>NZ_JBBOXM010000001.1:0-4790689 GCF_038007625.1 Cytobacillus sp. FSL K6-0129 | reverse complement strand
TTCCGACTGGGTTCGAACCAGCGACCTCTACCCTGTCAAGGTAGCGCTCTCCCAGCTGAGCTACGGAATCGTTTATGTATAATATATTTAAGACATTTATAAATATACTATTTACGCGTATTTCTGTCAATTGATTTCACTGGTATTTGCTTAATTTCATGAAGTTTTATAATTATAGAGCTCTTTACATATAATAGAAGTGGAAAATAAACATACATACTTAATTGAGTGAATCTTTCTTCATTAAGGAAATGAAGACTTACTATATGAAGTTTCATACACTGTGTGATAATATAACCCCATATAGGATTATTATTTTAACAAAGGAGTTCTACTTTATGAATACAGCAAAAGGGACAATCACGGACTTTACTTTTAAAAGTGAGGTACTAGGGGAAGATTTAGAAATACTTGTATACTTACCGGGCAATTATTCACCGCTATATAAATATAATATTTTAATTGCTCAAGATGGCAAAGACTATTTTCAATTAGGACGAATCGGCAGAACAGCGGATGAGTTGCTTGATGCAAAAGAAATGGAAAATACAATTATCATTGGTATTCCTTATAAAAATGTACAAGACCGCCGTCGTAAATATCATCCAGATGGTGAACAAAATGCTGCTTATATCAGATTCTTGGCTCACGAGCTTGTACCTTACCTTGACGAAAAATATCCAACGTACCAAATGGGAATGGGACGAGCATTGATCGGCGACTCCTTAGGGGCGACTGTATCTCTTTTAACTGCTCTACAATACCCTAATACTTTTGGGACAGTCATTTTACAATCGCCATTAGCGAATGAAAAAGTAATGGAAGAAGTCAAATCCTTTAAAGATACACATCTGTTAAATATATATCATGTGATTGGTACGGGTGAGACAACAGTCAAAACAACTGACGGTAAGGAAGAAGATTTCCTTACACCCAATCGGGAACTTTCACAATTAATAAAGGATAAAGGCTTCCCTTATTTTTATGATGAATTTGATGGCGATCATACATGGACATATTGGCAACCAGATTTAAAACGTGCTCTCAAGCAAATGCTTTAATGAAACAGCAGTTTGGCTACTTCTTAGTCAAACTGTCTTTTTCTTCTATATACATTCGTTAGTATATGATGATTTTTGAAAATTTGTTATAATAGTAAAATAAGACAAGTTCTTTAAAATATTTTATTTTGGAGGTAGAACTATGAAATATGGAATCGTTATTTTTCCGTCAAAAAAAATTCAAGACTTGGCGAACTCTTATCGGAAAAGATATGACCCTCACTACGCATTGATTCCTCCACATGTAACATTAAAATCATTTGAAGCTACAGAAGAAGAAGTAAAACAAACAACTGATGCTTTGAATGCAATTGCAAAAGTTCAACAACCTTTTCACATGAACGTTAAAAAGGTGAGTTCATTTCAACCTGTTAATAACGTTATTTACTTAAAGATTAACCCAACAGATGAACTCGAACGACTACATGAAAAAATCAATGAACAAACAGTTGGAGAAAAATCAGAATATGCTTTTGTCCCTCATATTACAATTGGACAAAAACTTTCCGATGATGAACATTCTGATGTTTATGGTTCACTGAAAATGCTTGATGTAGAACACGAAGAAACGGTTGATCGATTCCACTTATTATATCAATTAGAAAACGGATCTTGGAGTGTACATGAAACATTCCGCCTCGGAAAGGGTTAATGAACAACATGAACGTTAAAATAGTAGAAAACGAACAAGAGCTACAAGAAGCTTATCAAGTAAGAAAAGAAGTATTTGTAGACGAACAAAAAGTTCCATTAGAAGAAGAAATCGATCAATATGAAGACGAAGCTACACACTTTGTACTTTATAAAGATAATGAACCTAGTGGTGCTGGGCGTTTCAGAATTGTAGATGGCTATGGTAAAGTAGAACGCATTTGTGTAAAAGAAAATGCAAGAAAAACAGGAGCCGGCAAAGAAATAATGCATGCGATCGAATCTTTTGCTATAGAAAAAGGTGTACCTGCTTTAAAACTTCACGCACAAACACATGCGATTCCCTTTTATGAACGAATAGGTTACGAGGTCATCTCTGAAGAATTTCTTGATGCAGGAATACCTCACCGAACAATGAAGAAACAAATTTAAATGCAAAAAAAGAGGTGCATTCCGCATCTCTTTTTTGTCTTCATTAACAATGTAGAAGCTAGAATTTAATAAAAATCCGATCGTCTTTTTAATCATAAAAAATGGGGAAGAGCACACAATAACAAGGTCACAGTAAATTTGTTTAAGAGGTGTGTTTCCCATGCATGAATATATACATATTACTTTCGTTCTCGTTGTTGGATTTATTGCCCTTTTCATTATGACCAAGATTCTTGGAAAGTCGCAAATATCCCAAATCACTCCTTTTGACTTTATTTCTGCCATCGTATTAGGAGAACTAGTAGGAAATGCACTTTATGATGAGAATACAGGGATAAGTCAAATGCTTTTCTCTGTTCTTCTTTGGACCATTTTGATTCTTACTACAGAAAAAATCACACAGAAGTTCAGAAGAACAAGAAAATTATTAGAAGGCGGTCCTTCCATTGTGATTCGTAAAGGAAAAATTGAATATGGGCAATTGAAAAAGAATCATTTGGACCTCAACCAGCTGCAAGAATTACTGAGGGCAAAAGATATTTTCTCTTTAAGACAATGCGAATATGCATTCTTAGAGACAAATGGTACAATTACCGCCTTGAAAAAGCCTGAATATACAACGCCAACCATTGAGGACTTGCAATTAAAATATCCGAAGATTAAGGTGCCAATTAATATCATTTTAGATGGTGAGATTGTTCATGAAAACCTAAACATTCTCGGTTGGGATGTCAAATTTCTAGATGAAAAATTAAAAAAGAAAGGTTATGAGAATGTGAAGGAAATTCTATATGCTGACTGGGAAAAAGAAGACGGGTTACATATCCAGACCTATTGAAATATTATGCGTAATAATCAATGTATTTGCCTTTTATTCCCTGTTTACCATTTGTTTCTCTATCTTTCAGCGAAGAGGATAAATGGTTTTTTCTATTGTCCTTATATAAATGATTGGTTTCTGTTTGACCACGGGATGGATCTACCCTTTCAATATTTCTATAAGTCATTGAGCGATTTCGATTCATAAACATTCGCTCTACATATTGTTGGTATGCCGTTTGAACGGTTGAGATTGGATAAATCATTACACTGCCCCCTTTACTTTACTACTAACCCTTTTCAATTGATAACAAACATATTTATTCTTTTTTAGCGCTAAAATCTTTGTTATGATTAATTTTATGCAGTAAATTTTTTAAGTTATGAGGCTAAATGATGAAAAGTGCACGATTAATGCAAGAACTAATTCAATTACATACACTGAAACGATCAGACTATCCATTTATACATGAAGAAGGAAAACGAGGGAACCTTTATTGTACCCATTGTGGTGAAAACGTTTTATTTTATTTAGGTATTCAGGATGAACCAAAATTTTATCATAACAATGAAAAAGAGTGCGCTTATGTGGACGAAGTCATTCCGAAAGCAACAGAGAAAACGAAAGAAAAAGAAGTCAATGGCTTTCGTTTACCTCAAGGTCGATCAATTCTCGAAGAAGTGGAAAAGCCTTTTAAAACCCCTGTACGTATTAAAAATATTCCACCATTTGCAGAAAATACAGCTTCTCAAGCTAGTCCTACAGAGGGGTATCTTCGTTCACTTGAAGAGCACGGGATTTCTTTTGATCATGATCAAAAAAGAGCTGTTACGTATTGTCATGGTCCGTTACTTGTTCTCGCAGGAGCAGGAAGTGGAAAAACACGCGTTTTAACAGGGAAAACGGCTTATTTATTCAATGAATATCAAGTTGATCCCCGTTCTGTTCTACTCGTTACATTTACAGCTAAGGCAGCTAACGAAATGAAACAACGGATAAAAACTTATCCATACGTTACAGCAAAGCATATTAATCAAATGGTTTGCGGAACTTTCCATAGCATTTTCTATCGTATTCTTTCTTTTCATGATCATAATAATCAAAAATGGGACCACCGTTACCTTTTAAAGAACTGGCAGAAGGAACAAATGATCAAACAATCAGCAAGGGCCCTACATATTGATGAAAAGGATTTCCCTTTTGATATGGCCTTACAGTTAATTAGCTTTTGGAAAAACTCGCTGCAATCCCCTACGGATGTAAGGGCGAATGATTCATGGGAGGAAAAGGTACTACAAATGTATCAAGCCTATGAAGAAGAGAAACAGCGATTGAATACCTTTGATTTTGATGATATGCTCAGTAGCTGTTATGAGCTATTTAAAAAAAATCCGCAAATTTTAGCACAGTATCAAAAGCGATTTAAATATATCTTAATTGATGAATTCCAAGATGTAAATAAAGTTCAATTTGAATTACTTAGAATGCTAGTACCTGAAAGTGAGCATATTTGTGCAGTAGGTGATGATGATCAATCTATATATGCTTTTAGAGGTAGTGATCCATCGTATTTAACCGAGTTTGAACAGATGTTTGATGACAGTTTTCAAATTACATTACAACAAAATTATCGCTCTAGTCACGAAATCACTGCATTTGCGAGTCAAGTTATCAAAAAAAACAAAAGAAGAAAAGCAAAAAACATGGTCGCACAATTTAAAAACGAAGCATACCCTACACTCTTCTACCCTTACGATGAAGAAGAAGAAGCTTTAATGATTTTGACAGATATTCAAGAGAGAATAAGACAAGGGCACCAACCTAATGATTTTGCCATCCTTTATCGAACGCATTCAACAAGTCGTGCACTATTTGAACGATTTACCAGGTCTAATATTCCATTTAAAATAGAACAAGATGCCGAATCATTTTATGATCGCTTTATTATCCGGACACTGCTTAGTTTTTTAAGACTTGCGATTAATGAGGAAGATGCGCAGGCTCTTAAGGATATCTTACCGGCTCTTTTTTTAACACAATCACACTTGCAAGATATGAAAGCGAATAGTATCTTACATGATTGCAGCTTACTTGAATGTTTATCTATGGTACAGAGCAAATATGCGTTTCAACAAAGCAAAGCAAAGAAAACGGTAACTACGATTAAAGCAATTAAACAACTATCACCTTTATTAGCACTTGAAAAAATCGAAAAAGAGCTACAAATACAAGATTTCATTAAGAAGCGTGGTAATGAAGGAAACAAAATGGATAAAGGTTCAGAGGATTTAAAAGAACTAAAATTAATTGCTAAGAAGTTTACTACTTTACTTGAGTTCATTGAGTATGCGGATCATATGCGTGCAAAAATCAAAGAAATGAAGCAAATAAGTAAAACGATTGAGAACGCTGTAACCTTTAGTACTATTCATAAAGCCAAAGGGTTAGAGTATCCCTTTGTCTATATTTTAAGTGTAGTCGATGGCAGCCTTCCCCACGATTATGCCCTTGAAGAATATCGTACAGGAACAGAGCAGAGTTTAGAAGAAGAACGAAGACTATTATATGTAGCAATGACTAGAGCCAAGGAACAGTTACATTTATCACTTTTGCAACATAGAAAAGGAAAAAAAGCCTATCCATCACGCTTTCTTCCCCATATCAAAAATAAAATATATAGTAAATAAAAAACCTGCGTGTGTATCATCTCACGCAGGCAATCAATCGTTCGATAAAAAATTCTTGTTAGACTCTCATTATTTTTTATTAATCATTTTGTTTATTGTATTAAAGTCTAAAGACTTACCTTCTTTTACAATAGAATCGACAATTTTGTCTTCCATTTCTTGAGATACTGGTTTGTTGGCGATTTGCGACACCCTGCGAATGACGCCACGAACCGTGTCTTCATCTTTAAAATTCGCATTTTGTAACGAGCCCGCTAATTCAAATACATCCTTCATATTCACGCCTGTTTTTTTCTCGATATTCTTAAAAAAATGATTATCCATCCGCTACCTCACGCTCCTTCTTGAACTCCATTTATCTTATGTCGCCCAATTAAAAACGTGATAAAAATTTCTTTCAGAAAATTTATAACTATAAAAAAGAAGAGATGCTATTATTACACATCTCTCCAAAGAATAAAAGACAATTAGCAGAAACTAGCACCGACAATGACTAATAAAATGAAGAGGACAACGATTAAAACGAAAGTACCTCCAGCATAGCCACCGCCACCGCCACCGCCGTAACCGTAGCCGCCGCCATAACCGCCACAACCACAATTGCCGCCATAGCCTCCAAAGCCCATATAAATTCACCTCACTAATGTATTTGTCCTTATACATTATGTATGGTTATGTGAGAATGTTTGGGCATGTACCCGCTTGGCCCTTAATTCATTGAAATCAGGCTTATCCTTTTGGTTTGAAAATAAGGGCGCCAATAAAAGCAAACAGGATGGCGGATGAAATACCTGAGCTCGTAACTTCAAACATCCCTGTTAGTACGCCAATTAATCCATGTTGCTCTGCTTCTTGTAAAGCTCCGTGCACAAGTGAGTTACCGAAACTCGTTATGGGTACAGATGCACCAGCACCAGCAAAATCCAATAATGGCTCGTAAAGTCCTACCCCATCCAATATCGCTCCTAACACGACAAGCGCACTTAAAGTATGACCTGGTGTCAGTTTAAATACATCAAAACAAATTTGACCAATCACACAAAATAAGCCTCCAACAACAAAAGCCCAAAAAAACATTGGTAGCATATATTCATCCTCCTAACTTTATGGCATTTCAATCGCCACTGCATGTGCAATACATGGAATTGATTCATTTTGTTGTACTGTAAGTGGCGATAATAAGGCTCCTGTAGCGACCATTAAGATCTTTTTTAGCTCTCCTCTTTTCATTCTATTTAAGAGGTGACCATATAAAACGGATGCAGAACAACCTGCACCGCTTCCACCTGATTGCACGGGCTGATCTTCTTTATAAATGAGTATGCCACAATCTTGGAACTGTTCTTCTGGAATAATAAGCCCCTTATTCTTTAATAATTCCAATGCAGTTACACGACCAATTTTTCCTAAGTCTCCAGTAACAATTAAGTCATAATAAGAGGGTTCTATTTGCATGTCTTGAAAATGATTATAAATGGTATCTGCTGCTGCAGGAGCCATTGCCCCACCCATATTAAATGGATCAGTCACCCCCATGTCAACAACCTTACCGATTGTTGCAGCTGTCGTAACCGGATCATTTCCTCCATTATTTTGAACGAGAAGTGCTGCACCAGCACCTGTTACTGTCCATTGTGCAGTTGGTGGCTTTTGCCCTCCATACTCTGTAGGGTAGCGAAATTGTTTTTCAACAGCAGCATTATGACTTGCTGCTCCTGTTATAACTGCATTTGCCCCACCATAATTAATCATAAATGAACCAAGCGCTAATCCTTCCATTGATGTGGAACATGCACCAAACAAACCGAAGTAAGGTATTTCTAATGATCTTGCGCTGAGACTTGTCGGGGTGATCTGATTAATTAAGTCACCACCTAGGAAGAATTGCACATCTTTTTTTTCCATTTCTGCTTTTCTTAATGCCGTTCGACTAGCACCTTCCATTAGCACACGATGTGCTTTTTCATATGAATCTTCTCCCATCCATAAATCTTCATGGAGAAGATCAAAGTCATCAGCTAAATGACCATTTGCCTCAAACGGCCCTCCAGTCACACCGGTTGCAATAATAGCTGGGCGTTGACTAAAAACCCATGATTGCTTCCCCTTTAGCATTAAATTACCCCCATATATATTAGAATAGTTTTGATTAATGCAACCACAAAAGCTGAGAATACTCCAAATAATAGAACCGAACCTGCTAGCTTAAACATATTAGAACCGACACCGAGGACAAACCCTTCCGTGCGATGTTCAATTGCCGCTGAAATAACCGCATTTCCAAAACCAGTTACTGGCACTGCACTACCTGCTCCTGCGAATTGTCCAAGTCTGTCATAAACACCAAATCCAGTTAAAAGCATCGCAATAAATATCATAGTAGCTACAGTAGGATTACTTGCTGTTTGCTCTGTGAAATTAAAGAAATAGATATAAAAATATGAAATCGCTTGTCCTACTATGCAGAATAATCCTCCAACCCAAAATGCCCGAAGACAATTTTTCAAGACTGGGCGCTTCGTTTCATATTTTTTTTCTAATTGATCATATTGCTCTTGGTCAGGCGTTTTTTTTGGTTTAGCACACATCCTTATTCACCTTCCTATGTTAATTCTTTTTTCAACTTAACTATTTTCTCGAACTTTTTTTCGGCTTCTTTTGCACTAAAATTGGGATTCTTCATTTGTTCATGTAATTCGACTACTTCAAGAAAAATCTTAAAATCACTTGAAACAATAAATTTAACATCAGGATATTTGTCTTCTAATTTCCCTGTAACATTTTTCTCAATTTTTTTCATGTGAAATCTTTGTAAATGTCTTACTTTGTAAGCAACTAAAACGGTATCATCATTCTTTACAATTGCTGCATCATATAATTCTTTCTGTTTTTCGATATCTTTTTCTATACTTTGCAGCATATCTTCATCAGTTGACCGTGATTCACTATGTATTAATGACGGAGTAGGGTTTGTTGCTTTAACAAGTGATAACGGTGCTTCATTAGAATCATGTTTACTACATCCAGCAATTAAAAATAAACTTATAAATAGTAGCAAGTATTTTGGCATTCTTGTCCCTTCCTTACCTTTTTCATTATTTTTTTATTTTCTCTAAAAGTTAATTTCTTATCCAAAAAAAACAAAAGACGAACCTTTTATTAATGGCTCGTCTTTTTATATTAATTGCTTTTCTTCTTTTTCTTTCCACAACCACAACCGGAGGATTTTTTACTTCCCCCTGATTCTGCAATTCTCTTTTTAAAAGCTTCTTTATTTGTATATATTTTTTTGTTCAACTTCAAATGCCCTCCTTCATCATATATGCCTTTTACCTTTAACATATTCAAGTGAGGAAGAGCTCGTATAATCCAATAGCCCAATTTTTATTGAATAATCATTTTTTGAATGATCCCTTCAATAATTGCCGCCAATGCACTAATTGACAAAATCACCACTAACAACACACCTATTGTAGGGAAATATGCATACATTAAGTATATAATCACCGCACTCCATATCCCAGTGCACCAATAACAACTAAGAAGCTTACCAAAAAATCCAGTTATACCTTTATTTTTTGGAATGATATATGTTTCTATTTTCCCATGTTCATCCTCTTCATCAACTTCTAACATAAATGGTCTTCTTATAAATTCAGTGATTTGATCATAAACAATTAGTCTTGTTAGACGGAAAGAAGCAAATGAGAGTAAAAGAAATTCAAAAAAGGTAAGATCCATTCATATCTCCACCCTTCCTTTAAAAAATATGCCTATTTTTTCAAAAAATAAGGCGTTTGTCCGTAACCCATAGCCTGTTTCTTCAATATGTTATTAATGTAGATCAAAGAATGAATAAGGAGGAAAAGAATATGGGTTGTAACAAAAAGGATAATAAATACGGCAGCTGTGTAGCTGAAGTCGTACGTGCGATAAGAGATATCCAAGATCAAATTCGTGAAGATGAAGATTGTAATTGTGGCTCTAATTGTTTTTTAGAACCAATCGGTGCGATCTCTCCAAAGAGAGGTAAAAAGAAGAGAGTGAGACGCCCTAACACGCGCGTATTTACGTTAAGTACAGCTGATGGTTCACCATTCCACGCATTTTTAACAAATGTTGATGATTGCTCTTGTACGTCAATTTTCTTTAGAGTAGAAGAGATATTCGATAATTCATGTGCTACGCTAAGAGTTTTAGAACCAGTTACTGAAACAAGTCCTGGTTGCTATGAAACAGCTGATATTACAGAAGGTTGCTGCATTGATTTATCTAAAATTTGTAAAGTAGATGGTTTCCGTTCTAGTGAAAACTGTATCACTGTAGATTTGGATTGCTTCTGTGCAGTTCAATGTATTCAAGATATTTATTTACCAGTAGATAATTGTGTTGAATATTTCGAAGACTAATTGTATATAAGCCAGTCGTTTACTCGACTGGCTTTTTATATACAGTCTACTCACCTAAAACCGACCATTTTTATCGATTTTATACTATGAATATGAATGGTTTGCATACTGCCGCTTAATGTTTTAATCATTAACTCATTGCCTTGTTTTAACTCAATAAATCCCCTAATATGCTTATCATCACTTATAAATAAGCAAGGTACAGGAGGTAATTGCTTAGGAAAATGAAGGAGATAATCAATCCTTTCCTGGACATTCATATCCTTAAAACTTTTCACACGGTTAAACCCTTGCTCACTTTCTGACTGACTTTCCTCGTATTCTTCTAAAACTTGCTGTACATGTTCTTCTTTTTTCTCCACCTCACCTTGTTCATCTATTGAAGAATTTGTGATAACCTCTTTTTCTTCTTCCTCAACTTCATTTTTACTGGAATAAGTTGACTGCATTGATGTCGAAGGAGAAGGAAGATTAGATTGTTGTACATATAATAAAGGCTTCTTTTTTTTATTTTGCGTATCCATGTCTTTCACCTGTCCCTCTTCAATAAATTCGAAGCGCCAACATATTATATGTGAAATAAAAATGGGCGTTCATTTTAACTAACGGAAAGGAAATAATTCGCCAGAAGACTTCAATCTACGAAATGTTTTCATATAGAGTCCTATTACAATAAATTTATATTCATATCCCTGATTGTCTTATATCACCTTATTTAAAGTTTCTTTATCGATCAAAAAAATAATGAAAAAAGATCTTATGGAACAGTAATCAAATATTTCAGACTACTCTTCAATTATCAGTACATGTTACTAACGTTTTTTCAGGTTTTCCAAAAGATCAGTAGATAATGGTGAAGAAGTGTGTCATAAGTTAGATTAAGAATAATAGAATTAAGAAACTAAGCGTGAAGCCTTTCACAATGTAAATGGCATGATGAGAGCTGAGTTTTGCACGACACTCAAATGCAAAATCTCTCTTGAGTGCCTCGCTGATGAGATTGGCATAGCTTTCAAATACGAAATCTCACTCGAGTGCCTCGCTAATAGGATTTGCACAGCACTCAGATGCGAAACCTCTCTTGAGTGCCTCGCTAATGGGATTGGCACAGCACTCAGATGCGAAACCTCTCTTGAGTGCCTCGCTATTGGGATTGGCACAGCACTCACATGCGAAATCTCACTTGAGTGCCCAACTAATGGGATTGGTACAGCACTCACATGCGTAACCTCACACGAGTGACTCGCTAATGGGGTTGGCACGGCACTCACATGCGAAATCTCTCTTGAGTGCCTCGCTAATGCAATTTGCACAGCACTCAAATACGAAACCTCTCTTGAGTGCCCCGCTAATGGGATTTCCACGGCACTCACATGCGAAAACTCTCTTGAGTGCATCGCTATTGGGATTTCCACGGCACTCACATGCGAAATCTCACTCGAGTGCCTCGCTAATGGGATTTGCGCAGCACTCAAATACGAAATTTCACTCGAGTGCCTCGCTAATAAGATTTGCACGGCACTCACATGCGAAATCTCACTCGAGTGCCTCGCTAATAAGATTTCCACGGCACTCACATGCGCATTCTCTCTTGAGTGCCTCACTAATGGGATTTGCACGGCGCTCAAATATGAAACCTCTCTTGAGTGCCTCGCTAATGGGATTTCCACGGCACTCACATGCGAAACCTCACTCGAGTGCCCCGCTAATGGGATCTGCACAGCACTCACATGCAAAACCTCTCTTGAGTGCCCCGCTAATGCGATTTGCACGGCACTCAAATGCGAAATCTCACTTGAGTGCCCCGCAAATAGGATTGGCATGGTACTGAAATACAAAATCAAAGATGTAAGCCGAGCTAAGAGCGTTTGCAAAATATGTGCAAACCGAAGATACACACACATTACCATGATTCTTTTTTTCATGTATATTATTAGCTGGACATTTCGCGTCTCGTTTCCACTCCAACACACCGTGCTATGGAAATAGAAAATGCGCACACAACTTGTCTTATAGTTAACGAGTTGTGTGCGCATGAAATAAATTGTGCAATTTTAAATGAATGCTAGCCATTCATTTATTAACAATTGTACTGAATTAGCGAATGTGATAACCAGAATCGACGTGAATATTTTCTCCCGTAATACCTCTTGACATGTCGCTAAACAAGAACACAGCTGTATCTCCTACTTCTTCAGGCGTTGTTGTTCTTTGTAATGGCGCATTCTCTTCGATTTCTTTTAAGATTGAATTGAATTCACCAATACCTTTAGCTGACAAAGTACGAATAGGACCAGCAGAGATAGAATTTACGCGAATATTCTCTTTTCCTAAGTCAACTGCTAAATATTTAACACTTGCATCAAGTGAAGCTTTTGCTACACCCATGACATTATAGTTTTTAATTGCTCTTTCACCACCAAGGTAAGTCATGGTAACAATGCTACCGCCTTCAGCCATTAATGGTCTTGCTGCTTTAGCAACAGCTGTTAAAGAATACGAACTAATATTATGCGCTAACAAGAAGCCATCCCTAGATGTATTCATATACTCTCCTTGAAGCTCTTCTTTATTGGCAAATGCGATACAGTGTGCAATACCATTAATTTCTCCAACTGCTTCTTTTATTTGTCTAAAACAACTCTCTACATCTTCATCATTCGTCACATCACAAGGTAATACAAGTGAGTTCTCCGCACCATCAAGGGTACTTACTAAATCTCGGACACTTTTCTCTAATCTTTCACCAGCATATGTAAAAATGAGGTTTGCACCTGCTGTATGTAGTGACCTTGCTATTCCCCAGGCAATACTACGTTTATTCGCTACGCCCATTACAACGTAAGTTTTCCCTTTTAATGAGATCGTCATTTTATAATCCCCCTATAATTTATACATGTTATTAGTACCTAGTACTAATATTACATGAAAAACATTCAACTTTCAATAGGAATGTGACGCATGAGGTTATACAAAAAAAATACGAATAGACTCTGTCATAGAATCTATTCGTACCTAGAAATAATTAGTGAAGCTCTAATTCCCACTTCAATTCTTCCACATATTCCCGAGAACCGGTGACGATTAAGCGATCGTTTAATAAAAGCTCTGTATCACCGTGGGGAATAATTGTTTCTTGCCCCCTTAAGATACGAACAAATATAACATCACCGGCAAAAGGAAATCGTCTGATTGTCATTCCATCAAATTTAGAATTTCGTAATTTCACGTCATATAAGGTCGTTTCTTGATTTTCAAATATCTCCACTACACTCGGAGAAGCGATCAACGCTCGTAATAAAGTTTTCGTTGACAACATACTTGAAAATGATTCAATACCAGCAGCTATTGCCTTATCTTCAAGAATGGGGTTTTCTAAACGACAAATGACACGATCAATTCCTGATTCATTCAGTGCTTCTGCCAGTTCAAGGTTAATATCCTCATCTCCAGTTGTAATCACAACAACATCAGCTTGCAATATTTCTGTTTCTTTTATTGCTTCCATTGAAAAAGCAGGAAGTTCATTCAACTCGAAGGCTGGTGTAATAAATGGTTCCTCTTTTTGCTGAGCTGTATGATAAACACTCGTTTCATACATATCTGAAGCTAATTCATTGGATAACGGCATTGTAATCTGGTTCGCACCAATGAAGGATACTTTAATCTTCTTCTCTTTGACCGTTTCTTTTGGAAATAATTTCTTAAAGACAATAGGTGTAAAGATGCTACTGATAACAGCTACCAATATTAGCATCCCCCCCATTTCTTCAGAGATCATACCCATTCTTTGACCAATGGTCGCAGCTGCAATGACTAAAGAAAGCGTCGAAGTTAAAATAAATCCTGACGCGACAACAGTTTTCATATCATACCATTTCTTCATATAAAAAACCGGGATTAATTTAGATATGAGCAATGCCAATAATAATAATGGAATAAACACTAATAACATTGGCTCAGCGAAAAGTGACCAAATATCTAAATCAACACCTACCATTACAAAGAAAATTGGTATTAAAAAGCCGTATCCAAACGAATCTAATTTATGAACAAGTTCTTGGTTTGGTGCCAATAATGAGACAAGTACACCTGCTAAAAATGCTCCTAAGATATTCTCTGCTCCAACAGATTCTGAAACAGCTACTAAGAAAATAATGAGTGCAAAAACAGCCCTCGTGCCAATTTGAATTGTTCCAGTTGATAGCGACTGTATGAAGTTATTATTTTTATATCTTCTTCCTACAAAGTATAAGATCACGCCAACAACAAATAGTAGTAATAATAACCATGTATTCCCTTCTCCGCCATCATTTACTGAAACAAATACGGCGAGTAGAATCATCGTTGCTAAATCGGCAATGACCGCTACAAGCAAGATGATTTGCCCGATATTAGTATTCATGATGTTTCCTTCTTTTAAGGTAGGAACAACAACGCCAAGTGAGATCGTTGATATAATTAACGTCATTAGAAACACATTATCGATAAAGCCTACTAAAACAAATACATATGATAAAACTAATGACACGATAAAAATACCGGCGAAAATGATGCTCGCAGTGAGAAATGCATTTGGTTCAGGTTTGCCATTTTCCAATCGGTGCTTTTTCTTTTTCGATGAAAATGCGGAAAAATCTATTTCAAGCCCACTTAGAAACATTAAGAAGATAAAACCTAATGTCGATAATGTTTCAAGCCACATATCCTCTTGTACTATATTAAATCCACTTTTCCCAATAATTAATCCTGCTAGAATTTCTGCTACTACAACTGGGATAAAGTTGATTTTTAGACGATGTAGTATAATCGGTACTAAGAAAGCTATCACGATAACAATTACAAGTGAGGCGACTGAATTTCCATGTTCCATTCTATATCACTCCTTTTTAATAAAATTAGTCGAAATAAAATCTAAACATATGAAAAATAAAAATGCAAACGATAAGAATTCTATAACTTTCATATCTAAACGATTCAAACTACTTTAAAAGTGAGGGACTGTAAATGAAACTAGATATAATTGGGGATATTCATGGTTGTTATAAAGAGTTTAAGGATCTAACCGTTCAGCTAGGCTATGACTGGCATTCAGGCATTCCTTTAAAACACGATAGGCAGCTCGCATTTATCGGTGATTTAACTGATCGTGGTCCACAATCATTAAAAGTCATTCAAACCGTATATCAATTAATAAAAAAGAATCGAGCTTATTATGTTCCTGGCAATCACTGCAATAAATTATACCGCTATGCACTAGGAAATCCTGTAAAGACTACTCACGGTTTAGAAACGACAGTAGAAGAATTACAAAGCTTAAATAAACAAGAAAGAAAAGATATACTTCGTAAGTTTATCGAGTTATACGAACAATCTCCTCTTTATTATTTACTAGACGAAGGAAGACTATTATTAGTACATGCAGGAATGAAGGAAGAGTGGATTGGTAAAAAAGATAAAAAAGCAAAAACATTTGCTCTTTATGGTGATATTACAGGAGAGAACCATCCTGATGGATCTCCTATTAGAAGAGATTGGGCACAAAATTATGCTGGACAAACATTAATTGTTTACGGCCATACACCTGTGAGAGAAGTGCGCAAAATCAATCAAACATATAATATTGATACTGGCGCAGTTTTTGGCAATAAATTAACGGCTCTTAAATACCCTGAATTACAGACTGTATCTGTTTCCTCTTCGCTTCCCTTCCAGGAGGGTAAATTTGCTCGCTTTGATTAACTTAGTAATGCTTGCATATCTTCAGGATAAGGAATTGAAAAGTTAAGGACTTCCATCGATATAGGATGGGTAAAAGATAGGGAAAAACAATGCAAGGCTTGACGTTGCAGCAATTTGGTCGAACCCCCATATAAATTATCTCCTACTAAAGGAAAGCCGATATGAGATAGGTGCACTCGTATTTGATGGGTTCTGCCCGTTTTTAAAGACAATTCTAATTCAGTGAATTGTCTTTCTTTTTGCTGAGATAGTTGTTTAAAATACGTCGCTGCATGTTTACCATTCGGGCTAACCATTCTTTCGATAATGCTATCAGGTTTTCTGCCAATTGGCTCCTCAATCCACCCTTCCTTTGTTGCCATTAACCCACAAACAAAAGCTTTATATTTTCTTTGAACACCATTATTTTGCTGCTGACGACTTAAAAGATGATGAACATGACGGTGCTTGGCAATTAATACTAAACCTGACGTCTCTCTGTCCAGTCTTGTAACAATATGAATAGTGGACTCTATTCCTTGGTTGATATAATAACCTAATAAGGCATTCGCTAAACTCCCACCTGGATGTTCTCGCGATGGAATAGTGCTCATACCTGCTGGCTTCACAACGATTAATACTGCATCGTCTTCGTAAAGAATGGAGAGAGGAATATTTTCAGGTTGCAAACCTTCACTTCTTTTCTCAAGTGGAAAGCCAACCTCTAATACATCGCCGTTATTAATCATATACCGCACATTTTGTTCTACTCCATTCACTTTTATAAAACCTCCAGCAAACTTTATATCTGTCAAAGCGGTTTTAGAAATATTTTGCTGTGATAGGAATGATTTGATATTAACTGGTGTATCAAGTGAATCAATTTGCCATTGTAAAGTAAACATTCTTTTATCTCCTTATAAACGAAGTAAATGCAAACAAAGACAGTTCTTTAAGAAGCATTGGGATACGAGTGAAATGAAGCTTATTTTTCCAGCCTACCTTAGGAATATTGCTGTGGACAGCAACTCAAAGCTTCAATATCATGCTCCTTTAGAAAATATCAGAGTTAAGTGTGCGAACAATTTTATTATATTGCCATTCTCTTTTGTCAAACGCTTGGATGCTTGGTCATAGTGACTTTTTCTATTTTTGCTTGTGGATTACTGAACTTATACATTTTGCATTTACAGGAAAGAAAAATCCGAACATATTCAAACCCTTTGACAGAATTAGAATAACTTGTTCGGATTTCCATTCAACTAGCATCCATTTTACCCAAAGTCACTCAGTTAATCAGCAACAAATGAATCATGTACTCTTTTCCAAAATGGAAATGGTCTGAATCTAGCAAAGCGAATTTTTTCATCGGCTACACGGTATTGAATTGATTTTACATCTTTATGCAAAAGCGATAAATGATCGATTGTAATCTTAAAATCCGGTTCATTCACAGGCTTTAAAAGGCAAGCATGGTGTGCTGGTAAAACTAAAGGTGAACCGACTGTTCTAAACACTTTATTATTAATCGATGCCATTTCAGCTAATTGAATAGCAGGTAATGACGGATGTAATATCGCACCACCTAACGCCTTATTATAAGCCGTACTCCCTGAAGGCGTGGATAAACATAAACCGTCTCCTCTAAATCTTTCAAAATGCTGACCTCGAATCTCTACATCCATCACAAATGTACCATTCACAGCTTTAACTGTAGACTCGTTCAAAGCCAAATACCTTGTTTCTTTGCCCCCATTCAAATAGCGGACAATGACTTCAAGAAGAGGGTATTCCACCACTTGGAAAGGAGTTTTTGCTATTGCGATTACAAGCTTTTCAATTTCATCAGGTACCCAATCAGCATAAAATCCTAAGTGGCCCGTATGAACACCAACGAATGCTGTTTTATCAAGGCGGCTGCTATATCTGTGAAATGCGTACAACAAAGTTCCATCGCCACCAACAGAAATGACTATATCTGGTTGTTCTTCATCATATACTAGATCAAAATCAAGTAAGTACGATCTCATCTTATGCATCAATGTATTCGATTTCGTATCACCTTTAGACGTAATCGCAAATCTCATTGTTTAGTAGCTCCTCTTATTTTTCATTCTATGACTTATTCTTTTGCTGCTTTTCTTTATTTTGTGAAAAAAATGCTTGTGCATCTTGAATTTCTCCTCGAATCGATGACATTTCTTCATCTAATCTAAATGCTGCTTCAGCTGCTCTTTGTAATCTCATTTGAATATCAGATGGAAATTGGCCTTTATATTTATAATTTAATGAATGCTCAACCGTGGCCCAAAAATTCATCGCTAACGTTCTAATTTGAATTTCCGCTAATATCTTTTTCTCCCCATGGATAGTTTGTACAGGGTAAGCGATAACTACATGATAAGAGCGGTACCCACTTGCTTTTTCATGAGAAATATAATCTCTTTCTTCCACCACTTCAAAGTCATTTCTCATACGTAACAATTCTACTACCTTCATTATATCATCAACAAATTGACACATCATTCTCATACCTGCTATGTCTTGCATTTCTACATCCAACCTATTAAGTGGAATTCCTTTTTGGTTGGCTTTATCTAATATACTAGCTATAGGTTTTACCCTGCCGGTCACAAATTCTATAGGAGAGTGCTCTGGGACGAAATCAAACTGACTTCTCATCCCTTTTAGTTTCACTTTTAACTCTTCTACAGCTTGTTTATATGGCCCTAAAAATTGATCCCAATGCTTCATACATGCACCACCCTTATGTAAGTTCATTTCTCTAACTTGATTTAGTTAGAAATTTTTGCAATAAAGCGACGAAAGAAACTTAGGTACATGATTTACTCTTCATTAGTAGAGAAGTTACTCAAACATAGCCTCGACTTTCTCAACCATTTCATCTCCATAATTACTGTTACCCCGTATATTTTCAATAAGATATTGTAATTCCTCTTGAAATAAAGGTAATTTAAGCTTTTCTTTTCCATCATGCAAATACACTTCACCATTAAAAACCAATGCTTGCTTTAATTGTTGCCATAATGATTCATGTAACATGATATATGTATAATCATCATTTTTTTCTGTTATGTATATAAATGATAAATGGTCGGAATCTACTAGCATCTGTTCTCTTGGCTCGAAATCATTCACAGATAAAGTAGAGTCAATTTCTAATAATAATTCCTTTCCTTCATCATTCCATAACGCACTTTGTACTTCTACTTTTTTATTCATTTCATCTACCTCCAAACTCTTACATTTTACCATAGAAGGGGAAAAAATCTCAAAGAACATTGCAGATTATGCGATACAGCGCCATAATAATGATAAGTATTAAGAAATCATGTATCTCTCATTTGATTATACATGTAGTCGAGAGAATAGGAAGGATTAATCATGTCACAAAATATAGAAATTGAATTTAAAAATATGCTTACAGAACAGGAATTTGCTCAATTAAGAAAGCATCTTCATATAGAAGACAAAGATTTCTTCACTCAAATCAACTATTATTTTGATACGCCAACTTTCTTTTTAAAAAACGAAGGATGTGCGCTTCGAATTAGAGAAAAAAATAATCAATTCGAACTCACATTAAAGCAACCTCACCCAGATGGCTTATTAGAAAATAACCATGATCTTCAACCGGAAGAAGCAAAGCATATCATCAAACAAGGGTACATTGATAAGCAATATTTAGCTTCACTTAAAAGTGACCTCCATTTCCCTGAGGAGACGTTTAAGTTATTTGGTTCTTTATTAACAAGCCGTGCAGAAAAAAATAATGCGGACGGTTTAATCGTCCTAGATAATAGTGAATATTTAAATAAGGTGGACTTTGAATTAGAATATGAGGTTTTGAATAGGGAAAATGGCTTAAATTCCTTTAAAAAACTATTAAAAGAGATGAATATACCGATAAGAAAAACAGAGAACAAAGTGAAAAGATTATTTCGGGAAGTTCAGAAAAGAAGAATAGATGATTAACAAGGACATATGAGGAGAGTCATAATGAATATTGATCAGCTTAAACTATTAATGCAAATGCAAAGCTTACAAACCTTTCTTCCAAATACAACGCAAAACAGCAATACAACTGATTTTTCACAATTATTATCAAATTCAATTACAGCAAGAATGAATGATTCTTCTGCTGATTTCTCACAGGAGATAGGAGCAGTTCAAACGATAGCCGAACCAATGCTCACCTCTTCTCCTGTTTCTCTTCCTCCTGTACAGCTTACGAAGTTTAAAGGAGAGAATAGTGATCAATCAATTCAAAATATCATTCATCAAGCTGCATCCGCCTATAACGTACCAACTGAATTAATTACTGCTGTTATTCAACAAGAGTCCAACTTTAATCCGAATGCAGTTAGTTCAGCAGGTGCAAGTGGTTTGATGCAATTAATGCCCGAAACAGCTAAGTGGCTTGGTGTGAATGATAGATTTGATGCCACCCAAAATGTTATGGCAGGAACAAAATATTTAAGACAAATGCTTGATCGTTATGGGAATAATACCGAACTTGCTTTAGCAGCATATAATGCTGGTCCTGGTAATGTTGATAAGTATAATGGCATTCCACCCTTTAAAGAAACACAAAACTATGTTCAAAAGGTGACAGAGAATTTACTAAACCAAAAACAATTTGTCTAAGTATCGTAGTGACTTCATTTTTGGGTCACTACTTTTTTGTTTTAGAAATCCAACCTCGAGAATCATCCTCCGTACTTGTTTTCCAAGAGATCTGCCCCATATAATAGAACTGAAAATACCTGCATACTGAATATTAATTCGTGGCACAAAGCTATTTGTTTGAGATATAGCCGTTACATTGATAAAATAATATCAAAACATGAAGGAATTATGTCTAGCTGATGAAATAATCATCGCTTTTATTAACATACTTTTGTTTAAAGGGGTTCTATCACAATGGTCGAGAATATCAATACTCCGTTCGACGCGTTAGGTGAGGAAAAACTTCACCTACTTGTTGAAGCATTTTATAAACGGGTTGGACAACATCCTGAGCTCGTCCCAATCTTTCCTGACGATCTAACTGAAACAATTAGAAAACAAAAGCAGTTTCTGACACAATTTTTAGGCGGCCCGCCATTATATACCTCAGAACACGGTCACCCGATGCTGAGAGCACGGCACCTACCTTTTGCCATCACAATGACACGTGCGAAGGCATGGCTCTCTTGTATGGAGGATGCAATGAATGAAGTCGAATTGGATACACGCTTGAAAGAAGGATTTCTCGAGAGACTGACTCTCACAGCACAACATATGGTAAATACACCTGAAAAAGATGAATTAGAGGGTGATGACAAATGAATCATGAAGAATTTGAAAGTAAATCTGTCTCACCACATTGTCATGGTAGTGAAAATAAGCCGTTAGAAATCTATATGTTTATTGATCCGCTATGCCCAGAATGTTGGAGTTTAGAGCCGATAATTAAAAAACTGTCTGTAGAATATGGTCGGTATTTTTCTCTCAAGCATGTAATAAGTGGGAAGCTCAATGCTTTAAATAGAGGCAAAAGACAAAACTACGACCAATTAGTTGAACAATGGGAGAAAACCGCTAGTCGATCAGGGATGTCATGTGACGGCTCTGTTTGGTACGAAAATCCGGTATTATCCCCTCAGTTAGCCTCCATTGCCATTAAGGCAGCCGAACTACAGGGCAGAAAAGCCGGCATTCGTTTTTTGAGAAAACTTCAAGAGAAGTTGTTTCTCGAAAAGAAAAACGTATCAGACTTTGATGTATTAAAAGAATGCGCCAGCCAAATTGGCTTAGACGTAGTTGAATTTGTAACCGATATACATTCAGAAAGTGCTGCAAAAGCATTTCAATGTGATGTAAAGATTACAGCTGAGATGGATGTAGAAGAAATTCCAACGATGGTGTTCTTCAATGAAAACATTGAAGATGAAGGCATAAAAGTTACAGGGCAGTACAGCTTTGATGTGTATGAGCAAATACTAAAGGAAATGGTTCCATATAGACTCGAACCTTCTCCATTACCTGACATAGAGCTGTTTATTAAACATTATAAACTTGTCGCAACTTCAGAAATAGCAGTCGTTTATAATATGACGGAGCAAGAAGTAAATAAAGAAATGAAAAAACTTCAACTGAAGCAAGTGGTCGAGCAAGTACCTGCAAAGCACGGATCTTTTTGGAAATCACTAGACTGATGATACTTATCATCAGTCTTTTTTATGCCGTGGTAAAGGGCGGACTAAAAGGAAAAACCTCACCATTACAGTATGAAGCGTCTCCCCTATTCATGCTCACACTCCCTGTTAATCGCCTAACATGACAAAATTAGTTTTCTCTTCTATTGTTCACACCATTGGCTTCTCTTGTAAGTGAAACGAAACTTCTATCTAATGCTGTTTATCATTAATTGCAATGCCTGTTTCTTAGTCAAAATGGTTTGTAAGACCCAATCAAGTGGAGAATCAGTTTATGGATGGTATGTCATATTTATTTTTCTTAAAAACATAAGTCAATCAACCTTCAATCCACATAGTAAAAAACCCTACACTCTCTCATGAGGCGTAGGGTTTTTCATGTAAATATATTTAACAAAGGGGATGGGAGAAATTTTTCACGATCAAACAAAGGGGTAAATTGTTTGTTTGTGATTAACTTCACAATACAAATATACCATGGCTTTTTTAAGCTCGCAATAGTTTGTGTACCATTTCACATTATTGTCAAATTCTCTACTACTCATAGTGAACTGCCATTATTATTAGAAAACATCTTGTCTTTTTTCATTACTTTTTGTTTACTTTAAAGTTAGCAGCCTAAATCATTTGATAAAGGCTGCTAGATAAAAATATTAAATCGTTAACAATTGTTCCATCTCATTTAACTTTTCTTCAAACACTTTACATGCTGCCTTAATCGGTTCTGAACTTGTCATATCCACACCCGCTTTTTTAAGCACTTCTATCGGGTAATCAGAACTACCTGCTTTAAGGAAACCAATAAAGCGATCAACTGCCGGTTTTCCTTCTGTTAAAATTTGCTCACTTAAAGCCGTTGCAGCACTATAACCGGTAGCATATTGGTATACATAATAATCGTAATAGAAGTGAGGGATTCTTGACCATTCTAATCCAATTTCCTCATCAATAATGATATCCTCACCACCAAAGTATTTCTTGTTCAGTTCATAATACTTTTCAGTAAGTGCATCTGCTGTTAAAGCTTCATTATTTTGAGCCATTTGGTGAATCTCATGCTCAAATTCTGCAAACATCGTTTGACGGAATACTGTTCCTCTAAACCCTTCTAAGAAATGATTGAGTAAGAATAAACGTTTTTTATCATCATCAATCGTTTTTAATAAATGATCATTTAATAACGCCTCATTACAAGTTGATGCTACTTCAGCCACAAAAATGGAATAATCACCATAAGCATATGGTTGCGACTTACGTGTGTAATAACTATGAACAGAATGACCAAATTCATGTGTTAATGTGAAGAGGTTATTGATATTATCTTGCCAATTAAGGAGGATATAAGGATTCGTACCATAAGCACCAGAAGAATAGGCACCACTTCTCTTCCCTTTATTCTCCCAAACATCCACCCAGCGATTCTGTAGACCCTCTTCCAAAATACTGCGATATTCCTCACCTAAAGGAGCTAAGCCTTCAATCATTAGCTTTTTGGCTTCATCATAAGTAATCGCCATTTTTACATCCTTTACTAAAGGTGTGTAGAGATCATACATGTGCAATTCATCTAATTGCAAAACTTTTTTCCTTAGTTTCACATATCGATGAAGCAAATGAAGATGATCATTAATCGTGCTTACTAATTGATCATAAACAGATTCTGGTATATTATTCGCTGATAAAGCGGCATGTCGAGCTGATTGATAGTTTCGTACCTTTGCATTGAAATTATTTCTTTTCACATTTCCACTTAACGTACTAGCGAATGTATTACGAAACTGTCCATAGGTTGTATACATCGCACGAAAAGCATCTCGACGTACACGCTGATCATCACTCTCTAGGAAGTTGATAAATCGACCGTGTGTCACTTCAACCTCTTCTCCCTCTTCGTTTTTAATCGATGGGAATGTTAAATCAGCATTATTTAACATTCCAAAAGTATTACTTGATGCATCCATTACTTCTGATGCTTGTGCAAGTAAGGCTTCTTTTTCCGCTGTAAGTACATGAGGACGTTGAAGATTGATTTCTTCAAGTGCATGTTCATACATTTTTAATTCTTCTTTCTCGGCTATATACTGTGCTAATTGATCTTCATCAATGGCAAGAATTTCTGGCACTATGAAAGCAAGTTCACTAGCAACCACTGAATACAGCCCTTTGATTTTATCATCTAAACTTTGATACGTTGCATTTGTTGTATCTTGATCATATCTCATTCTTGCATATGTAAAGAGCTTCACAATACGAGAAAGTAAGTGATCTTGATATTGTAAAACATCATAAAGAACCTCTGCACCTTCATGCAACATCCCTTTAAACTTGCCTGCTTCTTTAGATAACTCTTTTACTTCATTAAATTCTTTATTCCATTCATCGTCACTTGAAAAAATATCTTCAAGACGCCAAGTTTCTTCAACTGGTACCTCGTTTCTTGTTGGTAGTTTCTTAACTGTAGAATCGTTAGCCATATTGTTTTCCTCCTACATTCATTATGTTAAAAATTACTATCTGTTACTATCTTACATCAAATGAAAGTAATTGTTCAGTATTATGTTTCACCAATTGATTTAAAATACTTCAATATCAACTTAATGCCATTTTCATAATTATTTCCCCTTCTGCCTTACTTATTTTCTTATTTTTCATATCAGAAGACCTGATTTGAAATTTGGTACAGTCGATTTTCTCAATTATTTTTATAGTGTATAAAAGATGTAAATAAGCATCGATTACTTCTTTAAGATCTATGGGTACCTCCACACGTATACGAATATCTTTTCTCTCCAAGCGGCATTGCATGGAATCATATGCATCTTCTATAGAAAATAACTTTTCATGGCGTAATATATCTATAAAAATATATGTTTGCCACTGAATTGGCGAAGTACTCAGCTTAGCACTCCCCCTTACAGGAAGACCACAAAAATCTGGTAGATTTCCCATATGAAGCCCGCAACGGTAGATTTCATCTTTAAATCGTTTAGAAAATGAGCTATATTTAAAGCTTCCATACCTTTTTATATTCTCCCTTTCTTGCAACCAAGAAGAAAAGCCCATTCTCATTCTATTAATTCTTAGATTCAATAATTCGTACAAATTATTCGAGCGAAGTGGCTTTAGATCTAGATGGGCAAAAGACTTTTTCGTAGAAATTGGTAGGAGATGAGAGAGTATATACAAATTTTCTGTATCAACGTTTAAAATAGGGATAATAAATTTATTAGCGGAAGTTTGCTGAAGAAAAGAGTAATGAAAAGCGGTTAAAGAAAATAAATGATTTCCTATAGTATGGAGCTGTTGGTGGGATAATATCCACAGTGGTTTTATTCCTGACTTTATATAGCCATTTGTACGCTTATAAACTATTTTTGTAGGAATTATTGAACATTGAAACTCAATGGCATAAACAAGTCCGTTATGTTCAAAGCTGAGATCCGCCCTTTGATGGATGTTAGCGAAATATTTTTCAACCTCAACATTTTTATAGTATTTTCTTAATATATCGTATAACAATAATTTACCTTTTAAGTGGACTTCTGACTCTTTTTCATATGATTCAAAGCATTGACTATGCGGTTTATGAGCAAAGTGAGACTTTTTAAAGATGCCATTCTTTAAAATGACAACATCCTTACACTCTGGACAGTAAAAAGACTCTTCCTTATATTTACCGTATTGAACATCTTGGGCATTAATAAGTTTGCCATCATTCGTTATTGCCTTTAACATGTAGGTTCACATCCTTTCTATACATTCTATCTTCTCCCCTATCATTCTTTATTCCTGCATAAAAAGAAAAGACCGACTTCTTAAAGAAATTGTTAATGTCCCCTTTAAGTAGACATTCAAAAAAACCTTCATGTTACCATGAAGGAAAGAATGCTACCTTGGAGGGGATTTTTCTATGGCAAAGAAAGGACAAACTTTTAATAGTTATTCGGAAGAGTTTAAACATAATGCCGTCATGAAATATGTGAATGGGTCTAAAAGTTATAAAGCATTGGCAGAGGAACTGGGAATCCGTCACTGCAGCCAGCTTAAAGTGTGGGTTAAGAAATGGAAAGAAGGAGCCCCGTTTGATGAGCGTAAAGGAGTTTCTAATCCTTTAAAAGGCAGGCCTAGGACTAAATTTAAGTCGGTTGAAGAGGAAAGGGATTATTTGAAAGCACAAGTTGAATTTCTAAAAAAGCAGTATCCAAATCTGGTAAAGGAGGAGAAAACCCCAGACGAATGAAATATGAATTGGTGGATGAGTTAAGGGTTACCTATCCGGTCTCCTGGCTGTTGGAGATTGCCTATATCAAACCGGCTAGCTACTACAAATGGAGAAAAAACAATCATAAACGCGAAGCAAAAGTTAGGGATGAACAAAAGATTCGAGAGCACATTTTGGGCATACATTTTATGCATCCCGAATATGGACGACCCCGTATTACAGACGAATTAAATGAAAACGGGTATTTAATTAATCACAAAAAGGTCTACCGATTGATGACGGCAATGAACATACAATCAGTCATCCGAAAAAAGAGAAAACGACATGGTCATAGTCCTTCTAACCTCTTTCCTAACCGTCTGAAAAGGAAGTTCAAGGCGGTAGGACCTAATCAAAAAATGGTAACGGATATCACATTTGTGTCTGTTGGCGAAGAATATTATTATTTATCGGTCATACAGGATCTCTTTAATAACGAAATAGTAAGTTGGGAGCTAGCCCAAAGAAATGATTTGGAACTTGTGTTAAAAACGGTAGAGAAATGGACAAAGAAAAAAGACGTGGCTGGAGCCGTTCTCCATTCGGATCAAGGCTTCCAGTACACGTCAAAAATATACGGCAACCGATTAAAGGATTATGGCATCAAAGGCAGCCACTCTCGCAAAGGAAACTGCCTGGACAATGCCTGTATAGAATCATTCTTTTCACACCTCAAAACCGAGAAGCTGTATATAAGTAAGTGTAAGGGAGAAGAAGAACTAGAGCAAGCTCTTGAGGATTACATTTACCATTACAATTACAAACGAAGACAAAAGAAACTAAAGAAACGCGCGCCGATTGAATATCGACACGCGCTCACTGCTTAGCTTTTTATGTTGTCTACTTGACAGGGGCAAGACCAAATCGGCTTTTTTATTAAAAGTATTTTTTTAGTTCAATTAAAGCATTTTCAGCGATAATTACCTTTCCATATTCAGAAATCACGTGAATGGTTGTATCTGTTTCATGCCCATATTCAAGTAGTATACTTAGAATATTATCAATTTCATCCTCTTCGAATTGTTCCTCGGGAAATTCGACGATTAAATAATAGTTATTCTTGTATGAACGCAGTTGCGTATGAACATTTCCTAGTTCCACTCTCTTGGATAATGAAATGATATCCTCAAAGTCTCTAAAGGCAATAACGAAATCTAATTTTTCTTCCGCTTCCTCTTCTTCATTTTCCTGTAATTGATCAAGCATTGCTTCTACTCTTTCATCTACAGCAAAATCCTTCATTTTTTCATCAGAAACAGGGAGCTCTAACTTTTGTCCGTCTTTAGATAACTGCGCCTTCGTTACTAAGATTTCTAATCCTTTATCGAGTGCTTGAACTTGAATCCACAATGGACCTTCCATCACAAAATCTTCTTCTGTGTGAACCTCATCCATCATATCCCAAAAAAGTTCTTCACTTCTCTCTCGGTTGTACCATATTTCATCACGATCAAAGCCTCTTTCCTCAATATCAATATATGAGATATAAAACTTCACCGTGTTTTCATTAATTCTCTCGATTTCCACTTAGCAACTCTCCCTTCTTGCTTTTTGTGAAGGGATTATAACCCCTAATTTGTACTACTTTACTACCATTTACCCTATTTCAAGAAAATTATTCTTTTAGTGATCATTCTAGCAAGAATAATGAGAAAATAATGTGTAACAACAGATATACCTATTATGTTTTACCTTTTGTTATATTTTATGATAAATATGCTGTAAAGGGAATGCCCAAAAATACAATTGGCAAAAAACGAATGAATGCCTATATTCGTTAATACAATATATATTTATTGTGTTTGTATTTTATCAAAAAAACCTGTCCCCTACAAGAAACAAGCTTAGGCTGATGAAAAGCTTTTTTTCGCTATTGATTTGTGATAAAACACTGTAATGGCCTTTGGAAATAATCGAGTATGAATAACAGTAAAATGATTAGTACGAATATCATGGGGCAGAAATGTGGTTCTTCTATTATGTATCAGAAATATCTAGTGTATAGACTAAGAATTTGGTTCGGCTATCTTTACTGTATCTCTGGAGATGGATGCGCAATGCTTTTTTCTAAACTTATCCAAAAATTATTTGAAAGAAACTAAAAAACGAACAAATCATATAAAAGGATTTGTTCGTTTTCATTTAAGCATACTTAGGATTAAATGTGAAGTTAAGTGAGTACGATTGGTTTTAGTTAACCAACTTTTGAGCCTCACGTAGATGATACGTACGAACCTTCCTAGGAAGGAAGCGTCGAATTTCATCTTCATTATAACCTACTTGTAATCTTTTCTCATCTAAGATAATCGGTCTTCTTAATAATCCAGGATTATCTCTTATCAATTCAAATAAATCCTGTAAAGGCATCGTTTCAAGATTAACATCCAATTTTTGGAATGTTTTAGAACGTGTTGAAATAATCTCATCTGTTCCATCTTCTGTCATACGAAGGATTTCTTTAATTTCATCAATTGCTAAAGGTTCTGAGAAAATATTTCTTTCTTTGTATGCAATATCGTTTGCCTCTAACCATGCTTTTGCTTTTCTACATGATGTACAACTTGGTGAAGTGTATAATGTGACCATTTTACAATTTCACACTCCTTAGAAATTTAAAGTATATTTTATTCGCCGTAATTGTTTAATTATGCTATTCTTACTGATTGTTACACTTGTTTCCGTTTTCAATGAACAGGCTTACTTTCTCATTGAGAATAATCCACTAGGCTGTAACTATTGTTGTAATTTATAATTAATTTAAATAAGCTGTTCCACTTCATTATACACCATCTGTGGAACAGATGATATATATTTTTCTATTCTTCATACACTTAAATGCCAATTAAACAATTAACTTCTGCCTTAGTGAATCTATAATATAAGACGTTTTCATTTAAAAAAGGTTTCATGAAATATTGATTTTTTTATTTGTTCACAAACTGTTCAATTATAGAATAATGAAATCTGTTACTATTTAACCTATATAACTATGATAGACATTTACCCCTTTTTTTTAAGAATAAACATTTACTTTCTCAATAATCGACTTTAAATGAAAAAAAACTTTATAAGAAAATGATCTTGAGCCATTCTTTACCTAAAAAGAAATCCCGAACATTGAGGTTGTTCGGGATTTCTTTGGATTAAATATCTTTCAAAAGATCATTATTATTGTCATTCTCAGAAAAAGTAAGGACTTCATCTACTGGTTGATATGATGCTCCATAGAATTGAGTATCCTTGTAAGTATGAATCAATTCATATGTTTTAATCATAGCATCGAAAATCATTTCTTCCGTTTCATTATTAGGTGCCCAGAATAAAATTTCCATTGCATTCACTTCATTTGTTGCAAGAGATCGACGACGGTAACCTATAGATTGAGCGTGCTCAAAGCCTTCTCTTTTATAAAATTTCAAGCGTTTCTCCGTATCAGTATCTTCATAATCAACAGGTTCAACTTCTAAAATAATCGGTTTGCCTTTTTCCTTTAATTGATCAATTAATTTATGTCCTAAACCTTGTCCTCTTGAATCTTTGGACACAAACAGGTAGTCGATAAAGACAAAAGTTTCAAGTTCAACATACATTAACACATGCATTGGACCCTCATCTTTATGATAAATATCAGGTCGCTCTTTCAAAAGTGTTTCCATATGCTCTTTTGACTTCATCTCTTCTACAGGAAAATACTGATTCAATTTTTCATACCAATGCATGGACCAAACCCCTTTATTATTTAAATATTTCCAGTCGTGATAAACTTCCAGCTTTCTCTTCTTGTATAAGAAAATCGTATAAATAAGTCATCATTCACGTATAAATAAACTAAGTTGTAACGCTCTATCAAAGTATTTGTGATTTTCATTCTTTTCATTCTTTAATAAATGCTTTATTATTAGAAATAGAACATCATCAGAATAACTTGAATTTTCCGAAAAGAAAATTGGAGGTTTATCAATGATTGGTTACTTTTCAGACTTGATTATCGTTTCATTGCTCATACTCAGTTTAACTTCCCTCTTAGGTGTACTAATAAACAGCTTGGGAATAAAATTATTTGGCGGCAAGAAAAAATCCGAATTCGTAGACCAATCTGCATTTATGCAAACCGGATGGAAAAACGTGGGCGGAAAGAAGAAATAATCCTCATCCTATATACTATGATAACGCATACACAATAAGTGTCAAATAATAAGCAGCTGATAAACATACTATCAGCTGCTTATTTTTTAATTTAATGGGGTATAATCAACATTTTCAGTATAATGATTGCCGGCATTCCACAATAAGAATTCGTCAATTCCTTCCTCATTCAAAGCCCTAATTTGATCCTCTATTTCTTGCTTACCATAAGGCTTGTAATTACCGGTACCTAAATAAGATGCAGTAAAATCCTGTAGCCAAGGTCTAGAAATAGGCGGAGAAGCTAGTTCCTCCCGTTTGGCATTCTCTACCTTTGCGTACTCTTTAATAAGCTTGTAAGGTTCTAAATCTGGTTTTTGAATCCCAAAGTATGGCCCCCAGTGGCTCGGATAGATCATTGAAGATATGACATCCACATGTTCTGAGATTTTTGAGAAGTTCTGTCCAATCCCAGGTGCCTCTGGTAAAGTAGCCGTATAACCAAAAATATCAACAGATACTTTGACACCATAAGGCTCTAACTGTTCTTTCGCAAACTTAACGAAGTCTGTAACAGCATCTACTCTCAGCTGCACATCATCTTTACCGTTCGTATACTTTCCTTTACCATACTTCAATGAATCAGCCATATGCTCAAATCCTTCAGGGAAACGAACATAATCAAATTGAATTTCCTGGAATCCCATTTTAGCTGCTTCTATAGCAATATCTACATTATATTGCCACACTTCTTCCATAAACGGATTAACAAAGGCTTCTCCTCTTCCGTTTGTCCATACTTTATTTCCTTCTTTATACGACCATTCAGGCTTTAACTTGGCTAGTGTTGAATCCTTAAAAACAACGACCCTCGCAATAGGGTAAATCTCTTTTTCTTCTAATGTCGTTAACATCTCTTTCGTATTTTTTATATAAGGTTCGACAATATCCTTATATTTACTATCATCTTCCGGCTGGTATGTAAGATTTCCCCAATCATCTTTAATATCAATAACCATCGCATTTAATTCTGTCTTATCAACAAAATTTGATAACCGTTCAAAATTTGCTCCTCCTGCCGATGGACCAGTAACATAAATACCTCTAATAGCATCTGGGTAGGTAAAGTCGTAGCCTGAATCATATGTAAACCGTTTCATTTGTTCTGGTAATTCCATTAAAAATCCAGCATATTCTTTCTGTGCATGAAGCTGATAACTTTGTTGTTCAGCATTCGCATGGTCTAATTGTGGCACTACACTTAATAAAAGTAAGAAAAAAGCAACTTTAATCGCCCTCACTATTTTTCCCTCCTCATCCATATATTTTCTTTTTCTTATCTCCTATTCTACTAGAAGTTAAACCCAATGCAAAAGAAAATAAAATGAGAAATATTTTAATTTTTGCGATAGTAATTTCATACAAACTATTGTATACTATATTCATACATTTTAGTGATTGAAAGCACTAAACATATTCCTAATATTCATATTTTTCCTAACTGAATATTTGTTCCGAAAATATTTTTTTAGGTTGGAGGCAGGTCTTAAGCAGATTTAATCAACTTAAAAACGACCTCAATAAGAGATCGCTTTTAAGTTAACTTTTATGATCTTTTTGGTATTGTGCAAATTCTTTTTCAGAACAGAAAACAAAGTGACCAGGACGAACTTCACGCATTTCAACCTTCTCATCAGCACTATATTGATGAACAGCTGGGTCGTATGCTTTTCGCTGACGTGTTCTTTCTGACTCTGGATCAGGTAATGGAATAGCAGATAATAATGATTGTGTATAAGGGTGCATAGGATTGCTATACAACTCTTCCGCTGTGGCAAGTTCAACTAGCTTACCAAAGTACATCACACCAATTCTATCACTAATATACTTAACCATTGACAAATCATGAGCAATGAATAAGTAAGTTAACCCTTTTTCACGCTGAAGTTTTTTCATTAAGTTAACAACTTGTGCCTGAATAGATACGTCAAGAGCAGAAATCGGTTCATCAGCAATAATGAATTCAGGTTCAACAGCTAGCGCTCTAGCTATACCGATACGCTGTCTTTGTCCACCAGAGAACTCATGTGGATAACGGTTAGCATGCTCTTTATTTAAGCCTACTGTTTCAAGTAACTCATAGACGCGTTCCATACGCTCTTTTTTCGACTTTGCAAGCCCATGAATATCAATACCTTCAGCAATGATATCCGCAACCGTCATACGAGGATTTAAGGATGCATAAGGGTCTTGGAAAATCATCTGCATTTTACGGTTAAATGCTTTTAGTTGATTGGTTGACTTTTTACCATGAACATTTTCACCATTAAATAAAACTTGTCCATCAGTGGCATTATACAAGCGTATAATTGTTCTACCGGTCGTTGATTTCCCACAACCTGACTCACCAACTAGACCAAGGGTTTCACCTTTGTAAATATCAAAAGTAATGCCATCAACCGCTTTAACCATATTCGATTTACCAACATTAAAATGTTGTTTTAGATTTTTTATTTCAACTAATTTCTCTGCCATAACTTAAATACCCTCCTTCACAATTACTGGTTTATCAAAATTGGAGGACATTTGACGTTGACGCAACTTCACCGCTGCAGGTGGTTCAACATGAGGTGCATCAGGGTGTAACAACCAAGTTTTCGCAAAATGTGTTTCAGAAATTTGAAACATTGGTGGTTCTTCCTCGTAATCAATGGCTAATGCATATTTGTTCCTTGCAGCAAATGCATCACCAATTGGCGGATTTGTTAAGTCTGGTGGCGTACCAGGAATGGCAGCTAATTCATCTTTTGTATCATTATCAACACTTGGCATAGAAGCAAGTAGTCCCCAAGTATAAGGGTGCTTCGGATCATAAAAGATTTCATCTACTGTGCCTATTTCAACGATTTGACCAGCATACATAACAGCTACACGATCTGCCACATTGGCAACAACGCCTAGATCATGAGTGATAAAGATAATAGATGTGTCCATTTTCGCTTGTAACTCTTTCATTAACTCTAAAATTTGAGCTTGAATAGTTACATCAAGAGCGGTTGTAGGTTCATCAGCAATCAGTAATTTAGGGTTTGTAGCCAAGGCTATAGCTATCATTGCACGCTGTCTCATACCACCTGAGAATTCATGCGGATATTGATTTACTCGTTTATCAGGCATCGGAATACCAACTAGTTCTAATAACTTTATTGCACGTTTTTTAGCATCTGCTTTAGATAATCCTTGGTGCTTAATCAAACCTTCCATGATTTGATTACCAACTTTCATTGTTGGGTTTAATGAAGTCATTGGATCCTGGAAAATCATACTTATATCTTTACCGCGTATGTTTTCCATTTCTTTTTCTGATTTAGGTACAATATCATCACCATAGAAAAGAATTTCTCCACCAGTAATTTGTCCTGGAGGCATTGGAATTAGTTTCATTAGTGTTTGTGAAGTAACACTTTTACCTGAACCTGATTCACCAACAATAGCTAATGTCTCACCTTTATGAAGGTCAAAGCTAACACCACGAACAGCTTGTACCGTCCCTCCATAAGTTTGGAATGAGACTTTTAGATCTTTTACTTCGAGAATTTTTTCCATGTTCTCACTCCTTATTTACGGCTTCTTGGGTCGAGTGCGTCACGTAGACCATCACCGACTACATTGAATGCAAAAATGGTTAAACAAATAAAGATCGCAGGGAAGAATAATCGCCATGGGTAATATCTTAACGCTGGTAAACCATCATTGGCCATTGTACCCCAACTCGCTAGAGGCGGTGTTAAACCTAATCCTAGGAATCCAAGATAAGCTTCTGTAAAGATCGCAGAAGGAATTGTTAATGTCATTGTAACTAAAATTGGACCCATTGAGTTTGGAATTAAATGTTTACCCATAATTCTTGTTGTATTTGCACCTAAAGTTTTAGAAGCAAGAACAAATTCTTGATTCTTCAAGCTAAGTACTTGCCCTCGAACAATCCGGGACATATTAATCCATCCGGTTATTGTCATAGCAATAATCATCGTACTTAAACTTTGGCCAAGCACAACCATTAACAAGATAACTAATAACAAGTAAGGAATGCCTGATAAAACATCGGCACCACGCATCATTATTTCATCGGTTCTACCACCTTTGTATCCGGCGATTCCGCCCCAGGCAACACCAATAAATAAATCGATTAACGCAGCTGCAACACCGATAAAGATCGAAATTCTAGCACCTTCCCACGTACGAGCAAACATATCTCGTCCAAGATCATCGGTACCGAACCAATGCTCAGCAGAAGGTGGCTGATTTTTATTTGTTAAATCATTTGACTTATAGTCATATTCTGTCATATATGGTCCAAAGATTGCCATGAAGATGAGAATAATAAGTAGGACTATACCAAACATAGCAAGCTTATTTTTTCGGAATCTAATGAAGACATCTTTCCAAAATGAAAGACTTGGCTTCGAAATCTTTTCGGCATCATCTAATTGTGTGCCGACAACTTTGAATTTATCATTCGCACTTTGCATGATTTATTATTCTCCTTTCTTCCCAGCTAGTTTAATCCTTGGGTCGATGATTCCATACGCAATATCCACTAGGAGAATAGCTAATAGTAAAAGAATACTATAAAACACTGTCACACCCATTATTACTGTATAATCACGATTTGTAATACTTGTTACGAAGTGGAAACCTAACCCTGGAATACCGAAAATCTTCTCGATAACAAAGCTACCTGTTAAAACACCAGCAGTTAATGGTCCTAAATAAGTAACTACCGGAAGAAGAGCATTTCTCATTGCGTGCTTAACTGTAATTACTCCACCGCTCAAGCCTTTTGCTTTAGCAGTTTTAATATAATCATTTGCTAATACCTCAATCATACTAGATCGTGTGAGTCTTGCGATATAAGCCATCGGTCCTGCTGCAAGTGCAAGAGCTGGCAAAATGGTATGCATAAATGATTCCCAACGAGCTACCGGGAATATTTGCAGTTTTATTGCTAAGAAATATTGTAAAAATGTTGCCATAATGAATGATGGCACGGATATTCCTAAAACAGCAACAGCCATTGTTGAATAATCTTGCCATTTATTTTGCCTTAAAGCAGCGATTACACCAAATAAAACACCTAAGGCAACGGCAATTAGTATTGCTTGAAAGCCTAATACAAAAGATACAGGGAATCCTTCTGTGATCAAATCATTAACTGTTTGACTTTTGTATTTAAAAGATGGGCCAAAATCCCACGTTACTACATTGATTAGATAATCAAAATATTGTTGATACCATGGCTGATCTAAGCCATAATGTGCTTGTAAATTCGCTTCAATTTCTGGTGGTAGTTTCTTTTCTGAAGCAAACGGGTTTCCAGGTGCAATGCGCATAAGGAAAAATGTTGCCGTTACAATTAGCCATAATGAAATTATCATATATAACAGACGTTTTCCTATATATTTCGTCATTGTCCAACACCTCCAATTGATTTTACTGAGGTCAGTATGTCTACAACTGCAAAGCTCATAATAGATAATATAATACATTTTTACCATTAGAAGGATAATACCTATTACAAGAACGAAGGTATATAGGAAGTTTCATCCCATATACCTTACATTTAAAAGATCAAATTATTCAAAGTGAGCCCACTTAAATTGAACATCGCCTAATCCAGATACAAAAACATCATTTAGGTTATCATCTTTAACCCAGTTATTTGTATAGAAATAAATTGGTGCAACCGGCATTGCTTCCATAAAGATTGCCTCTGCATCCTTTAATAATTGTTGACGCTTTTCAGCATCTGTTTCAGTTTGTGATTGTTCAAGTAATTTTTGGAATTCAGGATCTTCCCAACCAGTGTTGTTATTTCCACCGTCAGCATCTTTGTACATTTCCAAGAAGTTCATAGCGTCATTGAAGTCACCTAACCAACCCATACGAGCAATTTGGAAGTCTCCACTATTTACACTATCAAGGAAAACATTCCACTCAGCATTATCTAGAGTTACATTAATTCCAAGATTTTCACTCCACATATCTTGAATGGCTTGAGCAATCTTTTGATGTGCTTCAGATGTGTTATAAGAAAGCTTGATTTCTGGTAATTCTGATGCATCGCTTAATCCTAATTCTTCAAGACCTTTATTTAAGAATTCTTTAGCAGTTTCAACATCATTATCAGGGAAGTACCCTTCTTCATTTTCTGGGAACATCGTAGGTGGAACGATTGCCATAGCTGGAAGTTGTTCCCCTTGTGAAATGTTATTAATAATTGAATCACGATTAATTGCGTGAGTTAAAGCTTTTCTAATATTTTCATTATCTAATGGTTCAATAGTAGTATTGAATTTGTAGTTATAAACACCGGCAATTGCTTGTGTTTCTAATCTACCATCATCTTTAAGTGCTTGCATTGCATCTGTTGGAAGAGCTCCTGTCGGAGAACCTGCCCAATCCAATTCACCATTATCAAACATAGATAATTCAGTATTTGGATCATTAATCATGTACATTTCAATTTTATCTAATTTTACAGTGTCTTTATCCCAATAAGTGTCGCTCTTTTCAAGAGTGATTTGGTCACTATGAGACCATTCAGCTAAGTGGAAAGGTCCGTTTGTCGTATAATTTTCACCAGCATCTGTTGCCCAGTCTGGATTTTCTTTTGCGATTTTACTATTTACTGGTAAATAAGTATAGAAAGCTGTTAGTTCAAGAAAGTAAGGTGTTGGGTTTGCTAATGTAACTTCTAAAGTTTTTTCATCTACAGCTTTAACGCCAACATCATCTAAGCTACCTTCTCCTGTGTTAGCAGCTTCTGCACCTTCAACATAATATAGTTGATATGCATATGTTGATTGATTAGCTGGGTCTAATGCCCATTTCCATGCATATTCGAAATCTTCTGCAGTTACAGGATCTCCATTTGACCATTGTGCATCTTCACGGATATTAAATGTGTATGTTTTTTGGTCTTCTGAGATTTCCCAATCTTCTGCCATAGCGGCTGCTGGTTTATCGTCTTGACCAATTCGAGTTAATCCTTCTAATACGTTACGAAGAACAGTACCAGAAGTAGAATCTTCAGCCAAACCTGGATTTAATGAAGGTGGTTCAGTATTAATATTTACTTTTAATTCTTGAGGTACATCACTACCTCCATCGCCACCATCTGCATTGTCATCGCCTCCGCCAGCGCAAGCTGCTAGAACCATGCTAGCTAAAAGTAGCATACTTAAAAAGATTGACCATCTTTTTTTCACGGTGAAACCCCCTATTTTTAATTCAAACGATTCTTCACAGAAATAACAGTTGTTCACATAGAGTAGATTGATGAAAAAATCAAACAATTTTTATTATAAAAAAAGAGTTGATTCCTTTATGCATACTAAGGAAAGTAAGTTTATTTTGATAGAACAAATTCCCTCTATTCAGATAATTCAGCTTGAATATTAAAATTTGTATCTATTAGACTACGATAAACTCACCTTTTCATCATTCCATCTACCTGTAACCGAACAAAATGTAATATGTTTGTAAAGATGTCGTTTGGTAGGTTTTATTATAGTTTCTTTAAAAGTTTATTTCAAGCCCGTTTTAAATAATCTAAATTATCTATATTTTTTCAAAAAAATGTCGAAACATGTATTATTATTGTCATGTAAGGGTTTTCATAAGTTTTATTGGTATATAACAAATAAAAATTTTTTTTGCTGTTATAACGCTCACTTGATTTACTTCTACATATATTATATTATGATTACAAATAAATAATACAAATTGCTGTGAGAAAAGAGTAGTACATTTAAGATGGTTTTAAGAGAGCTTATGGTAGGTGAGAATAAGCAACCTATTAAATCGAATGGACTTTTTGAGCATGAATATATCGATTCACGTTAGACTAACGTTATCTGTCTTTAAGAGATTCACATATGTGAATAATTAGGGTGGCACCGCGGACCATTCGTCCCTAGATTTTTTAGGGATGAGTGGTCTTTTTATATGCATTTCTCATAGCAAATAGGAGGATTATGATGAAAAAAACACTCTTTTCTGGTATTCAACCCAGTGGAACAATAACAATTGGTAACTATATCGGGGCATTAAGACAGTTTGTTGAGCTGCAAAATGAATATGATTGCTACTTTTGTATCGTCGATCAACATGCTATCACTGTTCCACAGGATCGCTTACAACTAAGAAACAATATCCGTAGCCTAGCAGCACTTTATGTTGCGGTAGGCTTAGATCCTAATAAGGCAACTCTATTCGTTCAATCCGAAGTACCTGCACATGCACAAGCCGCATGGATGTTACAATGTATTTCTTATATCGGTGAGTTAGAAAGAATGACGCAGTTTAAAGATAAATCTGCTGGTAAAGAAGCTGTCTCAGCAGGCTTATTAACCTACCCACCACTAATGGCTGGAGATATCCTATTATATGGTACAGATATTGTCCCGGTTGGAGAAGATCAGAAACAGCATTTAGAATTAACAAGAGACTTAGCAGAAAGATTCAACAAAAAATACAATGACATCTTTACGATTCCAGAAGTAAGCATTCCAAAAGTGGGCGCACGAATCATGTCACTTCAAGATCCAACGAAAAAAATGAGTAAATCTGACCCTAATAAAAAAGGATTTATCTCTATTTTGGATGAACCGAAACAAATTGAGAAGAAAATTAAAAGCGCTGTAACAGATTCTGATGGCATCGTTGCTTTTGACAAAGAGAATAAACCTGGCGTTTCAAATTTATTAACGATTTACTCGATATTCTCAGGTGAATCAATTGAAAATATTGTGAATAAATATGAAGGAAAAGGGTACGGTGATTTCAAAGGGGATTTAGCTACAGTAATTATTAGCCACTTAAAACCTATTCAAGATAAATATCATCATCTCATGGAATCAGCAGAATTAGATGAGATATTAGATGCAGGAGCAGAAAATGCCAATAAAGTTGCAGGTAAAATGGTTAAAAAGATGGAAAACGCTATGGGATTAGGAAGAAAAAGGAAATAAAAAAAGGGACGTTCAAATTAAATTGAGCGTCTCTTTTTGATTTAATTTACCTTTGAACCATTTTCCATTTCCCATAACTTTTCAAAAAAAGGTTGTCCTTTAATGATATTCTCACAAAATCTTTCATGTTTCTTAGACCAACCTATCTTACTGTCTTCATATAAATTCATCCATGCATCATGGAAACCCATTGATTGAATACTTTTATACTCTTCAGGCATCCATTCTGTAAACCAATAGCGAATTTCCGCTTCATTTTCTGAACTATGAAGTTGATCTAGTGCCATAAACATTAATTGTTTGAGCTGCCTTTCCTTCCTTGTCAGGCCTTTCATTAATTCTGGATCTGGAGAAAGAATGTGAAAACTTTTTAGACTCGGCTTTTGTTCAAAAGTATATTCCATTTCATCGTGATTAGAAATCATTTCATATGTAAGTTGTTCTTGTCTTGGTATCAATCTACTCTTTCGAATTGGAATATGATACCCTATTGTATCAACGGCCATAATGCTTATCCCATCAGTAATGACAAAACAATAATCCAATTGCACTCTTTCATGATTTTTTCTTAAATACGCTTTTTGATACACGTCATTCAATAGCTGTTGTGGTAATTCAGATAAATCATTTTCAATATAATGAAATAGTGCTGGTGTGATCCTTAGTAATGGTACTTGATCCAATAATTCAACTGCATCATCTTTTCGCCATTCATGAAATTGACAAACATTGTAACCATTCTCTTCCCCTTCAAACCAGTTCACCCAAACATCATGAAGATATAACATTTCCTAACCCCCACTCGCATGATTATTTGTCAATAAGTATGGGCAAACAACTCAGTTTTTATTCCTTTCTTTTACAATCTAATCCATTATTATTCTTTTTTTACCTTTGATTAGAAAGCAATTTGTACTTTATATTGAAATATACTTGATATATATAGCGTATTTATTATGGAAGTAAATGTTATAATATTCATTTATTATTCACTAAAATAAATATTAATATAATTTAGAATAAATAGTAAATAACTAAATCTTCCACTCATTACAAATCAAATAACCGATTTCTCCAAAAAAAAAAAAAAAAGAATACATTTACCTTAAAGGTCAATTGCATTCTTTTTCAGACTTACCGGCTAGGCCTTTACCTTCTAGATTTAGGGTTAAGAGCGTCTTTTATGCCTTCTCCAATGAAATTTATTGCTAGTATGGTGATTGTAATAGCTGCAGCGGGCGGTACCCAAATCCAAGTTTTATTCCTTAATACATCAGAATCACGTGCTTCAAATAACATATTACCCCAACTTGGTATATTAGCTGGTACACCAGACCCTAAAAAGCTTAAACCTGCTTCAGCCACAATTGTAACTGCCAACATTAAGGTTGCTTGAACAATGATTGTCGAAGCTACATTAGGTAATATATGCTTCCCAATAATCTTGATAGGTCTTGTTCCAATTGATTTCGCTGCTAAAACATATTCATTTTCTTTTTCTGATAAAAAACGACTGCGAACAATCCGAGCAACGCCACCCCAGCTTAATAAACTGATAACTAATATCAACGTCCAAACGCCAGAGACTTTCCCAACTAAAATGGTATTAAGAACAATAACAAAGACTAGAAATGGAAAGTTTAGTACAAAGTCTGTTATTCTCATAAATATTTGATCAATTTTTCCGCCATTGTATCCAGCAATTGCTCCGACTATTGTTCCGATAACAATAATAAATGTCATACATGATAAACCAATTAACAGTGATGTTCTCGCTCCATATACCATACGTGTAAATATATCTCTACCATTTGTATCTGTTCCGAACCAATGCTCCGCAGAAGGTGGCAAGTTCATCGACATAAAATTGATTCGTGTAATATCCTGTGTAGTAAATAGTGGGCCAAAAACCGCAATCAGTACAAATGAGACGAAAACAATTAAGCTAGTCATTGCAATTTTATTCTTGAGAAATTTTTTTCTCGCTAATTTCCAAGGAGAGAACTGCTTTTGTTTGTTTTCCATTAAAACTTGACCGTCTGTATTTAAAGATGCTTTAACCATATTTGCCTCCTATCCTAATCTAATTCTCGGATCAACAATGCCATAAAGTAAATCCGCAATTAGGTTACCTAATAAAGTTAAAAATGAAAGCAGCATGGTAATCGTCATTAACACAGCATAATCTCTTCTATCCACTGATTCCAAAAACAATAAACCTATACCTGGATAAGTAAAAATTGTTTCAGTGATAACCGCACCACCTATTAATGTAGCAATATCAAAACCTAAAAAAGTGATTAATGGTATCATTGAGTTTCGTAAAATATGTTTATTATAAATAGCAGATTCACTTGTGCCCTTTGCTCTAGCAGTACGTACAAAATCTTTACGGCTGTTTTCGATGACATCATTTCGTAAAAACTGCGTATAGGAAGCTGTCCCCATAAGACCAAGAATTAAAGCTGGTAGGAGCACATGATGCATTCTACTAACATAATAATCCCAAGTACCAGGTTGTAGCCCTACTTCAACAGATCCCGCAAACGGAAACCAACCTAGTTGAAAAGAGAAAAAGTAAATAGCTATTATTCCTGCAACAAAGGATGGAATAGCAAGACCTACATAATTGTAACCTGCAATTAGATTATCTCCCCATGTATATGGCTTTCTACCGGAATACATCCCCATAGCAAAAGCAAAAATATATGTAATTATAAGTGATACGATTGCCAAAAATATCGTATTTGGTAAACGGTCTACAATTAAATCAAACACAGGTATTTTATGTGCTGTCGAGTGTCCGAAGTCTCCTTGTACGAAATTTGTCACCCATCTGATATATTGAATAGGAATGGGATCATTGTATCCCAGTTTTTCTCTCATCTCTTCAATATATTCTGGATTTGTATTCGATGGGTCAATTTCACCCCCAAAAGGGTCCCCTGGCATAAACTTCGCCAGGGAAAAAACCACAATGGAAGTAAGGAATAACAACGGTATCATACCTAATATTCTGCGAAGTGAATATTGCAGCATGTTCCATTCTCCTTATCAATTAAAAGTTCGCGTGACGCTTATTCTGTAACATACCATTCATGAGTATTAGTTTGGAATCCAACCGCATTAATATGAACACCTTGTAAGCGTTTATTAATACCGTATAAATCTAAGTTTTCCCATAATGGAATAGCTGGTATTTCTTCATTGAATAGTTTTTGCCACTCTACATAAACTTCTTTACGATAGTCTTTATCAAACGCTTTTTCGCTCAATGCATCGTTCAGTAATTTATCGTTTTCCTCATTTACCCAACGACCAAAATTCCATTCCGCATTATTCGCCCATAACCCTGATGGATCTGGGTCAGAACCAGTGCTCCATGAGCCAAAGAATGCTTCTAATGCTTCATCATCTTCTGTTTTCATATCGTTATATAGGTTAAATTCGATTAATGACCCTGTCGCTAACTCTGTTTTTACACCGATATCATTCCAAGATTGAATAATCGCTTGAGAACGGCCTTCAAATGTAGCATTTCCTGCATAATGCCCAAAAGAAATTGAGAAAGGTTCTCCATCTGGATCTTCCACGAACCCATCTCCATCTACATCTTTATAGCCGGCTCCTTCTAATAATTCTTTTGCTTTTTCTGGATTATACTCATATTGATTTAACTCAGATTCGTCTGCTGCTATCCAGAAAGTAGATGGAATAACCGTATTAAAGACTTTACCTTTACCAGCCAAGAATGCATCAATCATTGCTTGACGGTCGATTGCATATAAAAGGGCGTGGCGAAGATCTTTGTTTTTGAACTTATCAATATCATCTTTATTCGTACGTGCTTCTTGGTCACGATGTCCGAATCTTAAACCAATATACGAGTAACCAACTCCTGTTGTCTCTTCAACAGAAATATGATCCATCTTCTCAAGCTCTTCCACTTGGTTAGGAATTACCTCCATAATATCAACTTCACCATTTTGGAGTGCTCCATTAGCTACAGAAGCGTCAATTACCTTTACTACTATATTATCTAGTTTAGGTTCGCCTTTATAGTAATCTGCGAATTTCTCTAACTCTACGTACTCACCTGGTTTCACACTTTTTACTTTAAATGGTCCAAGGCCTACTGGATTTGTTCTTACTTGCTCTGATTCACCTAAATCAGCTACAGCTATACCTTCAAAATGCTTCTTAGGCATTGGATGGGACCATAAATTCTCAAGGTTGTTTAGCTTCATTTCTTCAAATGTAATTGCGATTGTATAGTCATCAATCACTTTAATGCCTTCAATTGAGTCTGCTTTCCCATCTTTTTTCGCTTTTGCGCCTTTAATGCCTTCTACATAATTAAAACGCTCGCCATCATAATCTGGATCAGCCATTGTTTCTAATGCGAATTGCCAGTCTTCTACTGTCAATTCTTCACCATTATGCCATTTTACACCTTCTTTAAATTTGAAAGTGTATGTTAACTTATCCTCACTAATTTCCCATGAAGCAAGATCTGGTTCATACTCAAGGTCATCATTTACTTGATAAATTTCATCCCCGGTAAATTCTAAAATTTGTGCATCAACTACACTACGGTAGTAAGCCGCTTCAAATACCCCTTCAGGCGCAGTTGTTACCGCTAACGTGACTTTCCCACCCTCAACCGGTTCACCAGTGTTGGCTTCTTCTTTATCTCCATCTTTTTCATTCCCACTCGTTTCGTTCCCGCTATTACAAGCTGCTAGAAACATAGAGAATACGAGTAATAACGAAATTAACCAAAAAGATTTCTTTTTCATTGTTCTCCCCCTAAATGATTTTTTAGTTATATAAATGACAAGCTACGTTATGACCAGCCTTCACCTCCTTTAAAGTCGGTTTCACTTCCATGCACTCTTTCATGGCATGTGAACAGCGTGGATGAAACGGGCAACCCGTTGGAGGATTGGCCGGACTTGGTACATCACCTTCTAAGATAATTCTCTGTTTCTTCTTTCTCGGATCCGGCTCAGGTATGGCCGAAATCAAAGCTTGTGTGTATGGGTGAAGTGGTTCTGCAAAAATACTATTCTTATCAGTTACTTCAACAATTCCACCTAAATACATCACAGCAATTCGATCACTCATATGCTTAACAACACTCAAATCATGTGCAATAAATAAAAATGTTAATTGAAATTCATTTTGCAGTTCCTTTAAGAGATTCAATACTTGGGACTGTACAGATACATCAAGTGCTGATACAGGTTCATCCGCAATAATTAGCTTTGGACGTAGTGCTAATGCTCGCGCAATACCAATCCTTTGCCTTTGACCACCAGAGAATTCATGAGCATATTTATAATAAGCATCTGACGGAAGTCCGACCTTATTAAGGAGATCCATGACTTCTTCTTTTAATTCTTTCACTGATTTCCCTCTAAAATTAACGAGCGGTTCTGAGACGATGTCCCCAACCATTTGCATTGGATTAAGTGAGGCGTATGGATCTTGGAAAACCATTTGAAAATCTTTGCGAATTGCTCTTAAAGTTTTTCCTTTCAAACTTGAAATATCTTGTCCATCAAAAATAATTTTTCCATCTGTTGGATTCATAAGTTTTAAAAGCGTTCGACCTGTCGTTGATTTGCCGCAACCCGATTCTCCAACAAGTCCAAATGTTTCGCCATTATGTATTTGAAAACTAACTCCGTCTACAGCTTTGACATGTCCTACCGTTCTTTGAAAAAAACCTGCTTTAATCGGGAAATATGTTTTTAAATCTTCTACTTCTAATAACACTTCTCGCTTCTCAGCTGTGTTATTTGACATATGTATTCCTCCCATTAGTCTGATAGCTGTTCTCATATAAAAGACAAGCAGCCTCATGTCCATTTTCAACAAAACCTAATAAAGGTGTGATTTCAGTACATTCAGGCATTCTTTTTGGACAACGATCAGCAAATCTACAACCAACTTCTGGCATATCTTTAAGGGATGGTACTAAGCCGTCAATCGACCCTAATTCTTTCTCTTCTTCATCCAATTTAGGGATCGATTGTAATAATAACTGTGTATAAGGGTGTTTAGGGTTATGAAAAAGTGCATCTACATTTGTTCTTTCAACAATTTTCCCAGCATACATAACAATTACATCGTCACACATTTCAGCAACGACCCCAAGATCATGGGTAATGAGAATTATTGCCATATTATTGATTGATTGAATTTCCCTTAATAAATCTAGTATTTGGGCTTGTACTGTCACATCTAATGCAGTCGTTGGCTCATCAGCTATAAGTAACTTTGGTTGGCAGGCAATCGCAATAGCAATCATTACCCGTTGCCTCATTCCCCCTGAAAGTTGATGGGGATATTCATCAACGATATTCTCTGGCCTTGATATGCCTACTTGTCTTAAAAGATGGATGCTTTTTTCTCGCGCATCCTTTTTCGAAATCTTCTGATGATTAAAGAGAATCTCCTGTAATTGAAAACCAATTGTGAATACAGGGTTAAGTGCCGTCATTGGTTCTTGGAAAATCATTGAGATATCATTACCTCGGATGGTATTCATTTGATTAATGGAGTAATTCTCAATATTCTTACCTTCAAAAACAATTTCACCACCAGTGACTTTTCCTGTTTCCTTCGGTAATAACTGCATAATGGACATAGACATGACACTCTTTCCACAGCCTGATTCTCCCACGACACCAAGAATTTGTTTTTTCTTTACGTCAAAAGATACATTATCTACTGCGTGATAGACCTTTCCGTCTATATCAAAACCTGCTTTTAATTCTTTTACTTGTAAAATTGTGTCCAAGCTAGGACTATCTTCTTTTCCTACCATTTCAACACCTCAATCGTAATATCTTACAGTATTGTAAAATATTTAGTACTAGGATTAATTATCTGTATATTATTACAAATAGATTACGAATACAAGGAATTTTTTCAAAAATCTATCTTTTGATAATATTATAAATAGTATGGAGTGGTCATGAAATAGTTCTTACATCCTGTTACTTGTATGTTAATATAAGGAAAATATACTATTTTACTTACTTTGACAATTTCCTTATTTCCTTTACATGTTTTCTCACCTACTCTATTCTTTTTCCCACTGAGGCAAAAATAACTTCGAAGGAATAACCATGCTTTCTTTAAGCTTGATTTTCTTTTCATTGTCATACATTGAGACAATTTCATAGCCAATGGAATAGCCAAGCATTTTTGGATATTTCCCCTCACCGAATAGAATTTGGTCATGTAATTCATTGTCTCTCTTTATGTCTATATTGTTTTTTACATATTTATGCCAATAGTATCGTATTCTTTCTCTATCATGTTCTGTGCACCACTTTGAACGATACGATTTTCCACAACTCTTCTCCACTGCCCATTCTGCTAATCCTTCTAATACTATGCTATCCAATAGTGTATACTCAGCCATTTCTTTTTTTAATCTCTTCATTCTGCAGATATGATGGTATTCATGAACAAATAATGCTTCTAACTCTTTCTCATCTTCTAATGGAGCGAGAAATAAAAACATCTTGTCAGGGAATGACAAGCCAGACTTCACATAAGATGTTCTAAAGAATAATCCGCCTTGTGCAATTGGAAATAAGTAAATTGGGACATCTGGCCCTTTCCAGTTTTTTCTATACTTATTTAATAACAATTCAACCTTTTCCCATGTTCTATTTTCTTTTAACTGTTTGAATTGTTCTTTATTCCTTCTATTTGGTGAATACATGCCAAAGGAGGATAAGAATTGGTATAACCTTTGTGGCTCGTTTTCATGGAATGAATCTAACAATGGTTCAATTAACTTTTCTGGATCAGTAAAATGCTGATTTAACCATTCATCTGTTCTAATTACCGGCATATGTTTCTCTCCCATCAAATGTTGTTGTTTATTTTATGGAAGAGACAAATAATCGGTTCAAAAGAAAACCATAAAAATATAAAAAACACGGACAAATTCCGCCATGTAACAAAGCAGAACTTATCCGTGTTTCATTTTATTATTGATATTTTTTGAAGACGATTGTTGCGTTATGACCACCAAAGCCTAATGAGTTACTCATAACAGCTCCAATAGTTTTTTCTCTTGATACATTAGGTACATAATCTAAGTCACAATCTGGATCTTTTGTATTGTAATTAATCGTTGGTGGCAACGTACTATCTCTTAACGCTAAGATAGAGAAAATCGCCTCAACGCCTCCGGCAGCACCTAGAAGGTGACCTGTCATAGATTTGGTTGAACTAATGGCTAAATGATAAGCATGTTCACCAAAAACACTTTTCACTGCAACAGTTTCATATTTATCGTTATAATCTGTGCTCGTACCATGAGCATTAATATAATCGATTTGTTCAGGAGTGAGTCCCGCATCGTCAAGTGCCATTTTCATTGCACGCGCACCGCCTTCCCCCTCTGGTGCAGGTGCGGTAATATGATAGGCATCTCCAGTAGAACCATACCCAACAATTTCAGCATAAATATTGGCACCGCGAGCTAGTGCATGTTCTAATTCTTCAAGAATGAGAATACCTGCACCTTCTCCGATAACAAATCCATCTCTATCTTTATCAAATGGACGACTTGCTGTAGCTGGATCTGGATTGGTAGATAGCGCTGTGTTAGCACAGAATCCTGCAACAGACATTCTCGTAATTGGTGCTTCTGCTCCTCCTGTTACCATGACATCAGCATCACCACGCTGAATGACTTTAAAAGCATCACCGATTGAATTCGTTCCAGTTGCACAAGCGGTTACTGTACAAGAATTCACTCCCTTTGCACCTAATGTGATTGATACTTGCCCTGCAGCCATATCCGGTATCATCATTGGTACAAAGAATGGACTCACTCGGCGGTAGCCTCTGTTTAAAAAGGTTTCAAATTGATTCTCGAATGTTTCCATTCCACCGATTCCTGATCCTACCCAAACGCCAACACGATGCGCGTTTTCATCATTTATCGTCAAATTAGCATCTTTCACTGCCATGATGGAAGAAGCCACTGCATAATGAGTAAAGCGATCCATCTTTCTTGCATCTTTCTTCTCTAAATACTCATGAATATCAAAATCCTTCACTTCCGCAGCTACTTTAGCAGGATATTCATCAGCATTTAATCTTGTTAGCGGTCCTACTCCAGATTTTCCAGCTTTAATATTACTCCACGACTGTTCTACATTATTTCCAACCGGTGTTACTGCTCCAAGTCCTGTTACAACGACACGTTTTTTTTCCACTATTATGTCACTCCTTTTATATCAATAAAACCTATTATATTTATACTTATTTTCCCCATTTTAAAGCGATGGCTCCCCATGTTAATCCGCCACCAAATCCGACCATTACGATAATATCATCATCTTTAATTTTCCCAGCTTCTATCTCCTCAATCATAGCAATTGGTATAGAAGATGCTGATGTATTACCATATTTATCAATTGTTTTTGACATTTTTTCAATTGGTAACTCTAAACGTTGTCTAGAAGCTTCCATGATACGAATATTTGCTTGATGAGGGATAAGAAAATCTACATCCTCTTTTGTTAAACCTGCTTTTTCTAATACATTAATACAACTTTCACCCATTTGTCTAACAGCAAACTTATAAACTTCTCTACCATTCATCACAATGTACTTATCTTGATAGAGATGCTTCGCTCCACTCCCATCTGCTCCTAGTTCAAATGATAAAATGCCTCTTCCTTCAGATACAGGGGCAATGACAGCAGCACCCGCACCATCTCCAAAAAGGACAGCTGTATTACGATCAGACCAATCGGTTACTTTAGACAGCTTTTCAACGCCTACCACTAGTACATTCTGATACGTTTTCGTTTCAATAAATTGTTTCGCTGTAATCACACCGTACATAAAACCAGCACAAGCTGCACTTACATCCATAGCTGCTGCTTTCTTTGCCCCTAACTTTTCCTGCAATAAACAAGCAACACTTGGAAATGGCTGATCTGGTGTGACAGTTGAGACAATAATTAAATCGATATCTTCAGGAGACAAGTCTGCATCCTGTAATGCTTTTTTTGCAGCAGCGAATGCCATATCAGAAGTATCTGTATCGTCATCGGCAATCCGCCTTTGTTCGATACCTGTTCTCGTGCGGATCCATTCATCTGAAGTATCCATTATTTTTTCTAAATCAGCATTCGTTACTATTTTTTCGGGCAAGTATCTACCTAAGCCAACAATTCCAGCATTCATCTTTCCCACTCCCTTTTTCTTTTCCACTTTGTCGTTATAAGAAATTCAACCTTTTTGTTTACGAGAAATAAAATTTAATATCAATTATTAGTACTTGGTACTAATTTTATCAAATAAGCAGGTATAGTTTCAATATTTTTCTTCATAATTATTATTTTCGTCCAACCTTTTCTTTTATTCACCCATATATTATAAGGAATAACCTATACAATAGAAGATCAAAAGGAGGATTGCTTATATGAGTGAAGAACCGTTTTTTAATCAATTTATGTTTGGTAATAGAGATGCTCGTCAAAGTGAAGATTGGATTCTCGGAAGAAAACATCAGCAGGAGGAGGAAAAATCACCTTCTATTTTGAATACAATCGAACAATTAGATTTAGGGGAATTAATGGTCAATATGTCTCAATTAATGGATTCTGCAGAGGAATTAAAACCACTTTTAAAACATGCTGCTCCAATCGTTGAAGTCTTTATGAATAAAAAAAGCTAACGGCGATCCCACGCCGTGTTAATGTCCCCTTTAAGTAGACATTCAAAAAAACCTTCATGTTACCATGAAGGAAAGAATGCTACCTTGGAGGGGATTTTTCTATGGCAAAGAAAGGACAAACTTTTAATAGTTATTCGGAAGAGTTTAAACATAATGCCGTCATGAAATATGTGAATGGGTCTAAAAGTTATAAAGCATTGGCAGAGGAACTGGGAATCCGTCACTGCAGCCAGCTTAAAGTGTGGGTTAAGAAATGGAAAGAAGGAGCCCCGTTTGATGAGCGTAAAGGAGTTTCTAATCCTTTAAAAGGCAGGCCTAGGACTAAATTTAAGTCGGTTGAAGAGGAAAGGGATTATTTGAAAGCACAAGTTGAATTTCTAAAAAAGCAGTATCCAAATCTGGTAAAGGAGGAGAAAACCCCAGACGAATGAAATATGAATTGGTGGATGAGTTAAGGGTTACCTATCCGGTCTCCTGGCTGTTGGAGATTGCCTATATCAAACCGGCTAGCTACTACAAATGGAGAAAAAACAATCATAAACGCGAAGCAAAAGTTAGGGATGAACAAAAGATTCGAGAGCACATTTTGGGCATACATTTTATGCATCCCGAATATGGACGACCCCGTATTACAGACGAATTAAATGAAAACGGGTATTTAATTAATCACAAAAAGGTCTACCGATTGATGACGGCAATGAACATACAATCAGTCATCCGAAAAAAGAGAAAACGACATGGTCATAGTCCTTCTAACCTCTTTCCTAACCGTCTGAAAAGGAAGTTCAAGGCGGTAGGACCTAATCAAAAAATGGTAACGGATATCACATTTGTGTCTGTTGGCGAAGAATATTATTATTTATCGGTCATACAGGATCTCTTTAATAACGAAATAGTAAGTTGGGAGCTAGCCCAAAGAAATGATTTGGAACTTGTGTTAAAAACGGTAGAGAAATGGACAAAGAAAAAAGACGTGGCTGGAGCCGTTCTCCATTCGGATCAAGGCTTCCAGTACACGTCAAAAATATACGGCAACCGATTAAAGGATTATGGCATCAAAGGCAGCCACTCTCGCAAAGGAAACTGCCTGGACAATGCCTGTATAGAATCATTCTTTTCACACCTCAAAACCGAGAAGCTGTATATAAGTAAGTGTAAGGGAGAAGAAGAACTAGAGCAAGCTCTTGAGGATTACATTTACCATTACAATTACAAACGAAGACAAAAGAAACTAAAGAAACGCGCGCCGATTGAATATCGACACGCGCTCACTGCTTAGCTTTTTATGTTGTCTACTTGACAGGGGCAAGACCACCGCTAGCTTTTTTCTTATTCATGCTCTTTTTGTGCATCTGCTTTCCCTAATTCATAAGCTTCATTCATCACTTGTGTAAACATCGTCATAAACGGTTGAATCATTTCCATTGATAAATTTACACCTGACTTTTCTAGTTCCGCTTTTGCTTCAGGTAGATATTTCATCGCGATTTGCATAAATTCCATTGTTTTATCATTTGACATTCTGTGATCCTCCTATGATGGTTCTTTCGGTAAATTACCTGTTTCTTTATATTTTTTTACTGCTGCATTTAATTGTTGAATAAAGGTTGGAGATAATTCTGGACTATACGCACCTAATGAAATGACATCATCTTGAAAGTCAAAAGAAAGGTTCCCAGACTGCAGTTCTCCATTATGAAATTGTTCTGCTACTATTTCATACAAATGGTCAACATGTTGAATTGTACTTGTTAATACTGCTGATTTTCCTAAATGGGATTGGTCAGAAACATAACCAATGGCATATAAACCATGCTCTTTTACTTTTTCAATGACAGGGACATTATATCCATCACCTGCTGGATAAACGACATCTGCTTTTTCTATGACCAACTTGTCCATTAACCCCGCAGCCTTATGGGCATCATCCCAATTTTCAACATAATGTATTTTAACATTTGCTTCATCATTTTGAAAGTTCACACCATCAATAAAACCTTTTACTTCTGGCTGCCATTCAAATGCCGCAATAATACCAACAATATTAGTAGATGTCATCTCACCAGCCACCATACCTCCGAAAAAGCCCATTGCATATCCTTCAAAATTTAAACTTGTCGTATTTTCATTTTGTGCGTCCCCGTTAAAGCTTATAAACTGAATGTCTGGATATTGTGCTGATATTTGATTAAAGTACTCTGCATATTCATTTCCATGTCCAAAAATTAAATTGACCCCTTTTTTTGAAAATTCCTTTACCGCTCTTTCGACAACGAGTTGTGAGTTCATTCCTTCTTTATAATACACATCAATATCATAAGTAGACTGTATCTTGAGTAGGCCTTTATACCCTTTCGTACCCCACACTTGATCATTAATGGTATCCGGCACTAATAAGCCAGCCTTTTGCAGCTGACCCCCAGAAAATACCTGTCCACATGACGATAATAGAAGAAGGCATAGAACCAAACTCCCCCACTTAATTAAAGCTCTCTTCATTTCTATATCTTTCGCCCCTTTATGTTAGTTGATTTTTTCTTTCGAAAAGACCAACTAACATCATTCTAACCTTTTATCCTAGTGATTGAAAAGGTTTTTCCGATGAAAGTACTTTTATATTTATGGGAGAATATCCACATGTCTTTTCTGTTGACTAAGCGCTTTTTCCACCGATAGATGGTTATTAATATGAATTGTTTGAGGTTCGTCTCTTAAACTGTTATCTTCTTTTACAGTATGACTTCCAAGATTAATTTGTAAATAATCTACACATTGCTGCCAATGGTTTTCAATTCCACTGCTAATTATTTTTTCTCCACTCTTATTGTTTGATAAAAAATCATGCAATAAACAGGTGATGGCTTCGTCAATATAAACAGCATCAGCTCGCCATTCCTTTTCACTGACACTTTTATTGTGGTTATTATGCATTAGCTTTTGTTGAAAAAGCATTTCTTCCGGTTGAAACGGTCCATATACTGTTGGTAAGTAATAGATATGAGCATGAGAAAAGGTCTTTTGCACCCATTTTTTTGAATGACCTGTATACAACCATTGAATGGGCAAAGTAATCACACATTTTCGCTTTTCAAAAGAAATTTTATCTAAGATAGGAACTAAAAACCTCTCCATATTTATATCTTTAATATATAAACTGTAACCATCAATAAAAACAGTGGCCTCATCTTCGAGCAAAGTGTTTAAACTATCTATATCCACTTCAGTTAAGTTCGCATTTCTCCCAACGGATAATTGTTTTTCTAAAGCATCATCTGCCTTCAATGAATTGAGCAGTAAAACCTCTGTCCCTTCTTCTAACAGCCCTTTACACGTAGCAAAACCTACAAAACTATAACCATCAATTACAACTGCTTGCTTCATACCCCAGCCTCCAGTCGTCTGTTTTATTGTATACTATGCGGAATTATCTTTATATATCATCGAAATCTCTCACTCAAATATGACTTATAACAAACTAGCAAGTTTTACATAACAAAAAAATTGGCTGAGGGATTTTTTCCTCAGACTTATAATATCGTCTCATTTTCGTTGAGAAATCGAATAATATGGTAGCTTAAACTATGCCTTTTCTCTGGTAATAAATAATTGATTGAGACTTGTTGATTGTTTTCTGACCATTTCACTGATAAGTCTTTTAAATGATGAGATTGTTTATATGCACGACTACTTGAGAGGATATGAATGATTTTTACTGGGAGGTCTACTTGAAGGAATTGTTCTTCATTTATTGCGATGGATTCATCTATCTCTTTAATATTACTCACAAGTGCAGCCTCAACTTCTTTCTTTAATTTTTTATAGAAAAATTTATGTTCTTTTTCTTGTTCCAAATGTGTTTTTAATGAAAAGATGGGATTGATAAACGTAATCGACCGTATATTCTCATTCATTTCATTCATTAATGCACCAGCGACAAGTGCGCCCATACCTTCAGCAATAATATGGATTCTTTCATTAATAATTTCATGTCTAATCGTATGGGCATACAATCTTTTTGCCATTTCAATGGCTTTACGACTTCCCCAATTTCGCCCATATAGATTCGAATAAAAGATAGTATAACCATCTCTTCTTAATGCTGATATGAGAGATGATTTCCCTTCATTTTGTGTCCAGAAGCTTTGTTTCTCATCAACAAAATGGCGTTCATCCCCAATGATAAGAATACCGAAACCACTTGGCTTTTCTGGGTAATGAATCATATTCCATTCTGTATGCAGTTGAAAGTTTCGGCTATCCATTTTATTAACCCCTTTACTGTTGTTCATACTAATGTATGATTGTACAGGTAATTTGAATAGGATATTTGCCTAGCTTTTAATGAATTAGTTCAAACGCTTGATTCCAACTGTTATTCACATTTTAGACATAATCCTATGAAAAAAAATCAGTGAATCACGTTTATAATCCAACCATTGTATGATACTATTAAATAGACTGACATACGTATGAGGTGAGTAAAAATGCAATACATTTGGACGTTCATTTGGACATTCTTACTTATGAATATGGTTACTTATGTAGTAAGCAACATGAATGGTGTAAGTTATGATTTACAAACAGCAACCGTCCTTTCGGTTGCAGTAAGTATTCTTCTTTACATTCTTGCTGCTGTCATTCCTGCAGCACCAGAAGAGAAGGAAGGACTACATTAAGAATGGCAACAAAAGTCATCCAATATGGATGACTTTTGTTTTTTTACTTTCGTTAATATATCCAGTTTATGCTATTTTCTACTGGTTCATGATTGTTTTATGATGAGTTTTGTACTGTCACTAGTGATAGCTACATGTGATTTCGCTTGGATATTTCCCGCAATCATTTCTTTTGCTAATACTGTTTCAATTTCTCTTTGCATGTAACGCTTCAATGGTCTTGCACCGTATATGGGATCAAAAGCCGTTTCTGCAATAAAAGCCTTTGCCTTATCATCTATCGTTAAGTTAATTTGTTGATGAGTTAACCTTTGTTGTAGTTCATGGATTAGTTTTTCAACAATTCCTTTCATCTCTTCTTTACCTAAAGGATGAAATAAAATAACCTCATCTACTCTATTTAAAAACTCTGGCCGGAAATGCGATCGTAACATTTCTAATACTTTATTCCGAGTTTCTTCTATTATATTACCCTTCTCTTTCGCTTCATCGCGTTCAAGCAAAATATGAGATCCTATATTTGATGTCATTATGATGACGGTATTCTTAAAATCAACTGTTCTACCTTGAGAATCAGTAACCCTTCCGTCATCCAACATTTGTAAAAGAATATTGAACACTTCAGGATGTGCTTTCTCTATTTCGTCTAGTAATAGGACGGCATACGGATTCCTGCGAACCGCTTCTGTTAATTGTCCACCTTCTTCATACCCAACATACCCTGGTGGTGCACCAACTAGTCTTGATACCGCATGTTTTTCCATATACTCTGACATATCAATTCTAATGATATGTTCCTCACTATCAAATAAAGATTCCGCTAAAGCCTTTGCCAACTCTGTTTTTCCAACTCCTGTAGGACCTAAGAAAATAAAAGAACCAATCGGCCGTTTCGGGTCTTTTATACCTGCTCTTGCTCTTAAGACCGCATCTGAGACAAGTGTGACGGCATCATTTTGACCGATGACCCTTTTTTGTAGAATCGACTCTAATCGCAATAACTTCTCCCGTTCACTTTCAACTAATTTAGAGACAGGTATACCAGTCCATCTCGATACAATATCAGAAATTTCTTCTTCGGTTACCTCTTCACGTAATAAACGGTTATCATTTTCTTTATTATTCGCCTCTTCTTCTAATTGTTGTAACTCTTTTTCACATGCAGGGATTTTCCCATGTCTTAACTCTGCTGCCTTATTAAGGTCATACTTATTCTCAGCTTCCTCTAGCTCTCTTTTCAAAATTTCTAACTGCTCTCGTTTTGATTGTATCGATTGTATCGCAGCCTTTTCTGTTAACCATTTCGCTCTCATTTCTTTCGCTTGTTCCTTAAAGTTAGTAAGTTCTTCTCTTAGTTTCTCTAACCTACCTTGACTGATTTCATCAGACTCTTTTAGCAGAGCGGCCTCTTCAATTTCAAGCAGCATTACCTTTCTTGTTACTTCGTCAAGCTCCGTAGGCATAGAGTCAATCTCTGTCCGGATCATTGCACATGCCTCATCAATTAAATCAATCGCTTTATCTGGTAAAAAACGATCTGTAATATAACGATCAGATAAAGTAGCTGCTGCAACAATAGCCCTGTCATGAATATTAACCCCATGATGAATTTCAAATCTCTCTTTTAAACCTCTTAAAATAGAGATAGAGTCTTCTACATCAGGTTCTTTTACTAATACTTGTTGAAACCTTCTCTCTAATGCCGGATCTTTTTCAATATACTTTCTATGTTCATCCAATGTTGTTGCGCCAATACAATGTAGCTCACCTCGGGCAAGCATCGGCTTCAACATATTACCAGCGTCCATCGCACCTTCTGTTTTACCAGCTCCAACGATTGTATGTATCTCATCTATAAACAGAAGAATACGACCATCACTCTTTTTAATCTCTGCTAACACTGCTTTTAAGCGTTCCTCAAATTCACCTCTAAATTTAGCACCAGCAATTAACGCACTCATATCTAATGAGAAAATCGTCTTATCTTTCAGTCCCTCTGGTACATCTTTTCTAACAATTCTCTGTGCTAATCCCTCAACAATTGCTGTTTTACCAACACCTGGCTCCCCGATGAGGACAGGATTATTTTTCGTTTTCCTTGAAAGTATGCGAATTACATTACGTATTTCTTGATCTCTGCCAATGACAGGATCTAATTTCCCTGTTTTCACTTCTTCCACTAAATCTCTACCATATTTATGAAGTACTTCATAAGTACCTTCTGGGTTTTGTGATGTCACCTTTTGATTCCCCCTGATCTCTTCAATTGCTTGTTTGATATCCTTCTTTTTCATTAAAAAGAGGTCTGTAACATTCGTCTTTGCCACAATCACTGCCCATAAAACATGTTCAATGGATATATAATTGTCCCGCCATTGCAATCTTAATTCTTCTGCTTTTGACAAGGTTTTTCTTAAATCATTAGTAAGATAAAAAGAATTTAAATCCGCACCACTTCCACTAACCCTGGGTTTTCTTTCTAATAAATGTTGCAATGATTGTTTCACATTTTCAATTGTAAAATCACTTCGTCTTAAAATATTTGTAAAAAGATGATCCTCCTGCAAGAAGGAAAGGAATAGGTGCACCGTATCCACCTCTTGGTGACCTTTATTTGTCGCCATCCTTTTGGCAGTCATTAAACCTTCTTGCAAAGAGGTTGTCATTTGATTAATATCCAATCGCAAGTCACACTCCTGACCTTTTTTGACCTTTGTTTTATTATAAAATTATTTCCTACCATATGTAAAGCCATCCACATTTTGGGATGGCATCTGATCGGTTTCATTATTATGGTTTTCTTTGATAAGTCCATAATCGATTATAGTTTGAGTTTTCAGGAAATCGATCACCCGCACGAAGACTTACCACTTGTGGGTTATTCACATTACTGCCAGTTTCTCCAATTTCAATATATTTACCATTATTCGGCGCTTTCTGCCCTGCTCTAAATTGTCGATTTTGTCCCAAAATGAGCACCTCCTTCAAACTTACACTTTTATTATTTCCGCGAGAAGGAGGAATCATAAAGGAAATTGTAGGTATTGTGTTTTACTCAAATCAGATTGCAAGCCTAGCTTTGGCGCTTTTATTGTTGGGTGTACTTTTTAAATCACTCTTACTCCGCAGCTATCTTTGCCCATTTTTCCTCTCAATGGAAGAGCTATACCTTTTTGCTCACCTCAAACTGCCTAAATTCTCCTCTAATGATAAAAAGCACGAACCATTCTAGGAACAGAATAATTCATGCTTCAGGAAACTTATAGTAATTCAGTTAATAAGGCTTTTTGTGCGTGAAGGCGATTGCCTGCTTGTTGGAAAACAGCGGAGTGATCACCGTCAATAACAGACGCCGAGACTTCTTCCCCACGGTGTGCGGGCAAACAGTGAAGGAATAAATAATCTTCTTTTGCACAGGCTACTAGTGACTCGTTCACTTGATAATCATGAAAGACTTGTAAACGCATTTCATTTTCTTCTTCTTGACCCATACTCGTCCAGACGTCTGTATAGATGACATCAGCGCCATCAACCGCCTTTTTCACATCGTTTTCGACGAGAATTTTACTACCTGTCACTTCAGCAAATCCTTGTGCTAAAGCAACCACTTTTTCATCTGGTTCGTAGCCTTTCGGACATGCAATCGTCATATGCATGCCAACTTTTGCTGCTGCAATCATTAATGAGTGAGCTACATTATTGCCATCTCCTACATAAACACAACTGATACCTGCTAATTGTCCTTTTACTTCTTTAATCGTTAACAAGTCTGCTAGTGCTTGACAAGGATGATATTGGTCCGTTAACCCATTAATCACTGGAATAGTAGCATGTGTTGCAAGTTCTTCTATAATATCATGAGAAAATGTACGAATCATAATACCATCAACATAATTAGATAATACTTTTGCTGTATCTGCAATCGTTTCTCCTCTACCGATTTGCATATCATTACTATTTAAATATAGGGCATGACCGCCAAGTTGTAACATACCCGCTTCAAAGGAAACCCTTGTACGTGTAGATGACTTTTCAAAAATCATTCCCAATATTTTGCCCTTCAATGGCTCTTCGGCTTGATGATCCGTTTGCTTCATTTCATATGCCTTTTCGACAAGACCAATGATTTCTTCAGAAGAATAATCAGCTAATGTTAGCATATCCTGTCCTTGTATATCTAACTTTTTACCACATACAGTCGATGTTGTAATCATGATATCGTCACTTCCTTTACATTGTCTTTTTGCCAATCCTCAATTGCTACTGCTTGCCAATCCTTTTCTGTTAAAGCAAGTAAATAGGCCTCAAGCGACTCTAATTCACTAAAAGTGTGTAGTCTGTTTTTAACCGCCCATTCCCGCATACGTTGGTTTTCATCACCAGTGAACGGATTGTAAAGTGCAACAGTTGTTTCATCTAATTCGGCACCTTGAGCATCTAGCAATTTGGTATTTGACTCTTTTGCCAATGTCCTAATTCCATCTGTTAATTCACCACTATACAAAACGGACCGTTCTTTATCTCCATGTAATTGGAACACTTTCTTTAAAGCTTGTGGTAAAGTCGCTGCTAACGCAATTCCTTCCCCAGTTGACTTCATTTCTGGTCCTACTTTAGCATCAAGACCTTTTAGTGCATAGTTAGAGAAAACCGGATATTTGACAGTAACAAATGTTTGCTTCGTATCTTCTGGAAGTTGGTCTTTTTCGAAAAATTGCTTTCCTAATAATACTTTCGTTGCCTCTTGAACCAATGGAATAGCAGTCACTTTACTTACAATTGGCACCGTTCGACTTGCCCTCGGGTTTACTTCAAGTAAGTAAACTTTGTTATCATCAATAATATATTGGATGTTCATTAAACCTTTATATCCAAGCTTTTTAACCATCAATTGTCCATACTTAATCATAAGATTTTGTACTTCTTTCGATAAGCTTTGTGGCGGTAAGACTGACATACTATCACCAGAATGAACCCCGGTCCTTTCAATATGCTCCATAACTGCCGGGATGAGAACATGCTCTCCGTCTGCGGCTAAGTCAAGCTCCGCCTCTTTCGCCTGTAAAAATTGATCTACAAGTACAGGAAATGGAATATCCTTCTTTTTATAAACTTGAAACGCTTCATCATTATAAATGGTTTCCATTCCCATCCCACCGATTACATAAGATGGTCTAATCAATACAGGATAGCCGATTTGGTTTACATATTGTTCGAGTTCAACTTCATTTTCTGCCACGTATCCTTGAATATGTGGGATTTCAAGTTCATCTAATAATTGATAAAATAATTCTCTATCTTCAAGGGTATCAATAGTTTTCGAATCAGTACCGAGTAATTTTACCCCGTAATCCTCTAGCTGATTAGCTAAGTTAAGCGCTGTTTGTCCCCCTACTTGAACAATGACTTCATTCACTTGTTCCGCTTCAATTACATTCATCACGTCTTCAATGATTAATGGTTCAAAATAAAGACGATCTGCTGTCGTAAAATCTGTACTGACTGTTTCTGGATTATTATTAATCATAATCGTTTCAATACCTTCATCTTTTAAAGCAAAGACACTTTGTACAGAACAATAATCAAATTCAATTCCCTGGCCAATTCGTATCGGACCACTACCAATGATTAAAACTTTTCTTTTATCGCTCGGTATTTGTTCATTTTCTCCAAAATAGCTAGAGTAAAAATAATTGGAAGACGCAGCGAATTCGGCGGCACATGTATCAACCATTTTATAAGATGGGATTATCCCCATTTCTTTTCTTTTATGACGAACAGCTTTTTCATCGACCTGCCACACTGAAGCAAGGTAGGCATCACCAAAGCCCTTTTCTTTGATCAGTTGCATCATTTCTGGCTCAATATTTTCGAGTGAAGCTTGTGTAATCTCTTTTTCTAATGAGATTAAACGTTGGAAAGCTGACAGATAAAAATAATCAATTTTAGTGATGTTTTTTATCTTTTCAGCGCTTACCCCACGTCTCATTAACTCTAATATAATGAAGAATCTTTCATCTGTTTGGCCAGCTAACTCCTTCAGTAACGTCTCTTTTGTATCTTTTTTGATCCGAGGATAGTGAAGATCAAGTCCTTTTCCTTCAAGGGAATGAACCGCTTTGATCAGCGCTCTCTCCAAGTTTCTATCAATCCCCATTACTTCTCCTGTTGCTTTCATTTGCGTGCCTAATTTGCGATCAGCATCAGAGAACTTATCAAACGCCCATTTTGGAAATTTGACAATGCAATAGTCTAGTGCCGGTTCAAAACTAGCAAAAGTATCACCAGTAACTGGGTTAATAATTTCAGAAAGATGATAGCCTACAGCCAACTTTGCTGCCATTCTTGCAATCGGATATCCAGTTGCTTTAGAAGCAAGAGCAGAAGATCGACTAACACGAGGATTCACCTCAATCAGGTAGTAATTTTTACTTTCTGGGTCTAGAGCAAATTGAATATTGCATCCACCAATGATGCCTAACTCAGAAATAATTTTGACAGAAGCACTACGAAGCATTTGGTACTCTACATCGCTTAATGTCTGACTCGGGGCAACAACAATACTATCTCCTGTATGTACACCTACTGGATCAATGTTCTCCATATTACAAATGGTGATACAAGTATTGTTGCTGTCGCGCATCACTTCATATTCTACCTCTTTAAACCCAGCAATACTTCTCTCTACTAGCACTTGCGTAATCGTACTTTCTTTTAGGCCACTCTTAACGAAATGCTTTAATTCATTCATATCTGTTGCAATACCGCCACCTGTTCCACCTAGGGTATAAGCAGGTCGGATAATGATAGGAAAACCAATCTTTTCAGCAAACGCAACCGCTTCTTCCACATGATGAACGATTTCACTTTCTGGAACTGGTTCATTTAGGTCATTCATTAATTGGCGAAATGCTTCCCGGTCTTCACCTTTTTTTATTGCTTCGATACTGCTACCTAAAAGTTTCACCTCATATTTATCTAATACGCCTGCTTCACTTAGTTGAAAGGTTAAATTTAGACCTGTTTGACCACCTAAAGTTCCTAATAAGCCATCTGGTTTTTCTTTTTGAATGATTTTTTCAATACTATTTACTGTTAATGGTTCAAAGTAAATCTTATCTGCAAATGCGTGATCTGACATAATTGTTGCAGGGTTATTATTTACTAATATTACCTTATAGCCTTCTTCTTTAAGCGCCGCGCATGCTTGCGTGCCTGCGTAGTCAAATTCTGCTGCTTGCCCAATCACGATTGGTCCCGATCCGATGACCAGGATAGATTGGATACTGTTGTCTTTAGGCATATGCGATAACGCTCCCTTTCTTCTCTTCAATCGTTTGAATAAATTCTAAAAATAAATAATGCGTATCTGTTGGTCCAGGATTAGCTTCAGGGTGAAATTGTACCGTCTCAATCGGATAAATTTCATGAGTAAGACCCTCAACAGATTGATCATGCAAATTAATGAACCTTGTTTTAAACCCAGTTGTTTCTAAACTTACGGTATCAACAACATAGCTATGGTTTTGTGAAGACATCATGACACGTCCTGTTTTCAGATCACTAATAGGATGATTCGCCCCTCTGTGTCCAAAAGATAACTTTGTTGTGTTACCCCCAAGTGCAAGTGCTGCTAACTGATGTCCTAAACAAATCCCTAAAGTAGGGTAGCTGGTAATTACTTTTTTAAGTTCAGGTAAGACATTTTGAAGCGTTTTCGGATCTCCAGGACCATTGGACAGTAGGATACCATCAGGATTTAACTTAGCAACTTCATTGAATGTTGTCGAAAATGGCACAGTGGTCACTTTACAATTTTGCTGTAATAAGCTATTAAGTATTGATTTCTTATAGCCAAAATCATAAAGAACAACATGCTTATCACCTTCACCATATGTGTGCATCTGAGGATTAGAAACCAATTCAACCTTATGATCCTCTTGTTTACTCCATGTTGTTTCTTTTACAGAATGAGTTGACATAGTTGCTGGCATGGAACCAACTGCCCGAATTTTTTTCACAATTGACCTTGTATCCATATGCCCTAGCACAGGAATATTCCATTTATGCAAATACTCCTTCAGTGTATAGGAAGATTGATAATGTGAAGGTTCATTAGTCCCCTCATAAACAATCACTCCAGCTACATGTGGCTTCTTACTCTCAAAGTCTGATTCATTCACGCCATAATTCCCAATTAAAGGATAAGTGAAAACGATAATCTGATCTTTATAGGATGGATCTGTTAGCACTTCTTGATAACCTGTCATTCCTGTAAAGAAAACAATTTCTCCTGCAACCTCATTTTGTGGTGGCGTATTTAGCCATTCCCCTTTATAACAATGACCGCTTTTTAAATGTAGATACCCTTCCATCTTTAACACCTCGTGAACTTCTGTATATTCATTAAACAAAATTAATTTTTATGCATTTTTAGTTTTAAAAATGCAGCCATATTTCAGGCTGTCTGAACTGGAACTATATTCTTTTTTAGTATGGCGACTGCTTGATTGATCTCTTCTACTGTTACTGTTAACGGTGGTAATAATCTCAAGACATTTTCACCCGCCGATAACGTAAGCAAGCCATCATTTCTTAAGAATTGCAATAAAGATGCCGTATTTGTATTCATCTCTATACCAATCATTAATCCTAATGAACGAATAGCAGTTACTTCTTCTATATTGTATAGCGATTTCTTCAACTGTTCAAGTAAATATTCTGCTTTTTCATTCACTTCTGACAAAAAATCCTCATTGAAGACTATCTCCATTGTAGCGATTGCTGAGGCAATACTTAATGGATTTCCTCCAAATGTGGAACCATGACTACCTGGACCAAAGTATTCCTTTAAATTTTCTTTGCCTATGATAGCACCGATTGGTAGCCCACTTCCAAGCCCTTTTGCACAGGTAATTATGTCTGGTTGTAGGTCATAATGTTGAAAGGCAAATGGTTTACCTGTTCTACCAATGCCTGTTTGAATTTCATCAATAATTAGCAATGCTTGGTATTCATGACATAATTGTTGCAATTCTTCTAAAAAGGCTGAATCTGCAAGATGAATACCACCCTCACCTTGAACCACTTCCACCATCACGGCCGCTGTTTCATTATCTATTAATGATTTCACCGACTCGATATCATTAAAAGTAGCATACGAAAATGTTGGCAGCATACTCCCAAACCCTTGTTTTACTTTATCCTGACCTGTTGCACCCATCGTAGCAATTGTTCGACCGTGAAAAGATTTATTAAAAGTTATGATTTTATCTTTACCTGTAGCTTTTTTGGCTAATTTAATTGCCCCTTCATTTGCCTCTGCTCCGCTATTTGCAAAGAATGTATAAGCTAAACCAGATGCATGAGCTAACTTTTCTGCTGCCACTGCTTGTTGTTCTTGTGTAAATAGATTGGATACATGCCAAAACTTATTTAATTGCTTTGTGATCGCTGCTTGGACTGAATCGGGACGATGACCTAAGTTAGTGACACCAATTCCGGAGGTGAAATCTAAATATTCTTTCCCGTTTTTATCTATTAGTTTTGTGCCTTTTGCATCTGCTGGTTCTACTTCCCAGCGAGCATATGTGGGGAATAAATGATTCATTATTGTACCACCTCTACTTGTTTTTTTGTCATTTTTGTCCCTATCCAAGCTTCTCCATTAAAAAAGTTGTGCTTCCCAGAAGCAATCATTACACTAGCAAGGCCTTGTTCTAACACCGCCACTGCAGAGTTTACCTTTGGTATCATCCCGCCCGATATCTCACCACTGTCAATATGCTGTTTTATTTCTTCTGTATCTAAATGCTCTACGAGTTGTTTATCAATTAATACACCTTCAACATCGGTGACGAATATACACATTTCCGCTTCAATTGCTTTTGCTACAGATGCAGCAGCAAAATCTGCATTGATGTTTAACTTCTTGCCACTTTCTGTTGTAGCAATAGGTGTTACAACAGGTATATAGCCTTTATTAAGAATTACTTCTAATAACTCCGCTTTCACTTTGGTAATTTCTCCTACTAACCCAAGCTCTGTTTCATTAATAAAATCAGCTTGTAGGAAACCGTGATCACTTCCATTCAAACCAACTGCTTTAAAACCATTACTATCAAGCAATGTTGCTAACTTCCTATTGGCTACACCTGATAACACCATTTCAACAATCTTCATAGTCTCTGGCGTTGTTTTTCTTAAACCATTGATAAATTGTGATTCTACCTTGTGTATTTGCAGCATTTTGTTTATTTCAGGACCACCACCGTGAACAAAAATAAGTTGGTAACCATTCTTCTGTAAATGATGTAAACTTTCAAAGAACACAGGTGATAGCTGATCCATCACGCTTCCCCCACATTTTATTACAATACGCTTCATTGTCTATTCCTCCTTAGGAACGATAACTTGCATTTATTTTCACGTAATCATACGATAAATCGCATCCCCAAGCTTTTGCTAAGCATTCGCCAATATGTAGATCAACGTGAATTTCCACCATTTCACCAAGTAAATATGCCTTCGCTTCTTCTTCAGAAAAGGAAACGGGAGTACTCTCTTTTAACATTTGAATGGGGCCTATAGAAATATCTACATTATTCGGATCAACCTGTACTTGACTTTGCCCTAGCGCACCAATTATTCGTCCCCAATTAGCGTCTGCTCCGTGAATAGCTGTCTTCACTAAATTAGAACCAACAATTTGTTTAGCCGCTTTTTGTGCCTCTTCGTTTGTAATGGCACCCTTGACTATTACTTCAACAAGTTTGGTAGCACCTTCGCCGTCTCTAGCAATTGATTTTGCCAACTCTTCACATGTTTGTTTTAACAACGCTATGAAAATGGGCCAATCTTTATGAGCTGGACTCAATATTCCCGTTTCGCTCATCCCATTTGCCATAACAAGGACCATATCATTTGTAGATGTATCTCCATCTACTGTAATCTGGTTAAATGTCTCGTTTGTGATTTCTTTAAGTGCCATCTGTAGATCACTGGGACTTACCTGCGCATCCGTTGTCACAAAACCAAGCATTGTTGCCATATTAGGGTGGATCATTCCTGACCCTTTTGCTGCACCTGCCATATGAATCGTCCCACCTGCTATTTCAGCTGAGTAGCAAGTCTGCTTATCAATTAAATCAGTTGTTAAAATTGCTGTAGCAAAACTATTAGCATGTTCTTTTGTTGCTTGTGGTTGGATGGATTTTATCCCTTGGTCGATTTTTTCCATATCTAAAAATTCGCCAATGACTCCAGTAGATGCAACTCCGACTAAGTGCTCAGTCAAATTTAATTGCTCTGCAGTCAGCTTTCTCATCTTATAAGCGTCTTCAAGCCCTTGCTTTCCTGTACAAGCATTTGCACAAGCACTATTTACGACAATCGCTTGAAGCTTACCTTTAGCGGCAATACTTTCTTGGGTTACTAATAAAGGAGCTGCTTTAAAGGAACTTGTTGTATAAACACCTGCACTACTCGCTGGTTGTTCACTAACAATCATTCCAAGATCCTTTTTCCCTTTACTAAGCCCTGCATAAATACCATCAGCCTTAAAACCTTTTGGTGTTGTAATAGAGCCATCTTGTATATATGTAATAAGGCTGTTTTTAGTTGCTTCCATTGTTTGTCGTTCCTCCTTATGGGTATAACGGGGACATTTCCAGCCCTGTCGTTTCTTCCATTCCAAACATTAAATTTGCATTTTGCACAGCCTGACCAGCTGCCCCTTTCATTAAATTATCAATTACAGAGATAATTGTCATTCGGCCTGTGCGCTCATCAACATGTAAACCAATATCACAATAATTAGAACCGGCTACCTCTTTTACTGATGGATAATTACCGACTGGACGAACACGTACAAACGGACTTTGCTGGTAAGTATGCTCGTATAATTCCACTAACTGTTTAGTCGAGTAACTTTCTTTCAGTTTCACATAACTTGTAGCCATTATACCTCTGGTGATTGGTAGTAACTGTGTAGTAAATGTGATTGCTTCCATTTCCTTATTCCAAACCTTTAATTGTTGTTCAATTTCAGGTGTATGTTGATGTTGATTCACTTTATATGCCGAGAAGTTCTCATTCGCCTCGGCGAAACTCGACGTCCTTGATAGAGAACGACCCGCACCTGAGATGCCTGATTTTGCATCTACGATAATTTGATCTTTTTCTATTAATTGCTCAATAACTACAGGAGCTAAACCTAATAATGTAGCAGTCGGATAACAACCAGGGTTCGAAATCAGGTCAGAAGTTTTCACTTGGTCTCGATTCCACTCAGTTAATCCATATACCGCCTGATTAATCACCTCATCAGAAGTAGGGTCTTTCTTATACCATTGTTTATATTCTGATGCGGGTAATCTTAAATCTCCTGATAAATCTACTATTTTAATATTTTTATTCACAAATTGTGCCGCTAATTCACCCGATACACCAGAGGGGGTTGCTAAAAACACAATATCTGCACTTTCACTAATTTTCTCTGGCTCTATCTTTTGTAATTGATTGTTCATGATTCCGATTAAATGTGGATATTCATCAGAAATGGCTAAATTATCTCTAGTGGAATGTATAGAAGAGATTTCAAATTCGGGGTGGTTTTTTAATATTCTCAATAGTTCTGCCCCACCATATCCTGTAGTACCAATAATTGAAGCTTTCATCATGTCACCCTTTAATTTTGTATATTTATAAATTTTTATTTATATTTATTAAATATTTAACTACTATTATAGAAATTTCTGAAAAGAAATGCAACAGGTTTTTGTAAGTTTTTTTAACAAATTAAATAAAAATTTAGATTTAACACATTTTTCGGACTTTTATTTAAACCCCTACCCGAAGATAAGCCAATTAAACCAAAAATGATTAATTTATTAAAAAAATCTTTTTACTGTTCTTTTTAACCTTAACCTTCTTTCGTTCATCCCCATTCTTCTATACAATTGAATGCATAATAAAATACTCCCCTAGCAGTAAAGCAGGTTTATTTAAAACCTGTCTACCTTTAGGGGAGTATCTTATGTACTAATATCATGTAATTAACTACCGTATAAGTTTATTCACTATTTCCTTTATAACCACTTCATTGCTATCATCTTTTGTCACTATATATTTGATGTTTGACAGTTGCTCAATAAGGTTTTGATCGTTTTCATCCCTCAGTAATAGTACTTTAGGATAGTTTGCTTTTTTATGTCCTTCAATAATAATAACATCTGGATTCATATAAGTTAGTACTTGAATCTGCTCTTCAAGTGTCCAATTAAGCTTTTTTGCTTGCATTAATAGCATGCCTTCACCTTCGACAATGGTGGCAGTTGCTCCTGATACGATATGTCTACTACTATCTTTATTTGATACTACATCAGGTTCACCGTGGCCATGATGTTTAATCGTTGCAACATTCAAGTCTTTTTCTGCTAGTGCTTGTACAAGTTGAGTGACGAATGTCGTCTTACCACTATTTTGATAACCAACCACTTGCATAATTTTAGGTGTTACCACGGCCAATTGCTACCCACAAAATCTTCAAGCATGAAAACTTCAACAATATCTCCAACACCATAGCCTCTCGTACCACCTGGCAATGCCATAAATGCATTTGCTCTTGCTAAACTCATGACAATATTTGATTTATCAACACCGCTAGGTCGCACCATCAATGATCCATTTGTGACATACACATCGGCTCTAACGAATCTTGTAAATGGATTTGCTTTTGGAAAATCCTGCTGTAAGATTGCTGTTTCTTTTCTTAAATGAGGGGAGCGGCAACCTAACATATAACGAATGATTGGTCTTGCAAATAATTCGAAGCCAACATAACAAGCAGAAGGATTCCCAGAGAGGCCAAATAATAATTTTCCATTTATCTGTGCTACTGTCGTAACACTACCAGGTCTCATTGCGACTTTATTAAACAGAACTTCCGCCTGTAGCTTCTCGTATATCGCAGGGAGATAATCAAAGTCTCCTACAGATACACCACCTGTTGTGATAAGAATGTCTACATCATCAATTGCAGTCGCAATTGCTTCGTAACATGTATCAAATTCATCTGGTAGTTTACCATAATATTTCACATCAGCACCAACGCGCTCGATTTGCGCTATGAGCATCGTACTATTACTATTTCTTATTTTTCCATCCTCTAGTTCTTCTTCCACTTCTAATAATTCCGTTCCAGTTGCAAATAACCCAATAACCGGACCTTTAGCTACAGGTACTTCAGCATAGCCAAATGTCGCTAGAATGGCTTGGATACCAGGATTGATTTTCGTCCCCTTTTCAACGAGTACCTCGCCTTTCTTTGCATCTTCCCCTTGAAAAGAAACATTGTCACCAGCGTTGAAGCTACGCTTAATAGACATATACGATTGGTCCCCATCTTCAAACGATCTCGCTACCTCAAGCATAACGACGCAATCACATGAATCAGGGATTTTTGCCCCCGTCATAATACGTACTGCTTGCATTGGTCCTATTTTCTTTGATGATACGTAGCCTGCTCCAATATGATCAACTACTTCAAAAACGACCTCATTTTGTAAAGAAGCTTCTTTCGTATCTATAGACCTAACTGCAAAGCCATCATATGGGGAGCGATTAAAATGTGGTACATCACTTGTTGCCGTTAAATCTTTTCCTAAATATCTACCATGACTTTCCTTAATTGAGACAAATTCAACGGCGCCGCTTTGTTTATATCTCATTACTTTTTCAACTGCTTCAGCAACCTGAATCGGCTTCCTCTTTTCTAGCATCTTTTTCCATCCCCTAAATAATCTTTATCCGCCAATATAAGACATTTCAAGTTTTTTGCGATTTTTTCTCGTTTCGTCTGTTCTGACATCAGAGTAACGATCATTCCGATGGTTCCATATGTCAGTAACATATCCGACAATATCATCATCAGAGACATTTGACCGAATAAATGATTTAATATCATGTCCTTCACCATTAAATAAACATGTATATAACTGCCCATTAGCAGATAATCTTGAGCGGGTACAACTAGAACAAAAAGATTCAGATACTGAGGTAATAAATCCTACATCTATATCTGTACCAGTGTATCGATACCTTTTAGCAACTTCCCCAAAGTAGTCAGGATCAACAGGCTCAAGATCATAATGTTCATTTAATTGCTGGAAAATTTCTTTCTTTGTCACCACATCATCCATTTTCCAACCGTTTGTATCACCAACATCCATATACTCAATATATCTTAACTGTAGTGAATTTTCTTTACAAAACTTCGCCATTGGTAGGACTTCTTCATCATTTAAGCCTTTTTTCACAACCATATTAATTTTGACACCGAGTCCCGCTTCTTTTGCTGCGTGTATTCCCTTTATCACCGGACCTGTCCCAACATTGCGTCCATTAATTTCACCGAACAATTCATCTTTCAGACTATCTAAGCTAATATTCACCCGTTTTAACCCAGCGGCTTTTAATTGAGTAGCAAATTTAGGTAATAATACGCCATTAGTTGTTAAGCCGATATCCTCTAAGCCTTCAATTTGAGATAGTTTCTCCACTAATAAAGGCAATTCTCTCCGTAGTAAGGGTTCTCCACCCGTTAACCTAATTTTTTCTACACCTAAACCAACAAAAATCCGTGCTAATCTTTCAATTTCTTCGTAAGATAACAATTCATTCTTAGGTAGAAAAACAAAATCTGGTCCGAAAATTTCTGCTGGCATACAATATTGGCATCTAAAATTGCAACGGTCAATTACTGATATACGTAAATCTCGTAATGGCCGATTGAGTGAATCCTTAATATGAGTTTGTTTCATGTAAATCAACTCCGTCTTATCGATCACGTCGATAACTTTTTCTATAAATAAAATGTAAAATGATTTTATTCCAATATAACATGAAATCTTCTATTGGCATATGCCAATTAGAGTACTAAATATCGTTCGCTTCTCTACTTTAAGCTTTATCCCTGTACCTAAGGCAAAGGAGCGCTATTTTATTTCAATATTTTTTCATACAAAAAAACAGCAAGCAATGCTTTGCTGTTTTTTCTTACACCTTAATTAATCACGAACGCCTAATGCAATCTTTGCATATCTAGACATTTTATCTTTTGTCCATGGCGGACTCCATACAATATTGACTTCCGTGCTTTTTACTTCAGGGATATCAGCAAGCGCTGTTTTCACTTGATCAACAATTGTGCCAGCTAAAGGACAACCCATGGAAGTTAAAGTCATTTCAACTTCCGTATTTCCTTCATCATCCATAGTAACATCATAGACGAGTCCTAAATTAACGATATCTACTCCTAATTCAGGGTCAACAACAAGTTCAAGTGCGCCCATAATGCTTTCTTTTAAATCTTTGTCCATCGAACACAACTCCTCATATCATATGTTATAGCTATCATAACAAAAAAGTCATCAATGAAAAAGGAATAGCTGTTTTAACTATCACTTTTTCTTATAAATATCGTTGAAACCATTCAACTGTTGCTAATAATCCTTCTCTGCTTACCTTATGTCCTGCATTTTCATCAACAATGAAATTCAACCTGTCTGGATGGTCCTTGTATAAAGGTTGTATCGTTTGAAAAAAGTCATAAGTTGGCGCAAATGGAACAGTCGTATCTTTTTTACCGTGCCAAAATAGCAACGGACGCCCTGATAAAACTTCCTCTTGTTTACTTAAATCATACTTTGTAATTTCATCTAGAACAGCCTCTACTTGAGTGTCTGATAATGGGAAATCCTTTACTTTTTTCCGCATTGTTTCAATTTGCATACCAGCAAACTTCTCATAATATGGCATGCCCATTAAACTAACTGCCACCTTCAACCATTTATATTGTGTTAAGGCACCAAGTGTAATAATTCCGCCCATCGAAGTACCTGCCACACCAATACGATTCTCATCAACTAACCCTTTAGCTACTAACTCTTCTTTTATCTCAGGTAATTCTTTAATTGTTTGAATAATCATATCCCAAAATTTTAATTGCAATTCAGGCTCTGGCAATCCATGACCTCTTTCACCATGTTCATTCACTTCTGGTAATATAACACGAAATCCTTTTTCAGCAAGAAGGTAGGCATAATGTAGGTTATGCTCTTTCGCACTAGTAAAACCATGAATGAAGAAAATGAGGGGCAACGATTCAGATTTAAACTCATCTTTCACGATATGCAAAGCGGGAATACCTTTTAATTCTTGATGATCAATAATAACCACTATGTCTCCTCCTATGTTAAAAACTATAAGAAAATGTAAACATCTTATAAAAGAGGTTATTTCTTTTACAAATGACCGTATACATTGGTAATATAGTGTAAACTTAGATTATAAGTACTACTTGAAAATATTAACTGCCTTTCAAGTTTAACATTTATTTGCGCCTTACCATACTTTAATGCTTATTAGATGAATGATTTTTTCCTATAAAAAACTGAAGGAGATATTATGACACAAAAACATTTAATCGTTCTTGATTTAGATGGCACTTTATTAAAAGATAATAAAACCATCTCACAAAAAACAAAAGAAGTCCTATTTAAAGCCCGTGAAGCCGGACATGAGGTGATGATTGCTACAGGAAGGCCTTATCGTTCAAGTGAAATGTATTATAAGGAAATGCAAATGACCACACCTATCGTTAATTTCAACGGTGCCTTTATTCATCATCCAACAAATCCAAAATGGGGAATACGCCATACGCCTCTTGATATGAAAGTGACAAGAGACATTATTGATGCTAGTCAAGATTTTAAGTTCAATAATATTATTGCGGAAGTGCTTGATGATGTATATTATCATTATCATGATGAAAAACTGATGAATATGTTTAATCTCGGTAACCCTAAAGTCACTACAGGGGATTTAAGAAACTTCCTGCCTGCTTCCCCAACAAGTATGCTCATTCATACAGATCAAGAGCAAATAACACAAATTCAGCGCCATTTGAATGATGTGCATGCTGAAGTTATTCATCAACGGAGCTGGGGCGAACCTTTCCATATTATCGAAATCGTTAAGGCTGGTTTAAACAAGGCAATTGGCATTCAACAAGCTTGTGATTATTTAAATATTCCTAAAGAGCGAGTGATTGCTTTCGGTGATGAAGATAATGATTTAGAAATGCTTGATTTTGCTGGTATTGGTGTGGCTATGGGTAATGGTATTGACGCTGTTAAAACAGCGGCTAATGAAGTGACCTTAACAAATGAAGAAGATGGGATTGGTATCTTCTTAAATGATTATTTGAATTTAAAAACACACTAACCAAAATCTACCCTTACTAAAAAAAGTAAAAATGGTACAAAATAAAGGATGTCGTAGCAATTAGCTACTTCAATATTCTTCATTAAGGGGAGATTATAAATGGGCAAACGTAATAAATCGAAGCGCTTTATTAAGCAAGGTGCCGATAGTGTCACTCAGCATGATGCACGTATACCCTACCATTCAACATACTCGGAGGCAGAAGCTGAAAAGTTAAAGAATGTAAATGACTCTTCCCTCGGTGGAATATAAAATTTCGAAGGAAAAAGAGCTAACTTTTCTCGAGTTAGCTCTTTTTCCATCTTAAAAACTTTGCAGTATAATCGGAGTTCCTTTACTTCCCTTTTCAGAAAGGTAAGCGATTAAAGAACCGTTTTTTGGTAAATCTTCTTCCTTCACTTTCACAGCAATATTAAAATCACCATCTTTATTCACTTGAACAGGCTGTTCTTTTATAAGCAAAAAATGGCCATCTTCTACAGAATACATAACCGGCAACTGCCCCTTATAATGCCCCTTAATATGATAGATACCATCTTTGCCCTCAACTGTAATATTGTTAAAGAGTTGATCTTTACCATACATAAATGTGGTTTGTGAAGTTTGGTTTATTTCCATTCCTTCTGGCTTTATTACCTGTCCTAAAAATTTCGCCTCAACCTTATAACTGCCTGGGTTTAAGGTATTTTCATTTGCGGTTTGATAATCCCAAGTAGACTTCCATTCCTTTTTTTCTCCCGCAGAAAGGTTCTCTGTTTGAATCATTTGTAAAAAGGCTTTTCCATCCGAATACCTATATATTACTTTTCCATGTTCATCCACCACCTCATAATCATACTTTTGGGAAGAATTAAATTGCAATTCGACCAATTCATTTGTTTGATTATGAACAGTAAAAGTAAGGACCAATTTTTCTTCCGAAACCGCTTGAACTTCAAATTGAATATCCATATGGTTGTTTGCTTCCATTTCAGACTGCTGTGGAAGAAAATTCGTCGCAAGTATGGCACTAAGCAGTAAATGTAGCATAACTGCCCCCTTTCATTAATCTCTTCTAAAAACACCATAGACATCGGCAGTATTTACAATATTAGTGAATGCGTTAGGATCTACTTCTTGAATGGTTCTTTGTAAGTCAAATAATTCATATCTTGATACTACAATCATTAGCATTTCCCGATGTTCATTGGAAAATGCTCCTCTTGCAGGAATCATTGTAATTCCTCTAACCAATTTATTATGAATGGCCTTCTTCATTTCATCTTGCTTATTAGTAATAATCATCGCTGTAAGCTTTTCATGTCTTGTATGAATTGCATCAATAACCCGTGTGGATGCATATAATGTCACTAATGTATAAAGTGCTTTTTCCCATCCAAAAAGGAAGCCAGCTGTAATAATAATAACAGCATTTAATGAAAAAAAGTATGTACCAACTGGTCGATCCTTAGCCTTCGAGAGATACATAGCTATAATATCCATACCGCCTGTTGAAGCGCCCCATTTCAATGTGATACCGACACCGACGGCTGCAATGACTCCCCCAAACACAGCATTTAACAAAATATCTTTTGATACACTGATGACAGGGATAATCTCCATAGAAACAGTTGTAATCACAACACTTAAAAGGCTATATAAGGTAAAAAGTTTACCCACACGTTTCCATGCAAAGATAGCTATTGGTACATTTAAAATAAATAAAAGTATGCCAGTAGAAACTGCACCATTTAATATACTCGAAAGAAGTTGAGCTACTCCAGTAAAGCCGCTCGCATATACATTTGCGGGTATGAGGAAAAAGTTCATCGCTATCGCATTTAATATAGCCCCCACAACAATAATGATGATTTTTCTTGTTTCAATCCAATTCATATTGACCTCCTTAATCATCTCTCTATCTTTTCTTTACCCAAGTTTAGGTTTTTCAATGCATTCCATTGTTTTTTTTCCTAAGTTTCTATAAACTAGTATCATCTATAAGTTGAAAGCAGGTGAAATAATGTCAGTTAAAATTCTCGCTGACAGCGCATGTGACTTACCGTTAAGTTTTTTTGAAGAAAACGATGTCACACTTATTCCATTGAAGGTTCATTTAAATGGAAAGGAATACGATGACCTGTTGACGATCGATTCCAAGAATATTTATGAAGCCATAAGAGAAGGTAAGGTACCTAAGACCTCCCAAGCTTCTCCCCTTTTATTTGAAGAGATCTTTACGAATATGGCGAAAAACATGGAAGATGGTATCTATATAGCCTTTTCTTCCGCACTTTCTGGAACATATTCCACTGCAGTTATGGTGTTAGATCAAGTAAAAGAAACCTACCCAGACTTTAACTTAACCATCATAGATAGTAAATGTGCTTCCTTAGGTTATGGATTAGTTGTACTGAATGCTGCAAAAGATGCAAAAGAGCAACTTACCAAAGATGAAATTGTTAGCAATGCAACATTCAATTGCGAACATATGGAACATTTATTTACGGTTAATGACTTAGAGTATTTAGCAAAGGGCGGTAGAGTTTCTAAAGCATCTGCCTTTTTAGGTGGGCTACTCAATATTAAACCACTATTGAATGTTGAAGATGGAAAACTTGTACCAATTGAAAAACATCGCGGTCGTAAAAAGCTCTTTAAACGGATCATTGATATCATGAGGGAAAGAGGCGTTGCCTTGGATAGACAAATGGTGGCTATTAGTCATGGTGATGATGAAGCCACTGCCCTAGAAGTGAAAGAGATGATTCAAAAAGAATTTGGTGTTGAACACTTTTATATTTCTCCAATTGGTTCAGCAGTCGGATCCCATGCTGGTGCCGGCACAATTGCAATTTTCTTTTTAAATAAACTTAAAGGTTAACGCACTTATACATACTTCTTTCCATTCTTTCAAACACTAAATGTGTACAGATGAAGAATGGAAGGGAGTTTATTTTATGTCTCATACAACTGATAATGACAAAAAAGCAAAAGATAACAACGCATTTAACCATGAAAAAAACATGGAAGAAACAAAAAATAAGCAAGAAGGTCGAAAAAGCTTTTCAAAGAAAACAGACCATCTTTGATTGAAAAAAAGTTTTCAAATGATAAAAGTGAAGTCCTAAGATACCTCAAGTATTTTAGGACTTATACAGTTTACAAAACTTTGTCTTGAGATTGGGCTCAATGGATATTTTTCAAAGATTATTTTTTGTGCATATCCTTAACCATGTTGTTAGGATATACTATTTTCGTGGGTATAGCGGTGGGCGTCTTTTTAATCGCGTTTTTCCTATTTACGCTACTCATTTCTTTGTTTCTTCAACTATTAGTCGCGTTTTCTCCATTTGCCCGACTCATTTCTTTCTCCCCTCAACTATTAGTCGCGATTTCCCTTTTTGCCCGACTCATTTCTTTCTCCCCTCAACTATTAGTCGCATTTTCTCTATTTGCCCGACTTATTTCTTTCTTCCTTCAACTTTTAGTCGTGATTTCTCTATTTCCCCTACTCATCTCTTTCTTCCTTCAACTTTTAGTCGCGTTTTCTCCATTTGCCCGACTCATCTCTTTCTTCCTTCAACTTTTAGTCGCGATTTCTCTATTTCCCCTACTTATTTCTTTCTTCCTTCAACTTTTAGTCGCGATTTCTTCATTTGCCCTACTCATTCTTTCTTCCCTCAAACTATTAGTTCTCGATTTTTCTATTTACTCATTTCTTTGTTTCTCTCTTTTACATCGCATATATTTCCTTCTCGCTCTTTTTTAGCAACGACTTCTACCAAGACCAAATCTTAGTTCTACCTTTACTATCAACTAATACAACTTCAGTCTTTGCCCGATTTCATAAGATTATTATGAAATCATACAAAAAAAGCGGGATGGCTCTCACACCTTCCCGCTTTCATTTATTTTGACTCATTCTCTTTTATATAAGTCCAACCTTCTTTTTGATACACCTTACCATCCTTCATCAATCGACCAAGTGCACGTTTAAAAGAAGCTTTGCTTAGTTGAAATCTATCCTTTATATCCTCTGGTGCGCTTTTGTCACTGTATGGCATAGCTCCATTACGTGATTGCAAGTAATTAAGAATGATTTCACTATCATCAAGTAACGCTTCTTGTTTTCTTGGACTGAGGGAGACATTAATCGAACCATCTTGTTTGACATCAATGATTCTACCGTTCACTTTTTCCCCAAGTCTTGGCTCTTGACGTCTTTCCGTTTCATGGATGAAGCCTTTTAGGCCATCTGCTGTGTAAATCCAGCTTCCAACTTTGGCTGTACGATAAATAAATCCGTGGATATCTTTATTAAGTTCTTCCCTTCCAGCCTTATGTGAAATACTAGCTATCACTTGATCTGTCGCAAGCTTCACATATATTCTACCGTTTCGATTAACCCTTAATGTAACATATACCGTATCATCAACAGTAGGCCATACTCGTTCGTGTACAGGTAAATCCTCTTTTCCCAGTAACATATCTTTACTAATACCAATATCTATAAATACCCCGAGCTCAGGATTAACATCTACTACTTTCGCCCAGCCATATACTCCAACGGTAATCTCAGGTAATGTCATTGTTGCTGTTTTTCTACCTTCAGAATCTACATAAATAAAGACAGAAATTTTTTGTCCTTCTGTAATTTCTTCTTTGACCTCATTCTTATGAAGCAGAACGTCCTCTTCTCCATCTGTTAAGAAATAACCAAAAGCCGCTTCTCTGGAAACTAATAACTCTGTAATTTTGCCGATCTCATCTATTAAAGCCATTTAAATCCTCCTAAAGTTGTTCGCATTGCTATATTCTACTATAATAAGAACATAAAGTGAAACTCTTTTCATGAGGAGGACAATTATTTTATGGCTAAAGAAAGTTCATTTGATATCGTATCAAAAGTAGATTTTGCTGAAGTCACTAACGCAATTCAAATTGCAATGAAAGAAATACAGACACGCTATGATTTTAAAGGAAGCAAAAGTAAGGTTACTTTAGAAAAAGAAGAGCTCGTCCTTATTTCTGATGACGAATACAAACTAGAGCAACTGAAAGATGTGCTAATTAGTAAGATGATTAAACGAGGGATCCCGATTAAGAATTTAGATTATGGCAAAATTGAGCCTGCTTCAAGTGGCACAGTTAGACAAAGAGCAAGCTTAGTTCAAGGGATTGACAAAGATAACGCGAAGAAAATCAATACATTAATTAAAAATAGTGGTGTTAAAGTTAAGAGTCAAATGCAAGATGATCAAATCCGCGTCACAGGGAAAAATAGAGATGATCTTCAACAAATCATCTCACTAGTAAGAGAAGCTGATTTAACAATCGATGTTCAATTTTCTAATTATCGATAATTACATACCAGCACAGAGGCAGTGATTCCACTGCCTCTTTTTTGTACTTAAGTTTGTCCTCATAACAATGTAAGGTTTTCAACATAATAAAAAGGGAAAACAACAGCAAGGAGGGATTAGGATGGATAATAAACAATTGCCAAAAAGCTTTATGGCACAACATCAAAATCATCAACCAGGAACGGAAGAGGAAATGATTCCTAAGCCGATCTATGTGAATGAAGATTATAAACCTGCTGGAAAACTAGAAGGTAAAGTAGCTATTATTACTGGCGGAGATAGCGGTATAGGTAAATCTACAGCTATTTACTTCGCTAAGGAAGGTGCAGACGTTATTGTTCCTTATTTAAATGAGCATGAAGATGCAAAAGAAACCAAAACATTAGTCGAACAAGCTGGGAAGACATGCCTTTTAATTAGCGGAGACCTTTCATCAGAACCTTTTTGTCAGGAAGTCGTAAAGCAAGCGTTAAATAAATTTGGGAAAATAGATATTCTTGTTAATAACGCTGGTGAACAGCATCCACAAAAAAATATCGAGGACATTAGTGGTCAACAACTTGAAAAAACTTTCCAAACAAATATTTATGCTATGTTTTATTTAACAAAAGCCACACTACCACATCTAGGAGCTGGCAGCTCGATCATTAATACCGCTTCGGTCACCGCTTATGCAGGTAATGAACTATTAGTTGACTATTCCTCAACTAAAGGGGCCATTGTCTCTTTTACTAGGTCACTTTCCTTGCAGTTAGCGTCCAAAGAGATTAGAGTGAATGGTGTTGCCCCTGGTCCTATATGGACACCATTGATTCCGTCCACTTTCTCTGCTGAAGAAGTTGCATCATTTGGAAAAAATGTTCCAATGAAAAGAGCGGGACAGCCCTTTGAACTCGCTCCGGCTTATGTCTTCTTAGCAAGCGACGATTCTAGTTATATGAGTGGACAAATGTTGCATATTAACGGCGGGAAAATTGTTAATGGATAGGGAAAGTAAGAGGGGGACAAGACTAAAAAAGAATGCTACATATCTTTTTCTCTCTGCCCCACTATTATGTAGTGTAATATAACCTTGAAATGCACCTAACCAATCAAATTACATTTACTATCAAAAAAAGATGCCGAGACTGTTTCGGCATCTTTTGTTCTCTATTCTCCTGTCCGATTTCTACCTCTTCTTCTAGCCAAGAATAAAAAGGCAAAGAAGGCAAGTAACACTGATAACAATGTTGCTCCATAAACAAAGTTAAACCCTTGCTTTTCGGTAAGAACATAAATTTCAGCTTCTTCTCGGTCTAGTACGAGATGATATTCATTTTGATCATTGCTTCTTACTAACCCACCAGCTAATAATCCTCGCAACTCTTTATCATTCTCTATCTCTTCTCCTGTTAATACTAAATCTTTCGTACCACTTGTATTATTGATGGCTACTATTGATGTTTCTTCTTTAAATTGTCTCTTAAAAACCGTAAAACCTTCACTTTCATGTAAAAGAGTAAAATCTCCTTTTGCAATAGAAGGTAATTTTTCTCTTGCTTTTGTTAGCTGTCCGATGTACTCAATTAACTCAGGATCCGTACGAAAATCCATTTGTCTGCGGTTATCGGGGGTTTCATTCCCAATTAACGCAATTTCACTACCATAATATAACATTGGAATCCCAGGGGTTGTAAACAAATACGTTAACGCTGTTCTCCACCTTGGTCCTGGATGTTCATTTAATGCGACTGGCTGATTTGTAAAACGAATCATATCTTTACTATCAATTAGTCTTGTAACCATATTTGGTTCTTCATATGTATCAATGTTATTTTCGATGTCACCAATAGTATCAGTCATTGACACATCCGGTTTTACAAATGCTTCCCTTATATTAGATGTTGAAGCATAGTCTGTTAAGCTATCTATACCGGTCATTTCATATTTAGCAATTTCTTGTGGGTCTGTGGACCATACTTCACCTAAAACAAAAAACTCATTATCGGTTTCTTTTACACTGTCTACAAAGCTTTGAAGAAAATCTTTATCTGTTAACTGGATGCCTTCTAAACGATAACCATCTACACCTGTTTCTGTTATCCACCATTTAGCCGCTTCGATGATATATTGTGCTGCTTCTTCATTCTCATAATTGATTTGGGGCAACCCAGCTAACCAATCTTTCGTGAACATATCTGGTGTTGAGATCTCCTCAGATTCCTTCAACCAATCTGATTTAGTAGGGTCGTTTACCCATGGGTGTGTAGCTGCAACATAATTTAGTGGGAAATCAATCATGACATTGATATCTCTTTTGTGTGCTTCTTCCACTAGTCGTTTAAATTCTTCCAACGTTCCGAAATGTTCTTCTGTTTCATAGAAGTCTTCCACCCAATATCCATGATAACCTTTATCGGCGTTTGCAAATATCGGGTTCAAGGTAATCGTCGTCATACCTAAATCTTCAATATGATCAAGTCTTTCAATAATACCAACAAAATCACCACCATGGAACGCTTCAAGGTCCTTCACATCCACATGGTAATCATTCTTACTATCTACATTGCTAAAACGATCAATCATAACATAATAAATAAGTTCATCCTGTAAGCTTCGTTTTTCTTCTGCTAATACACTTGGCACTAATGACACTAGTAATAGCGGAATTAAGATGAGGGTGATGACCTTTTTCATCTTTCTCCTCCTTAATGATAGTTTGTCTCTATTTTACAAAAACGTTAACCATTATAGATTAGCGGTTTGTTGTTACTTCGTCAAACAGAAGTGAACAAAATATTTAAAATCGTAACATTTCTTTTATATCGTACTAATTAATTGGAGTGAGATTTCTATTTTTATCGTAGAAAAAAAGAGGTGCTCCCATAATAATTAAAAAGGGAACACCTCTTTTTTTAATCAACAATATTAATATTATAATCTTTAAACCAATAATGGATTTGTGCTAAGTGAGCGAGAAGCTGCGGTCCAGTCATTAATTGTCCAAACCATGGAACTTGAAAAGCAGAGCCTTCAGTTGCTACGATTTCTCGTAAATTCTTTTCATCGAATAATTCAAAAAGAACGGAGGATGATTCTTCTAATACGTCGTTCAACATTTTTGTCACAATGCTAATATAAGCAGGGTTATGTGTTTTCGGATAAGGACTTTTTTTACGATATAATACCTCGTTTGGTAATACCCCTTCCAACGCCTTTCTTAGTATTCCTTTTTCTCGATTACCATGCATTTTCATATCCCATGGAATATTCCATACATATTCTACTAGGCGATGATCTGCGAAAGGAACACGAACTTCTAAACTAGCTCCCATACTCATTCTATCTTTACGATCTAATAACGTTGTCATAAAGCTAAGCATGTTTATATAGAATAATTGCCGTCTTCTTGCTTCTTCCGGTGTTTCTCCTTCTAAAAGTGGGGTTTCAGCAATCGCTTGATTAAATTTATCCATACTGTAATCTTTTAAGTTTAATTTCTTTCTCCAATCTTCTTTCAGGAGGCGCTGTCTTTCATCGATTGATCGCATCCAAGGGTATCCAGTTCGACTGAGATCATCCGAACGATGAAACCATGGATAGCCTCCAAAAATCTCATCCGCACATTCTCCCGACAAACTAACCACATGCTCTTTTTTAATTTCACGACAGAACCAAAGTAGAGAAGAATCGATATCTGCCATACCTGGTAAATCTCTTACATGAACTGCTTCAACTAAATGAGCGGCAAGCTCCTCCTGTGAAATAATGCAATTCTGGTGAATGGTATGGAAAGTGTCTGACATTTTCTTAATATAAAAACCATCCGCATTTGGTTGAAAATCGTTTGCCTTAAAGAATTGATCATTGCCTTCGTAATCAATACTATAGGTTTTTAATGGTGGTTTTCCCTCTTTTTGATATGCTGTGGCTGCAATGGCTGTGATCGCACTTGAATCCAATCCACCAGATAAGAGCGTACATAAAGGAACATCCGATACGAGTTGTCTTGTTACTGCATCTGTAACAAGATTACGTACTTTTTCAGCTGTCTCATCTAAAGAGTCTTCATGTTTTTTGCTTTCCACATTCCAATATCGCCAAATCTTTAACCCTTGTTGTGATAGTGTTAATGCATGAGCTGGTCGTAGCTCTTTCACCCCGCGAAAAACACCTGATCCTGGGGATCTTGAAGGTCCAAGACCGAATACTTCTGCTAATCCCTCTCTATCTACTTCTGTTTTTACTTCTGGATGTGCTAAAATCGCCTTTATTTCTGAACCGAACAGTAACCCCTTTACTGTCTCTCTATAAAAAAGCGGCTTAACCCCTAATCGATCTCTACCAATAAAAAGTTCTTGACCGTTTTCATCCCAAATCGCAAAGGCGAATATCCCATTTAAATATTGAAGGCAATTTTTTCCCCATTCAATGTAAGAAGTTAGTAGCACCTCTGTATCAGAATGACCCTTAAACGAATATCCTTTTATAAGGAGATCTTTTCTTAAATCTTCTGTATTATAAAGTTCGCCATTGTAACAAATTGTATAGCGATTTTGATTCTTATCAATAGTCATTGGTTGCTTTCCGCCAACTGGATCAACAACGACTAATCGCTTATGACCAAACCCGGCTGGCCCAGAAGCAAAAATATTCGTATCATCAGGACCCCTTTTAGATAAAGTATTCGTCATTTTTTCTAGTGTCGGACGTTCATTTTGCATATTTGTATTGAAGTCAACCCAGCCCGTGATTCCACACATGGCTTCTTCACCCTTTCTACGAGCATCATAGATGCAGCAAATATTTAAGCGGATAATTAATGATGTCAAACGAGTGGAATTGCCCGGAACATCATGCATGGATTTATTCTATGCGAGCTAAAATAAATGGTTAATTGTCCTAGATAAAGGTTATAAAACATTAGGAAATTGCCAAAAAATAGAGTGAAAGACTTTTACCTGGAGGTTTATGATGAACAGACAACAACGACTCAATTTAATAGAACAACAATCAAGAGCCTATATGGAGGGGAATGTTGAATTTATTAATAATCAGTGGGTATTTTTTGACCAGGAAACGGATGAAGCATCTTCATTAGAAGAGTATCGCCAACAAGAAATTGAGGTATTTAGACTGAAACGGTGGCGAAAAGGTGTATTATCACTCAATGGCCAAATCCATTGCGGCAGTGATCTGCTCCATTTAAAAGATCAAGATCAGATAAGAATTAAAAAGCATCTCGTTTTCTCATTAGAATCATTATTAGAAGAAGTAAATGACGATGCCTTTGTACAATTCATCACTAGTTTAAACAGCATTGATTTCTCCATTTTTGATTGTATTTACTGCTATAATCAGTTGACATTTTTCGGTGATGAAACAAGAAAAAGCGGTGTTAATTTTATGATTTTTGATAATCAAGAGCATATTTGTAGCGTACAGCATCATTTCTTTTATTATGAAAAAGAGACAGACCGTTTCGAATTTACTTTAAATAGTGGAAAAAGAATGGTCATTGAAAAAATCTCTTCTTCCGGATAAAATGAGCATACAAAAAAAAGAAAAAAAGACTGTAGACACTCACTACAAGCTCGTCTACAGTCTCATTTCCAATGTTATGATCATTGCTGCTGCAACCCTTTTTCAAATTCTTGGTTTACTAATGGCTTTTGAAAAAAATACCCTTGAGCAAAGTGGCAATCCAGTTTCTTCAGCACTTTCATTTGCTCTTCTGTTTCTACACCCTCTGCTAACACTTTTAACTGCAACCCTTTCCCCATCGTAATGATTGCTTTCACAATCGCAGCATCAGATGTATTCATACGTAAATTATGTATAAAAGAACGATCAATCTTCAATGTATCAATTGGCAAATCCTTCAAATAACTTAATGAGGAATATCCTGTACCAAAATCATCAATCGATACTTGAATGCCCATTCTTTGCAACTCTTTCATAACTGCAATACTATGTTTTTTATTTTTCAGCATCGTACTTTCTGTTAATTCTAAAATTAAATACTTTGGTGGAAGGCCCGATTGTTGCAGGGCATCTTTAACAACCTTTAAAAAATGCTTTTGTTGAAATTGACATGCAGCTACATTAACCGATATTTGTAAATGTGTAAAACCTTGATCATGCCATAATTTATTCTGCTTACATGCCTCATTTAATACCCATCGACCAATATCGTTAATGAGTCCTGTTTCCTCTGCTAAAGGTATAAATTGTGCCGGAGAGATATTTCCAATTTTAGGATGGTACCATCTAATCAAAGCTTCACTACCAAAAAGCTCTCCACTTTCTAAACAAACGAGGGGCTGGTAATGAAGTGTGAACTGTTTATTTTTTAATGCTTTTCTTAAATAACCTTCCATCTCGAATCGTTTTAACACTTCTTCATTCATTTCTTCAGAAAAAAAGGTTAATTGATTACCACCTTTCTGTTTGGAAAGATGCATCGCGATATCAGCATTTTTCATCAGTTGCTCGGAATCTATCCCATCATTTGGATATAAACTAATGCCGAAACTTGCTGTGACATGAATCTCTTGCTGTTGAATAATAATGGGACGGTCGATGGTCTCAAGTAAAGTCTGTGTGAGCCTCATTATTTCTTCTGTCTGTAAATTCTCAGGTAATAAGCATAAGAAGCGGTCCCCACCAAAGCTCCCTAAAAAGCTATCGGTTGGTAAGGTCTGATTGACACGATAAGCCAGTTGCTGAATGATCTGATCGCCTATTAAATATCCAACACTTTCGTTAATCATTTTAAAACGATCGATATCAATAGATAGTAAAGCAAAAGATTGCTGATTTTTTTTCGCCCTTTTCATTGACGAGATTAATTGTTCAGTAAATCTATGTTTATTTGGGAGTCCAGTTAAATGATCATAGTACGATAATTCGGTTAATTTATTTTCGATCTTCTTTAGTTCTGTAACATTTTTAGCAATTCCATATATACAACTTACCTTTTCATCTCGAATAACTGGGATGAGTTTAATATCATAAAAGTCTTTCTTACCAAGTTTCCCAATGATATCTGTTTGGAACTGCTGTGTTTCCCCCATTCTTGCACGGTCAAAAAAAGCTTTGATAATCGGAAGTTGGCGATGATCAAATAAACGAGTAAATGGCAGACCAATTAGTTCCTTTGCTGTATAGCCCGAATTTTCCTCTAAAGCTGAATTGACACTTGTAAAACGATCCTCAGCATCAATAGTAAAGATAGATTCTGTGTTATTTTGGAACAAAACATGATAGCACTGCTTTAAATTTTGGCACTCTATCATTAATTGTTTTGTTCGTTTACGATCATTGACAGGTAATTGAATAAACGAATCGACCATCATCGGCTCCTCCTTTGTTACTGAAATAAACGATGGCACCTGATTTTCAAGCTACATTTGTCCATTTTGTCAATTCCTGATAGTATAGCTGCCATTTCGTATCCTCCTGCGAGTGTATGTCCACCTTTCATTCGTCAACGTTTGATACTTTATAATCCAACCTCGATTTAAATTATAAGGACTTTATCTTTGACGATAATAAAAAGGTCTTTCCTCTAACACTCACAATTCTTTTATCGGTTTATTCTCATTTAATTGAATAACCGCCCTCATCTTTTACTTCATGATCAATCATGGAGGTTCTCATCCGTACAATGTTGACCATACCCTTTAATAATAGGGACTGTGTCAGGTAGCGCAACTTCGTTTCATATAGTATTAAATGCCCAAAACAAGAAAGTTAATATAGTACTATCAGACTAAAAATACCATAAAAGGTGATATAATGACACGAAAAAAAGAAAAAAGCTGCTAATTTTAGCAGCTTTCAATAGAGTCTTTTCACCTACATAAATGGTTTGAATCCTAATGGCAAACTTAAGCCTAAATAAAGGACAAGTAAAAAAGCGACAATTAATTGTACCCATAAAATGGTTGTTCTTTTGCCCTTTTTATTACGAATTAAGATCATTTCCCACATAGAGATAATCCATAGGCCAACAAGCGCTTTCAATACATACATAATATCAATATTACTAATTGAGAAAAGCATACCTACACCTGTGGCAATGATTAATAAGTAAAATAATCTTAGAATCATATGTACCACTTTATCTTTGCCATTTTTCTGCAATGATAAGGCAACAAAGAATAGAATAAAGGCAACGATCCATGTTGTTAAATGTGCATGTGTCACATTAGAACCCCCTTAAATTTCTTATTCTCTTATCCTTAGAGAATAATTCGTTTACATCATACCATAATCAAATAGATAAAGCCTAAAGATTACTATCAATCTTTACAATAATGATTAATTAATACTCATTATTGTATTAGATAACTGCCCTACACCTTCAACTGTGATTTCAATATGATCACCTGGCTTTAGAAAACGTGGTGGTTTAAAGCCATTACCAACGCCAGCAGGTGTACCTGTGGCAATAATATCTCCTGGTTCTAGCGTCATCCCTTTTGAAAGGATGTGAATAATCTTCTCGATAGGAAAGATAAATTTTGAAGTATGAGAATCTTGTCTTACTTCTCCATTGACCTTAGTCGTAATACGCAAATCATTAGGATTTGTTAACTCTTCTTTCCCTACAATCCACGGACCTATCGGACATGATTGATCCAAGCTTTTCCCTAAAAAGTATTGCTTATGTTTAGATTGTATATCTCTTGCTGTTATATCATTAATAATCGTATAACCAAACACATAATCTAACGCTTCCGCTTCTTCTATCTCTTTGCCTTTTTTACCGATAATTACTCCTACTTCTCCTTCATAATCTAACATTTCTGTTAGTTGTTGATAATGAGGGATTTCTTCGTCTGGAGCAGCTACTGTTGTAGGTGACTTCGTAAAGACAATCATTTCTTTAGGAATATCTGCTGAACTTCCCATTTCAATTGCATGTTCTGCATAGTTTTTCCCTACACAGAAAACATTCTTTTTCGGCCTTGGAATTGGTGCTTTTAATTGAATGTCTTCTAAGGCTATCAACAGGGTAGATTCACTTTCATCGCTTATTAATTCCTGTATGAATGTGTCGCTCCATTTTTCATGTCCGATGGCATCCACTAAATCTTCTGGCAAAGGTACCCCTTTGTTTTGTGCAGCCTCCTGCAAAGGTAAGACCATTTTTTCTTCTTTCACAAGTACGCCGTAAGCTTGTTTATTATTGTATTCATATGTTATGTACTTCACACTCTACACCCCTTTTTAAATAAGTATAGCGTAAATTAACTGAAATGTTAGCAAATGATTGTGAATAATAGATGACTCTTACTTTTGAATTCTTTTAAATGTAGACGGCTTTTGCCAATAAGTGAACCATCTCCAGCACCATTCAAATGGGCCATATACAAAATATTTCATCCATATTATGCTGAATAGAATTTGACATACGTATAATATAATGGCAATCATTGTTCCTGTCAGCAATGATACATTGCCATACAATCCAAACCCATAACTATAAAATAAACATGTAGCCACAATGGATTGCATTAAATAATTCGTCATAGACAAGCGCCCGATTGTTTGTAAAGGTTTTGTGATTATCCCTATCTTGCTATTAACGAGCACAAGGATGAGTAGGCTATACCCAACCGCTACCAATGGGCCCCCAAAGATATCTTGTATATATTGCATTGCTAAATTAGTACTAATGAAATATGGTAATAGTTTAATAAGGTATCCAGTAGTAAGAAATACAATCATGAGAACAATCGCTGTCATCCGTCTTTGTTCAAGTTTTTCAACCACTTGAAGCTTTCGTAGCCCTGCTCCAATTAAAAACAATGGTAAAATACTAATCATTAAAATGGGCATTGTGGCCAAATTATTATTCATTAACCAGTCATCTATATTCTGACGTACGATTTCTAGCCATGTGCCTGATTGATACACCTGAACAATGTCAGCAACAGATGTCGTCATCATCGCCGAAAGATCTGGTTCTATGAATAACGTAAGAAGTAATATCCCAACTAAGAGTAGATTTGGAATGATATAAATGAGTAGACCAAGTAAGATTAACAGTTTCCCTGACAGTTCTATGAATAAAATAAGAGCAAATCCTGCGATAGCATAAGTAACTAAAATATCTCCATGCCAAATGAATAATGCGTGACATAATCCGATGATAAATAAAAATAGAAATCTTCTTGCGAGTAATAATGGACTATGAACGCCTTTTAACTCTGCCCTTTCTTTTAGAATCATGACACCATAGCCAAATAATAAAGAAAATAACGGATAAAAACTCGCTTGAAAAAATACATCAATAATAGGAAAAACCGTACTATCCCCTGCTTTATCCCAATAATTAAACGGATCTATATGCGTATATGGTGAATGGAAAGATAAAAAATTGACTATTAAAATACCAAATAAAGCGAATCCCCTCATTGCATCGATGGAATGAATTCTTCTGTTTTCGTTAAGCGATTGCATAACTTCCTCCTAAGAAATTGTTTTTACAATTGAACTAAGTCGTTCCTTTTACCTCCTTCTCTTTTTCCCAGTCTATTCCGACTGCCGGTCTTTAATTTGTTAACTGGTCACTTATTTCTATATAGAATCTGATGAGAGAATAAAAGTAGAGCCACCTGAAAACAGTTAACCTATTTCTTCCTTTAATTCCAATATTCATCAACACACTACCTTAATATAGCATATTATCTACTATCAATTTAATCATTTTCTCTTACTATTTTTTTGCAGTTTCTTAACGTACATTACCGAACATGAAAAAAAGCATATCTTTACCTTAAAAGATATGCCCATACTTCTCATTATCAAATAAATCCAAAAAACATGCGCTCTCGCTTCAAACAAATTTTTCAATTAACATATCTACCGTCTTTCCCACTTGTAGCCCAATAATCGTTACGTAAATGAATTTTTTGGATTTTTCCTGAAGCTGTTTTTGGTAGTTCGTTTGTAAATGTTACGCTAGTTATCGCTTTAAAATGAGCCATATTTTCACGAGTAAAAGCAATAATATCTTTTTCGTTCACCCCGTCCATCCCTTCCTTTAAAACAATAAAGGCATGTGGGGTTTCTCCCCATTTCTCATGTGGTACGGCAATAACAGCTGCTTCCAAAATGGCAGGATGTTCGTATAATACACCTTCAATTTCTATTGAAGAAATATTTTCACCACCGGAAATAATAATATCTTTCTTACGATCCACAATGTCTATGTTGCCATATTGATCAACTGTCCCCATATCACCAGTATGTAGCCAGCCATCACGAATCGTTTCTGCCGTTGCTTTTTCATTTTTCCAGTAACCTTTCATTACCCCGTGACTACGCACAACCACTTCGCCAATATCTTTGCTATTACTTGCAACTTCTGCACCATATTCATCCACAACTTTCACTTGAGAACCAATCATTTGATAACCGGCTTTTGCCTTCATTCTATATGTTTCTTTTTCATTCATTTGGATATGAGATCTGATTTGTGATATCGTGCTTAGTGGTGAAGATTCGGTCATCCCATATACCTGGATAAAGTCCCAGCCCATCTCAGCTTCCACTTTAGAAACAAAAGCAGGTGGCGGGGCAGAACCTGCAATCACTACGCGAATAGGATGTGAGAACTTCGTTTGATACTGATCATAGTATTGCATTAAGCTATTCAATACAGTCGGTGCCATATGAACGATAGACACTTTATATTTCTCCATTGCTTGAAAGATGACTTCTGGTGTCGTTTTACGCAGACAAAGTTGTTTTGCCCCATTCGCTGTATAATAAAATGGCGAACCCCAGCCGTTAACATGAAACATCGGCAGTACATGAATAAGTGTATCTTGATCACTCACCCGCAAATGATGCATCGTACTTAATGCATGTAAGTAGTTGTTACGATGAGTAAGCATCACACCTTTTGGGTCTCCTGTTGTTCCACTCGTATATAACAAAGAACATACATCCTCTTCGTCTATTTCTTCTCTACAAAAACTTTCTTCAGGAAAAGATGCTAACCAATTGTCATAACCAATTTCAGTTGTATCACCATCCATATCATGAACAATAATCGTTTCTACTGTTACTAACTGATCTTTAATTGGTTGTATCAATCTATACAGTTCTTGATCAACGAAAAGTACTTTTGATTCACTATGATTTAATATGAAAACGTAATCATTTGGCTGCAGGCGGATATTAAGTGGAACCATAATTGCATTTAATTGATATACACCATAAAACCCTTCAAGCATTTCCACAGTATTTGGCGCTAAATAAGCGACACGGTCTCCCTTTTGTACACCAATGCTTTCTAGCCCATGTGATAATTGATTCACCCTTTTATTCAATTGATTATATGTAAGTGTGAGCGTATCACCATATATTGCTTCTTTATCTCCATATAACCTTACCGCACGATCTAGAAATTCAGTTAATATTAATGGTACCTTCACGGTAAATCACTCCTCGCTAAAATAATTAAAATTTTCTGATTATAATTATTTTAGCATTTCAACAGTCTGACATCTATATTTTTCACCCTTAATCATAAAGTTTCTTCACACTATTACACTAGACACATAGGATAATGATAAATAGATAATTAGGGCATTCGCCCGTTTTCAAAACTTCTGTGTATGCAAAGGGTGTTTATATGCCAGCAATTGTTGGAGCTGTTCAAGTAATTTCTATAGGAAGTAGTTCCGTCTTTAACATTGGTGATATTTATAAGGTAATGCCCCTCTCTAATGCCAAAACGTTTTCTGGAGCCGGTTCTTTTAATACAGGGGATGGATTAGATGTTGTTAACTACAATAGCACAACCAACACATATGATAACGATAGCGTTGACCAAGGTAACTACTTTAATGCATAACTTTAAGGTGATGAGCGATGAATAATTATTATATTCAACAATCTATTTCTATTCAGCTAATTAAAATCGGCGGGGTCTCAAACTCTTCCGTATTTCAAATTGGCAGTGCAGGTATTATTAAACCATCCTCCCACTTGTATAATACGGGAGGGTTTACCGAACCTGCACCAGAATATGAAGAAACGCCAATTGCCCCAGGAACAACAGTAGGGACACCACTCGTTCCCTTAACTGCTCCATCGAAACCATAATAAGATTGGAAAGGCGGCGATTTTAGGATGAGTCAAGATCTTTACACGTATTTTCAACAATTACAAGCTTATGTACAAATGCAAGAACAGCGAATTCAAAAGCTTGAATCTTCAATGAAAAAAATGAAGGAAGAAATGGCACAAAATGATCGTCAGCCTATTCATATCGACCGGATCGAATATAAATTTGACCAGTTAAAAGTAGAGACATTGGAAGGGACATTAAACATTGGCTTAAATCCATCAGATTTGCAAGATATTGATGATTTCTCTGTCGATCAAAAAGAATTACAAACACCTTATTCTCCCAAAAATTTGTTTAAAAGAAATATGGAAATAGAAACGGCACTATTAACTTTTATAGAAGGGGAGCTCCCACAAATTGTTGAAGAAGCAGAAGCAAACTTAAAAATGCCAAAGGATAGCTCCTATGTAGAATTTATTAAAGAGGATATTAAAAAGCAGCTTTCTAGTCGTGTAGACTACTATTTGAAACAGCAGTCTAATCGTAATCTAGACAGCCAGGAAGAGAAAACAAAAGTGATTGAAGCATTAAAAACGGAAATACGAAATGGTGTCTATGCCTTCCTTAGTCATTTACCGGAGAATATGAAGGAGATGAAAAAAGAATGAATTTCCAAGTATATAACCGCGAGTTATGCGTGGGAGATGTGCGGATAATTGGTGTGTCAAGTTCATCCATATTTCTTGTCGGTGATGCGGAAACGATACAGCTTGCCTCTACCTTTGATACACCACCTGAATCACTAATTATCGGTCCCTTTGTACCACTAACACCGGAGTAATTACATGTTTAAAAGAACATCAGTTGTAGACCAGATTAAGGTGGACACATTTGGCTTCTCCTCCATTTTCGAAATCGGCGATACTTCTTATATCCAAGGTTATTCCAAGGCATTGGCACTGCAGCGAGACGCTGAAATCTTTTATGGTAAAGAAGGTAATTACAACGCTTATGACCTCTATAGAGAAGAATTAATTATTCCGAAAATAACTGAAAATATCCAAACTCACTATATTCAACATAAACCCATTATTAAAGTTAAGAATATAGATATTTTAGGCGTTTCATCAAGCTCAGTCCTTCATATTGGCAATACGAAAGATATTAGTATGGAATCTCGTGTGAAACATTTTAGACAATTTGTGAAAAACGAAGAATAAAGGGTGTTTATTATGCCGGCAATTATCGGCCCTGTCCAGATAATCAATGTTTCAGGTGGTATTGTTCAATTCGGCGATTCACTTTATATATCACCAAAAAGTAACTCTAAATCCACTACTGGCTCTGGAACTTTGAACACTGGTGGATTTATAATGACAAACAACGGGCTCAGTGCAAGTAATGTATTAGATGCAAACCTATTGGATCAGCCAACTGTAGGCAACTTATAAGAATACACTAAAAAGAGGGCAACTGCCCTCTTTTTATATTTCCAAAAAATAACCGCCATCAAAGAAATAAAGGTACTTTTGTGCGACTTTCCTTTTTGTTATCTGTTCGACCGCTTTCGTGTATAAATCAATTTGAACTCGGTATCTATCAATTAAAATTGGCGCTGCCTCATCAATTCCGCCTCTAAAACGATCGGTAATGCGATCTGATTTGTAATCCACGATAACAAGGCCCTTATGATCCTCAAACAAACAGTCAATTATTCCTTGTACTAATACCGTATCTTCTGCTTGATCCCAATGGGAGTAAACTTCACTAGCTGGCAAAGCAAGGTTAAACGGTACTTCTCTTTGCAAAGTTATTGCTTTTCTCATACGCTCAGCTAGCTCACTTTCAAGGAAGTCAACAATCAAAGCTGGGTCAATGACCGTAGCTTGCTCAGCTGTTAACAGCTCTTTTCTCACTAGATGTTCTACTTTTTCCGTTATATGCTTTTCATCTGTTGGATCATGTAAGTCTAAGTGTTGCATCACTGTATGCAAGGCCGTTCCTCTTTCAGCAGGTGTAATGGACTTTTCTTGCATGAATAACGGTCGATTTAAAATTGGCTTTTTAAACCCTTTAACTAATTCTTGCCCACTTTCCTCTTGAGAAAAGATTTCTTTTTGCCTTTTTATTTCAGAAACTGACTGTTTCGATCTTGATTTCATTGCTGATTGATAAGGATATGACCATTCCAGACGATGCTTAATCGTTTCATAATAACGAGATTTTTTATCGACTCTTTCTCCCTGCTGTACTTTTTCTAAGAGAAGGTCAGATTCATTTTGATTTTCATCAATAACCGCCTTCGCTTCTTCTTTTGCAACAATTTGAACTTCCCAACTAGATGGATGGTTATGAATTGCTGCTACTACCGGACTCAAACTAGTATCTAAAGTTGCGCTATCTTGATGTCGGATGATAGCAGGTGCGATCCAGTCTAAATAGCTTGTACTTTGAGCACGAGTAAAATCATCAAGTAGCCAGTCTGACTTCCTCGACACCCTTTGCCAATCCTTCAACTTCTTAGCCATATTTTTCGGTGAAGCAATCAAGAAAAGCTTTTCCTTCGCTCTTGTCAAAGCAACATAAAGCACTCGCATTTCTTCAGCAAGCATCTCCATTTTTTTCTTACGTTTGAAGGCAAGCTGCGGTAACGAAGCAAGAGAAATCCGTTTATTTGCATTCACATATTTATATGCTAACCCCAGATCCTTATCTAGCAAGAAAGACTTCTTCAAATCCATCGTATTAAAGTTTCGTGCTAGCCCTGGCATAAAGACAAAAGGAAACTCTAACCCTTTACTTTTATGAATAGTCATGATACGTACTACATCTTCCTGTTCTCCTAAGGCACGGGCAGCCCCTAAATCGTCTCCTCTTTCTCTCATTCTTTCAATAAAGCGCAAAAATCTAAACAATCCTCTAAATGATGTAGCTTCATATTGTCTTGCCCGATCATATAAGGCGCGCAAATTAGCTTGGCGTTGTTTTCCACCAGGCATCCCACCTGCAAAATCATAAAATCGTGTTTCTCTATATAATTGCCAAATCAAATCAGATAAAGCACCTTGTCTGGCTTTTTGTCGCCAATTTTCTAACTGCAATAAAAACGGCTTTAGCTTGTCATAAATGGCAACCTTAGCTCCTGTTTGAACTTCAGAACAAAATTGTTGAACCGCTTCATAATAAGCACCAGTTTGATGAGGAACTCTTATGGTCGCTAATTGATTCTCTGTTAGACCAACAATTGGCGAACGTAATACAGCAGCTAATGGAATATCTTGATATGGATTATCTATCACTTTTAAGAGTGACATCATAATGGAAACTTCGGTAGCATCAAAATAGCCTTGTGAAAGATCAGCATAAACAGGAATACCTTGCTGTTTTAATTCCTCTATCATTTGTGGTGCCCATGTCATTGAACGCAATAAAATCACAACATCTCGATACTTCATCGGTTGCTCTTGCTTAAGCTTTGCATTATACACTTGTTTATGGCTAGCCATTAATTCTCTAATTTTCTTTGCTATGAGTCTTGCTTCTAATTGTGATTGCGCGAGCTCTTCCTCCTCAAACGAATCAGGTTGTTCCGTATGATCTTCATCTTCAAGATCAATCATCGATAACTCAATGGGGTGCTTCACTTCTTCAGGATAAGCAGCTCCAGGAACAAGTTCAGCTGCTTCATCATAAACAATCTCCCCTACATTTTCTCCCATAATTTGCTTAAAGATAAAATTGGTGCCATGTAGGACTTCTTTTCTACTGCGAAAATTCCGCGCCAGATCAATGCGTAAACCAGTTGATTCACCGTCAGTCGTGAACCGATTATATTTGTTTAAAAATAAGTTCGGTTCTGCTAATCGGAAACGATAAATCGATTGTTTTACATCTCCAACCATAAAGAGGTTTCCGTTTAACTCATTATCATTTGTGACTAGTTGAAGAATTGCCTCTTGTACCATATTCGTATCTTGGTATTCATCGACAAGCACTTCTTTAAATTGTTTTTTATAGGCAAGGGCAGCGTCTGTAGGAATGAATTGATTAGATTGATCAACAACCCCAAGAATATCCAAACAATAATGCTCTAAATCAGCGAAGTCTACTAATCCTTTTTCTGTTTTAACTGCTGCAAACCTCTCTGCAAATGCTTTTACTAATTGTGCTAATCCTGCAATATGTGGCTTCATTTCTAACATATCTCTTAGAAAAGATTCTGCTTTCCTGCTAAAAAGCTCTTCTTTCAGTTTCTTCAAGACATCCTTCGCTTGATCTCGCACTTTTTTCGACTCTTCTATTAGTTCTGGCTCAAACTCTTCCCCTTTACAAGCCTTTAAAGTTTTAAATTTATAAGACTGCATTGCCTCATACAATGTCTCCCAAGATTGCTCAGCCGCCTGTATTAAGATATCGACTAGTTGGATATCTGCTACAAAGTTGTCCGCTCTTGGCGCTGGTCCCCCAGGTTGCTTTGTTAACTCAAGTGCGTGGGTTAATAAACTTCTCACACCTTGTAATTGCAGGCGAACATCCGAGAGGAGATAACCGACAAATGGAATATCGCCCATATTTACAGTAGGAGTCACATTGTACATCTCAATCATCTTGTCCAAATAATCATCCATTGACGGATTTGCTCGAGCAAAATCATAGATTTGTCTAATCATATCTTGAAGCGCCACATCACTGCGATCGTTTGTGAACGTATCCACTAAGTGGTAAAATGCTTCGTTATCTTCTTTACCATAAGCTTCTTCAAATAAATCATCTAAAACTTCATCTCGTAATAATTGAGCCTCTGTTTCATCTGCAATTCTAAATCCTGGGTCTATATTGATTAAATAATAATATTTCTTTATTACCTCTAAGCAGAAAGAATGCAACGTTGAGATGGATGCTTTATTGAGCAAAGTTAATTGTTTACGTAAATGATAGGAATGTGGGTCCGCTTGAATTGCCTTCTCTAGCGCTTCTCCTATTCTATGACGCATTTCTGCTGCTGAAGCATTAGTAAATGTGACAACAAGGAGCTCATCGACATTCATGGGATTGTCAGTGTTTAATATTTTGGTAATGATTCTTTCAACTAGTACAGCGGTTTTCCCCGATCCTGCTGCTGCCGCTACGAGAATATCTTGATTTGTCGCATGGATCGCTTTCCATTGATCATCTGTCCAAGTAAGATTCTCAGGCTTTGGTGGAATGATAGATTTAGGCATCCTTTTCTGCCTCCTCTCTTATTCGAGTTAGCACTTCATCTCTCGGTTTTTCATCTAATAATCTAAATGTATTCGTTTCTAATGACTCATCAAATTGACAGATGGATTTAAAAGAACAAAATGTACATGGCGTCCGTTCTTTCAATTTATATGGTGATATCTCCACTTGACCACCAGTCATTTGGTTACCCGTTTTAATATATTTACTTCTCACGAATTGTCGCAAGTAATTAAATTCCGCTTTATCAGCAACCTTGGATCGCTTTGATAGCGACCCATCTTTATTAAAGCCAGCAGAAATAATCGGCGAATCGCCTGTTGTTAAAGACTTGTCCATTAAACGTACGACATTTTCTTCTCCTAATAATAATCCCTTCATTTTGAACTTTTTCAAGATCTCTTTTTCTATCTCGTCTAAACCAAGCATTTTGCTTGAGTTAATCATTGGATTATGAACATGAAAATACAGAACACCCGCTGGATCAGCTTTCATACCGATGAGTTCCTCTGAATGGGCAATGACAATATCCAAATAGGTTAACATTTGTAACGATAATCCGTAATATACCTCGTTAATATTCACGTCTTTCTCACTTGACTTATAATCAATAATGCGTAAATACGATCCTGTCTTCTCACCTTTCGCTTGATCAACACGATCAATGCGTCCCACTAGTTCCATCATACTGCCATTTTTCAATGGAAAAGATAGAGATGGCCAATCACCAGAAGGTCCAAAGCTCATCTCTAAACCGACGGGTGTGAATCCACTGGCTTTTGCATGTTCTCCCATAATAAAGGATGCACGGCTAATGATTTGCTCCAGTTTTCGCTTAATATAGAAGTATCGATTAGAGCTTAGGAGGATTTCATGCTGTAATTTAGGTGCAAGTAGTTCAACGGCTTCTTTTGCAAGTAATTCGCATTGTTCCCTTGTCATATCTGACCATTGCAAGTCCTTATGCATAACCGTTTCGGTTATATATTTTAGGGCGGCATGAAATAATTCACCAATATCAGGTGCTTCTAATCGAAAGACTTGCCGTTCTCTCAAACGCAAACCATATTGGGCATAATGTGAGAACGGACAGCTATGAAAAAGTTCCATTCTTGATACACTTGCACGAATCGTTTCACCATACAATGCTTTACTAATCTCTTCATCTAGTTGTTCTGTCCTATTCTCATAATGTAAACTTGCTAAAACCTTGTTTGTGATATCTTGCCAGCCTGATTTCTGTAAATAAATATTATACGTATCCCACCACATGTCATAAATGGCATAATTGCGTTTCTGTAATTGTAATTGCGATGTTAAAAACGTTAATGCTGTATTAATATGACTGATATAGTCTATTTGTCCTTCTTCATTTAGTTCTGCTGGATCTGACATCAAATACTCTTCTTTTATTTGTACAAATTGATCTTGTATTCTCTTTATAAATGGAGAGGGAATGAGTGCCTTACCTTCTTCGTTTGCCATTGGATAGCTAACAAATAAATAATCTGACGGTGTGACAAATGCCTTATACGCCAAAAACTCTTCATCTAACAATCTCGTTTTCGTTGAAGGAGCTACTTTCATTCCTAGTGACAATAACTGCTCGCGATCATCATCTGCTAATACACCTTCTTCTGGAAACTTTGCTGGTAGAACCCCTTCATTTAAACCAATAATAAAGGCAGCTTTCATATCAGCCACTCGTGACCTTTCCATATCAGCAGCAATTACCTGGTCCATTGCAGGTGGTACAATACTAAATTGTAGTGCTTCAATACCTGCATCTAATATTGTCGCAAAGCGCTCTGTCGTCATCTGCTCACTACCAAGCATTTCTACATATTCATCCAATAGCTCAACAACTGCATTCCATGCTTGGTTATGCTCTCGAGATCTAACAAGCTCTCCTCTTTCTTCCGTCTCTATTTGCAGTTTTTCTATTTTGGCTGGGATATCTGTTTCTTCTAAATATAAATAAAGGGCTTCTGCGTATTCCCTGCCTGTTTCCGCTTTCTTCATTCGCCTTGAAAGTCTCAATAGTGGTGCAGCTACGATATCTCTTAATTGGTTGACTTCTTCTTCTATGTCTCTTTCTGCATCTGTTTGCCCTGTATTTGTCATCTCAAGGCCACGAATTCTCCGATATTTCCAGCGCTCTTTCTTTGTCCATTTACTACCTTGTATGCCATAAGATAAAACATAATTTTCTAACCGGTCCATCTTCTCACGTAATAATGAAGACGAATAGTTAAGTGGAAAAATCATTTCAGTTTTTATCGTACGGAAAACAGGTTCATATCGCCAGTTACTCATTAACACCTCTAAACTGGAACGAATAAATTCGACAACAGGATGATGTAACATGGACTTCTTTCTATCAATAAATAAAGGAATCTCATAATCATTAAACACGGTTGTAATTAAATCATGATATTCATGACCGTTTCTCATAAGTACGGTTATATCTTTATACCTTAACCCTTCATCACGAACAAGGGCACGAACCTTCCGGGCAATCCCCTCAATTTCTGCTCTGCGATTCATTGCATGGGCAATCATGACCCGTGCCTCCCCACTAAATGGGATAGTAGGACGCACTTCAAAATTGGCTTCAAAATGTCTCAATGATTCATGCTTGTTTGTCGGAACTTGAGAAAGTAACTCATATTCGACTTGATGTTTTTGTTGCTTAGCTATCTCTAGAATTGTTTGATATGTCTCACCTGTTTGCCTAAATAAATGGAGGGCATCTGGTGGTTCGTTATCAAACGGCTGATCTAACGTTAGGGCAATTGTCATATTTGGACAATGACGGATAAGTGCTTCAATAACGCGGTATTCCTGTGGTGTAAAACTATGAAAACCGTCGATATAAACTGTTGCCTTTTGCAAATAAACCGATTCATTTGCTTTTTCAGCAAGTAATTGCAAATAGTCTTCCGAGTCTAAGTATTTATCCAATATACCGGCTTCAAACTTCGAATAAATCAATTCTAAATCATGCAGTTTCTCTGCTAACACTTTTTTCTCATGATCATTCTGTTGTAATTGCGCTATTCGCATTTGTAATTCAGTAGGGTTCACACAATAGCGTTTAAACTCTGTTAACATGCTTTCCATCTGCTGGATAAAGCCATTTTTATCAGCTGCATTTTGAAAAATTTTCAGCTCATCCTTCTGTTCCTCAATAATCTTGCGAATGAGCATGTTTGTACCAATACTACTTAAATGATAACGGCTTATTCCACCAGTCTCTTGCAGAACTCGCCATGCTAATCTCGTGATAGAAAAAACTTGTGTTCTAATCATTCCTCCTAAACCTTTAGAACTAGCTAATTTATATTCAGATTGAAACGTCATCTGTTCTGGAACAATATAAATAATTGGTGAGCCTTCAGGATTTTCTTTCATAAGTTGCTTTATCTCACTGACCATCTTCTCGGTTTTTCCTGTCTGAGACCGACCAATTAACATCTTTACTGTCATGTATTTTCACCTTCACTTTCAATGTGAATCGACCTATAGAATCTTTGTTCCTATTTTAGCACATCTCTCACACTTTTCTCCTTTTTGTGTTTAAAGTAAATACAGGGAATTCTGCTTGGTGCTTAACATTGTTGCAGGATAGATGCATGTGCTCTATTCTTTTTCTGTTCTTATTCAAAAATTCAAAAAGCCCAGCAAACGTCTGCCGGGCTTTCCTCTAAACTATCTATTTTTTCGTTTTTTCTACACTTGTATTTAATTTAATTTCTATTCTTTTACCTACATACCAAAGAATAGCAATGATGAGGATGACGATGGCCGTTCTCGTCGGTTTTGTAATCAGTGAGGCAATATCATGCCCGACAAAACTCATTGTAAAAATCATCACCATTTTTCCTGCTATGACTGCCAATGCGTATTGGGCAATACTTATTCTCGATAAGCCAGCCACAATATTTACAATAGCAGATGGTGTAAAAGGGAAGCATAGTAATAAAAATAACGGTGCAAAACCATGCTTTTCAACCCATGCCATTAATTTTTTTACTTTATCATGGTTTTTAATTACACTTAAGAATCGCGCTTGGCCATATTTTCTAATGATAAAAAAAACGAGCAAAGCTCCTGCAACTGAGCCAATCCAAGAATAAAAAAATCCGCCCCATAATCCGAACGCATTCGCATTAGCCATCACGAATAAAAAAAGCGGGAGAAAAGGTAAAAATGCCTCTATTAAAGGTAGTAGAATTCCTGGAAGAGGGCCAAATGAACGATATTCTTCAATTAGAGCTAATATATTTTCTAGTGTAAGCCACTGTCTGATACTCTCTAAATCCATCCATACTCTCCTTCTCTCGCTCGAAAAAACATAGATATTCTTCTTTTAGTTAGTTAAAAATTGCTGTAACTCTTGTTTGTTTGCTTCTAAATCAACCTGTAAAACAGCCATTCCACTGATTCTAACATTTTGGTAAGTGCCATCTGCTGGAATTCTTAATGACTCTACTTGCGGGCTTCCATTCATTAAAACATCTTTTCCCATATATAAGATGTCACTTGTTTTCATATTGGTATTGACGTAAGGTGTAACAACTCCTACTAGTTTAGGTAGTTTAGCTATCGTATTTAAACTAGTAAATTGATTCATTACTGCTTTAATCGCGTTTTGTTGTCTTTCAACTCGACCGAAATCGCCAACCGCGTCATTTCTGAATCTGACATATCCTAATAGGTGTTCGCCATCCAATTTCTGTAATCCAGGTTTTAATGTTACACCGATTTTCTGAGACATCTCTTTCTCCACATTGATTTCTACACCGTTTGGAAAAGCCACATCAATGACCTTTTCAAACCCCTCAAAATCAAGAATTGCATAATATTGCGAGTCGATGTTAAAGTTCTCTTTAATCGTTTGCCTTAATAATTCTGGACCTCCATAAGCAAGTGCAGCATTAATACGATTTTGACCATGTCCTGGAATATCGACATACATATCGCGCATAAAAGAAATCATTTTATAAGTGCCTGAATCAGGTTGATAATGTGCAACCATAATTGTATCTGCACGTGCATTTTCTTCTCCTCTTGAGTCACTACCTAAGAGTAAAATATTCGTTCCACCGTATTGATCTTTTTCACCATTAAATTCGTATACTTGCTCTGGTACACTTGAATCATTATCTGCTTTAGAAGTTTGTAGACCTTGTTTAAATTGGTAGTAAGAATATCCTACTACTGCAACAACAACAAGCAAGAATATGATAAATAAATTTCTTATTATTTTGCCAAATTTCCGCTTTTTCTTCTTTCCTTGATGTCTTTCAGATCTCATTTTAGATGTATCCTTTCATCCTATTATTCTTTTCTTTCTTTTTGTAAATTATATCAGATTATCCCGATACTGTTACTTTTGGAATAAACAGAACAGTAACTCTTTTAAAAGATATACTAGAATTATACACGTTACAGCCTTTTTTCTAAATCATTTCTTTATTATCTTTACATCTTTTTAAAGATATTTCCGTCCCTTTATATATGACTGATACAGCATGAAAAAAGTTTCACTTACGAAATATTACCAAATACCCCGAAAGTGATCACACTACCGGGGTAAGCATCTTTAAATATATTGATTAAACCAATTTTTTATATAATGAAGTCTCTTCATTCTTAAGTTTGGGTGACCACTTCTAGAGAGTTCATGATTAGCTTGTGGAAAACGAATAAACTTCGCTTGTTTGTTATGGTGTTTTAATGCAATGTAAAATTGCTCTGCTTGTTCAATCGGGCATCTTAAATCATTTTCACTATGTAAAATTAATAGTGGGGTGTCTACTTGTTCCACAAATGCTAATGGTGAATGTTTCCATAATTTTTCTATATCATTTAACTGGCCTTTTATTTGCCAGTCAGTGAAATAATAGCCGATATCACTTACTCCATAAAAGCTAATCCAGTTAGATATGGAGCGCTGGGTAACAGCTGCCTTAAAACGATTTGTATGTCCGACAATCCAATTTGTCATAAATCCACCGTAGCTACCGCCTGTTACCCCTAACCTCTCACGATCAATTTCCTCATCATATTCGAGAACATAATCGACAGCAGTCATGATATCTTCATAATCTTTGCCACCATAATCTCCTCTAACAGCATCTACAAAAGCTTGTCCATATCCATGACTGCCCCGTGGATTTGTATATAACACCGCATAGCCCTCTGCGGCTAACACTTGAAACTCATGGACATATGTATTGGCATACATCGTGTGTGGACCACCATGAATCTCTACAATAAGAGGATACTTCTCTCTTGTCTCGTGATTTATCGGCTTTATTAACCAACCTTGTAATTCCCAGCCATCTATCGATTGATATTGAAGGACCTCTGCATCAGCAACAGCCGTCTCCTCAAAGAACGCTTGATTAATATTTGTCAGTCTTGTTTTTTCCCCACTAGTCACGTTCAACAAGTATAAATCTCCTGGATTAGTAGGTGTGCTAATCGCTACTATCGCTTTATCTATCGTGCCCCCTGTAGAAACACCATAAATATGATGCCTTTCTTCTAATAATGCGGGATACATCGCTCCTTCAACTGTGCCAAAATACAGTACTGTATTGCCATGGTCAGATGCTAGAAAATAGAAGCTCGAGCTATCCTCAGCCCATAAAATCTGTGAAGCATTTGCAGACTGATGGAAGTCAGCAACAACATAATCACCGACTTGTACATCCCATTCTTCTGTTAAACAAGTCAATTCTCCTGAGAATACATCTAATGTCCATATCTTGGACAAAGAAGCATTCTTATAAGTCGACTTCGACCCAATTAGCCCTAAACATTTGCCATCAGGGGACCATGATACATGAGAGAAGCTGGCAACTCCTTTTGTCATATTCTCCATCTGCTTACTTTCAACATCTAATATGTAAACATCATTATTGAAGGAATGATCTTTATCTGTTGCCAAATCGGCTAATAATGCGATGGATTGATTGTCCGGAGACCAGCATTGGAGATAATAATCCTGCTCTCCTGTTGTAAGCCATTCACGCTCTCCTGAAGCAATATCAATTACGCCAATATGTTGATAATCACCAGACCATAAACCTTTGGCGTCAGACTTATATTTCATCCTTTCTATTTCAACCGGCTCTGGTTTATCCTTGTTTTTTTCTGGAAGGTTCTCTTTCTCTACAGTTGATTGAAAAGCGATTCTTTTACCATCCGGTGACCATATAGGGTTGGTCGCACCATTCGGTTCATTTGTCAGCTGTTTTGCTTCGCCTCCATTCATTGATAACATAAATATTTGATTCACCTCATTATTACGATTAGAAACAAATGCGATTTGTGACCCATCTGGTGACCATCTTGGTGCCAAGTTTCTCCCTTTTCCGTATGTTAATTGTTGCGTTTCTGCAGGTTGATTGGTATTTATGTAAAACAAATGAGAGCTATATGTATTTTCTTCTTCACACATGGTCGTTTCTATATAAATACAATCATAGCCATTCTTACTTAATTGTGGATCAGTTACCGACTTCAGTTGATATTGATCCTCCGGCTTGATTCGTTTTTTTGCATTCATCCTCTTCACTCCTCTATAGGTTCTTCTCACTTTTATTCGTGACGTAAGGAATATTCCCCTTTATTTACCCACTTTTATTGTGAGTAATTCATACCTCTCTTTCAAGCTAAAAATCAAATAACAAAAAATGGATACAGTTGCATGAATATTTTAATGAGAGTAGTATATAATAAGAACAAATGTTCTATAACAAAAAAAGGAGAAGTATTTACGATGACAAGAATTCCTGAGCGAGACCGGAATATTATGGAACAAGCGATTTATTTGCCAATGGTGCTTACGATACTTAATAGGGATTTAAAAGTGATTGATGCAAGTCCGTTTAAGTTGAAGCAACCTTATGTGAATTTAGTTGATGAAACAATGAGGGTAATTCAGAAGGAATTAAGAAGCGTGAAGCACTATATGAATAAAGAAAAGTTGAGTGTACAAGAAATTAAGCGCGATGAAGCATTTACAATGTTCATGTTTCTTTATAAAGGATATGAAGAGCAGCATAATTATTTTAACCCTCGTATACGAAATAAAGTCCATGAATTACTGGAGTTTTATTTATTCAAACGTTATACTTCATCGCAAATTAGCCAATAATATCCATCATAATCTGCGAAGGAAGTTAATGTTTTCTGAAACTTTCTCAGCTTTTTTCCTTTTTAGAAAGTAAAGCGATTTTCGTTCCGTTTCTTCAATTCTGCTCGATAACGTATCTTTTAACAGAACGGTTCTTAGAATTTGATTTTGAAATATGTTATGTGAAACAGGGATAATATGCGTACGCCTATTTCTAAAAGTTACTTCTGTTTGTCCTCCCTCATGCGGACGATAATGGAGCACATGCTCATTAGATATCCATATACAGTTGGGGTTTGTAGCAGAAGCTGTGGGAAAAAAATAAATGAGATTAGTGGGATCAATCGTAATAGGTGCTTTATGTGTAATACCTGTCAGTTGTCTTGTCCCCTCTTTTCTACCTTCATAGCTAGCACCAAAAAAGCGACAACTTTTCTTAATAATTTCAAGCGGTTTAAAAGGCGAAACCGCTTCACCTTCGATTTCATAAATATGAGAATAAATCTTACTACCATATTCAATAGGCAAAATCATCATTGTTTCTGTATTAATTTCATACTCTTCAATCATCGTTTCCTTCTCAGCCATAAAACGGTACACCCCTTTACTTTTTTTGAAAAATAAACTAAATATTTTTAAAATTAGCTCTATTTTACCAGAAAGAGAAGATGATAACCAGTCTTTTTTCCTATTTAATTGACAATTTATTTGAAAATAATATATTTAATTTTTTAAAAATTCAAAAATAAGTTGAATAAATACAATTCTTTACATATACTAATAAAAAGCCATTGGGGTGATTTTTATGAAAGAAAAATCATACGCCGAATTAATGAAAGCAAGCGCCATGAAACGCAAAAGAAAGAAAGAAGCATTTGTTTTAGACTTATATGTCGACATGGTCATTAGCGACGCTATCCTAAACAGAAAACTGCAAGCTGTAAAAGTGAAATTAGATAAAGCATTAGACTGCAAAAATAAAAAAATGTTCATTACACTATCAAATGAATATATTCAACTGCAAAAAGAATATGGCTCGTAACCTATTATCCTCCACCACCAATGGGGGATTTTTTATTTTTGAATTATACTGGGAATCAAGGTAAGGAAGGGAAAAAATTAAAAAAACAAAATATACACACCCCCCGTTGCAAATGCAAAAGGCTGTGTGCACAAAATGGTACCTCTTTTTTATCTATTCATCGTCTCGATGTTTTATTTGATATTCTTCTAAGTCAATGATTCGATCCAACATTGTCGGATGTCCATAGCGAAATACCTTCACAAGTAATGGTGGATTCACTTGACTAAGACCAGCTTTGGTAAGCTCTTGAAAAGTTTCGATCCCCGCTTCTGGATCTTTTGTTAATTCAACTGCATAATGATCCGCTCTTGTTTCTTGATAGCGTGAAACTAAATTGGACAACGGACTAGAAATGAACAGAAGCATGGAAATAATTATAAGAAATAATGGTAATGAACGGATATCATTTACTGCTGGAATCTTCAATGCATCTCCATACTTCGTTACCGCCCATTCCATTATGCGATAAGTTAAATACAATCCAACTAAAGATAATAATAAATATCCGCCTATGCCAATATATATATGCTTCTCAACATAGTGCGCCATTTCATGTGCCATAATAAATAAAATACCGTCATCATCTAATCTATTTAATGTTGTATCCCAGAGAACAATCCGGGAATTTGATCCAATACCAGTAACATAAGCGTTCAAAGCATTCGTTTTCTCCGCCATATCAACTTCAAACACATGGTCAGCTGGGATGTTTGCTTCATGAGCAAGCGCCAATATTTTACTCTCTAATTCCTTATTCTTTAAAGGAGAGAAATCATTATATAACGGATCAATGACCACTGGTTGAAGGAACATTAAAAACAATGAAAAAGGAACGGTTAACATCCAAGCATATAGCCACCACCGCTTCCTGCTTTTATTAATAAGCAGATACAATACATAAACGATAAGCACCATCATGCCAAAGTTCACCCAAAAGTCTATAAGTTCATCTTTCATCCAGCTAGCAAAGCTTTGCGTAGAAATATTGTACTGCTTTGAAAAATGATAACTGATATAACTGAGTGGTGTCGTAGCGATAAAAGCGAATAGTGACAACCAAGCAACATAAATAGACGTTTGCACAAATTTGAATTTAGAAGATTGCTCAGCCCATTTTTTAAATGCACCAGATAACCCCAATAAAAGAATTGATAAGTAAAACATCCATTCAAAAGGTGTAGACAAGAAAAATAGTAAATTACGTATTTTTGAATATTCCTCAGTTAATACAAGTTCTCTACCATTTAAAAAAGTGGCAGGATCAGCAACTGTACCTTGATACTCGAATGGTAAATCTGTATTTGCAAAATGGAATAAATACCAATAAAAGAATAAACCATATAAAAAGTAGCCAAGAATGCCATAAAGACCAATTTTTCTTGCCAATTTGTTCCCTCCTTTAATCTCAATGAAAAAAGTACAACCCTTCATACTTAGTTTAGTATACTTTTCCATATTTAGAACTGCAAAAAAGAGGAAAGAAATAACTAACTGATGAATAAGGAGTAACCTGACAAAACAATAATAGCACTAAGGACAACAAAGACTACATTCGCGCCAATATAAGCAACAATAAACGCAATCGCTGCACCAAGTAAGCCGTACCAGATGCTTTCTCCAATAAGCAAAACCCCAGGAAAAATAAGAGCACCGAGAGTCGCATAAGGAACATTTTTCAGAACAGATTGCACAAATATAGGCAGTTCCTTTCCTTTAAAAAGTAAAAATGGCGCAACCCTTGGAAGATATGTAACAAGACCCATGCCAATAATTAACCAAAGTACTTCATTGCTCATTTTGCCGATCCTCCCTCTTCATTCCTTCTATAACCTCAACAAGAACGGAAGAAATTAAAGTTGCTATAACAATTGACCATCCTGTTGAAAGTGCACCGGTAAAGGTAAAAATAGTGTTTAATCCGGCAGCAATAGCAGCAAGGTAAACAACTTTAGCACTGCCTTTCATCGAAGGGACAAGTAGACCAATAAACATTGCATATAGCGCAACTGTCATGCTTTCTTGTAACACTTGTGGCAAGTTTGCACCAACGACGAACCCAAGAGCAGTAAAGGTAACCCAGCTCATATACCCAATGATATTCACACCTAAAATAAAACCAGTTTTTTGCACGCCATCTTTTGTAGCAATAACTGAAAAAGATTCATCTGTAATGCCGAATGAATAGAGTGCCTTTTTCATTAGTCTGTCATCTTCGGCTTTTTCATTAAGCGCTGTACTCATCAGAAAATGGCGAATATTAACAATAAAAGTTGTAAAAATAATTTCGAAAGTACTCGTCCCTAAACTAATTAAGCTAAGTGCCATATATTGTGATGCACCTGCAAAAACAATCATACTCATAAGTACAGTCTCTATAAAAGATAAACCTGTTGTCTTTGCTAATAAGCCAAACGTAAGTGCAACGGGGGCATAACCAATCGCAATACTTACACCAGCCTGCACCCCTTTTCGAAATGGTACTTCTCTTGTTTGTAACAATAGCTCCGCCAAGATTTCTCCCTACCCTTCATCCCAAAAAATAGTATAATATTGAATAAATAAACTGATTAGTTATTTGTACAATATATTATACATTCGTACGTTATAATAAACAATCATTTTCGGAGGAATTATGGATAATATTCAAAAAAATATCGGTGTTAACTTAAAAAATCTACGTAAAGCACGAGGTTTAAGTCTAGATACTACAGCAAACTTAACTAATGTAAGTAAAGCGATGCTTGGGCAAATAGAACGTGGTGAATCCAACCCAACAGTGACAACATTATGGAAGATTGCCACAGGATTACAAGTTTCCTTCTCATCTTTAATTAAGGAACAGCAGTCTCCTATTCATGTGGTTAATCGCCATGATATAAGCCCCATTATGGAGTATAGTGGGAAATATCGCGTATATCCGGTCTTCCCATTTGACCCAAGGAAAAAGTTTGAAATTTTTACTGTCGAGATTGAGACAGGTTATGAACATCTATCAGAAAAACATAATGAAGGTGTTGAAGAGTATGTAACGGTGATTACTGGTACACTACAACTTGAAATTAATGAACAACAATACACCATTCAACCAGGTAATTCCATCCGTTTCTCCGCCAACAAAGCTCATACGTATCGCAATATTGGGGAAGATATGATTATTTATCAAACAGTTTTGTATTACCCTTAAGTTTAAGGGTTGCAATTCTGTTTCTTTTTTTGTAGAATCATTTCATAGCTAATGATTCTGAAAATAAAAGAGGGGTGATCCTATTCACCAATTAGACGAAGATGGCTATTTGCATCCTGAAGAGTCAACGGTCATTCAAAAGATAAGTAAAAAAACAACGATAGAGCCAAATGCAATAGCCCTAGTCACTAGCCTATATCGCATTGGCCAAGGCATTAAAAATAAGCTAGAGCAAGAAGTGTTAGCCAAGCATAAAATCTCTTGGACTTCCTTTTCGATTCTTTATGATTTATGGATATATGGAAAAATGGAAACAAAAGAGCTTGCCCTTTCTGCAGGTGTATCAAAAGCAACAATCAGTAATATTATGCGTACATTAGAGAATAAGTCATTTTGCAGAAGGGAAACCGACCCAAGAGATCGCCGAAACACTTTTGTTGTGATTACACCTAAGGGTAGAGACGTCATTGAAGAGCTTTATCCCGAATTTCATGAGGGAGAAATCTCCATTGTTAAAGGGTTAAAAACGGACGATCAAAAGCAATTAGCTGCAACCCTTTACCGGCTCATTAAAGACAATAAATTTTAATAAAGAAAAAGTGATGATAGAAGTCTTAGTAGCAACCTCCTCCCTATCACAGAGAGCCGACAAATGACTGAGAGTCGGTATAAAGGATGAAGCGAATTACAACTTCTTGAACTTTCATTGCTACTTGCAATGAACGGCTACGTTCGTTAAATGTTGAGGTGGAGAAGTATTATACTTCTCAATTAGGGTGGTAACGCGTGAAATCCACGTCCCTTTTATCAGGGATGTGGATTTTTATTATTTTTTAAGGATGTGAATAATTGTGAAAGAAAAATTATCAGAACAGCAATTAAAAGAGTTACAGAGACAATTAAAGTTATACAAACAAGGTGTGCAAGAAATAATACCCACTGAAGAATTAGAAGAAAAGTTAGCAAAATCTATTTTATTAAATAAACCTTTAAAGATAAAACTTGGCTTAGACCCTTCAGCTCCTGACGTTCATTTAGGTCATACGGTTGTTTTAAAGAAGTTAAAGCAATTCCAAGATAATGGTCATACGATTCAATTATTAATTGGGGATTTTACTGGTAAGATTGGTGATCCAACAGGTAAGTCCATCGCTAGAAAGCCGTTAACCGATGAAGAAGTGAAGCATAACGCCCAAACTTATTTTGAGCAATTTGGTAAAGTACTCGATATGGAAAAAGTTGAATTACATTATAATTCAACATGGCTCTCTCAACTTAAGTTTGATGATGTCATTCAATTAGCAGGTAAAATTACCATTGCCCGTTTAATGGAACGTGATGACTTTGAAGAAAGAATTGCCTTCGGGAAGCCGATTTCTTTACACGAATTCTTCTACCCAGTCATGCAAGGATACGATTCTGTTGTGCTTGAATGTGATATTGAGTTAGGGGGCACCGATCAGCACTTTAATGTCCTTATGGGTAGGCACTTTCAAGAGAAATTTGGAAAAACTAAGCAAATTGCACTGCTGATGCCACTACTTGAAGGATTAGATGGCGTTGAGAAAATGTCAAAATCGAAGAATAATTATATCGGTATTAATGAACCAGCAAACGAAATGTACGGGAAAGCGATGTCCATTCCGGATGAACTCATGGTGAAGTACTTTACACTTATTACTCCACTTACACCTGAAGAAATAACTGAGATAGAAGAAGGGCTAGTTAAGCGAACCCTCCATCCACGTGATGTAAAGATGCAATTAGCAAAGCTAATTGTACAAATGTACCATGATGAAGAGGCAGCTGAAAAAGCAGAACAACAATTTATTACGATTTTCCAAAAAGGAGAAGTACCTGAAGAACTGCCGACAATGACATGGACTGGCCCAACTTCTATCACCTTTGTGCAATTGTTAGTAGATACAGGCTTACTGCCTTCAAAATCCGAGGCTAAAAGAATGATTGCTGGTGGCGCAATTAAAATAGATGGTAAAAAAATCATCACTGATATGGAAACGACTACGATTAGCCATAATATGATTGTTTCAGTAGGTAAAAGAAAATTCATGAAATTATTGTTAAAGAATTAGGTTGTGAGGTAATTTAAAAATAGTCACCTTTTATCAGGTGGCTATTTCAATGTTTAGGCTTCTTCTACTAACAGTTTTTCCAAAAGGGAGCTAGCTGTCTCGTCCACTCTTTTTTATCATATTTCCGCCACATATCTGCTGTTTGCAGCATCGGATCCCCAGAATAAAAGCGCTCGTATAATTTATGACGAGAACCAAAAGGTGAACCTATTAAATCCCAAGCTAATTTAAATAGCTTCGTCCTTTCTTCTGCAGTAGCATTCTTCCCTTTATAATACTGTTGTGTCAACTGACTGATTTGACCTGATAGATCGGCCATGGACGAAGGTAATTGTATCAAGCCGCCAGCACCTATTAATTGAATGATTTCAACTGCATTGGGATAATATTTCGTCCCCAGTACTCTCGCTGTTTGAATATAATTAAAATCTGGAATATAAATGTCTTTCTCCAACTTTCCATTTTGTTCAGCGGCAATGATTAACCCTTCAATTGTGCGAATTTGGATAATAAGTTCCCCTAGCTTTTCTTGTACATGTAAATAGCCATCTGCTCCAATCACATGTGCCATGGCATTTGCTACTGCTGCCATAAAAGATAACTTCGTTTGCAAGCGCACAATGGCTTGATGATACGCTAAGCTATTAGAAATAGAATCAACTTTTAACTGAGCTAAAGCAATAGGGTTATCATGCAGTAAAACTCTCTCCCACGGAACAAAGACATCATCGAAAATCAGGACCGCATCCATTTCATCGTATTGTGCACTAAGGGAATGTTCAACTTGCGACGCTTCTGCAAAAGACTCACGACAAACCATATGCAAGCCCTTAGCATTTGCGGGCACAATCAGCATATGCGCTAAATCTTTCTTCGCCTCATCTAAAGGTGCTAAGGGATAAACAATAATATCATGGGCATAAGGTGCGGAAGTGCCAATCATCTTAGCCCCATTAATATATACGCCTTCGTTTGTCTTTTTTGTTATTCTCAATAAACCTAACTTTTTCGTATTATAATACTCATTAGCACTCCGGTTGATTTGCGGATCTCTTTGAACAATGGCAATGAAACGATTTTCTCTTTTGGCTATATGATAATAAGCCTCTATTTTTCCTGGGAAATGCGGATCTAATTCACGATACGCTTCTCTATTTGCATACCAGCCTGCCACTCGCGAACGGGCATAATCGGAAAGTCGACTCATCATGCCGTTCGTATCTTTCGCCCATGCCTCAAAAGCCGTGCGCCTTTCCTGTAATTCAGTGATATTTCTTGGCAAATAAAAAGCCTTATGCACCCATTGCTGTAAATCATCATCAAAATAACCGATTAATGGCTGTAACTTTGGGTTCGTTAATTGCGAAAACAAGGATTCAATCGTCGTCAACGTACCTCTAAAATTTGTATCTTCGGTAATATCAATTCTTTTACCGTTCAACCACACATTTCTGCCATCCTTTAAGCTTTCAATAAACAAGCTTATTCTCTCCCTTCAGCAGGATAAGTCTGATTATGTGCTAATGGCGGTGAATACACATGAAAACTAATGACCTCAAATGGTGTGGGATTAAACATGAGATGAATGGTATCCCCTTGTACATGAAAAGACTCATCTGCCTTATATGACTCAATTTTATTAACCGATAAATCTTTATGATAAATGAGATTAAGTAAGCTTCCCTGAACAACATAAACTTCTCCTTTTGAAAAACCATGATCGTGGACAAGCGTTTTAGCAAATGGCGGAAGATAAACAACAATGACCTCAACCTGCTGATTGCGATAAATGACGTTTCTCCCATACTCTAACATCCCTTGCGGTTGTGTAATATAAGGCTCCAACTCTTTTGAACAAATATTTAATGAACGAATCGCCTTATCTAAAGGCACTTCTTTTTCTTGTAAAACTTGGCGAACTTTTTCTTGAAATGTCACGGTGTAAATCGCTCCTTTACATGCAATTCTATGAATAGTTGATCGACTTTCTCAACTTTCTAAAATACAATATGACAAGCTTGTACTTTCGTGATTAGAATGCAAGAAAATGAGTAGAAGCCTAGGTTATAATTCTCTGAAAGCACTAATACCCTTTTATAAGATGTTTAACAGGAGGCCGAACTTTTGAAAATATCGAGTAAAGGTGAATATGCGCTGCGTTCATTAATTGTTCTCGGGAATAATGAAGGAACTGTTATAACCATCAAAGACATTTCAGCTCAAACATTAGTACCTGTTCAATATTTGGAACAAATTCTACTTCTTTTAAAAAGCCATGGTTATGTAAAAAGTAAACGAGGTGTCTACGGGGGCTATATGTTAAAGAAAGAAAGTCATGAGATTAATATAGGAGAGGTCATTCGTCAACTAGAAGGTCCACTTGCACCGATGAGTTGTGTCAGTATCACCGCTTATGAATATTGTCCATTAGAAGATCAAGGGTGTGTGCTTCAGCCACTATGGGCACTATTGCGTGAAGAAATTGCCTTTATCTTAGATCAAGTTTCATTACAAGATTTGATCAACCGCAACATTCCTTCACCAAGACAAAATCATTAAATAGAAATCACCCTGCTATCGTATTTATAAACAATCTATTGATAGAACAAAAATCAAGTCCCCACCACAAAAAAAAGAGTCCACTAACGGACTCTTTCTCACACTAAAATCTTCATTTATGCAAGTATTGCACGGTCACTGTTCATTTTTTCTCCACGAATTTGTTGAAATTCATTTAATAATTTTTCAACCGTAAGCTGCGATTTTTGCTTCTCATCCGCAGAAAAAATAATCTGGCCTTTATCCATCATAATTAACCGATTTCCTAGATCGATCGCTTGCTGCATATTATGAGTTACCATTAATGTCGTTAATTGGTATTTAGCAACAATTTCTTTCGTTAAATTCGTAATCAATTCTGCCCGGGATGGATCTAAAGCGGCCGTATGCTCATCCAATAAAAGGATTTTAGGTTCTGTGAAGGTTGCCATCAAAAGAGACAATGCCTGCCTCTCACCACCTGATAATAAACCTACTTTTGCTTGCAGTCTGTTTTCCAAACCTAAATGAAGCATCTCTAATTTTTCTTGAAAAAACAATTTTCTTTTCTTCGAAACGCCTATATGCAAGCCGCGTGATCTCGTTCTTGTGTAGGCAATGGCTAAGTTCTCTTCGATCGTCATTGCAGGTGCAGTCCCTGCCATTGGGTCTTGGAATACGCGCCCTATTAGACGTGCCCGTTTATTTTCCTTTACATTCGATACATTTTTTCTATCAATAATTATTTGACCGACATCCGGTATTAACTTCCCTGAGATAATGTTCATTAAAGTAGATTTTCCTGCCCCATTACTACCAATGACCGTCATAAAATCGCCTTGATGAAGATCGAGATTCATCTGTGTTAGTGCAATCTTCTCATCTGGTGTGCCTTCATTGAAGATTTTATGAATCTGATTTAATTCAAGCATGTCGTCACCCCTCTCTTCTACTTATTCCATTCCTGCTTGAAGCATTCGTTTTTTCTTTCGTTGTCTCTCTTTTTGCTTCTCAAGAATCTTCGGTAGTACAAGCGCGAAGACGACAATCAATGCCGTAATTAATTTCATATCTCCCGTTTCTAAGAACTCCACGCGTAGCGCTAATGTAACAATAATACGATACAGAATCGCCCCACCGATAACAGCTAATGTTGCTCGAACAATTGTTTTTGCACCAAAAATCGCTTCGCCGATAATAACAGAAGCAAGCCCAATAACAATCATGCCTATACCCATGCCGACATCACTGAAACCATTGTATTGTGCCACTAAGCCACCTGATAAAGCTACCAAACCGTTAGATAGCCCTAGACCTAATATTTTTAATGTATCTGTATTCGCTGAAAAGCTACGAATCATCGTTTCATTATTACCTGTTGCTCGAATGGCCAGACCAATATCAGTTTTCAAGAACCAATCAATAATTACTTTGACAAAAAGAGCCAATATCAGCATGAGAATTAAGATTGCCCATGTTTTTGGCACAAAGCCAATGAAAGCTAAGGCGTTATCTAAACCTAATCCTTGCCAAAAATCAGTTAGTTTTGTAATGACGGTTTCCTCTGATAATAGTGGGATATTCGACTTACCCATAATGCGTAGATTAATAGAGTACAAAGCAATCATCATGATAATCCCTGATAATAAAGGATTGATCTTTCCTTTTGTGTGAAGTAATCCTGTCACGCTGCCAGCTAGGAAACCGGCAACGAAAGCTAAAATTGTTGCTAAGAATGGATTCGTTCCTCCTACAATTAAAACGGCAGCAACTGCTCCACCAGTGACAAAACTACCATCAACAGTTAAATCAGGAAAATCTAATACTCTAAAAGATAAATATACCCCTAACGCCATTAATGCATAAATTGCACCTGCTTCAATGGAGCCAAATATTGCTGAAGGCATTATGCTCTCTCCCTTTCATCTGTCGTGCTGATTAAGATACCTGTCATTATTCAATAAATTCCGCAGATTCTTCCCATTCAGGATTTAGTTCAACACCCATTGCTTCAGCCGCTTCCTTATTTATAACAAGCTTTAGATTTTGTGGATATTGTACATCCATTTCGCCTGCTTCTTTCTCACCTTTTAATATTTCTGCTGCCATCACACCTGCTTCATAACCGATATCATTATAATCAAACCCGTATGCAGCAAATCCGCCACGAGCGACAGAATCTAATTCACCAACAAAAAGTGGAATTTTCTTATCTGTTGCCACTTGAACGACTGACTCTAGAGCTGTTACTACTGTATTATCTGTAATGATATAAAGGACATCTGCTTTACCGACTAATGATTCTGTAGCTTGTTTTACTTCAGCTGATGTTGAAACAGTTGCTTCAGCTAATTTCAATCCTGTTCCTTCTATAACTTCTTTCACTGTCTCAATTTGCGATACAGAGTTGGCTTCACCCGAATTATACACAACGCCAATTGTTTCAATATCAAAATATTTGTTTATGAATTCTACTGTATTCGGTATGGCATCTGGGTGATTATCTAATGTGCCTGTAATATTTCCGCCAGGTGCTTCCATAGAATCAACAAGTCCGCCACCAACAGCATCTGTTACAGAAGTAAACACAATCGGAATATCCTTTGTAGCATTTAATGCACCTAGTGCACTTGGTGTAGAGTTAGCAAAGATTAAATCCACCTGATCACTTACAAAGTTGTTCGCAATCGATTGATTATTATTTTGATCTCCTTGTGCAACTTGTGTATCAAATTCTACTTCTAATCCCTCATCCTTCAATGCTTGTTGAAAGCCAACAGATGCTGCATCTAAACTTGGATGTTCAGCGATTTGCGTGATACCGACTTGATAGCTTTTCTCACCGCTTTCTCCACTTGCCTCATTCGTTGTTTCTTCAGAGTTTCCGCATCCTGCCAATATTAATGCACTTAATAATCCAGCTGTCGATAATGTTTTCCACCTATTTTTCTTTTTCACTATTCATTCATCCCCTTTACTTTATCGCTTTTATGCTTTGGTGCTTTGGTTCATTAAATTATATACATATAATACTAAGGAGACAAGAACTTTTTATTATTTTCCAAAAATTTATGTTATCTGACACTAAAAAATAGAATGAATTCCATGAAATTGGAACTACAATTAATATATAATTAATTATTATAAATTTTCAATTAATTTAATGTATATTACTACCACTATTGAATAAAAATGATCAGCTAATGGATACCCTTTTCCCAACATACAATTCTACATCGTTTGCATTGAATCCTGCCGTGCGTTCGCTTTTAAGCGAAGTTGTACTTTTTCTGTAGTAATCTTCTACAGTTAATAACTGCTTGGAATAATCTACGTAGGAATCTTGTTGGATAGTAGCTTGTCCTATATAAGACGCCGTAACAGTTGTATATTAATTCATGGCATAATCCAATATCCCTACTTTTAAATCTAAGCTATGGTATGGTACACCCCTCTGTCAATTGCTTAAGGCACACCTGGGGTTTCGCTATGTGGTAACCTTCTTGTACACTCGTTGTATCCAATGAAATGATGCCTCGATACGTGCCTTTATACATCCACTTGCCAACCACTTTTATTGTTACTCCCCCCTCCCCCATCAGCAACGAGCTCCCTACAAAAACTTTTGAATAGTTACCTTGAGCAAAAGAACCTCATTTTCAGTAGTCTTATATTTTTTCTCTCTTCAAACCAATTCCAACAAGTATTGTTATTAGCAGAAGCACTTTTATTAGGATATAAAACGAGAAAACCCCTTATGAAAGCGCATTCATTTTAACATGTCGCAAATTGACTAACAGCTTGCGTGCAGTCATGCAACATCACCATTAACGGAACTTAATCACTCCCTTCATAAGATGATGGCACATATAAGGTAAGTTCTCCTGCCGTATGATCCACTAATACTATAACCAGCTGCTAGTACTGATTCTTTTGGTACAGGGTCAAATACCTTACATACTCATAATAAACTAATTGCCAATAAATTGCATAATTTTTTTACGTTTTTTTCTCCTTAAATCTACTCACTCTATTTTAATTTCTAGAAACTACGAAAGAGTTACAAAGAAATGTCGTTGGCTGTAACGAAATACGAATTTGGTCGTCTAATGAAAAAAGTATTATTAGGGGGGATTTATTTGAAGTGGTTTTTGGAAGTCTAGTTTTTATCATTTTGGTTCTAACAAGTATTCTTGTTTTTTTAGAAACTCTACTCCACCAGTACCTATCATTACAGTAGGTAAAGATAAAATACCTTCTAATCAAGGTTCTTATTGTTGGCATAGTCTCAATAGTGAGATATGTGTAGATGTTGTCTACTCATCACAAATAGAAATGGCCAAAGTCCATAAGCCAACAATCGTTTCCCCTAATGAAGATATTTACATTGAATTTAAATGTAAACCCACCTATCATACTTTCACCATTGAACAATGGACAGATGATGAAATGATAACCTCAAAAGATATGACAAAAGAGACAATAACCTCACCATCAAAAGCAGGGATCTATTATTATCACCTTATTGCTCATTGGAAGGAAGGAACGGTCACTTACGCTTTTACCATCCAGGTCGTAGACAAGTAAGAAGAAAGAGGAGCTCAAATAATGTACAGATTACCATTCATATTTATTATAATGCCCCAGAACACTAAGTTATTTTATGAAGAAACACGTATTTCTAAGTCAGGTTGACCCCCTTTAAACGCTTATTGTCTATACTCAGTGAATGAAAATTTAACTCTCTTGATTATTTCAACATTCAAAAAAAAGACACCCCCAAATAGGATGTCTTTACAATCTTTTTGTAAGGAACTAAGTACATTTACCCGACAGAGCTTTCTGTCTCTATCCTTGGCTTGCGACGTAACTTTACTTGATAATAAGTCGTTTTGTTTTTAATAATAAATTCAGGGATTCCGCCTCTATGGGCATGGGCATCTTTAAATTCTCGACTTTTCATCCATCCTTTAAAGCCTGTTGGATCTTCCCATCTTGTAACAATAGTTATTTCTTCATACTCTTTCGTATTTTCCGTTAACATAACTTCTAAACCAACGAAGCCCGGCATCGTTTCTACCTTACCTTCTCGATTAAATCTCTCAACAAACATATCAGCATTTCCTGGTTGAAGGTGAACAGTATTTGTTACAATATACATCTCAGGTTCCCCCTTAAAATTGATTTGGTTTAATTAATGGCACTTTACCATCAAATATTACATCAGCATCAAGTTTATATACTTTTTTAAGTAATTCTGCATTTAGGATTTCCTTGGGGAGACCGGTTGCGACAATTTCCCCTCCTTGCAGAACTACCATTGAATCACAATACATCGCTGCATATTGGAGCTCATGAAGTACCATGACAATGGTCATTTTAAACTGTTGATTCAGTTCTTTTAGCAATGACATCAGTTCAATTTGGTGTCCGATATCCAAGTAAGTCGTCGGTTCATCCAAGAGCAAAATATTCGTTTTTTGAGCAAGTGCCATCGCAATGCGGACACGTTGCTGTTCTCCTCCCGATAATGTTTGCACAAGACGATCGCTCATATGAGTAATACCAGTTACCTTCATTGCCCAATCAATGATTTCATTGTCTTCTACGTTCTCACTTTTCATCATTTTTTGATAAGGTGTTCTTCCATACGCAACCATTTGTCGCACTGAGAACCCCGGCATCCCCTCCTTTAGCTGAACGAGCATAGCTAACTCTTTCGCTAAATTCTTTCTTGTATAGTTATTGATACTCTCATGATTTATAAGAATATCTCCTCGGTTAGCGGATATAAGTTTCGCTACCAATTTTAATAGTGTCGATTTACCCGATCCGTTCGGTCCGACAATCCCTGTAATTTGCCCTGTTGGAAATGTCAGATGGATATCTTTTAATTGAAAATTCCCTTGCTTATACGCGACTTGCTGCAAATCTATCATGCAGAAACCCTCCTCTTCCTTAATAAATAAAGAAAGAATGGTGCACCTATGCAAGCGAGCAATATCCCAACAGGTAACTCAATTGGGTCAAACAATGTTCTTGCTACAGTATCGGCAAAAGCTACTAAACTAGCTCCACCTAGGATTGAAAATGGTAAAAGATAGCGATAATCTTCACCAATAATTAATCGAATCATATGAGGTACGACTAGACCAACAAAACCAATTAACCCTCCAACACTGACCGCGGTTCCTGCTAAAAAAGAGGCCAGTAATATCATTTGCAATCTTGCCCACTCTACATTTTGACCAAGTAGTTTTATTGTTTCGTCACCCAAAAGCATAAGATTCGCTTTCTTAATAGCAAAAAAAGAAAGCAGTAGACCAATAACTGCATATGGCAACATGAATTCAAGATGATACCAACTGCGCCCATTTAAGCCACCAGATAACCACGAGAGAACAGCTTGCACTCGGTCACTATATATGACCATAACACCATTCATTAACGCACCTAAAAGGGCATTCATTGCTACACCTGCCAGAATAATTTTCACTGGAGAAGCGCCTTTTTCCCATGCTAGTAAATAGATGAGTATCGTTGTTAGAAATGCGCCAATAAATGCACCTGCCGGCAATAAATAGCTGTAAGCAGGAAAAACGAGCATCGTTATGACAGCAAGTAAACCGCCACCAGCAGAAACACCAATAATCCCCGGGTCTGCCAATGGATTTTTCATCACACCTTGCAACAAAGCCCCCGAGGCAGCAAGACATGCGCCCACTAGTAAAGCAACTAGTACCCTTGGTAAACGTAAATCGAATATAATCGTCTGATACATTTCCACCCCATTTCCTTGAAAAGCTTGGAGGATTTCAACTAACGGTATGGAAATAGCTCCGAAGGAAATACCTGCATAGATAGATAGTAGTGTAAGGACAATTAGGACCACGAAAGTCAACACGACTTTCCTATTTTTTACTACATTCAATGATGGTTCACTTCACTTTCAACTTCTCTGAGAGAAAACTGACTGCTTCCACAACCCTTGTGCCAGGATTTGTACCAAATAGGTCAGCAGGTAACACTTCAATTCTGCCGTTTTTCACAGCTTCAATAGAGTTCCAAGCTGCATTTTGTTGCATTTCTTTTATAAACCCATCCCTCACCTCTTCGGGATTCCCGTGGGTCATTAACATGACAAAGTCAGGATTTGCTTCAATAATTCTCTCCGTATTGATTTGCGCATATTGTGGGAAACTCTCTAACGCTTGATAATCTGCAGCAATATTCTCACCGCCTGCATATGTTAGGATATCCCCACTTAAGGAATTCGGTAGAGCGGCCATATATGTTCCTGGCGCACCATAAACAAGTAAAACGCGAACTGCAGTCGATGGTTGTTCTACCTCTTTTAACGTCGTTTCTAGATCTGACCTTACACTCTTCGCCTCTTCTTCTTTATCTAACATCGATCCATAAAGTGAAATTTGATTCATTATGTCTTCAATTGAATTAGCTTCTGTTAAAATTACTTCTGCTCCTAATGATTCCAATGAAGGTACATCTTTTTCATTCAACGTTCGATTGGCTAATATTACGTCAGGTTTCAGTAATGCTATTCTTTCTAAATTAACTTCATGTGTGGAGCCAATTTGTTGTTCTCCCTCGGCTTCTTTAATCCACGTATCGGCATTCGGTCTGCCAACTACCTTCTCTCCCAATGAATAAATAATATCGACATCACCATTGCTTAATGCGGCTATTTTAGTCGGCTCCTCAACAAAACCGATTTCCCTACCAGCAAAATCTTCTATTGTATATGACGATTCTACTGAAGAGGAGACCGCATGTTCTGTATCTTGTACACCACAGCCTACTAAACTAATGGATGTGCCAAGCAAAAAAGCGCCTAACCATTTTCTCATCACTTTTTATCCCCTTTCTACTAACTTCGCATGGACAACTAGCCTTCCTTCTGTTCGATCTAAAGAGTAATCACAAGTTGAAAGGGTGACAATTCTATCATTTCCTGTTATTTGCACATCTGTCTCATGTACAGACTTTTCCTTTAGCGAATGAATAAAGTCGCCATATTCTTTGTCAGATGAAAAATCTGTATCAATATAATAAAAATCAGTCTTCGTTTGATAAACAGAGAAAACTTCCAAATCATAGCCTTGATAAAGCGTATCGTAATAGATGACTTGGTGCTTATTAAAGAAAGATGAATCCAAATACTTCTTCAAACCAGCGAACATTGTACCATCCTTCATTCGATGTCCATATATGACCGTATTAAGATCCTCCTCATCGCTGATATTATTGCGATAATCCATGAAGATACTTCCAGCTCTAGTTTCTTCTCGCAAGTAATTTCTTGTTAAATAGTAGTCATTATCCCGTGTCTGTAATATCGGATAATCAATCGCTGTATCGTCAACCGTAATCCAGCCTATAATATCTTCATTTAATTCTTTTAATGGTTCAAACTGCGCTCTTAATCCCGTTGTTTGCGTATTTGGCTCATGTTCATCTGCCCGATAAATCTCTTGCACATTATTCATGTTTTGCCTGTTCTCATAATAGTCATAAAAAATGAGAAAAAGTTGTGAACCAGCATAGAGGAAAACACCAATAGCCAAAAGGTTAACTAATGTTTTGAGCATTTTCATTGTCATGTTCCTAAAGGAACTAAATACAGTCCCGTACGAATATTATGCTCTACACAAACATCTACGCCATATATATCTTTAATTAAGGATTCGTTGACGATTTCTGGGGGCAGACCAGATGCAACAATTTCACCATCACACATGACAATAAGCTGATCAGAATAGCGTACTGCCTGATTAATATCATGAAGAACCATCACAATCGTTAAACCGTATTCTCGGTTAAGTAATTGAATCAGCTCTAATAATTCCAACTGATAATACATATCCAAATACGTTGTTGGCTCATCAAGGAAAAGCATTTTTGTTTTCTGCGCTAACGCCATCGCTATCCAAACTCTTTGCCGTTCACCGCCAGATAATTGATTCAACTGCCGCTCTCGTTTGTCTTCAAGCTTGGTTAATGAAATTGCCCAATCGATGACTTCCTCATCCTCTAAGGACAACTTTTGAAAGGCTCGCTTATATGGTAATCTACCAAAAGCAATGAGCTTCTCTACTGTTAAATCTATCGGCGCTTCATTTTGCTGGTAGACTGTTCCTACTAACTTTGCGAACTCCTTTGCTTTAAAGTGGTGTATTTGTTTGCCATCGATCATTATCGATCCAGCTGTCAACTTTTCATCTCTTGCTAATAATGATAATAGCGTTGATTTACCGGACCCGTTAGGCCCTATAATGGTAGAGATTTTCCCTGCTGGAAAAACCCCAGTATTGTCTTTTAATATTTGTTTTTCCTTATCGTATGAAAATTGGATGGATTTAAATTCCATAAACTTTATCACTCTTTCTTAATAGAAATATTAAGAACGGCCCACCGATGACAGCCATAATCGTCGAAGCTGGTATCTCTAGTGGAGCGATTAGCGTACGACCTAGTGTATCAGCCGTCAAAATTAATAATGCACCTGCAATAGCAGAAAATGGGATTAATCGTTTATGATCCGTACCGATTAATTGCCTAGCAATATGAGGAACGAGTAAGCCAACAAATACAATGACTCCGGCAACAGACGTTGCAACTGCAGCTAAAAGTACAGCGATGGCTGATATCATTATTCTTGAGACATTGACATTCATACCTAAATTCTTAGCCTTTTTATCTTGCAATGCCAATAGATTACACCATGGACTGACTAAGAATGCTAGCACGAGACCAAGAATGCCGTACATGACAATGATTTCAACCTCTGCCCATGTTTTCATTGTTAACGTAGAGCTATTAGATGGACCGAGGGCGATATTGAAATAACTGCAGATCATTAAGAGTGCTTCTCTTAATCCTGTAAACATTGCGCTAACAGCAATACCCGTTAAGATAATACGTAAAGGACTTAATCCTGATTTCCAGCTCATAGAATAAACGAGAAAACAAGCGATACTTCCCCCAATGAAAGCAAATAACGGCCCACTTATATATAAGCCCGGAAGAAACAACATACCAAACAAAGAAAAGAAGCTCGCCCCGGCAGAAATCCCAATGACCCCTGCATCAGCTAATGGATTCCTCATCACTGATTGAAACAGAACACCCGCTACTGATAGGGCGGCACCAGCAAACATTGCAACGATAATGCGGGGATAGCGTAAATCGCGAATGACAGCTACTTCCTCATTTCCTCCATAAAACAGGTCCATTATTAATTCTTTGATCGTGACAGATACACTTCCACTTAAAACAGAAAAGCCCGTCACTACTAACAAAAGAATGGTCACGATTACAAAATAGAAATTTTTTTTATTCATAAGCTTCTTCCTTTTAATCTACGTATAGTATGTCTACAAGCTCATCAAGTGCGTTTGTTACATTCAAATTAGCGGTTGTGGCAAATAAAGGTTCCCTCAGATCGTATACGCGATTATTTTTAACTGCATTAAAATGTTGCCAAATATTATTGTCTTTGAACTCACTATTAAACATTTCAACTACTTCATCGGGCATCCCATGTGATAATCGCAAAATGACATCAGCATCTGCTTCATGTAAATACTCTGTATTTGCTGATATATATTCTTCGTTAAAGCCAGTAATTGCGTTCTCACCACCAGCAACCTTCACTAAATTACCTACATAAGAGTTTTCTGTTGCCACTAAGTAGCTTCCAGGAATCCCGAGTAAGATTAGTACTTTTGGAGATTGATATTGTGCGGTTTTTTCTTGTATCTCTTCAATTTTACTTTCAACGTTTTGAGATAGAGCTTCTGCTTGAGCTTCACGATGATATGTACCTCCTAATTCCTTGATTGTTGTGATCATACTTTCTACACTTTGAAAGTTGAGAAATTCTGTTTCAATTCCTGCATTTACAAACGAGTCCTTCAAGTCATATTCTAATGTAGTCACTGATAAAACCTTATCAGCATTTAATGTTTTAATGACCTCCATATCAGGCTTCATAGGATTTCCAACCTCGACAACATCTTGATATCGTTCAGGTAGTGGAAATGAAGTGGTAGGTATTCCGACTAAATCCAGCTCCAGTTCGTTCATCACTTCTGCTATAGCAGTAGTTGTTGCAACAATTCTTACTTTTTCCTCTTCTGTTTGACCTTCATCTTTCGCTTCCTTCTCTTCACCTGCAGTCTGTCCGCCTGCACACCCAGCAATGAAAAATAATAGCATGATGTAAAATATTAGTTGAATTCTTTTCATAAGAAACCTCCAAATGGGACTGCTGTTCAAAATGCGAACAGCAGTTTATTACTAAATTCCTTACATACCCATTCCTTTTAATCTGTATTTTCTAAATAAATAGAATCCAGACAAAAGAAGTAATGCTGCATAAATGCCTACTTGAAGATAATTTAATGAATCACCTGTTTTTACATTGGTTACATTTTTTTGATTATCTTTTGGTTGTTCTTGATTATCATTACGGTCAAATGGCAAATGACTATCATTGTTATTTCCACTTCCGCTACCCTTATCTTCCCCAGGAGTGATTGGAGGGGGTGTTTGACCATTACCATCATCGTCAATTTCAACATCCAAGCTCGATACATCTAACACAAATCGAACAGGATAAAGATGTGGTGCACCAATGGCTTCAATAGCAGCTACATATGTTTCTTGGATTGCTTCAATATCAACTGATAATACACGTTCTTCAGCTTCTTCGTCTCTACTTATTTCTTCTAAAGCTACCTTTTCACCAGCAATATCAAATTCAATTGTTCCTAACGTATCAAGCCCCGTCACTTGTGTAAATTGCAGGGAATACTCACCGTCATTTACAGTTAGTAAAGCTTCATCCGCAAAATATTTCGCAAATGCAGATTCCGTATCAGAATCTACACCAAGAATAGATAATGGTAATGGATACTCACCATCTGCTAACACATCATCATTTGGTACTGGCTCATTATCACCTGGTTCATCTGTGCCTGGTTCTTCAGTTCCCGGATTCTCTCCTCCAGGTTCTTCAGTTCCTGGATCATTTCCAATTGGTTGGATGCTGTCTACATCATACTCAAGTGCTACATCATGAGTACTACCATAAGACATAACCATACGTAAATTAGTCAATTGGTTCACATCTGGTATTTGGAATTTAACTAGTTTTGTTTGTTCTGCAGCGTTCTCACTTACTACTTCTACATCTTCAAAAACATCATTTAATTCTGATTGAAGATTAGTAATTACATGACTTGCCCCTAAGTTGAAAGAAATATAAGGAACACCCTTTGCAATCGTTAACGTCGCTGGGCTTTGGAAAAATCCTGCCCAATTTGCAGGTGCTGGTTGTCCATCATATAACACTTGATAATTGATTGTATATTGACCATCTGCTAACTCTTCAGTTCCCGGTTCTTCTGTGCCTGGCTCCTCAGTTCCCGGCTCTTCTGTGCCTGGCTCCTCAGTTCCCGGTCCTTCTGTGCCTGGCTCTTCAGTTCCCGGTCCTTCTGTGCCTGGCTCCTCAGTTCCCGGCTCTTCTGTGCCTGGCTCCTCAGTTCCTGGCTCTTCCGTGCTTGGTTCTTCTGGATTTGGTTCTTCAGGTTGATCTAATTCAACTGTAGTAATTGAATTTTCATCAAAAGAAAGTTGAATGGTATGGGTTCCGTAAGACATGAATAATTTCACATTTGTTGATTGATTCAGTCCATCGATAGGAAATTGATATACTCTTGAGGCCTGGTCTTCACTTACAACTTGGGCATCTTGATAGGTACCATTGGACTCTGTTTGTATCTTTTGCATTACTTGGTTGGCACCATTAATTTTTATCGTGATGCTTAATGCTCCATCTTTTGCTATTAATGATGCAGGATTTTCAAAAAAGCTATTCCAGCTTGCATTAGGCTGACCATTATATAAAATTTGATAATTAATGGTATACTTCCCATTTGCTAAATCTTGCGCAGCATTTACTATTATTGGTGAGGCATTTTGTAAAACAGCTAAGGCAAGGACAAATAGTGCAACTGTTACTCTTAATAAGCGTTTCATATTTAACCCCTTTTCATTTGTTTTTGATAAGTGAATAAAATAAATAAAGCTGCACCGATAGCTAGTAGAACATAAAGTTGAACATTGTCTCCAGTCTCTGGATTAGCTACAACTTCTTGTTCTTGATTCTGTCCGCTGGTATTATTATCTTCTTCACCACCAGATGAAGCAGGTGCTGTTTCTTGATTATTCGTTGCCGCCTCAATTAACTTTGCATTCGCTTCATCAAAAGACAGTCTAATAGAATACCAGTGATCATAAGAGGCATCTGCAACGACATGAATTTTTGCATTTACAGGTTGAGAAATACTATTTACTGTAAACTGAACTGTTTCATTTTCACCGCTAGTTGATAGCACAGATACATTTTTTGATTCAACTTGGAAATCTTTAATCATGCTGCTCGTTGTTGTTAATTGGACCGTTATTTTGCCACCTTCTACTTTTACTTTTGCTGGCTTAGCAAAATACCCATCTGCCATGGATGCTGAGCCACTATCTGGTTTAATAACTGAGTACGACACAGAATATGTACCATCAGTTAGTGCAGCTGACGTATGTAGGGCTGGAGTAATGACTAAGAATACAATTACTGATAAAAGTAGAGCCGAAAACTTTTTGACTAACAAAAATATACCCTCCTCTATATAATTGATTATCATTCTCAATTATATTGAAATAAAAAAACTTATCTTCACCCTTATACAATAAGCCATAGGAATTTAATTGATTATCATTCTCAACGTTATACAAAAAAATAATATGCCTCCTTCCCCTTTATGGACTAGGTAATTAGGATGATGACCGTTACAACGTAATTGTAGTTGATAATGATTATCATAGTCAATTGTTTTTTCGCAAATATTTAACATTTTTTTCACTTCTTTCGTTCAACACCAAATATTGGTCTATATTTTGGTCGAATGAATACTACCCTACTTTGTCAAGAAGCACATTACTATCTACTTGATTACTAAGCTAAAACATACTCACCTTTTATAGATAGCAAGTATCTTATTTGTGACTTTCCCATATACTTCTTCCTATTTTCTTAGATTTATTTTCCTATTCCGAGTCTAAAGCGTTACGCATGATTTTGCCCAGCTCTCATTTCCGTGAGTGATGCGACAAAATTCCTTTTGCGCGCTTTACAACAAAATGAAGGTATTGTTTTATATGGTGTATGCTAGGTTCTCCTTCTGGTACTGAAGTAAATATATTTAGTTTTTTTACAGCTGTTATTATCTCCACAAAAAAACCTTTAACAACTAATGAACAAATAGTGGTTAAAGGGTTTTTTAAACAGTTAGTTTCCTTGGAAATTCGGCTTTCTTTTCTCTGCGAAGGCTTGTAATGCTTCCACTCTGTCTTTTGTTGGTAGTAACACTTCATAAGCTTTTCTTTCAATATGTAATCCTGTATGTAAGTCAGTATTCATTCCTTGTTTAACAGCAAACTTTGCTTGTTTAAGTGCGATTGGGCCATTATTAAGCATTTTACTCGCAAATTGTATGACTGTATCTAACAATATATCTTCATTACATACCTCATTTACGATACCGTATTGCTGTGCTTCTATGGCTGATAACCTCTTCGCTGTTAGTATTAATTCCATTGCTTTTGTTTCACCAATTAAGCGAGGAAGCCTCTGCGTCCCTCCTGCTCCAGGAATAATAGCTAGACCTGTTTCAGTTAAGCCTACCTTAGCTACATCCGCCGCAAATCTAAAATCACAACATAGAGCAAGCTCTAAACCGCCACCAAACGCAAAACCATTAATAGCTGCAATCGTCGGCTGAGGCAACTCTGCAATCATATTAAAAACGTCCCCCATTTTATATAGGTTTCGCCTTACTTCCTCATCGGTAAGATTTCTTCTTTCTTTTAGGTCTGCACCAACACTAAATGCACGATTGCCAGTCCCAGTTAAAATAACTACTCTCACCTCTGGGTTCGCTCGAACATTTTCTACTTGCTGTTGTAACTCAATTAACGTTTCATAATTAAATGCGTTTAACGCATCAGGACGATTTAATTTTATTGTAGCAATATAATCGTTGATATCTAATTGAATTTGTTCCATACTCTAGCTCCTTTTCTTTTTTTAAAAATATTCATAACAATATTCGCCACTAAATCATGAAAACCCTTTCAAATATAAAACAAAGCCATTCACCTTAAAAAATTACATAGGAAAAAACTAGCCTTCCCTATGAAGAAAAGCTAGTTACCTTCTTTATAAACCTTTAATATAGTTATCTACGATTTTGTTAAAAACATCAGTTTCCTCTAGAAAAGGGCAATGACAACTTTCCTCAAATATATGCAGCTTTGCATTCGGTAAAGCATTTAAAAGATGCTTGCCTGCCGCTACTGGTATCAACTTTTCTTCCTTACCAAAGCATAGAAGTGTGGGAATGTCGTAATCGGGTAGAGAGCTACGATAATCAACGACTGATTGATCAAACAGAATGGCACTTGCAACGGAAGCAGGTAATCTTGTCGTTTCTTCAAGCATCCAATCTAGCTCGCTTAGACTTAATTCTTTTTTAAACATTAGTGGAATGAAACCTTTTAAAAAGGCTTTTTGGTCTCTTTGCACTTCTCTCATAAAACTAGTTAAAGTCTCCATATCAAAGGCGCCTATTGAGAAATCAGGCCATTTAAAATCGGAGGCAAGTTCATCTACGATTACTGTCGATTTAATATGTTTATCACCAAATAACTTTAAGTACTCCCATATGACAAATGCCCCCATCGACCAGCCAACAAGGGTCACATTCTCTAGTTTTAAATTTGTGATAAATTGTCTAATATCTTCGGCATACTGTGCAATGGTATGGCCATGATGGACTTTTTCTGATTGACCATGTCCTCGTAAATCTGGTATTAACACACGATAATCAGTCTTAAAGTATTCTATCTGCTTTTCAAAGAATCGACCACTCATCCATACACCATGAATAAAAATGACTGGTTCACCATTACCTACATCTTCAAAATAAATACTTGTACCGTCACTTAATTTCATTATTGTCACATCATCAACCTCCATTTTAAAAAATTCAATAATAATATAATCTATGCCTCAATCTATAAAAGTAGTGGCAAAACAATAGCTAAAATTTATCTTCTCTTATTTATTATACAACTCTAAATTTTATAAAAATATTGTATCTCAAAGTTTTTTTAAACAATTAAAGGAGCCGAACAAACAGGAGTTGTTCGGCAAAAAATATATTTTCAGTTATTTTAGTTGTAACTCCTTTATAGACAATAAAGAATGCAGACGATTTAATTCTTTATCTAATCTTTCCTTTACATGATTTTCGACAATAAAACGATGATCTTCTGTTCTTTCAATCTCTTTATCTAAAACATATACACCCTGAAGGACTGTTTCTGCTCCTAAACTGGATATAACTGGTTTCAATGCATAATCAATCATAAGTAAATGTCCGAATGAGCCCCCTATCACAAGCGGTAATACAGATTTATCAACGAAGCCTTTTTGAGGTAATAAATCCAAATAAGCTTTTAGTACACCTGTATAAGAGGCTTTAAATACTGGTGTTAATATAATTACAGCATCTGATTTTTCTACTTTTTCATTCGCTGCGATAATTGCTGGGCTATCAAATTTTGCATGAATTAAATCTTCAGCAGGTAGCTCCCTTACTGTAATTTGCTCATATGGCACGCCCTTTTTGTTTAAAAAAGCAATCGCTTCTTGCTCTAATCCGTTTAAACGGGAATTGTTTGATGTGCTTCCCGATATGATTACAACATTTGTCATCTTCAGACGCCTCCTATTTTGTAACTGTCAACTTACTAAATTTTTTACCAAAATGATGCTCTGGCAAATGGTCATACCCAAATAAATTCTTTCTTAAAGTACCTTCTTCATACTCTCTTCTTACGAGCCCCCTATCTTGTAGGATTGGAATGACATGCTCAACGAACTCTTCGAATGTACCTGGAGTGACGGCATATGCAACGTTAAACCCGTCAACTCCTGTCTCTTCTTTCCATCCTTCTAATTGATCAGCAACAGAGTGTGCTGTACCAACAGCCACTTGACCCATCCCGCCAACACCAACAAATTTGGCAATGTCATCGACCGTCCAACTCTTTGTAGAATCTATATTCGTAAATGTTTCAACGATTGACTGAATGGCGTCATTTTTAACGTACTCGATTGGTTGATTTGCTTTATACTCTGAGAAGTCGATACCACTCCACCCCCCAAATAACGCTAATGATCCTTCATAACTAGCATGGTTTTGATAGTCCTCATACTTAACTCTAGCATCTTCCTCTGTTTCACCGATAATAGGCGTGACGAGAGAGAGAATCTTTACTTCACTGGGGTCTCTCCCCTCCGCTCTTACTTCTTCCCTAATTTTATCGACTATTACTTTACCGGCTTCTTTTGTGGGCACACTTATAAAGACCAACTCTGCATGTTTAGCAGCAAACTTTCTCCCTCTTGTAGATGCACCCGCTTGAAAAATAACCGGTGTCCTTTGCAGAGAAGGTTCACATAGATGTGCACCTGGCACCTTAAAATATTTCCCTTCATGGTTAATATCGTGAACTTTACTTGGATCTGTATAGAGCCCTTTTTCCTTGTCTAAAACCACTGCGTCGTCTTCCCAGCTTTGTTCCCACAGTTTATATGTGACATCTAAATATTCATCAGCTATCTCATAACGTTCATCATGGCTGATTTGTTGATCTAGTCCTATATTTAGTGCGGCACTATTTAAATAAGATGTGACAATATTCCAACCTATTCTTCCTTTTGTTAAATGATCGAGAGTGGACATCCTCCTTGCAAATACATATGGATGTTCAAAACTAGTTGAAACCGTTAGACCAAACCCTAAATGTTTTGTTACTTGCGCCATTATAGGAACAACGAAAGCAGGATCATTAACTGGCACCTGTACCCCTTGTTTAACCGCTGCTTCTCTAGAATTTTGATAAACATCATATGTACCAAGCACATCTGCCAGGAAAATGGCATCAAAACGTCCCTTTTCAAGTACTTGAGCCAAATGTGTCCAATATGATATGTCTTTATAAGTGGAAGATTGATCATCCTTATGTGTCCATAGTCCTGGTGATTGATGCCCAGCGCAGTTCATATCAAAAGCATTGAGGTACATTCTTTTCGCGGTCATTTTTAATTCTCCTTTAGTGATCATATTTTATAAAAAACTCATCAAGTGCTTTACTTAAACCACCTTTTCCAAATTTGATTCTCGTTTTATTGTTTCGATTTTCAATTTGATTCGAGGCAAAATCCAAAAACGCGATGACGAACAGTCTCCTAACAATTATTGAATGCAACCCTTTGTCATAAAGCGATTGTTCAACCGTATGGAAGATTCCTTTATTAATATTAAAAGATTGACAACACCATCTAATAAAGTGAAAGTCAGGTAGATTCAAGTACATGCAGCCTGATAGGTTTTTAGCTACATTGGGTGCTTGATTACTAATTGTTGACTGCATGTAACTCACTCCTTTTCATTTGCTCCATTCCATCATTTTTTATTTTGTTGTTTCTTTTTCAGAGCAAATCGTTTCTTCTCGGTAATGTCAATTTGGGTAATATCCCCTTCGTGTACAGTAATGGTGACACAACCATATTCGAGTTCCTTTAATGTTGTGAGAATGGTATGAATTTTATCTTGATCAATGTGTTTTTCCATAAAATTCTCCTTTATGGGACTTATTTTAGTCTTTTTACAAGCTCCTCTATTTCTGTAAGTGTTAACTGTTCTAATTCATGTCGCTTGAACTTTATTTCATCTATAGTAAGCATAAGGTTGATTAAGGTTTGTTTTCTCTTTGCTATCGCTTTTTGTAAAAACTTAGCCAACCTCTTTCCCCCCCCACTCGGTGTTCTTTTTTTCTTCATTCATCGTATCTAGAAATTCTGTTGTATCCTGAATAATTTTGGTCTGATCATAATCCATGGATGCTACATGATATGAGTTGTAAAGGACTCGAAGCCATTTATGATCTGTTTGAATTTCGATAAAAATACGATCTGTATTCTCTGGAGGTACAACATGATCATGGATAGACTTAAAGCATAATATTGGGCAATGAATTTGAGATAAACTTTTTCCTGCGTCACTCATTACCTTTTGTAAAGAGTGAACTGCTTTTACCGGAATATTATCGTAAGTAATTTCATGTATAGTCGGATTTTTGATATCTGGGCTACCTTCGTCAATATAGTGTTTCTCATCGTAATATCTTAAATACTCGTAATCTGGTAATGTCAGTGCAGTATTAATTAGGATCAGTCCATCCAGCTCTCCATATTTCTTAGCTAACAACAGCGCTAATGCACCGCCCATAGATTGACCTAAACAATAGACTTGTTTGCACTTCTCCTTTAATTGCTTATAAGCTGTAACAACATCATTGAACCAATCATCAGAACCATATAACTCTAAATCTCTGCTTTTTGTTCCATGTCCCGTGAGCCTTGGGGCATGAACAGTAAAACCCCTATTTGCAAGTTCCGCACCCAAGTCCTCAATGCTCTGCGGTGTTCCAACAAAGCCATGAATGAGGAGAATACCAATGTCCCCACCTTCATAATAAAAAGAATCTGCACCTGGTATAACTGTTGATTCTACTCTTTTCATTTTTTCGTCCTCCTTTATATTGCAACATTTTGGTGGACAATGGTTGACTACCATTGCCGATTTTTCCCGTTGATGTAAATCTAGCTGCACTACTGCCTTTGGAGGTCCAATCAGCAACTTTAATTCCAACTTAACAAATAGGTTTAATCAGTTTAAAAACAGCATTTGTATAGAGGAGATCATCCCTTGGTGATTAAATCATGCAAAATAAAAAACCTCTTCTGACAAGAAGAGGTTAAAGTTCCGTTCTTTATCTCTCCTTATCTTTCAAGCAACAGCTTGCTGGAATTGGCACAGTGCAATAAATTGCCTGTTGCCGAGGCTTCAAAGGGCCAGTCCCTCCACCTCTCTGGATAAGAAAAATCATATTAAATTTTATATCATTTACTCTATAATATTTATCAATATTTGTCAATTATTTTTTAAAAATTAAGATGATTTACTCATTCGCCCATCCATTCTGGCTTATGAAAACCTTTAAAGTTTTCTTCAATTACTTTTGCAAATTCCTCCGACTCTATGGCTTCAATGATATCCTTTGCCATTTGGGCGTCTTTATCTTCTTTACGAACAACAATCCTATTTTGGATTTCCTCAGGAATTTGATCCCGATAAATGGCTGTTGTTAAATCTAATCCTGCAGCAACCGCAAAGTTACCATTAACAGCAGCAAGATCAACTGATTCAAGAGACCTTGGCAGTTGGGCTGCATCTACTTCATGGAATTTCAAATTTTTCGGGTTAGATAATACATCATTTACTGTTGCATTGACTGGGTTTATATCATCTTTCAATTCTATTAAACCAGCATCACGCGCAACTGTTAATCCTCTCGCTAAGTTTGTAGGATCATTAGCAATGGCCATCGTGCTGCCATCTTTCACTTCTTCAAGGGAGTTGAATTTTTCTGAATAAATACCAATTGGAGCTGTAGGAACAGAAATAATATCTACTAGATCCATCCCTTTTTCAGTGTTAAAATTCTCTAAGTACACTTTATGTTGAAATAAATTACCATCCAAATCTCCACTATCTAAAGCAATATTCGGTTGAACATAATCATTAAATTCCTTTACTTCTACTTTGTACCCTTTTTCCTCAAGTAGTGGTGCTACACCTTGCTCAAGCATATCACTATAAGGAACTGTCGCCCCTAAGACCATCTCTTTCTTTTCTTCGCCGGATGAACCTGATGTCCCACATGCACTTAAAACAGTGCAACAAGTCAGTACAAAAAATAATAACCAAACTTTTCTCATACCCTTCACCTCTTATTTTAATTATTTATCTTTTCACCTTTACGATATTTACTTCCTGGATGACCACTCGGTAAAAGGGGCGAGCCATGAGTAAAAAGCTTTTCTCTTAACGTACCCTTTTTGTATTCCTTTTTATATAAACCACGTTCTTGTAGAATCGGAATAACAAGCTCAATAAAATCTTCCAAATCTGCTGGCGTTACTAAATGATTTAAATTAAAACCATCGACACCAGAGGCTTCAAACTGATATTGAATTTGGTCTGCTACTTCTGATGGATTGCCGACAATTATATTGTCTCTATCTAATCCTTCTAATTTTGAAATCGCTTCTTTAATCGATAGTCTTTTCTTCGCATCTTTCGTTAATGAAGCAGCTTTATAATGCCCATGCTCTGTAGCTTTAAATTCAAATGGGTTATCTAACTCATCCTTTGTAAATTCCGCAACATTATAACCGCTTGCGCCCCCAAACTGTGCTTTCGCTGCATCTGCACTCCATAATTGGTTGTATTCAGCAAATTTCTCTTCCGCTTCTTCAGTTGTCTTACCTACGATGACTGTTAGGAAAGTGAATATTTTAATATCTTCCGGATTCCTGCCATATTCTTCCGCTTGTTTTCGAATATCCTCTGTATAATGTCTTACTCTTTCAGGTGTTGGCCCACCTACAAATACACATTCTGCATGTTTTGCTGCAAAAGCACGTCCTTTAGGAGAAGTCCCTGCTTGATATAAAACAGGTGTTCTTTGTTGTGACGGTTCTGTTAAATGCGGTCCTTCGACATCAAAATATTCTCCTTTATGGTGAATTTCATGGATTTTCTTACGGTCGATTAATACCCCTTGTGCTGTATCTTCTATCACTGCTCCATCTTCCCAGCTTGATTCCCACAGTTTATAAACGACATCCATATATTCATCGGCAATTTCATAACGCTTATCGTGTTTGATCATATCTTTGAAACCAAAATTTCTTGCTGCATTAGGAAGATAAGAAGTAACGATATTCCATGCCACTCTTCCTTTTGTCAAATGATCTAATGTGGAAAACCGTCTTGCCTGCCCAAAAGGTGGCTCATATGTTGTACTCACCGTTAATGCAAATGACAGATGCTCTGTCACTGCTGCCATAGCAGGGATGACAAACGCCCCATCATTAACAGGAAACTGTAATCCATCGTTAATTGAAGGTTCTTTACTTTCTTTATACGTATCATAAACACCTAATACATCCGCAAAAAAGACAGCATCGAATTTTCCCTTCTCGAGTGTTTTGGCTAATTCCATCCAATAATTAATATCTTTATAGGCACGATGTCGTTTGGAATCTTTATGCTTCCATAGCCCATGAGAATTGTGCATTGCACTTGTCATTTCAAATGCATTCAATATCATTTGTTTTTTATAACTCATACTGCCATTACCTCCTCTAATACTTCTACAAAAGAAGCATAATAATGTATTTATCAATTGTGCTAAGAATGTTTATCGCTTTTGGTGGTCCAATCAGCCATAAAAAAACCTCTTCCAAAAAGGAAGAGGTAACGTACGCTCATAAATATTTCATTCTCTTCCTATCTTTCAAGCTAAATGCTAGCTTGCTGGAATTGGCACAGTACTTGCAATGCTAAGTCTGTTGCCGAGGCTTCGTAGGGCCAGTCCCTCCACCTCTCTAGATAGTGGTTATTTAATTGATATAGTTACTCTAAAATATTTAGAATCTTTTGTCAACATGTTTTTTAACTTATGCTTCCTGATTTTCTAGTACCTTTTTCTTAAGAGCACGTCGCAGTATCTTTCCTGTTGTATTCTTCGGCAATTCTTCTAAAAATTCTATAGAGGAAGGAATTTTGTATTTGGCTAACTTTTCTTTACAATAAGTCAATAAATGTGCCTCTGTTAAATTTTCAGTTTTAGGTACAATATAGGCTAAAACTTTTTCTCCTGTATTCTGATCAGGTACACCTAAAACAGCCGCTTCTACAATGTCAGGATGGTCATAAAAAACCTCTTCTACTTCCCTTGGATACACATTATAGCCACCAACAATTATCATATCTTTCTTACGGTCAACAATGTAGAAGTATCCTTCTTCGTCCCTCTTAGCTAAGTCACCTGTATATAACCAATCTTCCTTTAAACAGGCAGATGTTTCTTCAGGCATTTTGTAATATCCTTTCATAACGTTAGGGCCTTTCACAACAAGCTCCCCTACTTCACCTACAGCGACCTCTTCTCCTAATTCATTAACTACTTTATTTTCAACATGAATAATAGATGTGCCAATCGACCCCGGTTTCCGTGGACGATCTAGTGGGTTAAAGCATGTGACCGGAGAAGCTTCTGATAAGCCATAGCCTTCAGAAATAACCACATTGAATTTCTTCTCAAAATTTTCTAACAATGCAACAGGAAGTGAAGCACCTCCAGAAATACATAATCTCATAGATTGGAAGACACCAGGGTTGCCTTCAGGATATTGATAAAGAAAATTATACATTGTAGGCACGCCGGCAAAAACAGTTGGCTTGTATTTTTCTGCTAAACGGAAAATTTCTTTCGGACTAAATTTAGGGTCTATTAAGATTGTTGCTCCACTTATCAGAGGTGCATTCAAAGCAACAGTTAAGCAAAACACGTGAAACATAGGTAAGGTTGTAATCACCGTGTCATGTTCATTAATCTGCAAATAGTCCGCGACATCACTCGCATTACTATACAGGTTACGATGAGTTAACATGGCTCCTTTAGGTTTGCCTGTTGTTCCTGATGTATAGAGTATAATCGCGACATCATCGGGTGTAACATCTGCATCAACAAATGTTACATCTCCATTGGAAACAAGCTCTGAAAACGATTTCAATTTAGGAAATACCGACTTATCTCCCAGAGCTGGAAGTCCACTTGTTTGACCGGTTTCGCAGACAATATAATGCTTAATATCTGTTAATAAATGATGCATTTTTTCTGCTAATGGTAATAATTGCTCAAGCATAATCACCGCTTTTACATCGCCATCTTTTAAAATATAGCCAATTTCTTCAGGCGTATAGATAGGGTTTATCGGTATTACCTTTGCTCCTAGCTTTAACGCACCATATAAACTAATAACAAAATGCGGCGAATTACCAAGTAGCAAGGCAATATGATCGCCTTCCTTTATACCTAATGACGAAAGTCCTGATGCAAACCTTGTTACTTGTTCATCGAGCTTTGCGTATGTACATGCTTGATCCATAAAATAATACGCATTTTTTTCCCCATTTTCTAAGGCAATCTTGTGAAGCTGACTTGTTAAATTCAAGTTTCTCCCTCTTTTCTGAATGAATAGTCATTCATTTTTATAATATAAATTTTCTAAATTTATTATATTAAAAGAAATTTCAGGATTCAAGTAGTCTACGGAGATCTACTCTATTTTTTTCTTTATAAATAAAATAAAAAGCATAAAAGTTCTTCATCCTAAACGGTGAAAATACTTTCATGCCTTAGTAAAAACAGACTGATACAGCTCTAATAAACTAAATTTACAAAGTCTTCTATAGTGATATTACCGAAATAATGTTTTATATTTACACCAGCTAGCGCCTTTTCAATTTCACTTTTTTCGTAGCGGATGCCTTCTAACTTTTCTTCAATATCGGTTACATCTCCGACACCAAAGAAATCACCGTAAATTTTACATTCAGTAATTTGTCCTTTTGTTACATTCAGTCTAATGTCAATAGAACCCACTGGGAATCTTTTAGAATGCTCATAATCAAATTTTGGTGACTTGCCATAGTTCCACTCCCAATTTTGATATCTTTGTTCTGAGATTTTGTGAATTTCTTCCCAGTCTTTTTCTGTTAGGCGATATTCACTTACTTCACTACCTTCAAAAATATGATGTAAAATTAGCTGTCTAAATTCTTCGATAGAAATTTTTTCAGTTAAAAATTCAGAGATGTTTGCTACCCGGCTACGAATAGATTTGATTCCTTTTGATTCAATCTTATCTTTTCTCACTTTAAGTGCAGAGACAACATTTTCAATTTCTGAATCGAGCATTAATGTTCCATGGCTAAACATTCTCCCTTTTGTAGAGAACTGTGCATTTCCAGAAATCTTTCTCCCATCTACTGTCAAATCATTTCTACCGCTTAATTCTGCATTTACACCTAACTTTTTTAGAGCAGTAATTACTGGTTCAGTGAATTTTAAGAAATTATGAAAGCTTTCGCCATCATCCTTTGTGATGAAACTAAAGTTTAAATTACCAAGATCATGGTATACAGCACCGCCACCAGATAAACGGCGCACCACATGCAGTCCATTTTTTTCAACGTATTCTGTATTGATTTCTTCAATCGTATTTTGGTTTTTACCAATTATGATAGATGGTTTATTTATGTAGAACAATAGATATGATTCATTAATATCTAAATTCTTCAACGCATATTCTTCAATAGCTAAATTAATGCGAGGATCTGTAATTCCTTGATTATCTATAAATTTCATGGTACCACTCCTTTAAATTTCAAAAGTCATGCCAAATGCGGCTAGACTAATCGGTCCTTTGTACTCTGTTAAAGCTTCATCCTTTAACGATTCTATATTACCATAATGGGGCAAATGGGTTAATAGAAGATGCTTCACTTTAGCTATTTGTGCTAACCGACCAGCATCATAGCTATTCATATGTCCCGCATTTTTACCTTCTTGATGTCCATAAAAATTACACTCACATAGAAGTATATCTGCTTCATGAGCAAACCCTTCTAACTCTTCTTTATATGAGGTATCACCTGTATATACAATTACTTTATTATCTACTTTTATGCGCATCGCAAAGCATAATACAGGGTGGTTAGTCCGTTGAAGAGTAATTGTAAAGGGGCCAACTGTTAATGGTAGGCTCTCTTTAATAGGTACACCTTCTGAGATATATTTATAATTTAATTTTTGGAATTCATATTCATTTTCATCATGCCCATAAATCGGTAAAATACTTGTTTTTTTTCCTAAGTACCCTTGAATTAAACGGGCATGTTGAAGTACACCTATATCAGCATGATGATCTGGGTGGTAGTGGGAAAGTATGACTGCGTCTAACTCCTCTGGTTGTTTAATCTCTTGCATTTTGGATAAAACAGCACTTCCACAGTCAATTAATAATGTAAAATCATCATGCTCTAATAAGTACCCCGCAGTTGCTTCTCCCACTTTTGGATAACCTCCACATGCACCTATAACCGTTAACTTCATTGCATTTCCCTCCTTTTGATTCATCTCTAACTATACTAAATAATGCCCATTTTTTCATTTTTGCTAATTTGTATTGAAACAGCTGTTGACTATATAAATCTGTTATAATACAATATAAATATCAAAACAATTCAATTAACGATTAGGAGGCTTCAACCATGGTTCAAAACATTTTAGATTTCTTTAGGAATCTCCCACAAAAGCAATGTACTGAATGCGGGAAGTCCATCGAAGAGCAACATGAATGTTACGGTAATAAGTGTGACCATTGTTTAGGTGTCTCAGATTTATAGAATGCTAGTTTCCATCCCTTAATATATAACCATTGGAAGAAGAAGGCCTGCTCCCCTTAGCAAGTCTTCTTTTTGTTTTACTCCAACAAGCCTTCTAGTATGAATGACTTTTGAATCCAGGTGTAAAAAGAATAAATACTGTTACAAAAAACCTCAGCTTGGCATTTCTTTCTGGTTTTTGATCTGAGTGAGACGCAAATCACCTTTGCTCAGCTCTCATTTCCAATTTCCGATTTTGACTGACTTGGAAACTCTATTTGCTCGGCTTCATTTCTGTTATTCAAACAGAATGACTTATTTAAGTCCGGACTCTCTTACCCCGCTGAGTGAAGATTGGTTTTGCTGGAGTGAGCTAATTCTATACAATTTTTTAGCGCTGCTTAGATTTACCTTTTAAATAAGCACAGTGAAATAACTGTTATCTAAAATCACTTTATTAGAAACAAAAAAACCAGCCCACACTTGATGTGCGAGCTGATTTGATGATGATTCCATCCTACATTCATGATTTTATAAGCCCTTTAAACACATACCTTTCCATAAGCTCAGCGATTTCACTTTTCGAAAGTGGGGCATGCTGTCTTTCCCAATCAAAAATGAGTGATATGTATAACTTTAACATAATAAAGGCAGTCAATTCAGGGTCGCACGGCTCGATTTCTCCTTTATCAATACCTAATGTTTTTACCTTTTCTCCTATATAAGAAATGATTTCTCTTTCCATTTTGTTCGTCATCTCTATAACTGCAGTGGTCCCCATTTCTTTTCCCTCTTGGAACAGCTTAATTGTTAATTGATGCTCTAGTCTATATTCCAAAATGCGATATAGAGCTAAATGTAAATTTTCTTGTAAAGATAAATCTGGTGACAAAACCTGCTCTGCCTCTATTTTCATTTCTCTAATAAGTGCCGTAATAATTTCATCAAATAATTCTTCTTTATTTTTAAAAAAAGTGTATATAGTCCCTTTTCCTACATTAGCAATTTTGGCTACTTGCTCCATTGTTGTAGCTTTATAGCCAAAAAGAGAAAATGATTTTGTGGCAGCTTGAATAATTAATTGTTTACGGTCAACGGCCATTTACTTCTCCCCTCTCTATGACCAAACTGTTCATATTGTCAAAAAATCCTTAAAAAAGAAACCGCTCCTTTATGAAAATAAAAAAAGCGGTTGCAATCAACTCATTACTTATTTTTCATTCTGTCTAAGACAACTGTTGCTAAAGAATCAATAAACGCTGGATGACTATTTGGCATTTCTGGACGATAGTAGGCAGCTCCTATTTCATCTGTAACCACCTTACATTCATAGTCATTATCATATAAGACTTCTAAATGATCAGCGACAAAACCGACTGGTGCATAAATAAATGCTTTATAGCCTTTTTTTGCATGTAAATCTCTTGTTAAATCCTGCACATCAGGCCCTAACCATGGGTCAGGTGTATTTCCTTCGCTTTGCCAACCGACAGCAAATTCACGAACGCCAGCTTCTTTAGCAATTAACTCAGCTGTTTCTTGTAGTTGATCAGGATATGGATCACCATATTCTTTAATTTTTTCTGGTAAGCTATGTGCAGAGACAATTAATATATATTGATCTCTTTCTTCACTTGACATTTTAGCGATTTGCTTCTTCACACCATCTGCCCAAAATTGAATAAATTTCGGTTCCTTATACCAACTATCAACTGAGTAAATAGTTGGACCACCAAGCGTCTGAGCTTTATCTTCTGCTCGTCCATTATAAGATTTGATGCTAAAAGTAGAATAATGTGGTGCAAGAACAAGACTGACAGCTTTAGTAATCCCATCATTATGCATTTGTTGAACTGCATCTTCAACGAATGGTTCTATATGCTTTAAACCGATATAAGCTTTAAACTCATATTGATCTTGAATCTGATTTAAATGTTCTTGAAGTGATAGCGCTTGATTCTCAGTTATTTTTGCTAATGGCGATATTCCTCCAATCGCTTTATAGCGACTCTTTAAATCTTCTAACATCTCTTCCGATGGAGTTCTACCATGTCTAATATGTGTGTAGTAACGTTCAATATCTTCTTCTTTATAAGGTGTTCCATAAGCCATTACTAACAAACCAATTTTTTCTTTATTCATTCTTACACCTCTTTAAAAATGATTACTTTTTCTTTTATTATTTCCCAAATTGTTCCTTAGAATAACTGTGGATAAACGATGTGAGTTTTTTTAATGTCTCAGGATTTACTTCTGGGAAGACACCATGTCCTAAGTTAAAAATATATCCGGGTTGACTCATGCCTTCATCAAGAATAGCACGGACCTTTTTCTCAATTACTTCCCACGGAGCAAGTAACAAGGCTGGCTCTAAATTCCCCATCACTGTCTTTGAAATACCCCTTGACCTTGCTTCACTAATTGGCAACCTCCAGTCAAGGCCTACAACATCAATTGGAAGGTCATTCCATTCATTCGCTAAATGACTCGCGCCAACACCGAACATAATAAGTGGTACCCCTTCATCTTTCAAGCTAGAGAAGATTTTTTCCATGACGGGTTTAATATAAATACGATAATCTTCTACATTTAATGCACCAACCCAAGAATCAAAAACTTGAATGGCACTAGCACCTGCTTTAATTTGTGCTTTTACATATGTGATTGCCATTTCACCTAATTTATCCATAAGTGCAAACCATGCTTTTGGTTCTGAATACATAAACGCTTTTGTCTTATAATAATTTTTAGAAGGTCCACCTTCAATCATATAACTCGCTAATGTGAATGGTGCACCGGTAAAACCAATTAACGGTACAGTTAATTGCTCTTTTGTTAATAACTTAATCGTATCTAGAATATATGGAACATCTTCTTCAGGATGTATCTCGCCTAGCCTCTCAACGTCTTGCATCGAACGAATTGGTTCATCAATGACTGGACCCACACCAGGTTTTATGTCAACTTTCACACCGAGACTTGGAAGCGGTGACATGATATCCTTGTACAAAATAGCCGCATCATTGTTATACTGTTCTACAGGAAGTCTTGTTACATATGCGCATAATTCAGGTTGATGCGTAATCTCGAACAAAGAGTATTTTTCCTTAATTGCGCGATATTCTGGCTGTGATCTGCCTGCTTGTCTCATATACCACACAGGCACATAATCAGTCTTCTCTCCTCGAGCCGCCTTTAGGAATGTATCATTTATAGTCATTAAATTAAGTCCACCTTTCATTTGCCTTATGTATTTTCCATACAAATAAGCTTAGAATTATTCTTATTTAGTAAATGTTCACATTAACTATAACTTTTTTCGGTGTTTATTGTACAGTACCCGCTTCAAATGTCGAAAATTTGACGTTTTTATCATTAAAATCGAGGTGAAAGTAATGAATCTTTATATGACAAGCGGCACTAAAAATTTCCTACTTCCCCTGATGGAAAAATTCAGTAATGAGAATATCGTTCTCATGCAAAATAGTCAGAATACCCTGTTAGTACATGAAACAGAAAGCAAAAAAAGTAAGTTTCAACAACCAAAATCTTATCACATCCATGATTCAACTGGAGACCTTCATAGAAGTAAATTTATTGCTATTCAATATATCCCCTTAACTGATGAAGGAAAACCCATTTTCGAATTCAAATTTCAGCAATTCTCTTCAAACTTTACAAATACAATTGGTTTTAGAGCAGCTAGGGTTTTAACTCCGATGAAAGGTCATACTTATGTAATTATTACAGCCTGGGACTCCGAATCTTCATATAAGAACTGGGAAAGTACAAATCCTATAGCAAAAAAAATACTGGAAGAACAAAGTAGTAAGAAAGAATTACTATCAGATCCTGCATATACCAGTTTTTATTATATACAAACGACAGATAAATAAAAGCTTCCCACTTGAAAAAACATCAGCCAATTACAGTAATAGAAAAAAACGCCAGCGACGAGAATGTTTATAAAAAGGCTGAGGCTACTTCACTTCGCCTCAGCCCTATCAATTTTATATCACTATATTAAAAACATCGCTACAATTGTTGTCACAATCAAACCAATGACGACAGGAAGAAAATTACGCCTCGCTAACTCAAATACATCCACTTTACATATAGCGGCAACGGGAATCATTGCCCATGGAATTAACGCTCCGCCACCTACCCAAATTCCTGCAATTTGACCTAAAGCAGTTAATGTTGCTGCACCATCACCAATCGCTGTACCAAACAAACTACCAATAGATCCAGCCAATGATATTCCTGAAAAACCTGATCCATCCAAGCCAGTTATTGCTCCTACTACCGTTAATGTAATCGCACCAACTTGTGCAGTTAATGGTACAACAGATGCAAGTGCAACGCCTAAATCGTTGACGATTCCATGTGAATGTTGAGGAAGCCGCTCTCCGATGATTGCTTGAAACCCAGCATCTCCCAAATAAAAGAATGCAGCAATTGGAATCACTGGTCCAAATACTTTAAACCCGAATTGAAATCCTTCGACTAAATAAGTGGTTATTTTTTCGAGGCCTTTTTGTCTATGAGAAAATAATGTAATCGTGAGTAAAATGAGAATAGCTGTACCCCCAATTAAAGCGGTTGCATCCCCTCCTTGAAGGTCGAATAAAAACATTACAACCACATCAATCACAAATAAAACGGGAATAAGAATAGCAAAAATCTTTTTTTGTATTGGTGTAAGTAGGTTTGCTTGCGGTAAATCAGTTGGTAAATCTGCACTTTCCGTCATAGCAGTTGACATATTAAGTTTGCCTGAATTCATATCCCTCTTAATAAAGAAAAACGCTGTTAAGGTGGTCACAACACCCATAACAATAACGAGTGGAATACTTGCTGAGATGACATCGCCAACTGGTAACCCTGCTGCGTCTGCAGTCAGTTTAGGAGCAGCTTGAATAACAAAGTCTCCTGATAATGCTATACCATGACCAAATAAGTTCATTGACATCGCTACTGCTAGTGCAGGTAGACCTGCTCTTAAAGCAACTGGTAATAACACTGCACCAATTAAAGCAACTGCCGGGGACGGCCAAAAGAACCATGAAATTCCCATCATTAAAATCCCTATTACCCAATAAGCTAACGTTGGTGTTTTAATCAGTTTTGTAAATGGTGAAATCATGACATCATTAATGCCTGTTGATGTTAATGTTTTACTCATACCTACAATAATTGAGATGACTAATATTGTAGGTAGTAATTCCGTAATAGCAAAAATAAAACTGTTAAAAATTCCACTGATCGAAGAATTAATCGAATTCGTTGCTGTGATCGCGATTAAGAATATCCCGACTATACAAATAAAGGTTGTATCTCTTCTAGCGACCATAAATCCAATAATTAATAAGATAAACACTACATAAATCCAATGTATTGCTGTTAATTCGACGCCCATGTTCGTCATTCTCCCCCCTCATCCATTTATTAGGCATCTGCCCTAATGGATTACTTTAAAATATGTTTGGGAGAAAAAGTTGTGTGTATCACCATTCGACATGGCCAATTTTTTTGTCGGAATTCCCCAGGAAATATGTTTTTATAACAAAAAAACCACAGAAGTAACATCTGTGGCAATTAGTTCAGTTATTTTGTTGGATTCTTCTTAACCGATAAGCATTTTTAGCGACCGCCCCTAATTGTTCCAATAAATGAAAATTAGCATAGGCACCAACTACAGCACCAATCCCAGGAATCATTTGTAACATTTTAATTAAGTCAATATGGTCCCTGTATTCTTGTTGAAATACCTGCCAGTCCATATCTACAAGCTCTGCTTTCCTATTTTCCCAATCTTCAATGATATCCATTGTTTCTCTCCGTTTATCATCACTTGAAAATGCTAATTGGAAAATATGAAGTAAAAATAATCTTTCTTCATATTCTGAAGTATCATAACCATATATCATTGCTGCTTCAAATAGGAACTTCATTTTTATGCTAAGAAGCAGTGGAAAATCTGCTAACCCACCTATAAATCCTACAGCACCTGTTCCTGCTCCTTCAACGGAAGCCGTGTTTCTGTATTTAATCAACGTCTCTGTTAACTTTTCATCTTGTTCCTGTAACGTAACCACTATATGAGAAGGTCTCTTAGTTGTATATTCACTCCCCCATAATGTAGCTTTTACCATATGCTTGATAGCATCTGTTATCAAGTGATGAGCTTTTTCTGGGATTAATCCATTGAATTTATCTTGGGCATGCTTGGATGTTCTTTTCCATAACCTTGACTTTTTCCGCATTTGATAAAGCCAATCTTTTACTTCTCTTGAGACAGCATCCTCATAACTCCCCATAATATCACACACTCCATTATCAATTATTACTTCTATCAGCTTACGATTGAGAACGCAATGTTTTCATCATATAAAGATATGCATAACCAACGGCTACTAACCCACTTAAAACGAGCACACCAAAACCTACAAAGAAACTTCCTTTTATCATAATGAGTAACGCATAAATGATGGCTTGAATGATTAGTACACGAGCAATTAACCATTTAAATGAATTTTCTCGAATTTTAACATCGACTGGGTATAAATCTATCCATAATTTATTTTGATGTTGTCTCCACAATGGTACGAGTTGAAACCCAGTTAGATAGATAAAAAGCATGGCAATAACAATTTGTGCGATTCCATTATTAATAAAATAGATTAACACACCGCCGATGGCTGTTAAACGGAAAAAGATGCCTAGATAATCTCCCGTTCGGAGAAAAGTTCTTAAGTATAAATAATGAAAGGTGTTTTCCTGCTGATAGGAAACCGATTGTAACACCCAGTCCAACCATTTTCTCCGCTTAATTTGATCACGTAAATGTGGTACATCTGTAAACATATTTGCCACTCGATAAAACTTGGCCATTTTTCTCTCTTCAGATTGAATTAAGAATTCCCATTTTAATCCTTTTCCTTTTGTTTTCTGATAAAAATACAAATAAAGTAATAAAAGAATACCTATAGTGGCGATTGTGAACCCAATATGTGCTGAGCTAAATATGAAAAATAACAACGCAACATTAATGACGAATCTAACAAATGAGTCAATTAAATGGGTAGTATAATCCATCTCATATTGGACTCGCCAACGAATAAGCATATTCACACCCTTTACTAACAACAAAATAATTAAAAACGGAAAAAACGAACTGAAATCTCCTTGATTTACACTTGCATACATTGGCATTAACACGGCCAAGCCAATTAGAATTAAGTAGGAGGATAATAAAAAGCTAGTTAAAATTGCTTTCTTGAAATACATACCTAGTTTATTCTCTAATGGCAGTAAAAACACACGATCCGCTTCTTCTAAAAATGTATAAATCGGGCTATATGTAACGATAAGACCAAGTAGAATGGCCATAATTTCTGCCACTGGAAAATCCGAAGTGAGCGTTTTTAGCCACTCTTGATAATAATAGGCCACTGTACCAATAAGAAATACCATTACAATAACGATGTGGCCATTGAAAATATATTTTAAGTAGCGACTTAGTTCCTTTGTTCTATTCGCAAAGCGATTCTTCCAGATACTTTGTATATCATTCATAATTTTCTTCCTTTGTTAACTGGATATATAAATCATCTAATGTAGCACCGGCCATATTAAATTGTACCCTTAGCTCTTCTAATGTGCCTTTCGCTCTAATTTCACCTTCATGTATGATCACAAAGCGATCACAATATCTTTCTGCAGTTGCTAAAATGTGAGTGGACATCAGGATACCTGCGCCGGTATTCTTCATTTTCTCCATTAAATTCAATAGTGATTGAATTCCGAGCGGATCAAGCCCTACAAAAGGTTCATCAACAATATATAAGGAAGGTTGAACAAGGAAAGCACACATAATCATTACTTTTTGTTTCATTCCTTTTGAGAAATGGGCAGGAAACCATTTTAAGCGCTTTTCCATCCTAAATTCCTTAAGTAACTGCGCTTTTCTTTCTTTTAAGGTTTCGCGTTCGAGTCCATAAGCCATAGCTGTCATTTCTAAATGTTCATCTAAGGTTAATTCATCATACAAAATAGGCGTTTCTGGTATAAAGGTATATTGTCTACGATACGCATCTTTGTCACTTAAGAATGTTTTCCCATTAATTGTTATCTCACCTTTATTTGGCTCCATAAGACCAATAACATGCTTGATTGTTGTACTTTTACCTGCACCATTCAGTCCAATTAATCCTACAATTTCATTCGGTTTGACATCAAAGGAAATACCCTTTAATACGGGATTTCTCGTATAACCACCTGTTACCTCTTTAATATTTAATAAAGTCATTTGATCGACCTTCCTTGTAAAAAGTTATTCTTATTGTAAGTAAATTAAAACCATATTGTAAAGAAAACAACTATTTTTTTGGGTGACGCATATCTCTTCTTATTACGGGCATTCTATTTTATGAAGGGGAATACAAATCAACATTCATTATCTTAATGAATGAACTTGAATGAGGTGTCTACGGCAGACAATAATCTTTCAAACCGATTGTAGCTTCAAATGCAACTATTAAAGGAGATGTTTTTATTGCACAAATGTAATGAAAACGCATTGAGCTTTTTTTAAACATTTAAATCGCTTTACCGAAAGTGGTTTAAATCATCATTTCTAAATGAGGTGTTTATTAAAGATACCAATTACAAGTAGTTTGTGATGGTAGTTATTCAATGCATTTAACAAAACTGTCAAATGAGGTGTTTGTTAAAGAGTATTTCCAAGAGTAGAAGCCAAGAAGCATTCCCCTTCAATTTCGGCAGGATTCTTATTGAATCCTGCTTCTTTTATTTATGATTTGTCTAATTTTATGATAAAATATGGTCAATTCAAGCATAAGGGAGATGAAAAGAATATGAGTGATTGCATCTTTTGTAAAATAGTAGCTGGGGAAATCCCATCAGCAAAAGTGTATGAAAATGAGCATGTCGTTGCATTTCTAGATATCAGTCAAGTAACCAAAGGTCATACGTTGATTATTCCAAAGGTTCATAAAGAAAATATCTTTGAATTAGATGAAGAAACAGCCCGTCACGTATTTGAAGCTGTTCCAGCCATTAGTCGTGCGCTTAAAGCAGAGTTCCAGCCTGATGGATTAAACACGATTAATAATAATGGGGAAATTGCTGGCCAAACGGTTTTTCATTATCATATGCACCTTATTCCTAGATATGGCCAAGGTGATGGTTTAGGTGTCGTATGGAAAACACATACTTCAGAATATACGCCTGAAGATCTCCAAATGATGTCACAACAAATACATAGTCATTTATCATAAAGCTTTTATCAGGCACAGCAAGATCTGTGTCTGATAAAACCTATTCACAAGTATTTCTATCAACCTTCCATGTAGTTGTATCTACACTCAAGAATCAAAAGCCAATAAATATATATTTTCTCCTCTCCATCTCACTTTCCTTTAACCATCGTCCTAAAAGAAACCTTACTTAAAATATTTCTAAAAAAATTCAAAATCTTTTTAATTAATTCTGTACAAATGTGTTTTTTTTGATAACATAATGATATCTTTATTTCGCTACAGCGATATAGTACAACATTGTGAATGATGGAGGGAAAAGCATGAAACGAGCATTTAACTTTAATGCAGGTCCAGCAACTTTGCCATTTGCGGTCCTAGAAAAAGCAAAAGAAGCTTGGCTAGATTTTAATGGAACAGGTATGGCTTTAATGGAGTTAAGCCATAGAAGTAAAGATTATGAAAAAGTACATAACAAAGCTATTGCCTCATTAAGAAACATCCTATCCATCCCAGATGATTATGAAGTTCTTTTTCTACAAGGTGGAGCGAGTTTACAATTTTCTATGATCCCAATGAATTTGTTAAAGCCAGATCAGACTGCAAACTATATCCTTACTGGCTCATGGTCAGATAAAGCATTAAAAGAAGCCAAAAAGGTTGGTTCCACCCATGTTGCTGCTTCGACGAAGGAAACGGGCTATCATCGCATTCCTGAGCTAGAGGAAATTAATTTGTCAGAAGATGCAGCTTATCTTCATCTAACGAGTAATAATACGATCTTTGGAACACAATGGCACCAATATCCAAATACACAAGTCCCGCTTATTGCAGATATGTCAAGCGATATCTTGTCCCGCCCACTTCAAATAGAGCAATTCGACCTTATTTATGCAGGTGCACAGAAGAATTTAGGACCTTCTGGGGTAACAGTAGTTATTATTCGTAAAGAACTCATCCAAAGTCAACCAGCACTACCTACTATGTTAAACTATGAAACGTTTGCAAAAAATAACTCTTTATATAACACACCTCCAACACTAGCGATTTACCTTCTCTCTCTAGTTTTAGAATGGGTAGAAGAAAATGGTGGGATAGAGGCAATAAGCAAGAGAAATGAAGAGAAGTCTTCCCTCTTATACAATATGATTGATAATAGCAATGGTTTTTACATTGGTCATGCTGATGAGAAGAGCCGATCTCATATGAATGTCACTTTTAACTTAAAAAGCGAAGAACTTTCTACCAAATTCCTTGAAGAGGCGAAACAAATAGGATTTGTTGGGTTAAATGGACATCGCTCTGTTGGAGGATGTAGAGCATCTATTTATAACGCTGTTCCATTAGAACATGTAGAAGCTTTAGTATCATTTATGAAGAACTTCAAAGAAAAATATTAACCATAAAATAGATATGTTCATATGATATTTGTGATGTTATAATTAATAAAAGTTCTCGCTGCAAGCAATGAGTGCATTGTAGGAGAATACAGTTCAAAATGAGATTAGCTTGAGGAGAGATGAGAAAATGAAAAGTAAAAATATTGTGGCCCTTGCCCTTTTGACAGGAATGGGTGTTGTCCTACATGCCATAACTCCACCGATTTTTATGGGTGTAAAGCCTGACATGATGTTAGTCATGATGTTTTTAGGCATTTTATTATTTACCGACGTCAAAAGCGTTGTTCTTATTGGACTTGTAAGTGGTATTCTTTCAGCCTTGACTACAGGATTTCCAGGAGGACAAATTCCTAATATTATTGATAAGCTGATAACTGCCTTTATCTTTTATGGTCTTTTGTCACTGTTAAAGAATATCAGCGCTAAATCAATTGTCGCTATTGTCTTAACAGCGATTGGCACACTGATATCTGGATTTATATTTTTAACATCTGCTTACATCATTGTAGGTCTACCAGGTGCCTTTATCGGGTTATTTGCAGCAAGCGTCTTACCAACCGTATTATTAAATGCCGTTTTAATGGCAGTATTGTTCCCAATTACAAAATCTATTAATAAAAGGACTAAATTAAATGAACATGCGATTCATTTATAAACGTCCTCACCTGTAGTAGACTACAGGTGTTTTTTTTATGTTTAATATAGCTACTAAGCGTGGAATATAAGGGGTAATAGATGTTCTTTTTACTGGATTCATGTATGATATACGTAGACATTAAAATTGAGAGGAGAGTTTAGATTGAAAGCGAAATCACTTTTTTTAGGCTTTGTCGTTGGCGGAGTAGCAGCTGCTGCAGCTACACTCTTTACTGCGCCTGCTTCTGGTAAAGATACCCGAAAATATATTACTGTACAATCAAAATCAGCTTCTATTCAAATAAAAGAATTAGGTAAACAACTAACTGATATCAAGAATCAGATCGTCCATGTAGGTGAAGAAGGGAAAGAAGCTCTATCCACTTTAACCGAAGACGTATCATCTTCCATTAAACAATGGAAAAGGGAAATACTGCCCCATCAGCAAAACTTACAACAAGAAATCGCAAATATTGAAAAATCAATAGCTGAATTAGAACAAACATTAAAACATGCCAATCCAATGGACAAAGAATAAATACCCTTCTATTTTACAATCCTTCTTTTTTCTCTAATTATTTTAGAAAAAAAGAAGGATTTCTTATTTTAAAAAAGAAATCTAATATATTATGTTATAAAAATGGTTTGCTTTAAGATTATGCCAAATGCTAACAGAAGTATTACTCCTAAAAACAAGAAACAAAATCTAAAAATTATGCAAATTAATATCTTTATTAATTTTTGCTTTATTGGCATAATAAATATACAATAATAAAAAAGTAGGTGAAGCGAAATGTCAGAAACGAATTTCTCAATCAAGGAAGCCATGCTTTTCAGTCAAAGGGTTGCTCAATTGAGTAAAGCTTTATGGAAATCTATTGAAAAAGATTGGCAACAATGGATTAAACCATATGACTTAAATATCAATGAACACCATATTTTATGGATTGCTTATCATTTAAATGGCGCATCCATTTCTGATGTAGCGAAGTTTGGCGTTATGCATGTATCTACCGCATTTAATTTTTCTAAAAAGCTTGAAGAAAGAGGATATCTTGAATTTTCAAAAAGAGAAAGTGATAAAAGGAATACTTACATTAAATTAACGGATAAAGGTGAAAGCGTTTTTCTAGAATTAATGGAAACATATCATCCAGATAAAAATTCTGTTTTTTCAGGTGCGATGCCTTTAAAAGAATTATATGGAAAATTCCCAGAAATCATTGAAGTGATGGCCATTATCCGCAACATTTACGGAGATGATTTTATGGAAATATTCGAAAAATCATTTTCAAATATTGATAACGAATTTGAGGAAAAAGATGGTAAACTATTAAAGAAGAAAGAATATACAAAAGAATTAGTATAATTTTGTACGATAAAAGCGGAATTATAAACAAACTTCTCCGCTTTTTTATTTTGGTATAAAATACAATATATTCATTGATTATAAAATAAAATAATGAAAACCCTTACATCCCTTCACTTTTATGTTGAAATATAACAATCATTTTTTTATCGAAAAAATGGTATTGATTTTTCTTAAAGAGGAGAGTAAAGTAGTGTTTGAATTTAAAACATGAGCGCTGAACTGCGAGGGATTATTTTGTTTATGAGCTGTGTAAAGGAGATAAATGTTAACAAGCAGTATGGACAATTATGGTTGGACTTCATGTCTGCTATACTGGCATTTACAGTCTTTATTATCACATATTTACCAATGAATTATTTGTTTCCTGATACAGTGATTAATACAGAAAGTTTAAGTATCTTTACCCTCTTTCTGATTGGATTGTATCCTATCCATAAATTGATTCATTATATTCCATTAATGCCGGTAAATAAAAATATAAAGAAATCGTTGGAATTACGATCAAAATGTGTACCCATGATACAATTAAAAGTCAATGAACCAGTACCTAAATTGATGTATCTAAGTGCTTTAATCGCACCAATACTATTTATTAATGGAACACTTTTGTTGTTAATGTTATCATTTCAACAATATGGAGCGTTTTTCATCATTCTTTTATCTTTGCATATTGGATTATCATGCCGTGATTTAATCTATATAAAAATCGTAATGAACACACCTAAATTTTCATATATTGAAGAGAATGAGGTTGGACTCAATATATTAATACAAATCAAGGAAACTAGATAAAATCCACTCTTCCAACCTTTTATACTATCTTTTTATGATTATTTTTGATATTGTAAAACAATAGACTACGATTGACTAGGGGAGGGAATCATCGATGATCTCCATTTTTATTATTTTTGCTGTATTTATTCTATACAATATTAACAGACTTACTTTTTCCTTATGTTTACAAAAGGAAATCCCAGAGGAGAAACAACCTAAAGTATATCGAACAATTAATGTTTTAATTACGATACTGCTTATTTCTTCCTTTGTTGAAATTGCATTTACTTAAAATAAATGTAAAAAAAGCGGCGAGATTTTCGCCGCTTTTTTCTCTCTATGGAAAAGCTTGAGGTATGAATTAATTAGCAAACCCAAGAAGCTCCAATAATTACTAATAAAATGAAAAGGACAACGAGTAAAGCGAAACCTCCACCGTATCCAAATCCTCCACCGCCGTGTGACATGGATTTTCCTCCCTTCTATCGTCCGTTATAAGTTCTTTCTTTATTGTCTTATAACGCTATTTTTTATAACCAAGCAGCACCTACGATGACTAATAGAATGAAAAGAACAACAATTAAAGCGAAGCCTCCGCCGTATCCAAATCCTCCACCCATGATAACACCTCCCTTATTAGGTTGTTACCACATACTATTCAAACACTCTGTCGTGCGAATAGGCGCGTATCTCGTCTTTTTATATTTTCTCTAAACTTCTTTGGACGAAATATCATTTTCAATTTCTTTATATCCTATGTTGGACTCTCCAGAATGGTTAGTCTAATACCCAAAATTTTCTTAAATAAACCTAATTTTGTAGTAAATATTTTTGTTAAGGAAATGATTTGTGTTATAGTATTTACTGTGTATATACAACAATAAACGTGGGAGTGTTCAACATGAAAAAATGGATTTTATCCCTTTCTGTTGCAACAGGTGTATTAGTTTTAAGCGCTTGTAGTTCAGGAGATTCTGAAGTAGTAGTCGAAACAGGAAACGGAAATATTACACAAGAAGACTTTTATCAAGCCTTGAAAGAACAATATGGTGAACAAGTTCTTCAAGAACTCGTTTATGAGAAAGTCCTCTCAGAAAATTATGAGGTTTCCGAGGATGAACTTAATGAACAAGTAGATACAATGAAAGAACAATTAGGTTCTAACTTCCAATTAGCACTTGCACAATACGGTATGGAAAGTGAAGAAGACCTAAAAGAAATGTTAAGAACAGGTCTAATGCAAGAAAAAGCGGCAATTAAAGATGTTGAAGCTACCGAAGAAGAAATGAAGGAATACTATGAGAATTATAAGCCAGAAATCCAAGCGCGTCATATTCTTGTAGCCGATAAAGAAACAGCTGAAGAAGTGAAAAAGAAATTAGATGATGGCGAAGACTTTGCAAAAGTGGCTGAAGAATATTCAACTGATACAGCATCTGCTGCCAATGGTGGCGATTTAGGTTGGTTTGGAGCTGGCCAGATGGTTGCAGAATTTGAAGAAGCTGCCTATGCATTAGAAGTAGATGAAATTAGTGATCCTGTTGAGTCACAACATGGTTTCCATATCATTCAAGTAACTGACAAAAAAGAAAAAGAATCATATGAAGATATGAAAGAAGAAATTGAATATCAAGTGAAAGTAGCGAAAGTCGACAGTACAATTATTCAAGAAGCAATGCAGAGGGAATTAGAAAATTCAGGTGTGGAAGTAAAAGATAATGATTTTAAAGAGTTATTCAAAGCTCCTGAAGCAGAAGCCGATGATGCTGAAGCAAAAGAAGAACAATAACATAAAAGACCTGGTTATATGACATAACCAGGTCTTTTCTTTGGTCTCGAACCCATTAGACTATTTATGGGTATATTTCCTTTCGTATCTATGGTTCGACCTTTATTATCCTTCTTGCCTTTCATATTGTTCTCGTTTGTCATCCCTAGCGGATTCTAACCTTTGCATATAAACTTCACCTTCCTGCTCAATTTGAGCAGTTTCCGCCTTTCTTTCATCCCTACCTGTCTTAATCGCCATAAATGCGCTAATGAAAATACCTGCAATCACAAAGTAAAGCCATATAGGTATCATTGGACTCCTCCTTACTCTCTTATTAGAAAATATGTCTGCTCGTCCCATAATATGCAAAAAATTTTTCATAACCATTTTGCTCACCTTACTCTCATTTCCATAGCCATCACGAACACATACACCCGACTGGTAAACCGCAAAAAAAGCAAGTTATGTGACATTCTTACATTTCACATACTTGCTTTTCTAAGTTATTCATGAAAGGTCGGCTTATAAAATGCCCGATTATCTAACGCAAAAACTCTTTCTGTGTATTCACCTGGTTTGACTCTAGATAATGATCGATCAAGCATATTCATTTTCGCATCTAAATTATCAATATAATGAATGATTTCCGCTTCTTTAATTAAAGGCGGTTTCGGGCTACCCCATTCTGCCTTACCATGGTGAGACAGAACAATATGCTGTAAAATAACGACCTCTTCTCCTTGAATTGATAGCTCCTCAGCCGCCGTCTCAATCTCACTTACCATGATGGAAATATGGCCGAGTAAGTTTCCTTTTACTGTATAAGTTGTGGATATAGGACCAGATAGCTCTGTAACTTTACCTAAATCATGCAGAATGATACCTGCATATAATAAATCCTTATCCAACGTAGGGTAAAGATTTGCAATCGCTTTAGCGAGATCTAACATTGAAACAACATGATAAGCTAAACCTGAGACAAATTCATGATGATTTTTAGTCGCTGCAGGATATTCTAGAAACTCAGCTTGATATTTCTTTAATAAATGTCTAGTGATTCTTTGAATATTAGGGTTTTTCATTTCAAAAATGTATTGTGTGACTTTCCCCATCATTTCTTCAGCGTCAATAGGGGCAGTTTCTAAAAAGTCTGCTAACTTTACCGTATCGTTTTCATTTGACGTACGAATCTGTCTTATCCGTAGCTGTTGTCGTCCACGATAATTTAAGATATCTCCCGCCACTTTGACAATTGTTTCTGGCACGTAATTATTTTCATCCTGTTCGGAAACATCCCAAAGTTTTGCTTCGATATCCCCACTTTTATCTTGAAAAATCAAAGTTAAAAAAGGTTTACCGTTACTTGCCACACCTTTTGTAGCATTTTTTATTAGTAAGAACAATTCAACCTGCTCTCCTGTATCGTAATAAACAATTCCTTTAGTCATCGTTACACCTGCCTCCTCTAAGTCTTACCTTTAAGTAAAAGTATATCATATCTATCTTAAAGCCTTCATTTTTAAAAGCTTGTTGCTGTTTGTAGTTCACTTAAATCAATCAGTTCATCCCCGTTAAAACTTTGCAACATCCCTTTATGACAAGTAAAGAAAATAATCTGCTCCTCTTTACCTCTTAGTACTCTCATTACTTCTTCCAGTCTTTTATGATCAAAGTTCACAAATCCATCATCAATTATAAAAGGGAGCTGATACCGATGGAACACAATTTCTGCCAAGCTCAACCGCAAACTAATATAAAGTTGCTCAGCTGTTGATTGACTTAACGATCTTGGCTCAAAAAACATCCCTTCCTTATGCTCTAATAATAAATGGTCTTTGTCGCTATCATAAAAAATCCGCTTATATTGACCTAATGTTAAATCAGAAAAATACCTCTCAGCTTTCTTTAATATTTTTGGGAATTCTTCTTCTTTAAAGGTGTTTACCGTTTCAGATAGTAAGCTCTTTGCTGTTGCATACACGGCCCATTCCTTTGCCAACTCATTCCATTCTGCTTTTAATTGTTTGTATTTGTGTAATAGTTCAGCATAAATTCCACCTTCTTCTAATTGTTTAATTTCATAAGAAAGATGATGTAGTATTTCTTGTTGCTTGGTTATTCTTTCTTTCTTCGTATCAATGCTTATTTGGTATTCTTTTATTTGTTCTTCTGTCGGTCTTAATTCAACATATTTATTTAATGTCTCTTGTGATAAGTTTGTCATATTTAACTTTAATTTTTCGGTTCGTAGCTCTTCTTTAATGGCTTGCTTCCTTTTAGCAGCCATCCCTTTTTCTTTAAAAGCTATGATTGAAGACACACCTGCTTCTTCTAGTAACGATTGAATATGCTTTTCTCTATTTGCTATTTTCTCGTCTATAATCGTAATATCTGATTGGATTGATTCTCTTATTTCCTTATTTTTTTCAAAGTTTGCAAGTTTGTTTCTTTCTTTATCGATGATATCTTTTAACTGAATCACGCCATCAGCATAAGAGCGTGGTTCGATAACCACTAACGAGAAATAATGAGATAGTTTCTCCTCTATATTAGTAATAGATTGGCTTAAGTCATCCAATTTCGCTTTCTTTATCTTCCTTTTTCTAATCGTGCCCTTCATCTCTTCAATCAATAAGAAGGCATCAAGTAATTGATTTTTCATAGTTGATTTATTTAATCTATATGGCTCGGCAATGAGATCTATCTTACTATCAACTTCTCTCATCTCACCTTCCCACACTTCATATGCGGCAATGATTTTTTCATACTGACTATTGACATAATCTAATCGCCGAGCGTATTCGGCGACTTCGGCTTCTTGCTCTTTATCCCTTTCAATTTGCTGCTTCCATTCATCTACCTGCTCCTTAGCAGCGATGGGCTCTTGTTTTTCTAATACCACTTTTTGTTGTCTTAAAAAATCTAATTCATCCTTTATTCCATCAGAGTAGACTGCCTTCTGTTTAAAAAAAGAACTAATAAAAGTAATACAGATTCCACCAATCGCTAATGCTTGGATGAGGAATGAAGCTTCAAAGAATCCCCATATGCCAATGAAAATAAATAATAATAAAAGTGAACTTATCTTCATATATTCAATTTTTTGGGATCTCTTATCCTTAGTAATTGCTTGTTTATGTTTCTCTGTGAGCAATTGTATATTGACATTGATTTCAGTTAATCTCTGATGGTGACTTTCCTTTTGCTCAAAAGTAGTGATTTGTTTAAGAATGTTTGCTCTCTCTTCTCTTGATAGTAACTTCTTTCTACTTTCATTTATTTTATTTTCTAATCCATTTAATTCAGTTCTTATAGTCTCCGACTCTTCATCCAATTGTACTTTTCTATCGGACAACCGCGACTTTTTCTTCATTACATTAGAGATAAGTTCTTTTTGAAACATACTCGTATCAAAAGATAAAATCTCTTCGTCAGATATTTGCATATGCAGCTTATCTGACATATGCTGCAATTCTTCCTCCAAAGCTTTTATTTCGAGTTGCCATTCATTCTTCGTCTGCACTTGATTCTCTCTGACAGTATTCAGTTCGCAAACAGCTTCGATTTCTGCTCTATTTTCAAGTATTTGCTTCTGTAATCCTGCATTCATTAATTTTTCGTCAAGGGTACTTCTTTTCATGATGAGTTCATTTCTTTGGTCTTCTAATACTTCCTTACTCTGTTGTATAGCCTCTAATTGCTTTAACCCATCTATTGGAAATTCATCTACGTCTAATTGACTTTCTTCATCTAGTAAACTTAAATAATGAAGATATACTTCCTCAACCGTAAACCACTTCCTTAAAGAGCTTAGCATCCCTTCTAACTGTTCCACTTCTTGTTCAAGTAGTTCGTTATTATAAATTAATTCTTCTTTTTTCTCAGTTCGTTCTTTATAAAGGTTATTCGTTTTTTCCGCTTTTTTTAGATTTTCATATGCTTTTTTTAGCTCTTTTAAACCGCTGTTTAAAACTGGCTTTGTTCCAGATGGCTTAAAACGCAAATCGAGTTGCTTCTGCAAATATTGTTCTGCCTTTAAAATGCCATCTGTTCCAACAACCGCGGAAGAAAATAAAAAATGCCCTAAATCTTCTTTACTAAATGATTGCACATTTTGAATATCAAACAGGTCAAAAGAGAAGATCGCTCGGTATAATGGTTGGTCCATCCCTTGGAGCAATTCCTCTAATAACGTAGAACCACCGCTTCTTCCGGAACTGAGCACAACGTTCACTTCATCCGGTGTTCTTTCCTTTACTCTCTCAATCATTGCTTCATGACCATCTGGTAAAGTGAAAATCAATTTTCCACCATATTGACTACTATTCTTAGGTTTATAATTTCTTTCATTTCCTTTTTTAGATGGAAAACCAAATAACATACTATGAATAAAAGACATCAGTGTTGATTTACCCGCTTCATTTTGCCCGTAAAAACAATGAAAATCGTTTAACTGTTTAATTTTGATATTTTCCCATTTTCCGTAACCATAGATCTCCATACCTTTAAGCTTCATTCGTTCACCCCCTCCACTAATAGTTCAAGTAACAATTGCTTTGCATCTGCAACAATTTCTTTTTGATCTGTTTGTGATATTTCATCTATCCATCGACTTGCTTGTTTATGCCTATATAATGGGGATAATGCCTTCAGTACTATTTCTTCATTTGCAAGATCTAACATTTCTTTATAAAAAGGTGACTGACTTCGTAAACTTTCCTCATCCCACACTAACTGCTTTTTAACTTTTAACTCATTTACCCAAACGAAGGATTGTTGTATTCGTTCAGTTTCTTGGAGAAATTCTATTAATTCACCTGACCTAAAGGCCTTTTCTTCTATTTCACTCATACTTAAGTGTTGTAATTCTAATTTAAGTATAATGGCTTTTCCTTCTCTTCTTTTTGATTCTAACAAGTTGAGACAATTTGATAATAAAACCTCAAAAGAATTGAATGAACTACAATCAAGGACCACTTCATCCCAAACCACATCATTTGTCTCAATAAATCGCTTCTCGCAAGTATGCTCTTGTAATTCTATTAAATAACAACCCTTTATACCTGTTTCCTTTTTATGTCGTCCTTGTATATTCCCTGGATAAATAATTGGCGGCACTGTATTGATTTCAGCTCTTTTATGTATATGACCAAGGGCCCAATAATCAAACTGCTTTTCTATCAAGTCAGAAATCGTAAACGGTGCATAGTTCCCGTGTTCTGTTAATCCTTCCAAATTGCCATGTAAAATGCCGATATGATAACCAGCCGCTTCTTCTTTCTGATAAAGCTGAACCATTCTTTCATCGACATGTCGTTCTTTGTAACTAAAGCCATAAAGATGAATAATTGTATCGTTTTTTTTAAATCTAGTTACTTCTGGTATTTCACCAAAAATAAATACATTCTCTGGCATCGTTAATTTAATCCACTCTCCACCTAGATGATCATGGTTACCATGAACAATAAATGCACGAATTCTAGCCTTATGTAAACGTAACATCTGTTCTCGCAAGATGTTTTGTGCTTTTATACTCCGATCACTTGCATCATATAAATCTCCCGCTAAGATAACAAAATCAACTTTTTCACTTATTGCAACATCAATGAGCTTAATAAATGAACGGAATGTACTTTCCTTTAACCGCTCAAATATGAAGTCGGGTAAGTCTTTTAATCCCACCATCGGGCTGTCTAAATGTAAATCTGCAGCATGAATAAATTTGATAGGCTCCATTTTTTATCCCTCTTACATTTTTCTTTTATTTTAACGCAAACCAAAAGCGAATGCACGTTCTTACTTGGTCGATTGTAGAATTAAAAATGTTCAATTTTAATGAAGGGATTAGACGACTCAGCTCCGTCACCATAATGGTAGTTTTGACCTTTATATCAACTTGCTAAATTCTATTAAGAAATATTCGTTTTTTATCGCATAAGAAAAACCGGACTCATCTCCCGGTTTTGTTTAGATAATAATCAACTGCTTTTCTCTACATGCGGTGTAAGATTCGAGTTGACACCCTATTTTTGCCGTTGCCAATAGTAAATGGCTAGTTGTGTACGATCGCGTAGCTCAAGTTTATCAAGAACAATAGAAAGAACATTACGTACGGTTCCTTCACTTAAATAAAGCTGCTTCGATATTTCTTTATTCGATAAACCTTCCACCACAAGTTCCATTACGTCTTTCTCCCTTTCGGTTAATGCCCAGAACCCATCTGACTTATTTTGTAGCACAAGTTTATCAAGTACTTCCGGAGTAAGAACCCTCGCATTTGATCCGATTGCACGAATCTGTTTGGCCATATCTTTAATCTTACTAGATTTTATGATGTAGCCCTCAGCACCTGCTTTTAAAGCAAGCCGAATATTCATTTCGTCTTTAAAGGTTGTCAACATCATTATTTTAATATGTGGCCAGTTTCTTTTTATAACCTTGGTACTTTCAATTCCATTCAACACCGGCATTTGGATATCCATTAGAATAACATCTAGCTGCACTTTCTCACAAAAAGAAATCGCTTCACTTCCATTTTCGACCACACCAACAATTTTTATATCTTCTTCTTTATCGAGAAGTAATTGTAAGCTCTGACAAATTAAACGATCATCATCCACAATTAATATATCCATAGCTACTTCCCCCTTCTCTGTAAAGGTAAAACACATACGAGCAAGTACCCATTTTGACGATCAATTGTAAAGCTTCCTTTTAACATTCTTGCCCTTAATTGTAAACTTCTTAGTCCACTTCCGTTCACTGATTTTTGGGTATTGGTACCGTTATCATGGATTTTCAACCTTACAAGTGTTTCAGTAATATCAAGTTCAACTTTCGTTTTCGTCGCATTACTATATTTACTTACATTTGTAATAGCTTCCTTAAGACATGCTTCCAACATCACCCAAGATTGAGAAGATACATTTTCAACATTTCCATTATATTGAAAATCTATGAGTAATGGCTCTGAATCTACTACGATTCTTTGCAACCTATCAACACCTATATAAGTAACTGGTGTGAGATTATGAACTGTATTTCTTAATCTCGTTGTACTCCTTGAAAGCCTGATTTTCACCTGTTCCAGAAGGGTGTGTGCTTGATTTTTATTTTCTACTTGTTCATATGCTTGAATAGCTAGAAGGGCACCTGTTAAATCATGCCCCAGGTGGTCATGCAGTTCTCTTGATATCCGATTTCTCTCCTTCAGTTCTGCTGCCTTTTCCACCTCAAAATAAGCTTCTAAAAGCTCCATTTTGATCTGTTCAAGCTCATGCTTTTCTTTTCTTTCCTTGTCTAAAGCCTTTTCTAGTTGCTTACGTTCTTTCATTGACTGATAAGTGAAGCTTCCGACTAATACTGTGAGTAAACTATACCAGATCAAAGTCATATCAAAGGCAGAGTAAGCAATCATGAAAATCGTCATTGGGAAAACCAACCACCACTTTCCGACTATTGCTGCTTCGAAAATAGCGATGGCTAAACCGTATAGGGCAAACGGAAAATATGGAATGAAAACGATACAGAGGACTATTTCAATAAGAAAACTCCATTTTGGTATAGAAAATCTTATACGTATGCTCATAACAATGAGCAAAAGCAGGATAAAAACAATTGCCTCAAAGCCAGCAGTACTTGTGAGCCAAAGATGTGCTAGGATAAGTAATTGTACTATTCGCCAAAATATCACAAATCTGAAATATCGCTCGTACACTCTCATATGCACACCTCTCCTCAGCTATCAATGCAATTTTTTCGCACTTCCTGTAATTAAAAATAAAAACATATACAAAATAAGCATTCCATTCACAAGCAGAAACTCCTTCAGTTCGCCACCAAAAACAATCCAGTCTATACCCCAAGCTAGCCAAAAAGTCGGCAAAATAATCGCTATTTTTTGTAATAATTCAGGTAACAACTCGATTGGAATCAAGACGCCACCGATTAAAGCAATTATACTGATAATCGACATAAAAATTAACATAGATATTTCTTTATTACGAAAAAATGAAATCCACATTAGTGCAAAGGCAATCGATGCCATACTAAATGTAATAAATAAAATGAGTAACCAAAAGGGCTGGTAAAGTTCTGTCCCAATTAATACGCCTCCATAAACTAAAATCAGACATTGTAATATTAAAATGAAAAAATATGCTAGCAAATTTTGTGCTAGATAACTAAAATGACTGATGGGGGCAATTGATACCTTTTTAGCAATTCCTCTCATTCTATCTTCTAAAATTAATCCAGAGAGCTTCAAACTAATAAACAAAATAAAAATACCAAAATATTGATATCCGTATGGAAGATGTGGCCAATACTCTCCTGATGGCAGAAAGATCGCAACAACTGGGAAGAGAAATAGAATCAACAAACTTGTTTTATTTGCAATACTTCTCTTCAGTACAAAGTGGAAAACAGTCATTTAAATCTTCCTCCTACCGAGCACAAACACAATAATAAAAGTAATTACAATTCCTACTCCTAACCGAAACATATAAATATAAGCATCAGGAAATAAATTGCTTTGTGCATAACCAATTGCATTAGCAGCTAACAATAGAGGATTAAGGTATTCATTAATGAATGTGATAACCGTATAATCAGGAATTGGAAAAAACAACCCTGCCAACACAATACATCCAATTCCATATACTTCACTTAACCGTTCTGCTAATTTAAAGTTCTTTACTGCAAAAATAAGAATTAAACTTACAAGGCTTGATAGTACAGCCAATAAGCCAATGATGTACATTACCCAAAATCCATTTCCCCACTCCACCTTTAAGCCTATTCCTGTAAATAGAAATAACAAAAAACCCAGAAAAATGGAATATAACATGCCACATAATGAGATTGAGAGAGCATAAAAAGGTCGGCTAATCGGCGCCACCATTAAACGTTGCCGTCTTGGAGAAAATAAATCATCTTGAATATGGGCAATCACGATTGAACCGCCAAACAATTGAAACACGAGTGTCATTAACTGTGCTGTATCATAGAACGCAGGATCACCGTATTGATTTTTTAAGTCTCCTAATACGAAATAAAAAATGGTAATAAGGATAATCGGAACAACTAAGAGCAGCAATAGCGTAATATAGTCTCTACTCATTCGAATCACTGTATAAGGAATGGTTCTTAGGACACGCATCATGCACTACCTCCATCCCTTAAGGTTCTTCCAGTCAAAGTTAAGAAAACATCCTCTAAATTTGCTTTTTCTACATTAATGCCGACAACACCAGAGTCCTCTTTTATAATCGTTAAAATACGATCAAGGTGTCCTGAATTAGCAGAAGACACAACCAAAATTTGATTCCCATCTTTAATGACTTGTTTTACATCTGGCAGTGCCTGAATACTCTCCAAAGAGACTTCTTCAGGATGACTTACTTCTACCTTGATTCTCTCTTCATGCTGAATGTTTCGAATCAAATCTTGAACTGTTCCTCTTGTAATGATTTGCCCTTTATCTAATATCACAACCTCTGATGCAATCGCCTCAACCTCTTCCATATAATGCGTTGTATATAGAATAGTCGTTCCGTTTCTTTGTAATTTCTTTACAGCTTGCAAAATATGGTTTCGCGATTGAGGATCTATCCCCACCGTCGGCTCATCCATAATTAAAAACTTAGGATCATGAACTAAGGAACATGCAATATTCAGCCGCCTTTGCATTCCTCCAGAAAAATTTTGTGCCCTTCCCTTTGTATGTTCTGCTAATCCAACAAACGCTAAGGCCTCTGCCACCCTTCTTTTTCTCATTTCCCCTTTTAACCCGTAAATTCCGGCAAAAAAGTTCGCATTCTCCTGTGCTGTTAATTCTGGAAAAATCGATATTTCCTGCGTGACTAAACCAATTTTTTCTTTGTTTTTATTCTGAAATGGTTTTTTTCCATCCCCAAATAACGTAACATTCCCTTGATTAACTGTCTCCATTCCTGTTAGGCATCTAATTAATGTTGATTTTCCCGCTCCATTAGGACCGAGTAAACCAATAATTTGACCCTCATTTATATCCAAATCAATGTAGTCCAACACTAGTTTCGAATCATAACGTTTCACAATCCCATTTAGTGAGGCAATCATCCGCTCACACCCTTTCGCCTTGTTAGTGTAAGTATGTCAAGAAAGGCAAAAAGCAAATAGTTACATTTGTCATTAATTTGTTTTATTTCACTGCCTCTTCTTCAATAAAGGGGGAAAGTTGTTACGAACCGATAAATAAACATTAGCAGAGCCGGCAGATTAATGTTCACTACTACATTTATCAATTCTTTTTTGCTAAAAAAGCTTCTCCATACACAAGTATGAGAAGCTTGAATGTAAATACTTATTTTTCTTTCTTCGTTAATTGAATCGCTTTTTTAATATCTTTATACGAAGATGAGCGACCATACATTAAGACACCGCCGCGATACACTCGTGCACCGAATATCGCCAAAATAATTGTTGTCACAATAAGAACGGCCATGCCTAATATTGGTTCCCATACCGGCAATGAAAGCATTCCTACTCTTAAGAACATCAGCATTGGCGTGAAAAAAGGAATATAAGAGGCAATAGTAATAAAAGTTGTATCTGGGTTAGATAGACCATACATTGAGAGTAAAAAGCCCACAACTACTAACATCGTCATTGGCATAATCATTTGTTGAACATCCTCAATCCGACTAACTAAAGACCCAAGAAAGGCGGCTAGGGTCGCATATAAAAAATAGCCTAATAAGAAAAAGATGGCTGCATAAACCAATATACCAAGAGATAAGTTGCTAAACCCAAACGCTTCGAACCAGCCACCTTCAAGCTTAGACATGCTTTCTCTCAATGCAATAAAACCAATGGAACCTAATATCAGCATTTGTGTCACACTCAAGAGAGCGATTCCGAGTATCTTAGCAAACATTTGCTGAACAGGTGGGGTACTTGATATAAGAATTTCCATGATTCTAGATGACTTTTCAGTTGCCACTTCATTAGCAATCATACTCGCATACATGATGACAGCAAAATAAATTAAAAATAAGACCACATAAACAAGACCTCTTGCCTGACTTAATTCTTCTTGAGACTTGGCATTTTCCTCAAGTGCAGTCGTCTCAAACGATACAGGTGCATACAATGTTTGCAATTGCTCTGGTGATAAATTTATACTCTCTGCAGTTAATTCTGTCTTTATTTGCTGCAAAGCTGTTTGCAATAAGCTAGAGATAGTAGTATCAGCTATACTCAAAGATTTATATTCACCGCTAATGAGATTTTCACCGTTAGAAGTTAAGTAAAGTGCACCTGTAAATTCCCCAGATATTACCTTCTCGTCCACTTCAGCTTCTGACTGTTGTACACTTTCTAATATGACTTCCTCTGATGTATATGCCTCTATACGTTCTATTGCTTGGATGGAACTGTTTGTTTCATCTATCACTGCCACTTTCGGTGTTTCTTCATTTGAAAAAGCATCGATAATAGTTGTAATATTGGCTAACAGCACAAATAAAAGTGCCGTAATAATTGTCGTAATAAGAAAAGACTTTGTTTTTATTTTTGTCCAATACGTATGCCATAGAATTGTCCAAAAATTACTCATAAGAAGCACCTGCCTTTTCGATAAAGATGTCATTTAAAGATGGTTCTTCAAGCATAAATTTGCGAATAAATCCTTTGCCAACAATATCCTTTAGTATATCGTCCGCTGCCAATTCATTTTCAATTTGCAGATGCACCCCTTCTGTCGTCATTTTAAATTTCTTCACCGCAGGATGGTCTTGTAAAAAAGCCATTGAAAAATCACCATGAATGATTAATGTTTTTTTTCCATAAGAACGCTTAATTTCCTTCAATTCACCATGTACGACTGGCCTACCTTTTTGCATGATACAAAGATGCTCACATAACTCCTCAACATGTTCCATACGGTGGGAAGAAAACACGATTGATGTACCACTATTTTTCAAGTCTACAACTGCGTCTTTTAGCAGCTCTACATTTACTGGATCTAGCCCACTAAATGGCTCATCAAGAATCAATAGCTTAGGTTTATGTAAAATACTAGATATAAATTGTATCTTTTGTTGATTCCCTTTTGATAACTCCTCTACTTTTTTTGTTTTGTAATCAGGTACTTTAAAGCGATCAAGCCAGTTGTCTAACTCCTTCAAGGCAGATTGTTTATCCATCCCTCTTAGCCGTGCTAAGTAAACAAGTTGTTCTCTCACTTGTAATTTTGGATATAACCCACGCTCTTCAGGTAAATAACCAATCTGACCACTCACTGAATAATTAATGGGTTTACCTTGCCAAGTGATGTTTCCTTTGGTTGCATCAATTAACCCTAAAATCATTCGAAAAGTAGTCGTCTTTCCAGCACCATTCGCTCCTAAAAAACCAAACATTTCCTTTTCAGGTATTTCTATAGATATATCATCTACTGCGGTAAATTGACCAAACTTCTTCGTAACATTTTCTAATTTTAAAGACATATAAATTCTGTCCCTCCCTTTCATTTATTTACGATATAAAACTAAAAAAGATTCATTAAATAAGTATGTTTCTTTTTGCAAGATTGATGGAATTATGCCAAAATATAATTAAATATCGGAATATTCAACTACATTACAAGGAGTCTTTATGATGAAAACTTATAAATTAACGGCATTCGAACCAACTGGTGAAAAAATTCTTGATGAATCATTCGAATCAGCAAATGATCAAGAAGCCAAGGTGACCGGAGAAAACCTCCTGAAAGAAAAAGGATTAGAAGAGAAAACACATCGTTGCTCATCTCCAGCAGGAAAGCTTATATTATTTCACCGATAGACCTCAGGTTATACTATACACCACGTATCAAATAAAGACACGCATGTTTCTGATAAAACATGCGTGTCTTTCATTCCTGTTATTTCCCTGTGAATCGAGGCTGCCTTTTTTCAATAAAAGCGTTTATGCCTTCTTTATGATCAGATGTTTTCCTCATTTGTGCTTGACCACTTTTTTCGAGCTCTAATAATTTTAACAATAATGGGCGATTCTTATCTGTCAGTATTTTTTTTGTTTTAATCATCGCAAGGATTGGAAGATGACTCAGATGGTACACTTTTTTATTTACTGCTTCGTCAAGATCATCACCTACGACTTCATGAACAAGTCCTCTCTCCCATGCTTCTTCAGCTGTCATCGGTTTCCCTTCCCATATGAGGTGCTTTGCTTGGTCGGGCCCTAACTTACTTTCAAGGAAAAAGTGGGAACCACCGTCCGGGATTAACCCTATACCAATAAAGTTCATCGCTAATTTACTATCCTTATGAGCATAAATGAAATCGGTAGCTAAAGCTAAACTTAATCCGAGCCCTGCAGCTGCACCTTTTATTGCGCTAATGGTGATTTTAGGCATACTATACAATGTAACAACTAACTCATTAATCGCATCCATCACAACGGGGAAATCGTTTTCATTCGCATCCATCAGCATCGTTTTAATGTCTCCGCCTGAAGAAAATGCTCTACCCGCCCCTTTCAGAACAACGATATCTATTTCTTCTAAATTACTTAGCTCTTTCATTACAGCAGCAAGCTCATGAATCATTTCCACATTTAGTGCATTTAATGACTCTGGCCGGTTCATTTCTACATGCGCTACTCTTCCCTCAATCGAATAATTAACGGTCTTTGTATCAAAATCAAGCGCCATTCATTTTCCTCCTTAAGTTTGGATACCTCTATTATAAATAAAATATTTTTTATTTTCCAAATATAATTGAATTTTTTTACTAGAAAATGAATGACTGTTCATATTGAAAATAATTACTGATTAATTTTATCCATTTGATATTTCTCTCGTAAATCACGTTTTAAAAATTTCCCTACAGATGTTTTGGGAATTTCATCAATAAAAATGACATCATCAGGAATCCACCATTTTGCAAATTGAGCGCTTAATGACTGAAGCACTTCTTCAGCAGTCACTTTCCCTTTGTATTGTTCATGTAATACAACATAGGCTAATGGACGCTCTTGCCACTTTTCACTCGGAATACCAATAACAGCAGCTTCAAAAATGGCTTCATTAGCCATGAGCGCATTTTCTATGTCAACAGAAGAAATCCACTCTCCACCACTTTTTATTAAATCCTTCGTGCGATCAACAATTTTCAAAAGTCCTTCTTCATCAATGGTGACAACATCACCCGTATGAAGCCAGCCATCTTTAAAACTCGAGGCAGTCCGCTCATCATTATAATATTCGGTTACAATCCACGGACCTCTTAAGCAGAGCTCGCCCATCTGCTTTCCGTCCCACTCCACTTCAATCCCTTTTTCGTCAATCACTTTCATTTCTAATCCCGGAACCAATAATCCTTGCTTGCTTCTTAACTCCAGTTTCTCTTCAAAATCTATATTTTCTTGATAGCTTTTTAGATTGGAGACAGTTGCGAGTGGACTTGTTTCTGTCATTCCATAAGCATGAAGAAACGGTATCTTATACTTTTCTTCGAACACTCTAATCATGCCTTTTGGTGCAGCAGATCCGCCACACAGAATGCTTCTTAAAGAACTTAAATCATATTTTTTCGCTTGCAATTCCTTCAATAATCCAAGCCAAATAGTTGGTACACCTGCAGTAATTGTAATCTTATATTCTTCTATTAGTTCGGCAATTAATTTAGGCGTAAATGCAGGCCCAGGCATGATCAATTTTGTGCCAAACCACACCCCTGCAAAAGGTAAGCCCCATGCATTGACATGAAACATCGGGACGATAGGTAGGGCAATATCTTTTTCACTTACACCAACACTATCCGCTAAACCTAATGCTAAGCTATGGAGCACAATTGCCCGGTGAGAGTAAATGACGCCTTTAGGATTTCCGGTGGTCGCCGATGTATAACACATCCCTGCCGGGTCATTTTCATCTAGATCATCAGGATATTGATAATTGGGATCTGCCTCTTCTAGTAGACTTTCATAATTATATGCTGGAGATAAAGTTGTAGTTGGAGGTTCCTTATGGTCACTCATAATGATAAATGCTTTTACATTGGAAAGTTCGTCTCTACATTGTTCAATTAATGGAACTAACTCTTCATCTATGAGGAGAATTTTATCTTCTGCGTGATTAATAATATAGGTGATATGCTGAGATGAGAGTCTAATATTAATTGTATGCAACACCGCTCCACTACAAGGAATCGCAAAATATGCTTCCAGATGGCGGTGATGGTTCCAGGCAAATGTCCCTACCTTCTCCCCTCTTTTAATACCAAGCCTTTGTAAACTTGAAGCAAGTCTTCGTGTTCGTTCTGCCATTTCCTTATACGTAAATGTTTGAATACCACCTGCTGTTCTAGATACAACCTCTTTTTTTGCGAAAAACGTTTCTGCTCTTTTTATCATCTGTGCCATCGTCAAAGAAGAATGATTCATCACCAATCGCCTCCCTTTTAGTAACCGTTTACATTATCATAGATGTTTATGCGCTTTTGTACCTATTACATTCTTGTTTTTTTAATAAAATCCTCTATTAAAGTTGCCATAATTAAATCTAGTCTATTTTCACAAACAAAAAAGCTGCACCTTTAACCAAGGTACAGCTCACATTAAGCTTATATAGACTTTGCCTCAATATTAAAGAGCTCATTTAACATAGCTATTTTTTTATCCGTGTATTCAACAAAACTTTCATTGTAGGATTTAGGGTCTTTCGGATTTGCAAAATGAGTAATTTTACCTGTTTCAGGATGGATAAACTTACTTGCTGCCCCGCAGCCAATTCCGATAATCGTTTGCATTTCTTCCATAATCATAATATTGTAAAGACTTTCTTGTTTCGGTAACGCATAGCCAACGTTTTCTAAATTTCCTAAAATATTTTTTTGACGATATAAATAGTAGGGCTCATAATGATGTTCAGCCGTCCACTCTTCTGCCATATTCATCATTCTTTCTGCTTCTTCACGATCTGCAACCTTATATTTCTGCCGGTTCTTTGTCATTTCAGAAGCTCTTTTAAAAGATAATGTATGAACAGTCAGTGACTCGGGTAGTAATTGCTTTGTTTCATTTAATGAGTGTGCAAACTCTGTTGTGCCTTCATTTGGTAAGCCAATGATTAAATCCATATTAATATTGTTCATACCCATACTTCTCGCCAGGTGGAACTTATCGATTGTTTCCTCAACCGTATGATGCCTCCCAATCGCTTTTAACGTTTCTTGCGTATATGATTGTGGATTGATACTGATACGATCAATATTCCATTTTTTTAATACATTTAACTTATCTGCAGTAATCGTATCCGGTCTACCTGCCTCGACCGTAATTTCCCGAATGTGACTCACATCTGGAAACGACTCATACATTTCTTCATATAGAAGGTCCATTTCCTCTGCTGTAATACTTGTTGGCGTACCTCCACCATAATATACGGTTGTTACTTTGATGTCATTTTCCTTTAACCATTCTCCCATATGTCTGATTTCATAATGCAGCCCAGCTAAGAAGGAATCGACTCTACCTTGTTTACCACCAATTGCATAAGCAGGAAATGTACAATAAGCACATTTTGTTGGGCAAAAGGGAATGCCGATATAGATACTGACTTCTTTTTTTAAATCATAAAGGTCAGGAATCGCCGTTAATTGTCGTGCAACGATTTTTTCCATTAGATTAATTTTTTCATCTGAAATCAAATAATCTTTTTTCAAAGCTTGATGAGCATCTTCCTTACTACTTCCAGACATCATATGACGATGATAAAGCTTTGTTGGCCTTATCCCTGTTAATATGCCCCATTTCTGCACAATACCTGTCCAATCTTGTAAAACAGTTAAATACACATGGGAAGCTGCATACTTTAATTGATTAAAGAATTCCTTTTCTGTCTCAAACGCCTTAAGATTCTTTCTATAGTTAGCGGTATAGACTTCTTCCTCGCTTGTAGTAAGCTGAACACTCATGTTAATCTCTTCACTTACTTCATAGTGGAAAGATATAACTACATCTGCACCCTCATGTTTATCAAGTTTTACAGAGCATTCTTCAAAAAATAAATTACCAATTAACTGCAATGGTCTTATATAACGGTTATCATTCAAACCTAAAATAGATATATTCATTGTTAATCACCTTTATACTTTCTCTTGATCAAACTTCTTTAAGTTTACAAAAAAAAGACCTTACGGGTCAATCTCCATTCACAGGTCGTTTGTATTTTAGTATATCAGTTTGTTAGCTATATTTGGCATATGCTGCTAAAAGACCACCCCCCCTTAAATTAAGGAATACGAATAAGAAGCTTTGAAGGTAGCAACCGTTCTACCACCTTCAGAGCTTCTACCTTACTTCAAGAGATTCATTTTCCTTAAAAATTGGATAGGATGTTGTTTGCGGAAATGCTCTTTTACCATATATGTTACACCATGTTCATCATTTGTTCTTGTTACCCAATCAGCTTGCTTTTTTAAGACATGAGGGGCATTCCCCATCGCTACACCTAAACCCGCACCTTCAATCATCTGCAAATCATCATAGCCATCTCCAATGGCTACAATTTCTTGCGGTGCAATACCAAGTTCCTTACTTAATCTCAGTAAACCATTCCATTTGGATACACCATAAGGGACAATATCTAAACGAGAGTCATTTAGTTGGGTAATAGCAATTTCCTCATCATACATGACATCTAATGCTTTTTTGGCATGTATAAGATCATTGGTATTTTCAAAGTAAATTTCAATTTTTGGTGGTTTAACTGGATCTTCTAGCAAATTCTCACTCAGAGACTCAACAAACTGGTGGGAATAAAAAACAGGATCACCTGTTGAGAACACCGTTTTAGCGAGGATATTATTATTTGTTTTTGTCTTATTTGCTAGTGAAAACTTTTCATGCACAAGTCTTATTTGACAAGGGAATCCTTCTAATAAGCGTACAATATCAAAGGTTACTTCTTTTTTGATGCGTTTTACTTCAATTGGTTGTTCCAATTTATCCGCTGTATAAGCTCCAGCTGATGTTACAAGGATGGAATTTAATTTTAATGCTTTAGCCACTTTCTTAGCCGATGGAAAACTTCTTGCTGTTACTAACGTCACATAAATTCCCTTTTGCTGGACGTATTCGATTGCTTCCTTTGTTGATTTATGCAGCCTTCCATTACTTTGAAGAAGGGTACCATCAATATTTATAGCTAAGAGACGATAAATCATCTTTTTGCCCCCTATTCTGGATGAAAATTGTCCTTATGACACTTTTATGTACCCGCAACAGAAAATAGAACAGGAAGAATAGAGATAAAGAAGTCTGTTCTCTTTGCGTTTTATACATAGTTACGTTTCCTGCCGTTCCTTAATCTTTTTTTATCAAAATTCCGCGACATTTGTATTTGTATATAAGCCGTCACATCCTTAAGAAGGCATGAGGTTTTACACCTGCACGAAAAAAAGCACAACTTTGCTATTGAAAGCAAGGTTGTGCTTTTATGAAATAGAACCAAGTCTATTACTCATGAATTACTCGGCTGCACCGTATAAATCTTCGAGAGGCTTCATGATTGTTTTATTTAAGTCTGTGATAACTTCACTCATTTTTTGTTCATCGGCCATAAGTTTAGAAATCAGTTCGTGTTGTTGTACAAGGGCAACTGTTTTTTGCGCTTGATCCACTTCTTCTTGTGTAATTTCTTGACCAGACATTTGCTTCTGTTGTAACTGAATTTGAATATTTCTAAAGTTATCAAACATCGATTTAGCTGATGGATCTGCATTCACCTTATCATAAGAATCCTTTAAGCTTTGATATTCATTGCTTTCACGGATTGCTTTTTCTAATTCGATTGCTGCGTCTTGTAAATTATTTGCCAAATTGAACACTTCCTTTTCATAGACTTCCACCACTATAACAGACAATGGAAGTAAAATCGAGGAAAAACCTATAAAATATAAGGATTTATAATATCCATATGGCAGTAATACCTTGAAACACACCTACTAGACCACCCAGTAAGGCTCCAAGAAATGTAATCATTCTTAATTCCTTATTAATAATCGAGAACACCATTTGCTCTAACCTTTCAACAGAAAATGAGTCTACCTGTTCTTTTACAATTTCATTAAGCTTCATTTTTTCCATTAAAACAGATATTCTATCAGCTAATAACTTACTTATTCCTACTGTTGCTTTCGGGATAAGTTCAGTAATAATATAAGGTCTTATTGTTGCTGTTAGTTGACTAATTGGCATTTGAAATATTTCATGAACTTGAACAAATCGAAACACAGTCTGCTTTATGAATGGAAGGAGGTTATCTCTTCCTATTTTATCTTCAAACTCAGCAATATTTTTATCTAATAATTTTCGCCATTCTTTTCTAAGGAGTGATGTTAAAAGCTCATCTGTTCCAGGATGATTTAAGAATTTTACGATTTCAGGTTGTAGTTTTTCCCCTAATTTCACATTGCCTAAAAACATTTGTAGCATACTTTTAATCATGCCACTTCGTTTTTGGACAAAATCATCGGCCATCCTTTGAATACTTTCTTTTCCTTCTTCACTTGCGAAATAATTCTTTGCTGATTGCACAATCCAATTGCTTAGTTGAGGCAACTGTTCCTCCACTTTACCTACAAGTTTTTGTGGCAAGATTTCTTTCATTTCTACATCTTGATTTGTACGCATCCAATTCTCATATTTCACCTCTAAAAACGCACCAATCTTATCCTCAGCCATTTTTGCAGGTTCATTTATATCTATTTGTTCCAACAGATGCTCTAACGTTTTTTCTGTATTCAATTTCTTTTCTACTTCTACCACGGCAAATTGTGTCAGCATTGTTTGAAAACGCTCATTTTGTAGTTTCTTTTGTATCCCTTCTGGTGTTAACAAATGATTTATGACAAGCTTACCCATTTGTTCGGCCATCTCACCTCTACGTTTAGGAATCAACCCTGGTGTAAAAGGAAGACGCCATTTCCCAATATAAATCGCTCTATAAGGCTTAAATATCATTTTAATAGCTAAATAATTTGTAACTCCTCCAATGATGGCACCAGTAGCAACCATCATTAGTAGGGTCGTAAAAATTTCTTTCATTCCGCTCTCTACCTTTCTTCTTTCACCAAATTCTTTGTGCAATCGCACCAATTTATCTTGCCATTCATAAGATAGCGTATCAGCATTCGCCTAGATTTTATTATATAATTACTCGCTTCTTGCGGGCAAATGGGGATTAATGATGACACGATATACAAACATTAAAATGAGAGTACTTCCGTATGAAAATAAGATGGTTCTAGAGCTCAACCCAGCATTAGCAGAACATTTACTAATTTCTAATGAGGAACATATCCGTTTATCATTAGGGCAAAAACAATTAACCATTCGCCTCATTTATCGTCAAGTAGATGAAAAGGAACTGTTCATTAGTCAATCTGTATTCGATTATTTCAATATACCATTTGAAGGGCACCTCATGCTTGTTAATTATATTGTTCAAAGCAAGGTATTGTCACTCGGGCCAATTATTGCTATCATGACTGACTTTTTTGAAATGGGAGATCAATCTCCTCCACATTTTCGCACCATCCATCAATTTTGCCATGAAATCAATCAAACTGTTGAGCTTTTAGGAGGAATTGCTTATGTTTGTCATCCCAAAGATATTAAAGAAACTGAAGTCCATGGTTATATAAATATCGAGGGTGAATGGAAGAAACAACTACTGCCACTTCCTGATGTTATTTATAACCGCGTTCACTCTAGAAAGATTGAAAGCTCACCTAGCTTTGCAAACCTTAAAAATTTGCTATATAAAAATGCCATCCCTTTTTTTAATGAACAATTTTTATCAAAGAAAGATGTATATGATTTCTTATTCGACGAAACTCATTTACGTACCTATTTACCAGAAACAGAAGATTTTTCGAAAGAAAAGTTACTTTATTTTATAGAAAAGTATCCATCTATCTTCATAAAGCCCGTAAATGGAAGTCAAGGGAAACAAATTATTCACATACGTAAAAATAAAGATATGTACGCCGTTGGTTACTCATCAGGGAAAAAGGCAAAAACAAGCCACCCATTCCATCATCTTGATAGCTTCATATCGCAATTCGAGAAAGAGCATAGAACAAGTAACTATATTATCCAAGAAGGCATACCGCTCATTCAACTCAACAAAAGACCGATTGACTTTCGCATTCTTTGTCATAAAAATAGGCAAAACATTTGGAAAGTTACCTCTGCTGTAGCCCGAATCTCTAATGCAGAACAATTTGTATCTAATCTTGCCCAAGGAGGGGAAATGAGAAAACCACTAGCACTGCTAACTACACTATTTGATAAAACCACCGCAATACAAATATTAGCATTAATGAAAAAAATTTCAATAGAGCTATGCACGATGATTGATCAAAAAACATTTGGCCTATATGGTGAACTCGGCATTGATATGGGCGTTGATTATGAGGGGCATTTGTGGATGATTGAAGCAAACTCTAAACCATCTAAGCAAATTGATGGTGAATTCAATCAGATCAGACCTTCTGCAAGAGCACTTGTAGAGTATTGTACTTTTTTAGCTTTTTCAACATAACAATAAGGAGGAAAAATCAGCATGAAAACACTTGGTATTATGACACTTTACGAAACAAGTGAAAGGACCTATATAACAGCTATTGCTTCACAAGCTAAACATCACGGCTATCAATGCTTTCGTTTTATTCCGAAAAACATCCTACCACACAATAATGAAGTAAATGGAGAGCTATTTAATGAAGTAACCGAACAATGGGAGTCTACGGTTTTTCCATTACCTGAACTGTTATATGACCGTTGTTTTTATCAAGAAGATGATCATTCAAAAAAATGCAAAGTCATAACAAATTGGTTAAAAAAGAGTGGTAAGACCCAATTCTTAGGTCAAGGACTTCCAAATAAGCTCGAAATATATGATGCCCTAAAACATTCTAGACTCGCTCCTTATTTACTGCAATCAGATCCTTTCACTTCAGCGAAATCTTTCATTAAACAGTTAAAAAAGCAGTCACCACTCGTATTAAAACCAGTAAATGGGTCACAAGGTATAGGTATTTATGTTATCTCAATCAAAGGTGACTCAATGATTATCAAAACAGACAAAGGCTCTAAGCAGATTGAACAAACGCTTCCCATTCATAAAGCAACGGTTTGGTTAGAGAGGCTGACAAAAAGATATCAATATCTAATCCAACCATTCTTATTACTCGTTGATGAACAGAATCGCCCCTTTGATTTACGCGTTTTTCTGCAAAAGGATGCTAACGGTGAATGGCAAGAACAAGCAAGAGCCATGCGAACTGGTCATGAAAACGGCATAATTTCTAATTTAAGTGCCGGTGGAACAACCTCTTCCTATGAGCATTGGCTAGATAGTATTCCAAAAAGCCAAAAGTCGTTTTTACAGGAAGAATTAAAGGAAATATTAATTATTCTTCCCTCAATTATGGAATCATGCTTTTCAACACTATTTGAATTAGGTATCGACATCGGAATTGATCAAGAAGGTGGCATCTGGATTCTTGATATTAACTCTAAACCTGGCAGGAAATTGGTCTTACAAACAAATCCACAATTAGCAGATGTCCTTTACACTTCTCCATTTAAGTATGGAGATTACCTATTATCCCAACGGGCATTAGCTGAAAGGAAGTGAAAGAATGATGAATCAAACATTTATGATAGATATCACCTCAGACTATAAAGGCTGTGTATTCTTGCCAAACCATATAAATCTAAATACTGCCCTTTACAAATTAAATTTCGGTACAGTTACCATTGATGCTAAATTTAAGCAACAACCGAGCTCCAAACAAGCAATCACCATCAGTGAAGATCTCGCTAAAGATATTTTCTTCCCTTATGTCAAGCACCCTCTTCATATTTTTATACATGATGAAACATTAACAATCGGACCCCTTGTTGGCATTTTCACGTCAGGGTTCACATCATTTCCCATGCGGCCTATCGGTGATCGCTCAATTATTTTTTCTAAACTCTTATCTGTAAGTACTAGTGTCGGTGCACTTCCTTTCGTATTTGGAGAGAAGCATATCAATTGGGATTCTGGTACTATACAAGGTTTATTTTATTTACAAAATGGGTGGAAGACAATTGAAGTGCCTTTCCCAAACGTAATCTATGATCGCCTTCCAAATAGAAAAAGTGAACGGCAAAAACAACAAAAAGAAGTAAAGTCACGACTTGAACAAGAATATTTAATTCCTTGGTATAATCCAGGCTTTTTTAATAAAATGGATATTTATGATCGTTTATTTCAAGTCGAGGAAATTTCGGAGTATTTACCTGAAACACAGCCGTTTAGTTCTTATTCCGCCATCGAAAACATGCTCGCCAAATATGGCCATATATACATTAAACCAATGAATGGCAGTCTGGGATTAGGTATTCATCAGATTATTTATAACAGAGAAGACAGTGCTTATTATTGTCGGTACAGAGATTTAAAAGCTGGTATGAATAAACTAAAGAAATTCTCTAGTCTAGAAGGGTTAATGAAGCATATTTTTGCAGGTAAAAACCTCGAAAGAATGATTATCCAACAGGGTATATATCTGTTGAAGAAAGAGAAATGCTCCATTGATTTTCGGTTACACACGAATAAAGATTCAACAGGACAGTGGATTGTTACTGCTTGTGCAGCAAAAGTAGCTGGAAATGGAAGTGTTACAACCCATGTAAAAAGTGGAGGTACGATTCAATCATTAGATGAAATTTTCGAGGATCCAATTGAAAGAGAAGAAATTGCTAATAAATTGCAAACAGCTTCCTTAAAGTTAAGCGAAGCAATAGAAAATAATATGGAAGGTCTTGTCGCAGAAATAGGCTTTGACTTAGGCATAGACCAGTCAGGAAAAGTTTGGTTTTTCGAAGCGAATTCAAAACCAGGACGTTCAATCTTTACTCATCCAAGTATGAAAAAATTTGATTTCTTAACACGAAAACTTTCTTTAGCATATAGTATCTACCTAACAGAACAAGCAATGAAAAGCCCTGAGGCATTGTTTAGATGACTACTTCCTACTATGACCCTTTATCTCAAAAGTGGTATCACGCGCAGGAAAAAATGTTTGGAAACAATAAAATAAAAACAGAAAAACTCTTTCATTCTTCAAAAAAATGGTTGCCATTCTCATTAAATGAAGATTCTCATCGAATCGGTCCAATTATAGGGATCTTAACAAGCAAAGGAAAAAATAAAAAATTAGCGGGCAATGGTCCGCTATTTTTATCTCTTGTCCAACAATTTTCAAAAATAGGCGCATTACCCATTGTCTTTACGCCAGATGATTTTGGAGTATCATTTGTAACTGGTTATACATTTCATCCATCTCTAGGAAAATGGATACAGGTCTCATCCCCACTACCTGATGTCATATATAACCGTATTCCTTTCCGCAACCTAGAAAAAGAAACTGATTTTACTGCACTTACATCGTTCTTACAAAAACATAATATTCCTTTTTTCAATCCCTGTTTTATAAATAAATTGGAAATGCATCATTTATTAATGAAATCTTCCTCATTAAAACCTTTATTACCAGAAACTTTGTTATTAACTTCTGAAGAAATGCTACATGATTGGCTGAAAGACAAACAAAAAATATATATCAAACCCGTTAGTAGTGCAAAGGGAAAAGGAATCTTTCGAATCTCCCTAGAGGAAAATCACTATTTAATGGAAGGTGTTCATCTAACAAAAGAGTTCGCTACCTTAAACGAATTATGGAATGAATTAAAAGTTCATTTAGCTAAGGACCGATATATCATACAAGAAGCAATTGAACCAGCATTATATGATGAATCAAGATATGATTTCAGAATATTATCACATAAAGAGAAGAACAATTTTGTCATTTCTGGGATTGGTATAAGGCAATCTAGCAGTCACCAACAAGTCACAACACATGTACCCAATGGCGGGAAGATATTGCCTTATGAACTATTTGCTAAAGAAGAGGACTATATATTTTTCAATTCAATCATACAAGAGGTGGGTCATTTATTAAATGAACAACTTGGTTTATTCGGGGAATTCTCTTTAGATATAGGTGTAGGTGCGAACGGTAAATTCTACTTGTATGAAGTAAATTCCAAGCCTATGAGTTTTGATGAAGAGCATATTGAAAACAAACGAATCAAAGCAATTTGTCACTTATGTATGCAATTAAGCGGTTTTCCCACTTTTCCTCATTAAATTATGTTTATTTTCATTTCAGAACTCCTCTATTCAAGTTAAAATGAGAACAAGGGGGAATAATCATGATTTCACATTTTCAATTTCAATCATTATATGAAAACAAAGAATTACCAGGATGGAAATTTTCTTTTTTTCATCATGGCAAAAAGTATTTAGGTGTATATCATCGTGATGGAAAAATTGAATGGTTATCCACTGTTCCGGACCAAAATCATGAAGAAAAGTTAAAAAGCCATATTCACGAACTCATGCTTTACCATGTGTATGACCGGTAAAGAATTGTGGAAGAATATGAACCATTCTTCTGAAATTAAGGAGGTTCATTTATGGCAAACAAAAAAGACGATTTAGAAAAAGATTTACCATATGAAGGACGCGATGAAGCCTTTCTCGATGTTGATCGTTATATTAACGAAGGAATGTCCGGAGGTACTGTGCATGTTAGTGGAGGACATACGAATATCGAAGAAGCGAGAGAACTAGAAAAAGAACAACCTCCGCATTGCTGTGATGAAGAATAGACTAAAAAGGAACGATTGTTCACAATCGTTCCTTTCCTTTTACCAAAAACATCTTACCTACTTTTCACAATCATATTAACAGCTTGTTGTATCTCTTCTTCTGCATTTCTACCTTCTGAATTTGCTTCTCTTATACAAGCTTCCAAATTCTTTGCGACAACATAACCAATCGTTCGGTCAATGCCCGAGCGAATAGCTGAAAGCTGAGTAACGACATCTTTACAATGTTGCTCTTCTTCCATCATCCGTAATACGCCTCTCATTTGACCTTCTAATCTTTTAAGCCTGTTTTTCATATCCTCTGTATAATCCATTTATTCACCTTCTAACCTCATTTTCAATGATTAGGGTCATCATTAATCATCTGTGTTAGCGAATGTAAAAGCATACCCATAATTTTAATGACGATTATGATGATTTATATTATATCATGTTTCTACTGTTCCTCCCTATGCACAATAAAAAGACAACAAAACATTTATAAGGAAATAATTCCCTAAAAATATTCAGGCATAATCTTTTAAATATCAACCATAATAACTATTACAAGCGGCAAACACGCTTAAAACTTCTACTATCGATGGGTTAAACCAAATATGGTGCAAAGAAAATTGCGTTGGTTCATTGCCAACTAACCCAGCCAAAAAAAAATTTAGAGGAGTGGAAACACATTATGGCAAACCAATCTTCAAATCAATTAGTAGTACCAGGAGTAGCTCAAGCTTTAGATCAAATGAAGTACGAAATCGCAAGTGAATTCGGAGTTAACCTTGGCGCTGAAACAACATCTCGTGCGAACGGTTCTGTAGGTGGAGAAATTACTAAGCGTCTTGTTCAAATGGCTGAACAACAACTTGGTGGCGGAAAGTTCTAAGCTGCAAAACTTAATAATATGGATTAGCCCCCTATCACCTAGGGGGCTTTATTTGTTTAGATCATTTTTTCTGGTACAACCCATTTATCATATTGATCTTCAGTAATATATCCTGATTTTAATGCCGCTTCCTTCAATGTTAGCTCCTCTTTAAAAGCTAACTTAGCAATTTCAGCTGCTTTTTCATACCCGATATGGGGGTTTAAAGCTGTCACTAACATGAGGGATTGATTGACAAACAGAGAGATTTTTTCAGTATTAGCTTCTAAACCAACAATGCAATTTTTATTAAATGAATTCATACCATCACTAAGTAATGTAATACTTTGAAGCAAATTAAAAATGATTACTGGCTTAAAGACGTTTAATTCGAAATTACCTTGACTGGCAGCAAAGCCTATCGTTGCATCATTTCCAAATACTTGACTTGAAATCATTGTCAACGCTTCGCTTTGTGTTGGGTTTACTTTTCCTGGCATAATTGAACTTCCTGGTTCATTAGCAGGTATCGTTAATTCACCAATCCCACTTCTTGGTCCACTCGCAAGCCATCTAACATCATTAGCAATCTTCATTAAATCTGCAGCTAAACCTTTTAAAGTTCCATGAAGATGAACAATCTCACTATGACTTGTTAGTGCTTGAAATTTATTAGGAGAAGAACTGAACGAGAGCTTCGTTAATTTAGAAATCTCACTAGCCATCTTATCACCAAACGACGGGTCAGCATTAATACCTGTTCCGACAGCAGTTCCACCGATAGCCAGTTCTCCTAGTGCTAGTTTCGCTTCATTGATAAGGCGCTCATCCTTCTCTAACATATAACGCCAACCGCTTATTTCTTGTCCTAATGTAAGAGGAGTTGCATCTTGAAGATGAGTTCTTCCTATTTTTACGATATCTGCAAAATCGTTTTCCTTCTGTAGAATGACATCCTTTAAACGAATAAGCGCAGGAATTAAATGTTTATCCACACTGTTCAGTGCTGCAATATGCATCGCTGTTGGAAAAGTGTCATTAGAACTTTGCGACATGTTTATATCATCATTTGGGTGAATAGAAATATCTTCATTATCCAATAATTCATTTGCCCGTCTTGCCACTACTTCATTGACATTCATATTTGTTTGCGTTCCACTGCCTGTTTGCCATACAGCTAAAGGGAAATGTTCATCAAATTTCCCAGCTAACACCTCATCACACGCTGCAACAATTGCATTTTTCTTTTCTTCTGATAACTTATTTAATTCATGATTGACTATCGCTGCTGAGCGTTTAATCGTAGTAAAAGCATAAATTAACTCTAATGGCATTTTTTCAATACCTATTTTGAAATTATTGCGACTTCTTTCTGTTTGTGCACCCCAATATTTTTCAGCAGGCACATTAATTTCACCAATCGTATCTTTCTCTACACGATATTCAGTCATCTTACTACCTCCCAAAAATTCTTGTCTATCTATTATTTTCCTAATTTAAAGCATTTTAAAATAGGTTTATAAAAGCTCCATCCTTAGTTTTACATTCCTAATCAACAGAATCAAGTTATTCGACTTTTCTATTAATAAATCCGACAAAGAATAAACGTAAAACATTCTAATTATAAAATGTTTAACTTAAAAATAAAGGGGTAATTTTTTATTAAGTTCTTTTAAAAGGAGTTACATATCATGAATAGAAAAATTATCTCTTCCAGTTTAAAATTTGAAAAATCATTAAATATAAAGAAAATGATTGCTATATACCAAACTGCATATAAATACGACGGCACAATTTATTTTCTTTATCAACATAATGTAGTGATCCCTTCTCACTTGTCAAAACTAGTAACCTTTCTGATGATGGTCCGACCGAAAGACGAATTGAAAGTGATTGTGGAAGGTACTGAGCCAGAAGAAATACTTATTCAAATTAAAACGTTGTGTACGAATGATGTTCACTTTACAGCAGAGCCTAAAAGTTTATTATTGAACAGAAGTGTACATGTATAAGATATCTTATTTTAGTAAAGGTATAGGGAAATAAGAAAGATTCTCCATGAGAATAAAGATTCTCTCAGTAGATTTTTCATTATTTCCCTTTAAATATCATATTTAATTAAACCAGTCAAAAAACTGATTCCTTTTATCTTCTAACCAGTTTCTTATTTCATCCCTCTGTTCCTGTTTCTCCTTGTTACGTTGCTGCTTTTTATATTTATCATCGATTTTATCGACATTAAAGCTTTCAATCGGTTTTCCTTGAAGCACTTTTTCCATTACTTCCTTGAAAATTGGCGCTGTGCCTTCACTACTACTCGTCGTCAAATAATGATTACGATCACTTTGATCATAGCCAACCCAGATGGCACCTACTAGATGAGGAGTATAACCAACAAACCATTGGTCCTTTGTCCCACTTAAACCTTCAATCCCTAACTGTGTTGAACCAGTTTTCCCTGCGATTTCAACTCCATCAATTTTAGCAGCTTTCCCTGTACCATAATCGACGACACCTAATAGCATTGCTGTCACTTGATTTGCTGTTTGTTCAGAGATTACTGTTTCCTTCTTACTTTCCCATTGAACGAAAGGCTCATCAGATTGGGTTTTTATTTCAATAATTGTATGAGCTTCTTCTTTCTTACCACCATTAGCAAAAACACTATAAGCTTCAGCCATCACTTTAGGAGACACAGGACGGCTTGTCCCACCCAAAGCAAGAGCTAGGCCTCCATCCAATACATTCTTCGGAATGCCGAATTGCTCGGCCATCTTCTTTCCTCTATCTACACCTATTTCATTATATAACCATACAGCCGGTAAATTGATAGAATGCATCACAGCCTCATACATTGGTACTTCACCTAGATATTGGTTATTATAATTATTTGGAGCATACTCACCAAATGATAATTTCTCATCTTTCAACATATCTGTATTTTCCCATCCAGCTTCAATTGCAGCAGCATAAGGAATAATCGGTTTCATCGTTGAACCTGGTTCTCCCACAGGGTGAATGGCTCTATTATGTCCAAGGAGCGTATGCTCACCTCTCCCACCAACTAAAGCACGAATGCCACCAGTTTCAGGATCCATTAATATCATCCCACTTTGAACCGGTCGCTCCCCTGTTGTTGAAGGAAAAATCGCATCATTTTGATAAGTAGACTCTATATCAGCTTGCATACTAGGATCTAATTCGGTATATATTTGATAACCTTGCGTTAACAACTCATCTAATGAGAGATCATATCGATTCATTGCTTCTTCGAGAACAGCATCAACATAATAAGGGTACTTTCCTTTCATTGGATCAGCTTCCCCTTCTTTAAAACTCATTTCTACATTTATTGCTTGATTCATTTCCTCTTCATTAATATATCCATGTTGCTTCATTTGCTTTAAAACAAGATTTTTTCTTGCTATTGCCTTTTGTTTGTCATTGTATGGATTAATCGTAGAAGGTGCTTTAATTAAACCAGCCAACATTGCAGATTCACTTAACGATAATTCGCCTAAATCTTTAGCAAAGTATTTATTAGCTGCTTTTTTCACCCCATACGCACCCTCACCAAAATAAATTCTATTCAAATACATTTGTAGTATTTCTTCTTTACTATATTGGTGTTCTACTTCTCTAGCTATAAAAAACTCTTGAAGCTTTCTGTCATATGATTTTTCTGCAGTTAGAAGTTCATTTTTTACAAGTTGTTGAGTGATTGTGCTTCCGCCTTCAACAATTCTACCAGCTCGTATATTGGTTAAAAAAGCGCGGCCTATCCCTTGATAATCGACGCCTTCATGTTGAAAAAAACGATGATCCTCAATAGCAATAACAGCGTGTATGAGTGATTCCGGTATCTCTTCAAAGGCTACTCCTTCATTTTTGTTAGCAGAAACCTTACTAGCTACTTCACCATTTTTATCATAAATAATCGTTGGCTTGCTTAATTGACTATTTAGACCTTCAATATCATTATTTGTTGCAAATGGAATGATATAGATTAAACCAAAAAGGACTCCCAGTGATATGAGTAATAATATTACCTGCCATATATGCAATTTCTTTATCATGTTTTTCAACCAAACAAATGGTGTTTTTTCCCTTTTCATAACATCTCCACCTTATGTTCCTAGCAAGAAAATTTCTATTATTATAGGATTATACTTCATCAATAAGGGTAAAGTATAACATAAGACGAAAGGGTGATAAGATTGTTAAACTTTCAAACAATTATTGTCGGGTATGATGATTCTGAAAACAGCCGTCACGCATTGGAAAAAGCACTTTCTTTCTCTACGACTGACACAAAAATCATTTTAGCTCATGCTGATGAAGAAGTGATTGAAAATTCTTATTCAGCAACTGAAAAAAACCCTCAGTTAAGATCGAATAATATGATTGTTGAAGGCATGCAAATACAGCCGCTCCATATTAGTAATCACGCAGAAGAAAAGACGACACATTCAACAATAATTAACAGCGTCGACCAAGCGATTACACATGCTAAACAAATTGCTGATGAAGCTGGAAAAAAATTAGAAATAAAAATATTGGGAGGCAAACCGGCAGATGCCATATGCGAATTAGCTGAAGAATTAAAAGCAGACATTATATTCGTAGGAAGTTCCTCAAAAGAAGGATTAAAAAGAATTTTCTTAGGAAGCAATAGTGAAAAAATAACAAAAGAAGCGCCATGTAGCGTAATGGTCGTCAAATAATAAGTAAAAAACCCAACTTTGTTGGGTTTTTTGCAGCTATGTATTAAATGAATTAATATTGATGTTGAAGTTCTTCAATGACTTCAGCGAATCTCTCCCTGGCAGAAGTTTCATCAAAGCTACTATAAATACGGAAATGCTCTTCGTCAATAATTCGGTAATGTTGACTAATGATATTTTGTTGCAAAACATAGCCGCTTTTATTCTGTATTTCTTTCCACCAAATCTTTCCACCTAGAGTTTTCTCTTTACGAAAATCAATTCCCTCTCTCACTACTGTTTCAATTACCTCTAAAGGCTCGTTTCCGAACAAAAACCTTACTGTCTCTGTTTCTCTAAACAATGCACATACAGCAACGACAGTCGACCAACCAGCATTGGCCCGGCCTTTTTCAATTTGTACAAGTGTTTTTTTTGAAACACCAACGATTTCTGCCATTTTGTCCTGTGTATAACCAGCTTCAGTACGAATTAAGCGCATCTTTTCCGAAACTTTTAATATGATTTCATCTCTAGTCAAAATCATTTCATTCCCTTGATTTATTTTTCGTGTATTTTTACACCTTTTCATATCGATTATAATTAAATTTTTCGAACCTTTCAAATAAAAATCGAAATGAATAAAAATATACATCATACATTTTTTTAACAAATGTCATTTTGTGTTATAAAAATATTTAAAAGTCCAATCCACATCGATTGATAATCATATTAACATTGCAAGAAAGATTACTCAAATGAACATAACCTAATTGCAAATAATTAAGAAATACGGACTATATAAAATGGATTATTTTTAAAGAGAAGCAGGCAATTTTCACCACCACCTACCACTGATCAAATATTATTATTTTTTGTCAAAAAGTACGTTCCTCATATGTATGATGGCATCCTTCTCCTATTCATAACCGCTTAATAATATTATTTCAATTATAAACTTATCCTTTAAAACCCATAAAAAAACCGAACACATGTGAATCTCCTTTAAGAAGAATTCACATGTTGTTCGGAAGTAATGCATGACGCATGAATTATTTATGCATTATTAATTATTATTTAGCTAATTTTTTTTCGCGTCTTTCTTCTGCAGCTGTATTATAAACTGCACAAGCTGCATCCCCTGTAATATTCACAGCTGTACGCGCCATATCTAATAATCTGTCAATTCCGAGAATTAACGCAATTCCCTCTACAGGTAAACCAACTGATTGTAATACCATGGCAAGCATAATTAAACCTACACCCGGTACGCCTGCTGTCCCAATACTAGCAAGGACCGCTGTTAGAACTACTGTCACTAATTGACCAATACTTAAATCAATACCATATACTTGAGCAATAAAAATAGTCGCTACACCTTGCATAATCGCTGTTCCATCCATATTAATCGTTGCTCCTAAAGGTTGAACGAAACTACTAATATGCTTAGGTACTTTTAAGTTCTCTTGGGCTACTTCCATTGAGATTGGTAAAACAGCATTACTGCTAGATGTACTAAATGCCACTCCCATTGCCGGTGTAAACCCTTTAAAGAACTTCAAAGGATTTTTTCTACCACCTAAGAAGTATACTGTACCTCCATATACAATAATTAAATGTATGATTAGTGCAGCAACAACTAGGATGAAGTATAAGCCCATTGCTTTAATTGCTGAGAAACCTTGACTTCCAATTGCTGAAGCAATTAAACCAAAAGTTCCGTATGGTGCAAATTTCATTACAACACCAACAAGATACATCATAATCTCATTGCCTTGTTCAATTAGCTTTATAACACCTTGTGTTTTTTCTCTTAACATCGTTAGAGCAAAACCAATAAATGCTGCAAAAACAATGATTTGTAACATATCACCAGAAGTCATCGCTGCAAATGGATTAGCAGGAATCATATTAAGTAAGGTATCACTTACTGGTGGTGCTTCTTCTGCATTGAATTCAGCATTAGCTGTGTCAAATGTGCCAACTTCGCCAGGCTTAAATATTAAAGCCAAAGAAATTGCAATGACAATAGCTATTGCAGTTGTTACAAGGAAATATGAAATGGTTCTAACACCGATTCTCCCTAATTTTTTCGGATCCCCTAGTCCAGTAAATCCGAGAATTATTGAGAATAAAACTATTGGTACAACTAACATCTTAATTAAATTAAGAAAAATTTGTCCAAGTGGATAAAATAACCACGTATCTAGTACTTCAAATACGTTTGGAGCGGTTACATTTAAGATAATTCCAACAACTGCACCGACAAGTAACGCAATAATAATTTTTGTGGTAATTTTCATAGAAGTCCTCCCATAAAATAATATACTCGAATTACAATCGTAATATATAAAAGTGTGTTTCTGCAAAACATTTTGTCCATTCGTGATAAAAAATAGAACTTTATACCCATAATAATGGTTTTATTTTACTTTTAAATGTCGAAAGGGTGAGATTTTTGTCGAAGTGGAAAATGAGTATCGATTCCTCTCTTAAACTTCACTTATTAGAGCCTTATCATTCAGAAGATTTTTATTTATTAATCGAAAAAAATCGTGCGTATTTAGCTGAGTGGTTGCCATGGGTGCAATTCACAGATAGTATTGAAAAAACAAGTGCAATGATTTCCTCATGGCTCCAACAATATCATACACAGAACGGGATTTTTTTAGGTATATTTATAAATCAAAAATTAATCGGTTCTATTAGTCTTCATACAATAGACTGGCAAAATAAGCAAGCAAGCATTGGTTATTTATTAGACCAGACACATCAAGGAAAAGGTCTTATTACGAAATCAGCTAATCACCTCATTAACTATACGTTTTCTCTTTTACATCTTCACCGCCTAGAAATCAAATGTGCCGTACAAAATGAAAAAAGCCGTAAAATACCAGAAAGATTAGGTTTTACTCAAGAAGGTATTCTCAGAGACAACGAATACATTAATAACCATTTTCATGACCTTGTTCTTTATTCTCTGTTAAGTACAGATCACAATTGGTAAAAGATGTATGAATATTATACCCTTAATTGAGCCTAAATGGAACAGTAATTCGTTCTTTCGACCTTCATATTTACAGAATTTTCGAATAAAATAGTCTTAAATAAGAAGTTACCCTTTGACTGATTATATTTTCTTAACGTATAATTATTTTTAAAATATTCAAACTGAGGTGGTAAAATGGGATATTCTATCGCATCGGTGGATTAGCGAAAATTAAGTTATTGCATGAAATAGTCTTAAATGAAGTTTTTTCTATTTATGATGATGAACTTACTATGGAAAAGAAATACAGTGATTTACATGGTAATCGAAGCTATTCCATATTTTTTTAAATTAAAGACGATAAATCTTTACCTCTAAATTTGAAATAGGAAAATTTAAGTATATATCAAATAGATACTTAACTCATTGATTGCTTCGATTGCTTGTTATAGGAGCTCATCTATTTTTCAATTCTCAGGAGGTGACACCCTACCCTTTATTGGGTTTAGGGGAATTTATTTGGACATATTAAACTTGGTTATTGTTGCCATTTTAATTGGCTTAACGGCATTCTTTGTCGTTTCAGAATTTGCTATTGTGAAAGTACGGAGCTCAAAAGTGGATCAATTAATCGAAGAAGGTAGCAAGAGAGCCATCTCAGTAAAAAAAGTAACTACTCATTTAGATGAGTATTTGTCTGCCTGTCAATTAGGTATTACGATTACGGCATTAGCTCTCGGTTGGCTTGGTGAAACAACATTTGAAAATCTACTTTTACCGATATTCCAGTTGTTTCATATACCTGCCTCATTATCTCATATTTTGATTATTGCATTCGCCTTTACCATCGTTACATTTTTACATGTTGTCGTTGGAGAGCTTGCGCCGAAAACAATTGCTATTCAGAAAGCCGAAACGGTCACATTAATGGTAGCCAAGCCTTTAATTTGGTTCTATCGCATTATGTTCCCATTTATCTGGGTGCTAAACGGATCTGCCAGATTGTTAACAAAAATGATTGGGCTAAAACCTGCTTCTGAACACGAAATGGCTCACTCTGAAGAAGAATTAAGGATTATTCTTTCAGAAAGTTATGAAAGCGGGGAAATCAACCAATCGGAATTTAAATATGTGAACAAAATATTTGATTTTGATGACCGCATTGCGAAAGAAATTATGGTCCCACGTACAGAGATTATTTCTATTTCTAAAGATGATACCCTAGAGGAATTTTTACCTACCGCCAAGAATGAAAAGTTCACACGGTATCCCATTATAGACGGTGATAAAGACCATATCATCGGTATGATCAATGTGAAAGAAATCTTAACGGACCTAATTTCTTCTAAGTCTCAGTCAACAATAAAACCGATATCCACTTATATTCGTCCTATCATTCGTGTAATCGATTCTACACCGATTCATGATTTGTTGTTAAAAATGCAAAAAGAACGTATCCATATGGCTATATTGATGGATGAATATGGTGGAACTTCAGGATTGGTGACCGTTGAAGATATTATCGAAGAAATTGTCGGTGATATTAGAGATGAGTTTGATGTGGACGAAGTACCAAGTGTTCAAAAAGTGAAAGATAATCATTATATCTTAGATGGAAAAGTTTTAGTTAGCCAAATTAACGATATTTTAGATATTTCCATCAATGATGAAGATGTTGACACAATAGGTGGTTGGTTGTTAACTGAGAATTATGAAGCCAAAGAAGGCGACTTTATTGAACAGGAGAACTTTGTGTTTACTATTGTAGAAATGGAAGATCACCATATCAAATTAGTGGAGGTATACAAGAAACCAGTAATTGAAGAAATAGCTCCTTCCCAAATTCCTTTGTCTACAGAATCACAAGTCCAAATATGAAATAAAAAACCGCGCTGAAATTCAGCGCGATTTTTTTATTTTGCCATTCATTTTTTAGGAAAAAACAATCGGAAAATGGTTCCATTATTTGTTTCACTTTGAACATCTATTTTACCACGGTGTAAAGAAACTAATTGTTTTACGATTGACAAACCAATCCCAAATTCACCAAAATAACTGTTCGTTCTTGAACTGTCCGCCTTGTAGAATCTTTCCCAAATCCAATCAACTTCTTTTGGATCTATACCAATTCCATTATCTTCAATTTCAATACAAATATCATGCTCATTCTCAAAGGCGCGCATGGATATCCATCCGTTTTCTGTGAATTGAATACTATTTTTAACAATATTAATAAGAATTTGAATCAAGCGGTCATAGTCAGCATGAATATAGATATCATCTGCTGCCTCAATATAAATTTGGTTATTTTTTTCATCTGCTTGCATTAGAAGCTGTTCACTTACGACTTCAAATACCTCAATAGCTTGAATATCAATCATATGTAATTCTAATTGGTTTGAACGAATCTTCTCATAGTCTAAGTTTTCATTTACTAATCTAATCAACCTTTTAGCTTCACGGTCAATTAAATTCATCCCTTTATCAACTTCCTCTTCAGGAATCAATTGATTTTTAATTCCTTCTGCTAATCCACTAATAGTCGTTAATGGTGTCCTTAATTCATGTGAGACATCGGCAAGAAATTTTTGTCTGCGATTTTCTAGCCTTTCAATTTCCTCTTGAGATTTTTTTAATTGCACAACCATCTCATTAAAATCCCTTGCTAAATAACCTAAATCATCCTTGGAATCATCTGGCACATTTACATTATAATCGCCTGATGAAATCATTGAAGTTGCTTTTCTAAACGCTCTCACTCTAGTTGATAAGTTACGGGAGAAGATTAAACTTAAAAAGATTGCTGCCGTTGCAGCTATAGCAATCGTATACAATAAATATTGATTAAGCTGTCCAATCATTTTTAAAGACGTACTTATCGGCGAAAGTAATAAAATTCCACCGGTTATGTTTTCACCTTCCATTGACGGTAAAGCTACTAATGATACTTCCTGTTCAAACCGTTTAATATCATGAAGGATTGTTACAGACTCACCTTTTGACAACTTTTCCCACTCTTTTTGGGAAAGGCGTATACTAGGGTCCATAGAAACATTGGGGTAGATGATATCTGCATTACTATCGAATAAAATATATTGAATATTTCTTGCTTCAAGTAGCTTACTATATTTATTCAAAAAAGTTTGTGGACTTTCTTCATGAATGGATACATCTTCTAAAATCTGCTGGCCATATTCATTTAATTCTTCCACTTTGTTTTCGAATATATAACTTCTTACAAATTGTGAAAAAATCAAACCCATTAATAGAAACGCCAGTATTAGAATAAGAACATGACTGGATAGCAGTTTAAGAAAATATTTATTTCTCATAGGTATCCGTCGACTCATCAAATTTGTAACCTACACCCCACACAGTATGGATAAATGGTTGATCTGCACTGCCTATCTTTTTCCTTAAACGTTTAATATGAACATCGACTGTCCTTTCATCTCCATAAAATTGGTATCCCCATACTTTATCGAGTAATTGCTCTCTCGAAAATACTTGTTTTGGATGGGTAATAAAGTAATACAATAAATCGAACTCTTTAGGTGTTAAATTTGAAAGCAGTTCATCTTTAAAGTAGACTTCTCTAGCTTCTTTACTAATTTTGAAAAAATGGCTTGTCGTAAAGTGATGATCCTTCTCTGTTGTATCTGATTGAAATCTTCTAGATACGGCTTTAATCCTCGCCATTAAAGTTAACGGGCTAAATGGTTTCGTCACATAATCATCCGCACCCATCTCAAGTCCAAGTACTTGATCAGATTCACTGTCTTTCGCTGTTAACATAATAATGGGCACACTGCTAATATCACGGATCTTTCTACATAATGTTACACCGTCCATAGCTGGGAGCATCCAATCGAGTATAATTAAATCCCATTCTCCTTTATTAAACGCCTCAAATCCTGATTGTCCATCGTGGACAAAGGTTCCTTTATATCCTTCTTTCATGAAAAACATTTCAAGCATTGTACAAACACTTTCATTATCTTCAACTACTAATAAATTCATGTATAACCACCATCCTTTAAACAGGTAATCTAAGTTTATTGTATAGGTATATTTTCATTTTAATAAAAGAATTATATCTCATTTATGTGTCAAAACGGTGTTAAAAATATGAAAGTCACATTTCGTCATCACTAAATGCAATCGAAAGATGACTTCGATATTTATTTTCGATTTTAACAAAGGTATACTTATGATAAATAGGAAGGTGAATAAAATAATGAACGACAATCCATCTTATAACGAATTAGACGAAGAAACTCTTTTTTTAGTCACACAAACTTTTAAAGCCTTATCTGATCCGACAAGGCTTAGAATCCTACATTTACTTTTTCACGAAGAACACTCGGTAAATGAGATTGCCGATAAGCTCTCTCTGTTGCAATCAACTGTCTCCCATCAATTAAGATTCCTAAAAAACTTGAGGCTAGTTAAATTCCGACGTGAAGGAACTACTTTATATTATAGTCACGATGATGAACATGTTATGCATTTATTAAAACAAACAATAGAACATACTCGCCATTCTTAATTACACACGTCCTCATGGTTTGGACAACCACTGCTTCTGCCTTCAACTTGGATTGTACTATGATTGATGCCAAATTGATGAGAAAGTAATTCTTTTGTTTCTTTGAGGACAGTATCATGGTGCCCATCATCATTTAAGACAATATGGCAACTAAAAGCAGGGAATCCTGAAGTAATCGTCCAGAGATGTATATCATGTACATCCTCTACATTTTGAAGTGTTTTGATGGAGGCTTTAATTTCCTCAATTTGCATCCCGTCAGGTACCCCTTCCATCAATACATGAAAGGCTTCTTTTGTCACTCTATAGCCGCTATTTATAATCAAAATAGCAACAATTAAACTTGCTATTGGGTCAGCAATACCCCAGTCAAAAAAGTAGATCAGTAAACCTGCTATAATCGCTCCTACAGAGCCTAGTAAATCTCCAATTACATGAAGAAACGCACTTTTCACATTAAGGTTTTCATCTTTGTCACCTTTCATTAAGATAACAGCTGCTACTATATTGATAAGAAAACCAATTGTAGCAATTGTTAACATACCTAAGCTTGCTACTTCTGGCGGTGAGATAAACCTTTTCACACTTTCAATCATGATAAGAATAGCGATGACTATTAATGTTACCCCATTTATCGCCGCCGCTAAAATTTCAAACCTTTTAAATCCGAATGTTTTTTTGTTGGTTGATTCCCTTTGAGCTATCTTGATGGCAATATAGCTTAACCCTAACGCTCCTGCATCACTTAACATATGGCCTGCATCTGATAAAAGTGCTAAACTATTCGTCCACAGACCACCAATAAACTCAATAATCATGAATCCAAAAATTAAACAGAAGGTAAGTAATAATACATTTTGATTGTTAGACGAATGATGATGATGAGAATGGGAATGATCATGACTCATTATAATTCACCTCTTATATATGAATATATGTTCATATATTACATTATGAAGAACTAAACGAAATTGTTCAACTGTTTTGTATGAAATCGAATGAAAAGTTTGTTTATAGTCCAAAATATGGTATTGTTTACAAAAATAATATTTTACACATAATAACAAAACCATACGAACAAAGCTTCTTCAACAGAAAGTAGGATTTTTCATGATAAAAGCACTCATCAACCGTAAAGCATATTTTATTTATAAGTTCTTAATGATCATTGCTGGTGCTACACTTGCTGCTTTATCAATTGAATTATTTCTTATACCAAATCTGATTATAGATGGTGGCATTATTGGTATTTCCTTAATCGTTAACCATTTAACAACCATCCATTTCGGTGTATTATTTATTTGTTTTAATATTCCTTTTTTAATTGCTGGTTATAAGCTATTAGGAAAAAGTTTTTTTCTTGCTTCCCTAATAGGCATTATCTCTTTAGCAGGAGTCGAATCACTATTTCATCATACCTCTCCTTTTACATCTACCCCGTTACTGGCAACAGTATTCGGAGGTGTCATCCTAGGAGCAGGAGTGGGGCTAGTCATTCGACATGGTGGTGCGTTAGATGGAACTGATATTATGGCAATTCTTTTAACAAAAAAAATCCCCTTTTCTATAGGGGAATTTATCATGTTCTTTAATATTTTCGTTTTTGTCTGGGCAGGATTCGTCTTGGGGTGGGAACAAGCCATGTATTCAATCATCACTTACTATATTGCTTCTAAAACGATTGATATGGTTGTACAAGGTTTTGAAGGAGATACGAAAGCTGTGCTCATCGTTTCTGACCATTATAAGGAGATGGCTGATTGTATTATTACAAAGCTAGGAAGAAGTGTGACGAAGTTGAACGGCAAAGGTGGATATATTAATACTGATAAAGAAATTATTTATGTTGTTGTGACTCGATTAGAAATATCTAAACTTAAAACTATCATTGCTGAGATTGATCCTCTTGCTTTTACAACCATAATGGACACACAAGAAGCACGAGGTAGTAAATTCAAATCTGCTCTTCATTAGTTTTAAAATACTGCCATTCATCTATTGCTGTTTAACCACCACCCATAAAAATACGAACAGAAGCGAATCCTCAACTGTTCGTATTTGTCATGATCATTGAATTTTCAGTGGTCACCTTTATAGATATTTTCTATGAAGCGCCTTTCCATCATAAGTAAAAACCATTTCCTTCTCTTCTACAATTGTTTCCATATGAACCGCTCTTCCCCATAACTGATATACATAAGGCAGAACTTTCTCTAAGTATTTCAAATCAAGCTCAATCCCTTCAAACCAATGCTTTAAATACAACTCACCATTCTTCATATAATCTCCATCATTTACCGTCAGATAAGGAAATCCCCCATTTACTCTCATACTAACTAGCTGATCGCGCACATTTTCCCATCCTTTATCGACAACTTTATAATCTTTTCCTTGCTTTTGAAATAAATACATATCCTCTCTCATCACTAAATCTTTTGTCAAGTAATTCCGGATAAACGAGATATCAGATTCAATTTCTCGTACTTCAAACATTTTTTCCCTACCAGAGCCAACCTCTACTCCTCTCCTAATCATTTCTTCCGTAGGGTGATTATATCGTTCTTCAATATCCTCAAAAATCTTCAAGCCAAGGTAATAAGGGTTAATACTTGTTTTTGATGGTTGCACAACACCAGCATTTAATTTCGCAAATTCCAAAGCTTCTCCAGAAGTAAGATCCATCTCCCTTAAAATTCGTTGATGCCAAAAGGAGGCCCAGCCTTCGTTCATAATTTTCGTCTCAAGTTGTGGCCAAAAGTAGAGCATCTCTTCTCGCATCATTGTTAAGATATCTCTCTGCCAATCAGTCAATTCACGGCTGTATTGTTCAATGAATAAAAGTATATCTTTTTCTGGCTTAGGTGGGAACTTCTTCATTTTTTTCTTTTTCTGTTTTACTTCTTTTTGATCAAGTCCCCATAAATCGTCATAAGGCGTTTCAACATGGAAAGACGAGCTCTCTTCTTCTTCTTCATGATCCCAAATAAATTTCGGGCGCATAAGAGAAGGATCTATATGCTCTTCAATAGCTAAAATGGCATCTAAAAATGTCTCTACTTCTTTTTTTCCATAGTCAATTTCATATTTTCTAATACGCTCTGCCGTAGCAGACATGCTTTCAACCATATCTCTCTTTGTATTTTGGAATCGAACATTATTTTTAAAAAAGTCACAGTGAGCAAGGACATGTGCGACAATTAATTTGTTTTGAATTAAAGAGTTGGAATTTAATAAAAAAGCATAACAGGGATCAGAGTTAATCACCAATTCATATATTTTCGACAAACCGAGATCATAATGTAGTTTCATCTTAAAAAATTGCTTTCCAAAACTCCAGTGGGAAAACCTTGTTGGCATCCCATAAGCACCAAAAGTATAAATTATTTCTGCTGGACATACCTCATATCTCATCGGATAAAAATCCAGCCCAAAACCTGTGGCGATTTCTGTGATTTCGTCTATTGCATACTCTAACGATTTATGTTCACTACCAAGCATTCTCTCACTCCCTATCTTCACCTTTAACATAATCTATGATAGAAAAAAGAGAATGATGAGTATACTTCAGTCTTTCAAACAAGACTTTTAGTGATCCATTTAATCCTCATTTAGACAAACAAAGGATGCCCTTAAAATGAGCATCCTTTGTGAAATAATTATTTTTTTCTAAAGGAGACGCTAGGCGTTTACTACATTCTTTTCACTTTCGCTCCTGCTCTTCAACAGTTAAATTTAAAAATTTACTATCGTCTAGTCGATGAGTTACTTTAACAAGCACAGTCAAATCTTTTCCATCCTCTTTTACTTGAAATATAAAAGTATCAATGACTTCATTTTCTGAAATCATCCGTCTTCCAGCATACTGATAATCAACAACTTCTTCCTCTGGGTAATCTTCCTTCACAACCACTGTTGCAATTCTGCCGTATTTTTTATAATCGACTTTCTCTTTATGTTCTCCATGTGTATGTACGTCGGCAAATACTGGTGCCTGAATGTAGTTTAAACATACTACAGTAAGTAACAATAAAAGTAGCTTTTTCATACAATAAACCCCCGTTTATCTAAAATTACTACTTCTATCTTTTTCAAATTGTAACTCGATTATGTATCAATGTAAGAAATTTATTTTTATACAGGTAAAACTTGATAAACGTGCAATAACAGGTTGACCAAATTTTTGGTTGAAAAAATAATTCATTATGGCTCAAACTAATCTTAACTCCCAAGGGAGGAGAATGAAAATGAATAAAGTGGATTATGACCGTGCGTTATATTATACTCACCGATCCGAATGGGATAATTTACTCATTCTTATGGTTAGAACAAGTGATCAATTTTTAGCGAAAAAAATCGAGCATTTTCTACATGCGTACAATTTTGAAAAAGATTACACGATTATCGAACAGCATCTATATACACTTCTACGTTATATTGATCACGCCAATCAATTATCGGAAGAAGAAATGAAAACAGCTTCACCCTATTTTATGTAGAATTCCACCAAATAATGTAAGAGCACTATCTATTTGTAGTGCTCTTCTTTTATTTGACAAAGTTATTTTTCACTGCAAAAATGGCCGCTTGCGTGCGGTCATCGACGTCTAACTTTGATAATATATGAGACACATGTGTTTTTACCGTTTTCTCTGTTATAAATAAATCGGTCGCTATTTCTTTATTGGATTTACCTTTACCCATTTCGGATAATACTTCTTTTTCTCTTTTTGTAAGTTCATGCCATAAATGTATGTCCTCATTTTCATGTGAGAATTTTGACATTAAATGAGTGGTCGCTTTAGGGTGGATATAATTTTCCCCGTCCATTATTTCATTCATCGTTTTTACGAGCTCATCTGGTTCAACATCCTTAAGTTGATAACCTGATGCGCCGGCTGCTATTGCAGGGATACAATGGCTTTGATCTGAATAACTTGTCAGTATGAGTATTTTTACTTGAGGAAATTTCTTTCTAATTGCTTTAGTTGCTTCGATTCCATTCATGTCAGGCATATCAAGATCCATTAAAATAAGATCAGGCATACATTGTTCTGTTAATTTTATTGCTTCCTCTCCAGTACTTCCTTCACCAACAATATGGATATCCTTTTGTGTTTTCAAAAAAAAGATAAGCCCTTTTCTTACAACATGATGATCGTCAATAATTAATACATTCACCCGTTAGACCCTCCTCTCAATTGAACAGGCGTATAATGATCTTCGTCCCCTCCCCTTCACTAGTAGTTATTTCCATTGTACCATTCCGCCGTTCAGCTCGTTGACGCATATTTCGCAATCCATGAGAAGGTAAGAATACAGATGGACTGTAATTAAATCCTACACCCTGATCAGTTATACTCATCTGTATTATTTGTTTATCCTGGTTGAAATCAATTGCAATATCAATCTTATCCTGACCAGAATGCTTCTTACAATTCATCATTGCCTCTTGAGCTATCCTCCATAAAGTTTCTTCTGTTTGTGGAGGAATATTTGTTAATGTATTAACATGACAATGTAACTGAAGCCCAAGCATTTCACTGTATTCTTTTAATGATGTAAGCAACCCGTTTTCTAGACTTTTTGGTTGTAACTGCCAGATCAGATCACGCATTTCATGAAGTGCTTGTTGGGAAAGCTCTTGTATATAAGTAAATGTTTCTTGAACAGTTTTAGATTTTGTTATCTCTCTTCCTCCTCGAGCCGTTAAACTAACCGAAAATAACAATTGATTGACAGAGTCATGCAATTCCTGTGCAAGGCGATTTCTTTCCTCAATAAGTGCCATTTCTCGTTCCCTCTCAGTTAATGCCATTCTTTTTAATGTCGATCCTATTTGAAAAGCAACAGATTCTAATAAAGAAAGTTCCTTTTCTGTGAAATGAATTTTATTCGGAGCTCCTACATTTAAAATGCCGAACATTTCTTCACCAAAGCGAAGGGGAACTGTTGCATGATGGGTTAAACCTTCAATGTCAGCATATCCATTCTTTTTTGCCTCTTCAATTCTTTTACAATTGATAATATTACTCGCACGGTTTAATTCACCGTTATTGTAACGATTTACACACCAGCATTCTTTCGAACACATCGGAGCTAACTGATTTGTTGTTAATGCTTGGGGCAATTGATGATGTGCGATTAGTGTTGGTTCATGGTTCTTGATTAAAAAAAGCCAGCCTGTTTGTAATTGAGTGACTTGTAGCAATCTTTCTAATACAGCAGACAATGTTTCTTTCATTTCGCTTCCTTCATTAAGTAATTCCGCTATTTCCTTAAGTATGACTGCTTCACGAATTTGTTGATCCGCCATTCTCTTTAACCCTCTCTTTATGACTATTATAACGAGTATTTATGTAATGATCTTCATTCGCATCGATGAAAATATCTCAGCCTAAGGTCGTATATATGAAGCTTATTTGCTACTACTTTTAACTAAAATTGGTGAATCCTCAGCAATTATCCTCAAAACGCGAATCCACTTTGTTTGGCTTTAAATAAGCTACTGCTAAAACAAACCTTTACTACAATGATCTCTTTAATGAACTTTACTTTTATTTACCCTAGGGTTCATGAGGGATTAACAAGGCCATTACTTGAATAAAAAAATCGAACATATTCTCATCCTTTAAGATTTGAATGATGTTCGAATTTTTTTAGTTTTTCAATTCCTCTTGTATCAATTGATCCACTTTCTTCATTAGTTCCACTTGAACATGGTCAAGCTTTTCTTGACTCAAGCTTAATGATTCGCTTTTAACACCGAAGTAAAACTTAATCTTTGGTTCCGTTCCTGATGGGCGTAAACAAATCCATGTACCATCAGCGAAGAAGTACTTTAATACATTAGATTTCGGAAGATGAATATCCGAACGATGATCACTTTCTGTACGAATACTTGTTAAATAATCTTCTGTCGCGATATGACTAAGACCTTCTATATCAATTGAAGATGCATTTCTAAACGTAGAGAGTATGTTTGCAATTGTTTCTGTACCTGCTTTGCCTTTTAAAGTTATCGACTTTAATCCTTCACGGAAATAACCATACTTTTCATAAATCATCATTAATACATCATAAAGGGTTTGGCCCTTTTCTTTATAAAAAGCAGCTGCTTCAGCAATTAATAGTGCTGCTTGAACAGCATCCTTATCTCTTGCAAAATCACCAATCAAATAACCATAGCTTTCTTCATAACCAAAAAGGAATTTATACTCACCTGTTGTTTCATATTCTTTTATTTTCTCAGCAATAAATTTAAAGCCTGTAAGTACATCTTTTGTAGTTAAACCAAACGAAGCTGCAATTTCTCTTCCTAGCTCTGAAGTTACAATTGTTTTCAATACAATTCCATTTGACGGAATGCTATCTTTATCCTTCTTTTGTGCTAGCATGTAGTAAAGAATTAGAGCACCTGTCTGATTGCCTGTCAGAAGCTCATACTCATTTTTATCATTTTTAACTGCTATTCCTAATCTGTCCGCATCGGGGTCAGTAGCAATAAGTAAATCAGCATTTACCTCTTTCCCTTTTTTTATAGCCAACGTAAATGCAGACCTTTCTTCAGGATTAGGGCTATCTACTGTAGGAAAATCACCATCAGGTTTTTCTTGTTCCTCTACAATATGAACATGCTTATAATTCAAGCTTGCAAGCCCTTCTCTAACCGGTTTATTGCCAGTGCCATGTAATGGAGAAAATACGATAGAAAGATCCGTTTTTTCTCCTATAGAACGGTCTTCTGAAATTGTCTGTAACTTTTGAACATAAGCACGATCAATAGATGCGCCGATTGTAACAATCAGTTCTCTCTCTCTTAACAGTGCTTCTTCTTCTACTTCAATAAGTAACTCGTTTTCAATTTGATTTACTTTTGCTATAACTGTATCGGCATCTTCTGGTATCAATTGTGCTCCATCCGGCCCGTATACTTTGAAACCATTGTATTCTTTTGGATTATGACTAGCCGTAATGACAATACCAGCATATGCATGCAAATACCTTACAGCAAACGAAAGCTCAGGTGTGGGTTTTAACTCATCGAAGATATATGTTTGAATATCATTTGAAGCAAGCGTTTTTGCCGCTTCTAAAGCAAATTCTGGTGACATATGTCTTGAATCATAGGCAATCACCACACCTCTTGCTTTTGCTTCCTGCCCTTTTTCAATTATGTATTTGGCTAAACCGTAAGATGCTTTTCTAACGGTATAAATATTCATTCTATTTGTGCCTACACCGATTTCTCCTCTCATCCCACCTGTTCCGAACTCGAGGTCTTTATAAAATGCATCTTCCAAATGGTTTTCATTGTCATTTAATTGAATTAATTCTTCTTTCATTTCAGAAGTCAATTGCGAATATGTATTCCATCTATCTACATTGCTTTTCCAATCCATCGTTTTCCCCCCTAGTTAAATGCCTCTTTCCATTATCGACTAAAATAATCCATTTTGTAAGCTATTCTCTCTTATTAAAAATAGTGGATTTTTATAAAATTTTCAATAAATTACTGCAGTTTCTGTTTCAATTTCTTTAAAGGATATATCCCTAAGAGTCCACATTCATCATTTTCCAAAAAGAACACGAACAAATAAATTTGTTCGTGCAAGGATAGCTATCTATAGAATTTATTTATGATTACGATATTGAATTTGATAAATATCATGCCTTCTATCTTTCAAATGTCTTACTGTACCGTCCTGTCTTTTCCTTCTTAATACCTCTAAGTCTACATCACCAATTTGCACCATTTCAATATTTGCATTCGTCTCCCCGACAATTCCATCCTTAGCAAACTCGAAATCTGAAGGTGAAAAAATCGCTGATTGTGCATATTGTATATCCATATTTTCTGTTTGTGGTAAATTCCCTACTGTACCTGATATTGCTGTATAAATTTGATTTTCAATTGCCCGAGCTTGTGCACAGTATCGAACACGTAAATAACCTTCTCTGTCCTCGGTACAAAAAGGAACGAATATAATTTTTGCTCCCAAATCAGTCGCAATTCGAGCTAATTCAGGGAATTCAATATCATAACAAATTTGAATCGCAATTTTTCCACAATCTGTATCAAAAACGCGGACAGCGTCACCTGGGGATATCCCCCACCATTTTCTTTCATTAGGAGTAATATGGAGTTTATATTGCTTTTCAATCGTACCATCACGTCTAAATAAATAGGCTATATTATAAATTTTATCCTCATCCTCTTTTACAAAATGAGATCCACCTATAATATTTATGTTATACCTAACAGCTAAATCAGTGAATAATTGAATATACTCTTCCGTATACTCAGTAAGCTTCCTTATGGCAAGACTCGGTACTTTCTCGTCCAGAAATGACATTAATTGCGTCGTAAATATCTCTGGAAAAACTGCGAAGTCCGCTTCTGCATCTGACGCAACATCTGTGAAATACTCGACTTGACTAGCGAAGTCTTCAAACGATTGAATTTGGCGCATCATATATTGTACGACACAAATTCTAACTGGATAACTTGTTTTATAAAATCTTTTCGTTGTCGATTTATAATCAACATTATTCCATTCCATTAACGTTGCGTATTTATTGGATTGCCTATCATCTGGCAAGTAATTAGGGTTTATCCTCATCAGTGTAAAACCATTTAATAATTGAAACGATAATACAGGGTCATATATTTTATGAAGTGATACTTCATTAACATATTCTCTCGGACTCATCTCTTTTGCATGCTTATGATAATTAGGGATTCGCCCTCCAATAATAATACTCTTTAGATTTAACTCCCGAGCTAGCTCCTTTCTTTGCTCGTAAAGACGGTGACCAATCTTCATTCTACGATACTCAGGATGAACCATTACTTCAATACCATACAGATTGTAGCCATCATCGTTATGGTTAGTTATATAACCGTCATCAGTGACATCAGCCCATGTATGGCGATCATCATATTCATCAAAATTAATAATTAAACTGGAACAAGAACCAATGATTTCACCATCATACTCTGCTACAAATTGTCCTTCCGAAAATATATTTAAATGGCTTTCAAGGTGATCTCTTTTCCATGGATCCATTCCTGGAAAACATACCTCTTGTAGCGCAATAATTTTGTCGATATCTTCTTCTTTCATATTTCTAATAATCATTTTTTTCTCAAATTTGCTTAAATCTAATTTTCTCATAAATACTCCCCTTATTTTCATTGAAACAAACGTTTGTTACTCTTATACCCCTATTTTCCCTTTTCTAATCTTAGGCAAATGGTCTCCCTATAGATTCATTTGTCAACACATAACTATGCTTGATTTGTGTTGATTTTATGACTTTTTATAGAATTTTCTCAAGCATCGTTTATTTTTACGTTAAAGAGACGTATAATTTGTTAAAATACGTTAGTATACATATTTTTCATTTCGCCTATAAAGCCTATAAATATGAAAAAAGGGAGAACGTTATGAAACCAACAGAAAAGAAGGATGCTAGGGAAAGTATACTGTTTACAGCATGGGCTGCCTCAGTCATTGCTGTTTTCGGCAGTTTATATTTTTCGGAAATTAGACAGTATGAGCCATGTGAATTATGCTGGTACCAAAGAATTCTTATGTATCCTCTAATTGTCATTTTAGGCATAGCAGTAGTTAAAAAAGACTTTCGAATCAGCTTTTATACGATGATTTTATCTGGAATTGGAGGACTCATCTCTATTTACCATTACGGTATTCAAAAGTTTTCTTTTTTAACTGAAAGCGCGCCAGCATGTGGCAGAGTTCCTTGTACGGGACAGTATATTAACTGGTTGGGCTTTATCACTATTCCATTTCTAGCATTGGTTGCATTTATTATTATTTTTATTTGTAGTGTCATGATATGGAAAAAAACAAAGGGGGAGAAGACCGAATGAAAAAAATTATCATATTCTTAGCAGTCATTATTATTCTTTTTGGTGGAGTTGCACTGTTAACAAAAATGCAGAACGATCAAAAAGTTTCAGGGGACAACCCTTACGGAACAACTGATTTAGAGCAAGAAACGATTGATCAGTTAGATGATCCTAATTATAGCAATATTGTGTTACCGGAGGATTTAGAAAGTCAATTAAGTGAAAGCGGCGAAGCTACAGTATACTTTTTTAGTCCGACATGCCCTCACTGCCAAAGAACAACTCCAATTGTTGCTCCTTTATCTGATGACTTAGGCGTTGACTTATTACAATACAACTTACTAGAATTCGATCAAGGTTGGAATGACTTTGGTATTTCAGAAACACCAACTATCGTGCATTATGAAGATGGAAAAGAAGTAGCTCGTATTACAGGATACCAAGAGGAAGCTGTATTTCAAGATTGGTTTGAGGAAAACGTAACAGAATAAAAACGGATTAAAATTAAAAAAACGACCAAATTTATTTTTGAACATTTGGTCGTTTTTTTGTATTTCCCTTTAATGATTCTTACTGTAAGTATGCTTGGTCTATATTTATTGGCTCTTTCGTTTGTTCAGGAAGGAAATGATGAAAGGAAAATGGAAAAGAGATATCAAAACGATTTAAAATCTCAGTATTTCTTTTAAATAACTCACAATGTTCTTTCTTCAACCCTGCATCTTCAAGAAGGTGCATTAAAGTTTGTAAACTAGCCAATACCGAGTAAGCATCTCCTAAAGTTTCCATACACTTCTCTGTCGGCTTTAAAATATTCATGTCACCAAATGCCTGTAATTCTTTTTCTGAAAAATAATGAGGTAAAACATGATGAAACATTTTATCGACCAATGCTTCAATTTGCTCCTCTTGTTCTGTTGTTGCCGCAAAAACTACTTTCACAAGTAACCCACCTTTGTTCACTAATACTTCATGATTACCAATAGAATAGCATAAACTACTTTTGCCTCTCGGTGGTAATTATCACCATGATTTTATATACTATTGATGCAATTATCGTTTTCTAAAAGAGAACTTAAATAATCCTTGTTAAATACACTTTCATCTATATGAATAAACACTATATGAAATGCTTAAAAGGAAGGAAGTAAATAATGGTAACAGTAAGTAAAAAAGGAGAATGGTTTGAATTAACCATTCCAAAAAAATGGGCTGGACAATCTGCAACGCAATTGTTTAGAGAGATTTGGGGCGCCCCTAAAAAGCTGACTCATCAAATGCGCATGGAACAATGCGTAAAAAAGAATAACAACCCTATTATATGGGAAAAGCCACTAATCCATGGAGATCGGTTACAATTCAAACTTTTAACGGATCATCAGGTAGAAAATCTTGAGAATGATGGTTTCTATACAGATGTAGATGTTAGGTACGAGGATGATCATTTAATCATTTTTAACAAACCTGCTGGGATGGAAACACACCCACACACCTTAGTCCAAAAAAATACCCTTTTAGATGCAGCCAAATATTATATGCAACTCCAGGGTGAATCTACTTACATCCGACATATTCACCGATTAGATAAGGAGACATCTGGTGTGATACTATTTGCCAAACATTCTTTAGCAGGTGCTATCCTTGATACAGAACTTGCACAAAGAACTATCAAGCGCACGTATATGGCTCTCGTCCATGGCCAACTTAAAAATAAACATGATAGTATTGAACTCCCCATCGGAAAGGATCGCCATCATTCCAATAAGCGGAGAGTCTCAACTACAGGGCAATATGCCAAAACGACCTATGACGTCCAAGCTTATGACAGCAAAAGAAATATTTCACTCATTACTTGTCAACTTGATACAGGCAGAACCCATCAAATTCGTGTCCATTTAAGTCATATCGGACATCCACTCGTTGGTGATCATTTATATGGAGGTAAGAACCTGCTAACAAGACAAGCATTGCATGCTTATAAACTCGAGTGGCAGCACCCCTTCACAAAAGAAAAACAGGAAATCACTTGTCCGGCACCAGCAGACTTCCGCTCATTATGTCCATAAAGGAAACAAAGTACAAGTCAATTATAAGCTCCTTTATGTATCTATTTACAATCGATAATAAAAACACAACACAATACAACGAGCAAATTCTGAAGTGAAAGTGCCCCCTTAAATAGCCATAAAAAAACTGTACCACCAATTGTTAGCTCATGTTTCTAACAATTGGAGTACAGTTCAAATTGTTCGTTTTACTTATTCAATCTGTCGATTTCCTCATGGACCTCATGATGAAACTTACGACAAAGGCAAGCACAATCGCACCAATGATCGCTGGAATTATAGCAAAATCTGCGATTACTGGCCCCCAGTCTCCTAAAATAAGAGTCCCTAACCAAGCACCGATGAAGCCAGCAATAATATTGCCTATAACTCCTCCTGGGATATCTCTACCTGCGATTAAACTCGCTACCCAACCGATAAGTCCACCTATAATTAATGACCATAAAAAGCTAAACAATGCTCTTCACTCCTTCATTACATCTATTTCATCTTCATTAGATGTACACTTAGGTTGTGAAAGCATTTAATAAATCATTCATTCACTTTTTTCCTAATATGGAAATATCAATTACAAATCGTCAGGATTTTTACCCATCCGTTTATTTTTATTATATTCGTCAATAACACTCATATCCTCGTCAGACAGAGCAAAATCAAATATAGCTTGATTTTCCTCTAGCCTCTTTAATTTCGTTGTTTTAGGTATAACAATTACTTGATTTTGTATATGCCAACGCAGAATAATTTGCGAGACTGTTTTATTATATTTTTCACTTAAGGTAACAAATTGTGGCTCCTTAGACAGTTCACCTCTTGCAATTGGCGCCCACGCCTCCACTTGAATGTTATTACTCCAGCAATACTCACGAAGTGGTTGTTGTGATAATTGCGGGTGCAATTCAACCTGATTTACCATTGGCATTATATTTGCGTCTTTTTTTATTTCTTCTAAGTGATGTTCGTGAAAATTACTAACGCCTATTGCCTTTACTAACCCTTCTTCATACAAATACTCAAGTGCTCGCCACGTATTCTTTATACTTTTTTGGCATGGGCCAATGAATTAAATATAAATCAATATAAGATAAATGTAATTTTTTCAAACTTTTCTTAAAGGCTGCAATCGTCTGCTCATATCCATGATCATCATTCCAAACCTTTGTCGTAATAAACAGCTCTTCTCTATGTATGCCACTTTGTTCTATTGCTCTGCCTACACCTTCTTCATTATCATAGAAGCTGGCAGTATCGATTAAGCGATAACCTAGTTGAATCGCATTCCTTACGACATTTTCCACTTCCTTACCTTCTTCTACTTTATATACTCCTAAACCAAATTGGGGCATCAAGACCCCATTTGCTAATTTTACATTAGGTATTTTTACCATCCCTCATCCTCCTCAAGTAAAAAGTCTGTTTTTTTATTTCCATAAAAATATAAACGATGAAGCGGTCGAGTCATTGCCACATATAACAACTGTATTTCTAAAGGAGCTTTTGAGGTAAATACTTCATCAATCGAAAAGATAAATACTACGTCAAACTCTAAACCTTTTGCTAAATAAGCCGGAACAATGACGACTGATTCTTTAGGAATTTGTCCATGTTCTCCTAGTAAATAAACCACCATATCGCCAGTTTTTTCAAATTGTTGATAAAGCTTCATACAATCGTTCATCGTTTTCCCAATTAATGCAAAAGTTTTAAACCCTTCTTCTTTTACTTTAAGTAATTTAGCCTCTAAGACATTTATATAGTGCTTGCCTTCGGGGGATGGGATAAACTGCGGATGCTCTCCATGTCTAACAACAGGCTTTACTTCAGGAAAGGTATACGGCAGTTTTTTTAATATATGATTAGCTGCTTCCATAATTTCTACAGTAGTCCGGTAACTCTTCTGTAATTCTGTATAAGTGGCTCGAGGGAAAATCTCAGCCTTTACGTCTTCCCAAGATGTAAGCCCTCTATAAGAGTGAATACCTTGTGCTAAGTCTCCCACTAATGTAAACATATCGGTATCAGCTGCTTTCTTAAGAGAAAGAAGTTCCATGAACGTATAATCTTGCGCCTCATCGATGACTATGTTTTTTACTTTCCACTCTTTTTCAATTCCAAACAAATGAACCTGCAAATACAATAATAAAGCTAAATCTTCTCTTTCATACATTCGCCTCTTAAACAAGTCTTGTTGATACCGTATAATATTTTCTGCTTCTACTTGTGTTAACTGATTATGTGAGCGTTTTACTAATTGCTGTGGATTTTGAAATAAATCTTTATAATAGGACCAAATATTCTTTTTAGGAAATTGCTTCATATATGTAGCTACCGATGTCTTTATTGCCGTTTTCATTTCATTCAACCTTGCTTCTTTCTTATCAAGGGCTTGTGATACATATTTTTTTCTCTTCACGGGATCTTTCGCTTGATATAATGCTCTTTCAATTTTGTCATCATAAAACATTTCAATTTTCTCAAGCATTTTCTTTTTTTTATGTTTTATTTCATTTTGTAATATCGAACGTAACTTATTTATTCTCTTATACAAAGGTAAATAATAAAAATCTTCTTCCAATAATTGCACAAATCTTGCACTTTTATATAATCGATACTTATCAACATAAAAATCAGTAGGCGGATGAAAAGTTAGAAATATTTCTTTCATATATTCATTCAGTATTGTTTGAAAAACTTTAGACCCCTTCAATTTTGATATTTGAAGCGCATGAACTGTTTCCTTTTGATGATTTTTCTCTAATAATTGAATTAACTTATCATCTTTTTTCAATTTTATATTTTCCTTTTGTAACGCTCCTATTACATAATCCTCGTACGTTTTTTGCTTAATATTCTCAACACCAAGCTCAGGTAGCGCTTCGGAAATATAATCAAGGAATAGATTACTTGGAGCAATAATCATCAATTGCTCAGGTTGAAAGTTTTCTTTGTATTGGAAGATAAAATAACTAATTCGGTGTAGAGCAATCGTCGTTTTACCACTTCCCGCACCGCCTTGAACGATGATAGGTTTATTCAAATCAGCTCTGATAACTTTATTTTGTTCCTCTTGTATAGTAGATACGATTTCTGTGAGGCGATTACTTGCACTTCCAGCTAGGGTTTCTTGTAACAATTGATCATTTGTTGTCAAATCAATATCACGAATCTCAGTTAGGAGGCCTCGCTCCATCATAAATTGTCTTTTTAATAAAAGCTCACCGTTAAAATTCTCTCCATTAGAGACATACGAAACATCCCCTAGTCTGCCTTCATAATAAAGATTTGCTATTGGTGAACGCCAATCGACAATTAATTGATCCTGATTTTCTCTTGAGTATAAAGACGTTTTCCCAATATAGATAACTTCTTCCGCCGGTTGATCATCTCTGGAAAAATCAATTCTTGCAAAATAAGGTTTGAGACGGGACTTTTTCAAACTTGATAGCTCTTCTTTTGACATATCAAAAAAGCGAGCATTCGTTAATAAGGACGAATAACCTAAGCTGGAATCGACGTCTTTAAAGGCTGCTTTCATATTGTCTTGAAAATTATCCTTCGATGTCTCTGCTGTTTTAATAACAGCTTCCATATATCTTTTTGTATATTCTAAGCGCTGGTTTTCTTCATTGTAATCGGGGTGTTGATGTACCGTTGTCATATCATTTACCTCCATTTTAATAATTAGCCGCTGATGGAGAGTAATCTGACGTTGTGTAAGTGAGAAGAAATATATATTATCAGAAAAATGCATAACAATCAAATAAATGCGCAGTACTTTTAAGACATTCCAATATGAATAGATATTAATTAAGTTAAGGAATAATGTAAAAGTAAAGAAAAACTTTATTAATTTTTTGTAAAGGCGAATACAACCAATTCATGAAAAATAGTATGGATTCCACTCACTCATACTCTTAGAAAGTTAGTAATAACAAGGGATATAAAGGTATTTAATTAAATAATAAGAAACATTACAATTAGATTACATTTGAACATAATTCGACATTTTTCTTCTAGACCCGAAAATTACGCTTTATACAATAAAATTTTTCGTTTAAAATAATAACGTTTGAAGGGTTTATTTTCCGAAAATTACTGGGGGTATTAATGATGGTTTTTAAAAAACAAGATAAATTCAATAAATTGTTAAGTGATATTGCAATCAACTTAAAAGAAGGAGCTATGTATTTCGCCGATTATAAGCTAAATAACATTAGTGACTTAAAAATTTTCTCAGAAAAAATGAAAGAATACGAAACAAAAGGCGACACACTTGTTCATGAAACAATTAAAGAATTAAACAATGCCTTCATTACACCAATTGAAAGAGAAGATATTCTTCATCTTGCAATGGCAATGGATGACGTATTAGATGGTTTTGAACAAACAGCAGATTTATTTGAAATGTACTCCATCATTAATGCTGATGAATATATGTTAAAGTTTGTAGAAGCTATTCAACAAAGTGCAGTAGAAATTGAAAAATCAGTTGAGCTATTATCCTCTAAAAAGTTGCTAAAAATACGAGATCATGCAATTAAAATCAAAGACCTAGAATCAAAATGCGACGGCGTATTACGCCAATCTATTAAACATCTTTTTTCTGTTGAAAAAGATCCAATTCGCATCATTCAGAAGAAAGAAATTTACGAAAACCTAGAGGAAATTGCTGACAGCTGCCAAACAGTTGCCAACGCATTCGAAACAATTATAATGAAAAACGCGTGAGGAGCAATAACTAATGGATGCAATTTTAATTATCACAGTATTAATCGTCATTTTTGCTTTAGTCTTTGACTTTATTAACGGATTTCACGATACAGCGAATGCTATTGCAACTTCAGTGTCAACGAAAGCTTTGAAACCTAGACATGCTATTATACTAGCTGCAACAATGAACTTTGTAGGTGCAATGACTTTTACAGGTGTTGCGAAAACGATTACGAAGGATATTGTCGATCCTTTCACCTTACAAAACGGCTCAATTGTCATTCTATCTGCCCTTATAGCAGCGATTTTCTGGAACCTTTTGACTTGGTATTTCGGCATACCAAGTTCATCCTCTCATGCTTTAATTGGTTCAATCGCAGGTGCTGCCATTGCGTCAGCTGGCTTTTCTGCATTAAACTATAGTGGATTTATCGGTATTATACAGGCACTCATTTTTTCACCACTGATTGCTTTTGCAGCCGGATTTATTATTTATAGCATTTTTAAAATTGTTTTTAGAAATAATAATTTAACAAAGACAAATAGAAATTTTAGAACGATACAAATATTCACCGCTGCATTGCAATCATATACCCATGGTACAAATGATGCACAAAAAGCGATGGGGATTATCACACTAGCGTTAATCTCCAATAACTATGTAACTTCAACGGACATTCCTTTTTGGGTCCAATTATCTTGTGCAATCGCGATGGGACTGGGTACATCTGTTGGTGGTTGGAAAATTATTAAAACAGTTGGCGGTAAAATCATGAAGATTCGCCCTGTTAACGGAGTAGCAGCAGACATTACGGGGGCAATGGTCATCTTTGGTGCAACCGCACTACATATGCCAGTTAGTACAACTCATGTTATTTCTTCATCTATCCTCGGTGTAGGCTCAGCCCATCGAGTAAAAGGAGTCAAATGGGGAACAGCACAACGTATGTTAATTACTTGGGTTATTACTTTGCCGATTTCAGCAACAATAGCTGGATTAACTTATTTGATTTTGAGTTCTTTCTTATAATGCAAACAAATCCTTAAGGGTTTATATCCTTTAAGGATTTTTTGTCTTCTTCTAATAAGAACACATATATAACAAATACTATAAAGAACTTGAAAATCTTCATAAAAACGAATACTATAGTCCATGTGACCTTTTTTCGTTCGTATTATTACACACGACCATGTATTTACAGCTTGGAGGATTCTAATGTTTAAGTTAAAAGAAAACAATTCTACAGCAAAAACAGAAATACTCGCCGGTTTTACAACTTTTTTAACAATGGCATACATTGTTGTTGTTAACCCAGTCATTCTTTCTGACGCTGGTGTCCCATTTGATCAAGTCTTTACTGCAACGATTATTGCAGCAGTTGTTGGTACACTTTGGATGGCCCTTTTTGCTAATTATCCAATTGCTATTGCTCCCGGTATGGGATTAAATGCTTATTTCGCCTATTCTGTTGTTGGTGGGGGCTTAGATTATGTAACAGCTTTTGCTGCCGTCTTCGTAGCCGGACTAATCTTTGTGATTTTATCTTTAACTGCTTTTCGTGAAAAATTAATTGAAGCCATTCCCGAAAACTTAAAAGCTGGAATTTCAGCTGGTATTGGTTTATTTATTGCATTTGTTGGACTGCGAATGTCCGGCATTATTACAAGTGATCCTAGCAATCTTGTTGCTCTAGGGGATTTAACAGCAACTTCGGCAATATTAACGCTAGTTGGTTTAGTCATCACACTCATTTTAATCGCACTAAATGTATCTGGAGCACTGTTTTTCGGCATGATTATAACAGGCTTAATCGCGTTCTTTACTGGGCAACTACAGTTTAGTGACGGGCTTACATCTTTACCTTCGCTTCCAGAAGGCATTTTAGTATTCAACCCCATTTCAGCTATTGGGGACGTCATCACTCATGGCCTTTATGCGGTTGTTTTCTCGTTTTTATTAGTAACAATATTTGATACAACCGGAACAATGATTGGTGTTGCCCAACAAGCTGGTTTAATGAAGGGGAATAAATTGCCACGTGCAAGACAGGCTTTATTATCTGATTCATTAGCCACATCTGTCGGTTCTATGTTCGGAACAAGCCCTACAACTGCTTTCATTGAATCTTCTAGTGGAGTTGCCGCCGGTGGACGAACCGGACTAACTTCTTTGACAGTAGGTATCCTTTTTATCGTTGCTGCATTCTTTAGTCCACTTGTCAGTGCGGTTTCAGGCATTGCTGCCATTACTTCGCCTGCACTCATAATTGTTGGTAGCTTAATGATGGGAAGCTTAGTTAAAGTTAAATGGGGTGAGTTTGATGAAGCTTTCCCAGCCTTTTTAATTATTTTGACGATGCCGCTCACTTCTAGTATTGCTACAGGTATTGCACTCGGGTTTATAACACATCCAATCTTAAAAATATTTAAAGGCAAAGGTAAACAAGTTCATCCACTCGTTTATATTTTCGCTGTATTATTTCTCATTCAATTGCTCTTTTTACCACATTAAAGTTGAATGATTAAAACATATATTAGCTAAATAAAAAATCCGAACACCTCACCAAATGCTAAAGCAATTTAAGCATCTGATTGATGAGTGTTCGGATTTTCTTTTTTACCAATATAGGATTGAATGAGTTAGACTTCTACCTCTTCAATTTTATTATGTGGGTTATTATAAACTTCTTGGTCGATATCTTTCGTAATTTTACTCGTTAATATACCCGAAGTCATAGAACCACTTACATTTACCGCTGTTCTTCCCATATCAATTAACGGTTCAATTGAAATCAATAAGCCCGCAAGCGCGATAGGTAAATCTAAAGCTGAAAGGACGAGAATGGCTGCAAAAGTAGCTCCTCCACCTACTCCCGCAACGCCAAATGAGCTGATAACAACTATAACGATAACAGAAAGTAGAAAACTTGGTTGTAATGGATTAATCCCGACCGTAGGTGCAATCATAACAGCTAACATAGCCGGATAAATACCCGCACAACCATTTTGTCCAATCGAGAGACCAAATGAGCCAGCGAAATTGGCTATTCCATCTGACACCCCTAATGATTTTTGCGTCTTAATATTTAAAGGTAATGCCCCAGCACTTGTTCTTGACGTAAAGGCAAACGCAAGCACTGGAAAAGCTTTTCTTAAGTATTGTAGTGGACTTAATCCGACAAATAGTAATAATAACAAATGAATTAGCATCATAACCGCTAACGCTACATATGAAGCAATGACAAATTTTCCTAAATTATAGATTGCAGAGAAATCACTTAATGCAACTGTCTTTGTCATAATAGCTAGCACGCCATAAGGAGTTAATCTAAGGATTAGTGTAACCACACGCATAATAATGCTATAAAAGGCATCGACAATTTTTGCAAATACCTCTGCTTGCTCAGGTGTTTTTCTTCTTACGCCCAAGTAGGCAATACCTAAGATTGCTGCAAATATAACGACCGATATCGTTGAAGTCGCTCTCGCTCCTGTTAAGTCAAGAAAAGGGTTTGCAGGAAGTAACTCTAAAATTTGTTGAGGCAATGTTTGAGCTGCTAGTGATTGAGATGTTTCTTCCATTTGTGTCCCTCTACTGATTTCTGCATCTCCCTCTTCAATTTGGATGGCTTCTAAATTAAAGACAGTCGCCGAACCAATACCTACAATAGCAGCCAAAGCTGTAGTCCCAAGTAGTATTCCGATAATTAATACACTAATTTTACCAATATTACTTGAGAGGCTCAATCTTGTAAACGCTCCTAAAATGGAAATAAACACAAGTGGCATAACAATCATTTGTAAGAATTTAACATAACCCCCACCAACTAGTTGAAACCAATCTGTTGACCTTGCCAATACTTCTGAAGTTGGTCCATAAATCAGTTGCAATGCTAAACCAAACAATATACCTATTCCCAATGCCGTAAAGACTCTTTTAGAAAATGAAATATGTTTACGTTGCATAATAAATAATAAACTAATAAAACCAATCATTAATGCTAAGTTAATAATAAACCATACATTATCCATCATTACCCCTCCTAATATCTTACTTTTGCACAATTTCATATGATAATACGATTATTCCTATACGTCAAGTATGAATTCAGATTTAATTATCCTTTATGGTATATGCTTTTTTCATGAATATATACCAATCTATCTATTGGCCTTCTCTTATTTAACATTTTCAACTGTTTACATATTTTTTTATTCCCCTTTGAAAGGCAAAAAGCTGCAGCATCGCTTAAAATAAGCTAACGATGCTACAGCTAAAATCAAAACTCTTATTACTTATAAGCTTCTTACCTTCTCGCTGCAAGCTTTCATAGCAGTGAGAACAGATGAACGAAATCCTGTTTCTTCTAACTTGCTGACCGCATCAATAGTCGCACCTCCAGGGGTACAAACCTCATCTTTTAACACTCCAGGATGTTTACCAGATTCAAGCACCATCTTTGCTGCACCTAATACTGCCTGAGCACCTAGCTTATAAGCAGTGTCTCTTGGTATACCGTCCTTTACTGCTCCATCGGCCAGTGCTTCTATAAATAAAAACACATATGCAGGAGAAGAACCGCTAATTGCTGGAATGCCGTCCATTAATGACTCGTCAACTACTTCCACTTTCCCGATAGCAGAAAAGATGCGTATTACTTTATTTAATTTCTCTTCATTAATATACTGGTTGCTACTTAGCACACTCATTCCCTCACCAACCAGTGAAGGTGTATTTGGCATTGTACGTACTGCCATTACATTTCGCTCAAAGTACTCTTCGATATCATTTAGAGTAATGCCAGCAGCAATTGTTACGATAATGCTATGTTCATTTACTACTTCTTTTATTTCATCAATTACTTCCTTATGATCCTTAGGAGGAACCGCTAAAAAGATCACTTCGGCGTTTCTTGCCACTTCTTTATTGGAGTGGGTTGTATGAATCGCATACTTTGCTTCTACCTTATGTAGTGTTTCTTTCGTTCTTGCACTTGAAATAATTTCATGATGACTGACTAAACCGTTTTTTAATATACCTCCAATAATCGCTTGTGCCATTTTTCCACAACCGATAAACCCTATCTTTTTTTCCATTATTATCACTCACCTTTTCCATGCTCTGGTTCATTTTAACATGAACACAGCTGTATTCAAAAAAGTGTTTAATCTACTTCTTTAAGACAAACGTAGAACAAATGATACTATATTTGCTACAAGCTTACCTTATTCATTAGATGAACTTCATCAAAAAAAATAACCCAAAGCATCAATGCTTTGGGTTATTTTTTAATTAATTATCTTGAACATCTTTTCGATTCTTTTTAAACATTTTTGATAATACTTCATACACAATAGGAACAACAACTAGAGTTAATAAGGTCGAACTTGCAAGACCCCCGATAACTGTGATACCTAATCCTTTAGAGATTAAGCCTCCACCGCCTGAACCAAATAATAATGGAACCAGCGCACCCATTGTAGCAATAGCTGTCATTAGTATCGGACGAAGACGAGTGGCACCCGCTTCTAGAATAGCGTCTCTCATCGTCATACCGTTTCTTTCCATATGAATAATCCGGTCAACCAATACAATAGCGTTCGTAACAACGATACCGATTAACATGAGTAGACCCATCATAACCGTAACAGAGATTGTTTCCCCTGCAATGTATAATCCGACAAATGAGCCAATTACTGCAAACGGTAGTGAGAACAGAATGGCAAACGGTGCAACACCCTCACCAAATGTAACAACTAAGATGAAATATACAATCGCAATAGCGGCAAGCATTGCTAAACCTAATTGCGTAAACGTTTCATTCATATCTGCAGTTACACCAGCAACATCAAGAGTTACCCCTTGTGCCAAGTCTAAATCATCGATACCTTTATCCAGCTCACTCGTAACTTTGGATAAATTATCTGAAGTTACTGTTGCAGAAACTGTTGCATAGTACTCACCTTTACTACGAGACAATGTATTTAATGTTGTTCCTTCTTCTACATTAACAAGCTCAGATAATGGCATTTCTTGGCCTGTCGCAGTCGGAACCTCTGTATCTAATAACTCATCAATTGATTTCGCAGGCTCAGCAGCTTCGGTTTGAATAATGACATCTATTTCATTACCATCACTTTGAACAGTTGTCAGCACTTCACTATTACCTTTATCGTTTAACGCCATAACGATTTGACCTGTCGTTAAGCCATACTGCATGACATCTGCTTGCTCAACTTTTAAGATATGTTCTACATAAGCGTCTTCTGCCGTAGATGAAATATCATCTAAGTTATCAGTATCATGCATGACATCTTCCACTTGTGTCACGGCATCATTTAGTTTATCTAAATTCTCACTATACAATGTATAGCTTACTTCACTAGTATTCGCACCCATTGAAGAAAAGTCCTGAGATTTCCACTCACCAGATTGTTCTATATTAAATACATATTCTTCAATTTCTTCTCTTACCTCTGGGAAGTTCTTCATATCTGGATCAAAAATTAGATACATAAGAGCCCCACTAGCGCCCCCACCCATCATCATAGCAGCAGGATCTACATTGTCTGGGTCATTAATGGACAATTGTAGTATATCAATATCATCGCGTTTTAATAACTCTTCTTCTACTTCAGAAATATTCTCTTCTGTTATATCCATCTTTTCGCCGGTTTCAGGTGTATATGTTAAATACATTACCTTCTCTTCTTCACTTCCAAGGAAGCTAAAACCGATTAATGGAGTCAATGCTAATGATCCAGCTAATAAAAGAATAGCGATAGCTGACGTAATAATTTTATGGTTTAACGCTTTACTTAGAATGCCTTTATACCATAAAGCAAGTTTACCTACTTCTTTATGATTGCTCTCCTCTTTCTTACCGTAAAGTTTTTTCTTGAATAAGAAATGAGATAGGGCTGGGACAATTGTAATCGCAACAATTAATGAAGCACCCAATGCAAATGTCATCGTTAAAGCAAACGGAACAAATAGCTCACCAACCATTCCACCTACGAAAATTAACGGCGCAAAAACGGCCACAGTTACTAATGTAGATGAAAGAATCGGCTTAAACATTTCAATAGTCGCTTCCCTTACTAAAGCACGACCATTTAATTTTTCCTCTTTCAAATGTAAGCGACGATAAATATTTTCAACAACAACAATCGAGTCATCGATTACACGACCAATTGCTACTGTAACCGCTCCAAGAGTCATAATATTTAACGTAATATCCAACCAATTAAGGACTAAAAATGCCATAAAAATCGACACCGGAATGGAAACAATGGATATAATCGTTGACTTAAAGTCTCTTAAAAAGAGTAGAATAATTAATACAGCAATTAAACCACCAAAAAGTGCTTTTTCGACCATTGTGCTAACAGACTTTTCAATCGGTTCACCCTGGTCTAAAGAAATATCAATGGCAAGGCCATCATACTTTTCTGTTTCTTCTTCAACATAGTCTTTTACACGATTAACTACATCTACTGTGTTATCCTGTTGTCCTTTTACAATTTGGATCGCAATCGCATTTTCTCCATTTGTACGAGAAACAGACTCTACTTTACCTACTTGTTCAATTTGAGCAAGTTCACTTAGCTCAACAAACGGTTGTGGGTGGTCGGCAGTTGGCGTTACTGGGATCATCATTTCTTTCAACTCATCAACAGTTGTTACTTTCCCATCTACCGAAACAGCTTCTTCAGCTTCTTCAAAATCAAATAGCCCTAAAGATAATGCCATATCACTTGCTTGAATCAGTTCTTTTACATCATCTTGATTCAATTCAAACTTGGCTAGCTCTTCTTCATCCCAAGTAAATTCAACTTGTTCAATATGTTGACCAGTCATTGTTGCAGATGCTACTCCTTCAATCTTTTCAATATCAGGCAAGATCACATCTTCAACTAATTCAGTCAGTCCAACTATATCTTCTTCTGTACTACTAATTGAAAGTGCAACTACTGGCATCATATTCATGCTGATAGATGTCACAGTCGGCTCTTCCACATCTTCAGGAAGATTTAGATTAGCAATCGCTCTTTCTAGTTCAACCTTTTTATCATCCATATCAACGCCATATTTATATTCTACTTGAATACTTCCTACATTCGCACTTGAATTAGAATAAACAGCATTGACATCATCTAGCCCTTCAACTGCCTGTTCAATTGGCACTGAAACCTCTTCCATCACTTGCTCAGGTGTGGCACCAGGATAAACACCATTTACCATTAAAAATGGAATAGAGATATCCGGGATTGTTTCAGTTTTCATCTGTGTAGTTGAGTAAACACCTGAAACTGTAATAATTATGGTTAATAACCACACAGCGAGCTTATTCTTTAAAACGAAATTGACTATGCCCTTCACATTGACACCTCTTTTTTTATTAATTCGATTTTCCTTTACCCGATAACCATTATGTATATAGTAGAAATCAGCGTAAATGAAGTCTTACATATAGGAATACTCACTATCATACCCAAAAAAAATCGTTACTGGTTCTATAGAATCTATTTTGTTTGTTTTCTTGACGCCAATCTCGGGTATCCTATAGAATATGACTAGTGGGTCACATCACCAATAAATATAACTGACCGGTCAGTCAAGTGTCAATTATATTATTGTGAAGTTTTTGTTAACACGGAGATTCTTCTTCGGTTAAGGAGTTGTTACAGATGAAAGAAAAAGAAAAAATAATTATTGAAGCTGCGATTAAATTGTTCGCTAAAAAAGGATATACTGCCACATCTGTACAAGATATCGCCACTGATAGCGGCATTTCCAAAGGTGCGTTTTATTTATATTTTAAATCAAAAGAAAAATTGTTAGAGTCCTTATTAATATATTATTTTGATCAATTAACTGAAGAAATCATGCAGTGGGACAATAAGAACCTCACAGCCAGAGAAAAATTCAAGGCACAAATCAATACAACCATTGATATGTTAATCCAACATAAGGATTTTATTATTACTCAAACAAGAGAACAAACCATACCTATTAATGAATCAATTAAAGAATTATTATTCACAAAGCAAATTGAAATGAATGAATTTTACCGCAAAAGTTTATCTTCTATATATGGAGAAGAAATGACTCCTTATTTATGGGATTTATCTCAACTCCTTGATGGTCTTTTTCATTCATACGTAAAAATATTAATCATTGACAAAGAAATATTTAAGCCTGAGCATGTGACTGATTATTTATTAAATAGAATGGACTCTTTAGCAGAAGGTCTAAAAAAAGAAGAACCTTTGATCACTGAAGCTAAGATGAACCGTTTCCTGCATAATTTTAATATATGTTTACCAAATACTAGTCCATCGACTACCATCGCAGATATTAGAAAACAAATACAAGCATGCGACGATAAGGAAACATTAGAGGTCTCCCTCGATATGATAGAAGAAGAAACCCAAAGGGAATATCCCAGACTTCCAGTCATTAAAGGAATGATTACAAACTTTAATCAATATCCTCATTTAAAGAAGCAATTGAATGATTTATTACAAATATAGAATGAGAGAAATTTGTCGATAAAAAGACCAACCTTTTTACTGGACATTTTCACTTTTAACGTTTATTTTACTATAAACAGGTAATATAAAGAGATATAGTGTAAATGAAGTAGAAGACTTCTGTACTTATAATTTATAAGAATGGATGGTGGAGAATATGGCAAATAACAAAGTTACGAATATCAGAAAGAATGAAAAGAAAGATGTAAGTATCGGAACAAGCGTGTCTTTAAATGGTCTCGTTACAGCTGTCTTTGATAATATGGTTCACGTACAGATCGGAGCCAAAATTGTCACTGTCAATATAAAGGATTTATATTCAGAAATCAATCAAACGTTACTTCCAAACCAATCAGTAAAAACACCATCGCAATCCGTCTAAAAACTGGTGAGAAATCTTATTAAAGATTATATTTCCTAGGATAGTTAGTCTATAAATAAAGGCTAGTTATCCTTTTTTATTTAGATAATCAACGATACATTTATGAAATAAAACAGTTCGTTGTTGATGATTTAAAAGTTTACAGAAAAAATTTTTCCTTCATCCTTTGCTTATTAACACTAGTTATTTTCATTTTTTAACGGTATGGCCTTTCCACATAAGAATATTCATTCTATTATTTTATTTACTTTGATGAATACTGAGATACTGCTTTTTTTCATTTTAGTTAAGCAGGACTTCAAAAAGAACCCTACAAATATTCATATTCTTCGCAAATATGATTTCTTTCACTGCTTAGTTATTGTTATTGACTAATGTTAACAGAGCCATAAAAATACTTACCTTGTTCAACGAACGATTCCTCAAGTTGAACAAGGTAAGTAAATTTGACCATGATACTGATACTTGAAATTGTCTAGTTTTATCAATAGAATTATAAGGATTTATCATCCACTACTTTAATGGATTTTTTTCATTTCTTTTAATCTTGTAGCATCACCTAATATTTGAATTAAGGATGCATCTTCTATACGTAAATCCCCCTCTATTTCTACTACCCATGTATCATTAGCAATCATCTTCATAATTTCTGCTCCTTCAGGTAATTGCTGTAAGGCAGAGCGTCCATATGCAATCCAACTCGTTTTCGCACTACGCTGTTGATCAAGGGTGGACTCTTCATGAAAAGTATACTCCTGATCCTTTTCTGATAAATGAATCAAATCTTCTATAATTGCACTTGCTGTTGGATACATACCTGCACCTGGCCCCTGCAAACTAATACTCCCGACAATATCCGCCTCGATATGGATAGCATTTTGCACACCTTCCACCTGATATAAAGGATGGTTACTTTCAACTAACACTGGCCGAACAGCACATTTTACTTGAGAATGAGCGTATTCAATAGTTGCCACGTGCTTGTATCTAAGACCTAATTCATTAAAGAAAGTAATATCTGATTTAGCAATACTCGCAATCCCGTTTCTTTCAATCTGCTCGCTTTTTGGTTTCTCTCCATAAATCAACTCACTTAAGATAGCAGCTTTATAATACGCATCAAAGCCTTCAACATCATTCGTCGGATCCGCTTCCGCATAACCTAATTTTTGCGCTAGCGCCAGAGCATTATCAAATGATAATTGCTCTTCTCTCATTTTAGTTAATATAAAATTAGATGTACCATTCAATATGCCTTCAACCTTCGTTACTTTATTAGCATTTAGTAGTTTTTTTAAAGTTTGAATAATAGGAATACCGCCTGCTACAGTAGCCTCGTAGCCGACTGAGACATGATATTTTTTTGCTAATTCTCTTAAGATATTACTTTTTTCTGCAAACATCTCTTTATTTGCCGTAATTACGTGGCGACCTTTTTCAATCGCACTTTGTAAATAAGTTGCAGCCGGTTCAATACCAACAATTGCATCAATTACTACATCAATATTCTCCAATTGTTGGATTTTTTCATATTGGTTTGTCAACATAACTGACTGATCGGGGGCAGTATGCTTCTTAATGTCCCTCACTAGAATAGCAACAACCTTTACTTCTTCACTTAATAACTTTTGTAAACGCCCTTGATGCTGTTGAATTGTACGGTAAACGCCTTTACCAACAGTACCATAGCCAAGTAAAGCGATATTTATCGTCAAAACCCTTTACCTCCCATTACATCATATTACTGTAATTTTTGACTAAGTTTGGCAAGCTCTCTTGCCTTTAATTCTCTGCGCAATATTTTTCCACTGATTTTTGTTTTAGGTAGTTCTGTGACAATTTCCATTTCTCGTGGGGCAGAATGAGCAGCTAATCTTGTTTTTACAAACCTTCTAATCTCTTCAAGTAGTACATCACTGCCTGTAAATCCTTTTCTTAGGACAATAAAGGCTTTGACGATTTCTCCTCTTAATGCATCTGGTTTTCCAATGACTCCAGCTTCTGCTACAGCAGGATGTTCAATGAGCTTACTTTCAACCTCAAAAGGTCCGATTCTCTCCCCGGAAGAATTGATCATATCATCACTCCTACCTTGGAAGAATATATATCCATCTTCATCTTGAACAGCTAGATCTCCTGATACATACCAACCTTCAAAAGGAAAATATGACTGGTATTTCTCCTCATTCTTCCATACTTCTTTCATGATTCCTGGCCATGGTGCTTTAATTGCTAAGTGACCAATCGACCCTCTTGATTGTTCGACACCATCATCATCGAGGATAGCGATGCTTATACCAGGAAATGGTCGACCCATTGATCCAGGTTTAATTACTTCTGAAGGTAAATTGACAATTAATTGTGCCCCTGTTTCAGTCATCCACCATGTATCATGAATTCTTTTCCCTAACGTTTCTTGTCCCCAATAAATGACCTCAGGATTTAACGGCTCACCAACACTTAATAAATGTCTTAAGTTGGATAAATCATAATCATTTGGTAGGTCATTTCCTTCTGCCATTAACATTCTGTATGCTGTCGGTGCACTATACCATACAGATACTCCAGTTGTTTCTAATGTATGATACCAACCCTTTGCATCAAAGCGGCCACCATTAACAACAATTGTCGCTCTATTTAACCAAGGTGTGAAAATGCCATACACAGTTCCCGTAACCCAACCTGGATGTGCGGTACACCAATACACATCATCATCTTTTAAATCGAGTACCCATTTCCCTGTTTGATATTGATGAACCATCGCTCTATGAGCATGAATAATTCCTTTTGGCTTTCCTGTTGAACCGCTCGTATAGTGGATGTTTAAACCATGCTCGAGATCAACCCACGTCGTGATATCTTCTTCTTTTACTGTTTTCTCTAATTCTTTGATGAGTGAAATTTCTTTTTCACCTAATAATTGTACGTCATCAGCATCAGTAAGAAATATCTTCTCTAAACAAGGCAGTTCGTTCTTTGGTACCCTGTTAAGTAAGTCAGTATCCGTAATCAAAAATCTCCCATCACAATCAGAGATTCTATCTTTTACTGCTTCCTCCATAAATGCTTCAAAAAGAGGACCCGCAATTGCGCCGAGTTTAATGGTGGCAATCATTGTAAAATAACAATCGGGATGTTTAGGTAGAAAAATAAAAACGAAATCACCTTTTTTCACCCCTTGGTTTCTTAAAACGGTGGCGATATGATCCGTTTTTTCTTTAATCTCTGCGAATGTGTATGTCTCTTCATATGAACCATTCACATAATGCAACCCTATTTTGTTTCCATAACCGTCAACCACATGTTTATCAATACATTCATGAGCCATATTGACTAGACCTGATTGGCTCCAGCTAAACTGTTGTTTAACCTCATCCCATGAAATATTTTGACATGCCTCTTCATAGTTCGTTAAGTTGTAATCTCCTTCAATGGGGGCAAGCTGTTGCCGCTCTATCACTGTCATAATTCATTAGCTCCTTTATCTTTAGATTGCTTTCGAATGAGATAAATCTAATAATTGCAAAATCTCATCTTTTAGTGCAGCAAGATCTTTATCTCCTCTTGATCTTGGTTTTGATTTTTCAATTTTTATTTCTTGATATAATTCTCCCGGCTGTCCCCTAAGAATAATAATGCGATCGGCTAAATATAATGCTTCATCAATATCGTGCGTTACTAAGAGGATAGTTGATTGATAGGTTTGCCAGAGATTCAGTAATAAATCTTGTAATTGCATTTTTGTAAAAGCATCTAATGCACTAAACGGTTCATCTAAAAGTAATATTTCTGGTGAGGTAACGAGGGCTCTGGCAATGGCCACCCTTTGCGCCATCCCGCCAGATAAATCTTTCGGGTAATGGTTTTCAAACCCTTCTAGCCCAACGGCTTTAATATATTGCGCTATTTTACTTTGAACTTTTTTTTGTAGACCGAATCCGATATTGTCATAAACTTTTAACCAAGGCATCAATCTAGGTTCTTGGAAAATCATCCCGATTTTCTTATGAACATCATGGACAGTTTCGCCATCTATTACAACCTGGCCATCATATTGTTTATCCAAGCCGGATAATACACGTAAGAGCGTACTTTTACCGCAACCACTTGTTCCTAAGATTCCAATGACTTCACCTTTTTCTACCTTTAAGTCAATATTTTTGAATCCCGTTGTTCCATTTGAAAAAGTTCTAGACACTCGCTCAATTGATAACAATCTTGCCACCTCCTACTTCTTGACGATCGTATCTTGCCAATGCAATGTTTTTGTCTCTAACCCTTTTAAAATGGCATCTGTTATTTTTCCTAATATGGCAAATAAGACGATACTAGAAATAATTAATTCCGGTGCATAAGTGTTTTGGCCATAAACAAGCAAGTAGCCAATACCTGTAGAAGCTCCCATTAATTCAGCTGCAACAACAAACATCCAACCAAGTCCCAATCCGCTTCTCAGCCCTACTAAAAAAGATGGCAAAGCTGCTGGTAAGATAATCTTACAAATTAATTGCCATGAGCTAAAATGATAGATTTTCCCCACTTCAATTAGTTTACGGTCAATTCCTTGAATGCCTGAAACAATATTTAGATAAACTGGGAAGAAAACACCGACAGCGATTAAAACCACCTTGGAAGGTTCCCCAATTCCCATCCAAAGAATAAATAATGGCACCCATGCCAATGAAGGTATGGAACGAAAAGCTTGGATCAGCGGATCTAATAAACTTTCAACTGTTGAAAAGTAGCCAACAGCGGCGCCGATAATTAAAGCTGCAGCAGTGCCAAATAAGAAACCAAGCACAAGGCGATATAATGTAATGCTCGTATGTGTCCATAAACTTCCATCTGTCGTCATTGTCATAAGTGATTGCAAAATGATTGATGGAGCCGGGAGTAAATGAGGAGGGAACACACCGATCCGACTCAAGTACTCCCATGCAAGAATAAGTAAGATTGGCACGATACTTCCAAGTAATACCCTTTGAATACTAGGGTTAATTTTTCTATGCTTCTCCTTACCCTCATTTACTTTGGGGATCGCTATGACTTCCTTCATATTCATTCTCCTTTACCAACCCTATTGAATGACCTCTGTTGAGAAATCTGGGTTTATTAATTCATCAACCACTTTACCTACGTCATCACTCTTAATAATGCCTTCTTCTTTTAAAACCTCACCAGCAGCATTTAATGCTTCTATTTGCACTTCACCAGGTATTGGTTCATTAAAGTCATTTCTCTCTAATTCTTTTTTCGCTACTTCTAGGGTGATTTGTGCTTCTTCTGCCAGTATCTCTGCCGCTTCTTCAGGATTTTCTAATACCCATGTACGAGCTTTTTCATAAAGCTCAATTACTTTTTTCACTTGTTCAGGATACTTCTCAGCAAATTCGCTTCTCACATTTAATGTGCCATAAGTGTTAAAATCGATATTTCGATAAATAAATTCTGTGTCTGCTTCAAGTTCTAATTTAGCCATATGTGGATCTAAACCAGCCCAAGCGTCTACTTGCCCTGTTGTTAATGCCGTTCCACCGTCAGCATGTTGCAAGTTAACGATTTCAACATCCGCTGATGTTAATCCGGCTTCATTTAATGAGCGCAGTAAAAAGATATATGGATCTGTTCCAATCGTTGCTGCTACTTTCTTTCCCTTCAAGTCTTCAACTGATTTGATAGCTGATTCTTTCGGTGCAACTAATGCCGTCCATTCTGGTTTTGAGTATATATAGACTGATTCAATTGGAGCACCATTTGCTTTTGCAATTAATGCCGCTGCACCTGCAGTTGAGCCAAAATCAACACTGCTACTATTAAGAAACTCAAGTGCCTTATTACTCCCTTGACTGAGGACAAACTCAACATCAATATCATCTTCGGCAAACGCTTCTTCTGCCCAGCCGAATTTCTTTAAAACTACACTTGTTGGAGAATAATAGGCATAGTCTAAAACAATTTTTTCTGGTTTTCCTTCGCCATTACTATCATCAGTGCTTGCCTCACTATCCCCGCAAGCACTAATGAATCCAATTGATAAAACGACAATTAAAAATACGAACCATTTTTTCATCGATGACTCTCCTCAATCTCGGTTTTAAATTTCACAAGCAAAGGTTACAATAGAACCTCTTAATCTCTGTGCCTCTTTATATGTGCAGCGATTTTGTACCACTTCAAGTCCGGCTTCTTTTGCTATTTCAACTGCTTTTGGTGAAATGACACCTTCTTGTAGCCAGAAAACTTTCGGTTGGATTTCTACTGCCTCTTTCGCCACTTCTATCGCAGCTTCAGGGCTTCTAAATACTTGCACAATATCAATGGTAAAAGGAATGGATTTTAAATTTGGATATGCCTGTTCACCTAATACTTCTGTTTCTCTTGGATTAACTGGCACGATTTGATAACCTAATCTTTGCATTTTTCTTGCTAAACGGTAACTTGGTCTAGCAGGATTTCCACTTAATCCAACAACAGCTATCCTTTTTGCTCTTTGCAGTTCTTTGCCATCCACATCTTCTTTTAATGAGGATGATTGTAATGCCCATCGAATAACACCTTCATCATTTACTGCTGTTTCTCCTTTTTGTTCTCCCTTCGAAGAAATACCAGTCGCTTCATAGAAGGCTTGATCTAAGTCATTGGTTAAATCTCTAACCGATTCAATCCCAACTGATAAACGTATGAGTTCCTCACTTACACCGCTTTTAATTAAATCTTCTGCACTTAACTGTTGATGTGTGGTTGAAGCCGGATGAATAATGAGTGACTTCGCATCACCTACATTGGCTACATGAGACCACAATGCAATTGTATCTATCACTTTTTTACCTGCATCTCGGCCACCTTTAATACCGAAGTTCACAATGGAACCGAAGCCAGTGTTTAAATATTTCTTCGCGAGTTCATGCGCTGGATGCTCTGCTAAACCTGGATATGCGACCCAATCAACAGCTGGATGAGCGTTTAAGAAATGGGCTATCTTCGCTGCATTTTCCGTATGTTTCTCTATACGTAAATGGAGTGTTTCCAATCCTTGGAGTAAAAGAAATGCACTATGTGGGCTTAATGATGACCCAAAATCGCGCAGCAACTGAACACGAAGTTTTGTACTGAAAGCGAGTGTACCAAACTCATTCGCATAAACAATACCGTTATAACTTGGATCTGGCTGAGTAAAACCAGGAAACTTATCATGATTCCAATTAAATCGTCCGCCATCAACTACAAGTCCGCCAATTGTTGTTCCATGACCACCAATCCATTTTGTTGCCGAATGAATGACAATATCTGCTCCCCATTGGATTGGTTTGCAAAGATAAGGTGAAGCGAAAGTATTATCAATAATAAGAGGAATATCATTATCATGAGCAATATTTGCAACTGCCTCTACATCTAGGACATGAAGACTTGGGTTCCCAATAATCTCTCCATATAAAGCCTTAGTTTTTGGCGTAATCGCTTTACGGTAATTCTCAGGGTCAGATCCATCAACAAAATGAACTTTAATCCCATATTTCGGAAGTGTTATGGCAAAAAGATTATATGTTCCACCATAAAGGTTCGACGCTGCAACAATCTCATCACCCGCTTGGGCAATATTCATAATTGAAAGAGCTATAGCTGCCATTCCAGATGAAGTCGCTACTGCCGCTACCCCATCTTCTAATAAAGCAATACGTTTTTCTAATACATCTACCGTTGGATTACCGATTCGTGAATAGATATTTCCCGTCTCATCTAATGAAAATAGGCTTTGCGCATGGTCTGTATTATGAAAAACATATGAACTTGTTTGATAAATAGGAACTGCACGAGATCCCGTTGTCGGGTCTGGTGATTGACCTCCATGTAATAAAATCGTCTCATCATCATAAGTGTTAAATTGATTCGTCATTATATACTCTCCTCTACTTTTTAGTCGGATGATTAAAATAAATAACCCCCTCTTCATAAGAAGAGGGGGTTGCCTCATCTTATCTTCCAGACATTTACTGCCTGCAGGATTTAGCACCTTTTCAAGCAATTGCTTGAAGGTTGCCGGACTTCATAGGGCCTGATCCCTCCGTCACTCTCGATAAGAAATATTTTATTTTTTAAAGCGTTAATACTTTAATTACAAATAGAATTATATCCAAAAAATGATTTGTCGTCAATATGAAATCTGAATATATTTTATATTCCAATAAAATATTAGCTCTATCACATAAAAAGCCCTTCTACCTAGAAGAGGCAGAAGGGCTTTGAATTAACGAGCTCACCTTCTCCTTATCTTTGGATAATATCCTCTGAAATTAGCACCATACAAAAGATTGCTGGTTGCCGAGGCTTCTCTGGGTCAGTCCCTCCGCCTCTCTGGATAAGAAGTTCATATTTATTTGTTTAACATCATATACCCTTTTATAGGGAATCGTCAATAACATTTTGAAAATTTATTTATTTTCATCCTGGATAAGCGTCAAAAAATGATACAGTATCTTAGCTGTTAACCCCCATATCACATGACCTTTATAAGTATAAAAAATTTCTTGCATCCTCCGCGTTTGCCATTTATATTTTTCCCCATTAGGAATGAGATGATAGGGAAAGCTACTATTAGGCTCTGGCTTCATCTCAATATAATGAATAGATGGTCCCTCTTTCAAAAAATAAGCAAGTGGTACTGTGAAAATTTGATCCACTTCCTCTGGATTTAGCTTAAGATCACTGATGCTCTCTATTGTGCCTACAAACGGATAAATCACTGTATCATAAGGTGTCACTACATAATCAAGTTCTGAAAAAACAGAGACTTCTCCAATTGGGATACCTAACTCTTCACTGGTCTCCCTTTTTGCCGTCTCTATTAAATCCACATCGTCTTGATCCATTTTCCCCCCAGGAAAGCAAATTTCCCCTGGCTGTCTTCTCATAGATAAAGACCGTACTTCAAACAAAATATGTATTTCTCCATCTTTTTCTATTAGGGGAAGAAGAACAGCGAATTTAACCAATCTGGAGCTACCCAATATATCTGATTGACGATGCTGTATCTCTGATCTTATTTCTTCCAAATCCATGTTAATTACCTCCAAACCACACGACTTAAATCTTTATTTCACTTTCTGCAATCTATCAATCATCCCCATTGTGCAGACATTTAAATCTAAGCCTATTAGCTTCTTATCCTCTGCACTAAGTTCAACATCGTGCGCTGTTAATAAATAATGTTTTACTTGTTCCAACAATTCCGATTGTATGGCTTCTTGCATTTTTATTATGTCATTTCCTTGGAGAAAAACGTCATCTGCAACTGAAGTAAATATAGGTAACCAATAACGAATTTGAGTAAAAACATCCTTTGGTTCAGGGCCCTCACCATAATGCCCAAAAAAGATATGTTGTGGTTGAAGTGATTCGATTTTTTCAACAGAAGATAACATCGCCTCTGGATTAAATTGATTAGGAGAAGTCGATGGCAGAACTAATGGATAACCTTTTCTTGCTATGTTAGGATAAAATACGCCAATTGTATCGCCAGTAAAGAAGCCATTACTTTTCGAATCATGGATTGAAAAGTGGTGCTTTGCATGGCCAGGGGTATCATAGAAAGTTAACAAACGCCCACCGATATCCAATGATTGTCCCTCTTCCATCGCGACTAATCTCTTCTCATCAATTGGCACAATCGGATTAAATAGTTGATCAAAATCATCGCCATATACCATTCTAGCACCAGCAATTAATTTACTAGGGTCAGCTAAATGCCGTTTACCTCTTGGATGAACATATACTTTTGCTTCTGGACATTGTTCTAAGAACAAACCAGTTCCCCCAGCATGGTCTAAATGTACATGAGTGACAATAATATGCTTGATGTCTTCAAGGTTAATGTTCAATTCCTGCATTCCTTCTATAAGATGGGGAATCGAAGGACTAGCACTTGTTTCAATCACTGTTAATTCTTCAGCACCTAATATATACGCCCCCGTACGCTCAGGTGTTTGTAAATCCATTAAATCAATCAATTGAATATCATTACCTAAATCTTGAATTTTGTGCAAAGGAAACCCCTCCATATTACTCTTTATGAAAATTATGACATAAGTAGATGAAGAGAGCTACTTAAAAGAATTACAGATAAAAGTGCTCAAATCTACATAGTGCTAAGTCAGTTGAGCAAAAAAAAACACAGCATCAATCGCTGTGATATAACTAAAAAGCTCGATTGCTTTGTTCTCATCATTTTTCAAAACCTGCCTCCGAAACGCTCGTAAGTAAGCTATTACACTTCAGAACTTAGTTGCGAACCTTTCAAAACAGGCTCTCATTAAGCCAACTTTTCCTTCTGTTCTTGTTCTTTAAAAAAGCCTTTCATCGCATGGAATACATCAGCCTTCTGCTTTAAAATATAATAACGGAACAAATCATTTTTTATATTTTTGTATGCTGACATTAAAGTGGAATGGCGGTTATATTGATTCACTTCCCCGTAGCCAAACATACTTGATACTTTCATTAACTCTTCAACAAGTTTTACACATCTTGCATTATCTGAAGTTAAATTATCCCCATCTGAGAAATGGAATGGATATATATTATATCTGACTGGGTTATACTTTTGATCAATTAACTCCAATGCTTTACGATAAGCAGACGAACAGATTGTGCCGCCACTTTCTCCTTTAGAAAAGAAATCTTCTTCTGATACTACCTTTGCTTCTGTATGATGCGCAATAAATTCAATTTCTACCGTTTCATATTTCGTTCGTAAAAACCGAGTCATCCAAAAGAAGAAACTTCTCGCCATATATTTCTCCCAGATACCCATCGAACCACTTGTATCCATCATTGCTAGCACAACTGCTTTCGATTCAGGCTTCACGACTTCATTCCAAGTCTTGAACTTTAAGTCTTCTTGATAAATGGGGTGAAAAGCTGATTTCCCGTGCATCGCATTTCGCTTAAAAGCTGACATCATTGTTCTCTTTTTATCTATATTCCCCATAAGACCAGTTTTGCGAATATCATTAAATTCAATATTCTCGACGACAATTTGATCTTGTTCCTTTTTCTTTAAGTTCGGTAGCTCCAATTGTTTAAATAACGCTTCCTCAATTTCCATTAAAGAGACTTCTGCTTCAAAGTAATCCTCACCCGCTTGATCCCCTGCACCTTGCCCTTTACCTTGCCCTTTCTGACCTGACCCATCTCTCGCTACTACATCACCAACTTGACTATCGCCATCACCTTGACCGACATGCTTATTCTTATCATAATTGTAGCGAATTTTATATTCATCTAAGGAACGAATCGGTATTTTAACGACATCACGACCATTGGACATGACAATGTTTTCTTCTGTAATCAGGTCAGGTAAATTGTTTCTGATGGCATCCTGTACTTTTTCTTGATGGCGTTGTTGATCATCATGCCCTTTACGATGGAGGGACCAATCTTCCTGTGACACGACAAACTGATGGTTTTGATTTTTTTCGGTCATTCTCATTTGCCCTCCTTTTTTGTTTTTAAAAAACTTTAAGGATTTTACGGAATTCATTCACATATCTCACCCAAAAACATACAATATGACGAGTGTCCATTGCTAACCTGAAAATATTTACTTATAGCTAGGTTCAAAAAATGTTGATTACTCTATCCTATGCTTTAAAACAGAATTATTTACATATTATTTAGACAATTATTAAAGTTGGGCGATTACTATCTATCATCCATCGTTCAACTAATACAAAATATGAATATAATGAAAAAAGCAATGGGGTCCATTGCTTTTTTCATTGTTTGTAGCTTTTATGATTTTCGCTTACCGACTTCCTGTTTAGGATCAGGTGTTTTTTGCATTTCTTTCAATTCTTCTTTCGATTTCATTTGTTCCATTTCTTTTCCAAGAGTTTCTATTTCTTCTTCATTGCTTGCCATTGAGCTATTTTCCGGTACTTTTTCTTCTTTTGACATTATTCGTCACCTCTATTGTTTAAATACCCTATTTCTGTCTTTTTTAAACAATAGGCTGGACGGTTTACCTATTTAATAGACTACCCACATAACGAAGTAAATCATTTGCAGATGTGGAATTATAGCCATGTTCATCAATAAGACGTGCGACTACTTCATTAATCTTCTTCAATTGTTGTTCATCCGGTGTTTTTGAAGAAGTTGTAATTTTGACGACATCCTTTAAGTCAGCAAATAATTTCTTTTGAATAGCTTCACGCAGGCGATCATGCGAATTATAATCAAATCGTTTACCTTTTCTAGCATAAGCACTAATACGAATGAGAATTTCTTCACGAAATGCTTTTTTAGCATTTTCTGAAATCCCGATTTGCTCCTCAATCGAGCGCATTAGTTTTTCATCTGGATTGATTTCTTCTCCAGTAAGTGGGTCTCTTAGTTTAGCCTTATTGCAATAAGCCTCAACATTATCAAGGTAATTCTCCATTAATGTTTTCGCTGATTCTTCATAAGAGTAAACAAATGCCTTTTGCACTTCTTTCTTCGCAATTTCATCGTATTCTTTTCGAGCAAGTGAAATAAAGTTCAAATATCGTTCTTTCAGTTCAGCAGTAATGGATGGATGTTGATCTAATCCCTCTTTTAATGACCTTAATACATCTAAGGCATTAATCGACGTCATCTCTTTACGAATGATGGTAGAGGAAATGCGATTGATTACGTAACGGGGGTCGATGCCACTCATTCCCTCATCTGCATGTTCTTTTTTCATTTCTTCTACGTCTGCACGATTAAAACCTTCTACACTTTCACCATCGTATAAACGCATCTTCTTAACTAAGTCAATATCGCCTTTTTTCGGATCCTTCATTCTTGTTAATATTGTAAACATAGCAGCAACTTTTAATGTATGGGGAGCAATATGAACATCTGACACATCACTTTCAAAAATCATTTTCTCATAAATTTTCTCTTCCTCGGTTACCTTCAAATTATATGGAATTGGCATCACAATAATCCGTGAATGCAGTGCCTCATTTTTCTTATTACTTATAAACGAACGATATTCCGTTTCATTTGTATGAGCAACAATCAATTCATCCGCTGATATTAAGGCAAACCGGCCTGCTTTGAAGTTTCCTTCTTGCGTTAATGATAGGAGATGCCATAGAAATTTTTCATCGCATTTAAGCATTTCTTGGAATTCCATCATACCCCGATTGGCCTTATTCAGTTCCCCATCAAATCGATAAGCTCTTGGATCAGACTCGGAACCATATTCGGCAATTGTGGAGAAGTCTATACTTCCTGTTAAATCAGCAATGTCTTGAGATTTAGGGTCAGAGGGGCTAAATGTACCAATCCCTACCCGCTTATCTTCTGAAAACATCACTCTTTCGACTATTACATCTTCAATTTTTCCATTATATTCTTGTTCAAGCCTCATCATATTGAGTGGTGATAAGTTTCCTTCAATTCTAATTCCATATTCATCTAAAAAGTCTTTGCGCAAATGATGTGGGATAAGATGAAGTGGGTCCTCATGCATTGGACAGCCTTTAATGGCATATACCGCTCCTTTATCTGTTAATGAATAGGCTTCTAACCCTCTCTTTAACATCGTCACAAGGGTTGATTTCCCGCCGCTTACGGGCCCCATTAATAATAATATCCGCTTTCTCACATCTAATCTTTTCGCCGACGGATGAAAATATTCTTCGACAAGTCGTTCTAATGACTCTTCTAGGCCAAATAATTGATTGCTAAAGAATTCATATGTTTTCTGCCCTTTCACATCATTAACACCAGCGTCTTTGATCATATTATAAACCCGTGAATGTGCGGACTGGGCAACCCATGGCTTTTCTTTTATGATTTCTAAGTACTCTCCAAAAGTCCCTTCCCATTTCAACTTTTCCTCTTCTCGTCTATACAACTCCACTTTTTTTAGAATATCCATATGGACCTCCCCCTGTCACATTATCAGAGACGATTATTACAATCTATGCTTGAAGAAAAACAAACATGCTTACCGAAAACAAATGACAAAAAATTTAGTCGGTTAAAGGGCTTTTACAAATAAAAACAACATTAGATTATCCATCCCCCAAGATCTGTAAAAAGTGGGTCTTGAATAACGCTAATATCTAATACACATTCCTATGCAGAACTGTCCAATAATATCCATGATTTGCATTCACTATTTAAATTTATTAGGATATAATAAAGTTATATGTTGTGTTTCTATTTTTAGGAAAAAGGAGGCCATACATAATGGGTACAGTCCTAATTTTAGGTGTGATGGTGGCATTTTTAGTTTCAATTTTCACAGCGGGCTATGATGATAAGCCTGGTAAGCACATTAAATAATATGCGCTAACACAAAAAAAAACTGCGAGAGTCTAACTCCCGCAGTTTTTTTATCGTTTATCTAAACCTTTTTCTTGAACAAATTGCTTCATGTACATTCTCTTTTTACGCTCAAACATACCAGCAATCTGACTTGTCCAAGTATCATCACGCTTACCTGCTGTTCGCTCTTTATAGTAAGCAGAAATCACCTCATTGTATGCTTGTAATTCTTGAATATATATGTCCTTGTCCTGTTCATATTCATTTTCATGATAAATATGGTTCATTGGTAGACGCGGCTTTTGCGCATTCCTTTTCGCTGGGTACCCAACTGCTAGTCCGAATAATGGTATCACATGATCAGGTGTTTTTAATACTTCGCTTACTTCTTGAAGTTGATTCCGTAAGCCACCAACATAACAAATGCCAAGACCCATGGATTCAGCTGCTAAGCTTGCGTTTTCGGCTGCTAAAGCTGCATCGATTAAAGCCACCATAAATTTTTCCGTACTTTCAATGGACTCAGTTAAATCTATCCCTTCTAGTTCTGCAATGACTTCATGACGATGAAGATCTGCGCAAAACACAAAGAAATGCCCACTGTCTGCAACAAACCCTTGGTTTCCTGCCAATTCGGCCAACTTTTCCTTCTTCTGTTGGTCGGAAACACCTATAATAGAATACGCTTGTACAAAACTTGAAGTAGAAGCAGACTGAGCGGCTGTCACAATCTCCTTAATTTGCTCTTTCGTTAAACGTTTATCCTCAAAATGGCGTACTGAACGATGGTCTTTCATCAATTGAATCATTTCATTCATCATCTCATCTCCCCTATGTAAAAAAAATTAGTATATAAAAAGAAGATCTTGCCAAATGTAAGAGCAGACCTTCTTATTCACGCTAGCTCATTCGTGGATATCCTTGCTGACGCAGGGCTTCATAAATCAAAATAGCTGCTGTGTTTGATAAATTTAGTGAGCGCATATGCTCATTCATAGGTATTCTTAAAGCGCGATCAAGATTCGCTTGAATAAATTCCTTTGGTAAGCCAGTTGTTTCTCTTCCAAAGATAAAGAAGTAATTTTTTGATTGATCACTATAATCAAAAGTAGTATGCGGTTGTTTCCCATGTTTTGTTAACAAGAAAAATTCGCCGTCTTTATTTTTCTCTAAAAATTCTTCTAACGAATCATAATAAACAATATCTACATACGTCCAATAATCTAAACCCGCTCTTTTTAACATCTTATCATCCGTTGAAAACCCTAATGGTCGAATTAAATGAAGCGTTGTATAAGTAGCTGCACAAGTACGAGCGATATTACCTGTATTGCTTGGAATTTCTGGTTGATATAAAACCACATTCACTGACACTAACTGTTCACCTCTATTATAATATCTCGCTCTTATTATACACTTCTTCAGCTCATTACGAAAGGTAAGTGCTAGGCATCATAAATCGTAAAGAATTTATATTTAATATTTTCAGTATAAGCGGTAGAGTCTTCATAATCCCAATAGCGTTTGCGACTATTAGTCGTATGGGCATTTACAAGCGGCATATTCTGTTCATCTTTAGCCGTCACAATCGTCGTATGGTCAAAACGACCATCTCCTTGAAAATCATAACAAATGACATCTCCTAGCAATAATTCCTCAGGACGCTCCACTTCTTTCGCTCGTAATCCAATTGTCGAGTTAGCTAAATGAATACGCATAGAATGAGCTACACTCCAACTATAGCTCCAATTTTTACTGCGCATCCACCACCCCGTTCCTCTAGCAGGAAATCCGCGCATCGGGGCTCCTCCTGCATGTAGACATTGAGAGATATAATTCGTACAATCGACATCAAATGCATGAAACTGTGGATTATGGCTATTCCACCATTTTTCTGCGTATTGTACCGCTTTTCTGCGGTCAAAATGAAATGGATAAGATGAACGCGAATCTTCCTCTAAGATATCAACCGTGTCTTGATCATAAAGAACCAACTTTTCTTTATCCTCAACGAGCGTTTCTTTATAAAACTCAGCCACTCGTTCTTCCACCTCTTCTTCAATATAAAAAGTCTTTCCTTGCTTAATTAAATATTGAAAATGCGCCTTATACGAAATATATTTACTATCTTCTTGAATGTGCGGCTCTCCTTTGATTTTTCCAATTGCCTTTGCCTTTACGATACTTGCTCCCCTTTTTTCTAAACTTCTTTTTTTATTTTTTATCTTCATACAAGTATGAATAGATTCTCTCTCATTGCTGACACATTGCCTGACTCTTTTTTCTAATAGTTCTTGCAATTGTTCTTTCATCGTATCACTCCCTCCATTAACATGCATATGTTCATAAGAGGGGTTTAACGATAAAAAAAGAGAAAGTAATCGCATTACTTTCTCACATACTACATAATAGGATTAAACATCTTTAAACCTTTTTCGATTTCTTGTTGGACTTCATGATCCTCTTCTGTAGCTTGCATTGCTTGTAAAGCTTTTTCTGCCTCTTCGCCTCCAATTTTCCCTAATGCCCATGCTGCTGTTCCTCTAATTACTGGTCGTGGGTCTTTTTTCATTAACATGATTAAATCTCCCACAGCTGATTCATCCTTAAAATGAGCTAGAGCGATAATACTATTTCTCTGAATAGGTTTCCTCCCTCTCCACGAACCAGAAAGACGACCAAACTTCTCCTTAAACTCTCTATTGCTCATATGAAGTATCGGTTTTAACAAAGGTTTGACAATTTCTGAATCTGGCTCCATTTCTTCATGAAAATGAAAATCCTTGCCTTTATTTTCTGGACAAATCGTTTGACAAGTATCACAGCCATAAATTCGATTCCCTAATTCTTCGCGAAACTCATCGGGCATAAATCCTTTTGTTTGCGTAATAAAGGAAATACAACGTTGCGCATTTAGTTGCCCGCCTTGAACGAGTGCACCTGTAGGACAAGCATCAATACATTTCGTACAAGTCCCACACTTTGACTCTAGTGGCTCGTCCGGTTCAAAAGGAATATTTGTGATGGTTTCACCTAAATAGACGTAAGAGCCGAATTCAGGTGTAAAGATAGAACAATTCTTTCCACTCCACCCTATACCCGCTCGCTCAGCTACAGCACGGTCAGATAAAGCACCTGTATCGACCATTGATGTAAATCGGACATCAGGAACAAGCTCTTCCAAGTAGGCTTCTAACTTACTTAGACGATCCTTCAACACTAAATGATAGTCATCTCCCCAAGAAGCACGGCAAAAAATACCTCTTCTCTCACCCGGTTTACTCACTACGCGCTCTCTCATCTTTGTTGGATAAGCTAGGGCAATACTAATAATCGACATCGGTTGATCCATCAATAACGCAGGGTTGACTCTCTTTTCTATATCAGGCTCTTCAAAACCTGATTGGTATCCGAGCTCTTGTTGTTTCATTAATCTATTCCGCAAACCATCAAAAGTTGATGCAGTGGTAAATCCAATCTTATCTATTCCAATCGTCTTACTATAGCGAATGATTTCTTCTTTTAGTTCAGCTATATTCAAGGATTATTCACTCCTCCTTGGTTTTCCATGTGATTCATCTTCCCTCTCATGATAAACTAGTTATTATAAAATCAGGAGGTGTAAACATTGGTAATCAACATTTCAAAAGATTTAAAGACCTTATTCCCTCAATTCAAAATAGGCATCATTACATACAATCATATCACTATATCAGGTTCTCCCCAAATGGTAAAGGGCCGCTTACAACTCTTTCAAGAGTCATTATTTTTTGATCTTGAAGAAAAGAATATAACTGAATTTGCAGGGATAAAAGAATGGCGAAGTATTTTCAAACAAACAGGTAAAGACCCCAACAAATATCGTCATTCTGCTGAAGCAATGTATCGAAGAATTAAAAAACAGAACTACCTACAGAGCATCAACAGTGCCGCTGATATTAATAATTTTTTCTCATTAAAATACGAAGTCCCGATTGGCATATACGATTTAGATTGTATCAACGGAAATATTGATGTGAGAATCGGAGCTGATGGAGAAGTTTACGGAGGATTAAACGGACGTGATAATTCACTAAAAAACTTAATTATTTTAAGTGATTCACTTGGGCCATTTGGTAGTCCATTTGTAGATTCTACTAGAACAAATGTTAATGAACAGACAACCAATGCATTACAAGTCGTCTTTTTAAGACATTCAATTGAAACAGTTGAGGCACAAGCACTGCTCAACTCACTAAAAGATATGTTTATCCAAGTTCATGGAGGTAATGGTCAAGTTGAGGTAATAGTTTAAAAAAATAATATCCTATTTTTCTACAGCATTAAATTTGGCTATAGAAAAAATGCACCCCACTTGTTAGATTGTGTCTAGCAAGTGGGGTGCATTTCACTCTTATTTTGTTCGATTTTTAAGTCTATTATTTCTTAGCCATTAAATATAGAAAATACGGCGCCCCAATAAATGATACAATTACTCCCGCTGGTATGCCAATCGTATCAAGTAAAACTCTGCCAACCGTATCTGCTGAAAGTAAAAGTAAGCCCCCAAACATTGCCGCAACAGGCAAAAACAACTGATGTCTAGGACCGACTAAGCTTCTTGCAATATGGGGTGCTAACAAACCGATAAATGCTATACCACCACTAACGGATACTGACGCAGCTGCCAAGGCCACGGAAGCCAATAACAGTATATACCTTTCCTTATTCGTTTTAACTCCAAGACCTACAGAAAGCTCTTCATTTAAAGCCATCGTATTTAGCGTATTTGATTTAAAGTAAATGAACGGGATTAATATTGCAAGCCAAGGAAGGAGAGCAAAGACAAATAACCAATCATCTCCCCATATTCTCCCTGCAGCCCAGTTGGCGAAGAAATCATACTCTTCTCTAGCCATTTTAGAAGCAAGAGTTAACAATGCACCATTTATAGCAGCAGCTAATCCTACACCAACTAAAAGCATTCTACCAGGTTGAATGCCCTCCCCTCTCTTGTAAGAGAGAAGGTAAATGAATATAGCGGTAATTAATCCTCCAATTAAAGCGAATAGTGGCAACAAATATAAATGATTGCCTGTACTATTTCCAAATAACAAAACAAAGAAAACGACAAACAAACCGGCACCTGAATTAATTCCTAGTATTCCCGGATCTGCTAACGGGTTCCTCGTAATACTCTGTAATATTGCCCCCGACAAAGCTAAACCCATGCCTGCGAGCACCGCAATCAGTATCCTCGGCAATCTAAAGGTAAATAAAATCAGGTTTTCCTTCGCCGTTCCATTACCAAGTAATGTTGGCAAAAGACGATCGGGACTTAAAGAGGCAAATCCTGTTGCTACACTAATTGTAAAGATAAGCAATAGTAACACGAACGTCGAGATAATGATAATAATTGAACGTTTAAAGTGGCGGGCACTAATCATATTAATGATCTCCCCTTTCTTGCAAGGTACAAGAAGAAAGGTAGGCCAAGTATTGCTACAATTGCTCCCATTGGTGTTTCAAAAGGAGGATTAACCATTCTTGCTGCCGTATCGGCTAAAACTAAAAACACACTACCTATTACGGCTGAACACGGAATAATCCATCTATAATCCGTACCGACTAAAAATCTCACGATATGAGGAATTAATAAACCAACAAAAGCAATCGCCCCAACAAGAGAAACCGCGGCACCTGCTAATATAAGAACAACCGTCATGAGCACAGCCTTAACAATAAAAGTTCTTTGCCCTAAGCCTTTAGCCACATCTTCTCCAAAGCTTAATACAGTCAAACTTCTTGAGAGCATGATGGCAATTATAATACCGAAAAGTACTGTAGGTGTAACAATTTGCAACTGTGCCCATGTTGTTCCTGAAACGCCACCAGCAGTCCAAAAGGCAATACTTTGTGATAATTTATTTATAAGTGCTATCCCTTCTCCAATCGATGAAAGAAATGCAGTAACTGCCGCACCAGCTAACGTTATTTTTAGTGGACTCATCCCACCTCTTTTCATTGCGCTAAATCCAAATACTAAGCAAGCAGCAATCCCTGCTCCAATAAATGAGAATAACATAATAATCATATAATTTGTATTGCCTACATACGAGAAGGCAATCGCTAGTCCTAAACTTGCACCTGCATTTAAACCTAGTAAACCCGGATCTGCTAAAGGGTTTTTTGTCATTCCTTGCATAATGGCACCACTAACAGCAAAAGCCGCGCCGACAACAGCAGCTCCTAGCTCACGAGGTAATCGTATACTTCTTATAATTTGGTGGTCTTCGTTTCCTTGTTCATAAGCAAATACAGCTTGCCAAACATCTGCAAATGAAATACTCGCTGCTCCAACCGAAATAGCCAAAACTAAGCTACCTACTAAAAGTAGGCAGCTTAGTGCTAGAATAATAGAAGCAATTGCAGGACGTGCATATATTTTCTTTTCCTTTGCTTCATTAAAAGTATTATTTTTCATTATATTACTTAGCCCCAAGTAAATTTTCAACGATAAATGCTAATTCTTCTTCCAATGAAATGGGATCATTGAAATAGAAAGAAGAAGAGTCAAATGTAAACACGCGGTCATTTTCCACTGCTGGGATGCCTTTCCAAACATCTGTTTCAGTAAAGGAATTATCGGCTCCTTGTCCATCTCCTAGGAAAATATAATCTCCAGCATATTTTGGTATGACTTCTGAAGATATAGCTAAGTACCCTGGTCCAAATACTTCTTCTTCTACCGCTTTAGGTGCTTTTAAACCAAGTGCTTGATAAATGATTTCTGTTCCGCGTCCCCAGTTCTCACCATACACATACATGTCTTTACCAAATGTCTCAAATACCATAATAGTCGCATCATCACCAATTGCCTCTTTTACTTTCTCACCTTCAGCAGCTGTCTTTTCTTTCCACTCTTCCACCCATGCTTGTGCTTCCTGCTCTTTTCCTAACACCTTACCTATTTCAAGGTGTTGATCTAAATAGCCATATTTTTCATAAGTTAATGTGACGGTTGGCGCGATTTCTTTGTATTTATCTAAATTTTCGTCAGTTGAATATGCAATAATTAAATCTGGTTCTAATTCTAATAATTTCTCTACATTATCTGCTGTAATGACTTCAGAATCTTTCAGTTTATCACCATAAAATTTGTTCGCTTTAGACCACTCATCTATTGCTACTGGCGTAATCCCTAATGATAGAACATTACCAGTGTAAGCCATAGATGCTACTCTTTCAGGATTAGCTGGTAACTCCATTTCTCCATTTTCTGATTTATATGTAAATGTTTCTTTTTCCGTTTCCTTACTGCCTTCACCTGACGATTCATTCCCACCATTTCCGCAAGCTGTTAAAACTAATAATAGAATAAAAAATAAAAATACCAATTGCTTTTTCAAGTTCTCCATCCACCTTTAAAATAATAATCATTCTCAATTATAGTCAAAAAAAGAAGCAAATCATTAAACGACTTGCTCTTGAACTACCATCCTACTATCAATTAAATCATAAGTTAAGCAGATTGGTTTTTGTGTACGTGGATCAATACCAATTTCTGCATCAATATTAAATACTTCTCTTAAAATCTGCTTATTCATAACTTCCTTCGCAGCACCATTTTTAATAATTTTGCCTGCTCTCATAGCAATTAAATAATCAGCAAACCTTGCTGCATGGTTTAAATCATGAATAACCATAACAATTGTTCTATTTTCTAACTGATTAAGCTCTTTTAACAGTTCTAATACTTCCAATTGATGACACATATCTAAATATGTAGTCGGCTCATCTAATAAGATTATATCAGTCTCTTGAGCCAAAGCCATCGCGATCCATACTCTTTGCCGCTGTCCACCAGACAATGCATCTACTTCTCTATCTTTAAATTCTGCAATTCCTGTTACTTGGAGTGCCCAATCTATCACCTGGCGATCTTTTGCTGTTAATCTCCCCATACCCTTTTGATATGGAAATCTTCCATAAGATACTAGCTCTGAAACCGTTAAGCCTTCAGGAGCATCAGGAGATTGAGGAAGAATGGCCATTTTTTGTGCAATCGCTTTTGTCGATTCCTTACTGATTTGCTTTCCATCAAGATATACAGACCCAGCTTTGGCTTGGATAATTCTTGCAATCGTCTTTAAGACAGTCGATTTACCACAACCATTCGGCCCAATAATAGCCGTAATCTCACCGTCTGGTATCATCATGTTTAAGTTCTTCACAATCTCTCTATCACCGTATGCAATTCTTAAGTCTTCAGTAAATAATCTAGACAAGGTCATTCACTCCATCCGAACATTTTAGATCATCATCATGTCATTGATAATGATTATCAACTTCAAAGAAAATTTTATCTAATAAAAGCTATCCTGTCAACCATCAATACGAAAAGTTTTCATTTCCACCATATTTCTTGTTAACCAACCTGTATTCTGCATATATTTTTTAAGGAGAATGCATTTCTCGTTACTGAAGCCTTTCATCCATTCTCTTCACTCATTATGCACTTCGTTAAGGTTAGTAAAAAACAACAAAACTAATCACTTCAACTAAAAAAACTGTAGACAATCTGCTAATAAATAGAGATTGTCTACAGTCCTTTACTTCCATATAAGCGGGTGAAGGGAATCGAACCCTCATCATCAGCTTGGAAGGCTGAGGTTTTACCACTAAACTACACCCGCAAATACCGGTGGTCGGGATATAAGAAGTTTGATAAACACTGATTTTACAATGACTCGTGATGAGTTTGTGTAAAATTTGTGTAAATGATTTTTACGTTTGTAAATTATTTAACGAGATGACTTTTCGTTTTATTGTATTACATCATGCCGCCAGTAGTCTGCTAGAGTGTAATATTGTTAACATGAGGTGCAAAAAGTGCGGTAAGTCAACGTTTTGGATATTATTTACTGTAACATCTTTAACGGGATTTACCGTTTTTTATGGGATTGCGTTAGCAATTTGTTAGCATTTAAAAGATAAATTAAGATCTAATACAGCTTCAATCATGTTAAAGTTTTTCTTGATTCAACTAATTTATTGTCTATATGTAATTCAGTCAAATAGTATAACAACCTACTTTCACAAATCACTTCAACTTTTTTGTCTTCTAGTTTTCCTTTCATTGATGTACCAAATGGAGTCACGAAGATATGTTTATCTTGAAAGACACCATTAATCAAAAGCTTCATACCCATGCCATCTTCTTCATAACTTATTTTGTTGCCTTCATATAAAAATTCAATTTTTTCTCCAAATGCTTCTTCCTTTCTATTGAAAAATATTAAGAAGAAATAAACCAAATCTATAAATCATTTTGTCTTTCACCAAGGCTATTTAAATATTACGAATTTCATTAATCTTATTACCATAAGAAAAAAGCATCTAAATCAGCATCATTTTTTAAGATTTTTTGCTCATGCACACCTAACTCAACTGCTAAATTTACTGAAGCAGCAGCTAGAACGGCTGAATTTACATGAACATCGAACGCTGCTTCAATAAGTGAATTATAATGAGCATATTTTGTGTTTATTTTAGAATTAATGTCCTGATACGCTTTATCTACCTTTACTAAAATAATAGATTCTGTGTAGGAATCTAGCATTTTCTTTTCTTTAATTCCTGTTCTCTCGTGCCTAATTTGTCTTTTGCAAATCCCCAGACGAAATTTGCTGTAACTGTACCAATAACAGAGCCTAATACTGGAATAGGTATTAGCATTTGTCCTATTGCTCCACCTGTAGCTGCAATACCTGCTTCAATACAAAGGATTTGACCTTGTGTGACAAATTCATCCATAGAGATTTGGTGCTTATTTAAATCCGCAAGTAAAGATGATAACCCCATGGTTGCACTTGTAACAGCACCTGCAAACGGAGCTGACAGAGAGGTTAAATTAGTTAAAGCGTATATACTCCCAGCAGTAACACCACCTTTGGCACCTGCACCTGCAGACCTTATACCGACTTCCTTCCAATCATCTTTATTAAAATCCTGAATTTTTTTCCCATTTTTCACCTTAGTATAAATTACTGTATTTGTATTTAACGAAGCTGCAATGGCTGCTGCTGTACCAGCAACTTTAACTCCTTCACCAATTGAAGGTCCTTTTTTAGCCTCAATAGATTTTGTTTTTTCACTTGCATCTTTTTGAATTTCATCTTGAATTTTTTGATTCTCGTCAACAATTTGGTCCTGATGTTTTGATACCGTTTCCCAAGCTGTACCTAATTGAGCTTCACTATAATTTGAAACAGACGGTTTTACGATTTCTTGAAAACTTCTACCTGTCTGACGCTCTAGTTCTTCTACCTTTTGAAGAATGGCACGAATCGATTTATCGTTTAAGTTACTAGGATTTTGGCCTGATCTAATAGCTTCAATAACCTTATATTGATCTTTTGGTATAGAGTTATTCATGGAACTATCTTGATACTTACCATAATGATCAAGTATATGTTTAAGTGTGTTATTTGAAACATTGATAAATTTAGATTGATACTTTATACCATCTAATATGAAGTCCTCTGGTGCAGTACGAGCCACTCCATCAAATGTAGCAACTTCACTTTGACCTTTTAAGGCCGCCCAAGCATTTCGAACATTAACTTCTAGATGTTCTGCTACTTCGCCATGTTTCGTTTGTTCAGAACTTAGTATATTCTTTGGCTCTGAGGGAACATATGTTTCAATGCAGTTTCAAAATTTATATTTTGCTGTTGCTAATTAACCAATTTTTCTTTACGATTTGATCTAACTGTTTAGCGATGGATAGACTTTGCCATTGGTTAAACCCATCCACTCCAGCTGCAGTTATTTGGTCTTTCCAAACATTTGTGGACATCTTACTTACCAAGCTTTCTGTGTTATTGATTATGGCTCTTATTAAATTACGTTCATCCTGTGAAAAAGCTGTGAAAGACTTTACATTTTTCGTTTTACTAATAAATGCAATCAAACTTTGCTCTAAGTTCGTAGCCAATGTTTGTGTAGTAGATTTTAAATTGGTAATCTCTTTAGATGTAGCATCAAGAACTCTAGTAGACTTTACAATTTCAACTCGTTCCTTATCTGCTTTGATGGCCGCTTCCTTATTCTTTTTACTTGCAAAGAAACCACCTGCCGCTAAACTAGCTGCACCAATCCCCCAACCAATAGGACCTGCTAATGCTAGTAAGGCACTTCCCCCGGCCATTCCGCCACCACCTGCAGCTAAAGCTCCACCACCTAACCAAGCTAAAGCCGCATTAGTAGCTGCTGCTCCTGATAAACCAGAAATAGCTGCTCCTGTTGATGCAGTTCCAAAAGTAGTAGCAATCGCCATTGCTGCTGTTGGAGCAAGTGCCGCTGTAGCTACTCCTGCTGCAACACCCGCTGCTGTACCTCCACATGCTAACTTAATCATTTCTTTCTCATCATATGAGGTTTCGCTAAGTGCCTTGAAGCTTGCAAGATTTACATGGACTTCTTCGAAGGTTTTGTCAAACTCCTTTGGAGTATTAGCCAAAGTATTTATATAATCTTCTACTTTTTGAATTACATCTTCTGCATAAGTTCTTACATTATGTAATTTAATTGCATTATTTTGTAATTCCTTAGAGGGTTTCTCATATTTATATACAGCATTTTGTAGTTTTCTTACCGCTTCTTTTTTTAATGAGCTATTTAACATTAAATATCTCTCCTATTCTTATAGATACAAGGTCAAAATATAAAGTCTTTCTCTTTAAATTTATTTATTAAGCTAGCTTAATCCTTTTAGGCATAATTTCTTTATAGTATTAACGGTTTTCACTTCCACCGCCCCAAATTGCTCTCCCACCTGTATGTGCAGTTTGAGCATGAGTCTCTTCATCTACTAACTGCAAAACACCCGGTTCCTCATTATGATGCCAAGTGTATCCTTCAGGTGTTCGTCCGTCTGCAAGACCTTGAATATCAGCTTGTGAGAAACCTAGTTCATTGGCAAGGTTTGGATTCTCTGAAATACCTTGAAGCAATGTATCATTAGCTACTTTAAAGTGTACATCATCACTTTCTAAATACAATTTTTCCATAATCACGACATTGAAGGTTTCATCAAATATAGGGAATGTACCTCCAATAACTTGTCCATTAGGTAGATCAACTGTTTTTTCAACAAAAGCTACTCCTGTTTCTGGATGTTCATACCAGTTTAAATGATCATTTCTAGTTTCAATTTCCTCTGCTTCAACAATATCTGCCCCATCTACTAAATCTACTATACCAATAGCATGGCCTGACACAGATACTACTTTTCCAAGATTCTTCAACCCTTTTATTGCTTGCTCTTTATCTCCGCTTGTAAATCCTTTATAGGTGCTTCCAGCATTATTAACAGTGTATTTTAGGGCAGAACCAATTCCCTTTATCGTTTTACCTGCTGAATCCTTTATATCATTTAATCCCTTTTGTTTATAATTCTCATCTTTTTTAATAGCACCATATGTACCTTGTACCGCACCATCAACAAACTGTCCTGCATTTTCTAAAGCTATTTTAGAAGCGGATTGAACACTTTCTCCAACTTCCTCTAACCATTCACCAGAGCCTTTCCATTTACTTCCTACAGCTTTTCTAGCTACTTTAACAGTGCCACCAATAACCCCTCCACCGACAGTTCCAACACCTTTTCCAATTGTTCAAAATAAACTCATTCTTTATTCCCCATTATTAATGACAGCATTCTACAAGCATAATTTAATAAACTAATCTATTAGACAACTATTATTCAAATTTGTATTTTTAAATTGTTATACTTTAATTTATTAAAAAAGCTATCCATATACAATCGGAATAGCCAGACAAACTAATATTACTGTCTTTGGCAACCCGACTATCATATCCTACAGGACTTTAGACTCGTAGCTTTGCGTCCTTACATTTCGATAAGTTTGCCTTTTTCAATATTTAAAGTTCAAATTTCTTATAAATATATTACTATCTAACCATTAAAAATTTTGTCATTTTTTGTAAGAGTTTTGATATTAAAACACAAAAAATATCCATATATATCCAAAAAAGTGCGATAATATTCCATTTCGCACTTTTGATTATTTCCATAGCTAAATTAAATTTTTATACATACTCCGTACAGACACTAAGAAGGAAGTGTGTAATTTCTTACACTTCGTACGTATTTCAATGGCTTTATAGACCTCATATCACCCAGCAACGCACGAATCTCCGTTGTAAGGATTTCCTTGCGCATTTCATAAAACTTTTCAAAATCTTCAAATTCAAGTGAAACATCGTTTGAAATGATTGCTTCTTCATGAAATCTTGCCTTTTGTTCATCATTCATATCGTTGTAATAATCAATAAGCCTCATATCATTTTTGCTACCATTACTTCTTCCTTCAAGTAGATGAAGATTAGGAAGTTTATTTCGCATACTTCTCCATTTTCTCCATTCATCCATTGAAATCGTATGAGGTTTACTATTATCAAAGCGACTGGCCGGATGAAGATGGTCTTGTTCATATTTAAATCTTTTATTTCTCCAATCAAGACTCAAATAATATAGAACTTCCCCAGCAACCCTGCTTCCTTTTTCTGAGTTAAGGACATCCTCTGTTTTGCCTTCAGTTATTCTCAAATCATTGATTTGATCAAGCATTTCGATAGTGATTTCATGATCAAAGCTGTTAATATAACTTTTCATTTGTTGTAGCTTTCCTGTAGTACCAGATTGGAAATAAGTGAAAAATATTGCTCTAAGTAAATATACACGAACCGCATTTATATTATTGCTATATTCGGGATTATAATAAATGTAGTAGTATATTATCGGTAGCAGAACGTTCCAACTACTTGAAAAATGTCTAACATCTATTTTCAACTCATGAAGTAACCTCTCTAAGTTTGTTAGCGCTCTTTTGAATTCGCTCCAATCATTTTTTAAAGTCTCTGCAATACCTTTGTTAATATTTGATTTTATAACATCAAGGCTGAACGAATTATAAAGTCCGTATCGTATTTCTCATATGAATCGACAAGAATTTTACCAAACTCGCTTCTCGCACTCGGCCAATATGCCTCTAGAATTGACATCGTAATTTCCGATTTGCGAAGTGGTTTTCCACCACTATTAAATCTAACAAACATTTCAAGAGCATCATCTTGTTTCATGTCTGTAATCTCAGTATATCTAACGAGCTTTGCTATAAAAATCTTATTATATAATAACTGCAAAATGTTTCTTGCGTATTCTTTGCTATCAGTTGGAACATTAGCAATTGCTTCCTCAATCGCTGTTTCTCTTGTGGCTTCCTTTTGGAAATTTTCACTAAGTATATCTTTCAATTCAAACTGAGTATGGGCTTAATTTTCCTATTTTATCACTGAACTTAATATCGTATTTTTTACTGTTATACTCTTCTTCATCTATTGTTATCTTATTCTTATTTAATTCAATCAAAAGTTTAGTACGGATTATGCTCCCACTATTTTTTCTAGCATTTTTAGGACGTATATTTGCCTCGCCAAACAACGATAAGAATAAAGAGGTTAACCTTTGTTGTCCATCAAGGATTGCAGTATTTGTATTCTTCACATTTATGCTTGTTAATTCATAATTAACACTATCCGCAGTCTTTCTACTATCAAAAGTTACGTCTGATAGAAAATTACAAAAATATGTATCCCACGTAACATTAGAATCATCAACACGCCAGAACAAGAAAGTTGCAATCGGATAGTCCAACAAGATAGAGTCCCACAGTTTCTCTATTTGTTCCATGCTCCAAACATATTGTCTTTGGAATGCTTGCATTACATATTTACCATTCTTGATATTCTGCAATGCTTCAAAAATTGTTATGCAATTGTCTATTAGCTTACTCATAAATCATCCTCCTTGGTGCTTGTTTCTAAATTTGATATATTATTAGAATACTTATTGCCTTCAGTAATAAAAATATAACAGAGTGCTACTAATAAATTAGGCACTACAAATTACTTTTAAATCAATACTCGTCGTTTCTTTAATATAATTCTCAGTCACTCCTAATAGGTTTAAAATATCTTCATTAACATTGCTTTTAGAAATACTTGGCTGAACAATAAATATCTCATAAGACATAGGGATTCTTTGTTTAGCTTTATCTTTTAGAATCTCTAATTCTTCTTCTGAACCTTTAACAATACGACTACAGGATAACTTATTATGATGTTTTACTTTTTTTCTCAAGAGATGCTTAAAGAACTCTCTTCCATCTTTATATTTCCAATGTGTTGACTTTTGAGCTTGTCCACAAACCTCGTATAGATTACCTATGTCATTAGAAATTTTCCCACCCTTAGCATACTTTAAGTGATACATTTGAATCTTTAAAGTGTTGTCCTCTTCCTTAATAGTCAGAACGTCTGCAATTTCCCCACTACCATCATCATCGTAAATAATATGAAAATCTTCTGATTTCAGCTTCTCAATAAATTGATATTGTATAGAATCAGTCCGAATAGGATTAACCTGTTGTGATTCCTTTGAGATATCTGTGTTTGACCAATTATGGGAAATAAGTAACTCACTGTCATATAAATTTATATCATGTCTTAATTTGACATACTCATTTCCAGTTAGAGCTGAACCATCAGCAAACCATATAGTTGGGTTATATTTGTCTAAAAATTGTATTAAAGAACATTTTCTTGTTCCAAAATGTACTTCAACATGTTCATCTGGCAAAATTTCAAATTAAAAATCAGGATAATGCGGCTCTGATTCAGTTCTGTTAAAAATAGTATATCTAATAGGGATCGTAAAGATATCGGATCGTAAAGATATGATTATTTCTGACCCTACATTATAGTTTTCAATTGATAGGTCAACTTCACCTACATTAAATGAAGAAGATTTTCCATATTTAAATTCACATTTAGTTTCTGCCTCGCTATAAATCTCATAATCCCAATCAATACTTATAGGGACTATCTTTGGCATTTCTAAGATCATAGTAGGAACTAGACATTCCTTTAAAATTTCGTTTGCATCAATAGTTGGATTTATTAATTTCTCCCCAACATTAATACACCAATCTTTAAAGTGTTTTATATTTCCTTACAACTTTGTCCATATTCTTCCCTTGTAAGAAACACCTATATTTACAGGATTTCCACCTTCATATCCAGCACCTACTATATACGCTTTCTGACTACGTTGCTTTTCGGTTAGTGGCAATGCTTCACCTATATCACTGCCCACGCTCATCCGATATCTTATGTCTCTACATTTTGTAACTTAATACGTTTAATATTATGTAATGCTTTAAAGACATCCATTTGATTAATTAAAACTGGATCTTTCACTACAATTTCTGCTAATTCTTTAAACAAACTGTCGTTATCAGAGCTATTAATAAAAAGCAAGTTCAGCTTAGGTTCCCAAATGAGAATTAATAAACTCCAAGTTAGATTGAAGGCATTTTTATCACTAAGCCAATCTAACATATTTCTCCTTGCATAAACGATAACAACAACATTTTCACTTTCATTCAGGTCGAAGAAGGCATATTCAAGATTAGGGTTTTCTAAAAACTGGATTTTCAAAGATTTAGGATACCAATATTCTGTTTTACTTTTATAAACCACTGTACTTAATTGTGATTTAATATTTTGAAAAGAAAAGATGGATGAGTTTAAATTACTGAAGCCTTCTAAGAATTCTTTATAATTAACTTCATTTTCAATACTAGCGCTACTAAAGTTAGATAATAGTTCATTCCAATCAGCATCGCTACTATACAAATCTTCTAAAGCACTAGATACATTTAAGTCAGCAATATTTGCTATAAATGCTGCACTACCTAATTCTTTATCGTGTTTAGTCCTAGTAAACCTTCCTGTAAATTGCAATGTAATAGGTAAGCTTTTCTTTATATCATGTAGTGCAGCCACTTTTAATTCTGGTAAATCAAAGCCTTCTCCTAGCATATCTACACAAACTATTACACGATGTTTCTTTTGTTTAATATTCTCGAGGATAGTCTTCTCATTCTCAATATTTGAATATATCAATACTGGATCTAAATGTTTATATTTTAAATATATTTGATACACAGAATCAGCTCTTCTTTTATTTTCACAACGAGCCATAAGAATATGTGGTAATCCTTTACTGATATCAACTTCTAGTCTCTTAACCGCCTCTTCTGCAATTAAGACATCCGCTTTTTGACTATTATATTCTTTTACAGGTATAAATTCAATCTTGGTAAAATAACCGTCCTTTTGTGCTTCACTTAGAGGAAAATTAAATATAATCTTGCCATCTAAATTTTTGCCGTCGTTTCTAAATGGAGTGGCTGTAAATTGAACTATTTTTCTATTGTCAAAAACTTTACGGAAAGATTCCCATGTTTTTGCTTTAACATGATGAGCCTCATCGATAAACACATTAGTTAACTTATTCGATAACATATTCTTCATCTCTTCATTCATCGATGCTAATAACTGCATTGTTGTAACTATAACATTACAATTATTAATAAATAGTTCAAATTATTCCAATTCTTTAAACCCTTCATAGATAATTCCAACTTTAGGGTATTTTGATCTATTTCCTACTATTCCAAAATCTTTTAAAAGACCTAATGTAATAAACTTATCAGATATCTGAGTTCTAAGAGCATCACTTGGTACTGTTACCAACAAGCGTTCACATTGAGCTGATATCATAGTGGACATCATCGTTTCTGTCTTTCCTGTTCCTGTTGGCATTACAACTGTTGCAATTTCCTTAGAAACTTTCATATGACTAAGAATAGAATATAATGCGGCAATTTGTGGTCTTCTTAGTCCTTTTATATCATCCTCAAATACTTCTTCTTTAAAATTGAATTGATCCTTCCAACTTTTTAGAATACCTTGACTCGTATCATTAATTTGATCATTTGGATGCCTTAACCATCGTAATACGTCAATTTTTTGGTCTTTTATTCCTTCAACTAAATTAATATTATTTATGAGTAATACATATGTTGCAGAATCATCTATATATCTTGTATCAGTTGTGAAGCAATATAAGCTACCTTCACACTCTAACAAAAAGTACTTTTTGCTAGTTTCGTATATTTTTCCTTCAATTGTTTTGGGACTAGAAATAAATTGTTTAATAATTCTTTTTCCTTGGCATCTTGTAAATAATTTTTATATATTCTGGTATAGTCACTTTTATCATAAATCACTTCTCCAGTCCTTAACTATATAAGGTGTTAAAGCCAGACCCTAAGTAATAAATTACTGAATTGATATTTTTTAATAACCTCATGATGATAACTTGACTTTATCATTGGGTCTCACATTCCCCTTGTTAGTTAATGTTAACAATCCCTTTTATTAATTGTATAATTTCCCCACACCCTTTTCTACAAATATTGCGAATTTTTTACACAAACTAATCTATATTAGACATTTTTTAACTAATTGGTATATCTTTTGACAAAATGCAAATACTAAATTTGTTAGTACAATTTATGTTTGAAAGTGAAGCAATGCCTTTTGAGCGTTCCTTCTCTTTTTTTGAGAAATTATTAAGTTAACACTTAAAATAACAGTTTTCACAAGATATACTGATTTTTGATTAACCGGTTAATTTAAATTAAATAACGTAACAAAACAAGCGAAGACCACAACGTTATTGAACTGCCCCCCAATTGTTAGACACTATCTACAACAATTGGAGGTGCAGTTTTTTTGTCCAAATTTACTGCGGAAATGAAGCTACAAGCCGTGACTCGCTATTTAAGCGGAAAAGAAAGTTACAGAGAAATTGGAAAATCTATTGGAATAGATCACAAATCGATTGTTAAATGGGTAAGACAATTCAACTACAATGGTGCAGAGGCATTGGTGAAACTTTTGTACAAGTTATAAACAAATGTTTAAACTAGAGGTACTACAATATATGACTGAAAATGGTACTTCTCTATGTGAAACGGCAGCTATTTTTAATATCCCAGCGCATTCCACTCTAGCTGTATGGAAAAGAAAGTTTGAAACACAAGGGATAGATGCCCTTCAGTCACAGGAACAGGGGCGTCTATCCATGAAAAAAGATTCAAATAAACAAAGTTCTACTGAAAGTTCTTTTGAAGCACTAGAAAATCGAATAAAACAACTGGAAATGGAAAATGAGTATTTAAAAAAGTTGAATGCCTTAGTTCAAAACAAGGAAAAAGCACCAAACAAGACAAAGCACAAGTAGTCTATGAGTTAAGGCATAAGTATTCGGTGAAGTCACTCGTAAAACTTGCTGGCATTCCACTCAGCACTATTATGATTTAGTAAAAAGAATGAATCGACCTGATCCAGACACCGATATAAAAGGAGAAATCCAAGCCATTTATGAAGAACATGAAGGTGGTTACGGTTACCGTCGTATTCGGGATGAGCTAGTGAATCGTGGGAAAAAAGTAAATCATAAGAAGGTTCAACGAATCATGAAAGAGCTGGGTTTAAAATGCCTAGTGCGGATGAAAAGGTATAAATCTTATAAAGGCACAGTCGGTAAAATAGCGCCAAATCATTTAGAGCGTCAATTTAGTGCGGACGCACCGAATGAAAAATGGGTAACAGATATTACAGAATTCAAGCTATTTGGTGAAAAGCTGTATCTATCGCCTGTATTAGATTTATTTAATGGGGAAATTATTACGTATACCATCGGTTCTCGACCAACGTATTCATTAGTTTTGGACATGTTAGAAAAAGCATTAGAATCCTTACCAGAAAGGCATCAATTACTCATGCATTCCGACCAAGGATGGCATTATCAAATGAAACAATATCGCAACTTGCTTCAAGCAAAAGGGATTAAACAGAGTATGTCACGTAAAGGTAACTGTTACGATAACTCTGTAATGGAAAACTTCTTTGGGATACTGAAGTCAGAATTCCTTTATTTTAAGGAATTTGAAAGTGTGAACCACTTTAAACTAGAATTAGAAAAATATATAGAATACTATAATAGGAAACGGTTAAAGGGAAAATTGAAAATGAGTCCGGTACAATACCGAACTCATTTTGAACAAGTTGCCTCATGAAATAACTGTGTCTAACTTTTAGGGGTCACTATATATCTCAACTATGTGCTCCGGCCTTCTTGCTATTAGTGACATACGGAGGATAGTTCAAATGACAGAAGATAAAAATGAACTGAATGAAGGCAGGGTTGATAGATTATTAGACAAGTATGAAGATGTTGGGGTCTCATACACACTCTCACCTTATGGGCGGCATGATGTAATTCATGCTTCCTAACCCCAATGATTTTGGGGTTTCTGGATCTTATGAGACTCTGTAAATGCCTTTAGGTAAGAAAAGAGGAAATAAGGTCCTAATTTTAGACATTAGCTTTTTAATAATTAATTGCCACTAATTCGTCTTTTTCAATCCTTACTCTTAATGGGTGTTCAAAAACTAAATTAATATTCTATAATTATATATATAGTGTATACAAATCGATTTACTTATAATAACCCAATGAGTTTAATTTATTTGTTGTTTTAGCGATAGTTTGATGGATTAATTCTTGGTTTTTCTTATTACTTATTATTTTGAACTATGAATGAAACGATCCTCCGCTTCAATTTGAGGAGAGAATTATTAGAATCATTATGAATAAAGTCTAATTTGGCCAAACTTCTTTATATATCAAAGAATTATTGAAAACTTACTGTATGAATTACCTCCTATATTGTCTTGTCTTTGACATACTGCACTATAACTGAACAGTTTTAAAGCGATTAAAAGCAACCTGGCAGATAACGCGCTTCGGTGGAGAATTACTTTGGGATTTTAAAGTAAGAAATGTATTATGGGGAAGAATTAGTAAGCTATTAAAAATTAAAAAGACGGATTGAAGAATATATCTACTGAATCATGAACGTTCTAAAGAAAAATTAGCTGGATTGAGTCCAGTCTAATACCGAACTCAATCCAGCCAATCAGCTGCATAATAAAAACTTTAACTTTCGGGAGTAACCACGATTTGATTATATGCGGTTTATTCACTTTTAAAAGGTTCTTTGTCTTGGTCCCCTATTTTTACTCCAATATATTTTAACAATTACAGAATTTATCTTCTTCTTCAATTTTCTACATCAGTCTTACCCTAATGATAAGTAACCATTTTTCCCATATCCACCTTAAAAATTTTATCAGCAACATCAAAGTATTGGTCATCATGCGTTACTGCAATAACTATTTTTCCTTCAGCTTTCATCCTTGGTATTAGTTCACGGTAAAATATTTTTCTAAAATGTGGATCTTGATCTGCAGCTAATTCGTCAAAAATAAATATCGGTTTACCCTCTAAATAACACCTTAATAAATGCATTCTTTTTTTCTGTCCAGTAGATAACAAAGTAGTACTAAAATAATTCCCCTCGACTTTAACTGCAGAATCTAATTCCAAAAGTTTTAAATAATCACCTATAGTTTTATCTTCATTGATCAAATCAGTATTATATATTCTTTCAAATAAAAATGAATCAGAAAATACTGCAGATATTTGTTCACTAATAGATTGTACGTTTATTTCTTTATCATTAATCTTAATTTTTCCACTATTCGGCCTATATAATCCTGTTATCAATTTTATTAGTGTAGTTTTCCCACTACCATTACCACCAATTATAAATAACACTTCTCCTTCATTTACATTAAAATTAATAGGTCCAATTTTAAACCCTATACCATTATCACTATATTCAAAAGTTAAATTATTTACAGTTAATTTTTTTATCTTATACCTAATCTCTAATTCAACATTTTCCTCTTCTGCTACTTCAGGAAATTGGTATAATAATGATTTCACCCTATCTATAGCCACTCTAATTTGCGCTATTTGAGGTAATGCATTTAGAATCGTGTTAATAGGACCTAATATATAAAGCAAAATCATTACAAATGTAGTCAGTTCAACCAGACTTATATGATTGAAAATACTTGAATAACTAAATACTATAAACCCAAGCACTATAATAAATAATGATTCTCCAAACATAAAAGCGTTTATAAACATTTTAAACGCATTTACATTATTTAACTTGTATTCAGAATTTACCTTTATTAATTCATCCTTGTATTCATATCTTTTCGCTTTATGGAGAGAAAGATCTTTAAATCCAATTATAAATGACTCTACTTTTGCCATTAGTTTATTTTGTGTTTCCCTTGCAACATTAAAATAAGAGCTTGCTCTACCATCAAAAATTGAATAAATTGCAACTAATATAACAACTATTAATATTGTGACTAATGTTGCCGATTTTGATATGGTACCCAAATAAATGAATGCCGAGATAATAGTAATTAAGCTAGTTACAATCATAACTGCAAACCCAGCAAGATCACCAATGCGATTAATGTCATCTGTAATTGTTGTTATGATTTTACCAGATTCCATCTTTTCAAAATCCTCGTATTTAGTTTTAAATAGTTTATCAAAGACCTTTTCTCTTAGAGATTTTATTATCGATTGAGTAATATCTACTAACTTAACCTCTAAAGTTCTTCTCCCTATTATATAAATAATTAAAAATAAAATAAAATAATAAATTAAAAACTTATTCTCACTATAACCGTTAATTGCAGTTGTAACTAATACTATTATTAATGTATTACATAGGCCAGATATTACTCCTAGAGTCAAAATTTCGGGAGCATCTTTTAAATAAATATTTTTGCTTGGAAAACATGACAGTAAAATGTAAACGATATATACTAACCCTAATAGGCATAGAATACTAATCATAAAGAATTTAAAACTAGCTGGTCCCCATACAATTGCATTATACCAATCTATCCCTGCAAATGCTTCAGGAAAGAGGTAAATTCCATATAATATCGGAATTAGGAAAGCAAGAAATACAAATAATTTTCTTTTTTTCAGTTTTTTGAATTCGATATACCTATGCCCCAATATAGTTCTATATATAATAAATCCACTATAAAATACTAATAGCAGGCATAGAATAAAGAAAATAAAGGATAGTATAGAAAGAATAGTATCTATTTTACTTGAACTATTAACTAATTCCAGTAAAGGATCTCCATAAAGAAACGATGTTATATATGTAGCTAACTCAAAAAAATTCTCTGAATTTGAATTCCCTAAAATAACAATACCCATATTTTTTTGCTTACTAAAGGATATATATGAAGAAAAATTAGGATTACTTCCACTGTGATTAATCTCATCAAATCTATTTGTAGTAATGTACCATCCATTTCCGTAAAACATATTATTCTTAGAAGAAACATTCTTATTAGGTTCTTGGGTGTTTACAGCCAAATTACTTAAATCACTATTGGTAATTCTTAATTGTACTTTTAACCACTTCATCATATCTTCAGTATTTGAAACTAAATAACCAGCAGGATAATTATTTCTAAAAATTGGAGGTTGATATTCTCTTGGAGTAAAATAACTTATCTTATAACCTATTGCAAGATCTTTATCTAATCTCTTAGCCCCTATATAGGAATTATCCATATCTAAAGGTAGTAAGATATTTGAATAAATATATTCCTCATACTTGTTTCCTGTAACTTTTTCAATAACAGCTCCTAGAATGTCATAGTTAATAGAAGTATACGCAAAGTGAGTACCCGGTCTCGATGTTAGTTGGATACCTTTAATCTTATTCACAAGTTGTTCTAAGGCGTCATCATCAGGATTTTCCCGGATTAAATTTATTGACTTCTCACCGATTCCACTGGTTTGATTTAATAATTGTTCAATAGTTATGTCATATTTATTACCATCATACAGTACAAAAAAATTTGGGAAGTACTTAGATACATTTTCTTTTAATGATAGCTTGCCTTCTTCTTCTAGTTTTAGAATACTCAAAGCTGTAAATGACTTTGTTATAGAACCTACCTCAAAATTTGTATTATTTGTTGTTGGAATCTTCTCTTCTAAATTAGAATAACCAAAATTTAGGTAGTTTATTTCTCCGTCTTTAATAATTCCAATACTTAAACCTGGTACGTCAAGTTTATCGAAATTATTTTCAATATAATTAGATATTTCATTAACCCTATCGTTCTTTTCTTCTATTCCATGAATATAGGAAGGGTTTATATTACAAAGTATGAGACTTATAAGTAATATTGTAAATATTCTTCTCATAATCTTCTCCCTGTTACCACTTTTAAAATTGGGTATATTTTAAATATTTATTTCAATATTTCATTGACCTTTAATTCCTCTTTGTTAAATTTTAGGACAATACTATAATTAATCACATTTAAATTAACTATTCTATATATATGGACACAACTTTCATAAATTCTGAATATTTTTTCTCTCGAACTCTATTGAGTCGTGTCCATGATATATTTATAACTCAAAAATTCAAACCTTATAATAATCGATTAATCACAGTTGCATTTTGTTTGACTGACTCAGTATTTAACATATTCGAATGTACACCGTATCCCGGGTAGATTTTAATATTTTCTTTTGTATATTTGCCCCACGTTTTGAATACTTCAGGTTCATTACTTAAAGAACTAATAATTAACATTTCGGCTTTGATACAACCATTTATTTGTGTATTAGTTAAATATTTGTAATACATTGTAGACTTTCTAACCACTGCTTCCAAACTAAATGGTAAATTATAATCTTTCAAACTCTGTCTTAGCTCTTCTTCATATAAATCTAAGTTTACAATATTTATTTCCTTATTTTCTTCCAATGGTAATGTATCTATCATAATTATTCTTTTTATCTTGAAACCTTTTTTTTCTAAGTTTTCTGCAACTTGGTACGCTAATATACCACCTGCTGAATAACCTAATAGAGTATATTCACCAAAATTATTAGTATCTATTATCTTCTGTGAATAATATTCTATTATATCCTCCTCATCCTCATAATAATTAGTTATATATAGTTTGCTATCTAATAAATCTGCTAAATCTTTATATATCAATCCATATCCGTATAAAGGAGGAAAACAAAAAACATCTTCTCCCCCTTGTCTATTGATTAATGTAAAGCCCTCTTGAGTTATACTAGTCGAATTCCCATCGATTTTTAGAGAAATTTTTTCAATTGTGTTACTTAAGAATAGGTCTTTTAAGCTTAAATCAGGTAAAAACATATACTTTATTTTCGTAAATAACTTTATGATTTTTAAAGAATTACCTCCTAATTCGAAAAAGTTATCATGGATTCCAATTGGTTGTTCCACTCCCAATACCTCTTGCCAAATATCCACTACCATCTGTTGGATATCAGTTTGTGGTGCAACATACGGTACCTCAGATGCAAGATAGCCCTTTGGTTCAGGAAGCGCTTTACGATCCACTTTTCCATTGGCATTTAACGGCAAGGCATCTACTGGTACAAAATACGATGGAATCATATAGTCAGGCAACGTTTTAGCTAAGTGAGTGCGTAATTCAGATACAGATGCATCTTGCGATGCTACTATATACGCACATAAGAAATCTTCATCCGACACTTCCTTCCTAGAGATAACCACCGTATCTTGAACCAAAGGATGAGATAGAAGCGTATTCTCAATTTCTCCCAATTCGATACGGAACCCTCGAATTTTTACTTGATGGTCAATTCTTCCTAAAAACTCTATATTTCCATCTGGTAACCAACGAGCTAAATCTCCTGTTTTATACATCCGTTCTCCCGGAACAAATGGGTTCTCGACAAACTTTTCTGCCGTTAAGGTTGGATTCCCAAGATAACCTTGGGCCACTCCGTCCCCAGCGATACATAATTCCCCTGGTACTCCAATAGGTTGGATTTTATTATTTTTATTCAATATATATGCTTTCGTATTATGCGATGGTCTTCCTATTGGAATATTTATTCCTTTATAGTCATTTGAAACTCTAAAGTGCAAAGTATCATCCGAACATTCACTTTGCCCATAGGCATTAAATATTTCTAGTTCATTCCATTCTCTAAATTGGTCCACTACTTCCCTCTTTACTCTTTCTCCTGTTAAAATCAATACTCTTAGAGAAGACGGAAAATCTATAGTTTTATTTCTGTTGAAATTTATATTGTCCTTTAAGGTGCTAATTAAAGAAGGCACAACTTCAAGAACCGTAACACTGTCTGCCTGAACTCTTTGAAGCAAAGAATAGACATCTTTTTTCACAGATTCATTATATAATATAGTTCTAGCCCCTATTAATAACGGAGATATTACTTGCCATATCGATGCCACAAAATTCATACTTAAATTCTGGCAAACTATATCACTACTAGTTAAGTTCAATTCTTGTACTTTCATGTAAGCATGGTTTACAATTCCATAATTAGTTAACATTACCCCCTTAGGAACTCCCGTTGAACCTGAAGTGTAAATAATATATATAGTGTCCTTTGCGTCTCCAACTATCTTTAGATTGTCCTTCTTATAATTCTTCATTTCTTCTAATGTTGGCACAACTAAGTTTAATTTAAATTTCTTATCCAATCCTTTTTTTCCTATTAGTATAGTAGGTTTACTTTCATTTAAAATATGAGAAATTCTTTTACTAGGTAATTGCAAATCCAACGGCAAACATATTGCATTCAATTTAAATATAGCTAACATTCCAATTATTGTTTCCAATGAAGTTTCAGTATCTATTGCCACAACATCTTTAGCTAAGACCCCATATTTTTGATTTAACATTCTTGCCAATTGATTTGCTCGTCCATTTAGTTCGTTATAAGTTATTTCTTGATTACCGACTACTACTGCCACCTTATTTGGTGTTTTCTCTACTTGTTCTTCAAACAGAGCCTGGATCGTAAGATCCTTTCGATAGTCTACTTGAGTATCATTAAATTCCTCCAGAATCTGTTTTCGTTCTGACTGAGTTAGCACTCCAATATCCGCTATTCGTTGGTCTTCTCCGTTGACAGAAAGTTGAGTTAATAGCTCAATAAAGTGTGTTTTCCATCGTTCGATTGTTTCTCGTTTAAATAACTTTTGACTGAATTCAATTGCACCCATCAATCCATCATTAGTTTCTGTAATACCAAATGATAAATCAAATTTTGTAATCAATGATTCATAGGTATACGGCTCAACTATAAGATCGGCCATACTTAATGCTTGGCTATCAATCGTTTCAAAATTAAACATGGTATCAAATAACGGGTGTCGGCTCATATCTCGTTCTACATCTAGTTGTTCAACTAATTCTTCAAATTGATAATCTTGGTGTTGGTATGCCTCAAGAGTCTGACTTTTAACCTGTGCTAGAAACTCTGAAAACGCCATGTCCCCTCGCGGGTTCATCTTTAATGCCAAGGTATTGACAAACATTCCCACGATTTTCTCCATATCCGCGTGAGTTCTTCCCGCAATCGGTGTCCCTACCACTATTTCTTCTTGGCCCGTATATTTGTACAATAACGTGTTGTACGCAGCGAACAGAAGCATGTACATCGTTACATTGTGTTTCTTTGCGATTTCTCGGAGTTTCTCTGTGACCTCTTGACTAAGGGTGAAATCCACACTATCCCCTTCATAACTCTGAACAACTGGACGTGGATAATCAGTTGGTAAGTCCAGTATTGGAATACCGGATTCAAACTGTTTCAACCAGTACTCCTTGTGTTCCTTCATCTCATCGCTTTTTAATTGGGATTGTTGCCATACAGCATAATCCTTATATTGAATTCGTAGGTCTGGTAACGCTCCATCGGCATAAAGTGTTGAAAATTCTTCAGTTAACAAGGTTAATGAATGGCCATCGGAAATGATATGATGCATATCAATTATTAAAATATGCTGTTCTTCAGACTCCTGAAGAAGTCCCACCCTTAGTAACGGTGCCTGTTGTAGATCAAAAGGTTGAATAAACGATTGGATTTGTTCTTCTACAGCGACCTCCGTCTTTTCTAAGACCTGGACTGAAAAAGGAACTGAATCTACTACCCGTTGAACTGGTACACCATCTTTTATAATGAATTCCGTACGGAATGCTTCATGGCGTTCCACCAGCTGATTAAATGCATTCTCTAACCGTGTGAAGTCTACACTTCCTTCTAAAGTAAGCACTGCGGGCATATTGTACGAAGTACTTTGTTTGTCCATTTGGTTTAAAATATACATTCGTTTCTGTGCCGCTGAGACTGGATAATAAGGCTGTTTTTCCACGACTTTAATGGACTTAAATTGTTGTTTTTGTGCTTTTTCAATGTAGGATGCAATTTCTTCAATCGTTGGACTCTGGAAAATCACCCGAAGAGGTACTTCCACATCCATATTTTGATGAATTTTTGCCATCACGGTTGTTGCCCGTAAAGAATGTCCCCCTAATTCGAAAAAGTTATCATGGATTCCAATTGGTTGTTCCACTCCCAATACCTCTTGCCAAATATCCACTACCATCTGTTGGATATCAGTTTGTGGTGCAACATACGGTACCTCAGATGCAAGATAGCCCTTTGGTTCAGGAAGCGCTTTACGATCCACTTTTCCATTGGCATTTAACGGCAAGGCATCTACTGGTACAAAATACGATGGAATCATATAGTCAGGCAACGTTTTAGCTAAGTGAGTGCGTAATTCAGATACAGATGCATCTTGCGATGCTACTATATACGCACATAAGAAATCTTCATCCGACACTTCCTTCCTAGAGATAACCACCGTATCTTGAACCAAAGGATGAGATAGAAGCGTATTCTCAATTTCTCCCAATTCGATACGGAACCCTCGAATTTTTACTTGATGGTCAATTCTTCCTAAAAACTCTATATTTCCATCTGGTAACCAACGAGCTAAATCTCCTGTTTTATACATCCGTTCTCCCGGAACAAATGGGTTCTCGACAAACTTTTCTGCCGTTAAGGTTGGATTCCCAAGATAACCTCGAGCGACTCCGTCTCCAGCGATACACAGTTCTCCTGGAATGCCGATCGGTTGTAAATTATTCTCCGGATCGTAAATATAAATCCTTGTATTATTGATTGGTTTCCCGATGGATAACTCGTCACCATGAGATAATACTTTAACAGTTGACCAAATAGTCGTTTCAGTCGGTCCATACACATTATAAATATCGTTTTTAGTATGTCTCTTAATAATTTCTATTAAATCTCTTGATATAGCTTCACCACCAATTAATAATGTTTCAATGTTTGACAAAAGTTCAGAGAATCCTTCAAATCTCATTAAACTCTTAAATCTTGATGGCGTAAGTTGTAAAGTATTAATGTTAGAATCCCCTATTAATTCTTTCAGAAATACCTCATCGTGTTTTTCTTTTTCAATTATCACTTTCATACCGCTAGTAATTGGGAAAATAGTTTCTAGTACAAAAATATCAAAAGAAATAGTTGTTAAACTTAATGTCGTATAGTCTCCATTGAAATTTAAATTATTTAACATGCTAAAAAATATATTCATAACCGATTGATGTTCAATCATTACACCCTTTGGCTTACCCGTTGAACCTGATGTATATATTACATATGCTAAGTCTTGTGCCTTATTGACATTTATTGGATTCTCTCGAATCCTAGAAAAGACACTTTCCTTCTCTAAACTCAGACATACTCCTTCAAACGTTAACTCCTCTGAAAGTGTTACTTGACTTACTAAAATCTCCGTTCGGCTATCCTTCAACATATAATTAATTCGCTCTATTGGTAGCTCTGGATCGATTGGTAAATAAGCTGCACCTGCTTTGAGTACTCCCATTATACTTACAATCATTTCAAACGAACGTTCCACCATGATAGCTACCACATCATCTGGCTTTACACCACGATCTCGTAATGTATGTGCTAGTTGGTTCGATCGTGCATTTAGTTCGTTGTAAGTCATTTCTTGATTACCGACTACTACTGCCACCTTATTTGGTGTTTTCTCTACTTGTTCTTCAAACAGAGCCTGGATCGTAAGATCCTTTCGATAGTCTACTTGAGTATCATTAAATTCCTCCAGAATCTGTTTTCGTTCTGACTGAGTTAGCACTCCAATATCCGCTATTCGTTGGTCTTCTCCGTTGACAGAAAGTTGAGTTAATAGCTCAATAAAGTGTGTTTTCCATCGTTCGATTGTTTCTCGTTTAAATAACTTTTGACTGAATTCAATTGCACCCATCAATCCATCATTAGTTTCTGTAATACCAAGTGTTAAATCAAATTTCGTAATCAATGATTCATAGGTATACGGCTCAACTATAAGATCGGCCATACTTAATGCTTGGCTATCAATCGTTTCAAAATTAAACATGGTATCAAATAACGGGTGTCGGCTCATATCTCGTTCTACATCTAGTTGTTCAACTAATTCTTCAAATTGATAATCTTGGTGTTGGTATGCCTCAAGAGTCTGACTTTTAACCTGTGCTAGAAACTCTGAAAACGCCATGTCCCCTCGCGGGTTCATCTTTAATGCCAAGGTATTGACAAACATTCCCACGATTTTCTCCATATCCGCGTGAGTTCTTCCCGCAATCGGTGTCCCTACCACTATTTCTTCTTGGCCCGTATATTTGTACAATAACGTGTTGTACGCAGCGAACAGAAGCATGTACATCGTTACATTGTGTTTCTTTGCGATTTCTCGGAGTTTCTCTGTGACCTCTTGACTAAGGGTGAAATCCACACTATCCCCTTCATAACTCTGAACAACTGGACGTGGATAATCAGTTGGTAAGTCCAGTATTGGAATACCGGATTCAAACTGTTTCAACCAGTACTCCTTGTGTTCCTTCATCTCATCGCTTTTTAATTGGGATTGTTGCCATACAGCATAATCCTTATATTGAATTCGTAGGTCTGGTAACGCTCCATCGGCATAAAGTGTTGAAAATTCTTCAGTTAACAAGGTTAATGAATGGCCATCGGAAATGATATGATGCATATCAATTATTAAAATATGCTGTTCTTCAGACTCCTGAAGAAGTCCCACCCTTAGTAACGGTGCCTGTTGTAGATCAAAAGGTTGAATAAACGATTGGATTTGTTCTTCTACAGCGACCTCCGTCTTTTCTAAGACCTGGACTGAAAAAGGAACTGAATCTACTACCCGTTGAACTGGTACACCATCTTTTATAATAAATTCCGTACGGAATGCTTCATGGCGTTCCACCAGCTGATTAAATGCATTCTCTAACCGTGTGAAGTCTACACTTCCTTCTAAAGTAAGCACTGCGGGCATATTGTACGAAGTACTTTGTTTGTCCATTTGGTTTAAAATATACATTCGTTTCTGTGCCGCTGAGACTGGATAATAAGGCTGTTTTTCCACGACTTTAATGGACTTAAATTGTTGTTTTTGTGCTTTTTCAATGTAGGATGCAATTTCTTCAATCGTTGGACTCTGGAAAATCACCCGAAGAGGTACTTCCACATCCATATTTTGATGAATTTTTGCCATCACGGTTGTTGCCCGTAAAGAATGTCCCCCTAATTCGAAAAAGTTATCATGGATTCCAATTGGTTGTTCCACTCCCAATACCTCTTGCCAAATATCCACTACCATCTGTTGGATATCAGTTTGTGGTGCAACATACGGTACCTCAGATGCAAGATAGCCCTTTGGTTCAGGAAGCGCTTTACGATCCACTTTTCCATTGGCATTTAACGGCAAGGCATCTACTGGTACAAAATACGATGGAATCATATAGTCAGGCAACGTTTTAGCTAAGTGAGTGCGTAATTCAGATACAGATGCATCTTGCGATGCTACTATATACGCACATAAGAAATCTTCATCCGACACTTCCTTCCTAGAGATAACCACCGTATCTTGAACCAAAGGATGAGATAGAAGCGTATTCTCAATTTCTCCCAATTCGATACGGAACCCTCGAATTTTTACTTGATGGTCAATTCTTCCTAAAAACTCTATATTTCCATCTGGTAACCAACGAGCTAAATCTCCTGTTTTATACATCCGTTCTCCCGGAACAAATGGGTTCTCGACAAACTTTTCTGCCGTTAAGGTTGGATTCCCAAGATATCCTCGAGCGACTCCTTCACCAGCGATACATAATTCCCCTGGTACTCCTATTGGTTGGATTTTGTTATTATTGTTTAATATATATAAATATACATTACTAAAAGGCTTTCCTATGGGCACATTAGTAGTATTTAGAGGTTTATCCTTTGAAGCTTCATAGTAGCTTGAATCAATTGTTGCTTCGGTAACACCATAAGAATTAATAATTCTTATGGCCTCACTATACCTTTTTGTTACTTGATTAAATTCAAATACTGATAATATATCTGATCCTATTATTAAAAATCTCAGGAAATTTAATTCTAAATTATTAGAAAATGTATAATCTAAAAGTGGCAAGATTACAGAAGGCGTTGCTTCGATTATATTTATTTGCTGATTTTCTAATTCTCTATATAATTCCTTTTGATTTAATATTATATCTGAAGGACAAATAACCATAGTTCCACCAATCAACAAGCTTCGACAGAGATCACCAGTAAATACATCAAAAGATACTTTTGCTAATTGAATTAATCTTGTATTAGCATTTAATTTATATTTTTCTCTCCAAGAAGAATAAATATTTATAATACTGTTGTGTTCAATCATTACACCCTTTGGCTTACCCGTTGAACCTGATGTATATATTACATATGCTAAGTCCTGTGCCTTATTGATATTTATTGGATTCTCTCGAATCCTAGAAAAGACACTTTCCTTCTCTAAACTCAGACATACTCCTTCAAACGTTAACTCCTCTGAAAGTGTTACTTGACTTACTAAAATCTCCGTTCGGCTATCCTTCAACATATAATTAATTCGCTCTATTGGTAGCTCTGGATCGATTGGTAAATAAGCTGCACCTGCTTTGAGTACTCCCATTATACTTACAATCATTTCAAACGAACGTTCCACCATGATAGCTACCACATCATCTGGCTTTACACCACGATCTCGTAATGTATGTGCTAGTTGGTTCGATCGTGCATTTAGTTCGTTGTAAGTCATTTCTTGATTACCGACTACTACTGCCACCTTATTTGGTGTTTTCTCTACTTGTTCTTCAAACAGAGCCTGGATCGTAAGATCCTTTCGATAGTCTACTTGAGTATCATTAAATTCCTCCAGAATCTGTTTTCGTTCTGACTGAGTTAGCACTCCAATATCCGCTATTCGTTGGTCTTCTCCGTTGACAGAAAGTTGAGTTAATAGCTCAATAAAGTGTGTTTTCCATCGTTCGATTGTTTCTCGTTTAAATAACTTTTGACTGAATTCAATTGCACCCATCAATCCATCATTAGTTTCTGTAATACCAAATGATAAATCAAATTTTGTAATCAATGATTCATAGGTATACGGCTCAACTATAAGATCGGCCATACTTAATGCTTGGCTATCAATCGTTTCAAAATTAAACATGGTATCAAATAACGGGTGTCGGCTCATATCTCGTTCTACATCTAGTTGTTCAACTAATTCTTCAAATTGATAATCTTGGTGTTGGTATGCCTCAAGAGTCTGACTTTTAACCTGTGCTAGAAACTCTGAAAACGCCATGTCCCCTCGCGGGTTCATCTTTAATGCCAAGGTATTGACAAACATTCCCACGATTTTCTCCATATCCGCGTGAGTTCTTCCCGCAATCGGTGTCCCTACCACTATTTCTTCTTGGCCCGTATATTTGTACAATAACGTGTTGTACGCAGCGAACAGAAGCATGTACATCGTTACATTGTGTTTCTTTGCGATTTCTCGGAGTTTCTCTGTGACCTCTTGACTAAGGGTGAAATCCACACTATCCCCTTCATAACTCTGAACAGCTGGACGTGGATAATCAGTTGGTAAGTCCAGTATTGGAATACCGGATTCAAACTGTTTCAACCAGTACTCCTTGTGTTCCTTCATCTCATCGCTTTTTAATTGGGATTGTTGCCATACAGCATAATCCTTATATTGAATTCGTAGGTCTGGTAACGCTCCATCGGCATAAAGTGTTGAAAATTCTTCAGTTAACAAGGTTAATGAATGGCCATCGGAAATGATATGATGCATATCAATTATTAAAATATGCTGTTCTTCAGACTCCTGAAGAAGTCCCACCCTTAGTAACGGTGCCTGTTGTAGATCAAAAGGTTGAATAAACGATTGGATTTGTTCTTCTACAGCGACCTCCGTCTTTTCTAAGACCTGGACTGAAAAAGGAACTGAATCTACTACCCGTTGAACTGGTACACCATCTTTTATAATGAATTCCGTACGGAATGCTTCATGGCGTTCCACCAGCTGATTAAATGCATTCTCTAACCGTGTGAAGTCTACACTTCCTTCTAAAGTAAGCACTGCGGGCATATTGTACGAAGTACTTTGTTTGTCCATTTGGTTTAAAATATACATTCGTTTCTGTGCCGCTGAGACTGGATAATAAGGCTGTTTTTCCACGACTTTAATGGACTTAAATTGTTGTTTTTGTGCTTTTTCAATGTAGGATGCAATTTCTTCAATCGTTGGACTCTGGAAAATCACCCGAAGAGGTACTTCCACATCCATATTTTGATGAATTTTTGCCATCACGGTTGTTGCCCGTAAAGAATGTCCCCCTAATTCGAAAAAGTTATCATGGATTCCAATTGGTTGTTCCACTCCCAATACCTCTTGCCAAATATCCACTACCATCTGTTGGATATCAGTTTGTGGTGCAACATACGGTACCTCAGATGCAAGATAGCCCTTTGGTTCAGGAAGCGCTTTACGATCCACTTTTCCATTGGCATTTAACGGCAAGGCATCTACTGGTACAAAATACGATGGAATCATATAGTCAGGCAACGTTTTAGCTAAGTGAGTGCGTAATTCAGATACAGATGCATCTTGCGATGCTACTATATACGCACATAAGAAATCTTCATCCGACACTTCCTTCCTAGAGATAACCACCGTATCTTGAACCAAAGGATGAGATAGAAGCGTATTCTCAATTTCTCCCAATTCGATACGGAACCCTCGAATTTTTACTTGATGGTCAATTCTTCCTAAAAACTCTATATTTCCATCTGGTAACCAACGAGCTAAATCTCCTGTTTTATACATCCGTTCTCCCGGAACAAATGGGTTCTCGACAAACTTTTCTGCCGTTAAGGTTGGATTCCCAAGATAACCTTGGGCCACTCCGTCCCCAGCAACACACAATTCTCCTGGTACTCCTATTGGTTGTAAGTTATTATCTGAATCGTAAATATAGATTTTAGTATTATTAATCGGCTTTCCAATATATGGATAGGTATCGATTCCCTCATTAGCATTTATAACATTAGCAGTCACAACATGTGTTTCAGTCGGTCCATAATGATTGTGCAAATAAACGTTTCTGACTTTCAAAAATCTCTTCAGTTCCTCGGGCACTACTAAAGTTTCACCAGCAACAATAATATGGTTAATACTAGAGGACAAGGCATTTAAAAATTGCTTATCCCTACCAAAAAATTTTAAAAATGCTGTTGGTAAAAATAAAATATTTACTTTATTGTACTCTATGATATTTAATAATTCTCTAGTGTCTTTTTTTGCATCATCATCTATTAAAACTAGTTTTCCACCGAACAATAGTGCACTAAATATTTCTTGATAACACACATCAAAACCGATAGAAGCAAATTGACTAATAACACTAGACTGTAATTTTAGTTGTTTTTCCTCATAGGATAGAAGGTTCCCTAAAGTTTTGTGATTTTGCATAATTCCTTTTGGCGTACCTGTTGTACCAGAAGAATACAGTACATATAATAAATCAGTAATTCGGTTTTCATTTTTTAAGTTATCTATTCTATTAGAGAATACTGAAAAAGTATCTACACGAATTACGGAAACGTCTATAGTTTTAACAAGGTCAATATTGGACTTATTTGTTAGTAAAAAGGAAATTCCACTATTATCTACTATACGTTTAACTCGTTCCTTAGGCATTTTAGGCTCAAGAGGCATAAAACCTCCCCCAGCCTTCATAATTGCTAGAATACTAACTATAAAATCAAAAGATTTTTCTAATAAAACCCCTACTAGTTTATTACGTGAGATACCTTTTCCGTGTAAATAGTATGCTAATTGATTAGCTTTTTCATTTATCTCTCGATAAGTCATCTTTTGATTACCGACTACTACTGCCACCTTATTTGGTGTCTTTTCTACTTGTTCTTCAAACTGTTTATGTAATGGCTTATACTTTTTATTAAATTGCTTAGTATTGTTAAACTTTTGATTGATTTGGAGAAGTTCGTCTTCCGGTACCAAATTTATTTCCGAAATAATTATTTTGGCATTCTTTATTACTTGTTCAATAATGAAAATAAACATTTGCATAAGTGAAACGATTGTATCTTTTTTATAATAGGAACAATTATACCTTGTTTCACAGGTAATCCTATTATCTATTTTACTAAAAACTACTGTGAACTCATTTTTTAACTCACTCAATTCGTACTCACTGTGAATATTATTTAAAATTAACATAATAGAACTTTTAGCATTATTTATATTCATTGTAGAGTCATTTAAACTATTTAATGGAAAAAACTGATTTTCATACCCATTTATAACCGTATCCTTAATGCTATTCACTATATTTTCGAAAGAAGTATTACTATCTACGAAGGTCTGGAAAGGTAGAAATTGTTTAATCCCATTATTCTTATAAATTGGAGAAAATATAAGTATATCTTTTCTATTAGTGATTTTAGATAAGAATATTTTAAAAGCTGATAACAATATTATGTAAAGAGACAAATCATTATCATTTGTAATTTCATTTAATTTGTTTGAAATACTGGAATTTAAATTAAACTTATGGCTTTTATAATGATATTCACTTTTTTCTTTGAAATCTTTTTCAACTTTGATATGTTCCATTTCTAAAGAAAGTGTTCTTTTCCAGTATTCTAGAGATTGAATGTATTCTTTTGAATCTTTTAAGAGCATTCCCATATATAATACCTCACTTTATATAATCTTGAATTACGATCATTATTTCGTAATATATAGGTGCAATATACCAATGAGCAAGTTGACTTTAGATATTACTTTTAGCTATATTGCACCTAATTCATCTGCAGTAGTATTACTTAATTTTTCATGTTATCCATTCAATAGCAATATTACTTACAAAACTAGAATATTTGGTATTATAAGTATCTAAAGCGTATAAATAAATCTTATAATTTTTATATTTATTATAGATTTAAATCCACACTTAAGGACTTACGATGATTAGTTAGTATTTCATTTATAGCTCTAATTTCTTTGTCTGATAATAATTCAATATTTTTAATTTCCTTATCAAATTCTGTAATAATTATATCCATTAACCTTAAAAATCGATCTCGAATTTGATAAATAGTTTCTACCTTATATAAATCAGTATTATATTCCAAATTAATTTTAATTATCTTTATATGGTCTTCTATGAGCATAGACAGATCAAATTTAGAATTTGATCTACTTAAATTATGCGACTGAGCTTTCATACTACTTAATGTTGATTTGCTATAAGATGATTTGTCATAAGTTAACAAATTAAACATGGTATCGAATAACGGGTGTCGGCTCATATCTCGTTCTACATCTAGTTGTTCAACTAATTCTTCAAATTGATAATCTTGGTGTTGGTATGCCTCAAGAGTCTGACTTTTAACCTGTGCTAGAAACTCTGAAAACGCCATGTCCCCTCGCGGGTTCATCTTTAATGCCAAGGTATTGACAAACATTCCCACGATTTTCTCCATATCCGCGTGAGTTCTTCCCGCAATCGGTGTCCCTACCACTATTTCTTCTTGGCCCGTATATTTGTACAATAACGTGTTGTACGCAGCGAACAGAAGCATGTACATCGTTACATTGTGTTTCTTTGCGATTTCTCGGAGTTTCTCTGTGACCTCTTGACTAAGGGTGAAATCCACACTATCCCCTTCATAACTCTGAACAGCTGGACGTGGATAATCAGTTGGTAAGTCCAGTATTGGAATACCGGATTCAAACTGTTTCAACCAGTACTCCTTGTGTTCCTTCATCTCATCGCTTTTTAATTGGGATTGTTGCCATACAGCATAATCCTTATATTGAATTCGTAGGTCTGGTAACGCTCCATCGGCATAAAGTGTTGAAAATTCTTCAGTTAACAAGGTTAATGAATGGCCATCGGAAATGATATGATGCATATCAATTATTAAAATATGCTGTTCTTCAGACTCCTGAAGAAGTCCCACCCTTAGTAACGGTGCCTGTTGTAGATCAAAAGGTTGAATAAACGATTGGATTTGTTCTTCTACAGCGACCTCCGTCTTTTCTAAGACCTGGACTGAAAAAGGAACTGAATCTACTACGCGTTGAACTGGTACACCATCTTTTATAATAAATTCCGTACGGAATGCTTCATGGCGTTCCACCAGCTGATTAAATGCATTCTCTAACCGTGTGAAGTCTACACTTCCTTCTAAAGTAAGCACTGCGGGCATATTGTACGAAGTACTTTGTTTGTCCATTTGGTTTAAAATATACATTCGTTTCTGTGCCGCTGAGACTGGATAATAAGGCTGTTTTTCCACGACTTTAATGGACTTAAATTGTTGTTTTTGTGCTTTTTCAATGTAGGATGCAATTTCTTCAATCGTTGGACTCTGGAAAATCACCCGAAGAGGTACTTCCACATCCATATTTTGATGAATTTTTGCCATCACGGTTGTTGCCCGTAAAGAATGTCCCCCTAATTCGAAAAAGTTATCATGGATTCCAATTGGTTGTTCCACTCCCAATACCTCTTGCCAAATATCCACTACCATCTGTTGGATATCAGTTTGTGGTGCAACATACGGTACCTCAGATGCAAGATAGCCCTTTGGTTCAGGAAGCGCTTTACGATCCACTTTTCCATTGGCATTTAACGGCAAGGCATCTACTGGTACAAAATACGATGGAATCATATAGTCAGGCAACGTTTTAGCTAAGTGAGTGCGTAATTCAGATACAGATGCATCTTGCGATGCTACTATATACGCACATAAGAAATCTTCATCCGACACTTCCTTCCTAGAGATAACCACCGTATCTTGAACCAAAGGATGAGATAGAAGCGTATTCTCAATTTCTCCCAATTCGATACGGAACCCTCGAATTTTTACTTGATGGTCAATTCTTCCTAAAAACTCTATATTTCCATCTGGTAACCAACGAGCTAAATCTCCTGTTTTATACATCCGTTCTCCCGGAACAAATGGGTTCTCGACAAACTTTTCTGCCGTTAAGGTTGGATTCCCAAGATAACCTTGGGCCACTCCGTCCCCAGCGATACATAATTCCCCTGGTACTCCAATAGGTTGGATTTTATTATTTTTATTCAATATATATGCTTTCGTATTATGCGATGGTCTTCCTATTGGAATATTTATTCCTTTATAGTCATTTGAAACTCTAAAGTGCAAAGTATCATCCGAACATTCACTTTGCCCATAGGCATTAAATATTTCTAGTTCATTCCATTCTCTAAATTGGTCCACTACTTCCCTCTTTACTCTTTCTCCTGTTAAAATCAATACTCTTAGAGAAGACGGAAAATCTATAGTTTTATTTCTGTTGAAATTTATATTGTCCTTTAAGGTGCTAATTAAAGAAGGCACAACTTCAAGAACCGTAACACTGTCTGCCTGAACTCTTTGAAGCAAAGAATAGACATCTTTTTTCACAGATTCATTATATAATATAGTTCTAGCCCCTATTAATAACGGAGATATTACTTGCCATATCGATGCCACAAAATTCATACTTAAATTCTGGCAAACTATATCACTACTAGTTAAGTTCAATTCTTGTACTTTCATGTAAGCATGGTTTACAATTCCATAATTAGTTAACATTACCCCCTTAGGAACTCCCGTTGAACCTGAAGTGTAAATAATATATATAGTGTCCTTTGCGTCTCCAACTATCTTTAGATTGTCCTTCTTATAATTCTTCATTTCTTCTAATGTTGGCACAACTAAGTTTAATTTAAATTTCTTATCCAATCCTTTTTTTCCTATTAGTATAGTAGGTTTACTTTCATTTAAAATATGAGAAATTCTTTTACTAGGTAATTGCAAATCCAACGGCAAACATATTGCATTCAATTTAAATATAGCTAACATTCCAATTATTGTTTCCAATGAAGTTTCAGTATCTATTGCCACAACATCTTTAGCTAAGACCCCATATTTTTGATTTAACATTCTTGCCAATTGATTTGCTCGTCCATTTAGTTCGTTATAAGTTATTTCTTGATTACCGACTACTACTGCCACCTTATTTGGTGTTTTCTCTACTTGTTCTTCAAACAGAGCCTGGATCGTAAGATCCTTTCGATAGTCTACTTGAGTATCATTAAATTCCTCCAGAATCTGTTTTCGTTCTGACTGAGTTAGCACTCCAATATCCGCTATTCGTTGGTCTTCTCCGTTGACAGAAAGTTGAGTTAATAGCTCAATAAAGTGTGTTTTCCATCGTTCGATTGTTTCTCGTTTAAATAACTTTTGACTGAATTCAATTGCACCCATCAATCCATCATTAGTTTCTGTAATACCAAATGATAAATCAAATTTTGTAATCAATGATTCATAGGTATACGGCTCAACTATAAGATCGGCCATACTTAATGCTTGGCTATCAATCGTTTCAAAATTAAACATGGTATCAAATAACGGGTGTCGGCTCATATCTCGTTCTACATCTAGTTGTTCAACTAATTCTTCAAATTGATAATCTTGGTGTTGGTATGCCTCAAGAGTCTGACTTTTAACCTGTGCTAGAAACTCTGAAAACGCCATGTCCCCTCGCGGGTTCATCTTTAATGCCAAGGTATTGACAAACATTCCCACGATTTTCTCCATATCCGCGTGAGTTCTTCCCGCAATCGGTGTCCCTACCACTATTTCTTCTTGGCCCGTATATTTGTACAATAACGTGTTGTACGCAGCGAACAGAAGCATGTACATCGTTACATTGTGTTTCTTTGCGATTTCTCGGAGTTTCTCTGTGACCTCTTGACTAAGGGTGAAATCCACACTATCCCCTTCATAACTCTGAACAGCTGGACGTGGATAATCAGTTGGTAAGTCCAGTATTGGAATACCGGATTCAAACTGTTTCAACCAGTACTCCTTGTGTTCCTTCATCTCATCGCTTTTTAATTGGGATTGTTGCCATACAGCATAATCCTTATATTGAATTCGTAGGTCTGGTAACGCTCCATCGGCATAAAGTGTTGAAAATTCTTCAGTTAACAAGGTTAATGAATGGCCATCGGAAATGATATGATGCATATCAATTATTAAAATATGCTGTTCTTCAGACTCCTGAAGAAGTCCCACCCTTAGTAACGGTGCCTGTTGTAGATCAAAAGGTTGAATAAACGATTGGATTTGTTCTTCTACAGCGACCTCCGTCTTTTCTAAGACCTGGACTGAAAAAGGAACTGAATCTACTACCCGTTGAACTGGTACACCATCTTTTATAATGAATTCCGTACGGAATGCTTCATGGCGTTCCACCAGCTGATTAAATGCATTCTCTAACCGTGTGAAGTCTACACTTCCTTCTAAAGTAAGCACTGCGGGCATATTGTACGAAGTACTTTGTTTGTCCATTTGGTTTAAAATATACATTCGTTTCTGTGCCGCTGAGACTGGATAATAAGGCTGTTTTTCCACGACTTTAATGGACTTAAATTGTTGTTTTTGTGCTTTTTCAATGTAGGATGCAATTTCTTCAATCGTTGGACTCTGGAAAATCACCCGAAGAGGTACTTCCACATCCATATTTTGATGAATTTTTGCCATCACGGTTGTTGCCCGTAAAGAATGTCCCCCTAATTCGAAAAAGTTATCATGGATTCCAATTGGTTGTTCCACTCCCAATACCTCTTGCCAAATATCCACTACCATCTGTTGGATATCAGTTTGTGGTGCAACATACGGTACCTCAGATGCAAGATAGCCCTTTGGTTCAGGAAGCGCTTTACGATCCACTTTTCCATTGGCATTTAACGGCAAGGCATCTAATGGTACAAAATACGATGGAATCATATAGTTAGGTAATTTTGATTTTAGATATTTTTTTATATTATTTATTAAAATTTGATTATAGACACTTTTAGTAGGAATGTTAGTATATTCACTCCAATGTTTTAGTTCAAAGTTACTATGATTCCATGATGGAAGAGTAAACTGATTATTTGACAAAAGAATAGACTTTTTAAAAATAACTAGATTATAAAACTCATTGTTATTTGGACCAGACCAAATTTTCTCCAACTCATATTCTTTAGATAATTTCTCTCTTAATGAAATCAGATCTAAAGTACGCATTGCAGAAGTATTGTTATTATTTTCAATTATCCCTTTTCCCTTTAACACTTTAAGCTTTTGTGTTATACTAAATACCTTTTCATTAGGTATTCCTTCTATAAGAATATAATTCTTACTCTCTTTCTCTATAAATTTAATTATTTCGTCATCACTTTGAATATCATTATTCCAAGTAAGCTTCTGATATGAATTAAATCCAACTGGCTTAACATCCTTTGATTTATTTACATGTAATACAACATCATATCTATATCTAGTCATCTCATTAAAGTTCAACTCATTTTTAAGTTTTATTTCAACATGTGTGATATCACGCATTTCATTTAGTAATGAGAAGAAAAATAATGGATCAATTATCAATTCGGATTCGGACAACTCTAATTGGTTCTTTGAACGTTTAAAATCACTAAGCGACAATTTTTGTTTTTTATTTAATAATAAGGAAAAGTAAAATTCTTCTAATAAATCTAAATTCCTTACATCACCAATAAAAATAGTTCCCTTGTCATTAATAAACTCTATACAATTCCTAATAACCGTAACTAAATAATTAGAATTCGGAAAGTATTGTACAACAGAATTCATTACTATCAGATTTAAATTTTTATTTTTTATATTAGAAAAGTCCAATGCCTCTTGGTGTAACACTTCTGTATTTAATAAATTGTTTGTTTGTATAACACTTTTCAAATATTTAATAGCCTCGAAGGAAAAATCACTACCTAAATAATAATTAGATGCTCTTGCAATTCTTAACAACAACATCCCAGTACCACTACCAATTTCATACACATTCATTGGGTTATGATACATAATTCTCCTTACAGAGTTATCTAACCATTCTTTCATTTCTTCTTCAGGTATCTTTTCACCATCATAACTATTATTCCATCCAACTGTATTGAAATCATTTAAATCTTTACTATCCTCATATGTATTATCCCAAATATCTCTCCAACCAGATGTCTTACTTTCAATATCATCTAAATATATTGAACTCTTATCTTTTCTAGGAATAAAATAAGCAACAATATCTTGTTCGCCCTCTGAATTACGGTATAAATGAACTACACTTTTAAATATTTCGTTATTTTGATCTAAAACACTTTCAATTTCTCCCAATTCGATACGGAACCCTCGAATTTTTACTTGATGGTCAATTCTTCCTAAAAACTCTATATTTCCATCTGGTAACCAACGAGCTAAATCTCCTGTTTTATACATCCGTTCTCCCGGAACAAATGGGTTCTCGACAAACTTTTCTGCCGTTAAGGTTGGATTCCCAAGATAACCTCGGGCGACTCCGTCCCCAGCGATACACAGTTCTCCTGGCACTCCAATTGGTTGGAGTTGTACATGTTCATTTACAACATATAAATGTATATTGTCAATTGGTTTTCCAATAGGAACTACTTTATCTGTCAATTCTTTTACATCAAAATAAGAGACGTCTACTGTTGCTTCTGTTGGACCATAGAGGTTAATTAATTCTGTTGAATATTCTTTACCTATTACTTGGTTATAATGTTGTACTTGGTTCCATTTTAGCTCTTCTCCACTAACAAATATCCTTCTCAAACTTACTAATGTATTTTTTGATTGATTATTTTTAACCTGCTTAACAAAAATATCTAACATTGTTGGCACAAAATGAATTGTTGTGATTCCATACTTCTTAATTGCATTGATTACAGAACTTGGATTCTTTTCCTCGTTTGGAGCTAAGAAACATAGCCTTGCCCCACTTAAAGCCCACCAGAATAATTCCCATACCGATACATCAAACATATATGGTGTTTTTTGTAAAATACTATCACTTTGACTTAATGGGTACTTTCGTTGCATCCACATTAGTCGATTAATAACCGATTGATGTTCAATCATTACACCCTTTGGCTTACCCGTTGAACCTGATGTATATATTACATATGCTAAGTCCTGTGCCTTATTGACATATATTGGATTCTCTCGAATCCTAGAAAAGACACTTTCCTTCTCTAAACTCAGACATACTCCTTCAAACGTTAACTCCTCTGAAAGTGTTACTTGACTTACTAAAATCTCCGTTCGGCTATCCTTCAACATATAATTAATTCGCTCTATTGGTAGCTCTGGATCGATTGGTAAATAAGCTGCACCTGCTTTGAGTACTCCCATTATACTTACAATCATTTCAAACGAACGTTCCACCATGATAGCTACCACATCATCTGGCTTTACACCACGATCTCGTAATGTATGTGCTAGTTGGTTCGATCGTGCATTTAGTTCGTTGTAAGTCATTTCTTGATTACCGACTACTACTGCCACCTTATTTGGTGTTTTCTCTACTTGTTCTTCAAACAGAGCCTGGATCGTAAGATCCTTTCGATAGTCTACTTGAGTATCATTAAATTCCTCCAGAATCTGTTTTTTTTCCTTGATAGATAGTAACTCTATGTTTTTTACTGGTTGATTCAAATCAGATATAACACTTTTTATTAGATTAATAAAGTGTAATGCTAGTTGTTGAACATAATTAACAGAATACAAATATGAATTAAATTTAATGTTTATCATAAGTCCTTTATCCTGTTTATCGAAGCAAAAAGCTATATCGTAATTTTCATTTTTTAACACATTCTCACTTTGTAATTTATCTAAAACAATAATCACATTAGATAAATCGTAAACATTATTACTTTGAATGTTCAATTTATTACCCAACTGCGTAATAGGAAAGTTTTGGTTTCTTGAAGCTTCAGTTGTAGTTTGGTGAACACTTAAAAGAAAATCCTTAAATCTTTGATAATCAGTAACTTGATTTCTAAGAATTAAAATATTATTCAAATATTCTTTTTCATAATTATCGATAAAAATAGGCGTACCAATACAGATATCTTTATTCCCCGAATATTTATACAAAATTACTTTTAATACAGTAGTCAGAAACGAATGTAAACTATGTAAAGAATTATTACAAATGCTCATAATTTGTTCATAGTCATTACGATCTAATTGAAATTTAAAATCTTTTATAAGCCTTCCATCAATATTATGGGATTTTATAATAGGAAACTGTGTTACATCTATTTCCCCACTTAATTTTTTCAACCAATATTCCTTTTCAACCTCTAAGTTTGATGTATTATTACCTATAGTCATTGAGATAGCTCCTTTCAGAAGGGGATTTATAAATAATCCCCTTGATAATTTATTAAATCAGCTAAAACTAAAAGGTTTTTCTTCATCTATAAAAATATTATTATTTGGTACGAAAGAGTCATAATTCAATTTGATTTGTTCTATTTTTAGTTTATCATCAGTTGTTATATAAGTTAGTATTTGCTGAAAATGATTGATAAACACCTCAATAGATTTCCTATGAAATAATTTTGATGAATATTCTAAAGTGAGATTTATTTTATTCTGATTTTCTTCTGCACCTAACCATAAATCAAATTTTGATGTTTTATTAGCTTTAAACGATGAAGTAAGCTTAATTTCATTAAATTCAAGTTCAACCTTATTATTATTTTGTAAAACAAACATCGTATCGAATAATGGGTGTCTTCCAGTATTTCTTTCTAATCCTAATCGTTCAACTAATTCTTCAAATTGATAATCTTGATGTTGGTATGCTTCAAGAGTCTGACTTTTAACCTGTGCTAAAAACTCTGAAAGCGCCATGTCCCCTCGCGGGTTCATCTTTAATGCCAAGGTATTGACAAACATTCCCACGATTTTCTCCATATCCGCGTGAGTTCTTCCCGCAATCGGTGTCCCTACCACTATTTCTTCTTGGCCCGTATATTTGTACAATAACGTGTTGTACGCAGCGAACAGAAGCATGTACATCGTTACATTGTGTTTCTTTGCGATTTCTCGGAGTTTCTCTGTGACCTCTTGACTAAGGGTGAAATCCACACTATCCCCTTCATAACTCTGAACAACTGGACGTGGATAATCAGTTGGTAAGTCCAGTATTGGAATACCGGATTCAAACTGTTTCAACCAGTACTCCTTGTGTTCCTTCATCTCATCGCTTTTTAATTGGGATTGTTGCCATACAGCATAATCCTTATATTGAATTCGTAGGTCTGGTAACGCTCCATCGGCATAAAGTGTTGAAAATTCTTCAGTTAACAAGGTTAATGAATGGCCATCGGAAATGATATGATGCATATCAATTATTAAAATATGCTGTTCTTCAGACTCCTGAAGAAGTCCCACCCTTAGTAACGGTGCCTGTTGTAGATCAAAAGGTTGAATAAACGATTGGATTTGTTCTTCTACAGCGACCTCCGTCTTTTCTAAGACCTGGACTGAAAAAGGAACTGAATCTACTACCCGTTGAACTGGTACACCATCTTTTATAATGAATTCCGTACGGAATGCTTCATGGCGTTCCACCAGCTGATTAAATGCATTCTCTAACCGTGTGAAGTCTACACTTCCTTCTAAAGTAAGCACTGCGGGCATATTGTACGAAGTACTTTGTTTGTCCATTTGGTTTAAAATATACATTCGTTTCTGTGCCGCTGAGACTGGATAATAAGGCTGTTTTTCCACGACTTTAATGGACTTAAATTGTTGTTTTTGTGCTTTTTCAATGTAGGATGCAATTTCTTCAATCGTTGGACTCTGGAAAATCACCCGAAGAGGTACTTCCACATCCATATTTTGATGAATTTTTGCCATCACGGTTGTTGCCCGTAAAGAATGTCCCCCTAATTCGAAAAAGTTATCATGGATTCCAATTGGTTGTTCCACTCCCAATACCTCTTGCCAAATATCCACTACCATCTGTTGGATATCAGTTTGTGGTGCAACATACGGTACCTCAGATGCAAGATAGCCCTTTGGTTCAGGAAGCGCTTTACGATCCACTTTTCCATTGGCATTTAACGGCAAGGCATCTACTGGTACAAAATACGATGGAATCATATAGTCAGGCAACGTTTTAGCTAAGTGAGTGCGTAATTCAGATACAGATGCATCTTGCGATGCTACTATATACGCACATAAGAAATCTTCATCCGACACTTCCTTCCTAGAGATAACCACCGTATCTTGAACCAAAGGATGAGATAGAAGCGTATTCTCAATTTCTCCCAATTCGATACGGAACCCTCGAATTTTTACTTGATGGTCAATTCTTCCTAAAAACTCTATATTTCCATCTGGTAACCAACGAGCTAAATCTCCTGTTTTATACATCCGTTCTCCCGGAACAAATGGGTTCTCGACAAACTTTTCTGCCGTTAAGGTTGGATTCCCAAGATAACCTCGAGCGACTCCGTCTCCAGCGATACACAGTTCTCCTGGAATGCCGATCGGTTGTAAATTATTCTCCGGATCGTAAATATAAATCCTTGTATTATTGATTGGTTTCCCGATGGATAACTCGTCACCATGAGATAATACTTTAACAGTTGACCAAATAGTCGTTTCAGTCGGTCCATACACATTATAAATATCGTTTTTAGTATGTCTCTTAATAATTTCTATTAAATCTCTTGATATAGCTTCACCACCAATTAATAATGTTTCAATGTTTGACAAAAGTTCAGAGAATCCTTCAAATCTCATTAAACTCTTAAATCTTGATGGCGTAAGTTGTAAAGTATTAATGTTAGAATCCCCTATTAATTCTTTCAGAAATACCTCATCGTGTTTTTCTTTTTCAATTATCACTTTCATACCGCTAGTAATTGGGAAAATAGTTTCTAGTACAAAAATATCAAAAGAAATAGTTGTTAAACTTAATGTCGTATAGTCTCCATTGAAATTTAAATTATTTAACATGCTAAAAAATATATTCATAACCGATTGATGTTCAATCATTACACCCTTTGGCTTACCCGTTGAACCTGATGTATATATTACATATGCTAAGTCTTGTGCCTTATTGACATTTATTGGATTCTCTCGAATCCTAGAAAAGACACTTTCCTTCTCTAAACTCAGACATACTCCTTCAAACGTTAACTCCTCTGAAAGTGTTACTTGACTTACTAAAATCTCCGTTCGGCTATCCTTCAACATATAATTAATTCGCTCTATTGGTAGCTCTGGATCGATTGGTAAATAAGCTGCACCTGCTTTGAGTACTCCCATTATACTTACAATCATTTCAAACGAACGTTCCACCATGATAGCTACCACATCATCTGGCTTTACACCACGATCTCGTAATGTATGTGCTAGTTGGTTCGATCGTGCATTTAGTTCGTTGTAAGTCATTTCTTGATTACCGACTACTACTGCCACCTTATTTGGTGTTTTCTCTACTTGTTCTTCAAACAGAGCCTGGATCGTAAGATCCTTTCGATAGTCTACTTGAGTATCATTAAATTCCTCCAGAATCTGTTTTCGTTCTGACTGAGTTAGCACTCCAATATCCGCTATTCGTTGGTCTTCTCCGTTGACAGAAAGTTGAGTTAATAGCTCAATAAAGTGTGTTTTCCATCGTTCGATTGTTTCTCGTTTAAATAACTTTTGACTGAATTCAATTGCACCCATCAATCCATCATTAGTTTCTGTAATACCAAGTGTTAAATCAAATTTCGTAATCAATGATTCATAGGTATACGGCTCAACTATAAGATCGGCCATACTTAATGCTTGGCTATCAATCGTTTCAAAATTAAACATGGTATCAAATAACGGGTGTCGGCTCATATCTCGTTCTACATCTAGTTGTTCAACTAATTCTTCAAATTGATAATCTTGGTGTTGGTATGCCTCAAGAGTCTGACTTTTAACCTGTGCTAGAAACTCTGAAAACGCCATGTCCCCTCGCGGGTTCATCTTTAATGCCAAGGTATTGACAAACATTCCCACGATTTTCTCCATATCCGCGTGAGTTCTTCCCGCAATCGGTGTCCCTACCACTATTTCTTCTTGGCCCGTATATTTGTACAATAACGTGTTGTACGCAGCGAACAGAAGCATGTACATCGTTACATTGTGTTTCTTTGCGATTTCTCGGAGTTTCTCTGTGACCTCTTGACTAAGGGTGAAATCCACACTATCCCCTTCATAACTCTGAACAACTGGACGTGGATAATCAGTTGGTAAGTCCAGTATTGGAATACCGGATTCAAACTGTTTCAACCAGTACTCCTTGTGTTCCTTCATCTCATCGCTTTTTAATTGGGATTGTTGCCATACAGCATAATCCTTATATTGAATTCGTAGGTCTGGTAACGCTCCATCGGCATAAAGTGTTGAAAATTCTTCAGTTAACAAGGTTAATGAATGGCCATCGGAAATGATATGATGCATATCAATTATTAAAATATGCTGTTCTTCAGACTCCTGAAGAAGTCCCACCCTTAGTAACGGTGCCTGTTGTAGATCAAAAGGTTGAATAAACGATTGGATTTGTTCTTCTACAGCGACCTCCGTCTTTTCTAAGACCTGGACTGAAAAAGGAACTGAATCTACTACGCGTTGAACTGGTACACCATCTTTTATAATAAATTCCGTACGGAATGCTTCATGGCGTTCCACCAGCTGATTAAATGCATTCTCTAACCGTGTGAAGTCTACACTTCCTTCTAAAGTAAGCACTGCGGGCATATTGTACGAAGTACTTTGTTTGTCCATTTGGTTTAAAATATACATTCGTTTCTGTGCCGCTGAGACTGGATAATAAGGCTGTTTTTCCACGACTTTAATGGACTTAAATTGTTGTTTTTGTGCTTTTTCAATGTAGGATGCAATTTCTTCAATCGTTGGACTCTGGAAAATCACCCGAAGAGGTACTTCCACATCCATATTTTGATGAATTTTTGCCATCACGGTTGTTGCCCGTAAAGAATGTCCCCCTAATTCGAAAAAGTTATCATGGATTCCAATTGGTTGTTCCACTCCCAATACCTCTTGCCAAATATCCACTACCATCTGTTGGATATCAGTTTGTGGTGCAACATACGGTACCTCAGATGCAAGATAGCCCTTTGGTTCAGGAAGCGCTTTACGATCCACTTTTCCATTGGCATTTAACGGCAAGGCATCTACTGGTACAAAATACGATGGAATCATATAGTCAGGCAACGTTTTAGCTAAGTGAGTGCGTAATTCAGATACAGATGCATCTTGCGATGCTACTATATACGCACATAAGAAATCTTCATCCGACACTTCCTTCCTAGAGATAACCACCGTATCTTGAACCAAAGGATGAGATAGAAGCGTATTCTCAATTTCTCCCAATTCGATACGGAACCCTCGAATTTTTACTTGATGGTCAATTCTTCCTAAAAACTCTATATTTCCATCTGGTAACCAACGAGCTAAATCTCCTGTTTTATACATCCGTTCTCCCGGAACAAATGGGTTCTCGACAAACTTTTCTGCCGTTAAGGTTGGATTCCCAAGATAACCTCGGGCGACTCCGTCCCCAGCGATACACAGTTCTCCTGGCACTCCAATTGGTTGGAGTTGTACATGTTCATTTACAACATATAAATGTATATTGTCAATTGGTTTTCCAATAGGAACTACTTTATCTGTCAATTCTTTTACATCAAAATAAGAGACGTCTACTGTTGCTTCTGTTGGACCATAGAGGTTAATTAATTCTGTTGAATATTCTTTACCTATTACTTGGTTATAATGTTGTACTTGGTTCCATTTTAGCTCTTCTCCACTAACAAATATCCTTCTCAAACTTACTAATGTATTTTTTGATTGATTATTTTTAACCTGCTTAACAAAAATATCTAACATTGTTGGCACAAAATGAATTGTTGTGATTCCATACTTCTTAATTGCATTGATTACAGAACTTGGATTCTTTTCCTCGTTTGGAGCTAAGAAACATAGCCTTGCCCCACTTAAAGCCCACCAGAATAATTCCCATACCGATACATCAAACATATATGGTGTTTTTTGTAAAATACTATCACTTTGACTTAATGGGTACTTTCGTTGCATCCACATTAGTCGATTAATAACCGATTGATGTTCAATCATTACACCCTTTGGCTTACCCGTTGAACCTGATGTATATATTACATATGCTAAGTCCTGTGCCTTATTGACATATATTGGATTCTCTCGAATCCTAGAAAAGACACTTTCCTTCTCTAAACTCAGACATACTCCTTCAAACGTTAACTCCTCTGACGGTGTTACTTGACTTACTAAAATCTCCGTTCGACTATCCTTCAACATGTAATTAATTCGCTCTATTGGTAGCTCTGGATCGATTGGTAAATAAGCTGCACCTGCTTTGAGTACTCCCATTATACTTACAATCATTTCAAACGAACGTTCCACCATGATAGCTACCACATCATCTGGCTTTACACCACGATCTCGTAATGTATGTGCTAGTTGGTTCGATCGTGCATTTAGTTCGTTGTAAGTCATTTCTTGATTACCGACTACTACTGCCACCTTATTTGGTGTTTTCTCTACTTGTTCTTCAAACAGAGCCTGGATCGTAAGATCCTTTCGATAGTCTACTTGAGTATCATTAAATTCCTCCAGAATCTGTTTTCGTTCTGACTGAGTTAGCACTCCAATATCCGCTATTCGTTGGTCTTCTCCGTTGACAGAAAGTTGAGTTAATAGCTCAATAAAGTGTGTTTTCCATCGTTCGATTGTTTCTCGTTTAAATAACTTTTGACTGAATTCAATTGCACCCATCAATCCATCATTAGTTTCTGTAATACCAAATGATAAATCAAATTTTGTAATCAATGATTCATAGGTATACGGCTCAACTATAAGATCGGCCATACTTAATGCTTGGCTATCAATCGTTTCAAAATTAAACATGGTATCAAATAACGGGTGTCGGCTCATATCTCGTTCTACATCTAGTTGTTCAACTAATTCTTCAAATTGATAATCTTGGTGTTGGTATGCCTCAAGAGTCTGACTTTTAACCTGTGCTAGAAACTCTGAAAACGCCATGTCCCCTCGCGGGTTCATCTTTAATGCCAAGGTATTGACAAACATTCCCACGATTTTCTCCATATCCGCGTGAGTTCTTCCCGCAATCGGTGTCCCTACCACTATTTCTTCTTGGCCCGTATATTTGTACAATAACGTGTTGTACGCAGCGAACAGAAGCATGTACATCGTTACATTGTGTTTCTTTGCGATTTCTCGGAGTTTCTCTGTGACCTCTTGACTAAGGGTGAAATCCACACTATCCCCTTCATAACTCTGAACAGCTGGACGTGGATAATCAGTTGGTAAGTCCAGTATTGGAATACCGGATTCAAACTGTTTCAACCAGTACTCCTTGTGTTCCTTCATCTCATCGCTTTTTAATTGGGATTGTTGCCATACAGCATAATCCTTATATTGAATTCGTAGGTCTGGTAACGCTCCATCGGCATAAAGTGTTGAAAATTCTTCAGTTAACAAGGTTAATGAATGGCCATCGGAAATGATATGATGCATATCAATTATTAAAATATGCTGTTCTTCAGACTCCTGAAGAAGTCCCACCCTTAGTAACGGTGCCTGTTGTAGATCAAAAGGTTGAATAAACGATTGGATTTGTTCTTCTACAGCGACCTCCGTCTTTTCTAAGACCTGGACTGAAAAAGGAACTGAATCTACTACCCGTTGAACTGGTACACCATCTTTTATAATGAATTCCGTACGGAATGCTTCATGGCGTTCCACCAGCTGATTAAATGCATTCTCTAACCGTGTGAAGTCTACACTTCCTTCTAAAGTAAGCACTGCGGGCATATTGTACGAAGTACTTTGTTTGTCCATTTGGTTTAAAATATACATTCGTTTCTGTGCCGCTGAGACTGGATAATAAGGCTGTTTTTCCACGACTTTAATGGACTTAAATTGTTGTTTTTGTGCTTTTTCAATGTAGGATGCAATTTCTTCAATCGTTGGACTCTGGAAAATCACCCGAAGAGGTACTTCCACATCCATATTTTGATGAATTTTTGCCATCACGGTTGTTGCCCGTAAAGAATGTCCCCCTAATTCGAAAAAGTTATCATGGATTCCAATTGGTTGTTCCACTCCCAATACCTCTTGCCAAATATCCACTACCATCTGTTGGATATCAGTTTGTGGTGCAACATACGGTACCTCAGATGCAAGATAGCCCTTTGGTTCAGGAAGCGCTTTACGATCCACTTTTCCATTGGCATTTAACGGCAAGGCATCTACTGGTACAAAATACGATGGAATCATATAGTCAGGCAACGTTTTAGCTAAGTGAGTGCGTAATTCAGATACAGATGCATCTTGCGATGCTACTATATACGCACATAAGAAATCTTCATCCGACACTTCCTTCCTAGAGATAACCACCGTATCTTGAACCAAAGGATGAGATAGAAGCGTATTCTCAATTTCTCCCAATTCGATACGGAACCCTCGAATTTTTACTTGATGGTCAATTCTTCCTAAAAACTCTATATTTCCATCTGGTAACCAACGAGCTAAATCTCCTGTTTTATACATCCGTTCTCCCGGAACAAATGGGTTCTCGACAAACTTTTCTGCCGTTAAGGTTGGATTCCCAAGATAACCTTGGGCCACTCCGTCCCCAGCAACACACAATTCTCCTGGTACTCCTATTGGTTGTAAGTTATTATCTGAATCGTAAATATAGATTTTAGTATTATTAATCGGCTTTCCAATATATGGATAGGTATCGATTCCCTCATTAGCATTTATAACATTAGCAGTCACAACATGTGTTTCAGTCGGTCCATAATGATTGTGCAAATAAACGTTTCTGACTTTCAAAAATCTCTTCAGTTCCTCGGGCACTACTAAAGTTTCACCAGCAACAATAATATGGTTAATACTAGAGGACAAGGCATTTAAAAATTGCTTATCCCTACCAAAAAATTTTAAAAATGCTGTTGGTAAAAATAAAATATTTACTTTATTGTACTCTATGATATTTAATAATTCTCTAGTGTCTTTTTTTGCATCATCATCTATTAAAACTAGTTTTCCACCGAACAATAGTGCACTAAATATTTCTTGATAACACACATCAAAACCGATAGAAGCAAATTGACTAATAACACTAGACTGTAATTTTAGTTGTTTTTCCTCATAGGATAGAAGGTTCCCTAAAGTTTTGTGATTTTGCATAATTCCTTTTGGCGTACCTGTTGTACCAGAAGAATACAGTACATATAATAAATCAGTAATTCGGTTTTCATTTTTTAAGTTATCTATTCTATTAGAGAATACTGAAAAAGTATCTACACGAATTACGGAAACGTCTATAGTTTTAACAAGGTCAATATTGGACTTATTTGTTAGTAAAAAGGAAATTCCACTATTATCTACTATACGTTTAACTCGTTCCTTAGGCATTTTAGGCTCAAGAGGCATAAAACCTCCCCCAGCCTTCATAATTGCTAGAATACTAACTATAAAATCAAAAGATTTTTCTAATAAAACCCCTACTAGTTTATTACGTGAGATACCTTTTCCGTGTAAATAGTATGCTAATTGATTAGCTTTTTCATTTATCTCTCGATAAGTCATCTTTTGATTACCGACTACTACTGCCACCTTATTTGGTGTCTTTTCTACTTGTTCTTCAAACATAGCCTGAATCGTAAGATTCTTTCGATAGTCTACTTGGGTATTATTAAATTCCTCCAGAATCTGTTTTTGTTCCGATTGAGTTAGCACTTCGATATCCGCTATTTGTTGGTCTTCTCCGTTCATAGACAGTTGAGTTAATAGCTCAATAAAGTGTGTTTTCCATCGTTCGATTGTTTCTCGTTTAAATAACTTTTGACTGAATTCAATTGCACCCATCAATCCATCATTAGTTTCTGTAATACCAAGTGTTAAATCAAATTTCGTAATCAATGATTCATAGGTATACGGCTCAACTATAAGATCGGCCATACTTAATGCTTGGCTATCAATCGTTTCAAAATTAAACATGGTATCAAATAACGGGTGTCGGCTCATATCTCGTTCTACATCTAGTTGTTCAACTAATTCTTCAAATTGATAATCTTGGTGTTGGTATGCCTCAAGAGTCTGACTTTTAACCTGTGCTAGAAACTCTGAAAACGCCATGTCCCCTCGCGGGTTCATCTTTAATGCCAAGGTATTGACAAACATTCCCACGATTTTCTCCATATCCGCGTGAGTTCTTCCCGCAATCGGTGTCCCTACCACTATTTCTTCTTGGCCCGTATATTTGTACAATAACGTGTTGTACGCAGCGAACAGAAGCATGTACATCGTTACATTGTGTTTCTTTGCGATTTCTCGGAGTTTCTCTGTGACCTCTTGACTAAGGGTGAAATCCACACTATCCCCTTCATAACTCTGAACAGCTGGACGTGGATAATCAGTTGGTAAGTCCAGTATTGGAATACCGGATTCAAACTGTTTCAACCAGTACTCCTTGTGTTCCTTCATCTCATCGCTTTTTAATTGGGATTGTTGCCATACAGCATAATCCTTATATTGAATTCGTAGGTCTGGTAACGCTCCATCGGCATAAAGTGTTGAAAATTCTTCAGTTAACAAGGTTAATGAATGGCCATCGGAAATGATATGATGCATATCAATTATTAAAATATGCTGTTCTTCAGACTCCTGAAGAAGTCCCACCCTTAGTAACGGTGCCTGTTGTAGATCAAAAGGTTGAATAAACGATTGGATTTGTTCTTCTACAGCGACCTCCGTCTTTTCTAAGACCTGGACTGAAAAAGGAACTGAATCTACTACGCGTTGAACTGGTACACCATCTTTTATAATAAATTCCGTACGGAATGCTTCATGGCGTTCCACCAGCTGATTAAATGCATTCTCTAACCGTGTGAAGTCTACACTTCCTTCTAAAGTAAGCACTGCGGGCATATTGTACGAAGTACTTTGTTTGTCCATTTGGTTTAAAATATACATTCGTTTCTGTGCCGCTGAGACTGGATAATAAGGCTGTTTTTCCACGACTTTAATGGACTTAAATTGTTGTTTTTGTGCTTTTTCAATGTAGGATGCAATTTCTTCAATCGTTGGACTCTGGAAAATCACCCGAAGAGGTACTTCCACATCCATATTTTGATGAATTTTTGCCATCACGGTTGTTGCCCGTAAAGAATGTCCCCCTAATTCGAAAAAGTTATCATGGATTCCAATTGGTTGTTCCACTCCCAATACCTCTTGCCAAATATCCACTACCATCTGTTGGATATCAGTTTGTGGTGCAACATACGGTACCTCAGATGCAAGATAGCCCTTTGGTTCAGGAAGCGCTTTACGATCCACTTTTCCATTGGCATTTAACGGCAAGGCATCTACTGGTACAAAATACGATGGAATCATATAGTCAGGCAACGTTTTAGCTAAGTGAGTGCGTAATTCAGATACAGATGCATCTTGCGATGCTACTATATACGCACATAAGAAATCTTCATCCGACACTTCCTTCCTAGAGATAACCACCGTATCTTGAACCAAAGGATGAGATAGAAGCGTATTCTCAATTTCTCCCAATTCGATACGGAACCCTCGAATTTTTACTTGATGGTCAATTCTTCCTAAAAACTCTATATTTCCATCTGGTAACCAACGAGCTAAATCTCCTGTTTTATACATCCGTTCTCCCGGAACAAATGGGTTCTCGACAAACTTTTCTGCCGTTAAGGTTGGATTCCCAAGATAACCTTGGGCCACTCCGTCCCCAGCAACACACAATTCTCCTGGTACTCCTATTGGTTGTAAGTTATTATCTGAATCGTAAATATAGATTTTAGTATTATTAATCGGCTTTCCAATATATGGATAGGTATCGATTCCCTCATTAGCATTTATAACATTAGCAGTCACAACATGTGTTTCAGTCGGTCCATAATGATTGTGCAAATAAACGTTTCTGACTTTCAAAAATCTCTTCAGTTCCTCGGGCACTACTAAAGTTTCACCAGCAACAATAATATGGTTAATACTAGAGGACAAGGCATTTAAAAATTGCTTATCCCTACCAAAAAATTTTAAAAATGCTGTTGGTAAAAATAAAATATTTACTTTATTGTACTCTATGATATTTAATAATTCTCTAGTGTCTTTTTTTGCATCATCATCTATTAAAACTAGTTTTCCACCGAACAATAGTGCACTAAATATTTCTTGATAACACACATCAAAACCGATAGAAGCAAATTGACTAATAACACTAGACTGTAATTTTAGTTGTTTTTCCTCATAGGATAGAAGGTTCCCTAAAGTTTTGTGATTTTGCATAATTCCTTTTGGCGTACCTGTTGTACCAGAAGAATACAGTACATATAATAAATCAGTAATTCGGTTTTCATTTTTTAAGTTATCTATTCTATTAGAGAATACTGAAAAAGTATCTACACGAATTACGGAAACGTCTATAGTTTTAACAAGGTCAATATTGGACTTATTTGTTAGTAAAAAGGAAATTCCACTATTATCTACTATACGTTTAACTCGTTCCTTAGGCATTTTAGGCTCAAGAGGCATAAAACCTCCCCCAGCCTTCATAATTGCTAGAATACTAACTATAAAATCAAAAGATTTTTCTAATAAAACCCCTACTAGTTTATTACGTGAGATACCTTTTCCGTGTAAATAGTATGCTAATTGATTAGCTTTTTCATTTATCTCTCGATAAGTCATCTTTTGATTACCGACTACTACTGCCACCTTATTTGGTGTCTTTTCTACTTGTTCTTCAAACATAGCCTGAATCGTAAGATTCTTTCGATAGTCTACTTGGGTATTATTAAATTCCTCCAGAATCTGTTTTTGTTCCGATTGAGTTAGCACTTCGATATCCGCTATTTGTTGGTCTTCTCCGTTCATAGACAGTTGAGTTAATAGCTCAATAAAGTGTGTTTTCCATCGTTCGATTGTTTCTCGTTTAAATAACTTTTGACTGAATTCAATTGCACCCATCAATCCATCATTAGTTTCTGTAATACCAAGTGTTAAATCAAATTTCGTAATCAATGATTCATAGGTATACGGCTCAACTATAAGATCGGCCATACTTAATGCTTGGCTATCAATCGTTTCAAAATTAAACATGGTATCAAATAACGGGTGTCGGCTCATATCTCGTTCTACATCTAGTTGTTCAACTAATTCTTCAAATTGATAATCTTGGTGTTGGTATGCCTCAAGAGTCTGACTTTTAACCTGTGCTAGAAACTCTGAAAACGCCATGTCCCCTCGCGGGTTCATCTTTAATGCCAAGGTATTGACAAACATTCCCACGATTTTCTCCATATCCGCGTGAGTTCTTCCCGCAATCGGTGTCCCTACCACTATTTCTTCTTGGCCCGTATATTTGTACAATAACGTGTTGTACGCAGCGAACAGAAGCATGTACATCGTTACATTGTGTTTCTTTGCGATTTCTCGGAGTTTCTCTGTGACCTCTTGACTAAGGGTGAAATCCACACTATCCCCTTCATAACTCTGAACAGCTGGACGTGGATAATCAGTTGGTAAGTCCAGTATTGGAATACCGGATTCAAACTGTTTCAACCAGTACTCCTTGTGTTCCTTCATCTCATCGCTTTTTAATTGGGATTGTTGCCATACAGCATAATCCTTATATTGAATTCGTAGGTCTGGTAACGCTCCATCGGCATAAAGTGTTGAAAATTCTTCAGTTAACAAGGTTAATGAATGGCCATCGGAAATGATATGATGCATATCAATTATTAAAATATGCTGTTCTTCAGACTCCTGAAGAAGTCCCACCCTTAGTAACGGTGCCTGTTGTAGATCAAAAGGTTGAATAAACGATTGGATTTGTTCTTCTACAGCGACCTCCGTCTTTTCTAAGACCTGGACTGAAAAAGGAACTGAATCTACTACGCGTTGAACTGGTACACCATCTTTTATAATAAATTCCGTACGGAATGCTTCATGGCGTTCCACCAGCTGATTAAATGCATTCTCTAACCGTGTGAAGTCTACACTTCCTTCTAAAGTAAGCACTGCGGGCATATTGTACGAAGTACTTTGTTTGTCCATTTGGTTTAAAATATACATTCGTTTCTGTGCCGCTGAGACTGGATAATAAGGCTGTTTTTCCACGACTTTAATGGACTTAAATTGTTGTTTTTGTGCTTTTTCAATGTAGGATGCAATTTCTTCAATCGTTGGACTCTGGAAAATCACCCGAAGAGGTACTTCCACATCCATATTTTGATGAATTTTTGCCATCACGGTTGTTGCCCGTAAAGAATGTCCCCCTAATTCGAAAAAGTTATCATGGATTCCAATTGGTTGTTCCACTCCCAATACCTCTTGCCAAATATCCACTACCATCTGTTGGATATCAGTTTGTGGTGCAACATACGGTACCTCAGATGCAAGATAGCCCTTTGGTTCAGGAAGCGCTTTACGATCCACTTTTCCATTGGCATTTAACGGCAAGGCATCTACTGGTACAAAATACGATGGAATCATATAGTCAGGCAACGTTTTAGCTAAGTGAGTGCGTAATTCAGATACAGATGCATCTTGCGATGCTACTATATACGCACATAAGAAATCTTCATCCGACACTTCCTTCCTAGAGATAACCACCGTATCTTGAACCAAAGGATGAGATAGAAGCGTATTCTCAATTTCTCCCAATTCGATACGGAACCCTCGAATTTTTACTTGATGGTCAATTCTTCCTAAAAACTCTATATTTCCATCTGGTAACCAACGAGCTAAATCTCCTGTTTTATACATCCGTTCTCCCGGAACAAATGGGTTCTCGACAAACTTTTCTGCCGTTAAGGTTGGATTCCCAAAATAACCTTGGGCCACTCCGTCCCCAGCAACACACAATTCTCCTGGTACTCCTATTGGTTGTAAGTTATTATCAGAATCGTAAATATAGATTTTAGTATTATTAATTGGTTTTCCAATAGAAAAATGTTCTCCTACAAATTCCCCTGCCGTAGCAATAACTGTTATTTCTGATGGGCCATATGCATTAATAAACGTTGAATGTTCCGAACATTTCGCGACTATTTCTTTACTACATCTAGATCCACCAGAAATAATAACCTCTAACCCTTTTAGTATTGATTGATCTAATTGATTTAAAACTGCAGGTGGAAATAGACCATGAGTTATGTTGTTTTCTTGTAAAAATTCGGATAAATGATTAACAGATAAAATCTCTTCTTTACTAGGTATATATAATTTAGCTCCACAAATAAAAGTTGCAAAAATTTCATAGATAGAAGCATCAAAAGAAAAAGTTGCAAATTGGATAATACGAGATTTTTCATTTAAATAAGCAAACCGCTCCATGAACTTTACAAGATTATGAATTCCTAAATGTTCAATCATTACACCCTTTGGCTTACCCGTTGAACCTGATGTATATATTACATATGCTAAGTCCTGTGCCTTATTGACATATATTGGATTCTCTCGAATCCTAGAAAAGACACTTTCCTTCTCTAAACTCAGACATACTCCTTCAAACGTTAACTCCTCTGACGGTGTTACTTGACTTACTAAAATCTCCGTTCGACTATCCTTCAACATGTAATTAATTCGCTCTATTGGTAGCTCTGGATCGATTGGTAAATAAGCTGCACCTGCTTTGAGTACTCCCATTATACTTACAATCATTTCAAACGAACGTTCCACCATGATAGCTACCACATCATCTGGCTTTACACCACGATCTCGTAATGTATGTGCTAGTTGGTTCGATCGTGCATTTAGTTCGTTGTAAGTCATTTCTTGATTACCGACTACTACTGCCACCTTATTTGGTGTTTTCTCTACTTGTTCTTCAAACAGAGCCTGGATCGTAAGATCCTTTCGATAGTCTACTTGAGTATCATTAAATTCCTCCAGAATCTGTTTTCGTTCTGACTGAGTTAGCACTCCAATATCCGCTATTCGTTGGTCTTCTCCGTTGACAGAAAGTTGAGTTAATAGCTCAATAAAGTGTGTTTTCCATCGTTCGATTGTTTCTCGTTTAAATAACTTTTGACTGAATTCAATTGCACCCATCAATCCATCATTAGTTTCTGTAATACCAAGTGTTAAATCAAATTTCGTAATCAATGATTCATAGGTATACGGCTCAACTATAAGATCGGCCATACTTAATGCTTGGCTATCAATCGTTTCAAAATTAAACATGGTATCAAATAACGGGTGTCGGCTCATATCTCGTTCTACATCTAGTTGTTCAACTAATTCTTCAAATTGATAATCTTGGTGTTGGTATGCCTCAAGAGTCTGACTTTTAACCTGTGCTAGAAACTCTGAAAACGCCATGTCCCCTCGCGGGTTCATCTTTAATGCCAAGGTATTGACAAACATTCCCACGATTTTCTCCATATCCGCGTGAGTTCTTCCCGCAATCGGTGTCCCTACCACTATTTCTTCTTGGCCCGTATATTTGTACAATAACGTGTTGTACGCAGCGAACAGAAGCATGTACATCGTTACATTGTGTTTCTTTGCGATTTCTCGGAGTTTCTCTGTGACCTCTTGACTAAGGGTGAAATCCACACTATCCCCTTCATAACTCTGAACAGCTGGACGTGGATAATCAGTTGGTAAGTCCAGTATTGGAATACCGGATTCAAACTGTTTCAACCAGTACTCCTTGTGTTCCTTCATCTCATCGCTTTTTAATTGGGATTGTTGCCATACAGCATAATCCTTATATTGAATTCGTAGGTCTGGTAACGCTCCATCGGCATAAAGTGTTGAAAATTCTTCAGTTAACAAGGTTAATGAATGGCCATCGGAAATGATATGATGCATATCAATTATTAAAATATGCTGTTCTTCAGACTCCTGAAGAAGTCCCACCCTTAGTAACGGTGCCTGTTGTAGATCAAAAGGTTGAATAAACGATTGGATTTGTTCTTCTACAGCGACCTCCGTCTTTTCTAAGACCTGGACTGAAAAAGGAACTGAATCTACTACCCGTTGAACTGGTACACCATCTTTTATAATGAATTCCGTACGGAATGCTTCATGGCGTTCCACCAGCTGATTAAATGCATTCTCTAACCGTGTGAAGTCTACACTTCCTTCTAAAGTAAGCACTGCGGGCATATTGTACGAAGTACTTTGTTTGTCCATTTGGTTTAAAATATACATTCGTTTCTGTGCCGCTGAGACTGGATAATAAGGCTGTTTTTCCACGACTTTAATGGACTTAAATTGTTGTTTTTGTGCTTTTTCAATGTAGGATGCAATTTCTTCAATCGTTGGACTCTGGAAAATCACCCGAAGAGGTACTTCCACATCCATATTTTGATGAATTTTTGCCATCACGGTTGTTGCCCGTAAAGAATGTCCCCCTAATTCGAAAAAGTTATCATGGATTCCAATTGGTTGTTCCACTCCCAATACCTCTTGCCAAATATCCACTACCATCTGTTGGATATCAGTTTGTGGTGCAACATACGGTACCTCAGATGCAAGATAGCCCTTTGGTTCAGGAAGCGCTTTACGATCCACTTTTCCATTGGCATTTAACGGCAAGGCATCTACTGGTACAAAATACGATGGAATCATATAGTCAGGCAACGTTTTAGCTAAGTGAGTGCGTAATTCAGATACAGATGCATCTTGCGATGCTACTATATACGCACATAAGAAATCTTCATCCGACACTTCCTTCCTAGAGATAACCACCGTATCTTGAACCAAAGGATGAGATAGAAGCGTATTCTCAATTTCTCCCAATTCGATACGGAACCCTCGAATTTTTACTTGATGGTCAATTCTTCCTAAAAACTCTATATTTCCATCTGGTAACCAACGAGCTAAATCTCCTGTTTTATACATCCGTTCTCCCGGAACAAATGGGTTCTCGACAAACTTTTCTGCCGTTAAGGTTGGATTCCCAAGATAACCTCGGGCGACTCCGTCCCCAGCGATACACAGTTCTCCTGGCACTCCAATTGGTTGGAGTTGTACATGTTCATTTACAACATATAAATGTATATTGTCAATTGGTTTTCCAATAGGAACTACTTTATCTGTCAATTCTTTTACATCAAAATAAGAGACGTCTACTGTTGCTTCTGTTGGACCATAGAGGTTAATTAATTCTGTTGAATATTCTTTACCTATTACTTGGTTATAATGTTGTACTTGGTTCCATTTTAGCTCTTCTCCACTAACAAATATCCTTCTCAAACTTACTAATGTATTTTTTGATTGATTATTTTTAACCTGCTTAACAAAAATATCTAACATTGTTGGCACAAAATGAATTGTTGTGATTCCATACTTCTTAATTGCATTGATTACAGAACTTGGATTCTTTTCCTCGTTTGGAGCTAAGAAACATAGCCTTGCCCCACTTAAAGCCCACCAGAATAATTCCCATACCGATACATCAAACATATATGGTGTTTTTTGTAAAATACTATCACTTTGACTTAATGGGTACTTTCGTTGCATCCACATTAGTCGATTAATAACCGATTGATGTTCAATCATTACACCCTTTGGCTTACCCGTTGAACCTGATGTATATATTACATATGCTAAGTCCTGTGCCTTATTGACATATATTGGATTCTCTCGAATCCTAGAAAAGACACTTTCCTTCTCTAAACTCAGACATACTCCTTCAAACGTTAACTCCTCTGACGGTGTTACTTGACTTACTAAAATCTCCGTTCGACTATCCTTCAACATGTAATTAATTCGCTCTATTGGTAGCTCTGGATCGATTGGTAAATAAGCTGCACCTGCTTTGAGTACTCCCATTATACTTACAATCATTTCAAACGAACGTTCCACCATGATAGCTACCACATCATCTGGCTTTACACCACGATCTCGTAATGTATGTGCTAGTTGGTTCGATCGTGCATTTAGTTCGTTGTAAGTCATTTCTTGATTACCGACTACTACTGCCACCTTATTTGGTGTTTTCTCTACTTGTTCTTCAAACAGAGCCTGGATCGTAAGATCCTTTCGATAGTCTACTTGAGTATCATTAAATTCCTCCAGAATCTGTTTTTGTTCCTCAAATGATAAAAGTGATAATTTAGTAAGAGAAATGTCGTAATTTTGAACAACCTGTTCAACCAAAGAATAGAATTTTTTAATAAGCCAATCTACTTCATTAATTGGAAACACAGCGTTATTATAGGAAAATGTAATATTTAAACCATCTATTAAATTGGCTGTAAGAACTAAATTGTAATTGGTCTCTTCCTCTATCGAAAAACTATCGAAGTTCAAATGATGACCATAATTATTTAACAAATTATCTAACGGATAATTTTCTATTACTATTAAGGAGTCAAATAATTGCTGGCCTCTCTTTAAATCTAGATAATTATTTATATTAACAAGGGAAGTATTTTCGCGTAAACTTCTATCAATTAATTCCATATTAGTTTTGGAAATAATTTCTCTCACTGTTTGATTAGGATTAACCGCTACTTTACACGGTATTGTATTAATAAATAAACCTGCTGTATTTTCTAAATTACTTATATTACTGCTTCTACCCGAAACAGTAGTTCCAAATACTATATCATTTTTATTATGATATTTATGTAATAAAATCCCCCAAATAGAATAGATAAAAGCAGCTAGTGTAACCTTATTTTCTTTTAAATACTTTTCAATATTTAAAAATAATTCCGAGCTAAATACTAGACTTTGATATTCCATTTTTTTAGGTGTATTTTCATTATCAATACCTAAATAGTTAGGACTTACGTCCTTTAAATAATCAAGCCAAAAAAAAGCTAAATTTTTATCTTTATTATACTCATTAATATAGTTAATGTACTCTTTATAACTTCCTTTATTTATATAGTTATGAGGAAGCCCAGATACTTCATTGTCGTAAGACTCTAAAAACTCTTTTAGTATTATCCCCAAACTCCATCCATCTAAAATAATATGATGATAACTTATTAAGAGCTCATAACTAGTATCGGACATTTTAATTAATTGAATTCTAAAAGGAGGCTCTTTATCTAAAGAGAAAATTTTGTTCTTATCCATCCCTTTATAATCTCGAACAAGGTTATGTTGATTGGATTCATCTTCATCACTTATATCTAAAATATTAAAATTCAAATCACTTCTTTGTATAACAACCTGGACAGGCCGACTTAATTTTTTCCATTTAAACACAGTTCTTAAACATTCGTTACTTCTAACTACATGTTCCCAAGCTTTTTTGAATTTGTCTAATTCTATCACTCTATTTATTTTAAGTGATAATTGCTGATAGTATTCACTAGATTGTGGATTTCTTTGATAGTGATATAATATCCCCTCCTGTAAAGGAGACAAGTATAAAATATCCTGAACATTTCCTTGCTTAAGCATCGTATATCACTCCTTCAAACTCATTTATAATAAGACTTTAGTATTCTATTAATTCTTTTAATTTATTTTCTTCATCTACCAATACTGCTTTAGACTGAAGATTAAATATTTCATCTTCTTTAAAAAAACTGTAGGAAATGATAATTACTAAATCACCTGGTTGAACTAGTCTAGCTGCCGCTCCGTTCAAACATACCATGCCACTTCCACGTTCACCCTCTATTACATAAGTTTCGAATCTTGCTCCATTATTAATATTTACAATATGAACCTTTTCATTAGGTAAAATATCTGCGTGTTCCATTAACTCCTTATCAATTGTAACACTTCCAACATAATTAAGATTTGCATCAGTCACTGTTGCTCTATGAATCTTTGATTTAAGCATTTCTCTATACAAATATATCACTCCCATAATAATTGATATTCATAATTCCTTGAAAATACTTGCACTCTAAAAATTAACTGTTTGGACGTTCGAAAGTATACTAGTCATTTGCATAAACACTTTTTATATAAGTATAGGAATAAAATACAGAATAATCTCATATCTTTAACAACAAAAAGTACATTAAGTATCAAATATAATATCCAACTCATCTTGTGAAATACTCACTTCCTTAAAATCTGATCTTGAGTACACAATTTCATCGGTATCATAACTATCAACAAGATAATCCAAATTGTTATTAAAGGTTTCAGTTAAATTAATGACATTTTTGAAGCTAATGTTTTTCTCGCTGAAACTTAGAGAGAAATTAATTTCATTGTTGAGTTTCATTCCAACTATATCAATCAGATAATAGAAATTATTCGATAAAGCAATATCTTCGCCAGTATCTATATTAAGAAAGCTAAACACACTATTAGAAGCATTATCAAAGTCTCCCAAATAATTATATCTAAAGTCTCCTCTTGAGTTATCAATAAAACCTTGAAATGAATTACTCAACAGCCCATATTCTAAACCATTGTTTGGTACTCCTCTATAAACCTCCTTGAAATATTTTAGATTTTCCTTTAAATTTTTTTTATTTAAATCAAAAGTAGAGTTATAAAAATTGGTAAACCAACCAACAGTTCTAGAAACATCTAAGTTTAAATCTCTTCCATGTGTTTCTATGTCCATTGAAACTGATTGATTTTTATTATGTTCCTTTAAACTATATACAAATAGGAAAATTAACAACTCATTTAGGTTCATTTTATAAATTTCTTGCAATTTTTTTAGTGAGTGTAATTTAGTGTCATTTATAGCTAGGTTAACTGTTGAAATGTCATTATAAGTAACTACGTCAAAATTCTTCTTAAACGGTTTAATATCATCTAAATTTGACCAATATTCTTTTATTTCTTTATTTATTTTTCCTTTATATTGCAATAACGATTTAGCCCAACTCTGAAAAGGTTGAGTTTTACTTGGTAATACAAGAGGTTTTTTTTCTTTCATCAGTAATACCGTATTTGAAAAGTCTTCTAATATTACCCTCCATGAGAGGCCGTCTATCACAAGATGATGGGCCACGAATAGTATTAGTTTATTGTTATCTCCCAGATTTAATATACTAGTTTTAAACAATAAGGAATTTTCTATTTCGAAACTTGACTTAATATCCTTACCAATCTCTATTATTCTTTTATTTTGTTCTAGGTAATTTAAATTAGAAAGATCGTATTCTTCAACAAAACCTTTATTATTAAAATGTGTGTTATTGTAATAAAAACATTCTTTTTCCCTGTTATAGTTAGCCCTTAACATATCATGATGCTTTATTAAGACCTCAATTATATTATTAATTTGAGATGTCGTTAAATTAAATTTTAATTTTATTAAAACAGATTGAACCCAATGATTTTTATTATCATCTTCTAAAGAAAAGAACCAATTGATTATAGGAGTTTTTTCAATAGTGCCAGAACATATATCTTGATTATTTTCTTTCTTATCATTATATTCCATTTTCTTTGCAATTTCTCTTAATGTATCTAGTTTCAAAATATCCTGGACTAACAAATCTATATTTTCTGACTTTAATTTAGCTGATGTTTGTATAGCTTTAATTGAGTCTCCACCGATTTCAAAAAAACTATCATAAATGGAAATATGTTCTAGTAAGAAAATCTCTTTTATAACTTTTAATAGAATTTTTTCTTTGCTATTCAAAGTTTCAATGTCGTTATCTTTATTTATTGCACTAAATTGTTGTTTATCTAACTTTTCTATATAAGAAGTATCAACTTTACCGTTAATATTCAAAGGTATTTTGTCAATGAAATTTATGTTTTTCGGTACCATATATATTGGCAAATATTCTAATAACCAGTGTTTGATTTGTTCCAAGGTTAAACTCTCTGATTTCTTAACTATATATGCTGATATTATATTTTCTTTCCTAGATAGCACACCAACATATACTTCTTTTACTAGTGGGTTATTTAAAAGAACACTTTCTATTTCTTTTACTTCAATTCTGTAACCATTTACTTTTATCTGGCTATCTTTTCTACCTATATAAATTATATCACCAGTTCTAGAATATTTACCCAAGTCCCCTGTTCTATATAACACGTCACCAGTTTTAAAAAAATTTGAAACAAAGTTATTAGCTGTTAATTTGGGATCGTTTAAATATCCAGCACTTACCCCTACCCCAGCGATACAGATCTCTCCAATAACATCGTTAGCTGCAATATTATTGTCACCATCTAAAATGTATATTTCCATATTATCTATAGGCTTTCCTATTGGAACAGAAGAATAGGAATCATTAAAGTTAAAACAATAGTAAGTACAACCAACAGTAGCTTCTGTCGGACCGTATTCATTTATTATTTTTATATTTCCTTTAAATTTCTGATAAATGTTCCTAGCTAGTTTTACATCAAGTTCTTCACCACCAACTATTAATAATTTTAATGAAGTCTTCTTAATTTCTAATTCTTTAAGAACTTTCAAATGTGAAGGGGTCAATTTAATAATAGTAAGTTCCTCGTCCATAAAAACATCAATTATACTATATCCAAATTGACTCTCATCGATTATTTTTAATGTACTACCACTAATTAATGGAGTAAAAATCGATGTTAACGTTAGATCAAATGAAATAGAGGTAAATAACGGAAAAACCTCTCTTCCATTTATATAACTTTTTTTCGCCCAATTTATGTAGTTAATTATACTCTCATTTTTTATTAACACGCCTTTTGGCTTTCCTGTAGATCCTGATGTATACAAAATATAGGAAATCCATTTCGTGTTATCGATTGGAACGTCAAAATTATCGTATGTATATTTCTCCATAACAACTTCATAATAATTATAATAGTTTCGGTTATTAGTAACCTCACTTTCTAGGATAGTATTTGTTAATATTAAGTTAGGCTCTGCGTCATCTAAAATATACTTAATTCTATTTTTTGGTAGATTAGCATCTATAGGAATAAATGTACCTTCACATTTTATTATAGCTAATAGCATAATAATCAGCTCTGGTGAATTATTCGCAATTACAGCGACTCTAGAATTTAATTTTATACCTTTATATCTTAAGAACTCAGAAAAATTTTGAACTCGTTCTGATAATTCTCTATAAGTATACATTTTACCATTCCACTTTATAGCTACTCTTTTAGGTTCTAATAATACTATTTCATTAAATAGATGGTAAATAGATTTTCCTTTTGGATAGTTAATACTAGTATCATTAATATTAGTTAGCTTATTCTCAATCCCTTCATCTGACTCAATTTTATATTCCTTCACCTTTAAATTTGGTTCTAACAATATATTTTTAATTAGGGTTACATAACTGTTATAAAAATACTCAATATCATTCTCTGAATAATCATTTATTTTATAGTCAAAAACAATGGAAGTGTTATCTTGTTCCCATTGATTGACAGACATTTGCAAAGAGTAAGTCTGACTTCCTGCATATAATTCTTCTATCCTTGTGTTTATGTCGTTTGATGAATTCGAAAACTTCGTATTGTGGTAATTAAAAGTAATATTGTACAATCTATCTATACGTCCATTTTTTTCACTTAAATCTCTCAGCAAATAATCATATGGGTACTTATGATTAATCATGGATTTTTTTAACACTGAGTTAACCTCATTATAAATTTCGTTAACCGATTTAAACGGATTAACCGAAAACACTACAGGGAGAATATTAGTGAACATTCCAACCAAATTTTTATACGGACCTGTTCTATTATATATTGGCAAAGCTATAACATTTTCTTTACTTGTTTTAGACAAATATATATATAAACACGTTATAAAGAATAAATTAACAGATATATTTTTTTTCGATACGTATTCATTTATTTCTTTCATAAGAATACTATCAACATAAAACCTACTCCTAGAACCTTCTAATTTCTTTGAACTGCTATTAATCAAAAGCTCCTCTAGATTATTGAAAGCAGAATTCCAATATGTTCTATTTTTAATATATCGTTTAGTCTTTTGATAAGCATACTCATCTTCTATAAAATTTTCGTACAACCTATCATTTGTTTTTTTTATTTTTTGTTCATAATTATCTATTCTTTCAATTAATTCCTCAAATAAAATATTGATTGACCAACCATCAGAAATAATATGATCTAAACATACCAAAACATTATATTTACAATCAGCCAACTTACAAATACAAAAATACTTAAACAATTCATTATTCTTATGGAATTTTTCAAATTTATGATTTGACCATTTTTTAAATTCCTCTTCTGGATTAGGCATCTCACTAAAATCTTTAAAATCTATTTCTTTATAACTATAATCTTGAATGACCTGTATTACATTTTCATTATCTTCTAAAATATCCACTCTTAATGCTTCATTTGTTTCAAATAAAAAGTTTACAGCTTTATTTATAATAGGGAAATCCACTTTTCCATCAATATATAAAGTTCCTCCTATTGTATGAATAGAATCATTCGGAAATAATTTCTTTGTGTACCAGATTCTCTTCTGAGACATACTGAGTCTTATTTTCTTTTCGCTCATAAGTACCTCCTTAATCAGTTAGTATTTTGTTAATTAGGTTTAAAATATTATCAACATCAGTATTTATAAAAAAATGGTCTCCTTCGAACTTATATAGATTTAATTTATTCTTTGAATATCCCCCCCAACTTTTAAGTCCTTCGACTGTAATGGTATAGTCTTTATTTCCATATAAAATTGAAAAATCACACAGTAACTCACCTTTAAAAACAGTTTTGTAGTTCTCTAGTATTTTAAAGTCATTTTTTATAATAGGAAGAAAATACCTTTTAAAATTGATGTCCTCCACAACCTCCCTTGGGGTTCCACCTAAATTGACTATTTTATTAATGAATTCTTCATCAGGTAAATTATGAGAAATATCATTAGTTGAACGTGTATATGGAGCTTCGCACCCAGAAAAGAATATATGTTTCGGTAAACGCTTTCCTAGTTTAAGTGTCTTTAAATATAGTTCATAGGCTATAACCCCACCCATACTATGACCAAATAAAGCATATTCTTCCTTATTTATAAGATTTAAAAATTCCTTATTAAATATATCCTCTACAACCTCATCTATGCTTGAAGGTAACCCTTCATTTAATCTTCTTCCTCTACCTTTTAACTCTACAGGATGTAATTTTATTTTGAGATTAATTTTCGATTGCCAAGGTAAGTAATTCACTGAAGAACCTCCAGCATAAGGTAAACATATTAAAATCATTTAATTCCCCCTTAAGTATTCTTTTAATTTACATTATATGATAAATTCTCTAATATTAAAAATAAATCGAATTATAGTTCAATTTTACAATTATACTTTCTTAAATTAACATTATATTTATACATTCGACAGGTAACTTTGAAGTTTAATTTACCCTTTTCCATTCTTCATTTAGGACAGATAATACATTATTCTTTACGAATATTGGTAGGATAGTGAATTGAATATTTACTAGTAGTGAGAACAGCATATTAAGATTCATCAAATATAAACTAGGGTAAAAGGTTAAAAAATGAGGCAAATTATTAGAAATTAGAGATTCTAACACATAGTGGTTAACTTCACTAACCAAGGAGAAAAGTTATTAGTTCGAGACAAGCTGAAATTTTTTCAGTGGAAAAAACCGATTCCGTCAAATAAGGTTGGATCGTGGTACAATTACTTAACATCCGACAAGAATACGGATCTATTGCATGTCAGTCCACACCAACTTCGTTGTTAGATGGCCCTTAAGTTAAATAAGAACAGAGACATCAAGATGTAAAAGTTGTACCATTCTATAAAGTAAGAAAATATAAAAAGGTATATTATCTAATTCCTAACCTGCTATAATAAGACTATTCAAAAAAATAAAAAAGGAGATTGTTATTTTTGGTCTATATTGATATAAACAATAAAAAAATCGAAATTTTATACAAAGGGGTTAACAAACCAACTATTTTAATACTATCTGGAATGGGTTGTTCAATATACGAATGGGATAAAATTATCACAAAACTATCAAATAAGTATAGAGTCTTAATGTACCATAGGCCAGGATTGGGTGAAAGCGAATATACAAACGACACACGTGCAACGCTTAAAGTTACCCAAGAAATAATATATTTATTAGAATATTTAGATATTAATGAACCGATTATTCTAGTAGGTCATTCATATGGGGGGTTGTGCGCGCAGCACTTCACAAAGTTATACCCAGATAAAATAAGAGGTTTGTTATTATTAGATTCAACTTCTGTTAATTTACACAAACTAGACCAATTAGAATTACCGTATATGAATGAAAACGATTCTGATATTGCATGGATTGAAAAGTGTAAAAGATATTCAAGTCTTTCTCCTGAAGAACTTTATAATACTTTAAATCCAATTTTAACCGATAAGCAAAGAATGCTATCTGTAGAAACACAAAAAAAAATAATAGCATTTTACACTAACCCTACGTTATATAAAACAATGATTAAGGAGATAGAAAACTGGAAAAGTGATGCAGAGATAATAAAAAATATAAAATTTCGGGGTGCTTTTCCAGTAACCATCATTGGCCGCGATAAGGGAATGTGTGTATCTGAAAGTGTGCAATTCGGAAATCCAATTAATGAAGCTGAACTATTAGAGCAAACATGGCATGAATTAATTATTGAACAAAAACACCTCTATAAAAATGCAAAATTAACTTTTGCGATAAATGCTAGTCATGATATACATTTAGACCAGCCAAATTTAGTTACTAATGAAATCATTGAAATGATAAATAAAACTAATTTTATTTAATCAATTGTAATGAATGTTAAAAAAACCTCTAATAAATAATTAAAATCATAAAAAATTACATTATCGGGGAATGTTGATTGTTTCGAGCAAACCGAAAGTTTGTATTTTTCATCTATATTATATTGCTTGAAAAAATAAGGTTCCCCTCTACTCTCTCTTTTACTAATAGAAATAAAAGTTCCTATCTTTCTAATCGTAAACGAATCTAAATCAATATGTAATCCTTCTCCTACAGCCTTTATATAGCTTTCTTTCAAAGTCCATAAATCATAAAAATATTGAATTCGTATCTCTTCATTTATAGACATCAAATCAATATATTCTTGTTGAGAAAAAAAATGTTTTGCAACATGGAAGGATATTGGTGAAATTTCTTCAATATCTATCCCATTTTCCTCATTATCAATACTAACAACAACCCATTCATTAGAATGTGAAACATTAAATTTAAAATCAATCTGTTGTTCGATGTATGGTTTACCGTATTTATTCGTTATAAATATAATTTCTTCATTTCTATTATTGTATCTTTTTAGAAATTCTACTCTGACAACTAGCTCCCCAATTAGGGTCCTCACTAGATCTTTAGTTAGTTTATACTTCACATTCCTCTTATTGAGGTTAGATTTTAAGATACTTATTAAGTCAACCGAAATACGATTGGGTACTCTAACTGCAAAGATCTGCATTTGCATTCGCTCCTTCAACAAAGTTAATTTGCTATGGAAATATTAACTATACTTATATTTCTTATCAAATAAATTAATGCAGCTTATTCATCCCAAAAGGTTCTGCAAAGTTTAATCGGCAAATTCAGTTAGTGTTTAAGACAATCCAAACTGATTGATACATCTTAGTAAAATGTTATGAAAGTTCATTTAAATTAATTGTAATTACAATCAATATAAAACAATTTTTCAACATTTAAAACAGTTTATATGCTGGTGTGACTGCTAAAATAAAAGTGTACAGTTTTTGCTTGATAAGATGGAACACCTATTTACCCAAATATACCAGCCAAATATATTAACCTATCACTGTAAAATGTAGAAGTAATTTAACTATACAGTGGAGGTCAGAAAAGGTGGAAAAGTGGGAAATGTACATGGAAATACAACAGTTATTAAAGCAAGGATTTAGTAAAACAAAAATTGCAGAAAAGTTAGATATATCTTTAACAACTGTATATAGACGTTTGAAGAAAACTCCTTCGGAAATGTCAGATTGGATTGACTCATTAGAGACTAGAAAGAAGTTATTGGATCCTCACAAAGAACTTATTTTATCATGGCTTAGACAACATCCTGATATGTCAGCTGCTCAAGTGCTAGACTGGTTACAAGAAAAGTATGATGACTTTGAAATTGGAGAAAGTACAGTAAGGACATATGTGAAAGGTTTAAGAGAAGAGTATGAGATTGATAAAGTTACCTTACCTAGATCGTATGAAGCTATTCCAGATCCATCAATGGGGGAACAACTCCAAGTCGATTTTGGACACACTAAGCAAAATACAATCGATAATAAAGAAGTTAAACTTAGTTTTATTGCTTTTGTTTTATCCCATTGTAGATATAAATACACAGAATGGTTGGATAGACCATTTACTACACAAGATGTAATCAAAGCTCATGAAAATGCATTTAACTGGTTCGGCGGTATGACAAATGAGTTTGTATACGACCAAGACAGTTTGATGGTTATAAGTGAAAACGGTGGAGATTTAATCTTAACAAAAGAGTTCCAATATTATCGGGAGTCTAGAGGAATCAATTTAAGGGTATGTCGTAAGGCAGACCCAGAAAGCAAAAGTAGAATTGAGAATGTAGTTGGATTTGTGAAGAAAAACTTTGCGAAACATAGAGTTTTTCATTATATTGATTCTTGGAATGAGCAGAACTGGCAGTGGTTAACTAGAACCGGCAACTGCAAAATTCATAATACGACAAAAAAGAGACCGGTAGAAGTGTTTCTCCTCGAAAAGCAACACTTAAAGCCAGTCTCCCATGAAATAAATATTTCAAATAACCATGATACAAGTATATCAAGACATGTCCATAAGGACAACACCATTCGCTATCAATCTAATAGGTATTCTCTTCCTCTTGGTACATTTAACAAACGAAAAAAGGTTTGTGTGAAAGAAACAGAGGATAAGCAATTAATTGTTTATATACCGGAAACTGGTGAAATAATAGCTAAACATTCTATACCTGATGGAAAAGGTCTTCTAATTAAAGATCGGAAACATAGTAGAAATCGTAACAAAGGAGTAGATTCTTTTATAGAAACAGTAGCTCTTAAATTTAAAGATAAAGAATTAGCTTATCAATATATTAACAAGGTTAGAGAAAAATATTCTAGATATATTAAAGATATATTACAAATAATACTACGGGATACAAAAGAGACAAGTTCGGGTTTACTATCCAAAGCATTAGAGGAATGTGTAAAAAGAAAGTTATATAGTGCAACAGATTTCAGCGATATCGTTGCCTACCTTAAACGTCAGCGACCGTTACATGAAACATCAGAGGATAAAGAAATTAAACCTGTAAACCATTCTGGTATTAGAAACAGAAGCATATAAAAGGAAGTTGAAAACTTACACTGAATTAATGGAGGGTGATTACTATTGAATCAACTCCAGCAATTACAAGAAACTCTAAAATCACTAAGGCTTGTTGAGACAGCTAAGCATCTCCCTATCTTAATCAGAGAAGCTGAACAAAATGACCATTTATTTACACAATTCTTAATTGATGTGACAGCATATGAGCAAGCCTGTAGAGAAGAAAAGCAATTTAACAATAGAATGAAGTGGGCAACATTCTCCTTCCATAAAACGTTAGATGAATATAATTTAAAAGAACAGAAATCATTGAGTAGTAAGCAGTTAAATAGATTAAAAGACTTAAATTGGATAGAGCAACTATATAATCTCATACTATTAGGACCGCCAGGTGTAGGCAAAACACACCTGGCAATAGGATTAGGTATTGAAGCTATAAATCAAGGATATAAGGCAGTTTTCACTTCAATGGGGGATTTGGTACACAATCTAAAAACCGAAGAATTTACCCGTAAATCGAAAGCTAGAATGAAAAGAATAGAGGCTTTTTTAGTGATAATAGACGATTTGATGTTTATGGCGATGAACCAGCAGGAGGCAAACATGTTCTTTCATTTAATAAACGATTTATAATTGTGTAAAAAGAAGAGTCATTTTATTCCTTCTTGTCAACACTGTTTTCAACGACGATAAACAATGAAAGAGGAATAAGAATGACTCAAATACAGTTTAACCTAGATTTGGATGTTTTAAAAGAAGCCGTTATAAACTCAAATATTGATACTGTGGTTAGATCTGCTATTGTCCTTGTTTTAAATGAATACATGGATAAAAAAAGAGATCAATATATACAAGCTGCTGGTTACGAACGCACGACTGACCGTTTAGATTATCGTAATGGCTACTACGAACGTGATTTTACGATGAGTATTGGGAAGCTAAAACTTAAAGTACCACGCACTAGAAATGGTGAATTTTCAACTTCCGTTTTTGAAAAATATGCACGCTGTGATCAAGCCTTCGTTATCTCAATGGTCGAAATGGTGATTAATGGTATATCTACTCGTAAGGTTACACATATTGTGGAACAGCTTTGTGGGGAGAACGTTTCAAAGTCTTTTGTTTCCTCTCTTACTCAAAAGCTAGATCCTATCGTTAACGCCTGGGCCAAGAGACCACTTAATGTCTCCTACTATCCTTTTATCTTTGTGGACGCTATGTATATTAAGGTGCGTGAGCACCATCGAGTCGTCTCCAAAGCGATCTATATTGCGACCGCCCTGACTGATAAAAACACTCGTGAGATTCTTGGTCTTCAAGTTGATCATGTTGAGAACTATGGTAGCTGGTGTCGATTTTTTCAACAGCTTAAATCCCGTGGACTTCAGTCTCCAAAGCTCGTTATTTCAGACGCTCATCAAGGTCTTCAAAAAGCAATTCTACGGGAGTTTATCGGCACTAGCTGGCAGAGATGTAATGTACATTTTAAACGTAATATTATCGAGAAACTCCCAAAGAAAGATTCTGGTGATATTAGGACGATGGTCAATCAGATTTTTGAAGCGGTAACTATAGAGGATATGAGGAATTTCAAAGAGGAACTTATGAACCAATTCGGTGAAAACCCTAAATTCACAAACGCCTTAAAAATTCTTGATGAAGGCTTTGAAGATACCATTCAATATATGGGACATTCACAAGCTCTCTGGCCTCATATAAGAAGTACGAATTCATTAGAACGGTTAAATCAAGAAGTTCGCAGAAGGGATAGAGTCATACGGATTTTTCCTAACACTCAGTCCGCTTTTCGTTTAGTGGGAGCTATCTTACTTCATTATCAACAAACGGTTTACTCAAAGAGAAAATCCTTATGCAAATAGCCTCTACATTTGAGTGAAACTTCCATTATAGATGGTTTCATAGCCAGGGTGGATTGTCAAAGTCAGGAGCCTTTGACATCCCACCCTGGCTATGAAGGAATAGAACCATGGAAGATTCCCTCAAAAAATGTAAGGGGATAAATCATATCACTAATTAATAGTTGAAAACAGTGGTTTAGAATTTTACACAATATTAAGGACTTGACTATAAAAAAGAATACTTTGGCAGCAAACCTTTACAGAAAATCAAACAAAATAATTATCAAGCATTCTTGAATCAATTTGGAGAAAACAAGGCAAAGGAAACGGTTGAGAAAGTAAATACTCATATTCGAGCCAGTGTAAAAGATGCAATGGAAGAAGATATCATTCCACATGCCTTCACTAGAAATGCTGTGCTATATTTCACCGTTTCTGCAAAGAAAGGGGCCGAAAAACACCTTGATGTTAGTGAGAGTGAGTTGCTATTAAAAGAACTCCTCAATCGTCTTCACAAAGGGCTAGGTTACTACCTCCTTTTCTTAGGGTTAACCCACAGGACTACGCTTTGAAGAGCTTATTGGACTCACTGTAGAGGACTTTGACTTTAACAATACGATTAATGTAAATAAGACATGGGGATATAACAATCGAATGGAAGTAGGATTTGGACCAACAAAAAATGAACAGTCAATCAGAACCATTGATGTTGATGAAATCACCATGTCCAAGTTTGAAGAATTATGTAAAAGCATGAACATTAATACCCCATACAGACTCGTTTTTTACAGTGCAGGCTCAAAATACAAAGTTATTAGCAATACGAATGCAAACAAACTTTTAAGGAAAAAGCTGATCGATTTAGGTATCAAGCCGATTACTATACACGGGTTAAGACATACTCATGCGTGTGTAATGCTTTACAAAAAGGTTTCTATCTATTATGTCAGTGAACGATTAGGACATAAAGATATTCAAACCACACTAAAAGACTATTCACATGTAACAAAAGAATTACGTTCTGAGGATGCCAAGGTAACAACAGCTATTTTCGGTAATATGTTATCTGCTTAGAACCCAAGTATCATTATACGCATATCAGGTTTTTCAAGTATGCGTTTTTTTTATAATACCCTGCTATCAAATGTTATTAATTGTATAATCAAGTTGAGGTGATATCCCATGAAAAATATGGATTATCGTCAATGAAAATATACTCGGAATTATCAAGTTGTAAACAATAGGTGCTTTAGGTGTGAAACAGAGCTAACTTATTCGAACCCAACCATTAAGATTGGAAGCCAAATTGTCATAAATGCAAAGGTACTTACCTGTCCTATTTGTTTTAAAAATGATAACGGGGGAATTCTACGATGAAATTTAAAGATTTTCTTATGAAGGAGTATCAGATTGGTGAAAAGTCTGCTCGTGACTATGAAGGCCGTTTAAATGGATTAATCAATAAAGGCATCTATAAGGGTGAGAGTCAAATTACTAACATTATGAGAGAAACTATTGAAAAAGAATTTTCAAAGTCTGAAGCACATTACCTCCTTACCATAGAACGCTACATAGCATTCCAAGAAAGAATTCTTAAAAAAAGAGAAAAATTAATAATTAGTTACTCATTGATGCGCTTAGGGACCATTTTGTGTAAAACATAGATGCAACTTACATCTAAATAAATCAATGTCATCAAGGGATTTCTATGTGTAAAATTTGTGTAAAAAGAAATCAATTCTTATCGTTTTCTATCGTGTTCTCAAAAAAGAGAAAAGCTCACAAACCTTGATAAATCAACATTTGTGAGCTTTTAACGTTTTTTAAAATGGACGTATTTGAACGTCAGAATACCGGTGGTCGGGGTCGAACCGACACTCCTTACGGAACACGATTTTGAGTCGTGCGCGTCTGCCAATTCCGCCACACCGGCAAATATTCTTTTATTTAATTATGGTGCCGAGGACCGGAATCGAACCGGTACGGTAGTCACCTACCGCAGGATTTTAAGTCCTGTGCGTCTGCCAGTTCCGCCACCCCGGCATGAGGTGTATAAAAATGAGTGAATATGTATTGGAGGCGGCAACCGGATTTGAACCGGTGGTGAAGGTTTTGCAGACCTCTGCCTTACCACTTGGCTATGCCGCCATCAATATAAATAACTACTTGGAGCGGAAGACGGGATTCGAACCCGCGACCCTCACCTTGGCAAGGTGATGTTCTACCACTGAACTACTTCCGCAGATCTGGCTGGGCTAGCAGGGTTCGAACCTGCGAATGACGGAATCAAAATCCGTTGCCTTACCACTTGGCTATAGCCCATTTGTATATTCTATGCATGAAAGCAAAAAATGTGAATTTAAAATAATGGGGCGGCTGATGGGAATCGAACCCACGAATGTCGGAACCACAATCCGATGCGTTAACCACTTCGCCACAACCGCCATAATTGGCAGGGGTAGTAGGAATCGAACCCACATCAAAGGTTTTGGAGACCTTCGTTTTACCATTAAACTATACCCCTAGATGGTGGAGGGGGGCAGATTCGAACTGCCGAACCCGAAGGAGCGGATTTACAGTCCGCCGCGTTTAGCCACTTCGCTACCCCTCCATAAAAAACAATGCCGGCCAGAGGACTTGAACCCCCAACCTACTGATTACAAGTCAGTTGCTCTACCAATTGAGCTAGGCCGGCAAATGGTGGCTCAGGACGGAATCGAACCGCCGACACAAGGATTTTCAGTCCTTTGCTCTACCGACTGAGCTACTGAGCCAAAACTTATACGTTTTACAATATGTTTTAAATTAATTTGTGTGAATTTATGTAGTGGCGGTCCGGACGGGACTCGAACCCGCGACCTCCTGCGTGACAGGCAGGCATTCTAACCAACTGAACTACCGGACCAAATTGCGGGGGCAGGATTTGAACCTGCGACCTTCGGGTTATGAGCCCGACGAGCTACCGGACTGCTCCACCCCGCGATAATATGAATGGTGGAGGATGACGGGATCGAACCGCCGACCCTCTGCTTGTAAGGCAGATGCTCTCCCAGCTGAGCTAATCCTCCAAAATGGTGACCCCTACGGGATTCGAACCCGTGTTACCGCCGTGAAAGGGCGGTGTCTTAACCGCTTGACCAAGGGGCCAATTTATATGTTTAATGGCGGAGAGCAAGGGATTTGAACCCTTGAGACGGCTATAAACCGCCTACACGATTTCCAATCGTGCTCCTTCGGCCAGCTCGGACAGCTCTCCATTGGCTCCGCAGGTAGGATTCGAACCTACGACCGTTCGGTTAACAGCCGAATGCTCTACCACTGAGCTACTGCGGAATAATTTAATAGTATGTATGCCCGGCAACTTCCTACTCTCACAAGGGGACAGCCCCTAACTACCATCGGCGCTTTAGAAGCTTAACTTCCGTGTTCGGTATGGGAACGGGTGTGACCTTCTCGCTATCGCCACCGGACTTTTTAAAGACATATATTATTATAACGTCTTTAATAAAATTTTCAAGAGAAATTTTAAATCATTCTCTGAAAACTAGGTAATGTTGAAGAAGATTGTTTTGAGTAATCGCCTGAATGCGTGCTGACGCGACTACTTACGTAGTGCTGTCTAGCTGCGGCGGCTTGAAGCCGCCCGCATTTCGTATTGTCCAGCTACAGCGCCTAGATAGGCGCTTTCGCTTTTCGTTTTTGGTTAAGTCCTCGATCGATTAGTATTAGTCAGCTGCATGTGTCGCCACACTTCCACCTCTAACCTATCAACCTGATCATCTTTCAGGGATCTTACTAGCTTGCGCTATGGGAAATCTCATCTCGAGGGGGGCTTCATGCTTAGATGCTTTCAGCACTTATCCCTTCCGCACATAGCTACCCAGCGATGCCTTTGGCAAGACAACTGGTACACCAGCGGTGCGTCCATCCCGGTCCTCTCGTACTAAGGACAGCTCCTCTCAAATTTCCTGCGCCCACGACGGATAGGGACCGAACTGTCTCACGACGTTCTGAACCCAGCTCGCGTACCGCTTTAATGGGCGAACAGCCCAACCCTTGGGACCGACTACAGCCCCAGGATGCGATGAGCCGACATCGAGGTGCCAAACCTCCCCGTCGATGTGGACTCTTGGGGGAGATAAGCCTGTTATCCCCGGGGTAGCTTTTATCCGTTGAGCGATGGCCCTTCCATGCGGAACCACCGGATCACTAAGCCCGACTTTCGTCCCTGCTCGACTTGTAGGTCTCGCAGTCAAGCTCCCTTGTGCCTTTACACTCTACGAATGATTTCCAACCATTCTGAGGGAACCTTTGGGCGCCTCCGTTACTCTTTAGGAGGCGACCGCCCCAGTCAAACTGCCCACCTGACACTGTCTCCCATCCCGATAAGGGATGTGGGTTAGAATTTCAATACAGCCAGGGTAGTATCCCACCGACGCCTCCACCGAAGCTAGCGCTCCGGCTTCTAAGGCTCCTACCTATCCTGTACAAGCTGTACCAAAATTCAATATCAGGCTACAGTAAAGCTCCACGGGGTCTTTCCGTCCTGTCGCGGGTAACCTGCATCTTCACAGGTACTATAATTTCACCGAGTCTCTCGTTGAGACAGTGCCCAGATCGTTACGCCTTTCGTGCGGGTCGGAACTTACCCGACAAGGAATTTCGCTACCTTAGGACCGTTATAGTTACGGCCGCCGTTTACTGGGGCTTCGATTCAAAGCTTCGCGTGAGCTAACCTCTCCTCTTAACCTTCCAGCACCGGGCAGGCGTCAGCCCCTATACTTCGCCTTGCGGCTTCGCAGAGACCTGTGTTTTTGCTAAACAGTCGCCTGGGCCTATTCACTGCGGCTCATCAAGGCTTTAACACCCTAATGAGCACCCCTTCTCCCGAAGTTACGGGGTCATTTTGCCGAGTTCCTTAACGAGAGTTCTCTCGCTCACCTTAGGATTCTCTCCTCGCCTACCTGTGTCGGTTTGCGGTACGGGCACCTTATTCCTCGCTAGAGGCTTTTCTTGGCAGTGTGGAATCAAGAACTTCGGTACTAAATTTCCCTCGCTATCACAGCTCAAGGTATATGACCATGGGATTTGCCTCATGGTCCCTCTAACTGCTTAGACGCACATCCAATAGTGCGCTTACCCTATCCTCCTGCGTCCCCCCATCACTCAAACAGAATACGGTGGTACAGGAATATCAACCTGTTGTCCATCGCCTACGCTTTTCAGCCTCGGCTTAGGTCCCGACTAACCCTGAGCGGACGAGCCTTCCTCAGGAAACCTTAGGCATTCGGTGGATGGGATTCTCACCCATCTTTCGCTACTCATACCGGCATTCTCACTTCTAAGCGCTCCACCAGTCCTTACGGTCTAGCTTCAACGCCCTTAGAACGCTCTCCTACCACTGAACATCAACGATGTTCAATCCACAGCTTCGGTGATACGTTTAGCCCCGGTACATTTTCGGCGCGGAGTCACTCGACCAGTGAGCTATTACGCACTCTTTAAATGGTGGCTGCTTCTAAGCCAACATCCTGGTTGTCTAAGCAACTCCACATCCTTTTCCACTTAACGTATACTTTGGGACCTTAGCTGGTGGTCTGGGCTGTTTCCCTCTTGACTACGGATCTTATCACTCGCAGTCTGACTCCCATGGATAAATCTTTGGCATTCGGAGTTTGTCTGAATTCGGTAACCCGATGAGGGCCCCTAGTCCAAACAGTGCTCTACCTCCAAGATTCTTACGCATGAGGCTAGCCCTAAAGCTATTTCGGAGAGAACCAGCTATCTCCAAGTTCGATTGGAATTTCTCCGCTACCCACACCTCATCCCCGCACTTTTCAACGTACGTGGGTTCGGGCCTCCATCCAGTGTTACCTGGACTTCACCCTGGACATGGGTAGATCACCTGGTTTCGGGTCTACGACCACATACTAAATTCGCCCTATTCAGACTCGCTTTCGCTACGGCTCCGTCTGTCCAACTTAACCTCGCATGTAATCGTAACTCGCCGGTTCATTCTACAAAAGGCACGCTATCACCCATTAACGGGCTCTAACTACTTGTAGGCACACGGTTTCAGGATCTCTTTCACTCCCCTTCCGGGGTGCTTTTCACCTTTCCCTCACGGTACTGGTTCACTATCGGTCACTAGGGAGTATTTAGCCTTGGGAGATGGTCCTCCCTGCTTCCGACGGGATTTCTCGTGTCCCGCCGTACTCAGGATCCACTCTGGAGGGAACGAAGTTTCAACTACAGGGCTTTTACCTCCTATGGCGGGCCTTTCCAGACCTCTTCGTCTATCTCGTTCCTTTGTAACTCCGTATAGAATGTCCTACAACCCCAAGAGGCAAGCCTCTTGGTTTGGGCTAATCCCGTTTCGCTCGCCGCTACTCAGGGAATCGCGTTTGCTTTCTCTTCCTCCGGGTACTTAGATGTTTCAGTTCCCCGGGTCTGCCTTCCATACCCTATGTATTCAGGTATGGATCCTATCCCATAACGGATAGGGGGTTTCCCCATTCGGAAATCTCCGGATCAAAGCTTACTTACAGCTCCCCGAAGCATATCGGTGTTAGTCCCGTCCTTCATCGGCTCCTAGTGCCAAGGCATTCACCGTGCGCCCTTATTAACTTAACCATTGTTCGGCTTGCGATAAGCTACGCATTTCGGCGTCAGCTCACTCGTCAACATCCTCATGTGCACAAGACGCACACTCCGGTGTTTCCTCGCTCGCTTCCTTGAACTGCTTGCTTCTCACAACCCTCACGGTTGTATGTTTTTAAAAAAAGTTTAGTATCTCTACTCTATTATATAGAGAGAAAATAACTAAGGTGGCGATTACTCGGTAATCTTCTTCATTACATTATCTAGTTTTCAAAGAACGATTGATGAATGGTAAGCTTTGGTATTCTCGTCAGCTTACGCTTCCTTGAATCCTTCGCTACTTTCACCTTATTTTGAGAGATTATACTCTCAAAACTGAACGAACAGTCTAACATCAAGTTAATTCCGTATATTCCTTAGAAAGGAGGTGATCCAGCCGCACCTTCCGATACGGCTACCTTGTTACGACTTCACCCCAATCATCTGTCCCACCTTAGGCGGCTGGCTCCAAAAGGTTACCCCACCGACTTCGGGTGTTACAAACTCTCGTGGTGTGACGGGCGGTGTGTACAAGGCCCGGGAACGTATTCACCGCGGCATGCTGATCCGCGATTACTAGCGATTCCGGCTTCATGTAGGCGAGTTGCAGCCTACAATCCGAACTGAGAATGGTTTTATGGGATTGGCTAAACCTCGCGGTCTTGCAGCCCTTTGTACCATCCATTGTAGCACGTGTGTAGCCCAGGTCATAAGGGGCATGATGATTTGACGTCATCCCCACCTTCCTCCGGTTTGTCACCGGCAGTCACCTTAGAGTGCCCAACTAAATGCTGGCAACTAAGATCAAGGGTTGCGCTCGTTGCGGGACTTAACCCAACATCTCACGACACGAGCTGACGACAACCATGCACCACCTGTCACTCTGTCCCCCGAAGGGGAAAGTCCTATCTCTAGGATTGTCAGAGGATGTCAAGACCTGGTAAGGTTCTTCGCGTTGCTTCGAATTAAACCACATGCTCCACCGCTTGTGCGGGCCCCCGTCAATTCCTTTGAGTTTCAACCTTGCGGTCGTACTCCCCAGGCGGAGTGCTTAATGCGTTTGCTGCAGCACTAAAGGGCGGAAACCCTCTAACACTTAGCACTCATCGTTTACGGCGTGGACTACCAGGGTATCTAATCCTGTTTGCTCCCCACGCTTTCGCGCCTCAGCGTCAGTTACAGACCAGAAAGTCGCCTTCGCCACTGGTGTTCCTCCAAATCTCTACGCATTTCACCGCTACACTTGGAATTCCACTTTCCTCTTCTGCACTCAAGTTCCCCAGTTTCCAATGACCCTCCACGGTTGAGCCGTGGGCTTTCACATCAGACTTAAGGAACCGCCTGCGCGCGCTTTACGCCCAATAATTCCGGACAACGCTTGCCACCTACGTATTACCGCGGCTGCTGGCACGTAGTTAGCCGTGGCTTTCTGGTTAGGTACCGTCAAGGTACCGGCAGTTACTCCGATACTTGTTCTTCCCTAACAACAGAGTTTTACGATCCGAAAACCTTCATCACTCACGCGGCGTTGCTCCGTCAGACTTTCGTCCATTGCGGAAGATTCCCTACTGCTGCCTCCCGTAGGAGTCTGGGCCGTGTCTCAGTCCCAGTGTGGCCGATCACCCTCTCAGGTCGGCTACGCATCGTCGCCTTGGTGAGCCGTTACCTCACCAACTAGCTAATGCGCCGCGGGCCCATCTGTAAGTGATAGCAGAACCATCTTTCAATCTAATTATATGTATAAATAGATATTATCCGGTATTAGCCCCGGTTTCCCGGAGTTATCCCAGTCTTACAGGCAGGTTGCCCACGTGTTACTCACCCGTCCGCCGCTAATCTTTGGGAGCAAGCTCCCTCAGATTCGCTCGACTTGCATGTATTAGGCACGCCGCCAGCGTTCGTCCTGAGCCAGGATCAAACTCTCCAATAAAGTGTTTGATTAGCTCATTTGCACCTATGGTGCTTTGTTGCTGATAAATCAGCTTTTTTAGAATTACGCTTGACGTTTTACGTTCGTTCAGTTTTCAAAGAACAATCTCGTTCGCTTTAGAAGCGACTTTCCAATAATAACATATCTATTATTATGGAGTCAATACTTTTTTAAATCATCCGTCGCGTTAGCTGTTTTTCATACAGTTATTAGCGACGGTTATTAATATATCATCATTTTTTTCCTGGGTCAACCACTTTTTGCTTTTTTAATATAATTTATTACAAACTGTAATATCGGTGTTTAATCCCTTTTCCTTTTGTTTCTTCACTAATCACTTTAATAAACCCTTTATCAATTAAGTATTCTAGTAGAATCACCAAATCCACTGAGTAGTGTCTCAGTTCTTTATGCTGGATGATTTCTTGAATTGTCCAAACTGATTGTTCTGCTAAAACTTCAAGTAAATGGCCAACTCCAGCCTTTGTTCGTGAATGAATTAAAAATTCACTAGCTAAAAATAATAGCTCTAACCTTTTCTCAAGCGGCTCATGACTTTGTACTAACTCTTCATAAAGTTTCATTATTTCTGGTTCCATATGGCGAATTTGATTCCACAATGTTACTTCTGGATGGAAACCATTTTCTATAATTGAAAGCCTTGCTAAATGATGCAAAGAATGAACAACATTATTATAAGCATCGAAATAATTCTGATTTTCAAACAAAGTTTTCCCATCTGTATATCTTCTTATCAGCTTAGCAAACTCTAGTCCCATTTTGAGCTTTCTGTCCTTGAAAGGGAATTCGTTTAATTTATCACGCAAGTTTCCTATATATTCATTGCGATCAAATAAAACCTTCCCACTATAAAGCCAGTCAAAAATCTTCCTATTACTCCCCATAAGTATCCATTGATCCAATTGTTGCTTCGTTATTATTTGCATTGAGGCTTTCTTATCTTCAAATGTGTAATGCTTCACAAAAATAGGCGTATCCGCATTTTCTACGATAATTAATAGTATTGCATCAAACGTATCTCTATTTGAAATTGTCTTTTCATTTCCCTCTACAATTAACACACCTAGTGTATTTAGTTGACTAGCTCTTTCTTGATAAATAGGACGGAGTATATCTTCCATCATAACGCCCCCATAATTTCGTATTAATATATATTAGTTCGACAATTCATCTAAATTTCCTTTGATAAACACCAACAAATAGTGACAATTTTTTTATTTTTTCTTACAATGATATGATATAGTTAGTGTTTAGGAGGGAACAAAATGGCAAAAAAATATTCGAGTAAAATAAATAAAATAAGAACCTTCGCTTTAAGCTTAATATTTGTTGGATTTATTGTCATGTACATAGGTATCTTTTTCAGAACTTCACCATTAATTATGTCTTTATGTATGCTGCTTGGTGTATTATTCATTATTGCTAGTACGGTTATTTACTTGTGGATTGGCATCCTTTCAACTAAAGCAATACAAGTTGTTTGCCCAAATTGTAACAAGCCAACCAAAATATTAGGACGGGTTGATATGTGCATGCATTGTCGTGAACCACTAACGCTCGATCGCTCACTAGAAGGAAAAGATTTTGACGAAAAATATAATCGAAAAGATACTTCATTAAAACAGTAGATTTTCACACGCCAAAAAGGATGTAAATCTTAAAACAAACAATATGTTTACTCATTTGTATAGAAAACTAAACAAAAAAATACAGAGAAAAAGCTGGCAGCAGTACGCTGACAGCTTTAGACATTTTTTAATGCATTTCTTTTTTCTTTGAACACTCTGGACATTCCCCATAAACTTCCATTCTATGGTGACTTACTTTAAAGCCAGTCACATGTGCTGCTAATTGTTCAACTTCATCCAAACCAGGATAATGAAAATCAACAATTTTACCACAACCTTCACAAATGACGTGATAATGTTGTGTTGTTACAAAATCAAATCTGCTGGATGAATCTCCATAGGTTAGTTCTTTTACTAACCCAACCTCACGAAATACTCTTAAATTATTGTAAACTGTAGCCACACTCATATTTGGGAACGTTCCCTCTAATGCTTTGTATATGTCATCAGCTGTTGGGTGCGTCATTGAGTTTATTAAATATTCAAGTATCGCATGACGCTGTGGAGTAATGCGAACCCCTGTATCTTTTAACGTATCCAATGCTTCTTTAAGATGTGTTTGCGCCACCGTCATGCACCTCTCTTCTATTCATTCTTAAATTATAATCTTTATAAATAGTTTACTAATAATTATTGAAAGTTGTCAATAACCGCGTTTCAAGAAGTATGTTTTTCTTATTTTATCATATAGACTAAACTCATCTAATATTCCATCTTTAATAAACTTAACTTTGTTAATACCTTTGTATTTCTCATCCCACAAATCAACAGATCTAACCTGTCATCATAAAAAATTCCGGACTCATTTTAAAAGTCCGGAAAATATATTTGAGGAGGTATGCCCTAGTTTAATCATATTCAAACTAGCTTTACTTGCGTGGACAAAAGCCTTAAATTTTTTAAAATGGGCAAGTTATTATCATGTTATTTAAAAGCCTAACCTTTTCTATCCTGTAAGAAATGCAATGCATCCTCTACATGTCCTTTTACTTTCACTTTTCGCCACTCTTTTATTAGTCTGCCTTCCTCGTCAATCACAAATGTAGAGCGTTCAATCCCCATATATTCTTTACCAAAATTCTTTTTCAACTTCCAAACTCCGTAGCTTTCTGCAACTTCATGATTTTCATCTGCAAGCAAAAGAAATGGTAACCCATGTTTCTCAATAAATTTCTCATGACGTTTAATTGGGTCAGGACTGACACCAATAATGACCGTATTCACATCAGAAAAGTCATTATGCTTATCGCGGAAATCACATGCCTCAGTCGTACAACCAGGTGTCATATCCTTAGGATAAAAATATAATACGACATTTCTCCCGCGAAAATCTTCTAGATTAACAACTTCTCCATTACTTGCTTCTAATGTAAATGCGGGTGCTTTTTCTCCAAGTTCTATACTCATAAATCGTTCACTCCTTAACCACGTTTTTCTTAGACTATAAAAAACAAGAGTGAAATACAAGTAAACACCCTTCTTCTCATTGATCATTCTTATTATCAATATTAAAAACAACTCTTGCGACAAATGCTGTTGGAATGACATAACCTATCAACGCTTCAACCATCGCAACCATACGGCCTAAACCCACAGGGATAACATCTCCATAACCCAATGAAAAAAGAGTAACAGCACTAAAATAAAAACCTGATGCAAGACGATCTAAGAAATTAATACCTCCATAGCTTGTTTCATCTATTAGCACAACATGCCCATTTAAATCGAGAATAATATATATTAACCCAAAAGCAATTAAAATCGTAGCATATAGACAAATTAAATAAAAAAAGTTATCTAATGACACCCATCTTCCCTTCGTTCTTTTAGGGGTTAAGAGGCTTTGCATACTCATAAAAATACATAATGTAACAGTAAAAATAACGAAAAAAAATAGCAAGACTAACCTCACCTCTCTCGTGACGGTATTACCATTATACGTTCAACCTTTTGAGAGTATGACAAGTTGTCTTACTGACTATAGATATGAAAATATTTTGCTTTTAACATATCGATAGCTTACATGTTAAAATATAAAGGGAGATTATATTACTTAAGGAGGAATATTGATGCATTTTATCAATTCCGAACGACTACATAAAGAAGCTGTTGAACACATTGTCGGGGGCGTAAACAGCCCTTCTCGTTCTTATAAAGCGGTTGGTGGAGGATCACCTGTTGCAATGGAGAGAGGCCAAGGTGCTTACTTCTTTGATGTAGATGGGAATCAATATATTGATTATTTAGCAGCCTATGGACCCATTATTACAGGACATGCTCACCCTCATATAACGAAAGCCATTAAAGAAGCTGCCGAAAGAGGAGTACTATTTGGCACACCTACTCCGTATGAAGTAGACTTCGCTAAATTGCTAAAAGAGGCGATGCCTAATTTAGAAAAAGTAAGATTTGTGAATTCCGGTACGGAAGCTGTGATGACAACCATAAGGGTTGCAAGAGCGTATACAGGAAAAGATAAAATAATTAAATTTGCCGGCTGTTATCACGGACATTCAGATCTAGTACTAGTTGCAGCTGGTTCTGGTCCGTCAACCCTTGGTACACCTGATTCTGCCGGGGTACCTCAATCGATTGCAAAAGAAGTAATCACCGTTCCTTTTAATGACATTGATTCATTTAAACAAGCTATGGATAAATGGGGACATGAGATTGCAGGAGTTTTAGTAGAACCGATTGTAGGGAACTTCGGTATTGTCGAGCCCTTACCAGGGTTCTTGGAAGAGGTAAATGAGATAAGTCATTCACATGGTTCACTCGTTATATATGATGAAGTTATTACCGCTTTCCGTTTTCACTATGGAGGTGCACAGGATTTATTAGGTGTGCAACCAGACCTCACAGCATTAGGAAAAATCATTGGCGGCGGCTTACCCATTGGTGCCTACGGTGGAAAAAAAGAGATTATGGAGAGTGTTGCTCCACTAGGTCCCGCCTATCAAGCAGGAACAATGGCAGGAAACCCTGCATCAATCTTAGCTGGAATTGCTTGCTTAGAAGTATTAAAACAACCTGGGGTATATGAATACTTAGATAGATTAGGTGAAAAGCTTGAAGATGGCATCATGAATGCGGCCAAGCAGTTCAATATTTCCATATCAATTAATCGATTAAAAGGGGCATTAACTGTTTATTTTACTGATGAAAAAGTAATCAACTATGAACAAGCAGAAAATACGGACGGTGAGATGTTTGCTAAGTTCTTCAAGCTTATGTTAAATAGAGGCATCAACCTAGCACCTTCCAAATATGAAGCATGGTTCCTTACAATTGCTCATACAGAAGAAGATATTGACGCTACCATTCAAGCAGTCCATGATACTTTCGAAGAATTAGCCAACCAATAAATAAAATATTCATTTTTTATACACAAAAAGAGAGCCTACTAGCTCTCTTTTTCTCTTGATACATACTATGAAAACGTTTACAAATATAGATTCCGCTATACATTTTTATACATTCTCAACCTTTTCCATATCCATAAAAATGTATAAATAATTGATTTCTGAAAATTCATGTGATATGATAATGAAAATATTCTGTATAATTCCTTCGTTACCGAAACACTTTAATGCGTTACCCAGTTAAATAACATTTCAATTAACTTCGCTAGAAATCTTAACAATCTAGCAACCTCAAAAACATTACTAAACTAGGAGGTGAACGGCTTAAGGCATTGCCTCAAAAAGCCGAATACTATGACTCAACAATGGACCCCTTCCCAATTCAAAAATTTTAATAATCAAGAACACGATGCATGTGGGATTGTTTCTTCATTAGAAAAAGAAAAAATTCCAACACGTGAAAATATTTTCAGTTGTATAGATGCATTAGTAACAATGAACCACCGTGCAGGATTTATTAATGGAGAAGGAGATGGCGTCGGGATTCATATCGATATCCCCCGTACACTCTGGAAAGAAAAACTTAAAAATGCTCAAATCGATTCAACAGTTGTTGACACACCCAATTTTGTCGTCGGTCATCTCTTTTTCACTCGTAATGAACAAAGTGAAACCTTCAAAACAGAAGTACGCCAACTTCTTGATGATAAAGGGTTTTCTTTAATTTTCGAATCAGATGAAGTGACAGATTCTTCTGCACTTGGCCCAATAGCGATTCAAGAGAACCCTGTTTTTTGGCAAATTGCATGTATGGTTGATAAAAATGAAACAGATCTGAATCAAGCGATATTAGAAGTTATTGTAGAAGCAGAAAAAAATGAATTTATTCACGTAGCATCCCTTAGTCAGTATCATGCTGTATATAAAGTAATGGGAGCTGGCGATATTTTACCTAAATACTACCATGACCTAGCAAACCCATTGGTAGCTTCGACTATGACTCTTGGCCATAATCGTTATTCGACTAATACACTCTCAAGCTTTTTTCGTGTGCAACCATTTGCCGTCTTAGGGCATAATGGTGAAATTAATACGATTGCAAAATTACGCGACGAAGCTAGAATGATTAATGTACCACTCGTTAGAGGAGGTAGTGATTCCCAAGATTTAAGCAGAACCATTGAAACACTCATTTGTAGAGATGGCTATTCATTATTTGAAGCGATGGACGTACTCTTCCCTCCAATCATTAACGAAATCAAGTCATACCCTCCTCATTTGCAAGATTTATATACTTATATAAGGGAAGCATGGGGACATTTCGCTCAAGGGCCTGCTGGAATTATCTCAAGATTCGGAGACGAAGCAGTATATAGTGTAGACTCCCTTGGATTAAGACCCCTTTGGATGTTAGAGACTGAAAGTTCTTATTTATTCTCATCTGAACCAGGGATTATTTCATCGAGTGAATATGTAAATGAACCAAAGCCCTTATCTCCTGGTGAAAAAGTTGGCTTCAAATGGAACGGTAATAAACTAGAAAAATATGAACATGAAAACTATCAGGAAGAAACATTTAATCGCTTCTCTTCTCGTGTAAATGTTAAAGATTATAAAAATCGTTTAAGTGCGCCAGTTTTGAATAAAGTAACTACAATGGCTTTCCCTACAAAAATTCATAATGGTCAATATAAAGCGTTTGGTTGGGAAAGAGACCATGTGAACTTAGTAGAACAAATGGCAGAAAAAGGCGCGGAACCTATCCGTTCACTTGGCCATGATGCTCCATTAGCTGCTTTAAATGGTGAGAGAACAAATATCGCTGATTTTATTAAAGAAAGTGTCGCAGTTGTTACGAACCCTGCCATCGATAGAGATAGAGAAACAGAACATTTCTCTACTAGAACAATTATCGGTAAAAGACCGTCGCTCTTTAATAATGAAGAATCAATAGATGTACTTGAATTACAAACACCATTATTAATAGAAGGAAAATTAGGATACGAGTGTGTTAAGGAAATCAATCAGCCTAGCTATGATCAAGTAACTGAATATTATCAAGCACAAAAGAAAATTGCCTATCTTTCTATCACTTTTTCAAAAGATGAAACGATTAAAGAGTCAATTTCACGCTTATCAAAAGAAGCGATTGAATCAGTTAAAGCTGGTAAAACACTTATTGTCTTGAATGATGCTAGTGCTCATCAAGAAGATTCCTACTGGATGGATCCACACTTAGTCGTATCTGCCATTGATCAAGCATTAGTAAAAGAAACAATAAGGAGAGACTGTTCTTTACTTTTACGTTCCGCTTCTATCAGGTCATTACATGATATTATTACAGCTTACGGTTTAGGTGCAGATTTAATTAGCCCATATTATATGTTTGTAACTGTTGCTAACGAAGAAATAACTCCTCTTGTTAACTTATATTCAGCTTTAACAAAAGGGTTGGAAAAGGTAATCTCTACAATCGGTATTCATGAACTAAGAGGATATGGTCGCTTATTCTCAACTATTGGCTTAAACGAAGAAATCGCTGAATATTTAAATATCATCAATTTCTTTGGTTCAGGTGAGCTTAAATACAATTTTGGTCACATGAAAGAAGATGCTTTATTAAGAGCTGAAGACTTTATTAACGAGAAAAACAGAATCGGGAAAACCTTCCATCTATTCCCGAGAATTTGGAAAGCAATTGGTGAAGTTGCATCCACAGGTGAATATGATGCTTACCGTGAAAAGATAAGCGAACAAGAAGCTCAGAACCCAACAACCATCCGTCACCTAACTGATTTTAAACAATCAGAAACCAAAATTTCACCAGAGGATGTTAATATTTCTGTTGGAGATCATAACTTACCATTCGTTATTTCTTCTATGTCATTTGGTTCTCAAAATGAAATTGCTTTTAGAGCCTATGCAGAAGGTGCAGAAAGACTAAATATGATTAGTTTAAATGGCGAAGGCGGAGAAATAAAAGATATGCTCGGGAAATACCCTCGTACAAGAGGTCAGCAAGTTGCCTCAGGACGATTTGGAGTAAACGCTGAGCTTCTTAACTCTTCTAACCTCCTTGAGATTAAAATCGGCCAAGGAGCAAAACCAGGTGAAGGTGGACATCTACCAGGCTCTAAAGTAACAGCTAAAATAGCTGAAGCTAGAAATGCAACAATTGGATCTGATTTAATTTCACCTTCAAATAATCATGATATTTATTCTATTGAAGATTTAGCACAAATGATTCATGAATTAAAAACAGCGAACGATAAGGCGAAAGTGTCAGTTAAAGTTCCTGTTGTGCCTAATATTGGAACAATTGCTGTAGGGATCGCTAAAGCTGGTGCGGATATTATCACTTTAAGTGGGTTTGATGGCGGTACAGGTGCAGCTAGAATCCACGCGCTCCAACATGTTGGATTACCAGTTGAAATTGGTGTTAAAGCGGCACACAACGCCTTACTAGAAGCTGGATTAAGAGATTATGTTGAGCTATGGGCAGACGGCGGCTTAAAAAGTGTTAGTGATGTTTTAAAAGTGATGTTACTCGGTGCAAATAGAGTCGGGTTTGGTACTTTATCAATGTTAGCCATTGGTTGTACAACTTGCCGTGGGTGTCATCTAGATACTTGTCATGTTGGAATTGCTACGCAAATTGATTCAGAGGCACAAGCAAAAGAACATGGGTTAAGAAGATTCGTTCCTCGTCAATTTGAATCTGCTGTCCAAGGTTTAGTTAACTTATTTTCTGCTTTCGGTAAAGAACTGCAAGCACTTGCGGGTAGCATCGGTATTCGCAATTTACAAGATGCCATTGGACGTACAGATTTACTTGAACAAATAAAAGGAAAAGAACAATTGAATTTAGACTACTTACTTCGTACATTAGAGATTTCACAGCTCACCAATAATGAACAACCTAAAGAAGTGAGTGAGGCACAATTACAAGTAGCTGTTGGTGCTGAATATCTAGACAAGAGTGTAGAAGAATTACACCAATCGCGTACCTTCTCTAATGTTACTTCAGAGCAAAGGGTGCTTGGTAGTCGTGTATCTTGTCACCGTGTAAGAGGACGCTTAGATGGATCATATAAAACCCTTCCTCCAGTTGACCTCAAATATAATGATGGGTCTATCCCTGGTAACGGATTAGGAGCCTATAACAGTTTCGGCATAAACATCGAAGTAGCAGGCGGTGCACAAGATGGTATTGGTAAAACTTCCTTCGGTGGTCAAATCTTAATTTTTAAATCGAAAGGTAAGAATGGACAGTATTATAATGGATCTGTTGGAAAAGGTTTTGGCTATGGTGCACAAGTGGGACTTCTCGTTGCCCAAGGAAACGCTGATGCAAGAGCTGGTATTCGTCTATCTGGAGCTGATATGATTATCGGTGGACAACTAACAAGTGCAATTCCAGAGAAGGAATTTGGGAAAATCGGTACAAATGCGAATATTAAGGGATTTGCGTTTGAATATATGACAAACGGTCGCGGCATTGTATTAGGTGATCCGGGCCCATGGATTTGTGCAGGGATGACAGGTGGCGTCGTCTACTTAAGACATCAACCTGAAATGGGATTAACAAAAGCGGCAATTGAAAGAAGAATAGCTAAAGGTGCAAAAGTAAACGTAACCGAGCTTGACCAAAATGGACTAGATGATGTAAAAGAACTATTAGAAAAATATATCAATCTATTGATGGATCAAAACCAAGAAGAAGAAGCAATTGGTTTAAAAGCTCTTTTATCAGATTTAAGTAGTCACTTTTTGCAAGTTGTTCCAGTTAAAGAACAAGCCGATCCTTCTGTTTCAACTGAGTGATATAACATACATTTCTTTTGCTAAGAAATACTAATTTGATTTTGTTTTTCTGCTAAACTTGAGACACGAGGAATTCTAATGATGAATTTCTCGTGTTTCTTTATGAATTTATGTGACTCATTTCACTGGGAGTGCGGAAACAGATTCGGGCTTCAACATTATCGGTTATCCGTTTGTCTTTAAATGCCAATCTGAAGTTAATTGATATTTCGCCTCATTTCTAGCTAATTATTCTCTCTTGCTGGATTTTGATGCGATTCTCTGCTAGTCCAAACAAATTTCTCCCTCTTGCTTGCCTTTTGATGTATTTCTATTTTTTCATTTAGAATTAATCAACTTTAATTTTTTATTAATTTTAACGACTTTTCATATTTGTCTATTGAACTTATACTAATATCCATGTATAGTACATAATTGTTTAATAAAGAAAAAAAACGTATAAAGTAAGAGTGGGTGTTTATCATGACAGCCATACTAATGATTGAGCAGAAAGGATTATTTAAATATGAAGCTTGGCGCCCGCATTCTGAAAACGGGGATCGCAATCATACTATCTTTATTTTTAGCAGAACTTTTTCAACTCCCATCTCCTGTTTTTGCAGGGATTGCAGCTATTTTTGCACTGCAACCAACGATTTATCGTTCTTATTTATCGGTACTTGAACAAATTCAAGGAAATATAATCGGAGCAGTAATCGCGGTATTATTTGTACTATTATTTGGTCATGAAATTCTCATTATCGGTTTAGCAGCAATAGTGGTTATTACGATTAATTTAAAATTAAAACTTGATAACACTATTGGTTTATCACTCGTTACAATGGTAGCGATTATGGTCACACCAGGAGATACCTTTACTGAGTTTGCCATTCTTAGGTTCTCGACAGTTATCCTCGGGATATTTTCTGCATTTATTGTTAATCTGGTGTTTATTCCACCGAAATATGAGAAGAAGTTATATGTAAAGATTTCTAATCTAACCGAAGAAATTACAAAGTGGATTCGCTTAAATATAAGGCATGCCTCTGAACATCATTTATTAAAGAATGATATACGGACCATGCAAGAAGGATTAACAAAGATTGATACGCTTTTTTCTTTATATAAAGAAGAACGTAATTACTTTAAAAAGAAGAACCATTCCAAACCGAGAAAATTAGTCATTTACCGGCAAATGAATGCCGCGAATAAAAAAGCTCTAGAAACTTTAACAAAGATGCATCGCTTTGAGAATGATTTAGCAGAAATGCCGGAAGATTTTCAACACCTTATCCAGCAACAATTGGATATTATTACTCATTATCATGAACATGCGGTATTAAAATTTATTGGGAAAGTTCGACCGGAAGTCGTTTTTGAAGAAGGCGATATTACTTTAAGCAGAAAGGAACTTTTCACGCTCTTTTTAGAACAACAACATCTCATTTCAGATGATGGGCAGGTAGAATTAGCTCATACTATGCATATTGTATCTGCAATGATGGATTATAATGAACAAGTGGAACGATTGAATTGCCTTATTAGTAGCTTTCAAAAGTTCCATAAAGAAGACTCTTCTTTAACATTAGATGAAGCCGTTGACGAACAATAATCAATAAGAGGCTACCGGATATAAAATCTCCGATAGCCTCTTTTCCTCTAAATTTTTCTAATTCTTCATCCTCGGATCTAAGGCATCTCTTAATCCATCCCCCATTAAGTTAAAGCCGAGAACTGTTAACATAATGGCTATGCCAGGGAATATCATTGTCCACGGTGCTTGGATAAGTAACACTCTTGCATCTGAAAGCATTTTACCCCATTCCGGATTCGGTGCCTCTGCTCCTAAACCTAAGAACCCTAGAGCTGCTGCTTCAATAATAGCCGTACCAATTGCCAGAGTTCCTTGAACGATAATAGGTGCCATACTATTGGGAAGTACATGCCTAAATAGAATTCGATTATTTTTCATCCCAACTGCCTTCGCGGCTACAATATACTCCTCTTGTTTAACACTTAAAACTTTTGAACGAATTAACCTCCCAAAATTAGGAATATTAATAACAGCTATCGCAATTAATGCATTCTGCAGTGATGGTCCTAAGACGGCCACAATAGCAATTGCCAAAAGAATACTTGGGAAAGCAAGCATTATATCAAAAATCCTTGAGATAATCGTATCGATCCATCTCCCGTAATACCCCGCAATAATCCCTAATAAAGAACCCACAACAGCCGAACCCATTACCGCTAAAAAACCAACCCATAACGATATTCTCGCACCAAAAATCACTCGCGAAAAAATATCTCTCCCAAAATCATCAGTTCCAAACCAATGTTCCGCTGATGGGGCTTGAAGCCTATTTGCCATATTCTGCTCATTAATGCCCTGTGGCGCAATGAATGGTGCAAAAATGGCTAACAGTATAAAAAATACAACAATCCCTGTACCGACTAAGGCAATTTTGTTTTTCATGAAGCTTTGTAACGCCTCCACCCAAGGCGATTGTACTTTATCTTCATTATTTTTTGGCTGAATAGGTGGTTTATTATTTACTGACACTTCCACGTCTATTCCTCCCTTAACGATAATTAATTCGCGGATCGATTGCAGCGTACAATAAGTCTATGAATAAATTAATCATGACAAATATAAATGCAATCACTAATATTCCAGATTGAATGACAGGATAATCTCTCGCACTAATCGCATCGTAAATATATCTGCCCATACCCGGCCAACTAAATATCGTTTCGGTAAGAATCGCACCACCTAACAATAATCCTGTTTGCAAACCTATCACAGTAAGAACAGGAATCACTGCGTTTTTTAATGAATGCTTGTACACAACCCAAAACATTCTTATTCCTTTAGCTCTTGCTGTTCTAATATAGTCAGATTTCATTACCTCTAACATTGAAGATCTCGTTATTCTAGCAATGATGGCCATTGGAATTGTAGCTAAAGCAAACGCTGGCAATATTAAATGACGTAACACATCAACAAATTGATCAAACCTACCTTGAATCAATGTATCTATTAAATATATATTTGTTATAGATGTAACAGGGTTCCTTACCTCTTCCCTTCCAGATGTCGGTAACCAATCAAGCTGAATAGAGAAGAACCATTGTTCCATCAAACCTAACCAAAAAATAGGTATAGAAACACCGATCAGTGCTAAAATCATCGCTATGTAATCAAACCAAGAATGCTGAAACCATGCACTTATGATACCAGCATTAACCCCTATAAAAATGGCAATTAACATTGCGCAAAAGGATAACTCTAAAGTTGCTGCTAAGTATGGCCAAATTTCCTGATTTATCGCTGTATTGGTTTTGATTGATTCTCCCAAATCACCAGTCAATAAATCTCCCAAATATGTAAAGTACTGAATATACCACGGTTGATCTAACCCGAGCTGTTGCGTTAAGGCATCTATCGCCTCTTCCGTAGCTAATTGCCCTAATATGATTTGAGCTGGATCACCGGGAATTGCACGAATCATTAGAAAAACAATCAGTGATAAACCTAATAGAACGGGTATTAATGCAATTAACCGCCTAACTGTGTAAGTAAACATCTTCTCACCTCTATTACTACATTATTATCAGATGAATAGAAAAGGGAGTGTGCCACTCCCTTTTTCTATCTCTATTGATTTATTGACTGACCTCCACATGTGAAAGCAAATCAGACCCTGTCGGATGTGGTAGGAAATTCTTAATATTAGATTTCCCAGCTAAAATAGGACGTGAATGTACAAGCGGAATCCATGGTGCATCTTCTTTTATAATTACTTGTGCTTGTTTGTATAACTCATCTCTTTTCGCTTGATCAGTAGTTGCTTGCGCTTCTAATAATAAATCATGTACTTCACTGTTTTTGTAGTAAGTGTAGTTATTTGAACCGATGGCATCTTCATCTAATAATACATACAAGAAGTTATCTGCATCACCATTATCACCTGTCCATCCAAGTAAGAATGAATCAGCTTCTCCATTATTAGCTTTTTCTAAATATGTTCCCCATTCATATGAAACAATCTTAGCTTTAACGCCAATTTCAGCAAAATCAGCTTGTAGGGCTTCAGCTATTTTTTGGCCGTCCGGCATATATGGTCTTGGAACTGGCATTGCCCATAATTCCATCTCAAATCCGTCTTCATATCCAGCTTCCTTAAGTAATTCTTTTGCTTTTTCTGGATCGTATGGATAGTCTTCAATTTCATCATTATAACCAGAGATTACCGGTGGCATTGGATTTACAGCTGGGTCCGCTGCGCCAGCATAGAATGCATCGATGATTTCTTCTTTATTCACCGCATGGTTAAGTGCTTGACGGACTAACTTTTCCTGTAAAGGACCTCTCGTATTCGTTAATCCAACATAAGCAACATTCATTGTCGGTCTCTCAAATGTTTGTAGGTCTGGATTATCTTCAATTTGTTGGACGTCGCTGAAATTCACACCATCAATTAAATCAACTTCTCCTGAAGCTAAAGCGTTTAGTCTTGCAGAGTTCTCAGGAATAGATCTGAAAATGACTGAGTCTAATTTTGGTAAACCTTCATCCCAATACTCTTCATTTTTTACGATTGTGATTCTGTCATTTCTTTTCCATTCTTGAAATTTAAATGGACCCGTTCCAACTGGGTTTTCAAGGAATTTATCACCATGCTCTTCAATGGCTGTTGGACTGGCGATACCAAATGGTGACATCGCTAAGTTTTTATAGAACGGTGCAATTGCTGTATTTAACTTGACTTCAACCGTATAATCATCAACTGCTGTTACACTATCAACCTTATCTCCAAATTGAGAATTGTAATAATAGAATTGTTCTTTATTCCCTGCCATCCAACGTTCGAAGTTGAATACGACAGCTTCCGCATTAAAATCTGTTCCATCATGGAACTTAACTCCTTCACGTAGTTTAAGTGTCTGAGTCAACCCATCTTCACTTGTTTCCCAATCTGTTGCTAGACCAGGATGAAGCTCCGTATCTTGCTCACCAAATTCAACAAGCGTTTCAAAAATATTTTTCGTTACTTTAAAAGCTTCACCTTCAGTTGTAATTGCTGGGTCAAGAGAAGTTGAATCTCCTCCTCGACCAAAAACAAGTGTTCCTCCAGTGCTCCCTTCATCTGCTTCTCCGCCTTCATCTCCATTATCACCTGACGTAGAACTATTACATCCAGCAAAAATAAGCGTACTAACCATTAATACAATAAGTAGCCAAAAACTTTTCTTTTTCTTCATTCTTCATTCTCTCCCTTCTAATTTGCAATCTCTTTCTCATATAAATGGCAAGCCACCATATGTCCATCTTCTATTTCCTGCAAAAGTGGTCGTTCTTGCTTACAAATCTCCATACATTTTGAACATCTCGTATGGAAAGCACAACCGTTTGGTGGATCAGCAGGGTTAGGGATATCTCCAGATAGCACTCCCTGAGTAACAGCTATTTCTGGATCAGGGATCGGAACGGAACTTAGAAGTGCTTCTGTATATGGATGAAGTGGCTTATCATACAATTGTTTAGCGGTTGTTAACTCAACCATTCTTCCTAAATACATAACTCCTACACGGTCGCTAATATGTTTGATCACCCCTAGGTCATGGGCGATAAATATATAGGTCAGACCGAATTCTTTTTGTAAATCTTCTAATAAATTCAATACTTGTGCCTGTATGGATACATCTAGAGCAGACACAGGTTCATCAGCAATAATTAATTTGGGTCTGGTCATTAATGCGCGCGCAATTCCAATCCGTTGTCTTTGCCCCCCACTAAATTGATGGGGATAGCGTTTAGCATGGTAACCACTTAATCCAACAACTTCAAGCATCTCTCTTACCTGCTTCTTCCGTGTAGCTTTATCTCCAATCCCATGAACAATTAAAGGTTCTTCTAATATTTGTTCGACTGAGTGACGTGGATTGAGTGAAGCAAATGGATCTTGAAAGACCATTTGCATGTCTTTTCTCAATTTTCTCATCTCATAATCTGATAATTTCGTAATTTCTTTACCGTTAAATGAAATTTTCCCTTCGGTTGGCTCAATTAATCTCATCAACATCCGTCCAGTTGTTGACTTCCCACAACCCGATTCACCAACGATTCCTAATGTTTCTCCTTCATTAACAAAAAAACTAATATCATCTACTGCTTTTACATCCGCAACTTTGCGATTAAAAACGCCAGCAGTAATCGGAAAATATTTTTTTAGATTTTCTACTTCTAATATTGCTTTACTCATGAGACTTCCCTCCTCTTCTCATGTAGAAAGCATCTTACCGTATGCTCTTCACCATCTTCCATAAACAATACAGGGTCTTCCATTACGCAGCGTTCATGAGCAAATTCACATCTTTCAGCAAAACGGCAACCTTTTGTAATTGAGCCTGGTTTCGGTACATTGCCTGGAATAGAATATAATCTGGAATGCTCTCCCCTAATATCTGGAACCGACTTTAATAACCCCTGTGTATAAGGATGCTTTGGGTTTTTAAATAAATCTCCTACCTTTGCTTCTTCTACCACTTGTCCTGCGTACATTACAATGACACGCTCACACATTTGCGCCACTACTCCAAGGTCATGTGTAATCATCATAATAGAAGTTTGCAAAGTTTTATTTAGCTCTTTCATCAGACCAAGAATTTGCGATTGAATGGTTACATCCAAAGCAGTTGTTGGTTCATCAGCTATTAGTACTTCGGGATTACAGGACAGTGCCATGGCTATCATTACCCGCTGTCTCATTCCACCAGACAACTGATGCGGATACTCTTTCATTATCGCCTCTGCCCTTGGTAAGCCTACTAGCTTTAGCATTTTAAGTGCGATTTCATTTGCTTCTTTTTTTGTCTTTTTCATATGTATTTTGATGCCTTCTGTCATTTGTTCCCCTATTTTAAAAAGCGGATTGAGGCTAGTCATTGGCTCTTGAAAGATCATAGCAATTTCATTACCACGAATTTCTCTCATTCTCTTTTCATTAGCCCCTACTATATTCTCACCGTTAAGTAGTATTTCCCCGCCAACTATTTTCCCAGGTGGTTGCGGCACAAGCTTCATAATAGACAATGATGTTACGCTTTTACCACAACCTGATTCACCAACAATCCCTATTACCTCTCCTTTATGAATAGTAAAACTTACCTGATCGACGGCGGTTACTTCTCCGTCTTTAGTTACAAACGAAGTTTCTAGATTTCTTACCTCTAATACTGGAGATTGCGTCACTATGTCACCCCTTTATCAGTTTCTTCTACATTCTCCCTCCGTTTTTTAATATTTTATAAAATATGTAAGAATAAGTCTATTGTTTTTTCAGAAATATTTAAATATAATTATAATTCTTTAAAATTACGCTAGTTTATTATTTTTTTATAATATAATTCCGAATTTTCCAATTATTAATATAATAAAATAGCAATTTATATATTTTATAGAGTCGGGAGTCACAAGCCTTATCTGCATTTACATTCGAGTGTATCTTAGGAACTACCTGTTTTCAGATACTAACTCAAGCCAACAGAAACTAAAAAATCACATACATGTCTAAATTCTAAAAAGAATTTTACATGAATGTGATTTCGATAGCGTTACCATCTAATTACGATTCGAGTTGTTGTACTTGGAAAAGCTTATAATAATGACCCTGTCTCTCCATTAATTCCTCATGTGAGCCCGTCTCCACAATTTCACCATATTCAACAACAACAATGCGATCGGCATGTGTGATTGTAGATAATCTATGAGCGACGATAAACGTCGTTCGATCCGTTGCCAAATCATTTAATGCCTCTTGAATAAGATGTTCGCTTTCTAAGTCTAATGCTGAGGTCGCCTCATCTAAAATAAGAATTGGAGGGTTTTTCAAGAAAATACGTGCAATAGCAATTCGTTGTTTTTGCCCACCGGAAAGCTTTACTCCTCGTTCTCCCACTTTCGTTTCATACCCTTCAGGCAAATCCATTATAAATCCATGTGCATTAGCTGCCTTAGCTGCTCTAATGACCTCTTCATCACTAGCATCAGGCTTTCCGAGTAATATATTTGCTTTTACTGATTCACTAAACAAAATATTATCTTGTAGTACCATACCAATATGATCTCGTAAACTTCTTACTTGGAAAGAACGAATATCTTCACCATCAAGTAATATTCGCCCACCTGAAACATCATAAAAGCGGGGAATTAAACTAACTAGTGAAGATTTTCCTCCACCACTCATTCCAACAAGTGCAATGGTTTCCCCTTGTTTCACATCTAAATTAATATCACGAAGAACAGCACCATCTTCATTATTATATTTAAAATGAACATCTTTGAACTCAATATGGCCAGCTACATTTCTACAAGGGATAGCATTTTCTTTATCATCAATATCATATTTTTCATCAACTAATTCAAACACACGGTCCATTGAAGCGATAGCTTGTGTCAATGTTGTCGATGAATTGACTAGCCTTCTAAGTGGATTATATAAACGGTCAATATAAGCTACAAATGCCATCATAACACCTAAAGTGATTTGTCCTTGTATTACTTGATATCCAGCAAAAGCAATTACTAGGAGTGGAGCAATATCAGTAATTGTATTCACGACTGCAAATGCTTTCGCATTCCACTTTGTATGATCAATAGCCTTTGATAAAAAGTTACTGTTATGCTTCGTGAAATTTCTTTGTTCATAATCTTCTGTGGCAAAACTTTTAATAACGGCCATTCCTTGAACTCTTTCGTGTAAATAACCTTGAACCTCAGCTAAAGCTTGTGATCGATCTCTTGTTAACCTTCGTAAATTTCCAAAGAAATACTTTACACTTAATGCATAGAACGGCATTAAAATAAGCGATACAATCGTCAATTTAACATCCATCGTAAACATAATTGCAACAGCTATAATAATGGTGGCCATATCCAGCCATAAATTCATCAGTCCTGTAACAACAAAATTCTTTGTTTGCTCTACATCATTTATGATTCTAGATATCACTTCACCTGATCGATTATTCGCATAAAATTTAAAGCTTAATTTCTGAATATGAGTAAAAAGTTTATCTCTAATATCAAATAAAATCTTGCTCGCTACCCATTGTGCGAAATATTGTCGATAATATTCTACTGGTGGCCTTACAATTATAAAAATAATCAACATCATACCCATGATCGTTAAAAGTTGTGTCATTTTTTCAGGTTGTGTAAGCGCATCATTTCCGACTATATCATCGATTACATATTTAATTAACAGCGGGATTAACAATGGTATTGCAAATTTCACAATACCAATTAGTATTGTTAAGAAAATCTGTAGGCGATACGGCTTAACAAAATGCATATATCTTTTAATTATGTTCAATTTTAGCCTGTCACCCTTTTTGTTCATTTATCTTTTAATCTATCCAGATTGTCATGATTCATTTCTTCTTCAAGCCTTCTAGATATTCATTATGTAAAGATAATACCATTTATTTTTCATGCCAAATAAAAACCTGTTGTTTATCATATCAACAGGCGCAAATAAAACATTTTATCTTCGGTAAGTTAAGTATCTTTCATACCAACCATCCACAAAATCCGGTGCAAAAGGACCTTTTCGTTGTCTGATTAAGAATATCAACTTGTCCACATTTGCCCACAAGATTTTATCAATCGGTGTGGGGTAACGCATTTCTTGCCGATGACGCTCATATTCATCTTCATCCAATAAATTAAACGTCATATCCGGAAAAACTTTAATATCTAAATCGTAATCAATATACTTAACCGCCTCTCCATCGTAAATAAAAGGAGAGCTTAAATTACAATAATAGTACACGCCATCTTCTCTCAGCATTCCGATAATATTAAACCAATATTGTGAGTGAAAATAACAGATTGCCGGTTCTCTCGTAATCCAAGTTCGACCATCTGATTCAGTAACCATTGTACGATCGTTTGCTCCAATAATTAAGTTTTGCGTACCTTTAAGGATTGTTGACTCTTCCCAGACGCGATGGATGTGCCCATTATGTTTATAACTATGAATTTGTACCGGTTCACCTTCTATGGGTACCGCCATTCTTTTCCCCTACTTTCCTTTCTGGAAGCTTTGGAACCTTTTATTAAAAAGGACATCCTCTCAAACTTATTACCTTCTATAATGCTTCCGATAAGTTGATTGATGCTTAAAGGTAACAAAGTGCAGATCCTATTTTCTATTTATTATAACGTTAAAAAATGAATTTTAAAACAAAGACAGCTTAATTGTCGGTAGATTCAGCAGTAATTGGGTATGTAATGCTCATCCTATTGTATCATTCTTGCCTTTAACATATGTTTACTAAACGATAATCTTTGCATTTTTCATATTTTGTTTGCGAAACAATTTCACAACTTCATTCGTTTGCTGTTCGAATACAGCCACTATTTCATCTAATTCATCATTCATTTTTTGGATTTCACTGTGAATATCGCTTACAGCTGTTCTAGAGCGTAAACGAGAAAGTTCATTTTGAAGTTCATGACATCTCTCCACTTCACTTTGCAAATAAAGTAAATGATCCATTGTTTTCATTTGTTCTTCAACCAATGCTTGAAATTCTTTCATAAAAATACACCAGCCTTTAAAGTCTTTTCTAACCTATTCTATCTTTTTTGTATCGATTCCTTTGCAGATTATTGTTGATGAGATAGAACTTTTGTCGAAATAAAAGAAGACTAAATATAAAAAAGCACCCCTTTTGAAAAAAAGGAGCGCCTTTTATGAAGAACTATTGTTGATTTTGGTTGTTTTGGTTTTTCGCTTTTTGCTTATTAGCTTCAGCTTGTTGATTTTGTTGTCTTACTTCTTGAGCGTTTGTTTCACTCGCAAATTCTTGATTATATTGTTGTTGGTTTTGTTGTTGTTGATTTTGCTTTTTAGCCATCCTAATCACCTCCACGCTCATTAATTTAACCAGAGCGAGAGGAATTATCCATTTTTTTCGAAGTAATTATATTCCGAATATTACATCAAACCAATAATGAGATGCCACCATCCACTATTATCGTTTGTCCACGAATCATGCTAGCATCATCAGATACTAAAAACATGACCGAGTTGACCATATCATCAATAGAGACCATTCTACCTGCTGGCGTTTTTTCACTTGCTTCAGCTAATAACTCTTCTCTATTCGGAAAATGTTTTAATGCCTCTGTATCCACTGCTCCACCTGATACGGCATTTACACATATATTTTTCGGTGCTAATTCAACAGCTAAATATCTTGTTAAAGCCTCAACAGCAGCTTTAGAAACACCGACTACAGTATAATTTTCCAAGTAGCGAATAGAACCTAGTGAGCTAATGCTGACAATCTTTCCACCGCCATTTTTCTCCATTAACTTAGCTGCTTCTTTCGCACAAAATAACAACGCTTTACTATTAATATTCATTGTCCAATTCCAATGAGTTTCCTCTAGTTCCATGATAGGTCTTTGTACGCCTGATGCAGCATTACTAATGAAAACATCTAAACGGCCAAACGTTTCATCTATTTGCGCAAACATTGATTTTATTTTTTCATTATCGCCGACATTTGCTTTAATTGTTAATACTTTTCTTCCTAATGATTCGATCTCCCGAGCGACTTCTTCCGCTTGTGAACGACTACGAGCATAGTTTAAAACAATATCATAACCCTCTTGTGCAAGTCTCAATGCAGTAGCTCTGCCAATGCCTCTGCTACTTCCTGTAATTAGTGCAACTTTTCCTTCATTCATCTAAAAACTTGCTCCTTTCAATGTTCAATTCTTCCATCGTACCCATTTTATCTTGTTGTGTTATGATTGACAATCTCATTCATCCATTATCCCCTTATACTGCATGTACTGCTTGAACATTTTTTGATGGGAGACGGGAAATGGATATTTTTTTATGTCTTCTAAGGATACTAACTTTACATTTTCTGTTTCGGTTACTGAATGAATTTCCCCTTCATACAAATTGATATGCCATGTAAGATGCGTGAACACATGATCGATTTGACCAATACGCTGTTTAATTTTCAAATGCGTATCGTATGACTTAGATAATTGATTTTGGAGTTGCTGTTTATCTGAATCGATTTGAAGATGAATTTCTTCATTAGGAAACTCCCATAAATTAGCTAATAATCCTTTATTTGGCCTTTTGCGGATTAATAACTGCCCCTTACTATTAGAGAGAATGGCGGAAGCAATCTGAACATGCTTTTTTTTCACCTTTTTAGTTTTTACAGGTAATTCCGCTTGCTTACCTTCATAAAAAGCATGACAATGATCCCTCACTGGGCATAATAAGCAAGATGGGGAAGTTGGCGTACATATAAGCGCACCTAACTCCATTAAAGCTTGATTAAAATACGATGGGTTGTCATGAGAAATTAACTCTCTTACCGCTGCTTCAAATATTTTTCTCGCTGAAGCTTTAGCGATATCATCCTCGATCATGAGAATACGTGAAAGAACACGCATCACGTTGCCATCAACTGCAGGTTCTGGCTCGCCATAGGCAATACTTAATATCGCACCAGCAGTGTAAGGGCCAACACCTTTTAATGCAGAAATATCCTTAATATTGTTAGGTACTACTCCGTCATACTGTTCCTGTACTTCTCTGACTGCAGATTGTAAATTTCTTGCCCTAGAATAATAACCAAGACCTTCCCAAAGTTTCAGCACCTTTTCTTCTTCCGCTTCTGCAAGATCTTTCACTGTAGGAAACGCCTCCATAAAACGTAAAAAGTACGGGATAACGGTGTCGACTCTTGTTTGTTGGAGCATGATTTCAGACACCCATACTTTATATGGATCTTTATCCTTTCTCCATGGTAGGTCTCTCTGCTCTTTTTCAAACCAAGATAATAAATCCTGTTGAAATGCATAAATATCTATAGGATTATCTTTTAGTTGAGAATTGTTCATTTTTTTTTAACCTCCATGATTTGAAACTATGTTAATTAGGGAATATACTAAATAAAATATTAAAAACAAAAAGGAGGAATTCCTCTTTTGGATACCGGAACTCACGTAGTCATGGGACTGGCGCTCGGAGGACTTGCAACACTTGACCCCGTTGTTGCCAATAGTTCAATAACAGCAGCAAGTGTAATGGTCGGTACAATAATTGGATCACAAATACCAGATATCGATACCATATTAAAATTAAAAAATAATGCTTCATATATAAGAAATCATCGGGGTGTTACTCATAGCATTCCAGCGGTGATACTATGGCCATTACTAATAACAGGTGTTATTTATTTATTTTTTCCGGAAACAAATCTTTTTCACCTTTGGTTATGGACCTTTATAGCTGTATTTTTACATGTATTTGTCGATATTTTTAATGCTTATGGCACACAAGCTTTAAGGCCATTTTCATCGAGATGGGTAGCATTAGGTATGATCAATACATTTGATCCGTTTATTTTTGCCATGCACGTCTTTGGCTTGTTTCTGTGGATATTCGGAATGGACCCAGGATATACATTCCTAGTTATTTATTGTATTTTATTTATTTATTATATTTTACGTTATTTTGCAAAGAAATCCGTTGAAGCGAAAGTTCAAAAGCTCATCCCTGACGCAACAGAAATCATTATATCACCAACTATGAAATACAACCAATGGAGAATTGCTATAAAAAATAAAGATAGCTTTTTTGTTGGACGCGCCCTTAGAGGTCAAGTTCGTATTGTTGATCAGTTTAAGCGTGTACCTATACCAAAAACACCGATTTTTAACGCAGCAACGAAAGATAAGAATATCTCTGCCTTTCTTTCCTTTTCTCCAGTATATAGATGGGAAATTGAGACAATCGAAAACATTGTAGAAATTAGATTTATCGATTTAAGATATCGTAGCAATGAATATTATCCATTTGTTGCTGTTGCCCATTTAGACAAGGATTTAACGATCATCAACTCATATACGGGCTGGATATTTAGTGAGGAGAAATTGAAGAAGAAATTAGATATTATTACAAATTAAACAGTAAATGTGCAAACACAACAAATAAGCTCCCCCATTAGCTCCTATTAACGAACGGGGGAGCTCTCTTTTATGGCTTAATTCATTTTATTTTTATCTTCCTCAAGTAAATGCTTATATTTTGGATTTTTTGCGATAAACTCATGTAATTTAGCCCCATGATTTTCAATCCATTGGCTGACTACTTTAGCAGTCATCTCTTCACCCTGATATTTTTTTCCTGCCTTCGCATAGGTCGCTTCAAAATCCTCCCAAAGCAATTCAATCCATGTTCTGGCAATGTGAACAGACAATTGATCATTTATTTCCAATAAACGATTAAGAAGTTTATTTTGAAATTCATTCATCTTTTACCCTACTTCCAAATTATTTTTTCCGTGTGTGAAATACGTATTTGCTTATACTAATGAATAGGCGAAGTGAATAAATGACGCTTCGCAAATATTTTTAGAAATGAGGCAAAAACGATGCGTAATAAAGCCGCTCATTTCCCTAATCAGAACCACAATAAGTTTGACGGTGAGCCACGTGCCAAAGCTGAGTTTGCTTCCAAAAGAGCAGATGGAACGATACAAACACAGCCACAGGAACGGATGAAGGCATCATCAAATCGCAATAGCAATACAACTGATTTTTAAACTTAGGGGGTTAATTTACATGGTAAACAAAAAAGAAATCTTTGGTGAAAACGAATTTAACAGTCCGTTTGCATCCGGACATTTCAATCCGAAAAAGGCACATTACCAAGTAAATGGAGAGACACAACAAACGCAAAATCTTATTAAGCTCAAGCGAACTTTACAAAAAACCCCTTAACACTGAAAGAGGATGATAAATACGTCATCCTCTTTTTAAAGATTTTTCAACTTGCCGAGCATTGCAATCGGTAAAGCTTCTTGCTCTTGATCTCCAGATAAGCGATAACCCCAAGCAAAAACGCCATTCATATAATCAATTTTAAAGTAAGAGCCTGGATCTCCCTCTATTTCATATATTTCATTTGTAATAAAGTCATCGGGATTGAGCAAATACGACTTAGCCATCACTGTTTTTCTTTCCAGTACAGCGAATTCATTAACCATTCCTAATTGCTCAGCTTTTCTAGATTTTTCTCTTAATTGAGCAATTTCTTGTTTTAGCTCATATTCGCTCAATTGGCTATACCTTTTTTCTTGCATAGTAAAAAGACCTCCTCATACATCTTTATTTTCTTTTAAATAGGCATCAATTAAATGCAAAGGAAACCCTTTTCGAAATAACGCTTGCTTTAACTTTTGCTCATAGATGAATGGTTCTTCATGATTATATTTTCTACTTATTTTTTCAGCTTGACGTTTCAGAGCTCCCATCTCCTCATCATCGTCTTTATCTAATTGTATTTCTTCAAGTGCCAACTGAATCATATCATAACTAAAGCCTTTTCTCGTTAACATTTGCTCTATTTTTTGTTGCATCATTCTTGAGGAATCTTTTTTATATTTAAGCGTATATTTCTGACAAAGAGAAATGGCTGTTTCAACTTGCTCTTCCTTTGGGTATAGTTCTATAACATCTTGTATGATTTTTTCAGCTATACCTTTATCTTTCAATTCATGTCTAATTATATTTGGACCTTTATCTGTCGTATTCTTTTGGGTTCTCACAAATGCAATAGCGAATTCTTCATCATTCAAGAATTGGTATTGATATAATTTATGGATCACTTCATCTATCAACTCAACAGCATACTCTTTCTTGATTAAATGTGTACGAACTTCAGATTCAGAACGCATTCTACTAGAAAGATAATGGATGGCCGTATTGTACGCCTTTCTAATCTCATCTTGGAATTGAATTTCTCCGATGAGTAAGGAATCAATCTCTTTCCCTTTTTTCATATTATATTTAATTAACACATCTTCATCCACACTGAAGGCATACGTCTCTCCATGCTCACTGTCGGTATAGATATTGTAGCGATCTTTATTTTTCTTTTGAATCGTAATTTTAGTAATTGTAGGCATATCCTCACCTCACTTTAACTTTACCACAAAAAAAACAGGTTTAAATCCACTTTTCATTGAATTCATTTAGAAATAGAAGAGAATTTTTGCGGAGGGGTCAACATGAAAATTGCTTTAACAGGCGGAACGGGCTTTATTGGACAAAAACTAACTGACCAATTATTACAAGAAAATCACCAAGTTTATATACTTACAAGAAATAAAGGAAAGAAGCAAGAAAAACAAGGTCTCCACTTTGTTCAATGGTTAAATGAAGGGGATGAACCAGAAGAAATGCTAGAAGGAATAGATGTCCTCATTAATTTAGCTGGGGAATCAATCAACAGTGGTCGTTGGACTGAAGAAAGAAAAAGACGAATATACCATAGTCGAATGCATGCTACAAATGAGGTAATACGCCTAATCGATCATCTAAACGAAAAGCCATACACCCTTATTAATGCAAGTGCTGTTGGCTATTATGGCACATCAGAAAAGCGTACATTTGACGAGGCAAGTCCTTATTCTGGTGAGGATTTTTTAAGTACTGTCGTTAAAAACTGGGAGGATATAGCAAAAACTGCCGAAAAAGATTGGAATATACGCACGATATGTTGTCGTTTTGGCATCATTCTCGATAAAAATGCAGGGGCGTTACCTAAGATGGCCCTTCCATATAAACTCTTTGCTGGAGGTAGAATTGGTAGTGGTAATCAATGGCTTTCTTGGATTCATATTAATGACGTTATCTCCGCAATCGTTTATATGATTGAACATGAATCAATAGAAGGTCCCGTCAATTTTACTGCTCCAAACCCAGTAACCATGAATGAGTTTGGCCATACATTAAGCACTGTGCTCCATAAACCACATTGGCTACCTGTCCCTTCATTTGCAGTAAAAGCTATCCTTGGTGAAATGAGTAAGCTCGTAACTGAAGGGCAAAAAGTTACACCAAATAAGCTTCTGAGTCATGATTACCCTTTTCATTTTACTCATTTAAAAGAAGCATTAGAAGATATTTATCAGAAGTAGCTTTTATATTTTGATGTTACAAATACACTCTATTGATTAAATACAGAAGATAAGTGATTCTTTTGAGTGGTCACGCATCTTTTGTTTACGTAAATAGACCATTTCTTTCACTTTTTTTGCTCTGATTTTTCTTTTAACCACTTTTCTACTAAGAGTGGTCGTTTATCCATTCGCCGTGCTTCTCCGTTAAGTTAATTGAACTTTTTCGGGGAAGAAATTCTTCCCTAGGACGATCTGGGGCATGATTCTTTTCTGAGGACGATGATTTCTCCTATTTCCTCACTCTCGTGAATTTCTGTATAAATTTCAAGCTAGCAAAGTACTTTTTGATTGTTTGTACTCCTATGGAAATTAATACAAAACTGCTTTTTCGCGATTTTTTGTGTTTTTGGATTTAAAATCTATTTAGGTATAGTCCTTTTCCTTTTTCTTGCTGTCTTTTGCGCGTATCTTTTGTTTGCGCGCAGTTCTCTCCCTTTTCTTTCTGTCTTTTGCGCGTATCCACGTTTTGCACGCAGTTCTCTCCCTTTTCTTTCTGCATTTTGCGCGTATCTTCGTTTTGCGCGCAATTCCCTCCTTTTTCTTCCTGTCTTTTGCGCGTATATACTGTTTGCGCGCAGTTCTCTCCCTTTTCTTTCTGCCTTTTGCGCGTATCCACGTTTTGCGCGCAGTTCTCTCCCTTTTCTTTCTGCCTTTTGCGCGTATCCACGTTTTGCGCGCAGTTCTCTCCCTTCTCTTGCTGCCTTTTGCGCGTATCCACGTTTTGCGCGCAGTTCTCTCCCTTTTCTTCCTGCCTTTTGCGCGTATATACGATTTACGCGCAGTTCTTTTCCTTCTCTTACTGCCTTTTGCGCGTATCTTCTGTTTGCGCGCAGTTCTCTTCCTTTTCTTTCTGTCTTTTGCGCGTATCTTCGTTTTGCACGCAGTTCCCTCCTTTTTCTTCCTGTCTTTTGCGCGTATATACTGTTTGCGCGTATATACGATTTACGCGCAGTTCTCTCCCTTTTCTTGCTGCATTTTGCGCGTATCTTCTGTTTGCGCGCAGTTCTCTTCCTTCTCTTTCTGTCTTTTGCGCGTATATACCATTTACGCGCAGTTCTCTTCCTTTTCTTTCTGTCTTTTGCGCGTATCCACTTTTTGCGCGCAATTCCCTCCCTTTTCTTGCTGCATTTTGCGCGTATCTTCTGTTTGCGCGCAGTTCTCCCCCTTTTCTTACTGCATTTTGCACATATACACGGCTTGTCTGCAGTTCTCCTTTTTCTCCTCTAAGGACGACAGGAAGGCTATTCTTCCTCTTGCGACACTCTCAGTTTCTTTCCCTTCTAAAAAGCCAACACTTTCGCGATTCTCTCCCCTTCTCGAACACTTTATTCTCTATTTACTTCCTCATCTCTTACTTCAATCGTATGGTACTCGTGAAAATAGGGCAATCTAATAAAGTTTACTACTAATAAGAAAGGGTGAATGTTATGGCAAATGATAAAAAGAGGAAAGAACGGAGCTTTAGTGGTCTTTCAAGCATGCAAGAAGTTACATATGCAAAAGAATTTAAACGTGCTGATCGTGCAGCCAAAAACCCCCTTCAGCAAAGACATTAGATTTATTTTCTCATCAAAAAAGATGCCAGTACATCAAACACAAGGTTGATGTACTGGCATCTTTAATTAACCACTTCTTTCTTTACTATTTTGCAATTGATGATAGAAACCTTTTTCTTTCAGCAATGATTGATGTGTACCCTCTTCTATTATTTTTCCATCTTTTAATACGTAGATTCTATCCGCATTTTGAATAGTATTTAACCGGTGGGCAATGACAAAACATGTTCGATTAATCATCAACTTTTGTAATGCTTGTTGAATCTTCACCTCTGTAACCGTATCAATATTACTCGTAGCTTCGTCTAAAATTAAAATTTTTGGTTGTGCCAAAAAAGCACGGGCGATACTAATTAATTGTTTCTGTCCTTGACTAATCCCGCTGCCATTAAAACTCAAAGTCGTGTCATACTGCTGTGGTAATTTCATAATAAATGAATGAGCATTTGCCTTCATTGCAGCTTGTATAACATCCTCATCCGTTGCCTCAAGATGACTATAGCGGATATTATCCTTGACGGTCCCTTGAAAAAGAAAGGAATCTTGCAGAACAAAGCCCATATATGATCGTAAGCTCTCTTTATGTATTGTGGAGATATCACGATCATCTAATAATATTCTCCCTTTACTCACTTCATAGAAACGACTAATAAGTTGAATTATGGTTGTTTTACCTGCGCCTGTTGGACCTACTAGAGCAACAGTCTCACCAGGACGGGCTTCAATATATATATGAGAAAGTATTTCTCTGTCTTCCCCGTAAGTAAACGATACGTTATCAAAAATAACCTCACCATTTACATTTTCAAGCATCTGCTTATCTTTTTCACTCGTTAATTCATCTTTTTCATCAATCAGCTCAAAAACTCTTTCAGCTCCAGCAATGGCAGATAATAACGTATTAAATTGATTGGCTAAATCATTGAGTGGTCTTGTAAACTGTCGAGAATACTCGGTAAAAACAACTATTGTACCAATGCTCACTCCACCGTTTAATGCAAGTATTCCGCCAATCGCAGCAATGACGGCAAAGCTGAAATTATTCAATAAATGCATCAACTTAGGAATAAACCCTGAGAATGTTTGTGCCCAAAATCCAGAAATTCTTAGGTTTTCTGCTTTATGCAAAAAATCATCCATCACTTTCTCTTCTTGTGAAAACATTTTGATTAATTTCTGCCCAGAAATAGATTCCTCAATATAGCCATTCATTTCTCCTAAGTTTTTTTGCTGCTCTTTAAACAACATACTTGTTCGCTTCGTAATCCATTTCATTCCATAGAACATCATCGGTATGATTAAAAGAGTTAGAATTGTTAGCAACGGACTCAACCATAACATGACTGCAATCGTACCAACGAGTGTGAAAACACTAGATATGATTTGGATAATTGAACTATTTAAAGTCGCACTAACATTTTCAATATCATTTGTAATCCTACTCATCAATTCCCCAAGTTGTCTTTTGTCAAAAAAAGCTACAGGTAAGCGGTGTATTTGTCGGAATAAATCTGCGCGCATATTAAATACAGTGTCTTGAGACACACCGATCATCCAATAGTTTTGTAGCCATAGTGACAATGATTGAACGATATAAGTTACAAGTAAACCTAGTAATAACCAAACGAAAACAACCGCTTCATTTTCTTCTATAAAAGTATCTATTGTTATTCCTACTAAAAAGGGACCAAGTAAAGACATCGCTGAACTAATGACAATCATAAAAAAGAGTAATAATAGCCGTATTTTATAGATGGCAAGGTAAGACCAAATTCTTTTAATGACAGCACTGAAGTCATTGGGCTTACGTTGCTTTTTGTTCCTATCGTTATTTATTTGATTATGTATCTTTGGTTGTTTGAATGGGGCCATTATTTTAGTAAACACTATTCATAGCCCCCTGTTCTGACTGAGAATACGCTATTTCTCTATAAAGAGTAGACGTATTCATCAATTGATCATGTGTTCCCTCTTCAATGATTTTTCCATCATCTATAAGCATAATTTTATCCGCTCTCTTGGCCGTACTTAATTTTTGTGTGACAATGAATAAAGTACATTTATATTTATCAATCGCATCCAATACTTTGGACTCTGTTTGTAAATCCAAAGCACTCGTACTATCATCCAATATGAGAATATTAGGCTTTCTAATTAAAGCACGAGCAACCGATAATCTTTGCTTTTGACCTCCTGATAGATTAATTCCTTTTTGTCCTAATTTTGTTTCATAGCCATCTTTTAAATCAGTAATGGTTTCATGTATTTGCGCGTCTTGTGCCGCCGCTTTCATTTCAGATAAAGTCGCGTCTGATTTACCCCATGCTAAGTTTTCTTCCACTGTACCACTAAATAAGATGGACTCTTGAGGGGTAAAACCAATTCTCTTTCGTAAATCATCCATTTTAACATCTTTCAGATTCATACCATCCACATAAACTGCACCTTCAGTAGGATCATATAATCTAGGAATAAGTTGTAGAATAGAACTTTTACCAGCACCTGTACTACCCAATATAGCGACAGTTTCTCCTGGACGAATATGAAAACTAATATCTTTTAAGACATATGTAGACATCCCTGGGTACCTAAATGAGACATGCTCAAATGTAACCGCTCCTTTTAACTGCTCAAGGCTTTTGCCATCTTCTTCATCTTCTAAATCAATCTTCGCCTCAAGTACTTCAACAATCCGTTCAGATGAAGCACGCGCTCTCGAAAAAGCCATAATGATGAATGAAAACATTGAAAAGGCAGTAGTCATTCTCGTAGCATAATTAATAATTGAAACGACTTCCCCCACTTCTATATTTGTCGCTTGCAATTGTTCTCTACCGATCCATAAAATAAAGATAATACAAACATTCATTATGAATAGTAATGCAGGCATAGCTGCTTCCATCAATCTTAGAGCGCTTGCTGTTTGTTCCTTTAAGTTATTACTTACATTCATAAACTTTTTTACTTCATGAGTTCTGCGGTTATACGCTTTAATCAACCTTAATCCTATTAAACTTTCCTGCATGACATTATTGACTGTATCCAGTTTTTGTTGAACAGACCTAAACATCTTACCGCCTTTAGTCATCACAATAACAAGGAAGATCACTACAACCGGTATGGTAATTAGAAAAATAAGCGCTAACTGCCAATTCACTAGGACAGCTAATATAAGACTACCTATAATGAGTAAAGGAGCCCTTAACATAATTCTTAAGCCCATAAACACGATATTTTGCACTTGTGTCACATCATTAGTCATTCTTGTAATCAAGGATGCGTGAGGAAAGGTATTAAAGTTGGCGAATGAAAAAGATTGCACCTTTTTCATTAGTTTCTTTCGAATACTAAATCCTAAATTTTGTCCAACGAAGGCTGCATAATATGAGTTTGTAATCCCTGAGAAGAAGGCAATTAATGATAGTAGGAGCATCATACCTCCCCAATAAAGGACCACACTCATATCATTATTTAGAATACCTTCATCAATAATTTTGCCGATTAATAATGGTTGAAGCAATTCAACTGATAACTCAATAAGCATAAGTATTAATGCAATATATGCCGCGACTCGATAAGGTTTAATAAATTTGAGTATCTTTGTCATAGCTTTCCCCCAAACTAATACTTCGTTTAACTAAATAGATATGAACTATCATATACCTTTTTACATAATTTTTAAATAATTCATTCTGATTTTTATTTCTTTAATGTTATGTTAAAATTTTTAGAGGTAGAGAACATTGACTTTTTCAAAAGTTGTTCTTCGTTTTTAACACAATTTAGCATACTTACCTTGAACATTTTTCAATGCTTACTAAGCATTTAACCTATTATTCAATCATAAGGGATTTTTTAACTATACGACTAAATTTTCTTTGTAATCCATATACTAACATGCATCATGTCATGTGTAATGTATTCTCAAAATGGTTAAAAAAGTAACTTACTTATAATTATAAAACTAAAGGATGCGATAAAAGGTGAAAAATACGAATCACGACCAACAATTACATAATGATGTTATTGAAACATTAAGGGAGACAAGCCGCACTTTTTTCATTCCAATCAGCTTATTAGTAACAGAGTTACGAGAAACCGTTGCATCTGCTTACCTTTGTATGCGCGCAATTGATGAAATTGAAGATCATCCTGATTTGGAACCAGCTTTAAAAAGCAAACTATTGCATAATATCGGTGACGTCCTTCAATCCGCTCAATACAATAAAGAAACCTTTATTAAGATGTTCAAGCCATTTGAAAACGAATTACCAGAAGTTACTCTTCGCCTATATGATTGGATTTCTTTCTGTCCAGATGAAATTAGAGTAAAAGTAGTTGAGTCAACTGCAATCATGGCATCTGGGATGGGTGATTGGGTTGATAAAGATTGGCAAATACAATCAGAAGCGGACCTTGATCAATATACGTATACAGTTGCTGGATTAGTTGGTGTGATGTTAACCGACATATGGAAATGGTATGACGGAACTGAAGCTGATAAAGAGCTTGGAATTGGTTTCGGTCGTGGACTTCAAGCTGTTAACATTTTAAGAAATTATAAAGAAGATGCAGAACGCGGTGTAAGCTTTTTCCCAGATAGTTATAGCCTAGACGATATGTTTGATTATGCGCATAAAAATCTATCTCGAGCTGACGAATACGTAGCGAGTATCGAGACAGAGACAATCGTGAATTTCTGTCAAATACCACTTTCACTTGCCCATGGAACATTAAAAGCGTTAGTAGACGGTCGAGAAAAAATGACTCGTGATGAAGTAAATGAAACTGTTAATAAAGTAATAAAGAAAACATCATAATAAAAGGCAGCGACTGTAAACTTCGCTGCCTTTTATTTTCACATCTAGGAGATTAATTTTAATCCAATTGCTGCGCCTAAGATAAGCGCAATACAAACAAGTCTTTTCCATTCTCTCGGTTCATTAAAAACGACCATTCCTACTATCGCTGCTCCAACGGTACCTATTCCTGTCCAGATAGCGTAAGCAGTACCCATAGCAATATCCGTCATTGCAAATGAAAGTAAAGAAAAACTGATCGCAAATGATAAAGCAAGGAAAATAATAGATTTCCATTGCTTATCAGCTACTTTCTTCAAATGGTATACACCGAGAACCTCAAAGCACCCTGCAACAACTAAGGCAATCCAGTACATTATTGAGATCCTCCTTTCTCAACCGGTGCACGGTCAGATAATAACTTCAACCCGACCACACCTGCTAGAAGCATAATAATTAATAGTACTTTCATCAATTTAAATGGCTCCCCGAAAACGACCATTTCTACTATTACTGTACCCGCCGTACCTAAACCAGCAAATACTGCATAAACAGTTCCTACTGGTAAATGCTTCGTAGCAAGAATTAATATTATAAAACTTAATGTAATTATAATTCCAGTAGCAATCCATTCCAGTGTGTTTTGAGCATATTTTAATCCTGAAACCCAACCAACCTCTAACACGCCTGCTAAAAATACAAGTAACCAATGCCTAGTCATCTATACCCCTTCTTTCTAGTTGTTTATCATTGTACGCCTTTAAAGTATATCGGCCAGATAGCACGAACTCTTCTGTAATAGCTGTCTTCTCCATTAAAAATAAGATCAATAACCGCACCATCAACAATCGTAATATAAGCAAGTGCTTCCTTTAGATACTTCTTTTGGTCATTTTCTTCACTCGAGTGTTTCCTCATATATTTTGCTAACAACCGTTCCATATCTGCAAAGAATGGATTGACTATTCGCATTAACTCATTATAAAGTTTCGCTGGAGGGAAGTAAGACACCCTCAGTAAGAATTTTGCATGCTCGTTATGCTTGTTTTCCTCGACAATCCAATCAAAAAAATAAACTAAATTCTCTTCTAATGAATGATCTTTCCTCGAAGCAAATAAGGTAATCATCTTCCGCTTTTCCTGCTGAAACACATAGTTTGCAACATGTAAAAATAAGTCATCTTTTCCTTTAAAATGAGCATATATCGACGGTTTCTTAATACCTACATCTGTGGCTATATCCTGTAAAGATGCTCCCTCATATCCCTTATCTGCGAAATGGACTAGCGCAACATCACGAATAAGTTCTGCACTCACCAATTATCACACCCCTTCAACTAACGACCGTTAGGTAGATTATTTCACAGGATAATATGAAAGTCAATAATGACATTTGGTTACTTCACTTTCAATTATTGCCCATCTTGCCTTACAGAAATTGATCAATTCCTCAAACCCCTATGAAGCCCCACCTTCTCATTATCTCCAAATTTCCTTTTTCATCTCGCTTCCAATTTATTGTCACTTGTTTTTATAAATTGACAATAATCACTACAAATATCAAACTGAGACAAATTCACAAAATAAAAAGACCAGAGGGACCGTTTTTTAAACGATCTCCTCTAGTCTTCGGATGTGATTATATGCTAAGTTGAACTACATTAGTTTAACTTGATTTCTTTCCAAGATACGCTTCCATAATACGCGCATCACTTAATAACTCTGTTGCATTACCACTTGCAACCATTTTTCCAGTTTCAAGCACATAACCTTTATCTGAGATTTTCAGAGCTTGTCTCGCATTTTGTTCTACTAACAATACAGTCGTTCCTGATTGATTAATCTCTTTAATGATTTTAAAAATATCGGCAACAACAAGTGGAGCCAATCCCATTGAAGGCTCATCTAATAGCAACAATTTCGGCCTACTCATAATCGCACGAGCAATTGCAAGCATCTGCTGTTGACCACCAGATAATGTTCCCCCAAGCTGCTTTTCTCGTTCCTTCAAAATAGGAAAGCGCTCGAGCATTTTATTTAAATCTGAGTCTATCTCCGTATCCTTCCTATGATAAGCACCCATTTCTAAATTCTCTAGCACTGTCATGCCTGCAAGAATCTGTCTCCCCTCAGGAACGAGGGCAATACCCTTTCTTAAGAGCTGATCAGGGCGTAACCCCGTTACATCTTCACCAAGGAAAAAGATCTTCCCTGCCGAAGGTTTTAATAATCCGGATACACTTTTCATTGTGGTTGATTTCCCAGCGCCATTTGCCCCTAAGATGGTGACAATCGTTCCTTCTTCCACTTCTAGCGATACATCTTTTAACACTTGAATTTTCCCATAACCGGCATGAATACCACTAACTTCAAGCATATTGATCTTCCTCCTCCTTACCGAGATAAGCTTCAATTACTTCTGGGTGGTTCTGTATCTCAATCGGAGTACCTTCTGCTATCTTCTTGCCAAAGTTTAATACAGCTATGCGATCACATAATTTCATCACAAGTGGCATATCATGTTCAATAATTAAAACCGTTATGCCCTTCTGTTGAATCTTCTTAATTAAATCAAACAGGTCGCTTGTTTCAGTCTCATTCATACCAGCTGCCGGTTCATCAAGCAGGAGTACTTTTGGCTCACTAGCAAGTGCACGTGCAATCTCGAGCCGCCTTTGTTGTCCATAGGCGAGATTTTCTGAAGTAACATCAGAAAAAGTAGATAATCCGACAAAGTCTAAAAGTTCTTCTGCTATACCTTTTATTTTTGCTTCTTCTTTCTTTTGTGAAGCTGTACGAAAGACGCTTTTTAACACACCTGAGCGAGTGCGGGAATGCTGCCCGACCATGACATTTTCAAGGGCCGACATTTCAGGGAATAAACGGATATTTTGAAACGTTCGGCATATCCCTTTTTCGGTAATGTTATGTGATTTCATCGTTGTAATATCTTCATCTTTAAAAGTAATTTGTCCTGAAGTTGGTGTAAACATAGACGTAATCAAATTGAACATCGTTGTTTTACCGGCACCATTAGGGCCTATTAAACCAAATATTTCTCCCTCATTTATTGAGAAGGTAACATCAGTCAAAGCACTTAATCCACCAAAATTTTTACATACTTTTGTGATTTCCAGTACCATGCTTCTGCCCCCTTTTTCTACCCTTTTTACTTAAAGCCTTCAATAATGGCACATCGATAAGTCCTTGTGGGCGGACAGCCATCATAATAATGATAATCAGTCCATAAATCATATAACGATACTCGCTAATAAACCTTAGCACCTCAGGCATTAATGTTAAGAAGAATGCTCCGAATATTGGACCCCAAATCACTTCACTACCACCGAACACAACAAAGATTAAAATTTCAACCGCACGATGATAGGCAAAATCGGCAGGGCTAATATAAGCAAGTATATGAGCATACATTGCCCCGGCAAAACCGGCAACAAGTGCACCTTGTGCAAAGGCTAAAACCTTATAATAAGTGATATTGATTCCCATTGATTCCGCAGCTTTTTCATCTAATTTGATAGCAGCAAAAGCTCTTCCCACTCTTGATTGGTGCTGTCTTCTGAAAAACCAAATCACAAAAATGGTAATTAATAACAGAAGGATAAAAATACTTAAAAATATAAATTGATTATTTTGTAATCCAATAGAGCTCGGTTGAAAACCAAATCCTTGTAATGTTTTCAGTATTTCTCTTCCTATATGAGGGATTCCTGATATACCTACTGAGCCATTCGTTACGCTTTCCCAATTGACAAAAATCACACGAATAACTTCTCCAAAACCTAAGGTTACAATGGCTAAATAAACACCCTGAAGCCTTAATGTTGGAATACCAATAAGTACTCCACATAAAGCGGCAACTAATGCACCGATGATAATACCGATGATAATAGGCAACTCAAAATGAATCGTTAATAGTGCTGATGTATAAGCGCCAATTCCCATGAAACCAGCATTCGCCAATGATAACTGTCCTGTTGATAGTGTTATATATACACTGATACCTAAAATAATATTAATTAAAATAAAGCAACCTACTTGTAAATAGTACGGATTAATTAATTCTGCTAGCATCCTGCGTTCACCTTCTTACGTTGAAATTTTCTGGCCAAACAACCCTTGAGGCCGAATGAGAAGAATAATAATAATAGCTAAGAATGCAATAGCATCTCGATAGCCTGAATCTCCGTATACAACGATGAAGGTTTCCGCTAATCCTAAAATGAGGCCACCGAACATGGCTCCTCTCACACTGCCCATTCCGCCAAGAATGATAATCGCTAAACCTTTTAAGCCCATTGATAGACCCATCTGCGGCGTTACTGAGTTAAAAGCCATTCCGACCAATATACCAGCTATTCCACCCATGGCTGAAGCAATGATTACTGTCATCAGGATGGTTTTTTTCGTATCCACACCTAAGAGACTCGCCGTTTCTAGATTTTCTGCCGTGGCTCTTAATGCCTTTCCAGCTCTTGTTTTACCTAACCAAAATGTTAATACGAGCATTAACACGATAGAAATGACGAAAATAACGATTTGTACTAAATAAACGGTGATTGATCCTATTTGAAAACTGATTTCAGCAAAGCTTGTTCTAAATGGATGATTCCCTGCACCAAAAAGATGGTGTGATAAGTTCTCTAAAAGAATAGAAACACCTATTGTACTTATTAGTGGGGCTAGATGTGATACACCTTGTTTATGCCTTAACGGTCTTAAAGCAAACCTCTCTAATAAGTAACCCATAATAGCCGTAATGATGATTGCACCCAGAAAAGCAACCCATAAAGGCGCATTTAATGTAGATGTAATCATTACTCCAATAAATGCTCCAAACATAAAGATCTCGCCATGTGCCATATTGATAATACCTAAAACGCCAAATACTAAAGTAAATCCAAGGGCAACAATTGCATAAATGCTGCCCAATGTTAGTCCATTAATTAATTGTTCTATTAACACGGTGTCTCACCTTCTAACACATTTTTCTTCTTACTTAAATTCAACGAATTTTTCTCCTTCAATAACTAACACCGTAGGGTCCATTAATACATCGCCCTCTTCGTCAAAAGAGAAATTGCCGAGAATTCCTTCAAAATCCTTTGTTTTTGCTAATGCATCTCTTACAGCATCACGATCTGAACTTCCGGCATTTTTAAGTGCATCTGCTAGAATGTATAATGCGTCATAGGCTTGAGCAGCGAATTGATCTGGAACATGACCATGTTCCTCTTCAAATTTCGTCACAAATTCCTGTACCTTTTCATCTTCTTTTTCGCTATACCATGGTGTTGCTACTATCAACCCATTTGAAGACTCACCGGCAATATTGATAACTTCCGGAGAATTGAATCCGTTACCACCAACAAACGGAACATCAATCCCCATTTTCCGTGCTTGGTCCATAATGACTGCCCCTTCGTTATAAAGCGCTGAAGCAAGAATTAAATCGGGATTCAAATTTTTAATCTTCGTTAATTGGGCATTATAATCCGATTGACCTTTTTGGAACGTTTCTGTCGTTAAGACTTCAAGTCCCATTTCTTCAGCCGTTTTCTTCATCGTGTCATAACCAGACTTTGTAAACACATCATCATTCCCGTAAAGAATAGCCACCTTCTTCACATCATATTTGTCTATTGCTTGTTGCATTGATGCAGGAATAGCCAACGCTTCAGGAATAGAATTACGGAAAACATAATCGCCAATCTGAGGGATCCCCTCAGCAGTTGTAGACGTTCCGATAATCGGCACACCACTTAAGTCTGCTTCTGGTCCAACGACATTCATTTCTGTACTAAGTGTCGGACCAATAATTGCTGTTACATTATCTGAGTTAATTAATTTTTGAGCAGCAGTTAAGGCTTGGTCTTGCTTACCTGCTGAATCTTCAAAGATTAGATTGATTTTCACATCACCTTTTGCATTTATTTCTTCCTGAGCTAACTTTAAACCACCTTGTATAGCTTCACCGTATGCAGCACCTGATCCAGTTAAAAAGGAGACCACTCCAACGTCTGCTGAAACCTCTCCTCCTTCAGTACCACTTGATTCTTCATTACCGCCGCCTCCACATGCGGTTAAAAAAAGCACACTTGAAAGCGCTGTAAATCCTACTAATTTTTTCATTAAACCTCTCATTTTCCTTGCCCCCCGAGAAATTAATTCATTTTTCAAAACTATATTACTATTAAAATATAAATATATTGCATTGTAAATAAAATATTTTAAAAATTCAGTACACAAATCCATTAATATACTAAATATTATCTTCTTTTGTCTATATGGGACAAAAGAATGACCATATCATTGTGTTGAAAATATATTGATATAGCTCATATAAAAATATATGATTAATAAGGTGAGCATTTGGGTAGTTACTATAATTGACTTTCTAAAAAAATTTTGAGGGAGAAGCCCTATTTGTACGTCTTTTTTTTATTGTCTTTTCTATATAAATAAATTCCCTCTTTTTTTGGAATGTTAATTATTAAACTAGAAAAAATTGTATTGGAATGTGGAAGGAGAAAAAGAATGGAAACAGGAATTATAATATCTATAGCAATTTATATGCTAGGTATGCTTTATATAGGGTATTACTCCTATAAAAGAACATCTAATTTAAATGATTATATGCTAGGTGGACGAGATTTAGGACCATTAACAACTGCACTTAGTGCCGGAGCCTCAGATATGAGTGGCTGGCTTGTAATGGGTCTTCCTGGTGCTATGTTTGCCACAGGGTTAAGTTCGGGCTGGATTGCTGTAGGATTAACAGTTGGGGCCTTATTAAACTGGATTTATGTGGCACCACGATTACGTGTGTACACAGAAATTGCGAATGACTCTATTACTATTCCAGGATATTTAGAAAATCGTTTTGGCGAAAAAGCCAAAATATTGCGAATGGTTTCCGGTGTTGTTATTTTAGTATTCTTTACATTTTATGTATCATCCGGGATGGTTTCTGGTGGCGTCTTATTTGAAAGTATCTTCGGCCTTAATTACCATACTGGACTCTTAATTATTGCAGGGGTAACAATTGCTTATACTTTATTTGGAGGATTCCTTGCTGTTAGTTTAACTGATTTAGTTCAAGGTTTAATTATGGTTATCGCTTTAGTATTAGTACCAATTGTTGCCTTAACTGAGATTGGTGGCTTAGGTGTCGCTGTTGATACAGCAAAAGAAATTGACCCTGCTCTACTAGATGTCTTTCGCGGAACTTCATTTCTTGGGATCATCTCATTATTAGCATGGGGACTTGGATACTTTGGTCAACCTCATATCATTGTTCGTTTTATGGCTATTAAATCAGTAAAAGACGTGAAAAAGGCAACATGGATGGGTATGATTTGGATGGTATTTTGTATTATTGGTGCCATGTTTATTGGCTTCGTTGGGATTGGTTTCTTCAATAATACTCAATATTCAATCGATGATCCAGAAACAGTATTTATACTATTAGGCGAGATTTTATTCCATCCATTAATTACTGGGTTTATTATTGCAGCGATTTTGGCAGCAATCATGAGTACTGTCTCATCTCAATTATTAGTAACATCAAGCTCTCTTACTGAAGATATTTATAATTCCTTCTTACGTAAATCGGCCACTGATAAAGAGTTGGTATTTATCGGTAGATTGTCAGTTTTAATTATCTCGGTAATTGCTTTATATCTTTCTTGGGAAAAGAATTCTACGATCTTAGATCTTGTCGGTTATGCATGGGCTGGATTTGGTTCTGCATTTGGACCTTTAGTATTACTTAGTTTATATTGGAAGCGTATGACAAGTTGGGGTGCACTAGCTGGTATGATTTTCGGAACTGCGACAGTCATCATTTGGTCAGCAGCAGGTTTATCTGATACCCTTTACGAAATAATTCCAGGATTCCTAATCAGCTTATTAGCTATAATTGTGGTTAGCCTTTTAACGAGCAAACCACCTAAAAAAGTGGAAGAAGATTTCGATGAATATCAACGAGTGATTAAATCTTAATTTCTAGAGAGTGAAAAGACCTAGGCGAGTTGCCTAGGTCTTTTTTTTTGCTCTTTTTATACTATTGGCTTTCATAGGTCTTTTTTAATATAATATGGGGTATGTGACTTGAATGTCCATCGTAAGGAGGATAAAAGCATGGATTTACAATTAGATAGAATAGAATCCTCTACCAATATAGAAGAAATAGCCGAAATGATTAGTATCCAACTTAAAAAACCTGTTGTTATTGAAGATGCACAGTTTTCTTTAATTGCCTATAGTTCTTATTTTACCGAGGATTATGATGAAGTGAATAAGCAAACCATCTTTAATAAACAATGGCCCATCTCAATCTTTGAAAGATTTACAGATGAAGGTATCGTTGATCAGTTAACTAAGCATAAGAAACCTTTTCGTATAAAAGCAATGAAAGATATTTCACTGAATAAACGGGTTGTTGTTTCCGCTATTTATCAAAATGACATTTACGGTTATATATGGATACAAGAAACAGCACCTAAGTTAAAAGAAAAAGAGTTAGCGTTCCTGGATGCCGCTTCTTCTCATATCGCATTCTTGCTTAATCGTGACAAGCTCGCTAAAGATGGTAAGGTTGAAGAAGATCATTATTTTTATGAAAAAGTCATCGAAGACTCATTCCAAACGAAACATCAATTAAAGGTAGAGGCAGCTTCAGCAAAGGTTACATTGCCTAAAGCTTTTATTGTTGCTGTATTTAAGGTGGAAGAAGGCGATGATAAAAACTTTGAAGAAATCATTAATACGGTAAGATTATCTGTCAATAATATGACTCAGTCTGCCTATATTTTCTTCTACCACTTAGAAATGATTGTTTTGCTTGCTAGTCATGATCAACAAGATGTTTCTTTAGAAGAGAATGCAGAACACCTCGTACAGTCAATACGTTTGCAATATGCAGATACATCGTTGGTCGTTGGGATTGGAAATAAGTATTCTTCTATCTATAAATTAAGGCAAAGCTATACAGAGGCTCTTGAGGTTTTACAAACCGCTATGTTTTTTAATAAGGAACAGTCTCTTCCAATCAATTATCGAAAACTAAAAACATTACGCTATTTAGCTATCATTGAACAACATAATAAACAAACCAATTATAGTAATGAAGATTTAGTTATTTTATTGACGAAGGATCAAAATAATCATACGAATTATATTGATACATTAGAAGCTTACCTTCTCAATAACTGTCGTCTCAAGCCTACAGCAGAAGAATTGTTCATTCATGAAAATACGCTAAAGTACCGATTAAAGAAAATACATCAATTAACTACGATTAATTTTGATGACTTTAATACACGATGCCAATTATTTATAGATCTACAATTACTGAGGCGCAAACAATCAATTATAGCCAACCATCAAAACTCAGGATTAAACAATAATAATCCTTTATGAATGGAAAAGAAGAAACCAATCATTGAATGATTGGTTTCTTTATTGTCATTTAAGATTTACTTATGATTACAGAAGCTAGCTTATTAAACTTTCAATAAGTAAGACCAGGCAAATTGTGCATATAGCTCTGCACCCGTTACTAAAGCATCTTCATCTATATTAAACCTACCATGGTGATGTGCCCATTCGGTATCCTTATCCTTATTTCCACTTCCTACAAGCGCAAAGCTGCCTGGTGCGTAATCCAGATAAAAACTGAAATCTTCTCCACCCATTGTTGGTTTTTCATCAAATAGGACATCAGGGCCAAAACAGTCGACTGCCACCTCTTGGACTAACGCAGCACTCTCCTCATGATTAATTACTGCTTGGGTCCCTCTCGTATACTCAACCACTGCCTTGCCACCGTATAGACCAGCAACATGATTTGCATAGTGAGATAATTGCTCCTCTATGTGATCTCTAACTGCAGGTTCAAAACAACGAACGGTTCCCTCAAGTTTAGCATTTTCAGCAATGACATTAAATCTAGTTCCAGACTCAAGCTTTCCTACTGTTACAACTGCTCCTTGCTGTGGATCAATTGTTCTTGAAACAATCGACTGCAAATTCAGCACAAAGGAAGAAGCCATCACTGTTGCATCTATACAATCATGTGGAATTGCACCATGTCCCCCTTGGCCTTGAAAAGCTACATGAAAAATATCAGCAGATGCAAACTGAGGTCCTGCGGTACAAGCAATTTTATTTGTCTCCATTTGGGACCAAATATGAATACCAAACACATGATCAACCTCTGTCATTGCTCCTTGCTCGACCATTGCTAGTGCACCTCTGGCTGCTTCTTCAGCTGGTTGAAAAATAAGACGAACACTTCCACTTAATTCTTCCTTCATACTATTTAAAACATCCGCTGCTACTAATAGCATGGCTGTATGTGCATCATGGCCACAAGCATGCATTTTCCCTTCTACTTGTGATGCGTAAGATAATTCTGTATTTAGCTCTTCTACAGGTAGGGCATCAATATCCGCTCTTAAAGCTACTTTTTTTCCAGGCTTACCGCCAGTAATTTCAGCAACTATACCAGTCGGTTTCATTCTCCGATATGGAACTTGTAAATCTTCCAAGTAGTTAGCAATAAACTCTGTTGTTTTTACTTCTTCCCATGATAATTCCGGCTCACTATGAAGCTTTCTTCTTAATTGAATCACTTCATTCGCTCTCGCAAGTATTGCCTCTTTAATATAGTTGTTCATGTTAGTTCACCTCCGTGAGATGTTTTGCTGCTTCAAATAAAACATATACTGCTTTTTCAATATCTTGATGGTCTGACCATTCTTCTGGGCAGTGGCTTAATCCATCTTTGCTTGGGATAAAGATCATAGCCGCCTTCGTTTGTTCAGCAAATACCATGGCATCATGTCCAGCCCCACTGAAAATAGATTGATAAGATATTTTATATTTCTCGCAGCCCTTTTCTAATTGCTTCTTCATCTCATCATCTAATATTGTTGGTGACATATATAATTGTTCTGCAATAGAGATAGATATTTTCTCACTTTGTAACTGACGAATAAAAGTTTGTGTTTCCTCTAGTAGAGTTTTCAATTTAGCTTCTTCTGTTGACCGTAAATCAATCGTAAATGTAACCGACCCAGGTATAACATTTGCTCCATTCGGATAGACTGATAGTTTACCAACTGTAACGACAGTCCCCTCTCCGTAAGTTTCAGCAATCTTAGGTAGCTTAGCAATCATATGTGCTGCCATTACAAGCGCATCTGCACGACCATCCATTGGTGTTGTTCCTGCATGACCTGCCTTTCCCTTAATTGTTATCTCCAATTGTGATAAACCCACAATGCCTTCTACGATACCAATTGAGGTCTTCTCATTTTCTAAAATCGGTCCTTGTTCAATATGCAGTTCTAAGTACGCCTTCATCGTATCTCTGTCACGCTTCTTTACGAGGTCTGGGTTCAAACCAATACTCTTCATCGCTTCAACTGTGGAAACTCCTTGTGAATCCGCCAACTCTCTAAATGTCTGGTCTGTAAGCTTACCTGTTATACTTCTAGATCCCATTAACCCGCCACCAAACCTTGACCCTTCTTCTTCTACTAGTGCCACAACTTCCAATGGATACTTAGGTTTAATGCCATTCTCTTGGAATAGTTTTGCCACTTCCAATCCAGCTACCACCCCAGCAGGGCCATCATAATCACCACCATGTGGAACAGAATCAAAATGAGAGCCGATTAAAACGCTTGGTCCATTCACCTCTCCAGCCAATTTACCAAAAATGTTCCCTACACCATCTTCCGATACAGTTAATCCGTAGTCTCTCATGACATCCTTCAAATAGTTTCTTGCTTGTAAATCTTCATTTGAATAAGTAAGTCTCGTTGTACCTTTTCCGGGCGTACTTGTATACTTACCAAGTGTTTTTATATGTTGATCAATTCGAGTTAATACATTACTCAACATTCATCACTCCTTCATTTCGATTGCGAATTTATAAGAATTGGACAAATAGACCTGCTAAAATAACCGAGACGATCGTGACGGTTATAAACCCGCCCACTAACATTGGTGGCAACATATGACTAGTGAGGATATTTCTTTCCTCTTCATCATCTGTTAATGATTTAATTACTTCATTGGTAATAATGTAATCTGCTGGAAATCCGTATAATGCGGTTAAAGATACAGCAAAGGCCATCTCTTTACTTACCTTAAGAATTTTACCGACGATCATTGAGAAAATATACATACCGATTACACCAATGACGATTGTTGCAATTAAAGGATAAATTATTTCTAGCATCATACTTGGTGTTGCTTGCTTTAGTCCATCAAAGATAAATAACATCAATGCCATAATTGCGAAACCAAACCCATTTGCTTTTTGTAACGACTGCTTCTCTAAAAATCCAAAACTTGTAGCAATCACACCAAATAATAAACAGAGGACAAACGGACTAATTGAAACGACCGGGGTTAATACAGTTGACACAAGATAGGCAAAGAAAGCAACTATACCTAGACGGAAAAACTTAAAAAAGTCTGTATTGTACTTCTCAGGTAGCCATTTAAACAACTTTAATTCTACTTCTTCAGTTGTGGCTGCTGTCTCCTCGACAGAATCCTTTATTTTCAATTCCCCTTTACGTACTTGCTGAAGAAGCTTTTTCCCTTCCTTTTTCAAGACAAAGGATGTCAGTGGATAACCAGCAAAACCTTGCATAACGTAAATAACAATGGCAAATACGGATAATGATACAAGTCCCGCTTCGGCAGCTGCGTCTGACATCAATAATGCCGATACTACACCACCAACAAGTGGTGGAATAGCCACTACCATTGTTTGAAAATCGAAAAGTAGTACACCAACTGTAAATAAAATGACAATAATGCCCAAGATTCCAGAAAGAGCAATCACTACCGTTTTCCACTGCTGCTTTAATTCCCGTAAAGAAAGCAATGTACCCATATTAGTAATGAGCAAATACATTAATAATGTTGCTACAGACGATTGGATACCAGCCACTTCAACAATATCCGTAGGGAAGAACGTCCAATATCCAAGGAGAAATAGTGAAGCACATATAAACATGGATGGCACCCATGCCTTTGTTCTGGTAGCTACCACATCCCCAATAAATAAAATTCCAATTACAATTACAAAAGCCATTAGCTGAGACATACATGCCACTCCTTTAAATTCGATTTTGATATTTTACAATAGTATCACGCTCCTTTTTAAATTAAAAGAACATTTTGTCTTTTATTATTATTTTTAATAATCTTTTTATTTGAAAGCGCTTTTATTTCTATAAATTCACTTAAATAGCATATAATTGTTAACTAGTTCATCCCTTCTCTTCAACATAAGTTAAGGTAAACGATTACTGTCAAACTACTAGGCATGGTAAGATTTAAAATTGTTGTACAAAAAAAAGACATACCCTCTGAATTAAAAAGGTATGTCTTTGCATTACGATAATAAACTTTTCGCAGCAACTGCTAGCTCCAATCTTTCTAAGGATTTCATATACGCCAGTTTCACGTTATGATCTTTTACATTCATTTCTTTAAATAGCATTTTCACTATACCCTCATTCTGAAACCAATCTTCTACCTCCGGCTTCTTATGACTAGTATCTTTCCATACATGAACAAGCACAGGACTAAATAACTTTTTCGCACCGCTTTTTAAATGACCATCTGCAATTCTTGGCTTATAGGTTTTTGTCGGTATTCCCTCCTGAACGACGCAATAGACATTCCTCCAGTAATCACTTCTTGACCCTGTATGGGGATGTTGGTTCGCCCACTTCACATAGCTTCGTAGTTGAGAAGGGTTTTCGTATAGAAGTGTGTACAATTTATACCCTAATTCTATTCTCTGATTCAACTTTGTAAATAAATGAACAACTAACCCTTTTAACTGTGATATTCCATGCGTCTGATACGGAAAAAGAATATAGTTAAAAGCAAAAACATCTTGTAATTTGAACTCAAGTGTTGAAGTCACTTCTTCTTTAAAAATTGGGTTTTGTACCACTCTTTTTTCTATATAGTTTTGTTCATTAATAATAAGCGCATGTGTAAGGATATGTGATTGCTTTTGCTGCCAAAAAATGGACCATACGGCTTGCATAAATGAAGAAACTCCTAAATGAGAGAGCAAATGAAATAACGGCTTACTTTGTCTGACACTTTCCTCGTATAGCAATAACTGTGGATATGCATCTTGAAAAATCAACCAATTGGCTCGTTCCATAAATTGAAAGAACGCATTCTGTTCTGTCTCACTTAATATCTTTGATAATAAATCCCCCTTTAAATCTGTCATATTCCAACCCGCATTTCTGGAGACGAAATGGGCTAGCAAAGCCCAATGCACTTGGGGGTATTTCAAATAAAACGCGAGATAAGCATTTGTTCTTGTCACATTATTGAGATTACAAGCTGTTGTTTGTTGGTTTATCTTTTCTAGGATCTGTTGTTCGTCAAGATTAAGTTCATTTATTGTGTTCTGCTTGTTTTTCTTTAGTAAGGTCACTAATTCTTTTTTTAGCTTTCTCCTAGTAATAGATGATTTTAAGCTTTTTCTTCGCCATTTATGAATTAAAAATATGGAAAACACCACCATTATGAATGATAATTTTGTCCAATGAATACTCATGTATTAATATTGCTTACATTGTTAGGAAAAGTAACGAAAAGGGTGAATATCATGAAGGTCTCAAATGGAATCAATCATTTAATTACTACTTTAAGAGCTGACCAAACAACTTCGGGTACTTGGGAATATCCTTTTGAATCTAGTATATCCACTGATACGTATATGATTATTTTATTAAGAAGTTTGGAAATTGATGATGAAGAGATGATAAAACAATTGGTTAAAAGGATACTAAGTAAACAAGAGGAAAACGGAGCATGGAAACATTATTACGATGAAAGAGGAGGCAGTCTTTCCTTAACTGTCGAGGCATATCATGCATTGTTGTATTCTGGTTATATCGATAAAAAAGATGATCGAATGAAAAAAGCAAAACGATTCATTTTACAACAAGGTGGCATAGAGGAAACCCATTTCCTAACCAAGCTGATTCTTACCATCACAGGACAGTATGAATGGCCAAAGTTCTTTCCCCTACCAATTGAACTAATGCTCATCCAACCTATCATGCCAATTAATTTCTATAGCATCTCCGTATACGGCAGAGCAAATATAGTTCCCATTATGATTATCGCAGAAAAGAAGTTTCGTTTTCGAACAGCCAGCAGTCCAGATTTATCAGATCTGTTCACTTCGAGAGAGGAAGCAAATTTTAGTTGGTCCCGTTCCTCTGAATGGCGAACCATACACAAAACAATCAAATCAAGTATTAAGAAAATTATAGGCCTACCACAAGAGTTACACCAACTGAGTATGAGCCGTGCAAAACAATATATGATGAATCACCTAGAACCTGACGGGACCTTATTTGGCTATATTAGCTCGACATTTTTAATGGTGTTTGCATTACTTTCATTAGGACATAAAAAAGATGATCCGTTAATTGAGAATGCGGTAAAAGGATTATACGGATTCAAGACAAAAGTAAAGGGTCATACACATATCCAATTCACTACTGCTTCTGTTTGGAATACAAGCTTGCTCAGTTATTCTTTACAAAAAGCTGGATTAACACCAAATGATCCAATGATAAAGAAAGCAACTAATTATTTACTTAGTAGACAACAATATAAATTTGGAGATTGGATCATTCATAATCCCAAGACAAAACCAGGAGCTTGGGGATTTTCTAACATTAACACTTTTCAGCCAGATACTGATGATACCTCAGCCACTCTTCGTGCAATTACAAACTCTGCAAAAATCGATGATAACATAAAAGAGGCTTGGAATTTAGGCGTGAATTGGCTCGTTTCCATGCAAAATGATGATGGCGGTTGGCCAGCTTTTGAAAAGAATACCAATAATAAGTTACTAGCTTTAGTACCAATCCAAGATAGTGAATTTATTCTCACCGATCCAAGCAGTGCCGATTTAACAGGAAGAGCCATGGAGTTTTTAGGCAATTACACACAAATGCCACACCAACATTCTCATTTCGACAAAAGTATTGAATGGCTTAAAACACACCAAGAAAAGAACGGTTCATGGTATGGCAGATGGGGCATTTGCTATATATACGGGACTTGGGCAGCTCTTACGGGATTATCAGCAATTGCATATGATAATAAAAGTGAAATGATCAAGAAGGCTACAAGCTGGCTACGATCCATTCAAAATGCTGATGGAGGTTATGGGGAATCCGCTTTAAGTGATAAACAAAAAAAATATATTCCATTAGGTGATAGTACGCTCACACATACTGCATGGGCCATAGATGCTTTAATTTCGGTAAGTCAGAAGCCAGATGAGACAATTAAAAGAGGCATAAAATACCTCCTCACATCTTTGGACAATGACGATTGGAGCGAAGACTACCCAGCAGGGCAAGGCCTCGCTGGTGCGATTTATTTTCATTATCACAGTTACCGTTACATTTTCCCTCTTTTAGCCTTATCACATTATCGTGAGAAATATGGAGAGGAATGAGGAAATCAAAACAAAAAAAGCCTTAGCAATTCTAATGAATATTGTTAAGGCTTATCTACACAATAATTCCTATCCAATCAACTTCCCTGCTACATACGAACTAATTCTTTCATGCTTTTTAACGATGGTGGTCGTAAATCATCAGGAATTGCTGCTTCATATTTCTTTCCAGCAGTCTCTTTAACAAACTCTTCTCTTGCCACATCGATTAAATTTGTATCCGTCAATAAATCAAATAAAGTTAATGCCATTGATTTTGCTGCTAAATGCATCCCCTTCAGTCCAATGGAGGACCCATAAGAAGCTGTAGCTTGCCAAGAATGGGGTTGAACACCAACTGGTGCACAAGTTGTCATGATTTGACCTACAGGTGTAATCCAACTTACATCACCAACATCTGTTGATCCCCCTATACATTGCCCTTTCAAATGTTTGAAATGATTTTTATCCGTTGGTAATAGATCTTCTAGTTCAATACCGAACTGCTTCTTGGACATTTCAACAACTTCGTTATCAACTGTTGCTACCAACTTTTCTGCAAAATTTAATTCATCTTGATTAAATGAAAAAGACACACCTTCCATATTTTTTAACATTACCTTATTAAGTGTGTCATTAGGCAAGACATTGTACGCATATGCCTTCACTTGATGCTCAACTTTTGTTTCAGTCATTAGTGCTGCACCTTGTGCAATTTTCTCTAATCGGTTGAACATACTATCTACTTGTTCTTTCGTAGTTGCACGCAAATAATACCATACACTTGCTTGATCAGGTACGATATTAGGTGCAAGGCCGCCATTAGTAATGACATAATGTATCCTTGAGCCATCTAATACATGCTCTCTCATATAATTTGCTCCAACATTCATTAATTCCACGGCATCTAATGCACTTCTCCCTGCATGCGGAGCTCCAGCAGCATGAGCAGTTATTCCCTTAAATTGATATTCTACCGAAACCATTGCTTGCATTGACATATTGACAACAAAATTCGCTACACCTGGATGCCAAGTTAATGCACAGTCTAAATCATTAAATACTCCTTCTCTTGCCATAAATGTTTTCCCAGAAAGAACTTCTTCTGCAGGACATCCATAATAACGAATCGTTCCATTTATTTCACTCGTTTTCATTGCTTCGCTCATCGCGATAACAGCTTCCACACCAGCGGTTCCTAACAAATTATGTCCACATCCATGTCCAGGTCCACCACTAATAATCTCTTCCCTGTTTGTAGATACCGCTTGTGAAAGTCCTGGTAAGGCATCAAATTCTCCTAATATTCCAATAACAGGCTTCCCGCTTCCATATTCGGCAACGAATGCTGTTTGTGCTCCTCCTACGTTTTCTCGAATGTCAAACCCTGCTTCTTGTAAGACTTGTTTTTGTAAATTCGATGCGTATTCTTCCTCATAAGCAACTTGTGGATGATTCCATATATCTTTTGCCATATCTGAAAAAAATTCTTCTTTATTTTTTATCCAATCTATAAGTTCTTCTTTGATCATTATAAATTCCTCCTTTATAATTACTTTCTTTTCTCTAATGATATACAAATGATGATAGTTAAGATGATACAGATAATTCCTTTAAAAAAAGTGGGAATAGGTATTAGATTTACAAATAATCCTACTGATAATGCAATACCTCCGTATAACGGCTTCTTAAGGGCAAACTGCGCAAATATACCTCCAAAAATAGCAGGAACAATATATATAAATGTTCCTTGAATCGATTCCGGAATAATTGATACGAGATAAGATCCAGAAACAATAATGAAAATTAATATGGCCATATTCATTAATGATGTTGCTCCTATTGCAAGAGCCGCAACAATTTCACCTTTTTTCGTTCCAGGTTCAGCACCAACAGCATTTTGAGCTGCCGCAGCAGAAGGCAAGCACATATTAGCAATATTTCCTGTTAAAAAGGCTTGATAGGTACCAGATATCCCTAAAGTTGGATAATATGATATTGGCTCCATAAACCAGGCATACCCGATGGCGGCAGCATAAGCTATCAACCCAGTAATAATTGGTTGCCAACCGGGATGTATACCTAATACAAAGGATAGATATAGAGGAAGTGAGATAGTCAATACAATGACCAACCCAATAGTTAGGCGTCCCCAGAAATGTGATTTTTGATGAAAAGTATACATTTCATATGAATGAATCACCTCATTTTTTTTAGCTGCTATATTACTTTCGGAAACCGCCATACTTTTCCCTCCTTAAAGGACAAAATAACTAACTGTTAAACCAACAATAATCGATACACCTAATGACCATTCATGTAAAAATTTGAGTTGATGACTTTTATTTGCAATAAAACTCACGATTAGCATCGCAGCAGCCGCTGTTAAAGCAACAATAGCTGTTTCCACCCCTTTGAATATTTCACCTGCAACAAAGTTACCAAAAACCGCAAGCATAGCAGCACTTGACACAATCATCATAATGGGGAGTTTGCCATCTGCTTGTTGTTTATTTGATACTTTCCTTTCAATCTTTGCTAATGATTTAGTAAATAAGAAGACAAAGAGTAGCCAACCACATCCACCAATACATAAAACCCATGCGACAGTTGCAAACGCTTCTGCAGTAAAACTTTCAGATCCAAGTTCTGTTCCATAAGCGGTTGCAGCCAAATTGGCGCCCATCGATTCAGTAGCAGCAGAACCTATAATGCCTATTCTCATTAATGTTAAAGGGTCACCTAGTAAAGTAATTAAAGATACAGCTACAACCACAATCCCAAATGAAGGACCTATTGCGTTAATCATCCCAACTTTTAAAGCGCTGTTAACATCTTGCTTACTTAGACCTACACTTTCACTTGTTTTCTTTGCCATTTGAATAAATTTAATTCCTTGGAAAATGACTACACCAATGACTGTAAGTGAGATAATCCACACAACTGGATGGCTTGCTATTTTTATTGCCTCCTCCATCATCATCCTCCTAAAATTTATAATTTTCTGTTTTTTATGATAGTTATATTGAAAAACAATTTATACAAGCTGTCAATTATGATGTAAGGAAATCTAACAATTAAAACTCCGCAAAGATAAGGATATTTACTTACTTTAATAATTCTTTTTGAACAATAAAACGCTTTCATCGTTTTATTAGAATAAAAAAATCGAGGAAAACTCCCCGATTTAGGTATTACGATTTATTTTTAAAAAACAACGGTTTTATTACCATATACAATCACGCGATCTTCAAGATGCCACTTTACTGCTCTCGCTAGAACACTGCGTTCGATTGAGGCTCCTTTTCTCTTCAAGTCCTCTACTTCATCCCTATGATCAACTCGACTTATATCTTGCTCGATAATCGGCCCCTCATCTAAATCATTGGTTACATAATGTGAAGTTGCACCGATAATCTTCACTCCGCGAGCATAGGCACGATCATATGGTTTCGCACCAACAAATGCCGGTAGAAACGAATGATGAATATTAATGATTTTATTAGCTTGAGCAGAAACAAATCGAGATGTCAAAATTTGCATATAACGAGCGAGAATGACAACATCTATATTATACTCTTCAAGTAATTGTAGCTGCTTTGTTTCCACTTCTTCACGATTTTCTTTCGAAGCAGGGATATGGTAAAAAGGAATTCCTAATGACTCAACAATTTCTTTTGCCTCTAGATGGTTACTGATAACTAATGGAATTTCCATCATCATGTCGCCATTCTGCCATTCTAATAGTATCTCTCTTAAACAATGGAGCTGCTTTGAAACAAAGATTGCCGTTCTTTTTAATTCACTATTTTGTTGTAACTTCCATTCCATTTCAAAATCTTGAGCAACATTTATAAATGACTCTTTCATTTGTCCAAATTTTTGTGGAAGTTCAGGACACTCAAATTCAATGCGCATAAAAAAGTTGCCACCTTCATGATCAGTGGAATATTGACTGGATTCGATAATATTAGCTTGGTGTTGAAATAAAAACTTCGAAATGTGGGCGACAATCCCTGGTTGATCAGGGCATTTGATGAGCAAGCGACCCCTGTTTTTATTTTTCTCTTTATAAACTTTTGCTTGATTATTAAATAATGTATTCATGTTGCACTCCTTCAAACTATTTATTGCATTTTAACCTTTTCTTTCATAAAGACGCAAACCTTTTGCAAAAAAAAACACACTCATTGTACATTGCTTGAATTTAGACCCCATTCTCTTATACTATAATAGGAGCATGCAACCTGTGTTTTTATGTTACAAAAATATGACTTTAGTGGCATTTTTGACATAAATAATCGTATTTCGACAAAAAGGAAGGTATAATTATAAAATCACAGGATAATAGTTTCATATAAGGAGGAATTATAAGATGGAATGGGTATTAGCCATTTTACTTGGTGCAGCTGTTGTGTTGCTCATTTTATCATTTGTTAAGGGTAAACAATCGAAATCAGAACAAGAACAACATATTGACCAGGTTTCTTTTTCCTTAATGGATGAAATTCACCAACTACAGCAAAAAGTAAAATTCATGGAAATAGATGCTGAGATAACAGCGGTAGAAGCAGGTACATCTGAAGTACAATCGGATCATAGATTACTTCTACGTGAAATGATTGACCTACATAGAAGAGGATACTCCAACGAAAGCATCGCTCAAAAACTAAAGATGTCATTACAAGAAGTGAATAACCTACTAGCTCCATACGAAAAACGTAGTACGGAAAGGAGTAAAGTAGCTCAATGAGTGAGAAAACGATGCGCAGCTTTGCTGGTGGTTTAATTGTCGCAGCAGTCATTCTCGGGATTACTTATTTCCTTAGTCCGGCCGAAAGCAAACAAACAGAAGCTGCCGAGCCAAAAGCAACAGAAGAAGTCGATCAACCCGCAGAAGCAACCAAAGAAGAACTTAGTACTGAAGAGATGGAAAAAGCCTTACAATCTCAAGGATTTATTATTCATAGTGAAGAAGAATGGAACAATATTAATAAAGATATGAAAGATATCGCTTCTGTTAAAGAAGAAAATGAAAAGCTAAAAAAGCAACTTAACGATGCAAAAGAAAATGAAAATGAAAAAGCTGTTTACCGTACGATGCTCACAGTTACCTCTGGTATGACTAGTATCGACGTCGGTAATGCACTTGAGTCTGCAAAAATCATTAAAAATGGTAAAGACTTCTTTGATGCCGTAGAGAAAAAGGGTCTAGAAAATGATCTACGTCCAGGGACTTTTGAAGTAAATAGTGACATGTCAATGAACGAACTTGTAAATAAGGTATTTAAGAAATAACCATCATGGGAAAAGCATCTGATGTCATCAGGTGCTTTTTTATTGCCTTCCTAACTCTTCGTTCATAAACAAATAGTGAGTAGCAACTGTTTCCTCATACCAATCAGAGCGATTTCAGATAGTTAACTGCTCGTATTCAATTTGTCGGTCATCATGTGTAAAAATCGGAAAGATTGCTGCGCAAATTTGATTTGCTCAGTCATCAATCATGCATTCTACAATGTTAGCTGCACAAACTCGATTTACACTTACATAAAGCATAAATTCTTCAATTGAGCAAAAGTCGACTTTCCCCTACTTATAAAGATATTTCGATAAAAAATAGAGCAAAAGCTACATAACTCTCTAACGTTGCTTAAGTTTCTAAGAAGAATATGAATAATCGTGATATATTAATGTCAAAATACTCCTATATCATTCTATATCGACCAAAAATGAGTGAAGTTTAAATTGATAAAAGAAGATTGGGGAATGTTCATTATGAGTATTTATGTATATCAATCATTTCAACTAAAACAAGAAAACTTTCAAGAAGGCATACAAAATCTCGCTAATATCAAAAGCTTTCGCAACGAAAACTACAGTCACGAGGTTGAAATTCTCTGCCCTATTTCCGGTAATGACCATACCTATTGCCTCATTGCCATATATGAAGGACTCGCCGAGATGGAATTGCAAAATAAAAAAATGTTTGAAGACGAGAAGTATAAGAAAATGATTAGTGATTTCTTCATCGAGCATACTGTTCAGAATAGTATAGAGACCCAATTGTTACGAAGCCTCCAATTACCACCTAAGACAAAGAAATAATAGATAAACATTTCGTTGCCCTATACAAATATCAGAAAATTCATTATAATTAACGCGTCTTGGATTACTTGAAAAGAGGCGTTAATTATGACAGATAGAAGCGATCAAGGTAGGAATATACTTATTTTTATAGGGATTATCACAATTGCATTCAATTTACGCCCTGCGATTACTTCAGTTGGCCCCATTATTGGTGACATACAACATGAATTGCAGTTTAATACGAGTACAGTGAGTTTACTAACCACGCTCCCTTTATTAGCCTTTTCAGCTATCTCCCCCTTTGCTCCTTTTTTTGCAAAAAAATGGGGAATTGAGAGGGTGCTTTTCTGCGGTCTAACACTGATAGGTCTAGGTGTCTTCATGCGCTCTACTAATTTTATTTTCATACTATTTCTTGGTACCTTCATGATCGGGTTAGGGATAGGTATTTGTAACGTGTTACTCCCAAGTCTTGTTAAAGCACAATTCCCATTAAAAATAGGGCTAATTACTGGCATATATACGTTAGCAATGGGGGTATTTGCTGGCTTTGCACCAGGTATTAGTGGAACACTTTCTAGCAATGGGATTGCATGGAAAACCAGTCTACTAATTTGGGTAATCCCTATTTTACTTGCTTGTCTTCTATGGATACCATTTATTAAAAAGACACCTAAAAAAAACCCTGTTCCTCTCCTTTCATTCTCTACATTGTTTAGGTCGGGAATAGCATGGCAAATCACCGGTTTTATGGGGTTGCAATCGTTTATCTATTTTGGTTTTTCCACATGGTTACCAGAGATATTGATAGTAAAAGGTTTCACGTTAGAAATGGGTGGTTGGATGCTAACTATCATGCAAATCTCGGGTTTACCAGCGAGTTTTTTTATTCCTATTTTAGGAGAAAGATTATCACATCAAAAATGGATTGGGTTAGGGATTGGTACAACCCTTATTACAGGTTTATGCGGGTTATTTCTCACTTCAAATATGGTGATCACATTTCTAAGTATTATCCTCATTGGTCTTTCTTTAGGAGCTGCGATAAGTCATTCATTAGCATTAATGAGTCTACGATCTATGAACAGTGAACAGGCTGCCTCTCTTTCTGGCATGGCCCAATCTTTTGGTTATTTATTGGCAGCATGTGGTCCTTTCTTACTTGGACTTCTTTATGACCTTTTTCACCAATGGCATACAGCATTTTTTGCCCTTATTACTATTGCCGTTCTTTTTACTTTATGTGGGATCGGGGCTGGAAGAAATGTTTTTGTGCAGGAAACCACAAACCTCAAGCAAATCTCTTAAATCATTTAGCTGGGTTCATAATTACAACCCAGCTTTTTTTACTTACTACTCTTTGATTACAGGAATCCAAATTTCTGAGTAAAAATTGCTACGGTTGGAACCATCTTCAGGATATACCTCTAACTCAGCTGTTCCCGCATGTCTATAACCGCTCGTTGGAAACCATTCTGAGAATATTTGTTTCCACGTGTGTTGGATTGCTTTAGGCATCTCTCCATGCACTTGAAATACGGCCCAAGTTGAGGCTGGTATCGTTATTGTTTCAAAACTAGTAGAATGCCCATTATGATTGACAGCAATCCAATAGTCAATTTCCCTATGATTTATATGATCCACGCAAACCCCAAGCACACCTTTTATTGAGCCATTATTTAATGAAAGTAAGCGATCACAAGTCCCATCTTGATTCACTTGATTCCATAACTTTGGAATTTCTGTTAGGTTTGCATCGTTTTCAAGGGAATAATTCTTTCTTATGCCTACTACTTGAAAGCTATCTTTTGAAATTATTGTATGATTCATTGGTTCCGCTCCTTCTAATGTTACATGTATTTTTAAGGGCTGATATAATTTCAACTTTCCACGGTATTTCTTTACTTCTGATGGTGAGATATGATGTTGCTTCTTGAATGCCTTAGTAAATGCTTCTGGGGTTTCATAGCCATATTTTAGGGCAATATCAATAATTTTCTCATCATTATTACCAAGCTCAATAGCTGCACCCGTTAATCTTCGTCGTCTTATATATTCCCCTAGCGTCATATCCGTTAAAATGGCAAACGTTCGTTGAAAGTGAAAAGGAGAAGTATTCGCTTGTTTTGCTACCTCCTCACTGTTTAATTTTTTCAACAGGTTTGCTTCAATATAATCCAACGCTTTTTGTATATCTGTTACCCAACTCATAGTCTCTTCTCCTTCGGTTCGATTGTATACCGCATCATTTATTTACTCCTGTCATTTATTGCTCTGTTTGGATAGGTTAACTACGGTCGCATAAAAGAACAAACACTTCCTATCACTACAGTATTCCTTACCATTTTTCACATGATAAGTGTACATAATATTTATATTAATTCGAAACACTAGAAAAGGTAAAAGAATTACAGTAGGGATCTTCTATTTAATCATCCGGAGTTACGCTTTGACAATAAAAAAGGTGGTATATGACAGTGAATAATGAAACTAAACATCAGAAATTCGGGGCCGTCTTTTATTGGTCAGTTGGTATTTTACTCGTTTTAATTATTATCGGTGCATTCGCTCCAAAAGTGATGGAAAACTATACAGCTGCTATTCAGTCAGCCATCACCTCTACTTTTGGCTGGTATTATTTAATCATAGTCACGGTTTTTGTCTGTGTTTGCTTATTTTTAATTGTTAGCCCTTATGGGAAATTAAAACTGGGGAAGTCAGATGAAAAACCAGAATATAGTTATCCTACTTGGTTTGCCCTTTTATTTAGTGCCGGGATGGGTACAGGACTCCTTTTCTGGGGAACAGCAGAACCGATTTCTCATTTCGCAATTGACTCTCCTACAGGGCAAACGGGTACCGATCAAGCAGCAATGGATGCTTTAAGGTATGTCTATTTTCATTGGGGTATTCATGGTTGGAGTATATACGTCATTATTGCTCTTTGTCTTGCCTTTTTCAATTTTCGTCGAGGGGGAGATGGTTCAATTAGCTCTACACTATCTCCTATTATGAAAAATACCGATGGTCCGTTAGGAAAACTAATAGATATTATCGGTATTATTGCCACTGTTGCGGGAATCGCCACTACTCTTGGTTTTGGTGCTAGTCAAATTAATGGCGGGATCTCTTACATTTGGAATATCCCTAATTCTTTTCTCATTCAATTAGTGATTATTATCATTATTACAGTCATTTTCTTAATCTCAGCCACCACTGGGATTGATAAAGGTATCAAACTCTTATCCAATGTCAATATGATACTTGCGCTCGTACTCCTACTCTTTTTTATTGTTTTTGGTTCAACTGTTTATTCCTTAAATTTGTTCACAGACACGATTGGAAAATATATACAACGACTGCCAGAGATGAGTTTTAGATTAACACCCAATAATGAGCAAAGCAGAGAGTGGATTAACAATTGGACGATTTTTTATTGGGCATGGTGGATGGCATGGTCACCGTATGTCGGCACATTTATAGCAAGAGTATCTAGAGGAAGGACCATACGTGAATTTACTATTGGAGTATTGCTTGTACCTACCATTGTTACATTTATTTGGTTCGCTTTCTTAGGAGGTACTGCTATCGATATGCAAATGACAGGGATAGCTGATTTGGCTTCAATGACTACAGAGCAAATGCTATTTGGAACATTAGCAGAGATGCCGATTAGTTTTATTACCTCTGTCCTCTCTCTTATCTTGATTGCTATTTTCTTTATTACATCAGGTGACTCCGCTACTGTTGTGTTGGGGATGCAATCAGTTAAAGGTGTGTTAAATCCGACGAATCGTAATAAACTCATATGGGGTGTCTTACTATCAGCCATCGCCACTGTATTGCTCTATTCTGGTGGCCTACAAGCACTACAAAATACAATGATTATTGCTGCCTTCCCATTTTCGTTCGTAATGATCCTCATGACGATATCTTTAATCAAAGAACTGCAGCAAGTAAAAAGAGAACTAGAGCTTTCAGGCGCAACCAAAGATAAACTAATGTCAAGAAGGTTACAAAAACAATTAATCAAACAAGAACTAAAAGATGAAAAACGTTGGATTGAGAGTAAAATGGAAGAAGAGAAAAAACGCTTAAAAAAGAAAAAGAAAGAAAAAATGGAAGAACTAAATAACAAGAAGGAGGAATAACCTCCCCCCTCTTGTTTTTTTAGTTCTTCACAATGTAGCTGTTATTCTTCTAGCCACTTCAATACCATTCTCCATACAATCCGGAATCCCTGAACCATAGTAAGAACTTCCTGCTATATACACGCCAGGATATTTTTCTATAAGCGTTTGTTCAATTCCTTTGATTAAATGCGGGTGGTCCAGTGTATAAGTAGGCATTAATTCATTCCATTTTGTTATTTCCCATACAATGGGTTCAGCTGTTAGTTTTAAGCTTTTCTGTAAATCTTCTCTTGCAAGATCAAGTAATCCTGTATCTTCCATATCCTTCACGCTAGCGAATGAAGGGTGGCTACTTTTGTAGAAGAGACGGACAAGCAGATTCCCACTTTTAGACGTATGTTTCCATTTTCTACTCGTCCATGTACAAGCATTACAGTGTAGCTCATTATTGCTTGATGTAATAAAGCCAGTTCCATCTTTGGGTAAGACCGCATCAGGAACATCGAATCCTATGTAAACACTAATGAGTGAGCTGTTTTTCATGTTAGAAAAATACTGATTCAATGCTGCGTCATCAAGTAATTGTTGCGCAACTTGATGTGGAGTGCTCAAGACAATATGATCTGCTTTCATCACTTCACCATTTGAAAAACTCACCTTATAATGTTGCTTCACTTTTTGTATTGATTGTGCCTCGTATCCTTTTTTGATTTCCACTGCCCCAAGAGATTTTTCATATGCGTCAATAATTGTTGAAAGACCATTTTTGAAAGAGAGGAACTTCCTTTCACCGCTACTCTGATATTTCTCCTTATGATCATTGAACCCCATGATAATGCTTCCGTATTTCTTTTTATATTCGAAAACAGCTGGTAAGGTAGATGAAATCGTCAAATCTTGTAGTTTTCCAGAATAAACACCCGATAATACTGGAGCAATCTGCTTCTCTACTAATTCCTCGCCAAAATAATAGGTAAGAAAGTCACCAATACTATCTTCAACTGTAAATGGATTCTTATGGTGATAAACGTCTTTTAATGCTCGAACTTTACCTTCAGCAGAGACTAATGTAGTTTTAGCCAATGACTCAATACTTGTCGGTATACCAAATACAGCATCAACTGGGATGGGCTTTATCTCGCCATCGGTAAATAAATAAGAGCGACCTGTCCCGTTATAAACGACCTCATCACTTAAATTCAGTTCTGAAAAGATTTCTCTACCCATTACTTTCCTTGAGACAATAGAATCAGCGCCCGTTTCCATCATAAATCCATCCGCTTCAACGGTTTTAATTTTTCCACCTAGATGATTTTGTGCTTCTATTAATATAATGCGAATGTCGCGATTGTTTGCGTTTTTCCATTTTTGTAGTTCATGGGCAGCTGACAGACCATTTATGCCACCACCGACGATCAACACCGTTTCCATTACGTACACCTCAACTTTTTCTCAATGATAATAGTTTATCACAACATCACTACTTCAACTCAATCTCTATCAACAATTGAATGACTTTTGCATTTAAAAAAGATTTTTTTTGATAAATATGTAGGGATACTTCATTTCACTTACGTCTATTAAGTTGTATTCAAAAGAAAAGGTGGGAAAATGCATGATTGAGGTAAATAAGATTTATCATTCTTTTGAAATAGGTAAAAAAGAGAAGAAAACGGTCATACCTGTTCTGAAGGATGTATCATTCCAAATTAACAAAGGAGAAATTGTATCCATTGTAGGTAAAAGCGGATCTGGAAAATCAACTTTACTAAATATTATTAGCGGATTTATTAAACCAACGGATGGTGAAGTTAAGATTAATAATCAAACTGTGACGGAGCTTTCTGAAGGAGAGTTTGCTTCCTTTAGACTTCAGCATATCGGTTTTATCTTTCAAAACTTTCAATTGATTCCAAGTATGACAGCATTCCAAAATGTTGAATTGCCGTTAACTTTTAAAGGGATGAATGAAAAGGAACGTAAACAAAAAACGTTAGAGACACTTGAGCGTGTTGGACTAGCAGAGTTTAAGGACCATTACCCAAGCGAATTATCAGGCGGACAACAACAACGGGTCAGTATTGCTCGTGCACTTGTAGTGAATCCACCTCTTATTCTTGCTGATGAACCAACGGGTAGCCTAGATAGTGACACCGAGAAAAGCTTACTCGCTTTCATTAAACAATTAAATGAAGAATTAGGGATTACTTTTCTTATCATTACTCATGATGAAGAGGTTGCCGAGTTCGGTCATCGCACAATAGAAATTGTTGACGGTCATGTATTGGAGGAAGTAGGGAAATGACATTTAAAGATCAGTTTAAGTTCGTTAGACAAAATTTAAAGAAAAATAAATCTAGGTTATTTATGACAGTACTTGCTACTGCGATTGGTGTTGCATTCTTAATTGTACTTGCCTCTGTCGGCTTCGGACTTCATAAATCGATTATTTCTGATATGATGCAAAACCAATTGGTTACCCAAGTGGAGATATACGGGAAAGAAGATTCACAAGGACTAACAAATGAAGATATTACTTATTTTGAAGAAATGGACGGAGTGGAAGCCGTTACCCGCAGGAATGAATTGGCGCAGATGCCTTTCTTCCAACTAGATGACTATACATCTAATACGAATGCCATCGTCACACACTTTCCATCAGAGATTAAAGCAGACTTCAAGCTCGCCTCTGGGCGCTTACCTGAGGGGGAGAATGAAGTTGTTGTCGGTTATCACTTTACTGAAAGCTTAATTAAAAACGGTGCTAACCCTGAGAAATTGTACGATGATGAAGGAAATATCAACGAGGACTATGTCTATACTGATGACTTGCTAAATAAAGAAATGGACATGGAAGTCATTAAATTAACAGATGGGAAAGAAACGAAGAAAACCATTTCTGTTAAAATTGTAGGAATCGCTGAAAAGCCTGCTCGCGATTGGGCATATGAAGCACATGTCTTTATTTCCGAAGAAATCTTACAAGAAGTTGAACAATTCACTGGCGTTATGCGCGGGGCCACTGAAATGTACGAAGGCGGCGAACTTGACGCCAAACAATCGGAAGACGTCTATGATTATGTAAAAGTATACGCAAATAACGTTCAAGAAGTAGAAGGAATTAACAAGACACTTGAAGATAAAGGCTATATGATTTATTCGATTGCCAATGAAATGAAACAAATGAATGTCATCTTCCTTATTATGAAAATTGGCCTTATCTTTATTGGTACGATTGCATTGATCATTGCATCTATTGGTATATACAATACGATGACAATGGCTGTAACGGAAAGGGCACCGGATATCGGTATTATGAAAGCGATTGGTGCACATCCACATACAATTAAAAATATCTTTTTATTAGAAAGTACTTATATCGGCTTATTAGGCGCCATCTTTGGGACGATTGTTGCTTATGGTGTCAGCTTCCTAGTCAATTTATCTGTACCATTTATTATTCAAACAGCATTTGATGAGGCAGCTCCAGAAGGACTATTATTGTCATATATCCCTTGGTCACTGACCCTTATTAGTGTCGGTATTTGTTTACTCGTTACCGTATTCTCAGGTCTCCGCCCTGCAAAGAGAGCAACAAAAGTGGATGTTCTTAAGGCGATGAGAAGAGAATTATAATCAAAATCAGTACCATAACAGGCCACCCTAAAGCCAGTTTTGAGCATTTCTTCATTTGCACAACTGGCTTTTTCTTTTTTTATCATTTCACTTAAACCAATTCGCCCCTTCATCCATATGAAGAAAAGGAATATCCGTGTCCACTTTACCAGTCATTCTCTCGATTGATAACTCTTTTCCTAATAGCCAAGAAGCAAAGTCAATCTCATAAGGTTGTTGATTTCCTCCCAATGCCATCCATACTTTTAGGCTACGCGGAAAATATACAGATGTATGAATAGTCCCCGCCCAGCTTCCATACAAATCAGAAAATACACCTTTACCTATACCATTCATCAATTGAAAAGCTTGCTCTGGACTACTCATTGCTGCGCGATTTTCTTCCATAACAGCTAAACGACGCTTTGAATCTGCTAATTGATGACGGTTTTCTGATAAGAGTTTCTCAAAATGGTTTGTACAGGATAGAGTTTCACGCACTGTCACTTCTCTTGGGGTGGTTTCCACTGCCGCACTTCTTCCCTTTTGATCATGAACAACATAAGTAAAGGAATGACGATGAGGAATTTCTTTTAACATCGCAACTGCTTCTTCAACATCTTGACATGACTCTAAAATAAGTCTGCCAATCATACAACAAATAAAACCATCACCTGGTCTTCTTCTATTCATAAAGTTATAGCCCATTGCTAAACCACACTCATTCATACCATCCATTCGCCCTGTTACTCGTTGCGATGGACCAATCATACTATAGCCCATTCCATCAGTCGGTTGGAATAGTGTATATCGCCCTTCATATGTTTTGGGATGATAATCATAATTGCGGATTAAATAATCCTCACCTATATATATAGAACAGCCTGATTTATGATGATTCACGCGATAGCCACCGTATTCTTGTAATACCCGCTCTATTGGCCATTCTAATGCCTCTTGTAAACCCATTAGTTCATCCCAAACACCTGGAGCAAAGTGTGTAATCATCGACTTTGCCTCTTCTACATTGATAGTAAAGCGTGGCTTCCTTACCTTCCACTGGTCTTCTCTATTTTTCACGGACAATGAGTCCTTTAATAACTCCCCTTGCAAGAAACCATAATCATAATGATTGCCTCTAAATTGAATAATATCACTATAGATTTTCTTCATATGTATCCTCCTCACAGTTGCTCTCAACATAAGCATACTGGAAGTCCTTCGGAAAATAAAGACAACTCGCCAGTGCAAATTAAAAAGCAGGGAACCATTAACTTTTCAACTAATATTCTACTTGTTGTGTTCATAATCATTAATGTAAACTCCTTCCATTTCATTCTTTTGCCAATACAAAAAAAAAAACGAACAAAGCTATTGAAATAGCATTTGCCCGTTTTAATGCAAGAACTTCTTTATATCGTTTTATTAATATTTCTCCCAGACTGCCTCTCATAATTGCGTATAATCATGCTATTTCCCTTCGTCATGGCGAATCTTTCATAGTACGGAACTAAATCATCATCACAAGATAAGTCAATCATATAAATATCGCTCAGTTCCTGTAGCATCATCTTTACAAGTGTTTCTCCAATACCTTGCTGTTGATAGTCTGGTCGTACTTCTAGCAGCGGAATGTATGCCGAGATCACACCATCACTGATAGCTGTAATAAAGCCTACGACTCTATCGTTCGTTTCATCAATGGCCACAATCGCTTTATAGCTATTGTGCATTAGGTATAGATGCGTTTTCGGTTGCGGATAATTCCCCCATCCCACAAAAAAACCTGATAGCATGTCTATCGTTATATCTTGTAGATTACTCGTATATATCATTCTTTAACCCCTTTTCTCGTTAGATTAGGCTGAAAAGAAGATATATATTGATTCATATAATAACAAACAACTTGCCCCTTTCTTACTCTCTCAACTAACTATTCTACAGTAACCCTGGTTATCCTGCCTTCAGTATTAGTTTGAAGTAAACCATTTGTATAACTGTTGCGATTCAATAGTTAGGTAAACATTCGTATCTTTTCTAAAATCGATTACACCAGCCTGAGAAGTATTGACACGATCCGCTGTTAATTTCCAAACTTTTGGTCCAGCGTAATATTCATGATCTGTCACGACTTTATACCATGTATTGCCACCCTCTTGTGATTCTGTTATTGTAAAATTACCGACCTTTTTCTCGAAGTCCCCATTACCTTCTCCCATTTTCACTTCAATGACCTTATTACCTTGGTCATTTTTATAAAAATTCACTTCTTTATTTGCTGTTGTTCTGATATCCCCTGAAGGTGTTGCCTTAAAAGCGATTGAACCAGTATAATACGGAGGTCCTTCCTCTTCATCTACTTGAGTAGCGACAACTTTCAGTTTTAAATTTCCTGTTTTCCCTTGGAAGTTAATATCATTATCACCATGTGGCCACCTTGCGAAAATACGAAATTGCTCGTTATCCACTGTCGGTTTAAATGTTGAAGTATGATCGATTTCCTTCCACTCCCCATTCACTTTTCTTTCTAATGACAAAACAATTGGCGAATTGCCATTGGCAGGGAATAATTTACCCGATGGAATTAAATCTACTTGATACTCAACGGGCACCTTCGTATCATTTTTTTGAATTTCAAAAGCATAAACTTTGACAGGATCCATCCCTGGGTAAAAATTCTCACCTAAGGAGAATTGTCCATCCCCAATTGTCTCACCGCTTTCATTCACTGCGTTCACATTAAATTTTGCAGCTTGAACTGTGTTTCCTGTACTCGTAAAGCTTTTAGAAAAATAAGCAACTGTCCCAAAAATAGCTGTAGCAATTAATAATAATGCCAATGAACTTAACGATAATTTTGTTTTCAACTCTTCTCCCCCTCAAATTCATTTATGATTTTTTTGTTCCTTTTAAATAGCTTGTCTGAAAAAATAATGGCAAGAACAATGAAAAACATCAAACTTAAACCAATTGGACTGATCAAGAATTCAGCAATAGAGCCTACTTTCGGCAACACCCATTCTACTTTACCTGTTAGATGTTCAGACCGTATCTTCGTCTCATCCTCAGTATTATTTGCATCGCCTTTCGTCTTAAAAAATGAGCCAGATTCATCCTTAGCTACTTCAGTTACTCTGTGAGTGACAAAGTCTGCCCCATTTCGGTATGTAATCACATCATTTTCGTTGATTTGATTAAACGTAGATTGTTTAACCACAACAACATCACCTGGTGAGATACTCGGCTCCATGCTTCCTGTTAATACAATAAGAAGACTTCTCCCAAATAGAGATGGTGGCTTTTCTTGATTTTGGTCACTAGTGATTAGCGTGTATAAAGAAAGAACACCTAATAAAATGAGAAGGACAAATAAACTATTACCAATGACCGAAATGACCTTTCGAATACTTCCTCCTCCCTTCTCGTTTCAATTGTTCTTCAATTAAGAATAAATATAGTAATATTAGGAAAATATGACAAGAGAGTAAATACCTAAATATTCAGAAATTTAAGTATAAAAATCAAAACCTGTAACAAACCACTACTTTTTACCTAATGATTTATTATTCCTATCTTATCATTCGTTTACGTAACAATTTGCTATAAAAGTAGAAAAAAGCCCCTGTCTTCAAATGATATAGAGGGCTTTTTGGACTATTACTATTTATTCATTTATAATTCTGTTCTAATCATCCATAACTCAGGGAAGAACTGTTGATCAATGACTTTCTTTAGATAACCGACGCCAGATGAGCCACCTGTACCTTTCTTGAAGCCTATTATTCTCTCTACTGTTTTCATATGCCTAAATCTCCATTGTTGAAACGAATCCTCAATATCTACTAGTTTCTCTGCTAATTCATAGAGCTCCCAATACTTCTCGTTATTTAAATACACCGATTTCCATGCTTCTTTAACCGATTCATTATATTCATAAGTATCTTCTACATCTCTACAAAGTATCGTCTCATCAATTGTTAATCCATTACGCTGTAAACAATGGATACTGACATCATAGAGACTTTTTGCTGCATATGATTTCAACAACTCTTCTTTCAAGTCAGCATCTTTTTGATAGATTTTTAGCACATGCGGTGTTTTATACCCTAGTGCGAATTCTATCATACGATATTGATAAGATTGAAAGCCTGAAGCTTGGCCGAGGAAAGGTCGAAACTCGATATACTCAGATGGTGTGAGAGTAGATAGAACGTCCCAAGCCTGTATAATTTGAGATTGTGTTTTCGTTACCCTAGATAAGCATTTTTGTGCTGTCGACAAGTCATCAGCTTCAATGGCTGCAATACTTGATTGAATTTCATGTAAGATAAGTTTCATCCATAATTCAGATACTTGATGAATAATAATAAACAACATCTCATCATGGTGACCAGACAACCTTTTTTGCGCGCCCAGTACTTGATCTAGTTGCAAGTATTCACCATATGTCATATTCTCATCGAATGCGGTATGTATCCCATTTTCATTCTCAAACGGGGGCTGCCCCTGTTTATTTGTCATCATGCACCCCCTCCTTCTAATTTTCTTATTACTGCTCTTACTGGACTGCCATCCCCGCCTTCAATTCTTAGTGGAAGAGCAATCAGTTCATAGTCTCCCTGTACAATATCATGAACAACGATATTTTCTAGTATATGAATATTATGTTGATGGAGCTTATGGTGAATAGGTAATGCTTTACTATCCAATTCATCCACTGACGGAAAATCAACACCAATCAGTTCCACCCCACATTTTTTTAAATATAACGGGACATCTTCACTGATGACAGGGACCCTTGTTGGAAAATGCTTTGGCTTAGGCTCACTACTCGTTTTGATTAATAGTCGCTTTACATTCTGTAATGGGAATTGGTCTAATAAGGCGGTTGTGATTCTTTCTTCACCTGATAAATCAATCAGTTTAGCTCTACCAATATACAAATTAATATCTAATTCATTTGTCTTTTTACCATCTTCTATAAAATGAAACGGTGCATCTACATGGGTACCGATATGTATACTTGTAGACAGTTGACCAATATTAACCGAACCAGTCTCTTCTCTCGTTGCAGATAAGTTAAAAGAAAAAGCTTCATCTCCTGGCCAATGTGCCATCCCATTGTGCAGTGGCTGAGAAATATCTATCCAATGTCCCATCAGGCAATCACTCCTCGTATATTTTCGAACTTTTTATATGTTTCCTCTTCCATGATTTTCTTCAATATGTTTATTGCACGCCATACATCTTCAAACGAATTATATAAGGACACAGGTGCTAAACGGATTCCATCTGGCATGCGAAAATCAGGAATAACACCTTCCTCCTTTAAAGCTTTGCAAATTCTCGCAGCCTCTTTATGCCCAAGTAAAATATGTGCCCCTCTACTCTCATCCGTGCGGTTGTATAGTTGAAAGGCAAAAGGTTTTAATTCATAGTGAATTAAGTCCATCATATAATCTGTTAATTGCAAAGACTTTTGCCTAATAGCATTAATCCCAACTTCATCAAACATAGAAAGCGCTCCCAATAATGGTGCCATACTTAAAATTTGTGGCGTGCCCATTTGATATGCACTTGCGTCATCTGCTACAGTCATCTCATGTTCCATGTCAAATTGCTTCTGTTTATGAGAACCAAACCAGCCAGCTAAGCCAGGAGCTGTTCCATGATGACATTCATTGATATATAAACCACCTACAGCACCAGGTCCACCATTTAGATGTTTATAATTGCACCAAAAGGCAAAGTCAACATTCCATTCTGTTAATGAATGGGGAATGGCTCCAATGGAATGACATAAATCAAAGCCAATTAGTATGTCTCTTTTATGAGCTTCTTCGACTAACCTTTTCATTTGGAGAATTTGTCCACTTCGATACAATACACTAGGTAAAATAATGAGTGCAATTTCTTCATTCATCGCTGCAATAATATCTTCTTCGCGAATAAATTGACCATCTCTACTTTGAATACTAATAAATTGTTCCTCTGAATAGCCTCTCATACGAAGATGACTTTTGATCGCATAAATATCAGACGGAAAGTTTAGCTCATCCGCGATAATTTTATTTTTACCTTCTTTTGGTTGGAAAAAGGTAGCTAATATTTGATGCAAATTAACTGTCGTAGAATTAGATGCGATAACTTCTGCTTTCTTAGCTCCTACGAGCTTGGCCAAGCTTTCCCCAATTGTTTCGGCCATATAATACCACGGAGCCCCTCCCTCGGTCCAACCATCAATTGCGTATTCCTTCCATGATTGAATTACTTCATTTAGTGATTTTTCAGCTCTTTTAGATAATAACCCTAAAGAGTTTCCATCTAGATATATTAAATCGTCTCTCAGGTAAAATTCCTTACGATATTTTGCCAGTTGATCTTGTTGGTCTTTCTCCATTGCAAACGCAAGTGAGTATCTGTTCAAGCAAACACAACCTTTCTGAAAATTATCTATATCGCGAAAATTATAGCTAACTTCTTTCATCTTTGCAATGAATAACCGTTTAAATCATTTATGTCAAAAAACGCACAATCTAATTTTGCTTACAAATTGTTAACCTATTTTGATATAATAAGTAGTAATACACTATTAGGGGGAACTATAGATAATGAAGAAAATTTTTGCAGCTATACTTACTGCAGCACTTGTCTTTTCACCAGTAGGAACAACAATCTTCCAAGACCAGGTTTCAACTGTTGAGGCGAAATCTTATAAATCAGGTAAAAAAGGTGTAAACTTTAATAAAAGCACGACAAACAATAATAACCAATCGAACGTTCAAAATAATCAGCAACAAAAAAACAACACAGCAACAAATCAACAACAAAAGAATAATGGTGGTTTCTTTTCTGGCGGATTAATGAAAGGACTTATGTTAGGTGGACTAGCGGGATTATTATTTGGTGGCCTGTTTGGAAATATGGGTATGTTAGGTAGTATTCTTGGTTTACTTGTCAATGTTTTAGCTATCGTCTTTGTCATTATGATTATTCGTAAAATCTTTACGATGATTAAAGATAAAAAGAAAAAACAGGAACCAAATCCATGGAACAATTAATTATTCCTGAACAAGATATTGTCAATGCATTATGTGTGTACATTTCTCGTAAAAAACAAGTGAAGCTAGAAGAAGTCGAAATTGAGCTCATGTATGATGACGATTATGGTTTCTCTGCCGAATCTCATGTTGGCGGCCGCAAGCAAGTCTTGATTACAGCGAATATGATCGAAGCATTAAGATTATGGTTAGATGAATTTCTTAATCGCGATCCATATGCAGGTATAAACCTCGTACTCGACGATGAACAAGGAATTATCGCTGTTGTACAATAAACAAGTTTTGTAAAAAGAGCATCCGTAAAGGATGCTCTTTTATTATTGGTATATAAGTTAAATCACCTTTGTTTGTTTAGTGATTACTTCTTTTTCTTTTGCTGGTTTTTTTGACCAGTACGTAGCTAAAATAGGACCCGATATATTATGCCAAACAGCGCCTAAAGCACTTGGAATAGCGGCAACTGGACCAAAGTGAGCAGTTGCTAACGAAACACCTAACCCTGAGTTTTGCATGCCCACCTCAATAGCAATCGCTCTTCTCGTACCTTCATCCATTTTGAAAAGCACGCCAGCCATGTATCCTAATAGTAAACCTGCTGCATTATGGAGCATCACCGCAATAAAGACAGAAAGCCCAGAAGAAGCAATTTTCTCAGCATTCCCTCCTACAACAGCGGTAACGATAATAATGATTGCTGTAACAGAAATAAGTGGAACAACGTTTATACTTTTTTCTACGATAACCGGGAATATTCTCTTCACTACTAAACCAAGTATAATAGGAACGATAATTACTTGAACAATTGATACAAACATACTCCACGCATCAACGGGCATCCATTGACCTGCTAGAGCTAAAAGTATGAGCGGTGTAGCTATTGGTGCAATCAAAGTGGATAACGATGTCATTGTTATCGATAAGGGTACATTTCCTTTTGCTAAATACACCATGACATTAGATGCTGTACCACCCGGGACTGACCCTAATAATACTAATCCCGCTGCTAATTCTGCCGGTAATTGCATAAGGTAGGCAATAGCGAAAGCTGTCAAAGGCATGATTGTAAATTGTGCTACAAAGCCCAGTAAAACTGGGAGTGGGTGAGAAAATACTAATTTAAAGTCTACCGGTTTTAATGTTAAACCCATACCGAACATGACTACGCCAAGTAACAAGGTGATATATCCACCGAAGACTACGAATAACGGTGGATAGAGATAAGCCACAACTGCAGCAATAATAACAAGAAAAGCAAAATACTTTCCTGCGAGATTACTAACGGTTTCCAGAATCTTCAATTAACTCTCCCCCTCCGAATTAAAAGGAATAACCTTATTTGGGTTTAAGATGTGATTTGGATCTAAGACATTCTTAATGTTCCTCATCACTTCTAATGCCTTCCCATGCTCTTGTTCTTGATATTTCATCTTTCCTACCCCAACACCATGTTCGCCAGTACAAGTGCCACCCTTTTCTAAAGCATACAAGACAAGTTGTTCATTGAAATGTTTAGCTTTGTTTACTTCTTCTTCATTATTCAAATCAATCATCACAAGCGAATGGAAGTTTCCGTCTCCTACATGTCCCGTCAGGCCACCAATTAAATTAATCTCATCTAGGCATTTTCTTGCATAAGTAACGGCACCCGCTAATTCTGAGATCGGTACACATACGTCTGTTACCATCATTTTCTTTCCTGGATAACCGTGTACATAAGCGTAGGCTAAATTATGTCTTGCATCCCATAAAAGGTTACGAGCAGCCGTATCTGTTTCAAATGTTATATCTTGACAATGGAAATCAGCTACAATTTCTCTCATGAATTCTACATCTTGTTGAAGCCCTGCTTCATTACCATGAAATTCTAAAAATAGCGTTGGCTTAATCTCGTAATTAGTCTCACTAAAAAGATTCACTTGATTAATTGAAGCTTCATCTACCAATTCAACTCTGCCAATCGGAATGCCAGCTTGTAGGATACCAACTACAGCACCAACTGCATCATCAATTGTAGGAAAGGTTGCTCTACCAGCCATTTGGAATTCTGGAATACCGTACACTTTTAACGTCAACTCAGTAAAGCAGCCTAAAGTCCCTTCTGACCCGACAAATAGTCCATTTAAATGATAGCCAGAAGAAGATTTGGCGGCTAAACTACCGGTATGTATGATCTCCCCATTAGCTAAAACCACTTCTAAATCTAGTACTTGATCTCTCATTACACCATATTTAACTGAAGTGGTTCCACTTGCATTGGTTGCTGCCATCCCGCCTAATGTAGCATCAGCACCTGGGTCAACAGGGAAAAACAAACCGTATTTTTTTAACTCTTTATTTAGTTGCGAACGTGTCACACCAGGTTGAACTTTTACTAAAAAGTCTTCTTCCTTAACTTCTAAAATTCTATTCATTTCAGTAAAATTCATCGTTATTCCCTTTTTGTAAGGAATGACATGTCCCTCTAAACTCGAACCAACCCCGAAAGGAATAATGGGCGTTTGGAATTCTCCCGCCTTTTGTATAATTTGACTTACTTCACTAGCATTTTTGGGATAAACAACAATATCAGGATGACTACCTTTATGATAGGATTCATCTTTACTATGTAAGTCAAGAATGGTTTCATTAATAGATACTTGTTCATCTGTTAAAAAGCTCAATAAAGCGCTTACTAATTCTTGATTATTCGTTTGACTGCCCTCTGTTGTTTTCATTGTTTAGTCTCTCTCCTTACAAATCAAAATTGTACAGACCAATTATTGAATTTTGAGAAAATTGGTCTAACATGTTCTCATTGTACAAGAAAATTCAAAAAAATCAATAATTAAAAATTTAAAATTGCTGCATTTTCCCTTTTTTTGTATGATGATATGAAAGGGAGTGGAAATCATGTCGCAAAAGAAAAAAATACATATGATTATTACAGAACAATTAGAAGGATATATTATCAATCAACAACTATCATCAGGAGATCGCCTCCCCCCTGAAAGAGTACTTGCAACTCTCTTTTCCTCTAGCAGAACATCAATTAGAGAAGCATTGAAAATTTTAGAAATGAAAGGTGTCTTAGAGATTCGGCAAGGTAGTGGAACATACATTAGATCAGTTGATTGTTTAACTTCTGAAGCACCTATCCTTTCTGCTAATCCGAAGACAAATATATATGAAATGTTAGATTTACGAAAAGTTTTAGAAGTGGAGTGTGCTGGTTTGGCATCATCTAGAGCGACATCAACAGATATAGCCAATATCCGCCATTCGCTTTTAGCGATGGAAACGGCATCCACGCCCGAAGACGGCATCCACGCGGATTTTCAATTTCACTTACATATCGTTTATGCGTCACACCATTCTATATTTATCAAACTTATGAATAACCTTACTGAACATATGAAAAATACTATAAAAGTAACGAGGTCAAACCGGTTTGCAGAAGACAATAAACGGGAAAAATCTACTATGGAAGAGCACCGTGATATTTATTTAGCAATTGCATCAGGAAATGGGAATGAAGCGCGGCAATTAATGAGTAACCATATTAATAGGGTAAGAAAAGAATTAAGCGAATCAATGCTTTTCAATGAACAAGCAGAATCCTACTTATAAATAATAAAGTCGGCTAAAATAAACCTACTTGATGTTTGGAGGAATAATAATGAAAACTATTTATGACTTTGAAGTAAAAAAAACAAATGGTCATACAGAACAGTTAAAAGATTTTGCAGGAAAAGTAATCCTAATCGTTAATACTGCCAGTAAGTGCGGCCTTACTCCTCAGTTTGAAGGATTGCAAGAGCTATATGAAAAATATAAAGATAAAGGCTTTGTCATCCTTGGTTTTCCATGTGCTCAATTTAACAACCAGGAATTCGCTAATATCGATGAAACAACAGAGTTTTGTCAAGTGAATTATGGTGTCTCCTTTCCAATGTTTGCAAAGATAGATGTAAACGGTGATAACACAGAACCACTGTTTTCTTATTTAAAAGAAGAGAAGAAAGGTGTACTTTCAAAGAATATTAAATGGAATTTCACCAAGTTTCTTATTGACCGGAATGGGGAAGTATACGACAGATACGCACCAACAACCGAACCGGAAAAATTAACGAGTGACATTGAAAAATTGCTCTAAAATTAACATAAGGATTCCCCTATTAAATATAGGAGTTTCCTTATGTTCTATTTTCTATGATCAAAAAAAGGCCCCCATTCGGAACCTTTTATTATATCAGTTTATTTTTTCTTTTTAGATAATCTACCGAGTAAGAATGCACCAGCAGCAACGCCAAGAATAGTATTTGTCTTTTTATTAAATACTTGTTTTGCAACGAGATTGATGTTTTGTGGTCTTTCTGCGAGACGTCGCATGTAATAACCGTACCAGTCATCACCAAACGGAATATATGTGGTAAAGTTGTAGCCTTCTTTCGCAAGCTCTAATTGCATTTCTTTCCTGAATCCATATAACATCTGGAATTCAAATTGATCATTTGGAATATCATGTTCCTTTACAAATTTCTTCACATGATTAATTACATGATGATCATGTGTTGCAATCGACGTGAATTTACCATGTAACAAATGATATTCTATTAGTTTAATATAGTTGCTATCAATCTCTTCCTTCGCAGTATAAGCAACTTCAGCTGGTTCTTTATATGCACCTTTTACAATACGCAAACGATAATTTTTATATTTTTCTATATCTTCTATTGCTCTATAAAAATAGGCCTGGATAACAGTCCCTATATTATCATAACTTTTTGATAATTCATCCAATAAATCAAATGAAGGTTGTAAACGGCCATGATCCTCCATATCAAAATTGATAAAGATGCCATATTCATGAGCCTTACTTACTATTTCTTTTAAGTTCTCCAAACAAAAGGAGTAATCAATGTCTAAACCTAATTGAGATGGTTTTAACGAAATATGAGCATCGACTTCATGCTCATGAATCGCTTCAACAACTGCTAAGATTTGTTCTTTTGCTGCAGTCGCATCCTCTTTTTGATTAACAAATTCCCCTAGATTATCGACTGTACATGCGATACCATGGGCATTTAATTCTTTAATCTTAACAATCGCTTCTTCAATATTTGTACCCGCAACGACACTTTGAGCACCCAGTTTTAAACCATATTTTTTTGCTGCACTATTTAAAAATTGATTTTGAGATAAGCCTATAAATAGATCTTTCAGCATAGCGATTACTCCTTGTCTATTAATTTTTACATGGTCATTATATCATAAATTAGCAATAAAAATTATTTTGCGAATAATTATTTTTTTCCTATATTTAAGAAGAAACAATGATTTCTTTCTTTAAAATAACTGTACCACTAAAAGAAAGGAAACAAACCAAAAAATTATATTTAAAAAATAAATAAAGGCGGAAAAGAAGATAAAAATATGTCCATTTCTAATAGTTGTATTTATGTATGATAATTGCGTGGGACGAAATCTAGGGAAGCGCATTGACGAAAATCATAACAAACAACCGAATGAAGAAAAATGATCAATTCCATAAAAAAAACGAACAAACACTATTCCCTAGTATTTGTTCGGATTCTCATTTCGCATATTCCCTTGTTCCTCAGTAACCTTATAAATCAGAGATAATAATATATGTTGCATTTATGGGTCCATGTACACCGACGACTAAGTTCATTTCAATATCAGCAGAATTACTTGGTCCAGTTATAAAGTTAATACAACTAGGAATTACTCCTGTTTCTTTTATTTTTTCCCGGATATAGGCAGCTGCTTGTGTCATTCTCGGTACGATAGAACTTCTAGGTACAAGTATAATTGATTTTTCCGGTAAGAAGCTGACTGTCCTGCCTTTGTGTTTATCACTAAATAATACGACAGTTCCCGATTCTGCAAGGGTAATCTCGCTAATCGTTAATCCGATGTTTGCTTTTTCAGCTATTGCTATATTTTCTACTTCAACTTCATGATTCCATTCATAGTACGCTACCCCTTGCTTATGCAATTCATCAAGCTTGGCTGTTACTCCCCATGCTTTTAATCTACTATCACGCCAAGTTACGATGGATTCACCGCCGTAATCTGACACTCGGTCTTCTAATGTTTGCGGCAAGTTTGATAGATTTGTTTCAATCAAGTCCGTGTGAATTAATTTGCATTGGTTCTTTAAGACCGAAATTAATTCGGACTGCGATGCCCCCTTTAACACCCGCTTTTGTGGGGCATATTTCCACTCGGGTTTTTCTATCTTCTTCCTCACTTCTTCTTTTCCTAATCGTGTTGCAATTTTCTTAAGAAATATATCTCTATTTTCAATCGCCATGATTCTTTTCCTCCTTGCCCCTTTGTTTAAACCAGTCACGGAATCTTTCCTTTTGCGGAGCAGGAAAATCACGGATTTCCGTCCACGCCTTTAATGGACCGACACCTTTTGTTAGCTTTGTCCCATCAGAAAATGGCCCAACAGCCTTTGAGGCAAATTTCCCACCCATTTTATATAAAGCAGGAGAAGCTGCTCCAAGACCAAAAGCTTTCATCGCTAACTTTTCAGAAATGGGGGCTTTTCCTTCTTTTTCAACAATGACTTGCCTATGTTTATGAAGAAGGTCATGCAATGGTATTTTCACCGGACAAACCTCAGTACACGCCCCGCACAATGTGGAAGCATAAGGAAGTTCTTTATATTCTTCATAACCACCGAGTAATGGAGAAAGTACTGCACCAACTGGACCTGAGTAGATAGAACCGTATGAATGTCCGCCTACATGACGGTAAACGGGACATACATTTACACAAGCGGCACAACGTATACATTGGAGGATCGATTGGAATTCTCCACCTAAAATATTTGAACGACCATTATCAACAATAACTAAATGAAACTCTTCTGGGCCATCCACTGCTCCCTCTTCTTTTGGGCCACTTAAAACGGTAACATAACTTGGTAATTTCTGTCCGACTGCACTACGAGAAAGCATTCCTACTAATACTTCTAATTCTGTAAACGATGGCACAAGTCTCTCCATTCCCATAACAGTTATTTGTGTATCGGGCAAAGAAGTTGATAAGTCGGCATTTCCTTCATTCGTTACGAGGCAGATTGAACCTGTTTCAGCGACGGCAAAATTACATCCAGTTATACCTATATCTGCTGTTAAATATTCATTTCTTAGCATTTTCCTAGCATGTTGTGTTAATTCCTCCGGTCTATCTGTCCCCTGGTAACCTAATTTCCTGGTAAACACATCTCTTACTTGTTCTTTATTTTTGTGTAGTGCTGGAGCAACAATATGTGATGGAAGGTCATGATCATCGATTTGCAAAATATATTCACCTAGATCTGTTTCAATGACCTCACACCCAACCGATTCCAAATGATGATTGAGATCGATTTCTTCTGTCACCATTGACTTCGACTTTACTACTTTCTTAGCATTTTTCTTCTTAATTACACCTTTAATGTAATCATTAGCCTCTTCTGGTGTTTGCGCGAAAAAAACATGTCCACCTAACTTTTCTACATTTTCACTTAGTTGAAACAGATAATAATCTAGATTTTCTAATACATGTTGTCTAATTTCTTCCCCATGTGCTCGCCATTCTTCCCAATCGCCTAATTCATTTGCTGCATCCTGTCTACGCACTTCCAAGCGATCTTGCGCCCCTGAAACCGCCCCTCTCATAAAGCGATTTTCTAAACCAGACGCTACTCGATCAGTAAATTGCTCATTTCCAATCCTCATTGGCATATCAATCACCCTATCTTTCTGTTCTACTATTTAATACTTCAGCAATATGCATCACTTTCACTGGTTCGCCCACTCTATCAATTCGACCGCCAATATTCATTAAACAGCCACCGTCAGCGCCAATTAAAAGCTCTGCTCCTGTTTCATTAATATGGGCTACTTTTTCATCTACCATTTGCTCTGAGATGGCCCCCATCTTTACAGAAAATGTTCCACCAAATCCACAGCATTGACTTTTATTTGGCAATTCTGTAAACTCTAATCCCTTTACATGTGATAATAATTTCATCGGCGCTTCTTTTACACCTAACAATCGTGTCATATGACAGGAAGTGTGATAAGTAGCTTTCGCCTGATAGCTTGCGCCTACATCCTCAACTTTTAACACATCAACGATAAACTCTGTTAATTCATACGTTTTTTTAGCTAATTTTTTCGCTTGTGGCCCCCAATGTGGATCGTCTTTAAATATATGCTCATATTCATGAAACATATAGGCACATGAACCAGATGGACAAACTACATATTCAGAATGACTAAAGGTTTCTATCATCCTTTTCATTGCATCCCTTGATTCTTTTACGTAACCACTATTGTAAGATGGTTGACCACAACATACTTGATTTTCAGGAAAATCCACCTCACAGCCAAGCCTTTCTAATAATTCTACAGTTGCTACCCCTGCTTTACTGTTAAACATATCGACTAAACAGGTAGCAAAAAGTGAAACCTTCATCTTAAAAACCCCCTTATCGCGCTAATAAATAATCAGATAACTACTATCTATCGTACCATTGTTTGTATATTTATTAAATTCTAAATATTAATACGTTCTATTCATAAGACGAATAAAAGATGTATCTTTTAAGGTAAAAAGAACGTTTCCAATGGTAAGCTAGATGAAGGAGCCATTGTAAAGGTGAAGAGAACGATGTATATCATTCATTACTTAGGAATGTACAAAATGAAGGGAGACCGGCAAAACCCATTTTTCTAAAGCTTTCATTTTGTACTTTCCAGTTGAGAAAGACAGAGATAATCCTGCAGTTACGTGGATTCTACGGGAAGCGTGCCAGCATTTCAGCTAGAGTGAGTGAGCCATACATTATCCTATTCACTTCTTATGAAATGCCTATATTTCACATTGTTGCTGAGGCCATTTTTCTAAATCTGTTGTTTGAAATTGCACTTTTCTCAAAATTTTTTTATACTCCACCAACATTTGTAGCATCTATTTCGTTATCTATATGAAGCTGAGAAGAAAAACTACTTTTCCATGGAATAAAGGTGATTGTATTGCAATCTATTTATATATCATTGCGGGATGATTTATATAAATTTGCTTCGTCTATTGCTTATGATGAGCATGAAGCACAGGATTTGATCCAACAAGCTTTAGAAAAGGCCATGCATTTAGATGATTTGTCTTCTTGGCCAAAATATAAGCAAAAAGCTTGGTTTTACCGTGTCATGAAAAATCAATTGATTGATCAGCGGAGAAAATTCAAACGAGAAATGAATATTGACCAAAATGAAGAAGTAATTTTACCTACCTTTATGAAAACCTCAATTGAAACGGTAGAGTTACTTAGTCAATTATCAGCTATTGAAAGTGATATCATTTTCAAAAAATACTGGATTGGTTTAAAAAGTGATGAAATTGCTATAAAGCTTGGTTTATCAGCTTCAACTGTTAGGTATCATTTAGCAAAAGCAATGAAAAAACTACGAAAGATCTTAGAGGAGGAACAATAATAATGGGAAAAAAATATAGTAATGTCGGGGTTTTAAATCTTATCCAAGCAACTGAGGAAAGCATTCAAGAAATAGAAAAGATTAATAATGTAGGGTTACTCGTCTATTCACAAAAGAATGCATACCTCGTGCCAAAATTAAATGTAAAAAATATTGGCCAAACCATTATGGTAGAGAAGAATGTGAAAATGGCTAACGGTGTCTACAAGGTTGATTCTGCTTATTTAAAAATTGTAGGTGACAATGAAACGGTGTTTATCAATGGAGCAGTCATTGTGAATGTAGATGTCACACTAGAAGAACTTCTGCAAAAAAACATCACATTTATTGTCAACGGTATCATCTACTCTCCATCTCACTTGAACGGCGCTATTCAATCCAAATTATTAACAACAAATGGTACATTAGTCAGTTATGAAGGGCCAGAACCTAAATTAGAAAATGGAAACCTTCATTTAACAACAGGATATTTAGAAGGGTTACGTGAAGGCACAAATCTATTAGTAAACGGGATAATAACAATTGATGAGCATGTTGATTTAACATTATTGAAGGAAAAGATCGCGAGGTTAGATATTAACGGTACGATTCGTTATTATGATTTTCAACAACCTTTAATCTTAGGAAAATTAAGTATTAACGGTAACCAAAACATTATCCCAAAAGGCTATCAAGTACTCTCAACTCAAACCCATTTAAATAAACATAATATTAAGAGATATAAACAACAATCGATTTATACAACTAAACCTATATTTATTGATTCAACTATAACTAGAGAAGGATTGAATGAAGCATTCTCTTCTATTCATTCTTTATCTTATATCTTGTGCCCAGAAGGTACAGAAGATATTCTTTTTGAAAAATTAGCCAATCTCGAAAATGAAGTTTTTGTTTATGTTAAAAACTATATAGCAGTAAAAGAGGAGACATGGTTTTCGACTAACTTTAAGCAGTTAGATCCACAAACAACAATAATCATACAAGATCAACTAACAATAAATGACACGTTAACTCATGCAGATATTGACCATATCTCAGAAATTATTTTAGCAGGGGATATTTTAGTTGTAGATGAAACAACAAAAGTGATATTAAAGAAAAAGGTCAGTCAATCTTTTAAAGGTGAAATACATGTTTTACAAGATCATGATGAGCAAATAGCAACTAATATTGGCGAACTTGTTTTATAAACCATGGATCATTATACTCTTGAAATAGCGAAAATCAAAATAGAAGAATTGCTGAGTACAGTGGAAACTCGCACTCGGCAGTTCCCTTCATCATGGCAACCACAAGAAGTTGCGCGTTCCATATGGGAAATCAGAGGATACAGTAGGTTATTTATCTCTTATTGTCTATCAATGATTGGTCAATGGTTTGATATGGTAGCAATTATGGTCCTATTTGGATATGTATGGCAAACGAGTTCTTTTCTACTTGCTTTCATACCCATTGCTTATGCTTTACCACAAGTTTTATTTTCTCAATTTTCTGGCATCTTTGTACAAAAGCGCAATAAAATTATCCTTATGGGATGTGCTGATTTAGTAACGGTTTTCTTTACAATTTTCTTATTCTTTGCAAACACTCCTTGGTTAGCACTCATTTTATTGGCACTTCGATCTTTTGTCGGTACTGTTCACTTTCCTGCTCAACAAGGTTTAGTTCATGAGCTCATTCCAGCTCATTTAAAACTAAAGGCCGTTTCTTGGAATGGAGGTGTGAATCAAGCAGCAAAAATCATTGCACCATTAATAGGTGGTGCATTACTCACCTTATTACCTGCAAAACATTTACTACTATTTAACGCATTCGCTTTTATGATTTCTGCTTGTTTATTATTTTCTTTAAGAAAAATCATACAAACAAAAGCAAAGTATACACAATCACCGCGTGAAACAGTTGACAATACATTTTTAAATCAATGGAAAAACAGTTGGAAAAGTTTATATCGTGCTCCAACTTTAATGATTGTCTTATCATTAAATATAGTAGGAATGTTCATTATCCAATTAGTTGAAGCACAATTCCCTGCGCTATTTCAACTAGTTGCGCCAACAAAACCTGCATATATGACACTATTGATTGCAAGCATTGGATGCGGTTCAGTATTAACAATCTATATCATTAGTAAAAAAGAAAGGTTTGTGCGCTTAGAGAGATGGCTTAGTTTAGCCCTTCTTAGTCTTGGTTTAGGGTTTACTGGCCTTGGTTTTTTAGAAAAGGGCTTTTCCCTTAGCTATATTCTCCTCCTTGGTGTCTTGTGCGGAATAGGAACTGGCATTTCTATTATTATTACTAACTATTGTATACAAACAATTCCACAGGAAGACGAAGTGAGTTCCATTGCTGGTATTTATCAGTCATTAACAAGTTCGACGATTTTCATCTCTCCTCTTGGGGGAGCCTATCTTATTCACCTTTTTGGGATTCAAAATATATTCTTAGTAAGTGGCTTATCTCTTATTATTTTAACTTTTTTACCTTTTCTCATGAATAAAAAGACAGCTATTTACACATTTGTTAAAAGTAATAAAAGCTAGGTACAACTATGTGTACCTAGCTTTTACTTAAATAAATTTTGTTTGATTTTTACACAAATGGGTAAATAAGTAGGACAGAAATAAATAGGAGTGTTGATCATGTTAACAACAGCGGAACAACTTCTTTTTCTTCGTGATTTATACTATTTAAAAAAACTCCTACAAAAAACACCCAAACATCAAAGAAAGACAAAGGACCAAATAGCTGAGCAGATTCTATTGATAGAAAGTGTTGTACAGTTTAAGATAAAAAGTTAGACTGGATTGAACAACACTTCTGTCCTCATTTTTATAAAAAATTTAGCATACCTTTTCATTTACCCATTAAAGATTCTTTCTAATCATCACATATCTTGAGCAATTGAGGTTAAATTCTCTGCTGTAAACGCTACCTCTTCAAACCCTTTTCCTAAAAGATGGACTACGTTAACAATTCCATCGATTTCTTCCATAATCTTTTGATTCTGTTGCATCGTATCTTTCATTGTACCAACAATATATTCAAAATGTTCTTCCGTCGCCTTCATATGAGATTGACCGTTTTGGACTGTATTACTTACTTCTTGAAGTGATTCACTTAATTTATCGATTTGTCCATTTGTATTAGCGATTAATTGTGAGACATTTTCTACAGACGATCTTGTTTGATCCGAAAGTTTTCTCACTTCCTCTGCCACTACCGAAAACCCACGTCCATGTTCGCCTGCTCTAGCGGCCTCAATAGCAGCATTGAGGGATAATAAATTCGTCTGACTCGATATATCCGTTACAATTGTAGTAATTTCATGCATTTCATCCATTACATACAATAAACTTTTAACATCTTGTTTAATTTCTGCAACAGAGTCGACAATCGTCAACATTAATTCACCTTGTTCATTGATAAATTGCTTGCCGTTTTCAGCATACTCCTTCGCTTTTAGAGAAAAATCTTGCCCCTTCTCAGCATGCTCGACTACTTCTTCTGCTTGAGCAATTAATTCTTGGAAAGATGCGTTAGTTTCCTCAGAAATGGCTGCAAGGGTTTCTGTTTCTGTTGCTACATTTCCCCTTATTTCTTGTTTCTTATCTTCTTCTCTTGCTTTTAAAGTCTCTATTTCTGTATCATAAGCCTCTAAGACCAGCTGTTGTTCAAAGCTAAAAATTTTCGTTACGGCAGCAATTAGAAGACAGCAATCACGCGAAGTAAGTTCCATCTTTTCTACAAGCTGGATAATCGATAATAATAATCCTTGGAAAGCAGACATATACCATTTTGTTTGTAAGCCTATTTTCACATGTACATGGGCAATCCGTAACCGCTTCGCCACATACTCTTCATTTATTATACCGGCAAACATTTCTTCAATATGTACCCTCAATGTTCCTTTTAAACGCTCTACCGTACTATAATCTTCAATAATTTCAATAAGTGATTGCTCTTTGTAAATATTATCATAGAATTGATTAACTAATTGTTCACTGTGCGTTTGAATGATTGGCTGCATCTTGTTTATGAGACCTAAATCAGTTTCACTTAAATGAATTAATTCCATTTGTCGTGTGAACTTAGATGCGTCACCAAGGTCCAATACACCCTTTCCTTCTTCAACCTCTTCATTTAACTTTTTACTCGTTCTTTTTTTAAACAAACTCATGAATGCTTCCCCCGAATGATTTAATAGGTAAATTATACTATTAATATCGGTTGTTTTTGAAATAATTCCATATTCTTTCATAAATATAAATACCCATCAAATTCAACTTTCTATTCAAAGGTCCTTTTAAAACGAGAGAACATTTTCGATTGTAAAAAGCTCAAATAAGGTAGGAGGTAATTTGAAACAGTATAAAAATAATCACGAAACAGTTCAAATGTGAACTGTTCGTGATTGATTCGATACACTTAATCCATTTCATTATACATCGGTACTTTATACACCTAAATGGACTTTTAATAATTCATCATTATGCAATAGCTCAGCAGGAAGCCCTTGCCAAACGACTTCTCCCTTGTTTAAAATAATCACTTCATCTGCCACACAACAGGCTAAATCAATATTTTGTTCTACGATTAGCATGGATAATCCTGTTTTCTTGACATCTAAAATGATATTTTTAATTTGTTCAATAATAACAGGTGCAAGTCCTTCAGATGGCTCGTCCATTAACAAGAAATCTGGATTAAGTAAGAGCGCACGGCCAATGGCTAGCATTTGTTGTTGCCCACCTGATAATTCATTGCCCATATTCTCTTCACGTTCTTTTAATATCGGAAATAATTGATAAACTTCTTCAATTGTCCATTGTTTTTCACTAGATATACTTTTTCTTTCAGCTATTAACAAATTTTCTTTCACCGTTAAAGAGGGGAAAACCCGTCTCCCTTGAGGGACAAGACCAACACCAGCTTTAGAAATATGATTTGGTGTTCTACCAACAAGCTCTTTATCCTTAAACTGGATGGTGCCTTCCTTAGGAACAACTAGCCCAGCGATAGAATGAATCGTTGTTGTTTTGCCAGCACCATTTCTACCAAGAAGTGCAACACACTGACCCTTCTTCACCTGTAAATTAACACCGTGTAATATATGGCTATGACCATAATATGAATGTACTTCCTTTAGCTCAATCATGACTCAACGCTCCTCCACCAAAGTAAATTTCTTGGATCATTTGATTTCCTCGAATTTCTTCAGGGCTAGCCGTCATCATCGCTGTCCCATGGTGAAGGACAGTGATTTTATTAGCCAAACTAAACACAACTTCCATATCATGTTCAATAATAACCAAAGTAATATGATCAGGTATTTTTTTGATGAGTTTAACAAATCTACTTGTTTCTGTTGGCGACATTCCTGAGGTCGGTTCATCCAAGAGTATAATTTCCGGATTTGTACTCAATGATAAAATAATTTCTAATAAACGTTGTTCACCATAGGAAAGTTCTTTGACCAATACAGTACGGCGCTCTGTCATTTCCCACTCTTCTAGTAATCTATGACACTCTTCTGCTAAATCATTATAATTTTGCATAGGCTTAAACATATTGAGTCGATATTTCTTTTTCCCCATAATCGCTAAACGTACATTCTCTTCAACTGTTAATTCCTCAAAAAGATTATTCTTCTGAAAAGTTCTCCCCATCCCCTTCTCGGTTCTTTTAAAGGAAGGAATATGATCAATACGCTTGCCCGCTAAATAAACTTTTCCTGAAGATAATGGCAATGTACCATAAATACAATTAAATAAAGTTGTTTTACCAGCTCCATTGGGGCCTATAATCACATGACGTTCTCCCTTATTTACTTCGATATTGACACCTTTTAAGATATGCAATGCCTTAAATGATTTATTTAAGTCTTCAATTTTCAATAATGTCATCAGCTTGCTTGCTCCTTTCCTTTAACATGTTTATCTACAGGAGCATTCCGAGAAGATTTAAATAACTTTAAGCCAAATGTCGCAACAAACTGGAGAAGATGCAATATCCCTCCTCTTTTTAAGAGAACAATTGCTATGAATAATAATCCTAAGATAAGCGGCCAGCGATCTGTCATCGTACTAATATAGTTTTGTAGGAAAACAAATGCCCCAGCACCTAATGCCGGACCAAAAATCGTACCCATACCACCAATAAAAACCATGATCATTACTTCTGCACCCATATGCACACTGAACAGTGCCGGAGAAACAAATTGTGTTTTATAAATGTATAAGCCTCCAGCTAAACCTGCCATACTACCGGCAATTAAATAAGCAAACATTTTATAAGTCTTCGGGTTATAGCCTAGAGCAATCATTCTGCCTTCATTCTCCATCATGCCTTTTAGCACTTTGCCTGCTGGGGCATTAACAAAAAGTTTCAAGAGAAAATAAGTAAGAACAAAGAAAAATCCCATCATGTAAAATAAACCGATATTAGAAGTAATCTCCCCAAAACCAAAATTAGCTGTCAAACTTGCACTATAGCCATCATTTCCACCCCAGAACTTCATTCTTGAAGTAATTAAAAATAAGACTTGAGTAAAAGCTAAGGTAATCATTAAGAAGAATACCCCTTTATTACGAATAGCAATATAACCTGTAACGAGTGAGAAACAAAGTGAAATTAGTATAGCTGCACCTAAAAGTAAATAGATATTTGCTGTATATTCACTCAAAATAGCAACGGTGTAAGCACCTAAACCGAATAGTGCACAATGTCCTAATGATGGCATTCCTCCAAAACCCATAATCAGACCCAAACTCATTGCAAAAATAGCGAAAACAAGAATTTCTGTTGATAAATACACCATAAATGGAGAAATGATGTGAGGCAGAATTAAAACAGTGATAAGCAAAAGAATAGTTGATAATAATGCTTTTTTCATGATTCCACCCTTCCGAATAAACCTGTTGGTTTAACCATTAAAATTGCAACCATTAATATGAAGATAAAAGCCATCGCAAACGTAGGCATATAAATTCTTCCGAAAATATCGACAAACCCAACAATCATTGAAGCAATAAAAGCACCTTTCCAACTGCCTAAACCACCAATAATGACGACAATCATTGAATTAACAAGAATCTCCCATTCCATCATCGGGTACATTCCAAGTATAGGTCCACTTAACACACCCCCGAAAGCAGCCAAAGCAGCACCAAAGATAAACACCCCTGAAAAAATGATTTTCACATTAAACCCAAGTGCTGATACCATTTCCATATCATCTACACCTGCTCGCACAATCATTCCTACTCTTGTCTTTGCCTCAAAATACCAAAGAACGAAAGCAAACAGAATTCCCATAGCAATGACAAATAGACGATAAGCAGGGAATGTCATTCCCACAAAATCTAGTGAATAGTCAAAGAGTGCTGGTACTGGGATAGAGAGAAAATTACCTCCCCAAATCCATAACGCTAAATCACCGAGTACAAAAACGAGACCAACAGTTAGCAACACCTGATCAGTTTCACTTCCATGCACTCTCGATATAAGTAATTTTTCAATAATTAGAGCAAAAATGGAAATCACAATGACTGCCAAAACCATCGATAACCAAAAATTCATTCCGCTCCTAGAAAACGAATAAGCAACATATCCTGCGAGTATAAAAAAAGATCCATGGGCAAGGTTCATAATCTTCATTAAACCAAAGATAATGGAGAGACCTGCAGCCATTAAAAATAACAACATGGCATACGCCAATCCTGAAACGGTGTTAGCAATAAAAAATTCCACTTGTTCGACTCCCTTCAGAATAAATAACTACGAAGAAATAACTTCCTCTGTATATTTTTTGGAAAAGGCATTGATGGAGTATCATGCCTTTCCCCTTACAACTCTTTTACAGGTAAAGAGTCCCTCTTAAATCTTATTTTGCTTTCTCGTATCCAGGATCTTCTGCCGGCATTTGCACTTTTTCATACGTACGAACGAGTTCAAAGACGATTTCTCCATCTTTCTCGGCACCTTTTAAAATATAGTGATTTTGGATTGGGTGATTCGTTTTTGGATCTAACTCAATTGGTCCACGAGGGCTATCAAATGACAAACCAGCTTTTAAAGTTTCAATAATATCGCCAACTTCTGTACTACCAGCTTTTTGAATTGATTCTGACATCACTTTGGCCGTATCATAGCCGTTAATAACATAGTTGTCGGGCACTTTATCATACTTCTTGGTATAATCATCAACGAACTTTTTGTTTAACTCATTTTCTAAACCCACATGATAATGAGACAGTGTATAACCATTAACTACTGCATCACCAACTGCTTCAACTGTTGATGGGGCATTCAAAACAGAACCACCATCGACAAGAGCGTAATTCTTAGCTAATCCAAATTCCTTAAATTGTTGCACAAATCTCGGACCGTCCGCACCTGGTATAAACATAAATACAGCATCAGCATCATGCTGTTTAATTTGATTAATATAAGAAGAAAAGTCACTAGTACCCGAAGGTGCCCAAAGAATATCTAACACTTCTCCCCCATGCTCTTTAAAATTCGCAGAAAAGTCAGTCGCCTGTTCATGTCCAGCCACATAGTCAGAAGCAATAACGACTGCTTTTTTACCAATATTTTCAGCCATATCAACCCCTAATGTGCCTGCATAATTGAGAGAGGAAAAACCAATTCGCCAAACATAATCACTTTTGTCTCCCCATGATAAGCTATTACCTGAACCGACTACATTAATAATTGGGACACGCTTATCTTTTTCAGCAGCTTCTGTGAGTGCATATGAAATACTACCAATTGTACCTCCTCCAAGGAAATCCACTTCCTGATTCAGAGTTAGTTGTTGATAGTTCTTCAAGGCTTTTTGAGGATCTCCAGCATCATCCTCGAAAAATAATTCCACCGGTCTATCACCAATTTTGTAATCATTCTCTTCGAAGAAAAGCTCTACCCCTTCTTTCACCCCTTCACCCATAAAAGCAAAATTGCCTGTTAAAGCAAGTGTAAAACCTAATTTAATTGACTCACCTTCACCATCTCCTGACGCTTGTCCACCACCACTCCCACAAGCTGCTAGAAGCATACTTAGAACTAACATAATAGCCAATAACGCCCTTTTGTTTTTCTTCATTTACCCTTCCCCCTTATTCAAAATTTTCAGATCTTTTAAACCAAACCAACTACGGAATTTTTGTTTCGAATAGAAAACACTGTTGTCGCAGTGTTTTCTTGTCATTTATTATAGTGGATAAGAAATTGTATGAAAAGACTAAATTTTTTATAAATTAAATATATTTAGAATAAAGTTTTATTAGTAAATCTTTATACTCATTAATTTTTAATAGATATCTGTTTTTCCATAACTTTTTATTATTTAACAAAAGAAAATAACAGTATATTTTTTATTAAATCTCATGTTAAAACATCTTACATAACTATCAATATACTGATAATAATGGAAAAATAATTACAAATATAAAAAAACAAAAGAGCATCAATGTTTTAAATAAAAAACACCGATGCTCTTTTGTTACATAATTTTTAAAGTAAGAAGTGTATCATAACTCCTTCTGACATATCCTTGACAACTCTTAACTTACTAAAGCATTTAAAGTTAATGTATGGGTGTTTTATCACATCCCACACAAAGAAATTCTGTTCATAGCCACTTATCACCAAATTTATCCATATTGCTTATTACATATGCTCCCTTTTACTTCACTCGTTACACTTTTTTAAAAATTTATTCCAATTGAACAAGTTAAATTGAAAGTAATTCAAACTTTAAAATAAATACCTTCTTGATTCCACTTTTATTACATGGGCTTATACACATTATTTTTCATTTTCATATGGACAAATGTCCAACCTATTTTCACCTGAGTGAATAGGATGTAAAGACAAATTACCCAAGGAAAGGAATGACTAGTTTGGAGCAGCTTATTACACCATGGGATTTAGATGAGACATTAGCTGATTTATATGTGCCACCATTTATTGAAGAAATGGCTCAACAAGTGATTAAACAATACAATTTTAATGTGAGTAGCATGGAAGTTATTACAACAAAGGCAGATAAGGGTGGACTTATATGGAAGATCAATACGAACATAGGACCCAAAAGTTTAAAAATACTCCATCGGAAACCCTCCAGGAGTTTATTTAGCATTGGTGCACAGGAATATTTAGTTAATGAAAAAAAGGCTAGAATACCACCGATTGTAAAGACAAAATCGGGTAGCAATATAGTGGAAATGGGAGGGAAAATCTGGTTTGTTGCCGATTGGATTGAACCTCTATATCAAGTATCTGCCGATATTGAAGGAGCAAAGCTATTGAGTAACGCTATTGGAGAGTTCCATCAACTTTCCAAAGGGTATGTTCCTCCTAAAGGAGCAGAGAATGCTTCAAGACTTTTACGATGGCCAAATGCATATAAAAAAGTAGTGAGAAAAATATCTTGGTTTAAAAATGTAGCTAACTTATATTCAGAAATGCCCACGAGTAAGACGATCTTAAGTACAGTTGATATGTTTGAGGAGCAAGCAAAAAAGGCATTGACTATGCTGGAGCAATCCTCTTATCAACAGCTGGTCGCAAAGGGAAATAAAGAATGGGGATTAGTCCATCAGGATTATGGATGGTCGAATGGACAAATGGGACCTGGAGGTATGTGGATTATCGACCTTGATGGTGTAGCCTATGATTTGCCTATTCGTGATTTACGCAAACTCATATCTGGTTCTATGGATGATCTAGGAAGGTGGGATATTGATTGGATAGTAGGAATGCTAGAAGCGTACAATGAAGCTAACCCTATCACTGACGAGTTGTTTGAGATTCTCTTGATCGATTTCTCATTACCAAATTTATATTATAAAAATGTAAAAGATATGTTATTCGAACCAACCATAGCATTAAATAGCGATTTGGATGCTATTGTCCAGCGAATCGTTGAAATCGATAAGACCAAATGGCCAATTCTTGAGCAATTACGTAAAGAATGGAGAGGGGGAAAAAGGAAATGAAAGTGCTAATAGTCTGTACAGAAAAACTTCCAGTTCCACCGGTAAAAGGAGGAGCAATACAAACATTCATCGCTGGAGCTATTCCAAACTTAAGTAAAAACCATTCTATTACAATAATCGGAAGAAACGATGACACATTACCCGATAAAGAAATAAAAGATGGTGTTCATTATGTAAGGGTTCCAGGAGGATTATTGGAGACTTACAGGGAAGGTGTTGTAGATTATCTTAAAAACAATACTTTTGACTTAATTCACATTTTTAACCGCCCCCGTTTAGTATTACCAATACGAGAAGTGGCACCAAACTCACGACTCATATTAAGCATGCACAATGATATGTTCAAGAGGGAAAAAATAGATACTGAAGAAGCCCAGAAAGCAATTGATCAATTAGATAAAATTATTACCATTAGTAATTATATTGGTAATGAAATAGTAAAGCTTTACCCCGATGCCCAACCTAAAATTCAAACAATTTATTCAGGAGTGGATTTAGAGCGATTTGTTCCAACGTATTCTGTCAAGGGTCAAAGGATTAGAGCTTCCATGCGTCAAAAACACAAACTAGAATCGAAAAAGGTAATTTTATTTGCTGGACGACTTTCAGTGAACAAGGGAGCAGATATACTTTTACGATCCATGCTAGATTTGGCTAAAAAGCATCCTAATGCGGCCTTGGTTTTAATGGGAAGTAAAGGCTTTAGTGATAATAGAATGACCGATTACATTGCTTATATTAAAGCGATTGCAGAACGCCTTCCTATACCTGTTATAACTACTGGCTTTGTTCACCCTGATGAAATTCAAGACTGGTTTGCTACTGCTGATATATTCGTTTGTCCTTCTCAATGGGAAGAGCCGTTAGCACGAGTACATTATGAAGCAATGGCGGCTGGGTTACCCATTGTGACAACTGCTCGTGGAGGAAACCCTGAAATAATCGAGATTGGAAAAAATGGGTTTATCGTTGAGCAAGCAGATGACCCTCGAGAATTTGTAGCTCATTTATCCAAATTACTTTCCAGTCCTTCTCTCTGTAGAGAAATGGGTCAATATGGTCGTAGCTTTGTAGAAAAAAATCATAATTGGAATCGAGTCATCGACGATATTTCCCAAGTGTGGAGCGGGATTGATTATAAAATTCAAAATAACGTTGACATTAGTAGTACTTCTAACATGAATGGCGAGAAAGAAGAACAACTGTTTACCAAAAAAGCTGTAGCTGAGAAGATTTCGCCTATAGAGAAAAAACCAATCCGACCAAAACAAAAGCAGCCAATTAAAAAGATTACTACTGCTTCGATACCATGGATTAATAAAGAAATATTAGCTAATAAAGCAAGCAACTATTGAATCTTAGACTGAATCAACGTTGAGGTAGAGAAACTTCCTCGAAAATGACGAAGCCGTTGAAATTTTACAATCATAAAATTTCAACGGCTTTATTTAAATAGAAATAAGGAAAACTTCTGATATGGTAAAGTGACTGTAACAAGATAAAATTAGGAATAAGGGTCCTACTGTTTAAAGATTAAACACAATGAAAAGTCAGTTTGCCTTTAGATTTAGAAATGATATTCTTTAAAAGTTATTGCTTATGTACAAGAAGGCTTGCTAGAATATGACCGACGAATGATGCTTAAAATCACCTGATCACCTACACACCAACAGTTTTTATCGGTCGCAAAATTTTGTTTTTAACTGTCATTATTAACATCATGTTTACTAACAATAAAAAAGGTGAGCAAAAGGTTAGCTAGCAACCTTACTCACCCTCTTTTTTGTTAATCGATTAGAATCGAAAGAGTGGCGACCGAAACATTTTACGATAATGATCTTTGTTTTGTTTTGGAATCAACTCAGAATAAACGTTGGTTAACCGGCTAGCAACATGATGAAATTGAAAATTAGATTCCACTAATTCTCTTGCATTTCGGGTAATGCTATTAATAGTATCCGGGTTCTTTAAATAGAAATTAATTCCTTTTGCAAATTCACTAGCTTGATCATACTTTTCAATTAAATAACCCGTTTCTTTATGAGAAACTATCTCTGCATTTCCTCCCCTATTTGTTGATATTATAGGGATACCAGCAGCAAAAGCTTCATAGTGAACCCGAGCTAAGGGTTCTTGCCATTGGGAAGAACAACAGAAAATATCACTCATTAAAAAGATGTTAGAAATTTCACTTGCAGGAATAAAATTTGTGAAAATAACTTTGTCACCTAACGGTTCGGCTAGTTTCTTCAAATAACGAATATAGTTATTTATTCCATCATCACTAAACCACTTTCCCCCAGCAATCACAAGTAAAGTATGAGGGTATCTTTTAGCAATAGCTTTAAAGGCGGATATTAGAAGATGAGGTCCTTTATTTTTAGTGAGTCTTCCAACAAATAATATGACCTTTTTATCTCCAATATTGTATTTTTGTCGATATTCTTCTCTAATTTGTTTTCCTTTCTCTGACCAGACTGGAGGATATTCTACTAGATCTACTCCTGAGTAAACTACTTTTGTTTTTGATTCTGCTTCTGGAAACCTCTCCACCACAGTTTGTTTTATATATTCACTAACTGTAACAATCCTTTCAACAGAGTTTACAATTTCCTTTCCATTCTCCAGTGATACCTTTTTTTCAGAAAGCATATCATTATGAAGTCCTAAAACAAACTGACTTGAAGGGGAAGCTTTTTTATAGAGAGGAATATTTAATGGACGGTTAAAAACATGAATAATGTCAAACCTTTTTTCAGTAAGTATTTTAGCAATATCAATTTCATAACTTTCAGATGGTAACCGAATGTATTGCACTTCGTTACGTACTTCATAATCAGGTAGAGATGGATCGGTGACAGAGAAAATAGTTAAGTTATTTTCTTTACTGAGAAAAGGAACTACACCGTCAATCATCATTTGAATTGCACCTCCCTTTATAGCAGGAGAAGGGAGTTTTTCTGTACAAATTAAAGCAAGCCTCATTACTCTTCCTCCTTATAAATAATCTTTAAATCATTTATTTCACGGAGAAGCCCTTCTTTTAACGGCACAGCTGGCTTATATTGCAGAATCTTCAATGCCTTTGAAATATCTGCCCAAGTATGTCGCGGTTCCCCGCGCGGTTCTCCAATAAATTCCACGGTTGCTTTTTTCCCTGTTAAATCTTCTAATATTTCAATGACATCCAATATAGATTTCCGTTCTTTACCACCAATATTAATTGTCTCTCCAAGGGTATCCTCTGCATAAAGAGCAGCAAAAGTTCCTTCTACACAATCTTCTACAAACGTAAAATCACGTGTTTGTTTGCCATCACCGTATATTGGAATAGGTTTATTCGTTAAAATGCATTCGATAAATCGATGAAATGCCATGTCAGACCGTTGTCTAGGTCCATAAACAGTAAAGTATCGAAGAATAGTTATTGGAAGACCATCATTTTCACTGTATACCTTACATAAATACTCTCCTGTTAGCTTCGTTACACCATAAGGAGAAAGTGGTGAAAGTGGGCAATCTTCTGAAACCATACCAACCTTTTCTCCATATACAGAAGAGGTGGAGGCGTAAATAAACTTCTTTAAAGAGACATTCTTACAAGCCTCTAATAGCCGTTGGGTGACAAGAATATTATTTTCCTCATACAACTTGAAATTGTTACCCCAGCTTGAACGAACACCAGGCACAGCAGCTAAATGATATATCACATCATCTTTGGCAAGAATTTCACTCCAATCAATGCCTAGTAAATTCTTATTTATAAATTGAAAACGTGGATGAATCAACAGATTTTCTATATTTCTTAGTTTAATTGACTTCTTGGATGGGTCTATAAAACCATCAATGCCAATAACAACATTCTCTTCTTCTCTTAATAACCTCTCACATAAATGAGAACCGATAAACCCAGCGGCTCCTGTTACGATAATCCTCATTGTCTAGCCACCCCAATATATTGAAGTTGATGTTTTCTTACGACTTTAGGGTCAATGATATTCCGTCCATCTACTAAAATATTTCCCTTCATTAACTCATTTACCTTTTTCCAGTCTACGGTTTTAAACTGGTTCCATTCTGTTGCAATAATTAATGCATCTGCTCCTTTAATAGCTTCATACATGTCATGATGAATGGTAATGGCAGGTTCAAAAGAATTGACAATAGGATCATAGGCGTGGACCTCTGTCCCTCTTTCCAATAATTTCTCAATTAATAATAATGACCTTGATTCACGTATATCATCTGTGTCGGGCTTAAAAGCTAAGCCCCAAACGGTTATTTTTTTCCCATCCAAGTTTGTTAATTGATTTGTTAATTTATCAATATACAAATCAATTTGAGAGTCATTCACATTTTGAACGGCCCTTAACATCTCAGGATTAACATTTCTTCGTTTGGCAGCGTATTCTAATGCCCGAATATCCTTTGGAAAACAAGACCCACCATAACCTAATCCTGCATTCAAAAAATAGGGACCAATTCTATTGTCTGTCCCTAGCGCTTTTGCAATATGCGTTACTTCCACATTATAGGCGTCGCAAATACGGGCGATTTCATTAATGAATGAGATTTTTGTTGCCAACAAGGCATTATTGGCATATTTAATCATCTCTGCTCCTGTTAATGAAGTAATAATATAAGGTGCTTGTAACTTCTCATAGAGAGTTTGAATTATTTTAATAGATTGAGGGCTTTTTCCACCCACAACAATTTTATCCGGGTTCATCATATCAAATACAGCATTTCCTTCTCTAAGAAACTCTGGATTGGATACAACGTCGAACATACGCGAGTCGATCCCTTTTTCTATTAATGTTTGATGAATCCATTCATTGGTACCTGGTAGTACCGTACTTTTAATAATGATTGTTTTATGAGAGGTTATCGTCTGTACCAAGGTGTCAATGACTTCGTTAATCGCAGTTAGATTTTGACTCCCATCTTCTTTTGTAGGAGTACCGACTGTGATGTAAAGAATTGGGCATTCTTTTATCACACGCTGGATATCCGTTGAAAAATGAAGAAGACCTCTTTTTTTATTTCGAACAATCAGTTCCTTTAATCCTGGTTCATAAATAGGGATTTCTCCCTCAATTAATTTTTCTATTATCAATTTATTCTTATCAACACAGTAAAGCTCATGACCTAAGTCTGCCAACACAGCACCAGTTGTTAAACCAACATACCCTGTACCAATGACACATATTTTCACCATTATCATCCTTACTTGCTCATGTTAAAAACATTCAATTTATCATTATCTTATTTAGCTTCAAACAAAACGTGAAAGTGGGAAAAATATTTAAGATGGAAATGGTAAAAAAACAAAAACTATATGGTTAAGTACCTTTTCTTATTGGACAAATTACCAAGTAAAATATATTAGATTAATATATAGAAAGTGAAGAGGAGAGGTTATGATGAAGACAGTAAAAAAAGCAATCATTCCTGCTGCAGGTTTCGGTACAAGAAATTTGCCAATAACAAAGGTGCTTCCAAAAGAAATGTTCCCGATCGCAGGTAAACCAGCCATACAATATATTATTGAAGAAGCCATTGAATCAGGAATTGAAGAAATCTTAATAGTGGTATCCCGTAATAAAAATATGATTTTAGATTATTTTGACCGATCTCTAGAATATGAAGCCTTTTTAGAAAAGACAGGAAAACAGCATTTATTGAATAAAATTGTCGGGCCCGCTATTTCTATTCAATATGTACGCCAACCCTTTGCAGATGGACTAGGTACAGCAATACTCTTAGGTAAAAGATTTGCAAGTAAAGATCCCTTTGCTGTTCTTCTTCCTGATGATATATTTCTACAAAGTGGCCAGCCCGCTTTACGAGAGCTTTTAGACGTATACGAAAATTATCAATCTACAGTAATAGCTCTGGAAAAATTGAATGAAAAGTTATTAAAAAACTACGGGGTAGTGAAAGCGATTGATTTGCAAGATAATACCTATGAAATTTCTGATATTGTAGAAAAGCCTCGCTCCACTCCCCCATCTAATTTAGCCGTAAGTGGGAGATACATTTTTGAACCATCTATTTTTTCATATTTAGAAAAAGGAGGTAAAGGAGTTGGAGGTGAAGTTCAACTAACGGATGCAATCCAAAAATTATTAAAGTTAGAAAAGTGCTACGGTGTGGAAGTATCTGCAAAACGCTATGACATCGGTACGGATAAAGGATATTTAAACCTTATTCAAAAATTAATGAGCAATTCTAAAAAAGAGGATGAATAGTCCTTGTTTGAATTGCTCGAGTTATCCTGCAATTAAATGTCCCATCATACCTTATTGGTGTACTACAAAACGAATGAACTTAACAAAATATTTAGAGATTCCGCAGCCTGATCTCAACCTTGTTTTGTTTTGCAAACTAGTTCAACAATATACCTCTTATCTCAGACAGAGGATTTGTCCAGGGCTGCGTTCAAATCCTGCATAACACGACGAGACATGCTCGACTTTGACTCCATGGGAACTTTCATACCCTGTTTATTAACTACCTTTGCACACTAATATGACTCCCATCTAAAATACTGAGAGTCTAGGCATGAAATAATATTTTCCCTTTATTCCAGATCTTTAAGATGATCTCTAAGATACTGATTGCGATTTAAAATAAATTGCAGGATAAATTCTTGTTCTTTATCAAATAAATCGATAGCATCCTTTTTATATGGATCTAATGCTATATAGGGACGCAATAATTTATGAAGATTGATAATTCTTGGTTCAAATTCCGAAACTGTAAAGTAATTCTCTAATATCTCTTCTAGAAGAATGCGGTATTGAACACGAAATTCCTTTACATCAAGAAGTCTTGCCGTGAGTGTATTAAAACCTTCGATAGGAACTCGATTAAACTTCATAACCCCTCCATTCCAATCCCTTCCAAATGTTGCATCAAAATCCCATGGGATCATCTCATACAATCCTGATTCTCCATTTCGATAAAGGGCATAATTTTGAATGAAAGCATCGTAGTTTTGTGTGCAAATCACACCACACAGCCAAATTAAATATTTTTTGACATCCAAGTACTTTACTATTTCTTTGCCAAACTCATTACGTGGTATCGTATTGACTTTTATTATTAGCTTTTCTAAATCAGAATCGTCCTCAACATTCCCAATTTTACGCAAATACCCTGAAATTAATGAAGATTTAGGCTCACCTTTCGTGGTTAACAAAGAAAAATTAGTTTGATGATTCGTTGCGTAATAAATAGGCCCATATGAAAGTTGTCTTTTTTGTAAAAAGTAATCATCAACAGATTCAAGCTGTAAGTAAATTCCTGAGGACCTTCCATTTATCTCAATTAAAACATACCTGCAATCAGGTGAATTGATCCCAATCTGCTTAAAAAAATCAAAAGATAGCTTATTTCGAATGAAAGAAGGATCGCAATACTCTGCATTAATGTGAATTTCACGTCCAAGAAACTCATCATTATATGTTCCAAAATCAATTTTGTAAGATTTTTTTCTTAATTTACGTGTATGATTTCCTCTATAACTAATACCGATATCAAATGAATGATTGTTTATAACTAATTGAGAAGGAATTAATTCATCATGCCAAATATTTTTTTCTAAAAATTCCATCAGTTCTGGTTGCATAGAAATACTTAATGTAGGTACAGTATTCGTCTGCATCTTATATCCTCGCCTCCCTCACTTTACCCATTATCATATGAAAAAAATAATGCAAATGATCATTAATTAATTGGAAGTTTAGAACCAATGAAAAATTTTTTCATAAAATAAACTACCTTAAATATTAAGGATTATAATGAAAGGTGGTTTTTATAGATGGGAAAAGAAGACGTAAAAAAGCTTCTAAATGAGGCAAAAGACGCTGGAAATGAGGAATTCCTAAGTAGAAACCCAGGATCAAAAGCTAATGATAACCGTTCTGGCTCTGGTTCTGGATCTGGTTCTGGATCTGGTTCTGGCTCTGGCTCTGGTTCTGGTTCTGGCTCTGGTTCTGGCTCTGGCTCTGGTTCTGGCTCTCGTATATGACCATTAGACATGTTTAATCATAATTACTCATGACATGCAGGTAAGAATTGCACAGTTTGATGAAGTATTAAAATTGTAATAAGTTAATATACGGTCGCTACACACTAAAAAAGCAAGAAGTTGATGTGGTCATTCTGACGTAGTTAAAACGCGATTAATCACATCAATTCCTTGCCAATCACTCTGTTATATCAAGGTTAATAAGACGACACATTCCACGTGCGCCGTTTGGGGAAACATGTCTACCGGCTGTATGCTTTTTACTTTATATTGACGGTGGAGAAAATCGATGTCTTTTGCCAGTGTAGATGGGTTACAAGACACGTAAACCAATTTTTTAGGTTTGACTTGTTGGATTGTTTTTAATAATGCTTGATCCAAACCTGTTCTTGGGGGATCGACAACGATAACATCTGGACGAAAGCCTTCTTTCACCCATTTAGGTAACCATTCTTCAGCCTTACCCGTTACATATTTAGCATGCTTCACTCCATGTTTAGCTGCATTTCTCTTTGCATCTGTGATTGATTCTTTTATAATATCCATTCCACGTATTTCTTTTGCTTGATCTGCCAACCATAATCCAATTGTTCCTACTCCGCAGTACGCATCAACAATCGTTTCTTTACCAGTTAGATTTGCTGCTTTTTTGACTTCATTATACAATTTGACGGTTTGCTCTGGATTGAGTTGAAAAAAAGTACGTGCAGATAATTCAAATTGGATATCCCCTAGCATTTCATATATAAACGTTTCACCCGCAAGTGGTATGGTTTCATCCCCAAAAATGAGAGATGTTTTTTGGCCATTGACATTTTGAATAATCGAACGTAAATTCGGAATCCGCTTGGTAGCTTCTTCTACTATTAGTGAAGACTTTGGAAGCTCTTTTTGTCTTGTAATGAGCACAACTTGCACTTCCCCAGTTTTCACACCCACTCTCGTCACAATTGTACGGATATCACCTTTGCGCGTGCGTTCATTATAAGCACTAATGTTTAAATCTTGAAGAATACGCTTCATCGTATTTGTAACAGATATTGTTTCTGGCTTCTGCACGATGCATTCATCAATATCAATAAGCTGATGTGAATTCATACTATATAATCCTGCAATCACTTCACCTTGCTTCATCCCTACTTGAAATTGGCTTTTATTCCGGTATCTCCAAGGGTCCTCCATTCCGATTGTTTGTTTTATTTGAATGGTGTTTGGATCTATTTTGGTATGTCTCTCAAGTGATTGAATAACCATATCCCTTTTTTCTATTAACTGGCGATCATAGCGAAGATGTTGTAACTGACATCCGCCACACTCACCAAATAACGGACAAGGTGCCTCTACTCGGTAGGGAGAAGGTTTCCTAACTTTTTTTATCTTTGCTTCTGAAAATTTCGGTTGAACATTTGTGACTTCTACCACAACCTCTTCATCAGGCAGGGCACCAGGAACAAAGACCACTTTCTTTTTGAAATATCCGACACCCTCTCCGTTAATACCTAACCTTTTGATTGTTAAAGGAAACCGTTGCTTGAGTTTTAACTGAACGGCAGTTTCTTTTTTACGATTCGTTTGTTTATTCAAAAATAATCACTCCACAGTTATTCGATACTACGCCATAAATAATAGGTGGCATAGCTTAAATAAGGCGTCCAGTCTTTTGCATATAATTCCATTTGTTCGTAGGAAGGCTTCTGCTCTAATTGATAAAGCTTTTTTAACGCATTTTGCAAGCCAATATCTGCCATTGGATAAAGATTATCTCTCCCTAAACCAAACATCAAAAAATTCTGCACTGTCCATGGACCTACGCCTTTTAATTTAATCAGTTTATCATGAATTTCACGATCTGACAGTTCTTTTAGTTGCAATAAAGATAATTGCTTTTCTGATAACTCTTTAGCAATCCCAATAACATACTCTGCTTTCCTACCACTGAATTGTAATGCCCTTAAATCTTCAATTGTTACATTAGCTACTGTTTCAGGATCAGGATAAAACCAAGCACCATCTTTCTCATAACCAAACTTATGCACAAACCTCATTGTAAGCGTATAAGCAAATTTCATATTCAATTGTTGATGAACAATACATTTGAGGAGCGAACCAAATAAATCAAAATCTAACACAAAAGGTGTTCCATAATGAGCGAGAAAAACATGGCGCAAATCCGTTTTTAAAAAATGTTGATGAACATCTGCTAAGGGAATATTCCACCGAAAAATATCTGTTAATCTAACCAACGCTTCTTCTTTTGTTACTTCATTTAATCCTGTCATTAGAAATTTAGGTTTGTTCGTTGTACCCAAACCTGTGATTGTAACGACGACGGATTCATTTTGTAACTTAAGGGGTACCTTTAACATTCTCTTGTCTCGATTCACCCAAATAAGCGGGTCACTTGATAAGCGACTTAAAACAGCATCAAAATTATAGGGTCCACCTATTTCTTTTATTATCTCCATTCACCGTTCATCCTTCACTGTTTTTTCTCGTATTATACTAAGGATCTTTTTATGAGCTTTTTCAACTGTCTTCTATCAAGACGAATATCTGTTCTTATTTATAATTATAACAAGAATTTTACAATGATTTAATGGGGATTTTTACTTCTTAATAAATGATGAATACTGCATCTATTATTTATGTTGCTTATAAATTTTGTTGGAACTTTATTAGCATTGTTTTTCTCTTTTTCACGGCTCATAGATCCGGAGCGCTTTCTGTTTGCTTTGTTTCCCTCTTTTTCATGGCTTATAGATTCAAGAAGTTCACTATTTGCTTTGTTTTCCCCTTTTTCATGGCTTTTAAATCCAGGGCACTTTCTATTTGCTTTGTTTTCCTCTTTTTCATGGCTTATCCTGAGACTCGTTGTTTGCTCACCGTTTCCCTTTTCACCCTTATTAATCCCGTTGGCACTCTGTTTGCCATTTTTCTTTTTTTATAAATCAAAACACCTACAATGAAGTTCATTGTAGGTGGTGACTGTTAATATAAGTAAGAGCTATCCAAGGCTTGGCTCCACATGAGATCGTCTAACGATTTGAATTCATATCCTCGTTTTTTTAAATCCACAATTGCTTGTTGCAAAGCATCTGCATTATCTTTTGATACTGTGTGTAATAATAATATGCTTCCTGGATGAATCTGCCTCATAATGTTGTCATAGGAGTATTTCCAGCCTTTTTGTTGATCTGTTTTCCAATCAACAAAGGCTAGAGACCAAAAGATATGGGTATAGCCTAATTCATTTGCGTAAGCCAATCCTTGTTCGTTAAAAATACCACGAGGTGGTCTTAAATAGGACATATGTTTAACACCTGTTAACTTTTCTGTCTCAGCTCTCACTTTTTCTAATTCTTGTTTATATTTATCGCGACTGATCCTTGTCATATCTGGGTGAGTCCAAGAATGGTTGCCGATTATATGTCCGTCCCTTGCCATCCTTTTTACTAAATCTGGTGCCGTATGAATATAATGACCCGTAATAAAGAATGTCGCAGGTACTTTTTCTTTTTTAAGCACATCAAGAATTTTATCCGTATACCCATTTTCATACCCATTATCAAAAGTAAGATAAATTTCTTTTTTAGTCGGATCTCCCTTATAAACAGAGTGATGCTTTGTTAGAAGATTATCAAGCATTTTTCCCGCTTCCGCCGGTGATTCATTCTGTGCTTTTTTAATTCCCCAATGGATAGGAGCATGGCTGAATTCACTTGCTGAGACAGGGATTGAACAGATAAACAGAAAGCTACTTACTAATATCATCAATTTTTTCATAGCGCTTCTCCTTCTTTTTTTCTTATTCTTTGCTAGCAACAATAAATTACGAGCGCTAAAAGTTTCCAAAATAATTATTCACATAAAAAAAGAGACACCACTATATGTTGGTGTCTCAAAAACAAATTAAAATACACGTTCTTTAAATTTCGCTAGCTTCTCTAACGAGGATTTGTCTACATCTCTATGAAGACTATTTCCGTGAGAATCCATTGTAACCACTGCTGTGAATCCTTCTACACGTAGGTGCCACATGGCTTCTGGAATACCGAAGTTCATTAAATCAACGCCTTCTACTTCTTTAATACAATCAGCATAATATTGCGCTGCTCCACCAATTGCATTTAAGTATACTCCACCATGATCTTCTAGCGCTTTTAATGTTTTCGGTCCCATACCGCCTTTTCCAATCACGGCGCGAATACCGAATTTCTTCATAATATCTCCTTGATATGGTTCTTCACGAATACTTGTAGTTGGACCTGCTGCTTTTACATGCCATTTTTCTTGATCATCTTTCATCATTACTGGTCCACAATGATATATTACTTGTCCATTTAAATCTACAGGGGCATCGTTCTCCATTAAATGATGATGGATCGCATCACGACCTGTATACATCCGACCATTGATTTGAACAACATCGCCAACTTTAAGTTCACGGATTTGTTCCTCTGTTATTGGAGCTTGAAGCGTAACAACTTTTGTTTCTTGTTCAGCTTCTGCTGTTGCAGCTGTTTCTTGCGCTGCTTCGTCAGCAAAATTAATTTTTTCACCATCTTGATAGTGCCATTCATTAATTTCACCTGTGTCAGGATTTACTTTTACCCCAAGTCTACGATATGCCCAGCAATTATAGGCTACAGATACGAAAAAGCTAGCAGGAATACGATTCATCACACCAACTTTACATCCTAATAAAGTCGTTTCTCCTCCGAATCCCATTGTCCCAATTCCAAGCTCGTTTGCATTTTTAAGAACATATTCCTCCAGTTTTCGTAAATCTTCATTTGGATTTACATCATCTACAGAACGGAATAGTTGTTCCTTTGCTAAATCATAACCAGATGAACGATCTCCGCCAATCCCTACACCTATAAACCCTGCACTACATCCCTGTCCTTGTGCTTGATAAACCGAATGCATTATACATTTACGTATACCATCTAAATCGCGTCCAGCTCTTCCTAAACCATCTAGTTCTGCAGGCAAACTATATTGTATATTTTTATTTTCACAACCGCCGCCTTTTAGAATTAAGCGAACGTCTATATACTCTTCTTCCCACTGATCAAATTTAATAACTGGTGTGCCACCACCTAAATTATCTCCACTATTAGCACCTGTTAAGGAATCAACAGAGTTAGGTCTCAATTTACTATCATTTGTTGCTTCTGCAATAGCATTCTTAATTGCTTCTTTAATCTTTAGTTGATTAACGCCAACTGGTGTTTTGATTTTAAATGTCGGTAATCCTGTATCTTGACAGATTGGCGATACGTTATCATCTGCCATAGAGATATTATTTGTAATTGTTGCCAGACTCATCGCTGATCTCGTACCAGCACTTTCTCTTTCTTTTGCTGCCTTAATTGCCCGACGAACATCCTTTGGTAAATTCGTCGAAGTTTCTACAATTAAGTCGTACATACTTTTTTGGAATTGCTCCATATTCATTTCTCAAAGTTCCCCTTTCCCTTTGCGACCGATCAATTTCTTTTGCGAAAAATTAGAATCATTATCGTATACCATTATATACTCATTCTTTAGTCAAGAAAAGACCAACTGTAGAAACAAAAAAATGGTGAAACCCAATTTTTTTCATAGGGTTTCACCACTTCTTTTTAATCTCTATGATTAAATTCCCTTACTTTAGATTCAAGATCATCGATCATTTCGATGAGACGATCAACATCCTCTAACTCCGTGTTTTCAGGTTCTATCGCATCTAATACGTCCATAAACATATGAAGACGTTGCTTTAAGAAAGCTACTTGATTGTCTTTATCAGTAATTGAATTGCCCACAGTATTCGCTCCTTTCTCTACACAACTTTAATCCTACATGAAATGCAATAGAGCTGCAATAAAGGTTTATTTTTCATTAAAGGTTGACAGAAGCTTACGTTAGATGAATAATGACTACAGATTTACTTAAAGGAGTTTTTTAAATGATATCTCAAACGTTACCAATTTCACCAAGTTATGACCCTTGGGAAGCTTATATGGATATCGATGATTATGGAAAATTAACCTTATCCAATATTGAATTTACAACTACGGTTTTATGCAATATGCGTTGTGAGCATTGTGCTGTTGGGTATACTCTGCAGCCAAAAGATCCTGATGGACTTCCTGTTGATTTATTAATCAAACGTTTAGAGGAAATCCCGCAATTGCGTTCACTCTCTATAACGGGAGGCGAACCGATGCTATCGAAGAAATCAGTTAATAACTATGTGATTCCTCTTTTTAAGTATGCTCATGAACGAGGTATTCGAACACAAATTAATTCTAACCTCACATTAGATAGAGGTAAATATGATAGCATTATCCCTTATTTAGATGTTTTACATATTTCTCATAACTGGGGTACCGAAGAAGAATTTATTGAGGGTGGTTTTGCTATGATGGAAAGAAAACCATCCATAAAGCAAAGACAGGTACTCTTTGATCGTATGATCGAGAATAGTAAAGAACTCGTACAAGCTGGTGTAATGGTCTCTGCTGAAACAATGTTAAATAAAAGAACATTACCCTATTTAGAGAAAATCCATAAGCAAATAACCGAAGAAATGCATTGTCAACGTCATGAAGTTCATCCAATGTACCCTTCAGATTTTGCATCTACTCTCGAAACTTTATCATTAAAAGAAATGCGCCAAGCAATCCATCACCTCCTGGATATTCGAGACAAAGATACTTGGATGTTGTTTGGAACATTGCCGTTTTATCCATGCAGCAATAATGAAGAAGACTTAGCTTTATTACAACGTCTTCATAATGAACAGAATGTCACTGTCAGAAATGATCCTGATGGTCGTTCAAGACTAAATGTAAATATTTTTACAGGTGATGTAATTGTAACGGACTTTGGTGATACACCTCCTTTAGGGAATATACAGACAGATGGACTGCCATCTGTTTTCGATAAGTGGATGGAAACAAAGCTTGCTAAGTCTTTAAATTGCCATTGTAGTGAAGCAAGATGTTTAGGGCCAAATGTGTTAGTAAAAGACAGTTATTACCCTGAAATAGACTTCCAAACTAAAAAAGCAAATATCTCAGTTAAAAAATAGAAAAGTGCGCCAATATAAATGGCGCACTTTTCTATTTAACGTGGTCGTTCCGAAACAATAAAGCCAAATGAGACATGATCCTGTATTGGAATCCATGCGCCAATTCCTTGAGAAGTGATATTTTTCACTACTAAGGTTTTTTTGCTTCCTTTCAACATTATATAAACTTCACCATAAGTAACTTTCCCTTTTTCATTAATAGCAGGTGCGTATGCATATAGGTAGCCCAGACGGTTGATTGCAACATGATATTTATGATCTTTTTTCGTTCCTGCCCCTACAACCGTTTCAAAGGATAAGGGTAATCCACTTTTTTCTGTTGCCTTCAACAACATCATCTTTTTAACATCTTGCGCATGTGGAACCTTAGATGTAAGTCCACCTTTCACTACCTTTTGCATTTCTTGAACATAATTCATTTGATAGACCGCATCTCCCCCGCGATTATCAAAATAGTTCGTATTGATCTTTTGAAACTCCCAATTAGGTGATGTTTCTTGTGATTGATAATTGAGTGGCCATTGACCTAAATAAACAATCGCACGGTATCCGATGGCAAAAGGTGTACTATTTACTGTTGTTTCATTTAACATACGTATTAATTCAGGGTTATCTATTTTTACTCTTGATGTCTCCATTAATTCTTGTGTTAATTCACTCGGCTGTAATGTTGGTAAATCTTGAGCAGGGTTTGGATACGTATTGTCCTTTTCTACATTTAGAACAGAACTTGGTATCTCTATCGTCTCCCCCTTTGTTTCTATTTTTCCTTCAGCAGATATCGCTGATTGAAAGGATGTCACCCCAATGGTCATCAATACTAAAGCATATAGCCATTTCTTCATTTCTCTTACTCCTTTCAAACTTATATGCATTAGTTTTTTCGTATGATGTGAATATTATCCATAAAGGAAAATAAAAAAGTAACATTTTTGTAATGTTTTGAATATTTACAAAAGTCTTTATATATTTTATACTATTTATACACTCACTCGAAAGGAGGGCAGCTTCATTACGATTCGCTTTATTTATGAACAAACACCATAAAGGAGTGGTTAATGAATTCAAGCGAATGCACACTAGCAGTCCTCGATTAAATACTTAATGAGTTAAAAATAAAATTGCAAGCGCTTCCTTTTTATTCGAATATTTCAAAACGACTCCCGGCTAACCTAGGAGTCGTTTTTTTATTATAGTAAATAAAATCCTATACCGATGATGAAATAAGCTGCTAGAAGGGTGCCACCCTCAAACCAATTAGACTCACCATCGTTGGAGATAACCACCATTAGAAAAACAGCTGATACCATCGTGATTAATTCTGGTACTGTAAATACGAGCGGCATCGCTACAGGGAAAAGTAACGAGATAAGGACAAGTATGGGCGCGACAAACATAGCTACTTGTAAAGTAGAACCAACGGCAATCTCTACGGCAATATCCATTTTATTTTTCGCAGCCATAATAATAGCGGAAGCATGTTCTGCGGCATTCCCTACAATTGCAACGATAATGACGCCGATAAACAATTCCGACCAACCAAATGTCTTCCCTACTTCCTCAAAGGTGTGAACAAGATTTTCAGAAATATAGGCTACAGCTAATGTAGCAAGAGCTAATACTAAAATGGATTTTCCTTTGCTCCATTCTGGTACTTCCTCCACTTTCTTCTTTCCGTCTTCATCTCCTTTATTATACACACCTCTATGTGTAACTAATTTAAAGAATAATGCGGCTAAGTATAAAGCCATCAGGATGATGCTAATTCCAATACTAAAGATCATCGTCTTTTCTTCATTCATTGACATTGAAAATATTTCAGGAATAACGAAAGCCACAATGACTGCAAAGATGAGTAAGCCCGCATTATGGCGTGCATCATGGATATTAAAGCTTTGCCTTTTAAACTTTATACCTCCAATAAAAAAGGAAAGACCGGCTACTAATAATAAGTTACCTAATACACTTCCTGTTAATGATGCTAAAACAACACCAATTAATCCCTCTTTTAATGCAAAAATCGCAATAATTAATTCAACCGCATTGCCGAATGTCGCATTTAACAATCCACCTATTCTAGGACCAGCAATAATACTCAAACTTTCTGTCGATCGTCCCATAAAACTAGCTAAGGCAATGATAGCAACACAATAAATAATGAACATCAATGTACTTGACCAATGTAGAAGACTTCCTATTACGGATAACGGTACGCCAATAAATACGAGTATAGCAAATACTTTATTCATCCCATCCTCCTCAAAAAAAATCGCTTTACTTTTCTTAAGATAAACATTTTTAAAGATTGTTATGAAAAGATTATGATTATTCTCTTGTCAATTTTATCTTTCACATATAATATCTATTGTGGTAGAAGATTTATTATTTTCATTTATTGAGGTTATTTTATGGACAAAAAACTAAGAGTAAGGTTTTGGATTTTAGTATTCATTGTTGCGATATCAGGTTTTAGTCAAGGAATGCTATTACCGCTCATAGCTATTATTTTTGAAGGTGATGGTGTATCTTCAAGTTTAAATGGCTTAAATGCAGCAGGTTTATATATTGGTATATTACTTATTTCACCTTTCATGGAATATCCCCTAAGAAAATATGGATATAAACCAGTCATTATTATCGGGGGACTTCTAGTAGCTACTTCCCTCTTATTATTTCCACTATGGAAGAGTTTTTGGTTTTGGTTTATTTTAAGGTTATTGATTGGAATCGGCGACCACGCCCTCCATTTTTCAACACAAACATGGATAACGTCATTTTCTCCTGAACGCAATCGAGGGAGAAATATTTCCATCTACGGATTATTCTTTGGGATTGGGTTTGCTGTTGGACCACTAATGACACCATTAGTTCATATAAGTGAATCTCTTCCATTTATTATTTCTTCCCTCTTTTGTTTTATTGCATGGGGGTTTGTGTTCTTTCTTGATAATGAGCAACCACAGCATACAATCGCTGTTCAATCACTAAAAGGGACTTTCCATCGTTTTTACGATGTATCTACTTATGCTTGGATTGCCTTTATCCCACCATTTAGTTACGGATTCTTAGAATCGTCAATAAATGGGAGCTTCCCTGTTTATGCTGTGCGCATGGGAATAGAAGTCTCATCAGTTTCGTTATTACTTACCTCATTTGCTGTCGGAGCGATTATTTTTCAGTTGCCTTTAGGGATGTTAAGTGACCGCTATGGACGAAGAAATATTTTAATGATTATTTTATTCTGTGGCTTTATTCTTTTCTCTTCTGCTGCGATATTTGAACAGAATGTCAACATTCTAATGTTGCTACTGTTTTTAGCAGGGATGGCTGTAGGAAGTACTTTTTCATTGGGAATTAGTTATATGACAGATTTAACTCCCACTCAGCTTTTACCTACCGGAAATCTTCTTTGTGGTGTTGCCTTTAGCTTAGGCAGTCTTATTGGACCCTACGCAGGCGGTTTATTTATTCAATATATACAATCACTAAGCTTTTTCGCCGTTATTAGTGGGATGATGCTCATCAATTTTACGATTATCGCTTATTTTGGTCGCCATAAGATGAGCAAGCAATTGTTTCACAGTTAAATTATGTTAAAAAACGTCTAATATAGAGAATAACCCTTTTCAAAAGTTACAATATAATGTAAAATTAAAGCAATTAAATATTATCAATTCGGCACTTTTTCTGCTGTCACCTATATGGTGGCAGCTTTCGTCGTTTTTAAGGGTAATGATGTTGATTATTCTTCTCAATGAGAATGGAGGAAATGAAAATATGGAAGGAAATGTCCTAGTACAAAAACAATCGCAATCATCTAGTCAATTATTCGAAAAGTTACTACCACATATCGAGCTTATAGCCGCAATTACTTCAGGTGTTTTTATTCTTATCGGTTGGTTACTTAGTAAAGGAGGCTATGAAACAACTTCTATCACTATCTTTATCTTATCTTTTATAATCGGAGGTTTTGCGAAGGCAAAAGAAGGTATTGAAGAAACGATTGCTAATAAGGAATTAAACGTTGAAATGCTGATGATCTTTGCCGCAATCGGCTCCGCAATCATTGGCTATTGGATTGAAGGTGCCATTCTTATTTTTATCTTTGCAATGAGTGGCGCACTAGAAACATATACAATGAATAAAAGTAAAAAAGAAATTTCTAGCCTTATGGAGTTGCAACCTGAAGAAGCTTTATTAATTCATGAGGATGGTGAAGAACTTGTTCACGTTTCTACACTACAAATCGGAGATAAAATTCTAGTTAAACCAGGGGAACGCGTTCCCTCTGATGGAATCATTGTCTACGGACAAACAACTATAGATGAAGCAACGATTACTGGTGAATCGATTCCGGTAACAAAAGGGTTATCTGAAGAAGTGTATGCCGGCACCGTCAATATGAATGGAGCCATTAAAGTAGAAATCACAAAAAAAGCGGATGAAACTCTTTTTCAAAAGATCATTCAACTGGTCCAATCAGCACAAAGTGAAAAGTCCCCTAGTCAGTTATTTATAGAGAATTTCGAAGGGAAATATGTAAAAATTGTACTACTGACCGTCGCACTCATGCTATTTCTCCCACACTTCTTACTTGGATGGAGTTGGAACGAAACATTTTACCGTGCCATGATTCTCCTAGTAGTCGCCTCACCTTGTGCACTTGTCGCCTCTATTATGCCGGCTACATTGTCTGCGATTTCTAATGGAGCAAGACAGGGAATTTTATTTAAAGGCGGGGTACATTTAGAGAACTTAGGCCATATTAAAGCCATTGCGTTTGATAAAACAGGTACTTTAACTAAAGGACGCCCAGAAGTAACAGATTTTATTACACTACACACTCAGCATCGTGATGATTATTTACGCATTGTTGGATCAATTGAAAACCATGCAAACCATCCACTTGCTACTGCCATCGTCTCGTATACAAAAGAAGAGCAGAGCTCTCCCCTTATAGAGCCCGAATCAATCGAAGATGTACCAGGATGGGGCATTAAAGCAGTGATTAACGGCGTCACTTGGAAAATTGGTAAACCATCATTTATTTTGAACAATAACGAACTTGCGCCAGAATTAAAAGAACAGCAAGAAACATTAGCTTCGAATGGTAAAACGATCGTTTTATTTGAACGCGATCATGAGGTGTGTGGATTAATCGCATTAAAGGATCAAGTTCGTCAAGAAACGAAAGCTGCGGTTAAACAATTAAATGATCAAGGTATATACACCATCATGTTAACAGGCGATAGCCAATCAACCGCTCAAGCCATTTCTACTGAAGCAAATGTAGAAGACTTTATTGCAGAATGTTTGCCAGAAAAAAAAGTGGATCATGTTAAGGAATTAAGAAATCAGTATCAACAAGTAGCAATGGTTGGAGATGGAATTAACGATGCGCCTGCACTTGCGACTGCAAATGTTGGGATTGCCATGGGTGAAGGAACCGATGTCGCATTAGAAACAGCAGATATTGTTTTAATGAAAAACGATCTTCCTAAAATCGCTCATGCAATTGCCCTATCCAAACGCATGAACACCATTATTAAACAAAATATTGTTTTCTCTATATCAGTTATTATGCTGTTAATTTGCTCTAATTTTCTACAGATATTAGATCTTCCTTACGGTGTAATCGGTCACGAAGGCTCAACCATTTTAGTGATATTAAATAGCTTAAGGTTGTTGAAGAACTAAAAGAAAGCAGCTATCCAAGTGTGTGAATGGATAGCTGCTTCTTTATTTAATGATAGCCGTTTTGCTTATTAGCCGAACTAGATGTTTTTTGTTTAGGTTTATTTTTACCTTTTTGTTTTGTGTTACCATCTTTATTTGCAGTCAATGTAATCACCCTCCTTAAGCCTAGGTTGTCCATTGATGCACCTTACAATCAGGTAACTTTTACTATGTGTTTTTCACTTTGCTGTATTTATTTAACAATGCGTTTATTTCTCCACCAATCATAATAATAATACCCGTTAAATAAAACCAAATCATTAATATAATGATTCCACCAATACTCCCATATGTGGCCGAGTAATTTCCAAAATTACTCACATAATATGAAAACGCATAGGAAGATAGAATCCAGCCAATTGTAGCAAAAAGTGAACCTGGGATAACTGTCACATTCGTTAAACGCTTATTAGGAGCAAACCAGTACAGTCCACTAAAGATAATAAAGATGATAAGCGGACTCGCCAGCCATCTAAGTGCATTCCATATGCTCAAAAATTGCTCAGTCAATCCAAATGCATCAAAGATAAATAGACCAATTTGTCTCCCAAACACAGGTAATAATAATGCTACTAAGAAAACAAAAACCATAGAAATAGTTAAAAGCATAGCAATGCCTCTTGCAACAATAAATGATCGACTTTCAACGACATCATACGCCTTATTAAAAGCCCTCATAATGCCATTTATCGCGGCGGACGCGGACCACAATGTACCGATAATACCAATTGATAACAGAGCCCCATTTTTCGTTGTGACGGCACTCAAATTGTCTTCCAATAATGACATAATTTCTTTTGGTGCGAAATCTCTAACGATAGCAAATATATCCTCTTGAGTAATCGGTAAATAAGGCAGCAATGATATCAAAACAATTAATAATGGAAAAAGTGATAGGAGAAAGAAGTAGGCCAATTGTGCAGCTACGCCGAAAACATCATCCTTATCTATTTGCTCCCATAGTTCCTTTCCAAAAGTAGTGACTTGTTTCATCAGCGATCCCCCAAACCTTGTTAGTTATTCCTAACATTCCCTTCTAACGTCGCTTCTGAAACCTCTACTTCACTTTTAGGGTCATTTAAGGCTTCTCTTGTTTCAATTGCCTTTGTTTTAATATCCTCAATTGTGGTCGTTAAGAAAGCCACATCTTCACCGATCTGCTGGGCTGCTGTTCTAACTTTTAAAGAGACACCTTTCACTTGTTGAACGGCTTCATCGGGATTTTTTATGTAATATTTTGCACTTTCTGTCGTTTCTCTGCATTTAGATTTTGCATTTTCTCTTGTATCACGGTCTAGCATCGTGAGCGCACCGCCCGCTACCGCTCCAAGGACAACACCTTTCCAAAACAATGATTTTCCCATTTTCCTCACTCCTTTATTCTTTTTAATCTACCTATACTTTATTTTCTTTTTTTCTCTAAAAACATGCAAGCTTTGCACCTATCAATGGTTGACTTTTCACTTTAACCATGGAAAGATTATACTACTGATGTATTATGGGGGGAAATCAAGTGAATTTATCACAGAAATCAACTGAAAATGTCGATTATATGATCGAAAAAATCAAGGAAAAACTAAAAGTATTAAATATTGGCGCCATTAAATCTTCTCATTTTGACGAAGAAATGTACGAAGAACTAAAAGATATTTACGATTTAGTGATGAAAAAAAATCATTTCAGTCCTAATGAAATGCAAGCAATCGCTGAAGAATTAGGAAACTTGCGCAAGAATAAATAAGTCCTTATTATAAGCAGCTGCATGATTTGCAGCTGCTTTTTGTTTTATTGCTCAGTTAAAATCGTGATTCCATCTTTACCGACTGCAATTGTATGTTCATATTGAGCTGATAAACCACCATCAACTGTTCGCGCAGTCCAGCCATTTTGATCCATCTTCATATGATGCATTCCAGTATTCACCATTGGTTCAATGGTGAATACCATACCTTCTTTTATTCTCGGTCCTTTATGAGGGAGGCCAAAATGAGGAACATCCGGTTTTTCGTGGATGCTTGCCCCTATCCCATGACCAATAAATTCCCTTACTACCGAAAATCCTTTCTCTTCAACAAACTGTTGAATCGCATAACCAATATCTCCAATTCGGTTGCCTATCTTCACCTGCTCAATTCCTTTATATAATGATTCCTTTGTGACATCTAATAGGGTAGATACCTTTTCACTCACTTCTCCAACGCCGTACGTCCAAGCTGAATCTGCAAGAGCTCCATTATAATTGACCACCATATCAATCGTTACAATGTCGCCTGATTTTAATGGTTCCCTCCTCGGAAATCCGTGACAAATTTCATCATTAATGCTGGCACAAGTAGCATACTCATACCCGCGATAGCCCTTTTGCTCAGGTGTAGCCCCTATTTTCTTCAGATAGGCATCAACAAATTCTTCAATTTCCCATGTAGTTATACCCGGTTTAATTCTCATGGCAATCTCTTTATGACATTCAGCAAGTACCTTACCTGCTTCATGCATCTTTTCAATCTCTCTAGGTGATTTCAACACGATCAATAGCAAAACCTTCTTTCAGTCACTGTTATATTAAAAGTTATTATACTCTACTTATTAATATTAGCGCTGAATGAAAAGTTTTACAAAAATCATGCAACGATTGCTTTTCTTAAATTATCAGAGTAATTTTAAAGACTCTCTTGTAAAGGCAGGAATATCATCAGGTGTGCGGCTCGTCACAAGTTGATCCTGACAAACCACTACTTCTTTGTCCTGAAGTTTAGCTCCTGCATATTCCATATCTACATGAATCGATTTATAGCCTGTAGCTCCTCTACCTTCTAATGTTTTAGCAGAAATTAATAATTGTGGTCCATGACAAATAGCAAAAACAGGTTTTTTCGCATCCATCATCTTTTTCGTAAATTGAACAAAGCGATCATCTGCTCTTAACATATCCGGAGAAAATCCACCTGGAATAAAGAGAGCATCAAACTCATCTGCGTTCACATCATCTATACTTTTATCAATCGTCACTTGATCATTTCCTTGCTTCCCTTTTACGACTTTACCAGCCTCTGATTCAATTGTAATAACCTCATGTCCTGCTTCCTTATAACTTTTTGCTGGTTCTGTATACTCAGAATCCTCAAACATATCGGTAATTAGACAAGCAATTTTTTTACTCATTTACTATCTCTCCTTTATGGTTTATATTGTTGGTTATATTATGTCCGTTCCCTGAAAGTCTTCCCTTAAAACATATATGTATGTTAATTAATATATTAAAGAAAACATGCCCTACAACTATACTTGATATTTATTTTCTGTTAAAATTCTTTTAGAACGGTAAGAATTCAATCTATTCAGTTTATACAGTCTCATTTATATCGGCAGCTCCGTAATGTAATGATTAAAAATTTTTTATTACAATTAAAAGACTAAGCGATTACAATTTACGGACATAAGCGGTTGGATTCTCTTTTTTTGATATGATACTGTTAACAACAAAGATAGATAGGGTGAACGTGATGATTGGTAATCGAGTCAAAGCATTAAGACAAGAGAAAAAAATGTCTTTATCAGAGCTTGCAGATCAAGCAGGAGTAGCTAAATCCTACTTAAGCTCATTAGAGAGAAATTTACAAACGAACCCTTCCATTCAATTCCTCGAAAAAATCGCAGCTGTACTCAATGTACCTGTTGATCACCTTATCCATGATCAAATTAATAAAGAAGAATTAGATACTGATTGGATAAATATAGTCAAAGAAGCGATGGAATCTGGGGTTTCAAAAGAAGAATTTCGGGAGTTTCTCGACTTTAATAAGTGGAAGACTAGAAATAAATAAGACAAGCTTACAAACGAATCTATAAAGATAAAAAGAGATATGAATGAAACCTCCGATAATCTTCGCGTTTATCGGAGGTTTTTTTCTTCTTATATTTTTTTTATTCCATTTTAACCATAATCTTGTAAGCTCATTAATTCGGAGGCCTCAATGTCATGTTATTCCTCTTCTTTAGCTTGTAGAAAAATTCTCACCTCTTCTTTATTTAAACCTAATTGTTTTGCTTCTTCAATAAGGGCAAGCCATTCTTCATCTAGTGTTTCTATAACTAAAGACCTTTCCAAATTAAATCCCCCTTTAGACTTGAAGCATATTCTCAATTAGTCCTATTTTGCAATAAATCCCGCTTTATTTTCAGACTATTGTAGATATTTACATTTTACTACTAGTTCATTCTAAAATCTGCTAATTTTTTTCTTCATTTTCAATCAAAAAACGACAAGTGTATAATGAAACTTGTAGAATAGAGGAAAAAATCGGAACTTTTGAGTCAAAAAATACCTACAAATAAAAAAACCGAACATCAATTCCTCCTTTAAAAGTTTGATTGATGTTCAGCTTCCTCTTTGATTTTTAAAATTGGATACTTTTATATCTTGAATTATAATTGCATAGCAAGTTTTGCCCCAATTTCGGCATTATGCTTAACTAATGCAATATTGGCTGCCAAGCTCTTACCACCGGTTAATTCTTTAATCATAGATAAGAGGAATGGTGTTATCTCTTTCCCTGAGATACCTTCTTCTTCTGCATGAACAAGAGCTTGATCAATCATCTCATTCATTTCCAGTTCATTCATAGCATCTGCTTCTGGTATTGGATTAGCAATAACTAGCCCTCCATTTAAGCCTAGTCCCCACTTTACCTTCATCATTTCAGCAATCTCTTTTATCTCATCTACACGAATATTGACATTATACGGGCTCTTTCTCGTATAAAAAGCGGGTATCTTATCTGTACGGTAACCGATGATTGGGACACCATATGTTTCTAGATATTCAGCTGTTAATTTAATATCCAGAATCGATTTAGCACCGGCACAAACGACAGCGACATTTGTCTTTGCTAATTCCTGCAAATCGGCTGATATATCCATTGTTTCACTTGCCCCTCTGTGGACACCACCAATACCACCTGTTACAAAAACTTCAATCCCAGCTAGTTCTGCACAAATCATCGTGGCAGCAACAGTTGTCGCTCCATGTTTCTTCGCTGCAATGACATAGGGAAAATCTCTTCTGCTAACTTTCATAATTGAATCGTTCGTTGCAAGTAGTTCAAGTTCTGCGTCTGATAGTCCGATTTTAATTCTACCTTCTATAATAGCAATGGTTGCTGGGATTGCCCCATTCTCCCTGATAATCATTTCAACTTCTTTGGCTGTTTGTACATTTTGAGGGTAAGGCATACCGTGAGAGATGATTGTTGATTCTAGTGCGACAATTGGTTTTAACTGTTTTTTTGCTTCGATCACCTCATCAGAGTAATCTAACCAATCTTTTCTCATTTGTAACAACTCCTCTAAAAATATTCTTGAAAGGCATGTTGTAGTTTCTTTGGGTTTAATTGTGGATGAACCGTTTCCTTACTTGTAAGCGTTACACTTGCACAGATAATTCCTATTTTACAAGCATCTTCTATATGCATTCCTTTATGATGTGCATAAATAATTCCTGATGCTAAGGCATCTCCAGCACCTGTTACATCAACGACATGAACAAAAGGGGGCATAATAGCTCCTGCCTCTCCATCTTGTGTGGCGAAAACAAGGCCATTTTCCCCTCTCGTTATTATCACTCTTTCTACACCTTTTGCTAAAATGATTTCACATGCTTTAAAGTAATCTCCTTCACTTGTAAGTTTTACTCCTGAAAGCAAACTTGCCTCATCTTTATTGGCAATAAGAAAACTCACACCTAATAGTTGAGCAGGGAGTCTTTTTATTTTCGATGTAGATACTGTTGTAATACATAATGGTGTGTTGAATTGTTTACATTTTTCTATTACTCTTGTCAATATAACACTTGGGAAATTCGTATCTAGAACAACCATTTTAGCCGAAGTAAAATACCCCCATCGTAATTCAATTATCTCCACATCGAGGTCATCGTTAATTCCCATATCAGATAATGCTAATTTCATTTCTCCCTTTTTATCCAACACTGCTGTATAAGTTCCTGTTCGGCAAGTAGGTATAATTATCGAAGGTGTTGTATCTACTAGTGGCTTTAGGCGATCTAACAACCATATACCTTCGTGATCTTCACCAATAGCAGATAATAAAGAAACGGACATTTCAAGTCTAGCCAAATTCTCCGCGATATTCCTTGCTACCCCTCCTCCTGATTGTTCAGTTTTCGCAGAATTCGATGTCCCTTCCTCTAAGCCGTCCACAGCTTGCAATTTTCTATCAATATTGGCAGCGCCCACACATAAAATAGATGGTTGCTTTGGTAAAATATAAGCCCTACCTAATATATAGCCATTTTTTGTAAGAGAGGAAATATAGCCTGCGACGGTAGAACGAGAAATGCTTAAGCTGTCTGCTAGCTCAGACTGTGAAATATAAGGATTATCTTTTATGGAATTTAAAATTTGCTGCTCTTTTTCATTCAATGGCTCCCCCTCCTGAGAACATTTGTCTATATTATAAACAATAGTTTGATATTTCTGCAAATTCTAATTATAGCTATACTATTTCTCATAAAAAAACAGATAAACTTTCTCAAAGTTTATCTGTTGGTTGTCAGTTCTCTCGGAAGTATTAAAATTTCTACTCTACGATTTCTTTCTCTTCCCGTAACCGTTTCATTCGATTCTTTAGGTTTATATTCACCAAACCCTTTGGCGCTAAACCATTCAGGATTAAGCTCTGGATTATGTAAAAGCACTTTCATGAAATTGACAGCTCTCATTACACTTAGTTCCCAGTTTGACTCAAAATTAGCATTTCGTATCGGTATATTATCCGTATGGCCACTAATAATAATATTTCTTGGAGGGTTCATCACAAGTAGATCAGAGATTTCTTCTGCTGTTTGTATATCTCTAGTTCTCACTTCTGCACTACCTGAAGAGAATAATACATTATCTCGAATCGTCACAAGCAGGCCTTCAGTTGTAAGCTCCGTTTCAAACTTATCAGTAATATCATTACTTATAATATAGTGATCAACTTTGGCTTTTAACTTTTTAAGTTCCTCAGTATCTTGTTCTTCATCAGATAGACCAGACAATTGACTAGCTGACACACTTTCTTTTTTTTGAGGGGCCATACTTCCTTCTGGCATTGGGCTAGGAAAATCAATTACACCATTACCTCCAGAAAAAACTTCATTAAAAGCTGTGGACATTTTTTGGAACTTTTGAACATCGATTGCACTAGAAGCAAATAAGACGATAAATAAAGCAACTAATAATGTAAGTAAATCCGCATAAGGCAGTAACCAGGATTCATCAACATGCTCATCTTCGTGACTCTTCTTCTTCCTTCTAGTCATGATTCTTTGCTTCCTTCATCTAGAAATTCTTTTCTTTCTTTTCCTGGTAAGTAGGAAGATAGTTTTTGTTCAATCACACGTGGAGATTCTCCCTCCAAAATAGATAAAATCCCCTCTATCATCATCCTCTTATGTTTAGCTTCTATTTTAGATTTCCTCTTTAACTTATTTGCGAATGGATGCCACAATACATATCCCGTAAAGATACCTAACATCGTGGCCACAAATGCAGCACTTATTGCTTCACCTAAAGCGTTAATATCGCTCATATTTCCTAATGCCGCAATTAATCCAATTACTGCACCTAATACACCTAGTGAGGGGGCATATGTTCCTGCTTGAGAAAATATTTGCGCTGCCGATTGATGGCGCTCTTCCATTGCATCAATTTCTTCATTTAATACGTCTCTAATATAATCGGCACTCTGTCCATCCACTGCTAGTGATAAACCATTCTTCAAAAAGGGATCATTGATTTCATTTATTCTTACTTCTAATGATAACAACCCCTCTTTTCGTGCAAGCTGAGCCCAATCAGCAAATTGGCTAATAATTTGAGACATCGGTAATGTCTCTCTTTCTTTGAATATGACGCTCATTATTTTAGGTATTCTTTTCACTTCAGAGACTGGAAAAGCGATTAAAACAGACGCTACTGTTCCAACGATAATAATCATAACGGCAGCGGGATTTACTAATACACCCAGTCCTACTCCTTTTAGAAACATACCTAACACAACTGCAATAATTCCTAATATGACACCTATCCAAGTTGTTTTATCCATCCTTATCACACCTACTTCAAAAAATACTTACTTCAAAACTTTTTACTCATTACTTTTTTATCAGATACTGGTTTCTTTGTTTTATTTCGACATATTTCTATGTAATTGAAGTAACTTAATAAGGTCTTTTATCCTATTTGTCTTTTTGTGTTTATATACATAAAAAAACCACACAAAAATGAATGAATAGCATCATTTTTGTATGGTTATTTAAAAAGCTTGTTTTCGATTTTCTGTTCATAATTTTTGAAAATTTGTGTGTTTGTTGCCACTTTTCTTTCTGATAACAATGCTTGAAATTTTAACCTCTTTTCATTCAGCTCTTTTTTTAGTTCTCCTTCTTTCTCTTCATTCTCACAACTTGCAATTAATTGTTCAATTGTTAGCATCTCTTTCCTAAGATCAATTTCTTTTGTTGTATATCCTGCATTTTTCATTATTTTATAAGACATTCTTAGAGATTCTGGTACCCCGCTTAGTTCATCTTTCGGTAAAGGCTTACCATGCCCTTTTAAATGAGCAAACTCTCCCTGTCTTTGCGCTTGTTTGATTTTCTCTTCTGCTAAAATTGAGAATAAATCCATTAAATTATCACCTCATCTTCATCTTATTATACTCCATACAGTTACATATCCCTAACGAATGAAGGGAAATATAAAATGGAAAGGAGCGATTCACTATGTCAAGAGGTAAACATTTTAATCATAAGAACAAACAGCATCCAGGTGCGTTTAATGAACAATATCAAAAAGAAAAATCAACTGAAGCTCAAGAAGACGAGGAGTTTTTAGTCGTTCAAGAAGCCTTTAAAAATCGCATTGAACAAAGTGAAAACCGTTAATATTTTTATTAGGCTGTAACCTTAGGGCTTACAGCCTTTTTTATAAAAAAAGTTAATGATAAGCTTTAATTTTTAGCCACTCTGTGCAATTTTCGATATCGTTAGAAAAAATACGATCCTGGTTAATTGTTGGTACAATTGTTCGACCTTGTTCATATAGTGAGCGGGTATGATTAGCCATTTTATCTATTCCCTTAAATTCAACCGCTTGCATAGCACAAATCAATTCAATTGCGATAACTTTATTTACATTTTTTATGATTTGATAGGCATGCCTTGCACCAATCGTTCCCATACTTACGTGATCCTCTTGATTAGCAGAAGAAGGAATAGAATCAACACTAGCAGGATGAGCCAGTGTCTTGTTCTCTGACACGAGTGAAGCTGCACAATATTGCATAATCATGGCACCTGATTGCAGCCCCGGTTCTGGGCTAAGAAAAGCGGGCAATTGATTGAGTTGTGGATTAACTAACCTTTCTATTCTTCTTTCAGATATATTCGCTAACTCAGCAACCGCAATTTTCAAAAAATCCATAGCTAACGCAATTGGTTGACCATGAAAATTCCCGCCTGAAATTACTTTTTCTCCATCATCAAAGATTAAAGGGTTATCTGTTGCAGCATTCATTTCAATTTCGAGCTTTTCTTTCACATAGTTAAGTGCTTGCCAAGTAGCACCGTGCACTTGCGGAATACATCTTATAGAGTAGGCATCCTGGACCCTCATTTCTCCTTGAACAGTAGTTAACTTACTACCACTTAAGTATGACCTCATTCGTTTTGCTGTTGCGATTTGTTCAGGATAACCACGAGCTTCATGTACTTTATGATCAAATGCATCGATTATTCCATTTAATGCTTCTACCGATATAGCTGCAATCTTTTCGCTTTCAAAAGCTAAGTTTTCTGCTTCAATATAGGCGATAACTCCTTGAGCGGTCATAGCTTGCGTACCGTTAATCAACGCAAGACCTTCTTTTGCTTCTAAAGTCAGCGGAGTAAGATCACATGCCTGTAGTACTTCTGCGCTCTTTTGTTTTTGTCCATTGAAAAAGACTTCACCTTCACCAACTAGTGTAAGTGCTAAATGGGATAGTGGTGCTAAATCACCACTCGCACCTAAGGATCCTTGCTGAGGAACGACAGGATGAATACGTTGATTAAGGTAAGTAAGTAGTCTATTAATTAATGCAAGACGAACCCCTGAATGCCCTTTTATAAGCGCATTAGCCCTTAACAATAACATTGCCCGAGAGACCTCCTCTGAGAACTCCTCACCCACTCCACATGCATGAGAGCGTATTAAATGGATCTGCAACTCCTCTACATGTTTGCGATCAATATGAACATCACTAAACTTTCCGAAACCAGTCGTAATCCCATATACAGTTTTACCTTCCGCAACTATTCTCTTTACAGCCATATGACTTCTTTCTACATTTTCTATACTCATACGGGCAATATTAACTTCTTCTCCGTGAAAGACCACCGCTTTCACTTGCTCTATCGTCAGGTGTTCCCCTGTTAATTCAATCATCTTATTACCTCCTTATCACATTAGCAAAATAAAGAAAAGACCCGAGTATCACCGAAATGATACTTGGGTCTTTTTATTAAAATAAAATTATTCTTATTTACGTTCATGATACTTCACCTATTTGATCTGTCTTATATCTATATTATAAAGCGGTGCTTACTCATGTCAATTGATTTTTACCATATTCTACCTGGTTACCATGTTAGCAAAATAAAGCACTAGAGCAACCCATATAAATTCATTCCATTTTCCGCTATAATAATTAACGACCCTTTAGTTTAGGAGATTGTTTTTTTTGGAAGGGAGAAAATATGAAATCATTAGTATTAGCCGAAAAACCAAGTGTCGGCAGAGAAATAGCCAGAGTATTAGGATGCAATCAGTCGCATAAAAACTATATAGAAGGCAAGCATTATATTGTTACATGGGCGCTTGGTCACTTAATAGAACTCAAGATGCCCGAACATTACGATAGCAAATACAAACAATGGAAACTAGAAGACCTGCCAATTATTCCTGATAAAATGGGCATCAAGGTAATGAAGCAAACAAGTCATCAATTTAAAACGGTCGAGCATCTTTCCAAGCGAAATGATGTAGGAGACTTTATTATCGCAACCGATGCTGGGCGTGAAGGTGAGTTAGTTGCTAGATGGATTTTAGAGAAGATTAAATGGAAAAAGCCAATCCACCGCCTCTGGATCTCATCTGTCACCGATCGAGCAATACAACAAGGATTTAAAAACCTTAAACCAGGGAAAGACTTTTTAAATTTATATGATTCTGCTGTTTGCAGAGCTGAAGCAGATTGGCTCATCGGATTAAATATTTCACGTGCATTAACAACGAAGTATCAAGAACCTCTTTCTGCTGGTAGAGTGCAAACTCCAACGCTTTCCCTTATTATGGATCGTGAGAAACAAATCCAGAAATTCACCCCACAGGATTATTGGATGATTCATGCAAAAGTGGGCGTATTAGAAACAGAATGGGAAAACAATGGTGAGAAACGAATCTTTAATAGTGATCAAGCTGAAACGATTAAAAAACAAACAGCAAAAGCAAAAGCAACAGTGCAATCGATTACTCGGAAAGAAAGAAGTGAAGCACAACCACTTCCATATGATTTAACTGAGCTACAACGCGATGCCAATAAAAAATTCGGCTTCTCAGCTAAAAAAACATCATCTGTACTGCAAAAATTATACGAACAACATAAAATCGTAACGTATCCACGTACAGACTCTCGTTATTTAACAAGCGATATGGAAAGTACAATGATGGAAAGATTAGAGGCAATTGCTGGTTCTTATAGTACAGAAGTAAAACCTTTGCTTGCGAAAAAGGGTAAGGTACTAGCCAAAAAGGTATTTAATAATAGTAAAGTGACGGATCATCATGCTATCATACCAACGGAACAAAGAGTACATCTCAGTGATTTATCAACAGATGAGAAAAAATTATTTGATATCATTGCTAAGCGATTCCTTGCTTTATTTTATCCGCCATATCAATATGAAAGTGTACTATTAAAGTTAGATATAGCTGGTGAAACGTTCGTAGCTAAAGAAACCCATATCATTGACTTAGGGTTTAAAACGCTCCATTCATCTACGAATGAACAAAATTCAAAGACTGCGTTGAATCAGTTACAACAAGGGAAACAGCTGCAAGTTCATACAGTCGAGACGATAAAAAAATTAACAGAGCCCCCTGCTCGCTTAAGTGAAGCCGATCTGTTACAAGGGATGGAGAAATTTGGTTTAGGTACACCTGCAACGCGTGCCGAAATTATCGAAAGACTTATCTCATCAGAAGTAGTAGAAAGACAAAACGGGCGCTTTCATTCCACCCAAAAAGGAAAGCAGTTAATGGATCTTGTAAATGATGAATTAACATCCCCAGCATTAACAGCTAAGTGGGAAAAAGAACTTGAAGCCATCGCACATGGAAAAGCAAAACGTGATGACTTTCTAAAGAAAATTAGACAACAAACGAAGCAAATAGTATCCGAAGTAAAGAAAAGTGATAAATCTTACCGCGCCCATAACTTAACCGGATCGAAATGTCCTGAATGCGGCTCTTTCTTAAAAGAACGGAATACGAAAGATGGGAAAATCCTCGTTTGTTCGAGTCTGGATTGTAACTTCAGAAAAAGAAAAGATCCAAAGCTTTCTAATCGTCGTTGTCCTCAATGTCATAAAAAGATGGAAGTTCACAACGGGAAAGCTGGCACATACTTCCAATGTCGCAAATGTAATGTGGTTGAAAAAGCGGCAGATAAGAAACAAAAAGTCAATAAACGTGAAGAAAGAAAGCTTGTTCAGAAATACTCTGCTAAAAATGATCAATTCGGTACGAGCCTTGGTGACTTGTTAAAACAAGCAATGGAAGATAAAGAGTAAACATACACTGTCAATCCAGTAAGAATCTTGCTGTTTTGGCAGTTTTTTTGTTATATCATGAACAACTTCTTGCTTATGTTTTACCATGTAAACCGTGTAGTTCTTCCCTCTATCTTGTCATAAAGATAAAAAGTTTCTTTTTTCCTATAGAAAAGTTACAATAAGTAAGAAGTTTTTGACAAAGGGAGTGTACATAGTATGAGTACTTTTGAAGAAAAGCTCGACAAATATGCAGAATTAGCAGTTAGAGTGGGTGTCAATATTCAAAAAGGTCAATCATTAGTCATCAATACTTCTATTGATTCTGCCCAATTGGTTCGAAAAATTGTAAAAAATGCTTATGAAGCTGGTGCTGATCAAGTTATTGTGAACTGGAATGATGATATTGTTTCTCGTACAAAGTATGAATTAGCACCGATTGATTCCTTTAAAGAGTATCCGAAATGGCGTGCGCGTGAAACGGAAGAATTAGCAGAAAACGGAGCAGCTTTTATTGCGATTGTCTCTTCTAGCCCTGACTTACTGAAAGGAATTGACCCTGAGAAAATCAGCACATTCCAAAAAGCATCAGGTCAAGCATTAGCAAAATATCGTAAAGCTGTGCAAACAGATAAAGTAAGTTGGACAGTAATATCCGCACCTTCTCAAGCTTGGGCGAATATGGTGTTCCCTGACGCAAAAGAAGAGGAACGAGTCAACTTACTATGGGATGCTATCTTTAAAGCAACACGAACTGATTTAGATGATCCTATCCAAGCATGGAAAGATCATGATCAAACATTGCATGAAAAAGTAGAATACTTAAACGAAAAACGTTATAAAAAATTACATTACACCGCACCAGGAACAGATTTGACGATTGAATTACCAGAAAAACATTTATGGGTTGGTGCTGGAAGCGTCAATGAAAACGGTCATGAATTCATGGCAAACATGCCAACAGAGGAAGTGTTCACAGTGCCACATAAATATGGTGTAAATGGCACTGTCGCAAGCACAAAACCACTTAGTTATGGTGGTAACATTATTGACCGCTTCTCCATTACTTTTAAAGATGGAAGAATAGTTGATTATAAAGCTGAGGAAGGCGAAGCAATTTTAAAACAACTAGTTGAGACAGATGAGGGCTCTCATTATCTGGGTGAAGTCGCGCTTGTACCATTTCAATCACCAATTTCTCAATCAAACCTTCTTTTCTATAACACATTATTTGATGAAAATGCATCGAATCACCTCGCTATCGGCAGCGCCTACGCCTTCTGTGTAGAAGGTGGCAAAAAAATGAATAGTGAAGAGCTAGAAACAAACGGATTAAACGAAAGCATCACCCATGTAGACTTTATGGTCGGTTCCTCTGAAATGGATATTGACGGTATCCTTGAAGATGGTACAACAGAGCCAGTATTCCGTAAAGGGGATTGGGCATTTTAACAAAGAAATATTGCGTGAGCACTCTTCAGACCCAAACGTTAGCGTTTGGGTCTACTTTTCGTGATTTTTTGGGGATACAATATCTTTTGTGAATGAGCAAGCACGCCCCCTGAGCATTCTGTTTTTTGTGAATCATACATTATTGTTATTCCTACTACTCTAAGTAATATTGCTTTTTGAGGAACAGATTATTGCGGAGCGCTCATGCTCTGGTTTCTCTCTGAGTGACTTGCTAATCCCTTTTGCGTGGCGCTCAGTTCTTATTTTCTTTCTGAGTGACCTGCATACTCCTTTTGCAAAGCACTCAGTTTTAGTATTCTTGCTGAGTGACCTGCTAACTCTTTTTGCGAAGCGCTCATGCTCTGGTTTCTCTCTGAGTGACTTGCTTTTCCCTTTTGCGCGGCGCTCAGTTCTAGTTTTCTTTCTGAGTCACCTGCAAACTCTTTTTGCGAAGCGCTCACTCTCTCTTTTCTTTCTGAGTGACTTGCTAATCCCTTTTGCGAAGCGCTCATGTTCTGGTTTCTTTCTGAGTGACTTGCTGTTCCCTTTTGCGCGGCGCTCAGTTCTTGTTTTCTTGCTGAGTCACCTGCAAACTCCTTTTACTAAGCGCTCACTCTCTCTTTTCTCTCTGAGTGACTTGCTGTTCCCTTTTGCGCGGCGCTCAGTTCTTGTTTTCTTGCTGAGTGACCTGCTAACTCTTTTTGCGAAGCGCTCACTCTCTGCTTTCTCTCTGAGTGACTTGCTAATCCCTTTTGCGTGGCGCTCAGTTCTTGTTTTCTTGCTGAGTGACCTGCTAACTCCTTTTGCGAAGCGCTCATGCTCTAGTTTCTCTCTGAGTGACTTGCTGTTCCCTTTTGCGTGGCACTCAGTTCTTGTTTTCTTGTTGAGTGACCTGCTAACTCCTTTTGCAAAGCGCTCACTCTCTACTTTCTCTCTGAGTGACTTGCTGTTCCCTTTTGCATGGCGCTCAGTTCTTGTTTTCTTGCTGAGTGACCTGCAATCTCCTTTTGCGAAGCGCTCATGTTCTGGTTTCTCTCTGAGTGACTTGCTGATCCCTTTTGCATGGCGCTCAGTTCTTGTTTTCTTGCTGAGTGACCTGCTAACTCCTCTTACTAAGCGCTCACTCTCTCTTTTCTCTCTGAGTGACTTGCTAATCCCTTTTTCAAAGCGCTCAGTTCTTATTTTCTTGCTGAGTGACCTGCAAACTCTTTTTGCGAAGCGCTCACTCTCTCTTTTCTCTCTAAATGACTTGCTAATCCATTTTACAAAGCGCTCACTCTCTGCTTTCTCTCTGAGTGACTTGCTACACCCTTTTGCAAAGCGCTCAGTTCTGTTTTTCTTTCTGAGTGACTTACCATGCGAGAACCCTTTGAATTTAGGCAGCACAAATAGGCTGCTACTATCTTGTTTTTTAAAATTTCGCAGCCTACCTATGATCAAAATATAATGTTTTATTGCTTACTTAATGAGATTTGCTTGATCTCTCCTGATTCATCCGTATAGGTTTTAAGAACATATTTATCTGCAAGAAATTCAGAATAGATTAAACCGTTCTCCTCTTCTTGTCTAACTGGATCTCCTAATAACTTCTTGAGATCTGCTAATGAAGATTGTAATCTTTCCCCTGGGATGGCAACTGTAGATACAGCCCCATCTTCTCTGTTATAGTAGTAGATTGTTTCTGGATACATTAAATACTGTTGACCATGAAGTATTCCCTCTTGAATGTAATAAGGGTTAGATTTTTTAATGTCTTCTATGTTCGTACCAATTGGATAAGGGCCACCCATAGGTATACCCATTTTCGCTCTTTCAATTACTTCTTTAGTCAACTCAATATTTTCATAAGGATAAAACACTTCTTCCGTCTCGCTCCAAATATCCATCCAAGACTGATCTAATAATGATTGATAAGCACCAGAATCTTCAGTTACCGTTGCTTCATCATGGAGTGAAAGGACTAATGGATCATTTTGTAATTCCCAGCTGAGAAAAATCGATTCATTTTGATTAACCGGATAGGCCGATTGAAGGACATTTTGACTTAAGGATTTAAGTTTTCTATCTGTTAAGTTAAGCAATTCTCCACCTTCAATCGGTACCTCTCTTAATATCCCTTGGTCCATTGAAATAACTCGAAGTGACGATACTTCCTCACTCTTTTCAAGTGATAATATAATAAGAGTTTGTTTATTTGTATTCAGTGAATAGATATTATTTTTATTGAATTTCTCATAGGCAAGCTCTTGGCTATATGCCATTTTGCCGTTCTCTTCAGCAACAAAAAATGAATATTGATTGCTATCATCTTGATTTGAGGAAATATATACTTCATAACTTTTTTCCCCATCCACCATTGTTGTTTCGTAAATGGCATTTTCTTTAAGGACTGCCACCTGTTGTTTTTCTACTTCATCCGCTTCATGAGCAACAGTTGAACTTGGCTCCATTTCTTGTTTATTCACCTTTGACTCATTCATGCAACCAGACATGAGAGTAGTTAACATTAATATATATAAATATTTCTTCATTTAAATCTCCCTATCAACAAAAATCACTTGGCCCTTGCCAAGTGCTTAATATTCTAAGTAAAGTCCTTTTTATGAAAGACTAGTCGTCAATTCTATTTTTAAGCTATCATACATTTCTTTATTGACATTCTAAATTGTAACAAATCTGAAACAATACTACAAACAGAATAAATAATCGTAAAGTAAACTTAATGTCCTGATTTCTCCCGTTTACTATGTTTAAATATTTATATACAATGTTTCTTAAAGAATTCAACATAAGAACTACTTTTTGATTTGGAGGGATTTTTTGCTATGTTACAAGAATTTAAGAAATTTGCTATGAAAGGAAATGTGTTAGACCTGGCAATCGGGGTCATTATAGGGGCAGCTTTTGGAAAAATTGTTACTTCTCTAGTGAATGATCTGATTATGCCTATTCTTGGAATCTTTATCGGTGGAGTCGATTTCACAAAACTCTCTTATTCCCCTCCATTTGGGGAATCTGTTATACTATATGGACAATTTATTCAAACCGTTTTCGACTTTTTGATTGTCGCTTTTTCCATTTTTCTTTTTGTCCAATTTATGAATAAAAGAATTAGGAAGAAAGAAGAAGAGAGTACGCCTGAATCGCCAGAAAAAGATGCAAAAGAAGAATTACTAATCGAAATTCGTGACTTGTTGCAAAAACAAGAGCAGAACTCACTTGATATAACAAAAAAACAAAATCATGAGTCCTAAATAAAATCTAGGAATATTTATATGAGTGGCAAAAAGAACAAATGATAGACATCTCATCATATCATTTGTTCTTTTTCCTATTTCCCACATAAATGCTCCTGCATCAATACACACAGGTAATCTTATATAGAAAGAAGTGGTCCAATGCCATCATCTATTCAAAAACAATATTTTCGTCGTGTTATTATTATTTTTGTGATTTCTCTTGCTATTGCCACTATTGGAGTCTTCCTTGGTACAGTTGTTCCAAGCCAATATTTTCTTCCGATCAAGATAATTGAAGTAATTATGTTAATCATCGCTTTTTTTCTTAGACGAAAAAAGGGGATTTCCTACTTTTTCTTATTCTTATTTACCTTTATATCTGGTTTGTCTATTTATCCCATTCTATATCAATATGTGTCTTCAATAGGTATGCAAACGATACTAATGACGCTCATAGCAACAACTATCATTTTTATTTTTATTGCGAGCTATGCCACTATTACAAATAAAGATTTTAGTTTTTTAGGCGGTATATTATCAATTGCCTTACTTGCCTTTATCATCATGGCTATCATACGAATCTTTTGGCCATTAGATGACACTTCACTACTCATTTATTCATTTATAGGTGTCCTTATATTCAGTGGCTATATTCTATATGACTTTAATCGTTTGAAAAGATACGGTATTAAAAAAAGTCAAATTCCAACTTACACTTTGAATTTGTATTTAGATTTTATTAATCTCTTCCTAAACTTACTTAGACTAATTGGTTTACTGAAAGATAGAAAATAACAAGTAACATGATAAAAATGACAGAATACTTCTGTCGTTTTTTTTATGCCCAAAAATGAATAAATCTGGATAATCGGAACACTTTATAAACATAATACGAAAAAAGGAGGTTTTTTACGAATGGCAGAACAACACTCTGAAAAGAAAATGTCAAGAAGGCGCTTTATTAGAAACTCTGGTTACGTAGCAGGTGGACTTGTCGGTGGAGGAATCATCGGTGGGCTCATTGGTGCCAATATGAATGATGAGCAAGAAGGTACAAATACACAAGGGGAACATCAAGGAACCAGCTTTCTACAAGCACCTCTTTATTTTACAAACCCTGAAATGTTTGCCGTTTTAGTCGCTGCTTCTGAAAGAATTTTCCCAAGCGATGATAACGGTCCAGGAGCTGATGAATTAGGCGTTGCCTATTATATAGATCACTCGCTCGCTGGTTCTTGGGGGAACAATGCTCGTGAATATATGCAAGGACCTTTCTTTCCAGGATCTAACTTCCAAGGTTATCAATCCCCTCTTAAGAGACATGAAGTATTTGATACAGGTATAAAGGCATTGCAAAAAGTGGCAAATGACAAACACGATAAGAATTTCCCTGACTTGGAAGGCGAACAACAAGATGCTATCTTAACTTCCTTCCAAAATGATGAGGTTGAGCTCAAAGGAGTAACATCCAAAACCTTTTTTAATATTCTCAGAGCAGCCACGATTGAAGGCGTATATGCTGACCCTGCATATGGAGGAAATATTAATATGGAAGGCTGGAAAATGAAAAACTATCCTGGGCATCAAATGAGTTATTACGACAAAATTGAATCAGATGAATTTATGGAAATTGAACCACAAGCCCTACATTCTTATACAAAATAAGTGGATTGAACAGGAGGAAATACAATGGCTGAAAAATTACCTAAAACCGATGTCGTCATCGTCGGTATGGGCTGGGCTGGTAGCATTATTGCTGCCGAGCTTGGTAAGGAAGGATTAAAGGTTGTTGGATTAGAACGAGGTAAAGAAAGAGGCTTGAAAGATTATTATGTCGTACACGATGAGCTTCGTTATGCTATTCGTTATGAATTAATGCAAGATTTATCAAAGGAAAGTTTGACTTTCCGTAATAATCAAAAGGAAAGAGCCCTTCCCATGCGTCAACTTGGTTCTTTCCTATTAGGTGAAGGTTCTGGTGGTTCTGGTGTTCACTGGAACGGCCAATCCTTCCGTTTTTTGCCTTATGATTTTGAAATTCGATCAAAAACAATTGAAAAATATGGTGAAAGTAAAATCAAAGGATTACAAATTCAGGATTGGGGCATTACATACGACGAATTGGAACCATATTTTGATAAATATGAGAAGGTCGCTGGTATTAGTGGTGAAGAAGCTCATTTTGGACCGGAACGTTCCAATCCATATCCGACACCACCGATGAAAGAGACACCATTAACCAAACGGTTTAAAGATGCAACAAACTCATTAGGTATGCATCCATACCATATGCCTTCAGCTAATTTAAGTGAACCATATGAGAACATGTACGGTGCAAAGATTGCTAACTGTCAATATTGCGCATTTTGTGAACGCTTTGGTTGTGAATACGGTGCAAAGGCAGATCCAACTGTTGCCGTCATTCCTTATGCTAAGGAAACAGGCAATGTAGATATACGCAATTTTGCTAATGTAACTGAAATCATCCATGAAGGTGGAAAAGCAACCGGTGTGAAATTCGTAGATGTATTAACGAAAGAAGAATTTATTCAACCGGCTGATACAGTCGTGCTTACGAGCTATGTCATGAATAATACGAAACTACTTCTCCATTCAAAAATAGGCAAAGCCTATAACCCAGAAAACGGGACTGGTGTGATTGGTAAAAACTATTGTTATCAGATTCTCCCTGGCTCTACAGGCTTTTTTGAAGAAGAACGCTTTAACACTTTTATGGGGGCAGGAGCATTAGGTGCAACAATTGATGATTATAATGGTGATAACTTTGATCACTCAGATCTAAACTTTATCCATGGTGGCTCTATCTCCATTAATCAATCAGGTAAACGACCGATTGGCTCAAATACCGTTCCATCTGGTACACCAAACTGGGGAGCTGAGTTTAAGGCACAATCCATTAAGTATTTTACAAGATCACTCAATATTGGAACACAAGGTGCTTCCATGCCTGTACAACATAATTTTATGGACCTTGATCCGACGTACAAAGACGCTTATGGTCTACCATTGCTTCGTTTAACTTATGACTTTACAGAACAAGATAAAGAGCTTTATAACTATATCGGCAAAATTGCAGATCAAATTATGCTTGAAATGGGCGCAGATAAAGTAAATGAACGTTCGAATCTTGAAAGTTATGATATTGTGCCATATCAAACAACCCATAATACAGGTGGTGTCATTATGGGCGCTGAACCGGAAACATCTGCTGTTAATAATTATCTGCAAATGTGGGATGCTGAGAATGTATTTGTTGTAGGTGCCTCTGCTTTTGCGCATAATGGGGGCTATAACCCAACGGCAACTGTTGGTGCCCTCGCATTCAGAGCAGCAGAAGGTATCCTCAAATATAGCAAAGAAGGTGGCATGCTCGCCTAATTAGGAGGAAAGGGGTTGATTTGTAATGGGTTTAACAAATATCGGAATACCAGGTTTAATCATTATCCTTGTCATCACCTTAATTATATTTGGACCAAAAAAACTACCTGAAATTGGTTCAGCTTTCGGAAAAACATTAGCTGAATTTAAAAGATCGACAAGAGAAATTATGGACGATAATGAGAAGGAAACTTTGACAGTGGCTGCTAAAAATGAAGAGGAATCTAAATAACATCTGTGATGGGGGCTGTAAAGATGGAGAATAATGACCAAACACTAGTGGAGCATTTAACTGATTTAAGAAAAGTGCTCATTCGATCGATTGTCTTCTTTACCTTTTGTTTTATCCTTTGCTTAGTGTTTATTAACCACCTTATTCCCATTCTAGCTAATGACTATGATCTCGTCATGCTAGGGCCATTAGATGTCATTAGACTATACACAGGGATTGCCGGTAGCATTAGCCTCGGCATTTCCCTTCCCTTCATTGCTTTTCAAGCATGGCTATTTATTAGACCTGCATTAAATGATAAAGAAGCAAAAATCTCAATCATGTTCATTCCAGGAATTATTTGTAGCTTCGCCATTGGCTTATCATTTGGTTTATTCATTGTATTCCCAACCATTTATGGTTTTCTCATGCACCTTGGCGAAAGTAATTTTTCTATGATGATTACTGCTCGAGAATATTTCTCATTTTTATTGATTTCTACTATTCCGTTTGGGTTTCTATTTGAAGTTCCATTATTACTAGTCTTTCTCACAAATATCGGGGTCGTATCCCCAGAAATGCTAAAGTCAGTAAGAAAATACGCATATGTGGTGCTTGCTGTTGTTTCTGCGCTCATTACGCCACCAGACTTTTTCTCACAAATACTCGTACTCTTTCCATTAATTGGACTATATGAACTCGGACTGTTTCTTTCAAAGATCAGCTATAGAAAACGATTGGTCATGGAAGCAGAGTTAAATAAAGGGTAGTTTACTGATAGTGAAGACGATAGTATTCTCGTGGACATCTTTAAAATAGGTAAATGAAGAAATACAATCTCTAATAAGGAACAAGGATTGTATGAAGAGGAATCCAATCTTAGTTATTTTTTAATTAGATTTCGATATTGCTCTATAAAATGCTTAGGTACATCTTTCATATAAAAAGGATATACACCACGATTAGTATGTAAATACAATGTACCTAGCTTTTTTTTCGATTCTCTAAATGAAATATCAAAAACAGCTTGGATATCTATTTCGTCTTCACTCCATATAATTTTCTCATCGAAAAGTTTGATTTCACTTTCTATTTCCTCATACTTTTGGACATTCCAATCAATTTTACGCACAACTTTTATATAAGTAAGACTAGCTATAAGTTCCAATGGCGAACCCCCAATATTTAATATCTCCATTCTATTGGATTGTTAGTGAAAACGATAATAATTTGCTTAAAAGTAAAGAAACCATTTTAGCAACGTTAAAAATGTTACTATTTATTGTTTCAATTCGAGCTGATACCTACTCCCCTATGTAACTTCTCAAATAAATCTTAACTGTATTCTAGCCAGTTAAACTTAATATCAAAAGCAAAGAAAGAATGGATGCTCTTCTTTTTGCATTTAAGAACCAGCTTCCGATTCTTTCATATGATTACGAACAGTTCAAAACAATGTTCCGAATTAAAGTACACCAGAAAATAATCTCGCAAATGACTCTTTTGTTCTTTCTAATAATCCTCTTTTGTAAAACTGTACCGGACTTATTTTAAAACTATCTTTCATATCATCTTCATAATGAGCAACTAAATCTCTAATAGAACTTGTCCCGTAAAGAAAAACATTCACCTCGAAGTTCAAATGGAAACTTCTCATATCCATATTAGCAGTACCAATACTGGCTAAATTCCCATCAATAATAATTATTTTTTGATGAAGAAAACCTTTTTTATATGAATAGATCTCTACTCCATAGCGAAGAAGTTCAGAAAAATAAGAACGGCTAGCATATTGCGTAAAAAAACTATCATTGATTTCAGGGACGAGAATTCTCACTTCAATCCCTTTTGCCGCAGCTACTCTTAATGCCGTACGAATGGCTTCATCTGGTACAAAGTAAGGGGTAGCAATCCAAATGGAATAATCAGCAGACGAAATCATCGAATAATAAAAATCCCCCATAATACCCTGTTGCGTATCTGGTCCACTGGCAACGACCTGAAGCGCTCCGTCTACCACATCATCTTTTTTATGTATAGGCTTCCTATCATTACGATATTTATCCAACACCTCTTCATTAGCAACATATTCCCAATCTAATAAAAATATCGTGTGTAGTATATAGACAGCTTCACCCTTTAATAAAAGATGGGTATCTCGCCAAAATCCAATTTGCTTATCTTCACCCAAATATTCATTTCCAACATTCAATCCACCCGTAAAGCCGATTTCTCCATCAATGATGATAATCTTACGGTGATTTCTAAAATTAAATTTCTGATTAAAAAAACCATACTTTAAAGGCGAGAATGGTTTTACTCGGATGCCAGCATCTAACATCTGGTTGATATCTTCCGCATGCAGTGTTAAGCTCCCAGCTGCATCGTAAATAAATAACACCTCTACTCCTTGCTTGGCTTTATCCATCAATATCTTCATTATTTCTTTTCCTAAGCGATCAGAACGAAAAATGTAATATTCCATATGAATGAATTTTTTTGCCTGTAACAGCCTTCTCTTAATTTCAAAAAAAGTTTCATCACCGTTTTTTAAAATGGTTGCTTTAGACTTCGTACTTATCGGAGTTAATGATGAATGATTAGCAAATTCCGCAAATCGAAGCTGGCCATCTTGGAGGAATGATATGTCTTGTTCTTCTTCTCTATGCATTAAGCGTTTCCATTCATCTCTATCTCTGCTACGTTTACTTTTAAATAAATACCCTTTCATATATAATTGCCCTGAAAATAAATAAAATAAATATCCAAACACCGGAAAGAATACGATTACATACATCCATAATAATGTATGCTGTGGGGTTCGATCTTCCAGCATAATGGAATAGCATATCACTAATATTGCCAAACTATAAAATACAAGGCACATTATCGTAGTCATTATACTTGTTGCCATAAAAAGTCCGATATATAATGTAACCATCAGAATGAATACAAATAAAAACTCTACTCTTCTTCTACCTTTCATTACCATGCCCCATCCCGTAAGTTGCTGTTATTATTAGTACCCTAATTTTCATTTAAAGAAACGAGCTCTATCATAATTTTTATAAACGTTGAGGAGAATAAAATGAAAGTCATACCTTTACATAAAGAACATGCCGAAAGTTTCAAACAAATACGTCTCATTGGACTTAAAGAACATCCAGAAAGTTTCGCCTCTAGTTTTGAAGAAGAAGTACAGCAATCATTACTAGATATCGAAAAGAAATTGCTCTCTAGTCAAGCAATCACTTACGGTGCTTTTCATGAAGGTAAATTAGGCGGCATCATCACTTTGTTATATGAAAGTAAATTAAAAATGCGCCATAAAGCACATATCGTTGGTTTATTTGTACGAGAGGAATTTAGAGGGCTTGGGATGGCAAAACAATTAATGAACACGGTCATAGAAAAAGCACAAGGTAGTACGACTATTGAACAATTACATTTAACTGTCATGGCTGATAATCAACCTGCAATAAAATTATACAAAAAACTAGGATTTCGCTCATATGCTCATGAACCTCGTGCTTTAAAAGTGGTCGGACATTATTATGATGAAATTCATATGGTCTTACAATTAAAATGAGTTTGAGGCAGGTGTTTACTTGAACGCCTGCCTTAAACATTACCTCTTATAAAGATTGATATTTTTTTAATATTTCCTGAAGCTTCAATGCTAACCCAACATTACCTTCAACCTTTAAACCACCTGTCATAAACGCTACCGTCGTGTTTAAATCACCTTTTAATAGACTAGAAAAGTGACTATCACTCATTCTTAATTTAACCGCAGGATCGTCAGCTTCCCCTTCAATTACACTTACCTTTCCATCGCATAAAACAATTTGAATGGGGCCACTTTCTTTTAAATCCACTTGAAACACTCTATTTTTTTCATTTACAATATACTCTGGTTGATTATTCATTTTATCCGTCATTTCTTCAAGTTCAAGTAATACAGACATGTTAAGCCTCCCTTTTATCAATAAAATACCTTAAGCTGTAGCAAGGACATGGAAATGCAAACATAAAATAGAAAGAAATTCGTTACTCTAAAATTCACATGATTTTTCAATAGGATTACAGTATAGCGGTAATGATTTCAGTATCTAATTGTCCTCTAAATCTTTCATTTCATCGCAGTAACTTTATTAATATTCTATGTGGTAAATGAATCTTCCTGCCTAAAATGAATAATTATTCATTTTTCTTATTTTACATGAGGAAGTTCTTTTCAAATAAAAAATAACTCGCCAATTGGCAAGCTATTTTTAGTACTCATTCATATAACCCGTGTTATTACACTAAAGAAAGGAATCTATTCTCTCCACGGTAGTTCTGTTCCAAAGCTTTGTGCCCTTTTTTCGCTATCCTTCCTTCTACGCTTTCTATGTTCCGCTCTTTCTTTTGCACTTTCATATAAACTCATTTCTTCGTCAGTCACTGGTACAATTTTAGGAATCGGTGCTGGTTTCCCATCTTCACCAAGTGCTACCATTGTAAGGAAAGATAGTGCACAAATATTTCTATCTCCTGTTAAGAGATCTTCTGAAATAACCTTTACAAATATCTCCATTGAGGACCTGCCTGTATATGTAACAAATGCTTCTAAACAAACCGCATTACCAGCGTAAATAGGATGTAAAAAATCAACTGAATCAGTTGACGCTGTTACAACCGCTTTTCTTGAATGCCTCATAGCTGCAATCCCAGCAATATCATCTATATAAGCCATTAACTTCCCACCAAACAGCGTCCCATGTCCATTTGTATCTGGTGGTTGAACAATACTTGTTTTTACAACATATGATTCTTTACAAAACTTTGATTCACTCACACTATTTTCTCCCTTCATAAAAGTATCAAAGGATACCTTTATATATCATACCTCATTACCGTTATTTAAAAAATGAATTCTTCTTTTTTGGCCTGAGTGTGTCCCCTGTCCATCCTTTTTTCACCAGCAACATATAAACAGCTACAGTAGATAGAATAATAACGATTAATGCACCTGCGTAACCCCATTTCTCATCTAATTCCGGCATAAATGTGAAATTCATCCCCCAAAGAGCTCCCCATGCACTAATTGGTGTAAATAATGTCGTAATAACTGTTAAAGTTTTTATGACTTCATTTCCTCGATGGGAGGATACCATTTCTTCAAAATGTACAAGGTGATCAATTTCTTCAATATACTCTTTCGTTAACATACTTCCTCTCTCTAATCTTTTTCTCATATTTTTATAATGCTTTGTCTCAACAATTTCGCTTGAAAATGCTTCTTCCAAACCAAACGATAATTCTATAATTGGAATCATAAAGTTTTTCCAAACTAACACTTCATGCCTTAACTGAAAAATTTCTTCTAATCGATCAATACTGTTCTTTTGTTTGATTTCCCAAAGTAAATCGTTTAATTTCAGCTCAAAATCATCAATTCTTTTAATACTATTCTTTAATATCTCAGCTAAAAGAATAGAGAAACCAGCAACTGCATTTTCAGCTTCCATCATATCATCATTAATATGACTATCCTGTTCAAATTCACTCGTTATCAATACATGTTCTGTTAGAAAATAATGGAGAAGTTTATATTCATTTTGTTGATTAAGCTTTTGTTCATAAATGAGCGATCCACAAATGTAGCTTTTCCCTTCCGTTGAACGCAAATGGAGATGATTTGATTCTTGCGAGGAAATATGCTCAATCCACATTTCTATCTCTTCTTTATAAAAAGGGAATTCTAGATGTTTGTTTGCTTCTGGTTCAAAAAAATTAAGCCATCGCCAATTATTCATCTCTTTTGTATCCATTCATTCTCACCCTCCTACTTTAACATTCCCTGAAAATGAACATAACAAAACCATATGTTTATATATAAATAAAACGGGTAATTATAATACATGCAAGAAATAAACTTTCCATAAAATGAAGGAGGAGTTAATATGAAATCTCGTCCAAAGAACTTTATTATTGCAGGAGTTGGCGTAACAAGTTTACTATTACTTGCTAAGAAGGAAAATCGTGAAAAGTTACAGACACTCACACATAAAATGAAAAGTTATCTTCCAACTAATAGTGAGAATCAATATGAAATGAAAGCCGGACATCCCGATCCACAAGACACCCGCGATAATGAAATGGTCAGTGAAGGTGCTATGACTTCCGTTAATTATTATAATAATCAACAAGAAGAAAAATAACCTAGGGATTTCTCCTTAGGTTATTTTTCTTCTACAATCATTGGGTGAAGTTTTGCCTTCCCCCTCCTCAACCTTGTCTTAATTGTCGAGAGAGGTAGCTTTGTTGCTTCACTTATTTCCTTTAATGACATTTGTTCGAAGTAATAAAGATATAGTGGTTCTTTATATTTTTCAGGTAGACAAAAGATAATCCTCTCTACTTCTTCTCGATTACTTTTTTTAACAAACAATTCATCGGCCCCTGGAGATTTGGCTTCCTCATATAGAGCAGGTAGCCTCTCTTCTAAAAATTGTCGTTCACTTTGTTGTTTTCTCCATTGATCCCTACATTTGTTTAATGCAATTTTATATAGCCAATTTTTAATATTTGTTTCTTCTTTCAAGGAAGGGAAAGCTAAATAAGCTGAAATTAAGGCTTCTTGGAGTAAATCCTCCGCTCTTTGGGGATGTTTAATTAAAGAATAAATGTATCTGTATAATGATTGAGCATACTCGCTCACATAATTTTCGAATGTGTAGTTAATTGTTGCTTCCATACTTCATCTGGGTCTATTACCCTTTCCTCCTTTATTTCTTTTCTTACCCTAATAGACGAATGATAGATCTTCTTCCCCTACAGTGTTTTTTATTTTTTTAAGAAAAACTTGTTTGTTTTGTAAGAAACCAAGTAACACCAATCTTCTTACATATCGTCATGTAATGCATGAACATTAATAAAATGGCTCCCATATTTATGCCTAAAATTACGCCATGCATTTGCAGACTTTCCATCGAACCAAATACATACATCGCAACAAAAGATATAAGTGTTGACCACACAGCATGATAAAAGGCATCTTTCATAAGCCCCAAACCGATAAGAAATGCTTGCATAGGGAAAATAAAAAAGTGTAACAGAAAGAATGGCCACAGTAATTGCACATATATACTTGCTTCTATCGAATGGAAAAATGTACTAGTTAAAGGTTCGGCAAAGAAATAAAAAATGGTAACAGAAGGAACGCCATACAAGAAGGTGATAAAAAATACTTGTTGAAGTAACCGCCGTAAGTAATTATGCTTCTCTTCAGCATATGCTCTTGAAACAGTAGGAATGAGCATAACCATAAAGGAATGAGCAATAAAAGCGGGAAACATTCCAATTGTCATTGCTACACCTGCAACCATCCCAAAATGTTCAGTGGCAATATCCGTACTGATTCCAGACTTTAGCAATGCTGCTTTTATTAAAAATGGTTGGATCGCATGGGTTAAAGCATGAAATATCCGTAGACCTGTTGTAGGGATAGACACCCCCATCAAGTTTTTCCACACACTCATACCAGACATCGGCTCAAACGGCAATTTCTTCATCCTTTGATACTGGATGACAAATAAATGAATGAAGTAAGCAAAAATCGCTATTTCACTGCCAACAAATGTACAAACAGCTATAAAAACTGCCGTTTCCGTTTCAAAGCGAAACAAATGAAAAAGTAATACCAGCAATGAAAGCTGAATGAATTTTCTCAAAAAATTGGCAGAAGCAATCTTCCCCATTTGTTCGTTGCCCATAAAATAACCTCTAGCAATAGAAGAAAATGAAATAATCGGTATGAGAATAATAGCCATCCACCTTAATAGTGGATGATAATCATCAAAAACAGTAATAAATGGGAGAATCGCTGATGCTAACGGGATTAATATAAGTGAAAAGATAACCGTCATTCTAATCACATGATTGAGCATACTATAGTGATATTTTCTATCCTTTTCTGCAATAAATTTAGAGATGGAAACAGGCATTTCAAAACTAGCTAATAAAACAATCAAAAAAATGGTTGGAAGAATAGACATATAAAGCCCTAAACCATGTTCACCTAACTGCCTAGCAAGCACCATATTAATCAGAAATTCAATACATTCACCTGCAAAAGCCGCTAGAATTAATAAAAGCAATCCCTTGAAGAACTTGTTCATTTCGCCTCTCCTTTTTGTTCCCACAAATAAATAATCTCTTCTATCCTATGAGACAACCCTTAAAATTATTAACCTAGTTGAATATTTGTTTGCTGATCACTTCACTCTATTTTTGTTTTTTTCTAACCTAAAAAAGGGACATACATATGGAACAATGAATGGTAGATAAAGTCGATATAGCCACTGCAGGGGCGGTTCACTTGCATTTGCTAGAGAAGGGATATTTTTGTCTTTCATCAAATATTAATGAAGAAAAAGGGTAAGAAACCTCATGGATAATTCTGTAAATTGAACACTTCATTTTTAGTATCTTTGTCCTATACGAAGGCTTTGAAAAGAGTAAAAGGGTTGCTCAAAAGTCGAAGAAGTGACTTTTTGGACAACCCTTTTTAATGTGATATTCTGTTTGCTAATCCATCAACTGCCTACACACCATAAATGGACAATGGATGTGTGGCGATGTTTCTTACATCAACACTTTTTGCTGATTTTTATCCATATACACAGGTATAGTCAGTCTGATTTCCAATCTTCAGCTTGCATGCTACCCATGTATAACTGGCACAGATAGTACCGACCTTTCTATCTATTCTTCCAATAAAGATGCTGACCACTTCTTATATAAGTAATCCAGTTCTATTTGACATTGTTCCTTCTCATATTGTAAGTCTTGCAACATGCTCAAGGCTTCACCAGTCATCATCTTTCTTTCTATTATCTGTAATCTTTCTTCTAGCTTTTCCAATTCCTCTTCTATATCATCTGTTTGATGAATATTTTGTTTTACTGTACTTTCCCTTTCAACCTTTTTTATCGCTCCCTTAATTGGAGGTGCCAACTGTTGAATTTGGTTGCACCACTTTTCCCATGCATATGTGAATGAACCATTAAAATAGGAAAGCCTTCTCTGATTCAATATATACGTTTGGTTGAATAATAGCTCGATGAAATAACGATCATGAGAAACAGCTAAAATGGTTCCTTGAAATTCCTGCAGTGCCTGTTCAAGTACTTCTCTCGATTCAATATCGAGATGATTTGTGGGTTCATCAAGGATAAGAAAATTCACATTTTGATACATGAGTTGTGCTAAACGCAGTCGCATGCGCTCACCACCACTTAACTGTTTCACCTTCTTATGAACGGCATAACCATAGAAAAGAAAATTTGCGAGAATCCCTCTCGCTTCTCCCTCCGCTACAGCATGTATTTCCCTGAACAATTGTAGTACGGTTTTTTCTTGGTTTTCTCTCTCTGTAAATATTTGTTGAGCTAAGTAGCCAATTTTACAATTACTACCTACTCGCACTTCTCCTTCATCTGGAAGTAAACGTTGTAAAATTAATTTTATTAATGTAGTTTTACCGCTGCCGTTTTCTCCAACAAGCACTGCACGATCTTGAAAACGTAAATGCATGTCAATACTTTCTAACACAATCTCTCCACTAAAAGACTTTGTCATATTTTCTATAACTAACGTGTCTTTCCCACTTCTCTCTTCTGCTGCCAAATGCAAATGTAGTTTGCGATGAGAAACGGGTTTTTTTATCTTTTCCATCCGATTTAGTGCCTTTTCCATACTACTTGCTTTTTTATGGAGCCCGGCATTAGGTGGGTTGGCTTGATTTGCCCACTCTCTTAACCTTTTTATCGATTCTTTCATCTTTTTTATTTTCTTCTGTTGATCTTCATACTTTTGAAATTCCTGTAATAGTCGACTTTCCTTTTCTTTTACATAATCAGAATAATTGGTATGATAATTCGTTAATTCTTCATCTTCTAAATCCATAATCATCTTCACAGTTTGATCGAGAAAGTACCGATCATGTGAAACCATAACAATTGTCCCCTCATAATCTTTAATAAAACTTGTTAACCAATCAACAGCTTGGAGATCAAGATGATTTGTCGGTTCATCCAATAATAATAAATCTGGTTTCTTAAGTAGCTCTTTGGCTAAGCAAACTTTTGTTTTCTCTCCACCACTAAGCATTTGAAACTTTTTCTCCATTAATGTTTCTATACCAAGTCCATTAATGACTACTTTTATTTTTCCTTCTATTTCATAGCCGCCGTCATTCATAAAATAATCTTGTAACTTCCCATATTCATTGAGTAGTTGTTCAACCCCATTCGAGGTGTGTGATTGAGCTAATTTTTGTTCCATATCTGTTAGTTTTCTTTTTACCCCAAGTAAATTAGAAAAGGCTTCCTCCACTACATCCAAAGCAATAACTGATTCATTATATTCTGGTATTTGATGTAAATAGCCAATCACAATATGTTTACGCCAATGTATTTGACCTTGGTCAGGTTGTTCTACCCCAGCCATGATTTTTAATAACGTAGACTTTCCACTACCATTTCTCCCAACAATACCTACTCGCGAGTGGTTCCGTATGTCAAAACTAATATTAGTGAAGACTGTATCACCACCGTACAATTTCGTTATATTTTGTCCGCTCGTTATCATTTCATTTTCCTCCATATTAAGAATAGCTCATTTCGTCACTTGTCAGCGTTAAAGCTCATTTTTTCCTACCACCGTAAGCAACATGAGCTAGACAGAAATTTGATTAAATGAAAAGAAGGGCCACAGAGAATAAACTTCTCCTGTGACCCTTTTCTCATTTAAATATAAATACTCACCTGTATCCATACAAGAAAATATTCAGTATTATGATTGTGCTCTTTGACGGGTGTAAAGAGATGTTTCACTGCTTATTTTAGCTATGCAATTGTTATAAAAGGACAGACGTATCCCGTTAGCAGTCATTGCGCCAAAAATTGCACAGAAAATAGTTAAATGTTCAAGCCATTTTCCACGCGTTAAAACAGTTCCTCTCATCTCTTCTACACCTCCTTTTTCCATTCAGTTACTACTAGTTTAAATGAAATATTCTAAAATAACAATCATTTTCAAACATATATTTTATCGATTTTTTGATTTTCTGTGCTGTGGGAAAAGGCTAATATACCCATCTACATTGGCTACTTTCAAATTTATAAATATCATGATAATCTACTCACTGTTATGAATGTAGGCTTGGTTAAGTACCCTTGCTCGTTTATTCTGAGTAAAATTTTCTAAGTTAACTATCCTATTAAAAATCCCCAGTAAATAGCAGTGCAAAAGCTAGCTCAATATCCCTTTCCCTTTATTAATTGACTAAAAGGACATCAACATTTGACTTAGAGTTAAGATAAATGCATCTCTACACCAATCAGGTTAAGACCAAAAAAAGAGAGCTTCATCACAAAACTCTCTCTAAACTATTCTTTCACTATATGATTCTTAAATGCATAGATTACGGCTTGAGTGCGATCTTGGACATCAAGTTTACTTAAGATATTACTTACATGTGTTTTAACCGTTTTTAAAGCAATGTATAGTTCATCAGCAATCTCTTGATTAGTTTTTCCTTGCGTCATATGAAGTAGAATTTCCATTTCTCTACTGGTTAATTCTTCATGGAGAGGTTGTTCTTTTTTTCCTCTCATCTTTAACATCATTTTTCCAGTGACCTCAGGTTCTAAAACAGATTCTCCTTGTTGTGTTCTGCGAATCGCGTGAGCAATTTCACTTGCTTTTGATGTTTTTAACATATAGCTAGTAGCTCCTGCCTCAAGTGCTGGATAAACCTTTTCATCATCTAAGAAGCTCGTTACAATTATTATTTTTGCTTCTGGCCATTGCTCAACAATTTGCTTTGTCGCTTCAATCCCATCCATTTCTTTCATCACTAGATCCATTAGAATAATATCTGGTCGTAATTCCATTGCCAGCTCGATCGCTTGTTTACCGTTATCCGCCTCGCCAATTACTTCTATATCAGGTTGAGCTGATAAATAAGCGGTCACACCAATCCTCACCATCTCATGGTCATCTACAAATAATACGCGTATCATTTTTCATCGCCCCCTCCACCTTCAATAATTGGTACTTTTACTTCTAATCTTGTTCCTTTATTAGGAAGGCTGATCATTTTTAATGTACCACCAATCTCTAGTGCTCTTTCATACATATTTTGAATACCGTATGAACCTGCTTTTGCCTTATCTACATTAAAACCGATGCCATCATCAATAATACGTAGAATAGCAAATCCGTCACGTTGAATAAGTAATACATCTAAGGTGTCTGCTTTTGCATGACGCAAAGTATTGGAAACAGATTCTTGTAGAATGCGAAAAAGGTGATCCTCAATCCCTTTATCTAAATAAAAGTCCTCTGCTCTCCATTTGATATTCATTGTGACTTTTTGTTTTAACTCAAGCAGCAGTTCCTCGATACCCTCTATTAGCTTTTTTCCTTTTAAGGCAACAGGGCGTAGGTGAAGCAATAAAGCACGCATTTCTAGCTGGGATTGGTGAATCATCCCTTCTACTAACTGCAATTGCTTAACCTCATTGGCCGATTTTTCCTCTGTTTGTTCCATAATCGCTGACATTAACATAGATGCAGCAAATAACTGTTGACTGACTGAATCGTGTAATTCTCTTGCCAAACGATTTCTTTCTTCATATATAATTTCTTGCATACGATTATCAATATCTTTCGCTTTTTCATTTGCGAGCCGTTGCGTATACTTTGCCTGTTCTGATATTTGCTTCTGTATTTTAATCATTCTTTGATATATGTTTTGAACATCAGCACTTACTTCCTCATGATTAACCGTGAGTACTCTTCCTTCTTCTACCTCATGAAGCCAGCCTTCCATCTCTTTCAGTTGCTTCTGCCATCTATAACCAGATAATAACCCATAAAAAACACCTAATAAGATGCTTATCATTGGTGCAAACAATGCAAAGGGAATATCAACTACTTTAAAATGCCAGAAATCAATCAGGCGAATAGGGAAAACAAAATAAAACGACAACATCATGCTGATAAGTAATAGTAATGAAAGAAGCACTCCATATAAGATCTGACGTTGAGCCATATTCATGAGCGCTTCACCTCTATATCACCCACAATTAAAGAGGTGACGATTTTCACCTTTTGTTCAGTTTGGTTATAATTTTCCGTCTCAAAAATATAATTGCGGTTAAAAGCTCTTTTCTCTACCAAATCGAAAATTTGGCTAGAGCCAACAATAACAGAATGATTGATTGACACCTCTACATCATAAGGAATATATATGCGTACATTTCCAATAAGGTTTTTGATAAATATGATATTCTCTTGATTAGGTAATACCGTATAGCTCAAATCAATTTCAGTATCCCCTAAGCCACATTGGATATTTATATCTCCCCATTCATATACCTCTTCAGAAGTATTTTGATGCCCACTGATTTTATTCGTTAATAAGTTCTTCTTCTGAACCACAGCCTCTTTTCGCTCATCTGCTTTCCGCTGTTCTGCTCTAGGCTGAACCTTCTTTGGTTTCTTTTTCGTTAAGTAAAATTGATAACCAAAATGAACAATAAGTGCAAGGATTAACAACTTGAATGCCATCATATTAAAAATAGTAATCGCAAAAAGTAAAATCCCTAGCCAAAAAAGGACCTTGCCCCTAGTCTTCGGCATCCATTTACGACCAATATAGATCATACCAATTTCAATGATAATTGAGAAGATCAGCCCATGATTAAAAAAGAACATTTCTAAAATAATCATTGCCAAGGCAATGAATATCCACATTTTATAGTCCTCATTCCATTTTTCAAACATGTGACATCCCTCCTAATCATGTTGTTTAAAAAGGCGCAAGTCGGCCTTACGCCTTTCAATGCTTGTTTCTCGGTCAATTATCTTTAGCATACCATGTTTTTATGACTGCAAGGAATCATCCTTTTTCATTTTCAATTCTAAATCAGCAATTTTTTTATCAATATGATTATGGAAGTATTGATTTTGCACTTTTTGTTCTAACTCTGAAATATATTTCTCCATATCATTAAACTTATCATAAGCAGTTTGGTGGGAGTGTTCTTCTCCTAATACTTTATTCATTTTTACTTGGGCACGGGTTACATTTTCTCTCCCCATTAATTGCATCCGGCGAATTTGCATATCCTTTAGTTTATGCTTCATTTCTTCATACTGTCTTTCTAACTTTCCAAGCTCCTCTGATGCTTCTGCCACCATCGTTTGTAATTTATCTGCTCTTTCAGAAAAGTACTGTGCTTCTGTCTTCGCAAATGTTGCTAGCTCCTCTTCACCCGCTCGTTCAGCAACTTCCGCTTGTCCTTTTCTTTTAGTAGCCATATCCATGGCATGGGCAAGTTCTTTACGAAATTCTTCTCTCAGCTTAAATTGTCTTTCGATATATTTTTTCACTTTTTCTGTTTCTTGCTCACTTTGCCTCAAATACTGATTTAATAACGCTATTGGATTTTTACTTTCCTTTTTGTCGAGCACCTCATTGATATCTGTTACAATCGTGTTTTTAATTCTTGTTAATAGATTTACCATATTGTCTCCTCCTATTGTTTCAAAGCTTATTTATGAAGATCGGACCATTGCTTCTCAAAGTTCACAAATGGATCATCACTTTGTCTTGTTTTTGGCTTTTCTTTATTCCAATTTTTATAAATCAGGTAAATGACATAAAGAGCTAGAACAGCTAAAATTGCTGGGATATTACTGATAGAGAACAATAGTAAAACGACACCTACAGTACCCCAAGCTACTTTTTCCCAACCATCTGTTTTGATAAATTGTTTAAATACTAAATAAAGTAATGCAGCTGTAATCGCTAATGCGATAAGTGAACCTAAATTCGCCAATACAACTATTGCCGCAATTCCACCTGCTATGATTAAAAGAAATTTTTTCATTTCTCATCCTCCTTTCACTATTTATCTTACCTATTTATAAGATCGTACATAACGTGCCACAGCTTGATTTTGCTCTAAGACTTAAGTCTGAACGAGAGCTGAGTCCATTTTATTCTATACATGTAAAACTAATTTAAGTTCATACTACAATTGGGAGGTGTGACAATGTCTCATTCTTGGTTGCTTTCATTTTTGTTAATGATTTCACCTATCAATGATGATTCCATATTCACAATTAAAAAAGAAGATAAAGTAATTACACAAATACAGAGAGAGGACTTTGCTATTCCACAGTCCAATTTGCCATTTATTGAAATGAAAAAATTCGAGACATTTATGGAAGATCTCGATAAAAAAACATTTATTGCCCCTAAAGACGCCTATATTAAAGGAAATATGATTATCTCAGAAATTGAAGGAAAGCGTTTATACCGTAAAGAATTCAAGAATCAATTTTTTCGTTATTATTTCTCCAAAGGAGTCTCAACTATCCAGCTTCCTCTTATATCTGTACCAGCAAGAGTGGATAAAGACTTAATCAGTCAAATCAATGTGAAAACAATTGGACAGTATGTCACTTACTTTAATAGCAATAATCAAAATCGCTCTCATAATATTTCATTAGCTACTGAGGCTATTAATAATTATGTCATTTTTCCTGAAGAAACATTTTCTTTTAATGAGGTTGTTGGGAGAAGAACGAAGGATAAAGGATACCTACGTGCGCCCGTAATTGTAAGAGGGGAACTATCTGAAGATATTGGTGGCGGGATATGCCAGGTCTCTTCTACACTATTTAATGCCGTCGATCGTGCCGGTGTTGAAATTGGCGAGAGATTCTCCCATAGCAAAAGAGTCCCTTATGTACCAAAAGGAAGAGACGCAACAGTAAGTTGGTATGGACCAGACTTTACCTTTACAAACCCTTATGAGTTTCCTTTACTTATAAGCGCACACGTTTATGGTGGTCAAATGATTGTTGTAATCAAATCTTCAGACGAAATTGAGACTTCACCACGCCATGTTCCCAACGCTTCAAAGATATTACCAAAAGAAATACGTGCAAACGGAGATACTTAAAACGGAGAATTATTATCCGACCTTATTTTATACCCTCTGGGGATTAAAAGTGACAGCCTAAATTCTTAAATAACGAATGTTCATGTCCCCTTCAAGTAGATAAAAAACCTTCATGATTCCATGAAGATTAGAATACTACTTGGAGGATTTTTTCTATGCCAAAGAAACCTAAAACAGCCGTCCCCTGCCGATTTAAATGAATGTGGGTGCTTAATTACACAGATTAATGACGGCAATGAACATACCACTCATCATTCGAAAGCTATCCAACAGAAATGATTTAACTTACATTAGCTGTTCTTCGTTCAAATCAAGGCTTTGAATATAACTTAAAGCTATTCAGCTGCCGATTAGGGGGATTTACAAAATTAAGAGCAGCCACTCACGCAAAGGAAGGCTGTATAGAATCACTCTTTTCACCTCACCCTAAAAAAACCGCATAGCTGTATATAAGTAATTGGGAGGCAGGAGACAAACTACCCGAGGATTACATTTACTATTACGATTACAAAAGGAGATAAAGAAACGCGTGCATATTGAATATTATCGACACGCGTTCTTTGATTTGTTTTTTTATGTTGACTACTTGAAAGGGGCAAGACCAAGGATTATTTTTATTATTCCCTTTTATAACAATGGCTTTTCTGAAACAATGACACCATCTTCATCAGCGTATACATATTCGTCTGGCAACCAATCAAGCCCCCCAAATGTCACGATCGTATCCCTATCTCCTTTGCCAGCTTTTCTACTTTTTAATGGACTACTACCAATTGCTAATACACCAATATCCATTGATGCTATATCTGCTGTATCTCGCACACAACCATATATAATGACACCCGCCAATCCGCGCGTTTCTGCAATTTTTGCTAATCGATCGCCCATAAGTGCACATCTCCTTGACCCGCCACCATCAACAACAAGCACATGACCTTCTGGGATACTTTCCAGTGCTTCAAGTACAAGTACATTATCTTCAAAAACCTTAACTGTTGAAACCTTACCATGGAATCTCTTTTTCTTACCGTATGAATATAATACTTCTTGATTTACCTTTACATATTCATGATGGTCGTCACATAAATCTGCTGTTTTAAAAGACATGATATCCCTCCTCACTCTACTAATTAATTTCGTCATCCGATGAAAAGTTTCCTTTGTCTAATGGAAAGAAAAAGTGATGACTTGCATATAAGTGTAATGAAAGGGGTGGATCATTATCGCTTATTTATGGATAGCAACAAGCGCTTATTTACTCATCGTTGGTTTGGCTGCTGGCGTTTTTGTTTACACATTAAGGTACGCGCTTCATTCAAAAGATTCTACCCAAATAGATGAAAAAAAAGAAGAGATAGATGACCTCTTAAATTAAATATTTTAAGGCTGTGACCACCACCGTCACAGCCTTTCTTTTTACTTATTCATTGCTTTTTCAATAGCCATGGAAAGCTGTGAAATAATATCTTCGTAATGTTCAATACCAATGGAGATTCTAATCAAATGCTCATTAATGCCTAACGCCTCACAAGTTTCTTCTGGTACCGCACGATGCGAAGTTGTAATTGGATGTGAAACAGAAGATTCAACACCAGCTAAAGTAGGAACAATTTTTATCCACCCTAGTGAACGGAAAAAAGTTGATACATCAGCTTGTTGTTTCAGTTCGATCGTGACCATTGCCCCGTATCCATATGCTCCATTTTGTTCGAAGGGATAATAAACTCTCTCCACTCCTTCATGAATAAGTAAAGCTTCTGCTACTTTTTTCGCATGATAAGATTGTTCCTTCATCCTTAATGCTAATGTCTTTGCTCCCCTTACTGTTAACCATGCTTCAAAAGGACTTAAGTTCACGCCAAGATTTACGACTTTTGCTGCAGCCAGTTCGATTAACTCAGTACTACCAACAATGACACCAGCAGTGACATCACTATGCCCACCAATATATTTGGTCGCACTATGAACAACCATGTCTACCCCAAGCTCAATCGGCTGACAATGAAACGGTGAAGCAAATGTATTATCAATCAATGTCTTCAGATTGTATTTTTTCGCCAATGATACAACAGCTTTAAGATCTTCTACTCTTAATAAAGGATTAGTAATTGATTCTGTATATAAAAGCTTCGTGTTCTCTTTGATTGCCGCCTCGACTTGCGTCATATCGCTAAAAGGAACAATTGTTACGTCAATACCGAATTGCGTGAGCTCTTCCACAATAAGATGAAAACTTCCTCCATACACATCATCAGTAGCAATAATATGATCACCATTTTTAGCCACTGCTAATATTCCTACCATAATGGCACCTAAACCTGATGCAGCTGCAACTCCTGCTGCTGCACCTTCTAATCTTGCGACAACTTCTCCTAACTCATCAGTGTTTGGATTGCCTGATCTCGTATACAAGTAGTTGCCGTTTCCACTATAAAAACCCTCTAGTTCTTCTAAACTTTTAAAAGTAAATGCAGAGGTTTGATAAATCGGTGTTGCTTTACTTTGAATTGTGCGCTTTTCTTTTTTATCTCCATGTAATAATGCCGTCTCAAATTTCATCCTATTGAATCTCCTTTTTATACACCAAAAGTATAAATCACCTTGTTTTATTTTCATAAATTTCTTAATTCTATCATTATAGCTCACTGTACTTTTTTACGTCAATTGAGGAAAGAAGTATAAGAAACATCCATAAGGCTATATTAAACGGAGATATATATTTTAGAGGTGATTGTATGAATAATGAAAAAAATAATATGCCGAAATACCCTCAATCGTACTGGTTGGAAGCAAAACAACTCCAATATCAATCATTGGACGGTAACACTAAAACAGATGTAGTTATCATTGGCTCTGGTATAACAGGGATTACTTCAGCTTACTTATTGGCTAAAGAAGGGTTGAAAGTGATTTTATTAGACGCCGGGGAAGTTTTAGCAGGAACGACTGGCCATACAACTGCAAAAGTGACTGCACAGCATGGTTTAATATATGACGAGTTGATTGAACATTTCGGCATAGAGCAAGCAAGACTGTATTATGAAGCCCAAGCTGATGCAATAAAAATGATTGAAAAAGAAGCAGCAAATATAAATTGCGATTTTAGTAATGAAAGCTCTTTTATCTATGCAACCAATGATCAATACAGTGAAAAATTAACTTTTGAATATGACGCCTATAAAAGATTGGGGATTATAGGGCAATTAAAAGAGAGTATCCCATTCTCCATTCCAACTACAGGTGTGCTTGAAATGAACAATCAAGCACAATTTCATCCGGTTAAATATTTAGAAGGCTTACTTAAGCGTTTCATCGACTTAGGAGGTACTGTTTATGAACAAACAACGGTCGTTGATATCGAGGAAGGTAAACAACCTGTTGTCATAACGAATAAAGGGCATCGTATTTTATGTAACTATGTTGTTATGGCATCCCATAGCCCATTTTTAAAATGGAAAGGTTTATATTTCTCCAGGCTTTTACCTGAACGGTCCTATGTAATTGCTATCGAAAGTGACGACGATTTTGAAGGAAACATGTACTATTGTGCCAATAACCCTGTCCGTTCGATCCGTGCTACAACTTCAGAGGAGACTGGTAAGAAACTTATTCTTATTGGCGGAGAGGGTCATAAAACAGGAAAAGGCATTAACACTTATCAACATTACGAGACATTACAGGCTTTCTCTAATGAGGTCTTCGGGGAAAAGCCAATCACCTTTCGCTGGTCTGCACAAGATTTAACTTCATTAGATAAAATACCTTATATTGGTCCTATCACATCTAATGAAAATAATATCTTCGTGGCTACTGGTTATCGCAAATGGGGTATGACAAACGGTACAGCTGCCGGAATTTTGTTAAAAGATTTAATAACTGAACAGCATACACCTTATCAGGAACTTTTTAACCCATCGAGATTTCATGCGAACCCTAGTATTAAAAACTTTATCACTTATAATGCAGATGTTGCAGGACAATTAATAAAAGGGAAACTCGAGCCAGAATTTAAGCATCCTGAGGATCTAGCAAATAATGAAGGCGGCCTGGTGAAAGTGGATGGAAAACGCCGAGGCTGTTACCGCGATGATGATGGCCAACTTCATATTGTTGACACAACTTGTACTCATCTAGGTTGTGAAACAGAATGGAATGCCGGCGATCGCACTTGGGATTGTCCATGTCATGGATCCCGTTTTTCATATGATGGCGAGGTCATTGAAGGTCCAGCAACTGAACCATTGGAAAAGATGGATTAACGCATATGACCATAAAGGTAAGGTAAGCTAAGTTTTGGAAACTTTTTAAATGTTTTTCTTTTAACTGGATTAGTGCGGCTTCCAGATAGAATAATTTCACATAAGTGGTTGAAAAAAATTGTACATTCTTAATTAATCAAAATCGGCATCGATAGATTGAAGATGTTTCCATTTCATCTTGAAATGTAGCGATATAGAACAAAAAGAAAAAAATCCGCAACCATCAAACCTTGTTGCGGATTTTCTATGATTTCTTATTGTAGCGTCTTACACCATTACTCCTTAGCGTCTTTTTTCGTTTGATTGATGTTCTGGATTGACGATTTTTCCGCCGTGCATTATTTTCTCTTCTAATTGAAGATTTAATTCTTTAGCAAAGCGCTTTAAATCTCTTTCTTCATTCATGGTAACAAGTGATACCACTGTTCCATCTGCACCAAAACGTCCTGTTCTCCCTGAGCGATGGATATACTGCGTTTTCTCACGTGGTAAGTCAAAGTGGATGACATGAGTAATTCCCTTAATATCTAAACCTCTCGCTGCTACATCTGTTGATAAAAGTAAGCGAGCATCCTTTTTCCTAAAGCCATTCAAATTTTTAGATCTTTCGAATTTATTTAAATCACTGTGAAGTACATTTACGTGAATATGGTTATACTCTAGCTTTTCTTTCATAATCATGATATTGGGGATATCCTTAACAAATACCAGCGCCTTCAAATGATCCATTCGAGAAAGCTTTTCCAATAATTTAACTTTTTCCCGTTGTTCCACGTTAAAGTATATATGCCCCACATCACCTGCTGTAATCGTCTCATCTTTTTCAATGGTGATAACTTCTGGTGATTTCATCCAACCTTTAGCTTCTACTTCTATTGTTTTAGGTAAAGTAGCAGAAAACAGCACTACTTGTCTTTCCTTTAAAGTCGCTTTTATTATACTTTTCACATGCTCAAGATGTTCGGGAATGAGAAGCTGATCGCCTTCATCAAGGACAACTGTTTTCACCGCATGCATTTTTAATTTCTTTTGCTTAATCAATTCAAGTATTCTGCCTGGGGTACCCAAAACGATATGTGGACGTTGTTTTAATTTTTCTAACTGTCTCTTTACATTCGCACCACCGATAAACGATGCACTACGGATATTACTATCTCTTCCCCACTTTTGTGCTTCACTTAAGATTTGCATAATTAACTCTTGGGATGATGCGAGAATAACTACCTGCACATCCTTGCTTTCTGGTTGAATCTTTTCTAAAACAGGTAATAAATACGCTAACGTTTTTCCGGTACCTGTTGGGGATTGAGCAATAAGATCTTTTCCCTCTAATACTACTGGAATCGCCTCTTGCTGTATATTTGTTGGTTGTTTAAATTGCGATTGTTCCCATACTTTTTTAATAAACGGCTTTAGTTCGCCAATAACTTCCATAGATGATATAACTCCTTTATTTAACGATAAACAGTTTAAAACGACTTCATGCAGATGAAATACGTTTATAATACATAATATAAAGGTATCCTGTTCAAATAACAATGGCTCATGTTAAATCGACTTTCGTTATTTATAAGGTAATGTCGTATAAAAACCTTTTCCTTTTTATTTTGGTTGAGTTCGTTTATGATAAATTTAGTGTTACGAAATGTTCAAATGAGAAAGAAGTGTTCGTTCATGATCCATCCACAAGTAAAGACAAATATTAAAATTATGTGGTTTGCCAACTTCTTTGTTTCAGCTAGTATGACGATGGTCTTGCCCTTTATATCATTATATATTGAAACCTTTGGTCAGTTTTCCGACGCTTATATTCAAAGATGGTCGGGTTGGATTTTTGCCATTACATTCGTTACTGCCTTTATTGTAGCTCCAATTTGGGGAAGAATTGGTGATTTGTATGGAAAGAAAAAGGTGTTAATCATTTCTGCTTCAGGAATGGCCCTTTGTATTTTCCTATTAGGTTTTGCGACAAGCGTATGGCATTTGTTTTATCTAAGGCTATTTATGGGTATCTTCACAGGTTTTATTCCCCTTTCACAAGCTTTTATTTCTACACAAACACCAAAAAGAATGGCAGGACAAGTGCTTGGCACCTTACAAACAGGAAGTATCACAGGCTCTCTTTTAGGACCTTTAATCGGTGGTGCACTAGCTGACATGGTCGGTTTTTCTTCTACTTTCAATTGGACATCATTAGCCATTTTTATTTCTGCGATTCTTGTTATCTTCACGAAAGAATTTCAAATCAATGAAGTGAAGAAATCAGAGAAGCAGAATTATACGAGTAAAGAAGTATTAAAACATATACTTACAAACCCTGTCCTTGTGACTGTTTTAATCTTATCGATGTTGATTCAAGTCGCTCATTTTAGTATTCAACCGATTCTGTCCCTTTATGTCAGCGAAATACATGGCCCAGAAAATTTAGCTCTATATGCAGGTATTGCTTTTTCCGCAGCTGGTGTAGGTAACTTAATGATGTCAAAAACTTGGGGAAAGCTTGGGGACAATTATGGTTATATTAAAATATTAATGGCCTTATTGTTTTTAGCTGGTATCGTCTATTTTCCAGGTGGATTTGTCACTGAAATGTGGCAGCTTATTATCATTCGTTTTGCACTCGGGGTAACTATTGGAGGAATTATACCTGTGCGTATTGCCTATATTAGACAGGCTGCACCTATAGCCATGCAAGGAGAGGTGCTGGGATATAATACTAGTTTAAGATTTCTAGGAAATGTCATCGGACCAGTTATGGGAGGAATGGTTGCTGGGGCCTTTGGGTTTACTGCCGTTTTTATTACTACAAGTCTATTACTGATTGCAAGCGGGGTTATCCTTCTCGTTTCGGTTATGAAAAATCCTAAGTATTTAAAGAATTCTAGCACGTCATAATCATATATAAAAGAGGTTGCTACTTGAATATAGCAACCCCTATTTTAATTATTTTACTCTAGGGTAACCAAATCCTGATGCATAGTCATCGCCTGTTGTTGCACCAACTCCACCTTTAATATCATAAACCTTGGCACGATTTTGTAATTCTGTTCTTAAAGTAGATTTACTCCAAGAAGGATTCGCAGCCCAAATCTTTGCTGCTAAACCAGCTACATGTGGTGTAGCCATTGAAGTACCACTGATTGTGTTATAACCGCCATTATACCAAGTGGATTCCACTGCTGCACCTGGGGCAGACACTTCAATATCACGCTCTTGAATGACATAATCTCCATCAGTTGATGGGTTACCTCTTGATGAGAAATTCGCTACGCGATAAGTCCCATTTTGTTGCACATTCTCTAAAGCTGCAACGGCAACTGCATTGACCAATGCTCCTGGATAACCAATTGTATTACTACCTGAACCACTGTTTCCTGCCGCAGCAACAACTAATACACCTTTATTGTATGCATAGTCTACTGCACTTGAGATGAGTGAATCTTTACCGGAAGAGCCAAGAGACATATTAATAACTACTTTAGAGCCTGTGCTAGTTGCTTGATCTGCTACGTGTCTAATCGCTGCAGCGATATCATCTGAATAACCAGAACCGTTATCACCTAACACTTTATATGCCCATAGCTTCGCATCAGGAGCTACTCCGTAAACACCTTGTCCATCACTACCACCATGTGCTAAAACAGTTCCTGCTACATGTGTACCATGTCCTTGACGATCAGTACAAGAGCCATTTACAAGTGGGCTTGATTGTGTAAAGTCTTTACACTGTTCTGCTGATCCTGCTAAATCAATATGATTTGTATAAACACCTGTATCAAGCACAGCTACTTTGATACCATTACCACCTGATGTTGCTGTTAAAGATTGATTATTATAGATTGATTTTATTCCCCAAGGTGTTTGTGAACTTGGCACAGCTGTTACTTCTGCTTTCGACACTTCTCCTGTTACTGTTGCTATACTCATTTCATTTACCTTTTGTACTTCGACATTTTTTGTCGCTTGTAATGTTTGTAACTCCTTAGCACTCACATCTGCAGTGAAGCCTTCTTTACCAAAGTCCCATCGTTTTTCATACTTTGTTTCTAATGCATTAACAGAATTGCTAGGGGCTTGTATCAATACGCGATATGTTTCACTCCCTTTTGCTTCATCTGAAACTTGTGCAGAAATACCTGATGTAAATACGGACATCCCTAACGTAAGACTAAGTAGTGCAGCTGCTACTGTTTTCTTTTTCGTCATTTACTTGTTCCTCCCCAAATTGTAATGTCTTACTTAGGGGTAATTATATTTCAAAAATTCAGACTACAACAATGTGTAAAATTCAGCATTTATTTATTTGTAAAAAACAGTAAATTTGACATATTTTTTTCCAAGTAGCAGGCCATCAGACATTTTTTTCAACATTAAATCAGGTATTTTTTTCCATAAAATCAATATTCATGATAATTACCCTTTTTATTACTCGGAATTAAAAGTGAATTTAGGTCTCTAGAAAGGTATAAAAGTGTAATATTACATCATTATTTTCCATTAATTTGAAGGAAAAAGTGATTTTTGAGCTCCTTCCCTTTAGAAAAGCACTCATTTTTTTAGTGGATACAATATCCGACGATTTTTTATGTTGGATAAAAGAAAGAGTGAACGAAGTTTTTTAGTTTCTTCGTTCACCCTTATTACTCATTTACCTATTTGAAAAACGATTTTTCCTAGTTGTTTTGCTTGTTCTAATCTGGCAAATGCCTTTTGATAATCTGCTAACTGATAAACTTGATCCATTACTGGCTTGATTTTATGATCGTTCATAAACGTAATCATTTCTTTGTATTCTTCAGCACTTCCCATTGTACTACCAAGAATGTTTTGCTGTGCGTAAAAGAATTGTCGAAGATTTATTGTCACCTCGTCACCTGTAGATGAACCGAAAATTACTAGTGTGCCTCCTTTACGAAGAACAGCTAAGGATTGGTTGAAAGTTGCAGCTCCAACTGATTCGATGACTAGATCCATTTTGCCCCCAATTTCCCCTTGCCAATCTGCCCCACTATCCAGAGCTTCTTTAGCACCTAATGATAAAGCTTTTTCTCGCTTTTCTTCTGAACGAGAACTAACGTATACTTCCGCACCAGCTGCTACAGCAAATTGTAAAAGAGAAGTAGCCACTCCTCCACCAATGCCAGGGATAAATACTTTCATCCCAGACTTTACTTGCCCTCTTGTAAATAAGGCACGATAAGCAGTTAAACCTGCTAATGAAAACACGCCTGCCTCTTCCCATGACATATGTGGAGGTTTAGGGAAAGCATTAATGGCAGGAATAACAATATGATCGGCAAAAGTACCGTGATACGGAAAGCCAACAATTTCAAACCCCTCTGGTGGTGCGTCACTATTTTTTTCCCAGCCTAATCCTGGATTAATGACAACCTCATCTCCGACTTTAATACCCGTCACCTCTGCACCAATTTCCACCACGACCCCCGCACCATCAGAACCTAATACAAGTGCTGGTTCAGTTGATTGATGTCGATGAAGAATAAATAAATCTCTATGGTTTAATCCAGCCGCCTTTAATTCAACTTTTACTTCTTTATCACCAACAGTAAAATCATTTACGTCCTGATAACCCGTTCCATTCAATCCTGCTTCACCTTTATGTATCACTGCTTTCATTCGTTCCCACACTCCTTTTTTATATCTATCATAAGGGTAATCTATTGTTGTGAAAAGTGATAAACCTTAAGAAAATTGCATATCTCATCCAGTCAGTTTCAACAAACACAGGGAGATTCTAATTAAAGCAATTCAATAGCTCATCTTAAAAAAACAAAAAAAGAACGGCACGACTAGATATCGCTACCGCTCTTCATTTGATTTACTTCGTAATAATAATCGGGCCTTCCTTCGACACGATAACTGTATGTTCACATTGCGCAACAAAGCTTTTATTAGGTGTAATGAAAGTCCAGCCATCACTTTGTTCACGAACTTCTTCATCTCCAGTGGAAATAAAGGGTTCGAAAGCGATAACCATCCCTTCACGTAATAATTGATTATCCCAGTTATCAAAATAATTAAGAATATGATCTGGCTTTTCATGTAAAGAACGACCAATTCCATGGCCAGTTAAATTCATAATAACATTAAAACCATTATTTTTTGCTGTTTGGTAGACAGATTTTCCGATTCGATTAAGTTTCGTACCTGGCTTTATTTTTTTTAGGCCCTCATCAAAAGCTTTTTGCGCTGTTTCACATAAAGACTGTAGTTTCTCATCCCCATTACCTACAACGATTGATAAACCTGTATCAGCGAAATAACCATTTTTTGATCCAGATACATCAATATTAACTAAATCTCCATCTGCAATGACTCTATTTCCAGGGATACCGTGTGCTACTTCCTCGTTTACACTAATACAAGTATATCCTGGAAAGTCATACTCACCCTTTGGACCAGATAATGCCCCATGCTCTTCAAACATCTTTCCAGCTATCTCATCCAATTCTTTAGTTGTGACGCCAGGCTTTGTTTGAGCAATCATTTCATCTCTGATTAAAGCAACAATTTTCCCAATTTCCTTTAAACCCGCTAAATCTTCTTCAGTTTTTACAATCATAACGATTCCTACCTTTATTTAGTCTCTATCTATATTATAGTCTATTTATCATTAAGAAAAAAAGGATTCCAGTAAGTTTGTAATTGTACTATTTTTTAGAAAACAACCGCTTGTTTTCGCCAAAAAAAATACAAGCCCTTCATCAGGCTTGTATTTCAGCATATTATAGTTTAACTACATTAGAAGCTTGTGGGCCACGTTGACCTTCTTCCACTTCAAATGTTACGCTTTGTCCTTCATCAAGCGTTTTGAAACCTTCCGTTTGGATAGCTGAATAATGTACGAACACATCTTGTCCTTCTTGTGTTTCAATGAAACCAAAACCTTTTTCTGCATTAAACCATTTCACTTTTCCTTCTGCCATGAATAAATCCTCCTTATGTATAACACATAAATTATGACTATTCTTGTGGAACATACATGAAGCAAACGTCTACAAACGCATCCTACTTACATTCCGAACAAAAATAATTTCTTTCATAATAGCAGAAAGTGGAAAAGAATGCAAAGGTAAAAGCGGGAATTTTTCGAAAATTTTTATGATACTTAGATATTTTACCCTTTTAATGTATGATAGATGTATATATGACGAAGGAGTTTTCTTATGTTTGAATTGTTCATTACTATGTTAGAGAGGCTAGGTATTATTGTTACCATAGCCTTTATTCTAACACGGTTCCAATTTTTTCGAGATATGATTTATAAGGAAAATGTAAAAAAAGATCTACAATTAAAAGCGATCTTATTTTTTGGTTTTTTCGGAATAATCGGGACGTACACAGGTTTATCTTTAAATGCTGAGACATTTAATATAGACAGATGGGCATCTAATTTAACAAGTGAAGAAGCAATTGCTAACTCACGCGTAATAGGTGTTGTTTTAGCTGGGCTTTTCGGTGGTTATAAAGTAGGTTTGGGTGCTGGATTAATTGCTGGAATCCATCGTTTTACACTAGGTGGTTTTACTGCCTTTTCATGTGGATTAGCAACGATTATATCCGGACTAATAGCAGGCTATTTTCATAAGAAGAAAGACCATGTAAAGCTATCTTCTGCCTTTTTTATAGGAGCTACTGCAGAAGCCGTTCAAATGCTTCTTATTCTCCTTCTTTCGAGGCCGTTTGAAAAGGCCGTCTCTTTAGTTGAAGTAATTGGTGTTCCAATGATTATTGCAAACGGTGTAGGATCAGCCTTATTCCTCCTTATCATTAAAAATGTAGTGAATGAAGAAGAAAAGGCAGGAGCACTACAAGCGCAAAAGTCATTACGAATCGCTGATCAAACTTTATCACATCTTAGGAAAGGAATGACACAGGTCTCCACTAAGGCTGTGTGTACCATATTATTAAGGGAAATACATGCAAAGGCAGTCGCCATTACAAATAAACATGTGATTCTTGCCCATGTTGGTTCAGGTGATGATCATCACCGAGTAGACCACCCCATCCAAACAGAAATCACAAAGGAAGTAATTAATAATGGTAAACTAATAGTAGTAGGTAATGAAGAAATACAATGTCAAAATGAGCATTGTCCACTTGGAGCAGCTGTCATTGCTCCCCTAAAGCAACGCGGGCAAATCATCGGTACTTTAAAGGTATATTTCACCTCTGAGAAGGAAGTGACTAATTTAGAAATTGAGTTGATCTCAGGTTTAAGTGTGTTACTAAGTAATCAGCTAGAAATAGCCGAAGCAGATAAAGCATTTCAATTGGCTAAAGAAGCAGAAATTAAAGCTTTGCAAGCGCAAATTAGTCCCCATTTTCTTTTTAACACATTAAATACCATTGTATCTCTCGTCCGTATTGATGCCGATAAAGCAAGAAAACTGCTTATTACTTTGTCTCAATTTCTAAGGCAAAACTTAAATGCAACAACCGCAAACCGTATCACTTTGGAACAAGATATTCTTCATATGAAAGCCTATTTAATGATAGAACAAACGAGATTTGAAAACAGAATTCAAGTCGATTATTATATTGAAAATGAAGTTCTTAATAGTAAGATTCCACCGCTCACCTTACAGCCTATTGTAGAAAATGCAATTAAACATGCATTTAAGCAAATGAACAAAAATTGTATGATTAAAGTACAAATTAAACAAATGAACAATGAAGTTGCTATATCTATTAAAGATAATGGTCTTGGTATTGATCATGATCGGTTAAAGCAAATTGGGAAAGAACCAATCGCATCAAAAATAGGCACAGGTCTTGGATTATACAATGTAAATAGAAGGTTAATCATGACATTTGGGGAGAACGCCCGATTACACATAAATAGTGAAGAAAACAATGGAACGGAAATAACTTTTAATATACCAATGGGGGAAAAAAATGAAGACAAAGATTAAAGTGCTCGTTGTAGATGATGAACCGTACAGCCGGGAAGAATTAAAGCATTTGTTATCCATATTTGACTCTATTCATATTGTTGGCGAAGCTGATTCTGGAGAAGATGCCATCATACAAACGATTCAATTACAGCCAGATATCGTTTTTCTTGATATCGAAATGCCCAAAATGGATGGCATGCAAACAGCTAAAAGTTTAATGGAATTCAAAAATCCACCTAAAATCATATTCGCAACAGCTTACCCTCAGTTTGCTGTAGAAGCTTTTCGTTATGAAGCGATTGATTACTTACTGAAACCATATGATGAAGAGCAAATCTCTGAAACGGTCAGCCGGATCATCAAATATTTAAAACCAATAGATCTACCTAAGCAAAGTAAATTAGCTGGAAAGCTAGCAATTGAAGACAATGGAGAAATTATTTACATCGAACCTAAAGATATTATTTATGTTTATAAGGAAGATAAATTTTCACGAATCATAACTGTAGATAATGCCTATGAGACAAAAGCATCATTAAAAGAGCTAGAAAATCGACTATCTACTTATTCTTTCTGTAGAATACATAAAAGCTATTTTGTTAATTTAAGATATATTAATAAACTTTCTCCTTGGTTCAATGGGGCATTTCAGTTAGAGCTAAAAGGATCGAATGAAAAACTTTCTGTCAGCAGAAATTATGTAAAAGATTTAAGAACAAAACTAGAAATATAGGTCATGGAGCTCAATTAATTATCAGACTATTTACACTAAAAAATGCATCTTAATTTAATTTAAGGACCTCTTAATCACGGATTTATACATGTTATGCTCAAAATACTCAACCTTGAATCATAGTCATTTATAATAAATGAAAACGTATACATTAACAAAGGGGGCAATGCTATGATTACATTTTTTTCTTGTATTATCTTATTAATTATTGGGTATTTCACCTATGGTAAGTATGTTGAGAAAGTTTTTGGGGTGAAAGGAGCTAGAGCAACACCTGCATTCACACACAAAGATAATGTCGACTATCTACCTATGAGTACATCTAAAAACTCACTTATTCAATTACTTAATATTGCTGGTACAGGTCCAATTTTCGGGCCAATTTTAGGTGCTTTATATGGACCAGTCGCGTTTGTTTGGATCGTTATCGGTTGTATCTTTGCAGGTGCTGTACATGACTACTTAACAGGTATGATTTCTATAAGAAATCGCGGAGCTCACTTGCCTGAGTTAGCTAGTAAATTTTTAGGAAAAGTTATGAAGCATGTCGTAAATGCTTTTGCAATACTATTGTTATTATTAGTAGGTACAGTCTTTGTTTCTACTCCTGCTAGTTTATTACACCTTTTAATGGACGGAAAAGTCGCACTAGGTCTTATTATCGGATTTATTTTTCTTTACTATATTTTAGCAACACTCTTGCCTGTTGATAAAATCATTGGTCGTCTTTATCCTTATTTTGGTGCGTTATTAGTAATTAGTGCATTGGGGGTTGGTATCGGTCTTTTAGTCACAGGTGCACCTATTCCTGAGCTTTCTTTTCAGAATTTTCACCCTGACAATGCTCCTTTGCTACCTTTATTATTCTTTACCATTTCATGTGGGGCGCTATCTGGATTCCATGCTACCCAAACACCCATCATCTCTAGAACAACTCAAAATGAGACGCAAGGAAGAAAGATTTTCTATGGAATGATGATTGCAGAAGGTATTATTGCCATGATTTGGGCCGCAGCTGCAATGAGCTTATTTAATGGTTATGGTGGCTTAAATGAAATGCTTGCTGCCGGTGGTCCTGGTGCAGTAGTTAGTGAAGTATCTACAACTTTACTTGGAGCAATCGGTGGTACATTAGCTGTGTTAGGGGTAGTGGTACTTCCTATCACTTCAGGCGATACCGCATTTAGAAGTGCTAGAATGATAATTGCCGACTATATTAAGTTTCCTCAAGTTAAGTTCTCTAGTCGATTATGGATTGCTGTACCGTTATTTGGAATTTCCATGGTACTTACCCAAGTCGATTTTAATGTATTATGGAGATACTTCAACTGGGCAAACCAATCAACAGCTGTAATTGCATTGTTTGTCGGTGCTATGTACTTATATATTGCTAAAAAGAATTACTTTATCGCTTTAATACCAGGTAGTTTTATGTTAGTGATGGTAATTACGTATATCTTAAATGCCCAAATCGGCTTTGGTCTCTCTATGACTACTTCTTGGATAGGTGGAGCTATAGGCGCTATCGTTTTAATTACAATATTCTTTATTGCTGCACGGAAAGCTAGAGCTAATAAAATTCCATTGGAAGAAGATATATCTAATTGGAATAATAGTGTAGCTTAATGTTTCATATCTTTATATGAGTCTCTGATTAACAATCAGAGACTCTATCGTTAGTAATGTCAGTTCTATATTATTACACTTTAAATGGACATAGGCTCATAGTAAAAAAGGTGCTTTCACAACGATCATTTACAGTGAAAACACCTTTTTATACGATAGATTTGATATTATTTATGAGGAAATCAAATATACTTCTTGACTTTAGGCTGATACTTACGCATCGGACCTTTCCTTAAAACATCCTTTAAATATGATTCTCCATTTGGATTTTTGTTTTTCAGTAATTCTAGTAAATATGTAATATCATCCATTGCTCTATGATTTTGATAGTTTGTGATTTGGTGACCTTTTAAAAGCGTCAATAATTTACTGTTATAGAAACCATATTCTTTCCACGGGACCCCTCTCATCGTACAATACCATTTCAGTTCATTTACATCATTAGGGTACATTTGATAGAGAAAGCTTCTATCAAATGATGCATTATGAGCAAGTACGATATCCGCATATGCGAACATCTTCTTTATTTCACGATCATCAAAGCTTTTCCCCACCACTTCTTCAAAAGGGATGCCGTGAATTTTATAAGCTTGATTATAATTTCTTAATGCACTGGTGGTTTCCGGCTCTCTTAAATAGCTTCGTTCGTCTTTTATGGTAAGAATATCACCTGTCTGTTGATCAAATGAAAATAACTTCAAGGCGATTTCAATTACTTCATCATTAATTGGCGACAAGCCCGTTGTCTCTACGTCAAGAACAAGCCCTAACCCCTCATGTATTTGCACACTAACCCTCCATTTTCTTTTTTTGTTTAGCATATAATAGAAAAATAAAAATTGCTAGGAGAAAAAGAAAGGAAATCTTTTATTCTTTATCTAATTCATATTCATTATGGTTTTTAGAAAATAGTAGGCATCACCTATTATATTTTTCTTAATTTTCCGCATTTTTATTGTCAGATGCAAGGAAAACATATAAAATTTTCCTATACACTAAAAGGGATGTGAAAAAATGGTCATTACCACTCATTTTTTCCTTAATCTATCACTGTTAATTGTCATCCTATTTTTTCTGCTTGTATGGACTGAAAAAAATCTCGGTTTTCATTTTTCAAGAACATCGGCAACTATTAGTCTGGCATTGATGATTGGTATTTGTTATATTTTTTCATTTGAACCTGTGCCTGGTTTAATGATGGACCTAAGGATTATACCTGTAATATTAGGTGGATTGTATGTTGGTGTCGGCCCTTTACTCATAATTGTCGTTATTGCTGTAAGATGGTTTTACGGAATGAATTTAGGATTCTATGTAACTATGTTTGAATACCTTTTGCTGGGATGTTTGTTTTTATATTTATACCCAAGATTTAAACAGATTTCTGCCAATAAAAGAATTATTCTAGCTGTTCTTATTACGTTTATCTCTAGTATCGTTTCACTAATTTTATATGAATTATATGTACCACAATTACACTCACTTGATTTATGGTTTGCTCTTCTTACCATTCCAGCTCTTGGTGTAGGAATGGCAGTATATATTATTGAATTTGTCTTCAAAACAATCGATATGCAGAAAAAGCTTATTATCGCAGAAAAATTAGAAGCCGTTGAGCAAATGGGGGCAGCGATTTCACATGAAATTAGGAATCCACTCACAGCTGCTGCAGGATTTGTTCAATTATTAAAAGAACAAACACTTTCCCCTTCAAAAAGAAATGAATACTTAGAAATCGTCCAACATGAACTGGCATCAGCAGAACGTGTCATTCAAAACTATCTAACTTTTTCTAAACCTGGACTAGATAAAATTGAAACAATGAACGTAAAGAAAGAACTAGGTCATGTCATTAGTATACTACGCCCGATAGCTAATCAAAATTCGGTAGAAATAACAACTAATTTTTCTATCATAGGTGACATCGAAGGCGATCGACAAAAGTTTCAGCAATGCTTCTTAAACGTTATTAAAAACGCCATAGAATCGATGCCAAGAGGTGGCCAACTATACATAAGCTCTAATTATTCCTCTACGCACATTAGAATCGAAGTTCAAGATACAGGGCTCGGTATGACAGAAGATCAAATTCGTCGCCTAGGAGAGCCTTACTATTCCACAAAAGGAGCAAAAGGGACTGGATTAGGAATGATGGTTGTTTTTAGCATCGCCAGAGCAATGAAAGGAACAATAAAAGTACAAAGTAAAATTAATGAAGGAACCGTATTCATCTTTACTTTTCCCTCCGTCCATCCCCATTCTTCCTAACTTCAATATTATAAAGAGCAGGGAATCCTAGCATAGCTAGTAAATCCCCTGCTCTTAGCGCTTCAATATTTGCTGACTTTTATTTATGATAAACCCTTTAGAACGAACCAAGCATGTGACTCTGCATAAGTTCGAACTTCTTCAAAGTCTTTAACATAGCCTTTATGGTGTTGAATAAAACCATGTAGGGCAATGAAGGCAGAATAAATAAGTGATTCTTCAGTTTGTTGATCTTTTAATTGTAGAACAGCATATTCAAACCGGTAATAAGTTTTTTGGGCCATTTCTGTAATCGAATGCTTATCGTTGCTTGTATAAAAAGCAAATAACCCATCGTAACGGTGATGAAGGTTTATACCAAATTCCATGAAAGTAATTAAGATTTGTTTAAGCTTATCTATTTTATTATCATCACCATATTGAATAGTGACTAACATCTGCGTTAAATCATTGAAGTCTTCCTCAATTATTCGATATAATAAACCATCGATATGATTAAAATGAACCGTCAGATCCTTCACTTGGCATCTCATTTTCACAGCAATATCTTCTAAAGTAATATTCTGAAATGCATTATCAGTGACGAGCTCTTTAGCAACAGCCACTATTTTATCCGCAGATATGTTTTGATCATGGAAATGATTTGATGGCATATGTACACCCCCAACCCTATCAAATAGTAATTAAATTTTAGCATCAGGGTTGGTAAGAAACAATCATTAATCTACATATAAGATAATATTTGCTCAGACATTTTCTTTCCTTGTTTCTGTTCTCTTTCATCTACTACCCACCCATCGCCTACATGTTTTAAAGTAATCATCTCATTCAATCCTATTTTATTTTTATAGAGAATTAAGATTTCCTCTTGATTAAAGTAGATGAGTGGTTGAATGGTATTTTTATACTTTGATGTTGCTTCTTCATTAATATCCTTAACTAATTGCGTTACTGGTCCAAGACGATCATTCCAACCATTGTTGCTAGCTAGAAATTGAAATTGGTTAAATCGTGTTTGACGATAACTGCGCCATTTTTTTTTGAAGCTATGTTCAATGTCCTTTGCAACTTTCCGGTAGAAGTGATTCACTTTTTTCTCCTCCGCGTCTCCTTTATGTTTATAGGTAATGACCTTTGCTCCTAAAGGCGTTATGTCCAGTACAAGAGAATCTTGTCCATAAGGAGGTAAATACTCTTTTTCATAGGTAGTTATTTCAAGTTTGACAATAATATGATACCCTTTTCGATTACGTTTGATTTTCTTTATCTCCGTGTCATACAGATTGTATTGTTTTTCATACCCATAAAATTGATGAATTTCTTCGGTAAGCACAGGAGCGAGAGAGGTTAAAAGGGCCTCAGATACGATGGAAGAATCTTCATTAGCTAATATACTATTAGGAAAAAGAATGAAAATAAGTAATAAAATCATTACTGTTTTCTTCATGTGCAAACACACTCCTTTATCCTTTATCCTCTCCCGCATTTATATAAGTAACGGCTGTAATTTCTTCCTATTTACTGTTTGACATTAATCTCCTTCGACCACTTATTTTCCGGGAAATTTTTAAAAATAAAATAGAAAAAAGGCGATTAATGTAAATCCCCTAAGTTCTTTTGTCATATTCACCTTAAAACAAAAAGAAAAAAGCTATAGTAAAAAAGTCTATAGCTCTCAAACACCCAAGAAATTTAGTTTTTATATCAGTTTTCTGACAATCTCCTTGCCAATCTCAATAGACGCCGTTGCAGCAGGAGATGGTGCATTTAATACATGAATCGCACGCTTGCTCGGCAGTATGTAAAAATCATCCACTAATGAGCCGTCATCCTTCAATGCTTGTGCTCTTACTCCTGCTGGTCCAGTTTTCAAGTCTGCCGCTTGTATTTCTGGCATAAGTTTTTGTACATTCTTTAAGAAAAGCTGTTTAGAGGCTGAACGGATCATTTCCTCAATCCCTTCCTTCATATAACCACTTGCCAGCTTCCAAAAGCCCTTATATGCTAACACTTCAAATAAATCCGGTAAGTGAATATCTGTCTTTCGGTAACCTTCGCGTTTGAAGCCCAATACTGCATTTGGACCGACATCAATCGCACCGCCAATCATTCTCGTAAAATGAACGCCAAGGAATGGGAACTTTGGATTGGGAACAGGATAAATTAAATGCTTCACTAGATGACGTTTTTCCTCAACCAGTTGATAGTATTCACCACGGAAGGGGACAATTTTCATATCAGTTAATAATTTTGCCTTTTTCGCAATCCGATCGGAGTGTAGACCACCACAGTTGATATAAAATTGACCTTTTATATCTCCTTGATCAGTGATAACAACCACTTCATTATTATCCTCTTGAATGGCCACAACTTCATGATTAAGGAGAATATCTCCACCTTTATGGCGAATGATATCCGCCATTTTTTCAGACACTTGTCTATAGTTAACAATTCCTGCCATTGGTACATGAATGGCTCTTTTCCCATTTACATGTGGTTCTCTTTCCAATAATTCTTCTTTTTCCATTAATTGAATATCAAGTCCGTTCTGTATCCCTCTTTTATAAAGGTTATCTAATAGTGGCAACTCTTCTTCTTCACTAGCGACAATTACTTTACCGCAAATATCATATTCGATATCATTACTTTCACAAAAATCCTTCATGGATTGTCCGCCGATTTTAGCTAATCTCGCTTTCTCACTACCTGGCTTATAATATATGCCAGAATGAATAACACCACTATTATGCCCTGTCTGATGTGCCGCTACATGGCTTTCTTTTTCAACGATAGCAATCTTTAGTGCCGGTTTTTGTTCAAGTAGTTCTAACCCAACGGATAGACCAACAATTCCTCCACCAATAATAATATAATCATACATCCTTTTCACCTTCTATCATTTCTTTAAACCACATGCTTCTGCTAGTATCTCGACAATATGAACGACTTCAACCTTACTTTCTAATCCTTCACGCTTCACACCCATGCACATCTGCAAATGACAACCAGGATTAGAAGTGACAATTACTTCTGGAATCGTTTCTTTTACATAGGACATTTTTTCATCTAATATTTCCATTGATTCTTGATAATGAAAAACATTGTACGTCCCTGCTGAGCCACAACACATATCCATTTCCGGGAGGGGAATATACGTTGTTCCTGGTATACGATAAATTAACTCTAATGGCGATTTTTTTACTTTTTGCACATTTGATAAATGGCATGAGGGTTGATATGTAATTCTTTTTTCAACCTTCTTCGTAAATTCAATATCCAACTCTGCTAAAATCACACTAATGTCTTTACTTTTTTCAGCAAATCGTTTTGCTCGTTCAACCCATTCTGGTTCAGACTGAAGCAGTTGATCATATTCAACTAACATCGCACCACATCCACCAATACTATTAACAATATAATCATAGTGCTCTTTTTCAAATGCAACGATGTTTTCTCTTGCTAATTGTTTAGTGGTCTCGCTATCACCCTCATGATGCTGTAGAGCTCCACAACATGTTTGGTTTTTTATTACGGTTACTTCACATCCAGCATGCTGAAGCAACTTTATACTTAGATCATTGATCTTAGCAAAAAACACATCCATGATACATCCAGTAAAAAAGGCGACTTTTAGTTTTGTTTCAGTATCTGGGATAAGTGTGCCTTTTCTAAGTTCCTTATCAGGCTTTGTTATATTAGGTATAATGGCTTCAAATGCACGTAAATTCTCAGGTAGTACCCGAATCCCTTTTGTTACTTTGCCTAATTTTTCAATCCCGGATTGTTGATAAAACCTCAAGGAAAGATTCATTGTATTCAACATGCTCTTATTCGCAAGACCTTTTTTCATCGCCAAGCGATTGATAAGTGAGCTACCTTCCTGCTCCATTTTCACTTCTTTATAAGAAGATAAAATTTTTCCGTATTGAACATTGGTCGGACAAGCAGTCTCACATGCTCTGCAGCCAAGGCATAATTCCATCGAATCTTCTATTTCTTGAATCGAAATTTTACCCTCAGAAGCCATCTGTACTAAATTAATTCTTCCTCTAGGCGAATGCCTTTCTTTTCCCATTGTCGTATAAGTCGGGCAGGCAGGTAAGCAATACCCACATTGGACACAATCAAATGTTTCTTCGTATGCTAATTGATTATTCATCGACTAATACGAGCCTTTGATTTTCATTTTCGGGAAAAACCTTACCAGGATTCATGATATTTTTAGGATCCCATGCGCTCTTCATTCTTTTCATCATATCTAATCCAGCCTCCCCTAGCTCCATTTTCATAAACGGTGTCTTCATTGTGCCGATGCCATGTTCGCCTGATAAAGTCCCACCTAATTGTATAGCTGTTTCGAATATCTCAGCTACAGCAAGTTCGACTCTTTTCATTTCCTCTTTATCCCGTTTATCAGTAATAATATTTGGATGGAGATTGCCATCACCTGCATGCCCGAATACTACTAGATCTATATTGTATTTTTCTTTAATTTGTTTAAGCCGTTTAAACATTTCTGGGATTTTACTTCTTGGGATTGTCGCATCCTCAGAAATCTTCGTTGGTTTTTTTCTAACAATCGCTGGGGAGACAAGTTTCCTCGCTTTCCAGAGTTTCGCTGCAGCCACATCATTCGCTGCTATCTGAACTTCTCGTGCTCCTACCATTAGGCAAACTTGTTCTACTTGTTTACACTCATCAGCAATCGCCACTGGATGACCATCTAATTCTATAAGAATAATGGCATCAACATCGGTCGGAAGTCCGACTGATTCATATTCTTCAACAGCTATAATAGATGCTTGATCCATAATCTCCATCTTAGAAGGTAATATCCCAGATGTGAGAACTTTTGATATGGCTCTCCCTGCATCGACAATATCATCGAAAATGACCATCATCGTTCCAGTTGCTTGTGGCCGTGGAACTAGTTGTAGTGTTGCTTCAGTAATAATTCCTAAAGTACCTTCAGATCCGACTATCAGCTTAGTTAAGTCATAGCCAGTAACATTTTTAATTGTACGACCACCTGTTTTAATGACCTCTCCCTCAGGTGTAACGACTTCTAACCCCAACACATAATCCTTTGTTACCCCATACTTTAAGCCTCTTGGTCCACCAGCATTTTCAGCTAAGTTACCACCTATCGTTGACACATGCGCACTACTCGGATCAGGGGGATACATCAGCCCATATTTTTTCGCTGCTTTGTCTATTTCAGCTGTCAATACTCCTGGCGAAACAACAGCAATTGTATCATCACTATCTATTTCTAATTTTTGATTCCACTGTGAAAAGTCCAGGACCACTCCGCCATGAACAGGCAAGGGTCCACCACTTAGACTTGTTCCTCGACCTCTTGGATATAAAGGCACTCTATATTGATTGGCCACCTTTACGATAGACACAACTTCCTGTGTTGACATTGGCTGTATGACTAATTCAGGTAAATAAGTACCGAACGACCCATCATATGAATAAGAGACTAAATCCGCTTTTTCTTTTAACATTCTCGTTGGTGAATTTATGGCTTTTTGAAATTGTTCGACCATCTCATCTGTCAACATGATGGCACCTTCTTCCTTTACTTTTCTTCCCTTAATTTCTTTCGTACATTTTGTAGATGATTCTTCATTGCCTTTCTTGCATTTTCTTCATCTTGACTTTCAATCGCTTTATATATAGCTTCATGCTCAAGATAAACGCTTTCCCTTTTTCTTTGTAATCCTAAGTTCTTCTTTAATGAAAAAGCGACAGCCTTACGGTAAAGGTCACCGATATTATCCATGACCCCTACCATAAAGCTATTCTTTGTTGCTTCAATCATATATTTATGAAAATCTAAATCAGCTTGAAGACCCACTTCATCAGGGTTAGTAAGTGTCTCCTCTAGCCCTTTTAGCGCTTTCTTTATTTTCTCTAAGTCGGAAGAATCACGACGATTAGCAGCTAGAGCAGCGGCCTCTGTTTCCATTATCATCCTTAATTCCAATAATTCAAAAACCTCTTCTAAGGAAATATATTGCAATGTTAAGCGGTCCATCATATCGACAAGATGTAATTCTTTAACATAACTTCGGCCACCTTGTCTTGATTCAATGATCCCACTTGCTGATAAGACACTGAGTGCCTCCCTAACAGGAGCGCGGCTTACGCCAAATAATTTCGCCAATTCATTCTCAGAAGGTAATGGTTGATTGGGCGGAAACTCTTTGCTTTTAATTTTTTCATTTAATTGCTCTAATACTTGTGCCGATATCTTCTTCCGTTCAATTTTCATTTATTAATCTCCTTTACATATTCACCTCTACACCCTTACTTGTCTCCTTTCTTGTACGAATTAAATGAATACTGAATACAAGTGCACATACAGCCAGACCAGAAACATCAGTGATAATACCTGGTTTAATGAGCATCAATGCACCGAAAAATAATAAAATTCTTTCAATTACATGTAAGTAAGTATTCAAGTAATTCCCCATAGAAACAGCTAGCGCATAGACTCCTAGAGTACTAGTAATTAATACTAGTATAACAGAAAGAATTTCCACACTACCGCCATCAGGTGATTGGAGTAATAGTATTGGATTGTATGCAATCATAAACGGAATAATAAATCCTGCTAATGAAAGTCTTAAAGCTTCCCATGACGTTTTCATTGCATTTGCTCCAGCAATTCCTGCTGCCGTATAAGATGCAAGCGCTACTGGTGGCGTAATATTTGAAAGAGCACCGAACCAGAATACAAAGAAGTGAGCTGCAATTGGTTGTACGCCAGCCTCTACTAATGCAGGTGCAGCAGTTACAGCAACAACAATGTATAGTGCGGTAGAAGGTAATCCCATACTTAGCACAATACAAGTTAGCATAACGACAATAAGTATTAACCAAAGCTGTCCACCGGTTAAATCAACAATATTAAAAGCTAGTGTTGAACCTATACCTGTCATGGTAACAACACAAATAATAATACCGATTGCGGCACAAGCGATACCTACTTGTATTGTCCCTTTCCCTCCATCGATAAATGCTTCAATCATTTTCTTAATTGTGATTCTATTAGACTTATCTTTCGTTAACCAACTGGCAACAATAACGGAACCGATACCTGCAAAACCTGCAAATAATGCTGTTTTACCAATCAATAATGTTCCTATAACCACTATAATAGGAACAATCAGTACGCCTCTTTCCTTTAACACTTGTAAAACATTTGGTATATTCTCCTTACTAATCCCTTTTAACCCTTGTTTCTTCGCTTCTATATCAATCGCAAAGATGAGAGCGATATAATATAGAAAACTTGGGATAATGGCTGCGAGAATAACAGTAGTATAGGAAACACCTAAGAATCCAGCCATGATAAAAGCTGCTGCACCCATGATTGGTGGCATAATCATTCCACCAGTAGATGCTGCTGCTTCAACTGCGCCAGCAAATTTTGGTTTTAAACCAATTGATTTCATTAACGGGATCGTAAAAGCTCCTGTTGTGGCAACATTTGCTACAGCACTCCCACTTAATGACCCTGTTAAAGCACTAGATATAACAGCTACCTGTGCAGGCCCACCTCTTTTTCTACCTGCAATAGCTAATGCTAAATCGTTAAATAGTTGTGTCGCACCACTTGCAGATAAAAAGGCACCGAATAAAATAAACATAACGATAAAGGTTGATGCAGTTGATAATGTAAGACCCAAGATGCCTTCAGTGGTCATATATAAACGGTAAAGCAAACGTTCTAAAGAGAACCCCGCATGGCCAAATATCCACGGAAAAATTGTGCCAAATAAGGCATAGATAACAGAAATACCACAAAGGATTGGGATAAATAGACCTACAGCTCTTCTTGCTGCTTCAAACAATACGAGAATAGTAATAGCACCGAAAATATAATCAATTAAAATTGGCTGTGAGCCACGATCAACATGAATGGTTGTATAATTAATAATTAAATAACCTACACCCAAGATTGCTAATGCAACAAACAAATAATCAGCTAATGTAAAACGCCCACTTTTTGATGAAGATCTTGCGGGATATAATAAAAATGTTAAAACGAGAATAAAACCTAGAAATATTAAGTTTCTATAAATCTCCTGAATATTAGAAAGTCCATTTGAATAAATGGAAAATATAGATAATAAAATAGCTAATATCGCTACAACCTTGGCATACGAACCATGCAATACACGCATACCTCCGCCAGCCTCTTTATCTAAGCCTTGTTGATTTGCTGTTACGGCATCCCCTTTTACATTCGACATTTTCTAACCTCCTTATTTTGCCTCTGGCGGAATTAATTCCTCAGGAATCTCTAAACCAACTTCTTTAAAGTATTTGTAAGCACCTGCATGTAAAGGTACAGTCACTCCATCAAGTGCTGTCTCTAAAGTAATTTCTTTTGCAGAATTATGCACTTCATACATTTTGTCTAGATTCTCATAAAGCGTTTTTGTTAACGTATAAATTGTCTCTTCGTCAATATCTTTTGTTGTAGATAAAAGGTTAGGCTGTGCAATGGTTTGGATATCCTCCTCTACACGAGGATAAGTTCCTCCAGGAATCGTATAAGGGTACCAAGAGTTTGAAACAGCGTTAATTTTTTCTAACTGCTCATCTGTTACTTCAAGAATACTAGCTTTGACATTACTAGCAAACATATCTGTAATTGCTGAGATTGGGATGCCGGCTGGTAATGATCCACCGTCTAATCTACCATCTCTCATTGCAGAAACAGTATCGTTATAACCGAGATACTCTGGTGATATATTAGCTTTAGTTAATTCTAACCCTTGCATCATTACTACAGTTGATTGTTCTGTTCCGCTTGCTTGGGGTCCAACGGAAAAACGAGTGCCATCAATGTCTGAAATGTTACCGGTTTCAATAGCATTATCCATTAACACAAAATGTTCTACATTGGGCCATAACATAGCCACAGTACGTAAGTCTTTATAAGGTTTACCTGCAAAACCATCATCTCCAGCATAAGCTTGAGAAGATATTAACCCTTGAAGAATAGCTAAATGAGCTTCTCCCTCTCTTAAAAGCTCGATATTTTCAATCGAACCAGCAGAAGATTGTCCACTTGCTTGAATTTTCTTATTCTTTAATTCATAACTCCATATATTGGCCATACCTACTCCAATCGGATAATAAGTACCACCTGTTGAAGCTGTCGCTACGGATAAAAAGGTTTTATCTTCATTATCAGCAGCCGTCTTAATACCAAAAATGGTAAGAAAAATAATAGCAGCGATTGAGATTGTAATTTTTATTTTTTTACCTTTCATAATTCTCCCCCTTTCACCAAATGAAAACGTTTTAATTTCAATCTTGTATTACAAGTATACAAGAAAAAATTAAAAAAACAACAATTATTCTAAAAATTTATTCTACAAAAACAATTAACAATTATTTGTAAAAAAAGCTACAGGGTACTGTAGTGCTGTACCCTGTAGCTTTTTATTAATCTTTCTTTATAAATAAAACTTTAAGATAGTCTCCTTCGGGAAAAGAAGAAATCGTTTTAAAATCAATAGGTAATGAATATTCTTCAAGAATCTTATACTTTTCATTGCTTGTTGCAAATGCTTTTGAGACAAATGTTTTAAACTTTTTCATCGGCACATTACTTGCATTAGATGAAGCAACAATGATTCCTCCTTGATTAGTAATCGCGATAGCTTCTTCTAATAAAGCAGCATAATCTTTTGCAACACTAAAAGTATGTTTTTTTGATCGTGCAAAACTAGGTGGATCTAAAATGACAAGATCGAATGATAAATTTTTTCTCACCGCATATTTAAAGTATTTGAATACATCTTCAACAATGATATCCTGTTCTTCATAATCAATCCCATTTACACTAAACATTTCGATTGTCTTCGCTTTACTCCGATTAGCCAAATCGACACTCGTTGTTTTCACTGCACCGCCCAATGCAGCTGCTGCCGAAAAAGCTCCCGTATATGAGAATGTATTCAAGATTGTTTTACCATCAGCATATTGATCTCTTATTTTTTTCCTTACTTCTCTTTGATCTAGGAAAACCCCAACCATAGCACCATCATTAAGATAGATTGGATAGTTTATCCCGTTTTCCTTAACGATAATAGGAAATGTCGGCTTTTCTCCACAAACAAAATCATCATCTTCTACATACTGCCCTTTATGATTAAATCTTTTCTTTTCATAAATGGCCTTCACTGGCATACATTGCTCTAATGCCCTAATAATCTCCTGTTTGAATTGATAGATACCTTCACTATACCAACTAATGCAATAATACGTATCATAGTAATCTATTGTAACGCCTCCAACACCATCGCCTTCTCCATTAAATATTCTAAAAGCATTCGTTTCTGGGTCGTTAAAAAGTTTTTGTCTATGATTTACTGCTGCCTTCAGCTTTTCCATAAAAAAGGCTTGGTCTATTCGTTCATGCTGGTTTTTCGTTAATACCCAACCTCTACCTTTATTTTGAATTCCATAGTAACCTTTACAGAGAAACTGCCCCTTTTCATTCACTAGCTCAACAATCGTTCCTTCTGCCATTTGAGGAATTCGTTCAACAGATTGTTCATTTATTAATGGAAAACCTTCCTTATACTTCTTTATGTATGACGGTTTTACTGTTAACTTCATATACGCTCCACCTTACCAATCAATGATTTATTTATCGTACCACAAATAGCATCTTACAGACAAAGCCCTCTCAGGTTTATCTTGAGAGGGCTTTACCGTTTAACTTGCTTTATTCACTTCTTGAGAAATTTCTTTCATATTCGAAATTGCATGTTGATATTTTTCTTCATCAAATTCATTCTCACTTTTCGCCACGGCGATTGTCGCGATTCCGTTACCAATCATATTCGTAATGGCACGACCTTCACTCATAAAGCGGTCAACACCGAGTAAGAGTGCTAAACCTTCTAACGGAATAACTTGAATAGCTGCTAATGTCGAAGCCAACACGATAAATCCACTTCCTGTAACCCCAGCAGCTCCTTTAGATGTAAGCATAAGAATTAAGATAATCGTTATTTGCTGACCAATAGATAAATCTACTCCAAATACTTGAGCTAAGAATACCGTCGCCATTGAAAGATAAATAGAAGTCCCATCAAGGTTAAAGGAATAACCCGTCGGAATGACAAGACCAACAACTGATTTTGACGCACCGAATCTTTCCATTTTATCCATCATTCTTGGTAATACAGATTCAGAAGAACTCGTTCCTAATACGATAAGTAACTCATCTTTAATAAATCGTAAATATTTAAATAAGCTAAATCCATAATATTTACAAATGATGTTTAAAACGATAAAGATGAATAAGAACATTGTAATATACACACTCATCATCAACTTAGCGAGCGGTGCTAAAGAACCTAAGCCGAAATGTCCAATCGTATATGCCATTGCACCAAACGCACCGATTGGCGCAGCTTTCATGACATAACCGATAATCTTAAAGAACACATGGGATAACCGGTCAAGAAAATCAGTAATAACTTCTCCCCGTTTACCTAAAGAAGCAAGAGCAACACCAAATAGAATGGAGAAGAATAAAACTTGAAGGATATCTCCCTCCGCAAAAGCATTCACCATATTTGATGGTACGATATGTGTAACGAATTCGATCCAATCAATGCCTTCTTCAGCATTGGTTGTATATTGAGATACGTCACCTTGTTCAAGCTCATTAAAATTTAACCCGTCACCTGGTTTTACAATATTAACGACTAATAATCCAATAACGAGAGCAAGCGTGGTAACAACTTCAAAATAGATAAAAGCTTTCCCACCAACCTTACCAACTTTTTTCATATCTCCCATTTTTGCGATTCCTAAAACAATTGTTAAGAAAATAATTGGGGCAATAACCATCTTCACTGCATTAATGAAAGTAGTTCCTAACGGCTGTAATTCTTTACCTATATCTGGCCAAATTAAACCAACTAACACACCAAGTGCGATCGCTGTTAACACTTGAACGGTTAAGTTCTTAAAGATTCTTAAAAATCCCACATTAATCATCTCCTGTCACACTATCTATCTGACTATTCTTTGTAATTAGAATGATAGCGTTTTCAGAAAATGAAAAGAAGTTTATGGTCATAGTGAACATTTTGTTCATTTTGGTCTTATTAGTTGAGACAGTAAAAATGATTGGCATATATGGACTACTGCCAAGTTACATAATTTTAACCAGTAAAGGAGGAGAGTCCCCGATTACTCTTACCATAAGCATCTAAGTGAAATTTAAGGTCAAATTAGGGATAGATTAGACAAAAGAGAGCCACAATTTATTTAAGCTCTCTTTCGTCTAGTTATTTATTTTATGAATTCTAGTACTCTCTCTAACCATTTAATATTAAATTCCGCTTTATCAAATGCATGAGAAGCAATTAATTGGCTTGAGTCAGAGACTGTGTTATATTTTTCCTTTTCTTCTTTTTTCGTTTTTAATGTATCCCATTTTTCTTTTTCCTTTTGAATGGTTTGTTTCAAAATAGAAGCGGCTTCTTCTTTATTAATATAATTTAAGAAATGAATGGCAATATACAAATCTGCCACTTCCGTATATTTTTGAAAACAAAGATAGAGTTCTTCTACCAGATGGCCACGTCCCTCATTGGTTATCCGATAAAGTGTTTTTTCTGGGCGACTTCCTTCTTGTAGCTTTTGTACAGGCTCTATCCAATTCTTTTTATGTAATGCTTCAAAATCATAATAAAACTTTCCTTCACTAATCTTTATGAAAGGCTGTGCATTCATTAGTTTTTTGCGGATATTATAAGGATAGTCTACTGAATGTGCTAACATACCTAAGATATATATTCTAATCATTCACCCGTTCACCTCCAAAAACGTATATAGCTATCTTAACTTATACTGGGAGATAAACGCATCTGATTCTTTCATTATAGTTTCAATTAATAAGAGCATGTTCGTTAATTAATCGGTAAAATCTGTATACCTAAAAATAAAAATACGAACCTATTCATTAGAATTTGTTCGTATTTTCCGAGAAACTATTCATTGTTCATTCTTTTAATTTTACCTTGAATCTTCACTCTATTTATTTCAAGAAAGTTTAAGAGGCAATGAGGTTAACGTTTGACCCGTCGCAGAATCAGTTAAGTTGGGCTCTAGTTCAAATGATTCGATAGGTTCGATTTTGGAAAAACGCTTAACTAAGTTTTCTAAAATGAGCTTCAACTCAAGTCTTGCTAATGGTGCACCTAAACAAAAATGAGGTCCATTTCCAAATGTAAGATGTTTCTTATTATTTTTTCTATGAATATTTAATTGAAATGGCTCTTCAAACATTTCCTCATCCATATTAGCCGCACTCATCCAGGCAACAACGACATCTCCCTTTTTCAACTCTACCCCTAAAATATTGTTATCCTTCTTCACCGTACGATCTCTTCGACTCATATGAAAACGATATCGTAACATCTCTTCGACCGTTCGATCAATATATTCTGGGTGGGCTTTTAATTCTGAAAATAACTCGTTGTCATCATATAAAAGGGCATAAAAGCTTGTTGAGATCATATGACTCGTTGTTTCTACCCCTGCACCTAATATAGCCATTGTCATTTCAATAATTTCAAAGTCCGTTAGTCTTTCTCCATCTACTTCCGCCCTAATGAGGTCAGAAATGATGTCATCTTTTAACTGCTGTCGCTTTTCAATGATGACTGGTTGTAAATAAGTAAAGAACTCTTTAATTGCTTGATTTTTTTGGTTATCGATTACATCCTTTTTGCTCTTATCATATGGTAGAAATAATATATCGACCCATTTCTTAAATTTAATTACATCGGGCTTCGGAATCCCTAATAAGTCTGACATTACCATTGCAGGCATAGGATTGGCTAATGCCGCTACGATATCTTCCGTCTTGCCCTTTTCTATTTGTGTAATTAAATTTTCAGCAATTTGATTAATCCGCGGTTTCCAATTTTCTAAACTTCTTGGAGTAAATGCTGATGCTAATAGGGATCTTCCTTTTCTGTTGTGCGGAGGATCCATTTTCAAGAAGTTCACTTTACTATTCATTTGCTTATCATCTTCACTAAACTTTACTGAAATCGTTGTACGGTCTCCTTCACTGGAGAAATGTTCATAGTCGCTTAAAACGGTCTTTACGGCATCATACTTAAATGCATTCCAAGTATCAGAATTCTCATTATAACTAATAGACCCACTTTCAAGCATCGATTTGTACCATTCTAACGGTTGGAATTGTTCTGATCTTGAATCAAAATGTTTAATGTCTTGTAATGAGATAATCTCTTTCATCTAACATTTCCTCCTCTTTGATCATTTGGAGATAGATTATATACTTTAATTAAAGTATATAATCTATCGTAAATTTTCTCCCTTTCATCGTCAATGCATGGAAAGTAGTAGTTTTACTATAGGTGCAAATGAACTAAAAAGAACTGTTGAATAGCTTTTACTCAACAGTTCTTTTTAGTTCATGATTATGTGATTATTATTCTATATTTCAGTACTACGTTTTAATCATATACCGATTCACAGGTCTCCCTACCCCACCATATTGTATATCTAGTACTATTACACCTTTTTTCTCTAAATAATCAAGATATCTCCGAGCTGTCACCCTTGCAATCCCAATACCGCTAGCGACTTCTCCAGCTGCTTGCGGTTGTTGTTGAACGGTTAGATAATTAATGACTTCTTTCAATGTAAATTCATTTAGCCCTTTAGGTAAATCTACCTCTACTTTCGTTACTTGTTCTGCATAAAGTAATTGATCAAGTTGCTCTTGCGACATTGTTCCTTCATTTTTTAAGCTTTCACGATACTGACGAAACTTCTCAAGTGCCTGCTTCATCCTATCGAATTTAAACGGCTTCATTATATAATCGATTGCTCCATTTTGTAGCATCATTTTAATCGTATCCTTATCTTTAGCTGCCGAGATTACGATTACTTCTGCATTAAGCTTTTGTTTCCTTAATTCGTACATAACTTTTAATCCATCTTTTTTCGGCATAAACACATCAAGCAATATTAAATCTGGTGAGAAATCTTTAGCAAGTCTAATGCCCTCTTCTCCGTTATTAGCAATGGCTTTCACATGAAACCCTTTTACCTTAGATATAAAACCTTTATTAACTTCTTGTACCATTGGATCATCTTCAATTAATAGTACTTGAATATCATTCATAAGTTAAACCTCCCCAAAGGTAATTAAAAAAGAAGTACCTTCATTTACCTTAGAAGTGACAGTTATTTGCCCTTCTCCTTTATCCACAATTTGTTTGACCAAATATAATCCGTAACCAGTCCCATTTTCTTTTCCTTCCGTGAATCCTTTTGTAAAAACTTTTTCTAAATTAGATTCTTCTATACCTATCCCATTATCTTCTACAAGGATGGAACAAATGTAGTCATCTTGTTCGATACTTATATCTATCATTTTTTCTTCCTGATCGAGTTGTTCGAAGGAGCCGAAAGCATTCTCAACCAAATTACCTAATAATAGAACAAAATCATGATGATCTAAATGAGGAGGAAAGTGATCCAAATTACTATTAGTATCAACTGTCACGATAATATCTAGTTCCTTCCCTCTCCTGATTTTGCTAATTAGGAGTCCAGCTACCGCATCGTCTTTAATTATTTCATGAAGAAATAAAGATATACTTTCTTGTTCTTCTGAAGCAGCAAATGCAAGTTGAAATGCCTTTTCTGGCTTTCCTAATTGGATAAGCCCAGCAATTGTATGCAATTTATTCATATGCTCATGATTTTGCACACGCAGTGCCTCAACAAAACTCCTTACACCAGTAAGTTCCTCTGCTAATTTTGCTACCTCCGTTCTATCTTGGAAAATAGCAACGGCGCCAATTAATTGGCCATCTTTATTAATAGGAATTCTCGTGCTCAAGATGCTTTTTCCACTCACCATAATTTGTTCATTATAAACCGGTTCATTTCTCTCAACAATTTCTGGTAAACGTGTATCTTCTAAAACGGAACGAATCGATAATCCCGTTACTTCTCCATTCACATTAAATATTTTTTTTGCTTTTTCATTAAAGATCGTAATTTTCTCATGATAATCGATCGCAATTACCCCTTCATTGATGGAATGAAAGGTTGCTGTTCTCTCTTCAAACATTCGTTTAATTTCGAACGGTTCTAAATCAAACATTTGCTTCTTAATATGATTGGCTAATATATATGAGGCAATAAACCCTACAATTAAAGTGAGGAACACAATAAATAGGATTTCTTTAGAAAAGCCAGAGACGATTTCCTTGAATGTTGGAATTTTATTACCAACCATTACCACACCTATTTGGTTTAGTTGTTCATCTTTTAATACTGGAATAAACGCTCTTAAATATGTACCATCTTCTCCCCTTGCTTTGGAAAAATAAATATGTTCGGCAAATGCAGGATCTTCATCACTACCAGTTGACACATGACCTATCATACTTCTAACTGGGTGTGAGAAACGGACTCTATCCATATTCATTACTACAATATAATCCGTATTATTAATGACCCTTATTTCTTCAACAATGGGGTTAATAATCTTCCAGCCCTCATCTCCCTCAAGTCCATCTTTTATATCTGCAAGCTCTGCTACTGTCCTAGCCGTACTCATTGATTCGCCTCTTAAGTCCAATTCTTCTTGTTGTTGCATATTTGCGATAACAACAAGCCCGCAAATAAGCAGTAAAAAGATAACAACCCCATATGATAGCAACGTTATTTTCCAACGAATAGGTATTTCCTTCAAACAAATCTTCCTTTCATTGCCACCTACACTTGACCTTTAATCTGAAAATAATGATACTATTTAGTATGAGGTGAAGGTGATGAAAAGTAAATATAGCATCATACTATTAACCATTATTATAACGCTTGCACTTTTTTTTAGTTTTAAACAATATATTCTCACAGAAGACCTTCCTTATGATGATGAACAAGAAGGGCTCAATGATCAAATCGTTTTAACTTTTAGTCATGTTGTCTCCAATAATACGCCAAAGGGAATGGCCGCTGATAAATTTGCTGAGATTGTTGCTGAAAAATCAGACGGAAATATTAAAATTGTTGTCTTCTCTAACGGCTCTCTCTACTCTGATATAGAAGAAATACGAGCGGTTCAAGAAGGCAATGTTGATATTATTGCTCCCTCCACATCAAAACTTGGCATGTTAAACCCTGCATGGGGGCTACTCGATTTGCCGTTTATTTTCCCTTCCTATGAAGCCATTAACGAAGGGTTAGACGGGTTTATCGGACAAACACTATTATCTAGTGTAAAGGGGGATGGACTCATCGGTTTAGCTCATTGGAGTAATGGATTTAAGCAATTCACATCCAATGATGGTCCAATTATTTATCCGCAAGATATAGCTGGACAAACATTCCGAATCATGCAAAGTGATGTCCTCTCATCACAATTTCTTGAATTGAATGCAAATTCAGTGAAAGAATCTTTTAATTCTACATACGACTTGTTAGATAGTGGGAAAGTAGACGGCGAAGAGAACACTATCTCTAATATTTATTCGAAAAAGTTTTATAACTTACAAAAGTATATGACAATAAGCAATCATGGCTATCTCGGTTATGCCGTCTTAATGAATGAGAATGTTTGGAATAAGCAATCAAGTGAAACAAAACGAATCTTAACTGAGGCTATGTCTGAAGTCACGCAATGGAATCGAAAACAAGCTGCCCAGATGAATGAAAATCAACTCGAAGAAATAAGAAAAGTGAGTTCAATCCACATTCACGAACTTACCAATGAAGAAAAAAACAGTTGGAAAAAGGTCCTAGACCCAGTCTACACTCAATTTAAAAATGAAATTGGCAGTACACTGATTGACAAGGCTTTAAAGCTCAGAGATAAATACGAAAACGAAACAACTGATGAAACGGACTGAGTGAGGCAATTACCCTTGAATATTTAATCAAATTTTTGCCCGGGCTCCCTTTTTTTGACTCGTTTCCGCTTGAATCCAACCAAATTCTTTCGCGGGCTCGCTTTTTTGACTCATTTCCGCTTGAATCCAATCAAATTTTTGCCTGGGCTCGCCTTTTTGACTCGTTCCCGTTTGTATCCAACCAAATTTTTACCCGGGCTCCCTTTTTTGACTCGTTTCCGTTTGAATCCAACCAAATTTTTGCCCGGGCCCGCTTTTTTTGACTCGTTTTCGCTTGAATCCAATCAAATATCGCCACGGACTCGCTTTTTTGACTCGTTTCCGCTTGAATCCAATCAAATTTTTGCCTGGGCTCCCTTTTTTGACTCGTTTCTGCTTGAATCCAATCAAATTTTTGCCTGGGCTCCCTTTTTTGACTCGTTTCCGACTCAGTCTCTTTCCTTTCCAGTATATATAGACAAAGACGATAGTGAGACACGACAAAAAGTAACCTGAGTATTAACTTAGGTTACTTTTCTAACTCGTATTTTATAATTTATATTTGTTCCTTAAACATCCACTTTCTCTGAAGCTAACATTGTGCCATTTTCCACATAGTTTAAATGCCAAGAAAAAGCTTTCGCTAGAATATGTGGGGTTTGGCCACCTGCTGATAATGCTTCATAATAATAATCTCTAAGTTGATCCTTGTATAACGGATGCGCACAATTTTCAATGATTAACTCAACTCGTTCACGAGGAGCCAATCCTCTTAAATCTGCGTAGCCTTGTTCTGTGACAATTACGTCAACATCATGTTCTGTATGATCAATATGTGAAGCAAAAGGTACAATACTTGAAACTTTTCCATCTTTAGCAATTGATTTTGTCACGAATATAGCTAACCTTGCATTTCTTGCAAAATCCCCTGATCCGCCAATACCATTCATCATCTTAGTTCCTTGAACATGAGTAGAATTCACATTGCCATAGATATCTAGTTCTAATGCAGTATTGATAGAGATTAATCCTAAGCGGCGAATTAATTCCGGATGATTAGTGATCTCTTGTGGTCTTAACAATAACTTATCGCGATATTGATCGAAATGTGCAAACACTTCTTGCATCTTTTCTTCTGAAAGTGTAATGGAACAACCTGACGCAAACTTTACTTTCCCAGCATCAATTAAATCAAATACTGCATCTTGAAGTACTTCTGAATACACCTCTAAGTCTGTGAATTCAGAGTCAATCATGCCATGTAATACAGCATTTGCTACCGAACCAATGCCTGATTGTAATGGGGCAAGTTTTTCATCTAATCTCCCTGCTGCAATTTCATTGCGAAGAAAGTTGGTTAAATGTTGTGCCATAATAACTGTTTCCTCATCTGGCTGAACAATAGTTGAAGGTGAATCGCCTTGTTCAGTAAACACAATCGCTTTAATTTTCTCCGGATTCACTTTAATACCTATCTCACCAATACGATCGGCTACATTTGTAATTGGAATTGGACCACGCTCACCTTGTTTATCTGGACTATAAATATCATGTAACCCTTTTAGTGATGGTAATTGGGCCATATTAATTTCAACAATTACACTATGGGCATGTTCTGCAAAAGACAGGGAGTTACCAACTGATGTTGTAGGTACAATTGTTCCGTCATCTTCAATCGAAACCGCTTCCAAAATAGCTACATCCACATGTAATACCCCTGAACGGATAAGTTCTGCTGTGTGAGATAAATGTTGATCAACAAATAAGAAGTCCCCTTTATTAATGCCTTTTCTCATTGTTGAGTCCGCTTGAAATGGTAATCTCTTATTTAAAATACCGGCTTCTGCAAACAACTTATCAACATCCGAACCAAGAGATGCGCCTGTATACACATTGACTTTAAAATCTTCTGTTTTTGCTCTTTCTGCTAATGCGACAGGAACCGCTTTCACATCTCCCGCACGAGTAAATCCACTTAACCCCAATGTCATGCCATCTTTAATTATTTCTGCAGCCCCTTCTGCAGTCATGATATTGTTCTGAAGTGTCTGAATTTTAACTCTCCCAAGTTTATTATCCATATTCCCATCCCTCTTTCTGTAAAGAATACTTAATAACTATTTTACTAATAAATCAGAATGGGATTATTTTTTTAGTATAATTAATGAAAAATTTTGATAAAACAGCAAAATCTGCCGATAAGCCAGCAGATTTTTTCAGATAATCAGAAAATATTGAGTTAAATGTTATTCATCCATTTATGCCTTTGATTTAGAAGCCGAGCAACTTACGAAAATAACTAGAATAGGATTGACTAACAGGCACTTTTGCACCATTTCTCATTAATAATAAAAAAGTAGAATGAGAGTCAGGAAATATCTCTTGTATTTGATTAACATTCACCAAAAATGACCTGTGACAGCGAATAAAGTTTTCCTTTGGTAAAATATACTCAAACTCCTGTAGCGTATTTTTATGCGTACCAGAAGAGTAAATAGCATGAACATGTGTTTTACGATCTTTGGCTTCCAAGAAATATACTTCATTAAATGGAACAGGTACCCAACCATCACTTGTCTTTAATGTAACGACAGATTTCCCCTCTGTCAATGTTGGAAAAATAGCAGTCACACAACCTTCAATTTTTCCATTATTTTTAAATGGAACAGCCATCCCGTGATAAGGTACACCAAATACATCCCTATTAATAAACTCTGACACCTTTTGTTCAGCCTTAAGCGCTTTGTCAGCAATACTTCCTTCTTTTACAATATCCCCTGGCCGAATTTTCAAGTCAACACGTTTACTTGGACGATAGTAAATATACTCTGTTGTATTTGAAACTACAATTGACACTTCATCTGAAAATAACTCCCCAATTACATCTAGCAATGAACTCAGTGTAATTCCTTCCATCACAAAATCCCCTTTTTTGATTCGCTACTATTCTATCTTACGTGTTTTATTTTCATTTGCCTAGTTAAGAAACGTGCAAGAATATGTCTTATACCAAAGAAGGAAAGATCAACTTGCTTTTCCTCTTTTAATAGGTTGATCTTCGTATTTAAGCCAGTTCACTCCTTTTTCTAATATAATTGAGATAATAACACCCATTATTAACCCATTTGCTAAAAATGGTTGAATGAGTACAGGTAATTCCGAAAAGATAGCAGGTGAAATATTCATAATACTAATACCAATTAATACAGGTGCTGCTAACCTAAATATCGTATTGGAATTAAACGTCTTTCCATTTAAACTACTGAATGCAGTACCAAATAATTGCATATAGGCAACAAACAAGACTGCGTTTCCAACTGTAACAGGCAACATTGAAAGAAATGAGCCTAAAATTGGAACAATACCAATGATCGTAAGTAAAGCACCACCGATAAAGAATGGCTTTCTTTCATAAATTCTCGTACTTTGCAAGAAACCAATCGTTGATGTAAATGGTGTATAGGGAACAAGTCCGAAACCAGATCCAATAATGGTAGAAATTGAAGTAATCAGCATTGAGCCTTTAAACTCTTTTTTTGCTGCTCTCCTTTGTAGAAGTTTTTCTGCAGCGTTAATAGAAGCAAATGTATTACTTAAGTTTAATAATACGGCAACAAAAGTGACTACGACAATTCCCATTTCAAGATTAGGAGCCCCTAACGGAAAAAGTTGGAAAGGCGCCGATGTTGTCATACCCGCCCCATCATTACCAAACAATAGGACATAACCAAGCCAGCCCCCTAAAAGGCCAATTAGGATAGAAAAATTGCTAATAAGTTGATTACCCTTCATTTTTAATGTAGCGACAATCAGCGCGAGTACTACAGAATAAAGACTTATACCTATATCAATGACGCCAGTCGAGGTCATCTTTAACATACCTTCAAAAAAGATAAACATTAATTGAAAAGTAAGCAAAAACAAATATACAGTCATTACCATCGGACTAAAGATGGCTTGCAATAATGAAAAACCACCACAAGCAATCAGCAAAATGGTCACTAGACTAGCTAAAACAATACCAGTAACAATCCCACCACCAATACGTTCTAATCCAATATTAAGCGCTTGTGCTGAAAGCCCAAGATTAAGGATAATTCCCCATAATAACCCTGAATGCCCTTCCATAATCGGGAAACGATGACCTTTCCATCCTTGTAGTATACAAGTAATACCTGTAAGTATGAGTGATGCTCTAATCATCATTGCCATCGTTTCACTAGATAGCTCAAATACATTGGCAATGGAAATCGGAATGACAACAGTATTGGCAAAAATAAAAAAGACCCATTGTACGGAAGAAACCATTGTCATTGATGAAATAAACTTTTTCAATCTGTACACCACTTTCTACGTTTTTCATTTTCACATCTACTAGTATAATTCATTTTCAAAAGGAAAGAAGCCTTTAAAAAAAGAATTATGAAAAACGAAATATTTTGAAGCCCATATACGATGAAAATGATAAAAATTGGAGCTAATCTATATGCCTATACAAATAATAACCCTCTCCAAATATGAAGAGGGGCATGTGATTTAAATAGTTTTATTAATCATTGTTATTTTGAAATGATAATGCTTTTTTTGCTAAATTTGTGATTACTACATCATCCATAGGCGGATTATGGAGCGCAGCTCGCACATCACGGTAATAACGCTGCAAAGGATTTCTTTGTTGCAAGCTTTGTGCACCAACTATTCTCATTGCCCAATCGACCACTTTATTAGCACTGTTAGAGACAAGATGTTTGATGGCTCCAAGTTCTGCTCCTAATTCTTCTCGTTTATTCGGTTCATTATCCCAACGATCCGCTATAGAATAGAGTGCTGTTCGCGCTTTTAGTAGCTCGAGTTCCATTTCCCCAATTTTACGTTGCACTTCTGGTACTTCACTGATTGGACCAGGCAGGCTATTAGGTCGATATTCAGAAGCAAAAATAATGGCATAGTTCCGAGCTGCAATAGCAACGCCAATAAAACAAGCAGCTGAATGTAGTAACCATGCATTAGGAATCGCATAAAAATGAACACCTTCTAATTCGACTAATGCTGTTTCTTCTACAATTACATTCTCTAACACGAGATCGTCACTACGCGTGCCCCGCATCCCTAGCATATTCCAATTTGATTCCACTTTTAAACCAGGGTTCTCATGAGGTACAAGGAATATACCAATTTCTCCTGAAGCTTCTATCGTTGCTGTAATAAGAGAAAAATCTAACCCTGGTGCCATCGAAGCAAAAGATTTTCTTCCATTCAAGATCCATTGTGTTCCTTTTTTCACCGCAGTAGTCGCTGGTAGTCCACCACGGGTTGGACTGCCAGTTGCTACCTCAGTTGCACAGCGGTTAATCAATTTATTATCTTTGATAACCATTTCACATAACTTGGCAAACTGTTCTTCCTTCCATTTCCGTTTAACCCTTAAATCATAGATAACACCTAAGTGCCAACCAATACATAAAGCCGTAGACGCATCACCTTGGGCAATCCTTTCTTGTATTAAGAAATATTCATATAAGGAAATCTCTTTACCACCATATTCTTTCGGAATCGTTAAACTTAAGTAATTTGATTGTTTTAATTCTTCAAAATTTTCAAAAGGGAATTCTGCATTTTCATCAATCTTTTGCGCCCTCTTACTAAATCCTTCTGCTAATATCGTAGCTTTATGAAATAATTCTTCTTGTTGAGCCGTCTTAATAAATGGTCGAGCGAGTTGTTCAGCTAAATACGCTTCCTTAGATGAAGCTGTTATCGTGCTCATAGAATCCTTCCTCCCCGTCTGTTTCCATCTTCTCTTTAATACTCAATCATTAGGATAAATAGATATAGTAAAGGCTCCATCCCCTTTACTATATCTATCGTTTGAATTTATTATCTCTTATCTACATATTTAGTTAATTTATCCCCACCAATTTGAATGATTTGCACCAATACAACGAGGACAATTACTGTCGTAATCATAATGACATTATCATAGCGATAGTAACCGAAACGTATCGCTAAATCACCAATACCACCGCCGCCAATAATACCTGCCATTGCTGAATAACCAATTAAACTAATAGTCGTAATCGTTAAACCTTGAACAATTCCAGGTTTCGCTTCTGGGACAAGAATTTCCTTAATTATCATCCAAGGGGAAGCGCCTACTGCTACTGCAGATTCAATGACTCCTTTATCTATTTCTCTTAAGGATGTTTCTACCAATCTTGCAAAAAACGGAATCGCTGCTACAGATAATGAAACAGAAGCCGCTGTAGGACCAATAGTTGAACCTGCAATTAATTTTGTTAACGGCAATAGAGCTACTAACAAAATAATATAAGGAATAGAGCGGATCAAATTGACAATCCAACCGGTAACAGCATTTACAAATCTATTCTTTAAGAACAATCCTTCGTCTGTAACGAATAATAAGATCCCTAGTGGAAGACCTAGTATAAGTGCCGCAACTAAAGAAATGGCGACCATATAAATTGTTTGTAATACAGCTGTATTTAGTTCAGGAAGTAACGCCTGAATGGACTCAAGCAACATGTTCAACTACCTCCAAATTCTGTGTTCTTTCTTGAATATATTGTATAGCTCTTTCTATTTCAGGTATTTCGCCAGTCAACTCCATAATAAAAATACCAAGAGGTACTTCTTGAATATATTCAATCTTGCCGTGAAGAATATTTCCTTTTACTTTGAATGTTTGGAACAGTTCAGAAACAACAGATTCTTCTGCTATTGCACCTTTAAATTGAATCTTAATGATTGTTCCCTTCCTGTTTTCAATCAATTGTTGTGGTAAGTCAAATTGAAGAACACTCTGAATGAAATCCTTTGTAAGTGGTTCAATTGGATTCGCAAATATATCATACACCGGTCCCTCTTCTATGACCTTTCCATCTTGCATAACAGCTAACCTATGACAAATCTCTTTGACTACTTCCATCTCATGAGTGATAAGTACGATGGTTAATCCTAGCTTTTTATTAATTGATTTTAATAAGTTCAGGATTGATTTTGTTGTTTTAGGGTCTAGAGCTGACGTGGCTTCATCGCAAAGTAAAACCTTTGGATCATTAGCGAGTGCTCTGGCTATTCCTACCCTTTGCTTTTGACCACCACTTAATTGTGTGGGATACTGATGAATTTTATCTGCTAAACCCACTAATTCTAATAGTTCTTTCACCCTGATATCTATTTCTTTCGGGCTTTTACCTGCCGCTTTTAAAGCAAAGGCAATATTCTCATACACTGTCTTCGAACTCGCTAAATAAAAATGCTGAAAAATCATACCTATCTTCTGCCTTGCTTTTCTTAATTCTTTACTTGTTAAAGATGTTAAATCAACGCCATCAATTTTCACTTCACCAGATGTCGGTCTCTCCAATAAATTTAGACAGCGTAATAAAGAACTTTTCCCTGCTCCACTATAGCCAATAATCCCGTATATTTCCCCTTCTTTAATAGAAAGGGATACATTGTCAACCCCTATTACTTGCTTCTTTTTGCTTTTATAAATTTTCACTAAATGATTGACTTCAATCATTTACCTCACCCTCCCTAAATCCTCTACAACATAAAATGAGCCTCTTTCACTTTGAAAGAGGCTCAACAAATGATTGTTATTAAACCTTATCTTTCAGAATGAAATCATTCTGCAGGATTTAGCACCTTCCCTTTAAAAGGAGGTTGCCGGACATCTTCGGGCCTGGTCCCTCAGTCTCTCTCGATAAGAATCATATTAAATTTAATGTGTTGCTTTGATAAAGGAAATTTTATCGGGTATTGAATTAATTGTCAATAGTATTTTGATTATTTATGCATTTACTTATCTTCCTCTTCGTTTAAACAAGAAGATAAAAAAAGTTGTTCCTAATAAAGCTGTGATTAGACCCACATACAAGATGATTGCTGACGTTTTGAACTTTACTGTACTAGGTTGCTCTTCTTGTCCACGTCCCTCACCACCAGGCATACCTTCAAACCCTTCTGGTGTCTCAAAATCTCCTTCCTGCGGAAAGTCTCCATTGCCTTGCGGACGTTCAGGCATTTCACCATCAATGTTTCCTTCATTACCGTTTGGCGGTTGGAATACTTCTCCTCTTTCTTGACCTTCCTGGTCATCACCACCTGCTCGGCTAGGGAACATGTTATTGACTTCAGAAGCTTGTGATTCTACTTCTAATTCACCTGAAAGCTGAGCAAGTATCGATTCTGATCTCGCCTCAGCAAATGCTGGTAAACTCTCATCACCTTGCACTGCTTGTAGAAATTCTTCTGTTGTATAAAACTTGGTAGGATCCTGTTCTACATAAGGAAGAATCAATGTACTAATTTGTGTAGTTGTATTTTGGTAAGACTCTTTTGTCATATATTCTTCGGCAATCTTTTCAAGGTATGCTTCATATTGCTTTTTAAATTCATCATTTGCCAATAAAGCATTAAGTAAAGGCCTCTCATCTAAAGAAGTACCAGCTACAGGTTCGGAAATACTGAAATTAATCGTATCTTCACTCATTAAATTACTATTTCCCATGCCACCATCGAAGTTCCCCATTTCAGCTTGGTGAACTTGACCTTGTTCATCCTCACCTTGCCCACCTTCTCCTGGTGCTAGACCTTGTTGTTCCTGATTTTGATTTTTGTTTTGGTTTTCTTCAGCGATTGAAGAATCTCCGTTCATGCGTCCTCCGCCACCCATACCTACTCCAAAGCCGCCAAATGCCATATTATAGTCCCACGGAATGATTGAGAACTTACCATCATTTTCATATAAATAATAGTTGTGCTTCATTTGCCCTTGGTAACTATCCATGCTAACGACAGCCGTATTTACTGCAAAATATCGTAATACTTGATCCACATCTAAAGTTTTTTCTAAATTGCCACCATTATTGATACTATCTAACATATCTATTAACGCTTGTTCATCTTGCTCCTCTGATTTCAAGTTTAAACCTGAGTAATCATCAATATCATCACTTACCCATTTCAAGTCACTATTTGTACCATCTGGCTTGTACAATGATCCATATGGATTTTCAAAATATCTTCCAAGCATCACTTCGTCTACTTGTTCAACACCTAAATATAATCCCCATTCCTGACCATTAATGGTCACATACATATAAGAATAAGCAGGTGTGGGTAATCCCATATTCTCCATTAATTGATACGATAAATATTCTCGCATTTGCGTAGCATCACTAAATTGGTTATTTAGATTCAACTTTTTCAATCCATATAAAGTTTGATCGGTATAGTAATCAAAGTCTATTTTGAAGCTATAACGATCAGAATCTTCCATTCTAGCAACGGAAGAAAGGGAAGAATTCCCCTTTGTCCGAACAGCTACTTGGTTCAATTTAGTTCCATTTATCGTCACATTTGCCATCTTATATTCTTCTTCCGTCGGATTCTCTAGTATATCTTCCCAATCATCTTCTGCTAGGGTTAACTCAACTTGAGTCACTTTATTTTTATTGAATACTTTTGAAACATAAGAGTGATCAACTACTTCCCCTTTTGGAAGTAAATGAGGTAGAAAGAATAGAATACCAACAAATAAAACAGCCAACATTAGAAAAACGAGAACGACATATTTGCGTTTAATCATATTCCTTTCTCCTGTTCATTTACGCTGTAAAATTACCGTCATAGCTTAACATTACAGCCGACTCTACCCCGCTAAGGTTCGTTACATTATTCACCACTTGAGATTGCTCTTTTTTCATTCTTACTTCATAAGTAATTTCTACTTGATTACCATTCATGATAGATTTGGATTTCATCATATGTTTATTAGTGACCTTTGATAATAGCGATTCTAGTTGAGATTCCACATCTTCACCCCCATATTTTACAATGAGTAAGTAAGGGTTCTGAATCGTAATTTTGTTAACGAACAATACAAGTACGAGACCGATCATTAAACTGCCAATAATCACTAACGGAATAAAGCCTGCTCCGCAAAGAATACCGGCAACAATCGCCCAAAAAAGATAAACAAGATCCATAGGGTCTTTAATTGGTGTACGAAAACGGACAATGGATAAAGCACCAACCATACCTAGTGATAACAGGACATTCGAGGAAATTCCCATAATAATTAATGCTGTAGCCATGGTCATTATAATGAGGGATATATTAAAAGTATGTGAATAAATCACACCAGAAAATGTCTTCTTATATACTGCATAAATAAAAAGTCCAATTGCAAAAGCCATGAATAAACCTATTAGGGAATCTATAATTGAAAAACTCTCTGTCTTTTCTAAAAAGCTTGATTTAAATACATCTGAAAAATTCACACTTTCCATTTTGCTTTTCTCCTATTCTCTCTATAATCCATACATTCTACTTAATTGATATTTAGAATACGTGCCCTTCCTGCGATCTAGCATTTGCAGAAGCATTTTAATGACATCGGGAATGTATTCATCATACTTTACTTCAAGTATCATCAATTGATGATCAAGGGATGGTACCATAGGCATTGTCGTATTTAAAAAGTCGGGATTCCTTAAGCTTGTACGAATATTGCTATCAAAAGTGAGACGTACATTACCATATGGGTAGATATAAACATCCCTCTCATAATCGACAACCGTTACTGGCTTCAATTGATAACGAATCATGTTATGGAAAAGATCCCTCATTAATGGTCTGGAATCATTCTCCATCCATAAAATGTCGCTAGCTCTAATAAGCTCATATTCCTCAGCTGTCATCCGACATTTTTCTTTATAGGTCAGATTATTCTTCTTACTTTTCTTTTCTAGATTAATTGTGTCAAAATCATTATTATATGTGCGAACCCTATATTTTGCCCGGTTCATATAGCCTTCTTTTTTTTCTATTAGTGCTTTGTTTTCAAAGTTATCAAAGTATACGCTACGAACATTATATCCCCCTCTCCCATTTGAATGGGGGTCCGCATTCATAAAGGAACTTAAGCGTTTTTTAAGTATAACCCCATCCATTTTTGAGATTTCATGTTTGAGCTCTTTCCTTCCTTTCAAAATCGTTCACCTCCTTTAAATATACGTTTTAATCTCGTATTCTTCGTATTTCTCATTTAGCCATTCCGTATATTCAGTAGAAAGCTTAGACTCTATTAACATCTCTTTTATTTCTTCTTTCGCATCTTCGTAATTGGCTTCTTTCGCTTCTTTATGATCTGTTACTTTAATAATGTGATAACCATAATCTGTTTTAACTGGATCACTCACTTCGTCCACTTCCATAGCAAAAGCCACTTCTTCAAATGCTTCTACCATTTCACCTTCACCAAAATACCCCAATTCACCGCCATTATCTTTATTTGAATCATCGGTTGAATAAGAAGCTGCTAATTCTGAGAAATCGTCACCATCATCGAGTTTTTGTTTTACTTCTTTGGCAGTATCCTCATCTTCTACTAGGATATGACTTGCTTCTATCTCTTCTGCCTGAGAAAAACTTTCTTTATTTTCTTCAAAGTATGTTTCCATCTCATCATCAGTAATTTCTATTCCTGGTGTGATCAATTTCTTTGAACCTAAGTAGATTTCGATATTATGTTCTATAGAGTCATAGGATACCCCGTTTTCATCTAACACTTCTTTAAATGCCTCTTCTCCCCCATATTGCTCCATATAGGCATCCATTTCTTCAGCCACTTCTTCTTCAGTTACAGTTACCTTCTCCTTATCCATTTCTTGAAGAACAATTTGATCAGATATTAATGTATCTAGAACAGAAGTGCCATATTGAGACATTAACGCTTCATTCAAATCATCTTTGCTTATATTTTCTCCATTGACTGTCGCTGCTTTTGAATGGCTATTGTATAAAACAACAGCAACTATGACAGCAGCAACAAACATACAACCAGTGGCAATCAATAATTTATTCTTTTTCAACTTGCTTTTCCCCATTTCCTTGTAACGTTACTTCTACTGTTTTCTTTTCACCATCACGATAAAAGTATATTTTAACCTTATCGCCAATTGAAAAGTCTTTATAAAGAGATTCTCTTAAGTCATTAGCGGCTGTAATAGTTTGATCACCAATTGAAACTAAAATATCCTCAGCTTGCAACCCCGCCGTTTCTGCTGTCGAACCTTCCTCAACTTGGGTAATAATGGCACCTTCTTCTACATTTTTTGGTAATTGTTCTTGATAAAACTGCGGTACTTGATTTAAGTCCATCAAACCAACACCTAGATAAGGTCGAATGATTTTACCATCCTTCATTAACTGATCAATAATGTTCTCGACATCGTTACTTGGAATGGCAAAGCCTAACCCTTCTACGCCACTATCAGCTATTTTCAAACTATTAATACCAACCAAATTCCCATTTGAGTCAATAAGTGCTCCACCACTATTTCCAGGATTTATTGCTGCATCTGTTTGTATGACATTTAAATCCCATTCTCCGGCTGAGGTAGAGACTTCAATCGATCGATCCACTGCACTTACAATTCCTTGAGTTACTGTTCTGGATAAATCTAAGCCTAGTGGATTGCCTATTGCTAACACTTGATCTCCTGCACGAAGGTTTGAAGAATCAGTAAAAGAAAGGACTTCAGCGTCTACTTTTTCATTCACTTTTAACACGGCAATATCTGTTAATGAATCTGTTCCAACAAGTTCAGCTTGAAGCTTTTCACCATTATGCAGAGAAACCTGAATATTAGACGCTCCTTCAATGACGTGATTGTTTGTCACAATATACGTTTCATTGTCTGTTTGCTTGAAAATAACACCAGAGCCAGTACCACTTTCAACTGCTTCCCCACTTTGGGTGTTGCCTGTAGAATGACTAAAAGGGTTTGCTTGCTGCTCTTGCATGTTGACAACGCCTACGATTGCTTTAGAGGCTTTTTCTACTATATCTGCAATCGACCCATCACTCGTAGTTGATACCGTTTCAGCATTAACTTTGGAAACATTAGTTTCTGCTTGCTCCTGTACAACCTCCGTAGACTGTTTTGTTTCATTAGGAAAATAATTGATTGCTCCTAAAGTTAGGGCTGAGCCCATAACTCCACTTGCTACAGTCATTGTTACACTTTTAAACCAAGTATTTTTTCGCTTCGATTGATACTCGCGATTATCTTCAAAATGATTGAATTCATTCATTAAAAATCCCTTCTTTCATTTGATTTTGCTTGCCTTGTTTTATAATTTAATCAGTGAATGTGTCAGGCATATGTCAAAATAATTTTTTATGTAAAAAAAGAAATAAAAACCTCCGAATATTATTCGGAGGGAGATGGGTTTAAATTATTTTGCATAAAGTTTTGTACATTTTCGATTTCTTCTACTGTAGCGAGTTGCGTTTCATACCATCCCTTCTTTTCCATTAATTGAAAGATTTCCTTTTGGGCTTCTGCACTTGTTTTTAAGCACCCTTCATAAATATCTCTCAATTCATCATGAGTCGTTTCCATTAATGTGTGGCTAATAGCGGGAACTCTTCCTTTTGCTAATTCTAAACATAATTGCAACATTTCTCGTTCTGTTAATCCACGACCATTGATATTATTCGGCAATGAAACCACCTCCAATAAAATTAATGTAATTTCCTCGCTCGGTTGAAATAGGTTGATAATTCTGCAATCCTTAGCTGATGTTCCTCTGCTAATTTTTCCAATGACATCCTTACTTCTTCGTCCTCACAAAGAGAAGCACACCAGTTAAACGTCTTCGCTGTTATTTCCTCCGCCCGAATTTCATCTTCAATTGCCGACAATTCTTTCGTCGTTAACTGATACATTACGCCACCTCCCATACTCCTTTTTGTTAGTATGAAACATAAATGTATGTTTATTCCATAAGACGGTTATTTCTTTTATCTCTGCGGTTGGTTCCACCTTGGATTAATTCTCGTTTTCTGTTTGTTAACGTACTCTCTAACACCTTTTGCGAAGCTTTCGTTTCCGATTTTCCTTTTGAATGACTTGCATACAGCTTTTGCGAAGCGTTCATTTTCGATTTTCCTTTTGAATGACTTGCAAATAGCTTTTGCGAAGCTTTCGTTTCTGCTTTTCCTTTTGAATGACTTGCAAATACCTTTTGCGAAGCGTTCATTTTCGATTTTCCTTTTGAATGACTTGCAAACAGCTTTTGCGAAGCTTTCGATTCTGCTTTTCCTTCTGAATGACTTGCTAATACCTTTTGCGAAGCGTTCATTTCCGATTTTCCTTTTGAATGACTTGCAAACAGCTTTTGCGAAGCGTTCATTTCCGGTTTTCCTTCTGAATGACTTGCTAATACCTTTTGCGAGGCGTTCATTTCCGCTTTTCCTTTTGAATGACTTGCAAAAAGCTTTTGCGAAGCGTTCATTTCCGCTTTTCCTTTCGAATGACTTGCAAAAACCTTTTGCGAAGCTTTCGTTTCTGTTTTTCCTTCTGAATGACTTGCAAATAGCTTTTGCGAAGCTTTCGTTTCTGCTTTTCCTTTTGAATGACTTGCAAATACCTTTTGCGAAGCGTTCATTTTCGATTTTCCTTTTGAATGACTTGCAAACAGCTTTTGCGAAGCGTTCATTTCCGCTTTTCCTTCTGAATGACTTGCAAATACCTTTTGCGAAGCTTTCGATTCCGTTTTTCCTTTTGAATGACTTGCAAATAGCTTTTGCGAAGCGTTCATTTCCGCTTTTCCTTCTGAATGACCTGCAAATACCTTTTGCTAAGCGTTCATTTCCGCTTTTCCTTCTGAATGACCTGCAAACACCTTTTGCGAAGCGTTCGATTCTGCTTTTCCATCTGAATGACGTGCTAACGTATTATCCTCGGCTTTCAGTTCTATCTCGTTTTGACATAATACTTTTCCAAAGCACACAGCTCAATCGCCGAGTATCCAAGAACGAAAAAACCCGCAAACTTTCAGGTATAATCTGAAATTGCGGGTTAAATGTGAATAGATATCTTATAAAAGTAGGGAACGACATATTTTCATATCGTTGCTATAATAAAATCTTCTCCACCTTGCAGCATCAATTGATCTTTCCGTTCACGAAAATACTTCTCTTTTAAATCAATAGATGATAGATGAGTCACATCTTTTAGGCCTGCCTCTTCAGCTAGTGCTAGCATTTCTGAAGGGGTGAAAAAACTGATAAATGGCGTTCCACCTGCTTTTGCTCCTTTTTCTGCTTCATCCACCTCTTTCCGTTCATTCTGTTTTTTTATGTTTTCAAATGGGAGTAGGAAAGTCAGCGCCAACTTTGAGCCCTTTGCTAACTTACTAAACATTTTCAATGTATCCATAATGGCATCTATAGTTAAATATTGAGTAACCCCTGTTGAAACAACAACGGCAGGCTTCGTAACATCAAAACCATTCTTCTTTAATTGATCTAACCACCCTTGTTTCTCTTCAAAATTTACCGGTACAAATTTTAAACAATCAGGAATGTGGTACCCTGTTTCTTCCAGTCTTTTTTTCTTCCATAACTGTGTATCAACTTGATCGATTTCATAAATGGTCATCTGAGGACATAACTCTTGATGCCTTTGTGCAAAAGTGTCAAGCCCCGCACCAAGAATCACATATTGATCTACCCCTTTTTCAAATTGTTCAACAACTAAATCATCAACAAAACGAGAGCGAGCGACAATTGATGCTCTAAAAGCACTTGTATTTGCTACATCCATATCAGGACGTTTCTGCCAATCAACATTTGGAGAGATAAGTTTTAAACCGATATTATCATGAAAAATATAAGGTTTTTCATCAACAATTAAATGTAATGCTCGCCATAAAGACACTCTTACAGCTGTATGATCAGGTTCTTTCACTTTGGTCAATCCTTCCTAAAACTGTGCTTTTGATAAGGTAATTCGATCATAAATTCAGTACCACACTCAGATGTCTTAACTAAAATTAAATCACCATTCATTGATTGTGCTATCAGTTTACTAAATGGTAAGCCAAGACCTAACCCTCTTACACGAAGCTTCTTTTCTTGTCCACGAAAGAAACGCTCAAAAATGTATGGTACTTCTTCGTCAGGTATTCCCTTTCCACTATCATTAACTTTTATAGAGATATTCTTCGGTCCCGTATCTATTTTAACCTCGATTTTCCCTTTTCCATCCATTGCCTGGAAGGCATTATTAAGTAAATTAATTAGAATTTGTTGTAATCTTATCTGATCAATATGCACAAATAAAGGCGTGCTCGCTTGGTACACAACAAGTTGAAAATCCTCACTTACTTCATGCGTAATTTCCCATTGATAGACTGATTCTTTAATTAATTGATTAATTTCATATTCTTGTAGTTGAACTGGCATCACATTCGTGGCATAAGTGTTAAAGGCTAATAGATCTTCCACCATTTTTTTCATTTTTTCTGTTTCTAATATGGACAGTTTGATAAACTCTTTTGCCTCTTCACCTTCCACCACTCCTTCATGAACAGCCTGCAATAACCCGTCAATTGACGTTACCGGCGTTTTTAATTCATGAGTCACACCTGCTAACAGCTCCGTACGTAATGTTTCTAATTTCTCTAACCGTTTAGACATTTCTTTAAAAGAATGTACAAGCTCATATAATTCCTGTTCTTGGTATGAATCCTTTAAATCAATTTGATAATTCCCCGCTTGAATTTCCCTAGCTGCCTCTGCTACTTCTTGGATAGGTTTAGACAATCTCTTCGACAAGAAGTAAATCGCTGCCCAGCCAATTAATGCCAAACCAATAATCATCATAGCTAATAATCGATATTCTTGGTTTACTTCTGCTAGATTTGCTTTCGATTCTAGCATAACTACCCAGCCTACAGGCGCATCTTGATAAGTAATCGGTACTTTTACAACATAAAAAGCTTCTTTCGTTGCATCATTATTTAATTCTTGAACAGTTTTATCCTCATTTAAAAGAACTTCGGAAAATTGTAACATTCGATCTTGAGGCCGATTGGTTGTTAAAGTATTTCCATACGTATCAACAATTGAAATAAGTGGATCACTTTCTAAATCCATAAAACGTCCTCTATCATTCAAATACCCTGGGACATCTCCTTTTGGAATTGGCTTTCCTTCACTCATTTCTACAAAACGGTCAGCAATTTCTTCCGCCATTAACTCCATAATATTGAGGCGGTTTTCAACTGTGGTATGCCTAATCCATAATACAGAAAAAAAGGCGATAATTAGAAGTCCGACACAAAGTGCAAGTAAATAGCGAGTCGTCCAATATCGAAGTAGAGATTCTCTAGGTTTACTTTGTTGATTAGACACTTAATTGATACCCCAATCCACGTAAAGTCTTGATTTCACCTTCTTCTGAAGACCATGAATGCAATGCTTTTCTAATTCGTTTAATCGCTAAGTCTACCGCTCGATCGCTTCCCTCATATTCCCAACCCCAAACATGTTCAATTAATTGTTCCCTAGTAAATGTTTGATTCGGATGCTCTGCTAAAAAAATGAGCAAAGCAAGATCTCTAGGCGTTAACTCAATGACCACACTATTTAATGTAATTTTATGAGACTTAATATCAATTATCAGACCACCGTACTTCTTGATTTTTTCATCACTTTTACCAGTCCTTCTTAAGACCGCTTGCACTCTAGCTACAACTTCTTCTGCATTAAATGGTTTAGCGATATAATCATCTGCTCCTTCATTTAATCCATTTAATCGATATTGAACGTCCGCTAGAGCGGTTAACATAATAACAGGCGTTTTCATTTGCGCTCTGATTTCCTTTAAAATTGACCATCCATCCCGATCTGGCAACATAACATCCAATAAAACAAGTGATGGATGATATTCATTTAATTTTTGGATTGCTTCAGTTCCATTAAATGCTTGGACAGTTTGAAAGTTTGCCTTTTGTAAATAAACTTTTAATACTTGGCTAATTGGTAATTCATCTTCCACTATTAAAACAGTTCTCATTTCACTCACCATAATCTCCTGACGTATGTTTTACTATTCATTATCGTTCTGCTTCATGTCAAGTAGATGTCAACTTAAAAGAAAGAATGACAAACGCATTTCTTTGTTATCTTAACATTATTTGTTATGATCAGATTAACTTAAAAGAAGGAGTGAAGTAAATGAAGTCGAAACAACAATTAGGTAAATCTGGACTTTTTGTTAATCCTATTGGTCTTGGAACAAATGCAGTGGGTGGACATAATTTATACTCCAACCTTGATGAAGCACAAGGAAAAAAACTGGTTCATGAAGCATTGAATAATGGCGTGAACCTTCTTGACACAGCCTTTATTTACGGGCCTGAGCGGTCAGAGGAACTCATTGGGGAGGTTTTACAAGAAAGAGGCAAACGTGAAGAAGCAGTCATTGCGACCAAGGGCGCTCATAAATTCGTTAAAGAAGATGTGGTGATGGATAACAGTCCCAGTTTCTTAAAACAATCTGTAGACGATAGCTTACGTAGACTCCAAACTGACTATATTGACCTTTATTACATTCATTTTCCTGATGAATCAACACCAAAAGACGAAGCAGTTGGAGCGTTGAAAGAACTGAAAGACGCGGGAAAAATAAGAGCTATTGGCGTATCTAATTTTTCTATTGATCAATTAAAAGAAGCCAATAAAGATGGTTATGTAGATGTATACCAAGGGGAATACAATTTATTACAGAGAAACGCCGAGGCAGACTTACTTCCTTATACAAAAGAAAACAATATTTCATTCATACCTTATTTTCCACTAGCATCTGGCTTATTAGCAGGGAAATACGATAAAAATACAACATTCAGTGACTTGCGTGCTAACTCCCCACATTTTCAAAAAGAGGTTTTTGAAGATAACTTAGCAAAAGTAGATGAATTACGAGGTATTGCCCAAGCGAAAAATGTGGAAGTCGCCCATATAGTTTTAGCCTGGTATTTAACAAAAGACAGCATCGACGCCATTATCCCAGGGGCTAAAAGAGCCGAGCAAGTGTTGAATAATTTAAAAACATTAGAAGTGCAACTTTCCGGAGAAGAAATAGAGCAAATCTCTACCATCTTTAAATAAGACAAGCCGGTTCAAAAAATAGTCAGAACAATACCAAATACACGAACAAATTCAAAAAAATGGATTTGTTCGTGTAAAATACATATTTTAAACTATGCTAAATCCCATATATCTTTTCTCCTCATTCCTTTGCTTTAACGACAATCACCTTCGTATATTGTGTGGTTTTACAGTCAGATAAATCTTTATCATCGATAATTTCTAAATCTAGTGCAGACTGAATTCTCTTCTCATCTGGTATTTTTTGAATAAGTTGATGCTGATTAATAGATTCTAATTTGTTTACCGTCTTCTCTCTATCGTACTGCTCTTTCACCCTAATTTGACGCTGTAATTTATATTGGGAGAGGATGAGTTCACCTTTTTCGTTTCTCCCTACCGCTTGATCAAAGTATTCATTGAATACTTTTTTCATAGCACCTAACTCTTCATCAATTTGTTTTTTTAATCTGCTGAGCTCCGCATAGCGTACAAGTACTTCATTGGTAATCACCCTATTCGTATTCATGCTGTCCCCTCTTTCATTCGTTGTTATTTCATTGTATTGACCAACCTCAACTGTTATGACAAAAAGAGAACATCACAACTAAAGCCCATATAAAAAAACGCCTTTCAAAAGAAAAGGCGCTCTTACATTACTTTTTATCTTTTTTATCAAGTGTTAAAAGAATCCACATAATGGTTCCGGACAAAACACCTGCACCAGCTGAAATCAACGTTCGATCACGTAATACTAATTCTGCTGAATCAGCTTCCAGCATATTAAACGCTATTATCGCAACTACAATAGCAACAATAATAATTGTTGGGAATTTCTTCAAACGTCATACTTCCTTTCAATGAACATTACTAATTCTAGTATAACTTATAAATGATCAATAAATAAACGAATGACATCTGCTCCGCCAATAAAAGTTCCTAATGAGCTACCGAGATTGGATAGCACAATAATGAGGAGAATCCTAGTTACTTTATTATTCCAAAACCCTTTCAATGTAAATACATCTTCCGAGAGGTTTTCGAAATCGCGAACGTTCGGACGCTTAATGAATGCTTGGACAAATCCGGCGATCCAACCTACAGCCAACAACGGACTTAAAGATGTAAATGGCGCAGCAATAAATGCTGATAATATTGTAAGAGGATGTCCAAATGCAATAGCAGCCCCTAGAGCAGCGAGCCCTCCATTCCAAAGGGCCCAACTAATTGTTTGTTGTACTCCAGCCGATGGATTCATGAGAAAAGTAAGAACAATAAGGACTAAAATTGCTACTGGAATCATCCAGCCAATTACTTTTGGCGCTTTTGATTTTGGTGGTACTTCCGTTAATTTCTTGAGATCATGTTTTTTCTCAAATTCCCTTTTAATACCTGGAACATGAGCTGCTCCTAATACAGCAACAACCTTTTCACCGGGCGCATTCTTTATTTTTTCTGCCAAATATTGATCGCGTTCATCAATTAAAGGTACTTTTAATTGTGGGAATACCTCAGTAAAATCATTTAAAATGGAATCAATTGAGTCTTGATTTTTCATTTTTTCTAGTTCTTCTTCAGTTATCGTTTCATTGCTAAATATACCGGCAAATACTTGTGAAAGTAACATTGCTTTTCCCTTAAAACCCAGTCCTCTCCAGATACGAGAAAACGTAATTTGGATATTTCTATCAGCTAACACAAGCTTTGCTCCGGTTTCCTTAGCAGATTCAATGCCTTGAATCATCTCTTGTCCTGCTTTAATTCCGAATTGTTTAGCCATACGATTTTGAAAAGAGGAGATAGCAAGATTCATTAATAAAAGTGTTGCTTTCTTTTCTTTAATCACCTTAAAAATATCCATGTCTTTCCATTTATTTCCTTCTGTAATAGACTCATATCTACCTTTATCTAATTCAATACATACGGAGTCAGGCTGCTCTCTTTCAATCACTTCTTTTACTTGCTCCGCACTATTTTTGGATATATGTGCTGTACCAATAAGGATATATTCTTTATCATACATATGTATTCTCGTGATATTTTCTTCTGACATGCAACGATCTTCCCCTTCATCTAACCTAACCGTACTTTTTATACATATAACCATACTAAACTAGAAAATGCAAAATGAAAATTGATTTCTCTTATTTCTTTGAAAAAACACTCCTCCATGTTATTCCCTTATTCCTTTTAGTTATAAATATTGTATTTCACACAAATTAGATAAAACATATGAATAGTATCCCTATTAATTGGTGGGTGTTATGTATCATCTTGAAAAATAATCAACTCAGATAAGTATGTATTGTTTTAAGCATAATTAATTTTAACGAAATTAAAAAACGCGATCAAATGAGATCGCGTTTGCTTAATCCTAATTAATACTAATAGAGTGCGTCATTCTTTTTTAAAGTCAATTGTACTTCGAACTGTATCGATTGGTCTGACTAGGCCTTCAATTTGTTCTCTTTTAGATTCGAAGAATGGTGGCAGTGACAACGATTCACCTAGTGTCTCATATGGTTCATCTCCCATAAACCCTGGACCGTCTGTTGCCAGCTCAAATAGAATTTGCGGTGCAACTCTTGTATACAAAGAGCCGAAGAAGAAACGGTCAATAAAACCTGATGATTGGTAGCCAAATTGCGCCATTCTCCCAGTCCAATGATCAATAGCTTCCCTATCTTCCACTCTAAAAGCAGCATGATGGACGGTACCGTATCCTTGGCGTGCCATCGGTAAAACGGTATTATACTCAACAATTACTTGTGCACCATTACCACCTTCGCCAACTTCAAATAAGTACAAGTCACCTTCTTGGGCAATTTCTCTAAACTCTAATACTTTCATCAGCATTTCTTTAAAATAATCAATATTAGATACACGTACAAAGACCGGACCAAGGCCAGTAATCGCATACTCTAAAGGAATAGGACCATTTTGCCACGGTGTCCCAGCTTCGACACCTTTATTATTTTCATCGGAAATAAGCTGATACTGCTGATCATCAAAATCAACAAACGGCAAAACTCTTTTGCCAAATTGCTCTTGTATACCGCTATGGGCAACATTTAACCGGTCAAACCTTTTCACCCAATAAGCCAATGCCTGATCACTAGGTACACGGAAAGATGTTTGAAAAATTTCATTTGTACCATGAACACCTTTGGGTATATTAGGGAAATCGAAGAAAGTCATATCTGTTCCAGGACTTCCCGTATCATCTGCGAAAAACAAATGATATGTTTGAATATCATCTTGATTGACAGTCTTTTTCACTAATCTCATACCTAAAGTATAGGTGAAAAATTGATAATTCTTTTCTGCACTACTAGTAATCGCAGTTACATGATGAACGCCTTTTATACCGTACATCGAATCATTCCCTTCTAGAATTAATATCTACATAATAATTTAAAAGTATTTATATATCTTGAATTAAAATATCTTTAACTTGAGATAAAATTATCACGAATTCGATTTTCTGTCAACTTATTATGATTGCTCTATCCCATTTTACAGAAAAAAACTTTTATGACAAAAACGATAAAAATAGTAATATAAATGTAACCAGTTTAATAAAGGATTTTTGCTAACATTGTATAATAATTAACTATTAAAAAAAATAAGTGGAATCCACAACCATTAATAGGAGGTAGTCATTTTGAAAAGCACAGGCATTGTTCGTAAAGTTGATGAATTAGGGAGAATAGTCATTCCAAAGGAACTAAGAAATACTTTAGAAATTTATGAGAAGGATCCACTTGAAATATTCGTTGAAAATGATCGAATTATATTACAAAAGTATAATGCCAGTAAAGCTTGTCAAATAACTGGTGAAATCGAGAACGATAATTTAGTGCTAGCCGACGGGAAAATTGTACTTAGTAGAAAAGCAGCAGAATCACTCATAACAGAAATTAGAAACAAACAATCACTGTTACATTTTAAATAGGCGATTAAGAAACTAGGCTCTTCAAGTATAGAATGAGAGCCTTGTTTTTTTATGGTTGCTTTAATAATTGTTTAACTGGTTCTATATACTTTTGATAATTCTCGATTAATCCACTTGGAAGCTGTTCAATAGGAAAGAATTGTGCAGACAAGGTTTCCTCACTATTTGTAGTTAATTTCCCACTATAGTCATTTGTCATATAAACCGCAGTAATGGCATAAAACTGATCACCGTTTTTTGTACGTACAAAGAATTCCTTACCTGAAAACAACTGAACAAACGAAAGATTCTCGACTACAAGCCCCGTTTCCTCTCTAACTTCTCTTTTCGCTACTTCCTCCATACTTTCACCTAAGTCCATTAATCCTCCGGGTAAGCCCCAAAGAGACTCCGGCCTTTGTTGTAGCAAAATCTCATTTCGGTCATTCACGATAACAACAACAGCTCCAGGTAAAAGTAATGGCTCCTTACCTACATACTCTCTTATCTTTTTATAGTATTCCATTTCGTCTTGCTTCCCCTCTCCCAATCTTAATAAGAAAATTGATAATCGTACTCTCCTGTTTTCGTAATAGTAATATCGATATTTATATTCGCAATAGAATTTTCTGTTAGTGTAAACCTTCCTTTGTAATCATGCTTCCAACGGTCATAATCTTTTCTATACACAAGTTCTTCAAGATTATATATATCTGCTTTTATGTTTAAAGCATTCTCATAGGTCTCTCTAATTTCCTTCTCCATTTTTTCGATAATTTTTTCCTTCAGAATGGGTAACGAAATTTCTTTATGAACCTCAATGATTCCTCCATTTGCATTAATATCGATATCAAATTTATCTTTGTCTAATTCATTTATTTTCAAATGTGGGTCTAATTGGGTAATAATGAGATTTACTTCATCATTATTTTCCAATTTGATTCTTAACGGAGACCTTTTTGTGGTCTTTGTTACCCAACGTAAGCCTCTGAATTGACTTATTGGTAAGCCCCCTAAATATTTCTTTTCCTTTAAAAGGAAGACTCCAGAGCTTTTAGCTGAATCATTTGTTGCTCCCTTAGTTCTCCAAACATCCTCTTTTACTGATATCATCGGTAGTTTTGTGGTGGTAGCTTTCTCAGTAAAGTCTGAATAGAACCGATGCATTCTGATAGGTGAAATGATAGAGTGTACATGATAAGCTTCCTCTGGATTAAAAAGTGTTGTTTGAACCGCGGAGCTAAAGAGACTTGTTACTAGTAGGATATCCTCAATCGAATCTTTCGTGCCATACATCCAGTTAGTTTCCCGTATCTGTTGAAAACGAGCCAAACTGTCACTTATTTGATCAATCCCATGTTGCAGTAATCGTTCATGAAAAATAATGATTCCTATATGTGCCCAGTATACTATTTGATTGGATTTATCGTAAATCATATTTATAGCAGCTTCCATTGATTTTCCTTGACCTTTAGCAACCCAGACCTTCGACGGCACTGTTTCTGCTTGCTCCGACTTTGCTACACCTGCAAAAGATACTACCTGTGCGTACAATATATAATCCTCTTTTTCCTTATCATAATCAATGCCAATGGCGGTTATATATTGCATTTCCACATGTCCTTTTCATCCCAACAACCACTTAATAGAAGAGCACATACGATAATAGGTATAAGGATTTTTTTCATTTTAGCCTACCCTTCGTGTCATCCTTAGGTCGCATAGTACTTGACCTTTTTTTTCGTAAAAGATATGGTTTTTCTAAAATACTTGCAAATGTATCTTTAAATGACAAAGGAGAAAGTGGAGCTAAATAAGGCAAACCAAACATCTCTAGTCTAGATAAATACAATATCACTGAAAAAATACTGATAAAAAAGCCAAATAAACCGAGTACTGCTGAAAAAAGCAAGATAAAGAAACGTACAAGGCTTAAGGAGGCACCGAGTGACTGGTTAACGAGGGTATACGCAGCAACAGAAGTGACACCAGCAATAACAAGCATGGTGGGAGCTGTTAAACCACCTCTTATTGCTGCATCACCAATGATTAGCCCCCCTACGACCGTTAATGTTTGTCCGATAGCCCTTGGAAGAGTATTACCTGCTTCCTTAAATAACTCAAATAAAGCTAAGACTAAAAATGCCTCTAACGGTGGTGATAATGGTAATCCCATTCGCGATACTGTGATAGTCGCCAAAAATGGGAAAGGCAATTGATCCATATGAAAGGAAATCATAGCAACATAAAATCCTGGCAAAATACTTGATATGACAAGACCAGTTAACCTAAAAAACATTTGCATATTCGTATAATAATATTCTGTGAAGCGATCTTCCGGTGTTTTTAATACTGAAAATAATGTAGTTGGACCAACCATTACAGTAGGACAACCATCCACAATAATGACAAATCTACCTAAATCTAGATTAGCAACTACGTTATCAGGACGTCCGGTATAATTAAACAAGGGGAAAAGAGTATAGTACTTACCTGACAATACCTCTTCTAAATCGGTTGTACTAATAATCACATCTGTTTCTATTTTTGCTAACTGGCTTTTTAAATCAATGACATATTGCTCCTTTATTATATCTTTCACATATAATAAACTAATTTTTGTTTTCCCACGTACCCCTAACTCAATTGCTTCATTTACTAACGTTGAGGTTTTATACCGTTTTCTTATTAACGCAAGGTTAATATGCAAGTCTTCCACAAAACCATCTCTTGGTCCTCGAAAAGATAATTCTGAATTGGACTCTTCTGGTGATCGGTTTGGAATTTGAGGGAGATCAAATTTAAAGATTTCATCTAATTCTTCCACTAGAACAAAAACCATACCAGAAAAAATATCTTCAGCTATTGATTCTTTATCTTCTTCCTCCACATTCACTTGATACATCAGTAATTGCTCATTTTCTTCCCTTTTTTCTTCTAGGCGTCGGTCTGCTAAAAAACTTTCTTCTAACCTACCTAAAGCCTCACTTAATTTACCTTTATCGATCATTACTTCAGAAAAGAGAACAACCACTTTCCCTGGTTGTGGATAATACTGAAACGAATAATTAACAAATTGCACGTCGCCATTGATTGCGAATTGCTGCCTTAAGTATTGCTCATCCAATTTATCAGTCTTCGGCAGTCTTTTCTTATTGTTTAATCGCGTTTTCATTTTTTTCCACTCTTCCTTTAATTAATAGGATTAGATGAATACTGAGCGTCACAAGTAGAATCCCAATAACTGTAATAGAAAAAAAGTAATGATCAATCATGATTTTATAAGTCGGTCCATCAATCGGTAAAGATAGTCCGATTATTAAAAAAAGACACACACTAATTAATAAAATCACCTTTCTTTTTTGCGTCTTAAAATGAAATAAATCCCCAATGATAAAGATAGACAAGCTAATACGAATAAACGCACCAGAAAGCCATTGATAAATAGAAAGAAAATCTAACTTATTTAAAAATTTCCCTAAGGTTATTAAGCGCCATTGTGCATAAGCAGGGTTCGTTAACTCTGCTGCTTGTGAAGGACCAAATTCAGTAATCGCACCAATTAAAGGGCCAAAATTAACAAAGACGAAGAAAATACATATCGGAATGAAAAATTTTAAAGATATGTTATCACGAATATGATGCTGTAATAAAACTAACAAAAAAATCTCCAAAAGCCCTCCTGATAAAATAACAACACCAAAAAGAATAGGTGCCCATCCTTCTTCAAAAATGGGAAAAAGTAACGAATAATCTTTAAACTTAAAATTGGCTATCATAATAAAAAAACCAAGTAAACAAACGATAGGAAATAGAATTCCACTAGCAATTGTAATTGCTTTTATACCTGAGAGGGCAGCTAATAAACAAAGAATGATTAAAATGATAAATAAAACATACTTAGGTGTTTGAATCATATAATTGGTATTCACCCAAGAAAAAGTTGTATATAATGTAACAAAGACATTGATGAATAAAAGAAATAATATCAGTGCTCGAATGGCATTATACACAATTGGAGGACTGTTTGTTTTTAACCAGTTCATCAGGTTTTGTTGCCCTGTTTTCTTTATTATTATGTAAATGAGAGGAATCCAAATAATATAAAGACTTCCAGCTATCATTAAACTAACCCAAGCACTACGTCCTGCCACGCTTAATACAGAGGGCAATACAATTACATGGGTCATCAAACCTATGGCAAGGCCCAAAACAGGAAATGAATTTAAAGCCGTAATACTTCGAACCATCATCTCTTACCTCCCTTTTTCTTAATATGAGGGAAGAAGTTGGTTTTTATTCCAAAACATATTTGATTTTACAACCGCAACAATTTAAAAAAGGGGTTTTGTGATAAAGCATCACAAAACCCCTTTTTATAGAATTACCGAAGAAATCTCAAACCTGTACTTAATACTGTTGGTATAATAGAAGCGTGATTTTCTCCTTCTATTTCCTTATAGATAACTGACAGTTGTTCCATTTCATTGATTTTCTCATAATACTTTCTAACAGCTATCAATAAATGTTCTTTCTCATCCCCACCTGCTGCTAGAAAAAGGCGAATGTCAAGATTCTCATGCCTTTGTTCAAATCGTTCCATAAAAGCTGGCACTTCTTGCATGAGAGCTTCACCATTCCACCAGATCGAAGGACTACAAGCGAAATACGCCTGATAAGATGTTGGATTTTTCATCATCGTCATTAATGTGAATAACCCACCTAAAGAATGACCAAATAAGGATTGATTCTCTTGATTAACCGGAAACTCTTTATTAATAGCTGGTTTTAACTCATTTTCTATAAAGTTATAAAACTGTTCCGCTCCCCCAGTATCTCCCCAAGCACTACCATCTGGTCGTAGTGGTAATTGGTCACTTTCTGCAGGTGGGGTAAAATCAAAGACCCTCCTTGAATGAAAATCTTTAGCTCCATATCCTATACCTACAATAATCACTTCAGATACGCCTGTTTTAGCAGACCGTTTCGCCTGCAGCCGAATAACTTCCTTTATCAACTGAAAATAGGCATCACCATCAAGTACATAAAGAACACCGTAGCCTTCAGGTGGGGGTGGACTCTCTGGCATATGAATTGAAATGACATAGTCTTGCTTTGTTTTAGAATGTACTGTCCATTGTTGTATTTCTCCATGTAACACTTTCCCATCCCCCATCATTATCTTTTTTGCTTGACTAATAAATATAAGAAATATGGTACACCAATCATTGATATGACAATTCCTACCGGCAATTCGACTGGCGTGAAAACATTTTTGGCAACAAAATCAGCAATGACCACAAGAAACATACCAATCAAGCCCGAAATCGGTAAAATATATTGATGCTTCATTCCTACCAATTGTCGTGCAATATGTGGTGCCATTAAACCAATGAAGCTAATATTTCCTGAAACAGATACACAAGCACTAATTAACCCAATGCTTAAAATAATGAGTTTAATCTTTTCACGTTCAACAGGTACTCCTACACCCTTCGAACTAATGTCAGATAGTCGAAAAAGATCTAATAAATAACTTTTCCGGATAATTAATGGAATAAGAATAACTAGCCAAGGTATCATTGAAATAATATAAATCCAATTCGCATTATAAATACTCCCAGATACCCAAACAGCAGCCATCTCATAATCAGAAGAATTCATTTTTAAAGAGATATACATAGAAAGCGCGCCAAAACCCGAACTAATGGCAATTCCAGTTAGAATTAACCGACCAGTATCAAATGTCCCCTTTTGCCAAGAGAAGAAAAAGATAATAACCGCTGCAAGTAGTCCACCAATCAATCCAAAAATCGGCATAATCATAATCGATAGCCAACCAGTTAAATCCAGCTGCCCTTGGAAAAACAACATAAATATAACAATTGCAGCCCCTGCTCCAGCATTGATTCCTAGAATTCCGGAATCAGCCAATCCATTCCTTGTTACACCTTGAATGACCGTACCTGCTATACCTAAACCAAATCCAACAAGTGCTCCAATGACAATTCGAGGCAAGCGAAAATCAAAAATAACTAAATCAAGCTGATCAGACGGATCAATACGGAATAAAGTATTGATGACATCAGTAAAATTTACATTTATAACTCCATAAACTAAGCTTACATAAGCACTCACTAAAATAAGAATAGATAAAGCAATCGCAATAAGAACGGTTTTACGCATGCTTTTCGCCCCCTCTCTTATAAATCAGGTAGAGGAAGAATGGCACTCCTATGAGTGCTGTCACAACACCAATTGGTGTCTCGAACGGATGATTGACAAACCGGCTAATGATATCACATACTGCTAGAAATATCGCCCCAATTATTGCGGAAGATGGAATGAGCCATCTATAATCTACACCAACTAAAAATCTCGCAATATGAGGAATAATTAACCCTACAAAACCAACCTTACCAACGAGGGCTACTGCTGTCCCAGTCAGACAAATGACTGCCAATAAAGCAAGTGCTTTCACCCATTTCGTCTTTTGCCCCAAAGTAACAGCAATTTCTTCTCCTAGAGAAAGAATGGTAATATGTCCAGAAGTGATGAGAGCGATAATCAAACCAATGACACCAAATGGAATGGCCAAAAGAAATGTATCTACATCTACTTGATGTAGTTTGGCATTATACCAAAAACTAACATCTTGTGAAATTTGAAAATACGATGCTAATGCAGCAGAAGTACTTGATAAAAAGGTACCTATGACGGTCCCAATAATCGCTAATCGAACGGGTGTCAAACCTTTTGGTATTAATGAGCCAAACCCATAGACAATCCCTGCACCTAATGCGGAGCCAACCATTGAAAACAGTATCATTTCAATTGAAGTCATATTCGGCAATACAATCATGCAAATAGTGATAACAAAAGCCGAACCATCTGTTACACCCATAATGGAAGGAGAAGCTAAATAATTCCTTGTCATCCCTTGCATAATCGCACCTGATACAGCTAAAAATGCACCAACTAACATGGCCGTTAATACCCTCGGTAACCTTGAGGTAATAATAATCGCATGATCGGTATTACCTTCATCGTATGCAGTAAAAGCTTCCCAAATCGTTGCTAAAGATATCCCTTTAGTTCCGTAAATAACAGATAAAATAGTTGTTATTATAATAAGTATAGGTGATATCAATATAATCATTTTTGCTAATCTTGTTTTATTCTTCACAATCCCCACAACTCTTTTTATTTATTTTTCTATTAAAATGTATAGAAATAGTTAAGATACTACCGTCTTTGTTTCTATGTAAAAAATCCACCTAAACTCTTGGCGAAAATGATAATCGTTATCATTTACTATAATAAAACATCTCTCAATTGACAAGATAAAAAGAGAAAAAACCTAATCTTCTCATACCTTGAAGAAAAAAACACATACAGTCAGCCTAGAAGCCTTCAGCATGTGCGCATTTTACTAGACAAATTATATTTTCTCAACCAAAAGAAAAACGGCAACTTCATCGCTGAAGTGCCGCTTAAAAATCAAATCAATATCCACTTAAGTATTTCGCTACATTTATCTATTTTCCTTTTATATGTCGAATAAATTTTGACAAATGAAGCAAAGTTTCTACATGATGATTACAATCTTTCATATCTTTACACACCGTATTACCTCTTTTGGTAAAAGTACCAACCACTTCACCCTTTGTCTCGACTATGAACATGCCTATATCTGTAAAACGGTGACAAATATGACAAAGCCCTTTTTGTTCAGAAGGTTGGAAAGTTCCTCTTAAACCAATATAGCTTTGCTCGTATGGGGCAACAATCATTCGGTACTGACTACCCTTTTCATCCCAAGATAGATAGGTCATTGTTTGATAATCTTCTGCATCAATTAATGGGAACTTCAGCTTCTTCACTTTTGGAAATAACTTCCTTAGTTTCGTTTCTGACAGAGCTGGGAAGGGGATAACGTAACGCTTTAATTCATAGAAGAATTTATCTGCAGCTAATCGATCGTCAACCAATTGCATTTGTCCCAGTAAGGAAGCCTCCTCCTCCGCCATATCAGGTAATGATTGCTGAACCGCTTCCCATGCCAATGTTTTTACTGTTTTTAAGATCGTTGGATCATTGACAGAGGCCTTGGCATTTATTATTTTATTCACCTGTTTTTTCACAAGATTATACTGTTCGTTGGTCATAAAGGCTATCATTATTTTCACTCCTGCCTTAGTTTCTTCCTTATTAATTTACCCTATATGTAAACATAAAAAAATGCCGAATTTAAATAAAAATTAAAGTCGGCATAAATCATTTATTTTGTGTAAATAATTTTCCTTATTGTCTCGTGAGCTAAAAAGTATTCATCGCTTAGCTCATCCATTGTTTTCCCCATACTATAGGATGCTCTAATTTCTTCATTTCTTTGACTGATTTTGAGTCTTGCTCCTGATTTCATTCCCCAACCATCCTTATTGTGAACGGGTTTAGGGATATAAATCGATTCACCCTGAATATATTTTTGTATCTCTTTTAATAATTCAGGTGGTAACACATTCTTTGCTTTTTGATATCTCATCTTACGCTCGCTCCTTATTGTTTGTAGATAATAAGGACGCAAAGCCTAATGAAGAGACATGGCGATTGCTTTTATTCTACCTCACACAAAGTATCGCCTTCTCTATAGGCTTTGCGTGAGCTGTTTCATTATTTAGCAAAAAGGTGATTTGCATTTTGTGACCACCTCCTAAAAATAGAATAAAATGGATGCGAAACAAAAAATCGCATCCATCATTTATATTTATTCACTCATGTCTACATTATGGTAAACACGTTGTACATCATCTAAATCTTCTAGGGCATCAATTAATTTGTCAAATTGTGCGAGTTGTTCTTCCTCTAAGTTCACTTCTGTTTGTGGTAACATCGTTTGTTCTGCAACCGTAAACTCTTCAATGCCAGCACCTTTTAGCGCCTCTTGAACAGCATGGAATTGGTCAGGTTCTGCATAAACAATCACTGATTCTTCTTCTTCAAGAAGGTCACGCACATCAATATCCGCTTCCATCAATATTTCTAACACTTCATCCACTGTTTTTCCTTCTAAACCAAAAACAGCTGTTGCATCAAACATATAAGAAACAGAGCCACTTACACCCATATTTCCACCATTCTTACCAAATGCAGCACGCACATTTGATGCTGTGCGATTGACATTATTGGTAAGGGCATCAACAATAATCATACTACCTCCAGGACCAAATCCTTCGTAACGAAGTTCATCATACTTTTCTTCCCCGCCACCCTTCGCTTTATCAATCGCGCGGTCGATAATATTTCTCGGTACATTATATGTTTTTGCACGTTCCAATACTTGTTTTAATGCCTGATTCGATTCTGGATCAGGTTCCCCTTGTCTTGCCACTACGTAGATTTCAAGGGCAAATTTCGTATAAATACGGCTATTATTGGCGTCCTTTGCCGCTTTCTTATCTTTTATATTATTCCATTTACGGCCCATATGTCCCACTCTCTTTCAACTTTTATCTAATCATCATTTTTTTAGATGCACTAAATATTCATTGATTATTATAACGCAAACCGCTAAGAGAAAAAAGCTCGTTGATTAATTAATGTTTTTCCATAGGTTAAGTAAGACAAATTGTGCCCCGAGAAAAACTGCCCAACCTATGACACCGAAAAGAATAGAAACAGCAAAAGAAAAAGCAGACTTTAGCGAAAAAAAGACAATAGCCAAAAGCACTATCGTACTTGGTAAACCTAAAAGAACCCCAAGTGTGAATTCACTCATCACTCCTGTATCATTTTTTTCTACCCAGAGCCAAATAAGGCTTAATAAACTGACAAGTGGCAATGCAGCAATGACACCACCATATGTAGGAAAACGTTTAGCCATTTCTGTAACAACGCCAATAATGATTGCTGAAAGAAGTATTTTAACTATTAGTTGCATTTTTCGCTCGCTCACTTAATAAGTGTAAGGCTGAATCAATGATTTGTTTCTCCGAAGGCGTCATACTAGCAAGAATATGCGCTAATTTTCCCTCGTCAAGATTCGCATTTCTCTTTAGTACTTGCCTCCCTTGTTCAGTTAGCCTTAATATAACCATTCTCTCATCTACTGTTGATCTTTCTTTATGTATCCATGACTTATGAATCAACCTCTTCACATGTTCAGACGCAGTATTGTGTGAGACGTCAATATTTTTCGCTACTTCTTTTATTCCAATATGTTCACACTTATCTAAAAGCTGCAAAATCCTTACACCTTGATGGGATATCTTATCCTCGTTTTGATTTTGATAACGTAAGTAAAAATAGATGTCTGTCCAGTATTTATTTAGTTCAGTTGGATTCATATAATCAACCTCATTCTTTTTCATCTTATAATAAGATTATATCGTATAATACGATAAATATACAAATGTTTTTAAGTTATGGTAAAATATTCACAATAATCTGTATTAAAATCAATTCTCTAAGAAAGTTTCCACCTTCACAAACCTTCCTACTTTGAAAGGGGATCAAATTAATATGAAAAAATGGCTCGTAATTATTATAATAAGTGGATTTGTGATTATTAGCGGAGGCTGGTTTACTGCAAGTTATCTCAGTAATGATTCTCTTTCAGTAGCTAATCTTCAAGGTGATACTTCAAATAAAGCATCAAGAAAAGCTAGTATAGATGGGGATATGAATGCCTATACGGAAAACACAGGATTAAGTACAAATTCGACTCAAAGTGAAGTAATTGATGTGATGCATAAAATGACACATCAAAAAGTCAAGGCAAGTGAAAAGTGGGGTTCTGTTCGAATGTCAGAACAAGCAATTGAAGAAGTAAAAAAAACGATTGAAAACAATCAATTTGAACATGAAGAAGAGCTTTTAACTATTTTAGATAAATGGAGCAAAGAGGATTTCTCTAATGTAGATAATGACCACAATTATTTCTGGTCATTGCAAAATGGCACAATTGGTAAGGCAACTGGAATCTTATCCCCAGAAGAAGAAGAAGCTTTTATTGAGAAGTATTTTGAATAAGTCGTAACTACTTACTTTTCCTCTTTTTTCTATACAGAGTAAATATAATCATCATAAAGCAGAGAAGGGCATAATAGGGATAGCCTGAAACTTTAAATGCATACAACGCTTGATCCACCACAGTAGGTGTTCCATCTTGTGCAGTTGGAAAAATAAGATGATTCTTATACAACTCATCACCAATAAGATAACTACCTACAATGCTTGTAGCAACTAAATAAAAACACATTAACAAAACCAATATAAACACACTAAAAGAATAAATATACTTCATCCCTTCCCTCCCATCCATCATTTTCAAAATTACATACGCTTAATATACTTTATTCTAAATCATTAATATATGGGTAATAATGTAAAATTACACAAAAAAAGTTGCCCATTTTTCGGGCAACTTTTTTGTCATTTACATACAGAGATTATTTTTCCGATCCAACATACGTCGATTGTGGTCTAAAAATGACATTATCTTCAGCTTGTTCAAGAATATGTGCTGTCCAGCCTACCATTCTAGCAGCAGTGAAGGTGGGAGTAAAAAGAGTAGGATCCATTGAGAGCGCTCTCATAATTGCTGTTGCGTAAAATTCAACATTGGTATATAGTTTTCTATCAGGTTTTAACTCAGCAAGTATTGTAACCACTTCTTTTTCAACTTCAATTGCAAAATGAAGCCAAGAATCCTCTACTTGCATCGATAGTAACTTTTCTTTTAAAGCCTCGGCTCTTGGATCAACCGTTTTATATACACGATGGCCAAACCCCATTAATTTTTCACCACTTAGTATCTTATGTTTAATCGTTTTCTTTCTATCGTTACTAACCTTCAATTCTTCTAATAATGCGATAACACCTGTAGGCGCACCACCATGTAGTGGTCCTTTCATTGTACCAATTGCTGTTACAATACTAGAAACGATATCTGACTCAGTAGAAGCGGTCACACGAGCGGCAAATGTTGATGCGTTCATACCGTGTTCCATCGTTAAAATCATATACGTCTCTAATGCCTGAACATGAGCTATTAACGGTTTTTTTCCAGTAAGCATATATAAATAGTTTTCAACATGTGACAATTGTAGCTCTGGATGGACCACATCTTTGTTTGCTAATAGTCTCGTACGGTGAGCAATAATCGTAGGAATTACCGCTGTTAGCTTGATGGCTTGTTCCACTGTAGGGGGACCGCTGTAAGTTTGATCACCTTCTAATGAAATAAGCGTTCGAATGACATCCATTAAACTCATATCTCTTGGTAATGCCTGCAGCACTTCCCATTGCAAAGGACTTAATGCTCTATTATCTTTGATCTTTTGAATGCACTTCTTCACTTCCCTATCCGTTGGCAATTCCCCATACCACAGTAGAAATGCTGCTTCTTCAAATGTTAATGTTTTCGTCAATTCTCCAACGTCATAACCTCGATAAGTTAATCTTCCTTTTTCTCCATCTACAGAAGCCACTTTTGTTTCAACCGCAACGACACCCTTTAAGCCTTTCCTGAACATTTTCATTCTCCTTTCTTCTTTTTTTTAGTATACGCTCGTTGTATAATTAAGAAAATTAAATATTTTTTATCAATTCATTTAATAATATTAATTGATAGGATGGTGAGGAAATTGGAGTTCCAATGGTTAAAAACCTTTATTACAGCAGCAAACTATTTAAACTATAGACAAACAGCAGAAGCTCTTTATATTTCGCAACCGTCAGTTACTGTTCATATCCGTCATTTAGAAAAAGCATTAGCAACCACTCTTTTCAAGAAAGAGGGACGTTCCATGCGTTTAACAAAGGCCGGGAAACAATTTCTTCCGTATGCTAAACAAATTCTAGCAAGTTTTGAAGATGGTAAAAAAGCACTTAGTCATTATACGCAAGGATATACTTCCTCGCTAAGCATAGGAATTTCTCCTATTATCGCTGATACGATTCTACCTTTCGCATTAAAAAATTATATGCGAAAGCATCCATTTGTTGAAGTAGCTGTACATGTACTAGAATCCGAGGAAATGGAAAAAGCTCTCTTCGAAGAGGATATTGATATCGGCTTGAGCTGTAATCTGCCTAATTCAAGAGAGGTGCAATATCAAATACTATACTCTGAAGATGTTAAATTAATCATCGCGCATGATGGAAAAGATGCTGAGAGCGCACCACCATTGGAAGAGGAAGATATTTTATTTCATCATCTTTTAATAACCGACAATCATCCCATATACTGGTCTAAACTAAAAAATGATCTTCACTATCAGTATGCCTTTATCAAAACAATGAAAGTATCGCAAATACACATTTCTAAACGGTTCATTATTGAGGGATTGGGTGTTTCCTATTTACCGCTGTCCACTGTAAGAAGAGAATTAATGGAAGGATGGTTATTAGAAGTCCCCCAATCAAAAATCACATTACCCCAAGCCCATACGTACGCTTGGATGAAAAAAGAAAATAACCAACAAATTGATTTCATGAAATATTTACAAAACTACCGTTTGTGACAATTCAACGAAACATGAACAACATTAGATATAATTACCTATATATTTTACATTTACTAACTATCATTTTCGACTCTTATAGTCGATAAACATCTTAGATTCATATATTCTAAGGAGGTTTTTCCATGAGTTTTCAATTATCAGTATTAAATAAGCAGTTTATAAATGGAGAATGGCGCCAAGGAAAAAGTCAAACTCTCTTACAAAATATTAATCCATTTAATGAAGACATCCTTGCAGAAGTAAATGGTGCTACATTAGAAGATATTGATGAAGCATATCAAGCAAGTGCTAAGGCAAAGCTAGAATGGGATCGTGTCAACCCCTATAAAAAACGAGACATATTAGAAAAAGCGGTAGCCATTATCGACTCACATGAAGAAGAAATTGTCCAGTTAATTATTGCTGAACTTGGAGGTACTCGATTAAAAGCGGCTTTTGAAATTGGCCTTGTAAAAAATATGATTAAAGAGGCAGCCACTTACCCACTTCGTATGGAAGGTAAAATTCTGCCGTCTACAGAAGACCATAAAGAAAATAGATTATATCGTGTTCCAGCTGGTGTGGTTGGAGTCATTAGTCCATTTAACTTTCCTTTCTTCCTTTCTATGAAATCAGTTGCTCCTGCACTTGGCGCGGGATGTGGAGTAGTCCTCAAACCTCATGAAGATTCAATGGTAACTGGTGGTACATTAATAGGAAAGATATTTGAAGAAGCTGGTGTCCCTAAAGGATTACTAAATGTTGTATTATGTGATATTAAGGAAATTGGCGATGGCTTTGTAGAACATCCGATTCCAAGAATCATTTCTTTTACCGGTTCTACTACAGTAGGTAGTTACATCGGTCAAGTAGCAGTGAAGAACTTTAAAAAACCTTTACTAGAGTTAGGCGGTAATAGTGCTTTTATCGTCATGGAAGATGCAGATATTGATTATGCCGTTAATGCAGCAACATTTAGCCGTTTCACACACCAAGGACAGATTTGTATGTCTGCGAATCGTATTCTCGTTCAAAAATCAATTTACCCAACGTTTATGAACAAATTTAAAGAAAAGGTAGCAGCACTTAAAGTCGGGGATCCTAGCGACCCTGAAACCGTTATCGGTCCTGTTATTAATAAACGACAAGCATCAACATTAGAGGATTTAATTCATACGGGCATTCAAGAAGGTGCAGAACCTATCCTATTAGGAGAAATTAGCGGGAATTTAGTTGCACCAACGATTTTAACAAATGTGACCCCTGAAATGACAGTCGCACAAAAAGAACTCTTTGGTCCTGTTGTTTGTATTATGACTTTTGATACAGAAGAAGATGCCATTAATATTGCCAACAATACACAACTCGGATTAAGCGGGGCGCTTCATACTGCCAATGTAGAACGCGGTGTTGAAATGGCAAAAAGAATTCACACGGGTATGATTCATGTAAATGATGTCACGATTAACGATGAGCCTATTGTTGCTTTTGGTGGTGAAAAACAATCCGGACTTGGTCGATTAAATGGAGATTGGAGTTTAGATGAGTTTACAACAATGAAATGGATTTCTGTTAATTATAGTCAAAGACAATTGCCATATTAATAATTAGGGAGATAAAAATATGATTGAAACAGAACAGCAATCAATAAACGTAATGGACGCTTTTCTAAAGGTAGCACCTTACTTAAATACATTAATTCATGATGATATCACTATTGGTATATATGATACAGAGAAATTAATCATTAATTATCCAGGAAAGACATTTTCATTAAATGTCTCTCCTGGGGACCCTCTAATAGACGGTGACATTATTACAGAATCCATACGTACAAATAGCACCAAAACATCTATGGTACCAAAAGAATTATTCGGTTTTCCCCTTATTGCAAAAGCCATCCCCCTTCATAATGAGAAGGGTGAAGTAATCGGTGGAGTAGGTATTGGAATTAGTTTAGAAAAGTCCAATCAGCTCTTCGATGTAGCAGAAAGTCTTTCAGCAGTATCAGAACAAACAGCTGCAGCCATTGAAGAGATAAGTAAATCAGTGACTATTCTTGCAGATAAAGTGACTGATATGTCTTCACAAATGGGGACTGTTAGCCATAGTGCAGATGAAATCGGAAAAATATCCACTGCTGTAAAAAGTATTTCTGATCAAAGTAACCTTTTAGGTTTAAATGCAGCAATTGAAGCAGCACGAGCTGGGGACGCTGGAAGAGGATTCTCTGTAGTAGCGGAAGAGATTCGTAAACTTGCAAGTAATAGTAAAGACCATGTTTCGCAAATAGATCAAATTACGAAAAGTATAGCGGGGTTACTCACTGAGCTTAATCAATCTTTCTCACAAATTCATCAATTAACAGATACCCAAGCAGCCTCCATTCAGGAGTTTTCAGCGACGATTCAAGAAATTAGTCGCAACGCTCAACATTTAGTGGAGATGGCTGATACGACAGTAGATAGTGATTGATATTCTTTCTGTCATGTCATAGCTTGCCTTCTATAAAGAAGCACGAACAAATACTTATACCTTTAGCATTTGTTCGTGCATTTTCTTATGGGGTTAATCGATGCCGATCTCGCGGGAATGCCGACGCAAAGCGGACATTAGGACGATTCATTATTTTAGCTGTCAGTCTCTCTAAGCCTATTGCAAGACCGCCATGTGGTGGCATACCGTACTTAAAGACATTCGTATAACTTTCAAAATCTGCAACTTTTAAGTGATTTTCTTCTATTGAAGTGATTAATTCTTGATAGTCATGAATCCTCAAGCCACCAGTTGTAATCTCTATCCCTTTGAACAATAGATCAAAAGAATCTGTGTATAATGAGTGATTTTCTAATGGCTTGGCATACATTGGTCTAACTGTCTTTGGATAATGTGTGATAAAAACTAATTCACTGTTTTCCTTTTCAGAAAAATACTGACAAATTAACCGTTCTCCCTCAGGATCCAAATCTTCCATCTCACTAGTGGATTTATGATATTCATGAGCTAAAATTTGCTTTGCTTCATGAAGTGATATACTGGGTATTCTTTCAATTAAAGGAATTGTTACACCGACTTCTTGTAGCTCTTTTTGATAACCGTCCCGAATGGTGTTAAAAATAAACCGTAATAGATTCTCCTCTAATTCCATCAACTCTTTGCTCGAAAATACAAAACCCATCTCTAAATCAAGGGAAATGTATTCATTTAAATGTCTAGATGTCGCATGTTCTTCCGCTCGATAAACAGGAGCTACTTCAAATACTCGTTCATACCCTGCTGCTACCATCATTTGCTTATAAAATTGTGGTGATTGCCCTAAATAAGCAGGTTGATTAAAATAGTCTATTGAGAAAAGGTTCGCCCCTCCTTCAGCACCCGCTGCTACAATTTTCGGTGTGAAAATTTGGATAAAATCCTCATTTCGTAAAAAAGATGAAAAGGCGTCAACAATTGCCGACTTTATATTAAACATGAGATGCTCTTTATGGTTCCGTAGTGATAAAACACGATTATTCAATAATATGTCCATGTGGACATCTAATTCTTTTTGATTTAATTCAATTGGTAAAGGTGCATTAGCAGTGTTTAATAACTGAAGCTTATCTACAATTACCTCTACACCCGTATCGGTTTTCATTGTCTTTACAACAAGACCCTGTACAGAAATAACTGACTCTAATGAAAGTTTCATTTCAGCCAATTCATTCTCTAATACACATTGAATGATGCCACTACGATCCCGTAACTGTAAGAAAGTAATTCTTCCTAAATGTCTAACACGGTGAACCCACCCACATAGTGTAATCTTTCTGTTCACATGTTTCATTACATCGGAGCAATTCACACGGCTTATTCCATCATTGATCTTGAACATCATCATTCACACTCCTTATTATTTTGTTTGTATCTTCGTTATCGTCATCATCACTATCCATGTGAATCACCCCTTTCTTATCACACAAAAAAACCGAGCTTCATCCCAGAAGGGACGAGGCTCGGTTCTCGCGGTACCACCCTAATTATTACATCATTCAATGTAATCTCTTATATGCCCGTTAACGGTGGCCACCGTCCACGCCTACTTAGTAAAAACTTTTCAGATGGAACTCATTGGTGTCTTTCATCTAACTCCTTATCGCCACTCTTTCAGCTAAAATAAGCAGCTCTCTTATAAATAAGGGTGTCAAACTACTCCTCCAACTCAACGCTCTCGAATATTATTATTTAAGATACATCGCTTCACCCTAAATGTCAAACTATTTCGTTTATAAATCTGCCTCATTAAAACGGGTGTAAACCACTTTTGTCTCCTGTTCTGCTATGATCATTTTCACCCCGCGCCAACCAGACTGTAAATATTGCTGTTGTTTGGTGATATCATCCATCTTTATTTCAATCACTTCTCCTTGTTGGACAACTTTAGTAGCTTGCAAATCTTTCATAAAAACATAGCGAAGGCTACCCCCATATTTCTCCTTAAGATCAATGATTTGCATATCTTGGGCAAACTTATCCTTAAGTGAAGGGTAATTAAAAGGAGCGACTGTACAACAAACATATCTATACTGATGTGATTCTTTTTTCAATTGTTCCATTAAAATTTGAGCAAGCTTTTGCTGTAATTTATTCCCTCTATACATAGGATCTACATTAGATATTTCTTGATAGATAACCGTGGATAAATCCGTTACACCAGCATCTAGACCAAGGTGCTCAGGATCATTTTCAGGTGGAATTAGCAATGCGCGAAAGGCAATTAATTGCTCTTTGACCCAAGCACCAACCATTTTTCCATTTCCCCTTAAAATATTGAGGAACTCCTCTTTCGCTAAAGGCTGTAATACTTTTTTATCCGGAAGGGCATGGATAACCTTTTGTTGCAATTGTAAAATTTGTTCAATATGCTGTTCTTCTAGATTTGTAACTTCATAAGATGGGCCTTGCTTTGTCATTTCTCTCATGATTACATTCAATCTCTTCAACTCTCCTTTAATACATCTTCAAATACAGTCAATTCTTTTAGAATCTCTTCATCAATATTTACGCCTAATCCAGGTTGATCTTTTAAAGAAATATGAGGAATATCATAATGTAAGTCACCGATATCCTTAGTAAACTTCAGTGGTCCGGTTAATTCTACACTTGTAATATTCTTTTTAGAAAATGACACATGAAAACCTGCACTTGAAGCAATCGATGATTCTACCATTGATCCGACCTGGCACTCAATCCCGGCTAGTTCTGCCTGATATGCAAGCTTAACTGCTGGCAATATACCACCACACTTCATCAACTTAATGTTTATACGATCACAGGCATTTTTCTGAATAATCTCTTTCAACTCTCTTGCTCCCTTTAGTCCTTCATCAATCATAAGGGAAACTGTTGAATGAGACCTAATAAATGCCATACCATCAATATCATCTGCTCTTACCGGTTGCTCTAGCCAATCTATATCTACCGTTTCTAATGCCTTAATTCCTTTTAAAGTAGCAGCCGCTGTTTGCCAACCTTGGTTTACATCCACTCGTATAACGGCTTTGTCTTTAACGCTATCAGCAACTGCCTTAATTCTTGCTACGTCCCCATTCACATCTCTACCTACTTTAATTTTAAATGATGTATAACCTTTAGAGACTTGTTCCAGTGCTTCTGTCGCCATTTTTTCTGGCTCACCAATACTTAACACATGCGTGATGGGAAATTGCACATGGTAACGTCCACCGATGAGCTGATACACGGGCACTTGTAGTTTTTTACCGATTAAGTCGTAACAAGCAATATCGATCGCAGCTTTAGCAGCAGGTGCTTGATAAATGAGCTTGTCCATGATTTCATGTACCTTTTCAATTTCCATTGGATTGATACCTAATATGGCAGGTCCAAGTGTATGTTTAATTACTTGATAAGTGCCTTCCCATGTTTCTCCTGTCACATGCTCATCAGGTACTGCTTCTCCGTAGCCTATGAGACCTTCATCCGTTTCCACTTTTACGATAATGGATGGCATATCTTTATATGTATGATAACTGATGACAAACGGCTGTTTTAATGGTAGACGAATCGCATAGATAGCGATGGATGTAATCTTCATATTTCTCTCTCCTTATCAATAAAAGAAGAAAGCCGAAGAAAAAACTCGGCTCCCTCTTTCATTATGTTTATGCATTTAATGATGCTTCTTCTTCTTTTTCCAATGCCCTTTTCTCTTCATCAGTGATTTTAACAATGGTAAATCCTATAAAAGCATAAATGATAGAAATAATCGGAACGATGAAATTCAGGATAGCATAGGGTGCATACTCTAATGCACCTATTCCGAGTGTGGCAAGAATAAACACTCCACATGTATTCCATGGTATAAATACAGAGGTTAAAGTTCCCCCATCTTCTAGGGCCCTGGATAGGTTCTTTGAATGCAGATTTTTATCGCGATATGCTTTGGAAAACATCCTTGCAGGAACAACAATTGAAATATATTGCTCTGATGCCGTCGCATTTGTTGCAAAGGCAGATACAATAGTGGTTGCAACAAGACTACCTGCTGACTTAGCTAGCTTTAAGATTTGATTGACTATCGCTTGTAGCATACCTGTATTTTCTAATATTCCACCAAACGTCATGGCCACAATCGTCATGGAGACGGTGTACATCATCGAATCGAGACCTCCTCTATTAAAGAGACCATCAACCATCTCATTTCCACTTTCCATTTTGTAACCGGATTGTAAAGCTGATACTGCCTCAGATAGCGAACCACCTTGTACAAAGATTTGACAAAGAACGCCTAGGAGGATACCTACAATTAATGCTGGTACTGCCGGAACTTTTCTTGCTACCATAATAATAACTACAAGGGGAACAAGTAATAACCATGGTGAAATAACAAAAGAATCTTGTAAGGCAAGGATTGTTTGATTAATTTCTGCTGGATTGGCTCCTCCTTTACCAAAGTCTTTGCCTAAGAACCAATAAACCGCTAATGCAATGATAATACCAGGAACGGTTGTAAATAACATATGTTTGATATGATCAAATAAATCAGTACCTGTTAAGCCGGATGCTAAATTTGTTGTGTCTGATAACGGAGACATCTTATCACCAAAATAAGAGCCTGAAATAATCGCACCAGCTATCATCGGAGCTGGGATGCCCATACTCATGCCTATGCCCATTCCCGCTACACCTATCGTTCCCATTGTTGACCAAGAGCTGCCAATTGATAAAGAAACGATTGCACATATAATCGTTATAGAGACGAGGAACAAAGATGGGGTGATAATCTTTAATCCATAGTAAATCATTGTTGCTACAATACCACCACCAAGCCAAGAACCGATGACTAAACCAACTAACATGATAATTATGACCGCAGGTAATGCCAGTTTAATCCCCTTATACATCGATTCCTCAATATGCTTCCAATTATATCCTGCTTTCCAAGCAACTAATGCAGCCGTAATTGTTCCAATAATTAATGGAATATGAGGTCCTTGATCTAAATAAATAACCGCAATCATCATTGTTACTATCATGACAACTAATGGAATTAGCGCCATACCGAATGTCATTTTTTGATCCTGTTTCATAGAAATCCTCCCATTTATATTTTTCACTTTAATTATGCTTTCAACAAGGCTGCTACTATTCGAGCACCCTGGTCCAATACTGTATGGTTAAAATTCATTTGCGGGTGATGTAATCCCGGCTTTAAGTCAGCACCTAAACCAATCATTGTTGCATGGACATTTGGATGTTTGATCGTATAAAAATGAAAGTCATCACTTCCCGGGGTAATGAGTGGGGGAGCCACACTTTCTGAACCTAATACCTCTGTTATTGCCTGTATTGCCATCTCCTCTGCTTGTTGAGAGACGACTGCACCAGGGGTATAATCTATCCAATCAAATGAAATATCGACATCAAACAATGTCGCAATATCGCCTAACCCTTTACTCACTTTTGTTTGTAGCTCTTTTAATTGTTCATTTTTTTGCGCTCTTATATCGATACCAAAGGTGGCATGACCTGGAATGATATTTAAGCTTGCTCCACCTGTTTGAATATTAGTTAATTTGACAGAATACGCATCAAACGGAGACAAATAGATATTCTTTAAAAATTGATAAATCGTAGCAATTACATCAATTGCGCTTCTTCCTTGATGAGGCCTGGCGCCATGGGCATCTTCACCACTAATTTTCCCTTCTAATGTGACACATGCTCCGTGATGGATGGATGGGGATACTTGTCCTAAAGATAATTCTTCATGTGGTCTGAGATGGATGCCAAACAAATGTGTGACATCTTCCATCGCGCCATGCTTAATCATTTCTAGAGATCCATTTCCTTTTTCTTCAGCTGGTTGAAAAATAAAACGTATGCGCTTACTTAAAGCTTGCTTATCCAAATAAAGAATACTACCTAAAACAATAGCCATATGTGCATCATGCCCACATGAGTGATTAGCACGATACATACCATCTACTTGCTGCCAGAGGGCATCTATATCCGACCTAACAGCAATTACTTCATCTCCACTTCCCACCTCTGCTATTACACCAGTTAAATCCCCAAAAGTTTGATAATCAACCTCTAAATCACTCAGTATAGACACAATTTTTTTGGTTGTCTCATACTCTTTAAAACTAGGTTCTGGATGGTTATGAAATTCATTAAACCATTCTTGAATTTGATCTTTATAGTTCATAAAATCATCCCTTTTAGACTTTAGAAAATTTTACAAAAATTCACCTTTGACTGACTCTATAGATACACAAAAAGCCTTGTACATATGTACAAGGACTTCTCACGAATGAACAGTATGGCCAGTTCTTCTTTGGTGAGAAATCTCTAGCTGAATTTGTTTGCAATAAGTTATATTACTATCATGTTTTATTAATGAATACTCTTTACCAATAAACAAATGCGAACAGGATTTTTCTAAAAAAAGAAAGCGTTTACGTTTTTAAAAGTTTGATAACTTCCATGAAATAAAGGTTTAGGAGAAAGATAAAAGTGATTGATTGTATCTTTCTCCTCTTACAGCGTTAAAGTGATTATTAAGATAATATCATATATAGAAAAATTATTCTAATAATTTATTAAAAACTGTCTTATCCTAAAACTTTTACTATTTTTTCAATTGCCCAATCAAGATCTTCTTTAGAAATAATAAGTGGCGGTGCAAAACGAATAACCGTATCATGTGTTTCTTTACAAAGAAGCCCTTCTTCTTTCAACGCTTCACAATATTTACGTGCAGGTTCAGTAAGCTCAACCCCGATAAACAACCCACGTCCACGCACTTCTTTAATCATTGGATTTTTAATTTCCTTCAATTGATCAACAAAATAGTTACCTAGCTCTAAAGAGCGCTCTACAAGTTTCTCTTCTTTAATCACTTCAATGGAAGCCATAGAAACCGCACATGCCATCGGGTTCCCACCAAAAGTTGAGCCGTGTGAGCCCGGATTGAAGACACCCAAAACTTCCTTGCTTGAAACTACACAAGAAATAGGGAAGACTCCTCCACCTAAAGCTTTACCTAGAATGTACATATCAGGACTTACGCCTTCCCATTCGCAAGCAAACATTTTTCCAGAGCGTGCAAGCCCAGCTTGAATCTCATCGGCAATGAACAAGACATTCTTCTCTTTACATAATTCACGCGCTTCTTTTAAGAACCCTTCTGGAGGAATAACAATTCCAGCTTCCCCTTGAATCGGTTCAATTAAAAATGCTGCCGTATTTTCCGTAATAGCAGCTTTTAACGCAGCAATATCTCCATAAGGAACTAGCTTAATTCCTGGAAGCATCGGGCCAAAACCTTTTTGGTATTCCTCTTCTGAAGAAAGGGAGACAGCTGTCATCGTTCTGCCGTGAAAGTTTCCTATACAAGCGATGATTTCTGCTTGGTTCTCAGCTACTCCTTTTACATCATAAGCCCATCGACGAGCTGCTTTTATAGCTGTTTCCACTGCTTCAGCACCTGTGTTCATTGGCAAAGCCATATCCATGCCTGTTAACTCACAAATCATTTCATACCAAGGACCCAATTGATCATTATGGAAAGCTCTTGATGTTAATGTCACGCGTTCTGCTTGATCTTTCAACGCTTGAATAATCTTCGGATGGCGATGCCCTTGGTTAACTGCTGAATAAGCACTTAACATATCCATGTATTTGTTACCCTCAGGATCTTTTACCCAGACCCCTTCAGCTTCACTAATTACGATTGGTAGTGGATGATAGTTATTCGCACCAAATTTTTCAGATTGTTCGATCAGGTGTTTTGTTTGTACTGTATTTTTCATCTTTATCGACATCCTTCCAGTTTTGATTAATAGATTGCTAGAAAGGGATGATCATCCCTTTCTAACCTTGATTGACTTTAATACATTTCAGACGTTGTTTTTGCTTGCATATGAAGCATAATATAATCTGGTCCGCCTGCTTTTGAATCTGTACCTGACATATTAAAACCACCAAATGGCTGATAACCAACAATTGCACCCGTACAACCACGATTAAAGTAAAGATTACCCACATGGAAATCTTCTCTTGCTTGTTGGATATGTTCACGATTATTCGTGAGAACAGCTCCGGTTAAGCCATATTCTGTATTGTTCGCAATCTCGATTGCATGATTAAAGTCTTTTGCCTTTGTAAAACCGACTACTGGACCAAAAATCTCTTCCTGCATGATACGCGCCTGTGGATCTAGATCCGCAAATATCGTTGGTTGAATGAAATAACCTTTAGAATCATCGCCTTCTCCACCGAGCATAAGCTTTCCTTCTTCTTTTCCAATTTCAATATAACTCATAATCTTATTAAACGCTGATTGATCAATAACCGGCCCTGTAAAGTTACTTCGATCTTCAGGATTACCCGCTTGTTTATCTTTCGCGATTTCTACTGCTCTTGCTAGTACTTGATCATAAACATCTTCTACAATGACTGCTCGCGAACAGGCTGAGCATTTCTGGCCTGAAAATCCGAAAGCAGAAGCGACGATTGATTGAGCAGCAAGCTCTAAATCAGCTTCTTTATCAACAACAATCGTGTCTTTACCTCCCATTTCAGCAATCACACGTTTAATCCAGATTTGACCATCATTTAGTTTCGATGCACGTTCGTTAATTCGAAGACCCACATCCCTTGAGCCTGTAAATGAAATAAAACGAGTATCCTTATGGTCAACTAAATAGTCACCTACCTCTGCACCACTTCCTGGTACAAAGTTAAGTACGCCTTTAGGTAATCCAGCTTCTTCTAATACCTCTACAAATTTAGCCGCAATGATTGGTGTAGTTGAAGCTGGCTTTAAAAGCACTGTATTACCCGCCACAATTGCAGCGACTGTTGTACCAGCCATGATGGCAAACGGGAAGTTCCAAGGAGAAATAATAACTCCTACCCCAAGTGGAATATAGTCATAACGATTGTATTCATTCGGTCGGCTATTGACAGGTACACCATCTTTAATCGCTAGCATTTGTCGTGCATAATATTCTAAGAAATCGATGGCTTCTGCTGTATCAGCATCTGCCTCATTCCAAGGCTTACCCGCTTCTTTTGTCATAAGAGCGGAAAACTCATGTTTACGTCTTCTAATAATTGCAGCTGCTTTAAACAAAACATCGGCACGCGTTTCTGGCTTTACTTTACGCCAAGATTGGAATGCCCTCACAGCCGATTGCATTGCTTTTTCTGCTAATGCTTGATTTGCTTTTGACACACGACCAATAACTTCTTCTTTATTTGCTGGATTGATAGATACGATTTTCTCATCTGTAGAGATTCTTTCGCCATCAATTAATAAATCATAGTCTTGACCTAAATAGGATTTAACCGTTTCGAGTCCTTTTAAATAATCCGCTTGATTACTTTCTACGCTAAAATCAGTAAATGGTTCATGTTTATATGGCTGTACCATTCGAAATTCCTCCTACTCTATATTGTATTTCTCTTATTCTATTTTTATCGTTCCCCATTATTATTGCAAATAACGTGCCAATTACTAAAAATGTGAATTAACAATATTTTCGTCCTATTGGGTGCAAAAATATTTTTCTTTTCGCAAAAATATTTTTCTATCTTCTGCAAAATATTTTTGCGAATGTGTATAATAAATAATTACAGGGGGGACATTCATGAACAACTTTCTAAAACGAATGAATTACTATTATGATAAAGTCTTAGATGAAATTGACGCTGGTGTCCATGTCGTTGATGAAGGCGGAAATACGGTCATTTATAACCGGAAAATGGCTGAAATTGAAGGGATGGCTAAAGCCGAAGTACTATATAAAAACTTACATGATGTTTTTTCATTTGAACATAATGAAGAAAGTCGTTTGCTTGAAGCTGTTGAAAAAGGCATTAAAATCGAGAACGCAAAGCAAAGTTATTACAATAATCAAGGACTAGAAATTACTACGGTTAATCATACTTTACCTATTTTATTCGAAAACGAGCGTATTGGCGCAATGGAGATTGCCCGTGATATTACAAGATTAGAAAAGTTAATCAGAGAGAATAGACAACAAAGAGAAGAAACTCGCTTTACTTTCCAAAGTATCATTGGTCATAGTCCAGCCATAACTGAAGTGATCGAAGCAAGCAAAAGAGCAACGCGTACGGATTCTTCTATCTTAATCATCGGTGACACAGGTACAGGAAAAGAACTATTTGCTCAGAGTATTCACAACGCAAGTGAGCGGGCACATAAACCATTTATTTCGCAAAACTGTGCAGCCATACCAGATAATCTGATAGAAGGCTTGCTTTTTGGCACAAAAAAAGGGGCATTTACCGGAGCAATCGAAAGGCCTGGATTATTTGAAGAAGCAGAAGGTGGTACACTTCTACTGGATGAAATTAATTCTTTAAATATTCACTTACAAGCAAAATTATTGAGAGTTCTACAAGAGAAAAAAGTAAGGCGGGTGGGAGATACACGAGACCGTTCATTTAATGTCCGTATTATCGCTACAATCAATGAGGATCCGATTGATGCAATTACGAATGGACATTTAAGAAAAGATTTATATTATCGGTTAGGTGTTGTTTCTTTATCCATCCCTCCGTTAAAAGAGCGCAGAGAAGACATAGAGGAACTGGTATACCATTTCATTCATAAGTACAATGAGAAGTTTGCAATGGGCGTAAAAGATATTGATTCATCCCTTTTATCAAACCTTTTTCATTACGAATGGCCAGGTAATGTCAGAGAGCTAGAGCATCTTATTGAAGGCGCAATGAACTTAATCGAATATGAAGAATCGATTACCTATCATCACTTACCTTTTCATTATCGACATCGATTACAATCCCAACCATTCTTAAAAAAAGAGAAAGTATTCGATCACCCTGTCGACAGTAATAAGCAAGAACACATTGGCCACACTTTAAATGACTATTTAACAAAAGCCGAGCGCCATTTTATTCAACAAGCACTTATAAGAAACCAGCACCATATTACCAATACGGCAAAAGAACTTGGTATGAGTAGACAAAATCTACAATACAGGATAAAAAAACACCGTTTAACATGACTAATAGCATGTTCTAAATAAAACAGAGGATGTTGGTCCTCCTTTGGACGAACAATCCTCTCTACATAAGATATTGATTAAGATGAAGACACCTTAAATTCGCATTCATACAATATGTGATTAAATAACACAAGTTTATCATTTGTGCTCGTTTAATCCTTCACCTTATTATTGTATGTATATAACATCAGTGACTTAAAAACTGCTGGTTATACATTTCTGCATAAACACCATTTTGATTATACAAATGCTGATGAGTCCCTTGTTCAGCGATTTCTCCATCCTTAATGACCATAATATGATTGGCATTCTCAATTGTTTTGAGGCGATGGGCAATGACAAATGTCGTTTTCCCCTTCGTTAATTGTGCTAATCCCTTTTGAATATGAATTTCGGTTTGTGTATCAATACTCGATGTGGCTTCATCTAAAATTAGAATATTGGGATTCGAAAGCATAGCTCTTGCGATAGAAAGAAGCTGCCTTTGACCTTGACTTAAATTGCTGCCGCCACTTTCTATTAACGTATCATATCCTTTAGGGAGATGTTTTATAAAGGCATGAGCTGACGCAAGCTTGGCTGCCTCTATTACATCTGTATCTTTTGCTTTAAGCTTCCCATAACGAATATTCTCCATAACTGTTCCAGAAAATAAATAAGAATCTTGTAGGACGATTCCGATATTTTTACGAAGTAGACGGATTTCATAGTCTCTTATGTCTGCACCATCAATATAGATTGCACCCTTTGTAACATCATAAAAACGAGCGAGTAATTGAATGATTGTTGTTTTACCCGAACCAGTTGGACCAACGATGGCAATGGTCTCTCCAGCTTTCACACTAAAATTAAGCGATGATAAAACCTCTTTCTTCTCATAAGCAAAAGAAACATTCCTAAATTCAACATTTCCTAACAATGCAGACACCTTCAAAGCTTTGGGCCTATCAACTATATCAGTTTTTTCATCTAAAACTTCAAATACACGCTCTGCACCAGCAATGGCGGATTGGAAGGTGGTAATCAAATTTGACAACTGATTAATTGGACGGTAAAAATTGCGAGAATACGTCACAAATGATGCAATCATCCCTATCGAAGCCATATTTACAATCGCTAGTAACGCGCCTGTAAATATAATAAAGGCTAACCCCAAGTTATTCACAAAATTATTCACTGGGCCAAGAAATCCTGAAGATATTTCAGCACGAATAGAAGAAGTTCGTAACGACTCATTTTGATAATTAAAAGAAGTAAGAACATCATCCTCTTTGCCATATAATGAAATGATCTCCAATCCAGAGATGGACTCCTCCACTTTCGCATTCACTTCGCCAAGATCTCGCTGTCTCGCAGAAAAATAACGACTGCTATAAGACACAATCGCTTTAGTTGCTAAAAACATAAGTGGAATCACCAAGAATGCCACAATGGCCATCACACCATTTAAAGCAATCATCGCTATCGCTACCCCGGTAATTGTTAAAACGGATGAAACTATTTGAATCACACTTTGACTAAGTGCTGCATGTAATTGATCAATATCATTTGTTACTCGACTCATTAATTCGCCATAAGAACGCTTATCGAAAAATTTCAATGATAAACTTTGGAGCTGATCAAATAATTCCTGGCGGATTTTTTTTATTGTTAATAATGACACATTTACCATTATGAGCGCTTGTGCCCATGTGGTAATAGATATAAGGATATATATACATGCAAGTATGGCGGACATGACAATGGTACCTGTAATATCACCTTTTAAAATATAATCATCAATAATGACACCGATTAAATAAGGACCAGCTAATGTAAATAAAGTTGATAATAACACCATAAAAACAACAAGTATCATTCTTAACTTTTGTTGTTTCATATACTGCCATATACGTAGCAATGTCCCTGTAAATTTTTTCGGTGTTGCACCTTTCCCATTCATGCGGCTAGGTCCTCGGCCAAAATCTAGTGTTTTTTGTTCTTTTGGTTGATTATTCATGGCCGGCTCCCCCTTGTGTTTGGTAAATCTCCTTGTACACTCCACTTTCTTCTAACAACGTATCATGATTACCTTTAGCCACAACCTCACCCTCATGAAGAACAAGAATCTCATCAGCTTCTCTTATGGAAGATATCTTTGATGAAATAATAATTTTCGTCGAATGACGCTGCTTTAATGCTTGTTGAATTTTCTTTTCAGATAGTGCATCAACGGCGGATGTTGAGTCATCAAGAATGAGCAAGTCTGGCTCCCTAATAAATGCTCTAGCAATGGAAAGTCTTTGTCTTTGACCACCGGAAAAATTCTTCCCTCCTTGCGCCACTTCATACTCATAACCTTCATCCAATTTATCAATGAACTCGACTGCACATGCATCATTTGCCGCTTGTTTCATTTCTTCTAGTGATGCATCGGTTTTCCCATCTTTTAAATTGTTTGCAATAGTACCAGAAAATAATAGTGCACGTTGGCTGACAAAACCGATTTGTTTCCGTAACGTTTCTTTGGTGTAATTTTTTATATCAACACCGTTCAAAAAGATTTGCCCATGATCGACATCATACAATCGAGGAATTAGTTTGGCTATCGTTGTCTTTCCACTACCAGTTGGACCGATGATTCCTAATGTCTTACCTCGTTGAATAGTGAAGTTCAAATTTTTCAGCACATACTCCCCATTTTTGCTATAACTAAAAGCAACATCTTTAAATAGTAAATGATCCTCTTTTTGATTAACAATGGTATATTCACCGTCAACCATATCTTGCTCAACCGTGAGTACTTCTTGTATGCGATTAGCTGAAGGGAAAGCTCTTGTTATCAACATCAACACATGGCTACTGGACATCAAGCCATTCATAATAATTGTCATATAGTTTATAAAAGCAAGGATTGCTCCCACTTCAATTGCTCCTCCATCAACCTTTATTACACCAAGCCATAAAGCAGCCACAATGCCTAAATTCACAATAAAAAGCAACAATGGCATCATGAGAGCAATCAATTGTTCTGCTGAAATATTGACCTTCGTTAACATGCTGTTTTTTTCGGCAAAGCGCTTCTTTTCAAAGTTTTCCCTTCCGAATGCTTTAACAACGCGAATACCGGCTAAATTTTCTTGTAAGCGCGTATTGATGACATCGATTGCTTCTTGCACTTTTTTAAATAAAGCTGCTGATTTTTTTGTGAAATAAATAATAATAATAAATAAGATCGGCACAGCAATCATAACAATTGGAAAGAGTTCTCTTGCAGTAAAAAAGACGATTAGGACACTACCTATGAACAATAATGGTCCCCTTACAAAAACTTTCAACGTCATTAATATCGCACGCTGTAAAACACTTATATCATTACTTACAATCGTTATGAGCTTACCCGAACCATATCGATCCACGTCCCTACTTGAAAATTGGACAATACGATTAAATACATCCTTTCTTATGTCTGTTGAAAAATGGACAGCAGCTTTTGTGCTGAAAATAGAACAACCAATCCCACCAATTAATCCGATGATGGCGACAATGATCATAGAAATACCAAGCTGAATCGTCAGCTCCGTGTTATTATTAGCAATTGCGTCATCAATCATATGTTGCATGATTGTGGGCTGAAGTAAATCCATACTTACTTCAATAAACATTAATAAAGGGCCCAAACAAGCAAAAAACCAATATGGCTTTATGTAATTTAATAATTTTCCAAATGATTGCATCCATTCTCTCCTCTATTTCTTGTTGTTCTAACTTAATTATTTTAACGCTTACTGACTGTATTTGGTCAATTAGAATTTCCCCTTTTGTAAATTGTTTTGTTCTACAATAGTAAAAAAGCTCACCCGAATTTATTCAGATGAGCTTCTTTTATTTACGATTAGCCCCCATCTTCACAAGTTTCATGAGGCTCAACGTGAACATGGACATCATAAACATGATGATTCTCGATTAATTCTTTTTCAACTAATGTAGCAAGATCATGGGCAAGATTAATATCCATCGTTCCTTCTACACAAATAATCACATCTACAACGATATTATTTCCATACAAACGCCCTTTGATTTCCTTTATTTCTTTCACACCTTCAATCGCATGAATGGCATTTTCATATTCCTCAATCTTATCCTCATCAAAGCCGTCTGTTAATTGATGTGTAGAGTCCCTGAAGATCTCCCAAGCTGTTTTAACAATCAAACACCCAACTATTACAGCTGTCACAGTATCTAACCAAGGTAATCCAAGTTGAGATCCAAATATACCAATTGCAGCACCAATACTAACAAGAGCATCAGAGCGATTATCCATTGCCACTGCATATAGTGATTTACTATCAATGCTTTTTGCTAACTTTTGGTTGTAAGTAGACACAACAAACATTATTGCAGCAGCCAATAAAGCCACATATCCAGCAATCGCATTAGGAGCTTCGGATGTTTGATTTACTAAAGAGGAAAACGCTCCAATAATTACCTCTGCACCTACAGCAAACATAATAAAAGCAGCAATCAAGGAGGCAATTGCTTCACTCTTCCAATGTCCATATTTATGATCTTTATCGGGAGGCCGTTGTGAAATTCTTAAGCCCACCAATACGGCAATACTCGCAATAATATCTGTCACATTATTTAATCCATCTGCTTTTAGCGCAGCTGAGTTTGTCATATAGGCAACGGTCAACTTAAAAACCGATAGTATTATATAGACAATAATACTTAACTTTGCACCTTTTTCACCAATTTTTAAATTCTTATATTTTTGTTCATCCACTAAAAAACACACCCTTCAATAGCTATATTTATCATAGCAATCACTAGTCGAGTGGGTCTATAGCAACCTTTTTGGCTAATTGAATTTAAATAGGGATAATAAAAAAATGTTGAAAGAGGCAAACATTTTATCGGTAATCCAAACATATCTACAATCCTCCTAGCCCCTGCATCGTATTCACATAATGTCTCCAGAATCACACCTTTCATACATAGATTGAACCCCTTATAATTGTTGAAGATTAATTTATATCTACACAAAAAAGGCTTCCAACTAAATATTTGGAAGCCTCTAAGTATGGCAAGACAAAATCTTGCTTTGTATTAGATTAGATATGCATATGATACACCACGTATCATGTCGTACATTCCTTTTCTCGTGTGCCAATATGCTAAAACTTCTAGCTATTTTTCTCTTCTTGAGTTCTGAACAAATACAAACCCTTTTGAGTAAATCTCCGTTACTTATTCTCCATGCCAATCTTCAACCAGCATATGATAAAGTATGCAAGGACAATAAAAGGAACTTAGGCATACAGGAAGTACTTAAATTTTTAAACTTGAATTACCTCTCCCTTTCTATCGTCTTTTACCAAATGAATTTCCCTTTATATATAGAACAACAATTGCAGTAATGATAAACCCCGTGATTACAAATGTCCCAATTCCTGCTCGATATACGATATAGACATCGGTATGCTTAAATACATTCATAATTAAATATATCATTAGTGTTAAAGCAAGCACGATAATAATTGAGGTGAATTTATTTTTACCACGGTACATCATTTCACAACCTTCCACTCCGAAAGTGACTATTCTTTTGCTTTCTGCTCTATACTTATGTACGAAACAAGCTAAGATATGACAAGTCACTCTGCACACATTCTCCACAACTATTCTCTATAATATGCGATAGGTGATGCTATGAAGAATTTATCCGTAAAACTAGGACTTATATTTTTCTTGATTATATTTACTTTAGAACTCTTTCTATTTTTCTTTCTTCACTCTTCCTTAGTTGAGTCGCGAGTGGAAGAGGAACTTTTTGCCTTACAATCTAGGGGAGACGCTCATAGAGATACGTTAAAGACAAGTTTTGAAGCAGATACAATTGAGCATGTAGCCCTAATGGAAAAGGAAGCCAATACGGATGTGATGGTTACAAACTTAAAGGGAAGTGTACTTGCTTCCTCACTTTCAATTGATTTAAAAAAAATAATTTCATCAGGAATGAAGCTACAAAACGGTGTCGTAGAAAATGATTGGAAAAATCAACCCTATATTGTTACTGTAAGCTCTATTCCTAATCAAGGATACGTTTTCATGTTCCAAAACACTGATTCTATTCAAACACTGATTGATCGTTTAAATAATCATTTTTTTATTACCGGATTAATCACAGCTATCTTAACGATTGTGATTATAATATTGCTTTCTATCGCTTTAGTTCGACCGCTTAATAAGATGAAAGAAGCCACGATACAAATAAAAAGTGGCGATTTCTCCATATCTCTACCTGATATAGGAAATGATGAACTTGGTAAACTAGCAAAAACCATCAACCTACTTGCAAGTGAGTTAATGCATTTAAAGGAAGAACGCAGTCAATTTTTAGCTACTATTTCTCATGAATTAAGAACACCGCTCACTTACCTTAAAGGATATGCTGACATTGTTCAAAGAAAGAATCTCTCCATTGAAGAACGTGATAAATATTTATCCATCATTCAGGAAGAAGCCAAAAGAATAAATACACTAGTAGAAGACTTATTTGAATTAGCAAAAATAGATCAATACGGCTTTGAAATGAAGAAACAAACCATTCAGTTAAGCGAATTCATAGCCCATTTACATCATAAATTTGAACCAGCTTTCTTGCATCAATCCATGAGATTACATGTGGAAATGCCCCAAAAAGATATTAATGTGAATATCGATTCTGCTAGAGTAGAACAAATGCTTTATAACCTTTTGGATAATTCTTTGAAATATAGTCAAACAGCTACGGAAACAACATTAAAAATATGGACGAATACAAAAGATTTATACTTAAGAATTATTGATAACGGAAGTGGCATTCAAGAAAAAGATCTCCCACATATCTTTAAACGCTTTTATCGTGGAACATATAGCAACGATTCAGGTAAAGGAGGTTCTGGTCTTGGTCTTTCGATTGTGAAAGAATTAGTCAACGCCCATAATGGTGAGATTACTGTCATAAGCAACTCAAAAACCGGGACAACTTTTACTATCATGTTAAAAGGAGCGGTATTAAATGAGAAAGATACTTTTAGTAGATGACGAAATGCGGATGCTTGATTTATTAGACCTATATTTATCACAGAACGGGTTTTCTTGTATAAAAAAAACTTCCGGTGCATGTGCGCTTAATTATATGGAAGATCACGCTATTGAACTAGTTATCATTGATGTAATGATGCCTGATATGGACGGGTGGGATCTATGTCAATTGATTAAACAACAAAGTGATGTGCCGATTATTATGTTAACAGCGAAAGGAAGTAAACCAGATGTCGTCAAGGGGCTAACCATTGGTGCCGACGATTATATTGCAAAACCATTTGATGAAGAAGAACTTATCGCTAGAATCGAAGCTGTCTTAAGAAGAACAAAATCAATTGGCAGTGAAATCATATTTAAAGAACTACAGTTAAATAAGGAATCCTATGATTTTTACTATCAAAAGAAAAAAATCCCTGTCACGCAAAAAGAATTTGTGTTACTTGAGCTTTTTTTATCTCATCAAAATCATGTTTTCTCTCGCGAACATCTCATTACGAAAATTTGGGGATACGGTGTATATATCGAAGATCGAACAGTTGATTCACATATACGAAATATAAGAGAAAAGCTACGTGAAGTCGACTTCCCTATTGATCAGCATTTACAAACCGTATGGGGAATTGGATATAAATGGGTATCATAATCTTTCCTTTTGTTCAGAATGAAGAAGACAATATTCCTTCATATAATCTGCAAATTTACGATTTATAATAATTGCAAATCCATTAAAGGAGATGACCTAAATGAAAAAGCAACTAACCGTTGGAATAATTGCCTTGTTGGCAATGGTATTTTTAGCTGCTTGTACTAACAACAATGATTCATCACCAACTAATGATGAAACGAACGAACAAGAAGAAATGAATCATGAAGAGATGGACCATGAAGGAATGGATCATTCTAGTGATGGTGAAATCCCGGAAGGCCTAGAAAAAGCGGATGAACCCACTTACGCTGTGGGCTCTACAGTTACAATAAAAAATGGACATATGGAAGGCATGGAAGGTGCGGAGGCAAAGATTGTTGGCGCCTATAATACAACAGCTTATGCAGTAAACTATACCCCTACTTCTGGTGGTGACCCTGTGAAAAATCACAAATGGATTATTCATGAAGAGCTTGAAGAACCAGGTGAAGCACCATTACAAGAGGGAGAAACCGCTGTGACTACTGCTGATCATATGGAAGGTATGAAGGGCGCAGAAGTAGAAATCGCTTCAAGTGAAGACACAACCGTTTATATGATTGACTATACGCCAACCACTGGTGTGGAAAAAGTCAAAAACCATAAATGGGTTACGGAAGCCGAATTAGAAAGATAAGAAGCAAATCGGCTCTAGTATAATCAAAAGTTGAATCATAGCATAATATCTTGTCCACATATCTTTTAGCAATCGCCAAGAGTTATGTGGACTTGCTTTTTCTATTGTGGTGTATCCACTTGAGTGGATATTCTCTATTTACCTATCTCTTATGTTTTCAAGTGTCTTGAATTATATTAGGTTGAGTTCTATCATCTCTCTCTTTTTATTCAATTCTTTTAAAATAATTTCCCCATATAATACTCATCATAATATTCTCCGTCCATTAATAACGATCTTCGCTTCACCCCTTCTACTTCAAAACCTATTTTTTTGTATAGTGCAAGTGCTGCTTCATTTTCTGATACTACTGTCAATTCAATCCGCATGATAGCTTGATGATTGGCCCATGCTAGTACCTCCTGTAATAATTGCCCTCCAACTCCCATTCCTCTGTAATCTTTATGAACACCGACAACAATACTCGCACAATGTTTTTTCTTTCGTACCGTTTCTTTGATCACAAGTGTATACCCAATCAATCGTTCTTCATCTTCGGCACCAATAACCGTTATATTATCTCTATTAATAATGGCCTCTGCTCCTTCAACTGTTAATGTTCTTTCCCCTGCTTCCATCAACATATAAGGACTGCTTGCCTCTACATCCTCCATTAATTGTACAAGTTGTTTCGCATCATCTACGGAAAGCTCTTTGATTATCATTCAAAACTCCAACCTTTCTCGATATGTACATTCTTACCTTCTAACGATTCAATATGGCCATTTTTCAAATATACACTTGCTTCATCATCCAAGCCCAACCCCTTCTCTGTCTTCGTTTCAGTCATCACAGCAAGTAGGTTCTGCCTTTCATTCCATTTTGTATAATGAGCAGCGATAATATAATCTTGTAAGATACCTAAGCCATTTAAAACCATCAGCTTATCTCCTTTATAATCGCTCGGGGAAACCATACAATATTCTGAGCAGATCAAAGCACCGGCAGAAAAGCCTGCGATTGGCACTCCTTCTTGAAAGAGTTGCTTTATTTCCTCCCCTACCCTTTTAGTTACGATATAGTGATGATAGGAAAGTGTGTCGCCGCCACATATAATAATGCCAGTTATTTTTTCACTACGGATTGATTTCGTCTCTTCTAATAAATAATAGCGAAAATCAGTTACACCTTCTTCTTCTAAAATATGCTGATATTTAGGCATATAAGTTTGCCAGCCTTTACGATTTAAACAAAATATCGCCACATGTCCATTTTTTTTTGATTTACAGAGACTAGCAAACTGCTTTCCATGAATTCTTCCAAAGGGCGGACTTCCACCAAATAAAAATAAATGTTGATCCATAAACACTCCCCCCGTTTCTTCAACTTTTCTTTTACATTACGAATTCTATTCTTAAACAAACATTAGCATAATTAATAAATAAAAAGTTTTTTTCCGCACAAACTTTTTCTATGAGATCAATCGTCTATCCATTGTACAAAGTTTTTTAAAAGGAGCTCCTTGAAAGATGAATAACCAAAATTTGTTTGTACAAATGATTGAAGAGCATAAACAAGATTACTACCGGCTTGCTTATAGTTATGTTAGAAACCAAGCAGATGCCTTAGATATTGTCAGTGAATCCATTAAAAAAGGATTGCTTTCAATAAATAAATTAGAAAATGTAGATGCATTAAGAAGTTGGTTCTATAAGATAATCGTACGTACATCGCTCGACTTCTTAAAAAAGCATAAACGCATGACTGTATCAGATCATGACACAATCACCTATTTGCAAAGTGGAGAACATGATGATTATATGCATTTTGACTTACATGATGCATTGGCACAATTGCCCTTACAATATAAAACAGTCATTTTACTACGCTATTTTGAAGACTTAAAGATTCAAGAAATTGCTACTGTAATAGATGAAAATGTCAATACAGTCAAGACTCGATTATATCGCGGCTTAAAATTATTAAAGCTTGAACTGACAGAAGGAGATGAAATGGATGAGTAACCGACTGAAAGAATGGCGTAGACAATATAATGATATACCTATACCAACAGAGTTAGATGATATTATAGAAAGTGCACTAACTAGTCACACTCAACAAAAGCATACGAAAAAGCGTTGGATATGGCCAACTAGTATTGTGGCAGCTGCGAGTATTTTTACAGCAACAGTAAACTTTAGCCCTCAGGCGGCAAAAGCAATGTCAGAAGTACCTATTTTAAAACAAATTATTGAGGTTATTACCATTGATAAAATACACGAGGAACAAGAAAGTAAATCCATTGATGTAGAGATACCAGAAATCTCTGGTCTAGAAAATCACCAACTAGAAACTCATTTAAATCAAGCTTTTCTAGAAAAAGGAAAGCAATTATATCAAGAATATATGGATAGTAATGGTCACCTAGCTATTCAAAGTGATTACTCCATTGTGAATGAAAATAATCAGATACTTTCTATTGAACTTAATACGTTTAAAGCTGAAGCATCTGGATATGAACAAAAAGATTACCTTACGATTGATAAAGAATTACAAACCGTTATTACTTTACCTAGTTTATTTACTTCAGAAGCATATGTAGAGGTAATAAGTGAAGAAATTAAAAAGCAAATGAAGCAGAATATGGCCAATGATGAAAATCTTATTTATTGGCTAGATGATGTCGAATCATTTACTACGATTAATCGCGATCAATCATTCTTTATCAACGAAGATAACCACCTGATCATGTCTTTTAATGAATATGAAGTGGCACCTGGTTATATGGGCGTTGTTCAGTTTGAAATTCCAACTGAGATCATCGATGAAATACTAGTAAGTGACCGTTATATAAACTAAGTATGATTTGAATAAATAGAAATGAGGCCTCTCCTACTTAAAAAAGAGGGGTCTTACTTTTTGGGAAGAAGCCATAATTGTAAACTTGAATTTTAAATGACCTTTTCTAATATATCATTGATCATTTCAAGATTCTTTTCTCCTGTTAACTGCTTATTTTTCCCTATTAAACAGGACTTTTCCCCCTTATAATATATCATTCTTTCCACCTATCCAAATCATTACATAATAAGAGTAAAATGAATAATTGTAGTGCTTTTTTATCGCTATTCTGCAAATTTTTTTACAAGCTTTTTGAAACTAATTACGACATAATCATCGTCTATTTTTATATACATAAAGTTTAATAGAAAATACGTAAATAATTTAGAGGTTCACTTTAAAACGGAGGAAGGTTCCCTCCGTCAGCTAGAGTTTAATTGCATCAAAAATGGAGGACGTACATATGAAAAAAAAGACACACACACATTATATTACCGGGCTCGACGGACTGAGAGCGATTGCAGTCTTAGCCGTCATCGCCTATCACTTTCGCTTTGATTGGGCAGAAGGTGGATTTTTAGGCGTTAGCCTTTTCTTTGTTCTATCTGGCTACCTTATTACTTCCACTCTATTACCGGATCAAAACAAAAGCATGAAATTAGATTTGAAGAAGTTCTGGGTTGGCCGTGCTCGCCGCTTATTACCCGCTTCTTATGCAATGATTTTTATTACCTTTGTGTGGGTCGTTCTTTTTCATCAAAACTTGTTATCCGTTATGCGTGGTGATGCGCTAGCTTCTCTATTTTATGTAAGTAACTGGTGGTTTATTTTCCACGAGGTTTCCTATTTTGATAGTTTTGCTGCTCCATCTCCAATAAAAAACCTATGGTCACTGGCAATTGAAGAACAATTCTATCTATTATGGCCACTTGCCCTAACGGCTCTAATTTATATCTTCAAGCATCGAGCAACTGTTTCAAAGATTATCTTTTTAGGTGCTTTATTATCTTGTTTATGGATGTCATTACAATATGATCCCAATGGTGATCCTAGCAGAGTTTATTATGGGACTGATACACGTTCATTTGAATTATTAATTGGTTGTTGGCTAGCACTTGTTTGGCCAATGAAAAGGCTATCAGCTAAAAAGCTATCACCCCAACTAAAACAAACACTTAATGTAACCAGTGTCGGTGCGCTAGTGATTTTGTTACTATGCATGTTTACCATTAATGAATATAATCCGTTTCTATATATTGGGGGCTTGTTCCTTATTGCACTCCTATCAGCGGTTGTTATTGCTTGTGTCTGTCACCCATCAAGTATATTAAGCAAATGGCTATCATGGAAACCCCTTAGGTGGATTGGTACTCGCTCATATGGTATTTATTTATGGCATTATCCAATTATTATTTTAACAACGCCTCTCGACCAAATAGCGGCACCGCAGTTATGGAGAGTGCTATTACAGCTCATTGCTATTTTTGCAATAGCAGAAGTTTCCTACCGATTCTTAGAGCAACCGATTAGAAAGTATGGTTTTAGAGCATTCTTTAAAAATTTCAAGAAAATAAATCCGCTCAAATGGAAAAGTTTAAATGTACAATGTAGAGTTGGTGCAGCTTTTGTCCCATTAGTAGCTATTATCTTTATTGCTGGTATGACGGGAGTTGTCAAGGGAGAAGAGCAAGAAGAGAAACCAACAGAGTTAGTTATTTCCCAAGAAAATAGTGAAGATCAACCGAAAGAAGAAACGAAAGAAGAAGCTTCGAATGTTCCAGAGAAAAATGACTCCTCTGAAGAAGCTCCAGAGGAGAATACAGAAGGTACGGAAGAAGTTGAGAATGAAGCAGAAAAACAGGCAGAGCCACTCCCTGCCGCTGAGCATTATAACCAAATTCTTGCCATTGGTGATTCATTAATGCTTGATGTTGCACCAAGTCTACAGTTACGCTTTCCTGCTATTACGATTGATGCAAAGGTAGGGCGTCAAGTTCATCAAGCAGTCGATGTTAGCCAGCAATACACTTCCTTTAACCAAAAAGGAAATGCGATCATTTTCATGCTAGGTACAAACGGCTTTTTCCGTGAAAAGCATTTAGATGAACTGGTTGATTTATTTAGTGAAGCAGATATTTACCTTGTAAATACAAAGGTACCACGTTCATGGGAAGAAGATGTAAATAAAGCTTTATTGGAAAAAGCGGAAGTTGAAGACCATGTCACACTAGTCGATTGGCACAAACTCGGAGAAAATCATCCCGAATACTTCGGAGGTGATGGCGTCCATGTAGGAAAAACAGGGGCAGAATCACTAGCTGAGCTAATCGAAACAGAAATGAATAACTATATTGAAGCATCCATAGAAGAAAAATAATCAACAAAGTGCCGCTGAACCCAAAAATGTTCAGCGGCCTTTTTTATATCAGCTGCATGCTAATTGTTGAACCATTGTGGAGAGTGAAATTCCGATAAAAAATATAGAAGAAACGACTTGTGTTTTCTCGGGTGCAGATTCTAAAATGGTGAGCTATGGTAACCCGTTTGCTCGTTCACTTGGTGGAGAATCTTCAAAGTAAATATCTGCACCTATTAAGAGAGGTAACAAGAAAAAGTTGCTCCAGTTAAAACTAGGACAAATACTTACCTCCAGCGAACTCCTCTGTATCTATTCTCACCTCTATGTTGTCTTATCTGTTTTCTTATTTCAAGCACCGGTTTCCGGTCAACTTAATGTGCAAATGACTTTTGCTCTGCTTTCGTTTACTATTTTCTATCTGAACGACTCGCTATCGCCATTTGCTCTCCTCTCGGTTCCTGTTTTCTACCTGAGCGACTCGCTATCGCCATTTGCTCTCCTCTCGGTTCCTGTTTTCTACCTGAGCGACTCGCTATCGCCATTTGCTCTCCTCTCGGTTCCTGTTTTCCATCTGAGTGACTCGCTATCGCTATTTGCTCTCCTCTCGGTTCCTGTTTTCCATCTGAGCGACTCGCTATCGCTATTTGCTCTCCTCTCGGTTCCTGTTTTCTACCTGAGCGACTCGCTATCGCTATTTGCTCTCCTCTCGGTTCCTGTTTTCCATCTGAGCGACTCGCTATCGCCATTTGCTCTCCTCTCGTTTCCTATTTTCCATCTGAGCGACTCGCTATCGCCATTGCTCTCCTCTCATTTCCTGTTTTCCACCTGAGTGACTCACAAACACCATTTGCTCTCCTCTCGGTTCCTGTTTTCCATCTGAGCGACTCGCTATCGCTATTTGCTCTCCTCTCGGTTCCTGTTTTCCATCTGAGCGACTCGCTATCGCCATTTGCTCTCCTCTCGTTTCCTGTCTCTCATCTGAGTGACTCACAAACACCATTTGCTCTCCTCTCATTTCCTGTTTTCCACCTGAGTGACTCACAAAACACCATTTGCTCTCCTCTCGTCTCCTGTTTTCCACCTGAGTGACTCGCAAACACCATTTGCTCTCCTCTCGTTTCCTGTTTTCCATCTGAGCGATTCGCAAACACCATTTGCTCTCCTCTCGTTTCCTGTTTTCCATCTAAGCGACTTGCAAATGCCATTTGCTCTCCTCTCGTCTCCTATTTTCCATCTGAGCGACTCGCTATCGCCATTGCTCTCCTCTCATCTCCTTTTTCTCATCTGAGCCACTCGTAAACGGCATTTGCTAAAACTTTCATCACTATTTCTCCGTTTAAATGAGACACAAACCACCTTTGCCTTATCAACTAAAACAAATATTTGTATCTTCCAAAGTAAGCGATTAGCCTACCTGCAACTACAAAAGTGCCTCACCCACTACTACTACTTCTATAAGCTATTTGTTGAAAACTTATTTTTCGCATACATATAAGTCACTGCCAATGCTAAAACGAGTACAGTCCCTTTAATAATATCAAAACCATAATAAGGTAGATTCAAAATAGTTAAACCATTTAATAATACGCCGATGACTGCTGCGCCAAAAAATGTACCTAACGCATTTGGTTTTCCAGCCCCTAGTACCGAGTAGCCAACAAATACAGCTGCAACAGCCTCCATCAGTAGTGGTGCACCTGCATCGATTTGCCCTGATCCTACCCTAGCAGTAAATAAAATGCCTGCTATGCTAGCAAAAATTCCTGAAATTACATAAGCCATGCATTTGATTTTCTTTACTTTTACACCAGATAAGGTCGCAGCTTCGGCATTCCCTCCTGTCATATAAAAGATTCTACCCCATCTCGTATAATTCAAAAAACAGTAGGAAGCTAACACTAGAATGATCATGATCCATACAGGTACAGGGATACCTAATAAATGGCCTTGACCAATCCATAGAAAGGCATTAGAAAACTCACCAATTGCTGTCCCACCAGAAGTCAGTGGCATATGGTTATAAATTGAGTATCCTTCTGTATAAGTCCGATGTAATCCCGCTACGATGTACATACTGCTCAATGTTGCTAATAAATCGGGAATACCTATCACAACAATTAAGAACGAATTAAATAATCCAACTGCCACTCCAACGATAATTGGTAATAGTAGAACTAACCATAGCGGTAAATCATACCAAACCATCAATGAAGCTGTAAAAACAGTTGCTAATGACATCGTGGAGCCAACAGATAAATCAAAACCGTCAACTACTAATGTAAATGTGACCCCGAGCGCGAGCACAGTGACAATCGAAATGGAACGTAATATATCCGAAAAATTATCATAGGTTAAAAAGAATGGGCTCACACTTGTAAAATAAAAAATAATAAGAATAAGTAAAGTAATTGCCCCGTATTTAAATAGAAATGCGATCAATTGGTCCTTCATGATTGACTTCCTTTCCACCACTTGCATATAACAGAATCTTTTCTTGCGTTGCCTCTTTTTGCGTAAATTCTTTCACGATTTTGCCATCATACATCACTAATACTCTATGGCAAACTGTTAATAATTCTTGGATTTCACTACTAAAATACAAAATGGCCTTGCCTTCCTTTGCAAGCTGTTGAATTAGTTTAAGAATCTCTCTTTTCGCACCGATGTCCACGCCTTTAGTAGGCTCATCAAATAAATAAACCTTCGCTTCACTTGATAACCACTTACCGATAACGATCTTTTGCTGATTTCCCCCACTTAAATGATTCACCTCTACGTCCACATCATTTGCTTTCACCTGCAAAGTGGAAATCACTTCTTCAGTAGCTTTTCTCTCAGCCTTTCTGTTAATAAAACCCCCTTTTACGTACTTTTTCAGCTGTGGGAAAGTTACATTCTTCGATATCGTTTCATTAATGAATAGACCTTCTTTCCGCCTTTCTTCAGGAATATGAGTGATACCACAAGCAATAGCTGTTTTTGGATGCTTCACCTGTATCTTCTTACCAGAGACTCTGATTTCTCCTGAAGTGGCTGGTGTATTTCCAAATATTGTTTTCGCTAGTTCTGTTTTTCCAGCACCTACCAAGCCCGCAATTCCTACAACTTCACCTTCATATACATTTAAACTAATATTTTGTAACTTTCCTAGATTGATATTCTTAAGTGCTAAAACCTCTTCCCCTCGTTTATAACTGTGCATAACGTTTCTTTCCTCATGCCATACTTCTCCAAGCATTTGTTCAATTACCATTTCCTGCGTTATCTGAGCAATTGGTACGGTTGAAATCCGACATCCGTCTCTCATAACCGTTACCACATCTGCAATGGCGAATACTTCAGGTAATCGATGTGTAATAAAAATACAACCAATTCCCTTTACTCTCAGTTGCCTAATTACATGAAATAATTTCTCTGCTTCTATATGTGATAATGGAGCGGTTGGCTCATCAAAAATAATGACTTTAGTCGTTTGCACTAACGCCCGAGCTATGAGAACCAATTGCTTTTTAGCAAGACTTAGATTTGAAGCTGCTTGATTTAGCTCAATATCATTCACCTCGAGTAATGTTAATGCTTCCTGTGCCTGACGATGTAGATCCTTACGAGAGAAGTACCACCCTTTCTCTTGTGAAAAGCGATCAAGCATAATATTTTCCGCTACAGTAAGCTGTGGAACAATGGCTGTATCAACCTCCTGATAAACGCAAAATATTCCTTTTTCTTTCGCGTCACTAGGGTGTTGAAAAGTTGCTTTTTCGTGGTTAATCAAAATTTCTCCTTGGTCTTGTCTATATACCCCAGAGAGAATTTTCATTAATGTACTTTTTCCAGCTCCATTTGCTCCAAGCAAGGCATGTATTTCTCCTTTATGAACCACTAACTCCCCGTTCTTTAATGCCGTAACTTTTCCAAAACTCTTACTAATCTTTTTCATTTCCAAAACAACTTCACTCACTTAAAGGAGACCTCCTTCATAGATACAAAAACCGACTCTCTAAAAGTCGGTTGACTAGCTACAAACCATTTCATTCAATTGCCCTCAAGTGCTTTTAATTCTTCCGTATAGCCTTGTTCACTTTCTCCCCAACCATCTATATATTCATGCAGTTCGTTTGTTGTAATTGCCTCATCAGGTAATTGACTTTTCTCTACAAAAACAGGATCAAGGATAACTTTTTCTTTAGGCGAATCACCGTTTAATTTTTGGTACAAATATCGAACTTGAATACGACCAATATCTTTTGGATCAACGGCAGCTGTCGCTTCCCATGAACTGTTTTCTTTTTGTATCAGTTGCAGGTCTTCGTCACTCATATCAATCCCGTAGACTTTAATATCTTCTCTTCCTGCCTGCTCTAGCGCTCTGACAGCTCCTTTAGCAAACTCATCCCAAGCTGCCCAAACTGCTGTTATTTCACCTTCATTTGGATATTGTTTTAGGATTGCTTCCATTTGTGCTTGAGTATCTAATGCTGTATTATCGGTGGCAGCACCAAATGCTGCTACTTCCTTAATATCTGTATTCTCTTTTAAAAATTGTTCATAAGCTACTTGTCTTCTTTCCATCGGTGCAAATCCAGCTACCCAAATCTTAACAATATTTGCTTTCCCTCCTGCATCTGCAGCAAGCTTGGTTAATGTCAACTTCGCCATTTCTTCATCGCCTTGTTGAAGTACAGTTACATCTTTCACTGCAATATCAGCATCAAAGACCACTACAGGTATATTTTGTGCAGCCGCTTTTTCTACTCCTTGCGTTAACGCTTCCTTCGTTCCATGATCAATTAATATCCCATCAAATTTTTGATTAATCGCTGCATCTAAATTGGAAGCCATTTTTGCTAAGTCACCTTCAGAAGTAAATACTTGAACGGTTCCACCAAACTTTTCTACCTGCTCTTTTACCCCTTCAATATATTGTGCAGAAAAAGTTCCTAAATTAATTTGCATGATTAGTGCGATCTTTTTATTAGCTAACGGATGTACACTATTCTCTTTAGTTGATGCAGTTGCTTCACTACTTGAATTGCTTCCTTTTGGCTGGCAGCCTGCCAAAATTAAAATAAAAATAATAAGAAACGCTAATAGTATACGATTGTTCTTCATGCCCTAACTCCCTCTTCTGCTTTATTCAATTGTGCCAATTTGTTTCGATCAGCTTCAAAAATGCCTTTTTCAGTAATAATTGCAGTAATTAAATTAGCCGTTGTCACATCAAACGCCGGATTAAACACTTTCGTTCCTTCTGGTGTGATCTGGTTTGGCCCAATATGAGTCACCTCTTCTGCCAACCTCTCCTCAATCGGAATATCTGCCCCTGATGCGATAGAAAAGTCAAATGTCGATAATGGCGCAGCTACATAGAAAGGAATTTGAAAATAGTTTGCTAAAATAGCTAGTTGCCATGTACCGATTTTATTCGCTGTATCTCCATTGCTGGCAATACGATCGGCCCCGACTATAATCGCTTCAATCCCCTTGGTTGCTATGGTATGAGCAGCCATATTATCAGTAATGACCGTCACATCCACATTGGACTGTTGAAGCTCCCAAGCAGTTAGGCGCGCTCCCTGAAGAACCGGTCTCGTTTCACAAGCATATACTTGAAAGTCAACACCCTTCTCCTTGCCTAAATGAAACGGCGCTAGCGCTGTACCATATTTTCCCGTAGCAATCGTCCCCGCATTGCAAATCGTTAATACCTTTTTCCTTCCATTCAATAGACTTAGTGCATTTTCACCAATTTGGCGACAAATCTCCTCGTCTTCTTGATGTATTTTCTTTGCTTCTTGCTCCAAACTGATAATTGTCTCCTCTGTTGAATACAGCGTTTCTATTACTTTCATCATTCGATCCAAAGCCCAGAACAAATTAACAGCTGTCGGTCTAGAGCCCGCTAGATAAAGATAATCTTCATGAATTCTAAGATGGAAAGTTTCAATGTCGACCCCTTCGTATTTTTTTGCAGCAATCGCTAAACCATAAGCAGCAGTAATTCCAATAGCTGGCGCCCCTCTTACTTTCAACTGAATAATTGCCTCAAAGACATCTTCAATGGTTTCGAGTTCTATCCATCTTGTTTGATGGGGTAATAAGGTTTGATCAAGAATTTTCAATCTACCTTCTTGCCATTCAATTGGTGTTGGTATACTCATGATGTATACGCCTCCAGTTCCTTAAGAAGTTGCGAGATTGTTACTATGTTTTTGCGATTAATAATCAAGGATGAACCTAATTGAATCGTTGCCTTCTTCACATATAATCTAATTGAACTATCTTCTATTCCATCAAGATCCTTCACATGCGACAATCCGATTGTTCTCCGAATTAATTCACACCCTACTACTCCGATAGCATCTTTAAATACTTTAGCTAGAAAAGACTCTAGAGCGCCTGGTACTTTCGTAAAAGGATTAACAACAGAATTTTGCCAAGCTTCTGAAAAATATTGAGAAAACACATCCCATACTTCTTCTATCTGTTGAAGAATAACGATTCTATCGTTTTCGTTTCGTACAAGTACTTGGAAAATGAGATGGGCAATATATTGACCGACATCAAATCCAATCGGACCATAAAAGCCGAACTCAGGATCGATCACCTTCGTCTCACTCTTACTCGCAAATATACTCCCTGTATGTAGGTCACCATGTAGTAAGCTCTCTGCTTCTGTGAGAAAAGCATATTTTATTTTGGCTACTTCAAGTTTCAACTTGTCATTAGCCCATAGTTGCTGAACCACTTCAGCCAACTCAGCTTCAAAATCATTCGTTTCCACATCAAAAAATGGATCGGTGAATACTAAATCCTCAGTGATTTTACATAGTTCAGGATTTGAAAATTTAGCGACCAATTTCTTTTTCTCAAACGGATGAAGAGCAAAATCTGAAGTTGAAAACAATGTCTTTGCTAAGTACTCACCAATATGAGCTGATAAATTCGGATAATGATCCCCTTGAATCAATCCGTCTCTTACAATTGTCAAATGGGAAAGATCCTCCATCACAGTTAATGCTAGCTCTTCATCTGATGCTAGTACTGCTGGGAGGAGGTGAGGAACGAATTCACCATGCTTCTTAAGCACTTCTGCCTCCAGTTTTGCACGTTTAAGTGTTAGAGGCCAGCTTTCTCCGACTACTTTTGCATAAGGGAGTGCTTGCTTAATAATTACACTTTTATGATTAGAAGTAATACGGTAAACATAATTCAAATTACCATCACCAATCTCTTCCACCGTCATTTTTTCATCCGGTAAAAACAGTTTTAAACTCTTCACGTATTCACACGCTGATTCCTCTGTCAAAGCGCGATAACCTATATTATCTAAAACAGCCATATCTCTTCCCCCTTATTTCTTTATTTATCTGTGGCACAAAACAGGGGTGACTACATGAAGAGATGTAGTCGGACCTGCTTTGTCATTACAGAAACAAAAATGCCCCTTTCCTTTACAGAAAGAGGCATTCGTCATTACGATTTTGCCTCTCATCTTTCAGAATAACTTCTGAATGGAATTAGCACCGTGCCTTACATTAGGCGCAGAAATTCTCTAGCTGCGCCTCGTTTCACAACGATATTACGGTCGGTTGCTGGGTTTCATCGGGCCATATTTCCCTCCACCTGCTCTTGATAAGAGTATAAAAGATTCATTTTTTGAAATATCTTGAGCAAATACTAGCACCGTTTATAAAAAAGTGTCAATCTTTTTTTTAAAACTTTTCATCTTTTTAAGGTTAAAAGAATTTTGTCATATAACGTAAAAAATTCTCTGTTGACAGATAAAACACCTGGTGACATAATACAATTGTGCAAAAATTTAAAACGATAATCATAAATTTTCTTATCAAGAGCAGGCGGAGGGACGAGCCCGATGAAGCCCGGCAACCGATTCTAAATGAACACGGTGCTAATTCTTGCAGCAATCATGCTGACAGATAAGGAGAAGGTTCTATCACTGCGAACTAACCCTCTTCTTATTGATTAAGAAGAGGGTTTTTTATTGTCAATGTTAATTCGAAATCATCAGGGAGGGTTCTCATATGGGAGATGTAATTGCAACTTATCAAGTATACGCAAGACCCGGTTCATTAGAGAAAAAAGCAGAGGATATCGCTTTAGGATTAACGATAGGCTCGTGGACAGCGTTACCATTACTTGAGCAAAAACAATTACTAAAACATAAAGGCAGAGTCACTGCACTACAAGAATTTTATGATGATGAACATCCCAATCGATTCGGTGAAGTAAGGTGCGAAATTAGTATCGCCTACCCTACATATAATTTCACATTTGATATTCCAGCAATCTTAACAACTGTATTTGGAAAGTTATCTCTAGATGGTGAAGTAAAATTATTAAATCTGGAATTTGATAATGAGGATCTTTCCCGTTTTCCTGGACCAAAATTCGGTATAAAAAATATAAGATCGAAACTAAATATTCAAGACCGCCCATTACTTATGAGTATATTTAAAGGCATTATCGGCAGGGATATTCACTTTTTAAGAGAACAGTTAAGAGACCAGGCTATGGGGGGCGTTGATATTGTAAAAGATGATGAAATTCTTTTTGATGTCAACATCTCTTTTGAAGACCGAATTATCGCAGGTAAAGAAATACTAGATGAAGTCTATGAAAAGACTGGAAAAAGGACACTTTATGCAGTCAATTTATCTGGGAGAACAATGGATTTAGTAGATAAAGCAAAACATGCGAGCGAATTAGGTGCGGATGCATTATTATTCAATGTTCACACTTACGGTCTAGATATGCTCCAAACACTAGCTGAAAACAATGAAGTGCAGTTACCTATCATGGCACATCCTGCATATAGTGGGGCCTATACTTCTTCAAACTTCTATGGTGTGGCTCCTGATTTATTACTCGGTAATCTTACTCGCTTAGCAGGCGCAGATTTCTCTTTATTTCCTTCTCCATATGGTTCTGTTGCCATGGAAAAAGAAAAAACCTTAGCTATCGCTAGACAGTTAACCGAAGAAAATGGCTTGAATCAGGCATTCCCGGTCCCTTCAGCAGGCATTCATCCAGGTTTAGTGCCGTTGCTTTATCATGACTTTGGCAATGATTGTATAATTAATGCTGGCGGCGGGGTCCATGGTCATCCTGAAGGAGCAGCAGCTGGCGTGAGAGCTTTTAGGCAAGCCATTGATCACGTCATACAACAAAATACTCATCGTGCAACAAAAGCGCAAGAATTAGAAGCAGCATTAGCAAAATGGGGAGGTACGTCATAAAAGATGACAAAACCAATGATTTTTTGTGATTTCGATGGAACAATTACGAATAACGACAACATTGTAAAGATTATGGAGCATTTCGGTCCTATTGAGGCAAAACAGATCAAGGAAGATATTTTAGCTCAAAATATCTCTATCCAAGAGGGTGTTAAAAATCTCTTCTCACTTTTACCAACAAGTAAAAAAGAAGAGATTATCCATTTTGTATTAAATAGTGCAGAAATTCGTGAAGGATTTTCAGCTTTTGTTAGATATACACATGAAAACGGTATCCCTCTTTATATTGTTAGTGGTGGGATTGACTTTTTTTTAGAACCAGTACTTGAACCTTATGGGCCATTTACGAAAGTATTTTGCAATCACGCAAGCTTTGCTTTAGAAACAATAGATATTCACTATCCACACCAGTGTGATGAACTATGTTCTTCACAAGGTTGCGGCTGTTGTAAACCAACCATTATTAGAAAACACTCTTCTCCTGAACACTTTAATATTCTTATTGGAGATTCGATTACAGACTTTGAAGCAGCCAAAATAGCAGATGCCGTACTTGCTAGAGATTTCTTAATTCAAAAATGTGAAGAAACTGGTATTTCTTATACACCTTTCGAAACCTTCCATGATTGCATTGAATACCTCGATGAACTAGTTGGTGCGAAATCATGACAACGTATGAAACAAAGTGGGATACATTAGCTGATATTAAAGATGAATTAGCAGCCAGAGATTGGTTTATGGGTACTAGTGGTAATTTATCCATTCGCGTAGATGAAAACAGCTTTTTAGTCACTTCAAGCGGACTTGATAAAAGAAAGAGAACAGCTAATGATTTTTTATTAGTAGACTTAGAAGGAAAGCCCCTAGAAAACACGTCATCTAAACCTTCAGCTGAGACTTTATTACATTGTGAAATTTATAAGAAAACGTCATCAGGAGCAAGTCTTCATGTTCATACAGTTGCTAATAATGTTATTTCTGAGCTTTTCTATCAAGAAGGTGTAGTATCTTTTCAGCATCAAGAGTTAATTAAAGCATTTGGACTATGGGGAGAAGATGATATACTCACCATCCCGATCATTCGCAATGATGCGGATATCCCTACATTAGCGGATCACTTTTCTGCTTACGTCAGCAAAGAGAAAGGTGCAGTCTTAATTCACAACCACGGGATTACTGTTTGGGGAGTCGATGGGTTTGAAGCGAAAAAATTATTAGAGGCTTGCGAATTTTTATTTCAATATAAATTATCTCTTATTCAATTAAAAGGAGGCGTTTTACATGGCCATTATTAAATTCAAAAACGAAGAAAAAGTGATTACTGATCAACAAGAGGTATCTACATTTTTAACTGCACAAGAAGTCATCTATGAAAATTGGAACATTGAGCAATTAGAAGTGACATTACACGAAAAATACGATTTATCTGATGATGAAAAGCAAGCCATACTAGATGCATTTTCAACTGAAATCAAAACCATTTCTGAAAAGCGCGGCTACAAAGCTGCAGATGTTATTTCACTTTCAGACAGTACGCCAAATTTAGATGAATTATTAATTAACTTTCAAAGAGAACACCATCATACCGATGATGAAGTCCGCTTCATCGTAAGTGGGCATGGAGTCTTTATTATCCAAGGAAAAGATGAATCGTTTTTTGAAGTCCATTTAGATCCAGGTGATTTAATTTCTGTACCCGTAAACACGCGCCACTATTTTACTTTATCTGATGATCGAAAAGTTGTTGCTATTCGCCTGTTTGTTACACCAGAAGGTTGGGTACCTGTTTACGAGAAAGAAAAATTGAACGCTTAATATCAGGGAGGCTCCTTCATAATCGGGGGCCTCTCCTTATTTCTCTAAATAATAGATAAAAAATTCGCTCCATTCTCCACTATCAAATGAAAATTGAGACTGTTTCTCTTCATATTTAAAACCAATAGATTCTGCTAAATGAATGGAGGCGAGGTTATCACTATCAATATGTAATTCTATTCTTTCAGGTTGTAAATATTCAAAAATAAAAGGTATGATCGTTACTACGCTTTCTTTTCCATATCCTTTTCGCCAATATTGATTGTGAATTGCATAACCAAGTAGTACTAACTCCTTGCCATTCCTCTGTGTTCGATACAATTCTATTTTTCCTATATGTGCACCATCATTTTCTCTAAATATACCAAACTCAGATAATTGCCAGGCATCATCTTGCTTGCTCCATTGCTCGATTTTCTTCTTGAATTTTTCTTTAGTATAAGCAGGTAAATCTTGTGGGCGTCCTTCATCATGACGTGATTGCGATACTAAACGGTTCTTTAATCCCGCTATCCAAGCTTCGTAATCTTCATACATATACGATCGAATGACGAGACGGTTACTTTTCAACTGCATGTCTTTCGCTCCATTCTATCAGAAATTAGGACCGCCTTTTTATAAGTTATTGTGAGTAGATACTATATGTGTACAAGTACTCTTCCTCTCGTTTCTCCTTTTAAAAGCAATGGCAAGACATGCTCAACTTCACTCAATGAAACTTCTTGAAAAATAAACTGATCAAACGGAAGTTTATCACTTTCTTCCGCTAATAGTTCCCAAGCTTCTTTCCTCATCTCCATTGGACAAAAAACGGAATCAACTCCCAAGAGACTCACCCCACGTAAAATAAAAGGAAAAACCGTCGTAGGTAAATTCGTTCCAGCAGTTAAACCACTAACCGCTACGGCACCCCCATATTGAATTTGGCTTAACAAGGATGCCAATGGCTCTCCACCGACAGGATCAACCGCTGCTATCCATTTTTGCTTGCTTAATGCGCTTATCTTCCCATCATACACTTCTTCCCTTGTAATCACTGAAGAAGCTCCTAAGTTCATTAAGTAATCACGTTCATTCTTCTTTCCAGTGCTTGCAACGACCTCATAGCCACGGTTAGCTAACAAGGCAACGGCAAAACTCCCAACGCCACCAGTAGCCCCAGTAACTAACACCTTCCCACTATTTTCAGTTAGACCATTCTGTTCTAATTTTAATATGGAAAGAGCCGCTGTTAATCCAGCTGTGCCAATCGTCATTGCCTTCTTTAATGTAAGTCCTTTTGGAAGTGGCAGTACCCATTGTGCAGGTACTTGTGCATATTCACTATACCCCCCGTATCTGGATACACCAATTTCATAACTCGTAGCAATGACTTCATCACCTTTGGAAAAATCAGGATGTTGAGATGAAACAACGATGCCCGCTAAGTCAATGCCCGGTACCATTGGATAGTCTTTAACGATATTTCCATTAGGTATACTAGCTAAACTGTCCTTATAATTTACTCCGGAGTATTTTACTTGAATTAATACTTCTCCTGCAGGTAAATCCCTTACCTCAAGTTGACGCAACTGGATAGAAAAATCTTTATCATCTTTATCTACAACTATTGCTTTAAAACTCATTACTCTTCCTCCACCCTTCCCTTTAACTTCTCAAATTGGCTTCATTGACCCTATACTCATTTCTACTTCATACATGGCAATCGCTTTTATCACGGCTTCTAAATGCTTATCAACGTAAATTTGTTCCTCAACTTTTGTTTATGCGCCAGCATGAAATCTCCTTTTTCAGACATAGCAACATCCCCTCTTTTGCCGTTCTTTCACACTCATTCCCGTTCCTTAAAGCATGAAACCATTCAAATTAGTTTTATTCGTTTGTTTAAACCCTGATTCCTTGTCCTACAAGGGATTCACTCAATATTATTTTAATTCCAAAACTAATATACCGTGTACTTCTTCAATTTCACCTATTGAAGACAAATTTCACCCCACTGTTAACTTTTTTATTAGATGTCATCATTAAAGCGTCGTCTGTTCTATGCTCCATCTCCAGAAGTGCTCGATTAGTTGGGGATCACTCGCCCTTTTAGAGACATGGGCTTTTTTCTTGTCAATATAGTACTCACCTGATATCCCTTCTACATCCGGACTCGTGGCTAAATAGATGGCCGTTTCCGCCCCTTGCTCTGCTGTTTTAAAAAATGGCACCAGTAATTTTACCACTTTGCCACCAAATCCTGTTTCTCTATCCACACCTATGTTTGTTGCAACAGCTCCTGGATGAAGTGCATTCACTGTCACATTTGTGTGTGCTAATCTTTCATGTAAACCTTTCATAAATAATAAATTGGCTAGCTTCGATCTTCCATAACCTTTTGCTACATTAAAACCCTTTTTAAAAAACGGATCTGCAAAATCCATTTTCCCCCATTTATGAGCACCGGAAGATACAATGACAATTCTTGCAGTAGCCGAAGCCTTTAAAGCTGCTAATAATTGCTTGGTTAAATGGAAATGACCGAGATGGTTTACCCCTAACATCATCTCAAATCCATCAACTGTTTCTTGCCTTTTTATTGTCACTACACCTGCATTATTGATTAAAAGATCTAAATGATGATACTTACTAAAAAAGGTTGCCACAAAATCATCGATGCTTTTGATAGAACTTAAATCACAGAGCATTAAATCTACATTTTCTTTTCCTGTAATGGCTTTCACTTTTTGTAGCGCGGCTTCACCTCTTATTTTACTTCTACAGAGCATGATTACTTTTACATTTTTATTTACAAGACCGATTGTCGTTTCTAAGCCCATTCCTGAATTCGCTCCTGTTACTATCGCTACTTTAGCAACCATAGCTACCCACACCTTTCTTATTGTCGTTAAGTATAAATGGTCCAATGATATTTTTATAGTTTTCTGCTTTTATGAACTATAAAAATATAAGAATTTTCAGTATAATTTATACTGAAAGGAGTGTCATATGGAAGTCACCTCTGTTATTCTTGCGATTTCAACAATGGGTATAATCATTGTTTTCGGAGCACTAATCGCTTTAAAGATATCAATCACAGCAGAAATGAAAAATATATTAATGATGATTATTTTAAATCTAGCTGTTCCCTTTATTATATTGAATGGTGTTTTCAATACTAAAATTACGGACGTCATTTTCCAACAAGTCTTTCTCGTATTCGGGATATCCATTGTATTTAATGCTGGAGGTATTATCCTTACATTAGTTCTAGGCCGTCTTTTACACCTTAATCAGCCTAAACAATTGGCTTTACTCGCCGCCCTAGGTAATACAGGTTTCATCGGCATCCCTCTTAGTGCTACATTATTTGGGCCTCTCGGTGGATTATTAGCCGCTGTATTTGATGCAGGGTTAGATGTCGTTCTTTTTTCATTAGGTATCTACTTATTACAAAGCAATCAAAAATTCCAATTTAAACAATTAAAAGCTTTATTAAACATACCTTTATTAGCCATTAGTTTGGGGTTGTTATATGTAATCAGTGGTTGGGAAGCACCGATCATTTTCAAGCAACTGGCTTCAATGCTATCTAACTTAGCTGCGCCATTAGCCATGTTATATATAGGCTTTCTGCTTCCAACTTTCTTTCAAGTTGGACGACGGTTTTACTTTCAAGGTTTATGGTTTCCTTTATTAATGAAATTGTTGATATTACCACTTTTCGGCATCATTTGTTTACGTTTTACGTCAATACAAACAGATTTAACTTTCTTATTAGTTATTTTAACAAGTATGCCTACCTTCATGCTGGCTTCAGTATTATTTTCCCGCTACACACAAGAAGAAAACGAAGCCATTATGGTAACGGTATATAGCACGTTAATTTCTATCTTAACCATTCCTTTGATTTCTTGGATAGCAAGCTTTCTTTTGTAATCATTTAATTACATTTTTTAGCCAGCCAAAAAGTTATTTTAGCTGGCTATTTCTCTTCTCATTCACCTGTCTCTAGTCCGTACATATTAAAAAGGGTAAAATCTTAATCGATTAAAAAAATGCGTTGGATTTATCTTCTTCTTATCAACTCAAAAATCCTAGATAATCATTCTTCTGGTGTTAAGAGTAGTCTCTTCCCTTCAGGCTCCCCTAAAGTAGTCTTATGATAATCTCCCTCTACCCAATCCGCCATTTGATTTTGATACCAGTCACTCGATACATGCCCAGATTGACCTGGACCGACGATATGATAAGCCTGCATTGGATTGTTCATATCCATAACAAATCGCCATGATGCTCCGTGATTCACCGTCCCATCATTTTTAAATGCAGCTGCCTTAACAGTGACAGCACTTCCTCCTGTTGCCATACTACCTTGATAATTAAATAAATAATTTAAAGGAGCTACGCTAGATAACGGGTGTGTGAAGGAAACTTGGTGATAATCTCCCCAGTTCCAATTTGCCATATCGCCGCCTTCATCTTCCTGTATTTGTGAAAGTGTTTCCGTTAACGATACAACTAATAATTCATTAATGCCCCCTACATCCTTCACCCATGGCCCCGGGTTACCTGCAAATGCATTACGCAGAAGCTGATCAACAGCCGATCTTTTACCACCAAATAATTCTAACGTTTCTTTTGGAATCTGCTCTTCAAATAATGCTTCTCCTATTTCAACCATCCAGCGATTAAAAATATAAGGAGCAGCAAGATCTTGATGATCTTGATAGTCCCATTTCGATAAGATGTCAAGGGCTGATTGGATGTTCTCACCTTTTTCGTTTGCTAATTGCTTAAGCATCACAGGCACAAATTCTTCTGCCTGAAGGTTCTTTTCATCCATTTGTAGTTCCATCATATTTTCTGCAGTTAATTTATTGCTTCCACTTAATACTTCTTGAATACGCATTTGTCTATATGGTTGCGCCCAATTGTGACTGATATGATAACGGTAATCATCTCCTACCACCTTATTATTGGCTGTAGAAATAAAACCTTCTTCCGGATTGACGATAGTTGGTAATTCGTCATAAGGAATCGCACCTTCCCAAGCATACTCATCTGTCCATCCCGGTACAGGTAATAGGCCATTTCCTTTTTTCCTGATAGGAATTTTTCCATTCGCCTTATAAGCAATATTTCCTTCTCGATCTGTAAAAACAAAATTTTGTGCTGGTGCTTCAAAAGCTGCTAATGCCTCTTCGAATTCTTTCCAATTTTCAGCGTGATTCATATTTAAAATCGCCTCTAGTTCTGTCGTTGCCTCTAATGCTGTCCACTGTAATGAAAGTGCCGTTTCACTAGTAGCAGCATCGGCGGCAAACTCTGAAATAATAGGCCCATGTCTTGTCTCTATGACTTCATAATCAATTGTTTCACTATCCTTTACCTTTATAGGCTCAGCTATCACTTGAGCCTTCTCCCATTTGTCGTTATAAAGAAACAAGTGAGGATCTTCTGGATTTCTTTTTTCAATATAAAGATCTTGCACATCAGGACCAGTATTAGTCACACCCCATGCGATGTTTTCGTTATGTCCTAAAATAATTCCAGGGACTCCGGCAAATATCACTCCACCTACATTCACTTCATCAGACTGTAAGTGCATTTGATACCATACAGAAGGAGTCGCCAACCCTAAATGGGGATCATCTGCTAAAAGACTTTTGCCAGTTGCCGTTTTATCTCCGCTTACCACCCAATTGTTACTCCCATTGAATTCATGTGGGATAACAGCTTGAGCAAAGGCGGTTGAAAAATCTAATTGTTCTTTAGTAATAATAGTTGGTGCCTCTTCTGGATAGGTCGGAAATAAATCATACGCTTTTTCTTCAGGAAATGTTTGCAACAGATACTGTCTAAAAGCTTGATCTTTCCAATGTCCGCCCAAATCAAAGGCCATATACTTACCAATTGTTAATGAGTCAATTGGTTTCCATGCTTCCGGTTTATAGCCAAGTATCGTAAATTCTGTTGGCCACTTTCCAGTGGTATGTAATTCCTCTATATAGGCATTTACTCCGTCTGCAAATGCATTTAATACCCGCATCCCCTCATCTGAATATTCAGCTACTGATTCTTCTGCTGCTCTTCTTAAGCCCAAGGTACGGAAATACTTATCTGTATCTACTGTCGATTCACCAATTACTTCACTTAATCTCCCAGATGCCTGCCGCCTACTTAAGTCCATTTGAAATAGACGATCTTGCGCTTGTACATATCCTTGGGAAAAGTAAAGGTCATACTCATTCGTTGCTTCTATATGAGGAACACCCATTTCATCTCGGACCACCTCAACAGCTTGTTGTAACCCTTTCAGTTGAATATCACCATTAACTTGAGGTAACGGGCGATTCAAGAAATAATAAGCGCCAATGATTACAAGTAGAATCAGCCCAAGAAGACTCCCTCCCATCCATAGTAGCAAGCGCTTCCATCTTACATTTTTCTTTGCCTCTGTTTTAATTTCCATCTCTCATCCTCCACCCACTTTCTATCTTTAATAAGATTCTAGAAGTAAATCCTTTTTCCTACTCTATTCATAAAGAAAAGAACAAATTCTTCTAAATAGAATTTGTTCTTGCATCAATGGTAGCTCATCACTTATATTCTCTTTTCAACAAACCATAAATAACTGTGTCAACATAATAATGATAGAGCCATTCGCCATCTCTAATCGTTCCTTCATATACAAAACCAAGCTTTTCAGGTATACGACGACTTTTACTATTTTTAACTGCAGCATGAATTTCTACTTTATTTAAATTAAGCTGAGTAAATCCGTAGGAAATCATCGCTTGCACAGCTTTTGTCATCACACCTTTACCTTCTGCCTGCTGTGAAAGCCAATACCCGATTGTACCTATCCGATTGGCATGATTCAACTTATTATAGCCAATGATGCCGATTAACTTTCCGTTTTCTCTAATACCAACGGTTAAGCCAGTATTTCGATCCATTTGTTCAACTGTATGGTCAATAAACGCTTTTGAATCTTGAACAGATTTTGTTCCATCTACCCATGGAAGCCATTCGCGTAAGTATGTACGATTCTCATTAATAAGCGCAAATAGTTCATCCGCCTCTTCATACATAAAACCCTTCAATTCTAGCTCGTTGTTAATCTTTATCCTTATCATTATCGTTCCTCACCTGATTTCAACATTATTGTGAAAGATAGATGCCCATTTCCTCATTCATCCAATGGAGTGCTTGTTGTTTTAATTTATATTTAGATGTTTCAGTATCGACTAGTTTTGCTGTTTTTAAAATTTTTAAATGGTGATGAGCTGTTGTTTTCCCAAGTGCTAACCGCTCCGTTATTTCTTGTAAACTACATTCGCCTTCAGAAAGTAATTTCACCATTCTCATTCTTGTTTCATCGCCTAATGCCTTGTATCTAAGAACTAATGATGGATTAACTGCATACGGCTTCGTATCTCTTATACTCTCATCCGATACTGAGTAATAGAATACTTTTGTTTCTTCTATATCAGCTTCAATATTCCACGGCCTGTATGTATATTGGGGAATGAGCATCACATTCTTTACACTTGGTTCGGGATGATAAATGATGCCTCCTGTCGCCCATTCTACTAATTCCTCAGCTGTCATCTTTTTATACATAGACTCTTTTAGCTTTTTATCTTTTTCGAGAATGTTTCGTAGCTGCTTTTCTTCTGGTTTGATAATTGCTTCATACCAGCCTGTCATTACTGTAACCAAATGCCTTTTCAAAAAATCTGCATCTGAAGAGCTAATATATTCAACATATTTTGGAAAGAAAGAATTATTTTCCGTTACTTCCTGCATATCTTTTATCGCTGTTTCATCTGTTGTTGAAGCATCACACCTTAATTGTTGGAAATCCGATCCGATATAAGGTAAACATATAAAGCGTAACGTTCTATCTGATAAATGATTAATATAATCAACAAACATATGTAAACTATCAAATTCTTTTTGATGTAATAATTGTAGCAATGCCTTCCATGTATTGTGCTTTTGGACGATATCTAGTTCATTTAGGAGCTCGTTTGATAATTTTTTTTTAATATTATCCCATTCCTCCATCGGCTTTTCCATATGTGAAATTAAACGCGTATTTGTCACGGCTGCGATTCCGAGGGCACACTCCCATAATAACGATGACTCTATCTTCACTTCATATGTTTCTCTTGCACGAATGGTATGTCTAATCAGTTCCATTTTCATGTGACACCCCTTTTCTATTTCTATATTTATACATTTTATCGATTCCATCTTTATAATTCAATATTTTTAGAATATTGCTTTAATAATAATGGTAATTTACCATACCAAAAGAACTAGTTAATGTATAAAAAAGCATCTCAACATGTAAATAGTAACCTTTTCACAAACGATTACACCTTTCTAAAGAACGATTAATAAGGTACTTTCCTTACCCTTTGCAATAACAAATCAGGGAATTCAACTGTTTCAAACCCAAATCTTTCGTACAACGAATGGGCATCCTTTGTTGCCAACATAAATTTACGAATATCATGTAAATCTGGATGCCAAATGATTGTTTCGACCAACCATTTCGAAAGGCCTTTTCCTCTGTATTGAGGTAAAATAAAAACATCACATAGATAAGCAAATGTAGATAAATCTGTGACTGCTCTTGCAAACCCTACTTGCTCAAAATCACCATCGAACCTACCTCTATACAGCCCAAAAACTAGCCTACTTTCATCAATCGATTTCATCACGACTTCTCTAGGAATATTGATTGACCAATACGCTTCATTATGTAAAAACTGATAAATTAACTCTCTATCTAAATATGATTTATTAAGAGAAATCGTAAATTCTCCCCATTTTTTATCCTTCATTCATTTCTCACCTTTATGCTTAGTCGTAATATGAGCAAGGTGATGGCGCCCATGCCATGCATACATTCCAATTGCTTTCCCAATGGAAATTTGTCCCGATTCAGGATGAACAAACGTGCGCTCCCAATCATGAATAGACAAACTTTTTAGCACAACAGTCCAACGCAAATGAACAGTTTCTATCATACTTAAAGACACTTCAATTGGTAGATGATAGTCTTCTAAACGTGCCCATTGATCTTGTTGATAATCCTTGATCATCGGATTTTCTTCTGTTAACGCTAACTTTACCCTTAAATAAGCATTTAAATGGCTATCTGCTAAATGGTGAATGAGCTGCCGCACTGTCCATCCCCCTGTTCTATAGGGTATATTTAGTTCATCTTCAGTAAGCTCTTCTACAACTTTACGGAGTAGGCGCGGAAATTTCTCTATTTCCATTATCCAAGTATTAATCTTGTTCTCATTAATTTCCTCTTCACATACAGAAAATTCGCCTATTGGATATTGAATACTCATTGCTTCCTTACCTCCTATTCATCTATTTATTTTGTTAACTCTCGTGTAAAGCACCTAATTTTAAAAATTCTAAAAATTCATCCACCGTTAAAAAAGCTGAATCTGGTATCACCTTAAATTCAGTTGTCTTACCATCAGGTAGCCAATGCACACCCGCTGTATAAATATTCGCCTTTAACCCTGCTTCGATATCACAATTGCTATCCCCTAAAAAAATCACCTCGGATGCCGGTACATCTAACATGGATAAGGCTAGAGTGATACCTTCTGGATCAGGTTCTGCTTGCACTACATCATCTCCCGTAACTATACAGTCAAAAATGGTTGTCATATGCAGACATTCTAAAGAAATCTGCAAACTTCTTCTTCCTTTCCCCGTAACGATCGCCAGCTTAATTCCTTCCTCTTTCAAATAAGACAATAAATGGTCAATTTCTCTATTATTATCTACTAGCCTTGAATGGTTGTTCTTATAAACATTATAATAATATTCTATTGCGTCTAATTTCTGATTGCTTATTAAATGCTCTTCTATAATCTTCTTTTCAGAATTTCCTAACCACTCTTTTGCTTCTTTCACAGCTAATTCTCGCTGATCAAATTTAAGAAACACTTCTTGCAATGAATAAATGCACAGTGGCAATGTATTAGCTAATGTCCCGTCAAAATCAAATAAAACCGCTTGTATCGTCATCACCCTCTTCATAGGAATATAAATTCTTAGTTCCTTGTCATATATGTTTTCTTTTTGCCTTCTTAAAGATCAATAATGAGAATATCAAACCGATGATGAATCCACCCAACGCCACTAATAAAGAGATGCTTAATGAATCATTCATAAAATAAGACGCCCAGAAAGCTAATACTGCCAGTGCAAATGGATGTGTCCAGTTCATTGTCCCTCTCCTCTTTTTTGTATCTTAAACATAAAAACGATAGTCATTCGTTTAAACTGTGACCATAACCTTTTATTCCACTTATTTTAATGTATTTACCCATAAAGAGGATCGTACCTAACCTTCCTTATGGCAAAATTGTTTTAAAAGATGAAAAAAAGAGAGGTTGATTCCCATTAATTAAAGTATTTAACATAAATTCTTGTTCATTTGACATTTTTCCTGCAAAAAGCATAAACAGAACAGATGTTTTATTGTAGAATAGAAAAAGACAACTTAGAAAAAGGTGGAATTAAAGTGAATGGTACCGCTCATGCGAGTATTGGTGCTGTTGCAGGTTTTGTGACCGCAAATACACTCCAAGCAACGCCATCGGCCACATTAGCGCTTATTGGTATTGGCACAATATCTGCACTTTTACCAGATCTAGATATCGATGGTAAACTGAGAAATAAAATCACCCTCTCTCACAAATTTATTAAAGCAACTGCGCAAATGATTGGATTGTTAATTATTTTTTATAGTTTTTATGAAGCTACAGCCTTAGATCAATGGGTAAGCATGGGGATTGGACTTGCGATGTTTCTTTTATCTTCCTATATAAAGCAGCGACATATGCTTATCATTACTGGTATAGGAGTCATTGTGTGCGGAATATTATTACAAGAAGTTTGGCTTATGCTCATGGGCTGCTATATTCTTATAGCATCATTTGTCCCACACAGGAGTTACACTCATTCTATTTTAGGTGTAGTATTCTTTCATTTTATTGCTGATTTTTTTCAATTATCGACGGGCATAAATGGAGCTTATATTGCTTGTATGACGGGATATATTAGTCATCTTGCGCTTGACTCCAAACTCCTTCCTTTTAATCGTAGGGGTATTAAATTATTTCTTCCTATCTCCCAAAAAGAATTTTAAAGAACCGAAAATGGTTCTTTTTTTATTTTTCGGGTATAGAGATAATGGAGGCGATTTAAAATGACACTCGTATTAACCATACTTATCTATCCAACTATTGTATTAGCCGCTTCTATTCTTGTGGCTTGGAAAAAACGGAATATGTATCTCGTTCCTTTATTAACAGCAATTATCTTTACTTTACTCTCCTTTACAATCTATAATGGAACCTTTATGATTTGGACAGTATTGTACACAGTTCTTGCAATTTTAACTTCCTTTACAACAAAGTATTTTAATAAACCAACTGCTTAAAAAAAACAGAAGAACACCTTCTGTTTTTTTTTTGTAGATTGACCGTGTCTTTTAACAACTAAACCACAATATATGTTATTAAAATGAAATGTATGCCTATTTTTTTGATTACCAATCAATCAGATTAATCTAGAAATCTTTTTCGAATTTCCGGTGAGGGTAAACGGCAACTTTCCTTTTTACCAAACCACTTATATCTCCGCTTAGCAATAAATTGATACATCTTATCTCTGATCGGTTTTGGAATGATACGGAAGACAGCTATTAGTTTCCACATTCCCCTTAATTGTTGCAATACTTTAATTGCAGCAGTTGATTGATCATAGGCACGATCATCTTCTATATATATAAAACTATCAGTTGCAGGATCTATTTCATGTTTTCTTAATAGAGATTGCCCGTTTTCACCTTGTAAGGAGGCAAAATAAAAATCACCCTGATGGTCCCTCTTCAATATAAACTGCACACTCTGATCACAAAAATTGCATTCCCCATCGAATAATATAATTTTACTCAAAATGATCGCCTCCTTTTCTTGCAAGTATAACAGGCTGACTATCAAACGAATAAGAATCTGTTCGAGTGGACTTTTTTCACCATAGTGTTTTTGCTTTTTCTAGCCCCTCTAGACTAATTGGGTAGCGCTGCATTTGTGGTGGACAAATCGAATTGTATTTTTTAATTTTTTCATTAATGGTGGCAATATCTTGTTTACTTTGTGCTTGATGTACAAGCACTGCGATTTCCTTTTGAAGTGTTAACCATGGAGGTAAGTAACCAGCATCCTTGGCAACTTTTTGGAAGTTTTGAAAAATATCCCTCTGTAGATAGCCTTTAGGAAGTGGTTTACCTTGTCCTGGCAGTTGCGTAGATTTTTTGCTTTTTAACATATCACCAATTAAATCATTACGTTCATCCAAAAATAACACACCCCTTGTGTTTTTTCTTTCAAAACCAATATATAAGTGATTACTAGTTTCTTCTGATTTACTTCATATCAAATAAATACTATGTTATCATGCAAAACTGGCGCCATTTTTCCCACTCTTGGTCAGTGAGTTCCACACCAGTTAGTTTAAGCGCGGCAATTGCAAAAGCAGCAAAGGATGTTCCTTTAGCCGTAATTATGCGATTACTTACTTCAATTGGTTGTCCTGTATAGAAGCTTGGTTCAAAGAGTGATTGATACTTATCATAAGTATGTGCTAAACAAGTGAATTGCTCACCAGACAATATACCTGCTTTTCCGAGAATTAATGCCGATGCACAGATAGATGCAATCGGAATACGTGAATGGAATGCTGATTGAATTTGCTGAATTAACCATTTATTATTCAGTAGCTCGTTATCAATTCCATCACCACCGGGGATTAAAATAAAATGGTAATCATTTATATTCAGATTTTCTAATGAGACATCAATTGCTGTTTTTAAACCACCAATACTTGTGACTGGCGATCCATCAACCGTTGTAGTAACAATTTCCATTTTTGCGACTTTTCGAAGTAAAAATAAACTATGACTAATTTCAAAATCAGCGTATGCCGGGAATAATATGACCAATGCTTTCATAAGCTATCCCCTCTCTAGCCTCATATGTAGTAGGTCTTGAAATTGTTCAATTATTTGATCTTTGTCTATCACTTCTCCAAAACCATAACTCGCATACACAAAAGGTATTCCGGCATATTTTGCAGCTTCTCTATCTCCATCTGTATCGCCAATATAAATGGGAGACTGTAGATTGTTTCTCTTTATAATGAGTTGTATATTTTCCCCTTTAGATAATCCAGTTCTTCCTGGGTTTTCAAAGTCCTGAAAATATTTTTCCAATCCATGTGCCTCGTAGAACGCTTCAATATATCCTTCTTGGCAATTACTTACGATGAACAATTGATAGGTCTTAGCCAACTCTGACAAGGTTTCCTCTACTTTTGGGTATAGTGTCCCTCCATAGTTCCGGATATGTTCTAGTTCCTCTTTGCTAAGATCTTCTAATAACGATTCTCTTTTCTCCTTACTTAAATAAGGGAACAGTCTTTCCATAATTTCATGCATTCTTAGCCCCATTGTTGCTTTTAAATCTGCTACTGTTAATTCTTTCTTCACTTCTGCATCTTCTCGAATAACGATATTCCATGAATCAGCAACTGTTTTTCTAGAATCCCATAACGTGCCATCTAAATCAAAAATAAGGCTATCTACCATCATTTCTTCCTACCTCTCTAAGTAGTAATAAAGTCGATTGTTCATTTCCTTTGTTAAATAACGATACTGATTGATATTGGTATCCTCAAATGCTTCCAGTCTATTAGAAATAACAGGCTTATAATCAATGGCAGGATCGAATTGGCTAACTGTAAAATCTATATAGTTATCTCCTATTTTATTGTAGAAATGCCACATCTCGCCGATCAATGTTTTCACAATTTCTCCACCTAAATATTCTTGAACAACTAAGGCTGTGACACCACATTGTCCTAAAGCAGGATTCTCCATCTTCCATTTTGTGCTCGTTTCAATCCCCCATGACTCTACCAGTGCTAATCCTAAGTAAGATATATCCATAATGACCTCTCTATATTGATTCATTCTTTATTCTAACACTACTCAACAATCCATATCCATTCATATCCAACCTCTATTTATATAAAGCAAGCTTAAGAAAACATGTCACTAAATTCAATATAAAGAAGGAATTTACTCTTTTCAAAATAAAAAGCCATTCTTTATGAACGGCTTAAAAGAACAGCATATCCTACTCTACAACAAGTTCCATTTTATAAATTTCTTCTAAGGTTTTACCTTTCGCTCTACGTAAAACTTCTATTCTTGCATGTAACTGCTTCAGCATAAAAGCTCTGCTATCTGCTAATTTCACCCCAAATGGGTTAACTTCTTCAGGCATTTGATTAATTGCCTCGGCAATTGGCATGAGATGATGAAGTTTATTCATAATATAATCAAACATAGAGTCATCTTCAGTAATAAGACGTTGTAGCAAAAAAGTGCCGAAGCCAATATGTCTCGACTCATCTCTTTTAATATAAGATATCCCTTCAAGTAAGCCTGGTAGTTTTTTTAAGTCTTGTAGGTTTTCATAGAAATTCCAATACCCTGTTTCCGCCAATATACCTTCAACAAACATATTGTATACAACTGCTGCATCAGCTATTGTTTGTGGAGTCTGATCTACCAATAGCTTTTCCATCGTTTGCGGAAGGATTTCATCAAACACATTTAAATATGCTTCTGAATGATAATTATTCAAATCTCTTTCTATACCTACTTCCTTTAAAAACAAATGAAAGAACACTGTATGTTTTGCTTCCTCAAAAAGAAAGGTCGTTAAATACATTTCTTCTTCAAATTGACCTTGTTTTGATATCGCATAAATCAGTGGCAGAATATCTTTTGTTACAGCCTCTTCAGCGCTATAGAACAAGGCAACTAGTCTGAGTATCGAACCCTGTTGTTCTTTTGATAAAGTGTGCCAATCTTTCTTATCTTGACTAAAGTCAATGTCACGAGGGTCCCACACACCAAATTTCTTTGCCTTCTCGTACAATTTAAACGGGAGAGATTCACGATTAATACCTCGCTTACTTTTCGATACATAACTCCTCATTTATACTCCTCCTTAGAAATGATTGATATCTTTTTCTTATAAGAGATATTACACTATTAACAATTATCTCCTTTTATAAAAAGACTTTTTTTTAAAAATAGGAGATATAGAGGAGGGAATAGCTATGAAAATCGAATCATTAGTAGTTGAAGACTGGGAATCAGTAAAAGAGATCTACCAACAAGGGATAGATAGCGGCTTAGCTACTTTCGAGCAGGAAACACCAAACTGGCATAACTGGCATGAGAAACATTTACCTTATGCTCGTTTAGTTGCTAAAGATGGACAGCAAGTGGTTGGCTGGGCTGCCCTCACTCCTTATTCGAATAGAGAGGTATATAAGGGCGTTGCGGAAATAAGTATTTATATTCTCAATGGATATCAAGGAACAGGGATTGGCTCAATATTATTATCAAATTTAATCATTGAAAGTGAGAAGCATGGAATCTGGACATTGCAAGCCAGTATCTTTCCACAAAACCACGCAAGTCTCTCTTTACATAAAAAACACGGATTTCGCCAAGTAGGAATCCGTGAGAAAATCGCCAAGCATGTAAACGGATGGAGAGATGTGATTCTTTTAGAAAGAAGAAAGAAAGATGAGTGAATTCAACAGCTTATGGAAAATAATTAAATTACACAGAATCCTTCTGTCGATCTAGCTCCTTTTAAAAACCTCAAGCTATCGATATACATTTTATTTATGCCCATAGCATCCTCTACTTTGCTTGTAATCTTGGCATATAAACACGACTTGTGCATGTTCTCTGCCTGTCTTTTGCGCGTTTACATAATTTGCGCACAGTTCTCTGCCTTTTTCTTTTGAATTGTGCGCGTGTACACTACTTGCGCGCAATTCTCTGCCTTTTTCTTTTGTCTTTTGCGTGTATTCACTACTTGCGCGCAATTCTCTGCCTTTTTCTTTTGTCTTTTGCGCGTATTCACTACTTACGCGCAATTCTTTGCCTTTTTCTTTTGTCTTTTGCGCGTATTCACTACTTACGCGCAATTCTTTGCCTTTTTCTTTTGTCTTGTGCGCGTATTCACTACTTGCGCGCAATTCTCTGCCTTTTTCTTTTGCCTTGTGCGCGTATACATTACTTGCGCGCAATTCTCTGCCTTTTTCTTTTGTCTTTTGCGCGTATTCACTACTTGCGCGCAATTCTTTGCCTTTTTCTTTTGCCTAGTGCGCGTATACATTACTTGCGCGCAATTCTCTGCCTTTTTCTTTTGTCTTTTGCGCGTATTCACTACTTGCGCGCAATTCTCTGCCTTTTTCTTTTGCCTTGTGCGCGTATACATTACTTGCGCGCAATTCTCTGCCTTTTTCTTTTGTCTTGTGCGCGTATTCACTACTTGCGCGCAATTCTCTGCCTTTTTCTTTTGTCTTGTGCGCGTATTCACTACTTGCGCGCAATTCTCTGCCTTTTTCTTTTGCCTTGTGCGCGTATACATTACTTGCGCGCAATTCTCTGCCTTTTTCTTTTGTCTTTTGCGCGTATACATTACTTGTGCGCAATTCTCTGCCTTTTTCTTTTGTCTTTTGCGCGTATTCACTACTTGCGCGCAATTCCCTTCCCTTCCCTTTCCTTATCATTTGTGCGCGTATACGTTACTTGCGCTCAATTCCCTCCCTTTCCTTATCATTTATGCGCGTATACGTTACTTGCGCGCAATTCTTTTCCTTCTCTTTTTGTTTTCTGCGCGTATTCACTACTTGTATCTGTTTCCTTGTGTGCCTGCTAATCTGATTGGTCACATTCTGCAAATAACTGATCGACTTTTAAATTTCGAGAATTTTTGCTATTAAAATAAAAAAGCCATGACCTCACTAATCTATCAGTGAGGTCACGGCTTTTCATTTTTATTTTTTTCCTAAGAAATCTGAAAGGGATTCTGCTTTTTGATTTTTCCTTCTTTTTATAAGCAAATAGATGACAAACAAAATAACGAGTACTATACCAATTGGAACAAGATATTGGTTTAGTATTGGTTTTACATCTGACCAATTTTCGCCTAATTGTACACCTAAGTAAACATAAAAGAATGTAATCGGGGTCATCGCTAATAATGTATATAGTGAGAAAACCCAAGGATTCATTTTTGCCATCCCACAAGGGACAGAAATCACTGTTCTCACCCCTGGAAGAAAACGAGCAGAAAAAGCAACAAATGCCCCGTGTTTAGCAAAAAACTCATCCGCTTTCTCTAAATTCTCTGGGGACATAAAAAAATACTTGCCGTACTTCTCTAATATAGGTCTACCACCGTAACGACCCACTGCATATAATGTAAGCGGGCCGACAACACCACCTAAAGAGCCGGCAATGACTACACCCCAGAATAACATGTCTCCTTCAGACACCCAAAAACCAGCCAACGGTAAAACAACTTCAGCCGGAATAAATTCGATACAAAGAGCAAGAAAAATACCTATATATGATAAATCTTTAAACCAATTTACAAGATCTAATATCAATTGTTCCATCCTATACCTACCTTTTATTTATAAACTGTTTATCATGCTGTAAACAATGTCCTATTCTTTTCACCAATACCATATTATAAGAAAAAAGAAAGAAAGGGAAGTAAGAACCTTATTCCTTAATTAGAAATAAAGAAATGGTAGGTTTTCCTTCCAAGAAAAAATAAAGCTCTTAATGGCCATAATAGAATCTCAGGGATCCACAAGACGATTTCAAATAAAACATCCCAAATGGATTCTTTCTTCTTTTTGCTCTTTTTTCTTTTGATCAACCTCATTAATCAAACACCCTCCCATCATAATGATGTACGAATCCCACAAGTGAAAGTTTCAACTTCTAACCATTTATTACAATTTTCACAAGAAAACCCTTATTACTTACTATTTAATTTCCATAGTCTTATATTTTTCACCACTTAAATTCATTAGTGAGATAAAGTGTTAGAAATTACATACTTCCTATGATATATGTAGGTTTGTCTACTTCTTTTAATCATCAGAAAGTGTATAATTTTGTAGTATAATCTAAATAAATATATTTTTTTTAGAGTTCATCACATAGTTTTTTCCTCGTAATACCCTTATAATTTTCAAAAAAGTTAATCAACAAGGAGGGTATATATGAGCGCAATTCCAAAACAACAAGCACCTTTACCTGCTAAAAAGAAATTAACTGATCGATTCCTCGATAGCATTGAAAGAGCAGGAAATAAATTACCAGATCCTATCACACTATTTGTAATCATGTCAGGTATGATACTTATTTTATCTTTTTTACTTGCTAAGATTGGTGTTTCTGCTACTGACCCTAGTTCTGGAGAACCGATAGAAGTAATTAATCTTCTCAACCGAGCAGGGATAGAACAGATTCTCACCAATATGGTTAGCAATTTCACCTCCTTCGCTCCACTAGGACTAGTACTTGTCACTATGCTTGGCGTAGGCGTTGCAGAAGCCACTGGTCTTATACAACTTGTTATGAAAAAATCAGTTTTAAGTGCACCTAAGAAGCTCATCCTTCCAGTCGTTCTTTTTACAGCAATTGTGGGTGGCGTAGCCGCTGATGCAGCATTTATTGTATTCCCACCTATTGCTGCACTTATCTTTATGAGTGTCGGCAGAAGCCCGCTAGTAGGTTTAATTGCTACGTATGCTGCAGTTGGTGGTGGTTTTTCAGCTAATATTCTACTAAATTCACTTGATGTATTGTTAGCTGGTATTACCGAACAAGCTGCAAAAATGGTCGATCCTAATTATATCGGTAATCCGACAATGAACTATTATTTCTTGATTGCCTCAACCTTTCTACTCGTTGGACTAGCTACGTGGGTAACCGTTAAGTTTGTCGAACCACGATTTAGTAAATACGATGGTAAAGTAGAAGCGATTGCAGAAATTACAAGCGCTGAAAAACGGGGATTAAAATGGGCTGGTATCACAGTTTTTGCTTATATCGCCATTTTACTTATCGCTGTTATTCCTGAAAATGGATGGTTAAGAGATGCTGAAACAGGTTCTTTTATCAATAGTCCATTTATGTCAGGTATTGTACCGATTATGCTATTCTTATTCTTACTACCAGCTATTGCTTTCGGCATCGGAGCAAAGACGATCAAATCTGATAAAGATGTCGCAGATAAAATGTTCAAATCCATTGCTGATTTAGCTCCATTTATTGTATTGGCATTTGTCGCAGCGCAAATGATTGCTTTCTTTAATTGGAGTAATATTGGTCCTATTCTTGCTATTAAAGGCGCTGAGCTCTTACAAGCAATGAATTTCACAGGATTACCAATGTTAATTGGTTTTATTATTATTTGTGCATTTATTAATCTTTTAATTGCCAGTGCATCAGCCAAATGGGCACTTTTAGCCACTATTTTTGTACCAATGTTTATGTATTTAGGTTATAGTCCAGCATTTACACAAATGGCTTACCGTATTGGTGATTCCATAACGAACCCGATTACGCCAATGCTCGCCTACTTTGCTATTTTATTATCTTTCGCTAGAAAGCATGATAAATCAATTGGGATTGGAACATTAATCTCTGCCCTATTACCTTACTCAATTTGTTTTGCCATCGGATGGATTATTCTGTTCTCCATTTGGTACCTTCTTGGATTACCAGTTGGACCTGGTGACTCAATTTTCCTATAATTATACTATTCAATTATTTAAATCTTTTTGAAAAGAGGCGTTCACATAATGGAAAAATTATTTGCTTTATTAAAAGAGTACGAAGAAGAAATGATTTCTATCCGCCGGTTTCTACATGAATATCCTGAAATCTCGTATCAAGAAGTGAAAACACCTGCTTATATAGCCGATTATCATGAAAACCTCGGTCATGACGTTCGTACCGGTGTTGGTGGCAGGGGTGTTGTGGCTACGCTTCGTGGTGGAAAACCAGGTAAAACAGTTGCGCTTCGAGCTGATTTCGATGCATTAGCCATTCAAGAAGAAAATGACCTTCCATATAAATCAAAAATCGACGGTGCGATGCATGCTTGTGGCCATGACGGACACACAGCAACTTTACTCGTTTTAGCTAAAGCACTTAATAAAATCCAGGAAGACATTGAAGGAACAATTGTTTTTATTCACCAATTCGCTGAAGAAATTGCCCCTGGTGGTGCAATTTCTATGATTGAAGATGGTTGCTTAGATGGTGTTGACGCCATATTTGGCACACATATTTGGTCCACCTTCCCTCTTGGCACGATACAAGTTAAAGAAGGACCTATTATGGCTGCAGCAGACCAATTCGATATTCTCATCCAAGGACAAGGTGGTCATGGATCTGAACCACATTTAACAAAAGATGCAGTGATGGTTGGCTCCCAATTTGTCGCAAGTGCACAGCAAATTGTTTCTCGCCGAGCGAACCCTCTTCATCCAGCAGTCGTCTCAGTTGGTCATTTTGAGGCATTAAACCCTTTTAATGTCATTGCTGATACAGCTAAACTAATCGGTACAGTAAGAACCTTTGATGAGGATACACGTGATTTAATAGAAAAAGAGCTTGATAACTATTTAAGTTCAACATGCCAGCTATTTGGGGCAACTTATGACTACCAATACAAACGGGGCTACCCCGCTGTTGTTAACCATGCAGAAGAGGCAACTTTTATTGCGAATATCTCTAAGGAAATTGAAGAAGTAACAGAAGTAGTAGAATGTGATCCGCTTATGGGTGGAGAAGATTTCGCTTATTATCTCCAACATGTAAAAGGAGCATTCTTCTTTACAGGGGCACAGGATCCTAATTGGCAAATTACCTATCCCCATCATCACCCACGATTTAATATTGATGAGCGCTCCCTTCTTATCGCAGCTAAAACACTAGGAACAGCTGCTTTAAAGTTTCTTGAAGGAGCAACAACAGAAACAACTCAAGATTCACTAACCAAATAAAAAAAATGAACCCAGTCCGCTTCTTTTTTGCGAACTGGGTTCATTTTTTACTTATTGCATAGCATCAATACATTTTCATCAGGGTCAGCAATGAGGAAATAAGCCAAATCACCTACCCATTCCATTTCTTTTACTATTTTTATATCATTTGAGATGACAAATTGATAAGCCTTATCAATATCACTGGTGTACAAATTAAACATCGCATGTGAAGCCGGTTTAAAAACAAAGCTTGGGTCTTTTGTATGATCATCAAGGGTCAATCCTGTTTCACCTGTAACAGGTAAATTAAATACAGGAGATTGAATTTTTTCCTGATTAATTGTTAACCCCATCAAAGTCGCATACCATGTGGCTGAGTACTTTAAGTTCGATACATGAATAAAAACATTATTAATCTTACTATCAATCGTTAAACTCATTAGAAACACCTCCATCTTAGTACGAGAATTCGTTTTACTAAAAATCATATCTTATTATGAGAAATAATCTACCAATATACCGGCAATTATAATCAGCACACCAAATGAAAAATGTACCTTCTGATTGTTAATGCCCGTTCGTTCCAATATAAAAATCACTCCACCTGTTAAGAAGATATAGAGTAAGCTATTGAAAAAGGAACCATTACCTATGAATAGTTGATAGAGTTTAGACATTAGCCCCATCGTCAATAAGATTAAAGGAATTCTAAGCTTCCACCTCATTCCTTTACACCATCTTTCACGAAACAATCTTAAAGCCAGTTCTTATCTTTTTAATAGACTTTTCCTGAATACTTTACTTCTCTTCTCTCCTAAAAAACTCCTTCCCTTTTATTCATGAAGTACCTCAGAATAGATTAAGAATAGCATTGACTTTTTTATCCCTTCTGCTTTTTTAAATCGTAAAGATTGTTGCTTTTATGTAGAAATACTTTGGTATCAACTGGAAATTATTAAAATGACATAAGAAATAAGCAAGTTAAAAATATAATTCTCATGCCTTTAAATTATAGAAATTTTTAAACACGGTACTATAAGGTAGTATTTGCATTATTTATAGATTTATCGCGGCAGTTTTTTAGATTTCAGCGTCTTCTATTCGAGCTTTTCGCATCGATGAAAGACTAAACCATAATCCGCATAAAATGAGGCCACCTATCGAAATCCATAAAGCTGTTTTGAAACCTAGTCCGTCAGCGAGGGTTCCTCCTAGTGGAGCGCCAATAACGACTGCACTACGGTTGATGGATCGTAGTGTGGCATTCATACGACCTTGGAAATGTGATGGCGTGACATATTGTCGATATCCCATTTCAAGAGGACCTTCAATTCCCATAGCAAAGCCATAAAAGAGCTGGCCTATAATCACAAACATGAGAGCTATGTACGACGAATCGGAGTTGTTAGCTGCTGGAGCTAGAGCCATCAAGATCACTGCTGGGCCATAGAGAATTCGAGAAAAAGCCATTGCACGTCCGATACCAAAGCGCACCCCGGCTCGAGAAGATAGTGAGGTTCCTGCGACAGCACCAACACCTGCAGCGGCAAGGACATACCCTAAGAGTAAGGCATCGAAGCCAAGTTCAATTAAAAAAATGGATACTAGAATCGTCATCGTCATGCTATGAAAGAGAAACCAGGCGTGGGTGTTTAGAGCGAGAGGACGAAGGTATTGGTGTTGATAAACCCATCGCAAACCTTCCTTGATTTGCTGACCAAGTGATCCAGTCTTCACTTTTTTTGAGGTCTGGTGTTTAATTGATGCTATTAATACACTCGAAAACAAATACGATAAGGCATCAAAAAGAAGGGCAAATGGTGCGCCAATCAATGAGACAAGTCCGCCCCCAATGGCTGGACCGCTCGTTTCAGCAACCGCTGAGCTTTGTTCCAATCGTGCATTTGCACGTGTTAATAAAGGACGAGGAACTAATTGTGGCACAAAGGACTGGTAGGCAGAATCATTAAAAAGAGACAAAGTACCAAAGAGCACCAGCAGGAACATGAGTAAGCCAATACTGATTACTTCTGTAATAGACATAAAGCAAATGAAGGTAAGAATCATGCCGCGTCCTATATCTGTTACCACCAATACCGTCTTTCGGTGAAAACTATCAACCAAAACCCCCGCTATTAATCCCAATAGTACATACGGAAGCCATCTAGATGCTGAAACCCAGCCAACATCAACAGCACTGCCTCCCATATTACTAACCACTAATACCTGAAGAGCCAAAGTTGTAATATATGTGCCAAAGCTTGAAGTTGTCGATGCAATCCAAAAACGAACAAAGCTTCTATGCTCCCTTAATTTCATCAGGACTTCACCTCTTTTGCCAAATTATCCATCTTATAAATATAGTAATCTATTCTCGACTTTCAAAAAAGTGTAAACATAGAGTTTTATATGGGACGGGCCTTGGGGGAATTATGGGTTGCCCTCGTTTTTTATGGAACAAAAAGTAAGTTAGCTGAAGAAGGAATGCTAAAAAGGCAATATCATTTATAAGATTTGCTATTTTTAATATAATTTTGTATTCCCTTTTTATTCTCCCTACAAGAGTATATGACCTTGCAATGATGACTTACGAGAGCCTTTAGTAATATATCCATAATCAAAACAAATACATTGGAAAAGATGATCAATAATACAGCACTTTTTCTCATCAAAAAGTCTTACTGTATTAATCTACTCTCAACAGGTGAAGAGAGTCTAATCAATGTGGAGGTCTGTCCAAATGACATGGAAGCATCAATAAAGTTTTCCAAAGATTGGACAGAATCAGTTAAAACTTTAATTAAATAATTATATGATCCAGCCAGTTGATGACATTCAATAACACTAGAATGATTTTTGCAAAACTCTACAAATTGTTCACATTTGGTATTGTCGTATAGTATAAAAGCCCTTATGGGTTATTCTACTTTTTCTGGATTAATGATTGCTTTATAGCCAACTATTATCCCTTTTTCTTCAAGCTTCTTAACTCTCTCATTTTTTATATCTTACCTAGTAAATTGAAGGTAATACTAAGTGAATTTTTGCTGAACAACAACAATCGAAGCGAAAAGAGCCTAAAAAAAGACGAATACTGCTCATTATTTATGTTATAATGACTAGCGACAACTTAAGTTAAATTCCGCTTAGCGGTAGAGGTTCTAGCTAAACCCTCTCAAAAAAACTAAGGAAAAACAGCGCCATTTTCTTAGTGGTGCTGTTTTTCTGTTTAAAAGGAGATTAATTATGAAAAAAAATGAAAAAGCCATTGTCGTATTTAGTGGCGGGCAAGACAGTACTACTTGTTTATTCTGGGCTTTGGAACATTTTACTGAAGTAGTCGCTGTAACGTTTGATTATAACCAAAGGCATGCAATTGAGATTGACTGCGCCAAGGCAATTACAGCTGATTTACAAATTGAACATCATATTTTAGATATGACACTGCTAAATCAATTAGCGCCTAATGCGTTGACACGATCAAATATCGATGTCAAGAATGGTGAAGATGGGGCATTACCTTCAACCTTCGTACCAGGTAGAAACTTAGTATTTCTATCCTTCGCTGGCATTCTCGCTTACCAAATAGGGGCAAGGCATATCATTACAGGTGTATGCGAAACAGATTTTAGTGGTTATCCGGATTGTCGTGATCAATTTATTAAATCATTAAATGTCACTTTAAATTTATCTATGGAAAGGCCCTTTGTCATACATACGCCCCTTATGTGGCTAAACAAAGCGGAAACATGGGCGATGGCTGATGATTTTGGCAAACTTGATTATGTTAGAAATAAAACACTAACTTGTTACAATGGTGTCATCGCAGACGGATGTGGCGAATGTCCTGCTTGTGAGCTTAGAATGCAAGGCTTGACTCAGTATTTGCAGGTGAAAATGTCATGAAGGATTTATATGGCTTTCGTATAGTTGAGGAACTCCAGAAAATAGATGAGGATATTCAGAAAGACCAATTAAAATATCATCACAAAAGGGTACTCGTGAGTAAATCCTTTACATTTGATGCAGCCCATCATCTTCATGCTTATGAAGGGAAATGTAAAAATCTACATGGTCATACTTATGAAGTCATATTCGGTATTAGTGGCTTTACTGATGATCGTGGAATCGTTGTTGATTTCGCAAATATTAAGCAACTTTGGAAAGAAGAAATTGAAATTCACCTCGATCACAAATATATTAATGAAACACTACCACCCATGAATACAACAGCAGAAAACATCGTTGTATGGGTTTACGAAAAAATGAAAGAATCACTAATAGATAGCCCGCAACAACTTAGAGTGGAATATGTCAAACTCTATGAAACTCCTACAAGCTTTGCTGAAGTAAGAAGGGAGTGGATGGAAGATGAGTAAAATACCTGTAATGGAAATATTCGGACCAACCATTCAAGGTGAAGGCATTGTTATTGGCCAGAAAACGATGTTCGTTCGTACTGCTGGATGTGATTACGCTTGTACTTGGTGCGACTCTTCATTTACTTGGGATGGTTCTAGTAAACATTTGATTAAACAAATGACAGCAACAGAAATTTGGCATGAGTTAAAAAACATCGGTGGAGATTACTTTGATTTTGTAACTATTTCCGGAGGCAATCCAGCATTACTAAAAAACCTAGGTGAATTAGTGACGCTTCTTAAAGACAAAAAAGTGCAGACGGCTTTGGAAACACAAGGTAGCAAGTGGCAAGATTGGTTTAAGGATATCGATTTTTTAACATTATCCCCGAAACCACCAAGCTCACAAATGGAAACAGATTTCAATAAGCTAGATGAGATTATTGCTCAACTTGAAGAAAAGCAACCCAATTTAAAAGTTGTGGTCTTTAATGAAGAAGATTTAGCTTATGCAAAAAAAGTCCACTTACGCTATCCAAAACTTTCCTTCTGCTTACAAGTTGGCAACGATGACAGCATGACAACCAATAACGATGTGCTAAGAAGTAACCTACTAGCTAAATATGAATGGTTACTAGAGAAAACAATGCATGATAGTGAGTTTAAAAATATAAGAGTTCTCCCCCAATTACACACATATATATGGGGAAATAAGCGCGGCGTTTAACGATTGTTTTTCTCCTATTTCATATTGGTTCATCTGATGACCCATATGAAATAATGAGGTGAATCCAATGACCAAACAAATCATAAATAGTATCTACCTCGCTTCTATGATTACACATATACCATGGCGCTGGTTAGGTATATATCTGGTGGGGCTACCAGGACTTTGACCTCCTGGATGGACTTCTTGGCCTTTAGACCTCATAAATTACAATTAATTAGACATATACTTTTTTCACCTTAAAATCAAACACGAATGCATTCTACTTAGGGAGCATGTTTTTGCATACCGAACATAGAATGACATTCGTGTTTATTTTTCATTACTATCCTAGCATCACTTTTTCTGCAGCAGACTTACACCTTTCTTGCCATTGCTAACGTAAATCTTCACTATCTAGAGCCTTTCATTTATTTTTATTTTACAAATGCTTTAGTTGATAAAGATCAAGTGCTATTTTCACATTCATACAATCCTCCAATGAATCAAGATTAATATTAAGCTTCTCTTCTATTTGCTGAATGCGGTAATAGACTGTATTAGGGTGTAGATGCATCTCTTCGGCTGTTTTCACTGCGTTTTTATCTGTTTGTAAGTATGCGGTAAGCGTTTTTAGCCAATCATTTTTATTTGCTTGTACAATCCCTTCTAAGAATATCATCACAAAAGCAGTAGCATCATCATCTGATACATCGTTTAAGTATCTTCTATACCCTATCTCTCTAAACCCTATGACTTTACTGGAATTTTTTCCTTGCTCAACTAAAAAATCAGGCATGATTTGTACATCTTTAAATGAAATGTCAGCTTGTCTTAATGAATCGACAGGTCGTCCTATATATATTAAATTCGGATGATAATACCGTTGAAGTCTCTCTGACCTCGTTTTTAATTCTTCTTCCCTATTCAATATAGAATCTTTAGAAGTGAGCATCACATAAACCATATCCCTACCTGGAAAACAAATAGTTAGAAAGCGATCCTGAAATACTCTTTTCACCTGATTTTCTATTGAACTAAAGCTCTCTAATACTTCATCATTCATCAACCGTTCGATACCAATAAAGATACACTTGTCTTCGATACTAATCCCATATCTCTTCAAAGCTCTTTGTACTTCTTGAGTAAAGTTATTTTTCAATATATCTTTTAATAATTCTTCTTTTTCCGTGAGTTGATGCTTCATTTGTTCTTGTTGTTTCATTTGTTCAATGGCCATAATAGATGCTGCGTGCTTAAAAGCCAATTCACCAATTAAATCTAATTCCTTCTCCTGTTCAATTACCACCAAAAAACCAATTGTACCGAAAGAAGACATCACCCCGATTGCTTGACCTACCCATTCTTCTTTTTTATAGATATCAAGCAATCTTGGAATACTTAATTTCTTTGCATTTTTCTTTAACCATTCTTTTATATAGAAATGATGATCTTCAGAAGGCGGATAAGATGTTTTCAAGCGGTAAAGTGAATCAAAGTAAAGAATCGATCCGCTGAACTTTTCCGCTAGCTTCTTTACTAAAGAAAATGTACCGTCCCCTTTTAAAGCCACATGATTCAACTCATTATGTAAAGACAAAATGGTTTCTAGTTCTTTTGTTTGTTTTTCCTTTTCTTGAAAAGCTCTAGCATTTACTATAGAAATTGCAATTTGGTGACCGATGGCTTCTAAGAACGCTAAGTCCTCATCACTAAAAAAACCATCGTTTTTAAAATTATCTATCGTTAAAACACCGATTTTCTTATTTTGATGAATCAATGGCACAGACATACAACTTACAGGAATGGCTGCATGTACGGTTGACTCTAAATAATAATGCAAAGTTTGATTACGCATATTTCCCATTGCCTCTTTAATCTTCTCTGCCGTATGAATCATTTTGCTACAACCCTCTTCAAAAACAGAGCCACTAATACCTTCACCTGCTAAAAGCTTATTTTGTAAATACATCTCCTCTTTAAAGTTGTAGGCTCCTTCTATTTCTAAATATTCCATCTCTTCATTCCATATAAGAAAGAAGCCCGCATCGGCCTTGTCTATTGATTCAATAACGGCCTCAATAATTTCTTGTACTAATTTTGTTAAACTCGTATTCGATGTAATATTTCTTGATACGTTGATAAATGTATTTAATCTTTGTTTTATTTTTTCATTTTCATACACAGTTATCATCCTAAATTGTTGTCATCATTTTATTATCATATATAAAACTTATCATCGCAACATAACGATTCATTCCCCTTCATATGTTAGTTCCTAGGAGGTGTATGTGATGAATACATTTAAAATACCAGTTGGTATTCAACCGATTCATATCAAACATGATCGTGTAGATATTTTCAAACCACAAGTATCTTCTTACACGCCACCAGCTGCCCAACAAAAAATGAATCATGCCATATCAGATAGCCTAAATCAATTAATGAAAGAGCAAGGTTACGGACAACCACAAACTGAATTAACTGGTGGATTTGACTTAAAAAACAACCAAAAAGGTGTCTTAAGTTTAACTCTTACAGTTTATTCATACTCAGGGGGTGCACATGGCCTTACTTTTACACGCGGGTTAACATTTAACAGTTTGACTGGTAAGCAATATACACTTGGAGAACTCTTTAAAAAGGATAGTAATTACAAAGTAAGGCTTAACACTCTAATCAAACAGCAGTTGCAGGAAAGAGGTTTAACCACCGACCTTCTCGTACCCTATCCCGGAATCACAGATACACAATCCTTTTATACCGCTGACCTCACATTGGTCATAATCTTTGATGTGTATAGCTTACTTCCATATGTTTATGGGACAATTTATTTCCCAATTTCACTTTATTCTTTGCAAGATATGATTAATGATGAGGGTCCGTTAGGTAAAATGTTTTCTTAAATTAGAAGGAATCCTCAGTTGTACTTTTCTCACAACTGAGGATATCTCTTCATTTGATAGCCAAAAAGTCAATATTCCCCTAGCTTATATCCATAAAAATGCAGATCGACCGCAAAGATTTCCTCTACTAATGCCTTCGTTTCTTCGTTCAATAAACTATTAACTGTAGGTAAATCTTCATCATAGACAAAACTAATCACTCTGTTTGCATAATCACCCTCTAGCTTCATTCTTGATGAAAAATGATGTGAAGATCGTGCAATCTCATTCATTGGAGAGGCTTTTAGCCCTGCAATTCTTTCTAAATCCATTAATTCGTGTTGTAAATTCTCTAATCTCACATAATGAATAGGTGTCTGTTCCTCTCCAATGGTATATTGAGGTGCAATATGTTTGTCTAATTCATGTATACTTTCGCCGAAAGATTTCAATTTTAAGAGATAGCTTGTAAAGGACATACCTTCTAGAACAGTACTGCCTAATTGTTTAATTAGCCAATCCCCACTCAATGCATGATAAAAGGAACTAACCGCTCTCCTATATGGATTTCTAACAATTTTCACAATTGGTTTTTCACCATTTATAAGTTCCTCTTTTAATTCAACGTCGTAACCTGATCGTTTTCGAAGGACAAATTCACGATAGTTATGCGTCATTTCGACATTCAACTGAGACAAATCCCCAGCAGCTCCAATATGGTACATAAACCACTTATTTACAATTGTGCACCCGTTTTTCGGTACCCATAAGAGAACGTATGGAAAGTTGGTAGAAAAAAGCGGGATATAAAAAGGCATCATCATATTTTTTGCTACTATTTCAGGCATTCTTTTTGTCAATGTTCGTCGAACCCCTTTCTCCTACTTATAGAATATGAGAAAGGGAATAAGCGGTTACGAATTTGGTGATTTTCAGGCGAATGACCTGTACAAGCCGACCTGAAATACATATGCATAATAATAAGTGAGACAAATATCAGATTGGAGGTTATTTTTAAATGGATAGTAGAAAACACATCACTTGGTCTCAATCACAAGTCTCAAAAGAAAATCGGCAAAAATTACACAATCATAAAAGTTGTATGGTTTGGTTAACTGGATTATCAGGTTCTGGTAAATCAACCATAGCAAATATTGTACAAACTAAATTATACGAATTAAATATGAGTACTTATCTATTAGATGGTGATAACTTACGGCACGGTATCAATAAAAACTTAGGATTTAGTAGTGAAGATAGAAAAGAGAATATTCGACGCACAGCTGAAATAGGCAAATTATTTGTAGATGCAGGTATTGTTGTTTTGGCAGCACTAATTTCCCCGTTCGAGGAAGATCGAAAGCTAGCCCGCTTTCTTTTTACCGAAGATGAGTTTATTGAAATATATGTGGAATGTTCTTTAGAAGAATGTGAATTACGAGATCCTAAAGGACTTTACAAGAAAGCCCGTTTAGGAGAAATCAAAAATTTTACTGGCATTGATCAAATATATGAACCTCCGCAGTCTCCAGACCTTGTTATTTCGACTAACTCAAAATCACCTGAAGAGTGTGCAAATGAACTTGTAAACTACTTAATTGAGCGACTTAAGTGAAGGAGGAATAATAGAAATGACAAACTCTATTCCACATGGTGGACATTTAATAAATAGAAAAAACATAAATGCAAACACGAGCCATATCACTAAGCATATCAATCTCGATGGTACCTCTTTATCTGACCTTGAACTAATTAGTAATGGTGCTTATAGCCCTTTAGAAGGTTTTCTATGTTCAGCTGACTATTATTCTGTCCTTCATGAAATGAGACTAGCCAATCACCTTATCTGGAGCATTCCAATTACATTACCTCTATCAAAAAAAGAAGCCGAGTTGTTAAAAATCAATGATAAAGCGAATTTAGTCTATGATGGTTGTGTTTATGGATATATTGAAATTAACGATATTTTTCTGCCAGATAAACAAAAAGAAGCCAGTATAATTTATCAAACACTCGACCGCAATCACCCAGGTGTCGACAAACTTTTTAATCGTGGTGAAGTTTATGTGGGTGGCAACGTCACATTGACAAAAGAAATCAAAAAACCATCTTTTCTTCAAGGGTTTCAATTAGAACCAGCAGAAGTAAGAAAATATATTGCTACCCAAGGATGGGAGACGGTTGTGGGATTTCAAACAAGAAACCCCGTTCATCGCGCACATGAATATATTCAAAAATTAGCATTAGAATTAGTCGATGGCTTACTGCTTCATCCCCTTGTTGGCGAAACAAAAAAAGATGATATTCCAGCAGAAACAAGAATGAAAAGCTATCAAGTTTTACTAGCACATTATTATCCGCAAGAAAGAGTTTTATTGTCATCTTATCCACAGGCAATGAGGTACGCGGGCCCAAGAGAAGCACTTCATCACGCGATTGCACGAAAAAATTATGGATGTACACATTTTATTGTTGGCAGAGACCATGCTGGTGTTGGTGATTATTATGGCACATATGATGCCCAGAAGATATTTTCAACATTCCCTAAGGAAGAACTAGGAATAACCATATTACCTTTTGAACACACCTTTTATTGCATTAAATGTGATGGCATGGCCTCACATAAAACATGTCCCCATGATACTTCTTTACACCTTCATCTTTCAGGAACAAAGGTAAGGGAAATGTTAAAACAAGGAACTACTCTCCCGAAGCAATTTAGTAGGCCAGAGGTTATTGAAATAATTATGGATGCTATGAAAAAGAAGGATTAAAGAATGTTTTGGGTTTTTCCATTCCTCATGGAGATAACTTCGTCTCAAATATAATTCTGTAGACCTTTCATACATGCATTTGCTATTGGTACCTTGTCCTTATAAGCCAGGAATTAAAATCTCAACCAGCTCTAAATAGTTATCATGTATATAGTATTTATCTAAGGGTTCCTGGCTGATTTCAAACAATTAGTACCATCGCCTTTGAGCAAATACCTCCTTCATCTTTACCTATGCTGCCATTAATCAATCCGCTTATCTGGAGGATTTGTTCTTAGCTTATTGGACATCCTCTTAATAAACTCCCTTAAAATTCTTGAAAGCCCATTATTCTTATGATAAATATAACCAAATGCATACGTATTATTAAGCGGGGGAGCGAAATCTACAATAACAAACTCACTACTTTTTGATAAACCGACATCTGTCTTAAAAGCATAATCAAATCCAATGTTGATTGCAGTATTGTTCTCTAGTGAATTCTTAATCGTATCAATATTATTTGTTATAAGACGAATATCTAAAGCGGGTAAATTAAACCTTTTCATAAAATCAGATATATAAATATCATCATACAAGATGATTGGTTGTCCTTTAAGCATTTCTTCAGTAATTTGGCTGTATTTTGTTAGTTGAGAATTCTTATTTATTGCAGCTACCATATGTCCATCCAATAACTTATTAAAGATCAACGCACGATATTTATGTTCTTCCTTCTCGTTATAAGTAATAAGGCCAACATCAACCTCACCATCTTGAACTTTTTTAATAATTGCTTCTGTACTATTCTCATAAACAGCCGTTTTAATATCCGGATAATCCATTTTTAGTTTTGAAATAACTTCCACCAAAATGCCCATGGGGCCAGGGTAAGTAGCAACTCTTATTTCCCCACTCATTGTATTTGTATAAGCTTCTGCTTCATCAATAAAATCTTGGTATGCTAATAGGACATACTTTGCTTTTTCGATAAGTTTATGCCCTTCCTCAGTAGGTACAGATCCCCTTCGTGAACGATGAAACAAAGTAATATTTAATTCACCTTCTAAACTTTTAATCGATTGACTTAATGCAGGTAAAGTCAAATGTAATTCATCTGCTGCTTGTTTTAAAGAACCTGTTCTAGCTATCACAACAATATATTTCAATTGTTCAATATTCATAAGAAGCATCCTCTTTAGTTAAGTTTTGATTAACCTTAGTTAATAATAACTAAATTTATCATAAGGTAAATTAGTTGTATACTTTTAATCGTAACAAATTATACAAAATATTTAGGGGATGTAATGATATGAAAGCATTAAGATGGCATAACCAAAAAGACATTCGTCTAGAAGATATTGACGAACCTATCGTTCAATCAGGGCAAGTAAAAATAAAAGTCAAATGGTGCGGTATTTGCGGAAGCGATTTACATGAATATCTAGGCGGACCTATTTTTATACCTGTTGATAAGCCACATCCATTAACAAATGAAACAGCCCCGATTACACTAGGACATGAATTCTCTGGAGAGATTGTCGAAATTGGCGACAGTGTAAGTAAGCTCAAAGTTGGTGACCGAGTAGTAGTAGAACCAATTTTTGCGACACACGGACACCAAGGTGCTTATAACTTAGACGAACAAATGGGATTTTTAGGCCTAGCAGGAGGTGGCGGTGGTTTTAGTGAATACGTAGCCGTTGATGAAGAGCTACTTTTTAAACTGCCAGATGATCTCTCTTTTGAACAAGGAGCCCTTGTCGAACCTGCTGCAGTAGCTCTCTATGCAGTACGATCTAGTAAAGTGAAAGCTGGAGATAAGGTAGCTGTATTTGGCTGCGGCCCAATCGGTTTACTTGTAATAGAAGCTTTAAAAGCCGCTGGCGCAACAGATATTTATGCTGTTGAACTTTCACCTGAACGACAAGCAAAAGCAAGAGAATTAGGGGCAACTATAATAAACCCAGCCGAAGTAGATGACACTGTTGCGGAAATTGCTAGATTAACTAATGGTGGTGTGAATGTCTCTTTTGAAGTTACTGGCGTACCAGTTGTACTTAAACAAGCAATTCAATCTACTGGAATTGGTGGGGAAACAATTATCGTAAGCATTTGGGAAAAAGGGGCAGAGATCCTTCCAAATGATATTGTAATGAAAGAACGGACTGTTAAAGGAATCATCGGATATCGTGATGTTTTCCCTGCCGTATTATCACTTATGCAAAAAGGCTACTTCCAAGCCAGCCAACTCGTTACGAAGAAGATTACCTTAGACGAGGTAATTGAAGAAGGTTTTGAAACATTGGTTAAAGAAAAAGCACAGGTCAAAATTTTAGTAAAATCTGAACAATCATGACATTACCGCCCTAGCCAGCTATTTTAGCTGGCTACTTTTATATGAATTTAGATTCATTTCTCTTTAGCAAAATCCTCTATATCATTTCCCCATAAATGAGGTATTCCATTTGAGAAACACCTCATCTCATACACTTTCCATGCACTCTTGTACAAAAAAATCATATGTTAAATTAGATTACTTTTAAAGGGGAAGGACTATGAGGAAACTAATTATTTTTGCCTTTATTGGTTTTTTTGCACAGTTAATAGATGGCTCCCTTGGCATGGCGTATGGCGTAACTTCATCAACTCTTTTACTTACTTTTGGAATCGCTCCTGCTGTCGCCTCAGCATCTGTCCATTTAGCCGAAGTTGTAACGACTGCTGCCTCAGGTGCATCACACATAAAGTTTGGCAATGTTGACAAACAAGCGGTTTTTCGTTTAATTATCCCGGGATCAATTGGTGCATTTATAGGAGCTTGCTTCTTAAGTCAACTACCTGGTGATGTCGTTAAACCTTATATTGCTGGATTTCTACTTCTTTTAGGTTTATTTGTTTTTTTTCGGTTTCTTTTCCAATACGAAGTAAAAAGACAAAAACAAACTTTACATTTATCGCGAAAGCAAGCAATTCCACTTGGACTTATTGCCGGCTTTGCAGATGCAACAGGTGGTGGTGGATGGGGACCAATTGCCACACCTGTTTTACTATCCAAAAAAGGGATATCTGCTAGAAAAGTAATTGGCACAGTGGATACTAGTGAATTCGCCATTGCACTGTCTGCTAGCGTTGGTTTTTTCATTGCTTTAGGCTGGGAGGAACTGAATTGGACTTGGGTCATTGCTTTAATGATCGGTGGCATTATTGCTGCTCCTATTGCAGCTTGGTTAGTTAAAGTGTTGCCACCATATCTATTAGGAGTACTCGTTGGTGGATTTATTGTCCTTACTAACGCCAGGACGATCTTATTGACCTTCCAAACGCCTGATATATGGATTTATCTAATCTATGTCGTTATTTTCTTACTTTGGATTAGTGGTATTATTTTTGTCATCAGCAAGAATAAAAGAAATAAGAACTAATCTCCATTACAAAAAAGTCATCTTCTCTCGTTTTGGAAGATGACTTTTAAAATGGAAAAGAATGTGAGCGATAGTTAATTCCAAGTTCATTGAACCACTGATTGATTCCAGTCCAAAGATGCTCACAAGCTTCATATACAATTTCACTAATGTCCCAATCTCTTTGAAGAATAAGTTTCACTAACTGTTCATAGCCATGAGGTTTGGTGGCAATTCCTAATGATTCTTCAAGCATCCTTGTTTTTGAACGAAAATAATAACGATTAGCTAAGCCAATTAACTTAGCACTTTGTTCACAAAACTCCACTGCATTTAACAACAATGATGTTTCATCCTGAATGAGCCTTAAGTTTCTTATTTTAGCCATCTTCACGTACAACTCTTCAATCATACACTTTTTCATTACATCTTTTATCTCGTAGCTAGATATTTGCAGGGGGATGCTTTTCATTTTTGAGAAAAACATAATCGGATCATAGATAGGCATCGTATGTATGAAACGTGCAACGTTTAATGACCAATCTGAATTTATTTCTTTCGCAGACGTTATGTATTGCTGTTTTTGCAGCGACTCAATGGTCACCTTAAACGGCGGATAAATAAACTGAAAATCATCGATTCGTTGTCCATCAAAACCAATCACTTGAAAATTTATATCTGAATAAGGACCATCCTCATCAAGGGCAAATGAGCCATAGACACCGATAGCCATGATTTTCTCATCATATACTTTTAATAAACGTTCCTTCACAATATCGATGAATCTGTCTTTTTCGATTCGAGATGTTGGTTGTGGAAGTAAAAACATGATATCACTGCTTTCGTTGACTGAAGATTTCCTTTAGAAAATGATAATAGGATAGGCATTCACAATATAGGATGATATTAACCGGTATACTTCTCCTTCTATTATCGGTTAAATTTGAAAATAAGTCATCATTTTTGCAGAAAACTTACTTTGTCAGTTTGGCTCTTTTTACTCTATGGCTCTATTAAGGTATATATTGATAGAGCCATAGAGTAAAAATACAACTTCCATAAAAACTTTGCACGGTAAAAAATTCAAAATATTTTGATTTATTTCGAAGAACGAGTTATAATAAACAATGTATCATTAAATTATTATAAGGAGGATTATTAAAAATGGGTCATTCATATGTCAGACTTCGTATCTCAACTTTGAACTCATAAATTTAATACGTTCAAAGGCTCTGTTTTGTGTATACAGAGTAAACGGGATTAGTCTGCCCTTTTTAAATAATCTTCATTTCCTACAAAAAATATGTAATGTGAAGAAAGGCTGAGTTATGCTTTTCTTTTTTTACGTATGATTACCTTTCTTTTTTAGAAAAAAAGTAGGTTTATTTGGTTGCGACTATCTAGGATTTCCCCTTATCTTATGAAGATAGGCTTTCTTCCCTCTACTCTGAATCACAGGCAGATCCCTTTGATTTATTAATTTTCGAAGGGAAGAGATAGTATGACGAGGAAGAGTAAGAAGACCCATAAATACTGTGAAAAAAAATTAAAAAGTATGAAGTTCCCCAATTTTTCTGGCCAGCATCTGATGAGTAATAAGAAATTACTTAATGAAATTATTGAACGAGCAAATATAAATAGTAGTGATATAGTTTTAGAATTAGGAGCTGGGAAAGGAGCTTTAACCTCATTATTAGCGAACAGTGCAGGAAAGGTCCTTGCAGTAGAATATGATTTGAAGTATGTCGAAATTCTAAAGAAAAAAACGGCACAGAATATTAACACGCAAATTATCCATAAGGACATTATGAAGGTTTTTTTACCCAATGAGCATTTTGTCGTTGTCTCGAATATACCCTACTCCATTACAACTCCGATCATGAAGATGCTTTTAAATAATCCATCAAGTGGATTTCAAAAAGGGGTCATTGTAATGGAGAAAGGAGCTGCAAAACGCTTTACCTCAAAGTCAGTCAAAGATTCTTATGTGTTAGCTTGGAGAATGTGGTTTGATATACACTATATCAAAGACATCTCAAGAAATAATTTTTCTCCCCCACCCAAAGTAGATTCTGCAATGGTTCTAATAACTAGAAGGAAAGAACCCATTGTCCAGAAAAAATATTATTTAGCTTTCCTTGGACTGGCACAATATGCCCTAAAGCAATCTAATGCCCCTTTAGATATTGCTTTGCGAGGAATATTTACACTTCCACAGTTAAAACATATAAAAAAAAGCTTAGGTATTTCAAATGGAACACCCATTGGTTCTTTAACAAATACGCAATGGGGGATTCTGTTCAATACGATGATTAATTATGTTCAACGACCTTTATGGCCAAAAGTTAAAAAGAAGTAACTGGCTGAGGAAGAAACGAGTTATCTCTCTAATTCAAAGAAATGATTGAAAATTGAAATGTAATTATTGTACACCTATGTCAATAATTAGACCCATAAACCTGATGTTCTTCGTTTTAGTTATTTTGTACTCTAAGGAATGTCTAACTTTTGTAGACATTCCTTAGATCAATCTAATAATATTTTCCCCTTCTAAAACAAACCCGCCCCCTGCTTAAGTACGATGTTTCACAATGTGTTCATGTAATGTTTAAATTAAAGAGTTTCTTATGAGTCGCTTAGTACAATTTTTTAGCAGATTGGTTTTTATTGAGGGATGGCTTTAGCTCAGCAATTAAGATTGCAATCATAATTAATACCGCACCCGTAACGGGTTTCAATAGAGAATTGTGCATTCCGCACATCCTATAATGTGTAAACCCGACTAGCAGACCAAAAAAACTACTACAGTAGCTAGTGACTGCAGCATTCACATTAAATTTAAGCGATAAAACGAATCATGGCAATCTCGTCACAAGCATCATTTTTAGGGCATGACATACAATCTACCCAAACCTTCTCTGGTAGTGAATGGCGAGACACTACAGTAAAATCACATTTAGCAAAGAATTCTTGCTCATAGGTTAATGAGATAAGCCTTTGTATCCCTAATTTCACAGCTTCTTCTGCCACTTTATTGACTAGCAGACGGCCGATTCCATTACCCGCATATTGATCATCTACAACAAGGGAGCGAATTTCAGCTAGATCTTCTCCCAATACATGTAAACCGGCAACGCCGACAATCTTCCCCTCTTCTTTCATTACATATAAACACTGTAAATGTTGATAGAGTGATAGATATGACCTTGGCAGGACAATGCCCTTATCAGCGTATACTTTGATTAATTGATGAATTTGTTTCACATCCGTACTAACTGCATTTAAAATTTCCATTGCCGTGAACCCCTTTTATGTGTAATATAATAAAAATACATCATAACGGATTTTTATTCAATATAATAATATGAAAAAAAGGAAAATTCAAATAAAAAATACAGATAGCTAAAAAGCTATCTGCAACTTTGTATTATTATTTTTCAACTATGCGCTTCATTGCATGAATTTGACCTAGATGATTTGCTTCATGGTAAGCAGACAACATTGCTAGTTGGCCTACAGTTTTTTGCCCTAATATTGCCTCAGGTAATTCTTGATTGAATACATCATTGGGGATTTTATTTATTCGAACGATTTGATCTTGTAGTTGATCAATTAAAAAATTTACAGACGGGACTTCTCCTGTCCAATCACTCGGCTTTGTGCCGTAACCAAATAACTGCAAATAATTCTCAGAAAGATGATCTGTGTTGTTTGGATAATTCATTATGAATTGCTCAGTCACTGTTAGAACATGTCCAATATGCCAATGGATTGTGTTATTGAAGCCTTCAGGTTGAACATCTAATAAATCTTGCGGGATGTTTTTTACTTCTCTTAATAGATTGTTTCTTGTTAATTCTAGTTGATACTTGATTGCTTCACTCATTTGTTAAACACTCCTTAAAATAAAATTTAACAGCTGCCATCTGTGCAAGCATCGCCTTGTTTAATTACATTCAATGGTTGGCTTTGCTTTTCCTCTTCGATTACTTTTGTTAATACTTCAGAAAAAACATTTGAAGGTTGAGCCCCTGAAACGGCATACTTGCGATTAAAGACAAAGAATGGAACACCTTGCACACCCAACTGCACACCCTCTTGCATATCTGCCTCTACTTCTTTTTTATATTGATCAGAAGCTAGAACAGATGTTACCTCTTCTTTATCTAATCCTACAGCTGCTGCGATATCAACTAATGATTCTATTTCCCCTACATGTTTTCCTTCGACAAAATAACTTTTAAGTAATTGCTCTTTCATTTCGCTCATCTTACCTTTTTCTTTTGCTAGGTGGATTAGGCGATGAGCATCTAAGGTATTTGTCATTTTAGCATCGTTTAGATGATAATCTAAGCCTACCTCATTCGCTTGTACCGTTACTTGTTTTTGCATTTGTTCAACTTGCTCAACAGACTGGCCGTATTTCTTTGCCAGCATTTGATTCATCGTTTCTGTAGTATTTTGTGGAGCATTTGGATCCAATTGAAAGCTTTTATACACCACTTCTACCTCATCTTTTTGATTGAAGCCATCAAGTGCATGTTCAAACTTTCTTTTGCCAATATAACAGAAAGGGCAAGCAATATCTGACCAAATTTCTACTTTCATTTTATTCCCTACTTTCTATAAACCTTTTAGTATTTGTTTAGTGACTGATAGTGCATCCATTACACGATCACTATTTGTTTTCGTACTGCTCATTACATTTATACCTTGAATGATCACCATAAGAAACCGCGCCAACAACAAGCTGTCTGTATGCGAAGTTATTGATTGATCTTTCTTTCCTCTATCAATAGCACTAATAAATACTTCTTCTATTTCTTGAAATTGCTCATTAATGAGCTGACAAAACGCTTGATCATGTGGACCCATTTCAATCGCTTCATTGCTTGTCATGCAACCACATGGTAAACCATCCTCTGCATGAACAATTTTTAATAAGAAGGTTTCTATTGCCTCATAACCATTAACGCCATTTTGTATGATGTCCTGAAGTTGTTTGAGCTGTTCCTCATGATACATACGAAAGGCGGCTATAAATAAGTCATATTTATTACCGTACGCTTGATAAATACTACTTTTACTTAAACCGGTGACTTCTTGTAGATCAGAGAGAGATGTTGCATGATATCCTTTTTTCCAAAACAAGATCATGACAGCTTTTAATTTTAATTGCGGATTAAAATTTAATGGACGAGCCAAAATGTCCTCCCTCCTTAATAAATGTAGTATACCAATTAAGTACCGATTAGTCCAAAACTAAAGTTACGCCATATATATAAACAGATCCTTTACTATGCAGGTCTGTATAGAAAAAATTTCCTTATAGCAAAAGGTTAATATTAAATGACCCGCATTGAAAATATAATTACAATTTTAGGAGAAGACGCCATACTTCCAAAAAATTGCGGCATGCTATAACAAATAATTGTTGATTGAGACCATTATATTATACATATAAAAGGTAAGATAAATAGATAACTAAAGATACAGTTAAACTGCTTAATAATGTAGAATAGAGCACAATTTGAGCAGTCAACTGAGGTTCCACGTTATATTCAAGAGCAATTGTAGCTGTATTTCTTGAAGTAGGAAAAGCACTGGCAATAAATAATGATTGTGCTAAAATCCCTTCAATTCCAAGAAGTGTAATAATAAGAAATGAAAGAGCTGGCCCTAATAATAAACGTCCAATTAAGCTCCACGTAATCACACGATGAAACGTTTTTAATTGTATTTGTGATAACTGCGCACCTAACAATAATAAAGCTAAACCAATAAAACCAGCTGCCAATTGATCTAAAGGAATCTCTATAAAAGTGGGAAGAGGGATGTTGAATAATAAGAAGAGATATCCTAATAGAAGGGCATGAATCACAGGCAATTTTACGAGCGACAATAGAAGTGAACCTATCGATCGGCTAGTTGAAAGAAGATTATACATACCATATGTAAAGGTTAAAATATTTTGCACTACAATTATAATAATTTGTACGGAAACACCTAGTGGATTAACAGTAAAAACAAGTTGACTCACAGGCAAACCATAATTATTTGAATTCATCAAGGAAATACTATTTTTTAACGTGGCTGCCTCTCCCTTATTTAAAGATAAACACTTCGCCATGATTTGCCCGATAATCATTAAAGCCACCGTAAAAATAAACAAATAGCTCAACAGTTGGCCTAATAAACTCGCATCAAAAGATGAGCGATAAATATGTAAAAAAATAGCTGCTGGCATAAAACAATTGGTTACTAACGTAGATAGTTGCTTCAATTGAAAAGAAAACTTTCTTTGCAAGAAAGCACCTAATGCCAATAAAAGAAGAATAGGGAAAATAATTTGCAAGAATATCTCAATAAAAAATGTCATATAGAAAAACACCTTTCCATTATAAACCTTCTATTCTTAGCTTAAGCAACACTAGGCCATAAGTAAATTCAATATTTATTATGTTTTTCAATAATTTTTCCTAATGTTCTGTTTGCATTTCTCAATAAATTGTTTGACAAGGATGGATTGTTCCTCGTTTTTACGTGTACAAATGGCAATTCTATGTTGTACAGAAACGCCCTCTACATAAACCCTTGCTAGTTGCCCATTTTTGATATGGTCTTTGACAACGAGTGAGGAAATAAAATTTGCTCCATATCCGGATATGACCGTAGAAATTGTTTCACTTAGTCCATCAAATTGCAGGGCAACCTTCGGCGGATTTAATTGGTTAGCATAACAAAGCGAGACCAAATGCTCACGCATGGAACTGCCTTCTTCTCGCATAATGAACGGCTCTTTGACCATTTCTTCAAGTTTAATCGTTTGATTGGCTAATCGATGATTTGCCCCTACAACAAACCATAGTTCATCTTCTAATAATTCGTACCAATCAACATTCTCCGGGCGTTCACCAATTCCACCATATATAGCAATATCTGCTTTATAATGTTGAAGTTGATCAAAAGCATCTTTCGTATTACTTGTAGAAATGACCAAATTGACCTTTTCATGTTCACGCTTAAAACTGGCTGCTAACTTAGGTAATAATAAGTTTGCAGGTAAATAGGTGGTAGCAATCCTTATCGTTCCTTCCTCACCATTACGGTAATCATCTATAAATGCTTCAATTTGCTTTTCTAAAGAAAACAAATGCTCTGCTTTACCAGCCAAAGCTATACCAAATTCAGTAAGAACGGCTTTTCTACCATTTTGTTGAAATAAAGGCACACCAATTTCATGTTCGAATTTCTTAATTTGGCTAGAAACAGCCGGTTGGCTAATATTTAATTGCTCAGCCGCTTTAGTGAAACTGCCGATTTTTGCCACTTGATAAAATAGTCTTAACCCATGTGTGTTCATACAATCACCCTTTATTATAATTATTATTTATAAAACTATAAAAATAATATATTTTTTTTATTATAAATCATAACATATACTTAAAATAAAGAAACATACATTTTTCATAAAAGGGGAGATAATGATGGAAGATAAAATTGTGTGGTCTGATGTGGATGATTACTTAATCGACAAATTAATTACAATTGATAGTGAGCTCGAAGATATACTACGAGCAAATGAGGAAGCAGACTTACCTGCCATTGATGTATCACCAACTCAAGGAAAGCTTCTTTACTTAATCACAAAGTTACGTTCCCCTAAAAACATTCTAGAAATTGGCACCCTTGGAGGCTATAGTAGTCTTTGGTTTGCAAAAGCACTCAATAAAGGGGCTAAAATTTATACATTAGAAGCTAATTCAAAATATGCCAATGTTGCTCGTAAAAACATTGAAAAGACTCCATTTTCAGATCAAGTTGAAATCATTGAGGGTAAAGCTTTAGAAACATTACCTATTCTTGATGAAAGAGAAGTGCAATTTGATTTAATATTTATCGATGCTGATAAAGAGAATAATCCAGCATACTTAAATTGGGCCTTAAAATTAGCTAATAAGGGAGCAGTAATTATTGCCGACAATATCGTTAGAAATGGAGAAATCATTGAAGAACATAGTACGGACCCTCGCATACAAGGTGTACGCTCCTTCTTCGACCTTCTTGAAAATCATCCCCAAGTAGAATCTACAGCGATACAAACAGTTGGTCAAAAAGGTTACGACGGATTTGTATTAGCCATTGTTAAATAGAAAAAAACTGAGTGATGATTATCACTCAGTTTTTTTATTAGTACAGGTATTGTCGGGATTCCTTTTATAGCTTTCTAACTTTTACTTCTGTCACACTATGGCCTTCGCCTTTTTCAATAATTAAATCAGCACGGTTCTTCGTGGGTAATATATTCTTCTTTAAATTTGTATGATTCGTTTCCTTCCAAATTCGGTCAGCAATTGCTAAAGCTTCCCCTTCACTCATTTTGGCAAACTTATTAAAATAAGATTTCGGATTTTTAAAAGCCGTACTCCTAAGTAGTTGGAATCTTTCTTTGTACCATTTCTCAACATTCGCTTCCTCAGCGTCGATATAAATAGAGAAGTCAAAGAAGTCTGAGATAAAGGGCTTATCTTTACCTCTCACATTTTTAGGTGGCTGTAAGACATTAATTCCTTCAACAATGACAATATCAGGCTCCGTAAGCGTTTGCATCTCATCACGAACAATATTATACGTTAAATGTGAATAGACAGGTGCCTGCACAACTGATTGACCCGATTTTAATTCAGAAAGAAACTTGAAGAGCTTACTAATATCATAACTTTCTGGGAAGCCTTTCTTCTTCATAAGTCCCTTTGATTCTAATATTTCATTTGGGTAGAGAAATCCATCCGTTGTTACTAGGTCTACCTTAGGCTGTTCAGGCCACTCCGAAATCAAATATTGAATCATTCTAGCCGTTGTACTTTTACCAACTGCCACACTTCCTGCAATACCAATAATATAAGGAACCTTCTTTGTTTCCATCTGTAAGAAATGATTGCTATCTTTATGCATGTTTTTTGCATTTAAATAGTACAAATTCAAAAGTTGGGAAATAGGCTGATATACTTCTGTTACTTCTGACAATGATAATCGGTCATTTACCCCTTGTAATGACTGCAAATCCAAATCCTCTAAAGGAATGGTTGATCTCCTACTGAGTGCTGACCATTCACTTCGATTAAAAGTTAAATAGGGTGAGTAATCCTTTGTTAATTGTTTATTCAACTTTTTGTCCTCACTAACCTTAACATTTTCAATTCTTGAGTTTATTTTAACATATCATACAGTTTTTTCAGCTTTTTTATTTTTCCAAATGGAAAAAATCGATTTTTCAAGCGTTTATCTATTATCCCGTACTACAACGTCACTATGCTTCTTACTTTACTCCGAATATAAGATTTTAATCATATCGTCATTACTTTCCCCATTCTTTCACTCCACATTCCAATTACCATATCTAACCTTAATTTTCATCTTTTTCTTACATGTCTTATATGGTTTCACCCCTCATTCTCATTGTTGTTAGGTGTTCACTATATATCATCGAAAAAAAAAGCACTGCGACATGCAGTACCTTTTTTCAATATAATTGTTAATTATTCTTTAATCTTATCCCTACTAAATGGCCACCTCTTTCCAGTGGGCCGTTTCGCATAATCAAGTAGGATAAAGCCATACCGCATAAACCAGCGAATCCTAATATGTGAATGAATGTAAGTAAATGATTAATAAATAAGTCAATTATTTTACCCATTCCTTCATTTGTAAACCAAACAACCAATATGCCACCGAAAATCGTTATCCCAATTAATAGCCTAATTGTACCTAAATAAAACCATAGACTATTGACTAATAATAAGACACCAAATAAAAACACACACAGCACAACATCAGCCCACCAATAAAGAACTGGATTATCACTTTGAAATAATAAGCCAACATGTTGCAATTGAACTGGATTAACATTGTTCTCTGATAAATATAAATTTAACTGATACATCACATTAAGAAAAGCCGTATTAATACAGATAAATAAAACTGTATTAATTATTGTACTTAAAAGATACTGCCGCCTTGTTCCTCCTAGTGAAAGAACATACTTATATGTTTTATTATAGAGTAAAAACGGATAAATGAGAAAAAATCCATATATAGGTCCAAAAATCGCACCAGTGAAATTCTCACCAATTAAATAGCCACTAATAGAAAATAGAATAAGTATGCTCACAGTAATAGAGAGAATAATAATTGTCTGTTTCTTCAAATCTTCGAACATTAATTTAAACGGTCCATTAAATGTAGAGAACATGTTAATCTCTCCCTTCCTGCGTCATTGTTTTTTGCACCAGATAGTCTTGCAACGAAACATTTTCTAGACGAACCTTATTTGCATTCGCGATTGTGTGCCATTCATCTGTTATTACATCATCAATCATTACTTGCATTTGGTTACGTAACTTTTTCTGTTGAAGTATTTGGTGGTGACTCTGCACTAGCTTTTGCACTTCTTCTACAGGCCCAGTTAACATGAGCCCCCTTCGCTTTAACTCTTCCGTATCGGTATAACTAGCTAATGTTTTGTTATGAATAACAGCTATTTTCTCACATAGTGGTTCAATTTCCTCTATATGATGAGAGGAAAGTATAAACAAACGTGGATGGTCTTCATATGTCTCTAACAATACATCATAGAATTGTTTTCTTCTAAATGCGTCTAACCCATTTGTCGGTTCATCCATAATTGTTACTGGCGCCTTACTAGCCAAGCCAATGACGATTTTTATCATTGTTTGCATCCCTTTAGAAAATTTCCTTATCAGCTTCTTCTTAGGTAATTCAAATAATTCCACCAGCTCTTCAGCATATTGCTGATCCCAATTTGGATTGAAATACGCTCCAAACATTAATGCATCTTTCACATTCCAAAACTCAGAAAACGGATGATTTTCCTGCATATAAGCAATATACTTCATCCCTTCTGAATGATTGTAGGGCGAGATTCCATGAATATCAATGACGCCATTTTTGGGTTTCTCCAAACCTGCCAACAGCTTCATTAATGTCGTTTTACCTGCGCCATTCCGACCCCAAAGTCCCATAATAATGGGCTCTTCTTCTACTAAGTTTACATTCTTTAAAGCAAGTGTGGATCCGTAGTTAAAATCGATCCCTTGAATCTTAATCATTATTCCCCCCCCTTATAAGTCGAAGAATTTCTTCTTCTTTTAAATGGATGCGCTTCGCTTCATCTAACATAGGTAGCACATATTGTTTATAGAAATCTGCTTGCCTTTCTTTTAATAACAACGCCTTCGCTCCTTTCGCTACAAACATACCAACACCTCGCTGTTTAAATACCAGCTCTTTATCTACAAGAAGCCCTAAACCTTTTTGTGCTGTTGCTCGATTGATTTGATAAAACTGAGAAAGCTCTGTCGTCGAAGGTACTTGATCTCCCTCTTTTAAGTGACCATCAACAATATCATCTGCTATCGTTTCCGCCAATTGTTGAAATATTGGCTTAGAATCATCAAAGACTGATTTCACTTTTAACCCCTTCCTACCTAGTTGATAGGTTGATTACTCGTGTAACCAACTATACATCATTTTATGTACCTTGTAAAGTCAACGTGAATACTATTTGTAATAACCTTTTGATCACTATCAAGAAAATATAAGAAAAATAAAAAAGAACTGCCATTAATGACAGTTCTCAAAAAAATTTACCAAGGTCTTTTAGGACCCCAACCGCCTGTTTGACAAGGGTTGTAAGGCTGACCACACATGATATGTTGTTCTTTACACTCATTTACAACGGATTCAGTGTGTGGGAAATAATGTTTGTGCGTAATACAGTGTTTATTAACATTTGTAGTATGACTAGGGTGTACATGATTGATATTTGTGTTTGAATAATTCGGCTTTACATATTGCTGAGTTGGAGAAACTTGAGTTGGACCTTGTTGTGCTGGTGAATGAGATGGGGATAAGAATTGCGGTTGACCACCCCATGGACCAGTTTGAGCACCTGCTACTTGGTGAGGCAATTGTGCACCTGTTTGCGCACCTGCCACTTGATGAGGCAATTGTGCACCCGATTGCGCACCTGCCACCTGATTTGGGTTATTCCATTGTTTATAGCTCACGCTAAGACCTCCATTCTGTTTTATTCCTTAATAAGGTATGTTGGAAGGTGATAAGTTGTCTAATACAAACACCTATATTAAGTACAGAAATTTCATTCGGTCCAATGGCTATTTAGCTGTAAACGCATAAACAGATAATGGCGTGATTTCATTCGTCACGCGAAAATCTTCTAACATGGACATTTGTGACAAGATAAGCGACCTTAGCTTTTCAGGTATTTCTCCTAATTGCTCTAACTCAGTATGCAAGTCCCTTACTAATTTAGTCACTTCCCATTTTGCATCTTGCAGCTCTGGTGAGAAAATAATATGTTCTTTCTCTATATCCCAGCCTGCCTCTCTCACCACTTTTTGTATATCAAATGGGGTAAACAATGTACGAATATTAGCATCACTTTCTTTTTTGAAAGACTCATATTGGGCTTGAATAAGAACGGATAATAAATGTGGATACTGTTCAACCACACTTATTCTCGTATCCCACTCAGCGAAACATAAGTTCTTTCCCCATTTTTTCACTTTTTTCATTAATGCGGCAAACTCCTCAATTGAGTTCATATACCATGCACAATGTGAAAAAACGATATGATCAAAAGATTTTTCCAAGAACTCAATTTGGTCAGATAATAAATCCATATGGAAATCGATATGAATTTGTTTGCCAATTTTTGAATTTAACAAATAAGATATGGATTCACCTAGTGTAATAGGGGTTCCATAAGTAGGAGAAGCAATATCAATACCGTGAACAAACCCTTCCTCACCGACTAAATAAGCTAGTACTGCTGTGGTGTCACCTTGGCCACTACCTATTTCTAAAACACGATCGCCTTCTTTAATGCCCCAAAATTCTGCCAATTTCAACCGATGTACTGTTTGTACCTTTTGTATTTCAAAATTTGTCGCCATACAATCTGTAATGATGTCGACACCATTCATAGGTCCACCTGCCGCTTCAAATTTTATAAGAATATTTGCTATACTTTAGATAAGTATACTTCATTAAATAAAAAGGGGGTAGAAAAATTTGCAAGCACTCGCAGTCTTTTGTGGTTCAAGCCAAGGGGCACATCCCTCTTATATGAAAGGGGCACAGGTTTTAGGAGAGCAATTAGCTAAAAGAAGCATCACACTCATATATGGCGGTTCAAGTATTGGTTTAATGGGGGCAGTAGCAGATAGTACATTAGCCAACGGCGGAAAAGTAATTGGTGTCATTCCTAAATTCCTTCAAGATAAAGAAATTGCCCATTCGAACTTAAGTGATCTAGTCATCGTTGATTCTATGCATGAAAGAAAACATAAAATGGAAGAACTTGCCGATGGATTTATTATGCTTCCAGGTGGCTGCGGAACATTAGAAGAGTTTTTTGAAGTATTTACTTGGGGACAGTTAGGATTACATCAAAAACCTATTGGTATCCTCAATATTGATCACTATTTTGACCTCTTAATTTCACTGATTGCTCATATGAATGAACAACAATTTTTACAGGACAAATTTTTAAAAATGGCACTAGTTAGCGAGAGTCCTGCTGATTTAATTCAGCAATTTTATACTTATACGCCTCCTGAGGTCAAAACATTTATTAGAAAGAGCCAAACTTAAACCCTCATTTTTTTGAATAGATTTTAAAAAAAATGTGTAACTCATCAAAAAAAGGTTATATATATAGTACAATCTATTTCAAAAAGGAGACGATCCAAATGGCTAAGAAATTATTTACAGCAACAGTTACAGTAAGTGGTGGTCGAGAAGGTACAGCGGTATCGGAGGATGGTAACTTTAATGTCGCAATAGCAATGCCAGGAACACCTAGAGCGAAAGAAATGCCCGAAGCGACAAATCCAGAACAATTATTCGCTGCAGGATATGCTGCTTGCTTTGAAAGTGCCCTGCAAGGTGTATCTAAAATGGATCGGACACCGATAGATACGGAAGTAATTGGCAATGTCAGTCTCTTTAAGGATGAAAAAGAAGGCTATAGCTTACAAGTGAAATTAAATATTAAAGCAAAAGGAACCGATCAAGCGACATTAGAAAAACTGGTTCATAAAGCGCATGAAACTTGTCCGTATTCTAAAGCTGTACGCAATAACATCGAAGTCATCTTAGAACCGCATGCAGTAGAACAATTATAGTAAATCAAAGTTAAAAAAACTCGCCAAATGGCGAGTTTTATTTTGTTTCATCCTCAACATATACTCTTTTTACAAAGAAAGATAAAACCAGTCCGATGATTGAAGCAATTAGCCCAAGATAAAACGCTGTTTGAACACCAGTTGTTAGTGCTTCAGCTGCGATAGCTGTATTTGCCATACCTTCTTTAGGTATATAGCTGGATTGGCCTGCTGCCATTAAACTAATAGCAACGGCAGTACCAATAGCACCAGCAATTTGCGATAGTGTATTCATAATAGCTGATCCATCTGGATAATGCCTTCTTGACAGCTGATTTAATCCATTCGTTTGAGCTGGCATCATAATCATCGCCACGCCGATTAACATCACCGTATGAAGGAAAATAATCAAAGCTGAACTCGTTTCCGTCGTTACTCTAGTAAATAAAAAGGTCATAATCGTTGTTAAAACGAAACCAGGTATAATTAAATACCTTGGACCAAACCGGTCAAAAAGTCGCCCTGTAACTGGAGACATTAAACCGTTAATTAAACCACCTGGTAGTAATACAAGACCTGCTGCTAGTGCAGTTAGTAATAATCCACCTTTTAAGTAGAGTGGTAATAGGATAGCAGACGATAAAATCATCATCATACATAAGAAAACCATAATGGTTCCTAAAGAAAACATTGGATGAGCGAAAACACGTAAATCGAGCATTGGCTCTGGGCTACGTAACTGGCGGATAGAGAATAACAATAAACTAATTACACCAATTACAATTGGTAAGAGTACCAAAGGACTAACCCACGAACCATTTCCCTCTCCTGCACTACTAAACCCGTATACAACGCCACCAAAACCAATCGTCGATAATAACAATGAAACAAAATCAATTCGGGGCTTCGTAATGGTAGAAACATTTTGCATAAAAGCCATTCCAACAACTAAAGTAATGATTAATATAGGTAATGATAACCAAAATATAGAATGCCATCCCCATTGATCAATTAATAACCCTGAAATGGTCGGACCGATAGCAGGTGCACACATAATGACTAAGCCCATAAGTCCCATCACACTTCCACGCTTATTCGCAGGGAAAATAAGTAGGATCACATTCGTCATTAATGGTAATAGCAATGCTGTCCCTATCGCTTGGATCACACGACATATTAATAGCATAGGAAAACTGATTGATAACGCGCCAATCAATGTACCAATAATCGAGAATATAAGGGAAGCAGCGAATAATTGCCTCGTACTGAACCATTGAATAAGTAATCCCGAAACTGGTACTAAAACACCAAGTACTAATAAAAACCCTGTTGTCAGCCACTGAACCGCATGAGGTTCAATCTGATAGTCCACCATAATATTCGTAAAAGCCATGTTAAGTGCCGTTTCACTAAATAATCCAATAAAAGCAGCAATCATTAACACAATTGCAATCGGCAAAGGCTTGATCTCGACTTGTTGTAAATCATTTATCTTCTCTGTCATTTTCTTTCTCCTTCTATAATATCTCGAATAAAACACCATCCCTCCTATTCTACATGATTCACGCCGAATTTGCCTATCAGTTAGCTCATCTTTTCAATTTGCAAATATATGCCACTTTCGTCTCTATAGAAAAGTCAATTTCCTTTTAGTGTTCTAAATTACGGTTATATAAGACGGTTGCGCTAAGCTCTTCTGCTTTTTCAACAAGTTTGACTTCTTTTAAGCCACTTGAGGTAACTACGCTTCTCCTGAGAGCGGTAGTCTCTCCTTTTTTGAGAATCATATTCTAAATGGTTACACTCTAATACTCCAACATATTATAGACTTTCAACTTTCCAAAAGAAAAAGCCAGCTCATCGCCGACTTCTCATCCTTTTGACATATCTCCAAACCCCTCACCAAACACATCGCGTACATCATGTATGGCAACAAAGGCTGTGTGATCCGTTGCTAAAACAATTTTTTTCAATTTCATAATTTCTTGTTTACTAATGACAATATATAGTACTTCCTTTGCTTGCTTTGTATAATATCCTCTTCCGTTCATTACTGTTACTCCACGGTCGAGTTTTTGATTGATTTGTTGGGCAATCGTGTCTGACTCTTTTGATATAATTGTGACAGCCTTTTTAGGATTTAATCCTTCAATAATAAGCTCCATCACTTTTGTACCGACATATAACATAATAAGTGTAATCATTACTTTCTCTGCACCAATAATGAAATAAGAACTTAAGACAACAAGAATATCAAAAAATAATAAGCTATAACTAATACTCCATCCTAAAAACTTATTTGTCATCTTCGCAAGAATGGTTGTTCCAGCTGTAGTACCACCAACACGAATAATTAATCCGATACCAACTCCAGAGAATATTCCTCCAAAAATGGCATTAACTAATATCTCATTCGAATCAATGTTCCACCCTTCAGTTAAATGTAAGGAAAGAGAAAGCGAAATAACAGCAATAATCGTATATATAACGGTTTGTTTCGTTAAAAATTTATAACCTGCAATCAATAAAATGGCATTTAATATGAAACTCACTAATCCTGGAGACCATTCAAAAAGATAATAGAATATAATTGTCAATCCAGTAACTCCGCCTTCACTAAGTTCACTCGGGATGACAAACAGATTAATAGCTAATGCAAAAAGAAACGCACCAAAGACAATGACAATACTATCCCATATATATTTTTTCATGGCTTCTATCCTCCATCATTCAATTCGCTCTCCATTTGAGGCACCACTGCATTTTATCATGGGGTGATTAGTGACGACAATAGATTTTAGAAATAATGAATGAAAATCATTCATTAAAAAATAATTATGAATTATCTTTTAACTCAAAGATAAGGGAAAAAAACTTATCATTACTTTCTACAATTAAAAAGTTGCGAGTGCCGAGCATCTCGCAACCTTTTTACACATCTTAAATGATGATATCATTTACCTAACTCTTTTGTATCTCATGTTGACTGACAGCTAATCGCTTAACTATTTGTTCACTATCATCGTTTAAACCTCGAACTCTAACGGAATTTCCGTTTTCTTTGAGCTTCAAGATCGCTTTATCCAACGCACCAACACCTGAATCATCCCAAATATGAGCTTGAGTGAAATCCAATACAATCGTCTCTTTTTTTACGTCAAAATCTATTTTTTCTAAAAAAGCATCAACAGAGACAAAGAATATTTGGCCTTGAACCTGATAATTTGTTAAACAATTTGTGTGGTCGATTGTCTTTGTTATTTTTACCTTTGATATTTTCGCTGCGAAGCATATAGCACTTAATATGACACCTGCAATAACACCTTTAGATAAGTCATGTGTGTACACAACGATCCCGACTGTAACTAACATCACTAACGAATCAGATAATGGTGCCTTTCTCAAATAAGCAAAAGAAGACCAATCAAAGGTACCTATAGAGACCATAACCATAATACCTACTAACACAGGCATTGGAATTTGGACAACGACCCCTCCTAACACAAGGATTAAAAACATTAATACAAGTCCAGCTATAAGCGTTGATAGACGTCCTCGACCACCCGACTTCACATTGATAACGGATTGTCCAATCATTGCACAACCTGCCATTCCCCCAAAGAAACCCGTTACAAAGTTAGCAATCCCTTGCCCTCTTGCTTCTTTATTCTTATCTCCAACAGTATCAGTCATATCGTCAACAATTTGAGTAGTTAATAATGACTCAAGCAACCCAACAATTGCCAAAGCAACAGAAAAGGGGAGTATAATCATCAATGTTTCTAAATTAAATGGGACATTCGGTATGAAGAAGCTTGGTAATGTTTGTGAAATCGCTCCTAAATCCCCGACCGTTTTCATATCAGCTTGAAAAAAGATAGCGGCTGCTGAAAGGAAAACGATCGCAATGAGTGGAGCCGGTATGACCTTGATAAATCTTGGTACAATATAAATAATTAAAAGAGTAATAGCTAAAAAGATGAAAGTCATATAAGACTCTCCTAAAATATGGGGCACCTGAGCCATAAAAATGAGAATGGCAAGTGCATTAACAAACCCCATCATGACTGCTCTCGGGATAAATTTCATTACCTTAGCTATTTTAAATACACCGAATAAAAACTGAATGACTCCTGTTAAAATAGTTGCAGCAAGTAAATAATCCAAACCGTATTCTTTTACTAAAGGAACCATTAAGAGTGCCATTGCTCCAGTTGCTGCAGATATCATTCCGGGTCTCCCACCTGTAACAGAGATAATAATAGCAATACAAACAGATGCATATAACCCTACCATTGGATCAACACCAGCTATAATAGAAAAGGCGATTGCCTCTGGGATAAGTGCGAGTGCAACTACAATGCCTGATAAAATATCTCCTCTAATATTTGAAAACCACTGTTCTTTCCATGTGATCAATCCTAAACACCTCATTCACGTCTTTTTTTAGGCAATGAGAAGATTTTAACACAAAAAGTTTCATAAAGGAACGTTTTTGGGATTAATTATGTCATATCAAGAAATTTTCAGGTGATGTGATATGATATCTTTAATTACGTATGCAACTATTAGTTCTTATTTCATTTTAAGAAGAAAAGGAGCAATGATTATGTTCGCAGGATATTTACGACCTCTACATGATTTAGATATAGATGAGCAATATACTTACTTAAAAGATTGCGATATATACTTTCAAGAAGCACATACCTCACCAAAAAGAAGAAATAAATTAAAGGATTTATTAAACCATTTGCAAAAAGGTGATACAGTGATTGTCGCTAGACTGAACGTATTAGCTGACTCCACTAATCATCTCGCAGAATTATTAAATGAGTTAGATGAGCGAAAAATCTATTTCCAAGCAATACATGAAGAAATCGATACAGGTGATGAAACGGGTAAGCATTTCTTACCAATGTTAAATAAGCTTATTTCCTTTCAAAGTGACGTAATCAGTGAAAATACCAGAAGGGGATTAACAAAAGCAAAAGAAAATGGAAAATCGAGTGGTAGACCAAAAAAGCCTGATGAGAATGTTAAAAAAGCGATCGAAATGTATCAAACAAAAAATTTCACTTTATTAGAAATTAAAGAACAAACAGGGATCAGTAAATCTACATTATACCGATATTTAGAACAATTAAGTTAAAAACAACTGATTCAATGGCATACTAATAAAAATAGTTATTTAATAGTTTGTTTATCTACAAGTCCAACAGGGAATAACATGACTATCCGAGAAAAAGGAGAGGTTTAAATGGACAGTAATAGAGAAGCTTACTATATCAACCTTGAAAACGGTACAATACTTGACACAATGGATGGTCATGATTGGCAGTTTAGAGTATATGCAACAGGTGCTGAAATTGCTGAGCTAAACCGCTTTTTAGATGAGAACTATAATGCAGAGTTAAAAACCTTTGCTAGAGCTCAAGTTCCTTTTCTTGAGTATCATAAAAAATCGCCTAACCCTGAATATGATCAAATTTTGATGCGTCTTTATGAGATGATCTATCAATTAGGTGATCAAGAGGCAAAAAATCATATAAAAGAGATGAATATTATCGATACTGATAAGATATAAAAAGAAGCCACCTTCAATAGGGTGGCTTCTTTGCTTCTATTAACTTTCGGACGACATTTCTTCTCTTGTATACTTCTTCACTGCTGGAATAATGTCATTCCCAATAATCTCTATATTTTTCATTACATCAGCGAAAGGTACTCCACCAAAATCGATTTGTGCTAAAAACCTTTGCATCCCAAATAATTCATATTGATAGAGGATTTTCTCAATAATTTGCTGCTTACTCCCAACCATTAAAGCATCCCTTACATCCGGCGCTTGTGTGAATTGCTGAATAGGGTAACCCCCTCCACCTCTGATCGCTTGAAAGCCACCATTTAGATAAGGATACATTCCTTCAAGCGCTTCTCTAGTTGTATCTGCAACATAAAACAAACTCGTTGTTGCAATTGGATATTGGTTGGCTTGGAATCCATTCTCCTCTAACGTCTGGCGATAAGCATCTACCGATATTTTGAAATTATCTGCTGGACCACCTAATGTTGTTAATACCATTGGAATGCCCATTTTACCTGCTTTAACGGCACTAGCTGGTGGACCGCCAACACCTCTCCAAATAGGAAGTGAACCATTCAGAGGTCGTGGAAGCACTTCAGCATTATCTAATGGCGCACGGAATCTTCCCGACCATGTCACCCTTTCTTCCTCATTCAGTTGCTTTAATAAAGCCAACTTTTCCTCAAAGATATCTTCATAATGAGCCAAGTCTATACCCAATAATTGATAAGCTCCTACTCTAGAACCTCGACCCGCGACAATTTCAGCACGGCCACCTGAAAGCAAGTCAATTGTAGCAAAATCCTCATATACCCTAACAGGATCAGATACACTTAATACTGTTGCTGAACTTGATAATTTTATTTTTTTCGTTGCCTGGGCAATCGCACCAAGTACAACGGTATGTGCTTGAGTTGTAAAATAAGTTTGATGGCTCTCACCTAGGCCAAATACATCAATACCTGCTTCTTCAGCTAATTGACTTGCCTCAATGATTTCATTTAGTCTCTTTTGCGCGGATATTCGTTTGCCTGTTTTACCACTAGGAATGTGATCACCCAATGAGTACAAGCCGAACTCCAGACCATTCTCTTTATTTATCCGGTATTTTTCCATTATTCATTCTCCTCTATAGGTTTAAGCATCTTTTCTATTTCTTCTCGGCGTTCTTCGAGGAATGGCGGAAGATCTAAAGTTTCTCCTAAATGCACGAGATCGGTATCAATTGTGAACCCGGGACCATCTGTCGCAATTTCAAAAAGGATACCATTAGATTCTCTAAAGTATAGGCTTTTAAAATAATAGCGATCGATAATACCATTTGTTAAAAAACCTTTTTCTCTTACTTTACTTTCCCAATATTTCAGTTCCTCTTCGTCTTTTACTCGGATTGCTAAATGATGAACACTACCTCGTCCTGGTCTCTCATCTGGTCCATCTTTTTCAATCACCACAATTTCACCGAACGGTTCTCCTGCTAATGATTGATAGACCGTTAATTTTTCTTCTCGATAAGAAATAGAGTAGCCAAACATATTCACTAGCGTGTCCTGTAACTTCTCGGGTCTTCTCACTGTCATTTCAACTGGGCCCATGCCCATAATTTGATGCTCCTTAGGGATAAGTGATTGAGACCAACCTCTCCAAAATGACAGGCTTTGCTCAGAGACAATAAGCACTAATTGTAAGCCATCGGGATCTTCAAATGATAGACTGGGGCGTTGCGTATATTCTGTAATTTCTCCATGTTTTACTTTTAATTGCTTAAAACGTTCAGACCAAAACAGTAAACTCTCATAGGATGGAACAAGTAATCCAATGCGGGTAATACTATTTGTTCCTTTATGGGTTCTACCTGCCATCGGTATTTCAAAAAATGTTAATTCTGTGCCTGGACTTCCGATTTCATCTCCGAAAAACAGATGATACATAGAGGGATCATCCTGATTTACAGTCATTTTAACCCGTCTTAAACCAAGTATATTCTTATAAAAGTGATTATTTTTATTCGCATCCTTTGTAATCATCGATGTATGATGATGACCTGCAATGTACGTCATTTAATCCTCTCCTATATAATGGATTTTTTCTTCTGATCACTATTTTTTTGTAGTTTTGATAATAACTGATAAAGAATCTTCTGCTCATCCTGTGATAGTGATTCATCAAAAAAGGAGGTTTGAAAATGTAATTGAGCCTCATATGCAGCAGCTAGTTTTGTCTTCCCTTTTGCTGTAAGAGAAATTTTTTTTGTTTTCCATTTTACTTCTTTTATAATCAATCCCTCTTTTTCTAGTTTTGAAAGCATTCTAGATACCCCCCCTTGGCTTACGGTTAATTTATCAGCTAGCTCTTGTTGGGTAATGGGTTCGTAAGCTGCTACCTGTGTAAGAACATCAAATTGGGAAGCAGTTAATTGATATTTTTTTAAAAACTCATTAGATAATAAGTTACTTTGATGTGTAAATCTAGCTATCCTCATCCATAATAAAGACCCTAAAGTATGCTTTTTCATTTTTAAAGTCACCTCGTTATATTTATCACTTTACCACTCAAATGATTTATCTTCAAGTGAAATATCTCGAATTAATAATATATTTTTTTCTATTTCATGCTACATTTACAAATAAAACGGGAAGTATGTACATATGAAAGGGGGAATGTAGTTATGAATACTGTAGCGATTATTTTAAATCCTAATGCAGGGAACAAGAAATTAATGAATCAAATTGAAGAAATTGAAACAGAATTAAAAGAAACTTTTACAAATGTGAAAATATATCAAACAAAACAGGAGGGTGACGGCGCTAAATACGTGGAAAAACTTGCGTCTTCAGTGGATTTAATTATCGGCGCTGGCGGAGATGGAACAATCTTTGAACTAGTCAATGCATTAGCACCATTGCAAGAGAGACCAGCATTTGCTATCTTACCTGGAGGCACATGTAATGATTTTTCAAGAACCATTGGCATAAGTCAAGAACCAATATTAGCCGCTAAACAGATTAAAGAAAAAAAGATAAAACAAATAGATATCGGTACTTTTAATAATCAATACTTTTTGAACTTCTGGGGAATTGGCTTAATTTCCAAAGTATCAGAGCAAATGGATAATAATAGTAAAAAACTTGGTAAAATGTCTTACTATATTCAAGCGTCTAAGCTTATTTTTCAAAACGAAGTCTTCCATTTAAAAATTGAAAGTGATCATTGCACCTATGATGATGATGCTGTCATGGTGGTAATAGGAAATGGTTCTTATTTAGGCGGTATGCAATCCTTCTTTCCTCAAGCAAATATCCAAGATGGCTTACTTGATGTGTTAATTATTAAACAAGCCAGTATGCAAAATTTTTGGACCTGGTTCCAATCACAAGTAAAAGACGATTATCCAGATAAAAATAATGATGAAATCGTCTATTTCCGAACAAAATCATTAAAGATAGAAGCTCAACCAATTCAAAAAATTGATTGTGATGGAGAATTAATTGCCGAAACACCCACTTCAATTTCTATCTTACCTCAACATATGACAATGGTAGTCGGCGATGTTTGACTAGGAGAGTCTGCTCAACAAATATTTAGTAGGGCAGACTCTCTTGGCAACTCAGTAAGGATAAGTTTCTTATTTTAGTTGCTCTTGCTCAACTGCCCACTCCTTCCTGTATTCATTGTGAGGTGGGATAAAGACAGCTTCATGACTACCTCTTACGACTGAAAAATGATCAACATTATAGTGACCATGAAGGGTTTGATTATGGTGAGCAATTATTTTCTCAGCAGGTAAAACTGTTGAATCAATTGTCGAGTGTCCATCTTTAATTAAAGTAACATCAAAACCATTAACAGTTGCATATCGGACAGCTGTATCAATACAATATTCCGTTTGACATCCTGCAATAATTAGATGTTGAATATTCCTCTCTTTTAAGTAATTTAATAAACCAGTTTCGTAAAAAGCATTCGTCGCAAGTTTATTAAACATTTTTTTGGAAGATTTTTCAGGTACCTTAATTAAGTGATGTACTTGAAAGCCATCTCCACTCCCACCGCCTACATCTAGATCTCTTACAAATATAACGTCAATATCATTTTTCTCCGCTTGTTCAATTAATATATTTATTGTAGTAATCAGCTGCTCTTTTTGATAGACGGGCGTTTGACCGTTTTCCCCCTCAATTAATGCTTCTTGTGCATCAATAATTAATAAAACTTGATTCACTTCACATCTTCCTCTCTATTATTACTTAAACTATACTCATTCCTGCTCTGATTGAAATACTCCTTCTTTACTTAAAGAAAAATTGAAAATTAAATGAAGTTCTCTTTCTTCACTATCAATCAGGAAATTTGCACTGTATCTAGGAAAAAAATATAGGTATAATAATAAAGGTGGCAATAATGTAATGTATATAATAGACTGCCGTGCATATAATAATAGAAAGAAGGGACAACCTCTATTATTTTTCATTAAAAAGGAGTTTTCATATATGCTTGATTCAATAGAAAGACAATTGATGGAAAGAGAATTGCATTTTTTGCAAGATATGAAAAAACATATTACTAACCCCCAAGATCCAAGAATTCATATTATCGATGAACATATCTCTCTTTTGCAAGAAGTGATCGATACTGATCAAGTTGTCGATTAAATGTGGTGGTTCCCAATGTCAAAAAAACTTTCTAGAATCCGTAGTCTTTAAAAAACTTGTCCTTTTATTGCTTGAGCGAGACATTTATTTGATCCATAGATGTTTCTATGATAAGGAAAACTTCTAATTTCCTATGCCCCAAACCTACTTAACTCCTCCATTACCTACCCACTTTATACCTTTTCGTAACTATTGATTAATCAATACAAGTTCAATCTGTGCAGATTTTCCATGACTTTTTAAATAGGTGCTCAAATTCTAAATAAGAAGAGTTCCCCTCCATATTCTTCCTATCATTTGTCCATAAAGAAACTGCACCTCCATTTGTTAGATTCTAACAATTGAGATGCAGTCCAATTTGTTCAGATGAATGATTCATCCTATGCTTCTATACATTTATTTGTGTCTTTTCATCACGATTGGCAACAGTGAAGAAGAGGGTAAAACCAATAAAGGATGTAACGAACAAAATGGCTCCCATCGGTATAGCTGTTGATTCATTCAACCCTACTAATGGAGAAACCGTCGCTCCTACCACAAGAGGAAGCATTCCTAAAATGGCACTTGCACTGCCTGCACGATGTCCTTGGAATTCCATTGCTAATGTAAACGAACTTGTCAAAACCATTCCCATTGAGAGCATATAAATAAAGATTGGAATGACGATTAATGCAAGCGGTCCTTTTATAATCGTCATCAAAAGTAAGAATAATGTCGACGATGCAGCGACTGTGACCGCGATTTTTAACAATTTTTTCTCTGTCACTTTTCCACCTAAACGACCTACGATGGTGCTCCCGGTTATAATTGCAAGTCCATTTATGCCAAATAGAATACTAAATACTTGCGGTGAAACACCATAAATCCCTTGATAAACAAACGGTGTACCTGAGACATAAGCAAAACTTCCTCCATGAACAAATCCAACGATTAAAGCATAGCTAATAAAAGAACGGTCTGTACTCAACTCTGCCATTGTCCGAAACGTGGATTTCAAAGAGCTTGGTCTACGCTTCTCTACAGGTAAGGATTCCTTAAGTTTTAAAAATACAATTAAGAAAATGATTAAACCTATGATTCCTAAGCTTATAAATATCCAATGCCAACTCGCAGAAGGAAAAAGCAAAATGCCTCCCCCTGCAATGGGAGCGACTAACGGGGCAACCGCATTAATGACCATCAATAGCGCAAAAAATTTCGTTAGTTCTCTTCCACTAAATGTGTCTCTAACAACCGCTCTCGATAAGACAACTCCCGCAGAGGCAGTAGCTCCTTGCAAAAATCTTGCAATAACAAGGGTTGTAATATTAGGGGCAACTGCACATAAAAAAGAGGCACCAGCAAAAAGTAGAATAGAAATTAAAAGTGGTTTTCTCCTTCCTTTTGCGTCACTAATCGGTCCAATCACCAATTGTCCAAAAGCCAAACCAATTAAACAAGCCGTTAAACTCAATTGGACCATAGAAGCCGATGTCTCTAAGTCCGAAGCAATACTCGGAAAGCTTGGTAAATACATATCTATATTTAATGGTCCTAATGTCGCTAGCATCCCTAAAAGTAATGCTAGTATTAATCGTTCTTTACCCTTTGGATTATGAGTCAATGAACTCCCTCCTTTCTAATATAGGTAAGAGCTCGACTAACTTATTGATTTCATAAGTGGGTGTAATGTCTGTGTCATTAGCTACTTTTGCAACATTCATCCAACAAGCATCCATTCCAGCAGCAAGACCACCTTTTATATCAGCTACTAAAGAATCACCAATAATGAGTGCTTTTCCACAATTAAACTGATCTATACGCTGGAAACAATAATCGAAGTATGCTTTCATAGGCTTATGAAAACCAGTTTCTTCTGAGATAAAGATATTTTTAAAATAAGGAAACAACCCGGAATCACGTAACCTACGATTTTGCGTTTGCGCTACACCATTCGTCATAATAAAAAGGTCATATTGCGTCGATAGTTGTTGAATAAGCGAGAGCGCTCCATCTAATTGTTCATGTCCTTCGGATAAGAAATTGCGGTAACTCCGTTCCATTGTTAAGCCGTCTACTTGCTTTCCATGAAGTCGGAAGAACTCGGTAAATCTCGTGTTTAAAAGTTCCTCTTTGCCAATCTCTCCCCGTTCATGCGCATGCCATAACCCTTTATTAAAGCGGTGATAATCCCCTTTTATGTCATCAGTTAATACGATATTTTCTTGTTCAAACAAACGCTCTAATGCCCTTTTTTCCGTATGTCTAAAATCTAATAATGTGTCGTCCACATCAAAAAATAAATATTGATACTTTTTCATATATAGCCTCTCCTGTTGTTTCATTCATATAGGGACGAACCAGCCATTTCCCGCAGGCCCTCCCAATCTTTAATCTGAATCCATTTGTCTTTTCTTTCAACTAAACCAAGTTCACTAAACTGTTGAATCACTCGATTTAAGTGGCGATAACTCGTTCCAATGAGATTAGCAGTATCTTTTAAATTTTTTGTACTATGCATACCCGTCACTAATGAGTGTTCCTCATCAAATGAATGCGATAATAAATAGCTAGCTAGTCTGACTTCTACTGGATAAAGCACATTCAATTTTAAAAAATTTGACTTTGCATTAAATTTATCCGTAATAACCTTTAGCAAAAACATAAGAAACGGTGAATATTGTTCGCAATGTTTACGGAGAAATTTATATGGGATTTTTATAACTGTTACTGAAGATACCGCTTCAACTGTATTGATAATATCAATGTTTTGGATATATTCAATATCCCCGATCAACTCAATCGGTGTTTGAAATGAAAGTACAAGTGTTTTTCCTTCCATAGATGTTGTAAATACTTTTGCTTTTCCTTTTACTACGATGTACAATGCCTTCGCCTGTTCTCCTTGTCTACAAAGCTGCTCTCCCTTTTCTACAGTATGCAAGCTCAGATGAGGATACAGCCTTTCCGGTAACACCTCGTGCAGATTATATTTATCCATATAAAACTGAACGTCCACTCGACTCATGTCCAACACCCATCTCCTCTTCATTCCTTTTCTTATTTAAAGATAACAAACATTTTTTGAAAAGGACATATGTCCCAATAATTCGTACTTTAATAAAAAAATAACAATAAAGAATGTAAGGAATCGATTATTTTTATGAAGAAATTGTGGGAGGATGTGAAAGGGGGACAAACAATAACCTACAAAAAACGTGAGCCAAACGAAATATTATTTAAAATCCTCATTTGCCAAATCACCTGAAACTGTTATAGCAGTACGCGAACCATCGCCAACAGCAATCGCTACTTGAGAAGGAGATATAAATGCAGCGTCACCAGTCGCATACACACCAAATATAGTCGTCCGATTATGAAGATCACGAACTACTCTACCATTTACATCTTTCTTGCAGCCTAACCCATATAAAATGGTGCCATTATGTTCCCATCTTGGACTGACAAAAAGGGAATCAACCCTTTCAGTTCTACCATTTGTAAAGAGTATAGCAGAAAGACTTCCTGCTTCTCCAACTAATTCCTTAATCGGAAAATCTATGATAAGGATTTGTTTACTTTGTAACTGATCCCTTGTTCTACTATCTATCGGAAAACCATTAGTACATACTACTATATGTTTAGTTATTTGATGAATAAGTTTGATCAAATGTAGCGAACCAAGATGATCGTATAAAACAGCAATTTTCTTCTCTCTCAACTCCCAACCATCACAATAAAAACAATTATGCACACTTTTTCCATACAAAGAGGCTAATCCTTTAATTTGGGGTAGTCTTTCTCTAATTCCGGTTGAAACGATGATTTTTCTTCCTTCGAATACTTCTTTATCTAACGTCACTATAACGAAAGATTGGTCATTTTTCCTTGCATGGATTACTTCATGATTTTTTATTATAACAGAAGGGTAATGCATGATTTCCTCATAAGCTGTCTGTCTAAACTGTTCTACTTCTATGCCATCACGTGTCAAAAAACCATGTGAATAGGTGGTAAATCGGTTCCTCGGACGATGATGATCAAGTATCAGTACAGTTCTATTTGCTCGACCTAATACTAAAGCTGCGCTTAACCCCGCAGGACCACCGCCTATAATGATACAATCATACATCATGCTCGTCCAACCCCCTTATATATCATTCAGTAAAAGCTACTTTACCATCCTATGCAACGGCATTTTAAAATATCCTCTCCTTTTACTTAGAATCATATTTTGCATCCGAACATCGTTAATATTAATAACTAAACTTAATTCCATCAAAAAAATCTAAGTAATCGTGATGATGCACTGAAAAAGAAATGAAGAAAACATTTGAACTATTTTTTTGGAAATACTCACGATAAAAGTCCCCCATTATACAAAAATTCTTGTTCTTCTTTGTTATTCTAAGGAAATTCTATAACAAAAACCCTTCTTTTCTCCTCTATCAAAAAAAATAGAAAATAGTTACTATTATGTTGAAAAATAGATTATTTATTATATGGTTTCGAGTGAAGATTAAAAAATGAATACAGAGGAGTTGTGTCGATTTTGATAAGGAAAATTACTTTTTTATGTCTTACTATTATCCTCGTAATTTCTTCTTTACCAAGAATTTATCAGGCAGAGGCAGCAGAAACGAATCATTTTCCAAATCCTTTTAAAAGCAAAGTAGATATTCGCTTATTGGGGACGACTGATATTCACACCAACCTTTCCAACTACGATTATTATCAAGACAAAGAAGTGGAGGATTTCGGACTAGCAAAAACAGCCACATTAATTAAAGAAGCAAGGACGGAGGAGAGCAATAGCTTTCTTTTCGACAATGGTGATCTGATTCAAGGGAATCCATTAGGGGATTATAAAGCTAAGATCAATCCGATCAAACCTGGAGAATTACATCCGGTATTCCAAGCTATGAAGCTTCTAGATTATGATGCTGCTACTGTAGGGAATCATGAATTTAATTATGGATTATCATTTTTAAATGAAACATTAAATGATGCCCCCTTCCCTTATGTGAACAGCAATGTCTATCACGTAAAAAAAGGGAAAGGGAAGGAAAAGCAGTATTTCCAGCCATACAAAATCATTAGAAAAATAGTAAGAGATGAGAGGGGATTTCCTCACTTATTAAATATCGGTGTAACTGGTGTTGTGACACCACAAATAACTGAATGGGATAGAGCGAATTTAGAAGGGAAAGTCTATACGAAAGATATCGTCCAATCTGTTAAAGAAACCATTCCTAAAATGAAAAGAGCCGGTGCCGATCTAGTTATTGTCCTCGCTCATTCTGGAATGGGAACGGAAAATTATACAGAGATGGATGAAGATGCTACATATGCGCTAACAAAAGTAAAAGGAATCGATGCTATTATTTCTGGTCATAACCATAAGCTCTTTCCAGGAGACTTTTCAGACTTACCGGGAGTGAATGAAGAGAAAGGGACAATTAATGGTGTACCCGTTGTTATGCCTGGTAACTGGGGTAATCATTTAGGTGTCATTGATTTATCACTTACCACTTCCTTTGGACATTGGAAAGTAAACAATGTCCAGTCTGAATTGCGAAGCGTATATAATTCAGAAAGCGAAACCAATACAATTGCCGATCCAGACATACTCGATGCCATCCAACTTTCTCATGAACAAACTTTAGAATATGTAAGACAACCTGTTGGCAATACGACTGCCAATATTCATAGTTACTTTGCATTAATAAAAGATGATCCCTCCATTCAAATTGTTACAAATGCACAGAAATGGTATTTAGAAAAACAACTAGCTGGCACACCAGAAGAGGGTACTCCGATTTTATCTGCTGGAGCTCCTTTTAAAGCTGGCGGACGTAATGGAGCAAATTATTATACTTATATACCTGAAGGAACGATAGCGATTAAAAATGTCGCTGATTTATATTTGTATCCAAACACGGTTGCAGCCATTAAAGTCACCGGCGCTGATATAAAAGAATGGTTAGAAATGTCTGCTGGTCAGTTTAATCAAATCTTACCTGGTGAGGAACAAACACAACCTTTAATAAATGAGCAATTTCCAACATATAACTTTGATGTGATAGACGGAGTCACTTATGAAATTGATGTAACAGAGCCTGCCAAATATGATACTGAAGGAAAATTGATCAATGAAAATGCGAATAGAATCAAAGGTTTAAGCTATAATGGTTCACCGATTAATCTTGAGCAAAACTTCATTGTAGCGACTAATAATTATCGCGCAAGTGGGCAGTTCCCAGGTGTAAGAAACCAACAATCAGTTACTATGTATCCAGATGAAAACAGACAAGTAATCATTGATTACATTCTTGAGCAAGGCACCATCGATCCTACGGCAGATAATAACTGGACATTCACGTCTGTTTTAAATACACCAAATATTCAATTTGAATCGTCCATAGAGGCTAAAGATTTACTTAATGAAAATAGCCCCATTCAATATATTGGGCCAAGTAATAATGGATTTGGTCTATACTCCATCACAATAGAATAGAGAAGTATTGTTTTTATAAAGAGGCTTCGAGTAATTCTCTTAGCCTCTCTATTAAACTAACAATCATTTGAGAGGAGCGATTTTACATCAGATGACTACGACAAAGAACTTTTCTATCTTGCCCGAAGAGAATCGATTAAATAATATTCACCTCCACCAGATACTCCTAAATATTTCTGATGGCTGCTATTATTTAAACAAGGATATGCAACTTTTATTTGTTAATCGTTCAGCAGAAAATATGTTTAATATCGTAAAAGACGAAATACTAGGCAGAAATATTTGTGAGGCTATACCAGATTTATGTAGGAAAGTATGTAAACAGTTATATCAATCATACAAGAAGCAAAGAGGGATTAGTTTTGACCTCTCATACGCAAATACTAATTATTTTAAAGTGAAAACAATACCCGATACAAAAGGTCTTCTAGTGATTATGCAGGATATAACAGAGACGAAGAAAGAAAATGAAAGAAGAGCTTATTATGAAAAATTACGGTTGATTGGGGAAATGGCAGCTGGTGTAGCGCATGAAGTGCGTAATCCACTAACAACTGTGAAAGGCTTTCTTCAGTTAGTAGAAAAAAATGAAGATTTACTAAAATACCAAGAAATTTTTCTATTAATGATTAATGAAATTGATCGTGTCAATTCCATTATTAGTGAATTTCTAGATATGGCCAAGAATAAGCCTAGTCGAAAAGAGAAGGAACATCTCAACGAAATTATTCAATCTATCTATCCATTGCTAGAGACGAGAGCCATTAAAGAAAATAAAAAAATCCATCTTCAGCTGCACCCTTTACCACTATTAAATTTAGATCAAAACGAGATTCGTCAATTAATTATTAATATGGTAAATAATTCTTTAGATGCAATGCATGCGAAAGCATCTATACATATCAGTACATACTTAGATCGTGGTCAAGTCGTATTATCTATAACAGACGAAGGTACAGGAATTGCCCCTGAAGTAATGAACAAGATTTCTACCCCCTTTTTTACAACAAAAGAAAAGGGAACTGGTCTAGGGCTAGCTATCTCGTTTGCCATTGCCAAAAGAAATAATGCTAATATTGATTTTACTACAGACTCTTCTGGGACAACCTTTTCCATTCGTTTCACGATTCAAGATCATTACTAATTATTCAAAGGGGTTGATTTTCATTCAACCACTTTTTTTATTCCCAAGTTCTGCTGCGATTAATTTCACTTTTTTGTACAAAGGCTTTCTCTAAATCTATATCTAATTTATTCGCTAGCTCGCACACATTCCATACTACATCATATAGCTCTAAACCTAGGCGTTCTTTCACCACTTCCTTATCCTCTTCCCATGAAAGTGATAATACTTCCTTTGCCACTTCACCTACCTCCGTCATTAGAAAGAGTGCACGAGCCTCGACGCTGTTTTTATCAAAGCCTTTTTCTTTACTAAATTGTCCAACCTCTTTTTGTAACTCTGCTATATTAATCATTCGATGCTTACCTACTCCCATGTTTTATTCAATTGCTCGCGATAAAAATGAATCGCTTCTTGATAAGCAGTAATTGATTCATCCCTTGAAGTATTAGCCAATAATCTCAACAAATGATTCATCGCTAATTCATGTTCCCCTAAGTTATATAAAGTCATCGCTAAAAATGTCACTAGTGCTCCGTTATGGGGAAATTGATGGAATCCTTCCTCTAATACTGCTTTAGATTTTTCATATTCCCCTAACGTTCTAAGTGTACTGCCTAAACCAATATAAGCCCCTTCCAGGTCCTCTTTCAATCCTTTTTGAATGGCTTTTTCATAGAGGGGCACGGCTTTTCTTTCTTCACCGAGCAAGTCGTAACTCCAAGCACTTTGGTATAAAAGGTTTGCATCATCGGGAAAAGATTCCAACATCTTCAAAAAAAGCTGATTAGATAATAACCATTCACCTTGCTTTCTTAATCTTAACGCTTCCATTATCTCATCTTGCATACTTGCCTCCTCCCTTCATTTAGACTCTATGAGGCAGAATGTTTAAATAAATCCAGGGATTATAATGTATTTCCCCCAGCTTCAATTTTATTTTATTTTTCCGACGATCACTTCAAGGTCAACCGTAATTTGATTATGATCACCCTCAATAAATAACCTCTTCGTATTTTCTTGCCCACTCCATGTGAGGGGTGTCATTTTTACAAGTTGTTTCTTCTCTTCACTACTAAGTTCTACAGTGTAATGCAAACTTTTTTGACTGATAACATGAAAATGTTCTTTAAACAATTGTAGTATCTCTTGATTATCATAGTGATTATTTTTCGATAACGCACTTCTTAACTCAAATAAATAATTAGGACGGGGGACAACCTTAATTACGATGCCACCCTCTCGTAACACCCTTTTAAACTCCTGATAATTAGAAGGTGATAGAATATTTAATAGCACATCTACAGAATGGTCGGTGAAGGGTAGATTCGCCAAATCCCCAACAAGCCATATCCACTCATCATCATTGCCCGCTGCCATTTTAACTGCTTCTTTAGCAATATCTAAACCGACTCCTACATACTTTTGCTCAGTTACATTTAGCTTTTCTAAGATCATATGTAAATGCGAGCCTTCACCGCAACCAGCATCAGCAATCATCTGTCCTGGACTAAGCTCCTTTATATGCGAAATGATTAATTGTTGTAACGGATTGTATAGTTTTGTTTTTGTGATGATTTGTTTTCTTGCTTCAAATAACTCCTTATCATAATGACTGTTTACTTTATGAGTTAGGACGTTGATATAGCCCTGCTTTGTAATATCAAAACTATGAAGGTGGCTACAGATTAGTCGGCTATTGTCTTCTACCTTCAAATCTCCCTTACAAATAGGACATCTTAATGGTGAATGCAAACGTGTTATTTGCTCAATTCTCTTCTGCTTTTTATTCATGGTTCATTCCTTTCTCAATTTAGTGGGTTATATAGTTAACGTCGAACTAATAATACGCCTCCACAATGAGAGATTTGCTTATAATCTACTTTAAACTTTAATGCTATTAATTCTTCCTTTATTTCCTCATAGACGGTATAAAATTCACTATGATCCCAATCCTCATAACTTCTGTTTTTACATTGATCATGCGCACTTCTTGTTTCAAAGGCAATATCTCCAATAATAATTGACCCTCCTTCATGTAACGAAAAGGAGAGCTGTTGAATCCATTCAATTTTTTTTCTATCTGTTACATGATGAAGTGCATAGGTAGAGATAATGGTATGAAATTTTTCCTTCTCAAATTCGAATGGAAGACCTTCTTCCATATTTTTTTGAAAAAGATTAGCGTTAGGCATTTTTCCCTTAGCAATGGCTATCATTTCTTTTGAGAAATCAATTCCATAGATGTTATGACCGTCATCGTACAATCGCTTTGTTAATGTCCCCGTGCCAAACCCTACATCTAAAATGGTTGATGACGGTTTATGTCCTGCCATATGATATACAAGATTAATTACATCTTGATAACCAGCAAAAGGATAAGCCTCTTTTCCCTCAGATAATCTTACGGATTGATCATAATCCTTCGCCCATTCATCGAACCCTCTATGATTTAATACCAATTAACATTCCCCCGTACCTCTATTATTTTGTCACCTGCACATATTTAATAATTACTTCCTGTTTCATCTCGAACACTTCTCTCCACTTTGAATATTTTTAGTTTATCACATGCCACGTGAATAGTGGGATAACCGGTAATAAATTGCTTTAATACTGTCTCGACAAAAGTTTTGTGAATGAACGAATACAATAAGACAATCTTTATTATTCAATTATAAATACCATAAGCAGTTTGATTAGAAACTCCCCCGCGCAAATTAGTTGAGGAATAATTTATAATTAAAATGAATGGTGTAATAAAATTTCTATGAATGTTTAAAAGTATCTCATTGTAAAGGAGATTTTGGAATTGAGAATACCGATTTATCAAATTGATGCATTTACTAATGAACGTTTTAGAGGAAACCCAGCGGCGGTATGTCCGTTAAATGAGTGGATCAAGGATGAACTCATGCAAAAAATTGCAAATGAGAATAATTTATCTGAAACAGCCTTTTTTGTAAAAAAGGAGAATGAATATGAGTTAAGATGGTTTACTCCAGAAGGAGAAATAGATTTATGTGGGCATGCCACATTAGCATCAGCTTATGTCATAAACTCATATTTAGATGAGAATTTAAAAAATATAAAGTTTACAACTAAAAGTGGAGTTCTAGAGGTTATTAATGAAGACGGCCTTTATACTTTATGTTTCCCTTCAAGAAAAGGGAAACAATCTAATCCCCCAGAAGCTTTGATTAAAGGTTTAGGTAAAGTACCTGAAGAGGTCTATAAATCTAGAGATTACATGGCAGTATTTGAGACAGAGCAGGATATTTTAACTCTTGAATTAAATATGGATGAACTAAAAAAATTAGATGGTTTTGGTGTAATAGTGACAGCTAAAGGAAAAGAAGTAGATTTTGTATCAAGATTTTTTGCTCCAAAGGCTGGAGTAGACGAAGATCCCGTTACAGGATCTGCTCATTGTACTTTAGTTCCTTTTTGGAAAGATAGATTGAATAAAGATAAGCTTATCGCATTACAATTATCAGAAAGAGGAGGAAAACTATATTGTACTGATTTAGGTGAGATTGTAAAAATAGCTGGAGAAGCTGTAGCTTATTTAGAGGGGTATATAGAGGTTTAAAAAGAGTTTCTAAATTTATGTTCTCCAACAACAGACAGCGTTAGCACAACCATAAATGATTTTGGTTGTTATTGTAAATGAGGCCATTTGTTGTACAAAGGGAGGATAGATTGAGCATATTTTCTATACTCAACTATCCTCTTTAAACAAGTATTATACCCATTAATATCAATAGTATATTAGAATGCTGCTGTCCAACCAGCATCAGCAGTAATGACCGTACCATTCACGAAGCTAGATTCATCCGAAGCTAAGAATAAAGCCACTTTCGCAATTTCTTCCGGCGTACCAACACGTGGCATGACTGCAGACGCTAAACTTGTACGACTCATTCCGAATTCATTTGGTTGTTTTAAGGCTGATGCAATATTTGTTGCCACCCCACCCGGTGCAATAGCATTACAACGGATTCCTTCTTTTGCATACATGAAACCAGTGTTTTTTGTTAAGCCAACAACTGCATGCTTAGATGCACCGTAAGCTGCACCAGCATGCGCACCGTTTAAACCACCTGTTGAAGCTGTGTTTACAATCACGCCTTTTCCTTTTTCGAGGAAAATCGGAATAGCTTTGCGCATAGCTCGCATCACACCTTTTGTATTGATATCAAAGATAAGATCCCATTTTTCATCTGTAATATCTCCTACAGGTTCCATTGCATCCATGATACCTGCATTATTGACTAGAATATCTAACGTACCGAATTCTTTTACCGCAGCATCAATCATTCCTTCAACTTCATCTAATTTAGCAATATTCACACTAAGAGCTATTGCTTGACCACCATTTGATTTAATGGTGTCCACAACTGCTTCTACACCCTCTTTATTTAAATCGGCTGCAACCACTTTTGCACCTTCTTTTGCGTATAACTCAGCAATTGTTTTTCCCATACCAGATGCTGCACCTGTTACAATGGCTACTTGATCTTTTAGTTTCATAGAAAATTACCCCTTTCATTTATGCACTTTCATTAAAGCGCTATCAAAATAGTTTGTACTCTTTCAGTTTAATCTTCTATAATTTAAGTAACAATATGCAAAACAGATAGCATTTGTTCAATAATAAATACATTGGCTATCACTTGTATATTAATAAAAGTTAATCAACAAAGGGAAGGTGAATTGTTGATGAAAAATGATCGAAGAATTCATAAATCTAAAAAAGGGCTAAAAGATGCTCTTATTACTCTAATGGCTGAAAAAGAGTTTGAAAAAATCACAGTGACTGACCTTGTACAAAAAGCGGATTTAAATCGCGGCACCTTTTATAAACATTTTCAGACGAAAGAAGAATTATTGGAAGAATTAACTAACGATATACTAGATGACCTTATTCGGAGCTATCGCGAACCATATATCGGCATTGGAAAATTACATATTGAAAATTTAACAACATCAAGTGTAAAGATTTTTGAACATGTATATCAATACGGAAGTTTCTATTCAGTTATGATTCATTCTCACGCACTCTCTGGATTTCAAGATAAGATTATTTCCGTTTTAACACAGCTTTCCTATGATGAAATTGGCTTTGATCATATCCCAAATGCCATTAATCATGAATTATTAACAAACTATCATGTATATGGCCTCTATGGACTTATTATTTCCTGGGTAAAAGGAGGCTTTAAATATAGTCCGACTCATATGACGGAACAGTTGATAGAAATGCTGAATTATACCTCTAAGCTGCCAATCGTTAATATTAAACAGAAGGAAGAAAGAAAACCTTAAAACATTCGGAAGTCAGGGCGCTACTTTTACGCCATTAACCATGTATTGATGAAAAATTCAATTCGCTTACTTGAAGGATCCGGTAGCATCTGATCTATAAATAATGGTTAAAGAAAATAACTCGGCGACTTGACACTACTTTTAGTCGCCTACTCGTCAGGTATCCAATTAATTTTTTCTACCGCCATGGATTTTTGACGCGGTTCTTGCCTTTTCCAATCAAATTTTTCTCTCGTCACGGGTTTTTGACGCGGTTCTTGCCTTTGCCTATCAAATTTTACCATCGACACGGATTTTTGACGCGGTTCTTTCCTTTTTGCCAATCAAATTTTACTCACGACATGGATTTTTGACGCGGTTCTTACCTTTTCCTATCAAATTTTTCCCTCGGCACGGGTTTTTGACGCGATTCTTACCTTTGCCAATCAAATTTTACCATCGACACGGATTTTTGACGCGGTTCTTGCCTTTGCCAATCAAATTTTTCCCTCGACACGGGTTTTTGACGCGGTTCTTGCCTTTTCCTATCAAATTTTTCCCTCGGCACGGGTTTTTGACGCAGTTCTTGCCTTTTCCTATCAAATTTTACTCTCGACATGGATTTTTGACGCGGTTCTTGCCTTTGCCAATCAAATTTTCCTCTCGACTCGGATTTTTGACGCGGTTCTTGCCTTTGCCAATCAAATTTTCCTCTCGACATGGATTTTTGACGCGGTTCTTACCTTTTCCTATCAAATTTTCCTCTCGACACGGATTTTTGACGCGGTTCTTACCTTTTCAAATTAAATTTTACCCTCGACACAAATTTTTGACACGTTTCTTACCTTTGCCAATCAAATTTTACCTTCGACACGTGTTTTTGACGCGGTTCTTACCTTTTCCAATCAATTTTCACCATCGACACGAATTTTTGACGCGTTCCCCCCCTATTCTGATCATCATCACATGCACTAAATGCGAACTAGAAAGAACAAACATCGAACTGCCCACTGCCCAACTTGCACAGCAAATAAAAAAACTCGAACACTGTATTGTTCGAGTTCAAATGATGCTAAGATCGCATACTTAATTACTTCAAATTAAAAATAATCCCTACTAAAGAATAAATAATTACCGTTGAAAAAAGGACTGTCATATGGATAAGTGAATAGGCGAATAAAGCGTTTGCCCATTTCTTCGGATCCATCTTCTTATAACCATAGATACTAAGAATTAACCAACCAATACCAAGTAACAATGATACAAGCGTTAACCCAGGGCTTAATGGCCAAAATAAAAAGCTTGTTAAAATTAACAAAACAAGATAGACATTTGTCTGTAAATAGGTGCGACGTATTCCTTTTACAACAGGTAACATCGGAACATTTGCCGCTTTATAGTCATCATGTTTACGAATGGCAATCGCATAAAAATGTGGCATTTGCCAAATAACTTGAATGACGAACAAGCCTAATATTGCCGGGTGTAAAATATCTGGATGAATAGCAGCCCATCCAATTAAAGGAGGCATTGCTCCGGAGATACTCCCAACTTCCGTATTATAAATGGTTCTTCTTTTTGTCCACATAGTATAAGGTACAACATAAAAAAACCAACCTAAAAAACCGAGCAATCCTGCTAGCGGAGTTGCTAATGATAACAAAATAATACCTACTAATCCCATCACTGTCGCTAGAATTACCACTGATTTAGTAGTGATATCTCCTGTTACTGTTGGTCTAGTCTTCGTACGCTCCATGATAGAGTCAATATCTCTATCATAAATATTATTGAAGGCACCGGCAGAGCCGATAATAAAAATAGAGCCAAATAAGGCAAATAATATTGCTGGTATCTTGTCTAAAATACTATAATCATACGTATATAAGGCTAGCGTTAACCCTGCGAACATCGGAAACAAATTGGATTTAATAATCCCTGTTTTAATGGTAGCAGCTAGAATTCTTGTAATTGGTTGACGCTTTTCGAGTTGCTGCATTGAATTATTCATGCTAATACCTTTCTCCATAACAAGAGGAACTTTCCCTTCCATAAGAAATTTCAATTATATTGTAACACTAAAAAAGTATTTATAACTTTTTAAGTAAACCTTTTCACAATATCTTCAAAAAGAAGTGACAATCTATAGCTATAAAAATACAACCTCTTCCATTATAATCATAAGAAAGACATTTGACTAGATACCCCTAGATGATTGAATAAGTATGAGAAAAGGAGAACCTCATGACTGTATTATACGGCATTATAATCTTTTTACTCATTGTTGCTATTGTTGGTACTTTGTTATTGACAAGTCGCAGTGATGACAATTATCGATCTTCTACAAAGAAAAACAGTAGAAACCTTTCACTTATATATATTATCCTGATTATCCTATCTATTATTGCACTAGGTTTATATATTATCATTTACTAATACTTCTAATGAAGGAGATGATTATGATCAACCAACAATTAACTGAAGTGACTACCATTCATACAATGCTCCCAAACTATTGGCCACATTTTATCGCTTCACCTTATGCCTATTATGATCATGAGTCTGTTTGTTTATATCATCATCCACATTTTAATGGTCAAGAAGTCATACTACCATGGAACAATCAATTTACGGGCTCTACCTCAATAATTTTCGAAAATGAAGTAACAGCCATTGTCGACATAAATAATCTTAATAAAGAGGAAGTATACGCCACCCTTATTCATGAGCTTTTTCATTGCCATCAATATCATAAGAAAGAAAAGCGTTTTCCCAATGAATTAGTAGGAATTGCTTATCCTCTTGAAAGAGAAAATATTCAATGGAGAATCCAAGAAAGAGAGTGTCTTAACCACGCATTACGTATTACTAATATCAATAGACAAAGAGAAGCGATTCAAGCCTTCATATATTGGCGAGAAAAAAGAAAAGAGCAGTACAATGAGTTGGTACAGTATGAAAGCCGTATTGAAACAATTGAAGGACCGGCGTTTTTTATCGAATTCCTTGCATATAAAGATATCGTCAACCAAACAGAGGAACTGGTACTTGAGCGTTATATTAAGTCATTAACAGACTACTCTATTATGACAAATAGAATAAGACATAGTTGCTATCCCTCAGGTTTAGCTCTTTGTTTATTACTTGAGAAATTCTCTCCACAATGGAAAGAAGAATTATTCGAACATCAACTAACTATTTATGAAATCTTACAAAAAGAATTTGAACCAATAGCTAGAGCACCAAAGAAAATGCATCTGCCATTTTCCTTAGACGATCTTATTCAGGAAGCTGAAATGAATAAAGAGCTTGAAATTAGCAGTTTTAAAAAAACAAATGGGTTCCTTCTAACACTGATAGGCAAAGGAAGGATTCAACAATTTGACCCTATGAATACCATACAATCGCATAAAAACTTCCTTCATAAAAACGGTATGACCATACGTCTTCAAGAGCAGTCCATATATTTTTCACGACCTGTATTAGCCTTAACAGAAAATAGATTAAACGATGTGTTACAGCTACAATTTGTCATTAATCACCCTCCGGAACAGACAATAGATGGCATCTTTATAGAAGGGATTGGCCATTTTTTGGGAGAGATCAAGCAAGTGGGTAATAACATCTATATCATATTAAGTAATTAACCTATGAATCAATATTGAACAAAGTTTTGGAGAATTTTCTTCCCCTTATCCCATATCATCTTTAGCGCGTTTTTCCTTAGCGAATGACGCCTAATTTTTTTCTGCTCGGATCTTCTTTTTAGCTACAATTCTCCCTTTTTTTTCTTCTTGAGTAAGATATACATCTGTTTTATATTTTCACGTAATCAATTTCCACTTACAATGAACGGCAGATTACATTGAGATTATTTCAAGCGACATTTCTACTTTTACGGCCATTCCATTTTCACTTCTATAACCTGACCCTTTATCTCTTTTTTATAAATCACAAACCTCATCCTTTCCAAAAATAATTGCCTTGGTATCAATGACCAAGGCAAAACATCATTCATTATCTTAAGGGGTCATAAGGAGTAAGATCAAATGGTAAAGTATGATTCAAAGCGATTTCACTAGCTACTACGCCTATATAAGGACCCATTGTTATCCCCGACGGCCCCAAGCCTGTGGCTATAGTGACATTATGATGTCCTTGCAGTTTACCTAATAACGGAAGGGTGTCGGGTCCCATTGGTCTAAAACCTACACGCATCTCGGAAATTGAACTATTTTCTAATGATGCTGCCATCTCCAGTCCTGCTTCAATTACTTCTTTCACTCCTCCAGCTGTCAATCGATAATCAAATCCTGCCCCCGTTTCTCTCGTTGCACCTACAACGATTCTTTGATCATCAAAGGCAAGCATATAGTAACTAGAATCCGGTATAACAACTGGCCAGTCTGAAGTAATATGTTCCTTTACACCGAAATGAATAATTTGCCCACGTTGTGGTTTAATAGCAATAGAACAATGAAGGGGTGAAAGAAACTCATTTGTCCATGCGCCAGTCGTTACAATGATTTGGTCACACGCATATAATTCTCCATTTACCTCTGCACCAACTACATGCCCATTCTTTAGAGTAAGACTTGCTTTGCCTTCTACAAATTGAGCCCCATGTAAGGAAGACGCTCTTTGCATCGCTTGACAAAGTAAATGTGCATCCACTCTAGCTCCCCCACTCACATAAAGTGCTTGATATTCTATATTCAATAGCGGGAATAAACCTCGTGCTTCCTCCCCTGATAAGCGCTTAATATCTCCTACCTCAGGCGTAGCCGCAGCTCGTTTGCTCATTGCCTCCGCTTGAAATTGTTTTATTACCTCATCCTCTTTGCTTATTGCCAGTGCACCAACCTGTTTATATCCTATATCCCATTCACCATCATTTTCTAATTCTTTAGTGAGCTCTCCATAATACAAAGCTCCCCTTCGAGCCAATGTATACCAATCTGGATGTTTATGATGAGTAATCCATGGACAAACAATTCCAGCTCCTGCAGCAGATGCCCTACCTTCATGGTTCGCATCAATTACAGTAACATCGATGCCGTTTCTACTTAAATGATAAGCAGCACTCGCTCCAACTATGCCTGATCCGATAATGATCACCTTAATTGTTAACATCTCCTTAATCAAACTGTGATATTTGCCGTTTTTTTATGAACGGCACCCTTTTTTTGAGAGGATTCACTATGTATACATATACTAATATAAAGGCTACTTCAGAGGTCCATTACAAATTTTATAGAAGGAGGAATGTCCATTGATATCTTTTAAAGTTCTACTTATCCTTCTCATCTTTTTATTTTCGATCTTGATAAGCTTACTTTTCAGAAAACTCACCTTTCAGTACTTTGATAGCATTGTCTTTCTTCTCATATCTATCGCCTCTTGCATTTCTATATTTTTCCTAAAAGGGAGTCATCAATATTTCTTCCTAATAGCCTGCATAAGCAGCTTTTTGCTTTCCTGTATATATTTTTTTCTCTCATTCTATGAATAAGAATTATATATTTTGTTTGATTGTTAAAAACATTTTTTCTATTACTGTTTCTGGTATAACCGTAACTGCATCACCAAAACTAATTTCAGCAAAATACTCGTTATCTTTCTTTTGAACTCTAGATGTGATACCCACACCGCATTCCTCATACACCAATTTCAACAATTGTTCTATATCCTCGATGTCTTTTTCAAAATAAAGATGGAACATATTTGATTGGGGTATTTTTGGTTTTGTATATAAACCATTTATTTGATTAAATCGCACAGCGAAGAATCGTGATATTTCATAATATCGCTTCATTTTATCTTTTCTTTTTTCATAATAATAGTCTGCTGGAATGATATAAGGGTAAAGACTAATGAGATCTCCGCCGAACCTTTTTTTCCAAATCTTTGCTTCTTCAATAAAAGACTCATCACCTGCTAAAATTGCTCCAGCTATCCCACCTACACCTTTATAAAAAGAAAGATATACACTGTCAAATAATGCACTTACTTCTTCTGCGCTCTTTTCATAATAAGGAAGCACTTCTAATAATCTCGCACCATCTAAATGTAGTTTAATATTATTCTCGCGGCAATGATTCGCCATTTGCAGAAGTTCTGAAAATGGGGGTACGGACCCGCCTATTTCTCTCTGTGGCAACTCTAATAACAATGCAGCGAACGACTCATCTAAGTGACTAATCTCTTCATAGCCTACAGGTCTACTTTCTTCACTGACGAATGTTACATCAAACTCGTGTAGCATCTTAGGACCATCTTGTTCATGAATTTCTAGGTGGCATAATGGATGATAGGCAATTTTTTTTGATTGTTTTTTATCACTCCAGATTCTCAGAGCAATTTGTTGCGCCATTGTTCCACTCGGAAAGAAGACTGCTTTTTCTTTTCCTAATAATGTTGCCATCTTTTTTTCAAATTCTGCAATGATTTGACCTTCCCCGTAAAAATCGCTAGTGACATCTTCTGGTACATGACGGAAGGCTTCTTTAAGCACTTCCACTTGTCGCACTCCATGACCGCTTAAAGTATAGAGTGATTTTTGATAAATATCTTGCAATAGTGTCAAAGGTAGCGACCTCCTTATTCTGAATTTTCACGAATTATTATAACATGCCTAGAGGTGATTGGTAGGCAGAAAACTTCGCGTTACGAAATGATTGTAGTTATTTTATCAAACTCTAAAAAATCTTAACTACTTTTATCCTCGATGGCAGACAACAATTTCCCCCTGACAGTGACCATATTGTTTTTTTATGTGGGCTTTTTGTATACCTTCAATATTCAACGGATACACATGCGCCAAAACTGGGGTTAGATTACCTTTTTCTACTAATTGTTTTATCTCTTCTAACCCCTTCTTAATTGAATATGTAGTAATATATCTTATTGACAAACATTCTTTATCAACGACTTGAAATTTCGGTTTTGTGAATTTTAGCACTTCTGCTTCTGGCTTCAACCACCTTAACGCACTTAAATATGGATAGCCTTGTCCAATTGTATCAATTAGTAGATCAAAGCGTTGTTGCTTATGAATAGGATCCAGACAATCCCCATCAATATGAATGACATCTTTCTGCTTTACATCTTCGGAAAGTATGCCTACCACTGTGCCCATTGCCCTTAATAATTGAATGAGCATCAAACCTACATTCGTTTGACTACCTAAGATTAGAACATGGCTTCCTTCCCTCACCCTCCCCTCAACTGTTGCTTGCCATGCCGCTATACTACTTTCTAATAGAGCAGCCGATTCAATGAATGTTAAATTATTAGGCATGAGACAAACATTAGATGATGGTACTAACGTTTCGTTGGCATATGTCCCATATGTAGAAATAGTTGTTAGAAAGAAAACTTTGTCACCAACTTTAAACTGGGAGACGTCTTTTCCAATTGCTTTAATGATTCCGGCTCCCGAACTTCCTAGAATGACCGGTAAGTTAAGATTGTCACTCAAACGTTGCCCCGACCTTAATTGCCAGTCACTCTCTAACACGCCACTCGCTTTTATTTGAATTAATATCTCGTCATTACCAACTGGTGGTGTTACTAATACAATTTCACGTAATTGGTGAATATCGCCATATTGAAGAATGCCAATTCCCTTCATAGAATGCCTCCGCTTATTATTACTGTTTATATTGTTCATTTTTACCAACTAGATATATTCTTAAAAATACATCTTGCACACATAATTTTATTGATGTATCACATTCTAATGATAATAATGTTTTTAGAGGAGGGTAAACTTGAGTGCAGCTAATTTCTTTCGTGTATTTAATGCCATCATCTTATGGGGAACGATGTTTTTTATTCCTGGTAAATCAATTAAAAGGTTTCTTCCTGTTACTTTATTTTGCTCTTGCATCCTTTTAATTGAAACATTATTTTCGTTTGTTTTTAAATGGTGGAGGGTAAAGGGCGGAAAGAAATACATGCTTTATGATTCAATTGCCTTTATATTGGGACCGTTATTCACAATTAATATTTGGGTGTTCCATTTAACATACGGGAAGTTTTTTCGATATGTCGGTCTTAATCTAATTATTGACCTTTTATTTGCCTATCCTTTCAATGCTTTCTTTCAAAAAATTGGTCATTATAAACTGTATAAATTCACATCATTTTCATTATTTATTTCTGCCTTCGCCTATGCATTAATTAATTATGGCTTTCAAGTATTATATGAACGATATCCGAAAGAATATATAAAAATGGATAAGGTGAGTAAAACAGAACCTACTGTTAAATGACCTTATCCTCTTTTATTCGGGAAAAAAAGCATTAGATAATTTTTGCTATTTTTTCAAGAGAAGTATTGATGGTAGATATTTGCTGTTGAAGAGAACACAATTGTTCATACGAATAAGTATTAAATAAGGCATTAATATAGGCCGCTCCCTCTTGTGTTAAACGAACACTAACAATTCGACGGTCATTATGTGCTCTACTTTTAGTTACAAAACCAAGTACCTTTAATTTATCACTCATATTCGTTGCAGCTGCTGGGGACATATAGAAATCTGTAGAGATATCCGTGATTTTCATTTCACCACGCTTTTTCAACTTCATCATAAGCCAAATAAGGTTATCATTGAGCGTTTCTTGTTTATGCAATAACACATTAATAAAGTATTTATTACTGGCCATTTCCCCAATTAGGTGCTGTATAATTATTTCATTCCTTGCGTTCATTTTTTCATTTCTCCTAATCTTTTATGAAGTAAAATAATTAAGGAAGGTTGACGCTCGGCTGTATAACCGAACGCCTATACAATTATTCTTCTGTCAATATAGTTTTTGCTAATGTATCATCTAATTCTTCAAAATCATCATAGCTGATTGTTTGATATAGTTCTTTTCTTGTTTGCATATTAGCAAGTGCATCTTTTTGTGACCCTGTTTCTTTAATGATATTAAAAACGTTTTCATATGCCTTCGCTGCCACTCTTAATGAAGTAACAGGGTAGATAACCATTTGAAAGCCCATTTGTGAAAATTCATCCGCTGAGTAGTAAGGTGTCTGACCAAATTCAGTCATATTTGCTAGTAAAGGAATTGAAATCGCTTGTGAAAATAGACTAAACTCTTCTTCCGTTTTTAATGCTTCTGGGAAAATAGCGTCCGCTCCAGCTTCTGCATATGCTTTCGCTCGTTCAATCGCTTCATCAAGTCCTTCCACCGCTCGTGCGTCTGTTCTTGCTATTATCATTAGATGAGGGGCAACTTCTTTAATTACTCTAATTTTTTGTATCATTTCTTCTGATGTTACAAGCTGTTTTCCATTTAAATGGCCACATTTTTTCGGTAACTTTTGATCCTCTATCTGCACAGCAGCCACTCCAGCTTCTTGCATTTCTACAGCTGTTCTTGCCGCATTTAATATCCCACCGAACCCTGTATCAATATCAACAAGTAATGGCAAATTAGTTGCTCGAATAATTTCTTTCGCCCTTTCTGCCATCTCAGTAGATGTAACCATACCTAAGTCTGGCAGTCCTTTACTTGCCGTATATGCAGCGCCTGATAAGTACAGAGCATGAAAGCCTGCTTGTTTTGCCATTAAGCCTGCCATTGCATCATGCGCCCCAGGTATTTGCAATATATTCTTATCTAGCATTTTTGAACGAAATTGCTCAGCTAAATCTTGTTGAGTCACAGGTTTATGAACAATCCATGCCATCTTGCATCCCCTCCTAGATTAAGAATAAATTCATAAATTCATTTACTGCCATCTCTTTTAACGTTTCTTGATCGGAAATAGCTCCAGCAATGCTTTTTTGTGCCTTGTTTGAAAAATGAGTTTTAATATTATACTCGAATTTCTGCAATACTTTTGGAATCGCTTCGTCACGGCGGAATCGATGACCTAATGGATATTCACATTCAATCTTCTCAGAAGAAGTTCCATCCTTATAATGGATTTGAACTGCATTAGCGATTGAGCGCTTGTTCGGATCTAAATAATCCTTCGAGTATTGCAGATCTTCCACTACCTCCATCTTCTCTCGTAAGGTGTCTACTCGGGGGTCGCTAGCTACATCATCCTCATAATCCTCAGCGCGAATATTTCCTTTTAATAAACCAATAGCTGTAATGTACTGAATACAGTGATCGCGGTCAGCTGGATTATGTAATGGACCTGTTTTATCGATAATCCTAATCGCTGATTCATGTGTGGTAATCGTAATTCGATCGATATCGTTTAAATCACCCACATCGCCATTTTGATGAAGTGAAACGGCACATTCCGCTGCAGTTTGCGCGTGAAATTCTGCCGGATAAGAAACTTTGAATAACACATTTTCCATTACATAAGCACTTAACTCTCTTTGTAGGGTAAGTTTTTGCCCTTTAAACAGAACGTCTTCAAATCCCCAGTTAGGTGCAGATAAGACACTGTTATAGCCCATTTCACCTTTCACAGCCATCATAGCTAACTGAACACCCCTACTTGTCGCATCTCCAGCAGCCCATGATTTTCTTGAACCCGTATTTGGCGCATGACGATATGTCCTTAATGCAGAATTATCCACCCATGCAAGTGATAATGCATGAATCACCTCTTCTTTTGTTGCACCAAGCATCTTTGCCGTAACAGCAGTTGTTGCCACTTTAACAAACAGTACATGATCTAAACCCACGCGATTTAAACTATTATCTAGCGCTAATATTCCTTGAATTTCATGAGCCTTGATCATCATTTCCAGGACTTCAATCATTTTAACTGGCTCTTTACCAACTGAAAGACGTTGCCTACTTAAATAATCTGCAACTGCCAAAATACCACCAAGGTTGTCAGAAGGATGCCCCCATTCAGCAGCTAACCATGTATCATTGTAATCCAGCCAGCGAATCATACAGCCAATATTAAATGCACCTCTAATGGGGTCTAATTCAAATGATGTACCAGGGACTCTTGTTCCATTAGGTACAACCGTTCCTGGCACAACAGGACCAAGTAGTTTTGTACATTCAGGATAATCAAGCGCTAATATTCCACAACCAATTGTATCGAGCAAGATATAATGTGCCGTGCGATAAGCCTCTTCACTTGTTATTTCATAATCCAATACATAATCAGCAATTTCCGTTAAAATAACATCGGTTTCAACCTTTTCATTCGTTTTCAGCATTTACTCGTACTCCTCCTCAATTTGGTAAAGTATGACGTGCACCTGAATAAATGACCCGCGGTCTAAATAAGCGGTTGTTTTCATGCTGTTCAATGACATGGGCACATAAACCAACCGTTCTTGCACTAAAGAAAATCGGTGTGTAAAGTGGGATAGGAATTCCTAACATGCCATAAACCGGTGCGGCATAATAATCTAAATTAGGGTATAGCCCTTTCTCAACTTCCATGATTCTTTCTCCTGCTTCACATTTTCGAAGCAACGAATCATCTCCATTTTGTATGGATAACTCCTGTAGAGCTTCCTTCATTATTAATGCTCTTGGGTCCATTTTTTTCATATAAACTCTATGACCAAAGCCCATAATCTTTTCTTTTTTAAATAGTTTTTTATAGAAGAGACCTTCCACGCCAGCGACACTTTCCGCTTCATTCAACATGTACATAACCGCTTCATTTGCACCGCCATGCAAGCTACCTTTTAAACTTGCAACTGCGCCCGTTAACGCTCCAAATAGATCGGATTGCGTGGAAGCAATTACTCTTGCTGCAAATGTTGAGTTTGGCATTTCATGTTCACTATATAAAAGTAATGATTGGTCAAATACTCTTTCTTCTAAATCGGAAGGTACTCTACCAGTTAACATATAGAAAAAGTTGGCACTATATGATAGGGATTTATCCGGTTCAATTCTCTCCAGACCTTGTAATATACGATAACTGTTAGCTACAATTGTCGGAACTCCGCCAAGTAGACGATAAGCTCTTTCTTTATTTGCTTGCTTCGACCTATCATCTAAGGTCGAATCATATCCAGCCAAGCTTGAGATGCCAGTGCGGAGCCCATCCATTGGATGTGTTCCTTTTGGTAAATGAGTAAAAACCTCCATTACGGCCGTTGGTATTTCATAATAGGACTTTAACGTATTAGCTAATGAATTTTTTTCCTCGTCTGTTGGTAATTGATCTTCTAGAAGTAAATGGATAATATCTAAATAGCTTTTCGTTTTTGAAAGTTGAATTAAGTCATAACCTTTTATGACAATCTCTCCATGAACAGTATCTAAAAATGAGATGCTGGTCTCAGAAGCTATGATTCCCTCTAACCCTGGTATATACTTCTCCTCCATGCTCACAATCATTTTCCTCCCATCCAATTACATCGTGCCTGACAATGCTGTAAGCCCTTTCAGCATTCTTTAAATATATTTGGATCTTCTCTTCTTCTACAGAGAGTGTTCGGATGTCTTCTTTATACTGATCTAATACTTTTCTTAAACTATAACTCTCAGCAGAATAGCTGTTCATCATGATCGTTGATTTCATTATGTTCACATAATAAGGAACGGTTCCAAACAAAGCTTTTTCCTCCGTTCTTGCTCACCTTTTTACCATATCAATCCATTAAAAAAACAACTTCTAGAAAGAAGTTGTTAAGTTCAAACGAATACTAAAATAAACATGCGACCTTGGCATGTATTCATTACCCGTACTTAACACCTCCTATATCCACGTAGGAATTGATGTTTACACTAAACAGGCAGGTCTCCTGGCTTATGGTCAACATGATACGAAACCTTCCCATCTCCATTTTTAGGAAACAGTGGTATCTTTCATATCACTCGCAAATACAGTTGCGGGACAGCGACGGAATCCAACCGTACTTCCCTTTTAAGTAAATAGACAAGCTAGCATTCTATTTACACCTATTTTTGAAAATATTCAATTGTTCTATTTAAATATATCAATATTTTAGAAAATTGACAATTATTTTCTTAATTGTACTACTTTTCACTTTTAACTAACACTTGTTATTATAACAATTTAAATGTCGCCTACAAACATCTCTTAAAAGAAATACAATTTTAACATAACATTTACCATTTTACAGAAAAAAATCTATCGCCCATAGACAGACAAGACGGCTTTTTGTTATAGTATATTAGTTACCATTGATAACTATTTTAAATGAGGTGAATATTATTATTGCTAGCCAAAGGTTCTTTCATCACTTTATGATGCTTTATCGCCCTTTTGAGAATAGACTAAACAGCTTATTAACGAAACATCAATTACAACGGGCACAGTGGACAATTCTTTATTATCTCTACCATTTTGGTCCAACAACTTTAGTAGAGATTGCTGCATATCAAGGTGTCGAAAAGCCAACAGTTACGAGGACCATAAATCAGCTTGAGGAATATGGATATGTAGAAAAAATCCCAAGCATGGATAAACGTGAAAAGAAAATGAAAATAACGAACGAAGGTGAACGCATATACAAAAAAATCCGCATTCCGATTGATCAGTTCGAAATGGAAATATTAGAGGGAATCACACCTGAGGAACAAGAAGAATGTATTCGTATTTTTGATAGTATTAAAAGCAATTTGTAAGGAGGAAGAAAAGAATATGAGTTCAACAAAAGAAAAATTATGGACCAAGGACTTTATCACCGTTTCTTCCGTAAACTTTTTTCTAACATTAGTGTTTTATTTATTAATGGTTACGATTGCGGTGTATGCCGTTGAAGCACATCATGCGACCGCCAGCCAAGCTGGCTTAGTTACTGGCATATTTATTATAGGAACATTGGTAGGAAGATTGTTTATCGGTAAATATATTGATCGTATTGGACGGAAGAAGACTTTAATCATTGGCTTACTATTATTTAGTTTATCAACAAGTCTTTATTTTATTGAAATTGATGTCAATTTCTTACTTATTACCCGCTTTATCCACGGTTTAACATTAGGGATGGCAAGTACAGCAAGTGGTACAATTGTCGCTTCAGTTATACCGCAAACAAGGAAAGGTGAAGGAATCGGCTATTTTAGTATGAGTAATACTTTAGCGACAGCAATAGGACCTTTTATCGGTATGTTAATGAGTCAATACACAACTTTTCATACGATTTTCATTTTTTGTTTGATTCTTGGTATTATTGGCCTACTTATCGGGTTAACTGTGAATGTGAAAGAGTTAACTGAAGATCAAAAAGCTCAATTTCAATCATCTGGTTTTCAATTATCTAGCTTTATTGAACCAAAGGCACTTCCAATTGCACTCGTCACATTAACAGTCGCATTTTGTTATTCAAGCGTCTTGTCTTTTATTAACTTTTATGCAATTGAAAAGGACTTAGTAAATGCTGCTAGCTTTTTCTTCTTTGTCTATGCCATCGCTGTCTTACTATCCCGTCCTTTCACTGGTAAATTAATGGACAGCAAAGGGGCAAATTACGTGATGTATCCAGCGTTCATTTTATTTGGAGTAGGTCTATTCTTACTTAGTAATTCATCAAATGGTGTTATGTTATTAGTGGCGGGGGCTTTGATTGGCTTAGGCTTTGGTAATATGCAGTCTTGTACACAAGCGATTGCGGTCAAATTAACGCCATCCCATCGCATGGGGCTAGCTACTTCCACCTTCTTTATCTTTCTCGATGGTGGTTTAGGTTTTGGACCCTATTTATTAGGTTTACTGATTCCTATAACTGGCTACAGTATGTTATACATTTACATGGGGATAGTGTCGATTGCTTCAATTATTCTTTACTTTTTAGTTTATGGACGAACCGAACATAATGGGAGTAAACAGACACATCAAACAGCATCAATGTAAAATAAGGTATGCTATAATGAAAGAAGAGACTCCACGTAATGGAAGTCTCTTCTTTCTAATTAAAATGGTTTATTCGGTTCATATGTCGGTTGTTGATTCGTCACTTCATACTCATAACTTTTCTCCATTGCTGCTTGTACTTCTTCTGACTGTTCTAATTCTGTATCCATTTGATTGTATTGTTGAGCTTCATTTTGAGCAGCAATAATTTTCTCATCCACTTGATTATCATACTTTTTTTCCATTGCTTTCACTCCCCTTTTATAAGATGTCTCGCCTATTTTCCCCCTCAAAAAACGATTTATACAAAATAATAAAAAAGGAGACTGTTCCATGAAGGAATTAATTAAAAACCATCTCCCGCATCTTCAGGAAATACAGATTGAAAGCAATCATTCTGGTTGGGATCATCATATTTATATTGTTAATCAAACATATGTCATCCGAATACCAAAAACAAAACAAGTATTAGTGAAAATAAAAAAGGAAATAAAGCTACTTCACCAGCTCTCATATCTTTCTTCCATTATTGAAATACCAAATTATCTTCCATTTTATAATAAAGACGGACAAATGATTGGTGTTTTTTACCACTTCATTAAAGGACAAGCATTATCTCATTCATTGATTACTCCTCCTTTATATGAAGCCAAGCGGTTAGGAACATTTCTTACAGAATTACATCGTCTGGATATAGATGAAGCAAAGAAATGTAATATAGAAGAACTACATAGTGAAAATTATTGGGCGCAATTACATCAAGCCCTGATTAAAAAAATATTTCCGTTCTTAAAAGACGCAGAAAAAGAAGAAATTGATAAAATGTTTTTAGCGGTGTCAAAATTTAAAGAAGCAAAAGTGGTGATTCATGGTGATCTAACAAGTGCCAATATCCTTTATCATCCAAGCAAAAAGGAAATATCAGGAATTATAGACTTTACAGATACGCAAATAGGGGACCCGGCGTTTGACTTTGCAGGGCTATATTGGGATTTCGGAGATCAATTCACCAAAGAAGCTCTCGCATCTTATCAAACAAAATTCAATAAAGATGAAATGTATAGAAGAGTCACTTCCTTTTACGGCTTACAACCAATATTTCACAAATGGTTGAAAAACGTCAATGACCAGGATGAAAAAGTTGTTCGACAATCCATAAGTACAGGAATGACCAAAATACAAATTATGCACAGATAAGTTTAACAGTATTCTACAACTATTATTAGAAACCGGACAAATCCATATAATTTTGTCCGGTTTCTTGCTTATTATTACTTCGTTATTTCATCCACGCTGGCTTTCCAAATCCTTGAAACTCTTCGTCGATAATTTTTTCAAATTCTGCAGACTCGACCACTTCTTTTAAGTCTTTCGCATATTGTTTATCTTCAAAGTCTGCTTTAACTGCAACCACGTTGCGATAATCATCAAGCATATTTTCTAGTGCTAATGCACTTAATAAGTCCATATCGGCTGCCAACGCAAAGTTACCAGGAACTGCAGCAAGATCCACACCCTCAAGAGATCTTGGTAATTGTCCTGCTTCAATCGGTTGAAAAACTAAATTCTTTTTATTCTCCTTCACATCTTTTTCAGATACTGTTAGTGGATCGGCGTTTTCATCAATCGTAATTAGACCTTCGTCATTTAACGTATTTAAAGCGCGTGCTGCATTCGTTGGGTCATTTGGAATAGCAATGGTTGCACCGTCTTTAATCTCATCAATTGAATTAAACACATTCGAGTAAATCCCCATTGGGGCTGTTGGTACAATAATTAATGGTGCTAAGTCCATGTTATTTTCTTTCTCAAAATTCTCCAAGTAAATTGTATGTTGGAAAAGGTTAGCTTGTATATCATCTTCATTTAAAGCTTTGTTAGGTTGGATATAATCGCTAAACTCTACGACAGTTACTTTATATCCTTTTTCCTCTAGACCAGGTACAATAGCTTTTTTCAACATATCACTATAAGGACCGGCAGTAGCACCAATTTTTAGTTCTTTCGTTTCATCCACCTTTTCTCCACTCGTGTCTGAACCTCCGCCACATGCTGTTAGTAAACAAACAGTTGCAATGAATAAAACAATTAGCCACTTTCTCATTATGTTTCCTCCCCATAGCTGTAACCAGAATTTTAACCAATAAAAAAAGCCACTATTCATCATCTGAAAGAGGCATTGGTTTTATTCCGCCTTATCTTTCAGAATGAATGGATATCATTCTGCAGGAATTGGCACCTTCCCAATATTGGGGGTTGCCGGACGTCATAGGGCCTAGTCCCTCAGTCTCTCTGGATAAGCTTTTCATTTAATTTTTATGATATGATATTACTACTCTCTTTTATTTTTGTCAATGTTCGAAATAATGCTACATCCAATCTCCCAAGAAAATGGGTTTAGTGATCCAACTACCTTTCCTTTATTCTTTTAAAACAAAAAAGGAAATCGAATATTTCCTTTTATATAAAATTAACTGGACAATTTGTCTTTTTGGTTATAAAATGCGTTCGTATATAGATTAAATGAATGAAGGTGGATTAAAATGGAATTATCGCATCGTTTGAAGCAATTACCTCAACAATTTTTTGCTTCCCTTGTTCAAAAAGTTGCTGCTGCAAAACTTGAAGGCAGAGATGTTATTAACCTAGGACAAGGCAATCCCGACCAGCCAACACCTGCACATATTGTACAATCACTTCAGCAAGCTGCAGAAGACCCAATGACACATAAATATTCTCCTTTTAGAGGAATTAATGAATTAAAGAAGGCCGCCGCTTCCTTTTATGCGCGTGAATATGGGGTAGAAATTGAGCCTGAAAAAGAAGTAGCTATCCTTTTTGGCGCAAAAGCAGGTTTAGTAGAAATTCCATTATGCCTACTCAATGAGGGAGATTTAATGCTCTTACCAGATCCAGGTTACCCTGATTATGAATCTGGTGCGGTTTTGGCAAATGTAAAATACGAAACCTTTCCTTTAAAAGAAGCAAATCAGTTTCTACCTGATTACTCGCAATTTACAGAAAAACAAAAAAAGGATGCCCGCCTACTATTTTTGAATTATCCTAATAATCCAACAGGCGCGACAGCTGATTCCACATTTTTTGAAGAAACTGTTGCTTTTGCTAAGGAAAACAACATTACCATCTTGCATGATTTTGCTTATGGTGCTATCGGCTTTGATGGAAAGAAACCTGAAAGTTTCTTAGCCACAGCCGGAGCGAAAGACGTTGGTATTGAAATGTATACATTATCAAAAACATATAATATGGCTGGGTGGAGAATTGGATTTGCAGTTGGAAATGAACAAATCATTGAAGCCATCAACCTTCTTCAAGACCATATGTATGTAAGCTTATTCCCTGCGATTCAAAAAGCTGCAGCCGATGCATTAAATGGGGATCAAACAAGTGTAGACGAACTTGTTGCTCGATATGAGAGACGTAGAAATGCATTCATGAACGCTTGTGAAAAGGTTGGCTGGCACGGCAAGTCTCCTTCAGGATCGTTTTTTGCTTGGATGCCAGTGCCTGAAGGATACAATAGTGAAGAATTTGCTGACTACTTACTGGAAAAAGCTGATGTAGCTGTTGCCGCAGGAAAAGGCTTTGGGACCTTTGGAGAAGGTTATGTTCGGGTGGGATTACTTGTCGATGAAGAACGATTAATTGAGGCAGTAGAAAGAATTGGCCAACTCAAATTATTTTAATATAAGAGGTATGGCAGCCACAAACCTAGCCCATAGAAACATGTATAACTTATGTTCCTATGGGCTAGGTTGTGTAACTTGGAGGCTTTTATGAACGAACTAAAGCTTCATATTCTCTTCCTTTTAAATTCGCATTCCCGTTACAAGGTATCATCTTCATTGTTACATATGTCTTTACTTAGTTTTTTCGGAACGTATCGTTATCCGACAACCTTTTTCTTTTAACAAAGCCAACCTATAAACACATGTACAAACATATACATTATCCAAGTAGGCTCTCAGTTTAATAAATGTTCATATAGCATGATCATTTATCACTGATTGAAGAAAACTTTGTAACGATTGTTCCGTATGAACAACATTTCTTAATTGATAAGGCTGAAGTGCTTTTGCTAGACTCGGATTTATACCAATGAGTCTCACTTCTCCTCCTGTCATTAGAAGAATGCTCTTGATTAAAAGCTCTAAGCCGCTCGTTCCCTCTTTATATACTTTAGCAACCGCTGTTAAATCAATCAGTATCCACCTGTAATCATGATCTGACAGACGGGCAAGCGTTTGCTCCATAATCGTTGTAAATTTATCGCCCGTCATATCGCCAAACAAAGGAATATAACAGATCTCTTTTGTTAAAGAGATAAAAGGACCTGATAATTCATCCAACCTTTGCAATGTTTTTTCTAATGTTTCCTTCTGCTCATAAAGCTCAAAATCTGTCTTTGCTAATCTGTTTTGTAGGGCCTGTAATTTCTCCATTAATGGTTCATTATCATCATCTTTGAATAAAAATTGCATGGACGCATTACCTTGAAAATCCCAACTGATATGAATATCAAATAGTGCTATCGGTATACTTCTTGTTTTTAAATTAGCTTCAAATCTCATACTCTTTTCTGGTATGGCAGCTACCCTTTCAAACTTAGAGATACTCCCTTCATCAACTATACTTTTAATCATACCTTCTGATAAATCAAAGACTTCATCCGCTTTAGATGTATAGCTAATGATTTCACCATTCTTATTAGCTAGTATATACGGTATCGGCAAATGTAGATCAATTAATCGCATTTTTCCTCCCCTCCGTATTAAAAGCAGTGATCCATTTATCTACAGCATATAAGTTTGAAATAATTTCCGGCTTAATAGCGGTAAAAGAAGCTAAATCATATAAATTTGTCAATCTTCCACCTAATAAAATCCTAGGTTTCTTTGGTAAATAAGAAAAAGCTTCCATATATTCCGTAAGTGCCGGTAAATGGGTAGCAATCGAAACTGATAAGCCAATTACATCTGGTTTCCAATCCTTCGCAGCCTGCAATGCATATTGTACAGGTAAATTTGCTCCTAAAAACTTGGTTCTCCATCCATTCTCTGCAAATATACTGGCTACCATCTTTAATCCCAAATAATGCTGCTCTCCTGATAAACAAAGAAACATGGCGGTCGGTGCATCCTTAACAGGTTTAAACTTGTGCTTTGCAGCTAATCTTGAAAGAATGAAATCGCAAACTCCAGATGCCAAATGTTCATCTGCAACTGTTATCTCAAAATTTTCCCATTTAAGACCAATATTAACCATAGCTGGTGTAATAATATCTTGATAAATTTCTACATTAGTCAAATAATCGAATCGCTCAATATATTCCCAAGCATCAGCAACAGCTCCAGATAAAAGGATTTCTGCTAGATCTTCTCCTCTCGTCACTGTGCCTCGCCTCCTTGAACATCTCTTAAAATAGACACAGCCTCTCCTAACAAACCAATATATGCAGAACTAATTTCACTTTCTACCACCGTACATTTCTCTAATTCCTCTTCTAAAAAAAGAAAATTATCAATCAAGGTTTGCGTCGTCATACCATATTTAATTAAGATACCTCTTAACCAAAGGGCATAGTCAGTGAAAATCTTTGACGTATTTAATTCCATTGCCGTCTTTAAATAATCTAAGTGATGCATATTATCAATAAATGTTTGATTTCTCCCACGTTCACCATATCGTTCAATTAATGTAGGGTCTTCTCGAAATATCCTTTTTGTTACTTCTTCTGCGATTATTTCATATTTACTCACTTTACCACAACCTTATATTGCGACACTTTTGGAATGACTGCTGCTAATTCTTTATCTGGATATTTCTTTTCAAGATCATGAATTCGTTGAAAATCTTTACTTCTTACCCAGCGTAAATAATCTTCCTTTGTTTCAAAAATTAATTGTACTGTCAATTCTCCTTTACGTTTATCATTCTGAAGCAACATAAAGTCGACGAACCCATCTGCTTTATCGACTAAACGTGAACGATTCTTATATATTTCAATCACTTCATCTGCTTTACTTTCATTTACATCAAAAGTTGAGAATACGGTATACATAACTTCCCCCTACACATTTGGACTTGTGTTACTTCTCCATTCCATTACAATGGTTGGAATACTAAATCCGAAAATGGAATCATTCATTTTTCCTACTTGTTTAAATCCTTTTGAATGATAAAAATCCAAAGCAGAATCATTTCGCATCACAACAGAAACCGTAATTTTATTGACATCATAAAAATATTCAAACATCGCTTTTAGTAGGGCTGTACCAATACCTCGGCGGTGAAAACTCGGCAATATATATAAAGCACCTAATTCTATTTCTTTCTTAATATTTATTAATGAAAAATGAACGAAACCAATAACTTCTCCTTCTTCTTCAGCAACCAATAAAACCGAAGTAGATAAACTTCTCATTAAAGCGTCTTCAGTATATACAGATAATAAAAAATCAACCTGTGTTCGCTCGGGAATTAAGCCTTCATATGCGTAACGCCAACTCTCCCTAGCAACAGATTGGATTTGTGTACTATCTTTTCTTGAGAATAATCTAATTTTCATGTTCAATACCCACTAAAAGGAAGGAAATTTCCTTAAACGTATTTTATCTATAATTGTAACAGGAAATGAGGTTAAGAAAAAGGCAAAGGCAAGAATGGTATTGTTCATAAAATAAACAAACGTAAGTTTTTACTCAAAGCTTGTTCCAAAAAATCATTCTATTGTATAATAGGACTAGATAAAGGCATATATTAGAAAAGATCGGTGGTGCGGCAACACCGTCCGATCTCGCAATAGCATTAGCCAATGAACAATTGACACCATCCACCTATACATGAGGTGGATTATTTTTTATCATCGTTTTTGAATTGTAGCACAGCCATTATTAAACTTGTAAATGTACAAGCAAACACCAATGCCTCAAAAACTGACAAAGCAACACCCCCCTTCTACGGGGAATAATGGCTAAATTGACTATTGCTATTCTTATTATAGCACCACTATGTATATTTTTGGAATTTTGTGAAAAAATCACATAGATGCGATCATTCAATAGCAATTCAGCAAAAAAAGAGTTGAAACGAAAGAATAAATTTTTCATTCCAACTACTTCTCATTTCATGATTATTTCTTAAGTCCCCGTTTTAAGAGAGTGATTTCTAACTTAAAATTTCTTAGTGCTTCTTCCTTTGATTCATCCTTAGAAAATGTTTCGATAATACTCCTTAGTAAAACAGATGTAAGTATTTTCATTAAATACTTAAACTCTTCCTGATTTGAGATATGCAATATTTCTTTATTTACCTTTGATTCGAATTGGATAAACTGCTGATTCGTTTCATATCCATTGAAACTTCGACCAAATTCATGTTCCACTTCATATGTCATATTTAAAAATAAATTTTTGAGAAAGTTCCGATTCTCATCTTGTTCAGTAATCACCTTTTCGAAAAAAGCAATCATCATTTCAAAAATATCCCCATTGTGCTTATTCAATAAAAAGTAAACTTCACTTTGATTCCTTTTTACTCTCTCTTCTAGCAAGTAAAAAAAAGCATCTTCCTTATCTTCAAAATATTGATAAAAACTCCCCCTTGGAATACGGGCAGATTTTACAATATTACTAATGGATGCTTGCGATAGTGGAACACGAGAAAACTCTTGCTTTACAGCATTGATAAGCTTTTCGCGTTTTTCAATTGATAAATTATAAAAAGTGATTTTTGGCATTATACTCCCCTCCCTAAAGGAATCAATCTAAAACGAGGAACGGCGCTGTTCTTCACGCAGAAATTCCATGAATTGTGCAAGCGCCATAACAGGCTTCTCATTAATTATTATGATATATCTTTTTTTCATTTGTTCAGTTGCTATTTTGCTGTCATTAATACGTTGGATCATATAATCAACGCTTGTTTTCTCAATTGCTTTTCTGCGGATTTTCGATTCCTTAGATAAAGCCATACCTACAGCACCTAAAATGGAGTAGATGAGCAAAGTAATCCAAGTGTTTTCATCCATGGGCATGGTGAAAAGAACAATGATGATATTCATGATTGAGAAAACAACAAGCGGAAATGAAAATAACGAAAATCGAGAAGCAACTCTCATCGCTGGCGCTAAACGTTCATTTAATAATTCAATTTCTTTCTTAACAAATACAGGCATATCAGTAAAAGGATTCATATTCATGTGAATGCCATCCTTTCTATTTTATTTAATCACAAATAGGGTTTTCCCCTATCTATAGTTTCCCCTCACCTAATGGGAATACTGCCGGTAAATACATGCCGATGTTACCAAAATCAGTTGTGCATATTCCTTAAACCTTGTGGCTTTTTACATATAGAAACCTTTATACCTTGCAAACGAAGTTTCTTAACGATTTGGTTTAATGGCGTATTCAATATTTCCCCTCCCGAAAATGACAGTGTGTCATAATTAATTTTAATTTTAAATGACAACGTGTCATCTGTCAATTGAAAAACGAGTGGATTTATTTTGTAAGTCGAAACTATTGTCAACTAAACTGGACAGGAGTATAATTTAACCATAACGTTATAGTTTGGAGGTATCATATTGGGAACGAGAAACTAAAAATCGGTGAATTAGCAGAAAGAGTAAATTTAACTAAAAGAACCATTGACCATTATACAAACCTTGGGTTACTTGAAGCAGAACGTTCTCCTTCAAATTATCGCTATTATGACGGATCAGCCATAGAAAGATTACATTTAATTGAAAAATGGAAATCAGAGGGTATGTCATTAGTGGATATTAAGAAAAAGTTGGATGAAAAAGATGTTCACGAAGCAGAAGAAATTGATGTACGTGAATTAAGAATTAAGATTAATGGGTTAAAGGATGATGTTTCAGAAGTGCTTGCCCATTTAAACAAGACTGATGTAACAAGTCAGGAGTATATTAAGAAAAATGTCTCTTCCGAAAGTATGTCCCTTATTCAAACATTGCTTTTACTCTTAAAATAAACAAAAAAAGGCATTGCTTATAGGAAAGTTGGACAATGTAATGGTAAGACATGAATTCTCGTCACTTCCTGAGACTTACATTCATGAAGCAAAAAAATAGGAGGTGAAAGTCTTACCAAAAGTAAGACGATTACATTTTGACGGTAACGTTAAATTTAATATTACTTGTTATACTTATTGCTTTAACTGCTTTTTTCGTGTCGACGGAATTTGCAATAGTTAAGGTTCGAATGTCTAAGATTGATCAATTGATAGCGGAAGGGAATAGTAAAGCTGTTTCAGCAAAAAAAGTAGTCACCCATTTAGATGAATATCTATCCGCATGTCAGCTTGGAATCACTGTAACAGCACTTGGATTGGGGTGGTTAGGTGAACCCACAGTACTCAAGTTATTACAGCCATTATTTAATAATTTAAATCTTAATGCCTCTCTTACACATGTGATTTCGTTTGGTGTATCATTTGCGATTGTGACTTATTTACATGTGGTCCTTGGTGAATTGGCCCCAAAAACGATCGCTATTCATAAGGCAGAAGCCATTACCCTTGGTTTTGCTAAACCTATTATTTGGTTTTATCGCATTACCTATCCTTTTATTTGGGTGTTAAATGGATCAGCCCGTCTAATTGTAGCGCTTTTCGGTTTCAAACCTGCATCTGAGAGCGAAGCAGCACACTCGGAAGAAGAGTTACGAATTTTAATGTCTGAAAGTTATAAGAGTGGTGAAATCAACAAAAACGAATTAAAGTACATGAATAATATATTTGAATTCGACGAAAGAGTAGCGAAAGAAATCATGGTACCACGAACAGAAATTATTACTTTTTCTATCGATGATTCCTTTGAAAACCTTAGAAATATTATTAAACAAGAACGTTACACTCGTTATCCAGTTGTCGATGGTAATAAAGATAATATTGTCGGTTTTGTTAATGTTAAAGAGTTTCTTACCGCAAACCTTCAGCCTGAACAAACAAAGAAGCTTTCTATACATGATTTCATTAATCCTGTGTTGCGTGTTATTGAAACCATTCCAATTAACGACTTATTAATAAAAATGCAAAAAGATCGTATACACCTCGCAATCTTAATGGATGAGTATGGTGGAACGTCTGGATTAGTAACCGTTGAAGATATTGTTGAAGAAATTGTAGGTGAAATTCGTGATGAATTTGACGAAGATGAAATTCCTGAAATTCGTAAGATAAAGGAAGGCCATTATATTCTTGATTCTAAAGTATTAATTGAAGATGTTAACCATTTGTTAGACCTTGACTTGCCAGATGATGAGATCGATACAATTGGAGGATGGTTCCTCACATTAAATTTTGATGCGAAACTTGGTAGTCAATTAGAGTTGGATGGATACTTGTTTACTGTAACCGAAATTGATGGTCACCAAATACATTATCTCGAGGTAAAAAAAATGGATGATCCTATCATGACAAACAAAGAGCCGCTTATTGATTAATGAACGGCTCTTTGTTTTCACTTATACTAACTTTTTATCATCGAGTTTGAGCTGTTCTTCTAATTCTCTTCTCATTTTATCCGTTTCTAATAAATAATTTTGATGTTTTAATTCTTCTAATTTTATTTGATCTTCAATTATTTTCGCCTTTAATTCGGTTTGAGAACTTAAATGACTAGTAATAATCGCAACGATCGGTATACCAAAAATCATTATGACTGATACTAATCCAATAATCATTCTGCCTATCCCTCCTCTAACAAATCGATCTTATTTACTATATTCTATGTTCAAAACAGCATTTCCTTTACCCTTAAACAACAAATGAGGTAATGTTTCACTTTTCAAAAGGCAAGTCCTGACCTATATTAATTCAAAATATGAAGTTACTTTCTTGGTACGAACCTTTCTATATATACGGTTTGTGCGAAAAAAAGTTTCATCTTTCAGGTATAAATGACTATTTCAAAATAAAAAGGACACCGTCAATCGATGTCCATTCGTTAAATTTGTAAATTTTCAATAATGGTGGATATACCGAGTCCACCGGCGATACAAAGTGTAACAAGAGCATATTTCTTTCCTGTTCTTTCAAGTTCATGGATAGCCTTTGTTAAAAGAATTGATCCAGTTGCTCCAATTGGATGCCCCATAGCAATGGCCCCTCCGTTCAGGTTTACTTTTTCTATGGATAATCCAAGCTCTTTTATAACAGCTAGAGCTTGAGCTGAAAAAGCTTCATTTAACTCAATAATATCCATATCCTCTATTGTTAATTGAACTTGTTTTAACGCCTTTTGTGTGGCAGGTACAGGGCCTATCCCCATATATCTAGGGTCAACACCAGCAGCTGCTTGAGCAATGATTTTCACTTTCGGTTGAATTGAGAACTCATCTGCTTTCTCCCTTGACATCAAGAGTAATGCAGCTGCACCGTCATTTCTACCACTGCTATTACCTGCAGTGACTGTCCCTCCTTGTTTGAATACTGGCTTCAGCTGTGAGAGTTTTTCTATTGTCGTTACACGGGGGTGCTCATCCACCATAAAAGTTGACGATTTTTTTCTTTCATTCACAGTGTAAGGAAGAATCTCCTTTTCAAAAAAGCCAGCAGTAATAGCTGATCTTGCATTTTCTTGGCTTCTTAGCGCAAATTCATCTTGTTCCATTCTTGAAATTCGATACTTTTCTGCTAAGTTTTCAGCGGTCATCCCCATCGTTAATTGCCCATATTCTTCCACAGGTTGTGAACCAGGCTGACTTTCCGTATTAGGATCAAGTAAAAGCCCATTTCCTGACTTAAGGCCGAAGCGAATATTCCGCATATAATATGGTGCTGTGCTCATAGATTCCGCTCCACCTGCAATAACAACATCGGCGAATCCACTCATGATTTGTTGGGCAGCTGAGTGAACGGATTGTACTCCTGAGCCACATTGGCGATGTAAAGTATAACTTGGTATACTTTCAGGAAAACCTGCTCTTAATGTAGCTAGCCTGGCTAAATTAGAGGCATCTGCACTTTGTTTTGCTTGTCCGATAATAATTTCATCGATTTCATTTTTAGGTACCTTCATCTTTTCCATTAACCCTTTAAGTACATGGCTAGCTAAGAAATCGACCGTTTCATTACCTAAACTACCACCTAGTTTCCCAATCGCTGTCCTCTTCGCTTCTACAATCACTACATCTTTCATCGCGTTTGCCCCCCGTTATTATGGCAATCTTCATTAAAAGGAGCTTCCGTCTTTTCTCTTATTTCTTCAATAGTGCTATTTGGCATTATTTCTATACAGTATAATTCTCCATTTCTCACCTCAAAAACAGCGAGCTCGGTAATAATTAAATTGACACTTCTTGTGGATGTTATTGGATAAGTACATTCTTTTAAAATTTTGCTCGTACCATCTTTGGATGTATGAGACATGGTCACAATAATTTTCTTTGCCCCTGTAAGTAAATCCATTGCACCCCCAACACCCATAATATTTTTTCCTGGAACTGCCCAATTGGCAATTAACCCTTTGGCATCTACCTGTAATACACCTAATATCGCCACATCTACATGTTGTCCTCGAATCATAGCAAAGGACTCCGCACTATTAAAATATGAAGCTCCAATTGCTTCACCTACAGGTAACTTACCAGCATTCACTATATTTGGATCAATATCAGCCTCGTTAACATCCGTTACCCCTAATAAGCCATTTTCTGTATGGAAAAATATATCACCATCTGCAATATGATTGGCAACAAGAGTCGGAATACCAATCCCCAAATTGACAACTGAGCCACTTTTTAGTTCTTGAGCAGCACGTTTAGCAATTAAATTTTGCATTTCATTTTTATCCAACACTCTTCACCCCATCTTTCGTTAAAATCTTCGTTGCTTTCACGATCCCATTTACAAATAGATGGGGTGTAATGATTTCTTCTGGAGATAGTTCACCAGGTTGCACAATTTCGTCCACTTCGGCAATCACATAATCAGCAGCTGTCGCCATCATCGGATTAAAGTTTCTAGCTGTTTTGTAATAAACAAGATTCCCTAATGTATCAGCTTTCCACGCACGAACTAATGCTACATTTGCTTTTAATGCGGGTTCAAAAATATATTTCACACCATTGATCTCTTTTTCTTCTTTTCCTACGGAAAGTTCAGTGCCTACACCGGTTTTCGTGTAATAGCCACCAATACCTGCACCACCTGCACGAATCGATTCTGCCAAAGTTCCTTGTGGAAGAAGCTCTAGCTCTAACTCACCTCTTTGATAGGCATCTCCCACATCTCGATTACTCGTGAAATAAGAGCCAATTCCTTTTTTTACTTTCTTTTGATTAACGAGTATACCTAAGCCTTTTCCCTTTTCACCGAGATTGTTAGAAATGATTGTTAATCCTGAGACGTCTTTTTGTGTAAGTTCATCAATTAATGTCAGCGGTGCACCAATCAAGCCAAAGCCGCCAACCATGATTGTTTGATTGCTTTCCAATTTTTCAATTGCTTCTTTTGCCGTAGAAAAAATTTTCATTGCTCATGCCCCATTCTTAAAGAGTCGCTTGCTTCGAACCAAGCTGGAATACCGGCTGTCAATAAACAAATGGCACCTGTTTCAGCTAACTCGGGCTCTTCTGCCCCACTTCGTCTCGCTTTTTCCATCCACGTTCCCGCTATCTTACCATTGAGAACAGTAATATAAATACCGCTCATTAATAAAAGCTTGTTCTTACGAGAAACATGACCATCTCGGAGAATGACCTCTTCCATATCTCCTCCATCTTTTTTCGTTTGTAGCACGTTCTCAATAAACGCAGCATTCTCACTACCGATCATTTGTATATATTGACACAATATTTCTTCAACAGTATCTATATTTATTCGGTCTAATGTCTCGTCACCGACTAACTCACAAGCATATTGCATGGACTTTAAACCAGTTAGAAGAGCTTGTTGTCCATTATATAAATAACTAACTAATAAATATTCTGCTAATTCCGGTAACGAAGCTCCACCATTTATAGCACCCTTCGTATGGTAGACCATACTCCTTTCATATAATCTCGCCGCATTCATACCGACAAGTAATATATCTTTTTCTTTTACAGACAAAGCCCCCGGTTTCATAATGTCCCCACGGAGACTTGTATACTGATCGAGCATGTTTGGACTATAATCATGCATCTGTTGTACCCATCCAGGAACTTGATCATATACTTTTTTAAAATAGTCCAATCCCTTACTACTCATATTAATATCCCACCTTTTTATAAATGTTTATTTATACGCAAAAAGGCTACTTTAAACGAGACGCCTACAAAAAGGGTAAGAGTCTGAAGAGTTTAAAGTAGCCAGTATGTCCAATAGCTTAATTAAAAAAGTTCGTTTTCTAACGGCTAATGAATAGGCTTTCATTCTGTTTGTTTTTATTTTACACCACTTTTGAAAAATTTCAACTAGTCGCATCAATATTTCTTAAAAAAGCTTTTATGCTATTGTAAATTTCTGGTCTTGAAGTAAACACTAATGTATAGTGATTGCATGGCGTCGTTATTTTCTCTATTTGCTTAGCATATACCATTGTATCAATATAATCTTCTGCATGAAATAACGGGTCCATTGCACCAATTCCACCCTCTGCATGAACAAGAAAGACTGGGCAATTCACTTCTTTAAATATTTCTTTAGGATCAAATGTATAGAAACTGTCAAAATCGGTTTTAATCTTTCCTTCACTTGCATGATTTCTCCACTTTTGACCGATTTGATGAATCTCATATAAGCCAACGTTTTGCATATGCTCATCCCAAGGCACACCTAAGTTTTGATAAATTTGTTTAATCTCATCTAAGTATGCTTGTTCACTTTCATACGCTTTGCTCAATCGGGCAAGAGAGGGTTCAACAATCTTCTTTTGATGTGGTGTACATGTCGCTGCACCATCTAGCAAGATTAATCCTCGAACTTCAGATTGAAGTCTACTGGCCACAATAGAACAGATAAAAGCGCCCATACTATACCCCATCAAAATTGGTTGATCAATATTTAACTCTTTAATCAATGCTTCAACATCTAAAGCATGCTTCCATATGCTCGTATCCTCATCTGCATCCGCACTTTGCCCTCTACCTCTGACATCAATACTTACAATACGATAATCTTTTAAACTTTCTGCATAATAGTGCATTTGCATATAATTACCCGTTAACCCATGGACAGCAATTATCGTCCCTTTCTCACCTGGGTAATCAGCTATTTGTATACTTCGACCATTAATATTTTTTTGATAACATTCCATTATGACACCTCTTTATAAAAATATAAAACTAGTTATACTCCTTATTATTTGAAATGTCAAAAACTTTCCCCATCGTTATATCCTGTAAAATCCCTTGTTGATGTTGATGGTTATACTATAAATACCACTTGTTTTTTAGAGCAATTATAAGAATAAAAAATGATACGTTTAACTATTTACTTTTAGTCATCTTTTCGAATTTGATTAATAAATTATATTGAAAGTGGAAGAATCAAATGGATGATTTCTCTTAATCTTTTATTTTACAAATCAGCTAAAGTGGGTATAATGAATAGTAACTTGAAAGAAAGGTGGGGTACGGATGACTGGCAAAAAGATATACTCTTTTGGATTACTTATCATGTTCTGTGCATTTTTAGTTGTCCACTATCCTAGCGATCATTCAAGTTTGAGCACTTGGGGAGACCATCAGCATGCAGTCTTTAACGACTCCCATTTAAGTGATACCTCTCCATTAAAAGATGAGCTCAAAAAACATCCTCTTGTTTTCGAGCATGTTTCACTGATACTCATCAGCTTACTCTTACTTGGCATCTGCCAACTCGCTTATGTTTCTATGCAAAACAGTAGACATAAGCAGCCGATTTTCTTCCAATCTAATTATCTCTAATTATTCCTTAAATTTGTAAGAATATAACACAAATTTAAGGAGGATATGATAATGATTGTTCGTATGATTATGATTAGTATGTTTTCAATAACTGCAACTACACTTTTATTTTTCCAAGGATTAGAGATTTTTCAAGCTTTCTTCGACTATTATAAAAATAAATAAATACGTTAATTTAGCCGCTCACTTTACTTGAGCGGCTTTTATTTTAATCACTTCTATTCCTTGTTTTTAGAAACAACCATTAGCAGGGTAACTAATTATTATTCTAAAGTCATTGCGATTCGCCTCATAAACCACTAGATATTTTTAATGGGCTTTGGTGGTATAGTAAAAAATGGGCAAAATCCATCCAGCCATACTGTTGAGATAGAACTAGATATTAAATTAAACAATAAAACAAGGTCGCCCATTCACTACAAGTAAAAAGACCAGAATAATTATCCTGGTCCCCTTCTATATAAAAGCTTTATTTCGCTTTTTCATGCCTTTTTTCTAAACGTTTTTCGATGACTTCAAGCTGATCTGGATTTTTTAATAACTCTTCTTTATTACGACGAACTAATTCGATGTATGATAACTTTTTCTTTCTCATAAATATTTCTCTCCTTATTTAAATGACTTTATTTTCTGAAAATAAAGTACATATCTTTTTAGAAGAAAACAGTTTTGTAAGATTTTCTGACAAAATTAATTGTCCATACAAAATCCTTTTGAGTTTTCTTTAAATTCAGATTAATATGAAACAGAAGAAATGTCAAGACTTTTGAACCAAAATGCTATCTTTATATAATTATGTCATAAAACCTTCACAAAATTTTAACAATTAAACAAACCTTATTAAATACTGTTTTATAACATATTCAAACAATATTGAGCTGTATTCATATAGGAGAATTTTCTTAGACCCATCAAATATCTGGTATATCAAAAACATATTGACATAAATACCCTTTTATATTACATTTTCTTATTTATTGATGTAACCTCCCCTCTTTAGCTAAGGTCCCAGACATAGAAAATTAACATGAAAGCCAAATAGGCAAATTTTCTGTGGTAGAATAATCCATAAATAACCGGTTTGGCTGGTTTAATAATACATTTAGCGATAAGGAGAATTTACCTTGGAATTTAAACTATTAGAAATGAATGATTTAACTAAATGCTCGGAAACATTTATTGAAGTATTCAATGATGAGCCATGGAATGATGAATGGACATTTACAAAGGCTAAAAAATATTTACTGAGTTTTTATCAGACACCTGGATTTTTAGGCGTTTTAGCAGTAGAAAACGACGAAATTATCGGCTTTATTCTTGGTGTAAAAAGAGTATGGTGGAGCGGAGATGAGTTTTTTATTAATGAAATGTGTGTAAAAACACAAAGTCAAAATAATGGTATTGGAAAAGCGCTGTTAAATCATTTAATAAAAGAGCTTCATAACAGTAATATAAGTAACATTACACTTCTCACAGATAGAGGTATACCTGCCGAAGAATTTTATAAGAAAAATGGTTTTGAAGAAATAGAAAGAATCATTTTCTTGCATAAGAACATCCAACTTTAGTTCTAGAAGTAGATTTATCCATTTTAATTGGATAAGAAAAGACTGGTGTTATAACCAATTATTGATAATAAACACCCAAATTGTAAAAGAAGGTCTTTTACTAACCAGAGTTTCTTTAGTTAAAGAGCCCATCTCGATTGAGAAGGGCTTTAGGTTTATTCATCTCGATTATCATTATCATTCATATCTTCCGGGTCTTCCACCGCATCTTCTGGATCCGGATCACTATCTTTTTCATCATCTTTAAACATAGTATCATCTTCATCTACTCCAGGTATGTTCTCATCACCATTATTATCATTTTCTACACCATTATTGGTTTCTGGAGGTGGATTCTGATCTTGATCATCATTCGCTCCACATGCTGCTAACGAGAAAGACAATAAGATACTTGAAAGAATGAATAAAAACCTTTTTGCCATAACTTTCAACTCCTTTTAAATTATTGACTCTTAAGTCGTAAATATTTTCCCCTTTTATAAGAAAAATATTTATAAAAAAGTAAACCTCCCACTTAGAGGAGATCTACTTGGAAGGAGTTATACACCAATAGTATGTTCTTGACGTATAGAAAGTATCCTTTTAATAAGGTTATTACTCATACTTAAAATATTGATCAACATAATTGAAGTTGACATCGCTTCTTGTTAGTGCATCCAATACAGAAAAACGCATTCAGATTTTAGTACTAAAAGAGTAATATGACAGAGCCAAGCTGGTTGTTAAGTATCCGATAGAAGATGAAGTGAAGTCAACTAGACTAAAAACTCAAGATGGATAAACGTACTATGGATATTTTTAAAGAACTTATTTGAAGTAACACTTGAAAAACGTAAAGATATAGATGAAATCTCAATTCACGGACTACACACGGAAGTATTTTGTTTTATAAAGGTATTTCTCTCTAAGGCATGCTGATGTAAATACAACCAATACACGCAGTTTAATAAGGGAATTAAGAAAAGTTGATGAGGATTTTACAGTGAAAGTTCTAGCAGCTTTATAATTCTTTTAAAAAATACCATTTACAAACACTCCTAAAACCTGATATTATAACCTATTGTTGACGTGGTTCGAAACCATCCCACGATAAAAAACTAGGAGTGTAATCAAATGAATATTAGAATGATTGTAGCTAATGGTCTTTTGGCTGCTATGTATATTGCCATATCAATGGTATTACAGCCAATTGCTTTTTCAGCTATTCAGTTTCGTTTTGCTGAGATATTTAATCATCTCATTGTTTTAAATCGTAAATTTATTTACGGCATTGTCCTTGGTGTTTTCTTAACGAACCTATTATTTTCACCAATGAAGCCATTTGATTTAACATTTGGGGTCGCCCATTCCATTATCTGTTTACTAATTAGCTTAGTACTTTTTAAATTTGTTAAAAATATTTGGTTACGGATGTTAGTAAACACCATCGTCTTTACTGTAATGATGTGGATTATTGCCTTACAATTAAAAATTGCTATTGGTCTTCCATTCTTATTCACATGGCTCACAACTGCCATTGGCGAATTTGCTGTTTTAATTATCGGGATGCCTATTATTTACTTTTTATATAAGCAGTTGTATAAAAGTAATTTAGATTTATCTAATGATATGAAAAAGCGTTCAACCTTTTAAAGAGGTGGTCTTGCCCCTGTCAAGTAGACAACATAAAAAGCTAAGCAGTGAGCGCGTGTCGATATTCAATCGGCGCGCGTTTCTTTAGTTTCTTTTGTCTTCGTTTGTAATTGTAATGGTAAATGTAATCCTCAAGAGCTTGCTCTAGTTCTTCTTCTCCCTTACACTTACTTATATACAGCTTCTCGGTTTTGAGGTGTGAAAAGAATGATTCTATACAGGCATTGTCCAGGCAGTTTCCTTTGCGAGAGTGGCTGCCTTTGATGCCATAATCCTTTAATCGGTTGCCGTATATTTTTGACGTGTACTGGAAGCCTTGATCCGAATGGAGAACGGCTCCAGCCACGTCTTTTTTCTTTGTCCATTTCTCTACCGTTTTTAACACAAGTTCCAAATCATTTCTTTGGGCTAGCTCCCAACTTACTATTTCGTTATTAAAGAGATCCTGTATGACCGATAAATAATAATATTCTTCGCCAACAGACACAAATGTGATATCCGTTACCATTTTTTGATTAGGTCCTACCGCCTTGAACTTCCTTTTCAGACGGTTAGGAAAGAGGTTAGAAGGACTATGACCATGTCGTTTTCTCTTTTTTCGGATGACTGATTGTATGTTCATTGCCGTCATCAATCGGTAGACCTTTTTGTGATTAATTAAATACCCGTTTTCATTTAATTCGTCTGTAATACGGGGTCGTCCATATTCGGGATGCATAAAATGTATGCCCAAAATGTGCTCTCGAATCTTTTGTTCATCCCTAACTTTTGCTTCGCGTTTATGATTGTTTTTTCTCCATTTGTAGTAGCTAGCCGGTTTGATATAGGCAATCTCCAACAGCCAGGAGACCGGATAGGTAACCCTTAACTCATCCACCAATTCATATTTCATTCGTCTGGGGTTTTCTCCTCCTTTACCAGATTTGGATACTGCTTTTTTAGAAATTCAACTTGTGCTTTCAAATAATCCCTTTCCTCTTCAACCGACTTAAATTTAGTCCTAGGCCTGCCTTTTAAAGGATTAGAAACTCCTTTACGCTCATCAAACGGGGCTCCTTCTTTCCATTTCTTAACCCACACTTTAAGCTGGCTGCAGTGACGGATTCCCAGTTCCTCTGCCAATGCTTTATAACTTTTAGACCCATTCACATATTTCATGACGGCATTATGTTTAAACTCTTCCGAATAACTATTAAAAGTTTGTCCTTTCTTTGCCATAGAAAAATCCCCTCCAAGGTAGCATTCTTTCCTTCATGGTAACATGAAGGTTTTTTTGAATGTCTACTTAAAGGGGACATTAACAAGGTGAACGCTTTTTTAATAACTCCAATCAAAATTTTACAATTGTTCTTTTTCTTCCTTTAATGCCTGATCTAAACGGTCGTCGTCTCCAGCTCCATCTTCATCAATTTTTTCTTTAGATAAGAACCAACCGCCTACTGCGATAAGAATAAGAACGATGTAGAACGTTGCTTTCCAAGCGGTTGAATGAGAGAATCCCTCCGGTAATACAGCCAGTGCAGGGTGTGCAAGAGTCGTAACTGCTAACTTTACACCTACCCAACCGACGATCAAAAAGGCAGTAATTTCTAACCCAGGACGTTTATGAAGTAAGTCTACAAAGATATTAGCTGCAAACCTCATAATAATTAGCCCAATCATACCACCTGCAAATACAACGAGGAATTGTCCTGTATCCATACTTCCAATTGTACCAATACCAGTTGGTGGTAATGCCATCGCTAAAGCAATTGCTGCCAAGATTGAGTCTATTGCAAAGGCAATATCAGCTAACTCAACTTTAAGAACCGTCATCCAAAAACCTGATTTCTTTTTCGGCTTGGCTGAAGGATCAGGCACGTCATGCTTTTTGACCAGAAACTTCCGGAATATATGATTCGCTGCGATAAAGATTAAATAAATTGCACCTAATGCTTGAATTTGCCATACATCAACAAGAAATGAAATAGCGAATAATGAAGCAAACCTAAATACAAACGCTCCAGCTAAACCATAAAATAATGCTTTCTTTCTTTCCTTTTCAGGTAAGTGTTTGACCATAATGGCTAGAACAAGTGCGTTATCCGCTGCTAATAATCCTTCTAATACGATAAGAACTAAAAGCACCCAACCATACTCTAATAATAATGCTGCTTCCAAATGAATTTCCTCCTTCATTTATGTAACATCCCCTGCGAATATCATCTTCAAGTAAGAAAAACAGTATTAGCATTTACTTAACATTCCCTGTTTATTTCACTTAAAAACAAAAAACCTTTACCGATATTCGGTAAAGGTTTAAAACATAAAAGACCTTCACCGAATTTGGTAAAGGTCTTGCTAACAACGATCAGAATTGTTGCCAACAAAGCCGAGAGCATGATACTCCGAATTGACGACTTTGCTGTAAAAGCTACTCCCCTTTGGAGATGCTATTCATTTGATACCTCTATCATATGCAATCATACCTCAGCTGTCAATCATTTTTTTGCTGTTCATGTATTTTTATTAAATGGGCTAATAGTTTTGGTAAAGTTTCGAAAGCAAAAGGAATTTGCAGACGCTCTGTTTTTTGATGTGCATCCCTTCCCATTGGTCCAACATTAATTACAGGGGCAGTTATCTTTGCCATTTCCTTAAATGGGATGGAATACAATTTCTCTCCTCCTGGCAAATTATCGTTATAAATATCCATATCCTTTAAATCAGCATGTAGGCCCGCATAACTCAAATCAGATATACCATTGAAATAATTGACTGGGTGAATACGCTCTTGATATTTTGTGTCAGCAAACTCTATTAAAGAAGAAGATAATTCAGCAATACACTCATTCTCACTAGAATTAACAGCAGGATAATACGGTGGGGCATAAAATAAAATAATCATCGGACCTAATTCTTGACACAGCATTGCCAATTGGTCGACAATTTGTATCGTTTGATCACGAATATCGCCCTCGGTCTCTTTGGCAATCGATTGCTCTAGTATATCTATATACTCTGCACTTGTTTTCTTGACTGCGTAAGCCCTGATTTCCTCATACAAATAAACGTGAATATGTGATAACTGTGACTCATCCAAACCATTTAATCGATATTTATCTCTTATAAATGCTTCCATTTTATCAGCGGCCTTTATAGCCACTTTCTTCATTTCATGCATGACATCAACAGGATTTCTTTTCATTAATAACACATTATAAAGACTTGCTGAACGATGAGGAATTTGTGTCGTATAGCCTTTTTTCAAATCTCTTTGCCAAAGCAATGTCGGTGGAGGAGACATCACACCATTTACCTGTTCTGAAAGCTCTTCATTCCACTCAACTTCATTCGTTAAAATAGATGACATCCAACAAGCATTCATCCCAGAAAACGGCTCACCGACATGAGATTCTTTCCCAAAACACAATGCTCCCGGCATAATTTTGCCTATCGTTCCTGTATAAAAATAATGATTATTATCTTGGGGAACTTGAGAAAACATCGGCTCGGAATTTAAATATAATGTATAATTGAGGCAATGTTCTTCTCCAAGAGAAACTAATCTTGGAATCACTTCTCTCATACCAACTGAATTCACTTCCTCGTCTGGGACAGCTACTAATAACAAATTGATGTTCCAGTCTTCATTCGCCGCTTTTTCTAACAAAGACATATGTTGAACTAATCCGCATTTCATATCCATCATACCTCTACCAAACAACCAATCTCCACTAATTAAATCTTCTTTTGCATCTTCCGGTAAGGTATCAAGACGATTATGCAGCTCTCTCGTCAATTCAACAGGATTAAAAGCGAGATGCTGCAGGTCACCATAGTCTTCAATATCTACTACGTCAAAATGACTAATCATCACTACCGTTTTTTCTGCTAAGTTATTTTTATATAGAGCCGTTAATATAGAACGACCATCTGAAGTCGGATGATTCACTACATACCCGGGATATTTTTGGTAATAAGGTAAAGATTTTAATACTTGTTCCACTCTTAAAGGAAAGTATTTCTCTCCTGGTGAAAGGCTAACACTATCAATGGACACAAGCTCTAATAAAGTGGCCAACATTTGACTTTTAGATTGAATAAACATATCTGTGCTCATATCACTTGCCCCCCTTATTATTTTCATCACCTAGGTGGTTGCCCTGAGATACTATATGCTTATGAATTAGTATAATGATGCGTGTTTTTTACTACTGTTTAAAGAATATATTAGTCCTTTGTACCAGCTAAGTAAATATATTTTTAGAAAATTGGAAAACGGGGTATATGTTAAACAATTAAAAACTTTAACAGAAACTACTCACAGTATTCATTCACATTCAGTAACTTAGGTATAGATAACACAAAGAACCTGCATATACACTTTTCTACCAGTGTATATGCAGGTTTCCCTACAGACCCCTAACATAGCTTTATCCAATTGGTAATGCGACCTCTGCAAAAAATTCTTCATACAATGCCTGAACAGCTTTCTTCTCATCTACTTCTTTAACCGCAAACATCATACTTACCTCTGAAGATCCTTGGTTAATCATTTCAATATTAACATCCGCTTTGGCTAAAGCATTCGCAGCCCGAGCCATCGTGCCAATGTTATGACGCATACCTTCGCCAACAACCATAATCAACGCCAAACTATGTTGAATATGTACTTCATCGGCTACTAATTCACTTTCTAAACGTTTAAGTAAAACTTCTTCTTCATCTTCTTGTAGTTGATTCTCTTTAATAATCACAGTCACATCGTCTATACCCGATGGTGTATGTTCATAACTAATCCCGAACTCTTCTAAAATGGCATATAATTTTCGACCAAATCCGATTTCACGATTTAATAAATATTTACTGACATAAATACTACAAAAACCAGTAGCACTCGCAATACCGACAACTGGCCCATTTTGATTTTCTCTTGTCCGTAAAATCGTCGTGCCTCTTGCCCTTGGATTATTCGTATTTTTGATTTGCACAGGGATTCCTGCTTGAATGGCAGGTATAAGCGCCTCTTCATGTAAAACAGTAAAACCTGCATACGATAATTCGCGCATTTCTCGATAAGTTAATTCTTTAATTTCTTTTGGCTGTTCAACGAAAGTTGGATTTACTGAAAAGACTGCATCCACATCGGTGAAATTTTCATATACATCTGCCTTTACCGCATATGCTAAAATCGACCCGGTGACATCAGAACCACTACGAGAAAAAGTAAATATCCCTCCGTTTTGGCCATAACCAAAAAATCCTGGAAAAATAATCAGTTCACAAGACTCACGTAGACGTCTAAGCTTTTCATAAGATTTAGGTAACACTTGCGCATTGCCATGCTCATTTGAAACAATTAGCCCTGCTTCTCTAGGATTCATATACTTAGCTTTCACGCCTTGTTCTTGGAAATAGCATGCAACCAATTTAGCATGGTTATCTTCTCCACTTGCTTTTATACAATCTAAGTATTGTTCAGGGTTGTTTTTATCTCCAGCCAGCCTCACTAATAAATCATTTTGAATCGTCTCAATGATGGTTGGCGGTAGTATAAGGTCGTCAGCAATTTCTTTATACCGAGCGACCACTTGCTCAATATAAGGACTCGGATCTTCATTATTGATTGCATGCAAACCACATGAAATAAGTAAATCAGTCACCTTTGTATCATTCTCATGTCTTTTACCCGGAGCCGACACCACAATTATTCTTCTTTCATTGTCAGAATGCACAATATCAAACACACGCTTTATATGCTTAGCATCGGCAAGCGATGAACCGCCAAATTTAACAACTTTCATCAAGACATCTCCCAATTTATTCTCTATTTTATATCTTCATTCTACTACTGAATGAGAAATAATCAAGAACTTTTTCTACTCAGTGAGAACAAATGTATTTTTAGAAAGGACATAAATGTGATGAAATGAACAATTTGTTAGTAGATACCAATGCGAAAAATTCTTGTTTTTGTAAAGAAAATCAGTGAAAATACCACTCATTTTTCTTCAAATGCCAATGATATGCTTTTTCTTAACAACAGCTAGTTGAAAATAATTTAAGCACTACTTCTAAACAATCTTTAATCGATATTTTCCTATTGCAACTATTACTCCATTCCTTACTTCAGCACTTTTGTCTTTTACTGACCTTAGGAAACTTATCTAAAAACACCGTAGACATAGTCTACGGTGCTTCAGTTCATTCATACGGGTATTTTATCAGCTATATTGATTAAATATATTGCTTTGGTGTTTGAGACTTCTCCGTCATCCATTCATATTGCTTCCATTTTAACTCAAATAATTTTAATGGATCATGGTAGACTTCTGGATTACTTCTCATTATCTCTAGTTCTTTGTTATCATTTGCAATTGTCATATGAGATTCTTTTACTGTTTCTTCTAATACCGCAAATGGTGATTGGAAAAACATTTGAATATCACGATCCAACGCTTTCTCAAAAAGTTCAAATTGCTGGATAAAGTTGTCTGTAATTTGACTTGCTACCTCACGATAGTCCTCATTGTCAACAAATTGTTTATACTTATTGTAAAGCATTGTTTTATTTTGTGGGATGAGTCCAAAGATCTTCCCTGCGCTTTTCAATAGCATTTGCGTTGGTGTATGACGTAGCATAATATTCGCTTTATCTAACCTTACAGTACCGTGAGTCAGGCGGTCAGCATCGCGCTTCCAATCTTCGAGAATACGGAAATCACAGTTTAATTGTAATTTTTCAAAGCCGTATAATTCATTGAAGCTATCCGCCATCTCTACTAAGAAAGCCTGGCCTGTCAAAAATTCTTGCTCACTTTCCATAATCCAAGCTTGAATGGATTCCCTATATTCCGGTAATACCTTTTCGGATATATACTGTTGGACTCGTTCATTCATTTCATTATTCAACTCGATATGAAGCTTACTAAAGTCACTATCTTCTCGAATCAATTGGCTACACTCACGTAAAATATCTGGAATAGCTGCGGCTAGCTTATCTTCCATCGTCTTTTTAATATCACGATAAGAGTGACTGATATTTTTCACTTTTTCTTCTTCCATATCTTCTAATTGATGAATAGCACCATTCAACTTTGTTAACATTTCTTCATGCCAGTTCATATCATCAATTAGCGCATTTTCTTTTTCTATTCGTTTATCAAGAAGAAACTTAATCGATTTTTGAATATAATGCAGCATCTTCTCTGTCCGCTCTTGCATTAAATGACGTCCTTCATTCAATCCAGCTAAAAATACTGCAAAATCTTTCAACTGTTCTGTTGGATCATATTGCGGTGAGTAAGCAAAGATTGTTGCTCTTGGAAAATAGGTAGAAACTCTATCAGCAGTTTCATCCATCCACTGCATGGCTTCTTCCTCACTACTAGCTGCATCCATATGATTTAAAATAAAATGCACCGGTAGACTAGGTGATTGCTCTCTAATTTTTACGGCAACATCTAATTCTCTATCTGTTAACGGATACTCTGCATTTAAGATAAATAACAGGCTATCGGCAAAATGCAAATATTGAAATACATCATTTCTAAACTTGTTACTGCTAGAAAGGCCTGGTGTATCCATAACCGCCATTCTTTGTTGCGATAGGAAAGGTAGAGAATGTTTATAATCGACCAATACTTGGTCCGATCGTTTTTCTCCTGTTCTTAAATCATCCATAGAGTCAAGCGGGATAATAGCAGTATCAGAAATGGAAGTGAGTTCTTTATAATCAGCATGCTTATACATCACAGTTGCCGTTGTATTCTCTGCTTTCACATGATCTCCAAGTAATTCTTGGACAAACTCGGTCTTTCCACTCCCAGACATCCCCGCAATGATGACATGATTTGTTTCTAAATCAAGTAGTTCTTTTACCATCCATTCAAATCTTGCACCCATTAATACATCGTGTTTTCTTGCCCACTCCATGATGGATTGGAATAATTGATAATTCTCTTCAAGCGTATGCTCCACTGGCGCTGCTTCTTCTATCATTCTTTCCGCATCATTCATCACTTCAGCATCAAAACTCTTAGTAAATAGATCACTCCATGCAAGAACTGAAGCCGATGCAATAAGGCGGTAAGTATCTGAAGAGATTCTCAACCAGTTTTGCAAATGAGGTGGAACGATTTTAGAAATCTCTTTTATTTGTTTTTCGCCATTTATTAATTCGAAATAAGTATCATGATAAATAACCGATAATTCGTTCCAATGATACCCGCTTTGTGTATCTAACTTTTGCATAAGTTGGTTAAATTCATCTAACCAATTAAAATAGTATTCTTCCCCTTTATAGCTTTGCCAAAATGCGACAGATACAGCTTCGAACTGGCGAACATCATTTTGATAAAGAATCGTTAACGCCTCAATAAAATACTTGGGAGCCGTTTTTTTCGTTTTCCCTTCTATAACATATCCCTTTAATGTGTGGAACCAGCTAATTTCTTGCGTTCTCATGGCTTCATTTACAGCTAATTCCACTGCATTTTGCCAATCTTGATGGTCTTCAAAAAAGACGCGTGCGATTCTTGTTACATCTGGATAATCCGGATTTAAGAAGACTGCTTTTTTAATAGCATCTACTGCCTTCTCTAATTTTCCCTGTTGTATGTATAGAGAGAATAATTGGAGGAGTACTTCTATCTTCAATACATCTGAATCTGTATCAATTGATAAATAAATTTCCTCCGCAGTACCTAAGAGGTCTAATTCAAAATAGGCATCTGCGACATTTTTCCGTGCCCATGGTTGAAACTCATTATCTATATTTTCCCATTTAAAGATGGCCGCTTCATAATCTTTATGATGAAAATATACTTCACCTTGTGCAAACCGAATCATTGTCAGGTCTGGCGATTCTTTTAAATTCTCTTGCATATAAGCATTCCCTAATACTTCAACGGGATGTGTATGTTCATGATTAATTGTAAATGTGTCATGGAATTGTTTATTAATTAATTGATTTTCTATACTCATGATTGTTCCCTCTCTTTGCAATTTAGGATAGAACCATTATCCTATCTGCTTCTATCCTGTTATTCTAACAAAATAATCACTGCAAATAATTTCATTTAGCTATCATTTTTGATACATAAATGTTGAAGAATGTAATATTTTTAACTTACATTTATATTATTCGTTGCATTGTTACCTTTTTTGCACGTTGAATAGGAATTAGTTTTTGATAGGATTATATTTTTTAGAGTATGCCGAGTTTATACTATACATACCTCTCATCAATTTCTTTAAAATGAAACCTTTTTTATCCTGAAACGTCTATAATCTTAGTGAAAGGAGCGTCATACGATGAAGAAAAAATCGAGGGTTTTATCTATTATAACAACTATTACCCTATTATTCTCATTACAAACCACTGTTTTTGCTTCAACAGGGTCAGCCGATTCTGAGGAAAGTATTAATGAGAAATATGGATTACCAATTGTTGCCTATGGTGAGGCTTTAAGTTCAAGCCAGAAAGAGGAAACCAAAAAGCTATTAGGTGTAAAAGAAAACAGTAAAGTAGAAGAAATTATTATTACTGCTGATGATATTGTTCATTATATTAAAGGTGATCCCCGCTCTAATATGTATTCCTCCGCGAAGATTACGCGCACAGATACAGGTAAGGGTGTAATCATCAACCAAATGACACCTGAAAACATTACTGAAGTAACTGATGAAATGTATGCCAATGCCTTACTTACAGCTGGTATAGAAGAAGCCATAGTTGATATCGCTTCTCCGGTAAAAGTCAGTGGTCACTCAGCTTTAGTTGGAATATACAAAGCCTATGACCAAGGTGAAGGCGAGAAGTTAGATGAGGAAAGAACAGAAGTAGCTAACGAAGAACTAAGTATTGCGACAAATTTAGCAAAAAAAGAAGGTATGGACCAAGAGAAGGTAACCGAACTGCTCACTGAAATCAAAAAAGAAATAGCTGAGCAAAACCCTGCAACAAAGGAAGATATCCAACAAATTGTTGATGAACAAATGCAAAAGCTAGAAATACAGCTTAGCGAAGAAGACCGCAAGCTCCTCTATGACCTTTTTGAAAAAATGCGAGAACTTAATATTAACTTTGATAATGTCAAATCCCAATTAGAGGATTTGGCCAATAGTGTACAGGAAAAAATTTCAGAAGCAGTTGGTGATAAAGGTTTTCTTCAAGCTGTATCTGACTTCTTTAAGAATTTAATCGATTCTATAAAAGGAATTTTCTCCTAATAAATTTGAACCAACTCCAATTACGGAGTTGGTTCTTCTCTTTTTGAAAGATTTCGGTAGGACAAACAAGACCAATTTTGTGAAACTCACTTACTTTTTTATTTCTAAAGTAGTAAATGCATGATAGCTAACTATCAATATATAAGTGAAGAGACACCATGCGGGTAATCACAATAGATAGCTGGGGAAATCGAGGGTGCACGGGCTTCTTTGGGTATTCAGCATAGTTAGCTGAGCACAAATCGAAATTGCTCGGCCTTCTTGGGAGTTTTCAGCTTACTTAGCTGGGCAAACCGAGATTGCTTGGGTTTCTTTAGAGTTTTCAGCTTACTTAGCTGGGCAAAACTCATGTGTTTGGCTATCACTTGAATTTCTGGCAGCAAACCTCCATAACTTTGTTAATCACCCAAGGGGACCAAACGATTGACATATAGCCTTTCTTCATTGACAATCACCAAACAATGCTATTTCTAACTAAAAATCTGCCATCAAATTCAATCGGAACGCCTTTTCCGTCTTTTTCAGCATGAATATGTAGATGTGGTTCTGACGTATTACCTGAATTGCCAACTAAACCGATTGGCTCGCCTACTTCTACCCTGTCACCTGATTGAACACGTACACTACCTTCTTGCATATGTGCTAGTAAAACCTCTACACCTTCACAGGATATAACAACTGAATTACCTGCTGCATTTTTAGGGTCTGCATTGGGAGGGACTAAATCTGCTAAATCATTCTCCGCTTGGACAACCTCTCCAGTACACGGACTTGTTAGCTCATCACCGAATATTTCGTATTTATCCAACTCATTGGGATAAATTCCAGTTGCTCGACTACCTAGCGCATTTAATTTCACGATATCTACCGCATAGGCTTGACTCTCATGAGCATGATGATAATTGATTTGGACATGACTGCCACCTTGCCCAACATAATAAACCCCATCATGCAGCGGGAAATCTAACTGTACTGCCTTCATATTCGTTGAGAAACCACTAAATGTCGATACATTATAATAACCAAAAACAAGAATAAGAAGCCCGTAAATGACCATTGATATTTTTTGCGATAAATTGAATTCTGTCTTAAACGGTAGTTTGTTCACTTTCTTCCAAGATAAAAATACAGCAGCAATGAAAAAGACCAAAATAAGAAATCGTAAGTAGTAACTAAACAAATCCCACGGAGAGGAAAAGAACAGCCAAAGGATGAGTAAACCTGTCATCGTAGCCTGTAAAAGCCAGTCTAGCTTACTATGAACCTTTCCTTTCCATAATGAAAAAGAAAAAACAACAGGTAAAACAAACTGAATAAACAATAAAAAGAGGATATCAAAGGTCATCGAATGTCTCCTTTTCTCGTAAAGTTATCTAAGATACGTCTGACGACTATTAAATGTTCCCTTTTTTTTATGAAAATGACTTTTACCCTGTAGAGCGACTGAATAAAGTACCTTCATTGCTCAGATATATTTTGTAATAACCTCTCCACTCTGTCCAAACTAATAAATAAAACAAGCATTGATCCTATGCCCCAAAAGTGCCAATATCTTGTATTATGGAAGAGTAGAACTGCTCCAACGAAAAACATTAGTAAGGAAAAAACGATACTAAGTAAGACTTTCTTATCTTTCAAAATAGTCGTTTTTAAAGAAACTCTCCTTTTTCTTACTACAATAATAGCCAAGAAACACATCCCTAAAGCAATAATATGCATAATTCCATTTCCGTTTCTACCTAATTGATCAACTGTTAAAGATAACAAAAAGCTTCCAACTACAATCATGCTCACACTTAAAATGACGCGCATTTCACCCCTCACTCCCTCTACTTAAACATCGGATCCACTCATATTCAATAGCAGGTAGCCCTTCTTCGTTATCACTACTATAGGCTATCTTTTTAAATCCTTTGCCTTCGTAAAACTGCTGTGCTTTTTTGTTTACATCGAAAGTATATAATTTTAAACGCCCGCATGAACGAGCTTTCGCATGCTCTAATAATGCCCCACCAATCCCCAATCCTTGATGAGCTAAATGTACATATAGTTGATTAATCTCGCCTTCATTATAAGCAATCATGCCAATTGGCGTTTCATTTAGCACCGCTAAATCTACTTGAAATTGTTTTGTTAACATATGATTGAGAAAATAGATATGCTCTGTCATACTATGTATTTCCTTTTGACCAATAGCAGTTTCTTTACTCTCCCTCCAAAAGCTAACTGTCGAGAGGGCATACTTCTTTTCATAAGCAATGATTTGCCAGTCTTTCGCCATATAACTCTCCCCTTCATTGTCCAACCCTTATATATATTCATGACAAAAAGACGATCCCCTCCTTATTTATATGGAGAAAAACTTTTTAAGCGCGCTTTTTTTGTATATAATAGATAGAATCAACAGGCACTTTATTTATAGGCTTATTCAGATTAAAATAAGGTAAAGAACAAGGTAGAAAGGCTGATATCGGATTGGAACAATCAAACTTTATTCGTACAATTATTAAAGAAGATTTAGAAAATGGAAAGCGCGACACTGTTGTAACCCGTTTCCCACCTGAACCAAATGGCTATCTTCATATTGGACATGCCAAATCCATCATTATTAACTTTGGTTTAGCAGACGATTTTAACGGGCAAACAAACTTACGCTTTGACGATACAAACCCACTAAAAGAAGACCAAGAATATGTCGATGCCATTAAAGAAGATGTAAAATGGCTCGGGTATGATTGGGAAGAGCTACATTATGCATCTAATTACTTTGATGAAATGTATAACCGTGCAGTGCTTTTAATTAAAAAAGGCAAAGCATATGTCGATGATTTAAACCAAGATGAAATTCGTGAGTACCGTGGGACTTTAACTGAGCCTGGTAAAGAAAGTCCTTATCGTAACCGTTCAATTGAAGAAAACCTAGACCTATTCGAAAAAATGAAAAACGGGGAATATGAAAACGGTCAAAAAGTTTTGCGTGCAAAGATAGATATGTCATCACCAAACTTAAATTTACGCGACCCTGTCATTTACCGTATCTCTCATGCGACTCATCACAATACGGGTGATACATGGTGTATTTATCCTATGTACGCTTTTGCCCATCCGCTTGAAGATGCAATCGAAGGTGTAACGCACTCATTATGCACGACAGAATTCGAAGATCAACGTCCTCTTTATAATTGGGTTGTAGCGGAATGTGAAATGGAAAACCAACCACAACAGATTGAATTCGGACGCTTAAATATTACAAATACAGTAATGAGTAAGCGAAAACTAAAGCAATTAGTAGATGAAGGAATTGTTGATGGCTGGGATGACCCAAGAATGCCAACGATATCGGGTCTGCGTCGCAAAGGGTATACTGCTAGTGCCATTCGTGAATTTGTTCAAGAAACTGGTGTCTCTAAAGGTAGTGGTGCAGTGGATGAAATGATGCTTGAGCACTATGTGCGCGAAGATTTAAAACTCAGTGCCCCACGAACAATGGGAATCTTGAAACCTTTAAAAGTTGTAATTACCAATTACCCTGAAGGTGAATCCGAGTGGTTAGAAGCGGAAAACAATCCTGAAAACGAGGAAATGGGTACAAGACAAATTCCATTCTCTCGTGAAATATATATAGAACAAGAGGACTTTATGGAAAATCCTCCAAAAAAATATTTCCGTCTTTTCCCTGGAAATGAAGTGCGCTTAAAGCATGCTTATTTCATCAAATGTAATGATGTGATTAAAGATGAAGATGGTAATGTTGTTGAATTACACTGCACTTATGATGTTGAAACGAAAAGTGGTACAGGTTTTACAGGTCGTAAAGTCAAAGGTACATTACACTGGGTTGATGCAAAAAGTGCCATCCCTGCTGAATTCCGTCTATATGAACCTTTAGTATTAGACGAGCAAATGAAAGAAGAAGCATCAGAAGACAAAGATTTCTTAGACTATATTAATCCAAATTCACTTGAAGTGGTGCAAGGATTTATTGAACCAAACTTGAAAGATGTTCAACCACAAGATAAATTCCAGTTTTTCCGTCACGGTTACTTCAATGTCGATTCTAAATATAGTACACCTGAAAAACCAGTCTTCAACCGAATTGTATCGTTAAAAAGCTCTTTTAAGCTAAATAAGTAAGATATCTTACGCGAATGATTCTACTTAATGAATCATTCGTGTTTTTCGTGATCTGATCTTTACACCGTTCACTTTATAGATTATTTACTTGTCCCTTCACTAAGGGAATGCTAAGGAACTTATAAAAAGACAAAAAGAATGTTGAAATTAGCTTGCATCAATATGCGAGAGCGTTAATTCTTTCTCACATTTGTAAGCCCTTATTGCCCTACTCATTTCTCTATTCCTCCAACTATTAGTCGTGATTTCTCCTTTTGCCCTACTCATTTCTCTATTCCTCCAACTATTAGTCGTGATTCCTTCATTTGCCCTACTCATTTCTCTATTCCTCCACTTATTAGTCGCGATCTCACCATTTGCCCTACTCATTTCTTTATTCCTTCACTTATTAGTTGCGATTCTTCCTTTTGCCCTACTCATTTCTTTGGTTCTCCATCTATTAGTCGCGATTTCTCCTTTTGCCCTACTCATCTCTTTATTCCTTCATCTATTAGTCGCGATTTCTCCTTTTGCCCTACTCATCTCTTTATTCCTTCACTTATTAGTCGCGATTCTTCCTTTTGCCCTACTCATTTCTTTATTTCTCCAACTATTAGTCGCGATTTCTCCTTTTGCCCTACTCATCTCTTTATTCTCCCAACTATTAGTCGCGATTTCACCATTTGCCCTACTCATTTTTTATTCCTTCACCTATTAGTCGCGATTTCTCCCTTTTACCCTACTTCGATTTCTCTATTCCTTCACTTATTAATCGCGGAAACCCTTAATCATCATTCTACTTCATCGCCCTATTAACTTACCTGGCAAGCCGGTTTTTTTCGTCTTTCAGATTGGCCAACATTTCTGATAATTCCAATGATATTTATGAAGCATTTTGCTTGCCAACACTTTTTCCTTATAAAAAAAATGGTTCGCTACCTTACCTAAATTACGGTACTTTGTTTTCTATATTTTTTGTATATGTGTTACTTTAAACCCTTCTTCATATTTAAGACCGTATCCTAAGGCTCTATCCATACTAATGTGAGCAGACCAGATCAAAGATACCATCAATAATATAGGTTCCTTTATTACAAAATAAATTCCTAAAATCAATAGGGGGAAAATAAATGTATGGCCTATATTATAGAGAATCGCCCCTACTTTTTTGTTGAGGAGATAGCCAAACATAAAGACGTCTGGTAAAAACAAAAAAATAACAAAGGCAAGTATTGAGAATTCCCAAGTAATATAAGCTACTACTGTTAATAATAGTAAAAGAATATATTCCCATTTAACAATAATGCGATTACTCATTTTCCACACCACCTATTTTCATCTGTTCATATACATGGTGAATGACTTGATCTAAGTTTCTTTGGTTCTCTTTAAAGTTTCCTTCCTTTATCATGAAACGAATCTCTTTTAAAGCTTCCAAAGCAACTGTCAAAAAGTGAAGTTTCTCTTCAACATTATCAACCTTTACACCTATTAACTGCTCCGATTTTATTTTACAATCCTCTGACGGCTGAGTCCGATCTAATATAAACAGTTCACTGATTTCTTGTAAAGAGAATCCTAATTGTTTTAACACAATGATATATTTGAGTTCTCTTTCATTTTTGTCTGTATATAATCGATAGCCATTTTCAGATCTTTCTGGAGTAATTAAACCGATTTTTTCATAGTAACGGATTGTCTCACTAGAAATATCATATTGAGAAGCGATTTGTTTAATATACATTTCCTTCCTCCTTTTCTTCTTATTTTGAAGATAACATTGGAGCTTACTACAAGGTCAATATATTTTTGAATTTTTCCAATCTTTATCTTGCATCACAGCGATACAATCATTTCTAAAAAATGTGATACGACATACACTTAATAAGATAAAGAGTTGAAAGGTGATGACCATGTACCCTTATTCATATAATGAAGTGCGAAACAAAGAACGAAGATTACATGTGAATGGTTTAGGAAGACTTTCCGTCCAACCTGATATAGCCACTATTCATATCGGTGTCATATCGGAAAATGAAGAAATACAGATAGCTGAAAAGGAAAATACACAAGCCACAGAATCTTTCCTTTCTGCTTTAAAACAAGCCGGTATCAATGAAAAGCAAATACAAACGACTCACTTTAATGTACAGCCCATCTACCATCAACAAGATGATTCTTCGCAGATTTCAGGCTATCAAGTGACAAATGAAGTCCGCGTTACCGTCAGTCAACTTAATCAAATAGGTACAATTATTGCTTTAGCAATGGAACACGGAGCCAATCAAATAAATAGTCTTGAATTTGGATTAACGGAGAAACAGAAGTGGTATTATAAGGCATTAAATGAGGCATTAGTGGATGCGATAAGTAAAGCCCAATCTATAGCTAATGTTTTAAATGTAACAGTAGATCTTACCCCGATAAAGATTACCGAAGACAGCAGACAAATACAGCCCTTCACACAGAAAATTGCTCTTCAATCTATTGCTTCTCCGCCCATTGAACCTGGTGAAATCATCGTGGAAGCCATAATAACTGCCGTTTTTCGTTATTCATAACATGTAACATGCATCTTAATCATTCATGGTGTATGATGGTCGTATAGAAATGGAGGCCATAACATGTTTTATCGACTGACAAAAGAACAGCAACAACAAATGATTGAAGAAATCCAACAGTTTTTTCTTCAGGAAAAAGACGAGGATCTTTCCGAATTCGCTGCTGAACGTGTGTTAGATTTTTTTAAAGAATCACTCGCCCCTCACTTTTACAATGCAGCTATCCAAGAGACTCAATCCATGCTAAAAGAACAGTTTGCTAGTATTGAAGATGAGGTATTAACCTTAGAACGCCCCATTCGACGTTAATAAAAAAAAGTGGCCAATTCAGCCACTTTTTTGTCTATTCCATTTATTGATAGTTGGATACAAATTCATCACAGAAATCGGTCATAACCACCTCAACGCCTTGGTTGAGTAGTGATTGAGCATCGGACCATCGATTAATTGTATAAGTACGTAATGGGATTTTGTTTTCTATTGCCTGTATACCATGTATGGATTGCACAAATTCTTTTTGACAATGAATAGCATCGGCTCCAATATTCTGAGCTACCTTAATTGCATTAGCATGTATACCTAGAATTAAATACCCTGTATTTATTTCATTATCTAATGTTCGTATTCTCTTCACACTCTCAGGGTTAAAAGATGAAAGAATGATTCGATCTCTTAAACCATATTGCTCAATTAAAGTTAACACCTTCTCCTCCATACCATCGTAACGAAAGACATCATTTTTCAATTCTACATTTATAACCAATTCATTATTCTCCTCTTTCGCCCATTGAAAAACCTCTTCTAATCGTGGGATTCTCGCATGGTTAAATTCGGTGTTAAACCAGCTCCCTGCATCAAATTGCACAATATCTTTATATTTAAAATCCCTGATAAACCCTGTACCATCTGTTGTCCGATTGATTTTCTCATCATGAATGATGACAAGTTCACCATCTTTAGATAATTGGACATCTAATTCGATTCCGTGAACACCAGCTTTTCTTGCAGCTTCAAAAGCAAGCATTGTATTCTCCGGAAAGCGACCACTTAATCCACGGTGGGCAAATATCATTGCTCAACCATCCTCTCCATTTTCTACAATTGTATAAAAATTATTTAAACACAGTATGAATCGTTTGTAAAAAATTCCTTTTTATTGATGTTAAAGATTAATCGAATGTAAGCAGGGTATACTCTCATATAAAGACATGTAAAGGAGATAAAATCTTATGAGAGAGTATGATTCTGAGCAACATTATATGCCTATCACCTCAACAACGAGCGGTATGATTGTTAATTCTGCAGAAGGTGTTGATTATATAAACATTCAAATCGTTAATGTTTGTTTTGTTAAAACAGCAGAGGATGCATGGGTCCTTGTTGATGCTGGTATGCCAAAATCAGCCCAAAAAATTATTGAAGCTGCAGAAGAATTATATGGAAAGGGTGCGAAACCTGTTGCGATCATATTAACACATGGACATTTTGATCACGTAGGTGCGATTCATGAGCTATTAGAAGTATGGAATGTCCCTGTTTATGCTCATTCGATGGAATTACCTTATTTAACTGGTCGGAAAGATTATCCAGAACCTGATAATACAGTTGATGGTGGATTATTAGCTAAGTTTTCGAATTTATTCCCTAATGAAGGTATTAATATTTCACAACATATAAAACCGTTACCAAGAGACGGTCATATTGACGAAATGCCCGGTTGGCAGTGGATTCATACTCCTGGACATACAGAAGGTCATATCTCGCTTTACCGCAAAAGCGATGGTGTCTTAATTGCTGGAGATGCCTTTTGTACCGTTAAACAAGAGTCCCTTTTTAAAGTGATGACACAGGAGCAAGAAATTAGTGGTCCCCCAAGGTATTTAACCACTGATTGGCAACTAGCAAGAGAATCTGTCAGAAAACTCTCTGACCTTAATCCTCATATCGCCATCACAGGACATGGTATTCCTATGGCTGAACAAACTCTCCAACAAAGCCTTATTACTCTTGTAAGGGAGTTTGATGACATCGCAATGCCTGAAACTGGTAGATATATAAAAGACGACGAATAATAGTAATATTCAATATCTTTTATTTCGGTATCCTGAAGATTTTGCTATTATTAAGGGTAGACTTGAAAAATTTCTACCGATGGAGGATACCTTATGTCTAAAAGAAAAATGATTATCACACAAAACTTAAGCGAGGAACTTAAAACAGCCATTACAGAAATCACTCCTGATTGGGAACACATCATAGGGAAGGATAACGAGGTTTGGGAGAGTCATATGAAGGATGCAGAAGTGATTGTTGCTTGGAAACATCGTATGCATGATACCTATGCGAATAATGCTAACCTTCGTTGGATTCAAACATGGAGTGCTGGTGTGAATTATTTGCCACTCGAAGACTTTGACAAGAAAAACATCCTTCTAACAAGTGCAAACGGGGTACATGCTTATCCAATTTCGGAGACGATTTTTGCATTGATGTTAGGTTTAACAAGAAGTATCGACCGTTATGTTAAACAACAACAAGAAAAAGTATGGAATGGAACTGGTAACAAACTCGAAATGCATGGAAAGACCATCGGTATAATTGGTGTTGGAATGATTGGACAAGAAACTGCTCGAATTGCCAAAGCGTTTAATATGCATGTCATTGGTGTTAGACATTCAGGCAAACCTGTCGATTACGTAGATGAAATGTATACTTCACTGGAACTTGACGACATCCTACCTAAATGTGATTATATTGTCGTCACCCTGCCTTTAACGAAGGATACATACCATATGTTCAGTAAAGAACAGTTCAAACGCATGAAACAAACAGCTTTTTTTATTAATATTGGACGCGGTGAAATTGTTGATGAAAACGCACTTTATCATGCTCTTTCAGAAGGAGAAATTAAAGGTGCTGGTATTGATGTTTTTGAAAAAGAGCCGCTCCCTGAAGATAGTCCATTATGGGGATTAAATAACTTAATCATCACCCCACATACATCTGGCTCAACCGAACATTACAACGAAAGAGTCATTAAAAACATCTTCATTCCTAACCTAAAAAAATATTTGAATGGCGATGCTCTTGATACGAATGTAGTGGATTACAAAAAAGGATATTAAAAAACAAAGTCCGAACGATTATTTAAACGCTGCTAAAGCTTCGAATAATCGTTCGGATTTTTCTCCCCTTTTAAGAGGAAATTCATTTACAACCCTATTTGTTTGCCACGTTTTTTTCTTTTATTGGCTTCATCTTCTCTGTTCTTCTTTTTCTTAATAATGATTCAATCGCACCTGATCCAAGGAGTACACCAGGAATGATAAAGACAAGACCAACCCAATGATAAACCGTGATTTGCTCCCCTAAAAATAATGCCGACCCGACAAGAGCAAAGAATGTATTTAAGTTTAAAAAGATGGCGGCTTCAGCAGGACCAATTTTACTAATCGCATAATTGTAGCCCATTTGTCCAATAGCCGTTGCTAAAATGGCAGATGCTAAGAATAAAATCCATAAAGAACTTGGAGCATCTAATAAATTTGTAAATGCAAAAGGCTCTGAAATCAAACCTATGATGGCGAGAATTATGCCCCCAAAAACCAGCATATATCCAGTGAGTAGTCTACTATCAATAGTTTTCGCTGCCTTACTGATAAGAATAAAGCTGAACGCTTGGGATAAAATCGATAAGAAAATATAAATATCTCCAAAAGAAAAACCAGATAACCCTCCATTACCGATTACAACGATAAAAGAAACACCAATAATGCCAAAGATAAAACCTATAATCTGCATACGTGAAGGCATGGTTTTAATGATAATGGCGGAGAGAATAGCCGTCAAGACTGGCCCCGAACCTAAAATTAATCCTCCGTTAGCACCAGTTGTTTCCATTAACCCATGTGCTAGGAAAAAATGATGAGCCGTAATATTAAAGAGACCACCATATATAATATATTGAAATTCCTTCCGATTTGGTCTTCTAACTTTCCCTATAACTCCGAGCATAAGAAAAACAAAAAATCCCGCAACTAGAATCCTGATAGCAGTAATCGTAATCGGTGGGAAAGATGAGACAAGGATTTTAATAGCGGAAACATTAAATCCCCATATCATCATTAATATTGTCATAAATAAAAATAGACCGAGCTTGTTCATTCCCATCCTTCTTTCCGTCTCTGTAATGAAGTAAATTTTAACATATATTTTCTTCATATGGATAGAAAGTAAGCAATTGATGAGCAAGAAAAGGTGGAAGCATCCGCCCCCACCTTTACAGAACTGAACCTTACCTATTTTAAATCCTCTTCAAGAAACATTTGTGGCTCTACCTTTTTCTCTTGTTGCTTTCTAGGTTTGATCATCCGATCAATTTGCGCTTGTTGATATACCGCCGTTCCAACAATACTAGCTACATCCTTTAGTTTTTCCTTACTAATTTTATCAATCGTATCATCTGGTGTATGGTACCAAGGTTCTGAAGGGCTGTGAATAAATAAAGCTGCTGGAATACCTACTTCGGCAAATGGCACATGATCACTGCTGCCGCCACTTCTAATCGGTGTCGCTTCTCCATTTAACCTCGAGCTAGTCTCTTGAGCTAACTCGGTAACAAGGTTTGGCTCCCCATCGATTGTGGCCAAAACTAAATTACCTGCATCTCTACTCCCGACCATGTCTAAGTTAAAATTCGCCACAATTCTATTTCGCTCATCTTCAGGTAAACTATTTACATAATGTGTAGAACCAAGTAATCCTACTTCTTCAGCACCAAATGTAATAAAACGAATTTCTGTATCAGTTGGGAATAACTTAAGTACCCTTGCCAATTCAAGAGTCATCGCTGTTCCTGAAGCATCATCATTGGCCCCTGGTGCACCAGCTACAGAATCATGGTGAGCACCGATCACAATAATATCATTCGTATCTCTTAATTTTGAGGTTGGTTTTTTCGTCGCTATGACATTATGAGATGTTTTTTCTCCTGTATTTGCCCCTTCTATATTGATAGTCGCTTCTGTAACCTCTCCGGCTTCTATACTAGCAAGCAACGCATCTCCCTCTGCTTTTGACAAAGAAATCGCAGGAACAAATTGATCATTATGTGCTCCCAAAGTTCCATTTAAAGAGCCCTCACTATTATTATAAATAATTACACCCGCTGCCCCTGCCTCTCCTGCATTCAACACTTTCTCACTGAAGCTTAACTCTCCGCGTTTGATTAAAACAATTTTTCCTGTAACATCGCCTAATTCCTCTGGTTTACCTAGACCGCCATAGACGATGTCCCCATTCACATTCCCACTAATAGAATACGTAAAGTAGTCAGGGTTTAGTTGTTCATTATATCCATCGACTTGTAGTTCAATCGTATGTGGGGGTGTATACCCAACATAGGTAAACGGTTGAATATCTGCACGATAACCGTAATTCCTAAACTCTCTTTTGATAAATTCGACAGCCTCATCTTCCTCAACTGTTCCCGCAACTCTCGGCTCTTTTGCAAGATGAGCAATATTGCGATAGATTTTGTGCTCATTTACTAACTTTGTAATTAAATAGTCATAGAAGTGATGTGAATGACTCTGTGTATCAGCAGCTTCAACAGGTTTAACAACATAGCCATGAACCCCTAATGCACCAAATACGAGAGTAGTAGCCAAACTAAATTTTAAGATAGATTTCTTCATTTTTTTCCTCCTATTAATCGATTTTCTAAAAGTTTAGACTATTAATTCCGAGTTAATAAGTGTAGTATTCACTATCTTTCAATAGGGAAAAAATGCTAGTTTCTCAAATACGAACCTTTTAACTACAAATGATAGATGACAAATGATGGATAGAAGAGGAGGGTTACTATCAGGTAAATATAAATAAAAAGGAGTGATAATGAGAAGGTAATTTAATAGAGAGCTTATATTTAAACAATTTCATAGATCCTCCCATTCCATAAAATTCCAAAATAAATAGTTTTCTAATACATTAAGAATGCAAAATCAGCCTTTAATTCTAAGTAAATAGGCATGTTCTCCAACAATCAATTTCAAATCAAAAAAGCTGACTATTACAGTCAGCCTTCTTAAACAACTACTATTTATTTCAATACATCATGGTCAACATAACGCTCACCATTTATCTCACTAATTACATTAATAGCTACCTTCGCACCATCACCAGCAGTAATAATTGTATGTACACTTACACCTGCTGTCGTACCTGCAGCCCAGATGCCAGGAATATTGGTTTGACCTGATGCATCTACATCAATAATGGTTTTTACTCTTGGCTCTGTTCCCGGTTTCGTTTGTACACCTGCTTTTTCGGCTAAATCAGACAAGAACCCTGTTGCTAAAATGACATGTTTCGCTTCATAACTACCTTCAGAAGTAGTAACAACGAAACCTTCTTCTTTTTTCTCAATAGATTCTACTGTTGCATCTACTAATTCTGCCCCAAATTTCTCTGCCTGTTTTTTCCCTGTGCTAACCAAATCCGGACCTGATACCTCTAATACACCATAATGGTTTTCAACCCAAGCCCTTTTTGTTACACCTTTGTCATTATCAATAACAATCACTTTCTTCCCCGCTTTAGCAGCAAATAAAGCTGCACTCGCACCAGAAGGCCCTGCTCCAACGATTAGAATATCATACATGTTCCATTCCTCCTCAAGAAATACTCTCTCTTTTCTAGAATAGACAAAATAATTAGAAATGTAAAACATTCTATCCTTTTAGAGTTCAAAGCTGCTTTTGTAAAATCACCATATGAATGAGTTGTTTACCACCCTCATAAATAGGGCGGTCATAATGTTTCACAAAGAAATCATCAATCTGATGAGAAATATGAAATCCACACGCCTGGTAAAAAGGGATCGTAAGGGGACTATCTCCCGTTCCTACTTGAAGCTTGCGGGCTCTCCCTTTATAGAAATCTTCCACAAGCTGAATCATCTTTTTGCCATATCCTTTTCGTTTTAAATGTGGGGCAACAGCCAGATTCTTTATTTCATATATATCTTCATTCTCCTTTGTTACAACACAAACGCCGATTAACTTTTGTTTTTCCTCGAAAATATAAAGGTCTCCCCGCTCTAAATACTGATCAATCATATTCTCTTGTTCATCTGCAAGCAGTAGCAGATCTATATATCTTTTCTTATCTTCATTAACGAGCTTTAACTTCATCATGTCACATCCTTACGTATTAATCTTCATCCTTTATATCCCGATCTTCTGGAATTGGTTCCTTCGATAACTCTTCCACCAATTTCTTATATTTTTCTAATTGTTGAAAATGGGTTTTAAATTGATCTTTATAAATGAGTACTGCTCCCTCGCTATCATGAATGACACGAATTTTACCTTGGAGAATCAACTCTTCTACATAACTGACTGATACCGATAAATATTGAGCTGTCTCTTCTATTGTTAAATACATGATTACTTCATCTCCTCCAACTAGTTTCTACTATTATAACTTATTTCTTTAACGCTTATTTCTCCTACTATCATACTTAATTATTAAAATACTCAATCTTTAATGGCAAAATTTTTCATAATCGATTACTATAAAGTATAGTGATTATTTGTTTTACAGAACAGGAGCATAGATATGAAAACAAAATTCTTAATCTTCTTTTTTTTAGGAAGTATCATTTGGGTCATTTCAACAAACCTACTCATTAGGGAATTTCATACATCATCCAACTTAATCTCCATGATACATATAAAAGAAATTTTATATATCTCCTTTACAACTTGTCTCTTCTACTATTTTATAAAAAGAATTGAAGAACTAAATACATCCAAAGAAGATAAAGAGAGATTATCCACACTTATTAATGCAATGGTCGATTTCGTAAATTTTAAAGACGAAAAAGGGAGATGGATCGAAGCAAATAAAGTCGCCCTTGAACTATTTAATCTTGAAGAAGACCAATATCGAGGAAAAACAGATATTGAACTCGGCGATCAAGCAAGAAGTTTTTACAAAAACTCCTTCGCTCATTGTATGATTTCAGATGAGGAAACATGGGATAGTGGAAAAATTGCGAGAATCGAGGAAAATATATTACAACCCGATGGAACAAAGAAGATATTCGACACAATTAAAGTTCCTCTTTTTCATGAAGACCGAAGTAGAAAAGGGCTTGTAATTATCGGTAGAGATATTTCCGAAAAAAAGAGATTGGATGAATTATTACAAGAAAGTCAACAGCAATATAAATCGCTGTTTTTGTACAGCCAAGATATGATCGTCATGATGGATTTATCCGGACGGATTACTCAAGCAAACCCCCAATTTAAGGAGATAACCGGTTATCAGCCAGAAGAAGTACTCCAACAACCTATCACCCACCTATTTCCTAAAGACTTACATGATGAAGTATTTAAAAGTCTTGAACACATACGACAAACGAATCAACATATACAATGTGAGATGGCGATGAACCATAAAAATGGGCCGCAAATCATCTTAGAATGTACAGCTGTGCCTATGATTATCAACAATAAACAAGCTGGTATTATTTGTTATGGGAAAGACGTCACAAAGCTACGATTAGCTGAAGAACAATTAAGAAAAACGGAAAAATTATCTGTAGTTGGTGAACTATCAGCGAGTGTGGCTCATGAAATAAGAAACCCACTCACTTCGTTAAAAGGATTTGTACAAGTATTAACGACAGAAGACAGTAAACATGAATTCTATTATCGCATTATGGAAGAAGAATTGGATCGCATCAATCATATTGTTAGCGAACTATTACTACTAGCCAAGCCACAAGAGATTAAATTCATTCAAGCAGACATCTTTGAATTACTCCATAATGTCATTTCACTATTAAAAACGGAAGCATCACTCCATAATATTCAAATTCAATTAAAGTCATATTTACGTACGCAAATTTCTATACTGTGTGAACCTAATCAACTTAAACAATTATTTATCAATTTAATTAAAAATGCTATTGAAGCCTCAACTGACGGAGACGGTCAAATCATGATTTCATTAGAAAAGGAAGAGGATACTGCTATCATAAAAATATCTGATAATGGCGATGGCATGTCTCCAGAATTATTAACAAAACTCGGAGAACCTTTTTATTCATCCAAAGAAAAAGGTACTGGTCTTGGTTTAACTGTCAGCAATAAGATAGTTCAAAGCCACAATGGTTCCATTCATTTCTCAAGTATTTTACATGAGGGAACAACAGTAACTGTCAAGCTACCGATACAAATCGCTTCGCGTGTCCCAGTTGGATAATGAAAAAGCCAAAAGCCGGAACATTGGTATTTTGCTTGGCTATTCTTTAGTCTTTAACATAAGTATTGATCCTTTCTAGATATGCCCTTTCAGTTCAATTATTCTTCCACTCAAAAAGGCACTAACAAATACTAAATTAGCATTTGTTCGTGCCTAATGACATTATTTATCTTTTACTTCTAATAGTTTTAGCCTCAAGTCGTTTTCCATATGGGCTAGATCACTTTCCGCTTGTTTTCTTTTATGTCGACCTTCTTCTTGGATGCGCAATGTTTCTTCAATCGTTTCGACTAGGTTTTGCTGGGTTTTCTTTAATGTTTCTATATCTACTAAACCGCGTTCGTTCTCTCTCGCTGTTTCTATAGTGTTCATTTTTAGCATTTCTGCATTCTTCAATAGTAAGTCATTCGTTGCCTTTGAGACATGCTTTTGCGCTTCTACTGCATGGCGTTGGCGAATCAAAGTTAAAGCAATAGAGACTTGATTCTTCCATAATGGAATAGCAGTCATAATGGATGATTGTATCTTTTCTACTAGCGCTTGATTTGTATTTTGGATCAGTCTAATTTGTGGCGCACTTTGGATGGTGATTTCTCGACTTAACTTTAAATCGTATAAACGTTTATCCAATCTTTCAGCAAATTGGACTAAGTCATTCACTTCCTGTACTTTCATTTGATCCTGTGATGATTCAGCTTTCTTTTTTAGATCCGGAATCGATTGTTCTCTCATTTCCTCGAGCTTTAGTTCCCCTGCAGCGATATAAATATTTAAGGCATGGAAATATTCTTTATTGCTTTCATACAGCTTATCTAGCATAACAATGTCTGAGAGAAGCAGGTTTTTACTTCGCTCTAACTTCACACTGATGCGATCAATTTGTGCGCCTACCTTTTGATATTGCGACAATACTTCATGGACAGAACCTGAAAGCTTGCCAAATATTTTTGAGAAAAAGCCTTGTTTTTCATGCTTTAAATCATCCGGGTTCACTTCATTAAATTTTTGCATAAGTTCGCCCAAAATTGAGCCTACTTCGCCGACATCTTTTCTTTGCACATGGTCAAGCATCGCATGTGAAAAATTGAGTAACTTTGATTGAGCAGGCGTACCATATGAAATCATAGCTTGATGATTACTTGGGTCGATTTGTTCAGCTAATTGGTAAGCTTTTTGCCGGTTTTCCTCTGGAATGACATCAATCAATTTTACACGACTAGATGAGTCCTCACTTTTAACCTTTGTGACTGTCTCGTCGTCATTACCAAAAGGGTCCGCTAAAAGATCATCCAATATATCTGCACCAAGGGTAGGTTGATTTGACGTATTTTTTTCTTTTGTCATTTTAATCGCCTACTTTCATCATTCGTTTTCTCATCTTTTAATTTCTTAATGTTATGTTTGGCTACATCTATTTCATAATGAAGATCATCAATATCATTCGCTAGCACTGAACGTAAATCCTTATCTACATGAACCATTAGCTCTTGCAAAGTTTTTCTGGTCTCTGTTAATGATTGCTCAAGTTCCCAATCTTTCTTCGGTTGTGAGGAAAGAAAAACATATTTTTCAGCGAGTTCTACCGCTGAATCCAAATGCGAATAGAAGAATGATTCAGCTTGATAAAAGCGTCTCGGCTCCTTTTGCACAAGCTGGTAAATCCTTTTTGTCACTTTAATAAAATCTTTACGTTGACGACCAGATGGCCAATGGCGAATTGCCATTAAAGCACGATGTAAACGACTCATCTTGATTCGGGCATCATCTAAATTATCTTGGATAAAACGAAACTCTTTCCGCTTGAGTCCCTTACTTTTCATCCAACGATGGACAATAATTATTCCACTCAACCAATACGTAAATACACCCACACCAGCACCAATTAGTCCACTCATCCAAAAACCGTAATTCATAAAAAAGTAGCTAATTAACCATGTCAACACAGACACAGGTACAGTGATAAGTATCCGTAGAAAAAACACATAGAACGGGTTCAAAATTATCGACTCCTGACTTTACCGCTTATACTATTTACGTAATTCGTCTTATTTAAGTTTCAAAATAAGTGAACTTATTTTTACTTACCCTTACAGTATAAGAATACAACATTTGAAGGAGTTTTTTCCATGGACTAAGATTGTAATTCCAACTAAGCCTTAAGTCTTAAAGCAAATATTTACAAAAAAACTCGCTTAAATAGCGAGAAAGGCTGAAATAATGATCAAATATAAAAAAATGCATTTTCAAAATATTAATGCATTCATTTATGTATCATTCTTAAAACGATGAATCCTTTTATGAATAGCCTAGTTCAACGGTTACTATTGTACCGCCACCTGGTTTACTATCAATCTTCATCGTTCCATTATGCTCTTGGATAATTTTATTGCTAACAGTTAGTCCTAAACCGATTCCTTTATCCTTAGTAGTATAAAAAGGGGTACCTAAATAATGCAAACGATCTGAGCTTATACCTATACCCTCGTCTTTAAAATTTATTCTTACTCTTTTATTTCTTAATACTTCTATAGCTATAATTACTTCTCCACCATTTGGCATTGACTCTATAGAGTTTTTTAAGAAATTAATAAATACTTGCTTTAATTGATTTTGATTACAAAGTAATTCAATTTGTTGATCTGGCTTTAAGAATCGAATTTGAACATTACACATCATGGCTTGTGGGTGAAGAAATTTGAATGTAGCTTCTAAAATCTCATAAAGGTCAAAATAATCATAATCAACTACTTGCGGCTTAGCTAAAGACATAAATTCGTTGACAATTCCGTCAATACGCTCTAGTTCATGAGAAATAATTGATAAATACTCTTTCTGTTTATCTTTCTCCTCCATATAATGTAATAGTTTTGAGAAACCCTTTAACGATGTCAGTGGATTTCTGATCTCATGTGCCACACTGGCTGCTAGTTGACCAATAATGGATAGGCGATCTAAATTTCTTAGAGCATCATCATTTTTCACACGATCAGTGACGTCCCTACCGACACAAACATACAATTGAATTTCATTAAATTCATTAAAAATCGGAGAAATATTAGACTCAATATATATGATATTCCCACTACTCGTTTTCATGCGTGATTGAAGAATTTGGGATTCTCCGGTATCATTAATTTTTTTATACAATAACTCACTGTACTCTCTTTCTTCTTTATTCATATGATCCATTACACCTTTCCCCAGATAGGTGCCTTTTTCCACCCCTAATAATTCCTCAAAGGACGGGGATACATAAATTACCTTCTTATCTAGTCCGTACAGTAAAATTAAATCTGACGTGTGCTCTGTAATTAATCGACTGACCCCTAAATTATTTGAGACAATATCCTCTATACATTCAGAATCCGCCAATTCTTTAATAAATGTAATCCCACCAGCAATTTGCTCTAACGAATCATAAATGGGATAATGCGATAATTCCAAATTAATAAGATGGCCATCTTTATGAATACCCTTTGCTTCCGCTTTATCTTGAAAGGGCTTTAATATATTGTCCTTCTTCAACCGCAAATGAGTATATAAATTCGTACCAAGTGCATCTTGTTCACGGTAGCCCAATAAGTCCGTATACGATGGATTAATTTTATTTATCCGATGATTTATGCTTGTCAAAACGATAGCTGCAGATGTATGGTTCATTAATAAGTGAGTAACCTCAATTGGGTAAACCACCTTTAGGCTACTATGATTTTGAAAAAGCGCATCATTCTTTGACATAGAAACCTCCAAACTTCCTCTAACCCAGTTTATTCTACAATTTTATTTCTTTTCAGTGGTCTTAAACTGAATGACTATCAATATGTTGAATGTTTTCATATAACATTTGATTTGTGGTTGGTTGTGCTAGCTTGTGCTTTTTATACAATGCTATTACCGTTCCCGCAAAAAGCTCCACTTCACTTTTCCTTCCAGCCTCGACATCTTGTGCCATAGACGGCTTACCCTCTGCATTTAATTGATTGAGAACATTTAGCCAATACGATAAGTCATCTTCTGTTAAAGTGACCCCTTCATACTGTGCTATACGGATCACTTCTCGCATTGCTGCAATCATCGTTTCTCTCGGCTCTCCCTCTACTTGAATTGTTCCATAATTCCCCCGATAGACTGCAACTGTCTGATTCACACCCACATTCAACATGAATTTGCCCCACTGTCTCTTTATCATATTAGTATCTACTTCATACGGAATACCTGTGCGATCGAAAAATTCAGCTACTTCCTTTGTCATTTTTGATGTCTCACCAGCCTCCTGATCGCCAAAACAAATCATCCCCATATGATGATAGCTTAGTATATTGTTTACTTTAACAGCATCCATCCCTTGGGCTACGCTATATAAAACTTTGTCTTCTCCAAATACACTACCTAATATGCGTTCACTTGAAATCCCGTTTAATAAAGAAAGAATGATTGTATGCTCATTGACAATTGGCTTAGCTAATTCAATGGCAGCATCCAACCCATCTGCTTTAACTGAAAAGATGAGTAAATCAACTGGTTTTTTTATACTTTCTGGTGTTCTATAATCAAAATCGCAAAACTGTTGGTTTGCATAAACTCCTTTCTCTTTATATTTTTTCACTCTTGCCTCATCAGCAACAAATGTAAGTGCACCTTTTGGTAATGAAAGGTTCATTTGGCTACCGAAAAGAACGCCCAACGCACCCAATCCAATAAAAGAAACTGATTGAATCCCCATTCATCTAACCCTTTCATACTTTTATTGAAAATTTTATCACAAAATTCTAAAAAAATAAGGGGCTAGAGAAAGTTAGTTTAATAATTTTATATGAATAAGGATTTCTTACCTATTTATTGCTCTATATTTTCGTCTTAAGACTATTTAACTCGCTCGGCATAAATAATATATCTCTCAGGTGCATCTCCCACAAAACTAAAAGGGTAACAAGTAGTAACAATTAATTCTTCTTCTGTTTGTTGCAATGTAATGACACTTGTATCTTCTTTATCGACAATTTTTGTTTTAGTAATTTTATAATCAAATTCGCCATATGGTACTTTTATAGTGAAAATATCATTTAATTTTAACTTGCCCATCCCTCTAAAGACAGTGTCCCTATGACCTGAAAGTACAATTTGACCTCCTTCATCGGGATATAAACTCCCTAAATAATGGCCAACTCCTTTAGCCAGATCATCTGCATCAACTCCCTCAATAATGGGTAATTCTGCATCAAGCTTCGGTATCAAAAGTATCCCTGCTGCTTCTCCTTTTTTCGGCAAATAAGCTTCTGCCTTTTTCGCCCCTTCAGCTACCTTTGCCTTGGCCACTTGTAATGACTGGGATTCCTTCACATTACCAGCAACAATTGTCCAAACACTAAATCCGATAAATAATAAACCAATAAACATCATACTAAGACCGACTTTTTTCAAGCTCGTCTACACTCCATTCAAAAACGAATTAATCTACTAAATCTTAATTCCAGTATATAGTAAATCGCTAGTAATCTGGTAGCAATATTTTATTTTTTCCACCCGCTGTAAATAATAATAATTACGATTTATATTTAAAAAACTGCATACCAAAATATAGTCAACAAGTGCACAAAAAGACACTACACTTTCTGGAACATTGAATAGGATGGATTAAATATCCTTACTTATGAAGCTGGTAATCAGGTGGTTCGGTATTCGTTCAAACGAGTGGATGGAGATCAAGCCGCACCAAAGTTTGTGCAATTTAGTGACCATCGTATTTATCCAACACCAAGCGCTCATTTTCATATGTATCTAGGTAATGACATCAGAAAACTCTCCTAGAAGAACAAATGGGCCAACTTATGATCCATCAGATTTGGGTGGAGAAGAAATTGTTCACGATCGTACATTAAGACCTAAATGATATATAAAAGCTAGGTTTGTAAGAGAAAAGAAAACAGGTTTACTCACTATGAAACTAAAATAGAACACGAAAAATTTTTCGTGTTCTATTTTAGTTTAACTATTTATAATGTCTTTGTATGATGAATGGCTTGTGCCAATGAAGAATAGATTTTAATATTACGGAAATTAATACCTAATTGAACAGCTGTTTGCGCAATTTCTGGTCGAATACCTGAAAGACTGGCGACGGTACCAATTAATTTCAAGCCATCTATAACCTGAAAAATTTGAGCAGCCACCATTGTATCTATGATTGCTACGCCAGATAAATCAATTACAAGCTCTTCAATTTGCATATCGTTACATTGTTCGAGTGTCTTATCAAAAATGACTTGAGCACGATGAGTATCAATATCTCCAACTAGAGGGAGAATAGCTACATCCTGTTTAATTTTTATTACTGGTGTACTAAGTTCAATAATCATCTCTTGCTGTGCTTTTAACATACGATTAGATTCTTCGATATTTCTTCTACTAAATTCACTCATAATTTTTCTAAATGATTGCGAAATCAATCGATTAAGCGTGTTAACCTCTTTATGTGATAACACCGTCGTTGATTCTTCAATATAATTTTGAACTACATCGAAATATTGTTCTTGCACACTAAGAAATTCACTAATGATTTCATCTAAGGGCGTGCTTAAATGGGCAGGGTCCTTTGCAATAGAAGTAACCCATTCATCAAATGCTTCTGTTGGTGCCTCAGATTCTGTGTTAAATAACTCTGCAAAGATTTCATGGAATGCATGATTTTGTTTCTTTAATATAGTAATTTGAGAATCGTCTGTTGTGCTATAGACACCATCTTTACTCTTATCTAATTCCGCATACCAATTCTCTGTTAAATCCCAAGTTTTCTCCTTAAAGTACTCGTAAAATGATTTCATCCGCATTTTCTCCTAATCATCAACATTGTCAGTATCACTTTCCCCAAAATATGATACCAGAATTCTTATACCCATTCACCTAAAACTATAAACCTATTTTTATAAATTTTTTTAAATTAAACTGTTTTTACATGGAACGCCTTTTTCAACCAATCTTTTCCCTCTACTAATCTACTAACCATCATCGCGCACACCGTATTACCTGTTGAGTTCAGAAGTGTGGCTGGCGCATCAATAATTGTACTGATCACAGCTATAATCGGCAGTACTTCAGGCGGAAATCCAAATACACTCAAGATGAGCATTTCACCAATTAATCCCCCACTAGGTATCGCTCCCATAACCGCACCTACTAAAAAGGCGACTGCAATGATACTTAATATTGTTGGCAGATCTGTCATACTTTGCCCAAACAAGCTAAATATAAAAACAATCTTAATCACGCCACCAAAAACTGAGCCATCTTTATGGGTGTTTGCTCCTAATGGGATAACTGTTTCAGCTATATCTTTAGGTACGCCCATTTTCTTCGTCGCGTCAAGATTAACTGGAATACTTGCCGCACTAGAACATGTTGCAATTGCTGTCACTGAGGGTGAAATCGCATTTTTCCAAAATACACTGATTCCCTCTTTCCCACCAGCAATAAAGGCATACAATGTGAAAAAGCCAAAATAATAGACAAGTGTTATACCTAGATATAAAACAAAAGCACGAACATACCCACCTAAAATCTGCGGTCCTAATTCACCAATGATTGTTGCAAAATAACACCCTAGACCAATCGGCGCATAATACATAACAATCTTTACAATTTTCATCATAATATCTGTGCCTGATTGTAAGAAGGTAGCCATTGGTCTGCCTTTCTCACCTACTAGTGCGGTAGCCAAGCCAAATAAGATTGCGAAAACAATAAGCTGTAACATATTGCTCTTAGAGAATAAAAGATGAAAATCATTAACAGTCACCGTCTCAACTAGTTTTGCAAGTAACGAAATATTCTCAGATTCCTCTTCTGCCACTTCCGCCTCATCCATCATAGCAATAATACTTGAAGTATCCGTATCTTTTAATGGATCGAATAGAGAGGTACCTGCGAATCCTAATACAGCAGAAACGACTGCTGTTAAAAAGAAAACGAGGAATGTACTTCCCATAATTTTACCTAAACGTTTCATCCCACTAATATTCGCAATAGCCGATGCTATACTAAAAAAGACGAGTGGAACAATAATCATAAACATTAAATTTAAAAATAAATCTCCAAAAGGTTTCACAACTGATGTCGCAGGCCCAAACACTACCCCTGCTATACCGCCAATAAGAATAGCAGCTAATAACAAAATAGTCGTACGATAGGTCGAAAATAACTTCTTCATTATAAAAAACTCCTTCCTCTCTTATTTCATGACACAAAAAGAAAACTCACCCATTGGCGAGTTACTAATGGTAGCATTCAAATGTTCTAACTAAATTGATAACCCTTGTATTTTAGCGTATTTTCAACCTTTAAGCTAGCTATTAATGATTGGAAATGAGATTCGCTAACCCTACTTTCGCTTCTCTTATAATGCCTTCATCCTGTTTATCCATCCCATAAAAAAGTAAATAGCACATCACATGCAGCCCTCTGAACATAGCTAACGATTCCGTTTCTTTATCAATTTCACCATAAATAGAAAAAAAGCTTTCCCTCATATATGATGGAACGAACGTATAAGCAACAGCTAAATCAACCGCTCGATGGCCAAGATGCATATCCCCAAAATCAATTACACCTGCAAGTCTTAAATTATTACAAATCAGAAAGTTGCGGAAATAAAAATCCCCATGAACCAATGTATTCCTTGCCGTTACACTCGTATTTATTGCTAGTTGAATAATGGCTAAAAAAGGTTTTCGGGAGTCAATAACTTCATTTGCCTCCATCCATTCTAATCGTTGAATAACTTCTAGTTTTTTTGCATGAACGTCTAGCCTGCCAATTTCATCCCCTATGATTCCAAGAAAATGACTACTTGGTATTTGATGAAGGGCTTTTAAAAATAAGGCAATGTCCTCAACGATAGCGCCACGATCTTTCACGCTTATCTCTCGTTCATTGGTAGAAACACCCTTAATCAACGGATAACCTGTGAATGGGTATGGAAACTTACTACTTGGTTGACCAATATATATAGGTGTAGAAATTTGAATATTACTGTGTAAGTGTTGCTTTAATTGTGGTAACCATCTATTTTCTCTTTCTATTAAGGGTACAGCAATTTTTCTTCGTGGGAATCTAAAAATGACCGATTCATTTACAACGAAGACTTTATTATCCCATCCTTCACCGCTCTCTTTAATAGAGACAGGTTCAAGTATCGGAAACTGTTCCCTAATTATTTGTTGTGCTTCGTCTATAGTAACTTCAACATCGCTATCCCATATCGCAGACAAATTTCAGCCCTCCTCTTTAATAACAGTTTGCTATTTACACCTAAATCCTATATTATCACACTAACTAAAGCTTCCTTATTTATGCTTGTAAAACTTCAATTTTAAACTCCTGAGTAATAGTTCTTTTAGACACGAAAAATTCCCCTTTAACAGTCAGATTTCTTGAAAAATTTGACTACTAAAGGGGAGCATACAATCACACTACACCTGCTTTACTTTTTATTTAAGTTGTTCCGGTACGTCTGTCATAATGACCTCGACACCTGTTTCAACTAATTGTTCCTTTACTGCTCTTTCGTTTACCGTATAGACACGAAGAGGAAATCCTTTTTCTATCGCATCTCTTCCATAAGTAGAAAGAGCGAAACTTGGTTGACAATGAATGGCATCGGCACCTATATCCCTTGCTACTTTAATAGCATCCTGTTTCACACCAGCAATTAAATAACCAACCGAGATATTCGGATTTATCGCTTTTACTTTCTTTAAACTAGGTGCATTAAATGAAGAAATAATTACTCGGCCTTGTAATTGGTACCGATCAATCAAATCTAAAACTTTTCTTTCCATCCCCTCATAAGCAATGATATCGTTCTTTAATTCTATATTTAATGTAAGGTCATTGCCCTCCTCTAAAAGCCACTCTAATACTAGTTGAAGTGATGGTAAACCCTCGCCGATAAAATTAGAAGAAAACCATCCTCCTGCATCTAAGCCAAGGAGTTCGTCTAAAGTTAAATCTTTAACATAACCCTTGCCATTCGTAGTACGATTAATTTGTTCATCGTGAATAATGACCAGGTGGCCGTCCTTACTCATTTGCACATCTAATTCGATTCCCTCAACTCCAGCATCTAAGGCTGCTTGGAATGCAGTCATTGTATTTTCAGGAAAGGTACCACTCATTCCACGATGAGCATAAATAGAAACTTCCTCCACCCTCTCACTGACTCCCATTTTTTCTGTTCGCTGCCTCTAATGACTGATCTATTTCTGCTGCCGCACGCTCCAATGCTTCTTTCGGTTCAACACCTTGATATAGGCTTTCCATTGCGCTCACAACTTTTTGACGCGCTTCTGGGAAGACAGAAATTAATGCCCCTTGAGTCGCCTCAGATGGAATTGTATTTTTCAACTGATCAACTGTTACTTTTAGCTGTGGATACTTCTCCCACTCTTCTTGTACAAGCGGTAAGTCGTAGGCTGCTGGGTTAATAGAAAAATAACCTGACTTTAAATGCCATTGTGCCTGTACTTCAGGTGTAGTCACATACTTCATGAACTCCCATGCAGCACGCTGTTTTTCCTCATCAATATCTTTCGCCATCCATAAAGAAGCGCCGCCAATAATTACCCCTTGTCTGTCTACTCCATCCGGTACAGGTAAATATCCTGCGCCAACCTCAAACGGTGCATTATCAACTGTAGCTCTAATACCTGCTGATGAATCTAGATACATAGCAATTTTGCCAGATTGGAAAGCAGCCCGGATATCATCCCAATTTTGTCCAGTATTATAGAAGGTACCTTCTTTATGCATCTCACTAATTAATTCAAAGACTTTTAGTCCTTCTTCACCGTTAAATACTGCCTTTTCCGCATTACCAGTGCGTCCGTTATCATTATCAACAAATAATCCACCTTGGACCGCGATTAATTCCTCAATAAACCAGCCGTAATTTAAAATTGAAAAGCCCACCTGGTCATCGTTCGTTAATTTCTTAGCCGCCTCTTTTAATTCACTATACGTCTCAGGCGCTTTCTCTGGATCTAATCCAGCTTCTTTAAAAGCATCTTTATTATAAATAAGTACCGGAGTGGATGAGTTAAATGGCATGGAATATTGCGTGTCATCTACAGCATAATAATTAGTGATATTCTTCTCCCATTGATTCATATCGTATCCTTCATCATCAATAAATTTCTGCACTGGTTGTATTTTCCCTGAATCAATCATATATTTCGTCCCGACTTCAAAAGTTTGCATGATTGCTGGTGCATCTTCTGTTCCAGCTACCGTATTAAACTTCGTAATCGCTTCTTCATATGTCCCTTGAAAAACTGGTGTCACTGTAATCTCATCTTGTTCCGCATTGAAACCATCAGCTACTTCTTGCACAACACGCTCAAGCTCGCCACTCATCGAATGCCAAAATATCACTTCTGTTTTTCCATCTCCACTAGCTTCCTCTGTAGTTGCTGAATCATTTGAACATGCCGTCATGAATATGAGCATACATAAGATACTGACCACCCAAAGCTTCTTCATTCTTTTCATCCTCTCCCCACTTCTACTTTATTGCTCCTCTAGTTAACCCTTCCTGTAAACGTTTTTGACCAACAAAGATTAATAGTAAAGTTGGCAAAATGACGAGAATCACCCCTGCCATTACCACCCCCCATTCAGACGCAATTTCTTGTGTCTGCATCTGCTTTAAGCCAATTTGGACGGTCCTTACCTTTTCATCATTCGTGACAAGCAATGGCCATAAGTACATATTCCAAGCCGTCAAGAAGCAATAGATTCCAAGCGTAATTAAACTTGTTTTCGAAATCGGCAAGACAACCGTTAAGAAGAACTTAAAGCGACTCACCCCCGAAACCTGGGAAGCTTCATATAATTCAATAGGAATCGTCTTAAACTGTTGTCTAAGCAGAAAAGTCCCAAAGGCCATAGCGAAGAAAGGAATCGTTAATCCTGGAAAACTATTTAACCATCCTAATGACTGTATCGTTTGAAAGTTTGGTACCATCGTCGCTTCCCAAGGAATCATCATCGTAGAAATAAAAAGCATAAACAAAAGGTTTTTCCCTTTAAATTTTGTAAAAACAAAAGCGAAGGCCGCTAAACTGCAGAGTAGTAATTGTCCCAACATAATGACTGTGGATACGACCAAGCTGTTAATCAAATACCGCAGTAATGGAACCTTTTCGAAAGCATGAAGGTAATTGGTTAGTGTGAAGTTTTCTGGTATGAGCTTTCCTTGCAGAACTTCTCCCCCTTGCATAAAACTAATCATAAAAGCGTAAACAATGGGGAAAAACATGATAAAACCTGAGAGAATAAGGACTAAATATAATAAGATCTTCTTCCCGATTGTCATTGATAATGCACCTTCCTCTCACCGAGCTTGAACTGGATCACTGTCAAGATGAAGACACATAGAAAGAGAAGAACCGCCTGTGCGCTGGCAGAGCCAATATTATAGTTAATGAAGGCATCTTTATAAATGGAATACACAATCACATTGGTCGAATCGATTGGTCCTCCCTTTGTCAAAATATCGATTTGCCCAAATGACTGAAATGAATTAATCATCGTCACTGTAAGAACAAAGAAAAGTGTTGGTGATAGCATTGGGAGTGTGATTTTTCTAAAGGAATAAGAAGAACTTACCCCAGCAATTCTTGCGCTTTCATATAATTGGGAATCGATATTTTGTAACCCCCCTAGCAAAATGAGGAACGTAAACCCTGTATTCATCCAAATCGTCGCGATTGCGACTGAGAGCAAAGCAGTATTCGGATCTAATAAGAAATGCATATCAGCAAAACCAAAAAAGTTTAGTATTTTGTTTGCTATACCAATCGATGGGTTATAAATAAACATCCATATGACTGATGAGGCAGCTACACTCATGCCCATCGTTGAGGAAAAGATGGTTCTAAAGAAACCAATGCCTTTCAATTTCTGATTAGCTAGTAACGCCAAAGCAAGAGCGAGAATCACGCCAACTGGTACCGTGTATAAAACAAATAAGAAAGTGGCCTTAGCACTTGTTAAAAAACTAGTTGAAGAAAGCAATGTGGTAAAGTTTTCCCAACCCGCAAAAGACAACGGTTTTCCTTGTGTATCAGTATAGAAAAAGCTCAAATATACCGTCCTAACCATCGGATAAAATAGAAAAATAATAAATAAAATAAAAGATGGTAGTACATATAACCAGCCCTCTAAAGATGCAAGGGAAAATCGATTTTTTCTTAGAGATGGCCGCTTTGGGTCAACGTTCATATTAAGTGATGGCATAAAACTAAATCACCTCCACACCTTCAAGAAAAGTATTCTGTTTCGTTTGATCATCAAAAAAAACTAAGTCCTCTATTTTGATAGCAAAAGAAACCTTCTCTCCTAAAGGAATCGCATGCTGACCTTGCCACCTTGCTGTCCACTGCAATTTATCCGTTAACTGAAAATTAATTAGTGTTTCTGTACCAAGCATTTCTACATTCGTAACGGTAGCTTGCAATGTGGCTTCATCCGTATTCGTTGCTCTTACTAGATGCTCAGGTCTAATTCCAATCGTGAATTCACCAGCTAAATTCTGATGAATTTGTGGGAGCCTTGTCTCGCATGGGAGATGGACATTTCCATTTTGAATATATCCATTAACCATATTCATTGGCGGTGCGCCAATAAACGATGCCACAAAAGTATTCGCCGGGTGATTATAAATATCAAGCGGCTTCCCAACTTGTTGCACTTCACCTTGATTTAAAATCATCATGCGATCGGCCATCGTCATCGCCTCTGTTTGATCATGTGTGACATAAATCATCGTAATACCCAATTTTCTTTGTAACTGCCTTATCTCTGAACGCATTTTTGTTCTCAATTTTGCATCAAGATTTGAGAGTGGTTCATCCATTAGACATATAGGATCTTGTGTAACGATTGCTCTAGCGAGTGCTACACGCTGTCTTTGACCACCCGATAATTCTCTTGGTTTCCTTTTCAAATATGGTGTGAGTCCAAGCGTTTCTGCCGCTTCCTGACACCTCTGTGATTGTTCAACTTTCGTCAGTTTTTTCACATGTAGACCAAAGGCAATGTTTTGTTCAACTGTCATATGAGGAAACAGAGCATAATTTTGGAACACCATAGATAATTCTCTCTTACTTGGCTTTAACTTATTTGCATAAGCCCCGCCAATATAAAGCTCACCACTACTTATTTCCTCTAATCCAGCAATCATCCTTAACAACGTACTTTTTCCACAACCAGATGGCCCGACTAACACAAAAAATTCCCCAGGCTCAATCACAATATCAATCCCTTTTAACACTTCTATATCCGCTTGGTAAGACTTTCTCATCTGTTTTAATTCCAAAGCACGCATATTCTCTCACCCCTTTTACCGCCCCCTAAAGAAAGCCATATACCGATGAAGTAAAAACCCTTTACTCGTCGAATATACGGCTTTTTGAAAGAAGGCAAGTCTTTCCACTTGTTATATATTCATGATACTTTTGGAATATGAAGGAAATATTAGATTCTCGTATAATAATGTTAAATACGCTTTAACTTTATGGATGTACGGTAAAAAAGTGGTGAGAACAGATAATATAATCGGTTGTTCACATCGCCGTTACCCCATCCAGCTACCTACTTCCTATTTACTCATCAAATAAAAAAAAGAACATACATAGAGATATGCATGTTCTTATTCCAATATATGATTACTCGATGATAGACCATTCCTTTAGCTCTAATCGACGAGCATGATGGACAATATATGGGTCATTTTCTGCTAATGTCATAGCCTCATCATAACTATCAGCATTGTATACGACTAGCCCGCCAGTTCCATCAGCAAAGGGACCTTTAGCGAAGATTTTCTGTTCTTTCTCCAGTTTGTTTAAATACGCTAGGTGATCTGGACGAATCTCCTTACTTTTTTCAATATCTACCATATGCAGTATTGCCGCAAAATAAGCTATGACGATAACCTCCTATGAATCTATTTACTTTTTTCTAGATTATACACCAACACCAAGAGAAAAAAGAATAACCGCTAGTACAACAGCAACAATTGGAACCACTACAGTCATTAAACCGAATGCAGGATAAGCATCTTTATGCGTTTCCCCAGCAATAGAACGAATGGTTGTCACCGCATATCCTCCATGTGGTAATGAATCAAGCGTACCTGAAGATAAGGATACCGTTCTATGAAGCGCTTCTGCATTCACACCCATATCTAAATAATGAGGTGCTAAGATTGGTAAAGCAATTGTTTGCCCGCCAGATGAGGAACCGGTTAATCCAGCGATAACCATAACAGACAATGCCCCTCCAATTAATGGTGAACCGGGAATACTGGTCATAAAATCTACAGCAGAAGAAAACGCAGGAGTGATTTTTGCTACACCGCCAAAACCAACAACAGCAGCCGTATTTCCAATTGCTATAAGAGCTCCCATTGTTCCTTCGCCAACAGCTTCCCAGAAATTTCTGACATATTTACGATTAAGTAACCATGTAGCGATAACACCACCTGTTAAGGCAAGAATTAATGCAGATTGCGCTAAAGAATCGTGGAAAACAAATGCAACAATAAGAACAACTAATAAAGGAATAAGGCTTAATAAAGGATGAGGTAATTCACTTCTTATTTCATTGTTATCCGTATCTCTTCCAACAAATTTCTCCCCCTTCCTTACCGCCCTCCGTATCACTTTCATCAATAACCAATAGCCAAATATAAGCATAAATATCGCTGTTATTAAACTAACTTCCCATCCGGCATAAGGGTTTGTCCCTAAATAAGGAATTGGAATCCAGTTTTGTATTTCTGGTGAACCTGCAGATGTCATCGTAAAAGTCGTTGACCCAAAAGCAAGTGCAGCCGGAATAAATCGCCGAGGCAAATCGGCTTCTTTAAACAAACTTACTGCCATCGGGTAAACAGCAAAGGCAACTACGAATAAACTAACACCACCATAGGTTAATACTGCACAAGAAAGGACTACTGCAAGCACAGCATGCTTCATCCCGATTTTAGTTACAATCCAATGGGAAACGCTTTCAGCAGCACCGCTATCTTCCATTACCTTCCCAAATATTGCCCCGGCTAAAAACATCAAGTACCAAGAAGTAATAAAACCGGCAAAACCATCCATATAACCCGTAATGAAATCTACTTCATCCTTACCTGCAAACTGTGGAAATAACGGAACACCGTTCAGCACTGCAACAAACAGTGCTGAAAGTGGCGCCACAATTAAAAGGTTCATCCCACGCATCACAAGGACAGTAAGTAAGACTAACCCTCCAATTAAACCGATCATACTTAACATTGAATATCACCTACTTTTTATCAAGTTAAAAGCTCATTTACTGTTGATTTCCGTATCTTCTCACACGTAGTAAAGCTTGTTCTGCATGACCTGCGAAATTCTCTAATTGACATAAACGTGCAGCATATTCACCAATATAGGCACTTTGTTCTTTTGATGTTACCTTTTGATAGGTCACTGTTTTAAGAAACTTTCCTACCCACAAGCCACCAGTATACTTCGCTGCCCCTTTTGTTGGTAGTGTATGGTTGGTACCAATCACCTTATCACCGTACGCTACATTCGTTTCTGGTCCTAAGAACAAGCAGCCATAATTCGTCATATTCTCTAAAAAGAAGTCTGGGTTTTTCGTTAATATCTCTACATGTTCAAATGCAAGTCTATCTGCTTCTTTTAAAGCTTCCTGTTCGTCCTCAACTAAAAGGATTTGTCCATAATCATTCCAAGAAACACGTGCTACATCAGCAGTCGGTAATATCTTTAATTGGCGTTCAATTTCTTTCACTGTTTCCTCTGCAATTTTTTTAGAGGTAGTTATTAATGCACCTGGAGATGTCGGTCCATGCTCTCCTTGACCTAATAAGTCAGTAGCAATCATTTCAGGATCGCTGGTTTCATCAGCCACGACTAGTGTTTCCGTAGGTCCAGCGAATAAATCGATACCCACGCGACCATATAATTGACGTTTGGCTTCTGCAACAAAAGCATTTCCTGGACCAACAATCATATCAACCGCTTCCATTGTTTCCGTGCCAATTGCCATACCAGCCATTGCCTGGATGCCACCTAAAATATAAATTTCATCTGCTCCTGCTTTATGCATAGCGTACACAGTTGCTGCAGGGATTTCACCATTGATGGGAGGAGTGCAAGCGATGACCCTTTTTACCCCAGCAACTTTCGCAGTTAAAACACTCATATGTGCTGAAGCCACCATTGGATAACGTCCACCTGGAATATAACAACCTACACTATTAACTGGAATATTCTTATGACCTAAAATAACACCTGGCATTGTTTCAACTTCAATGTCTTTCATTGATTTTCTTTGCTCTTCGGCAAAATTTCTAATGTTATTTTGAGCAAACTCAATATCTAAAATAGTTTGTTCAGGAATCGAAGCGCAAATCTCCTCTATTTGTTGCTTACTTAAACGAAAAGTTTCTGGAGTCCATTTATCAAATTTTTCCGATAGTTCTTTTAAAGCCTGATCCCCTTCTCTTTCAATTTTATTAATTGTGTTTCTTACAATCTCAGAAACTTTTAAATCTTCTTGTTGAATATCCTCTTCTACTTTTCCTCGTTTTAGGTAAATGACCATCATTAATTTCCTCACTTTCTGGATTTTTGCATACGTATGCAAAAGCATTCAAAAAAATATATCATTCCATTTTGCATACGTATGCAAAGGTTATGAAATAGATGATAAATGAAGCGTTTTCATTTGTCAAATATATATTTTGTTATTTTCCTATATTCAGAAATTTTTACATAAAGAAAAATCCTTGGGCTGCAAGGACTTTCCTTCTTTTATTTTGTCGTTTGACGATGGATAAACTTACCTTGAACCTTTACTGTCTTATGTCCGGTTTCCCGCTGATTTCGTTCAAGAAGGCGAATGGTTTCATCCACCATCTCTTCAATAGGTTGAACCCATGTAGAAAGATTATAATTAGGCCAAGAGGACATTTTGATATCATCAAAACCAATCACCATTGTCTGTTCTGGCACCTTTATTTCCTTGCTTTTCAATGCATCAAGAGCACCTAATGCCGTAATATCATTAGCCCCAAATATCACATCTGGTACATAATCTTTTTCAATCAATTCTTTTGTTAAGAAAAAGGCTCTCTCGTATGTATAGTCACCTTCAAGAATCTCGACGGGGATTCCTTTGTTTTTGAAGTAATTAACAAAACCTTCTTGTCTTTCCTGACTAGTTGATGTATTTATTTTACCTGTAATAAAGACGATTTTTTCACAGTACAGGTGATCGACATATTTTGCTATTTCATTTGCTGCATTGATATTATCACAACTGACAGAATTACACTCAAGATTCTTATCATAGCGATTAAACAATGTCACGGGAATATGATTATTTTTTAGTTTAGTCACGATGTTAGATGAGAGCATTGCATCTGTAATTATAATCCCCTCGACATTATATTCAAGAAAGTGATTGATTTCTTCTTGCTGTATCTCTTCATTTTCTGTATAGACAAATAAAACTGAATATCCCTTCGCTTTTAGCTTGTTCGTAAAAATCCCTAATACTTCATGGTAAAATGGGTTTTGAATATCCTTCATTGCTAATCCAATCATATTTGTTCGTTTCGTTATAAGACTTCGTGCAAGAGCATTCGGCTGATAGTTTAACTGCTCAGCCACCTCAAGCACTCGCTGTCTTGTCTTCTCGGACACACTTGCACCTGGAGTAAATACTCTTGATACAGTTGACTGCGAAACATTTGCCAACCTCGCCACTTCTATCGCCGATACTATCCTTTTCACTGTTTTTTCGACCCCTAATCCTTTTGATATGTTATAGTTTAACATTTTTTCGAGTGAATGTTAGAACCCTAACATGACGTTATCAATAAAGTTCTATTCACGAAAAAAACCTAGCGGATCAATAAACTAGGTTTTTCCTTCTCCCTTATTTAACGACCTCCATATGATCCATCGGCCAAATAACCGCTTTGGCTTTCCCAAGGATTCTTTCTTCAGAGATGACACCTATGACCCTACTATCAAGACTTCGTTTTCGATTATCTCCTAATACAAAATAATGCCCCTCAGGAACAACGGTTTGACTTACTTTCGTATCTTTGAGCTCAAAATCATCTGTAAGCATGCCTCTTTCTAGTGCTTCTTTTAACTCATCTAAATAAGGTTCATCGTATTCCTTACCATTTATGTATAAATGATCATTTTCATAGGTAATTTCATCTCCTGGCAGGCCAATTACTCTTTTAATAAAATTACGCTCTCCATCACTATCAAACACTACAATATCAAAGCGATCAGGTTCACCTAATTTACTCATAACAACTCGGCTTTGGTCATGTAATGTCGGTTCCATTGAAGCCCCATCTACAACGACAGGAGAAAAGATGAAAATACGGATAAGAAAAGAAATAATTAGTGCAATTATCAATGCTTTGATCCACTCAAACATTTCAGTTCGGACTTTTTGCACACACAATACCTCCTAATATTTCTCCATTTTCTATTCGCTATCAGGCGAGCAAACTCCTCCTGAATGTAAAATATATACATCTCACTTGTTATATTTTCTTATACATCTCTCACAAACACAACTTTTTCCCCTATTCTCCTGAGGAATTAATTCTAAGAGCGTTTGTGGGATACCACCAATATGGAAGCACCAACAATTCTTGAGCTTGCTCTCTTCAAGCCCACAGTTGTTTTGCTCACCGCAAACTGGACATTGTTGTTTATTCATCATTTCACCTCTCACCCAATACTACTCAGCTTTTATTATGGCATAAACAGGAGATGAAGTTCACAGAAAAAATAGGAAAAGCATGTAGCCTTTCCTTTAGCATCTATTCACTAAAATCAAGATTTTGCGGTTCTTTTGGTAGACTCTCTTGAAAAGAAAGGTTCGTTGTTGGCACATGTTCACTGACTTCTACTAATTGAAACCCATCCATCCAGACCTTCCCTTTTCCAATGAGTAATACCCCGAAATGAATGGACATACTCTCTTCAGGCACATCTAATACAATGGTATAATGATTCCACTCATTTGTACCCGTAATGGGGCGATTATCCATATTATCGAACTGTAGTACATCACCATTATTGTCATCTACTCTCATCCAAGCCCCACATTTCTCTACATCTTCCGTCTTTATATAACATGTTAGTTTCAGTCTTTTCCCTCTATATTTCTCAGCTTGGAACTGTTGCATAATAGTAGCGAATTGCTGGCTATTCACATCACTAATATTTTTAAGTAGAGCAGATTGATGCCCAGTATGGAAAGTTTGTTGATCCAATGTCATTTGATAATGTTCTGGGGCGCTTCCACTTAATATCCAGCCATGAATAATTGTTTCTTTCGTCATCTTATTGTTCTCCTCCTTTAAATGGATAAGACTAAATAACTTACGGTACTTGCCCGGTGGTAGAGAATAAATCTCTTTAAAAGCTCTCGTAAAAGCCTCTTGAGATTGAAAATGAAGCAAAAAAGCAATCGAAAGAATAGATTCATCACTTTCTATTAATAACGACACTGCTAAAGCAAGCCTACGAAAACGAATATATTCACCAATTGTCCGACCTGTTTCTTGTTTGAATACCCTTATTAGATGAAACTTGGAATATCCTACATTCCTTGTTAAATCATCAAGTTGAATCTTATCTAGTAGATGCGTTTCTATAAAGCAAATTGTTTTTTGCGTCGTTTCACTATACTGCACTCTCACTCACCTCACCTTTATTTTACGATAGTTGATTGAGGTTTTTTTGATGGGGATTGCTAAAATAATTAATTATTATCCTACAGGGGGAATTTATTCGATGGTTACTTGTTGCTCATATATTGTAAATAAATGTTTAAAAAGTAGAATCAATATGAACTTCTTTTATAGAAGTTCTTCCCCGTCCGAAAACGCGAAACTCAAAGACTTCTGATTAAACACTTTAAATGACAAAAGGATTAGTCCTTTATTTTACGGCTCTGTTTTCTTTTGTACTTTCCCTTCAAATCAGTACTTCAATTATCCTGCTCATGAGGGCTATTACTATCAGTTTACTTCATTTTTTATTTGGAAGCCCTCTCTGTTCATATGGTATAATTTAACTAAATGGGAGTGATAAGACATGAAAACCATAAGCAAAGGGAAGTATCTATGGCTTTTCTTATTAATGGCGGTTCTCTTTTTCAATACCCTTCTATATCAGACCTCAGTTGGTGCATTGATTCTACCGGCAAATGCGCAAGACGTTGTTTTAGGTTCATTGATTGACTTCATGATCATGTTGCCATTATTTTCCATGTTATATAAAGGGAAGTTTTCTTTAAAATCTGCATTGTTACTTTGTGCGAGTGGCTGCCTTTTGGCAAGATTGATTATACCAGCGGAATTGCTGGCGCCATATTCCTCTTTTGTATGGGGCGTTATTTTAATCGAGGGTATATTTATTTCTTTAGAACTTTTACTTATTGTAACCTTTATAAAGTATATGCCAAAAATTATTAAGGAAGTAAAACAAAGCTCATTACCTACTGTGTTCTCATATTCAAATGCTGTTGATCACTACACAAAGAAGTATCAGATTATTCGTATTGTTTGTTCGGAATGTTTGATGTTCTATTATGCTTTTGCTAGTTGGAAAAAAACACCGCGAGAGGGAATAACACTTTATAAAAACTCCAGTTATATTGCTTTTCAGATAATGCTTATCCATGCCATCCTCATTGAAACTATCGCGATTCATTGGTTAATCCATCAATATTCTATCGTTTTATCAATGATCCTATTTATCAGCAATGTGTATGCTGTTATTTTTTTCATTGGTGACATACAAGCAATGAAATTAAACCCTATTTATTATCAAAACGGTACTCTATACCTATCACTCGGATTAGTGAAACGAGTGGTTATTCCAATTGAAAATATTAAAACACTGATGGAGGAAAAATCAGTACTTCAAGGGAAATTATCAAAGGATACCGTTGAATTTATGACTAGAGATTTAGAAAAAGTGTACCCAGATATCATTCTAGAACTAAAGGAACCTGTTCATGTAACTTATTTTATGGGATTTAAGAAAGCCTATAAAAAAGTAGCGATTCGCTCTGATTCTCCTTTACAGTTGAAAGAGTGGCTCACTTTATAAATCACCTTCCCACCTTCAAACCTAAAAAGAGCGTGCACCTCAGGATTGTGCACGCTCCTAGCTTATTTATTGATCTCTTCTGCCACTACATGACTTAAAATTTCGATTCCCTTTTTAATTTCCTCTTTACTCGCATAGCTAAATGATAAACGTAAGAAGCTTTTGCCTTCATCTTGGTGTAAGAAGAAGTATTGGCCAGGTACGTATGCTACGCCTGCTTTTTTCGCTTTCGCAAGCATAGCCGTTGTATCGACCCCAGGCACTTCAATCCACATAAAGTAGCCACCTTCTGGGCGGTACCATTTCACACCCTCAGGCATAAAATGAATCAATGCTTCGTATAAAATGACTGCTTTTTCTTCATATTTTTCTGTTAGTAAAACAGAACGATGGGCTAAATTCACTTTTTCTAGATAAGCAGACATTACCGACTGGGCAAAGGGATGCTCTAAATCCTTCTTGAACCAGAAAAGCGCTTCTATCCACTCACTATGTGCAGCGATCCAGCCAATACGCATGCCTGGAGCGACTATTTTCGATAGCGAGCCGACATAAAACACACGATCCTCTTCATCTAATGATTTTAATGTTGTTGGACTCTCTCCAAACGCAAGCTCCCCGTAAGCATCATCTTCAAGAATGAGAAAATCATACTCTTTTGCTAGTTTGATTAATTTCTCCCGCCTAGCGAAAGATAACGTCGTGCCTGTTGGATTCTGGAAGGTTGGAATTGTATAGAGAAGCTTTGGAAGAGGTTCTTCCTTCTTCGTCCGTTCGATTAATATACCTTCCAATTGTTTCGTGTCCAAACCATCTGCATCAATAGGGATTGTGATGATGTTTTTCGTGTAATTTTGGAAGATTTCCAATGCCTCCATATAAGTCGGTGACTCGACGATAATGAAGGCATTTTCATCTAATAAAATACGAGCAATAAGATCGATGGCCTGACAAGCACCTGAAGTCACAAGTACTTCATCCTCTTGCACTTCCATCTTTCGTTCGTTCATACGCTCAATCAATTGTGTTTTTAATTGATCAATTCTTGGACTACCAATATAGTGAAGCGGCAAATCTTGTTCTTCTGTCAATAATCGGTCTGTAGCTTCCTTTAATTCAGTTGACGGAACAAGGTTAGCAGCCGGATAACCTGAGTTCAGGCGAATACATCCTTCCGGTACTGCCGACATCCATGACCCTGGAGGTATATTGCTGAGGGCCTGCTTAACGACCTCAGGGAAATAGGCTTCTCTCTTCAATTGTACCAAGCACCTTTCTGTTTTCATTTATAAAATTAAATAGATTTTAAGCTTTCTTCTCGTATTAATGATAACAGTTCTTCTTTGTATTGTGCGAATTGATTTGTCGCTTTCACACTAAAGTCTCTTGGTCTAGCAATATCAATCGGCACCTTTTTCTTCAGCCTTCCTGGTCTAGCTGTCATTACATAAACCGAATCAGCTAGAAAAATTGATTCATCGACATCATGCGTAATAAAGAGAATCGTTTTCTTCGACTTTTCCCATGCCTTTAATAAAACCTCTTGCATAATATTTCTTGTTTGCGCATCAAGTGCACCAAACGGTTCATCCATCAATAATACCTTCGGGTCATTTGCTAACGCACGAGCGATGGCCACACGCTGTTTCATCCCTCCAGAAAGTTGAACAGGATAATGATTCTCAAATCCCTCTAATCCAATTAATTGAAGATAATGGCGAGCGAGATCATCTCTTTCCTTTTGTTTTGCTCCCTTTAATTTTAAGCCAAAAGAAATATTTTCTTTCACCGTCAACCAAGGATATAGAGTATACGATTGGAATACCATGCCCCTATCTGGGCCAGGCCCATCGATAGGTTGGCCATCTAATAATACCTCACCAGTTGTCGCTTCTTCTAAACCAGCAACAATTCTTAATACCGTTGATTTACCACAACCGGAGGGACCAAGAATCGTGACAAATTCACCATCATCAATGGTAAAGGATGTTTTTTGTAGTGCGGTTGTGTCGCCGCTTTTTGTTCTAAATATTTTATCCACATCTTTAATTTCAAGCTTCGGTGTAGTCATATTACAATCCTTCCTTTCTCATCCATGAAAAAGATTTACGGTAAATCCATTTAAAGATGAGGTCAGTCAATAATCCTAATAAACCAATAATCAAAATACCAACAATAATTTTATCAGGTTGTAGGAATCTTGATGCCTGCATAATCATATAGCCGATTCCACTGGAAGCACCAACAATCTCTGCCACAACTAAATAAGTCCACGCCCATCCAAATGTAATTCTTAATGTATCAACAATCCCAGGCATGGTTGCCGGGAGTATTACTCTCGTAAATACTTGTAACTTAGAAGCACCTAATGTATAAGAAACATCAATTAAATCATTATGCACATTCTTTGTTACATCCATGATCATTAGCGTTAATTGAAAGAAAGTTCCGAGAAAGATAACACTCATTTTTTGCGTTTCTCCAAGACCAATCCATAAAATTAATAATGGAATAAACGCTGAAGCTGGCATATAACGAATAAAACCAATGAGTGGCTCAAATGCGCCTTGCATAATTTTTAGAGAACCCATTAATATCCCAAGTGGTACACCAATTAAGGCTGCCACTAAGAAACCGACTAATACTCTTGAAAAACTAATGCCTATATCTGAAAGAAGATTTCCATTGGTAAATAAATCTATGCCTGTAGTTAATACCGCCGTAGGTGTTGGTAAAAACAACGGGTTAACGAGCCCAGTATAAGTAATCCCTGCCCATATTCCTAATACAATAAGAAAAGTGATAATGCCCACTGATGAATAAAGGGACTTTGGAATTTCTTTATTCGGGGTTAATAATTTTCCTAACATTTTTTCTCACCCATTTTCTAATTTTTCCTTCTTCAACCAATTACCAGAGATAAAAATAACCTGAGCCTAACCGCTGACTGCTTGCGGTTAGGCTCCAAATGATTCATATCATTACTTGATAAAAGTGGGGTTAATAATATCTTCTGCTGCTGGTTCAGCTGTAATAATCTCTTGTTCTTTATAGAACTTTGCCGCGTTTTCAGTCGATTGGTAAATGCCGCCTTTAGCGTCTTCTGTACCAAATAATTCCTTATTCGCCTCATTATCCAAGAACTTTAATCCTTCTGCCGTTGCAACAAATTCTTCTACATCAATTTTTAAGCCTTTTGCCATGATTTCATTCGCTTCATCTTCGTTTTCTTTCCAGTAGTCCATTGCTTGACCCATGGCTGTTACAAATGCTTGTACATCTTCAGGACGCTCTTCAATGACTTTTTCCGTGAAACTAACTGTATCAACAATAATACCAGGAAGATCTTTCGTTGTTAGTAATACTTTACCGTTCGCTTCAGAACCGTTAGATAACCAAGGCTCCCATGTAACTGCTGCGTCTACTTTACCAGCTGCAAATGCTGCTCCTGCATCCCCAGCAGACATTGGTACAACTTCAACATCTTTTTCAGTTAAGCCTCCATCTTTTAGTGCTGTTAAAGCTAACATATGACTTGTAGACCCGACTTCAAAAGCAACTTGCTTGCCTTTTAAGTCACTGATTTCTTTAATATCATCTTTGACTAAAATACCGTCTCCACCGTAAGAATCATCCAATAACCATACCACATTTAAAGGAATATCTGATGCAGCTAATGATACTTGCACATCAAGTGCAGTTGCCATTCCATCGATTTGTCCGCTTGCTAGGGCTTGTTTTCTTTCTCCAAGACCTTCAACAATTGAAAGTTCAACATCTATTCCATTCTCTTCAAAATAGCCTTTTTCTTTTGCTAAAAATAGCGGTCCATAACCTGTCCATGTTGGTAAAGTAACTTTTAATGGTTCTTTGTTTTCGCCAGAACCCTCTTCAGATTCACCAGATCCGCCGCAAGCAGCTAATGTTACAGCAAGGACCATCATTGTGATTGCTAAAAACCATTTTTTCATGACTTATTTTCCTCCATTAACCATTCTATTTATTTTTTTAACATGTCTTTTCCGTATTCATCTGCTTGCTTGACAGCTGTGATAACCATATCTGGTGTCACCGCAAATGGCATATTCTCCATATCTTCAATAGTCACTGAAACGTCTCCAAGTTCCTGCCACTGTGATTCAGACAATTCAGGCACATTCATTTGCTGTAGTGTATATGGTAGATTCACTTTTTGATAGTAAGCAATTAACTCTTTGATTTCGCTTTCTTCTTCATTTTCCATTGCTAGCATCGATAAAATACCAAAAGCAACAATTTCACCATGATACGTTTCATGTATTTCTGGGAATATCGTCAACCCAGAGTAAATGGCATGCGCACCTGCAGTTCGACAATCATCACCGCCGTACCCACTTACACTTCCACTAATTAACAGAATCGCATCAATCATATCTTCAAGCTCAGTTGACAATTCCTTATTTTTCATAGATGCAACTGATTGCTCACCGATTGCTAACATCGTTTTGTATAACTGATTAGCAATAGCAATCGCTGTTTGATTCCTTGCATTTGGTGTTGCTTTTTTAACTGAAGTCTTCGTCTCGAACCACTTAGCTAACGTATCACCAATTCCAGCAATCAGATATCGAACAGGCGAGTGCAAAATAACTGTTGAGTCAACAACAACCATTTCTGGCACCTTCGCATCTCGACTGATGGCAAGAAATTCACCTTGTTCACTATATGTAATCCAAATAGGAGTCGTTGCTGCGCATGTCGCTGCAATCGTCGGGATTGCAACAAGAGGTTTATTTACGTGTGCGGCTACTGCCTTAACAGTATCAATCGCTTTCCCTCCACCACATACAAGGATGACATCATAATCGATTGTACTGAGTTCTTCTATTAATCTCTCAACATTTTCTCTAGAAGATTCTCCACCGTACCAAATGGAAGCATCCAGTGTCATTCCCTCATTATTGAAACTGTCTCTTATATGACTTTCCACTATTTCACGACTCTTTATCCCACCAATAAGGACGACTTTTTCTCCAAATTTCTTTACATTACTGCCAATTTTCATAAGTGCGTTTGGCTCTCTTATATACTCCGGTGTACCTACTGTTATTTTCATTAGAAAGAACCCTTTCTATCCAATTGCATAGATATGAATATTTATTAATTTTATTTAATCAATATACGACTTTCCACCTAAGCTGTCAATGAAAAATTGTGATTTTACCCTGATAAAATTTGTTGTACCAGTCAGTTTTTAATTAATATAAATAAAGTGATTTTTCTAAGTTCTTATAAAGATAACTTTTTGAAAATAAAAACGAATGGTTTGTGGAAAAAGTGGAGGACATTTAGCAGCTTGGAAGGCAGAGATAAATACAAAGTTATAGTATAATCAGCCTTATCAAAAACGATGGGAGACCTGTTTGTGAAAAGTAAAGGTGTGATTTCTTTCGGTGAAGTAATCATGGATCGCATTATTTCACCTAATAGCCAATCATTCATGAAAGTAGGAGGAGCAACCGCTAATGTAGCCATCCGTCTAGCTAGGAAAAGTGTTCCTACCTTTTATATGACAAAAATAGGTACTGATGAGCATAGTCAATATGCCAAACAGCAATTAGAAGATGAAGGTATCAATCTGTCTGGTACCATTACTTCAGTTAATAAAAAGTTATGTATAGTATCAATTGTGCAAGAGGATGGAGAGCGTGAATTTCAATCTTACGAAAATGACACCCCTCATATATGGTTAGAAGCAGACGAGTTGAATGAAAGCATCTATCAAAAAACGCATATCTCCTATTTCGGTTCCGGGACGCTTTTTCATGACATCGCAAAGAAGACAAGCTTGAAAGCACTTGAATTAGCAAAGAAATATCAGCATTTCATCGTCATGGATGCAAATATCCGTTTAAAGAGATGGAAGAATGAATCAGATTGTAGAAAGACAATCAATTCCTTTTTAAAAGAGGCAGATCTAATTAAAATGACGGAGGAAGAGCTGCTATTTCTTTGTAAAGCCAAAGATTATAGAACAGCATTACAACAGCTTTCTTCATGGTCTAATCAGTGGATACTGATTACTAGGGGTCGTTTAGGTGCAACATTACTTCATAAAGAGAAGAGTATAACCGTTGAAGCACCTACCGTAGATGTTGTTGACACAACTGGAGCAGGAGATGCCTTCTTATCAAGTATTTTGCACGATATTTATTATCACGGGATTCCATCAAACGAGCTGGAATGGAAACATGTACTCCTTCGAGCAAATACAGAAGGAGCACATGCTGTTTCTATTTTCGGTGCTTATTAAATAGTCTACCATTTAAAGCAAAGACAATCATAAGCTGAGGCAGAGTGGGTAATGCCTCTTCATTTATATTGAACTTGGGATGATGGTTTAGGATAGCGACTATTTTCACTTCATCCCAACATTTACAAATGCAACAACCTTCCCTTTATATAAATCCAAAATCTTTTAGCTCCCGTTGAAGGTTCTAGCTCTGAAAAAGTATCCTTTCAAACGGTTCATGAACCTTTACCTTTAGAAACTTTAGGGATGATTATATATGGGAGGCTTCCATGGTATGAAATGACATGTTTAATAATGGATGAAGTATTAGTTCGTTATCTACTCAAATTGCGCCGCGCTCAGCTTCTACTTTTGCTTCAAATGCGGCGATTCCCTACTCAATTTCGTATCATTCTGAAAGCAGTGATTCATCGGCTCATTACTACCTTTCAAAATATATCTACCCATATTTTCACAGCTGTAGCTAGTATTAATAATGCGAGAATCATTTGCAGCACTTTCGTATTCATTTTTTTACCTGCCATTGCACCTAAAGGTGAAGCAATTAAACTAGCAATAACCATGATGATTGCCGGATAATAGTCAACTTGCCCAGTAGTGACTTTTCCAACAGTTGCACCAATGGATGATATTAAGGTAATAGCAAGAGAAGAAGCAATCGTCATTTTTGTTGGGATTCTTAATACGGTTAACATAATCGGGACTAATAAAAAGGCACCTGCAGCCCCAACAATCCCTGCTGCCACACCGACGACAAGCGCAAGAGCTGCCGCTAACCATTTATTAAAAGTCACTTGATCAAATGGGATATCATCTAATCCCTTTTTAGGTATAAACATCATGACTGCAGCAATTAAAGCTAGTATACCGTATACGAGATTAATGCCACCTTCTGACATGAGCTTCGATCCATAACCGCCTATAAAACTACCTATTAAAATACTAGCCCCCATATAAATGATTAATGTTTTATTCAAATATCCACCTTTACGATATGCCCAAACCCCGCCAATCGTAGCGAAGAAAACCTGGACAGCACTAATACCTGACACTTCATGCGCAGTAAAAGTCGCGACACCTAGTAATGGTGGAATATATAATAGCATCGGATATTTAATGATAGAACCACCGATACCAAGTAATCCTGATAAGTAAGAGCCAATAAAACCAATTAAAAATATCGTCACAATAAATGCTAAATCCATTATGCTCATCTCCTTAAAGCTGACCTAAAAAAGGGACCAATCTCCGGTCCCTCTATATGAATATTTCTTTATCTCACCGCACAGCGATTGGGTCCAATCTCCATCTCTCTTTGTTTATCATTATCTGGAGTGATTTTCCCCATATTTGTTTGACGTATTTCTTGATACGCATTGGGTTGCGGTGGGAGATTTTCAGTGACAATCTTTCTAAATTCACTTTCGTCCTCAATATTTAACCCATGGTTCTGTTTAAAAAGAACACCTAATTTTTTGGCAACACTGCCATCATCATTCAATTCATCAATCATCATAAAATGGGCAGGTAAAACGATGAGTTCACTTGATAGTTGTTTATATCGCTTATATAAACTCTCACGTAAATCTCCAACCCAGTCATCTGCAAGCCCAGCTAAATCGGGTCTACCGATAGAATCAATAAACAATATATCGCCTGTTAATAAATACCGTTCATCTACGACAAATGAAGTCGAGCCAATGGTATGTCCCGGTGAATAAAGGGCATGAATATTGATAGATGTTTCCCCAATTTTTACTTCACTACCATCTTCTAGTTTGGCATAATTGAATGTTACTTCCCCTGCATCTTTAGGTGGTAACCAATAAACAGCGTCCATCTTTGCTGCGATGTCACGTCCGCCAGAAATATGGTCTGCATGTAAATGCGTATCAAAAACATGCGTAATTTTCACCTTTTTTTCTTTGGCAAAATCAAGATATACATCTATCATTCTCGTAGCATCGATAATTGCTGCTTCACCATCTGAAATGACCATATAAGATAGACAGCCTTTACCCATACGGACGAATTGATACATTTCTCCTCCTGTACTCAATTCCCCTACTTTAACAGGCTCTAAATGCTCACTCCACGCTTTCATTCCACCTTCTAAATAACTGACCTCCAACCCTTCATCTGATAGCATCTCCGCCACCATGATAGAAGAGCCTTCTTTCGCACATACAACTAAGATAGCTTGATCTTTAGGCAGCTGCTCAATGATTCCTTCTACACCGTCTAATAGGTCAAAGTAAGGTATATTCAAATAGTTAAAATCATGACCTTCTACCTTCCAATCTTGAAAATCAGCTTCATTACGAACATCTAGAATAAATAATGGCTCTTTATTTACTACCATCGTTGTTAATTCACTTGCTTTCATTTTATTAAAAGACATCATTATACCCCCAATGGTATTTATTATTTCAAAATTTTTTGTGCTACAACCATATTTTCATTTATTATTTTTAAATTCCTTCCACTTTCCCATTCCAACTATTCATACCTGGCACAACATTGACTGCTTTAAATTCCTTACTTTCTAAAAGTTGTGCTGCCATATCACTTCGGTTACCGGTACGACAAATAACATAAATAGGCTCATCTTGATTAAGTTTATTTAGTTCTTGCTGCAAACGTCCAAAAGGTACAGATAACGCACCAGGTATGTGACCAAAAGCATACTCCGCTTCTTCTCGAACATCTAGAATCTGTATAGACTCCCCGTTAGCGATTTTCTCTTTCAGCTCATCATTCTTAATGACATGTGGATGGTGCCGTTCTGGTTGTTCCTCATAATCAGAAGCCTTACGAACATAATGCTTTAGTACTTCCCCTTCCTCTACAGTACCTAGATATTGATGTCCTGTACTTTCAGACCAAGCTTTGAGGTCAGCTTTAGACCCTTTGTCAGTTGCTAGAATTTCCATTACTTGCCCTGCCTCTAATTCCTTCATGGCCTTTTTTGTCCGGACAATTGGCATCGGACAAGCTAACCCTTTTGCGTCGACTGTTTGATTTGCTTTCACTTCATTCATCTCTTTGGCCCTCCTTATATACCTATATGGGTATATTTAAATGTAAAAAAAATTATACTACCTTGCCATCCCATGCGAGCATTCCACCTGACATGTTCTTCACACGATAACCATGTTGTTCTAATAAAGCTGTTGCTTGCCCACTTCTTGCCCCTGAACGACAAACCATTATATAATCTTTTGATTTATCTAATTCATGCATTCTGAACTCTAATAATCGTAATGGTATATGAATGGCTGATGGAATTTTTCCTTGTTCTACTTCTTCCACTTCTCTTACATCCACAATGCTCACATCATAGTTGTTTTGCAAGAGGTCTTTGACACTTTCTGGTGATACTTGAATCATAATAAAACTCCTCTCTTACCAGGCATTCATCCCGCCTTTTATATTTGTGATTTTTGTATACCCTAGTTTCTTCAATTGTTTCGCTGCTTGCATACTCCTCAAACCACTTTGACAAATGACTACTACTTCTTTGTCTTTGTTTAAATTCTCTGCTTGATCCTTCAATTGCTGCAACGGAATGTTTTGGAAAGAAGGAATAGACCTACCTTTAAACTCTGAATGAGTTCGAACATCAACAAACTGTTTTTCCTTATCTTTTAGCACCATTCGTAAATCGGCAGTTGAAATCTGCTTTATTCCTTTCACTGATATAAAACGTGTAAGAAAAAAGGCAGTAATAAAGAATAAAAGGACATAATTGATCATTTCCATTTCATATCCCCCTATTGATTAGATAAATAAATTCACATTCCCATCTTCAGCATCTGCTAAATAAGCAGCTACACCTGCATACTCAATACCGTCTAATAGTTCCTCCTGTTGTAACCCCAACAAATCCATTGTCATTGTACAAGCAACCAGTTTGATATCTTGTTCTTGTGCCATTTCAATTAAATTAGGGAGAGGGACTGCATTATGTTTTTTCATCACATTTTTAATTAATTTTGGGCCCATACCTGCAAAGTGCATATTAGATAGCCCCATGTTATCGGCACCTCTAGGCATCATTTTTGCAAACATCTTTTCCATAAAACCTTTTTTTACTGGTACTAACTCTTCTTTTCTTAAAGCATTTAGTCCCCAAAAAGTGTGAAAAATTGTTACTTCATGATCGTAAGCTGCTGCACCATTAGCAATAATGTAAGCCGCCATAGCTTTATCATAGTCCCCACTAAATAAGATAATAGTTGTTTTTTTCTTTTCTACCATAATAGCCTCCTTCTTACCCTTTTTTAATCCAGAATTTAAAAACATTATTTTCTTCAGTATGATCGACTAATTCATGGCCACCAGATTTAGCCCATGCTGTTAGATCACTTTTTGCTCCTTTATCTGTTGCGTGAATTTCTAAAACCTCACCACTTTGCATGTCATTCATTGCCTTTTTCGTTTTCACAATCGGCATTGGACACGCGAGCCCTTTGGCATCTAATACTTTGTTTGCATTCATTATTATTTCCTCCTTTTTGATATACATATACCCCTATAGGTATAATAAAAGATAAAAAAATATATTGTCAAGAGAACTCTATCTACTTTTTACTAACATCGATACAGCCTCTTTTACCATTTCTTCATTACTTGATCCTTCAGTCCCATTTAGTACGCATTCAACTAAATTATTGCTGACGATTAAACCAATCGTCCGATCTGCTGCAGAACGAACAGCTGAGAGTTGTGTTACAATTTCCCGACAATCTTTATTATCTTCCATCATTTTTACGATACCGCGTAATTGTCCTTCCATTCGTTTTACACGGTTGATCATTTGTCGATTATATTTCATTAATGCCTCCCTCCTTACAACAACCATCATATACCCCTATAGGTATAATGTCAAATGGAAGTAAAAAGAAAATATTAAATTTCTAATATCCCTCTAAAATATTGTTTTACTCCAACCTTATTTGCCCAGCTTTTTGTTCCATATTCATAATGCCACCACTCATCTATATTCGAGATGAAACCAGCATTCAACATCGTTCTTTTTAATAGTTTTCTATTGGCTAGGTAAATATTTTCGAGCGAGGTCAATGGTTTTTTTTCCTCAAAATAATCTAACTGCGACCTTTCATGAAATTCATCAAATTCACTTCCCATTGGTAAGAGCCCATTGCCATCAAATAAGGTAAGGTCAACTGCTCCACCACTTAAATGCGGAGAAGGGTGATCAACATCTTTTGTAGGCTTAGCCACATATTTTGCTAGTTCCCTTTCTAAAGAAACACCTTGAAACCCCTTTAGCATTAACTCCTTCTTTGTTGCTTCATAAATGGCAAGCTGTGTTTCAAAAGAGCGCCATCCATCCCATACGTGAACCCCGATTCCTTCCGGTAGAAAAGTAACTACTTTCAAAAGTTGAGTAGCAACCTCACTTCTCACATAGCATTCGTTATGAGTACCGTTTAGTCCCATTTTGTAGTAGTACGGTTCAATTTTAATTCTTTCCGATAAACGAGAGAGCGGCACCATTCGTTCGGTCATTCTTTGTTCACCTCTTTTCACGTCATTTTCTATATTTAATTTAGTAGCTTCTCGTCTCTGTTATTCTTAAAAGTCATCTTTAAGCATCTCAAAGATTCATGTCCTAATTTACCAAAAGTAAATTAGGACATACACACTTTGCTTGACAATTCCCTACTTATTTTTGGGGTGTGATCTGGTTGACTTTCCACCCAGTTGTATTTGTTTTTCCTGTTTCCTTTTTCAAAATTTTCCATCTCATCCTGCTGATTTTCAGTCTGGATGTTTTATCATTTATTTATTCGTTACTTATCGCCATTACCCTTTCTAGTCATTTCATTTTCTTTCCTCATTGGCTCCAACATTTACTGAAACATTAACCAGAGATTTTTCACATGTGCCAGCTTCATCTTTCTGATACTATGTGATCGTTTTTCTTGAATATATTACACAGAACTGTTCTGTGTCACTGGTATCCAAATAGCTGTTTTCACTTGATCAGCAGATAAGTCTTTAGTTTGGATAGAGACAATTTCAGGTCCTTCAAGTTGTTGGTAGTTAGTTGAAGGAAACCATTCTGCGTATATTCTTCCCCAAGCTTCTTGCAATGTCTTTGGAAATGGGCCGATTGTTTCAAAAATTGCCCATTCCATAGCTGGCACTTCAAGTGCTGAATATCCTTCCACTTTATTTGAGATAGAAGCAACACCAATATAATGATCGAGCTCTCCTTTTTCTTCCATTCTTCCTTCAGAAAAATTGGTTGAGGCTTGGATGATGCCATTTGGTTCAACATTTGATAATGTTAATAGCTGTTGAATCTTTTTCTCATCTAGTTGATGCCACATTTCTTTAATTGCTGGATTTACACCCTTAAATACAATTGGTACTCTTTTTTGTAATCCGATAATCCAAAAAGCCTCTTTTTTTACGATATGATAATCCATTTCTACTCCTCCCTGTATGATTAATTGGAAGGTCATCTTAGGAAAAACTTTTAAAACATGATGATTATGTCTTACCATTCTTGGAGTAACTCCATGAAATGAATAAAATGCTCTAGAAAAGGCATCAGCGGAACGATATCCATATTTTACAGCGATATCTATTACTTTCAGATTCACATGATCTTGTATATCTATTGCTGCTAATGTTAAACGTCTTTTTCTTATATACTCAGATAAGGGCATACCCGCTAAGAAAGAAAAAGTTCTTTTAAAATGATAAAGTGAACACCCAGCTACCCTAGCCATCTCTTTTTCATTCATTTGTTCAGTTAAATTTTTTTCGATGTAAGCTAGAGCATCATTTAACCCTTTCATTTGATTCATTATCTGACCTCCCATAAATATAGAATAGCAACAGATACTAAGTAAGAGTCCGACAATTCTTGCACTAATATTATCGGGAAGAAGTTATCCTCCAAGTTTTGGCGATTGGGGATTTGTCCTAGCTAAGCGGAAGCCCATCTCACTTGAAGATGTCGATATTTCTGTTGAGACAAAGTTTTTACGAATGAGATATTAGAAGGACTCACTGTATTCGGAAAAGATATCGATGAGAAAATGATAGATAGTAAAGGCATGCCTATTGAGCCGGAAGTGAATACCTTGATCCATCCAACCTTAATCGAGAAATATGAACGTGCTTGGAAGAGCTATTAAAATAGAATATCTTACACTCACTCTTAAGTAGTTTTGTCCTTTCTCTACCTTTTTTTCATATGAAAGACGTTTTATTACATCTTAGTTTCCTCGTTGCTTGAATGAATACGGAATTTATATTCTTATATATCTGTTGTTATTCGGTTCAAGCAAACTTGTTTACGATTATTCTTTGCTACTATCAAGAAGATGGATTTTCTAATTACATGCCTAATTTTGAACTCCTATTCCTGATTAATTCAGTAGCAATAATAAATATAGAATGAGCTGATTGGTTTAAATTTTCGTTAAGGTTACCACTTAAATAGCTTTACTTTTATTGTTATAAATGAGAAAAGGAATGACAGTCGCCATCCCTTTATTTTCCTACTGATTCGTAGCATATACAATTAGTCACATGATCATTAACCATTCCCACAGCCTGCATAAAACTATATATGGTTACAGGACCTACAAATTTAAATCCCTTCTTTTTTAAATCTTTACTTATCTGGCTAGATAATTCCGTTTGAGCAGGGACTTGATCTTCGGATTTCCACTCATTCTGATAAGGTATATGATCTACATAGCTCCAAATGTACGCTGCAAAGCTGCCGTATGTTTTTTGAACTTCCAATAAAACGCGAGCATTATTTCTAACTGATTGTAGTTTGGCTAAATGCTTAATCACACCGTGGTTCTCTTTAATGGCTAATAGGTCGGCGTCTGTTAAACTTGCACAATATTCAATATCAAAATTATGGAACGCCTCATGGTAGTTAGCTCTTTTAGATAGAACAATCTGCCAAGATAGACCTGCCTGAGCACCTTCCAATGAAAGCATTTCAAACAAATAGCGATCATCTTTACTAGGAATACCCCATTCCTTATCATGATAAGTCTGCATTAATTGATTGCTTTTTGACCAAGAACATCTATACATATATATGCCTCACTTTTTTTCTTTGACTATAACATTGTTTAATGGTCATTGCATGTATAAGAAAGACAAGATTATTTTACTAAAATATAATTCCAACTTTATACCCTCAATCAAAAGAGGCGTAAGGTTAGGGAGCTCATCCTAATCGATAAAGCAAGCATGATAACATACGATTCGGCATATTTACCATAAAATACTGATAGGATAAACAGGAAATTATTTTACAATTCGAACAGAAAAGAGGAATGGCGATGAGTAAAGTAAAAGCTTCTCTATGTGCATTATTAGTTATTTGTCTTATCCCTATTACTGCTACGGCTAGTAGTGGATGGGATTATTTAGGTGAACAGAGTTTATCAAGTAACGGAGCAGAAAGTGAAATTTATGCTTCTACTGGTGGCGACTATATGATTTGCCGTGATAACTATGTTGGTCCAAAAGGAAAAGTGAAAGTAGAGTTATGGGAGTACGATCCCGAAAGCTATAATGATTATGTCGGCTATCGCAATATTGCAAGGGGAGAATGCGGGATTTTCCGTAGTATCGGTAAATTTGTTGACGGAGGAAATGAAGCAGAATTTTTCGCTAAATCTCGTACCAGTAGTAATATTCATTTAATTTTTTACGATTAATAAGCAAAAAGTGCGCGCCGGCTTACGAGGTAAGAAGCTGGTGAGCACTTTTATCTATGGGTTATCTTTTCACCCTTGAAATGGTTAAACCATCTCCTATTGGAATTAAAGTAGACTCTAGTTGAGGATGACTAGCGACTATTTGATTAAATCTCTTCATATTTTCTGTATAACGTTTAGGTTCACTACTTTCATCCGCTACACTTCCATTTGCAAGTACATTATCACAGACGATTAATGCACCATCCTTTGCAAGCTTAATACAAGCAATTAAATAATTTTCATAGTTTTCTTTATCGGCATCAATAAAGAAGAAATCAAATTGTCTCCGTTCCTCTTCAAGTACTGCTAAACTTGTAAGAGCTGGACCTACGATATAAGATACTTGCTCATTAAACCCCGCTTTAGCTAAATTGCCTGAAGCTAGTTCGGCATAGCTTTCTTTTATTTCTAAAGATGTTAGTTCTCCCGACTTCCCAAATCCTCGTGCTAAACAAATGCCACTGTATCCACCGAGCGCACCAATTTCTAGAACATTCTTTGCTCCTGATGTTGATACGAGCAATGTTAAAAGCTTCCCGGTAGAAGGAGAGACAGAAATGGCTCTCATTCCATTTTCATTAATTGATTGAAGTACCTCCTCTAGGAGCTCATCGTATTGATAAAACACCTTATCAATATATCGATTAATTTGTTTCATGCTCATCCCCCTTATCCGTATTCAGTTCTGACTCTCTCGCTAATTCGTTCAAATGAAAATGATGGATGTATTCTTCAATAATCATATCTATTGCTCTCAACTCTCCCACTAATATAGGGTTAATGGTCTGCAATTCTGGTGATGTTAATTGTTTCTTCAAAATCGATTCCTTGAGCCTTAAGCTCTCTAAAAAAGTGAGCGCTCGTCCTCTACGAAATGTTTTAGCCCCCTCTTTATGCGGGCGGTTTCTTTTGCCCCTTCGCTCACCTCTAGGATGATCCTCGAATTCACTTTGTTTATCTTTCATTATCTCACCTCCTTCGTACATTACAATTGTATACAAACGTATACAATTAAGTCAATCTAGATTATATGGGTGACTGTTAGTAGCTAGTGAATGTTCACTTGCCTTTTTCTTGAGTCATCCCTCTCACACATGCTACCATTAAAAGTGACATAAATTGGAGGCTGTGACTATTGACAATACAAATAGAAGAACATTTACAGCAAATAACTGAAAGAATCATTACTCAAAAACCTTTATTAGCAGAAAAGCGACATATAGCAGCTAATCAATCCTATACAAAGAAAACACAAGTGGATATCAAACTTTGGCGAGAAAAGTTAATAAATATTTATGCTCAATCTATCTCAACATCCGAAGAGCACACGTTTGAAACCTTACAAGAATGGGGAAAAGAAACGGTTAATTTATGGGCAAATCTTAACTTGAATCTTGAAACTGCAATTGAGGAAGTAAGATACTATCGATCACTGATCGGTGAAATCATCAAGAAAACGGCCAATGATTTCGCTCTAAGTATTGATGTATTTTACGATATCATTTCAAAATTTGATGCTGTAGTAGATCGTGCTGTTTATTGGCTGAGTATGTCTTACTCGAAACAGTTTAATCAGCGAATCCTTAGTGCAGAAACTGCAGCCGAAGAACTTTCAATTCCCATTGTAAGAATTACAGAAAAACTCGGGGTCATCCCTTTGATTGGTATTATGGATACAAATCGTGCACAAAAACTGATGCATGTCTCAATAACGTCTGCTTCTAATCTTGAATTAGAGCATATCATCTTTGATTTATCAGGCGTACCCATTATTGACACGATGGTCGCCAAGCAATTATTCGATGTAATTGAAGCACTTCAATTAGTCGGCATTTCAGCGAAAATCTCGGGTATTCGCCCAGAAATCGCTCAGACAATGGTTTCACTTGGCGTTAGTTTTAAAGTAAAAACCTACTCTAGTCTTCACCTCGCTGTAAAGGAAATCCAATAAATGAGAAAAAGAAGGGGCCAGCTTTGGCCACCTCCTTCTTTTATAAATGTGTATAAAAATCTCTGACACATTATTTCACTCCCCAAAAACAATTGATTAACTCTAGTCCCTCATCCAAGCAACAGAATTAAGAGAAAATATGTATATTGGATAGACAAAAAAGCCTGCAAGAATAAATAATCCTGTAGAGGGATTAGGGCTGTCTCCAGGATAGGTAATAGGAAACAAGACGCTGTTTACATAAGAGAAAACAACTAGATAAGGAAGCCATAAGAGTAGCGACCAATAATGAATCTTTCTCTTTTCAAACCATTGAAGAATAAGAAAAATAAGCCATACTGTGATAGCAATAAAGCCGATCAAAATAGCACTTATAATAATGATATTCACTGTTCCAGTTTCAAAACCTGATAACCGTGCAAATCGATAAACGTTTGCCATAAGTGTTATTGGAAGATAAAATATAAGAGCTAAACAGATGCTAATGACATTTATGCGGAAAAAGTTCTGCAAGAATTGCACTCCTTTTCTGTAAATATATAACTGTATATTAGCAATATATTTATCGAATTTCAATAAATAATATTGCTAATACAATAAATACATAAGGATTCCAACCCATTAGGCACTAGCTAATCCAACTCAAACCGACAAACATATTGATCATTCATCTCCCAGTTTTTTCGCGAAACTTCTCCTAAGAAAATCGATTGTTTCTTCCCATGAATGCACGCTCGCTTTTGCTGTTTGTGCTTTTGTACCACCGGTAAAGCCATTGGATACAATCGGTAAATACGGTATTCCAATTTCATGGCCTGCGGCTTCATAAAAATGTTTTTGAATATTTTCATGTGTACATACATCATGAAAAACAGAAGAACGAAAATTAGCGTCTTCTTTTCCAGATATCAATAAGAATTCCTTTTTGGTTTCTTCAATAGGGATAATGGCTTTATTGAGTTCATACAAACAATCGTACCAGTACGATAATGGATTCCCTCCTTTCATCCATCGTGCCCTACAGTAAGATGCTACCTCTACAGGGTTTTCTTTAGAGGCATAGGGTAAGGCTTGTCCGCGAAAATTCCAAGCAGGCGGTAACGTTCTTTCTTCAGACCATGGCACAATGCCTGCAAAAGAAACGGCTGAACCATTAAGAGAGACAGCTGCTGTGATTTCATCAAACAAGACAGCCGACCATAAAGCTAGTTCACCACCTCTTGATGTTCCATGGATTCCTATCCAGTTCGGGTGAGCATCCCTTCTATTTGTCAACCAAATAATTGCATTTTCAATGAGTTCTAGAGGGACCTCTACCAATCTATCATTTAACCCTTCTTCACCAAAATAAGCTAAAGCCAATGTGTTAAAACCATATGCAGTTAATGCACTTGCAGCAAAATCGTTTGTCCCCCCTTCAGAACCTGAAACGACTATAAGGGAAGGTCTTACTTTATGATCCCGATGATAATAATACCTCCCGATCAAGCCATCACCATTGATTGGGATACTATCCACTTTTTCATCTTTATACCATTTCTTCATTATTATTTTCTTATCTAAACAAATATTATTTCTATAAAGAGCAATTTCATATTCATGAGGATTTAATCTTATGTACGGCTCGCCTTTATTTTCTGTTTGTTCTTCTATTTGCAGCGACCAAAAAAGACCCATTGCGTCCGTTTCGGTATAAGTGCCTTCATATGGCTTTGCGGTTGCTAAGTCAATTTTCCCATGTTCATCTGCAATAAATTGAGCATAAGAAATTCTTTTAATGAGCTTATTCTTCGTTACTGAATGCCTAATAAGCTCTACTTTATACCGCTTACCACTTTGTAAGGGATAGAAGCTTAAATGGAGTGGCTCAGCAATCATTGAAATCCAGCGATTGTTTTTTTCATGAATAATAGTCATCTCTTAACCTACTTTTCGATATTTTGTTGCTTCATTTCTCTTTCAATTGAACGGACCATTTCTTTTAGCTCTGCTATCTCCGTCAGCAATTTCTGCTGATCTTGTACTTTTGGTTGAAAAAACAGCCGATAAAGCTGCGAAATTCCCCAATATACCATATATAAACTAATACCAAATACAAGGAATATAATCGCAATGGGTATGATATTCTCCATTAAAAATACACCTCCATTTGTATTTCTTTCCTTTGTCATTCTCTCTTTAGAAGGTTTTTCAGATAACTATATTATATATCACAATTTACTTTTTTGTATTTTTTTTACAAATAAACCATAGTTTTTTACTTCTATTAAATTAATAATGGAAAATAATGTAATAATTCTAACTTTTGAGTGCTAAATTGGTATCGATGCCGTGTGAAGTATAAGGGATTGCTTGCCTTATATAGTGGGGGTTATTCTATTATTAAGAAAAAGAGTTCTATAGGGAAATATCCAAGTTGAGCTGCAACCCTTAGGTGAGATGGTAATTAAGAAAAGAACAAAGACTATCTTAGCTTTGTTCTTTGAATTCATAGCATATAATTGTTCCATTCATCATTTCTTTATTGAGCTGCAACCCATGGCGATAGTTGCAGACTTACATCACTTGTATTAATGTTTTGGCCAATAAAAAACCCCTGCAAATTTTGTGCTCTGAAATTAATTGATGGTGCATCTTGTGTACTCGCATAACCTGCCGTTTCAGCACCAATATTACATCCATTTACTTGATTATATACAGCTAAATAGTATTGTTCTTCTGCTAGTAATGTGACTGGTGAAACGAGTGGTAAGTTGAATACTCCTGGTGTAATTGTAGTAACAAGAGGTGTGACCGCTATTACGGTTGCATTATTATTACCCACAGGACTTAAGATAGCCATTTGAAAATCGCCTGTTACGTTCCCATCTTGAACAATATAGCAGGAAAGTTCTGATACCGTTTGCTCTGTTTGATTAAATACTAATGCACCGACTGCCTGAAAGTTCCCTCCACCTGCGTTAAATGGTAATTCTGCATTGATGCTACCCATTGTTAATGTTTGAAGGAAATTTCCACCACCTCCACCACTTGGACCAGTTGCACCCGTCGGACCTTGTATGCCTATTCCTGTTGGACCAGTGGGGCCCGTTGGACCTATGGGACCTGTTGCTCCTGTCGGACCTGGTGGGCCTCCCGCTGGACCGGTTGCACCCGTCGGACCGGTGGGACCTCCCGCTGGGCCGGTGGGACCTGTAACACCTGTTGGACCAGCAGGGCCGCCTGATGGTCCTGTGGGGCCTGTAATTCCTATTCCTGTCGGACCTGTTGGACCCGTTTGTCCTGTGGGACCAATCGGGCCGGTTGCTCCTGTTGGTCCCGGAGGTCCTCCTGCTGGACCGGTGGGACCAGTAGGACCGGTAGGACCACCGAATGAACCAGTGGGACCTGTGACTCCTGTTGGTCCTGGAGGTCCTCCTGATGGTCCAGTTGGACCGGTTACTCCTATTCCTGCCGGACCAGTGGGGCCTGTTGGACCAGTTAAACCGGTAACTCCTATTCCAACTGGACCGGTTGGACCCGTTACACCAGTCATACCGATAATGATTGTACCAGGACAACATATATTACAGTTATCACAATGGGAGTAATATCTTTTATTACATTTACGACAATATTTCTTTTTCTCTCTACTAACTAACACGATGAAACCTCCCTTTTTTTAATCTATATAATTATGTTATTTGTACAACTTCCTTTTGATTGTATTCTTGCCTATAGGCTAATACTTTGTCATATCAATTCAAAATAAAAGAGCTGCCTCAGCAGGCAGCTAATTCTAAAAGCTTCAATCATATGGTTGATACTGAATAGGGTGAAATTGTTTTTGTTGAGTATGTTGAGTTTGAGAATTAGGTTGGTAATAGTGTTGATGGGGATTATGATGTTGGGTTGTTTGTCGTTGACAATCCGCCGATGGGCCAATGATTACTGTGTTAGTAATAGGTGAAATCGCTTCTTCCCATTTATTCTGATCAAGACAATAGTTAGCAGACATCACTTTACTTGGAGTTAATCGCAAAATATCTGAGCCATATATAGCTTGTGGATAAGGAGCATCAAAAATAGCTAATAATTGCGTGTTATCCTCGGTCGCTACCTCATAATGCCAAAAACCTTGAGGGACATTTGCTACTTGCCCTGGTTGAATTGGTATATTTTTCAACTCATTCGTAAAGGGATTAATAAAAGAAACGACCGCAGAACCTCTCACACAATAGACCAGTTCTGAAGCATTTTGATGAATATGAGGTTCTACATATTTCTCTTTACTAAGAAAAATATCTAACATTGACACATTCCCAAGCGTGTTTAGCTGATCCCTCCCTAAAGCATTAATATAGTTTTGGTTATCCCTTTTGAAAAGTTGGTTATTTCGTAAGTCATACATATATTGGTTATTAGGTGATTGATAATCTATATATAAAACAGCCATACCACTCACTCGCCTTCCTTAAATCTCATTCGCTTTAGTATATGGGCTGGGCTGTAAGAGGTGAATACTTTTTATTCTGTGATTTGATTCCATGAAAATTCTTTAGAATCAAGTATCATAAGGAATTTGAAGTTTCTCATACGACAGTGAAAAAGATTGGTTATTATAAGGAGCATTTCATTTAATACATCCCACTTTCCGCTATCAGTCGTCAATACAGCGTGCAGGGCAGTTAGCTAAAACTATACCCTAACAAAAACCGGATTAAGGATATGTCTGTTCATCACCTTTGAAAAAAGGGTAAGGACGATGATGCCTATGGGTCTAATTACTATTTGTACTTTCTAATCGAAGGAAAAATAAATAAAACTGACACCTTTTGAGGAGTCAGCTTATCGTTTAATTGTATATCTACAATTTTAAGAGAGTAATTAACTATCTCTCGATACCCTCTATCCCTCGCATGTTGCAAAGGTGTTACCCCATCTTTGTCTGTAATCGTAATATCTGCTCCATGATCAATAAGTAATTGAACAATTTCTTGATGTGTTTTCCCACCATCACTTAAAATGATGGCCTCGAGTAATGCTGTCCAGTGCAAATTATTGATATGATTCACATCCGTATCAGAATGTGTGAGCAGTTCCTTTACAACTTCAATATGTCCCCGTTCACATGCCGGAATAATGGCAATGCCACCGTAGCGATTAGTGATTGTTGTATCGGCCCCTGCTTGGATAGCTAATTGAACAATTTCAAGGAGTCCTTCAGCACCTGCGTATAAAAGCACATTATCTAATCGTTTATTTCGAATATTGATATCTGCACCATGCGCTATTAACACTTGCACAATTTCCACTTGATTTTGTTGGGTCGCAGCCATAACGGCTGTATTCCCCTCGTCATCTAGTGCATTTATATTCGCCCCGATATTTAACAATGTTAATAAATGATCTTTGTCTCCATCTCTAGCTGCCTTTATTAATTGTAAACTCACAATAACTAACCTCCATCTTTAAAGTGTACCTCTATATATGTTTATAGTTATGAGGGGGCAAATCCTGCTTGACTGATATAGATTTGTTCTGGTGGGAAAACTTTTTTAAATCTTTTCTCTACGCAAGTGATAACAGACGGTTGATACCATTTTTCCAATCCTAATGCGTGATACTTCTTTTCAATCCCTAAACGACTTGTCCGTTTTCCACCACTGCCATCACCCATAAAATAATCATCGATACATACACGATCAACATATTCTGTTAATTTTGCGGGAAATTCCTCACTGCTAGGCAGTATGGGGGCAACTGCTACTTGTGTGGGGATATTGGCATCTGCTAGTTTTTTTAAGGCATTCATTCTCGCCTGAATAGGCGGTGCTTCGTTTGCAAACTGCTTACGTATTTCTTCATCATCGGTCTCAATCGTCATACTGACTCGAACCCTGTTTCCTAATTTCTTTAATAAATCAATATCCCTTGTAACAAGCGGGCTTCGTGTTTGAATAAGGAGAAAATCTGCTGGGTTGCTAACAAATACCTCTAAAAGTGACCTTGTGACTTCTTCCTTATACTCCACCGGTTGATAAGGATCTGTACTCGAAGACATGAAGATTGTGACGGTTCCTTTCTTCTTTTCCCTGTTCAATTCTTTGTTTAACAACAGAGCAGCTTCCTTTTTTACATCGACCCACTCACCCCATTCTCCTTTTCGAAAAAGGGAAACAGGCATTTGTCTTACATAACAATACTCACAGGCAAATGTACAGCCCGTATAAGGATTCAGAGTATGTGTGTATCCTGAAAGATAGCCAGTTCCTTTATTGAGAATCGTCTTCGGTTGTTTATAAAGATACTCTTTTGTCATCTTCCCAACACCCCATTATGAGTTAGAATACTTTACGACTATAAATAGTCAATGAGACCGCCCAAGAAATCAAATAAACGAAACTCACTAATACAGCGAGGAGCAGTATTTCACTACCATTTAATGAAACCATATACTCAAAAGTAGACATTAAAGTCCCAGCCATATTCAAATCGAAAACCCTCGCTACTACCATAGTTACCCCAAATAACCCCAGTGTACCAATTAATAAATATTGACTCTTAAATTGATAAGAAAACGGAAATAGGAAAGAAATAGCCAACATTACAAGACCAAAAATAAGTAATGCCTCTTTCCAGCTTGTAAACGTCGCATGAATTGAAATATTCCAAACAAATACTACCAGAACGACTAAGGCGGTGTATATAAGTGTACCAAAATATTTTGAGCTTACGATTTCTTTTCTTGTATAAGGTAATGCATTGAGCATTTTGTTAATCTCCGGTTTTTCATCAATGGCAAATGCATTCATCGCCAAGGCAATACTGAAAATGAGCGCATTCCATATGCTTGAAGAATTTTGGGTTAAGAATAAAATAAAAATTGGTAGCAAAAAAATCATCGTGTTCCTTTGTAAGATAAAATCTTTTTTTAACAAGTTAAACATGCCTCTCTTCCCCCTTTTTCGTATAAAACATTAAATCTTCAATTGTTGGCTTTTCAGTGACGACTAAATCACCAAATACGTCATGTACTCTTCTTTTGTTCGCTGTTAATCCTTCAAAACCTGATGAGGATTTGCGAATACCAATGAACTCTTTTTCCGTATCGCGATCTAATAACTCGATGCCACCCTTAACAATAGCGTAATCTTCTTCAATGCGAAAAGCTTCTTTTGTGAAAATATGCTCACCATTATGAATGAAAGTAATATAATCTGCTATTCTATCTAAATCCGAAGTAATATGAGTAGAGAAAAAGATTGTCTTCGTCCCATCTTCCATAATTTCTTGTAAAATATCTAATAATTCTCGCCGAAAAACTGGGTCTAAGCCAGATGTCGGTTCATCCATGATAATCAGTTCAGCATGATGCGACAAAGCAACTGTTAAAGAAGTCTTCATTAACATGCCTTTGGAGAATGTCTTAATTTTCTTCTTTAAAGGCAGCTCAAATTTTCTTACATACTCATCAAACAATGCATCATCCCAATTACGATAAGCAGGGCGTAGAAGTTTGCGTAATTGAGCAAGAGTAATATGTTCATAGTAGACATTCTCATCAAAAACAAAGCCAATCCGTTGTTTGATTTCTTTTTCAAATTGTTTATATTCAAGTCCAAATACCTTCACGTCGCCTTTGTCCGGTTGCAGTAAATTCATCATCAAATTGATTGTTGTGGATTTCCCTACCCCATTTCCCCCGATAAACCCAGTAATAAACCCTTTTTTCACAGTTAGGTTCATGTCTGTTAATTGAAAACTCCCGAATGATTTATGGACACCTTTTAACTCAATTACATTCTCCATTAATTTTCCTCCCTGTATAGAAATGAAAGTAATTCGATTAATTCAGTAAGTGGAATGCCTATTTCCTTACTATTTTCCACGGCAGCCAGTAATTGTTCTTCAATTACCTTCATTTTTCGTTCTTTCATCATTTCATTATTTTGTTCGGATATGAATGACCCTTTACCAACTACAGAATAAATAAAGCCATTCTTTTCAAGCTCTTCATAAGCACGCTTTGTGGTAATGACACTGATGCCAAGATCCTTCGCTAACTGCCGCATAGAAGGCAAAGCCTGCCCTGCTCCAAGCTCGCCTTTCAGTATTTGCGTTTTCACTTGCCCACAAATTTGTTCATAAATCGGTTCTTTCGATTGATTAGAAATGATTATTTGCATCATTAACCCTCACCAACATATTGTATATATACTTTATATACAATATACACAAACAAATGAAGGTATGCAATACTTTTTACAAATACAAAAAAAAGAAAAGCATCTCCCACTTAATAGAGCGCTTTTCCTTCCAACAATATGACTATTCAATTACTTTTTCCCAACCAATATTAAAGGCAACTTTCCAGCTAACCATTAAATATAGAACTGCTAAACCTAAATAGATATAGGTTCCATAAGGATATATCGTACTTACATAATGCAAAATAGCGAATACACCAGCCAAGAACATCAGGAAGAATGCGATGATTCCATTTCCTGTTTGAGTATATTGATCAAAAGACTCTGTAAACGGAATGGCTTTTTTAAGAATCGCAAAACAAATAACAACAAATGTAAAGGCATTAAGTAATACAATGATTAATTCTGGAATAATCTTCAGACCATACAAAAAAGTAAAAACCAAACTTAGGAGTAAAAACGGTGGTAAAAACAGTTTCACTAAGAAGGCTTTAATCGTTCCAGAAAAAATCGGCTTTAGCTCAATAATTGGAGCTGTTCTGTAAATCCAGGCCCCTTTATACTTAACGGAATACGGCATTAGCAACATAATCGTCGGAATGACAAGTAAACTAAAATAAATTGTTAAATAGGTATGACTATTTGCTAGGTCTTCCCCATTATCACCTAATACACCGAAAATGAAGATAAAAGGGATTACTATTGAAAACCCTAACGACGGATAAGCTTTCAGTTTAAAATCTCTTTCATTTTTCATCATCGCACTAGCAAAACGGTAAAATGCTCTTTCCTCCTGTGTGCGACAGAAAAGTTGAAGTAACCATTTTCGCCATTTCGCCTTTTTCATCCCCTTTGACTTCCCTTGATAAGTCAGCTTCTGCAGGCTATGTTCAAACATATCATTGAATTTTAAATATAGGATGATCGCTGTACATGGAACGATGATGCTTAAGGCGGCAAACAGAAGATAAAATCCCTCTGTGCTTTGGTTTAAGAGTAAATCCATATTGGCGGCGAACCACATAGGAAAGATAAATACTTGCCACCACTGCGGTTCAATTGTGATGGTTAAATTGATGATTTCAAATGATCGTGCTAGTAGCTGATAACCAACCATAATCATCAATGACAACCCAATTTGTACATAATTGATTAAATCTTTAAGTTTCTCACCATCGAAAAATTGTAAGATTAAGAAATAAAATAAGGCAGTAAGAACAACCACAAATAAATTAATGAAAATAAGATTAATAACAGCAAGCAGCAAGAAAAGAATGCCATGTCTAATCAGACCAACAATTAATGGAATCGTCACAAGGGCAATAGATAAATACCCTAAATAAATAATGATATGCATCATTTTCGCCGCACTAACTGTTCTGCGATTAATAGGCTTAGGGTAAAGAATATTGCGGTCGCGAATATCTAACAATACACTGGAAAAGTCTGAAATCATCGAAGTCATAATAAAAAAAGTAAACATACCGAAAAACATACTCATTTGAAATAAATAATGCTCACCAATAAAAAGCAAAGGGATCATAAAGAGCCCAAATAATACATATAACCATAATGACTTAATAAATTGATTACCCTTATCCTTCTTTTGCGAGTTTTGAGCTAACATTGTCGGTGTGCGACGACCATCCATCGTTAACTTCACCTTTAATATTGCTCTCATCACTTCATAATCAATATCAAATTTCTCGAAGACTTTTTTCAAAGGATCGAGTAGTTTAAGTGTTGGGATGTCCTGCATTATGCCATCTCCTCTACCACTGAAACAAATCGTTCTCCGATTTCCTTTTGTTGATTAAATCCTGTAAGTTGATTAAATATTTGCTCAAGCGTGCCTTCTGTATTCTGACTTTTCAGCTCATCAAATGTACCGTCTGCGGCGATTTTCCCATCATGGAGCAAAATAATTCGACTACTGATTTTCTCAACGACATCCATAATATGAGAAGAATAAAAGATTGTCTTCCCTTGCTGGGCAAGTCTCGTCATAATTTCCTTGAATATCATTACACTATTAGCATCCAATCCATTAATAGGTTCATCGAAAAACAACACATCAGGGTTATGTAGTAAGCTTGAGATAATTAATAGTTTCTGGCGCATCCCTTTCGAATAGGATGAGATACGAGAACGAAAGACCTCTCCAATCCCAAAAAGCTCCATTAAACGCTTCGCTTTGTATTCCGCAAAGTCAAACGGCAAACCATACAACTCACCTATAAAGGTTAAATACTCCTGTGCCGTTAAATTATCATACACTTCTGCCATCTCTGGCACATAGCCAATCCTTCTTTTATAATTAACGTCTCCATCAGCAATATCACGACCAAAAATCTTTACTTCTCCATTAAAATCTCCTTCGATCCCTAGAAGAATTTTCACTGTTGTACTCTTTCCCGCGCCATTCGGTCCAATATAACCAATAATTTCTCCACGTCTTACCTGTAGTGAGACACCATTCAACACCAACTTAGATCCGTATCTTTTGTATAAATTTTGAATATCAAGAATGATATCTTCCATCTTTCCCCCTCCTATCTTTTCACCATTATAACGTAAAAATGGGTTTATTTGGTTTGATGTCGAAAGGTTTATACGAGTGAATGTTGAAGATTAGTAGTATCGAACTTTTAACCTACTAAAACGTTCAGCTAAAATGGCAGGAAATATCCCTTGCTTTTTATCATATATATCAATAAATGAAAGAATGAAACAAGGTATGAGGGAATAAGAAAATAATTGTCATTTTTGTTATTAGTTTCCATCCTGTCTGCCTGCAATGACTCGCCTTATTTATATAAGGGAGAAAGTGAACATTCGGAAGGAGAGCTTCGTTATATCATACTGTCAGACGAACGTGGAGAGTATAAGCTTACGATTAAATATAAGGGGAATCCAGAAGGGTTAAAGAATGTTTTAGATTATAGCTTTAGCTTCGAGACAAGTCAGTTTGCTGGTGGAGGAACGAGAGCTTTCGATGAAAATGAAGATATACCTAATCCGCGGGTATTTAGAGATAGTGGTAGTTTAGACAACAGCTTGCATTTACTAAAGGATGAAAAGATTGATGTAACTGTCAAGTGGGGAGAACAAATAGAGGCTTTCACCTTAACAACTAATAAAGAGTAAGGTTGTTCCCCCTCTCGTAACAACCTTACTTTTTATGAAAAACTCTCTTTTTCAAAAAAATCATCACTATAACAATAAACACAAGAGCAATGGCGCCATAGACAATATAGGAATACATATCCATATAACCGACCACGGACTCCCATGATTCTCCTACCGCAGCGCCAATAAGGACGAGGACGATATTCCAAATCAATGTCCCAGCCGTTGTCAAAATAAGAAAAACAAGAAAATTCATATGCGCCATCCCTGCCGGTAAAGATATTAAACTCCTTATTAAAGGGATAAAACGACAAAAGAAAACGGTCCACTTTCCGTATGTTGAAAACCAACCGTTTGCTTTATGAATATCTTTTTTGGTTAATCTTAAAATATGACCCCAACGTTCTACGATTCGCTCCACTTTTCTGATGTCAATCAGCAAGCCAACACCATAAAGAACCACTGCGCCACCTACTGACCCTAAGGTCGATGCTACGACAACGCCAGCTACACTTAAATTCGTAGTAGTCGTCATAAATCCACCAAAAGTTAAGATTACTTCAGATGGAATGGGCGGAAAGATATTTTCCAACATAATCAACAAAAAAATCCCAACATAACCAAACTGCTCCATCACACTTGTAATCCAGCTCTCCATCTGCCTTTCACCTACTACTCTATGATTCTATTACCATACCCTTTCTTTGGTGAAATAACCAATGAGTTGGAGCAATCTGATAAAATATTGCTTAAAATAGGGTGCTATATAAGCAGTTTATATAATAACCATTCATCTCGGATAGGAATACCATTACTTGCCACAAATGGTATGGAAGGTTTTACAGTTCGCGCTTTCTCTACTGCGTTTGGATAAACTGCTTTTAATACATAGCCGCGTTTTTGATAAAAAGATAATGCATGTAGAATATCGTTGGTTGTGATGAGCTGAACCGCCTTTGCCCCCAATTCTCTTGCCTTTTCTTCAATAACACACATCAAACTTGAACCAATTCCCTGCCCTTCATATACACTGTCTAACGAAATGACTTCACATATATCTTCATTATGCCTAATGTAAGTCACTAGGCCAACAATCTCACCTTTAGCACTCTTATATACATAGCCATCCAGCTCATCACAATGATAGACGCCAGAGGAGAGAACCATCTCTGTCGTTCCCCAATGATTCGCGAAAAAATCACTCACTTTTTCTCTATTATCCTCGTCTATCATCTCAATCATAGATAACATCCGTTCTCCATTGTTTAAACGCTGGACTTAACTCACTCCAAACATCAAATTGATTGCCATTACAATCGTAGAAAATAAAGTTCTTGCCCGCATGACCACGATCTTCAATTGCTCCTACCAACACTTCTTCCTCTATAAAAAGGGTATGCAATCTTTCCAGCTCAGCTAACCCGTCCACTTCAAAAGTAACAGAAAAATGTTCTCTGCCTTCTATGTCAACAAATTGGGAACGCTCTCCACCTTCTGCTTTTACTAAAAAGATACTTTGATTCGCTAAATCTAGAATAGCTTTATGTTGATCCCTATAATTAACAGCTGCACCCAGATGTTTCTGATACCACTTTGCTGATTGTTCCACATCTATTACAGGTAGATAAGTCGTTCCTATTCTTACTAGACGTTCCTTCATTTCTTTATCAGCTCCTTATTGCTAAAATATTCGCCTTTGCTCTTAGATTTCCTTTTCACTTAATGAAAATGGAAGGATTCTAACAGTTGAGAAGCGAACACTTTATTAGCATTAAAACTAATAAGGAGGCAGCATCATTTGAGAATCGTTGATACAGTTGGAGATTTTGTGAGCCATTATCAACCAACATCCGAATACTTAGAACAGTACTATCATCAATTTCAAGCAGACTATGAAGTTTATTTCGCCCATCATTGTTTACATATTGAAACAAAAAAACGAGCAGCATTGAAGAAACACCCACCTAAGCTACCAGAACTTTTACCGATGAGAGACTTATTTCTTGAACACATACCAAATATACTTCAACGATATGAAGCGATGTTTAATGTGAAATATACTAAAACAGTCCGCTTGCTCGTCGGCTTATATGGGAGCAATGCCTTTGTGTATCAGCAATATCAACCTGATGTAGCCTTTTGTCTAGAAAAACTCCCCTATAACGAAACCTATATTAAAATTATTATTGCCCATGAGTTTGGACATGTCATGCATTATTTATATAATGACATCTATTCGCAAGACTGGCATCTTGTCAATTGGACTCATCCCTATACATGGCTCTTACAAGAAGGCATCGCAACGACCCTTTCCACGCTATTAGTAGAAGCACGATTAGACGAACATTTCGCCTTTGAAGAAGACAGAAAGTGGCTTGACTTCACTCAAAAAAATGAAAGTTTAATCGCGAAACAGTTTCTTTATGATATGAAGACCATTAACGATAGTCATACAATTTATAAAGAATGGTTCTCTATTAATGGAGGGAAAAACTTCAAGCAGACCCGCTTAGGCTATTACCTTGGCTATCAAATCGTTAACGCATTATTAACACAGTATGATATAAAAGAAACATTCACCATTTGGAAAGAAGATGAATTTGTTTCTATAATGGAACAACAGCTTAGAAATATGACCTGACAGACAATCGCGATTTGTAGTGGTCCCCCATCTACTAATCGCGATAATCATTCATGTGTGTAAAAGTCCTTTACACCCCCTTCACGCAACTTTTACATAAATTAGAACAAAAGTGCGATTGCCACAACAAATTCAGCAAGCATTCTTTCCTTTCAATCGTAAAAACCCTTCCAAATCACTCCTTTCCGCCACTAATTACCCATTTTTTCTTCTTTACTCTTTTTTCACCCTCTCTTTATCAACCGTTAAAAATTCGACCTTATAGTTATCTTGTACAAACCATTTTAGGGGGGAAGAAACATGTTGAAAAAGACTTGGAAAAAGAAACTATTGTCACTCGCACTTGTATCTACCATTGCTGTCGGGGGCATCTCTACCGTACTACCTGAGCAAGAAGTAGAAGCGAAAGGAAAGCCAAAGGGGAAAGATAAAGCACAAAATGTCATTTTCCTTATTCCTGACGGTTTTTCCGCGGCCTATGCAACAAACTATCGTTGGTATAAAGGTGAGAATACCGTTCTTGACTCGATGAACATCGCGATGCAACGTACATACTCAGCGAACTCCAATATTACAGATTCAGCAGCTGCCGGAACGGCGATGGCAACTGGCGTAAAGACCAATAATGGTATGATAAGCACCGATCCGACTGGTAAAGAACTAAAAACAATTTTGGAAGAAACAGAAAGGAAAGGGAAATCATCTGGGCTAGTTGCCACTTCAACGATTACCCATGCGACTCCAGCAGCTTTTGCTTCACATGTCGCTTCTCGTGCAGATGAAGCAGATATTGCCCCTCAATTACTCGACAATGATGTGGATGTCATCTTAGGTGGAGGACAAAAATACTTTACTAACGAATTAATTGATGAAGCGAAAGACGAGGGCTACCAATTAGTTACAAATAAAAGAGAATTGGATCGTGTGAAGAAAACGAATAAAGTGCTTGGTTTATTTGCCGAAGAAGGAATGGCACCGGAGCTTGATCGCGAAGACACACAACAGCCTAGTCTAGCAGACATGACAGAAACGGCTATCGATACATTGAAAAAGAATAAAAACGGCTTCTTCTTAATGGTGGAAGGAAGTCAAATTGACTGGGCAGGGCATGCGAATGATGCAGCATGGGCAATGAAAGACAGCGAAGCATTTGAAGAAGCTGTCATTGAAGCAATGGATTTCGCTAAGAAAGATGGCAATACGCTTGTTGTTGTTGCTGGAGATCATGATACAGGCGGAATGTCTGTTGGCGGTTACGGAAATGGTAGTGCAAATGTGGAAATGCTACGAGATGTGACGGCTACAGGTGACTATATGGCATCCAAACTTAATAAGAAACGGACAAACGCTAAGAAAGTGCTAAAAGAATATGCAGCGATTGATTTAACGAAAGCTGAAGTCAATGCAATCAAAAATGCTGATAATCCAGCTTCATCTATCAATCAAATCATTTCAGAAAGAGCATCTGTCGGTTGGACAAGTACCGGCCATACAGGAATTGATATCCCCGTTTATACTTATGGCCCAGGATCAGAACTGTTTACTGGCACAATGGAAAATACAGACCTACCAGTAAACATGGCAAAAGCGATGAAAATGAACTTTAAGCCTGGAAAATAAAAATGAAACAAGCCATCTCCAATCAGTTGGAGATGGCTTGTTAATCTACTAAAACTAACCTTCCTGCGCCTCTTTCTAGTACATCCCCTGCACCCGGAAATATAAACGTCCATGGCATTGACGTATTTGGCTCAACATGTATTTGATTCGTTGTAAAAATATGTTGAGCAAGTTGGGTTCCATCCTCAGCTAAATAAGACACAGCAGTATGCTCTAAAACAAAAGCTTCTTTCGTTGTATTTTGAATCAGTACCGATATCAATAAGTCCTCTCGATGATTTTTCGCTTGCCAAATAGAGGTAAAAACAATCATTCCCTTTTGTAGATGAGGAACAGATTGACTATAAATCCCCTCAATCTCTTTACGGTACTTTTCTGATAAGGTTGAGGCCCATTTTTCTTGAAAAACTAATGAATGCATTGCTTCATCCCTTTCCTATTAACTTAATATTAGACATTTAACTGATAGAAGTAAAATGAAATAAAATTACCTTAATTAAGAAGGACAAGCTTTAACGGACGGTTCGAATAGTAAGGACACTAAGAAGTATCATCATATTTTTACTAGGATTGGACAAAGACAACCCTATAACCCTTAAAAGTGCTCAGGCATGAACTCAATTAACCTATTAAAAGCAGCTCCCTGTTCAATATACTTTACTTAAAGGAGTCCTTATCTTGATTGTAGGTATCATTGATATAACCGGTTCTAAATAAGTACAGTGGAAAAAACTCTTAACAAGGGATACATATAGCGAAAACGCTTGGCTACAACTTGCCACAAACCAACTGGCTAGAACCTTATCCCCTTTTAAAAATCCTGATAAAAGCACGTGGACAACAAAGTTGAAAAGTATTGTCATTTACATAATTAAAGAGGAAATAGATTTAATCGCCAAAACAGTCATGATTACAGTCATAACGGCATGGGTAAAGAAAAAAAAGGGAACCACACAAGATTTGTGTGGTTCTACAATGAAGATAGATTCATTTGACTAGCTACCGAACATTAATTCACTTTTCTATGTTGCTGATTTAACTTCTGGATAATTGTCTGATAAAACTCCACTTTTTCCTTCTGCAACAAAAACATCTGATGATTAGGGTTCTCCTCTTGCATTGGTCGTAAATCATCAAACAATGTTTTATGAACATTTACAACATCCTTAAGAATATCAATAACGGCATCTAATTCCTTTTCATTCAATCTCTGTGACATAACGAGTCCATCTTTCTATATTTGAATTGAGTTTCTTAAAACTAAATATAAATAACAATTTCAAATTCAGGCTTTATTGATAAATAAAACAAATAGCTATTAATTACGACAAATAACCAAAATTAACCTTACTTGTTATTATTATTGTATTAATTTTATTTTAATATATAGTATTAAATGTTAAGATTTCAATGTCATATTTGAAAATACTATCTAGACAAGCAGTTATCTAAGTATTCTTCATGATTTGCAGCTATCTCAACAGATCCTAAATCATACATTATTTGAATTGCCTTTTTACAATTTTTAGTTCCCAGTTCTATTTTATTTGTCTTAATTTCATACAATCCTCTAATGAATAAGAGTTTTGTTTTCTCAAAAAATAAATCTGTATCTTTTAATAAATCTTCCAGTGTCTTAATAAAAAATAAAGAATCTGCATATCTTTTTCCTTCAACACAAAAAATCACAGCATTGAGTAAAATTCTAATAACCTCTTGTCTGTTGACTCTCAAATTCATATACATTTTAGTCTTTTTTAATATTTCCTTAGATAGAATAACCATTGAATCCATAGTCAATAAATTCATAGAGTTTCCAAACAGGACAATCTCAAAATATCCCCACGTATCAATAGATAATAAATATTCACTTATATAATCCCTATCTACTTGAGAGACATCCTTCGACGGGTCTAGTGTATGTATAATTGCGCTAATCATAATATAACTAAACTTATATGTAGGACTATTTGTCTCGATATATAAATCCATTTCTTTCTTTTTATACTTTTCTAAAAGAATAATATTGTTGCTCTCATATGCTGATTTGATATCATCTAATAAAACTTCTTGGTCGAGTAATTTATAGTCGTTGGCTATGAAACTAAACTCTTCTATTGTCACATTTATTTTGTTTAATAATGAATAAAAATTTGATAGGGAAATGTCTGATTCATCTCTTTCAAACTTAGATAAGAACGAAATGCTAATATTTCCTTGAGCTATATCTTTCAATGAGAGGTTTTTGGCAAGACGTATCGTTCTAAAAACATGTCCTAATTTATTCATATTAAGCCCTCCGATTTTCATATATGACAAAAAGCAGGCATTATTACATATTTTATTCTATCATTTATTAGGAAGAATATCATATATAGGAGGTGTAAATAATGACTAAATCCATTAAAAATTTGTTTCTAAGCGGTTTCGGAATCATAATAATCATTGGCACACAATCATTGTCTACTGTTTTATGATTATCTATAGTACACATTATGCTAATAGAGCCCTTTTATTAACAATCAAGGGCTCTATTATACTACATAATTTCAAATATTATCCTTCCTCACACCAAATGTATAAATATACATAATAATAATTACACTTCCTTCCATTAACTATTTGCAGCAAACTTTTCTATTTTCATTTAAAAAGAAAAACTACCTCTATCTCCTCCCCCGTTCCCATATCTTTCACGTTGTACTTATTGTTCTTCACTTCATTTTCGCCAATAATAATGACTTTTTTTATGTTTTCTTTATTTGCACGTTCAAGTGCTCTGCGAAGCTTCATTTTACTCATTTCTAGCAATACATTGTATCCTTTTTTCCTTAAGTCATTGGCAACTGTTAATGCCTCGATATTTTTACTAAGTGGTATCACATAATAATCAACTGGAGAGGGGCTTAAATCCTGAACATTTCTCGCTATGAATGCTGTAGAAATGACATCTAAACCAAAGGATATTCCCACTGTTGGCATGGTTTCATTTGTGCCAATAAGACCTCCAATCGCTTGATCGTATCTTCCTCCACTACCAATACTTGATGTAATTGTTTTATCCACAAGAAAGATTTCATAAATTGTGCCGGTGTAAATTTCTAACCCTCTCGCTAAAAAAGGATTAAAATTACATTGTCCCTCTATAGATAAGGCCTGCAAAAAACTTTCTAGTTCAGCGATTTCTTTGACCCCTTCTTGTACTTGAGTGGATTCATAAGATTCAAAAGAAGATAACGTTGAGTTTTCCTCATCTTCTAAAAACCTTTGAATACTACTTAATGTATTTCCTGAGAGATTGAGATGATTAAGTTCTTTCATCACGCCATCGGCACCAATCTTATTCAGCTTATCAATGACCAATATCACTTGATTGAGTTGGCCTTTATCGACTCCAAAGAGTGCCAACATTCCGCTTAGGTATTTCCTATTATTATATTGAATCTCCACCTGAAGACCAATTCTCTCAAACGCATCAAGGGCCATAAGCATTAATTCGGCTTCTGCCATCTGACTTTCAATGCCAGTTACATCTACATCACATTGGGTAAACTCTCTAAGTCTGCCCGTTTTAATAGGACCGTCCCGAAAAACCTTCCCAATTTCGTAACGTTTAAAAGGCATCCTCAATTGAGGGTTCATCGCTATCACTTTAGCAAATGGAATGGTTAAGTCATACCTCAGAGCCAGCTCTCTTTGTCCTCTGTCGGATAAATTGTACATTTCCTTAAGGATCTCATCTCCACCGCTATATTTGGAAGCCATTAATTTTGAATAATTCAGTATCGGTGTCTCTAGCGGTTCACATCCGTATTGAACGAATACCTCCTCCAATGTTCGAGTAATGTCTCTTCTCACCTTTGCAATTTCCGGTAAATAATCTTGCGTCCCTTTTACGTTTTGTTCTTGCATTTTCTTCATTCTACATTCTCCTTTTTTATATAATAAAAAAACCGCACTTGATATAAGTGTGAACTTAATCAAATACGGTTGAATGAAAAATAGCCTTCCTATTTACGATTTTCAAGATCGAAATAGCAAAGCTAGATTATATGATGATGCAATTGTGAAAATGAGCAATTATCTTTTATAGGCATCATTCTTCACCTCAATTTTTTTATTAATCTATCATATATTCCTTCATTTATCAAATTGAATTGACTGAATTATATTTTTTCTTATGAAGAGTCATCAAAATCAAACTTATTAAATATAATAACCAAGCTAAACCAGCTATAGCGAAGAATCCTGGGGTTAATGCAAAGTAAAGTGAACAGGGCAATGACAAAATAACAGCAATGAGCATGATGAACTGATTCGAGACCCTTATAAATATAATAATGAACAAAGCAGGGAGTGCCAACAAGAAGAAGGTTAATAAGGCTGTACCTATTCCTACAAAGTCAGAAGAATAAGGGTTAAAAAAAGTAAACATTCCCCAAATTATCATACTTATTAATCCCGCTATGAACCCGACCACTCTAGATATCTCTTTCAACCCAATCTCCTCTCTTCCATTGAACTAACTCCCCTTATACACAGCCTCTCTATGTTTATAATCTAATAACTCAACTTCCGTAGATGCTAAACTCTTATTGTTTTTCTGTGTGTTTAAGGATTGAGGCGAAATGCCAAAAGTAATTGTATCAATACCCAATTGACTAGACTTATTATTATCATATGGCAATACCGTTAAACTAATCAGAAAAGAATGTCCTAGTTCATTACCTTTCTTCCATTGCTTCATTTCAACAACGTTATAGTCTTTTGCTTGCCAGTCAAATTGGATTACAGTATCCTTTTTATAATAATCATTTACTGCATTCCTTACCTCATCATTCAATATAGCTAATACAAACTGGTCTACCACTTGTTCCTTATCTTTGGCATCATGTTGTTTATACTCTTCAGCATGTACCTCCTCCAGACTTACATGGCAAGCGAGTAAATATATAAGCAGAAAAATGGCGAATTTCCTCATGAAAAACATCTCCTTTTTAACATTTTTTGCTAATGGAGACCGTTTTATACGAAACTAATTTCCCTCAAAATAATAAAGTGCAGATTGTTTTAATAAATATCGAATACCCTTTTGATGATAAGGCATCCAAGATTCCGCTTCTGCGATACTCATCCATCTCACCTCTTCTATCGTCTCCCTATCATTTATTTCAATCTCTCCACCAATGACTTTCGCCTTAAAAGTAAAGAAAATCGCATGAAAATTTTCCTGTTCCATAAAAGCTTCATTAATTGAGACAATATTACCAAGTTCAATATCCAAACCTGTTTCTTCCTTCGTTTCTCTAATTGCTGCCTCTAACAATGTTTCTCCTTTCTCTACCCCTCCACCAGGTGGGGACCAATTATTATGTTTAATATTCTTTACCATCAAGATATTTTCTTCGTTTTCATCGACAATCAGTGAATAAGCTACATCTACTCGATTCATTAACCTTTCTCCTTTTGTGAATATTTTCATCATTTAGATTTTAACGACAAAAAATGATAAGAACAATATTTTAATTGGCAAGAAATATATATGAGGGATTTATGGAAAGATAAAAAGAATTCGAGTACAACCTAAGGTAATTAGTTACAGGATATTTACATACAAATTCCATATTTTCTACACATTAATGTCATGAATCTAACATTTTTTCTACATTGGTGTTCTCATTTTTAATTGATTGTGTTTAATTGTTAAGTAAAGGGGCCGCCTATCGATACTTAAGAGATTGTTTTGTCATAGCAGTATTTTAGAAATTCACAAAAACGACACCAATCGTACACAGGTAAAAGGTTGTATCTCCTTTCCCAATTTAGTACGCTAATTACGAAAAAAAGTTTTGGAGGTCATGATATGAAAAAATTATCTATGCTACTGTTCGTAGTGACATGTTTATTAATTAGCACAAATACCGCTTTTGCACATACTCATTTAAATGGTTCAAACCCTGAAGATGGTGCGACTGTTACGGAATCAATTGATACGATTCAATTATATTTTGACACTGTTATAGAAGATAACGCTTCTTTGCAAATTGAAAATAGTGAAGGCGAAGTAGTCGAGGCGAGTGACATCACTGTTAAGGAAGATGAGTTAATTGCTACTTTTTCTGAACCAATCGCTAACGGTAATTATACGGTAAGCTGGGAAATCATCGGAGTAGATGGTCATATTATGCAAGAATCTTACGGCTTTGAAGTCAATGTTCCTGAAGAAGAGGTAGAAGAAGATACAGCAGAAATTGCTCCAACTACAGAAAATGAGGAGCCAACTGTAGAAGAAGACGAGACAACACCATCCAACGAAACAGCGGATGAAACGGAATCAAACTCAAACGGGTTATTGATTGGTATCATCCTTGTTGCCATTGTTGCGATTATTGCGATCATCTTATTAAAAAGGAAAAAATAAACGATGTTTTTTATAACCATTTTGAGTGAGGCACTTCTCTATTTATGTTTTGCTCTCCTTGCAGGCACCTTTATTTTACGATGGGTGCCTGCAAATTCTAAGCCACCTGTAAATGTATCCATCTCAATACAATTAGTGGCGACAATGGGGATTGCCGTATTATCTTTCATTCCCTTAATACAATTAGTTACCCATCTCACCAAACTTGATGGGCTGGGTTCTGCCTTTGAAAATATATTACTCAGTTTCCGCGTAGGGAATGCTTGGCTTTTCACATTCATCATTTGTATCGTTCTGGCATTTTACATTACCCTTTTTGGTGAGGATAAAAGAAAGATTTCCATTATTGGAGAAATGATTCTTCTCTTCCTTCTTACCATCGGTGTAGCCTGGTCAAGCCATGCTGGCAGTATACAAGGAGTTTATGGGATTGGAATTCATGCCCTTCATCTAATTGCCGTTTCTACTTGGGCAGGGGTATTACTCGTCGTATCCTGGTTTTCACGGCAAACAACTAGTTGGTTGCCTTTTCTAAAATGGTTCCATCTAACAGCCATTATCTGCTTTTTACTAATTGTTTTAAGTGGTATTCTTCTAACGAATGTGACGACTGCTGAAACAGATTATAAAGATGCCTTATTGGTTTCATATGGTCAAGGCCTATTGCTAAAACTACTTTTTGTTATGCCTTTAACTGTATTCGCTTTGATCAATGGGTTTTGGATGAAACACCGCCTAAAAAGAGAGTCTTCATTCAACCCGAAGCCATGGGTTCGTGCAGAATTTCTTATCATAACCATTATCTTTATCCTTACAGGTATTTTTAATGAGCAGTCTCCCCCAATGAACATTGACAATCTAATTGCTCATAGTGGCTATGCACCGATATTAAATCTGTTCTATCAAGGAACACTTGAAGGAATTTCAGTTTCATTTATTTTCACTGAAGTGGGCATCATATTCGGCATTCTTGCCCTTAGCTGCCTTGGTGGAAGCTTAGTCCTCTTTAAAATGAAACAACATGTTGCACTTTCCTTTTTAGCTTCTGTTTTATTTGTATTAATGGCTTACTTCGCAATGATACAAAGCATCGCAGTTAATTAACATTGCAACTATCTGTAACACGAAAAAATGTTGGTTTAACATTAACATTTTTTCGTGTTATTTTTTTTCGCTTCTTTCAATTTCATATGATTAAAGCAATGTTTGACCTCATTTTTTAGCCTATTACTTCTTCTTATTCAGGTCATTCTCCTTAATACACTTCCCTTTGAATGATACATGGCCCCCTTTTTACAATCACTTATATAACGATTATGATTCATTCCAAAACGATCTATACATTCATAATGGGGGATGAATATTCCTAAACCTAGAGCCCCTCGCAAACCTATTTAGAAATTTTTCGAAACAGATAGTGATTTTTTACATATCATGTTATATAATCTATTTAGAGATATTTCTAAATAGATTAAAGAGGTGTTATCGTGGGGTTTCCAGATACATTTAAGGCTCTTTCAGACCCTGTGCGTAGAGAGATTCTTGTCTTGCTGAAAGATAAAAAGCTATCTGCCGGTGAGATTGGGAAGCATTTTGAAATGACAGGAGCAACCATTTCTTATCACTTATCACAGCTAAAAAAGGCAGATCTTATACTTGAAAGCAAGTATAAGAACTTCATTTATTACGAATTAAATATTTCTGTATTTGAAGAAATTATGCTGTGGTTTACACAATTTGGAGGGAAAGAAAATGACAAGAAAAACGAATAGGACACTTGTGATTACGACGTTACTTTGTTTACTTCCTATTATTCCTGGCTTGATTGTATATCCTGATTTACCTGATCAAATCGCCATCCACTGGAATACAGCAGGTGAAGCTGATAATTTCACCTCGAAAGCCATTGCTGTGTGGGGATTGCCCCTATTAATGGCCGCCATTCACTTATTTACTATTTTTATGATAAATAATGACCCAAAGAAAGAAAATACCGCTAAAGCACTCAAACAATTAATTATATGGTTAATTCCAATTATGACGCTTATCATCGTACCCATCACCTTATTCAAAGCACTCGGCTATGACATCCGTATTGAATCTATTGCCCCTATTCTGGTAGGACTCATTTTCATCATTTGTGGAAATTATATGCCTAAAAGTAAGCAAAATTTCACGGTAGGAATCAAGCTACCTTGGACACTTACAAGTGAGGAAAATTGGAATAAAACCCATCGATTAGCCGGTTATTTGTGGATTATTGGTGGGCTTGGTATGATACTCACTGGATTTATCAACTTTGCTCAGATTCTGATCATGATTATTTTAGTTGTGATTATTGTCATCATACCAACTGTTTATTCTTTTGTGCTCTATAAAAAAGGGATATAAGTATAACAAAAGCCTTCTCCTATATAAGGAGTAAGGCTTTGTTTTATTTTATTTCAAAGCTGATGGATATTCGAACAAGTTCAGATCAAATACCATTGGATATAGGAAGTATACAAATAAAATAATCAGTACAGTGGCTAAAATGGTAACTAGTGTTCCTCTTCTTAACATATCAACAATCGTTACTTTCCCTGTACCAAATATAATTGCTTGAGATGGTGTACCAATCGGTAGCATAAAAGCAAAACCAGCACCTAAAGCAACAGCTGTCATTAATGGTAACGGATGTGCATCAATTGCTAACGCAAGCGTAGCCGCAATAGGTACAAATATAGTTGTCACAGCAGTATTAGGTGCAATCTGAGTAATACCAATTGCTAATAAGGTCGATATAGCCAGAATGACAATATATGGCGTTCCTTCTAACAATAATAGCTGACTACCAACCCATGATGATAGATCCGTTTGACTGAATCCAGCCGCAATGGCTAAACCTCCTCCGACCAAAAGCAAGACATCCCAAGGCATTTTCTTAAGAGAATCCTGACCGAGTAATCTTCCTCCGTGCTTTTTAGATGCTGGGATTAAATAAAGTAATAAGGCACCGGTAATCGCAATCATTGTGTCACTTATGCCCGGAATGATATCCGTCCAGAGGAAAGATCTTGTTAACCACATAAAAGCCGTTAACGTGAATACTAACCCTACTGCCTTTTCCTCAAAACTCATTTTTCCGAGATTTTCCTTCTCATCTATTACGAATTGTTTTCCTGATTGCAGGCTTTTAACATTCATGGGGTAGGCGATTTTAGTTAAATAAAAAGCTGTTGCAATACCTAGAATGAGGATCATTGGAAAAGCAAACAAAAACCATTTAGCAAATGATATTTCTATACCGAACATTTCAGTTACTAATCCTGCCAATATCAGATTCGGTGGCGTTCCAATCAGTGTCGCGCTTCCTCCGATAATTCCACCAAAGCCAATAGAGAAAATGATAGATTGAGTGAACTTCTTTTCTTCTGCAAAAGTATACTGTCCCTCTTTTTTCATTAATTCTCCTACTTTGAAAGCAATCGCTGTTCCTATCGGTAACATCATCATTACAGTCGCCACATTAGAAATCCACATAGAAAGAAAACCTGTTGCGAACATAAATCCATATACTAAACCTGACGTACTTGTTCCTACAAGACTAATGATTGACAACGCGATCCTTTCATGAAGATTCCATTTCTCAATCGCAAGCGCAATCGCAAACCCGCCAAGAAAGAGGAAAATATTAGGATCGCCATAACTACTTGCTGCTTCACTACCAGATATTGCTCCTAATAAAGGTAATAATACAATCGGTAACAAGGAGGTTAATCCTAAAGGCATGACCTCCAAAATCCACCACGTTGACACCCAGGCTGTAATAGCCAGGACTGCTTTTCCTTCATCACTCAATCCATTTAATGGAAGTATCAACCAGATCATGAAGAATAGAACAGGACCTAATAGTAATCCGATAACCTGACTAGTTTTATACGAACCTGGATTGTTTTTACGATTATTCTTTTCCTCTTTAGCGCTTGATGAGGTTGATGTCACACTTGTCTCTTTCACTTCACGTAAACTAGCAAATGTTAATAAATCCTTCGAACGCTTATGCGATTGCCAAAGCGTTTGATTCACTTGTTTAAATAGATTACTCATTTTATCTAACTCCTTTTTTAAAAACGCTTTCATTATGGGTAAAAAAAATGGCCCTCCAAAAAGCAACACAGTTAATAAGTGCTCTTTTTAAAAGGCCGAATAGTTTATCTAGTTTTATTTCAAGTAGAGTCTTGAAATCGTAAATAAACGGGCAATTATTCAATTGGTTTTTTTAGAAACGTATCACGATACTTCTGGTGCGCGACTTTTAAGGCTACAATTAAAGCTTGTTGTGAAGGAATAATACAGTTCATCTCTATATCTAAAATCAAGTCTGATATATCTATACTAAAATCTGTCCCAATAATCATTCTCTTCAAATAATCTTTGGCAAGTCCTGTCATAAAAGTAGAATCGACATTAACGATTGTATGACTTTGTTTATTTATCTCTAGCATGATTCCAATCTGTTTATTATTTTCATACATAGGCGTATTTTGGGGAGCCTTCGCATACGCAGTTAAGAAAGCTGTTGACATCGCCATTTATAACACTCCTTTAACCATACAGTTAATTATATTCTATCAGAATATTCTGCCCTAACCACTTTTTATCTTTGGTAAAATTTAACTTTATCCTTATCTATTTCCATTCCAAATCCATGACCGTCTGGAATAATTAACTCAAAATTTTCGAAGCGCAAATTGTCTACTGTTATACGATCCTTAAATAATAAAGGACCAAACAATTCAGTACCAAATGTAAATTCACCTATTGTAGAGTAAACCGAAGCACAGACAGCTGTTCCTAATGTTGATTCAATCATTGTCCCACCATAAAGGCCAAATCCAGCACCTTCAGCAATAGCTGCTACTTTCTTCGTTTCTAATAATCCACCATGCTTACACGGTTTAAGGGCAATGCTATTCCCCGCACGCAGTTTAGTAATCTGAAAAACATCATGGATAGAATTAGCTGCTTCATCAGCCATAATTGGAACAGCATATTTCTCTGTTAATCTAGCCATTCCCTCTAAGTTCCAAGTGGGTAATGGCTGCTCTACCATTGAAACACCACCTTCTTGAAGTGCTGCAATACAATAATCAGCAGTTGTTTCATCCCATGCCTGATTAATATCTACCGTTACTCTTGCTCGATCACCTACGGAGCGAATAATCTCCAATACATGGTTCACATTTTTATATGGATCGCCCTTCCCTATCTTTAATTTAAAAATTCTATGACGTTTTTCCTCTAAAAATCGTTCCGCCTCTGCGATGTCTTTAGCTGTATCGCCACTTGCCAATGTCCACGCAAGTGGGAGAGAAGAATGGATTTTCCCTCCAAGTAATTCATATGCTGGTAATTGTTTTTCTTTTGCAGCTAAATCAATTAACGCTGACTCGACTACAGATTTAGCGAAATAATTCCCTCTAACCACTTTATTTAAATCTGCCATTATTTTCGCGTAATCATTTGCATTTTTACCAATCAAATGCGGTGTAATGTAAGTATCAATATTGACCTTAATCGCTTCCGGTGTACCTTCTCCATAAGATGCACCGCCGATCGTAGCTACTTCTGCCCAACCTTCTTGACCTTCTTCGTTTTGAATACAAACCAATACTATCGCTTGTTTAGTAATTGTGTGCATCGCCAACTGATGTGGTCGAATTGTTGGAATATCTAAAATAAAACTGTTAACTGAACGAATCTTCATTCTGTTCTCTCCCTTTGACAATCCATAAAAAACCTTCTAAATAAATGGATAGCAGTACACCATCTATATTTCAAAGGACGGGCGTTTACTAATGGAGATTAAAAAAGGGAATTTTTAATCGTTAATAAACAGGCTGCTTTACAGAAGTTCTTTTTTAAAATCATTGTTCCTAAAATTAAATCCATATCTGGTTACATCATTCATGCATCTCTAACGATTCCATTTATCTCCTATGCTCTTTTCAAAACTAGTAATTGGAGATATGCGTACATGCTTCATGATGGAGTATTTCCACTCTGAAGCTTTCATTTAATATATTGATTACATATTAACTTTTCAAAGCGCTTACATGATTATTGTCACAAAACTAACTACTCTCGTTTACCCATACCAATATAAATAGGCTATCTCAAATACAACTGTCACCATACATTTGACAGTTATAGTTTAAGATAGCCATTCGTTCATTAGTTATTATTAAAGAAGGTTATTCTCTAATAGCTAATGAATAGGCATTAAGTTTGATTAGTTACTATTATAATCTCTAATTCTGAATTTTCAAGTACTTTTTTCTATTTTAAATAAAAAGGTCCCTTCGCCGCTATTAAGGTCAATTCTTCTGCAAGTTTTTGCGATGATATCGGAAATCCCTCTTCTAGCCACCATACAATGGACCCAATCGTACCGCTTAGAATATGAACTTCCCTTACTTTTCTCTCCGATTCGCTTAAGGTAGGAGTTTGTGTGACCGTACCAAAACCTTGGTTAGTAAATTTAATCATCCATTCTCTTAAAGCTACTGTAAATAATGGCAAACGATGCTCAACTAATAAGCAATGATAAAGCTCTTGTTCACTTTTAATATATTCTAATAATTGCACTAAACCTGGATAAGGCTCTTGTAGTGATTTATGTTCTGGAAGAGAAGGAACACTATTTACGATATCCGACCAATGTTGGAAAAGGCGATTAACATAATAGGTAACAAAAGCTTGTAAATCGGCAAAATGTAAATAAAAGGTCGTGCGGTTGATTTTCGAAGCTTCCGTTAGCTTCTTAATATTGATTTGCTCGAGGGCATCTGATTGGAGTAAATTTGTAAACCCTTTGCACAACAAATCAAAAGTTTGCAACACCCTTGGGTCTTTTATCACGAAACCACCATCCTCAACACATACTTTATTTATGTCTATCTTCTTAGAAAAGAAGGTTTCTTTGTACCTAACAACATCTCAAATAGTTTATCATTTAAATAGACAAGGTGTCTAACACTGAACTTGTCGACCAATTTTATTCGCAAAAGGGGATGTTTATATGAGTAAGAAAACAGCAGTTATAACAGGTGCAGGTGGAGGAATTGGACGCGCTTCTGCGATTAAATTAGCAGAAGACGGTTTTAACTTAGTTATCGTTGACTTCAATGAAACAATTGCCAATGAAACACTCGATCTAGTAAAAGAAAAAGGCGTGGAAGCCATTTTCATTAAAGCAGATGTATCTAATGCGGATGATGTTAATCATTATGTCCAAAAAGCAGTGGATACTTTCGGCACCATTGATGTATTTTTCAATAATGCTGGAGTTGTACAAAAATTCTCGATGTTCACTGATATCGAAGAATCCGAATTCGATCGTGTGATGAATATTAATACTAAAGGAGTATTCCTTGGTATGAAAGCGGTTTTAAAAGTGATGGAACAACAAGGCCATGGACACATCATCAATACCGCTTCTACTGCAGGCGTTCGCTCTGAGCATAGTGCTGCAGCCTATTCTGCAAGTAAACATGCTGTAGTTGGTTTAACAAAAGGGGCTGCACTCGAATATGTATCAAAAGGGATCCGTGTAAATGCCATCTGTCCCGGTGGCGTAGCCACTCCGCTGACTAAAGGAGTGGAAGAGCAAATGAAAACAACTGGTTATGTCCCTGCTGAAATCAGTGTGATGCGCATGGGTAGATATTCTGAACCTCAAGAAATCGCGAACGTGGTGAGCTTCTTAGCATCTGATGCATCAAGCTACATGACTGGGACAACAGTGATGGTTGATGGTGGCTTGACACTATAATTTTCCATAATAAACCACACCTAGCACAAAATCAATTTTTAAAATGATTTTATGAAGGGTGTGGTTTTATTACTACTTGCACAAATGTCTTTATTTGATTATATCTATACATTAATCCTTAATCAACGCAACTTTTCTACATTGCTAGTAAAGCTCTCGATTTCTTCAGCTGGATAAACATTTGTCCAATGAAAAGGTTGAAGTTCACCTAAAGGAACAAACTTAAGTAGCTTTTCTTTTGTCGTTACTCCGACTCTCACTTCCGGTCCCCAATAGCGCAAACGCTCTTGACAAATACCACATGGTGAAAGAACTTTAAAGGGGCTATTCTCATTATCACGGACGACACATAAACAATGTGTGACATCAATATTGAATTTATGTGCTTCACAAATGGCACCAACTTCAATACATAACTCCGTACTAGCGTTAAACGTCACTGGTGCGACACTAATGAGATAACGTTCATCACCAGTATGAATCACAGCCGCTCCACCCCACCCTTTAGGATAGCGCTGTTCAATAAATGTGATGGCTCGATTGTACATTTCTTCTTCAATCATTCTATTTTCCTCCTACTTGACAGTTACTATCATTTTAAAGGAAAGTGAAGCTCTCTAATAGCGTAAATAAGCTTATGTAGAAGAGGAGTGAGTGTATTGTATGAAAAAAATCATGGTTATAGGTGTATCTGCAGGTGTTGGCAAGTCCACTTTTGCTCGAAAACTTAGCAAGAAGCTACAAATAGATGTCCATCATTTAGATACCTTATACTGGCTCCCCAATTGGAAAGAATCAACAGAAGAGAGATTCATACACCTTCAACAAGGCATTATAAAACAACCTGAATGGATTATTGAGGGGAATTACACTAGTACCTTCCCCATTAGAACAGCAGCAGCAGATACAATCATCTACTTAGAACTCCCTCTCTCCACCTGTCTCTACCGGATTTTTAAACGCCGTATCCAATTTCATAAAAGATCAAGACCTGATATAGCTGAAGGCTGTCATGAAAAAATTGACTGGGTATTCTTTAAGTTTATCGTGACTACTTATTATAGAAGAAAGACAAAAATGCATGAGCGGTTTCGTAAATATAAAGATACTAAGCCAAATTTGAAGATAATCACACTTAGAAGTAGCAAGGAAATAGCAGCGTTTTTAACAAAAGGAAGAACTCTAGAGCCTTAACCCCTCTAGAGTTTCCCTTTGCAAATTACATCGTTTTCTCTATTTGATATACTTCATTTCTCTCTAAATATGATACCCAACCCTCTGATTGTTCGTATACTTCACCGATGGCTAATACTTTCCCTTCTTCAAACATCCTTCCCATGATTTGGAACCCAATAGGTAGTCTTTCTGATGTAAAACCACAAGGAACCGACAATATAGGTAGCCCTAACAAATTCCCTAGTGGTGTCTTGCCTAATCGAAAAATATTATTCACCGATTCTTCGGGACCAACACTTCCAATATCAAAAGGCGGTATTATATTCGTTGGTGAAAAGAAGACATCAATTTGTTCTGCTTGCATTTTATGTTCGATATGTTGTTGGAAGGCTTGCTGATATTGTTTGGCCTGAATGTATTCACTTGCTAACACATCTTTTCCAGCTTGTAAGCGGAACTGTATATCCTCTCCATAGAGGTGTGATTTATCCATAAACATAGATTCATGAAAAGCATAGGCTTCTGCTTTGAAAATTATTTTTTGTGCTTGTAGCGCCTCCTGTATACCAACAATATCTACTTCAATTATTTCTGCTCCGAGATTTTCAAGCTTAGCTAATGCCTGATGAATATGAATGGCTATTTCTTCATCCATTCCTTCAAAGAAATACTCTTTGCAAATAGCTACTTTTACACCTTTTAAATCCTTCAGTCGGATACTAAGATCGACTCGTTCTAACTTTTTGGCATCTGCCATGACTTGAAGGAGTATACGACTATCAGCAACCGTTCTTGTCATTGGCCCAATATGGTCCAGACTCTTACTTAAAGGCGTACATCCATCGGTACTAATTAAATCATATGTTGGTTTTAAACCAACAACACCACATAAAGCAGACGGTAAGCGAATGGAACCTCCTGTATCCGTACCAATAGCAGCAAATGCCATCCCCGCTGCAACGGCTACAGCAGATCCACCACTCGATCCACCAGGAATTTTCAATATATTCCATGGGTTTCTTGAAGGACCATAATGAGGATTTTCTGTTGTCGCCCCCATCGCGAATTCATGAAGATTTGCCTTCCTATTATAATTGCCCCTGCTTTTTTTAGTAGCTTTACGATTTCGGCATCCTTTTGGGAAATGAAGTTTTCAAAGATTCTAGAACCAGAAGTAGTCACGCTCCCCTTCGTTTCAAATATATCTTTTAAGGCAATTGGTATGCCATGGAGTGGACCCCTAATAATCCCTTCTTTTAATTCTTTTTCAAGTACCGTAGCCTGCTCTAATGCATCTTTACTCATCAAAGTGATATATGCATTTAATACAGGATTAATTGATTGAATCCGTTCAAGTAACTTTTTCGTTAAATCTATAGGCGATACTTCCTGAACCTTTAACATCTGTGCAACGGACTCAATATCTTTGAAAAACACATTTTCCATGTAAAACCCCTCCATTTTATATGACAGATTGCTTGCGATAGTAATCTCCTAAATCCCCATCTAATGTTAGAATGGAACTTAATAGTTTTTGTGTCACTTCCTGTTGAGGCTTTCTAAACAAATCGATTGTAGGTGCCGTTTCTATCATTTTCCCCTTTGAAAGGACAGCTACACGATCACAGAAGTAAGCAACTAAATCTAAATTATGGGCTATAAAAAGGTAGGTTAATTGAAATTCTTTCTGTAGCTCTATTAAGAGATTCATAATCTGAGCTTTAACTGAAACATCTAAAGCTGATACAGGTTCATCTAGGACAAGAAATTTCGGTTTCACGATCAATGCCCTTGCAATACCTGCTCGCTGCCTTTGACCACCAGATAATTCATGTGGATATCGGTGGTAAAAGTCTGAACGCAATCCAACTACATCAAGCATTTCAATCACCTTTTTATACTGAATCTGAGCTTCATTACCGGGATAGAATTTATTCAAAGGATGAAGAATTTGCTCCCCAATCGTTTTTCTTGGGTTGAATGCCGAACCAGAGTCTTGAAATATGATTTGCATCTCGTTTCTTAACTTATCCATCTCTCCCTTCTTCATCGACAGAATGGACTTACCTTTATATTGAATGTCGCCAGCCGTTGCATCAATTAATCGCATCACCATCCGACCAATCGTTGTTTTCCCGGAACCAGACTCACCAATTAAACCAAACGTCTCTCCTCTCTTAATAGAAAAGCTTACCTTATTAACAGCTAGTATTTCCTTTCGTGGTACGAACAATGAACCTTTGTTACCATATACCTTTGTTAGACCACTTACATCTAATAAGGACTCACTTTGCATAGGATTCTCTCCTTTCAGTTAATAGACAACGAACGGCGTGGTTCAAATCAAGTGAATGCACTCTTTTAAGGTCTGGTTGTTTAGCATGACAAATATCTTTAGCCATATGACAGCGACTTGCAAATCGACAACCACTACTTAAATTCATTAAATTGGGTGGCTCCCCTTTAATTTGAAATAACGGTTTCTTTCCCACATTATCTTGGAAAATCCAATCTAAATCGGGTATACAGTTGAGCAGACTATTTGTATAAGGATGTTGTGGATTGTAAATCACCTCACTCGTCTTCCCTTGCTCAACAATTTGTCCAGCATACATCACAGCCACACTTTCTGCTATTCTAGCAACTACGCCGAAATCATGTGTAATGATAAGAATAGCTGTCCCTAACTCACGATTAATCTTTTGGAATAGCTCAAGTACTTGCAATTGTACAGTGGGATCCAAAGCAGAAGTCGGTTCGTCTGCAATAATAAGATCTGGATCACAGGCGAGAGACATGGCAATAACTACCCTTTGTCTCAGTCCTCCACTCAATTGATGTGGAAATGATTGAAACACTCTTTTGGCTTCATCAATCCCCATCTCCTCTAATAAATATATGGCTTTTTCTATCGCCTCCCTCTTAGATAAATTTGTTTTATCTAAAATAATTTCGATAATCTGTTTACCTACACGATAAGAAGGATCTAGAGAAGTCATTGCATTCTGAGCAACGAGTGAGATTTTTTTTCCTCTAATCTTCTGCATCTCCTTCTGCCCAATGTCCAAAATACTTTTCCCTTCCACTTGAATTTCACCTTCATAGCTATCTAGTAAATTCTTCGTTATCATTTGTAAGATGGAATGGATAGTCATCGATTTCCCCGACCCTGACTCTCCTACTATTGCCATGATTTCACCATTATCAATCGATAGATTAATATCATCAAGTACTGTCATTGAACCGTCTGGTGTATGAATCTTCGTCGTTAAATGGCTTACATCTAGAAACGCTTGCTTCTTTCCTACCGCCTGAATCATTTCACCACCACATCCTTCATTTATTATCAAGCGACCATTGGTTTTTTAGCGGTCACATTTTCCTTTTTCACCTTCGACCTTTCATATGGATCGAGTGCGTTTCTCAATCCATCACCAATCATGCTAAAGGCAAACGACAGAATTAAAATCGCAATTCCTGGAAAGAAAGTAACAAAGGGATGTCCTAGCATTAGTAAATCACTACCGTCACTAGCCATTCTGCCCCAGTCAGCTTCAGGTGGCTGAACACCAAGCCCGATAAAGCTCAGACCAGCTACTGTCACAATCGTTACCCCAGCAAGTATTGTACTATAGACAATTAGTGATGGCAGGACATTCGGTAAGATTTGTTTAAACATAATTTCCGTACGGCTCACACCAAAAGCCTTCGCTGCTTCAATGTATTCCTTCTGACTTTCTTGAAGGGTATCAGTATATACAACACGAGTCATATAAGGAATTCTGACAATGATCATCGCAATAATTACATTAAGTAAACCCGGTCCTAAAATCGCAGCAATTGCGATTGCTAACAACACGGCAGGAAATGCGAAGAAAATATCCATTAAACGCATAATGATATTGCCAACAATTCCTTGATAAAATCCTGCAATAATTCCTAATCCAATACTTATCATTGCCGCAATTACGACAGGGACAACTGCTGATATGAGTGATGTTTGTGTCCCAAAGATAATTCGGCTTAAAATATCTCTTCCTTGTTGATCTGTTCCTAATAGATGACCATCTGTACCTGGTGGCATGAGCCTTATGCTACCATCAGCCACTTCATTCGGGTGATAAGGTGCGAGCCATGGAGCGAATAATGCGACTAAGAAAGCAATAATTATAATCAATGCACCAATTGTTGCTACTTTATCTGTTAAAAAAGCCTTATAGGCTATCTTCCATCCCTTCATATATCTTCACCCCGCATTAGATTTAATTGAATCCTGTAACTTTGGACTAAGCCATACATTTAAGAGATCAACAATGAGATTAACGATGACAAATGTAATGGCAATCAATAATATTCCTGCTTGTATCGTTGGATAATCATTTGATGTCACAGCAACATATAACGCTTGCCCAATGCCAGGCCAATTAAAAACAACTTCGCTAAATAGGGCGCCGCCCATTAGGTAACCCACTTGCATACCAGAAATATTAATGATTGGAGGCAAGGAGTTTCTTAATACATGTACAATATTTATCTTCGAATTTGATAATCCGAATGACTGAAAGTACTTCACATAATCCTTTTGCAACGTATCAATAATTGTACTTCTAGTCAGTCTAGCAATCACCGCTAATGAAACTGTTGCTGTTGCGAAAGCTGGTAATAGTAAATGATGTAGTAAATCTGGTAATCCTCCAGGACTTCTCATATTGTACATGCCACTTACAGGGAATAATCCCATTTCTAAAGAGAAAAGCCACATAAGCATAAGCGCAATCCAAAACACCGGCATGCTCGCACCAATTAAAGCTACACCCATGCTTGCTTTATCAAAAATACTGCCCTTTCTTAATGCACTAATGAGTCCTAAGATTACTCCAAGAACCACACATATGAAGAGACTGGCAACAGTGAGAATCATACTGTTCAAAAATCGTGGGAGAAGCTCTTCTGTAATCGGTGTATGAAGTGTATGTGAATAACCTAAATCTCCCTGTAACAGATCCCCCATCCAGCTCGTATATTGCACAATCATCGATTCATTCAATCCCATTTCCACTCGCAATGCCTCAACCGCTTCAGTTGTCGCATCTCCTCCTAAAATCGACTTTGCAGGATCACCAGGAATTAATTGAATTAATAAAAAGACAAAGATGGTTACTCCTAAAAGTACAGGAATTGTTGATAATATTCGTTTGAATAAGAACCTTGTCATTTTTCTCCTCCCAGCACTTTTTATTGATCAATCCAAACAGGTGCGAGCGTATACCATTCTTCTGATGGAACCACAAAGCCTTTCACTCGCTTATTCACTACATAAGGTGCCGTATCATGAACAATTGGTGCGAAAGCCGCATCTGTCATAATCTTTTCTTCTGTTTGTCTCCATATTTCTAATGCCTCGACATCGTCTGTTGCTGTAGACGCACGGTCTAACAATTCATCTGTTTCTGCACTTGCATACTTACCTGAATTGAAGCCACCGGGAGCAACAAAGTCCGAATGAGCGACCATTGATAAAAAGAATGGCGATGTTCTACCAGCAGACATTTGATTCATAGCAATAGAAGAATCCATGCCATCACTATATCCTGAGAAATAAGTAATCCATTCCTGCGTATCCAATGTGACGTCAATACCTACCTTTTTCAAATCTCTTTGAATCCATTCAGCAATATCAACAGGCATTAATTGCCCCGAACCATCTACAGAAGTTTGTAATATCATGTTAAACCCATCTTCTAGACCCGCTTCGGCTAATAAATCCTTTGCCTTTTCTGGGTCATACTCATACCATTTACGACTCGGATCAAAGTTCACCGACCCTGGAGATTGTATGGTATAGGCAGGAGAAACCGTTCCTTTTAACAACTGATTGGCAATTCCCTCTCGGTCAATTGCATAATTAATCGCTTGTCTAACCCTTTGATCTTGCATATATTCGTTATCAAAGTTAAATGTTAAGTACCATACATGTGGCGGTGTGCCCGATAAAATATCGAATCCTTTTTCTTCTAAATTTTCAATCGCATCAGGCGGTGGTACAGCAATGATATCCACTTCATCATTTTGCAAGGCTAATACTCTACTAGCTGGATCAGACATTGGTCTAAAAATAACTGTGTCTAACTTCGCTTTTTCGCCCCAATAGTCTTTATTTTTTACTAGCGTTATATTCTCTCCACGATTACGATTATTAAATTTAAATGGTCCCGTTCCAACGGGATTTTCCCCGACGCTATCATTGCCCCCTGTAATGATCGATTCTGGACTAACAATTTGTAATGAATTAATCTGAGCTAGCATTCTTGGAAACTCAGAAAAAGGTGAGCTCAAATGAATATTGAGGGTATATTCATCCACCACTTCACTTCTATCAAAAAACTTCCATGTTCTAAATGTACGACTCGACCCGATTTTATCGAAATATTCAAAATTCTCATCCGTTAATCTTTTTATATTAAAATCCACAGCCTCTGCATTAAATGGTGTCCCATCATGAAACTTGACACCCTCTCTTAAGTGGAAAGTATACATCTTTCCGTCCTCAGATACTTGCCAACTCTTCGCTAACACTGGAATGAGCTCTGGTACAGATGCTTCACCAGAAGATTTGCTCAAATCTTCCCCGATTAATGGTTCAAACATTTGATAGTTAATCCTCATCGTTACCCACCCCCCTGCCCGGTGGGGGTCTAACACATCCGCTTCTGATTCCATACCAATGATTAATTCATTCCCATATGTTTTTCCATTGTTTGCTGCACTAGGCATAGTGGTACAAGCTGCTAACGTTGTGACAAATAATAGTAGGATAAAATAGTGGTACATCTTCTTCATTACCGTTTAAGCCTCCTCACCTCTAATTCGCCGCTTCCTTTAATTTATCTAAATGAATGAAGTAAATATGGCGTGGTCTTCCTTTTTGATTCATGGACTCCTTTCCCGTTATTTCTGCTACCTCTTGATCACATAAGCTTTTTAGTATTCTCGAAGCATGTCTCTCACTCGTATTCATGCCCATACTAATATCTCGCGTTGTTACCTTTGTCTTTCTCACCAAGAATAACCATGCATATAATCTTCTTAGTGTTAAGGTAATATTCTTTCGGTTACTGAACAATAATGGATAACTAACTGATTCCTTTGTTCCTAACGGGCCATAAATTCTCTTATCCTCATCAATAAGATAACAACTTCCACGCTCATTCGAACTTGCGTGTTCAAGTGCCTTCTGTGCATTAAAATTAGCACTTTCTGCTGTATCGCCTATACCAATCCCTAAGTGAACTAGCAATTGCTTCTTGCGATTCATAGCTTCAATAAATGTAAAATCTGTTCGCTCCTTACTTACCTTTTCAAACACACCTCTTGTTGAAAACAAACTAACGACCATATTCTCTACATTACTTGTACTCAATAAATAGTTCTGTCCGAAAATAATAATTTCAGTAATCATTTCCTTTACAGCCTGCTTATCATGGACCCCTATCGCCTTAATTTCAAAACGTAATACCGTCAGCTGAAGCTCCTTTTTCTTTATGTCTTGCTCCTTTAATATCGCCTTAACTAACATATCGCGGATTGTGGATTTCGTATGTTTTATTAAGAAAACGGGAACGTCCTGCGACTTTAGCTGCTCATAAACCGCGTTCATTGTCGTTGCAATCACTTCAACTTGTTGATTCTTTAATAACTTTAAATGATAACGGACTAAAGCGTTACTATCTAAAAAACCATCCTTGTGAGAATGTAAAAAATAAGGAATAAGAGTCAGATTATTTTCCTCATATACTTCTATTAAATAGTCTTGATCTACAATATCGTAGCTAATGACTGGAAATCGGTTATACTGCTCATATACCTGTAAAAGTAATCGGTAAATATCCGCTCCTTCAAAAGGAATATAATAAGCCATACTTGAATTTGGAATAAATTTTAATGCTAGTTGAAATGGTGAAGGACCAGCAAAAATATACATATCTACTGGGAATTTATAGTTTTCAATCAACCTTGGTGATTGTTCTGCAGATTCATAAAATAGTGGAATCACATCTATCCCCTCAAACTCTGAGGCAATGTGACAAATCTCTTGACCAAGTGGAACAGGACCAACAACCGCCATCTTCAATTCAATAAAAACACACCTCCCAACTTCCTTGTCTTTAATATGTCGTTAATTATCTTTGTTATAAAAGGCAACGTCAACAAACTTGTAAGGAAATGTGACATAAAAACACTACAAAACAAGAAAATTCAGATTATTTCCCTATTACAATGCTTTTATGAGAGCGCTATCAGGTACTTTTTATGGATATAAAAGCACTTGTTGGTTGTTATATAGGATAACTTGTTAGATTTTTTCACATATATTAAGAAAGCACATGATGCATGCATCATGTGCTTTCTTATGTATCCTTTTGTAATGCCATTGATTTTGCCTTAAAGATGATAATAAGCTTATTCTTGCACATCTATCAAAAGCACCCTACTCTCGAACCTTCCTCTTTGTTGAGCTTTTGTCCTTCTAATCGCATCTAATTCATCAACTGACATTTGTGGAGCTTCTGATAATGCATAAACGACTTCGAGAATATCAGCTAGCTCTTCACCTTGATCCTTCAAGTGCCCTGCCTGTAGATATTCATTCACTTCTTCTTGAAGTTTACGTTTAAGTGCCATTGTATATTCAGAGTGAGATAGTATTCTTGTATTGTATAATTTCCCTGACTTTTTGATGATGTCGGGAATTCTGTCACGTACTAGTTTGTTATAAGTTGGCAAGAGAAGTCTCCTTTCTATCTATCATAATCGAGATTGATTCACGCTAATACTAATCAAAATTCACGGAACTATCTTTAGCGCTACTCATTTCTGCGAATTCAATGGCAGGGTAGTCTTTTATTAGTAGCGATTTCACTGCTTACCCTACTTATCTCTCTAATTCTTCTTTTATTAGTAGCAATTCCACTGGTTACCCTACTTATCTCACATAATCTTCTTTTATTAGTAGCGATTTCACTAGTTACCCTACTTATCTCACTAATTCTTCTTTTATTAGTAGCGATTTCACTGGTTGCCCTACTTATCTCACATAATCTTCTATTATTAGTAGCGATTTCACTGGTTGCCCTACTTATCTCACTAATTCTTCTTTTATTAGTAGCAATTCCACTGGTTACCCTACTTATCTCACTAATTCTTCTTTTATTAGTAGCGATTTCACTGGTTACCCTACTTATCTCACATAATCTTCTTTTATTAGTAGCGATTTCACTGTTTGCACTACTTATCTCACTAATTCTTCTTTTATTAGTAGTGATTTCACTAGTTACCCTACTTATCTCACTAATTCTTCTTTTATTAGTAGTGATTCCACTGATTACCCTACTTATCTCACTAATTCTTCTTTTATTAGTAGCGATTTCACTGCTTACCCTACTTATCTCTCTAATTCTTCTTTTATTAGTAGCGATTTTACTGGTTGTCCTGCTTATATGGCAATAACTCCTTGATTCTCGAACTGACCCTTCGTACGTATATTATCATTCTGATTTATACTCTTCCTTTTCTTCACTAATCATTCCAGGGAGCTCCATTAAAGGAACGAATGATTGCTTATTTATTGAATCTTGAATTTGTCCACGAAGAAGGCGTGCTTGATCCCACCTTTTCTTAGCTTTGTTACAGCTAATAGAAAGATTGAAATAATAACCGCTTGTTAAAATTATCTTTGTCATATTTTTATTGAATGGTTGCATTTCATGAATATGTGCTAGAGAAACAAATGTATTATCAATATCGTATTGAGATGAAAAATAGAACCAATACATATCCTGAGCCCCCCAAATACGAATAGGAGGTGTACTTTTTTTATCTAGCTTGTACTTAGCAGCTTGAAGAGCCCCTTTATAGGTCATTCCATACTCTCTCAAACTGTCTTTTACACAATTGGTCTTAGATCTTACATAATAGTAAGTTTTAGAAAAGCTAAATAAACACCAGGACACAATCCTGGTGTTATCTGAACCGTTTATTTATCCTTATCTAACCATACAAGGTTTCTTCGGATTAAACTGCCAATTTGGAATTAAGTATTGCATACTTTTGGCATCATCTCTGCTGCCAAGTCCGTATGTTTTATAGAGTTGATGAGCATCTGCTAGTTTCTCTCTATCTATCTCAATGCCTAAGCCTGGTTTTTTTGGTACTTCGATTTTTCCTTCTTTTATTATGAAGGGGTCTTTTGTTAGATGCTGACCTTCCTGCCAAATCCAGTGTGTATCAATAGCTGTTACCTTCCCTGGTGCACTAGCTGCGACATGGGTGAACATCGCCAGCGATATATCAAAGTGATTGTTAGAATGGGAACCCCATGTTAAGCCAAAGTCCTTGCATGTTTGGGCAACTCTCACAGAACCTTGCATCGTCCAAAAATGGGGGTCGGCAAGAGGTATATCAACAGCTTGTAGGCGAATACTATGTGCCATTTGTCTCCAATCTGTGGCAATCATATTAGTTGCGGTTGGTAAGCCTGTTTCTAAACGAAACTCAGCCATAATTTCTCTAGATGAGAAGCCATTTTCAGCCCCACATGGGTCTTCTGCATAGGCGAGTATATGATTTTTCCCTTTACATAATGCGATGGCTTCATTTAAGGACCAAGCCCCATTAGGATCAAGTGTCACTCTAGCATGAGGGAAGCGTTCTTTAATGGCTATAATGGATTCCATTTCTTCTTCTCCATTAAACACGCCGCCTTTTAGTTTAAAGTCTTTAAATCCATATCTTTCGTATGCGGCTTCAGCAAGGGCTACCACCTGCTCTGGTGTTACGGTCTCTTCATGGCGTAACTGAAACCAACGATTATTATCGCTTGTTGGTGATTCATACGGGAGATCTGTTTTATGACGGTCACCAATATAGAATAAATAGCCTAATACTTCAACTTGATCACGCTGCCTACCTTCTCCTAGCAAGTCCGATACAGGTACATTCAGATATTTACCAAGTAAGTCAAGGAACGCCGATTCGATAGCTGTAACTACATGAATGGTTGTACGTAAATCAAAAGTTTGTTGTCCTCTTCCTGCTACATCCTTGTTAGCAAATGCTTCATTGACCTGTTTAAGCACTTGTTGATAAGCACCAATTGAACTCCCAATAATTATCTCTGTTGCAGCTTCTAGCGTTTGACGAATAGATTCTCCTCCAGGAACCTCACCTACTCCCATTCGGCCAGAATGATCATGCAAAATTAAGATGTTCCGAGTGAAAAAAGGGGCATGAGCGCCACTTAAGTTCAAGAGCATGCTGTCTCTGCCTGCAACAGGGATGACCTCCACTTTTGTGATAACAGGTGCTTCTTTGGCTATCATTTTATCTACTATATTTGCTTCCATACCTTTCTTCCTCCCCTATCAAACTTTCTTCAATTCTACTCGCTTAATTTCACCTACAAGGAATAAATAACTTAATATTGCGACTAAAGCGCTCGCACCAACAAACAACAACGCCATATTAAAAGATCCAGTTGTGCCTACAATATAGCCAATAATGATTGGAGTAGTAATACCTGCTACATTACCAAAAGTATTAAACAATCCTCCACTCACCCCTGACATCTCTTTCGGAGAAGTATCCGCAACAACGGCCCATCCCAGAGACCCAAATCCTTTGCCAAAAAAAGCTAGGGACATTACAAAAACAACTACCCATTCTGTGGTCACATAGTTAGCAATAACGAGGCTCATAGAGAGAAGTAAACCAGTAATAATTGGTATTTTCCTTGCTGCCGTTATCGAGACACCCTTCTTCAATAAGAAATCAGAGAACGTTCCTCCCAATATACCACCAATAAATCCACAGATAGCAGGTAATGAAGCAACTAAACCTGCCTCTAATATATTCATACCTCTTTGATCCACTAAATAGACCGGGAACCATGTTAAGAAGAAATAGGTCAAGGTCGTTATGCAATATTGTCCTAGGTAGACGCCGAGAAGCATTTTATTGCTTAATAATTGCTTTATATATTGCCAGTTCGGCCCTTGCTTTTTCTCTACTTGATTGGCCGCAGTATCCATATCAACTAATGCGCCGCCTTCTTTTATATAATCCAACTCTGCTTGATTAATTTTAGGGTGATCTTTTGGGTTGTATATCGTTTTTAACCATACAAAGGCTACAATGATTCCGATGGCCCCCATGAAAAAGAAGACATATTCCCAACCAAATGTGAAGGTGATATACCCCATGATAGGTGCGAATAGTACAGTAGCAAAGTATTGACCTGAATTGAAGATTGCTGCGGCAGTCCCTCTTTCCGCACTCGGAAACCATGCAGCTACAATTCGGCTATTTGCAGGGAAAGATGGTGATTCTGCCAACCCTACAAAAAATCTTAAGGCAAATAAAATGATAACAACTGTTGTGACTGATTGAAATGAACCTATTAACCCTTGTACTAAAGTAAACAAAGACCAAAGGAAAATACTCCAAAAATAAACACGCTTAGAGCCAAATTTATCAAGCAACCATCCACCAGGAATCTGCCCTAATACATAGGACCACGCAAATGCTGAAAATAAATACCCCATCATCACTGAATTTATACCTAGATCACTTGATAGCGCTGGACCGGCAATTGATAAAGTAGCACGATCAGCATAATTGATAACTGTGACAATAAAGATCATTAGAACAATTAACCATCTCGTTTTTGTTTTCTTTCCTGTTGCTGGTGTTATTTGTCTTTCCGATTTAAGGACTGCCATGGTAATCACCCTCTTTTATTTTATTGAATGTAAGCGTAAACAATCTACTGTTTTTTTAAATGATGAGTAGGTCGCGCTGCCCACTCATCCTGATGCTAGCCTTTTACAAACACAGTTTTAATAGATGTAAAGAATTCTTTTGCTGCCTCTCCTTGTTCACGTGAATGTGAACTCGATTCCTTCATACCACCGAATGGTGCTTGTAATTCAACACCAGCACTTTCAGCGTTAATCCGGATCAATCCCGCTTCCATCTCTTGAACAAATTTCAGCATTCTTGTAATATTTTGCGTAAAAATCGAAGCACTTAAGCCATAAGCAGAATCATTAGCTACTTCAACTGCGCTCTCTAATGACGAAACTTTTATGAGAGCGATAACCGGTCCGAAAATTTCTTCTCTAGCAATAGCGATTTCTTGATCTGCTACTTCAAAGATCGTTGGTTCGACAAAATAGCCACCACTCTCCTTGTCTTCATATGGCTTACCACCTAGAAGCAGCTTTGCACCATCACTTACCCCTGTTTGAATAGCTTGTAATACATTTTTATATTGCGACTCACTTGCACATGGTCCCATCCAACTACTTGCATGAAGACCTGATCCAATCGTAATCTTTTTCGTTTCAATCACCAATTTTTCTACAAATCTATCATATACCGCTTCTTCTACAATCACTCGGCTCGTTGCTGTACACTTTTGTCCAGTAGAGAGAAAAGCACCTTTAATAACAGCGTCGACTGCTAACTCTAAATCAGCATCCTTGGCAACGATTACTGGGTTTTTACCACCCATTTCAAGTTGATACTTCACGCCTCGTTTCATTGCCTCATGTGCGATTGATTTACCAACTGCATTTGACCCAGTAAAAGTAATTCCTTTTATATCTGGATGTTTAGCAATCCCTCCACCGACTACAGCGCCAGAGCCAGTGACCATATTTAGTACACCCTTTGGTAATCCTGCATCAGCAAAGCATTGAGCAATTTTCGCAAAAGTAACTGCGCTTTCACTAGCAGGCTTAATGACTACTGTATTTCCATATATCAGTGCTGGTGCCACTTTCCATATTGGAATAGCAACAGGGAAATTCCAAGGAGTGATAACGCCCACAACTCCAAGTGGTACTCTTGTCGTAAACATCAATGCTTCATTATCGGTAGATGGAATGACATCACCTACTTTTCTCATTCCTTCTCCTGCATAATATTTTAAAATCGCTATGCCACGTTTCGTTTCACCCTTCGTCTCCGCAAGTGTTTTACCCATTTCCTTCGTAGCACATTCAGCAATTTCTTCTAACCGCTCCTCCATTAATCCAGCTACTTTATAAAGTATTTCACCACGCTGGGCACCACTTAAATTTCTCCAAGGTTTCTGAGCATGCTTCGCTGCTTCAACAGCTTTATCTAGATCATCTGTTGTTGACGATTGAATCACACCAACTATTTCACTCGGTGCCGCCGGATTGATACTTTCAATTGTTTCATTTGAATTCGACTCTATCCATTCCCCATTAATATAATTTAAGTAGTTTGCCGTTGTCACTGTACTCATTCCCTTACCCCCTGACAATCTTTTGCTTTTTTGGATACTTCTCTTTTGCTCGTTGCAAAATACTTTCTAATTGTTTGTAATGTTCAAGTTCTACAGGTGTGAAAGGTGCACGAACCTTGTTCTGAACTGGTAACCCTGACAGTTCCATACCTGCTTTAATTAAGGAGACTGCATAGCCTTTTCGCTGCTTACGGATCTCATTTATTGGTAAAATAATATCTTTATATATCTCGTGGACAATTTCATTTTTCCCTTGTAACAAAGCATCATAAAACTGTCTAGAAATATGAGGGATATAATTTGAAATTGCAGAGGAATACGAATCAAACCCTAATGGAATATAAGCTGGCATTGTTACCTCAGCCATAGGCATGCCATTCAACCAGCTTAAACGTTTACCGATACGATTGGTTAAACAAATATTCAGTTCCATATTCCCTACACCATCTTTTAGGCCAACCAGTTGCTCTAAATCTAGTAATTTCTCTAATGTGCTAGGTTGTAGAATCGCGTTATTCCTTTGATAAACAATAGCATTAAGTGATGTTTCTGAGATTACTTGATACAGATAATCATATAATCCCTCTTGTTCACCTTCTGCTAAATAGGGAGGTAATACAAGAAAGCCATCTGCTTTTTTATCCTCTGATAAGCGCGCATATGAAAGGGCATCCTGAATATTTCCACCTACACCTGTATAAACAGGTACCTTACCACCTGCTTCTTGGATGGCAACATCAAGCATGATTTCATATTCCTCTTTACTCAATGATTGGAACTCTCCTGACCCACATGCGATAAAGATTGCCTCTAATCCTTCTTCAATCAAATATCGAATATTAACTTCTAACGCTTTTTCGTCTAACTTTCCATTTTCATCAAATGGAGCTACAGGAAATCCGAGAATACCTGTAGGTGCTTTTCTAGGTGAATGCATATTTCATTCCTCCCCTTTCAATTTGTTATGTATAATTGTAAGACAAATTAAATTAACTGACAATATGTTTTTTGAAAATTTTTATTTATTTTTCTAAAGGGCTTGCTATTCTTTTAATTCTATTTGTATTACAATTAGATTAATTAAACTATTGTAATTTGGATGGTGGACAATTGTGAAGAAAGATGCGCTTGATTTAATTAGTAGCCAAGTCGTACGAAAAACATTGGCTCAGCAAGTAGAGGAACAAATAATTGATTTATTAATTTCAAATAAACTTAAACCCGGTGACAAACTACCTCCGGAAATGGAATTAATGGAACTTCTAGGTGTCAGTCGTCCCGTCATGAGAGAGGCGATGACTTCACTGGAATCTCTTGGTATTGTAAAAAGAAAAACGAGAGATGGTACTTACTTTACTGAGAGTATAAGTAATAAACCATTTTCAACCATGCTTTCCCTTGTTAGTGACAATATTGAAGCAATCGTTGAAGCACGCACCTCTTTAGAACTAGGTCTTGTTACATATGCAGCAGAAAAAATGACAGATGAAACTCTTGAAGCTTTGAATGACACAATTATCAAAATGGAAAATTCAGTCGACAACGAGTATGGTGAACATGATCTTATGTTTCATCGAATTATAGCCCTTAGTGTAAATAATCCTGTCTTACAAGGAATGATTGATTCGCTTTTACTCTCACATGTAAAAATCAACGCACAAATCAAATATCGAGAAAAAGAAAAAACAATCAGACATCATAAAGCCATTTATGAAGCACTCAAGAAAAAAGATCCTCAGGCTGCATTTCAAGCAATGTACAATCATTTGAAGTTTGTTGAAGGAAAAGTATTAGAATAAAAAACGAACCCAAACCGTATGTAAAGAACGGTACTGGGTTCGTTTTTTATTCTAATTAAGTAATCGGTGCAGGATTAAATAGAGCTAAATCATTATGAAGCCCCCATTGATCTGCCCAAGTCTTTCTTTCTCCACTTGCTACTTCAATAATGTGATGGAATATTTCCCATCCCACATCTTCAATTGTTGATTCACCTGTGGCAATCGTTCCCGCATTTACATCAATTAAATCATTCCACTGTTCTGCTAAAGCATTTCTTGTGGATACTTTTATGACAGGTGCCATTGCTAATCCATACGGTGTGCCCCTACCAGTTGTAAATACCTGTAGATGCATGCCAGAAGCTAACTGTAATGTACCGCATACGAAATCGCTTGCTGGAGTAGCCGCATAAAGGAGACCTTTCTGTGTTGCTTTTTCTCCTGGTGCAAGCACACCAGAAATAGCACTACTACCAGATTTAACAATTGAACCTAATGATTTCTCTACTATATTAGATAGGCCTCCTTTTTTATTGCCAGGAGATGGGTTCGCACTTCGATCTGCTTTACCTTTTTGAAGATACTCATCATACCATTGCATTTCTTTAATTAAAGCGTTTCCAATCTCTTTCGTTTCGCACCGAGGTGTCAAAAGATGGACTGCATCCCTTACTTCAGTTACTTCAGAAAACATGACTGTCGCACCAGCTCTTACTAAAAGGTCAGCAGCATAACCAACAGCAGGATTAGCTGTAACACCTGAAAAAGCATCACTTCCCCCACATTGTAAGCCAACCACTAAATCGCTTACTGAGCAGATTTCTCTTTTGCGAAGGTTTAGTTTCTCTAACTTTTCTTCGGCCATATTCATAATATTTGTTACCATATCTGAAAAACCTGCTTGTTCTTGTAAAGACAATATGTCGCGATCTTTACCATCAGGTGCGAGCATTAATGGTGATAACTTTTCACACCCAAGACCGATGATTAAAGCTTCCCCTCCAAAGTTCGGGTGCTTAGCTAAATTCTGCAAAGTCCTTATCGGGATGATTGCTTCTGGCGCTTGAATGGCTACTCCACATCCGTACTGATGATTAATAGCTACGACATCATCTACATTTGGATAGTTTGGCAGTAATTCATTTTTTATTCTCTTCACAGCAAAATCAAGTACACCTACAACACATTGCACACTTGTTGATATTCCCAAAACATTCTTTATTCCTACACTTCCATCAGGATTGCGAAATCCTCGGAATGTATACCCCTCTAATGGTGGGAGGGCATCAGGCACACGAGTTGCTATACTTAACTTATGTAAATCTGGTGGAATAGGAAGCTCAACCATCGACTCTTCTACCCAACTTCCTTTCTTAATAGGTTTCAACGCTTTCCCTATCACCTCTCCGTAACGGATAATCTCATCCTTTTCAGCTATTTCTTTAAGTGCTACTTTATGTCCTTCTGGTACTCTACTAGTAAGAACCAGCCCGTTAGAAAAGGTTGTACCTTCCTTTAACCCACCAGCATTAACAACAATTGCTACATTGTCTTTTTCATGGACTTTTATAAAAAGGGGCTCTTCTTTTCGTTCTGTGTTCAATCGCATAATTCATCCCTCCTCATTTTGTATTATTGTAAGACAAATAAACTAAATGGTCAATAAATAGTGAGAATATTTTAAATAATATTCTCTCATTTGCATTGGTGACAAACTTTTCTTATAGAAAAGTAAGTATAGAGGAAAGCCAGTAATATATTGCTATTTTTGATTCAGTATACAGAATACACAAATAGCGTTATAATTTATATTGTCGACAATGTACAATTGTAATATCAATTTAATCGGCAAATCCTAGGTAGGAACCATGGTAAAACTTTTAGAAAGAAGGGGTTAATATGAAAGGCTGGGAATTTACAGCAACCAATGTACCATTGAAAGTAGTTGAAAAACCAGATCCAGTAGCAACTGAGGGTCGTGTAATTATCGATGTGAAGGCAGCTGGACTTTGTCATTCTGATGTAGGAGCTTTACATGATCCAAAATGGATGGATATTATCGAGAAAAAACCAATCATTATGGGACATGAAGTAGCAGGTATGATTACTGAAGTTGGCGAAGGTGTAACCGATTTCAAAGTAGGTGACCGCGTTGGTGTTTGTCCTGTTAGCTTAGTTGGTATGGGACCTGGATATGGTTATGATGGAGGCTATTCAAATAAAGTATCTGCTCCCGCGATTGACCTTGTACCCATTCCTGATGGTGTAACTTATGCACAAGCGGCAGCTGGCACCGATGCAGGAATGACCTCTTATCACGCAATGTTCAAACGTGGTGAAGCTAAACCAGGAATGAAAGTAGCAGTAATTGGTATCGGAGGATTAGGTCAAATTGCTGCTCGTGCAGCTGTTGTGGCTGGCATTGAAACGTATGCAGTAGATGTAAGCCCTAAAGCACGTGAATTAGCCAAAGAAATTGGTGTAAAAGATGTATTTGAAGATATTAAAGAATTAGCCGATATTGCACCAGATTTAGTAGTCGATTATGCTGGCTTCGGTACCACAACAGCTGGCGCAATTGATGTAGTTGCACCAGGTGGTAAAGTTGTATTAGTAGGTATGGGGAAACTAGAATCTACAATTAATACTGATCCACTTATCTTAAAAGCTGCAAGCCTACTCGGAAGTGTTGGTGGAGATAAATACGATATTGCAGAAGTATATAAATTAATGGCTTCAGGCGATATCGATCCAGCCATTACTGAAATCACCTTTGATGAAATTGGGGAAGGTTTAGCTCGTTTAGAACGTCATGAAGTGACAGGACGTTTAGTAGCGATTATGGATTAATCAGACATTTAAGATACAAAATGGGTTTGGATTATCTTCCAAGCCCATTTTATCTTTTATAGATTTATTACATCATTAGCCAACGAATTTAGTAGGGTGTAAGAGGTGAACATGCAAATAATCCTTTTTCCTCAATATGCTCAATACGTTTAAATCCTGATCATGATTACTTTGACATATCACATTCAATACACTACCGGTTTTAAAACCACTAAAAAGTGAGAAAACTTGATAATTGCAACCTTAAACTTCTAAAAATTCTTTATTTTAATTCAGAAAAAAAACGCACAGCTTAAGCCGTACGTTGTTCTATCATTATGCCTTATTTATTTCCTCTTTCAACTCTCCTCTCATTTTCTCTGTCCTTTGTGCATCCCAAGCAAAATAATCGCTCATAAATGTCACAACTGCTTCACTATAATTCATTGCCCATTGTTTATTAAACAATATGGCACTTGTGCGTCGCATAAAGTAATCGGTTGGGGTTTCGGTCATTTCTTCTTCTAGGCTATAGATTAATGTAGCATAGGCTTCAAGGGATAGATTGACTTTATCATGCTCACCCTTAGCTTTTTTAGCAATTTCAAATACGTTTTTGACATTAGAGCCATAGCGTTCGACTATTCGCTTTGCTTCTTGTTCTGTGAATCCGATTGCTTTACCATTCTTTATTTGCTCTTCCACAAAAGACTGGTAGCCATTAGAACCACCTACATCACCGCCTGATAGAATGATGTGATCTGTTTGACATGATTGGGTGTTTCCTAATCTCTCTGCGACAACATCGACTGTTTTCTCGGCCATTTTGCGGTAGCCTGTAAGTTTGCCACCTGCTATGGTGATGAGCCCAGTATCAGAATAGAATATTTCATCTTTACGTGAGATTTCGGATTCTTTTTTTCCTTCTTCGTAGATGAGTGGACGAACACCCGCCCAATGTGATTCAATTTGGTCTTTAGACAATGATAATGTTGGAAAAACCAGTTCAACGGTTTTTAGTAGATAATCACGGTCCTCTTCTGTCATTTCTGGATTTACGAGGTCTCCCTCATATTTAGTATCTGTTGTACCTAGATATGTTTTTCCATTACGTGGAATGGCGAACACCATTCTTTTATCTGGTGTATCAAAGTAAACAGCGTTTTGTAACGGAAAGTCTTGTTGGTCGAATACTAAATGGACACCCTTTGTATGAAATAATTTCTTACCACTTAGAGAGCCATCTTTTTTTCTTAGTCCATCTACCCAGATACCTGTAGCATTAACAACTTCCTTCGCATAAATAGGGAAAGCTTCGCCAGATAATACATCAACTGCATTTATACCAATGACTTTGCCATTTTCATATATAAAGTCGTCTGCTTTGACATAGTTTGCCAAGGTTGCACCGAGTTCATCTGCTTTTTTAGCGACTTCAAGTGTGAGACGGGCATCATCCGTTTTATATTCTACATAGTAACCCGCACCTTTCAGGGTGTCTTTTACAAGTAATGGCTCTTTTTTTATTGCCTCTTCTTTAGATAGCATCTTCCTTCTTTCAATTTTCTTAACACCTGCAAGAAAGTCGTAAACCCTTAATCCAATACCAGTAGTAAACGGTCCAAAGGTACCTCCTTTAATTAATGGAAGCAGCATCCATTCAGGATTGGTAACATGGGGTGCGTTCTCATAAACGATGGCTCTTTCTTTTCCGACCTCTGCCACAACACCTATTTGCATTTGTTTTAAATAACGTAGCCCGCCATGAACAAGCTTTGTTGAGCGACTACTTGTGCCAGCAGCAAAATCCTGCATATCAATTAGTCCTGTATCTAAGCCACGTGACTGGGCATCAAGAGCAATTCCAGCTCCGGTAATCCCACCTCCGAGTACAAGTAAATCAAATTTTTTGTTTTTCAATTCGTTTAAGTTTGCGTTTCTATTCATCATCTATCCATCCTTCCTTGAATAAAAAGAAAAGACCGCAAATAGCCCTTATGTACAGGGTTGATTTGCGGTCTCTCATTCTCCAACATTTTATATTAACTTGTTTTATTGAAATGCGATTGTTGCTTTAATTGCTTTCTTCCAGCCGTTATATAGTTCGTCACGCTTGCTTGATTCCATTTGATTTTCAAAGGAATCTCCAATTTTCCAGTTATTAATGATTTCTTCTTTTGTCCAGAAGTCAACAGCTAAGCCGGCTAAATACGCAGCTCCTAAAGCCGTTGTTTCATTAATTTCTGAGCGCTCAACAATAGTGTCTAGTATATCACTTTGGAATTGCATTAAGAAATTGTTTTTCACAGCGCCACCATCGACACGCAATTTCTTTAGCTCAATACCTGAATCACTTTCCATTGCTGTTAACACATCTTTTGTTTGATACGCGAGGCTCTCTAATGTGGCACGAATAAAATGTTCCTTCGTCGTTCCACGTGTCATTCCAAAAGCAGCTCCTCGAATATCACTTTCCCAATAGGGTGTCCCAAGTCCAACAAATGCAGGTACAAGATAAACACCATCAGTTGATTCTACACGCGTTGCGTAGTTTTCGCTTTCTGGGGCAGTCTTAATCATTCTCATGCCATCTCTTAACCATTGAATAGCCGATCCGGCAACAAAAATACTACCCTCTAATGCATATTCTACCTTACCATCCAGTCCCCATGCAATAGTTGTGAGTAAACCATTTTCTGATTGCACTGGATTTTCACCTGTATTCATAAGCATAAAGCACCCTGTGCCGTACGTATTTTTTGCCATGCCTTTCTCAAAACAAGCCTGACCGAATAAAGCAGCTTGTTGGTCACCAGCAATACCGGAAATGGGAATCGTGATATCCCCAAAAATCTCTTTCGCTGTCTCCACATACACTTCAGAACTGGATTTCACCTCAGGCAGCATAGACTTAGGTACTGTAAGAATATCTAATAATTCGTCATCCCAGCTCAAGTCGTAAATATTATACATTAATGTTCTTGATGCATTCGTGTAATCTGTTACATGTGCTTGACCGTTAGATAACTTCCAAATAATCCATGTATCAATCGTTCCGAAAAGCAAGTCGCCATTTTCTGCCTTGTCACGTGCTCCTTCAACATTGTCTAATATCCACTTTACTTTTGTACCTGAAAAGTATGCATCAATTAATAAGCCCGTTTTCGAACGAAAAGTATCATTTAATCCTTTTGCTTTTAATTCATTGCAGATTTCACTCGTTTGTCTTGATTGCCATACGATGGCGTGATAGATCGGTAAACCGGTATTTTTATCCCATACAACCGTTGTTTCCCTTTGATTAGTGATCCCAATAGAGGCAATATCACTGCCTTGTATGTTATTTTCACTTATGACACCCGCCATAACAGAAAGAATAGAAGCGTAAATTTCCATCGCATCATGCTCAACCCAGCCTGGCTTTGGAAAATGCTGTTTAAACTCCCGTTGATATTCACCTACAATATGACCTTCTTTATTAAAAAGTATCGCTCTTGAACTTGTTGTTCCTTGATCTAGTGATAAGATATATTTTTTTGTCATGTCGGCATCCCCCTATTTATTAGAATAAAGATTGAAATACAAATGTTGCAAGAACAGCCCCAACTAATGGACCTATAACCGGAATCCAAGCATAGCCCCAGTCCGAAGACCCTTTGCCTGGGATGGGTAGTAATGCATGGGCAAGACGCGGGCCTAAATCACGAGCTGGGTTTATCGCATAACCTGTTGTTCCCCCAAGACTCATACCAATTGCGGCAATAAAGAATCCAACGATAAGAGGATTTAATCCCTCAGCAAATGAATTTAATCCAATGGCATTCAAACCAAAGACTAAAATAAATGTCCCAAGTACTTCACTTATAAAGTTAAATGGTGTATTTTTAATTGCTGGGCTTGTTGAGAAAACGCCCAGTTTCGTGCCTTGATCACTTGTAGCTTTCCAGTGTGGATAGAAGTATAAGATAACAAACGCTGCACCAATAAATGCCCCAATCATTTGTCCTGATACATAATATGCAACAGCTCCCCACTCAATACTACCAGCTAAAGCCGCTGCCAATGTTACCGCTGGATTAAGATGACCACCCGCACCAAAGAAATCTGAAACGTAGACACCAAACGCGACAGCAAACCCCCATGCAAATGAAGTGACAATCCAGCCACCACCATTAGCAAATGTCTTGTTTAAATTCAAATTGGCCCCAGCACCAACACCGAATACGACTAATATGAAAGTACCAATTAGCTCTCCTATAAAAATATCAGACATTCAGTAATCCTCCTAATCATTTAATAGACTATAAAACTACTTTTTACATTACCCTTTCAAGAGAAAACAAAAAGAGGCATGCGAAAGAAAATAACGATCAAACGTTATTTCGCATGCCTCTCTAAATCTCCGACAAAATAAATTAACTTGTACGAACCATATTATAATAAAATGAAAACGATTGCAAATAAATAATTAAATTTTTTAGAAGAATAAGATAAGAGACATGTAAAGAAAAATCACCAGACCGATCGGTTTTTAGCAACAAGTAAGATACTTATCCCCATGTTCACAGCATTCCGAGTCGATAAGTAAACAAATCTGACTGAAGATGAGCGCCCTTCCAAGTCATTATATTTCTTCAGCGAATAGAAAATGCAATCTTTTTTGCAGCAATAAAAAAAAGCCATCCTTTTCTACCAACCTGCTGTAAGTAGAAAAAGATCGCAGTTAATTATAGCTCCCATAGATCCCTGTTAGATGTTGAAACAGAGATAGCACCGGATTCGAGGGCTGATTCAATCTCTGATTTCTCCCTCACCAAGCCACCAGCAATTATTTTTATATCCGTTTTCTCATGAACTTCGCGAATGATTTCTGGAATAATGCCAGGTAACACTTCAATATAATCTGGTTTTGTATTCTTCAACAACTCTAGTCCATTCTCTAACGCCAGGGTATCAATGGAGAAAAGCCTTTGAATGGCTAGTACCCCTTTTTTCTTAGCTGTAATAATCGCTTGTCGCTTGGTCGAAATAATCCCAGCTGGTTTAATTTCTTGGCAAACGAATAAAGTGCCACTTTCATCATTCTTTAAACCATCAATCATATCCATATGAATGAGGATTTTTTTATTATGCTTCTTAGCTGTTGCTACAACACTTTTTATTTGTGTAATGTGAGAATCCAGTAAAATCATATACTCATATTGCGAAGAAATGACTTTCTCAAAATCCTTCATATTACGAATAGCTGGTAGGATTGATTGTTTGATCACTAAGATCAACTCCTTCTTCATTGCTCATATCTATCCATTAATAATAGAAACAGGTAAAGAAAAAAGCAATTACACTAAATACCTGTCTTAATCGTTAATCATTGGCTTCATTCATTATAAAGCATCTTCTGCACAAAAAAAAGAAAGCTAGATACTTGCTAAACCCAGATTAAAAGTGTTCCCTATTGATTTAAGAAGAAAACCTCAGGTATATACAGTAAATTATATAAAAGATAAAAAGACCAACATCTTTATAAGATGAAGGTCTTCTAAACAATTATATAATCGCTTCCTTCACAGCAACAGCACCTTCTCGGTCTCTTAAATCTTCATAAAAGTGTGCATGGGCTGTTAAAAAGTATGGGCCAAGCCAAAGAAACCCAATTCCAAGCGTTAAGATACATAGAAAAGCCCAACCGATGAAGCTTAGGTTCAAACAAAAATATCTCCACTTATGACCCTTCATCATTTTTCGACTTTCAGTTATCGCTTTGTTCACAGATAATTCTGGGCGGTCACGTAAAATATACATCGGGGTTTCTGGATTGTGATTTTTATCGTAAGTGCATTGGTACTTTTACGTGAAAAGAATATAAAACTCTCTTGCCTTGTTACAACATTTTTTCCATAGGGAAAATTTTAATACGGTTAATACTCATTTTATGATCCACACGAAAGATAAAATACAACACTTATTCTTGAATCAAGTTTCGACAAAATTCTACATTTTCTTCAAAAATGACTAACTCTCTCCACTCGGAGTGCAGAAGGTTTTTGTATTTTCATATGTGTGAAGTTAAAAATCTATGCAACACTAAACATAGGTGTAACAATAACTTTGCAACATTAGAAAGCACACCAGAAAGTATTTGGTGTGCTTGACTAAACAGTTGTATTCCCATCCGCAGGCTTACTTTTATTACATGATAAGAAGTAAATAGTGATATTGGATAACTGTGGTGTATTGTAGATTTTCTTCTCTGAACACAGCGCCTTAAGGTTAATTTAAGGCATTTGATACAAATTGATACATAAGGTTATTCATCTTTGGACCTCCGTTGAATATTGGATTACCATTATTGTCCTTAAATCCACTACTATGTACGCCTATCACTTGGTTGCTTGTATTCAACATAGCAGAACCTGATTGACCATCTGCTGTATCAAGAGTGTAGATTGCAATTTGACCGTCTTCATCAACAACATTTCCACGCATTCCATATTGATCAATAGAACGAGCTTCCCTAATCAAATCGCCTGGATAACCGAATACTCCAATATTTTGATTCAGGATATTGTTTACCTTTCTAATTCCTGCAAAACCTGCACGATCACCTGCATGACGACCACCGGATGGTGCAAGTACAAGTACGGCGTAATCTTCAGAGATTAACCCTGTATTGATCCAATTAGTGGGAACATAATAATCAATGACACTATAGGCACCAAACCATGCTGTACTTTCACTTACACCAGGATGAACTGCTGCACTGACTATTCCTACTTTATCTCTAGCATTCACAACACAATGCCCGTTGGTTAATACTTTGTCTCTAGCAATTAATGTTCCTGTGCAAGATCCAGAATCGCCATCTGCCCAATCCATGGTTATATAAGTAACAGCACTATAAGGAAACACTGTTGTGTCGTTTACCTTAGATCTTCCATCCGGCCCAATTACTCCAAATGGAGATATTTCTCTTTTTATAAAATTATCATTTATGCTGGGTGGTAAAAGTTCTTGAAAGTCTTTGTTTAATAGATCGCCTATAAAAACAGGATTAAGTTCCCCTGATCCTTTAAAGCTCTCTGTTTCATTTCTTAGGCTTGTACTTTTTTGACTGTAGTCCTCATATTTAATCACTTCACCTTTTGAATTGACCATATCTAAGGGGTGTGAAGATTTTTTTGGATCAAATTTAAAATCCCCTAATGATTCTTCTGCAAAAGCACTGACTGGAACAAATAGAAAAGCAAATAGAACGCCGACTAAAAAAATGAATTTTTTCAAAAAATCTCCTCCTTTTATCTAATTATAAAGAATTTTCCGAAAAAATTAAACCATTTTTTGGATAAAAATGAATTTTTTATATTAATCTCTTTTCTCTATTTGGATTAATTTGATCTCAGATGGATACGATTCTAAAACTTCTTCATACCAAATTGCCACCTTATCACCATTTTTTATTCCTTTTCCAAGAAGCTTTATTCCATTATCATTAATTATTGATACTTCCTCAAACTTTCTTGAAAACATGATATCTTCATGCGAAAAATTTCCTAAGTCTGAAGTCTTGATATCCTCACCCTTTATAAAATACGTAGTTCCTTGAAAAAAGACAACATGGCCAATATCGGTTGGTTGTCTTCCTTTTATAGAGATGTTGTTACTAATTTCACTAAAAACCCAAATTCCAATAAGGATAAATAGTAAGATTCCAATATTAAAAAATGTTTTTGGGATTTTAATTCTTTTCATGATTACACCACCAAAAATAAATTTTAAATTGTTTCCGTTTTGACGCCTGCATTCTTATTTCTAAAGATCGCTCTTATTTCTCCAGTTTCTAATTTCCCATCGGCGATTGAACGGGTTTCTATGTCAATCTTCATTTCAATATCAAAAATCTCTTCCTTGAGCTTATCGCCTAAGATATTCTTATAAGAAACCTCCATTGTAAAAGATGTGTACTCTTCATATTCCTCAGGACGTAAATCATTCTCAAGTATCAAAAAAACTACACATCTCATTAAAAAAGTAAATTCGTAAGGAATTTGTATCCTTGAAACCTTATTGTCTCCTAGATAGCTCTCGAAGGAAGTGAAAGGTTTATAATAATAATAATAGCTTGATTCTGGTACGATCAATTGCTGATCTCTGTAGTCATCAATAAACTTGGAGTCAATTTGATTCTTTTGAATAAATTCAATAATTTTATCCTGATCTATGCTCCAATTTATATTTATGTCGGTAGCAAAGTGAAGTCCTATGTTTCTAATCGGAAGTTCTAAACGATCTAAAAACTGACGGTCTTTGTAAAAACGACCCAATTCTCCATTAGATATTTCTAGTCCATAGGCAACCTCCTCAACAATGATTTTAGGTTTAATCGTATCTTGCCGTTGCTGTTTGGATAATTTAAGAGACTTTGCTCCTTGACGAGCTGTACATAAAGCTGCTATAGCTGATGTCATAGCAATTAAAGCTATTATAATCTGAATCCCATCCGCTACTTTTATTTCTTTCAACCATTCCATTCTTCTCAATCTCCCTTTCACAGTAATTTGCGTACAAAACTTCTGAAATGTTAGCCTAGTCTAATCCACATATGAACGCTTCAGGTCTTCCGAGCAACTATATGGATTAAATGCTTCCTAAAATTTATTCCCTACCCTATTGGCTTGATTATCATGTATATTTGTACTACAATAAGGGTAAGTTAAAAAGGACGCAGATGTTAGTAGCATCTACGTCCGATCGTCGCACCGCATGAAGAGCGGCCGAACAATATAGTATAGTTTTCTTAAACACAAGAAATCACCCTATTGCTCGTCACGGCTGAGGGTGATTATTTCTTTCTTGTGATAAATTCAGCAATCATGAAAATTACCATTACGAATGTTAAGACAAAGGTGCCAAAACCTAGAATGACGTTTGCTATGTCTGCTGTAATCACTTGGGCGTCACCTCCCTTCTCCGCTAAGGAAGAATGGGAAAGCTCGGCCGCTCACCCTACCGTTATGCGACTAAGAAAATTATAACATTAATCTATCTATCTGTCTTGCTTCCGTTGATAATATTATAGGATAGTAGATAGCTAGTCATCGCCGTTTTGCCTCTAATAAATTCATAACTTCGCATATAGCTCCTTCTAGCTATAGTTATCTATTAGTGCCTTTTGTAACAAACCTACACATCGATCTAACTCAACCTTCAAAAGTTTTTTGTATGCTTTCGCTTCGTCATAGTTATTGAATTGATACACGACGATCTCCTGTCGCTCTGTTCCTTCTTTCTTGACGCTGTAGCTTTTAAGGATTCCGTCGTCTAGCAACTCATGTAAAGACTTGTATATTTCAGAACGCTGCGGACGATACCCAAATCTCTTAAAGTCTTCTTGCATTGTCTCCCAAAACTTAAATCCGTAAAGTCGTTCTTGCTCCGTTAGAGTGATCAAGTATAGTTTTAGGAATGCCGCTGTCTTAGCATAAAGGTACTAACGCCTTTTGACATAATTGTCACCTTCCTCTTTCGTGTTAATGTTGAAACATGTGCTACTTTAATATCCCACTATTATAACATTTGACATCTACCCTGTCTGTCCCTTCTTTTGAGAGCCTAACCCACTATGATGTAGATTTAGTGCGGGAGGGTTATTAATAGAACATCAAGAAATGGCGCGTGATCCAGGTTGTGTTTTTTAATATATGAATTTAGCACATGGTTATTTTAAAACATAGTTGACATTCGTTTGAATAGATTTGAACGAACAGCTATATTAGCTCAAAATCATGTAGGAGTTGGTTTGAGTTAGAATGTTTAAAAAAGAATGGGGACAGGAAGTTTATTTCGATACAATAGAGGAGCTGTTAAATACAATAAAGAACGACCGAATCAAGGATAAGGTGATTTGAGAATACGAAAGCGACTTAATGATGCCCCCTGGGATAATCAATAATAAGAACCATAAGAAAATATAAATGCTTTGTAAAATCGTTAATCCCAAAGCTCTTGAGAAACTCAAATACTTAAAGCCTGTAAATAATTCCTCCACTGGAAGCTTAGACCCTCTGATTAATGTAATGTACGACAATGAAAGACTTACACCAAATGGAATTAAGATGATACTAATTGCAATACTAATTAAATTATACCCTGCAGCATACTCCCATTCAGGATAAGGAATTAACAGGATTTCCATAAAAAATTCGGGGATGAACGTAATTAGAAAATATTAGAATGAGAGCAATACACCCTTTCCCCAATTGTCTAGCAATGGTGCGAGAGCAAGTTGTTTAATTTGTTTACTTTTCATCTCGTTTCTCTCCTTTCATAACCAACATATTGTAACATAAGAAAAATATCCCATCAATTGCATATTTTTCTTTTTTATATTCAACTATTAATCTTTAAAAAACGAACAAACATCTTTGAAAATTTACCAATATATATTAATTACATTAATTACTACTAAAGGTATAAACGTATGTTTCTCATTCTAGCACCCGGTAATGCGCATACTCCCCCTCTAATAAGTTGTCATTATCCTTGTCAACTTGGCTATTTCTTAATTAAAGAAAGTAGCGTTACGAGATAATCACCACTAGAGATTCCAAGAAGGTTACTCTATCCCAGCGCTCTTTTGTTCTTTTGAGAAATTAATTACTTATGATTAATGCTTAGAAAATTTATTGGAGGTAAATTGCGTTTTTTATTTATCCTCTTATTCTTTCCCTATAAATGCCCGATAAATTTCACCGATGAGCCCATCCATTTGATGAATACCAAGCTCAGTATTCGTCAAAATTATTATCCCTTCCTTCTTTTGCGGGTATAGAGCAAGCAAACTTTGAAAACCTACTCCCCAACCAAGGGAACTCAATTCAAATCCATTGGATGTACTTCCTAAAAAGCAACCAAGCCCTAACCATTCACACCCTCCCTGTGATGTAAACATTTCATTTATAGTTAGGGGTGAGAGGCCGAGCTTACTATCACCAACGATTGCATCCATGAGTTCAATCATCAGCTTACTAATGTCTTTAGATGTTGACCATAACCCTGAAGCAGCTGGATAAGGATAATGTGGGTATTTCTCTTTCACTGTTGCTCCGTTCCTATCATGTCCTTGAGAAATATTTTTCCCATAAGTAACCTCATAGGTACTACACGCCATACCCAGCGGCTGCAATACCTTCTCTTCCATTAATAGCGTGAAAGATTTACCTGTGACTCCCTCTATTAACTTCTCTATCAAGCAAAAATTCGCATCTGCATAATGAAATCTCCCCACCTGATTCTCTTGCCTGATGATAGGCTCTCGACAATATTCAGTCTTCCCAAGAAAAAGTTGTTCTACTGTAGGGTAACCCCAACGTTTTTGATAGGGTAAAAAACTATTTGGCGGATCAATGATACCTGATTGGTGACTTAATAATTGTCTAATGGTGAGTGTGGTTGAGGGTGTATTAGAGGGTATTGTCCATGTTGTGACCACTTATCTAGTTGGAGGAGCTGTTCATCTATTAGTTTGCAAGCTAAGACCGTAGTAAGCAATTTACTTATAGAGCACACATTAAACATCGTATTTCCCATAACAGGAAATTGATCGTGTTTATTACGCACTCCATATTGTTCACTTTGAAAGATTTTCTTATTTTTAATCGTTGTTATTGTTAACCCTTGTATGTGTAACGCCTTCATTCTTTCTTCTATATTTAATGCTGTCATTATATATCACTCCTTTTTTAAAGGAAACACAAACATATGTTCTGTTCAATAAAAAAAAATCCCGCTTAATTAACGGGATCTCTTTTCTATATAGTTACTTCTTCTGTTTGCTGATGTTCATTATTTAAAAAACGAATGGTTTGAGGGGTAATGGCTAATATGACATAGTTTGGATCCTCAGGCCCTTCAAACCAACGGGAGAAAGAATCCTGCCAAATCTTCTTTTTTATCTCTTCATCTTCACTGATTCGACAATGTCCCTTGACTTCAATGTATTCATCATTCAGACCTTTACCAGTATAACCTAAAAGAATAGAAGTATGTCCATTCTCCTCAATCTCTTCAACCTTTTCTGTATTTTTCTTTGTCGCACTATAAAGAGTGAACCCCTCACTATCTTCACAATAAAAAGCCATATAACGAATATGTGGCGCATTTGATTCCACCGTTGCCAATACACCGATAGGATGATTCTTGATGATTTCTTTTGCTTTTTTCATTACTTTTTCATTTGACATCAACTTCAACTCCTAGTTTAACGGTTTGAATTCATTGATACAACTTTGCACTAAAGTTACCCCTTGACTAATTGACGCTCCGCCACCAAAGGCTGACGAAACAGCAATGGTTTCCATAATTTCTTGTTCTGTGCACCCTTGATCGATACAGCCTTTTGTATGAAAGATGATGCAATATTCATCTTGTGCTTTCACACTAATTCCTAGTGCAATTAACTGCTTTTGCTTGGCACTAACTGCACCTTCTTTGAAACATTCCTCTGTAAACTCGTTAAATTTCTCTGCATATGTTGGTAAAGTGTGCGATAAATGAGCCAAACCCTCTTTAAATTGAAGAATGGATTCTGCCATATTTGATTGTTGTTCCATCTCTTTTCCCTCCATATTTTCAATATTTACAGATGTAGTATGTGCTGTTTCACATTTCTTAAGCACTAACTCGATCTAATGAAATCAAGAAGAACCTCAGTATTCAAAAAAGGCTCCTCAAAAAATTTGAGAAACCTTGTGTTCATATCTATTTTATTTACTACTATAATCATGTTCGTTCTTCGATGATGAACTCGATTTATTTTTTTGTTTTTTGCCTACTTTTTCCTCTTTTACTTCTAGTTCAATATCTTTAAGTGGTAATGGATCAACATGAGGATCTTGTTCTATTTTTTTCTTTTGCTCTTTTTTAACAGATTCTCTACTCATCTTTATAGCCACCTTCCTTATTACTTTTGTATTTACCCTTTGAGGGAAAAATAAAACAAGGATAGCTTCAATAAATAGGTAGCCCTCATTTTTAGAATAATTTTTTTAGGGGATCACATGTGATCTATTTTACTATTTGAGTATATGCTATTTTCTTCACACTCAATATATTGTTCCTTAGCAGACATTTGATAGGCAATTAGTTTCCTCTTCGTTTGTTTTACAACAGTTAGATATTTTTCTTCAATATAAAGGTATAATTGTATCTTTTTCTTTCCTTTACTATAACAAATATGATAGGGAACTGTTTTTTGATTATGCGGCATAAATAAGTCTTCATTACCAGGATAAATATGAATTCTTTTCAAAAAACTAGCTTCATTATACATGGTAACTACTTTCTCCTTAACCTGTCCCTCTATCAGTTGGCTATCATATACTAATGTAATCTCTTTTTCATTTATTTCTTGATGGATGGCAAATTTTTTTAATAACCATGCGACAGCCGCACTTGGTGGGCTAGTAATCATCTTGATTAAAATACCTAGTATTAATACAAAACCCATTGTCCATGTCATGCCTTGATCCTCCTAAAACTTTTAGTCATAAGCAATATATATAGCTAAAGCAATGATGGACAAAGCAATCACCACTATATAAATCATTGTTAAGTTTAGATTATTTTTTCTTGAAGATGATTGATAATTATCATCACTCCTATTCGTAATCAATAGGGTAGCAATAATCGCAATCATTAGGATGCATATAATTACGCCGTATAATATGATCATCTTTTATGCTCCTCTTTTATGTATTTCGCTTTCTCCTTTATCTTAATTGAAACGAGCATATTTATGACCAGCCAATTCATCTATTTTTTTACCATCCACTTCATTTAAGTAAGTGCCAATGCAGCACTAAAGCGTTGGATACCCGTTCTTATTTGTTCTTCATTTGCTCGTCCAAAGGTAAACCGCACAAATAACTTCTTTGATCCCATCATCATTCCAGGAAAATAAATAACCCCTTGTTTAATAGCATTCTCTAACAACTTCATTTCATCAACGTCTCTGTTTATTTCACACCAAATATGGATACCACCTTGAGGAATGGTAAACACCACCTGATCCCCTAAATATTTCTTTAAACTAGCAACTACTTCGTTTCTTCTTTGAACTAGTTCTGTTTTGATCCTATCTAAATGTACAGGAAAATGCTTTGACTCCAAAAAATCATTAGCAATCCATTGTGTATAGCTTGCATGACCAAAATCAATCTGCTGCTTTGCATCCGATAATCTTTCTATTACCGAGTTCGGCCCGATAATCCAGCCAATCCTTAAACCAGAAGCAACTAATTTTGATAACGAACTGATATACAATACATTTCCGTTTTGATCCATCGATTTCAATGTAGAGACAGGATTGTTATTAAAAGCAATTAAGCTGTATGGATCATCCTCAATCACTGGGATCCCGTATTCAGAAGATATATCCAAAATCTCTTGCAATTGCGCTTTCCTAAACAGCCTCCCTGTTGGATTTTGAAATGCTGGATTTAAAAAAATCATACTAATCCGGTGTTTTTTATGTAATGAAAGAAGCTCGGCAGAAAGAGCCCTATTGCTTAGTGCTGATAGGGTAAAGACTTGAATGCCTGCTGATTTGAAAATGGGTAAGTTGTAATGATAAGAAGGATCTTCAATTACAACAGCATCACCAGGTTTTAATAAGCATTGCACAACAAGATGCAGGGCTTGTTGTGCTCCAGAAGTAACAAGGATAGAAGCTGGTGTTGTTTGAATATTTCTGTATTTCTCCACATGTTTCATAATGGTATATCTTAATGCTTCACTACCTTGAGGATGGTCGTAACCTAGTCTCCCAATAAACGCTTGCATTTGCGTAATTTCTCTTAAAATATCGGTTGGATATAAATCTTCTGACAACTCACCACTCGCCATATTGATAAGTTTTCTTTTTTCCATTTCCTTACGAATTTTTTGCGTAATCGGCAAATTAGGTAAGAACGAACCTGCTTCAATATATCTGTTCCAACTTGGCATACGCTTTTTTGTCATGCCCCAAATATCTTTACTTATGACTGTACCACTTCCGATTCTCCGTTCAATTAATCCTTTTGATTCAAGTTCATCATAAGCAGCAACAATCGTACTTCTATTAACTTGAAAAGTTTTAGCTAACTGTCTTTCCGATGGTAGATTTTTATCAGCTGGAAAAGTACCGTCAGAGATTCCGTTCTCTATTTCATCGGCAATTTGTTTATAAATCGGCTTCTTTAATTTACGGTTGATTTTTTCATCCATGATATACATCCCTTTTTAGTTAATACATATAGTGTAACCAACTTATTTAATAATGGAATAGTACTTTGTTTTCTGAGTGAAATGAATAACATAGAAATTCACTACTCTATTTAGCATTGAAAAAAGGGAGAAGTTAAAAGACAATTAGTATTCGCTAATGCTTCCTATCCGTTTCTCTTTTCACTTTTTTAATTCCTTCCGTCCCAACAACACAACCAATAAGTGCAAGTATCATACTAGTCGAAATGGCTTTAATAGCATAATAAAACGCTGTGCCAGTCACACAGTCTAAAATAATGAAACGTTTAATCGTTGATGCTTTTATCGAATAAAATACGACTTGGTTTTCTTGTACTCTTTTCAGCGCGGCTCACGCACCTTTCACCTAGACATACTAAAAGTTACGTAAAGAGATTTTGTCCTATGCCTACTATAAGAAATACAATGAATTTACATACCAAGAGTTGCATTCATAAGAATTAATCTTTTTTAAATACGCAGGAACCTCATAAAGAATCCACTGGCAGCTTTTTTTCATCAAATCTTTTTTTCCCTCCACAAAACTTAAATTTAGATGTACTTTCATGAGTTTAAAATGACGGGGCATTTTCTACGTTTAAATGAATACAAAAACTTTGATATTAAAAAATAGACAGATATAATGGTTGCTAACAGATGTTTTTAAAGGAAGATAAGTTTGGAGGGTTAGAATGACGGGTAAAAAACGTTTTATTAATCTAGATAATGTAGAAAACACTAAATCATTCAATGATTTTCGTCGTTGGCAAAAAGAACGAAGACAAAATAAAAAAGATCTTACTATCCAAATTGAGCAATCCCCAACAAAAGAAATTATACGATTAAACAAAAATAGAAAAGAAGCTTCTATTACATGGATTGGCCATTCTACTTTTTTCATTCAAATAGATGGATTAAATATCGTTACTGATCCCGTGTGGGCAAACCGTATGGGTCTCGGTAAACGATTAACAGCTCCCGGTATTTCTATAACTGATTTACCAGATATCGATATTGTCTTAATCTCTCACGGTCATTATGATCATTTAGATTTTCCATCAATTAAAAAACTAAAAGGAGACCCCACTTTCTATGTACCAATTGGTTTAGGGAAAAGTTTTAGCAAACGGGGATATCAGCATATATTTGAAGCGAACTGGTATGATTCTTTTAGACTCAATTCGTTGTCCCTTTCTTTTGTACCCGCTCAACATTGGACGAAAAGATCACTAACGGATACGAATACATCTCATTGGGGTGGTTGGATAATAGAAAATGAGCCACACTCTATTTATTTTGTCGGTGATACAGGTTACTTTCGTGGGTTTAAAGAGATCGCCGAAAAGTTCAACATCAAAACTGTATTAATGCCCATTGGCGCCTACGAACCAGAATGGTTTATGAAAGTCAGTCACATTAACCCAGAAGATGCAGTGAAAGCATATATAGAATTAAATGGCGCTACCTTTATCCCTATGCATTATGGTACTTATCATTTAGCAGACGATACCGGACCAGAAGCTATTGCTAGACTAGATGCTGAATGGGAAAAGCAACAATTAGATGCCAATCAACTAAAAAAATTATTAATCGGCGAAACATTTTGGTTGTAACTGATTTGGATCGGAAATCAAACAGCATATTGATAAAGTTGACTAGGAAAGAAATTATGCATCAATACTTCCCTAGTTTCCCCTTTTATCGAAGTGACTTCCCAGCCATTGCAACGAGTTTAGAGAGGATATTTCTTCTGTAAATAACTGATTGAACTATTAATTAGTTGCGCTAATATTTCTATATCAATGTCAGCAACTTTATTAATATACACACATGACTTTCCGGTAGTATACTTACCAAAATCATTCAATATGTTTAGGCGATTAGGATCACATGCAGCTAAGTAAAGACTTATTTTAGCTTTACGCGGTGAAAAACCAACTAACGGAGCCTCTCCAGCATGCCCAGATTCGTATTTGTAATGATATTTTCCAAATCCGATAATACTCGTTCCCCACATTTTCGCTTGATAACCGGTCGCTTCAATAAAGATATCTAATAACTGATAAGCATCCTCCCGCTTCTTTACTGAATCCACTTTTTCGATAAACATTATGACGTCTTCATCCGTCTCTTTTGTCTTTAATTGATACATGTTTTCTTCCTCCTTTTATCCAGTGATTCTCTAGGCTTTTTATTTTCTTTTTACAGGAAGTATCTATACAACATTATAGGCAAACAAAAAGCTCGCCATCAATGACGAGCTGTTATTTAACCTGATATTGTTTGGTCTTCTTTTCTTTTTCTATTTTTAATCAACTTCAAAATAAGTGGATAGCATAAAGATAATACTGTAAGAATCATCAAAATAATAGAAATCCCAGAAGAAAAGAAAATACTTAGACTTCCATTAGATGATGTCAGAGCCATACGGAAATTTTGTTCCATATCTGTTCCCACAATTAGCGCTAGAACTAATGGAGCAATAGGAAAATCTAACACTTTCATAACTAAACCAATGAGACCGAATAACAATAATAAGTAAAAGTCAACTGTAGAATAACTCAACGTGTAAGTACCGATAAAAGCCAACATAATGATAAGCGGATACAGTACTTTAGCTGGCGTGTGAAGGACCTTTACGAGTAACCCAACTAATAGTACATTAATAATCACTAAAGCAATATTACCGATAAACATACTGTTAATAAGTCCCCAAACCATAACCGGATCATTTTCAAAAAGCATCGGACCAGGTCTAACGCCGAGCATGATTAATGCGCCGAGCATAACAGCAGTGGTTCCTGAACCTGGAATCCCCATTGTTAATAACGGAATCATCGCCCCAACTGAGGCAGAGTTATTTGCCGATTCTGGTGCTGCTAAACCTTCTACAGCTCCTTTACCAAATTCCTCTGGTTTTTTAGATAACTGCTTCTCAGTAGAATAGCTAATCATTGATGCAATGGTTCCCCCCGCTCCCGGAAGTACACCAACAATAAATCCAAGAGGTGCACTCCTGAGAATGGGCCATTTAGAACGTTTCCATTGCTCTTTGGTGAACCATGTTTTACCCATGTCTTGATTTTCTTTTTGCTTTTTCTTTTCTTTATAAATCGTTAAGAAATTATAAAATACCTCACCTACCGCATAGATTCCAATGATGACAATTAGAAAATCAATACCTTCTGCTAAATGTGGCAGCCCAAGGGTAAAACGATGAACACCGGTTTGCGGATCAATGCCAATTGTACTTAATAATAACCCTAAGCACATTGCTATAAAACCTTTAATCATTTTTCCTGTTGATAGCGAAACAATAGCTGAGAGGGTTAATAGCATAAGTAAAAAATATTCCGATGGACCGAACTGCAAGGCGAAGCTTGCTAACGGCTTAGCTAAGGCAATAAATCCAAAGGTGGCTAATATCCCCCCGATAAAAGAAGCTACTGCTGATATGGCCATTGCTTGACCAGCTTGCCCTTTCTTTGCCATCGGATAACCATCAAAGGTGGCAGCAATTGCCGAACCATCGCCAGGTGTATTTAATAATATAGAGCTTCTAGATCCGCCGTACATCGCACCATAATAAATGGCAGCCATTAATATAATGGCACTTGTTGGGTCCATTCCAAAAGTAACTGGGATTAAAACCGCAACAGCCGTGGCTGGACCTAACCCTGGTAACATACCAACAACTGTCCCCAAGAATCCTCCTATTACAATCCAAATAATATTAATTGGTTGTATGGCTGTCATCAATCCTTCTACAAAACCCTCCATATGATTCCCTCCTTTTCTATGGCAAACTTACACCTAATAGTTGACTAAATCCGTACCAAGTAATGAAGGAAAAACTCACAGTAACGATGACGTTAACGAGCCATTTTCTCCAACCATTCAGATAAAATAATAAGACACCTAAGAATAAAATCGTTGAAATTAAAAATCCTAGTGTTTCAAATGTCAAGGCATAAATGATACCGAGGATGATCGTGACAACAATTAACTGTATGGCCCTCTTACTAAAGACATCTGTCAGTTTCTCTTCTTTTTCATGGATATTTCTCAGCTCATTCACCAGATAAATAACACTTAGGATAAGCATCAGTGCACTGATGCCAATAGGAAAATATAGAGGCCCATTGGCACTACCTAATGTAGCTTTTGGGATCTGAAATGAGCTAATTAGAAAAACTAAACTAACGGCTATCATTAATATGGGTAAACCTATTTTGATGATTCTCACTTAACAAATCCTCCCTTACTGAACCAGCCCTGATTCGCCAATTAAATCCTTATATAATTCTGCTTGTTCATCGAAAAACGCTTTCGTATCACTACTATTCTGGTAAAAATTATCCCAATCATTATTTGTTAAAAGTTCAGCCCATTCTTCACTCTTAACCATCTCTCCCAATTTTTCATCCCAATATTTGATTTCTTCTTCTGTTATATCTGGTGGCCCCATAATACCTCGCCAATGGGGGAAAACCATGTCAATACCTTCTTCTTTTAATGTAGGTACATCTTCTAATTCTTCTAATCTATCTTCCGAAGACACCGCTAAAATCTTTAGCTTGCCAGCTATATGTTGTTCCTTAACTTCTGATAATGAAGTCGTGACCGCGTTTACATGATTACCTAAAAGGGCTGTCACTACGTCCCCACCACCGCCATCATAGACGAGGAAATTCAAATCTTTTGCTGCGACATCCCTCATTCCTGCCGCTTGCACAAATGATAGATGATCATCATTGCCTAGTCCTGGTCCAACGCCAATTTTTATAGATGCTGGATCATTCTTAATATCTTCAAACAAGTCATTTATATTTTCATATGGAGCATCTACTGATACAGCAATGGCCTGCCATTCGGTTGCTAAGGTCGCAAGAGGTGTAAAATCCTCATAAGTTAACTTACTTTGTCCTAAGAAATGATTGGTTAATAGCAGACTAGAGTTTACCGCAAGATAATGACTATCCTTCGTATGTAAATAGCTCCATCCAACTTCACCACCGCCACCTGGCTTATTAATGACATTAATGTTATTATCCACCAGGTTATTATCCTTAAGAATTTTTTGCACAGATCGAGCTGTTAAATCCCATCCGCCACCAGGTGAGGCAGGAGCAACTACTTCTATATTTTTTGTTGGATATTCCCCATTTCCTGAAGTTGAATTGGAAGAACACGCTGTCAATATAAGAACAGCTAGAACGAAAACTACCAGCTTTTTCACTATATCCACTCCCTTTATTTTGTTAAATTCTGAGTTAATATTAAATTCTGAATAAATAAATGTAAACGTTTTCTAAAAATTGTCTATTAAAAACTTAAAATTAATTAAATTCATTGTGTTCATTTGTGCTTTATTTCACAATAACTATAAGTGGCAATACGACATACCATTCACCGACGTATGTTTTCCCTCTTATACATAAAAAAACCGGTCCCTTTACGACCAGTTTTTCAACGATAAAAATAGTTCCTCTCGGGTCTCCCCACCACTCCATATACTTGTTCAACATAAGCTTTGTTTATACTAACTAAATATTCTAAGTAGCGGCGGGCTGTTGTACGAGATGCTCCCATTTTCTCTCCGACCTTGTCAGCTGTTAAACCTGTTCCTCCCTTTTGTAGAATGGAGCGCACTTTCTCAAGCGTAACGTGATCAATTCCAGCTGGCAAACCGGTTTGTTTATGTAATATGTCTGTTTGCGTGCGACCAAAGAAATAATCAGCAACCTGTTGATTGACTTCAGTGACAGAAGCGAATTTCCCCTTTTCTTCTTTGTACCTTTCTAAGGTTGCAATAAATACATCCAATGAAACCGGTTTAATTAAGTAAGAGATTACTCCATATTTTAGTGCTTTCAATAAATAATCTTTCTCATTCGCTGCTGTAATTAAAATAATATCTACAAGAGGATACTTCTCCCTTATTTCCTCTAATAGATCAATTCCTAAACGATCCGGCATATATATATCCATAAGTAATAAATCAACTGGATGCTGTTGTAACAGTTCCATCATTGCATGAGCATTTAAACCTGTTCCAATTACCTTCATCCCATCTATTCTAGTTATATACTCTTCATGAAGTTGCGCAATCCGATAATCATCTTCGGCTATTGCTACATTAATGATTCCCATTTTTACTCCCCTCTTTCTTTGGTAAATATACAGTAAAGATTGTACCCTTATGCTCATCACTGCTATATTCAATCACACCATTTAGAGATTCTATCTCTACTTGAACATTAAAGAGCCCGTAACCACGATTTTTCCCTTTAGATGATTGTCCCTTCTCGAATAGTTGTTGTGTCATTTCTTCAGCAATTCCTGTTCCATTATCTTGGATTTCAAAAATAACCTCGTCTCCAATATCGGTAACAAAAAATTTCACTTCCTTGGGCGCATTCTCTTTTACTGCATCGAAAGCATTACTAATTAAGTTTCCTAGAATAATGATAAGTGACGATAAATTGAGGTTATCTGGTAACCCTTCTAAAGAACTCTCTTTATCTATTACAAAGTCTATTTTCTTTTCGGAAGCTTGTGCTAATTTTCCTAATAATATCGCTTGCACGCGTTCATCCTTTATTTTTGTAAAAATGATTTTTTCTTCTTTTTTTAATAATGTTGCTTCGCTGTTTATGAATTCAATCGCTTTCTCCTTTTTATCTAATTGAAGTAAGCCTAAGATGGCATATAACTTATTCGTAAATTCATGTGATTGTGCTCGTAAATCATCAGAGTACTGTTTCACTTCAGATATGGCATCTATCATTCGTTTAATTTCAGTACGATCTCGGAGGCTAGCTACTGTACCAATTCTCTTCCCAGCTTCTATAATCGGTTGTGTATTCATGATAATGGCTTTCTCATCAATTTGTATTTCAACATTTACTTGTTTCTTACAACTCTTCAGTCCTTCAATCATTACCTCTGAAGAAATGACTTCCTCTACTAATCTCCCTTCTACTTCACTCTCTAATGTCAATAGCTGAGCAGCGGAAGTATTGACCATCGTAATCATCCCTTTTTCATCAATAGAAAGGATCCCTTCCTTCACTGAATGGAGTATAGCGTTTCTCTCTCTGAACATGGCAGCAATTTCATAAGGTTCTAAATTTAATGTGTCTTTCCTAATACTATTAGTCAATGAATAGCCGGCAAAGATGCCAAGAAACAAGATTATCACAGATACTTTAAGTATTTCTCTTATATCCTCCCAAATGGCTTCATATAATTGGTTCACTTCAAAAAGGACAATGACTGCTCCCTCTACTTTTTTATATTCACCATAATTGACCATTATAGGGGCAACGGCCTTAATCACTTTTTTATCTTCTTCTACTGTTTGCATCACATAAGAGCTTCCATAAATAAGTGCTTTTTCATGCTCTTCTATTGTTAATTCTCCAAAAGTAGATTCATCATCAGTCGAGGCGATAATCATGCCATTGCGTTTTTGAAAAAACACTTCCATATTGTCTATCTTTTTTACTTGATTTACTACATTTCCTAAAGTATTTACTAGTTTATAAGGGTTGTAAAAGTCATGTAATGCCGGCATATAAGAAACGGTCTTTGCTGTCTGCATTGTTAACTCTTCAGCCTTAGCCATATCATCATTTAATTTCATCACGATATACATCGCAGATAACAAAACAATAATAGAAATAATTAAAATGACTATAAGGACGAGAATCTTAATTTTTATAGGAACTTTTAATAACTTTTTCATACAGTTCTCCAGTATTTATAGATTCTTTACATTATAGCAGGATTCTTTCTGAATAATCTATCAACTCATACAATCAATTCTCTATAAGGTGGGCATAACCATACGAAATAAGACGATAAAATGATACAACCTATATTTTATTGATAGCGTAAGATTTTACCGAAAATTCCTAATGAAATAATCACTAACTCAAAAAAAAAACGAACAACCCAAGTTTAGAGATTGTTCGTTTGGATTTGCCATCTTATATAAGCTCATTCTCCTGATGGCTTTAATATTACCTTTACCGCTTCTTTTCTTATGCCTGCATTAAATCCTGCTTCTGCCTCTTCCAAAGCATACGTATGTGTAATAAGTTTTTCATATGGATACTTTCCTGATGCTGCCATTGCAATCGCACGCTTCATCGTTTGTTCTGTCACTCCATATATTCCTTTTATATCAATCTCACCACGTACAATTTCACTAGTAGCTATGGTACTTTCTTGCGGGCTAATCCCAATAAGTAAGACTTCCCCACCTTTTTTGCATATTCTCACAGCATCTGGCAGCGAACCATTAAACCCACTCGTTTCAAAAACATGATCTACGCCATTTCCGTTCGTCTTATGAGCAATTGCCTCTAATAAGTTTTCATCATCAACATACACTATATCAGTAGCACCTAGCTCTAATGCTAATGCCAAACGGCCTTTGTCCTTTGTTAATCCAGTGACAATCAATTGTTTAAATCCATAGTTTGATAGGGAGGCAACCATTGATAATCCAATGGGTCCAGGTCCAATAACAACTGCTGTTTCACCCGGCAGAATGTTCGCCCTTTCAATTGCGCGCACACCAATTCCAATTGCTTCTAGCATACCTGCCACTTCAATAGTAACTTCCTCGGGAAGCGGGAGTACATTCCGATAATCGATAGAAGCATACTCTGCCATTCCACCATTTTCTCTAAAACCGTATCGTAATGATTCTGCCGGCACTTTACTCATGGAACCTTTGCCATGGTCACATAGATTCGTTTGCCCTTTCAAACAATTCTCACAATGACCACAAGGAATATACGGATTAATGACTACATCTTTTCCAATCAAATGAGCGTGATTCTTATGACCCACTTCCACTACCACTCCAGCAAATTCATGTCCTAGTGTGACAGGGGTAGATACCCATTCATACGCATTCATCCCTTCGTGCATATGAAGGTCACTTCCACAAATACTGGCAGCTAGCACTTGTACTAGTACATCATTCTCTTTTAAAGTAGGCAATTCTACATCTTTTATTTCAATACCTCGTGATCTATTAGTTTTTACTACTGCTTTCATAAAAAGCTCTCCTCCTTTCTTTTACCATTCTTCTATCGCTAAAGCTCTTATTGGTGAGCCCGTCATTCCTTTTAGGTTTAGTGGCGTTCCCATAAAATAAAAATGTTTCTTTGTTAACTTCTCTAGATTTACTACATTCTCAAAAATCATGATATTTCGGCCAAGTAACTCCATATGAACATTACGTTGCATATTTGTATTAATATCAGCATTAGGAAGATCAAGACCAATCGCTTTTACTTTTTGTTCCACTACCCAACTAGCAACAGAAGGATCTAATGATAAGCAGTCATGAAAACCTGCAGCATTCCATTCTCCTGGCCAGCAGCGAAATAAAACGATATCATCCTTCTTCACTTTAAGATTGTCACGACGAACAACCTCTTCAACCAAATCTCTTGTTACAGGCTCATTTGCACTCTTTTGAGAAACATCTACCAACACTGCATTCCCCATTGTTGCCTCCACAGGGATTTGCTCAATTGTCCAACCATCTTTAAAGAAATGATAGGGAGCATCCATATGTGTGCCACTATGATCTGACATGATTATCGTTTTACTCGCATACCCTTCACACGGCGCTTGATATCGCGGTTTTGAAAAATCATGTGTAACATGATCCATAAATACCACCTTTGGGTGAGACGGGAAAGATACCAGACCGTCGTATAAAACAACAGATAAATCGACTACTTTCATTATTAGCTCCTCCTTTTATAGTAAGTAACCCCATATTAAACAAGCTGCAATATAAATAATTCCTACATAAAACATAATCATTACTAAATAACCCATTATATCTTTAAGCTTTAGTTTCGATAAAGCGAGCGCTGGTAAAATCCAGAAAGGTTGAATCACATCATTCCATGCATTACCAAGCATAACAGACATAGATGTTTGGCTAAGACTTGCACCTAACTCCTTCGCCGCATCAATCATAAATGGTCCTTGAACAACCCAGTGACCGCCGCCAGATGGAGCAAAGAAATTAATAAAGAAAGAACTAATAATTCCCCAGAATGGTAAACTTTCAGCAGTTGAAAAATTAACAAATATAGCAGCAATTGTATCAACTAGACCCGATGATGCCATAATCGCCATGATTCCTGCATAAAACGGAAATTGTAGAATGATTCCTGATATTGTACCAATTCCACTATTTAAGCTTTGCGTATATTTCGCAGGTGTCCCTAGAAGAATAATTCCTAAGAAAAGGATAATAAAGTTAATAATATTAAGATTCATTGTGTTACCATCGATGAAATAGAAAAGGATATAAACTAAACCAATGATACCAATAGCATAACTAAGTAATCGGCTATTATTAATCTTTGAGGCAAAAGTATCATCGCCTAATATATTCACTGATGCTTCTTTTTTCTCTTCATATAATGCAGGATTTATCTCTCTTACATTCTCTTTATTCTTTGGGTGAAGAGCAGCATTCACAAGTGGCAAAGTAATTAATAAGACAACCGTTGTTATTACCATTGGTAAAGAGAAAATGGTTTCACTTAAACCGATTATGCCCATTGCTGCTTCCATTGGATGACCTGGTGTAGAAATGAGCACAGGAATACTAGCTGATAAACCTAAACCATAAAAGGTAAAACCGCTATATGCAGCTGCAATAATTAAGGGATAATGCACACCCTTTACATTCATTGCTAATTTACTAGCGATAATTCCTCCAATAACTAACCCAAATCCCCAGTTTAGATAGCTACCAATCGACCCAACTAAAGTGGCCACTATAATTGCACCCTTAGGTGTTTTTACTTTAGCCGCAATTTTATTTAATAACCTATCCGTTAGTGGTGCAGTTGCTAAAACATAACCCATAGCTAAAATAACAGCCATTTGTGTCGTAAACGCTAATAAATCCCAAAACCCATTTCCCCATGCTAGCACAAGTTCTTTTGGTGTTTGTCCCTCAATCAACATGGCTAGAATCATTGTTAAAATCGTTAATCCAATAGCAAATACAAATGCATCAGGTAAATACTTCCTCATTAAATTTGTGAAAAAGTTTGTCATTTTTTCCATCTAGTTCCCCTCCTTGTTGTCTCTATCTTTAAGCGCTTTCATTATTTGCAAAATTGCGTTATTCTTCTCTTCGACAATTGCTTGTACATTTCTATCTTGCCAATCATAAAAACCTTTCCCACTTTTTATACCTAGTTCTCCTGCTTCTACCTTTTTCACAAAAAATGGATCAGGATCTGTCCGATTTTCGAGATCTGGATATAAGTATGAAGCAATATGAAAATGAACATCTAGTCCATTTAAATCTCGTTGTTCAAGCGGTCCGCTAAATAATAACCGAGGCGCTAAACTATAACGAATAACTGTGTCAATGTCTTCTGCTGAAGCGACACCTGAAGCTAATAGTGAAATGGCCTCTCTTGCCATTGCATGTTGAATGCGATTGGCAATAAATCCTGGGATGTCTTTTTTAATCAGTACTGGCCTTTTGCCAACCTCTTTTAATAGTGACATCACTTTGTCTGCAACTGCTTCCGATGTTGCTTTTGCTTTTACCACTTCAACGAGTGGAATGACATGAGCTGGCATGAAAAAATGTGTACCCATCATCCTTTGAGGATAGGTTAGGCTTTCAGCTAAGCTATCAATAGACAACCCAGATGTGTTTGTTGCGATGATCGTCTCCTCCGCACAAAACCTCTCTATTTCCTGTAGCACCTGTTGTTTCAGGTCTCGTTTTTCCGGAACTGCTTCAATAATGAACTCAGCTGTTTTCACTTCACTCATTTCAACAGTCATAGAGACAGATGCCAACACACTTTTAACATCATCTGAATTGGAAAGAAGAGTAGAAAGTTGATATTCCATTCTCTCTTTTGCTAAATATAATGCTTCTTTATTCACATCCACTAACGTAACTTGATATCCATTTGTAGAAAACAATTGGGCAATCCCGATCCCCATTGTTCCTCCACCAATAACAGCGATTCTTTTAGTCATTCTAATAACTCCCCCCTCCAGCATTTATACGAATTACCTTAATTTAACAAAAACAAAAAACCTAGCTATCCCAGGAAAATAAGAAAATTACTCGACTCTTATCTCCTTGAAAAAGCTAGGTATCCTTAAGTGTTATGAAAGGTGAATTTCATCGTTAAGAAGACGCTTTTCTTCAGAAAGAATAATATATTCAAATCATTTTGATAGTATTATCATATTTTAAAAGATTTAGATAGTCAATGGAAAATTTTCAATTCTAAAAACCTTTGAAGTTATATGATAAAATAGAACTGTTTAGTAAACCGAAATAGAAGGGAGCCACTATCATGGCACAAAATGAACTTAGCTCCGTACTTGTTACTGCTTATGCCAAAGCTCCACAAGGAACAGCGATGTATGAAGTATACAAACACGCAGGTATTGTTCTCGAAATCAATTCTACTAACCATAAGATTATCAACGCAGAATTTACCTTTATAACTGGACTGACGCAAGATTTCTTTAAGAGATTAATGATTGGATTTGACATGAGTACCGACCTTCAAGGCCTTATCAACCGGATAGAAAAGCACTATTTCGCACCATCCACCACAGCAGTAATTGTTGCCTTAAAAGGAGCCCATAAAAGATATCATGAGAAATTAAAGCAATTGGAAGAGGGAGAATCAAATTGAGAACCGGTTATATTGCCGGTTTGGCTTTTATTCTCCTCCAACTAGATTAGCGTAAACAACAAAATATCTTTCTTAACTAAAAAATAACCAGCAAGGCATCCCCATCCCTCACTGGTTATAATGAATTATTTTATATTACCCCTTAGTTGATCTTACTTAATTCCTCTTGTGGCTTTGCCCACAACCATTCTTTTAACGGTACTTCGTATAATTTTGTCATCCAACCAAGGATCTTACCAATAAAATAAGCGGCTATAACTGTGCCAACCCCGATAGCTCCTAGTGAATGGACAAAGATGAGGCAAACAGCACCGGCGACACAGACATTCAATAAATCACTTGTAATTTTCGCCTTACTAAAAATCATCTTAAAACGCGCACTGATGGCATAGGTTAAGGCATCATAAGGCATAAGTGGTAACTTAGCATTAAAATAACCTAACAGGCCTATTGCCACTACAAATAAACTAATAAGCAAAAAGATAATTTTCATCCCAATTGTTTGTGGTGCTGGAAAAATTTGAACTAAAAGCAAAGTTAAATCCATAAATCCACCGAATAAGAACGAAATAATCAGTTGACCAACAACCTCTTTCACAATAAAAGATTTAGTCAAAATGCTTCCAACAATAATGAATAGAATATTCGCAGCGACAGTCATCATACCGATTTTCATACCAGTACTTAAACTTAACGCATAAGGTAATGATGATACTGGTGAAACTCCTAAATCCGCCTGAATAGAAAAACTAACGCCTAGTGATAAAAAAAATAAGCCTAGTACATAAAGAACTAGTCGTTTAGCCATAATTTGTTTCACCCGATTCTAAATTTGTTCAATGTTTCACTTACTCATTTTATCATCAGAACAAATATATAAAAAATATATATATGATAAACTAGTTATATTAAATTACATATGATGAAAGGGGAGAAATTATGGATATCAGACAGCTTCAATATTATAAAACAATCGTCGATCAAGGCAGTATTTCTAAAGCAGCAAAAGTTCTGCATATGGCGCAACCCCCTTTGAGCCAAGTTTTAAAGAAGCTAGAAACCGACTTAGGTTCTACCTTAATTCATCGTTACCGGGAAAAATGGGAGTTAACAGAGACAGGAATCATTTTGTACAAATATGCCACACAAATGTTAATGGAAATGCAAGTTGTAGAAGAACAAATACAAGAAATCGAACGAGGAGATGCTGGAACTGTCCGAATCGGGGTATCTTCTTCTTGCTCAAATCTGCTGCTTGATTATATCAGCTTGTATCGGAAGGAATTTCCTAATGTCAAGGTCAGTATTTTAAACGGTAATACCGAGGAATTATTGAAAAGACTCGACCAAAGAGAAATCGATATGGCTTTTCTATTAAGACCAATGAATAATGAGCAATACAAAATAAAAAGTTTGAACAAACGATCTTGTGTAGCAATTTTTCCAAGGGAATGGGCAGATCAACTGTCTCCTGAAAGAACAACTTTTGAAGAAATGGTTTCCTTTCCTTTCATCTTGTTAGGAGCACTAGAAGGTTTGACTTTCACTGAAAATATTCTTAAGTCCTTTGAAGAAAGAAATATAACTCCAAATATCATTATTGAATGTAAAGATGTGATGATGGCCATCCAACTTGTCAGTAAAGGTCTTGGGATATCAATGATTCCGCAAATGGACAATTCTCCTCAACTGTTTGAAAATATTGAAGTTCGAGCAATACAATCTTATGAATATCAAATGGAACCTGTTATTTTGCGCCTCAAAGAGAAACAAATGTCCAAAGCCTCTTGGCACTTTTGGGAAATGATTGACGGGGAAAGTTAAAACACTATCAGCCGCTCTACCTGCGGTGGATCCAACAGAATACTGGCTGAGGTTGTGGAATGGTCTTAGTAGTTAATAATAGAAGGGTTAAACATCTAAAAACTAGATATTATTCATACCCTTTTACTAAAACCACTCCTCTTCCTTTTGCCGATAAATAATTTTGTGTGCTTCATTCAAAAATTCTTATAGAAAAAACCACAGATTTTCTCTGTGGTCATTATCTTGAAATTCATTTTTTAAAATTAACTTGCTCAACATGATCTCCAAATGTAATATTGGTTACTTGTGGCTTCGTTTCAGCTATCACTTTACCTCCGCGAATAGAATAAAGGATTGTCGCTTGTTTCCTAACGGCCTCATATTCATTTTCTGCTTCAAGGATAATAAAATTCGCCGGTTTACCTTTCTCAATACCATATTCATCCTCGATTTGTAATGTCTTTGCACTATTTTTCGTAATCAAATCGATTGAATTGACAATTTGTTCATAACCTAGCAACTGTGAAGCGTGAATACCCATATGAAGTACTTGTAACATATTTCCTGTTCCTAGAGGATACCAAGGGTCAAAAATATCATCATGACCAAAGCAAATATTAAGTCCAGCTTCTTGGATTTCTTTTACCCTAGTCAATCCCCTTCTTTTTGGATACGTATCAAATCTTCCTTGCAAATGAATGTTGACTAATGGGTTTGAAACAAAATTAATGTTAGACATCTTCAGTAAGCGGAATAGCTTATATGTGTAAGCATCATTATAAGAACCCATCGCTGTCGTATGACTTGCTGTTGTTCGTGTTCCTAAACCCCGCTCATACGCCTCTTTAGCAACAACCTCAACAAAACGTGACTGTTCATCATCTATTTCATCACAATGAATATCAATTAAACGATTGTATTTTTCGGCAAGGTCAAAAGCAATCTTCATCGACTCTACGCCATATTCTCTTGTAAATTCAAAGTGTGGAATACCACCAACGACATCGACACCCATTTTCAACGCTTCTTCCATCAGCTCTGCCCCACTTGGATACGATAAAATCCCTTCTTGCGGGAAAGCAACAAGCTGGATATTAACATAGTCTTTCATTTCTTCCTTTACTTCCAATAATGCTTTAATAGCTGTTAAGGTTGTATCTGTGGTATCGACATGTGTGCGAACATGCTGAATCCCTTGGGCAATTTGCCATTTTAGCGCTTGCTTCGCCCTTGTTTTAACATCTTCTGGAGTTAAAAATGCTTTCCGCTCTGACCATCTTTGGATTCCCTCAAATAAAGTACCACTTCTATTCCATTCTGGCTCACCTGCTGTTAAAGTTGTATCCAGATGAATATGAGGTTCAATAAATGGAGGTAAAGTGAGCGCCCCATCAACATCAATTACTTGTTCACCATCTGGAACTTCAATTGTTTTTTGTGTAATCTCGTGAAAAACACCATCTTTAATAATTAATTGCCATAGCCCTTCTTTACCCCGTAATTTCGCGTTCTGTATGATCATTAGTTGTCATCTCCTTAGATTTTGATATTTTTGCTACAATGAAGGTTAAAACGATATAAATGATTGCTGTGCCAAACAATGCATTAAGAGGTGTGATGCCCGGCATAATTTGAGCAAAAGTAACCCCTAGTGCCCATGCTCCCATGGCCACCCAATTAATGACTTTAAATTTCGCTTGCTCAAATCCTTCATAGTTTCTACGTTTAATGAAGAAGTAATCGGCTATGATAATCGCACCGATAGATGGTACGGCAGCACTTAGGATATTTAAGAAACCAACGAAGTTATTGTACATCCACATAGCAAAGATGGTACCAACCAAACCATTTACGACAACAAATACTTTCTTGGAAATCTTCGTAATATTGGCAAAACCAAGCCCCGATGCATATAAGGCGTTATCATTCGTTGTCCAGATGTTAAGTCCTAATACAAGTACAGCTGGAATCATCAATCCCTGTAAAAACATGACTTCAGATATATCAGCTAAACCATATGCCATCGCACCGACTGCACCAAATAAAAACATAAGTGAATTTCCTAAGAAAAAGGCGATGACCGTCGCTGTTACGGCTTGCTTAGAAGTCCTAGCAAACCTTGCAAAGTCAGGTGTCAATGTTCCGCCGCTTATAAATGACCCTATGCAGATGGACAATGCTGCAGCAACTGTCATCGTTTGCGCAGGTGTATAATCCATTAAGCCTTCTAAGCCACCAAAAGCTGAAATTCCTTCTATAACTGAATAACCACCCAAGAGTGTGATTGCTGGTACTGCAATAAACCCTAAAATAACCAATGACTTCATCCCGTAGAGAGAAGTGATTGTCATCGCAATACCGAAACCAAAGATAAGTGCATACACATTCCAATCTAGCGCTGTTGCTACAGGAACAGCAAACATAGCCACACCAACACCAAACCAACCGACTTGCGTAAATCCTAGTAAAAAGGAAGGTAAATACGACCCTTTCTCTCCAAAAGCATATTTAGCTAAAAGATGTGTGGACAATCCTGTCTTAGCAGCAATATGTGCAAGAGCACCTGTATATATGCCTAATAGTAAATTCCCTAAGAGGACGATGATAATAAACTCACTAAAGCTGAGTCCTATACCAAGCTCGCCTCCTGCTAACATGCTTGCTGAGAAAAACGTGAACCCTAACATAACAAATAATGTCTTCCAGAAATTATTTCTCTGCGATTTTGGCACCGCTTGCCACGAAAACTCTTGATCGATTTTACTCATTTGTAAATCCCTCCATCAGTTTTCTGATACCAAAAAGCAGAAAAAAAAGAGACTAATCATCAGTTAGATCTGACAATTAGCCCCTAATTTCATTATCTGTATATGATTATATATAGTATTTCTCTCTAGAAAATACTATATCACTACAGAAATAATGATATCCGCTGCCCTTGCCAGCCTCTCTGGACTGAATTAAAGGTACCAGTATTTAATTGAGTTTATTATTGCAGATAATCAAGCTACAGTCAATAGTATTTAATATATGAAATATTTTACAATAACATTCCATTCAATGGTATTTACCTGTGAAATATCTATATAATCAAAATGAAAAATAATAAAGCAGGAACTTACGTTTTTATAAACCTAGGTAAATTCAAATACCTTCGTCGCTGCTTTATAAATATATTAAATATGTAATAAAAAGGAAGGAAGACAATTAATCATTATGTAAAACGATCACAAAAAATCTCAAACTAGCGAACGGGAAGTAACATATCTTGCGAATGCCATCATTTACTATTTTTATTTTATATCTATTAAAGAAAGAGCAGCACATAGACTCTTTGAAGGAAAATCATCTATCAAAAATGAATATTTCGAAATAATTTCTTATTCCGTTAATGAACAATTCGTGATACACTTATTGAAAGATATTGTCCACGTGGACGCGACAACTGTACATTATATTAATATATTAAATTTGAATTTGGAGGAGCATCATGAAAAACTTCATACGTAAATGGAGCGAAATTAGTTTAGTAAAGCGTATTCTAGCTGGTCTGATTATTGGTATTATATTAGCTTTAGTTGTTCCACAAGCTAGTTGGATTTCTATATTTGGTTCTCTATTTGTCGGTGCTTTAAAAGCTGTTGCACCAATTTTAGTCTTATTTCTAGTTATAAACGCCATTGCTAGTCATAAAACAGGCCAACAAACGAATATGAAAATGATTATCTTTCTATATGCAATAGGAACATTTTCAGCTGGTGTCATCGCCGTAATTGCTAGCTTCATTTTCCCTGTAAGCCTTACACTCCAAACGGGAGCAGATGATGTAACACCACCTGGCGGGATTGTAGAAGTATTACAAACATTATTATTTAATATAGTAGATAATCCAGTTAACGCATTGATGAATGCGAATTATATTGGTATTTTAGCTTGGGCAATTGTATTAGGTATTGTTTTAAAATCAATTGCTGCAGATACAACCAAAACGGCATTAGCAAACATCTCAGACGCGATTACTACTATTGTTAAATGGGTAATTGAGTTAGCACCAATCGGTATTTTAGGTCTTGTTTTTGATGCGATTGCTTCTAATGGCCTTTCCGCATTAACAGAATATGGACAGCTTTTAATCTTGTTGCTTGGCTGTATGTTCTTTATTGCACTTGTAGTTAACCCATTGATCGTTTTCATTTTCACAAGAGAAAACCCTTATCCAATGGTTTTACAAACATTAAGAGAAAGTGCGATTACTGCATTCTTCACTAGAAGCTCTGCTGCTAATATCCCTGTAAACTTAAATCTTTGTAAAAAGATGGATTTAGATGAAGATACTTATTCTATCTCTATCCCACTAGGTGCTACAATTAATATGGCAGGAGCTGCTGTGACTATCTCCGTATTAACACTAGCCGCTGCCCATACTCTAGGTATTGAAGTAGATCTTTGGACAGCCATTATTTTAAGTGTCCTATCTGCTGTATCTGCTGCCGGTGCATCAGGTGTCGCTGGGGGCTCTCTATTATTAATTCCTCTAGCAGCTAGCTTGTTCGGGATTTCTAATGATGTAGCCATGCAAGTCGTTGCAGTTGGATTCATTATTGGAGTTCTACAAGACTCTTGTGAAACCGCATTGAACTCATCTTCTGATGTATTGTTTACTGCGACTGCAGAAAAGGCAAAAAAACGCAAACAAAATCACGTGGCATAAAGCATAGAGGTTGGGACATAAGTATATAGCTAATGATTTATCCGAATGATTAACATCTAATCATTCGGTTTTTTTCTGTGATTTGAATCCTTATATGAATAAGAATAGTGAAATGAAGCGGAAGACACTCGACTCCTGCGGGAAATAGAGGGAAAGCTGAGACCCCGCAGGCAATGCCGAGGAGGCTCAGCCCCTCCCCGCGGAAAGCGAGTGTCTGTAGTGCAATGGAACGGACTTTTTTGCAAATGATTTTTTATAAACTATATTTTGTTATTGTTCGTTTTTGAAATTAGTTCATCTAGTAATGTCGTGACTCTTTTACTTATTTAAATAACTGCTGATGAATTTTACTTACCTGCGCTTCTAAATCCTTCATCATTTGTTCAATTAAGGCTTTCACAGTCGGGATTCTGTCAATAAGCCCAACAACCTGCCCACCATTTATGAAGCCGTTTTCAAAATCACCCTCAATAGCGCCTAATACATGCTGTGTTTCCGATGTTTTTGCTAAATATTGTTCAACTGAATCATTTTCCTGTTCTGCTAGTACTGTTTGAGTATACGGCACAGTGATGACTCTTCTTACTTTCCCATGTGGTCTGCCTAATATCATTGTTGAAAGGTCATCACCCTGAATGATTTTTTTCTTATAGTTTTCATGAAAAGGTGCTTCTTCTGTGGCAATAAACCTCGTTCCCATTTGGCAACCACTTGCTCCTAACATCATAGCTGCTGCTAATCCACTCCCATCACCAATACCACCAGCTGCAACAACCGGAACATTTACAGCCTTGACGATTTGTGGAATTAACGTAAAAGTCGTAAGTTCTAAGCTTGAGTTAATTCCCGCTGCCTCAAAACCTTCCGCTACTAATATATCCGCTCCTGCTCGTTCCGCCTTCATAGCATGCTTCACTGAAGCGACAACGACAATGACTTTTATCCCCACCTCATGTAGCTTAGCTATGTATGGTGCTGGATTCCCTGCTGAAATAGAAACAATCGGCACTTGCTCTTTTATAACCAATTTCATCATCCCTATTACGTCTTCTGTAACAGTCAGGGGAATATTGACGGCAAACGGTTTTGTTGTCATTTCTTTCACTGCTTTAATCTTTTCGGCTACTTCTTCAACGGATGATGTCCCACAACCGATCGTCCCTAAGCCCCCTGCTTCAGATATAGCCGCTGTTAATTGTGCAGAGCTGATATTGCCCATCCCTCCTTGAATAATGGGATATTGAATATTTAAAAGAGTTGTTAAGTATTTCATTTTTTCACCACCTGTAATAATTATGTTATAATAAATTTTAATGTATGACAATTCTAAAAAATATAAAAGTGAGGAAAAAATAATGATCATACCTTACCGAGACAAGAAACCTTCTGTAGATCAAACCGTATTTCAAGCACCAGGATCTTATATTATTGGCGATGTAATCATTGGGAAACAATCCTCTGTTTGGTTTAATGCTGTCATTAGAGGAGATGAAGATAGAATAATCATTGGAGAACGGTGTAGTATTCAAGATAATGCAACCATTCATCTATATGAAGGTTCACCAACAATTATTGAAGATGAAGTAACAGTAGGCCATAATGCTATTCTTCATGGTTGCCATATTGGTAAGCGCTCAATTGTAGGTATGGGATCAACCATTTTAGATGGGGCACACATTGGAGAAGAATGTATTATTGGTGCCAATACGCTTATACCAGCCAATAAAAAAATTCCACCACGCTCCCTTGTGATCGGCTCACCCGGAAAAGTTGTACGTGCAATCGATGATAAGGATCTGGCGTTAATACAACTTTCTATTGATAGTTATGTGCAAAAAGGCGCAGAATTTCAAGGGCAACAAGTAAAAAACGATGGCCAGAAATAGCCATCGTTTTATTCTTCACTCATTAAAGGATGCTTCGACACATCATAATCGGCATCTTTTCGTTTGATATCATTATCCTTCCGAAAAATCTCTTCGAAGAATTCATTTGCAGGTTCTGCAAGTAATTTATAATATTGCGTAAATAAAAGTGCTGCATGGTTCCCATTCCACTCTACAGGAAGGAGCTCCTTAGGTAGACCTGGATCGATAAACAGAAATTTACGGTATTCATGAACAAGTAATGTCCTTTCGACAAAACACTCTGCTTTCGTCATTTTCCCATCTTGAATCATACTTTGATGAATAATATATTGCTTACTATATGTAGAAATAAACTCTTCATACTTTGCTTGAATTTCATCTACAGGCCAACTTCTCTCCACTAATGACAGGCTATCTTGAGGCCCCTTATATTCCGAAACAAAGAAGTCAACATAAGACTCTATCTCATACTTCTTAACAAGTTGCTTGACTTCTTTTTCTAGGTTATTTGGTGAGATCCAAAAACCATTTTGAAAACTACCGAATCCACTCCAAACAAGCTCTTTTCTGAACTCATCACGAACCTGGCGTTTTTCCTCTGGAATCGAATACATAAGAAAACACCATTTACCTTTCCAACTATGCGGGTTCAGTTTAAATATCCTACCCGCAGCTTCCTCCATCCGATCTTCTCCACGCGGGGTCAAATAGTAATAGCTTTTATTCCCTTTCTTCTCAGACTGAACCCAGCCTTGCTTGTACATTCGGGACATGGCTACTCTTGTTGACTGCTCATTATGGCCAAATTCTTTCAGTAGGTGAATGAGCGTACCTATCCAAATCTTATTGCCATAATGACGCAAGTAATCTCCATATATCGTAAAGATTAAAGATTGCGTATTATTGCCCATTTCTATCACACTCTTTTTCCATTCGTACTTTATCTTTTATCTTATCTAAAAAAGACAAAGAAACGCAATAGTTATTTCCCTTGAAACACCGGTTGTCTTTTTTCACTAAATGCTTGCAGTGCCTCGACACGATCATTTGTCGGTAACGTTAGTTCATATGCCTTCGATTCAATCGCCATCCCAGTTTGAATATCCGTGTTCATCCCTTGTGAGATTGCATATTTTGCCTGGATGAGCGCAACAGGCCCGCTTTTCAACATTTGTTGTGCGAAGTTGATGCAAGTCGATTGTAAAGCCTCTTTCTCTACTACTCTTGTCAAAATTCCTAATCCATATGCTTCATTGGCAGATATTTTCGCGGCTGTGAAGATTAACTCCTTCGCTTTCATTTCTCCAACCACTCTCGGTAAGCGCTGTGTACCACCAGCACCTGGAATGATTGCCCAACTCGTTTCAGTTAAACCTAATTTAGCATCTTCTACTGCGAGAGCAAAATCACAAGCAAGAATCAGTTCGAACCCTCCACCAAAGGCATATCCGTTTATTGCAGCAATCGTTGGCATCGGTAGATTTGCAATATCATTGAACACATCACGAATTAAGCGGACATTTCTTCTTGTTTGTTGTTCATTCAATGTTTTTCTTTCTTTTAAATCTGCTCCAGCACTAAAGGCTTTATCTCCTGCCCCTGTGAAAATAACCACACGTACATCTGGATTTATTTGCATATCCGCTACCGTTTCTTGAAGCTGTTTCAGTGTAGCATAATCAAAACAATTAAGGACGTCTGGACGATTAATCGTAACCGTTGCAATATGATTCTCTAGCTTGAATAATACGTTTGTCATTGAGTTTTCCTCCTTTAAAGGATACTATTTGATAGATTTAATCGCTGGATGTTTAGCCTAGTGATACCATAATTTATGGATTGTTAATATCAGGATTTTGCCATTGCTATAATGCCCTCTTTTGTGAGGCTCTCATTTACCAAGAACGAAAATTTTACACTTTCGACGTAGCGTGGATCACTTTCCTCTGATAATGGTTCTTGCCTTTTCACTTAATAACACAAGATTTACTCCCTATTAAATGCTGCAATGTCCCCTTATACATGAAGGGGACATTGCCAAACAATATCATTCTTTATTCCTCTACATTTTTCACAATAGCAGCAATACCTTGTCCCACTCCAATACACATCGTTGCTAGTCCATATGTTTCTTTTCTACGTTTCATTTCATATATCAATGTCGTAAGAATTCTCGCACCACTTGCCCCTAATGGGTGACCGAAGGCAATCGCCCCTCCGTTGACGTTGACTTTGTCTGTATCTAATTCAAGTTGTTTCACGCATTCTATTGATTGTGATGCAAAAGCTTCGTTTAGTTCAACCAAGCCAATATCAGCTGTAGATAAATTGGCACGGTCTAGCGCCTTTCTTGATGCATAGATTGGGCCGAGTCCCATGACTGCTGGTTCTAGTCCGGCTGTTGCACCAGCAACATAGGATACTAATGGTTTTAGTCCTAACTCTTTTGCTTTATCCGCACTCATAATTAACAATGCACTTGCACCATCATTGACACCAGAAGCATTGCCTGCAGTAATTGTTCCGCCTTCAAAAATGGGACGTAGTTTAGCTAACTTTTCTAATGAGGTATCGGGACGTGGGTGCTCGTCCGTATCCACTACTACTTCATTTCCTTTACGATCGTGATAGACAACAGGGACCATTTCCTCTTTAAAAATATTAGCGTCCATAGCGGTTTTTGCACGTTGTTGGCTTTCGTAAGCAAATCTATCTTGATCTTCACGAGAAATATTGTAACGTTTGGCTACATTTTCAGCTGTTTGTGGCATCGAGTCTGTACCATACATTTCATGAAGCTTTTTATTCGTAAAACGCCAACCAATCGTTGTATCGAACATTTCCATATTACCTCTTGGGTAGTCTTTACTCGGTTTAGCCATCACAAATGGTGCACGCGTCATACTCTCTGTACCACCAGCAATATAAACGTCACCTTCACCAATGGCAATCGCACGTGCTGCATATAAAACAGCATCTAATCCGGACCCACAGAGGCGGTTCAATGTTGTACCTGCAACATCAATAGGTAAACCTGCTAAAAGGGCTGACATACGCCCAACGTTCCGATTGTCTTCTCCCGCTTGATTGGCATTGCCTAGGACAACCTCTTCTATTTGCTCAGCAGGTAACCCAGGGTTCCGATCGACCAATGCTTTAATGACGGTTGCACCTAAATCATCGGGACGGACATCCTTTAATGCGCCTTTATAGCGACCAATTGGTGTTCTTACTGCATCAACGATAACAACTTCTCTCATTTTACAGGGCCTCCTCGGGTTTTTTCGTGTAATCATAGACGCCTTTGCCAGATTTTCTTCCCAATCTGCCAGCTTTGACGTATTGTTCTAGTAATGGAGCAGGACGGTATTTTTCACCTAATTTTTCATGTAAATACCTTAAGTTGTTTAATCTTGCATCCAAACCTACCAAATCGACTAATTCGAATGGCCCCATCGGATAATTCAGACCTAACTTAATCGCTTTATCAATATCTTCTGGCGTCCCTAATCCTTCTTGAAGCATGTAAAATGCTTCATTTCCGACGAGCGCACTCATTCGACTCGTTACAAACCCTGGAAACTCATTTACAACAACTGTTTCCTTACCCATTTTGCCAGCAACACCTTCAATAAAAGCAACTGTGTCATCATTCGTTTCTAATCCGCGAATGATTTCAATTAGCGGCATTTTATGTACCGGGTTGAAGAAGTGCATGGCGATTGTTTTTTCTGGACGGTTCGTATAGGAGCCAATTTCCGTCGGGCTCATTGTTGATGTATTGGAGGCAAAACGACAATGTCCAGGTGCAAATTGATCAATCGTTTCAAAAATGTCCCTTTTAATGCTCGCAATTTCTGGAACAGCCTCAATAACAAGATCCGCATCAGCCACTACTTGTTTCAAGTCTGTTGCATAGCTTAGATTCGCTTGAGCCGCGGCTGATTGTTCACCCGTAATTTTCCCACGAGAAACACCTTTTGCAAAAATACTTTCAATCTCTTTTTTTGCACTGTTCAACGCTTCTTCTTTTATATCATTCAAGACAACTTCGTATCCACCGACTGCACTCACATAAGCAATCCCTCTGCCCATCACACCTGATCCGACAACAACAATTTTACTCATCATGCTCTCCTCCTCTATTTCCCATTAATAAATGAAGGCGGATGCCAAGCGTCAATAGTCTTGGCATCCGCATATGTGTATTCCTTAAATGCCGAATGGGTTCAGCGGTTTGTTCCCAAAATAAGAAATAATACTTTTTGTTTCTGTATAAAGATCTAATGTTTCAATACATAGTTCACGACCGAAACCTGACTGTTTGTAACCACCAAAAGGTGTACCAGGGAAAGCAGAGAATGGGCAGTTCACCATAACAATTCCTGCTTCAATTTTGTTTGCTACTCTAGTTGCTTTTGCTCCGTCTTTTGTCCAAACAGCTGAGCCTAAACCATACACAGTATCATTCGCCAGTTTAACTGCTTCTTTTTCATCTTTGAATTTCATGATGACAACAACTGGCCCAAAGATTTCTTCTTTAACCACTTTCATCTCATGATTCACATTAGCAATCACTGTAGGCTCATACCAAAAGCCATTTTCAAATCCTTCTACTTGCGCACCTTTCCCACCCGCAAGAATTTCAGCGCCTTCTTCTTTGGCAGATTGCACATAACCATCAATGACATCCCATTGGTTCTGATCAATAATAGCACCAACATGTGTCCCTTTATCAAATGGATTACCTAATGTTAATGACTTTGTTTTTTCAACAAATTTCTCTACAAATTCATCGTAAATATCCTCATGTACATAGAGACGAGAACGAGCTTCACAAGATTGACCTGTGTTATAGTAAATTCCGTAGATCGATCCTACAACTGCTGCATCAATATCCGCATCATCGAAAACGATATTTGGTGATTTTCCACCTAGCTCTAATGTCACGCGTTTTAATGTATCTGAAGCTTTCGCCATAATATCTTTACCAATTGGTGTTGATCCTGTGAAAGCCACTTTATCCACTCTATCGTGCTCTACTAAGTAATTCCCTACATCTTTACCTGATCCAGGAACGATATTTACTACTCCTGCTGGGACACCTGCTTCGATGCAGATTTCTCCTAAAATAATCGCTGTAAGTGGTGTTAAGCTAGCTGGTTTCACAACGATTGAACATCCAACTGCAATCGCAGGAGCAACCTTCCAAGCAGCCATCATTAGAGGATAGTTCCAGGGGATGATTTGTGCACAAACCCCTACAGGTTCCTTTTCAGTATAGTTGTGAAATTGTCCTGCCATTGGATTGACTGTTCCGCGGTGGCCAACAATCGCGCCTGCATAAAATTCAAAATCCTCAATCGCTTGCATCACTTGTCCTTGTGCTGTGCTTAATGTTTTACCCGTATCAAGCATCTCTAATTCAACAAGTTCATTAAATCGACTACGCATAATAGCAGCGATTTTATTCATAATACGCGATCTTTTATTAACGGGAAACTTCTTCCACTTTCCGTTGTCAAATGCTTCTCTTGCTGCTAAAACTGCTTTTTCTGCATCTTCTTTTGACGCTTTTGCCACCTCTGCCAATAATTCACCAGTAGCAGGGTTATAAGTTTTGATTGTTGCTCCGCCTGTGCTTTCTACTTTTTCGCCATTAATTATCAGGTGATAGTAATCTCTCTTCATTGATACTGCTTCTTTAGCTGTTTCTTGAACTGTTGCCATGTCTACCACTCCTAATTTTATTGTCCGATATATTCAGGTTGTCTTTTCTCTATAAATGCTTGAACGCCTTCTTTTGCATCCTTTGTTAAACCAGCAATTCGTTGCCCTTCTGCTTCTTTTTCTAAATAAGCATCTAGCGGGAGATTCTCTGCCAGTGTTAAGTATCTTTTAATTAAGCCAATGGCTTTTGTAGGCATTTTCGCTAATTTAATTGCAAATTCCTCTACTTCTTTTTGCCAAGTATCTTGTAGAATGACGCGATTAATCACACCCAGCTCCAAGGCTTTCTGTGCAGGGATTTTTTCCCCTAGAACAGAAATCTCTAGCGCTTTTGCTCGGCCAACTAAATGGCTAAGAAAATGTAAATTACCAGAGTCCGGAATTAGACCAATATTAACAAAAGCATTGATAAAACTAGCTTTTTCTGAAGCAAGACGGAAATCACACGCTAAAGCTAAACTAAATCCAGCTCCTGCAGCTACGCCATTCACCGCCGCAATAATAGGTTTTTCGCAAGCCATTATTGCTTTTACCATCGGTGTGTAATGATTTCTTAGTAAATCACCGTGATTCGTATCATCATTTACCTCAGCTAAATCTTGCCCGGAACAAAACGCTCTACCTTCACCAGTAATAACGATGCAGCGTACTTTTTCATCTTTACCCGCTAGCTTTACTGCTTGTGTAATTTCGCGATTCATTTCTGCAATAAAAGCGTTCAATTTATCGGGACGATTCAGCTTGATCCAACTGATTCCTTCATGACATTCATAATTAATTGTATTGAACATTGCCAACCTTCTTTCTATTTTCCGTGGAATTTGGGCTTTCTTTTCTCAATAAAAGCATTCATTCCTTCTTTTTGATCTTCTGAAGAGAAGAGTAGATAGAAGTTTTTTCGCTCATATTGCATGCCTTCATATAAAGAATAATCAACCGCTTTATTAACGGAATCTTTAATGAGGCGGATGGCTAGTGGCGGCTTTTCTGCAATCATTTTCGCAAACTTTAATGTTTCTTCTTCTAATAGTTCGCCAGATACAATTCTATTTACAAAGCCATGAGATTGCGCCTCTTCTACTTGAATACGTTTCGCACTCCATATCCACTCTAATGCGAGCGTGCGACCTACAAGTTTGGTTAAACGCTGTGTACCTCCAGCACCTGGCATCACACCAAGATTAACTTCAGGAAAGGAGAATTCCGTACCTTCAGCTGCAATCAATACATCACAACTTAAGGCCAGTTCAAATCCCCCTCCGAAAACAAAGCCTTGTACAGCGCCGATAATCGGTTTTTTTATCACTGAAAGACGATCCCAATCTTGAAATTGGTTTAGCAGCTCTAGATGAATGGGATCATCATTCGACATTTCGTCAATATCTGCGCCTGCTGAAAAAGCTCTTCCTTTGCCTTTGAGTAAGATGACTCTCACGGTATCGTCCTGATCATAACGCTCCATTACCTGAACAATTTCTTTCATCATTTGACGATTAAGAGCATTCAATTGCTTCGGACGGTTCAGCTCAATGATGCCAATATAATCCTCCACTTTTGTTTCTATAAACGCGTATTCACTCATTCGTCTTCTTCACCGATAGCAAAGCTAACCAGTTTACCTGCAAACCCCATTACATCTTTCGCTGATGCTTTACCTTCAGGTGACTTCATACCATTTTTCAATGCTTCATGATTTTCATAGTACATTTCACACATTAAATAAAATTTGGGCTCATCTCCGGTTGGTGTACCGACCATTTTTGTTACTTTCATTTTTTGTAATCCAGGAATTTTTTCAGTAATTGGCACGTGTACATTGTAATAATGCTCATCGAATGCTGCCTTATCTTCAGGTTGCTTGTAAAATGCGATTAATTTGACCATTGTTTATATTCCCCTTTACATTAAGTTTGAAATTGGTTTCATTGCTTCAAATGGATTTTTACATGATTTACAATATAAAATACTTCTGCAAGCTGTCGGTCCAAATATATTATCAAGCGTGACATAGGTTGATCCGCAATAGGGGCAATCCACATGCCAAGAACCGTCTTCTGTAAAATGCTTTGGAGGTGGAGCAATACCAAACGCCTTTAGTCCTTTTTGTCCTTTTTCTGTAATGCGATCTGAAGTCCATGGAGGTGCAGTTTTAAATAATACTTCTACTGCTTCTACCCCCGCTACACTTTGGATTTGTTCGACCACATTCTTCTTGATGATTTCAAGTGCTGGACACCCTAAAAAGGTTGGAAGCATCGTAATCGATACATGCGAATCATGTATTTTTACACCCTCGATCATCCCTAGGTCTACCACACTCACTGTGCTAATTTCAGGGTCCTGAACTAATTCAAGCGCTTCCATAATGTCCTTTTCAGCTACTAAAGTCGGTTGATACATCTCTATTCCTCCTCACATGTTCTAAAAAGTCTTACCAAGGAACAGCAGGATTGAGGCGATAAACCTCTGATAACGTACTTAACGCCCGGTCAAGTTCCTCAGTGTGTTCCCCTAAACGTCCATTTCGATCTGGTTGCTGTATGATAGGCGATTCGATATGAAGCGCTTTCACTACTTCTTCAAGTGCTGCTTCCCATCTTTGTTTTAATACCGTTGCATCTTCAATTAAAGCAAATTCTTTAAAGCTTTGAGATGCATTACCATAAGAGAAAACATCACCAAAGTCAGCCATTACTCCTTCAATTGCTTTGTTCATACGCTCTTTAGCCTCGTCAGATGAAGACAATAATTGCGTAAACCATGTCCTCCAGTGTATATGATGATAAAACAATTCCATGCTAACTTTTGTGGCTACTTCAGCTAGTGGCTGATAGGTGGTTTTTTTCAATGAATCTACTTTCACTTTTTTTGCTAGCGTATAGAAATAATTGCGAACAACTGCATATGCCCAATCATATCTTGGTGTTTCCATATAGTAGCCTGCACCATTTTCGCGTTCTACTAATATACTATTCTTTCTTTCCTTCGCCGATCGTCCATGTGCTAGATCATCTATCTTTCCATACCCCAGCTCTTCTAGTAAACCGAAATACATTTTCGCATGACCCATCGTATCTTGACTGATGGAAGATGAAGCAACATCTTCTTCAATATGAGGCGCCAGCCCTAGCCATTCTGAACCGCGGTAAGATAGGAGAAAGTCATCATCAGCAAGCTGAAATAAAAGCTCAGCAAGTGCTTCTTTATGCGCTGGTGTCATTTCCACTGCATTTGTGCTCATCTTACTTCTCCCCCCATGATAGAATCTCTTTTTCATCTAACATTTGTTGCTCGTAATGGCGCCATTTTTTCTTTAAGTAGCCATACCCTTTTGTTGTTCTGTATTCCTTATTATCTAACCGGTTCAACATCTGCTTTTCTTCATAATTTAAACCACGAATTTCTTTACGATTAACCACCCAAATATCTGCTACAGGTTCACGGCGCAAAAAGTTCTCTTGTGCCATAACCATAGCCATTTCAGCATTAGGGGCAAGCAAGCTAAATTGATGTTGAAAGGCTGCTTTTGATGTCTTTTTACTAAATACTTCGAATTCTTGAAAAAATTCATTACTACCCATCTGACTTCCTCCTTTAGCTAATCTGACCTAATGCTTCTCGCACCCAAGCATTATTTTCGTAAGATACGCGGCGAAGATTTAAGCGTTCCTGAGATTTAGGACCATTATTTTTCATGATTTCTTTTAATTTCGACCAATCAGGTTGTTGATAGGTCCATTCTTGCTTCTCTTCATCAAAACGGATGGTTGGATCAGGAATCTCTAAGCCAAGAGATAGAATTCTAGGTACATATTTTGTGAGGAACGCTTGACGCAATTCTTCATTTGTTTTTGGTCTGATTTTGTATTTGATGGTAATATCTTGTTTTGACTTGCCTACTTGGGAACTTGGGGGTCCGAAGAATAACAGAAGTGACTCCCACCATCTTGTCACAGCATCTTGCACCATTTCTCTTTGTTCCTCTGTTCCCTCTGCTAATGCCATGATAATCGATTCACCGTGTTGAGCGTGGAAGACTTCTTCCGCACAAATACGATGCAATGCTCTTGAATAGGGTGCATACGAACTGTTAAGCATATTGGTCTGTGTAATGATAGCCGCACCATCTACTAACCAACCAATTAAACCTGCATCTCCCCAACTCGGTGCCGGCATATGAAATACATTGTGAAATTTCAATTTTCCTGTAAAAAGATCCTGCATAATGTCATCTCGTGTTTTGCCAGTAGGCTTAAGTAAGTCTTCAGCGACACGCAATAGTAATTGGCCATGCCCCATTTCATCTTGTACCTTTGCCATGATGCCGAGTTTTCTTTGTATAGACGGGGCTTTAGGTACCCATTCTTTCTCTGGAAGCGCTCCCATAATCTCACTGATTCCATGCATAGAAATCAATTTAATTAATGCATTGCGATAATCTTCAGGCATCCAATCATCAGCTTCGATTTGTTCACCGCGATTAATCCGTTCCATAAACTGTTCATACTTTTGTTCTTCTGTCTCCGCTACAACTGAACTACTCATCTACCTTCCCTCTCTTCTTTGAGTTATTTTATATTTTATATAACGTTTATATAACGATATTATATATTATAGTTATGTTATAAAGCAAATTTATTTTTCTGATTATTCATTTTAATCTTTTCACAAGATGACTTCGACTTGTCGCTTATCAACGATTCTAACAGCTTTCCCTTCTGATCTCGGGATACTCCTTGGTGGATGTACTTTAACTTTCATCGAAACTAGACAGTTATTTTTCATGGAATGCTGGACTTTTTTCATTAAACCTAAAGTATATCCCTCTAAATCGACACCGTTCGATTTTTGATACATAACTTCATCCATTTCTACATGAAGTTCTACACTATCCAGTACACCATCATTGAGTAAATGTACTTGATAGATAGGTGCCAATTCTTCTATTTGTAATAAATAATGCTCGATTTCAGAAGGAAATACATTTACACCGCGAATAATCATCATGTCATCGATTCGCCCTTTAATTCGAGACATTTTTTTCGTTGTTCTACCACAAGAACAAGTACCAGATTTTACTGAAGCTAAGTCTCCTGTACGATAACGAATAATTGGAAACGCTTCCTTCGTTAAACTAGTAAAAACAAGTTCGCCGATTTCTCCTTCAGCTACTGGTTCTAACGTATCAGGATCGATTACTTCTACCAAGAAATGATCGTCAGCAATATGCAGACCTTGTTGTTCTTCATGACATTCCATCGCTACACCTGGTCCCATCACTTCACTTAATCCGTAAATATCACTTGCCTTTATACCGAACAACTCTTGAAGTTTTTTACGCATACCTTCTGTCCAAGGTTCTGCACCAAAAATGCCATATTTTAAGGAACTCTTAGCTGGATCTTTGCCTTGCGCTTTCATTTCTTCTGCAATTTTCAAAATATAAGAAGGGGTACCTGCAATCACTGTCGGTTTGAAATCCTCAATAATCATTATTTGGCGATCGGTATTGCCACCAGATACCGGAACTGTCGCCATTCCTAACCTTTCTGCACCAAAATGAATCCCTAATCCCCCAGTAAATAGCCCATAGCCATAGGCATTTTGGAAAATGCCATCCGGTTCACCACCAGCTAAGGCAATCGCACGAGCAGCTAAATCAGCCCAGTTATCAACATCATTTTTAGTATAACCAACTACCGTTGGTTTCCCACTTGTTCCAGATGAAGCATGTACCCGAAGGACATCCTTCATCTCTACCGCAAACAAGCCATAAGGGTAGTTATCTCTTAAATCGGATTTTTTTGTGAAAGGAAGTTTACTTAAATCATCAAGCGTTTGGATATCATTCGGAGTAATATTTAATTCTTGAAACTTATTTTGATAGAAAGGGACATGTTCAAATACTCGATTCACAGTTTTCTTTAATCCTTCTAACTGTAGCGCTTCCATTTCAGACTTACTAAAGGTTTCAGCTTTGTGTAGAATCATCTTTTTATCTCCTTATTGGTTATTGTGGCTTTTTCTTTTTGATAGCTACTCATATAAGTAAATTATTTTAATCGTTGAAACACCTCAATTGAGCAGTGTTATTATGTGGAGATTGTGTAAGTATTTTTGTAAAAAAGCTTTTGAGCACTAGCCTTCTATAGAAAAAGCCTGTTTTTAAAACGCTTTCATTTAAAAAACATATATAAATATAACCTTTTACAAGTTTACAACCGTAAAAAAGTTATATTTATTTTCACTTAAATTATCACATAATTTTTTAAATGTAAATAAAAATCAGATATTTTAAAATAGAGTTAATATAATTATAATAAGTCAAAAACATTGGTAATTAAGGTTATAACCGTAAATTATTTATTTCTAAAATATTTGACAAATCATAATTATCCAATTATCATTCCGTATATAACATTATTAAGTTAACCGTATTTTTTTAGTTATAATTAGTATCTAAACTTTTATTGGAGGTTATATCATGGCCAAATATACGATTGTAGACAAAGAAACTTGTATTGCTTGTGGCGCTTGCGGTGCTTCCGCTCCAGATGTGTATGATTATGATGACGAAGGAATCTCTTTTGTCATTCTCGATGATAACCAAGGAAATGAACCAATACCTGAAGATCTCCTCTTTGACGTTGAAGACGCCATCGATGGATGTCCAACAGATTCGATCAAATTGAGTGATACACCATTTAACGGTGTGCCCGTTGAATCATAAAGAATTAATTGCTCGGGTACCTTGCGTACTCGGGTTTTATTCTTGTAAAATAGTTCGCTCACTTCGTAATATATAAACCCTGCTAATATTTTTTGTGGTCTTATTTAAATGGCGAATTATTTCTTGGTAGATTCAAGATACTGTCTGTTTCGTCGCTTATACTTTCGAATAATTTTTTAAGAGCAACGATCTTTACCATTGTAATGATTAATAATCCAGATAATTGTAAATATAGTAAAATAAGTAATAATAAATTAATATCATTATATAATTTTTCTATAGTAAGAAACTATTAATTACGGGCTTCATTTATTTGGAACTTGTTCCAAAGATAAAAATTATACTCAGATCACCTTTTGCGAGGCGCTCATCTCCGGGTTTCTTGCTGAGTGACTTGCTAACACTTTTTGCGAGGCGCTCATTCCCGAGTTTCTTGCTGAGTGATCTGCAAACACCTTTTGCGAAGCACTCATCCGCAGTTTCCATTCTGAGTGACCTGCAAACACCTTTTGCGAAGCGCTCATCCCCGAGTTTCTTTCTGAGTGATCTGCAAATACCTTTTGCGAGGCGCTCATCCGCAGTTTCCATTCTGAGTGATCTGCAAACACCTTTTGCGAGGCGCTCATCCGCAGTTTCCATTCTGAGTGATCTGCAAATACCTTTTGCGAGGCGCTCATCTCAGGGTTTCTTTCTGAGTGACTTGAAAACACCTTTTGCGAGGCGCTCATCCACGAGTTTCTTGCTGAGTGACTTGAAAACACCTTTTGCGAAGCGCTCATCTCCGGGTTTCTTCCTCAGTGACTTGAAAACACCTTTTGCGAAGCGCTCATCCACGGATTCCTTTCTGAGTAACCTGCAAACACCTTTTGCGAGGCGCTCATCCGCAGTTTCCTTTCTGAGTGATCTGCAAACACCTTTTGCGAAGCACTCATCCGCAGTTTCCTTTCTGAGTGACTTGCAAACACCTTTTGCGAGGCGCTCATCCCCGAGTTTCTTGCTGAGTAACCTGCAAACACCTTTTGCGAAGCGCTCATCCACGGATTCCTTTCTGAGTAACCTGCAAACACCTTTTGCGAGGCGCTCATCCGCAGTTTCCATTCTGAGTGATCTGCAAACACCTTTTGCGAAGCACTCATCCGCAGTTTCCTTTCTGAGTAACCTGCAAACACCTTTTGCGAAGCGCTCATCCCCGAGTTTCTTCCTGAGTGACCTGCAAACATCTTTTGCGAAGCGCTCATCCCCGGATTACTTTCTGAGTGACTTGCAAACACGCCTTCTTTTTAGAAAATGATTAAATACCGGCGGAGACAAATGAGGCCACCCAAAATATTGGGTGGCCTCGAAATTCTATATAGAAAAAGGTAATCTAGTCAATTATTGTCCATAATGGATATATAGCTCAGCACGTCGGAAAGGGGGTCCATAGGCGAGAGCGAAAAAAAATATGGATGGTGTGTATATGGGACAATAACTGCTAGAGTACTATCATCTTTTGATGATATTCCTTATTCCTGCGATATTATTTAGATAAATCTTCTTGTAATGCTTTTAAAAATTCAACACGGCTATTTGCAGGGCCGCCTTCTAATAGTGGATCAATCGTATTTACATATACTTGATCTTCTTTAAATGCCGTAATGTTTTTCACAATAGGATCGTTTTGTAAATCTTCTAAAGCGTTTTTCGCCTCTGCATTTTCACTTTCAGCAAATTGGATGAATAGGTGGTCTGGATTCATATCTGCTAACTGCTCAATTGAAAGTTGTGCTTGGTTCTCTGCTGCTTCAATCTCTGCTGGTACTTCTAATCCTAACTCACTATATAAAACAGGATTGACGAATACATCTTGTGGATAAACAAATACTTGACCTGCGCGGATACGTACAGCTGCTACTTTTTTACCTTCTAATTCTCCAGCAATAGATGCTTTTGCAGTTTCTACATCTTCTTTATATGCATTTAATACTTCTTCTGCTTTATCTTCTTTTCCAGAAATCTCACCCATTAACTTTAAGTTTGCTTCCCAATCAGTAGAGATATAAGAAACAGGAATAGTCGTAGCAATTTTCTCTAATTTCTCTGTTACATCTGCAGGGAATTTAGATGTTGCTAAAATAACATCTGGTTGTAACTCAAGCACTTTTTCAAAGTTCGGTTGTCTTTTTTCACCGATAGATTCAGCTTTATCTGTGATAGAAGTATAAATTTCAGGAAATTCTCCTCCAACTGAAATAGCACCCACTGGATGTACATCTAATGCTAACGCATCTTCCATTGCTTCCATGGCACCAGTAATTACGATTCGCTCTGCATTAGCAGGGATTTCGTATGATTTACCTAAGTACTCAATTGTTTTTGTACCATCTTCACTGTTTTCTTCGGTTTTTGCATCATCTTCCTCTTTGTTCGAAGCATTTGACTCTTCACTACTACCTCCACCACAAGCGGCTAATACTAACATGATGAACATCATTAAACTAGCTAACATCCACTTTCTATTCACTATTTTTCTCTCCTTCTAGTTCTTCTTCTTTGTTAGATTTGTTATAAATGTATTACTTTCATACTCTTCTCTGAACAATCCTTTTTCTACAAGTAATGGTAGCAGCTTATCGAAAAATAGTTGTAGTGACCTTATTGAACCACCTGGTAAAGCAATAAAACCATCCATTGCTCCTTTATCCAGCCAGTATTCAATCTGCTGTGCAGCCTCCTCGACTGTGCCGATGATTATCCAATGAGCCGAACTGATAACCTCTGGCCTTGATAGTAATTGCTGAACTGTTGGTTCATTTTTGATAATGTAATCTTTTAACAGTTCTGCATGTGTTTTGCTATACACTTGTCGATCATTATGCGGTATGTGCGCTGCAGTTACTTTGTCATCTTTAGCAAATCCACTCAGATCCAGGCCCAGTATACGCCGTACCATTGCCAATTGTTGCTCCAGACTTAGATGTGCAAAAGCATCACGATAAAGCGCTTTTGCTTCAGCAGTTGTATTTCCTAAGAAAAGTGATAATCCTGGTAATACAACAATATCATCAGCTTTTCTACCTTTTGACTTTGCACGATTGCGCAAATCTTGACGATAACTTATCGCTGATTCGATTGTAGGTGTGGCAGCAAAGATTCCTGATGCTACACCAGAAGCAAACTCACGCCCAGCATCAGAAGCACCTGCTTGAAATAATGGTAATTCTCCAGCAAGATGAGCAGGTAAATTCAGCGGTCCTCTCACATCATAGAAATCACCTTGATAATCAATTGGATGAATTTTATCTTTATCAGCAAATATCCCTTCATCCCGATCAACTAATAAAGCTTCAGCAGGGTAACTCCTCCACAACCTACGAATAACATCTACGCTCTCTTTCGCACGATTATATCTTTCTTCTGAAGAAGGCATATTCTTATGGCCAAAATTATCTCCACCTTCAATAGAAGTGACAATGTTCCACCCTGCTCTTCCTTCACTTAACCGATGAAGTGTCTGTAATTGCCTTGCAATCACGTATGGTGGGTTAAAAGTAGTCGAAACAGTTGTGACCAATCCAATCTGACTTGTGTGCTCTGCTAGCATCGTCATCAACAATGTCGGATCTAATCCTCCCATCGCTGGTGATATATTGACTCTTTCTGGATGCAAAAATAATGCATCTGGTTTGAATACAAAGTCCAACTTTGATTCTTCTGCTTTTTTCGTCAGCTCTATGTAAAAATCAGCAGAAAATATACGTTCTGCACTACTATCCTTTTTGCGCCAACCCCAGCCATTTAACCAAGTAGGTGATAATGATAACCCTATACAAAGATGCTTCTCACTCATTACTATTCAACCTTCCCTACAGTTGCTGCCACTAACATTCCCATATAAAAAACGATTTTCATTCAGAGATTCTGTTTGATAATGAGAATCATTTTCATTATAGGATGGAATGAAAAAAAAATCTAGTGTTATTTTGAAATTATTTGTTAATTTTTTCTTTGTCTCAACTGTAAGCACAAAAAAGATAGCCCAAATCAAGAATGGTTTTATATGGACTACCTTAGTGTTATTTCAGGAAAATTTCAGCAAATAGTTGTTCAACAAAAAAATCTCCTTCGTATTCTGTTTCAACGAAAAATTAGCACTCACGAATAAGCGAATATGAATAAAACTATTCTGCTTGCCTTTTAGATGAAAACCAACCAATTGCCCCGATAGCAACAAGAATACCATAGAATATCACCTGCCAAGGTGCAGAATGAGCCAAGCCTTCAGGTAACCAAGCAATGTCTTCGTGGGATAGAACCATCACTAGTAGCTTAATCCCTACCCAACCGACAATCAGATAAGCGGCCCCCTCAAGGTTCGGACGTTTATGAAGTAAATCAACAAAGATATTAGCAGCAAAACGCATGAGAAGGACACCGATCAGTCCACCAATAAATACAACAAGGAAATGCCCTGTGTTCAGTCCACCAATATGACCCCAATCTGTTTCAGGTAAGGTTACACCTAAAGCAACGGCAGCTAAAATAGAATCAATGGCAAAGACTAAGTCTGCACATTCTACTTTAAATACAGTCCACCAAAACTCTTTCTGAGTAGCTTCTTCTATGACTTCTTCCTGTTGTTGAGAATGATTGTTCTTTTTCATTCTCAACCAAGTATATAGATTTTTAATTGACATGATTAATAAATATATCGCACCTAAGGCTTGAACTTGCCAGACGTTCACTAAGAAAGAAATAATAAATAATGACCCGAAACGAAGAACCATTGCACCAACTAGGCCATAAAATAAGGCTTTTTTCCGTTGTTTCTCAGGTAAATGACTGACCATTAATGCTAATACGACCGCATTATCAGCAGCAAGTAATCCTTCAAGACAGATGATAACGATTAATACACCTAAATATGGTAATAACAATTCCAATCCTTTCGACTCCCCTTTTTTGCATGATGCGTAACAAAATTTTGTTCACACATGAAGCAGTAGCAAAACAAAGAAATCCCATAGCGAGCTGTTCAGGATGGGCGGAGTCCCATGTTCTCTTCTCTAAACGGCAAATCTCTTTTATAATGTCTCAGGCAGTTACTGCATACTTATTTTTCCTAAATTCCTCGATTTCAACCTATTAATCCTCTATAAATTTGTTATTCATAAAATAATTTAGTAAATAACGGGTGAAAAACCATCCTCACTAAAGAAAGAGTAAAAAATAGTTAGACAATGGTTAAATAGATGAAATTGGCTACCAAATAAAAAAACGCACACAAATTCTGTTTTCATAACAGAATTGTGCACGTTTTAAGTAAAGCATTGTTATTCTAATCCATTAATGGTCATTTCTTTAACAGGTAAAAACATTTCACCTGTATTTAAATAGGTCATCTCTACTTCATCATCTTCTTGCAAATAGATCGCTAGCGGATTGTTTTCAGTAGAGGCAATGAAATTCTTACCATCTTCCAAAAGGAAGGATACGTTTGTTGATTCCCCTACTCTTTCTTTATATACCCTAACTACTTTTCCTGTTAATTGGACTTCTTCAGCACTAGAGCTTCCTTCAACACTTCCACTACCACGTTGTAGAGCTGTTTTATATTGCTTCAATGCATCATTTGGTGTACTAGCATAAACAGCAATTTCCGGATTCGCAGCTGAAACGATAAAATAGTTTTGCAAGAAGCCATTTGTATCTAATACCGGTGTTAACCAGCTTGCTTCACCATAGAAATTATATAGGATTGGCATTTTACCATACCATTTTTTCTCAATGAATTTCTTTTCGATAATTTGTAATGCCCCTTGAGAATCCATATAAGACTCTTCAAGATTCCCCGTATAATAAGTCGCTTCACCTGTTCGAGAGTTCGTCAAAGAATATCCTAGCATAGAGTCAACGCCCTCTTTCGGACTGGTGAAATCAGTGAAATAATACATATCGCCTTTTTCATCAAAAATAGGACTCACATTCGCTTCTGTACCTTCATCTGATGGTAACTTCACATCAGATTTTCCAAATAAACTATTCCAGTAGCCATTCACATATTTTCCGAAGTAGCTATTATGCAAGCTAACTGTCTCCGGCGAAACAGCTCCGTCAATAAAAGCAGGTACATCTTTTAATTTATATTGCTTAGCAGCTCCTGTTAACGGGTCAACCATCACTATCCCCAATGGATTAAAACCGTTTCTTGCGCTAATAAATTCACCATAGGTGCGAATATAAAAAGGCTTACCATCATCATCAATTTCTAATTGCACATCACCATAGAAAATATAATCAGGGTATTGCATTCGAATCTGGCGATAAATATCTTTGTTTAAGAAGGAAGATGGTGTATAAGCCATTTCCGATTTAATAAACTTTGGATTGGCACTAGAGTCTGTTGCACTTACAGTAAAATACCCTGGTGTAGTATCACCTTGTATCCATTTAAAGAAACCGGAAAATTCTACTGGTGCAATATACACATATTGCCCATCTACTTTTTGTATTTGTAAACTCCCAAGTTCATAATAGCTCGTGTTTGGCACTTGCCCAAAAGCTTTCTTCATTTTATTACGAGCAAAATCAGGCGGCACACTTGCTGGTGTTTCATTCTCATCAAATGTTTCAATTTCTTCTTCGACCTGCATTTGTGCTTTTTCAAATTTCTTATCTGCATTAAAGACAAATGCGAAAGACATATAAGCGATAGCTATGATACCTATTAAACCTAGTACTAATTTAACCTTACGTTCTATACCTTTAGCAAAGAAACCGCCAAGTACAGCTAACACTGTTAAACCGATAACAAGACCATTCATATTGCGATCTAAATTAGTGAAGTAGTAAATACTAAAGATAATAATAAAGAGGAGAATGAAGATAAAAAGGAACCCGTTAATTGAAGGGCTTTTTTTCTTTTCTTCCCCCTTTTGAAATAAAGATAAGATTGGAAACAAAATAACTGCGCTTACCACAGCGATTATAAGTGAGAATATAAATAGTTCTCCCATGGAGTATCCCCTTTCGTTATTGCAATGTTCTACTATGTTATACGGATCTACACGGAAATAGTTTCAGTCCTTTTTCATTTTTTTGTTATAATCAAGACTAATGAAATCTAAAATGTGAGGAAATAGTAATGTGAGAAAAAAAACATATCTTAAAATCCTTTTGTCGTTACTGTTACTTTGTTTGCTTTTATTCGGTAGCTATGAATTAATGAATGCAAGATCATATCAATTATTCGGAAACATAACAAATAGCATTGAAACCGATGAAAAAGTAGTTGCTCTTACTTTCGATGATGGTCCAACTAAAAATGTGGAACAGGTTCTTCACTTATTGGAACAATACAATGCAAAGGCCACTTTCTTTCTGATTGGTCAAGATATAGAGAAGTTTCCCGAAGAAACGAAAGCAATTATTGAAGCTGATCATCAAGTTGGTAATCATACATTTTCACATGCAAGAATGATTTTCAAGTCACCGACATTTATTAAAGAGGAAATTGATAAAACCGATGAACTCATCCATGAAGCGGGATATAAAGGCGAGATAGACTTTAGACCACCAAACGGCAAAAAATTAGTATTCTTACCTTATTATCTCAAGCAACAAGAAAAAGAAACGATTACATGGAATATTGAACCTGATACTTTTTTCACTACACCAGAGGAAAAAATCGACTATGTATTAGAAGCAATCCACCCTGGTTCTATTATTCTCCTTCATCCAATGTATGATCAATCTGGTGACGAACTTCAAGTGATCGAAGAAATTTTAAAAGCTTTAACGAAAGAAGGCTATCGATTTATTACTGTCGATGACCTACAAGCATTGGAATAAAAATCATAAACCTTTCGCTTCAAGGAGTTTTTTCACCTTTCATTCTATCTATTAAAAAACTTGTACTAAAATAAAGGGCTGGTATACCAATGACTAGATAAAGCCAGCTCTTTGGCATCAAAAGGTTATAGAAATAACTAAATAATACAACCCAGCTAAATAAAATAATAAAATAAGCTAACTTTTTAAAGACTGTTCTTACCTCCTGTCCTTAACCCTTTCAACATATCTGTATGTTGACAATATAGCTTTCTCCCATATTGACAGATTTCCTTATAATGTATATTCAACCATTTATCCATATCTTTTTGTTCATTTTTCTTGAAAAAGAATGTAGATAGTTGCTGCATGATTTGGTAAGATGCATAGTTATGTGGAATATCATTATTTATGGCTTGATGGATTAACCTTTCTAGCAAACGATGGTCTGAGTAATAGATGAGCTCGATTAATTTTGCGCGATACTCCAGCTCCTTCCCGCTTAAATTCGGATAATGTTTATAATCGTTGATATGTTGAGCTTCATGCTTTAAAAATGAAACGAGGTACTGATCTTCATTTAAATATTCTCTATAGCGAGGAAGTATACAATAGATCCCTTCCTTCGATGCCCATCCACCTGCTCCTATTTCTCCAAAAGTGGCATAGTCTAGCCAACCCAGCATCAAAAAATCATCGAGGAAAAATACTTGAACCGTTTCTATTTCATTTAAAAGTTCAACATCTACCTTTTTACTTTCTGTAGTTTGCCAAATATATGGACCATAATGTGGAAATGTCCTTCCTCCGACGAATGAATAGCCTTTCTCTTTAAATATTTGTCTCAGCTCTTCTTCTATTTCTTCCATCGACTGAGCATGGCTAAATGTTGATTTACCTAAACCTATTAATAGATCACTTTCCGCTTGAGAAACATCTTTTCTCCTAGTTAAAACATCTATAAAATAGCTGTGATAACAATTAACTACATTTGCTATCCACTTATCAACATGTTGAAAAGGTTCATTCTTCTGAAAGAAGCGCTGTTGATAACTTTTCAACATGGCTTCCTCTTCTGCAGTACGATGCTCCTTTCTTATTAATTGTTGATAGATTTGTGTGATCTCGCCCTGAATACAGAGTTGATAGAGTAAATGTGCCACCCGAAAAACCTCCATTTGCTGTTCTTCCTATGTGGGATTCGACATTATTCTTCTATTACCTTCATTATTCTTAATGGTTCAGTTCAACTATGGATCACCTACGGATAATCGTCGTATGTTGCTTCACCCTGTTTTCAAATGACGATTGTAGATTTCAAACGAATGATAGTAAAAACAAACGAGCAAATCTTTTCACAGTCTTTGCTCGCTTGTTGAGTATCTCTAGGATTTATTTGCTGCTCTCCTCATTATCCCCATCTACACCAAGCATCGTTTTTGCCATCTTCTCCATTTCCTCCAAGCCAGAGAGTTGAGCAAATTCAGCTACTCCAACGGCTGCTGCACTGACAAGTTCGATGATATGCTCTTTCATAAATGGCCATGTCCTGCCGCCCGCTTTTTCATAAGCTGAGATGACTGCATCTAACCCCTCTTCTCCAAAAATTAAATAATGAGAAGTAAAGTCTATAGATACATCACCGACAGCTACTTCAGTCCAGTCTATCAATCCTGTTACCTCTTTCTCTTTATTCACAAGAATATGCCCTGGATGCACGTCACCGTGAAGCAATCCTGTATGATTGGGCCATAGGCGATCATTCGCCAACCACTTCTGCCAACGTCTCCAAAGTTCATCGCTTACCCCATAAATCTCCTTTACCTTATTCATTCTTGAACTCATTTCCTCTTTTGCTTGGGAACTATTAAAAATTTTAATACCAATATCTTTCACATAGGGGATCGGCGTTCGGTGAAGTTCTGCCAGTATTTCACCTAACGTTGCGTGATACCTTGTCAAATCACTTTCCTTATCGAAGCTCCAAACATAGTTTTGTATCTCATGATCGATTGTGCCAGCTGGTATACCGTCTAATTGTTTGTAGGCCATACAATCATTCGTAAAAACCTCCCAATGCGGTGCTTTAATGCTCGTATGTTTATAAAGTACTTCAAGTACCGCATGCTCCTGTTTTGAACGAGTCATTGAATCTTCACGGCGTGGTATACGTAATATCCACTGATTATTTTCCTTATCCACAACATGTGCAACTAAGAAATCCATACCTGATTCATTTATTTTAATTTCTTCCTCATCAATCATTAATCCATGTTTGTTAGCTAGTCTTTTCACTTCTTTTTTATCCATTTTTATCTCTCCTTTATTTCACTTGTTTTATTTGTTGCTCTTCAATTTTAAAAATATGATCCGCCACTCTTTTCACGAAAGTTCGGTCATGACTTACCAGCAGTACAGTCCCTTCATATGCATGAAGAAAACTTTCCAATGCTTGTATGGCTCTTATATCTAGAAAATTGGTTGGTTCATCTAAGATGAGTACATTATTACTTCCTAAAAATAGCTGACATAATACAAGTCTGGTTGATTCTCCACCACTTAAGGTCATTACCGATTTCTGCAAGTCATTCCCTTCAAAACCCATAGAATGAAGGACTGTACGAACTTTACTTTCAGCATATACACTGTTTTCATTCATAAATGCTAAAACCGTTTGTACACCTTCTAATAAATAATTATGCTGATGATAAACACCAAATGATACATTAGGAGATAGAACTATTCCATCCCCATTGGAGACGATATGTTTAAGTAAAACCGTTTTACCGGAACCATTCCTTCCCTCAATGGCAATGATCTTTCTTAATGGGAACTGGAAACTGGCATGTGTTAATAATCGTTTGCCATCAACAGATAAAGAGACTCTATCTCCCATTATTGGGTATTTATTATGCATTTGAAGAATTTTTGATTGTGGGAAGTGGTGCACACGATCAACTTCCGGTGTCTTTACCTCTCCTAACTGATCTATTCTTTGTTCTATTGCCTTCGCCTGACGATGAATGTTCCTTTGACTTGTATCTTTTGATTTCGTCATGAACATTCGGTTCGCTTTTGCTTTTGCCTCTTTTTTCGACATTGAACGATTGGCTTGATTCACTTTTTCTGCTTGCTTCATTTTTTCATCCGCTGCTTGAATTAATCTTTGTTTTTCTTTCTTATATTGTTCAAATGCTTGAATATGCTGATTGTGAGCTAGTTGTTTCTGTGACTCATAGTCAGAATAGTTGCCCACATATTCTGTTACGTGTCCATCTTCAACTTCCCATATTTTTGTTACCAATTGATCGAGCAAGTATCTATCATGACTAATAATAATGAGCGAACCGTAATAATACATAAGCTCATCTATTAAAAAATCTATGCCTTCACTATCCAGATGGGTTGTCGGTTCGTCGATAAGCAATCCTTCATAATAGGTGGAAAAAAGTTGAGCAAGTTTTAATCGTGTCTGTTCACCACCACTTAAATGATTCACATCCTCATTTGGTACGGATAACCTTGATAATAACTCTCCGTCTGCTTGCCTTGTTTCCGGCACTTCTTTTTGCTCAAAGTAGCCAAAGTCAATCTGTTTACTCACACTTCCTTTTAAAGGATAGATATCCCCATACATAAGCTTTAATAGGGTCGTTTTACCACTACCATTCTTCCCAACAATCCCAATTCGATCATACTGGTAGACTGATAAGTAAGGAATCTCTAAAATAATACGATCTAGATATGTCACCTCAATATTTTTTATTTCTAATGTTAATTGTCCCACGCTGCCACTTCCTTTAGTTGAGTGATTAAAGGAATGTGATCATAAAAAAACACAGACGCGCTCGGTTGTCTGTGTTTAGGGTAAACGTATATGGTGGTATTTGTTTTAGAGATAACAAAAAAACACAGACAATCTGCGTTTTCTGTTCGAAATTATCACGATGAAAACCATTAAAAATGTGCAGACTACTCCCGTTTACCCTGTTTATGAAAACAGAGCCTTTGAACATTATTCAATTAGCTGTTCAAAGTAACGTGGCGTAATCTCATACTTGCAGTCATTTTTAATGATCCTCCCTTCTTTTATTAATAATAACTATATTATGTTCTCCATAGATTTGTCAATCAGACAAAAAATCCGGTAAGATACATAAAAAGGAGTGAAAGTATAATGGACTTTACCTTTACTTACCCAAAAGATTGTAGCAATGCACCAAAAAAAGAGACGATTAAAGAAATGATACATGCTTTTGCTCGTAAAGATCCCTCCCAAGGTTCTCACTATTTGTCAGAGGATATCCAATGGCAACGAGTGAACCATCAGTCAATCATTGGCAAAGAGAGCCTATTTCATTTCTTTGCTAACACTGAAAATAATCATGTTTTATCTCTACATATTGAGCGAATTATCACCCATGGAAAACTTGCGTCAGCGGATGGCACTTATACTATGTCAGATGGTTCAACATTTTCTTTTTGCCATATCATTACCTTCACAAGTGCCGGAAAAAATACAATTAATACTGTCAAAACCTTTTTAATTAAACACGATTGAATGATTTTGACAGAACATTAATTCTCGAAACATTACCTTTCCACAACATAATGTAATTCAACAAATTGATTAAAGGTTCTCGTGCTTATTAAAGAAAGATTGAATTGATAATCACCTGCCTTAAAAAGGGGAATGCCCTCACCAATGATTCTTGGTGCAACAGTAACAATCATTTCATCTATAAGATTTTCCTGTAAGAATGTATAAAGTAAGTCACCCCCACCGATTAGCCATATGCTTTTTCCCTCACCATTTTTCAAATGATTTGTAAATGCTTTAATATCTGGATGAATAAATTTCACATATTCCGTATCTTCATTCACTGATCGGGAGAACACAAAACATTCCTTATCCTTGTATGGAAATTCTCCCTTTTCTTGTTCCATTACCCAATCATACGTACGCTTTCCTATTAAGATTGTATCCACACCGTTGATAAACTCACCGTAGCCATTATCTCCTTCTGACTCCACACTAAATAACCAATCTAGTGAATCTTCTTTTGTTGCGATATAACCATCTAAACTTTGAGCAATATATAGTACTACTTTTCTCATCATAATCCTCCTAAAAAGAACAATTGTTCGTATATTTTAACATACATCTTCATTCATATCATCTACACCGAATAGATAATCATACATATTTAAATCAATTGATATTTAAAAATTTAAAATATTTCACTTTTTGTATTATTATTATAATTAAGCCAATTTTTTAGGAGGAAACCTATGTTTAAAGTCGGTAGCATTTTTATTCCTGTGTCAGATATTGAAAAATCTTCTTCATGGTACGTAAAATACTTAGGTGCGACGAAAATTGACGTTTGGGAAGGGGGCGCGGGATTTTATTTACCTACTGGGTCAACTCAGTTAGCTTTAATCAAAGTGAATCGTCCACAACCGACGGAATTCACTATACAAGATAACCAAAAAAACGCCTATTATAATTTTGTCGTGGATAACATCGTAACAGTTCATCAGTATTTTAATAAAAATGGAGTCATAACGACTGATATTCAACATATGGGAGAGATGGCGTTCTTCGATTTTTTCGATATAGATGGTAATCCATTTAGTGTAGTAAATGAAGTAAAAGATTCACCGTATCATTCAGAGAATGTAAAAAGAATGCAAGAAAAGTAAGAAGGAAAAGAGGTTAGGATATCAGTATGCTAGCTAAGGATTTATCGAATGATTAGGTATATCTAACAGCTAATCATTCGGGTTTTTTGTAATTTATCTTTTTATATGAAGTAAATAGTGGACCGGAGCGGAAGACACTCGACTCCTGTGGGAAATAGAGGGGGAGCTTGTGATCCCGCAGGTAATGCCCTAGGAGGCTCAAGCCCCTCCCCGCGGGAAGCAAGTGTACGCGAGGGCAATGGAATTTTTGGTAAAAGGAGTTTTATAAATCATAATTTGTAATTGTTCGTTTTTGATTTTAGCTCATTTTGTTATGTTCCTACCTCCTTTATCCAAACGAATCAGCTTAATTGAAAAACCCCTTTTAATGGTTTACTATTTATATAATGAACGTTATATCTAAAGGATGTGTGGGTAAATGAGTAAAAAGAAAGAGCAATTACTTGAAAAATCAGAGAAATTATTTGATCAGCACGGCTTTCATACAGTTGGCTTAAAACAAATTATTAAAGAATCTAATGTAGCTCTTATGACAATGTACAACCACTTTGCATCGAAAGAAGCGCTTATTTTAGAAGTATTACGTAGAAGAGAAGAAAGATATTTTGACATTTTAGAAAATGCCATATCCAATCAGGGCAACTTAGCTATTCGATTAGCCGAGGCACACATCAATTGGTTAAGAATAAACGGTTCAAATGGTTGTATGTTTCTGCGGGCTAAAGAGGAGTATTCTTTAGAACCTTCATTTAATGGTGAGATTGTCAGTTTTACCGAACAACATAAAAGACGGCTCATTGATTTTTTCACAAGTAAAGGATTGAATAGCAACGAGGCACTAAGGCTTGAATTGTTATTTGAAGGAGCTACCGCTTTGGCAGAAGTATTTGCTATAGAGACTGTAGCAACAGAATTTCATCATTCAGTATCGAGTTTGTTTTCGGAATAGAGGGTCTCGCTCTTTATTTCAAGAAAATATAATGAACGTTATATCTATTTGAATGAGGTGAATAAACATGAGAAAAGTAATACTACCTGGATTAGCAATGATTGCTGTCACATATGCACTTGCCCGCTTAAGTTATGGCTTATTTCTCCCAAATATCTCGAATACATTGGGCATGAGTGAAGGTGAAGCTGGGCTAGGGAGTTCCATTGCATTTATCGCCTATGCACTTGCTTTATTACTTTCAGCCTTATTGATTAAACATTTTGGCTACCGGAAAGTGAATCTCTTTGCTGGTTTTACAGCCGTTTTTGGACTACTAGGGATGGCTAGTGCGCCATCTATTTTATACTTAAATATAAGCCTATTTATAGCTGGTTTAGGTAGTGGATTAGCTTCTCCAGCATTAAGTCAAATGGTGCAAAACACTTTATCAAAAGAAAAGCTCGACCAAGGAAACACATGGATCAATAGTGGAACCAGCTTTGGTATTATTTTGACCGGACCCATCGTTATTTTATTGACTGATCATTGGCGATTAGCTTACTTACTATTTGCTGTTATTGCTGCTCTTGTATTGATTTGGAATCATTTTTCTCTTCCTCCTGATGAGAAAAAGGAATCGGTATCAGATAACAATATTAAATATCTATCTGCTATAAAAACAGCTAAATATTTATTAGTTGCTTCCCTTTTAATCGGCGGAAGTTCTTCAATTTACTGGACTTTTTCAAGAAGCTTCATAACTTCAAGCTATGGACTAGGAATCAATGAAAGTGTGATATTCTGGATGATCATAGGATTGGCTGGCATACTTGGAGGCGTTTCAGGAAACTTTATTCAAAAACTGGGATTGTCCCTGTCTTACCGATTACTTGTCTTTTTACTAGCAACGTCTATCTTTCTATTAACAATTCCAAGCGCTGTGGCTATTTACCTATCAGCTTTTCTATTTGGCAGTACCTACGTTTTCCTCACGGGACTATGTATTGTCTGGGCCACGAGGATTTTTCCCGTTTTGCCGGCTTTAGGAGTAAGTTTATCCTTTTTCGCACTGGGAATCGGGCAATCATTAGGTTCCTATCTCGCCGGTATATCCATTGAAATGACTTCCTATCCTTTTAGTTTCAACATATTTGCCGCCTTTTGCTTAGTCGCTTTGTTTGTCACAACGAAGAAGAAGTCAACGTCATGAGTAGGATCTGCTTTTTCATAGGTAATCACCGCTACACGAAATAAAGAATAAGCATCAGTTATTGTTGCCTCAAACAATAACTGATGCTTATTCTTTGTTCAGAACTTTCATTCAATTCTAGAGTTGCTTAGTTAGGATGGATGTTACCATTCACACTATCCACTTTTAAACTCGCTACCCTTTGTCCCTTAGATTCTTCCAATAAGCATTCCTTATAAATTGGGTTATTTTTAAATTGTTCTAAGACTCTATGAAAATCTTTCTCCTGCTCGTATTCTATACACTCAACTAATTGCTCACTGTTGTTGGTTATTTTTATCGTATGCATACTCTTTGTTGTTTCCCCCACCTATTCTTATTTATTAATATTTATACTATTAAACTGTATATTTTCGTTTCCTCCTTATACAGTAACACATTCAACTTTTACTTTGAATGACATTTATAAAACAATCTTAACATTAATTTTAACAAAATTAATCAACTAACGTCAAAATGCATATAATGAATGATTATACAAAGATTACTGGATTACTCTAACCCTTAAAAATCCTCCACAATAAAATGTAGAAGTAAGGCGACCTGATTAATCTAGTGATTAGTTGTCCATTTACTATGATTATTTCTGCCATCCGCAAAAAAAACCTATTATCCATGAAGGTAATAGGTTATCTCTAACAAGTTATTTTATTCTTCTTCTTCTTCGACAACTACCTCATGTTCACCTATATAAATGGGGCCATTGGCATGATCAATTCTAATCGGCCATTCATAAGGAACAGCCAGTCTTTTTGCTACTGTTCTCCAAAACTTTGTTGAATCTCTTTCGAACTCTTGGAAATCTTGCAATAATTCTTTATAAGAAGAACCATCGAACTGTACATACATCTCTTGTAATCTCATAAAAGCCATATGACGTATTTCTAATTCGGCTGCTTGCTCCATTTCTTCTTCTGTTGCTTCAGCAATAATCGTACCTGGAGGGGGTAATATGGTATAAATATTATCTATTTCCACTTCTTGGTCAACTGTTTCTACGTTTTTATTACGATTACGGTTAAACATAAGCATCTTCTCCTATTATCTATTATCTATTATCTCATTCATATTAGCTTAAATTAGAAACAATTGGAAGTGGAATTTTATTACGATACACTTCTAATCCAACTACATCATTCGAATTTTCATTTACCCAAAGAACGAGATCTCCAGCCATTCTACTAAATGTGCGAATAGTATAAGATGTGATTAACTCATCCTCTAGTTGCCAACCAGTAGGCTGAAGGAGAATCGATTCCTGTTGAACAAAAAAGGTTGCATGAAAAAAGGAGAAAACTTCTTCCGTTTCTCTTGAGCTTAATTGTGCGATTTTCTCTTTATTGATGAGATAATATTTTATTTTTTGTGGTGTATCTGAGAGTTTTATTCGTTTTCTTCTATATAAATCTTGGATAGCCGGATACCCATTCTTTTGGAGATGCTTTTCTATAATGATCCTTGATTCTGGTTTCAAATGAAATAAATTCATTTCCTTTACCCGTCCAGCAATAATGGTTTCTTTTATTTCCTCATAATGAGGAGCAGCCATCTCCATCACAAGCAATCTCGCCTGTTCATCAGGTATTGGATAGACCATCATACTAGACTCTTCATTAATGATATCCACGGCGGCGAATAACTGACAAACAGCACTCATCGTTTTCGGACTTTTCTTTACAATTATTTTCCTCATTCTGAAATCTTTTATTTCTCCCTTATCTATTGAACAAGGATGTCCTTCTATTTCAGTTAGCAAATTAAACATCGGTACTCCTTTCCATGGTTTATTGAATATGGCTATCCTTCAATTTAATTAAAGCTTGAATACCTTCACGCCGACTTCCACATTCAAGAACGCCACATTACATTTATGATTATTGCCTGTTTAATACTGCAATTAACATCCGGTGTATCACATCATGGTCCCGAGTGTCATGTAACTGATAGTTTCCCCCTGGAAGTGTGTACCATTCATCCGCATCTACATAAGTAATCGCAAGAGTGAGGTTACCTTCTTTGTCAGATGTCGTTCGTAATTCAAGATCCCCACTGATGACACCAACCTCAGTAGTCATAACACCATGAGTTGCCTTAAACACAGATGAGATTGTATCCATTTAATTGACTCCTTTCATTGGTTGATTGTTTAATAGGAGCAACTATTGAGCATTCCTTGAAGAGCTGTTTTTTCAGAACTCTGCAAATGCAAACTCCAATTGTATTTTGTATTGATCCACATTTTAGCATAAGCACAATTTGCACCTGCACGAGGTGGTTGCCATGTGGATGGATCTTGGTCACCTTTGGAACGATTGGAGCTGGCTGATACTGCGATGAGTTGTGGTCCATTGAGGTCATTGGCGAAGTCCTCTCTTTTAGCAGTTGACCAACTGCTTGCCCCAGAACGCCATGCTTCTGCGAGTGGAACGACATGGTCAATATCTAATTGTGAGGGGTCATTGAAAGTGATGCCATCATAATAGCTATACCATTTACCTGAAGTCACTGGACAATTACCACTATAATTGTCGGCATCACGCTTAAGGATTACTTGTCTTGTATCACAACCATCCCCTTGACTAATCCAGTGAGGGAATTTTTCTCGACTATAGCCACTCATGGATCCCTCATTTTGTACATTTAACGAATTAAGTTGTGCTTGGGTAGTAGATTTGGATGGCAAATCTGGAGGCAAAGCAGAAGCAGGTAAGAAATCATACTGAAAAACAAGCAATGATAAAACAAGAGACAAAGAGAACAGCAACGACTTTTTCAACATAGAATTCCTCCTCATTATAATGGTTGTCTATATCAACACTCTAATAAGAGCTGCTAATACCAATCTTAGATAGGACTTTCTATGAGTTTTAGCAAGCAATAATCACTTTGAAATAATTATGTATCTACTTATTTATGGTATATCATAATTAACATCAATTGAAGTTACAATATTATTAATATTTTGTTAATTGGACTTCTTTGAAGACTACATACTAGAGTTGAAAGATGTGCTTCTTCGAAAGATAATAAGCAAATTAGAATGATGTGTGGGGAAATAGGGGTATGTCATGTTGACACACAAAATCCACAAGAAAAGCAGTTGAATATATGGTATAAATCCCCGGAGAACCAAATCTTTTTGTTCTTCCTTATTAAAATTGGGGTCGATAGGTTATCATTTATATGAGAGCATTGGTTTCTCTTTATACAACTCCCTCACCCCTTCCTATTTTTTCAAACATAAATGCCGTAATCTCCTCTCACCTAGTAACTTGTATCCAACTACCGATCCCACTGATAGTAAATAAAATTTCCCTCTTCTCCTTGCATGACAAAGTTATTTCTCTCTAATACTTTTTGAGAAGAAATATTATCTTTCGTTGTTTTGGCCAAGAATTGATTGATTTTCTTATTTTGCTGTAGAAGAATTTGCAATGCATGACTCGCTATCCCTTTCCCAGTGTATGTCTCACCTATGCGATAGCCAAGATAACCCTTTTTCTCTCGCCAGTCTATATCTACAATATTTATTCTACCGACAATTTCATCTGTTTCATTTCTAATAAGATAGAATAATGATTTATTTTCAGCTTGCTCCCCTAATAATTCTATTAAGACTTGTAGGAACTGCTCATATATCTCATAACTTACAGGTCTAGGTGGAACACTTTTCTCAAAAAATTGTTTATTCACTTTTTCAAATTTGAACAGTTCTTTTGCGTCATCATTAGCAAGTCTTGTCAGTCTATATGTCATCGTATAAGCTCCTCATATCGTTTCATTATCTAATGCTGCCACGATTGCTTGGCCTGCCACTTTTCCTGTAAAAAGACAGCCACCAACAAACGTTCCTTCTAATGAGCGATAGCCATGCACTCCACCTCCGCCAAAGCCGGCTACTTCTCCTGCTGCATATAAGCCGTGAACAGGGGATCCCTTTTCATTTAACACCCTTGCTGATAAATCGGTTTGCAAACCACCTAGTGTTTTTCTACTTAAGAGATTTAAACGAACGGCAATAAGCGGGCCGTTTTTTGGATCAAGAATTTTATGAGGCTTAGCCACTCGTATTAATTTATCCCCCAGATAGTTTCTTGCTCCTCTAATAGCTGTCACTTGCAAATCTTTTGTAAAAGCATGATCAATCTCACGGTCTCTTGCTTGAATTTGTCTCTCAATTTCATCCACACGCAGCAAATCATTGCCAGAAAGTTTATTCATTGCAGTGACAAGATCACCTAGTTGACTAGCAATAACAAAATCTTCCCCTTTATCCATAAATGCTTTTACAGGCGTTGGTACACGTTTTAATGCTCTGCCAATCACTTTACTAATGCTTTTACCCGTTAAATCTGGATTTTGTTCGGAGCCAGATAAGGCAAACTCTTTTTCAATTATTTTATGAGAAAGAATAAACCAAGAATAGTCATAGCCTGTTTTTTTAATTGCCTCTAGTGTACTAAGTGTATCAAAACCTGGATAGTTAGGCGCTTGAAAACGTTTTCCATTTGCATCAAGCCAAATAGAAGATGGTCCAGGAAGAATACGAATCCCATGGTTCTCCCATACAGGCTGCCAATTCTTAATTCCCTCTGTGTAATGCCACATGCGGTCACGGTTCACAATCCTTCCGCCTGCTGCCTCTGTAACCGAAAGCATCCTTCCATCCACATGTGCCGGAACTCCAGAAATCATCTGTTGAGGTGGCTCTCCAAGTCTACTTGGCCAATTTTTACGAATCAGCTCCATGTTCGCACCGATTCCTCCGCTAGCGACTAAGACTAGTTTTGTATCATATTTAAAGCGACCCACTACTTCTCTATTACTTCCTTCCCCACGTTTCGCTTGGCTAGCCTTTAATACGGAGCCACTTAATCCAACAATCATACTACCGTCTGTTATTAATTGCTCCACACGGTGACGCGGTTGATATTGGACCAAGCCTTTTTTCATATGTTCCCGTACTCGGCGTTCAAATGGCTCAACGATTCCTGGACCTGTTCCCCAGACAATATGAAAGCGTGGTACAGAGTTACCAGGGCCATCAGCTAACTGTCCCCCCCTCTCTGCCCAACCGACTACTGGAAAAAAACGAACCCCCATCTTGTGTAACCATGCCCGCTTTTCTCCTGCTGCAAATTCAACATAAGCTTTAGCCCATTGCAATCCCCAATAGTCCTCATCTTCTATCCGATCAAAGCCAGCTGTCCCCTGCCAATCCTGCCATGCTAACTCCTTAGAATCCTGGATTCCCATTCGACGCTGTTCAGGGGAATTGACTAAAAACAGTCCACCAAATGACCACCATGCTTGGCCACCTAAGGATGCTTCTGGCTCTTGGTCTAAAAGTAATACCCGCTTCCCACCATCCGCTATTTCTGCCGTTGCCACCAAACCAGCTAATCCTGCGCCAACCACAATCACATCGTAATCCATTGAACTTTCCTCCATTCATCCATTTATTTAGTTATAATGACTGTTTATTGTTTGTAGGGCGAGTTAACATACTTTTTTGTTTCGCTTCATTTAAATCTATCTCGGGATACGCTCTTTCTACTAATCTATATGTTTCTACTAATATTTTTTCAAGTTCTTGTAAATCTTTCATAGTTAATTGCCCTATATAAATTTTCTCTAACCTCTCGAGAAAATTTGATGGTTTAACTTTCAATGCGTTGACCGATTTCCTTAACCATACAAAACCAGGGTGTTGAATAAACTCTTTATTCAATACAAATAATAATATTAAAATATTCTTTTCAACTGAAAAAAGAACTTGTTGTAACATATACCAATCATTTCGCGCTAGTAATCCATATCTACTATGCCAGCTATTTGTTACTTCTTTATACTCTTTAATCAAATTTATTGTGAGTGCTGTTGGATATCTATCAATTTGTCTTCTTGAAGCTTTAAATATGTCTTTACCAATGAGTGGAATACCACTTTTAGGCTTGCAAGTAATACTTGTTTTTCAATATCTGCTTCTTGCTTGATTAGAAGGTCATCGATGATCCGCTGAAAAGTTATCGTGCGAAAATTGCTTATTTCATATTTTACGTTAGAGACTATATACGATTCGGACCATTCTTCATCTTCAAATGGGAAAAAGTCGAGAACTTTACCCCCTCTTTCTTTATTGGGTAAAGTCGTTCATCATCCATATGATCTTTATTCCATAAGACGTTGATTTCAATATCGGAATACTCGTCTTCCCTACACGGGAAACAGATTCAGAAATTTATACTATATCAACATTAGTGTTACTTCGATAATATTCAGTACTTTTTTAGCCTCCTCGATCAAAATCATTCATATCATCCTTTTACAAATTTTTATTAATAAACCTTAAAATACTTCACTATATACCAACCCCTAACATTCGTTAAAAAAGAAAAAAATCCTGCTTTCACAGGATTTCTTCTTCTATGTTAAAGTTTAAAGCGACCAATTAATGATTGAACCTTTGTCGCTAAGTTATTTAAGTGTTGTGCACTTTCAGTCACATTTTCCATCGAACCGCTTACTTCTTCTGCCGATGCAGATGTTTCTTCAATGCCCGCTGCTGATTCTTCTGTCACAGAGGCGATTTCTTCAATTGTACCGTTCATTTCTTGACTATTTGCTGTAATATCGTTAAGATTTTCTGCAATTTGAGCAATACTTTCTCCCATTTCTTGCAGTGATAGGCGGATATCATCAAATGTTTGATTGGTTTCATCCATTTGCTCTTTTCCTTTTTCAACCTCTGTATATCCCGTCTGCAAGGAAACAACGACTTCTTTTGAATCAGATTGGATGGTCATGACAATAGATGTGATATCTTGGACAGATGCTGCCACCTGTTCTGCTAGTTTACGAACTTCTTCTGCAACAACGGCAAACCCACGACCATGTTCTCCCGCTCTCGCTGCTTCAATAGCAGCATTTAATGCAAGTAAATTCGTTTGCTCAGCTACTTCTTTTATCACAGCAACCAACTTTGTGATATCTTGTGTTTGCTGATCCAATGTTTTCATTTTTGCTGTTGTTTGGCTGACAATGTCATGAATTGTCTCCATTTGTTTCGTTGATTGTTGCATATTTAACGTGCCTTTTTCCGTCATAACAAAAACATCTTTTGTCTTTTCTTGAATCCATTCACCATTCGCATTGGTCTCATCAATCTTTACAACAAAATCATTCATAAAGGAAGAAATGTCACTCGCACTTTTCGCTTGTGCTTCTGAACCATACGCAAGCTCCTCCATTGTTGTAGCAATCTGTGAAGTACCTGCTTTTACTTCTTCAGAAATTAATTTCAATTCCTCACTTTTGGCTGTTACTGTGTGAGATACATCTTGAACATCAACGAGAAGCGTTTTTATTTGTTGATTCATCTCATTCGTTGCTATTACAAGGTGACCAATCTCATTTTTATGTTTAATAGGAAGTGGTTCATGAGTAAAATCTCCATCTGCCATACTTTTCATTCTGCCTACTACATCATGCATCGGCTTTGTTAAAGCTCGGGTAATGAAGTACGAAGTAACAATTGCTAACAATAAAACCACACCAATAGTAATTAAATTAGGTAACACGATTGCTTCCCCTTGTTTTTCTAAATCCCTCGTTTTGACTATACCGCCTATGGTCCATCCGGTTGTAGGATTCTCAATATAATGAACAATTTCCTCCTCTAACTCAATACTTCCAAGTGATTGTTCATTAGAGTCTGTGGACAAATCTAATGAAGCGGCTTGTCCAATAAGTGCTGAATCAGGATGAGCAACATATTTACCAAAAGGATCGACAATCATGCCATATCCTGTGTCACCTACGTCCATTTTATTGACCATCTCAATCAATGTGTCAACAAGTACATCAGCCCCAACAACACCTACTAATTGATCATTTTGGTAAACGGCTTCAGAAATCGTTATAATCGTTTCCCCTGTACTACCATCTTTATATGGTGCTGTCCAAACGGGATCACCTTTTGCAGCAACTGCCTCCTTATACCAATCTCTTTGCTTTGCAAGGAAATCATTTCCTAAATCAGCTTCAGGATAAATCACTACTTCACCCGTACTCTCACTAGCTGAATAAAGGTTTATGACAGAGTCCGTTGTTTCTTGTGTTTCGCGGAAATAGGCTAATACCTCTCCATTGTCACCTTCTGAGGGAATGATGTCCTCATTCATCGTCATTCGAGTCATGATTTGATGTTTCTGAGTAAAGAACATCTCAAAAGTATCATTTAAACTCGTTAATTGTTCTTCTACTTTTTGGTTGAGGATCGCTGTCGTATTTTTAATACTAAAATGGTAACTAACATAACTAACCGTCATGACTGCAATGATAATTAGCGCTAAGAACGGCAGCAATATTTGAAATTGAATAGTGGATGTTAAGCGGTTTAGGAATGAGTTTTCCTTCCCCTTTCGATCGAATAACTTGCCCATAAATATTCCCCTTTTTATCTAAAATGCGTGATTAATGACCTATCAAAAATAAATAACCACATCTTTTGTCCTGTTATTTTTATCGGCAGACTAGGATATCCTTTCATGTTTATCTGTAATGGCAGAAAATTTAGTTTATTACTCTTATAAAGAGGTGTCACTGGAAGAATGAACATGATTCAAGTTATATTAGTAGAAAGTAATATGGAATAAGGGGACATTCGAATGAAAAAGAGCAAGTGGATTTTATTTACACTCGTTTTGTTTATAGTGGGCATCTACTTTATCGCTATGAATAAAGAAAAAAGTATCTCTATTGACCAAACAGGACAAGTTCAAGCAGTTGTTGATGAAACGAGTCGTGGGAAGGCTCAAGTTGATTGGCGCTATGTTTCAGCTATGGCAGAAGTGAAGTATGGCATTGAAAAAATAAGTAATGAGGAAATAAAACAACTAACAAATCAATTTATTACCGAAGAAAATGATGATTTTAAAATAAAAGAGATTGATAGAGTATTAACCGAAAATGAGTACAGCCAAGAAGAAAAAGAAGAAGTGAAAAATTACTATAATCAATTAACAGATCAAATTGAAGCAGCAGACAATAATAACCTAAAAAAAATGCAACGAAACTTTATCAATGATATTGAAGCAATTGCAATAGAAAACTATGAAACCTATCGTATCCTTCCATCAATTACGATTGCTCAAGCCATACTTGAATCCGATTGGGGTAGATCGACCCTCTCATCCGAATATAATAACTACTTTGGCATCAAGAGCCATAATTGGGACGGAGAATCAGTAAACCTAGAAACGAAAGAGTACTATGATGAAACAATTGAGGATGCTTTTAGGGTATATGATCAAATGGAGGATTCCGTAAAAGATCACGGAGAGTTCTTAGCCACTCACGATCGCTACAAAAAAAATGGGCTATTCAATGGCACAACTTATATGGAGCAAGCAGTAGCATTACAAGACGCTGGATACAGTACAATTGAAAATGAACAAGGCGAAAAAATCTATAGCGACCAATTGGCGCAGATTATTCAGCAACACCAATTGCAATTGATTGACAGTAAAGTATATCAATAAAATGTCCATTGAAAAAAAGGATGGGCGACAACTACAAATTCGTACACTAAACATGTACGAATAGATATTGATAAAACTCCCTTATAAGTAGCATCTTTATAATCTCTGTCTACTTATAAGGGAGCCAATCTACTTAAGTTTCAACCAGGTTCTTAGTCTGTCTTCCCTCTTTCTTTCAGTTCTTCAAACCGTTTGTTTTTAAATGCACTTGCATGTTGAATCGTTACATCTGCTCTTACTTCTACCTCACTTTTATCTAAGTAATTTTCCTTGTCCTTTTCCCAGCTTTTAAAGTCATTACGATAGAGAATATGACCCAGGTCAAGAAAGTCTATACCTTCCTCTACCCCTAATTGGAATAGATCTTTAATTTCCTTTGACAAGTTTTCTTTTGTTTCTCTAAGTAACTGGTTATATGTCTGGTCATTTACCTTATTCCCAAGACTCGCTTTTACTTCTAGTTGTACTTCAAATTGATATTTGCCCTCTTTACTATCTACAAGTTTCTTCTTCGTCTTGATATTATCAATAACAATAATCGTTTCCTGATTTCCGCCATCAGGCACTTTCAATGAAGACCTTTCTGTACCCTTGGATACCCACCTTATGCCTTTAATTGTATCTAAATTAAAATAACCTATATATTTAATATCTTTAATAAAAAAGGCGCCACTATAAGTCAATTTAGGCTCTTTCTTTTCGTTACTCCTCCATTGGCTCTCTGTGATTGTGATACCAGGTAAATAAGTCGTTTTCCCAGGTTCAAATATTTCTCTAAAGAATTGATAAAGCTTGATCGGTCTTACCATTGTACTTTGTTTACTTGATCGATCCGGATGATGTAATAAGGTTTCTAGAGAAGACTGTTTAAATAAACCTAGTGTGGACAACACCTTATCAATTGGATCTTGGGTAGCAAATATCCAAGGCGTTTGCCTATATTCATAATATCTCGTCAACTCGTCCAACACATGGTCAAGACCCTGATTTAAAATCGCTTCACTGACAACTATTGTTGAAATATGCGAAAATATAATAACTTCCTGTTCAGATTTATATAATTCAAAATACGCATCTAATAATGTTTCTCCAGAAGATATAGAAATATATGTTTGAGCATAGCTTGTTTCACCCTCGGTTTTTGCGACAGAATCAAGTCCAACAAGTTGTATATATAATTGGTATTTCCCATCTTTAAAGTCTACACCTAAGGCAGTTGCAAAATTCAAATTCTGTATTTCTTTCATGTCAGACTTACAGGATGCACATGTCACTAGGAGAAGGAGACATAATAACGAAAGGAAGAGCTTTTTCATTTGCTCTTTCTCCTTATACTTGCAATCCAGTTTTCATTCTTTCTTCTGCGAAAAGGATTGACCATGAAAGCGGACAAAAACTCACCAAAATTCAGAGATGTTATCGGCTCTAAATAAGACACTTTAAACGATTCAAGTCTTGTTAAGTAAACAACAATACTGATGAAGCTTAAGGCAAATCCATAAACGCCTAAAAAAGTAGAGAAAAGCATCGTATATAATCGGAGGATCGTTACAGTACCAGTAAGCGATTGATTTACTAATGTAAAAGTGGCGACTGCCGCCACAGCGAAAACAACAAGCAATGTTGGAGAAGCAAGCCCTGCTCTAATTGCCGCATCTCCAATAATTATACCCCCTACAATAGAAATCGTTTGCCCTAAGGCAGTCGGCATCCGAACTCCCGCTTCTTTTAGTAATTCAAAAAGAAGGAGAATGAGAAATGATTCTAATGGTAAGGAGAAGGGTAATCCATGGCGCGAAATGACGATGGTTGCAATTAAAGGATAAGGTAGTTGGTCAATATTAATATTTGAGATAGCAAGGAAGAAAGACGGCACGAATATAGCAATAAATAAACAAACGACTCGAAGCAATCTTTGAAAGGCAACAATATAATAAGGAAAGTGAACATCTTCAGGAGATTTGATTATTCCTAATAGGTTCATCGGCCCTATTAATACCGTAGGTGACCCTTCAACAATGATAACAAATCGACCTCTAAGTAAACATTGCGCTGCAAAATCCGGCCTCGTTATATAATCTAAAAGAGGAAAGAGAGAAAATGTCTTATCTGATATCCATTGTTCAAGTTGCCCCGCACTAATAAGGCTTTCTACATCAACTTTTTCTAATCTTTTTCTCGCTTCATCAATCACATTTTGCTTAGCCTTGCCCTCTAAATAGACAAGCACTGTTTTTGTTTCTGTTTCACTTCCAATTTGAAAGACTTCACTCTTTAACTTTTCTGTTTTAATTCTTTTTCTAATCAGAGCCATATTTGTATGTAATTCTTCCGTAAATCCGTCCCTTGCACCTTTTAAGGCAACTTCCGTTTGTGAATCTTCAGGTGAGCGATGTGGAATTTGAGCGATATCGATTGCAAAATAATTCCTGCCTCCGTTTACATAGAAGATGACATAACCACCTAGTAAATGACTCACCATATCCTTTGTTTGATGAATTTTTAAAAATGTTGGCCATTGTGATGCCATTTCTTTCGAGCGGTATCCTTCATTGAAATAAGTCACAATCGCATGTACATAACGGTTATATTGTTCTCTACTAATCATTCCATCAGCGTATAAGGTGAGGACATTTTGTTGTGTAACCAAATGGATATCTGATGTCTGATTAAATAATTCCTCTAAATGCCGACTGTTTAGCTTTCCGGTATCTAAAAGTTTATCTAATTGTTTATATTGACTTTCCACGGTCATACTCTTTTTCACCCTTTCGGCTAGGAAGATAGCTGACGAACAATAGAATAATGGTCATAACCACCCCAAAACATAGGGCAACCTTGTAAAAATAATGTTTAATGATATGAAAAACAAGAATATCGCTCGTCTGTAAGGAAACGATGCCATATAAGATAAGAGCTGTTAAAGTTATGAGAATAACCTTCCACCACTTTTTTTGAATATGGATTATTTCCGGAATAAGAAATAAACAAAGTGAGACTCTGATGGTTACACCACTTAATAATTGAAACACAGCTAAAGCATCCACATGGGATATTAAATCCCCAATTGATACAAGTCTCCATTGTTCAAATGCAGGAAACCGCATATTAGCAGCCATACTTGGACCAAATGATGTTAATGAACCAATGGTTGGTCCCATAATAAGCATCGTTAAAACAGTTAATAACAACATTAAATACCAATATGGTATCTTCTTTTCAAAATAGTGATGAATGATAAAGAAGATAAGTAAATCCACACTCCCACCTAGCACGATGATTACACCTTCAATAACAGAAGCGTCTTTATCAGCAAATAACGGCAAAAGATAGGAATAATCTTTTTCCTCTAAGGTGGCTATCGCGACAAACATACCTAATCCCCATACAATAGGCAAGAGAATGGTCGAAGTATAGATGATCGTTTTGATGCCTGAACTGGCTGCCCACACACATAACAAAATAAAGGGTAGGGCGACAATCCATATAGGTGTAAATGGTAGGAAAAAAATATGCACTGATTGGATCAAATCAAAAAATGAAACAATACCAGCAACACTAAAATACAAGAGAAACAAACTCATAATACTATAGGAAAGAAATGTCCCAACTCTTTTTTTCATCCAAAGGAAGGTATGTTCGCCAGCTTGATTTTTAGATAAGATGATCTTATATAAAAATATCCAAACAAACATAATACCGTAGGCGATTAAAACGCTTAACCAGGCATCTCGTTTAGCCAAACCCAACAAATGGGGTAAAATGAGCACATGATTAGATATGCCTATAAATAAAATAATGACAAAAGCAAGTTGAAGGCGAGAAAACTTCATTTATCCACCCTCTCTATCTTCCATAAGATATTGGTATTATTTGTTTAATTGGCTAGCTTATTCCTATAAACTTAAATTAATATTCAGTTGGAAGATACATGTTTTTTGGTGGCTTTAATTGTTCAATCACAAAAAAACTGGAGTTACATTGCAGAGGAGAGGCCTAAACAGAAGACTAATTGCAACAATAAGCTAAATTACTTGTGTGGCTGAAGGGAATGATTTTTTGAACCAGGGTCACGCGCAAACTACATTTGCAACGCTTTCTTTTCTGTTTTCGGATCTGTGTATGACTTGCTATCTCCTTTTGCTTCGCTCTCATTTTGGTTTGCTCATCTGAGTGACTCGCTCTCCCCTTTTGCTTCGCTCTCATTTCGGGTTGCTCATTTGAGTGACTCGCTATTGCCTTTTGCTTCGCTCTCATTTTGGTTTGCTCATCTGAGTGACTCGCTCTCCCCTTTTGCTGCGCTCTCATTTCGGGTTGCTCATTTGAGTGACTCGCTATTGCCTTTTGCTTCGCTCTCATTTTGGTTTACTCATCTGAGTGACCCGCTATTGCCGTTTGCTGCACTCTCGTTTCGGGTTGCTCATTTGAGTGACTCGCTCTCCCCTTTTGCTTCCCTCTCATTTTGGTTTGCTCTTCTGAGTGACTCGCTCTCCCCTTTTGCTGCGCTCTCGTTTGGGTTTGCTCATTTGAGTGACTCGCTCTCTCCTTTTGCTCCCCTCTTGTTTCGGTTTGCTCTTCTGAGTGACTCGCTCTCTCCTTTTGCTGCGCTCTCATTTCGGTTTGCTCTTCTGAGTGACTCGCTCTCTCCTTTTGCTGCGCTCTCGTTTGGGTTTGCTCATTTGAGTGACTCGCTATTGCCTTTTGCTTCGCTCTCGTTTCGGGTTGCTCTTCTGAGTGACTCGCTCTCCCCTTTTGCTTCGCTCTCGTTTGGGTTTGCTCATTTGAGTGACTCGCTATCGCCTTTTGCTTCCCTCTCATTTCGGGTTGCTCTTCTGAGTGACTCGCTATCGCCTTTTGCTTCCCTCTCATTTTGGTTTGCTCTTCTGAGTGACTCGCTCTCTCCTTTTGCTGCGCTCTCGTTTTGGTTTGCTCATCTGAGTGACTCGCTCTCCCCTTTTGCTGCGCTCTCATTTCGGTTTGCTCATCTGAGTGACTCGCTCTCCCCTTTTGCTGCGCTCTCGTTTGGGTTTGCTCATTTGAGTGACTCGCTATCGCCTTTTGCTTCCCTCTCATTTTGGTTTGCTCATCTGAGTGACTTGCTCTCTCCTTTTGCTTCGCTCTCGTTTCGGTTTGCCCACCCGAGTGACTCGCTCTCCCCTTTTGCCTCCCTCTCGTTTGAATTTTTTCTTCTGAGTGACATGCAACAACTTTCTTCTACTCGGCTTTCAATCTCTTTCTTCAGTTTGAATAATGCGTATATCTTAAATACCCAACTCTTTAACTTGTGTGAACAAATGATAAGAACGACTTAATATCTTTTAAATTCTTCAAATATCACTAATTTGTCACCACCTCTAAACAAATAAAAAACCGTAACAGAAACGTTTAATCAGTTTCTTGTTACGGTTATAATCCCTCTCTAACTATTTCCTTTTTTTCATATACAAACCGACCACGATAAGAACGACAACAACAACTAAGCCGATAAACAACCAATTGGCATAATGATTACCTTTCTCTTCTTCCACTTCAGCTGTTTCTTTCTTACTCTCTTCATCAATAGAAGATGTTTCTTCCTCAACTACTTGTTCTTGTACAGGCTGCTCTTCAGATATAGATAAGAACTGTGCCACCTCTTCACCGTTATCATGAGGGTCTTCCATTAGTAATGAAGTTGTCACATACATTCCTTCCCAAACAGTAGGATCAACAGATGGTGCATCTACATATGGGTGAGCAGCAAGTATGATTGTTTCATCACCTATTTGAATATGATATTGGTGAGTATCTTTCCCATCAACACTTATCTCTTTTTGTTCGACAGCTTCAACTTGACCAACTGGCCCTTCAGTAAAGCCAGCCTCCTCTATTAGGGAACTTCCGTGTTCACTAATAAACATAGCAAATGCTTCTCTTGTTAAGCTCTCAGAACCATTTTCAATTGCCAGTTCACCTGCAAAAAAAGCTTCATTTACATCAGCAAATGTCGCGTTCCCCTTGAGTGAAGAGATCCATCCTTTTTCCACTACTTGTTGGGCCGTATTTTCTCCTTCAAGGTGGTAATATGCTGCGACAAACTCAGCCAATTCTTCCATCGTCAAACTGTCATTTGGTCTGAAAGTGGCAGTTTCATCTTGGCTATTCGTCATCCCTAAAGCGGTAATAAACAATATCTCACCTTTTGCCTCTGTATAATTTAAATCATTATAAGCATTATCAGCATTCATCACATGTGCATGAGCTTGTGACGTTATCAGTATAAATAACACCGCACATATACTGACGATTTTCTTCCACATCTCTTTTCTCTCCTTATTTGGTTTGTAATTGTAGATAACCATCTTTTTGTGTAAGATATGGTTGCTCCACGCCATCTAAGTTTTTTAAAGTTTCATAGGATAAGGTAAATGGAATCAATTCTTCTAATAACTCTTTCGGTAAGAAAAATCCATTATAAAAGCCTTCTTCTAATATCAAGCTTGCGGATTGTCCATCCTTATTCTGTAAGACTTGCCCGATTAAAATAACATGTCCCTCTGGACGCTCGTAAACCATATACACATGATCCGCCCGAAAATAATAGGATAAGTCACTTTCAGTATTTAACCATTCTCCTGACAATCGATACGTACCATCAGGTTGAGCCACTACCCAATGAGTCAACTCCTCATTAATTCGCTTATTATCGCGCTCAATACCGGCAATAATATGATCCTCTATTTCAGCCGTCCAATCAATATCTAAATAGTTAGCGATCTGTTCTAATCCTAACTCTTCATTTTCCGCTAAATAGGTCGCTCTAGCTTGGATATTTTTCTCAATCATCCCTAACAACTCTTGATGTCCTTCTAACGCATTCTTTGCTGCCTCTAGTTGCTTAAACGACAGATAGAGTGTATTTAATTCCTCTAAATACGCATCAATCTGCTGCTCTATCAGCCAATAATTCCCTTGGATATCAACTATATCTTCACCATTTTCAGTCATAGCTAGCCATGTATCTAGACCAACATCACTATAAAATTGCAGCTGATCAACGGCTAGTCCTTGATCTTGCTTAAATGCTGTTTCTAGTGATTCTACCTGTGGCTCTAGTGCTGCAATTTCCTTCTCTGTTGCCTTCATCTCATCCTTTAGCTTATCAATCGTTGATTCATCATAGACAATGGCAAGAAAGTCAGCAAAAGCGCCTGTCAAGTGAGCATAAACAGGAAGTGCGAGTCCCATAACAAGCATAATAGTGAGTATGACTTTTTTAAACATCACGAATCAACTTTCTTGTTGCAAGAAAACTTGCCCCAATGCCAATCACTATACTTACAATACATTGCAAACTAAAGACGATGATCCGATTAGAGCTATCTAACTGTATTAAAAAAGGCACTGCTTGTTCAATTGGATGTAAGACAAGTTCAAATAGAGCAAAGGTAGAGAAAAGGCTCAAGATACCACCCACTAACCCTAATAAAAACCCTTCAATTAAGAATTGTAATCTAACATGAGCAGGATTCGCTCCTACTAATAGCTTTACACGAATTTCTTTTTCTCTTTGATATAATGCTAGATGAAAGGCAATGTAGGCAACCATACAAGCAATGATTAAAAGTATGATAGCAATGATACTACCATATGTTTCAACTTTCTTAATCCACTCGTACAGTGTCTGAGCCATCTCTTGTGGATAGATGACCTCTGCAATGCCCTGCATACCATCTAAAGACCGAGCCACTTCCTCTATTAGACTTGCATCTGTCACATGGACTTTAATAGCATCATTCATCGCCCCATTGGTAAAGGAATCCAACAAATGCTCTCTATTCATAAAAAAATGTGAGAGACCAGCTAACACTTCATCGCCTGTTTCTACTTCGACAGATTGAATAAAATCATTCTCTACAAGCACAGAAGATAGTTGTTCGGTATCATACCCTTTCTCCACGTACACCTTCATTGAGATTTGCGACTCCACATAAGTGATAGTATCTTCAAGAGCAAGCCTCATTAAAAGCAGACAACCGATTAAAGTGACAGCTACAAAGATAAGAATAATAGATGCAAGCGATGCACCTTTATTGCGCTTCAGTCCAGATTGGACATCGTCCCATATATAGCGGAGTGATTCAAAGCTCATAAACCTTACCTCCCTCAATCACCCATGACTTCTCATTCATTTGTTGAATCAGTTGTTCAGAGTGAGTGATGACCAACATCGATACACCTTCTTCTTCATGTAGCTCTTTTAACAAGGTTAATATTTCGAGAGAAGTTTCTCTGTCAAGATTACCAGTTGGTTCATCAGCTAGAATGAGCTTTGGTTTATTCAATAAGGCACGAACAACAGCTGTGCGTTGTTGCTGCCCTCCTGATAATTGCTTCGGAAAATGGTGGAGATGGTCTGCCAGTCCTACTCTTGTTAGAAGACGAACCGCTTCGTTTTCTATCTCCTTTTGTGGTTTTCCTAAAATCTTTCCTGCGAGCATGACATTTTCTAACACTGTCTTTCGCTCTAATAATTCAAAGGATTGGAAAACCACACCCATTTTTCTCCTTAATTCATATTTCTTCATTTGTCCAATCTCTTGCCCATCAATCAGAATGTCTCCACTATCTCTCTCTATTTCTCTGTAAAGGAATTTAATTAACGTACTTTTTCCAGATCCAGATTTCCCTTTTAAAAATGCGAACTCATTCGATTGAAGCTGAAATTGGACATCCTGTAAAACCTTTCTGTCTCCATAACTCTTTGATACACGATTTAATACAATCACGATTAAATCTTACCTTCCTCAAGCCAAGGAAGAAATCCCCTTAAAAAACGTTCTGTTGCCGGCATAAAATAAGAACCGTAATGATAATCAGGATCGAGCGTCGTATTAATCCATGTTCCTTTCGAACTTACTTTATCAATATAAAATACCGCTCCACCATCTTCTGTCGCTACTAATACTTCACTGCCTTCGGGTGGCCAGTACACACCGTGTTGATGCCATGTTGCATCAGATAATGTTAAATAATTTTTGAATAGATCATGGTTTTCTCCTGCTAATACAAGACCGCTTTTCGCATCTTTCTCTAACCACCACCAAAAATTCGTAATTCGGAATTCCCAATCATGTTTAGGTAACCAATCAAAGCCTTGCGGACCAAACGTCACAACAATCCCACCATTATCTGCATAGGCATGAATTTTCTCGACATTTTCCTTTAAGAGTCCTAAATGCGTTTGTGATGGAATGAGCAAAACATCGATTTCTTCAAACGATGCCTCTGCTAATTCTCTAATAGGGATTAATTGATGGAAATGTTTAGCGAACTCAGACGTTTTGTATGTGCGGTGGTGCTGCGAACTTCCTCCGTAAACAACAGCAATCTTTCTCATGATTGTACCCCCTGAATTGTTTTACTATATTCCTCTTCTACCCATTTTCTTAATTGCGGAGAAATGCGTGACGTAGTTTTCTCTAGATCATTACTTCCCATATAGCCGAATAAATCAAAGCCTACATGAACAAGAATCGTCCCGTTTGTACTTTGTCGATCGATATATGTAATCGGTTCTTTTCCATCCAATGTAAGAAGCACCTCTGCCCCTTCTGGTAACGGATGATGACCGCGAGCAAAAAATCCAGCAACTCCTTTATTAAAAGTCATATCATCCTCTAGTACTCCTTCAAAAATTGGGTGAGCTGATTCAATTTTGACTGCATAATCTTGAAAACTCTTAATCTCCTTCGGCACAAACGGGCGACCGCCTGGTAACCAATCAGTGACTAGATTGCCTGAGAATATGACAATTTTCCCCTCATCTAAAAATGATGAAATTATGTCCTTATGCTCTAATAAAAAGTCCTGATCACACATACCCCCAATAACTAAACATGCATAAGGAGTGAAGTCTGTATATGGCAACTGGTAAATATCTACATGTGTAAAGCCAGTTGAATCTTGATTTTCTAAACGAGTTTGGGCAAAAACACCACCAGCGTTTAATGAGATAAATTGAATAGTCATTTTTTAACCTCCATGATTTTCTAGTATTAATAAGGCTTCTATTAAAGTTTTCGTATAAGGATGTACTGGATTCATAATGACATCTAACGTTTCTCCAGTTTCAACGATTTCTCCATTTTTTAGAACAATCAATCGATCGCAAAAGTCACGTGTTAACGCAATATCATGTGTAATAAATAAATAGGATGTACCTTCTTGTTGATTCATCCTTTTCATTAACCTAATTAAATCCAGGCGTAAAGATGTATCTAGCATAGAGGTCGGCTCGTCAGCTAATATCAGTTTCGGTTTACACACAAATGCTCTTGCTAACCCCACTCTTTGTCTTTCTCCACCGGATAATTCATGTGGATAACGATTCATATAATAGTCCGGGTCGAGATTCACACTACGAAGGGCCTCTTTAACTAATTGGGTTCTTTGCTCAAGATTGCCCTTTTCAATTTGTAAAATATGTAGGGACTCTCCAACAATCTCATGAATCTTCATTCGACTCGACAATGCCTCATATGGATCTTGAAAGACCATTTGAATATCTTTCGCTAATTGACGACGTACTTTCGTCTTCATTTTAGTTAGGTCATCACCAGCAAAAAGGATTTTTCCACTATCTGCTGTTTCTAAGCCACTTATTATACGACCAATCGTGCTCTTGCCTGCCCCACTTGCACCAATTAAACCGACAATTTCCCCTTCCTTCATGGAAAAAGAGACATTGGATAATACCTTTGTTTGCAAGGAAGATGAACGATAGAATGATTTCTTTAAAGAATTAATGCGTAATAAATCCGCACTCATCGGCTCACCTCCACTGTTTCTTTCTTCAGATATAGCGTTGGTATACTATCGATTAACACTCTTGTATAAGGGTTCGTGGATAACTTAGACAACTCAACAGATGGTCCCTCTTCTACCTTTCGCCCTTCCTTCATAATCATAAGTCGATCCGTCACGCTCAAAACGGAAGGAAGGTCATGGGAGATATAAATCATTGAAATACCTAACTCTTTTTGTAGTTTGCGTAATAATTGCACAATCTCTACCTGGACAATGACATCAAGTCCTGTTGTTGGTTCATCTGCAATAACGAGTTTGGGCTTATTAATTAAAGCCATCGCGATGATTACTCTCTGCTTCATTCCACCTGATAATTCATGCGGATAGGCTAAGCGCCATTTCTCATCCAAACCAACCTGTTGTAACACTTCAATAACACGCACATCCATTTCTTTGTTACTTAATTGATAATGGGCTCTGACGGCTTCTTGCAACTGCTTATCAATACGAATAACCGGATTTAGTGCATTCATGGCCGCTTGTGCAATATAGCCAATCTCCTTCCCTCGTATTTGTCTAAGCCCTTCATCATCAAAATGCTGTATGAGGTTACCTTCAAAGTAAATCTCACCTGACTCTTTCGCCGGTCTCTTTAATTGTTGAATAATCGCTGTAGCAATGGTTGACTTGCCACTTCCTGACTCACCAACAATACCTAGCACTTCACCATTTTTAACTACGAAACTAACATCATCAACAACAGAGCGATAATCACCTGATTTTGGATATGCAACTGTAAGACTCTCAACAGACAGCAGAATACCTTTTGAAGATTGATGTTCTTTTGTTTTGACAGGTTGTTTCTTCCTTTTTTCTCTTACAGAATAATCGCCTAAACGTGGATTGAATCTTTCTTCTAAGTAGTAGCCCATCAATGAAAAGGCTAAAACAACAATCACGATACATACGCCTGGAGGAATAATCCACCACACCCAAGCTTCTGTTAAAAAAGCACTTCGGCTATTCGCATAAAATAAAATACTTCCCCAACTCTTTGTTAACGGATCACCCATTCCTAAAAAGCTTAAAGACGATTCCATTAAAATAGCTGCATTCACTCCTGTTACGAACTGAGGGATGAAAATTGGTAACACGCCAGGTAAAATATGTTTATAAAATATATAAAAGTGGCTTGCGCCCATTGTTTTTGCTGCTAAAACAGGGCCAGTATGTTTGATAGAAAGGGTTTGTGCGCGAATTTGTCTCGCTTTACCTGCCCACATAACTAATGTAATAACAAACACTAAAGTAAAAATCCCAGCTCCCATATAAACTGCTACAACAATCATTAACGGCAGGAAAGGTAAGGTAAGAACGATATCTATTATTCGTAATACTACTGTTTCAAATCTACCGCCTATATATCCAGCTAACACACCTATTAAACCACCGATAAAAACTGCTAGAATAGCAGAGGCAATACCAATAAAGAGCGAAGTCCTAGCACCTACGGCCAACTCCGCCAATATATCTTGCCCCATATCATTTGTACCTAATAGATGTTCAAGATTAGGAGATTGAAAGGGAGGTCCAGATGCTTTATAGGCATCGTAAGGAATAAGCATAGGTCCAAAAAGGGCAAATACCAACATGGCTGAGAATAAAACTAAACCCGTTAAGCCAATCCACTTTGTTGTTTTACGCATGAGTGATCTCCTCTCCCTTCTCTTCCTTCCCTATTCCGCACACGCGGATCAAATAATGGATACGTTAAATCGGCAATTAAATTGGCCAATATGACACCCATTGTCACAAGTAAAAAGACACCTTGTAGCATAGGGAAGTCTCTAGCCGTTACGCTTTCATACAACAAGCGGCCAATCCCAGGGTATGAATAGACCGTTTCAATGACAACCGCTCCACCAAGTAGTGTTCCCACACTTAATGTGAAATGGGTGTAAATTGGTAACAAAGCATTTCTTAATGCATGCTTGAATACGAGTGCTCGTTTCTTAATTCCCTTCGCTTCAGCCACGGTCATATAATCTTGTCCTAATGATTCCAACATACTGGAGCGAGTGAGTAAATAATTAGAGCCGACTGTAGCTAACGTAATCGTAATCACTGGTAATATGGCATGGCTGACGACATCCTTGATATAACCCCAAGTGGTACCATCCTGTACCATTGAAACCGCTCCGAAAGTAGGAAACCAACCAAGCTGGACAGCGAATATCGATAGAAACATCATCCCGATCCAAAATCCAGGAATAGATTCCAATGTCAGCATGCCGGTTAATATGGTTAAATCACGTTTCTTCCCTCGGTTCCATGCCGAATATGCTCCCGCACTTACACCAATTACAAGACTAAGAATTAAAGCCGTCCCTACTAACAATAATGTCCATGGAATACGTTCTGTTAACACTTCTGTTACCGCGACACCATATTTTATTGAAGTGCCAAAATCTAAAGTGAAAACGCCTTTTAAGTACGTCCAATATTGCTCCCATAAAGACCCACCGAGGCCCAATGAATGTAGGGCCTCTTGTTTTTGTTCTGCTGTTAATTCATTGATTGTTGTTTCACCAAAGAAATATAATAACGGGTCACCCGGAGCGAGACGTGGCAAAGCAAAATTTATCGTTAAAGTAACAAATATCACTAATATATATTGACCTATTTTGTTTTTCACCTTCGCCAAATGCTTCATTTTTATCTAACTTCCTTACTCTACTAATTGCACTGGTGTAGTGGAGGAAACTTTACGTGCTTCTTCAGGTAAAAAGCTGAATTTATTTATAATACCAAAGCCTAAAGACTCAACATATTGATCATATACATCGGCGTTATACGCATAGATTTCTTCTGGATAATAAAGGGCAATCGCAGTTGGTTGCTCATTATATAGTGTTTGCATATCAAAAGAGATTGCTTTACGATCTTCGATTGTAGTCGCGTTCATCCAGTTCGATACTAACTCATCCATTTCTGGATAAGGTAGATCTTTTGTCCAAAGATAAGAAGATCGATGAGACATAATGAACTGATCCGGGTCAGCTACACCATGAGGACCAATTAAACTTACATAAGAATCAAAGTCATCTTCAGATACAGCCGCTGTATAAGTTGTTGGATCCATTGTTTTCACTTCGAACTGAATGCCGATTTCTTTCATTTGAGTTTGTAACATTTCTGCTGTACGGATATATAATGGCTCTGCAGAAGAAACACTAATATCAAGTTTTAAGTTTTCTCCTTCTGGTGTTTCACGATAGCCATCATTATTGCTATCTTCATATCCAAGTTCATCTAGCATGTTGTTAGCTTCTTCTACATTGAATGGTGTTGATAATTCAGGATTTGTCCATGGTGAATCTGGATGCGGATACCCTTTTTCACCCGCTCTTCCTTGTCCTAAAAGAACTGTACTGACAATACTCTCACGATCAATGCCAAGAGAGATTGCTTGACGGAACTCCTCTGAGTTAAATGGTTCCATCTCATAATTCAATCCAAATTGTACGATTGATAGCGGCGATGTACTTGCCAACTTCATAGAGTCTGTTTTTTGTAAAGTTTCTTGTAATTCAGCTGGTACAGTTCTTGTCGTTGTATCAATCTCACCAGATGTCAAAGCATTGAACATCGCTGTTGAATCTTTAATGATTGGCATACTCAACTTGTTCACAGTCGGTGCACCCATAAAATAATCAGTATTTGCCTCAAATTGATAGTATTGATCTGGTTCATATGCCGTTAATTTGAAAGGGCCTGTTCCAATAGCTAAATCCGTATGTTTGCGTGGATTCTCAACATTTTCCCAAATATGTTTTGGTAAGATTGGTAAATCGGCAAATGTGATGGTTGCCATTGAAGGACAAGCATAAGCGCATTTGAATTCTAATGTTTCCCCATCATCTAAAATCTCAATAGTATCAACCTTTGGCACTTCACTTACATGGTGCGTGTGACGGTTTGGTGGTCCATCACGGTAGTACTCATATGTAAACTTCACATCTTCAGCCGTAAAGTCTTCTCCATCATGCCACTTAATACCAGAACGAATTCTGACACGCCAAGTTGTATCATCTAACTGCTCTGCTGATTCTGCTAACCATGGTTGTGGCTCATCTACATAAGGGGATGGAGAAAATAATTTATCGTACACAAGATCTGTTAACCAATCCATGTTTCCTGTATAAATATTCAAGGGACCTACATCACTTGGGACCCCGATTTTCAATTCCTCTACTTCTACATTATTTTTATCCTCGCTACTAGCCTTTCCTTCAGATGATGACTCACTAGAGCTGCATCCAGCGATAATCATTAGTACAGCAAGACTAATAAGACCTAATACTTTCTTAAACATCCTCCCTATTTCCCCTCTCTTTTATATAAAATATATTAATATCATTTTTCAATAAGTAGATTATCATAGTTGAGAAAGATTATCAATATCATTTAAATGGAATAATATTCAATAAACCTTTTAAATATAGAGTTTTATTGACTTTGTTTTAGAAAAATATTCTCAGTCTATTCTCATTTGGGAATTTTATCATTATAATATTTTGGGTAATATTCAAAATATTGTTAAAATTAATTAGAGAAGGTAATCTTATTGAAGTAATCTAGGCGGAATTTGCTTAAAGTAGCGGTGCATTTCAATAGTGGATTATCCTATAAAGTTTTTTGATTAGTGGATAAACCTGATACTGAAACTTTTTATCATAATCAAGGATTCAAGTTCCTCTTTTTACACTTGATCTGTTTCATTTTCTGAAAGAATACCCCATTTGCTCCTATTCTTTTTTACCTACATAAACCTCAGGGAATTGCCAAAGATCAACACAAATATATTTCCAATCTTTTCAAGGGTTTTGTTTTATGAAGGCAGAACTATATGAAGTATGAGACGATTAGGAGGGATATACATGAACCAGTATAGTCAATTTACGAAATTTATGACGAAAGATAACCAAGGTGATGTATTAGTTGATCTTCTATTACAAGCATCTGAAGAAATGGAACGCCATCAGCCTTGTCAAATTTATCTTATCAATACGGCAAAAAAAGAGGAAAATATCGTTTATGTATATGAAGTGTGGTCGAGTAAAGAGGCCCATGAAGAGTTACTTACACTAGAATTTTTTCAAAACCTAATTAAGCGAGCGAAGCCAATTATTGTAAATATCGAAGTGGTCAGCACTTTTGAATTTGTTGCTGGAAAAGGGGTCTAACAATGATTTAATAAAATCACTATAGCCCCTCACCTTCTAGAAGCTAGATTAATAATTTGGGACTCTTAAACTAATGGGCATTAATCCAAGACGGATTAATGCTTTTTCTTTTAAGAGACTATAGGCAGGCTAGTTCAAGTGAACAATTTCACAATTGTCATGTTTTCAGAAAACAGGTAATCACTGATTTGAATAGATTTTAATGCTATTTATGAGATTAGTGCAGTACATTTTTAAACTTATTGGATGTTCATTTAGTCAGTTTTTAAAAAGTTTCTATTTACAAATACCTTTTTTCATAAAAAATAATTCCCTAGTAAATAAACTCTTTCAAAATGTTAGTGAAGTGTACAAAACACTATATTTTTGAAAGGATTTTGCTCATGAAGAAGTGATATCATGTGTCTTGTACAAATATTTAATCGGCTAATTGATATATGATTAACAAATTTTAGAACATGAAAATATTAATTACGCTGAATTGAGTTAGCCATCTGCATTTTTGGTCACTAAGGTTCTCTCTATGACTAAAATTAAGATAGGAGGAAAAATATGAATCAGACAAAGACGAATTTATGGACGAAAGGGTTTATTATCCTCTCATTAATAAATTTCTTTATTACATTAATTTTCTTTTTATTGAATGCTACAATCACTATGTATGCAATAGATAACTTCAATGCATCTACCAGTCAGGCTGGTATTACCGCCGGGATTTTTATTATTGGCTCTTTAATAGGAAGATTATTCACAGGACGTCTTATACATTCAAAAAAAATACTAGTTTTTGGATTGTTTTTTTTCGTTATCACTACATTATTATATTTTGTAGATTTTGGTATTTATTTTCTTATGTTAAACCGTTTACTTAACGGGATTACAGTGGGAATTGCAACTACAGTTGTAGGGACAGTTGTAGCGCTTACTCTCCCTAAATCAAGAAGAGCAGAAGGAATTAGTTATTTTGCAGTTAGTACAGCACTAGCTACTGGGACTGGTCCATTTTTCGGGTTGTTTTTGAGTCAAAATGCAAGCTTTAATGCTATCTTTGCTTTTAGCCTATTACTAGGTATTATTAGTTTAGTAATCGCACTCGTTATGAATTTCCCTCAAAATCCAATGGAAATAAAAAGAGAAAAAGGACACAGTATTTCTAGCTATATTGAGCCGAAAGCTATACCAATTGCAATTATTATTTTCATAATGAGTTTTTGTTTCTCCGGAATAGTTTCATTTATAAATTTATATGCACTTGAAATAGGGTTAGTGCAAACAGCAAGCTTTTTCTTTATGGTCTATACTCTGTTTGTTTTACTATCTCGACCATTCACGGGACGATTAATGGATAGAAAAGGAGCCAACATTATCATATATCCTGCTATAATTTTATATGGAGTAGGACTGCTACTATTAAGTTTAGCAACAAATAGTATAACATTATTAATGGCAGGAGCTTTAATTGCTCTAGGATTTGGTAATGTATCATCTATATCTCAGGCATTAGCAATAAGTTTGGTTGAGCCTCATCGAGTTGGTTTAGCAACAGCTACTTTCTTTATATTCATGGATTTAGGGAATGGCTTAGGTCCTACTGTTCTTGGATTGATTATACCCGCTACTGGCTATAGTGGTTTATATGTAACATTATGTTTAATAGTCTTTACATCCATACTACTTTATTATTTCTTATATGGAAGAAATGAAACCAGGACTCAAAGAAAGTCACCTATAAGTAATGAATAATATAGAAGGACATCCTAATTTTGAACTCCCCGTAGCAGTTAGACAATAGTCTAGTTCTTACGGGTTTTTTATATTATGTGATAAATAACAGTGGAACAACAAATAACGATTGCTCGATGATATGTAAATGAAAAGGAATCTATATATGGAACTCGAAAGCGGTTAATATATCATCAGTGGCTGAATCGATTATTACCAAGATGGCAGGATAGAGGCATTCTATACTGCCTAATATGTCTAAACTTTGTTGACTCACATGAACGACAGAAGCGTATTCTATAAAATAATTAGGGTTTTATTTACTTAATAAAACATTATAACAAATAGAAGAAGAAGCTCACATTACCGATAGCTAACATAATGCGCTTCTTCTTCTTCATAATATTTTTAATGATAAAATAAAGACTTAAATATATATATCTAAATTACAGTGTATAAGATTCACCGTCTTCTGGGATTAAAATATTGTTTGAGAAACCATGTTCTTTACTATAGTTTCTTAATTCTTCCCTCGACAGAGTCCAATGATTAATAGCTTCCATATGAACAGCAATAATTTTAGCAAATGGGCTTGCTTTGTGTACATTAAAGATATCTTCTTTTCCCATGATGAGTGAGCCGAGTTCAAATATCTGATTATCTCCCCCATTTAACACAATGATTTCAGGTCGATGAGTATGAATCACGCCTTCTATTGCTTCATACCAAACTGTATCCCCAGCTACATATAGTACTTTTTCGCTTGGGTGTCTAAATACAATTCCACAAACTTCACCCAATGCTTTTACTGCTTTTTCACCTCGACCATGTTCCCCTTTTGTTTTTACTAAATGGATACCTTCAAAAACAGTATCTTGATGTAGTATTTCAACATTATTAAATCCACTTGCTTTTATTTCTTTAGAATCTGCTTCATTTTGAACAAACATCTTAATATCTTTAGGTAACACTTCTTTTGCCATATCATCAAAGTGATCTAGATGTAGATGAGTAAGAATTACTGCATCTATGCCATCTAGAATATCATCAATAGAAATTGGTAAACTAACCAAAGGATTATACAGATGTTGTCTTACTGTATCCGAAAACGGTGGATAGGTACCTTTTTCTGCTAACATTGGATCTATTAATATTTTTTTATTTGCATATTCAACTATAATTGTCGCATTTCTAATTTGCGTAATTTTCATAATTACAACTCACTTTCTTTTATATTTGTATTTCCTGGGTTAAGTGTATAATATGAGCAGTATCCAATTACACAGACAAAATAAAGTATTTTAACTCTTTTGCTTTATTTTTGAAAGGAGTTAAGGGTTATGGACCAAACTGATAAAAGAATCATAGAAGAATTAAGTAGGAATAGCCGGATTACAATGAAAGAATTGGGAGAGAGGGTTCACTTAACAGGGCCAGCAGCTACAGCACGAGTAGAGAAATTAGAAGACAACGGTATTATTGAGGGGTATAGCATTAAAGTTAACCAAACAAAATTAGGCTGTTTTATATATACATTTATCAATATCTATATAGAAGGTACACACCATTATTCATATCTATCATTTATCCAAACTAAGAATCACTATATTATCAATAATTATAAAATTAGCGGTGATGGCTGTTATCTATTGGAGTGCAGATTTCCAAATAATGAAGCATTAGAACAGTTTCTAACAGAGTTGAATAAGTATGCAAATTATAAGTTATCCATTGTTATTAACAAATAAAGACTTAGTTTATAAGCCACGAATCAGTATTAATTGAGTAATTATTAAAAGAGTTATCATTCCTTTAGTATAGTCACGTACTTTAGGAATGATGAACATATTGTTAACCATCTATTATTCATTAGATTTGTTGTAGCATGAATTTATGTTGTTTATTTGTTACATATGTATGATGTACAGTATTTTTATATCCTTAAAGTAAGTGCTAATTATTATATTCATTAGATTTATAAATGCTGTACTATGAAAGTTTAACAGAAGAATTGATAATATGAACATAAGATTAAAACCATTGAAAAGAAACTCGGAAGACTAAGAAAAAATATCTGATTTCATTTATGAATGATTTACAGAAGTAGAATGACTTCCAATAAGTTTGTTATTTCTTAAGACTAAGCTAAATAATGTAGATTTTTTTGTTATATATGTTGAGATACCTTTGTAGGTTTTACTTACTTAATAACTCACAAAAATCTAACATATTATCATTATTTAGCAATAGAAACTAAATTACAATAAAAAGGATATGGTAGCCAAATATTTTCGAAATTAAGGAAAGATACACTGAGAATCAAATCATACTCAATATAGAAACTGATGATGAAAGAGCAGTAAATTAAAAAAAATTTATATACGGAATGGTTATAAAACTCAGGTCTTATTTTTAAAGGTCGTTGTTGTGTTTATGAAGTTTTAGTAAATGGAGAAAAAGAGGTTAATAGAGAAGGATTTATAATTTATTTAAGGCGTTTACAGGTTAATCACTTTTCCTTCATTTAGAAATAGAGATAAATAAATTTAAAAGCTATTCAGGGAGTTGAACTATACTTTTATTCCATTAATTATATGCCATATAAATTTTCCCTGCGCATTACCACTAATATTAAATTCATATAGATAGACAGTTTTACAATTGTAGAAATGACACTGCTTCTGTTACCCCCTCTTCTTTAAAGGGTATAAATGAATACCTTTATGTAAGAAGTGCGAAGTATAAAGCAGGTAATAAAGTAAATGAGTATCTATTTGTGAAGCATTATAATGGGAAGACTCCTCCCCTACAACAGAGCAGATAAAATATAAATATATTAAATCTTTTAATAACGTATGGGACCACATAAATTAAGACATACTTATGCTACTAACTTAGCTGAGCAAACTGGTGGTGACACTCCAATTATTAAGAATCAGCTTGGCCATACTCAATAAAATGTATCCTTACTATCTCAATACCAGTAGAGAAAAACAAAGATTGACAGCTGAACTGTTGGATAAAAGAAAGATTGAAAGTGATTAATATTATCTCTTTAAAAAAGAGCTTTCAGTTTTATGAAGGCCCTTTTCAATTACTTAAAAATACTCATTTAGGTTCTGTTATATAACTTCTGTTAGTAACAGTGTATAGTGTTTCTTTTTTCGTTTTATATATGTCAACCTTCTATGAGGGAAAATTATATATAATTTAAATATACAGTTAAAACCCACATTGTTTCTATCTCCTTAATAAATCTTTATTAACAAGATTAAATAACATCGTAATGATTGATAGATTACATTTAAGATCTAAGCCATCTACACTCATGTCGAGTTTTCCAGTTACCCCGTCAATGTTATTGCAATTTATAGCCGTTTTTATCAAATTTAATTCACAATCTTTAGTGTGAACTAAATCAAGATCTGTTTCTAATAATGCGAGAGCTGCACATAGTCCATAACAACCCCAGTTAGAAACTGCACTAGTTATCAGCATATCTGTTTCTACTGCAGGAACAATACTAGATTCACATCCGCATTGACATTTATCACCATAAGGGATGTGTTTTTGAACTGCATTTTCAACCATTTTCATCCCTATTTCATTCCCACCATCACCAATACCTAAGGTAGGAATGTTTTGTTTTTTTGCTAGTTTTACAATAATGTCGATACGTGCATACCCTTCTGAGTAGTCAAATCCCTTCATGTTATGAAAAACACCTTTATTATTTGGGCCTGTTCTTTCAATACAGATAACCATAGATGGATTAAATAAATTAAGAAGATCATTTCCCATTTTTTCAGCTTCAGTTACTTTTTCTGAGATAGGAATAATACATGCTATCGGTATTTCGTTGTATTCCTTAATTGAATTAATATAAATCATTTCTTTCTTAGACAATATTTTAAAACCTTCTGTTTCGAAAAGAGGTTTTATTGTATGAACTAACGATGCCTCAATTAAAATAATAGGTATTGTTTTTTTATTTTTCCATAAGGATATTGCTAATGCTACGGTTCCTAAAGGACCATCTGTTTCACCTATTGATTTTGATACCCATCCTCGAGCTAGAGCTCCTGTAGATAAAAAGATAAATTGATTTTCTTCTATATTTTTGATAGCTTTAGCTGCATTTAATATAAGTGGTTCTCCAGTCATTCTTCTTGCCTCTTTATAGAGGTGGTTTACTCCTCTTTTATTAAAATCTATATTGATTAATTGTTCTATTTGATCGTACATCATTTGTCTCCTTATGAAACTTTCTTTTGTTGATCACTTGGGTCAATATATGTTCTTCTCCAGCCAGTAATTGCTGCAATGATGATCACAATGAATAACGTCCATGCATAAGGGTTCAAAAATGAAGTGAATATGCCAGGTAACGGAATATTAAACTGTTCTGAAGCGACAACTAGCAGTCCATACCATGTAATAATTGAACTATGCCAAGGAATTGTAAAATAAAAGCTTGTAACTGAACAATCCATCATGATGGCTTTTCTGGATGGTGTAAGATTAAACCTTTCACCAATTTTTTTAACAAATCCTGGACCAACTAAAAGTGCTGCTGCAGTGTTATTTGAAATTGGAGTAGAAATCAATGCAGTAACAAAAATAATAGCAAGTTCAGCCGTACGAGCGCTTTTAGCAAATTTATCAGTTACGTAATTTAGAATCTTTTCAATTGCCCCTGCTTCCATAAATATTTGAGTAACAGAGAGAATAATTAATACAAAGATAATTAAATTAACTACACTTCCAATCCCATCTTCAATGACTCCTGAGGTCATACCGCTCTCTGATGGTATAAAGAAGAGTTCGCTGAGTGTAAATCCACCGTTTAATATCCCTAGTAGTATGGCAGTTAAGATTCCCCAAATAAAAGCTTCAATCATATGTCTATCTAAAAAAACAGCTATCAATAAAGATATAAAACTAAGTAGCATCACTAATCCAGATGGATTCGCTGTAGCTGTTACTTCATTTTGAGTGACTTGTCCTCCACCACCAAAAATAAAAACTATTAGTATAGTAATTGATGAAGCCAAGATAACCATAGGCATTCTGGCTTTTACTACCGTTTTAATTTTTGCATCCTGTGTCGTCGCAGAAGCAATTGTTGTATCTGAATGAGGAGAAACATTATCGCCGAATCCTGCTCCAGCTAATATGGCTACAGCTAGCATGATAGGGTCAGCACCTAAAAATACCCCCGCAGGATATAAAGATGGTGTCATTGCAATCAGTGTACCAGTTGCTGAACCTGTTACAAGAGAAAATAACATTGCACAAATTAGAGCTATCACTGCAAAAAATCTGCCTTGTAAATGCGCTTCCATCCCGACCCAAAGTAGCCCTTCAACCAATCCTCCAGCGATCATTATCTGACCAAAAACGCCTGCAAAGAGCCATAGTGTTATTAAGATAGCACCATTATGCGTTCCTATCCCTCGGATAATCGATTCGCAATAGTCAGATTTATCCTTCGCTAAGAACATTCCTAAAACTAGGGAAATCCAACCAACAGCCCAATAAGCTTTAGTCCCCCCCGTACCTGCAAATGTAACGACTATCATTCCTGTAATAAAGAGGATTAAAGGAAAACTACCTCCTAAAGCACCACCATACATATCTAGTTTTTTGTCCTTCAATTTATATTCTCCTTCTTTTCAAAGTCATAGATTTCATCTTATGAACCTTTTACATGACACCAACTTTTACCCAAATACATTATTAACTTATAAACTATTAAACCCAACCTGTAATTAAATAAATGACAATAATAATAAAGCAAACAGTAGTCATAATTAATGTGATACCAAAAATGTCTTTATAAGATTGTTTATGAGTTAATCCTGTTATGGCTAGGATTGTTATGACTCCTCCGTTATGTGGAAGTGTGTCCAAGGCACCTGAAGACATAGAGATAATACGGTGCATTACCTCCATTGGTATATTCGCCTGATTTGCCATTGCAATGTAAGTATCAGAAAGTGCACCTAATGTAATTCCTAACCCTCCTGCAGCTGAGCCTGTCATACCTGCAAGTGTAGTAGTTGTTACAGCTGAATTAATTAAAGGATTAGAAAACACTTGTGCAATTCCTGCTGTGACTATTGTAAAACCTGGTAGGGCAGCAATAACTCCACCAAAACCGAATTCAGCAGCTGTATTAGTAACAGCTAATAGTGATCCCCTGATGCTTTGGTTAATACCAGTTTTTAATTCACTTAAAATTCCTTTAGGGTTAAAAAGTATTGTGGCGAATATACCAATGGCTAATGCTAAGATAACAGACCATGTTCCAACAACATCATAAATATTTAATTGACCATATGCATTTAACCCTATTGATGCAAAATCAAATCCATTTGGATACCAAGTAGGTAAATATGTAGTAAAAAGTTTATTTGAGATTGCTACTAATAGTAGAGGTATAAATGCAATAAAGATTCGGTATAATTTATCTTTTTGGTCCTTCTCTTTTTGCATTTTTGAAATAATTTCATGTGTTTCACTGATTTGTTCTTCATTAAGTTTTGAGAAGAAACCTTCTCCGGATTTTTTTGCTTTATTTGCACGACTCTGTAAATATATGACACCTAAAGTTAAAATCCCTAAAGAATTTAATATCCCAAGGATAGGAGCTGCATATATGTCCGTACCAAAAAAAGATGTTGGGATTACATTTTGTATTTGTGGAGAGCCAGGTAGTGAGTTAACAGCAAAACCAAAGGCTCCTAGTACGACAGTTGCAGGTATTAACCTTTTTGGAATCTCACTTGCTTTAAATAAAGCAACCGCAAATGGGTATACAGCAAAGACAACAACAAATGAACTTACACCACTATATACAAGAATTACACAAAGTAAAACAATTGCTAAAATAGAGCGTTTTTCACCAATTAATCTAACAATTGATTTGGAAATTATTTGCGAAATCCCAGATAATTCAATTAACTTACCGAAAATAGCTCCTAGAATGAAAATTGGGAAGTATTGCTTAATAAAATCTCCCATTCTCGACATAAATATTTCGGAAAAGAAAGGTAAGGTATTATAAGGGGCCACTAATATTACAGCTAACATTGCACATAAAGGCGCTAAAATGATAACGGAAATACCCTTATATGCTCCGTACATTAGTAAACCAAGTGCTAGTAGTATAATAAGTACTTCCATGGTGATTTTCCTCCAAATGAAATCTTTAGATTATATAAAAAAGAAGCTGCTGCTAAAAAGAGAAGTCCCCTAGCGCAGCTCCTTTTTACTTATTATGGTTTAAGGTATAATGTTCTTGTTTCAGAATAGAATTGAACTCCTGCTTTTCCCTGTTCTCTTGGTCCGATAGTTGTACACTTCATTCCACCAAATGGGAAGTGAGGTTCACTATATATACTTGGCATATTCACATGTGATACACCTGATTCAACGTTTTCTAAGTAATTAAAAGCTTTATTCATATCATTTGTATAGATAGAAGAAGAGAGACCATAGTCTATATCGTTTGACACTTTTAGTGCTTCTTCAAAACTATCTACTTCGATAATTGCTAGTAATGGACCAAAGATTTCCTCTTGTGCAATTTTCATATCTGATGAGACGTTCGTGAAGATAGTTGGTTCAACAAAATAACCTTTGTCCCTCCCTTTAGATAAGATTCTATTACCTCCTATTAAAAGTTCGGCACCTTCTTTTTTCCCTGCTTCAACATAGTATTCAAAGTTTTTCACTTGATTTTCATCAATAAAAGCGCCCATATTCACATTGGAATCGGCAGGGTTACCAACAGTTATCTTACTTGTTGCTTCTACAAGTTTGGACGTTACTTCAGCAGCGATGTCTTTGTGAAGAATGACTCTACTGGTTGCAGTGCAACGTTGTCCACACTCACCAAAACCACTAAGGATAATATGTTCAACTGCTAGGTCTAAATCTGCATCTGGAAGTATAACAAATGGGTTTTTACCACCCATTTCAGCTTGCATTTTTGCACCTCGAGCCGTAACTACTTTTCCTAAAGATGTCCCGACATTAGTTGAACCAGTAAATGAAACAGCCTTCACTTTTTCGTGTTTACCTAATACATCCCCAGCTGGTTTACCAGGACCAGTTATAAAATTTAAAACTCCTTTAGGTAATCCGCATTCTTCTAAAAGTTGTACATACATTACGCTAATAAGTGGTGTTGTAGAAGCTGGTTTAAATACAACTGTGTTCCCAGAAACCAATGCAGGTGTAGTTTTCGAAGCAGCTAAACCTAATGGGAAGTTCCAAGGTGTAATAATACCTACTACTCCATGGGGTACTCTTTTTGTATAGCCAATTACTCCTTCTTGTTGCGATGGAAGCGTCTCTCCTGCTAGTCTCGTTGCTTCCCCTGCCATAAAGCGGATAACGTTAATTGCTCGCATGACTTCTCCCATAGCCTCAACGTTTGTTTTTCCAGTTTCACGAACAATTACATCCTTAAATGTTTCTTTTCTTTCTTCTAATTTAGCTGTTACCTTATAAAACACATCTGCTCTAAGTGGCGCTGGTGTGTTTTTCCACATCAATCTTTTCTCAAAAGCTGCATCTACAGCTTCATTTATATCACTTTCATCTGAATAAGCAAACTCAGCTATTATGTCATCATTATTAGCTGGATTGATACTTGTAAATGTCTTACCAGATTTTGCATCTATCCATTCTCCATTTATATAATTCTGATATTTTTTCATTAATTCTGCACTCCTTCACTTGATTGGACTTTAGTACTTATTAATTCTTCATAAAACTGGATTAATGCTGTGTGATCTTGTGGCCCATATCCCTTTTGTTGAGCAACTGTAATAAATTGGCTCGCTAATTGAGCGATTGAAAGAGGTACGCCTTCTTCTCTACCTAATGTAAGTGCAATTTCCATGTCTTTTTTTAATAAATCTGTTGAGAAACCTGGATTAAAGTTGCGAGACATGACATTACTAGGAAACTTGACATCAATTGCAAAATTCCTCCCAGCACTAGAACTAATTACATCAAGTAATTTTTCAGCTTGAATGCCAGATTTTACACCTAAAGCCATTGCTTCGCATGAAGCAACAAAAATAGCACCATATAATAGATTATTTATTGATTTAATGGCATGCCCTGTTCCAGCGTCTCCAACATAGAATACTTTCTTACCCAATAAATTTAATAGCGGTAGATTTTTTTCCATTATCTGTTCGTCGCCACCGACCATAATGCTGAGGACTCCTTGTGCAGCTCCTTCAGGTCCTCCACTAACAGGGGCATCTAAAAGATTTATGCCAGATTCTTTTAAGACGTTATATAGCTTTTTTGTGCTTGATGGTTCAGAACTGCTCATATCAATAATTGTGCTACCAGGCCTTAGTCTGTTAATTAATCCATCGTTTCCAAGAACAACGGATTCAATAATTTTCGCATTTGGTAATGATAGAAAAACAATATCACTATTAGTCCCGATATCTAATGGATTATTACATCCATTACCTCCCAATGCCTCGATTTTCTTAATTGCATCTTGATTCATATCAAATACATAAAGATTGTTTCCACCCTTTAGTAAATTAATAGCCATTGGTAATCCCATGTTACCTAACCCGATAAATCCAATGTTTTTCATTATAATATCTCCTCACTGTCCTAGAATTAATCTCTTAATCTTCTGTTCGTCCTTAACATAATCAGCCACTGTGTTGATAGAATTTAATACAGCTTGGACTAGTAGATCTATACCTCCAAATCTAATTACGGTATCTTCACTAGTTTTCAATCGTAGTGATACACGCGCACCTGGCATCCCACATGTATTGGTAGTTATAATTCCATACTTCTCTAGTAGAATAAATCCAATGGCAGTGCTGATTTCAGCAGGTACAAGATTAATAGATTGAATATTTTTTCTTTCCAAGATATATTTTGTCACATTCTCAGCAGAAATCTCTGGCCCCAATAAAGTCTTTCTAACTTTGTCTGTGCCTAGTTCTTGAGATAATTTTTCAAACAGAAGGTCCCCAACATTCTTCTCGCCAATTAAGTCTTGCTCTCTAAAATTGCTAATTGATCTTAATACAGCTAAAGCAATAGGAGCCCTAGCTTCTAATCCAAATTCACTGGCTTTAGCAGAGGCTTTTATCACAAGGTCTTTTTTTCCTCCCATAACTCCAGCTCTTGGACCGTGTAATGCAGCTTTGTCATTGTTGCTTATAACAATATCTGCTCCCATGTTTAGTGCGTGTGGATGTCCTAATAATATTGGTCTTATTCTGGCTCCATAAGCATCGTCAACAACAACAATAAATCCTTTTTCTTTGGCAATTTTGATTCCATTTATAATTTCTTCTCTATCCAGTATTAATAATTCACTTGTAACTCCTGTAACTACACAAACTGTACCTTTTGGTAAATCTATTTGGTTTAATTCTTCTGAATTATCAATTTCAAAAAGGTTTGCTTTTGCCAACTTTACCCCTCTACTTACCGATGGGTGTGCTTTCTTTCCAGCCGCAAAAGATATTACTGTTGTATCGGGCTTGGAGAATGCTAAAATAGAACTTATAATTGCTGCACTTGTTCGATTAAAAATGGCTATATCATATTCCTCGTGATGATTACCTTCTAACCCGAAATGGTTTAACACTGCTTTTTTTAGCTCGTGTTGAAATAATGATGGGCCAACCCACTCTTCAGATCTAATTCCTAAATCACCTGTTTCTAATTGATTATCTCGTATATTTCCTGTAAAAATATACAATTTATCTTCGCCATATGTTTCGATATATTCTTTAATGCAACGGACAGCATGCTGTTGTTTTGTTTTTTCTGAAAATGAGTCTTGTAGTATTTTGCCCCTTGCGTAGCCAACTTCTTGATCAATTACATTCCCAAAAACATCTAAACTAATACCTTTAACATTATTAGTCATTGTTATCCCCCTATACCTCTTTCTTTACAACTGAATTTAACATTTCAATTATTGCAATGTTAGTTGATAATGGAAAACCATCAACTGTTGCTTCTGCTTTTCCTGTCGCTCCATCAACATGTCCAGATAATATTGCTGCATCAAGCATTCTTCTCTCATCCGCTTCATTATGTAGATAATTTAAATTTTTATTCTTTAATGCTAAGGCTGCACATACGGCATAACATCCCCAGTTTGATACTGATGCTGTTAGTAATAAATCAACCTTTGTGACAGAAGCGATTGTTTTACCATGTGGTACGAATTCTTCGACTGCTTCTAAAACATTTCCCATTCCAATTTCATTTCCACCATCGCCAATCGCAATAGTTGGAATATTGTTATCCATGGCCTTATTTATTAGATAATCAATACGTGCTCTACCCGATGAATAGTCATGTCCTCTCATATTATGATAAGTTCCTTTCTCACCTTTCCCAGCTTTTTCTATAGAAATTACAGCAGCAGGATTAAATTGGTTAATTAATTGTGAGGATACTTCATCCGCTTCATGATCCTCTGTTGGAAATGGTAAGATGCAAGCTACAGATGTATATCCTTTTTCGTGATATTGTTGAGCAGCTAGTGCTTGTTCTGGTGTTACAACAGCAAGCCCCGCAGCCTTTAGAATAGGAATTGTTGCTTTTACTAGAGATTCTTCAGTTAAGATTATAGGAATTGCTCCTCTATATTCCCTAATTACTCTTGCAAGTATTGCAGTCCCAGGTGGTCCATCTGTTTCACCGATAGTAGGTGTAACCCAAGATCTAGTAACGGATCCAGTTGAAAAAAAAACAAAACGATTTTCCGGTAACTCCTGAATTATTTCAGCAGCTTTCTCAGTTAAAGGTATTTTAACTAGAGCCCTGGATGCATCATATAAGTGGTGAATACTTCTTTTGTTATAATCAATGTTAACTATTTGGTCGAGACGATCATACATTTGGCTTCCTCCTGTTTTATACAATACATCTAATTGTTATTAATAATTATTAAGTGTTATTAGATGTTATAGAAAATATAATTAATAATTTCTAAATTGTCAATCATTATGTGAGGTTTCATAACAAAAAAACTCTTCAAAAGAAGAGTTTTTATCTATTCATATGAGCGATGAAGCTATATGCATCATGTCTATAATAAAAACGACTAAACATAATATTTTGGTTTTTGATATCATGTGATGTTCTCTCTACGGTTAACACAGGAGATTCTTTTTTTATTTGTAATACCTCTGCTATATTTGATTCTGCGGGCTTTGCCTCAATTTTTTGGATCGCTTTTATTATTTCAATGGAATGAGTAGCTAATACATTGTAAAGTGACTTATTCTGAACTTCTCCGATAGATAATTTAAGTCCAATACTTTCAGGTAGGTATATTTCAATATATGCTAATGGTATATTTTCTTTTGTATGTAATCTTTTAATTTCTAATAGTTTAGCATCTTGAATGAAAATTGATTCTAGGTATAATGGTCTTTCAATGATTTTAAATGAAAGGATTTGCTGTGCTACATCTTCTTTTTCAAGTTCGTTAATCTCTTGAAAACTTCTTAATTTATTTAGGTCCTCCGTATGCTTATGTATTTTTACATAGGACCCTTTCCCTTGTCTTGAAATAATAATATTATTTTCAACCAGATTATCCAAAGCTTGTACAATCGTGACACGACTCACTTTATATATTTTCACCAATTCATTAACTGTATTAATTTTATCACCTGGCTTATACTCACCTGTTTTTATCTTATTTTCTATATCTTTCGCTACTTGGATATACAGCGGTATATGACTACCTCGATTTATCATGTATTTCCTCCACCTTATTGAGATTATCTTTTCACTTTATCAGTTAGAGGTTTAATATACAAGAACTGTTAATAACATAGATGAACAATTATTCGTAAACAGTTGTAGATAGCAATGATGTGAATAACTGATTAGTTTATTTTACAGAGAATTGTGCTATTATGGACCTATAATATGAAAGACAGGATGCGAGAACATCCTGTCTAATAATTTCCCGCCTAGGCGCGAAGTTAACTAGTTAAATCTTACATCTAAAGCCACCCGAGACTGGCGAGTCTTTTTACCGGCGTTTTTTTTTGGATACTTTAGTAGGAATCTTACTAAAAAGAAAGCAACATATTGAGTATAATTTCTTTAGCAAGAATCACTAGTAAATCCAATAGAAGGTCCATTTCGGTCACCTCCCTCATATTCTGGAAAGAACATAGGGTAAGTGACCTCCGCCTAAGCTATTAAGTTACTCATTTTAAGATAGGATAACTCTTCCAAAAACTCATGATTTGTATAAGTCGTATTGGAAGTACTTCAATCGATGGTTTATTAGTTAAATTCAAGAATCCTTGCCTGAACGACCATTGCTCTCGATTCCTCACCAGGGCCCTTATTCTTATCGATAATTTTACATGGAATGTTTTGTTTAGTAAGGCCTAATGCTAAAGCTAACCCGGTCGGACCTGCGCCTACAATTAACACTTGATTATTCACAAGTACTCCCTCATCTCACTATTTTATGGGCTTCAACTTTAGTGCTGTTAAGAAAATCACTATTATACTGACTAAACCAATCCAAAACTGGACGGAAATCAAATCCCATGAGAACGATTGCCCAAAATAGAATAACTCCCTCAATCCTTCTACTAGAAATCTCATTGGTAACCAAGAATAGATCCAAGTTTGATGGAATGAAGACATCATCTCAGGAGCCATAGATAATAATGGGGCGCCAAAGAATAATAGAAGCGCGAAAATAGCAATACCCTTAATGCCTAACAAAGATAAAACAGCTAAGATCATTAAAAAGAAACAGAAGGATGTAGCTGATAAAAATAACGCCGTGTCCATAAATGATGGAATGTTCATTCCAACTAGGTCTTCCGCTAACCATGGCAGACCAAATCCAATGATTAAAGAAGCAAACAGACCAATTACAATTTGGCCCACTTTTATAGTAATGTTTTCTTTACGTGAATGTACGGTCATTTTGTTCACAGCAATAAACAATATTGCTGCAATTGCCATGACTGCAATCCAAAGTGGCTGGAATAAAGAGACTGGTGCATTACCATTTGCGCTGTTTTCTCCAACCGCATTCACGTTCTGATGATTCACTTCAATCGGTTCAGCTAACACCTCTGCTTGTGAAACAGAAACAGCTGTATCTGCCGTTTTTAACTCCGCAAAAATTTGCGCACGTAACTGCTGATTTAATTGATCAACCATTTGATTAAGCATTTGATTAGCCATAGAGGAGGCAGCGGCATTCATCCCTTGATTAATGATGATATCGATTTCAGGATTTGCTGGATGATTTGTTTTTAATGAAGCTTGTTTTTCACTGAAATCTTTTGGTATGACAAGAGCAGCATAATATTCTTGGTTATCGAGATCTTCTACTACTTTTTCCTTGTTCTTAACCTCGACCCACTTCACTGCAGCTTCATCATCATCTGTACTACTACCCGCTTCCCTGATGTTTTCAACCATCGTCTCCCCTATATTGATAGATCCTTGATTATTTACTTCCATCCCTTCATCCTCATTGACTATCGCAACAGGTAAGTTTTCAGGTGTGGGATTAACTGTTGGAAATAACGTCAGTGAAAAGATAAACATTATAACAAATGCGAGAATGGGTGTAGCCAATGTTAATTTATCTTTAAAAATTTTCATATGGTCGCCTTCCTTTTTAAGATATAATATTAAACAACACGTTGTTGGTTATAATTATAAATATCAAGAGGTTGGCCATTCAATAATCAAAAAGAGAGAATCTGTTCTTTATGGAACATATTCTTATAATCTGTCGCTTATGGAGGGATTTTTTTGACAAACAAGAATCAAGATTTACGGGTAACACGCACAAGACAAGCTATTCGAAAAGCAATCGCGGAATTAATTGAAGAAAAGGGTTTTGAAGCAGTAACAGTGAAAGATATTACAACAAGAGCCGGAATCAATAGAGGAACCTTTTATGCACATTATGAGGATAAATACGATTTGATGAATAAATGTCAGGAAGAAATTATGCTTGGATTATCTGAGATTGCTCAGAAAAACATCCCTAAAGTATATGAACAAGTCAATCAATACCCTGGTGGTTCGTTTTCACTAATCATAGGTATTTTCCAATACATTGAACACCATAAAGACTTTCTGAAAGCCATTTTAGGACCAAAAGGTGATCTTTCTTTCCAAACAAAGGTAAAAAAATTTATGTTCAAAAAGCTATTCGATGACCCCAATGGGCCACTGATTAAAGAAGATCAACTACTTGTTCCAAGGGAATACTTAATATCTTATATCGCTTCAGCACATATTGGTGTCCTGCAACAATGGTTACTTGGGGATAAGAATGAAACACCTGAAGAAATAGCTCATATATTATCCACCATTACCCTGAATGGGCCATTCTATGCTGCTGGGATTAAAAAGCAATAACTCCTTACAAATCCTACCTTTTTCACTATATATCTAAACTTGTCCCATTATAAAATAGGTGTAAAAAAGGAGTAATCCATATGTTCATTGCCGTAATAGGATTTATCTTTGTCATGGCTACTTTATTTTCTATAGAACGTAAATTAGCTAAATCTAATGAATTGCATGAAGAAATGATTGCGTTATTGAAGGAAAAGGAAAAGAAAGAATAACCTAAATTATTTATCCAAAAGCCTGCGAGGCAATGGCAAATAGTTGATCCGTTCTTGTTGGTATCTTATTTGAATGTAACATCATCATTGGTGGCTCATTAATCAACTCAAAACCGGCTGCTACTAGCAATTCCTGCAGCTCGTTTTGTTGTGATAAAATATCTATCCTTACGCCATTTCCTTCTCTTTTCTTAAGCTGACTGATGATTTGAAATGCTGAGTGGGTATCTGGTGCAATGATTGGGCCAAGAATCGTATAAACTGGACCAAAAATTGAAAGACCGTACCCGGTTATCTTTCCTTCCTTACTTTTAAGGATTAGGCAATCTTTACTTTGTCTAATTCTCTCCGAGAGGAACTGTGTTCGATTAGCACCAAAGGCTTTCTCATCTAGGGCAATCACTTCTTGAAAATCCTTTTGCTGAAATGGCACCACTTGTGGCGAGGATATAAGCTTATGATTGTTTAAAAAATGAATTGGCGCAATCAATTTCTTTACTGCCCCTGCCATGTGGAAACCGATTTTTTCATACACCGGCCGCCCATTGGCAGTTGCGATTAATTGAATGATTGTTTGCTCATCTACTTGGCCAATACATTCCTTCATTAAGGCCCTTGCTAACCCCTTTCCTCGGTACTCCTCATGAACAATCACCATACCAATCGAAGCAGCCTTCTGCCCGTATGGAATAATTGCTGCAGACGACACTACCTCACTAGCCTCATTTTTATGTCCAAAAACCTTACTTGAATTTAAAATAGTCGTTACTTCAGCTTGATCATAATCCCAGCCAACAGATTGTGATAGTCGAATGATGCCATCAATGTCTTGGTGGGTCAACATTTGTAGTTTCATATTATCTTGTCATCCATTCATTTTTTAATAAGGAAAAAATACAAGCATCATGTGACTCTCCATTCTGATAGAGATATTGTCTCAGTATGCCTTCTTGCTGAAATCTGAAACGATTAAGCAATTCAATCGAAGCTTTATTTTGAGGAAAAGTAATTGCACCAACACGATTTAATTGTAATGTTTCAAATGTGTATTGTAATACCTTTTCTAGAGTCTCACTTGCTATCCCTTTTCTCCAAAAATCTGGATGGAGCTCATAACCGATTTCTGCTCTAGACTGACCTCTATTCAATAAGTTAAGGCCAACTGTACCAATTAGTTTCTCAGAATCTTTCAGTACGATTGCCCATCTGATTCCCCGCTGCTTCTGAAAAGTCTCCTGCATGAGTTTAATCATATTTACTGCTTGGTTATAATCCGTAAAAGTATCCATACCATAATATCTCGTCACTTTTTCATTCGATAAAACCGCATAATATTCCCAAGCATATACTTCTTTTACTTCTAATAATTTTAAACGACTTGTTTCTAATTCAGGAAAACCTTCCATTACCATACCACCTTTCATTAAAGGTTAGACCTAACATAGAACCGAAAAGTAAACCGCATGTGTTGAAACTTGAGCCTTTGGCGTTAATAACGACCCATCCTGTATTAATCCGTTTGCGATAAATTTCGTTTCATTAAACACATCAGAATTTTCTAGATATTCAAGCGGTAAACCGACTATATAATTTTTCCGCTTCAGCCCACCTGCCGATGCCAATAAATGAGGAGAACTTGAAATGCTCCCAATTTTATAGTCATGTTTAAAAAGCTTGTTTTAATCAATTGTAGTAACCGCTCTTCCTCTAAAACAATAGATATATCCAGAACACAGACTAATCCAGCTTCACCTCGAACCGGTTCCTCGCTCACTCCCACAGTAATAATCTGTTTATTTCCTTGCATTAACACAGATTGTACCACACTTAATTCGTATTCACTGAACTGCGGATACCATACAATCGCTGTTTTTTCATTCTTACCTCCAGTTGATATCGAATAATAATATAATAGTACACTATGAAAATGATTGTGGCTCCGATTTCTAAAAATCTTTTATCGATGCTAATTATCTAATTGATCTATTTCATCCATTTAAGGTTTTCATTGAGCATTTAGAAGACAGTCACACTTCTTTAGTTCGAAACAAGTTGAGAAAAGGAACTGACCGCTTCGCAAATGAGGTTTGCGAGTCTCTCAAGGTGAGAAAAGAGAATGAGCGCTTCGCAAATGAAGTTTGTGAGTCTCTCAGTAGGTGAAAAGAGAATGAGCGCTTCGCAAATGAGGTTTGCGAGTCTCTCAAGGTGAGAAAAGAGAATGAGCGCTTCGCAAATGAGGTTTGCGAGTCTCTCAAGGTGAGAAAAGAGAATGACCGCTTCGCAAATGAAGTTTGTGAGTCACTTAAGATGAGAAAAGAGAATGAGCGCTTCGCAAATGAAGTTTGCGAGTCTCTCAGTAAGAGAAAAGGAACTGACCGCTTCGCAAATGAGGTTTGCGAGTCTCTCAAGGTGAGAAAAGAAACTGAGCGCTTCGCAAATGAGGTTTGTGAGTCACTTAAGAACAAAGGAAGCAACAAGAACAAAAACGACAGCTAATAATAAACCGAATTTCACCCAGCCCCTCTTCGTTAATTTCTTTTGCTCGTTTTTATCTTTTCTAATTAAAAATGCGATTGAGAGGAAGGCAATCATAAAGACGAGAAACGGGAAAAAGACATTCATCGTTTCACCACTTTCATTGATTAATAGATTTTTGCAAAAATAACAAAGCTTAGAAAAACGGTGATAATCATTAGGGCACCTAGCAAGTTTAACAATTGTATGGCTGTTATACTGATGACACTGAATTGCAATAATCCGCTAAAAACAAAATAGTATAGCAAAAGAGCGATAAAAGAAGCTGATAACCCCTTTGTCCGGATTAAACGCATTCGTTCATCCTTTTGCTTCCATTCTGGATATAAATAACCTAAACAATAGCACATAATTGCGATCGCAAGGGGCATCAAGAAAGTCATGGTCAGTTCTGTCGCTAAAATCGATACAGTCAGTAAAAATAGCGAAATGATGAGATGAAAAGATCCAATAACAATAAATATTCTTCTTGAACCTTCCATTTTACTCCTCTCCTTTCAAAGGCTTTTCATATATAAAAATATCTTCTATCTTTGCTTGAAATAAATGAGCAATTTCAAAGGCGAGTGGTAAGGAGGGGTTATATTTTCCTTTTTCAATTGAAATAATTGTTTGCCTTGAAACGCCTAAAGTGGAAGCTAAACGATCTTGGGAATAACCAAACTCTTTTCTATAGTGCATTAAACGATTCTCCATATGTACCACTCCTAATTATAGCCATTTTATAGTAAAGCTAACTTAACGTCAAGGTAACTTTACATTTTCTTATTTTAAAAAAACGACTTTCCTTGAGAAAAGTCGCTTGTGATAGTTGAGTTATGTAGCAGAATCGGTCTGTTTATCTTCTTGATATTCAAGTATATCACCAGGCTGGCAATCTAATGCTTTACAAATTGCTTCTAACGTGGAGAACCTGACTGCTTTTGCTTTACTATTTTTTAGAATGGACAAATTCGCCATCGTGATGCCTACTCGTTCTGATAATTCTGTTACACTCATTTTTCTTTTTGCTAACATTACATCGATATTGACGATAATGGCCACATTCTCACCTCAGATGGTCAAATCATTTTCTGACTTTATTTTTAATACATTATATAAAAGTTCTTGAAGGACTGCGGAAAAAATCGAAAGAATCGTTGTTACAAATATAATAGCAAATCCCATCAAAGCCACTCCTGGATGAAGGGCATCTTGCGTAAATAAAAATATCATACCAATTAGATAGATTACACTAATACTAGCACAGGAATATTTAATAGCTCTTAGCGCAGCTACGGAATGCTCAGAAAAACTTTCATTAACACTAATATATCTTAACAGCTTAGATCCTTGATACAAAGTAAAATAGAACGGGATTGCAGTTAGGTACATTCCAAATAATACGGGATATTTTAAATAAGCATATGCTGGATTCAGCTCTGCTGTTTCTTTTGCTAAAAAAGGCAAGCCGATGCAGATCCCTAACACAATCAAGCCAAGAATCACAATCACCACTTTTAAAAAGAGCACTTTCCCTTGTCTCATAAACACACCTCACTAATTCTAATTATGCCTATCTTACCTCATTATTTATTGAAAAACAATAAATGTTTATTCCTTACCGTCCTATGTTTTTGGAATATGAAATAGCTAAGCATGAATATCCAATAGCCAATAATGCCACCAAAAGTATTTAACAGTAAATCATCTACATCAAAATTCCCCATACTGAAAAAGAGTTGGCATAATTCATAAAAAAGACTAAGAGTAAACGTTGCTGTAGTTACCTTCTTCAAACGGTAAAAGCGTTGGAATAATAATGGCATTAGAAATCCAAAGGGGAGAAAACCAATCAAATTCCCAAAAATAGATAAAGAAATTTCATTTGATAATTTAAGATACTCTGTGATGGTTTTAAATGGAATAAAATTATGATTGTACCACGAAAAGTAAGGATTATTCCCTATGAAATTATTTAAAATACTAGAGTAACTATATGGATATTTAAAAAGAATGAATTTCGTTAACAACAGTATATAAATGACAAAAACGACCCACCCTACTAATTTCATCCACCATTTCATTTTTACATACTCCTTCTACAACTATAGATAAACTACTATTGTTATCGTACCTTGTACGCCTATTTTTAATTTTCAAACTCTAACAGACTTTAGTCGCGCCCTATGACTCCAAAATCAATCTCACTGTCTAAAACAACAAAAAAACATGAACACTCCTTTTTATACAAGAGTAGTTCATGTTTGATTTTATCATTCTATTATACATGTATCCCATTTTTATCCTGAAAGATTACTTTTCTCACAGACATTGGAAGGAATCTCTTTTTATATATGTCGGCTATGAAATTCAAGATGACTGTAGGGATTTTCTTCGGGAACCATTTGTTGGCGTAATATCGGTAGTACGCATTCTGTAAGTCTGTCCATTGTTTATCGATGTTTTTCGAATTAAAACGAGCAATATCAATCAGTTTTATATTACCGTTTCGATCAATCATAATGTTGCGCAAATGTATATCTGACGGCTTCAGGCCTGCTTCTGTAGCTGAACGTAAGGCTAATTGGACAGACTCTATATGTTCTGTTTTTATATGAATACCTTTCTCTAAGCATTGGAAGAGCGTAAAGCCTTCTATATAGTCGATGACAATATAAGAATCACCATAATCATAAAGATGTGGATAATAGGGATTACCTTGAATTCGTTGATAATTTGCCGCTTCCACCTTTGCGATATCTTCCATTTGTGGGAAGTATACTTTTATAGCAATCGCTTGCTTCGTAATTTTGAAAACAAAAGCGCTTCTTCCAACACCAATCAGTTCTAGCTGGTCACTATATGATCTTAAAGAGGGGCGTCCCTCTACCATTTCAATTACTACACTGCTCGCTAGCTGATTAAATTCCATTCTAATCACCTCATTTGAAGGAACAACATAACTTTATGATGTTCGCTTTAGAGTAGTTTAGTATAGAAAGGCCATCACCTACAAATTTTAAGGTCCCTTCGAGTAAAAATGTATACATATAGAGAAGAAAATTACTTTCCTGTAATAATTGATACAAAAAATTTACAACTTATACTTCTGAATGACCTTTAGGATATGACCTCACAACTCCATAATGAAAGCTACCAAACGAGTGGTAGCTTCCAAAAAAATCATCGGGACAAACGCTCAATTGTCTTTGCAAGAAGAATGGTTCTTTCTGTTAATGTGTCAATTTCAATATACTCCTCTTTACTATGAGCATTCCCACCAACTGGACCTAGACCATCAACTGTAGGCACACCCGTTGCTGAAGTGAAAGAGGCATCGCCACCCCCACCCGTTGCAGTATTATGGACATGAAGACCAATTTCTTCGCCTACTTCTTGAATAATGTGTAATAGCTTTTCTGTTTGCTCGTTGTATTCCATTGGTGGTCTGCTAATTGCCCCTTCTAATTGAATTTCCGTTCCTCTCACTTCTGTATTGGCACATATTCTTTTAATCTTCTTTTCTAATTCTTGTGCTTGTTCTTTCTCAGTGATGCGAATATCAATATGAGCGACGGCATTATCAGAAATGGTATTAACAGAAGAACCACCAGAAATGATGCCTACGTTAACACTAATGCCCTGTTCATGATTTGTTAAATTATGCAGCTGGATGATTTTATAAGCTAGTTCTTCAATCGCACTCCTTCCCTTTTCTGGCTCAATACCTGAATGGGCGGCTTTGCCTTTAATAATGAGCTTATATCTTCCCCCGCCTCTTCTTGCTGTCACAAGTGAACCATCTTTTCTTGCCGGCTCCATAATAAGTGCATATTCTTTTCCCATCGATTGTTCCTCTATTAATTCACGCGATGACGGTGAACCAATTTCCTCATCACCATTTAAGATAATTTGCACGTTCTCACAGGCATTTGACCCACAGTGTACTAATGCTTTCATAGCATATAAAAGCTCAACTAAACTCGACTTCATATCAACGACACCAGGTCCATAAGCTCTGCTTCCTTTCATTTGAAACGGGCGCTTCTTCACCGTACCTTCAGGAAAAACCGTATCCATATGGGCTACCAGTATAATTTTGGGGTGCAGACTATGCTCATGTCGAATAACAAGGTGGTTGCCGTATTTTGCTTCTGTTTTCACCTCTACAACAAATCCAATTTCTTCGTATTTTTTCTGTAGAATTCTCCCGATTTCATCTATCCCTTTCTTTACATATGAACCACTATCAATATTGACAAGTTTTTCAATTAATTGCAGCATTTCTGTTTTTCGCTGTTGTATATATCCCTCCACCTTTTATACATCTCCTTTATCTATTTTTCCAACACACCAACACCCTCTTTTAATGGAAAATGGCAGGCAACATAGTGCTCTTCCTCATGGGCAATAAATGTTGGTTCCTCTTTCTTACATTTTTCTTGTGCATGTGGACATCGTGGATGAAAACGACAGCCAGAAGGAATATTGGTTGGGCTTGGAATATCACCCTCCAAAATAACACCTTCTTTTTTATTCCTTAACATCGGGTCAGGAAGGGGAACTGCTGATAAAAGTCCCTCTGTATACGGATGAAGGGGTTTTGAAAAGAGTTTTTCTTTTGTCGTTAGTTCAACAATTTTCCCAAGATACATGACCGCAATTTTATCACTAATATATTTAACTGCTGGTAGGCCATGTGCAATAAAGATAAAGGTTAATCGTAACTCTTTCTGTAATTTAGACATTAAATTAAGGATTTGTGATTGAATGGAAACGTCTAATGCAGATACAGGCTCATCACAAATAATGAGCTTAGGTTTTAATGCAATGGCCCGAGCAATGCCGATTCTTTGTCTCTGACCACCACTAAATTCATGGGGGTAGCGGTGAATATATGAACGATCAAGACCTACCTGATCCATCAACGACAAAACTTCTTCCTTCAATCTTTCACTACTTAAATTAAGATGGGTCAATAACGGTTCTGCAATAATATCAAATATTTTCATCCGAGGGTTTAACGAGGAAAAAGGGTCCTGGAAAATCATCTGCATTTCCGCCCGTTTCTTTCTTAGCTCTTGTTTGGATAGAGTGGAAAGGTCTACTCCTTGAAATATTATTTCTCCTTCTGTTTTTTCTAACATCTGCATAATTAAATTACCTGTTGTCGATTTCCCACAACCAGACTCCCCAACAATCCCTAATGTTTCCCCATCGTTCACATCGAAGGATATGTGGTCAACTGCTTTTAAGTATTGTTTCTCCTTCTTCCACCACCCTTCAGTCACATCAAAATATTTCTTTAAACCCCTTACACTTAAAATAACTGTCATGTCTTTGTCACCCCTCCTCTTCATATAACCAGCACTTCACTTGATGACGGTTATGGATGTTGGTAAGTACGGGCTCATTGTTCATACATTTTTCCATTACATATGGGCAACGTGTATGAAAGCGACATCCACTTGGCATAGCATTCGGATTGGGTACAGTTCCTTCGATGACTTGCAGTTTTTCTGTTTGTTCGTGGATTTTAGGCGTACTAGCTAATAAACTCTTCGTATAAGGATGAGCAGCTTCTTTAAACAGTGTAAACACATCCGTATATTCAACAACTTGACCAGCATACATGACAATCACCTGATCAGCCATCTCAGCTACCACGCCTAAATCATGTGTAATAAATAGAATAGAAGTTTGCTTGTCTTTTATCAGCTCTTTCATTAATTGGAGTATTTGCGCTTGGATAGTTACATCGAGTGCGGTTGTCGGTTCATCTGCAATTAATAGTTTCGGGTTACATGATAAGGCAATCGCAATCATTACACGTTGACGCATGCCTCCACTTAATAGATGAGGATAAGAATGATATATCTTCTCCGCACGAGCTATGCCTACTTTTTTTAAAATCTCGATACTTCTCTTTTTCGCCTCTTTTTTATCTACTTTTTGATGGATTTTAATTGCTTCAGAAATTTGATTACCTACTGTAAATAAAGGATTAAGAGAGGTGAGTGGTTCTTGAAATATCATCGCCATCTCATTTCCGCGCAATTTCCTTCGATCTTTTTTTGATAGTTTTGTTACATCATTACCTTCAAATTTGATGGTGCCACTTTCAATTTTTCCAGCAGCATCTAGCAACCCCATAATAGATAAAGATGTTACACTTTTACCACTGCCTGACTCTCCTACAACAGCGACAGTCTCGCCTTTCTTTATCGTAAATGACACACCGTCAACAGAAGGAATCACACCATCTTCCGTATAAAAATAAGTCTTCAAGTCACGCACTTCTAACAAGCTCTCTCGGTCCAACGCAATTCCCTCCTCCTACACTTTCTTTTCTCTCGGGTCTAACACATCTCTTAGCCAATCACCTAAGAAAATCATCCCTAGGACGGTGATTGTTATCGCTAAACCAGGAAATGCCGCCAACCACCAACTGGTTGCTACATAATCTCTACCATCACTTAAAATGCCCCCCCAAGAAATGGTCGGTGGTTGAATTCCTAAACCTAGAAAACTTAAAGAAGCTTCTAATATAATCGTGGTTGCCACGCTTAATGTAGAAATGACAATGAACGGGGATATTACATTTGGCAATAAATGTTTTAGGATAATCTTATGATCCCTCACTCCCATAGACCTTGCAGCCCTGACAAACTCTCTTTCTTTTAAAGACAGTACCTCTCCTCGTATTAAACGAGCGTACTGCACCCAATTCGTTACACCTAATACAACAATCAACGTAAACGCACTTGGGCCAAAAACAGTCAAGATGACAAGCGCAAAGAGGATGGTTGGTATCGCTAAAAAGGAATCAACTATTCTCATTAAAATATTATCTAGGAAACCACCATAAAAACCTGAAACTAGACCGATAAAAATACCAATAATACCTGCCAAGATGACAGAGGCAACCCCAACAACTAAAGAAATTTGTGAGCCATAAATTATTCTGCTTAAAATATCTCTACCAAGATTGTCTGTTCCTAAAATATAGTCAGTAACCCCACCTTCTACCCAAACCGGGGGTTTCAACATCATTGCCGCATTAATCTGGTTCGGATCGTGGGGTGCTAATAACTTCGCAAATATCGCTATAAAAATAATGAGTAATACGATTAGTAAGCCAATAGTACCCGTCTTACTTTTTAATAATAACCTGAGCCACCGCTTGAGGTGACCCTGCTTACTTTTCACTAAGACATCTGACAATTGGTTTTCCTTTGATTCCAAAACAACCACTCCTCCTTAGCGAAATGTAATGCGGGGATCCAATAATTTATAAAGAATATCTGCTAGTAGGTTCATAGCAATAACAATAAATGCAATAATAAACACACTAGCCTGTACGATTGCCATATCCCTTGTATTCACTGCTTGAATGAGTAGTTGTCCTAACCCTGGCCATGAAAATACGCTCTCGGTTATTAATGTGCCGCCAACAACGGTTGAGGTTTGTAGCGCGGTAATCGTAACAACTGGAATAAGGGCATTACGAAAAGCATGTTTATGGATAACAAAAAACTCTTTTAACCCTTTACTTCTTGCCGTACGAACATAGTCTTGGTTCATAATTTCTAACATACTTGAGCGAATAAACCGGGTCATCTCAGCAGCAATCCCTGTGCCAAGCGTAATTGCCGGTAAGATCAGATGACTCCATGTACCCCGCCCTGAAACCGGGAACCATCCTAACATGACGGAGAAAATCAAAATGAGCATAATCCCTAACCAAAAATTCGGCATCGCCTTCCAGATTACCGCTCCCCCTGTCGCTACGACGTCGATAGCAGAATTCTTCTTCGTCGCCGACCAAATACCAAGAGGGATAGCTATCATTATGGCCACAATCATAGCTGCTACAGCTAATTCAATTGTCGCCGGTAAGCGCTCCAACACAATAGGTAAGGCACTCGTGTTATAACGAAATGATTCACCAAAATCAAGTTGGGCAAGTCCGACCATATAGTTGAAATATTGAATATAAAAAGGCTCATTTAGCCCTAGTGATTCGCGAAGTTGTAATATATCCTCTTGACTCGCATCTTCAGGTAACATTAATGCAACAGGATCGCCTGCCACATAAACAAGGCAAAACACGATAAAAGAAATGATAAACAGCACCGGTATAATTTGAAGTAATCGTCTCATAATATATTTGCCCACTATTGTCCCCCTATAGCGAAAAGTAATAGAGATGGGGAAATGGATGGAACCATCCATTCACCCACGAATATCAGCTTTATTTATTCACTTGCTTTCCTTTTAATAGTTGGTGCATAAATCATTTCATCTGGGGTAGGAACAAAATCAATCGCATCATTTACACCGATATTGATTTTTTCCTCATGAAGCATAATATGTGGCACTTCTTCAGCGGCAATCGCTTCAATTTCTTGTATTTGCTTGGCTCGTTCTTCCTCATTCATATTGACGGCAGAGGTTGCGAGCAATTCTTCTATTCGATCATTCTTATAATCTGTATGCCCTTCAAAACGTTCAGCACGATACCAATCGACCGAGTAAGCACCGTCAAACATGGAATTACCTAGACCGATTAAATAAGCATCCTTATTCTCGTTAGCCGTACGCATTTCTACAAAATTACTCCATTCCATGAACTCGATATTTACTTTCACATTAATTTCCGCAAGCATACCCGCTATCATTTCTGCCACTTCTGCATCTTGTAAATAGCGCCCTTTCGGTGAATGCAAAGTCATCTCAAAGCCATCTGGATAACCTGCCTCAGCTAGTAATGCTTTTGCTTTTTCAATATCATAATTGTAAGTATCATAAAGGTCAGGATGATGCCCAAAATTACCTGGACCTACTCTTGTTCTTGTTGGAATACCTCCACCTTGCAAGACATTATCGGTAATCGCTTTGTTATTAATAGCAAAGTCTAGAGCCTGACGTACACGGACATCAGCAGTTGGAAGCCCTTCTGTCGCCCGCAAAATTAGCATTACGACTCGGTTTGACCTTTCTTGTACAATAGATGTCCCCTCATTACTATTCACTCGTTCCCAATCAGACGGAGGAATATTAACAGCCATATCAACCCCACCTGTTAAAAGCTCTGACACTCTTGTTGAGTTTTCTGGAATAACTCGGAAAACAAGCTCATCCCATTCTTCTACTTTTCCTGCGAAATAATTCTCATATGGTGTGAAAACGATGCGATTATCACGTTTCCATTCTTTGAATTGAAATGGTCCTGTACCAACAGGATTAGATAGAAAATGCTCCCAACCATTCTCTTCAATATAGTTCTTAGGCAAGATACCTGAACCAAGTCTGGATAAACGGTGGAATAAGGAAGGCTCTGGTGATTGTGTCACAATATTGAAAGAGAGCTCATCAATCACTTGAATTTCTTTTATCTGCTTATAATTGGGGTACTCCTGCAAAGTGTCATCTTTTGCTACTCTTTCTAACGTAAATTTCACATCCTCCGCTGTGAGAGGATCACCGTTATGAAAAGTAACACCTTCCTGTAGTTTTACCTGATAGGTCAAGTCATCGATTTTCTCATAGCCGGTGGCAAGCTCTGGATGAATATTGCCATCCTTATCTTTTTTAAACAAATAATTAAACATATTCACATGAATCGCTTCCGTCGACGTATTATTATGGTCATGAATATCAAATGTCACCATATCCGTTCCAACTGCAACGGTTAATACTCGATCATTTCCTTTCTCAATGACTGCTCCACCAATCTCAGAACCGCCTCCCGAACAACCAGCTAGAGCGATGGCAACAACGACTAACAGGACAATCTTCCTCCAAACACTTCGCTTCAAATTGTTTCCCCCTATACGCTTATTTTTATAGGCAAGCCCTTTTCATCAGTTTATAAACGTGTAAGCAAAACTATGATAAAAATCGTTAAGGTTATGTTCTCAAACAGATTTTAATACGAACAAAAGAAATTCTGCAGAAGGGGAATATTATGAAATGTAAGGGAAACTAAGAGTAAAAAAAGGTTGGTTATTGCAATGTTACAGGAAGAACTTAAAGAGGTGATAATTATCTTTTCTTAGTCATATGGGATGTCCATTCATTGTAGACAATACGGGGATTGCATATATTTTAATGAAATTAGAAATTTATGTTAAATTATAAAAATGCATGGAGTGTCCGTAAATCCTAAATTTGAACACTTCTCTTCTGATTTATGGCTTGATATATTCGCAAAGATATATGTAAGCGTGTTAATGATTAGAAAACTAACAAAAAAGCCAGGATCAATAGAATTGATCCTAACTTCATTTTACTTCTAACATCTCACATATTTCCGCTTAAAACCTAAACGACCTTTATCTAAGTCTTTTTGAATATTTTCATACGCATGAAGGACGCCATTCTTCTTTCTCTCTCTTTTGATTTCGATGGCTCCGATTTCCTCTGCCACTTCAGCTGCTTTTTCACTTAGAGGAATATAGGAGATCGCAACGGTATATAAGAAGTTATTCATTGATACCTTTGTTCTTAAAGGTGCGTCATAAATGTTCTCCTTCACCTGATCTAGCCTATCCGATAATTTGCTCTTGTCAAATTCGTCGTCTTTCCGATTACCTAATAACCAACAATAACAACTCCAACCAGCAGACATTCTCAGCTCATCCCCGCTGGCAATCCATTCATCGGCAACTTCCTGGGCAATCGGTGATTCAGCTAAAGTAACCGCTACAACATAGTCTGATAGCATATAAAAATACGCATCGTCTATCCAACGATTAAAATCTTCCTTTGTCATTGCTTTTGGGTCGGCAATAATGCCCGCAAAGTACATCGCATCATAATTTCCTGTTGCATATAACTCCTCAGCTAATGATTGATCAATCTTTATTTTTTTCACAAACGGTTTCATCGCTCCAGTTGCAACACCAAAAAGTGGCTCATGTGCACCGTTTGAGAGATAAATTTTTTTCGTTCGCTCTTTTCCTAATGCTTCTAATTCATTCATTACCTCTTTGAAATCCATCAACTAAAACACTCCTCTTCTAGGATACTGTTAAAACGATTTTCCCAGTATTCTCTCTATTCTCTATCATCTCATGTGCTTTTTTCACTTCATACAAGGAGTATTCTGTCCCTACTTTCACTTGGACATCCCCGTTTACCAATAACTTAAATACTTCATCGGCAACGGGCTTGATTGTATCTGGCCTTTTCTTTCTTGTCGTACCAAAACTAAAGCCAAGGACTGAACGACAACTGCTATGGAGAGCAGTTGTTGGGATCCTACCCGTTTGATTACTCGTATTGCCAAAATGCACAATCTTTCCATATAGAGCTAAACATGCAAAGCTTTCCTCAAATACAGAGCCAGAAACAGAATCTAAGATAAGATTAACCCCATCTCCATCGGTGTATTCATTTACTTTTGAAGAAAAATCCTCATACGTGATGGCCAAATCAGCTCCTGCTGCCAACACAGTGGAAAACTTCTCTTCCCTACTAACAGTGCCAATTACAGTTTTCGCACCAAATACCTTTGCCATTTGGATGGCTGTAGAGCCTACACCACCAGCTGCTGCATGAATGAGTACAGTCTCTCCTAATTGCATCCGTGCGATGTCCTTCAATAATTGGTAGGATAAAAAGGAAACAATAGGGCTTGCTGCTGCAGTAGTAAAATCAATCTCGTTTGGGATGGCAAATGTAAGTGCTTCGTTTGCCACAGTATATTGCGCATAAGATCCTTTTTCAGGAAAAGCTACTACTCTTTGCCCCACTTTAAATTTTTTGACTTCAGAACCTACCTCAGCAATCGTTCCTGCCGCTTCAAGGCCAAGAATCGTGGGACCTTCTATTTTCTTCTTCAACCCTTGGCGATTTTTAATATCAGCGTAGTTCACACTTGTTTTATCCACTTTTATGAGCACTTCATGAGCAGAAGGCCGTGGTATGTCTATATCCATTACTTGTAATACGTCTGAGGAACCATACGACTCTATCACTACGGCTTTCATTTTACATTCACCCTATCTATTGTTTTAATTCAATTTCTGATCCTCTCTTCTTATACCATTGATAAAACGCTAAACGGAAGGATTCGGGTACACCATACATGTGAGTGTGTCGCACAGGTTGCGCTCGATTGATAGTCGTAATCTTAGCAATGCCTAGTATTTTCTCGAGGGGTCCCCTATTCATTTCAATTTCAATCACTTTATCACGTCTAGTTAGAAATAACGTCGTCGCTAAGCTCCCAGTCTTTAATTGAATAAAACGCTCATTCAACACATAGCGGCTATTATAGTAATCTAGGAACCTTAGTAAAACAACTAAAATAAGTACAAGCAATGAAAACAACCACCATGGAATATTCATATTTAACACATTTGGTTGGAAATAATATAATAATGCCGTTGCAATGATCCAGAGCCAACTAGGTTTCAACAACCTGGCAAAAAGAGCATTTTTCGGAAGCTTGTGCATCTCTTCTTCTACTTCATAGTCTGGTAATATTTCATATATTAGACGAAAGGCATCCTTCTGCGGTAAAAAAGGGAACAAAGAGCTTGTCTCCATTGAGGAATCCCCGCCTCCTCCTCCTGTCTGACCAGCACTCGTTAGTTTCACTTCTGCAATACGTAAAATTCTTTTCATTAACGTTTGCGTTATTTCGACAGCTTGGACCTTTTCCTTTGAAATAGAAAAGCTGACTTCATCTAGTACGCCTCTAGAGATATAAATCCTATCAACATCTGAATAAATTCGATAATTACCATATTTTATATATGTTTTTATCATGCCAAATATGGTTGAAGCCACAATAAGAAAAATAACAACAAGTGCCGTTAACCACCAGGCACTTAATATAAAGTGAATGGCACCTTCCGCTTCTTTCTCGACATTAATAAAATCATTGATCATAAAAAACAGTGAGCCTAAAGCAGGAATTAAAAGCAAAAAGCTTAATGACGTCATTGAAGCTTTTATAATATCCTTCTTGCTGGCAGCAAAATGCAGTTTTCTATCTTCTATATATTCTTCTACCTTTTCCTCTTCACCTTCGGACACTTTGATATTACGTGTACTTTTTTCTATCCAGTCTTCCAAATGGTCCGCTTCTTCTTTAGAAAGCACCTCGAATTTTATTGTCCCACCTTCACCAGACATACCTGTCTCAAACTTCAAGGAGGTCTTTCCTATTAACTTATGTAGAAAAGTCGTATGTCTATTTACATTTTGAACCTTACTAAAAGGAATGGTTCGTTTATGTTTTGTGAAAAAGCCTTCACGTAAGTAAAAAGCGACCTCATCTATCTTATAAGTTGTAGTCAGCCATTTAAAGATAACAAAAATAATAGAAAGAATAAGTAGTATGGCGGCAATAATTCTACCGTAACCAATCCAATCGGCCTCTCGATTAAAAATAAATAAGTAAAGAAAAGCAAAAAAGAAAAACTTCAAAACACCCCATATATGAAAAACAATGGTTAAGCGAGAATATCGTCTGTAATCCATTATTCATCTACTTCCTTTATTTTTGCATAATAAGCAATCGTATTTCTCAGTTGCATCGCTATTTCCTTTGATAGCATAGGGATTGTATGGGTTGAACTCATCGTTTCGACAGAAAGACCGTATAATTGATACCTTCTCTGAACTGGTCCTTGATTCGTTGCCACAGATTGAATCTTTGTCATTGGTACTAATTCATATTTTTCTATAAACACTCCTTGCTTAATCTGCAAGAATTCCTCATCTACTTCATAACGGAAGTTTTTATATAATAGGTAGGGTTGAATCGTTAACGAATAAATCATAGATAAAACAGTAAGACCAAGGACAATCCATAGAACCCATCCTACCCAATCCCACCAATCAAATCGAGCGTCAACGTAAAAAAGTATAGCAAGAATTGGCAACCATATCGCATTCCCAATTAGTTCACTAATTAGCATCGCTTTTATACTATTCTTAGATAATCTCTGTTTTGGTATTGGTAAATCTATATCCATCTTTATTCTCCTTCTGACTGATTTTACTAATATACGGTTAGAAGCGGGGTTAGTTTCATCTGTTATCATTTTGCAAGATATAATCAGAGTAACAAGACTTAAAACGAAAAGAAATATAAAGTTTTTTTACTAGTACAAAACTCTATAAACCTTATACATTTTTGTAAACATGACAAAGCTATTATCTTTTGTTCAACAAACTTGCCTCCTTGGTACTGAATGTCATTTCTATTATGTATTGAGTGAGTAGCGTTTGAATCTACTTATCTGCTCTATGAATTCCTGCTCTTTTTGTCTATTTTTATATAAAATTAATATATATCATCGTATTAACAAATTGAAACATGCTATGCTCAAAAGAGAAGGAGGAGAGTAAAATGATTCTTTATCAAAATTGAAGAAGTTAATTGAATGTGCCTCATTAAATGAATTCATGAAATACACATTCAGGAGGAATTAAAATTGGATAAACAAACGAAATGGAATAGTCTAACAAAAAAGCAACAGGAAGTGCAATTTTCCGGGAGTATTTGTGTACAGAAGCATGATCGTACAATATTTACAGAGAACTTTGGTTACGCAATCCATTCTGAAAAAATCAAAAATCATTCACATACTCGCTTTTCAATTGCATCTGGTAGTAAGATCTTTACATCTGTTACAATTTGTAAGTTGGTAGAAGAAGGTAGTATCACATTTGACACGAAAATCATCGATTGTTTAGATATTGAATTTCCATATTTTGATAAAGAAATTACCATTCATCATTTACTAACTCATACATCTGGCATTCCGGATTATTTTGACGAAGATGAAATGGATGATTATGAAGACCTTTGGAAAGATAGGCCAATGTATCAGATTCGTTCTGTAAAAGACTTTTTGCCAATGTTTCAATATAAAAAAATGAAAACCAAAGTGGATAGCCCTTTTAAATACAATAATACTGGCTATATTATTTTAGGCCTTATTATTGAACATATCAGTGGCATGAATTTTGTTGACTATATCAATAAAAATATTTTTGAAATAGCTGGCATGACTGACTCAGGATATTTTTCAATGGATGAACTACCCGAAAGCGTTTCATTGGGATATTTGGAAAAACCAGATGGAACGTTGAGATCGAATATTTTTTCTCTACCTGTAAAAGGTGGACCTGATGGCGGTGCCTATGTTACTGCAATTGATATGGGGATATTCTGGGAATCGTTAATGAATGGCAAACTCTTAACAAAAGATATGACTCGAAACTTATTGATTCCTCAAGTAAACGTGTCAGAAGATATCTTTTACGGTTACGGTGGTTATATGGAAGCAAATGAACTGGGTATCGTGAAATATATTCAGATGGGATATGATCCAGGAGTAAATTATCGTTCAGTACATTATCCAAAACAAGCTCTTACCATAGTTGTCTGCTCAAATAAATCAGAAGGGGCTTTTGAAATTCTTAAAGAAATAGAAAATATAATATTTACTCAGTAAATGTGAATAAGAGCTATTTTTTCACTATTAGCTCTTATCTTTCTTTTTTTAATTTTTTTCAAATACAAGATAAATTCCCTCTCCTATGCTCACTAGTTTTCACAATCCTCCTCCCTATAGACCTATACGAAGTAACATGTAAAAGGGTCATCCTCTATATGAACTGGCTTTAGCGTACAATCAAGCTGTTACTTTTTTTTATCATAAAAAAAGTAGCCAGAAAAAGGGCTACTCTCAGTTTATTCATCTTCTCTCATATTCAACTTGATAGATATATTCTATATATTGATTAAACTGCTCATCATAAACATATTTAAATGACCATTTCATCATATTTGTAACTAATTTATATATCCAGTTTGATGGAATCAATGTAACATTCGCTATAAACTTTGTTCCTTCTGGGAGGATTTCGAGAATGTATTCTGTCCTACTTATTCCTTCTTTCGTCTTCGTCTCTACTACAGCATAAAAAGGTGGATCATACTTAGAATAAACAGCTTGTAACTCATACACCTTTTTTCCAATTTTCTGCCTTGTAGTGAACATCGATCCTTCTTTTAAATCACTTTCAGCTCCATCATAATGATTTTCAATGATTTGTGTATTCCATTTTAATACATGTTGATCTTTATTAAGACATTCAAAAACTAAATCTATATCTGCCTCAATCTCTGATTCGAATCTATAACATTGTATTTCTTTCATTTGTCTTTCTCCTAAACATTTTAATTAACATTCAAATATAATTATAACCTATTGAGGGAAAAATTGTTAACTAAATCATTCATTTTTACTATTCAACTGATCCTGATTCATAAACTCTTTGCAAGAATAGAGACTATTTATCTATGACATTACGAATCCCTCGGAAGCTCGTTACGAAATATACTTCTCCACACGTAATCTTGATGAAAACTTAGGGACTGGCGATAATGACCTAGAAGGATGATTATTTATACCTGCAAACAGTTATCCAACCAATCAACCTACGCTCCTAATAAGTTACGAGGTTTCCGGAACTGGCGCCTTCTTTGCTTTAGAAGGGAAACAACCATACCGAGGGTGAGTTCATTCTTACTGTGTAGCCAGGAGAAACACTATTTGAAACCATTATGGACAACCTTTAATGAGAACAATGATTTGAGGAATACACATCTTATTTTTGATTATGCTCAAGAGAGGACGGTGGACTGTGAAAAATGGAGAGTATTGGCTTTGCAATTTGTTTGATCTGATAGATGCAATTCGAGATACTTTATTTCGTTTTGGTGGGCCTGACTCGATTCAGGTCGATTTTAAGCAGATTTCTTATTTTTGGGGTGAGTCTGTCTCGATTCACATTTCGAGGCAGACCTCTTTGTTTTTTTGGCTTATTGACTGCAAGGATTTCACCGTTAGCCTAGATAGAGCCCTCAATTCCTCCTTTAAGACATACTTATATCGCTTGAATCACCTTTTTCACACTTCGGATAATGCCTGCGTAACCTGTGCACCGACATATATTTCCTGAGAGTGCTTCTAATATTTCTTCATCTGTTGGTTTCTTGTTTTTCTCTAATAATGCTTTCACAGCCATAATCATCCCCGGTGTGCAATAGCCACATTGAAATCCACCTTCTTCTAGAAATGCCTTTTGAATTTCATGCAGGCCATTTTCACTTAAGCTTTCAACCGTATGAATACTCTTTCCGTTCAGTTGATAAGCTCTCATGAGACAAGAGTTGACGAGTTCACCGTCTACTTCTACAGAGCAGGCACCGCATCGACCAATTTCGCAAGAGATTTTGGCGCCTGTTAATGAGAGGTCTTCACGTAATATATCAACTAATCTTTTTGTTGCTTCAACTTGTAGTTTCTGCTGTTCACCATTAACAGTGAAAGAAATATTGATTTTTTGCGAATTCACCTTTACCTTTTCTATCAAAAAACCCTCTCCCCCGCATGTAATATTTCTTCTCGACTGACAGGTAATTTCGTCACCCAATGCCCCGTCGCATCATAGATGGCTCTTACGATTGCAGGAGCTAATGCTACTGTTCCGATCTCCCCAACGCCTCTTGGGCCATATATATCTCCTTTCCATAAGTCCTCGATTGCTCTCACATTCATTTTTGGTGGAATGTCTTGGATCGTGGGCAGAATATAGGTGTCAAAGTTTTCTGCAGTATAGCGACTTTGCTTCATGGCTGCTTCTTCTAACAATGTGTAGCCTAGCGCCATAATCGTACCGCCCTCGATTTGCCCAATATAACCAGTAGGATTCACAACAGGTCCGGCAGAAACAGCTTGATCGATATCTGTAACCTTGATCGCTCCCGTTATAAGGTCGACTTCTACTTTCACTGCCACCGCTGCAAATGAGTACAAGAAATGACCACCCGGAATACTATTTGGCGTGGTTGGAAAGTCGAATTTTGTGTCTATACTAATGGGTTCATTCTCAAGAAAAAGCTGTTCAAAAGTAAGTATCCTTTGGCCATTTAGCCAAATACCCTTCCCTCCAACATATAATTGTTCTTTTTGATAACCTGATATTTTGGCTGCTGTATCTAATAGTTTTTCTATAAAGGGCCCCTTTAGCCTTTGTAAACTGTGCCAAATCATGCTCGTGCCTCTTGATGCTGTGGAAGAACCTGAGTGTGGCACCTTGTCTGTATCCCCTATTACAATGTGTAAATCCTCTGAAGAACACCCGATAGCCTCTGTTGTTACATTTTCAATAACCGCTAACAAACCTTGACCTACCTCTTCAAATCCAAAGGCTATCTCTATTTTCCCTTCATGGTTCAGACTAATTTTTCCACCAGAAGGATCCAATCTACCAAAACCTAACCCTCCTCCATGCATGGTTAGCGCTAACCCTACTCCCGTTTTCTTCCATGGATTGTCGTTCTCACTTTTATCTATCGCTAATAGCGGTGACTGCGCGATCTCATCTAAAACAAGCGCATCTCCATTAGTCGGTGCAATAATTTGTCCAACTGGACCAGGATCTGTTCCTTGTCGCAAGTTTTTCTTTCTTAATACAAGTGGTGACATATGTAAGCCATCTGCCAACCGATCAATTTGCCCTTCTAGAGCAAATGTAATCTGATTACCACCGAACCCTCTGAATTCACCTGCCACACCATTATTTGTAAAAACAGAGTAGCCTTTTGTTTTTACATTTGATATAGCATAAGGGCCAATAGCGTGTTCCACTGCAAAATCTAATACAGCTGGACCAAGTGTGGCATAGGCTCCTGTATCTGCAATAATTCTTACTTCATGAGCAACAATCTCCCCCGTATTCTTAGCTCCTGTTTTCATCGTAATTTTCATTGGGTGCTTTTTAATACCAGAGATCATTGATTCTCTACGTGATTGATGAATTTTCACCGGTCTTCCTGTTTTCAATGCTAATATGGCTCCGTAAGGCTGAATATTCAACTCATCTTTACCGCCAAATGACCCTCCCATCGGACTTGAAATTACACGAATACGCTCTTCTGGTAAATTTAATATTCTCGCTAATTGTAGTCTATCCTTGTAGCCATGCTGCGTGCCCGCATATACAGACAACCTGCCATCTTTTTCTGGGACAAAAACCCCACCTTCAGTTTCCATATAAGCATGCATTTGCCGGGGCAGTAGATAGGTTTCTTCTATAATGACCTCACATAATTGGAAGCCTTCATCAACATCACCATTTTCATAAGATGCTTCATGAAGGATATTGCCACCAGAATGTAATGGGATACTATCAGGGTTCATTGCGTCATCGGGGTCATCAATAATCGGTAATGGTTCATAGATTACTTCTATTCGTTTAAGTGCTTTTGCAGCAATTTCAGGAGTGATTGCCGCTACTGCTGCCACCGCATCACCTACATAGCGAACAACTTGATCACAAAAGACAGGCTGATCTTGCGTAATCAGACCAAATCCATTTAATCCAGGTACATCCTTACTTGTTATTACGGCTAGGACGCCAGATAATTGTTCTGCCTTTTCAATATTTATTTGCTGAATTTTCGCATGAGGGTACTCACTACGCAGCACTTTTCCATAAAGCATATTTGGAACTTGCAAGTCTGTTAAATAATTTAATCCACCTGTTACTTTTCCCATTCCATCCGGCCTTGGACGGCAAGACGCTAAATTACTTGTATAATCCGCCATATTCTCCACTCCATTTTTCTAATTCTGAGATTAAGAGATTACTCGCTACTTTCAAACGATAATTACTCGAATAAAAAGCATCTTCAACTGGCTGATACTCTGTCATTACCGTTTGATACACCTTTTTTAAAATATTTGAATCCACAATTGGTGCATGTTTTAAAATAGATTCTACATTTCTTAACCTCATAGGTTGTGTCTCCCCGCCACCCGCTGCTATTCGAACATTACATAGCTGATTCTCTTTTATTGTTAACTTGCCAGCCAATGTAACAACAGATGTTGAGAATCCCTCCCTGCGACCGATTTTTTTAGTAAATAAATAGCTTTCTCTATTATCAAATGGAATAATAACCTCTAATATAATAGAATCTTCAGTCATTTTTGACCAATCCTGCAAGTCTATTCTCTGTTTTCCATCTTTATTTAAATATAGTATTTCTGCATCGAGGGCTAGTAAAAGGGGGATTGTATCACCCACCTGATTGGCAATATTGCCTCCTATCGTACCTAAGTTTCGAACAGCAGGCGCAGCGATTTTCTCAATCGTTTGTGATAATTGGGGTAGTTTTTTAATAATCAGAGGATGATTCTTGCATTCCGCTAGCTTAACAAAAGAACCGATGTGAATCCGACTTTCCGTGTCCATGTAGATTTGTTTATATTCCGAAATGCCACCTAGATGAAGCATTTTTGAAGGAACGGCGGCCCCTTTTTCCCATTTGGTTTGTAAAAATGTGCCTCCAGCGATAAATGTGATCGCCTCATCATATGATTTCCACATTGTCCATGCTTCCTCAATGGTAGTAGGCGAAGCAACGGTTGTTTCTAATATCCTCATGATAACTACTCTCCTTTTACATTTCCTAGCTCCCTTTATTTGTTATAAACAAGTGTCCTACAATTGGCTTGTTTTCCATTTTCCGTAACCACCTTTTGTTTAACCGCAATTAATTGTGCCATAACGCTAATCGCAATTTCCTCAGGTCCCTCTGCGCCAATCGATAAACCAACAGGCGTGTAGACATTCGATGGTACAGATTCCCCTTCTAATAACCTCATCGTCCGTCTATTAGAACCAATGATACCTATATATTTAAATGGTCGATTGAGCACATATTGTAAAATTTCTTTATCTCGTTCAAAATGATGGGTCATAATCACAATATGGTCTTGGGGATGAAGCGCTTTTGGTAACACTTCATGTGGAAAACCTATTAATAAACGATCTGCTTGAGGAAATCTTTCTTTACTACATAAAGCTTCGCGCCAGTCAGCTACTGTTACATGGAAGCCTGTTTTATGAGCAAAATCACAAAGAGGGACGCCATCTTCCCCTGCACCAAGGATAAAAAGACGAGGCTTTGGATGAAACCACTGAAAATAACGATAAATAGATAGCTCTTTTGAGTAGTGGATACCACTCTTCATCTCTTTTAATTCCATATTGGCATCTTTGTTTAATGCTTTGGTCCAATAGTTATTATCATCAACGATAACTGTGTAACCTATAACCTCATAATCCTCGGAAAGCTTCTTTACTGTTAAAATAGATCGTCCTTGTAAAAGCTGTTCATTAACCTTTTCTAGATGAGCTTGATAACTTGCATCAATCTTCTCTAACAGGACACGAATTTCACCATTACATCCCGAACCTTGTCCCCACCCAAGATCATCTTCACTTTTTAAATTGTATAAAAAAGATTTTGATTGACCATCGATTAGCGTTTCTGCCCTATACTTAATATCTTCTTCCAAGCATCCTCCACTAAGGACACCAATAGTTGAACCAGATTGCTTGATTAACATGGTTGTGCCTTCTTTTCGATAAGCAGACCCATTCACTTGAATCACTGTCGCTAACACATCACCTTCTGTAGGCGATGCCTTGAATATTTGATGAATATTATCCATCTTCACACACCTCTTTCACTCAGCTGCTAAAGGTTTAAAATGTATTATCTTCCATTTCCTCCTTTTCCGCTACTAGTGTGTTAGATTTTCTGACAATAGAAATGAATTTCTTACAGCGATGTAGTTAACTACGAGTCCCCATTTTCGTTTGCTCTGGCTTTAGCCAATGACCTCTATTTCTCATGTTTACTAATTGTCCGTCTTCAAAAACTACTACTCCGTTGTTCATCGTAAGTTTGACTGCACATGGGAAAGTTCTCTCCATATACAAACTGTGCTTATGCTTAGCGAAGAAATTCTTTTCTGCAACAGTGAAGGATGCTTCAAGTGAGATCCATGTTAAATCAGCATCTTTGCCCACTTCGATATGCCCTTTTGTATTTAAATTGAATCTGTCAGCTGGATTACCTGCTATGAGTGCCGCCACTTTATAAAAAGGAATGTCATAGGTTATTGCAAGTTCAATTAATGCTAAAAGGGTAAATTGTCCGCCACTAATTCCACCCCAAGCGGAGAATAAATGATGGACGGTTGGATCTTTCAACAGATAAGGTGATGGTGAGTGATCGGAGGAGACCATATCAATTGCGCCTTCTATTAATAAACGAATCAATTTCTCTTGCTCCTCCACTTTTCGTAATGGCGGGGCGCATTTGGCTACCGCTCCTTTGTCTTGCAAATCATTATGATTAAACAATAAGTAATGAGCACATGTTTCAACTGTAATGTCTAGTCCCATTGCCTTGGCATCTGTAATTTTTAAAATAGCCTCCTCAGAGCTAATATGGACAAAATGAAGAGGACAGCCCGTTATTCTTGCATATGCGATGGCACGTTCCACCGCTTCCACTTCTGCGGCGATCGGTCTAGATGCTAAATAATCATCCGCAGTTAATTGACCATTCGTCACTTTCTCCTTCGTTAAGAAATCTGTCATTGCGGCACTTTCCGCATGGAGTGCAAGTATTTTTTTCAATGAAGCAATCTCTTTCATGCCAGCAATTAATGTTAAATCATCAACACGTTCGAATTCTTCATTTCCACTTTCAGATAAAAACGCTTTAAAACCTATTGCCCCATTATCTGCTAATCCCTTCAGCTCCAGGATATTTCCTGGAACAAGGCCACCCCATAAAGCAAAATCCACAACTGACTTACTTTCTCCCATCTCCGCTTTATTTAACAATGCCTGCGAATCAGTAGTAGAAGGAATCCCATTTAAGGGCATGTCAAAAAAAGTTGTTCCTCCTCCTGCAGCAATCATCTGAGAACCCGATTCAAAACCTTCCCATTTGTCTCTGCCTGGGTCATTAAAGTGAACATGAATATCTATCATACCTGGAAAAATATAATAACCTGCCGCATTTTTCTCGTCTTTACTTGTGGCTGTAATACCTTCCTCAATGGCGACAATGATACCATTTTTAATGGCTATATCGGTTTTCTTCACTTTATGAGGTAAAACAACATTGCCGTTGCGAATAATGAGATCATATGTAGCCAAAACCAACACCTCCCTGTTTATTTAAAGTATCGTCATAGCTGATTCCTCAGCTGCATATATATCCATTGCTGCCTGAAGCGCCTCGCCGCGATTTACTTGGACTTCGTGACGGATAAGGACTGCTTCTAATCCGCCGAGAACAGCAAGCACATTTTCTTTTCGACAGCTATATCCCATCGTACCAATACGCCAAATCTTCCCTTGTAATGGCCCAAAAGATGAAGCAATTTCTATACTAAATTCCTTAAGCAACATTTTCCGTACGGATTCACCATCAACACCAGCAGGGATTTCTATACATGTCACACATGGAAGCTTATGTTCAGAATCACCATATAGCTTTAACCCCATTGCTTGAATACCTGTCACCAAAGCTTTTTCATGAAGGAGATGGCGGATAAAACGAGGCTTTAACCCCTCTTCTAGCACAAGTCGTAAACCTTCATAGAGCGCATAAACCATCGATGTTGCTTCTGTATGATGATTCAATCTCCTTGGGCTCCAATAATCCATAAGCATGGCGAGATCAAAATAATTACTTGCAATTGCCATTCGACTACGTTGATACTGCTCATCTTCTGCAGTTGCAATACCTGCCTCTACCTTTTTCCGCTCTAATATAAGCTTCTCAATCCGCTCGTTAAATGTAATGGGTGCCATCCCAGCAGGAACGGATAAACATTTTTGCGTTCCCCCTATTAGCCCATCTATAAACCAGTCATCTGTCTTTACCTCTACGCCACCAATAGATGCGACTGCATCTACGACGAGAATCGCATCCTGTTCTCTACAAGCCTTTCCGATTTTTTCTAGAGGTTGCATTCTCCCTGTAGATGTTTCACCATGGACAATAGCGACCACTTTAGGTGAGATTTTTGCCATTTCTGCGATGACTACATCTGGGTCAAATACCTCTCCCCAAGGACATTGTATCGAATAGACATCAGCACCGTACCTTTCACAAATCTCCACAAGTAAATGCCCGAAACGCCCATAAATTGGAACAAACACTTTATCACCAGGTTCAATAATACTTGCTAAGAGCGCTTCGTTTCCTGCTCTTGAAGTACCATCTATCGGAAAGGCCCAACGGTTCTTTGTTTGAAAGACTTGACGAATCATTTCCATGACTTCATTCATCAATTTTGTAAAAGCTGGATCGAACTGACCTAATATAGGTGTACTCATCGCTCTCAACACACGAGGATCTACCTCAACTGGACCTGGTGTCATAATCGTACGACTAGGTGTATTCAAGCTATTAAACCCCATATATATCCACTCCTTCTATTCATAAGCTAATTGATATAAAATATCTGTTAACAGTTTTACTCCTACTTCCAAATCTTCTGAGCTCGTAAACTCTTGCGGGTTATGACTAATGCCGCCTTTGCTTGGGACAAAAATAAGATTAGTAGGAAGTGTACTTGCAAAAACTTGTGCATCATGACCGGCGCCACTAACGATATCTTGGAAAGAAATTTGCTTCTGTTCCGCTAACGTCTTGATTTTACTATGCATCATGGCATCCATTGCGACAGGTTCTACATTCATCCATTGTTTCCAGTCAATGATCAGATCATTAGACTTAGCTACCTCTTCAAAATAAGAAAACACGGACATACAATATTCATCCAATACATGTTGTTTATGGTGGCGAATATCTAAACTAAATTCGACTTCCCCTGCCACAACATTGGGTACATTTGGTTGCGCTTCAATTCTTCCCACCGTAGCTACTAACTGGGAGTCGATACTTTCTGCTTTTTTCGTTAAGAAAGAAATAAGTTTTGAGGCTGTCACAACCGCATCCCTGCGAAGGTTCATTGGTGTTGTGCCTGCATGATTGCTTTCTCCTTTTATCCGTATATTGTAACGTCGCTGTCCAACGATATGTGTGACAATACCAACCGCATTTTGATTTCTCTCTAGTACCATCCCTTGTTCGATATGTACCTCTATAAATCTTGCAATATCACTTCTAATTGGTTGAATATATTTTTCTGTTTCAAAGCCCGCCTCTTTCATCGCATCCATAAAAGGAACACCGTTTGCATCGACTAATCCTCTAGTATGACCAATATCGTACATGCCGGTTATATTTCTTGATCCCCAAAAGGTTAAAGGGAACCGACTCCCTTCTTCTTCACAGAAAGAAACGACTTCAATCGTTTTTTTGGGCTTGCCATAAGAGGCATAGAGCCTCGACACCGCAAGCAGGCTAGCAACAATCCCATAAGCACCGTCATACTTTCCGCCGTCAATAACCGTATCAATATGGGAACCTGTCAATATGACTGCATTATCTTCATCTGTTCCCTGCAGCCGGCCAAATAAATTACCAACACAATCAAAATAAGCATCTAACCCGATTGCCTTCATTTTATTTTTCAAAGCTGATTGCGCTTCACACCAAGCTTTAGAATATAGTAATCTCGTAACGCCTTCATTGGTTGTTTTACCAAATGACGAAAGCCATTCAATCATTTCTGCTATCTTTTCCTTATTTGTATCATGAAATTCTCTTACATGAATGGCCAATCCTTTCACTCCCCTCTTTACTTATGGAATATTTTCTTACATAATTATGTTATATAAAACAATTTTACTTTTTATGCATCGAAACATCATCAGCAAAAATGTACAAATTTTCATATAATTTTGTGCACATTAACTAATCCATATAAAAAAGAAGATGCAAACGAAAGGAGTCAGCCACATGAAAGTTTCTAAATTACTCTCTTCCCCTTCATTAGAAGGGATGAGAGTTGTAGCTGGAGAAAGCGGGATCAAACGTGAGGTACATACGGTTAATATGATGGATGCACCTGATATTATTCCCTTTTTGAATCGCCATGAATTTTTAGTGACAACAGCCTATCATTTAAAAGACCAGCCACATTTACTAAATGAATTAATACAAGCGATGGCTAATCAAGGATGTGCAGCACTTGGTATAAAAACAAAAAGGTTCTTAGACTCTGTTCCTCCATCTGCATTGAAGCTGGCAAATGAATTAAATTTCCCCATCATCGAACTGCCACTCGCCTTATCACTTGGAGATGTAATCAACCATACTTTAAGACTGATTTTAGATAGCCGCGCGAATGAATTAACTGCTGCTTTAGAAACACATAAACATTTTACGAACATCATTCTTCAAGGAAAAGGTATAGAAACATTGATGAAAGAATTAAGCAAGATAATTGATTGTTCTGTTCATTTAGTCGATCAGCATCTTCATTCTCTCTCTGACCAACAACACCAACTAGAAATATTCGTAATGAGAGAAGATATCGAGAGAGAAATTAAACGGATTTCATCATCCAGCCCTATCTCTATTTCCTTTTCACTACTTGTATCCAAAAAAACTTATCATCTATTTCCTATAAACATTAGCGAAAAGAAGCGAGGTTTCTTAATTATAGAAGGAGAAATCCCTCAGGAGAATCACCTCAATATCTTAACGATTGAACAAGCGACGAATGTACTCTCCTTCGCCCTTATGAAAGAGCATGCACTAAATACACACGCAAAAAATATACGCAACGATTTTTTTCTCCACTTCTTAGATGGGACCTTCAAGTTACAAGATGAAATTATTAATCGCGCCAAAGAGTTCTCTCTTCAAAATGATTGTGACTATATTTGTGTTGTCGGAAAGGTCGATCAAGCAAATCCACACGATTCTTTCACACAACGCCAACAAAAATCTGATAATATATTTGAATACTTGGAAGAAGTGATACACCAAACCACTGTCAACGTTCATTTCTTTACCAAAAGTGATGAATGTATCTTGCTCTTTGAAGCCCATCAAGGGTTATCACCTTATATGAATATATTAAAAGACATCCAATTACGAATGACAAACCGCTTTAATCAAACCATTTCTTTCGGTGTAAGTAATGTGATCCATTCCTTTGTCCAAGTGAGAACAGCCTATCACGAAGCAAGTGAATCTCTTTCTCAAGGAGCAATCTCAAAAAGAACCAACTTTATTCAATCATTTCAAACAAGGGATATATTAGAATTGCTCCGCCTTATTCCCGAAAAAGAGTTGAGTCATTTTTACACCCATGCATTTAAGGGATTCTTATCGATTAAACCTGATGAAAGAGAATCATTACTACAAACACTTTCTGTCTATCTAGAAACACATTGTCAAATCTCCGAAACAGCAAAAAGGTTATTTGTCCACAGGAATACAGTTGTCTATAGAATAGATAAATGCGAAGAAATTCTCGGTAAAGATTTAAAGGATCCAGAAACAACCTTACAATTACGTACAGCATTACGGATGAAAAAACTATTAGAAGCTTAAAACAGCCCAACCATGCACCTTACACAAATAAGTTAGTCATTTTTAGGCATATTGAACAATGACAATAATCAGAATATTGTTTATTATGTTAAATATAACAACATTAAATGTTATATTTCTTAACATTATAAACAGGAGGGTTCACTTTGGGAGAAAATATTCATCCATCAAAAACATTTTCATTAGGGTTACAGCATGTCCTTGCTATGTACGCTGGTGCCATTTTAGTACCAATCTTAGTTGGCGGCGCTTTAGGTTTCTCCCCTGAACAACAAGCCTTCCTCATTTCTATTGATTTGTTAACTTGCGGGGTTGCTACACTGTTTCAATCTGTCAAAAATAAATACTTTGGAACAGGGCTCCCTATTGTCATGGGTACTTCATTCGTAGCCGTATCTCCCATGATTACAATCGGTAGTAATTACGGGATATCAGCCATATACGGGGCGATTATTATAACAGGATTGTTCATTATTTTCTTTTCCAATATATACGGCAAGCTTGTAAAATTATTCCCTCCAATCGTAACTGGTACCGTCGTCATCATTATTGGCCTCTCACTCATCCCTACAGGAATTAAAAATATGGGAGGAGGCACGAATAATCCTGATTTTGGTTCAGCTGAAAACTTATTGCTCTCCTTTGGTGTTCTCGCACTTATTTTACTAATGAACCGCTTCTTTAAAGGGTTCTTACGTGCTATCTCTGTTTTAATTGGGATAATCATTTGGACATTCATGGCGGCACTAATGGGGAGGGTAGATTTTCAATCCGTTCAAGAAGCTTCTTGGTTACACCTTCCGGCCCCTTTTCATTTCGGATACCCTACATTTGAAATTGTTCCTATTTTAACAATGATCTTAGTAGGTACAGTCATTCTTGTCGAATCCACTGGTGCTTTTCTTGCACTAGGGAAAATGGATCATAAAGAGTTAAAAGAAAAGGATCTCGCTCGTGGATATCGAGCTGAAGGAATGGCCTTTACTTTAGGTGGAATTTTCAACGCTTTCCCTTATAGTACATTTGCTCAAAATGTCGGACTTGTCCAATTATCTGGAGTAAGGTCAAATAAAGTCACAATTGCTGCTGGTTTTATTTTAATTGTACTAGGCTTAGTTCCTAAAATCTCTACTTTGGCTACACTCATTCCTCCTTCGGTTTTCGGCGGTGCCACTGTAGTCATGTTTGGAATGGTCGTCACCTCTGGTATACGCATGCTTCAAAGAGTCGATTTTACGAACAATAACAATCAACTCATTATTGCTTGCTCGATTTCACTAGGACTAGGCGCATCCGTTGTTCCGGAATTATTCGCCCATTTACCTGAAACCCTTCGAATTATCGTCGGCGATGGAATTATTACCGGTAGCCTAGCAGCCATTATCTTAAACCTTCTTTTAACCAAAAGAAAAACAAAGGAAACACAGCCGTTAAAAGAGACGAGTATGGAACCCCAATTAAAAAGTTCATAGAAAGGAGTTTTCAATCATGTATACAATTCAAGAAATCAATAGAATCAGTGATGCATCATTTATCCAAATATTTGGAGGTGTTTTCGAGCATTCCCCATGGGTCGCAGAAAAAACGCTCATGGCGAAACCATTTTTATCATTTGATCACCTCTATCAAACGATGGTTCACACAGTGGAGGAAACATCAAATCAAAAAAAGCTTGCACTTATTAAAGAACATCCCAACTTAGGCGATCGCGTTCAAATGAGTGAAAATTCCGTTAACGAACAAGAAAACGCTGGTTTAAATCAACTCACAGAGAAGGAGTATAAACAATTTATTTATATGAATCAATCTTATATGGACAAATTTGGATTCCCATTTATATTAGCTGTTCGCGGGAAAAACAAGGATGAAATTTATCAATCAATGGTAAAGAGAGTCAAAAACGAAAAAGAAGAAGAGTTTCATCAAGCACTGGCGGAAATCTATAAAATCGCCTTATTACGACTTGAAGAGGTCATTATTAAAGATTCATTCACAACAAACTAGAAAGGATGAAAAACAATGAGCTTAGAAAGCTTACATGAGAGAGTACAAATGGACCTTTCTTATTTGAACATAAACTATACGGATACATGGGTACCGCAAACTAAACATATTAAGAATCATGTATATGATGTCGTCATTGTCGGAGGCGGGCAAAGCGGTTTAGGTGCTGGATTTGCTCTTTTACGAGAAAAAATCACAAACTTTCTCATTATCGATGAGAATCACGAAGGCTATGAAGGGCCATGGGAGACTTATGCAAGAATGGTTACTTTAAGAACACCGAAACATATCACCTCAATTGATTTAGGCCTTCCTTCCCTCACCTTTCGTGCTTGGTGGGAAGCCCAAACAGGCAAGAATGACTGGGATCAAGTGGATAAAATACCACGTCAGGATTGGATGAATTACCTCAGATGGTATAGAAAAGTCCTGCGTTTACCCGTCATAAACGATGTCAAATTGCAACTCGTAGAACCTCTTGAAGGTGGTTTACACCGACTCCATATCAACCAAACAGAAGAACCTGCCACTCCCCTTCTTGCGCGCAAAGTTATTTTAGCGACAGGTATTCAAGGTGGAGGAGAATGGCATATACCATCACTTGTCTCTGAAAATCTACCGAAAAATTTCTATGCCCACACTTCCGAAAATATCGATTTTAACTCATTAAAAAATAAAAAAATCGCTATTCTAGGTGGTGGCGCCTCCGCATTCGATAATGCCAATTACGCCCTTAGTTCAGGAGTAGCAGAAGCGCATGTTTTTGTTCGTCGTAAAGAAATGCCTAGAATCAATCCGATACGGCAAATGGAAGCCTCAGGTATGATAGAAAGATATCACTCGTTATCAGATGTGGATAAATATACGGTCATGACTCATTTCTTTCAAAATAATCAACCACCGACGAATGATACATATAATCGCGCTTCTGCTTGGCCAGGTTTTAACCTTCATTTGGATTCACCTTGGCAAGAAGTAAGTCAAGCAAATAATCAGGTGGTAGTCACAACCCCTCATGGGTCCTTTTCATTTGATTATCTCATTATTAGTACAGGACTGTTCACTGATCCTGCCTTAAGACCAGAGCTAAAATTAGTCGAAAAATATATTGCTCGTTGGGAGGATAAATACCACCCTCCAAAGAATAGTGCAAGCCCAGTTCTAGATGCACATCCTTATTTAAGCACAGGTTACTCCTTTACGAGTCGCGATAAGGAAGGAGAAAAATATCTTCATGGACTTTATACATTTAATTATTCTGCTTTAATCAGCTGTGGTATTACTGCCGCTGCTCTTTCTGGTATGAAATTCGGCTTACCGCGACTAGCTAAGGCGATTGCTGATGAACTTTTCCAAGATCATAAAGAGCAAATTTTGCAGGATTACTTTGATTATCAAGTGACTGAATTTACAGGAACGTGGCCAATCAACCCTCAAACCAGACAAAGTAACACGATATCAGCTATTGAAAATTAAAAAGATATTTCTCGAGAGCAACATTCTACTATAATTAAGGAGTTTAAAATGACAGGACTAACAACACATATATTGGATTTAACCCACGGTACACCGGCTTCCAATGTAATTGTGGAGCTTTTCTTCCAAGAAGCAAATCGCAATAGTTGGAAAAAGATAAAAGTAGTAAAGACCAATTCAGACGGTCGCTTAGATGCTCCACTACTTACTAGAGAAGAAATGAAAATAGGAAGCTATGAACTGATCTTCCATGTCGGGGTGTATTTCCGTGAAAAAGAGATCGCCCTCCCCGACCCACCATTCTTAGAGGCAGTCCCTGTTCGTTTCGGAGTGTCAAATATAGATAAGGATTATCACGTCCCCCTTCTCATTTCACCTTGGGGATACCAAGTATATCGTGGAAGCTAGTAATGAAAGTTTCATAGCTACTCCACAATACCTAACTACCTTAGCGTAGTTAGGTTCTTTTTATTTCACAATAACAACCAATTACAATAGATACTTCCTATGAATATCGAATCAATTTCTAATTCATTATAAACTTACACTTCTATATATGTTTAGAGTTTAAACACTCGGGAAAAATAGAGGAAATACCTTACAGAAATGAGTTGATACTATCGATAATCCAATCAATGGCGAACATAGGAATTTCCAACAGAACATAACTAAGCACTCAACATACAATCTCATCTCTGGTATTCTCTTCGGACTTGGTTTGGTTGCATTTATTGATGAGATGGTATTTCACCAACTATTAAGTTGGCATCATTTTTACGATCAATCCACAACAAAGATCGGATTACTTTCTGATGGGTTATTCCATGCGTTTAGCTGGTTCGCTACAGTAGCAAGTCTATTTATGGTAGCTGACTTACGCAGAAGAGAATCTTGGTGGAAAAAAAGATGGATTGGCGGGGCTTTATTAGGTATTGGTTTATTTAATTTATACGATGGTTTAATCCAACATAAAGTGTTCAAATTACATCAAATTCGCTACGGAGTTGATGTGCTACCTTATGATTTGGTATGGAATATCACTGCTGCAGTGATTACGATTATCGGAATCATTATCATCCGTAAAACTAATCAGTCACAAAGTAAGTAAAGCTAAAAAGGGGGACACTATGCCTGATCAACAACACTTTGACATAACCATTCTCTCATATATTTTAGCGACTCCTTTTTTTCTTTTAATCATTCTCTATGGAATCGCTGTCATCAAATCTAATCAATCTTACCGTCAGTGGTCATGGTATCACACAGCATGTTGGATTGGTGGAAATGTACTTTGTATAGTAGCAGTTGCTGGCCCTTTAGCAGAGACTTCACACCAATTTTTCAGTGTCCATATGGTTGCCCATTTACTTTTAGGCATGATTGGCCCACTTTTTATGGTGCTAGCAAAACCAGTAACGCTCCTACTGCGTTCATTACCTGTAAAAACGGCTAGAAAAGTGACTACTACCTTAAAAACGAGACCATTTCACCTTTTATTAAATCCCCTATTTACTACGGTTTTAAATATTGGTGGACTATGGGTATTATATCGAACGGAATTATTCACAATGATGCACCATTCAATGCTGTTGTACATCGTCATTCATGCACATATCTTCCTAGCTGGTTATTTTTTTACAGCATCAATCATCTATATTGATAAATTTCAACAAGGTTATAGTTTTCAATTTCGAGCCATTATACTTATTTTAGCTCTCGCTGGGCATCAGATTTTAGCCAAATCTTTCTATGGTTACCCTCCTTCAAGTGTAGGAAGAACGGAAGCTGAAAAAGGAAGCATGATTATGTATTATGGAGGCGATATTGTTGACCTAGTGATTATTATTATTTTCTGTTATCAATGGTTTAAAGTGACAAAACCTAAAAGGTATCAACCTCATTCTGTATAATCAGAATTTGAATAGCTAGTGGACTCTTTTTGCACTAAAAGTGAAATCCACTAGCCTTCCTATCAATATACTTTCGATTCTTTTTTCATTTCCTCAATAACCGATTGCCCTTCGGTTTGATCTGCATCATTCCATCGCCATTGTTCATGTAATCTCATTCGTCCATCTGGTAGGTATTCAGGCGTTGAAGAACAAGTACCACCTCTTACTTCATCTTTGATATTTACATGATTATAGTTAAACAATAAAGAACCATCCTCCTTTACAATACCGATTAACGTTCCTTTTCTAATTTGTCCGCCATAATAACTAGCAGAAATGATATTTCCTTCTTGGCTATAATCAAAATAAGTTTGATCAGAGACTTCGCCATTATTTGTATTCTCTATTGATACAAATTTCTTTCCGTTATAATTAATCAAGTTGATTCCTCGCTCTCACTTTTTTATTAAAGAGACCCAATAGGCGTCTCCGCCCCCAGGTGCAGAAGCTCTTATCTCCCCGCTAAAGTAGATGATTACCTCATCACCGAATGACAATTGACCTACCTTTTTTTCTGGCATATAAGTTGGTAATGTAAATTCAACCCCTTGATACATGTATGTTTCTCTTAACTCTTGTTTTGATTTGTATTTAATATTTTCAGCATCCGCCACAACCCAAATAGATTGGCCACTTTCTATAATGACACCCTTGTAGGTCGGCGTATAAGTAAAGAAAAGAAATCCTCCAATACTAATAATGAGGAAAAGAGCTAAAGTACAGATGAGATACTCTCGTAAGATTTTCACCCTCTACCTCCTTACAACCTACTTTCACCATAAATTCCCTCTAAACAAGTTCTATTCTCCTGCAAACAAGTCGAGTAGATTTTCTTATTTTTATCAATGCCTCCTAAATTTACTTATTATTAAAAATATTTTAACAGAAAAATGGTAAGATGAAGCAGAATACAATAAAAAAATTAAAGGAGGATAATATGGGTAGATTCTTTAAGTTATCAATTGTCGCTTTTCTCGTTTCCTTTTCTACTCTATCATTCGATTCTTCGCAAACATCTGCTGCTACCTTACCAGTATCACAAGCCATCGACAGGCAAAATAACACTATACAATCGGTGGAAGGCTATATAGTAGGTAAGCCTACCTCAGCCAATACAGTAATTACTGGCAACTATCCAGATGATTACTCCTTAGCTATTGCTGATTCTCGCACAGAAACAAATACTGCTAATATGCTTTATATTCAGATTCCCTCACAATTCCGCACACAGTTCGGCCTTAAGAGCAACCCCGAATTACTTGGTGAGAAGATAACAGTAACCGGCAATCTCACAGCGTACTATTCACATCCTGGATTGAAAAACACAACTGAAATGATCAAACAATCCGAAGAAGAGGAACCTGAAGGACCTGATGAGGAAAATAATGCCCCTGGTTCTTATTATGATTCTGCTACTGGAAAAACAGGCGAAGCATTAAAAACCGCGTTACACAATATCATTGATGACCATACCGAAATTTCGTATAGTGCCGTTTGGGAAGCATTAAAGGCAACGGATGAAGATCCAAATAATACGAATAACGTCATCCTTTTATACACTGGCAGATCACAAAGTAAATCAACGAACGGTGGAAATCCAGATGAATGGAACAGAGAACATGTGTGGGCTAAATCGCATGGTGATTTCGGAACATCTATGGGCCCTGGAACAGACCTACATCATCTACGCCCAACAGATGTATCAGTGAATGGCTCTCGCGGTAACAAAGATTTTGATAATGGCGGCTCTCCACAAGGTGAAGCACCTGATACCTATACGGATAATGATTCTTGGGAACCACGTGATGAAGTAAAAGGGGATGTCGCAAGAATGATTTTCTATATGGATGTCCGTTATGAAGGCGACAGTGGGGAACTGGATTTAGAGGTGAATGACCGCGTAAGCAACGGTTCAGCTCCATATCACGGCAAACTCTCAACCTTAATTGAGTGGCATAACTTAGACCCTGTAGATGACTTAGAACGACAAAGAAATGATATTATCTATAATGACTATCAACATAATCGTAATCCATTTATCGATCACCCTGAATGGGTTGAAGAAATTTGGAATTAATTAAGGAAAAGAAAAGCAGTCTTCAATTGTGACTCTAAGAGTCTCAATTTGAAGGCTGCTTTTTTATTTTCATTTACCCTTTTGCTTAAATGCGGCCAAGATAATGAGCAAGGCGATGCATGTAAAACCTCCAGCCATAAGAGGGTTGATCTCCACATGATATTGATCGATGATGATTCCACCAACAGTTGAACCAATAGCCATACCAACATGAACCCCTGAATTATTTAAACTTTGTTGAATATCAGATGTTTCTGGCGCAGCAGATACAAGATAGCTCTGGATAGCGGGCTGCAAAGACCAACTTAATAAATTCCATAACAATAGTGCACAAATAAACAAAGCAAGAGAAAACTGCAAATACGGGATAAGGATAATCGTAACAATAAAAGCAGAAAGTACGATGATAATAGATCGTTTCGCACCTAAGCGATCCGTAATCTGCCCACCTAAAAAACTCCCACACACAGCAACGATACCAATAATAAGGTAAATCAAACTAAGCGAATTACCAGTAATACTCATCGTCTCACTAAGAAAGGGTGTTAAATACGCATATAGACTCATATGACCGGCAAAAAAGAGAATCGATGTCAGTTGAACGAGTACAATCTTTCTATTTTTTAATGCTTTCAACTGTTCCTTTAAAGGTAAACCTCTTTTCGCCTCTATTGGACCTAATGCAAAATAAACAACAATCATGATGATTAATGTCAGAATCGAAATAAACAAGAACGGCGCTCTCCAGCTAAATTCATTACCTAACCACAAACCGAATGGAATCCCAAAAACAAGGGACGCACTGACCCCCATCAGTACAATACCAATCGCTCTCGCTCGATATTTCTCACCACTAATTTGTGAAGCAATCGTGAGACATAATGAAATAAGAAGAGCCGCACACATAGCCGATAATACTCTTCCAACCAACAAAGATACATAACCATCCATAACGACGATCATTAAATTAGATAAGAAGAAAACAAAGAGAACGAATAGAAATAACCGCTTTCTCTCTATCTTCGCTGTTAAAGATAATAGTACAGGACCAGATATGGCAAAGCTTAAAGAAAACAAGGAGATTAACATTCCCACTTCACCAAGCGACACACCTAAATCAGTTGCAATAAGTGGCAAGATGCCCGCAATAATTAACTCAACCAAACCGACAATAAAAGTAATTATGGTTAGTAAATACACTCTTTTATCCATCTGACCTTCCCTCCACGCAAAAAGGCAGCGCTCCCTATAAAAGCGGGAGGCGCTGCATTCAAACATATTCTATGCGAATTCGCTAACATGACGCCCATAGCCATGTCGCCATTATTCATTTATAAACAAAAATAATTTATCATTTTGTACATGGATTGTCAATCACTCACTTTTTCTTCTTACCAAACACTTTTACACCCATTATCCAAAAAATAATCATTAAAATTGTACTGACAATTAATACAGGAATTGCTCCAAACTGAATAATAAATGGAACGGCTGCAGCTGTAATAAGCCCGCCACCTACCATCGGTTCAAATACAATTTGTTTATAGCCAAAGGCATTGAGTGCTGGCGATTTGTTCTCTGGATCGACTGTTTTCATTAACATAATTCCTGTTGCCGCCACACCTGTAGACTGTCCGAAATCTCCCAATCCTCGTTCAAACCAATACTCAGGTATCATACGAGGACCTAGATATAAGAATAACCCTACATTCAAGACAATTCCAGCAATCGCTAAAATAATGAACGGAATGAAATTCTCACCAATAACCTGTAGACTAAGTGAAGCCATCGCACTAATGATTAGGAAATCAAGAGCTACACCTTGAATACGATTAATTAATTCGCGATCAACCAATTGATAACGATCAAATTTGGATAAGAATAATTGTAACAATATTCCTCCTATCATGGCGAACGGAAATAATGGAACATATTCAAATAAATAAACACCTATAGCTTGCCCATAAGTAACAGCCTCAAGCCATTGAAACGCTTCCAATAATAAAAACCCAATAAAAATAGATAACCCAACAAATCCAATATGAAGCGTTAACGGCTCAATAGACATCGGCGAAGTTGTTTGCAAACCCGCTGATGAACGATTATCGACTTTAATAATACCTGACTGCTCCTCTACAGAAATCTCATCAGGGTGACTCAATGTTTTAGATTTGCCATTACGTGCTCCCCAATTGATTAAAATCATCCCTACGATGATACCTGCAAGAATACCGACTGTCGACAAACCAATTGCCAAATCATAACCTTCTTCAAAACCTAAAGAAGTAAATGTCCCTTGTAAACCCGCGGCTGTTCCATGCCCACCAACAAAGGCAATCTCAATTAAGGCGCCTGCAGCAGGACTAAGTCCAAAAAGAGGTGTAATGATGGTGATAGCAAGTAAAATACCCACTACATATTGGGCAAAAGAGAGTGTATAACCTAAAGCAATATGCGGCCCACCAATCCGCCACATTTTTTGGGGATTAGGTAATTTAAACCCTATAAAAAGACACGCAAAAACAATATTAATTAAAAGACCCGGCAGACTAGCCCAAACTTCGACCATCTCAGATGTAAAAATTCCACCTTCAAGTCCAAATAGCCTTCCTAGTATTTCTGGTCCTAATATAAGTGCAATAAAACCCGCAATTAATGATGTTGGTAAAAACAACCTTTGAAGTAATTTCACTTTAATTCTTACCCATTTACCAAGCACTAAAATAATCGCCAGGATAAGAACTGAAAAAGCTGCAATCGTTAAGTCCATTTATTCATCCCCTTTGTATTTCATTTAATTTCCCCATTTTTCTTCTAAGGAAACCTATAGAGAGTGACCCGTGAATTATACTACATGCCGAATAAACTTGTCACACGAGAGGATAAATAAAAAAATTCCATCTATTCAGAGACAACCGAAGTACTACCGTTTCCAAAAGAGAGCTAAATAAAAGAAGGGCTATTGTGGGCTTTTTCCATACAAACCGTTTGAGGAGAAACAGCAAAGAAGAGTAAGTGATTCGATATCACTCACTCTTCTTTCGGCCGCCATTTACTTGTCGGGTAAAAACGCTGTTGTAAAGATTTCTTCTGCAGCGAACTTCTCATCCACCAATCCTAAATCATATAGCTGGTCAATCAGCGTCCCCCAACGCTCTTCTGACATCGTGCCGATTCCATTTTCAGCTGCGTCCATTCCGTAAACAAACTCTGCTTGTGATTCTGCTTCAAATTTTAGAGAGGCAAGTTCTATGTCTGGATTATCTTTTTGAATCAACTCATTGATTTCTTCATATGAACCTTCGTATAAATTCCATCCCTCTATAAAAGCAGTCGTAAAAGCTTCAACCGTTTCTTTATTGTTTTCCAAGTAATCTTTTGTCACGTATAAGACAACATTATAAGGATCATAACCTGCGTCCGAAACTAATTTCGTTTCTACATCAATCCCCTCTAATTGCATAAAGTAAGGTTCTGATGTTAGGAATGCTTGTGTAACAGAATCCTTCTCATCAACAAAGTTCACATGTTGTCCGGAATATGCCAATTCTTCGACACCACTGAGATCATATTGTGTTTTTAAATACTCCCAGTATACAATGCCCGGCTGCACATAAACTTTTCTTCCATTTAACTCAGCAAAGTCAGCAATACCCTTGCCTTTATGAAACATAAATGCTTGCGGACTCCCTTGCATGACGGTAGCTACAGCGACTAATTCAATGCCTTCGTTTCTAGCCATCACAATTTGATCGCCATGTGCTAAACCAAAATCAACCTTTCCAGATGCGACCATATTAATTGAGGATACTTGTGGTCCCCCAGGTTCAATCATTACATTTAAGCCATTTTCTTCAAAAAGACCATTTTCCTCTGCGGCATAAACACCCCCATGCTGTGCTTTGGCAAACCAGTTTAAGACTAATTTAACATCCTTTACCTCTCGCACTCCTTCTTCTACAGCACTATTCGATTCTTCTCCTCCACAAGCAGCGAGTACAATCAATACTAAAACACTTAAAATTACCCATTGAACAAGTCGATTTGATTTCATATCTCTTCCCCTTTTTATCAAAATATTCAGTTATTTTAACATGCATTTACCTTTCCGATTTTATCGCTGATTCATGCCAAGACCGTAGCAATAAACGGGATACCCAGCTTACTAATAGATAAAATCCGATACCAAAAATAGCACCTGATATGGCACAAGCAAATAGATAAGGTGTTTTTAACTGAACAGCAGCAACAGTTATCGCATAACCTAATCCCCCTTTTCCTCCACCGATTCCAGCAATATACTCTCCTGTAATCGCTCCAACAATTGCTAATGTACAAGAAACTTTCAAACCAGAAACAATGTATGGAAGAGCAGCTGGAATACGAAGCTTCCACATCGTTTGCCATTTAGAAGCATTATATAATGTGAATAAATCACTCATATTTTTATCAACCGAATGCAGGCCCATCAAAGTGTTGGATACGACAGGAAAAAAGCCAATTAAAAAAGCAATCATTACGATGGAGTTAAAACCTGATCCAAACCAAATGACAACAATTGGAGCAATCGCCACAACTGGAATCGTTTGTAATATAACTGCATATGGATAGAGGCTAATTTCTAGTATTCTTGAACTGGCCAATAGCACGGAAACAGCAATACCAATGACCGCACTTAAGAGAAAACCAATTACTGACTCAAAAATAGTTATTCTAATCGCTGGCCATAAGAGATGCCAATCTGTAATGGCAACAGTGAGGACATCGGTTGGTTTCGGTAATAGAAAAGGTTGAATTTGCAGAATCGTAGGTATGAGTTGCCATAACCCCATAAAGACAAGAAACGCGATTACTGGTCCAACAATTGAGCCTTTTAGATAGTTATTTCTCTTTTTATTTGTTTGCTCTAGAGGACTTGTGATTGTTTTTGATGAAGCAGTTTGAATCGCCATTCATCAAGCCTCCTTTCTACCCATGCTATGCTCTAAACTTTTAGCTGCTTTGTCTACATATGCATTAAATTGGTTGTTTACTCGGTTTCGTGGATACGGTAAATTCACATCAATCATGGTAGCTAACCTTCCCGGACGTGCGGACATAACGGCAATTTTTGATGAAAGATATACAGCTTCATAGACATTGTGTGTAACAAATAAGATGGTTGCTTTCTCTTTTTGCCATATTTGCAAAAGATCCATTTGCAATGTTTGTCTAGTCATTTCATCTAACGCAGCAAACGGTTCATCCATTAACAATAATTTAGGCTTAGCAGCAAGGGCTCGAGCAATGGAAACCCTCATTTTCATGCCCCCAGAAAGTTGGCGAGGATAAGCGTGCAAATAATCCTTTAAGCCAACCATCTCTAACACCTCGACTGCGCACTCTTTTCTTTTCTCTTTATTAATCCCCCGTATCTCAAGGGGAAGAAGAACATTATCAAGCACAGTACGCCATGGAAGTAAGTTAGCTTCTTGAAAGACATAAGCAATGTCATTCGAATGCTTGATTACATCCTTAGGACTTTGGTTAAAAACTTTCACTCGACCATTTGTCGCCTCCCCTAAACCAGCAACCATTCGTAAGGCAGTCGATTTTCCACAACCAGAAGGACCTAGAAAACTAATAAACTCTCCATCTGCTATTGATAAATCAAACTGACTCAAAGCCACTGTTCCTGACTGATACACTTTATCAACATGTTGGAAAGAGACAACTTCTTCCTTAACTACTTCCATGTCACACCTCTCCTTTTCAATAGGAAATAAATCACATTTGATGTCACAAAAACTAACGTGAATTTTATACTCTCATTATATATGGTACCTTTCTTATACACATTAGACAGACAGTACAAACTTAAATATTATTTTTGTCTATCATGACTAAATTAAGTTTTTTATTGTAAGATTATCTAACAAAAAAAAAAAAAAGAAACTAATGTTATAGGCGGCCCAAAAGGTTCATCGTTTATTACTCATCCTTTTGGCTCTTGAAGTCTGTTACAGGCGAATGTGGCAATATCTTGAGCTTTAACTTAGCCTGAACTCGCGCCAATATAAAATCTGATAAAAAGAAGTAAAAAGGCTTTAAAATCTCGCTTTTAATGTCTAACTTACGAAGTACATATTGGAATATGTAGGTATATTGGTGCTGTATGCAGTTCTTCTGCTCTTTTTTGGTTTTTGCGTGTATATTCAGCTTGCGCGCAGTTCTTCTCCTCTTCCTCTTGGCTTTTGCGCGTATTTTCGATTTGCGCGCAGTTCTTCTGCTTTTACTCCTGGCCTTTGCGCGTATTTTCGGCTTGCGCGCAATTCCTCTGCTCTTCCTCTTGGCTTTTGCGCGTATTTTCGGCTTGCGCGCAGTTCTTCTGCTTTCCCTCTTTGCCTTTGCGCGTATTTTCGATTTGTGCGCAGTTCTTCTGCTTTTACTCTTGGCTTTTGCGTGTATATTCGATTTGCGCGCAATTCCTCTGCTCTTCCTCTTGGCTTTTGCGCGTATTTTCGATTTACGCGCAGTTCTTCTGCTCTTCCTCTTGGCCTTTGCGCGTATTTTCGATTTGCGCGCAGTTCTTCTCCTCTTCCTCTTGGCTTTTGCGCGTATTTTCGATTTGCGCGCAATTCTTCTGCTCTCCCTCCTGGCTTTTGCGCGTATTTTCGATTTGCGCGCAATTCTTCTGCTCTTACCCCTGGCCTTTGCGTGTATATTCGGTTTGCGCGCAATTCTTCTGCTCTTCCTCTTGGCCTTTGCGCGTATTTTCGATTTGCGCGCAGTTCTTCTGCTTTTCCTCTTGGCTTTTACGCGTATTTTCGATTTGCGCGCAGTTCTTCTGCACTTCCTCTTGGCTTTTGCGCGTATTTTCGATTTACGCGCAGTTCTTCTGCTTTTCCTCTTGGCCTTTGCGCGTATTTTCGATTTGCGCGCAGTTCTTCTGCTTTTCCTCTTGGCCTTTGCGCGTATTTTCGATTTGTGCGCAGTTCTTCTGCTCTTCCTCTTGGTCTTTGCGCGTATTTCCGATTTGCGCGCAGTTCTTCTGCTCTTCCTCTTGGTCTTTGCGCGTATTTTCGATTTGCGCGCAGTTCTTCTCCTTTGACTCCTGGCCTTTGCGTGTATATTCGGTTTGCGCGCAATTCTTCTGCTCTTCCTCTTGGCCTTTGCGCGTATTTTCGGCTTGCGCGCAGTTCTTCTCCTCTTCCTCTTGGCTTTTGCGCGTATTTTCGATTTGTGCGCAGTTCTTCTGCTCTTCCTCTTGGCTTTTGCGCGTATTTTCGATTTGTGCGCAGTTCTTCTGCTCTTCCTCTTGGCTTTTGCGTGTATATTCGATTTGCGCGCACTTCTTCTGCTCTCCCTCCTGGCTTTTGCACGTATTTTCGATTTACGCGCAGTTCTTCTGCTTTTACTCCTGGCCTTTGCGTGTATTTTCAATTTACGCGCAGTTCTTCTCCTTTTCCTCCTGGCCTTTGCGCGTATTTCCGACTTACGCGCAATTCTTCTTCTTTTCCCATCCCTGTTGCGCGTAAATTCAATTTGCACGCAATAATCTATTGTAACTTGAGACTTATGCGCAAATATCATTCACACAGCAAATTTTGAGCAAATTCTCATTTTCACTGCAACTAAAAAGGTCTTTACCATCAATAAAGATGATAAAGACCTTTTTTCAGCGACCTCTTTATTCGCCAGTTCTTGCTCTTATCTACTAATATCCACTGGCAACTCCATCACCGCGAGGATCGGCTCCGCCATATTTTACACCAGTCTGTTGATTAATTTGAATAGCACCTGCATGCCCCATTACATCTGTGAAGTCTTCTAATACTTCTACTTCATGTCCTCTTTTCTCGAGCTCTAAGCAAATGGATGCACTTATTCTTCCTTCTACTTTCAAGCTGTTAGATGTTGCGCCCCATGTTCGGCCATATAACCACCTCGGTGCCTCAATGGCTGATTGAATCGAAAAATTGTAATCTATTATTCTCGTAACAAGAGCCGCTTGTGTTTGTGGTTGCCCTTCCCCTCCCATCGTTCCATAAATTAAATAAGGTTGTTCATTTTTAAATAACATCGCAGGATTTAATGTATGATATGTTCGCTTTCTTGCTTGCAGGCAATTGATATGACTTTCGTCCAAAGAAAAATAACTGCCTCGATTTTGCAGTACGATACCTGTATTTTTCGGAATAAAGCCTGATCCGAACTCATGATAAATACTTTGAATAACCGAAACTGCGTTGCCTTCTTTATCAACAACACCTAGCCAAATCGTATCCCCCTTAGGATCAAGTTGTTTTTCAAATGCCCTTACGCTAGTAAAATCAATTGATTCGGCAAGTTGGATTCCTCTTCTCAGAGACAATATTTCATCTAAAGGGATCGTAGCAAAATCCGGGTCAGTCAAGTATTGATCACGATCAACGAAAGCCCGCTTTGTTGCCTCCGCTAATAAATGATAATAGTCAGCAGAGCCTTCTTCTACGTCTGATAGTGGAAATTGATTCAAAATATTTAAGATGGATAATGATGCAAAGCCCTGAGAATTAGGTGGGACATTGAATACTTGATGATTGCGATAACGTACAGAGATTGGTTCTACCCAATTGGACTGATGATGCCTCAAATCGTCAATGGTTAACACTCCCCCGTGAAGTTGCAGGTCAGTGGTCATCAACTTCGCTAATTCACCTTTATATAAAAACGAACCACCTTCCGCAGCTAACCCTTCTAATGTTCTTGCTAAATCAGGCTGTTTCATAATGTCACCGGCCCGATAAGAAAGACCATTTGCTTGTAAAAAAACCTTTTGAAATTCAGTAAAACGTTGGAGATGACGGAACTCATTATCCTTGTCATCTAAATTGAGATTAGTCCAATACACTTGACTAGGAGTGACAGGAAATCCATCTTTGGCATAATGAATAGATGTCTGCAATAACTCAGACCATTCAACCGTGCCATTCATATGATTCTGTGAATATTGATAGGCCTTTTCCCAACCAGCGACTGCACCAGGAACGGTATTGGCAGCCAAAGCCCCTCTTGAAGGAATCTTGCTATAACCTTGTTGTTGATAAAACGGGATTGTTGCCCCTTCGCCCGAACGACCGCTACTATTTAATGCCTTTAATTTTTTTTGCTTCGCATCATACACAAGCCAGAAATTATCGCCACCAACCCCATTCATATGAGGGTAAACAACACCAATGGTGGATAATGCAGCAATTGCCGCTTCCACCGCGTTACCGCCAGCTTGCAATACCTTCAATCCCGCTTGAGAAGCTAAATAATGTGGCGTTGTGATCATTCCATTTGTCGCCATCGTTGTTGGACGGTACGATTGTTTGGAACTACTCATCTTTTCACCTTCCTTTTAGCAAACATCATTTCCCTAACCCATTTAATGAGAGCAATATCTTGGTGGTGATTGGCGATAAAAGAGAGGCCTATTGGCAGGCCGTCTTTATTTTCAAACGGAATTGTGACCTGCGGAAGGCCTGTTATTCCCGCGATACAAGTGAGTTGCATTAACTGGTTTCGATATTGTTCTAACTCTTCACTTGGTAAATTTTTCAACGGGGCAACGCCTGGTGCCGTAGGAATGACTAAGATACCATCCTCTTTAAGTAGCGATGAAAGCTGACCTCTAATTACATTTTGTTTTCCCAGTAGTGCTGGAAGTTCACTTGGATTTAAAGTGGATGTCCATTGAAACCTTTCGGCGATACCAGGTCCGAAAGTTGGGCGCTCCTCGTTAATCCATTCACCATGCGCTTGCCAGATTTCCGTTCCTTGAATGAGTCTAAACAACTCTGACCATTTTGCTAATCCATCAGCGGCAATGTTTACAACTTGTTTAGAGACACCTTTTAAACTGTCTAGCAATATTTCTTTGTTTTCTTCATCAATTAGCTGCCAAGCCTCTTCTGCAAAATAGACATGCGAAAAAGGGTTATCTTTTACTTCCTCATTACTTATCAGCACTTCTCCTACCTTTAATAAGGTATCTAAGTTTTGCGACATCCAGCCGATTGTGTCCAAGCTTTTAGCAAGCGGAATTACACCATTCATATTTACTTCCCCATGCGTCGGACGGAATCCAAAAATTCCACAGTAAGAAGAAGGAATACGGACAGATCCACCTGTATCAGTACCTATTGCAAAATCTACAAGTCCTGATGCAGCTGCAACAGCTGAACCGCTCGATGAACCTCCAGGAATACGGTTAGGCGAACGAGGATTAACCGGTGTACCGTAATGATAATTTTCCCCGTTTAAACTGTACATTAGTTCATCCGTATGTGTTGTACCTTGCAGGCGTGCGCCATTTTTTAATAAGGATTCTATAACTGTTGCATGTTGTTGTCCGGGTTCGTGGGTATGATACCAATGAGGATTTCCTGCAGTATTTTTGTAATTCTCGATTTCAAAAACATCCTTTATAGCAAACGTCAACCCATTAAGCGGACCACTACCTGTTGGTTCCAGTATAAGATTATCTTTCACAAAGGCACTTGCATTTTCTTTCATTCTTTTTCACCTACTCTATGTAATTTGCTATTTTTCTAGTTTTTCTAAGATTGCTTCTTTTGTTTGGTGAACATGAAGCGTTAATACATGGTGTAATGTTGCAATATCCTTTTTAATGAGTGCTTCTAGCAATTGCTCATGTTCTTTTTGAGAGATAATTAAATAGTCTAGTTTGGTAGAGTATATATTCATATATGGCTCCACCCTTCCCCAGACAATACTCAACATCTCAAGCATCGGTTTCGACTGGGCATACGTATATATCAACGTGTGAAACTGTCTATTTAACTCATTCCATTCCGCCGGTGATGTCAGTTTCCTTTCCATCTCCAATACTATTTCGCTTAACCTAGCTAACGCTACACTATCAATATGTTTATACGACCATTCCAAGGCCATTTTCTCTAATGTTAATCTAATTTCGAATAATTCAATTAATTCTTGCGATGAAAGCTGCCTAACAAAAATACTCCTCCGTTCAAAATGGACAAATCCTTCTGATTGTAATTTATTTAATGCTTCTCTAACCGGCATTGTACTGACATTCAATTGGTAGGCTAATTTTCTAATAGAAATTCTTTTACCTGGCGGGAATATACCATTCATGATGTCTTTTCGGAGACGCTTATACACTTCTTGAGATAATGTGGGGACAGTAATTACTTCGCTTTTACGCATTTATGGGATCGTCACCTCCTTTATGTGATATGTGATCACAGTTATAGCTTCTATGATACCTATCACATAGAGAGACGCAATGAATCTGTTAGAAAATATGACAAGGAAAATTTAAAACCCATTCACTATATTGAGACAAAAAAAGAATCTTCTCCTTCAGGTTGTTCTATTTCCTTATACAAATACTCTTTCAGCTTCCCTTCATATTCAACCTGTATAAAGGGGATATTGCGGAGATCATACGGAGTGATTAATGATACCGGTTTTTCAAATTCGATGCTTTCAGTAGCGTGGATGACTGAAGCTACAAACTGAGAACAGAAGAAAGCTTTTCTCCTTTTCAAAGGTTTATTAAACAGCACACCAAATAGACCAAAGAGATTATAACGATAATCCTCCTTTTCGGATTCGATTGTAGCAATATATTGTTCCATTTTCCTCAGTTCTTCATTATTTACTGTGAAAGAATAAATGATGCAATCCGCATGTTTCAACAACCCTTTGTTAATATTCTCTACTACAAACCCACCGATAAAAGGATTCCGTGGCTTTTTCCTGCCAAAACTATATACTTTTGCTAATTCATGATCAAAGGCGATAGATGCATGATTATAACTTCTCTTTGTATAGATTTTTATCAATTTCGTAAAGTACGTACCTGTATCTGTTAGTAAAATATAAACCTTTTTGTTACTTAAACCCATAACCGTCTCTCCTCTAGCCAACGAAGGAAATATAAACAAATCCCGATAGCCACCATTTTTTCCGATTGCTTAAGCTAATCATACAAATGGAATCGTGACTGATTAACTAGCTAGAGTCTAAAGTTCCGCTAGGTCTTTGGTCGTAATTCATCAAACGATACCTTTTCAGTTATTGGATGCTTCTTAGGAATGCATGGAGTGAGGGTGCGGTAATGAAGATCAAATAGCATCAGATTTCGCCTATATACCATTTTTTGAACATGTGCGATTTCTCTCTGGATGAACGCGCTAATTCCTTTGGCTCAGCTCACTTCCTTAAACTCCTCACCATTTTAAGTTGTTACTAAATATGAAAACCCGAATCCTTATATATGGACTCGGGTACATCAATATTGTTTTATTTTTTCCGCATTTCCTTCTGAATTTTCCGTAAGGCTTTCTTCGAACCGCGGTTAATATCGTGTTCCAATTTCCTTGTAGCGAAATCAGTGAATAAGGTTTCTAAATCGTAACCTTCTGGATATAGTTCCTGTGCTGGGAGATTTAAGGTAATTCGTTTTACATTTACTTCAACCATTTCTCCTTTATAGTAGACCACAACATTATAGAATTGATCCATTTCTTTGTAGATAATCGCAAAGTCATTATGATCCAATAGTTTTACTCTGTCACCTTTTTTATAATCATATTTTGCTGTAATTGCTTCGACCTTGTGTTTAGGCTGACGTACTTTATCTGGATTCACTTGCTTTAGTTGATAATCTTTATTCTCCATATAAGCTTCTGCTCGCTTTAATACGGATTCTTTCATATTCATTTTGCGAGAAATCCATAATGCGTTGCTATCTCCTGATTTCCCGATAACTAACTGATACAACGGTGATAAAGTTTCCTGATCGAATTGCATCGCTGCGTTCATAAAATCACTATGCAATTCTGAATAACGTTTGATTTCCCCATAATGGGTTGTTGCAATGGTTAGACAGCCCATATGATAGAATTCCTCTAGTATCGCAATTGCAAGTGCTGCTCCTTCATTCGGTTCAGTACCACTGCCAATTTCATCAAATAATAAAAGAGTACGATGATTGGAGGCGTTCATGATTTCCGACAAGTTTTTCATATGTGATGAAAACGTACTTAATGCATTTTCTATACTTTGATTGTCGCCAATATCAACGAAAATATGTTCAAAAATGGCGATCTCCGTTCCCTCTTTTGCCGCAATATGAATTCCTAACATCGTCGCTAAAGTTAATAACCCAATTGTTTTTAATACAATTGTTTTTCCACCGGCATTAGGTCCGGTAATGATTAAGCTTCTATAATCTTTACCAATCTCAAACTGAAGGGGTACGGCATCTTTCGGCAACAAGGGATGCTTACCATTCACTATTTTAATATAGCCATGATCATTGACCTTTGGCTGTATGCCAGTAATATGCTTACTATATTTCGCCTTCGCAAATACCATGTCATACTGGCTAATTAACTCCATATTTACTTTTATCTTTTGTAACTCTTCTACTATCATCCCAGATAGTGTCGCTAATATTCGATATTCCTCCATCTCTTCTTCTACTTTAAGGCTTGCTAATTCTGCGCTCAACTTCGAAACGGTCTGTGGTTCGATAAATACAGTAGAACCTTTCGAAGACACTTCAATAATGGCACCTGGTACTTGACCTTTATAAGAGGCTTTAATTGGAATTGTATATCTGTCATCTTTTTTACTAATAAAGAACTCTTGGATATACTTCTTATTCGTCCCATTGTTTAAAAATTTATTTAAACGCTCGTTAATTTTTTCTTCTGTCGCTTCTTTTTTAAAGCGGATCTTTTTTAACTCTCTACTAGCTGACGAATCAATTCGACTGCCTTTAATCGTAAAATTGATCTCTTCCTCTATTGTCTTCATTTCAGACATCGACTGAGCATAAGAAGCAAGCGTTGGTGCGAAAAACTCTTTGCTTTGCATGAATTGTTTGATTTTGCGACAGCCTCGTAAAAAGTCAGATAAACTAACTAAATCACTCGGTTGCAAAATAATGTCCTTATCAAGTGAATCGATAATGCTTTCAATGTTTGTAATACCTACAAAAGGAATATGACCCTCGGCATCTATGATTGCTCTGGCCTCAGTAGTTTCCTGTAAGCGGTTGTTCACCACTTTTATATTTGTACTCGGTTCTTGTTTGTCGATTAACCTTTTACCTAAACCGCTCACACAATAAGATTGCACAATTTGTTTTAGTTCATTATATTGTAGTTTTTCAAATGTCATATTATTCAATTCCGATGCTCCTCACTCATTTTTTAATTGTGAAGACACCTACTTATTAGATTCCAAAGATTTCAAACAGAAAAAGCCGCAGGGATACCCCGCAGCTTTTACATTTATAAGGCAAGAAGACGTCATGAACCATAGCATAGCTATCCCTGTTCATCACATGCTTTATAAAGTATAGTAGGTATCTTCATAGGTTGAAATCAATCCATAACAAATAGCAGGGAATCATTAAGAATTTTTTCCCCTTTTGTTATTACATTCATTTCAAATTTTAATTGCCTATTTAGAACCTACTGCACTCATAAATGCACCTCTCCAAATTCATATGGAATCTAATTACCAGTATCATATCATATCGATAAAAAGAAGTAAACATTCATCTTTTGTCTTATGAATGATTTATTCTGTCAAAATCATCAAGTAACGCACGTGCTTCATCAGTTGACTTTGTATTCATTAACTGATTTCTTAATTCTCCCGCTCCTTTAAAGCTTCGAACATAAATTTTGAAAAAACGATGAAGGCCGGTATACGGGCGCAGCTCCAACCCTGCATATTGATCATGAAGATCGAGATGCAATCTTAATAGGTCCAATAATTCTTTACTACTATGCTCTTTCGCTTCCTTTTCAAAAGCAAATGGGTTTTTAAAAATACCTCGGCCAATCATTACACCGTCAATTCCGTATTTTTCTGCCAGCTCTAATCCCACTTGGCGGTCAGGAATATCACCATTAATTGTTAACAGCGTATCAGGAGCTACCTCATCACGGAGCTTTTTAATTTCTGGAATCAATTCCCAGTGTGCGTCTACCTTACTCATTTCTTCTCTCGTCCGAAGATGAATCGAGAGGTTGGCAATATCTTGTTTTAAAATATGCGTGAGCCAATCACGCCATTCGTCGATTTCACTATAACCGAGCCTTGTTTTTACACTAACAGGCAGTCCCCCTGCTTTTGCCGCAGCAATCAGCTCAGCAGCAACATCCGGACGACAAATCAATCCGCTACCTTTACCGTTTCCAGCAACATTCGGCACAGGACAGCCCATATTAAGGTCAATGCCTTTAAATCCTAGTTCCGCCATACCAATACTCATTTCACGAAAATTCTCAGGTCTATCTCCCCATATATGCGCCACCATCGGCTGCTCATCCTCTGTAAAAGTCAAGCGACCACGAACACTTTTTTGTCCATCAGGATGACAATAACTTTCCGAATTTGTGAATTCAGTAAAAAACACATCTGGCCGTGCTGCCTCACTAACGACATGACGAAAAACAACATCCGTCACATCCTCCATCGGTGCAAGCACAAAGAATGGGCGTGGCAACTCACGCCAAAAATTTTCTTTCATCATGTATTCAATCCTCTCACGGTGAGATATCTATTTATCAAATATACCTTCTTCACTTATAGCATGTTTACACACTGCTTTTCAAACAACAGTTAATTTTGACATTTATAGTTTATCATATCGGGGAATAAGATGGTTTGTATAAGAAGGTCACTTTATGCCCCCTAAACGAATATGAATAAAACAATAATAAGGGAGGGGGCAATATAATGGATAAACGCGTACAATTCGACTTCGAAATAGAATTTACCAATGGGGGAGGCTTACAAGGACAAGATTTTCGCTTGGATATTGACGAAGATACGATTTCAGATGAAGATCTGGCGGACTACATTGTAGAAGATATGAGATTGTTAATGGTGGAAACAGTGAAAATACTAAATAAAAAAATCATTCACGAAAAACATAAACGTATGAAAAGCGAGGAATAGTGTGGCCACTTAACGCTTTTCAGCCTCAAGCCTTAAACCAATATACACAAATAGCCCATACCATTTAGGAAATAATGGATATAAAATATACATAAACTTTCTCTCAGGAGGAATCTCATGTATATATCAAAAAGAATAGGCTTCTTAAGTTGGGGGATGACTTGCCTATACTTTCTTATTGAACCTTTCTTCATTTTTACCTCAACAGCGTCTTATAGCTATTTACATCATGCTATGAGTGACCTTGGTGTAACTACCTGCGGTGAATTCACTTATGCATTCGCACCTTATGAAATATGCTCCCCTCATCATGTGGGAATGAATGGACTCTTTTTGTTTAACGGATTAACCTTTTGTATCGGAGTACTATATCTCTCCCAATATTTGTGCAAATCATTGATTAATCGAATGTCAACATCGTTTATCCTTTTAATAGGCATTTCTACCTTTATCTCAGGCATAATCCCTGCTGATGTCAATTTATTAGGGCACTCTATTCTCGTATGGATCGCTATGATAACCGTATTTCCAGGCCTACTCATTTTCGCTAAGAAACTGCCAGCCATTAGAAAATGGACATATTTTTGCACAGGAAGCTTAATATCTATTACTATTCTGATTTCCCTTGTTCCACTCTTTCCTCTCCCTTCAGGATTACTTCAAAGGCTCTTTTATTTCATATTGTTTATTTGGGGAACAGTATCCACTTATCTTTTAATAAAGCGTTCTAAATCTTTGCCTGCGTCAAACTAAGATGCAGGTTTTTCTTCAAACATCTTCTCTATTTTTTATTGCTTTTATACTTCATTAAATTACGGAATAGTATCACAAACCCAATAATAATCAAGCCAATCACTACTGCGAGTAGGACGTAATACATAAAGATAATAAACATTTCCGTCTCTTTACTCCATTCCACACCAATACACCGTCCTTTATTTTTACTTCTTCTCCTCTGTTAGATTAAGAGTCGTTTTACATATCATCTATATGATTAGTATGGCGATTAGATTTATTTAGGAGGAAGTTATGGGTATAACCTTTTTTATTAATTATTTCTTTTTTTAGTTACCAATTTTCATAAATTCTTCTTTACCCTGCTAACACATAAAAAAAAGGAACTGGAATTAATATAACCACTTCCCTTAAAGTTACAGTCTCACCTTCACTTCAGTTCCATCATTCGCTACTACATCTACTAATACCAAGCCCTTATGACTCTTCATTTCTTTCAGAATAGGTTTCAGCCATTTTTTATCCATTTGTGGGATGATAAAATCAACTTCTTTCTTTTGCAGTTGTTGATTGATTCCCGCATATACATGCCGTTGAAACACTTTGGATAAAAGAATAGAGCACCCAATATTCAATGCAGCATGAGGAACTGGAATCGTTAATCGCATACCTTCTGTTCTCACCGTAATTTTCAGCATAGGATGTCACTACTCAATAAAGATTGAAACGGTATCTCCGTCTGCTGACTTCACATCAACAATTTGGCCGTCCAATTCATTTTCTATCGCTTCGATAATTAAGTTAATATCAATATCTTTCACGTATTTCGCAGACTCAGGTATACTCGCTGCAATATTATGCCCTGCTAACAACACCACTTTGACAAGTTTGATTGGTAGATTAACTGTGACATTATCATTTTCAGCTGATTTTACACGGATTTTGAGTACTTTTTCCATATACTTACTTGATGATTCGGGCTGCTTACTTTCTTTCTCTTCCTTCTCTTTTAACACCTGGATCAGCTCTGCCCCTTTATCGGCATCTATTTTTCCTTCTTGCACCATCGTTAACACTTTTGTGATTTCCTCTTTCATACCAATACGCCTCCTTATTCTCCTCTTAGGAGCTTAATTGCTTCGTCTGAATTTATTTCACCGTTTTCCAACATCGAGATGACCTTTTTCTCATCCACTTCAGTCTTCTTAGACTGTTTATAACCAAGTGATGAAATGATATCTGAAAGCTTGCTGCGAACTGTCGGATAAGAAACCCCCAATTCCTTTTCAACCTCTTTTATATTACCTCGACAAGTTAAGAACACTTCCACAAAATGCAACTGATCGTTAGACAAAGACGCTAACTTAGATAATTCGAACTCATTTTCAATCGTCGTTTGGCAATGTGCACACTGCAATTTAGTAATTTTCAATGTTTCACTACATACAGGGCAACTCGTAATCACTTTATAAGCCATAACGCACTCCCTTCATTTAATTTTATTTGATTATATATTAATTATATTAATATGTAAATTAATATAGTTAATTTTTTAGCTATATTTATTTAATTTATTTTATTTTTGAACAAAATAAAAACAGCAGGATTACTCCCACTGCTTTTTTTATATCATGCTTCCCTATATTTAACAGTCAGACCTTTTAAGAAGTTCCTAGCAAAGTGATCTAAGCACACTTTATAATTTTTATGTCCTTCTTTTCTAAGAAAAGCGCCTATTTCTCCTTTTGAAACGTTGAGTCCCGCTTTTCTAAAGATATCAATCATGTCATCTGTTGTTAATGCCAAGGCAATTTTGACTTTCTTTAAGAGGATGTTATTGATATGTCGATGGCTCGTAATCGACGGGTCCGGTGTATTCGCTTGCCCAGGTTTCGGCTCTTGTTTTCCTCTTTTATAAATAATGAGGCCATTTAAGAACGAATTCAACATCGCATCAGTTAATTCAATTCGGTTTTCCACCTCATCTTCATCAAACTTTTTAAGAATCTTCACCACCTCTGGCACTGTAACCTCTTCCTCACCTAGCTTAAAAATCTCTGCCATTTCACTATTTTTAATATCCAACGCATATCGCAACCGGATTAAAAGATCATTATTATCAACCATAATTATCGCTCCTATCTCAACAGACTTTGCTATGTAGTATTAAAGCCATTGTTTTATTTTAACATTGTCATTGCTATGCAATCCACTTATGTTGAAATCAACGTATATCAAAGAAAAAGGACAGTCTACCTAAGACCACCCCTCCATGCTTAGCACTACTCAATTACACGAGCAATTTCAGTGCCACAAGTTTTACATTTTCCTTTTAATATAGGTCCATAATCACCCGATTCAATCGTGTATTTCACAATCTCCGTTTCCCCACAATTGCTACAAAATACATTTCTTACGAGCATTTCTCTAGTATGTTTAGGGATAGCAAGCCATTGTTTTGCTGCTTCCATTTTAATTGCTCCTTTTATATTGATAGTAACGTTTCTTACTTGTATGTACAATTAAGCTTAACATACAATTCCAAGTGGCTATACAACGTCGCACATTCCATTTCCCTCCATAAATTCGGTGACACTTGTGGAGTGGGACCCTCGTATATACACCAACTAATCACTTATACAATAAGAACGAGGAAACAATCATCCATTCAATTCTTCAACTATTTTTTGTTTTTATTCTTTCACTAAATCTAACGGTGAATCTGGAATACTATCAATAACCGCCTGAATGGCAGACTTTTCTTTTATCTCTTCCGATGCTACTTTTCTCCATAATATCTCCGCTACTAATGCTTGAACTGACAAAAATTTAGTGTGCTGAACAATGTGAAGCAATAGACGATTGAATTCACTTTTATCTTTGCCTGTTTGACCCCAATATTCTATTCCTTGATAAATTAAATCTTCATTATCCGAGTTTACCAGCTTTCTAGCATCTACTAAATTAGGATTACGCATGAATTGATTGATCTCTTCTTCTTCATGGTCATATGAAATTTCGTCACCTTCTGGTAAGAGCTCGTTCATAAATTCATAAAATGTTGGGAATAACTCGATTAGCTCACCTGAATCAGTATTTAAATAAGCAACATTTGGGTTATGTTGATTCTTACTATAATCTAATACAATAAAATAATGGCCATCGCCAGAAATAACGATAAGTTGATTATGATCAATTTCCCATTCATTAAATAGACACTTCTTCTCCATGATACCTTTGTTTTCTTTAATACCGAGGAGATAATCAATTGGAAGCGTATGCTCATTATCTATCTCTATGTCTATGTTGATACTATCTTTCAAAAGGTAGCCGCCATTTTGTATATGAAGTAAATCCACATATTCCCTTGGCAACAAAATGCTCCTCAGCTTTCAATACATCTTCTTGTGTTAATTTCTCTAACACGATACCACTTGTAGCTTTGAAATAAAGTTTTAGCAAAAATACCTCGCAAAGCCTTATTTTACGATAAATAAGAAGAATCCATCTGAACAAAAGATTGATCAAAAAGGATTCATCTTTAGCAGATTTAAGTTTGGTTTTTATAAAAAAGTTTGATCATTTTCTACCTGTGATGCTCAACAATCGCGCCCGATTGTTGAACATCCTAATATTGAAGTAAAGCACCCTTTAGTTGAAGAAACTTTTATTCAATCTTTTTTCTTTCAATTAATGTCCAAACTACATATATCAAAAAAGACACACCAACCACTATCAAGAATCCATTTGTAATCAAGTTAAAATCTAATTCATTTATAGTTTTAACTACTTCACCGTTTTCCCCCATATGATGTATGGTCCATCCGTTATAATCAAGGAAAAAGTATGATAGTATGATACCGATTACTAATCCTCCTAATAATGAAATCCAAACTTTCATATAAATCACCCCTTTTTACTTACAATATACTCCATATGTTTTTTTAATTCCTCTTCAACAATCCTGCCCCGTTTCTACCATAAGATTTCACTTATTATAGGAATGCTGCCTCTATAGCAAGCTACCCTTTCCTTTAAGTACATCTTTAAAAAATATTGGATTCATTTATTTGGATTATTTTTCTGAGAAAGAATAATACTAAATAAGAATATTAATCCTATTGATAAAACCGTCCAGACGGTATACTATATATATATCTTACGTATGGAGGGTACTATGTCTATTTCAAAGCATGCTAATAAGAAAAAAAATATATTGCTTGCTGCATCTGAAATTGTAAAAGAAGAAGGAGTTGTTAAACTTACCTTGGAGGCAGTCGCCCAAAGAGCTGGCGTGAGTAAAGGTGGATTACTGTACCATTACCCTAGCAAGGAAGCATTAATTAAAGGAATGGTGGAAGATTGGACAAATAATTATTTCGAAAGCATTAATACCTTAGTTAATAACGACAATAAAAACGCAATAGGAAAATGGAATAGGGCTTATTTGAAATCTACATTTTCCGATTTAGAAAATAATAATCTAAATTCCGCACTACTAGCTGCTATGTTTATTAATCCAGATTTATTAAATGAATTTCGGCAAAAATACAATACTTTGCATACAAAATTAATAACTGATGGAATTGATCCTGTCAAAATAACAATTGCAAGATTATCCATAGATGGTCTTTGGTTCTCAGAAATATTTGGTATGACACAATTAAATGAAGAACTAAAAACACAAGTTTTTGATGAACTAATTAACATGATTCAGGAGGACAAATAATGTCATATCTATATCTAGCTCTAGCTATAGTGGGAGAGATTATTGGCTCTTCTCTATTAAAAGCATCTGAAGGCTTTTCAAAACTGTATCCTACAATAGGGGTATTAATAGCTTTCGTTGGTTGTTTTTTCTTTTTATCCTTGTCACTAAAAACAATCCCGTTAAACACTGCATATGCATTATGGGCAGGTCTAGGAATTGTATTGACTACAGCAATCTCAGTTTTAGTTTGGAAGGAAAAACTTAACATAGCTAGCATTACAGGAATATCATTGATTATTGTAGGAGTTGTAATATTGAATTTGTTTGGACCAGGACATGGAGAATCTGGTCATAAAGCAGAAGAAACTATAACCATTAGAGAAACAATCGAATAATCATTAAAAAGTCCTTCTCTTATTAAGAAGGACTTTTTAGCTTAATAAAGGGATTTCTCGAAATTCTTATTCAACAAACCTGCCCCGATAGTTTAAGTACATTTCTTCACAATCTTTAAGTTTTTGTTTCACAATCTGGCCCGATTGTTGAAGATCGTCATGTTATTTTCACCATAAAATCCCTCTTCGGACAATGCATATTCAAAGGGGTAAATCTTCGCATCTTTTTTATAAATATCGTACCTTTGTTTTAAACATCGCATCTTTTTTACAAACGTCGCGATTTTATTTTAAATCTACACCACTAGCGTAAAAAGGTCTCCACATATTTATAGTCATACACCCTCTAGAAATACTTTGATCTCACTATAATTGTATCAAAATATATGTAAAAATTGTAAATATAACCTAGTTGATAAACGCTTAGTCAACAAATAAGGACTAAATAGGAGAGAATGAAAACTTTTTGTTCGGCTATCTTTGAAGATTTTACTCTAGATGTACGAGCAAAACTCTTTTTCTTCGATTGCATGATTGAACCAGCCCAAACAATATTAATACATCCACTCCATAAAAAAAGAGAAAGGCCAAGATGAGTTTCAACTCACTTGACCTTTCTCCGCAAATATATATTAATTCCTAATCAGATAATCAAATGCACCTAATGATGCGTTGGCACCTGATCCCATAGAAATTATAATTTGTTTGTACGGGTTGTTCGTACAGTCACCTGCTGCAAATACGCCTGGGACGTTTGTTGCACCATGGTTATCGACGACGATTTCGCCTGTTCTTGTGCGCTCAATCGTATCGCCTAACCAATCCGTGTTTGGAACAAGACCAATTTGAACAAAGATTCCTTGAAGTTCAATATGGTGTACTTCTTCTGTTTCACGGTCTAGATAAGTGATACCATTCACTTTATCTGTACCCGTGATTTCTGTTGTTTGTGCGTTCTTAATCACTTTTACATTCGGTAAGCTATACAGACGTTCTTGTAGGACCGAATCGGCTCTTAGTTCTGCACCGAACTCAATAACTGTTACATGTTTAACGATACCCGCTAGGTCGATTGCTGCCTCGATACCTGAATTACCGCCACCGATGACCGCAACGTCTTTTCCTTCGAATAATGGGCCGTCACAATGTGGACAGTAAGCGACACCTTTATTTTTGAATTCTGCTTCACCAGGTACGCCAACGTTTCTCCATCTTGCACCTGTGGAAAGAATGACTGACTTACTCTTAAGAACTGCACCGTTTTCTAATTCCACTTCAATGAGTTCTTTTCTTTGTAAGCTTTTCGCGCGTTGTAGATTCATCACGTCGACATCGTATTCTTTCACATGTTCTTCAAGACTAGCTGCAAGCTTAGGACCTTCTGTATACTTCGTACCGATAAAGTTCTCGATACCTAACGTATCCATGATTTGACCACCGAATCGCTCAGCAACAACTCCAGTACGGATACCTTTACGAGCAGCATAAATCGCTGCACTCGCACCTGCTGGGCCACCACCAACAACTAGTACATCAAATGGATCTTTATTAGAAAATTCGGCTGGATCTTCTGTGCTACCCATCTTCGCTAAAATTTCATCTAAAGTCATACGTCCACTGCCAAACACTTCTCCATTAAGGAAAACAGTTGGTACGGCCATGATGTTTTTGCTATCGACTTCTTCTTTAAAAGCCGCGCCATCGATCATTGTGTGTGTAATGCCTGGGTTTAACACACTCATGATATTCAAGGCCTGTACCACATCAGGACAATTATGGCATGTCAGACTAACGTAAGTTTCGAAATGAAACTCTCCTTGAATATTCTTTACCTGTTCCATCACCTTATCATCTACTTTTGGCGCGCGGCCACTTGCTTGTAATAAGGCTAATACTAAGGAAGTAAATTCATGACCAAGAGGAATACCAGCAAAAGCTACACCTGTATCTTCACCCATGCGATTCACGCTGAAGCTTGGTGTTCTTTTTAATGTAGCTGTTTCTACCTTAATTTTAGATGACATTGTTGCAAGTTCATCAACGAGAGAAAGCATATCTTTTGATACGTCATCGTCTCCGGTACTTACTTTCAGTAATACATCGCCCTCCATCAGTTGAAGATACTGATGGAGTTGCTCTTTAATTTCTGCTTCTAATATCATGGGGTTCCACTCCTTAAATTTTGCCGACTAAATCAAGGCTTGGCTTAAGTGTAGAAGATCCTTCTTTCCATTTTGCCGGGCAAACTTCGCCTGGATTAGAACGAACATATTGAGCTGCTTTAATTTTATCGATAAGAATGCTTGCGTCACGACCAATACCATCTGCATTGATTTCAACTGCTTGAATGATACCATCTGGATCGATAATGAATGTACCACGATCTGCTTGACCTAATTCTTCAATAAGAACATCGAAGTTACGAGAAATTGTATGTGATGGATCACCAATCATTGTATATGTGATTTTACCAATTGCTTCTGATGTATCATGCCATGCTTTATGAGTAAAGTGAGAGTCTCTTGAAACAGAGAATACTTCTACACCTAGTTCTTGTAGAGCTGGGTATTGATCTTGAAGATCTTCAAGCTCTGTTGGGCAAACAAATGTAAAGTCAGCTGGGTAGAAACAAACGACACTCCAATGACCTTTAAGATCTGCTTCAGATACTTCAATAAAATCTCCATTTCTATATGCATGTGCGTTAAATGGTAATACTTCTTTTCCTATTAATGACATGTTGTAGTCCTCCTAAAAGTTGTTTAAATTTAATCATAGATTAACAGAATGATCACATTCATAATCTATAATTATTATTAATTAGCATTGATTATTATTATATTACTAATATTATATTTGTCAATTAAAGCGCATGAATTAATTTATATCAATCATTCCTAATCGGTTAAATATTATGAGGAATCAACGCTAAATATAGGCTATATAAGAAATGTATACGTTTTCAACTAAATATTACATTATTGTGAAATAAACTATAAAATAGAAAAAAAGAGTCTTCAATTGAGAATGGATAGCTTCAAATGAAAATTCTTCCCTCTCCATTCTAAGAGAGAACGGACAAATAAATACGATTTAAGAAAGGGAAAAACTAGTTCCATATGTGAGGGACTAGTATTTTACAGTCACTAAAAGAATATTTAGCACCTATTTAATTTTTAATATGATTTTCCCTTTTGCCCTCCCTGATTCTGCATATTCCATCGCTTTTTGTGCATCGTCAAATGAAAATACTTTATCTATGATCGGCTTTATTTTACTAGCCTCAATCAAGTCTGCGATGGCTTTTAATTGTTTGCCACTTGGTTTCATAAATAAAAAAGTATAATGAACCTGATATTTTTTTTCAAGACTCGTAAGTTTATGGCTTGCCACGGAAAACAATAACGTCTTAAAAAAACCTGAGCCATAATCTTTACCGAAGCGAGCATTGGGTAGTCCCGAAACGGAAGCAATCTTTCCTCCAGGCCTTACCACTTCAAAAGATTTTTCTAATATTTCTCCGCCAAGCGTATCAAAGACTGCATCGTAGTCATTCAGTATCTCTTCAAATTGTTCCGTCTTGTAATTGATAATGATATCGGCTCCAAGAGATTTTACTAAATCTTCACCAGCTTGACTCGCAGTCGTTGCCACGGTAGCACCCATTTCTTTTGCCAACTGAATAGCAAAGGTGCCGACTCCACCTGCTCCAGCTTGAATAAACACCTTTTGACCCTTTTGCAATTGTAAAATATCTATTAACGCTTGATAAGAAGTTAGCCCTACCAACGGAATTGATGCTGCTTCTTCAAAGGTCAAATTTCTTGGCTTTAATGCAATGTCATCTTCATGAATGGCAAGGTATTCCGCAAAAGTGCCAATTTTACTCTTGCGGGGGCGGCCATATATTTCATCACCTACTTTAAAACGCGTCACTTTTTTACCGACTTTTGTAACAACACCAGAAAAATCATTACCTAATATAAGTGGCATACTATATTTAACTAATAGTTTCACTTTCCCATCCCGGATCTTAAAATCAATGGGATTAAAACTAGCGGCATAAATGGTTACAAGTACCTCATGATCACTCATTTCTGGTATAGGCATCTCTGCCAATTGCATAGGCACTTTTCCATATTGATTAATAACCATTGCTCTCATATTTCATCCACCTTTTCCTTCATTATCTATAAAAATCATCCATAAATTTTTCAATATCCCCTACAAGCATTTTTAATAACCCTAATTCTGATCGTACATTTATATAATAAAAATTCTTTGTGCCTTCTTTACGCATTAATATGATTCCAGCTTCACGCAAGATCTTTAGATGATGAGAAACGGCAGGTCTTGAAAGATGCGTTTGGTTAGTAATCTCACCCACGCGCATTCCCGTTTCACAATCCGTCCCCATAAGCACTAATAATATTGATTGACGCGTTTCATCACCAATGGCTGATAGCACCTTTTGACTTAGAATAAAATCCTCTTTAATCTTATTCAGTTGGACCTGTTTATTCATTCAGCTAAATTCCTCCAATTGTTTGTTGAATCGATTAAGTTGATAAACCAAATAACTTAAGAGAACAATATACTATTGGTTTTTCTAGTGCAATATTGAGAAAGAAAATCGAGACGAACACATTAACGTTTTAATCTTATAGACCCCATCATTCACCCAGGTTTCTTTACATAAAGAAAAGCGTTTCTGCATAAACAGAAACGCTAGTATTCCTTCAAAATAAGAAGGTGGTTTGAGATGAAAATGGTCTATTACTTTATCTTTAATTTCAATATAAACTGTTCGCCAATTTTTCCTATTTTCCGCTCACCAGTATCAACAAAACCAACTTTTAAGTACAATTGCTGTGCGGGAATGTTTTTATGATTGACCGCCAAAACCACTTCATTGCAATCGGGGAAATGAGTAGTGATAAATGCTTTTAACGCGAGCATCGCTTGCTTAGCATACCCTTTGCCCTGATGTTTGTAATCTATAGAAAGGGCTGTCAATAACATTGCATGATAATTAGTAGTATATTCACTTACCCTTTTTGTACTGTGTAGCAGGAAAAAGCCTACTGGTACGTCTTTTGAAAGGATAACTACTCGATATTGCCCATCAGAAACAGCTACTTTTTCCTTTGGTAATGCTGTAAACTTCGCTTGATTTTCCGGTAATTCAAATCTATTTAATATTTCTAAGTGCTCCTCACGATATAACCCTAATTGAACTTCTCCAGATGTAATCAATTTCATTTTCTCCTTTTATCTACATTAAATCTGCTAGTTGCTTTTTAAATAGACCACACCACCATGCCTTACCACTTCAAATGGGCGCTGTTCATCCGCTTTAAGGAGAAAGCCACCAGGGACTTGAGTCGTTTTTTCACTCATAGAAATGCCGTATCCGTTATTTTCTGGGTATCCATATACATAACAAACCACTTGATTATTCTTTATAAATACTATTTGGTTCATTCCTTCGTTTACTGTTTCACTAATAGTATCCCATTTATATCCTACCGTTTCATATATCCACTCTTTCTGAGTATAAGGCTCAAAGAAATAAACCTTATCCCACTCAAATGGTGTGATATCCAATAAATTTACTTCTTCTACAGATGACTCAATGGACAATACCTCTTCTTTCAATAACTCAGCATTCACATCCCAGACATCTTTCTTTAGAAAGTTAAATAACATCACACAAACGACACTAACCAAAATGACACTAACTATGACAGTCGTTTTTTGGTACTTCATTTAAATATTGAACCTCTTACTTTCATAATGATTCTAGTAACAAATTTTGCGAATATCTTTCTTTTCAAGATTCTCCTCCTATCAACTTAGCGTTTGTTCTTCTATTAATCCGATATTTCTTTTCTGTTGATGATAGGTAAGAATATGTTCTCCTAAATGGGGGAAAAGTAAGATGTTATTTAATTCGGATAATTCAATCCATTTTACATCAGTTTGATTAGGATCAGGATACTTTGGTTGTTTAGGAATAGATTCATCGGTAAGGGTACATTCAAAAATTAACTGCAACGAATGAATATCACCGTATTTATTCGCATTCAAGTGCGGAGCATACTCATATATAAATGCTAAAGGACCTACTTTCACGTCAATTGATGCTTCTTCTTTCGCTTCTCGCTTTACAGCTTCAATGACTGATTCATTCGGTTCTACGCCCCCTGCAGGCAAATTATAATGAATGCCTCTCTCATCTTCATATTCAATCAAAAGAATTGAATCATTTTCGATGATTAGCGCACATGCCCTCACTCTCACTGGATAAGACATCACTATCCCACCTTCTATTTATATAAGCCTATTATACAGTAAATATGGTAATTTTTCTCTTTAGAAATAATCAAAAAAAACATTTGGCTCCTCCTTCGCCAAATGTACTGATAGCCACTGATGCTATCCCCGCTATCAATAAGATAACAATTGAGTATGAATCTCACTTTAACGATATGTAAAACGTTTATTGATTTCTAATGTCAAAGGAGTAATATCTCTCCATCCATACACAATCTCCCCATATTTCTCACCAGCCATACTCATTTCAATAGAATCAATCTTTTCACCACCAAGGGCTTCATAAAATCGATAAGAGTGATTATCCTCCACAACTAGGACAAGCATCCCTTGATATCCCTTTTGTTTCAGTTCAGTAGTAACGGCTGCAAACAGAGCCGATCCCACTCCTTTTCTTTGATACTCTTCTAATAAATAAATTGCATACAGTTCGCCATCAAAACCGTTGTACTTCCCACTTCTCTCTTCCCCACCTGAAGAAAACCCAATGATTTCACCAACCTCATTTTCAGCCACATACACGCCACCAAGAGGTATATTGTTTAACCACAATTTTTCCCTCTTTTCATACGTAAGTCCATTTAGATATTCTTGTGGGAAAATGGCTGCATAGGTGCTGCGCCAACTATCGACGTGTACTCTTGCGATGCCCATTGCATCCTCTATAACCGCTTTTCTAATGATAAATGAAGAATGGTTCAAGGTTTTCTCCTCCTCTATGTATGTTCATTAAGTAATTCGTTTTATATTTTAAATATCCCTTTAACAAAAATGGAATATTATGCTAATATTCAATTATAAGAGGAGGAGTATGTATGAAAAGAAGAAGTTCTTTAACTATTTTCATCTTCAGCTTTATAGTATTACTTAGCGCCTGTAGCGATACACCTAGCTTTGATGTTTATAAAGGAAGCACCTTAAAGATTGCCGTAATTGGGGAAACACCTGAAATAAAAGAAGACACCATCAAATTCATTGAAATGTCCTTTAATGAACTAGAAACAACCAAACGTTCTCTTGATGCCGTGATCGTTACTGAAGAAAACCTAACAGAAGCGTCTAAAAAACAATATGCCAATGTTTACTTACATTCAACCATTCCATTCTTTTTTATCTCAGCCAATAGTGTTGCTCCTTTTTATATAGAAGAAAATACATTCAACAAAGACTGGCAATGGTCGCCTGGCGTAAACTATGCGGTCGGCATTCTCCCCTCAAAAGAAGAAGATGCAGTGAATAGTGTAGGGTATGGATTATATAACGATGAATTAAAAGTGGAACATGTAAAAGACATATATTCTCGTATATTTACCACCATTAGTGAATTAGAGAGCGCTGGACTATAAAAAAGGCTAGGGACGATGATCAGAAGTGCTATGAGCTTGCACGAATATTTTTATCGAAAGGAAGTCGAATGCCATGATACTCATCTTTTTACTAATCCATATAATCGTTGGCTGGTTCCTTATATTTACGTATAAAAAATTACCTTCTGCCGTTTTCACCTTTATAAGTGTTTTTGTCTTTATGAGCTTTATATATTGGACGGCAGTCGTAATCCGTTACTAATTGCAAAAAAGTTCGCTTCTTTTAAGTTCCGCTTACTCTAAATGGAACTATTGTTTCATATTTACTTGGATTTTATTGATTATTTTCTTATAGAGTAAGAGGTTAACGTTCCTTATGATAACAAACAAATAAAACAAGCCTAAAGTAATGACTATAGAAAAGTAAAAAATACCATCGAATAGGATGGACACTGCTAGACGCCCCTTGGTCATTTGAGCAAGTATGAAGGAAGAAATAACGACAATGATCCAAGAAGACAGAATTTGCCTCACAAAATCAGTATTTCTTCTGGCAATGACCTTTGGTAACTGATTAAATAGAAAATATACTGCATACATGTAGCTAAGAAGAATTCCTGATCCTAACATGAGTTCCATTTCTCTGCTCTCCATTCACACATATTGTCAGCATCGGTTTCCTTTATTTCCAACATACTGTATCTAGAATGTATGTATTTTCCATCCTTTAATACGCATACTAAGTTTTAGTAATTTCGGAGGAGATACCATGCTTTCTACTGCACTTAGTAACTTAGACCTTGGAGCAAAAGGATTATGGTTTCCAATCATCGTTGTTGTCGCGCTATTATTTATCCTTAACCTCATGCCCAAAAAGAGAATAAATCGAACAGAATTATATATCATTTTTTGTATTGTTGGGTTTGCAACATGGATCATGGATGCATTTATTTTACGCGTTTTCGACTTAGTTGATTTAGGTTCCCCTAAAAAGCTAGGGCTCGGAGATATTCTCTCTTTTACCTTCATCCCTTCATCATTAGCTTGTATCTTCTTAAATTTCTCAAATAAAAAAACAAATGGATATTAGTCATATTCTTCACCCTCATTTCATTTGGTATCGAAATTGGAATAGAATACTTTGGTTACATGATAGAAAAAGGATGGTTTAATTTTTTCTCTATTTTGTTTTATTTTATTGTTTATGGTTTTGTACTGCCATATCAATTGAGAATTATAAGGCGGAGATGAATAATACACCTCGGAGAACTGATTTTTAATTTAGATGTTTACACTCTTGCGCTATCTAATATGGCGATTCTTATTTACTGCTTTTTCATTTTATTAAAGGATATGAACCTAACAACTTAAAAACCACCCTCTACTCGATACCATATAATAGCATCGTTTGTTTTTCAGAAAGAAGAAACACCTATATCAGAAGGATATACAAGAAATACACGGAGAAACAATTGTAAAAAGGCTGCAAAAGGATTATTCATACCGATTTATCGCCTTAACATTGGTATAGTAACCTGGATGTAAGAGCATCGTTCACTGCTTCTTGTATCCTTGGATTTAGCAAACGAATGTTTATAATTTGAAGCATGGTCAATAAACCACTCTTTCATATTAATTCTTCAACAAATGTAACTTCTTCCGAATCCAGATTTGAGATAACAATTTCATAAGCCCATGGCATCCTCAAGAACCGCTTTTCTTATAACAAAAGACGAATGATTCATTGTTTTCCCTCCTTTATATTCTTTCACCTAGCATTGAAGTTTTTTGCTGCACAATAATCTTCTGCTGTGTAGCAAGTGACTCTCTTTTATAAAAGGTACCTTCCTAGTGCTTGGCATTAATGTATAAAAGATAAATTAAATTCCATATTGAGAAGGAGCGCCCTACAGATTAGTAGAAATTACATACATCAGGGATTCATTTTTTTAAGAAAAATCAAGAGGTAATCATGGGTAGATTAGTACATTTCGAAATTCATGTAGATGATATGGACCGCGCTAGAAAGTTTTATGGCGAGGTATTTGGCTGGGCATTTGAAGATTGGAGCGAATTTGCAGGTATGCCTTATTTTGGGGCAGTAACTGGCGGTAAGGATGAGCCTGGAATTAACGGTGCTTTAATGCAACGTCAAAGTCCTCCTCCTGAATCAAATCAGCCATTAAATGGTTATGCCTGTACAATAGGAGTAGAAAATTACCATGCGATTGAAGAAAAAATACTTAATAATGGTGGTGTAGTAGCATTGCCCAAATATGCTCTCCCTGGCATGGCTTGGCAGGGGTACTATAAGGATACAGAAGGAAATATTTTCGGCATTCATCAACCAGATGCAAATGCGAAATAGACTAATCTCACCAGAAAGAAAAGGTATTTTTTCATCGCACCTTTTCTTTCTATTTTTCGGTGTGATTTTTTTCAGATGAGTTCCTTATCGATGTTGATCAATTAAGATTGGATTGCCGTCTGGATCTTCCAGAGTAATAAATGCCGGTCCTTCTGTTGATTCATCGGCTTCTTGTATTAATTTTACTCCTTTTTCTTTCAATTCTTTTTGGAGTTCTCGCACATCTGTAAAATCTTCTAGATTTTCAGCGTTATTATCCCACCCTGGATTAAATGTAAGGGCATTTTTTTCAAACATTCCTTGAAAGAGACCTATGACCGTTTGTTCATTCTTCAATATAAGCCAATTCTGATTAATGTCCCCTCCTAGCGTTTTGAATCCTAAATCCTCGTAAAATGCTTTTGATCGATGAATATCTTTTACATTTAAACTAATAGAAAATGCTCCTAGTTTCATCGTGTCTCCCCCTTTTAATAGATTACATAATATTTCTATTTTCCATCAGTAATACCTTCTAGCTAAAGACAATCATGGAGACAATATGTGATATTTAAATCCTAATACAACATCCTTTTTCCTATCAAATGAATTGGAACAGCATAAAAGGAAATGAAAAAAATTGGTATTGCTAAAATTAAATGATAAAATTACTAGGATTAAAGTAATAAATAAAAAAGGAGTTTTCTATGATTAACAAAATTGGTAAGGTAACTGTTTATGTAAAAGACCAAGAACTAGCGAAAGACTTCTGGATAAACAAAGTTGGTTTTGTCTTAAAATTTGAACAAGCTATGGGACCAAACATGTCTTGGATAGAAGTCGGTCCAAGTGAAGACGAATTTACAACACTTGTTCTTTACTCCAAGTCAGCTATGGAACAACAAAACCCTTCAGCTGTTTCTCACCCTTCTATCCTTTTCAGCACAACTGATATAGAATCCGCTTACGAAAAAATGAACCAAAATGGAGTAGAAGTAGATGAAATGCAAAGACTTCCTTTTGGTACAATGTTCTCTTTTAAAGACCAAGACGGGAACAACTACTTACTACGTGAAGACAAGTAGCATTAATTAACTTAAATAAGATAGATTGCAAAAGCATGGACAGTTTGAACGGAAAATCCATGCTTTTTTAACCTTTACAAGTCCATTCAAATCTACCGTTTATAAACCTAATAACAGAAACATTACATCGATGCTGTTCTTCTGCAAAAACTATATATATTTTCCCCCACTACCATATGGACAAGAATCATTTCTACCGATTTTCTGTTCTTGAATAACTGGTGATGAAATATTCTCTTCTGATTTAATTGATTATCCACTACTTCTAACAATTGACCTTTTTAACCTAGAATTACCACTGCCATCGCTTCTTGTTTAATGCGCATTTTATTATGCGGTTTACCACCATATTTTTATCCTAATCACCTAATGTAATGTAGTTGTTATTTCTCACTTAAATGAAAATAGGCGCCTCCATTGTTGCAGAAAGCGCCCTTTTGCTGAACAAGGCTACGACTTCAGTTATGAAGTAATTGCCTTAACTCTTCTGTCATTTCCTCCACTAACTCTGGTCTGCCATGAAACTGAGCCGGGGTATTTTGAAAAAGTTCAATTTGCCATTCATGATTTTTCTTCACTGCAACTAGCGTTTGATGAGCATTTACTGATGGGTTAATATCTGATGTTTCAGGTGAAATCATACCTGCAATAGCGTGTAAAATTGCTACATCAGTACCTAAAAGCCGTGTCTCTTTAACTTTAGTAACAAAAGGAGCAGTAGGATGACCTTCAAAAATGGGTGTTAGGTGCGATAAAATCTCTTCTTGTCCTATTACCTTACTTCCATCAAAACCAATTTGGACTCCCTGTTCTTCAAAGAGTACAGCCATTCCCTGGGCATCACGATTGTTCCAAGCATCTATTAGTTTTTGATAAAGATTTTGAATTTCAATATGGAATGAAACATTCATGACCTATTCCTCCTTCATTATATTAATACCCTTTTTGATTGTAATCATAAAATTTATCACATTCATTTCCAAACAGTTTCTTTTGGGACTTTCATAAAAACTACTTATATATACTTCCATTTATAAAAAGAGTGAAATTCTTGCTGCAAGAAAAAGCACTCGGTTGTGGAGGAATGTCAAACTTTTCAATGATAATTTCCCACTTATTTCTTGACCTCAAACACACATGGGTAATGAGCAGGACTATATATTATATTAACAAATACATGTCTTACGCTTGATTCCGATTCGATCTTTATCCTCTACTTTTTTTATATAGTCTTTTGCGAGCGGTACCTTACAAGCAGTATTTCCTACATCCACATGTACTTTTCCAATAAAATCAGCTACCTGTTTCGCTTCTTCCGTTAATTCAGGTACATAGGAGCCGACGGAAATAACAAAGGAATTCATAACATAACGAACTCGATTGCGTTCCTCATGTACAGAATCTTTCACTCTGTACAACAATGTCCTAATTTCACCTATGTCTAGCTCCTCATCAGGAGTAATTGATAAATAATTCGCATATGTACTCCATCCAACAACTGTGATCATCTCTTGCTCTGAGCTCATCCATTCATTAGCCAATTCAAGGGCATACTCACTTTCAGCTGCTACCTGCGCAACGGTATATTCAGCGACCATATACCAATAAGCTTTCTTAGCCCAGTCTTGTAAGTCCTCTTTTGCCATTAATTTTGGATTAACAGATAGACCTGCCAAATACATCGCATCATGATTTCCAGAATGATATAGTTGTAATGCTAACTTCTGATCCTTCTTTACATACTTAACAAGCTTTTTTAAATCTCCAATCTTCACACCAAAATAAGGTTCCTTTACTCCGTGGTTCAAGAAGATTCTCTTTGTTTGGTCACTGCCTAATTCTTCAAGCTTTTGCATAATTTCTTCATAAGTCATCGTTTTCCTCCACATATGATTACATTAAGTTCACTTCAGAGGCATTCTGAAGCGTTTTTTTGGCATTTATGTTTAACACGGTCAGACACCTACATATATGATCACAATGGGATTGTGACCTTCTTATCTCTCAAGCTTAACAATCCGTATTTTCACCGGCGCGCCACATATCAACGGTTTTATGAATAAATTGTTCCAATCCCGTTTCTTCCATCTTTATCGTTTTTTTGATACGAATGCAGCCTTTTCCATAATTATAACCAGTTAATAGGGTCTCTGCATTTTCTACCTTATCTATTGTACCCACATAGAGACTGACATAATGTTTTTGCGCATTTAATGCAAACACATAGGTATCATCTTTACCATAATTCAACATCTTATAGCGAATCACCTCATCAAATTCAGGTGCATAAGCAAAAATCATTTGTCTAACCGCAAGCAATTTCTCTTTTCTCCAATCGTCTTCAAGCAATTCTAGATATTCTTCCGAATTCTTTGCATCATATTGCATATTGTTGTCTCACTCCTCTATTTTTTAATTTATAGTTATAGAATTCAATTTACTTAACTCTTCAATCTATCAAATTGATCGTTGGTACAAAGTATTTGTATGTATGATAATTAAAACAGGTGATGGCACTTGCTTCATTAATCAATCCTTAATCTATATCATAAATAATTCCACGTCTAAACTTAAATGCCTCTTCTAAATCGAATCATTTGAATTGAATAGACAACGGCTTAACTATTTTAAATGCAATTTTAAGAGTCTTAGGTTTTCCGCACTCACCTTTTAAGTTAGAACAACCTAAATCTAAATTTAAGTATAGGTCTATGATATCATATGCTTTGCCTTCATATAGCTAAGCGATGATAACCAACCAATTGTTGGTTAAGGCGTAACTGCTGAATAAGCCGCCGAGGGATCACAGATATTCTATAACCATCGACTTTCACTACATGCTTTTACATAGTCACCAAGTCAGGTGATACTGCTACGCAATATACTTCTACTCCGTATTAAAGGATACTTATGAATTGTTTTCGAAATAAAAATTAAAAAGCCGGTCAAGATAATTAACCCCAACCGGCAAACATATTCTTATATTTCTTGACACTCTACTCTATTCCTTCTAACAAGGTCACTATTACTTTTTTCTTCACTTTATAAACCGTCATCTTCTCGACTAGTTTAAAGAATAAATTAAACTTTGTAATTGGTGTAGCATCTCTTATAATCTCGATGAACTGCTTGGCTTTATATTTCTCGAGTAGGTTCTCTCTGTCTTTCTTGTCTTCCCACTTTTGTATAAAAAACTCATCTATTTCCTAGTACGGCATTATAAACATTGATGGGAAACTTTTCAGTTAGTGGTGTTATTTATCTCATTATTTACCATTAATAGTTTTTTTTATCGATCAAATACTATTTTTAAATTTGTTACTTTTGGGAGGATATCATATTGAGTAAAACAAATTATATACCCTTAACCTCATCAGAAATTGGTTCTCTCTGGGCAACTTACTTACAAAATAGTATGGCAGAACATGTTTTAAATTACTTTCTAGTGCAAGTTCAAGATCCAGATATAGAACCGTATATTCAAATAGCCTATGATATATCTCTTCAAAGTTTGGACAATATAAAAGGTATATTCACCGAAGAAGAAATCCCAATCCCCGTTGGGTTTACAGAACAAGATGTTAACCTACAAGCACCTCGTTTATTTGATGATATCTTCTTTCTAAGTTATTTACAAAACCTTGGTAAAGCAGGGATGGCGCAGTACAGTTTGATGAAAGCTATGTCAACTAGAAAAGATATACGTACTTTCTTTAGTTCTTGTCATGAGGAGACCTCCAACCTTTATGATCAAGTCATTGATAGCTTACTCAATAAAGGATTATTAATTCGGCCACCACATATACCTATTCCTAATAAAGTCAATTTTGTTGAAGATAAAAACTATTTTGACGGTATTTCGTTTATTGGGAAGAAAAGACCACTGAACGTAATAGAAATTTCCCAATTATTCTCGAATATTCAAACGAATGTTATTGGTGTAATGCTTTCTATAGGTTTCGGGCAAACAGCAGAATCACAAAAGGTAAGAGACTATATGAATAGAGGAAAAGTAATAGCTAAAAAACACATAAAAGTTTTTGGTGATTGTTTAATTGAAAGTGATCTTCAAGTACCAATGACATGGGATGCTGCTACGTTAGAATCTACAGTTCCAGTTTTTTCAGATAAGCTAATGATGTTTCATTTTAATATGCTGGTAGCAGGTGGTATAGGTAATTATGGAGTTGCCGCATCAGTTAGTCAAAGAAGCGATCTAGTGTTGAATTACAATCGGCTCTCAGCTGAAATTGTAAAATATGCTAATGATGGCGCAAATATCATGATAAAAAATGGATGGATGGAAGAAGTACCAACGGCAATAAATCGGACAAATATAATAAAGAAAAGTGGAAACAAATAAATGGCGTGAAAACAATCGAAGTATTACTTTGGAGCATTATATTTCCTGGTTTTGGGCAAATATTAAATGGTAAATACCTTAAAGGCATTGTACTCATACCTTTAATCGTTTTAATTATTATAAAAGGGAACCTAAATCTAATTATACTATCTAGCTTACAAGGTAATGTTGAAAGGGCAATTCAACTAACTAACCACAAGTGGATTTTATTTTTTCCTTGTTTATATTTCTTTGCAATATGGGATGCCTATAAAGATGCAGGCGGTGGTGAAAAGCCGTATTCATCTTTCCTGTTTTTGTTTTCAGGGTATTTTATGACCGTAGGAACCATTTTTTCTACGAAGATAACTTTGTTTGATTTACATATAGCACCTATATGGCTACCAATGATAAGTGTTATACCTGGGATACTTGTTGGGTTGTTATTACAATGGATAATCATAAGCAAGGAAAATGGTTAAGTATCCATCCATATGTAGGTAATTAGATTTTTAATACTCAATGTAGGACAATCAGTGGTATTGTCCTTTTCTTATGTAACAAAATGGTAAATCCAATAATTCCTCTTCTTTAATTGATAGATTAATCTCCTCATTCATTTCTCCTGTTCCATTCGACTCTGAAATTTTAATTTCTGATATTTTTTCATCTAAAAGAACCATTGTTTCTCCTTGTTGTAATTGGCAACCTATTAAAGCGATAGCCATACATAAAATTGTTAATATCGAAAATATAACCTTCCAGCTATTTCCTCACCTCTATCATCAAAGTGAGCAGAGTTGCCCACTTAATAAGACGGTTTATATATTCTATCGGTGTCGGTATCAATTACATAATCAACCTCTATGTCTTCATTATAGACAAGTTGGTCAAAGCAGTTAATTCGGCAAAATATAGCTGGAAGGTCTAAAATATTTGAAATAAGAGCTTTGGCATTTATATACCTTTTCATAAGTTCCTTTTTTGAACAACTTTTTCCTTTAATTAGAACCTGGTGATAATATCCGTCAATTTTAACTATCAATGTCATCACGATTGACTGCTAACCAATCCATATAGCTTTAGTTTGTTTTGTCTTTTCGACTGAAATACGGACCGCACCAGCCTGTTTCATGCGTTCTTACGTAAGTCCAATTAAACTCTTTATCTACTACGTAAACATCTTCTTCATTTACAAAGTCCTCGGCTGTTAAAGAAGAAGCCTTTTCAAGTATATAAGCATCATCCAAATGCTGATAAAAAACATAACATGACTGTTTTGATTCTTTCTTAAATGCTGTATCAGCTTGTTCTTCTTTTAAATATTTCCTTTTTTCATAACTAAATACATGCCATAGGTATCCACAACAACCATCTTCATCATAAAGATAAATAGATTTCTTTTCTTTATCACTAAGATGATTGACAAAGATATCTTCCCATTGCTTTCGTAGATATGTCCCCCACTTAGGTATTTCAATTACCTTTACCTTTTTCTTTTTAAGCAAGGTTACTAAATCAATCACACTTTCCAAAATGACACCTACTTTATATATTCATCATATCTCATTGGCATCTCTGTTAAAAACAAATGAACATCTTACACGTTAAGTCTATTATTTAATGCTTTCAAGCTATGCAAACTGAAGTCCCTAACATCCCTATTTTTGCTCTGGGATAGTTCATTTAATATTTCCAATAAATAATCATCTTCTATAATTCCCTTATTATCACCTTCAGCACAGCATGACAAAAAAAGCAGTAAATTAAAATGCACTTTTGGTTTTTCGTGTTGTCTCATTTTTTCAACTATATATCGAATCAATTCGTTATTTGTTGAGAGAATTTTTGTAAAAAAACGGTCAATCTCTCCTGGCTTTCCCTTTTGTATTACTTCGTCAATCTTCATATAGTAATCTTTTATTTCCTGTTCGGAAAGCTCTGAATCATACGAGTCCAATTCTACATCCTCTATGTAATCTACAAGACCATTGATAAATTCTTCAAAATCCTTTGCCAACTTTATCTCTTGATTCTGCTCTACATCGATAAAAACGACAGAAGGATTTTTCCTCTTTCTATAATCCAAACAAATAAACATCGGTGGGTCTGCTGATATAATCAGCAATTTTTTACTGCGTATTCCCCATTCTTTTCGCAAATAAAGACTATCTAATAATCCTGGCTCTTGCCCTATTCCATATAAAAAATCAACATGGACAGAGTTATTAGCCCAACTATTCGGGGTTTCCGTAGAAAAGTATTTATTTTTTAAATAGAACCCATTTCTTTTCTTCATTAATTGAATATAGGAATCTGGCAAGTCCATATTTAGTTCCTTCTGAATGTTTTCTACTAACTCAGAATCGACTTCACCTTTATAATATTCATCTAATTCTTCTGCCCATAATATCTCTACATTCATGTTATTCCCCCTTTATCATAAGACATTTAATGTTATGCCCCTCATACTACTTTGGCTAACCTTCTATTGTTAGAAAGCCACAACAAGGACACTTTTCACGTTTCAATCTAATCTCTCCCATTATTCAGATTAAGTATTTAACGCAAATGACGTTTATACTGCTTAAAGGCCTTGTATGGTGGTAGCCCTAACGTTTCATCAGTTACATAACAATCTCTATCGTGATATGGCATTTCTAACTCTTGCCACTCAAAATTATCCTCAACACATTTGATAAATAAATCGTATCCATCACCATCTGAAGGGGATGACCCTAACCTTATTTCTTTATGCTTCAATGCAACTTGCATATTCAATAAAGTTTTTCATAATACCGATGAAATGTTACTGTCACTGACATTCATTGTGAGAGAAATGATACTTTCTTGCAAAAAAGACCCACAGAAGTCTACCAAAAATATATAAATGACAAGAAGTTAAGGCAAAAACTGAAACATAAGATGTTACCAAGTGTTTTCTTAGAGGGTGAAGATCAAGATGAAGATGATTATGAGGACATGGTCACACATCGATTTGTTCTACCTTGTAAAAAGAGCGATATTCGTTATAAACCGCTCTTAACTGCTATTAGTTTTGAGGATTTTCCACATCACCCCAAATTCTAAAAGGGTTATACTGCCCTGGTATTGATATTTATTTTGTAAATGTTACAAAGAAAATGATTTACCACCTATATGATGACCGAGGCTGGGACGTTATCGCCTCAAACCAAGAAGATTTAGATTTACTTTATGAAGAACTAAATAATTGGATTTTAGACTACGACCGGGAACAGATTGATAAGATATTCAAATAATCTATTTGTTGTATAATTATAGAAAACCATTTACAAGAGGTGAAGAACTTGAATTTTCTTACCACACGTATTGTCATCATACTCAGCCTGTAATGGTCTAATTATTCTTTGGGGACTTTTACAGGCTGAGCCTTATCCCAAGGAGTTGATGACAAGTGAAGCCACATATCAAAAATCGAAGTCGTGCTTATTATCGACATCATCGAAAAAGAGTGATTCATCGTAAAACAAAGATTGCAGAACAAACTGGATGGCAATCTCGTTTTACTGGATATTTCGCAAAAGGGAAAGTTCATTGTTCGTGCTGGATGTGTTCCCAAAAGACAAAAAAAGATGGATTTCCTCATTCGCAAAACATTCAATTGAAACGCTTAAACAGTCAATTATATGATTACTTTAGCGAAGGGGAATTTTAATCGTTTAATGAGCAGGGTGATAGTTCTTCCCTGCTCTTTCATTATTTTGTAGTCTTACGTCTCCATCAGCTATAAACATAAGCATGTCCTGAACCCATTCCATCAGACCAGGTAGCAAATGCAAAAATTCTTTTCAATTCAAATTCTTTAATTGATTCACTCGTTCAAAGTCATTCTTATTTCTTAGCAGATATTCTGAAAGACCACCCTTGTCCAGTAAGGTGGCCTTCTCGGTGAACCGCTTGGATATTCTATTCTTGTAGCCTCCATTATACCATCTTTCCCAGAATAAGGTTATATTATGATAGGGGTTTATTATGTGGCACAGGAGTTTATTATTGGGTTACACTTTTAAAATCATCTGCGATACTACCTCAACATGTGTAGTCTGCGGAAACATATCCACCGGCTGCACCTCAACAGTCCGATACCCACCATCCTCAAGCACCCTTAAATCACGCGCCAATGTGCCAGGATTACATGACACATAAACAACCTTCTTCGGCTTCATGTCAATGATGGTTTGCAAGAGTGCTTCGTCACAGCCTTTTCTTGGCGGGTCGACGACGAGGACGTCTGCTTTGTGTCCTTTTTCGTACCAGGCTGGGATGACTTCTTCTGCTTTTCCGACGGCGAAGTTTGCGTTGGTTATGTTGTTGAGTTCGGCGTTGCGTTTGGCGTCTTCAATGGCTTCGGGAACGATTTCGACGCCGAAGACGGATTTGGCTTTTCGGGCAAGGAAGAGTGAGATGGTACCGATGCCACAGTAGGCGTCGATGACTTCTTCTTTTCCTGTGAGTGCTGCGTATTCTAGAGCTTTGTCGTAAAGGACTTTTGTTTGTTCTGGGTTAACTTGATAGAAGGATCTTGCTGAGATGGCAAAGCGCACATCACCAATATAGTCATAGATGACTTCTTGTCCCCAGAGTACACGGGTTTCGTCACCCATGATGACATTTGTTTTCTTAGGGTTAACGTTTTGAACGATAGATTTGACGCCTGCAATATTCTCTGTGATGTCCGCGATGATTTTCTTTCTATTCGGTAGATCCTTCGCTTTTGTGACAAGGACAATCATGACATCCCCCGTAACTAAACCGTAGCGGGCCATGATATGCCGAAGATCGCCTTTATGGCGCTGCTCATCGTATGCACGAACGCCATTTTTATTGCAGATGTCTTTCACTTTTTGAATAACCTCATCATTTTTTTCTTGCTGAATAAGGCAAGATTTCATATCAATGATTTGGTGGGAGCGTTGTTGATAGAATCCACCGATTAACCCGCCTTCATGTTCACCTATTGGTACTTGGGATTTATTGCGGTAACGCCACGGATCGCTCATGCCAAGGGTGGGATGAACAGTCACGTTTTCAAGCTTGCCTATCCTTGTGAGCACATCACGGACTTGTTTTTGCTTGGCTAGTAGCTGGCCCTCGTAGCTTAAATGCTGGAGCTGGCAGCCGCCACATTCCTTATAAATGGGGCATGGTGCAGTTACACGAAAAGGGCTTTCTTCGTATGTTTCGATTAGTTTGCCGAAGCCATAGCCTTTGCTTGTTTTAAGCACCTTAATTTGTGCTTTTTCACCTGGAAGGGCATTGGGGACAAATAGTGGATAACCGTCGACCTTTGCCACGCCCGCTCCTTCATGGGTTAAATCTTCAAAAGTAACATCTATATAATCGTTTTTCTTAACAGGTAATGTTTGCTTCATTTCATTCTTCCTCTTCTCTTAAAATCCGTGCAAATCGCTAGTCAGATTGTAACATAAAAACAAGCGCAATACGAAAGGAGGTTTCTTCCTCAATTTTAAATAAAAAAGCCATGCATTACGCATGACTAGTGATGTTTGCTTCAAACCGATCCTCCACCTCAAGAATAAACCCGCGAAAATACTTCTCAAAATAAGGGTGGCGATGAATCCCTTCCGCGTCAGTGATAAACTGGAAGGTCGCATGTGGATGAACGAGCTTCTCCTCAAGTGCTTTCGTTGCTTCTATTGTATTAGGTACCATTTCTCTAAGGATATTTGGATATTCGTCTCCTTCTTTTTCACCTACGTACCAGAAGATATGTTTCTCATCCGTAATGGCTGGTTGTTTTTGCAAGAATGATAGAAAGTCAGGGTACCATAGAGAAGCCGATAGTAAGAAATAATAGTCGAAATCCTCACGTCTTGTTAATAAAGAGTAAAGGGAGACGAGCGCCCCGAACGATGCTCCTGCGATGCCTACATGCTTCGGTTCTATTGATAGATGAAATTCTTTATGTAAAAAAGGCAACAGCTCATCTTTAACCATCGTTAAATATGTATCTGCCTCACCTTCATAGGCATAGTCATCTACTTTTGCATACCAAGGAGTGTATTCCCTATTACGATCTATCGGGTCAACACCTACAAAGGCAATATGCTTCAGCGGGTGTTGCTCGAAGTACTCAAACAAATAAGAGCCATCTTGAACAATAATCGTCAGTTGCGGTATTTCATTTTCTGGTAAAAGAATCGACAAATTATATTCTTTCCATTGCCATTTTTTCATGGTTCCCCCACCTTCCTTGTTTTTAAAAAAAGCTACTGAAGGCATCAATCACGACAGTAGCTTTTATTCATTCTTAATCTTGATAATCAGGGCGATCTTGTTTACGTATTTGATTGAGTGGTACAAATACATCCAAATGACGATACAAGTTCACAAATTCAGCTGGGGTGTCCCCGCCGTATTCACCGTCAAGGTTCAACATAACCGGATCTTTTGAATAAACTTTTATTCTGTTTGCTTTTGCATAGATGACATGTGGATCATTGACATGCTCACCACGTAAGGCAAGTGAGGCAATGCGAATAAACTCAGCTAAATTGGTTTTCTTCAAAATCAACAATGTGAACATTCCATCATTAATGGAGGCATCTGGAGCTAATTTTTCAAAACCGCCGACAGAGTTTGTTAAAGCGACAAGGAATAACATCGCTTCTCCTTCAAAAATTTTGCCATCGAATTCAATCGTGACATCCGCCGGTTTAATACTTGGTAGCATTTCTATTCCTTTTAAATAGTAGGCAAGTTGACCAATCATCGTTTTTAGCTTGCTTGGTACTTCATATGTGAGCTCTGTAATACGACCGCCACCAGCAATATTAATAAAATACTTTTTATCCATACGGCCAATATCAACAGGGATTTTCTCGCCTTTGACAATAATATCCGCTGCTGCTTCTACATCACGTGGAATGTGCAGTGCACGAGCAAAATCATTCGTTGTCCCTGTCGGAATAATACCCAGTTGCGGTCGGAATTCCTGCTCTGCGAGTCCATTGACGACTTCATTAATCGTGCCATCTCCACCGGCAGCTACGACAAGGTCATACTTTCTCTCTACAGCAAGTCTTGCAGCCTTTGTCGCATCACCTTCACAAGTTGTCGCGTGACAAGAGGTTTCATATCCTGCGCGTTCGAATTTCTCTAATACTTCTGCAAGATGCCTTTTAAAAATTTCACGACCAGAAGTTGGATTATATATAATTCTCGCTCTTTTCATTACCCATCATCCTATAAAATAAAATAAGTGCTTATATATGTTTTTACTGTTCTTTATACTGTAATGAGCCATTCGTTCCATCATTTTACATCATACATTGTCCACAATCAGATAGCAATATTTAACCATTTCCTCTAGCCCAATCCTATTCTAATTAATCTCGACCGTTTAGACAAGTTTCATACCTATCTATTTCATTATTTAAGGAATATTCAGATTCCCACATTTCCCTTTTCTTTTATATTATAATCAACACAGAAGCGAATGTGCGAAAGAGGAGTGACACCATCGTGACCATACATAACTGGCGTAAATCATTACTATTAATTGTTATTATACTATTCACCGTTACACTAACTGCATGTGCCACTGAAACAACAACTGAAGAACAGACAACATTTTCACCAACCTTAACAGCCCACTTTATAGATGTAGATCAGGGAGAGGCGACATTATTACAAGGTGAAGATTTTACAATTTTAATAGATAGCGGGAGACATGATGGCAATGAAGTCGTACCCTATTTACAATCAGTTGGGGTAAAAGAAATTGACTTACTCGTTGGCTCTCATCCCCATGCTGATCATATTGGGCAAATGCCTGAAGTAATTAACTCTTTTCCTGTCAAAGAAGTGTGGATGAGCGGAGCAGAATCAACGTCGAGAGTATATGAAGACGCATTAGATGCCATTATTGAAAGTGAAGCAGCTTACCATATACCAAGAGCAGGCGAATCATTTACAATTGGTTCAGCACAAATTGATATTCTTCATCCATCATCTGTTGATGAAGATTTGAATAATAGCTCTATTGGGATGAAGATTACTTATAAAGAACAATCGTTTCTCTTCACAGGCGATGCGGAAACATCAGCCGAAAATGAGATGCTCGCTTCAGGCAACATAGAAGCAGATATTTTTAAGATCGCTCATCATGGTTCAGATACTTCTAATAGCGAGGCATTTATAGAAGCAATCCATCCTGAAATCGCTATTTACTCTGCTGGTGCAGATAACTCTTACGGTCACCCAAATCAAGAAGTATTGAACCGCCTTCAGCAAATGAATATAGACGTGTACGGCACGATCGAAAATGGGACGGTTATCATTCAATCAGATGGCCATGACTACCTCTCCATAAATGGGGTAAAAGAAAAAGAAGACAACAAAACGAACGAGGAAGTTGTCATTGAAAGCTGTCCTGCAGATCATATTATGATTAATGAAGCGAATGCTGAAACATTGCAACAAATCCATGAAATTGGCCCAGATCGTGCCGAGGAAATCATCGAGAAAAGACCTTTCACTTCCTATGATGACCTGCAACGTATTGCTGGTATTGGTCCTGCCAAAGCAAAAGAAATTGAAGATCAATCTATAATTTGTTTCTAAGAGGAGTGGGGTCGAGTGAATAAAGCTGTTATAGATAGAATGGAAGAAGGCAAAGCTGTGCTCCTAGTCGGTGATGAGCAAGTGGAAAAAATAATTGCGGCTCATCTCCTACCTCCTGACTCAGTCGAAGGTACATGGCTCCTTATTACAATGAAGGAAGAAGAAATAACTGAAATCATCATCGATCACGATTCAACAAAAGCTGCCAAAGAAAGAATCAAGCAAAAACAAGCGAAATTATTAAATAGAGGCAGCCGCTTTAAAAAAGACTAATCAACACCGCGAAAAAAGCACATCAACATTTTAATAGATTGATGTGCTTTTTTATTGTCGTATACGCCTCTAGTCATCCTCACGGGTGATAAATAAATGGGACAATGATGAGCAAGATGGCTATCATCGTGATTGTTTTCGACAGAGGCTTTGATAGCTTCTCTCTTCCATCCCCTTTATACCAACCAGAAAATTGCCATTTATTCCGATAGAGCACAAATAATAGAAGTAAAATACCAAGAAAGCCCATCCAAGGTTGCGTAACCGTTTCTCCTCCTATTGTATAGACACCCGCTAACGCCGCACTTCCTAACCAACCTACTACTAAGAAGATAGCAATAATTCTTACAAGTTCAAAGACAAACGTCATTGTTTAGTCACTCCTTTTTATAACCAACTTCAAAGTCTTCACATACGACGAGAATTTTTTCGTGAAAGTCTTTCCCTAAAGGTGCTAGCTCTCGTTTAAAAAAGGCTTCATGTACCTCTCTCCAATAAGCTAGCGAACAATCACCCTCCCCTTCATTAAATGCATGATTCTCTGTTACTTCGTCAAAAGGCACGACCGTCACATTTGTCGTTTTAACAATCACTTTCGGCAACCCTTTGCCATCAAGAATGATATTCAACTGTCCGACTTGGGGTAAGTCTTCATTTTCTATCTCGTATAAAAGGTAATTGGATGCTGTTGCTGTTTTCTTCCCTTCTGCAACTAGTTCCACCAAGGCATCCGCCATTTCTTCACTATCACCGAACGCCCATGCTGCATAAGTATCTGGTGCTTCTGAGTGTTGCTGTCGATATTGCTGCCATATTTTATCTATTGCTGTCTGACTCATCTTTTATTCTCCTATTCACTTCTTCTATTTTTGTTGCGTGGTTTCCTCTTTGCTTAAAGTGCCATCGATGATTTTATCTGCATCCATCCTGACTGTCTCAAGCATATGGATATGCGCCTCTCCTCTTCTCCATATAATCAGCTGCCGCATACTGTGACGCTCCATTTCGATGAATTTCAGCTAGCAGGACCGAGTAGTATCATCCAGTGGATTGAAAATGGCGCGACCTCACGTATAGGACAACACTCCGATTGTAAAAGAGGTACAGCGATTAAACAATGCCTTCGTTATCTCTGTTTTCCCTCCACCAGAAACTGCTGCAATTGCAATAATGAAGCTGTCTTTCTCTTTTATAAACGTCTGAGATTCCACCTTTTCTGATTCATCTCTCCTATATTCTTATGTCGATTATTTTCTATCTTATAAAAATAAGTGATTTCAAAAGCGAAATAACCCATCAGCAGTCCCCCACCCATTGCCGAATAGACTCCATTAAAAATGAAAAGGGGCATAAAAGCAAAAGAACTAGTCAAGGTAGCTATAGTTAGCGGTTTCATAGAGTCACTCCTTTTATATATAGACTTTCCTTTACTGGGTTAGCAATCATTTAATACTACTTTAAAAATACCAATTTTTTTCACTTTTTTAAACATATGCCAAGAAAATTCTTTTATTATCACTAACCAAGTTGAATTACCGACCAAATTTCAGTAATAAAGGACCAATTATATGGATAAAATCACACGAAAAAAGTTAGTTGGACAACTTTTTTTCACCAAGAAAATCAGTAATTATTGATAAAAATCATTATAGTTAAGTTCTAATCAGATGCGGCTTTCACCTTTTTCTTTTATTAAAACAACAAAATACTGACTTTACGAAATGGCTTCAACTTTATATTCTTCCAAAAAGATAAGAAAGTAAAAAAAGCGTAAAAACAAGTAAAGAATTTACAAAGAATATTATCAGAATATTAATATAATTAGATGATTGAAACAATTTATTTGTACCATACTTTAGGGGGGATAGGATTGAGGAGAAAAATAAAAGAGCTCGGTTTATTATTATTCATTTTAGTAGTCATTTCAGGATGTTCAACAAGTAACAATGTTACTTTAGAAAGCAATGATTCTAAAAACGGGAACGGTAATGAAGGAACACTTATTATTGCCAGGCAATCAGACGTGGATAACTTAGATCACCACTTTATGTCGACTATTAATGCAGCCAGTGTGACTCATGGAAAGGTTTATGAAGGATTAGTTGCTAGAGATAAAAATGAAAATATTGTTCCTCTATTAGCTGAAAGTTGGGAACAGGTAAATGATACGACATGGGAGTTTCATTTGCAACATGGAGTAACCTTTCATGATGGGACACCCTTTAATGCTGATGCCGTTAAAGAGACATTTGAAAGGGTGTTAGACCCTGACCTAGGTGCCCCAAAAGCTTCTGCCTTTGAAATGGTCGAAGAGATAAAAGTTTTAGATGATTATACTGTACAATTCATACTTTCCGAACCATTCTCTCCTTTACTATCGATTTTAGCAAGCCATGAAGGAGGAATTATTAATCCAAAAACGATCGAAAAATATAAAGGAGAGGTCATAAAAGAACCTAATGGGACTGGGCCATTTACATTTGAGTCATGGACACCCGGTCAAGCAATTATATTGAATAAGAATCAAAACTATTGGGGAAATCCCCCACATATCGACCGAGTCGAATTTAAAGTAGTGCCTGAAGAAACAACAAGAGTTTCTATGATTGAAACGGGTGAAGCACATATTGCAGAACCTCTTTCTATCCATATGATTGAAACGGTTGAAACATCAAAGAAAGGGAATGTGTACCGTAGCGAGGGCTTTGGTACAGAATATCTTGGTTTTAATATGCAGGCACTACCTTTTAATGATGTTCAAGTGAGAAAAGCTATATCACATGCCATTGAGATGGATGCAATCATTGATGGAGCTTTTAATAAAATTGGACATAGAGCCAATTCATTAATGGGGTCAAAAGTGTTCGGATATCATGAGGACTTAAAAGCTTATGAATATAATCTAAACGAAGCGAAGAGATTACTGAGCGCTGCTGGTTATGCAAATGGCTTTGAAGCTACATTACTCACAATGGATAACAAAGAAAGAATAAATCTTGCAGAAATATTACAATCGCAACTAATGGGAATTGGAATCAAACTTAACATTCAGGTTCTTGAGTATGGTTCATTTGTGGAGCAAGTGAATAAAGGAGATTCGCAATTATTTCTCATTAGTTGGAGGAATGCAACAGGTGATGCTGATTATAATCAATATAATCTTTTTCATTCAAGCTCACACGGTGCCACAGGCAATACGCTCTTTTATAGCAATAATGAAGTCGATGAATTAATTGAATTAGCGAGAGCTGAGACCGATCAAGAGAAGCGCCTGGAACTTTATGCAAAAGCACAAGAAATAGAAATGGAAGACGCTGCTTATGTGCCTGTAAGAGTGATAGAAAACTTAGCGGCCGTTGCGAAGAATGTTGATCATTTTTCTATAAGCGCTGCTGGTTACTTAGAAATCAATGATATTTTAATAAACAAAGATTAATAGGGAGGAAAATATACATTGAATTATCAAACCTATTGGCTTAAAAATGTAAAGATAGAGAGTGGATTTAAATGGGAGAATGGCCAAGCAGTTAGAACAGAGACAGAAACGGTTCACTTATTCATTAGTCATGGGAAGATTGAAAAGATTACGAATGCCTTAGCAGATATAACAAATGATTACCCTCTAAAAGACGTAAAAGGCTTATTGTTAATGCCATCCTTTGTTGAAAAGCATGTCCATTTAGATAAAACCTATATGGGAGATAAATGGCAGTCTTGTCTTCCCGCATCAAGTGTAATAGAGCGTTGTAATATCGAAAAGAATATTTTAAAATCCCTTCCTTCACAAACACATGTTAGAGCAGGAAAGCTCCTGAAACAATTACTATCATTTGGATCGACACATGTCAGGACACATGTAGATATCTATCCTGAGGTTGGGCTTAAAAACTTAGAAGAAGTCCAAAGGGCCATACAAAATTTCTCCGATCAGATGAGCGTTGAAAGCGTCGCATTTGCACAACATGGTTTATTAAATAAAGACACGATTAGTTATATGAGGCAAGCAGTTAAGCATGGGGCAGGTATTGTAGGCTCGGTAGACCCAGCTACTGTTGATAATAATATCGAAGCTTCATTAGTACAATTAATGGATATTGCTGTAGAAGGAAATGCTGACATCGATTTACATTTACATGATCCTGGACATCTCGGGACATTTACAATGAAAAGACTTGCCCATCTCACATTAGAAGCTGGGTGGCAAGGTAGAGTTTTCATTAGTCATGCATTTGGATTAGGCGGAGTATCGTTGGATGAAGTAAAAAAAACAGCTGAACTTCTTAAAGCAGCAGAAATATCTATAGTCACTAGCTTACCGACCGGGAGAGATATACCACCTGTAGATTTCTTAGACGAATATGGTATACAAGTAGCGATTGGAAACGATAATATTTTTGATTCCTGGTGGCCAACGGGGAATGGGGATATCTTGGAAAGAGCAACAAGATTAATAGAGCGATATAGATGGACAAACGAAATATCTCTATCACAAATATTAAAATATATTACAGGCGGCATTACAACTTTGGATAGAAATGGTCATCAGCAATGGCCAAAAACCGGTGACTCTGCCAATTTCTTATTTATGGATGCATCTTGTAGTGCCGAAGTCATTGCTAGACGTATAAAACCAAATGGCGTTATGTATAAAGGAAACTTAGTTTATGGTGAACTATGCAAAGAAGAGCCTGTTAATGATTAATGAGATATAGGCAGAAACTAAATAGTATTTCAGCAAAAGATGTATCCGAATGATTAGGAGGAGAATCTACCTTCTAATTATTCGGATTGTTTTATATCATTGAGAATAGTGGAATCGACAGGAAAACACTCGACACCTACAGGATTAGGACCAGCTCCCTCCCCTCAGAAAACGAGTATCTGTAGTGCGCTGGAACGAATTTGTTTAGCAACTAAACTATGTTATAAATCATCATTCGCAATTGTTCATTATTTCTGGCTAAGTCATTTAGTTAGCTACTTGCCTTATTCTGCCTACTTCCAAATTTGCCAAAAAAGACTGTATTCATAAATATAAACAAAAGGTATAAAAGTATAGATGAAATGATTCCAACAAAAAATGATAGATTGTATAATGGCTCTAAAGATGAAATAAAATGTCCTGAGAGACTTAATCCCCCTGCCATACACATAGCTAAAATTGCTGATTTGTTTACACCACTAGAGTAATAATGATCTCCTTTATTATGATAGAGCTCCTTTATATCAATTTTCTTTTTATCGATAAGAAAATATTGTGTAATCATGATTCCAATGACAGGACTCAATAATCCACCTACCATGTTTAAGAATGTGAATATACTAGTTGAATTCTCCATCAACTTCCAAGGCATAATAACCATCCCTGCTATGGAAATGATAATAGCTGCACTTTTGGAATTGATTAACTTTGGAAAAAGAGAAATTAGCTGATTAATAGCAGGAATTATATTTCCGGTAATATTAACAGAAAGCGTAGATAAACAAACCGTAATCAGTGATAAACAAACCACTAGCTTACTATCGAACTCACCAATCACATCAAGTATATTCCAAATAGGTTTGCCATAAAGCATTTCTGTACCTTTAATAATTGAAATACTAGCTGCAGCAAATAAGCCATAAGAAACCATTATCCCCAAAAATTGACCGAGCGATTGTTGAATGGTTGTTCTAGCATACCTAGTGTAATCAGAAACACTCAATATAGGCGCCACCCAAGTAGCTAATAAAGCTGACATGCAAGTAATCATAGTAAATATATTTGTAGCAGAGATATTTGTAGCGCCATGCAAAAGGATTGGTTCTACTCCCCCTGCTTGATCAATAATCCAAATACTCATGCCTCCGAATATAAGGAAAACCAATGGAGTAATCACATTGGATAATTTTCCAAGTGCTTTCATTCCTCCAAAAGAAAAGCATAAGTTGATGAACCAAAATACAAGAAATGAAATAAGATGAGTAAGGCTAAGACCAAATAATGTCCATTCCCCCCCAAATTTATATAAGCAGGCCAGAATTGGCCAATTAAAATGGTGATTGCAAGGCTCCCAGCATAAGTTTGAAGCCCAAACCACATAATTCCTGCAATGATTCCTCTCAATACACCTGGTAATAACGCACCTGCACCGCCAAATGATGTTTTAAGAAACATCACAAAGGGAATGCCATATTTATTTCCTGCATGTCCATTGAGCTGTATCAGAATAGTAAGTAGAAACGCTGAGGCGAGAATAACAACCATGACTTCGGTTATAGAAAGTCCTAATGCAAAAAAACCCCCTACCGTTACATAGGAGGGGATATTATGAATAGATCCCATCCATAAAGAGAAAAAATGACTGAAGTTCAAATTTCTTATGGTGGGTTTAGTAGGTTGCAGAGCGAAATCCTCTTCCACTCTATCTACCATAATAGATTTACCTGGATTCAAGTATAATCCCCCTATTATATATTAAAATGGTTGTTGAAAATGGTATAAATCCAAACAATACTACATAGGGTACCGGAAATGAAAAAGCTAATCCAAATAGCAGTGAAATTTCCTACAACAGATATAAAAGCATAACCACCTATCATTCCGATTAATGAGGAAAAGGGAATAATCGAATGTATTGGTCCTTTACTTAAGATAATATAGAGCATAGGAATAATTAATGAAGCGTACATATGCCCAAAGAAAAATAATAGTTCTAAAAGAGAAGGAGAAAAAATACTTACGACTACTAATAAAAGTACACAAATAAAGCCTGAAGTTAGATAAGTAAGATTCCATTTATCCCTGTTGGTGAGCGATAAGAAAACCTGTAATATATTTCGCACGATTAATACAGTGGTGGCTTGTAATTCTGAACTAATTGCTGCTGAAATTGCGCTGAAACAAAATAGAATAAACAAAAAAACAAACAGGGTGGTTTGAATTCTATTAATTAGTTCGAATAATAAAGAAGTAATATTATCGTAGCTTCCACTATAGATAATAATCATCAATAAAGATGACAAAGCCAATGGAATAGTCATCCATATAAAACCTGCTAAAGTAAAGGTTAACTGGACCTTAGCAGGTTTTAATAAGAAGACTCTTTGCCAAGTCGAACGATCAATGATCACTTGACCAAATCCAATTAATATAGCAGTCATAATAAACAACATAGCATCTGTGTTTTGAAAATATAACAGGTAAGGATGGTATAATTTGATTCCTTCAAATACTGGGTGCACACCATTTTGAATGTAAAAATAAACAGGAATTATGATGACAGCAGCAAATATTAATGTCACATTTACACTAGCTAGCTGATGAATTCTCTGCATCCCACCCATTCCACCAATGAGAAAACAAACAAATAAAAATAATAGCATCCCCAAATAAATAGGAATAGGAAAAACAATATGAAGGAGAATAGCCGCCCCCATCGCTTGCACGAATATAGAGTCCAAACTCGTGATTAAGAGGATACAAATCATGTACCAGTAGCCGCTAGGATTGAGTTTCTCACGTAATACATCACCAATGGTTAAATGGTGGGGGAAAGATTGACGTATCCTCTTTGCTACCATTCCAAAAAGGATCAGGCTTAATGCCCCCATAAGAGAATAGCCTATTCCTCCTACCATTCCATACTTTAATAAAGTTTCAGGTGAGGAAAGGATGGTATTCCCCGTTACCCATCTCGCTAATAGGCTCACGATTCCAAAACTAACCCCTAATTTAATTGCTCCACTTATATAAAATTGATAGTCCTGTTTATTCAACGATAGGGCACCTCTAGGCGAAATTCTCTTGGCGTCATTCCAGTTAATTTACGAAACATTTGACTAAAGTAATGTTGACTATTAAAACCGCATTTTTCAGACACTGTATGGATGCTCAAAGTCGGTTGTTCAATTAACATCTTCTTGGCTATGTTTAGACGGTAATCATTTAAATATTCAGAAAAACCCAAACCCACTTCTTCATGAAACTTCCTACTTAAATAAGCTGGATTCATATGACTCTTTGAAGCCAAGTAATTAAGTGTTATTTTCTCACTATATTCTTGTTGTATGATTTGAATCGTTTGAATAATTGATTCTGAATACTGACCTAATTGCTCATATTTATTTAAAACACCTATTAGTTCATCCTCTATGACAGGTTTGGTTATATAATCAACTACACCAAGGCGAATAGATTTTTGAGCATATTCAAAACTTTGAAAAGCGGTAACCATAATAATATCCATTGTATAATTTTTCGCTAATTCACTGGCTAACTCTAGACCAGATTTACCCGGTAGTTGAATATCTAAAAAGGCAAGAGAAATATTGTGTTGCTTGTTGATTTGAACAGCCTGAGACGCATCATTTGCTTTGTAGATCGTCCATTTAGGAAATTGGTTTTTTATCAAATATTCGAGTTGTTCAAGTTCTAGCATTTCGTCATCGACTAATAAAATATTCATACTTGTTTACCCTCCTATAATCATTCATTCCTTTGTTATATAAGGGAAAACAGCTACAACGGTTGTCCCAGTTTCTGAGATTAGTAAATTTATACTCGTCGTCTCTTTCGAATAAAATAGATGCAATCTTGCCTTTATATTTTCAAGGCCTATACCCACTTCATTATAATCATCGATTGCTTGATTATTCGCGCTGTTCCAGACAGTAACTTGTATGGATTGTGAACACTTTTTAACTGTAACCTTTAAGAAGGCTTCACCTATATGTTTTTCAAAAGAGTGCTTAAAAGCATTTTCAACAAGGGTTTGAATTAAAAAAGGGATAATTAATGCTTGATGAACATCTTCATCCGCTTCAATCTCATAAAAAAGGCGATCCCTAAACCTTGTCTTTTGAATTTCGAGATAATATTTAATATAAGTAAGTTCATCATTAACCGTAATATTGTTGGTGTTGGTTTGATATTTAAATTTCAATAGTTTAGAAAACGTTTCAATTGAATAGACTAATTCTTTTTTTCTATCTAACCTTGCTAAACTTAATATCGAGTTAAGCGTATTAAATAAGAAATGGGGTTGAATTTCTTGGTTAAGCTGGTTATATAAGGCCATTTGTAATTCTCTTTCAATCGCGATTTCTTTCTTCTCTTTCTCTATTAAATCGATTCTTTTCTCAAAGATAAACAAAAAAAGTAAGGTGAAAGCGCCAATTAATGGTGCTAATACACAGAGAATAATATAAATAGAGAAACTTTCTAGGGATATCACTTTCCCACTCCTTTATGTAAGAGAAGGGGGAGTCATGCACTCCCTTCAGCGCGTAGACATAGAAATATCGAAATTTCAGTTGGAATTGAGCAGTATACTTCAGTTCCCTTTTTGAGAAGCTCGATCCTTGAACCGCTAAAAACATGAGGTTAGCCTCCGAAAATGCGATAACCTACTCTTTCAATTAATGATGCGTTTGTTTACCGTTTAGATCAAAGGGTAGACTCCCTTTATTGATATTTTATATTCTTGTAAATATTTTGTATAGAGAAATTATTATCCCACTATATTTTTTCCACCATATGACAGCTCACAAAATGGCCTTTCTCCAACTCCCTTAACTCTGGCTCAGTTTCTTGACAAAGATCCGTAGCAAATGGGCATCTTGTATGAAAACGACATCCTTTTGGCGGATTAATAGGAGAAGGTACATCCCCTTTTAAAATGATGCGTTCATGCTTTATAGTAGGATCGGGTACAGGGATTGATGATAATAATGCACGTGTATATGGATGCATCGGTTTATCAAACAGACTTTTTTTATCTGCGATTTCAACGATTTTTCCAAGGTACATAACCATTACCCGGTCAGATACATGTCTAACAACGCTTAAATCATGTGAGATGAATAGAAAAGTTAAATTAAACTGTCTTTGTAATTGTTTTAATAAATTTAATATCTGCGCTTGTATAGAGACATCCAATGCGGAAACTGCTTCATCACAGATAATTAATTTAGGATGAACTGCGAGCGCTCTAGCAATGCCAATACGCTGCCTTTGGCCACCGCTAAATTCGTGTGGGTATCGTTCCAATGATTCTAACGGTAGACCAACGTATTCTAATAGTTCTTTCATTCTTTCCGGCCTTTTCTCTTTTTCAACTGACTTCTGTGTAGCCATCGCTTCATTTAAGATTTGTTTTACTTTTTGTCTAGGGTTAAGTGATGCGAAGGGATCTTGAAAGATAACTTGTAAATCCCCACGTAACTTTCTCATGTCCTTCTTCTTAACAGTAAGGAGATTTTCTCCTCCAAAATAAATCTCTCCAGCTGATGGTTCATCTAGTCGTAGAATAGCTCGGCCAGTCGTTGACTTTCCACAACCCGATTCACCTACAATACTTAATGTTTCTCCCTCATACAGTTCAAATGAAATGCCATCAACTGCTTTTACCACCGTTTTCGTCTTAAACAAAGCATCATTTTTCACTGTAAAATGTTGTTTTAAATTATTTACCTGAAGGAGTACTTTTCGCTCAGCTATGCTTTTCATTTAGACACCCCTCCTCCCTCTTACTCTGATTATTCCAATTATCTGAGTATATCCAACATCTCACTTTTGTTTCATCGCTGACTTCGAATAATTCAGGGTTTCTTTCAGAACAAATATCTTTACTATGAGGACATCTTGATGAAAAACGACAGCCCTTTGGCAGATTATATGGGCTAGGAATTGTACCTTCAATTGTTCTTAACTCCTCTACATCCTCAGTTATATTTGGCAAAGATGCTAATAATCCTTGTGTATACGGATGTTTAGGATTGGCAAATAACTCCTTAGAAGAGGTATGTTCTACAATATTCCCCGCATACATGACGACCACTTGATCACAGGTTTCTGCCACGACACCAAGATCGTGAGTAATCATAATCACACCCATCCCAAGCTGTTTTTGTAAGTTTTTTATTATTTCAAGAATTTGTGCCTGTATGGTTACATCTAAGGCAGTTGTTGGCTCATCAGCTATCAGTATTTCAGGGGAACAGGCAAGAGCCATCGCAATCATTACACGTTGGCGCATCCCACCACTTAGTTGAAAAGGTTCTTGCTTGGCTCTTTTTTCCGGTGAGGGAATGCCTACTAAACGAAGCATCTCGACCGATTTTTCCCAAGCTGCTTTTTTCCCTAAATTTTGATGTAATCGAATAGCCTCAGCAATTTGCTCGCCAACAGGTATAACCGGATTTAAGGATGTCATCGGCTCTTGGAATATCATTGAAATATCATTGCCTCTTACCTTCCTCATTTCACTTTCTGGTAACTTAACTAAATCTTTTCCTTTAAATAAGATAGATCCTCCAGTAATTTTTCCTGATGGGGAGGGAATGAGACGAAGAATCGAAAGAGAAGTCATGCTTTTTCCACACCCAGACTCTCCTACTATTCCAAGTGTTTCTCCTTTATTCAGAACGAAATCAATGCCATCAACCGGTTTGCTAGTTCCTTTTTTCGTAGTAAAATAGGTCTTTAATCCCTTCACTTCGAGTATAGGTATCTCTTTTTCCGCCATATTTGCGCACCCCATTTTTAATTTAAATCTATACGTTTATTAAATAATCTATAGAAAATATCAACCAATAGATTCACAATCACAAAAATAAGTGACGCGACTAGAACCCCGCCTTGAACCATTGGTAAATCTCTCATTCGTATCGCATCCACAATCATTCTCCCTAGTCCATTAATAGCAAAGATGGACTCAACTAACACCGTGCCGCCTAGTAAAGCACCAAACTGTAAACCTACGACTGTGATTACCGGTATAAGGGCATTCCTTAAAGCATGTTTGAATATGATGATTGTTTCTTTCATTCCTTTCGCTCGTGCAGTACGTATATAATCTTGGCCTATAACTTCTAACATACTAGACCTTGTCATTCGTGCTACAATGGCTGCGCCCCCTACTCCTAGGGTAATGGCCGGCAGGATGATATGAAGAGGGCTATCCCAACCTGCTACAGGGAGAATTTGTAGCTTTACGGAAAAGAAATACATTAACATTAACCCCAACCAAAAACTCGGTAACGATATGCCTAATAAAGCAATTAACATGACCCCTATGTCTTGTAAAGAGTATGGTTTTATAGCTGCAATGATCCCAGCAGCCATACCGAGGAAAATGGTTATAAGAATACTAACAAAAGCTAATTCCATTGTTATTGGAAGCCTTACTAATATCTCGTCTAATACAGGCTGACTACTTTTTAATGAAGTACCGAAGTCTCCCTTTAACAGACTTGTTATATAGTCAAAGTATTGAATAATGAGGGGTTGATTCAGTCCTAGCTGCTCTCTTAACGCCTCAATCGTCTCCTTAGACGCTCCTTCTCCAGCTAGAATAACAGCTGGGTCTCCAGGTACTAGCTGCATGATAAAGAATACAACAAAAGTGACACCAATAATGACCGGGATTGTTTGGAACAATCGCCTAAAAATAAACATTGCCATTTTCAAAACCTCCTATTATTAGTTTTTCATTCTAGGATCTAACGCATCTCGTAAACCATCACCAAAAATATTAAATCCTAGAACCAAAATTGAGATGGCCAGGCCAGGAAAAAGGGCAATATATGGAGCTGAGAATAAAAAATCACGCCCACTACTTAACATTGTGCCCCATTCAGGAGATGGAGGCTGTGCACCTAATCCAAGGAAGGACAACCCTGCTGCTGAGAGAATTGCTGTGGCTAATCTTAAAGTCCCTTGGATAATAATAGGAGATAGAATATTAGGCAAAATATGTTTAAAAATAATGACGAAATCATTTGCACCTAGTGAACGAACGGCATCGATGTATTCCAGTTTTTTCACCTCTAGAGTGGATCCACGTACAATTCGAGCAAATAATGGGACTGAAAATGCCCCTACTGCAATGGTTACATTAATTAAGCTTGGCCCCAATGCAGCTATAATCGCTAAAGCAAGTAAAATCCCTGGAAAAGCGAGTAGAATATCCATCACTCTCATTATGATAGAATCCACCCATTTTCCATAATAGCCAGCGATTAATCCGCACATTATGCCAAATAATGCGCCAAAAGCTACTGCTGCAAACCCTACGCCCATTGATAAACGACTACCATATAAAAGGCGGCTTAAAATATCTCTACCTTTATCATCAGTCCCCATCCAATGATCAGCAGAAGGAGGAATAAATTTGTTATCCAAGTTAATTGCATATGGATCATAAGGTGCGAGTAAAGGAGCAAATAACGCAATCAAAAGATAGAAAATAATAATCATTGCACCTATCATTGCTGCTTTATTGCTAAGAAGTATTGCTAATGCATTTTTTATCTGTGATTCCTTTGGTTTGTTTAAAACTTGAGACACTGAATGATTAAGCTCGGATTTTACTTCAATAGACATTGCATCTTCCTCCTGTAATATTTATGAATGGATAGTATGGTCGTTTCCAACAGTAAGTCCCCCTTAGAATTGAAGAATAATCATGTGAATAAAATTATCAAATTTAAATAGAAAGTAAATAATTTTCAGAATATTGATGAAGAAAATGAAAAAAGAAGTAAATATAATATAAATATTTTAAAAAATCATCCTCTATAATGCAGATAAGCATTAAATTTAATGTAAACATTCACTTAAGAAAAGAAAGAAGGGAAAGTATGGTTGAAAGGTTGCAAAAGAAAAACATCTTAATAGGATTCATCGTATTAGTATTAACTCTTTTCACAGCATGTTCAACACAATCTAATAGTGAGAGTGCAAATGCGGAAAACGAAGATACAGCAAAAGAAGGAGGTACACTTTCAGTAGTCCGCTTATCAGATGCAACAAAGCTTGACCCTCATTTCATTACGGATATACCTTCTGCTAATATTACTTACCAAAAGGTGTATGAAACACTCGTAGTCCCTGATAAGGATTTTAAAATACAGCCTCTTTTAGCAACAGAGTGGGAAGTAATAAATGAGACAACTTGGGAATTTAAGCTTCGGGAGGGAGTAAAGTTTCACGATGGAACGCCATTTAATGCGGAAGCTGTGAAAACAACATTTGATAGGTTGCTAGATCCTAAAACAGAATCCCCGCAAAGGGAAAAGCTAAGTATGATAAATGAAGTAAAAATCGTAGATGATTACACTGTGCAATTGTTATTAGACTATCCATACGCACCCTTACTCTCTATTTTAGCTAGCCAAGAGGGAAGTATAATAAGTCCAAAAGTATTAAAAGAAAATCCAGATCAATTAATGGACCATCCAGTAGGTACTGGACCTTTTCTATTTGAACATTGGAAGTCAGGGCAAGAAATCTCATTAAACAAAAATAAAGATTACTGGGGAGAAAAACCTAGTCTGGATCGTGTCGTCTTTAAAGTTGTGCCAGAGGATGCTACTAGATTAGCCATGATTGAAACAGGAGAGGCACACATAAATGATCAAGTACCCGTAACTGAACTTGACCGTATTGTGGCATCAGATAGCATGGGGCTATATCGGACGGAGGGCCTTGCTGTAGAATATATAGGCTTTAATACTTCTAAAAAACCATTAGACGATATTAGGGTAAGAAAAGCCATTAGCCATGCAATTGAAAGGGACTCAATCATAAAAGGTGTTTATAATGATGTCGGGACACTCGCCAACTCGGCAATGAGCCCTAAAGTATTTGGATATAGCGAAAATGTTGCTCCATTTGATTACGACCTTAATGAAGCAAAAAAATTATTAAAAGAAGCTGGTTTTGAAGATAACCTTAACTTAACACTACTTACGAATGACAGAAAAGAAAGAATCAACATGGCTGAAGTGATCCAATCACAATTAAAGGGAATAGGTGTAAATATAGAAATTCAAGTAATGGAATACGGTTCGTATATTGATACAATTGATAAATCTGACCATGATTTATTTATCGGTGGATGGGGTAATGCTACCGGTGATGGTGATTATAATCAATACAACTTATTCCACTCGGATTCTCAAGGTTCACCAGGTAACCACTTCTATTACAGTAACCCGGATGTAGATCAATTGATTGAAGCAGCACGGCAAGAAACAAATAATGATAAACGATTAGCGTTGTATGAAGAAGCTATGGAAATAGAACTAGATGAGGCTGTATATGTACCTATCCGTAATTACGAGCATCTAGCAGTTCACAGTAAAACTGTTAGTGGTATGTGGTTAAATGCGGCCAACTATTTAATGATTAATGAAGTGAAGCTAAAATAAAATCTTATATTATAACGGGGTTAACTAGCTAAAAAACTCTATTTCCCCTTTAAAAACTCTTTAGGAGGTACACAAATGACAATTCAATGGTTATTAAATGTAAAACTAGAGAAGTCTTTTGACATAGAAGATGGTGAAATCCGAGGGACAAAAACAGAATTATGTCATCTAAAAATAGAGGATGGCAAGATTACTGATATAACCAATCAGTTACCCGATACTCATGAATTGAGCATAGATGGACAGGGGTATTTGTTATTACCTTCATTAAAAGATATGCATATTCATATTGACAAAACATACTATGGGGGTCCATGGAAAGCATGTACACCTATAACTAATGGCATCTTTACAAGATTGGATGAAGAAAAAAAGTTATTACCAAAGTTGCTACCAACAGCACAAGAACGTGCTGAAAAAATGATTGAACTATATATAGCAAATGGGCATACACATATACGCACACATTGTAATATTGATCCTGTCATTGGTTTACAAAACTTGGAGGCAACGGTAAGTGCTTTAAAAAAATATGAAGATGTACTTTCTTATGATATTGTCGCTTTCCCTCAACATGGATTGCTAAGAAGTGATTCTGTGCAACTAGTTAAAGATGCCATGAGAAATGGCGCTACATTGGTTGGTGGCGTTGACCCTGCAACTGTCGACCGTAATATTGAAAAGTCATTATATACTATATTTGATATTGCAAATGAAAATAATAAAGGTGTAGACATTCACCTCCATGATCCGAACTCATTAGGTGCTTTTACCTTTGAAAGAATGGCATATTATACTGAACAAACAGGGTTGAAAGGAAAAGCTACGATAAGTCATGGCATTGCGCTAGGGGACTTAGATGAAAGTAAACTAACCGACATAGGCGAACAATTAAAGGAACAGGAAATTGATATTACTACAACAATTCCAATTAATAGACCAACTATTCCCGTCCCACTATTAGATAAGATAGGCATTACTGTTTCAGTAGGACATGATAGTATTACTGATCATTGGTCACCTTTTGGAACAGGTGATACTATTCAAAAACTTTCTATTTTAGCAGAGCGATTTAAAATGAGTGACGAACATTCATTATCAACAGCTTTAAAATATGGTACAGGTGGGATTAAACCGTTAAATGCAGACGGTGAAAGAGTGTGGCCTAAAGTAGGCGATGAGGCAACGATGATGTTAGTGGATTCATCATGTTCCGCTGAAGCCATAGCTAGAAGAGGTTCCATCAAATCACTTTTCTTTAAAGGAAAAAAGGTAGAAAGCAAGCTAGGGTCAGAGCAAACTATATAATCGAAAGGGGTTATATCGTGAAAAATAAATTTTGGCTAACAAATGTATTGCTAGAAGTAGGATATGTTGGAGATGAAAATAACACATATACCACCAAAACAGACTTATACCATTTAAAAATTGTTGATGGAAAAATTGTTGAGAAAAAAGAAAAAAAGGATAAAATTTCTCCTGAAGAGAATCAAATTGATTGTAAGGGTCTTCTGGCCATACCTAGCTTAAAAGAAATGCATAATCATTTAGATAAAACATACCTATCGCTAGATTGGAAGGCTTGTACACCTGCCAAAAACTTAGAAGAACGGTTGCGCCTTGAAGCAATGGAATTAGAGGAACTCTCAACTACAGTTAAACAACGAGCTTCTAAAATGATTGAACTTATACTTTCTAAAGGTTCCACCCATATTCGCACTCATGTAAATATTGACCCGTACATTGGTTTAAAGAATTTAGAAGGCGTATACGAAGCGCTTGATAGCTATTCTGATCAACTAACCTATGATATTGTCGCTTTTCCGCAACATGGATTATTAAAAGGGGACGTCATTCCTTTAATGAAAGAAGCCTTAAATTCTGGTGCTACACTTATTGGGGGGTTAGATCCAGCTGGAATAGATAAAAACATTGAGCAATCATTATTCGAGGTAATGAATTTAGCGACCGAATTTGATGTTGATATCGATATCCATCTCCATGATGGTGGGCATGTAGGCTATTATACGATTGACAAGTTAGCTGAGATGGTCGAAGAAGCAAAATGGCATAATCGTGTAGCAATTAGCCATGCTTTCTGTCTAGGCGAAGTTCCTTTACAACAAGCTGAGCATATGAGTGATCAATTAAGCGATTTGGGGATCTCAATTATGTCCACCATTCCTATCACAAAATCACTACCACCTATTGCATTACTGGATAAAAAAGGCGTGAATGTTCATCTTGGTTGTGATGGATTTTATGATTCATGGGGTCCGTTTGGTAACGGAGATGTTCTGGAAAAGGTAACGAGGTATTGCGAGACTTATAGAAAGAGTGATGAAATCTCACTCAGCCAATCTTTAAAATATGCAACTGGTGGGATCACACCATTAAATAAAGCTGGGGAACATCAATGGCCAAATGTAGGTGATGAGGCCAGCCTAGTTTTAGTCAACGCATCCTGTACTGCTGAGGCAGTAGCGAGAACAAGTGAGAGGAAAGCGGTACTCAATAAGGGTAATTTCACCCAAATCCAACAGCATAAATCTTTCATTACTACTTAAATATTAGCTAAAAGCTAGAAGAGATGGTATCTCTACTTAGCTTTTAGCTTATTTTAGTTTGATGAATATGAGTGACAAGGTCCATCAACCACAAAGAAAAAGCCCATTTTGATCAATCTTTATTTCAAAATAGGCTTTTTAAGTTAACGCAAAATATGGTTTTCGAGATATTTCTTGATCAAACTTTAATCTAAACCACCAGATATATTTTAATCTAGATACAGGCTTTCTATTTCGATATGTGTTTTAATAAAGTTTTTGGTAACGGTTATATACTAAATTAATTTACCATTGTAGGTTCGACAATATCTTTTCTTCGATAAACGTTCAGAATAAGGCCTAGTAGTGCAGAGTAAACTAGCAACATGCTTCCTCCATAACTAATAAACGGCAGGGGTACTACCATAATTGGGACGATTCCAAGACCCATTAGAATGTTCCAACAGGCTGGAACAATAAATAATGCAGCCCCACCGATTACTAATAATCTGTCGAATAAATCCTTTGTTTTAAAAGCATTTAATGAAATCCGCAAAATAAGTACAAAGAGAAGTAGACATAGGAGCATTCCGAACGCCCAGCCTAGAGAATAGACGAGAAATGGAAATACCAAATCTGTATGTGCTTCAGGGAGCTTTAGATCATTGTAAAGTCCCTTGCCGAACCAACCAGCCTCTGAAAGGATATCTTTCAGTGGTATGAGTGTATCAGAGAGAAAGCTATTAGGGAAATAAAGGATCATTGTACTAATGAAAATGATACCTATAAGCAAATTACCCACGGCTACTTTAATGGCAAATTTTTTATGAACATAAGAAAAAACATACATCGCTAATACGCAAAAAAAGTATATTATACTATACATAAATTGTGGGACCATGATGTAGAGAAGGACTGGAGTCCAAAATAGGAATAATAGCATTCCTTGTTTTTTCCAACCCTTAAACTCATTGATTTTGGCAAAAATGCCGGCCCACGCTAAGAAAAATAAAAATAAGGTTATAGCTGGACCATCAATCGTCATACCCCCGAAAGAAATCCATCTTTTGGCTCCGTTAACCTCCATACCAACTAAAAAAGTTGTAAGAAAAAGGATTAAGCCACCTCCATAAAAATACATCCACAAATTTTTCAGTTTCCTGTAATCAAAGAATAGAAATCCTACGAGAGCAAGAATTGCAAGCACGAGCCAGACTACTTGTTTTTTCATTAAAGAAATGCTTGGTTCTGAAAAACCACCAATCAGTGGAAGAAAACTAACCCCTGCAAGAATAACAAATAAAACAATAAGGAGCCAATCCATTCTCGGTTTATGAAGATGATTCATGTTTTTACCAACGGTAGAGGGATCTCCCATTTCCTCCATTGCCTTTTTATCCGCATCCTTTATAGATACTCCTCTCTCTTGAAAGGATTTGCTGAGCTCTTCCATATGATCACTAAGCTCCTTTTTGATCATACTGTGAGCTTCCTTGGATTTCACTTGAGAGATGACTTTACTTAAATATTCCTCAAATTTGGAAGAACTCATAAAGAAGCCTCCTCAATTAAATAGTTCAGTGATGCGCATTGTTTAGAACCTCTATGCTCCCAAGAAGATACATATTTTTTTCCTTTCGTAGTTAGGGAATAGTATTTCCTTTCTTCAATCCATTTTGAAGTAATGATTTTCTTATTTTCAAGTAGATGTAAAAGGATATAAAGCTGGCCTTCATTGCTTTTGAAGCTAACCTCATTCTTTCGAAATAGTTGGGTGGAAATATCGTACCCATGCTTTGTTCCATCTTGCAGTGACTCTAATATATTTTTTAGGGTTTCTACTTTCCAATAATGTAGTTCTAGGTGAGATTGTTTCCTACGGATCGTTTCTTTCACCGCATTTTTTCTCTCCTCGGAAAAAGAAAGACCTGCAAAATCTTTTTTTATAGAATTCTTTAATTTATAGAATGGATCGCCCATGATTAAACCTCCTTTTTCATCTTGTTCTTTAATAATTCTCTGGCATGCTTTAATCTAGTTTTTAATGTATTACTATTGACACCCGTAATCTTGCTGATATTTGCTAATGAAAGCTCCTCGTAGTAATGTAAAAAGGCAACTTCCCTGTATTTTACTGGTAAATCCATCACAGCACTTGTTAAACTGTCCGCTACATTTCTTGAGATTATTTCCTCTTCCACATGTTTTGACTTGGATGGGATATGGTCCCAAATTTTATCGCTGAATTTTATTTTGCGATAATGCCAACTACGCAAGTAATCCTTACAATGATTAATGGCAATTCGATATAGCCACGTTTTTATTGATGACTTATGATTAAACTGACCTAGTTTTTCATAGCACTTAATAAATATCTCTTGCGTTAAATCCTCAGCTGTCGTTCGATTCTTCACATATGAAAAAACAAGATGCAGTACATCATCGCTGTAATTATCCATTAATTGGCCGATAATTTGTTCAGTATTTTCTATGTCATCAACATTTATTGCTATTTTTTCATCAGCCATCTAAGCTTCACCCCTATCACCCATTTTAGACGAAGCAAGTATCATTTTGGTTTGGAAAAATTTAAAGGAAAGTAAAGGAAATATTTAAGTTTATATTGGAATTGAAATTTTAAAGAGTATGAACTAACGATGTTTTCATCAAAATTCATTTCAAAGCAACACGTGCAGTTATGTGTGATTGAAAGTGGCTTGAATTAGAGGGGAGATAAACACATGATTGAATTACGAAAAATCAACGGGGATAAGATGAAGTAATAGCACTTGAAGTTGCAGAAAACGAGAAAGAACCTATATTAGAAACTACTATCTTAGATGCTTCTCATTTGGTTTCGTAGATACAGGAATCATTCTATGTTGGCGATTAAAAATAGAGACTTGAAGAACCAACCAACTCCTACGACTTCGTATGGTAGCTGCTCTATTTTGATGAGGAAATACAACTATATTTAAAAACACTAATGAAATAGTCTTCTTCTGGAAAATCGCCTATATATTCTAATCCATTCCTCAAATAAAATTCTTTTAACTTCTCATTACCAGCCCAACAATCTAAATATAGAGTTTGGTTTAATCCTTTTACAAGAGAACAAGTAAAGTCGGTTATTGCGGAACCAACATTTCTTCCTTGGAATTTGGGTAAAATAGCAATTTGAGATAAGTATTTACTTTCTTCATCAACTGTTAAATCATTGATATAGTCTATATCATTAATACAAAAGGTTCCTATTATTTTATTATGTTTTAATAATACATAAGAGTAGTTATTTTTTATTTGGTTCTGTATTTTATTCTTATCCCAAGGATATTCCCATTGATGAATCCCTTTTTGTTGTAATTCCAATGTAGCCTCATTCAATATAAATACCACCTGCTCTAATTCCTTTAACTTAGCTAATCTTATTTCCATCTACTTTTCAATCCAATCTTTTAATATTACAATAATTAGTCCTAAAAAAAGACACGTTGCACAATAAACGCACCCTTTAATTGAATAACTAAAATCTTCATTGTTCATAAGACTTAATTTTGTTAAACTAAAGCACCTGTTTGTTTAAGTGGAACACTTCACAATTCTCTCCTAAGTGAGCCCTCGTTACTAATCATGATCCTCTCCCCTTTTTCATCAAATGCATGCTTAAAATCAAATGCAAAAGGAGTTGGGCCATGCTGAATATAATAGTTATATCTCTTAAATGCTTCCTCCCATGAGACATCCTTCAAGTTTTCTGTCCACCAAACTACATAAGAAAGGTGTTTCTCTGGATATTGCTCCATCCATTTGCTTCTATCCCGTAATGCTTGTATATGCTGTCCCGAATAGGTAAAGCGATATAAGGATTGAAGATTTCTCCATACCGTAAGAGTAAGAATAGGAGAGCCCTTTCCCTTTACAGTTTCTTCAGGGAAAGGGACTCCTTCAGGTGAAAATGCCTCTATAAGTCCTGATTTCGTTGCCTGACGATATACTCCATTTCCAACTTGATAAAATTCACGAGAGGTAGGGTGGTCATAATGATGGTTTAGCCTACCAACAGTATAGATTGACACTAATGCCATAAACAGCCCTCCATCTTATAGTCTTTTTATAGATATATTCAAGTGAAAATATAGAAATACCTTCTTCCACTAACCTGCCCCGTAGTTTAAGTGTATTTGTTCACAAAATAACAAATGATACAACTATTTAACTGCTTTCCAAATCGTCCATCTGTCTTTTTCAACTATGTTCTGCTCAGTTGAAATTAGTTCATCTATATATTTAATTAATACTTTCAATTCTCTAGCTTCTAAATCATGTAGAATACTTCTTCCTACTCTTTTGCTTAAATCTTGAAGTAATTGTTCTTTGGAATCATACACCCTTCGAATTTCCCATAATTTAACTTCTTGAATTTCTCTGAATCCTACTTGCTGAAGTGCTTCCTCAACATATTGGCTACTATATCTCCTTTTAGTTTCTTTATTTATTAACTTTGGAAATAAATCAAAGAAATACCCTCTAATATGACTGTCACTCCCTTTTAATAAACAGTCTTCGGGCGTACGGTCTTGAATAATGAAGTATCCATTATCTTGTAATAATCTATATGCCTCCACAAAACAATTCTGTAAATCGCCTATATGATGGATCAATGCTCTTTCAAGCAAAAAATCATAACAGTCACTTTCCAATTCCGTATGTAAAGCATTCCCTTGTTTAAAAGTTATGTTCCTATAATCTTTACAGTTTTCTTTAGCACCTTCAAGTATTGCATTAGAAAAGTCGACACCAGTAATAGATTTTACGCCCATATCAGATAATGCCTTAGAATAAATTCCTCCACCACACCCTATATCCAATGCATTAGAAATATGATGTATTGGTACAAGCTCATTTATAGCATCCATCCACGACTTATCTGCTTTTCGAGTCGTATAAGTCATACGATTTTCATCCTTATGAAAATCAATCCCCATACTTAGCATCCCCTTTTTTGAACTGTTCTCAATTTTTAATTCTACACTATCGGTAATTACAGGAAAATTTAGAATTTTTTATCTATTTCTATAAGTTTTTATTATAGTTAAACTACTTTTGAAAAATCTGTACTGTACAACAAACATGCCACGTTTGTTAAACAAGAAAAAAGGCACGCTCCAGCGATCCTCATCCTTAACTCTTGCACCCGTTAGCTACTACTAAAAAGCAATCATTTTTATCATTTATATTTTTAAAGACATTTTAACGGTATTAAATATATGATTGAAAAAAGTTTCTTGAAATTCTTCAAGAAAGGTAAACCCATTATTCTTATAAAACATTTCTGCCTGCTCATTACCTTTTTCAACATATACGACTAATTCATCACCTTCTTGTAACTGGTTTATTACTTTTTTTAATAAAGCTTTGCCCATTCCTTTTTGCTGAAAATCAGGTAAAAGATAAATTGCAGAAAGATCATTCTCTCTCTCACTTCTATAAAGATTAGCAAATCCAACAAGCTCATTGTCAGTTTCTAAAACAAAGAAAAACGTAATTTTTAATTTATGATATAGCTGTTCCGTTGAATAATATTCATTTAAATACGCTTCTTGAACAGAAACAGGAAGGAGATTTTCATATGTTTTTGCCCAAGATTTTTTAGCAATTTGTTGAATTGCAGTAATATCTTCTATTTTTGCTAATCTAATATTTACACTCAACAGCAATTCACCACTCACTTCAAAAATTTAAGATTAACCTTATTTTCTATAAATTGCACAATGAATTGAATTCTTCTTTAAAATAAAAAATCCTTTTCCAACTAAACTGCCCCGATAGTACAAAAAAAAATGCAATACCCCTAAATAAGTATTGCAACCAGTAGTTTATGTCTCCAATAAAAATTGGGAAATGGGATTTTTTCGTTACCTCTGAAAAGTGAACGTTAGTTGTTTATCCTATTGATTAGAATAACGTTGTGACAGCTTTTTTTTATGTGACTGAAACACTTCTTCTAGGGGAATATTATACTTGTTAGCAATCAATATTAAATTACCTAATACATCTCCTAATTCTTCAGTTAACTCTTGTTTATTTTCCTCAAAAGAGCCCTTAACTTCATCAGGCCTATCCCTACCTATTTCAAGAGCTCTTATCGCTCGTGCAACTTCGCCAGTTTCTTCAGCTAAAAAACCAATTCGAATAAAAATGTCTAACTCAGACCAGCCTCTACTTTCATAATAATCCTTTACCCATTGTTGAAATTCTGTGACATTCATTATATCTAACCTCCATTCCATATTTTAAGTTTAACAAAAAAACAAAAATTTTGTATAATCTTTAATGGCGTTTATTTAGGAGGCGATATAATGAAAAGGTTAGCTGTATTTTGTGGATCAAGTAATGGAGCATCTGGAGTTTATATAGAAGGTGCAAAAAAACTTGGTAAAGAACTAGCTAAACGAAATATTGCACTTGTTTATGGTGGAGCGAGTGTTGGTGTTATGGGTGCTGTTGCAGATTCAGTTTTAAAAGAAGGAGGATATGTAATTGGTGTTATGCCAAGGTTTCTAGAGAATAGAGAGATATCCCATAAGAACTTGTCAGAGCTAATCATCGTAGATTCGATGCATGAAAGAAAAGCTAAAATGGCAGATCTAGCAGATGGATTTATCGTTTTACCTGGTGGGCCAGGGACATTAGAAGAGTTCTTTGAGATTTTTACGTGGGCTCAATTAGGACTTCATAATAAACCATGTGGTCTTCTAAATATAAATCATTATTATGACCCTCTTATCGCGTTATTTAATCATATGTCAGAAGAGCAGTTTTTACACGAAAAGTACCGTAATATGGCATTAGTTGATAATGAACCGAAAGGGATACTAGATAAATTCAATTCATATGAACCACCAACTGTAAAAACTTACATTACTGAAAAACAAACCTAATAATAAAAAACAGACCAAGTCACTGCCTTTGGTCTGTTTTCCTATTCAAAGTGCATTGCAAAAGTTGAATTGCTTAAAAGAGTACAAAGCCCGCAGTATTCCTTCTTTAACTAACCTACCCCAGTAGTTAAAAAAGCCCTTCTCAAATGAGAGGGGCTCTTAAATTAAGGCTGTTTTCGTAAACTTTGTTGTTTTTGCTTATGATTATTTTTGATTAACAGGAACAATTGTTCTATAATAGAAATAAGTGAATATTGAGGTGTAGAATATGAGACCAAATCTAACAAAAGATATTAGTGTAGATAGTTTTAAAGATTTCTATTGGTTGAAGGAAGAATTACAATCTTTTTGCAGAGAAAATGGAATAAGTGCTTCTGGTTCAAAAATAGAGATTTCCGATAGAATTGAAACATTTCTTCGAACAGGAGAGATAAAAAAGCCAATTAGAAAATCAAAGGTGAATAGTAAGTCAGAACCACAGGTCGATTTAAGTCTTGATACAGTCATTTCGAAAAACCATCGTTGTAGTCAAAATGTAAGAGCCTTTTTCAAGACAGTTATCCCTAATTTTCATTTTTCTACCTATATCCAAAACTATTTTAAAACTAACATTGGAAAAACGTATCGAGATGTTGTAGATGCTTGGTATAAAGAAGAAGAACGAAAGAAAAACCCATTGTACAAGAAAAAAATCGCTCCTCAATTTGAATACAATCAATTTATTCGTGATTTTTTTGCCGACTCTAATAATCAAGGAAAAAGTCGTGAGGAAGCGATTGAAGCGTGGAACAACATCAAAAAACTCCCTGGAAGCAATAAATATACGTCTAATAATTAGTTAAGCACATCTCAACATTTCTATTGTGGTGTGACTTGATTTTCGACAGGCAGAAACAAGCATTTGTTTGACTCGTTCATCAAATGCTATTTGTTTGCCTATTTCAAGCCAACGAAACCAGTTGAGGTAATTATCTAAGTATTTGGTTGCCACCCCTTGAAAACGTTCCATCCAACCTTTCAAACGATTATGAGAGTTATTGACGTGTTGAATATGGTATATGCCTTTTTTCACCCGTTGTTTTTGGCTTTCATTAACTGTTTCGTGTTGTAATCCTTTTAGTTTGGCGAATTTCTTGTAGTTAGTTGCTGTATCTGTACATAACAAAGCAGACGGGTGAATATACTCACCTATCACAGTATCAATTTCTTCTGCCTTTACACGACCTGTTCCTGCTTTCCGAGCAATCATATTACCATTTCGGTCTTGTGCCACGACAACTGCTATTTTAAGATTAGAAATCCCTCTTTTCTTGTCCTTTTCTCCACGTTTCTTGGCTTTTCTATGGGTAATTTCACGACCCTTCATAGACTCTCGAAAGAAGGTCTCGTCACTTTCAACGATACCTTGCAGTTGATTAAAACCAAGACTTCCTAATGCGTTCAGGATTTTATGTCTCCAATAGAATGCAGTTGATATATGAATTTTTAAGCGTTCAGCGATTTTCGGTAGGGTGTAACCTTCGACCATTAGTTCAATGTATTTTATCCACTTTTCAGGGTAGCGAGAGCCTGAAAATGGTGTATTCGTCATATCGTTGAAGGACTTTCCGCAATCATTACACAGATAGCGTTGTCTTGAACGATATTTACCGTTTCTTTTTACAGATGTACTTCCACAATGAACGCACCCTAAACCAGAAGCAAATCGGGCTTCACGAATGCTTTTGAGTAGTTTATTAATCTTATCTGGTTCGTCTGGAAATAAATCCTGTTTCATAGCATTAAATAAAGCCATTTGCTCTGATTTGGTTAGTTCGCTGAACTCTTCATATACATCTTTCCACATACTTGAACGCCTCCTTAAACCCCATTTATCAACCCTTTATAAGTATGGTCAAGAAAGCAACAATCTATACGAAAACAGCCTAAATTAAAGTACCCGTTAATTTAAGTGTATTTATTCACAATTTTTTCAGATGGACATTAAATAAATGGATTTTCAATAGTACTAACTTCTTGGTGTATTACAATTGGGTCGGAAATTAGACCATATTTCTCATCTTCAGGGTAAGTAACAGCAATAGTTGGTTCACTACCTGCAAAAAGATGAATGACATCCCACGATGACCAAACTGTACAAAGAAAGAAATGGGCATATTTATCTTGCTCTACAATTTTTACATATGCACCTAAATTTCCATCTAGTGAAATAGATTCTTCAACCCCTGTTTTGTTTAAATGGTCTTCAAAATCTGCCTTTTTCTCTAGTGGTACTATTCCGTGCCAAGTACGTGTTATCACATAAATTCTCCTTACTCTTCTAATGAATATTTATAACTAAAAATTTTTAACTATACATATATTACCTGAGACAATACTTTGATAACAGAATTATGCTTATTTCTTATTCCACTAACCTGCCACTTTTGTTAAACAAGAAAAAAAAGAACGCTCCAGCGATCCTCATCTTTAACTCTTGCACCTGTTAGTTTAAGTGTAATGCTCCACAACCGATAACAATGTTTCTTATTATGAAAACTGCTGATTTGTTTAAAAAAGAACATTAACCCATACTACAATTTATTTCTTTGAAGCTATTTTAATTAAATTGAATATTTTCCAAGACAAACCTATGCTGTATAATTTGAATTGTTAAGTAAACCATTGTATTGGAAATTGGTTTAAAAATATAAATAGGCTGTGATCACATGTCAAAACCAAGTCAAACACAAGAAATAGAAGTTATCATAAAAGAAATGCTAGAAATTCAACAAAAATCTAAAGCTTTTACCAACCTATTAACGGAGAATGAGTTACTCCACCAAAACCAGCTGGTGCTTCTTTTGCAATTAAAAATTAATGGGATGATGAAAATAACCGAAATTGCAGAAATATTTAGTGTAACCCCAGGAGCTATCACATCTATGGTTGATAAATTAGAGAAACTAAGCCTTATACAACGTGTACGTGAACTAGAAGATCGCCGCGTAGTAAATATCATGTTAACACCTGAGGGAGAAGTTAAAGTTCAAGAAGTATTCCTTAAAGTTCCTCGTGAGAAACTCACTTCCATAGCAAAAGTTTTAAAAGAAGTAAATACGTTAATGAGTACTATATTCTAAGGATTTTCTTCACAGAAATCCTTTTTTTATTGAGAATATTTAAATTTCCATAAATTAATTAGTATCATTGACAAACATGAAATAATATACTTTAATGAGTGTATATTTTAATAATTAAAATATATACTCATTAAAGTATTTATATGGTGGTGAAATGATGGCAAATGAGCAAAACGGAAAACTTCTTAGTTTAACCCTCACAAATGGTACTATAGATACTATAGACAAGGATTATGAAAAATTAAAAATCCGCGGTTCAGTTAAAGTACTGCACGATGTTCAAGTGAAAGAAATCTCTACTCATGGTTACAGTTTGTTTCAATTTCAAGTTATTTCAGAAATATTAAAAAACACTGGAAAGTGTATCCTAAATGGAGACAATAAAGTGGAAAAACTCACTAATAGTGGAATATTAAAAATAAACAAAGGAGAGATAAAGCAACTTACTAGTTCAGGAAGCCTTACTATAAAAGATATTATTCATGTAACACAAATGAATGCTATAGGCGTAGTTCAGGGGAAAGAAATACATTCTGATAGCTTTCACCTTAAATTAGCTGGTCCAAATAAAATTGATCTACTTATAGCGAATGATATATGTGTTGAAAAAACAAAAATGAATTTAACATCATGGAATAAGAAACTAATTTGCCAGCAAATTAAAGGAGATACTATCCAACTATCTCACACAATTGCTAAAACCGTGGAAGGCAATGTAGTGACTATTAATAAGAACTGTGAGATACAGAAACTTTATTACAAAGAGCATTATACAATATCACCTCTTGCTACTGTTCATCAGATCATAAGGAGGGAGGAAACTTGATTATTTTTAAAATGATACGTTCTTTTCTTTATCTACTTGCAATACCAGTTCTTTTTATATTATATATAGGGTTGATATTTAGTGCCGTTTTTTCCTTAGCTGCAGGTATCTTACGAACTTTTGGCTTTGAACAAATCCCTATGACTATTTGGAAAGACATTGATCTACCAGTAATTTTAAGTATTCCCTTCTCACTTATACTGTCTATCATATTATTTATTGTTTGCATCTACGTGAAACGCTCCATTACCTATCTCAAGTCGCATCTTAATTAATAAAATACTAACGCTTAGATTAGAGTTAATGTTATTTAGTATGGGCTACACTTCCTCCTTTGAGTTCGTAAACAATGACTTTATACGACTCTATGGAGGGAGTGTAATCTTTCTTAGTGTATCTATGTAGCAGCTCTTTTCTTTATTACAGGAATGCTACCCCTTCTAGTTCCAAAAGATTTCGAAAAACAGGAGCATTAATTCTCCTAAATTAATGCTCCAAATAATTTACGTACATTGTTTTGCAATATTTTATTGAATAAAAAAAACTTAACATACCTATTTAAAGTTACGAGTACAATTTTTCCCATTCACTCAACCCAAAAAAACTACATTCTCATATCTTTTATATAGTTTTAAACCTAATTTTCCATAAAACTCGATAGAACGTACTAAATCTTTAACTGGTAAATATGCTTCATACAGTCCTTTTATCAATGACCTTCCCCCCATGTAGCCAATTCTTTCTTCTTCGGTAAGTTCATCAAAACATTTAATATGACGTTTTGAAGCTAATATGATTAAGCCCCTTATTGGATATGCAACATCTTGATGTGCATGAAAATATTCAGTTTCCACCACTACGCCACCTTCAGGTTTAATAAGTCCGCTTGTCAAAGCACAGCTTAAACACTCAACTTCTCCAGTTTTTCCATTAGATAATAGATAATGTAATTTTCCTCACTCAAATCCCCCTTATGTTTGTTAATCTTTAATTATTGTTATTCCACATTCCTGCAACTGTAGTTTAACATTAATTTCCTTTTTGTCGGCATAGAAAAAGCGTCTCTGTCTAATTGCAGAAACGCACCCTTTAGATCAATAAGAATTTAATTACTTTAACTAAATATTTTGTAGAAGGGGTGAAGTAGAAAAATAGAAGCAATTCAACACTCGTGCTAGTTCTCCTTCAATATATTTAAAATAGAGACGGTGCATAAAGAAATTAATTCAATTAAGCCATAGTGATTCGCTAGAACTAGAGCGTCTCATCCAACTTCTGTATCTTTGAGTCGGAAATTAAATATACATTGCCAAAAACGTCGATTTTATCTCCTTTTACACGTACAGCGCAATCTTTGTTCGACGCATAAATATTTATTTCTTCCGATAGGGGAGATAGTTCGCTTTGAACCAGTGCCATGTTATTTTCAAGATCAAAATGAGACAGGACGGAAAAATTGTCAAGACCGATTCTGTCGTAAACTGAGCTCATTTCAACTTCATCTCCAAAGTTTTTCGAGCATAACCATTTAGCGGACATGTTGATTGCCCCAGCGCTTGCTCCCATTACAACGGCGTTGCTTTTTTTAATCGAATCCGATAATTCATACTCCATCAAAAAACCATTTTGATTAAGAATATTGCCACCCAACAAGAAAATTACGGAAGCATTTTGAATTATCGTTTGGGCATCTTCCTTCTGTAAGCGATAATTAATTAAATGATATTCATCAAACATAATGCCAGCCTGTTCAAGCCACGACCGTTCAGTAGCACCATCATTTTCAAAAACAGATGGATTCGAGCTAATCATAGCAAGCGATTTTCTAACAGTTATATCCTCCTGTAACGCCATACCCAGATTCTCTGGAAAAAAATCGTTAAACCAACCTAAATAATAGTGAGTTTTCATAATTATCCCCTCAGCAAAGTGTAAATAACATTTATTCTTTGCGTCACTCATTCTGTTTTCTTGTCACTCTCAATTTAAAAAATATTAACCTTAAAATATACGTTAGGAATATTAAAAAACGTTACTTACTAAGAAGTTCAATAAAAAAGCGTTTATCCTTTCTTGGATCAACGCTTTATTTCTTATTAGGGAGTTTTTCCGACACAATAAAGGGTTCGGTCCTTAAAATTTCTTTTCCATCCTCTGAGACAACTACTCTTGTTTCTTTTACATTTAATACAATTCTTAATGGGTTTTGCATTGATACAAACAATTCTCCTTGCTCATTAGGCTTAAATAAAGTATCTCCCACCATTGTTCCAAAAGTTATTTTAACATTTTCCTTAGGTCCAAAAACGACTCCTTGGTTTTTCTCTCCTTCAAGTGAAATCTCATAATTGGCAGAATGTTTCAGGCCTTTTGCCGATACAATTACTTCAATAAGTCCGTCAGAAATGGCAACTTCATCGGAAATTGGTTCATTAACAGCAATAGTAACTCTACCTGACCCTTCTTCAAAAGGAATATCCTCAGCCTTATAAGCTTCAACTTTAATAATACTTGATTCATTTGAACAACCAATTAAAAAAATGCCAAACCCCAAAAGATAAACAATGACATTACGCATTGATTTCCCCCTTTATTTTATGCTCAACATACTTTATTCTTCAATATGATTCGTTTTCCTTCTTAAACTAACCTGCCCCTTATGTGACATAAGAAAGGAACAATACCATTAATCAAGTATTGCATCCGTTACTCTAAGTATGTTTATTCACAATCTCAGAAATTATTTGAATGATAATGCCTGGTCTATTAATATGTATAGAATGGCTTGCATCTCTTACAAATACAATTTTGCTATCGTTAGAAAGGTTAACCTGTCTGTTAATGAGTTCTTGCCATTTTTCTTCAAAGATTATTAATTCTCCTTCTGGTAGCCCATCCTGTTTTCCTAGCTTAATGTTAAACTCTTTATCTCTCCCTAAAACAATTAATGGTACATTAATAGTAGTTTCTAAGGACTTAATAATTTTAGCATCTTGTTTCCAATTGCTTATTTCAGAATGCATAGCTTTGTATAAAGAAGGTTTTATTTGAAAATCTAATAACCTTTGTTGAATCTCTTCAGGAATTGATTTTAGCTCTTCAGGAATAGTAGGATTTAAAATTCTCTTTAATTGTTCTTCTTCCATCGAGGAATAAGAATTACATTTCTCTAACCAATCTTCATCGGTCTCATCTTCATCCAATACAGGTAAATGTAACTGGTCCAATTCCTGTAAATCCACAGAAGTTGAATCCACCAAAACTATTCCTGCAACCTTTTGAGGATGAGTTTTAACAAAGTGTTGTGCACACAATCCTCCATATGAATGACCAACCAATATGATTGGTTCAGTAATTTCAAGAACAGTCAGTAATTCAAGTAATTCATTAACGACAGCCTGTGTATTACGAGTTTCATTCCCATTCCGAATTTCACTTTCTCCAAGTCCAGGTCTGTGAAACATTACTACTCTGTTTGTTTGGCTTAAAACCTTTGTAATGTTGTACCATTCATCAAAAGAACAGCCCATTCCAGTTAGTATAATGATAGTTTGCCCTTTGTTACCTTTACTAAGGATTTCCATCTTCACTTCTTTTATTTTTAATAATGAAATAATATTTATTCCCCCTAGAATAACAAAGAGTCTTCCCTTTATTTAAGGAAAGCTCCCTTAGCTGAATAACTTTCTTTAAAATTTTAATGGTTTCCAATTAGGGTCTTTTACGTCTTTCTCATTAGGCTTTCTTACAATCTCAATATATCTTTCTTCACAACCCCCAAATACAACATAGTTTTTTTGTGCTTGCCTTAAAGAAGGGATATTTGCACCGCCCTCATAATCGGAGTCACTATACTGAACTCCATCATCTTCCCAAAAACAGATACTACAAATATCATAAGTTCCAGGCGGTTCTTCATCTAATGTTTTATAACCACAACAAGGACAAGTATATTTCATACAATCACCCCAATACTTAAGTATAATAGCTTCAATGTTTTTAGACTTAACACTAAGCCCCTTTTGTTATAATTTTGCTCTAGACTTTAATTCTCCAAATTGAGTAAATCTAATCTTTTCGCTATACTCCTGGGTTGCCTTAATGTTAAACTTTCTTGCCTGTTTCTAAGCCCTGTTGCGTATAGAAAGAGTGAGTATGCCTAACAAAATAAATTATTATTAGCACCTCATTCACTTCCTTGCTGCTTCTTCTTTTCCTTTGCAAAAATATAAAACAAGTACAGCCCAATGAGGCTATAAGTAATGAACATGCCAATAATTAGCTTACTTGATTCAGATAGCGCCGTTTGCTTAAGTAAAATATCTGGTAAGAAAAGTGCGAGTAAAACAACTGGAATAATGATCGTTTTGCTCCATATGGAGAAGGCGATGATGAGTATGAATACAACGCTCCCCAACACAATACTGCCGATTTCTCCAAAGTTGACGATCGGTGTGTCTATCATTGTATCCAAAAATAGGACTAATAGATAAAACAGCATGCTAACGATGATTGGTAACGATAAGATGATTATTTCCTTTGTGACGGATGTCTGTTTTCTTGATGTATATTTGAATACAATGGAAACACCCATAATAAATAGGATGGTATAAACAATGATTCCAATGATATTAAATAGACTATAAGCGAGTACTCCATTATCAAGTAAATCTCCGAATATGGTAAAAGCAATCGGTCCCAGCAAGACAAGTGGAAAGTACTTTGCCCATGATGCAAGATCTGATTTCATTTCACCTGAAATACTCTCCATATAGGCACTTGGGGAGTCTCCTACAATTTGGTCAATCGATTTACCATTTGCTTCTGCTTCTATTAGATGATCTTCGAGTTCTGTAGTAATCTCCTTAATTTCGTTGAGGTTTTTTCCACTTGATAGTAAATAGATATGCAAGTCCTCAAGAAATTTTCTACTCTTCTGTGTTAATGCCATTTTTTCCACCTCCACTATTCCATTTCTTTTTTTAGGACGGCATTGACGCTTTTCTCTAGCTGTTGCCACCTCAGGATAAATTCTGCTAATGCCTGCTTGCCTTCTTTTGTAAGAGAATAATATTTTCGCTGCGGTCCAGCTGTCGATGCTCTGCGAACAGAAGTGACTAATCCTTCTCTTTGCATGCGCATGAGTAGCGGATAGATCGTCCCTTCACTCACCGCATCAAAGCCATAATCACCTAGCCGTTCAGCCATTTCATAGCCATAGCACTCTTTACCATCAATAATCGCTAACAGACAGCCATCGATAATTCCCTTCATCATTTGTGTTTGCGACATTTCTTTTCCACCCATTTCACTATCTTGTTTTACAAGGTATAGGAACAGTATAAAAGATACTATCTTGTAAAACAAGGGTTATAGTATTTATTTTTCAATAAAAGCGTCTCTAACTCAAACGTTTGTTAAACCATTACCCTTGTTCCCTCTATCTATACAGATATCAATTGGATATTATATTACAAAACTTGGGCTATCGTATCTAAATGAAAAATTAGGTCCTTCTGACATTTATTCATAACCAATAGAACGATACACTTTTAGTACGTTCAATTATTAAAGGAGATGAAGGATATGAATGGAAAGAAAAAACGGTACCTCAGTGGGGCGATACTTATGACTGCCATGCTTATGGCTCCAGGTGCAGCATTCGGACATGGTTATGTCGAGCAACAACCTTCTCGTGCCCTTTTATGTGCACAAGGTGTCAATGAAAATTGTGGCGGAGTTCAGTATGAACCACAATCAACCGAAACAACAAATGGTTTTCCTGAAGCAGGTTTAGAAGATGGCCAATTTGCTTCTGCCAATGGGATATTTCCTGAATTGGACGAACAATCCGAAACGCGATGGGCAAAAGTCGATATGGATGCAGGGGAGCAAACATTTACATGGCATTTGACTGCTGCTCACTCAACAGCCAAATGGCATTATTACATAACAAAAGAAGATTGGGACCCTAATGCACCCTTAACACGAGATCAATTTGAATTAACCCCTTTCTTTGAAGAAAATGATCATGGGGCAGTCCCAGGCTCAACCGTTTCACATGAAGTAACCGTACCTGCGCGTGAAGGCTATCATGTGATCTTAGCTGTATGGGATGTGGCGAATACAAGCAATGCCTTTTATCATGTGATTGATGCCGAATTCTCTGGTGAAAGTAATATACCTACACCCGAACCTGATCCTGAGCCAATACCTGAACCGGAAGAACCAAGCACAGACCCAGAACCCGAAACGCCTATTGAAAGCGATACTTGGCAGACAGACACTATTTATGTAGAAGGGGATCGTGTAATTTATAACGGTTTAACATATGAGGCACAGTGGTGGACAAAAGGGGATCAACCTGGTATATCGAGTGTGTGGCAACTCATCAGCGAAGCGGAAAACCGTGAATGGAATAGCGAAGTCATTTACTATGGTGGTGACCAAGTACTGTTTAATGGGCAACTTTATAAGGCTAAATGGTGGTCAAAAGGGGACGTGCCAGGTGAATCTAGTGTCTGGGAAGAAATTTAAGTAGGTGAATAACTTATTGCTCTCCTAATTAGACAAGAGAAGTTGTGTGGGCATTTCTCATTTGCCCACACTTCTTTTTTCATTTGGCGAAACCGCCTAGGTAGACATCTCATTCCTCTTATCTATCAGCTTACCACCGTCTCTCTTCCTTCATTATGGGAGGATCGTTATAATGAAAATGAAAAGAACATAAAGACTAACCATTATCCACGCCCACATTCTCCTAATTCCAGCTGTATATTGAAGACCTATACCTACGAGTATAAGTTCCCATATAAAGAATACTTCGAGTATATGTAGCGGACTTGACACGTCACTGTTAAACAAATAACCAATACTTGTTATCTTAATTAAGCCATCACTACCAACTAGGGCTTGAATAATGACATTCAAGACATTACCAAAAGTCGTTACAATGACAATATATGTATACATGGAAAATAATTGTGTAAAGGTTGCACCTGTTTTGACCACTTTTGTTACGACCCAAATTATTAAGCTCACAACTGTTATAAAAAATATGGGACCAAATAAACTGGCAATAGAGATTGGTACGATACTTAGCCACATACCTCCCATTTCACCCAAACCGACTTCAGAAAATATACTGGATTCTACGTAAAATGCACCGAAAAACATATGGATAAAGGATAAAATAAAGACGATAAATAAGGCACTTTTCACCTTTGGTGTTTGCTTTAACTGTTTAAAGAGCATAGACGGCTCTGATACTAGTGCTTTTAAATCGTTCCACATCACGGTTCCTCCTCTAACAAAAAGAAGTGCAGCTTATCTACTACACTTCTTCTAATTATTCATAACGCAATGATTCAATAGGGTCGAGCTTTGATGCTTTACTTGCAGGTAATATCCCAAAGATGACACCGATTAGCATAGAGAATAGCATGCCTCCAGCAATGACTTGCCAACTCATGAGAGACGGCCAACCCGCAAATAGACTAATTAATGTTGTCACACCCCAACCAAGCAGAATACCGACTACACCACCAATGAAAGTAAGTGTAATTGACTCTATGAGGAATTGAGTTAATACTTGCTGTCTCGTTGCGCCTAACGCTTTTCTTATGCCAATTTCACGCGTACGCTCTGTGACAGAGACAAGCATGATATTCATGACGCCAATTCCACCGACAAATAATGAGATCCCGGCAATACTACCAATAATCATCGTCATAATTGTTGTGACCTGACCGAGTCCTTCAGCGATTTCTTCCATATTTAACACTTGGTATGCTTCTTCCGTGTTATAGCGACTGTTCATTAGAGAGACTGCTTTCTCTCCTGCCTGCTGTAGATCATCTGCCGAATCAGTCTGTAATGTCACTTGCGATATATCACTACTGCCATAAATCGTTAACCAAGTCGAACTAGGCAAGTATACTTCCATACTACCGAAGGAGAAAATCCCTGTTGGTTTTTCTAGCACACCAATAATTTCAACCGGTTGAGCACCAAGGCGAATCACCTCACCCACTGCTGCTTCTCCTTCAAATAGCTCTTCCTGAAGTGATTGACTAACAATAACAGCCCGTTTTCCACTTAAGAAATCTGCTGTTGTAAAACCTCTTCCATCTGATAGATTTAACGGGTTCAATTGAAAATAAGATTCGTTAATCCCCATTAAAGTTGCTTCTATCTGCTGATCTCGAAACTGGACAGGGCCGAATTCTAAGCTTGACGCAACGACCCTTTTCACTTCATCAATTTCCTCTAAAGCGCGAATATCCTCTTGTGAAAAAGCCGAGGCATACAATGCATTAGGATTGGCCATTATCTCTTCATCTGACGGTTGATAAAATAAATCAACCGTATTTCCCGGGCCTGTGAGTTGCGATTTCAACATGGCTTCCCCGCCCTGGCCAATAGCAACAACAATAATAACAGAGCCAACACCGATAATGATCCCTATCATTGTAAGAATGGAACGCAGCTTATGTGCCATTAACGAACTAAGTGCCATTTTTATACTTTCAAGAAGGCTCAAAGTCATCGCCTCCCTACTTGGCGCTCATTTTCGACAATGATACCATCGCGGACGAGAATTCTACGACTCGCATAAGCGGCGATTTCCGGTTCATGTGTTACCGTTACAATCGTAGTACCTTCTTTATTTAGTTGGGTAAAAAGCTCCATAATATTTTCACTCGTTTTTGTATCGAGCGCGCCAGTCGGTTCATCAGCCAAGATTAACTTCGGTTCGTTCACAAGTGCACGGGCGATGGCTACCCGTTGCTTCTGTCCGCCTGATAACAAACTCGGAAGCTGTTCCATCCGGTCTTCTAAACCCACCTTAATGAGCGCCCGCTCAGCTTTAGCCATTCTTTCCTTCTTATTCAGACCACTATAGATCATCGGAAGTTCAACATTTTTTAAAGCCGTCAGCCTTGGTAGTAAGTGAAATTGTTGAAAGACAAAACCAATGGACCGATTTCTAATTTTCGCTAGTTCCACTTCAGAATATTGCGATATATCTTCACCGTCTAGTTGATAGGTTCCATTCGTCGGTCGGTCTAGACAACCAATAATATTCATTAATGTCGATTTTCCAGAACCAGACGGTCCCATAATTGCGAGTGACTCTCCATTTTCAATCGTTAAGTCAATGCTTTGTAAAATATCGACCATTTCATCGCCTATCTGGTAAGATTTTGTGATTTCTCGTAAATGAATCATTCGACTTCCACTTCCAAGCCATCACTCAATTCATCAGAAGGATTAGTAATCACATCATCTTCAGCTGTTAAACCATCTAATATCTCTATCTTTTCACCAGTGGCAACGCCTACACTCACGTCTTGACGATGAGCTTTTCCATCTCTTAAAAGATATACATAAGATTCACCATCCGCAGATAACACAGACTCAGATGGGACAGTAAGTGCCTTCTTACTACTTGTCTCCACTTCAATAATTAATTGGAATCCTGTGCGCAATTCAGTTATATCATCTTCAATTTCAACTGTCATTCCATATTGCGCTGGGGTCGCTTCACCAGCGACAGACTGGCTGTTTTCATCTGGCATTAAACCGATGAAATTAACCTTCCCCTTCCATTCTTTATCAGGTAATACATCTGTGCGAATTGTCGCTTTCATCTCTTTCTCGACCTTTAAAGACTCAAATTCTGATAAAACACCTCGGGCTACCATTTCATCCGTATTACCAATATGGATGACTGGCTGCTGAGCCATTGGATCCGTTGGTTGGTCTTCATTCACTTGTAAAATTGTTCCGTCTAATTTACTTTTTATCTCTAAATCTTTTTGTTGTGCTTCAATTTCTTTCTTTTCTAGAAGTAACTGACGAACATCTAAATTTGCCATTCTTAAATCTAATTGCAGCTGATCTCTTTCCGGTGCTATTTGCTTAGCGGCTTCTTTTTTGCCGACTTGATCACGCAATTCATTTTCTTGGTCTGAGAGTCGATCTAATTGTTTGTCCACTTGATTGATTCGTAAATAACCAGATTCAATCTGTAAACTCAACCTTTCAAGCTCCATCGCCACTCGTGTATCATCATACTTGGCGACAGCTGTACCTTTTTCAACAGCATCGCCTTCCTTTACAAGGATTTCAGCAATTTCTTCGCCATCTATACCAGGATACACTTTCTGTTCATTTTTCAAAGATAATGTACCTGGCACAATTAACGTATCTGTAATTACTTCATTCTCAGCATTTGCAGTCGTTACAGAAGGTCCTTTCGCAAAAGCTTGATGATAGACGCTAGCGCCTATCATCACCAAAACTACACTTACCACTCCAACAATGATCCAAGTTTTTTTCTTCATATTTATCTTAGACCGCCGTAGAAGTAACTAATGCGAAAATCATACTAATAATAAAGAAGGCAATGGCCACACCGTATGCAACACCTTTACTTAATCCCGCCACTTTATGCAAACCTAAACCGACAAGGATTGTTTGCCAGATGGAGAAAACTTCAATACTCGCCCAAACACTCGTAGCTTCTGCATTTAATACAGATGCTAAACTCGTCACATTTAACTCTGGGTTGCCACCAATTATCATACGAATGACACCATTCAAGATTAGTCCAATGACACTGATAACCAGAATGTATGTATTCATTGAGAAAAGCTGCTTAAATGACACATCAGAACTGGCAATTTTACAAATTAATAGATAAATAGCTGAAGAAATTAATACCGTAAAAATGGGTGAAATGATACCAATAATCACAAACATAATTAGTGAAATCATGTATACCATATCTTGTTCAGCTTGAGATAACTCATCAATTCCAAGATAAGCTGGGTCCATCGATGAAGCGGTAATAATCATACCCACTGTGAATAATAATGTCACTAATAATAGTGGTACCCAGATCTTCGGTTGTTGCTTAATCCGCTCAAATTGCTCTGATGGATTGGCAATCATCCCAAACAAACGTGGTTTCTTTGGCTCCTCCACCTCATGCTTTAATTCAGCTTCCATAAAAAAATCTCCCCTTTTTATAAACTTGCTACAATAATGTATACGTGGTGGTAATTGTAAAGTTTCATTTTTTTGGTAAATAATTTTATTAAAGACGCTGAATACTATCCGATGTTTCGCTCATATCATTAGCAAAGAAATAAAATTTAATAGAAGGAGATTGAAATGGGAGTGGAAGATAAAAGAGAACACTTAAAAGAAGAGCCATTTAGTTTTCAAATAATGAAAAATCAATCAGTTGTGATTTCCTACAACCATAAAGTCATAAAAACAATCAATGGAAAAGAAGCGGCGAAGTTCATAAATAAGATCGAGAACGAAGAGGGAAACATTCAATTATTGTTGGCAAAACTCACTGGTAACTTTAAACGAGGAAATGAAAGGTTGAGTAAGGAGCATCCAAAACAGCAGTAGGGAAACGCCCTTTTTAGGGTGCCTGATGACATGTTTCATCAGGCACTCTATTTAAAGGTGAAGCTTACTAATATAGAATAGCTTGATTCGAGTACATGAGTTTTTTGTGGCGCTCTTATTTTACATGCCTAATTTGAGACCGCCGTATCTAGTTTTACGATGGCCTCAATGTGCCATTCTGATTTGAGAGACCGCAATTCACTTCCATGCGACACTCTTAAAGCGGATCCCTCGTTCAAGAGCAATGTTTCACATTTTTATATAAAGACATTTAACCTCATTATTGCTCATCATAGTATTCCCCGGCAGTTTGCTCAGCATTAAATGTCCAATTTACGCGAAGTTGATCACCTTGAAATTGATTTTGATCTTGTCCATTATCAACAAATTCGAATAACACAAACATTTTTTCTTTCTCCCCTGCTAGGATACCATCGGGTATTTGTCCACCGCCAACGAATGTATCGATAGCCGTTAAGTCTGGCTCTGTATTCGATAATTCTGCCAATGTAGTTTCGACAACAGGGACTGTTGCGCTGCTTGTATTATACATAATCGTTACTTTGATATGGTCAGCGAAATCTTCTACATTATCCCCATTTGCATCCACTACAGAGTAATCTGTTTGTAGCAGAACTTTATGAATATCTAATGTACCATTATTCTCTAAAGTGAATTCTCGATAGATTTCATCACCTGGCTTGATATTATCAATATTCACAACAAAATTCGGATTTACAGCTAAATCTAGTGTTCCTGCTGCAAAAGTATTTTCAGTGGCAAAACTATCACTAAAATAAGCATAAGTGCCTCCGGTAATTAATGATAATCCAAGTGCAGCTGTCATCAGATTCTTTTTTGTTAACTTAAAATTTAATCCCATGTAAACATTCCTCCTAATATATGTTTCACTTCCCCTTGGTAGAGAAGAGAATTACTGCGTATATACCTCTTTTGGTTTTCTCTCCCCTGGTTGCACAAAGGCAGAGAAGAGTAAAATGATGCCTGGAATAATCATTAATAATGCGGCTCCTGCTTTTGTTTGTGCGGTATGCAGAACATAGCCCAGATAGGGGATAGTCACACCTGCATATTTCCCAACCACATGATGTGCTGGGACTTCCCATCTATCAACAGCGTCATTATTATCTCCTTTAGTCTTATACGTAATTGCCCCACCTTTTAAAGATGTTTCTACTATTCTATGTGTGATAAGGATCTCATCAAGTTTGAAAGTAATAATATCTCCTTTTTGATAGGTTTGATTTTCTTCTGTTCTGTTAATCGCTATCACTGAACCTGTTTTAAATAATGGCTCCATTGATCCAGAAAGCACTGTTTTAACCTGGTATCCAAAGAGATTGGGTTCATTACCAGTGAATCGAGCAAAAAGCATGATAAATAATAAAACACAGATAAGCAGAAATAGTAGATTACCAATTAAGCGCAGTGTCAATTTTGCTAGACTTAACAATATGAATGACTCTCCTTTCATAAAACTTCATCGTTTTTCTCTGCTACCAATAATATAACTGAAATATCTGAAAAATAAATTGGGTTATTTTTATCTGTAATTAGACCTAACAAAGCGTGCGATTCCTATAGAAAATGATAGAGTTGAGAGTCCAAAGTCGCGTTTTATTAACCCAATCGCTTACATATTGACGCAGCATTAAGTTTTCAGAATAATTGTAATTGTTTACAGAAAATGAATATGAGGTGATTGTTTTGAAGAAGAAAAATTTTACTAAGAAAGTGATTTTACCCACTGCATTAGCCTTGTCCGTCACATTCACGGGGTTTTCTCCATTGTCCACATATGCAGCGATTCAAACAGAGACCAATGAAGTCATCTGGCAAGCACCGAAAGGATTAAATAAAGAGGAGGTTGTACAAGCTTATTTACAGGACCAATTAAAAGATCAGCCCCAACCTAAAGCACGTTCAAGTAAAAAGAATGTGAATCAATTTAAAATCATTGATGAACAGGTTGATAAACAAATAGGAACGACTCATATGAAAACCGTTGAACAAATTAACGGGGTCCCAGTTTACGGCTCAGGCCAAACAATTTCACTAGATGAGGACTTAAATGTTTATGCTTCTATCGGAGAAGTAAATAACGAGTTAGTCAAGGTAAATATAAATACAACACCTACTATTACTGAAGAAGAGGCTGAGTCTCAGGCGAAAGCTGCGATAGAAAATGAAATTGGTGCGATAAAAGATTATGATGGCATTGAAACAGATCTGATGGTATTTCCAAAGAATGATGAATACCATCTGACCTATTTAGTAAAAGCCTCTACTTCTATTCCTGAGCCTGGTTACTTCCATTATTTTATTGATGCGCATACGGGTGAAGTACAACATCACTTTAATGCTCTTCATTCTGCGGAGCCGGAAACAGAAACTCTCAGTGCTCGTGGATTAGACTTATTAGGAAAAATGCAAAATTTCAATGCGACAAAGAATATTGAAACGGGTAAAACCCATTTATATTCATTAGAAACTGTCAAAAATCGTTCAGTACCTATTCATACGTATGATGCACAAAGAATGGGTGAAACGCCTTTTATCCTTTTATCTGCCTTACTAGGATTTACAGGATTTGAAGTAGAGACAGCGTCTAACTTCTTCTACGATCCAGCAGCTATTTCTGCCCAACAAAACTCGATAAAGGTAAACAAATACTATCAAAACGTACATGATCGTAATAGCTTAGATAACGATGGTATGAAGATTATTAGCACCGTGCACATTGGTGAAAAGTGGAATAACGCAGCGTGGAACGGGAAACAAATGCTTTATGGAGACGGTGATGGTTCATACTTCAGTTCACTAGCAGGGGCACTTGATGTTGCAGGACATGAAATGACACATGGCGTGATAACAAATACAGCTAATTTAACGTATGAAGGTGAATCAGGCGCACTAAATGAATCCATTGCTGATATTTTCGGTGTGTTAGCTGAGAATCATTCCAAAGCCGAAGAAGATAAAAATTGGGTAATAGGTGAAGATGTATACACTCCTAATATCCCAGGCGATGGAGGGCTTCGCTCCCTAGAGAACCCGAAAGACAATTCCCTTCACCCGAACTATGGGATGAAAGATAATGCATATCCTGACCATTATGATGATCGCTATTTAGGAGAGTTAGATAAAGGTGGCGTCCATATTAATAGTAGCATTAACAATAAAGCAGCCTACCTTATTGCAGAGGGTGGAGATCATTACGGTACGACAGTTAATGGAATAGGATCAGATAAATTAGGCAAAATTCTTTATAAAGCATTAACAGTCTATTTAGTGCCATCATCTAATTTTTCCGAGATGAGAGAAGCTATGGTGCAATCTGCACGTGATTTATATCCTGATAGAAATGGAGAACCTTCCGCTGAAACAGCTGCTGTAATGGCTGCTTACGATTCAATTGGAGTACTAGAATAATTATTGAATCTTGTAAGCTGAGTGGTAATCATAACGAACAAACACTATGAATAATAGTCTTTGTTCGTTTTTTTATGAAAATGGCTAGCGTTCAATCCGTTATGCCTTAGGGCCTTTTTAGGTTCCCACTCATATTTTTGGGTTTTTCTGATTTATGGACTAAACCTACGAACAGCTCACACAACCTCTTTGTCTGGATTTCATTTCCATATTCAGAAATTCAAATGACGTGCAAAACGCTTTTGCTCGGCTTTCATTTCGGTTTTTTCCTCTAAGTGACCAGTCTTTTTTCTGTCTTTTCTGCGTATACGTCTCTTGCAAACAGTTCGCTACAAGAATCCTCATCATTTATTATAGAATAATTAGGAGAAAATCAAGTTGTACCAATTAGAGTATGACATTGAAAGGCTAGAGATAGAAACCTTTTTCGGATATCTAGCTATTTTTATCATTTGCTTTAACCATGTTGATATGATAAACCTTAATTATTCGTGGGCTTTTTTTCATTACATTCTATCTTCAGTTAGTAAGGTGGCTTTTTTTATGAACACTAGTGAAATTGCTAAATTATCTAAGGTCCATCCAAATACAGTACGACTTTATGAAGAATGGCAGTTTATTTCGCCTGTACCAAGAAAACCAAATGGTTACAGAGTTTATTCTGAACTTCATCTTAAGCAAATGGAAATCTCTAGACTTGCTTTTAGACAAGAATTTATACAGAATAACCTTCGCAAAAAGGCAACAGAAATTGTTAGACTTAGTGGCCGCGAACAGTTCAAAGATAGCTTACGAGCAGCAGAATCCTATTTAACCTATTTGCAAACAGAATATGAGTTTGCTTTAAAAGCAATTGAGACGGTGAAAAATTTATTACAAAACAAATCGATTACAGGTGAAACTTACTCCCACAAGTCCGTTGCTTCTATGCTTCAGTTAACGGAAGAAACATTACGGAATTGGGAACGGAATCATTTGTATACTATTAAAAGAAATACGCAAAATCGAAGAATTTATACAGATCGTGATATTCAAAAATTACTCGTAATACGCGCGTTACGCAGCGCACATTTCTCGATTACTAGCATTGCACATTTATTTCAAGAAATGGAACAATCGAAAAAAAACACAGATATCCTGCAAATTTTACAAACGCCCACCTTTTCTTCGGATTTTTTCCATGTAACAGACGATTTAATGAATCAATTAAAGATAGCGATGGATGATCTGAAAACAATCATCGCTATCTTAACAGAACTACAATAATGGTGATGGTGCTTCTTTATCTACCAATACGGTTAATTCATGCATTGCTCTTGTTGAGGCTATATACATTAGCCCACGATCAAATTCGGTTCTATAATTGGTTTCATTCACAAAAGGTACGATAACAACATCAAATTCAAGACCTTTCGCATACTGAATCGTCGTTAAAACTAGACCTGTTTCAAACTTTCCCGTTTGGCCATCCAGTACTGTAAATGGTATGTTTAAACGTTCCTGCAAGATCTGTAAGTCTTTCTCCCCCTTACAGATAATGGCCGTAGTTCGATAATCATTCATCGCAATTTCATGAATCTGTTTCAGCATCTGTTCAAATGTTAAATACATACATTCTTTTGGTTCTTCCCCGTGTCTTGCAATTGGATGAATTTCCCCATTATGCATGAATTTTTTTGCATACAATGCAATTTCATATGATGACCGATAGCTGGTTGTTAATTCTACATATTCTAGATTATTAAACATGGCTTCAAATGCCTCTTTTGATATCGTTTCATATGGTAAGATAGCCTGACTAAAATCACCAATGATTGTTCGCTTACACGTAAACACTTTAGAAAGTACAGCATATTGGATTGGTGTATAATCTTGCATTTCATCTAGTACAAAATGCTGTACGAGCTCATACTGCTTGATACCTTTAAAATAAAACTGTACAAATAGATAAGGGTATACATCATTAAATTCAAAATGTTTTTTCGAAAACTTAAAAGAGTTTTGCCCCTGTGTTTCGATAAAAGAACGATAAATCTCTAACGGTGAAGAAAACAAGAGTCGTTTTTTCAGACGCTTTATGATTTCACTTTTATTCGGTATTTTCCCTTCTCTATCCCACTTAGATTTAAGCGCTTGAATGATATCATCTGCCATAAGTTCTAAACGTGTAACAATCGGCTCACTTCGATATTGAAGGAAGCGCCCTTGTAAATAATCAGCTTGTAGCACTACACCAGCAATGGAGATATTTTCGTTTTTAAGAAGCCTTGAGTCTAAGTTAAATAAAAAGGATTGAAGCTTTTGAACAAATGAATAATTCCCTTTCATTTTTGCACGTAAAGCCAGCTCCCCATTTGGATTCGATAGAATCTCTTTTGTTTCTCCCTCAAATGATCTAAAAGTTACACCAGCTGGTAATAAGTTTTCCGTAAGCTCGTCCAATGTAAAGGAGCGAATTGGCTCTTCACCTAGCTCGGGTAAGACGGTAGAGATATAGTCACCGAATACTTTGTTCGGCGACAAAATAAAAATACGTTCTGCTCGTAACGTATCACGGAATTTATATAAATAATAAGCTATGCGGTGCAAAGCAACAGCTGTTTTTCCAGAACCAGCAACTCCTTGAATGATGACATTATACGCTGATTCATTCCTTACTATTTTATTTTGTTCTCGTTGAATCGAAGTGACGATTGTTCTCATCTTATCATTTGTATGCTGATTTAATGTTTGCTGTAGAACTTGATCTTGTATTGTTAATGAGCTATCAAGCACATATTGGAGTTTAGAATTTTCTATTTTAATCTGACGTTTCTTAATAAGTTCTCCGTCAAACTGCTGATCCATCGCAATATAATAGGCCTCACCGACTTCAAATTCATAGTACATATTACAAATAGGGGCGCGCCAATCATAGATAATTTGTGTGCCTTCTTCATCGGCAAAACCGAAGCGCCCAATATAAAACGTCTCTGCCTCACTAGGATGGTCACCATGATATAAAAAATCAAATCGTCCGAAGTATGGGGATTCTATAAGCTTTCTTACCTGCTCACGTTCCACCACTCGTGCGAAACCATGTTTGTCTATCATACTTAAAGTTTGCTGGTAGTCATACACCTGGAATTTATCGAGTTCATTTTTATATTCAACCATATATTTTTGTAATTCCTTAAAATTGTGGTCTTGATCAATAATGTTTGATGAAAGCTTTTTATAGGCCTTTGTTAATTCATTTATAGTTTTTTCAAGATAAATAAATTCGCTTGTCTCCATCACAAAATTCCCTCCTTTTCAAGTGTATCACCAACTATAACAAATAGATTCTCGCTGGTGTTTAAGTGGAGGGTTGTATTTTTATTTCGGTCTTAAGAAGAATAGCGAGAGAAATAATTACAGAGTATTAAAAATAATATACCAATTCAATAAATCTATATTACAATTGTATACATTAATAATTAAATAGATCTAGGGGGTAAGTACCATTGTCAGTAGGCCATATTATTAAATTTTATAGAGAAAAAGAAGGTATGACTCAATCACAATTAGGTGACGGTATTTGTACCGCAACACATGTGAGTAAAATTGAGAATGGTAAAACAGATTATTCATTAGAAATTATTCAATTGTTTTCGCAAAAGTTACAAATTGATTTACAAAAAGAAAGTGAAAAGTTCGAGGAAATCGAAAAAACATTGCATTCTTTCAATGAAGCTTTGATTTTGAATAAGATTAAACAGGTAGAGTCTTACCGAAGAATTTTAAATAATATACCGTACTTACTATCTACTAAGTATGCCTATTTTTATCAACTGGTAATGCTACGATATTGGTTCGTAAAGGAGGAGAAGAAGGAGATCGATGCCCTCTTAGGTTCTTTAGACAAGGTAGAAGCATGGATGAATCCTTATGAAAAAAACTTTTTACTTCATATGAAAGGATGGCATCTCATCCGCTATTCTTCTAAAAAAGATGATCATTATGAAGCCATCGCTATTTTCAATAAAATCCAGATTGCCTATTACCCAAATGAGGAATTCTATTATCATTTAGCACTTGGTTATCAATATGTAGGCAGACAAGTAATGGCATACATGTATGCAGAAAAGGCATTAAAATACTTTAAAGAAATCAATAATTACGCTGATGCAATTAAGGCGGAGTCCTTGTTGTTATTACACATATCTGAAGATCCTTATGTCGATGTGAAACCTATGTATAACCGATTAATTTATGCGTGCGAATTAATTAATGATAATGACAAAAAAGGGATGTTACTGAACAATCTTGGAAACACGCTTCTCAAAAGAAAAGAATATAATGAAGCTTATCAATACCTGAAGGAGTCTATACGCCTATGTAATAAAAAAGGTAAAGTCTACATTCATCGACTTTTCAATTATATTCTCGTTGCAGTTGAAGGCCATTTAAGTAGTAAAAAAACCTTAAGAAAAAATATTATCGAAGGACAAAGAATAGCACTAGAACTAGAAGAAGAAGTCTTTATACACCTTTTTAAATTATTGGAGTATAAATTAGAAGATGAACAAGACAAATACCAACTATACTTAGCAGAAAAGGCATTCCCATATTTCAAAGAACATCAACACTTTGCCTTAATGAAATCATCTTTGAAGGAACTAGTCGAGATGAATCAAATGAATTCTTCCCCTCAGTTAACAAGTGAATTATTAGAAGAAGCTGTTCAGCTTATATAATTTACAACTGGCACTATAACTGTAAAAAGTTTCATCCCCTGGTATTCTTATCAAGCTGCGCGACAAACAAGAGATTGAAAGTTTTAATAAACAAAGGAAAATGAAGTATTTTAAACGAATACCTAAAAAGATAAAAATATACAACACTTCTATTCCATATAGATAAATTTGTAGAAAGTGAGACCCCCATTATCTTTCTATTGTTCGAAAGGAGTTTGAAGCATTCTTGAATAATCCAATTTGATTTACCCCTAAAAATCCAACTATAGACGAACAAAACTTGGGGGAAATAATCATGTTTCGAAACAAAAATTTTGCTTTATTAGTATCCGGGCAGTCTCTTGCGAATATGGGGGATATTCTTTATATTACATCAATCATTAGTATGATATATCAATGGACAGGGTCAAGCTTTTATACAGCATTTGTCCCTTTTACGATAACATCAGCTATGTTTCTATCAAGTTTACTTTCACCGCTTGCGATGAATCGTTGGAACTTAAAATGGCTACTCACCTTTTCACAAGTTGGGAAAACGATCATTATTATCCTACTCACCCTACTTGTAACTGAAATGGTTGCTGTACCTTTTATCATTGTCTTTTTACTCATTGCTGGCATCGGGTTGCTCGATGGCTGTGCGAATCCGATCAGCCAAACATTGATTCCTCATTATGTTAATAGTGAACAATTAGTGAAAGCAAATGGGTTTTTCGATACGATTACACAAATCATTCAAGCTGGCATGTGGTTCATCAGTAGTTTGTTGCTCATTCGTATTGGTAGCAACAACTTATTGTGGGTAGTGATTGGTTTATTCTTCTTATCTAGTTGTTTACTTTCTTTTTTAAACAGCGTACAAAGCTCAAACGAAAAACAACCGTCTCCGTTTGCCGAAATGAAAGAAGGTTGGCACATCCTGTATCGAAAACCGATATTGCGAAAAATGGCCTATATTGAAGGGCTTGATTCCATCGCTACTACAGTATGGATCGCTGCTATTCTCTATGTATTTGTGAGTGAAAGGCTACAAGCCGACCATCAATGGTGGGGCTGGATAAATGGCGCTTTTTTCCTTGGGCTCATTCTCGGCAGTCTTTATTGTATGAAGTATGCAAATGTAGTAGAAAACAAAATACGAAAGGTGTTTCTGTTAGGGGCCATCGCAGCGTTTTTTAGTACTTTCTTATTCGCTTTTAATACGCTACCCGTTCTTGCACTTATCCTTGCCTTTTCATTTGGTGCTTCTATGCAAATAAAAGGCATACCGCAACATACAATGATTCAAACGAGTGTGTCACTTACACAGTTATCAAAGGTCTACGCCGCACTAGGCGCTTTGGGCACAGGTATTTTCGCCCTTTCCTCTTTACTGATGGGATGGCTCGCTGAAACATTCAATGTTCAGCTTGTTTTTCTCCTATCTGCCGCTTTAATGGCCGTGATAAGTATTTTAATAAAAGTTAATCAACAGGTATTTGTTAAAGGAAATGTGAAGCAAACGTAAATGATGAAATGAAAACTTCCCATTAATCGTAAGGGAGGTTTTCTTCTTTTTTTAACTGTAATAGAACGAGAGATTTGACCAAAATTTAATAATTATTTTAAACCATAACCGCTTGTACAAATAAAGCAAAGACAACAAATAAATGAACAACCGCCAATATCCCAATGTATAAACCATTTACCGGAAAGAGTAATAAGTGAATCAAAATAAGTAAAAAACACTCCACTGCAAACAAGATAATAGTCAGACCGACTCGATTGGCTAGCTTCTTTTCATTCCTTACTCTTCCCTCTTTATAACCAGCGATAAAACTGACACTACCCTTACGTTGAATTAATACACCAATGACCACTAAAATACTACAAAGGAATACAGCAAGAATGATCTCCACCAACCTATGTGACCTCCTACCTTCTATCTATTTTTTTAAAAAATGTATAGGAAAAAGTTTAATTCATGATAAATGAGCCTAAATAGAAACTATATATTTTTGCTAGGGAGTGTGCATATATCGTGTTTGACCTTTTTGATTGGCTTAGACTTTTATTATCTGCCATTATCATTTTGCCATTAACAACAATCGTTCGAGAGTTTGGGTATTACCTAGCAGCGACCATTTTAGGGAGTAAAGAAAAGAAACTAGTGATTGGAAGTGGGCCGGTATTATTTAAAATACCTACTATCGAAGTGAGAAGATACTTCTTTATGAATAGCTGGATGGAGTATGAAGAATTAAATCCGAGCGGGCGCTTTTGGCACGGGTTCATATATGCTTCTCCTATTTTAACGACAGGTGGTTGCGCGATTATTGCTAATTCGCTTGTATTAGAAGGGATCTTACCAAATAATATTTTCTGGCAAACATTTATCTTTTATTGCTTTTATTATGTATTTTTTGATATTGTCCCTGTTTATTTGCCAGATGGGCAACCTACTAACGGTCGGGCAATTTTTGACCTCATTTATTACGGTGAGCGCTCCGATTATTTAAGACAGAAAAATAGCCAAAGTAATGAGCAACGAGCTTACACCGATGAACAAGAAGAAACAATGGAGAATAGGGATCGAGATGAAAAAGAACATAGTGACCATACCCAGCCTAAATAATTTCTTTAAGCTGAGGCTGAATCTATCTCACTGTTTTCTTCACGTTTACTTAGTTGATGATAAAAAATATTAGTCGCCGGAAAATAAATCACAGCACCCATTACCAAAAATATAATGAGTTGGATAACCTTTTCTTCTTTCAATAAATGTTCTGTATGATAAACAAATTGTAATTGCTCGTTCAATGAAATGGGAGAGGTAAATATCGATAAAATAAAACCTAAAATAACGAAAATGCCATAAATATTTAAAACAAACCTTATTGTGATTTCTTTTTTACCATATACGATTACCTGCTGTTCCTGTGATCTTGCGCCCATTTAACCTCCCCTTTCATTAAATCCTGATCAACACTAGAAAGAATATAAAAAAGCATATCGGTAAAAGAAAACTTAAAAGCGCTGTCTTCGTTTGATAGTTTTCCTGCTTCCTTTTTAACAAACGATCGATAACAAAAAACAACCATGCGGCAATTAAACTAATATGTAGGAGAACGAGTCCAAATATAGTATGGAAGAGAAAGGTAAGGAAGATAACTATCTTATTTTTCTTTTTAGCAAGTAAACTGGCAAGCCAATCACTAACGAGGGAAGTCGCTATTCCATAGATATAAATGACTGGAAGACTATACATCATAACAAGTCCAAGGAATTCTAATTCTATGAAATGAGGATTTAAGGTCAGTGGATAAAGCACGCTTGTAATGGAAGCTGCAATCAATTTTCGTCGAAACATATTGCCACCTCTCATTCGATTGGTCCCATTAATTATAACATAATTTTGAAAACTATATGAATTTTACCATTATGAACTTGCGATTCGATCAAGCTTTTTCAATCCTGATTGTTCAAACTCATTGGCTTCCGTCTTTAATCGGTTGATGTCATCCTGTTGATCTAATCCCGTTTTTAAAACTTCTTTCTCTAATTGATGTACCTCCGCCTTTAATGAGAAAGCTGTAGAGAGGTCGGCACTCGCCCCTTCAAATACGGATAACATACTTTCAGTTAGATTTTCAGGTGGCGGATATTGGCTGTATAAACTTGATAGCTTCGTTGCCTCTGTATATAAAATTTCTAGTTCCTTTAACATCTCTTCTGCTTGATTATCTTCCTTTGCTTCTTCATATGCCACTACATGAGTTTGATAGGAAGATTGTTTAGCTAACATTTCTTCCTTAAATTCTTCAAAATCAGCTTCCTTTGTGCATCCGAAAAGTAAAACTATCATGAAAATGAACCGACTATATTTAAGCTTCAATTGTATCCCCCTTTGGCAAAATATAAGTACTACAGCTCCAATGCGTGTGATGAATCATTCCGTGCCACTGTCGTTTTTCTAACTCTTTAGCCATGAGGCGATTGAATATGCCATGTCCGACTAAACAAACCGATCCTTTTTCTCGCGCTTCATTAATGAGAAAATCAGCCGCGGCAATAGCTCTCTCTTTAGCTTCACAATAAGACTCGCACCTATGTTTGGCACCTAAAAACCATGCGATTCTTAAAAAGAGTGTCCAATGTTTTGGCTTTAACCTTATAAACTTACTTAAGTAAATATGAGGAAGCTCTGCCTCCCGAAAAAGAGCATGAGCTGCATAACTTTGATTAACAGCTAAATAATGAAGAGTCGCCGTCGCACGTAACAAATCACTCGTCAGCAATGTATGTGCTTTTTGAATCTTTTCGATTGTCAGTGCTGGATATTGTTCCATTGGTTCGACTCCGGATTCATCATAAGCTTCTACCCACGAACGATACTGCTGCCCATTTATTCGTTTATTCTCTTTATGAATGGAGGCGCCATGTCTGATTAAGTTAATTTCCATCCTTATCACTTCTCTTCCCTTGCCTAACTTTACCTATGTCCACCTTCTCATAGGGGTCATTCGCATAGTTAAAGCCTCTCATTAAAAGTTAAATGATACATTCTCTTCTTAAAAATATTCTATTTAGTAAACACAAATTCCTTTTCTTTTTATTCGAAATATATTGAATAAATAATTCTAAAAATATAGAATATAGACAATCTACTTATCCATTATAAGGAAAGGAATCAATTCATGTTACATACGCGGTCATTTAAAATATTATGGTTAGGAAATTTAATCTCTGAATTTGGTGGGGCCATCGGGGGAATTATTAATGGCTTATTACTCTATGAGCTGACAGGTTCAAAGGAATGGATGGCAACCATGTGGCTCTGCTATTTCCTACCTTCACTCTTTATTCAAAGCTTGAGTGTCCCGTTTTTAAACAATATCAATAAAGAAAAAATGTTATTTGTCATCCAACTCTTCCGCTCAGCTGTCTATCTTTTACCTCTATTAGGAAGCATAGTAGGCATAAATAATATAACCATAGTATTGCTTGTCATTCTGCAATGTACAATCGGTATATTGCAACCAATCTATGCTAGTATCTCATTCGCGTTAATACCCATATATTGTGAAGATAACAAGCTTGTTTCAGCCAACAGTTCGCTCGATGCAACGATAAGGTTAATGAGCTTTATCGCACCAGGAATCGCTTCTTTTTTCTTACTCGTCTTCCCTCTACACTTTCTTTATCTACTCACAACATTGCTCTTTCTTCTCAGCGCTTTTGCAATACACCAATTGCCATACACAACAACAAGGTCATCAGTTAACAAAAATAAAAAAAGTTGGCTAACAGCCTTCGTAGCAGGCTATCAAACCTTCTTTTCTTATCCTCCTTTATGGAAGTTAACCCTTCTCTCTTCAGCGGTGCAGTTTGCTGTAGGAGCAACAATGGTGATAAAGATTCCATTTTTTCGTGAAGAATTAGGCGGCACTTCCTGGGAGTATGCCCTATTTGCCGCTGCTTTTCCACTTGGTTATGTACTAGGGACATTCTTGTTAGCGAAGTTACCTAAGAACAATGTAACGCTTTATCTCGGGTTGTTTGGGGGAGAGCTCTCTTTTATGCTATTGTCTCTCACACCATCCATAACCTTTGCATTGGTTTCCGAGCTACTCGGTGGCTTACTATTCCCATTATTCAACGCACAAAGTGTAGCCATTTTCCAAAGAGTGGCTCCTAGGGATCAATTAGTAGAATTAAGTGCCATCCGCCTCCTCTTTTTAAGAATAACGATGCCTTTAGGGATTTTATTTGCCTCTTTGCCATTACCAACTAGGGACATCTACCTTTATATTGCTGGGCTCATCATCTTTTTAGCGATTGTTTCCTTCTTTAATGGGGCTCGTGTTTCTAGCAAACACCTTACAACTTAAGCTTTTTTCTAATTTATAAATCACTTGCCTTGCTCCAAAACGATCAATATAACAATCAATAGTGAAACCAAGTTTTTCTAAAAGTTGACACGACCGCTTGTTAGCTACTTGTGTTTCAGCGACAACCTTTTGCTCGTTAAGAGTAGAAAAGGCATACATCAACACTTCATGAACGGTTTCACTTGCATACCCTTTCCCCCAACCATCGGGGAAAAATTGATAAGAGATTTCTATATCCGCCTTACAATGGTGGGGGGTAAGAGCGATAAATCCTAAGTGATGATGTGTATGCTTATCTGATACGATCCAATAATACGATGATAAGTTCATCAACATATTCTCCATTTGCTCCTTTACTTCTTCAATTGTCCTTATCCCACCAAGATACTCCCGGACCTCGGCATTCCGATACAATTTCACCATTGTGGGAAGATGCTTCATAGAGAGCGGAGTTAATACACATCTTTCAGTCATCAACGGCATCATTTACTAATCTCTTCAATCATTTCTACACGATTGCCGAACGGATCTCTAAATTCAAAGCGGTCAAAACCTGGAATAGGGACACCCTCTATTAAACTAATGTTTTGCTGCGATAATACTTCCTTCCAAAAAGATAGATTATCTACTTCATAAGCGATATGTGCCTTTGTAGTCGTTCTGTCAAATCCATTCTCAGTGCCAACATGGACAGCACGGTCACCTACCTGTAACCAAAATCCACCTCTCCCTTTCAATGAAGCTGGTTTTTCAATCTCCTTTAATTGCAGAACTTCGCAATAAAACTGCTTGCCTTTTTCTTCTGCTCCTTTTGGAATCGTTAATTGTACATGATGAATCCCTATAATCATAGTTTACCTCCTTTATCATTCTTCTCCGAAAGAATAGCACCATTTAGGAAAGTCCAGTTTTTCTTCATAAAAACGATGAGCTACTTTTCGTGACTAGGCTGATTCAAGACAAATATAGCCCGCTCCATGTTTCGCCAATTGCATTAGCTTTCCACCATTTCCTTTTGAACGAACAGTTGCATCCGTGACGTATTCTGACATATACACCTGCTTGCCTCAACCTGACCATTCACCAGTCGTATCCCTTCTTTTATTTAACTTTATATTTCTACTTTTAGAAGAATATTCCTTTCAGCTAACGACATAATAAAAAGAATCTTATTACAAAAGGAGCTGTTCAATATGCGTAAAAAAAGAAGAATGGTCATATTACTTTTCATTTTCATCTATATTGGCCTTGTATCAAATGTTAGTGCCCTTACCTTCGACACCTTACCCGTCGAGCAATCATCTCAACGTTGGTCCGTGGAAATAAGTGAGGGTGTGGACGATAATCCAAAACAGCAATCCAAGTTCGGTCATTATGATACACGGTCTTTGAAAGTTGAAAACATGGGAGAGAACAACCTCGTAACTGCTGAAATTTCAATGTACCGAAATGAACCAAAATCCACAACAAAGTATGCCCTACAAGGTTGTCCGGGAGCATTAGATTGCAAGCAAATTTCAGAAGATCAAAAGCATACGCTTGCCGCACAATTAAATAATAGCTCCCCATACAATTTCGCAAACTTTATCCTAGCTGAAAAAGCAACAGAACTTGAAGTTGAAATCACCTGGACAGAAAAAGGCAATGAAGGACGTCCACTGAAAGAAAGATTTGTTTTTTCTGAGGAATAAATGAGAAAGAAGGTTATTCTTTGCTGATAAAGAGTAACCTTCTTCAGTAGTAAATAGGTAGCTATATATATGGAAGCACCATTTGATACACCGCTATACTGAAACCTAGTATACTGGCTTTTAATTTCGAGGGATGATACTTCCTTGATGTTTTTAAATGAAGAAGAATAAAGATAAAACCGATTGGTATGAAAAGTTGAAAATATCCCTCTTCACTAGAACTTGTATAAATCGGTAGCACATAAGTACTGATTATAAAATAAAATAAAATTCTAATTTTTTCCGTTTCAAGTTTTTTTGCCCAACATACTAATAAAAAAATAATTACAATTATTGCAATGGTATATGGTATTGGAGGTAAAACAATCGACATCCCGTCTCCGAAAGGAAATTCCATTCTGCACCTTCTTGATTTTCAATTTTCTAACACCACTTGAGAAGATCCTTCAAGCGGTTTCTCCGTTGTCCAATAATAATCTTCCGCACGCCAATAACGCCGCTGATACTTAAGTAACAAATCCTTACTGCCATTATCTCTCTCCATAAGTCTGATTTGCCTGACATCTTTAGGAACATGCAAGAATATACTATAGTCAATAAATGGTCGCCACTCTTCTCTCTGAATAAACACACCTTCGATAAGAATAATGTCAAAAGAGTCAATGGAATACGATTGCATCATGGTCCGGTCTTTCCCCTCATCATAAAAAGGAAAAAAGGCTTTGCGCTCACATTCTTTCACTCTAGTAAAAAACTGATTACTTATCTCCTTTATGTCCCACTATAAATAATAGTATTCAAACCATTCTTCATAGCCGGTACCATACCTCCTAGCTGCAGGTTCGATAGCATTGTCTAAATGAAAAAGCTTCACATTGTAATTGGGTGTTAAGTATTGCTGTAGCTTTTTCGCAAATGTGGTTTTTCCTGCTCCTCCAAAGCCGTCGATGGCTATGATGAAAGGGGCTGTCTTGTTCCTCTTCTCTAACTCTATTAAAATTTGTTTAAATATTGGTGTCATACATCTTCTCCTAACCACCCAAAAACCAAACAGCAATCGTCATAAATAACGAAAGCAGTGCCATTATCTTCATTTGTCTCGCTTCTCGTAATTCCTTCTTGATGACATACTCGAAATAAGTGAGCGTGCTATAAAAACAGAGAATTAAAAAAATAATCGCTAGTAGATGTGACAAAATGAATCACCTTACCCATATCCGCTCTACACTAAATCCACGGGGTTTTTCTCTTAATCTATAAACATCAGGATTCGATAATTCTTTCCATTCGTCAAACCCGAATGAAGCATGATACTGTTTTAGTAGTAAAGCAATAATATTTCCGTGGGCTACGATTATTGTGCGCTCGGCCTCACTGCTTCGTATTTCCTCTACGACTTGAGAGATTCGGTCCATCGCTTGCCTGCTTGATTCACCACCAGCAAAATATAAATCTAGATCATCGAAAGTGGCCTTTAACTTATCTTGCCAATCATCTAAGCTTGTTGTACTCAGCACACGTTCGGATAAACGTTTATCCACTTCTACTGTAACGCCGATTTTTTCAGCTAACGGTTCGATCGTTTGTGTCGCACGTAAAAATGGACTAGAGAGGATACAATCAATTGGCATGTCTTGAAGGAATGCCTTTAACTCTTCTGCTTGTTGCTGACCCGTTGTGGTTAGTTCAGCATCAGGTGCTTGTCCTGTTGCTTGGCAATGTCTGACGATATAGATTTCTTTCACTTTATTAACCCCCGATTACTTTTGTCATCTTCACAATTTCTTGCGAATACCCGATATGTTCGTAAAATTGGACGGCACGTTGATTCTCGGAAAACACATCTAGAACGAGGACTTTGATTCCTCTTTCATGTGCCCAAGTTTCTGCAAAACGCATCAACTGCCTACCAACTCCTTTTCCCTCACCTTCAGCAGTGACCGCGATAGCAGATATATACGCTAGCTTTTCTTTTGAAAAATAATCCTCTTCTTCCTTACATTCAATATATCCTAAAAACACACCTTCTTCTTCTGCGACAAATATATTATCACTATTCTCATCAATGGAGGCCTGTGCCATTTCCAATTGTTTTTGCTGCATCTGCTCGGAATCACGGTGTTCTAGAAAGGAAATCTCACTCAAACGAGATGATAATTGCAAGATTCTTTGTTTATCTTGTTGATTGTACGACCTTATATTCATACTGTCCTCCTGTTCATATATTCCTCCTGTAATAGACCATATGGATCATATCAAACCATTTGCCTTCTCTAAATAAACATTGCCTCACACGACCTTCTTCAATAAATCCTAATTTTTCGTAAACATGGTGTGCTCTCTTATTTAATGAAAAAACCCTCAATGAAAGGCGGTGAAGATTTAACTCCATAAAAGTATATTCTAAGAGGATTTGAACGGCGCTCGTACCAACACCTTTACCCCATTCATTTTTTTCACCAATATCGATAATGAGTTCAGCATTACGATTTTTCATGTCTATATTCACTAATGAGATGATGCCGATTGGACGTTGATGACTCTTCTCCTCAATGATATAGCATTTAGAATCCGTCGCCCCGAGAATGACTGTCTCAATGAACTCCTTTGTTTCTTCATATGTATATCTATCTAAATCTAAACTCGTAAAAGTCATCACATCTAAATCATTTCGCCATTTATGATAAATGGGTATATCATCCACAGTCATCTTTCTTAAATATAAATGTTCATTTGCAAGCATTCCTTATCACACCTTTCTTCCTTGACTTTGTTCAAGTATACCGTAACATTAAATATTTTTACTATAAATTACTTTTCTGGAAATTAAAAAAGACAAAGACGTTTGAGAACGCCCTTGCCCCACTATTTAATATACATAATCCGGATAATCAGTAATAATGCCATCCACTTTCATTTCTTTTAAGAATTGTGCTGCTTCAGGTGTACGAACAGTCCAAGACTGGATTTTCATTTTGTTTTTTCTCACCTTTTTGACGAGTTCTTCATTCACAAGACCGATACTCGGGTTAAAATAATCAGCATATTTCCGAAATGCTTTGAGCGCTTCATCACTAACATCGTTAGGAGAGGAAGTTAATACGCCAATAGGCATTCTTGGTAATAATTTATTTGCCAGTTTCATAGATTCGAAGTTAAAGGATTGGACAATCACTTCTTCTCTTTTCGGTTTATCCATCTTCCGTTTCTTTAATGCTTTCGTCATTTGCTTCTCGATACCAGGATATAACTCGGGTGCTTTCAGTTCAATGAGAATACCGATTTTTCCTTTATAACGATCGAGGACTTCATCGAAACTAGGAATTTTCTCTCCTGCAAATTCCTCACCTTTCCAGCTACCAGCATCTAGTTGTCTTAACTCCTTAAAATCGAGGTCACCTACTTTGCCAGTTCCATCAGTTGTGCGGTCGACTGTCGTATCATGTAAAATGACTAACTTGCCATCCTTACTTCTTTGCACATCAATCTCAATATAATCTGCACCCATCGCAACAGCTAAATCAAATGCTGCGATTGTATTTTCTGGTGCATAGCCCGAAGCTCCCCGATGCGCTACGTTCGCAATTTCTTTTTCTTTCCTACTTGCCTCAGCCTCACCAAAAGGCAAAGTCACAAAAATCACTGTCGCTAGTAAACAGAAAAGTAATACTTTCTTCAAATTCCCCAACTCCTTTATTTTATCTTTCGAATCAAATGATAAAGGAGGAACTTGAAGAGAATATAAAAAGGGTGTATAGAAGATATAATATTAAAGTAAAAATATTCAGTCTTATTTACTTATAATTTTTTACAAAGAGAGTAAGTAAAAATACATAGAACGGAGAAAATGAGAAGTCTTTCACCCCAAAAGGCATCTTCCCACCATTCTCCGTATCATCTAATCAATCCAATAACCTTCTTCTTAATTTCTCTATAACCTCGCTCTCAACTGAGCACTCCTTCATAAGATAGTCCTCGATTGTATCATATTTAGAAAATATGGCTTTATAGGCTTGTTCAAGATAAGCTTCTCGTACTTCAAGCACTGGTTGAATATCTGCTTCCTTCAAACGGAAAAGGCTAGCTATCTTTAGTGCTTTTGCGGTTTTCTTCATTCTGGGCGCAATCAATTCATTGGATTGGAGGTATTCTTTCATGACCATATCGTATGGAACATCCGCTGTTAATTGAATTAACGATGACATAAAACCTGTCCGGTCTTTACCTCCTGTACAATGAATAAGCAGTGGAGCGTGCTCCTTTTCAACTGTCAGATCAAAGATTTGTTTAATTTCCCTTTGACAACCGAACGCCATATGCTGATACATTTTAAGCATCAACTCTTCAAAGTTCATATGTCTCGCACCAGTTAGTAAAAATTTAAGCATCCCTTTTCGCGTCAATTCCCAACTAGGGTCTTGAATAGGAATTTTTACTACTGAGAGATTTTGTTCTTCATGAATTTTCGCTCGCTTTGATTCTCCTTCTGACACCGTTCTTAAGTCACAGATTGTTTTTATATTCAACTTTCGAAAAAGATTCATATCCGCTTCAGTCAAACGAGACAGTTCATCTGATCGGTAAAGCAGACCTGATTTCATTCTTAGTCCGTTGCTCGTAACAAGTCCTCCGATATCTCTGAAGTTATATACCCCTTCTAGTCGTTCCCATTCCATCGTCGTCATCAATTGTTCTCCTAACTACGCTTTTAATAATTCATTTTAACATCTTGAAGTTTAAGAAAACAAAAAAAACCGACTGTAAGCCGGCTTCTCCTCAAATCACTCTTTATCTTTTATTTGCATGTAATCACTATTATTGATTGAAATGGTGTATTTACCATCGCCATACTTAAGCATGGCTTTCTCTACTCTCTGTTGTTCATCATATTCATCCTGTTTTTCTGTAAAAACGATATTATTTGGTTCTTTTTCAGAGTTAAGGTCACCAACATCTGATATAACAAGCTCGGCATTACTGTTTTTACTCATGTACACATTCACTGCAGAACTGTTATTCACGTCCCAATCTGCTGTTAGTTGACGAGGCTTCATCGTAATTTCGTTATAATTCCCGTCAATTTCTAGTGTCACATCTTGTGGAATCACGAGTGTCGGATCCAAAGTACTATAATTTTGAAACATTGCGATTGACTCACGTGGTAGTTCCTTAAAAGCAATGTATAAGGTATCTCCCTTTACAGTAGTTGTCATATAATCTTCAACATCCGTAATTAATGGTTTTTTCTCTAATTGGGTAGCAGTGTAGGTACCAAATACAGACAGTTCCTTTCCTGTCGATCCTTCCACACTTATGCCAGTTGAGCCTGAATCAACAACGACTCTTTTCACATCATTATTCATAGCAAAATCGAATGTTGGTAAATCACCTGTCCTATGTTCAAGGTCCATATTGGCACTCACTTTATCAACAATACCTGTCATACTAAGAAGTGCAATGGTAATACCAACTGTTCCTAACACACCCACAAAGAAAATGCTAAAGATATCATACTTTAAGTAAGGCTTTTCTTGTTTTGAGAAGAATAAAAATAGCAAGATTTCGCCGCCTAAAATAACAAAAATAATCGGCCACCATGAAATAAGTATACTCGAGACATCCAGCTTAAATATTTGTGAAAGAAGCAAATATACGCCTAAAAATAAAAGTGATGCCCCCATTGAAAAGGTTCCTACTCTCCATGTCCTCATTTTTTCTTCACCCCTTCTTCATTTTTTTCTTTTCTTTTGTTCCAGATAAGAGCTTTAACCCGCCACCAATTAAAACGATACATACAATAGCTGTTTGGAAATAGCGATTAAACCAGTACCAGACGTCAATATTCAACACTTCAATAATACTTGGTGCAAAAGCCGGCAATAAGACATTTGTTGTCATGTAATACAAACCAACTACAACCAACCCTATACCTAACCATTTTTGATGATTTTCAAAATAAGAAACAATCGGTACATCTTCTAACTCTTCTTCCCCATAGCGTGAGGATTTTTGTAAACCGTCGAAAAAACTATAAAACCATATAATTGGTATGAGAAACAAGAAAATCCCTAAACGCAGAACGTCCAAAATATAGATAGAGAAAAGAAAAGCAGCCATTAATTGAATCCCTCTTCGCTGTAGTCCTAAATACAAATGACCTGCTCCCGGGAAAATAGATAAGAAAGTAGCAAGCCCTTTACTTTTCCGGCCCTCTTCTCTTCCTCTTTCTATATCTTCTAATAAAGTTCTGTCTACGAGCTCTTCCCCTTTTTGCTTTTTATTTAATTGTTGAATCGCATCAAAGAAACTGTATACCCAAATTACTGGGAATAGTAAAAGAAAGACCATAAACTCTCCACGATCAGTTAAAAAAGCGACAAACAAAACCATAATACAGAAACCAAGTGAAGCCGTTAGTAAGGTAATCCCTCTATTCATTAATCCTAAATGAAAATGTCCCACCCCTGGAATAAAAGATAAAAGAATAGTACGGAACCGTTCATAGTCCAGTTCCTCTCCGACTTTAGAGGACGGGTCTTGTTTATTCTTTAGCAACTTTGAAGCCATAATAGCTGTATCGACGAGATTAATAATATAAAGAATGACACCAGCAAAGACAACAAGTATAATTTCGCCTCCTACCCCAACCGAAAGCATGAAAAATGTAAAGGCAATAAGGGCAAATTCGCCTATTAGATAGGCCAACCCGCGGAGGAATACGCCTAAATATAAAAGACCTCCTCCAGGGAAAAAACCTAATAAGAATGCCAATAAAGGGTTTTTCATTTTTTATCCTCCTCCTTCTTTGTATCCATCCAAGCAAATGTTTTATCCATAATTCCTTCTGTTATAGATGCTTTATCCTCTTTAAACTGTTTACTCTCCACATCACCAGCATATTGTGTGAGCGTTTGGAAAAAGCCCGTTGACATAAGTATTAAAGTCATCGCTGCCGCTATCCCATAATGAAAAATTGTTTTTTTATAGAACGCTGTGGCTTTGCGAGAGAAATTTTCATTCTTTGTATCTTGTTTATTATTTTCATTTGGCAATTGGGCCATAATGTTGTCGGTAAAAGCTGTTCCATCTATAATATCTGGGAGTTCCTCTGCCTCAATTGCCGTCAGATAGACCTCCAAGCATTGATCACAGGTATAGAGGTGGTCCTCATAAAGAATTTTATCTTCACCATCTAATTCATTCTTCACATATTTCGTCCATTGTTCATAACTGTAATGTTTCATGAAAAATCGTCCTCCTTCCAATGCTTTTTCATCCATTGACGTGCTCGGTATAATTTTGTTTCGATGGTCTTCACCTGCACATTTTGCTCATCTGCCATTTGTTGATAGGTTTTTTCGTTTATATAAAAATCATAAATGACATGTCGATAGCCTTCTGGCAATTGATGGATACGTTGTCTTACTAACTCTACCGTTTCTTTCCTAAGGAACTTTGTTTCAATATTACCATGTGAAGATTCCCTTCTATCAAAATCAATCACATCTATTATGTCTTCACGCTGTCGTTCTTTTTTTCTTTTCATATCAATGGCGTGATTGACGGCGATTCGTTTCATCCATGTTTTAAAACCTTGATCCTCATATTGGGGGAGAGAGTGATAGATTTTCAAAAACACTTCTTGTGCGGCATCTTCAGCAGCATTCCGATCACGTAATACCGCAAACGTAACTTTAAAAAGTTCATTGCGATATTTTTCGACAAGTAATCGGAAAGCATGGTCGTTGCCATCTAATATTTTTTGGATAAGAACTTGGTCGCTAATGTCACTCTCCCCCTTTCCTTTTTAGCTTCCATCATAATAGACGTTACACAATCATCTTTCCCCTACACAAAAGATAAAAATATTTTCACTAGCTTTATTCAAGCAAAAATTAGCCTGCTTGACTATACTTATATTTTGCAAAATAATGGGTTCTAGACATTTTCAATCATGAATATCACTTTATCTTCATATTCTTAACTATGGGGTGAGAACAGCATGAGAGTAGCTTATACAAGTTCCGACGTAGATTTAATGGCAAGGATGATGAGAGCCGAAGCTGAGGGTGAAGGAAAGCAAGGAATGTTATACGTAGGCAATGTAATCGTTAATCGTGCAATCGCTGACTGTCTTGACTTTAAAGATGTTCGAACAATCGAGGATGTCATTTATCATGTGCAAGGTGGTAATTATTCATTCGAAGCCGTGCAGAAGGGGAACCTCTTTTACAACAGAGCAAGGAGCACAGAAAAAAGACTCGCCGAGAAAAATTTGAAATATTGGCGTGAACACCCTGCTAAATATGCACTCTGGTATTTCAATCCATATGCTCCCTGCCCGCCTACTTGGTATAATCAACCTTTTGCTGGCCAGTTTAAAAATCACTGCTATTATGAACCAATCGCTAACACATGTGACAGTGTTTATGTTTAAAAGAGAACAACAAAGAACATCCCAAAAAGGGGTGTTTTTTTGTTATTTGTTTAAGTTGGGGTGATTTATTTACAAAAGAATCGGCATTTATAACCCTTAGGAAATAATTTTTTCCCGTAGATTGAAGCAATGTCTTTATCGAGGGTTTAACTTTTGTTCAAGCTACATTTTTTTAAAATAGACGAATAGTATTAGTAATCGAAGAGCAGATATCATCCAAGGAGAGAAAAAACGTTTTACGGAACTACTAAGAAACAAAAAACATAACGTCCCTTTCAAGAAAGAAGCCGATTACTTAATTGTTATTCCTCACCATGAGGATATTGCAGAACTTATTCAATCCCTGATTTATAACAGTCTAGTTGAATGATGTAATTCTTAAGACGATTAAAAAATTTTTATAATTTTCTGTCATCCACTCTATCACACTGTTATTTTACACTAAATAGTTTCTTTCATTTTGAAAAAGATAGACATTATTTTAATATTTATTTATTATTTTATAGGATATTTTCGCATAGACTAATATGGTAAAATTAGTAATGTTAGAATTTTCTTGATAAGGAGTTTAGCTATGGACTTATTTATTTTATTACTATCTTATCTCATTGGCTCGATACCTACTGCCTTGCTTGTAGGTAAACTTTTCTTTGGCATTGATATTCGTGAATATGGTAGCAACAATCCCGGCGCAACGAATACACTTCGGGTTTTAGGAAAAAGAGCAGGGGTTACTGTTTTAATTATTGATATAGGTAAAGGTGCACTTGCTGCTTCACTCCCCCTGTTACTTCAAACAGGTGGTGATCCACTGATTATTGGTTTGTTTGCAGTTGTTGGGCATTGCTTCCCTATTTTCGCTGGCTTTCGTGGAGGAAAAGCCATTGCTACTACTGCTGGTGTGCTATTGGTCGCGAATATCTGGTTATTTCTAATTGCCTATATCACCTTTGTTGCCGTGGTTTCTATCACAAAATACCTTTACTATGGCTCCATTTCTGTAGGGGTTGCTCTTTTCTTATATGCCACCCTTTCACCACTACAAAAAAATGAATGGATTTTCTTCCTATTTTTATTGTTGCTCATTTATTTACACCGTTCAAATATTCGCAACCATTTACTGCAGAGGGAGCCTAAAATTAATGATAAGAAAATTAAAGATGACCGTCTGCCACCTAAACAAGCTTAAGGAGGTCTGTTATGACTAAACAGTTAGCCAAGTTCATCGCTGATTTAAATCAATTAGACAAGCATCATATCGGCTATTGTGGAGAAAAGGAAGAGGACATTCTGCATGATATACAAGAAATAAAGCCTTATTTTATCACTTATGAATATGAGGGTGAAATTGAAGCTGCAATAGGATTAGATATTGATGAAGCTGACCGGAGTGCCGAAGTATGGGGTCCCTTTGCCAAGAATCATGAGGTAAAAAAAGATTTGTGGAACCAAGTTGTAAACTCCTATGAAAATAAGCTACAGCAATTATCGTTTTTTGTGAACGAAAAGAATAATAGTACCTTACATTTTTTACAATCAATCAATGCCACTCACCAAGGAAATCACGCCATACTCGCAGCAAAGCGAGGGATTTTCCAAAACATCTGTCACAGCTATCATGAGCAATATCGCAACGATTTTCTGCTACTACACGAAGCAACTTTTCCACAAACTTATTTGTCAGGCGAAGAGATACTAAAACTGTTGGATCAGCATCATAAACTGCTTCTATTGACAGAAAATGGCCAATTACAGGGCTATGTATATCTCGAAGCTGCACCACACTTTGGTGAAGGGCAGATTGAATTCCTTGCTGTATGTCCTAAAGCAAGAAAAAAAGGAAGAGGGCGACAGCTCATTGAGGCTGCACTCGAAACACTCTTCCAGTTTGAAAACATAGATAAAATCACATTATGTGTATCGCTTGATAATCATCAGGCGATCAAGTTATATCAATCAGCTGGATTTGAGCTGAGTGCACGGTTAAAATTATTCTCTTATCAATTTTAACTGATTTAAGTCTTTCACTCTTGCAATGCCAGCTAGGGACATGGTAATTCTCGTTTCTTCTATTAAGTTTTCTAATACTTTTTCAACCCCTACTTGGCCGTCTATACCTAAACCATATACAAATGGTCGACCAATACATACAGCTGCTGCGCCTAGTGCCAATGCCTTTACTATATCCGTCCCACGGCGAATACCACTATCAAATACTACTGGCACTTTTTGATTAGCTGCTTTAACAACCGCAGGCAATGCATCTAGCGCAGCAACTGTTCCATCTAATTGCCTGCCACCATGATTAGAAACAATTAGCCCTGATGCGCCTGCCTCTATTGCACATTGTACATCTTCTGGATGAAGGATACCTTTAATATAGATAGGTAAGGACGTTCTTTTTGCTAATGCTGCAATATGCGACCAATTCATTTCAGGATAATGAATATTATCTAAAACAGATTGAATCATAGATTCATGGTCAGTCTTCTCACCAAGCGCATGCATAAAGGCTGGATCTGATTCGTAATTTGCTTTACCGTAGCCCTCTTTTAGCGGAGAAAATTGTGTAGCGATATCCGTTTCTCTCCAGCCTGTCATGATTGTATCAACAGTAACGACAATCGCTTCATAACCTGCTCTTTCAGCTCTCTCTACCATACTGAATGAAACCTGTTCATTCCTCGACCAATAAAGCTGGAACCACTTTGGACTATCTACTGTTGCCGCTTTGACCTCCTCAATCGAGTAGCTAGAGACTGTACTCTGGATAAAAGGAACTCCGATTGTTTTCGCCGCTCTAGCAGTTGCCAACTCACCTTCTTCATGTGTCAATTTTTGCATGCCGACTGGGGCAATAAAAATGGGGTATGGATAAGTATGCTCTCCTAATGTCACACTCATATCTATATCTGCTACATTTCTAAGCATTCGAGGTAGTATTGACCATTTTTCGAAGGCTGTTGTATTCTTTCGTAATGTTTCCTCATTACTTGCTGCCGAGCGGACGTATCCATATGCTCCCTTAGACATGAGTTTTTTTGCTTCTTGTTCTAATGCTTGATATGAAACAGGGAAAACGGCTGGAACCTCAATATTCATCTGTCTATCTCCTTTTGTTAAACTCATTTGCGGCTTTTTTCACATGCGAAGAGTAGGAATAGTGGGATCCTTTGGCGTCTTTTCCACTCTTTTTCTGAAGAGAATGATGATTGAATTGGTGTAGCTTCACTAAGATTCATAATATTAAATTGGCAATCTTGCAATATTTTAAAATACTGTTCGATCGTCCGATGATACTTCACAACTTTTTCATCAATCCACGGCTCTACCCGCTCACCAATTAGAAAGTAGTCATCCACTACCCAATTTTCTCGCTTACCCCCACCGCTAATGAAAGCACTTGTAAGGACCGGATGCTGTACACTAAAGACAAATTCGCCACCCGTTCGCAAACTGTTATAAATATTCTCGCAAATTTGTTTGAAATCTTCAAGATAGTGAAGCGTTAATTGTGAAAAGATACAATCATAAGTTTCTTTTTTAAAGTCATATGTTTCTAAACTAGCATGAGTTAATTTCACATTAGGAATGCCTGCGAGGTTTTTCAGAGCCAATTCTAACATTTTTTGCGAACCATCAATCCCTGTATAGGACCCGAGTAAGGGTGCCAACTCTTTTGCTAAAGTGGCAGCACCACATCCAAGTTCAAGCACATCTTTATTGCTCATGTCACCTAGTAAATTCAAAAAAGCTGGTTTTTCTATCATTTCATTAGGGCTTTCTTTACGCATTCTTCTTTTCAAATAATTTTGTAAAAATTCATCATTTTCATAAACGGATGATCCCCGATATTCCACTGTATCGCTCCCTTCATTATTTTGTTGGTGCTCCTCGATATCTCGCTTCACGTAGCTCGAGAGCATAGGCTGAAACATTGGGCATCCCCATTATTTCAGCTTGATGTATTTCTCTTTCAATATCATAAGGAATTCTCACTATTTCAATTGAGAAGGGACCTTCTTGTTTAGATTGATAATTCCCATGCATAATCGCAAAAGTTGCCTGTGGAATATCTAATGAATTACCGACACTGCCACAATTAAATAATGTTCTTTGCGGTTGAATTGGTTCAATGAGCGCAGCATGAATGTCTCCGAATCCAATTACATCAGGCTTCCTCTCTTGTTCAAGCGGCTTTATCCATTCACTTATTTCAAACATCTCATTTTTCTCTTTGGTCGTTGCCTTCATTGGGATGACTCTATGATAAACACTTTTTGCTGAAGCATGATAAAGTCGTATATATTTTCCACTCATATAAAAATCATAATGGAAGGGTAAGCTCTGTAAATAGTCCATAGCTTCTCCCTCAAGCTGCTTCTGATGCCACTCGATTTCTTCACTATCAATTGGCTTTATAATAAAATCATCCCAATTCCCTTGCAGTACCACATCACATGTTTCTCTTACTTTATGTACTACCTCTAAACCACTCGGACCCTTACCAATTAAATCACCTAAGCAAAAAATCTTATCTATTTTTCTTTCTTTTATGTGATGTAGGACCGCTTCTAAAGCTGTCAAATTACCATGAATATCTGAAATAATTGCAATGGCCATGGTCATTTCCTCCTTCGTGCTTGTTGATTATAGTATTTTGCAATAAATAATAGCAGTTTTATTGTTGAATTGGTTACTCTACTTTGTTCAAGAGGGACGGTTCTTCTTTCAGTAACTATCTCAATTGTACTTCTTTCCCTGAAGTCAGTGATTACTTCTTTTGCGACTTGAGATTCCTTTAAGAGATCCGCATCCTTTCATTTGCCACTTCCTCACTTACCACCGAGGAGGGCAATACCTCTCTATTGCCAACAAAGGACAATTCATTACGAAAAGTCTACTCCTCTTTCACTGAGCAGTAAAGGGTTTAGCAAATACTAAAAACTCCCCCTCTCTTCCTTCCATTTCTTTTCTCCGAATTAAACATGAATGTATTGTGTTCTTGCCATGATTACTGCTAAAATTTATGTTAAAATAGCAATGAATAATCTTTTAATCAAGGAGACGAACGATGTCAAAAGTATATATTTTCGGTCATAAAAACCCAGATACTGATACGATTTGCTCTGCAATTGCCTATGCAGACCTCAAAAAAGAATTAGGTATGGATGCAGAACCAGTTCGCCTTGGCGAAATTAACGGAGAAACACAATACGCATTAGACTATTTCAAGCAAGCGGCACCGCGCTATGTAGAAAAAGTAGCTAGCGATGTAAAGGAAGTCATTCTCGTTGACCATAACGAATTTCAACAAAGTGCAGATGATATTCGTGATGTCCAAATTCTTGAAGTCATTGACCATCATCGTATTGCCAACTTTGAAACAAGCGATCCTCTATACTACCGTGCAGAACCAGTCGGGTGTACAGCAACCATTTTAAACAAAATCTATAAAGAGAATGGTATAGAGATTAAAAAAGAAATTGCTGGTTTGATGCTTTCAGCTATCATTTCTGACTCTTTACTTTTCAAATCACCGACATGCACAGAACAAGATGTAAAAGCCGCTCAAGAGTTGGCTGAAATTGCTGGTGTCAACCCACAAGTATATGGTTTGGAAATGCTTAAAGCCGGTGCAGACTTAAGTGAAAAAACTGTGGATCAATTGATCACACTTGATGCGAAAGAATTTCAATTAGGTGAACACAAAGCTTATATCGCTCAAGTAAACGCTGTCGATTTAGACGATGTCCTTAAACGTAAAACGGAAATAGAAGCCGCAATGATGACAGCGATTGTTGATAAAGAATTAGATTTATTCCTATTTGTATTAACAGATATACTTAACAATGATTCAATGGCTATTGCTCTTGGATCTCAAGTAAAAGCTGTGGAACAAGCATTTGAAGTCATTCTAGTAGATAATCAAGCTCTACTAAAAGGTGTTGTTTCTCGTAAGAAACAAATCGTACCACCATTAACAAATGTATTAGCTTAATTTTTTTAAAAAAGTGTCCTCATTGCAAAATGAGGACACTTTTTTTATGGAAAAATATATGTATAAAAAAGGATATATATACAAATTTTAATAAAAAGGAGGTAATATGATGAAAAAAATCCTAACGTTTATGTCCATTGTTTTACTTGCAATTAGTGTCATGACTCCTATAGCGAATGCCGAGGGCCACCATAAACACCGTAGTCATAAAATGCACGGGATGCATGAGGCATTTAACCAATTTCTATTCGACCAATTTGATGAAGAAATAAATAAAGCCGTCAGCAACTATTACAAAAACGATTCCATGAAGGTGCAGTATCATACAAAAGGTCAGCACCCTCATGCACTGGTAAAAATCGTACAATCTAAAGAAGAAAATAAACTGAGTCACCCCTATATATTAACTTTCATCGTCAATACTTACGAAGGTAATCAAACGGAACCCACTGGTATTGATAAAATCAGCTTTGGTGTCACACCACTTGATAACAACAAAGTATTTAGCCAGCAAGCTGTGGCAGGTTCTAAAGTTGAATTAATCGAGTTTAAACATCATGACCCTAAAGAAAAAATAGAAACGAACAAAAACGCCGAATAAGGCGTTTTTTTGCATAATAGCCTCCACATTTGAAAGAATAAACATTAAAACATATAGAGGTGATAACCATGAAAGCTGTCACATACCAGGGACCTAAAAAAGTAGCAGTAACAAAGGTAGCCGATCCAAAGATAGAGAAGAAAGACGATCTTATTGTAAAAATAACTTCAACGGCTATTTGTGGATCAGACCTTCACTTATATCAAGGAAATATGCCACTACCGGAAGGCTATATCATTGGTCACGAACCAATGGGAATCGTAGAAGAAGTAGGTCCAGATGTGACAAGGGTTAAAAAAGGCGATCGGGTTGTTATCCCCTTTAACGTATCATGTGGACATTGTTTCTACTGCGAACACCAAATGGAAAGCCAATGCGATCATTCTAACCCTCATTATGATTCAGGTGGATACTTTGGCTATGCAGAGAAATTCGGTAACTATCCTGGAGGACAAGCAGAATATTTGAGAGTACCATTTGGAAATTTCACCCCTTTTATTGTGCCTAAAGATTGTGAATTAGAAGATGAATCTCTGCTTTTTTTATCTGACGTATTACCTACTGCCTATTGGAGTGTACTTCACTCTGGAGTAAAAAAAGGAGATACAGTAATCGTTCTTGGTTGCGGACCAGTTGGGCTAATGACTCAAAAATTTGCCTGGATGATGGGAGCCAAAAGAGTAATTGCAATCGATTATTTGGACTATCGAATGAATCATGCAAAAAAAATGAACAAAGTAGAAACATTTGAATTTACAAAGTATCCTGATATGGGGGAGCATTTGAAAGAAATCACCAATGGTGGTGCGGATGTTGTCATCGATTGCGTTGGAATGGACGGAAAAAAATCTCCAGTAGAATTTCTTGAACAGAAACTTAAATTACAAGGCGGCACTTTAGGACCCATCCAAATTGCCACAAAAGCCGTAAGGAAATTCGGAACAGTTCAATTGACTGGCGTATATGGAGGCAATTATAACGCATTCCCACTTGGTCCATTTTGGGTCAGAAATATACAGCTTAAAATGGGGCAAGCTCCTGTCATTCATCTGATGCCAGAACTTTATCAAATGATACAAGAAGAAAAGCTTAATCCTAAAGAGATTATCACACATAAAATCTCTTTAGCAGATGCCAGTCATGGATACCAGATTTTTAATAACCACGAAGATCAATGTATAAAGGTAGTATTAAAACCGTAAATAATGAAATTGGACGCTCATAATGGAAAGATGGCTTTCATTTATTTGAGAGTTACCTGTTTGACCAAACTTCTTGCAAGCTTCTTCACTATGTAATGTGAGGCAATTAGATAGTGCAAATTTTCAACCTATACATTCGATAAGTAAATGATACAAATTTTACAACCCCCAGAGAAAGTATTGTTATAACAAACAAAATAGAAATGAATTCCTCTCAAATGCACTGTTAATGGACGTTCTGTCTATATTGCGAGTGGATACAAGCTCACTAAAAGTCCCTAAAGATTTTAATAAAGGACAGATAAAGACATAAAGATACTGGTTTTAAATTTATATATAAATACATCAAAATGACAGCCTTTTAGACTTTTCTATCAATATAACAAAGAAAACCCGCCTAAATTTGTAAGTTTTCTTTGTTATACTTTTGTCTCTTCTTAAATTAAAGCCTTATTAGTTATATAGCCCAAACGTGATCATTGATCAAGTTAGTATTATTCTATTTCAAAATCCTTTATATTGGCTATGGGATGAAGTGTTGCTTCGGCATTAAATGTAGAAAGTACTTCACCTTGCTGAACTTTTTTAACCCAATCATGATCAGCTAAGGCTCCTTTACCGAGAGCTACTAGATCGGCACCTCCATCGGTTAACATTTCAATTGCTCGATCTACATTTTCGAGTTGTCCATTGGCGATTATCGGTAATTTGCTGTATTTTTTTGCAAGAGATACAAGAGAAGTCTCACTACCTTCGAAGGCAGGTTGCCAAGCTTCAAATTCTGTTACGTGAATATAATTTAATCCTGACTTACCTAATGCACTAAAAATGATCTCTGCATCTACTTCTTTGCCTGACCACTTATAAAAGTAGTCATTGACTTGTGATTGTGAAATTCTCATCCCAACAATAAACTGCTCATCCGCAACGGCTTCCGTTACAGCGTTGGCAACTTCAACAAGAAACCGTACTCTATTTTCGGTGCTCCCCCCATATTCATCTGTCCGAACGTTCGTGTACTCTGTTAAAAAAGCATCTAATAAATATCCGTTTGCACCATGCAATTCTACACCATCAAAACCAGCAGATTTTGCTTTTTTTGCCGCCTCTACAAAGCTGTATTTAACATCTACCATTTCCTCTTTTGTAATGGTTCTTGGCCGTTTAAATGGACCTTCTCCAAGATAGAATTTTAATTGCTCTCCTTTCGGTTGAACAGCAGATGGCGCTATGGTTTCTTCAGTAAATCGATTTCCTTGGGAAAGTGGTCCGGTATGTTGCAATTGCATAAAGATCTTTCCACCTTCTGAATGAACAGCATCAACAATTTTCTTCCATTCTTTCGCTTGTCCATCCAATGCAATTCCCGGTTGAAACTGATACGTTTGACTGTTCTCGTCATCTATATATGTGCCTTCCGTAATAATTAGCCCAAAGCCACCCTCTGCAAAAGAACGGTAGTATTTAATCATTCTGTCTGTAATGAAACCTTCTTGGTCTGCACTAATTCGCGTCATAGGTGCAACCGCTACTCTATTTTTAAGTTCTGTATTGTTGATGTTGAATGATTGAAACAAAATATTTTTATCCATCTTAAGATCCCTCCTGTTGATTTGATAATTGACAACTTCTTAGTAAATAGCTTAAATGAAGTATGTAGTTTAGTAAAATGAATATATTAAAATTAAACATTCAATAATATTGAACCAATAAGGGGTATAAATATGGAGCTACGTCAATTAATTACATTTAAAACTATAGTAGAAAAAGGTAGTTTTAATAGAACAGCCCAACACCTAGGCTATTCACAATCCTCTATTACAACACACATTAAAGAGCTTGAAAAAGAGTTAGACAATCCTTTGTTCGACCGATTAGGAAAAAAGGTAGTTTTAACGCATTTTGGAAAACAATTCTATCCATATGCTACCCAAATTATTGAACTTTACAATCAATCTTTAAATATAGATAAAGAACCACAGGGTCAACTAACCATTGGTATATCGGAATCGTTGACCATCTGTCGAATTCCACTTATTCTACTTGAATTTAAACAGAGATATCCAAAGGTTAATTTACATGTTAAATCATTAGAGAACTATGATGTTACTAAGAGTCTACAAAGCGGAGATATTGATTTAGCACTCATTTTGGAAAAAGAAGATTGGATAAAAGAAGATTTATTTATTAAGGAATTGATTAGAGAGAAAATGGTATTAATTAGCCCCAATGAAAAAGACTTCTCCAGAACCGCATTGTATTCTGATTTACGATGTAGTTACAAGTCTGTTTTTGATGAGTATATAAAATTAAACCAGTTAGATATTGAAGCTAGTTTAGAGTTTCAGAGCATTGAAGCCATTAAGCATTGTGTTAAACATGGGTTAGGCATATCATTAGTGCCTTTGTTCTCAGTGAAAGAGGAATTGAAAAATGGGGTGTTTAAGGGGGAAAATGTATCTAATAAGCAATCGTCGATTTCAACTTATATGACGCATCATAAAGATAAATGGATTTCTCCATCGATAAAGTGCATGATGGAAATCGTTCAAGAGCATGCAAGTCATTGGGAATAAAAAAAGAGCTTCTTAGCTCTTTTTTTATTTGCCTTCCTATTAGTATTAAGAAGAAAAAGCCACCTATTGGTAGCTATTCATTTTTTTGTTCTGCTAATTTACTTCTATCTTCAGACAATGGGGGTTGTTCGATCCAACGATTCTTAATCATTAGATTAATCCATTCATTACCAATATCTAAATCATCTGCAATTGCTTTCATGTATTTTGGTGATAAATCTCGTCTTGGTGAAGTAGCCCAACCGGTCCCGTAATACACCATTGCTGTTGAAAATAAAAATCCTACTTGGAACATGATGAGTTTTTCAGAGAATGGTGAGTTCGTCGAATCTGTAATTTCAGCATCAAAAATAGACGGATTCGGGAGGTTTTCTGCTAGAAAAACTTCAAAAAACGTCCTTACATGCTTCTCTTTTGTCTTTACAGCTTTCTTTAATAATTTTTTTACATCTTTTGATTTTGCAACTTGATGAGCAAAAACTACAAACGCCTTAGCAAATATGCTTTTCTTTAAATTAAAATAAATATCTGCTATTTCAATGCAGCTTAATGGCCTTTTTTCTCCCAACCATCCCGTTAAATAACTTTTATCATCTATGTATTCTGCTCTATCTGGAGGGGTAATCACAGGGGGACGCAAATACAAACCTTTTTCTAAAAGTAAGTTTTTCGTTTGGTTACACAATTCCACCGAAGTAGTTATACATTCACTAAAATAATTTCGAACATCTACTCTAGTACATGTAGTTATTGCACCACTATACCCATTACAACCATGTATGGACATAATGTTTAAATAATTTAAACAAAAAACATCAGAGAAAACGCGAGGTACATTTGGTATGTAATCATTGTCAGAAAATCCAATGGGAATCGGAAAACTTTCACTCTTAAAGAACTCTTTAATTTTTCGTGTATGTTCGTGGCTAAGGGCCATTGCATATTCAAATACACTTCTTATTTCAGTATCCTCTATATGTTCCAACATATGTTTGTGAATACAAATACTTGCGGTTTCGTTCATATACTGTGTCCATAATGCTGCAATCTCAGCAGAAGTTAATTTTGCATTAGATGTATTGTTCATTTTTGACTCCTCGCAGTTTTTACTCATAAGGTGTCCCATTCACCAAGTAATATTCGATGCCAAAGTTATTAAGGATAAAAAGGAAATTCAATTGCATTGTAAAAACCCTGTTTTAAAAAGGATAAAGGTAATAATTAACTTAAACTCATAATTTATTGGGAGTTTGAAAATGATAGATTTAAGGTGATCATATGAATAATAATCTTAGACTTACTTCTCTAAAGACAAGGACAAATATGGGGAGCATATATGAATCAAACAATAAAGATATAGTTAATGGATAGTCTGATGACTATAGTTGTGGATAAATCCATTAAAGAAATATTTAACTTGTTGTTACTTTTTTTGCAAAGCAGGAGAAACAAGATCATACGAAATTTAGGGTATTACAGTTCAAATTGGACTTAATGAAATCGTATTTTGCAATTATCCACATATAATTAAATTACATTAATTCCGTGTGATGAAACTGTATAAAGAGGCGAAGACATAGTGTCTTACAACTGATGCTAAAAAAGGAAAGGCGGCAAAAACCTTCATCTCTAGTCAAGTGGCACAATCGAAAGAAGTAAGGGAACTTTAACCGCTTCTGGAAAAAACGGTCGCTGGTCAAATGAAGGTATTAGCTCAATTATATAGAGAGATTACTTTCCAGCACTTAAATCCTTTGAAAAAGAAGTAATGCTTGTAAAGGTGGAACAGTATGAAATATTCTCCACTAGAGAAAATATTATGGAGTATTGCTTTACCAGGACTTGGTCAATATTTAAATGGAAAACTATTTAAGGGCACCGTTTTTCTAATACTAGAAATATTTATAAACATTAAATCACACTTTAATGAAGCCATTATATATAGTTTTAAAGGGGATATTCCTATGGCTATAGAACAAACAAATTATCACTGGCTTATGTTTTATCCTTGTTTATATTTCTATGCGATTTGGGATGCTTATAAAGAATCTGGTGTAGGAAGTAAATATTCTTTCATCCCATTTGTGTTTTCGGGTTATTTTGTTACAGCTGGTTTGCTTTTTTCGGTAGACTTCACGATTTTCGGTATACTATTGGGACCTGTTTGGTTACCAATGTTATGTGTAATTCCTGGAATAATTATAGGAAATATATTTATGAAGTTAATACCTTTTAAGTAATCATTAAATGCTAATGACTTAGAAACATTGTAACTCCCAATCCAAACTTCAGTTTCTGTTGATTTTCCTTCTCCATTGTTAGACAGTATAGCGTAACACATAAATATTTCTTCTATTGAAGGTAGCTAGCAGAGTATTACCATATTCTTGTTTCTTCACAAGAAATTACAATGATATTCCTATTCATTTTCAACTTTTCATTGATCTGCACCATTTAGATTATTTAGGTGTTCTTATACTAGTGGTTTGTCCTACATTAAATATAAAATCAAGAACAATGAAAACCTAAAATAGGAATAAAAAAGGAAAATGACGTGCACCTGTTCACACGTCATTTTTTGCGATTTATTCATAAAGCATCCAAGAACAAAGAGATTTTGTTTATCCTCTTAGTTTTTATTTTAAGTTAATAAACATGGTTTTTAACCCACGAATAATGATACTTTGTCTCCACTCTAGTTCAGACTCGGGGACAGCTAAGCTTACTTTGGGAAAGATCTGCAATAATATACGTAAAGCGATGTCCCCTTCTAATCTTGCCAATGGTGCACCTAAGCAATAATGAATTCCTTTTCCGAAGGCAATATGCGGGCTCTTCTCTCTTGTAATATCTAACTGCTCTGGATTTGAGAAAACTTGCGGATCGTGATCAGCTGAAGCAAGAGAAACAATGACATGATCACCCTGTGCAATTTCCTGGCCCATAAAGGTAAAAGACTCACTCGCCCAACGATCCGTACTGAACTCAACCGGCCCGTTATATCGTAAAAGTTCTTCAATTGCCTGTGGCATCAAGTCAGGGTTTTCTTTTAATAATTGTAGCTGATCGGGATGTGACAATAAGGCGAGTAACCCGTTGGCGATTAAATTTACTGTAGTCTCATGCCCTGCTACGATTAATAACATGATGACACCGATTAGCTCACGCTTCGATAATTTATCCCCATCCTCCTCCGCTCGAATTAAATCAGAAAGTAAGTCCGCCTGCGGAGTAAGTTTCTTTTGTTCAATTAAATTTTCTAAGTAAACAATGAATTCGCCCATCGCTTCGTCGTGATCTTCGGGATCCATTACATCTACTAACACATGTGACCATCGTTGAAAATCCATTTGATCTGCCTCAGGCACACCAATCAATTCACAGATGACACGAATAGGAATCGGAAATGCATACACTTCTATAAAATCAACCGTCTCTTTTCCCTTCATTAGTTCCGCTTGTTCTAGAGCAATCTCTTCCACTCTTCCTTTAAGCGCATTTATTTTTTTGGGCGTAAAGCCATATTGGACAAGATTGCGTAACCTTCTATGGTCAGGCGGGTCAACAAATAACATACTACTCGCAATCGGTGGCATATTCTCATCTGTTATTTCGTCTGGATAGACTTTTCTCATATCTTTTATAAAACGTGGATCTTTTAACACCGCTTCACTCGCTTCATAACTAAATGCCATCCAAGACTCCATACCACTGAATAACTTCACCTTTGTAAATGGCTGGTGTGGTCTAATTTCTTTGTAATAATCATAAGGGTTTTGATGAAACTGATGTGAGAAAATCTCATCTGTTTTTTGTGGCAAATCGCTTCCTCCTTTATTGACTCTGTACTGTATCTATTCTTGGCGATCGTTGAAAACCCTTTAATTTGCGTATAAACTGATACGATAAATGAACTGATAAATAGCCTAACTGACAGTAAAGGCATCTCATCCCTCGTCTAAGATATATTTAACACAATCAGAATGAATTCGTTAAACAAAAAAAGCCTCTATTATAATAGAAGCTTACATTTGCAAGACCCAAACGATGAGTGGTCCGATGATTGAACCAATAATGGCACATATAGACATAGTAATGGAGCTAATGGAAAAAGCGAGCTCATCATATTCAGCCGCTTTTGCCGTACCCATTGCATGCGAGGTGCCGCCAAGTGCAATTCCACGACCAATAGATGTGTAAATCCTCAAATATTTAAAAATATAGGGGGAAATTATTACGCCGAAGATCCCCGTAATCGTTACCCCGACAACTGCCATGGAAGCATTCCCTTCTAACACTTTAGCTACTTCTATTGCGACAGGTGTTGTAAGTGATTTTGGTAGCATTGAAATGATTAGTGCAGAATCAATACGAAGTGCCTTTCCAAGGAGACCCACACTTAACATCGCTGTTAGAGTTGCAATAAACGCCCCACCTATAATCGTAAAAAGGTATTTTTTCAAAAAATCACGTTGTTTGTATAATGGATAGGCTAGGGCAACAACGGTCGGACCTAATAATGATGTAATGAACTGCCCACCTTCCATGTATTTATCATATGAAATACCTAAGCTTACTAAAATGATAATCATTAGAACTGTACCTGACAAAATTGGTAACAAGATGGGTAGTGGATACCTTTTATATAGCGATGAAACAACGAAATAGATAACTAAAGTGAGAAGAATCATAGAGATTGAGAAGAAGATGTCTCGCATGCTTGATCCGCCTCTCTTTGTTGTGTCTTTTTCGCAAAATACTGGGTTGTTTTACCGGATACTGCCATTGTAATTATTGTACTCACCAATATCGCAATAATCAGTAATAATCCGCGCACAGATAGTAATTCTGGGTAATCCATGACCCCCACCGTTGCTGGAATAAAAAACAACATCAGAATACTAAGAAGAAACTGCGCACCGCTCTCTATCATTTTGACGGGCACAATGTTAAAACATAAACAAACAAATAATAACAACATACCAATAATATTTCCTGGTATGGTTAATGAGAAAAAATGCTGAATAGAGATTCCTATAAAGGAAAAAATATATAAAATACATACTTGTAAAATAACCAATAAAACTTTCATCATTCACGCTGCTCTATTTTCCTGAGCAACTGCCCTTCTTTCTATTAATAGGATGATAGATTGGCCATCATTTCAGAATAAAAATGATCAAGATGTCTAACCATAGCCGTTTTTGTGCGATCAATATCTCCTGACCTTAACCCTTCTATTATCAATTGATGTTCATTATAAACCGTTTCGATACTCACTCTTTTATTTAATATATATAACCCATACCAATTCACATAATCTATTAAATTACGAATAATTTGATACAATCTTTCATTATTTGTTAACTCTGCTAAAAATAAATGAAAAGCAGAATCATGATACATAAATGCGACTGGATCCTCTTTCAATTCAAAAAGTTGCTGGTCCTTTTCCTCTAGTTTATGTAGCATCTCCTGATTTAATAATGGGATTAAAAGTTCAATGACGAGCGCTTCATTCGCTTTTCGCAATTGAAATACTTCATTGACATCTTTACGCTCTATCTCTTTCACTGAAATCCCTTTTCTCGGTAATGATTGTACCCAGCCTTCCATTTCTAACTGTTGAAGTGCTAACTTTAAAGGCGTCCGGCTAATCCCTAGGCTTTCGCTCAAGGTACGTTCATGAATTGTTGAGCCTGGTGCAATATCATGTTGAATAATCGCTCTTTTTATTTCACGATAGGCATGTTCCTTAAAAGAAGGTGGTTGTTCAACCTTTTGAAAAACCATACAATCTCCCCTTTGAAAATTTGGTATCTGCATCTGGTATACCAGATGCCAACCAAGAAAGTATACCAGTTGTTGCAATAAACAACAATAGGTGGTTGTAAAGAATATATGCTTGATATCTTTTTATCATCATTATATATTTCACACCAACTTATTATGACAAGAAAAAGACTCCCCAGATGAGAGTCTCAATAAACAAAATATCTTACTTACCGTAGATTATCATGATTGCTTCCATTCCATTGAAATATTTCTGGGTTGGAATCCCAGTGACTCGTACAATCCAATGGCTGGGTTACCGTGATAAGCTGTTAATCGAAATTCTTTGAACTGTTGTTTTCTTAGCTCCTTCATCGCTGCCATCATTAATTGCCGACCCATTCCTTTTCCTCTATTGTTTTCTTGCACATACAATTCATAAATGAAGCCAATTTCTTGCTCGGTCATTTCGTCTCTTTTTCCACCAAGCAGCACCCATCCCATTATTTCTTCATGTTCTACAGCAACAAGATATTCTCCCCCGTTACTTCTTATAGATTCAACCATCTCTCTCAGCTTACGCTCTTCCGGTTTAGAACGGTTTAATGTACCTTCATACACTGATTGAACAGATAACTTTAAAATACTTTCTACCTCTTTTTCAGTTGGCTTTCTGATCTCCACTATATTTCTCTCCTTTTCTTGCTGGTTTCCAATGCGTCCATCGCGTTATATCTTGGTCAGCTAACCAATCGTAAAATTGCTCACTATTTATGATTCCATCTTCTAAGACTGCTCGATACACAAAAATGGAAGGGTAGGTTAATTCTCTCTTAGAGAGTTCCTCTTTTATTGATAGGATGTGTGTTCTTGATTCATGTGTTAACGAATATTGCATTTCCTTCACAAGATCCCTAGACAAAGGTCCTTTATGACTTTTTGGAAATAACCACATATCAATTTTCCAAACTTCTAGATTATCATACTTATATAAAATCTTAAAATAGAGACCATTAAATGATTCATTCAGGTAATTGTGATATTTAATATCTACTACTTGTGGGTGGTCAACAATCTCCGCTAACATACTAAACACTTGATTGGCATTAGGTTCATCACAAAAGACTTCGATATCAATATCACAATCGACCATTAAATCATAAGCATAGGCTCCCACTACATATACTTCTCCTATTCGAGACCACCTTTCAAGTAAAGAAAGCTCCTTCAATATTTGTTTAGCGCGCTCTTTTCGTTTCCCTGCTCTTTCTAATAACATCGTAACCTCCAACTATTTCATTTTTAAAAATTATTTGATTTTATTAAATGTAAGAGGTTTTGTCAAGATAAAAAACGCGTGGTCTCATCTCCCACGCGTGAGTAATTTAATCTTTATTCATCATCCAATTGCTGATCCAACCCTGCAACAAGATTATCCATGAGTACTTTTACAGATTGAAGAGTAGCCTTTTGATAACTTTCTCCTGCCCAAAGTGACATGAAGTCAGTCTGATTTTGTTTCGCTGCCACTAATCTTATCACTTGTGTTAAGTCATTTTGAAGTGGATAAGGTAAACTAGTTTGGTTTTTCATTTGCTCCATAAAACGGTTGTGAATCCCTCTTGCCCATTTACCCGAAAAGGCTTCTGTCAAGCTTGTTTTCTTATTAGAAGAGACAAGCATTTTCTTATAAGCGGGATGAATACCACTTTCTTCTGTTGCTAAAAAAGCAGTACCTAATTGAACACCCTCAGCTCCTAAGCGAAAGGCAACTTCTGCATCCGAAGCGTCCATTATGCCACCCGCCGCAATGACTGGAATACTGATTTCATCCGTAACTGCTGGAATAAGGTCAACTAACGGAATAAGGGAATCAAGTGCATCACCGATAAAAGTACCACGATGACCGCCTGCTTCTTTCCCTTGTACAACAAGAAGGTCGCAACCTCTCTCTTCCCAGAGAACAGCTTCTTCTACTGATGTCGCTGTACCGATTACTCTTGTTCCTTCTTTTTGTAATTCTTTTATCACTGCTTCTTCTGGAATACCAAATGTGAAACTACATATCGGAACAAAAGATTTCATCACAACTTCTAATTGCTGTTCATAAAATAAGCGGTGATCTTTTCTTGGTAATTGAAGCGGTGCATCAATTTGAAGTTCGTTACGAAATACTTCTAGTGATTCAATCGCCCTTTCTTCTTCTTCTTTTGTGAAAGCGATATCATTCCCAGGTATAAATAAGTTGATGCCAAAAGGGTGATTGGTTTTTTGACGAATATCATGAATCATCGTTTCCATATCCATTGGGCTCATATAACCCGCTCCGATATTTCCGACACCACCATACATAGAGGTTCTACTAATTAAATCAACAGTCGTCGCTCCTCCTGCCATTGGTGCTTGGAATATTGGGTATTTCGCCTTTAACATATCTGTTATTCTATTTTGGTTCCAACTCATTTCCCCTCACCTCTTATTTTAATTTTGCAATAATGCTCTCAGCCACACTATGCCATAAACTTGGATCAGATTGATAGGTTTCTCCAATGCTTTTATAAAGCTCTTTTTGAGCCTGTTCAAAGCTTGGATCTTCCTTAGCAGGTAGGGAGGTTCTTCTCTCCATCACATAATCTTGCAATCTTGGTGCACGTGGGCCCCATACAGCTTGTTCTGCACCTGCTTCATCAATAAATACAAAAATAGGAATTGCTCGTGCTGTTCCGTTTGTTAAGTATTGATCCATTAATTCTAAATTACTATCTCTTAGAACAAACCGTACTTCCATACCGATTTCCTCAGCAATTTTTAATAGAACAGGATTATTAATCATCGCATCGCCACACCAATCCTCAGTAAGGACAATGGCGTGCAGATTTTTTTGCTTGACCTCTTGTAATGCTTCCTTTTCTTCTTCACTAAGTGAAAAACCCTCATAAATGGTAAGCATACCTTCTTTGTTTACTTGCATATGATTTAGATATTGCTCTTTCGTTAAACCCTTTTCAAACCATTCTCTTAATTCCATTTCCTTTGCACATCCCTCTTACGTTTTTATCCAATCATATCATACCATTGAACGATTAAAGTATGGCACTAATTTGCTTCATATGATGTTCGTCATGTGCAGCAAGCCCGATGAGATAATCATATAGGCTTATTTTCTTATTGCCAATGATTAATGGTTTTTGCCAATACGAATCTGGAATTTTAGAGATTCTTTCTATTATTAGTTTTCTTTTTACAAGCAATTCTGCAATGATTGTCTCCTGCGATTGATTTCTTGCTGCTTCCGCGGCTGTTGGATTCATTTCTTCTGCAGAAGGAGCTTTTGGTAGAGGAAGGTGTAATAAAACAAATGGTAGACGCTTTTTTAAAATAAATTCATCCCACGGAATAAAATGACCTACCACTTCAGCGACCGACCATTTTCCTTCATTTATTTCTTTCCGCCAATGGCTTGTTGGGATTGATTCTATAAATTGAATAAACTGTTCATGATGGCGGATCATCGCTTGTTTTTGCGATTGCACTGTATCACCCCTCATCAGTCATTTATAGCCAAATCTCATCACCAAGCTTTACGTTCCCCGTTTGAATCACTTTTGCATAAACACCAAAATGATTATGATTGGTTCTAATAATCTCTTTATGTATGGTAGGTGTCCTTTTTCCATTTTTCGGATCAATAGTAATAATCATACAACGTTCGCAAGGCTTAGTTATCTCTATCACCACTTCCTCTCCTATTTTCATTTGGTTGGAGATCCAATCATGTTCCGAAAATGGCCTATCGTAATCAGTATGGATAATAAAGTTGGGACGGAAACGCTTCGGATCGATTTCACTTTTTCCAAGTTGCTTACTTAAATATTGTAGTGATGAATGGGTTACTAACAAAAGGGGAGCTTCTTCAATAGCCCCAATGGGTACATAGGATGGCGTAAAAGAATGAAAAGATAAATCCCTTCCACTTTTCAGACGAAGATCTTGCCTCCACCTCTCATCATTCCACCCGTACCTCTCTCCATTTGCTGTATGTATTTGTAACTCCGGGTATGTATCTTCATTTTCCTCACTGACAAAAGTGGCTTGATATGCTGCCATTTCTTGATATTGAGTGATCGTAAGGTATTTTCCTTGCCTACTCTTATCTATAATGACGTGGCTTCGGTCGCCATACACACCGTATGGTAAGACTCTAGTGGACTCAACATTTTCACCACCAAATGACTTGACAGGATAACGTAGTAATGACGAAAGAACACCAATTTTTTGCATGCTCTTACACCTCCTCTATGACCTGGTGTCGAAACTTGAACCTTCTTCTATCCCTCTCCGACATAATTCCTCTTATTTCCCAGGAAAGTATCTGATTAACGACATTTCCCTCATTATTATCGCTTCAATTCAGCAAATCTCTCAATTGTGAAAGGGGAAATATCCACTGACGAAGTTTTTCCTTGGATTAGTTCGCTTAAAACATGACCAACTACACTACTAAATTTAAATCCATGACCGGAAAATCCCGCTGCAATTGCAACATTCTCATATTGAGGATGTTGATCAATAATAAAATGCTCATCTGGTGTCATTGTGTACATACAGGTTTTACCAAATTGTAAATTTGTTTTTTCAGTGAAATATCTCCCTAGAAATGTTGTAAGCTCTCTCTCATCATCCTCATTAAAAGGCTGCACTTCTTGTTTACTCTCTATTCTCTGAACATCTCCATCATGCCTTCCTAGTTTCAATCCTGAACCATCTATACTAGGAAAGCCATAATAATGACCTAATGGCGATTCAAATGTAAAGGCTGGAAACTGTTTCGCCTCATAAACATCCTCTTGTGCTTCATACCAAGCGAAAGTTTTCCGAATCGGATTTAACGGAAGCTGCAAGTCCAGATAACTAAGGATGGAATTTGTGCCAGCTCCTGCTGATACAATTAACGAGTCTCCTGAATAATGACCATCCTGTGTAGCAATATTAACAATCCCTTCTATAATAGATAAGTCAGTAATTACGCTATCAGTCACGATTTTAGCACCATAGGACAAAGAAAGTCTCCGGTAAGCCTCAATACAATCTTCACACTTCAAAACCCCAGATGTCGGCTCATGATAAGCAACCATTCCATCATCTAAATGTAATGCACTCCATTTAGTATTGACCGTTTCATGTGTGTAAACATCAAGTGGTAACTGATATTTTTCCGCACTTGTTTTGACCTCCTTCATAAAAAGAGAAGTCTCGCTACCAATATTTAAAACACCTGTTTGTAAAAACAACTCCATTTCGGATTCTTTCTCTATTTCTTCCCATAGTTGTTTAGCCTTTAACAAGAGTGGCACATAAGCATGTCCTTCACCATAAGCATATCTAATGATTCTCGTCTCACCATGATGACTTCCTTTCTGATGAGGTGGCCTATTTGCATCGATAAGCAAAACCTTTTTGCCCTCTTTCGCTAAATAATAACCTGCAGCCATCCCCATCGAACCTGCGCCGATAATAATTGTATCGTAATGCAATTTTTATCCCCTCCAAGATGCTAAACTATAAGTGTTCTTTTATTTAATTTTCTAAATACTATCACCATTAGCCAATATACCACAGGAACGGGAAGACTTTTGTCGAAATTTGTTGCAATTGTTTAACAATCTCTTAAAGGAAGTAGTCGTGTAGGAAAAATTAACAAAAAAAGATTGATTCTATAAAATATAAAACTCCTCAACAATCAAAGTGTTTTATTTTATAAACCAATCTGTTATCCGAAGAAATCATTAAATGACCATATAATAAGAAAGATACTTACGACACCCCAGGCTACTGTACCTAAAATCCAGTATATAATTGCTTGCATATCTCTATTTCTTTTGTACGCCCCATTTTCACCTTGAGCCACTAGCCTCGCGAGTTTATTCTCCATCCTTTTTTTCATAGAAGCAACTGTGATAAAACCGGAAACAATGATGAATAGAATCATCCAATGCAAAAGGTTCACACCTTCCCTCCGCTTCGTTTTAACCATAATAACATAAACTAGCGAGGTACTCTTATACGTGGATTAAGAAAGGATAAAATATCAAAACGAGATATGTATGGCATTTTAATATAGAAGATCTGCAAGTTATTTCTATAAACTACCTTTTACCATAAGTAAAGTGGTTGTAATCCAAATTATTTCGATAAAAACGATCGTTAAACTAAGTTAAAAACGGTCAATTACTTGCAATGCTGTTGGGAAAGATGTAAGAATTTCGGCCGTTCCTTCTTCGTTTATATAGACGTCTTCTTCAATTCTCACCCCACCAAATCCAGGTATATAAATCCCAGGTTCTACCGTGAAAAGTAAACCTTTTTCAACTAAACGATCGTTCTTTTCATGAATAGAAGGCTCTTCATGAACATCAATACCTAATCCATGGCCCACGCGATTATTAAAATATTGTCCATAGCCTGCCTCTTGGATCACACGGCGAGCTGCTTTATCAATCGAGCCGATTGGGATACCTGCACGAGCTGTTGAAACACCCGAAAGTGTAGCCTGCCTTACAATTTCATAGATATTCTTTTGCTTAGTCGTTGGTTCTCCTAGAACAAAAGTACGTGTGATATCGGAACAATACCCATCCGCAACAACCCCCATATCAATTAAAAGAAAGTCACCTTTTTGGAGCTTGTTCTGATCAGGATGCCCATGTGGTAAAGATGATTTTGCACCTGAGAGGACCGTTGTAGAAAATGAAGGACCATCGGCACCGAACTTTCTCATTAAATAATCAAACTCTGATACCAAATCGAGCTCTGTCATCCCTTTTTCAATTTTCTTCAATCCATCAGCCAGTACTTTTTCAATAATTGTTACTGCATGTAAAACCTTTGTCCGTTCAGCTGGCGTTTTCAGCATTCTTTGGTTTGCTATGAACCTACCTATATCTTGATAATTAAAATGCGGAAAAACGTTTTTAAGTTGTTCTTGTTGATAAAGTGTGATCTCTTTTATTTCCAATCCTACTATTTGATTATTCACTTGGATGACTGATTTTAATTTTTCATATGGATTTTCATCATCACTAATCGGAATAATGTTTTTCACATACGAATGCTCGCTAGCTGCTTCATAGTCTAATGCTGGCACAAATAAGTACTCCTCACTCTTTTGTAGATCAATAACAACCGCCATGAATCTTTCATACGGTTCACTATTAAACCCAGTATAATAGAAAATGTTTTTAGGTTGAGTGACGATAGCAAAATCAAGTTTCTGCTCATTTAAATATAACTGTAATTGTTTTAACCTTTTTTGGTAAATACTCATTTTTAATTCCCCCTTTTATAGTATAGGTAAAATTATTATACTATTACTGTATAAAACATGATAAGATAAAAAAGCAAAAAAAGAAAGGATGTCACCTCAATGGATGATATATATAAGAAAATTAAACAACTTCGGTACGAGCAAGGCATGACATTGAAAGAACTAAGTGAGAAAACGGAGCTATCTGTTAGTTTTTTATCACAAATTGAAAGAGGTACCTCTTCATTAGCTATCACTTCTTTAAAAAGGATTGCTGATGCTTTTGGGGTTAAAATGATTCATTTCTTTGAAGAAGATGATGATTTTCATTATGTGATGAAAAAAGAGCACCAACGACCATTTAAAATGGAAAGCTCGGACTCTACATTTATTAAACTAAGTGGTCATTTTCCTGAACGGAAATTGGAACCATTCATCGTAAAGTTAAAGCCTCGACAAAAAGATGTTGAACTGGTAAGGCACCCAGGTGAAGAGTTTTTCTATATATTACAGGGGGCACTTATTGTAAGAGTGGAGGATGAGGAATATCATCTAAACGAAGGAGAAACCATACATTTCCCATCAACCGTACCTCATATGTGGGAAAACCCACTCAATCAAGAAACAATCATTATTTCAATTACAACCCCTGCAATTTTCTAATAAACATCATTTCGAATGGAGAAACAAGATGAGCATAAATGATTTGATTATTTTTATTGTTGCCGCTTTCCTTTGTGTCGGTGCACTTGATAAAATATGCGGGAATAAATTAGGACTAGGTGAGCGATTCACTGCAGGAATGATGACGATGGGCTCCCTCGCGTTATCTATGATTGGGATTATTTCTTTAGCACCCGTCATAGCAGCCATTTTAACACCTGTGATTTCTCCCGTTTATGAATTCGTAGGCGCTGACCCAGCAGCGTTCGCCAATACTATTCTCGCCATTGATATGGGGGGCTATTCCCTAGCCACTGAGATGTCCATTTGTGCGGATTCAGAACTTTTCGCTTGGGTCTTCCTTGGCACTATGATGGGACCGACTATCGTATTTACAATCCCTGTTGCCTTAGGACTCATAGAAAAAGAAGACCAACCTTATTTTGCGAGGGGTATTCTAGTGGGACTTATTACTGTACCTTTTGGTTGTTTAGCTGGAGGCCTAGTTGCTGGATTGCCGTTTTTTATGATTATCAAAAACTTGATTCCTACCATTGTATTCTCTTTGCTAATTGCTTGGGGATTATGGAAAAAGCCTGAGAACATGATTCGAGGATTTGCCATCTTCGGTAAATTCATTGAAATCATTGCAATTATTGGTCTTACAGCGATTATATTTGAAACATTAACAGACCTAACACTGATCCCCCATTTAACGCCAATTGAGGAAGGGGTTCAAACAGTCGGTTCGATTGCTATTTTCTTAGCGGGCGCTTTTCCTTTGGTAGCTTTTATTTCGAAATATTTCAGGAAACCACTCAGTAAGATGGGATCTTGGTTAAAACTAAGTGATAAATCAACAGCTGGGTTGATTGCTTCACTCGCTCATAATATTCCCATGTTGATCATGCTAAAAGATATGGAACCGAGAGGCAAGGTCATTAATGTTGCTTTTACTGTAAGCGGAGCCTTTGTTCTAGGAAGCCACTTAGCCTTTGTCGCCGGTATTCAGAAAGAAGTCGTATTTGCCATGATTATTGGCAAGTTAGTGGGGGGCATTAGTGCCGTTTTATTAGCAATGATTGTAAGTAGGGACCTGAAGAAGCAGCATACATTTCGCTAAAGCGCGTCATCCTCTCAACTGATGATATACTTAAGTGCCAGGGGAATTTTCATATTTGTATAGAGACGGGGATTAATAGTAATTGCTGGTGTTGATAATGGTAGTAAATACAACTGAGTTGTTCGTTTTGGATAGATTATCGTTGAAGATCAGTTTATGTTAGCATGTGTTTTCTTTTTTTGCAGTGCTTGTATGACAGGAGGGCCTTTATTTGTAGCGGTTCTCTTGGTTGTGTTACTTATATGGCGTGGGAGCCTTTTTTAGTCGCGATTCTTCGGGTTGTGCTACTTATATGGCGTGGGAGCCTTTTATCAGTCGCGATTCTCTTGGTTGCCCTACTTATCTAGCACGGAATCCTTTTTTTAGTCGCGATTCTTCGGGTTACGCTACTTATATGGCGTGGGAGCCTTTTATCGGTCGCGATTCTCTTGGTTGCCCTACTTATCTAGCAAGGAATTCTTTTTTTAGTCACGATTCTCCGGGTTACGCTACTTATATGGCAAGGAATTCTTTTTTTAGTCGCGATTCTCCAGATTACGCTACTTATATAGCACGGAATCCTTTTATCTGTCGCGATTCTCTTGGTTACGCTACTTATATGGCGTGGGAGCCTTTTATTAGTCGCGACTCTCTTAGTTTCGCTACTTATGTAGCAAAGAATCCTTTTATCTGTCGCGATTCTCCAGGTTACGCTACTTATATAACAAGGAATCCTTTTATCAGTCGCGATTCTCTTGGTTGCCCTACTTATTTAACAGCGACTCAGTCGCGATTCCCTTGATTACACTACTTATTTGGCAGCTACCCTTTCTTTAGTATAGATTCTCTATTTGCTTATATCTCAAGCGATTCCATCTTTTGACTCCCAGACTCCTGCTATTGAGCTGTACAAAATTTCTATCCGTTAAAATTACTCTTTTCATTTCAGTTTCTGGCACCATTTATACAAAATGTAATGACTTTATTAAATTAATCAACTTTATTGCATTGCCATTACTAAACGAAAAAATCCGAACAATTGTCCGGATTTTTTTGATTAACGTTTTTGTATTTCCTGCATTAATAATTTATTTACGATTTGTGGATTCGCTTGTCCTTTTGTTGCTTTCATCATTTGACCAACAAGGAAGCCGACTGCTTTTTTCTTCCCATTTTTGAAATCATCAATGGATTGTGGGTTATTATCAAGGATTTCAGTAACGATAGCGAGTAGCGCTGATTCATCTGAAATTTGCACTAATCCTTTATCTTCAACGATTTTCTTTGCTTCTCCACCATTCTCAATTAATTCTTTGAAAACAGTTTTAGCAATTTTTGAAGAAATCGTTCCATCTTCAATTAACGCAATCATTCCTGCTAACCCTTCTGCTGTTAGCTTTGTTTCATGTAGTTCGAGCCCTTCTGCATTAAGATAGGCTGATACCTCACCCATGATCCAGTTTGAAGCTTGTTTCGGCTCTGCTCCCGCTGCAACAGTCGCCTCAAAGAAATCCGCTGTTTCCTTTGTTACGGTAAGGACACCTGCATCATAGGCAGGTAAGCCGAACGTATCGATATAACGTGTTTTACGTGCATCTGGTAGTTCAGGAATTTCCGCACGAATACGGGCTTTCCAATCTTCATCAATCACAATATCTAATAAATCCGGCTCTGGGAAGTAACGATAATCGTCAGAACCTTCCTTCACACGCATCAACAATGTTTTCCCAGTAGCTTCATCAAAACGGCGTGTCTCTTGTTCAATGACACCACCCTCACGAAGGACTTCTGCTTGGCGCTTCTCTTCGTACTCTAATCCTTTACGAACAAAGTTAAAAGAGTTTAAGTTTTTCAGTTCTGTTTTTGTACCAAATTCCTCCTGGCCGACAGGTCGTAATGAAATATTGGCATCACAACGTAAGGAACCTTCTTCCATCTTACAATCAGAAACACCAGTATATTGTACGATTGATTTTAGCTTCTCTAAATACGCATAGGCTTCATTTGGTGTGCGTATATCCGGCTCAGAGACAATCTCAATTAAAGGTGTTCCTTGACGGTTATAATCGACTAAAGAATACCCTTTGCCATGTGTTAGTTTACCCGCATCTTCTTCTAGATGAATACGCGTAATCCCGATTTTTTTCTTATAGCCATCTACTTCAATCTCAATCCAGCCATGTTCTCCAACCGGTTTGTCGAATTGAGAAATCTGATAGGCCTTTGGATTGTCCGGATAGAAATAGTTTTTACGATCGAATTTCGTCACTGGTGCAATCTCACAGTTTAGGGCCATAGATGCCTTCATCCCGTATTCAACTGCTTTTTTGTTGACTACTGGCAGTACACCTGGGTAACCAAGGTCAACAACAGTTGTGTTTGTATTTGGCTCTGCACCGAAATGGTTCGGACTCGCAGAGAAAATTTTTGAATCTGTTTTTAATTCAACGTGGACTTCAAGTCCGATGACTGTTTCAAATTCCATTATTCCTTGTCCCCCCTTACAGCTCCGGTTTTTGTTTATGGAAATCAGTTGCTTGCTCAAATGCATGGGCAACACGATAAACCGTGCTTTCATCAAAGTGCTTACCGATAATTTGCAACCCTAATGGTAACCCTTCTGAGAATCCACAAGGTACAGAAATACCTGGTACACCAGCAAGGTTCACAGGAATGGTTAAAATATCGTTCGCATACATTGTTAATGGGTCTTTCGTTTTCTCACCGATTTTGAATGCCGGTGTTGGCGTTGTTGGTCCGATAATTACATCATACTTTTCAAAGATGTTTTCAAAATCTTGTTTAATTAGTGTACGAACCTTTTGCGCCTTTTTATAATACGCATCATAATAACCTGAGCTCAGGGCAAATGTACCAAGCATAATACGGCGTTTTACCTCATCACCAAATCCTTCAGAACGAGACTTTTTATAAAGGTCAATTAAGTTCTCTGGATTTTCAGTACGGTAACCGTAACGTACACCGTCAAATCGTGCTAAGTTAGCTGAAGCTTCAGAAGAAGAAAGTAAATAATAGGCTGCAAGTGCATATTTAGAATGCGGAAGGGAAACCTCTTCCCATGTTGCTCCTAATTTTTCTAATACTTTAAGGGAAGCAAGCACCGATTGTTTGACATCTTCTTGCACACCTTCGCCTAAGTATTCTTTCGGAACAGCGATTTTCAATCCTTTCACATCACCGGTTAAGCCTTCAGCAAAATTCGGTACACTCACATTAGCTGAAGTAGAATCCATTGGATCAACGCCAGATATCGCCTGTAAAAGATACGCATTATCTTCAACTGTACGTGTAATTGGTCCCACTTGGTCAAGAGATGAAGCAAACGCCACTAAACCAAAACGAGATACACGACCATATGTAGGTTTAAGCCCAACAACCCCACAGAAAGATGCTGGCTGACGAATCGAACCACCCGTATCTGATCCTAGTGAAAATAATACTTCTCCTGCCGCAACTGCTGCAGCTGATCCACCAGACGAACCACCAGGAACCGTTTCGATATTCCATGGATTGCGTGTCGCTCTGTAACTTGAGTTTTCATTTGAAGATCCCATAGCGAACTCATCCATGTTTAATTTACCGATCGTAATGGCTTCTGCTTCTTTTAATTTCGAAACAACCGTTGCATCATAGATTGGATCAAAATTATCTAATATTTGACTCGCACAAGTTGTTCTTAAACCTTTTGTGACTAAGTTATCTTTGACACCGATTGGCATCCCGAATAACTGACCTTTTTGTTCGTCCGTTCCCAATTTACCATCGATTTCTTTTGCTACTTGACGTGCATGCTCTTCATCTAATGTTAAAAAGGCTTTTACTTTGTCATCTACTTCAGCAATTCTTTTATAAGATGCGTCGACTAAATCAGTCGCTGAAATCTCTTTTTTATGTAAAAGCTCATGAAGCTCAGACACTTTATGATCAAATAAACTCAAAATGTTTCCCCTCCAACTAATCCATGATTGACGGCACTTTAATATAGCCGCCTTGTGAATCAGGTGCATTCTTCAGAACTTCCTCTTGCGGCAGTCCTTTTGTTGCCTCATCTTCACGTAATACATTGTTCATATCCAACACATGGGAAGTCGGTTCCACATGATCGGTATCTAACTCGTTTAACTCTTCGGCAAACGAGATAATTGCATCTAGCTGATGTTGGAATTGCTCTGCTTCTTCTTCCGTAATCGCTAATCTCGCTAGGTTCGCCACATGCTTAACCTCATCAATTGTAATTCTAGACATATAGACACCTCCAAATTCAAATAAAAATACACAATTATATTGATCATATCAAACTTTCACGCGTTAAAGCAACATGAAGATCTGATCGTTTTCACCACCCTTTATTTTACCACGAGTTCAATAGATCGCCTAATGGACAAATAATAGAAATTGATTTTTGATAAAGGGGTCAAAGAACTTCCAGATAGAGGGGAAGGATTACGTAGTTTGTAGTTTAGTTAGCTATAGAGTAAGATCAATGGCAAAGTAGGGATGAGTGGTTCATAGGGTTGAAGAACCATCAGAGAACCAAGATTTTCTTCAATAATTCTGATTCATTACATGTGACCAACAATTCCCCCTTGGACGCACTCACCTCTGCGTCTTCATTTGCAACCAGTAATTCTTATCAGCCCCAAAGCATTTTCTACCACAACTCGACAATAAAAGTGAACCACATCCGTATAAAAAAGATGAAGCCACTCATGCTGCTTCATCTTTCTCGTCTGCTTTAAAGCGTGTTGTTTTATCCCATCCAATCGTTAAGCCTCTCACACGATGATAAAGATAAATCGCAAACGCGCGAATAAGTAAGATGACGAATAGTTGGGCATACGTAAAATACATAATTGCCCCAACAAAAAGGCTTGTTAGCGAGAGCTGTTGATTTACTGCTAAACTGCTTATAATTTGGATGGAGTATACCACATAGCTCATTAACCAAATCATCAATAAAGGGGCTGCCATTTCGGGAAAATTAATACCGAATAAGCTACCGACAAAAATAACATTTGAAGTAATTAAGAAAAATATAAATACAAAATAGGTTAAAAGATGTTGCAAACTATGGAAGAAAGTTTTACCTTTCCAAAAATGAATATCCTTGAAGCTCTTCTCTAGTAAATAAAGATTACCAATGAGCCATCTTGTTCTTTGTTTTAAAAAGGTTTGAAGATTCTCTGGTTCCTGTTCCCACGTTTGTGCATATGGAACAATCGGTAATACGTATCCCTTCTGGGTAATTCGTATCGTCAACTCTGCATCTTCCGCAAGTGCAAACGGGTCATACCCCTCTAGCTCTTCAATGACAGAACGTCTTAAAAGCATATTAGTTCCCGGTAAAGAGCCAAGGTTAAACAATTTCCACCTACCGCTTTGCATTGTCAATTGAAATACTTGAAACTCTATTGAAATCATCCGCGTGAGCAAATTTTTATTTTGATTAAGGGTACGAACTACTCCGACAGCTCCGGCTGCATTCTCTGTTTGTTCTGCTATTTCTACTAGCTTTGTCACAGCATCCGAGTCTGGCTGATTATCCGCATCGTACACAAGAAAATAATCAGATTGGCTAATACTCAATCCATAATTAAGCACTCTCGACTTTCCCTTAGGTTCGCCAGGCGGGACCTTAATATAGTGAATACGCGAAAAGTTTTCTGCAAAACTTCTAGCCACTGCCGCTGTTTGATCTATCGACTGGTCGTCTAATAAGAATACATCAAGATGACCAGGATACCTTAATTTCATCATAGCATTCAGCGTATCCTCAAGAATTAACCCTTCATTATGAGCAGGGATTAAAATAGCAACAGAAGGATATTTCAAAAGAGGTCTACGCTTTCTTTCTCTTTCCCTTTTATAATGCAAAACACCAGAAACTAATAAAATCGTATAATAAAAAAGCAAAAACCAAAAGAAAGCCATAATCAAGAGTAACACGACCTTAAACATTCGACTTCTCCTCCAGCAACATCTGATAGACCTCGTCAAAATCGACTATAGCATAATCGCGAAAGTGGATAGGTGGCTGAATCATGTTCATTTGCAGACGTAAATTACTTAATAGTCTGTTTTGAAATTTAATGACGCCTTCTTCATTCGTATTTTGCAAGAAAATAATGAAAGACGCACCTTCACTCATAAAGAAATCGAAATCACTCCGAATGGTTTCTTCTATTACATTTTGTATTAAGCCTTGCCAAGCCTTTTGCGTCACTCCACTATTTAAACCAGATACCTTTAATAGAAAACCTGTTTCATTCCTTCTATTCATTCCCCGCAATGTTATTTTGCTACGTTCATAAAACTCCTGTTTTGTAAGCATTAGCCCGTCTGAGTCCATATATTTTCTTAAAGCAACCGTTTCCGCTAATAATTCTTTCATGCGGATGTCCATACTTAAAAAGCTATGCCTGATAAAAAGGAGAGGGACAACAGATAATACATAAGATATAAATAAAGAAATCAATTGCACCTGATTAAAAACCGTTTGTAAATAACTGAAATAACATAATAGAAAACCATATAACACAGTGAGTGCACTTATAACTATATAAGACCATTTTGGTGAAAGGAAAAGTATAACCATAACACTAGCTAGTAGAACTGCCCAATGGAAAAAAAAGACCTCAAGAGATGAGGAGTGAATGGCGATCGCAAATAATAAGAAATTTCCTATCATAAAGAGAAACAATAATAAAGAGAAGTTAGCTTTCCGAATAATCATCCCATAGCCTCCGTGATCAAACTCAAACTTCTCTCATCATACTCGATTGTCTTACGATTTTCATTGCATAATCTTTGGTAAACTTTTATTTCACAACAGTTAATCAATCTTCCCAATAAAAATGCGCGTCAAAGACTTTGTATGGCGGTTCACTGAGTATTGTTGGGATATCTATCTGAAAATCTAAATACTGATCTACATCTGCTTTTGTCAAAATAACATAATGATATGCTTCTACGATTTTTTTTATTGCCCAAATTTGTTTACTCCATGTCTCAGATGGCCATTCACACACAGTATGACTTGCTAAAAAGTCGCTACTTCCACTACTACCATGTCTCGTCATTTCACCTTTACCCATAATAACTACGGGCGCTAACCTTGAAATATATAACCATAAACCCTTCATAGATACTTCACCATTTGCTAATACTTCTTCCTCTTCCTTTTTCCAGAGAAACACACTAACATACGAGGCAAATCCACTGCCATAATGGTCAAAATCTGCTTCATACAACAACCCTTTTAATCCACCTATCTCTCCTACCAAATGGGAGATGTATTGTTCCATCTCGGTATCACCACCTTGTATAAAAGGGTAGAAATCACCCACTCGCTTTCCTTGAATAACCTTTTTTAAAAAATTTTCCGTAAGTAACGTCCTTTTATCCATTACTCTCATTCCTCCGCCCCATTAAGATCGTAGAATAATAGATATCGCCTATTTTTTTATCATCCTTTAATTCTCCTTCTACGATAAAACCAAGTCGTTCATACAGTGCAATCGCCTTTTTATTTGTTTCTAATACTTGCAGCGTTACTTTTCTAATCCCTTTTTGATCTGCCCATTGCAACATTTCTTGAATAAGACTTTTTCCTATAGATTGTCCCCAATATTGTTTTTTCACAGCAACACCAAACTCCAATCGATGTGAAGTCCTCTTTAATTTGCCCCCTTTACCTCTTAGGAAACCCACAAGGTGACCTTTGACTTCTGCTACTAAAAATATACTATTCTTTTCAACTGACTCAGATCGTATCATCTCTTCAAAATCTACCGTACTTAAAAAATCTTCTCCTCGTTCCCTGTCAAAGTTATCCGTCTCACCGTCCACAATCAACCTTAACTGAGATAATTGTTCCGCATCCATCACTGTCGCTTTACGAATATGAAAAATTCTCGTTTCCATTCATTTTCTTCCTTTCTACCACTTTTGCAAACCTATACCAAAGTTGTAACGCTTCCTCTAAACCACTTGTACGGTCACAACAAAATTATCTTCTAACAATTCAGTACTATCTTCATGTACAACTAAGTGTAAAGTTTTCTCATCGGTTTTAAAAACATTTAACTTATCTAGATATTAAAAACGAATGAATTACATTAGAAAAATAATTGGAAGCATCCGTTTCATCCCCATTCGCTTGAAAAGGATCTCTTATTTGTATGTAATCGGCAGGCATTTACTCGTTTTAGCCTAATTGACAGCATCCCTTCAGCCATATCCGCAATCTGGCTCCTCACTTTTTGCTGACGGAGACATTTTCTTATCACCATTAAAAAGAGACCGTATGCATACGGTCCCCTCTCCCGACTTTCTATCCATTTCTTCATTTTCATAAAAAAATCCTTTCTTAAAAACCAAATAAAACACTAATTAACCAGGCTGATGCATAAAATACCATAAACTGAACGCCTGAACCAATTCCGAGGATTTTATTCAAAAGCCCCCCAATTGCAGCCATTGTAAAGGTGAGTACGATACCGACTAATCCTGCTTCGTGAAAAGCCAATAAACAGGCTAAACCAATAAACATAGCAACGATTGCCTCTTGACTAATAAAGCGCATGACCAAAACGGTTGCCTTTCTCGCGTAATTCATTGAAAACGGATAAGCAATTAGAGTGGCAATGATAAGACCAATCGCTCCATATAAAAGAAAATCTAAAGGATCTAGGTAATTATGGAGATTATTAACCGGATCACTTGTAAACACTGGTGGTGCATTAAATAACGGCGATGCTGGTCCTAATGCAACAGGACTCAACGGAATACCAAATGCTATTAAAGGAATGATTGCTTCGGCAATATAGGTTGACTCTGTGACTCCATTCATTGTGGTTAAACTGGACGTTGATTTTTTATAAATCCCTTTCGATCTCGAACCCACAATTTCCCCCATTAAGGAAGTCATTCCTACAGGGCTAAATACAAATGTCAAAGAAGAAATAAAGCTTGTACCAGTCGTTTGCATCGTTTGCCTTTTTGTCAGTATTTTAAATGGATTAGGAAAAAATCCTGCCCATGATTTATTATCTGGTGCCAAATGATACTCTTTAGGACGATCTCTTTGAATGGTCTGTCGTGCATTTCCTGACAGTGCAAACAAAATATCAGTAAACATTGGACCAATGGCAATTCCTAAAAAGAAACTAATGGTTAAATGCTTATCTAATATGCTAAAACTTAATACATCTAAACTTTTAATAAAAAAAGCTAACGGGATAATCATCAAAACACTTACCCATTTTCCTTTTGAGAAAAAAGCAATTAAAATGGCCGCTAACGTAAAAATCAATCCTGAAGCTGATTTGAAAAAGTCAGCAAATTGTCCAAGGAATTGTCCTAATAAGACGGCTGTCGGTAAGGCGATAAAAGCACCAATCACACCACCCGATACCATTTTCCTTAATGCAATATGAGGCATCCCTAGCCTTCTTAAAGCAGAGGCATGATCAATTAATGGGACAGCAGTTGTATCTCCCGGAATACCCATTAACGCGGTAGGAACGGCATGAGTTAAGTGTTTGGCAAGTACAGCTGCCATAAAAAAGGCAAACACAGCTGCCGGGGGAGCTCCTAACAAGATAACTAATAAGGTAAATGGCACCATTATAGCCGTTTCATCTGTTCCAGAGATTAACCCAATTAAAGAAAATAGAATAGCACCAATTAAAGCTAAGCAAATAGATATGAGGAGAATACTCATTTCTTATCGTCCTCCCCAATTGTCCTAAACTTATCGAGAACGCCAAGTGCTTCCATTTCTTTTCTCGTAACAGGATCTTCTTCAATTAATAAATATTCTTCCTTTGGATCTAACTGCATATCTTTAAAAATCTCTTCCATACTTTCAAGAGAAGTTTCTTCTTCTGTCAGCACTCTACTAGGTTTAAATATAAAGGCACATAAAGCAAGTGATAATACACTACCGCCAATACCAAGCAATAAAGAATACGACGATACCATCTTTTCGCTGGCAAACAGAGGAAATAATCTTTCCCCTAAAAGGTATCCACTTAAACTAAGAATGATACTTATAATAATTGCTAGAATAATATTACGAGGTAAAACTGTATCACCTAATATTTCAAGATATTTAGGTGCTTCATTTATTTTATCTAGTTCTATGTTTTGCTTCCCCTTATCCACATGTAAATTAGGAGCCATATTAAATCCTCCCTTGTATCTCTTTTGTTAATTGTAGGATTCGATCAAACCTTACATCTTTTTCCTTTACTGCTTCAGCAACGACTCGACCAATCTCATCCCCTGTTGCACCAGCCATAACAGCTAAGTTTTTTGCATGAAGGGCCATATGACCTTTTTGAATGCCATCAGTTGCTAAAGCTCTCATCGCAGCTAGATTCTGCGCTAAACCAACGGATGCAATACAACAAGCTAACTCTTCTGCTGATTGAATATCTAATATTTTTAAATTTACTTTGGCAACCGGATGAGTCTTTGTAGCTCCACCAATAATGCCAACAGGCATCGGAAGTTCAATAGATCCAACTAAGTCACCTGCTCGATTTTCTTCCCATTTCGTAAGAGAACGATATTGCCCTGTTACTGCAGCGAAAGCATGGGCGCCGGCCTCAACTGCCCTTGTATCATTCCCAGTCGCGAGTACAACGGCAGATATACCATTCATAATTCCTTTATTATGTGTAGCCGCTCGATAAGGATCAGCATCTGCAAACTCGTAAGCGTTTACAATCTTTCGCACAACTTCTTCTCCACCAAGTAGATCCTTTGAAAATACCGCATGAGCTCTAGCTAATCGTCTGTCAGCCAAGTTAGAAATAATTCTAAGAAGCGCTTTTCCTGAAGTAATATTCTCTATCAATGGAGCAATTGATTCCGCCATTGTATTGACAGCATTCGCCCCCATTGCATCCTTTGTATCTACTAATAAATGAACCACAAGTAAAACCTCATTCACCGTTTGGATAATCTTTACCTCTATGTCTATTGCGCCTCCACCAATAGCTACTAGAGTTGGATCCTTTTCGTTGCATATTTTCAAAATTTCTGATTTCTTATCATACACCCTTAATCTTGCAGCATATGGATCTTCAACACCTATAACTTGTATCTGACCAATCATTACCGATCCACTTAATGATGCAAAAAAACCACCTTTATCATAGGATGCCTTCGCTGCATTACTTGCGGCAGCGACTACGGAAGGCTCTTCAGTTGCCATCGGTATAAAAGTGTCCTTACCATTAATTTTAAAATTCGTTGCTACCCCAACAGGAATTGAAATTGAACCTAACACATTTTCAATCATGGCATCTGCCGTACTAATAGAAAGGGGTTGTTTGCCAATAAGTATTTCCTTATCTTCCTCTGTCAAATGACACGCTTCTGATATTATTTGAAGTCTCTCCTCAACCGAAAATCGATGAAAACCAGATAGACGACTATTCATTCCATTCACTCCTTAGTACTTTTATTTAATATCATTCAACTAAGTTGAATGATATTAAATAAAATATTACACCCCCTTTCTGTAAAAGTAAATAAAAAATCTGAAAATTATAAAGGGTTTTGGAATCTCTTGAGAAGATCATCCAAAACCCTACTATTATCTTTCATCTGCTTGTATAAAAATGGTTAATACTTTTGCTTCCTTTTTTTCTACTGGTAAAAACACATGTGGAATGGTACCAGCAAAATACGCACTATCACCTTCATGTAATAAGTATTTTTCTCCATCATAAGAGAGATAAATTGAACCTTTTAATATGTATATAAATTCGTCTTCTAAATGTGTGTATGGACCTTCTTTAGCTGAGTCCTCCAAAACCGTCACAACAACTGGATCAATCTTACTGAACGGAGATCGATTAGCTAATGTTTCATATAGATAGCCCATTTCCTTATTGCCAACCTTTGTCGTGCGGCTTTGACTCGGGGATAGCACTAAATTTTTGCTTTCATTTTCTTCAAGCACCCAAGATAAGGGAATATCTAGTTGATTAGATATTTTTAACAAAGTTGCCACAGCAGATGCTGTTTGACCATTCTCTATTTTAGAAATTAGACTTTTCGTTAGCCCACATTTTTCTGCTAAATCTTGTTGTGTCATTTGCTTGTTTAATCTAGCTTGCTTAACTCTCTTACCTATTTGCCTTAACTCGATTAGAAACCTCTCCCTCATATCTTTTAATAAAATTATATAATGAGGTTTGGATGGTTTCAAATTAAGTTTCACTCTTTTCAACAAAGTTGAATTAGAAAAAGGCCGTTATCCCACGACCTTTCCCTTTATTTTCTAAATATTTTTTTCATCCACTGTTTAAATCCAGCCTCAGTTTGATTCGCTTCTTTATAAACCTTAGTTTGTTCTTGCACATAAATGTCATCTTGATCAATGGCATAATCATATGCGAGAACAAGACCAAGGTCCGAGTTGTAGTCCTTGTTCGTGACAATGGTAAATGACATATGCTGTTCAGACGCTAGTTTGGCATACTTCGATATGTCACGATAAGCAATATGACCATTTAAATATACGCGTGCTTGTTTATTTTTTGTCATCGCTTCTTTTACTTCTTTCATGATACCCGGTTTCCTTACTTGCGCCTGTGTCAAAGCGATAACGGTTCTTTCTCTCAATGTGCCCAGAAATTTTCTACGTTCATCTGGCTTCGTTTCTTTTTTTCCATAAATTCCTTGTGTAATATAATCATCAACCTTCTCAGCCATACCGTTATTACCTCCACCTCATCAATCAAACGTTTGATTAATGGATATGTTCGTTTTAGTATACGTGCCCATTGACTTGAACTCAACTCTTTCACTTAAGCGTATGAAAATTTGGGCAAAAGGTGATTAGTGGACCTGTAATTATTTACTTTTCTTTGGAGGACTTTGAATCGTAGTACAATCAGTCGTGAGAGGAACAAAAATGTACATTATCGATTATTATAGACTGGACAAAAACATCCTAGAAAATATGCTTAATTGGATTTCGATATGCACTCAGCTTCCGGTTTTTTTCTGAGCGACTCGCTAACCTCGTTTGCTACGCACTCAGCTCCGGTTTCCCTTCTGAGTGACTTGCTAACCTCGTTTGCTACGCACTCAGCTCCGGTTTTCCTTCTGAGTGACTTGCTAACCACCTTTGCTAAGCGCTCATATCCTCTTTTCCTCTTGAGCGACTTACTAACCACTTTTGCTACGCGCTCATTACCACTTTTCCTTCTGAGTGACTTGCTAACCACTTTTGCTACGCGCTCAACTTCCGGTTTCCTTCTGAGTGACTCGCTAACCTCTTTTGCTACGCGCTCATTTCCTCTTTTCCTTCTGAGCGACTTACTAACCACTTTTGCTACGCGCTCATTTCCTCTTTTCTTTCTGAGTGACTTGCTAACCACTTTTGCTACGCGCTCATTTCCTCTTTTCTTTCTGAGTGACTTGCTAACCACTTTTGCTTCTCTCTCATATCCACTTTTCCTTCTGAGTGACTTGCTAACCACCTTTGCTACGCGCTCAACTTCCGGTTTCCTTTTGAGTGACTTGCTAACCTCTTTTGCTACTCTCTCATATCCACTTTTTCTTCTGAGTGACTTGCTAATCCACTTTGCTAAGCGCTCAGCTCCGGCTTTTCTTTTGAGTGACTCGCTAACACCTTTTGCTACGCGCTCATATCTACTTTTCCTCTTGAGCGACTTACTAACCACTTTTGCTACGCACTCAACTTCCGGTTTCCTTCTGAGTGACTCGCTAACCTCTTTTGCTACTCTCTCAGCTCCACTTTTCCTTCTGTGTGACTCGCAATCCCTATTTCTTTCCGCCCTAACGGCATTAGATTACTTTTGTAGCCACCTTCTCCTTTACACAAAAAAGACCTCCCCATCTAAAATAGGGAGGCAAAAAATTGGAGTTATTATTAGGGCAATACAAAAAATTACACTTGAACTTCTTCATCCTTCGTAAACTGTTCTTCTTCGGTTGAGCCTTTTAGTGCGGTTGTGGATGATGTACCACCTGTAATAGTCATGGAAACTTGGTCGAAATAACCTGTTCCTACTTCACGTTGATGTCTTGTTGCCGTGTAACCATCTGCTTCACTAGTAAATTCACGTTGTTGAAGTTCAGAGTAAGCTGCCATTCCACGATCCTTATAACCTAGTGCAAGTTCAAACATGCTGTGATTTAATGAGTGGAAACCAGCTAATGTCACGAATTGGAATTTGTAACCCATTTTTCCTAACTCAACTTGGAATTTAGCAATCGTTTCTTGATCCAATTTCTTCTTCCAGTTAAATGAAGGTGAGCAGTTGTACGCTAGTAGTTTACCAGGGAACTTCTCGTGAATAGCATCTGCAAATGCTTTTGCTTCTTCTAAGCTTGGCTCTGATGTTTCGCACCAGATAAGATCAGCATATGGTGCATAAGCAAGTCCTCTTGCAATTGCTTGATCTAAGCCTGCTTTGGTCCGGTAAAACCCTTCCGGTGTTCTATCCCCAGTAATAAAAGCGGCATCATATGGATCAACATCACTAGTAATTAAATCAGCGGCATTCGCATCGGTTCTTGCAATGACTAGTGTGGGTACACCCATCACGTCTGCTGCTAATCTAGCAGATATTAAGTTTTTCACTGCCGTTTGTGTAGGAAGTAATACTTTCCCTCCAAGGTGTCCACATTTTTTCTCCGAGGATAATTGATCTTCAAAATGGACCCCAGCTGCACCTGACTCAATCATGCCTTTCATGAGTTCATACACATTCAGCTGTCCACCAAAACCAGCCTCTGCATCCGCTACAATTGGCGCAAACCAATCAATTGATTCATCTTGTTCCATATGGTGAATTTGATCCGCTCTTTGTAGCGCTTGATTAATACGTTTCACTACATTTGGTACACTATTCGCTGGATATAAACTTTGGTCTGGGTACATTTGTCCAGAAAGGTTCGCATCAGCAGCAACTTGCCACCCGCTTAAATAAATCGCCTTCAACCCCGCTTTTACCTGCTGTACCGCTTGATTGCCTGTTAATGCACCTAAAGCATTTATGAAATCTTCCTCATTAATGAGCTTCCATAACTTCTCAGCCCCTCTCCGAGCAAGCGTATATTCGATATCAATTGATCCTCTTAGTTTAATAACCTCTTCTGCAGAATAAGGTCTTTCAATCCCCATCCAACGTGAATCATTTGCCCAAGCCTCTTGTAATTGTTTAACTCTTTCATTCGCCATCTGTTAAATCCTCCCTTTAATCATTTGAATAAAAAACCCGTCTTTATTGTTGTATTACAATAACCTCTTAACAATTTGTATTATATAACAGACAATCCATTATTGGAACTGTTTTATTCAAAATAATCTGATATTATTTTCGACAAATATCGACAACTACGATAAAAACATTGATATACCAACGTTTTCAAAGGGGTTATAATTTAAGATTGTTATAATACAGATTAAAAAACATTCAAAATTACAAACTAGAAAACTTTCATTTGTTTGGCAATAGTTCAATTCTAATGAAGAGTCTTTATAAAGTTTTAGAATGAGGAGTCTTGAGGTTTTTGCTCTTTTGACTGTAGGAGACCCTTTAAGGATAGCGAAGCAAACCTTTTTTGCTCTGCTATTTTTCTTTCAATTTGTATGAGTAAACTCGCTCTGCTCGGGTATCTTTCCGGTTTCTGCAGAGTTGCACGTGCAATCGCACTTTCCTACGCTATCTTTCCAGTTTCCCACACAGTTGTACGCGCAATCGTCTTTTCCCCAGCTACCTTTTCCATTTTCCCACACAGTTGCACGTGCAATCGGACTTTCCTACGCTATCTTTCCGGTTTCCCATACAGTTGCACGCGCAATCGCACTTTCCTACGCTATCTTTCCCGTTTCCAATACAGTTGTACGCGCAATCGTCCTTTCCCCAGCTATCTTCCCAGTTTCCCATACAGTTGCACGTGCAATCGTCCTTTCCCCAGCTATCTTCCCAGTTTCCCATACAGTTGCACGCGCAATCGCACTTTCCCCAGCTATCTTCCCAGTTTCCCATACAGTTGCACGCGCAATCGCACTTTCCCCAGCTATCTTCCCGGCTTCTTACGGTCGGAATCGCTATCTCGCTTTCCTCCGCTATCTTGCCATTTTCCTACAATGTTATCCGAGCAAACTCTTTAATACTAGCTATCCAACCAGATTTCAGTAAAAGTCTACTCATAACCACCCTGGCTAAGGATTGCCGAGTAATGTTTGTCATCCGCTCACTACTACGTCAACTTTTGCCAGTAGATTTGGTAAAGGTACGTACATAAAAAAAGGCACTCACCGTATTTTTGGTGAGCACCTTTTGATTAGACAGATTAATACATTTCAGATGTTGTTTTTGCTTGCATGTGTAGCATGATGTAGTCAGGGCCACCCGCTTTTGAGTCTGTTCCTGACATATTGAACCCTCCGAATGGTTGGTAACCGACAATCGCCCCTGTACAACCACGGTTGAAGTAAAGGTTTCCGACATGGAAATCTTCACGTGCTTTTTGGATATGTTCACGGTTGGTTGTAATAACAGCACCCGTTAAACCATACTCCGTGTTGTTTGCCACTTCAATTGCATGGTCGAAGTCTTTTGCTTTTGTGAAACCGACAACTGGGCCGAAGATTTCTTCTTTCATGAGACGAGCTTCTGGATCAAGATCAGCGAACACTGTTGGTTGAATGAAATAACCTTTAGAGTCATCGCCTTCTCCACCGGCTACTAATCTTCCTTCTTGTTTACCGATTTCAATATAACTCATGATTTTATCATACGCAGCTTGGTCAATAACCGGTCCTGTAAAGTTGCTTGTGTCTTCCGGATTACCAGCTTGTTTCTCTTTTGTAATTTCGATTACGCGATTTAACACTTGGTCGTAAACATCTTCAACGATGACTGCACGTGAACATGCAGAACATTTTTGACCAGAGAAACCAAAGGCTGAAGCTACGATTGATTGAGCAGCAAGCTCTAAATCTGCTTCTTTATCTACAACAATGGTATCTTTACCGCCCATTTCAGCAATGACACGTTTAATCCAGATTTGACCATCATTTAATTTTGAAGCTCGTTCGTTAATACGAAGGCCAACATCACGAGATCCTGTAAATGATACGAAACGAGTATCTTTGTGATCTACTAAATAGTCACCTACTTCTGCGCCACTTCCTGGTACAAAATTCAGTACACCTTTTGGTAGACCGGCTTCTTCCATAACTTCTACGAATTTCGCAGCCACAATTGGCGTTGTAGAAGCGGGTTTTAATAGAACGGTATTCCCTGCAACAATAGCAGCAACGGTTGTACCTGCCATAATCGCTAATGGGAAGTTCCAAGGAGAAATGATGATACCAACGCCAAGAGGAATATAATCATAACGATTAAATTCATTTGGTCGACTGTTAACAGGCACACCATCTTTAATTGCAAGCATTTGACGCGCGTAATACTCTAAGAAATCAATCGCTTCAGCTGTATCAGCATCTGCTTCATTCCATGGCTTCCCTGCTTCCTTTGTCAATAAGGCAGAGAATTCATGTTTACGTCTACGAATGATGGCTGCTGCTTTAAATAACACATCTGCACGTGTTTCTGGCTTCACTTTCTTCCATGATTGGAAGGCTTTAACTGCAGCTTGCATTGCTTTTTCAGCTAGCTCTTGGTTCGCTTTTGAAACGCGACCAATGATTTCTTCTTTATTCGCTGGGTTTACAGAAACGATTTTATCTTCAGTAGAGATACGTTCTCCATCGATTAATAAATCATAATCTTGACCTAAATAACCTTTAACCGTTTCTAAACCTTTTAAATACCCTTCACGGTTTTGCTCAACGCTAAAATCAGTAAATGGCTCATGCTTATAAGATTGTACCATTTTTTCATCCTCCTATAAGTTCACATCAGTCATTTTGAAATGTTGCTACAATTGGCACATTTCAGACTGTGAAAAGATTAACCCTAACAATTATTATACTACCATAATTAGAGAAAATTCAGCAATGATTCTACTAATACTATTTTTAGAAAAATAATAAAGTTTCTATTAAATTGATTTTTTTCTCCTATTGATCAAGGATCTACCTAGTTGATTCACAATAGTATGCTAGTGATCAAAAGACCACTTCTTTTATATTAAAGTGGTCTCTTGTTTTAAATACATTAATAAGTTGACTCGTAATTTCTATACGTCTTTCCTTTCCATAAAGTGACTAGAGCAATGATTAATCCAATAACAGAAAAGGACAAAATGACTAATTGGATATCAATTCCCTTAGACACGAGTAAAGTGACAGTGGCATAAGCCAACGGGTCAAAGCCGTTCATCGCTAAGAAAACAATACTCATCACTCTTCCCATAATCCTTGGGTCTGTATCTTCTTGTGCTGAAGTGAAGAATGGAATAGAAACAAATGTCATCGTAAATCCAATAAAGAAAGCTAAAGCTGTCAATATATACAAATTGGGAATTTGGCTAAATGCTATCGCAACAATTAGTGTTGCAATTAGACCAACAATAGAAGTGAACCCCCTACGGCGTATTTTAACCATCCCAATAATAGCAGTACTAACTAACATCCCCACTCCTAATGCTGATTCAATGTAACTAAGATTGATTGGTGAACCTCCGTACGTCTCTACTAAGATGGGAATCGCAATAGAAATCGCACCAAAGGCAAAGAAATTTAACGTGATTAAAATAAGAATGCCTGTAATCAAAAATTTGCTCGCTTTGACATAAGAAAACCCTTCGATCAAATCTTTCAGTGGTGTTTGTTTGACTGTATTGTCTACTGGACCTTCTTTTAAGAATGGTGGAAACATAAAGAAAGCAGACAACAGAACAATAATAGCTGAAACTAAATAACCTGTTGTTACGCCAGCGAACTCCATGATACTCCCAGAAATAATTGGACCAACAATAAAACCAATTTGACCTAACCCCTGAATGATTGCGTTCGCTTGTTTGATCTGTTGTACTTGTACCAACTTGGGAATTAACGAGGTTCCGGCTGGTCCAGAAAAAGCATCTAGTGTTCCAAAAAAGAACCCCAAAATAAGCAAATAAACAAATGTTAATTGACCGGCATTGTTTAGTAAAAAAATGAGTACGAGTAAAACACCTTGAATGGTACTCGTAGTGAACATAATGGTCGTCTTCTTATATTTATCAGCAAGTACTCCACCAAATGCCATCATAACTACTCTAGGTACAGTAATGGCAATGAGAATCATGCCTAGTGAACTAGCAGACCCTAAATCTGAAATTACAAACCAAGTAGTTGTCATGAAAAACATACTAAATCCAATAATCGCCAAAAAGCTACCAATAAATAAGAAAATAAAAGGTGTGTTTCTCATTAAAGAATATCGTTGTTCCATTCATACCCTGCCTCTCTCATTCTATCTACACCCAATCATAGAAGATAACGTAACGTGAGATGCAAGCTTTTTCTAATAGAAAATACTTTTTTATAGATGATTGTGGTTTAAAAGGGTAAGAAAAGAAGGCAAGAGAGATATTTGTTGCAAACTAATACTTGATAAAGCCTTCTAAGTTGAGTTAGAAGGCTTGTTTTCATTACCAAGAATTTGAGAGGGTACGTTATTGATGAGTAAACTACATCAACGTAATCCTCCTTTCAACCAAGCACGAGGCCGGTGCATGCCAACCGGGATTTGAATTAAGCTCGTTTTCCCTTTAGAAGCGAGTTCATAGAGTTGATCGCATTGACTGACAGAATAACCCAATAGTGGATGCCCTCCCAAATCTAAGGCAGACGCATGCAAGAGTAATCGTTGTGTTAGTAGGCCTGCCTCCATCTGTTGAATACGGTATCCTCGGTAACCCAATGAATCTTTGTAATGGCTTTTATCCCCTATTACATGCATACAAAGCGGCACTTGATATAAATTAACATTAGGCATCACTAAGCCCGAATGTAAAAACGGGCGATAATCACCTACTTTCAATAGACGAAGCATATGATTTTCATTGTCATAAGCATAAGCCCCGTTCGGTATCCCCTCCACATTGTATAGGCTGCCGTATAAAGTTACACGCGCAGCAACATGGCCGTCGGTATCATCAAGATCGTGATGATAAGTGAAGGAACATGTCTCCTTTAACAAGGTTGCTAGAGTCGTTTGCCTTATTTCCCCCATCATAAAGTCTGCATCTGGAGAAAACCGCTTCTTACAAATCGATGAGAAATCATATGAATAGTTTTGTGTATTTGGCAAGGTTATATCAGTACCAGAAGTGAATGTTTCACCCTGGCACCTTACCTTTCTAAAAGACGCTGTTGAATCGAACATGGCAGCTTCATTGAGCTTTCTAAGTAACGGATAGTCCATAGTCTTTGACAGGTTATGAGGTAGGTGACCTAATTGCGCTATTTCGGCGCACAATGTATGGGAGGACACCATTTCTTTAGTCGTTTGGTCGATGGCTTCAGTTGATATCGGAATGACTGCGTACACACTTTCGTCTTCTTCAGCTAGACCTAGTAAATGATTCATTGCTCCGTCTAAAAACTGATAGCAAACTTTCGTATTGTAATCTAATTGATCTGCTACTTCTAATAATTGTCCAATGAGCACCCCAGTATCTAGCCCCTGTAATCGATAGGAAAAATGATTGTATTTATAAAAATTTTTCCAAAAGAAGGTTGAAATAAAAACAGTGCAAAAACAATCTTCAATCACTGTCCCTAAACTTTTGGAAACGAATGTATCAAAATTTCCCTCCCGTAACAAAATGAGGCGGTGATGAGCAACATCATAATGGTAGATGCCTGTTTTAGCATCTTCAAGTTTCATATATACATATATTTCATTAGGATAAAGCGCCCCACCGGAGGGGACAAATCTCCGCAATGATTGAGTGTCATGAGGGAGCCGGACATATTGAGTTATTCCATAGGTATACCATAGCAAATGCCCAACCTCCTTCAATGTAGGCATTAGATTTTGGTGAAGGGTTGAAGGTACATTAGCGTTTAACGGAATAGCTGGTAACCCACGGTACAATTTATACGGAAGGGGGGCCCCTTCCCAATCGACCTGCCAATCGGGTGGAGCAAGTTTCTCTGTATCAAAGTGGAGATTGTGTATAAATGTATCTAACTCCAATTCTTTCATCCTCCTCTCCTTCCATTACGGAAACGGGTGAGGAAGTGGGTTCAGCTCTTCATACGATAAGTGCTTCTTCCTATACCCTAGCTGCTTTGGCACCTTTAGTACTCTATCTAATCCTTTCACCCGTGTCAGGTGATGACCAAATGTCATTGGCAACATCCCAGGAATAATGACCTTCACACAATACAATCCATTCTCTTGAATAATTGGTGTTGTTTGGTCAACGACAATCACTTCTAGATTATTTTCACGGAACGTCTGAAGAACTTCGTGAAGGTCATCTTTCAAATCGTTGTATACTGGTGGCTTCTTGAATTCTTCAGCAAATGTACGTAATGGCCCTTGATTATTCAAAATAAACGTTAGGTATTCTTCCGCCTCGGGTAGACCGTACAACATGCCATGATCCTCCATTGTTCTTACTTTAAACGGATCTTCAAGCATCTCCTCGTATTTCTGCCTATTTGTTGCTAATTTCTCATCATGAACAAACATCATGCCCGCTAGCTCATAGATGGCACTTTTGACAGCCCTTACTGGGTCCATATGAGCACCTGCAGCACAAATAATATTTACACCTGTTTCTCTTCTATTTTTTGCTACTGCCCACACACTTGGGATACCATGTTCCATCGTTGAATTGTAAAAATGAAGGTCGTACCCTGCCACCTCACGTACCCGATCAACCATCAATTGCAATTCCTTGTCATCTGCAGAACTTAAATCAAGACGTGGCAATGGCATTTTCGCATACCAAGTGAGTAAAAAGGAATCTCGCTCAACGACTTCCATTACTCCATGAAAAATAGCTTCCTCCAGGCTACCTCCGATTGCACATCCGTTTGAAGTCTCATAAACAAAACCTTCCCCACAACCTAAACTGTAATAAGCAAGTAATTCTGGGACAAGAATAGATCTTTCTTGTAAGAATGAATAACCCCAAACCCAATTCATTGGTTTATTAGGTTCGAATGATTGATACGGAAAATGAGGATTCTCATAATACTCAGGTGAGTGTAAACCAACAGTTGAAGGGTTTAAGGCTTGATCCATAACATCTAGATAACTTCCTCGTACAACCCTTCTTTTTCCCCTAGGCTCGATACCGCAATACCGCTCTAAGCCTTCCAAAATAGCTGTTAACTCGCTCATTCGATAAGAGTTAGATCTTCCAGCCACTCCCTCGCTTGCACCAAACAGTGGCATATTCATAAGAACATCAGCAAAAGGAAGTGTCCAATCCTGTATTTTTCCATTGATTACCCCCGTCCGATGATCGTAATAATCTCTTAATAGCACGGTTTCTAATTCTTCAATTGAACGACTGCGATAACCAGCACCTTGAATTTTCGGACTAGATTGCAACTTAATTTCTGCTAATTCCGCTGAATCTTCTGGAATGTCTCCACATATTGGGCACATTGGATCAAAGGAAAAATGATGAGATGAATGCATGAACGTTTTAAGATTTGTAATGAACAGTTGATTTTCTAAATGATTGATCTCTCCTTGAAGAATATAATCCACTTCTGTACATAATAAAGTTGTCATTTGCCAAAGTCCCGTTCGTGATGCCCATGCGTCTTGCGGGCGACTTTCTCCTGATAATTTATAATAAAGCCCCCACATTTCTTTAGAATCTGTACCTCCTATGATGCGCCTTACATCGGCGCAACGTGAACATCCCCGTTTTCCCGGTTGTATAAATGGACCAATAATTCCCTCACCAAAAGAAACAAAGCCACGGAGCCATGGAATATTTTCCTTTCTGAATTTTTCTTCTGCTTGTTGATGAACGGAGGGCTGCCAATTATCATGCAATACGAGCGCCAATGTTGTATCTTCAGGGAAATCCGTTAATAGATCTTGCCGCGCGACTGTATAATTACTAGACAATTGCCTATAGACAAAATCGGCCAGTTTACCATTACCGACGATGACAATCATTAGCGTACCTCCTTACAAATCTGTACACCATAAACTCCAGCTAACTCTTTTCTTAAAAATGGTTCAAAAGAAAGATCGTAAACAACGATCTCTTTATGTCCCTCTTTTAATTTGTAAATAGCAGATTGTAATAACTCCTTTTTTGTCAAATGCTCACATGAAGGAATGTTTAGTTTTGCCTCTTTCCCTCTTATACCATAATGAGAGTTTATTTCCCCCTCATGGAACGTTGCCTCATTTTGTACATTCGATACTGCTTTTTGCAAAGCGTGACTTAGTGCCAGTGTGATATTTAAACCAGAACTACTATATTTAAAACCATTTGACTCTATGCATATAACAGGAAAGCCTAATATTTCATTTCCCATACGGATAGTGGGTGGACCATTTAAGGTGGTCAGTGACTGTAAATAATATCTACAACTACGATCCTCTATCCTCTCAAGATTTACTGGTAACAGCGATTGTTGCTGGTCAACTGGAAGACCTCGCCTTTCCTCTTCCAAATACGCTTGTAGTCCACGACAAACCGCTTCTGCAAGGGATTCACCAGCACCAATGCCCATAAATCCACTTATTCTACCTCTCACTATTTGTGAAACATACATCTCCAGTCCAGTAAGCCCTGCTTCCCTTCTTGCTTCTTCATGTGTTAGACCCGAGCATAAAGCCTTCTTCAAAAGAGTAGCCGGTCCTTTTGCCAATGGATTTACTGCTTGAACATAACATTGTGAAAGCGGAAGCTGTGTTAAGTCCTTTTCCTCCCAAATATGAAGAATCCCTGTTTCTTTAGCAGTTAATAAACTAAAATATTCTAACAGTCTGTTTGTGTTGGGCTGTTCCGTATTCTCTCTCAGAAGTCGGGTGTTTAAATCATCGACAAGTTCAGGTTTAAAAGTAAGATTTTCAACTAATGGATGTGAATAGTACGAAATCCATTCACCTTGCAAACTTTCAAGATTTAGCAAATAGAATTGATTGTTTTCTTTCTTATCCATTGCTCCTGTCACCTGCTTAAAAAACTCAAAAACAATAATATTCGCCAATAAAGCACCTGCGGTCGAAGAATAAGGCTGTTGTTTACGTTCTTGTTCCAATATTGCCTCATGCATTCGACGCCATGCAGATTCCCAGCATCCCTCTGTTTCTGAATCAACTACAGGCCCTGCCATTCCCACCTGCTTTAGATATAAAGCAGGAAGGAAGGCTTTCTTTTCTTCTTTACAAACCTGATTAATCTCCTTCACTTCGTCTATATCTCCATTTTGGGAAACATATAATATCCAATCAAATGATTGTACTACTTCTCTCCAATTCTTACTGTAAGGAATTTCCTCCACTTTCACGGTAGGATCATCCTTTTTGGCATGATTCACTATTTCATTAATCCGCTTATGGTCTGTTGGGACTGCTTCTGTCATCATCACATGAAAGGTTGGTAGCCCTGATTCCAACAATGCAGATGTCAGCGAAATGAATAGAGAACCAGATCCCATCACTAATACCTTTGCGTGGCGATACCTTTGAAAACGATACGCACCTGAATCAACAAAACTCTCAATGAATTCAATTTGTGAAGCGTATTTTTCTAGAACACTTGCTGGTAATTGGTGTGATTGATCTTGACTCGTATCTCTAACATAACCTTTCGTCAGTAAAGCCTCACCAATTTCATATACTCTGTTTCGATAGGGAGTGGTCAAACCCGCAGTGAGTTCTTCCAAAGTATGATTTCCATTAAACATAGGGATCAACTTTTCAATCCATTGATAAATAGTGCCTCCATCCATCCAAAATGAACTGGCGTTATTCCTAAAATAGACGCCTCCCTTTGGGTCTGGTAGATAAAATGTATCATTCTTCACTTTGAGACGTGAGGTTGCTTTCAATTTCGTCATGTAGCCCCTCCTTCGATCTGAGCATTCATTAAATATTCCTTATAATTTATGTATTTGTATTTGTCCATTATGAATAACGAAAAAGAAGCCCCTAACATAGGGACTTGTAGAGTGTTTACACACGCTTCATTATTCATTTTGTGACGAGAGAACGAAGGTAACTTACACTGACACTTGCCTTTAAAAAAGGAATTGTTAAATAAAGAACCCGAAGCAACCAAAACAACCAAAACAGCCTGCACATCTAAAACCGCCACAACCACCACAGCGAAAACCACCACAACCTCCGCAACCACCACAGCCGCCACAGCGACGCATATCATTAAATTGAACTGGTACTGGTGCTTGATATTGAATAGGTGTTAATTCACCCACCTGATATTGATCCATTCCAAGTGATTGAAGTTCATTTTGAAAATTTTGCATTTTTTCTTCCCCTTTTTAGGTTTAGTCCGTAGAAAGAGAGTCTAAAACCGCTCTCTGTAACAAACTATGATGTTTTTAGGTAGTTGTTACTGATGTAAAAGCCCATTTGGCAAAGAACATTAGATTTGTTTTTTTCATACCTTATAGAAATACAAAAGGAGGTGGTTCCCATTTATTTAGATTTCTTATCAAAGTTTGGTGTTGGAGGAGCGCACCCGGGTGGTTTTGAACTAACAAAGGCGCTTCTTATGAATGAAGAATTAGACGCTATGTCGGAAATTTTAGATGTAGGCTGCGGAACTGGCCAAACAGCCGCCTTTTTGGCTGCTCAGTCAGGGGCAAACGTAACTGGGGTTGATATTAATCCTATTATGGTGGAAAAAGCAACCCATAGAATGAAGGAAGCTAAACTTCCAGTACGTATTTTCCAAGGTTCTATCGAGGCACTCCCACTTGAAGATGAGAAATTTGATTTAATTATGTGCGAATCAGTCCTTACTTTTGTCAATCAACCGAAAGCGCTTAAAGAGATTTTTCGTTTATTAAAAAAAGGGGGGCGGTTTATTTCTAATGAGTTTACTGCCAATGTCTCACTCCCTCCATGGATAGCAGATGAAATCAATCGATTCTATGGGATCAACTCTGTCCTCACCGAAGCAGAATGGCAGCGTTTATTTGAAGGGGCAGGATTTACGAACATTCGCGTAAGTGGTCAAAATCAGTCGATGCTCCAATACAATCCCAACCCTGATTTTCTTTATTCAAAGCACATTGAACGAGAGCTTTATACCGTAATGAACGAACATTTTAACCTATTATTGAAATATAATGAGCTATTGGGCTACCGGATATTTGCATGTGGAAAATAAACAATTATTATCTACCCACCCGTGATATACATGATCTCATTGTTAATAGGAGTTCCAACGGGTGGCTACTCCTTTTTTGAATATAGATTGTATATATATAGGTGCTAAAGCATATTACATATGTTAGGATTATTTAAATAAACTAAAGGAATGGGACCAATGAAAAAAGCAGTTCTTATAGCCTCCTAAAATCAGAATATATTTTAGGAGGCATTAAAAGATGAAATTCACTAAAATCGACATAAATAATTGGGAACGTAAAGAGGTTTTCAATCATTTCTTAAACCAACAAACTAGCTTTAGTATCACTAATAACATTGATATTACTGAGCTATACCAATTTACTAAAGAAAAAGGATATCAATTTTATCCTGCTTTTATTTTTTTAATCACACAAGTTGTCAATACAAATAAACATTTTAGAATGAATGTTACTGCTAAAGGTGAGTTAGGGTACTGGAACAGAGTAATTCCTATGTATACGATTTTTGACAAGGAGTCAGCGTTATTTTCCGCTATTTTCACCGATATCGATGAAGGCTTTGAAAGGTTCCACATGGATTATGTGACCGATACTGAGTTATATACTGGTACAGGAAAATTGTTTCCTAAAGCACCCGTACCTGAAAATGTCGTTAATATATCTATGATTCCATGGACTACTTTCACTGGATTTAACTTAAATATAAATACAAATCCAAATTACCTCCTGCCAATAGTTACTGCGGGTAAATTTTTCAATAAGAATGAAAATATTTATTTACCACTTTCACTACAGGTTCATCATGCTGTCTGTGACGGTTATCACACCGCTCTTTTTATGGACACATTTCAGCGCCTTGTTCGAAATCCTAAACAAATGCTTAAGTGAATGAGAAATAACCCACCGACTACATAAATTTAGTCGGTGTTTTTTTAGTAAAGGTCATACCTAAAATTATTCCACAAATAGAGCTAGATTTTCTAATGTTGAATGTAAACCGATATCATGATCTGCCTTGTTTATTCCTTTAGGGACATTTTCACATATAATGGTGACTTTTGTCCCTTTTGCAAGAGGTTCAAATAGCCATGTCTGTTTCATTTCACCAGTGAATTCCGGCGATTCTGAGTCAAATATTACTAGTTGTATTATCTTTTTATCAGGAACTAATTCTAAAAATTTCCCTTGATACACATCACTGTTCTCAGTTGTTTTTCCATATGAGGGTTGGTTTCCTTCATAGAAGAGTGTCATTTTGTAAGTTCCCTCTTCCCGCGGATCAAAATCTTCAACATAACCTGACATTCCTTTAGGTGGGAGCCATGATACTAAAGCTTTCGGATGGAGAAATGCTTCATAAATCGTGTGTGATTCTGCCATGATCACTCTTGAAGCTGTATCTGTTCTATTTTCCATAACAAAACCTCCTTCGGTCTATCATTTCTATGCAATAAATGTTGATATCACAAATAACCTTAAAGTTCTACTATTTCTTCTACGGAAGCATAGATTACTCCTTCCTCAGCTAAGCTGACCTATTTGATAATAATGACGATGTTGATAGATGGATTTCTTCGATTGCTTTCACCTTGGTTGGACCGATTCACGCGGGGTGTACAAGTGCACAGGCAAAATCATTTGTTGTCACTGTCGGAATAATACCTAGTTGCGGGTGGAATTCGTTCCGCTACCTTTAGAGTACTCTCTAAAAATCTTCGAAAAGTATGTTGGGGCACTTAATCCTTGTCTTTTTGTTCAAACCACCTTAATCCCATTGCAAATAAAAAAACGCCGTTTAAAAATAGCGGCGTTTTTTCGTTTTATTGATAAATATGAACAAATGGTTCAGCTTCGTTTGCGTTTCGGACGATTAATGATTCTGGTCCGTTAACTGATGTGACGCTTACTTGGACAGAGATATATTCTGGAAACATACTAACAACTTTGCTTGTTACATATTGGGTGAATCCGATACTTTCTGACTTACCGTAAAATTGTATAGGTATATCTATATTTAGCTGTTGCAATTGATCACCAATATAGAAACCTTTTCCAATGACACCGTTAAAATTAGGGAAATATTTTTCAACATCTTGCTTGAAATTCAAGAAATTCGTATAGTCTTCACGATACTTCTCTTCGGCTGTATTAGATGGGAATAAAATATAGTCTTCCTTTACATCTTCCCAACCACTTAGCTGGTTACTCCCCTCAGCGGCATGCGCATAGGCGAAGAAGTTTCCTGGGACGACAGACGTTCTTTCCGATTGTTCAAATAGGGCAATGGTAATCGGTACGTTCTCAAGCCCTTCTTGTTGTCTTAATCTCTTTATAATTTCCTCAGCCATCTTTTTGCCTTCTGCTTCTACTTTACTATGAGAAATATCTTCTTCATACGTGGCACCGTAGGCTTCTTTTTGATAATAATGGACGGAATTAAGTGCCAAACCAATGACGACACCGCCAAGCTTCACCTTATTATCGCCATCTTTTACAAGATAGTTATGTTCTAAAATATGGGCTAAATAAAGAGGTGCACGGGCGTTTCTTTCTTCTTTAGTCCCTTTCCCATCATCAACAGGGTTTAGACCGAGATTCTCTTCCTCCGTCATATCTTTTTCTTCTAATTGTTCTTTCGTATATTGGCGACTTAACCATGATGAAATCGTGGTTTTATCAAGGTATTGTCCTTCTTGGAAGAAGAACTTTTCCGTATCAAAATGGTTCTGAGCCACTCTCATTAAACCTGTTTCGAATTCATTAATATCATATTTTGTATTCACATTATTAACGACTAAACCGCGTGACTCACTTGGCTTAAAAGGTAGGATTGTCCGATAGTACGAATCGGATATTTTAAAGTTTGGTATGATCGCCTGTTCTTCTTCGCTGCTCTCATTTTCATTTTGCACAACCTCTTCTTGCTGGTTAAAACTAGGTGCACAACCGGCGAGTAAAAGAACGAATGACAGCGACACTGCCATGAGTTTTTTCACGATTTTCACCTCTTACGAATTTAATTCCTCAATCAATTTTTCCTCGTCCCAAATAGTAATGCCTAATTCCTGAGCTTTGGTTAATTTCGAGCCTGCGTCTTCTCCGGCAATGACTAAATCTGTTTTCTTACTTACACTGCCAGAGACCTTGCCTCCTAGAGCTTCAATTTTTTCCTTGGCTTCATTTCTAGCAAGCTGTTCTAATTTACCCGTTAACACAATGGTTTTACCAGCAAAAACAGAATCAGATTCCGCTATATTTACAGGTTTTGGTCCCTTATAAGTCAGATTCACTCCAACATCTTGTAACTCTTGAATGAGAGATGTTACTTCTTCTTGTTCAAAATATGTGACGAGTGCATCAGCCATCTTATCGCCTATTTCATTAATGCTAATAAAATCCTCCATGGTTGCCTGCTGGATTTTGCCCATCTCTCCAAATGTTTGCGCAAGTGTTTTTGCCGCTTTCGCCCCCACATGACGGATCCCTAGTCCGAATAATAATTTTTCTAAAGAATTATCCTTAGAGACTTCAATGGCCTTTAGCAAGTTGTTAACAGATTTTTCGCCCATTCTCTCTAATTGAATAAGCTGTTCATACGTAAGATGATAAATATCTGCCACATCTTCAATTAACTTTTCTGCAAATAATTGGCTAATTACTTTTTCCCCTAGCCCGTCAATATTCATCGCATTTCGTGAGACAAAATGTATAAGCCCCTCTCTTATTTGCGCAGGACATTTCGGATTAATACAACGAAGTGCGACTTCTTCCTCTAAACGCACAAGTTCACTTTCACATGCCGGGCAATGAGTTGGCATATGAAAATCAACTTCTTCTCCCGTTCTTCTTTCAGGTAATACATTGACAACTTCAGGGATGATGTCGCCTGCTTTCTTAATCACAACGTAATCACCTAGCTTAATATCCTTCTCACGAATAAGGTCTTCATTATGAAGGGATGCACGTTGCACGGTAGTACCTGCAACTCTAACAGGTTCAAGTAATGCTGTTGGCGTCACAACACCGGTGCGACCGATACTTAATTCAATATCTCTTAACTGCGTGACTACCTCTTCAGCAGGAAACTTATAAGCAATCGCCCATCTCGGACTCTTTGCTGTTGTCCCGAGTTCATCCTGTTGGTCATATGAATCGACTTTAATAACGATTCCATCAATATCATACGATAAGTCTGGTCGGTTTTCTGTCCATTTCTCGATATATTGAATGACCTCATCTATATTTTTACACTTCTGGCGCTCTTTGTTCGTTTTAAACCCCTGAGAGTCAAGAAAGTCCAGACCTTCACTATGAGAACGAATACCCGTTTTCCCCTCGTCAGCCATAGCATAAACGAATATATCTAAATTTCTTGATGCAGCGATTTTTGGATCTAATTGCCTAAGTGAACCCGCAGCAGCATTTCGAGGGTTCGCAAAGGGTTCCTCACCTCGTTCTTCTTTTCCTTTATTTAAACTTAAGAACGATTTTCTAGGCATGAACGCCTCTCCGCGTACTTCAAAGGTTACCGTTTCCTTTACCCGCAGAGGAATGGAACGAATGGTGCGAAGGTTAACGGTAATGTTTTCACCAATGGAGCCATCTCCACGCGTTGCTCCGATTGCAAACAATCCATCTTCATAGCGAAGAGAGACAGCCAGTCCATCAATTTTTAACTCGCAGACATATGAGATATTCTCACCCACTGCCTGGCGAACACGACGGTCAAAATCCCTTAAGTCTTGCTCATTAAATGCATTGGCTAAACTGAGCATCGGCGTGCGATGTTCAACTTTTTCAAACATATCTAATACTTGCCCACCGACCCGATGCGTTGGGGAATCTTCTGTTTTCAACTCTGGATGTTGCTCTTCAAGTGCAATTAGCTCATGAAGAAGCTGGTCATATTCTGCATCAGGCACAGATGGTTGATCAAGTACATGATATTCATAATTATATTGATTAAGGAGATTTTGCAAATCCTTGACCCTTTGTTCTACCTTCTTTTCCTCCAAGACGTTCAACCCTTTCCTTTAACCTTTCGAAATCGGGGCAAATTTAGCAAGTAATCTTTTAATACCTACTGGCTTTGGAAAAGCAATATCAAGCTCCATTCCATCACCTTCACCTTTGACACTTACAACTGTTCCAGTACCCCATTTACCATGCACAGCTTTATCTCCAACTATCCAATTCATACCGCTACCACCTGTATTTTGTACAGCTGGGCGAACAACCGCTTTACGAGCAGGTTGCATACGATTTCCTGAAGAACTATTAAACGTGGACTGACCTCGATTAAGGGGTTTTGCTTTTGGCTCTAATCCTTCTAATAAATCAGCCGGAATTTCCTGAATAAATCTGGACGGTGGGTTCATGTTTGTACGGCCAAATAGTGTACGCATTTGCGCATTTGTTATAAATAACTGCTCTTCTGCTCTCGTAATCCCTACATAAGCAAGGCGACGTTCCTCTTCCATTTCTGCTTCTTCCATTAATGAACGGCTATGAGGGAATACACCTTCCTCCATACCCATTAAAAAGACAACTGGAAATTCTAATCCCTTTGCAGAGTGAAGCGTCATTAATACAACTGCATCCGCTTTCTCACCGTCATCATCCAATTTATCAATATCGGCAACAAGCGCCAAATCTGTTAAGAAGGCAACAAGTGTTTTATCTTCGGACGCATCTTCAAAATTCTTCGTTACAGATAGAAACTCATCTAAGTTTTCCAAACGACTTTGAGACTCGATCGATTTCTCCGCTTTTAACATGTCACGATAGCCTGACTTGTCCAACAGTTCCTCTACCAATTCTGTCACAGATAAGTATTCTTGCATTTGTGTATAATTCTTTACTAAATCACGAAACTCTATAGCAGATTTTGTGATTTTTGGGCTTAAGCCAATTAATTCGATGGATTCGAGTGCTTCAAACATTGTCATATCATGCATGGTTGCAAAATTAGCAATCTTATCAACTGATCCAGAACCAATCCCTCTTTTAGGCACATTAATCACTCGCTGTAGACTAATATCATCATCAGGGTTGGCAATTAATCGTAAATAAGCCAATACATCTTTAATTTCTTTACGATCATAGAACTTAATTCCGCCAACAATCGCATATTCAATATTCGACTTTAATAGCATTTCCTCCATAACCCTGGATTGGGCATTTGTGCGATATAGAATAGCAAAATCGGCAAGCTTACGATTCTGACTTTGCGCTAATTCTTTTATTTTACTTACGACAAATTGTCCTTCGCCTTGCTCACTATCTGCACGGTAATACTGAATTTTATTTCCTTCAGGATTTTCCGTCCATAAGTTTTTCGCTTTACGATTCATGTTTTTATCAATGACACCGTTAGCTGCGTTTAAAATTCTTTGTGTGGATCGATAGTTTTGTTCTAGCAAAATGACTTGTGCTTGCGCATAATCTTTTTCAAAGGATAAGATATTGGCAATATCTGCCCCGCGCCATCTATAAATAGATTGATCCGAGTCTCCAACCACACATATATTTTGGAAACGATTCGCTAATAATTTTACTAGCATGTATTGCGCTCTATTCGTATCTTGATATTCATCCACATGAATATACTGGAATTTACGTTGATAGTATTCTAATACCTCAGGGACGCGATTAAATAATTGAATCGTCTTCATAATAAGATCATCAAAGTCTAATGCATGATTCTTTCGCAGACGTTTTTGATAATCTGTATACACATCACTTGTCACTTGGGAGAAATAATCACCGGCAGTCTTGGCGAATTCCTCTGGTTCAATTAGTTCATTTTTTGCAGAACTAATCGTCCCTAAAATTGCTCTAGGATCGAACTTTTTCGGATCTAAATTCCGCTCTTTTAAGATATTCTTAATAACAGATTGCTGATCAGTAGAATCTAATATTGTGAAGTTACGATTGAACCCAATCCGATCAATATCACGACGTAATATTCTCACACACATAGAGTGAAAAGTAGAAATCCAGATTTCTTCAGCCACACCGCCCATCATCGCACGAATACGATCTCTCATTTCTCTTGCGGCCTTATTCGTAAACGTGATTGCTAAAATATTATATGGATTCACGCCCTTCTCTACCATTAAATAAGCAATGCGATGGGTAAGTACACGCGTCTTACCACTTCCTGCTCCAGCCATAATAAGCAAAGGTCCATCTGTTGCCTTTACAGCCTGTTGCTGCTCCTTATTCAAACCATTTAATAATTTATTAGATAAATATTGCATTCCTTTTCTTCACCACCATACAAACATTTGTTCTATTTTTAGTCTATCTTGATTAATTTGGTTAATCAAGATTTATTGTTTCACAGCTTCTACTGTTTTTAATGCGATTTTAATATCATCATAAATGACATTTCCAACGACAACTACATCTGCATAAGCGCCCATTTCTCTTGCTTGTTCCACAGAGGTAATCCCGCCACCATAAAATAATATTGTTTCTTCTAATGTTCGACTTACTTCTTTCACTATTTCTACATTGCCGTAAGTACCGCTATATTCCAGATAAAAAATCGGTAAATGAAACATTTTTTCCGCCATCATTGCATAGGCTTTGACGTCTTCAATCGTTAAATTCGTATCCGCACTCGTTAATTGAGCGACTTTACAATCTTCATTTAGCACGCAATATCCTTGCATAAGAATCTCGTCCCAATTCATGATCTCGCCAAATTCCTTAACTGCTTGATGGTGCATTCCATTAATCCATTTGGAATCTTTACTATTTAAAACCGTCGGGATAAAAAACAAATCATACCCAGGTGTAATCGACTCAATTGTGGAAACCTCTAACACACATGGAACTGTATATCTACGAACACGCCCCATAAGATCAAGCACCCGCTCAAGCGTAATGCCATCTGTCCCCCCAATAATAATCGCGTCCGTGCCAGACTCGCACACTTTCTCTAAATCTTCATCAGATATATATTTATTAGGGTCGAGCTTAAACGCATGGTGCCACGCGCGAACATCATACATACATAGTTCCTCCATTCTATCTTTCCATTCAATCATTATATCATTTGAGGAGCATTTCAAAAAGGAAACCGCTAATGAAGTAAGAATGGATTTATTTGGCTAAATTAACATCATTGCAGACATTGCCATTCACCATGTAAATGATTCATTCGGATTCGGATGCAAACTCTGTTTTGGCTAATCAGATTTTCTCTTGGATTCAGGTTTCTGACGCGGTTCTCATTTATTCCAATCAGATTTCCAGTTGGGACCGGGTTTCTGAGCCGTTTCTCTTCTATTCCAACCAGATTTCTCCTTGGGTTCAGGTTTCTGACTCGCTTCTCACCTAATCTAATCAAATTTCACCATGGTTCCAAGTTTCTGACGCGGTTCTTCTCTAATCCAATCAAATTTCCTCTTGGTGTCCAGTTTCTGACTCGCTTCTCACCTATTCCAACCAAATTTCCTCTTGGTATCCGGTTTCTGACTCGCTTCTCCTCTAATCCAATCAAATTTCCTCATAAAGTCCAGTTTCTGACTCGCTTCTCCTCTAATCCAATCAAATTTCCTCATAAAGTCCAGTTTCTGAGACGCTTCTCCCTTAATCCAATCAAATTTCCTCATGAAGTCCAGTTTCTGACTCACTTTCTCTCTTATTTCAATCGCGCTTTTTCTACTAGTACCTAAATCTCCGTTCCAAAACAAAAAAACCGTGGGTGCTGATTCCCTCGGTTCGGTCGTTTCCATTGCTGTGGTTTCTATTATTTTTCTGTTGTTTCTTCTTCTTTAATTCTTTCTAATGCCATTTCGTAGGCATCGTTTCCGTAGTTTAGGCAACGTTTCACACGGGAGATTGTTGCAGTACTTGCACCTGTTTCTGTTTCAATCTTATGATAAGTTTTTCCTTCTCTAAGCATACGAGCTACTTCTAGTCTTTGCGCTAATGATTGGATCTCGTTCACAGTACATAAGTCATCAAAAAATCGATAACATTCGTCTAAATCATTTAGTGATAATACCGCCTGAAATAATTGATCTAATTCTTGTCCTCTTAGTTTATTAATTTGCATAATATTTACCCCTTTTTCATTTTTTAGTTAATTGTTACCGACTGATTGATTCCTGGCTCTTGTGGAATGACATTCACCCATGTTTTCCCCGGAGCAAGTGGTTGTTCTTTTCCATCGATTACTGGATAAATTCTTCCTTCTTTATTCACCCAGTTCACTTCAGACATCATACCTCTTTGAATAAGATAACCTTTCCCCCCTGAAGTCAAATCAATGTCATGTCGGCCTTCTCCATCTATCACTGTATGCTTCGCTTCTATGATTAAAATATTGCTTAATAACACAGGGTCACCTGTGTCATAGTCTGTTGTCCATTCACCATCTGAAGATCTTTTGTATGCTTTCGTTGTTTCATCATAATCATATGTGACATCAAAACGTTCATCTTTTCCATAACTCACTGCAATCTCTCCCGCCACAGAGCCACTCAGTTTATCCGCTTCTTCGTCAGTTAAATGAGCAAAAGCAGCTGGTGCCCCGTCCAGCTCATAATTCTTTTCCTTAGCCCCTTGTTCAATATGCGCAAAAGAAATATATGAATTATGAGGTGCCTGGCGATCGCTCACACGTTCAAAAAGTGTGCCGTCATAGTATAAGCCATTCAAATGATCCACATATTCATCAGCAAGCATCTTCTTTGCCTCTGGACTATTTCCATGAGCAATATAAAGACTATTAAACCCTTTCGCCAGTTCAATATAATATTCTCTGGCACTGCGTACTGGCCCAACTCTATCCGGTTGCTCACTTTGAAAAATAGCAAGGAATCGCGTGACTTCACCTTCAGCCAGTAATTCATAAACAATATCCGCTTGAGTCAATCCTGATTGTGGTCTTGCTTTCGGATGATTGTTAATCATAACTGCTATAGCACGCTGATTCCCATTTCCCTCTTGAGCTATGCCTGTGAGAGGATAGACTGTCTTTTCTTCAGGCGAATCCATACTTTCTTCACCTTGATCCTCACCATTTAACTCTTCGTTTGCTGGATCCTCAACTGTTTCATTCTTGCTGCATCCTGTCACCAAAAGTATTGCTACGAGAGACGTAGTCACCCATTTGTTCAGCATGATGCACCCCTTATCACTATATGATTACCCTCTTTTACATTTTAACGCATCATAGTTGGAAAGAGTACAGTTTTATTCATGACATCATACATTCCTCGCTGTGTAACCCTGATATAAGGGAGATGAGTGGAGGAAAAAAATAATAATGTATAAATTGGATCGGCAAAACGATAACCTCTTTCCCGCAAATAGGCTAATAAGGTTCTTTCTTCTTCAATCAAATCTTCCACTCTTTTATTCGACATGATTCCCTTTAATTTAAGTGGGATTTCTGTAACAATGTTCCCTTGCTCAGAAATAACAATTCCACCACCTATTTCTTTCATATGATTAAAAGCATTCATCATGTCTTTCTTGCTTTTACCGATTAAGATAATATCACCGGTATTAGAATAAGAACTTGCTAAACCGTCTAGCTCCTTAGCAAACCCTTTAATCACCGTATTTACACGCCACTTGCCTTTGCGGTCAATTAACATGAAGAAACACTCGTCATGCTCCCTACTTAGCTCATCGCCGGAAATATCAATGGCTAATGAGTAAGGCTTTGTGATAACAGCGCTCTCCATTTTAATACCGAACGGCATCGAAAATTGCATATCATGAGATGTAAGCTCCCAGTTCATTTCTAGCGGTTCAAATCCATACTCTTCCCATGGCATATTATCTTCAAATGGTGTATTTTCACCATCTTTCCTTATCCACTTACCTTTTGCTAACACACTAACAGGCGTTGGGTTACTTTCATTCTCTAGGAAATTGATATTAGCCACTCTACCTGTAGCGATATTTCCGTGCAGATGTTGGATGTTATAGTACTTAGCTACGTTAATTGTACCCATATTATACGCATCTATTGTCGGTACCCCTTTTTCAAGGGCAATTCGGATCATCTGATCAATAATCCCTTGATCGGAAAAGGATGAAGAGGAGCCATCTGTCGTAAAAATAAATGATTCATAATGATCAATGCCCAATTCATGCATTTCATCCAATAACTGCGGTAAATCAGGTCGAATTGATGAATAGCGCAACGATACAGTATATCCTTGCATCAAACGATTCATAATCTCTTGTCCGTTAATCGCTTCATGGTCGCAATCAGCCCCGAGCAGCATTAACTTTGCTAAAGTCTTTTCTGACGCCCCAGGAAAATGACCTTCGATTTGCTTTCTCATTCTTTTCGCTTCTTGCATCCAATGGAGCATTAAATCATCACCGTCGAGTAACTTTGGCCAGCCAGTTAACTCTCCACCTTGTAATACTGCATCATGCTCTAACCAAGATTTAATATTACCATGCGAAAATGTTGTCTCTTCATTTTGAATTTCTGTTTGCGCATCAAATCGGCACCACCAGTACATCGTTGAAGGAATATTTCTCATTTCCTTCAAAAATGAAAACGCTTTCTTTTTCTCTAATTGTAATGCTAGCACCATATTATCATTAATCAAAGTGGTCGTGCCAAATTGCGCTGCATAACGAGCAAAGGAAAGGGGATTATATAACTGAAATGGATGTGCATGTGGTTCAATATATCCTGGAACAAGCGTCATTCCATTACAATCAACAATTTCACAGCCTTCTAACTTGTCAGGAAGCTTTTCACCGACATAAACAATACGATCACCGAGAATCCAGATATTCGCATGTACCCATTTTTTAATTGCTTGATTTAAGTAACGAGCATTTTTCAGTAACATCGTTGGTGCAATACGCCCATCTAGAACAGATACATGTTCACGTAGATGTTTGTTTTTCCAACGGTATCGCTGTTCTAGCACTCTGTTTCCTCCTTTTATGGTAACTACAATTATCTATTTTTATTTTTCGTTTACGATAATGAAGCAGCATTCATGTTGCCTATTATCATAACATATATAACTTTTTAACGCAGTAAAGAATAACAAATATTTGTTAATTTTTTGTGAAGGAGGTCCTTTTATGAATGTTAAGCCCAATATTGGTATCATTCAGGCATTAATCCGTATTACTTGTGGATTAACCATTATTGCTTGGAGTGCCACAAAGCTCGTTAAGAAACCTTGGAGTGATCGCTTTCTCATTCTTATTTCACTTGGTGCAATGAAGGTTGCAGAAGGTATTGTCCGCTATTGTCCTATCATTGCCTTATTTGAAAAAGGGAAAGAGAATATAAAAGATTCTGACCACCAGTTTAAACCACCTATGGATTTTTTAAAAGAGCAAAAGTTATTAAAGGATACTGATTTTGAATGAAAAATATGCCCCCTTATTTTTTTTGGGGGGCATTTTCATTTTCCCTATCTATTTTTCTATAGTCGAATGTGCTATCGCCTTATAGCCAATATCCCTGCGGTAAAAAACTTCTTCTGTTGTTAGATACGTTAGCGCATCATACACTTGCTTTTGTGCAGATACTAAGTCATTTGCTTTGCTACCAACAAGTAAGACTCGGCCGCCATTTGTTGTGAATGCACCTTGGGCATTTTTCGCCGTTCCTGCATGGAAGACAAATGCTTCTTCTGCTACTTTTTCGATTCCTTTTAGTTCGGCACCACTCTCATATGCTTCCGGATAACCATTGGCTGCGACCACAACCCCAAGCATTGCCTCCTCATCCCATTCAATCACTGGTTTACGTCCAGCAATTACTTCTAACATGACATGGGATAAGTCTGACTTCATTCTAGGTAAGATGACTTGTGTTTCCGGATCACCAAAGCGGGCATTGAATTCAATCACCTTTGGCCCTTGTTCTGTCGCGATAAGTCCCGCATAGAGAACGCCACAAAAACTGCGATTCTCTTTAACTAATGCTTCTGCAGCTGGAATTAAAATCGTTTCAATCGCTGTTTCAACCGTCTCCTTGCTGATATGTGGAACAGGTGAATAAGCACCCATTCCTCCTGTGTTTGGTCCTTTATCTCCATCGAAAGCGCGTTTATGGTCTTGAGCAATTTCTAAGGGGATAACTGTCTCTCCATTAACAAAAGCCATTAATGAAAATTCTTCACCAGCTAAAAATTCTTCAATAACGACTGTAGCAGAAGCTTTACCAAATTTTTCTCCAACTAACATATCCGCTAACGCTGCTAATGCTTCAGCTTCTGTCATCGCAACAACGACGCCTTTTCCAGCAGCTAATCCATCCGCTTTAATAACAATTGGCGCTCCTTGTTCTTTCACATAAGCACTTGCAGCCTCATACTGATCAAACACTTCATAGCTTCCTGTTGGAATGGCATATTTCTTCATGAGCTCTTTTGCAAAGGATTTACTTCCTTCAATTTCAGCCGCTCGACTTTTCGGTCCAAAAACAGTAAGTCCAGCTCCCTCCATCTTATCAGCCAAACCTTCAAGTAAAGGAACTTCAGGTCCAATAACTGTTAATTCAACATGATTATCGAGCGCAAAAGCAATCAGTTCTTCTTGTTCGTTCTCGGAAATATCAATAATCGTTGCTACATCTTCCATTCCTGGATTTCCTGGTGCAACAAACACTGTTTCCACTTGGCTGCTTTCACTTAACTTTCTACTGATGGCATGCTCACGTCCGCCTCTACCGATTACTAATACGTTCATTTCATGTTCTCCCCCAGTTTAATGTTTGAAATGTCTCACACCAGTGAATACCATTGCCAGGCCATACTCATTTGCTTTTTCAATCGATTCCTGATCTTTAATCGAACCACCGGGTTGAATAATAGCCGTAATACCAGCTTTAGCTGCTGCTTCAACTGTATCATTCATTGGGAAAAAGGCATCGGATGCCATTGTTGCTCCTTCAACTGCTTTTCCTGCTTGCTCGATCGCAATTTTCGCAGAGCCGACACGATTCATTTGGCCTGCACCAATACCTAATGTTTGGTCGCTATTATTGACAACAATCGCATTCGACTTCACATGCTTCACTACTTTCCAGCCAAGTTTGAGTGATTGCCACTCTTCCTCCGTTGGTTCTCTTGTTGTCGCCACAGTAATATTCGCTTCTTCAAGACCATAAGTATCGTAATCTTGCGCTAATAAACCGCCTTCAATAGAAGTTAGACGTTTTTCCGTCTTTTTGTTTCCTTCAAAAGGAATAGTTAATAGTCTTAAATTCTTCTTCCCTTGTAAAATCTCAAGTGCTTCCGCTGAAAAAGAAGGCGCTATAATGATTTCTAGAAAGATTTCATGAAGTTTCGTTGCTGTTTGTGCATTTACTTCACGGTTAAGGGCAATAATCCCCCCAAAAATAGACACAGGATCAGCTGCAAAAGCTTTAGAGAAAGCATCATAAATATCTGTGCCAATACCGACACCACATGGGTTCATATGTTTTACTGCAACAGCAGCTGGTCCGTCAAACTCTTTAACAATTTGTAACGCTGCATCAGCATCATTAATATTATTGTAAGACAGCTCTTTGCCATGTAGCTGTGTAGCGTTAGCAATCGAAAAGACCGACCCTAATGGTTTGCGATAAAAGGAAGCTTTTTGATGAGGGTTTTCTCCATAACGTAATGCTTGTTTTAATTCATACGTAACTGTCAACTTTTCTGGCTGCTCTTCTTCTGCTAATTCTGTCATATATTCAGCTATCATTGCATCATAAGCAGCTGTATGACGGAATACTTTTGCTGCTAGCTTGCGTTTGGTTGCAGCATCTACAATGTCATTTTCTTTTAATTGTGTAATGACTGTTTCGTAATCAATGGGATCTACAACAACTGTCACATGTGCGTGGTTTTTAGCAGAGGCACGTAACATCGCAGGACCACCGATATCAATATTTTCAATTGCATCCTCCACTGTCACATCTGGCTTAGCAATGGTCTGTTGGAAAGGATAGAGATTCACACATACCACTTGAATCGGATTAATCTGATGTTTTTCTAACTGTGCTTGATGAGATGAATCATCGAACTTAGCTAGTAATCCACCATGGATAAGCGGATTTAATGTTTTTACTCTTCCTTCTAAAATTTCAGGAAAACCTGTAACATCACTTACACCGATTACCGGAACCCCAGCTTCAGCTATTGCTTTTTTTGTTCCACCTGTTGAAACAATTTCAAACCCTAATTCGTGAAGTTCTTTCGCAAATGCTGCTACACCATTTTTATCTGATACACTAATAAGCGCACGTTTTTTCATCGTCCATTTTCCTCCCTGTAAGATGTTCCTCTTAGGCGTTTTCGTTTAAAAGCTTTTGTAATACTTCTGGATAAAATTGATGCTCTACTTTATGAATTCGATTCTGCAATGCTTCTTTCGTATCACCTGGTAGGATGGCTACCTTTCTTTGATCAATAATCGGACCCGTATCCATCCCTTCGTCTACATAATGAATGGTTACACCTGTTTGTTTCACCTCTGCAGAAAGCGCTTGTCCAATAGCATCTTTACCAGGGAATGCTGGTAAATAAGAAGGATGGATATTTACAATTCTTCCGCCATATTCACGTAAAAGAACATCCCCAATAAGACGCATATAACCTGCAAGAACAATAAAATCTATGTTTGCATTCTCTAATTCTACTAATATTTGTTCTTCATATGCTGTTTTACTCGTAAAATCTTTCGCACGAAAAGCAAAGGTTGGAATCCCTTCATTTACAGCACGTTGAATACAGTAAGACTCTGGCTTATCACTTACCAGTAGTTTAATGTCTACCTGCAATTCATCGTTTTTAAAGGCATCAACAATCGCTTGAAAATTTGTTCCACTGCCAGATGCAAAAATGGCGATATTTTTCATGATAACCTCCGTCTATTTAAAGGATTGAAATCCCCTCTTGCTGTGTAACTTTACCAATCACACTTGCTTTTTCACCAATCTTATTAAAGTGATTGACTACTTTTTCAGCATCCTTAACAGAAACAATTGCCACCATTCCGATGCCCATATTAAATATATTGTACATATCCTTACGCTCAAGCTTACCTACTTCTTCCATCAGCTTGAAAATCGGCTGAATCTCCCAACTACCCTCGATTAATTCAGCTCCTAAGCCTTGAGGTAACACTCTAGGGATATTCTCGATAAATCCGCCACCCGTAATATGAGCGAAGCCTTTTACATCAAATTGCTTTAATGCCGATAACACTGATTTCACATAGATTCGCGTTGGTTTTAGGAGTTCTTCACCTAACGTGCTCCCTAGTTCCTCTCTAAACTCTTGCAATGAGAGTTTCGCATCCTCTAAAAATATCTTCCGTACGAGAGAATAACCATTGCTATGGATTCCGTTCGATGCAAGGCCGATTAAAACATCACCCTCTTGAATATTTGAACCATCGATTAAATCACTCTTTTCACATGCACCGACAGAAAATCCCGCTAAATCATACTCTTCTTCACTGTACATTCCAGGCATTTCCGCTGTTTCTCCACCAACAAGCGCGCAACCTGCTTGTTCACAACCGTCAGCTATCCCTTTGACAATGGCTTCTATCTTTTCTGGCTCAGCCTTCCCACAAGCAATATAATCTAAGAAGTAAAGAGGTTCTGCACCTTGAACAACGATATCATTGACACACATAGCAACGGCATCAATCCCAATTGTGTCATGCTGATTCATCATAAAAGCTAGCATCAGCTTTGTTCCGACACCATCTGTCCCTGATACAAGCACAGGTTCTTTTAAGCCAAGTGATGACAAATCAAACATGCCTCCAAAACCGCCAAGACCACCGATTACACCTGGTCTCATCGTTTTCTCCACATGCTTCTTCATACGGTTCACTGCTTCGTAACCCGCTTCAATATCTACGCCAGCTTGTTTATAAGCATTCGCCATTCCTATCCACCTCACCAATTTATTAACAGGTATTCTTTCAATCTAGCATCATACGCCAAGTATTCGCACCAAAACGTATTGTTAATTTCTAAGAATAAAAGTAGCAAACCATGTTGCTACTTTATTATTTATACTTTTTCGTACGGATGTAGCGTGCTTGGATAGATCTCCGTTGGATACTTCCCTGTGAAGCAAGCTAAGCAAAGACCTCTTGTCTCGCCTTCTTCTTCTCTTCCAATGGCATCGATCATCCCTTTTGGACTTAAAAAAGTAAGTGTATCAGCACCAATAATTTCGCGAATATCTTCTACAGAACGATCAGAAGCAATTAATTCTTCTTTTGTTGAAGTATCAATGCCATAGAAGCATGGGTTTTTGATCGGTGGCGAGCTGATGATTACATGTACTTCAGTCGCGCCTGCTTCTTTTAACATCGTCACAATACGGCGGCTCGTTGTTCCACGTACAATGGAGTCATCCACCATGACAACTCGTTTCCCTTCAACAACACCTCTTACAGGTGATAGCTTCATCTTCACTCCTTGTTCCCGCAATGACTGTGATGGTTGGATAAATGTCCGACCAACATACTTATTCTTAATGAGACCCATCTCATAAGGAATCCCTGTTGCTTCAGCATAACCAATGGCTACGGAAATACTTGAATCAGGTACACCAGTTACGACATCTGCCTCAATCGGAACCTCGACAGCAAGCTGCTTCCCTAAATTTTTTCGCGCTGTATGGACATTGATGCCATTAATATTGCTATCTGGTCGGGAGAAATACACATATTCCATCGCACACATAGATATATTTGAAGCCATTGCGAACATTTCAGAACGGAACCCATTATCATCAATGACTAATAACTCTCCAGGTAATACATCACGAACAAACTCAGCTCCGACAATATCGAAAGCACATGTTTCGGAAGCAATTACGTAAGCATCCCCAATTTTGCCTAGAGATAGAGGACGGAGACCATTCGGATCAACCGCAACCATCATTTCATTTTCAGTCATAATTAAGAAAGCATAAGCGCCTTTTACCATGGACAAGGCATTCTTCACACGCTCTTTATGAGAAGATACACCGCCTCGTTTAATTAAATGAGCTAATACCTCGGTATCTGAACTCGTTTGAAAAATACTTCCCTGTGCTTCTAGTTGATATTTAAGGGCTGTAGCATTCGTTAAATTTCCATTGTGACATAGAGCTAGACCACCATTTTGTGATTGGAATAAAAGTGGTTGCACATTCTCATAGCCCCCGCCACCTGCAGTAGCGTACCTGACATGACCAATTGCTGAAGTTCCTTTTAGTTCTTGAATAGCATCTTGAGAGAAAACCTCAGTGACGAGGCCCTCTCCTTTTACACCCTTCAACTTATCTCCATCTGTTACAACAATACCTGTACCTTCTTGACCACGATGCTGAAGGCTATGCAATCCGTAATAAGTAATCTGTGCTGCTTCCGGATGACCCCAAATACCAAAGACACCACATTCCTCATTTAAACCTTTTATTTCTGCAAGCATGCTGGTATAGCTCCCTTCCACGCCTTATTTAGCACTTCTGTTTGCTCTTTGATTACAAGTTCGTCGTTTACAGTAATTTCAAGTGCTTGCTCATTTGTTACTTCACCAATGAGTGTAGCATTTGTTAATTGTTCAAATGCTTCTTTGTTCTCCTTCTTCACACTTAGAAGGAATCTAGATTGAGATTCACTGAACAATTGTGTTGTTGCTTCACCAGTTAACTTAAGTTTTGCACCTAATTGATTCGCAAATAAACTCTCAGCTACTGCCACTGCTAACCCACCTTCTGCAAGATCATGTGCAGATGATAGTAACCCTTGGTGAATAGCTGTTAAGACTTTTTCTTGATTGGCTGCTTCTACTGTTAAATCGATTGCTGGTGCTTGCCCGAAGATTTTTTTGTAGCTTAGCTTCTGTAGTTCACTGCCACCAAATTCCGCTCTCGTATCACCTAATAAATAAATCAGGTCGCCTGCTTGTTTGAAGTCTTGTGTTGTCACATGCTCAATATCCTCCACTAGACCAACCATCCCGATAACTGGCGTAGGATAAATCGCTGTGCCGTTTGTTTCGTTATATAATGAAACATTACCACCAATGACCGGCGTATTTAATGTACGACAAGCTTCACTGATGCCATCAGCAGATTTTTGAATTTGCCAGAAGATTTCTGGCTTTTCCGGATTACCGAAGTTTAAGTTGTCCGTAATTGCTAACGGCGCGCCACCAGAACAAACGATATTACGTGCTGCTTCAGCTACAGCTATTTTTCCGCCTACTTCAGGATCTAAATACATATAGCGTGAATTACAATCCGTAGTCATCGCTAGTCCTTTTTTCGTTCCACGGATACGGATAACTGCGGCATCAGACCCTGGAGCTACGACTGTATTGGTTCTTACCATATAATCATATTGGTCATATACCCACTCTTTACTAGCGATCGTTGGTTGTTGTAATAATGACATTAGAGTTTCTCTATGATCATCAACTGCGGGAATATCATTTTCCATCGCCTGGAATTCACGGTAATAAGCTGGTTCTTTGGAAGGCTTATGGTATACAGGTGCTTCTTCTGCTAGTGCATCTGTTGGTACATCTGCCACTACTTCGCCTTTATGAATCAAACGTAGTTGTTTATCATCAGTCACACGGCCGATTGCCACTGCTTCTAAATCATATTTGGAGAAAAGGTCAACAATTTCTTGCTCTCTTCCTTTCGTCACTACAATTAACATTCTTTCTTGTGACTCCGATAACATCATTTCATAAGCAGTCATTCCTGTTTCGCGTTGTGGAACTAAGTCTAGGTTCATTTCTATCCCTGAACCAGCTTTACTTGCCATCTCTGCAGATGAACTCGTTAATCCTGCCGCGCCCATATCTTGAATCCCTACTAATGCGTCAGATTTTACAAGTTCAAGGCATGCTTCTAATAGCAACTTCTCCATAAATGGATCACCTACTTGAACAGCCGGACGATTCTCCTCTGATTGATCCGTTAATTCTTCAGAAGCAAAAGTAGCACCGTGAATGCCATCACGTCCAGTTTTGGCTCCCACATACATGACTGTGTTACCTACCCCATGCGCTTGCCCTTTTTTAATATCTTTATGATCAATTAAGCCGACACACATCGCATTAACAAGTGGATTCCCTTCATAGGAAGCGTCAAATTGCACTTCTCCACCGACTGTTGGAATGCCTATGCAATTACCATATCCAGCAATCCCCGCTACTACTTCTTCAAAAAGGTAGCGAACACGAGGAGTATCCAATTCTCCAAAGCGTAAAGAGTTGAGGAGTGCAACAGGTCTTGCGCCCATCGAGAATACATCGCGGATAATACCGCCCACACCCGTTGCTGCCCCCTGATAAGGTTCGATCGCAGATGGGTGATTATGGCTTTCAATCTTGAATACAACAGCCTGTTCATCTCCTATATCAACAATTCCGGCACCTTCTCCTGGACCTTGCAACACATGCTCGCCTTTTGTAGGGAACTTACTTAATACAGGCTTAGAGTTTTTGTAGCTACAATGTTCTGACCACATAACAGAGAAAAGTCCGATTTCAGTATAGTTAGGTAGGCGACCTAAAATCTTTTCAACCATTGCAAATTCGTCATCTGACAAACCCATTTCCTTATAGACTTGTTGTTCTTTTAGTTGTTCTGGACTTGGTTCAAGCATTAACGACATGTGATTCCCTCCATTGTTTCACAATTGATTGAAAAAGTTTTAACCCATCAGCGCCACCTATTAGCTCATCTACCGCTCTCTCAGGGTGGGGCATCATGCCAAGCACATTGCCCGCTTTATTCGTAATACCAGCAATATTACTTAAGCTACCATTCGGGTTGGCATCATGGTAAGTAAAAACAATTTGATTGTTTTCTTTTAAACTAGCAAGTGTCACTTCATCACAATAGTAGTTTCCTTCACCATGAGCTACTGGTATGGTAATCACTTCATCTTGTTCATATCCTTGCGAGAACATTGTTTGATTGTTTTCGACTTTTAATTGAACTGGACGACAAATGAATTTTAAGCTTTCATTTCTTCTCATCGCCCCTGGCAGTAAGCCTGCTTCTAGTAAAATTTGAAAACCGTTGCAGACGCCTAATACCGGTTTCCCTGCCTCAGCCGCTTTAATCACTTCCTTCATCACGTGACTAAATCGTGCAATGGCTCCACTTCGCAAATAATCACCGTATGAAAATCCTCCCGGTAATAGAATGCCATCAAAACCATCTAAGCTTTTTTCATCGTGCCAAACATATTCCACATCACAGCCCAGCTCATCTTTTACTGCATGATACATGTCAATATCACAGTTCGATCCTGGAAAAACAATCACAGCAAACTTCACTGAGCAACAGCCTCCTCGATTTCAAAACGATAATCTTCAATCACGACATTCGCAAGTAATCTTTCACACATTTCTTTTACTACTTCTTCAACAGGACGCTCTGACTTTTCAATCGAAAGCTCCAAGTATTTTCCGATGCGCACATCTGACACTTCGTTGTAATTCATGGAATGCAAGGAGTGCTTAACAGCATTTCCTTGTGGATCTAATACGCTCTCTCTTAATGTGACGAACACCTTTACTTTATACATGAAGTTTTCCTCCCAGTCTGGATAAAATATTTTCATAAGCATCTGTTAAATTGCCAAGGTCGCGACGAAAAACATCTTTGTCGAGCTTTTCATTCGTTTTTAAATCCCAAAAGCGGCATGTATCAGGTGAAATTTCATCTGCTAACAGAATAGCACCTGATGCATCCTTACCGAATTCCAATTTAAAATCGACGAGGCGGATGCCCAACTCTTTAAAAAATTGTGATAATACTTCATTTACTTTCAATGCTTTTTCTTTTAAAAATGCGACTTCTTCTTCGGTTGCTAAATCCATGATTTCTATATGGTCCTCTGTTAATAATGGATCACCTAAATCATCGTCCTTATAATAAAATTCGACAATTGGTCTTGTTAATGGTTTTCCTTCTTCCACGCCAAGCCTTTTTGCAAAGCTGCCTGCTGAAGTATTTCTCACAACAGTTTCTAATGGAATGATGTCCACTTTCTTTACAAGTTGCTCATTCGGAGAAATTTGCTTCACAAAATGAGAATCAATACCAAGCTCCTTTAGTTTTGAAAATAGCAAGCTAGTAATCTCATTATTTAAACGGCCCTTGCCGTCAATACTTGCTTTCTTCTCTCCATTAAAAGCAGTAGCAGCATCTTTGTATTCTAGCCAAACGATAGATGCATCATCTGTGTTGTAAACCCTTTTTGCTTTTCCTTCATAAACAAGTGAACCTTTTTGCATGACTTGCGCCTCCCAATCATGAAAATTAGCAATATTCTTACTAGGTGAAATGAATGGGGAGAGGAGGAAAAACTTCTTCTCCCCATTATTTTTTATAAACCTAAACGATTAAAGATCGTATCTACATGCTTCAAATGGTGATGATAATCGAAGCAATCATCTATCTCTTCTTTTGTTAAAAGGGAAGTGATCTTTTCATCTTGATCAATTAAGCTGCGGAATGGTACTTGTTTTTCCCATGATTCCATTGCTTTTGGTTGAACAGTATCATACGCTTCTTCACGCACAAGGCCTTTATCAATCAATGCGAGCAATACACGTTGAGAATAAATAAGCCCTAACGTACGATCCATATTTCGTTTCATATTCTCAGGATATACCGTTAAGTTCTTCACAATATTGCCAAAGCGGTTAAGCATATAATTCAATGCAATCGTTGCATCTGGTAAAATCACGCGCTCCGCTGAAGAGTGAGAAATATCACGCTCATGCCACAATGACACATTTTCATACGCGGTCATCATATAACCACGAATGACTCTTGCCATCCCTGTCATATTCTCTGATCCAATCGGATTACGCTTATGAGGCATGGCTGAAGAACCTTTTTGTCCTTTTGCAAAGAATTCTTCCACTTCACGTGTTTCACTCTTTTGCAGGCCTCGTATCTCTGTGGCAAACTTCTCGATGGACGTAGCAATTAATGCAATCGTGCTCATATAATGTGCATGACGATCACGTTGTAGTGTTTGTGTAGAAATAGGTGCTGGCTGAATACCAAGCTTTTCACAAACATATTGTTCAACAAATGGATCGATGTTCGCATACGTACCGACAGCGCCGGAAATTTTACCGAACTCAACGCCAGCAGCCGCCTCTTTAAAGCGTGCCAAGTTACGTTTCATCTCTTCATACCATAATGCCATTTTCAAACCAAAAGTAGTCGGCTCCGCATGCACACCATGTGTACGTCCCATCATTACTGTGTTTTTATGCTCTTGTGCTTTTACTTTAAGAATTTCTACAAAACGCTCGAGGTCTTTTAGTAAGATATCATTTGCTTGCTTTACTATATATGAAAGTGCAGTATCGACAACATCTGTAGAAGTAAGGCCATAATGGACCCATTTACGTTCTTCACCGAGTGTTTCGGAAACGGCACGTGTAAAGGCAACGACATCATGTCTTGTTTCTTCTTCTATTTCTTTAATTCGCTCAATGTCAAATGAAGCTTTTTCACGGATTTTAGCTACATCCTCTTTAGGAATATCTCCAAGCTCAGCCCAGGCTTCGCAAGCAAGAATCTCCACTTCCAACCAAGCTTGGAAACGGTTCTGTTCTGTCCAAATAGCTCCCATCTCTGGGCGAGTATAACGATCAATCATGATTTATCCTCCGATCTTTTCTGCAGCAATTTGCCATATGTCACTTTGTTCTACTTCACGTAAAGCTTCCTCTACATTGTCGCGAAGCAATGTCACATGACCCATTTTTCGTTTAAACTTCGCTTCTGCTTTCCCGTATAAATGAACCTTCCAATCCGTTACCGTAGGAATGAACCGAATAAGAGGTTCAACATGCTCTCCTAATATATTGACCATTACAGCTGGTTTTAGTAATTCTGTATTTGCTAATGGCCAATTACAAACTGCACGAATATGCTGTTCGAATTGTGAAGTTTCACATGCTTCAATAGAGTAGTGACCAGAATTATGCGGCCTTGGGGCTAGTTCGTTAATATAGATCTCATCATTTTCTCCAAGGAACATTTCCACCGCAAGTGTACCAACTAGCTCAAAATCATCGGCAATTTTTTTCGCCTCTTCTAAGGCCGTTTGAGAAGCTAATTTGGAAATTCTCGCCGGTACAATCGTTTGATGTAGAATATTATCTTTATGAACATTTTCCCCAACTGGCAAGAAAGCTGTTTCACCATTGGGATTCCTGAAAACAATCACTGAGATTTCTTTTTGAAAAGGAATGAACTTCTCTAAGACGCATGCACCATGATTTAATAATTCTTTCGCCTTTTCTATGTCAGCTTCGTTATGAATTACATATTGTCCCTTGCCATCGTATCCACCTCTTGCTGTTTTTAAAACAGCAGGAAAGCCAAGCGCTTCTATATTAGCATAAATATCTTCCGTTGCGTGAATCTCTGCGTACGGGGCAACAGTCGCACCTGCTTTTGTGATCGCTACCTTCTCTTTTATACGATCCTGTGTCTGTGATAATACATGTGAACCTTGAGGCACATAAGCATTCTCACAAAGCCAATCAAGCGCCTCAGCACTAATATTTTCAAATTCATATGTCACAATATCACTTATAGATGCTAATTGTTTTATTGCATTCATATCATCATAAGCTGAAACAATCTTCACATCAGCCACTTGACCACATGGGGAATCTTCCGTGGGATCCAGTACAGCTATGCGAAAACCATTCGCTTTGGCCGATAATGCCATCATGCGACCTAGCTGCCCTCCACCAATTATGCCGATTGTTTGACCAGGTAGTATGGTTTGTTTAGACAAGATCATCACTACTTTCTAACACTTGTTGTTTTGTTCTTTCTCGCCTATCTTCTAACCGTTTAGCAATTTCCTCATCAAAGGCGCTTAAGATTTGCCCTGCCAGTAACCCTGCATTTGTTGCCCCTGCTTTACCAATAGCAACTGTAGCAACTGGGACACCGCCAGGCATTTGTACAATGGATAATAAGGAATCTATCCCGTTTAACGCTTTAGATTGAACTGGGACACCAATGACTGGTAGCGTTGTTTTAGCGGCTACCATGCCAGGTAAGTGTGCGGCACCCCCTGCTCCTGCAATAATGACTTTGATTCCTTTAGCTCTTGCACTTTCTGCATAATCAAACATCAAATCAGGCGTTCTATGTGCAGATACGACTTTTTTTTCATAACCGACTTCAAGCTCATCTAAAATGTCACAAGTATGTTTCATCGTTTCCCAATCTGATGTACTACCCATGATGACGGCAACTTCGATTTTCATCCTTCTCCTCCATTCCTTTTTGTCCAAAAAATGAAAAAGCCCAGATAGAATCCTCGCTCTAATCTAAGAGAGAAAGATTCTGTCTGAGCCATTCATTCATAAATTGAAATGTTATGAATTTAGAGACACTAGTCCCTTGGACAAACAAGAAGCTTTCCCTCATAGTCCGAGTATTTACGGTTCCCGGGTAGAGACTCATGGGCCATATTCCCATTATTATATGAGGGGTTAAAATGTTGTTAGGTTTTCTTTCAATTTCATCTTAACAACTTCCGAATTGTCCGTCAATGATAATCTCGAACGATTAAAGAAGTCAGAAAATTAATGTTCGTGTTTTGCTACAAAAGTTGTCCTTCAAAGACTATTTTTTGCCCTGCAGGTTCATATTCTGTCTTCCCATTTTTCTTCATTTCTTTAAAGTACGGTTTTTCCATTCTTCTTATTGGAAAATACCCTTCTTGCTTCATGCGATCTAAGCATTGATCAATGGTTTCATTTTCCAACACTTCAAATTTCTTTTTCTTTTGACTCACTTAAATAACTTACCTTTCTTAACAGATTTAACCCAGAAGCCCCCATATATCGTCTTTGGTTCATAAGCAATGATAAAGGCCTTCGGATCAAGTGTTTTAATCGTATCATACAGCTTTAATTCATACTTTCTTGGAGTTAAGATTTGCAGTGCCATACGGTCCCCTTCAAGCCCATTCGCAGCCCAAGACGTTACACCATATCCTTTGGCCCGTAAATCCTTTGGCAAATCTTTATCATACTCCTTCGTTATTACATTAACAGTAATATAGCCAAGTGCAAGCTTTTCTTCAATTTTCATCCCAACAATGACCCCTATACCATACCCGACTGCATAGGCGATAATGTTCTGTATCTGGTCTAAATTATCTAACACTAAGCCTAAACCAATGACATAAATAACAATTTCAATCATACTAATAAATGCTGCCTGGTAACGCTGCCCTTTTAATGTTAATATCATACGAATCGTAAAAAAGGACACATACACAATATTAATAACCAAAATAATCGTTACCATTACAAGGCCATTCTCTAACATTTTAACACTCCTATCTCACTTCAAACCTTCTTATTACCTTTATACCCAAACTTTCAAGGTTAAATGACTACTTTCCTGTTCGATTCCCCAAATTTCCTAAATTAAACGCTTGAAACAATGTACCATCTACATAAAAAAGAATACTCTGTTATACAGGATGTATGCCTAATGATCGGAAAAGAGGTGGAGAGAGATGGTCTTTTGGTATCCATTTTACGCACATCATGCAAATTTCCAAACTGAAGGCGAAGGGGTTCGTGAAAGTGAGAGACTGGCATTACTAGGCGGCGCTCTCTCTGCAATTGGGAGCATAATCGTAGTCATTGGTCTTTTTGATCAACTAGAAGAAGATGAAGAAGGCATAACTGAATCGGAAAGTGAAGGAATACTTAGTTTAGAGTCATTTAGGTTAGCCTTACTTGGAAGTATTATTGTAGCTGCCGGAGAAAGTATCGGAACAGCATCCATTATAAAAGGGATTAGAGAAGATGAAATTATCTCTCGCGAAGAAGCAAGGGAAAAGAATATAGCAAAAACCAATATGACAAATATACAAACACAACTCCAATATATGCAAGAAGAGTTGAATCAACTAAAGAACATTACATCAACCCTACAACAAGAAAACTATCTAATGCGGACAGAATTATATCACTTTTATCGGTATTTACAGATTAAATAGAAAAAGCTTGTAATCTTATAGAGACCTAGTAAATAACCACAAAAAAAGAGCACATCAAATGATGTGCTCTTTTATCTTGCCCGGCAACGTCCTACTCTCACAAGGGGACAGCCCCTAACTACCATCGGCGCTGAGAAGCTTAACTTCCGTGTTCGGTATGGGAACGGGTGTGACCTTCTCGCTATCGCCACCGGACTATGAAATTGTAAGGGAATCGTTCCCTCAAAACTAGGTAATGTTGAAGAAGATATTTATTGAGTAATCGCCTGAATGCGTGCTGTAGGATACTACTTACGTAGTTCTGTCCAGCTGCGGCGCCTAGGTGCTCGAGGTCATAAGTCAAATTTGTCATGAGGTTAAAGAACAACCTCCTGTCAAATCCGTCTTATGCTTGTCGCACCTGAACAAGGCGCCTCCGCATTTCGAATTGGTTAAGTCCTCGATCGATTAGTATTAGTCAGCTGCATGTGTCGCCACACTTCCACCTCTAACCTATCAACCTGATCATCTTTCAGGGATCTTACTAGCTTGCGCTATGGGAAATCTCATCTCGAGGGGGGCTTCATGCTTAGATGCTTTCAGCACTTATCCCTTCCGCACATAGCTACCCAGCGATGCCTTTGGCAAGACAACTGGTACACCAGCGGTGCGTCCATCCCGGTCCTCTCGTACTAAGGACAGCTCCTCTCAAATTTCCTGCGCCCACGACGGATAGGGACCGAACTGTCTCACGACGTTCTGAACCCAGCTCGCGTACCGCTTTAATGGGCGAACAGCCCAACCCTTGGGACCGACTACAGCCCCAGGATGCGATGAGCCGACATCGAGGTGCCAAACCTCCCCGTCGATGTGGACTCTTGGGGGAGATAAGCCTGTTATCCCCGGGGTAGCTTTTATCCGTTGAGCGATGGCCCTTCCATGCGGAACCACCGGATCACTAAGCCCGACTTTCGTCCCTGCTCGACTTGTAGGTCTCGCAGTCAAGCTCCCTTGTGCCTTTACACTCTACGAATGATTTCCAACCATTCTGAGGGAACCTTTGGGCGCCTCCGTTACTCTTTAGGAGGCGACCGCCCCAGTCAAACTGCCCACCTGACACTGTCTCCCATCCCGATAAGGGATGTGGGTTAGAATTTCAATACAGCCAGGGTAGTATCCCACCGACGCCTCCACCGAAGCTAGCGCTCCGGCTTCTAAGGCTCCTACCTATCCTGTACAAGCTGTACCAAAATTCAATATCAGGCTACAGTAAAGCTCCACGGGGTCTTTCCGTCCTGTCGCGGGTAACCTGCATCTTCACAGGTACTATAATTTCACCGAGTCTCTCGTTGAGACAGTGCCCAGATCGTTACGCCTTTCGTGCGGGTCGGAACTTACCCGACAAGGAATTTCGCTACCTTAGGACCGTTATAGTTACGGCCGCCGTTTACTGGGGCTTCGATTCAAAGCTTCGCGTGAGCTAACCTCTCCTCTTAACCTTCCAGCACCGGGCAGGCGTCAGCCCCTATACTTCGCCTTGCGGCTTCGCAGAGACCTGTGTTTTTGCTAAACAGTCGCCTGGGCCTATTCACTGCGGCTCATCAAGGCTTTAACACCCTAATGAGCACCCCTTCTCCCGAAGTTACGGGGTCATTTTGCCGAGTTCCTTAACGAGAGTTCTCTCGCTCACCTTAGGATTCTCTCCTCGCCTACCTGTGTCGGTTTGCGGTACGGGCACCTTATTCCTCGCTAGAGGCTTTTCTTGGCAGTGTGGAATCAAGAACTTCGGTACTAAATTTCCCTCGCTATCACAGCTCAAGGTATGTGACCATGGGATTTGCCTCATGGTCCCTCTAACTGCTTAGACGCACATCCAATAGTGCGCTTACCCTATCCTCCTGCGTCCCCCCATCACTCAAACAGAATACGGTGGTACAGGAATATCAACCTGTTGTCCATCGCCTACGCTTTTCAGCCTCGGCTTAGGTCCCGACTAACCCTGAGCGGACGAGCCTTCCTCAGGAAACCTTAGGCATTCGGTGGATGGGATTCTCACCCATCTTTCGCTACTCATACCGGCATTCTCACTTCTAAGCGCTCCACCAGTCCTTACGGTCTAGCTTCAACGCCCTTAGAACGCTCTCCTACCACTGAACATCAACGATGTTCAATCCACAGCTTCGGTGATACGTTTAGCCCCGGTACATTTTCGGCGCGGAGTCACTCGACCAGTGAGCTATTACGCACTCTTTAAATGGTGGCTGCTTCTAAGCCAACATCCTGGTTGTCTAAGCAACTCCACATCCTTTTCCACTTAACGTATACTTTGGGACCTTAGCTGGTGGTCTGGGCTGTTTCCCTCTTGACTACGGATCTTATCACTCGCAGTCTGACTCCCATGGATAAATCTTTGGCATTCGGAGTTTGTCTGAATTCGGTAACCCGATGAGGGCCCCTAGTCCAAACAGTGCTCTACCTCCAAGATTCTTACGCATGAGGCTAGCCCTAAAGCTATTTCGGAGAGAACCAGCTATCTCCAAGTTCGATTGGAATTTCTCCGCTACCCACACCTCATCCCCGCACTTTTCAACGTACGTGGGTTCGGGCCTCCATCCAGTGTTACCTGGACTTCACCCTGGACATGGGTAGATCACCTGGTTTCGGGTCTACGACCACATACTAAATTCGCCCTATTCAGACTCGCTTTCGCTACGGCTCCGTCTGTCCAACTTAACCTCGCATGTAATCGTAACTCGCCGGTTCATTCTACAAAAGGCACGCTATCACCCATTAACGGGCTCTAACTACTTGTAGGCACACGGTTTCAGGATCTCTTTCACTCCCCTTCCGGGGTGCTTTTCACCTTTCCCTCACGGTACTGGTTCACTATCGGTCACTAGGGAGTATTTAGCCTTGGGAGATGGTCCTCCCTGCTTCCGACGGGATTTCTCGTGTCCCGCCGTACTCAGGATCCACTCTGGAGGGAACGAAGTTTCAACTACAGGGCTTTTACCTCCTATGGCGGGCCTTTCCAGACCTCTTCGTCTATCTCGTTCCTTTGTAACTCCGTATAGAATGTCCTACAACCCCAAGAGGCAAGCCTCTTGGTTTGGGCTAATCCCGTTTCGCTCGCCGCTACTCAGGGAATCGCGTTTGCTTTCTCTTCCTCCGGGTACTTAGATGTTTCAGTTCCCCGGGTCTGCCTTCCATACCCTATGTATTCAGGTATGGATCCTATCCCATAACGGATAGGGGGTTTCCCCATTCGGAAATCTCCGGATCAAAGCTTACTTACAGCTCCCCGAAGCATATCGGTGTTAGTCCCGTCCTTCATCGGCTCCTAGTGCCAAGGCATTCACCGTGCGCCCTTATTAACTTAACCATTGTTCGGCTTGCGATAAGCTACGCATTTCGGCGTCAGCTCACTCGTCAACATCCTCATGTGCACAAGACGCACACTCCGGTGTTTCCTCGCTCGCTTCCTTGAACTGCTTGCTTCTCACAACCCTCTCGGTTGTGTGTTTTAAAAAAGTTTAGTATCTCTACTCTATTACTATTATATAGAGAGAAAATAACTAAGGTGGCGATTACTCGGTAATCTTCTTCATTACATTATCTAGTTTTCAAAGAACGATTGAATTGAGAGATTATACTCTCAAAACTGAACGAACAGTCTAACATCAAGTTAATTCCGTATATTCCTTAGAAAGGAGGTGATCCAGCCGCACCTTCCGATACGGCTACCTTGTTACGACTTCACCCCAATCATCTGTCCCACCTTAGGCGGCTGGCTCCAAAAGGTTACCCCACCGACTTCGGGTGTTACAAACTCTCGTGGTGTGACGGGCGGTGTGTACAAGGCCCGGGAACGTATTCACCGCGGCATGCTGATCCGCGATTACTAGCGATTCCGGCTTCATGTAGGCGAGTTGCAGCCTACAATCCGAACTGAGAATGGTTTTATGGGATTGGCTAAACCTCGCGGTCTTGCAGCCCTTTGTACCATCCATTGTAGCACGTGTGTAGCCCAGGTCATAAGGGGCATGATGATTTGACGTCATCCCCACCTTCCTCCGGTTTGTCACCGGCAGTCACCTTAGAGTGCCCAACTAAATGCTGGCAACTAAGATCAAGGGTTGCGCTCGTTGCGGGACTTAACCCAACATCTCACGACACGAGCTGACGACAACCATGCACCACCTGTCACTCTGTCCCCCGAAGGGGAAAGTCCTATCTCTAGGATTGTCAGAGGATGTCAAGACCTGGTAAGGTTCTTCGCGTTGCTTCGAATTAAACCACATGCTCCACCGCTTGTGCGGGCCCCCGTCAATTCCTTTGAGTTTCAACCTTGCGGTCGTACTCCCCAGGCGGAGTGCTTAATGCGTTTGCTGCAGCACTAAAGGGCGGAAACCCTCTAACACTTAGCACTCATCGTTTACGGCGTGGACTACCAGGGTATCTAATCCTGTTTGCTCCCCACGCTTTCGCGCCTCAGCGTCAGTTACAGACCAGAAAGTCGCCTTCGCCACTGGTGTTCCTCCAAATCTCTACGCATTTCACCGCTACACTTGGAATTCCACTTTCCTCTTCTGCACTCAAGTTCCCCAGTTTCCAATGACCCTCCACGGTTGAGCCGTGGGCTTTCACATCAGACTTAAGGAACCGCCTGCGCGCGCTTTACGCCCAATAATTCCGGACAACGCTTGCCACCTACGTATTACCGCGGCTGCTGGCACGTAGTTAGCCGTGGCTTTCTGGTTAGGTACCGTCAAGGTACCGGCAGTTACTCCGATACTTGTTCTTCCCTAACAACAGAGTTTTACGATCCGAAAACCTTCATCACTCACGCGGCGTTGCTCCGTCAGACTTTCGTCCATTGCGGAAGATTCCCTACTGCTGCCTCCCGTAGGAGTCTGGGCCGTGTCTCAGTCCCAGTGTGGCCGATCACCCTCTCAGGTCGGCTACGCATCGTCGCCTTGGTGAGCCGTTACCTCACCAACTAGCTAATGCGCCGCGGGCCCATCTGTAAGTGATAGCAGAACCATCTTTCAATCTAATTATATGTATAAATAGATATTATCCGGTATTAGCCCCGGTTTCCCGGAGTTATCCCAGTCTTACAGGCAGGTTGCCCACGTGTTACTCACCCGTCCGCCGCTAATCTTTGGGAGCAAGCTCCCTCAGATTCGCTCGACTTGCATGTATTAGGCACGCCGCCAGCGTTCGTCCTGAGCCAGGATCAAACTCTCCAATAAAGTGTTTGATTAGCTCATTTGCACCTATGGTGCTTTGTTGCTGATAAATCAGCTTTTTTTAGAATTACGCTTGACGTTTTACGTTCGTTCAGTTTTCAAAGAACAATCTCGTTCGCTTCAGAAGCGACTTTATTAATATAACATTCTCGCAATCTATTGTCAACAACTTTTTAAAATTCTTTTTTCGAAAGTAATCTAAGAAAGCGTTATCAACGACTGCTTTATAATAGTATCATCCCTATCTACTTTCGTCAACAACAAATATAAAGTTTTTTTATAAAAATACTATTGTTGTATATATACCTCCTTTATAAGGCATTTAAACATTTATTTCTTAATCGTTCGAGAAACTCTTATTCTTCTTACAAAGCAATTAGATTTCCTCACTCCTTCCATTTGAGTAAGAAGAATAGAACCAATGTTTTTGTCAAAAACTCAAAATCTCGCTACTCATTTCTTCGCTTTATAAGCTTAACTGTTCCTCTTTGGCTGATGGATTCTTGTCACATCACTTTGAAATACCTGATCACACCATTTCCATCATGATTGTATCAGTTTAGTAGAATTAACTTGTAAAATCTCAGGAAATATATGTAGAAATAGAACATACATAATAGAGAAAGTAAGAGACCTTTGCAACTACCAGTCGCTAAGTTGCAAACATCTGCTACCAAAAATGAAATTTTCACCCTATAAATAACAAAATAGCCAGTCCCATTAAATGATGGGAACTGGCTATTTAAGGAGTGGATATTTCCTCCTAGATATTATTTCAAGAAAATAAAGTAAAGAACAAATACTACAAATAGGAAGTACATAATTGGATGAATCTCTTTAGCTCTCCCCTTAACAATCATTGTAATTGGATAGAAAATAAATCCAATTGCAATACCTGTTGCAATACTATAGGTAAGAGGCATGGCTAAGATAGTTAAGAACGCTGGTACCGCTATTTCAAATTTTGTCCAATCTATATTACCTAATGAAGCAACCATTAATACCCCTACTATAATTAAGGCCGGTGCTGTAACTGCTGATGTAACTACTGACACAATCGGGAAGAAAAAGATTGCTAGTAAGAATAAGACACCTGTTACAATAGCAGCGAAACCTGTTCTTGCACCTGCAGCGACCCCTGAAGAAGATTCTACATAAGAAGTCGTTGTAGATGTTCCTAAAATTGAACCTGCAACAGTTGCTGTTGAGTCAGCAAGTAAAGCTTTTCCTGCTCTTGGTAATTTACCGTCCTTCATTAATCCCGCCTGATTCGCTACACCTACAAGTGTACCTGCTGTATCAAAGAAGTCTACGAATAAAAATGTTAAAACAACCACAAGCATTTGTGTTGAGTAGAATGATGCATCTCCAAAAGAACCGAACGCTTCACCAAAAGTTGGTGCAATACTTGGTACTGCTCCAACGACTTTATGAGGCACATCCACCAGACCAAAGATCATACCAACAACAGCCGTTACGACCATCCCGATGAAAATACCACCTTTTAAACCTCTTGTCATTAAAATAACAGTAATAATAATACCAAAAATAGCTAATAACACATTACCATCAGAGAAATCACCTAAACCAACTAACACTGCGTCATCATTTGCAATAAGACCAGCGTTTTGCGCACCAACAAATGTAATAAACAAGCCAATCCCTGCAGATACAGCAAATTTTAATGGTGCTGGAATTGCATTAATAATTTTTTCTCTAATACCGGATAGTGATAATAGAATGAAAATCACACCCGAAATAAATGTTCCAGCTAAAGCATGTTGCCATGAAATACCCATTGTCAGTACTACAGTATAGGCAAAAAATGCGTTTATACCCATACCTGGAGCAAGAGCTATTGGATAACGAGCGATAACCCCCATGAGGATTGAACCAATCGCGGCTGCTAAAGCTGTAGCAACAAAGACTGCCCCCATGTCCATTCTCATAGCATCTGGAAGATCTGGTACATCTGCTAACGATAGTACAGCAGGGTTAACTGCTAATATATAAGCCATAGCTAAGAATGTTGTAATCCCGCCAATAATCTCACGGCGAAAATTGGTGCCGAGTTCGTCGAATTGGAAGTACTTTTTCATTTTTAATTTTCCCCCTAAAGTTGGCATTAAAAAAACTTCGGAAAGTAACCGAAGTCTTGACAACAGGGATGGTATAAGTAACATGGAATGTAAAAAATAAGATTAGTATAATATCTAAAGCACATTCCTTTGTTACGCACACACATCAAGTAGTCAAGTCATTTACGGTAACTTGGTAGAAACTTTTGGGCCATATTCCCAACATTATACGAAGATGTTTTTAATATTTAATTCTCTATTATATTAGCAATTAAAAAAGTCCTAGTCAATATAAAAAACGAACATTTTTCAGTCCGTTTTTTACCATTGTTCGGAATTAGGTTTATTTTCCACTTTATATACGTAATTTCATTTGGTTTAACTATAAACCAACTAGATTTATGAAGCAATACTTCTTTTATTTAAGCAATATTTGGTAGGCAAATCGATTACCATTTGGAACATCTAGCTCCACATCCCCAATATAGGAAAAACCAGCTTTCTGAATAACCTTTTGCATGACTTCATTTTCGGGATGGGTGTCAATGCGAATATCACGAAATCCATTGAGCCTTGCAGCGGTAATTAAATGTTGAAGCAATATCGTCGAATAACCCTTTCCTTGTATCTCTGGGTCAATCGCTACTCGATGAATCGAAGCATACGGCGTTTCTGCTTTCTCCCAATTCACTAATTGCTCATACGGTTCTTCTGGCGCAGTTAAGATCGTGCCAATACCGACTTTTCGTTCATCCGCCATCAACACGTAGGCTTCCTTATTCGAAATATCCTGTGTAATGATTTCTCGATTGGGTCCATCTCCATCCTGCCATTGTGGAATACCTCTTTTAACAATCGTTTCCCTTGCTCGGTCAATAATGGACATGATTTCATCCAACTCTTCTAATTGTGCCTGTTTTAAATATAACACCTAACACCCTCCCAAAAAGAATACTTATTAAAAAACCTTAGAATCCAAACTAGGATTCTAAGGTGTATTGTTTTATTCCCACTCAATCGTTGCTGGTGGCTTAGAAGTAATATCATACACTACGCGGTTGATATGGTCCACTTCATTAACGATTCTTGTTGAGATAACTTCAAGCACATCCCAAGGAATACGTGCCCAATCGGATGTCATTCCATCAATTGAAGTAACGGCGCGGATACCAATTGTGTAATCATACGTACGCGCATCGCCCATTACACCTACGCTACGAATGTCAGGTAGGACAGTGAAATATTGCCACACATCTCTTTCAAGACCAGCATTTTTGATTTCTTCACGAAGGATCGCGTCTGATTCACGGACGATTTCAAGTTTTTCTTCAGAGATTGCACCAAGAACACGGATACCTAAACCAGGACCTGGGAATGGTTGTCTCCAAACGATATCATCTGGAATACCTAATTCTGTTCCAAGTGCGCGTACTTCATCTTTAAATAAAGTATTAAGCGGCTCAATTAATTGGAATTGCATATCTTCAGGTAGTCCACCTACATTGTGGTGAGATTTGATTGTTTGCGCTGTTGCAGTACCACTTTCGATAATATCTGTATAAAGTGTACCTTGTGCTAAATAATCAATACCTTCTAATTTATGTGCTTCATCATCAAATACGTAAATGAATTCATTACCAATAATTTTACGTTTTTTCTCAGGATCGCTGACACCTTCAAGTTTGCTTAAGAAACGCTCCTTAGCATCTACTTTAATGACATTCATATTGAAGCCTTCAGAGAAAGTTTTCATAACGCCTTCTGCTTCATCTTTACGCAATAAACCGTGATCAACAAAAATACATGTTAATTGGTCACCAATCGCTTTATGAATAAGAACAGCAACAACAGAAGAATCTACTCCGCCACTAAGTGCACAAAGGACTTTCTTATCTCCAACTGTTTGGCGAATTTTTTCCAATTCGATTTCAATAAAGTTCTCCATAGACCAATCGCCTTTACAGCCACAAATACCGAAAACAAAGTTTTTCAGCATATCATTACCGTATACAGAATGACGTACTTCTGGGTGGAATTGAACTCCGTATAATCCACGTGCTTCGTCACTAATCGCTGCGACAGGACAAGAAGGGTTAGTGCCATCAATTGCAAAACCTTCTGGTGCTTCAACGACTAAGTCACCATGACTCATCCAAACCACTTGCTCTTCAGGAAGATCGGCAAATAATTTAGATTGATTTTGTAATTTTAATACAGCTTTACCGTACTCACGCTGCTTTGCACCTTCTACTTTTCCTCCGAAATGCATCGTCATTAATTGCATACCGTAGCAAATACCGAAGATTGGTAGACCTAATTCAAAAATTTCTGGATCACAACGAAAAGCATTTTCGCCGTAAACACTGTTTGGACCACCAGAGAAGATGATTCCTTTTGGATTCATTTCTTTGATTTCTTGTGCAGTAATGGTATGCGGATGTAATTCACTATAAACGCCAAACTCCCTAATTCTGCGTGTAATCAACTGATTGTACTGACTACCAAAGTCTAGTACAACGATCATTTCCTGGTCATGCAATTCTACTTTCCCCGTCACGCTGTTCACCTCGTCAACATTGATAGAATGATTCCCTCATTCTTTTATTCCACTTCATATATGAAGAGTGACTCCGAATGTATCATTTGTAGGTTATCCAACACCTACTATTTCATACAAAAAACTAGAGTTCTTCCCCCCGAAAATATAGTCAGAAGGCAGAAATCTAGCTAGGCTAAATATATTCTGCCTTCATAGTCAGACTGTTATAGGCAGTCTGGTAGAGACTCTCGGACCATATTACCAAGGATATATGAAGGTTATTCGTTAAAATTATTGATAGTCATCATGCATATGAATCCATGACTTCTCATTCAACTATTTTAACAACAGGTTATTTTAACGGTCAAGCGATTGTGGCTTTTATTAAATTTTCCCACAATTCCTTATTTCTCTTCCAAATGCCCTTTTCTTGCTTACCGCTATATAGATAAGCCTCGTAACTATCCGTTAGCTGACTCATCTGTTGATGCCCAAGCAAACGATCGACCTCTTTGGCAAAAGAATGTAAGGTTTGTCCTTGTTTCCTTTTCACCCCGAACCGTGAAAATTCATGTAATAAAACAAGGTACGCTTTCTCAAAATCCCGATCATTATTACGATGTTTGTATGTCCAAATATAGAAGTAAGGTAGCCATTTACCCCGCTTGATATACGTTAGGTAACCGATGAAAGCAAGCACAATGATTATTAAAATAATCTTTTTCCAGTGTTGTTGAACCGCTTCCTTTACCGAATCCCATAGCTCCGTCAAACTAAAAGTGCTTGACGCTGTTTCTGTTTGTTCAGTCGTTTCTGCTTCATCTGGTCTCTCTTCTCTTTCCGGTGTTTCCGTTTCCTCCGCGTTATTAGGCGTTGTTTCCTCATCTAAATCAAACTCATATTCTACAGGATTACTAAAACCTGTTGTTGGCTCAAACGGAATCCATCCAACGCCAGGAAAATAAGCCTCCACCCATGAGTGAGCATTGTTATTCGTAATGTCATAAGTACCAACAGTTAATCCATTTGCGTTGGTTCTTTCACCTTCTGTAAACCCTTTAACCCATCTAGTCGGAATACCAGCAGAACGGGCTAGCACGATCATTGCTGTTGAAAAGTTATCGCAATAACCTAACTTCGTATCAAACAAAAATTGGTCGACATAATCCTCATCTGGTCCTGGCACAGCCACATCTCTTTGTGAATAAACAAAACCCGATCGAGCAAAATAGCCTTCAATCTCACGAATTTGGTTAAACCAATTATCATGCCCTGCTACAATTTCTTCTGCCAATTCACGCACACGATCAGGGAGATCTTCTGGTAATTGCGTATACCTTTCATAAAACGCTGAATCTAAACCGTGATTATCATTATTAACTGCCGTTAATGCATTTACACTATAAGTGGGTTCATTAAAGATTACGTCATAAGTTGGCATGAGAGAATCCTCTGCATATCTAATTGAAAATTTCTCAAGCGCTTCATTCAATTCAAATGGGATGTTTTCACTTTGAAAACTTTTTATCCCTAATGGATAGACAATTTGAGGACGTGCTCTGTTCATTTGTACATTACTGACTCTTTCCTCAACAACGACATTTTCATTCTCTGAAAATGATTCCAACGGCACTTCTTCTCCTGATGCAAAAAACTCGCTACCACGATCTTCTTCTGAAAGTTCCCAGCCCTTACCTGTATAGACATCTTTGGTCTCTACTTTCCAATAATGGGGATCTTCCGTTTTCGCAACAAACACGAGAGTATCATCAGGAACAAAAGAGCCACCTAATAAAGAATCATCCTCACCATAGCCAATTTTCCGCACCCCTCCAGCTTCTTCATTTCTACTATCTTCATTAAATGAAGTGATATAAGGAACAGGATCAGGCCAAATTGGATCTGCCTTTGGTGCAGCAAAGGCAATGAGAGAACTCATGAGCACCAATCCACTTAGAGGGATCATCCATTTGCTTAGTTTCGATGTTTTCGCTTCAATATCTTCCTTCTCTAGTTGACGATAGAAGGCGAGAATCCCCATCATTAAAAATCCACAAATCACGGTTCGAATAATTGCCATTTCTGCATTATATGGTGTGAATGTATCAAGGACAGTAATATAGACCAATGTCATGAAAAAGAAAATAAAAATTTGTCTCCGTTGGATGAGCCAATATTGAATAAGGTAAGACATCAACCATAAAAGAATGAAGAATAATAAAGTCCTAAACATGTCTGTTATAGCGGTCCATTGCGCTTGTAACATCGTCAAAAAGTTATCAAATAACTCTTGAATCATCATAGGAATCGAGCCAATCAGTCCATATTGATCAAGAAAATAAATATACATTAAACTGAAGAAAATAATCGCTCCATTAATGACAAAGCGAAGGACCCAATGCCATTTTAAAAAATCCATCGCAAGGGCAATACATAGGAAAAGAAAGAACACCCACACATTCCCTGTATCCGTTAATTGCTCTAACGGCCTAATCCACTCCCAAATGAGGAGAAAACCAAAGAGATAAAGAACCAAAGTAGAAAATCTTTTCATCATCCGCTCCTCACCTCCGAGAATGCGGCAGAAAATTGACCTTCATGCACAATTTGTATACGTATTCCTCTTGAAGTAGCGGTGTCTTTTAAACGAATTTCCTCTTGTACTGCTTGCTCTTCCTTTTTTTTCACAAGAAAAATCGTCACACTTCCTTTTTGAGAATAAAAGCTCGCCTTTTCAAGCAAACGTTTGTTTAGTTTGGCAGTAACAAGCAGTAGTTGATCATTTTGTTGGGCAAGACTTTTTTCTACATCTAACACTTGTTCTAAAGGACGTTTACTATCCGCCTTCACTGTAGCTAGATGATAAAAGATTCGTTGTAGCTGCCCTTCACCACCAAGAATAGGGAACTCCACTCGATTTCTCCCCGCTGAAAGGAACCCTACCTGTGCCCCTTTTCGCAGAATTGCATATACAAGAGAAGCGGTAAAAGAAACGATTGCTTCAAAATGTACATCAGGAAAACGATCGATGAGAAGATATACATCATGCGATTTGCGTTGTTCAAATTCTTTAACCATCATTTCATTACGCTTGGCGGATGTTTTCCAGTTAATCCAAGAAAAACGATCACCTGGTTGATATTCACGGACGCCTGTAGCCATAGACGTATCTCTCTGCACCCTTTCATCTGAAGCCGTCATTCCTTGATCAAATTGGTGACTAAATGGTTGATAAACTATTTCTTCATAAGTTGGATACACAATCATGCGGTCTTCAAGTGACATGTTTACTTCACGTTCGATTAATCCAAGAGGGTCACCTATTTTCAGCCGAACATATCGGAAAACGTGCTCTCCGCGAGGGATTTCCTTAAATGATTGCGAAACAACGAGATTTTTACGAAATCCAGGAAATAACAGATATTTCTTCATCTGTAGCGAAGATGTTATATGGTCTTCGATAACAAGAAAAAATAACGGAAAAATCGTATCCATATGAATAGAAAGACGTATCGATAGTGTATCTCCTGCACTCACCTCTTGACTGGAAAGTTCTCTCTTTACATGGATACGATGCAACGGATACATTGCCAGTGCAAATGCATATAAACCAAACGGTAAAAAGCTATAAAATAAGAACCAGCTGACAAATCCTCCTTGAAACATCGCATATGAAAAAGTAATGAGTAGTAAAAGGAACAATAACATTAACTTCCATACACCCTTTACTGCGAATAACCATCGCCTCATCCTATTTCACAGCCTTTTGCACTGGTACCGGTGTAACATCGATAATCTTCTCAATCACTTGTTCTGCTTTGACCCCTTCAAATTTTGCTTCTGACTTGAGAATTAAGCGATGACTAAAGACCGCACTTGCTAAATATTGCACATCATCAGGACGGACATAATCTCTTCCATGCATAAACGCATAGCTTTGTGATGCTTTCATTAAAGCAATAGACCCCCTAGGGCTAACGCCTAAATACACATGTTTATGGTTTCTTGTTTGCTCAGCCATATGAACAATATAGCTTTTAATGGAATGATCGACATACACCTCTTTTACTTTCGCCTGCATGTCTCTCAGCTGTTCTAACTCCATTACTGGCTGTATTTCTTCTATCGGGAGTGCACTTTGAACACGACTTAATAATTCAATCTCTTCTGTTCCTTCAGGATAACCCATACGCATTTTTAACAGAAAACGGTCAAGCTGCGCTTCTGGGAGCGGGTAAGTTCCTTCATATTCAATCGGATTTTGTGTCGCCATCACAAAAAAAGGGCTACCTAATTGATGAGTCACTCCATCAATTGTTACACTCTTCTCCTCCATCCCTTCTAATAAGGCGGACTGTGTTTTAGGGGATGTCCGGTTGATTTCATCTGCTAATATAATCTGACCCATTATTGGACCAGGGCGGAATTCAAATGCCATTTCTTTCGGATTATAAATTGAAACGCCTGTCACATCCGATGGTAATAAATCTGGGGTAAATTGAATTCTTCTAAAGTTCGCACCTAGCGATTTTGCCAGAGCTCGAACCATCATCGTCTTACCAACACCAGGCACATCTTCAAGTAACACATGACCACCAGATAATAAGGCAACCAAGCTCAATTCTGCCACTTCTCTTTTACCGATCATTACTTTATCTATATTAATGAGCACTTGCTCGACAACCGGATTCATTTTATGATTCATTGACCATCCTCCTGATTTTTTAATAAAGGGCATTCTTCTCCTTACTTATACTTCTATTCGCTAAATCTTGCTAAATTCCTGTGAAATCTACCATTCTTCGCACAAATTCATCTTCTTTCTTCCTATGATTTAGGAAAAAAATAAAATGAACAAACATTTATAATTCTTATTTTATATGATTTAACACTTAAGATAAATCATTCAGACTCGGTTAAGTTGGCTTATAAATGGTTATATAAATGTTCATCCCTTCACAAGTTACGACTAATACAATCCCCTTCCTACATATCATATATCGTTATAAGGATATTAAAGGAAAGGAGTTGTTTATTAATGTGCACAAGCGTAGCGTTACGTACGAAGAATCGTTTGAGTTTCCTTGGTAGGAATATGGACTTTGTGGATCTTCCGGCGGATTATAACATCTATGTGTTCCCTCGAAATTATCAATGGGTAAATCGTGAGGATCAAAAAACCATTACGAACCCATATGCAATAATAGGTATGGGATTAATGGGTCAAAATCAATTCGCCATGATTGACGGCATGAATGAACAAGGTCTGATGGGTGCGGTTCTCTATTTTGAAGGATATGCTTACTATAGCACCCCAAAAAACAACGTGATCAACCTTGCTTGCTATGATGTACTCTTTTGGGCTTTATCACAATTTCAATCAATAGAAGAACTCGCCGAACATATCGCCCAGGTGAATATAGTTGGTGCAAAAATCGAGGTTCTTGACAGCATCCCCCCCATGCATTGGATTTTTAGTGACCGATCTGGTCGTTCTATCGTTGTCGAAAAAACTAAAAAGGGATTAAAGGTTCATGCAAATAAAATTGGTGTGATGACGAACAGTCCTGATTTTGAATGGCAATTAACTCACCTTGGTATCTATTCAACAGTAAGTGCAGATGATCCTGAAGAAGCCACTTGGGGTAGATATCCATTAGAAGGCGGGGATTTATTAAGCGGTACATTCGGCATACCTGGCGACTTCTCCTCCCCCTCCCGTTTCGTGAGAGCCGCATTCATGCGAAATCATATTGAGCCAGTTACTAACGAGGTTGGCGGTGTCCGGAACACATTCAAAACTTTAGAATACTGTGAGGTAGCAAAAGGAGCGGAATTAAGTGATAACCTCTCATGGTACACCATCTACACAAATGCCATGTGTGCCCAATCAGGTACCTATTACTATAATACTTACAATAATCACCAGATTAACGCAATCAATCTATTTAAACATGATCTTAACGCAAAAAAAGTAAAAAAATATCCTTTTCTTAACAAAGAATCCATCCATTTTCAACATAAATGAGCCATAAAAAAACGACATTCGCTCGGGAATGTCGTTTCTTTATTAATAAGATATTCCTGTACGATAATGGGTCTCCTCAAAAGTGGCTTGTTCCGGGTCAAAATAATCTTCGTTATAAGCTGCAACAAAGGTATCATTTTCTACATAACCAGAACCCCAAGTAGGATCCATTGTTAGCCATTCACCATCCACCTTCACTTCTACCCACGCATGGCGGCCACCGAGTGCCCCCCTTGTAAAACCAGAACCAGCATTACCTTCAACAAACCTTGCTTCCATGTCACTTGCCCTCAGCAAAGCAATGGCTAAGTAGGCATAGTCTTGACAAACACCTTTTTTCGTTTCCAATGCCTTTATAGCACTGTCATCCCAATGAAAGTCATCTGTATTATACTTCTCCACATCATAAGCGATATGTTCGGCCACATAGTCATAGATCGCCTTTGCTTTCTCACGGTCGCCTTCCACCCCTTGAAGCAGTTCTTCTGCTAAACTATTAATCTTCGGATGGTCGGACTGAACTCCACGAGACGGTAACAAATCCCGGCGATCTTCACCGGTATTTTCCACCTGAAATTTAGCTACGCTATAAAAGCGAAAGGTATCACTATTTTCTTTCGTAATCTCAGGTACACTAACCGTAATATCATAAGTACCTGGTCCAAATCTCAAATAAAAGGAATCGTCAAAGCGAAAATCCTGAACTGGAATCACATCTAATGCCGTATCCTCACCCTTTTTACTTGATACATAAAGGTGTGTTGTCTCACTCGCTAATTCAGCTTCAGGTTGAATCATTCCACTGATGGTATAATCTCCACTCGATTCATCTCCACTGTATGCAGGCGTTTCTAAAGTTACCCCTCGTTCATTATAAAGGCTAGAGTACTCGATTGGCTCCATCGTTTGCTGAGATGTATTATTCACCATGAGAGTCGTAGCCGTTTGATAATAATTCTCTCGGTCACCATCCGGTACCATGACTTCCACTTTATGCAAGCCTTCGCCATAAAAGAGAGGCACCTCATAATCGAATTGGTGCTCTTGATTAACGGCGAGTACATGATTCCAATTATCCGTTCCCTTCGACACGCGAAGCATTACTGTATCTTCCTCATCCAATCCTTCTGCCACACCTTTTAATGGGAAAACTTCTTCTGCTTCAAAGAAGCTTGTATCCAACCCTACCGAAAGTCCTACTTCTTGACCATATGGTGTATACGTCACATCTCTCTTCACATCCGGATTCACATTATGAACAGTAAACCGTGCTGTATCATAATAATAATTCTCCCGCTCATCATCGGGTAATTGTACCTTTATATGATACGTACCTTCGCCATTAAAAAACTGAATATCCTGCTTGATTTGACCCTCTTTTATAGGCGCATAATATTCATGCTCTCTTCCGGCAACCCCGTCTTCCTCTGCCGTCACACTAATCCAAGCATAACCAGACTTCAATCCTCGATAATCCTCAATGCTCCCCTCAATCGTCACCGTACCATTCGCCGCAAACTCCCGGTACTCCGGCGAATCAAACGTTGCACCAATTTCATCACTATACGTCGTTAATGTCAAAGGTTCTAGCTCTAACTCCTTATTCTTTTCTTCCACTAACTGTTCATACGGATCAACCTGCTTTTTCACTTCTTCGCCACTCACGGCTCCCTTATCATTACAACCGATCAGCACCATACCTGCCATCACAAGTAATATAGGAAACAACGAAACTCGTTTTAACATGTTAACCTCCTTACGAACCCTAATTATCTAACATATCATTACAAAAATCAGTTCAATCATACTTACGATATAAAAGGTAAAAAGTTTCTCTATCCAATTACCCCTTTTTTCACACTTTTACCACTATATGAATAACAATAAAAGATTTTCCTTTGCTTTACAAAAGGAGAAAAGAGTAAATGTGGATATTGGGGGTTGATTCTTGGAGGTAGATGGTTTGGGATTGGTAAATATCAATTGATAAGTTGGATATTGTCAGCTATTACCTTGGTTCAAATCGCTTTACCCAAGGGAATGAAACTGGCATACCTTTAAATAGAACTCATTATTCTACATTATTGTTATATTTTTCATTGATTTGTGTTTCAATTTCTTCATAACTTTCATTCGCAATCTCTCGTAAATCTTTTCTAACTACATCTTGCATATCCATGACCCAACTAAATCTCTCACTCGTTCTGTCTGATAAAGCTTGGTACAACTCTCTTGAAATATGCCCATCATCACGCAGAACCCTTAACGGCTTTCTCATATTAAATTTTTCAAAATTATTAGCATTACTCCAATCTATATTAAAAAGAGGAATATCAGATAGTAATTGTTGAAACTTAACATCAGAGGCTTGCTTTAGGGAATCTGTCTTCCATGCTTCCCATTTTTCTGCTATTTCTTTTGCTCTATCTAACTCTGTATTTAACTCAGACTGGTTTCTTGCATTACTATAGATGCCCTCTGCTGCTTTAGCTACTTCTTTCAGCTGCTTTTGACCATCTGCATTCACATCAAATCCAATCACGTTTACGATTGGTTGAATACCAGAACCAGCTAGATTTTTTGCTGCTTGGACAGGGTCACCATCACAAGTTTCTACCCCATCGCTTACTAGATAGATAATATTCGTATTATTTTCTCCACCTAATTTGGAAAGATCCTTTTCAGCTTCTTCAATTGCTTTCGCTAGTGGTGTCCATCCTGCTGGGTTGAATTTATCCATGGCATCGGACAATTTCCCCTCATTATACGACCCCATATCATATACTAACTCATTACTTTTACAAGATAGCGACTTATCCGCATCTGAACCTGATCCTTCATGACCGTATACACGAAGGGCAATATTGGCTTCTTCTGGTAGATTTTTCGCAAACTCAGCAATTGATTCCTTAGCGATATCCATCATACTTTTGCCATCGATGACATTTGCCATACTACCTGATGCGTCTAGTAAAATCTCCACATTTAACTGATCTTTAAACTGATAACGTTCATCTTCAATTTCTGGACTACCAAAAGCCTCCATGCTCATTTGATCCAACGCCTCTGCGGGATTAGGATAATCTTCATGGAATAATGATAAGGACTTTCTCCAATATAACTCGAGCTCTTCCTCTGTATATCCTTCTTCTACTTTAGGAAGCGTCTTTAATTCAGCGATGACCGTTTCTTGTTCTTCCTTAGTCAAATCATCATAATCTTTTCCAGTAAAGCTTCCTACCTCAGCATTCACAAGATCTTCTATACTATCTGCAGGCTCAGGTAATTCTTCAATTAAATCAGCTATCTCTTTTCCTTCTGATTCCTTGTTTTGTTCTTCTTGATTACTAACAGACTCAGTAACTTCCTCTTCTTCAGGCTTTGAACTGTCATCTACCGGTTGATCATTATTACAGGCAGCTAAAAAGAAAAGAGCTAGGATAGAAATTAATAAAATCCTCAACCTTTTAAACATACATAACACTTCCTTTGGGTATATTAGCTTTACACTTTTGTTGGAGAGTTTATTATTATTTTATAATCATAAATTACCAATTCTCTTATCTCCGTTTATTCCTTAAATGGTTTAAAATATCAGGGACATTTTCATGCTGTTCTAGAGGTTTATCCCCCTCTTTAATCTCTGATAACTCTTCCATTTCTTTTAAGTTCTTTTTTGTTTTTTTCATCATAACGTTTTGTTGTTTTTTTAGCGCACTCCATAATTTCATTGATTTAAAGTCAAATAAGGATTTGTTTTTTTTCACAAATTCTTCCACTGTATTTCTATCACTATCCGTTTCTAGTTGAGCTTCATTTTGTCTATATCCCGCTTGTACCGTCTCTACAACATAAGCTCTCATAACTTTTTGATCATTTTCTCTCACTAATTCACTTTCATTTGTACGATCCCACAATTTTTTGGCATCTTCTACCGAGTTTTCAATGATTCTTTGTTTTTCAATTAATTCTTTTGCTAGCCTTTTATATACGTGTAATGATTCCCTAACTTCAATAGGCATTTCTTTGAAATGTTGTTCTATTTCTTCTAGCAAATCTCTTAATGATATAAAGATTTTCATTCTTTCTGGATTTGCCCATTTGAAACCTATATGGGCTGTTACTTCAATGGAGTGATTATAACTTGTTGCAATTAACGCTACGTTGGATATTTCATCATGCCACGGAACTTCACCATTTGCTTTCATTATTACCTGCTCGGCAGCTGGAGCAAAGGTAAAAAAATAATAATATTCACCATTCACTTCGAATTTTGAAGGGAATACATCCGGCTTCTCTTTTTTACTATAATAGGCCATTAGGTTAGATTTGATTTCTTCTGGTAAATTACTCATCCTTAGCATATACACACCTCATGTTGATCAATTAAATAGATTGACATGTTATTGCCCCATTTCCTGATCCTTTCCCTTATTCCTATTTTCTTCTGCTGAACAAGCAGCAAAGAGCACCAGGCGAATCCCTACATGCTCACTGTTTCTTCCTTTCTAATCGTATTTAAATGATTTCTACGTATGAAAGGCAGAGCAATAGCCACTACCGCTGCCGCTACTGGAAAACGATCACCTGAAAGTAACCATTCTAAAAGTGATATTGGAACGAATAGTATGTAGACACATAGTGCTTTTTCTATAACAGAAATCGCTTGCTTAAGGGGATGATCTGCATCCTCACTCTCTAAGAGCGTATACTTAATAAATGACAGCTGTGCAGTCGTAAGAAAAACAATCATGAAAATCCCATTAGCTACATCGCCAATCAATCCGGGATATTCAGCAAACCTTTGATGCCCCTCCTTTTTAGTTTGAAACATTTTCATCATATAACCTATCGATTTCATCTAAAGTTTCATTTAAGTTCTCCTTTGATAAATCCATTAAAACTATTTTTAGTTGTTCTATTGATTCATTATGTTTGTTATAAAACTCTTCTATATCTGAAATAATCTCCTTGGATTGGTTATCGGAAATTTTATCATCATTCTTCAAACTATATACAGATTGTTTAATTAGATTTTTTTCTTTACGTAGTTTATTCTTCCATTTATTATTGACACTAATGATTTCTAGTATGTCTTTATTCTTCGTACCAATCGCACTTAACGTTTCACTGTTCTTCCAACCAATCCATTTCAGAGTATCATTTACTGTCTTACTTAATTCATCATTAAGCTGGTTTTGGTTATTCACATTTACATAGCTACCATCTGCTGCCTTGGCGATGTCTTTCAGTTGCTGTTCATCTTTACTGGCTAAATCAAATCCAATGACATTAACCACCGGTGAGATTCCCGAATCTTTTAATTCTTTCGCAGCTGTTACCGGATCGCCATCACATGTCTCAATTCCGTCACTGACAATATAGACAACGTTTTTATGCTCTTTTCCAGAGTACTTTGATAGATCCTCTTTCGCTTCCTTAATCGACTGAGCTAGCGGTGTCCATCCTGCTGGTTCAAAAGAATTAAGTGCAGAGGACAATTCTGACTCATTATATGTTTGCGATTCATATACTAACTCATTGGCAGCACAAGACATTTTCTTATCTTCATCTGAACCCGACCCCTCATGGCCATACACTCTTAAACTTAAATTCACATCTTCCGGTAATGTGGATGCAAACTCCTCTATTGATTCTTTAGCTAAATCTATCCTTGTTTTAGAACCCATATAATTTGCCATACTTCCACTGGCGTCCAATACAATTTCTACATTATATTGTTCTTTAGATGCTAATTCTTCGGCTTCCTCAGGCTTGTTTAAACTGCTTTCTTCAATAGAAACTTTCGGGTCTTCGTATGGCATCTTAAATACTGAATACAAATAGTTTGTCAAGTTCTGTAATTCCTCATGACTTGCATCCTCTGGTAAAGCAGGAATATCTTTTAAGATCGCCTCTATCCGCTCATCAGCAAACATGATATCCTCAACACCTAACACACCAATAGGATATTCAACAACTTCTTCAATACTTTTAGGCAGTTCTCTCACAACTAATTCTTCATAATCTACGTCTTCCACTGATTCATTTTCTTCGTCCGATTTTTGTTGCTCCTCTGCTACTTCCGCTCCTGCTTTCTTTTGGTCATCTTCTTTTTGATTACTCGCCTCTTTTTCTGCTGAACAGGCGGCCAAGAGAATGAAAAGAACTAGGAGGTAGAGTATGGATCGATTATTCATGGTTGAATCCTCCAGATATATAATTTAAAAATGCAATCGAGTGATTTTTTGAGGTGCCTCACTCATTTATCATTACGGATATCGCTGTTTTTTGTGAATAAAAACACCGAAAAGCAGCCTGTAAGACTGCTTTCCTCCATTATACTTATTTCTATTTAGCACTATCTTGGTAAATTGAACTCTACACTTTCACCTTTGAACATATCTTTACCGTCTTCTCCAACAAACGGGCCAAACTGTAAGTCAAATGATTCAAATAGCTCGAACTCATCTTTGTTCATTAAGAAAACATGATATTTTTCACTCTGCTCTCCAGCTTTTAATTCTTTAGGTTCTTCAGGTTCTACCATACCTTGAGCTCTAATATGTCCTCTATCTTTATCTAAATCGACTTTGGAGCTAATATTCCAAAGACTAATAGGAGCATCTGTTTGGTTGTCTAAATTCAATTTAACAGTAATAGCAACGATGCCTTTATCTCCAAAGTTTCTGAAGCGCTCTTTATTATCTGGTGTTGGCTCAATTTCTGTATATTGAACACCTGATAACGTCACTTTTACATCATCTAATTGTTTTGTTTCATTAATAGCTGTTTCTTCAAAAATCATTTCTTTATTCGCCATATTTGCAGTTGTTAACCTATCTGGATAAAATGATGTAGCGTTACTTAATTCCTCTTGCTGACCGCCGCTATAAGGGAAGTCGAAAACAGCTTGTTGTTTATTGCTACCTGAGAATTGATTATTATCGGCTGCTCCGCCTTCAATAATGAATTTAGGTTTTACAGAATCTAACGCTTTAAACTCATCATTAGTGAAAATAAAAGAAATCAAACCTGATACTTTCTCTCCAGGTGCGAATTTCCCTACTTCTGTCTCTTTTTCTGATTTCGGAGATTCTTCTCGGACAAAAGTTTTATTAATATCATTAGTTATGTAATCAAACTCACTTCCGAACTGCACTCTATATATATTATTATAATAAATACCTTTATCTGTCGTATTATCAATGGTTACTTTGGCTGTCATAACATAGCCTTCTGTTTGATCTTTAAATGGTATAGTATAATCGGCGCTAACATCTGTCACCTTTACAATTTGGTACTCATCTACACTTACTTTAAATCCATCTAAATCATTTATAAATTGAGGATCTTTGTTCGTGAACACCACTTCAACATTACCTTGGGATTCTTCTTCAATATTAGGATTAAGCATGCCGTCATTACCATTTGAAGATTCCTCTTTTTTTTCTTCTTCCACTTCTGGTTCCGTTGTTGTTTCTTCTGCTTTAACTTCTTTTGTTTCTTCCTTAGGTGTGCTATTCGTTTCTTTTGCATTTCCACATGCCGCCATTAGCATAACGGAAGAAATAAGCGTAATCAAAAAAAGTCTTTTCTGTTTCATTCACTCACGACCTTATTCTGTTTATTAAAATATTCGCTTTCTGTATGGTCCTTGTGTTAGTTAGAAACACCATAAAAGTAGACCCCAACATACATTACATTAATAAGTCTACTTTAAGAAGCTTCTTTTAACTTCATAAACTACTACTTTCTTCTTTTCTAATGGTATTTAAATGATTTTTACGCATAAACGGCAAAGCAATGGCCACTACCGCTGCAGCAATTGGAAAGCGATCACTTGATAATAACCATTCAAAAAGTGAAATGGGAACGAAGAGGATGTAGACAAATAACATAATAAATAAATAGATTCTTCTCCATTTACGTTCTTTCTGCGACATTATATCCCTCCTTTTTCTGTCTCCCGCCAACTATTAAAAATGTTTGTCAGAAAAATCACTTGAAGTGGTAATAAAAACATGAGTAGTACGATTTTTAAAGCTAAAGTTGTGAAATACACGTCAGTATACAGAGATAATAAATAAATCATGATATTCTCGAATACCAATTGAATAATACTTAATATAAAAATAACGAAAATCGCTTTGAAAAAATGAGCTTTAATAAATCGAACTGATTTTTTCAAAGCGGTTCTTAATTTTCCATTCTCCGCTAAGAAAAAAGGAACAAAATAAAATAATACAAGGACAACTAGACCAGGAATCACATATAATAAGCCACCGATAAAAATGCAAATAGAGTACAAGCAAGCAAACAAATAAATAGGTAATGCTTTTTCTATCGCGAACGAAATCGCTTGCTTGAGGGGATGATCAGCATCCTCACTTTCTAAAAGCGTATACTTAATGAATGGCAACTGAGCAATCGTAAGAAAAACAATCATGAAAATCCCATTAGCCACATCCCCAATCAAACCGGGATATTCAGCAAACCTTGTCTCGGCATAAATATAATTAACAATTATCGCATGCAAAAATAACAAGGGGACATATGTCAAAACTGACAACAACATTAACTTTAAAAAGTCTTGTATATATAAAGAGAAGGAGCTTGATAGAATACTTTTCATAGAGTCCTCCTGGTTATTTTGGGTTTCTTAAGACGGGGACTATTTTGTTTTCGAAATCCCTTTTACCTATGTCTTCTCTGTTTTTTGATAAAGACTGCTTTATATTTCTTTCATCTATTTGTAGCTTATTTCCTCTCTCGTCTAATTCGAATGTAGCAATCGATTTCCTTAATGTATCATTTGTTTTTAACCAGTCATTTAAAAGTGTTTGCAATGTATTTTTATCTTTCTTTGAAGAAAAGATAGTTTCATTAGACATTACTTTTTTTAACTCTTCATAATCCCTTTCTAATGAAATTTCATTTTTAGCTATGGTATACATCATCGCACTATATTTCCCATATTCATCTTCAAAACTGTCCATAAATGGGATATCAAAATAACCGATATTTCTTGTTACTTCTCTTTGCATATAGCCTAAATTGTAAATAATTTCTTTTATTCTCTTAGGTCGTTCAATTACTTTTTCATTATGTTCTACAATTCTATTAATCACTTGTACCATATGAGGATATTCAGACAATAATTTTTCTTGATTATCTAATAATATACGGTTCATTTCCTTATAGGTTAGGGGTTCTTTCTTTGCTTGAATGGCCATCCCTCTACCAGCGTTGTTCGCCATCGTATTAAAAAGTAACAAATAATAAGCAGGTAGTTTTGCTTCTTCTAAGGACAATACTTCCCCAGCTTTATCCATAATTAGATAACCACTAACTTTATTATTTAATTTTGCATAATCCACTATAAAATAATGTTGACCTTTATAAAAGAAAGCAAATTTCCACATATCCCATTTCTCAAATAGCCTTTTGTGCCTTTTTATATTCTTTATTTGTTCAGGTGTTGGATTAACATTTATCATACATATACCTCATTTAACTAAATACAGATTTAAAGAACCCTGTAACAGACTCTTTAGCTTTATTGAACTTATCTTTAACATTTGAGATAATTTCTTTTCTATTCCTATATAATTTTTGACCTAAACTAGCAATTGATAATACCCCACCAACCACTACCATCCCAGCAGCTATTGGTTGACCACCGGGTATCATAGCAACTGCTGGCGCAAGTCCAGTAATGATTTCTCCTGTATTACCAACAAGGTCCCATGCAGCATTTGTTTTCTCTTCTGAAGTACTTGCTGAGTTTAACTTCCCAACATTATCAACTGTATCTTTAATAGCAAAAGGTAATGTAACTGCGGACACAACAGCATTTGCAGGTGTGAAAGTTTTTGTAGCATTATATAAATCATCAACGCTGGCAATATCAATTATGTCACTAGAGGATCTTATCATTTCGATATTTCTAAATTCATTAACTGTTTTTAAATTATCATAAACTTCCTTCCCCTTCAGCCCAACATCCGCTACATCATAAGCAGCATCAATTGTCGGGTCACCTTTGGCGAAAGTTTTGAATCCTGCTAGAACAAGATTGGAACGACTGGATGCATAATTGCTAAAGCCAGCTGTATCACCAGCACGAACCATTTCATCAGCAAAGTTAACTGTATTACCGATGACGTCATTTGTAACAAACTTTATACCGTCATAAGCCTTTGGATCTTCAAACTCAAAAAACGACTGATTATCAGATACTGTATTATTATACCTATCTAATGTATCCAGTGTCGGATTTTGATAGTCTGGGCTATATGGTGGTTGTGGATTGCCTGCAATGGGTCCTCCGGGTAAGTTTGAAGGATCATTTGGATTGTTTGGGTTATTTGGGTTATTTGGATTGTTTGGGTTGTTGGGATCATTAGAAGTGTTATTATTGCTATTATCGGAATTTAAATTTTGTTCCCATGGTGCATGTTCCCAAACCGGTGAGGTATTCCAATACGGCGTTACCCATTCAGATTGATTTTGCCATAATTGTTCATTCCACTCTGGTGAAGTTTCCCATCGAGATTGTTCCCACTCGGGCGGTGTCTCCCATTCGGGAGGGGTTTCCCATTCTGGTGGTGTCTCCCATTGAGGTCCACTCCAAGTTGGCGCATTATTCCAAGTCCCCCATGCATGTGCAACACTGGCATAACTACCTATATTCATAAACATGATAACAAATATGGATAATAGTGCAATGAGGACACGGTATGACCTTCTCATTGACAGCACCTCCTAATCTTTTTTATTAATAACTAATATTCAGTCCCCATGCGAACGAATCGAATAATTCGAAAGATGGCCCCTGTCCTGTTTGTCTCACATGCCGTTGGTTATCAGAAAAGTATTCATCATACTTAAAGGCTTCGTACTTAGTAGCTGTCTTCACTTCAATTCTTTGGTTTTCGTTTAACCAGATTTCTGTTTCTGATACTTGGCCACCATTTCTTTGAATATTCGTACTTACTTCACTATAAATCTCACTTTCCGCATTACTTAATGATGAAGCAATGAACATTCTTAAAACATGGCTATCTGGTTTATTTAACTCACGCTTAATTATTTTATTGATTGCTTGATGTTTCTTTTCAGATTCTTTTAAGTAGTTGGGAAGTGCAGGAAGGAGCTCTTCTATTTGCTTTGATAATAATTCAGGTTCCTCTAGCTCTGGAGGTTCATAATCTTCATTATCTTCGTTTTCCTCTGCTTCCTCTTTGGCTTCCTCTTCCGCTTCTTTAAATTGATCTTCTAAATACTCATCATAATCTTCTATCGATAAAGCAAGATGCTTCGTTATAATACCTGAAGCAACAATGCTTGCCTGCTCAGCATTATTGGACGCATGTTCTTTTTCAATAAACACATTGGCAAAGCTTAGGATTAAAAGAAACATTAAAAAGAACACACTAAACAATCCAATGATAAATAACATGGTGTTTCCTTTTTCATTCTTTAAATATTTCATTTACTCCATCACCCTGCCACTTATTTCTCTCGTAAACGAAACCTTCGGAATATATCCTGCTATGCTATCTGGGATAAAAACCAAATCTAGGTTCACATGCATCCTTAAAGTGAAATGATTGTTACCGTTATTCATCGGATCGAGATCCATTATCTGTATGTTACCTCCGGCTTTATTAACAAGATTTCTTGCAGAACTGGTTGCATCATCTATATCCTCAGTGACTGCATATGTCTTTGCTGCTTCATTCAATGCAGATTGGGCAATAATGGCCGCATAACCCGCAACCAAAAATTGCCACAATATCATCATAATCAAAAAAACAAGGGGCACCATCGCTAAAAACTCAATCGTCGCTGAACCATCTTCATTATTGATTTTTTTCTTCATTTGATGCCCCTCCTTTTTAGTTTGGTACATTTTTCTCATAAAGATTTTCTATTTCTTTTATTTTTTCATCAAGGTTTTCCTTTGATAGGTCTGTTAATGCATTATTTAATTCTTTAACAGCAGCATAGTGTTTTTCATAGAACTCTTTTATTTTTGATTGCATTTGCTCAGCTTGTTCTTGAGTAAGCTTTTGTTGGTTTTCTAGTTCATATATGGATTGAGTAATCTTGGATTCCTCTTTATTCATACTAAAGAACCACTCACTCTCAACTTTCATAATATCCATTATTTCTTGACTCGATTGAACAAGAGCGTCGAATTCTTCCCTACTGCTCCACTCTAACCATTTTTTTGATTCTTTTATGGTTTTATTAAATTCATTGTCAAGTTGATTTTGATTTTTTACATTTAAATAATTCCCCTCTGCTGCAGAAGCGATATCCTTTAATTGCTGCTCATCATCTTTAGCTAAATCAAAACCTATTACATTTACCACTGGTGATATCCCTGAATCTTTCAACTTTTTAGCAGCTGCAACAGGATCACCATCACATGTTTCAATCCCGTCACTTACGATATATACAACGTTTATATTATTTTCCGCAGACAGATTTGATAAATCGTCCTTCGCCTCTAAAATAGATGCGGCTAAAGGTGTCCATCCTGCAGGTTCAAATGACTTCAATGCATTGGATAATTCAGCTTCATTATAAGATTGAGATTCATAAACTAACTCATTTGCAGCACACGACATTTTTTTATCTGAATCAGATCCCGTTCCCTCATGTCCATACACTCTTAAGCTAAGATTCACATCATCAGGCAATGTTTCAGCAAAATCCTGAATAGACTCTTTCGCTAAATCCATTCTCGTTTTTTCTCCCATATAATTAGCCATACTCCCACTTGCATCAAGTACTATTTCTACATTATATTGTTCCGTGTTTGCTATTTTTTCTGCTACATCAGGGCTTTTTAATGCACTATTTTCAATTAACTCCTTAGGATCTTGATAAGGCATTTTATATAATGAGTACAAGTAATCTAAAACCTTATCAGTAGCCTCATTATTTTCAGATATATCTGGAATATCCGCTAAAGTCTTTTGTACATTTTCACTGTTTATAGAGATATCTGAATCCCCATATTCACCAATAGGATACTCTATTAAATCTCCAATTGTCTCTGGGAGATTGATTACTTCTAATTGTAATGGTTTATCCTCTTCTACTTCCTCATTTATTTCATCTTCATTGGTTACTTCCTTACCTTGTACTTCATGGTTTTCTTCATCATTGCTATCATCTAATTTATTTGAGTGATTATTTTCATCTTGATTTGAGCAACTGGATAATATCAAGAATAAAAAGAGGAGCAAGTAAATAGAAATATTTTTTCTCAAAATAAATGCCTCCAAGCGTTGTTGTTAAATGTTAGCTTCCGATACTTTTTAACATTTCTCCAATCTTGGTAACTATAACGTCAGCTAATCCCTCACCCTGGCTTCCCATAGCCGAAGCAACCGCAAACATTAAAGCAACGATTACTGCCGCTAATCCTACCCATTCAATTGTTGATACTCCGTCTTCGTTATTAACTGCCTTTTGTGTTCTCGCATACAGAGCCTGCATTTTCCCGTTTACTTTTTCAATAAAATTTTTCATTTGTTTTTCCTCCTAAATAATTGGTTTTATTACTTCTAATTTTTTTGATGGCGTGAGCTAACCTTCAGTTAGAAATAATCACCCCTTTCAAAGATTTATATTTTATTAACTAAAGATATTCATAATACTGTTCTCACCATAGATCATGTTGAGAATCACTAATCCAATAATCAGCAACATAATCAGTGGAGCGATAATGAATGATGTGATTAAAGTGACTTTTGGAGATGCTTTAGCTGCTTTTTCTTTTACCTGTTCTAAGCTTATTTTCCTAATATCCTCAGCTTGTGCTTTAAAAGTCGAAGCCATCGGAACACCTAATCTCGTTGCTTGAATAAGTGATTTAATTAAAGATTGAAAGTCTTCATTTTCATTTCTATCTAATAATCCAGCATAAGCTTTTTCTCGAGGGACACCCAGATCGATTTCTTGAAGGAATTGGGCAAATTCTTCTCTTATTGGACCATCAAAATATTTAATTACCTCTTTGATGGCACTATCTAAATTCGATCCAGCTTGTAAGCTAATACTTACCGTATCTAAAAAGTCTGGTAAGTCCTTTCTTAATAGATCCTGTCTTTTTTTACCTAATGACCTCACCCAAATAATGGGTATGAAAAAACCTAAAATTGGTAAAGTAACAAAAGCAATATTTGCTAGGGGGAACCCCATAATTACCATAAAGAAACCAAGTAAAAGTCCCAATAAAATAAACACGATTTTAAATCCTTGAAATCTCTTCACACTTAATTCATAAGGGTTACCTGATCTTTTTAATAGCTTATCTACCTCTTCAGATTCACTATAAAAATTAATCCTCTCTCCTAATGCGGAGAAGTCATCAGCATATCTGGCGAGAAATTGAATGGTTTTTTCCAATCTGCCTTTCTTGCCAGCTACAAGTACGGAAGAGGTAACTGCTATTTCTTGTAAATGAGCTTTCAAGTATTGCTTTTGTTTAGAATACTGATATAAACTAGCTAATCCGAGAGCGAGAGATAGCCAACATAATATAACGGCGAATAATATGAAAGAATCCATAACGCTACACCTTTATGTTGGTAACAGCTCTTACAAGTAATAGCGCGATTACCATCCCTATAATAAAAATAATCATTAATATAGCTCCTGGAACAGTGAATAACAATTCCATAAATCCATCCATAATATTGTTTAACATGAACAACAAGAAGATGGGCAGAGCAGGTAAGATATACGAAACAAACCTTTGTTCAGCGGTAGCTGTTGAAATTGTTTGTCTGAGTACCTTCCTCTCCTCAAGCGTGTGAGCCATTTCATATAAAACTTGTGTTAAGTTACCCCCTGCTCTTTTTTGAATTAATAGAGCAGAGATAAATAGTTTATACTCTCTCGTAGGTACTCGATCTTCTAATTCTTTTAACGCTCGCTCGAAATCGACACCTAATCTCATATTTTGGGTCAATGATTTAAATTCGTCTTTAGCAGGAGAACTCACTTCACTCGCTACGATTTCAAGCCCTTGGACAATTGTCATGCCAGATTTCGTTGCGTTCCCGAGAATTCGGCATACCTCAGACAATTGATTGTTTAACTTCTCTATGTATTTATTCTTCCTTATTAAGAATAAAATCCAATAAGCCCCTGCACAGAGCACAACCGCAATGATTAAGCTTAAGATAAGCGGTACACTAAAGAAGCCGAATAACATGATGGTGACAGTAAAGGCGATAAATAATAGAATGGCAAAAAATTCAGAAGGTAGAATAGATATATTGGATTTTACTAACTTTTGCTTAAAGTTATCGGCAAAATCAGTTTTATCAAACCTATCACCCAATTTTGCAATAAAGCTGTTACGTTCTTCTTTTTCTTGAAATTCCTTTGCTTGCTTTTTAATAATTTCTTTCTTATCACTACGATAACCTAAGTAATTATAAACACCCCATATAAAGAGCAATGTTGCTAATCCAAAAAGTATGGCTGCCTCCATAGTTACTCCACCTCCTATCCTTTAAAAATTTCTTCATCTAGCTCTATTCCATACATCTTAATTTTTTCTAAACATTTAGGTATTTTTCCTGTTGGTTCAAACGAACCTTCAACCTGACCATTTTCCTTTAGCCCTTTACGTCTATAGGTGAATATTTCATCAATATTGATTTCACCTGATTCACTCCTATAAACTTCACAAATAGAAACGATTTTTCTTGTTCCATCTGTTAATCGTGTACTTTGAACGATAATATCTAATGCGCCCACAATATACTCTCTAACAATATGTGATGGTAAATCCATACCCGCCATGACAACCATTCCCTCGACCCTTCTCAGTGCATCAAATGGGGTATTGGCGTGTACTGTTGTAATCGACCCTTCGTGACCCGTGTTCATCGCTTGCAGCATATCAAATGCTTCAGAGCCACGAACCTCACCGACGATGATGCGATCAGGCCTCATCCGTAATGAGTTTTTCACCAAATGTCTAATAGAGATTTCGCCCTCGCCCTCCATATTTTCAGGGCGGGCTTCCAATCCCACGACATTTGGTTTATCTAAGCGAAGCTCAGCGGAGTCTTCAATCGTAATTATTCGTTCACCTACTGGAATAGAATCGCCAAGAACATTTAATAATGTTGTCTTACCGCTACCTGTTCCTCCTGAAATAAGCACGTTCATTTTTGCCCTTACAATCGCATCTAAAAAACGAGACATATTTTCATTTAGTGATTCAAAGTTTAATAGATCTTGAATGCGGAATGGTTCTTTGCGAAACTTTCGAATGGAAACGACAGATCCTCCTAAACTGATTGGAGGTATTACTGCATTCACCCTACTTCCATCGGGTAACCTGGCATCAACCATCGGCGAACTGTCGTCAATTCTTCTGCCAAGTGGAGCTACAATACGGTCAATGACATGTCTAACATGGCTTTCATCTCTGAATGAGATGGGCGAAAGTTGCAACTTTCCATATTGCTCAATATAGATTTCATTAAAGTTATTGATAAGAATCTCCGTAATACTTGGATCATTTAATAATGGTTCTAGGGGACCATAGCCAATGGACTCATCTATAATCCTTGTAATCAGTAATTCTTTATCATGCCTCGGAAGAATGATTTTTTCCTCACTCATAAATTGACTGATAAGTTGTTCAATTCTGAGTCTCATTTCCCCTTGTGGCAAGCTGGTTAACAGTTCAAGATTCGTTTCTTTTAATATGCGCGTTTTGTAATGCTCTACAAGCTCTGAAATGTATTGATTTTGAACTGACGACCTTTTTATCGTTCGATTTCGATTATTATTTTCTGTTTTTTTATCAAACAAAGACATCAATCATCAATCCTTAAATTATATTATTCTAACATTTGGTTAACCCATTTCTTCACGCTCTTAGTAAATGGTATCAACTTCTTTTCGACCGCTTCTTTTCTAAATGGTTCACCTTTATTGATATGTGTTTGAACCCCTTTAATGTCTCTTGGTATCTTAAACGCTATAGGGTAAGAAATAATATCTTTTAAATCATTCGGCTTTATTTCATTTTCTCTCCCGACTTCATTTAATAACAATTCCATACGATCCTGTGTTTCGATACCAAGCCTTACAAAAAGATTTTCAACTTGTTTTAACATATTGATAGATGGTGCATCCAAATTCATCACATAATAGATTTTATCTGACTCTTCCAATGCAATATATGTCTGTTCATTCACATATGTAGGAAGATCGACAATGACAAAATCATAGCTCCTTCTACAGGTCCTCAATAATTTAGAAATAAAATCAGAAGGAAGACTTTCACTTACCTCAGCATCTTTAGGGCTTAATAACACTTCAAGCTTTGAGTATTTTTCCTTTTCTGATACGTTTCTAATATGGGTTTCCGCTAATTCGCTAATAACTGGTTGAAGATCTGCAAGCGACCTGTTCGATTCAATCGAAAGATAAGTTTCCGTACCACCGTACTGCAAATTTAAATCGATTAAAATCACTTGTGCAGTGGATTCTAATTTTAATGTTTGTGCAAAAGAACTCGATAGTATCGTGCGGCCACTTCCACCTTTACCACTATAAAACGAGAGAATCTTTCCTCTTCCCCGTTTAAAAGATTGATTAGCTGAAGCTGTTTCCTCCAACTGCTCTCTTTTTTGAATAGCCAGTTGTATAATGCTGTCCATTCTGCCATAAAGCATGGTATTTTCATCCGGTAAAACAAAATAATCAGTAATTCCTGCTCTTGTTATATCCCTTAATGTGTCAAAGTCTCTTGAGAAGGAGATATAAACAATTGGGAGTATATGATTATAAGTGTGGATATATTCAATCGTATCCACTGTTGATTCTGAAGAGGATTCGATTAGAAAGATTAAATCTGGAGATAATCGATCCAATTCTGACCTTATATCAGAATAATTAAGTGTATCTATTTTGTTATATTCATTAAATAACCCCATAATATTAGTAAGCGATTCATCACTATCACTCACTATCAGGATATTGATTTGTTCAGCCATCATGACCACCTCATTTTTGACATACCTTATAATCAGTCTTTTTTATCTGACTTTTCTTCTTTCTTCTCTTCTTTTTCTTTAGGTTCTTCTTTCTTCTCTTCATTAGCAGGAGCTTCGTCTACCTTCTCCTCTTTCTCTACAGAAGCCGCTTCTTTTGCCTCACCATCGACTTCTTGCACTTCCTCTTCTAAACCAACATTTGCCTTTAGTACTCTCATACTATCAGCGTAATTTTGCATATGTATAATTTCTGGCGCAGCTTCAAAAGGGACTTCCACGACAATTCCTGAAAACTTTTTATCACTTTGTAAGATACGAGCAACCTTTACATCCTTCTTAAAGCTTTCAGTAACTGGATTACCGTCAAACTTGTGTGAAACAATAATGTCCACTCGATCAAGTGCCTCTAACTGTGTATCAAAGCTTACATTTTCAGTCTGCGTTATCATCACGAGACGACTATTCTCATCAGTAGCTGTTGATACAGGTTTAATCATTGGTTGTGTAATCACTTCATCTTCCTTTAATGGTACGACTAAAACTTTGTTAATTAGATCTTCAACATTTAATACATACGATTCATTTACATACCTATTAGGTATTTCAATGGCTTTCACTTGTTCTGGTTTAATAACTGTTCTAGAAGGAATATCATCTGCTGCTACATAAACTTCCGTCATCCCACCAAGATCAGCATTAAGTTCGCTCACTTTTTGAAGGACGAAAAAACCAGCTGCCACTGCTAATAATAATGAAATAGATATAAAGATTATGGCTCTTCTCTTCGATTCCAACATTCTGCTTCTTCTCTCCCACATCATTCATATTTTTCTATATTTAAGTAAAATTTGGTAAATAATTTACTACTTTTTACCTCGTTTAAAAAATTTTAAACCTGATAATTTGAAGTTTTTTCTTTTTTTCTGCTATATATTTACTAACATGAGTAGAAATTTCCGTCAAATCCACTTTTGTCCATGTCGAAATTTGTCTGTGATTTTCGTACTAGTTTTCTCTCAAATTCGAGATTTTTTATGTGATTTTGGAAGGATGTCAGTACAGGAGCAGAGAAACAATTCTAATTACTTTATTGCAAATAATTGAGGAATATATATTTTTATAGTCTTTTAGACTCAATTTGTAAGCAAAGTGGGTTTCAACCTAAAATATACTCATATAAGTGTTGGAAATTTCTCTGAAAAATTCCCCTCGGGGTATCGAGAGTAATTTTTCACTCCATGTGATTTATTTTCTTTAAAAGTATAATAAAAAGTTAAATAACAATTGTTTATTAGGTAAAATTTTATATTTATTTCCTTTTTATACCTTATAGTCATTTTATCAATATAGTATCGTCCCATTTCAAACGACATAGATACAAAAAATGCTAACCTAGGACAAAGTAATTAAACACAAGATAAATAGTTGACAAGAATCGACATTTTTTCCATACAAAAAGAGATGTAGTTAATTACTACACCTCTCTTAACCCGAATATAATTATTCACCTATGACCTTTGCCCCTTCTAATAGTTTATCTGTTAATTCAACACCTTGTTTCTCAGCTGCATCCTTGTTAACGATTAATTCTAGATTATCAGGGAAACCAACTGGGATGTCACTTGGCTTTTTGCCATTTAATATTTCTATAGCCATTTCACCTGTTTTATAACCGAGGTCATGGTATTCAAAGCCATAGGAAGAGAACGTGCCTCTTTCAACCGAATCACTTTCACCAACAAATGTAGGGATTTTTTCTTTATTAGCCACTGTGATCACTGATTCTAAAGCTGAAACGACGGTATTGTCCTTTGGAATATAAAAGACATCGGAGCGATCAACAAGTGATTCTGCTGCTTGCTTCACTTCTGAGCTAGTTGAAATTGCCGTCAACGCATATTCAAGTCCATTCTCTTCTAATGCCTTCTTCGCATTTTCTACATTAACAATTGAGTTAGCTTCCCCGTCGTTATAAATGATTCCGACCGTCTTTGCTTCAGGGACAAACTTTTTAATAGAAGCAATCGTATTTTTAATCGCATCTGGATGGGTATCAGAAGTACCAGTTACATTTGCACCCGGCTTGTCCAAGTCTTTTACAAGATCTGCGCTAATCGGATCGGTAATGGCTGTAAAAAGAACAGGTATATCCTTGGTTGATTGAACAACAGATTGAGCACTTGCTGTTGCTATTGCAAGAATTAGGTCATTGTCAGCAGTAACCAAGTTTTGAGCAATAGACATATTATTATTAGCGTCCCCTTGAGCATTCTGATAATCTAACTCTAAATTCTTTCCTTCCTCATAGCCTGCATCTTTTAAAGCAGCCATAAAACCTTCTCTTGCAGCATCTAATGAAGGGTGCTCAACAATTTGTGTAATACCAATTTTAACAACCTTTTGCTCTTTTTCATTGTCCCCACCGCCACTTGCCTCATCAGCACCTGAAGAACCACATGCACTAAGAAGCAGCATTGAACTACCAATCAAACCTGCTAATAATTTTCTCATGACCTAACTCCCCACTTATAAAATTTTTAATATTTCGATAATAACACGCTTTGTTGATTTAAAGCAATGAATTTTTTTGCATGCGTTTTCATTATAGTAATGATACTTCACACATATTGATTCCCCTTCTTTTTCATAGAAAAATCGTGGTGAAATTTTACAATTATGTATGCTATTCTTATATCAGATACTTACATAAAGGAGTTTTTGAATGAATGAGGGCATGTTTAACTTAAAAAAGTTGAAAAAAGCTAAAATTACCTACTATGCAGTCTCCTGCTATACGGATAAGAATTCAAGTCAAGAAACATACGATACCCAATTTGCCTTTCCTGTCGGAGACCTCGATAACGTAGAAGTGACAACAGAAATACTCGATGGTGAGTGGAACGAGGGGCAACGTGTAAAACTTCACGAGATCATGAATGAAAAACAGCTGCAGTTCCCTTTTTATATCATCAATGAAGTTAATGCGGAAGATATAAGTAAAGAGATCAAGCTTCTTAAAAAAGACCACCCTTTTAAGAATTTGCTTGGGACAATTTCTTTTGAAGAAATAGTTGCAGCTGAAGATCGTGCGATTTATCAGCTTCACAAGGCTGTTGCGTATAAACAGACTGTTGCTGAAACGATTGAATTTTTGAATGGGAAGCTATCTGGACAGAAAAGCTCTTAAAAAAAGCCGAGCACTTTGGTCTTGCCCCTGTCAAGTAGACAACATAAAAAGCTAAGCAGTGAGCGCGTGTCGATATTCAATCGGCGCGCGTTTCTTTAGTTTCTTTTGTCTTCGTTTGTAATTGTAATGGTAAATGTAATCCTCAAGAGCTTGCTCTAGTTCTTCTTCTCCCTTACACTTACTTATATACAGCTTCTCGGTTTTGAGGTGTGAAAAGAATGATTCTATACAGGCATTGTCCAGGCAGTTTCCTTTGCGAGAGTGGCTGCCTTTGATGCCATAATCCTTTAATCGGTTGCCGTATATTTTTGACGTGTACTGGAAGCCTTGATCCGAATGGAGAACGGCTCCAGCCACGTCTTTTTTCTTTGTCCATTTCTCTACCGTTTTTAACACAAGTTCCAAATCATTTCTTTGGGCTAGCTCCCAACTTACTATTTCGTTATTAAAGAGATCCTGTATGACCGATAAATAATAATATTCTTCGCCAACAGACACAAATGTGATATCCGTTACCATTTTTTGATTAGGTCCTACCGCCTTGAACTTCCTTTTCAGACGGTTAGGAAAGAGGTTAGAAGGACTATGACCATGTCGTTTTCTCTTTTTTCGGATGACTGATTGTATGTTCATTGCCGTCATCAATCGGTAGACCTTTTTGTGATTAATTAAATACCCGTTTTCATTTAATTCGTCTGTAATACGGGGTCGTCCATATTCGGGATGCATAAAATGTATGCCCAAAATGTGCTCTCGAATCTTTTGTTCATCCCTAACTTTTGCTTCGCGTTTATGATTGTTTTTTCTCCATTTGTAGTAGCTAGCCGGTTTGATATAGGCAATCTCCAACAGCCAGGAGACCGGATAGGTAACCCTTAACTCATCCACCAATTCATATTTCATTCGTCTGGGGTTTTCTCCTCCTTTACCAGATTTGGATACTGCTTTTTTAGAAATTCAACTTGTGCTTTCAAATAATCCCTTTCCTCTTCAACCGACTTAAATTTAGTCCTAGGCCTGCCTTTTAAAGGATTAGAAACTCCTTTACGCTCATCAAACGGGGCTCCTTCTTTCCATTTCTTAACCCACACTTTAAGCTGGCTGCAGTGACGGATTCCCAGTTCCTCTGCCAATGCTTTATAACTTTTAGACCCATTCACATATTTCATGACGGCATTATGTTTAAACTCTTCCGAATAACTATTAAAAGTTTGTCCTTTCTTTGCCATAGAAAAATCCCCTCCAAGGTAGCATTCTTTCCTTCATGGTAACATGAAGGTTTTTTTGAATGTCTACTTAAAGGGGACATTAACACTTTTAGTTAAAGTCGCTCGGCTTTTTTATTAGGAGCCAACAAAATCTCCCCCGTTAACGTGGATGGTTTGACCTGTGATGTAAGAGCCGTCATCAGATGCTAAAAGGACATAAACGGGTGCTAATTCATACGGTTGCCCTGCTCTTTTCATTGGGACATCGAGACCGAATGTTTGGATTTGTTCCGGGGATTGGCTTGCAGGTTGGAGTGCCGTCCAAATTGGCCCCGGTGCAACGGCATTGACACGAATGCCTTTGTCTACAACATTATTAGCTAACGCTCGTGTGAAACTAACAATTGCGCCCTTTGTTGCCGAATAATCAATGAGATCTTTTCTACCGATATAGGCATTAATTGAGGTTGTGTTAATAATGCTGGCCCCATCTTTCAAGTGAGGCATGGCTGCTTTTGTCATATAATAATACGACCGAATATTCACGTCAAAGGTTATGTTCCACTGATCTGAACTAATATTTGTAAATTCACCTTGCAAAAACTGTACAGCGATATTATTCACAAGCACATCACATCTGCCAAAGGTTTGGATGGTCTCTTCTACAATTCGTTTACAATGCGCTTCCTCCCTTTGATCACCTGGAATAAGAAGACATTTCCCGCCATAATAAGCGATTGCCTGTTTCGTCTCTTCTGCGTCGCGATGTTCATCATAATAGGCAATTACTAAATTCGCTCCTTCTTTCGCAAAAGCGACCGCAGCGGCTCTCCCTATCCCACTATCGCCCCCAGTTACAATTACTACTCTATCCTTTAGCTTGCCGGTACCTCTATATTGCGGATTATCATATATGGGTCTTGGTACCATTTCGTATTCCATCCCTGGCTGTCTATTCTGCTTTTGTTTCGGAAAGCTAAATACAATCTCCTCACATTTTGTTTCTTTTCCGTAATTTCCTCGTTCCATAGGGCTTCCCCTCCTCTTCATCATATTATTTTAATTGAGAGAAGGTGGTGCAAACGCGAAAATACCTAGCTCTTAAACTATTGGGTACGATTGCTGAAAGATAAGAAGTGATATCTACATAATTATCGCCTTTTGGTCTAAACTTTTCTTTGAACAAATCGATGACCACCTAAGTCTGTACCTATTTTAGAACAGTTATGTAAGTGGGGGAAAAAACCAATAGAACCGTATAAAAAAAGCCTTGCTTCAATTAAAAGGAAGCAAGACTCTAATTTTTCATCGAATTACACTTTTTCCATGATGAATTCACGCTTACGAATCATATGCACAACTAAATAAACAAGCGGTGTGATGCAAATTGAGGCAATAAATTTAAATAAATATTGCGAGAGAATCAATCCCAATAATGCGGTAGTTGGAATCGTTCCGTAAAAGGCGATCGTAATAAATATCGATGTGTCGACGATTTGACTAATCATTACAGACATATTATTTCTGAACCATAACTTCTTCTTACCATGACGCATTTTTAGTTTATGAAAAACATACACAACAATATGCTGGCTAATAAAATAAGACACAAGACTCGCAACTATTACACGAAAGCTACCACCTAAAATCGCTTGAAATGATGCCTGTTCGCCGAATACGGGAGCAGCAGGTAATTGGATGGTGATCATAATAAAGATAATCGCCAATATTTGTGTGATAAGACCAGCTTTCACCGTTTGTTTACCAGCTTCTTTCCCATATAATTCGACGATAATATCAATGATTGGGTACGTAAAAATAAAAACGACCACTGCTGCTGGAAGAATCGCTAAATCGCCAAGGCTGAATAATTTCACAGCAACTATATTAGCTAATATAAGCAAGCCCACATAGATGCCGTTTAAATATAAAATCATCGATTATCCACTTTTTCTGGATAGAGGTCATGGTTCATTAATCGATGCTCTGCCATCTTTTCGTATTTCGTTTCCGGTCGGCCATAATTGCACCATGGATCAATGCTAATACCACCACGAGGCGTAAATTTCCCCCAAACTTCAATATATCGGGGGTTCAATAAATCAATGAGGTCATTCATAATAATATTGACACAGTCCTCGTGAAAATCGCCATGATTTCTAAAGCTAAAGAGATACAGTTTCAATGATTTACTTTCTACAATTTTTTCATCAGGGATGTAAGAGATATACATCGTAGCAAAATCCGGTTGGCCTGTGATGGGGCAAAGACTTGTGAATTCTGGACAATTAAATTTGACAAAATAATCTCTGCCGCTATGTAAGCTGTCCACAGCCTCAAGTACTTCTGGTGCGTAATCTGATGGGTATTGGGTCTGTTGATTACCTAATAAAGTTAAATCCGTTAATCCTTGTTCTTCTTTTCTTCCTGACATAAAAAAAGCCTCCTTGAATCAATTTCGTTCAGGGAGCTAAAACCATCTGTCAACTAAGAAACAAAAAACCACGCCCGAATATGGACATGGTTTTTTTCATGCATCCATAGTTTTTTATAGAGGGTTTAAAGCTATGAACCTCTTCTGGATATCTTCCAGTCTATTCATTTACTTTTCTCAGTTTATATAAGCTTGTGATCACTGTCAATCTTTTCTGTTAGGCGTACACTTCATTGCCATCCGATTCATCTTTAATTTCACCAACAATTTCAGAAAGGATATCCTCCATTGTTACTAACCCGACGGTTTTGCCTTGATTATTTGTTACAAGGGCCATATGTGTACGTGTTTGCTGCATTTTCAAGAAAACCTCTTTAATGGAGATAGTTTCTTTATAGCTTGGAATCTCATGCATAAATTCTTTAAAATCTTCCTTACGTCCTGCAGCTAAACTCGTTAACATTTCCTTCGTATTAATGAAGCCGATATATTCCTTCGTCTTAGATGTAACAGGGTATCTTGTATATTCATGTTCATCGATGACCTTTAACATGCTGTCCAATGACTGATTCTTCTGCAGTGTAATCATTTCTTCTTTCGGAATCATAATATCTTTTAATTGACGACCATCAAAGGCAAAGATGTTCTCCAAATAAGCAAGTTCTGTTTGGTTGATTTCTCCACCTTCATAACTTTGTGTGACAATCAACTTCAACTCTTCTTCCGAGTGCACAGTATCATGACCAGCTGGCTCAACACCGAATCGTCTTAAAATAAACGTTGCGGAACCATTTAATAAACTAATAACTGGCTTCATAATGCGACCAAACCAATATAAAGCTGGCGCCAGTAGAAGTGTCATTTTTTCTGCATATTGAATCGCTAATGTTTTTGGTGCAAGTTCACCAATAACGACATGTAAGAACGAGACAATAGTCAGTGAGATAATATAAGAAAGTATTGTCGCTACAGCGGCTGATACTTCAAATTCAATAAACAAAGGTTCTAAAATCTTCTGTACAGTTGGTTCACCTAAAGCACCTAAAACAAGCGCTGTAATGGTAATACCTAGCTGGCAGGCAGATAAATAATAGTCAAGATTATGAGCTACTTTTTTAGCAAGTACTGCTTTTTTATTTCCTTCTGCGATCAATTGATCGAGTCTAGACATACGCACTTTCAATATAGCAAACTCGGCACCTACGAAAAATGCCGTAAACAAAATAAATAATGCAACTAAAAACAAGTTTAATATGATTATACTGTCCAATTATTTCCCTCTTCCTGAGGGATTCACCTCCAAGATGATTACGATGATTGAGGGGTTTCCTCTGCTATTTGATCTTCTAAATATTGATGGAACATGACTTGTTTAATTTGATAATTATCCATTTCAGCCACTTCCCACACATGATTATCGTGATGAACCTCGTCACCCTGCTCTACTACTTCAAGGTTTTTATATTGTATCCAACCAGCAATTGTGTCGATATCTTCACTATCTTCAAATGTTAGGCCAAACCGGTCTTCCAAATCAGTCAATAACACACGTCCATTGATGATATACTTTTGTTCACCCGCTGGACGGATATCCGCTACTTCATCCTCATCAAATTCATCGCGAATTTCGCCAACTAGCTCTTCAAGTACATCCTCCATCGTTAAAACACCAGAAGTTCCGCCGTACTCATCCATAACAACAGTCATATGGACTTGTTCTTGCTGCATTTTCAACAGCGCATCTTGTATACTTGTTACTTCTACAACAAATGGAACATCACGCATATATTGCTCTAACTTTACTTCCCTGCCACTCACAATGTGACTGAGCATTTTCTTCGCATTGACAACACCAATAATACGGTCTTTATCCCCATTTTCGACAACGGGATAACGCGTATAATTATGTTCATCTAAAATGGCGATCAGTTCATCTGGAGTCATATCCTTATCAATTGTCACAAGATCTGTTCTTGGAACCATGATATCTTTTGCTACTCTTTCATCAAAAGAAAAGACGTTCTCTAAATACTTCAGTTCTGTTTGATCAATTTCTCCACCTTGGAAACTTTGTGCCATAACGATTTTTAATTCTTCCTCAGTGTATGCCTTTTCTTGCGGAGCTGGCGCGACACCAAACATACGCAATAAAAGACGAGAAGCACCATTTAAAGCAAAAATAAACGGCGACATAATCTTACCGAACCAGTAAAGTGAAGGAGCAAGCATTAACGTCACTTTTTCCGAAAATTGAATAGCTAAAGTTTTCGGTGCCATCTCTCCGACTACCACGTGTAAATAAGTTACTAATGCAAAAGCAATTGCATAAGAAGCAACATCAGCAATAGTAGCGGAAATGTTTAACCAACTAAAAACAGGATACAACACAGCACTTACAGCCGGTTTACCTAATGCACCTAAACCAAGGGCTGTTACCGTAATACCAAGTTGACAAGCTGATAAATAATAATCCAGGTCCGCTGCTACTTTCTTAGCAAGAACCGCTTTTTTATTTCCTTCAGCAATTAACTGGTCAATTCTCGACATACGGAGTTTGACTACTGCGAACTCAGACGCAACGAAAAACGCCGTCAGAGCAAGTAAAATTACAAGCATTATTAAATTCGTAATGGTTATTATGTCCAATTATTTCCCTCTTAACTGAGGGATTCACCTCCAAAATAGTTAACACTCATTCAATCGTTTGAAACAATCTGATAATTCTTTTTCAAGTAAGCGAAACACACGCTTTTTTTCGATTTCGGAACATTGTTGATATCGTTGTTCTACGATTTCAAGCTTCCCTTTTAAACGATTGATTTCCTCTTGGACCTCTATTACCATGGGGTCTACTCCTTGGTTATCCTGTGTATGAAGTACTCTCTGAATCTCTAGAATTGATAATCTCTCTTTCTTCAAAGCTTTAATCCTTTCTAACGTATTCAGGACATCCTCAGGATAAAGACGGTAGTTTGAAGAGGAACGTTCGACACTCAATAAATTCTTTTTTGTGTAATAATCAATCGTCCGTGATGTTAAACCGCTCAATTTCGCCACCTGACCAATTCGCAATAACGCCTTCCCAATGAAGTAACCCCCTTTCTATATTAAGTATTACGTTTCAGTTTTATCTAAAACCTATGTTTATAGGTTGAAACTTTTTAAGAAAAAACACAAACTATTACGTTATAGTTTATGAGAAAATTATATAATGGACTGTAACTGAAATCAAGTGGTAGCTTTTTCAGTCCACAACTCCCCATTCTCAATTATATTTTAACTGATAACAGGATAGATCACAAAAAAAGAAACTTCATATTATATAACAATTTATATTATTTTTTCGGAGGATGATATAGCATATATAAACGAGCTGATGACATTACGGTGGTAAAATTGAACTCAGCCGGAAATATTGGTTTGTTCTAGTGAACTCGAATTAGAATATGCGAGCGATCTTGGAAACGCGGCAATCATTTGAACCAACTACTTATTTGACTCGCTTAAGAAGTAAACGCTCCAAAAATTTGGGCTTTCTGCAAATCTTGACGCGTTTTAGAAAGGAACGAATCAAACATTTGAACCAACTACTATTTTTGACTCGTTTAACTGACAAACGCTTCAAATTTTTCACTGCTCTCAGAATCCTGACTCGTTCTTGCTGGAAACGTATCAAATAAAATGGGGTTTCTCTATATTTGATTCGTTTAAAGAGTAAACGCTCCAAAATTTTGGACTTTCTGCAAATCTTGACTCGTTTTGGAAAGGAACGAATCAAACATTTGAACCAACTACTATATTTGACTCGTTTAACAGACAAATGCTTCAAATTTTTCACCGCTCTCAGAATCCTGACTCGTTCTTGCCGGAAACGTATCAAATAAAATGGGGTTTCTCTATATTTGATTCGTTTAAAGAGTAAACGCTCTAAAATTTTGGACTTTCTGCAAATCTTGACTCGTTTTGGAAAGGAACGAATCAAACATTTGAACCAACTACTATATTTGACGCGTTTAACTGACAAACGCTTCAATTTCTTCACCAATCTCAGAATCCTGACTCGTTCTTGCCGGAAACGTATCAAATATAAGGGAGTTTATCTATATTTGACTCGTTTAAAGAGTTAATGCTCCAGAAATTTGGACATTCTGCAAATCTTGACTCATTTAAGGAATAAACGCTCCAAAAATCGGTACTCTCAACAAATCCTGGCTCGTTGCGAATTTACTGTCACACGCCAAGAATGATACAAAGTTATCTTTCTCCGCTTGCTTTGTATTGTATTTTCCCCATAAAAAAACACCTCCATTCTTAAATGGAAGTGTTGGTTCTTTCATATAATTTTGTCCATCATGGTCGTTGCAATAGAGAAATAAATCAGTAGGCTAAGAATATCATTTAATGTAGTAATAAAAGGGCCGGATGCGATGGCTGGATCAATTTTTAAGCGGTTGATAATGAGCGGAACAACTGCTCCAATCACTGCGGCCATACTTAATGCCAAAAATAGTGACGCACCAACGATAAAAGCAAGCAGCCAATTTCCTTGGTAGAATAGACCAATAATACCTGTTAATACGATCATACATACGACACCGAGCATCAAACCAGTACCCAATTCCCTTTTCACTATTTGCCATACACCGTTTTTCTCTACTGATCCAGTGGCTAATCCACGGACAGCAACAGCTAATGATTGTGTCCCTGTGTTACCTGCCGTTCCCATAATCAATGGCATAAATGCAGCGAGGATGACAATTTGCTGTAATGTTTCTTCAAAGCGACCGATGATGTTAGCGGTAATCATACCGAAAAACATCAATAAAACAATCCAAGGTGCACGCTTTTTTGCGGCACTAAAAGCCGTTAAGTTTAAATCTGTCGCCCCTTTAGAAGCAGCAAATTCTCCAAAATCATCATCTGTCTCTTCTTCTAGTACATCGATAACATCATCGACTGTAATAATACCGACAAGCTTTCCTTCTTTCCCAATGACAGGAACCGCTAGAAAATCATATTCTTTAATCAAACGTGCCACTTTTTCTTGATCTTCATTGACCGGTACAGAAACCACTTGTGTGCTCATAATATCATCAATGATTTGATCAGGCTGTGCAATAATTAAATCTCTTAATGAAACAACCCCAGCAAGACGTTCCTCTATATCGACGACGTATAAATAGTAAATCGTCTCAGCAGCCATTGCCGTTTCTCTTAGTTCTTCAATGACTTGGGCGGCAGTGGACTCAACTGAAATGCGAATGAATTCTTTCGTCATAATGGCACCGGCCGTTCTCGGTGCATAAGTCATCAGCTCGATGACTTTATTGGCTTCTTCTTGATCCATGGATTGAAGGATATCATCTGCATTTTCTACTTCCATTTCAAGCAAGAAATCGGCAACGTCATCAGCGGACATATAATTAAACATCGCGACAGCATATTGAAAGCCTATATGAGTGAAAACCTCAGATTGATCCTCTAAGTCTAGCCCTTGAAAAATATCAGAGAACTCTTCGGGTGTCAGAAAAAGTAGCAATTGTTTTTGTAATGGCAGTTCCATTTCTTTAAACACTTCTACTTGGTCCGTCGGATGCAATTCAAGGAATGTCTCACGAAACATTTTTAAGTTGCGTTCAGTGATATATTTTAATACTTGTTTTTGGTAATCTTTTTTTTGTTTTAATTTTAATAATTGGTTCATTTCGACTCCTCCATTTCTGAAGAAGAGCCTATTTATTCTGTATAAGATGAGTGGTGCAGAACAAATACCCTCCTCTTTTCTCCCTATTGATCAATTCCTGTTTACTCGACCTCGGATTGGGAATACTATCCATCCCGCACCACCTCCTTGTTTTTTTAAAATGAAAAAGCACCTCCAACTAACCGTGGAGGTGCATAAAATGCATAGAAAATACAACATGTACGCGTATTGTACAAGCAGTAATTACCCCTCCATTCGTAGAGCTTTAGCACTGTACAGCATAGGTAAATACCAGCTACATTAAAAACCACCTTATGTCGATGGTTCCTGTTGACCCATTGGCGTCTTTGGACATTTTTGGGCAGTAGCATATCTCTATACAGGAGCCTCACCTAACGAGGATTCATATGGATTGCCATGTTCACTTTACATCTAGTGTTACATTCTGTCAACACCTTTAGAAAAATTAATAAAGGTCCCCGGTACAAGGGAACCTATTAGATTTAAGCATAGTAGCCGATGATGGATTTAGGTTCTAAAAATTCTTCGATACCAAAGTCTCCCCATTCACGTCCAATGCCTGATTGTTTAAAGCCGCCAAACGGTGCTGAGAAATCAGTTTTTGAATTATTGACTTGGATTTGTCCAGCGCGAATGCCTTTGGCCACTTTTTGTAATGTGTTACGATCGCCACCGTAAACGTATCCAGCTAATCCATAAATGGTATCATTAGCGATTTCGATTGCTTCATCCAAGTTATCGTATGTGAGGATACTCATTACTGGTCCAAAGATTTCTTCTTGGGCAATCGTCATATCGTTTTTCACATTTGTAAAAGCAGTGATTTTCGTATAATAACCTTTCTCCAGTCCTTCTGGTTTTCCAGGACCACCGGCAATTAATTCTGCTCCTTCTTCTGATCCTTTTTTAATATACGATTGTACCCTTTCCCATTGATCTGCATCGACAAGAGGACCCACTTGAACATCTTGACTTGTTGGATCACCGACTGGGAAGTTTTCAATCACTTCTTTTACAGCCTCAACGAATTCATCATGCATTCCTTTTGGAATGAGTGTTCTTGTTGCCGCTGTACAAACTTGACCTGTATTTCCTGCGACGAGCGCAACGGCTGTTTTTGCCGCTCCTTTAATGTCTGCATCATCTAACACGATAAGTGGTGATTTTCCACCTAACTCAAGAGAAACTTTCTTGATAGTTGAAGCTGCGTTTTCCATAATTTTTTGTCCGACTTCACCAGATCCTGTAAAGGATACGAAATCAATATCAGGATGTGAACTAATGCCATTACCGATTGTTGAACCTGAACCTGTTACTAGGTTAAAGACACCTTTTGGCAAACCTGCCGCTTCAAAGATTTCCGCTAAAATCATCGCTGCAAATGGTGTATTAGATGCTGGTTTAAGCACTACGGTACTACCAGCAGCAAACGCACTTGCCAGTTTAGTAGAGGTTTGATTCGTAGGGAAGTTCCATGGTGTTATGAGTCCTGCTACACCAATCGCTTCCTTGCGAACTAATGTGTTTCCTCGTTCTTCTTCAAATTTGAACGTTTTTAATTCCTCTACCGCTTGTTTAAAGTGTTGTAAACCCATTTGATAATGGACTTTATTGCTTCGCTTAACAGGAGAGCCAAGTTCTTCTGTAATCACTTCTATAATATCGTCTTTACGTTTTTCGTATTCTTGACAAATTCGCTCAAGTAACTCAATTCTTTCTTCTACTGATGTTTGAGAGAATGATGGAAATGCAGCTTTGGCCGCTGCCACTGCTTTATCTAAATCTTCTTCTGTTCCTGAACTAATTTTTCCCATTACTTCTTCCGTTGCTGGATTAATGACATCAATGGTTTTAGATCCCGTTGATGTGACCCATTCGCCATTAATATATTGCTTAGTATAATTTCGCATAAGTATAATCAAGCTCCTTTAGGGATATTATTGATTCTACTTAACCCATTCCCTTTCTCTCCTTTATTAAACATGTCACATTCGTCATTTATTACCAACTTTTCATCTGTATAACATTTATTCTTTAGGAAAAGATAGGGCTACGTGCTCGTCACGTAATATCGGTGTGGAGGGATGGACGTTGGAATTTATTGCTCATTTGATTCATCTAATCCAAAGATGGTTAGTGAAATTAAACTACTCTATCTACAAGAGATCTAATCGCCTCCTAAGAATAAATAGAGCTAGGTCAATGGCGTAAAGTAGACGTTCTACCAATCACGGATAGTAAAAAGGTAAGCATCTTCACGATGCTTACCTTACTAATGTTTTTCTTTATTTTTGGCTAATGTTTCTTTATCTAATGTTCCAGGTGGTTGTTCAAGATAACCCAATTCCACCATTAAATTCCCTATATCCTTTGCATACTGACCCACTTCCATAGCTAAACGTTCATAATTGATGATCAGGTCATGCCTTTGACTTGCTGCAGCACCCGTCGCATAGTTTCCACTCCCGGCAGCTGTTAACATCCCTAATTGAAAAAGGATTAATTTATCCGAGAATACTTCGGCAGTTGAATTGGTAATACTAACATCTCCATCAATTGGTGCTTGGAGACCATTGTTAATCAAAGTAACAGCAAATAATTCCACATGTTTTTCTGAAATATCTTTGCCTTGTATACATATCTTTTGTACTTCTTTTCTTGGTGACATTTGGGCAAAGCTTGTAGCTAATTTTAGCCCAACAACATTATTGAAAAAATTAAGATGAAGATGAGAGATTTCCACAACATTCAACGCCCTTTTGTCTGCAAACGGATTTAATCCTTTGAAATAACTTTTATCATCCACCATATCAATTTCTTTTGGATAAGGAATAACAGGCGATCGTACAAATACACCTTTATTGATTTGGATTTCTGAACTTTGCTCAAATAAATCAGCTGTCGCAAAAAGTGTCTTATTAAAAAGCTTCCTTATATCTTTTCTTGCACTTAAGGCAAGAAAGCCACTATAACTAAGCATGCCAGCTTTAGCCATATGATGAATGTAGGTTAACATAAAAATATCTGTATACACTTTCGGGGCATGAATATTTACATCCTCAGCAGTAAACCCTTTTGGAATGGGTATTTTCTCTTGTTGAAAGATACTTTTCAATTTTGCTATATGGTCTTCTGAAATCTGACAAGCAGTTTGTACTAGTTGAGATATCATCTTATCCTCAACGGTTTCTCGCAAATAACTTAAAAACTGAACGGACATCGTATTCTGCATATAAGATGTCCATAAAGACGCTAACTCCGAAGAAGAAAGGTTAATCTTTTCTTCTGTCATGCGTGCACTTCCCTTCACAATATTCTGACCTTACTATTTGTTATTGAAAGGAGAATTATACCAAATAGGAAAATAAAAAAGCAGCTCACATAAATTTTAAGTGAGCTGCTTTTAAACTTAGATTAAGTTTTTCACTACTTCTTCTAATTTCATCTCCCTGGAGCCCTTAAATAGAATGAGGGCTTCTTTCTTCACGATTTTATTAATAAATTGGACGATTTCCGATTTTGTATAAGGAGACACCACTTTGTCTTCCCCCATCATTTGTTTCGCTTCTTTAGCAATTGCAGAGGCTAATATTCCATATGTGACGACAAAATCAATTTCATTCGGGTCAATTGCCTTTGCCATTTGTTTATGGAGAGTTTCAGCACTATCACCTAGCTCTAGCATATCTCCTAGTACTAATATTTTCTGATGATAGCCCTCCATTTCCTGTACTGTTTCAATCGCAGCTTGTACAGAGTTAGGACTCGCATTCCAAGCATCATTAATAATGGTGTATCCTTTTTTTGTTTGAATTGTTTCCATTCGCATGGCAGTCAAATCTAAGTTCTTCAATCCAGCGATAATGTTTTCAGGTGTCACTCCCAATTCAAGAGCGACAGCTACCGCTGCTAACGTATTTTTCACATTATGTTTACCAATGATCGATACTTTTAGATCTTTAAATAACTGCTCTCCTGCGATATCAAACTCAAGATATTTTTTATATTCTTTTACTTTTTCATAGTAGTAATTATTCGTTACCTCATGACCGAATGTTTTAACACGCATGGGTAAATCAACATTGGCTAACGCCTGCTTTAAGTGAGCATCATCGCCATAGTATATAAATAAGCCGCCATCTCTTAAACCATCAATAATTTCCAGTTTAGCATTAGCGATATTTTCCTCTGAACCTAGTGTCGCAATATGTGCCAAACCAACCATCGTAATAACTACAACATCAGGCTGAGCAATGGTTGACAGACGATGAATTTGTCCCTTTTCACTCATACCCATTTCTAGAACAAGGACCTCTGTCTCTTCTTCGACATCAAGAATGGTAAGAGGCAACCCGATTTGGCTGTTTAAATTCCCTTTTGTCTTATGGACTTTATATGTCGTCTGTAAGATGGACTTAACCATATCCTTCGTTGTTGTTTTTCCATTACTCCCCGTTACACCGACAACCTTCATATTTAATTGCTCACGATAAGCAGTTGCCAATTCTTGTAATGCTAGAAGTGGATCATCAACGTAAATCACAGGTACGCCTTCGGGTGGATGCTTATGCCCCTTCTTCCAAAGGGTTGCAGTAGCCCCCCGATCGAAAGCCGTATTTACATAGTTATGACCATCATCAATTCTCATAATAGGAATAAATAAATTCCCCTTATGTAATGTTCTTGTATCTATCGAAACCCCGTCAACACGGATATCAGCGTACTCTTCTTGCAGACCTGAACCATTTAACATATCTTGAATTTCAACTAAACTTCGCTTTATCATCCTAAATCCTCCACAATGATTACTTACATCAAATTGTAGACCTTTTTGCAGAAAAAGAAAACTCTTTAGTAAGGTAAAGCTGAAATATTTAATAGATTTAACTTTTAGAAAAAATCTCATCCATTCATGATAATATGGAATAAATTATCTAAAAAATACAAGGGGAGATTTTATGGCTACACCTAAACATATTGTCTCAGCAGCAACGATTGTTTTAAACGATCATAATGAAATCCTACTCATCAAAGGGCCACTAAGAGGTTGGGAAATGCCTGGTGGACAAGTAGAAGAAGGTGAATCCATCACAGAGGCAGCCATCCGCGAAACAAAAGAAGAATCTGGAATCGACGTAGAGATCCTACGCTTCTGTGGCATCTTCCAAAACGTAGAAAAATCCATCTGTAACACCTTATTCCTTGCCAAACCTACCGGCGGAGAACTAACCACAAGCTCAGAAAGCTTAGCAGTTGGCTACTTCCCTATTGACCAGGCATTACAAATGATTGAATGGCAAAACTACAGGCAACGGGTCGAGTATTGTTTGGATGAAGGTAGGCACCCTTTTTTTGTCGATTTTTAAACATATTGCTTTTTAACCTAACCTACTATCTAGAGACTGATTTTAGGTTAGTTATATTTGTTTCTTCTTGTTCCTTTGCTATGCTTACTAACCGCGCAAACAAAATAAAACTCACCCCGCCCATTAGACCAATTGCACCAGTAATAACAAGAGGCGGAACCCATTCACTTACAATGACAACGACACCTGCAGCACTGACACCTAAGAAAATGGCAACACCATACAGCGACATGTAAGTACTTCTCGCATGATCAGGCACACTATTAGCGAGCAAGGCCTGCTGCATCGGGATATACATCATCTCACCAATAGATGCAAGAAACATAGCAACAATAAGCAGCATGGGAATGGTTGTAAAGCTAAGTACCGTATAACCGGTGAAAAATAGCAAAAGTCCAACCAAAAATGTCACACGTTCCTTCCACTTTTTTATGACTGTGATAACAACGAACGTAAGCGCAACAACAAGTAAAGTATTTTCTGCCTTCAAAAATCCTAGTAGATTCACACCATCTACTTCCATAGGAATGGCGGTAATGATCTGTACTGGATTTGGGAGCTGTTCTTTTAAACGAATACCAATATAATTCGTTAATTGTTCCTCCACAGCTACAATTAATATACTAGCAAGAATAAATATGATAAAAAATTTATGATTTAATATATTTAAATACTCTTTATACACTTGAATCGTTTGACTACTTTTTTGCCGCTGCACGTTAGGTTGATAGGTTTCTTTAATAAACACCTTTGTCATCAAAATAGAAAGGAAGGACACAAGAGCTGCACTAAGGAGTAATAAGACAAGGTGGGAAAAAAAGAAGAAAGCGCCGACCATACTACCAATAGCAATCCCTAAATTTCGAACCCAATAGGCATAAGTGTAAATGATTTTTCTTTCTTCAGGGGAACTCACATCAATGATTAATGCTTGATAGGCTGGATTGACGACACCTGTGCTAAATTGAATGATTATAAAAAATAGAAAAGTGATGTAAGGATAGGCACCAACGGATGTATTGGCAACTGCAGCACCTATATACCCTATAAATACAAACAGTTCTGCAAGCAATATTACCTTCCTTCTCCCTACTCTGTCTGAAGTAAATCCACCTAATAAGGAGCCCAAAACACTTGCCAACATCACACATAGAAATAGAACACCTGTCACGGCCTTCCCAACTTCCTCAGCAAAATAAATAATGATATAAGGTAAAATCGCCATTGTTGAAATAGATGAAATGAATTGTAACAGTAATCTAATACGGATGGCTGGGTGCAGATTTTTCATACATATTCCTCCTCTTTTTAATGATTGATTAATCAATCATTGTTGAAACGAATGAGAAGACTTCCCTAAACTAAGAAAGTCCTTTATCTGTTACTTTTTCAGTTGGTGCAAAAAGATTTAGTGCAGTGACAGCATATTGTTCCCACACATCACTATAGCGATTATCAGTCGAATTTAAACGAACGCCTATTAAGAGACTCGTATACAATGTGGCAACAATAAGCGGATCTTGTTTTTTAAACACCCCTATTTGCTGCCCGTTTTGTACCAATTGTCCGACCTTCACACGAAATACATCATGGAACTCATCTAATTCCTTAAACACATCAGCATACCGTTCATGCTGTCCCACAACTTGTACAACCAATTGCAAATAACGGTTCATTTCTGCAAATGCTCTAAAATGCTCTCTTAACATCTGTTTTGTTTCCAATAAAGGATCAGCAGACGTCTCATCAAAAAATAAAACGCGCTCCTTCAATTCCGCTAATGGTTCAACAACAACGGTATAAAACAATGCTTCCTTATCTTTAAAATAAGTAAACACACTACCAAAACTAACATTGGCAGCAACAGAAACCTTCTTAATTGTCGTACCCTCATACCCTTCAGTCGCAAATAACCCCATAGCCGCTTCTAAAATCTTCTTTTTCCGGAGCTCCATATTTTGAATTTGTTTTTCCGATAATGGCATTTGAACACCTTCTTGAAATGATTGATTAATCAATCATCAATTATTTTATAATTATATTATACCAATTACCAACTTATGTGAAGTAATTATTCTCCTTTTGAAAATATCCCTTTAAGTAATGGCTCTTTCTGTTTCGATTTCACAGGAGTATAAAAGCGATTTTTAGGAGTATTTTCTAAGTAAGGCAATAAGATATTTACTTTCTCATCACAGTTAGCAGCATCAATTAATTGCTTTTCAATAACCTTCATAGGTTCCTTTATACTTCCATCTTCGCTATAAATGAACCGATCATCGGCAAATTGCTCTGCGGCTTCCGTTTCATTTTCTGTATACGCATGTACAGATGGGCGAGCCCAAAACACATCATTGCGCACAATTCGAGCCGGACTTCCCGCTGCTGACACATTGGATGGTAATGATTTTGTCACAAGTGATTTTGCTCCAAGAATAGAACCAGACCCAATATTAACACCTTTTAATATCATCACATCTTGTCCAATCCAAATATGATCACCTAAATAAACGCTTTTAGTTGGATTGATGCGCTTTTTCGTTGCTGCATCATAAATCAAATGTGGATCTGCTAACCTTACAACCACACCTGTGGAAAACATATTATCATGACCAATGAAAAGATTCTTTTGCTCTGAAAGAATAAATCTAGCACTCCCATTAAAAGAATAATTGCGCCCAATAAAGAAGGCACTATTATTCCATACTGAAACATTAAATGTCGCACGTCGATTGGATTTACCAATAATGACAACTGAATGATTGCCATTAAAATGAATATTCGTATTTTTAAATTTGGCGCCACGTTCAACAATTAATGTATTGCCCTCTCCGACAAACTTCACCTTCGAATGATCAAATGCAATTTCCTCTTCTTTCATCCCTATTAATTGGATTTCATTATTTGAAGTTGGTTTTTTAAATATATCTGTGATGGTTTCCATTATTTACACACCTACTTTTATTAGCATTAAAACGCATTTATTATACAAAAGAATCTATTCATCATACGCATTTTAATCCTAACTTAACGACTTTGTATTTAAGATACTTTAATTTTTACATCACCTGTAATAATCACGTATAAAACGTAACCTAAAATGGTTATTTATTCCTTTATTATGAACAAAAGAACCATATCCATTCTATTAAAGTGCAAAAAACCCTTATGGAGTAATCAGACTGATACTTCATAAGGGTGCATAATAGATTATTTGTATGTACCTTTAACGAAAAACAATTTCCACCTTTCCTAGCTTACTGAATTCCGCAGTAAACACATCTCCTTTTTGCGCAACGACTGCTGCGGATAAGGCACCTGATAAAATTACTTCTCCCGCTTTTAAAACAACATCATATTCAAATAACTTATTCGCTAACCATGCTACACATGCAGCTGGATGGCCTAAGACATCTGCACCTGTTCCCTTATTCGATAATTCACCATTTTTATAAAGGCTCATTTCGATTTTATTTAGCTCCAAACCACTAACATTAAATTTCTCATCTCCTAATACATAAAGCCCACAAGATGCATTATCAGAAACAGTGTCTTCTAATTTGATTTCCCAATTGTGAATACGGCTATCTACAATTTCTAATGAAGGAATAATATATTCAGTTGCGGATAAAACTTCCTCGGCTGTCACATGTGGGCCTTTTAAATCCTTATTAAGTACAAATGCAATTTCCCCTTCAACTTTTGGTTCGAAAAGTGAATCGATATCGATTGATCCCTTGTTGGGTATGCTCATACTATCTAATAAGTGACCGTAATCAGGTTGATCGACTCCTAAAAGTTCTTGCATCGCAAAGGATGTTAAACCAATCTTTTTACCAACAACTTTATGACCGTCTTTCACTTTCTGTTCAATTGCTCTTAGTTGGACTTGATATGCATCGTGAATAGTTAGGTTAGGATATTGATTAGTTAGTGGCTTAATCGCTGTTTTCGTTTGTTCAGCATGAAGTAAATGCTCGTATATTTGCTGTATACTAATCGTCTTTTGATTACTCAAATGATTAAACTCCCTTTCTTGTGAATATCAAAAAAACTTTGATAGTACATTTTTACACTTGTACTATCAAAGTCAGGTAAGACAATACAAACTTACTTCACAGGTATTTTGCTAAAAAAGTCAATAATGACCTTATTGAACGCATCAACCTTTTCCCATTGCGGCCAATGGCCCGCGTCGTTAATAACGATTAATTCACTTCCGGGTATCATCTCTTGAATCGGCATAGCTTCCTCAACAGTTGAAGTTGGGTCATGGTCGGTCCATGCTAATAAGGTTGGCACATCAATCTTTCCACACCAAGAGGGGTCCCAGCTATATTTTTGTCTAAATTCTATTTCTTGTAAGGCGACAATATGATCAACTGCCTTTTGATAGGATGGTTGGGTATAGATGTTGTATCGTGCCTCTATCAGCTCATCCGTCACTTGACTCTTATCATACATTAGCCATTCAAGCCGCGTTTTCACATTTTCATAGTTTGCTTCTAGCACCGCCTTAACGGTAGATTCCTTCAGTTTTTTCATCACTTCGGCTTTGTTATTCACATTTCCAGGCGTATTTAATACTAAAGCTTTAGCAATGCCAGGGTGATGGGCTGCAAACCAGGCTGCAACCCATCCGCCTAGGGATTCACCAGATAAATAGACTTCCCTCAAATCTAAAGCTTGAATCACTCCTAATAGATGATCACTATAGCTATCAATTCCATATGGGTGGTTAGGCTTCTCCGTGTATCCATGCCCAAGCATATCAATACAAATGACGCGGAAGTGCTCACTTAATCCTCTAATATTCCGAGCATAGGCTTCTATATGACCACCTGTACCATGAAGCAAAATAAGTGGTTCACCAGTTCCTGCTTCTAGCACTCTCGTTCTTATTCCATTAGCATCGACATAATAATTTTTAAAAGCTAAATCGGCTAAATCATTCCAAATTGTCATCTGAACATCCTCCTTTATACTTTATGGAACTTAACAACACCCATTCCTGTCACCCACTCAGGGATGGGTTCATAACAGGCAACCTCTGGTTCAAACTCTTGCAAAATTCCAAGCAGCACAAGCCAATTATGTATCTCCTGGCCGCCATTTCCCCCATTTTCTTCTATATAATCTGGAGACCATTGTCTAAGTGCCTGATAATCTTTCTCTCTAATGTTTCGTAAAAATTTACGATCCCACTCTTCATTGACCGGTCCAGATTTCAAGCTTGTCACACGTGTTTTACGCGTGTTTAAATATTCATCCAGCTCTTCAATCTGCTGACGACCATTTGTCAGAACTTTAATTAGCTCTTGATCCTCAGGTTTTTCACTATCAATCTTCGGAATCGGCACCCAATGAGAAATGCCGCCTGATGCCACAATCGCTACTTTTTTATCACTTTCCCATGTTTCAATTGCCTCACGAACCACTTCTCCGACTTGGAAGCACCGATCCATTGTCGGAAGTGGAGGGGCAGCTGTATTCACCGCAATCGGCACAACTGGAATATTTAAATCATCGTTTAAAAAGTGGACTGCTTGCGTATGACCATGATCCACTTTCATTCTCATGGAAAAAGCAAAGTCTACATTATTACCCAATCCTGTATCAAGTACATGCTTCGCTAACTCTTTCTCGACTGGAATTTGATATTCAGGAATTTCCCAATCTCCCCATCCTTCACAGCGATCAACTCCAATCGTGAAGGAGGGCATGTGATCATAAAAGTAACTATTAAAGTGATCATCAGATATAAGCACAATCACATCTGTCCCCATATCCTTAAGCCATTGTTTCATCTCAGTAACGGTATTTAGAAAGCGTTGTCCTTTTTCACCACCGCCAGCTTCATTTGTCATGATCATTGGGCTATGTGACATTGCTACTCCTGCTACTATTTCAGCCATAACTCCCACCTCTTATGTTTTACTGTTCATATCACGGCAGGCACATATCAACCCGCCAATGATTATTCAAAATGTAGATCTCCTAAAATAATGCTTGCCTGCAATGCTAAGAAAAGCTGACTACTTGTTTGGAGATCATTAATATCTGCTTCTAAAATTTTTCCGATTTTTTGTATACGATAACGTAAACCACCTAGTGATAAATTCATGATTTTTGCTGTTTTACACATATTTTGTCCATTTTTAATATAGATGTATAATGTTTTGGTAAGTTCTGATTCTTTCCCGCGATCGTACTCAACTAACTTTGACAACATCTTGTTACAGAAATGTCGGATATCTTCATTTTTGCCTGTACGAAATAATATCCCTACAGCACCCAAATCATCGAAGTACATGATGTCTTTTTGTTGATTATTCACATTCAATGAAATGAGTGCTTCATTGTATAGAATAGGAATATCTTCAAGCGATGTTGCTTTTGAACTTATGCCTATTTTAAAAGGATTTTGAGGATATTTCTCTTTAAGAAAATGAAGTAATTTCCGTATAAATTCATCGACGTTTATAAAATGCTTCGAGAACATATCTATAGGTAACAAAGCGGCAATGTTTTGTGCACCCTCCGATATGAGAATATTCAGATTACGTTCCATAAAATATCTTGAGAAAACTTCAATCAGATTCATTGCACCAATTGGTTCCTTTTCACTCGGATAAAAATCTGCATCCACTTTTAAAACGAGAAATTGATACTCTTTCCCTAAATCTACGCCAATATGTCTTGCCCTTTTGAACAACACGACAGGATTTAGACGATTATGAATCATGTCTTCTAACAGTCCACCTTTAATGTTTAACCTAAGCTCTGTATCTAAAATGGACTCCTTATTGTAGTTACTTACTGACCCAACCAAATGCATTTGTTTCATTTTCAACCAATCGAGTTCAGTAAAAGAAGGCTTAATAAAGGAGCAATATCCTACCACCTTCCCCTTTGAAATCATCGGTGCTATTAATCTCTTATGTTGATTAGATTGCTCCATTTCGACTACTTGCTGATTGTCTATCAGTTCATTCAATTTCGTCTGCATAGCTTTATTCTGATTGTTTTTCACAATGGTCTTTAATTGATTACTATATTGTTTAGCCAGTTCTGCATCTAACCCGACTGAATATAGGTAATTAAATCCTAAATCTTCAAGAATAATAGGATTATTGGTAAGTTGATAACATACATCAGCCAATCGTGCTTCGCCAACACCATTTAGGAAGTGTCCAATGGCTTCATTATTAAAATCTACAGCAGCTTGTAAATGATTTTTTTCTGTTAACACTCTATCTAAGCAATTCAAAAGCATTTGTGGCAATCCTGATTCGAATTCCTTCTCCGTGTAGTTAAAGTTGCCAAAATTTGAAGACATTTGTACAAATGCCTCTAAAGCTTCAGGATAATGAACCTTATTTTGCAATATACTCACCCACTTAAGAAAGTTACTAGTTGAATTAGTTACCCGAAAAATTAGTATTTTACAATTATTCTACTTCTTTTGGAAGTATCTGTCGATTAATGACTAGTGAGCCTAAGCAAAACAGGTAAAACACTATAGTCAAATAACTTAGCTAAGTTGGGGTTTCTATTGCTCTGAGCCCACCAATGATCCGCTTACTCGAACGTTCATTTATAATCCTTCAAAAGCTTTAACCTTTAATTTCTCCAACAGACCCTCACTACCTGTTTTTCTACGAATCCCGCGTATTCCCCAACCCCCATCAAAATTCAATACAGTGCCTGTAGCGGGAATATTGTCATCTCGAGAGGCAAAAAACACATAAGAACCTGCATAATCTTCTCCTTGCAAAATACGGCCGACTGGAGATGCTGCTGCGATATTCTCTTTACCTGCTTCCAAATCTTCGTCCTCATACCATTCCTTATACATGCTTGTGACAGAGCGGCTATCCATTTCTAATGAAGCAGGTCCTCTTAAATCTGTCATGGCACCGCCAATCGCAATTCCATTCACACGAACATAAGGAGCCAACTCAAAGGCCAACTGGCGGATTAACCCAACCACCGCATGTTTTGTGGAAGTGTAAAGCGGTCCTCCACCATTTGTATAAAACCCAGCATTGGAAACAGTAAAGATCATATTCCCTCTAGTTTCAGCCAGTTGTGGAAGACAGGCTTTAGCTGCTAATAAATATCCCTTCACATTGACATGAAATAATTCATCAAATGCTTGATCTAATTTATCTTCTGGAAGATCGACAAGTGCCATATTGTAATCCCAAATGCCTACATTTGCAATGAGGGTGTCAATTTTGCCAAAATGTTCGCTACACTGATTGACCGCTGACTTCAAATCACTCAGCTGTCGAACATCTCCAACAATGCCCATGACATCATCGCCAAATGTCTGCTCAAGCTCTTTTAGACGATCCACTGACTTATCAAATATTGCTACCTTCGCACCTTCAGACACGAAACGTTCTACAATCGCCCGGCCAACACCGGACGCTCCGCCTGTGATAAAGGCCACTTCATTTGTCAATTTCATCATTGTAGCTCCCCACTCGTGAAAATAAGTCAACCATCCATTACTTTGCTCTTACTTTGTTCTGCTTCAAAGTAACCATCCTCAAATGCCACAAATACATCCTCCCCCTCAACCTTTACCGGATATTTCTTCAAAGGTTTCCAAGGTGGAGCCATCTTTACTGCCCCCGTATGAGCGCAAAACTTCCCCATATGCAGTGAACAAACGATGACATCTCCATCTAAATAACCGCCCTCGGACAGTGACCATTTGGCATGAGAACAGCGATCCTGTGTGGCAAGTACTTTACCATTCACATTAAACACTGCTACAGCCGTATCCCCTTCCACTACTTTTAATCCCTCATCATCTGGTAAATCAGACAAGGTGCAAACCTTTGTATATTTCATTCCATACATCCCCTTTCCTTGTTAATCATGTTTTTAGAAAAGCGCAAGGCGCCCGTAATCGCCGACAAGCATAAGATGAGCCGGCGGAAAGGTTGTTCCTTAACCTTTCCTGCGGATTGGCTTAGGCCATAGAGCCGATGGCGCCTGGAGCTAGATCTGAAAACCCACTAAAAAATTTTATACTTTCTTATATGTCAAAAAAAGACAGATAAGTTATTTGACAAAAGTGTACTCTGATCGATTAAAATCGTGCGGCGGGCTATTTTAAAACCTAATCCTCCCTCTGAACGTCTCAGCACATCCCTGCGCTCTCCTGGAAATATATCTGCCTGGTTTTCAGAACGATTACGATACACGATAAAGGATGACACGACTTCATACGTGTTTGGCTCCTCCGTCTCATTAATCATCACATTCGAAATGAGATGCCTTGTGCGCGATACTGGATTCTCTGCCCAGTTCACCCCAGATACTCTTGCCCGAATACGTCCGCGCATCGTTTCATAAGTATCGTCGTAATGCCCACCTTGTCCTATAGCCGTATACTCCTGAGCCATTTCTCTACCTAAACGGTTCATGCGAATCGGCATCCAATAATGAATATCTTTATCCATTAACCCTAACCACGCCTCAAACTCCGAATGGTCTAGTAGCTGTGCTTCCTTGTAATAAAACTGTTCAATTTCATGCTGCAGTTCCAAACTTGGGCTACTGTCTGCCCATTTAAACGGCTTAACCAGCTCTTTTACTTCCATCCTCTTTCACCCTCCTTTGTTTGACTAAACACTCCTCACTTAACAGTTGCGGTTGTGGCCGGCTGCGGTCTCAATGTATCCCAACTTGACTCAGACATCATACGGACCCAATGAGAATAAAACCCTCTCGCCACATCTTCTGAAAATACATAGGATGTTTGACCAGGAAATTCCGGATTATTTTTCCCTTGTACATTTAACCCCATTTGCATAGCTAGTGGAGCTGTTTTTGACTTATAGCCACGAAGAGCGTTTTGAATCTCCACCCAGTTCTCTCCATCATCTTGCTCATATACACCACCGGCACTGAATGTGCGGACATTTTGTCTAGCCAGTTCATCCTTAATTTCCTGCGGTGCATCTTTATCAACAATGACAAATGCCCAGACTTCAATTTGATTCGGACCTTTTGGATGCCATGTGCGGACAGTATTCATTCCATAAGGAAGGAATGAACAGTTCGGGAAGATTGTCATATGACTTGCACCCATTCTGTGATAAGGCATTTTAGATTCTAATCGCTCTTTTGCCTTTTCAAATGCCGGACCTTCACTATAATACTTATCTACTAATGGACCGACACGCACCGAACCTCTTGCTGTATCAAGATAGAATCCACAACCATGACCGCCCCATTCAGAAAGAAACTGGTGACCTTTCATATGTGGTTGAAAAACAGACAAATCTTGATCTTCCGGCAACCCTGCTACTACTGCTGCCAAATGAGAAGTTGTAGCCGCATGGTACATATCACCTGCAAATTGCTCTGCCGCAAACTTCCAATTACAAGGAATCACCCACTTTTGCATCGTACCAATAACCTCTGTACCTGCCTCAGAGCGGTCCAGCATCGTATCCATATATGGTGTGGCATCACTTAAATATGTCAACAAATCCGGTGCCTCTGGGTCCCAATTGGCAAATACTAATCCTTTATATATCTCCACACGCGCCTGCAACGGCCCCCAATCTTCTTTCTTAAAATCAGAAGGAAACGCCTCTTCTTCAAATGGCACATTCACTAATTTGCCAGCTGTGTCATATGCCCAACCATGATACGTACAAGTGAACGCCTTCGCATTCCCACAATCAGCCCGGCAAATCCTCATCCCCCGATGTCGACACTGATTATGAAACACCTTAATACTGCCATCCCTCTGACGTACCATCACAACAGGATCTTCTCCCATATAAGTAGTTAAATAATCTCCCTTCTTAGGCACATGACTCTCATGACCAAGAAGCAACCACGAGCGACCAAAAACCCGCTCCAATTCCAACTCATATAACTCCTGATCCGTATAAATACGTGGATCGATTTTCCCCTGCTCTGCATCCACTAGTGAATGAATCGATTCTGATGTCCAATTTCCATTATTAAAACTCATAAACTAGAACCACCCTTTCCATTAAACTCCTAAATGAAATCGCTTTCTTAAACTAAGTTTAAAATCTTTTCCAACGAAAAAATACAACAATAATTGCTTTTTATGACTGTGTTTTCTGAATGTTTTGTATGTAATTTTATACAGAAAATCCCATTTGAAGATATATAACGAAGGATTGATGTAGGATAATAAAGGGTTATTATTAAAAGCACCATTTTTTTATGTATGTGATAAGAGAAGTTCATCTCAAATATTGATGTGGAAGCTTATCGAAATATCAAACATAATCTCGAGGGTAAAAGAAAATCCTAGGAATATCAAAACCATTAAAAAAGGAGCAATATATTGCTTTAAGGAGGGAATAAAATTAAAAAGATTGAAAGACTACAAAATACTCACATATAAACTATTATAAGTACAGTAAATTAAGTTCTACATATTATAAAAACTTTTAATTTGGAATAATATTCAAATTTTTATTGACAGATCCATAGTTGGAATATATAGTTCTATATGTAATTAAATACCAAAAGTGGGATTTCTATGATAAGGGAACGCTTGAAAATATAACATTTGAAGATTTAGATAAGTTAAGTGATAATGAACTTGAAGATTTAGGACTGTATACAGGAGAAGGTTCAGAAGAATTTAATGAAGAGATTTTAAATGATGATTTTGATTTTGAAGCAGCTGTTGATGAATTAGATATATCCAAAATGGACGCGAATGAAAAAGACAAATTCTTAGTACTCGCTAAAGAAACAGCAGCCATTTCTGGAACAGAAGAAGTAGACCTATTAGAAGAGGCACTAATAGGTCTCTTTGATGGAAATTCTGAAACATTTAATGATTTAGAAGCGACTCAAATCCAGTTAGAAGAGAATTATGCAGAAGTATTAGAAGGTGAAGAAATTGCTTTTGTCTCTACAGTGAAAAATGTCCTTTTTGGTGCAGATACTGTTTATGCAGCAAAAAAGAAAAAAGGAAAAGTTGCTGTTGGTATATATGTTGCAGGGGCAGCCTTTAACTTAGCAATAGCTGGGGTAGTTGGCGGAGGTATATCAGCACTTAAAAATTACATTAAAAAGAAGGGTATGAAGAAAGCTAAAGAAGGGCTTTCTAGAGTTGCTATAGCCCAGGCTAAAAAACTTAAGATTAAATCAATAAGAGGAGTTGCTATTGCAACAGTAATCGGTTCTGCTATTGGATTTGCATAAAACTATGGCGATCCTGGGACAGCAATAGCTAGATTTATCGATGGAAGAGATTGGTATAAAAATAACGGATGGATTGATATAACAAAATGAGATATTTAGGGTATTTAATTTACTTTATTATTGCAACCATAGTATTTTACTATCTAAGTAGATTTGTAGAAAACCAAGACAGTGGTTCAATAGGACTTATTTTAGGTAATTTCCTGCGAGGTATTATTATTGTCGTAACAGGATATTTAGTTGTAATTGGATTACAAAGAAAACAAAAATAAATATTACTACTTCAGAAGCCTCCTAGAGATTAAAAAGGATGCTTCTGTGTTTTAACAAAGACGATTTAATTTAAATTTAAAACTGCCCCCTAAAACCTTATCTTCCACATTAACAAAAGCCCTTCTCAATAGCACCGAATATATTTAATCCTAGTTTACCTGTGGAAATAAATTATACCTTGTAAAATAAAAAGAGGTCTCCAAGCTGTTTGTACAACGCCCGATAACCTCTAATTATTTATTCAATTTTCCCTACTTTAAGTTACTGTAAATTAAAGAAAACCTGTCCGCCTAACATTTCTTCATAGCGAAGTTGCGCATTTTCTCCTGTTTTCACTAAACCAGATATATAACCTTCTTTTTCGTTCCCCACATACATCTCGAAGCTAAAATCCGGTTCCGTTGTTCCATAAACATCCCCACTATAAATATCTCCGCTCTCACTTACCATTTCAAAGTTCATGATCCCATCAATATAGAAGGATAAGTCTTCTGTTTCAGATTCAACAAATTTCACTTTGGTTTCGGCTAATACCCATTCATATCCTTCTGGGGCCGCTTCATTGTACTCATTCATGGATTTTAATTTTTGGTAGGCTTCATCCCCGCGAATAACATCTTTTACTGTTAAATCAAATTTAATTGCGTACGTATTACCTTCATCATCATACAACTCATCATCTACTGTAGCCGTTTTCTGGAAAGGTACAGGATTTGTTCGTGAACCAAGTTTTGATTTTGGCTCTTCTTCTTTCTCTACTTCTTCTGGTTGTGCAGTTTCACCTTGTTGATTCTCTTCGTTCACTTCTGTATCTTTTGTATCCTGCCCACAGGCCGCGAGAAAAACGACCATTATTAATCCTAAAATAAGTAGTTTGAAACTGTTGTTCAAATTTCTTCCTCCTCTTGAATGAAAAACACCCTATTCCATAAAACATAAAAAACGAAACTGACTTAAGGCCAGGGTTCTACTCTGTTCCTTCTTCTGTTTCTCCCATTTCTTCTAAAGCATCAGGATAAATAACTTCATCGAAAACCTCTTCTGTTACTTCATCTTTCACAGATACCGTTACCTTATAATCTTCTGGATTCGCTCCATTAAACATTTGATACATAGAACCTTGTAAACCTAAACCAAATATAGCAAATCCATCCATGCTATTTTCATAAGATTCTTTATCTACCAATAAAGTAAACTCTGTGAATGATTTATTATGAGTAACATCCTTGATTGAGACATAATCTTCGCTACTTTTCATTTCTTCTATTGAATCTGTGATAGATGTTCCCATTTCTGTCATCATTTTTTTATGTTCAGATTTAGGCATTTTATAAGTGAGAGATCCATCTTCATTTTTTGTGACTTCACTTACTCCTTCTTTTTTAGCTTCAGCAATAACTGTGTCTATATCTTCTCCTTCAAAAAAAGAAGCTGGTAGTGTTAATTCCACATTTAAGAGACCTTTATCGACGTTTACTGCTCCTTCTTTTTCTTCTTGCTTTTGATCTGTTGATTTTTCACCTTCTGCTGATTCATTCGAACAGGCAACAAGGAAAATCACCAATAGTACAAGTAAACAGCTTAATTTTTTCATAAATATTTCCCCCTATCTCTCTCTAATAACTAATGCAATAATGCTTTTCTATTATACTAATATCCACTTTTAGAACATCCAAGTATTTATTGGCATTTTTGCACTCAATTTATTATTTTCTACATATTAAGCTGCATATTCAGAAGCCTTTATATTACTTATCGGCATTTCATTAATAAAATTTACAGTTTTTACATTATTCTATAAAAACAACTCTTATGATAAAGACACTCACTCATCTTTTTAGGTATATGTATTGCTCAATTCATGTCGAGATTATTTTTTTGCACTTTAACCAATTGGACGATTATAAAAAAATTCCGATTTCACCTTACCGGATTGCTGAAGAAAAATGTTGGAGTAAAAAGAAGAACTTGTTCTGATGCTACAAAAATGCTTAATAAACTTAGGAGGATTATTGAGGCTATAAGAAATACTGACAAGTTGATCAACAAGAAATGAAAAAGAGCCTCCTAAAAGTCCAGTGAACCTTTGAAGAGCCTTAATCCTTATTGTTAGCATGCAATCGTATCATACTTACGAAACCTTATTTACCAAGTTTGAGGGCAGATTAAATCATTTCACCTGTGCGTTATCGTTTAATAAAATATTATATTTCACTGCATTTGATTTTTAATACAATTTAAACTTTATATTTACTTCCTTTGATATGTTAAAAGTAGTAAAAAATGGTCATTTATTTAAATCTCACTTCCAACCTCCGTTCATACCTTAAACAGTACAACATTTTAAGTACAGTCTATTCTACTTTTACCTAACGAGAATGATATGAAAACTTTGTACCTATATCGTGATATTAGCACAAACAGATTATCTTTTTGATTATATCTTATAGTATTAACCTATATAGTAAGGGGTGATCTCAATATTATCTAAAAAAAGGAGATGTCACCAGCAAAATAAAAGATATAAACCATGTCAAAAAACATGTTGTCAACCAATTATAATCAAAGGAACGACCGGCGCTACTGGGCCAACTGGTGTAACTGGTTCTACCGGACTTGGGATTACTGGTCCTACCGGAGTTACTGGCGTTACTGGTATCACTGGATCTACTGGACTTGGCATTACGGGCGCTACTGGCGTTACGGGAACTACTGGTATCACTGGGGCTACTGGACTTGGCATTACGGGCGCTACCGGAGTTACGGGATTTACTGGTATCACTGGGGCTACTGGACTTGGCATTACGGGCGCTACCGGAGTCACGGGAATTACTGGTATCACTGGGGCTACTGGACTTGGCATTACGGGTGCTACCGGAGTCACGGGAACTACTGGTATCACTGGGGCTACTGGACTTGGCATTACGGGCGCTACCGGAGTTACTGGCACTACTGGTTTAGGGGCTACTGGTACCACTGGAGCCACTGGGCCTGAAGGACCACCAGGACCAATTGATCCTGGGCTAGTTTTTCAATTTGTATATGAAGCGCTTAGACAGACAATCGCATACGGTACATTATATGGTACTTCACCATTGTCTCTATCAAATATTGATCAACTAGTTACTTTTGATACAACACGAGCTCAGTATAATACTGGTAGTAGTACTGATACGATATTCGCTAATGTGTTTGGTGCTTATGAAGCAACAGCAAATGTAGTCTCGCAAGGAACCGGATCAGCAACTTTACAATTATCTGTTAACGGTAGTATTGTACCAGGCTCCACAATAGTCTTAGGTCCAGACAGTCCAACAGGAAGTACTACAATACAAATTGAGCCGTTAGACAATATATCTTTGGTTGTTACTGAGTTAACAGGTGATATTAGTATAACTGATCGCAACTTGAACATTGTTCGCCTTGGTCCTCCTTTCTTTTAATATAGTTGACTTAGATAATAATAAATTAAGACCACCTTTTTAAAAGTGGTCTTAATTACTTTTCATATGCTTGTTCTTCCTTCTTCCCCACTCACATAACCTTTTTGTACCGGAATTACGGCAAAGCAAACGTTACAACTCTTCAACTTATTTAATTAACTATCTGTATATCTTCTGTTTACTTGAAACCTTTCTATAAATACAATCGTAACTATTTATAAAGAGGTGATAAAAAATGAATCCACCAGACAAAAAATGTGCTCAATGTGAAGGAACATCATTTGCCCAAGGAAGTGACTACATAAATATCCGACCACTAGTTAAAAAGTATACAATTGGTTCTGAAAAAATTTATACATTCTGCTTAGATTGCGGGGAGGTACTTTCAATTAAGATTTCGAATCCAAGTAAATTTAAAGCAAGGGTTTTTTAGCACCTTAAATGGTGCTTTTTATACGACGTTTCCTACTTTACTGTATCAGACTATCAATAGCGATTTCATATGAGATTGGCCATCAAGCTTAACAATTTCCCCTTGTACAGGATCTCTTTGCCACAACAATATTAATACCACAGCTTTTACCCTATGCTCCTCAACTACTCCATTTCCCAGCTCTTCTAATTCAAATTCATCCATTGAAGGTCGTAGTGACTTTGACTTTTTTGGCATTTTCACTCCCATGTTTAAGCTTCGCTCTTTACGTTCCTAACTGGACAAATCGATAAGAATTTACATATCTTAATATGTCCTCTGCTGAAAAATGAAATGGCAAGGATTCTTTATGAGTGAACATACCGAATTACTTAAGCAGATACCAGCCAAATATGAAAAGTAAAAAGGCCGGAATTAGATAAGCAAGAACTTCAAGAAATACAGATAATAACGATGGAATCATTAAACTACACCCTTACAATCAAAATGACCTTTTGGGTTGATGGATTCACAAAACCTTATGAAGGCATTGTCGGTAAAATTGATCATATTAATATGTACCTTTACTTAAAAACGAACGATTTAAAAATCTTAAAATTTCATATTGATGAAGTGATATCAGTCGAAAGGGTTTAACAACATGACTAGGATTAATGAAGCTGATCGTGATTTTCTTGAGCAACTATATACTTACCAATGATTATTATTATCTTTGAAAGAGATTTAAAGATCATTGAAAAGTCCTTGTTTTAGATTAAATTAAGAAGGTTCAGCGTGATCTGAAAGAAGTAAAAGATAAATTGAGAAAAGGAAATATGAGAGTAAACCAAATTGGACATGATGAATCGTTAACTATGTATGAGTTTCAATATAAAGGATATTATGATTAGCATAATTATTTTAATCCTAGGATTAGGAATAAATGTGAGGAACTTTTCAGCTTTTACTTAGCAAATAACTAAACGAGACTTATTTTTTGTTAAACGGAACAGTTTTATTTAAGTGAAATACTTCACATAAAAATACTAATAAACACAATTCAATAGTTGACTAAAGCAATCATATTGCGTTATCATTTTTATTATAGTTGCTAAAGTCAATCATTTTAATAAAGGGGGTTGTTCATATTATGCAAGCTACTGTTCCAATCGTATCTGAAGTTAGAAAATTTAATCGGTTTTATACAAAAGTTCTTGGTTTGCTGAACCAGCAAGTATACGATAGTCCTTTTTCATTAACTGAAACAAGGATATTATTTGAAATTAATAGTACAAGTAATTGTACAGCAAAGTTTTTGCAAGAAGAACTGGATTTAGATCGTGGATATGTAAGTAGAATTCTAAAACGTTACGAAGAACTAGAGATAATCTTTAAGCAGAAAGGGAAGAATGATGGGCGTACATATTATATTCATTTAACCGAAAAAGGGCAGATAATTTACCATGAACTAGAAATGAAAGCCGAACAACAGGTCAAATCTCTTCTAAAAAATATAGAACCGAAAAAACAGCAGAACCTCATAGAATCAATGAGAATAATTGAAATGATTTTATCGGAGATTATTAATCAATATAAATCCGAAATTTCTATCCGAGATGAATATACAGAGGAAGACAAAGAAACTATTATTGAAAGGCAAAGAGCATTTTATAGTGAGACTTTTGGGTTTGATGAAACCTTTTCAGATTATCTACACCATTCCTTTGAGGGGAAAATTAAAAAAATTTGGATTGCAGAGGATAACGGAAAATTTGCAGGTTGTGTGGGATTAGTCGAGGATAATGAAACAACAGCTTTGTTAAGGTGGTTCATTGTCGATCCATCCATTCGTGGAAAAGGAATAGGAACAAAATTAGTTCAAACATTACTTAAATACTGCAAAGAGCAACAATATGAAAGAGTGTATTTATGGACAGTAAGTAGTTTGCCAGTGGCTAGACGATTATATGCTAAATTTGGATTTAAAATCACTAAGACAAAAGAGGAACAATTATTGTGGGGGCAAAGAATCGTGGAAGAACGATGGGATTTAGAATTGAAGTAACTCGACTTAGTTGATAGTTGCCACTAGTTAATCGAGGAGTTGTCCGTTAATAAAAGGAGAACTCCTTTTATTATGTTGCTAAAGTAGCAGCATTCCTGTATTAAATGGACTGTAAAAGGATATCTTTGTGAAGAAATGCACTTAAGCTTAGGTGCTTTAGTTAAAATGCTCCCCTTGAATGAGAGGGCTTTGTTGTTACTTCACTCTTAAATTCTGACCAACATAAATCGTATACTTGAGTCTATTTTATTCCATTCGCGAATTTGCTTAATTGTACTGCCATATTTCTTAGCAGGTGCAGCTATTGTATCACCTTTTACGACCTTATGATACTTTGCACCTGCTGTAATGTTTAGTTTGCTACTAATTTTTAAAGCTTCTTCCTTAACATTCTGATTTTACTTCTTTAAGTTCACTACAGTAGTACCGTATTTTTTAGATAAACACAGAAAGTATCTCCCTTTACCCGCACTCATTAAGACATACCCATACATCTCTTTTAGCTGAGGCTGGAGTTGAGTTACTTCAGATCATGGACCGTTTAGGTCATACAGAAGATTCAACGACAACTCAAGTATATTTGCATATAACAAAAGACCGAAAAAAAGAGGCTTCGCAAAAGTTCGGAGAACTAATGAGAAGCCTCTGATATTCTATCAATATGGCACCTATTTAATGGTGCCGATGGTGTGAACGTTGATATAACAAGCTTTTAAAAGCTAGATTACATCATGCCGCCCATTTGTTATGAGGGAATTTTAGAAAATCCTTAACTATTTCCTTCTATTATATAGGCTCATTTATAAGAACATTTATAACTATTTATTCACTGGAAGATACAGAGGAATATCAAAGTAGGCACCTATTAGGCACCTATGTGAAAAATTTAGTTTATATCGCGCTCCCAACTTCCTTCAAAACTTTCAACAACATCGGCATAATTTGTATAAGCACATACCCAAGCGCTCCATTCTGAATACCAGTCCACGCCCTATCACTTTTACCTAACATAAAGAAGAAACATGAACCAATTACAACAACTGAAGAAATCGGAAAACTTAAGGCAACCATCAAATCAACTAATGGATCTAATGCGTGTGCCAAAATCTCAAGTGACTTATCTCCAAGATACTCAGTGGCACCCACTGGTATTGCTTCTGGTGATGCAGCAAACGCAGGCTTTGCCATGATTAAAGGTACAGCAATTGAAGTACCTATTCTTCTAACCCCTTTCCAATTGCTCTTATTCTCTTTCTTTTTATAAGAACCAGACATAAATTCACTAACAGACATAGTTTGAGTTTTCATTTTAAATCCTCCCATAAGTAGATTTTAAAATTCATACCTTCACATAGCTTTTCTAACCTGTTTCTTCTATATAAAGTAGTCGTCACCCAAACTAATTGAAATTGTGGATTAAATGTAGATAACTTTCTGTATTTTTTTATCTTTTGTACATTCTTTTGCATGGATTGTTTATTATCGATTTCTACAAAGTGGTGAATTTTATTAAGTATATAAGCTGCGTCAGATATGAGGGAAATGTTGTTGAGGGTTATTTTGACTTCATTGCTCCATGTGGTAGGTCTACCGAGTGAAATGTATAGGTCATTACGCATTAGAAAGTGATTAACTTGTGTTGTTTTCTTTCTTACTTTATCAGCTTGAACAAATTCACGTCCTGATGCATTTAAATAATAAACTTTCTTTCTATCATCCGAAAAATGAGATAAATATTGATTCATACTTCTTAAAATTTTTTGAGCGTTGCGATCTTGGCCAAGTTTATGCATTCGTTGCAATTGCTCCCGAGTGAGATAATCACATTTCTTCAAGCTTAAAAGTATCTGTTCTATCCTTTGATGGTTCTTCAAAATTAATAACCTCCTTCGCCACATGTGGCGAAATCTGTCTAGCTATCTCTTCATTACTGATGAATGGTGTTTGAATGGTATTAGTCTTTACATTTTTATAAAGGCCTCTACCTGGTATCATCGGTAATTGTTCCGCACCTGTCTGACCAAGTGCTGTATTCGATGCTGTAGCATCATCTAGTACATAGCAAAGTCGAATTGGTATATTACGTTTTGTTTGTTGTGGAATAGATTGTGCACTAGGATATTGTGTGGCATAAATCAAATAATAACCTGCTCCCCTCCCCTTACGAGCGATACTTGTTATTACATCCATGGCAACAGGATGATCAGTTAAGTCTGCTGCTTCATCAATGAAGATAAAGTGTCGTTCCTTGATGTCTGCCTCTGTTACATCTTCGTATCCTTTATCTACTATAGATTGGTAGTCCTTGGTCATCTGTTCGTCAATGGTTAGTAACATCCGTTTAGCTTCATCTGGATCACGTGCGAAATTATCCGTTTGTTTCAGATTTTTGAATCGTTGGAATGCTGAGCCACCTTTTAAATCTATAAGGTGTAAATGCGTGTGTTTTGGTTGTTGTGCTATAAGTGATGTGACTGCCAGTTTTAGAAACACACTCTTTCCAAAACCTGTGGCGCCAGCAATGATAAGGTGTTTATCTTTATCAAAATTGTGATGTATTATTGATGTTCTTGTATGGCCTACTGGTATGGACCAAGTATTTTTCTTTAGATGGGTTTCATCCCATAAATACTTTTCTGCAAGCCCTTGGTTATAAACTTTAATACGCAACATGCCATCAAACGATATTTCGATTTCCTTTTTCCTTTTTGACTTTTCACCTAGATTTTTGATCTGTTTAATAATGTCTTTATTGAACTTAAGGGAAAGCAAATCAGTAAAGGAGTAATCAATCGAATTATCTTTAATATTCAAACCATCCTCTAATACATGCGCCTTATCCATTACATCTTTTGAAGACATTCCAAGTGGCAGCTGATAAATATACTCCATCCCTCCATCAATTTTTCTTTTCTTTTGAAGACGAATTGTTTTCACTTTCCCTTCTTCCCTGATTGAAAGACAAGCGTTGTTAAATATCCTTTGTATCTTGTCAGCATCATTACTAAGACCGGATTTTTTGAGGTATGAGTAACCTGCTAAACTCCCCATTAAAGTGGTCGATACAATTTCGAAAATCACACCACCATCTCCTTTTGTATTACGTAGTAATAGTTGCAAGGTAAACGCCACGAGTTAGGACTGCATCAGCCTTTTTGACTTCTATTGTCCATTAGTTCGTATTAATGTGCGCCAACCGAATTTGAAAACGAATACCTTGCCGAATGATATAGCGTATGATAATGCGTTTTTGTCCTATTCAAAAAAAATTTAAGAGGACAAAATGTTTATTTATCGAATAATAAAACTAGGTGATGTTTGATGGAAACCAAACTAAAATCAAAAATCAAAGCATCTGGTTTAAAACAAAGTTTCATAGCAGAAAACGCAAAGATATCTAAAAGTGCACTAAGTTTAATTGTAAACGGCAAATCTTTACCAACCTTAACTGCGGCTATTAGGATAGCTAGGGTATTGGATGAAACTGTAGAAAATCTTTGGGGTGATCTAGTCGAATAAAAAAGCGCCCTCCTATTGAGGTGCGCTCTGTATGGCTAATATATCTATAAATTTCACTCTAATCGTTTCATAATTACTTTCAATATGTATTAATTGTGATTGACCATCTAATTTAACGATTTTCCCTTGGATAGGCTCTCTTTGCCACAAAAATATTAAGACTTCAGTTTTCTCCCTATGTGCCTCAACTACTGCATTTCCCAACTCTTCTAATTCAAATTCATCCCTTGAAGGTCTTTGTGGTTTTGACTTTTTTGGCATTTTCACTCCCATGATTAAGCTCCTCTTCTTACTTTCCTGACTGGACCAATCGATAAGACATTACTTACCTTGAAAGTGCGCTGCTGTCGCTTGGAAAAACAATATGCACGAAAGTAATCTTCGTAAACGGACAAAATTTTAATTCTTCTCTGGCTGATATCTCCCTTGTTATCCAGATAAATCATTTCTAATTCCTCTTTATTGTTAACTCCTCTAATAAGTAAACCTTTCATCGATTAGCCCTCCCTTACCATTATTTTATACGAACTTTTGTTCGATTTCAATTGAATTAAGAACAAAAGTTCGCATATAATATTAAAAAAGGAGATGTAGTTTATGATTCGTGACCGCGGAAAAATGAAATGGCAAGGGTTCTTTATGAGCGAACATACTGAATTACTTAAGCAGATACCAAAAGAATATGAAAAAGTAAAAAAGCCAGAATTAGATGAGCAAGAACTTCAAGAAATACAGATAATAACCATGGAATCATTAAACTACACCCTTACAATCAAAATGACCATTTGGAAAGATGGATTCACAAAAACTTACGAGGGCATAGTCTATAAAATTGATCATATTAATATGTACATTCACTTGGAAACGAACGATTTAAAAACTTTAAAATTCCACATTAACGAAGTGATATCAATCGAAAGGGTTTAAAATTATGACTAGAATTAATGAAGCTGATCGAGATGTACTTGAGCAAGCTATCTACTTGCCAATGGTAATTATAATTCTAGAAAGAGATTTACAAGTCATTGAAAATTCCCCATTTAAAATTAAGCAACCTTATATTACCTTGATGGAAAATACAATAAAGAAAGTCCAATCAGATCTTAAAGAAGTAAAACAAAAGATGAAAAAAGGGAATATGAGAGTGAAGCAAATTGGACATGATGAATCGTTTACTATGTATGAATTTCAATATAAAGGATACGATGAGCAGCATAATTATTTTAATCCACGCATCAGGAATAAGTGCGAGGAGCTATTGAACTTTTACCTGAGCAAATAACAGGACTTATTTACCTATTTTTTGTTAATATAATTACATATTATAGGAAAGAGGTATGTTTTAATGAAATATGAGCCATTAGGATTTATTGAGGATGGCGTTACTTATCATATATATGCAGATAAAAATACAGTAACAGTGACTGCCAAAAGAGGAGAAGTTGAAATTAAATGTACAGGAGTATCATTTAAAGAGACTATTGCAGAATCAAAAAGACTTATTAATAGTGAACTTCATTCAAAAATGTAACACCCTCTCATAATGAGAAGGGTTATTTTTTTGCAAAGAAGGACTTTGGACCTATTTATAGAATTTAAATAAAAAGGAGGGATGTGTCATAAAGTTAGATGATGAGTGGGTTGAATTGATTGAGGAAGCAAAGGCGATTGGTATTACTCTTGTTGAAATAGTAGAATTTTTAAAAGCAAGAAAGCCCCTCGATTGAGATAGGATATTGATTTTATCTTTTTAAGATATTTTTATGAAAGTTTTTACTATTTTGTTGCAGAATTCCACAATTAATCTTAAAATTGTATAAAAAGAATATACACTTTAAGGGGTTAATGAAATTGGCTAAAGTTGGGTATATAGTTGTATGTGAAGAAGTATTTAATGATCGTGGTGATGTCACGTTAAGAAAACCATATAATGTAATAACGCCTTATTCTGTTCCAGGTAATTTTTCATTTGTTCTTGCGTTTTCAATGTTTGATTTAAAAGTAAAAGTACAATATAAACTTAAGATTGAGATTACGCAACCAACTGGCTCTAACCTAATTGAAGAAGTCCTTGATTTCGACTTTACACCGCCGGATGAATCAGATCCTCTTGCTAGTGGTGCTGTTAATCTAAAGTTCAACAATATTCTTTTCAAACAAGAAGGAATTCATACATTTAGAGTAACAATCAACGACCAAACTACAAGTAAATTGATGATACCAGTACTTCCATCTGGACAATAGGTGATGACTTATGGAAAAAAGTATGGATATTTTAAGAGTTGGAAATGATAATTCTATTGATATCAAGGACTTACCACAAGAAAAAATTTCTCAGATAGACCCGCAACATTTAAAATTATTAGATGAAGAAAAGGTTATCGGTGGCATTTTCAATGAAACGAGCATAAGATTAAAAAGAGGGACAAAAAAGAACTATTCGTTCTCTTTAGATACTGTTGAGGGTACTGTTCAAGATACAACGAAAAAAGGGCGTAACAGCAACGGTGGAGGTGATGATGGGATGGGAGACTTGGAAAGACGTGTTGAAAACCTTGAGTTCAATACTAAAAAAATTCAAGAACAATTAGAAAGCGTGAAGGAAGATACATTAACAACAAAAATGAAATTTGATGGAATTGTAACAAAAGCTGATATTTTACAACTACAAGCAACCCTTACCCAAACTATACAAGATTCAATTAAACCGTTACCTTCAGAGAATGATGTCAAAGTAATAATAAACGAAGTAATAAAATCAAATGAAATACCTGATCAAACAAAAGTGGAAAATATGATTGATAAATCTCAAAGAAGTTTAGTGAAATGGATTATCGCAACTGGATTAACTACAATCGGTGCTACTGTTACTATTATTAGATTATTTCTTTAAAAAGCCCTTCAAAATGAAGGGCTTTTTATTATTACTTCACTCTTAAATTTTGACCAACATAAATTGTATACTTGGCATCTAACTTATTCCAATCGCGAATCTGCTTAATCGTACTACCATGCTCTTTAGCAAGTCCAGAAACAGTATCACCTCTAACCACCTTATGGTAATTTGCACCAGCAGTAATGTTCAGTTTGCTACCGATCTTTAAAGCATCTTCCTTAACACTAGGATTTAATTTCTTTAGATTTGCCACAGTAGTGCCGTATTTTTGAGATAATGACCAGAATGTATCACCTTTTACAACTGTATGCACTAAAGAGCTTGAAGGAGTAGATGGTTTAGATGCAGCTGCTTTTCTCTGTAATCCAAAAGCTCTCACCAGACCATTCACATGACCTTGAGCAATTGATTGAATAAATGAAGCTTGTCTCAATTTATTAGCATCATTAACGTTGTCAATAAAACCATTCTCAGTAAGAATAGCTGGCATGGCTGTTTCTCTTAACACGTGAAAATTTGCTGATTTTTTACCACGATCAGAGAAGTTGACTAGCTTCATAATTTCTTCGTGGATTAAGTTTTGGTATGTTGTCGTAGGAGCGCCTACACCCGGGTAAATAAAATCTTCATATCCTGTACCGCCACCAGCATTAATGTGGATGGACATAAAGTAATCAGCTCCCCATGAATTGGCATCATTAGTACGGTCAGACAATGAACGAGTTTGGTCACCAGTACGACTCATCCTTACTTCCACATTATTATAATTACTCAACAATTCTCTTACCCTTTGAGCAATCTGCAAAGTTAACGCTTTTTCTTGTAAACCATTACCTACAGCACCTGGATCAGTCCCACCATGACCTGGATCAATATAAATTTTAACCATTTAATTTAACACTCCTTTTTATTATTTTATAAAGAACAAAGACTGCCCGATTGGACAGCCTTAATCTTATTTAGTCAAGCCTTTCATTTTTAAAGCAGCTTTCTGACGCTTACCTTTTGCAGTTACATAGTTGTTTTTAAACCATGCCCACGTTGCGGCCGCGCCAGTAAATGCCGTGCTTAAAACTTCCCCCCACAATTGTTCGCTACCGGGGATTGGATTCAACCCTGTTGCTACCAAGAATTGATTAATGATTGCCACCAATAATACTGCTGTTCTAATGATTGTCCCTTTGTCCATTTTCAATCTATTCATCCTCCTATCACATTATAAAAAAGAGCGATTGCTCCGCCAATTAAGCCGGTGCTAATCGCTGTAATAATCGCACCTATTAAGGCGCGCTTAATCCATGTTGTATTGTCTTCAATTTTTTCTAGCTTTTTATCAATTGCATCGATTTTTTCACCATGCAAGTCCGATTTTCTTTCAAGGATATTCACTCTGTTTTCTAATGATTTGATATCCCCCTTCAACTCAGTTATCTCTTTATCGTGAGTGTTCACCCCTACCGCCTCCAATTTATCTCCCCCTTAAGCAAAATAAAAAGCCTTACTCGGCTTCTGGTTGTAATCTCTCTGTTAATTTAGTTCTAACAATATTTTTCAATGCTGGAATGGACTCATTCCCTTGATACTCTTCTGATGTTAACGGGATATATCCGCTTAGACTAACTGTTCTTTCAGGGTCATGGCCTTGGAACTGGACATGAACTACGGAAATACCACCATCAGCATAACGAATATTTGTGCCAGTGATTTGGATGTCAAACATTATTCTTCATCTCCTTTTTCTTCTTCATCTACACCAAATTGTTCACAAAGATAATCGTAAATATCAGAATCTTGACCCTCGTATTCAACATCTTCGAACTTTTTCAATACATGTTTAATCGTACGAATCATCTCACGATTATCACCACCTTCAATTACCAGTTTTTCAGTATTCAATTCCTTTAAATCATTAGTAAAAGCAACCATGTCTTTGATGTCAAATTGACCATCTTTCACGATTGCTTCTCCTTTTGCGTCCTTATGAGAATGTTCTTTAACAAGCTCTTTACGATCTTCTTCCACAGTTTTTAGTCTTTCAGTCATTTTATTAATAAAATGGCGGCGGAAACGCGAATGTTTTCTTGCTAGTTTTAGATCATACATAAAGTTAATTGCAGCTACTAATTTACCGTTTTCGATTTCTACTTTCATTTTAAAACCTCCTATTTTATGCAGCGCTAATTTTTCCTTCTAATTTTGCAATCTTTTGTTTTAAATACTGGTTCTCTATCTTAAGCCAGTTTATATCATCAGCGTGTCCAAGGGTTCTTTTATCTAGTTCTTGAATGCCTTTCATGTTAATACTGTTCATAAGATATTGCTCTACACCATCACCATCAATTAATTCTGGTGCAATACGATAACCATCACCAATCACTAGCCCCTGTCTGGCTCGTAAAACACCAGTTTCCACTTCGCTTTTTAAACGATATTCATAAATTGTTGAACGGTTGATGATATCTAAAGCACTACCTGTCCATTCTTTTATATCTTGTTTGAATGCAGCCAAAGAACCTGTAGGGAATGAAGAAGCGCGCATTGGTACATATGTACCCGTTGTACCAGAAACTGTTGCTCGAACCTCTCCATTACTTGATGGTCTTAAGTATAGATGTACCCCATCTGTATTCCCGTTAATGCTAATGTGATTTCCATAAAATCCGCTTGCTCGCAACGGTCTCCAAGTATCCGTCGTCCCTCGTACCGTTACTCTAACCTCTCCTGGGTCTCCTGCTGGTCTGACATAAATATGGCTTCCATCAGCATGAGTTGACCTGTCGATATAAGTACCAAGAAAACCACTCGCGCGCACAGGTCTGTAATCATCAGTAGTATCAACCCGGGTAACTCTTAATTCACCATCAGTAGCTGGTCTAGCATATAAATTTGCACCAGTTGAAGTATTGTTTATACTGATATGGTCTGCATAAATTCCAGCTGCCCTTAACGCACGATAAACAACCGTACCATCATCTTGTCTAAGTCCTAAAGATGTAATTCTTACTTCTCTATCTGTATCCACACCTATATATCCGTGTAGACCAGGTTTAAAGCGATATCCCAATGCCCTAATTGGTCGATAAGTATAATTTTCTGCAGCTCCATCAGATGGAATACTGTTAACATCAACAACACGCGCCTCATTGTTTGCATCAGGTGCTAAATACACATTTGAATTACTTGTCCCTAGTGCTGCACTAGTAACCAATAATTTATCTACTCTAAATCGTTGCGAACCACCTGAATTATATCCAAACAAACCGTCAGGATTAACATTTACATATTGCCCATTAGACTGCGTAAGACGGACATTACCACCGATGATTTCTAAGTTAGTTAATCCATCAGAAGAACGGAACTTAGCACCATATACGTCAATACCACGTAATGCGCCCACAGTGATTTTGTCAGCGTTCACGCTTGCAATTTTCGCAGCAGTTACAGCTAAATCATCAATTTGCGCTGTACCAATAATGGCATCTTGTAATTTTGCACGTGTAATAGACGCATTTGCTAATGCGCCGTTTTGAGCTGTTATACTATTGGCAGCCATTAAGTTTGCGGAAATTGAACCATCCACAATTAAATGACTGTTATTCTTTCTTCTAACGACAAGGTTATCAACATATAGGCGGTTAGAAGTTTCTCCATTGTTTTCAAATGTAACGCGAATTCTAATATATCCAACTCCAACTGGCACTTTATATGAACCATTCATTTTAGTCCAATTTACGGTCTTGGTTGTTGTAGTGAAAGCTGTTCCCCAACTATGATGTTCTTTTGAAGCAGAGTAATTACGTACGCCAAAAGTTTGTCTTCCAGTCCCAGCAGTATTGTGATTTCGATATTCCCATTCAAAGTAAAACTCATCACCCTCACTTACTTGGATAAACCTTTCTTGCATGACATCAACATTGCGTACATTATTTGCCCATAAAGTCATGGTCTTTGTAGAACCGTTTTGTAAGCCCCATGTTGTTTGATCATATACCATAAAAACTGAGTTACTTGGGTTTTCGTTTATCCATCCATTTACTTTGTTTGTAACGTTGGTAGTATCATCCTCGAATGTTCCATTATCTACGAGATTAGTAAAATCACCAACATCTAGTAATCTCGCTTGGATTTTCACGGTTCCAGGTTGTACATTAATCGCACCAATAATCCCATCTCGGTCTACTTTCAATTCAATATCATCTGATAAGAGCCTTAAGGATGATTCTGCTGATGTCATTCTACCGGTTAATGAGTTGACTTCTTGAGTGGATGCTTTAAATGTTAAGTCGTATGCTGTTTGGTCAATGCGTGTTTCGGCTGATGAGACACGGCTTTCTATATCTTCGGGTGCTGGTGTCCAGTCGGTACGTTTATTCCCTTTTTCGAGTTTATATTTGGATATCGTTATACTATTTCCTGTAGTCATACCCGACCGGCCATTATAGACCAATAAATTGTAATCATACCTATCGTCAGTCGTGAAGGTAGCAACTATCTTACCGTCAATGACTGGTGCATGTATCACGGTCATATTCTGACCACTAGCTAAATACGGATAGACCGACACTTCAGTTACACTGCCCTCATGAACTTCTATCTCTGCGCTAAATGTATAAGTCGTATTGCGTTCCAAACCCCTATAGAATATCCTATTTACGAAAGTAGTAGTAGCTATGGGGAATGTATATGGTACATCACTTCCTTTTATTAAGTTCCTACCACCAATCTCCAAATTATTAAAGTCTGACCTAAGCTCACTCACACTTGTAGAAATCCCATTAGCCTTAATATCAACTGCAGCAATTTGACTAAGAGCACTACCAACCTCACCAGTTAATTCATTAACATTTGCTTCTACATTTTGCGCTCGTAAAGACAATCCATCTAGGCTGTTATCAATTTGGAGAATTTTATTCTGGTAAACGCCATTATCAACCTTATTAAGCAATTCCTCATTAACCAGATATATCTTTCCATCCACATAGTCAAAGCCTGCTTTATTTGCAAGCTCAGACATCAAGCTAACTTCTGTAGCTGTTATCTCAGCATCAGTATACTGCTTTGAATCAGCTTGGATTTGATCATATACATCTTGGCGAATCATATCCTTTCTAATTACGCTATCTCCAAGAGTATCATGCATTTCTGATAGTTCTCTTAACTTCTCTGCCCCATCTGGTCCAAAAAGAGTTTCATCATCTATAATTCTTCGGGTTGGAGCATTAACTTGTACTGACCAATCACTCGGTGTTCCGTGTTGATTAACAGCTCTTACTCTGAAATACCATATTTGATTTGTTTCTGCTTTATGAAGGTAGCCACTAGTATTACCCCTCCACAATAAATGTTGGGTATCAGGAATAAAATCTTTAATTTGAGAACCATACACTTCATAATGCTTAACATAAATTGAACTATCATAATCCCAATACAATTGAATAGATTCATATCCACTTATTGCTTCAACATTTATTGGAGTAGTGGGTTTGATGTCTGGGAAACTACCCTCTGTGACTTGTTGTGGACGATCACGGATTTTTTCAACTTCTTTTTCTAATTCTTCGAGTCGATTATCATCTAACTCTAGAAATTGTCCCATCTCAACAACCATGGTGCCGTCAATGTCTAAAATGTCATATTCCATGGCGATGATACGAGATTGTATTTCTATTGGTCTAGCAAACTTACGATCTATTGCAATGGCGGTATCACCCAAATTTACTTTATCGTCAAATAAATCAACGGATAAACGATAATTAACTACTGGTTTATTATTATTTTGGAGATTATCCCATGTTGCCCACAATAGTTCCTCGGGGTCCTCATAGTCTTGGTTGCTAAACTGACCAAAACGATGTAAAGCTACACCATCACGAATGCGGCGATAACTTGCAAAGGCTTCTGGATCTCCTACCCATTTTTGCCCTTTGGGTTTATCAAATGGATCACCATTGGCAATCGACTTTTCGATATCACCGAAATCAATATAACGAGTGTTGCCACCGCCCTCTGTTTCAAGCGATGCCCCCCAACCATACATAGCAGTTACAGGATAGCTTAAGACTTGTCTACCAATTTCAGTTGTATTATGGTCTATTTCAAAGCGCTGACCTGTATCTTTGCCAAGTCGTTGGATGATTTTAATCTTACGGGCGATAATATTATTTTCCTCGTCAAACTCAACGACATCTTTAAATTCTCCGCCCCAAACTTTGATAATCTCCCAAATAGCATCAACTGACCGCATGCGGTAAAAGTTTGTGGAAGCAAGTCCTAAATCAACCTCAACTTCTCCTATCCAACCAGTACCTTCTAAAGCTGCATCCAGAGCAACTTGTGCAGTTTTATCTGAAAATCGTTTATCTAAGATAATATGCTCTGCAAGTTCTAAAAACTCTGGTTCACAGGTAGCTGTAGTTAATGGTCCATCCATGCCGTCAGAGTCATCTAACTCCTTAATGACAAACAGCCTTAAATCTCCTTCATGATCACGGAAAACAACTTTATTTTCCTCAAGTACATATTTAACGTTATCACTGTCAGCTTCTACAGTAAAAGAAAAAGGAGTTTCTGGTATCTTATTAACTTCGATACGATAAGGGGCACTAATAAGACCACTATCCTCAGAGATAATGGTCAATTGTTTGTCGTCTTGGTTAAATAAATATAGCTCTGCCATCTTATACCTCCCTTCTCAGCGAAGGCTTAATAATATCTTTCATCATAAATCAAATCACAATCATGACTTGCTTTTAATGTAACTTCACCTGGTTGTAACAACACATAGTTAGATGACATACTGACCGTTGGCCTTAAATCGTTACCATTTAAAAATACCTTGCGGCCAACATAATCAATCTGCAATCTGTCTCCTGCGACAAACGTATAGTTTAGTAAGAGGTATAGACCATTGCTTGCTGTAAATTCAAATTTATTGGTTGCTTCACTGAAAACAACATTTATAGACCAAGGTGTCTCTCCTTGAGTCGAAATTATATGTGTCGCATCTGTATCCATCACATTGATTTCTTTAGAATTCTTTCTTTTTGCTGGATCAGTACAAACAAAAATAAGAGTACCCACCAATGAATTAGATTCTTCATCTGGTATATCAGCACTCTGCAATGTAGCGATAAAATAAGCCTCTTCATCGGTAAATTCTAACCGTTTTTTGCTGCCTAATAAGAAGGCATTCAAATTATTGAACCGATTCCTCAACCCTCTACTTGTCTTATCTTCAATCAAAAACTTCACCGGGATTTCTCTAACATCATAAGTAAATCCTTTTTCTCTTGCTCCATGCTGATAAGGTGATTCTGTGATATTCATTCTTTTAGAAAGTATACCTCTACCACCTACTGACAATGTGACAAAACGCCCTGTATCATCTGTTAATAGTTCATCAAGGTTAAACCCATTAAAAACAGTTTGCAACGATAAGAGGGCATTCTTTGCGTTATCATTTGGTATGGTATCTATAAAGTTATACATAAACCTAAGCGCCCTCCTATCTTGGTCGTTTGTTGTGTCTAAAGGCTTTTCTATTTTGGGCATTAGAAATATCATCGACAAAAGCATTAAATTCACTTTGTCCAATTCGGATATTGATATTAGCTGGTTCTTTTGAAACTGATACTGCACTTTGCACATCACTATAAATCTTTGATTCTGCCATTTTGTTTATACCAGCAACTTCGCCTGCCAGATTAAAACGAGGGACATCAGGAACAACCGCATTGCCAAGTGCTTGAGATGCTTTTTCAACCCAAGAAACTGAATTATCGAGCCCTTTAACCATACCTTGACCGAAGAACTCCATTAAACTTATAGCTACTCGGCTTGGGGAATGTATATCTAATGCTTTTCTAATAGAGTCACCGATTCCATTAGCAATTGATTTCGCTTTATCCCACACCGCGGAGGACATTGCACCTACTCCATTGATCAACCCTTGAATGATATCTTTACCAATTTTGTATAGGTCAATATTTTTGAAGAATTTGACTACCTCACCCCAGATGTCGCTCACCTTGGTTTTTAGGTTTGTCATTGTCGTTTTTACTGCATTAAATTTATCTTGGAATCTACCTTTAACTGTGGAAAAGATTGTTTTAGCGACACCAACAACTGTTTCTTTTAAAGCGTTCCAGTTGCTTGCTCCAAAAGTACGGAGAGTAGACCATATACTAATAGCTCTGTCATAAAGACTCTTGAAATAATCAACTATCGACTTACTCATTTTGGATGCAATACTTGATGCAGTAGAGCCAAAGCTCTTGAAAAAGTTAACTATTCCAGTCCACATAGATTTAACTAGACTTAAAGCACTCTTCCCTAAGCTAACTAGAAGTTTCCTTAATCCACCTACAAAAGAAAGCGAAAATAACCCTATAATTAGATCAATCGCACCAAAAAACAACTGTTTAATACCTTCCCACATTTTCGACCAGTCACCAGTAAATAATCCAGAGAAAATTTTAATTAGTCCCATTATGATATTTAAGGCTCCATCTATTACTTGTTTTATAGCCGTCCAAACCATTTCAACGACAAATAAGATCGCTGGCATAATAAACTCAACGACCGATAGAATCATTTTAAATGCGTTTTTAACGGCCTCAACAAACTGAGCGCCATTTTCATCCCAAAATTGCTTTATTTGATCGATTTTTTCGCCTATGAAACTAGCTACTACAGAGAAAACCTGTATAGCAATCGTCTTTAAGGTTAGGAAAGCAGAAGTGACTTTATCTCTAAATATCTCGCTGTTCTTCCAGAAGTAGATAAATGCTGCTACTGCACCTATTACTAATGCAGCGAGCCAAGCTATCGGATTCATCAGAATAGCAGTATTCAACAACACCATTGCTGTCCTAACCCCTAAAATTATGTTTTTAAGAGTATTTAATCCAGCAAAAGTTGCAATAAAAACAGCTATACCCATAGCGATCTGTTTTAGAATAGGAATATACGGTTGTAATAACGAAAACAACGTTTGGAAGTACCCAATAACTACAGGTAACACAGTACTTATCCCCTTAGCAAAGGAATCTAGGAAGGAAAAGAAGGCCTTCCCTGTCGTCGTTATGATATTTTCAATACTTTTTAAAGGAGTGTTTTTTAGTACTTCATCAATCGTAGTAATGATATTAGTTACCCCTCTAACAACCGCAGTTTGCATATTAGTCCAAGCTGTCCGTATCCCGCTTGTAGACGTCTTCGCTCGTTCTGCAAATCCATTTACACCTTCATTTAATTCAATAATCTTATCATTGAAATCTTGAAAGGTGATTTCACCACTTTGCAATGCAGCATATAGATCATTTTGAGCAGAGGTACCAGCAAAACCAAACGCTTTTGCAGTATCATTTAGGGCTACCCCCATCGTTTCCTGTAATGTACGCCATGACTGTAAATCAACTTCACCTTTAGATAACATCTGCACATATTGATTTAAACCACGAGAAGCATCCGCAGATGAAGAACCTGACGTAATGAATGCATTATTAAGGGCTAAAGTGGTATCTGTAGCCCCTTCTAAATCATTCGTCATAGTCGCTATTTGTTGAGCAGTGCTAGCTACATCATCTAGGGTGGTTGGTAATCCTTGAATACCATCAGATAATTTGTTTATGGCTTTTTCTGATTCCTCTGCGGAAAATCCCATTTGCTTCATCACGGTAGGAAAGGTTCCTAGAGTATCATATCGAGATACTGCACCATCTATCGCATTTCTTACGGTATTAATGACACCCACAACAGCAGATATTCCAAGAATGGAGCCGATGAACCCTTTGATAGAGAAGCTCGCTCTATCCATTGTTCTGTTGATGTCATTGGTTGTATGTCCGAAATTTTGTAATCCATGTCTAGCTCTTTCTGTACTTGACATGAACTGTCCTTGAGCGTTACGCAAACGCCCTTGAGCATCGATGAAGCCTCCAGATCGCCTGATTGCGTCTTGAGTAGCTTGTGAATAGTTGCTAGTTGATCTTTCTAATCCGTTAACACCACTAGCAGCACTATTAAAAGCTCTACTAAATGATTCGACCCCAGTGGCTCTGAGATAAGCTTCAACGCTATATGATTCAGCTATATCCGTTCCCCCCTTCCATTAACCCCAGCTGCAAGATGGGCCATTCTTTTTTGACGTTTTGATAAACGTTTTATTTGTGTACCATTGATTTCTTTAATGCGCTCATCATAATCAAAGAAATCTTTGAATTTTGTATAAACAGGTACTTGTTTTTTCCCCTGTTCTTTTGTCGATTGCACAACAAAATTAAGCCATGCTTGTTTATGCATGTCATATTCTTTGTCTATGGATGATAGTTGATAAGCCTTCATTCTCATTCGGTATTCGTAAAGAGATAAAATTTCAATATCATACAAACTAGTGAACCCTAGGTAACGGAAACAACTAAGAATTATCTCTTCGTAAGTTTCTATTGAGGTTGTTCTGTATCGGTTTGTGCCATCTTCTTGAATTTCTCGAGAGTGGATTTCGTCACCTTGGACTTTCCCATCTCACTAAGAACTTCCTCAAATAAACTCTCTAATCCATCTTGTTCTTCAGCATAATCCTCAATAGCTGAGTCAATTGTTGATAAACTCGGAGCACTAGGCATATGAGAAACAGCTGCATGCACTACTTGAGATAGAGCAGAAGGATTATATTGATTTAAAGCCATAAAAGCTAAATTAACACCCATACCAAACTCCATACCTTGATAATCCACCTTGTAGATTTTGTCTAACTCACGAATGAACTTGATACCAAATTTAAGTTGGTATTCCTTATTTGAAACTTTAAATTCCATGTTTTACCCTCCCAATAAGTAAGAGAGCAAGCTTATGCCTGCTCTCCATCTGCTATAGTGTCTGTAAATGCATATTGTGCCGCACTCTCTTGCTCTGCTGTTAGCGTCGCAAATCCGAATTGCGGTTCAAGTTCCACGATAAAGTTACTTGAGATTGTCGCTTCGTCCTCTGCTCCTGCAGCATCTTCCCATGAATCTAGGTACCCTTGTGCATATACTGCTGGATACTTTCCTTCACTACTTTTCAATTCTTCATCAACTGATACTTCCCAAAGTTCCAGTTTCTCCCCTTTAATTACTGAGTCACGAAGCATCGGGCCAACAGCATCATCTTTCGCTTGAATCGCTTCAATGCTGACCTCAGACTCTAATTCGCCCACTTTGATTACTCGACCATCTTTTGTAACAATAGAATCTAATTCACGAGAGTAACTAAAAGTATGATCCGTTTGGAATACCAACTTAGCAGCAACTGTATTTTGTTGTGACAATTTCCTAAAGAGTAGGATACGATTTTTCCCTTGCATCATTTCCATGTAATAACCTCCTAATTAAGTCTAAATTCTAGTTCGATAATTGCATGAAGTAACGGCTCCACATCTGTGTTATCTGGTAAGATTTGACTTTGCGCTCTCTTGCAATTGATGTAATATGTGTCAGCTCTCTTTAACAACCTACATTCTCTTTTGATCGCATCAACCATCGTTGATAATTCTCTGCGTTTTTTAATTGTGTGATATACGTGAATACGTTGCTGGATATCGTGATATAAACCAGATTTTGTTCTGCCATCCTGGTTAAATGTTTCTCCGATGAAAACGAATGGATAAGCAAAGTCGCTAGGTGGTAAATAATCAACTGTTTTATATCCTAGATTCATTGAAGCCATGAAAACAGCATCAAATAATTGTTGTTCAACACTTTTAGTCTCCATTTATCCACCTACCTCATTACTCTTGTTAAGTCATTTAAAAATTTTACTTTTTGTACAGTAAAAGAAGGGTAAACAAATGGCTGGGCGCTCATATATCTTGTTCCGTATTCGAGATATGGACTATAGTTGGTTGTTGGCGCTACCTTTGCAGTAAATCCATTGTCTCGGATGCTAAGATTGATAGAACGTTTTGTATCGCCAACGGAATACCCCTTTACAAAGTTGGCATTTCTTTTCATAACTCTGTCCAATTCAGACCCATTCAATCGAATAATATTCTTGATATCCTGGAGACTAGCATTTCTTTTGAGTTGCCCTCGTAATTGACGAATACCAGTAACTGAAAATGAACTCGATCTAGCCATTTGCAATACCCTCTAAATAAAAAACACCCTTCCTGTAATCGGAACGGCGCTTAATTTGATATTTTTGTTCGTTTATTAATACATAATCAATTGGACTGTCGAAAGGAGCTTGTAACCTTGCTACAGTAACGCTTTTATCGATAGAACCAAATAACTCTACAGTACGGGTGATGCCTAAATTAGAAAGATTGCAAGGCAAAGTCTCTTTAATTAGCTCACCTTCAACCCATTCACCTTTCACAGGGTCATAATAGGATTCTTGCTCTTTGACAAAAGTAATTCGGTTATCAAATCTCAAAAGAACATCACCTTGCCCCTTGCTGATTCACCCTCTGATTCTTTGTAGGAAGCAATTATATCTGTATATGGAGTAAATTCATCTTTGAGATCATAAAACTTAACAGAGTGGCCTTCTACCGATTCTGATTGCATCCCCTCTGTACCAATACGATTAAAACGACGAATGACGATTTCTTGCACGATAAAAGATAGCTCCTCTGGCATTTGCTTCCCCAAAAGAACCGTCAAATGACTTTGAACATTTTTTATAAGGACATCAAGGACATCATCTTGCAGATTGTCCTTGATACCGAGAAGAATTTTGATGTTATTTAACATATTAATCGCCTTCTTCGATTTCTTTTATAAGAATCTCTCCACGCTTATTGGTAGTTGATGATAACTCCTCTATTCGAGCCTTTTTGCATTTTCCTTTTCGAGGGAATTTATCACCCTCTGTATAAACATAGTTACCATCTTCTAAATCAGTAAAATCTTTTACAACAATATATTTTGACACAGATTACGCACCCTCAGGAGCAGTAGTTGGCTCGATTTTTGCGAACGCATTATCTTTAAGGACCATAAAACCAACATCCATAGTGGCGCGAATAGCCATTAGTTCACGCTCCCAAAGATTGATAGGTTTACCACTTTCATCAACCATAGATGACAACTGAGCTTCTTCTGAAATGCTGTAGTTTAGGTTGTAAGGGATACCGTAACGAACGTAATTGAAGTTACCTGCAAACAATTCACCTTTTTTCATATTAGTCGATTCTAAATCAGCAACTGGTGCGCCATCTAGTGTATTTGCTCCACGATTATACAAACGTACTGGATCAGTGATAGTTCCATCTTCTTGAGTAAACCCATCTACAACTCTTCGTAATTGTGAACGGTTATTCTTTTTAGAGATATATGCGTTTACATCAAATCCAGCATCGTTTACTAGGTCATTCAATTCAAAGAAGGTATCTCCGTTGATATCACCTGTAACAATATGACTTTCATTTGTAACTGACTCTTGAAGCGATTGCGCAAATGGATTATCTACATTTAAGATAGTTGCTTCATCAAACTTCTTATAAAATGCTTCAGCGATTAAAGGGCGTACCTCATTAAAGAAATTTGTGATACTGTATTGTAAAAACTCACGAGAAACAGGAATAATAATACCTAATTTCTTCGCTTCCATTGTTGCCTTTAACCATTGCGGCTTAGATGTTTGGATAACTTCACCCTCACCAACCCAGTAAGCTCCTACTCCCTCAGCTAGATAGTGGAAGGTTTTCTTTTGTTTGGTCATTTCTTCGTATTGAGCTAATTGCATCATAACCGAATTTGAAATAGTTTCTTTTAAAATTAGCGTTCCTTGTTCCTCAGGAATCGCACCTGTTTTTGCGTCTTGTAATAAAACGTTATCTGGATTAAATGTTGGCATAAATATATTCCTCCTATTTTATCAATCTGTGTTCTTGTGCCAAATTAGCAACGGATGGCACTTTACCGTTTGTGAAAGAACCCGTTCCTGCAATTGGTGTTTCTTGACGTAATTTTTCTTTTACTGCTGCATTTACAGCTTCATCAAATGCTGTTTTAAAATCATTGATGTTTTTAAGTGTTGATTCAGCATCTTCTGCTAAAAGAAAATCAGCAAACGAAGTAGGTAATTCTTTTTGAGTGAGATCAGCAATAGCATCTGCCTTCAATTCTTTTCTTTCAATTTCTGCTAATCGTTTCGCGATGTCCTTTTCACGTTGTGATAATTCCTCATCTTTGCGCTCTTTATCAGACAGCTTAGAAAGGCGGTCTTTTTCTTTTAGTGCATCATCAATTTTAGTTTGTAACTCACTTTCCCACTCTCCACGCTTCTTCTGTAAAGCACTAGCTAGTTTACGATCTGATTCAGCTTCAATTTTCTTCTGTAATTCATCCGCAGTTAATTCAAGCTTTTCTAAATCAGCTGGTGGTTCATCCTGCCCTCCGCCCTCTGGATCATCAGCGAAGTTTTGTAAATTCAGCTTTAATAAGAATGATTTATTTAAAACGTTAATTGGTAAATTCATCATGCTTCCCCCTATCCCACATACACATAGATACTTCCTATTTCTTTGCATAAAAATAAGCCCCAGACACGCTTTCTAGCCCATCTACGACTTTCCCATACAAATACTCTATTTAGTTTCTAAATGTCCATGTACGATTGATTTTGTGAGTTTCATAGCCTTTTAATGACTTACTTAGGTCAAACTTATAATCCTCTACTCCTTAAATCAGCATCCCAAGCTTCACGATCAATTGCAACTGCAGTAGCGCATTTACAATTCGGATGCATTGGGAACATGTTTACTCCAACTTTCATATCTTTAAGGTTAAACACCTTGCCATCTAAGGATTTACATATAGGGCAGGCAGATGGTTCAGCGATATACTCGTATGCATCAAAATCACCTTGATTCAAACTGTCCTTAAAAACATCACCTTGTACTCTCGCCATTTCGGTGCGCATGAGACGCTCAGAGTTGCTGATACTTGATTTAAATACCTTTCTCAAGTCTCTAGCTAATACTCTTGAGTTGAGACCTTGTACAATCCCCCTATTAAGTAATTTCTCTAATTCTGTGCGAAGCGCTGTTTGATTGGACCACAACCTATCTGACCAGGTGGCATTCAAGAATGAAGAATCCACGATAGAAGCAATTGATCTTGCATTGCGATTCATCGACTCTCCTAGTATGCCGGCTTGTCTTGCGTATTCTGCCTTTGCAACCTTTGTCATTTCTTCATAGAGTAATCTCTCCTCTGCGCTGGTAGATGCAATTACTTCTAACTGGATTTCTAAAAAGAGCAGTTGCAGACGATTAATACGCATCGATGCATTGTACAATCGCATTTCCTCATTTGCCTTCTTCGTAAAGTTCTTTTCTTTGACATATTGCTTTGCTAATCGTTCATATCTCTCCATATCAAGCTTTCCTATGCGTTTTCTCGCTTCTTCCATAGAAATACCTTCCGAAGATGCGTAACGGCCATAGAAACTCTCTATGAGTCTCTGAATCTCTGCCATTGCGTTGAGTTGATTTCGTTTAATCTTTTTGGCGATGGTTGATTCATTTTTGATTAGCTTTTCAATATGTTCCAGTTCTCTATCTCGCCAGTAACTACTCATTATGGCTCACTTCTTCTTGCTCATTTGCTTCGAAATCATACACCGGCTGGCTTAAAGGACTATTTTTGTCCTCTTCTTCGATTTTCTCGATTTCTTCTTGAGGGTTTTCGACAAATGTCAGCATACTGAGCATAGTTTCGTTAGAAAGACGGCCGCCTGCACCAGTGAACCATTCCATCTCTTTTGCGATATTCTCAGGTAGGTTTTCAGTGAATGTAATAGTTAAATCATTTACATCAAATTCACCTTCTGCAGCAACTCTCATGATGTTATTAATCAGTCGGTAGCGATCACGCAGAGACTTTTTAAATAACCGTTCCTTGGTGGCTCTCTTTTGTTCAAGTAGGAAAAGTTTGTATTTCATCGCTTCACCACTCTGAACACCACCGAAGTTTTCATCATTCATGTTAGGAGTGGCGGTAAACATATGAATGTCATTAGCAATGCGGTCCTTGTATGCTTCTGAGCCAGCAACATCATATTGTTTGTAGATATAGCCTGCGTCAGCCTGTGTTGATGTGCCTGTTGTGGTTGGTTCGGTGCGTAAGAATAAGATATTTTTCTCCTTCATATCTCTCGCTTCTTCTGCATCAATCTCTAAATTCCCCACTATTTTAAGCATGGCATCGTTTAAGTCTTGGCTGTAATTGGCTAAATCACTTTGTGCTGAATCATATAGATCAATCAAGTTAAGGACATCTTCAAAGTCGCCTTGTCGAAATTTGTTATTGCTATATTCAATGATTGGCACACCATCAAATGAGTGTTCTTGCTCTCTATCAAGCTTTATATTATCTAGATTCTGACTACCTTTGAAAATATAAATTCTTTTGGCTGTGTAGACATAAACAATCGTTTCGTTATCACGAAATTGATTATCCATATAGCGAATACCAGCTATAGGTAGCATTTCAACTGTATCGTCGTATACAACAAAAGTAGAAACAGCATCCAATGTAGTGAATTTAATCTGATCATCTTGACTGCGGTAAAGAATCTCATATGCACGACCATAAATGGATTGATCTAAAATCAATTCACTATTATGTTCATCTGCATCATTTGCTCGATTCATATCCCTTAGCTTTTCATTGATAGTTTCCTCTGGGTAAGTTGTTTTCAACGGAATGCCTACCATGTAACCTTGGACAAATTGGCTCACGTATTTAGCGAAATTATGAGTGGCGCGGTTATCTGCTACATGTTCCTCTTTTCGCCTTTTCCCAGTTAGAATTGTGGTGTTATTTCCTTTGAAGTAATTTCTCAATGTTAGTAGACGTGGCTTTTGGTAGGACATATGGTGTTGCACCATTTCAGCTATCTGATCAGCATCACTTAATAAATCATCAACACTCGGAAAAGTGTAATGAGTATTTGCAGAGTCGGGAAAACGTTGCTTACTGCCTACTCCATATTGAATATCCTTTGCTTGTTCAAAATCATTTACTTTTACCATAGTATCCCTCCTTTACAGACCCAATGATTGTAGGGCTTTATATGTTTCTTTGTGGTTTTTCAAATCAACCACTTCATAATCATCTAATCCATACCAAATGGCACTGAATGTATGTGGGTCGATGTTAAATTCGTCATAAATTGTATTTCCTTGCTTGTCCTTTTTGTAAGTTAAACTTTTTAATTCACGAATTGTGTTTTTGCATTGGTCTGAACAAATGATTTTGTAAAATCTTTTTACTTTCTTCGTATTCTGTAACCTTGAGCCTTGAAATTTCTTAGCCGGTTTAATATTAATACCACGCTTTTTAAGATAAAAAATAGTTTTCGGTTCAGCACTATCACCCCTGACTAGCTCTTTTGTTTGAGCAAATTCAGCTAGATCATCAGCAATCTCTGGATCGTCTTTTCCTTTGCTGTAATACTCCCAATAGATATAGAGAATCTTCTCTCTGTCATCGATAGCCATACGAAGGAGTGCGTTAGATGACTCTTCAAAACCAAAGTCCATACCTGCTCGGTAAACAGGTTTATAGATAGAATTAATAGCATCCATAACCTCATTGTGTGGCCTGCTTTCAAACTTAGGTAAAACCTTAGTTCCAGACACACCAAAACGACCTTTCCTTGCAACTCGGTAAAGGTCTAAATCGTATATTTTCGTTTTCTCTAGTTCTTCCACATAACTAGCTGGCAAGAACAAATTATCATCTGCTGTTGAGTGGTGGTAGTAGGTATCATCAACAACCAATGTCCTTTTCTCATATAAATCCTCATCATCAAGAAATATAACCTCATCTTCTTGGCCTTTATTCTTAATGAAGAAATGTGAATACGTCCAGTTACCCTCATCTACAGGGTTTGTTGAGAGAATCATATGAAGTGGCAAAGTTGGATGCCTTAAACGACCAATTAACTCTTTAAATCCCTCATACTTAATTTCTGAACACTCTTCAAGCCAAATAAGTGAGACATTATGAATTGATTTGAGTTTCTGTGGCTTATCCATTCCTTTAAATATAATTTTGCTACCATTCGGGAAACGTATTTGCATTGGAGAAGTCACAGCTTTAACCCTATCGTCGATTTCCAGTTCAATAAGGATTTCCTCGAACAGCGAGAAACAAGATTCCCTGATGGTCTCATATACTTCCCTGACGACAAGAGCTGTACGTTTTTCAGAAAGTAATTTGAGAATAACCTTCAAAGCGACGTGATAAGATTTTGATGATCCGTATCCACCCACAAGAAATTGAAACTTTTGATTCCAGTCAAAGAGAAAATCTTCAAAGTGTGGATTGACCTCTTTTTCAATCATGTTCCATCACCTTTTCTCTTGATTAAAATTTCTATTGGCTTATCGGAATCATTGTTACTAGCTTTTTCAGCATCTGCTCTAGTTTTATCAATTTGTGCCTTCATCAGGTCTAATTTAAGCCTGCGTTCATCGTCTATATGCGCCATTTCATCAAATTGTTTAATTAAAGACCGAAGCTCACTCATAGCTCTAGATTGGGCATTTATAAATGTAGCATGACGGTCCCAAGCAAATTGATATTCCCATTCACGTTCTTCTGCAAAATCGGAATCCTTTTTCTTTTTGAGCACTTTTATGATCTCGTCTTTATCCTCTACATACATTATCTTTTGTGCTCTTATGATAGCAGCATATTGAATCTGTATCTGGTCATAAATCAAATCAGCAGGCGAACGTTCTTCCATTTGCTCCATGATTTCTAATGTCTCAGCAGGAAGGAACTTGGAGAAAAATCCGTGTGTGGCAGCGTTTTGATTTGATTTAGGAGCACCGCCATTATTACCCTTAGCGTTTATATTGCCCTTTGGCGCACCACGCTTTTTTGTGTGCACACTTTTTTCTTTGGGTGCACCCCTATCTCTATTCCATCCATACCGCTTTTTCCAAGATTTTACGGTGTTAATGGAGACATCGTATTTTTCTGCAATGTCTTTATATTTCATGCCTTTTACATAATCTTTTTCTGCTTGTACATATTTTTCAGCCATGCTACATCACCTGCCACCTCCATATATTTGAGTTGTTTTGGAGATTAAAAAAAGACATTAGCTATAAGCTAACATCTCATAAATTACCATTTTGTATATCTTCTAAAAAACTATCAATATGATTGGTTTTACGAAAAATAGCTGGAGCACTATCCAGGAATTGAATAACCCCTAAATCACAATCACTACTTACAAATTTTGATTCTTCACTAATTACTTTAAATATATTTAACATTTCCCATAAAACTTCTGCTAAATTATCAGTTTTTATATTCACATTATAAGCACTTTCATTCTCTTTTACATGAATCAAGTCTGAAGGATAAATAATATTAATTAAGTCATTCTCTAAAGTCTTTACAGTATCGAATCCTAATCTTGATGTTCTAAATTTCTGTATAGATTCATCAAATGAATTAATCATAACTATCGTTCCATCAATGCTATCTTTTAATCTTGGATTTCCTATCTTCAATTGATTGATAGTATTCTTATAACTCTCATCAATAGAAATTCCCTTGGGTACATCAGTTAGTATGTAATTAATAATATTATTTGCAACTTCATAAAGGCCGGAACCACTTGCTAAACTAAATCCAATTTCTTTTAATTTTTCACCATCATCTGAATACCCATTTTCTTGATTAAGTCCTATATTAAGTCTTTTATCTACCAACATTATAGAAAAGTTTGAATTTGCGTAAGTTAGAATTGTTGTCATTACTAACTTTTAATACCTCCACCACCTGGATCAATATGATGTCCGCCTTGTGGAGGGTCAATATGATTGCCTCCAACACCTGGGTCGATTGCCCAGCCACCACCACCTGGATCTTTTCTCATTTTAATAGCCCCCTTCGTTTTTTAATAGGAATGGAATAACACACATCACAAACGCCATCATTGTCATGGTACTCATTATAATCTGTGATTACTGCCTCACATTTAGAACAAATCCACAATCCTTGTTTCACCTGTTCCATATGCAATCCTCCCCTTTTTATAACATAATTCGCCATAAAACAGGGTAAATCCTCCTATAAAATCACCGAAAGGTGAGCAACGCACAAAAATAGAGGAAGCAGCTTGTTTAACTGCCTCCCCTGTCCTGCCTTCAATTTTAGCAGGCAGATTTACGTTTGTTCAATTTTGGTTCGTTTGGAACATATGGAACATTTGTACTCAACTGGTCAACTATGGAATCCTTTATTCTAATGATATTTGTATGAGACAACCCCATATGAAGTCCAATCCAACGATAAGATTTTCCTTCTAGAAGCCAGTGAAGCACTTCACCTTCACGATCATCTTCTATAAGAGGAATTAGTAATTGGATTAACTTCACCTTTTCCTCATACTGAGCAATCTTCTTATACCTTTTCTCACGTCTTACTGTCTCTTTATAAACAGGATCACTAGTTGTGCCTTGCATCTTTGGCATAGCAGCTTCTATACCGTATTGAGCCGTCAACCCTTCCCCTGCATCCTTCATAGAGTCCCTCAGAATCTTAATCGAGTTCATCATCCAATGGTAATCTTTCAGTATAGATTCTATATGTTTGCTGGCAGCTTCTTTCATACAGGAACCCCCTATGTTAAAATAAAGTTGGGTGCCGGGGATTCCTGGCTTTTTTTATTGATTACTGCGACATTTACAACAAATACGTCTATGTTCAAATACCATTGTTTCTTTTACTGGAAGTAAGGCAAAGCATAAGCTGGAGCACGTCAGCTTCATATAATCACTCCTCCCCATATAGATTTATTTCTCTTTTGTTGTATATTTTTTAAAATTATGGATAAATTACTACTGGGCAAGGGACAACAAGTTCTTCCAAAACACCTACTTAAACTTTTTCCCTTACTCATCCATAAGATACCAACTCGATTAGATTAGAGCCTGAATTGGCTCTTTTCTAATATAAAGAATTGTTTTCTTATCAGACTAACGATTCTCATCTTAATTAGAGCAATCTAACAAATTCATGGATTATAACCTTCCTGGCTTTTTACGAATAGGCTAAAGAGTTATAGGTTAGATTATTATTATTATCATTTATTGGAGGTATAGCTTATATGCTAACTCATACTTTTTTATGGTCCCTGTTAATTTTGCCTTGGTTTATTCTCCTTTTATTAGATACTAAAAGAGTGAAGTCCTTCATTCCAGGTGGATTAGTGAGTGCCTTACTCTTGACAATATTATTTCAGCTATATCAAAGATATAATCTGGTTGAAGTTGTTGAAACAATTTTCCCTTTAACTAATACAACACCTTTCGTCTATGGAATATACATAGTCTTACCTACTATATTTTTATACTTTACATTCGGGAACTTTTGGCTTTATATCACTATTAACACTATAAGCGATGCAATCTTTTCTTTTGGAATAATGAACCTTTATGAATATTTCGGGATTTATAAAATGGATGATCACTTCCATATTGTAATTTTTATTAATTGTATTATCTGCGCTTCGTTAATTTACTTATTTCAAAAGTGGCAGTATATCGATCCATATAAATGAAAAAGGTATATAGAATTCTTCTTCAGAGCCAACCGGCTCTTTTTTACTCAACTATCAATTTGTTTCTTTAAATATTCGGATTACGACATAACTTAAATTGGAAAATCCTTATTATAATTCAGGAATCCGTATAAATCCTTTTGATTCTTGTTAGTAGGAATTGCGACTTCGACAGCGTTTTTGATTAACATAGTAATTGCATCTAAACGTTCTTTGGTCATACCTACTAAATGTACTTTACCTTCAATTTCTAGAAGGATACTCACTTGTGCGTCCTCTATTTTCTTTTCCACTCTTTTCAACCCCTTTCTTACTGCGTAATTTTGATTAATACGAAACTCCCTGCTTATCGTGTAAATTAAAATTCCCTACATACTTTTACTAATTGTGGAAATGCTAATTATTGGACAAGGCTAAAATTCTCAAATGGCCACGTTTAAGAATTCCTTGTCGTACGCAAACTCCATATTTATGATTTCATGTTTAGATTAGAGCCTGAATGGGCTCTTTTCTATTTAGGAGATTCCTTTACTCTTTTGTTTATTAACAGATCAACTGCAGCTGTCCTGTTGAATCCGTTATTAAATCCATTCCGTAATTTCTATCTAATATCACTTTAAAAATCGATTCTAAGACTGGAACAACAATGCTATTCCCAGCAAGAGCATATAATGTAGCATTCCTTTTTCCTGCTTTTGTCGGGAACTCTTTTAACATGAGATTAAAGTCCTCATCATCAAAACCAAGTAGTCTCCAGCATTCACGTTCAGTTAAGTACCGGTATTGTGGTTTGTTTAAACGAATTATGCCTGCATTAGGACATCGATCTTGCCTTTCGGTTATGGTGTAACAGAAATCTGTAATGACATCTAATTGCCGTTTATAACTTCCACTAGGATTAGGATTAAATTCCTTAATTTTATTTAGCATTGACGGGATAGTAATGAGATATTGTTCTGGAATTTCGTCATCTGGTCCATATTCCAAAAATGATTTAATATCCTTCATTGGCTGGTGCTGCAACTTACCAAAATCAAATATTTCTCCTCCTAACAAAGAGACACAAAATACTCTTTCTCTTGCATGAGGAATGCCAAATTTTCGAGCGTCTAATACATCAAATGAATTTGTGTATCCTAAATACTTCATCTGCTGTAGGTAATAATTGAAAATCGTTACAACGTCTTTATCTAGAACACCTTTAACGTTCTCCCAAATGACCACTTTTGGCTTCCACTCGCCCATTTCCTTAATAATCCTGAGTGTTTCAAGCATTAGCTTCGACCTGGAACCATCCGTATTTCCTTTTCGATCACGATTTCCTCTGCTGTTATCCTGACATGGTGATCCATGAACCAAAATATCTGGCTTTAAATCCCAACCGCAAATACCCTGTGGCTTATGAAGATGATCGTATAAAGCGTTATAAGCTTTAACCCTATTTGCCTGCCATTCCACATAATCGATACACTTATGATCTACACCAAGATTAATTAATGCCTTCCGGGGCGCGCCAATGCCACCGAACAATTCGAGTATCTTTATCACTGGGCCAGCCCCTTTCTAGTAAACTTAATAATTCAAGAGTTGATTAACTCTGGATTTTCGTAAATGTTGCCGATGACTTCCATTTCCAATAACTCATAATCAGGATGGTCACACATTTCAAAGAGATCGAATCCTAATTGTGGATGTGAATTTTCACGCTTTACTAAGAATTGAGCTGGTTCGGTAAAGTAGTTAACTGCACCAGTTATTTCAAAGTCTTTCCACTCTCCACGATTTTCTTGGCAATAGAGATTTACAACATCCCCCTCATAAATCTCCTTGCCGTTCTTGTCTTTTAAGCCTGTGTATTGCCCAACAGACTTTTCATGTACATGCATCGCGCCATTATCTGTATATAGGTACCAATCTTTTTCTCGACCAATTTGTTTTGCGAAATGTTCTGCGTATTCAATAGCATCTACACCAAAACCATAAAGCCATTGACTACCCACCATTTCCTCTACTGCATACCCTCGAAACTTTATCTCACGCACGTTAATTCCTCCTAAATAATTCTTTTGTGTACAAATTCCTTAATCTGTCATGATACATATACTGAACAGAATAGTAAGGAGCTGATTTAAATGTATTACACCAACAAACCATTAATTTTTAGAAACAATCAAGAACTTATAAGGGACATTTCTAAAGCTATTGATGGTGAGTACTCTGCGATCAATTGTTATAAAAAACTTCAGCAATTAGCACCAAACGAAAAAGCTAGGGATGTTATTAAAGAAATTAGACAAGATGAGAAAAGGCATTTCAAATCATTTAAGAGTATTTATACACAAATAACTGGTCAAACTCATACTCCTCAATTAAATAACGAGTGTCCAAGTTCTTATAAATCAGGATTAGATTTTTCATTTAACGATGAGCAACATACTGTGGACTTTTATTTAGAAATTGCAGATAGAGCTGATGATCCATATATTAAGGAACAATTTAATAGAGCAGCCAAAGATGAGCAAAATCATGCTGTATGGTTTTTGTATTTAATGAATAGAGGATAATTATTCTCTATTTTTTTTATGAAACATAATACAAAATCTATAAACTAAAGCCATCCACGGCCTCATCTATGATGTCCTGATTGATCCCGATGTACCTCATAGTGACGGCCGGGGACGAATGATTAAATATTTGCTGAAGCACCGCGACATCCTTATACTTCTGATAGAAGTGATATCCGAACGTTTTCCGTAACGTGTGAGTACCTATCTCATTGAGACCGACCTCAGCTGCTGCGGCACTAAGTATTTTCCACGCCTGCACTCGATGAATCCGGTCATTGCCTCTTCTGGACTTAAATAGGTACTCAGCTGCATCCTTACTCAAGGTAAAATCGCTGATATGGTGTTGTAGATCATTATTGATTTTGAACCGTTTTAACTTACCTGTTTTTTGCTCGTTGATAATGATGTGAGATTTCCCTCTGACATCCCCCACTCTTAAAGCGAGTAAATCGCTGATTCTTAAACCGGTGTTAATCCCCAATACGAACAAGAAGTAGTTACGATAATGCTGGGCCATCAAAACTCTTTTCATCGCTTCAATCATTGCCACATCGCGTATGGGTTGAACGGTATTCAATTTGATCACTCCTATTTTTGTAATTTAGGAATCTCTAAACCACCAAGTCTCTTACAATCACTACCGATACGAGAAGAACAAATTCTATAAAGGTTGCACCGGGACATACAGGCCATCATTCTATCCTCACGCTTTACCCACGTCGGACGATCGTCGGCGATTACTACTCTTTGCACTTTTCTTCACCGCCTTGTTTTTCAATTTATTTAACTTATCAAGTTCCATAAATCCCAAGGAGCTGTCATATCCAATTACAGATAATTTATCTAGATAGCGATACTCGAACAGTTTTTTCTTAATCATGAATTCCTTTGTTTCTACGCCCTTAATATCAATGACTTCTGTGGTATCGTCCAAGTGTTGGACTTCAAAATCAGCTACATATTCTATCTTTCTGTATGTCTTACCGTTCTTTTTGAATCCCTCTTGGAGAAGGTATCTCGGTTGCAACTTAAACCCTTTAATCTGTTTAGCTTGCAGCAACCATTTCAATTGGCCGTAATACATTGCTTCTGCTTTGCTATCAAACTTATGTCCATCGACAACTTGTTTGTGGTTGCCGTACTTGTTGTATTTTCTTACTCCCATTAATCTATATACCTCCAAATATAACCGCCAGCTGTTTTACAATATCCTGAAGCGCAAGAAATAATTGAATTAATACCCGTCTGCCTAATTGCTTCTCTCGCTCCCTCATATACAGCTATGGTTTTGAAATTAACCGGATTAATTTGTTTAACCTTTTTACATCTAGCTTTATTTTTTCTCATAGCTTTTTGTATTTTGATTTCTATATTCTCAACGTTGTAGTCATCTTTAAATATCCATGAGAATCCACCGGCGAAATTTCCTTCATTTGTACACACCTTATAAATTGCTGCATCATCCACACGCAAAGCTTTAGAAGCTAATGTAATAGATGGATATGTCTCGATAACATCGAAGGTTTCCATATCAAGCTGAATTACAGCCTTAACGTTGTTTCCTAATACATAACAAGAATGAAGAATATTCTCGCTTTCTGTAATAATTTCTAAGTTAGGTAGAGTATTATTGGACTTATCTCCATCTATGTGATTAACTACATATCCGTTCGTTATTGGACCTATAAAATTCTCTGCTACCAGTCGATGAACAAATACTTGCCTTTGATTTCCTAATGAATCTATTAGACCTACTCTCATATATCCTTTTCGATTGCTGAAAACCCTTAATTTTCTTTTGCTTCCTCTTTTAGTTGAAAAGATATTCCCTTGATCACTTATCAAATAACCACTGTAACCTATCATTTGCTTGAATTTTTCTTCCAACATCTTAATATTGATTATCCTGTCTTTGATGATTAATTGAGTCTTTCACAAAAAATGCTTCTTCGATCTGTTCAAAGGAGAAACCAATCATTTCCCCAAGGGCGATATATTCTGAGAGCAATTCTATAAAAGTGATTGGGCTTTTCGTCTTATCCAACTTAGATACGAGAGCGAAGATGTATCTGAACTGGGTTGCTAATGGTCGCTTCTTATCTGCTCCAGACAACAAGTAGATCATGACAAAGTCTTCAAAGAATATTTCGTGACCGATATCCAGAATGAAATGAAGTCCATCAGCATATTCGATTAATGCGTCTTGTAGGTTGTTCTCTTTGTGTGCCCAAAACTTGAATACTTTCGGAAGTTCATTCGCACATTCCCCTAGCTCCACTTGAAGAGCCAGAGTAAGTTCTCCAAAACGATCATCACCTTTATAATCAATCCTGTTTCTAAATACCTTCTGTGCCTCGTACATTGCGATTAAATCTAGCATTAACCTTCCACCCTTCTTAATTTAGCCATCCAAACTGACGAATAATTATGTCCAGCAAATACATGACGATTGTAGCTATCACAATCAAATGTCTTACCTTGCTTTGAGAACTCAGTTAGAGGAAAAATGATTTCGCATCCTCTTTTCACATGGTCCTGAATAGCCTTTTCAGCTTCATATTTCCTTGCACGACGAATGATTATATCTTGCATAGGTTAACCCTCCTATTAATCTCATTAAGAGCTTCTAGGGCTAATTCTGTGTGTCGTGATATGTAATATAGCTGCCCTAGAGTCGCTTTTCTAAAATCCAAGGGTAAGTCCCCCATTTCTTTTGAAGACCATATCCTCTTTTGCTAAATGGATGAGAGCTAATAACACTTCGTCTGGATCTCTATTAAAACTACTAGCAATCAACCTAACGTCTTTTCCAACTTTCCACTGACGAGCGACTTCTTCTAGCTCCAACTCATCCCATAAAAAATCCAAATCCTCTAAAACAATGATTCTCTTTTGTCTTTGTTTTGTTGCGTTTTTAAGAACCATTACGCTCACCTGCTTCAAAATACTTCTCACCGATTGCCTTGCGAATCCGATCCAAGGTTTTCGGTCCTATACCTGGCGTTTTTTCTAACTCAAGAAATTTTTCGCGGAAAAATGATGTTGTCTTAGCAATGCCTTTTAATTCGCCCATATCCTCACCTAACGCAAAGCCCTCAGTTCTGCCTTGTTCATAAGCTTTCTGAATAACGGGGTTACGTTTCTTCATGACGACATGTACTTCTCTGCATAGCATTTTCTACATGGTCCTTCGACAAAGTATCCATTAGGCTTTTTGCATTCCGGGCAAATCTTAGCGAAGGTATGCCATTGTTGGCCGCACTTTGTGTCATCACATTCCATTAACACCAATTTGCCTGATGGAGCGAGTAGATATCCTTTTGTCTTACATCGCGGACAATTTAAAACTGGTTTTACATTTTGAATGGTCATTTCATATTCCTCCTTAGAACCAAGCGTTACTGCTTGTCTCTGAATCTATTTCTCTGAATGAAGCTATTGTTTTTTCGTATCTAAGGGCTTCGTAATCAAGTTGCTCCAATGGCACTCCTTCACGACTAGTCGTAATATTCATTGCGTTAAGTTCTTCGATGTAACCTTTACGCATCAAATCTTTGTTTTTAAAAGCCTGCATTTTCGCCATTCCTTCAACTCCCCGAATTTTTTCGTAACTCCATCAAGCGCTCAAATTCGCTCATTTGTTCACCATCATTGACTGCTGGTTGATCGCTAGGCTTCGGTTTAGATTGTTGCGCATCTTCCTCAAACCAATCTGGCAGCATTTCTGTACGTATAACGCCTTTGCCTTTGCGAGCAAAAGGCTTTACTTTAGAGTTGTTAAATTTCTCTCGTTCATAAGCTCGTACTCTATCGATATCCATTAGGTTGTTGCTATGCCATTCTTTAAGGAGAAACTCCACAAAGTTAAAGTTACGTTTGTTTTTGTTGTCAGCTAATTTAATAGCTGCATTTACTATTTCTTGATTACCTTTAAAATCATCAACCCACTGATAAAGAGAGTTCATCTGAATTGGTGATAATCTGCAAAGAAGATACTCGAACAATTGGACCGGATTTTCTGGCGCTGTTGTAGTAGTAGTAGTTTTTTCTTTAACATTATTATCTTTATTAACATTCTTATTATTGTTCTCACTGCGTTCCATCCCTGTTCCAAGTGCGTTCTCACTGCGTTCCAAGTTACTGTTTTTATAATGCTCAAAGCCTTGGTATTGCTCGTAATTAATTACTGTAAATAGTGTTCCAAGTTCGGTCTCTTCGATTTTCAATCGATTTTCTTTAACTAACGAATCAACCTTCCTTTTTATGACTGACAGTGAGTATTGTTTAACACTTCTATTTTCTACATACGCAAGATCATCCCTGAGATTTCGATACGACCTTAAGAATTGACCTCTCTTCAGATGCATTCCAGCAACCGTTGTTCCTTCTTTAGAAAAAACTGCATTTCCGTATATATAGAAGAAGATTCTAAATTTAGGTATATCGTTCCAAATAGGGTTTTCAAAAATCTCTCTGCTTGTCTGGAATGCACCTTTCATTTATTTTCCTCCTATTACCTATTAATCTCACAAACCGCAAACCGCTTAGTTATTCGTTTTACGGTATAATCCGGGTACTTCTGCATATAATTTAGTACAAGCATTTTCAACTGTTCTTTGTCCTGTGCCTGCTCGAAAATCCAAGCAGGCAGGACTACGTTTGTTTGGTTATTCATTTACATCAAACTCAATTTCTATATCTGCACTAGGTTTCTCTTCTGACGGTACAGCATCGATAATATCTGGTTGATCTACTTCTTCGGTGATATCCTTCATTTCTGGTACTTGTTCATCTTTTGAAACGGCTGTCTGCATTTCAACGGACAAGATACCCCATTTAGAAAGCATGTTTCTTAAAACGGTTTTTTTAGCCATCGCATCAAAGTCCTTTTTCCATCCAAAATCACTTTTAGAGAATTTCTTTTTATGGGCTTCAATTTCTCCCCTAGTCCAGTAGACGGTTTTCTCAAACCCATTGATCAACTTGAAATAACCGCAATAACCAATAACTTTGTCACTTGTGGCACCATCGAGATTAAGCTCCAATTCTTCGGTTAGACGATTCCACTTAACTAACTCTCCTTCTCTTACCTCGATGACGTTAATTCCTTTATATTGACCTGTACGGAGGGCTAACTGGATATAACCCTTATAACCAAGTTGAAATTGTGCTTTTCCACTGTATGGAACTATCCAGGCATATCCTAGGTTTTTATCAACAGGTAAATCTAAAGTTGCTGCAACCATCGCAGAGGTAACTACTGTCATCGGATCAGTTTTTTGTAGGTAAGAATCTCCGTTATAGAGGTTCAAAAGTGATGACATAAACTGAGGAGCCTTTTTATCAAGCACATCCTCGAATTTCTTTTTCATTGTTGGTGCATTTAATAACCCTTTAAGTCCCAACGCTTGCGGAGCAACCTTTTGAGGGGCTGTATCCTGTTTGCTAGCAATTTGGTTTTTTAATGCTGCATTCGTTGCCATAATTAGTTCAACTCCTTAATGCCGAAACGGCGTGATGTAGATGGTTTGATTACTTCTTTGTAGATGTCAGGGAATTTTTCTTTTAATGCCTTTGTATCTACTCGATTAGAGACGACATTTTTCCAAGTAATAATATGAGTGTCTACAAGTCCCACCTCTGCATCTTTCAACTCGGCTTTGATCTTGTTCTCAATATCTTTTTTGGCTGTTTGTATGAGCTTTTCATCGTTCTTAATTTGCTCATAACTGAGAAGCATTTCTTTATAATTAGAAGGTAGAACAATCTCTTTCCCTTCTTCTGCTTTGTTATATTTCTCTTTGAGGTATAGTTCGGCAGCACTTGAACCATCTAATTCTGGCGGAACAAAGCCAATTACATGTTTCTCCCAGAAGTTCACCTCTGCATCGATAATCATCTGGATTAACTCGTCGTCTCGCTCGATCTCTTTCCAAGTGAAGTGGTTTCCACCTATTAGAACTGCGATATAAGCTTTCTCCTTGCCTGTTACTGCTAGATAATGTTGAACCTGTACGAGATACGAAGCAGGAATTTCGTCTCCCTCCCATTCAGCTTTTAAATACGCACTAGCAGTCTTGCACTCTAGAAGAGCAGACTCTTTCATGACTTCGCGGTCAATGTTGGCTTTGATAAAGTGGTGATCTGGATGAGAGAACATATAGTTGCGACGACGTACTTTCTTTTCTGTACGCTTTTCAAACTCTTTGGCAACCACTTCCTCCATTTCATTGCCCCAGTATGCTGCTTCGCTACTAATTTCAGTCAGTTCGACTTGACCTGTTTTTTCTAACCACAGCTCAAAGGCTGTTTTGTATTTGTTTAGTCCAAGGATAATACTTGCATCACTACCGCCAATTCCTTTGGAACGTTCTTGTAACCACTCAAAACGACTCATATCTTTTGTTGATATTGCATTGCTAACTGCCATTTGATATCCTCCCTTTACCGTTATCAAAGCTTTGTGCTAAAATAACTTTAAATATTGTTTAATCATCGGCTCCTGTTGCTCGCAGGAGTCTTTTTTTATGCACTTTTGAACTCAAAGCCAAGTACCTCGCATAAGTAGCGTTGAAGGTTGCCCTCCAAGATAATCTCACCGTCATATTCAACGATTTCATCACCTTCGAGAATCTCTTCTCCAAAGTAGTCAATCCCGGCATTCTCTGGCTGTGCAACCAAATTCGGATAGCCTGTCCTTCGTAACTGTGTAACCTCAGGATGCTCCATCAATCAACCCTCCTTCAGATTTGTGAATTTGACACACCAGTCAATTTTTATGCCGTCTTTTTTGAGTCTTTTAATCAGAGCATCCATCGTTTCCTTTTTACTCAAATGTCTCACCCCTTTCTGTTCGAATATCAAAGATCATGGCGCTTTATTCGCACCGTGCAGAGCCAAAGTAAAGGGGATGGGGTGGTTGGTAGATAAAAAACTTTGACCCTGCACGGTGGGAACAAAAGTTCTTGTTTCCTCACCGAATGAATGATACAATTAAGTTGGTTATTTCATATGAGTCGTTGAGTAGTGAGCCTGCCAGTTCACTGCTCATTTTTGTTTTTACTATTAAAATCCCCAAACATGACTCCTAAGAAAAATGAGATAAACGTAAACATGATTGTTAGAATCACCATATCCATCTACTAAAACCTCCTACTAACATCGTTAATATTTGTGTTAATGAAGCGATATCTACACCGCATAACATAGCTGCCAATGCTTCAGGTGCATTCGTCACTTGCCCCCATCTAACTGCATCAGATAATTTCAATTCCATCTTGTTGTTTTCTATTTTTGATATTGTCGTTCGAGGCATTAGCATTTTTTCTGCCATTTCCTCTTGCGAATAGCCTTTGATAACCCTCAATTTCTTAAGAAAAGAACCGTAATGCATCTTCTATCCTCCTTCTGTTCCAAGTTAGAACAATTTGTTCGGTTTTCTAGTTGTCATGTTCCAATTTATGTACTGCTAGATTTCTAGTTTTCGAATAAAATATACTTATGAAGGAACACATCCGGTTTTTGCCTGGCAGCTTCACCGGATGGTTTCTGATTCAAGAAACTTTTCGAGGAACCCAATGTTCTATGTAGTTGAGAGCTGCTTGCAGCTCTTTTCTCTTGATGTCTTTGTAACTAGCAACGCCGAAGCGATCCTTGATTTCTCGATGTATCTCTCTGAAAAGCAACGGTCTGTATTCAGGGTCGTTTTCGATTTCATATACTTTCTTAGCAACACCCTTTTGGAGTCGTCTTTGTTCACCACTTGTCAGAGTTATTTGTTCTTCAACCATGTGGCGAATTTCTTTGACTTCACCTTTTACTTGGTCCAGTTCTTCTGATGTTTCTATAGAGAGCTTCATTGCAGCTATCAGTGACTCTTTATTGTTTAAAGGCACAACCTTGTTATAAGAACCTGTTTTCCTGATTTGTGGGATTACTTCAATTGCTAGCCAATCTTGGAACTTCTCTGCTACTTCATTTGAAGCTTTGAAGGCTAATTTATAGACAAGTGGTTCTGGAATAAAATCACCTTTCGCAAGATCTTGCAAAACATATTTTTTGAGATAACTGTTGACCCTACTCCATCGAACCGTAACGTTGCCACTTTTGGCAACGGTAGTAAAACCTAAGCATCGAGCCACCTGTTCAAGATCGAATTGAATTTCATTACCTTCCGGTTTTGCAGAAACCTTAAATAAATCATTTTTGAATACTTTTAATTGATTCATAGATTAATACCCTCCTAGTAATTCTCCCTTTCTGATAGAATTCAAATTAGAAAAGGAGGAAAAATATGAAATTAAATTTTGATGCTATGCGTGAATTGCTTTTCGTTATTGAAGATCAACCTAGAAAAATTGATATTAATAAAGTTGTTTTGGACCAACGACTTCAATCATTTGAAAAGAACGATCTTGGCTATGCTATTGAAAAATTAATCGAACAAAATTTTTTAAAAGGAAAAGTTATTAAAACTAAAGACGGTATCCTTTTCTCCATTGATTCCATATCAGTTTCGGGACATGAATTTTTAGACAATATCCGCTCCGACACCAATTGGAAGAAAATAAAAGGAGCAGCTATTAAAATGGGAATATCAACGATTAAGGGAGTTACTCAGATAGCCTCAAAAGTATCTACTGATTATCTGAATAACCATCTAAACCTTTAACTTTACCAACGAACTTAAGTGTGATTTGGGATACATCCGAATCATCAGATTTTATTTCGATTTGTTGTATCCCTTTCACAACAGTTCCACCAATGCAGAAACCTTTATCAAATGAAATCTCGTTTAGGTTTTCGAAAGTATATTTTTGTTGATTCATTACATTGCCTCCTTGGAGTAATAATTGGTGTTTTGCTCAACCCAGTTAGAATTTGATTCAATCCACTGAAAAACTTGATCTCGTGGATATCTCGCTTTGATTTTTGATAATCGAGGAAAAGTTGGATCAGCAGTTACTTTTATTACAGTTGATGGAGCAATTTGTAAAATTTCAGCTAGATGGACATTCGTTAAAACTTGAGGATATGAAAACCGTTTAATTCCATCCTCAACACCTTTCTCGTATGCTCTCTGAATAAAGTCATGCAACTTAAGGTTTAATAGTTTTTCCTCTAATTCTTTAATGGTGAGATCCATTAGTATTCACATCCTTTTATGCTGTCGATTTATTAAACTTTACGTTGAATTCATTTTCAAAAAAATTTGAAATAGGTATTTCTAGTGCTTGTGCAATTAATTCCAACTCTCTGGTTGTAATTGGTCGTTTCCCTGTTTCTTTCATACTATATGATTGAACTGAAATATGAAGAGCATTTGCAATCATTGACTGATTAACATTTTTCGCTTTTCTAACAGCTCGTATTTTTTCATTTAAATTCATTTTCACACCACCTTTTTAAACGTTACGTTTAATTGATTACCTTTATTATATCAACGTTATGTTTAATGTCAATGCTATTTTCAACTTTTTGTTTAAACCGTTTAACATACCGTTTAATTAGTATAAAATTATTTATAAATACATTGAAATGGTGATGACTTATGAGTCTTGGTGCTCGTTTAAAATATCAAAGAGAAAAAAGAAAATGGTCTCAAATAGAAGTCGCTAAAAAAGTTGGTATAACAAATGCTGTGTTGTCCAATTACGAAAGAGACTATAGAGACCCCGATACTGATACTTTAAGAAAACTATCAGACCTATACGAAGTATCTATTGATTATTTGATCAGAGGAGAAGATTTCAAATTGCAGGCTAAAGAAACTCTAAATGAACCAGATAATCAAGTTGCAGCTCGAGATGGGGATATTTCTGATGAGCAAGCTGTAGAATTACTTGAATGGCTTTTAAAAAGAGAAAGAGACCGTAAACCTGGTCAAAAACAAAGAAGAAAGTAATACGTTATTTTCTTCTATATTTTTACCATTTCACTAGGCTGATTGTTTCATATACTTAGGAATTATATTTTTATATAACATTTGTTATTAATGGTTTTCTCATCCATTAAGTATACATAAGGGGGATTATTTCTAATGAAAAAAAGGTTTTTATTTTTGGTATTAATTTTAGGATTAGGAATGTTTTTAGCAGCATGCGGATCAGACAACACTAAGGTTAGTGATGATAACTCAACAGCAGATACTGCTCAAAAAGAAGATAGTTCAGAAGATAAATCAACTGATGAGTCAGATAATGTGCAAGAAGATGCGGATACTAAAGTAACTAATACTTTCACAAATAAAGAGCTTGGAATTTCAGGGACATCTGGACCATTAAATTATGAAATTTCTGCTATACAACTAAAGGAAATTGAAATTAAATCTGAATCAGCTGCAACAATGTTCGAGAAGAGTGTTGGTGATACAGTTCAAGCAATTACAATTGAAATGTCTGGTGAAAATACATCAGAAGAAGATATGTCATTTTACTTAGGTCAAGCAACTATTATTACTGATACTAAAGAACAATTAGAGCCTGATATGTTTTTATCAGAACATATAGATGGTGAATACCTTGGTCAGGTCCAACACGAAGGTCATAACGTATATATTCTAAACAAATCAAATGTTAGTGATATCAAGTCTATTGAAGTAAGAATTGGTGCGCCAGTTGATAGTAATTTTGATGCAAAAGGCGAAGATGTAGTAGAAACTATTGAAGTGAACAATTAAATAAGAATTGCCCTTTATGGGCTTTTCTTTTACACAAAAATAGAACATACGTTTTGTGGAGGTAATTTGTGTGGGTTATAGAATGACAACTTTAGAAACAAATATCGAAAAACTCTATAAATTTCTTGAAATTCAAACTCCTAGTGAGATAGATATGTATAAAATTGCAGAGAAACTTGATGTTTGGGTGCATCATTGGGAACACAAAAGCATAATGAATTGCAGAAACGGAATGTACAGTATAATTCTGGATAATAGAATAAACTATAAAGGGCAATGGCAAGACTTTTGTCACGAACTTGCCCATGTTATTAGACATTCTGGTAATCAGAATAAGATGTACAAATTATTTAAAGACCTTCAAGAAAGTCAGGCTAACAACTTTATGTATCACTTCAGTGTACCGACTTTCATGCTATTAAAATTAAACATAAATGACTATATAAATATCAATAATGGCGTTAGTTATGTCGCTAAAACTTTCAATGTAACTGAGGAATTTGCAAATAAAAGGTTGATTCATTTTCGAAATCAAATGCTTCAAGCTAAATCAGACGAGGAATATAGAAAGTACATGGAAGCCCGTTATCCTAAAGCTCCACCTTATTCTCCGGAAACCAATAATATTGTAAAAAAAGCACTTGAACTAAAAGCTAACAACGAAAGGAAGAAACAGTATGCCTAAACAGATTCTAGATTATCAATATGTAGATGGAGAAATCTCCCCTTTTTATTATGTAATTGAATTATATAAATGCGAAGTTAATTGGGATAAAAGTGTTTATTACTTTGAATTAATGCCCCCTATAAAATCAGTTGAATATAGCAAAGTAAACGAAACTCTGATTAGTTGCAGCTTGACTGCTTCTGATTTAATTATCAATAAAGATATTGAAAACAGAATAGGCATCAATCTTATGTCCCTAAAAAAGAGGTTATCGTTTGATATTCATGATCCAAGTATCATAGAACAATTTATTATCTATGCACCTGATATTGAAATGTTAATTTCACAAATGCCTAAAAATTTCACAAAAACATTCATTGTTACTAAACGAGGTTGAAATGGATATAGCACGAAGACTAGAAAAACTTATTACAGTTTATTTTAAAGGAGAGAATTACATTGTCGATGGAACTGAATTAACAAGGAAACAATCAAGAATTTTAGCTTATGAACTAATACATATTCTACAAAAAACGGAAATGATTCAAAATATGAAAAGAAAGATGTGATGATATGTCCTATGTTTCATCCTATCAAACTAAGCAAGGAGAACGTTGGAAATTTGTTGTTGAAAATGGAATTAACCCTCAAAATGGAGCAAGGAAAAGAGTGGTTCGAAAAGGGTTTCTAAAACGAAAGGAAGCGAATGCGGCACTTAAAGAATATGAGAGACAAATAGGTGTAAGAAACCTTGAAGATTATCGAATGACTTTTGAAGAACTCGCACAAGAGTGGTTGGATGTATATGGTGAAACGGATGTAAAAGTAAGTACAATTCGCGTTAGGAAACATGAAATAGGCAACTTGAATCGATATTTTGCTAAGTATCCTATAAAAGATATCACAAAAAAGATGTACCAAAATGCTTTAAATGATTTAAAAAGGAAAAGAAAATTAGCTCATAATACGATATCAGGCATTCACAATACTGGCAGGATGATATTTAAAAGAGCAATGGAGCAAGATCTATTGCTGATAGATCCAACTGAGTTTGCTTTTATTCCTAAAGATAAGCTAACTGTTGAAGATATTGAAGGGAAAAATATAACGGAAAGGTACTTAGAAAAAGAAGAATTAAAAGAATTTCTCGATATAGCATTAATTCAAGGAGAAATTGACGATTATGTTATTTTTAATACATTAGCTTGGACAGGCCTGAGAGTTGGTGAGTTACTTGCTTTGAAATGGAAAGATATTGATTTTGAAAATCAAACTATTAATATTACTAAAACTTTTTACAACCCACGTAATGTAACCAAAGAGTATCAATTACTTCCACCTAAGACTAAAGGATCTATCCGAAAGATTAATGTTGAAGATGAAGTTATTACCACTTTAAAAAAACATCAAATTAAACAAAAGGAAATTAAATTGCAAGTAGGTAAAGAATATCATGATAAAGATTTTGTTTTTGGAAGAATGAATGCTCCATATTACGGTTTTCCTCATTTTATTAAGACTGTTGAAAACCGCATGAGGAGTTTATTAAAAAAGACATCAATAAAAAAGCATTTAACTCCACACTCATTAAGACATACTCATACATCTCTTTTGGCCGAGGCTGGAGTTGAGTTACTCCAAATCATGGACCGTTTAGGTCATACAGAAGATTCAACGACAACTCAAGTATATTTGCATATTACAAAAGACCGAAAAAAAGAAGCTTCCCAAAAGTTTGGAGAACTAATGAGAAGCCTCTGATTTTCTAACCATTTGGCACCGTTTTTTAAATTCCGGCACCTTTTCGGCACCTATTTAATGGTGCCGATGGTGTAAACATTGATATATCAAGGTTTTAAAACCCAAATTACATCATACCGCCCATTCCACCCATACCGCCCATGTCAGGCATTGCAGGTGCGTTTTCTTCTGGTTTGTCAGCTACGACTGCTTCTGTTGTTAGGAACATGGCAGCAACTGAACCAGCGTTTTGTAGAGCTGAACGTGTTACTTTGGCAGGGTCAACGATACCAGCGTCGATCATGTTTACCCATTCGCCTGTTGCAGCGTTGAAGCCAGTGCCTACTTCTTCGCGTTTTAGGCGATCTACGATGATAGATCCTTCTAAACCTGCGTTGTGAGCGATTGTGCGTACTGGCTCTTCCATTGCACGTAGAACGATGTTGATACCTGTTTGAACATCGCCTTCTTCTTCTAATGCAGCAACTTTGTTGTATACGTTAAGAAGGGCAACACCACCACCAGATACCATACCTTCTTCTACAGCTGCGCGTGTAGAGTTTAGGGCATCTTCAATGCGTAGTTTACGTTCTTTAAGTTCTGTTTCTGTAGCCGCTCCAACTTTTACGACTGCTACGCCACCAGCTAGTTTAGCAAGGCGTTCTTGTAATTTTTCACGGTCGAATTCAGAAGTTGTTTCGTCCATTTGTTTACGGATTTGGTTTACGCGGCCTGCGATTTGGTCGCTTGCACCAGCACCTTCAACGATTGTTGTGTTTTCTTTTGTTACAACGACTTTAGAAGCGCGTCCTAGAGAGTCGATTGTAGCAGATTTAAGGTCACGACCTAGCTCTTCAGTGATTACTTCACCGCCAGTTAGGATAGCGATATCTTCAAGCATTGCTTTACGACGGTCACCGAATCCAGGCGCTTTAACAGCTACTGCATTGAATGTTCCACGTAATTTGTTCACTACTAATGTAGATAATGCTTCGCCTTCTACATCTTCAGCGATAAGAAGTAATGGTTTACCTTGTTGTACTACTTGCTCAAGTACTGGTAATACTTCTTGAATGCTTGCGATTTTTTTGTCAGTGATTAAGATGTAAGGATCATCTAATACTGCTTCCATTTTATCTGTATCTGTTACCATGTAAGCTGAGCTGTATCCACGGTCGAATTGCATACCTTCAACGATATCCATTTCTGTTGTGAATCCTTTAGATTCTTCGATTGTGATAACACCGTCGTTACCTACACGTTCCATAGCTTCAGCGATTAATTGTCCAACTTCTTCGTCAGCAGCAGAGATGGATGCTACTTGCGCAATAGACTCTTTGCCTTCGATTGGTTTAGAGATCGCTTGTAGCTCTTCAACTGCTGTAGCAACCGCTTTTTCGATCCCTTTACGGATACCCATTGGGTTTGCACCAGCTGTTACGTTTTTCAAACCTTCGCGGATCATTGCTTGCGCTAGAACCGTTGCAGTTGTTGTACCGTCACCAGCTACGTCGTTTGTTTTACTTGCTACTTCAGCAACTAGTTTCGCACCCATGTTTTCAAATGCATCTTCTAGTTCGATTTCTTTAGCAATTGTTACACCATCATTTGTAATTAATGGAGAACCGAATTTCTTCTCAAGAACCACGTTACGTCCTTTAGGTCCAAGAGTTACTTTTACTGCATCTGCAAGTGTATCCACACCACGAAGCATCGCGCGGCGAGCGTCTTCACTAAATTTAATATCTTTAGCCATTATTAAGTACCTCCTCTAATAGTTAAAAATCTTTATAATAAGTATATAGCTGTTTTTTTATTAACCGATCACAGCAAGAATGTCATTTTCACGTAAAATTAAGTATTCTGTACCTTCGTATTTCACTTCTGTTCCTGCATATTTTGAGAAGATAATAAGGTCGCCTTCTGCAACTTCTAATGCTACACGTTCACCATTTTCTAGTACACGTCCAGTACCAACTGCTACGACTTTACCTTCTTGAGGCTTTTCTTTCGCGCTATCTGGTAGTACGATACCGCTTGCAGTTTTTTCTTCCGTTTCAACAAGCTCGATAATAATTCGATCACCTAGTGGCTTCAACAAGTGAAACAACCTCCTCAATTCATTCAAAAATTATTTTATTAGCACTCGTTAGTCTTGAGTGCTAACACAATTATTATATTAATCAAAACTACTCTTTTTTGCAAGTAAGAACCTTGCAATTTTGCAAAAAAAAATGCGAACCTCTCCATTCTATACAACTTCTATTTGTTTTATGCACTTCATAAGGATGTACTATTTGAAACTAATAGTGTTTAACAGGTAAAATAAATATTAGTGTAACTTCTTTAAGAATAGGAGACTAGCCATTGAAAAAAGAGTATTGGTTTATCATTATGATTTATATAGCCATGCAATTATCAGCCATCGTTGGCGTTCCTGCCATTCTTTTTCTAGGTAATATGTTAGGATACAGCTTTGATGAGGTTGCAAAAATTGCACCGCCACTCTGGATTGTCATTAGTTTTACAATTACCCTTCTCTTAACTTTGTGGTTTTTACGGAAAGAAAGCAAAGAGATGTCAATGAGGAATCAAGCACCATTATCGACTTCTATCGGGTGGGCGATTGCAGGTATTCCGCTAGCATTTATTGCTCAAACCGTTGCAGCGAATATTGAATTAATGCTCGGCATTGATATGGGGTCAGATAATACGCAGCAAATTATGTCATTAATTGAAACGTCTGCTCTTGTGATTATTGTTGTTTCCATTATTGGGCCGATTTTAGAAGAGATCATTTTCAGGAAAATCATTTTTGGTTCCTTGCATAAACGATTGAACTTCTTTTTATCAGCACTGATTAGTTCATTAATTTTCTCTCTCGCCCATGGGGAAATTGAGCACTTACTTCTTTATGCAGCGATGGGCTTTACGTTCGCGTTTTTATATGTAAAAACCAATCGTATTCTCGTACCGATCATTGCTCATGTAGCGATGAATACCTTTGTCGTTGTGATTCAATTGAATATGGATAAGCTAGAAAAATATATGACAGACTTAGAAACGGTACAAATGATTTTTAGCAGATTAGGATGATGTTAGATGAGAACACCTTTGTTCACAGGGATTATCTCCCTTCTTTTTGGATTTGTATTTATTTATTTTGCAATTATTAACCTTCAAAACGGTGGAGGTTGGGGATTTTTAACGATCTTCATTTTGATTTTTGCCACTTTTGATATTGGTGGCGGGATTAAATTAATCGCTATGCATTATCGTATGAAAAAGAAAGAGGATAAAAAATAGAGCTGACTCCATGCGGGTCAGCTCCTTTTTTATGATGGATAGTGTTTTAAGAAGTATACTAATGATTGCAATTCGACCGCCAAATCAATATGATGGATGCGAATATGGGAAGGAACCGTTAACCGCGCTGGCGTAAAGTTCAAGATTCCCTTTACATGACTTTTAACGATTCGATCCGTAATTGGTTGTGCCGCATGAGACGGTACAGTCAAAATGACAACTTGAATATGGTGCTCATCAATCAACTTTTCTAGGTCATCTAAATGACGGACAGGTACCTCGCCTACAGACGTGCCAACCCTACTTTCTGAAACATCAAATGCCACTTCAATCTTTGTATTATTATTTTTTAAAAAATTATAATTTAAAAACGCTGTACCTAGATTCCCTACACCAATTAACGCTACCTTTGTCACTTCATCTTGATCGAGTGTCTTACGGAAAAATCCTAATAAGTAATTTACGTTATATCCGTAACCTTTTTTCCCTAAAGCACCGAAATAGGAGAAATCTCGTCGAATTGTTGCAGAATCTACTTTCACCGCTTCACTTAATTCTGCTGAAGAAACTCGCTGCTTTCCTGATGCGTGTAAATTTTTCAAAAAACGATAATACAAAGGCAATCGCTTAGCCGTTGCTTGAGGGATTTTCGTTGATTCATTGGACATAGGCTCCACTCCATTCCATTTACTTAAGCCCTTCTAAAATCACCGTTTTTACCACCGGTTTTCTCTACTAAATATGTTGGTCCTATTACCATGCCTTTATCTACTGCTTTGCACATATCATATACCGTTAAAGCGGTAGCTGTAGCAGCTGTCAACGCTTCCATTTCTACTCCGGTATGCCCATTTGTTTTCACTGTACAATCAATATGTAACACATACTGATCCTCTACCTCTTCCCAATTGAAAGATATATCAATACCGGTTAAGGCAAGTGGATGACACATCGGGATGATATCAGATGTCTTTTTCGCAGCCATAATACCTGCCACTTGAGCAACAGCCAGCACATCTCCCTTTTTCATTGTGCCATCAGTAATCTTCTGATAGATTTCTTGATTTAGCTCAATACTACTATGAGCAATTGCTGTACGGGCAGTTTGTGGTTTTTCACTCACATCCACCATCTTCGCTCTGCCTTCTTCATTAAAATGTGTAAATTCAGCCATTCATAACACCTCACATGAAAATGATACACTATTTTGATTCATCTGTGTAATGTAGTTTTTTATATATTCTATCCAAATAGTGACTTTATTGCCGAACCTCACCTGATTAAGGTACACTATCACTATAACAGAGGTGAAATATAATGATATTATTACAGGTTAATCAGCTTTCGAAAAGTTTTGTGGCTGATCCTATATTAATGAATATAAAGCTTGAAGTACAAACGAGAGACCGCATTGCATTAGTTGGACGTAATGGTGCGGGAAAATCAACTCTTTTAAAAATTATTGCTGGACATATGTCCTATGATTCCGGTGAAATTATTCAATCGAAAGAAACCAAAATCGGTTATCTTGCACAAAATACAGGACTAGAATCTGAGCTATCTATTTGGGACGAAATGCTTACCGTGTTTGATTATTTGCGCAAACAAGAGAAGGAACTGCGCTTACTAGAAACACAGATGGGCGATGCAACACTCGTCGAAAACGGTGAAGCTTACGATAAAATTTTAAAAACCTATGATCAAATGCAAGTCAACTTTAAAGAACAAGGTGGCTATCAATACGAGGCAGACATTCGTTCTGTACTACATGGCCTTAATTTTCAATCGTTTAGCTATGATACAAAAATTTCTGCATTAAGCGGGGGGCAAAGGACGCGACTTGCACTTGCGAAATTATTGTTAACCAAACCTGATTTACTGATTTTAGATGAGCCGACCAACCATTTAGATATTGAAACATTGTCATGGCTAGAGCAGTATCTTAGTGGTTATGATGGTGCTATTTTAATTGTCTCACATGACCGCTATTTCTTAGATAAAGTCGTCAACCAGGTATATGAACTATCACGTAACCATATTAAAAAATACGTTGGTAACTACAGCAAATATCTTGACCAAAAAGCAGCGAATTATGAACGTGACTTGAAAATGTATGAAAAACAACAAGAAGAAATTGCGAAACTAGAAGACTTTGTTCAACGCAACCTTGCCCGTGCTTCGACAACAAAGCGTGCACAAAGCCGGCGCAAGCAGCTTGAGAAGATGGAGCGAATGGATCGTCCCCAAGGGGATGAGAAATCAGCGACATTCGGCTTTCAAATTGATCGTCAATCAGGCAATGATGTGCTAACCGCTGACTCTTTAGCAATTGGCTATCAAGAAGAAAAGATCAGTGATCACATTTCATTTCGCATGTCTCGAGGCGATTCCATTGCTTTAGTAGGTCCCAATGGTATTGGAAAGTCGACTTTATTGAAGACCCTTGTAGACAAGCTACCTGCTTTAGGTGGCACGTTTCAATATGGCTCAAATATCCGCATTGGCTATTACGACCAACAGCAAGCTGATTTGAGTTCAAATAAAACCGTATTAAACGAGCTCTGGGATGATTACCCCCTCATGCCTGAAAAAGATGTCCGTACCGTGTTAGGTAACTTCCTCTTCTCTGGAGATGATGTCTTGAAAATTGTCTCTACATTGAGTGGTGGAGAAAAAGCACGATTAGCACTAGCTAAGTTGATGTTGCAAAGAGCAAATGTCCTCATACTAGATGAGCCGACCAACCATTTAGACCTTGATAGTAAAGAAATTCTTGAAAATGCACTTATTGATTTTCCAGGTACGCTCCTCTTTGTCTCTCATGACCGCTATTTTATTAATAGGATCGCAACAAAGGTGATTGAGTTATCAACAAGTGGAGCAACGGAATTTTTAGGGGATTATGATTACTATGTGGATAAAAAGGCGGAAATTGAAGAAATAGAGCTTTTTGAATCAGCAGACCTGCCACAAGAAAGTATCACTAAACCAGAAAAGCAAAGTTATCAACAAGATAAAGAAGCGAAGAAACTAGAAAGACAACGAAAAAGAAGGCTGACAGAAATTGAACAGTTAATCGAAGAGTTAGAAGCGCAAATTGAAACTTACGATGAACAACTCTGTGACCCTGAAATCTTCCAGGACCACGAGAAAGTCCTCGAGATTACAACTAAAAATGAGGCTATAAAAGCACAACTCGAGCGGTTACTTGAAGAATGGAGCGATTTGGGAGATTTAATGTAATTAAACGTAGCTGGGGATAATTTAATTATCCCCAGCTTTTCTTTCTACAAGTAAATTGTCCACATTTTTATTCACAGCACAAACGGATTAACAATAGGTGAAACAACACTTTTCCACATTATCCACAATTTTTATGATACTTATCAACAAAAACTCTGAAAATTTTAATATTATCCACAATATGATATGCCACCAATACTATACTTGATATTGTGAATAACTTTCTGTCATCACTAAAAATAAAAAGACTAGTGAATAGATGATCATGATTCACTAGTCTTCATTATTATTGTTGAAACTGTATATCTAACCCTGGGTTTGCATTCATACTCATATCTGAGAACATCCCTTTTTCGAACATAATTGCCCCCACTGCAGCAATCATCGCTGCATTATCTGTGCATAAATGTAAAGGTGGAATGACTAAGTCTATCTCTTCCTTATTCTTAAAGGTCTCTGTTAATGCTTCACGAAGTCCTTTATTTGCTGCAACGCCACCTGCTAATAGTAGTTGTTTCACATCATATGCCTCTACTGCTTTTAAGGTCTTGGTCACTAATACCTCAATGACGCTTTCTTGAAAGCTCGCTGCTAAATCCTCTGGTAAGATGGTCTCTCCACGTTGTTCAGCATTATGCACTGTGTTGATAACGGCAGACTTCAATCCACTGAAACTAAAATCAAAGGAGCCTTCTTCTAGCCACGCACGAGGAAGCTTAATTGTCGCTTCTCCTTCATGGGCAAGGCGATCAATATGTGGCCCACCTGGATATGGCATATTTAGAACTCGCGCTACTTTATCATATGCTTCTCCAGCAGCATCATCACGTGTTTCACCAATAACTTCAAAATCACCATGTGCTTTCATATAAACGAGCTCTGTATGGCCCCCGGAAACGACTAATGCAAGCGCCGGGAAAGTCATTTCTTTAATTAAGCGATTGGCATAAATATGCCCTGCTATATGGTGCACCCCAATAAGTGGCTTTTGATGAGCAAAGGCAATCGCCTTCGCTGCATTTACACCGACAAGTAAGGCACCCACTAACCCTGGACCTTCTGTCACAGCAACTGCATCGATATCGTTCATCGTCATACTCGCTTTATTTAACGCTTCTTCTAACACAATGGTCATTTGTTCTACATGATGCCTTGAAGCGATTTCTGGTACAACCCCGCCAAACCTTTTATGACTTTCAATTTGAGAAGCGACAACATTAGCGATGATCTCTCTACCATTTTTAATGATGGCTACTGCTGTTTCATCACAGCTTGTTTCTATCCCTAATATATATTGATCTTTTTTCATTTTATATTCACCCACATTACTAAAGCATCTTCATGATTATCCGAATAATAATTTTTTCTAATTCCGCCTTCTTGAAAACCTAGCTTGCTATACAACCGTCTTGCTATCATGTTACTCACCCTTACTTCTAGGGTCATTTTAAGGGCACCCATTTCTTTTACAACATCCATCAGCTGGACCATTAACGCCTCGCCAAGTTTCTTCCCTCTATATCTGGGTAGTATCGCTACATTTGTTACATGGGCCTCGTCTGTAACCACCCATGCCCCACCGTATCCTATCAATTCTTCTCCGTCTTCTAATACAACGTAGACCGAGAATTGGTTCAATGTCATTTCATTATAAAAGGCCTCTCTACTCCAAGGTGAAGAAAAAGATGCCTGTTCTACTTTTAATACTTCATCAATATCATCTTCGTTCATTAACCGAAACGTTAATTTACTGGTCATTGGAGCTTGCTCCCTTTCGAAGCTTCAATCCATTTTGCCTCTGCCTCAGCAAGACGGATATAATTAGGGACAAAATTGTGGATATCAACAGCTTCCTTATCTCTACCTAAAATGGCCAATTCAGAAGGACGAGGATTTTGTTCAGTTAAACGTGCAAAATATGCCCGATCCCCTAAGTCTGCTTTAATTTGTTCCTTGTGTATGGATAAATCATTACCGACAAATAAAACCGGTTCTTCTCTATTTAATAAACGTTGCGTCCAATTAACGGTCAACGTTAGATGATCCGATGCTAGATCTAATAACCGACTCTCTTGAAATTGATATAAACCAGTATAAATCTGACCTCTTCTCGCATCAAATAACGGTGAAATGACACCGTTAAAATAACTACCTGCACTTGCTGCCAAAACAGCTAGACTCGATACGCCTGAAAGAGGTATATTCAACGTCCAAGCTAATGTTTTAGCTATGGTTACACCAATTCTTACCCCCGTATATGAACCGGGTCCTTCTGCGACAACAATCTTTTCTATATCTTGTGGCAACGTATCGCAATCCTTTAAAAGCATTTCTATCGCGGGCATTACACGAACTGAGTGATTCTTTTTGATATTCGTGATATATTCCCCTATAATTTTGTCGTCATCTACTAGAGCGATCCCTAGTGTATAATTTGACGTGTCTATAGCTAATATTTTCATTTTACTAACTCCTCACACAGCTTCACATAGCGTTTTCCTTTTGGATGTAGCGCTATTCTTCGTTCTTCATTTCCGGTATAATGGATTACAATTTTTAACCTTTCTTCTGGCAGTTGATCTTCTATTAGATGAGCCCATTCCACGACGGTCACACCTTGCCCATGAAAATACTCATCAAACCCAAGATCTTCATCGCCATCCTCCACCCGGTAAACATCCATATGGTACAAAGGTAGACGACCATTATATTCCTTTATAATAGTGAATGTAGGGCTATTCACATTTCGTTCAATACCAAGGCCTAACGCAAGCCCTTTCGTAAATGTTGTTTTACCTGCCCCTAAATCACCTTCTAATAAAATGACATCACCTGCAGCTGCTTTTTCTCCTAACCTCTTTGCAAATGCCATTGTTTCTTCCGTATTTTTTGTATTCCACTGGAATTGATCCATTTTATCACCTACATTTGGTCTTTCATTTATTTACAATAATAATGACACATATACATGTAGTTTACATGATTTTTTCATAGACATCAAAGAACACTTTGTTTTGTCGGGACAGTAACCTTTTGCGCGCATTCCTTGCTCTTTTTCTCTTTGTCTTGCGTGTATCTTCCTTATGCACGCAATTCCCGGCTCTTTTTCTCTTTCTTTTGCGCGTATCTTCCTGTTGCGCGCAATTCCGGGCTCTTTTTCTCTTTCTCTTGCGCGTATCTTCCTTTTGCGCGCAATTCCCGGCTCTTTTTCTCTTTCTTTTGCGCGTATCTTCCTTTTACGCGCAATTCCTTGCTCTTTTTCTCTTTCTTTTGCGCGTATCTTCCTTTTGCGCGCAATTCCGGGCTCTTTTTCTTTTTCTTTTGCGCGTATCTTCCTTTTGCGCGCAATTCCCGGCTCTCTTTCTCTTTCTCTTTCGTGTATCTTCCTTTTACGCGCAATTCCTTGCTCTTTTTCTCTTTCTCTTGCGCGTATCTCCCTTTTACGCGCAATTCCTTGCTCTCTTTCTCTTTCTTTTGCGCGTATCTTCCTTTTACGCGCAATTCCTTGCTCTCTTTCTTTTTCTTTTGCGCGTTTCTTCCGTTCCCGCCTAAAACTTTTCAACACTATCTTTTGCCTGTATCTACTATTTAACGGTTATTTCCGTAGAGGCAACTAAAAATAGTTGTTTTTAGAAATTACTTAACATATTTTTGGTTTACGCATCCTAATTTGCATTTGTTTTTTGACAAAAAGAAAACCCGCCTAATGGCGAGCTAAAGTGATAGTTTCTCTAGTAATATACAATATGATGGATAAACTGATCATTACAGCTATTGGGATAGATTAAACGTAAGGATTTTTGTAAATAATAATGCGTTATATCTCTATCAAGGACTTACAAATTAGTCATGATGTACTTTTTTACGAGGCACAAATCAATTCTACTTGAACCTATAGAACCTAAGTTTTCTACACAAAAAAAACGAAACAAGTTCCCTGTTTCGATACGTTTCACATATAAAATTAAACTGGCGGTCCGGACGGGACTCGAACCCGCGACCTCCTGCGTGACAGGCAGGCATTCTAACCAACTGAACTACCGGACCAGATTGCGGGGGCAGGATTTGAACCTGCGACCTTCGGGTTATGAGCCCGACGAGCTACCGAACTGCTCCACCCCGCGATAATATTATTTTATAAAAATCATATGCCCGGCAACGTCCTACTCTCACAAGGGGACAGCCCCTAACTACCATCGGCGCTGAGAAGCTTAACTTCCGTGTTCGGTATGGGAACGGGTGTGACCTTCTCGCTATCGCCACCGGACTATGAAATTGTAAGGGAATCGTTCCCTCAAGACTAGGTAATGTTGAAGAAGATATTTATTGAGTAATCGCCTGTTTGGTTAAGTCCTCGATCGATTAGTATTAGTCAGCTACATGTGTCGCCACACTTCCACCTCTAACCTATCAACCTGATCATCTTTCAGGGATCTTACTAGCTTGCGCTATGGGAAATCTCATCTCGAGGGGGGCTTCATGCTTAGATGCTTTCAGCACTTATCCCTTCCGCACATAGCTACCCAGCGATGCCTTTGGCAAGACAACTGGTACACCAGCGGTGCGTCCATCCCGGTCCTCTCGTACTAAGGACAGCTCCTCTCAAATTTCCTGCGCCCACGACGGATAGGGACCGAACTGTCTCACGACGTTCTGAACCCAGCTCGCGTACCGCTTTAATGGGCGAACAGCCCAACCCTTGGGACCGACTACAGCCCCAGGATGCGATGAGCCGACATCGAGGTGCCAAACCTCCCCGTCGATGTGGACTCTTGGGGGAGATAAGCCTGTTATCCCCGGGGTAGCTTTTATCCGTTGAGCGATGGCCCTTCCATGCGGAACCACCGGATCACTAAGCCCGACTTTCGTCCCTGCTCGACTTGTAGGTCTCGCAGTCAAGCTCCCTTGTGCCTTTACACTCTACGAATGATTTCCAACCATTCTGAGGGAACCTTTGGGCGCCTCCGTTACTCTTTAGGAGGCGACCGCCCCAGTCAAACTGCCCACCTGACACTGTCTCCCATCCCGATAAGGGATGTGGGTTAGAATTTCAATACAGCCAGGGTAGTATCCCACCGACGCCTCCACCGAAGCTAGCGCTCCGGCTTCTAAGGCTCCTACCTATCCTGTACAAGCTGTACCAAAATTCAATATCAGGCTACAGTAAAGCTCCACGGGGTCTTTCCGTCCTGTCGCGGGTAACCTGCATCTTCACAGGTACTATAATTTCACCGAGTCTCTCGTTGAGACAGTGCCCAGATCGTTACGCCTTTCGTGCGGGTCGGAACTTACCCGACAAGGAATTTCGCTACCTTAGGACCGTTATAGTTACGGCCGCCGTTTACTGGGGCTTCGATTCAAAGCTTCGCGTGAGCTAACCTCTCCTCTTAACCTTCCAGCACCGGGCAGGCGTCAGCCCCTATACTTCGCCTTGCGGCTTCGCAGAGACCTGTGTTTTTGCTAAACAGTCGCCTGGGCCTATTCACTGCGGCTCATCAAGGCTTTAACACCCTAATGAGCACCCCTTCTCCCGAAGTTACGGGGTCATTTTGCCGAGTTCCTTAACGAGAGTTCTCTCGCTCACCTTAGGATTCTCTCCTCGCCTACCTGTGTCGGTTTGCGGTACGGGCACCTTATTCCTCGCTAGAGGCTTTTCTTGGCAGTGTGGAATCAAGAACTTCGGTACTAAATTTCCCTCGCTATCACAGCTCAAGGTATGTGACCATGGGATTTGCCTCATGGTCCCTCTAACTGCTTAGACGCACATCCAATAGTGCGCTTACCCTATCCTCCTGCGTCCCCCCATCACTCAAACAGAATACGGTGGTACAGGAATATCAACCTGTTGTCCATCGCCTACGCTTTTCAGCCTCGGCTTAGGTCCCGACTAACCCTGAGCGGACGAGCCTTCCTCAGGAAACCTTAGGCATTCGGTGGATGGGATTCTCACCCATCTTTCGCTACTCATACCGGCATTCTCACTTCTAAGCGCTCCACCAGTCCTTACGGTCTAGCTTCAACGCCCTTAGAACGCTCTCCTACCACTGAACATCAACGATGTTCAATCCACAGCTTCGGTGATACGTTTAGCCCCGGTACATTTTCGGCGCGGAGTCACTCGACCAGTGAGCTATTACGCACTCTTTAAATGGTGGCTGCTTCTAAGCCAACATCCTGGTTGTCTAAGCAACTCCACATCCTTTTCCACTTAACGTATACTTTGGGACCTTAGCTGGTGGTCTGGGCTGTTTCCCTCTTGACTACGGATCTTATCACTCGCAGTCTGACTCCCATGGATAAATCTTTGGCATTCGGAGTTTGTCTGAATTCGGTAACCCGATGAGGGCCCCTAGTCCAAACAGTGCTCTACCTCCAAGATTCTTACGCATGAGGCTAGCCCTAAAGCTATTTCGGAGAGAACCAGCTATCTCCAAGTTCGATTGGAATTTCTCCGCTACCCACACCTCATCCCCGCACTTTTCAACGTACGTGGGTTCGGGCCTCCATCCAGTGTTACCTGGACTTCACCCTGGACATGGGTAGATCACCTGGTTTCGGGTCTACGACCACATACTCATTCGCCCTATTCAGACTCGCTTTCGCTACGGCTCCGTCTGTCCAACTTAACCTCGCATGTAATCGTAACTCGCCGGTTCATTCTACAAAAGGCACGCTATCACCCATTAACGGGCTCTAACTACTTGTAGGCACACGGTTTCAGGATCTCTTTCACTCCCCTTCCGGGGTGCTTTTCACCTTTCCCTCACGGTACTGGTTCACTATCGGTCACTAGGGAGTATTTAGCCTTGGGAGATGGTCCTCCCTGCTTCCGACGGGATTTCTCGTGTCCCGCCGTACTCAGGATCCACTCTGGAGGGAACGAAGTTTCAACTACAGGGCTTTTACCTCCTATGGCGGGCCTTTCCAGACCTCTTCGTCTATCTCGTTCCTTTGTAACTCCGTATAGAATGTCCTACAACCCCAAGAGGCAAGCCTCTTGGTTTGGGCTAATCCCGTTTCGCTCGCCGCTACTCAGGGAATCGCGTTTGCTTTCTCTTCCTCCGGGTACTTAGATGTTTCAGTTCCCCGGGTCTGCCTTCCATACCCTATGTATTCAGGTATGGATCCTATCCCATAACGGATAGGGGGTTTCCCCATTCGGAAATCTCCGGATCAAAGCTTACTTACAGCTCCCCGAAGCATATCGGTGTTAGTCCCGTCCTTCATCGGCTCCTAGTGCCAAGGCATTCACCGTGCGCCCTTATTAACTTAACCATTGTTCGGCTTGCGATAAGCTACGCATTTCGGCGTCAGCTCACTCGTCAACATCCTCATGTGCACAAGACGCACACTCCGGTGTTTCCTCGCTCGCTTCCTTGAACTGCTTGCTTCTCACAACCCTCACGGTTGTGTGTTTTTTAAAAAAGTTTAGTATCTCTACTCTATTACTATTATATAGAGAGAAAATAACTAAGGTGGCGATTACTCGGTAATCTTCTTCATTACATTATCTAGTTTTCAAAGAACGATTGAATTGAGAGATTATACTCTCAAAACTGAACGAACAGTCTAACATCAAGTTAATTCCGTATATTCCTTAGAAAGGAGGTGATCCAGCCGCACCTTCCGATACGGCTACCTTGTTACGACTTCACCCCAATCATCTGTCCCACCTTAGGCGGCTGGCTCCAAAAGGTTACCCCACCGACTTCGGGTGTTACAAACTCTCGTGGTGTGACGGGCGGTGTGTACAAGGCCCGGGAACGTATTCACCGCGGCATGCTGATCCGCGATTACTAGCGATTCCGGCTTCATGTAGGCGAGTTGCAGCCTACAATCCGAACTGAGAATGGTTTTATGGGATTGGCTAAACCTCGCGGTCTTGCAGCCCTTTGTACCATCCATTGTAGCACGTGTGTAGCCCAGGTCATAAGGGGCATGATGATTTGACGTCATCCCCACCTTCCTCCGGTTTGTCACCGGCAGTCACCTTAGAGTGCCCAACTAAATGCTGGCAACTAAGATCAAGGGTTGCGCTCGTTGCGGGACTTAACCCAACATCTCACGACACGAGCTGACGACAACCATGCACCACCTGTCACTCTGTCCCCCGAAGGGGAAAGTCCTATCTCTAGGATTGTCAGAGGATGTCAAGACCTGGTAAGGTTCTTCGCGTTGCTTCGAATTAAACCACATGCTCCACCGCTTGTGCGGGCCCCCGTCAATTCCTTTGAGTTTCAACCTTGCGGTCGTACTCCCCAGGCGGAGTGCTTAATGCGTTTGCTGCAGCACTAAAGGGCGGAAACCCTCTAACACTTAGCACTCATCGTTTACGGCGTGGACTACCAGGGTATCTAATCCTGTTTGCTCCCCACGCTTTCGCGCCTCAGCGTCAGTTACAGACCAGAAAGTCGCCTTCGCCACTGGTGTTCCTCCAAATCTCTACGCATTTCACCGCTACACTTGGAATTCCACTTTCCTCTTCTGCACTCAAGTTCCCCAGTTTCCAATGACCCTCCACGGTTGAGCCGTGGGCTTTCACATCAGACTTAAGGAACCGCCTGCGCGCGCTTTACGCCCAATAATTCCGGACAACGCTTGCCACCTACGTATTACCGCGGCTGCTGGCACGTAGTTAGCCGTGGCTTTCTGGTTAGGTACCGTCAAGGTACCGGCAGTTACTCCGATACTTGTTCTTCCCTAACAACAGAGTTTTACGATCCGAAAACCTTCATCACTCACGCGGCGTTGCTCCGTCAGACTTTCGTCCATTGCGGAAGATTCCCTACTGCTGCCTCCCGTAGGAGTCTGGGCCGTGTCTCAGTCCCAGTGTGGCCGATCACCCTCTCAGGTCGGCTACGCATCGTCGCCTTGGTGAGCCGTTACCTCACCAACTAGCTAATGCGCCGCGGGCCCATCTGTAAGTGATAGCAGAACCATCTTTCAATCTAATTATATGTATAAATAGATATTATCCGGTATTAGCCCCGGTTTCCCGGAGTTATCCCAGTCTTACAGGCAGGTTGCCCACGTGTTACTCACCCGTCCGCCGCTAATCTTTGGGAGCAAGCTCCCTCAGATTCGCTCGACTTGCATGTATTAGGCACGCCGCCAGCGTTCGTCCTGAGCCAGGATCAAACTCTCCAATAAAGTGTTTGATTAGCTCATTTGCACCTATGGTGCTTTGTTGCTGATAAATCAGCTTTTTTTAGAATTACGCTTGACGTTTTACGTTCGTTCAGTTTTCAAAGAACAATCTTTTCGGTAATGGAGCGGGTGAAGGGAATCGAACCCTCATCATCAGCTTGGAAGGCTGAGGTTTTACCACTAAACTACACCCGCATTTAATTAATTTGTTGGTTTTGCATGGTCGGGAAGACAGGATTCGAACCTGCGACCCCTTGGTCCCAAACCAAGTGCTCTACCAAGCTGAGCTACTTCCCGTAAGTATATGGCGCGCCCGAGAGGAGTCGAACCCCTAACCTTTTGATCCGTAGTCAAACGCTCTATCCAATTGAGCTACGGGCGCCTTGAAGCAACTCTATTATAATATCACACTAATTTTAATGAGTCAAGTATTTTTTTAAATCTTTTTGGTGCGGCCGAGAGGACTTGAACCTCCACGGGTTATTCACCCACTAGGCCCTCAACCTAGCGCGTCTGCCATTCCGCCACGACCGCATAAATTGTTTAAGATGAGCCATGAAGGACTCGAACCTTCGACCCTCTGATTAAAAGTCAGATGCTCTACCAACTGAGCTAATGGCTCATAAAAATGGCTGGGCTAGCAGGGATCGAACCTGCGAATGACGGAATCAAAATCCGTTGCCTTACCGCTTGGCTATAGCCCATTATTAAGATATGGCGGTCCGGACGGGACTCGAACCCGCGACCTCCTGCGTGACAGGCAGGCATTCTAACCAACTGAACTACCGGACCTAACCTTTAAAAAGATGACCCCTACGGGATTCGAACCCGTGTTACCGCCGTGAAAGGGCGGTGTCTTAACCGCTTGACCAAGGGGCCATAACATAAAAAAAGAAAAACAAATATGTATATAAGAATGGCGGAGAAGGAGGGATTTGAACCCTCGCGCCAGTTGCCCGACCTACACCCTTAGCAGGGGCGCCTCTTCAGCCACTTGAGTACTTCTCCAAAATGGCTCCGCAGGTAGGATTCGAACCTACGACCGTTCGGTTAACAGCCGAATGCTCTACCACTGAGCTACTGCGGAATATGTTAAAAGAGAATATGTAGTCAACAAGCACTGCCTTATCGACTCTTTAAATTATAATTACCACCATGTGAAAAGTCAAGCATGAATTTCAATTATTTTTATCAGTAGATATTAACACTAATTTGCCCATACATTGGCCACATCTATACTTGTTTGTGTTTATTCGACGTTTCCTTCTATAGAGTTGATTGCACTGGTTGCATTTATACATAATGTAAGAAACTTTCTGAGGTAAAGACGAACAATGCCTTGGTGCACCTACTTTAGCCATTAGCCTCCGAAAATCACTATCTCGATGTTGATAGCCTGCCCCAGCCAAATGCAGATGGTAATGACATAGTTCATGTTTAATAATACCAACTAATTCTTCCATTCCTAGATGCTGATAATATGTAGGATTAATTTCAATGCGATGATCAGTCAGCATATATCGTCCTCCGGTTGTTCTTAATCTACTATTGAATTTCGCTGTATGACGAAAAGGAAGATCGAACCACCTCAAAGATACTTCTTCAACTAACCTTTGTAATTCCTTATCACTCATTTCTTCACTCCTTTCAAGGATAAAATTAGCACGTGACAACCTATAAGCGCATACAATTGATATACATTAGCATAGCATAAAGGACCGTGGAAAGTGAGAGAAAGGAGGCTATTCCATGCCTGTTTGGTTACAGAACCAAATGAAACGTGCTTTCTTAGAGAAGGACCGTTATCAAATCAAATTATTGAATCAATGCTGGTACTTTTATAGAAAGAAGCATTGTTCTGGTACGTAGAAAACTCCTTCTCAAACCCACAATGATATACATAAAAAGCCGTTGGAAAAATCCCACGGCTTTTTATGCTTATTTATTGACCTTGTTGGAGCATGGTTAACGCCACTCTGCCTTTTTGTTGATCAACCGAATCGACCCATACAGTCACAACATCACCAACAGATACGACATCTAACGGATGTTTCACAAACCGATTACTTAGCTTTGAGATATGGACTAAACCATCTTGCTTCACGCCAATATCTACAAAAGCTCCGAAATCAACTACATTTCGGACGGTCCCTTGAAGTTCCATCCCTTCCTTCAAATCATCCAGCTTTAATACTTCTTTCTTTAATAGCGGAGCAGGTAATTCATCCCTAGGGTCTCGACCAGGTTTCATTAATGCATCAATTATATCCTTGAGCGTTAATTCACCAATATTTAATTCTTCTGCTGTTTCTTTTATAGATAACTGGCTTAACGCTTCTATTAATTGTGCAGAGCCTAAATGGTTAGAATTCATCTTTAACATTTTAAGCAATTTACTTACTTCCCCATAGGTTTCAGGGTGAATCGATGTTCTGTCTAATGCTTCCTCTCCATCAACAATTCGCAAGAATCCAATGGCTTGCTCGTACGTCTTCGCGCCTAAGCGAGGAATTTTCTTTAATTGTTTCCGATTAGTAAATTTGCCTTCTTCTTCTCTTTTCTTAACAATATTCGTTGCGACAGCCTTCGATAAACCAGCTACATGTTGTAATAGTGACGGAGAAGCTGTATTCACATTCACTCCAACTTGGTTTACAGCCGTCTCGACAACAAAATCTAATGATTCCGTTAACCTTTTTTGAGAGACATCATGTTGGTATTGACCGACACCAACTGATTTAGGGTCAATTTTTACTAGTTCAGCAAGTGGATCTTGTAGTCTCCTCCCGATTGAAACAGCGCTTCTTTCTTCAACTTGAAAGTCAGGGAATTCTTCACGTGCAATATCAGATGCGGAATAGACACTTGCCCCCGCTTCATTTACGATTAAATAATAGATTTCTTCATTTAATTCTTTCAGCAAGTCAGCAATAAACTGTTCTGTCTCTCTTGATGCCGTTCCATTACCTATAGCCACCATCTTCACTTCATATGCTTTGAGCATGGAAAGGACTTTGTCTTTGGCTACACCTAATTTAGAAACAGGCGGATGAGGATAGATAACATCAATCTTTAATACCTTACCTGTTTCATCAATGACCGCTAATTTGCAGCCTGTACGATAAGCTGGATCTACCGCAAGGACGACTTTCCCTTTTAGTGGTGGTTGTAAAAGGAGATTCTTAAGATTTTCAGAGAAAATTTTAATCGCCTGTTCCTCACCTTTTTCGGTTAGTTCAGCCCTTATTTCTCTTTCAATTGATGGTTGAATTAAGCGTTTATAACCATCTTCAATCGCTTCTTCCACAAATGGTGCATTGATATGTTTTGATACAGTGATCCATTTTCGATTTAAATACTGTAAAATTGGCTCTTGTTCCACCTTAATACTGACTTTAAGTACGCCTTCTTTTTCCCCACGATTTAATGCTAGTATACGGTGAGGAACAATTTTACCTACGTTTTCACTATATTCATAATACATCTCATACACATGCTTTTCGTCGATGCTTTCATCTTTAACAGCTGATTCAATAATTCCTTGTTTATATGTTTTTTCGCGAATCCACTTCCTACTTTGCGCATCATCAGATACCATTTCTGCAATAATATCTCGCGCCCCCTGAAGCGCTTCTTCAACTGTTGTGACACCTTTTTCCTCATTTAGGAAGTGTGTTGCTTTTTCTTCAGGCGTATCATCATTTTGATAGGATAATAACCAAGTAGCTAATGGTTCTAGCTCTTTTTCTTTCGCTACGGTTGCTTTTGTTCTTCTTTTTTGTTTGTACGGACGATATAAATCTTCTACTTCCTGCAATTTCTCCGCTTTTTCTATTTGATTAGATAATTCCGGGGTTAATTTCCCTTGCTCTTCTATTAACCTAAGTACTTCTTGTTTTCTCTGCTTCACGTTTTGTATGTATTGCCATCTTTCAACAATATCTTTGATTTGTACTTCATTTAACGCACCGGTCATTTCTTTTCGATAACGCGCAATAAACGGAACGGTATTTCCCTCTTCAATTAACGCGATGGTTCGATCAATTTGTTTTGTGGATAATGAAAATTCTTTTGCTATTCGTCCAAAAATATCTTTCTTATCATCCATGTCTCTTCACCTTCCTGAGTGCAAACTGTACTATTGCTTTATTCTACCAAAATTTTAAAGGTAAAGCATTTTTGGCTATAGCCCCGTCTTGATTCGTGTTTTAAAGAGCAAAAAAAAGCTTGCTGATTGAAACAATCATTGCAAGCTTCCGATTATAAATGTTGCATCGTCTATAAGATTCATGTTCTGCGCCCTAATTAACTTCGCAGTTGCTTCGATTGGTAAATATTTATTCATCAGTTTTTTTATACCAGAAATGGGGTATCCATCTGAAAACATCAAGAATTTAATTCCGTTTGTATAATCAAAACGGTGAATTTTAAATGCTTGACGCTTTCCTGACAAATAACCCGATGTTGGCAGTGGGTAAATGAGCTTCTCAGTATCCCCATAAAAGAAAAAACGAATATTTCCAGTACAACAGTAGGCTAATTCTTTTGTGTGAAAATTAATCTTAATCACACCTACCGCAGCGCCTCTTTTATGTAAAAGTGACTGATTACTTAAATCCATAATGGTTGAAATATCTAAATCGTGATTTTCTCTAACGGTATTGACAACAGCAGATGAAGCTTCATTTGCATATTCTCCACTACCTAAACCATCAGCTAATACACAAATAAAATAATCATCAGTTGTGTGATAATAAAAAGAATCACCACAAACGGACTGACCACGTTTAGCAAGCTGATCGGTAATGACGTCCATTTGATGTGGATCATTCATCATAGAATATACTCCGAACCTTCATTTTCAGCATGGATGGCTTCTTGCAATTTTTTAATTGCTCTTCTTTGCAGCCTTGATACATGCATTTGAGAAATATCCAGTCTTTCCCCTGTTTCTTTTTGGCTTAGATTTTCTAGGAATGTAAACTGGATAACTTGTTTCTCTCGATCTGATAAAACATGCAACACTTTTTCAAGTACGAGCATTTGATTGACTTTTTCATAGCCATCATCCACATTACCGACAATATCCAGGAGCGTAACAGTACCACCGTCGGAATCAGCTTCAATGGAATGGTCAACTGATAACGCCTGATAACTTTTGCCCATCTCCATTGCTTCTAAAACTTCTTCTTCTGTTACTTCTAGAGCATCCGCAATTTCCTCGACCTTAGGCGAACGTTGCAAAGTAGTTGTTAATTCTTCCGCCGTAGCTTTGATCTTTGGCCCTAATTCTTTTATTCGTCTCGGTACATGCACGCTCCAAGTTTTGTCGCGTAAGAAACGTTTAATCTCACCGATGATTGTCGGAATAGCAAATGCTTCAAACGTTTTGCCAAAAGAAGCGTCATATCTACGAATCGCACCAAGTAGTCCAATCACACCTACTTGAACAATATCTTCGTGATAAGGTCTACCTTTAGAGTATTTTCGTGCGATGGATTCAACCAATTTGTAATACTGTTCAACAAGTTGTTCCTGTGCGTATTCGTCCTGATGTAATTGATATTGTTGTATGAGATCATTAATCTCTTCTTTTGATCGTTGTTTAGGTTGAGATTGCTTCTGCATCACTCTCCACCTGCTCTCCTTCTAGGTACTTAGTCATAAAGACTGTTACACCTTTTTGATGATGAATTTTCACTTCATCCATTAATGTTTCTATTAGGTAAAGGCCTAATCCTCCTTCTCGTAAAAATTCAACAGAATCATTTGCTTGATAAGGACCTGCACTGTCTCTTGCTTGTTGAAAATCCAAGCTCTCACCTTCATCCGCAACCATGACTTCTAATTTATTTTTATAAAGGCCGAATCCTACAAGCACTTCACCATTTTCGTTGTTTTTGTATGCATGCTGAACTGCATTTGTACAAGCTTCACTCGTTGCAATCTTCAAATCTTCAATTTCGTCATAGTTAAATCCCATTCTACTGGCAATACCAGATAAGGTTAATCTAATAATACCGACGTATTCCGGCTTCGATGGGATTTTCATCTCAATGTAGTCGTACGACTCGGTCATTTCTTTTCACCTTCCATTTTGGTGCTGATATCAATAATGTCAGCAAGACCAGTAATTTCGAACAGCCTTTTTAAACGACTAGAAAGCCCAATGATTTTAAATTGACCATCGTGCGCACGTACATTTTTGAAAAGTCCTACAAAAACACCTAAGCCGGTGCTATCCATATAGGATACACCCGAAAGATCAACAATCATCTCCACATTATCTTTTTCAGAAAGCGGAATAAGTTCTTTCTTTAATTCTGGTGCAGTGTATACATCAATCTCTCCACCTACAGTTACTTCAGTAATATTTTGATTATGATTTACATCTATATTAATGTTCATATTTTGCCCACCTTTTAGGAATAGCTGGTTACTCCTCATTTACCCTTTTAATTTTAGCTTAAACATTTCTTCTTAATATAATTAAAGTAAAATCATCCCTTAATTGGAAATCTTGTAATTTTTCAAGTTCTTTATATACGTTTTGCACAATATTTTGTGCTTTTAAGTGTATGTTTTTCTCAATTAAGGCTAATAATTCTTCACGTTCAATAAAGCCTTCTTTTGTTCTTGATTCAGTTACGCCATCAGACATCAAAATAATCATATCCCCAGGCATCACTTCTTTTTCGTACTTTCTATATTTCGTGTTCTTTTCAATACCTAATAATAGACCCTTTGCAGGCAACTCAGAAAATGTCTGTGTTTCCGCATGATAAAACAAGCCTGGTTCGTGCCCAGCAGAGGCATAGGAAAAGATATGATGATCAATATGATATGTGCCATAAAACATCGTAATAAACATCGTTAAATCAACATTTTGTTCCACAACACGATTTAGATTCTCCAACACCAGAGTAGGCGTTTTACGATTTTCTGGTAAACTGTCCATAGCATATTTAATCATAGACATACAAAGGGCTGCTGGTAGCCCTTTTCCAATAACATCAGCTATTGCGATGCTCACACTATTATTTTCATCCTCAACAAAATTAAAATAATCACCATTCATATGTTTTGCTGGGACGCTGATTGCTCCAATATCCATGTCTTTTTTACATGGAATCTCTGTCCCAAGCAATGTTTTTTGCACATTAGCCGCGATTTCCATTTCGGTTCTTAATTCCTGTTGAATATGCTTTAAATTTTGGTGTTCGCGGTAAGCAAAACCATATGCCACCATCACTTCAAGCAGTATATCAAAAGACTCCTGCATTCTATCGTTAAATTTTTCTGGAAACATCTCAGCCATAATATTTCTATGGATGCTGACAATTTCCTCTGGAGGAATGTTCCGTTCAATTGCATTCCTACTTAACTTTTGTCCTTGATATAATGCCTGCTCTGAGCGGTCAGCTAAATAATTCGTTAATATCTCTCTATATTTGGACTCCAATTTCTGTCTGAAATCCATCTCAAGTTCCCCCTAACGGAGCCATTTAATCGCCCTTATATCTGTACCTTCACCCGGGCTTGAATCTATTTGAAAATCATCCATCAGTCTTTTTACCCCTGGGAGACCTGCTCCTAGTCCGCCCGATGTCGAATATCCATCCTCCATTACTTGGCGCAAATCTTTAATACCTGGACCACTATCAATCGATAATAGTCTTAGTCCCGTTTTGCCATTCTCATAGAGCTTCTCTATACAAATTTGACCTTGACCTGCATATAAGAATATGTTTCTCGCAAGTTCACTTATTGCTGTTGTAATTCTTGCTTGGTCAACCGTCCCAAAGCCCAGCTCTTTTGCAACATTTCTACCAAGCTGACGCGCTGAAACGATATCCCATTCATTGATTATTTTAACGCAGGATTGGTTGTCCATTCGGCTATTCCCCCAATTCCTGTTGTAATTTCTCCAAACCTTTTTCTAAATCTAGGGCGGTCAATACATTATTCAGACCGATTCCTAATTCAGTTAACGTAATTGCTACTGCTGGTTGAATGCCTGTAATGACAACTTTAGCACCCATTAAATGGGACATTTCAATCACATCACCTAATACTTTAGCGATAAAAGAATCAATAAAATCTATTGATGTTAAATCGATTACAACACCATTTGCACTCGTATCATGTATTTTCTTTAACAAGTCTTCTTGAAATTGAAGTGCCGTCTGGTCATCTAGTTCCCATTGAATAGAAACAAGTAAACAATCATGTAGTTTTAAAATCGGAATTCTCAAAACGTCACCCCTCCAATGGCACAATTTTACGTTTAGTCATTTCCAATGCTGCTTCTACGCCTGATTTCATTGTATTTTTCGTAATAATTCGGTTTAAGTCGATACCAAGGCTCACAATCGTTTGCGCAATTTCCGAACGAATACCTACAAGCATGCATTTTGCTCCTACTAAGTGGACTGCATCTGCTGCTTGGATAATATGGTGAGCAACCATTGTATCAACAACAGGGACACCTGTAATATCAATCAAGACAACTTCTGAACGATGTTTTACCACACCTTGAAGAAGGTTTTCCATAATTTGCTTCGCTCGTTCTGTATCAATCATCCCAATTAATGGCATAACTGTAATGCCTTCAAATACAGGAATTAAAGGTGCCGATAGTTCTTGCAATGCAATCTTTTGATTAGCGATCGTTCTTTCCCAAGAAACAGTGTAATCATTAATTATTTCACTATTCATCGCTTTTAACCAATGATTCAAATCATGCATCACTTTCGCTTCATTCTCTGGACGAATATACTTATCTTTGACCATTTCATCAAATACAACATCGCCCAGTACATCTAGAGCATTTACGACAAAACGTAGAGGCCAGCCTAAACTGACAATTCTATCTGAAAAATTCTCTGATTGACGCTCATACTCGTCCTTTTTGCCAGAAATTTTCAAGATAGCGAGCTCCACTAACTCTCTTCCATATGTCTCGAAGTTTTGATCTAGGATGACATTGGTAATTGTTTCGTCAGAATCCTCTTTTAATCGGTTCAACCATTCTTTAAAAATATCTTCTTTATTGTGTTGAATATATTTCAAAGTCATTTGTCTTCCCTTACCTCCTATACTAGCACATCTATTGGTTAGTTTTTCCTTATTATCATTGATTGTAAAAAAATCTACATGATTGTAAAAAATCCAGCAAAAATCTACAACTATTGCCTTATATTATAACGCTTTCTATTTTAAACGTCTTTAACAATATATCCAAATTAAGTGTGTACCCTTTTTTGCTTATTATCAAACCTAAAACATTAAATTCTTTTTATTTCTTTTTGTTCAGAATAATATCTCAAATATAAAATTGGGGGATTTAAAGTTTAAGCCCGTTTCAATAAGTGTATTACATATATTAATAAGTCCTATCATTACAATAAATGGACTTGTTTAAGATTAGGAAGCATATAAAAAAACGCCCCAACTTTTTTGAGCGTTTTCTAAAATTCTATAAGACCTAAACTGACTTGTAAGGCTTCATTTACCTTATCCATCATTTCGTCATCAAGATGGGTGATTTTATCGGTTAATCTCTGCTTATCAATTGTACGAATTTGTTCTAACAATATTACTGAATCTCTTTCAAAAGCATATCGCTTCGCATCAATTTCAACGTGAGTAGGCAGCTTTGCTTTTTGAATCTGAGCGGTAATTGCTGCGATGATTACTGTGGGACTAAACCGATTCCCGATGTCGTTTTGTATAACAAGTACTGGACGGACACCGCCTTGTTCTGAGCCAACAACTGGGGATAGGTCTGCAAAATAAACGTCACCACGTTTAACAATCAAAGGATCAGCCTCCGCTTACAAGACGTTCAACTGCGTTTTCTGCCTCGTATTCCGCTTGAAATGCTTCAGATGCTATCGTCAAGTTTAATTTTGCCATTTCCATGTAACCACGTCTCATGGACTCACGAATATGTCTTTTCTTCCGTTCACGCAAATACATTTTCGTTGCTTGATAAATAAACTCACTTCTGTTTACGTTCTCTTGCTTCGCATAACCATCTAATTCCGTTAATAGATGTTGCGGCAGCTTCACCACTATTTCTGTTGTTGCGCTGGATTCAGACACAAACATACACCTCCACCATCACTACACACCATATTTTTTATATCTACCAATTTTCATATTACCATTATTCTCTTAGGCTGCAAAGGGGGTTTTTTATTTAGTAAGAAATTATCCATAAAAACAGTTGCATTTTCTTTCAATGTCTTCCTAGGAATTTCAGTGATAATTTCCCAAATTATTAATAACTATTATCTACCAACATGTTCATTGATATGCATTAAAGAATCCCATTTCTTGTAGAAATTTTTGTTTGATCCTGAATATAGATTCTTGGTATGCGCATACCTATTTGGCAAGTTACCTCATAATTAATTGTTTCAAGTGTGTTAGCTATGTCATCTACAGAGATGGTCTGATTATTTTGAGTCCCGATTAACGTAACGACATCTCCAATTTGCTCTTCCTCACTAATACGAATCATGCATTGGTCCATACAAATTCTGCCGACAATACTTACTCTTCTTCCATTAACAAGGACCTCTTGTGTTGCTAACCTCCTAATCCACCCGTCCGCATATCCGATTGGCAAGGTACCAATTGATTCCTCTTTTTCAGCTTCGTACGTTGCTCCGTAACTCACTTTCTCGCCCGGTTGCAATTTTTTCACATGAACAATTTTCGTGTGAAGTGAAAACGCCTCTTTTAATTTAAAAGGTAAATGATTTTTAATTTCAGAAGATGGTGACATGCCATACATTGAAATCCCAAATCTAACTGCATTAAATTTCGCCTCAGGATGTCTCATGCCAGCTGCACTATTACTAGCATGAATATATCTTGGTTGTTCATCCATCCAGCTTATCATTTCATTAAAGGTGCTTAACTGTTCATTAAAATAGGATGTCTCAAGTTCATCTGCTGTCGCAAAATGCGTGAAAACTCCTTCAACATGGAACTTTCCTTGCTGTAGTTGGTATTGAAATATTCCCCATTCTTCTTTTGATTTAATCCCTAATCTACCCATCCCCGAGTCCATTTTCACATGAACTTTTACTTCTTTACTTATGAATGGTGCAGCTTTCTTCAGCCACTCAGCTTGGCAAACAGTTAAAGTAATTGCTGCTTGTTCGGCTAACCCAGCATCCTCTGGTCGTGTGAGCCCTAAAACTAATATCGGAGCGTCAATCCCTTTATTTCTAAGAGCAAAAGCCTCATCCAATGTCGCCACCGCTAAGTATGTGGCACCAGCCTTTAGAGCTGTCTTGGCTACCTCTATATCTCCATGGCCATATGCATTTGCCTTCACAACTGCAAACAACTCTGCTTCTTCTTCAATATGTTTAATCATTGACTCTACATTATATGTGATATAATCCAAATTTATCTCTGCCCAAGTATCACGAAAATATGGGACCTGTTGATTCATACCGTCCACTTCCTCTTTATACTTTTCCTTCTATTATTTGATTATGTCACATTAACGTATAACAGAAAAGACAAACTTTCTTCTTAGACCGAGTGAAGTAAAAGCAGTGTAAGATGTAATTTAAGAAGTATGTTAAACATGGTAACTTAAAGTTACCTTTGATTACCAATTAATCTAGATGATATGGCGTTAATATTGGCAAAATTATCATCCGTAGAAACCGCAAACAACGCAAAGAAACCCGAGGAATCTACCTCGGGTTTATCTTATCTATATTTATTTTACAACTTCCCCTTGTACAGACTGTGCAATTTGGATCATTTCTTCTTTCGATAGGTTTGTCGATGCAATCATATAATCCACGCCATTTTGCGTCCAGGATACCATATTATCTGATACGGCTCCTACCGTGAAGCCAAGGTCAACAGGGTCACCATTCATCATCGCCTCTTCACCACCAGAGGTTTGAACAATAACAGCCTTCTCTTGAATCATTGTGAATGATTTGTCTTCACCTTCATAGGTTAGAATGACACGTTTACCTTCTTCTGTTTCTACTTCTTTTTCAGAAACAAGTTCAACTTCAGGTAGCGATTCTGGATAGAAGACAGTGAAATCTTCTTCTTCTGCTACTTCAGCCATGACTGGGAATTCTAACTGCGCACCTGTCATATTTTTCTTCGTATCGAAATCTTTATTATCTAGTTCTTCATTAAATTTCACATTGGAGAAATCTACCGTCACAACTGGTGTTCTTTCTGCATCCATTACCTTTACACTAACTGGAGATAGATCCGATTTATTCAAGGTAATCTCTTGGAGAGGTAGCATTTGATTGTTTTGATAACTCGTTTTTGTTTCATAAACATAATGATCTTCCGTTGCTTTAAATTTTGCTTCCTTATCATTTTGAATATCTTCAATTAATGACTCATAAAGGTACGCTTGACTACTATTGTTTGGCCAGTCACTTTGGAAGCGAAAACTTTTATTCAAAGCTGGCGTAAGAACAAACACACCTTCTTTGTTCTTTAAGATCATTTGACTTTGATCTTTTTCAGTGTTTTTAAGTGCCACACGGTAAAATTCCGGGTTCTTATGCCATATTTCTATATCATAGGATTGCGGCTCGGAACCTGTTTGCAGCGTCATTTTCGCTTCCGCCTTATAGCTTTTTAATGATTCTAGTTTGCTCGATAAATCTTTTGTCACATCCTCCTGGGATTTTGTCCCACATGCAGCTAGTGTGACAGTTATGGCCAGTCCCATGAGTAGCCAGAAAAACTTCTTCTTCATTCCTTCAACCCCTTTTTCTTATAATCAACAGTGCAATCAAACGCTTCCGTGGCCTTGTCTCCTCCATTGCACTATTGAATATATGAGACAACCTCAAAGATTATTCCAGACCTTCTAATAGATCAAGAATATTTTTTCGAGCCTGGGGATGATTTGTATGTAATTAATTACAGGCGTTTATTTGAAGGAATAGTAGCTATAATCAACTTTACTTCCTGTCCTAATGAATACTACTCTTTTTCAATTATCACTTGAGCAATGGCATACTCTCTACTATGGGAAATAGATAAGTGTACAAGACAGCCATCAACCGGACGAACAATTATCGGTTGTCCAGTCGTATGGTTAGCTGTTTCAATATCTAGAAACGAAAGTGATTGTCCGATGCCTGTTCCTTTCGCTTTAGCAAAGGCTTCTTTCGCAGCAAATCTCCCTGCTAAATATTCTATTTTTCTATGCCCAGTTAGAGTCTCATATTTCTTTTTTTCGCTTGTTGTTAAAATACGTTCGACAAACCGTTCTTTTCTTTTTACTAATTGTTTAATTCTCTGTATTTCAATCATATCGATACCAATGCCTTTAATCATTCTAATCACCATCTTCTAAATAAAATAAATGCTGCATAAAACAAACTATAGTATATTTAATGTATGAGAACATTTTAGGAGGAGTCAATTATTGTTTATCAGGACAGAAAGCTTTAGAGAATTTATTCGCTTCTATCCCATCGTTACTTCTATTATCGCTATTAATATTGTATTGTATTTACTTACTGTTTTGCCCATCCTACCAACCAATTGGTTAATGGCGCATTTTGCAGGTATTAATATTTATATTATGCAAGGGGAGTTATGGCGACTTGTTACACCTATCTTCATGCATAGCGGATTTGCTCACCTTTTATTTAATTGCTTCTCGCTTGTGTTATTTGGACCCCCACTTGAGAGAGCAATTGGCAAGGGGCGTTTCCTCCTTGTTTACTTCCTAGCTGGTATTGGCGCGAATATCGCAACACTCATCCTTGAACCGTTAACATATATTCACGTTGGCGCGAGCGGGGCGATTTATGGTATCTTCGGTTTCTTTATTGCTATTATTGTGTACCGCAGAGATTTACTTTCACAGCAAAATACACAGCTCATTCTTGCCATCACAGTTATTGGTGTGATTATGACCTTCTTGCAAGCAAATGTAAATGTGATTGCCCATCTATTTGGTCTATTAGCAGGTTTCCTCACTGGTTCAGCAATGATTAAGACGAAATTAAAATCTGGATATAATGCAACGAGACCAACAAACCAATGGAAATCTTCAGCTAGACGATTAAAAGGCGTTCCCCTATCAACCATTCTTATCTTTGGGGGCATTATTCTTCTTGCCATTATCGGTCTATTGTCACGTTAATGAAATCGTTCAAACAAACAGCAAATCCGAACAATTTATGTTCGGATTTGCTATTTCTCATTCTGTATTCTCAGGAGTATAAGAATACCACTTGTATATAGATAATACATCTTCTACTTCTAGGTCAACCACATCTCCTCCAGTTGCACCTGAACCAGACATAGCCTTAGCAGAAATAGTAGCTAACTGATTTTGCTTCTGAAAATACGTTTCTTTCATTGAAATTGATTGTGTTCTATTCTTCCTCAAATAAACAGTTGTTTTAGAAATAAATCGTGAACGAAGAACGAGTTGATTTCCTATAATCGTCCAACCAGCTGCTTTATAACGGTAATAAGATAAAATAAGCATCAATCCAACGAACACTAAACTAAATAAACCCCACACAGAGAAGAAATAAAGAAGGATAACTGCGACTGGAACAGAGATAAATAATCCTCTCAATATGTATCTTCGTAAAGCCCTTTTTGGTGCTGGAACAAACATATCTGTCAATTGGTAATCATTTAATCCAGTTTCTATCTTCTCGCGGATTCGGTTTTTCTTAATAATCGGTAACAGCATCACTTTCGAGCTATCCGCATCCTTTAATGACCCACCTGCACTCTCAAGGTAAACAGATGCATAGCCAATCGCTTGTCGAACTGGATTCTCATTTATCCTTAATGCTTGAATCCGATGTAAGGGAATCGTTAGTTGCTTCTTCTCCAATAGACCGCGGGTAATAACTAATTCTTCTCCCACTTTTCTTACAGTGAAATTAGCATACTTTAACACTGATCCAATGAGAGCAATAAGCCAAGCAAGAACGAAACCAAGGAAAACCATTAAACTGATGAGCATAACACCACCTGTAATAAAGACACTCAATTCATCAAATACCTTCTCATAAGGAATGACTTCAGCAAATTGTGATAAAAAGGCAAAGACAGCTGATATCACAACACCTACTCCCCCAGAGGTCGAAGAAAGTAAAATCAACTCTCCAGGTTTAATTTGGTAAAGTATTTGTTCCTCTTTTTGTTCTGTTTTGATTTGCTCATCTAACTCTATATGTGCATTTTTAGATTGTGATAGGATATCTTGAATCTGCTGTGCCTCATTTTTAGAAATAGCAGTCAATATAGCTTCTGCCTCTAGTCCTGAACCAGCTGTTTCAATGGTCATTTTCACTAAACCAAAAGGTCTTTGTAAAATACCTTCTGATAAATCAAGACTTTGGATTCTTTCGAAAGGGATATATCTTTTTTTCCGAATAATTAACCCTGATTCAATTCGTAATTCTCCCTCTTCTATTCTGTAGGTAAAACGAAGCCAAGTAAGAATACCGGATATAAGAATAAGAGCAATAATACCTATTGTAATAAAAAGCTGAATCTTCCCTTCACTATTACCAAATACGACAATAATTAAAATGGGAATAATGGAGTCCTTTAATGTTTTCAGTACATTTGATACGGCTGCAATCGGATGAAGTCTTCTCGGCTCAGACATCATCTACAGCCACCCTTGCTAAGTTAGATATAAAAAATCGCAGTTCTTCTGCTTCTTCTAGATCTAATGCGGGTATTTCATGAACAGTTGCCGCAGTTGAAACCGTCACGGTAGCTAGTTTATATTTTCGAAGAATAGGTCCTTGGTGAGTATCTACATGCTGTACTCTAATCATTGGGACGAGTGTACGTTTAATGATAAATATTCCATGCTGTAGTTCTATTTCATTCTCTCTCACTTCATAGCGCCACCTTTTCCACCGCACAGTCGGAAAAACTTTAATCGCTAAATAGGCATAAAGAGCAAATATAATTAATGCAACACCAATTATCCACATCGGCCAATCAAAAATGAATGTTAAAACAATAGCGCCAATTGCCAATACAAATGGGATAAGGGAATGTAGTGCACCAGATATTTTCCAAACAGTCAGACCCCGTTTAGAAATACGCTTTTGCGGCTTCGATAACATATATGTAAACCCCCTAAAATTCCTTATTGAACAACTATAGTATACATGAAAGCCATACTATTTCTCAGTAAAAACTTGGATATTTTTTCATTCTTATTTATTATTTCTATACGATAATCTAAAGAAAAGGTTTCAATTAGAGTGAAGTTGATTAATCCCTTACCTATCTACTTCATTTACTTATAAAATGTCATATGATCTTTATCTTGTCGGTAGTAGGCTAATCGATCTTGTAAGTTACCCGTATGGAACTCAAATTTATGACCATCCGGGTCAGTAAAATAAATCGAGCGCTTATCTTTTTTGTCCCTTATGCGGCCTGATAAAATATTCACTTTTAAGTCTTGTAAGCGTTGATAACTACTTTCAAAATCATCTTCATCAATAGAAAACGCAATATGAGTATAAGATTGGGCAATCTCCTGACGAGGTATGTCTTTTTCTTCATTAAGGGCAATCCACATGCCTTGACAATCAAAATATGCTGTCGTTCTCCCTTTTACAAGCAACTTAGCTACAAAAACCTTCTCATAAAAAGCAATAGAACGGTCTAAATCAGAAACAGAGAATAACATATGGTTCAAACCTTTAATCATACTGCCGTTCACCTCATCTTAAATTTATCTGGCATCCTATTAACCATTATACTGAAGCAGCAGCAAATACTATAGATAAAAACACATCTAGTTTAACGTCTATAAGTTTTATATGGACTTTTCATTTTCTTCCACCACAGACCCCTTTTGCTACATGTCTACATAACACAAAAGAACCGAGCTTCATTTCAATGCTCGGTTCTCCCAATATATTATCTATAGCTATTTGCATTTGTTTTCTTATTTCCTTGATAATTCCTTTTACCTGAAGGTTTACCATCACGGGAGCGATAGGAGTTACTTTGTCTTCCTTTCGGGCTATACCCACCTCTAGGACGGTTACTTCTATCTGTGGATCTTCTGTCTCGTTTAGCCGGTAAAGGTTTCTCTTCTGTTAGTTTTACCGGAGTCGTGTCCGGTTCTTTGATCATGAGCTTCAACAATGCTTGAACTACCGTTGTTGCGTCGTGGTGTTCAAGTAATTGTTGTGCAGATTGTTGATAATATTGAAGATGATTATCCTCAATGATTTGCTCGACTTTTTCTGCAACAGCCTTTTGTTGCCCCTCTAATGCTTGATCTAACGTCGGAGCAGCCATTCTTTCCATTTTCTTTTTCGTTGTTTTTTCAACGATACGTAAGTATGATTTCTCACGTGGGTTAATAAATGTCATGGCCATTCCTTCTTTACCAGCACGACCTGTTCGACCAATACGGTGAACATAACTTTCCGGATCTTGTGGTATATCAAAGTTATACACATGTGTAACACCAGAAATATCTAATCCACGAGCTGCTACATCTGTTGCGACAAGGACATCAATGGACCCTTCTTTAAACTTACGAAGGACAGACATACGTTTAGCCTGGCTCAAGTCACCATGTATTCCTTCTGCATTGTAACCTCTTAAACTTAAGGCTTCAGAAAGTTCATCAACCCTTCTTTTCGTACGTCCGAAAACAATCGCAAGTTCTGGTGATTGAATATCAAGCAGTCTTGTTAACACATCAAATTTATTTTTTTCTTGTACTTCAATATAATATTGCTCAATGAGTGGTACAGTCATTTCCTTCGCTTTTACTCGAACGATTTGTGGCTCTTTCATAAACCGTTCAGCAATACGTTGAATGGCTGGTGGCATCGTCGCAGAGAAGAGTAAAGTATGCTTCTCTTCTGGGACACTTGATAAGATTTTTTCAATATCATCAATAAAGCCCATATTTAACATTTCATCAGCTTCGTCTAAAATCACTTTTTTGACATGATCTAATTTTAGTGTTTTTCGATTAATATGATCAAGAATTCTTCCAGGTGTACCGACAATAATATGAGGACGATTTTTTAACGCTCGTATTTGACGGTTAATATCTTGGCCACCATAAATCGATAACACTCTCGTTCTTTTCCCAAAACCGAGTTTGTATAATTCCTCTGACACTTGAATGGCTAATTCTCTTGTCGGCGCGATGACTAAACCTTGAATAAAACTATCATTATAGTCAATATGGTCAATCATAGGAATACCAAAAGCAGCTGTTTTACCTGTACCTGTTTGTGCTTGTCCAATTAAGTCCTTATTCTGCAAGCTTAAAGGAATCGTCTCTGCTTGAATCGGAGTTGCCTCTTCAAACCCCATTCTCTTAAGAGACTTCATTGTTTCAGGGCTTATACCCAAATCTTGAAACTTAGTCAATGTATCCAATCTCCTTCTGTTCTTTGAAAAATATTTTATTTCATCAAGTAGGCAGGAAATTTCCCCAATCAAAGTTGTTATAATTACAACGATTTAAGAGAAACCCACTATAGAGAGGATGAGGGAGAATTTATTACCAATGCATGAATTGCTATGCTTATTTGTATAAAAAAATAAATGTATGATGACTTCCGCATCCTAAATCTAACGAACAATTACAAATAGAAATTTTTATTCAGACATGTAATGAAAAAAGACATTCTCCTACCAGTGGAGTATGTCCGGGTTTCAATGGAGTTCCTGTTGACACTTTGTTGTATATATTACCATCTCAACGCATGATTTGCAATGCTTTAGCAGGACATAGTATGACAGTAGTATAAAAATAAACAATTGACAAAAGAGAGTTCATTTGAAGAAAATCGCCTTAACTAAAAGGTTATGAAAGAAATTGAAGTACTTCTTTAAACAGGTGCTCACTTTCATCACAATGACAAATTAAATGTTTTGACCGTTTAATAATAATTTTGTGTTTCTGTTCTGAGGTGATGTGTTTATAAAGATAATCTGCACTGCGTACAGGAACGATGCCATCATCTTCTCCTTGAGCGATGAAAGTTGGAACCTTCACTTCTTTTAATCGTGGGCGAACCGTCGCTACTAGCTTTTGGAACTGCCTAGCTGCAGCAAACGGCGTGGAGCTGATCTTTTGTTTGTAATGTATAAATAATGGATTTTGCGTTATTCTTGTGCCTTGAAGTCCTTCTCTTAATAACCCTTTAATATCAAGGAAAATTTGTCTAGGATTTAAATAGTAGGCAGCTGCACTAAGTAAAACCAGTTTCGCTACCGGGTATTTTACCGCTAATTCACTAGCAATCATGCCTCCCATGGAGAATCCAATTATATAAACAACTTCGCATTTTTCTAGTAAGTTTTTTAATTCTTCCTCTGCATGATTGATCCATTTTTGAAATACAATCCCCTTTAAGGACTGCTTTTCTCCATGGCCAGGTAATGTTGGAACCGCTATTTCCCAATCCGTATGTTCCTTTATATAATTCGCCAATGGGGCGACTTCATAAGGTGCACCTGTAAATCCATGTATGCATAAACATCCAATCATCTTTTACACCGCCAATGGTAAATTTATCAGGCTATTGAACAGCTTATCAACTTTAACATAAACATCTAGTTTATTTTTTACCCTCTATACGGAAAATTAAATCCTCACAACGCAAAAAATGTTAATTATTATAATATAATTCAAAAGATAGAAAAAACCTTATGTTCCATGTGAAACAATAAGGTTTTTTGAATTTTAGTATAGTATTATTGCAATCCCTCAACGACTTCTTCTAACTTCATTCCTCTAGAAGCCTTAACGAGTACAATTGTTTCATCATTGACATGTTTTTTTAGTTCTTCAATTAATGGCGCCTTTTCATCAAAAGCAAATACACGGTCTTCAGACAATACTTCCTTGGCTCCCTTTGCAATTAAGTGTCCTAATCGACCATAGGTAAATACGGCATCGATGTTTTCCGCACAGATGGATAACCCAATTTCTTCATGAAATCTCTCTTCATCTGCCCCTAATTCCAACATATCACCTAGAACAAGTATTTTCTTCTTATATCCTGGTAAATTCGCTAATAATTCTATTGAAGCTTGTGTTGAAGTAGGGCTTGCATTGTATGCATCGTTAATTATTTTCTCGCCATTTTGACCCTGTAGTATTTCCATCCTCATATTTGTCAGTCTCACTTTCACTAATCCTGCTTCCATTTCCGCAAATGACACATTAAAATGTTGTGCAACAATCATAGCTGATAGAGCATTTAAGACATTATGCATACCTAAAATAGGTAAAGTGAATTCTACTTCGCTCGCATTGACCTGAAACTTACTACCGTTGTCTAATTGTTGGATATTCACAGGATATAGGTCATTTTGTTCGGTTCTTCCAAAGGTTTTAACCGTAGCTTGCCCTTCATATGAATCAAAGTAATTTCTTAAAAGGGGTTCATCCCCCATGTATACCATCAATCCATCTGACTTTAAGCCATTTATAATCTCAAGCTTTGCTTCAGCAATTCCTTCTCTTGAGCCTAAATCTTGTAGATGTGATTCACCGATATTGGTAATAATCGTTGCATCAGGGCGTGCTAGCTTAGTTAGAAAGTCAATTTCACCTTTACCACTCATACCCATCTCTAATACAGCTACCTCTGTTGTTTCTTCTAGCGCTAAGATGGTAAGCGGAAGACCGATATGATTATTATAATTGCCTTCGGTTTTTTGGACTTTATATTTCAACGCTAAAAGATTCGCCATCATATCCTTTGTCGTCGTTTTACCATTGCTACCAGTAATCCCTACCACTTTTATACTTAACTGATTACGATAGGCTCTTGCCAGCTCTTGTAATGCAGTTAACGTATCTTTAACGATGATAATGGGTAAGTGAGTCGGTGGATTTGGTACATCCTCTTGCCAAAAAGCAGCCGCAGCTCCTTTTTCGATAGCATCCGACACATACTGATGCCCATCTGTTCGCTCTCCTTTAAAGGGTATAAATAGTTGTCCTGGAGTAATCTCACGAGAATTTATACTTACACCTTGAATTTCTTTTTTTCCGTATGGTGAAAGATCATTCTCTATTTGAATCATTTCTGCTATATCATTCAAGGTTCTCTTAATCAACTTTTCCTGCCTCCTTTTTGACAGGTGCACTGCGGGGTGCAAAGCCTATCTTTCTATGTAACTGTATACGTTACAGCTTAGCTGTTCCGCTTACAGTTACTTTGTATGCTTAATTTTTTGTTTTTCTTGATGTCTTTCAATTGCTAAGTTGACAAGACGTTCAATAAGGGCTGGATATTCAACACCTGAATGCTTCCAAAGTAATGGGAACATACTGTATGGTGTAAAGCCTGGCATTGTGTTCACTTCATTTATATAGACTTTTCCTTCCTTTGTTAAGAAGAAATCCGCTCTAACAAGTCCCGAACAATCTAATGCTTTAAAGGCTTTAATTGCCATCGCTTCTAATTCGCTATATTCAGCTTCAGTAACATCAGCAGGAATCATTAAAATTGTATTCCCATCTTCATATTTTGCCGTATAATCGTAGAAGTTTTTATCTTTCGGAATAATTTCACCGGCAACAGAGCACTCAGGATAATCATTTCCCACTACACCTAGTTCAATCTCTCTTGCATCTACACCTTGTTCGATAATAATTTTACGGTCGTATTTAAATGCTTCAACGAATGCCTCATGGAGCTCACTACGATTCGTACATTTGCTAATCCCTACACTTGAGCCTAAATTTGCTGGCTTAACAAAGCACGGGTATCCGATGGTATCTTCTACTTTGCGATAAGCATCCTCTTCCGCAGTTTCCCATTCCCCTCGAAGGTACCAAACATAATCAACTTGGTTTAATCCAGCTTGAGCAAAGATATTTTTCATGATCACTTTATCCATTCCTGCTGAAGAAGAAAGGACGCCATTTCCGACATATGGTAAATTCAAAAGCTCAAGCATTCCTTGAACCGTTCCATCTTCCCCATTTGGACCATGCAATAAAGGAAAAATCACATCAAAAGGTCGACTTTCTTGTGACTCAAAAAGGGTTGGTGCTAACGCTAAAGGTGATAGCTGTTGGCCTTCTGAAAAAGATAATTCTTTCACTGTCTCCACGGGCCCAGTAAGTTGTTGCCCCTTGATCCATTGACCTTCTTCCGAAATATAAATAGGATAAATATCAAATTTATTTGTGTTTAATGCTTTAATCACGGCAAGCGCTGTCTGCATAGAAACATGATGTTCAGCAGATTTCCCACCGTACAAAAGTCCGATCTTAATTGTCATCAATAAAACCTCCAATTTTAACAAGTAACTTATATTTATTTTACCACTTTATAAAATAAGAGAGTAAATGTTTCAACAAGATAAATGCCTATAAAAGTATATGTATGTATAACCATGGGAAAAGGAGCTTACTTCAATTAAAAAATAGCCATTTCTCTCTTTAAAAAAAGTGATATCGTCATTGGAGATTGTCCTCATATCGACTATTAATGGCAATGAGATGAACTCATGTCAGGATATAAAGACCTAATTCCCATTATCCTGAAATATTTAATAATATATCCTTCATTCCTGCTACAACCTATAGATAGCATCAATATAGATGCTAAGTTCTTTGAAGTTGTTCTACCTACTGATATACCACTATTATACTTTTTTTCACTTACTTCTCTGTTAACATTATGTTACAAAAGCTCTAGTTTTCTATTACAAAAAGATTAATATCTGTAATCGTTATCTATATATAATAAAAAATTTTCTTTTTTAACGAACTGACATTAGGTATCATTCACTAAATAGGACAAATGATTGCCAGCCCATTTTACCTCATTTATATATTTTATACTAGCTAAAATAAATGGCAAGATTAATCATCGCATCGTTTCGATTACAATCGTACGATTTGCCATTAGGTAAATAAAATCAACCAAAAGACCTACCACCTTTATGTATATTCACTTTCTAACCATGCCACATTGACTACTGTCAAAGTAAAAAGAAGCATCCGCACGCCAGTTATTGGCAATGTGCCGTACATGCTTCTTTCACAATTTGAAAACGCTGTGATTCATAGGTAAGGATTGTTAAACTTGTTCCCTCAATATCTGGCGCGCCGTTCCAAAATTGATGAACTGGCAGCATGCGACAAATAGAGTAAATAGCTCTCAATGCGACACCATGAGTGACCACTAACACATTCCCACTTGTTAAAGTTAATTCTGCTAGAAAGGCACGCAAGCGATCAATCACATTTTGAAAGCTTTCACCGTATGGGTTGTCATATTCATTAGGGTGTTGCCAATATTGCGCAAATAATAAAGGATCATTCTCCCAAATTTCCTCTTCAGTTTTCCCTTGCCACTCCCCAAGCATAATCTCCATCAATCGCTCATCTTTAACAATCGCTTCCCCATTTGTAATGATTTGTGCTGTTTCTAATGCTCGACCACTTGGAGAGGAGAAAACCTTTGTAAATTTTGTTTGCGCTAATCTCTGGCCAAGTTTTAAAGCATCTTGCTTACCTTTGTCAGTTAAAGGAGAGTTTAATCGACCTTGCATTCTCTTCTCTATATTCCATTCCGTTTGCCCGTGCCTTGTTATAAAAACAGTTAAACTCATTCCTTCACCTTTACAGGATAAAAATAACCAGTAGCCATTTCTTTTATTTTCTGTTCATTCGCAAGTGTGTAACTAATAATGAAACAGGTTGCAGGACCTGAAGAAGCGAGTAAGTCTAATTCGCAAGTGATATCAGTTAGGGCAAAGACACGATCCTCAAATAATTGATTTAACTCAGCTAATATCCCTTTAGAGCCAACAGGCATGACTGTCACTTTTTCCATATTGGCGAGTTTTGAACATAGCGCTAGCGGAGCTATATGTAGAGCATCATGAATGACGGCTTCTCCTACTAACGGTCTACCGATAACTGCTATCTGATTTTCTTCTGTAAACTCTATCGTATGAATATCTTTACTCGCATGTATTTTTCCCATAACAGATACAGCTGTTGCAGATTGCTTCAACTCAAAGTTACTTTCTGTACTTCCTGTTATAGATAAATCGGTTAGGCCTAGTTCCAGCAAGCCCTTTTCAATTCCTGTTACTAATGATTGCCACACTTGATCTCCAGAAAAATTCTGTAAAATTATCGCTAAGGGCGTTGCACCTATAGCTATACATTCCATCATCGATACCCTTAAAGCATAATAAGCGACATCCTCATAAGAAACTTTAATTAAATCCTCATGCTTTAATCCAATACCACCGCTATTATCACTTGCTATGACAAGTGATTCTTCCTTGTTATATGGAATCACTAGCACATCTCTCATTTGGTATTTTCCATGGATGTTTTTACAGGTTGTATGATTTTTGCCAATCTTGGAATGAGGATAAGCGCTATAGCTACGTTAAAAATAGAACCAACTAAAAGCGAAGGTACGAGTGCCAAATAAAACGCTTCCCCCATAATAAAAAGAAATGGAAGTGGGGCAGCAAACGAGTTTCCAAGTACAAAGAGAATAGAAGCAATCCATCTATGTCCATTGCGGTAAAATAATGCAAATATATAACTTAGAATGGCCATTTCAATCGCTACTACCAAATGAAAGGGCCCCATTGGCAACCCACCTAATAGTGCTGACAATAAATGACCCGTCCCTCCAACGATTGCACCAGCCGGACCTCCTAATAAGGCACTAGCAAGTAGCGCAGGAAATGAATCTAGTGCCACACTAGTGACAATCCCAGCTGGAATCTTAATTGCTGCACCAATCACCGATAGGGCAACAAAAACACTTAGCCATGTTATTTTAATTCCTTTCAAAAGACCCATCACTTATTCCCCTTTTCTTTTACCCCCACGGAATACTTTCGCACTACGTACATATTCTACATCCGGATTCCCTAAGCGAAAGTTGATGACGCGGGCTAATGCAAAAAAGTAATCAGATAAGCGATTTAAAAACATAACAGCTACATCTGGAACAGTATCATCTGTTTTCTTAAGTGATACGACTAATCTTTCTGCTCTTCTTGTGACGGTTCTTGCTATGTGGATAGAAGCAGATGCCTTGGCACCACCTGGTAAGATGAAACGTTCTAATTCCGGTGCTTCTGCAATAAACACATCAATTCTCTCTTCTAAATAATCAATGGACTCTTGTTTTAGCTTCAGTTCACGTGTCTTTGTTACGTTTGCTAAGTCTCCACCACAGTCAAAAAGTTCATGTTGTATCTTCTCTAAATCATCCAAGACGTCTGCGAATTTTGCTTGATCCAACTCAGTTACAGCCTGACCGACAAAACAATTGACTTCATCAACTGTACCATAGGCTTCAACACGTATATCGTCCTTTTCTACTCTGCCGCCAATAATGCTCGTTTTTCCTTTATCTCCTGTTCTCGTATAAATTCTCATCTAATCGCCCACTCCCTTATTTAATTTTCTGTGCTATACCATACCAAATAATATCCATTTGCGTTGCCTGTTTTGCCATTTTTTGATACACTCGTCCGCAAACATCCCGTAAAAGTCGATCTTTTTCTTCTACTGGTACAATGCCCTTTGTTATATCCGTACCAATTAAGATGACCTTGCGTGTACGTCTGCTGTTTTCCCATGCTGCAAAATCAACGAGGAGTTGCTGTACTCTTTGTTGTATCTCCTCTTCACCACTGTAAGTTAATACATCCTTTACCCAATATTCTATTCCTTCCCATACAATTACACCATCAATATCTGTAAATTTTTCTACTTCAGGTGGTGATGAACTACGGTAGGCGGAATACCAGAAATGGCTTGCTCGGTGAATACCATATTGTTTTTCTACCCATTCTCCCTTTCCGTTATAGGCTCCTCCTGTAACAAAGTGCATATAATCTCTCCTCCTTTCAATTTAACATCGATTTGATAGCCTCCACTATAAGGAATCTTCCAGTCCCAAAAAGCTTTTTTATTTTTCACTTTCGTATGTAATATATGGCGGATCACTCCACCGTGCGTGACAATCGCCATTGTTGAAATTGCTTTCCTCAGCGCTTCTGCTACTAACGAGTCCCACGCGTGATCAAGTCGTTGACTAAATTCACTATAACTTTCACCATTAGGGGGTGATAATGTTTGCCAATGATTTAACCACTTTCGATATGGTTGATGATTCTTTAATTGCTCATACGTACAGCCTTCCCATTCACCGAAGTTAAGTTCTCTCAAATCACTCATCAAGACAAGTGGTTCATCAGGAAATAATTGCTTACTCGTTTCAATACATCTACCTAAATCACTTGTTACAATGATATCGCAAGGTGGGACGATTGGGACGATAGCTTTCGCCGAAACAAGCGGAGAATCACTCCAACCTAGATAGGCTTTCCTCCTATTGGCCTCTGTCATCCCATGACGAAATAATGTGATAACCAAAGAACCATCCATAAACTCCATTCCACTCCTTCCACACATGCACCAATGACATCACCTGTTGTGCCCCCAAACCAACCTACGCTTTTTTGTTTCATGATCATAAATAAGCATAATGAAATGATTAACATGCAAGTAAATCCGAATAAAAGGGAAGGAAAAAAGAAGAACAGCCATATAGCAACTAGTAAAATATATACACCATATATCACAACACTTCTCGAAGTAGCTGCATCCTGAAACATTTTACCTAACCCACTATTTTTAGCTGTCTTCACCTTCACTAGCATCATGCCCATGACCATACGACTAAAAAAAGGAATACAAGCAATAAAAAAGAAAACAGATGTGCTTTCTAACTTAATAGCAATTTCATAAATAAAAAATAGTTTTGTACCTAATAAGAGAATGACCGATAGCACACCAAAAGCACCCACTCTTGGATCCTTCATCACTTCTAATCGCTTTTGTCGATCACCATAGGAAAAGTATGCATCACTTGCATCCATCCAACCGTCTAAATGAATCCCTCCTGTGACAACGATTAATGTCACCCAAAGAAAAATGGCAGATGCTAATGGCGAAAAAGGAGAAATCATTAAAAACAAATAAAATATAAGCGCATAGATGACACCTTGTATGATACCTAACAATGGAAACGTTTTAATCGCGCCATTTAAATGCTTATTATCCATCGGTAATTGGAGAGGAATCGGAATAGCAGTGAAAAATTGTAAATTAATTAATAATCCTTTTAGCCATAATTTCATAAGGTGTGATCCTCTATACCGATGATTTCTTTAAGAAGATTAAAGTCAACATTTGATTTAAAGTGTGCTGCTAGTTCTGCATACTTTTTGTCCTTCTTGGTACTGATATAAACCGGGTCTTTTAAAGGCAAACCTTTATCTACGCGAATCTGATTTAACCAATGTGCACGCCATTCATCGTGATGAAAAACATGATGCATATATGTACCAATAACCTTGCCACCTTTACTTGTATATCCATCATAATGGCCATCAGCTTTTTTCAGAAAATAATGCCTATCATGATTCTCTACTACTGTTTCGCCTAAATGGATTTCATATCCTTTTAATGATTGTACAAATGAGCCTTTTAACTTGGGGTGAAGCGTTCCTTCCACTTGAATGGTTGTTTTTTCAGTGATAAAAGTGGTGTCAGCTGGAATTACCCCGAGACCATTTATCTCCTTCCCTTTAATTCCCGTATCCGCACCATAAGGGTCGGCTAATCGCCTGCCTAACATTTGAAAACCACCGCAAATTCCGATGACTCTGCCGCCATTTTCTATATAATGCTTTAACCATTTATCGAGCTTTCTATCACAGAAATATTGCCAATCATGGATCGTGCTTTTCGTTCCTGGTAAAATGACAGCATCAGGCATGCCCATTTCATCACTATGATTAACCCAGCGGAAAGATACATCATCTTCATATAAAAACGGATCCATATCGGTAAAATTGGAAAGATACGGTGGTTTAAATATAGCAATATCTATTGGGTTATCCTTTTTAGAAACTTGTATAGATAAGGAATCCTCTGCATCGATCATATGATGATGTAAATATGGCATCACACCGATAACTGGGATACCACAGTGATCTTCTATCCACTTCTTACCGTCCGCAAATAGAGACAGATCTCCTCTAAATTTATTAATAATAATGGCTTTCACTCGACTTCTTTCGCTTTCTTCTAGTAATGATAACGTCCCAACGATACTTGCAAACACGCCTCCTCGATCGATATCAGCTACTAACAACACAGGCACATCTGCCATTTCAGCCACTTTCATATTGACTAGCTCACGATCTTTTAAATTAATTTCTACAGGAGACCCAGCACCTTCCATCACGATCGCATCATAAGTGTTTTCTAGTTTATTAAGTGCTATCTTAATCGCCTCTAGTCCCTTTTCATAGAAAGAGGCTCTATAGTCACGACCAGACTGAATCGTCTCAGCTTTCCCAAACAAAACGACTTCAGAAGTCGAGTCTGATGTTGGTTTTAAGAGAATTGGATTCATATAGACGGTTGCCTCTATTTTCGCAGCTTCTGCCTGTACACCTTGTGCCCGTCCAATTTCTTTGCCATCTTTCGTTACATAAGAATTATTAGACATATTTTGTGATTTAAACGGAGCAACACGCACACCCTCTTCTACTAAGGCTCGGCATATAGCTGTGGCAATCATACTTTTCCCCACATCAGAGGCGGTTCCAACGACCATTAAGCCTTTCATATTCTTCTCCTCCTTTCATCTGAATGAGACAGCCAGCATCTACTAGATAAGCTTCATCTGCAAGTTTCACGATTTTTTGATGGAGTCGTCCTAACATCTTTCCATACACCAGTACAAGTGGTTCATCACTTATCACATCATGGAATATTTCGTTACTTACGAGAATTAACGTATCGACTTTACTCGAAAGCTCTTTTATTCCTTGGACAAGATTTGCATAAATTTGTTGTTGAAATTCGTAATCAGACCAGCGATTCTCATAAAAAAACTCATTATTAAGCAGAGTTGTTAGGCAATCTAGAAGAATAATATCGTTTGAAGAGAAGTGAGTAGCTAGTTGGTGAACCTTTCTTGGTTGTTCCCATGTCATCCACTTCTTACCACTCTCTTGCCTCTGCTTTTGATGATGCTGAATGCGCAACATCATTTCCTTATCACTTGGTTGAGCTGTCGCGATGTAATGTAAATGCTTCCCATGGTAGTAAGCCCTATCAATGGCCAATTTCTCAGCAAGCCGACTCTTACCACTTCTCACTCCACCGCTTATAAAGATGATTCGCGCCATCGCTTTAATGCCTCCATCAATCGACTGTTTTCATCCGGTGATTTTATTGCTAGTCTAAGCCAATTTCCTTCCAATCCGGGGAAGTTGTATGTATGCCTTGGAATCAGTCCCTTTTCTAATAAAAAAAGAAAAAGTCTCTCGCTTTCTTTGGAAAATGGATCTTTTAATAAGTAAAAATTGGTAGATGAATCTGAATGTAGGTAATCATTATGTGTTAAAAAAGAAAAGATTCTCTTCCGTTCTACCTTCATCAACTCACGTGTTTCCTTCTGAAAGTTATTATCCTCTATACACAGTAACCCTATTTCCTGCGCTACACTATTGACACTCCAATGCGGTTGTATTGCCCTTAAGTCAGTTATAAATTGTTCATTCGCGAGCACATATCCTAAGCGAATCCCAGGAATGGCAAACATTTTAGTCATAGAGCGAATAATAACTAACTGATCGTACTGCAGTAATAACGGTGAGATCGGTTCATATTCATCCACAAAATCATAAAAAGCTTCATCGACAATGAGGTAAACACCTAGACATTCTGCAGCTTCAATCAAACGTTTGATTGAAGCTTTCGAGAAGTATTTACCCGTCGGATTATTCGGGTTCGTCAAAAAAACTACATCAATCTCCTTAAAAGTAGCTATCAAACCTTCAATATCTAAATGCCAGTTCTTATTTAAGAAAAAATAGTCAATTTCACACGCATTCGCTCGGCAAGCTGTCTCATATTCGGAAAAAGCAGGTTGGACAATCATTACACGCTTTCTTGCAAATAACTGTCCAATCATTGAGATGATTTCGGCTCCACCGTTGGCAATGAGAACATTTTCTTTTGGAAGTAATGTGGTTTTACTGATACGCTCTGTTAATCGTGTGGCAAACGGATCGGGGTATTCGTATAATGATGAAAGTAAGCTTGACCATTGCCTTTTTACAGCTTGTGGAGGCCCTAATGGGTTAATATTCGCGCTAAAGTCAATTATCTTTGCGGGCATATCTAACTTTAATACTTCGTATAAATATTGTGGATTCGCACCATGCTTAGGCCATTGCAATCAAAACACCCCCTAGCCATAAGATAAAGAGATACAGTGGAATGGTCTTAGTAATAATAGTATTCGCCTCTACAATATGATTCCTTGATAATGGCATATTAGCTTCCCCCATCGTGGCACGATAAGAAACATGCCCTTCATATGTATTTTTACCACCTAATTGAACTCCTAATAAATAAGCCACAGCTGCTTCTCCCCAGCCACTATTGGGGCTTGGATGTTTTTTCGCATCGCTCATCACTAATCGGAAGCTCTCTTTCTTTCGAATAAATCTCGGCTTATTCACGAGAAGCATACAAAATGCTGTCAGTCTACTCGGTACCCAGTTCACCACATCATCAAGCTTTGCAGACGCCCAGCCAAAATCAATGTATTTCTCATTTTGATAACCGACCATTGAGTCACAAGTGTTAATAGCGCGATAAACTAATGCAAATGGTGCACCACCAATTAATGCAAAGAACAACGGGGCAGTAATCCCATCACTTGTATTTTCTGCTACTGTTTCAACTGTTCCCCTAACAATCTCCGCTTCATCTAGCTCTTCTGTATCCCTACCAACAATATATGAAAGCTTTTGCCTTGCTTCACTTATTTGTTCCTTCTTTAAAGGCTCGTACACTTCTATTGCCGCTTCCTTTAAACTCTTTTGGGCGATGGTAGTTGCGATTAACACCGCCTCAAATAATATTCCAACGATAGGGTGGACAGCATAAGCAATCACCACAATACTTATCGATATAACTAATACAATCAATAAGACTGTTGTTATCATAGCTACACCTTTCCATTTTCTATGCTCCCCTATATTCCATTTATTCCTTAAAAATCCTATTAAAGAACCCATCCACTTTACAGGATGCGGCCATTGCGGTGGGTCACCTATGAATCGGTCAATGACCTCTGCTACTGTTAATGCGATTAAATGTTCAATCATCATCTGTTTCCTTTTTTCTTTTACGACTCTTGTGAATCGCTTTTTGTGTACATTCGTAAATACCTTTTCCAATTATTTTTCCTAGGGGTGTAACTGTTCCAGCGAAATCTATTTTCTCTCCACTTTGTGTTGCAGCAACTAATATACTATCCGTAGATGTGCCCGTGGCAACTGTCCCCGTTTCTTTGTCTCTTACTTCTAAATCCATTAATACTTTTGCTTTCGCTTCAGTTGCCGTCATCATTGCTTGAATAAATGCCTCTTCAGAAAGATGACCATTGACAAATATCCAACTATTTATAGTGCCTGGGGTTACTACCTCTCTATGTTTGCTTGCCATCGAAGCATCGACAGCGTTTCCTACACCTGCTGTGACCACGATCAACACAGAGAACAGATCCATTTCGTAAAATTCGTAGATCACATCATCCGTATATACCGCTGTCATCATACCAACCGTTTCCGAAGGCTCAAACCCTTTTTCTATAAGAAAATCTACCATCTCCTCATAAAAATCATCACAGTTATAACTTTTATCAACATGGCGATTAACAAATGTTTGATACCAGCCAATACCAGAACCAACAACTCCTGATGACATTACCCTTAGAGGTTGGGCAGACTGAAGTGTAATATATTCTTCATTCACCATTAATATAGCAGGTGTAATAATCTCTTCATTATGCCATTTCTCCTCAGGTATTAGGACTACTTGAGGTGCTGGTACTTTCGGGTGGCCGTGCTTCTTCACTTCAGTCTCATAAACTTCTATAATACGTGCTTCTTGCAATACTTCATTAGGTTTATCATTGCAGACTATTTTTCCATCATTTAATAAAACGATTTGATCACAATATAAACCGGCTAAATTTAAATCATGAAAAATGGATATGACCGTTAAACCCTTTTTCTCAGTCCATTCTTTTAACATATCTAGCAATTCTTTTTGATAGGATAAGTCTAAATGATTGGTTGGCTCATCAAGTAATAATATTTCTGGTTCTTGTGCGAGACTTTGTGCCAAAAACACACGTTGTCTCTCTCCACCTGATAGCTCAGTAATATTTTTATGTGCAAAATGCTGTACGCCTGTTTGTTTCATCGATCGTTGAACCACTTCTTCATCATCTTCAGACCATGTTTGGAACCAGCCACTTTGATGAGCATAGCGACCAAGTGATACAATTTCCTTTACTGTATAAGAAAAACTATGTTCGGCATGTTGAGGTAGGACAGCAACGATTTTCGCTATTTCCTTCGTGTTATAATTTTGTACTGGTTGATCTTTTAAATAAACTTCACCAGATGTGACCGGTATAAGACCACTTAGCATCTTTAAAACTGTCGACTTGCCGCTCCCATTCGGTCCAAGTATGCCGAATAACTGTCCTTTCTCTACTTCAAAGGAAACATCATGAATGACCTGCTTGCCTCCATAACCACCGTTAATTTTTCGTAAGCTATACATCATCACATTATCCTCTGCCTTCCGCTCTTCTTTTAATTAGAATGATAGCAAAAACTGGTGCACCAATTAACGCAGTAATGACACCAATAGGTAACTCAGTAGGTGAAATGACTGTTCTTGCAAATAAATCAGCAAGTATTAAAAACCCCGCACCTGTCATCATCGATAAAGGAAGCAAGTGTCTATGGTCTGGTCCCCATAGCAATCTGGTCAGATGCGGAATGACTAAGCCGACAAATCCGATTGTACCTGACACTGCTACAGCGGCACCAGTTAAAATCGATCCGGCAATTAAGACCATCATCTTACGTTTCTGTACATTCACCCCGATATGACGAGCTCTTTCTTCGCCGAATGACATCGCATTTAATTCCTTGCTATTAGCAATGAGCATCGCAGAACCAATGATAAAGAAAGGAAGGATGATTTGAACATAGTCCCAACCTCTCATCGATACGCTTCCTAACAACCACCCAATAATCTGTCTCAGTTCATCCCCGGTTAAAGCAATCATTAAGGAAATAAATGCACCTAGAAAAGAACTGAAGATAATACCGGTTAAAATGATTGTCTCTACTCTCATGCCACGATCAATTTGTCGCGCAAAGAAAAGGACAACAATTATCGTTAGAAAAGCTGTTGTAATACTAAATAACGGTAAAGTAAAGGTGCCAACAAACGGAATGGATAAACCGAGAAAGATCGTTAATACAGCACCAACAGAAGCTCCTGAAGACACCCCCAATGTATAAGGGTCTGCTAAAGGGTTCCTTAATAAACCTTGAAAGGCAGCACCTGCTATTGCAAGTGATGCCCCGACGAAGCCCGCCAATACGACTCTAGGCAAGCGAATATTCATAACAATATTACTATGCATTGGATTAACATCATTACTTATCGGTAAACGTAAGATTTCCGCTCCAATGATATTGAATATATCTAACGGTAGCACTGAAACAGTCCCTATAGAAATCCCCATCATCATTGCTACACATAAGAAAACGAACGCACAGAGATAAGCAACACCTCTATTATTTAAATACTTCTGGGTAAATCGCTTTTGCAAGCTCCTCTACTCCTTCTACAAGTCTAGGACCTGTACGAGTTACCTTATCAGAGTGCACATCATAGACTTGCTTCTCTTTAACGGCTGTTACATCTTGCCAACCTTCTCGACTTAAAAGGGTTTCTACCGCATTTTCCGTATAATACCCGTATGTAGTGATAATCACATCAGGATTTTTTTCGATGACAGCTTCCTCGTCAATTTGTGGCCAACCTTCTTCTTCAATTACATTTTCCGCTTGGATCAAATTGAGCATATCATCAATAAATGTTTTTTGACCGGCAGTATATAAAGAAGGAGCTGCAGAGATTTCTACAAAGACAGATTTTTTCTCTTCAACAGACTTAGCTTTTTCTTCGATTTCTGCCAAACGGGTTTTCATTTCCTCAACTGTTTGACTTGCTTCTTCTGTTGCTCCTGTTGCTTTACCAATCATTTCAATGGAATCATATACTTCTTCAAAATTCTGTGCATCATTGACAATTAGAACAGGAATACCAGCATCTCTTAATTGATCTAAGCCTTCAGTACTATTATGCGCTCCTGAATTATGTGCTAATACAACATCTGGATTTAAAGCAATAATTGCTTCTACATTAAATTCTTGTCCACCGATTTTTTCTATATCAGCTACTTCTTCTGGATAATTATCAAAATCAGATACACCGACTACCTTCTCACCTAACCCTAATTCGAAAGCGATTTCAGTATTACTCGGGATTAATGAAACAATCGCTTCTGGTTCCTCTTCAATCACCACTTCTTGATCCGCAGCATCCGTTAATGTTACAGGAAAATCGCTAGTTTCAGTACTCTCTTCAAACTTCTCTTCTCCATCTTTTTTCGGTTCAGCTGTGTCATTCCCACATCCAGCAAGAATACCTGCTGATAGTAGAATCGAGACTAAAAATAAATACCATTTCTTCATGATTGACCCTCCTTAAAATATAAAACATCCCCATTAGTAGGAGATGTTTGGAAGGAATAATCACGACAAAGAAGCCTTACCAAACACCCCCTATCCTCGTAGGTTACAGTGTTTATGGAAGATAGGCAGGTTTCCTGGCTTATGGTTTATAATCAAAGGCTCCTCCTATACAACATATATAGCAGTTTTCTTTGTTTATTAACCAGTTACAGTGGCGGGACCGCATTGGTTTTACACCAATTTCCCCTATTAAGTCAAAAATTGACACCTATTTCCTTAAATCTACAATTTTCTGTCGATTTTATTATACCTTATCATATTTTGTGGTGCATTATTATTTTTATGAATCAGTTACTTGCCATTCTTTCAGTTTTTTATCAAAAACCAATCTCGCGTCTGGAGTGGCTTCCTTCCTCATTGCTTCGAACTCATCATACATATCATCCATATTAGCGAAATCTCCAACTGTCCAGAGCGGTATATTAATTTTTGTACGTGTCTGCTCACTCTGTTCAAAAGAAATTACCAGGCCTTCCTTCATTAAATTTCTTAATGCCCTTAACGCGCCTTCTGGAACTTGCGGATATGTTTTTTTCTTTTTTAGGCCTAATAAAGATTTTTCTACTTTTAAATGCTCCATCTTCATAGCAGCAACGTCGCCAAGCATTTTGTAAAAGTCCTGCCAGTCTCGGTAATAGACCTTATTTAACCAACCGTCATCATGCGCTAAATAACAATAACGATTGCTTAAATGGTTATAGAAAGGTTTCTTTAAATGCTCCTTTACATGACTAAGATATAGGAGCTCAGCAATTGCTTGAGCAGGCAATTCATTTAACGATTCTTCCTCCTCGAAATCTATCCAGCAAAAATCACCATAACTATAAACATCTTCGTTTATTAGTGCTGGCAGGTCTTCATGAGCCACCCAATCAAACATGGTATGTACATTCAGTTCCCCATTATCATACTGATGCTTCACTAATAGAAGATGCCCTGTCCTGTTCTGTAATGATTGCATAAACTCAGAAAATTCAATTCCATAAGAAATAACGGACTGGTCCTTTTCGTTTAATAAGATATAGATGAGATCTCGAACACTATGATTTTTCTTTCGCAATTTAGAAACCTCCGAACTGAAAATAGAAAGACGAAGAGCAAATTAAATTGTACCACCTTTGTTATTACCGTCATACCACACAACTATTTCGTTTTACTGCAATAATTTATACTAACTACACGTAAATCATAAACAACCGATACAATGCGTCATTTCATCCATTTCATTTTAGCAAAGATAAGGAAATACGATTATTAAAAAAACATTACAAAATAACTATTTCAATTCCTGAGTTTTGTTCATACCTTAAAAAACCTTTTTATATCAAACCAATGATAACAATCCACTTCTAACACATACTATGAAAATAACTAATGGATTAGCATACAATCTTAACTTTTAAATCATACATTACTTTAAGAAATCATGATTTTCCCAGTAAAAGAATGGTAAGATAAGCATATAATCTCCGTTTACAATTTAAGGTATATCCTCGGTTGAAAGGACTTGAGCTTTATGATTCAGACGATGACAGAAAACCAAATCGCTTTATTGATCATCAAAGCATTAAAAGATAATAAACAAAAAGAATTTAACAGGATTTTAGATGAACTGCAACCGTATGATATTGCTCAAGCTTATGATCATCTTCCTGAAAAGCATAAGAAGCGCTTCTTATTATTTATGACTGCTGACCGCCTTGCCCAGTTGCTAGAGGAATTGAATAAAGACATGCAGCTTGAGGTTTTAAATAAATTAGAAAATGAGAAAACAGGAAAAGTCTTGGATCTAATGGACAATGACGACCTCGCCCTTTTACTTCATGATATGTCAGCTGAGAAAATAGAAGGTCTCCTTGCCGGTATGAAACAAAGTGAATCTCGCATCATTCAGAATATGATGACCTATCCACCAGAAACTGCCGGGCGCTTAATGACTAACCGTTTTGTATGGATTCGTGATTATTACACAGTCCGAGAAGCAGTAGAGAAGTTAAAATCCTTTGCAGAATATGCTGAAACGATTAATTATTTATACGTGATAGATCAAGACAGAAAATTAGTTGGGGTTGTCTCTCACCGTGACTTACTAATCGCAGAGCCCCTCGAGGTTATCCAAGACATTATGTATGAACGGGTCATCTCAGCTGCAGTGACGACAGACCAAGAAGAAGTTGCAAACATGGTCTTAAAATATGATTTTCTTGCTATTCCAATTGTGAATGAAGAAAATGTGCTAATGGGTATTGCCACTGTTGATGACTTGATGGATGTTGTTGTCCAAGAAGCGAATGAAGATATTGAAAAACTATCCGCTTCCGGTAAGGCAATTGACTTTGATACGAAAGCTTTCGTGGCCGCTTATCGAAGGTTACCGTGGCTCATCCTTTTATTATTCATCGGCATTATTTCAGGCAGTATCATAAGCGGGTATGAGGCTACTTTATCGCAAGTCGTAGCCCTCGCCTTTTTCATGCCCATGATTTCTGGTATGACAGGTAACACAGGTACGCAATCATTAGCTGTAGTTGTCCGAGGGCTTGTATCCAATGATTTAAATAAAAAAGTGGTTACGAAACTGATCCTTAGGGAATTAGGGGTAGGCGTGATTATTGGTGTCACTTGTGGTATTTTAATCGCACTGATTGCATTTTTTTGGCAAGGAAATATTTATTTAGGCTTAGTTGTCGGAGTTTCCCTACTTCTTACTTTAATTATCGGGACACTTTCGGGAGCAACTATTCCTTTACTATTATACAAATTCGGGATAGACCCAGCCATAGCTTCCGGGCCTCTTATTACAACATTAAATGACATTTTCTCACTTGTTACGTATTTTGGTATTGCCACAATGTTTATTTCCTACTTAACTTAACATTACTTTTTTATTTTATATTGTAAATAAGGAAACTCTTTCTCAATTCGGTACGTCTATATATACGTTTAAACATATTCCTTTGCAGAAGATCCCTAATGGTTTTTTTCTGTTCGTAGCATTACCTGAATGTATAAAATAAAGATAGGTGTTTATATATGGATCGTATACAAAAAAAGAATGATCGCTTTGATTGGACATTAGCCCTGATATTATTTTTGTTCTGCATCATTAGTTGCACTGCTATTTATAGCGGCCAAACAACAGCACAGTATCCAGATAACTTCGTGCTACAACAAATAATCTTTTATAGTGTAGGTATGATTGTGATCGCCGCCATTATGTACTTTGATTCTGATCAGATAAAGCGAATGACCTGGATCTTATTCGGTATCGGCACAATACTTCAAGCAGGACTTTTTATCGCACCAGAGTCCCTTGCCTATGAAGTAAAAGGAGCTAAGCTCTGGTACAACGGTCTACCAGGACCTTCTTTGCAGCCATCCGAGTTCTTTAAAATATTTCTTATCCTCGCACTAAGTAAAGTAATTGTAGATCATTATGCAAAATACACCATGAAAACGGTAAAAAATGACCTTATACTGTTTATTAAGCTTGGGCTCGTTACTTGTGTTCCGCTAGGACTAATCATTTTAGAAGATTTGGGTACGGCGCTCGTTATTATCGCTATTTTCACGGGGATTCTACTTGTGTCTGGTATTACTTGGAAAATTATCCTCCCTGTTTACGGAACAGTTGCAGCTGTAGGTGGAACCATCATCTATTACATTATTTGGGCTCCTGAAACATTATTAAAGTATCTATCAGTGGATAACTACCAATTGATGCGAATTTATGCTTGGTTAGATCCGTATACACATAAACAAGGAGCTGGCTTACAACTGTACAATTCTCTTCATGCTATCGGCTCGGGAGAATTGGGTGGTAAAGGTTTTTATGAGAGACAAGTTTATATCCCCGATGTTCACACAGACTTTATTTTCAGTGTCATTGGCGAAGAATACGGCTTTATTGGTGCAAGTGTCGTGATATGCTTATATTTTATACTTATTTTCCACTTAACGAAAATTGCCTTATCAGTCAATGACCCATTTAATACTTATGTCTGCGTTGGCGTTATTAGTTATATAACGTTCCATGTATTTCAAAATATCGGGATGACCATTCAAGTATTACCGATTACAGGTATTCCTCTTCCTTTCATTAGTTATGGGGGTAGCTCCTTAATCGGAAATATGATGGCTATGGGGCTTATTTTTAGCATTAGATTTCACCAGAAGAGTTATATGTTCCAAGACAGCTCTAAATATTATCGTGCATCTTAAGGTTGCTTTTTTAAAAATCTAGCGTATAATAATGGAAAATCAAACGGAAATTCAGTGACGAAGAGAGTAGATGTAGGTGAATTCTAAAGCGAAGCAGGGATGGTGAGAGCCTGCAAGAAAAGCCACATTGAAGCGCACTTCGATAGAAGCATGGCAGAATCCAAGTAGGTCATGTCGGTTGTTCGCCCCGTTACAGGCAAGTAGTAAAGGGGTTCGTCACGAACAATTAGAGTGGTACCGCGGGTTTAAGGCTCGTCTCTCAAATTATGAGAGACGGGCTTTTTTATGTTTTCCTATATTTTTGGAGGTGAAAAAGGTGATAGATTTGAAAAAGACAATCAGTTCATGTATTCAAGTTGCAATAGATAACGCCTTAAGTGAAGGTGAGATTCGTCGCTTGTTAGAAACGCCTAAAACATCCGAACATGGCGATCTCTCTTTCCCATGTTTTGCACTAGCAAAGATTTATAAAGAAAACCCAAATCTATTAGCAAAAGACTTAACAGGAAAGCTAACTCATGAATGGATAGATCATGTTGAAGCAGTTGGGCCATATGTAAATATATTTTTTAATAAAAAAGCAATCAGTCAACTCATTATTCAAGCCGTACTACATCAAGGAGAGAATTACGGACAATCAGGAAGCGGTAAAGGTAAGACAATCGTATTAGACTACTCTAGCCCAAATATCGCCAAACCATTCTCAATGGGGCATCTACGTTCGACAGTCATTGGTCATTCCCTTGCACTTATAGCAGAAAAGCATGGATATGATACAGTTAAGATTAATCATTTAGGCGACTGGGGCACACAATTTGGCAAACTCATTACCGCCTATAAGCATTGGGGAAGTGAAGCTTTAATTAAAAAGGAGCCAATTAAGGAATTACTCCAATTATACGTAAAATTTCACCAGAAAGCTGAGGAACATCCCCACTTGCATGAAGAAGCAAGAGCTTGGTTCAGAAAACTTGAACTTGATGATGCGGAGGCAAAGCAACTTTGGTCTTGGTTTAGAGACGAATCTTTAAAAGAATTCGAGAAAACCTATCAACTGCTCGGTGTCTCTTTTGACTCTAATTATGGGGAGGCCTTTTATAACAATCAAATGAACGCGGTTGTCGATACACTGCAACAATCTGACTTGCTATCTACCTCTGATGGAGCAGAAATCGTACCCTTATCAGATGAAAATCTACCTCCTTGCTTAATTAAGAAATCAGATGGAGCGACTCTTTATGCTACACGCGATATTACGGCAGCCATTTATCGTAAACAAACATACCAATTTGATGAGGCTCTCTATATCGTTGGTCCAGAGCAGTCCATCCACTTCCAACAAGTCAAAGCCGTATTATCTAAAATGGGGCATTCCTGGGCGACACATATCCATCACATCCCATTTGGGTTGTATTTACAAGAAGGTAAGAAGATGTCGACAAGAAAAGGTCGTGTCATATTATTAGAGGAAGTATTACAAGATGCCATACAATTAGCTTCAGAGAATATTGAACAAAAAAATCCTCATCTAAAGAACAAAGATGAGGTAGCTAAAGCTGTTGGTGTAGGAGCAATCATTTTCCATGATTTAAAGAACGAACGAATGAAACAAATAGAATTTTCTTTAGAAGACATGTTAACATTCGAAGGGGAAACCGGTCCGTATGTACAGTATACCCAAGCTAGAGCGCAATCTATTTTACACAAAAGTCAGCAACAGACTTATAAAATAGAAGGTCTATCAAGTGAATACGCTTGGCAAGTAGCTAAACTTTTATCCCTTTATCCAGATAAGCTCGTCCTTGCCCATGAAAAATCAGCACCGTCCATCATTGCCAAATATTTAATTAGTCTAGCGCAAAGCTTTAACAAATACTATGCTAACGAAAAAATACTTCATAAAGATGAACATTTATCTTCGAGACTCGGTCTTGTCAAAGCAGTAACAATCATCTTAACTGACGGCCTGCATTTACTTGGTATGAAGGCACCTCAGGAGATGTAATTTCACCTTGTACATCAGCTCCCTCTTTAGCCAATTGGGAGCTATATGATTGAATGAAACAAAAGTCTACAGTTAGTTACCACTATATATCCGGCGGCTACAATATGTAGCCTTTTTAAAAAATGCAATCTACCAGGAAAGAGCTAGAAACAGGCTTACTTCGTCATATTTCTAATCCACACTAAACCAAAGCCTACCCTGTATGTCCCTGTTTAAGAGTACCCTTTTTCTTCTCGCCAATGAGCAATATGTCTTTTCCCTAGAACAGTGAAAAAGTAGAGAAGATAAAGAACAACGATGATTAATCCAAAAACATTTTGTTCAAATGCCTTAAGTGCCACACTCAAAATCGTCGTTAAGTATAGAAATGATAGTAATGTAGTAATTTCTTTGTTTTCAAAAACATCGGTTGATCTAGCTCCGAATTGAGAACCTAGTAGCCCACCAGCAAGTAAGAATATCCCCATAAAATAATTAATTTCTACAGTGAATGCGTAGGATAAGAAACCTGCTGAAACAATAAATAGGACTGCAAATAAGCTCGTTCCTACCGCCTTCTTAGGTAACATACCTAGAAAGGCAATCGACATTGGTACAATAATAAACCCTCCACCTACACCTAAAGAAGTGGAAACAAACCCTGCAAACAAGCCGATTAAAACCATTTTTAATATGGAAGGTTGAACTAACCCGCTCACTCCTTGCTGCGCACTTTTCTTCTTAAACATTTGGACAGAAAAGAAAGAAAGCAACACAATATACATAACAGGAATCGCCCATTCATCTAACTGATGAGCATCTAAAAAGACAACAAAAGGATGGGCAATTTGGGTAGCAATGATCCCACTCACCCCTAAAATAATCCCTGCTTTCCAATTAATATTTTTTAATTTTATATGACCGATAATCCCAGAAGATGAACTCCCAATTGTAAATAACAAACTTGTCGCAATTGCCTCAATAGGGGCAAGTCCAATGAGCATTAATAATGGTGTTAATATAAACCCTCCACCGATGCCAAAAAAACCTGACAACACACTAATTAAGGCACCTAGTAGAAAAAACAATATCAATTCCACAATTCCATCACCTTTCTATCAAACAACCATCCCCATCATACCCCATAGTAATGAAAAGAAAAAGTGCACATATAATTTCTAAAGGACAAACCACGTAATCTTAAAAAGGGGTTTTCATATATGCAAGAAATTTTACATTTACTTAAAGAATGGTTATTGGAATATGGTGTGTTTGGACTTTTTTTCGTTTCGTTCGCTGACTCTTCTTTCTTCCCCATTCCTCCTGATTTACTTTTGATTCCAATGGGACTAGCAGACAGTGATCATGTGTATTGGTACGCTTTTCTCACTACTTTCGCTTCTGTTATCGGTGCAATCTTTGGCTGGTATATCGGATTACGAGTTGGCAGGCCTGTCCTACGAGCACTTTTTAAAGAGCAACAAATCATGAAAGTAGAACTGTACTTTCAAAAGCTTGGTCCATTGGCCATTCTGATATCTGCCTTTACACCCTTACCGTTTAAGATATTTACGATTTTATCTGGCATCTCAAAAATGAAAATACAGACCGTTGTATTATGGGCAACGATTGGAAGAGGCGCAAGGTTTTATTTTGAAGCTTTTCTCATCCATCAATTAGGCAATAAAGCTGTACCTTTCATAAAAGACCACTTTACGGCATTGACCATTTATATGGCTATATTCATTATTATTATCTTCATCACAACACACTATATCAAAAACAGATTAAATTAATTCCTTAATTATAATTATTATAATTAAGTATTGATTTTAATTTTAAATCAGTTATAATATAGTTAAGACAAAACATTCTTGAGGAGATGACTAAATAATGATTACATTAGATACGAAATTAAACGCTGCCCTAAATACACAAGTTGCTAACTGGAGCCTACTTTATACGAAGTTGCATCGCTATCACTGGTATGTAACAGGTCCACACTTTTTTACACTACATGAAAAATTTGAAGAGTTATATAATGAGGCAGCTGAGGTAGTCGATGAAATGGCTGAACGCATTCTTACAATCGGTGGCAAACCAGTTGCGTCAATGAAAGAATATCTTGAGGTAGCTACACTAAAAGAAAACCTTGATGAAAAATCAGCAGAAAAAATGGTTGAGAACTTAATCAGTGATTATCAACAGTTACGTGCTGAATTAAAAGAGATTACAAAGCTGGCAGATGAAGAAGAGGAACCAGCAGTTGAAGATTATGCAGTTGGCTTAATTAATTCTTTAGATAAACATATTTGGATGCTTAATGCCTATCTAGGCTAAGTACAATAGAAATAAAAAAGAAGCGAGCGAAATAGACTAATAGTTTTTCAGTCTATTCACAATCGCTTCTTTTTTATTTAGCTGTTCCCCCTTATAATAAACATAAGACAATCAACGACTGTTTAAAGGAGGCAACAAATGTTCAACAATGTCATTCAATCAGAAGAAGAATTAGAAGCTCTATTCACTCCCCCAAGTAAAGGAGCTGCTAATAAGGTCATATCTATAATCGATGAACATTGCAAAGACTTTCTTGCTCGTTCACCGTTTCTTTTTTTAGCAACAACCAATAAAGACGGGCAATGTGATAACTCACCACGTGGAGATTATCCTGGGTTCGTACAAGTGGTAGATGAGAAGCATCTAGTTATACCTGATAGACCAGGTAACAGGAGATTAGACAGTATGCACAACATCTTAAGCAACCCACAAGTTGGTCTATTATTTATCATTCCTGGTCTAAATGAAACATTAAGAATTAACGGAAAAGCTTCGATTATTCAAGATGAAGACATCCTAGCTAAAATGGCCGATAAAGGAAAGGCACCTCTCTTAGGGATCGCTGTTGAAGTTGAAGAATGTTTCCTCCATTGCGCTAACTCATTTAACCGAGCGGGAATTTGGAAGCCTGAAACTTGGCTCGAAAAAGAGTCCCTTCCTTCACCCGCGAAAATGTTCGCTGCACATATTGCTACAAATGTCATAGAAAAAGTATAGATCCCTATGACTCACGATTGTTTTAATAGGCTTATAGGTTCCTTCTGAAAGATCTTTTAGGAGGAATCTCAAACCTTTTCAACTTCATCCCAAGTGTATATTTACAATTTCAACTTCATCCCCTCATGCGTTGCTTTAAACCCTATTTTCTCATAAAAATGTTTCGCCTGAGATCGTTGCTTATCTGTTGTTAACTGTACAAGTCGCACCCCTTTTGCTTTCGCTCTCACTATCGCTTCTTTTATTAGGGCTTCACCAAAACCTTCTCCCCTACATTCACTTGCTATCCGCACACCTTCAATGATTGCTCTCCAAGCACCACGATGAGTTAAATAAGGGATATAAGTCAGTTGACAAACACCTACAACATTCTCATCCCATTCTGCTACAATTAATTCATTATGGCTATCTCCACTAATAGCTTCAAACGCTTCTTCATAATCCTGATGTAGGGGGCTGGACACATCTTCTCGACTTGTTCCTAACACATCATCTGCTAATAATTGAACAATCCTTTCTAAATCCTCTCTTTTTGCCTCTCTAAAGATCATCATAACCATCACCTCCTCTCTTATCTTACTTTCCTCACCTTCGCTTTAAAATGACAAATAATCTAAGACTTACCATTCAATTTGATTATCAATTGACATAAAACCTTTTGGTGTTATATTATCAAAATTATAGAACCATAAGGTGTCATATAACTAAGGGGGATATGAAATGAATACAATAAAGGATATTCAACAATCTATCATTTTAAATGCACCAATAAATAAAGTATGGCAACATGTTGCAACTAGTGAGGGAATCGCAGAATGGTTTATGCCTAATAACTTTCAAGCAACAGAGGGATTCACATTTGAAATACAGTCTCCGTTTGGCCCTTCTCCTTGCCAAGTACTAGAAATCGATGAGCCAAATAAATTATCTTTCTCTTGGGATACTGACGGATGGGTTGTCACCTTTTTATTAGAAGAAGTAGACAATAGAACAAAATTCACACTCATTCATAGTGGTTGGAAAGAAGCGAATACAATTCTTACTAAACCAAATGAAAAAAGCGAAATTATTCGTGAACGTATGAATAATGGATGGGAAGCCATCGTGCAAAAACGTTTAATGATGGCAATAGAGCAATCATGACAGCAATTAAGCACGACGTTTTTCAGGCAATTGCTGACCCTACTAGAAGACATGTTCTCCAGCTACTTTCAAAAGAAGAACTATCTATCGCTGCAATCAGTGCTTATTTTCCAATCAGTCGCACGGCGGTAGTCAAACATCTGCATATTCTCTCTGATGCCAACTTAGTGAAGAGCCACAGGAAAGGCAGAGAAAACATCTATCATATTAATCCAGAACCTTTAACAGAAGTAAGCCAGTGGCTGCATTATTATGAACAATTCTGGAATAACAAACTCACTAAATTAAAGTTTATTGTCGAGAATGATAAAGAAGAGTAGTCGTGTTAACGAAGCGAAAATAGGTATAATCAACTAAATTTCATGATATAATGAACCAAACACATTGGAAAGGTTGGTTTTTAAAATGAACAACCAACAAATCGCTTCTATTCCGCGTCCTCTCGTTAAAACGAATCAATGGGTTATCGTCCTAAGTGTAATTGCGACACTGATAACTGGGCAATTCTTCATTTTACTTATTCCCTTACTTGCTGGATTGATTGGCTTACTAACAGGGAATAATCCAGTGATGGTGATAGCTAAAAAGTTTCTCAAAAAACCTTTATCCTCTTATATACCTGAAGATAAAGCGCAACAACAATTTAATCAGTTAATTGCTGTAGTATGTTTAAGTATTGCATTCATTAGCTCTATCATTGGGTGGACAATACTATCTTACTCTTTCGCCATTATTGTCGGATTAGCAGCAACCATTGCTCTTTGTGGCTTTTGTATTGGCTGTTTTATTCACTTTCAGTACAATCAGTATAAATATAGACGCTCTTTGCGTTCGTAAAATAAAAAGCGAGGTCAATATGAGACCCCGCTTTTTTTCTATATTGATTACATTGCAGTTAATCCACCATCAACGATGAATTCAGAACCTGTTGAATAGCTTGATTCATCTGATGCTAAATATAATACTAGGTTAGAAACCTCTTCAGGTTTTGCCATGCGTTTAAGTGGAATATGTTTAGAGAATTCTTCTACTTGTGCTTTCGTATCCTCTTGAATAATCATTGGTGTTTCAATTACTCCAGGATGTACAGAGTTTACACGAATGCCATAGTGAGAGCATTCCATTGCTGCGGCTTTTGTAATCCCACGAACAGCGAATTTCGTATCTGTATAACCGACTGCCCCGGCAACAATACCATTCATAGATGAAATGTTAACGATCGAGCCACCTTCTGCTTTTTGCATGGAAGGAATAACCGCTTTCATCCCTAAGAAAACAGATACTTGGTTAATATCTACAATACGACGATATTCTTCTTCCGTTGTTTCAAGTAAAGACTTAGACATTGTAATACCCGCATTATTTACTAACACATTAACAGGACCGAATACTTCCTCAGCTTTAGCTACAACTGTTGCCCAGTCTTTTTCGGTTGTTACGTTTTGTTTAACGAATAAAGCATTTTCACCTAATTCCTTTGCAACAGCCTCACCTTTTTCTGTGTTTAAATCAGTAATTACTACTTTTGCCCCTTCTTCAATAAATAGACGCGCATGAGCCGCACCCATCCCTTGAGCCGCACCAGTAATAATTGCTACTTTTCCTTCTAATCTTGCCATGTATAATTCCTCCTCTAATCTATCAAAAGTTATTCATGAAACCAGGATAATTGTCACCATTTTTATACTACATATGTAAATTAACAGAATTCTAATCAGTTGTCAAAATAAATGTTTCGAGTATGAAAATAATATTTGCTTAACGCTCTATTTTTCATGTTATACTCTTTATTAAGACACAGTATGAAAGGTGGTAGTCATGGTGGTAAAAGAAGACCGTCGAGTCGTGCGAACACGTACGAATTTAAAAAGTGCCATGTTAAAGCTGTTATCCGAAAAAGACTTTAAAGAGATCTCAATAACAGAAATATCTAAAGTGGCCAATTGTAATCGTGTGACATTTTACTCGCATTATAAAGATAGCTCTCATTTATTAGAAGATATATTTCAAGACTACCTAGAACAACTCGCTCAATATTTCCGTGATAGCTTTAAAGGAAAAAAAAGCTTCTTATTATCTGACCCAACACGTAATGTCCCCATCTTCGAATACGTACAAAAAAATCAATTCGTCTTCTCCCTAATGTTGATTGGCGAAGTGATACCAGGTTCACAAAACCATTTTTGTGAAACCATTACTAGCATTAGTCGCAGTGAGTTACAATTAAAAGAAGAAGTATGGTTTGATATAGAAGCGATTAATTTCTATGAAACCTACGCCCTTTTAGGACTATTTATCTTTTGGATAAAAGAAGACTTTCAAACAACTCCCGAGGAAATGGCTCAAAGACTTTCTTTCCTTCACTCAACCAGCTTGGGAGAGGCCATTGTTAAATAAAATGAACACTTAAGCTATACATAGATTTGTCTATTAAATTGAAATCATTCTACATTGATATGTTCATACCAACTATATTTCTCGTTAATTAAGCTTTGGGTGATGCAACAATTGTTGCCCACCCTATCTTTCTTTAGTTGTGACTGTTTAACAAACTGTGAAAATAGGGATTTTTTAATACAAGACCTTTTAGAGTCTTTCTACTCTTAATGTACGAACAAAACCTTTTTGCTCTGCTATCCTTGGTATTTCCGCTATCGTTGTAACAGCAAATCCCATCAAAAAGGATATACTTAAAACAAAAAAGAAGCATCTTTTTAAGAATGCTTCTTTTTCTATAGGATAATCGCTTACTCTAACAGCAGATTATTTTAATTCAGCTAATACTTCTTCGATTTTAGCAAGCTCAGATTGTAAGCCGCCACCACTTAAGTACCAAAGAGCACCATCAAGGTAGATCACACGATCATTTTGGTACGCTTGTGTTTTCTTAATAATATCGTTTTCAAGATCTTTTTCGATATTAGAATTGCCATCTACAGCCGCTGTACGGTCGATAACAAATAATACTTCTGGATCAAATTCTAGAATCGCTTCAAAACCGAAGTTTGAACCGTGAGATGAAGATTCGATATCTTGTGTAACTGGTTTGAAGCCGTAAACATCATAGATATAACCAAAACGAGAGTTTTCAGCAAATCCAGAAAGTTTTCCTTCATTATACATAGTCACTAATGAAGTTTCATAGTTGCCAGCTAACTCGTTAATTTCTTCAAGTGCTGTATCGTATTTTGCAAGATATTCTTCTGCTTCTTTTTCTTTATCAAACATTTTTGCAGCTACGTCAACAGAATTTTGGAATGTATCCCAATAAGCATCTTCGCTAGTACCTACAAATACAACTGGTGCAATTTCTTTTAATTCTTCATAAAATGCTGATTGACGACCAGAAATAAAGATAACGTCTGGATCAAGTTCAGCAATATCTTCTAAAAGAGGACCTTTTAAAGAACCAACATTTGTATACTCATCAGATGCATATGCCTCTAAGTGAGATGGCAAAGTAGACTCTTGAGGTAAACCAACTACCCCTTCAACTCCAAGTGCATCTAGTGTATCTAAGAAACCGTAGTCAAAAACAACAATTTTTTCAGGCATGCTTTCAAATTCTACATCTTCAAAGTTAACTGTTGTTCCGGCATCACGACTTTCAGTTGAAGCAACAGTCGGAGACACAGTCATTGGATAAGCAGAACCTTCCGCTGCATTATTTTCTGTTTGTTTATCTTCTGAGTTGCCTGCATCTTCAGCAGTATCGTCATTGGAACCACATGCAGCAAGCATTAAAACAAGCGCTAGAAAAAGACTAGCTAACTTCCATTTCTTCATATGTATGACCTCTCCCTATTGTATAATCTCTTATTAGCAATGATAATCATTATCACTGATAACAATAATCATTATAGATTGATTTAGACAAATCGTCAATACCATTTGCATAATTATTTTGAATTTTTTTAGAAAAATATTCTATAATTGGAAATTAATTATTTTACTGACTGTTTATTTCACCTATCGAAACACTTGCCAAATTTAGATTTTTAACGTTTGCTAAAAAAGAAGCATAAATTAAGATGTTTTAATAAAAGAAGCATAAAAATGAATAAATATGCATTTAAAGTTATGATAATTCCTTATAAAAAGGGGTGATAGTAACCCTTCCTATAAGGAATCTCTTTAAGAAATTTGCGAATTAAAATATACACATATACGGCAACCATCTTGCTCTTGAATAGGAATATCCATATCATAAATTTCTCGCAATGCGACCGAATTAATAATCTCTTCAGTCGGTCCATTCTTTACTACTTTGCCGTCTTTTAATGCGACAATCCGATCGGAATAAACAGAAGCAAAATTAATATCATGCAATACAATGACGACGGTTTTTCCAAGATCGTCAACTAATTTACGGAGAATCTTCATAATTTGGACGGAGTGCTTCATATCCAAGTTATTTAACGGTTCATCAAGTAAGACATAATCGGTATCTTGTGCAATAACCATAGCAATAAAAGCTCGCTGCTTTTGTCCCCCTGATAACTCGTCTAAAAACTTATCTTCCATATCTGAAAGGTTCATATATTCAATTGCCTGATCAACAAATTTCTTATCAGCGTCATTTAATCTACCCTTAGAGTATGGATACCTTCCAAACTCTACAAGATCTCTCACTGTTAACCTGACATTAATGTGATTCGCTTGTTTTAAAATCGATACGCGTTTCGCAAATTCATTGGACTTCCATTTCGTTACATCATTTTGATCAAGCAATACCTCTCCTGTATCTGCTTCTAACAATCTACTAACCATCGATAGAAGTGTAGATTTCCCTGCACCATTTGGTCCGATAAAAGAAGTAATGGTCCCTGGCTCAATTGCGACTGTAACGTCTTCAACAACAGGCTTTTTATTAAAACGCTTCGTTAATCCTTTTATTTCAATCATCCGGCTGACCTACTTTCTTTTAATAATAGATAGATGAAGTAAATACCACCAATAAAGTTAATGATAACACTTAATGTTGTTTTTAATTCAAATACATGCTCAACTAGGAATTGTCCACCGACTAAAGCTATGATACTAATTAAACTAGCACCAAGAATGAGCGTAGAGTGCTTATATGACGAGAGAAATTGATAGGACAGGTTAGCAACAATCAGCCCAAAGAATGTAATTGGCCCAACTAACGCAGTAGAAGTGGCAATCAAGACTGATGATAGAATTAGTACATTCATAACCATACGATCATAGTTAATCCCCAGGTTAATCGCATTTTCACGCCCAAGCGACATAACATCCAATTTATCCATGATGAAATATCCGTATATAAAAGCAAGTAACAATATGCCAAAAGCAATCATTAGTAAATCAGCTTTTACATTTGTAAAACTTGCAAATAACTTGCTTTGTAAACTTAAATATTCAACGGGATCGATCATTACTTGTAAGAATGTCACCAAGCTGCCAAGCAGCGTACCAATAATCATCCCAATTAATAAAAGTAAGTAAATCGGGTGTTTATCTGCTCTGAATAAGAAGCGGTATAACAACAATGCAAAAATGACCATGGCACATATAGCTGCACCAAAATTTAAATATTTGTTTAATACCCATATCGACATCGAACCCGCGAAGAAGTAAATCATCGTCTGAACTACTTCATACATAGAATCGATCCCCATCACAGAAGGTGTTAAGATTCTATTGTTAGTAATTGTTTGGAATACAACTGTAGAATAAGCAATCGCAACTCCGGTAACCACCATAGCTGCCACACGAATCATACGCCTTGGGAAAGCATAATCAAACCCACCTTTTATATCGTAAAAACCATACAGTACTATACAAACGATAGATATGACCGCCAAAACGATTAATTTGGTACTATTTTTTCGCATATGCTCTCCCCCTAAATAACATAATTAAGAAGATGACACTACCGATTACCGCAACTGTTACGTTCACCGGTATCTCATAAGGGTGGATCACAATGCGCCCAATAATATCACAAATTAATAAGAACACAACGCCTAAAAGAGCCGTATGTGGAATCGTTTTTCGGAGATTATCTCCCATATACAGAGACACGATATTAGGTACAATTAAGCCTAAGAACGGAATGACACCGACGGTTAGTACAACAGTCGTAGCAATGATAGCAACAAGGATGAGACCAATATTTAAAACCCACTTATAGCTCAATCCTAAATTTTTCGCAAATTCTTCTCCCATACCTGCAACGGTAAATTTATTAGCATATAAATAAGCCAAAATGAATACTGGGATACTTACATATAAAAGTTCATATCGGCCCGAGATTACTAAAGTAAAACTCCCCATTAACCATGAAGATATATTTTGCAGGATATCAGCTTCATACGCAAAGAAAGTGGTAATAGAAGACAAAATATTCCCGTACATTATTCCAATAAGAGGAACAAATATAACATCTTTAAATTTGATACGATCAAGTATTTGCATAAATACCATCGTACCGACAAGCGCAAAGGCAAAACTAAAAAGAACTTGCTGGGTATACGTTACGTTTGTAAAAAATAGCATGGAAATCATAATACCTAGCTTAGCAGCATCTAACGTTCCCGCGGTTGTCGGAGAAACAAATTTATTCCTGCTCAAACTTTGCATAATCAAACCAGCAATACTCATTCCTGCACCAGCTAAAATAATCGCTATTAATCTAGGTACACGACTAATCAGGAAAATTTGTGTTTCATCAGACTCCCAATCTAGCAAATCCATTGGTTTAATATCAATCGCACCGATAAATAGTGATATAAATGACAGGACTATAGCTGCACAGATTAACATCCATATTCTCATATGTAAACCTCATTATCTGTTTATTCTCATCATGACAACTGAAAATGATTATCAATCTAAGTCCATTTATCATTATATAGTATAAAAAACCCTAAAACAACAGCGAATTCCTCTAGATAGAAAGAAAAGTTAGACAATTTCAATCTAAAAAGGAGAATATATTTTGTGCCATCAAAGTTACTTGTTGGCATCTTTAGTACCATTATGTTTTACAAAAGATGGATTGATTGCGGTAAAGGCTCCGGTCTTATGGGGCATGGGGAAGTGTGCACTTTGACTCAGGGGATTCTTATACTTTAGAGGTAGACTTTCGATTTTCTCTTCATGCTTGACCTGATTCCTCACTTTCATTTCGGAGCTAATTCAACCGCTTTTGCAAATCCGAATTGGCTATTTCTCAGCAAAGACGGTTTTACCGTATCCTTGTCATCGACTCACATTTCTTCACGTTTCTATATGCGAAGAATGCAGTAATTGCCTGCTCCCATCCTCAAATCGTACAGCAATACTGATATCGCCGACTTAAACAAAAAAAGCTCTGAACACAATGGTTATTCAGAGCCTAATTTGCTATAACAACTATATTATATACCTCTTAATCGCCATTCCTATTTCACTAATAAGTTGTTTACCAATCATTTGATTAGGTAAATTAGCTGTTAAAACAGCGGCAAGAACATACTTACTTTCATGACAGAAGTAAGCACAATCATGTTGAACACCTTGTAGCGAGCCACTTTTACTTCCGTAACTAATATTTGGATGGCTCTCTTCCTCTAATTCTGCCGTTAATAATGTGAATTGTTGTTTCGCCATTATACTCTCCATGAGCATGTAGCTATCTTTTATCCATCGCCCTTTGTCTTTCATTACTCTTAGCAATTGCACCATATCGTAAGCATTTGTTAGATTATTCACTCCTCTTTCAATCGCTTGAAAGTCCATCATTTTTCTGTTTAAACATGTTTGTTCTAAATTTAAGCTTTTAATCAAACGATTGATTGTATCCATCTCCAAGCGATCAATGATCCAATTTGTTGCACTATTATCAGAGACAATCATCATTAATGTAAGGATATCTTTCCATGTAAAGGAAGGATTGGGAGATAGAGCTGATAAAACCCCTGCCCCTCCAACAGAAAGACCACCCTTTACTTCTTCTTCTAAGTGTAAACGACCTTTTTCCACTTCACGTAATGCTGTTAATAAAATGGGCACTTTTATTAGGCTTGCTGACGAAAACACTTGATGGGAATTGACTGATAAAATACCTTCGTCGGTTTCTATATGTACAGCTGCATCTAGACAATGTTGCTGCAACAACTCATTAACAGCTTGTTTCATTACCTCCAATTTACTCATGATTCCCTCGATGCAGCTGCTTGCTTACCATTCTTACCGTCTTGCAGGTCTTCATTATATAAGTGGCAAGCAACAAAATGTTTATCATCAACCTCTTGCCAAACAGGAGCTTGTGTCGCGCACACTTCCATAGCATGTGGACACCTCGTCCGAAACACACAGCCACTTGGTGGATTGACTGGACTTGGCAACTCTCCTTTTAAAATAATTCGTTCCCGTCTATCTTCTACATCAGGATCAGGTATGGGGATTGCTGATAGTAGTGCTTGTGTATATGGGTGTAAGGGTTTCTGATAAAGGTTTTCACTTGAAGTTAACTCTACTAAATGTCCTAAATACATAACGCCTATTCGGTCACTAATATGCTTAACCATGGACAAATCATGGGCGATAAAAAGGTAGGTTAAGCCTTTTTTCTTTTGTAAATCTTTTAATAGATTCACAACTTGCGCTTGAACAGATACATCTAATGCAGAGATAGGTTCATCAGCAATAATAAATTCTGGATCCAACGAGAGTGCTCTAGCAATACCAATCCTTTGTCTTTGCCCCCCGCTAAATTCATGAGGGTAGCGGTTTGCATGATCCCGATTTAACCCGACATCCTCCAGTAATTGATATACCCGTTCTAGACGTTCTTTTTTATTTTGATAAAGTCCTTGGACTTCCATCGGTTCAGAAATAATCTCTTGTACAGTTGAGCGAGGATTTAATGAAGCATATGGATCTTGGAAAATCATTTGCATTTTGCGATGGAATTGAAATTTTTCTTTTTCATTCATTTCATGAATATTTTTACCATCATATAAAACATCTCCAGCCGTACGATCATATAAGCCAATGATTGTTCTGCCTGCAGTCGATTTACCGCAACCTGACTCGCCTACAATCCCAAAAGTTTCTCCTTTTTTAATGTCAAAAGAAACCCCATCAACAGCTTTTAAAACGCGGTCTTTCCCTAAATGAAAATGCTTCTTTAATTGTTGGACTGATAAAATCGTTTCAGCTTGCATGTGAATCTTCCCCTTTTTTCCAGAAACGCCTTGCTGCCATTAGTTCTTTCTCGTATACCGTCCCAGCGAGTGGGATTATCTCAACATTCTTTCCCGTCTTTGGTGAATGCAGTAATTTACCATCCCCATAATAAATACCGACATGATGCAGCGCTCCTTTACCTTCTTCATAAGCGAAGAATAAAAGATCCCCTCGTTGTAGGGAATCAAGTGAAACTTCTTCTCCTTCAACAGACTGATCATGTGCATCTCTTGGTATGATGACACCATTCGCTTTACACGCAGTATAACTTAATCCAGAGCAATCATAACCGTAGCTACTCATCCCACCCCAAAAATATGGTAAATCAAGAAATTGTTCAGCTGATTCAACCACTTTCTCACCATCTTTCACCGACCAATCGGATCTAGATGAAAAAATCTCAACGTCACTCCGCTGTAAAGCACCTTCTCCGTCAGGTGTTTGTACAGTAACCAACTCACCTTTTTCTGAAATTAATGGTAAGACCGTTAAGTAACTTAGAGTGAGGATTTCATTTGTTTTAGTTAAATTGGCTTTTTTCGCAGTGACCACAGCAATCGGTCCTTGCATGACATCCCAGCTTTCACAAGCCGTCATTTGACATTTCGGTACCCAACCAGGGTAACCAACACTATTTTTGGAAGAAGGTTGAGTAGGTACAACCACATGAAACCATTCATTTGTCTCTTCTATCACGACGACTTCTTCACCATATAAAAGTTGTGATTGTACGAGATTGGCATTACATAGTTCTAAAGCTTTCTCATAATCTAGTGATGCAATCCAAGCATTAAGGTCAGGATTTTGCTTGATGCCTTGCTCATCTATTGCTCTAGGAGATTGGGCAGACGTCCATAACGTAGCAACAGGGACATTCGTAATCCATTTATTTACCAAGAGAAACCCCTCCTTTAATATCTACATCTATTATGCCTAACCCCGATTCGTTCGGAAATGTGATCTTTTTGCTTCTATATTGAATACCACCATCAACGATATCTTTCGCCATCATTAAAGGAGCATCAAAGTCAAATCGCGTAATATTTCTTTTACTTGCAGCAAAATGAGCGGCAGCAGTAATACCTACTTTCGTTTCGATCATGCTACCAACCATACATTCTATTCCGCTTGCTTCTGCCAATTGATTGATCATCTGGGCCTGATAAATCCCACCAGCCTTCATCAGCTTAATATTAATGAGATCTGCGCTACGGTTTTTAACGACTTCCAACGCCTGCTTCGGTGTAAAAATACTTTCATCGGCCATGATTAATGTATCAACATGATCCGTTACTTGTTTTAGGCCGTCGATATCCCAAGCTTTCACTGGCTGCTCAACTAACTCAATGCCTAAATCTAAATCTTCCAATTTTCGTATCGCAAAAATGGCTTCCTTCTTGCCCCATCCTTGATTAGCATCTAGTCTTAACTTAATTTTATTACCAATTCTACGGCGTACCTCTTTAATACGCTCGATATCAGTTGCAATACTATCTTTCCCTACCTTGATTTTTAATACATCAAACCCTTGTTGCACATAGTTTACCGCATCTTCCCCCATTTCTTCGGGGCCATTTACACTTACTGTATAATCGGTTTCTATTTCATGCGTATATCCACCTAAAAATTGATAGAGTGGTAGCTTACATAATTGTGATAAGCAATCATAAATAGCCATATCGATTGCTGCCTTCGCACTTGCATTACCAACTATTGCCGTTTGAACTATTGAAAGCATTTGTTCATATTGGGAAAAATCCGTATGCATTAGATTCGGAGCCATCACTTCGTTAATAGCCGCTTCAATACTCCCCATCGTATCACCTGTAATGACAGCTGTAGGCGGCGCTTCTCCCCAACCAACAATTCCGTTATCACAAATTATTTTGATAATGACACTATCCGCTGTATTTACTGTGCGCAGCGCGGTTTTAAATGGCTTTATGAGTGGTATAGCTACGCGATGTGTCTCAATTCTTTTGATTTTCATATTTGACATCCACCTTTATAAGACTCCATGTTCAATCGTTAAATCTTGTGTCTCGGCATTAAGCTTTGCAGGTACACCAAGTGGTAAAGAAAAATGCGGTGTACAATGACCAATCATGAAGCCTTTCACAGCTGGCTTTCCGATAAGTTTAAAATAGTAATCTAACACTTCATCTAGTGATAATGATTGTTCTCTTTCAGGCTTACAATTCTTAAAATTCCCAATGACGAACCCTGCTGCTTGTTGGAGCTTCCCAGCCATATATAGTTGATTCAACATGCGGTCAATCGATCTCGGCTCCTCATGAACATCTTCGATTAAGATAATTTTATCCTTCGTATCAATCTCAAATGCAGTTCCTATTGTGCTAGTGAGCAAACACAGATTACCTCCGACAATGTCACCTTCTGCTACTCCTGAAACAATTGTCTCAAGATTCCCTAATGTTTTAGGATATACCCTACCTTCTGGTTCCATTATTTGCTTCATAAAAGTCTTCGATAACGTTTGATCCTCTTGCACTGAGCCGATATCTGAAGCTAGCATCGGTCCATGAAAAGTAACTAACCCCGTCTGTTGTCGAATAGCTGTATGTAGAAAAGTAATATCACTATAGCCCCAAAAAACCTTTGGATTTTCAGCAATCATTTTATAATCAATATCATCAGCAATTCTAGCTGTTCCATAGCCACCTCCTGCACAGATAATGGCTTTGACTTCCTTATCAGCAAACATCATATGTAAATCTTTTAATCTATTCTCATTCGGCCCAGCTAAATAACCGTATTGTTCAAAGAGAGACTGGCCGAGCTTTATTTTCAATCCTAATTCTTTCTCCAAAAAAGCAAATGAACGTTTTAAGTTTTCTTGATTTGGTGGGCTTGCAGGTGCGATTACCCCGACTGTATCCCCCATGCGTAATCTAGCCGGTTTGATGATCATTTCCCCACATCCTTTTCATTGTCATTACTTCAATATATGCGTATGTGTATTCTGTTATTTCATCACTACCTAACATCACAAGCAATCTTTTAAGCGCGATTAGGCAAATCTAGACATCAATCTATTTATTTCTCAGGAAATATTGTCGAAATATAAGAGCTGTTCAGCTATCATTTCTTACTATATGTGAAGAGTGAACCCTCGAAAGGGCTCACCTCACCATTCAAACCTCATATCTTAATAAAATTATTTTTTATCTGCCCACTTCAATTCGATATAGCCAACTGGATGGCGAACAATACCAGTTATATCTTCATTCTGTAAATACACTTGATTGTAGAAGTGAATCGGCATGATCGGCATTTCTTCAAAAAGGATTTTCTCGGCTTCATACATCATTTCAAAACGCTTTTCTTCGTTTGCTTCGTTCTTAGCATCTTTAATCAATTTGTCATATTCTTCATTAGACCAACCTGTACGGTTCATTGAATGTCCTGTTTGGAAATTTTCTAGGAAGTTAATTGGATCAGCATAGTCAGCTAAGAAAGAACTTCTAGAGAATTGGAACTTAAGAGCTGTTTGTTCTTCTGAAAAGACATTCCATTCCATATTCGCCAATTTCACACTAACATCTAAGTTTTCTTTAAGCATTTGTTGGATCGCTTCTGCCATTTTTTTGTGATTCTCACTTGTGCTATAAGTTAACGTGACTTCAGGAAGTGTTTCATATCCTTCTTCTTCCATTCCTTTTGCTAAAAGAGCCTTCGCTTCCTCAAGATTAGTTTCTACCAGATTACCACTAGCTTCACGGAAATCCTTACCTGATGGATCTTTAAACCCTGGGGAAACAAATCCATATGCTGGCTCTTCACCATTTTTTGTAACGTAATCAACAATCTCTTGTTGATTGATTGCCATGACAAACGCCTTACGAATATTCACATTTTGGAATGGTTCCATCGTTACATTAAAACGGTAGAAATAATCTCCCGCCTGTTCGACCATTTGTGCAGAACCATCAGCAAATAATTCTTCGCTCAACTCCGCTGGAACAGCTGATGTATCAAGTTCACCAGTTTTATACATTTGATATTCTGTTGTTTCATCATCCACCATCGCCCAGTGAACCTTGTCTAACTTCACATTAGTTGCATCCCAATAGTTCTCATTTTTCTCCATTACAAAGTGGCTATCATGCTGCCATTCTGTTAATTTGAAAGGTCCATTTGAAACATATGAATCAGCTTCTGCGAACCATTCTGGGTTTTCTTCAGCCACTTTTTCATTAATCGGGAAGAACGCCGGATTCGTGATAACGCTTAAGAAGTAAGCTTGTGGACTTGTTAATGTTACTTCAAATGTTTTTTCATCGACAGCCTTTACTTGAACATCATCTGCAGAACCATCGCCGTTATTAAAAGCTTCTCCACCTTCAATGAAATAACCTAAAAACGCGGCAGCCGAACCAGTATCTGGGTTTAGTAGCCTTTTCCACGCATAAACGAAATCGCCCGCTGTTACATCATCGCCATTAGACCATTTCGCATCGTCTCTTAAATGGAATGTATAAACTTTACCATCCTCAGAAACATCCCATTTCTCAGCAATTGCTGGAGCTGGTTGGTGATCCTCTCCTAATCTTGTTAAGCCTTCCATCAAGTTATTCAATGCCGACCAAGAGACACTATCAAAACCGATTGGCGGGTCAAAAGAGGTCGGTTCTTGGGCATTATTCATATACAATACTTTTTCTGCCGCCTCTTCTCCTCCTCCAGTTTCACCATCTGTTTCCTTCCCTGCCTCCTCATTCGCTGTACAAGCAGATAGAACAAGAGCGAAAACTAGTAATAATACAAGTGAGAATAGCTTCTTCATCATATTTCCCCCTTCATCTTTATAAAATTTTATATTTTCAGCTATTTCAGCTGATAAATATTAAGACTGCTTACTTGACCATCATTTTTAATTTTTGCGCCCTTTCATCTTGCAACCAACAATCCACTTTATGTGTATTGGAAAGTTTCTTTTCACGAGGAATGATCTTATCACATACTTCCATAGCAAAATCACATCTTGCTGTAAATGGACAACCAATTGGTGGTGAAAATAAATCAGGGGGTGAACCTAAAATAGGAACCAGTTCCCCGCCAATTAGATCGAGTCTCGGTACAGATTGCAACAACCCTTTCGTATAAGGATGCTGGGGCTGATAAAAAATTTCTCTCCTCGTGCCTTCCTCAACGATTTTACCAGCGTACATAACGGCAATGCGGTCAGCTACTTGGGCGACCACACCTAAATCATGTGTGATCAAAATAATGGATACATCAGTCTTCTTTTGTATTTCTTTAAATAAATCAAGTATTTGCGCTTGGATTGTTACATCCAAAGCTGTTGTTGGTTCATCAGCAATAAGAATTTCCGGCTCACACACCAGGGCGATGGCAATCATCAGCCTTTGTCTCATCCCCCCACTAAATTCATGAGGGTAGTTTTTCATACGCATATCTGCATCAGGAATACCGACAAGATTTAACATATCAAGTGACCGTTTTCTTGCCTTTTCTTTTGTTGAACCATCATGTTGTATAATGCCTTCTATGAGCTGCTTTCCTACAGTCAATGTCGGGTTTAATGCCGTCATTGGATCTTGGAAAATCATTGAAATATCCTTCCCGCGTACAGTTCTCATTTCTTTTTCAGAAATATTCACGAGGTCTTTATTTTTAAATCGAATCGCACCAGACGCAATCTTTCCTGGTGGTGAGGGGATGAGCCTCATAATACTTTGTGAGGTCACACTTTTCCCACAACCCGACTCGCCAACAATGGCTAATGTTTCTCCCTTATTTAAGTCGAAGGTAACACCTCTTACTGCTTTTACTTCTCCGCCATACGTCTTAAACGTTACATGCAGATCTTCCACTTCAAGTATTTTCTCCATGATTGTTACCTCCTTAACTTAGGATCCAATGCGTCTTGTAAACCGTCACCTAACACATTAAATGAGAACATCGTTAAACTAATAAATAACGCTGGGAAGAATAGTCTCCACCAATCTCCAGTTAATATGGAAGTGAGTGCATCATTAGCCATCGATCCCCAACTAGCTAGTGGGGGTTGAATCCCTAACCCTAAGAAACTAAGAAAGGCTTCAGCGAAAATGGCTGATGGTACTGTTAAAGTCATCTGAACGATTATCGGTCCCATCGTATTCGGAAGTAAGTTTTTACGAATGATTCTCCCCGTTTTCGTACCAAAGGTTTTCGATGCCATTACAAATTCATAGTTTTTCACCTGAAGAACTTGCCCACGGACAATCCTTGCCATTCCTACCCAGCCTGTGATCGACAGGGCAAAAATAATGGTGAATAATCCTGGTCCCATGACCACACTTATTAAAATCACAACTAAAAGATAAGGAAGACCGTATAATACCTCTACAATCCGCATCATTACATTATCTGTGCGTCCACCCTTATAACCGGCAATGCCTCCATAAGCAACACCAATGGCAAAGTCAATAAGTGCTGCAGCAAGACCAACAAATAAGGAAACTTGGGCCCCTTCCCACACTCGAGTAAAGACATCTCTACCTAGTTCATCTGTGCCAAACCAAAATTCTGAAGATGGCGCTAAGTTTTGATTCGCCAGCATTTGTTCCGATCCATTATGAGGGGAAATCAACGGTCCTACAAAAGACATAATGGTTAAAAGAACAAGAAAAACGAGCCCTGACATAGCCAATTTATTCTTCAATAGCCTTTTCCATGCATCTTGCCAATAAGAAAGACTTGGTCTAACTACCGCTTCCGCTTTTCTTTCATCTTTTTCTTTCGGGGAAAACCAATCATCTGGAATATCTGTATATGTATCGTTCGTTTGCTTTTGTATCTCCATCAGTTCCCCTCCTTTTTATGAAGCTTAATTCTAGGGTCTAATATGCCGTAAGCAATGTCGACAAGGAATAACATGACGATTAATATCGAGCTGTAAAACACCGTAGTCCCCATAATGACTGGATAGTCACGCGTATTGATACTCTCAACGAAATACTTCCCCATGCCCGGGATAGCAAATATTTTCTCAATCACAAATGTACCTGTAAGAATACTGGCAGCTAATGTACCTAGCACGGTTACTACCGGTAAAAGCGCATTGCGCAGTGCATGTCTAAAAACGATTGTTACAGGCTTCAAACCTTTCGCTTTCGCTGTGCGAATATAGTCCTGAGTTAACACTTCTAGCATGCTGGATCTTGTAAGCCTAGCAATAATTGCCATCGGTCCAGTCGCAAGCGCTAGAGTCGGTAGCACCATATGCATTGGACTCGACCATGTTGCTACAGGAAAAATTGGAAGGTTAACTGCAAGTTGCTGAATTAGCATGGTTGCCATGACAAAATTCGGAATGGAAATACCTAAAACAGCTACAGTCATAGCTAAATAATCTATAAAGCCATTATGTCTAAGGGCGGCGATCACGCCGAGGGTAATCCCGGATATAACGGCCACTATGAGGGTTACCATCCCTAATTCAAAAGAAACAGGAAAGCCCCGACCGAGCATATCATTAACCGACTGCGCCGGCTTTTTAATCGAAGGTCCAAAATCAAAGGTAACGACAGATTGGATATAAGAAAAATACTGGACATATAGTGGTTCATCTAAATGATAGAATGCTTCTAAGTTCCTTTGAACAGCTTCACTTGTTGCACGTTCATTATTAAATGGCGAACCTGGTATAGCATGCATAAGAAAGAATGTAAGTGTGATGATTACCCATAAGGTGATGACCATCGCCCCGAGTCGTTTTCCAATGTACTTAAGCATAGACACACCTCCTTAGCAATATGATGTTCTCGAAGCTAATTCAGTCATGACAAGCATGGCACGATAAGCCTCTAAGATGTCTTTCGCTTGAAATTGCACCGTTGTTGTTCCCTCTTCCAAATGAGTTCCGGGCATTAATGCTGCCCACTCTGCTTGACCATAATTAGCAAACTCAATTTTAAGGAGCGGCTTATCTGGAGGCACAAGCGGCTTAACTCTTTCTTTATTCTCTATTGCTTGCACTGTCTTTTCTTTCAATAAAATCTCTGCTTTTGCTGGCGTAAGTGACTTCACTGCTGAACGGGTAATCGTTTCTTTCACTATCGCTGTCGTTATATGAGGAATTAAGCTTTCTGCTTCTTTCGCTGCTTGGTCATCACCAGCCACCATGATGACAGGGACACCATAGTATCCAGCTACATATGCATTGAACCCCAACTCACCAACAACAACATCGTTAATAAACATATTTCTCACATTAAAAAACATAGAATGCGACATTACGCCCTTCATGGAAGCGCGGGCATGATATCCGACAAAAATTGCTCCAGCATAAGATTCATCTAAGCCTTCTACCATTGAAAAGGGCTTTACATCCCCAGTAATCAAACTTGTATCTGGATGGAGATATTCAATCATTAAATTATTCATTTTCGAATGACTATCATTCACAAGCACCTCTTCACAACCTTGATTGAAGGCCTCTGTGATTACATAGTTCGCTTCATCAGTCATAATTCTCCGACCACGTTCATAGTTGTTTTTAGCTGAATCTACTTGAGTATAATCAGCAAGCCCTGTAATTCCTTCCATATCGACTGACACATATAATTTCATTTTGTCCCCTCCAGCTTATGATTCTCAGAAAATTTAAAATATTTTACAAATAAATATCATACCTTCATCATTAGAAATCAAAAAAATCCAACGACCAAGGCATAGTGAAATAAACCTTTAGTCGCTGGATTTTATCTGCGATAAACAGAAAAAGCAGCTATTTCATTTTAATTTGGTTATATTTAATAAGTGCATTGCGATACGCTACCATTATGGCTTTCTGCGATGATCCAAAATATCTCGTTTCGATTTCATTTAATAAGAAATCCGACTCCAACAAACTTTGCCCAACGAAAATAGATTGGATGAAAGCTGATGTTAAACCTATGGTTGAAGAGCATTCAGCATCGATAATCTTCCCAGAATCTTTCTCAACCACAAAGGCAATGAAAAAACCATTGTATTGTTGCATGATCGCATTGTTAGAAGAGGTTTTACTCTCTCCAATAATATAGAGGGTATTTGGCGGAAACATTTTTCTTCCTCCTAGCCAGTATGGATATTACAAGAGGTGCTTATGTAAAAACATAAACATTCATTGTAATGCATAAGACCCTTACTTAGAATTGTAAACCATTCGTCCTAGCTTTGACAATCAATTTTCAATATTTTTCGTAATATTTTTTTAATTTTGTCTTATTTATGTTAGATTATATAACATATGAAAGCGCCTTGTCTAGCAGGACTTTCCCCTCTACACTGCGCTCTCCGCCACCTTGAGCGAAAGTTTGGTTGCCTCCACCCTTACCTTTTATCTCAAGGAGTAACTTGCTACAAATTTCCTTCATGCTAAAGTCTACTTGTGTTCCACTTGCACAAATACATTGAAGCTTGTCTTCCGTTTCATTAATAAACACAATAAGATTATTCTCTTTCTCTGCTGTCATCCATTTGGCCATCCATTGCAATTCACTGATTGAACGATTAAGAAAAACCTTACCGACAACCAAGCAGTTATCGTTTGTCTTTGCTGTAGTCATTAATTGACGTGCTTCAAATTGCAAAAGTTGTTCTCCATTTACCTCTAATTGCTTTTGCAAGCTTTTCATATCCACTAAAAGCTTTTTAATTGTTTGTGCTACATCTTCCTCAGGTGCACTTAATAACTTGGTTGCTTCATTCAAAACTTTATTTTTTTGATGCAATTGCTGCAATACCCTTGCACCACAAACAAAGTAAATTCGCGTTTTCTTTTTATGTCTCTCTGTTCCGAGAATTTTAATCGCACTTACTTCACCAGTTGAAGAAGGGTGTGTACCACCACATCCATTATAGTCAAATGATGGAATAATCACTAAACGAATATGATGAGAGACCGTTGTTTCTTTTCGAAGTGGATACTTATAAAGATCCTCTTTCTCTACCCATACTGTCTCTATTTCTCTATTTTCAAGAATGATTTGATTCGCTACATTTTCCACCCTTTCGAGTTCTTCATCCGTTACGTCTTCAATGTCTAAATCTATTGAAACAATTTCTTTGCCTAAATGAAAGCTAATCGTTTGATATTGAAACGTTTCAGCAAAGGCAGCTGAAAGAATATGCTGACCAGCATGCTGCTGCATATGATCAAAGCGACGGTCCCAGTTAATTTTACCATCGACTTTCTCCCCTTCGTCTAACAACTGCGCCAAATAATGCCTAATCTCACCCTCCTTTTCTTCAACATTCATTACCTCTACACCATTTAGCCATCCCTTATCAGCAGGTTGTCCACCACCGGTCGGGTAAAACGCAGTTTCTTCTAATACGACGTAGCTGCCTTCTGTATCTTTACCTACCTTAGAGATATTTGTTGTAAATGTTTGTGTATAAGCATCATTATAAAATAGCTTTTTTGTGAAATTCATCTCTTTATTCCCCCGCCTTTTTTGCCAAATGTAAATATTGTTGCTGTATTTCATCAGGGACCATACTGCCACCTGTTCCCCATACGAGATGAGTTACCTTACTCATATTAGTGATACCAACCTGCTCAGAATACATTGATTGAAGGATTTTTTTCGGACCTAAGAACCCTGCTAAAGCTGAAGGCTCCAAGAAAATACCCTCCTCGTTTTTCAGAAAATGCATCATTTCATACAACTCACGGTCCGAAACAGTATATACACCACTTATCGCTTTTTCTAGCATATGACCAACTAATTGAGAGGGGCGTCCAACAGCGAGTCCATCCGCCTCTGTCTTCAGCTCTATTCCAATATCCTGTACCGAAATCTTCTCATGCAGGCCTGTTCGCAAACCTAATAACATGGCCGGTGCGTGTGTCGGTTCAGCAAAGAAACAATGTACATGCTCACCAAAAACTTGTTTTAAACCAAAGGTAATGCCCCCTGGTCCCCCTCCTACCCCACAAGGTAAGTAGACAAATAATGGATACTCTTGAGAGATGCTAATTTGCTTTTCTTCTAGCTGTTTCTTTAGACGAAAGGCAGCAACTGCATACCCAAGAAAAAGGTGTTCAGAATGCTCATCATCTATAAAATACATAGTCCGATCGCTCTCTGCTTGTCTTCTACCTTCAGCTACCGCCGCGCTAAAATCTGAAGTATGCTCGATGACCTGTACACCTTTTTGCTTCAATAATTCCTTCTTCCACTTCTTTGCCTCACTCGACATATGTACATATACGCGAAATCCAAGTTTTGCACCCATTATACCGATACTTAAACCAAGATTACCTGTAGAACCAACAGCTATACTATACTGTGAAAAAAATGCCTGCTGATTAAATAATTTGCTATAATCATCAGTAAGGTTAAGAATCCCTTCAGATAAAGCAAGGTGTTCTGCATGCTTTAATACTTCATATATCCCACCTCTAGCTTTAATAGATCCCGATATAGGAAGTTCATTATCTGCCTTTAGCAGTAAGTCTCCTTTGACATTTACATGTTTTTCCTTCATATTGAACAATGTGAGTAGAGGAGATTCAATGATACCCTTCTGCTTGCTTGTTTCAGGAAAAGCTTTAGCAATATATGGAGCAAATCTTTCTAAACGTCTTATAGCGTCTTCAACATGTACACTAGATAAAGGACCACGAATCGTAGAATCATATTGTTGATTCAACCATAGTACTGGTTCATATTTAACTAGCTTTTTAATAAGTGAATCATCTGCTAATAACTGTTGTATTTGATTATTTATCATATCCTATACACCTTCTTATCATTACGCTTTATCCTTATTTTGGCCGAACTACATTGGTTTTGTCGAGTGTAATTGTAAAATTGAGAAAGGAAGAACCCCCATGACTACATTTAAAAAAATGAATCTGCTGAGCCTATTTTATGCACTCATCGCTTATTTCCCCGTACAACTTTCAAGCAATGTTAATAGAATCAGTCGCTGGACAGGCATAAATGTCAGTATGGTTATCATTATTAGTAATACACTTATTCTGATCATCCTTCTCTTAGGTACTGCCTATATTTTTCATTTAACTACAAAATGGCTACACCATAAAAGAATAAGATATTTTACTAGCATTACTTGGATTCCTTTCTTTTCCATCATGATGCTTATCACTGCAATATTCTTACCGTTTTCAATGACAATCGAATCACCTAACCCAGTCACCAGTATCATTATTCTTATTTGTGTTATTCTCTATCCTATTTACATATTAATTGTTAATGGATTCATAGCCATGACTCAATCATCTGAACAACCTTTAGTAGATAAAATGAAGTAAAGCTAATTCACTACAATTTAAGTAAATTTATTCACAAAGAGTTGTACACATCTTGTGTTACAGCCTTTTGTGATTGATTTTACTCCACTTAAAACTAGCCTCTCCATGGGGAGCTGGCGGCTGTTCCAAACAGTGAATATCTTTTTCAATTACTCAAAACTCTCCCTCCACTTTTTCAACAAACATATCACTTCTTAGCCAATTTTAAAAAAATCGAGAGTCTATCGGAATTGAGTCATGATATTTTAACGATATGGAGCACTTCTATCAACCTTTTGGAAGTGTATACATCAAGCAATAATTGTATTTCGTATTTCATTTCATTAGATTCCTTCACTTTTACTATTTCCACGAGATGCTAAAAAAACTGACTCTATATTGTCGTACGCATACGACAATCTGAGTCAGTTTTTTTATTGGTCGATATTTCTTAAATACACTTGCCAGTCTTTTATTCTTTCCCAATCACAAGCCTCTTGATTATATGATTGATCCTTTAAAAAACATGTGACCTTTGTCTCTTTGAGTGTGTGCAATATTTGTGGTTTATCATCAACATAATAATCTAGCTGAAGATCTTTAATGATATTCACTTTTTCGTGATCCTTCATTCCACAGAAAAAGTGACCTTCTTCAATTGGAAAACCGAATTGCTTCATCCAAGCTTTCGTTTGCTGGCAATAGTCCGCATCTCTTGCGGTAATATAAAAGATCTCATGCCCCATTGCCGCCAGCTTCTGTAAAAGCTCAAGTGCGCCAGGAAAAGCTTTGCAGTTCGTAAAAAAGATTTCCTCTTGATGTTGATTCCACATTTTGAAACCTTCATCATCAGTCAAATCATATAAAGAATGGATTTCAAGTGTGTTTAATTGTTGAAGTGCAGATGCTTCAATCTCCTTCTTTAATTTCCGATTATAAATACTTAATGCATGTCCTCTTAAATCGATTAAAGTATCATCAATATCAAAACCAAACCTCATCATTTCAGTCCTTTATTTGTTAGTAGGATATCCAACAAACTTAAAGTCTTTGCCAATCGGAGTCACCGTTACATGCTCTAATTCTACCGCTTCACTCATAAGAGCAACCCCTGTACCTTCTAAAAAGGTTGGTGCTTCTTTTCCACCAACTAACTTAGGCGCTAAATAAATTACTACTTTATCAATATAACCGTCCTCTAAAAAGGACGCACTGACATTGCCGCCGCCTTCAATCAGAACAGAAGAAATTTGCTCTTCTTTTAACATAGTCATTACTTCAGCGATAGTTACTTTTTCTGTTGCTGTATGAAAGAGACGAATGCCCTTCTCTTCTAGCTGGGCTTTCTTCTCTTGATCATAGTAGGAACCAGTAAAAACCCATGTTGGTGCTAATCCATCATTAACAAGCTGACTTTCCATAGGGATACGTAAAGTTGAATCTAACACAAGTCTAATGGGATTTCTACCATTTTGTATTCTAGACGTTAGAGCTGGGTCATCATGAAGCACTGTTCCAATTCCAACTAAAATCGCTTGATGGTTACTTCTTAACTGGTGTACATCTAATCTTGCTTCTTCTGAAGTAATCCACTTACTGCTAGCTGTATGTGTAGCAATTTTACCATCCAGTGAAATACCAGATTTCAGTGTAATGAAAGGACGATCAGCAGTTATATAATGATTAAATACCTCATTCATCTCTATTGCTTCTTGTTCACAAATACCAATAATTACTTCGATACCTGCTTTTTCTAATATCCTTACTCCATTCCCACTAACAATAGGATTGGGGTCTAATGAAGCGATAACGCATTTTTTTATCCCCGCTTGAACAAGGGCCTCCGCACAGGGACCCGTTCGTCCATGATGGGAACAAGGTTCCAAGGTAACATAAATCGTTGCCCCTTTCGCTTGATCCCCTGCCATATTGAGAGCATGAATTTCTGCATGTGGTTCACCTGCTTTCATATGCGCGCCGATACCCACAATCCGCTGGTTATTTACAATTACGGCACCTACAAGCGGATTGGGATCTGTTTGTCCCTTCATCGCTTTGGCATTTTGCAATGCTAACTCCATGTAAAATTGATCATTACTCATCTCTCGACACCCCTTCTGCCTGAAGATGTCCGGATTTTAACACCTTTGTTTGCAGATACTTTTCATTAAAATCAGAGATATCCCCCCATAGTGGTGTCCGACCTACTAATAAGGCTCCTGCATCTGTTAAAGCATCTAATTTCTTGGGATTATTCGTGATTAATGTAATAGGCTTTTTCCTCAATTGTTGTAATACAGTGATTGCTTCATCATATTTTCGAGAGTCATCCACAAAGCCAAGCTCTTCATTTGCCTCGACGGTATCATAACCATTTTCCTGCAGTACATAAGCCATCGCTTTACTAAATAACCCAATGCCTCTTCCCTCATGATTAGCTAAGTAAAACAATGCGCCCGAACCATTTGCCACCATCATTTTCATAGATTGCTTAAGTTGGTATCCGCAATCACAACGCTTGCTGCCAAAAATATCCCCGGTATGACAAATCGAGTGGAAACGCACCAATGCATCTTCACTATCCTCAAAATCACCGTAAACAAGGACACTTGATTGCTGTGAATCAGCAAGATTAGCAGAAGATAAATGAGCGACAATCTTGCTCGTATCTTCCATCACTTCAGCACTATCTAACCAGCAATACCATTTAAAATGCACAGTTTCTCCATCTAGGTTTACAGGTAAGCGAATCGGCCCTACTAAATAAACAGAACGATCACCTCGATCAATTCTCTGAATCTTTTTTTCTAATATTTCAATTGCTTTTGTTTCTATGTTTATTTGATTCATTTATTTCTCCCCCTAAGACTCAGGCAGAGACAAACTGCTCTCTGTATGAAGCCTCCATCTTTTGTTGCTCTAATTGTAAAGATTCAATATCTGTTCTTCTATATCTTTCAAACTCATTTAAGCATGCAGCACTTGTATCGTTTGCAGCTAAAGCTTTAACTATCGTTGGATATAAAGTTTCTGCATCAATCAAGGCACTATTTAAGCCAAATGCGCCTGTTGGACTCATCGTATGAGCTGCGTCTCCCATTAGTACTAAGCCATCCTTAACCCAAGTTTGGCAACGACAACTTTGTACATTTAGTAAAATAAAATCCTGCCACGATTGAATATACTTTAACACAGATTGTTGTAAATCTGGAAATGCCTGAATTAACTTTTCTATATATGTTTCCACTGGTTGTTTCCTAATCTCTGCAAAAGCACCTTTATCTATATTCCATCCCACTTGAATATAAGAATTCGTTTGTGTAAAAAGCGCTAGTTGATGATCGTTTACTAAGCCTTGTCGTATAACAGGTTGCCAATTTTGTGGTGCAGGGAATTTTGCCCAAAGTAAATCGTAATCGTGTTCAATTTTTTCAAATGGAATTTTAGCTAGCTTTCTAATCGTTGAATGCCTACCATCTGAACCAATAACAATGGAGGAGTGAATCATTATTTCTTCTCCATTTTTCCTTTTCGCTTTTACCCCTTTTACTTTCCCATCTGAGAGCATCAATTCAGTAGCCCTTGTACCTGTTAATAGGCGATAGGCGGAGAACTGTAAAGATTCTTTTAATAGAACTGATAATAAATGCTTTTGCGGTACATGGATGCCAACATGTCTTTCATCTGGAGCAGGTGAGACAGTTCTAAGAATTCTCCCGTTCTGCCAGTACTCTATTCCTTCCATCGGCAATACACCTAATTGTTTGACCTGATCAAACAAATGATATTTTTTAAGTACATTTTCACCTAAGTGATTTAAATGTTCTCCTCTGAATTCTTTATCCATATTTTCATTACGTTCTAGCACGATGACATTGATGCCATTTTTCGCTAATAAATATCCCAATAATGCGCCGCCAGGTCCGGCACCAACAATACATACATCGTAGTTAACATCCATAAGGCTCACCTTTCTATTCAACGACTAACTTAATATTGTTTCCAGCGGGGTCACTCACCATATAACTGTCCGCTTGCCTTTCGACCTCTATATTCATCGCTTGAAGTCTTTCAACAGCCTGTTCAAGCTTGTTTTTCGGGAAAACGAGCGTATAGAAAGCCATCCCAACACTATTAGCTGAAGGCGCTACAGCCATGGTTCCGTTCCAAATATTTAAGCCAATATGATGATGGTACTTCCCAGTAGAAATAAACAATGCTTGATTACCATAATGAGTAACTACTTCAAAGCCTAGACCCTCACAATAAAAAGTTTTTGCTTCTTCTATATTATTTACATGTAAATGAATATGTCCCATAATTGTTTCATTCGGCATACCATTCCACTCATTACCGTCCCATTCACTCATAATACTTTGAACATCTAAGGCATTGGTGCCCATGACAACTTCTTCACCCTTCCAATCCCAAGACGTTTTTGGGCGATCAGCATAAATTTCAATCCCATTTCCGTCTGGGTCTGCTAAATAAAGGGCTTCACTCACATCATGATCAGACGCTCCTTGTAAAGGATAATTCACTTTAATAAAGTGGCGAATGATCTTAGCTAAGTCATTTCTCGTTGGAAGCAGGATGGCAAAATGATATAGCCCTGTTCTTCTCAGCTCTTTTTTCTGCAAACCTTCTGGCGCATGTAATTGCACTAAAGTTTGATTCCCATCAGCTGATAATGACACTTCATGCTTGCTTTGATGCAATACTTGGAAACCTAATATATCTTGATAGAATCTTAGTGATGTTTGTAAATTTGTTACTTTAAGATCTATTTTCTGTGCGTAGATATTTGGCTCTGCATGAAACGTATTCATTTGCATTAACCCCTTTAATTGTCTTTTAGTTATGTTAGTTACTTTATGTAAGTAATTATATTTTTGTTAACTACTTGTGTCAAGTACAATAATCATGTATTGTTAAGATATAAGGAAATCATCGAATAGGGGTGACCATTTTGAATCAAGCACTGATATGTCCTCGATTCGAAAAAGCCATGAGTATCATGAGCCAACGTTGGACTGGTCTAGTAATCTATCAACTATTAGCAGGACCTAAACGCTTTTGTACATTAGAATCTTCAATGAGCATTAGCGGTAGAGTCTTGTCCGAAAGATTAAAGGACCTTGAACAACAAGGTATTGTTAAACGCGAGGTGTATCCGGAAACGCCCGTAAGAATAGAGTATTCGCTTACAGACAAAGGAATGGCCCTAGAGCCCGTTTTACGCGAAATAGAGAAGTGGTCTCAAGAATGGTTGCAAGCCGAATAAAGAACGACAATAAATCCCCATATACGTACTATGGGGACCTTTTTTATGAGTGAGGTCTTTTGCCCACACTTCTCGCTACTTCCATAGCCGCTTATATGCGCATTTTATTCTTATCAGAGGCACCTCCCTCTTTTCTCCCCTCCCCAAAAAAAATTTCCGGCACATTGGCCGGAAATTCATTCTTTTTTTCTCTTTAAAAATAACGGGATAGACATAACTGCTGCTCCACCTATAAAAAAGAGCCAATTCTTATTAAACTTTCTGGTGCCCAAATTTTGTTTTACTATCTCTTCCTTTTCCTTACCCTCACTTGATCCAAGTCCTTTCACAAAAGCAAGTAGAATACTCATTCCTTCCCTTACCTCTGAATCCCTTAGCATAGATAGCATGGTCACTTCCTTTTTTTCCTTATCTGATTGTTGAACCTCTACCATGCGGGTAAGTGCAGTATTTATTTTATCAATCATCGGTTCCCATTCCTTTAAATCTATTTTTCCTAAGACTTCAAGGAGAAGGAACGAATTTTTAATTGATCCTGTAACTTCAGGATGCTCCATTGATAACAGGACACGATCAAGAATTTTGTCACTTTGTCCCAGCATACTTTCTACGATATGAAGGATGCCTTTTTCGTGGATTCTTTGTATTAAGTGTATAGAATCAATAATTGCTCGGCGGTTATTCACAATACTATCTTCCAGTTCCTTTAATTCCCTATTTCTCTGCTCTTCAGGCGACACTTCGATTTTTCGTATAACTGTTGTTGCTTTAGCCATGTCTCCTCCTCCTCCTCTCTCTTACAAGATCTCCAGGGAAAATATAGTCGCTCCTCTGCCATTTCCCTTCCACATTCACACCTACTTGCGGTTGAGGTGTACCGAAGCGATGATTCTTCCGTGGTAATGGAGACTCTCCATCTTCTTCTATTACCTCAAGCTTAGCTGAAATCTCTTTATATGCAGGCGTATCTGTATCCTTATCTGTATGCGAACTAGTTAAATAGTTAATAGCGCCCTCTCCAGATGTATTCATTGGTAAATAGACCTGCTTACCTTTTACTCGATCAGTGACGAGGCAGCTTACCCTTACACTGCCATAGGGAGATGTTAACTTAATTTTCGTACCATCTCTAATCCCTCTTTCCGCTGCCAATTCGCCTGAAACCTCCAGAAAGACATTAGGTGTTTTACCGGAAATCGCTTTAGATTTGTAAGTCATATTCCCTTCATGAAAATGCTCTAGCAGTCGACCATTGTTGACATGGATATCATATTCTTCATTGAAAGTAAGCGGTTGTGTCCATTTCACTGGATGGAGAATAGCTTTTCCACCCGGTAGTGAAAATCCATCTGTGAATAAGAGTGGAGTATCCTTGCCATCTGCTGCTACTGGCCATTGTAGACTTTTATAGCCTTCTAACCGATCATAATTGACTCCAGCCATTAACGGGGTAAGAGATGCGGCTTCATCCATAATCTCACTTGGATGTTGATAGTTCCAATCTCCACCTAGTTGATTAGCAATAGCCATAATAATTTCCCAATCAGGCTTAGAATCACCCAGCGGTTCCATTACTCTATATAAACGTTGAATTCTTCTTTCAGTATTGGTAAACGTTCCTTCTTTCTCCAAACTAGGGCTGGCTGGTAATACTACATCCGCATATTGGCATGTTTTCGAGAAAAAGATATCTTGCACAATAAACAGTTCTAGTTTTTCAAAAGCTGCTTGTACATGATTGATATTCGTATCAACAATCCCCATATCTTCGCCCTTTATATATAAAGCCTTTAATTTCCCTTCATGAATGGCTTCTACCATTTCTTGATTATTTAAACCAGGCTCACTAGGGAGGTCCACACCCCACTGCTCCTCAAAACGTTGTCTGACACTTTCATCGGTTACATATTGATAACCAGGAAAACGATCTGGCATACTGCCAAAATCACTTGTTCCTTGCACATTATTATGACCTCTAAGTGGATAAGCACCTGCACCTGGTTTCATATAGTTTCCTGTTACAAGAAGCAAATTAGAGATAGCTGTACTTGTGTCACTCCCTCCACCATGCTGTGTCACACCCATCGCCCAAAGGATAGATGTTGTTTTTGCTTCATGAATTCTTTCAGCGATTGAGATCAGCTCTTCTTCTGATAAGTGCGTCACTTCAGAAGCGTATGATAATGTATAGGGCGTTAAACTTTCGAAGAAAACTTCTACATTATTGACATGCGCAGCTAAGAACGCTTCATCATGCCAGCCTTGATCGACAATATATTTTGTCACTGCTGAAAGCCAAACAAGATCGCTGCCCGGTGCAGGTTGAACGAAAAGGTCTGCTCGTTCAGCTAATTCATGCTTCCGTAAATCTGCCACAATCACTTTTTGACCGTTTAGTTTCTGCGCTCGTTTTACTCTTGTCGCCAAAACAGGGTGGGATTCTGCTGTATTGGAGCCGATAGAAATGATTAACTCTGCTTGAGCAATATCACTAATGCTGCCAGAATCGCCTCCGTAACCTACTGTTCTCCATAGTCCCTTTGTTGCTGGAGATTGGCAATAACGGGAACAATTATCAACATTATTTGTCCCGATGACAGCTCTCGCTAATTTTTGCATTAAATAGGACTCCTCATTTGTACATTTAGAAGATGCAACAAAAGCTAATGAATCAGGTCCATGATTCGTTTTTATCTCAGTCATTTTTGAACTAATAAAAGTAAGCGCTTCCTCCCACTCCACTTCTTTGAAACCTTCTTCATCTCTTATCAATGGCTTGGTCAAGCGCTCTTCACTATTAACAAAATCCCAGCCGAATTTACCTTTCACACAAGTTGATACACCATTTGCTGGTGCTTCCTCCTGCGGTTCTACTTTTAATATTTGCCTTCCTTTTGTCCACACATCAAACGAACAGCCTACGCCACAATATGTACAAACTGTTTTCGTCTTATTAATTCTTTCTTCTCGCATAGTTGCTTCTATATCCGAAATGGTTAAAAGAGACTCATAACCTGTTTCAATATTCTTCGTTAGTTCAATCATCGGACGAAGAGATTGTTGTTTAACACCGGTTAAGAATCCGGCTTCTCCTTCCATCCCAACTTCCATCATGGCATTACAAGGGCAAACAGTTGAACAATGACCACAGTTTACACATGACGATTCTTCAATCGGAGAATCCTTGTCCCAAATTACTCGTGGTCGCTTTAAATCCCAATCAATTGTTAACGTTTCATTAACTTGTAAGTTCTGACATGCCTCGACACATCTACCACAAAGGATACATTGATCAGGATCATATCGATAAAACTCATTTCTTTGTACTTTTGCATCTTTTGATGTATGATCAGTCTCTTGATGGGAAATCTTCATTTCCTTGACGGTATTATGTATTTCGCAATTGCCGTTATTAAAGTCACAAACTGTACAATATAATTCATGATTACCTAATATGCGATCCATAGCGATCATCTGTGCTTCATGGATATCTTCACCTACTGTTTCAACCTTATCATTTGGCTGTATGGTCGTTGAGCACGAACGGACATATTCCCCATTTACTTTCACAATACAAGTGTCACAAGTTTCAATAGCTCCTAAACTAGGATGATAACAAAGTGATGGTACCTCAATATTCATTGTATTTAATAGCTGCATAACCGACTTTTGATTACTCATACTTGTTGTTTCTCCATTAATTGTGACCTCAAACTTCTCTGTCACTATGAGCCCCCCTTAATCCCTTTATTTACCTATCTACTATTTCCCCTTTACCCATTCATTCCCTGCATAAACAGTATTGTATTTTTATAATTTTCCGTTAATTTTAATGGTTATAATCAAATGTCCTTCTCTTAACCAATAATTAAATACGATATGAATCGCAATACTCTACATATGAAAATTTAATAATTCTCATTTAAGTAGGATTGTTATTCACTAAAAATCTATTTTTTTTATTTCTAAAACGAAAAAACTCATCCCCCCAAACAGTCAAGTTTGGGAAAGGATGAGTAATAAACTGAATTAGTGAATATTCGTTTTCCTAAAGCTTCCACCTTTCACTTCTGCTACATCATAAACGGTGACAAATGCGCCGTCATCAATTTCAGAAATGATTTCTTTCATTTTGCTTTCTTCTAAACGGTTAATGACACAAGTGATTTCGATGAACTTTTCATGCGAATAACCGCCATAAGCTTCTTTATACGTAGCACTACGCCCAAGACGGTCGCGAATGGTTTCAACCATAGCCACTGGTTCAGTTGTAATGATTTTAAATGTTTTCGATCCACTTAACCCTTCCTCAACGATATGTATCACTTTACTTGCAATAAAATAAGCAATCGCAGATAAGAACGCCCCCTGGAGGCCGAACACAGTAGAAACAATTATAAAGACAAATAAATTTAAGAATAGAATTAAATCACTTGTTCCGAATGGGAGCTTTCGTGAAAGTAGCACAGCAAGCATGTCGATTCCATCAAGTGCCCCACCATTACGTAATGCTAACCCCATACCAAAACCAAGAATAATTCCACCTACAACTGTGACAAGGAGTGTATCACCTTGAATAATGACTGGTATGTGATGCATGAGGCTTGTACCTGCAGCTAATGAAGCAATACCAATAATTGAATAGATGGCAAATGTTTTACCAATTTGTTTATAACCTAACCAAACAAAAGGTATATTAAGAATTGCGATTAAAACACCTAATGGGACATCAAATAGTTGCGAACCTACAATGCTGATGCCCGTAACGCCTCCATCTGATACATTATTAGGAATCAAGACTGCCTCTAGTCCATAAGCAGCGATAAAACCACCTATAATAACAATCAGACATCTAATCACCATTCTTAGTATACTTTGTTTACTTTTCTTTTTACTTTTTGTTTCCATAATAATCTCCTCTTTACTTTTTCAAATTGATACATGGCTAGAATAAATTCCTTATCATCCCTTTCTAACGAAAATTTACCCCTAAAAAACAGTTAATTCTATTATAACCCAATTATTCTCATCCTTTGTAACAAGTTTCTGTCTGATTCTTAATAATATCCCATATTATGGGCAAACTTAGTTTGAAATAAAGGAGGAGACAAAATGTATAAAAAACAGGAGAAAAAGCTCATTCTCTTAGCCTTTTCAATCGCTTTTATTCTCGGCTTATCCATCCTCGGACGCTTGTTCCACTAATTATAAAAGATAATAACGAAAGAAGGGATTCTATTGGCTAGCGAACAAGGCGTTTTATATAGCCGTGCTTTGACAGAGTTAACATTAACTTTCCATATCATTTATGCAACCATTGGTGTAGGAATCCCACTAATGATTATGATTGCCCAATGGATCGGAATTAAAAAGCAAGATGACCATTACATATTACTTGCTCGTCGTTGGGCAAGAGGATTCGTCATTACCGTAGCTGTTGGAGTTGTGACAGGAACGGCAATCGGCTTGCAGCTTTCTCTTCTTTGGCCACACTTTATGGAACTAGTAGGACATATTATTGCTCTGCCATTATTTATGGAAGTATTTGCTTTCTTCTTTGAGGCAATTTTTCTTGGAATTTACTTATATACATGGGATCGATTTGAAAATCAAAAAAAACATTTACTATTGTTAATCCCTGTTGCTTTAGGTGCTTCATTTTCGGCTGTTTTTATTACTGTGGTCAATGCTTTCATGAATTCACCCCAAGGATTTGATATTGTCGATGGACAGATTGTTAATATTTCTCCATTGCTTGCTATGTTTAGTCCAGCTATGCCGACAAAGGTAGCACATGTTTTAAGCACGGCCTATATGACTTCAGCGTTTATACTTGCTAGTATTGCTGCTTATCGCATGCTTAGAGGTTCAACACATCTCTATCATAAAAAAGCGCTTTATCTAACTTTAAAACTTGCACTCGTCTTCTCCATCTCCACCGCCCTGTTAGGTGACTTCGCTGGAAAATATTTAGCCGAATATCAACCAGAGAAGCTTGCGGCTGCCGAGTGGCATTTTGAAACAGAAGAAAATGCGCCTCTTATTCTCTATGGTGTATTAGATGATGAAGAGATTAAATATGCCATTCGGATACCTTACGCTTTAAGTATACTTGCCCACAGCAATCCATTTGCCGAAGTCATCGGTTTGGACCAGTTTGATGAAGATGTTACGCCACCTTTATATATTCATTATTTATTCGATATTATGGTGACTTTAGGTATGCTCCTTATTTTAATTGCTTTACTTTATATTATTGGGCTTATTAGAAAGTGGTCATTTATTCATTCGAAATGGTTTTTATGGATTATGGTGCTTTCCGGTCCACTTTCAATGATCGCCATTGAGGTAGGGTGGTGGTTCACCGAAGTAGGTAGACAGCCTTGGATTCTACATGGGTTGATGCGGACAGCTGAAGCGGCAACTAGTAATGAATATGTAGGCTGGATGCTTGTTCTATTTGCCTGTTTATACCTCTTGCTCGGTGCAGGGAGTATTTACGTACTCACTAGTATGTTCAATAGAAACACGGTTGAACAAGAATTAGCTGATCGAAAAATAGAAAAAGGCGGTGACACTTTTGAGTCTTGAGATAATTGGTATTTTTGTACTTTGGCTGTTTTTGTTTGGTTACGTTATCGTTGCATCTATTGATTTTGGCGCAGGATTTTTTAATGCCTACAGCTTATATAGAGGCAATCAACATATTTTAAATAAAATCATTCAACGTTACTTATCCCCAGTCTGGGAAGTCACCAATGTATTTCTCGTCTTTTTCTTTGTCGGTATCGTTGGGTTTTTTCCACAATCCGCTTATTATTATGGGACCACTCTGTTAGTGCCGATTAGCTTAGCCATTATTTTATTAGCCATTCGTGGATCTTATTATGCTTTTTCAACATACGGAAATCGTATGCCCAAGAGGTATACATATGTTTATGGATTATCTGGCTTATTTATCCCAGCTTCCCTTTCAATTGTTTTTACAATCTCAGAAGGCGGATTTATTTCAATCGAACAAAATGGACCTGTGCTTGATATAGTCTCCCTTTTCACAAGCCCACTCACATGGAGTATTGTTGTACTGAGTATAACGGCAGTTCTTTATATCTCAGCTGTTTTCTTAACATGGTATGCCCATTATGCCAAGGACGAAGAGGCAACTATTTTATTAAGGAAATATGCACTAATATGGGCTATCCCTTCACTCATTACAGCAATTGGGATTATCGTTGAATTAAAGTTCCACAACCCAGAGCATTTTGAACGACTTGTTGATTTATGGTGGATGTTTGCATTGTCTGTACTATTTTTCATCGGGACGTTTATCCTTATATATAAGAGGATGAACTATGGGCTCGCATTCACTTTGTTATGCGGACAATATTACCTTGCCTTCTTTGCTTATGGCATTTCACATTATCCGTATTTACTGTATCCCCATTTATCAATATTTGATAGTTTCACAAATGAAGCAATGGCCATCGCTTTGATTATAGCCTTTATAGCCGGTTTAGGTTTGCTCCTACCATCGCTCTATCTTTTATTGCGGCTTTTCTTATTTAATAAGGAGTATGTACAAGGGCGAAATGATAGTCATGTATAAGAAGGGAGACATTTTAGATGAGTACATTTATTATTTTTTATGCGCCGTTTATTGTCATCTTACTATCCATTATCATCGGCTTTCGAGTTGCTTTATATGATCGATCAGCGGTTAACCGTAAAAAATAACGGGTTTATAAAGGTACAACGAAAGCAAATATTTTAGTCTAATTCTTTCACTCTGCCTGCACTATACATTGAATAAATAAAAGAGGAATAATGTTGTTTAGTATAATAGAGAAAAAATGGAGTAAGTACGAAATGAATATCACAATGTAAAAAGGGGGAAACGTTGATTACAGAGTTTTCCCAGCACAGAAAAAGGCAATCACTCCCTTTTATTAACTTTGGTGCGCATTTTTATTTGCGCACCCAAATTATTCATTTTTTCACTTCAGAATGGTGCTTCCTCCTCCTTGCAAAGGATATTATGAAGTCGCCTTCAAACCAATTACGCCGACAATGATAAACAACACGCTGATGATACGTTTTTTACTTTTTGGCTCTCCGAAAAGGAACATACTAAGTAAAACAGCCCCTGCTGTACCAATACCAATCCATACCGTATAAGCAATACTCACTTGTAAATATTGAAAGGAAGCATACAGGAGCGCAAAGGATATCCCAAAACCACCCATATAAATGACACCATTCTGAATGTTTTTTTGTTCACTATATTTTTTTAACCCAATAACACCAGTAATTTCACTTATTGCTGCTAAAATCACAAGAATCCAGCCCATCATGCTACTTGATCCTCCCTACTATGTTCTTCTATTTGATTATCAGCTAGCTTCAAACCGATAACACCGACTAAAATGAATATAATAAATACTACTTTCGCTAACCCCATTTCTCCATTGAAGAGAAAGACATCCATTAAAGACGTCCCTACAGTACCTACTCCGGCGAAGATAGCATAAACGGTGCCAGTTGGTAGATTCTCACATGCTTTGGATAAACAGTGAAAATCTAATAAAATCACTGCAACTACAAGTAGCCAATGCCACCAAAGATACGCTGTATTAAAGCCAAAAACCCAAACAAGTTCAAATAAACACGTTAATATAACATAAAACCAAGATCGATTCATCTTTTTCCCTCCAAATGACTGAATTTCAGTCATTTTTTATCAGAAACCCACCACTGGTGAGATTTATTTAACCTACAAAAATCATAAGCTAAATAGCAGAAGATTGATAACCTAAACCGTATTTTAGAAAGGTTAGCACTTCTTCTTTTTGTTGCTTTGCTTTGTCTTCATCTGTGTGATCATACAAGTAAATTTGCTCCGCTGTCGATTCCACTAATCCAATCAAAATCTTTGCTGTACTTTCTATATTAAGGTTGGAACGTACGACTCCTTCTTCTTTAGCCGTCTGCAAAAAATGACTAATCCATTCGTAAAATGGTTGGTAAACAGTTTCCCATTGACGAATATGTTCGCTAGAAGCAAGACCAGCATATACTAAGGCAAGCACTTCTCGATACTCACTCGTATATAAAAAGATACTGTCGACCAGTTGCTTTAATCGATCAACAAATATCGCTTCACTATTTACTTCATGATGTACTCTGGCAATTAATTTTTCTACCATCACTTCTGCAATAGCCGGCATAACAGAAAGTTTCGATGGGAAATACAAATAATAAGTCCCTTGAGCAATACCTGCTAGTTTCACGATATCGGCAATTTTTGTTTTTTCAATGCCCTTTTCTTGAAAAACTTCAATTGCGGCATGCACAATACGCTCTTTTTTGTCCATTTATCAAACTCCTTAAACATGACTGAATATCATTCATTTTAAAATGGATTTAAGAAAATGTCAATGTCAACACAACTTCTACCCGAAGACAAAGGATATTTAACCACCTCCAATTGCCCTCGGAGTTTTTAGTGTGCTTTATATAGCATTGTTACAACTGTTCCATATCTTTCTTTACTTTTCACAAACATTTTCCCTTTATTTTCGTTCATTAATTTAAAACAAATCGTTAAGCCAATGCCATTTCCTTTTTCTTTACTTGTGAAATACGGTTCGCCAATCCTAGCTAATCTTTCTTTAGAAATTCCCTCTCCATTATCCATGACGCGGATACGGATATACTCTTCATGCTCATCTAAAACAATTTTAACCTTCCCACCTTCATGAATGGCTTCCAAACTGTTTTTAATAATATTAATCATAACTTGCTTGAAATGGGACTTATCCATATTTATATAATGTTTTTGCTTTAATTTGTTAGTAAGTTGAATCTTCTTCCCTTGTTCTGTCGCCATAGCATTGAAGAGGAGGTTAATATTATTCACTTCATCAACTGCATCAAATGGCTCAACAGAAGGCAGTTCATCAGATTTAGCCTCAGGCTTCCCGAGAATTAATAATTCTTTTAATACTTGATTAATCCGATCAATTTCTTCAATAAGAATTCTCTCGTAAGCCGAGTCAGGGTTTCTTTCTCTTAACAATTGTATGAAACCACGAATCGTCGTTAATGGATTTCTTATTTCATGCGCTACACTCGCAGCCATTTCACCAATTACTTTCATTTTCTCTGATGAAAGAAGCAATTGCTCATTCTTTTTCTGCTCTGTTACATCATTACCAAAATAGATGGTGAACGATTGACCGGAATTTTGATATAGTTGCTTCATGCCCCACTGAATATAATAATTTTTTCCTTTATAATCTGTATAGCGGTAAGGTTGTTCAAACCCGTATGCAACCATTGGCAAAAAGTGAATAAGTGTAGATGTTTTTTTACCTAATAAAGTACGTTCTTTCTCATCAAATAATTGACAAAAGGAGCGATTCACCTTCACAATTCGCTGATCACTACCTGTAACAAGCAGATAATTAGGATTAATATCCATAATTTCTTCTAATAGTTCACTCTGTTTAATTAACTCAATATTGATATTGCGAATTCTTTGCGATTGCATTTGAAAAAAACCTAGAAATAAGATTAAGGCTGCAATGATAGAGTTAAAACTAGAAAAATAAAGCGGCGCAAAAGAAAAACCACTTATAACACCATTAATAAAAATAATCATTGCTGCTATTACTAATTGTAAGTAAAAGCTTCGATAATAAACACCTTTTAACTGTAAGGTGACGATAAACAAGAAAAACCAATTAATAAAAACAAGTAAAACATTAATGATAAACGTAAAATTCAATGGACCATAGATAGGAATCCAATGAGAAGGTGAAACGTTTACCGCTTCAACAAATCTGTAAGACTCGACTCCAAGTGAAGTAAAGTTTATCAAATACGTTATGATACTAATGATCGTAAATAACCACATTCCCGGTTTATTAAACAATATCCCAAAGCGATGTAAAAAAGGATTTTCTTTTACTAAATAGTATGAGAAATAATACATCGTTGGCATTATAAAAATCGGACCCATCCGTAAAATGCGGAACAACAAATCAATCGCTTGTAAAGAAAGCATCTGGTCAGCATAAAGAAAGGCAATATCCATTTGCCAAAATGACAACATTAAGAGGAAAATGGACAAAGCTTTTGTTAAGGAGGTTTTAGAATAGAATAATATGGATACAGAGATAAACAAGGGGATGAAAGAAACAGTTAATAATAAAACAAACTCCATCTTATGTCATCCTTTCCTTAGAGAAAAGGGCAGCATTATTGTTCCCACCATAGCCTTGTGAAGTAACAAGTACTTGTTCCACTGGGCTATGAATCACTTCGTCAACAACCAGAAGCTGCTCATACTTACCGACATCTACTCTGATGGTTGGCGGAATGAACTGTTCCTGTATACTAATTAAACCGGCCATTACTTGAAACATGCCCGATGCTCCCATCGCGTGACCAACATTCCCTTTAATAGAAGTAATGGGCACACCCTTATCTAGAAAAAACTCTCCATAAACCATTGCCTCAATATCATCGTTTGCTTCGGAACCTAAAGCCTGACTATTAATATAAGTCGGCATCCCTTTCTTAATTGTTCTTTCAACAGCCTTAACCATTGCCCGACCTCCTGGATCAGCAATGTAAGATGAATATGCGGATTGGAACATGCTAGATTCCGCTAAATACCCTATTATCTCTTTTTTTCGTTTAACCGCTCCTTGCTCTGATTCCAATACTAATACGCCTGCACCTTCAGACATAGCAAAACCCTCACCTGTTGAAAAGGGACCCATGAATGTCTCTCCCGTTTGCAAGATTCTCAGTGGCAGAAATCCCGCCAATACCAAATCATTAATGGTAGAGTCTACCCCACCGACAATACACACATCTACCTCGTTTGCTTGCAGAAGAATTTTAGCCATATGAATGGCGTCTAAACTTGAAGTACAACTATTTGCTAAAGAAAAGGCTGGTCCTTCAATTTGCAATGAAGTACTTAAACAATTCGCCAAAGTATGCCCATTCATATTCCCTATGGCATAGGGACTCATCCTTTTTCCTTTGTTTAACTTAGTTGAATGGTTAAAAACCTCCGTTATTACACCACCAGAAGAGCCAACAATGATAGCAGTTGCATAATCTCTCGGTTGAATCTGTGCCATTTCTATTGCCCGATCTGTTGCATGAAGGAGCATTTGCGCTGACTTCGGTAATTTACTCGCCTTTAAATAAGAGTGGCTAATATCATTCTCATTTACTCTTCCAGTAAAAATGTGCTCACCGTTAAATTCTTCTCTATTTAATGTTGTCTTTTTATCTTTTAATATATTTGAAAACTCTTTGATTGATGTAATGTTAGGGCCAATCAATCCCATTCCAGTGACGACAACTCCCATAAATGCAACCCCTTTTGCATATATACACCTTTATCTTACTATTAATCTAGAAAATAAGATACGTTTCATTCATGACTAAACCCTTTCACACAACATGAATAGTACTATAGTAACATAAGAACACCACGCAGATTCAGGTCTTTTTCTCTAATAAAAAAAGAATTAAGCTATTTCCTCTTAATAATAGTGTGTGTTATTAAGATTCCCAAGTGAGGAAGCACCACGTATTTCAAATTCTTCTCCACATAAAAAGGTACCAACCTTTGTTAGGCAAGTACCTCTCCTTCTTTCATTACATCAAATACAATCAATTTTCCGTTGTAGCCGCAGTTTGTTCCCTAGCCTCGCCATTCCAATCTTTAGTTACATCCACCCATTGTTTTGCCCCTGCATATTGATATAATTCCTCACAAGTTAGTTCAATTGCTGAGTTTTTGCTACCACATGCTGGATATACCATTTCAAAACGCTGTAGGGAAGTATCAAGAAAGATATTCATTTCTTTTGATAAACCAAATGGACAGACACCACCAACCACATGCCCTGTATGATCAAGCACTTCTTCAGCAGAGAGCATTCTCGCTTTCATTCCAAATGTATGACGAAATTTTTTATTATCTATTCTGGCATCACCTGCAGCAACAACTAGTAGTGCTTTTTCTCCCTCACCTCGAAAAGAGAGTGTTTTGGCAATTTTAGCTGGAATAACACCAATTGCTTCGGCAGCTTGATCAACAGTTGCACTTGTCGTATCAAACTCCAATATATCTTTATCTCGACCATATTTCCCCAAGTGAGCTTTAACACTTTCAAGTGACATAATTCTTTCGCGGCCTCCTGTCAATATAATGTAAAAGGATATCATTCTTTAATAAGTAAAAGCAAATGTATTTGTTAAAAATTCAAAAAACATACAAATCTTTAAATCAAATTACTTTAAATAAAATTTGTAACCATCCTTCTCCTCTCCGCTTACCATAAATTTATCCCGATTCTTTCTATTTTTCATTCTCCTCTTTAAATATGATACAGTAAAGCTATACATAAAATGTTGGAGGAATACTTATGACATCAACTACTTACACAGGCTATGTTGGTACCTATACAAAAAAGGATAGCCAAGGAATTTACTCATTTCATTTAGAGGATGATCAAATTAAAAATATAGAACTTGCTGCTAAACTTGAAAACCCAACTTATTTAACGATCAGCTCGAATCAATCACATCTATACGCTGTGATGAAAGAAGGAGATTTAGGCGGTGTCGCCGCTTATGAGTTAGACAGCAGACATAGTGGGCTCACTTTATTAAACAAACACCTTTCTCCAGGTGCCTCGCCTTGTCATGTAAGTCTAGATCCAAAGAGTCAATACTTATTAAGTGCGAATTACCATAAAGGAACGGTTGACTATTATTCACTACTACAAAATGGCGAGATTAAAAACCTGCTAACTTCAAAAGAGATTCATGGTTCGGGACCACATGAGCGCCAAGAAAAACCACATACCCATTTCGCTGGACTCACACCGGATGAGAAGTATGTTGTTGCTGTCGATTTAGGGGCAGATGAAATCATTCTATTTCGTAGAGATGGGGATAAACTCACCAAACATTTTACTTTGGCAACACAGCCAGGCTCTGGACCAAGACATATCACCTTTCACCCCAATGGGAAATGGGCCTACTGCATGACTGAACTAAGCTCAGAAATTATTGCACTTCAATATGACACTGAGAAAGGAGAATTGAAGGAAATTTCTTATTATAAGACGATACCTGAGGATTTTTTAGAAAACAATCAAGGTAGCGCCATCCATCTTTCTCAAGACGGCAAATTTTTATACGCTGGCAATAGAGGTCATAATTCAATTGCGATATTTGCAGTCGCCGAAGATCGATTGCATATAACCTTTGTTGCTCATACATCGACATATGGAGATTGGCCACGTGACTTTGTATTAGATCCAACTGAAGAATACTTAATCGCAGCCAATGAACGGTCAAATAATTTAACTTTATTTAAACGAGAGGCTGAATCAGGGTTACTTCAACTATTGCAACAAAATGTTCCTGTACCTGAACCAGTTTGTGTGAAGTTTTTACCTCAACAACTATAAGTACAAAAATAAATTTAATTTCATAACTAATAATAAAAAAGGGGTGTTCTGCTAATGAATAGCCCTTTTTTGTATCCCCTCTATTGATAGGCGATGACTTTATTAACGTTCTATCACTAATAGGACATGCATAAACTAAAATAGGAGACTATTTAAGGAGGAGAAATGATGAATAAAGTTGTTTATCTAGTTGGAGTAGCCATCATTATTTGCTTTGTTTCATTAGCTGAATCCCCTAATTCAATCCTCCACCATGAGAACGAAAAAGAAAGTAAATATCCCTATTTTCCAGTAATTAATGAGAATAATGACAGCGAAGAAGTAAGTCAAACCGTTGATGAAACTGACCTTGAAGGTTTAGCTCCTACTTTAGAGCTTCAACTAGTGGACACAGTTTACAAAGATGATGTCATTGTTGAAAAATATCAACAATTCGAGGTTTATAGAAATGACGAGCAGGAAGTCATTAAAGCTATTCCATTGGATGAATATGAATACTTATCGTATCAACAATAGTTAGTCAATCAAAACATGGACAAGAAGTTCTATATTATCTGGCAAATTATAAGTAAGAATATACCCTTTTGTATACCCTGATATAAAACTATGACCATCCAATATTGTCGGGGAGGTAATATCTACTTCCATTCCCTTCCCTTCGATGGCTGATACTGAACCACCAGCAATCATATTCCCTAGTTCCCCACTAAAAGATGTTAACATTTCACCTTCTAAGTCCATCCCGAACATAGATTTCCCCAGCAATGAAAAAAGTGAACGATCACCACCAATGAACAATTTACCAGCTATGTCCCCTGAGAAACCGATGAATACCCCATATCGAACAAGGAATGAACCTTCTAGCTCAGTCCTACCCACTAATTCATGATTCATGGGAATTAGCTGTCCAATTGAAGTTTGGACACCTTTTAATAAAAGGTTCATTTTTTCTTTATCCTGTAAGACCTTTTCCATTGCCGGTCACCCCACATCAAAATAGTTGATAGTATCATAGTATATTATACCTGGTTCTTTTGCTATATTTTTCATTAAAAAAATACATGATAAAACTGAAAATAAATGAGCAAAAATAACTATTTTAAAATTCAGACACGAATGGTTTTATAGAGCGCTAACTTCTCTTATTCCCTTTTCAACAAACATTAAAACACATAACTTTGACAATTTCTATCCATTTAAGTATGATAATATTATTAAATGCGAAAGGGTGACTCTAAGTCAATGAAGTAAGAATCCTATTTATCGAAAACAAACAATTGAAGGTAATGAGTAAAGGAACGCTTTATTTTGCTATGCTTTCAAACAATGTTTTCAGAATAGGATTGCACTTCATAAGGTTACCCGTTGGAATTCTCCCAACTTTTTTAGTGTACCTTTATGCCTCCTATTCTGAAGAAATAGGAGGCATTTTTTTCGAGAATTTGTCTCCCAAAACGAGAGGAGATGATCAATATGCTATTATTAGAAGCCACTGATTTGAAAATTACTATAGGTGACCGGCTATTAGCTACTGCAGAAAGAATAACTGTACAACAAAACGATCGTATTGGTTTAGTTGGCCGGAACGGGACAGGAAAGACGACAATTTTAGATACACTTGTAGGAAAAATAGCTGCCGAAGAGGGACAAATCATCCGCAATGGCACAATGGAGTTATTACCACAATTAAAACATGATGATCAATACAAAAGTGGTGGAGAAACAACGCAACAATATATTAAAGAAGCACTAGCTAAAAACCCGGAAATATTACTTGCAGATGAACCAACGACCCATCTGGACACTTCCCATATTGAATGGTTAGAAAAGATTCTTAAGCATTGGCAAGGTGCCCTCATTCTTGTCTCGCATGACAGAACTTTTCTTGACCGTGTGTGTACAAAAATTTGGGAAATTGATGAGGAGAAAGTAAAGATATATTCTGGTAATTACTCGCAATATAAACAGCAGAAAGAATTAGCATTAGCAGAGAAGCAGCAAGCTTACGAACAGTATGAACAGAAAAAAGCACAATTAGAAAATGCCCTCACCTTGAAGGCTAAGAAGGCAGAGAGAGCAACTAAAAAGCCAAAAAATCTAAGTTCTTCTGAAGCACGGATCACAGGATCAAAGCCTTACTTTGCTAAAAAACAAAAAAAGCTGCAACAAACGGCTAAATCAATTGAAACAAGATTGGAAAAGCTTGAAAAGGTTGAAAAAATTAAGGACCTCCCGTCTTTACAAATGACCTTACCTAATGAAAAAAATACGAAGAACCGAATTATTATTAGAGCGGAAAACCTTAAAGGAAAAATAGCTGATCACCTGCTTTTTGAACCCGCCTCCTTTCAAATTCGCGGAGGAGAAAAATGGGCGATTATTGGTCCCAATGGCTCTGGAAAGACAACCTTGATTAAAAAAATTTTACAGAGGCAAGAATTGACTGTCTCTCCATCTTTAAAAATTGGCTATTTTAGTCAAAATTTAGATATTCTGCACAAGGATAAAACGATTATTGAAAATGTTAAAGAAACCTCTATTCAGGAAGAAACGATTATTCGTACAATACTAGCCAGACTACGCTTTTTTCGAGAAGATGTATATAAAAAAGTCTCACTTCTTAGCGGCGGAGAACGAGTGAAAGTCGCATTAGCCAAAATACTTGTGAGTGAAGTGAATACATTAGTGCTAGATGAGCCGACAAATTTTCTCGATATTGAAGCTGTAGAAGCATTAGAAGAACTATTAATGCAATATAAGGGAACTATTCTCTTCGTCTCTCATGATCGCCGTCTTACTAATAAGGTAGCAAACAGGTTATTGATTATTAAAAATAAACAGATTGAAGTATTCAGAGGCAATCACGAAGCTTACGACTCCTATGAGCCCGAGGTGAAGAGGAATGATCATGAGGAAGAACGTTTACTCATCGAAACAAAAATAACAGAAGTCCTTTCACGATTGAGTATCGAGCCAACAGAGGAGCTGGAAAAGGAATTCCAGAAACTACTACAACAGAAAAAGAAATGGCAATAAGTTCTACAAAGGGACCCTACTTGCATGACATTCGGGTCCCTCTTTTTTCTTCATATAAAGCCTCAACATTTTAATTATTTCCACTTTTAATCAGCTTTAAAATCCTGTAAAATCCAATTAAGGTATATTTAACTACATAGAATTACGACATTCATCCTCTTCCTCTTCAATCATTTATCCTTTGTGTAAACGAAAATCTTATAGTCAATGTAAACCATATTAATCTACCCTGAGGTGTCGACATGAAGCTATTGCAGATGAATCAACTTGAAAAAACAATCGGAAATACAATTATCTTCCCTAAATTCGATTTAACTTTATATAGAAATGAAATTGTTGCACTCCAATGCAATAACGAAGTTGGCAAACATCTCATCATGATGATGATTGGAAAGAACAGTATTTCAAATGGAAATGTATTATTTGAAGATACAGAGTTAAATAAGCATTTTAAAAGTCTATCTAATAGAATTGGGCTATCTCTACTAGACGACGCTCTCTACGACCGGTTAACTCCCAGAGAATTTTTAACTTTTTATAAGAACCTGCATGAAGTCAATATAGAAATAGAAGCTTTAATACAAAAAATAAATTTAATAGACAAAGTAAATACAAAGATTAGCAGACTTACGTTTTCTGAAAAGAAAAGGCTACACTTAGGAAGGGCAATCCTCCATCAACCAGATTTGCTTATATTAGAAGAACCCGACCAAAACATCGATATCGAAAGTAAAATTACACTACAGAAAGTATTAGAAGACCATAAACAACAAGGAAGAGTCGCCCTTATCATTACTAATAATTACGAAAGTGCACTATCAATGACGGATACAGTGTATCGTTTAAATGAGCACGGTCTAAAAAAAATCGAGATCATGGATGAAGAGAGTAGTCACCAGGATATCGAAGATGAAGAAGCACAGCCGCAACAAGATATGTTGCCTAGCGAAGAAATCGGTCCAGCTTCTTCAGAAAAGATTCAGAACATGAACAATCCATTGCGTCTTGAAAAAATCCCTGCAAAAGTGGAGGACAAAATCATCCTTTTTGATCCGACTGAAATTGTATATGTTGAGAGTAATGATGGCATTTCCCATTTACATGTAAATGGTGAAAGTTTCCCTTGTGCTCTTACGCTAAATACATTATTTGAGAGACTGCATCCATTTGGATTCTTTCGCTGTCATCGTTCATATATTGTTAATTTGCAGAAGGTGAGAGAAGTCATTACTTGGACAAGAAATAGTTATAGCCTTATTCTCGATGATGCGAAAAAGAGTTCAATCCCATTATCAAAAGGAAAATTAAATGAGTTGAAAGAGATTATGGGCATATAAGTTGTTTCATCTTGACTTTAACAACGAATGACACCCTATTTTCACCTACTTTCCTTGCTCCATTCACCGCTTAATTGCTTCCATTCATCTAAATATAGACGCTTTTCACCTTGATATTACTGTATTCATCCCATTTCACAGTTAATATTGAAGACAAGAAATGCAAAACGTGAAAAGGGGCCAATTAAATGGAAAATGTCATTGAAGTAAGAGACCTTGAAAAGTCTTTTCAAAACCAACTAGCTTTAAAGAAAGTAAGTTTTCAAGTAAGAAAAGGGGAAACAATTGGTTTCTTAGGACCGAGTGGTTCAGGTAAAACAACAACAATCAAAATCCTAACCGCTCAACTTCATGCAACTGCCGGAGAAGTGAAAGTGTTTGGTGAACCAATTGCGAAACTAAAAGATCCCATTTATATGAAGAGAATTGGTATATTAACTGATAATAGTGGCTTATACGAAAGGCTTAGTATATACGATAATCTCGCATTATATTGTGATTTATATGAAGTAGATAAAAAAAGAATCAATGAAGTGCTCACAACGGTAAATTTAATAGAAGAAAGTAAGAAAATCGTGCAAAAACTGTCCAAAGGAATGAAGCAACGAGTGACATTAGCTAGAGCCATGCTTCATAAACCGGATTTACTCTTTTTAGATGAGCCGACTTCCGCCTTGGATCCTGTAAACACGATGCATATCCACCAAGGACTTAAAAAGCTAAACGAAGAAGGAACAACAATATTTTTAACTACTCATGATATGCAAGAAGCTGAGACAATTTGTGATCGAGTGGCATTCTTACATAATGGTGAAATCAGCTTAATTGATACACCAGAGAATATTAAAACACAACAAAGTTCTTCATCCATCTCCCTATTATTGCGAAACAATCGTAAAGTGGTTGTGCAAAAAGACGAAGCAGGTGCAAAAGAAATATATAACTATATAAAAGACGGAGAAATCGTAACCATTCATTCAGATGAGCCGACACTTGGAGATGTATTTGTAAAATTAACGGGGAGGAAATTATCATGATCTTTTCATTAAAACGTGTCAACGCTATATTTATTAAAGATTGGAAAGATTTGCAGAGAAATTCATATATTCTTTTTACTTTAGCCATCCCATTAGTTTTTGCAGCGATGTTAGGTCGCATGAATGCAGCAACAGACGTCCTTTCTACTTATCCAATTAATCTCGCACTAATTATTGCGGGTGCTTTTATCCAAGCTGCGATGGTTGCAGAAGAAAAAGAGAAAAATACTTTGAGGGGCTTGTTATTATCACCTGCCAGTACACTAGAAATATTGATTGGAAAAAGCGCATTGTCTGGACTGATGACCATCCTTGTTATTATCGGATCAATTATTTTCTCAGGATACACAGTCCCATCCCTTCCACTATTTTCTCTTAGCACTTTACTAGGCTTAGTCTTTTACCTTGCAACAGGAACGATTCTTGGACTGCTTTCACGGACAGTAATGGAGACAAGTATTATCGGTATGCCTGTATTAATTATATTCGGCATGAGCTCCATGTTTAAACCAATGGTTGAAAATGCAACCTTGATCAATATAATTGAGTTGTTGCCTAATGAACAATTAAATCAGATTTGGTTTGGTTTAAGTGACGGTAAGGGGGCAGCTGAAATCCTCATGAATTTGTTCATTTTATTCTTGTGGGTAGCCGTTTCATTCATACTCACCATCGTAATATATAAGAAACGTAGATTTGATTAAGGTATCGAGGTCGGATAGGTTCCCTCTCTCCGACCTCACCAATCATATACAACAAGATTGGGCCATTTCGCTTTCCATTTCCTTGCCTTATACTCATATATCTCCTTCGTGACGATTACTTTATTCGGTACTATCCTCATGTTAAACAGATCATCTAAATGATAAGGCGCATACATAGTCATCTTGTCATTTTTCTCCATTTTCACCCCTACCGCAGTAGCTGTTGTTGGCCAGCTCGCGATTGCCTCATTGATGCTTGTATAAGCAGGAATCGCAAAACCAAATTTTTCTTCATACCAGAAATGGACATTCGCTTGATTCTTTATATCTAATTGATATGGAAACGACTTGAGCATACTACTTAATATTTGCTGAAACTCCCTTTCGCTCAATCGGTTTCCCTTGTCATAGTAGACAAGGTCAATATCTGATATACCATAGTCGATTGCGTTGCCAGATAATTGATTCCACACGGTATTTGCCACACATCCCGCAGCTACATAATAATCAAAGGGTAAGTCCAAATCCGATAAACAACTTAATAAATGAATGATTTCCTCATTTTGTTCTAACATTTCCTTTAACTGTTTTTCATAATTAATCATCGTAGTATCTACCACCTTTATTGATTAAAAAGCAACTAACATCATATCTTATATAAGAGTACATTTACATTATTTGGTTTCACACTTGATTATAATTTTTAGGGAGAAGTCAAAATTCTCTTTTATTTTCCTTAGTTTAAGAACACTAGTATAATGACCTAAACAGTTTAAGCCTTCTTACTTATGATTGGAAGAAACAATAACAATGTCATAAATGAACCAACTACTTAATGGTACAATAAAGTTCAAAAAATCGAAATTGACGGAACCACTTTTGGAGGAGGACCTTTAATGGAAAAGATGAAGAAACGAATTGAAGTAGCTTCAGGTAAATCACCTGCAGACCTTGTCATCAAAAATGCGCAAATTGTTGATGTGTTTTCAAGTGAAATTATTTCTGGAGACGTAGCCATCACAGATGGATATATTGTTGGAATTGGTGACTATAAAGGAATAGAAACAGTTGACGCTCATAACCGTTTTTTAGCTCCTTCTTTTATTGATGGACATGTACATATTGAATCCTCCATGGTAACCCCTGTCGAGTTTTCAAAAATCCTCCTGCAGCATGGGATAACTGCTGTCATTTGTGATCCTCATGAGATTGCTAATGTCGTTGGTGAAAGAGGTATTGAGTTTATGCTTCACGCATCTGATGATATTCCATTTGATGCTTATTTCATGCTACCATCTTGTGTGCCAGCCACACCTTTTGAAAATGCCGGTGCTACATTAACAGCAAACGACTTATCTCCTTTTTATGAATATGAGAGGGTGATTGGTTTAGCCGAAGTCATGAATTATCCCGGTGTGATGAAAGGCGATCACGACTTATTGAGTAAAATTCACGAAGCGCATAAAAGAGGAAAAAAAGTGGATGGCCATGCGGCGGGGCTAAAAGGAAAACAACTAGATGTGTATATGACAGCTGGTATCCGAACTGATCATGAAGCAACTACTGCAAAAGAAGCAAAAGAACGATTGCAAAAAGGGATGTACGTCATGATTCGCGAAGGTACAGCAGCAAAAGAATTATGTCGAATCCTACCAATTGTTAATGAGAAAAATGCACGTAGATTTCTATTTGTTACAGATGACCGCCATCTTGATGATATTATTAGCGAAGGTAGTATCGACTATATGATTCGGAAAGCGATTAAGAAGGGGATTGATCCGATTACAGCGATTCAAATGGGGTCTCTCAATACAGCTGAGTGCTTCGGGCTTAAGGAACAAGGTGCCATCGCTCCAGGATATAAAGCTGATTTCGTTTTATTAGACGATCTTGAGCAAATTGAGATTCAATCTGTTTATAAAAATGGACAATGTGTTTTTAGTGAAGGAGAATTAACTGATTTCCCTAAAGAATTAGAGCAAAAGGAATTTTCCCATCTCACTAATACCGTCCATCTTCCTGTCATTAATGAACAATCGTTTCACTTAGACATCGTCGGAGAAAAAGCCCATATTATTGAAGTGATACCGAACAGCATAGTAACCGACCATGTTATTGAAACCGTTCAGAAAGACGAACGCGATCGTTTCATCGCTTCTATCGAGAAAGATCATTTGAAAATTGCTGTCATGGAGCGTCATCATCATACTGGCAACATTGGACTCGGTGTCTTAAAAGGGCTCGGACTACAATCTGGCGCCATCGCAACAACGGTAGCCCATGATTCTCATAATTTAATTCTTGCGGGTACAACTGATAAAGATATGGCTGTCGCTGCCAATGCAATCCGCGACATGCAAGGTGGACTTGTAGTTGTCGATAAAGGAAAGGTGCTTGCTCAATTAAACTTGCCAATCGCGGGTCTCATGTCACATGAACCATATGAGAAAGTGAATAAGAGGCTAGTGGAAATCAATCAGGCATTGGATAAAATCGGAGCTAACCATACATTTAATCCATTCTTAACATTAAGCTTCCTTGCGCTACCTGTTATTCCATCACTAAAACTAACAGACCTTGGGCTCTTTGATGTCAATACCTTTAACCATATCTCTGTATCTGTAGAGAAATAACCTAATAAATGAGAATGACCCGAACTCGTTTCGGGTTACTTTTTATATTATGTTTCTCTCTTGAGAACTCCTTCTTGTGTTTTATCCAATTTTTCTATCTATGCCAAACTGACAATTTTTTTGTATATTACAGTAAACAGCTTACCCTCTCTTAGAGAGTCCTCCATTAGTTTTAAATAAAGCAACAGCAAGGTACTTCCCCACCTATGTCCCTAGCTGTTTCAACTTCACTCTCATATGAACTCGTAACTAATACATGTCCCTATTTAACCCAAAACATCAGCTTCTGGTTTAAGAATGCCATAACATACGAGGTCTATATATTTTCCATCTTTTCTTACATGTTTTTTCAACAGGCCTTCTTTCTTCATACCGGTCTTTTCAATTACCCTCATTGAAGCTGGGTTCGAGTCGAATGAACGTGCAAACACTTTATTGTAATTTTTTGCGCTAAAGGCAAATTCAATTAACGCTTTAGCAGCCTCTGTAGCATAGCCATTCCCCCAATATTCCTCACCAATCCAATAAGCAAGCTCTCCATGATTGAACGTTTGATGATGCGAGAGCGCAATTGCACCGTATAACTTGCCAGTGATTTTATCAGTTATTGCCAACTCAAACCGCTTATTATGATTGAAATCACTAAGATGATTTTCCATCCAAATAAGAGCATGTTCAGTTAAATAAGGATAGGGAAGATTTAAAGTACTTTTATAAAGATTATAATTGTTACATAGTTTAACAACTTCTGGTACATCGGCCTCATTAAACAAGCGAAGCATTAATTGGTTCGTTTCGATTTTATTTTCGTTATGATGATATATCACTAGGTACCCCTCTTTTAAAATAAATTTTGATACTACTCTCATTCAATTTTTTTCGCTATTCTCCTTCTCTTCACAAGAAAAACGCATGTAAGGATCTCTAAATGTAAGTTATTCGATACCAATATGAATAAAATAAAAAGACCTCATCCATCCTACAAGATTTGGTCCTTACAAAATTCAGTATTTACTTTTTTCATAATAGCTGCAAATACTTCCGATAAATCAGAAACATGCTCATCCCCTTTTGTTGTAAATGCAGGGCGAGGCTGTTTCCATATTGTATATATCCCCACTCCACCCGCACCGACTATATCATTTTTGAGATGGTCACCTACATATACTGTCTCATCTGGAGATACGCCAAGTCTTGAAAGAGTATGTTCAAAGATATAAGGATGGGGTTTCTTTACACCAACCTCTTCTGAAATAACAATTTCATCAAACAATGCTTCTATCTGCAATGACTTAATTACTTCTCGCTGAAATTTACTGTACCCGTTCGAGATGATCGCCGTCCTTAAGCCCTTCTTTTTCAACCTTTTAAGCAATGTAATTGCCTGAGGATACAGTTCGGCATGTAAAGGAAAATGAGATAAATAACCCTGCAGTAATTCTTGCCAAGAAAAGTTTATTAAAGAAAACTCTCCTACCATCTGTTGATACACTTTATCTTTCCAAACATAGCCGCCTTGATCTAAATTAATGAACCTTTCTGCATATATTTTCTTATCTAAATGTGGAAAGAGTCTCTCTTGCTGATTCTCAATAAACGACAAAATAGCTGCCTTTCGATTATGAAGGGTTCCGTCTAAATCAAACATCACTGCTCTTACCATTACTTGATTACACCTCCAATTATTTCACTCGTAACTTTTGCCCAACTGTAATCACATTGATATCTTTCAAATGGTTCCATTCTTGTAACTTTTGCGCCGTTAGTTTAAATCTCTTTATGATAGTTGTGACTGTATCACCTTGGTGAACGGTGTAATAGTAGTGTTTTTCCCCTGTCTTGATTATTTGTCCGACAGTAATCAAGTGAGGATTATGAATATGATTGATTTTTTGCAAGCTACTGACACTTGTATCGTGCACAGCTGCTATTAGTGAAAGCGTATCGCCAGATTTGACTGTATAGCTAAACTCTACCTCCTCTAATTGATTTAGGTTCACCCAAGATCCTGGCATACCTTCCACTTTTGATAGATTAAATATTTCTCCTACCTTTTTAAAAATATAATAACTCCCTGCCTTGTACAGGGACTTTTCTCGTATCTCTTTCTTTGCATCTTCAACCGTTACATAACCTTTTTTGTCTGTTGATAAATGATATTTAGGATTAGTATCATATTGTAGTAATTGATAAGTCTCAATGATACGAATGATTTTTTTGCTATAATCAGGATCTGTCGCATAACCTGATAACTGCACCTGCTCAGCAGCTTTTTTGTAATCTTTTTCTTCTAAAATAGCAAGGTATTTGTTTCGATCCCAAGATACACCATTCTTATAAAGCTTTGCTAAGTCCTCAATTGACTCCTCCCATGAAGGGTACTTTCTAAATGCCGCTGCCGTTGTAACCATTTGCCCATCTATAAATTCTTTCGTCAACATCTTTACCGACTGTCCGTTATACTCACCCTTTATACCGAACAAATTATTACCTTCTATTGCCAATTTACTCTTCCCATGATTAGATTCATGCATAGCTTGTGCAATCACTAGTGAAGGCAGTATGTGATATTGTTTAGCTATTTTCTTTGCTAACGGAACGATTGCTTCAATAAAGTTCAAAATAAACACCTCTTTTTCACACTCTATTCCTAACAAGATGCTTTGCTAGGGCTTTTTTTCTGTTTCTTGTATTTTAAAAAATAATACAAAGAAAATAAGAAAATACTAGAAATAACAAACCCAGTCCCACCTAATAATCCAAGCAAGCGATTAGGCATCCATACAGTGGCAAGCCCAGCTAAAAACATAGAGATACCTATCATTGTATTAGAAATCGTTGTAAATAGACCAAATATAAGTCCACTCTTATCTTTAGGTGTCTCTCTCATTAGCATCGTATCAAAGCAGGTGTTACATAATCCAGAGAAAAACGCGGCCGTTATTAAAAAAACAATGGCCATCCAAACTTGTTGTGACTGGCTTAATAAGATAATACAAAATCCTTCGAACATCAGTGCAATTAAGGCGATTCTCATTAGATGATTTTGCAATTTCTCTGCTACAGGAAAGCTTAGCATTAAACCAATTCCTAATGAACCATAGAATATGCCGACACCAACATCTCCTAAATGAAATTCTTGAACTGCATACACACTTAATAACACATTATCAATGCCATTAAATAGAGGAATTAACAGTTCTGATAGAAAAATGATTAATAATAAACTCGAATGAAAAATAACATCTTTAACGATGAAGAATGAACCTTTCTTCTTATTTTTGGACATTGATTCCTCAGTTCTTTCTCTATCAAGAACGCGCAATTTAGCTAACAAAACAGCAGCAATTAAAAAGGAAGCACCATTTACGAAAAAGGTAAAATTAGCACCGAATAAAGAAGTGACCACTCCACCTGAAAACGACCCTCCAATAAGAACAACTCCTACCATTACTTGTTCAAGGCTATTAACTTTTATCATATTTTTTTCCTTCACCATCAACGGAATGGCAGATTTTCTTGTTGGTGCATAAATGGCTTCACCTGCTGCTAAGAAAAAACTCGACAAATAAACGATCCAGACAGATGAAACATCATTTACAAACACAAACGACAAAGCAAACAGGATACGTCCTAAATCTGTGCAGACTAATATTTTCCTCCGTGAAAAACGGTCTGCCATCAATCCTCCTAGTGGGCCAAATAACAGAAACGGAATGACTCTTATCGCTAAAGCAAGACCAACAGCAAGGCCAGATCCTGTTACTTGCAATAACAGTGCTAACAACGCAACTTGACTAAATCGATCACCTATTCCATTGAGAACACCCGCAAAGAATAAGCGCGCATAGTCTTTCTCTTCTTTTAATATGGAGATCATTCTCGTCCCCTCCTCATATAATTAGATAATCATCTAATTTGATGTTAATCTAATATATGAATAATCGCAATCTTTATTTCAAAAAAAAAAGGAAAGTGCTTCATTACGAAACAAACTTTCCAATCAATTTTTATTCTCTCAAATTATTTACACTCATTCTTGGGGGCTCCTCTAACCATCCATTATCGATCATAATTCTTATATTTTCTCTAATAAACAACATGATATCTTTTACAAATAAACCTAATTTGATGTTGATGTCATCTCTTAAGCTAAAGCCTGCACCAAATCCTTGACTACCGAGACCGAAATTACTTAACAAAAAGGTTAGATACATCATTAATTTATCAGAAAATGGTGGAATGTTAGACTTAGTAAGCGATAACCCATGAATTGTCGGCACCCTAATATCATCCTTAATTAGGATGTCATATGTTCCCTCCAAAATATCCTTGCTGAGCTCTTTCCCTTTAATAAAATAGTCCTTCACTTCTGTATGAACTGCCGTTTGAGCAAATCCTGTCATAAGCATCATGCCAACTGTATTCGTTTGAATAGACTGGTTTAAATAACTAAACTCAATCGTATTAATATCTCTTTTGTCACCAAACAGGCGATAACCTTTTGTATAATTTATATCTGAGACGAAGTCGACCGTTGTAGGGACATTAATCAAATTAGGTAATGGGTAATACCCCTCGTCAACCGCATAATTTAAGAACTTTTGATAATATTTCTGCGTTACATTTGTCATCTCACGATATAAATCAATAATATCATTTCGGTAGGACGTTGCTATATGAAGGGTGTATAGTCCCATGCTAATTTCCTTTAACACCATACACAAAAGAATATCAAATCCCTCTCCAAAAATTTTAGGAGCTTTCAAGTTCACATCGGCATTAGTGAAGCCTTGAGGTATAACAGCACCCTCATCATTAAATATCTGTTCAATACGGTGGACATTTGGCTCTAACTCAGACCATAAACCTTGCATAAGCTTTTTCGCTTTTTTATCCTCGGACACTTCTATAAAATGTTCTAAAACCCTTAATATCATTGTTTTCTTCTGATAAGTAATCCACAGTGCACCAATTTCTGTAGATGTCATTTTACTTCGATTGACCATTCTGTCACCTACTTTTATAAAATAACCATTCTTGTGACTAAGTTTTGCTATTCTCCTACTAAATATTCCCTTTATATCAAAAAAGCTAGAGGACAGGGATAGTCGTTCCCTTACCTCCAGCTTTCTAAATTATCCCCAAAGCATACGAAAACGCATAGCTGCATCAATTACTCTAGCTGTCGCTCCTTCATGCCTGGATGCATACTTCTTTCGATTGACACAATCAATTAACATTTGATCACATTGATAACAATGGCCATATCGATCAATGCAGGCATCATGTTTCTGACAACAAGAATCCACATAATTGATGGGCTTGCCTGGACCGCTACAACCCGGGCCACAATACCGATAACCTCCAGGCAAACAAAAACCTTTTTTATTAAACCTGTTCACTATTTTCACCTTCTTATCCTTTTATATATATTACAAACAGTAAGTCCATTTCGCCTGTGACCTTACCTAATAGGGGAATATTTTTATCAATTTATTTCAGTGCTTATGGGTCAAATAACATAAAAAAGCCAACCTATCCAAAAAGGATAAGTTGGCAACTATTGAATTCGACTAAACTTAATCAAAGTAAATATAATTGGAACTATCGTGGCAAGTAAAAACACTGGCAGAAACCAAATGCTTAAAGAGTCCGCCCATCCTAATGCTACTCTAATGGATTGTATAAGTATAAAGCCGAATAATGCGAGGCAAATATTCTTTATGACATTTAGCATTTTTCTACTCGTTAAGTAAAATGCGGCTGCATTTGATTCATTGATGCGTGCAGGGTAATTATGAATATGAGGAAACCGTTCAAATATCCCCATCATGAACCATAGAAACACGCCGATAATTGGTAAGATAAATAATTCATATTTAGAACCCCACCGATCAACTTCCCCTGAAGCATTGTAATGACCCGGTACTTGTTCAGGTATAGCTGACCAAGAAACAACTAAGAATACAATCGACCCAATGAATACAATAAGACCAAGTATGTCGCATCCCCATTCCCATTTAGTACGAGGCAATTTAAGTACTGGTCTATCCATACCCCATTCCTCCTCTTTCCGTTCGTCTTTTTAATACATACGAAGGAAAGATAAAAAGGTTTCATCCATTAGATAATCAAAGGCAACTAGTTCATACAGGGAATTACGCGATGGCTCTATCCCCCTTTTCATGAAAGGAAACAGGCGCGTCGTAATGGTAAGATATCAGTGTTGATGGCTCTGTTTGAGAAAAATATTGTCATTCATACTGTATGAGGTGAATCGCCTGAGACATGCGATCAACAAAGTATATGGTAAAGGAATAAAGAATGGTTCTTTGATAAGCAGTTTAACTTCACACTTTTCACCCTTTATAATGCAAATCGTAATAAACCTACGTACATTGTTTTAACGCTTGCGTGATATCAGCCATCACATCTACAGGATCCTCTAAGCCAACAGAAAGGCGGATCATTTCGGGACTCACACCCGCCTCCGCTTGTTGTCCAGGTGAAAGACGAGCATGTGTTGTACTCGCTGGATGAATAATGAGCGTTTTCGCGTCACCAACATTTGCTAAATGTGATACCAGCTTTAGTGAGTTGATAAACCTTTTAGCTGTACTGATTCCCCCTTTGATGCCAAATGTAAAGATTGCACCTGCCCCACTCGGAAAATACTTTTTCCCGAGATGATATTGTGGATGGCTTTCTAACCCAGGGTAGTTCACCCAAGAAATATGAGGTAACTCTCCTAACCGTTTAGCCAAAACTTGTGCATTAGCGACTTGCTTTTCTACTCTGACACTTAATGACTCCAGACCTTGAATAAATAACCAGCTATTGAAGGCAGACAGCGTTGCCCCTAAGTCATGGCCAAGTTCAAATCTTGCTTTAAGAATAAAAGCTTTTTCCCTAGAAATTTCAACATAGCTGCGATTACCAATAGCAGGCTTTTTCTCATTAAAGGAAGGAAATCTTTCGTTACTCCATTCGAATCTTCCTCCATCTACAATCACCCCACCGATTGCCGTACCATGTCCACCAATAAATTTAGTTGCTGAATGAACGACTATATCCGCGCCAAATGCAAGTGGTTTTAGTAAAAATGGCGTAGTAAATGTATTATCTACTACTAATGGTAGGCCGTGACGTTTCGCTATCTCACTTAACTTTTCTAAATGTGCTACCTCCATATTCGGGTTGCCAATTGTCTCTGTGAAAATCGCCTTTGTCCTTTTATTAATTTTTCCTTCTAAAGATGTAAAGTCCGTCCCATCAACAAAATGAACATTGATACCGAATTTACTAAACGTTTCTGCAAATAAATGGTAGGTACCACCATAAAGAGCCTGTGTAGAAACTATCTCATCGCCTGCTCTTGCAAGTGTTAAAAGGGCAATGGAAATCGCTGCTTGCCCAGATGAAACAGCAAATGAGGCTACGCCACCTTCTAACTGTGCCATTCTCTCCTCAAACACTGCATTGGTTGGATTTGCATTCCTTGAATAAATAAAGCCAGGCTCTTGCATCTGAAATAAGCTTGCTGCATGATCGGTATCTTCAAACACATAGGATGAAGTCATGTATATTGGTACGGCTCTCGACTTTGTAACAGGATCTGGCACTTGCCCCCCATGAAGCGCTATTGTATCAAACTGGTGATGATTCATTTTTCATTCTCCTCTCACATTTCACTTATAATAAACAAACTCGACTCGGAACCATCTATCAGTGATGAGCTTTTGAATATGCCAGCACAATGGTTGTTTTTTCATAAATTGAATTTGAAACATCAATTTTTTATGTCCAACACCTTTTTTCAAGAGCAGAAAAAAGACCACTTTCAATAAAAAGAGATTGTACTCTTCCATCGAAAGCCGCCTTTAGTCGTCTAATCGGCATAGATAAAGCCCCTCTTGCTAAAGAAGAGGGGCTCACGATATATCGCCATATCCTCAACTTATCTATCTTGGAATTAGCACCGTTACCTAGTTTTGGTCGGTTGCTGAGGCTTCAAAGGGCCAGTCCCTCCACCTCTCTTGATAAATTGAATTTTTTAAATTTTAAGAGTCATTAATTATTAATCAGAATAACCTTATCATCCGGCGCTGTCAACAGCTTTTTATAATAAATCTTTTATGCAGCACAAAGTCTTTCTTTTGCCTTTATTACTGACACCCAATATTCAACTGGAGATACAAAGGATTGCAAATAATTCAGCTCTTTATTATACATAAGAGCCTCCACTAAAAGATAAACAGACGTATCATTTAAATCGTTAACAATCATATCAAGCAAAGTTGCTTTCATATTCATAATATCTTCATAATCATCGATGATAGCTAACTTATCATCTAAATATGAAAGAAAAGCTTGTAAATGAACAACCTCTTCTTGTAATTCCTTCCACCCTTTATCCTCAGCTAATACGTTTACATAATTAACAAATTGATTGTACTCTTCATGACTATCTCTTTTAATTTTCTCTGCTAATATATCAAAAAATACATGATTGGACATATCCTTGCTGTTCACTATTAGAGCACCACCTTTACTATTTATATAAAATTATAGACCTTCTCTTTTAAATATTCAATAAAATCACATGAAACTATTTTCAATTAAGGAGTCGGGTGGTGTGTAGTTTTAGTCTAAATTAAACCAAGTAGCTGGGATATAAGGGGGATACAATAATTTCTAATTTTTCTTACGCATTTGAATGAAAGGTGAAATCACCCTTCCACTACTAGATGCATATCCAGCTATTTATGTAAGCTTTGTTTTGCCCTTTTACCCGGCTCATACTTCAATTTGATTCTTTGTTAGCCTTGTTCCTCTCTTTTACATGGCTCATACTTCAATTTGATTCTTTGTTAGCTTCGTTTCTCTCTTTTACATGGCTCATACTTCGATTTGCTTCTTTTTAGCTTCGTTTTGCTCTTTTACATGGACCATAACTAAATCTCTTTTAGCTATGGCAAATAACTTTCCCTTCGATGCAACCGCCTCATATAGAGTAGGATTCAATCATTCAGCCCCTCGCTCGATAGCCAAATTGTGCAGAGATTTCTTTTCCTACTTTTATAATAGATTGACTTTTATCTGCAGAGGGGTCTTTTGGAATCGACTCTGAGAAACCAACTACTGTTATCGCACTTAATAATTCTTGATTGTAATTAAAGATTGGTATAGACACAGAAGATACAGTAGGAATCAAAGGCTCCTTAGCAAAGGCAATCCGTTCCTGCCTTACGCGGTTGATTTCTTCTACCGCATTCCCTTTTCCTTCTTTCCCCATAACCTTAATCCAATCTTTAGTTGTTGCTGAATCAAGGAAGCTCTCGAATATTTTCCCAGTCGATGAAAGCGGTGGTAAAAGTGAACCGAGCTGTGCACCAATATTATAGGCATGTCCCGGGTTCCATATTTTCGAGATAATTGGACCATTATATGTCCACGTAGTTAATAGGCACGTATTGTCTAGTTGATGACTTAAATCCTTCAAATAGGGTAGAACACGTGAAATCACATCTTCCTGCCCTATAGCTGCCACCCCATATTCAATTAATTTACTTCCAAGTTGATATTGTCCATTATGTTTGTCCTTGTATAGAATGTCTAATTCCGTAAAAGTGTTCAAGTATTTATAAAGATTACTTTTTGTAATTCCTGTTTTTTCCTGTATATCAGATAACCTCAATGGTTCTCCGCTAGCAACTAATAGGTCAATAATTCTCATACCAACTTGGATCGATTGGATCGTAGCTTGTTTTTGATTTTTCATGTAAAAACCCCTATTTTATATTTTTTTTAGTATATCAGAAAAACACTATATTTTCTGATTTCAGCCATGTTTTGCATCCTTTTGAAAGGAGTTATTTTTCAAAAAGTTTAAAAAACCACAACAAATTCTCTTGAGTTTATCTGAAAATTAGGATACTATAAATTTATCATTAATAGATAACATCGTTCACTATTAATGGAATATTAAACAACCAATGAAGAAAGAGTCTAATAAACGCTCATTAATAAAGGTTTTATGCCTAACACTTCCACACAAAGCGTTTTACTCTTTGATCACGCAATTCCTAGACAAAAAAAACTTTTCATAAAGGAGTTTGAATATGAAATTAGTTACTTTCACTCACAATAACAACACACGTATCGGAGCAGTTACAGAAGGAAATGAAGTAGTAGACTTAAACTTTGCTTACCAAGCTTTCCTTGAAGCAGAAGGTAAACTACGTTCTGAATTAATTGCTGAAGCGTACATTCCAGCACAAATGGAAGGTTTCCTACAAGGGGGAAATGAAAGCCTTTCCATCGCAAAGGAAATGGTTGATTATGCATTAAATAATCGTGAATCGTTCAAACATCCACTTGTACATGCATTTGAAGATGTAAAAATCGAAGCACCTGTAACAAAACCCGGAAAAATTATTTGTGTAGGTCATAACTACCGTGAACATATTGCAGAAATGGGAAGAGAATTACCGCCTCACCCAGTAGTATTTGCTAAATTTGCCAACACAGTGATTGGACCACAAGATGATATTCCATTCTATCCAATTTCTGAACAATTAGATTACGAAGCTGAATTTGCTTTTGTTGTAGGTAAAAAAGCTAGAAACGTAGCAAAAGAAGACGCACTCAATTATGTAGCAGGATATACAATCGCTAATGACGTCACTTACCGCGATATCCAACGTCGCACACTTCAATGGTTGCAAGGTAAAACAGTTGAAGGTAGTGCACCAATGGGTCCTTGGTTAATCACTTCTGATGAATTACAAGATCCATCTGGTTTAGGTGTTCTTTTAACTGTTAATGGGGAAGAAAGACAAAAAACGAATACAGCCAACTTTGTCTTTGATGTTCCAACGCTTGTTGAATTCTTATCTAACTTAATGACTTTAGAACCTGGTGATATCGTATTAACAGGGACACCTGGAGGCGTAGGATTTGCTCGTGATCCTCAAGTATTCTTGAAAGATGGCGATGTCGTTCGCATTGAAGTAGATAAAGTCGGCGTTCTCGAAAATAAAGTTTCAAAGGTGGAAAAATAATTATGAGCGAAACGAAAACGATTCAGCAATCTATTGAGTCTATTCAAACATCATTAAATCAAATCATTGAAACCGTTTCAGGATTATCTGAAGAAACCATACGTTGGAACCCATCAAAAGAAGAATGGTCCATTATGCAGGTTATTACTCATTTAAACGAGGCCCTACCTTATTGGCTAGGTGAAATAGATACAGTTGTAAAAGCCCCGGGTTCCCAATGGGGACGAGGCTTACAGGACCCTGCTCGCCTTGCAGCAGTCGAAAATACTGAACACCAATCAGTTGAAGACGAATTGAAAAAATTATCGCAAATAAAACAAGATGTTCAAACCAAATTATCTGTTTTATCTGCTGACACATTGGCTCAGGAATCACCTCATCGTAACTTTGCAAAATTCGGTAATAAATCTGTATTCTTTATTGCCGATCACTTTATCGATGAACATGCCGCTGGTCATTACAACCAAATTCAACGTAACTTGTCTAAGCTAGCAAAATAATATTAAGGTGGCGAAATATTATGGCTGAAAAACATGCATATATGGAGGATCAAGACGTAAAGGACTTTACGAAAGAAATCCAAGAATATCATCTCGGTCCATTATGGGAAGCCATCCCAGCACTGATGAACCATACACCAAAACCACATGCTGTGCCATATTTATGGTCAGATGAGCTTTTAAAGAAAAAATTATCCGAAGCTGCTAAAATCTTCACACCTGACCGTGGTGGAGAAAGACGCGCGATTTACTTTCAAAACCCCGGGTTGACTTATAGACAACCATGGGGATGGGCTTCAACTACTCAAACATTGTATGCTGCTGTGCAGCTGCTACTTCCTGGTGAAGTAGCACCTTCACACCGTCACTCTCAAAGTGCTCTGCGTTTTATTACTGATGGAGAAGGAGCTTACACAATTGTTGAAGGTGAACGTATCTTCATGCAAGAAGGCGACTTCCTTATTACACCAAAGAACCTCTGGCATGGACATGGCCATGTAGGTGATAAACCAATGATTTGGATGGATGCACTTGATATTCCTACCATCTATTCAATCGGTGGTACATTCTTTGAACCATTCCCTAATAAGATTGAAACGCCGACTCGCCCAGATAACTTCTCTGAACAAAGATACAGTGGCGGAATGGTAAGACCAATTAATGACCGCTATTCAAGCGTGGCACCACTCGCAAATTACAAGTGGAAACGTACAGAAGATGCGATTAAAGGATTAACTAGATTTGAGCCAGATCCATATGATGGCTACGCTGTTGAATATATCAATCCATCGAACGGACAAACAGCTAATCCAACAATGGGAGCTTGGATGCAATTATTACCAAAAGGCTTCCGTACAAAGGCACATCGTCACACACATTCTACTATTTACCAAGTACATCAAGGTTCTGGTTATACAGTAATAAACGGTGAACGATTCGATTGGAAAAAAGGAGATTACTTCTGTATTCCAAACTGGGCATGGCACGAACATGTACCTGCTGAAGATAGCTACCTTTTCTCAGTAAATGACCTACCCATTATGGAGCGATTTGACTTAGAAAAATCTCAAAACCTTGAAGAAAACAACGGAGAACAAAAAATCATAGGCGAATTTAAAGCTTTCCGTTAATTGCACAAGAACAACCGGGCACAGTGCCTCGGTTGTTCTTAAAAGATTCGAAATATAAAAGTAAATGAAAACGCTTATAAAACAGAATATTTATTTTTGTAAAACAAAAGGAGGATAAACATAATGACAAACACAGCACAGAATCCATTTATTGTAATCGGTGGAGGAATCGGCGGTTTAGCTACTGCATTAGGTGTAGCAGAAAATAACCAATATGTAAAAGTGCTTGAACAAGCACCTGAATTCGGTGAAGTTGGAGCTGGTATCCAACTTGCAGCGAATGCGACAAATGTTTTGCAACGCTTAGGCGTAATGGATAAAATCAATGAAATCGCTGTATTCCCTAAACGTCTTGTACTTATGGATGCATTCTCTGGTAAAGAATTATCAGCACTTGATTTAGGAGAGGTTTACAGAGAGAGATACGGTGCTCCTTATATTGTATTACACCGCTCTGATCTACATCGTGTGCTTCTTGAAGCTTGTCAGGAAAACCCATATATTGAACTAGCAACAAACCAAAAAATTACGACAACAGAAGAAAACGATCAAGGTGTAACAGTTAAAGCAGAAAACGGTGATGTTCATAAGGGAATCGCAGTAATTGGTGCAGATGGTCTATGGTCTAATGTTCGTAAAATGTTCTCTGATGACCAACCTATTTGTTCCGGATATGTTGCTTACCGTGGGGCAATCCCGATTGAAGAAGTGAAGACCTCTATTGGGGATATGGATGACGTATATATGTGGATAGGACCAGACCTTCACTTAGTACAATATCCAGTTCGTCGTGGTGAACTTTATAACCAAGTCGTTGTATTCAAAAGTAAAAACTACCGTCCCGAAATTGAAAAGACTGAAGATTGGGGCACTCCGGAAGAAATGGACGCTGTGTTCGCTGGGTCATGTGAATTAGTGCAAAATGCGATTTCATTTATCTCACGTCAAAAACGTTGGCCAATGTTCGATCGCTTACCAATCGAAAACTGGACGCAAGGTCACATTACGCTCACTGGTGATGCTGCTCACCCAATGCTACAATATCTTGCTCAAGGTGCTTGTCAAGCACTTGAAGATGCTGCATACATGTCAGATATGCTCAGTGCACATGGTGAAGATATCCCTGCAGCATTTACAGCGTTCCAAAAAGAAAGACAACCGAGAACAGCCTATGTCCAAGGTTCTGCACGTACATGGGGTGAAATTATTCACAATACAACAAACGAAGGTATTTTACTTAGAAACATTATCCTAGGAAAAAGACAATCAAATGACTTTGAATTTGTCGATCAATTCCATGGCTATAATAAAAATGCAAAACTAGTTGAAGCTTAAACCGTTCTCCACAAAGTCGTCATTAATGGTTTCATCTGGAGAAGAAAGGCTTAATCCTTTCTTCTCTCTTTTCATATATGTGTAAGCGATTGCAATCTCTAATTGATGGGGGAAACAAATGAACAAAATAAACGCAGCGGAAGTGATTAATAATAGTAAGTTTAATCGGTTTCATTTCGGCTTACTTGCCTGGAGCTTCCTTATTATTCTCTTTGATGGCTATGATTTAGTTGTTTATGGTACCGCCGTACCAGTTTTAATTGAAGAATGGGGGTTAAGTTCGGTCCAAGCTGGAGCCATGAGTAGTTATGGATTATTAGGGATGATGTTTGGTGCCATCTTTTTTGGTATTCTTGCTGATAAAATGGGAAGAAAAAATGTGATTGCACTTTCACTGATTCTTTTTAGCTTATTTACGTTCCTTTGTGGATTTGCCTCTTCACCTACAACCTTCTCTATTTATCGATTTATTGCCGGTTTAGGTTTAGGTGGAATTATGCCTAACGTTATTGCCTTATTGACAGATTACGCGCCAACGAAAATGAAAAGTATGGCTGTTTCCATTGTATTATGTGGATACTCTTTTGGTGGGATGCTTGCACCGATTCTAGGAATCTTCGTTATGCCTACACTCGGTTGGGAATCAATTTTCTGGTTTGCAGGTCTACCATTATTACTGTTGCCTGTCATATATAAATTTTTACCTGAATCTTCAGCCCATTTAATTAAGAAAAATAAGAAACAAGAACTATTATCTGTGCTACGTAAAGTAAACCCTGCACAAAAGATGGATGAAAAAACAGAGTTCTTCCTACAAGTCCAAGAGGAAAACAAAGTTCCTGTTGTCGGACTATTCAAAAACAATCGCGGTCTAAGTACCGTCATGTTCTGGATTGCGTTTTTCATGTGCTTATTAATGGTTTACGGCCTAAATACTTGGTTACCGAACTTAATGATTGAAGCGGGTTATGCCTTAAATTCAAGCCTAGCCTTCCTTATTACGCTTCAAGGTGGAGCCATTGTTGGGACACTCATTATTGGCTGGCTCTGTGATAAATACGGTTCAAAGAAAATGCTCGTGCCCTTATATGCACTTGGTGCAGTGAGCCTAACATTACTTGGATTTGGTGGTAGTGAATTATTCATTTACTTACTAGTTGCTATAGCTGGTGCTAGTACAATCGGTGCCCAAAACCTTGTACAAGCCTATGTCTCTCAATATTATCCTCCTAATATTCGATCCACAGCATTAGGAATGGCTTCAGGAATAGGGAGATTTGGAGGCATGCTCGGGCCACTTCTCGGCGGATTCTTATTAACGGCCGCTCTCCCTATTCATATGAACTTTATCGCATTTGCAATTCCAGGGTTGATTGCTGCCATTGCCTTAGCTCTCGTCCCAATTAAACGGGCCTATAAGCCTGAAGCTACTGTGGTAAAAGAGAATGAAACGATAAAAGTTGCTAATTAACGAGGATGTAAAGAAAAGAGCCATATATTTTGGCTCTTTTCTTTTGCCTACTTATCTTTGGAAAAAGTTTTCTAATTCCCTTATCACTTCATCAACTTCTTCTATAACGAACGCATGGCCTGCATCTAATTCTCTAAAAATGACATTAACGCCAGCTCTCTTTAAATCCTCTAGTAATGTAGTCGTCATTTCCCTTGTAGTTAAGACATCCTTATTTCCCCACAAAAGAAAAGTCTCTGCTTGAATATTGTTTATTTCTCCTGTTCCCTCAGCTGCATCATTATCAATATCAGTTATATTAAACACATTAGCTGCGTGTGCAACATCCATCATATTCCTTTGTTGTATTGCTGCTTCTATATATCCTTCAAACCGTTCTCCTAATGCCTGCCTGCCTTTAACAAACATCAACTGTTCTATCGCTTCGGTAAAAAAAGCAAACTCTTTCATCTTCTGTGCTTCTACTAACCTATTTAACATTGGATCTTTTTCTATTGCTTCTCTTGTTTGATAGCGCTTATTGTTTTCATCATAGGCTGGATATCCACCGGCTGGCATGGAGGCGAGCAAAACCATTTTTTCAACAAGGTTTGGATACATTGCTGCAAATTGCAACGCAATACCACCTCCATTTGACCAACCAATGATTGTTATTTTATTTAAAGAAAAATGATCACAAAATAATTTCAAATCATAAGCGAATGTCTTAAAATCCTCTATTGGCTGATTGTAAGTAGATCGGCCATAACCTCTTAAATCCGGGGCATAGACCGTATACTTTGAAGGTATTTTCTCCAAAAATACGTCCCAATGATTCGCTGAGGCATAATTGCCATGAACGAGAAGTAGAACCTTCTCTCCCCCATCCTTTTTCAGATAATCATACACTTCACCGTTACTTAACCTGTATTCCATTTAAACACCTCTACTTTCTCCTTTAAACCTCTCATACTATTCGATTAAAGCTATCTTTATTCCTTTTTATGTTAAAATATTACATAAACATTCTAATAAAAGGAGAGATTGTATGAACGTTGAACTCACACGTTTTAAGGTTAAAAAAGGAAAAACAAAAGCTGTAGACGAATGGTTACAATTCCTTAATCATCATATGAAAGAAGTACTCCTCACACTTGAAGAAGAAAAAATGTATATTGAAACGATTTTTCGCGAAGTACAAAACGAAAATGAATATCTTTACTGGTATTCTGTACAAGGTAGGGATGGGATTGAAGTGACTGAATCCACCCACTGGGTAGATAAAAAACATCTCCAATATTGGCAAGATTGTATAGATGAAACCTACAAACCAGTTAATTTAATTACCGAAGTCGTTATGATCCCAGAGAAAATCAGAGCAAATATGACTTAGCTTAAATAGGCTAAGCACTTTTCACCTTCCGTCCATATAAGAAGAACGAAATGAGTCCTAATACGGTATATAATATAACAGCATTCACCATACTACCTACCTCAAACCAATACGAAACCGGAATTATTATCGCAGCGGATGAACAGATAAAGCCTATGATCATCTGCTTTTTTAAGCGCGCGCAAATCATACCTTGGATAATAAAAGCTAGCGGAAAAAGGACATAAATCCCTAATAATAAGATTTTGCTAAACGGAAAAAATGAACATATCCACGTAAATATAAAAATACATATAGAGGGAAATAAAACTCGAAAAAACATCTTCATGTCAGTGTTCATCCCCTTCTATTTATAGACAATATTATAGCCTTCCACCAAAACCACAATAAAACAAGATAACCGAAAACACTATACAACGCCCATAGTGCACCATCAAAAAGCTCATGAAGGAAAAACTCCCCTTCATTCATTTCTTCACCGCGACCAATAGCATTGAATATAGAAATAAAAGGGATTGTTAGAACAAAAAAGATGACGAATAATGCTGTTTTTCTAATTTGTTTCCTCCATAACATTCTTAACGCCATCATAAATGAAATAAACAAAAAGAGATAATACAATAGCCAAAACCATAACGGTAAACTCACCATAAACATTCCCTCACCCCTCTTGAGTGTAATATTACACCAAAAGAAATTTATTGTAAATAATTTCTTTTTATGTCCTAAATTCACCACTTTTAATTAGGCGCATACACTAAACGATATAACACCTGCCCCAAAATCATGCATAATAAAGTGAGGAAAAGTCATGAGATTCAGCTTTTTATCCCCGGTTTATAATAGTGAACAATGGGTTCGCTCGATGCTTGATAGCATTCCTAAAGAATATGCCGATGAAATCATTGTTTGTGATGACGGATCAACCGATCAAACATTAGTGATGTTAAAAGAATATCAACAACAGTACCCTCAACTAAAAATCTTAGAAAATGGGGAAAATCGTGGCGCTAGCTATTCGTATAATCGTTGTATCGAAGCCGCAACTGGAGATTATATTGCCATTATTGATAGCGATGATATTTATTTACCAACCATTCGTGAAGTACTCGCTAAAATAGATGGTGAGTACGACATTTATTATTACAGCATGGTGACAAAGGATGGCCAGCTCTTTCAAGCAACGGAAGAAAATTATCGTGAATGGTGTGGGCAATTTAGGATCATTAAGAGAAGCTGTGTGGGAGAAGCGAGATTTTCTGAAAGACCGGATATGGCGGGGGACTGTGATTTTCATCAAGCGCTCTTAGACCAAAACCCTTCAGTGCACATAACAGGAATTATCGCTTACTGGTATAACTATCCACGAATAAATTCCGAATATTATTTATACTATTTTGGATTAAAGTAAGCCCATTGTGGGAAATGACAGAAAGGTGCGTTCCATACTTATGTTTAAAAATAAAACGCTATTAATTACAGGTGGAACCGGCTCGTTTGGGCATGTGGTGTTAGAACGTTTTTTGCATAGTGAAATAAAAGAAATACGCATCTTTTCTCGTGATGAAAAAAAACAAGATGACATGCAAAAACAGTATGCAGATGGAAGAATCTCTTATATCCTCGGCGATGTTCGGGATATGAGTACTTTATTACCAGCTGTGGACGGGGTTGATTACATTTTTCATGCAGCAGCCTTAAAACAAGTACCCTCATGTGAGTCACATCCGCTAGAGGCGGTGAAAACGAATATTCTTGGCACCGATCATGTATTAAGTGCAGGAATACAAGCAGGGGTAAAGAAAATTGTCTGCCTATCAACGGACAAAGCAGCCTATCCAATTAATGCAATGGGAATGTCTAAAGCTTTAATGGAAAAGACATTTATCGCTAAATCGAGACAAGCTAACGCTCGTGGTACCATTATATGTGGCACAAGATACGGAAATGTCATGGCATCAAGGGGGTCCATCATTCCGCTACTCATAGAACAAGTAAAGGAAGGAAAGCCGCTAACTGTTACGCATCCTTTAATGACCCGTTTTATGATGAGTTTAGATGAGGCTGTCGAACTCGTATTGTACGCTTTTGAGAATGCTTGTAATGGGGATATTATGGTACAAAAATCGCCTGCTGCCTATATTACAGATTTAGCACAAGCGATTAAAGAACTTTTTCACGTTAGCCTTCCTTTAGAATTAATTGGCACACGGCCGGGAGAAAAGCTCTATGAAGTTTTACTAACAAAAGAAGAAGCAGCGAAAGCTATTGATCTTGAAGGCTTCTATCGCATTCCTCGAGATACCAGAATAGAAACTGATACAAACTCTGTAGAAGAATATCACTCCAATAATACTTATCGTCTCTCTGTAGCTGAACTAAAAGAAAAACTACAATCATTATCCTATGTTCAAAAAGAGCTAAAAAAATGGAAAAGGTTAAATTAATATATTTGACCGCTCCCTATTTTTCGTGAGTTGAGCACCTTCATTGACCAAGTTAATAATCGCCAACTCACTTACTATTCTTATATATACTGAATTTATAGGGATATCCTACCAACCCTCTAAAGGAAGGTTGTTGTTTGATGTAGTTTCTGATAAATTAGGATTCAACATGACTAGCATATTGAGGAGTTACATACATGGAAATACAAAAAAGTAGTACGATGATACAATCCTTGCAAATAGGCATTTCTATCATCGAATTAATCTATCAAAAAGATACCCCAATGAAATTCTCAACCATTCAAGAAGAAACCGGTATTACGAAAAGTAATTTATATAAATATTTAAATACACTTACGCAATTGAACATGCTCTATCGTGAAAAAGGGACAAACCTGTATTATCTTGGTAGCAAATTGATTCAATATGGTACAGCCGCCTTTGGTAGTCGTGATATTGCCGATGCAATCACTCCGTATATGCAGGAACTTTCTTCGCTTACTTCCTGCACCGTTTCGTTTTCATTATGGACAAACAACGGACCTATTACGACAAAGATTTGTCATTCGAATGAACCACTTCATATTGGTACACAACTAGGCGGAAGCTTACCACCAACATCTGCCGCAGGGAAGATTTTCTTAAGCTTCTTAAACCCAGTACTGACAAAAGATTGGCTAGGAGACGGGGAAGCGATCGATAACGCAGAATGGCAAATGATTCAACAATCGAAAATCTCCTTCGCTACCGAACCTTTAATTCCATCGATTTCTTCGGCTTCCGTCCCTTTGCTAGACTACCAGAATCAATTACTCGGTGCAGTGACAGTTGTTGGATTTAACGATAAGATGCCTAAGGAAGCATCGGATCCGATGAGCAAGCAACTGCTGAAGTTTCACCTACAAGCATCTTCTATGTTTGGCTATCGATATAAACAAGGAAAAATTGAACAATACTGATTGAACGTTCAATCGACCGTTTTAACATCTAGTAGAATAAAATACTAGTGAGAAAATTAAGTTGTTATTTTAAAAATATCCTTTTCTGCGAATAAATTGGAGTTTAGCTTCGACTTAGTCTCACATTTGCTGATATAAGCTCTTTACTGATTTATCAACCTACAAAATAAGTCCATTTTATTGAAAAAGGCCGCCATAAACAAAGATGACGACCTTTTTTATCTTAGTTCATCGTCAATCCATGATCAACGACTAGATTTTGTCCCGTAATCGCTCTAGCGCCTGGAGAGGCTAAGAAAACAACGGCTTCTGCTACGTCTTCTGGTTTTGTCACACGGCGGATAGCAGAGTTATCAGCCACAATCGCAAATACCTCAGGGGTAGTAACAGCACTTGCATCCGTTGTATCTAATAATCCACCGGAAACCATATTCACATTAATATCATACTGTCCGAGCTCTTTGGCCATATTGCGTGTAAAGCCAATTAATGCCGCTTTGGCTGTTGTATATTCATGGTAGGCAACGACTGGGTTCTGGTAAAGATTCGTGCCAATACCAATCACACGGGCTTGCTGTGAATCCTTTAGAGCCGGAAGAGCAGATTGAACAACATTTAAGCTTGCTTTTATCGCGCCTTCAAACTGGGTTTGATAGCTAGCCCAAGATAATTCCTCTACTTTCGCCTGTGCCACAGGATCAAATTTAAATTGAACTAATGCATTATTTACAACGATATCCAAGCGACCAAAATGAGCAATTGTGTCTGCTACCATTGCTTTTACTGCTTGATGATCTCTTACATCAGCTTGGATAGCCAATGCACGATCTTGTCCGATTTTTTCAACTACTGCATCTGCTTTTTCTTTATTATTAAAATAATTAACGACTACTTTGTAGCCCTCCTTACCAAACTTTTCAGCAATTGCAGCTCCTAATCCACGACTTGCTCCTGTTACTAACACGACTTCTTCTCTCACGCTATTCCCTCTTTTCAATAGATGTAATTAAAAATGTTCAGGGAAACAAAACAAAAGGCTCCCCGAAAATGGAGAGCCTACCATACATATGCATATAGTTGGAAGATGCTCCCTACGATCGTCTTAACGAACAGGTTCTAAGGGTCAGGTTTTAACCTTCTCAACTCATTTTCTGAGTCCCCCTGCAACAATTTTTAATTATTTTTAGTTTAGCATACAAATAGTTTCCTAGCTATGAATCGAAGTTCATTTCGAAACTGACCATTTGCTTTATGTTTCTCACCATTGTTTTAAACGGGGATTCTTATCTAGAATCGATTCATATTGTTTCTCATTACCGTAGAGGCTATTCGGGTCAAGCAGCTTATATCTCTCATATTTTTCTAATCGATCTTTTTCTTTTGCCCAGCCTAAATGCTTGACTCGTATTGTGGATAAACTGTGGGTAAGTTGGAAGATGTTTTCTGGAAATCTCCCACAATGCTGTGGTGTTTCTTTCCAGACAGGCTGAAAGGTTGATCTAACTCTTGCTAGAAATGGACGGTATAAGAAATGTGCTTGCCAGTATTCATCTTCACGATAATGGTCTTCATCCCACATATCATACAGTCTAAAACAGTACAGGTCGATAGTATCCTGTTTAACAAAGTCATCAATATAATCAATAAAACTCTCCTCAAACCATTCATCTGCGTCAAGATTTAATACCCAACCTAAAAAACCATTCGTTGCTTCTAACCACTGTTGTTTTCTTAGTTCCACTTCATTGGCAAACTGGGAGCTTGCATTCTTGACCAATTTAATTGGCATACCTTTTAGTTCTTGCAAGAAAATCGATATAGTCTGATCAGTACTAGCATCATCTATAATCACAGCTTCATCGATAAATGGCTTTACTTTCTTTAACATCGTTTGTAAATAACGACCTTCTTCATTCTTCACAATCATCGATAAGCGAATTTGATGGCTATCTGCTTTTTCTGGATAAATAGGTAGTTCGCTATAAGCATACTGACATTTTTCTTTAAATGCGGGTATGCCTGTAAGGTCAGAAGAACGATAAATATGATAAGCTGGCAGATGTGTGTCTACATGTAGATCCAGTCCTAATGCCACAGCTCTCACACAAAAATGTCGATCTTCTCCCCAAAAACTGAGATTTTTAATTTTACTAAAATGAATACCTGCTAACAAAGCTTTCCTGCTAATTAGCGTGCACGCACCTAATCCTCCTACTTCATAAACACCTGGAGTTTGTAATTGTTGAATAAAGGCCTCGGTTTGAACGGCCTTTTCTTCGTCTGTTATGGCACCTTCATCCGCCTGTCTCCAGTGGGTATATTCATCTGTTAACCACACCTGCGGATAAGGAATTGTCCCCTCTTGCCAAGCCGTCCAAAATACCTCTGAAACAATTTCTTTTTTCGTGGAAATAAGTGTATGAAGGGTATTCGGGTGTAAAAGCAAATCAGAGTCAATTAAAAACAAATAATCAAATTCTTCAAATTTCGCCTGCTCAATAAGCATATCTTTGAAGCGAGCAACCTTCCAGATGAGAGCATCATTCCAGAAATGGGTAAAGTCGGTACGAATATAGATACTATCTTCTTTTGCGGATAAAATCGCAACATCTTTCTTCCATTTGGCAAAATGACGTAGTAGTCTACTTGATTCTTCATTCTGATTATCATCTATGAAAAGATAATGAATCTCCATTGTATCCGTTTTTAAATTGGCTAAGGATAGCAGAAACTCTTTTAAAATATCGGGTTCTTGATTAATTGGACTGCCAATGAGAATTTTTGTATTAACCATAAGCAACATTAACGTTTATTGACAAAACCGTTCACCTCTCTACACTATATTCTCACCATGAATTGCTTGTGTAGTGAAATCAGAAAAATTCTACCCAAAACAAAAAGCAGAGAGTCGTCAGAATCTCCCTGCTCTAATGATGGTGTATATAAGAAATAAGAACATTAATATCGCAATGACGAAGCCGATTTCTACTGCTGGTATATTCCATAGGAGAGATGATTGCCTGCCAAGGGCGGAACCGATAATTAAACCCACCATTATAATGCAAAATGCTAGCAACACGATACTAAATGCTAGCCGGTTGCTGATACGATCAATTCTCGTTAGAAATTTTTCACTGTTTGGCAAGTTCAGTTCGAGCGGGATTTTTCCCTTTTTGATAAGGGCAATCAAATCTTTCAAATTATACGGCGCTTCCTTTAGAATATCAAAATACTCCCCGATATGAGCTAGCGAATCTTTCGCCAAATGATCAGGTCGATATTTATTAATAATTAATCGTCTACCAAAAGGCTCAGCAATTTTTAATATGCTTATATTAGGGTCAAGTTTTTCAACAATACCTTCCATTGTTAACAATGTTTTTCCCACTAATGTTAAGTTTGTTGGGATATGTATATGATGTTGATTGGCAACGGAAAACAAATCATTAACCGCCTCGCCAATTGATATTTCACTAAACGGAATATCATAATATCTCTCTCTTAGTAAATCAACATCAATTTTTAAAAGTTCAACATCGACATCATCTTGGACAATACCCATTTTAGTGATGGCTTTAATGACTCCATCGGTACTTTGCCGCAACATGGCAATAATTAATGATGCTAAATTTTCTTTCATATCCTCAGTTAAACGTCCAACCATACCAAAATCCATGAAAACAATTACATTTCCTGGTAATACACAAATGTTACCTGGATGAGGATCTGCATGGAATACACCTTCCTCTAATATTTGCTGGAGGATGCCTTCAACGATTCTTTCGGCGATCAGTTGTTTATTAAACCCTTGTTCCGCCAAACTTTTATTTTCAAGGATGCCGCACCCTTCAATATATTCCATAGTTAACACTTTTTTCGTCGTATATTTCCAGTATGTTTTTGGGATTTTATAATGATTATTGTCTTCAAATTGATTGGCAATTTTATCTGCATTACGACCTTCAAGTAAATAATTCAACTCATTTAACAATGCTTTAGAAAATTCTTTCATCATTTCCACTAACTGATATTGCGATGCCCAATGTAGCCGTTTTTCTGCGATTTTAGCAATTTCTATCAAAATTTCTAAATCTGTTCTCATGGTCTTCTCAATATCAGGCCGTTGTACCTTAACAGCTACTTTTTCACCAGAATGGAGGACACCATAATGGACTTGACCGATAGATGCCGATCCTAATGGCTCCTCTTGAAATTCTGTAAAGAGGTCATGTAGTTCTTCCCCTAGTTCGGTTTCAACAATTTTTTTTACCTCTGCAAATGAAAATGACGGGGCATGTTCCTGCAATTTTTCCAATTCCCTAATAATTGATTCCGGAAAAATATCTGACCTTGTACTCGCAATCTGACCAACTTTAATAAACGTCGGTCCAAGCTCTTCTAAAAACAGACGAACACGTTCACCTGTCGTCTTTTCATGAATTTCCTCTTGCTTTCGCATGAACATACGTTTAGGTAGGGACAATACTTCATGCAAGCCTAATTCTTTTAAGAGATAACCAAAACCGTAATGAGAGAAGGCTACGGCAATTTCACGATAGCGATGAATATGACTCATCTTTGGTTTGAAAATGGCAAAAACCTCCCTTAATTCTCTTCTCGATTGTTTGCCTCAAGTGCTAGAATCCGTTCCTCTAATCTTAAGACATCATCCTTTGTAGCGATATTCAAATCATGCAATAAACTAGTCATTCGTTGATGGGCTTTGTCGTCTATCTGCGTTTGCTTCTCTTGGCCTTTCGCCCTTACCTCCTGCATAAAATCCTTCGCTTCCTGTTTTGTTAACTCTCCTCTTTTCACTAACTCATCCATCATTTCTTGTGCACGGTCTTTCCCTGCTGCTGCTAAACCTAACCCTAACATCATCCCTTGTTTTATTGGGTTTTTCATCTCATTTCCTCCTTTAATAAATGGCAGATTTTCACTAACATTATTTTACCCATTTTCAAGTAGATTAAGCATGAAAAAACATATATCACAAGTTGTTCTAACAGATGGGAAATTCAGAGATAGTTAGAAAATTAATCGAAGAAAATGCAATGCCTCACAGACCTTCATTTTTACGCTCATGTCCAACCCTAGAAAGTAGATGAAGAATGGGCAAGTCGGATTAAAGCGGAAGTGTTCACGGAATTTGCGGATGAATGGCGATGTCCGATTTACATACAATTCTATTCGTGATTTTCAAATGAATTGTGTGCATATAATGAGATTTTACGCTTGTCTCATGTCAAGCAGCTTCCCCTTCTTCCATTTACAAATTCACAACCGATTTCTACTCCATTACGAACAAAACAAAAACCCCGTACAATCATATGTACGAGGAATGTTTATGATGCTTGATTGTCTTTTTTTATCATCAGGCAAAAGAAGATAATAAGCGTGAAAGCCGTTAATGCCAAGAAAGGAATGGTGATAAACCCGAACCAATTGATATATTGGCCACTACATGGTACACCGCTTGAACATGGGGTGACCTCAGCGAGTCCAGGCACTTTTTGTACAAGATAATGATAGAGAGAAATACACCAGCCAATAAACGCCATTGGTAGCGCAAATCTTCGCACAGAAATATCTTGATAGAACGTACCGATCCCCAAGATTAAAACGAGTGGATACATGAATATTCTTTGATACCAACAGAGCTCACAAGGAATAAACTGCTTAATTTCACTAAAGTATAGACTACCTAATGTTGCTATGAGTGCAACCACCCAAGAAAAATACAACATGATTTGATTTTTCTTCATTCTTATCCCTCTAACTCTTCTTCAATCAAACGTTTGATTGAATCATAATTAAATGGATCTGTCACCATTTTATCGTTAATCATAATCGTCGGTGTGAGCTGGACTTCATATTCACCTACGAGTGAAGTGTCATGATTAACCGCCTCTATTGTTGCGCTTTTTTTCATTTCTGCCAATAGATCTTCTAGTGGAATTGACGTCGTTTCTGCAACGACTTCCTCTAGCACTTCCGTTGTTAACCAGACAGAATCATGTTGCCCACTCTCTGGCTGCTTATCAAACAAACCTTTATGGAATGCCCAGTATGCATCAGGTTCCAATAGATGAACAGCTTCGGCTGCAACTGAACCTAATTTAGACTCATCGCCATGGAAGAGCACATTGATATAAGAGAAATTCACTTGATTCGTGTCTACATAATCTTCCACTAATTGCGGATAAATAGTCTCACCCCATTGTTTACACGCTGGACATTTAAAGTCGCCAAATTCTACGATTTGTACAGGTGATTCCGCCTTGCCTAAAACAGGCTGTCCTTCAATAGGGGGTGCATTTTCAAAAGATGTATACTCATCCTTTTCATTTCCTTGATTGTTTATGAACACCATGATAACAACTGCGATAACGACAATAATCGTAATAAAAAATAATAACTTCATCGGTTGGAATTGATTTTTATTTGTGCCCATACTGCTCTCCTTTATGTAGATGTATCACTTTTAAGAATAATATATCCTTATGCAGAAAGTAAGGAATTTCCGTGAAGTCAATATGAAGTTCGATTGACTTGCTTACTCCAAGCATCAAAAGGGAGCTGTGATTGATTTAGTGTCAATTGTACAAACGGAAGACCTCTATCTTTCGGGTCTATGCCAATCTCTTGGTAAATAAAATCATCATCAAAAAGCGCTTTTGCTGCATCTTTCCGATCGGCTGCGTAATACACATTTTCCAAACGCGCCCAGTAAATCGCACCTAAACACATGGGACAAGGCTCACAGCTTGTATAAAGAATACAGCCTGTTAATGTGAAAGATTGTAACTTCGTACATGCTTCCCTAATAGCCATTACTTCCGCATGCGCCGTTGGGTCATGAAGAGCTGTTACCCTATTCACACCTTTGGCAATCACCTTCCCGTCCTTTACAATGACTGCTCCGAAAGGTCCTCCTGCATTTCCTACGTTTTCTACTGCTAGATGTACTGCCTCTGTTAAAAATTGTTCATGATTACTCATCTCGTCCCTCCCATTTATTTAGGCTTTTTGTTTAATACCATGAGATTCTAACAGGATTTGCAACTGTTCATAAGCCTCTGTTGAAGTAACTAGTAAACTAACCTGACTCGAACGACCTGAATGAAGCTTCATCTCAAAACCATCATTTACTTTTTTATCAAAACCAAAATGACGGTTATTAATATCAATAGACTGAACTTCATAAGAATCAATTTTATGCCAAGGGATATACTTTAGCCCTTTAACAATCCCTTTTTGAAGAAAAACTAATTGGTTAAACAGAAACTCCATTTGAAAAAGAGGTACAAGTAACAGCAGATAATTCGAAACATCTAACTGATCGGAAAAAACAATAAACATGATCGCGATAAACACCATACATGTGATAAAAATATAAGTAAAGATACTGCCCTTCTGACTAGCTACCTTTGGCTCTGCTATCGGCCTTTGCGGCTCAATACGAATGTCCTCTAATACTTCATCTGGCAATAGGAATACCTTATTTTTCTTAATCTTAAAGAAAACATTAAATAAGCGATAATAATAAAAAAGTAATAACATAAGCAGTAAAATAGCAAATAACCATTTCATTCTATTCACCCCCTCTATTGTTTACGATTATTCGCTTCAAACGTTTCGTGAAAACTAAAAATTAAGATAATTAAGTAAAGGCAGTTAATAGAATCGCCAGTCCGTTAAAAACGCTATGGATAATCATCGCAGGATAGATGGAGCCTGTTTTCTCATAAGTCCAAGCGAAGATAAGTCCACTGAAAAAATTAACTGGTAATGTGTTATAAGTCGGTAAATGTACCACCGTAAAAATCGTAGAACTAATGAGCATACTCAGTCCAATATTACATTTAGTCCTAAACCATTTGTAAATAAAGCCACGATACAAAATTTCTTCATAAATGGGTGACACAATGGCCGCAGATATAAATGCAATGAGAATCGTAAAACCATTCAGTTCTGCTGTTAATGAAGCGGTTTTCTTATTTTCTACGCCAACACCAAATAAATCCATAAGAATAACAAGCAATCCACTGCCCACAATTAGAAAAAAAGTCCATCCGATAATCGGTAGCCAATAGCTCTTAGCAAACGACTTCAAGCCAAGCGACTGCCAATTCAATCCATATGATTTAATCGTAATATAATAAAGAGCCACTGTAAAGGCAATTGCCATGATTAACCCTGTCAAAGTCCCCGCATATAAATCATTTTGAAATAACCGCTGCAATAGGTCTTGTGCCCAATTTTCAATGAATATCGGCACTATGATGAAGACAAACATCAGAATAAGTAAAAACGTTTGTATTGACCAGCGTGATTCTTTTGAAAATAAGGTATTCACTCCATTTACCCCCAATTTATTTGATATATTAAGAGTACCTGGTTACGTTACGTCATCTTCAAGTTCAAAGGAGAGAAAAGATGGATTATTTTTCGACGGGTAAAATTGCTAAAGATTGGTCCATTTCTGTTAGAACTTTACGATATTATGATGAAATTCAATTAGTCACCCCTACTTATAAAGATGATTATGGCAAACGTTTCTATACACAACTGGACTTACTTCGTCTGCAAAAAGTATTGCTATTAAAGAAAGCGAATATGTCGTTAGAAGATATACAAAAGCTCATTGACGAGACGACTGTATCATCAGTGCTAGATATCCACCTTCAAACATTGAAAGCGTCAATTGACGATATCGTACAAGCGCAAAAATATACACAAACTTTAAGGAACAGTGTAGATTTAGAAGGAGAGATTGGTTGGGAACAACTTCTTCCCTTAACGTTAAAAGAGAGTGAGGATCATACACCGCTAACAAAGGAATGGGAGACATCACTTCCCAAATTAGAGAATGATGATGGTCAAATTAAGAAATGGATGAATATTATTAAGCGCATAGAACTTTGTTTAAAAAACGGAGAAGCGCCTTCTTCTGACGTTGCCCAATTAATTGCGAGTGATGTGGAAATTTACTCAATGGAAATGTTCAACGGTAATCAAGCACTCTCTGAACAATTTTGGGAAGCACGAAGATCAAAAGGGCAATCAAAATCATTAAACTTATATCCTATTAAGCAAGAAGTTATCGAGTTTCTCGAGTCAGCCCTTACCTATATGAACAATAAAAGCTGACTCAATTATATTTAACCTGTCATGATATCTTCACTCGGATATCTTATCTTCTCTTGTCTTGGTTTGGCTAGAGAAAAGGCAAATGTTAAAGGCCCAATTTTTCCGAGAAACATAATAAATACTATAATAATCTTACCAATGTTAGATAGATCAGCCGTAATCCCCATAGAAAGCCCAACAGTCCCAAAAGCTGAGACCGTTTCAAATAATAATTTTAAAAACGGCTCTGGTTCTGTAATATTGAGAATAAACACAGCTAAGAAGATAAATAAGAAACTAATCATAGAAATGGCCAATGATCTAAATATGATGGTTTCTTTAATTGCTCTATTAGCAATGGTAATTTGCTGCTTTTGCTTTAAAAAACTGATAACTGATAATACGATGACTAAAAAAGTTGTTAACTTAATTCCACCACCAGTAGAGCCGCTACCCGCACCAACAAACATGAGAAGTAGCATGAAAGTAATGGTTGCTTCATGCATATTACCTATATCGATTGTATTGAACCCTGCCGTCCTCGGTGATGTCGCTTGAAAGTAAGCTGCCCAAAGTTTATCACTCATTTCAGACATAGCGCCTAATGTATGTGGATTATGGAACTCCATCACGAATATAACTAACATCGCAAAAGCATTGATAACTACAGTGCCGACAATCATCAGTTTTGAATGTAAGCTCAGTTTCTTAAATTTACGTTTATACCAAATATCCGCTAAAACAGTGAAACCAATACCGCCAAGAATGAACAAAGATGAAATAACAATATTAATAATAGGGTCCCCCACATATCCCATTAAATTATCAGGAAACAGCGATAAGCCAGCATTATTGAAAGCGGAAATGGAGTGAAAGAAGCTGAGGTACATACCCCTTCCCCAACCAAATTCAGGGACCCAAGTAATGGCTAAAAAACACATAGCAATTAATTCAATCGTGAAGGAATAAATGAATAAACTTTTTACTAATTTAATGATTCCACCAATAGATGTATGGTTTAATGACTGTTGAACTAATAACCGCTCCCTAAACCCTATCCTTTTACCAAGGAGCATAAAAATTAACACTGCAAATGACATGATCCCTAATCCACCAATTTGTATTAATGCAAGGATGACTAATTGCCCAAATAGTGTATAGACCGTACCAGTATCTACAACAGCTAACCCTGTTACCGTCATGGATGAAGTTGCTGTAAATAATGCATCTGTCCAAGTAACCTGTGTTGTCGTTGCAAATGGAAGTTTTAAAAAAATCGTCCCTAATATAATGAAAAACAAGAACACTAACAATAACAACTGAGATGGATTTAACCGAACGATTGCGTTGTTCATCTTTCTATGCTCCTTCTTTTTCAAAGCGTATAATGACTCTTTTTTTACCCACTACTATTAAAATATCATTCATCTGAATTGGTCCTTCTTCACTTGGAGAAACGGTAAAGTTCTGTTCTCGCCTGAATACCGACAATATGACAATTAAACCGCTTAGCAATTCGTAAATCTTTTAATTTACGCCCCCAAAATTTCTTTCCTACAAGCATTTCAGCGATGGTGTAATCATGAGCAAATTCAAAAAAATCAACCATTGAAAGTGTGACAATATTTCCTGCAACTCTTATAGTCATATCTCTCTTAATGAATGACTCGGTCAACACCTATCCTTTCTAACACTTTCTCATGAAAATTGTTATGCGCTTTTACCCCCATACCCTTCAGAAGAAAGGCTGTTAAAATCCTTCATTGCACATCTTCTCCAAACGAAATAAAAACATGATTCACCCCTTCTTACCTTAACGTGTGCTCATCTAGTGAATGTAAACAGCAACATTTGTAGAGAGGTCGCGATGTTTAATTACTTTCATTTCATCCTTATCTACTGCTAAAACTTCAACATTCATCTCTTTTAGTTCTTGTAGCATCGTTGCTCAAAATGCCCCAAACCAGACAAAGCAAAGGTTTTCTTTATAGGCTATCCCATCCTTACTATCGACTTGTGAGTACTTCAATGAGAAAAAAGGAACAGCAAAAAGACCACAGAGGGATCCCCCGTGGTCACGTTATTTGATCACAAGTTACCATCTTTTCTTAACGCTTACGAAGTTAGCTGTCGGATTAGGGTCAAGAATAACCCTTCCTTTTTACATTCTTTAAAGGATTCACCCCAAGTAGATTACCTCTACAAAAGTGGTTCCTCCGCTCCAATTAAGGATTCAGCGATTGAGATGATATTTAATTGATGAAGTTATATTACTCCCCTTTTTGTTATCTGTAAAGATAAAATAAAAAATGTTTACCAAACCATCCATTTACCTACATTAATTGAAGAGCCATGTTAACGAATAAAGATGTTTCAGTTTTACTTAACAATCCTTCTATAAGTCGAAAGTCATAGAAGGTAAGACTATGCCATAATGAAAATGTGAAAATAACTTTTTATAAAGAGGGGATTACAATGGGATTCAAACATATCACAGTTGCAGGTAGTGGGGTACTTGGCAGTCAGATTGCTTACCAAACAGCGTATAGTGGATTTCAAGTAAGTGTGTATGACATTTCTGAGGAAGCACTAGCAACAGCAAAAGGTAGAATATTGAAGCTGAAGGAAAGCTATAAAAATGATTTACAGGCAACCGATGAACAAGTCGATGCGGCATTCGAACGGATGTCTTTTTATACTGATTTATCTAAAGCTGTCGAGCAAGCTGATTTAGTGATTGAAGCTGTTCCAGAAGTGGTTAGCATTAAAGAAGACTTTTATACAAAATTAAGTGCAGTCGCACCGAAAGAAACAATCTTTGCAACGAATTCATCCACATTACTTCCTAGCCAATTTGTAGCTTTCACAGGGAGACCGTCACAATTTCTAGCATTGCATTTTGCAAATGAAATTTGGAAAAACAATACGGCTGAAGTAATGAAACACCCCGGTACAGACATGAATGTTTTTAACCAAATCGTTGAATTTGCAAGAGAAATAGGGATGGTCCCTCTACAATTGCATAAAGAACAACCAGGGTATATCTTAAATTCCTTACTCGTTCCATTATTAGAGGCAGGACAAATGTTATTAGTGAATGAAGTAGCTGACCCAGAAACCATTGATAAAACATGGATGATTGGCACTGGTGCTCCACTAGGCCCGTTCGCTATACTTGATGTCGTTGGAATCCGCACAGCTTACAATATCTCACAAGCAAAAGCCGATGCAACCGGCAATGAAGCCTTTAAAAAATTAGCTCACCTATTAAAAACGGAGTATATAGATAAAGGTAAACTCGGACGAGAAACAGGAGAAGGCTTCTATAACTATCCGAATCCAAGTTTTGCTGATCCTGAGTTTCTGAAAAGGTAACGAGGGCGCAATTGAAAAATTGATATCCTTAGAACCTTAGTATATTTTAGGGCGTCTAAAAAGTCGGCAATGAGACTTTCTGGATGCCCTTACTATTGTAAATGTTTTGCCCACTTGGTATATTTGGTGGAACTTGTGGTCTTATTTTCCGTTTTACCAACACTTTTCGGCGCTTTTCTTCCCACTTATGTTCGCATTTCCGCTTTGCCAACACTTCTCGGCGCTCTTCTTCCCACTTGTGGTCGCATTTCTCATTTGCCAACACTTCTCGGCACTTTTCATCCCACTTGGGTTCGCATTTCCAATTTACCAACACTTCTCGGCGCTCTTCTTCCCACTTATGTTCGCATTTCTCATTTACCAACACTTCTTCTCGCTTTTCATCCCGCTTGTATTCGTATTTCCTATTTGCAGGCACAACTCGTCACAATTAATCCCAGTTGAGTTGGTATTTCTGATTTGCGGAAAAACCTTCCTCTTCTTCTCCACCTTTACACTTGCCAACACATTTTTTGTTAGTTAAATTCTATTAATGCGTGTACTACTTGAGAGTTAACCACATCTTCAGAAAAACATTTCTGCAATGCGTTCATAAGATTGGCGTTGATCAGCAAAATGATAGGTGTTATTTAATAATAACCAGTGGTCACATTCATAAAGTTCGCTCCATTTGCTGAGCTCTTCTTTTACTTTTGCTGGCCCACCGATAATCATTCTTTTTCTATTCAATGCGATTCTTTTTTTATCTTCTGTTGTTAACCGCATTGCTTTTGCTTCCTCAAGTGTCGGAATCCGACTATCAATTCCTTTTTCCGTCCTTAATAACCATATATCTTGTGTAATGGCCATTTCCTCTGCGTCTTCATCTGTCGCACCACAAATGACAAATACAGCAGTAATCGCCTTCGGATTTACTAAAAAGCCCGGCTGAAAATACTCCCGATATTGTTTGTGGGCCTGCACGCCTCTTCCAGATTGAATAAAGTGACCAAAGACATAACCAATTCCAAGCTCTGCTGCTAGCTGGGCACTATTCTCCCCAAGACCCAGACTATAAAGCTGCGGCGATACCCTCGGCCTAGGTGTCGCTTGCACCGACTGATCCCCTGCGAAATAATGCAGCATTTGTTTTATTTTTTCAGGATAAATGCCCGTTTCATTCTTCACACCATTAGCTAAGGCTTTACGAATTCGTTCCGGTCCCCCTGGTGAACGTCCTACACCTGCCTCAATCCTACCTGGAAAAATTGATTGAAGTTGTAGCATTTGTGTAGCCACTTTATACGGACTATACTGAGACAATAAAATCCCGCCACTGCCTACATGAATGGTCTTTGTTTTTGCCGCTGCTGTTGCCATTAGGATTTCAGGTGCACTAGAAGTCATCCCTTTTGTCCCGTGGTGCTCAGCAAACCAATAACGCTCATATCCCCATTCTTCTGCCATCTGTACTTTATGGATTGTTTCTTCTACCGTTTCCTCAACTGACAAGTGACGTGGTCTCGGCATTTGATCAAGAATTCCTAAATGCATGCTTCATACCCTTTCTAAACGATCGTTTTAATAAAGAAAAGTATACCAGTCTGTTGACCAACTTCAAACGGAGTTGCTTGAATAATCGACTCCAAATAGGCATGCATCTATCTAATCTTTTCCAATCCATAAAAAAAACCAGCTGATAGCTGGTTTATTCGACTTCCACTATATCAGGACTGATTTCTAACCTCTCAGCAATTTCTTTCTTAATATCATCAGCTGAATTGAATTCAAAATCATAAAAGTGGTCCCATTCTTTCGCTGGCTCATAATCATTTAGAAGCTCCATATTTTTCCCGTAAAACAAAACGGTATCGACTCTTAATAAAGCGTCTGCTGCTTCCTTCTGATCATTATCGTCTGTAAAATATTCTTCCATCTCATCCTGTAATACGACTTTCACAGCTGTTAATTCTGCCATTTTATATCGCCTCCATCTCTTACGTATTAATTACCTCGTAACAGATTATTTTAAACGGAGGTTATGCTGAGAATTTTAGACATGCTTGGCAATCGCTTCCCCAAGTTCTGAAGAAGCTCGGTGAAAATATGACAATACCACTTCTTTTATATCTTGATCAATCCCTTTTAAATCTGCAGCAATATTATCGACTAAATGTTCTTTCTCTTGTGGACTTAAAGCGTGATAAAATTCTCCAGCCTGCGCATAATCATTTTGTTTTATTAAATCACTTCTTTGTAATTTCCCTTCAACAAATCGGCCATCTCCACTTGTCACCTGGTTGGCAGGTGTCCAATCTGCTTGGCCATTTACTGGCAACTTCCTAAACCCAGGTCCGATTCTTCTTCTTTGTGAATCGCTATAAATATTCGCTCGACCTTGAAGCATCTTATCATCGGATAACTCCGCTCCCTCTAACAGGTTAACAGGTGAAAAAGAGACCTTCTCTACTTCTTCCATATAATTTTTGGGGTTTCTATTTAAAACCATTCGACCAACTGGTACCAATGGATACTGTCTTTCATCCCACACTTTCGTATCATCAAGCGGATCATACGATAATTTCCCCTCATCCATGGGATCCATTAATTGAACGTATAATCCGTACTCTACTGTTTTGCCAGATGCAATGGTATCAAAAAGATCTTTCCCAGCATAATCTGGATTCTCACCGGCTAGTTTGCCCGCTTCCTGCCTCGTAATATATTCAATACCTGCAAACGGATACCAATGATATTTCACATATTTCCTTTCTCCCTTCGCATTACGCCAGACATATGTATTCACACTATGTCCTGGGATATGACGCAAACTTTTCACTGTTCCAGCATCTGAATATAGATGGACAACAAAATTTAACGACTCTGGTGCTCGTGCTACAAAGCTCCAGAAGCGATTGGGATCAATTAAATTATTGACTGGAGATGGTAAAAACGCTTTAATCGCCTCAGGGAAACGAATCGTATCACGCACAGAGAAAACAGGAATATGATTACAAATTAAATCAAATATCCCCTCTTCTGTATAAAACTTAGTTGCAAACCCTCTTACATTCCTTGATGTATCAGGTGTTCCTTTCGTACTCACTGCTAATGAAAACCGCACCATTACAGGTACTTGTTGACCAGGACGCTGTAGGAAACTAAGCTGTGTATGTTCTTTCATTGAATGCACCGTTTGAAAATAGCCAAAAGCACCGAATCCTTTGACATGAACAGGTCGTTCAATGATTTTCTCATGGATAAATTCTTGCAGTGTTTCATGTTCTACACTATCCTGTTTTAAGATAGGTCCTCTTTTGCCAACAGTTTGTGAATGAAGCTTTGCAGGTTCGTCCCCTTTCCATTTATTTATATCCCTCTCTTCCACTTTTTCTTGCGCTTGACTTCCTCGACTATTGAAATGAATCTTTGCTTGTCGCTCGTGTTTTTCGTTGTTTTCGTCCATAATTCCCTCCATATTCTTCTATGTCTTCCTGTTAATTTAATATGAAGGACAACTTCGTTTTATGTTACTTTCTATAACAACTTTCTTAGAATTCTATCGAAGCATACAAGCTGATCATTACAACGAAGATTAAAAAAAGTGGAGGGAGTGCCTTCGATATGACTTATTAATAGTTTGACCCTTAATATTATCCGTTTAATGGAAATACCAGGCGTTCAATTACATTAAACAACTACCAGAACCAACTCTGGTGGGGTAATATAATCATCTACTTAGTTCATTTTCAATTCTCCTAAAGCAATTAAAGATTGCATAATCAAGAATAGTTGATGTGTTTCTTGAGGATTACGCAAATCCTTATCTAATGTATGTTCAATCTTTCGAATGCGATGGCGAAGACCGCTCATAGATAAATTCAGATCTGCTGTCGTTTGTTCCAATTTTCCTCCGTTTAGTAAAAACACATATAAGGTTTGCAATAAGTCCACCATCTTGCTATCCGATAAATCATATAGTGAGCCTAATTCCTGCTTGGCAATTGTTTTCACCCCAGCTGTATTTTTAGAATTAATCAGAACACCAACGATTCCTAATTGTTTAAAGGACATCATATTTTCCTTTGAAGATAGTCTTAAAGAAACAAGGGCTTCTTCATAGTGTTGATGGGCACTTGTAATCTCATTTCCTTGATTGCTAAGACCAATTGTAAAATCACCATTAGGAAAGTCCGCACGTAAGGTCTTCATTAATGGGCGGAAGAATGTTTCATGATGCTCATATGAAAGTGCCGCATCAGGGATCAGAATGATTAGATGATGATCACGCATATTAATTAATACACTTTTCTTTTTTTCACTAAAGTATTGAATCATCCATTCATATATATCTTCCTGCAACTGAAACTCTTCTTCAAAGGATTCTGTACCAATACTAAAATCGATCATGACTAAGAAATAGGACTGTGTTAAATCGATACCCGTATATTTACCCCTTTTAATAATCTCTGCTTTAGACGTTTCTCCTTCTAATATACGTTCAAGGAAACTACCCTTCATTCTTTCTAACGATTCAAATCGAGTTTTTTCATTTAATAATATAAGGGAGGCAGCATTAGCAAATCGTTCCAGTAATAAATAGTCAGATTCATGACTGTTATCTATCATTGGTTCATAAACAAATGAGCAGTACCCTTGAATTTTCTTTTGCACTAAAATTGGAGCCATCAGCCTTGTTTGCTTTTCAGTATGGACGATTCTCTTTTGAAAAAACAATGGATAGGTAGGGGGCTTTTCTTCCTTATCATTCATAGGAAATGAAAAATATTGCTTCATATCATCCGTCAGTTCACCGCATTCATCTGGAGATAAGCCTGCACTAGACATTTGATAAAAATCAATAGACTCTATCACAATTGGTATTTTCATATGATCGTAGACAAGTTCAGTAATTTCTTCTAAACTACTGCCCCCAGAAATCTCTTCAGTTAATTTACTTTGAAATTCAGCCAGTTTTGTTACAAAATTACGTTGATCTAATAATTGTTCATATGTATAAGCTAACTCTTTAACGATGGGGGTTTCTTCATATGGAGAATGAGCATCTTCACCCTCCATCTCCCATTGTTCTTGCGATTGGATTGTCCATTTGCATTCAGCATCACCCTTCGCCACACAACACGTTTCTTTTACTAGCAACGACACACCTGTGATAGTAGTCATATAGCCGCTTGCATAACCTACTAATGTATGACATTGAGGTGTATCACTATAACCATGTAGTCGTATATGCTCTTCAGCCTCATAAGAACCATACCAAATACCCTCCGAATAGAGAGATTTCACATGCTGATTGTCTTCACACATTGTTAAATGGCATATATGCTTCACACCTGTAATTTGTCCATTTTCCTTATGATACAGGGGGCCGTGCTTGATTAAATAAGGAACCGAAGTATGCTCTTTCATTGCCTTTTTAGCATCCTTCACACCATTCTCCCATCCAAAAGAAAATAAGAAACTTTTTAGGCGTTCAAAACCTATATGCTTAACGAGTTGATGACGCAAAATACCTAGTGATGCCGATGGTGTCGAAACAACTCTTTCATGTCCTTTTGTAATAGGATTGATTGAAACTTCATCAACAACAATATGCATAGATAACCTCCTAAAGCGCAAGATTGAAAGCGCAAACATTTCTATTTTTATAAAAAAGGGGAAATTTCGCCCCTTCCAGTCTATTTTATTAGAAAATTGAAACATTCGCGAGTTTTGAAACGAAGGTTCGCTGCTTTGAACTTTAGACGAATGTTTTTACTTTTGCTAATTCTGCCGCCACATCAACAATCATATCTTCTTGCCCGCCGACAACTTTTCGGTTACCTAGTTCAATTAAAATATCTCGTGCATCTAAATTGAACTTTTCTGCTGCACGCTGGGCATGTAAAGCAAAACTAGAATAAACGCCTGCATATCCAAGAACTAAACTATTTTTAGTAATTTCTTGAGGAACAGGTAAGATCGGTGCCACAACATCTTCTGCTAGATCCATCATTTTATAAAAGTCCACACCTGTTTCAATGCCCATCCGATCTAATACACCTACTAACACTTCTGTTTGCGTATTACCCGCACCTGCTCCGAGACAACGTACACTTCCATCGATTCTTGTTGCGCCTGCTTCAATGGCAGCTAACGTATTTGCCATTGCTAATGAAAGATTATTATGAGCATGGAAACCAATTTCCACACCAATGGTTTCTTTCATTGCTTTGATTCTTGTTGTTACTTGATTTGGTAATAAAGCTCCAGCTGAATCAACGACATAAACAATATCGGCACCGTAACTTTCCATTAGTTTTGCTTGTTCCACGATTTTCTCCGGTTCTGCCATATGAGACATCATTAAGAATCCAACCGTTTCCATTCCAAGCTCTTTGGCAGCGTAAATATGTTGGGCAGACACATCTGCTTCTGTCACATGTGTAGCGATACGCGCCATCTTCGCCCCTAGTTGCTGGGCTTGTTTCAATTCTTTAACTGTCCCTATACCAGGAATTAACAACACAGCAACCTTTGAAAAGTCAGTTACAGCAACAGCTGCTTCTATTAATTCAAACTCATTTGTTTTTGACCTGCCATATTGCAAAGAAGATCCCGCTAGGCCGTCTCCATGAGCTACTTCAATATAAGGCACCTTAGCCTCATTCAAGCCTTTGGCAATCTTCTCTACTTGCTGAACAGTATATTGATGTGAAAGCGCATGACTCCCATCTCGCAATGCCACTTCCGTTAATAATACCTTTTGACGTTCGGTCATATGAATCTCTCTCCTTTTACTGTGTAATTAAATTCTTTGCAAACTCTTCAGCAACCTTTACGCCAGCCGCTGTCATAATATCTAGATTTCCTGAATATTTAGGTAAATAATCGCCGGCTCCTTCCACTTCTATAAAGATAGTTACTTGATTACCGTCAATAATTGGCTCCGTCCGTAATCGGTAGCCTGGCACATAGCTCTGCACAGTTTTTTCCATATCAGCAATTGATGCCTTAATCTCTTCTTCCTTCATCGTCCCCTCTTCCACTAACGTGTAGACGGTGTCTCTCATGAGTATTGGCGGTTCTGCTGGGTTTAATATAATAATAGCTTTCCCTTTTTTCGCTCCACCCACTTCTTGAATCGCCCTTGAAGTTGTTTCAGTAAATTCGTCGATATTAGCCCTCGTACCAGGTCCGGCACTTTTACTTGAGATTGTCGCAACGATTTCAGCATAGGCAACTGGACTCACTCGGTTCACCGCATGTACCATTGGTATAGTTGCCTGACCGCCACATGTAATTAAATTGATATTCGCAGCATCTAAATGTTCCTTTGAATTAACCGGGGGAACAATCAACTTACCTACAGCTGCTGGTGTCATATCAATGACCTTCTTACCTGCTGCTTTTAAAGCTTTTGCATGACGAATATGCGCTTTTGCTGATGTCGCATCAAAAACAATATCTGCAAGTTCCGGCTGTTCTAAAAACCCATCAATCCCAGTATCAATGGCGACATACCCTAATTCCTTCGCACGTCTTAAGCCATCAGAATTTGCATCAATACCTATCACCGTTGTAAGTTCTAAAATGTCTGATCGACCTAATTTAATCATCAAATCTGTTCCAATATTACCTGATCCTAAAATCGCTACTTTTACTTTACTCAAACCTCAGTTCCCTCCTTAATTTCCTTCTAATATCCAAGTGTAGTTGAAATTTCATTGGCAGCAGTTTTAATTCCAGTAATAACCTCTTGTTGATGTCCCTCATTTAATCGTACTGTTGGTACCGCACAACTAATGGAACCAACTACCCTTCCTTGATAATTAAAGATCGGGCTTGCTGTACATATAAGACCGAGTTCAATCTCCTCGTTATCAACAGCGAATCCCTGCTCTTTCACTACAGCTAATTCCTTTACTAATGCTTGCTTAGTAACAATGGTATTCTCAGTGAACGACTCTAAAGTAAGGGTTTCGATGATTTCTTCTTGTTCTTTTTTTGGTAAAAAAGCCAATATCGCTTTCCCTACTCCCGTACAGTGAAAGGGTGCCCTCCTACCAATCTGCGAATAGATTCGTAAAGAATGAGTACCTTCCTTCTTTTCAATGTAAATCGCTTCACCTTGCTCAAAAGATACTAAATGCACCGTTTCTTTTAGAGTAGTAACAAGCTTATTGATGATTGGCCTCGAAACTTCAGCGTAATCGAGTTGGTTCTCAACAATATGACCTAGTTGAAAAAGCTTCATACCTAAACGATACTTACCACTTTCCTCATTTTGATAAAGATAACCTTTCGAGGCCAAAGTTTTTATTAAACCATGTACCGTGCTTTTAGAGAGTTCCATGGCTTCCGCTATTTCTTTTACACTTAACTCTTTTTGACCATTAAGGAATAATTCTAAAATGTCTGTTGCACGCAAAACTGATTGTATCGTCATACATCCTCCAACGTTCGATAATATCGAATGGTATTCATTAATATCATATTAAAATTGTAGGATGTTTTCCTTTTGTTTGTCAATATAATTATTCTGATTTTTTATTTTTTTCAAAAACTAATTGTAACCGCATTCATTTTCTTTATGCTACGTTTGATTGAATATTCTCATCTTTATTTGGCCGGACAAATAACCAGACAAGTCCACCGCAAATAAGGAGGATTATACCGCATAATTGAAATGCCATATGAAAGCCCGCTGCTTGTGTTGCAGATCTTTCAATAAGAAGACCAGTAATATAAGGACCAACGATTCCTCCTAAAGAGGTAAACGCCATAAACCACCCTTGCACTTTACCTATATGCTCTTTTGAGACCATACTCGAAAGAATAGTCGGACCAAGCACAAGTGTGATACAACCGAAAGTAAGCCCTAAAGAAAGAAAGGCAATCACCAACATATTCGCATTTAGTAATGTTCCTATAAAGTAACTAACTGCTCCCGCTAGCATCACCGGACCCAGTACAAACACTCGACCCTTCACGATACTTTTCGTTTTCTTAAATAATCGATCTGAGACAGTAGAGAAGGTGATTTGAGAAATGGTAATCATTATCCATGGGAGTGCTGCTACTATAGATAAGGTTTCTGCACTCAATTGACGGACATTTTCCAAGTAATTAGGAAGCCAATTTAAACCAATGGTAAAAGACCAATACGTTGCAAAACCACAAATGGCAATAAGAATAAAGTTTTTTGACCTTAGCACTGGTCCAAATTTACTTACTGCTGTTTGTTGGCCTTGTTGGCGATTAGCCTTGTATTTTGCTATTGCTTCTTTGCGATCATTTTCTGCAATCATTAGCCAAAATACAACCCAAATCAAACCGACAATACAAGTTGCTAGAAATGCCGAACGCCAACCAAATTGAGTGATTAATGAAATAAGTATAGGTGCCGACATAGCTACCCCTAAAGGACCACCTACAGAAACAAGTGTTAAACCTATCCCAAGCTTCTCTTTTGGTAGATATTTTGTTGCAGCAGTCATAGCGAGTGAATAAGATGGTCCCTCCCCTGCGCCTAGTATAATGCGTGTTATCAATAAAAAGGTAAAGCTTGATACAAATAGGGTAGAAAACTGCACTGTCGCCCAAACAATTGCCATACCAGCAATAACAATTTTTGCACCGAATCTGTCAGCTAACGTTCCCCCGATAATAGCAAAAATAGAATATAAAAAGAAAAAGGCACTTCCAATGATCCCCCACTGTTCAGCATTCAACCCTAATTCTTCCATCAGAGGAACAGATGCAAATCCAATAATCGCTTTATCTGCATTACTAATCACTGTCAGTAAAAATAATAAAATAATAATTAGAATAGCCTGACGCGAGATTTTACCTTCTTTCGTACGAGGATTTTTCGCCATTTAGATGACCTCACTCTCAAGATTTTTAAGATAAAGTAAGCGAAGGACTATGCTCCGCTATGTTTTTAAAATCTCACTTCTACACTCACAAGTCCACTAAATTCTGCTTTAAATGAATCGCCTCTCTCCACAGGAATCGCTGCAGATAATGCACCTGATAAAATGACTTCTCCTGCCTTCAAGTGAACACCATAGTCAGACAGCTTATTAGCTAACCAAGCAACACAAGTTATCGGATTACCTAATACATCCGCACCATAGCCTTTATTAATCAATTTGTTATTTTTGTATAACTTCATTTCCATTTCTTTTAGCTTCACACTATCAACAGCATATCGTTCTTCACCTAAAACAAATTGGGCACTTGAGGCATTGTCAGCAATAGTATCTTCCAGTTTAATTCGCCAATTTTCGATTCGACTATCCACAATTTCTAAAGCAGGGATAATATAATCAGTGGCTGCTACAACATCGGCCTCTGTTATGTTGGGCCCCCGCAAATCATGCTTCAATACAAACGCAATTTCTCCCTCAATTTTCGGCTCAAATAATTTATCCATAGGAATGGCCGATTTTTGCATGGTGACATCCATGCTACTTAATAAATGGCCATAGTCTGGCTGATCAACCCCTAAGGCCTTTTGCATAGCTAGAGAGGTTAAACCGATTTTCTTCCCAACTATCTTTTCTCCTTGAGCCAACTTCACATCAATATTTTCCATCTGAATCTGATACGCCTCATCAACTGATAGTTGCTCGATTTCATCTGTTAATGGCTGGAGGGATTTCTTTGTTTCCTCCGCTTCTAAAAGCGCTTGAGCAGCTTCTTTTAGTTGATCATTTAACTGTAGTGTCATCATTGAACCTCCTTCTATATGGAAAGACCCCGCCACTTTGTTAAGAGACGGGTGTATAAATATTTATTTAGATACCACTTGTTTTTTTAAAAAATCAATAGTCACCTGATTGAATTCTTCCGGTTTTTCCCATTGTGGCCAGTGGCCAGCCTCATTGATTACTGTCAGTTCACTCCCTGGAATCATCTCTTTGATCGGTTCTGCTTCTTCTACTGTTGAAGTTGGATCATGGTCAGTCCAAGCAAGTAATGTTGGTACATTGATTTTGCCACACCATGATGGGTCCCAACTAAATTGTTTTCTTGCTTCGATGTTTTGCAAATGGACAATATGATGGACAGCTTCCTGATAAGCAGGTTGAGTATAAATATTGTACCGAGATTCAATTAACTCATCTGTTACTTGTGATTTATCATACATTAACCATTCTAATCTCGTTTTCACATTTTCATAGTTTGCTTCAAGTACAGCTTTTAATGTTGACGCTTTTAGCCCTGCCATAACTTCAGGTTTGTTATTCACATTACCAGGAGTATTGAGCACCATGGATTCCACATAGGACGGATGGTGAGCAGCAAACCAGGCAGCCACCCATCCACCAAGAGACTCGCCAGATAAATATACTTTTTCTAAATCAAGCGCTTTGATTACAGCTAATAAATGGTCACTGTAACTATCAATGCCGTACGGATAGTCTGGCTTTTCTGTATATCCATGACCTAACATATCGATACATATCACGCGGAAATGCTCAGCCAATCCTTTGATATTTCTTGCGTAAGCCTCGATGTGCCCCCCTGTACCATGTAAAAGTAAAAGAGGCTCTCCTGTTCCCGATTCTAGTACTCTCGTTTTCACCCCATCTGCATCGACAAAATGAAGTTTAAATTCGATATCTGCTAAATCGTTCCAAATAGACATATAATCCTCTCCTATTCTCTTTATTTTGTCACTTTCTCTTTCATCCACTCATCATTCACTGGTGTTGTTTCAAAGAAAGAATCCGGCACTGATGGTCCCCACCATAAACGACCCTTTGTATCATATTCTTCCTTGGTCCAGCCAATTGGTGGTAAATCAGTATCACGTTTATAATCACCAGAATAAATCTCAATACGATGACCGTCTGGGTCTCTTACATATAAGAAGAAGGCATTTGTTACCCCATGACGACCTGGTCCATAATCGATATTTGCGCGGTAGCCTGCGTCTGCAAGTAAGTCAGCCGTTTTCACAACGGAAGAAATACCGTCTACAATATAAGCAATATGATGCAGAGATGTTTCTTTATGTTGGACAAGGGCTACGTCATGTGTAGATGTTTTCGCTCTTGTCCATGCAGCAAATTTCCCCTCATCTCCTTGAACATATTCTGAAATGCTAAAGCCAATTGCTTGCCAGTATTCTAATGCTTTATCTACATTTGTTACACGCAGGTTCATATGATCGATTGCTACTGGCGGTATACCACGATGTAAATGGGAGTACCTCATTGGCAAGGCATCTACTCCGCCACTTTTGTTCCCTACATTAATCTCTTCCATTGCATGATAGAATTCAACCGGATGACCATTTGGCTCAGCTACTTTAAGTACCGGCCCTTTTCCTGGGTGGATACTATTCTCGACATATTGAGTGGCAACTCCCATTTCTTGATGTTGCTTCTCTAACTCTCTTAAATACTCAGGACTAGATACACGTAGACTAAAACTACCAAGAGCTGCTTTTGGCTTTTGCGTTAAAATTAAAGAATAACGATCAAATTCATCAATAGCACGCAAATATAGACTTGACTCTGTTCTTTCCACTTCAATAAACCCTAGTACATCTACATAAAAGTCTTTAGACTTATTTAAATCTGTTACAAACAGCTCGATTTGCCCTAAACGAAGAATCATTACTCTTCACTCTCCTATTTATCAATATATTGATTTAACTGATTTGTTCTTTTGCATCTGTTTTTTTCAACCAATGAATGCTTAATTCTTTTGGTAAGGTCTTGTTCGATTGCCATTCTACTTCTTCTTTGCTAAGGACTTTGACTGTATGCATATCCCCTTGGCAATTCACTTCATATTCACCAAGTGCAGGTAGAGTATAAAAAGGTTTAACCCAGTACGTGCTACCGTTCCTTTGCAACTTCACTTGATACGGCCTACCAAGAAGCGCATTTGCTAAATCTACTTCCCCCTGCTGTAAACAGCTGCGGATATAAGAGGAACTAATTTTCAACCCATTTCTGCTCAATTTTGAAACAGATGTTGTCGTTATTTGATAGCCTGAATCAGTTGCTAATCTGGCCATATGTCCGACTCCCTTGTTACCATAATGAAAGTCGAAACCAGCAACTGCATGTTTAACGCCGAGAGTGAGTAAATATTGCTCAACAAATGCTTCTGGGGAGAGGCTAGCAAATGCATGATTAAATGGAACGATATAGAAAAGATCGACACCAAGAGAACTCATTCTCTTTTTCTTTTCCTCTAATGGCATTAAATAAGGAAAGTCAGATCGCTTCATTAACACCGTTTTCGGATGAGGAAAGAAGCTCATGATTGCTAGTGGCAGGTTGCGTTTATTTGCTTCCACCTTTGCTTGGCGAATGACTTCTTGATGACCAATGTGAAGGCCATCGAAAAATCCGAGCGCCATCACACATGATTCTATGTTTTTACCTAATACGCCATGGAGCTCTTCCTCATTTAAGACGATGGTTTTCATCTGACTTCCCTCCTTTATTGTTAGGAAATTGGCTCTTCTACTGCTATCATTGAACGGTATTTGCCGTTAAAGAATAATAATGGATCTTTTTCTTCTAAATACACATCCTTCACGCGACCAATAAATAACGTATGATCACCTTCTACATGTGTGGCCGATACTTCACATGCCATTTGTGCCACTGCCCCGTCAATGACCGGCATGTCATTTAATCTCGCGAATGACACTTCCTTTGTTTCCTTTAACTGTCCAGCAAAATTCATAGACAGCTCTTTTTGATCATCAGCCAAAATATTGACGGTGAATATCCCACTATCTTTAATTTTCGAAAGGATATTCGCTCTCTCCCCAATAGAGATAACGACTAATTTAGGATCAAGTGATACCGACATAAAGGCATTAGCCGTCATCCCATGAACATTCCCATTTGTTTCGGTTGCAATCACCGTTACACCGGTGGCAAATTTACTCATTGCATTTCTAAATAAACGATCATCCATCTTTACCTCTCCTTTCATTAACCTCTGACGCCACTCTCAAATCCAAATAAGTCTTGCCCGTAAGCAGCAACAGAATCTTCATAAAGTGATGTTTTATGTGTAGCCACGGATAAAATATCACGGATAAACATTTCTAAAGTTCCACCTTTATACAGTGCAGCACCACCAAGTGTTAACATGGCACGAACAGCGATATCTGTACAAAGCTTTATAATTTTAGTTCTAATGGCAAAAAACTCCCCGAGCGGTGTCATTTCGCCATCCTTTTCGTAATTTTCTAATAAAGAAACGTATTGAGCCATCAACCCTTTTGCTGCATGCAAATCGGTAGAAATTTCTGCTATTACACGTTGACTTCGAGGTGACTCACTTTCTCTCACACCATCCATCAAACGAACACGCTTTTCCGTTAACACTTTAAACTCTTCAATCACTCGCTCTGCACCACCGATGGCAATCGCCGGGAATCCAATATAAAATGCCGGATAAAATGGCACATGATAAAACGGATAACTTTTATCATAATCTTCTTCTGGTGGCCTTCTTGTTGATTCCGCTTTTTCTAAATCGAGAATACGCTCTTTCGGTACGTACACATTATCTACAATGATTTGGTTACTTCCCGTCCCTCTTAATCCAAAAGTATCCCAATTTTTAACGATTTCAACCTCAGATGTTTTCAAAATGGGTAGGCAGACTACTGGTTTATCACGTTCTGGTAATTGCACTTTCACCCCTACGCCAACCCAATCACTATGAAGAATGCCACTGACAAAATTCCATTTCCCACTAATTCTTAATCCATCTCCATCAGGTTCTGCTGTACCTAATGCTGCAAAGATATCTGCAATCAATCCACCTTGATTGACTACTTCATCTCTTCCTGCTTTCGGTAAATAAGATGGTAATGAATTGTGTAAAGGGTAAAGGAAGGTTAACCAAGCAGCAGAAAGATTATAATTTGCCACCTTTTGAATCACTTTTGCAAAGGTAGTTAAACTCGCTTGTGGCCCACCATATTCCCTCGGTAACATCATCCTTGAGATTTGTGTTTCTTTTATCAAATTCACGACATTTGCTGAAACCGTGGCATTCTTATCAGCCTCATGTGCTTCTTCTTCAGCGAGCATACCAATCTTCTCGGCTCCCTGTAATAGCGCTTCTTCCGTTATATTATCCACCGTATTAACATTCATTGTTACTCACCCCGTTTATGAAATATAAAAACAATTAATTTGATATCGCTTACATTGTTGATTCGAAATTTTCTTTTAATTAAGTTTCTACTGTTAGTGTAGTGAAAAATAAAAATTCAAACTAGAACAAAAACTGTTCATGATTTTTGATTTTTTCGTCTTTATTTGTTCATGCCGGAAAACTTTTTTACAAAATAACTGGCGTAAAATTAAAAAGAAGCGTTCAAATGAAGAACGCTTCTTTTTTGTGATTTTATGAAAATATCGTCTAATAATACAGAGAGGAGTTGCTGTGAAAATCAACTATTAATTTCCATTGGGCACCATAGTAGAGGATTCTTGTTTGTGATGCTCTCGACTCTGGAACCTTTCCTGGCAGCAGCAATCAATGTACAAAAACAAATATCTGCTAATAAATTTTAACTCACAATTTCACTTGCTTTTCTTGTACCATTTTGCGCGTAAACACAACATGCACGCAGTTCTTTACCCTTTACCTCCATATCAGTCGAGGTTTTCCCTTTTATGCTACTTATCTTTGTGTTTTTGTTCAGATCAGTCGCGATCTCCTCTTTTTCACTACTTATCTTTGTGTTTTTGCTCAGATCAGTCGCGATTTCTCCTTTTTCACTACTTATCTTTGTGTTTTTGTTCAGATTAGTCGCGATTTCCTCTTTTATGCTACTTATCTTTTAGTTCTTGTTCAGATTAGTCGCGATTTCTCCTTTTTCGCTACTTATCTTTGTGTTTTTGCTCTGATCAGTCGCGGTTTCCTCTTTTTCGCTTCTTATCTTTTTGTTTTTGTTCAGATCAGTCGCGATTTCTCCTTTTTCACTACTTATCTTTGTGTTTTTGCTCTGATTAGTCGCGATTTCTCCTTTTTCACTACTTATCTTTGTGTTTTTGTCTCTGATTAGTCGCGATTTCTCCTTTTTCGCTACTTATCTTTGTGTTTTTGCTCTGATCAGTCGCGATTTCTCCTTTTTCACTACTTATCTTTGTGTTTTTGTTCAGATTAGTCGCGATTTCCTCTTTTTCACTACTTATCTTTCAGTTTCCACTCTGATTAGTCGTGACTCCTCCTTTTACCCTACTTATCTTTGATTTTCTGGATGACTTTTGCTCGTATACGCAACTTGCCCCAAGTTTTCTTTCTTTTCCTATTAGTTTTTGTCCGCAAACTCAACTTCTTAAGCAGGCAGACGATTTTTCTTTTCTGCCCCCCTTGTGATTCTTCCTTTGACAACGCTCACAGCTCAGGTTCTGATATCAAGGAGACCAAATACCAAATTTACAATCAAAGGAAAGAAACAAGTAAAACAATAATAGGAAAGAGAACAAAAAACCCATTTAACCCTTGTAAAAAGATAATGAGCGGGCTCATGCTATTTTTGTTCCTAATATAAAAGAAAGAAATGATAGCTAAAATGGGGGTAAGTAATCCAAAGATGCCATAGACCTTGCCGGTTGTGTCTAAAAGCTCTTGAATAATTAAGGAAGTAAGAACGATATTTACTAGCAACAACAATAAAGGAATAAGCATTTTCTCTGCTTTGTACTGCTCCACCTCTATCACCATCCTCTAGATCATTTATTAATAGATGAACAATAAAAACAAAAAGAGAAGACTTAACATCAAATATCGAAATAAATATTTACTTTTTTGCATCCATGATTCTACCGCATCCATTAGAAACATCATGGCCAAAATGAGATATAATCTACTCGGTAATAACAAATCAGTGTTTTGAAGACCCAAAATTAAATAGAGTAATAGCATGAAAATGAATACGAACCGAAGTATAGTAAAAATTTTAATTGGCTTTACATTACTTTTTTCAAAAAACAAACCCATTTTTTCATCTACTTTCAAAGATTTTCTCCCTACTTCGCCGTTTAAAATAAAAGGTAATAAGCAGACTACCAGTAAAAACAAACAATAGTGAGCCCCAAACCCCCCTTGATAAACTAGCGAAAAAATAGAAAAACACTGCATTCACTAACATCCAAAATGTAAAAAGGATAGAAAAAACCAAACCTCTCATAGTCTTATTTGCCCTTTTTGCTAACAACCAAATTCCTACAATACATTGCAATAATATAAAACCAATGAATGAACTCATCCAGTAATTATAGACTAACACTACTCCACACCATTTTCTAAGATGGCAAAGGAGCCAAGATCAGCATCAATTTGAGCAGTTGCCCCATAAGGCAAAATAAATTTTGGTTCGGTATGTCCAAAATTTAAGTTATAAAGAACGGGTACATCAGTTAAACCGTATTCCTGTAAAACGGTTAATATCACCATCTTGTATTCTTCATAGTATGCTTCATCATAAGGCTTAGCAAATACGATTCCATTTGCTGCTTTCAATATTCCTTGCGCTGCATAATTTCTGAGCCAATACTTCACATAATCAGGGGCCGTCTTATCTTCAGACGTTTCAAAAAACAAAATACTACCTTCCCAATGCTCTTTCTCTGGCCAAAGAATGGTTTGCTTAGCAAATTCCAGCACTTCAATACAGCCGCCAATTAACGATCCTTGTACCTTACCGCTTCCTTGCAGGACCTCATAGCCGTTATTCTTATTCATTTTTCGCCGCTTCTCTTTATTGACTTCTATCCACTCGAGTCTCTCACTCGTCCAATGCGGAGCAGGCATCAGTTCACCAATTGGAGAAGAGGAAAATAGCGTACGTTCGATGCTTTCAACCGTGTACGGATCCATCTCAACATTCTCGGCAAAGTCTGTTAAAATCGCAGGTCCATAGAAAGACGATAGCCCTGCTTTGTGACAGAATAAATGAGTAATCGTGACATCTGAATAGCCCATAAATATTTTAGGGTTTTCTTTTATTACATCAAAATCAATATAGGGCAGCAAGCGAATACTCTCTTCTCCACCAATATTGGCAATAATGGCTTTAATACTATGATCAGAAAAAGCTGCCATTAAGTCTTCGGCGCGCGCTTCGGGATGTTGATATAAATAATCTGCCCCTTTCAGGCTGTGTGGCATTGCGACGACTTCTAGTCCAAATACTTGTTCAAGCCGCCTTACCCCTTGTTCGTAACGCCATTTAATTTCTTCTTCTCCTGCACCTCCCCATGAAGGACTCACCGTTGCTACTCGGTCACCTCTTTGCAATCTTTGTGGTTTTTTCAACATATATATCCCCCCATCTGTTATATCCAACGTGCAAACCAAGCTACATAGTAAGCAGCAGGCAAGAATATGATTTGCGCTGCCAATGTGCCAACAAACTTAGAACTGACCATTGTTAATGAATAACTTTTCAAATAAATATATTTGCTTGGGTTAGTTACCACCCTATCAGCTAGTACTGAAGCTTTTGGGTCAATAAATAATGTCAGAATAATTGTTGCTACACCGTTTATGATCCCCGACGACATTAACGCTGCTTGCGCATACTCTGGTGCAATAATGGAAGCATAGATAGATGATAGCACCCCTGTCGTAAACACCGCTGTGACGATTACATTCAAGCAAAATAAGCGCTTAGGAATGGTTTGTAACGTAATTCCTTTTAAATAATAGAAACGTGGGATTCTAATACATGAAAGCAAACGCTTGATTCCTCGTAAATTCATATTTTTCTTTACTAATGCGGGGATTGAGCCCCGTTGTTCTGACATTTGCACGATTGCCTTTGAAAATATCAAAATAAATGTAGGGAAGAGCAACATGCCTAGCAATACACCTATTGAAGTAACACCTATTAACAGACGATACTGTTCTTCAATGAACTTCATGACATTCCCTTCAGGTGCTGCATTAATCAACTTTGCCGTCATCGGTTGCTGAATCATCGTCGAAAATCGCGAGACAATCACTATTGTACTGAACAATGAGATTGCTGTAGCAATCAACCTTACTCTTGTTCCAGCAATCCTAGTCGAGTAAGCTAAAGTCTCTATTAATGTAACGATTAATAGAAAACATGCGATCAAAAGTAATTTTGCTGTGATCAATTCTGCCATTAACTTGTTCACTCCAGCTCTTTATATTAAAAGCAATTATAAATCAAGTGGGATAAATTAACAATAAAAAATACCATCCTTTTCCTTTGGTATTTGGGCATAAAAAAAATGCTCCTTCCATTAGAAGAAGCGCATTTCCGTTAAGGCATTTCCTGTATTTCTGTCTCAAAAGTTGAATAAGCAAAGAAACCAAGTAACGCAAATAATATCCATATGACCGTAAGAATGATACCTATAATCCCGCAGATAAGGCCGGCCGTTGCTAGCGATTTCCCTTTTTCTCCTGTTTGCAGGATTTCTTTTGCTGACAACCTTCCAAATACAATACTAATAATCCCTAATAAGAAGCCGATAAATGGAACGAGCAATGAGAGAATCCCTAGGGTCAGGGAAACCACTGCTTTCGTATTTGTTTTTTGTTGTTCCATTCTTTCCCTCCTATTCTATAAACCTAAATAAATCCCCTAAAATAATTTCATCAGATAACTTAAGTTCTTTACGTACCGTCTCTAGATAAGTTTCACAGTTTTCTTCTTCAGTTAGTGATTCAGTATTCATGCTGTAACAAGCATTGTTAAGATAAGCATATTCACTAGCTACCATACTGCCATCACGAAAGACAACAGGTTTATTAGGATCTCTCGTAAAGAGGTTTTCACTAAAGTTTGTTCTTTGCTCCTCATCAATACCCATTAGTTCGAGGATAGTCGCATGAATATCAATTTCGCCACCGATTGTTTCAAATATCGCACCTTCTTCACCAGGTATATGAATAATAAGAGGAATTTGCTGCAATTGAAGATGATTAATCGGCGTCTCCGGTTGATCTAATAACTCATGCACGCCTTCTTCAAATTCTTGAGAAATCCCATAATGATCACCATAGATAACGAAAATGGTGTCTTCATACATGCCTTCCTTTTTTAACAAATCAAAGAATCTTTCAATCGCTGCATCTTCATAATTAACCGTTGTCACATAACGATTAACAACGTCAACCGACGTATCAGCAGGAGGCATTCGTTGGTCCTCACTTTCTAATAAAAAAGGAAAATGATTTGTTAATGTAAGGAAACTAGCCATATAAGGTTCCGTTAGCGTTGAAAGATGTGTGATTGATTGTTCAAAAAAAGGAATATCTTTAATACCATAGTTTACGGAATTCTCTTCTGTAATATGATAGTCCTCTTGAGAAAAATATTGATTATACCCTAAGCTCGGATACATTTGCTTTCGATTCCAAAAATTAATGCTGTTACCATGAAAAGTGGCAGCGCTATAATTATTTTTTGCTTTCAATAATTTAGGTAGAGAAATAAACTCATTTTCAGGGCGTCTAACAAAGACAGAACCACTGGATAAAGGGTATAAGCCTGTATGAATCATGAACTCTGCATCTGACGTTTTTCCTTGTGCTGCTTGCTCATATATATTTGAAAAATAATAACTATCTTCTATTAAGGAGTTAAGAAATGGGGTAATTTCTTCTCCATTGACTTTACGGTTAATGACGAAATTCTGCGTAGACTCTAAGCTAATCAATACTAAATTCTTTCCCTCAGCAAGACCAAAATAGTCTGATTTAGTATCAGACATCCCCTGTAAATAGTTAGTTACAGGCTCAACACTTTTATCACTAGCTAATACTTTCATCATTGGTGATTGCAAACTATTAATAATGTTGAACACTTGATAATTATATAGCCCTAATGACTCAACAAGCTGTTCCCTGTCATAGTTTGCTTGAAGCACGTAGGGATTTCTCAATAATGCGAGGGAAACAGTCATCATGATTAAGACCATAGTCAAGCCAACATACTTCTTTTTATGAGGCATAGCTGGTTGCCACTTTGTTTGTTTTGTTTTTCGCCATACATAAACAAAAAAGATAATATCTAAGAATAATAGCAAATCTAAAGGCGAAATTAACTCTAACGTACTAGGTCCAAGTCCACCAACATTATTTAGCTGCATAAGGACAGATACTGTTACAAAATCAATATAGAAACGATAATATAGTAAGTTCGCATATAATAAACCAATAAGCAACACATAGGCAATTAACACGCCTATCATGGAAAATCTTTTTTTGAATATAAAAGCAAGGCCCATAAGTAGCAGGCTAATACCAATTGGATTAACGAGAAGGACGAGAAAGTCTAGCCATGTCTCGACGGTTAAATTGAAGCCTACCCATGTAACAACCACTACCTTTACCCATAACATGACAAAGAGTGCAGCTAGATAATGCTTACCAAACCAATTTATAAAGTTTTTCATCCCATTACCTTCCTACTATGAAAGCTGTCATAGACTTTAAGCAAGCGAATCATCGCATCCTCAACATCTGCCTTTTTCTGTTCCCCCATTAGTGCAATCTGAAACCAGTTTCTTTCAAGCAAATAGTTGCTTTCATAACTGACATAAACCCCTACGAGCTTCAATTGATCGCCAAACTCTCTTGAACTAATTTCTATCTCTAATTGAACAGTCAAAATACCCGGAGAATAATTTCCCCCATAAAACACTCTTAAGCCTGCCTCTACTAATTTTTGACGTACTAATTCATATAAAGCATGACTTGCATAATGATGATTCTCTATCGCTACAGATAGTGCATACAGTCCATTTGATGAATGTGTAAACGGAATACTCGCCTTGGCCTGATACACACCAATATCGAGATATTTCGGTAATTGATGATGAGGCTTGATTTGTGTTTGATGAAAAACCAGCGCTAAACCGGGATATGAACCTAAGCCTTTCCCACTTACCGCACTCGTGATATATACATTCTTTAGAAGAACTGGAACAATTCCTAGCGAACTGCAAGCATCTACACATAGCTTCACATTATACTGCAGACAGAGCTGTTCCAATTCTTCTAATGGAAAAAGATAACCTGTAGATGTTTCACAGTGTACAGTCCAAATCCAGCCAATATCTCTATTGTCCCGTAACATGTTCTCTACTTCGCTTATATCTATAGGTGTGTTCCATGGTTTCTCAACTGTCGCAAAAGGTAATTTGAAACGCTTACCATGCTCAATGAGCCGGTACCCAAATTCACCGTTTGCTAAAATAAGCCCCTTCTCATTTACTATTGATAAATGGGCAGCAACCATATCATTTGCCATTGTTCCGGTACCAACAGCTATTTCGACTTCATTAGCATTAGTTAATGCGCAAAGCTTCTTTTTTAGCTGGCTCAACATAGAGCTTACTTCATGAGAACGGTGGGACACTGGCTCTTTCCCCCACGCCTCCTTTACCTTATCTGCGATCGAAACTGGACCGGGGAGGAAAAAATGTCCTTTCTCTTTCACGTTCCGCTTCAGCATTTTTTGAAAAAGCTTAGATGCTGCCTCGAAACTTTCTTTTGTTAAATACATTGGTTGGTATGGTGCTTCCTTTGTACCTACTAAAGGACCAAAGGGACGGAATCCAAGATGTCTATATAACTTTGTCTGTCTTAATGTTCCAGAAATGATAGCCATTGTATAATGCTCTTTAAGACAGAAATCAACTAAAGCTTTGCTTAACTCGTAAAATACGCGACTCCCACGATAAGGTGCTTTGATAGATAATAACCGTATCTCACATAAGGTTTCGTTTGGTGGCAGGTACGCGTCTAATTGATCAAGCTTTTCGTCTAATGAAAATGGTCTCGTCCCTTTCACAGCAATCATACCAACGACTTCATCTTCTTTTTTAGCGATAATATATGTATTAGCATCATGAAAGCGATCAATTAATTTTCTCTGTTCATTCACTCTATGTTGCGGTATTTCCTCTACAAATGTTTCATAGTTTAATTGATGAATCTGCTCCAGTTCAGAACTTTGATCTGCACGTTTATAAACAATTGCTGTCATCATTCCACTCCTCCACTTCTATGCAGCCTTACAATAATGAATAGCATAAAAAAGTATGCCGCCGCTAACATCCAACTACTTTTTATCATAAGTAGAATAGGCATGATAAAAAAACTAGTTAGTGTAGGGATAGTCAACTTCTTTGTGATGATATATAGCAGGAGAATGAGTCCACCGACGATTAGTAAACCCATTGGCAACAATACCAATGAGACAGCTAGATAGACAACAATTCCCTTTCCCCCATGGAAATGTAATTGCACTGGCCAGATATGACCACATAAGATTGCTACCACAACGCAAGCGAGTACTAGATTACTAGCTTCCCCCAAATAAATGACTACTAATAAAGGGAAAATGGTTTTGAGTGCATCAATAATCACGGTATACACAAAAGCTTTCCTACCCATCACTCTACCGGCATTACGTGCACCTGCATTACCACTTCCCTTTACTCTTATATCCTCATCATATAAAAAATGACCAATATAATAGGCCCCATTTAAACAACCACAAGCATACGCAAAAAGAACCCATAAAACCAAATTCAGGAAGGGTCACCTCTCTTTTTAACATAACTACATACCTCATATCTTAACATTATTATCCAATGTGTAGGAATACCCTAAATGTCATTTTTTACATAGGTTTTAAAATATAAAAAAAGGCTCAAGCCACCAATCATATAGAGTCTCGAGCCTTTTCATTCCATTTTCATTTACTTAATTTAAATCAACTGCTTTTTGAGAAGCTTTCATTTGTTCAGCAATGTCACTAATGAAGGTTTGCTCCAGCTGTCTTACCATTTGCTCTTCTGCTCTAAGCATTGCCTGCTCAATTAAACAGCCTTCATTATGTGGGTGGTCGTGATCAAGTGAACAGTGAAACAGTTGATTACTTCCTTCTATCGCTTGGATCACTTGTAAAAATGAAATATCTCCATTACGCTTCACTATACGGTAACCACCTTTTGCTCCGGGTGTAGATTCGATTAACCCCGCTTTTACCAGCTTTGTTAATATTTTTGATAAATAAGTCGGCGATAGATCTTGCACTTTTGCTAACACGTCCACCCCGACAGATTCACCTTTTGGAGCCAAGTATAAGAAAGCCATTGTGTGTAAACCATAATTCGTCGCACTTGAATATTTCATTTTTTACTACTCCTTTTTTCTAAAAATCTTCGGCTAATAAATCACTCACAACAGCAATGCCCGCCCTACTTCCGTCACTAGCCGCAAATATAAGTTGAGCCATTGGCATTGTTGATGTGTCACCACAAGCATAAACACCTTCTATATTTGTTCTACCAAATTCGTCTGTGATAATGCCACCATTTTCATTTACTTTACAACCTATTATATCAGCTAAAGGAGAAGCTTGCTTTGACATCATCCCAACAAATCCACCATTCCTTTCTAATCTATCCCCATTTGTAAAGACAACTTCTTGTAATTGTCCCTCTTCACCATGTAAATAAGCAATTTCTTCCTCCAATACACGGATTCCTTTCGAGGCTAACATTTCTTTTTCTTCTCCTGTTAAAATCTTTTTCCCATTAGAGCATACAATAATATCATTACTCCAATTCGTTAGTAATTTAACCATATGGGTAATACCTTCCATCTCAGAAACAACCACGAGTTTTCTCTCCCTTAACTCCCAACCATCACAAAAAGGACAATGAAAGATACTTTTGCCATATAACTCTTTTAATCCTTTAATAGGAGGTAATTGATCCTTCACTCCCGTTGCTAAAATCACTTTTCTCGATTGTATAAGATTACCTGAGCTTGTCTTAATGAGGAATATATTGTTTTCTTTTTTAAGCCCCGTCACCTTTTCGTTCTTTAATGAAATGCTTGGATATTTCTGAAGATCTTCTTTTGCTAAACGTTTAAATTCAACTGGTGCAATTCCATCTCGTGTAATAAAACCATGTGATTCATGTGTAACACTATTCCTCGGTTTATCATCATCAAAAAGCATGATATTTTTTCTTGCTCTCCCTAATACAAGCGCCGCATTCATACCTGCTGGACCGCCACCAATAATCACACAATCTAACATTTTATTACTCACTCCTCAATATAAATATATTATAGACCTTTAATATCTATAATAAGAAGTATAACGATTAAAAACAAGGAAAACAACTCGCACTTTAGAGTAAAGACGTTTTCTAGATAAAAATTAATAGCAGCAGTTGGCGAATTACTCTCATTATTTGTACTTATGTTCATAATAAAAAGTGCTCACCAGAAGATGAGCACTCTCTTATTATTTTTATTAATCATCTAATTCAACTTTTAGTACTTTACCCGTTAAAGCATCAATTTTTATTTCTGCTTCTTGTTTGCCTTCTAATTCAATATCGTAAATAAGTGTCCCATTATCGTGATCAAGTTGCAGTTCACTGAACTCTCCGCCTGCTTCTTTTTCAGCTAATTGAATGGCTTCACTTGCAGAGAATAGCTTTTGATCCAGTGTAATTTCTTCGTCCTGCTCATCTTCTTTCTCTGATTTCACTTTAAGCACTTCACCAGTATTTGCATTTAACTCTACATCTGTTTCAGTCCCATTCCCTTGTAGCTCTACATTATATACGAGATTTCCTCTTTCCCACTCTAATTCAACATCAGTTACTTTTCCTTTCCCTTCCTCTTGTGCTGTCTTGATTGCTTCTTCAATTGAAAGGGTTCCTTCATTTGTATTACTTGTTTGTTTTTGTTTCACTTCTTCACCATTTGTTACCGTTGCTTTTGGGGCATCATCATTGGCAAATGTGGTTGCAGCGAAAACGCCTCCTAATGTAATAGTTCCTGCTAATAAACCTACTCCTACTTTTTTCATTTTAATTTCCTCCTGTTTGTTATGTCTATACTGTTATAATAAACAGCTATCATGAGATAAAATTGTGAGGAAGATTAAAATAAGATTAGAATTCACTTCTTTTTCATTAATCCCAAGTCACAGTTGATTCACCTGTAATGGCATTCACTTCAACTATAGCCTCTTTTTCATCACCCGTTTCAATTTCGATAAGATAGAAGACATGATCCTCTTCATTTTCCAAGTCAACATCGTCTACTTCGCCTTGAACAGCTTGGAGAGCAATTTCAATCGCTTCTTCTTCTGTCAGAATCGTATTTTTCGGAGGCTGTTCATTGGCCAGCTCATTTGAAAGGACTTTCCCAGTTACTGCATGTAAGGTAATTTCACGCGCTTCTCCGTCTTTAACTACTTGAGCGACAAATACTTCTTCGCCTGACTTTTCTTTTAGATTTAGTGAATCAATTTCCCCTAAAGAAGCAGTTTGCACTAATTCCTTGACTTCTTGTTCCGTTAAACGTTGTTTTTCTTCTCCTATTCTTGACATTTCTTCAATTTCACCACTTGCACGATTAATGTGTAGTTGATACATTTGGCCTGCGCGATCGAAAGAAACGATAAACTCTTTACCTTTATTCTCTGTTTCTTGGATAACGCCTCCATATCGTTCCTCAACTATCTGCTTTACCTCGCTCTCAGCTAATTCATCCGATGGCAACACAAACTGTTTGAGCAAGAGCCAGACAATAATGATCATGATGAAAAAAAACAGAATGAATCCTAAGCTACTAATTACCTTCTTCTTCATTTTCTCATCACTCCTGACTTTGCCCTTTATCAAAAAGTATTTTCACTTTCGTTCCTATTCCTAATTCGCTTTGAAGCGTTAACTGAACATCAATCGCTTCTGAGATTTCTTTTGCCAAAGATAAACCGAGTCCGCTACCATTTTTCCCCCGCTTCCTTGCGGGATCTACTTGGTAAAAGCGATCAAACACTCTCGCCTGATCAGCTTTAGAAATACCAACTCCTGTATCAATTACTTCAATAAATGTTTGCTCATTTGCCTTCCCGATAATAATTTCAATCTCATTTTCACTATATTTCCTAGCGTTATCTAATAAGATAAACAATAGTTGCTTAAGCTTTTGCTCATCAGAAGTGACCGTCGTTTCTTTTAAGCCATTTATTGTAATGTGGCGCTGATACGCCCTCTCAAATGAACGACTAACTTCAGAAAGGAACGGGGAGAGCGTAATCTCCTGTTTTTGTACATTCCATTCTTCGTTATTCTTCGCCAAAAGAAGCAATTGTTCAGTTAGTTCTCTCATTCTTATTGCCTCTGAGTGGATAGCTTCAACAGATTCATCGACTAAATCTTTATCTTGGTACCCGCGTCTCTTAAGCAAATTAGCATAACTTTCTATGATTGTTAATGGTGTTTTTAATTCATGAGAAGCATTAGCAATAAATTGCTTTTGTTTCTCATCATTCTCCTCAAGCAGCGTAATCATATGATTGAAGGTTTCACCCATTTCCCTCAATTCGATGTCTGCATTTCGATGGAGCTCCAGCTGTTTAAATTGGCCACTATTTCTAATTTCCTTCATTGTTGCAGTTAAAGAAAGAATCGGCGTAATAATCACGTTGCCGACAAACCTACTTGAAAGGAATACAGGTATCGTTGCAACTAGCGTTACGATAAAGAGAACGGTCTTTAATATATTTAAATTTCGATAACTTGCTTCAATATCTTTTCCTATTTGTAAGTTTGCCACTTCTCCACTAGGCAAAATCATTGGTGTTGAACTAATAACTATATGGTCGTTCTTAATAATTTCTGTCTTATCACTTGCTCCAAATTGAAAAGCCAGCTTATCTACCTTTTCATTATCCATCGAAGTGGTTGTTGTTGCTTCTCCATTTTCATGAATAATTCTTATAAACCCATCAACCGGTACATACGCCCTTAATAAGCTTCCTTGAGGAAGAGTGCCTAGGGATTGATGGAACTCAGTTAAAACCCTATTTAATTCTTCTTTTGCCTGCTCCTTCTCACCGTCTAGCGTAATGGATTGAAAAATAAAGTATATTGTAAAGTTCATTACAATGAGTAAAACAATAAATAAGACCGCAGTATATAAATGAATTCTATTTTTGATCTTCATGTTGGTTGCCTGAGGGTATAGCCCACACCTCTTACTGTTTGAATAAGCGGTTTGACATCATCAGATATTTCTAACTTCCTTCTTAAATAACGAATATACACATCAACCACATTAGTATCACCGCTGTAATCGTACCCCCACACTTTAGACAATATTTGGTCTCTTGTCAGCACTTGGCGTTCATTCTCAGCTAAATAGAGCAATAAATCGAATTCCTTAGCAGTCAACTCAATGGATTGTTCCCCTCGAATGACTTCTCTCGTCTGCTCATTCATTTTTAAATCGCTACAAGTTAACCATTTTCCTCCTTCTTCCTTACCGCCTTTTTGTTTCAATCGCAAAGCTGCTCTCACTCGTGCTAGTAATTCTTCTATTTGAAAAGGCTTGGTGACATAGTCATTCGCCCCAAAATCAAGTCCAGTTACTTTATCTTCTACTGCACCTTTAGCCGTTAGTAGTATAACCGGTGTAACCGTATCATTCCCTCTAATTCTACGCAGAATTTCCATCCCACTTAAACCTGGCAACATCACATCTAAGAGGATCAGATCCCACTCTTTTTCTCGGTAATGATTCATCGCCTCCATGCCATCATACACCTTTGTCACTTGATAACCTTCATACGTTAATTCAAGCTCTAATAAGCGCGCAATTTTTTCCTCATCCTCAACAATCAAAATCTCCTCTGCCATCCACCAGGCCTCCTTTTACAGTTATTATTAGCTTACCAAAAGAACATTAAAAACAAATTAAAATTTTCATTAAATAAACCTCCCTTTTTTGGGGGAGGCCTAACCATATTGATTATTCTTTCGACTTGAGGCGTACACTATAAAATCTCATTGCCCTCGGCACACCCTTCAATTCAAAAACCCCTAATAAAGCTAGCGTTCTTAGACGGTATTCAATAAACAAATCCCCAATGGGTTGGTCTAAATGTCCAATGACCTCACCAATTAGGCGGGCAGACTTCATAAATTCTTTTCCCTTTTGAAGTTCCCTTGCCTTAGCAATAATCATCTCATCTAAATAATTTTCACTGACAGAAGTCAACCTTCCTTCTTCCCATGTCCTTAAAAAGACGTCCTTCGATTGAGCAAGCGTAACCCAAAGCTCTATCCATTTTTGACGTTCATCTATTGATAAGAGGAGATAATTTTCCACATTTTTTATATATTCCATCCACTGCTCGGGCGCAAGCTCACCTGTATGTAGAATATCTTGACGTGTAAAACTTTGCTGGTGCTCCTGATCTAAACCTATATATACTTGATTGTTTTTCTCCCGTAATAGGTAGACTGCATAGGCTATTCCTGCCTGTTCATGCGCATTTTCACATCCCCAAATAAAAATTTTACATTGTTCGGGTAATGCCTGTAACTTCATCCAACTTTCTTCTATCCGTGGAATATAGTCAAAAATAAATTCATCTTCTAAATTAATACGTTCAAACAACCAGTCCCTACGCTTCTCAAGACCCTCTATTTGATGCAATTGCCATAATGGCCCTATCGAAAAATTAATCGGAATAGTAATAACTCTATCACTTACTTTTAATTTCTTTATTGCTTGTTTTAAACTCCCCGCACTCGAATCGCTAAAAACAATATGTATATTACCTCCTTGAATAGGAGGAGTTTCCTTATCAAATGTTAACACTGCTTGATAAAACTTCTTCATGCTAGTCATATAATCCTCATCAGAGTAATTTCCTGAACGAAGCATTTCAGTATGTAATAACATTTGTAACAGTAAGGATCTTGCTTCATGATCCGATAATTTATCTACTTGCTGTTTAATTTGCAACCGCTAACCCACTCCCTATACACTTTTATAACAATCAATTACCATATTTATAAACTCATAAGTACTTCCGTTTGTTTCTTGCATATATATGCGACTCATGCGAAACCCCATTCGTTTATATAGTTTAATCGCCCTTTTATTGAAAGTAGCTACAGATAATGTCATCTGTTTAGGTTCATAATTCTTTCTTAAAAAACACATCGCAGCCTTTAAGAAAGTGGCACCTTTTCCTTGACCAGTTAAGTCTAGTCTCATTCCAAGGCCTATATCCATTGAGTCACCCATTTGCTCAATCATCAAAAAAGCGATAAGCTCTTCTTCATCCTTTACAGAAAAAACAAACTCGCCCCGTTCTTTTTCATCCAAAAATGCAACTAAATCCTCCTCATCTTCTTCAATATTATAAAAATCATAGGGGGCATCATACTGCCAAGTTAAAGCAATTCCCTCAGCTTCCTGTTGCGACATTTAAATGAATCGGCATATAGATTCCACCTTATTTTAGTAAATTATACCACTTCCTATCTATTCAAAGGCCCTAACTAGTCATTTAATATGCAGGGCCCTGCTTTTGACAGCGAAGTCCGCATTGAGCGCGATACTTTTGGAGTAAAGTGTTTCCTGCTTTTTTTAGACTTGTATGCGTATTTGGCTCTTTCGCGCATTTCCTCTGCCTTCTCTATGACTCTTTTGCGCGTATCTGGCTTTTGCGCGCAATTCTTCTTCGCTTTCTCATAACTTGTGCGCGTTTTTGGCTCTTGCGCGCATTTCCTCGACTCCCTCTATACCTCTTTTGCGCGTATCTGGCTTTTGCGCGCAATTCTTCTTCTCTCTCTCATAACTTGTGCGCATATTTGGCTCTTTCGCGCATTTCCTCCCCCTTCTCTATACCTCTTTTGCGCGTATCCGGCTTTTGCGCGCAATTCTTCTTCTCTCTCTCATAACTTGTGCGCATATTTGGCTCTTTCGCGCATTTCCTCGGCTTCCTCTATACCACTTTTGCGCGTATCTGGCTTTTGCGCGCAATTCTTCTTCGCTTTCTCATAACTTGTGCGCATATTTGGCTCTTTCGCGCATTTCCTTCCCCTTCTCTATACCTCTTTTACGCGTATCTGGCATTTACGCGCAATTCTTCTTCTCTCTCTCATAACTTGTGCGCGTTTTTGGCTCTTTCGCGCATTTCCTCCCCCTTCTCTATGACTCTTTTGCGCGTATCTGGCTTTTGCGTGCAATTCTTCTTCTCTTTCTCATAACTTGTGCGCATATTTTGCTCTTGCGCGCATTTCCTCGGCTTCCTCTATACCTCTTTTGCGCGTATCTGGCATTTGCGCGCAATTCCTTTTCTCTTTCCCTTAGCTTGTGCGCGTTTTTGGCTCTTGCGCGCATTTCCTCCCCCTTCTCTATACCTCTTTTGCGCGTATCCGGCTTTTGCGCGCAATTCTTCTTCGCTTTCCCTTAGCTTGTGCGTGTATTTGATTCCTGCCACATAGTTTCTTATTCTCTTCCCTCGCATTTTAGGTTATGCAGCCAAGTTAGACTATTAATCGCAAACAAAAAAAATACCACAGAATTAAATTCTGTGGCATACAAATTCTATGATAACTTTTAAGAAGCTTTTTGAACTTTATTATCAGATGGCGGGTTAAATTGGCCTTCCCACTTTGCGATAACAAGTGCAGCAAGGGAATTACCAACTACGTTTACTGCTGTACGACCCATATCTAGGATACGGTCGATACCTGCGATAAAAGCAAGACCTGCTGCAGGTAGTCCAATTGTACTGAAAGTAGCTAGTAGAACAACAAACGAAACGCCTGGTACACCTGCCATACCTTTAGAAGTAATCATTAGTACAAGCATTAGTGTGATTTGTTCAACAATACTTAACTCAATACCAAACATTTGTGCAATAAATAATGCTGCAATGGCTTGGTATAAAACGGAACCATCGAGGTTAAATGAGTAACCAGTTGGAATAACAAAAGAAGCGATATGTTTCGGGCTTCCTGCTTGTTCCATCTTGTCCATAATTCTTGGAAGAACCGTTTCTGAACTCGCTGTTGAGAAAGCAAGCAGTAATTCTTCTTTAATGGATCCAAGTAATTTAAAGATATTCACACCGATAATTTTAGCCATAATTCCTAAAATAACGATAACGAAGAATGCCATTGTACCATACACTGTTAACGCTAATTTCCCCAAAGGAATCAATGAAGCAAAACCATATTTTGAAATAGTCACACCAATTAACGCAAACACCCCTATTGGTGCGTACTTCATAAATAAGTTTGTTACATAAAACATGGCCTTAGCTGTGCCTTCAAAAAATCTTAATACTGGTTTCCCTTTTTCACCTATTGCTGCGACTCCTAGTCCAAATACAACGGCAAAGAATATAATCGCAAGCATGTCACCTTCCACCATTGCTTGAACCGGATTTGTCGGTACAATATGCAATAGTGTGTCGGCTATTGATTTTCCTTCTTGCTCTTCATTCGTTTCAACATATCCAGAAATATCATTCTGTTCTAAGCTCTCCATATCCAAACCCGCTCCAGGTTGGAATATATTAGCAGAAATAAGTCCCACTGCAATCGCTACCATTGTCATTCCAATGAAATAAAACAGTGATTTCCCGCCGAGCTTACCGACTGATTTAATGTCACCAACACCAGCAATAGCAACGATGATTGTTGAAAGAACGATAGGTACAACAATCATTTTAATTAAACGAATAAATAAATCACCAAATGGCTGTAAAATACCTTGAGCGGTTTCATTTCCGTAGAAAATACCACCGATGGCAATACCTAAAATCAAACCAATCAAAATTTGAGTAGCTAGACTCATTTTAAATATTTTTTTCATTTAAAAAACCTCACCTTCTATAAATTTGATCTAGTGCTTAGGCAAGGGAAACAAGGTTAATTAATTTAAGGTGAAAATAAACCAAAAAAAAAAGCCTTTTCAGTCATTTTCCCGCAATCATATAAACTCCTTTTGTCTCCTTTAATGCTGACGAGGTTAGCTTTCGGGTTAGGACTAAGGGAAACAGTAAGCCCCTCTAACATACATAGATTCACCCCAAACGGACATGTCCGCTGTAAAAATTGGGTCCCCCGTTCTTAGAAAAAAGATTAAGCAATATACTACAAAATACTTTTCTATTATATTATTAATACATTCAAATTGTAAATAGCAAGAATTACCGAGGATATTTAAAGCTGTGCGTTCACTATAGCGCACCTATCTAGAAAAACCTTTATAATTCTCTCAAATACTTATTATTTCTCCTGTTTACTATAATATTCTTCAGTTTAATTCTTCCGATTATTCCTCTTTTTTTAAATAAAAATTAAAGAAAAATATACACAAATTTTACAAAACTAATTTTTCTGAAATATTAATTATTTAGACTATCTAAATAATTAATCAACGGTTACCTCAATGATCTTGTTTATGGTGGTTGATTTCATCGAATGCTTTTGTTATCACTAAAATAAGGGGGTTTACAGATGCCTGTCATTAAACATCGTTTGTTGATTCATGCCGATATTCACTTATGTTTTGATTTAGCTAGAAATGTGGAAGTACATACGGAGACAGCAAAGCAATCACAGGAGCGAGCTGTTGCCGGAGTGACTTCAGGTTTACTCAGGAGTGGGGATACAGTAACATGGGAAGCTATACATTTTGGTGTAAAGCAGAGACTAACAGCAAAAGTTACGGAGATGGAACGCCCCTATCAATTTACAGATGTATTGGTAAAGGGTGCTTTTCAATCATTTATCCATGTTCATGAGTTCCGCGAGCATGATGAAGGAACAGAAATGATTGATTCATTTTCTTATATTTCACCATTAGGATTGATTGGAAAGATAGCAGACTTCCTCTTTTTAAAAGCTTATATGCAACGATTCATAACCAAAAGAGCGATAGCATTAAAAAAGATGGCAGAAGGGAATACATAACCCTCGCCATCTTTTTACTTAAGGTAGATTGATTTGCCAAGACACACCGAAGCGATCATTAATCCAGGCAAATTGTTGACTAAAACCATAATCACCTAAAGGCATTAATTCCGTACCACCGTCTACTAGCTTTTCGTAGACAACACGAAGTTCTTCCTCAGTATCACAATTCAAATAAAAGGAAAAGCTTGGTGTGAAATTGAACTGATGGGCGATATTACTATCAATGCACATCACTTCTTGGTCCTTTAGCTTGAATATGGCATTCATTACTGTTCCTTCATCACCCGCTTCATTTTCACCATAGCGGACAATATTTATAATGCTTGAGTCTTCAATAATTGACGTATAATAATTCATCGCTTGCTCTGCTTGGCCATCTTGAAACATGAGAAAAGGCATGACACTTTTCATCGCTAATCTCCTTTATCTCTCATTTTCATTCATCATACTTCAATCGGAAGTTAGGAGCAAATCATTAGCTAGAGACAGCCTTATCTTCAAAATAACTTGCCTTTGATGGACGATAGATAGTTGCGACTAACGCAATGGAAACAATTCCACTAATCACTGCAAATACAACACTTACTTCTTGTAGGGTAAACCACTCAGCTAGGAGACCCAGTAGTAATGTCAAACCAATTTGGACGATTCCTTGCAATAGATCAGCTACACTTGCAAACCTCCCCATTATGTCGACAGGTACTTGTTTTTGGAAAAAAGTAACGTAACCTGCATTTGCAAACGTAAAGAAGAACCCTAATATGACAAAGGCTATGGTTGCAGTCAAATAATGTGAAGATGCATAGAAGACAATGTAACCGATGGATGTCAATAACATCCCCGCACCAATATATAGTTTTAATGATAATTTTTTCGCTAATAAACTCGAACATAAACCGCCAAATATAGCACCGATACCTGTCATAGCCACAATATAGCCATACGCTTCATTAGATAGGCCAAGATCTCTCGTTAAAAAGGTAACTTCTTGAGAATCTAGGGCGACACATATGAGCATCGTCGTTTGGAACAACAAATAGACAGATATAAAATATTTGGCTCCTTTTGAAAACCGGATAATTGTTCGCCAATCTTCTATTAATGTTTTTAAGCGAATTCGCTCTCTAACATGATTATTCTGCTCATCCACATTAGGAAGTAAGAAAATAAAGAAAGCACAAATAATAAAAGTAGCCGCATTAATATAGAAGCAGACAGCCAAACTAACCGTCGTCATTAGTACACCTGCAATAGCTGGACCAATCATAATTGCCCCATTACCTGCCATTCCGATAAGAGAGTTAACTCGCTTACGTTCTGACTCTGGAATTAATTTGGTTATGTATACTTGTGAGCTTGGTCCAAAGAAACTACCAGCCAAATTAATAAGTAACAATAAAAAGTAAATTAACCATAATGAATGTAAAAATGGTAAACAGACAACTAAAAGACCACGTACAATATCGATAAAAATCATTAACCTTCTTTTATTTACTCTATCAATCACGCTTCCTGACCAAAGGTTGGTCATAAGCATTGCTAGAGGTCTAATAATATAAAGACCCGCAACTGCAGCTGCAGAACCGGTTAAGTCAATAATATATACGTTCAACGCAATCAAATAAATCCAATTTCCTAAATAAGAAACGCCTATACCCAATATAAGCAGCGCAGGATTTCTCCACCCGATAGGTATCACCCCTTACAAAAAAATATAAGATTCAGAAAATACAGTACAGGAAATATGTTACACTACTTATAAAAAATAACAAGGGGAAATCGATGGAAATTCACGAAAGAAACTTACAAAAAGAGGAAAAAGTAGTTAGATATACTCATATAAATTCAGGTGCTCCGTCCGTATGTATTATGTTTTCAGGAGCGGGATACAACTATAATCATCCATTGTTTTACTACGCTACGATGATGATGATTGAACAGGGCATTGATGTTGTTCATATCCATTATCAATATGAAGCAAATTTATTAAAAACACATAGAGTAGAAGACATTTCATCCTTAATGATGGCAGATATTCACCTAGTTATTACGGATCTATCTCAAAAACATATCTATCAAAAAACCATCCTGTTGGGCAAATCTCTTGGTACGATACCGATCACTTTACACCTTGCGAAAGAAGAAATTTTCCGTGAGGCACAGATTATTCTTTTAACACCGTTATTAAAACTCCCATCAATCGCTAAGGCAACAGTACTTATAACGCAAGAGGTGTTACTCGTCATCGGTAATCAAGATCCATATTTCCATCATGAAACAATCGAAGAAATGAAGGAACGTTCTATTCAAATAAAAATAATCGATGGCGCAAATCACTCACTCGACATCAACTATCATACGGAACAATCCCTTCAAACTTTAAAAACAGTAATGGCTGAATTAAAAAGATTTATTTCTTGAAAGCGAAAAAAAACTAAAAATTATTTTACCATGCTTTTTAAAATCTGTTTCTTATATTTGTGAAGATCAATAATGTCGAAGCCGATAAAGTATTTAGACTGCTCATCAGCAAAATAAAATTGGATGCCTTTTAGCAGATAATGTTTCTTAACAGCTTGTCCAGATAGCCGGAAGGATAGGGTTTCTCCATTTTCGTGATATATTTTTTCTTCCCCTGCTATCGGGGATAATCTTTGCGCAATCTCTCCAAAACATTCTATACCAACGATTCGATCATGCTCATCAATATCGACTAGTAATGGAGAATCACCCACATCTTCTGTTGCTTGAATAGTATACGTTTCTGAATCAGGCAGTAAATAAATATAGCCAGCCTTCGCCTCTGTATCAAATGTAATTCTAGATTCCAATCGTTTTCCCCCCCAGATTTTTAGTTTATTATGTAAACATAGGGTTCCTCTTTATAGAAACCCTACATTCTTACGGTTTAATTATTTTTATTATTAATTGTATTAGCCAACTGGGAAAGCATTTGTTTCATTTCTTGTTGCTCTTGTTGATATCGGTTAGAAAGCTCGATTATTTCACTTTCATTGCCTTTTATCATAATAATGACTTGATTAGCGGCCGTTCTTTTGATCACGCGATACCCTTGCTGTGAAGTAGTTGCTATTCCTTCATCATTTGGTAAACAATAGCCATTCACTTGACAACTACCATCATCTCTTACTCTTAATTGTCCCAATAACCCTACTGCAGACCACTCTTGTCTATCTTGTCTTGAAACATAAGATTGCGATGGATCCCATTTCGTACTAATGATCGGTTTGGTTTCTGTAACCGATGAGCGAGGTTCTCCATTTTTTGTAGCTGGCAAAGGTACTTCAATATGGGTGTATATTCTACGTCCCCATTCATCTAATTCATATTTCCCCTGCCAATTCAAGCTTGCACTATTACCTAATAAACTTGGAGTAGCACTTGTTACACCAAGAATATAGCTATCAGATGCAGTTGCCTTTCGCATCTTATCTCCTTCTAATGTAACAAAGTATCCTGGATCAATTGCCAAGCCATCTATACTTTCAAACATCTCTGCTATATCTGCCCCACCAGTATTGTATGTGGCTCCATCAATATACATTTCGCCATTACTAGCTAACCATTTAGCACCGAGGCTTCTTGTGTCTGCAGCTGTACCGTTACCAATAAACCATGAAAAAGGTTCTTCGGCATCACCGTATCTACCTATAATATGTGCGCCGGCTTGACCATTTGTACTTGTTCCAAGTCCCTCCGCATGAGAGTAATCACCTGAAGCTATCGTATCTGTGCCTTCTGCATGACTTGCTAATCCACTCGCCACATTGTTAAATCCTTCAACATGGGAACTATTGCCGCTTGCAGTGTTAGGTGCAGGTAAGTTTGCACCATCTGAACCCCCTTCTGCGTGTGCTGAAAAACCACTTGCGGTATTTTCTGTTCCTTCCGCATGAGAAGCATTTCCGCTGGCAATTGTACCTAATCCTTCTGCATGAGCATACGGGGCGTCAAGTGTTGTACTAGATAAGTAGCCCTCTGCATGGGAAGCAGAGCCTGCCGCTACTGTACTCTGCCCTTGGGCATGTGCAAAAGTGCCTGAGGCGATTGTGGAATTTCCTTCGGCATGGGAATTGTAGCCAGATGCCTCTGATCCATCACCCTCCGCATGAGACCAAGTACCAGAAGCAACTGTTGAAGTACCTTCCGCATGAGCTGCATCTCCACTTGCAACGGTTAAATATCCTTCCGCATGAGTATACACACCTTGTGCCTGTGTACTCCCCCCTTCTGCATGAGAGTAGGCTCCTATCGCTAGAGTATTGTACCCTTCGGCATGAGTGCCAAAGTTACTTGCTACACTTAGAAAACCCTCGGCATGGGCCCCAGAATTAGATGCAGTTGTTTGAATGCCCTCGGCATGCGCACCATAAGCTGTTGCATTTGTTGAACCACCTTCTGCATGAGAGGCGGTAGCAGTAGCAGTAGTAGATAAACCCTCGGCATGTGCAGCACTACCAGAAGCTAACGTACCATCCCCTTCCGCATGAGAGGCATCCCCACTCGCGGTTGTACCTAACCCTTCTGCATGCGCAGCCTCTCCACTTGCTGTAGATTCTGAACCTTCTGCATGCGAAACATCTCCGCTTGCATTTGTTTCTGAACCTTCTGCATGAGAGGTTTCCCCACTAGCCGTTGTGGCATAACCTTCTGAATGACTATTATCTCCAATCGCCGATGTATTTGTTCCTTCCGCATGTGCCTCATTTCCAATTGCCGAAGTATTAATCCCCTCGGCATGAGAGGCATATCCACTTGCTTCAGTCCCATGTCCCTCAGCGTGTGATACTTCACCGATGGCCAAACTTTCAAATCCCTCCGCATGGGATGCTGTCCCTAATGCATTTGTCGAATTCCCCTCCGCATGAGACCCATCGCCGTTTGCAGTTGTACTAAAACCTTCTGCATGCGCAGCGACTCCACCTGCATTTGATTGAGCCCCTTCTGCATGTGAACCAATTCCATCTGTTGTTGTTCCATAACCTTCTGCATGTGAGCTATCAGCAATCGCCATATTCTCAAAGCCTTCCACATGGGATGCTGTGCCTAAAGCTTCCGTCGAATTCCCCTCCGCATGGGAGGCTTGCCCACTCGCTAGTGTATTAAACCCTTCACTATGTGCGGCGACCTCCGTCGCATTAGTACTTGAGCCTTCCACGTGAGAAGCTGCACCTGTTGCTGTTGATGCATAACCCTCGGCATGTGATGTCTCACCAGTTGCTATACTATTATAGCCCTCCGCATGAGACGCTGTGCCAACAGCTTCTGTTGTACTACCTTCCGCATGCGAAGCCACACCACTTGCAGTAGTATTATAGCCACCTGCATCGGAACATGTCCCTAAAGCATTTCTATTACAATCAGCCAAATGTAACACTCCTTTCCACAAGAATTTAATCTTTATCCTGATAGTTTATTAAGAAGAGATCATTTTCGTGTGGACAAGTAACCTATTTTTATCACTTTATCTCTTTGGCATTTTCTAAATGTAACCATATTACCGCTCAACTCTTACAAGGCAAAAAAAAACGAAAAAATGATATATGAAGCAACATTTTTTCGTAAAATTACTCTATTTATATATATCTTGTAGCTTAAGTCCCTTCAAAGATTCTTCCCATTCAGTGATAGACCACTTTTTGCAAACTTTCTGCAACTCCTCTGGTGTATCCACCGTACACATCAACTCTAAACTATTGCCGTCCGGGTCTTTAAAATAAACTGACGCATTACTTTGATGTGATCGAATAAATGGAGCCACCGACTTTCTGTTACCAAATGGCACTGCTTCAATTCCCTTTGTTTCTAACCAATTTAATGACCGCTTTAAATTTTCATAGGAAACGCGAAAGGCAACATGTCTAACAGAAGGATGATAAGGCAACTTGTACTCTTCACCTTGCCATAGACCTAACCAACTTTTATCCTTTTCAATCCAGAGAAATACTGTATCTTCATCCCTTAATGCCACCTGTAACCCTAGATTCGTATAAAATTCAATCGCGTCATCTAAATTTTTGACTGGTAAATGAGCTTCATATAAGCCTTCTATCATTGCATCATCAGTCCTCCTTTATCTAATTATATTTTTATACAAAAGAGAACTCATCACGACCGATAAAAGCTGTATCTTACTTACGACTTTTGATGGAGAGCGGACTTTGCAATAAGCTACTCTCTTGAATCACAATAGCCAACTTCTCCTAGTCCCTCCACGATTTCTCTGGTCGATCTGATGGAAAGCCATGTGTTATGCGATACGCCTTCCTCTCCTCCGTGAAGTCAAACCATTTTTTAGACATTTGCTTATTGTTAGCAAAATGAATGACACAGCGAATTTGATCTTCCACACAGCCATCCGTTCTCACACCCATTTCCTTTTCCAGCAGATCAAATAGTTGTCCAGGGTTTTCATTCTTTATATCTTCTAAACGATAGATTTGCAGATATCGAACAAGTTTATCCGCTAATTCAAAACCAATTGAGGGCACCAATTGGAAGTCTGCCCATCCCTTAATCTTCCGTGCCCTTTCATCTGATATATTTAAATGCTGACTAATTTCTTTTATCCCAAGTATATGTATTTGGCTGATCTTCAATCTTGCCTCTCGTAGTCTAGACCTTTCATCCGCTGTTAAAGGTAATTTAGGTTGATAAGATGGCATCGGCTTCCTCCTTACTGGCTTACATTTATAGTGTTAGTGGTTTATAACCTTTTCTTTTTTTATAATGTTCAAGTGTACCCATCTCTAAGTTAGCTACCATTTCCATTCTCTCTAAATCTCTTCTTGTCACAACAGGATCCGCCGCATTCCAGCGCACAGTGCGAATGAAATAATACGTTTTAATTGGGTGAAAGACTACTTTTGAATGGGGAAAAGCATCGAAAGTAAATTCAATCGCTCCCCGTTTTTTATAAGAATAGGAAAGAATATTCATTGTGTGAATCCATCCCTTTGCTTTTAAGTCGTACAATTCTTTACCCTTATACGAAAGGTCTTCAATCCCTTTTTCCGCTTTTTCCTCTCATTCTTTAAGTAGCCTATCTCCTTCACGCTTTCGGTAATTGCCTAACCCCCTCCAAATACGCCAACATGCGGCGATCATCATTGATAGGATAAGAGAATCGAAGGTGATTAGCCACTTCTTGAGCTAACGCACGAAACAATTCGCATGTGGTCATAACTGCTTCCCACATATTTTCCTCATCTCCATCACTATAAGTTTTTCTGTACATCTCCCAATAGGAAGGAGGGAGATAACACTTATAATATTTTTCTAACTTACCAGTAGAAATACGAAAATCATATTGAATACCGATCCACCAATCGACCATTTTGTTTAATGCGTCTCTTATGTCAGAGTTAAACATTGCTTGAGCATATGGCCATTCATCTCGCCAAATGCCTTTCGCCACATTTTGTAGACACCACCAGAAGTTATTTGTATAAGCATCATATTCACCTTCACTCGGTGTTTGCACGTGGTAATCGACATCTGTCGGAGGAGGAATAATGGGCAAGTACTCACCTTTATCTAATAAAGGAACAGTCAGTTTATCTTCCCCATATTCTTTTCGCATCACTTCCTTCGTTTGAAAGCGAAGATCGATGCGATTGCCGTCTGTAAATAGCATCAGAAAACCATAACTCTTGAAGTCTTGCACTATTTCTTTACCAAAATCATTTTTATCTGGTTCTTGCTTCATAATCAACTCGCCGAATGATGCGATCCAATTTTGATTTTTAATAAAAGGCTCGGTATCTTCAACGACATAAACAATATCATAATCTTGAAACTGGTCTCTTGGGACATTTATATTTGTTCTGGAACCGTTCATATAGACAGCAAAAATCCTCTCTTCGTTTTTTGCAAAGTCTATAATCGTAGCCATCATTTCTGTTTCTGACCTCATCACTTCACCACCCAAGTATTGGTTCTTTGTTTGCTAAGTAAAGTCCTGCTTCCGGCGATTATTAGATAAGTGATTGTGCTTGTAATCTCGTTAATTCTTTTTCAATGTTCTCTACATCAATGCGCGCAAACAATGGTTCAACTGGTGCAGTGAGTGTCACACCATTCAAAACAACCTCTTGCCATCTCCGCTCTTGGACATTGAGTAATTCAAATACCTTTTCACTTGAAAACGGTAAAAAAGGAGAAAGTAATTGCGCGAGGTTGGCAAGAAGATAAACACAATTAGCTAACGTTTTTTCACAAGTTCCTTGATCCTCATGCCATTGTTGCCATGGCTTTTGCTCATCAAAATATTTATTAGATTTTCGCACATAGGCGAATATATTCTCTAGGGCTTGCTTCATGCTCCCTTGTTCAATGAGGTTTCCAACTTCTTGATATAAGCAGTTAATTTCTCCTTTTATCTTTTCATCAATATCCGTCGTTGTAATGACACCGGCAAATGATTTTTCAATAAACTTCAACGTACGATTCACAAAATTCCCATATGCACCGAGCAATTCGCTATTATGACTATAGATAAACTCTATCCAAGAAAAATCGGCATCGCGATTCTCCGGTGCATTAATCGTAAGAAAGTAGCGAATCGAATCTGGTTCATATCTTTCTAAGAAATCAGGCACCCAAACAGCCCAATTTTTACTCGTCGATAACTTCTTTTTTTCTAAAGTAACATATTCGTTGGAAATCACCCTTGTCGGCAATGCCGCAATTCCTATTCCTTGTAAAATGGCGGGCCAAATGACCGTGTGGAACGGGATATTATCTTTTCCGTGCACATAATACGAGGTTGTTTCATTTGACCAAAAATGATGATCATCCTGATTGTTTTCTTCGGCCCACTTTTTACTTGCTGAATAATAGCCTGAAACCGCCTCAATCCATACATACACCTTTTTATCTTCATAACCAGAAACAGGGACACTGACACCGATTGGTAGATCTCGAGAAATGGCTCTGTCGTGCAAGCCTTCACCTAAATACCTTTTCGTTAAATGCAGTGCATTCTCTCTCCATAAATGTTGCACCTCAGCCCGTTGTGTATATTTCTCCAAATCAGCTTGTAAGTCACTTAGTGCAAAATAAAAATGTTCTGTCTCCCTTGTCGTCGGTGTGTGACCACAAATTTTACAGCTGCGTTCATGAAGTTCAAGGGGCTCTAAGATGGTTGCACAATGATCACATTGATCACCTCTGGCAGGTTCATTGCAAACTGGACATAATCCTTCCACATAGCGGTCTGGCAAGAACTGCTGACAATGGTCACAATAGGTTTGCTCTACCTTTCGCTTGTAGATCAAGCCTTTTTCTAAAAGCGCTAAAAATATTTCTTGTACTACATGATGATGATGAGCTGTATCTGTTCTTGTATAAATATCATAAGAAAAACCTAATTGCGTAAAGCAATCAACAAACTCTTGGTGATAGTGATCCGCTATCGCCTGCGGCTCTACCCCCGCCTGTCTTGCCTTCACAGTAATCGGTGTACCATTACAATCACTGCCTGAAACATATAGCACTTTTTCTCCTTTTAAACGATAATATCTTGCCAAAATGTCTCCAGGTAGCAAACTTGAAACATGACCGAGATGTAAAGATCCATTTGCATAAGCCCACGCCCCACCAATAAAAATACTCATCTTCTATTCCCCCTAAATTGTTAGCCTGATTGATTGAGACATGACTGCAAACAAAAAACCTCGCCCCATAGCTATTTCTAGCTAAGGGCGAGGTTTACACCACGCGTTACCACCTTATTTCACAAATAGGTTACCCTACTTGCCTCATCAAGTACGCCAGTCCCAATCGGCCTTTATACTGTGACATTGATAACGAGTGCCAAAACTCGGTGTAGCCTACTTATACTTATAAACAAGTATGTTCAGTACACAGCTCAGAGACCATTTTCGAATGATTGCTTTTTGCTTCTTCTCAGCTACCGAAGCTCTCTGCTTAAAAAACGACACATTCTACTTTTTCTCTTCATTGCTTTTAGAGTGAAAATATTTAAATGTAATTGTAATCAACTGGGTTTTGAAAGTCAATGGGAGAAGTGAAAGGCAAATGTGTTTTGCTCGGCTTTCGTGGCGGATTTTCTGGCTGAGTGACTCGCTAATGCTATTTGCTCGGCTTTCGTGGCTGATTTTCTAACTGAATGACTCGCTAATGCCCTATTTGCTCGGCTTTCGTGACGAATTTTCTGACTGAATGACTTGCTAATGCTATTTGCTCGGCTTTCGTGGCTGATTTTCTGACTGAATGACTCGCTAATGCTATTTGCTCGGCTTTCGTGGCGGATTTTCTAACTGAATGACTTGCTAATGCTATTTGCTCGGCTTTCGTGGCGGATTTTCTAACTGAATGACTCGCTAATGCTATTTGCTCGGCTTTCGTGGCGGATTTTCTAACTGAATGACTCGCCTATGCTATTTGCTCGGCTTTCGTGACGGATTTTCTGGCTGAATGACTCGCTAATGCTATTTGCTCGGCTTTCGTGGCGGATTTTCTGACTGAGTGAATCGCTAATACTATTTGCTCGGCTTTCGTGACGGATTTTCTGGCTGTATGACTTGCTAATGCTATTTGCTCGGCTTTCGTGGCAGATTTTCTGACTGAGTGACTCGCTAATGCTATTTGCTCGGCTTTCGTGGCGGATTTTCTGACTGAGTGACTCGCTAATGCTATTTGCTCGGCTTTCGTGACGGATTTTCTGGCTGAATGACTTGCTAATGCTATTTGCTCGGCTTTCGTGACGGATTTTCTGGCTGAATGACTTGCTAATGCTATTTGCTCGGCTTTCGTGGCGGGTTTTCTAGTTGAATGGCTCGCTAATGCTATTTGCTCGGCTTTCGTGACGGATTTTCTGGCTGAATGACTTGCTAATGCTATTTGCTCGGCTTTCGTGGCGGATTTTCGTGCTGAATGACTCGCTAACGCTTCCTTTTTTACTTTTTTCACCATTGTTGGTTGTGTATTTCGGCCAAATCACGGGTCTTTATCTATTTCTCGGCGGCACGGGAAAACAATATTTGCCGACGATTTATCTTTCGATTACCAATGAAAGGCCTGGGCTCATAGGGCAGGCACGCGGCGTCATCTACCACTGACCATGGATTATTCTTTTCCCTCTCATAGCTTACTTATTACTACTATTGGCCTTTTATCTCGTCTCGTCAGGTTAAATAACCAGACAAATAAAAATTGGCGGAGGATGACTCATTTATGATTTTTGGGTATATAGAAGGGTAGAGAAATAGGAGGGGAATCACCATGACCATTGAATCCATCATCATTGGCGTTATTCTTATATTCATTCAACTTTTTGCACTAAGGATTATTAAATGGCTACCAATGAAAGAGCAGAAAATACTTTCACTTTCCGGCGGTGTGGCGATCGCTTATGTATTTGTATATATTCTCCCTTCCATGCATGAAGAACAAGATAAGTTAGGTGGCACACTAGCGATCGATTCCGAACTATACTTCTTAGGGTTGATCGGATTAATTGTTTACTATAGTGTGTATAAATTCGCAAAATCTACAAAAGCGCAAAAAATGAACCAAAACGCCGCCTATTTTGTGCAAGCAACTTTTTTCGCTATCTATACATTTATGGTTTCTTATATTGTATTCTCATCTGATGTTCACTCTGGTGAAGCTTTATTTTATGGATTAGCCATCGGTCTTCACTTTATCGGCATATCCTATCATATTGGAAAAGAAAACGAGGATATTCACCATCAATACGGACGCTTTCTATTTGCGATAGCTACGCTTATAGGGGCACTTGCCGGATCAATGGGCCCTACTACAGGGTTATTCGTCCACTCCATCATCGCTTTCAGTTCAGGCGCAATGATCTTTAATGTCATCAGTAAAGAGTTACCGGAGGAAGACTATGCCCACCTGCCCACTTTCTTATTGGCTTCCCTTTTGTACTCATTGATTCTCTTTACTCTTAAAACCGTCTTTAATTGGTAAATAAAAAGAGAAAACCCAATTTAAATGACATGAGCAAATTCCCAGAAACATTTGTTCATGTCTTTTTTATGGTTTTGTACTCAACTCTTCCTACTTACTTTTTCTGTAAAGTATAGCACTAGTAAGAATCATAACGACTGTACCAATCATTAATAAACTGTTTGGGATCCAATACAATTCACTCGGTAAAGTACTAAAAAATATGATAGACAGCACGATCAAAGGTAGCATGCCTAAAATAAACAGACGGATGATTGGGTTTTGCCACTTTATATTAAACTGATTCAACTAATTGTCCCCCTTTGTGCTAACTAGTAATCATCCCCCACAACCCTTTCAAAAAGAATTCCGCCTTCGCTCCCCAAATGTTGATGACATACACTTGATCAAAATAGACCATTACCCCAATAATAATCAAAATGAAACCACCCATTTTCATCAAATGACTCGAATATTTATGAAAGAATCGCACCTTCTCAATAGCAAAACCTAGTAAAATAAACGGTATAGAAAATCCTAACGAATAAGCTGTAATATGGATAAAAGTTTGTTCTGGTGGTTGAGCCAAACTAGCGTAAATAATAGCACCTAAGATGGGGCCAATACATGGGATCCAAGCGGCAGCAAAAATGACGCCTACTAAGTATGAACTCAAAAAAGTTCCTGCTTGTTTATATTTAAAGAGGCGTATCTCCTTCATAAGAAGTTTCGGCTGAAAAAAACCCATTAAAAATATCCCCATCATAACAAGGAAAATCCCACCAAACATGCGAATGAGATCATTATATTCTCTAAAAAACTCCCCAAGAAAACTCGCAGAAAAACCCAATACATAGTTTAAAGATGCTAATCCGAAACAAAACGCAACCGCATGAAGGATTACCTTCGACTGTGCACCATGCTTTTGTTTCAGGTCATTTACCGATACCCCGGTAATATAAGAGATAAAAGTCGGATATAACGGTAGCGTACACGGAGAGAAAAATGCCAATAGCCCGCCTAATAATGCTAAGGTTACTGTCATATTCATTATATCCATCACTAGGTATCCTCCTGATCCATTTAAGTAAGTGTATTTCAGTATCTTACAGTAATTCTAACCACTTATGATATGGCATATGTAATTGCATCGCCGTTTGTAGCCATTTCTTTTCTTCAGAAGATAGGAAATCGACGACTCGAAGAAAGTCCTCTTGATCTTTCGCTCTCGTATCTTTCGCTTTATATAACAACACCACTTCGGGGCTCAAATATGGAATATCTTCTATGTGTACGGACTTCATTTTTTCAAATGAATAACGAATACGCTCATCTCTTCTAAAGATCCAATCGTTATGTTGGATTTCATTCAACAATACCTCTAAAGAAGTACCATTTATCACATTCTGGCAATGAATTTCATGAATCGGTCGCTGTAAGTTTTCTCCTTCCCAAATAACTAGTTCACCATTCACCACTTTCTGAAGCCTCCATTGTTTAAGGTGATTTTTTACATGCGCTTGATCATGACGAAATACAGCGATTTCAATATCTTTATGTTCTCTAGTCTTTTGACCGATATGCAAATCAATCGCCCAACCACCCGCAATAAACCACGGTTTATCAAATCCCGACATGAGTTCCTTTATTCTATGACAAAGTTGGAACTCCGTCATAATTTCAACCCCATATATAAAGCTCCTGCTACCGGATTGTACGTATATGGCGGAATCTCATAAAACTGGTTAAGAGAATAATTTCTTGAAACGACCAATTCATCTACTCCTTTCTTCAACAACCAACCATCATTGATATTAAGCTACTCGTATTTAGTCGCCGAAATAATGATCATCATGGGTCTTCTCATTTCATTCTTCATTTCCTCTGTATGCATCATATGTTCTGGTGGCTTTGGTTCCACTACTCTTGTGATTTGAAAACCTTGCTTTAGTAAGCCATCAAGATAAGTAGTCAAAGTTTTATGGTATTTCGTTACTTTTTCTCCCAAAAAGGTTGTTTGTCTTTCTCCTTCAAAGAAATAATGGTCGACAGGAAAATGAGAAACCTCTTGCTGTGCATCATAGAACCAATCTTGACTACCTTGTGCTGTAAAAATAGGATGTTCTACAGAAAAAATAAATTGTCCTCCTTTTACCAATCCCTTATGAACATTATTAGCCACTTCTTCAAAGTCAGGTACATAGTGTAGGGCAAGCGAACTTACTATCACATCATAATGCCTCTCCTTTATTTGCATATCCTCTATTGTGGATCGAATATATGTAACATTTTCATAGTCTTGTGACATTGTTTTTGCTTTCGAGATCATTTTTTCAGAAATGTCTACTCCCACAACTGATTTAGCTCCATGCTCTGCCGCGAATCGGCAATGCCAACCGAAACCACAACCTAAATCTAAGACGGTTTTATCCTGAAAGGTCGGCAGCATACCTTTTAATGTTTGCCATTCTCCAGCTCCTTCTAAGCCTTTTACCGATCGTGTCATTTGGCTATATTTTTCAAAAAAGGATGCTTGATCATATATATTCTCCTTCATAACGAACCTCCTTCTTATAAAATATTGAACTTCTTTAATGCCTCATAAATCCCTCCTTCACTTGCCCTAGAAGTCACATAATCCGCAGCAGTCTTAACGCCTTGGCTACCATTCCCCATCGCAATTCCTAGCCCAACAAGTTTCACCATATCAATGTCATTGTCGCCATCGCCAAAAGCAATTGTTTCATGGGGGTACACATTGAAATAGGCTAATACTTCTTTTATTGCTACATACTTAGATACCTCTTTTTCAACTACATTTAAGATATAAGGGTGCCACCTCTTAAACATTAAATAAGGAAACGTTTGCCGATAAATATCTACTACTCTATCATTCGCAAATAAACATAAAAGATATACCTCTTCCTCAAGAATAGCAGGCTGTGTACTCGGATAATCAGCAAGAGATAAAGTCTCATTAAGTGCTGTAAGAATAGCTTCTTCTTTGACACCATTCATATAAAGGGATTCAGTATAAAAAGTTAAACCATGTTTCATTTTTTCTGCAAAGTTCATCACGTCTATTAATCTCTCTTTATTAAATGGAATCTTATGTATGACCGTCTGTTGATGCTTGGCATACCCTCCGTTAGCTGTTATAAATGTCTCTATTCCTATTTCCCGCAACTCTTCACACATGGATAATGGTCTACCAGTAGCCGCAACAACGTGTATACCTTTCTCCATCAGTCTTCTAATCGCTACCTTAGTTGTTGGTGGTATACTCCCATCTTTTTCACTCGTTATCGTACCATCCACATCAAAGAATACCAGTTTATAAGTCATCTTCTCTCAACCTCTTTATGATGATAAAAATAAGGACCGTACCACGGGGATTCATGTGTCCTTATATATGTCCAAGTAAAATCAACATCCAAAACATAAATATCACTTTCTCTCTCGAAATCAATCGCCTTGAGTGATGTTACCCGATCAATGATATACGCAGTATCCTCCATCTCGTAAAATATATAACAAGACATATTTTTCATTTGATCTAACCTACCTCTAGCCTGTTCTCCTTCTAGACAAGCGACTGTCTCATAACTAAAAACGTGCCATAGAAACCCACAAATTCTCCCTTTATCATATAAATGAATCTCTTCTTCTTCACTCTTATTCAAGTGACTAGCAAATGACTGCTCCCAGCGATATTGTAAATAAGGACCCCATTTCGGTATCTCGGTTACTTTTACTCCTCGATCTCGCAATCTTGTTACTAAATCCACCCCTCCCTCACTTCCTATCCGCCAACAAGAAAACTTCACCGGTATTGGCATCAACCCCATACAAACTATCAATCATTGCACTTAAAATATATTTTCGTTTATCAAAGTCATACACATAACAAGGTTTTAACACAATGAATTCTTTGATTTTTTCATAGGCTTCTTCTTTTGAAAGGACAACCTCTTCCGGGCCATCATACGATTTAAATTGATCACTTAATATCTGGTTGTCTATATAATTAATCACCTCGAGCGAACGGGGATCGATAAAGACTTTCAGTTTCCGCTGGAAAACAAACGAGTGGCTCTTACTTCCTTTTAAATTTGCGTGAATATAACCAATATCCCGATTGAAAGAAGTTAATAACCATTCCCCTGAATACTCTGGGTATACTTGTCTTAAAAACGTTTGAACGACGTCAATATAAGCAGTTACTTCACTTTTATTAATCGGTACAGTATCAGCACTAGGTTCATTCGTGAATGCCTGTTTTGCTGAGATATCTTCTATCCATTCCATTTCTTTTCTAGCAAAGGGTGTTTGTAACGGCTCTGTCCAATTCAATACTTCTTGCACTTCTATCTGCCCAATCCCAGTCGCAAAACCTTCATAAGGAATCGTTTTAGAAAGATCATTGGTTACATAAATTTCCTCTATACCATAAATAGCTTGGATTTTTTCCTCTTCAAAGGAAGGATCATGTATCAACCTGATTTGCGCCTGTGCGTTTTTTTCCACTTGCTCAACGGTCAATGTATATTCCTCTTCTTCCACCCATTCATCTGTTGGAAAATAACCATGAATGCTATAAAAAATCAAATCCCCATCTCTATTTACTTTCAGTTCAATATAACCAGACGGGGAAACGTCCATCCCTTTATAAGATCCTTTAAAAGAATACTCCTCCTCATTATGGGAATCCAGTTGAAAATGCCTACCATATATTAAATTCGTTTCCGCTTCTATCCATTTGATAATGCTTTCTACATCCCGCTGTTGAAAGACAACACCATGCTTTGCATATGTTTTCCCTTCCACAAAAATAGCGGATTCTACCTTATTTGTTTGCAAATCGATCGTAATTACTGCCGTTCCCTCAGGATTTAAATTTTCCTCAACAATACCTGCCTCTTTAGGAAACCACTCCATACAATATTGGTAAACTGTTTCATTAAAAAGTGTTACACGGCGACTGTAACTACTACGACATAAATCATAATGAGCTAAGCCGAACTTGAATCTGGTCCATTCTATTATTTTTTGCTCTTGTTCGTTTATAATCATTTCTTAAGCATCTCCCTTAACACATTCGTCATGTCGCCTGTGGTCAAATACGTCTCCCCATCATTAACCATATACATGAGAATACTAGGTTCATCTTGTTCTCCTACCCATAAATGAATGGCATGAGTAGGCAAACCCTTTTTATACTCAACCATTACATCATAATCTGGCAGTCTTTCATTTATTACTGTTGGCTCTTTTACAGCTGTTAAAATGACTTTTTCCACTGTTTTTATGTCTGCATCTTCTTTGATAGAAAAAAGGATGGTTTCATTTATTTCACCCACGCCTTTTGATGGTGAAAAATGAATAGCTTTAATTGGCTCGTTCAATAACACCATCGGCTCTCCCTTTTCACAACCGATGAGAACTAATACGCTTAAAACGATAGCGAGGTATATACTTTTCATACTTACTCCTTCATACATATAAAATGGAAATATATTCTTATTATCATACAATGGAACAAAAAAAAGAGCCACACTTCATGTGACCCTTTACATCATAAAAATAATGATAAATCCTAATAAAACAAGCAGTATCGTACCAAGTAATGCCGCATAAAAAATCTGCAGGCCCATTTTCTTAAAAGCGGAGAGTTCTACATTTAGCCCTAAGCCCGCCATTGCCATTGCTAATAATAAATATGATCCACTAATAAGCCATTGAACAAGTTCAGTCGGCAACCACCCCAACGTATTGATGGCGCTCATTGCGAGAAAACCGAAAATAAACCAAGGAATAGGTAACTTGTTCTTTGTTGCGCTCTCTTGACTTTCCCGCTTCTTCATATAATAGCCGATAAGAATGGCCACTGGTACAAGTAAAATGACTCTTGTTAGTTTAACGATGATGGCGATATTCTCTGCCTCCACACCACCAACAGAAGAAGCAGCAACAACGTGCGCAATCTCATGCAAGGTGCCTCCAGTTAACATACCATATTGGTAATCGGTTATTGGTAAAATCGGATAAAGAAATGTATAAAGTAACGTGAATAGCGTACCAAGCACAGCAATCACACCGACACTGACAGCAGTCACACTTTCCTTCGCTCTGACAACAGATGCAATCGCCACAATCGCAGCCGCACCACAAATCGCCGTACCACATGCCGTTAATAAACTTAATGTCTTATCCACACGAAGCATCCTAGCGAAGCTATAAACTGCTATGAGGGTGACACATAATAAGAATGCCGCATAAAGAAAAGTACTTACACCTGCATGAGCTAAATCGGATAAATTAAGGCGCAAACCTAACAAGATAATGCCTAGTCTTAATAATTTTTTACTAGAAAAATCAACACCGACTTTATATGAACGGTTCCAACCAATCGTATGAGACCAAATTATACCTAGCAAAATGGCTAAAACAAGATGACCGATTATCGTCAGGTAAGGTAGTTTGGCGAGAAGGCCAGCCATAATTGCAATAATCAATGTCGTTCCTATTCCAAAATAAAAGGAGCCTGTTCTCAAAGATGACTTTAAATCCATTGCTGCCTCCCCTTTCTCTATTACAGTATAGTTTTGTCCTTTTTATTTTGGAAATAAATATATATAATAATACTTATTCATTTTATTAATAAATGGGGTGGTTATCATGCATATGGAGGAACTTGAGACGTTTCTTGTCCTCGCACGCGAGAAAAATTTTACAAAAACAGCTAAACAAAGGGCGTTATCTCAACCAACCGTTAGTGTCCATATAAAAAACCTGGAAAATGAATTTGCGACCTCACTCATTCAGCGCACAACAAAAAAAGTCCACTTAACAGCAGAAGGGGAACTTTTTTATAATCAAGGCTTAAAAATATGGGATGTGTATCAACAGCTTAAAGAAACATTATATGAGAAAAAACAAGTTGCCTCAGGACTCATACGAATCGGAGCTAGTTTTACAATTGGTGAATACATTTTGCCGAGCGTGATCGCACAATTACAAGCAACTCATGAGCAGTTATCCTTCCATGTGACGATTGGTAATTCAGATCAGATGATTAATAGTGTGAGGCGGTTAGAAGTAGATATCGGTTTAGTGGAAGGGCAAACCTATGCAAGAGAGGTGGTCCAAACACCCTTCGCAGAAGATCGTTTAGTGATTGTCTGTTCACCTGCCTATGAAGGAAATTTTCATTCGATAGAAGATTTGCATGATCAAGAATGGATTATCCGTGAAGAAGGTTCGGGGACAAGGCAATCATTTGACCATCTAATCGAATCTCATCAAATTAGAGTCAAATCCACCTTCATCATCAGCTCTACCCAAGGAATAAAAAGTAGCGTAAAAAGTGGACTAGGACTCGCCTTACTATCCGAGGCAACCATACAAGAGGAATTAACATACGGTCTATTGAAGATTGTACCGATAGATGGCCTTTATGCAAAACGAGCCTTTTCTTATATCCTGACCAAAGGGACAAACCTTAATCGCAATACGCAATTATTGGTCAATACGTTGAAATATGGTACTGAAGCTTAGTATTTAAACAAACGTTTGATTAAATGGGATGAATGGAACAAGTGACAGGTTCTATTCGTTCCTTTTCTACTCGACCAAACCACCTCTTTTTAAGCATTGTCCATTTTAAGGTGATAGTTATTTCAATATATAAGTAAACTTCTGAATTCCACCTAACATTGTAATGATAGTATGAGCTATCAACAAAAAAATAGTTTGTTATCCGTATAAATTCCCTCATTTCCAATACTAAATGTATATTACTCTCCCTTCATTGTCATATTTAAATATAATATTGCTGGCATCCGCTAGTATATGTGTAAGAAAAGAGCAAGAATAATGAAAAGATCTTTAGGTTTTCTTGTTATTATTTGTGAGGGAGGGTCAAGCTTTGAAAAAAGTGAATCTAATTATGGATACCATTGATTATATCGAAGCTCATCTATCAGAGAAAATGAACCTAGCACTTGTTGCACATGCCTTGCATTATTCGAAGTATTATCTGCATAGGGTATTTTCACAAACAGTAGGTATGACTATTCATGATTATGTACAGCGAAGAAAGTTAACTGAGGCAGCAAAGATGCTTGTATTCTCCGATAAGTCTATTCTAGAAATCGCATTGGTTGCTGGTTACGAGAGTCAGCAAGCATTTACCACTATATTTAAAGCAATGTATAAGAAATCACCCCTTCAATACCGTGAGGAAAAAGACTATTATCCATTACAGTTACGATTCCAATTTAATCATGAATGGACTCAGACGAGTAACAATAAAGAATTAGAGAACTTACGAATAATTAAAGAAGCTACCAAGGATGATGTACCATCTTGGATGGCTTTTGTAAGCCTCGTAATTGATGGCTTTCCTCACTTGCAAGAAGCAGAGCATAGAAAGGTACTTCAAACATACATTGCTGACAGACGTGCCTTCATCATGATAGAAAATGGATTAATCATTGGAAATATGTTGATTTCCCACATAAATGGGGGAATTGATTTCCTGGGGGTTCATCCTTTATATGATAAACCAGAGATTATACATCTTTTTATAAAGATGACCGATTTGGCAAATTACGAAAAAGTCCACATCACGTCTTTTAGAAAAGGAGATAAAGCTGACCTAGGCTACCGAAATGCATTAATTCAACTAGGTTTTAGAGAAGCAGAACTTCTGACTGAATTTGGTTATCCTACTCAGGAAATGGTTTTATACCAACAAGGAGAGATACATGATTAAGCCAGTTACACTATATTTATGAAAACTTAAGTATAAGAAAGGAGTGCTATAATGACATCTGATATATTCCAGGAAGAAAGTATACGATTAAAAGAAATGATTAGTCATTTGGAAGAAGAAAAAGATTACATCAATCATAAAATTAAAAAAGACGATGCAGATTATCATGATTTAAAGCATTATTTATCCGAGTTTACTGCTGATCCGATGGAGATGTACCAAAATTATCGGTCTATGACTAATATTGATAAAACAATTGACTTTTACTATAGTCAATTAAATAAAGTAAAAAAGCTTTTAGAATCACCTTATTTTGGTCGTATCGATTTTAAATTTGAGGATGGCGATGAGGTAGAAGAATTTTATATTGGAAAGTTCAACCTAGCTGATCGAGATAACGATATATTAATTTACGATTGGCGAGCACCGATATCGAGTATGTATTATGAATACGAACTTGGGCAAGCTGCTTATGAAGCACAGGTTGGTATGATACATGGGGAAATCAGCCGAAAAAGACAGTATAAAATTAAGGATCAGCAATTGCAGTATGCATTAGAGAGCTCTATGACTATCCAAGATGATGTCCTTCAAAGAGAATTGAGTACAACGTCTGATGATCGAATGAAAACAATTATATCAACCATACAGAAAGAACAAAATAAGATTGTACGAAATGAATCTGCTCATACTCTCGTCATTCAAGGAGTTGCTGGTTCAGGAAAATCAGCCATTGCTCTGCATCGCATTGCCTACTTGCTTTACAAGCACAAAGAAAAGCTATCGTCTGATCAGATCACAATCATATCACCGAATAAAATATTTGCTGATTTTATAGCAAATGTTTTGCCTGAACTGGGTGAAGACCCAGTTCGTGAACAGACATTTGATGATATTGCCACAGCTCTTCTTCCAAATAATATAAAAGCTGAATCTTTATACGAACAAACCAAAAGAATCATAGAGGAACCTCATTCTAACTATACGCTTCGAGTAAAACTAAAATCCTCATTAGCTTTTTTTAAGCAATTGAGCAATTATATAAAGAATATTGATTCAAACATCTTCCAACCGGATGAAAATATGCATTTTGGTGATACGATCATAACAAAGGAATACCTTTTATCAAGATTCCATAGTTATAATAACCTCCCAGTAAAACAACGGTTGGATGAGTTATCTAATGATGTCTTGGACATTTTAAAGAAGAGTAAAGCAGCAGAAATTAAAAACATCCCTTCCAAAATAGACTTAAAAAAAAGACTTAGCAGCTATTTAAAATTTAGTGATGCCCAATCTATTTATATACATTTCTTTAATGTGATAAATAATGCTGATGCACTAAATTGGAATAAAGAAAGACTAGAATATCAAGATGTCTTTCCATATATATATTGTATCTACTATTTTGAGGGCATCGAGTCGTTTAACTTAGTTAAGCATTTAGTTATTGATGAAATGCAAGATTACAGTCCCGTTCATTACGCTGTAATCAATAAAATATTTAGGTGCAAGAAAACAATCTTAGGTGATTTTGGTCAAATGTTGAATCCTTTTAGTTTAAATTCCGATCAATCCTTCAGTAACATATTTGATAGAATGGAATTTGTAGAACTGAAAAAAAGTTATCGATCCTCTTATGAAATTATCGCTTTTGCGAAGCAGTTTATGCCGGATTACTCCATCGAAGCAATTGATCGCCATGGAGAAAAACCAGAAATTATATCGTATACAAACCAGCATTCTTTGATTGATCAATTACAAAGATTAATCATCCAGTTCCAAAATAACTCGTTTAATCGTTTAGGTATCATCTGTAAAAGTGAAGCACAAGTAAATCAAATTTATGATGAACTAAAACAGTTTTTTACACTTAATAAACTAAGTGATACCAGTGAAACATTTGAGCAAGGGATAACCGTAACAACAATCCAATTAGCTAAAGGATTGGAATTTGATGAGGTACTCATTCCTTTTGCAAATGCTGATGTATATAAATCTAAATTTGACAAAGGCTTATTATATATCGCAGCAACTAGAGCGATGCATACGTTGACTTTACTGCACAAAAAAAGCGAATTAACTCCTTTAATTAAAAACGAGTAAAAATCGACCCCATTCTATAAAAGATTGGGGTCTTCTCTTTTTATCAATCAATTGTCACTATTCTACCCCTTTAGCAACATAACTAGAAGAATTCCCTTTATTTAAAGAAATAAAGTAACTATCAACCAACCAGAGCAGACTAATATAAAAACTATAACTATGTTTAAAGAAACTATCTAGAGGAAATAACTTAGTTATTACCGTTTTGTTTTACTTGATATTACTCTATATGCTTTATAGAATATTAATCAGATTAATGAAGGAGGATTTTTGTTTGAATAACTTATGTTTAAGTCTGGTTCATAGCTTTTCTCAAAAATAATTCATCGAGGAGAGTGTAATTAATGAACTTTTATATAATGAAAGATATACTGAACGAACAGTTCGATTTAAAAATTACTCACATGACACAACTTACCGATCATAATATATCTGCAACCTATTATTTAAATACATCTAAAGGAAGTTACGTTCTAAAACGTATTCCTTCCTATATTCAAGATACCGAAATAGAAGGCAAATTGGTTAAGTACCTTTACGAAAACGAAATTCCTGTAGCACAAGTTATTAAATCTAATCAAGGAACTTATTCATTCTCCATAAACGGGGAAAAATACCACTTACAAGAATATATAGATGGGGAAATTTATGACTTAAATAATGGAACTGACTGGTTTAAGGATGTATCCGCTCAAAATTTAGGAAAAATTCAACATGTATTATCTCAAACCCCCAAATTAAAAACAGGAATGATTAATAAAGAATTATTTACTAACGGTCAAATTATTAAGGCAAAAAAATCCTACCTCAAGACTTTTAAAAAAGCACAACAGTCAAACGATACGACAACTATGAAAGATATTATTAACCGATTAGAGTATCTAGATACAATTAATAACTATACGTTTGATTATTCTAAGTTTACATGTACTAATTCACATGGAGATTATTATACTTCTCAAATCATATGTAAGGAAACAAAATTATATACAATTGATTGGACAGACGCCTGTCATTTACCTGCATGTTGGGAAGTAATGATGTCTTTCGCTTATGCGGACCCTGTTGCTAAGAGTGGAAAAATTGAATCTAATGCTCTTAAACGTTATATAGATAACTATTCAAAGTGGTTTACCTTGACTAAGTACGATTTGTTCCATATGCCGTATCTGTATTTCTTTCAGCTAGCTGTCAGTAATTTTTACGAACCATATGGAAAGTTACCAAAAGAATATTTAAAAATTGCTAGGCTGACAACAAAGCAGTTAGCATGGCTAAATAAGAATGTTGATTCTTTAGCCATGAAGTTAGTTTAAAAAACGTAATCTTTTGTCTTGTCCCTGTCACGTAGACAACATAAAAAGCTGAACATTGAACGTGTGTCGATATTCAATCGGCACACGTTTATTTAGTTTCATATGACTAAATTTAGAATCATCATTACCTAGAGCTTATTCTCCTTCTGTTTAACACTTATTCAGTTTTGAGGTGTCGAAAGATCGATTCTATAATTAGCATAAAAAAACAAGTTGCCCCAGGGTTCATACGAATCGGAGCTAGCTTTACGATTGGTAAAGCTATTTTGCCAAGTGTTATCGCACAATTACGAGCCACTCATGAGCAATTATCTTATCATGTTACAATTGGGAATAGCGAATAAGTAATTGATAGTGGCAGGCACCATAGCAGTAGATATTGGCTTGTGGAAAGGCAAACCAATGCGAAAGAGTTTGTCCAGAACCCCTTTGCAGAAGATTGCTTATTGACCTTCTGTTCACCCACATATGGAAAGGCATTTTCATTCGATAGAGGATTTATATGACCAAGAGTAGGGCACGAAAAAGGCACCTGATTGAATTACATCAAATTAGCGTCAAATCGACGTTCATCAGCTCTACACAAGGAATAAAGAGGAGTGTAAAAAGTAGCTTAGAAGCTCCTTATTTTCCGAGGTAACTATAAAAGAGGAGTTGACATACGGCCTATAGAAGCTGGAAGGCTTTAAGAAGAACATTCCTTCTCTTATGTGTTGATCAAAGGAACGAACTTGAATCACAGTATCCAGTTATTAGTTGATACGTTAAAAAACCGCACTGAGTCTTACGAAAAGAGCAACGATTATTATCAAACCACTTTTTTTGCGATTTAAATAAATGTTTGATTGAATTGTGGGCAAGGAGGCCGGCACAAGCGACCTCCATTTAACTGTATTTCTCTATTTAAAAAGCTGGATAATTGCTCTGGGAACGGCAAAAACATAGTCTGCTATTGTCATCGTATTTTCAACCTTGTCGAACTTCTCTTCGAATCGATTAAGGTATTTTGTTAAATGATTTGTTACGATTTCTCCTTGAATCGGTTCTACACCATTTTTAAAACGAATGCGAACTGATTTTCCTTTATGAAGATCTTCTGAATCCATGATTTGAAAATGGATATGCGCTTCAGAAGAGTTACCCGAGTTCCCACATTTGCCAAGTAATTGTTTTTGAAGAACTTCCTCTCCTTCTTGGACAATGATACTGTCTTTTTTAAAATGAGCAATCATACTATATTCCTTATGCGCATGCTCTATCACAATATAGTTGCCTGGGGGGTGTTCTTCATCCATCTGCCCTGGAATATTATCATCGAGACCATCAACCACTTTTATTACTTTGCCATTTTGAGGGGCGATAACTTCCTCTGCAAATGCGTAATAACTCTCATTTTTTTCAGGTCTACCATTATATGTAGAGCCATCCTTCACCTTTAATAGATCATACGCGTACCTTTGATGTTCATATACGTAATGGTAATTAATAAATTCATTTGTACCACCCCAGAATACAAACCATTCATCCATCACTGGCATAATGTATTCATTCTTTGTATAGACCTTATCTGTTTCTGGAAAGACAAAGTAAGGTTTCATATAGAAACTGACAATTGTATTTTTATCATCAAATCCAACCACTACTGCTTTTGCTTTTGAGTGATCTACCCATACGAACTGATCAATGCCTAAGACATTCGTCCGTGACATTAGTTGATAACTACGCACACCTTCATTAAAGGCTGCGCTCATCTCAATAAATTCTGATAATGAAACCATGCCTTGAAACACTTTTGAAGTGGCTTGGTAAATTTCCTTATACTCTGCTCTTAACCAATAATCTATAAACCTATCAGGATCCATTGAACCGACCATACCCTCTACCCCCGTAAGTTTTATTAAGATGAAAAAATTAAACGATTCTCAAGAAATATTTTGCAATTAACAGTAAAGAAACCGCCAATAGTTACTTTAATTTCACTTGAATCTTCTAACTTACCTTTCAAATCCCCTCTTAATGCTAGACCTAAATTTTCATCCTGTAATTCACCATTTACATACAACTTTTCTCCGTTAATCCAATAATTTTCGATTAATATATGATTTCCATGATGGTTTACTTCAAAAACCTTCTTCATATCAATCACTCCTTGATTATTCTACGACTATCTAGGGAATAAGTTTCACAAATAATCTGTTTTTTTACTACCAAAAAAAGATTCTTGAATTCTGATGAAAGTCATAGTATATTCTAACCGAGGATAAATTTAATACTTCCACAAGGGGAGCCTAATATGGCTGAGAGTGAGCGAGTTCGTTCTGACCCTAAGAACCTGTTAGATAATGCTAGCGTAGGGATCGTGGTTTTGGATATGAGCAATACTAGGCATCCATCACCGCCTATGTATTGCTTTTTTTCATGACAAAAAAGTAATACAGGTTTACTCGTTCGCTTCTCTTTTCGGAGAAGGAGGAAAAACATGAAACAAAATAAAACACTTTTTATGGTGGAAATTGCTATATTTGCAGCTTTGGCATTATTACTTGATTTCTTATCAGGCTTACTGATGGGGAGATTTTGGCCACAAGGTGGGTCCATCTCACTTGCTATGGTACCGGTTTTCTTAATGGCCTTTCGTTGGGGTGTTAAAGGCGGCGTCTTAACGGGCTTACTATTAGGAGGACTTCAAATCTTAACAGGAGCTGTTCCTTTTCATTTCGCCTCTTGGATCATTGACTATTTCGTAGCCTTTGCTGTTGTCGGACTCGCAGGCATCTATATGAATAAAGTTGTGCAAAATTATCAAGACGGCCAATTTGCCAAAGCAAACATGTATGTTATTAGTGGCGTTTTCTTAGGAAGTTTCTTACGCTTCTTATGCCATTATTTATCAGGCATTATCCTATTTGGTGCCTATGCTCCGGCAGATCAACCTGTCGCACTTTACTCACTCGTATATAACGGAACATATATGCTACCTACCTTTATCGTATGTGCCTTAGTAGTTGTCATGCTTTACACAACAGCCAATAAGGTCCTTCTGAAAAAAGCATATTAATCATCTAAAGGCTCTGGGGGAAACTCAGGGCCTTTTTTTAAGATATCTTTTTGGGAGATTTTCGCACGATGATGGAACTGAGGAATCAGGGTGGCATGTACATCGGCGTGATATCCATAAGATAACCATGCAAAATGAAAGCGCCAAAAGCAGCTAGACAAACCAACATCTTCTCTTCTATTTTCTCCTTGAGACCGGCAGGTTTTCTTTTTGGATTTCTGAGAGGGGGAGTAGACACATCTTTTTCCTTACTTTTTTTAGCAGCACTTTTCTTCCGTCAATGTCAATCTAACGATGAACACTCTTGATTATTTATGAATTTGCAACAACTATTATCTACGGTAGTTTAAACCAACATCATCTGTTTTCTTTCTTGTGATTTTTGTACATAAACACGATCGTGCGCAGTTCTCTGACTTTCCCTGCTCTCTTTTGCGCGTATACACAATTTGCGCGCAGTTCTCTGACTTCCCCTGCTCTCTTTTGCACATAAACACGATTTGCGTGCAGTTCCCTGACTTCCCCTGCTCTCTTTTGCGCGTATACACGATTTGCGCGCAGTTCTCTGACTTTTTCTTCTCTCTTTTGCGCGTATACACGATTTACGCGCAGTTCTCTGACTTCCTCTTTTCTCTTTTGCGCGTATACACGATTTACGCGCAGTTCTCTGACTTCCCCTGCTCTCTTTTGCGCGTATACACGATTTGCGCGCAGTTCTCTGACTTCCCCTGCTCTCTTTTGCGCGTATACACGATTTGCGCGCAGTTCTCTGACTTCCTCTTTTCTCTTTTGCGCGTATACACGATTTACGCGCAGTTCTCTGACTTCCTCTTTTCTCTTTTGCGCGTATACACGATTTGCGCGCAGTTCCCTGACTTCCTCTTCTCTCTTTTGCGCGTATACACGATTTACGCGCAGTTCTCTGACTTCCTCTTTTCTCTTTTGCGCGTAAACATCTTTTGCGTTCAGTCTTAACTATAAACGCTCATTTAAGAATTACCGTATTGATTGGATGAAGCTGACACATATTTAAAAGATACCACCGCCCAAGTTTATATGGAGATTGTATAGCACACACGCCTAGATACTGCTGGCTCTTTCCTCTGTAGTCATGCCACCAGAGGGTCCATGTCATTGAAAATAAGGATATAATTGAACATTCTAATCATTTACATATTTATCCACTCGCATAACTTCTATGCAATAACAAGATATAATCTCTATCTCCATTCAAAAAATTTTATTTTTCGTGAACGAAAGGAGAACACTAATCGTCATAATAGTAAATCCAAAGAAAAGGGGGGCAAGGTTTGGAAGAGAAAAAATGGATTAAAGCAGCGAAAAAAGGCGATAACCAGGCGTTAGCTCACTTATTTAAGGAGAGTTATCCCCTTCTCGTTCATTATTTAATGAAGCTCACCCTTAATCGAGAAGAAGCTGAGGATTTGGCACAAGAGACAATGACAAAAGCGATTGAAAAACTAAATCAATTTCAGGTGAAATCGAAATTCTCCACTTGGCTCATATCCATTGGCACAAAATTATATATCGATCAAAAAAGGCGCCAGAAGCGAGCTGATGCCTTTAAAGCACAACATATGCGGAAATTAAAATGGCAGGCACAGTCACGAAATGAAGATTGGGATTTCTTATTAGCTTCTCTCGGTGAATTAGAAGATGAATTAAGAGTGCCGATTATTTTAAAACATTATTATGGCTATGCGTATGATGAGATTGGCAAAATGCTTGGAATTGCTGAAGGAACAGTAAAATCTAGAGTTCACCGCGGAATTAAAACCATTCGAAAGGAGATGGGTGAAGATGAGAAAGGCCCAGGAACAATGGAAAATCCTATCAAACAAGGATGAAGAAGATTTTTCAAAAGAAATGAAACGTTCTTTTGCACAGTTTGAGGAAAATAACCCCATCTCTACTCCTAGTGAAGATTGGTTTGAAAAAATGGTCATCGCAGAAAAGGATGAAGCTAGCAAAAAATGGCGAAGAGAATTACTCTTATTCAGCGGAATAGCAACACTTATTCTTGTTTTATTTTTTACAACATTAACCCAAATACCAGTTGTCTTTATCACATTACAAGGTCTTACAGTCCTTCTTGTCATCTGTTATACCTTTCTGCAAATCCAAAAACATAGAGAGAAGGTGCGACATGACGAATATTGATTTCTTTTTACTATTCTTAGTAGCAATTATTTTATTATCACAAAGTATCTTTTTATTTACTAATGCAAAGAAAAATGGAATGAATCATTGGTTCTGGGGTATTATCGCCTTAATTCAAGCACCGGTACCACTAATATTCTATTTCATCGTAAGAAACGTTCGTAGAAAAGAGGAGGATGAATTAAATGATTATCGTGACTACTGAAACAATACCAGGTAAAGAAATAAAAGAGTTAAAAGGTTTTGTTAGGGGAAATTCAGTCCAATCGAAACATATTGGAAAAGATATCGTTGCCGGATTACGTACGATTGTCGGTGGAGAAGTCTCGGAATATACAGATATGATGACGGAATCTCGCCAGAAAGCAATCGGTCGAATGGTAGAGCATGCCAAAGAAAAAGGGGCAAATGCGATTATCGGTGTACGTATAGAAACGTCAGCTATAATGGCAAACGCCAGTGAAATATTGGCTTATGGTACGGCGGTGTATGTGGAGTAAACAAGGGGTTATATATATTTGTTGGCTGTCGATTTCTCGACAGCTTTTTTGTTGAGTACCTTAAACCTATGCAGAACAAGATCTCTTTACTATTTTCAAGAACTAGACTTTAATATTGTCAATATGGGCTAATTATCCTTTTTTAAGTCGCTCAGTAGTTTTTCTAACCAATAGATATTGCTTTGTATACTTTCATAGAAATAATTACTTAAGAAACGATTATAGCGGTGATCTTTATCATTATTTATCAATATTTCCAAACGAGCCCTAGTCTCTTGTAACTCTCTTGCTTCGATAATCTTTTTTTCTATTATCTCTATCACCTTGTCCGGATTAACATAATTTAGATTCGCGATGCCTAAGATCATATCATTTATAGTATCAGCATCTTCAAAGACTTTATATATTTTTTTCGGAAGTTCCAAACGTCCTTTTTCGGTTATACGATAAACTTGTTTATCTGGTCGATGCACTTCTTTAATCACTTTTACAACCTCAATTAAGCCTTGCTTGGCTAAGGAATCGAAATGATAATATAATTTGCTTTCTGTAATCGCCCGCATTTTATCTAACGGTACGGGTTCAGATAACAATTTCTTTATGTTGTATGGATAATTATCTTCATTCATTAGTTTACTTAAAATAAAAATTTGAATAGACATGTTGTTTCTCCTTATACTCATATACGTTTATAATAACACATTGAAAAATGCAATTATTCCCCCACTTAAGACCTATCACCAATAGGTACTTTACTCTTATTTACTATTAATAAAGATATTTAGTAAGCTTATTAATATACTCAAATTTGAGTATAAAATTAATTACCGGAAGGAAGTTAAGATGCTGAACAAATCAGATATTTCCAGCGAGGTTCTAGGTGTATTAAGTGGCAAAAGTGAAGAGAATCCATTTTTCGTATTTTCCAAGACACGTGATATAGGGCCAATTATTCCAATATCTAACCCTATTGGCGATACAGATAATCAAACTTGGATAGTTGTCCATATGGAAGAAGCTGTTCAAATTCTTAAAAACGCTAAGCAATTTACAGTAGACCCAACATCCATTGAAGAAAAAGAGAATTTTAGAGATAAAATTAATAGTAAAGAAAAATCGTCAGCTCCCGATACCTTCTTTACTGGTAAATCAATGCTCTTTTTAGATGGATTAGATCATAGGCGATTACGTATGTTGGTATCAAAAGCTTTTACTCCTCGATACATGGAGGGGTTGAGACCTCGAGTACAAGAAATTGCAGATGAGTTACTAGATAAAGTTCACTCTAAAGGTGAAATGGATCTTGTAAAAGACTACGCCTATCCATTACCTATTAATGTAATATCTGAGATGTTAGGCGTTCCTTATGAAGATCGTGAAAAACTAAAAGATTGGTCTTCTGCAATTGCTACGGGGCTTGGATGGGGAAAGCAAGATGCTACTGTTGCAAAAAATCTTCAAGAATTCGGAGAATATACGAAACAATTAGTTGAAAGAAAACGAATGAACCCCTCTGATGACTTAATTAGTCAGTTAATTGCTATCGAGGCTGAAGGAGATCGCCTCGATGAATCAGAATTAATTTCCATGATTACTTTATTAATTTTCGCAGGACATGAAACTACCTCAAATTTAATAGCTACAGGTAGTATGATGTTATTTGAAAATCCTAAGCAACTTGAGTTACTCAAAAAGGATCTTCGATTAATACCATCTGCTGTAGAGGAACTTTTAAGATATAACGGCCCTTCAACTGCTGTAGGACCACGCTTTGCAAAAGAAGACGTTGAGATATCTGGTAATAAAATCAAAAAGGGCGATATGGTTTTGGTCATGGTAAAAGCCGCGAATAGAGATGAAAAAATTTTTACTGATTCTGAAGATTTAGATATTACAAGAAAAATAAATCAACATCTAGCTTTCGGTCATGGTATGCATATGTGTCTAGGGTCACCACTCGCACGTTTGGAAGGAGAAATTGCTTTTACTTCCCTATTAAGACGTATGCCTAACTTATCTTTAAAAATCCCTAAAGAAAAAGTGGAATGGCAATTTAACCTTTCTTCACAAAGTATCGATTCATTACCCGTCACTTTCTAACCAACAAATCCTATAATTATTATCTAGATAATGTTTTTACGAAAGTCACTGTGATGCTCTACCACAGTGACTTCCACATTCAATCCCAATAGTATACCTAAATCACTAAGACTTCGTACCATTGTTAGTTACACCTATTATCTTCAATCTCTTCATTGTATTTAATGAAAGTTGAGGTGAAAATGAATAATATAGATAGAATTAAATTTAATAATTCCCATAAAAATTTTACTAGTGTATTCTCTCATTTCCTACTACTCAGTGATAAACAATTCATCCACAGTTGTATTCAATATTGCAGCTAAATTAAACGCCAACTGCAGTGTTGGATCATATTTATTATTTTCAATAGCATTAATCGTTTGCCTCGTTACTTTGCAACGTTTCGCTACATCCTCCTGCGATAGTTTCATTGACTTCCTTAACTCACGTATTCGGTTTTTCATCTTAATTACCGTATTTTCTCTTATAAAAAAGTAATGTAATCAAGTAGATAATGCAAATACTTAGTAGAAAGGAGAATGGTGAGATTCCTTCATAAGTGTTGCTTCCCCAAAAAGCTGAATAAACCTTCTTCCCCATTTCAAAAACTAACACGGCTATAACTACTGCAAAGGAATAAGATTGTGCTTTCATTTTAATTAATTTTTTCCTTTCATCACCGAGCTGAGGTAACGTACTGATTGTAAAAAAAATGAGAATCAAACTTAAAACTAGCAATAAAAAAAAGATAATAACAATCCCGTTCAAAATGATTCCTCCTTCAAAATGTAAAAAGTATTTGACACTTATTATACTAACACCCTCCAAAAATGTAAAATACTTTATACATTTTTTAGACCAACACACGCTAATGTCTGAAATACAAAAATGCTTAGAGTCATTATCAACTCTAAGCATTAAAATTAATCTCTATTTAACAAAGACACACCCGCGATACCTGGGTTCGTCATTTCGTATGGGTTCAAGATAAGATCCAATTCTTCTTCAGTAAGCACATCGTATTTTAAGCACAGTTCACGAACGGATTTGCCATTGATGATTGCTTCTCTCGCGATGCGTGCTGCGACTTCGTATCCGATATGTGGATTCACTGCTGTAATGATCCCTGCACTGTTTTCTACATATTCTTTCAAACGTGTTTCATTCGCTTCAATGCCTGATAAACAGTAATCTGTAAAAGCACGGAAAGCGTTGTTCATAATACTGATTGATTGTAATAAGTTAAAAACAAGTACCGGCTCCATTACGTTTAATTCTAGCTGTCCTGCCTCGGATGCAAGGCAAATGGTATGGTCATTACCGATGACTTGGAATGCCACTTGGTTAATCATTTCAGGCATAACAGGATTCACTTTACCTGGCATGATAGAAGAACCTGGTTGACGCGCAGGCAATGAAATTTCGCCTAGACCAGCGCGTGGGCCTGATGCCATTAAACGAATGTCATTAGCAATCTTAGACATATTCATCATACAGACTTTTAACGCTGCAGAAACTTCTGTATAAGCATCTGTATTTTGAGTCGCATCGACAAGATGATCGGCGCCAACAAGTGGTAAGCCCGTAATCTCAGCCATATGTTTAACAACACTTTCAATATAAATAGGGTCTGCATTTAGTCCCGTTCCTACAGCCGTTGCCCCCATATTGATTTCATATAAATGCTGACGAGATTGCTGGATCCGTTTAATATCTCTTGTGACTACACGACTGTATGCTTCAAACTCTTGTCCAAGACGAATCGGAACCGCATCTTGCAGATGTGTTCTACCCATTTTAATCACATGATCAAACTGCTTTGCTTTCTCCTTAAATGCCGCAAGCATATGCTCCATCGTTTGTGTCAGTTTTTCCAATGCATTCAATGTAGCAATATGAATCGCTGTTGGGAAAGCATCATTTGTTGATTGTGACATGTTGACATGACTATTCGGACTTAAGTGAAGTGCATAGTCTCCTTTATTCTTCCCTAGTAACTCTAGCGCACGATTGGCAATCACTTCATTGGCATTCATATTAATGGATGTCCCAGCGCCACCTTGAATCGGGTCAACAATAAAGTGATCATGCCATTTACCTTCAATAATTTCATCAGCAGCCTGTACAATAACATTGCCAAGCCCCTCATATAATCTTTTTGTGTCCATATTTGCTAACGCGGCTGCCTTTTTAACCATAGCAATTGCGATGATCAGCTCTTCATGAATGCGATATCCGGTAATTGGAAAGTTTTCAACTGCACGTAAGGTTTGAACACCATAATATGCATCTATTGGCACTTCTTTCGAACCTAAGAAATCGTTTTCAATCCTTACTTTATCATTTGACATTTTTATTTTCGCCTCGCCTATTTTCATCATTTAACTATAGATATATCATCTTGCTTTAAGACGATATACCTCCTAAATAATAGCACAGTCTAATTCTTTTATAAAGGCGGGGAGCCACAAAGATTTTTTCTGCTTACACACTGGTTAAGAAAAAAATAATAAGAGAAAAACTTAATAAAATGAGCAGAATAGTATGAAGGAAAATGCCAATCACACTGCATACTTTTCCAGCAGAAATTAACTTTCTTTCTTTAGGTCCATTAATATTGCACAATAACTTTGATGCATAGATGCTTCCAAAGATACCTATAACAAGTCCAATATACGGTGTGATGATAGAAAGTATTCCTAAAATAAGAGAGAGATGAACTTTTGACAAATGCACGCCTCTTTTCAAAAGTAAGCTTATAGTTCATCATATTACACAATAAGTCTTTATATACGGAAAAATGGATTAAATGATGAGAGAGGTTCATTCTAAGAGGTTTTCGATACAATTTGTGGATTCGAATGAACAAGGTAAAAACTTCACCAACCTAGCCATCATCAATAGACCCAGGTTGGTTATAATCAGGCCTTGTTTAAATCCCTTCTATATTAAACGAACACCGGATGAAAATAGATCACTGGCTCTTCATATGGGTGAATGCGTTTGATGATTGTTTTCACTTCTTCCATCCGGCTATATAGGCAACGAAATTCCATCTTACATTCTGTCCCAAACGAGATGTTCCCAATTTGACCTAAGTAAGGATTAGCGTCTTCTAAAGGTCTATAGTAACCTTTTACCTCTGAGTAGGATATAACCTGATCATAATTCCCCACTGTTAATGTTCCTATTGCATTCAATTCATCTCTTAATCTCACAATATATTCGCCTGGTATTAATACTTCGACTTTTACAAATTCAAATATCATGAAGTTTCACCTACCATTTAAATGACACGCTTTGAAAAAGTGAAATCGTCAATATCACTGTTGTTAAAGTGCCAGCAGTCATCAAAGTAATCAACTTCGAGCGACTATTCTCCGTTTTTAAAACTTCATTCGATACCGCAAGCCAAATAACGATAGATGCGATTGCAATAATTGATAGCATTCCTGTAGACATCTTTCATCCCCCCCAGGATTTTTTTTAGACTCTTCTCTACTATTCTATACGATTTTGTGAGACATTTAGTTTCAAAAAGTAAAAATTAGTCTTAAGTCTGATTCAGGGTTAGGGCATTAGCATGAGTTGCATTAAGGTTTTTGTTAAAACAAGCTGTTATTTTAATTTTTCGCTGGTGGCTTGGTATTATCCGCCTTGCTATGTTCGCATTTTTGATTTAACAACACATCCTTGTAGTTTTCATTACTCTTGTGTTCATATCTCTGATTTGACAACACTTCTTCGCGTTTTTCTTTACTCTTGTGCTCGTATTTCTGATTTGGCAACACTTCTTCGCGTTTTTCTTTACTCATGTGTTCTTATTTCTGAATTACAAACACATCCTTGTGGTTTTCTTTACTCTTGTGTTCTTATTTCTGATTTGGCAACACTTCTTCGCGCTTTTCTTTACTCTTGTGTTCTTATTCCCCATTTCCCAACACTTCTTGCCCTCCTTCCACCCATTTGAGTGGACATTCTCTTTTGAGCAAACTTACTGGCGAATTATTTAACCCTTTAATCCCCTCCCTCGATATACAACCCTACCTGATCTCATCCCCCTACCCAAATAAAAAAACATCCCTAGCACTCTAGGGATGCAACTGATTATATAACGATCTTACTTAACTCCAAAACCCTTGTTTCTTCTCCATCAGCATTCCCCCAAGTTTGCTTTAAGTAGAGTTCGGCAATCGCTTCATATTTACCCTTAAATTTCTGCGCATATTCTAATGCGATGACACTTTCATAAAGATGAGCCATTTTTTCCATTAATGGTTTCGCTTGAAGTTGCTGCACGAGGGGCTCAGCTTTAGCGAATTGTTCCAGCTGTTGTTTCACTTCAGCAAACTTTACTTCAACGAGTGCGGTCTGTTCACCTTTAGCTAGTAAAGCAAATCGATCAAACGTTTGATTGATAAATAGTTCGTCGGCAGAGAATTTATTAACGAGACGGATTAATTCCTGACCGAGTATGTTCGCCGTGCCCTCCCATACTGTTAGCACTTGGGCATCTCGTAAAAGCCTTGGGGTGATAAAATCCTCTATATAACCGTTCCCTCCATGCAACTCTATTGCTTCATGGGCAAAATGAATCGCATTTTCTGCTGATTCTTTTTTCAAAAGGGCAATATAGAGACGGTGTAGAATAACCGCCGAATCGCTTGCCTCACCCGCTACAACCTTGTCGTATAGTTCTACTAAATCAAAAATTGCGGCGACCTCTACCTCAAGCTTTGCCTTAAGTTGAGAAAGTGTTTGTTGAATCATTGGCAAATCAATCAACTTTTGACCGAACGCTTCCCTTGCCATGGCATACTGCTTTGCTTCCTCATACGCTCGCTTCATGATGCCGCTTGATGCGACAGCATTACATATCCGAGAAAGGTTTAATGCTTCCATCATATAGTAAAAACCTTTTGATTCATCGCCGACTACATAGGCAACACTACCATCAAATTCTACTTCTCCAGATGGGACAGCACGCACACCCAATTTATCTTTTAATCTTCTAATGCGAAGATGGTTTAGCTCGCCATTGTCTTGTTTCCACGGAACAGCGAACAATGTTAATCCCCGCGTTCCTTCTTTGGCGCCTTCCTTTCTTGCTAACACCATTGCTACACCACATTGGCCAGCATTGGAAGCAAAGTATTTCTCACCATACAACCGGTATTGTCCCTCTTCTTTTACTGCTCTCACGACATTTGCACCTACATCTGACCCGCCTTGCCGTTCAGTTAAAAAAGTCGCTCCCTCGTATAATTCCTCATCAGCATTTGTTGCACACACATGCGGTAAGAAGCGTTTCTTTATTTCTTCATTTCCATAATGATCCAATAGATAGGCGGTCGCCATTGATAAAGTAACTGGACAATAAAATCCTGGCTCTGTTTGAGAAAGGAGATACCCTTGCGCATAACTGTAAATATAGTTGCCTTTTCTACCAAGCTCAGGGATTTCCTTATGCACATAGCCCACCATACCCGTACCGTATGATTCTTTTACTGTTTGTTTGTAGCCGCTATTCACCCACACTTCAGAAACTTCTTCACCATAGCGGTCATACTGTTTTAGCACTGGTTGTCCTTCTCGATCAGTGTATTTAGCACGTTCATCAATCGGACCAGCACATTGCGCGCCGTACGCTGTTAATTTTTCAACTGCGTAATCAAAAAACGCAGGAGGAAGCTTTTCTTTTAAAATATGAAGTAACGTCTCGTCTTCTTTGAAAAAATTAGTTGCATAGCCGCTCTTCTTTTCCGGTTCCTTTAATACTTTCATACTTGCTCCACCCCTTCTTTTAACACTCTTTTTAATATTTTCCCTGACGCATTTCTTGGCAACATGTCAACTTGATGGTAGGAACGTGGGATTTTATATTTTGCTAAATGGTCAACAAGGAATCGATTGAGCTCCTCACTATTTACATCTTCTGTTGCTGAGAAGATGGCTGTTACTGTTTCTCCCCATTCACGGTGTGGGAGACCGATAATCGCAACCTCTTGAATAGTGGGATACTTCATCATAACGTCCTCGATTTCTTTCGGATAAATATTTACACCACCTGAGATAATAACATCCTTTTTACGATCGACTATCCAAATATAGCCTTCTTCATCCCGTCTTGCTAAATCCCCAGTCTTTAACCAGTCACCGATAAATGTTTCTTTTGTTAATGCCTTATTTTTGTAGTAACCAACCATGTTGCCTTCTCCACGCAAGACAATTTCTCCAACTTCACCTACCGGGATCACTTGACCGTGTTCATCAACAATTCTTAACTCCGTATGAAGGGGTGCTCGCATACCAATGCTACCCGTCTTTTCTCCATGCTCTTCAGGTAACATGATGGCGCCACTTGGTCCTGCTTCCGTTAAGCCATACACACTTGTTAGTCGATCCGTGTGAAATCTTTCAGCAATAAGATCAATTTGTTCCTTGGCAAGCGGCGCTCCTCCGTAAACCCACCATTTCATCGATGATAGGTCGTAGTTTTTTAATTCTGGGTGTTGTGCGGTCAGTAAATAAGCGACCGGTGCACCAAAAAAGTGTGTTGTGCGATGTGTTGCAACCGCTTTCAAAAGAAGGTCTGGCGTAAAGGTAGGAGTAATGACAACTGCTGCCCCGACAACGGTTGCTGACATGAGGAATAAATGTAGAGGGGCTGAATGCGTTAAAGGCATCATTAAAAGCATTTTACTATCTGGTTTTACTTCCATTTCAACAGCAATCATTTGCGCCACTGTTAAAATATTGCGATAGCTAAAAAGAACACCCTTAGGATCACCTGTCGTTCCAGATGTATAAAGAATGGTACTGTAGTCATCTTCCGTTAGATTACACTCAACTTCTTTTCCAGGAGAAAGGGCCAATAACTGCTCAAAGCTTTCCCAATTCTGCGCATGCTCTCCCGTTTTAATCTTCAATGGTACTTTTTCAATACTCTCAACTGCTGAAAAAATAATCTCATGTGCGAAAATAGCTTTCGCTTCACAATGATCGACAATGTACTGCACCTCATCCAATGTGAACTTGGCATTTATCGGTATAACAACAGCACCCACTCTTTGCACAGCAAAATAGGTAATGATAAATTCAAATGTATTAGGCATAAACAAACAGACATTGTCTCCTTTATCAATTCCTCTTTCCAATAAACCGTTTGAAAGCGCATTTACTTTATCGTTTAACTCTTGAAAAGTAAGACTTCCTTCAAAACCGATTACTGCCTGTGCTTGAGGATACTTCCTGGCATTTCTTGCGACTAATTGCGAACTATTCATGACGATCCCTCTCTTCTACTAGTTTTTCGAGCCTTTCACTAAAGCTCTTCTTCAAAGACAGCAACTCTTCTTTCATTTCCAACAGTTCTTCAATGGCTTGATCAATTTGCTGGATCCGCTGATTACCATAAGTAATCGTACGTTCTAACTGGGCCATACCCGTTCTGTCATAATCAAATAGCAACACCATTTCTTTAATTTCTTCCAATGAAAAACCATACCGCTTTCCACGAAAAATCAACTTTAACTTGGCACACTCTTTTTTTGTATACAAACGATGATTGCCTTCAGAACGAGTCGAGCTAATTAACCCTAGCTCTTCATAATAGCGAATCGTCCTTGTAGAAACATCAAATTTTGCAGCTACTTCACGTATTGTCTTCAGTCATCAGCACCTCCTTTTTCTTAGTATACAATTGACGTTAACGTTAACTTCAAATGTTTTTTGTATATTATCAAAATTCTTATATTTAAACAAAAAAGAATGATATCTGTCTTAGATATCATTCTTCTCTGTTCTTATGCTTTTTTTTATTCCAATCAAAAGGAATGTTGGTCCATTCAAAAAATAGATACCCAAGAAACACCAACAAACTTACCATTATATTCTCAAACCAAGAAATGGGCTGACTACTTATTAATTGCCATATCGTTCCCGTTAAAAAGAATATCACCGCAAAAGAAAGGCTATTCTTTAGCATGATATCCCCCCTTATGTAAATAAGTTATTTTCTCCCTATCTTTATCATTATTTTGATCAGCACGATAACTATCTTTAGAAGAAGCTTGATAAACCTTTAAATATTGCTCGTGATTTAATAAATAATACTTACTATTTTCAACTTGTTGTAGCATTAATTCTGCTAAGGGAATTCCAGCAAAGCTAGGTAACGTATCGATAATTCCAAACTCAACCGACAAACCCTCTTTCATAAATTCATGTTCATGCAAATCGACTAATTGATATCCCAGCGATACCATCACATCAACAATCTTTGGCCACTCAAAAACATTCTGATCCGGAGATACTGCCCACCCTCTGTCATCACCTGGCACATGAATATCTAAATCTCTTGCTTGCCAATCCACTCCTGTCAAAAGCTCAAGCCCCACCGAACCCATTAACAAAGGAATGATATTCACTTGATTCAGCGCTTCTGTTATTCTTAAAAACTCTTTGAATTTAGGATTGTTCACATGTGGCCCTCCTTTTCCTTTGATAATGATTTAAGATTACTAGATTATGTACATTTTACTCTCATATCTTGCTGCGATTTTCTGCGATGTATGCCTTTCGCTTTGCTCTTTCCTGTTGGCTTTGATTTTCTTTTTGTTTTGCTCATATTTTGTGGAGACTCTCAATTAGTCCTGATTTCCTCTTTTGCCCGACTCATTTCTTATTCAGGCTCTCGATTAGTTTCAATTTGCCTCATTTGTCATAGCATCTTACTTAAAATAATAAGAGTGAAGGATGAGAGACATGATATACTCTGATCGATCATCGGTTACATTTATCGATTGTACATTACTTATCAAATGATTACGCCGCAGTAAGCCTTCTTTCTTGTTATCTCTCATTAGCGAGATCGATGAAGTAACCGTCAATGCATTTGTGGCCCAGGTTTCCTCTTCTATTTCAAAAAAAATCACTTCCTTCAGCTTGGACATATTTTTCACATTCATTACTGTGTTAGCTTTGCCAATTACGATACCATTTTTGTAAATCAGCCATTGCTCCTGTTGAGAAAACCCCCGACTTCTTTTCCAACGTACATCAAAGGAATCCTCTTCTATATATATGCGCAAAGATAAATACCAGCGTAAATCAAAGATATCACTCACAACATATTGCCATCTCTGCGTGAAATATTGCTGAATGAAACCGCGTTTTTCCTCACCCTTAAAAAGCGGCTTTTTATTCAACAATGTTCGTTGCAGATGATAAAACGACCACCCGTCTTTATCAGGAGGTTGATAGTTATCTTCTTTTCCAGCCATACGTTTACTTACTAAATAAATAATAAGCGCGGTTGTTGGGAATAAAAATATCGTAGCCCAATGCCATAGGTTAAAGGCATTAAACAGTATGAAGTGTACAATCAAAATGAACGATAGCAAAACAAATAGTAAATTTAACTTAATCAAACAAACACCCCTTCGTTTACATACGAAAAAAATGGTAAATAGTTTCAATTCTAAATAAAAAAGCCTACTTCTAAAGTAGACTTCATCGTTCAAAACCATAACTCTCTTCCACCTTGCAAATACGCACCTGATAGTTCTCATACCAGTCCGATTTTCCTTTTTCCTGTGCGACTTTATGAGCCGTATGGTCTTTCCACCTTTTAATATCCTCAAATGTTGCCCAATATGAAACTGTAATTCCTAATTGTGAGTCTCTGGCACTTTCGATCCCGAGGAAACCTTCTTCCTTTTGCGCTAACTCCTCCATGGCCAATGCCATTTTTTCATACCCGTTATCGCCAATTGTCCTTTTGGAAGTAAAGATCACAGCATAATATGTTGATGGTAGCTCCTGCATGATTGACCTCCAATAAATGAGATATTATTTACAAATATAATGTAAAAATAGTACAGGCACAGCTAGTTTATATTTCGTTTCAACAGACACCGAGTTGCCATCAGCAAGAAAATTCTTGATGTCTTCTTCGCTCACTCTTGTATAAATAGAAATCGTTTTGACACTAATACCATAATTTGTTTGCAAAACATCAATGACCGCGTGCAAACGACTATCCACATCACAAGCAAACATGCCAGAAGTTAATAAAGCTAAAAGGTGATCGAAGTCCATACGTCTATCTACATCATGAAGCTCTCCCCAATCACAAGTACTATCTTTTTTTCTATACTTCTCTATAGCCATCTGATTAATGCCAGAAATTTTCTCTAGTGTTTGCGCATCCATTCTCAACTCATTCATCAACACGGTGATAAAATCCCTCGGGTCATTAATGGAAAAAAGCCTTTGTGGATCTTTCAAGTACAGCACCACCTATTTGTATATAATGGTTATAATTATCCATTTTGAGGAGGTTTTTCTATGAATCAGACTGTTACATTCTCCATGCAAGTTAAAGGAATGTCTTCACCACTTACCGAAACCTTTACGCTTAAAGAACTATCTCTACATAAACAGATGTCAACCGAAGAACTAGAGAACAGAGTAGATGCCATTTTTCAAACGTGGGTTTGGAGTCATATCAGCTTTTCTCGAACGATTAATCATTAACAAAATCAAACCCTTAATTCACCACGGAAACCTCTAGCCCCGTAGTATGAATCGGCGCCGTTATGGTAGACAAATACATGATCATAGCGGCGGTCACAAAATAATGCACCTCCGAGGTTTCTAATATTCTCTGGGGTCTGTATCCAGCTAGATGTTTTAAGGTCAAAATTTCCTAGCTGCTGCAATGATTCATACTGTTCTTCAGTAAGAATTGTAATGCCCATCTCATTTGCTAAATCCATCGCGCTCGTTTCTGGCTTATGTTTTTTTCTTGCCTCAAGTGCCTCTCTGTCATAACAAACACTGCGGCGCCCCTTTGGACTTTCTTTTGAACAATCGAAAAAGAGGTACTCGCCTGTGGATTCAACATAGCCCACCACATCAGGTTCACCTTCTGTTCTCTCCATTTCATGAAGGGACCACAGCTTGTCCGGCTGTGCAACTAGTTTTTCTTGCACGTTCTCCCATTCAATACCTTCATGTCTTTCCAAATTCTTCTCAAACCGCAATTTTAAAATGGATAATAACTCTTCTTGGTTTTCTGCTGATAACTTTTTAGTCATTCTTTTTAACCTTCCTTATCTCATACTTTTTCGTACGAATTGTAGTAGTTTTTCTTTTCCATGTAAGCATTGCTCCATCGTTACAATACAAAAATATGGTTGACTCATCAAGTCCCCTAGGAAGCAATCATCATATATAACCTGCACAAACAAGGTTTGCCTCGGGGAAGACTCAGGTAAATCACGATAGATATTTCTTATCTCTTCATCTACTGTCTTTGTGACGGCCAGTTCCCCCGTTAGACTCTGCCACCATACTTTAAAAGATTGATAAACTTCATTAAAGCTTGTATGATCCATAAACAAGCCTTCAAAAAAGAAGTTTTTATGATTATAAAATAATTTTTCTCCATTAAATCGATTCTCCGCCACAAGCTGAACCGTTTCTGCCCACTTCTCTTTATAGCTATCTTCAAAGTTTTGACTAAAAGCATACTCTCTAATCATATATGGAAATCTGTGCTCACTCTTTTTCGTCTGATTACCATATATGTTTTGAATATAGATAAAAAAATTCAACGCAGGGCAGGCTTCAGTCATGATATAGAATCCCTTATTCATCTAGCCACCACCTGACCTCCAATTGTGTATACGGTTTTACTTTTACAAAATGCTTCTCAATAAAAGAAAGCACGCAGTCATTGCCAGGCACAGTTATTTGCTGAAGTGCCTCCTTGAATGTGAACCAGGCATAATCGCTATGCTCTTCGTTCAATTTCACCTGCTCTTCTTCGCCAACAAAGCCCACAAAAACCGGCGCCATATAGATAAAATCACTTTTTGGATGATAGTACTGCTCAAATGTATTGCTGACATATAAACGAATATCCGTTAGGCCCGTTTCTTCTCTCACTTCTCTTAATGCTGCTTCCCACGCCTTCTCATCCTCTTCAATAGCACCACCGACATAGCACCATTCGCCATGAAAAGGCTCTGTATTCCTTTTCATATGCAGGACCAACGTATCATTCTCATACTTTTTTAATAAAACTACGGCTATGCCATTACAGTAAATGGGGAGATTCGTCATAGAAAAACACCTCACTTATTTATTCGATTAGATAAAGCCATTTCCTTTAAAGGGTTTGCTTTTACTAGTGTCGAAATTGAAATATACAATTGTAAACCTTTATTTACTTCCAAAGGAGACTGGACACTAAGATGATACCTTTGATATATGACCAAATGTACAAAATTGGACCGGGAGATAAATTTTTATTATCTATCATTAACAATTTACAGACTCATCATTTAGCAGATTTAGGATGTGGTACAGGGAGATTAACGAGTTACTTAGATACGAAGGGATATGAAATTACAGCAATTGATCCCGATAATGAGGCGATCGACGTCGCTAAAGGTAAAGGGTTAACAAATGTCCAATGGCTCGTAGGCGATAGTCGACTCTTGCAGGCAAACACATACGATGCTGTCATCATGACAGCAAATGTTGCCCAAGTATTTTTAACAGATGAAAGCTGGGCAAAAACGCTTTCTGATATCCATCAGGCTTTACAACCTAATGGCTCCCTTATTTTTGATTGCCGCAACCTTCATGCAAAAGAATGGGAAAACTGGATGGAGGATGAGACACCTGACTATACAAATCATCCCTATACTGGAGAGAAACTTACCATTATTTCTTCCTATGAAGGAATGGAAGATGATATTTTCACCTTCTATGAGACTGTTCAGTATTGTGACAGCGGTGAACTCATCACTAGGAGAAAGCATCAAATAAGGTTTCGCACGCTCAAAGATATTGAAGGCTCTTTAACAAGAGCCGGGTTTACGATCAAATCATGTTACGGAGATTATCAAGATAAACAAGCGAATGATGATTCCGTTAGTTTTGTTTTTCACTGTATGAAATAAAGTGAGTAAAGTCAGTGGTGTGGTCACTGGCTTTTTTTAGCATGCTTGCTCTATTTCGCTACTGCCTCAAATGTAATCGATTGATGAGCATTAGTAGGATATAGCCCTTGTTCATAATCGGCTGAAATAATGATGCTGTGGAAACCCGTTGCCTCAAGAATGGTCTTAAACTCTTCGACTCCATACCAACGGAGAGGAAAATGTTCCAATTCTGTTTGTATCAGCTGCCCATCTCTCCATTTTTCATAACGATGGTGAGAAACTGTGTACTGTTTTATATAATCGACTTCAATCACCTTTTTCTCCAACGTAATTACATCGCCATTTTCTGTTCTCCATGTCTTAGTCGATGCTTGATTTAGAGTAACGTCCGGTTGTAAAAAAATATCTACGATCAACTTTCCACCTGGCGAGAGATGGTGGTGGAAATTCTTTAATGCCTTTATAGAGTCCTCTCGTTCATGCAGCAACAGAAAAGTACCTGTTGGAATAATTATCGCTTCATATTTTGTTGGTAAACTAAACGACTCCATTTTCCCGCTAAATACATTGGTCTCAAGCCCCCTTTCTGCACAATGACGCCGACATATACGGAGCATCTCATCTGATACATCAAACCCTTCAACCGTAAAACCCGCTTCTAAAAGGGGAATAAGCGTCCTCCCCGTACCCACTCCAGGTTCAAGAATCCTGCCTTTACAAGTAGCTAATCTATCTCGGTAAAAGGCAATGTCTCCAAATGTTGAACCTATATTTTTATCTAAATCATATACTTCAGCAGAAAGTTTACTATAATAACTTAACAATGACTCTCACATCCTTCCTAAAGGAGCATGTCTAATTTATTTTTACTAGATGAATAATAATAAATGTCTTTACCTTTACTCTTTGCGTATTGTATTTCCTTTCGTGTACTCTCTCCAATGTATTCATCCTCATTAATTACATAAATGGCGTCACTCAAATCAATCTTTCTTAAATGTAACTCTTGTAGCATATGTAACTTCTCATTCGATAAATAAATGTCATCACTATGTTCAAAGAAACCAAGACTTAAAACGATATGACCATGGTAAGTCAATGTCGCTTCTGTATGTATAAATTGTTGTTTAAATTTGGTTGAACCACAAAGTGTTATTATCAACCGCATACCCCTCTCATTTAGTCATTTAACAAATTATACTATATTACTAAATATTTAGAAATTTAAACAACGAGTACTGATTTCGTGAAAGATTATAAGAAGGCTGAACCCCTCGCGTTAGGTTCAGCCTTTTTAGTCTTTATTAAGATAGGTAACCCTATTTGCCGTTAACATTTCAATTGCACGATTGTAAATAAAGTATAAAAGATGTAAAATTACACTAAAAAAGAAGGTGTTTTGATTGAAAAACAAGCTGTGAGTTTTCTTATTAACTATTAGTCTACTGCTGAACATATATTACTTCTGCAAATGGTTCTTATTAGAACAATGGTCTGCAGCAACAAGAGAAGAAGCTATTATTTTAAGTGAAATGATACTAAAAACGGTTGAAAGTGAGGATTACTTAGCTTTAAGGGAAAGAGAAAAAATCATTGCCATCGAATCAGATATTAACAAGTTTAAAGGTGGCGTCTTCCCGTATTATATGGAAGTCAGCGTTAGAACTGAGCAACAAACGTACCTATTTTATTGCAGCGATAAGCAATGTTCGAGTATGGAAAATGGAGGTTTAAGTTATTCCATCTATGAAGAGGAAAAACCGCGCCTTCCATTTCAAAATACGGACTAATAAAAATTACTACAATCCAAAATAACCTAATTTATAAAGCTCGAAAGGAGAGGGATGATAAAAAACCTATTTACAGGCGTGTATTTGAACCAAAGCACGACAACCACGGCTCATGTCGTATTATTTATTTTGAAAAGCGTGATATAGCTTTAACATCTCCAACAGAATTTCTTTATTATAACCCGTTTTTTCATGAATTTTCATTACCCACTCATCGATACCAACTAATGGACTGTCTTTTATTAGTCCATGATTCGTGCTCAAAAAGCTAATCCAATTTGTAAATTCCCAGTGTGCTACTTCTGTTTGATAGGGAACTCTACATTCGAGTAAGGGAGTGGGCTTAATGAGATTTTGCGAATGTTCAGCTGCATGGAGAAAAACATCACAATCAATCGGGCGTGTATCATATATTTGTTTTGATTCTTTCCCATTTGGTCTATGATAGCGCACCTCAACCATATATTCATTCGGTATCATTTGTATATTAGCACCTGGGAAAAAACCGCCAAGTTTCTCACTTGTGAAATTTTCTCGTTTCTTATCTATTAACACCGGATTTAACCACTGATCCCCCAAATCACATAAGTAGCGGCCACCATCATCGTCCAGTGCAATCACTGCTACATGGGCATTTACTGTCCCTAGATGATGACCGATTGGAAATGCTTGAATCTTTGCTTGTCGAAAGGCATCCAACAACCAAATGGCTAAATCAAAACAATTACCCGCCAGGCCATATTGCTCTCTATGTTCCTTCATTAAGGATAGCTCTCTTTGCTTTCTCTCACTCCCCTTTTGGTAATGCCATATTTTCGTTAGATTTTCCATCGGGAACGTATTAAATTGTTCCCAAACACGCTGAATACTTTCGGTTGCTCTCATTATTATTCACATCCATCTTTCTTTTCTAACCCTTTCTATTCCACCTTTCATTATCCTCCTTTTTCAAGCAAGCTATGAAAATATCATTTGTACATAATGTCATTATATGGTACCTTTTATTTGCAAGATGATTGGTTCAAAAACATACAAACAAGGAGTTAACCATGAGAAGGCTTCTACTACTTACACTTACACCATTACTACTTATTACGCTAACAGCATGTATGAATAAGGACGAGGAAGAAACCACGGATCAACCCGAAGATATCGTCATTCCAACGCAAATTGAGAATAATATATTCAAAGTCAAGCAACCGTTTGAGCCAGCTAAGGCACGAGGTGCAATTACAGCAAATGTGTCTAATAACTACGATATCACTGAGATTGAACTGGGGTTGATGGATATCACTTCTGAATATTTTTCACCAGAAGACCACCTTTATCAATCAGGGCAATACATAGATAGTGACTTGCTCAATGAATTACTTGCTAGAGAGTCTAATGATACGCCTAATGGGCTGAACCCCAAAATGAAAGCAACAAAAGATCGACTGGAAGATGAGGAAAAAACCCCTAAAATCATCTCTCATATTCACGAACAAAATTACTTAAATGAAAAAGGTAAAGTTGTTGGGATTTCATTAGCTATTTCTATCAATGATTACTACCATATTCGGGTAATGGATGATGCCGGATTAGTTCACACAGGTGAAGTAAGAGTGAATGATGTTTATAAAGACAAGAGTTACAACGAAAAATATGCGAAAAACATCGCCAAAAATGTTATTTCTGCCGTTAGAGGGATTGAAAATGTCCCTAACGTACCAATTATCTTATCTATCTATGAAGAGGCAGGCCAAAATGAAATTACACCTGGCCAATTTCTTGCTCATACTTATATTGATAAAGGCAAACAAGGTATTGGCAGCTGGGAAGAGATTGAAAAAGACCAATATGTCTATCCTTCAGATGAATTAAATGAAGTGGATAAAAGTCTCCATGATAGTCTCAATTATCTATCAGATGACCTTCTTACCTACTTCACAAATTTAGATTTGAGATTAAACGGCGATATTAATTATGAGCATGATAATTTAACAAATATAGAATTAAAAATCTATGCACCAGGTATTTCAAAGGCAGAGTTAACGAGCATCCTTAACTTTTGCGGTACGAAAATTAATTCTATAGCAGGCGACCATGTCCCCGTCTCCATTCGCATCATCAATGTAGATGAAGAACTTGGGCTCATGATTTGGGATACAGAGAACAAAGAGATCTTAACGGAAATATTATAAAAGTAGGGCTTCTTCTTTTTTAAAAAAGGAGGAGCCTTTTCTACTGCATTTAACTGTTTGTCCAATCACTTCCTCTTCTTTATTAATAAAATAATTATAAGTAAAGGAGTGATAACTTGAAGCTATCAGAAACAAAAGGCGTATATGATCTCGTTGTAAGTTTAGGCTGTTGGTGTGGTCCTGCCATCTTCACAAAAGAGCATCACTTAAGAAAAAATTCATTCCCTTTTGATTGGGTACAGTCGCCATATCTTAACATGGTCAATCAGCTACTTAAAAACAGGTTTAAAAATTACATGGAAAAAGATCACATGGAGGAAAAGAATATTACCGCACATTTCGTCCATGAAGGACAAGTCATTTATGAAGAAGGAGGAACCACCCCTGCAAGGGCTCATTTTGTTCATGACCGTCTATATCAAATTGATTCTGTCCACGATTTCCCTATGATTGCCAACCAACAGTGGACAGATCAGTACCCAGCATTCAAACAAAAACTCAACAAACGCATTCAAAACTTTCTCACAAAAATACAAACTAGCAAAAAAACCTTATTCATCCGATATGAATGGGAAATTGCAAAATACGAAGACATTATTGAATTGCAAACGACTCTCTCCAAAATTACCCGCGGCCCCTTCAACCTCATTATCATCCAACAAGTAAATGTACCATTAGAACGACCACTCATTGATGAGGAATGGCCACATGAACGAATCTGCTTCGTTAAAATACCCGTTAACCATCATTATGATAAACAAATATGGAATGAAATCCTTACTGATGTGAGTTTGAGGAAGTAAAGACAGTCGATAATGCACTGTCTTTTTTATTTAGTACTTAGATATCGAAAGGAATTAAGTGTGTAGCTATATTTTGCTCACTGCGTCTCTCATCCCTAGACCAATTGGTTTGATTTTCTTATAAATGATGGTAAATTCCGTTTGTTCGGCTTTCGTGAGTGGTTTTCCTTTAAGTGACGTGCAAATCCAGTTTGCTCAGCTTTCATTGAGGGGTTTGGGTTTGAGTGATTCGCAATTTCATTTTGCTATCCTCTCGTTGGGAAATTTCTGTTTGAGTTACTCGCAAATCAGTTTGTTAACCTCTCCTTTACAGATTCCCATTTGAGAGACTCGCAATTACAGTTTGCTTACCTCTCGTGAACAGATTCCTACTTGAGGGACTCGCAATCACAGTTTGATCACCTCTCATTAACAGGGGTTCCACTTGAGAGACTTGCAATCACAGTTTGCTCACCTCTCATTAACAGGGGTTCCACTTGAGAGACTTGCAATCACAGTTTGCTCACCTCTCGTGAACAGATTCCTACTTGAGGGACTCGCAATTACAGTTTGCTCACCTCTCGTGAACAGATTCCTACTTGAGGGACTTGCAATCACAGTTTGATCACCTCTCCTTTACAGATTCCCTCTTGAGGGACTTGCAATCACAGTTTGCTCACCTCTCCTTTACAGATTCCCTCTTGAGGGACTTGCAATCACAGTTTGATCACCTCTCCTTTACAGATTCCCATTTGAGGGACTCGCAATTACTGTTTGCTTACCTCTCGTGAACAGATTCCTACTTGAGGGACTCGCAATTACTGTTTGCTCACCTCTCGTGAACAGATTCCTACTTGAGGGACTTGCAATCACAGTTTGCTCACCTCTCCTTTACAGATTCCCTCTTGAGAGACTTGCAATCACAGTTTGCTCACTTCTCGTGAACAGATTCCTACTTGAGGGACTCGCAATTACAGTTTGCTTACCTCTCGTGAACAGATTCCTACTTGAGGGACTCGCAATTACAGTTTGATCACCTCTCCTTAACAGATTCCCTCTTGAGGGACTCGCAATTACAGTTTGATCACCTCTCCTTTACAGATTCCCTCTTAAGAGACTTGCAATCACAGTTTGCTCACCTCTCCTTTACAGATTCCCTCTTGAGAGACTTGCAATCACAGTTTGCTCACCTCTCCTTTACAGATTCCCTCTTGAGGGACTTGCAATCACAGTTTGCTTACCTCTGGTTAACTCATTTCCGTTTGTATGACTCGTAATTTATGCATACTTGGCTCTCGTTAGCCAATTTCAGCCTGAATGAAGAGCAAAAATTCAACATCTCTGAGGATGGTGCACAAAATTGATTTTTCCCTTTTCTATCTCTCTCCAATTGAGAAGGGCTTAAAGGTGAGATATCCCCTCCTATTCGACGGTGTCTCTTTTTTCCCGTTATCAACATATATTAGCATCCCAAGAGCGACTGTTTTCCTTTTTTCCCGCAGTTCTTAAACCGACTTTGACCGACTAGACAAGAGTTTCTCTCTATTCCTCCTCACTCTTAAACACATCCACATCCATCTTTTTTATGTATAAAAAGAACCTCACACCAAAATGGTATCAGGTTCCGTACTCCTTATTTGTTCAAGAATAACCTGGCAAAGATAAACTGACGAGTTGTGCATCTGCACGCAGGGAGTCTCTTAAGGTTGTTTCCACACAGGCAACTAGTGGAATCGTGATGATAATGATGCCATTTTCGAATTCAAACTCAAGACCTGGGCAGACCTCATCGCATTGCACTTCCGTTTCTGCTCTTCCTGTTCTCGTATTTACTATGATCTTCAAACAAATATCAAAACAACTTTTATGACTACATGCCATTTCCATTCACTCCTTGTGTTTATTGATAGCCTGGTAAAGATAAGCTTGTTAGCTCTGCACTTGCACTTAAATCATCTTTTAATGTCGTCTCCACACACGCTACAAGTGGTAAAGTGATTTGAATGACACCATTTTCAAATTCGAACTCGATACCACCGCAAGCATCATCGCACTCAACGGACGTTTCTGCCCTTCTGTTATTCGTATTTACCACCAATTTTAGACACACATCAAAACAACTTTCATCTTTACAAGCCATTCTTTTTCTCTCCTTTTTTTTGTAAATTCCCTAAATATATCATCGCCTCTAAATGATCACCGACGATGACTGAAGTAGTGGGGGCTAGACATCCTTTTCGATTAGCATAATGAGTATGCGGGCGAAAGCGATTGATTTTATCCACTTCAACATGGTGTACATTTTCGACTACACAATGATTAACAAGTAACTTTACGTAAGCTAATACAGGATTAGCTAGTGACCCAACACCGACTTTTTCAATACTTTTCCTACTCAAGGCATGGGGGACAGCAACAGTGGAACCCACACCTAAATCAGCTCGATTACATGCTACATTTATTGCGTATTTACAGGCAGTAACTAAGTGAAGTGGCCAGTGCTGTTTTAAGCTAGCATTGAGGTCATTTACTGCAACATCAACGCCCCTCTCTACAGCCTGTACAAATGGCTGTAAGTCTTCCATCGCGATGACAAAATCGCCATCAACAAATAACAAAATCTCTCCGGTGGCAAAGTGGGCACCTATCGCTCTACCAGTATCTAAACCTAGTTTTTCAGCAAACTGAATAACCGTTGCCCCTGCATCATATGCATGAACCGCTGTCTGATCATTTGACCCATTCACTACAACGATGATTTCTAACGGACCTAATCGCATACACTCCTCAATTACTGCCTTAATTCGTGCTTGTTCATTTTGAGCTGGGATGATAACTGATAACTGGGATAAGGGGTTGTTGGCATGGTCATTTTTTCTAATAGTTGGCTGATGGCCCTGGATAACAGAATCTAGTACATCTAATCTTCTTTCACCATCAGAAAACTTTGATCGGCTATTAGGCGGGAATCTTTGTGTGTAAGCTTGTAAATAATCGTCTATTCTTCTCCTGTCATCTTTCCTATCCCACACTTGATTTTGCAGCTGAAAGATATTACGAATAGGAAGCTGATGTGACAATACATAGCCTTGTTGAACTAATTTCACATGTGCTTCAACAGGATTGCTAAGCGTATCAATACCAATAGTATCTACTGCTTTTCTAGAGAGTCCATAAGGGACGAACACGATTTGGTCTATTTTTAAATCCGAACGATGGATAAAAGCATTGGTTATTTGCGGGAAAATAGTAGAAGGAATGTGGCGGTGTTTTTTTTGAAATTCATAGTCCATATTATTGAGAACAGCGTCCGCGCTATTGTCCATCAGAGGTTGTAAAAATTGCTGGAGCGTTGGTACCGTAATATGTTGGTTGAGATCTAAAAATAACATACATGATCTTGTTGCCTTTTTTGCCCCGATGACATGTGCTTCGTAGACATGTTGCCAAGCATCATTTACTACGAGACGAAACGGATCAACATTTAGTAATTTATGGGCAACAAAGATTAGCTCAACATTTGTGATAGATTGATAGGTCTGGATTAACTTACTCACATACTGATTACTCGCATCCCGACTAATAGGAACAATCAAAGATAAACACGAACCATCCAAAAAGCATCGTCTCCTTACATCTTTAAGTGGCATCACCCCCTTACAAGGAATATAGTATCGCTTGTTCATTTCCCTGTTTTTAATACATGCCTCGTATCAATGATATTTTCTACTTTCGATAAAAGTTTATAATCCAAATTACTATGGTCCGTAAGAAGCAGGGTTAATTGATACTTTGATAATGTCTCGTTTGTTAACGGAACAGATTGATAGCTTTTATTTTCAAGAACAACTGTTGGTACATAAGGATCGTGATAGTCTACCTGATAACCTTTTTGCAAGAGTTCGTTAAAAATTGTTAAAGCTGGGGATTCACGGACATCGTTCACATCCCTTTTATACGCTAGGCCAACAACAAGGATTGCCCCGGTCTCCCCTGCTAATTCAGCTTCTACTTTTTTGACGATTTTTTGAGGCATCGTATCATTAATTTCTCTTGCTGCTGCTACGAGCTGACTGCTTAAGCCGTATTGATTGAGCTTCCATTGTAAATATATCGGATCAACAGGGATACAATGTCCACCTATTCCCGGACCAGGCCAATAAGGAGTAAATCCAAATGGCTTTGTCGCAGCTGCCTGCAGGGCTTCATAAAAATCAATGTCTAATCGTTCACATAGCTCGTCCAACTCATTCACTAGTGAAATATTGACTAATCGCTGTGTATTTTCAAATAACTTAGCTAACTCTGCAACTTTCGGCGAGCTTACTGGCACAACTTCAGCAAAATACTTTGCATAAAACTGATCAATTTTCGCAAGAGAGCTCTCTGTTTGACCACTAATTACTTTTGGGATAGAGGCTAACGTATATTGCTTATTTGCAGGATCAATTCTCTCGGGTGAATAACATAAGTAGTAGTCTTCACCAGCTTTAAAGTGATGGCGTGTGAATATAGGCTCAATCACCTCTTCTACTGTTCCCGGATAAGTAGAGCTTTCATAAATAATCGTTTGTCCCGTCTGTAAATATTGGCAAAGATAGTTAGTAACGGCAATCATCGCTCTTAAATCCGGTTCATGATGTTCGTCAATTGGGGTTGGAACTGTGACGATGATATACTCAGCGGCTTTAAGCAAAGCTATAGCTGCATCCGTATGTTTTGGAATGAAATTTAGAACCGCTTGCAACTCTTCATCTTTTACATCAGGAATATAACTGCTCCCTTGCTGTAATAACTCAATCTTATGAGTATCTTGATCGATGCCCGTTACATGACAGCCCTTTTTTGCTAAGTGGAGAGCCAGTGGGAGACCAACATAGCCGAGACCAATAACAGCAACTCTATCTATTTGACCTTGGAGCATGTCCCATTTTCGATTGCCATCTGTATAACCGCATCTCTGATTGAACGATAGTAAATATGAAAATGCTTCAATGTGGTCACCTAGAATCCGGTCAGTTGATTCGACCCGACCATCGGCTTGCCTGTGATGCTGTTTTCTAATTTTATTTGGCTTGACGACATCGACATAATGAATGGATTCGACTTTAAATCCTTTTAGAATTGCCTTTGCTTGAAATAACGGTGGAGACATTAATGTGAGGATACCAATCTCGTCAATCACTTTCCTGCTCATTGCATGTGGAATAGCAGTGAGAGAATTAACGGTGAGGTCCTCTCTTTTCAGTGCCATATTCAGAAGGTACTTAGCAGCACTCACAGAATGCAACGGATGGGCACGGTCGAGCAATATTTCTAAATCATTTAAAGCAATATCTGCCCCTTCTTCTACAGCATGTATAAAAGGGGTTAAATCTTCTGCTTTGATAACAAAATCACTATCTAAGAACAAACAGATATCTCCTGTACTGTGAAGCGCACCAATCGCTCTTGGAATGTTATGTCCGAGTGCCTGGTCAAACGCAATCACTTTCACACCTGACTTTTCTACCTTTTCCTTTGTTCGTTCATCTGCTCCATTTAACACAACAATGATTTCATCAATGCCTGCCTTCTTTACCTCAGCAATCACTTCAGCAATCGTATCCGGCTCCTTCCCTACAGGAATAATCGCACTATACTTCGCTCGTTTCTCTTCCTTTACCGAAAAGGCTTGTACATATTCCTTAAAAGATTGCCGATTTCGCCTGCCATCGTTTAAACCACCGCGATATCCTCTCTCTTCAATCAGTTGGGCCACTGCACGTAAATGGTCACCAATTATTAAACTTGTTGAAAATGAAAAAGAGGAGCCCGTAATCTTCTGTTGATGTTTCGGTCGAATCTTATTTGTAGCAATCACATCAATGGCTACTGGTGCACTCATCTTTAATTCTTTCATCACAGCTATACTATGAGCTAATGGCGGACAAGCTAAATTCTCCCAACCAATTGTATCAAGCGCTGATTTTTTCATCACATGAGGAACAGCGACTAAGGAATTAACGGATAACTCACCTTTACCTAAAAAATGATTAAGAGAGAACTTTGATACTGCTGTCGGATGTGGTCTAATGGGGCGCTTCATTGTCCAGCTTAAATCATTTAGGGCAATATCAGCCCCATCCCGAATGCCATCAAGCAGTGCTTGTAGCTCCTGAGCTCTAACGACAATATCACCATCAATAAAAAGAAGCGTATCCCCTTTTGCCTCCCTTGCACCAATTGCTCGTCCAATATCCACCCCTAGAGGTTCTTTATAAACAAGCTTTCTACATTCAAATGCTTCCGCTATTTTCTCCGATCCATCTGTTGAACCATTCAAAACAGCGATGATTTCATATGGCTCAATCTTCACTAACTCTTCTAAAACGGCTGACAACGTAGATTCTTCATTCTGAATGGGAATAATAACAGATAGATTCATAACACTTCACTTCTCTCCTTCAGCAAAATTAATAGTCTCCTTTGTGCTAACTATAGCCTTTTCCATCACAAACCCGAGAAAAACACTAAGTAATATCAATATATACAGCTTGGCCAATTTTGTTCTCGGACAAGTATACAATCTATGAAAGATGGTGCGATAGACAGGGTAGATTGGTTTAATTATGGGGGCATTGATCCGATTCGGCACTAAAAAATATATTATTACTATTCGTTAGGAGATGTTAAAGTAGATATATATGTATTTAAGGGGGAGTACAAATTGGAATTCGAGTTGAATTTTATTTGGATTGCCGTCGGTTTAGCATTACTTGGCTATTTCATAGGCAATGGGTTGAAGCAATTTAGTAGTAAAAATGAAGGTAATATGAATCATTTACTTGTGGAGCAAAGCCACCTTCATCTTTACTTTTATTTAAGTGAAGCAGACATGAAGGATCTATTACAGAAGCATTCTCACGCACCAAAAGTCATTCTTAATGGCAAGCATTATTACCATCTACATAAATTTCGCAAGTGGCTTGAATCTGATGATATATATCACTCATGAAGAATTTATTTTGACAGCTTCCATTTATTATGCTAATCTATCTGTAAAATTCAAAATATTATAAATATGTAATTCTCTTATTCAGAGAGGTGGAGGGACTGGCCCGATGAAACCCAGCAACCTTTAACAATTATTTGTTAAAAAGGTGCTAATTCCTGCAAAGTGTAATAGCTTTGGCAAATAAGAGAGGATAAAGACCTCTCTATTTTTAATTAGAGAGGTCTTTTGTATTTTCAAAACTTAATAACAAAGGCAACAGATGCATGATTGCTTAAAAGGGAAGCCCGGTGGAATGCCGGCACGGTCCCGCCACTGTGAAGGAGAGCGACTTATCATTGACCACTATTTCATAATAGAAATGGGAAGGGATAACGAGCGATAATCCGAAGTCAGGAGACCTGTCTGTTGTTTGCACTTAGACTCTACGGATGCATAGAGAGGAGTGATGAATACGTGTTGAGCAAATCAAATGGTCTCAACTCTAGTTAATATTGCGTATGAATCTCTCATTTAATAATAAATAGAGAGATTTTTTGTTGAGAAAATACAATCTAAAGGAGTGTTTAAATTGACTGAAGTAAAAAGTTCAAATGTAGGTTATCCAAGAATTGGCGAGAAGCGGGAGTGGAAGAAAGCTCTAGAACAATTTTGGAGTGGTAAGTTGAATAAAGAGACTTTTCTGCAACAAATGGAAGTCATTCGTTTATCCTCTCTCGAGAAGCAAAAACAACTTGGCGTTGATCTCATCCCGGTTGGCGATTTCACACTGTATGATCATGTCCTTGATACAGCTGTGATGTTTGGACTTGTTCCTGAGCGTTTTACATACAGAGGTGGGAAAGTTGATATCGAAACGTATTTTGATATTGCCAGAGGGAACAAAGATGCCGTGGCAGCTGAAATGACCAAATGGTTTAATACAAACTATCACTACATCGTGCCAGAACTCAACAACCTCACGCCAACACTTGCTGAAAACCGGCCACTTGCCTTTTATAAAGAAGGAAAAGAGAAGCTTGAAATCGACGGGAAACCGGTTATCTTGGGCCCGATTACGTTTGTGAAATTATCAAAAGGCTATAAAGAAAGTGAATTCAAATCAATCGTCAATCAATTCGTTCCTCTTTATGTACAAATTTTAAAAGAATTACAGCAAGAAGGTGCCTTGTGGGTACAAATCGATGAACCTATTTTAGCAACTACCCTCACAGAAGAAGACATCTCACTCTATCAAGCAGTTTACCAAACATTACACCAGGCAGCACCACAGATAAATATCATTTTACAAACGTATTTTGAAAGCATCACTTATTATGAAGCTGTTACCTCATTACCTGTGCAAGCGATCGGCCTTGATTTTGTCCATGATGCAGGTCAAAACCTCGCTTCCTTACAAAAATTCGGCTTCCCAAGTGATAAAGTATTAGCTGCAGGTGTCATCGATGGCCGTAATATCTGGGGCGCTAAACTTGATAATAAGCTCTCTCTTCTAGAAGAAATTACAGCAATTGTTCCGAAAGATCGCTTAATCATCCAGCCTTCATCCAGCTTATTGCATGTACCCGTTACAGTCAAAATTGAAGAAACACTAGATCATACATTAAAGACCGCACTCGCCTTTGCTGATGAAAAATTACAAGAAATCGTAGTGCTAACGAAAGGAATAAGAGAAGGAAAAGAGCAAATCCAAGATGAGATAAACGAGAGACGAACTGCTATCGAGGCACTAAATCAATCTTCTATTAGAAACAATCAACAAGTACAAACAGCCATTCAAAACTTACCATCATCACTAGCAGAGCGCGAAGCACCTTATTCTGTTCGTCAAGCAACACAAAAAACAGCCTTCCAACTACCACTCCTACCTACAACAACGATTGGAAGCTTCCCACAAACACAGGAAGTGAGAAGAAATCGTTTAAAATGGCGTAAAGGAGAGTTAACTGCTACTGACTATCAAACATATATCAAAACGGAAATTAAAAAGTGGATTGATATTCAAGAAGAGCTAGGCCTTGATGTGTTTGTTCATGGCGAATTCGAGCGCACAGATATGGTCGAATACTTCGGTGAAAAATTAGCCGGATTCCAATTCACAAAATTCGGTTGGGTGCAGTCTTATGGCTCTCGTTGTGTCAAACCACCACTCATTTATGGAGATGTCTCATTTGAACAGCCAATGACAGTTGCAGAAACAGTCTATGCCCAGTCCTTAACAGATCACCCGGTAAAAGGTATGCTCACTGGTCCGATTACGATTTTAAACTGGTCATTTGTCCGCGACGATATCCCTCGTTACGAAGTCGCAAACCAAATTGCCCTTGCCCTTCGAGAAGAAGTAGAAGCACTAGAAGCAAATGGTATCCGGATGATTCAAGTAGACGAACCAGCCATTCGTGAAGGATTACCACTCAAACAAGAGAAGTGGGAAGATTATCTGAACGCTGCTGTTTATGCTTTTAGACTAGCCACCACTTCTGTCAGAAATGAAACACAAATTCATACGCATATGTGCTACTCCGATTTCGAAGACATTATCTCAAGCATTAAAGCACTCGACGCTGATGTCATCTCCATTGAAACATCAAGAAGCCACGGCGAACTCATTCACTCATTTGAAGAAAGCACCTACGAACAAGGTATCGGCTTAGGTGTATATGACATTCACAGCCCTCGGGTGCCACAACTCGACGAACTAACGAAAAACATCGACCGTGCCTTACAAGTACTAGACCCACAACTTTTCTGGATTAACCCTGACTGCGGCCTCAAAACAAGAGGCATGGACGAAACCGTCGCAGCCCTAACAGTCATGGTGCAAGCTGCCAAACTCTCGCGGGAAAAATTACTTGTAAAAAAAGGCGAATAAACAAACAGAAATCCGAACGATTATACATTCGTTCGGATTTCCTCGTTTAATAGTACAGTGTTTAGTTTCTTATCCATCTTCTTCTGATAAGAACCATGGTTAAATCTCTTTTCGTTAAATTCACCAATCACATTCCGTACCCGGACATTATGGATGATTAAGTTGCGATAAATCTCATTCTGCAAATAAGCATTAAACCAACTATAATCCTTTAACTTCCGCAGATTATTCGTCACATCTGCTTGCGTGACTTGTGTAATAAAAGGGGCGAAAGAAATAATACTTATCATATTTAGGAACAGCTTTTTCATAGTGGGTGCATCCTCTCTTATTTATTCACATTACTGTTGGTTGGGTATTTGTACCTTTTCGTTTACCAAATCAGAGATGATACTACGTCAAAACCAGTTCACATCCGCACTCAAAAAACGAACACCACTAAAATCAAAACGACGAGGAGAAGCTCTAGACCATTTGCGGCCTCATCTTGCTTATTTTCATTAATTTTCTTCCGATATAACCTTTGTATCTTTCATTTGTAATTGTTATTCATACGAGTACCCCTTTTATCCTAATATTTATCAATCGTTACCCCTAAAACAGATGCCCTAATGATACTTATATCTCTAAACCTTTCCAACTCCTCTGGTGTGCCGCTTATCATGGCTCCACTAATTAGCGTTTCTGATTCATCGTTATAATAAGGATCGTCTTCTGAAACACCATATCCATAAGCGTTATCACCATTCAACACATGATGCAGGTCAGGATCTCCTTCTGTTGGTTTCGGTGTGTGCTCATTAACCCATAACCAGTCGATATTCTCCACACCCATGATATTACCCAATTCTTTAAGAGTCATCGGTTCATCAAATGATATTGCTACTTCTACTAATGTGTTTTTGTCGAGTCCTACAGCTATATCAATTTCCTGAGGTAAATAACTGTAGTTGATTCGAGGGTAATAAAAATCAACAATACGCTCATTATTCATTTGGTTGTACCGAACAACCCTTTTAGTTTCTTCATCTACCTTATTTCCTTCAGTTAAACCGCTCTCTCGACTAACAAGCTTTATTCTACCTATCGCTGGATATTCATTTGTCTCTTTATTCCAAACAAATTGTCTTCCTCCAATTTCCTTAAAATAGACCGTCTCACCAATGGCGCTAAAGAGATTATAATGAAAGGTAGTATTATGGCTGATAATACCTGCTCCTTTCGACCAACTGTTTAAATCCTCATCCATACCACTTTCTATTTTTTTATTGATAAGATATTGAACACCACTAAAAACTAAGAAGATTAAAATAAGAACGGATATCGTAGAAATTAAAAAATATAAGCCAAATTGCTTCCATCTTGCCTTTCTTACTGAACGCCGGAATAGTGAATCACTAATAAAATCCATTTCATCCTTTTTATGATTCGTCATCACGTGCCTCCTCCAAACACTTCAATAATTTCTTTCGAGCGCGGTATAAATTAATCTTCACAGCGCCAATGCTTATCCCCAAAATGATAGCTATCTCCTCATATGTGAAATTTGATTGATATTTTAATAGTAGAATCTCTGCATAAAAAGGTTTTAACTGATTGAGTATACTAGACAATTCTCTCGCACGTTCTTTTGAGATAACTAGCGCCTCGGGGGTTTCCGTACTTTCCGGCTCACCACTATGTTCATCTAAATTAAAGTGGTATTTCTTATTTTTGCGACATTGGTCATAATGGTAATTCAATGCCACACGAATTAACCAACTTCGTACCTTTGATGAACGAATCGTGTCAGATAATTTGATATACTTAAGCGCTGTTTCTTGCACAGCATCTTGAGCATCTATGTGGGGTACCCCTTTTTTTAATAAATATTTATAAACAATATTTAACTCTCTATTCAAGACATCGATATTCAACGCTTCTCTCATATCCCTCCTCCTATGCTTATAAGACGAAACAGATAGTAGTAATGTTAACAAAATTCTAAAATTAATATTAATATCTAGCATAATAATGTTTCAAACCATAATAAAATAACCACAGCATGAGCTTAAACTGTGGTCTCGATAATTAGCACTCTTTTATATGGTGATAAATTATATTTTATATAGTGTTCACTAAAGTAAGACTAAAACAGGATATCAATCAACAGCATTAGTCTCCCCTTACCCCATTTCTGCAAAATAGCCAAATAATATAAAGAAAACGATCGCTAAGATGAATAAGGTAATAATATAAAAAATCAGTAGGATTCTTGCAAGAAACCCGTTAAAGCGATTATACAATTCGTTAGCAGTTAGTTCCGTTAAAGCAAAGAAAGGTATGGATAAAATCATCAGAAACACAAAATCCTCTGTTATCCAGCTGTAAAATTTTCCACCAGCTCTACTACTAAAAAAATACAAAATGGCTAGGAACATATTAATAATTAAGAAGAATCCTAGCATGCTGAATAAGACCGCGATAAAACCTATCATACTATCTGATTTACACCTCACAGGAAATTTACTCATAAAACTTCTAGAAATAGATATCTTCATTATATTACCATTATTTACATTTATATAAAAAACATAATTTATTAAAGAGCAGGAAAGTAAAAATCAAAACCAGCGTAAGCGAACTGTCAGCACACTACACTACAAAAAAACACACAAGGTAACGAGAATACCTTGTGTGAAAGGAGTTATTTTACTTTCTGAGCATGGCGCGAAGCCGCTGCACCAGCTAATTTACCAAAGACGGCGCCAGACATCAAGCCTGAACCACCGGGATAATTCTCGTAGAAGATACCGCCAATCATTTCTCCAGCAGCATATAAACCTTCGATTTTTTCATTTACTTGATTGACTACTTCTCCTTCGATTGTTGTCGCTAATCCCCAAAATGAGAACGTAATCCCGCAAGTCACAGGATAGGCATAGAATGGGCCTTCACTTATGGTTTGTGCCCAGTTAGATTTGGCTGGGGTAATGCCTTTTGTCGATTTACCGTCCTTTTCTGAAGGATTGAATTCACCTTCTTGAACCGCTGCATTATAGTCAAAAATGGTTTGTAGGAATTGTTCTTTATTTATATCTAATTGATCTGCAAGCACTTCAAGTGTAGCTGCTTCAATGACGGTCGCTTCTTCTAAATCATACTCCGCACGTAAGATTGGGCGAACTTTAGCATCATAAATTTGGTAGGCTATATTTTTCGGTTGCTTTAATATTTCTTTACCATATTTTGCATAGGTGTAGTTACGGAAATCGGCTCCCTCGTCTACAAAACGGTGACCTTCCACATTGACCATCACGCTATAAGGGTAAGAATGCTTTTTGAAAATATCACCTGGTTTTTGGAAATCACCTACTCGTGGGGCATTGGCATCTGTTCCAATGGCATGACAGCCATTCCGTTGACCAAACGTTTGCGCACCGATTGATACCGCCATATCAATCCCATCACCCGTGTTAAACTCAGTCCCTCTAACGATTGCTTCGTTCCACTCCATTCCTAATGCTTCCGCACGTTTCTTTTTGTCCGCTTCTATACTTCCACATGCTAAAACAACACTTTCACATTGAATCGTTTGCAGTTGCTCTTTTGTTTGCACTTCAATCGCCACCACTGCCTCATTTTCCGTGACAATATTCGTGGCTGCACTTTCATACCAAATTTCAATTCCCAACTCTTCACAGCGATGAAATAAGCTGCGCATTAAGCCGATTCCTTTATCAACGGTTTTAACTGGTAAACCGCCCCAGAAATGAACCTTTCCTTCTTTTTCAAAAGATTGGTTCGCATAGTTCAACTCAAATACGACACCTTGTGTTTTCATCCACTCAATCGTTGGTAAGGATTGATCAACTAATTGATGAATCAACTCAGGTTTACTTTGATTTTTTGAAACTCTCATAATATCATTATAGAAATCTTCTGTGCTGTATTCAGGCATATCAATTTTATTAATCGTGTCCTGATCTAAATCAATCACTTTCGTAATAGCATCTAAGTTTTGATAAGCTACACGAATGGCGCCGTCAGTAAAAAATGAATTACCACCACGCTTTTCAATTGGTCCTTTCTCTAATACGAGTACCGAACTCCCTTGCTCTTTTGCAGATATCGCTGCACATAATGCCGCATTTCCCGCCCCAACAATTACTACGTCATATTTAGCCATCAAACATATCCCCTTTATTCGTTGATAGATTAACTATAAGAAATGATTAGAAATAAATAAAATACATAATTTTTAAACACATCCATAAAAATTTTTTATCACTTGAATATCTTCCACTTTAATACAGGTAGAATAACTATATAAATGAATAGCATGCGGAATAATTGAAAAATCGTTACCTGTGTAGCATCTGCTTGTAATGCGGTAGCGATGAGCCCCATTTGATCCATTCCACCTGGAGCTGTGCTTAAATAGCTGGTGGCAAAATCCATATCAAATAATAAAACCATTCCCTCTGCAATTATAAAGGTGATGATTAACAGTAATATTGCACTACTAATCCCTCCTATTAATACGCGAACGGGTAATCGTAAAGATTTCGGATGTAACAGTAATCCAATGTACGCACCGATACAAAGCTGTGCTATATGCAACAGGTGACTATCCATTGGGGCTAAATCTACTTTAAATAGACTTAATAGCAAACCCATAAGGACAGGCGTTAAAAAATGTGGCACCGGCAATCTTAATTTTTTCCCAATTGGCAAAAACAGAAGTCCCAATAGGATTAGACCGATATTATGCAGAACATTGTTTGAACTTTGTATGACTGATTCCGGCGCCTCTCCAGTTAGGGAAACAATAATCGGAATAAGCCCAACAACAAACAGAACACGAATGACATGAAAAAACGTTACTATAGCTACGTTAATATTCTCTTGTTCCTCTGCAAAAATAACTAATTGAGATAACCCACCGGGAATACTAGCTGTTATCGCTGTCGCAAATGGTATTTTTGCCCATATTTTCAAAAGATAGGCTAATCCAAAGCAACATACACTTAAAGAAATATTGAGCATGAGCATAAAAAGTAAAGTGTCTTTCATCGAGACTAATATATTAAGAGTAAAAAGCTGACCAATTGCCGTCCCTACTATAAGTAGCCCAATATTTCGCATCATAACGGGCCACTTCATAGGTATTTTCCATATCAGTTGTGTGAGCAATACGCCAAATAACGAGCCTAGCATCCACGGCATAGGAAAGGAGAGTAATTGAAAAATGCCTACACCAACTATCGCTACAATCACCACTGTGGCAATAGGAAGAATTGCGCGCATTAAATCCCCTCCAAAGATTAAACACTACTACCTCCAGTAATTACGCCTACTAAATCAAAAACAACAGCCGTAAAAAAACTCTCCAGATTCAAATTTATTTTTCCTTTTACAGAATATATGATATATTCCAATGAATAAAATAAATAAATTTCAGCGACACCGATAAAAAATTTTTATATCAATGCGGAAGGAAATTGCTATGAACCTTAATGATTGCCACCTATTAATTGATTTGTACAAGACGAAGAATATTACACACACTGCTAATAATTTGTATACATCGCAGCCTGCTCTCACCTATCGTATTAAACAGCTCGAAAAAAAATATGAAATTGAGTTGATTGTACGAGGGTCAAAAGGAATTGACTTTACAGAAGAGGGGCGGATTCTTTATGAACATGCAGAACAAACCTTACATAACGAAAGATTACTCGTAGATCAACTAGCTAATCTAGCTGAAGAAATAAAGGGCACGATCTCAATCGGCGCTTCTGGTTTGTTCGCGCTACACCACCTCCCCAGAATATTGAATGCCTTTAAAGAGCTTTACCCTAATATAAATATACAACTGAAAACGGGATGGAGCAGCGAAATGAAAGAAGCACTCAATGCGGAAGAAATCCATTTAGCCATTATCCGCGGTAATTACTCCCTAAATGCAAAGAAATGTACACTATGTAATGAAGAATTATTTATCGTATCAAAAAATCCGTTTCAAAAAGAAGATATCCCTCACCTACCATTTATAACTTATAAAACAGATCCACCCTTAAGTCTCATAATTGATAAATGGTGGCGTACCAATTTTCAAAAGCCTGTACATCCAAGTATCGAAACTGATCAAGCCGCTACATGCAAAGAGATGGTAAAGTATAACGTTGGTATCGCCGTACTACCCGGTATCAGTATCGAAGGTGAAGAAGACTTATACACCATCTCATTAAATGACTTTGGAGAAGACATTTATTACCGAGAAACCAGTCTCTTCTATAACCCATTCGTCGAAAACTTACGTCATGTTAAATTATTTATAGATTTTTTAAAGAGTCATTATAATGTGTAAATTGCTGAGGAGGGGGCCAATCGTTAGCGTTTGGCTCGTCTTTAAAGCGTCTGATAAATACTATTAAAATCTTTTTTTGACCACTAAAAACGGATTTATTTTGGCCTGAATTCACATTTTTTAACGTCCGATAAAAATTCAGGGTAGTAGTCGCCTTCCTAAAGAAAAATGCTATCGTCTGCTGTATCGTTTGATCTTTCATTTTCAAACTGTCTGTACCTTAACATTTATACTTTAAATGTTTGAATCAAGCATAGCTCATCGTCAATCATATCTTGCTTTTCTTCGTATGGAATATTGAACTCTTTATATATTTTTCTCCAGAAAGATACTGCAGTTCTATTTTCAATCAGTTCAATGACGTAATACTTTCCTTGTTTCTTATGAAATATCTCTTTAATAGCCCGCGTACTATTTCCTTTCCCTCTGTATTTATTAAGCAAGAAAATATCATTCACTGCAAAATCATACTCTTTCCTTAGAAACGGACGCTCTAATAAAAGGATAAACCCTATAATACGCTCGTCTATCAAGATGAAATATGGGGATAGCCCATCTACTTCCCAAAACTGATCAAACCCCTCGTATTCAAAGATACCGTCTGGCCCAATATCCAGTGTTGATGTGTATCTTGAAAGGTCATGAAGGTACAGGGAGTAAAGGTTTATTAAGATATTCTTTTCTGATTTTAATACTTCTCTAAGCGCCACAGGCATTATATAAGCTCCTCCTTTTTAATCTACCTATTAGCCCCCATAAGGGCTGGGACATATATACTTCAGCGAAAGCTGTATCGAATGAATAGGAACATCTATCTTTTATTCATTCGGATTACTTTATCGATTATATACAAATATTAAAAGACTAGTGTAATGGAGCGGAAGACACTCGACTCTTGCGGGAAGTAGAGGGAAAGCTGAGATCCCGCAAGCAATGCTGAGGAGGCTCAAGGTTTCCTCCCCGCGGAAAGCGAGTGTACAAGAGCGCAATGGAACGGACTCATTTTTGCAACTGATGTTTTAAAGATTACCATTTGTTATTGTTCGTTTCCTGAAATCATTTAGTTATCTCCCATACCATCAAAAAAATTAAACATCCCCCACTCTATCAACCATCTTAATTGAAAGAAAAATGCTAACCGCTCCCAAAAGACATAGACCTGCGTTCACAAGATCAGAATTGAGATTTATATTAAGAAGAGAAGAAAAGTTTTGAAATTGCATAAGGAACATGGCACAAATGACAGTTGGAATCGTTGCTCTTTTCCAAATCCCAAAGAAAAAGAGGGGAATTAAACTAATTAGTGTAATGAAAAAAGAATGAATGATCATCTTACTAGCATATGAAGTAATATCTACAACGGTTGGTTGCCCATTAATGATATGGAACAGATGATCAAGAAGATACGTGACGATACCTGACAACAGAAAGGATACGAGTGTACAGAGAAAAACTGCGAGTGAGATAAAAAGCACTTTTGCGATAATTAACTTTTTCCGACTAATTGGATAGCCGAATGAAAGAGAGAACGTTTTGTTCTTATACTCATCTATAACCACCTGATTAATAAGAGAAGCTCCAAATAGCACCCAGCCCATCTGTATGGCCAAAATCAATTGAATAATTGTCGCATAACTTCGCCCGAAGTCAGCGCTTACCATTTTAATAAAGAAAATCGGCATAAACATAAGAATACCCGCATAAATAATGATCTCACCCATCACCATTTTTTGCTTTAGTTTCCTCCACTCCAGCTCCATTAATTTAAACATGCTGTTCACCTCCATGGATAATTTGATAGAAATAATCTTCCAGTGTACTCGTATGTTTTTGTATCTCTTCTATATCAATCTGATGAAGAATTAATGCCTTTGAGATCTCACTTGGGGACAAGGTTAAATCATATATGCGAATTCTATTGTCTTCTATAATCTTCATATTAGTAATACGAAGTTCGTACTCTAGCAAATACACTGATTTTTCTACATTCGATGTCACAATCTCAATATATTCCGTTTGCTGCTTCCTAATATCAGCCAAAGTGACTTCATTCACTAATTGACCATCCCTAATCACACCTATTCTATCAACAACCTGTTCCATTTCCCCTAAAATATGACTAGAAAGGAGAAAAGTCATGCCATATTCTTTATTTAACATGCGAATTAAATCTCTCATATCTTTTATACCAATGGGATCAAGACCATTGGTAGGTTCATCGAGAACAATCAGTTCCGGCTTTGTTATGATGGCTCTGCCAATCCCCAATCTCTGCTTCATCCCAAGGGAAAAATCCTTCACTTTTTTCCCTTCAATTCCTTTTAAATGAACCATATCTAAAGCTTGCGTAATGGCTTTTTGATCATAAAACCCTAAATATTCACAGTGAAGCTGTAGATTCTCTCTCGCTGTTAAATGCTCATAAAAGAGCGGATATTCAATAATACTACCCACACGCTTCAACCCAGACTTCTTATTTTCTGTAAGCCTTTCACCAAATAACGCAATCTCTCCTGAAGAAGGATGAATTAATCCCGTGAGCATTTTCATGATCGTCGTTTTCCCAGCCCCATTTTGTCCGAGAAATCCGTATATTTCTCCTTTTTTAATATGAAGATTTACATTAGTTACAAGCACCTTACCTTTGACCTTTTTCGTTAAGCCATTGGTTTGCACGACGTAATTCATTGTCTTAACCTCCTTTATGATTGTTACTTCTAGCTTAAGCAAAGAAAGTATCTTTTTTCTTTCTCATTTCTTACATATTTCTTAAGTTTGAATAAAAAAAGAGCCGTTCCAACAGAACACCCCTTTTCGCGAAGTCTTAATATGTCATTTGTTTAAACCTACAAGTAAAAGTCGTCTTCTCAAATGGTTGGCTACTCACGTGCAGCGTACCATTCATTGCTTCTGTTAATCGTTTCGAAATACTTAAACCCAATCCACTGCCTTGAAATTGAGGGTTTCTAGCATCATCTAATGTATATAGTCGTTCAAACACCCGGTCCTGGTGTACCTCTGCAATCCCTTTCCCCTTATCCCAAACCTCTACGGCAATGGTTTCCCCATCTCCTCGAAGGGTGAGACCTAATACGCCCCCATCATTTCCATATCGAATCGCATTCGAGATAAGATTACTTAGCACCCGGTTAATTGCCTCTTCATTACCAAGAATATAAAAATTCCGCTCTGGAATGTCTATCTCTACCTGAAATCCTTTTGATACAAGCAAATCATAAAACTCTAATACATTCTTTCTACAAATCTCATTAAGTGAAACCTTACTCAACGGCATGAGGTAATCATCGGATTCTAGTTTAACAAGATCAAAGGATTGATTAAGTAAAGAAACGAGACTCATTACTTTTTCGTGCAAGCGTAAAATGACGATTTCTTTTTCGTCCTTAGCCATCGTTTTATCCAGCTTTATTTTTTCTACATAACCTAAAATAACTGTTAGTGGTGTTTTCAAATCATGTGACATATTGGCTATCATTTTCCTTAAACTATCTTTTGTTTTGGCGTAATCGGCAAATACTTTTTGATTGTTATCAAGCATTCGGTTGATTTGAATAAGTAAAAGTTGAATGGCCTCTTGATCTGTTTGGAGTAACACTTTTTCAGCTGTCTGTTGTTCGATAATATTTGTTAACTTATCACTGATTTCATTTATATGTTGCTTTGTTTTTTTAAGAGAATAATATTGCCATCCATTCATTACAATTAAAATGGCCATGATAACAATTAAAGTAACCATCATAGACTATTCACCTAATTTATATCCGATTCCCCAAATGGTTCGAATATACTTTGGATGAGACGGATTCTCTTCTATTTTTTCTCGTAACCTTCTTATATGAACATTGATTACATTTTCATTGCCGTAATAATCATCTTCCCAAATAAAATGGTATATTTGTTCCTTTGTAAACACTCGATTTTGATTGGTCATAAACAGCTTTAAAATATGGAATTCCTTAGAAGTAAGCTGCACAACCTTATCTTTCATTTGTACAGAAAAGGTATGTAAATCGAGGGATAATTCCTTAAAATGAATGTTATGAGATATAGCTGGAGTCCCCGCAGGACGATATTGCGTTGCCCTACGAATAGCCGCATGGACCCTCGCCGTTAGTTCGATCATTGAAATCGGTTTGCTTATATAATCATCGGCACCAAAGCCTAATCCTAACGCCTTGTCTAAGTCACTATCCTTCGCTGAAATAATCAACACAGGCATTAAACTCTCTTCTCTGATGCGTTTTAAAACATCCATACCACTTAACTGCGGAAGCATTAAATCCAACAAGATTAAGTCAAAGTCCTCCTTATGGAAAAGGGATAAAGCTTCCTCCCCATCAAATGCGGTAAATACCTCGAAACTCTCCTGTCTCAAAATATCTGTTATTAATTCACTAATCTCCCTGTCGTCTTCCACAAGAAGAATACGCTTTTGCATACTTCCACATCCAATCCTTTGTACTAACCATGCAATGAATCAATCACCTTTAACTCTCCCTTTATTTCTATAAAGGGGGCATAATTCCTTCTAAAATATATAACTGATGGTATAAAAAAAGACTGATGATTTTCATTCGTTAGTCTCATTTGAAATAAAAGCTGATTGCCTCTCTCATTCAGGACACATGAAAAAGTGTAGGGAAAGTATGCATCCCTACACTACAAGTTCTTTATTAAAAATCAAAATTGTCTGGGTCTGGCCCTACACGAAGATTCTGATTTAATCCATCAATGATTTGCATCTCTTCTATCGTTAATTCAAAATCAAACACATTTGCATTTTCTACAATTCGATGCTCTTTTGTTGATTTTGGAATGGTGACAATCCCGTTCTGTAAATCCCAACGCAAAATAATTTGCGCAACAGACTTATGATGCTTGTTTGCGATCTCCTGTAACACTTTATTATCTAGTAATTGTCCTTGCATTAATGGTGACCATGCTTCCAGCTGAATCCCATTGTCTTGACAAAATACTTGTAACTCTTTTTGCGATATCCTTGGATGGCATTCTACTTGATTGACCATCGGTTTAATTTCAGCATCCTTCATTAGTTCTTCCAGATGATGAGTTTGAAAGTTACTCACTCCAATGGCTTTTACACGACCTTCTTTATAAAGCGTTTCTAAAGCTCTCCAAGCATCCTTATATTTCCCTTCAACCGGCCAATGGATCAAATATAAATCTAAATACGCTAAACCAAGCTTCTCTAAGCTTGCTTCATAAGCAGCGATTGTTGATTCATACCCTAAATCAGCATTCCAAACTTTAGAAGTGACAAATAGCTCTTCTCTAGAAATCCCTGCATCTCTTATACCTTTTCGGATACCTTCACCTACACCTACTTCATTCTCATAAATTGCTGCGGTATCCACGCTGCGGTATCCATGGTTAATCGCTGACTTTACTGCGTTTACTAATTCAGAACCTTCTTCCACTTTAAAAACACCTAATCCAAACCAAGGCATCTTTACACCGTTATGCAAAGTAGTTGTATCTTGTAAATGTTTGACCATCATCTTTCAACCTCCAAAGTGATATTATTTTCTTGATCTTTTCGTTCCAAAGCTCTGCTAAACCCCGTTAAAACGGCTGCCACTAAAACCATAAGCGCTCCAATCCAAGATGTATGAATCAGTCCAATCGAGTCCGTAATCATACCACCTAAGTAAGAGCCAATGGCGATACCAGCATTAAATGCTGCAATATTGATGGCAGATGCGACATCCACTGCACTCGGAACAAAGCGCTCTGCCAACATCACCACATAGACTTGTAAACCCGGCACATTCATAAATGCTAATAATCCCATTAGAAAAATCGTTATCAATCCAGCCACTTTAAAAGGTGCTGTAAACATCAAAATAAATAACACAACCGCCTGTACAATAAACATATAGAACAATGCGCGGATAGGATTTTGATTCGATAACTTCCCGCCAACCATATTCCCAATTGCAATCGCTATGCCATAAACCAATAAAATGATTGCTACAGTTCCTTCTTCAAATCCAGTGATATCTTGAAGCAATGGCGATAAGAAGGTAAACACGACGAATGTTCCACCATAACCTAGTGCTGTAATGATAAATAAGAGCAATAACCGGCCATTTTTCACAAGTTTCAGTTGATCACGAAAGGATGTTTTGACCCCTTTTCGTAAATGTGATGGAACGAGAATACTATTAGCAATTAAAGCAATAACACCAATAATGACAATCGTCATAAACGCTGCTCTCCACCCTAATTGTTGACCGATAAAGGTGCCAAATGGAACACCTGTAACAGTAGCGACCGTCAGACCCGTAAACATAATGGAAATCGCACTCGCTCTTCGATTTTCAGGAACTAAATCAGCAGCGATTGTCGACCCGATTGACATGAAGACCCCATGGGAAAATGCTGAGATCACACGTGCAACGAGTAATAAACCTATAGTCGTTGAAAAGGCAGCAAGCGTATTCCCGATTATAAAAACAATCATAATCCAAAGTAATAAAGTCTTGCGGGACATTCGCGATGTCAAAGATGTCAAAACAGGGGCACCAAATGTTACCCCTAAGGCATATAAAGAAACCGTTAACCCTGCAGTAGTTACCGGAATACTTAAATCATTTGCAATAAGGGGTAATAAACCAACACTGATAAATTCAGTCGTCCCGATTGCAAAGGCACTTACTGCCAAAGTAAGCAAGGCCATTGTGCTTTGCTTTCTGCTTAGATTCATATATTCTTCACCTTTTTTCTTTTATATAAATGGAAAATTTCCTTTTCGAACATAATAATTTTAAAGGAAAGTATAGTTTCAATCCGCCGGCAAATGTTATTATGATACATATAGAATACAAAGAGAAGTACGCACTTTAAAGTAATATAGATACAAAAAAGTAATATAGGTACTTTTTAGTTCCTAAGGAGGGAAACAAGAATGGAGAAGAAGAAATACAATATTTCTGTTGAAGCAACTTTAGAAGTCATCGGAGGAAAGTGGAAATGTGTAATCCTTTGTCATCTCACACATGGCAAAAAGCGAACAAGCGAATTAAAGCGTCTCATGCCTAACATCACACAAAAGATGCTTACCCAACAGCTACGCGAGCTTGAAGAGGATGGTGTCATCAATCGTATCGTGTACAATCAAGTTCCACCAAAAGTAGAATACGAACTCAGCGAATACGGACAAAGCTTAGAAGGGATCTTAACTTCATTATGTGCCTGGGGAGAGAACCATTTGACCAAGCTATATGGGGATAAATTCTCGGTATTAGAAGAAAGTATATTGAACGAATAGGATAAGTAATAAATTGGCTGAAAACAGGACATTTTTATAGAGGTAATAGCTAAACTCCAAACATAGCAGGGAAGCTTCAATGGCATACCCTCTGAAGCTTCTCCCTCTCTTAATAAATTTGCTTACTCCGTTTTATATTTTTTTGCCAACGTTTCACTCCCAATCGCTCCAATGATTGAAGCAGTGAATGGAAGAAACGCATAAAGAATCGAACCTTGGAAAAACGTTATATTCAAGTCAAAAAATTTATTACCCACAGCGATAAGAATTTTGAAAACAACTAAAAATAAGCCAACAAGCAGAAGAAGATCAAAAAACAACTTTAACTTTGGATACGCTAATTGCTTTCCATCTTCAATAATGCTCTCCTTCAAATGATCATCTCCTTTTAATAATTCATCAATGGTAATATCAAAAATTTCACTTAGTTGAATGAGAGATTCAATGCTGGGATATCCTTCTCCACGTTCCCATTTTGATACTGATTGTCTACTAATTTTAAGTAATTCACCGAGCTGTTGTTGAGACATTTCATGTTTTAAACGTTGTTCTTTTAATTTTTGGGGGAAATCCATTTTCTTCATCTCCTAACAACTCCAGTATATTTGCATCTCTAACTAAACGTAAAGAACCGTGTCGTTGCAACGATGTAAACGAATAGTTGCGGGATAAAATGAGTAGTTATTTTACCATGTTATATTATATCAGCTATCACTTTACCTACATTTCCCATTGTCATTTATACTTATTATGCTGTTTTCTATTTGAAGATACCCGTGGGGAAATTTCCAGTATAAGAAAACGGCCATTCCCCTATACCACTAAAGTAAAAAAGGAAGTGACCGTTTCTATCATAGCTTTATATAAGTTTATCTTTACAAACATCTCACACCTGATATTTACCAATAGAGCAGATGATAAAGCACCATAATCACAGCAATAATTAAAATGACTAAAACCACTTGATTAACTTTAATATCAATTAACACTTTATTTCATTCGGATAATTTACTTAAGTAAGATTTTTAAAGTATTAGTTAATCTGAAGTGTATTATAAATAACTTAAGAAAAGTTGAAAGTCACTACTTTTTAAGACGGTTCTCCAATGATTCAATCGCCAGTTGAAGCGCAATTAATCGTCGCTCATTTACTGTTTTTTGAGGACTACCATCTTTTGCTTTTGCTATCTGTTTTTCAATAGGTGGAATAGTACTTTGCAAAATATCTTTAGATGTTAGAATAACTTCTTCTTCATATGAGAAGTCTTCACCGTTCCAAATATTCCTTAAGCTATCTAAACCGACTTTTATAGCATCTCGTCTCTTTCTTACTAGAGTAGTATTAGACCCCTTTTCAGTCATGCTTTTATAAGCATTTGAAAGTTTACTAAATGTAGACTCTAAGGATTTTACGGATAACTCTTGTATTTCTTGGTTAATTGACTTCATGTAGACTTCTCATCACTTTCTATTATTTAGTAGTATTCATTCATGATTACAGAGTAATAATAAAGCATGCAGACCTTCTTTTATTTCTGCTAGTGAAGCATACGCATACGACAGTCTTATATGATGAAAATCACCTGAATGATAGATATAACCTGGGTTGATTAAAATATTTTGATTGAGAAGGTTTAGAAATAGTGCTTTGTTTACGATAGGTTTATTAAACCTTAACCAAATATAAAAGCCACCTTCTGACTTATTCCACGTAGCAATCTTTCTAAATTGGTTTTCTAGTATATTTTCAATAAATGCCGCTCTGTTCTTTAGTTGTTCACGAAGATTTTTTAAGTGATTTTCATATAAACCAGTTGAAATCCAATGTGCGACGATCTCTTGAGAAAGAGCACTTGAACCATAATCCGTTTGCATTTTTATATCCGCTAGCCGTTCAACCACAGGTGAAGGTGCTACAATCCATCCAATACGTAACCCAGGACTTAATGTTTTCGATACACTACCAAGATAAAGTACTTGTCCTGACTTGTCTAAAGACTTTAAGGTAGGTAAAGTATGATCAAATAGTAATTCATGATAAACATCGTCTTCAATAATAGGAATCTGTAACTCTTTGCATATATTGTATAGATTTTTCTTTTCCTCCAACAACCAATTAACTCCAGTAGGATTATTTAATGTCGGAACACAATAAAATATAGATTGTTTTTTCCTCTTAAAAACTTTTAAGTTCTCAGCTAATTTCGGATGATTACGCATTACCGTATGCATACGCATTCCAGCAGATTGAAAAGGATGAATAGAACTTAAATAAGATGGTTCTTCATGGAAAATCACAGAGCCTTCTTCTAATAATCCAATGGCAATTAGTTGAAGCGCCTGAAGTGCTCCAGAAACAATTAGAATGTTCTCTGGTTCCGATTGAATACCTCTTATTTTCAGATAGTCACATAATACTCTTCTAAGTCTTTCATTTCCTTTTGGTGATGAATAACCGATAGATTTTGCATCAAGGGTGATTTCTTTTAAGGACTGTTCAAGTTGTTTTGTTGGGAGTAGTTCCGGTGATAATTCACCTGTTCCAAGGCGAATGATATGATTATATTGCTCGTATTCATTGATAAGTTGAATGGTATGGTCATTTGCTCTATGGATACTTGAATCAATATGCTTTTTCCAATTCGGTTGAGTTTTATTTAAAAGTACATTCCAAGAAATATTAGTTACAAATACACCTGATCCTAATTTTGATTGAAGTAAACCATCTGCCTTCAGTTCATCAAGAGCAAGTTGAACTGTACTTCTATTGACATTAAATTGTATCGCTAGTTGACGCTGTGTGGGGATTTTTGTTCCAACCGCCCAATCTCCACTTTCTATACGAAATTTCATCCAATCTACAATTTGTTCGTGAAAAGTTAAATGAGAATCACTACTCGGTTTCCATTTCAAGATAATCCCCCTTAAATTGGGTGGATAAAAAACCATCCAATTGGTTGTTTTCTTTCAGTTTTATCATAGTACGATAGTAATTGAAAGAGAGTTGATTTGAATGGAACCCATTCTGCATGGATTAATTTTGGCATTCGGACTTATTTTACCTTTAGGGGTACAGAATGTCTTTGTATTTTCTCAAGGAGCAACCCAACTTAGATTGGCTCAGGCACTTCCAGCCACGATAACAGCTGCAATCTCTGATACACTTTTAATCTTATTATCTGTATTTGGTTTATCAATGATTGTCCTTCAATTTGAATGGTTACGAGTAATTTTAATGATTACCGGTATCTTATTTTATTGTATATGGGATCTGTCATTTGGAAATCCGAAACGACAAAAAAAACGAATAAGGCTTTACCTATTCGTCAACAAATTATCTTTGCTTTATCTGTTTCTTTTTTAAACCCTCACGCCATCTTAGATATAGTCGGTGTTATTGGGGTAAGTGCAATAAAATATGCTGGAAAAGAACAATTTCTTTTTACTATTACTTGTATTACAGTATCTTGGATTTGGTTCTTTGGGCTAATGATTGCAGGAGCATTTGTGAAAAAGTTAGATGGCAAAAGAAATGTATTGCAATTATTTAATAAATTCTCTGCTATCTTTATCTGGGGTACAGCCATTTATATTTTTCTTGATTTAATGTAATATCCTTGGAATTATCATTTCATATGTAAAATGCGAAAGCCTTCTGTCAAGATGCAAGGGAGAAGGCTTAAAAGGTAAGATTTCTTTTTTTAAAAGTAGTTTATTCTTTCACTTCAAATGTATTTTTCTCTATACATATCGCTGCTGCAGACGTATTTATAATGATATCAAAATCCTGGCTGTATGGATGCATAAACACTTCGTACTGTATCCTTCGTTCTTCATGGGATTGCCTTAAATAATTGAGATCTGCTCCCCTTTCAACGATGTCCCGATTCGACCTCCTTAATAATTCAGTTTCACCATCTGTATAGAAATAAATTTTTAAGTCAAATAAATCAGGATGAATAAATGCTACACTCATTCCCTCAACAATCGTTACTTTATTCCTCGAGGAAATTAATTCGCTTTTCATATAATGTGTATGCATTGTGTATAAATCTAAACCATCTCTAATCATCTGAACATCTCTTTCTAAAGATAACAAATGATGCGCTGATGGGTGGCAAGCTGTCATTTTATAACGATGATTTTCGTTTTGATATGTATAGTCAATCATTGCATGGTTTCGTATATTCGAGCTAACAATATACGGGTCTGTATTTATATAATTCACTCCATCTTGATTTAATACGTTTATAAGCTTATTGGCAAACGTTGTTTTTCCAGCAGCACCATGTCCGGAAATACCAATAATAAGCTTTTTATCCGTTATTGTAATCCAATTTAGGATGTCTTGTATTAACTTATCCATCAATCTCCCCCCGTCACTAGATTTGCTTTTTTCAACTTACTTTTTAAGATGTCTATACTTCTAATGATGAGTGCTATATTCTCCACTTAATTCGAATCAAATGCTTCCCGATAAAACTCCCTTAACTCCGCTCCGTTATCCGGCCATTCGGGCAGCTGTTCGTTAGCCAACATAACCAATGCATCAAGACAGCGATGCCATCCTGCTGCTGTTGCCGCTGCCCAAGACCGGTCATCAAACGTATGCTGAAAATTCATTCGGCACCCGTCATCGGTATTTTGCAACTCGATTCTTAGCATATCAGCGCCTTCATGAAAGGCAAAGACGACAGGTGGTTGGTATTCAGTAATTATGCCTTCGTACTTCGTCCCCTCTCCATCATCAAAAGCTATTTTGCCACCTTCAATAAGATCCATCTCTCCAGTTGCAAACGGATACCACCTGGTAAAGTAATCAGGATCTGTTACGTAGCGGAAAACACTCTCTGGTTTATGGGTAAACAAACGTTCAAATTGCAAAACATAACGACCATTCACTTCATATAACTTTCCGAATTTAGTCATCTTATTCTCCTTTACATTTTTATTCATTATTAAGATTAACAAAAAGCTTCATCTTAAACTATGCCCGTTTGCGAAATAAAATTTCCGATAAAAAACCTCCTCTTGACCATCATATCCAAAGGGTATAAACATCGCAATTTATGCTGATTTGGAGTAAGTTTGATCAAAATTAAATATAACGAATATGCTTCAAACGGTTCTTGTACGAAACCAACAAAATAGTTTATTAACCGGCATCTAGCTGTTTTCTAGGTGTAAAAGTATAACTATCTCACACTTTTAACTAAAATAAATATAACCCTTAGTTAATAATTACTAACATAAATGTGTTGTCTAAATTGATAAAAATCCCTACCTACTCATGGTCGGGATTTTCATCATCTGGTCTTCACTTTTTGTTATCTAATTCATTTATGAACCGTAGGAACAGCTGCCAAAAGAATAGTTAGAAATTAATGTGGATTCTTTAGGATCAAAGTTAGAAAAGACCCGGAAAATTTTACGGAGCTTTTTCTAAACATAAGTACATATTACCTTAATGAAAAACGATAAAAATCAATTCTATTAGATTCAGTCGGGATTATTATTAAGAGGTCTTTAACCCTTTGGTAATTCCCCAAAAGTAATGCAAATGCGCATACAGACAGTGGTTTTTTATGAAAAATTCACCTTCTATTTAACGGAGTACCTGATGACATTTGCATTGGGCTATTACTTTATTTTCACATTAGCCTCTGCACTGATAGAGGCTGGATAATCAAGCAATTCAAGTTTAACAGGTCCTAAGTCAGTTGCCTCAGATGGGAAAGGAACGGAATACAATACATAGTCGTCGACATAAGAATAGGAGATACCATATGGTTCATCCTTACTTATTACATTTCCATCTGCATCTATTGCATGCGTAAAAATTGCTGATTTGAATTGATTCGGATTCGTATCTAATTTAATGGACATCTCGCCTTGCTCTATCTCTACATCTGTTAATTTTCCGTCTTTCGGTGCCTTAAGTATTTTCTTTTTTATCGGGTCTACTTCAACATTGAGCTCTTCCTTATCAAGCGCACGAATTGAATTGAAACGCAAATATAATTCTTTAGGATTAGTAAAGTAGTTGCTCTGCAAATAAATGATTGTTTCGTTCTCATTGATTTGTGTAGTCTCTATTACACTTGTATTCCATGTTTCTCCTTTTTCATCTATTAGATGCAAGTCATTAATACCAAATATCTTTTTACTATTTTGCGAATGATAATATACATGTACAGCTGTTTGAGAAGGATACATTGTTACGTCCTTGATTGTAAATTGCTGTCCTTCAATTTCTAATGTTTTATCCACATTATACACTTTCTTTCCAACAATTTTACCTTTATCTAAAGTAAAGGGAATTTCCCAAACCCCGTCTAAAAGTTTCTTATCTTTAGAAAACTGAGTTGAAAGAATTAGTTCATTTGGCAGATTATCCCCTTCTTTTAAAGGAACCCTGATTTCCAGCAAAGAATCCGGATTATCATTCCGATATTCACCAACTATATGATAAGGCAATACCTCTCCTTTTTCATTAAGCAATTGAAAGCTCCCTAGAGTAATAACTACGTCTTCTTCATCTGATTGATATTCATAAAAAATGATCAGTGATTTTTCATCATGAATAATTGAATTCAAAGTAAACTCTATACCTTTGTTATTCACACTTGAATCCACTTTTTGTATGTAATTATTTTCAACAGCTGCAAGTAGTCCTTTGTCATATCGGACAAAATCAACAATTTTCCCCATACCAGGTACATTTGACATGTAATATGCAACGGGTTCGGATACATTAACAGATGTAATAAACGTAAGTCCTAAAATACATACAGCAGTGAATGTCTTAATGGGCAGCTGCATTCTCTTTTTCTTTTTCTTTTTCTCTGCTTTTGCTTGCTGTATTCCCCTTAGAATTGCCTGGTCAGAGCGATCGTCAGAAATGGATAGATCCTTCATTATTTTTTTTGATTCAGCCAACTCACTTTCTTCTCTTTCAAACATTTAGCCCACCCCCCTTATTTAATTGAACCTGAAGTGCTTTTAGGCCTTTGTATAGCCAGGTTTTAATGGTGCTCTCCGACCTTTCGAGAATTTCGGCAATATCTTTTATCTTTAAATCGTTATAATACTTTAAAATAATGACTTCTCGAAAACGTGCATCTATTTTTAGTAATGCTTCCTCTATTTCTAACGTCTGGTTGTCATTCTTCGTTACTATTAAATTATCAATATACTTAGGATCTGCGATTCTTTTTCTTTTACGAATTTGATCATGGCAGTAATTAAGCATAATCCGGATAACCCATGTAGAGAAGTATTCTGCATGTTTCAATTTATTCAATGAAAGATAAGCCCTAAAAGTTACTTCCTGCAATGCTTCTAAGGCCTCCTCCTCATTATGTAAGTAACCCAAGGCTATTTTTAATAGTCTACTTTTATGGATTTGGATTAATTCGTAGAAAGCATCATCATCTCCCTTTCTTGCTCTATTGACTAGGTTTTTCACTTCCAAGCGCGCTTCCCCCTTTTCTCTTTCTAGTTATTAGACATAACAAAGAAACAAAAAGTCTTAAGTTTTTACTTTCTGCAGAATTTTTTGGTATTTGATAATCGAATACTCTAAAGGTGTACCCGTTGCAAAAGTCCTTTTTAAAAAAAACAAGTAATTCAGTAAATTTAGTTTATACTTATAAAAATTGTATAGATTTTTTGAATGCTTCTTCTCCTTGATATTGTAAATGTATAATCCAACAATGATAAGTTTTTTCTATTTCTATTTTAAATTTTAGAGAACTTAACCATAAAAAACTGCACCTCATTTGTTAGATCATGTCTAACAAATGGGGTGCATATCAGAATTTTTAAAAACGGTATCACTCTTATTTAAATTCTATACAAGTACTTGTAGCCATGGAATAAAGTTTGATCAAAAGCACCTCACAAAGCCACATTTTGGGCAAAAGATCGTCACTCTAACCATAATCCTACTTTTCCACTAATAGATTTATATTTTTATGATTAAGTGCGAGTCTCCCCTTGTGATAGATTTTGCGGAAAATTGTTAGCCTTTAAGGTAGATAATATATAGATTCCTTCAAAAGATTTAAAACATAAACGACACATAGGGTTCTTTTCAAAAATTTCAATACTCTTGCAATTAATCTTTAAATCTTGGACATACTAATACTAGTACTCTAAAAACAGACAGTTGTCCAAATTCAAAAAGAATTCACCCATCAACTGTTTGGACTAATTGCCTAGGATTGGGCATCACTAGAAATCTTTCGCTTATATTTTCTTCAAGAATTTGCACCCGAACCCTACAAGCAAAACCACCACTTCCAATTTAAAAACAACCTTTTCAAAATATAGAACAGACCGTTAGAACTATTAGTAAATATTACTTTCCAAAATACACTTAAGTTGTTCAATTACGCTTTTGATTAACTAATTTTTTCTTCCTTAATTTTCACATCATTAACAATAGGTAAATCCTCTTTATTTTTCCCAATTAACAACATATATAAAACGGTACCAATACCAATTCCCCATGCAGCTCCTAAAGTGGCGCATAACACACCTATCATTAGCACTAATCCACGCGAAATATTATTTGTAACCATTGACATCGCTATATACGCGCAAGCAAATCCAGTGAGTAGGATGGTTACCGATAGGGCAACTGGAAATAGCGGTGCAATAATACCCATGACTGGTAAAAGTAATCCTAATGGAATCGCTAGTAGATAGAAGTTTGCTACACCAGAGAAAATAGAATCCATTACATGACGACCCTTTTTATAACGTTGGATTAAGAAAACCTGTACCCCCGTCCAAATTGGTCCATGTAGCCACGGCATTGGTCCTGCTGTTAAAATTTGTGCTAAGTTACGGAATGCTAGTACGAAGTGACTTCGATTCATATTAATATCAATTTTTTCATCTTTTCTTGCTTCTTCCGCGTCTTTTAACAATGTTTGAGCAACAAGTAAATCCCCAAACACTAAAATATAAAACATAAACCCAATTGGAATCACAGACACAATCATTTCCCAAGGTGGTAAACCAACTGACCAGATGGATAATGTAGAAAACACTTCACCAATAGGAGGAACAAAAACTCCCCACTGAAGATCAAACGTAACTTCACCTGTAGAGAAACCTACAACACCAGCTAGTGCAAATGCAATTAATAATGCATTTGATCCCGCTATGGCCTTTGCCTTTGTATCTGGTAATCTAGCAAATGGAATAGAGAACATTAATAGAAGTACGATTACCCAAGCTGTCACTAACGTAATCGGCATCGTTGGTAAACGGCCAATCTCACTTTGAAATGCTGCAATCGCTGCCCCCATAATAATCCCCGCTTTTAGGGATGCAGGAATTACATTATTAAACTTTTCTCCTAATCTAGTTATACCAAAGAACAGGAATAATGCGATCACTACAATGGATATTGCGATCATACCATGAATCGCTTCAATACCAGGTGTAAGCGTATTCAAATAAACGATGGTTAAGGGAAGCGCTGGTGTAATTGCACCAGCAGCATATATGTCACCAAATAGTACGGTTTGAGCGATGACCCAAACTAAAAACACTAAACTTACTGTCCATGCAACTTCTAAAGAGATGTTAAAATATTTCATCGCAAGGGGAGTTATCGAACCACATGTTGCTAGTAGTAATAAGCCGCCTTGAAGATGCTGACTTGGTGTTATTTCGAGATGAACTCCTGGAATCCTCATTGTAAAGGGACCCCATTTAAACCCAGGATGAATTTCTCCTTCTTTCCGCTTTATAAGCATAATTATTACCTCCTTTATAACTAAATGAAAACGCTTAAATAATTTAGGTTAATCAGTACAACTTAAGAGCATACCCTTTGCCCTAAGTGACAACGGAGGACTTTCATTAAATTCTAACAACTATTACGAACTCCCCCTGCAAATCGAATGATTTGTCCGGTATGTAAAAAACCTTATCTTAATTTATCCTGTTGAATAAAATATTGACTTTTCCGGTATACCATCGCTTCCATTGTTGCAATTAGTTCATTCTCACTTTGGACATCGATTTTGTACCAAGCAAGTTTATGATTTTTCTTTATTTCTTTTGCATATCCAGTTAATGTCATACCACGTTTGCCAGCTGATATAAAGTTAACATTGGTTGTGACGCCCACTGCTGTTTTGCCATATGAGTTGCTTGCAGCTGCGAATACGTAGTCTGCAAGTGAAAAGATAATGGCCCCATGAACCATTCCATGTGAATTAAGCATGCGTTCGTCAGGAATTAATTCGGCTTCCGCTGTGCCAGGCCCAAGTTTTGTCAGTTTCATGCCGAGAAAGGATGCAAGTGGTTCGTCTTTTAAAAATTGCTTAATTTCATCGTAATGCAAATCATGAATAGCCTCATCATTTAATTGAATCGTCATGGATTGAATTCCCCTTTTTTAAAGTTTTTTCATGCCATATTCAGTGTTTTTTTGAATAGTACTTTAGCAAATAAATATTTGCCTATATTCGCTTTAGACAACACTGTATCTAAATTAGTACCAGTAAAGCCAAGAGTGACAGTAAAGATAGTCGGGTTGTTCATTGTGAAGATACCAATTTAAGCCAAACCACATGCCGATAATAAAGAATTTTATGAAGTACATGATTTAAATCTTATTTTTCAATCAATTGATAATAGACTTCTTTTCTGCATATTCTTCAACTAAATAGATTTTTTCTTTTTTCCATAAGGCACCCTCCTATAATTAATACAACGTTTTTAAAACGTTAGTTTCGTATGATGATATACAACAATCTAGTTAAGACTATAATAAACATATAATTAAGTAAATTTAAAATTTACAAATTATTATACTCCCTCTCCAGTTATAACAAGAAAAGTAGGAATGAATTTAATTATATTGAATACTTTTTATAATCAATTTTTTTCATCATTTAATTATAGCATAACATTATATTAACGGGAGGTGAAAAAACGAAACATATTTGCGAGCTTTTTTCTAAAGTGAATGGTTCAATTCAAATGTAATTTTCTGTTTCCACTTTAGAAGTTAAATCAAAATCATAATTGCTAGAATTAATAGTGGTCAATACATCCCGGCAAAGGAAATGAGGAATATATTGTAAAAAAATAAAAGGAAGATCTGCTTAAAACAGACCATCCTTTTATCTATTGTTCAAAAAATATCTAATTCAGAGTTTCCAATCGAATATCGTATCAAAAACGATATTTATTTTATGAATGAATACTATACGATGTTATATATTGTCCTGCCTATACATATTCGTGATATTCATTTGGGTCCTGCCCTTCTACACGGCCAGCTTCTCCTTTATCCAATGAATCAATTGTTTCAATATCCTCAGGTGCTAATTCAAAGTTGGTACTATTGAAATTATCTTTTTGATGCACGGGATTACTTGATTTTGGTATAGAAAATACGTCAGCTTGATAATTCCAATTTAAAATAATCTGCGCCGGGCTTTTATCGTACTTATTCGCAATTTCTTTAATTGTGGTATTTTTTAGCACGTCATTCAGATAACCTCTACCAAAAGGGCTCCAGGATTCAGTAAGAATGCCCCGTTTTTTATTTTCTTCTACCATACGGTTATTATTAAAATACGGATGACGCTCCACCTGGTTTGTAGCAGGTGTCACACCTGTTGCTTCGATAATGTCGTCCAGATGTTCTGGTTCAAAGTTTGAAACGCCAATGGTTCTGATTAACCCTTGTTTTTGAGCATCCACTAAAGCCTTCCAAGCTTCTACATACTTGCCGTCCTTAGGGTTCGGCCAATGAATTAAATACTTGTCAAAATATTTTAATCCAGTGCGGCGTAGAGATTCTTGGATAAAGATAAATGCCTTGTCATATTCATGGTAAGCACCGGGCAATTTCGTACTAATCAAAATTTCCTCTCTGGGCAGTGCGGACCGACGCACAGCTTCACCGACAATCCCTTCATTGTCGTAGTTTGTTGACGTATCGATTAAGCGATATCCTATATTCAAGGCGTTTAAAATTTCAAACGTACCCTGATCCCCGTTAATACCGATTGTGCCTAATCCCACAAAAGGAAGTTCTGTACCATCATTTAGAGTAAAACCATTATTATTTAAAGTCAAAACCTCATCTCCTTTTAAAATTTTGCAATGTAAGTTGAGATTGGAAATAACTATTTCCATGATGTCTATAGTTACAATACCCGATTTAAAAAAATCCTACACCAACCTGAATTGATTGCTATACCTTTGTGACTTTCTTGGTTTCTCACCAAATCCCCTCTATCCTTTCTCCCCCAACGTTCCACCCGCTCATTTACGCCTGAAGGCAATGTTATTAAGCTATTCCCCAAAAGCCCACTATCGACCTCTTTTTACGTTCTGTATTGTATATAATATTTTGACAATATAAAATAGATGTCCCTCTGAATGGAGACAGAAATAGACATAAGCAATGAGAATAAAAAATACCTTTCCCAACACTCTTATTCTTCTATCCCGTTTCTTACGAAGTGTATAGAAACAATATGACAAACAAACGAACACACTATAACTTTTTTATCAGACAAGGTTTTTGGGGGAATATTGGTCAAAGAAAAGGACTGAACCCTATTGGATCCAGCCCGGATTTGTATTGAGATTTTGAATAACCTTAAATGAATGTCTATCTATTCGTGTTTTCCACGCTCTTTCCCCGACTCCTTTACCGTTAGGATACCACCTTAGTTCCATGAGAAGAACAAAGTTACGTGAGAACCAAGAGAGTTACAGGGCGGACAAATTCTAAAATCCAACAAAATCCCCTTATTCAACAGTAACCGACTTAGCCAAGTTCCTTGGTTTATCTACATCACAGTCACGGTGCAGAGCAGCGTAATAAGAAATCAACTGCAATGGAATAACCGAAACAAGTGGTGAGAGCATTTCGTGTACTTCTGGTAGGACGAATGTGTCACCGTCTTGGTCTAGGCCTTTCATTGAGATGATGCATGGGTTAGCTCCACGTGCGACGACTTCTTTAACGTTGCCGCGGATGCTTAGGTTAACGCCTTCTTGTGTTGCCAGGGCGATGATTGGTGTACCGTCTTCGATCAGAGCAATGGTACCATGTTTGAGTTCTCCTCCAGCAAAACCTTCTGCTTGGATATAAGAGATTTCTTTTAGTTTTAATGCGCCTTCAAGGCCTACGTAGTAGTCAATACTTCGGCCGATGAAGAAGGCATTTCTTGTTGTTGATAGGAAGCTACGTGAGATGTCTTCGAAAGTTTCTTTTGAGTCACATAGTGTTTCCATCGCATTTGCAACAATACCTAATTCTTGGACAAGGTTAAATTCTAATTCACGTCCTTTAGCAATCGCTGTGACCTCTGCTAAGATTGCTAATACCGCTACTTGGGCAGTGTATGCCTTTGTAGAAGCGACAGCAATTTCTGGTCCAGCATGTAACAAGAGCGTGTAGTCTGCTTCACGGGATAAGGTTGAGCCAGGGACATTTGTAATCGTTAATGCTGGGTGTCCCATTTCTTTCACACTAACTAATACTGCACGGCTATCAGCTGTTTCACCACTTTGTGAAATAAAGATGAATAACGGTTTTTCTGATAGCAACGGTGTGTTATAAACAAATTCACTTGAGATATGCACTTCAACAGGGACTTTCGCTACTTTTTCAATATATTGCTTACCGACTAATCCAGCATGGTAAGACGTACCGGCAGCGATAATGTAGATACGATCAGCACTGTTCATTGCATCCAGAATCTCTCCATCAATCGCTAGCTCTCCTTGGTCATTCTGGTATTTCTGAATGATTTTACGAAGAACAAGTGGTTGCTCATCGATTTCTTTTAGCATGTAGTGAGGGTATGTTCCTTTTTCAATATCGCTTGCATCAAGTTCTGCTGTGTAAGGTGCACGTTCGATTGTTTCCCCTTTAAGGTTCTTAATCGTTACACCGTCTTTTGTCACCATTACCATTTCTTTGTCCATGAGTTCTACATATTGATCTGTGATTTGAATCATTGCCATCGCATCAGAAGCCACGACATTGAATGCCTCTCCTAAACCAACTAATAATGGACTTTTGTTCTTCGCGACATAGATTGTGCTCTTGTCTTCATTATCTACAAGCGCAAGAGCGTAAGAGCCTTTAAGCTGTTGCAAAGTTTTGCGAAAAGCTTCTTCAGTGCTAAGCTCTTTAGCAAATTGATCAATCATTTGTACGATAACTTCGGTGTCTGTTTCACTTTTCAGCTCCACACCTTGTAAGAATTCACGTTTCATCTGTTCATAGTTTTCAATCACACCGTTATGAACAAGTGTGTAACGACCTGAATTACTTTGATGAGGGTGTGCATTTTCTTGACTAGGTACACCATGTGTTGCCCAACGTGTATGACCGATTCCTGTATTCGCTAAAACCTTTTCGTCTACAATCGCACGAAGGTCAGCAATTCTGCCTTTTTCTTTAAAAACTTGCACGCCAGCTTCATTGACTACCGCAATACCTGCAGAATCATAGCCTCTATATTCTAGCTTTTCTAAGCCTTTTAATAAAATTTCCTTTGAATCTTGATTACCAATATATCCAACAATACCGCACATACTTCTTCCTCCTAATGTAGAAGGGGCAAGAAGCCTTTAAGGGCGTACTTGCCCCTTATCTCCGTATTTTTTCAATGTGAAAGCAAGGCATGACATAGATGCCTTTACGTTCTATATTTATGGCATTCATCTCTCTTTGTCCATTAGGTTACCCTAATGATTTAAAGACATGATTACGGTTGTGCTTTTCAACCGGGAGGTACCCGCCGATGCTTCGATAAACCTCCTCCTCGTCAACTAACCTTCCATATCCGTTCAAAGATTAGCCCGGGCGCTTTAATTATGAAATTGTGCTTCTAAACCACCTTTCTTTTTTATATACAAAAACATGATAAGCATAACCGATACGCTTATGAAAGTCAACGAATAACCATCAATTAATAGGTATTTTTTACTATAAGTGGAAGTTCTCCATGCTTTTTTCATACATAAATAAAATATGCATAAGAAAACAGAAGCGTTCCCTTATGCATCAATATTACACGCTTATTTTAGTCCCATTTCTTCTTCTACAACAGCAGCAATACGGTTTACATATGCTTCACAAGCCTCTTCTGTAGCTGCTTCTGCCATGACGCGAACAAGCGGTTCAGTTCCTGAAGGACGGACAAGAATACGTCCTTCACCATTCATTTCTTTTTCAACTTCACTAATAACAGCTTTAACCTTTTCATTATCTGTTACATGGTGTTTATCCGTTACTTTAATATTAACGAGCTTTTGTGGGAACTTTTGCATTTCTTTCGCAAGCTCTGAAAGTGATTTGTTTGTCACCTTCATAATGTTCACTAGTTGTAAACCAGAAAGGAGCCCGTCACCTGTCGTGATATGATCAAGGAAGATAATATGGCCAGATTGTTCGCCACCTAAACTATAACCACTCTTCTTCATTTCCTCTACAACATAGCGGTCACCGACTGCCGTTTGCACACTTTTCATCTCATTTGCTTCTAATCCCTTATAGAAACCAAGGTTGCTCATTACTGTAGAAACAACGGTATCCTCTTTAAGTCTACCTTGTTCTTTCAAGTACTTCGCACAAATGAACATGATTTGGTCACCATCTACCACTTGCCCTTTTTCATCGATAGCTATCAACCGATCGCCATCACCATCAAAGGCAAGCCCTACATCCGCTCCTCTTTCTTTCACAAAAGCAGCTAAGGCTTCTGGATGTGTAGAGCCCACTTCCTCATTAATATTTAACCCATTGGGTGAAGCACCCATCATCGATAAATCGGCATCCAAGTCAGCAAATAAATGATTTGCTAAGAATGAAGTCGCTCCATGTGCACAATCTAAAGCGATATGAATGCCAGAAAAATCATCATCAACAGATTGCTTTAAGTATTGCAGATATTTCTGTCCGCCTTCGAAGTAATCATTCACTTGTCCAAGATCACCACCAACTGGTCGTGGTAGGGAATCATTCTCCTTGTCCATTAGTTCTTCGATTTCATTTTCCTGTGCATCTGAAAGCTTGAAGCCATCTGGACCAAAAAACTTAATTCCATTATCCGCAACAGGATTATGGGAAGCAGATATCATTACGCCCGCCTCTGCATCTAATGCTTTCGTTAAATAGGCAACACCTGGAGTAGAAATAACGCCGAGTCGCATCACTTCTGCGCCGATAGAAAGAAGGCCTGCTACCAGTGCATTCTCAAGCATATGTCCTGAGATTCTTGTATCTCTCCCAATTAAAACTTTTGGGCGTTCTTGATCTTTTGTTAATACATATCCACCAAATCTACCTAGTTTAAAGGCTAACTCTGGCGTTAACTCACTATTTGCCACTCCGCGAACGCCATCCGTACCAAAATATTTTCCCATTATTAATCGCTCCTTCACTTTCCTCTGCTGTTCCATCTATTCTTTTTCTGTAATATTGATTATTGCCGTCTCACTCTCAAGTTGGGACTCAACACCAGGAGGTGCGTCTAATTGAATATTCACCTCATGTTCTCCAGGATTAAGGCCAGATACATCTATAGATAGGGTAAAATCACCTTTACTTAAACTATTCATATCCTTTTCATTACCAGAAACCTTCAAGCTTGTCTCACCTTCATCAGGGCTTTGAAATGTCACATCATATTGGTCGTCTAATCCTGTGATTGTTATCGGCATGCCTGAATAGGTTCGATTCACTGTTTGTTCATTTGCGGCTTGTTCCTGCTCTTGTTCTTGTACTTGTGATTCTTCTTCCTCACTGCTGCTATCTTCTGGTGCTTCTTGTTCCTTAACAGTCACATTGGCATTAACCGTCACTTCTTTAGGATCAACACTAGTAATTCCGTCAGAGATGATCACAGGTAATTTTATTTCCTGATCTTTATCGAGTTTGCTTAAATCGACCTCTACCCTAACCGTTTTTACATCATTTAGAACATTTTCTGGAGCAAAAATGGTTGCTTCTGTTTGGCTGAGTTTAAGAGAGTCTAACTCAACTCCCGAAGGAAGGCTCCCGGTTTCAACAATATCGATGGGCACCGTCTTACTTAAACGCTTCACATCGACCGAAACCTCCACCTCACCTGGATTTACATCTACATCTAATTTATTCATATTACGATCGAGCACATTAATCGCGGCTGTTTCTGTAAATGATTCCGTTATAGAACCTTTTGTATTAACAGTTGCTTTGACATAAGCAATCGATTCAATCACATTTTTGGCACCTGTTATTTTGACTGTACTAGGTTCAGCAAGTGCTGCTTCGGCCTTGTAACCTTCTTCAAGTAAACTATTGTTAAATTCTGCTTCCACATTGAACTCTTCAGTTACTTTTTCATCAATTGTTACATCTACAGTAGAAGGGTCAATTATATATTCAAGCTTATCGGATAGATCTTTAATCCCTACCTCTACTTCTTGTCGACCAATTTCTGCATCTGATAAGTCCACAAACACTTCAAAGTTCCGCTGTGCCTTCGCATTTTCCAAATGGCTCCTTGGGCCATCTAAAGTAACAGCCACTGTTTCTGGAAGTCCGGAAACGACAAGATTATCTGTATCATAGTAAGCTGTGAGCGGAACATTTTCAATGACAGCTGAGCCATCATCTCCAGGTACATTGATACTTCTATTATCGTTATTCGTATCATAAACCGAATCAAACAGGAGCAGAGCAATTAATAAAGCCACTACCTTCATAAACCATCTGGTATCAATGAGCTTATCAATATATTTATCCATTTTTCTTTCCCCTCCAGTTCCAAAGAGTGGAAGAAGATTGTTTTGATTTAGCTGAGTGAATAAGCTTCTCATTTAAAAGTTCTTTGAGCTGATCGAGTTTCAAATCGCGTGTAAGTTCACCATTTTTCGCTACAGATATTCCACCTGTCTCTTCAGACACAATAATGGTGATACTATCTGTTACTTCACTAATTCCCATCGCTGCTCTATGTCTAGTACCTAACTCTTTAGAGATAAAAGGACTTTCTGATAAAGGCAAGTAACATGCAGCAGCTGCAATTTGACTTTTCTGTATAATAACGGCGCCATCATGTAATGGTGTATTGGGAATAAAGATATTAATAAGTAATTCTGATGATATTTTGGAATGCAATGGAATACCAGTTTCAATATAGTCACCCATACCAGTTTCACGTTCAATCGAAATTAGCGCACCAATTCTCCGCTTAGCCATGTAATCAACAGACTTTACAATTGCAGTAACTAATTGATCTTGATCCATCTCTTCTTGGTTACCACTTCTAACGAAGAATTTACCCCTACCAAGCTGCTCTAGTGCACGACGCAACTCTGGTTGGAAGATAATAATAATGGCTAGTACCCCCCATAAGAGAACTTGTTCCATCATCCATCCTAAAGTTTGCAAATGAAGGATATCACTTAAAACCTTTACAATCAGAATAATAAATATCCCTTTGACTAATTGGACGGCTTTCGTCCCTTTAACAATCATAATTAATTTATATATAACGAACCAGACAAGGAGAATGTCTACTGTATTCGCTAAAAGCCTTAATAAAGGTAAATCTGTGAAAGATAAATCTAAAAGCGACATTTTCCTTCCTCCAAGTATTTATTTCCACCATTAAAATAGTCGTTTAACCTACTTATTATACCATATTTCTAATGAAATCCAATTTTCTAGTTATGTATACAATCGTGAACGTTATTAAAATATATCCTACATTTTTATTACTACATATGCAAAGATTAAGCGATTTATTAACAAATAATTACATATTTACACTTCTTTGAACAAAGGAAAAAGCCACCGCATTATAGCAGTGACCTATATTCCCTTACTCTTTTTCATCCTCTTGTGTAACAGTCGAGATTAAACTTTTACTTGTATTTTTAATGTGATACCATAACCATTCAAAAAGCTGGTCTACTTCTTTTATTTCTCCTGTGACGTTACCAGCCGAGGCTAAATATTGCTCACCATTAATGACCGTTGCATCCCCTTCGACTTCACCATTTATTTGCAAGTTTCCATTCTTAACAACAACATCTCCCTTGACCACTTCTCCTTCTGGGACAATGACCGTATCGTTCTCAATCACTAGATTAGATTGCTTGGAAACAGACAATGCACTTTCTTGATTCCAGGCAGATAGAACACTTCCAGACATTAAGATAAGAAAGAGTGATGCTGCAGCAAGCATTGGGTGCTTCCTGAGCCACCTTTGTGCACCTACTTTTTTCTTTTCTTTAGGCAGTCTCGCCATCACATTCTCAGTAAAACCTGCAGGCGCTTGGAAATGTGACGTACTCTGGACAAAGGCAATCGCTCGCTTTAGTTCATGAAAATGCATGCGGCATTCTTCACATTGCTCTATATGTGTTTTGAGTAATTGTTTATGCTCATCTGTTATTTCTTCATCTAAATATTCATGCATATATTCAATAATTTCTTCATTACATTTCACTGAAATCACCTTCTTATACGTAGCGTAATTGCTTTCTTAAAGCTTCTCTTCCCCTATGAATCCTCGTTTTCACAGTGCCTAATGGTAGATCTAAGGTCTCACTGATTTCATTCAAGGATAGTTCTTCAATGTACTTAAGCACGATGACCGATCGATATTTTTCCGGTAGCTTTGAAATTTCCATTTGTATGGTTTCCTGCAACTCCATTTTTTCTACATCTTCTTCAGGTAGTTTCGTACTCGCGGGAATTTGTGAGTACATATTTAAACCGTCTGTTCCTGCTACTTCCGCGTCCAAATAATAGTCAGGCTTTTTCTTCCTGATCCGGTCAATACATAGGTTTGTTGCAATGCGATATAACCATGTTGAGAACTTTAAGTTCGTATTGAAGCTTTGTATATTTACATATGCTCGTAAGAAAGCTTCTTGTGCAATATCTTCAGACTCATGTTGATTACCCAACATTCGATAACAGATATGATATACTCTGTCTTTGTATATTTCTACTATTTCAGCGTAAGCATCTTGATCTCCTTTTAATACTTGTTTAATTCTTTTCTTCACCAACAATTCCATCTATTTACCCCCGCTCTATGCGGCTTATCGATAATCATTTACGAATCGATAGCAAAAAGGTTTCACATATTTTTTATTAGGTTCCTTTTCCTCCATAAGTACTTTGGTTATATAAGAGTTATCACATAATATTTTAACAAATTTTAACTAAAGTAGTTTAATTAATTTTCATACTGGGTATAAAGGATTTAAAACCAGTGTGTTGACGAAGGAAAAAAGACCTTCCCTTCAATATTTTTGCTCCAACGAACAAGAGACCATACATTTAAAAATTGTCTACGTGCTGGAATAAAATTTTCAAATGGAAAGGACAATGATCTCATGTATACGGAGGAACTATTAAAAGATATTGAAATACACAGAGCTAAAATGGTTGAACTTGCTTCTATTTCTTCATTTTCAAACCACCAAGTTCTTAAAGCGAGCATTGAATTGGACAACCTAATTAATAGATACTATACATTAACATTAAAAAAAGAAGCTTGAGCATCGACTCAAGCTTCTTTCACTTTATAGTAATTTTTCACCGAATAGCGAGCCCATTAAGGCCACCGCTGCATCAGCTGTTTTATTTCTTTCATCTAATATTGGATTAACCTCAACAAATTCGGCCGAAGTAATCATTTGGGATTCTGCCAGTATTTCCATAGCAAGGTGGCTCTCTCGATAACTTATCCCCCCCATAACTGGTGTACCCACACCAGGTGCATCAGATGGATCAAGACCATCTAAATCTAACGAAAGGTGAACACCATCTGTTCGGTCTTGTAAATAACTAATCGTCTCTTCCATTACCCTTGGCATCCCTAAGCGATCAATTTCATGCATCGTAAAGACTTTTATTCCCTTGGCTTTAATCAAATCCCTTTCGCCTTGGTCTAAAGACCTTGCTCCTATAATCACAACATTTTCAGGCTTCAACTTCTTATGGACTCCTCCTACCTCTAATAACAATGGATGCCCATATCCTAGAGCGACTGCTAAGGACATCCCATGAATATTACCGGATGGCGAAGTTTCTGCTGTATTTAAGTCCCCATGTGCATCGTACCAAATCACACCTAAGTTATGATAATGCTGTAATAAACCAGCTAACGTACCAATAGCGATACTATGATCCCCTCCTAAAACAAGAGGAAATGCTCCTTTTTTTACTACCCCATCAACTTGATCTGCTAAGATTTTAGTCTTTTCTGCAATTAAGTCCAAGTTTCTTAAACCTGTTTCCTTATCTATTTGTTCAGTCGACCTACCTATTTCAATATCACCTAAATCATCAACTTGGTGATTAAGTTCTTGTAATCTATTTTCAATGCCCGCATATCGGATGGCACTTGGCCCCATGTCTACCCCTCTTCGTAATTGTCCCAAGTCCATCGGCATACCAATAATTGAAATGTTTTTCATTTAGTTGCTCCCCCTACTAAAGAATGAATTCTCTCTCTATTGTAAACGGTTACATTCTAATGGTTCAACTGTGCAAAATTTTGTATATCTATACAAAAAAAGGGCATTTATTATTGCTCTGGGTCAATTACTGTGTGCAGGATAGCACAACACAAACGGAAAATGATATATTTCTAAACACAGATTGAATTACAAATCACCAAAAATAGATGCGCTTCCTCTGCTTACTTAGTTAAGTCAGCTTAAAGGATTGTACAAAGAAAGGCCCTGTGATATCTCATACAAGAAGTATGTGGGTAATTGCCTTATGTTTAATCTCATGGGAAAAATACAAGATAACAAATAAAAATCCTTAAACATAAAATGTTTAAGGATTAAGTGAGCCATGAAGGACTCGAACCTTCGACCCTCTGATTAAAAGTCAGATGCTCTACCAACTGAGCTAATGGCTCGAAAATGGCTGGGCTAGCAGGGATCGAACCTGCGAATGACGGAATCAAAATCCGTTGCCTTACCGCTTGGCTATAGCCCATCGTATGTAAAAAAACAAAATAAAAAGGACTAATTATATTATGTCCGCTTTTTGGATTTTCATTCAAATAAAATTGAAATGGTGGAGGGGGGCAGATTCGAACTGCCGAACCCGAAGGAGCGGATTTACAGTCCGCCGCGTTTAGCCACTTCGCTACCCCTCCGACATAAATATATTAAAATGGTGCCGGCCAGAGGACTTGAACCCCCAACCTACTGATTACAAGTCAGTTGCTCTACCAATTGAGCTAGGCCGGCCCATCTATAGTAAATTGAAATGGTGGAGGATGACGGGATCGAACCGCCGACCCTCTGCTTGTAAGGCAGATGCTCTCCCAGCTGAGCTAATCCTCCAAAATGGTGACCCCTACGGGATTCGAACCCGTGTTACCGCCGTGAAAGGGCGGTGTCTTAACCGCTTGACCAAGGGGCCAAAAATATTTAAAGTTCTTACCAGAGCTTCCAACCGGGCTCGAACCGGTGACCTCTTCCTTACCATGGAAGTGCTCTACCTGCTGAGCTATGGAAGCATCAGCTAAATATCTTTGATTTTGTTTAAAATGGCTCCGCAGGTAGGATTCGAACCTACGACCGTTCGGTTAACAGCCGAATGCTCTACCACTGAGCTACTGCGGAATAATATGATAATATGTATGCCCGGCAACGTCCTACTCTCACAAGGGGACAGCCCCTAACTACCATCGGCGCTGAGAAGCTTAACTTCCGTGTTCGGTATGGGAACGGGTGTGACCTTCTCGCTATCGCCACCGGACTTATTAAAGACATTTATTATTATAACGTCTTTTATGAAAATTTCAAGAGAAATTTTAAATCATTCTCTGAAAACTAGGTAATGTTGAAGAAGATTGTTTTGAGTAATCGCCTATGCGTTGCTGACGCGACTACTTACGTAGTGCTGTCTAGCTGCGGCGCCTGAACAAGGCGCTTTCGCTTTTCGTTTTTGGTTAAGTCCTCGATCGATTAGTATTAGTCAGCTACATGTGTCGCCACACTTCCACCTCTAACCTATCAACCTGATCATCTTTCAGGGATCTTACTAGCTTGCGCTATGGGAAATCTCATCTCGAGGGGGGCTTCATGCTTAGATGCTTTCAGCACTTATCCCTTCCGCACATAGCTACCCAGCGATGCCTTTGGCAAGACAACTGGTACACCAGCGGTGCGTCCATCCCGGTCCTCTCGTACTAAGGACAGCTCCTCTCAAATTTCCTGCGCCCACGACGGATAGGGACCGAACTGTCTCACGACGTTCTGAACCCAGCTCGCGTACCGCTTTAATGGGCGAACAGCCCAACCCTTGGGACCGACTACAGCCCCAGGATGCGATGAGCCGACATCGAGGTGCCAAACCTCCCCGTCGATGTGGACTCTTGGGGGAGATAAGCCTGTTATCCCCGGGGTAGCTTTTATCCGTTGAGCGATGGCCCTTCCATGCGGAACCACCGGATCACTAAGCCCGACTTTCGTCCCTGCTCGACTTGTAGGTCTCGCAGTCAAGCTCCCTTGTGCCTTTACACTCTACGAATGATTTCCAACCATTCTGAGGGAACCTTTGGGCGCCTCCGTTACTCTTTAGGAGGCGACCGCCCCAGTCAAACTGCCCACCTGACACTGTCTCCCATCCCGATAAGGGATGTGGGTTAGAATTTCAATACAGCCAGGGTAGTATCCCACCGACGCCTCCACCGAAGCTAGCGCTCCGGCTTCTAAGGCTCCTACCTATCCTGTACAAGCTGTACCAAAATTCAATATCAGGCTACAGTAAAGCTCCACGGGGTCTTTCCGTCCTGTCGCGGGTAACCTGCATCTTCACAGGTACTATAATTTCACCGAGTCTCTCGTTGAGACAGTGCCCAGATCGTTACGCCTTTCGTGCGGGTCGGAACTTACCCGACAAGGAATTTCGCTACCTTAGGACCGTTATAGTTACGGCCGCCGTTTACTGGGGCTTCGATTCAAAGCTTCGCGTGAGCTAACCTCTCCTCTTAACCTTCCAGCACCGGGCAGGCGTCAGCCCCTATACTTCGCCTTGCGGCTTCGCAGAGACCTGTGTTTTTGCTAAACAGTCGCCTGGGCCTATTCACTGCGGCTCATCAAGGCTTTAACACCCTAATGAGCACCCCTTCTCCCGAAGTTACGGGGTCATTTTGCCGAGTTCCTTAACGAGAGTTCTCTCGCTCACCTTAGGATTCTCTCCTCGCCTACCTGTGTCGGTTTGCGGTACGGGCACCTTATTCCTCGCTAGAGGCTTTTCTTGGCAGTGTGGAATCAAGAACTTCGGTACTAAATTTCCCTCGCTATCACAGCTCAAGGTATGTGACCATGGGATTTGCCTCATGGTCCCTCTAACTGCTTAGACGCACATCCAATAGTGCGCTTACCCTATCCTCCTGCGTCCCCCCATCACTCAAACAGAATACGGTGGTACAGGAATATCAACCTGTTGTCCATCGCCTACGCTTTTCAGCCTCGGCTTAGGTCCCGACTAACCCTGAGCGGACGAGCCTTCCTCAGGAAACCTTAGGCATTCGGTGGATGGGATTCTCACCCATCTTTCGCTACTCATACCGGCATTCTCACTTCTAAGCGCTCCACCAGTCCTTACGGTCTAGCTTCAACGCCCTTAGAACGCTCTCCTACCACTGAACATCAACGATGTTCAATCCACAGCTTCGGTGATACGTTTAGCCCCGGTACATTTTCGGCGCGGAGTCACTCGACCAGTGAGCTATTACGCACTCTTTAAATGGTGGCTGCTTCTAAGCCAACATCCTGGTTGTCTAAGCAACTCCACATCCTTTTCCACTTAACGTATACTTTGGGACCTTAGCTGGTGGTCTGGGCTGTTTCCCTCTTGACTACGGATCTTATCACTCGCAGTCTGACTCCCATGGATAAATCTTTGGCATTCGGAGTTTGTCTGAATTCGGTAACCCGATGAGGGCCCCTAGTCCAAACAGTGCTCTACCTCCAAGATTCTTACGCATGAGGCTAGCCCTAAAGCTATTTCGGAGAGAACCAGCTATCTCCAAGTTCGATTGGAATTTCTCCGCTACCCACACCTCATCCCCGCACTTTTCAACGTACGTGGGTTCGGGCCTCCATCCAGTGTTACCTGGACTTCACCCTGGACATGGGTAGATCACCTGGTTTCGGGTCTACGACCACATACTAAATTCGCCCTATTCAGACTCGCTTTCGCTACGGCTCCGTCTGTCCAACTTAACCTCGCATGTAATCGTAACTCGCCGGTTCATTCTACAAAAGGCACGCTATCACCCATTAACGGGCTCTAACTACTTGTAGGCACACGGTTTCAGGATCTCTTTCACTCCCCTTCCGGGGTGCTTTTCACCTTTCCCTCACGGTACTGGTTCACTATCGGTCACTAGGGAGTATTTAGCCTTGGGAGATGGTCCTCCCTGCTTCCGACGGGATTTCTCGTGTCCCGCCGTACTCAGGATCCACTCTGGAGGGAACGAAGTTTCAACTACAGGGCTTTTACCTCCTATGGCGGGCCTTTCCAGACCTCTTCGTCTATCTCGTTCCTTTGTAACTCCGTATAGAATGTCCTACAACCCCAAGAGGCAAGCCTCTTGGTTTGGGCTAATCCCGTTTCGCTCGCCGCTACTCAGGGAATCGCGTTTGCTTTCTCTTCCTCCGGGTACTTAGATGTTTCAGTTCCCCGGGTCTGCCTTCCATACCCTATGTATTCAGGTATGGATCCTATCCCATAACGGATAGGGGGTTTCCCCATTCGGAAATCTCCGGATCAAAGCTTACTTACAGCTCCCCGAAGCATATCGGTGTTAGTCCCGTCCTTCATCGGCTCCTAGTGCCAAGGCATTCACCGTGCGCCCTTATTAACTTAACCATTGTTCGGCTTGCGATAAGCTACGCATTTCGGCGTCAGCTCACTCGTCAACATCCTCATGTGCACAAGACGCACACTCCGGTGTTTCCTCGCTCGCTTCCTTGAACTGCTTGCTTCTCACAACCCTCACGGTTGTGTTTTCTTAAAAAAGTTTAGTATCTTTACTCTATTACTATTAAATAGAGAGAAAATAACTAAGGTGGCGATTACTCGGTAATCTTCTTCATTACATTATCTAGTTTTCAAAGAACGATTGAATTGAGAGATTATACTCTCAAAACTGAACGAACAGTCTAACATCAAGTTAATTCCGTATATTCCTTAGAAAGGAGGTGATCCAGCCGCACCTTCCGATACGGCTACCTTGTTACGACTTCACCCCAATCATCTGTCCCACCTTAGGCGGCTGGCTCCAAAAGGTTACCCCACCGACTTCGGGTGTTACAAACTCTCGTGGTGTGACGGGCGGTGTGTACAAGGCCCGGGAACGTATTCACCGCGGCATGCTGATCCGCGATTACTAGCGATTCCGGCTTCATGTAGGCGAGTTGCAGCCTACAATCCGAACTGAGAATGGTTTTATGGGATTGGCTAAACCTCGCGGTCTTGCAGCCCTTTGTACCATCCATTGTAGCACGTGTGTAGCCCAGGTCATAAGGGGCATGATGATTTGACGTCATCCCCACCTTCCTCCGGTTTGTCACCGGCAGTCACCTTAGAGTGCCCAACTAAATGCTGGCAACTAAGATCAAGGGTTGCGCTCGTTGCGGGACTTAACCCAACATCTCACGACACGAGCTGACGACAACCATGCACCACCTGTCACTCTGTCCCCCGAAGGGGAAAGTCCTATCTCTAGGATTGTCAGAGGATGTCAAGACCTGGTAAGGTTCTTCGCGTTGCTTCGAATTAAACCACATGCTCCACCGCTTGTGCGGGCCCCCGTCAATTCCTTTGAGTTTCAACCTTGCGGTCGTACTCCCCAGGCGGAGTGCTTAATGCGTTTGCTGCAGCACTAAAGGGCGGAAACCCTCTAACACTTAGCACTCATCGTTTACGGCGTGGACTACCAGGGTATCTAATCCTGTTTGCTCCCCACGCTTTCGCGCCTCAGCGTCAGTTACAGACCAGAAAGTCGCCTTCGCCACTGGTGTTCCTCCAAATCTCTACGCATTTCACCGCTACACTTGGAATTCCACTTTCCTCTTCTGCACTCAAGTTCCCCAGTTTCCAATGACCCTCCACGGTTGAGCCGTGGGCTTTCACATCAGACTTAAGGAACCGCCTGCGCGCGCTTTACGCCCAATAATTCCGGACAACGCTTGCCACCTACGTATTACCGCGGCTGCTGGCACGTAGTTAGCCGTGGCTTTCTGGTTAGGTACCGTCAAGGTACCGGCAGTTACTCCGATACTTGTTCTTCCCTAACAACAGAGTTTTACGATCCGAAAACCTTCATCACTCACGCGGCGTTGCTCCGTCAGACTTTCGTCCATTGCGGAAGATTCCCTACTGCTGCCTCCCGTAGGAGTCTGGGCCGTGTCTCAGTCCCAGTGTGGCCGATCACCCTCTCAGGTCGGCTACGCATCGTCGCCTTGGTGAGCCGTTACCTCACCAACTAGCTAATGCGCCGCGGGCCCATCTGTAAGTGATAGCAGAACCATCTTTCAATCTAATTATATGTATAAATAGATATTATCCGGTATTAGCCCCGGTTTCCCGGAGTTATCCCAGTCTTACAGGCAGGTTGCCCACGTGTTACTCACCCGTCCGCCGCTAATCTTTGGGAGCAAGCTCCCTCAGATTCGCTCGACTTGCATGTATTAGGCACGCCGCCAGCGTTCGTCCTGAGCCAGGATCAAACTCTCCAATAAAGTGTTTGATTAGCTCATTTGCACCTATGGTGCTTTGTTGCTGATAAATCAGCTTTTTTAGAATTACGCTTGACGTTTTACGTTCGTTCAGTTTTCAAAGAACAATCTCGTTCGCTTCAGAAGCGACTTTATTAATTTAACATTTAAGCTCGTTTTTGTCAACAACTTTTTTGTTTTTTTATTAAAAACTTTTTTAATAGTTGATGTCACTAACGACTGCTTTAATATAATAACACCATATCTTTTAAAACGTCAATGACTTTTTTTTATTTTTTTATTCTTTTTTTCATTTAATTTATAATGAGCATATTCATCTGCTGGAACAACCCTTTTGAATAAGCTTAAAAGTATCTCATACTTCTCTTTCATTGCAACTTTAACAACATCTGCAATTCGCTCATCTTCTAAATCGAACAATATTTCATCCATCTCTCTCTTTAATAAGTATTCAATTTCTTGTTGCTCTTTTCCATTTAGTAATAACCCGATCAACGATTGTTCCACCCTCTCTTTGACAAGCTATCACTATATTACCCATCCCCACTCATTTTATAATGATAAATTCATCATGTTTTTAATTTTTTTGCATAGATATAGGACAAGGATGTATTTGGGACGAGGTGAATAAGAATGAAGTTCTTTTATGTATTTCATGCAAAGAGATTAAAACAAATGACTTTAATTTTGGTAGCTGCATTTTTTACAGCAATGTTTATGTTTATGGAAACAACGATTCATTTACCTGTTTTTTCTACAAAAGACGCACCGAAGGCATTATATAAAGGGGAGAAAGGAGTAGCTCTCACTTTTAATATTGGTTGGGGAGATGAAAAGGCGGAGCCTATTTTAGATTTATTAAAGAAAGAAAAAGTCACTTCTGCTACATTTTTCTTATCAGGCTCATGGGCTGAGAGCCACCCTGATATTGTCGAACGTATTGCTAAATCTGGATATGAAATCGGTATACTGGGTTATAATTACGAAGACTATACAGAGCTAGAAGAAGATAAAATCAGACAAGATTTAGCTAGAGCACAAACCGCGTTTGCTAAGTTAAATATTAAGGATATTAAATATGTTAGACCACCTACTGGTCACTTTGACAAAAAGACCTTAGCAGCAGCAAAACAATTAGGCTATACAGTTGTGCATTGGAGTTTAGATTCTAAAGACTGGACAAATCCAGGTACAGATAAAATTATTCAAAAAGTACTCGAAGCTGAAAATGGAGAAATCGTATTGATGCATGCATCTGATTCAGTGAAACAAACATCCAAAGCATTGCCTTCTATCATAAATGGGTTCAAAAAGGAACAGCTTGAGTTAGTTACTATTTCAGAAATGATGGCCAATGCCAATGCAACGGCAGAAGAAATTAATTAAACAGCAAAAAGTCGCCTGGTTAAACAGACGACTTTTTTGCTTCCAATCTTTCTCTTTGACGGGCAGATTCTGCATTATATTTTGGTAACACGAGTAATTGATAAGCATTACAAATGATTAAAGGTAGAACCATTAACCATAACCAACTTTCTTCGTTTACTCTTAATACCGGCACCCATTCAATCGTTGTCACGACCACCATAAAAAACAACGCTGGTACAAAAGCATGTTTATTCGTAGTGGATACTTTCAAGGCCGCAATAACTACACCGGCTATTAAAACAAAACCTGCAAGTCCTAAATAAGGAAGAATACTATCTCCTGCATCCGCAAAAGCTTTATAACGGAAGTACACTAAATCAAATAGCACAAATAAAACCAACACAATTTGCACAGCATTCCATAATTGATGAGACTTAAAAATACCCAACCCAAAACGATGCACTGTTAAATATGCGAAAAATCCCATTTGACTAATAATACTAAAAATTAAACCAACACCGAATAACCAAAAAAGAACAGATAGTATTTCCAACGCATCAAAATTGGTAAATAAATGAGAAAATTCATCCCAACGCACGACAAAACCAATAACCCCTGTTGCAACGCCACCGACAAGTAATGTGGTTATAAAAAATTTGATCCAAGCACGGCTAGTCAATTCCTTTTCCCCCATAACGTTATTATCACTTAATGATTGTACCAAATCTTTACTTGAAAAATCTAGGCAATCCGCAATTTACGCATAATATTGACAGATTTTCTTCATTCTATTAGTACGGGATATTTATTTTAGGAGGCAGTTTAACATGAAAAAAAGCCTTTTTATTATTCCATTGCTCCTCATTCTAACCTTAACAGCATGTTCGCAATCAGGTAGTGAGCACATGGACTATGATCAAACAAAGAAAATGATTGTAGATATACTAAAAACGGATGACGGAAAACAAGCATTACAAGATTTAATGGCTGATGAAAAAATAAAACAACAACTAGTAATGGACCAAAATATGGTGACAGAAACAATCGAGAGTACACTGACATCTGAAAAAGGCACAGAGTTTTGGAAAAAGTCATTTGAAGACCCAGCGTTTGCTGAAACAATGGCTAAAAGCATGAAGTCAGAGAATGAGGAGTTACTCAAGGACTTAATGAAGGATCCAGATTATCAAAAAATGATGATGGACATTCTAAAGGATCCTGAAATGGAGAAAAAATTAACAGAAGTGATGAAAAGTCAAGAATTTAGGGCGCATTTGCAAACAGTCATTACTGAAACCTTTGAAAGCCCGCTCTTTAAGGCAAAATTACAGGACGTTCTTATGAAAGCGGCCGAAGAATCACAATCAGGTAAAGAAGGTAAAGAAGGTAAAGAAGGCGGCGGAAGTAGTAGCGAAGGTGGTGGCGGTGAACAAGGTGGTGAAGGTGGCGGTGAAGGAGAAAGCGGCCAAGAAGGTTCTGGAGAAGAATAAAAATATAAGAAAGCATTTGGATTTAACATCCAAATGCTTTCTTATTATGCTTTTTTAATTACTTGTTGTGCAATTTCTGTATAGATTTTTCCTAAACGATGATCTGCGTCGTAAATAGATGGTGCGAAATCTTCTTCGCTCCAATCAGGCTGCTGCAGTGGTAATTGACCAATTACCTCTGTTCTTAGTTCTTCTGCAAGTTTTTCTCCGCCACCATGACCGAAGACATACTCTTTTTCACCTGTAACTTTACTTTCAAAGAAAGCCATGTTTTCAATTACGCCTAAGATTTCATGTTCAGTACGAATAGCCATCGCACCAGCACGTGCAGCAACAAAAGCTGCCGTAGGGTGAGGAGTAGTTACGATGATTTCCTTACATGATGGAAGCATTGTATGAACATCTAGCGCCACATCACCTGTTCCTGGTGGTAAATCTAATAGAAGATAATCAAGATCTCCCCACTCTACTTCATTAAAGAAGCTATTGAGCATTTTACCAAGCATTGGACCTCTCCAAATAATTGGTGCATTATCTTCTACAAAGAAGCCCATAGAAATAACCTTAACACCAAAACGTTCTACAGGAATTATGCGCTCACCTCTTACCACAGGACGCTTCATAATACCCATCATATCAGGGACACTGAACCCATAAATATCTGCATCTACTAGACCGACTTTCTTTCCTTGCCTAGCAAGAGCGACAGCCATATTGACAGATACTGTTGATTTCCCAACGCCACCTTTACCACTAGCAATAGCAATAAATTTCGTTTTACTATTCGGTGATAGTAGACCCTTATCTTCTTCAGGCATTGCTTGTCTATGTTTTTCTAGTGTTTCAGCCGGTAGTTCATTAAAACGGATACCCACGGATTCTGCACCAGCTGCTTTAATTCGATTCACAATCTCAGTTTGCAATTGTAATTGTTCAGCTGTTGCAGTCTTGGCGATCAATATTTTTACACTGACATGAGCCTTCTCCTCTTTTACTTTAATCTCTTCAATCGCTTGAAGTTCCCCGAGTGTTTTATGTAAAAAAGGTTCTTGTAAGCCCTCAATGGCTTCTCTTACTTTTTGTTCATTAATCATCTATCCTACACCCCTTTAAAATCGTTTCTTCATTAGAATAACTCTAATTGTCATTCTAACACATATTAGAATATCAGTCTTTATACAATGCCTAAAATATCTTAAAGATCTATTTGTATAAATGTTTATATTTTCCACGAAGGGATTTTTAGAAAATAAAAACACGAACAAATCTTTTGTCCGCGTTTAATCTTCAATCACAATCTCTTTCTCATTAGAGTAATGGCGCATTATGCCATTGTAAATGGAGGCTGCTATTTTATTTTGATAATCGTCGCTTTGTAGTAAGGTCCGCTCGTTCTGATTAGATAGGAAGCCTACTTCTACAAGGACACCTGGTTTTTTTGAATGATCAAGAATATAGACATTTTCTAATTCCTTCGCCCGTCTTGTCGTATTTTCTAAGTTAGCGATGAGTTCATCTTGGATAAATTTAGCCGCTCGTGCATTTCCATCTATATGAGAAGCAAAAAAGGTTTGTGCTCCTCTCCATTTAGGAGAAGGGATTGAATTCAAATGTACACTCACGTAAAAATCAGCATCACTATGGTTAATCATATTTAAGCGCTTTTTCAAATCCTCTACTTTTCGCCTGCTATAGCCTTTAGTATCTTCTGCGGCTAAGTCCCTATCACCTTCTCGTGTCATCATCACCACGGCTCCTTGTTCTTGAAGGTAATCACGTAGCTTCAAAGAAACTTCTAGGGCAATATCTTTCTCCAAGACATTTCCATTATCTGCTCCACCATCCGGACCGCCATGACCAGGGTCAAGAAGGATAACCTTTCCGGATAAAGGAAGATTCCAAGCGTTCCAGGAATCATCTTCAGAAAAGTCATATTGCAAAATAAAGAATAAAATAGCCAGTCCAGTTATAAAACCAATTACTTTTAATTTCTTCTTCACCGATTACCACTCCCCGCTCGTCCTCAAAATATATATATGGGACAAGGAGAATGATTAGAACGATTTAATGCAGTCTTAATTTATGCCTTTTTCGACCATTTTCAAACCCTTCCATCCACCAACTATAGATATACTGTTCACAACTGTAGATTAGGGATTCACTATAAGCCCCTTCTTCATTTTGCGCCCAATATAAGAAAAAATGATACAGAGTATTCGTAAAATGCGTAAGATCCCCTTTACATCTATGTTGTACAGTAGTAGCCGTCTCACCACTAGTACCAAAATGACTATAATGTGCGCCTAAAAGATACGCTTCGATCGCCATATCATAGCAAGCTTCCTCTATTCCCGCATGGTTCATTAAACCTGTTAACAAACGAGATGATCCGAATAAGTGCTTGACTTGTTCTTTCAGATCCTTTATTGAGATCTCCTTTAGCACTGATTTTTCATATTTTAACTGCTTCTCTCGCCGCTTATCTTCAAATGTTGTAATAAGTGTCACTTGTTTTCACCTCTATCTCTATTCTTTAACTTCCTGTATAGAGGCATACAAAAAGCAGCGGTGATTTCCGCTGCCAATTTTTCCACTATATTAATGTGCTACTTTTTCTAACTCTTCTCTAATTTCCTTCGAACGTGCAGCAGCATGTTGAACAGCTTCGGAAATCGCTTCTCCGCCGTGATGAGCTTTTAATGCTTCGACACCCGAATGAGTTGTACCATTAGGTGAGGTCACTCTCTCACGTAAAACAATCGGTGCTTCGCCTTTTTCCAGAACCATTTTTGCTGCTCCATATATCGTTTGAGCAATAATTTTCCGTGCTTTTTTGGCCTCTAATCCTTGTTCTACACCCACCTTCTCCATCTCTTCCATTAGATAGTAGAAGTAGGCAGGGCCACTCCCTGCAAGACCTGTGAAAACATCCATCTGCTCTTCTTCAATGATAAATACTTCTCCCATGCAAGCAAGTAAATCTTTCACATCTCTTTCATGTCGCTTCTGTGTATAAGAACCAAGAGACATCGCTGTAGCCGATTCTTGAATCATACTAGATGTATTTGGCATCACCCGAATGACTTGCTGCTCATCATTTAGCTTCTCTTCCATATATGAAGTAGAAATACCTGCTAATACAGAAACAACCACTTGATCGGGTCTGATTTTATCTTTTAAAAAGGCAAGGGCTTCTTCTGCGCCATAAGGTTTCATTGCCATAATAAAATAATCAACCTCTTCATACGGTAAATCCTTTTGTAACATTGTATGAACACCGTATCTTTCCTTTATTTCTGTCAACCGATCCCCATTGAATTTATTTGTTACATAAATTTGCTGTGCTGGTACCTTCTCCGCATGAATCATTCCTGAAATCATTGACTCCGCCATTGAACCTGCACCAAAAAAAGCCACTGTCTTATTCTCTAACATTTACACAAACACTCCTTAAAAGTTGTGTCTTCGTTTCCGTACTTTTTTCAACGTTATCTATCTTAACATGTCACTATTTAGAATCAAGGGTTAACGATTAAGTCATAAGCATATGAGCGAGATAGTGAAAGAAAGCGTTACCATTCAAATCCTGATGTCCTCTAACCTCGCTCAACAGTCTGTATGCAGGCTCAATCTTGAATATCGTGTTTTCATCTTTGTTTTAAAAATAGGACAACCATCTGCACATACTTCAATAGTAGGTTCATGTTAAATTATTCTTTTTTCTCTGGCGTCACAAAACCACAAACAATGGAAAAGACGAAGTAAAACGGATGAGGAGAACAATTCAGATTTTGTGACGATGATAGGTATAAGCCACATCATCCGAAAAGAACTGCTAAACATTTACGCTTCCACTAAGGAAAGTCACAAATCTGTTTTGCGCTACTTATCCCTTTGCTTTCCCTTGTAACTATGTACCCCTTCACATTTTCAAACAGAGCGACTTGCCTAATTACCAACCTCGCAAAAGATCTGCCCCCCACTCCCTTTAAATTATCGCCACCAACAAACACTGTACCGTAGATTAAATTATCGAAAAAATTTGATGATACATCACCAAAAAAAAGCTTTTCGCCACGATAAGTGACAAAAAGCTCTATATTAATCAACTAATCGACTAGAACGAGATTTCTCCGCTGTCTTCTTTAACCAAGGCGTTAATGGTTTTTTTAGTACAAGCCCTAAGATTAAAGAGGCTACGAAAAAGAGAAATAAGTATAGAAAACTCATCCAGACGACATGAGGGACAATGCCTCCAACTGCTTCTCTCAGAATATTAATCGCATGTGTAAATGGTAAGAATGGATTAATCGCTTGGAAAAATGCTGGTGCAACTTGAATCGGGAAAGTACCGCCTGCACCTGATAATTGCAATACCATGAGTATAATCGCTAACGCCTTACCAATATTGCCAAAGATTGAGACAATCGTATAGACCATTGTCATAAACATCATCGCAATAATGACAGTAAATATCACAAACCAAACCGGGTTTGCTGCGTATGTTCCAAGAATCAGAAGATCACCAACACTAACAATTAACCCTTGTAGAAAGCCAACGATTAAAAAGAGTACAAGCCTGCCAAGGTAAACATGACGAATAGAATACTCCTCTTTCATATCTTTTGGGTGGACATCTGTTTTTAATAAGTTCGCTAATAACAGTGCACCTACCCATAAACATAACACGGTATAAAAGGGTGTATTCGCTGAACCGTAATTCGGGATTGGATATAATTGATCCTCAACAAGCTTTACCGGCTCTTTAAAGAATTCACTTTCTTTTTGAATATCATTTTTTAATAACGCAATGATTTCTCCCAAATCATTATTTGCCTTAAAATCTCGAATATCATCGGCTGCTTTATGGACCGAATCCTCAAGCTCAGGAAGATTCCCTTGAATGAACGCGGTAACTTCAGAAAGTCCTTTTTCCACCTCAGGAAGGTTTTCATTCACTAAGCCCGCTATTCGCGAGAATTCTGACTCAATTTTAGGGAGGTCATTACGGACAAAGTTACTTGCTTGATGAACTTTTTCTTCCACACCTGGGAGGTCATTTCGAATAAAGTCGCTTGCCTTATGAACGGCATCAACTGCTTTGGGTAAATCCGTCTCAATCTTTGCAACGATTTCACCTATTTTCTCCTCGATTGCCGGTAAGTCAGCAATGATTTGATTGAGCTGTGCTTCACCTGTCTCAGCAATTCCTTCTGCATTTGTCAGCACTTCTTCTATATTTGGCATGTCTTGTTGAATTTTCTCTAAATCGCCCGCAGCTTTTTGTGCTGTCTCATTCAATTGTTGCATGCCATTTAAGATCTCTTGCTTTCCACCATTGTTCATAAAACCAACAAGTCTACCCGCTTGAGCGGCGGTATCTTGAGCCTGTTTCCTAAGTACTTGGATTTGCTCTTTTGATAACTCACCTGAGCCCGCTTGTGCTAGGGAATCATTAAGTGCTGTTAACTGCTGTGATAATTGTGTTAATGAATCAATCACAGTTGTAAATTGACCGTTTTGATTTAACGCCGTAAACATATCAATCGCATGATTAACTGATGTAATATTTGTCTGCAATTGTTGCTGTAAATTTTTAATCGATTGATTGACCGAATTGTTCATTTGGTCATTTTCGAGTTGTTTAAGTACTTGGTCAATGGAATTGGCCGTATTTTCAATGATAACTGCATTTTGAGTAATAACATCTAATATGGGCTCAATTGCCCCTTCATTTGCTGATAAAAAGCTATTTAGACTTTTAACATATTCTTCAGCATCAGCTGCCATTTGATTGGCCTTCGGTAAAGCTTCCTGCACACGATCAATCACCTCTTGCGCTGTTTGCACACCTTTCAACGCTCGATTTAACTGATCTGATACTTCTCCAAACTGCTGACTTGCTTCTGATAATCGCTCTGCTGCCTCTTCAATTTCTGGTAACCGCTCTTCTAATGTCAATACTTGATCACCTAATTGATTAATGAGCGGAAGCTTTTCTTCTAATGTGAGTATTTGCTGTGCCCCTTGATTTAATTCAGGAAATTTCTCTTCCAAGGCAATTACTTTTGTGATCGTTTCCTTCATTTCTGGCCAGTCTTCATTTAACGTGACAATCTTTTCACCTAGTTCATTTAACTCCGGAAATCGTTCTTCTAATGCAAATATATTATTCTCCACTTTAAGAATGGTCGGTAGTTCTTCCTCTAACTTAATACCGATATTGTTAAATTCCGTGAATAGAGCTTTTGATGCTTCGGCTAAGAAATTCTCACTGATCTGTTCAACTAATGCGGAAGCGCCTGCAGATGTCATCTTTGGTGCAATCGCATTTAATTTTTCATTTACCTCATATCTGACTTCCGGTGCCTCTGGTTCACCATCCACCACACTTGTTAATTGTTTCGAAAAATCCTCGTCAATATAGACCGCAGCATAATAATCACCATCTCTTACTCCTTCTTCAGCTACCTGCCTATTCACAAAGGTCCAACCCATTTGATCATTATCTTTTAATTGATCAACGAGCTCTTGCCCTATATTCATTTCTTTCCCTTCAAGCTCTGTGCCACTATCTTCATTGACAATTGCTACCTTAATTTGACTCGTCTCGCTATATGGATCCCACGATGCAGCAATATTAAACCATGCATACAATGACGGCAAAAAGGCTAAACCGATTAGTAGTAACGCAACTAACGGTACCCTGCGTAAATTCCTAAAATCCTGCCTGACAATGCTGAAAATCTGCTTCAATCTTCCACCTTCCTTATTCATGATGGGCCTTCTAATAACAGAAAACCCCAATTCAATACCTATAAGAATACAACATCCTTTTGGAAGTTTCCATTTAAAAGTCACTGGAAATTTTAAATTACAAATTAATGGTTGCTTATCGAGAAGACGTCGCTTTAAAAAGGGGCAATAATTGGTACATTGTAAACATTTTAAAAGCATATAAAGACTTTTTATCAACGCCAGATGAAAGCATATGGCATTTAAGAAACCACATCATTTACTGTTAGGTTTAAATAAAGCTCCTAACAAGTTAATGATACGATTGAAATTGGATTTAAAAAATAGAGAGTTGGGTTCCTTTTTGTAAATGTCACATCAATCAGTGGTTGGGATAATGATATCAGATGCATCCGAATGATTAGGGTTCTTTACCTTCTATTAGTTTGGATTATTTTATATGGTTTTTATACTCATTTTAAAAGAATAGTGGAATGAACCCTATTAATAAGTAGATATTATCCAATGTTGCATGCTGCAGCAGTAAAATATACACAAGTCGTACCCTTGTCCTATAAACATCACTTACTTTGGACTCTGTTAAGCCACGGAATCCTTCGGCTCATATTTTAAAAAATATATTCAAGGAATAAAGAAAAAGTGGAACTGAATGGACTATATCTATCTAATCGCATATTCGAAAAGTATGCCAATGTAATACAGGCATTTTGGGGAATCTATTTAAAATGAGGAGGGTGGATAGGTCATATCTCGTGTCAATTTACTGGTAAATCACGCTTAACCGCCTTATATTTGGGCTAAGGCGGCTAATTTTTATATCCCATTCTTATTAAATACTTATTGGGATAAATCTTTCTTTATTCTTCATCTTTTACTTTATTAAATATTGCTTCTGGAATCATTTCAAAGCCTTCAATCACTGTGTTCTCTTCCACTTCAATCATTAGACAAAGCTTACCATCCACATGCATTTGACGAACATAGCGCAAATCCTGCGGACAAACAGAAATATCTGCTACTTTTGTTTTGATTTTAATTGACTTAGACGTATACTTTGGCACAATACTGGTTGCTTTCAGCTCATAATTTTCATCGTCAATTACCTTTTTGAAAGCTGATTCTACCTTTTGGCGATCGACATCCTGCACACCGCTAGTCGTTAGAACCTTCTCCACATCGCGATAGTCCAGTTTCGGGGCATCAGGCTCTTCATTCTCTTCCACCACTCGTTGGATTTCATCGAATACATTGGCAAGTATCGACGTATTAATCTGGTTGCCTGCAACATCCTTTACAATTTCCTCAAACACAATCTTATCGTCTTGTGCTGTCATAGCTTCTTCAGCATTTAATACTTCTTCAATGAAATGATAATCCAGCTCATATGCCTTTCCTGCTGAATAGAGTACATGATTCACATCTGCAGCATGATCAGTAAAGCTAGGAAATAGAAATCCGCCAACTGGTACTTTCAAATTGATAACAGGATCAACGACAAAGTGATACTTGAATTCTTTCTCCACATAGTCAAACAGTAGCTCTTTTTTGGGATCTATCGTCTTGTTGATACTGCATAAGATAAAAGGATTGGCATAAACCGCATCTCGGCTGCTTTCTTCGGTCTCTTCGTTACTCCGTTTCGTAGGCTTTAAATATTCACCATGTATAAACGTAACGACAATATCCATTTCGTACTGTTTATCCTTCAACATCTTTTCCACAAGATCCAACATATGCCCTTTCCATTCATCCGTATCATTCGTAAGTATCGCTTGATGAAGTATCAGTTGGCTACTATTCTCTATATTTCGCTGGAATTTCAATTCAAACAACTTCTGATCCAACTGGCCTGTCAGTACTTTTTTGAAGTTGGTTAAGAAAAGTTCCTGCTGTTCTTGTTCAAGCATTTCAAATGGCGTGCTTTGATGGTGATAAACTTCACTAGATTCCTTCATTATATAAACATTAAAAATATCTTTAATCTTTAATAAATCATTATTCATCTTAAATTGTTTTTTAAAGTCAGCTATATCTTTTTTATTCAAAAATGGATTCTCCCTTAATTCATTATGCAAACCATGGATCAATCAACTGAATTTTATCTTTTCATTTTAACATAATTAAATGGGCTAATGGATGACTTAACTCCATAGATTGTTTCCAAACGAATATCAATTAAAATTAGTTTGTGAAAATGTGCACAAGCGGTTATACTAGAACTATAACCCGATTGTGAATCATTGAACATGATGAAGAATTAAAAAGTGGTCCATGAGGAAAATAGTCCGAACAAGCTTGTAATAGCGGAGCCTACTTTTTTGCCACTTTTAATGTTTATCTAAATATTTGACCGAAGCCATATGCGCCTGAGATAGTATGATAATTTCTTTAATCAATTCTTCTTTTGATATCTGGAAGCCTGTATTAATCCAATTGGCTAATAAACCGTAAAATCCATATGCTGTGTATCGCTTAAAGTAATCCATATTAACCGGGAGATCATTAATTGTTTTAAATTCAAACTTCTCCTGATATATCGTAAGTATTGTTTGTGGAAACCTCGTATGCAGTTCGGGAATGGTGTCGACATAATTGATTAAATCATAAAATTCCCGATTGTTATAAATGGATGAGATAATATGAAAATACCTATTATCCAATAGGTTTGTACTAACCTCTCTCTTAAGTTTAAACGGCCTTTCAAAAGATTCCTCTAACGCCGCTAGATTGGTGGACAAGAGGTCATCGGCTAATTCAAATTTATCTTTATAGTGAACATAGAACGTACTTCGATTATACTTTGCATGCTGCACGATATCTTTGACAGAAACAGAATGGAAGCCCTTTTCTTTCGTTAAGGCAATCAGAGCCTGTTGAAGGTGCATCTTCGTCCGATCTCTTCTTGGGGTAGACCAATTGTTTTGCATTCGCTCCTTCTCCTTATGCAACAAAATTTTGCTGGTTTATAGACAATTATACCTAATATGTCTAATGAATACACAATTACAATTTTATTGCTGATTGAACCTATCTATCATCGTATTATAATTTATTTGTAAACACTTTCAATTAAGTGTATTGACACATTCATTATAATAGGGGGAAGAAACATGAGCAAACTACAAGATAAAGTAGCTGTTATTACTGGGGGAGTATCTGGTATTGGTGCTGCAACTGCAAAATTATTTGCTTCAGAAGGGGCAAAATTAGTCCTTGTTGATATGAACGAAGAAAAAGGTGCTAGTTTTGAAGCTGAATTAAAATCACAAGGTGCAGAAGCGGTTTTCCTTAAAGCTGATGTAACAAGTGAAGTAGAAGTTAAAAATATCTTTACTACAGCATTAGATACTTTCGGTAAAGTAGATATTTTATTTAATAATGCGGGAATTGGCGCAGTAAAACCAACTGAAGAGCTAAGCTATGCAGAGTGGAGAAAAACAGTAGAAGTGGACTTAGATGGGGTATTCTTAGTTGCCCAAGCTGCTATTAAAGAATTCTTAAAAACAGGAAGCGGTGTTATTGTCAATACAGCTTCTATGTATGGTTGGGTTGGCTCACCTGGAAGTGCGGCATATAACGCTGCCAAAGCAGGTGTCGTGAACTTAACTCGTTCGCTTGGCTTAGAGTATGCAGCACGCAATATCCGTGTAAATGCGCTTTGCCCAGGATTTATCGATACACCAATTCTTGGAGAAGCAGATAGACAAGGTTTAACTGCTGCTACACCAATGAATCGTTTAGGTAAACCAGAAGAAATGGCAAAAGCAGTATTATTTATGGCTAGCGATGATTCTTCTTTCATGACTGGTAACAGCCTAATTATTGATGGTGGATACACAGCACAATAATTATAAATAAAGTAAGAAACCCATTTTGACTTATGGTCAGAATGGGTTTTTTTATGATGATGCAGGGACAGAAATGACATATTTTCTACTGTAAAACAGCTATGAACAATCAATTTTATCTAGGCAGTTTATTCCCAATAACACTTTTTGATCTCAATTCACTTGAGTCAATGTTTCAAGCACAATCTCGGTTGCTTCTCCAATCAATTGATCATCATATTCGGCTTCTTTTTCCTGCTTATTCGACAATACGGCAATCACAATTGGTTCATCATTAGGCGGCCATACAATCGCGATATCATTTCTTGTACCATAAGATGCGGCACCACTTTTATCACCAACGATCCAATCTGTTGGTACTCCTGATTTAATCAAGGTATCACCAGTTGTATTTCCTTTGAACCACTCCTGAAAAATTTCTCTTTTTTCTTCCGATAATTCATCCGTTAATCCAAGTATTCTTAAATTTGTTGCCAATGCTTTAGGGGTACTAGTATCTCTCGTATCCCCAGGAGTGGCTTCATTTAATTCTGTCTCCAACCGGTCCATCTCTGTCACATCATCACCGATCGCTCTTAGTGCTTCCTCAAGCTGATCTGGTCCACCTAATTCTGCAAACAATAAATTTCCCGCTGTATTATCGCTATACTGCATAGCTGCTTTCGCAATCTCCCTTAATGTCATTCCTTCATCGACATATTTTTCTGTAATCGGTGAATAGGTAACAAGGTCTTCTTTTGTGTACATTCTTTTTTCATCTAAGATTGATATCGGGTTTTCCTTTAATAAAACCGCCCCCGCTAACGCCTTAAATGTCGAGGCATACGCAAACCGTTCGTCTTCTTGATAGGCAACCGTTTCTTCATTACCTGTATCAATAGCGTATACACCTAATTTAACACCATACTTTTCTTCTAACTGAGCAAACTTGCCAGACGACACATCCTCTGCCTTCACTTCCCCACCATTCACTTCATTTTCTTTAGAACAACCGACGAGTAATAACATAGCAACAAATAAACCAACAATCATTTTTTTCATCCAAAAACCACTCCCTAAAATTTAATACCAGATTACATTTGTAGTCTGATTACATCTGTAGTACAATATTACATATGTAATCCTAATTGTCAAATTTTTTTTTAAAAAAGGAGGTGGGCGAGATCTTTATAAGTTTCTTTCTCAACGGGTTGATCATTTCCACTTTTTCAATCCTTACCATCCTACTTATACGTAATTGGATGAAAAACCAAATAAAAGCACAATCACTTAACCACTTGTGGATATTGCTTTTCCTAACACTGCTCATTCCTTTATGCCCTATACCATTACCTTCTTTGTTTTCCGCACAACCGCAAATTCCGGAATTACAAAAGGAAGGTACAACAGTGGCAATTGAAGAAAACCAAGGTGTAATGACAAACGAATTCATTAAAGATTTCTCTGTTTCGGTTCAAAGGATTGATTTCTCTTTCTTAAATGTACCGCTCATGATTCTATGGCTACTCGGTGTGTTTGTGTTACTATCTTTACTTTTGATTAGCTTTTTCGCACTTAAAAGGTTGAAGGCCCAAACACAACCAGTTGAAGACCCAAATATTAAGGCTCTTTTTCTATCATGTAAAAAAAGACTAGGGATTAAAAGAACTATCGACGTCCGCTATTCAACCGAGACTCACTCACCACTCATTTTTGGCCTTTTTCATAGTGTCGTTGTCATCCCAAAAAAAGAGCAAAGCTGGTTAACCATGACGGACTATGAAAATATCTTTCTACATGAGTTAAGTCATTATAAAAATAAAGATTTACTTACAAACTATGTGATGATTTTCTTCCAGGTCATTTACTGGTTCAACCCGCTCATCTGGATTGCCTCAAAAAGAATGAAAGCCGATAGAGAAATGGCTTGTGATGAGGCAGTTTTACAGTTACTCTACCATGACAAAGCTGTCGTTCGTTATGGGCATACAATGATTAATTTCGCATCTACTATGCAAAGGAAGCTGCCACTAACCGCAGAATTCACAAGTGGCAAACGACAAATGAAAGAACGAATCGAGCGTATTGCTGCTTTTCGTACAAAAAAAGCATACTCATTTAAAAAAACAGTATGCTTCTATACTTTAACTCTCTTTATCTTAATTGCTCAGCTACCTTTCGTATCTGCACTCGAAATCGGAGCAGAAGAGACATATGACTTTCAAAACGAGAGCATCATTGAGCGAAATCTCTCACCTTTCTTTCAGGGGTTTGAAGGAAGTTTCGTCCTTTATGATGAAGCGAAAAATCAATACGTCATTCATAACCGCGAGAATGGCATGAAGCGGATCTCACCTGATTCTACTTATAAAATCTATAGTGCTTTATTTGCATTAGATGCAGGGTACATTATGGAGGAAGCTTCCACCCTTTCATGGGATGGCAGAAACCAACCTTTTGCGGCTTGGAATCAAGATCACAACTTAACTTCTGCTCTACAAAACTCAGTTAATTGGTATTTCCAACGCTTAGATACGATGGCTGGTGAGGAAGCGTTACAAACAAATCTTCAACGTATACATTATGGCAACACCGATACTTCAGGAGGCGTAAAAGACTTTTGGAATGAATCATCCTTGAAGATTTCACCAGTTGAACAAGTCGAGCTCTTGCAATCTTTTTATCATCATCAATTAGGATTTAAAAAGGAGCATACAGCCAAGGTGCAAGATGCACTATTAATTGAAAGCCACACAGGTTACCGCTTATATGGAAAAACAGGCACAGGAACCATTAATGGTATAAACAAAAACGGTTGGTTTATAGGTTACGTCGAAACAAAGCAAACTACCTACTTCTTTGCCACAAATATTCAAGACGAAGGAGAACCAGATGGGCAAAAGGCAATACAAATCACGAGAGATATTTTGAAAGAATTAGGGATTTACGAAAGCAAGGAGGCACAATAAATGGGGGAAACATTACCGAATATCTCAGAATCCGAATGGGCCATCATGAATGTCCTTTGGGATCACTCACCACGAACAGCTAACGATATCATCCAATCTTTACAAAAAAATACTGATTGGAAACCAAAGACCATCAGAACATTGCTCGACCGTCTCGTCCAAAAGTCAGTCGTAGCTGTCGACAAGAGCCAGAAAGTGTACACCTTTTCCCCACTCTACTCCCAAGAAGAGTGCCAAAAGGCAGAAACACAATCATTCATCCAACGCATCTACGGCGGCACACTCAAATCCATGCTCGTCCACTTTATCCAAGACGATAAATTATCAGACAAAGACATCAAAGAACTGCGTTCGATATTGAATGAGAAACCTGAAGGGAAGGAATAGGGAAGGATGAAGACACTAGAAACGCGTCCTACAACTTTGGGGTTTCTGGTGTCTTTTATTTTCAAATACACCATGATAATAAAAGGGTCTGAATGATTATTAGCGCCATAGCAATGTTGAGATTATGGAAAAGGAGAATTACTGTTTTGGAAGCAAAGTGTATTAAGTTCTATGAATTTGGTAATCCCGAAGACGTACTAAAAATTGAATATAAAAGTATCCACACTCCTAAGGATAATGAAGTGCTTGTACGTATGATAGCAAGACCAATGAACCCTTCTGATTTAATTCCCATTAAGGGTGCATATTCTCACCGTATTCCGTTACCTAATATTCCTGGTTATGAGGGCGTAGGTATTGTAGAAGAGGTTGGTCCATTAGTATCTCAAAACCTTATTGGTAAGCGTGTCTTACCTTTACGAGGTGAAGGTACTTGGCAAGAGTTTGTGAAAACAACAGCAGACTTTACCGTGCCGATACCGGATTCTATTGATGACTTTACAGCTGCTCAGATGTATATAAACCCAATAACAGCCTGGGTGATATGTGTGGAAGAATTAAAATTAAGGCCAAATGATGTCTTATTGGTAAACGCATGTGGTTCTTCGATTGGGCATATTTTTGCTCAATTATCTAAAGTAATAGGCTTCCGATTAATAGCTGTAACAAGAAATGAGAAATACTCAAAAGATTTACTAAGACTCGGTGCTTCTTATGTTATAAACACCTCTGTCAGCTCATTGCATGAAACAGTGATGGAATTAACCAATGGACTCGGGGCCAAAGCAGCCATTGATTCAATAGGAGGTCCTGCAGGCACTAATTTAGCATTTAGCGTTCACCCAACTGGAACCTTTTTAACTATAGGACTATTATCAGGAATTCAAGTAGACTGGGCACAAATCATAAATAAGGCAAAAGTAAACGCCAAAATATTTCATTTACGACATTGGAATAATAGAGTTTCGATAAGTACTTGGCAAGAAACATTTAATCACCTGATAGCCTTAATCACTAATAAAAAGTTAAAACTCCAGAATGCAGATGCTCAATTCGACTTGATAAAAGTAAAAGAAGCAGTCAATTTTGTAGAGTCTTATCGAAATCGTAAAGGAAAGGTTTTTCTAATCAACTGATAAGTATTGAATCTAAAAAAGGGTCGAATGAACAACAACGTTCATTCGACTCTTTTCATTATGACAATGCACTTGAAGGACTACTTGTATTTTTTATTATTTCTCATATGTTGAATAAGACCCAATATAATCAATACGACAAAGCCACTAATAGATACCAATAAATTGACCTAAAAAGAAGGAAATAGTTATTTGGATAAATAATACTGTCTAGAGTAACCATGTAAAGAGAGGGGCTATAATAAGTGCTTAAAACTAAGAAAGTAATCGTAACAGGAGCGGCTTCTGGAATAGGGAAAGAAATTGTTAAACAATGCTTACATGAGGGAGTTTCAGTAATTGCATGCGATATTAATGAACATTCTTTATATGAATTAAAAGAATCCATGGCTAATCACTATGTTCTACATACATATCAGTTAGATGTAAGTAACTATGAAGAGGTCGCTAAATTCTTTGAACATGTTGAAGAAGCACATACAGATGTAGATGGATTAGTAAATAATGCAGGGGTGTATTTGGCGAAAAATATACTGGATTATCAAGTAGATGAAATGGATAAAGTCTTGGATATAAACGTTAAAGGGTTTATTTATTTCTCACAAATGTTCGGTAAAAAGTTGCTTCAAAGCAAGCGCCCGGGAGTTATTGTTAATATGTCTTCCGTATCTGGAATGGAAGGCAGTTCAGATGCAATTTATGGGTTATCAAAAGCTGCTATATTAGGTTTAACTAAAAGCTGTGCATTAAATTTCTCACCATATATCCGAGTAAATGCTGTTGCTCCTACTATGGTTACTACTCCAATGATGGATACGATTCCTGATTGGAGAAAAGAGAATTATCTAAAACAGCAACTCATTCATACACCTGTCCTCCCTGTAGATGTGGCTGATACTGTTGTCTTCTTATTATCAGATAGAGCAAAGCATTATACGGGGGCAACTTTCGATATAAATAATGGTGGATATCTAAGGTAGTTACACTTCTTGATGAGAAATGCGTTTGTTGAAGAAGGTCCTATCGTCATGTTTGTAATTTTCTCTATGAACTAATAGTAACTTCATAGAGCCTCTTTTGTCTGACTGAATTGCTCAACCCCGTTTGTGAAGGAAAAAGTTTATCTCACCAAGCATGAAACAACTTTTGGCTTTACTACATTTTTTACAGCGTTTATTTTCCACAAAAAAACAAAGGGGCTGCATAAGCTACCTCTTTGTTTCCACTTGATGCCGACTTTCTTAGGAAGATCCTTTCCTTCTACACCAGTTTCCTTTAAGGGTTTATATCGCTTCATGCAAATATAAACATTTTTTTATGTCATTTATAGCTTGCAAATGTATTCCCTCGTGAAAGATGGTCCGAATTAACACTTGTTCAATCGTTCGCATCCCCATTTCAGTGGGAGAAAATAATTCTTCTAAACGATGTCCATAGCTCTCCTTCAACCTCTTAGGTTGTTCCTCCAACAATTTTTTTAGTTCGATATAAGAAGGTGTCTCCATAGAAAAATGATCCGGTGTTGTACCATATCCAAACCATTTTCGGAAAGATTCTGGAGCCTCCGTTTTCTCCTTTGTTAAAGTCTCAATCCATAAATACTGATCTAGATATACGTGTCCCATATTCCATCTAATATTATTATTAAAATGGTTGGGTACAATCTCAGCTGCCTCTGCACTTACCCCACTTATACTATCCAATAAATCTTGTCGATAAGCTTCTAACTGATTAAAAAGTACCAATTGACCTTCTTTCATGACTCTTCTCCTTTTTGTGTATTATTTAATATAATTAGTTCGGCATTTAATATATTTTTCCTCCTAAAACTAACTTGACATTAAAAAAAGGAAACATAGGGCGATTCCTTTTATCATTCAAGCGAGAAAATGAATATTGAATCCTGTTACGTTTCCCCTTTGTTTCATCTAACACCTACTCCAAATTTTTTAGTTACAAGCTGCCATAACAGTAATTAGGGGTAACATCCCTCACTCATTTCGCAACAGCATGACCTTGATCACCTAATTTAGCAAGATAATCAATTAAGAAGTGTAAAATAATTAGTGGAATAATTGATCCTAAAACAATATATAGGCAAGAAAATAAAAAACCTATAATAGTAGTTCTTACAACTCCTACCCAAACCCCTTGATAGGTATGTGCTAATCCAAATATAAAAGATGCGGCAATAATGACTCCCCATATTGATAAATCAGGAAATAAATAGGATAGTGCAAAAATTAAGAAACCTCTATAAAGAACTTCTTCCGTTATCCCCGCACTCAATGATACAAAATTCCACACTTTTTTCTCTTTATCATTAACTGGCAATATCGGAGTAAACTCATAATTCTCCATTTCCCCCGCTTTTTTTATGGATAGTTCACGCCTAATCTTAGAACTTAAATAATAACCAATTATATAGTACAAAACTAAACAAAGATAAAATACTCCTAAGGTTAAAATGATGTAACTGAAAACAGTACCTAAAACAGAAGTATTAAGTTTCAGTGATGTGAATCCTATTTGCCCTAAAGACAGTTCTGTCAGTAAAACCAGGCCAAGCATGAAAATGATGGGTATCCATAATCCATATATTATTTTGTAGTAGTACTTTAATCTTGCATGCTCTTTTATCCGTACATCCTTTTTAAATTTCTGAAAGTCTAAGTATCCAACAATCGGATCATAAAGCAATAAGGTAATTAAAATAAGCCAAAATCCAATTTCCATAATTTATCCTCCTTGATAGATTGTGAATTAATATTAACAACTCACGTTACGTGAGATACAAGAGGAAATTTAATATTAGGTAAATGAATTGTACTTAGATTGGATGATTTAAAAATGACATTAATACCCTCCTTGCTCCTCCCCTGTTGTTACATGCTCTTGCAAGATTGCACAATATAATTATTTACCCTTGATTCTAGAGCCCTTCAAATCCTTAATTAGACTTAAAAAAACTCCTTGCTCATTAAGAACAAAGAGGGTTAACATTGATATAACAAGTTTATACCATTTTGCGAAGTGTTATATGGATAAAAATGTATGAAAAAGGATTTTTTATTCCAATAAGTCTTTTCGCTTAAATATTTGTACAGATGCGATGAGTACGACGATAATAATAGCAATAGTTGTAATAAAAGCTAACAAGAAACTAGAATCTAGTTTTCCTGACAGCAAGACCTGTCCTGTGTGCTCAGTCATCGTGGCCGGACTCCATTTCATATACTTTCCTAGAAGGGATGTAACTGTCGAAATGGCAAAGACCACAAATATTGTAACAAAAGCAACTCCTCCATTTCCTTTCATTATCGTACTAAAAAAAAGCGTCAATGTAACAACAAAAACTAACCATATGCTATAGATTACTACACTTTGAAAAACGCGCTCAAAAGCGACTGTTTCAATGAGTAAACTCGTATAATACCAAGAAGCTACATATCCAATAAGCAATGAAACGAATGTAATTGTAAGTAACCCAGCCCATTTAGATAATATATATGAGGAATAAGAAACTGGTTTAATCATGACCATAGCTGCTACTCCACTTTGTTTTTCTTCGGAAACGATACCCATTGCACTCAAAACAAGAATAAGTACACCGAGCATCCCATAATTAGATAGAACATTCATTAATACTTCTGCCCCTGTTGGAGTAGGCATTTCAAGGATTGTACCTTCTGGAAGACCCCCAAAAGTGTCCAAAATCTCCGGCATATAATACGAACTAACCGGCTGCATAACACCTAGCAAAATAAACACAATTGGAATCCATAAAATTTTATAATTCCGCACCATTGCCGTTATTTCTTTTTGATAAAGAACAGTCCATTGCGTCATGCCTTCACCACCTTGACAAATAAATCTTCTAATGTTGTTTGAGAAATCTCGAACTTACGAATCGGAAGTTTTCTATCCACGATATCTTTTAATAATGTTTGCTTTCCATTTACCATATCTTTTAATACGATGCTGGTTTTATTACCTTGAATGTCTACTTCAGATACAAAGCTATAACTCGCTATGCTCTTTAGCCAATCAACAGCCGGTGATTCGAATTCGATTTGTAAAATAGGTTGCCGATATTCCTCCATTACCCTTCCCAGGCTACCTGATATCGCAATTTCCCCAGCATGCATGATAAGAATGTCATCACTTATTTCTTCTGCATCGTGAAGGACATGAGTTGAGAAAAGAATGGTTGTTTCCTCTTTAATCTCTCTCATCATGTCCAACACTTCCCGTCTCCCAAGTGGGTCGAGTGCAGAAACAGGCTCATCTAAAATAAGTAATTTCGGACGATGAATGAGTGCCTGTGCCAATCCGAGGCGCTGCTTCATTCCACCAGAATAACCCCCTATTTTCCTTTTCTTTGCATTCGTTAGACCCACTCGTTCAAGTAATTCCTCACTCCGTTTTTCTGCTTCCTTACGATTCATTTTTGCCAATTGTCCTGCGAAAACAAGAAACTCCTTTCCGCTCATCCAATTATAGAAAGCAGGATATTGAGGTAAATACCCAATATACGGCCTTAAATCCTTTGGTTTTTCCCCTTTAAAATCAATACTACCTGAAGTCGGTGCCAACAATCCGGATAGCATTTTTAATGTTGTTGTTTTTCCTGCTCCATTTGGTCCAAGTAATGAAACGCACCTGCCTTCTTCAATATGAAAATTGATTCCTTTAACAGCATTCGTATTTCCAAAACTTTTTACTAAATCGCTTGCCTTTAATAATTCCATTAATCATTTCTCCTTCCAACAACGAAATAAAGCACTGGCCCTATTATGCCGATAAAGAGAATAACAAGAATCCACAACCATTTTGGTCCGTTCGTTTTTTCTTCTTTAATACAAGAAACTAATGCGATAATCATAAGAATTAATTGTAAGACAATAATTGGCGCAAACGCTCCCCATGGGATTCCATTTAACAGTTCATTCATTTTTTCTCCTCCAAACTGTTTATTTATCCTTAATACGATTACGTTTGCCTATTCGTTCACTCACGAAAAAAAAATCTCAGGAATTTGATCCTGAGACCTTTCTTTTAAATATTTTCCTTGCAAAAATAAGATAGATAATAAGATACGTTGGAAATTGAATAAGACCTAAGAAGCCCCATAGCCAAGCATTGTGTCCTCTCTTTCGCGCGTCCCAAAACATCCACGAGCTCTGGCAAATCAGAATGAACGCAATCACGAGCCATAACCAAAGCGATATGCTACTTAGTTCATTTGAGTTCATTCATTACTGACCTTCTTTCTAGTTTTGTTAAGAGCGACGGGCAGTAAGATAATCCCCACAAGCTGAAAATAAAGAAAAAGAATTGGCTGGCGATAAACGACAGCAATCACAACTGAAAGCACTAATACTGCAACAGAGATAAACGTGAGAAGGTCTTTCCATTGTTTTTTTCGTATTCTTTTTTTCTCTAATTCAACATTCTGTTGAAACCATTGTAAGTTTGGAGTAGATACTGGATTCCATTGGTCCAGTTTTTCTAAACCATCTGTTAATTGCTTAACCGTTAATTCATCTTCATCATCCAACATAGAATTACTATTTTTAGAATCATTCTCCTTCAAGATCAGCCAACTCCTTTCGTACATTTTTTAGACCATTTGACACTCGAGATTTTACTGTTCCTTCTGCTAGACCCATCATTTTCCCAATTTCCCCATATGAATATCCGTAATAATGCTTTAATACGATTGGCATACGTATTTCTTCATCAATTTGGGCAAGTATATCAAGTACATCTGCCCATTCTTCATTCATATTTGCTACATTCCATTTCATTTTTCGGAGCGCTTGTTCATGCTCTAGCCAGTTTTTCTCCAGCTTCTTTCTCCGCTGTTGATCGATGAAAAGGTTCGTTGCGATCGTGATGAGCCATGAGGAAAACTTGGATTCACCATTATACAGTTGGATTTTTTCAATACACTTCACCATCGTCTCTTGCGTTAAATCTTCTGCGACTTGTGGATGAAGGGTAACTTTCATTAAATACTTTACGAGAAACGAATAATTCTGTTGTAGCAGTTTCGAAAGCGCCAATGTATCTCCTTTTTTCGCCTTTTGAATTAAATCCTTTTCATCCATGAGATCTACTCCATACAATAATAATCTATATGTAATACGATTAACTGGGAGAAATCGTTCATTTTTAAAATAAAGAATTACAAAAAACATTTAGCCACAGTATTTGTCAAATGACTTGAAAGTATATATTAGACCATAAACCAAAGTATTGTTGCTCATTCAACGAGTTTAGATACTTGTTCAATTATTATAGTATGATTAACCTACTCTCATACTTTGTTTAGTATGCCCTCTTTAAATAACCTTCCCCGATAGTTGAATAAGCCTTAGAATTCTATTGAATTAAAATAACAATTAGCTATGAATTCATATTCCAATAATAGATTAACTCTAATAATCATACCTTTAAACAACAGATACAAAAGCTACCTTGAAGAAAAAGGGAGTTGTTTCTCCCTTTAAAATATAACCCCTTTCAGGCTAGTAAACCTGTTGTCACTATTTACTATTAAGCACTTCGATACCTAGTCATTTCCAACTTCGACTAATCTCTTTGTAAAGTTAATATCTTCCACCTAGTACGTTATCAAGGAGAGATAAGTACTATTTTTCCGAGAACTATTATGCTACCAAAGGTTAGTTATAGAGAAATATGGTCAGACCCCTTCAATAAGCATTTGATAAATAAAAATAAGTGTGTCTTTCGCATTAAGGTACGTATGTAAGGGGGAGGAATGTCTTTCAAATTATAGAATAAAAATATAAGTTACCTTTTATAACATAGAAAACACTTGTAAGTTAGTAAGGAGGATAAGATGCCATACCGTATATTACTTATTGATGATGACCCTTCTATCAGTGAAATGTTAGAAAAATTTCTATCAAAGGAAGGATATTTTGTTTTAACCGCTTTTAACGGAGAAGAGGGATTAGCCCTTTTTTTAAGTGAAGATATTGATTTAATCGTGATTGATATTATGATGCCAAAATTAGATGGTATTGAAGCGATAAAGTTGATTCGAGAGAGGAGCACTATACCAATATTAATCATTTCAGCGAAAGACACTGATGTTGATAAGGCATTGGGCTTGGGATTTGGAGCTGATGATTATTTATCTAAACCATTTTCACTTGTAGAATTTTCAGCAAGAATTAAAGCAAGTATTAGAAGGGTAACTAAATATGCAAATGATACCGAACCAATACCCCATCAAATCTTTACTTTTGGTCAACTTACTGTGAACTTACATAATTATTCTGTAAATAAGGAAAATGAAGAAATCAAACTAACATCAAAGGAATTTGAATTGCTGAAGTTATTTATCACCAATCCAAACCGGGTTTTTACAAAGGATGATCTGTATAACCTTGTTTGGCAACAACATTATTTTGGAAATGATAACGTTATTAATGGTCATATTCGCAGGTTAAGAGAAAAAATTGAAGATGAACCATCCAACCCCAAATATATAAAAACATTATGGGGAATTGGCTACAAATGGGTGAGTAACTAACATGACTATTTTATATATAGGCACAACTGTCATTTTGGTAGCTATCATTTACGCTCAATATCAAATGAGTAGAACAAGAACAAAACATTTGCGTGAAATTCATAATAAGTTACATCGAATCGTCAACCAATCATCAGATGAAGTTATATTGTTATTTACAGATGACAAAGAATTGATTGATATTACAGTGGATTTGAACCGGCTTTTAGAAAAGCATAAAAAAGCTTTAGCAAATTATACAAATACTAAATGGTCAATGAAGAAAATGATTTCAAATATTTCACATGATTTAAAAACTCCCTTAACAGTCACATTAGGTTATGTAGAAATGATTCAAATGGATTCTGAGTTGGATTCTGAAGAAAGACATTTAATCCTCACAAAAATTCATGACAAATCTGTAGAAGTGATTACTCTAATTGACAAATTTTTCAATTTGGCGAAATTAGAGTCAGGGGATAAGGAAGTCCCGCTTACGAGCATAAGAATAAATGATATCTGCCGCAAAAGTCTCCTGGAATACTATGATATTTTCAACAAAAAAGGCATTGATGTCCACATCGACATTCCAGATAAACCCATTTATGTGTTAGGGAACATTGAAGCACTTAAACGCATTTTAACTAATCTCATATCAAATGCAATCGTGCATGGTGGGGATGGGAAGATGATTGGCTTGAAGATTAGAATAAATGAAGACGACATTTACATCGATGTGTGGGATAAAGGAAAGGGCATAGATGAGCCATACCAGGACCGAGTCTTTGAAAGGCTGTATACGCTAGAGGATTCACGGAATAAATCTTATCAGGGCAGCGGTCTTGGACTTACAATAACAAAACGACTTGTAGAAAAATTAGGAGGTACGATACAAATTAACAGTAAACCTTGGCAAAAAACCGTTTTTTCCTTCTCGTTAAAACGCTCGAATGAACAAAATTAACTTGATTGATCATTAAGACATTACTTTCCTTTATGGTAAAAACTATATTGTTTTTTCATTTATTTTCCAACTTAAGAAATTCTTAAGGATTAATTAATGGAAAACGAAACTTTGCTCCTTAGACTGTAAGTAAGATACAAAGAAAGGAGCGGTTTGGATGTCTAGAAATGCACAGAGAAAACTAGTTATTTTGATGGTTAATATGTTCATTGCGAATGCAAGTTTTGGCATTATTATTCCGATCTTACCAGAATACCTCCAATCTATTAATCAAGGAGGAACAGCTGCGGGATTATTAATCGCCTTTTTTGCTGGTGCACAATTATTCTTTTCTCCAATTGCGGGAAAGTGGGCTGATCAATATGGAAGAAGAAAAATTATCATCTATGGATTGGGTACATTATCCATTTCCATGTTTGTGTTTTATGTGACAGATATTATTTGGATTCACTATTTTTCCCGTGTCATTGGCGGTCTTGGAGCTGCTATGCTCATTCCAGCGATTTTTGCGTATATAGCAGACATTACAACAATGGAACAACGTGCCAAAGGTCATAGTTTTCTATCAGCTGCCATGTCACTTGGCATCGTTATTGGACCTGGAATCGGTGGCTTTCTTGCACATGCCGGCCTCAAAATTCCATTTTTAGTCGCAGCCATTAGCTCTATAACAGCAGTCATTTTTTCCTTTTTATTATTGGAAGAAAGTAAGAAACAAGAATATGAATCTCCAAAAGACATAAAGTCAAAGGAGTCAATTGGAACAAAATTAGCTCAATCGGTTAAATTACCCTACTTCATCCCTCTTCTCATCTCATTAGTTATGAGCTTTGGATTAGTCGGATATGAATCGATTCTCTCTCTCTTTATGGAGAAGCAGTTTGATGCATCTCCACAGCAAATCGCAATTATGATTACTTCAACAGGATTAGTTAGTGTCCTCGTGCAATTACTCTTCGTAGAAAAAATTGTGGGAAAATTAGGGGAATTAAATACAATTCATTTATTTTTAGGTCTAGCGGCAGTTGGTTTCTTCCTATCATTAATAGTAAATCAATTTTATCTATTTTTTGGAATTACATTAATCATTTTCCTTGCGACATCGATTTTGAGACCAGTAGTTAATGCACTTATTTCAAGACTTGCAGGAGAAAATCAAGGATTTGCGATGGGATTGAACAATGCCTATATGAGTTTTGGCAACATATTAGGTCCAACAATTGCAGGAGTTGTTTATGATGTGAATGTTTTTTATCCATTTATATTAAGTACTGTTTTCATTGTAATGACAATTATTATTACAGGCGGTTGGCAAAAATCCATGACCAGTAAACAAACCGAAATCGTTAAGGAATGAAGGGAGGAACAGATTCATGAATAGAATTATAGAAACCCGTGAATTAACAAAGGTTTTTAATGAAAAAGAGATCGTCTCTAATGTGAATATTACGGTTAATAAAGGAGAAATTTATGGTTTTTTAGGACCAAACGGTGCCGGGAAAACGACAGTGATGAAGATGGTCGCAAATTTAATCAAACCGACTCGTGGGGAAATAGATTTATTTGAAAAGGCATTATCATCTAATTCCTATCAAGTTTTAGGCAAGATAGGGGCAATTATTGAACAACCGGTCTTTTATGAGAAGCTAAGTGCAAGAAAAAATTTAGAACTTCACTGCGAATATATGGGATATCATAATAAGAATGCTGTTGACGAATCATTAGAGATGGTCAAGTTGACAAACACTGGAGCTAAGCCAGTAAAGGAATTTTCAATGGGAATGAAGCAAAGATTAGCAATCGCACGAGCAATCATGACAAAACCTGAATTACTTATACTAGATGAACCGATTAATGGATTAGATCCTGTTGGCATTAAAGAGATAAGGAAATTGTTTAAAAAGCTAAATAAAGAATATGGAATAACCATTTTTATCTCAAGTCATATTCTAGCAGAAATTGAACATATTGCTGATAAGATTGGCGTTATAATACAGGGAAAGCTAATGGAAGAAATTGCGATGGAAAAAGTCAGAGAAAATAATAAAGACTATATAGAAATCGTGACAAAAGATTCCGCAAAAGTAGCTTTGATACTAGAACACCATTTAAAGATTACAAATACTAAGATGCTAGATTCACTAACCATACGCGTTTATGATTTGGGAGTACCCCAAGGTGTCATTTCAGAAGTCCTATTTAAACACGGAGTATTGATTGAATCTATTTATCATAAAAGCAGTTCATTAGAGGATTATTTCTTTACCTTATTGAATGGTGGTGGAGTCAGTGCTTAAGCTTATGAAATTAGAAATGCAAAAATTTGAAATAACAAAGTATGTGAAAGGTGCGTTAATTGCCAATATTGTCATCCTTTTTCTAATATGTCTAATCGCTTATGTTGAAACGAATCAAGGAATTCAGGTCATGACAAGTCATTATATGGCTATGGAGATTATAGAAACAATAATAAGAGTCACATTTATCATTTTTGCGGCTGTACTTTTGTCTCAAATTGTTATAAGTGAGTATAAAAATAAGACAATTAATGTCCTTTTTATGTATCCTATTAAACGAAGAACCATTCTAATAGCAAAGTTACTTGTAACGGTTTTGTTTACTTTCTTTGCTATTATCTTCTCTTTTATTATAGTGGGAAGCGGATTTTACTTGTTTAATTCTTTTACAAATGTTATTCCTGAACCGTTAAGTGCCACAATCATTATCAATTCCTTTGGAAAGGTAGTATTCAATGCATTGGCTGCGAGCTTAATTAGCTTAATTCCACTTTACTTTGGATTAAAAAAATATTCGGTCCCAGCTACAATCGTTTCAGCCTTCTTTGTCTCTCTAATCATAAGTCAAAATATAAATGGGTTTTCATTATATTCAATTATTATCATACCTATTACTCTCTCGTTAATAGGATTAGCAACTGCCATTATTGCCATTAAAAATATAGATAATGGAGATATTATCACTTAATAAGGGACCCGAAGCTTGGGAGGATACGTCCTTACAGATAGATGAACCTATTCAATTTGCCACTGGTCACATATAGTCAAAATAATTTACTCTTAAAAATCAAAATCAATGTTCTCTAATCCACCAAAGTCTCTAAATCTTAGAAGTATTTTTTTTAACACTGAACTATAACCTTTAACAGCCTTGTCATCTTTGGATACAAAGATTGTTCCATTAATTAAGCCTCAATTTTATCTTTGAAAAGATTTACACTATCAATCTTAGGTAATTTACGTAACACAGAACTACTTAACCAGTAAACGCTAAAAATTATCATAGAAATACTACAGATCATAACAGCAAGTGCTGGTGTGAATGTTTCACCTAGAAACCCTCCTATTAGTGAACCTAACGGCATTCCCAAAGCTGATGCACTAGTTATCAAGGTCACTACCCTACCAATGTACGCAGTTTCAACCTGTTTCTGTATAGCAGAAAATATTAGCAAATTCAGTATCCCTATTGATATAGCACCTGCACTAAATAAAATGGTCGATGGTATAAGTGGCAATGTTGCTGTACCCATCCACATGATTCCTGAGCCAATAAATGCCACTATAATTAATTTCCCAAAATTAATTTGTTTTAATCTTGGAGTAATGATAGTTCCAATCATTATCCCAATAGACATGGAAGCTAAATAAAAACCATACGCAGCTTCAACACCATTACTTTTCATAAGAGAGAATGCGGGTAAATTTGTTGTCATAATAACCATCGCAATGTTTATGAAGATAATAGAAAAAATCATTTTCGGAATCAATGAGTCTTTAATGTAATTAAAACCTGCTTTTAAGTCCAGAAAATAAACCCTAGAAGCCGCTTTTATAGAGCTTGATTTTTCCTTGTTAACCGATGGTTGATCGAAATTGAAGAAGGCGTAAGAGATAGAAACTAATAATATACAGATTGCAGTGATTGAAATGGCCGGTATTGTTCCAACAAATGTTATGATAATCCCTGCCAGTGCTAAAAATGCAATGTCCATCGCTTCCCGAATCGTTTGTAAATAAGAATTGGCTTCAATAATATTGTCCTGTCCTACGATGATTGGTAATATGGTTGATTCAATAGGATACGTAAATTGAGTAAATAAGGCAGTAATAAATAACATACTAATTACATACCAAACATTTATTCCTATTGTATAGTGTAAAACTGGGATCGTAACTAATAAAATCGCCTTTATAAGGTTACTGTAAACTAAACCATTTTTGTACTTAGCATAATTCCCTAATGGAGCAATTAAAAATGCCAATGTGCCTGCAAAAGATATTGCAAAAAATGCGAATCCAGAATAAAGAACGCTTCCACTCAAATGTAAAACAAGCAACATGCCCGCAACAGAGTATATACCACTTCCTACTCCGTTTATTAAAACACCTATTATTAGAATAAGAAAATTTCTTTCTAACATAAATGGCTTTAATTTATTCTTCACTTTTTTCCCCCTCATTAATATGTTTTTTAATTAGAAACTCAATAGAATATGATAATTGTTCTTCTTCATCCCTTTCTTTGAAAGACAAGTGTCCATATTTATAAAAAAGCTTTTCTATATCTTTGCTTAATTCGTTAACAAGCTTTTGAGAAAGATAAACAGTTGCCATTCTTTGCTCAACATGTTCTGGAGGTGTTTCCTGCTCTGGGTTTGTGAAAGTTACTGCCTTAGACTTATAATATTTTTCTACTATCCCCTTATCAGTATTGACACTGTCTACTTCTAGAATTTCATGTTTTACAAGTTGCTGGATGTGATAATAAATGGTACCTGGGTTCTTCTTTAACAGATCGGCGGTTTGTTTCGGTGTCATAGGCTTTTCATATAGTAATGCAATGATCCTTGAACGTAATGGATTGGAAATGGCCTTTTGTTGCTTCCAATTAATTTTCATTATGGTCACCTCTAATTGTTTTTAAAATATATGAATATTTGGATTTATAAATCAACTTAAAAATACAATACAATTGTTAAATATAAATGTCAATACATTCTTGGATACCATTTCCAATTATTTCTTTAAACTAAATTGGATAATCCATAGACACTAAGTATTCAAAGCGATATTACGTGCGCTCAAGATGGACAGTAAAATACGTGTCAGTTCGACTAGGCAAAATCCTTCACGGTAATTTCAGCAACTGAACGAAATCGAAATCGATATTATTTTTGAAGAAAAAATTTCTGGAGCAACAAAGAATCGTGAGCAACTTCAAAAAAATGTTTGAGATTTACAGGAAGGTGACATTATTTATGTTACAGACTTAACTTAACTCGGATTACTCGTAGTATGGAGGATTTATTTGAATTAATTGATGATATAAGAGGGGAAAAAGTGTATTTGATAATAAGTTAAACCGTTTTAAAGGAACTTTCTGAAGGCGAGAAAAACAGTCAAACTTATTTTTCGCTTTTGTTTATAGGGAGTAGAAAATGAAGCGGGATTAGAATGGTTACTTATCGAAGAAGATGAGAACTGGATTACGGAAGAAGAAAATCCAGAAATTTTTGAGCAAGTTGAGGAAATTGATTGGAGTTTGATTGAACATAATTATACGGATGAAATTGATTGGAAAAGTATTCCGTTTGAATCCGATGAAGAATTTACAGGAATTCAACCTTTCTTTTGGCCATTAATTGCAAGGTTGTACTAAGTGGAGGCAAGTATGTAATTAAATATGGATCAAAGGTATTTAAAAAGGCTCCAAAATCAAAAGTAACAAATGCACTAGCAAACTATAAAACACTAGCATATAAAACGGGTAGTCATACTTTTAAGTTGACTAAAACAGATATGAAACATATGCTTGAGAGACATCACCCAAAACATTGGGACGGTTCTGTTAAAAAAGATCAAACATTCTATAACCCTGATTTAAGTGTTAATGATGTGAAAAACATTGCGCATACAATTGCTAAAAACAAAAAATCTACCTTATCTAAAAAAGGAACAAATTCAACATTCCAGGTTGAAGGTAAAGTAAATGGAGTTGAATATGTTATGGGAATTACTAAAGGACATATCAAACAACTATACCCTAAATAAGGAAGATGAGTAATGGGAAATTTAAAATTTGATGTTTTTATACTTAAAAAGAAAGTTACTGACTTAGAGAAATTGAAAAATAATACAGATGAGTATTGTTTGGTTTTAAATGAGAATCTTAATTCAATAAAAGACATTATTAATAGTGATAGTATTGATGACGGTATTCTAAATTTAGATGGTGGAGTTATAATTGAGTATAATTATAAGCCACTAACTGATTTCTCCTTTTGGGATGATTTGCCAACATTATTGTCTTATATGCTCAATTTAGTTGAAGAGTTCAAGGAAAATGGTCAAGCATCCTTTTATTTTCCTAGTCAGCCTATGAAGGTCGAACTGAAGAAGGAAGGGACCAAAGCTAAGTTTAGTGTTCATGAAAAGTCTATAGTCGTTAATAGTGATGTTTTAATTGATGATATTCTTAGAAATACCCGAAAGTTCTTTGAACTATTAACTAACGAATTGCAGCTAAGTAAATATCAATTTGAGTTAGATCAAATTGAATCTATAAGAAAATAAAACTTAATTAAAAAGAGTCTATTAAGACTCTTTTTTTCATATAAAATGTTAAGGTCTTTTCCGATTATATCATACGCTTTTTCATTTCAATTTAAAAAAATATAATAATATGCTGTGGGTGCGCATTAATTAATCCCTGGACAATAATTATTACCCACACCCCACGATAACACTCTAACATGGATATGTACATTATGTGACCGATGAAGCGAAGGAGAAAACAGCCGAGATGTTCCAGAAGTACATGAAATTTTAGCTTGGGGTATTCAAAGGGTATTCAATTCTAAATTTATACATGAAAAAGCCCTCCCTGCTCATAAGAGCATAGAGGGCAAAACCTTGGTATATAAGGTTTATTAACGTTTTGAGAACTGAGGTGCACGACGAGCGCCTTTAAGACCGTATTTTTTACGTTCTTTCATATCATACCTGCACTCAAATATAGCTATCCTCATAAAACTATTATATATAGAAGAAACTCGAAAAAAAGATATATCTAACTATACATAAAAATATTTAAAAGTTGGTCAAAAGTAGGTCAATTTTGTATGCACTTCCACCAACTGATTAAGCACATTAAAAACTAGTTCATGAGCCCCTATTACAATAACAAATAATAACAATTTTTCAACCATTATTATCAGGGTAAGTATGCTTACTATTTGTTAAAGATTTTAAATCTCCTCTGTAAAAAGTATCCTTTAACTCTTGATATCTAAAAGGAATTAAAGGTGAAAGATAAGGGACTCCTGCAGACTTGAGATTTACCATATACAATATGAGAATTGTTGTTCCAACTATTAAACCACCAAACCCCCAATAAAGAGAAATGATTACAAAAAGAAAACGTAAAGTCGCCATTGCATTCCCCAAACCTCTAAACACAATAAGAAAACTGGATAAAAAAGTAATTCCTATGGTAATAAGGCTTGCTGGGTGAATAAGTTTAGCTGTAACTGCTGTTTCACCAATTACAATAGTTGCAACTAATGAAACAAGAATTATTGCACTTTTAGGAATTCGAAAAGAAGCATCTGTAAGTATTTTCAATAAAAATATTAAAAAGGTCATTTCCCAAAATGCAGGTAGTATTTCACCATCAGAGAATAATGATTTTACTACTTCCTTAGAAAATTCATCTTGATGGAATTTTTCTAAGGTAAGATATATTGAAGGCAAATATACAGATAAGAAAAAACAAAATAAACGAATTAATCGAGTTGTAAAACGACCTGTTTTAAAATAATAATCATCAGGAGTTTGAAAAGAATCTATAAATAAGTTTGGCGTTATAATGGCCAAGGGCGTACCATCTACAATAACGCCCACCCTTCCTTCATACAGAGCTGACGCAAGTACATCAGGGCGTTCTGTTGATTTATTTAAATTAAATAAATTTTTCTTTTCTTCAATTATAACGTCAATAATCCGTGCTTCTAATATGTATTTAACGGAAACATTTCTTATACGAGTTTGAACCTTTTCTAGTATTCCTTTATCGACGACTCCATTCATATAAACAACTGATATTTGTGTTTTTGAAATTACTCCAATCTCTTTATTTTCTACACATAGATTAGGTGATTTTATAATGGATCGTAAAATATTTATATTAGTTTTAAGTTTTTCTGTTAAACCAATAATCGGCCCTTGTATTACACGTTCACCTTGAGCTTCTTCAAGACTTCTTTCTTGCCACATTGGAGCATCTATAATGATTCCAGTGTCATGATTTTCAAATAAAATTGTAGTTTTACCATTAACAACGGCATCTGTTATTTCATTATGTTTTGTACACATATTGATATTTGTTGATTCAATTACTTCAGTAATATAATTTATTATTTGTTTTTTGTCAGAAGTTTTTGTATTAAGTAATGGCTTCAACACAAAATCCTGTATTATGTCTGAGTCAATAATACCATCAATATAAATCATCGCAGCATATTCTTTCTTTTCTAAACCTAACTTAAACCTTTTCACAACTAAATCTGATGTATTATTAAATAATTCCTTAATATGCCGGATATTATCATCAAGATTTCTTTCTATATTTCCCACTTCTTTTCTCACCTCCAGATAAAGTATCTAGACCTATTATGTGAGCAGCTTATTTTATTTATTCTTGTACAATAGTTTAAAAGTATATTGGCATTAACAATCGAATACAAGTTAAAATTTCTCTCCTTCACCTGACGCAAGCATTAAAAAAGTACAAGTTAGTTTGGGTCATAAAAATACATTCAAACAACAATGGATGTATTTACTCATGCCTCAAAAAACCGCTGAATACTCCCCAAATACATGGGAATAAATTAGGTCAAAACTTATTTTTCGCATCAAAAAAAGACCCTTGAACAAAACTGTTCGAGGGTCTTGAAACGTTGGTATATTAACGTTTTGAGAACTGAGGTGCACGACGAGCGCCTTTAAGACCGTATTTTTTACGTTCTTTCATATCATACCTGCACTCAAATATAGCTATCCTCATAAAACTATTATATATAGAAGAAACTCGAAAAAAAGATATATCCAGCTATACAAAAAGATATTTAAAAGTTGGTCAAAAGTAGGTCAATTTTATATTGCACTACCAACCTCTTTCAAAACTTTCAACAACATCGGCATAATTTGTATAAGCACATACCCGAGTGCTCCATTCTAAATTCTAGTCCATTCCCTTACACTTTTAATAAACATGCAAAAAGTGTGTGATATACTTTTCAAACAAAAAAGCGCCCTCCTATTGAGGTGCGCTCTGTATCGATAATATATCTATAAATTTCACCCTAATCGTTTCATAACTACTTTCAATATGTATTAATTGAGATTGTCCATCAAGCTTAACGATTTTTCCTTGTATAGGATCTTTTTGCCACAACAATATTAAAACTTCCTTTTTCTCCCTATGTGCCTCAACTACTGCATTTCCCAGCTCTTCTAATTCAAATTCATCCCTTGAAGGTCGTTGAGGTTTTGATTTCTTCGGCATTTTCACTCCCATGATCAAGCTCCTCTCTTTACTTTGCTGACTGGACCAATCGATAAGATGTTACTCACCTTAAAAGTGCGCTGCTGTCGCTTGGTAAAACAATATGCACGAAAGTAATCTTCGTAAACGGACAAAATTTTAATTCTTCTCTGGCTGATATCTCCCTTGTTATCCAGATAAATCATTTCTAATTCCTTTTTATTGTTAACTCCTCTAATAAGTAAACCTTTCATCGATTAGCCCTCCCTTACCATTATTTTATACGAACTTTTGTTCGATTTCAATTGAATTAAGAACAAAAGTTCGCATATAATATTAAAAAAGGAGATGTAGTTTATGATTCGAGACCGTGGAAAAATGAAATGGCAAGGGTTCTTTATGAGCGAACACACCGAATTACTTAAGCAGATACCCGCCGAATATGAAAAAGTGAAAAAGCCAGAGTTAGATGAGCAAGAACTTCAAGAAATACAGATAATAACGATGGAATCATTAAACTACACCCTTACAATCAAAATGACCATTTGGGTTGATGGGTCCACAAAAACCTTTGAGGGCATTGTCGATAAAATCGATCATATTAATATGAACATTCACTTGGAAACGAACGATTTAAAAATCTTAAAATTCCACATTGATGAAGTGATATCTGTCGAAAGGGTTTAAGAACATGACTAGGATTAATGAAGCTGATCGTGATGTGCTAGAGCAAGCAATATACTTGCCGATGATTATTATCATTCTTGAAAGAGATTTAAAGATCATTGAAAAGTCGCCGTTTAAGATTAAACAGCCTTATATTACCTTGATGGAAAATACAATAAAGAAGGTACAGCGTGATCTGAAAGAAGTTAAAGATATGATGAGAAAAGGGAATATGAGAGTGAATCAGATTGGACATGATGAGTCGTTTACCATGTATGAGTTTCATTACAAAGGTTATGATGAGCATCATAATTATTTTAATCCGAGGATTAGGAATAAATGTGAGGAATTATTGGATTTTTATTTAAACATAAGACACTAATAGTCAAAATAAAGGTTTTAATTCCTTTTTATGGATAGAAATATTAGTAAAAAGAATGTATTATAATAATATAGATGTATATGTATATCTGAAAATTCAAAAAATAGGAGGGGTGTTAGTGACTGTTTATCGTGCATTAGACGTTGCAGACTACATTGTTCACTATTGTATTGAGACCGGTAAAAATATATCCCATTTGAAGTTACAGAAAATCTTGTATTTTCTCGAAGCGCATTATCTTGTTAATGACTCCACTTTATTTACTGATGATATCTCTAAATGGCGATTGGGCCCTGTTGTTGAAAGTGTATATCATGAATATAAAGAATTTGGTTCAAATAATATAAAATACATTCCAAACAGGATTAGTATTGATGATACAGGTAAGGTAAGTGTTAGCTCTTTTAATGTAGATATTATCGATGAACATGACAAAAATGTTATTAACACTATTGTTGATAAATATAGTAGTATCGGTCCTTTTATTTTAGTTAATGCAACTCATGAACATACACCATGGAAAGAGGATGAACCTAATATAAATAATGGCGTAAAAGGGTTATATTACAATAAAACAGAACTAAGGGACTTTTTCATAAAGCACCCTAATTCGTTTGAGGTGTAATATGCAAGAGGTTAACTTCGAAGATCAATTACTCGAGCTATCGACTAACTTTTCGTTTGAATATTCAAAAAACGAAGAGGTATTTGATAAACTCGAGTGTTTTTATACTAAGAATGAAAGACATGAGTATTCAATAATTAGTCAAATCGTGTTTAGCCTTGAAGATGAAAGAAATGAAACACTTGCCTATAATGTTTTAGGCGTAATATACATATCTGATGCTAACAGCTCTAAGCATATTAAAAATTTCCACAAATTAAATGATCATATCAACCTTTGTATAAATCAAAAGAACTATATAAGTTCGCATCTTGATAATGTTAAACGGGATTATACTGAATCACTAGGAAGCCTTACACAACATATCCAACAAGCATCTTCTTCTATTGAAAATATTGAGAAAAGTAACGATTTACACGAAGAAAAATTTTCCGAATTAGAAAAAAAATCAAAGAAGTTGACTACAGATTTCGTAACAATACTTGGTATTTTTAGCGCTATTATGTTATCAGCATTTGGTGGATTAGACATTTTGAGGAATATTTTAGGGAATATAAATGGTGTACAAACCGGAAAACTCCTTGTATTTTCTAGTTTAGCAATTGGAGCAATTGTTTTATTGATTTTTCTTTTATTAAATGGAATTTCTAAATTAACTGGATTATCTTTAAAAAGTTGTGGCTGTTCATCAAATGACCCTTGTAAGTGTACAACAACACAAAAACATCCATCAATTGTGGTTGCATTTATTTTATTATTTTTAGCTTTTAGCTTAGGAATTTCTGAATACATAATTGATTATCCTGCCCTCTTTAAAGATTTAATTGACTCTTGGGGATCTCTATTAAAATTAATTCTGGTATTTGGTTGTGTTTTCTTATATTTGGGATTGTCATCACTTTGGTTTATTCGTCAAAGAAATAAAAGTCAAAATTAAATTAAAAAATTATTTCCTTTGTAATATAACCATATAGATAAAGGAATGATGTCATGAAACCAGAGGACTTGTATGTTTCTGTTACAGATGAGAAAGGTGATAAATACTATATTTTTGCTCAAAGTCATCCAGTAACTGTTGTCGGAACCTCTGATAATGGAGGGATAAAGGTTGAAGGTAATACAATGAAAGATGCATTACAGAAAGCATTTGAAGGAATGAAAGCCCCTCTCGATTGAGAAGGGCTTTTTTAATTTTATAATGGTTTTGTCCAAACATCTAAAACTATTAATGAATATATTATTCTATTACTAAAAAGGAGTGATAATATGGCTTATTGCAATAGAAATGCCTCTGGTATTTGTTCTGAAGCAGAAGGAATCAATACCATAGCTAGTGGAGAAGCCTCTCATGCGGAAGGTAGTGGGACGAGTTCAAGCGGCGATGCCTCTCATGCGGAAGGTTACAATACTCAAGCTATTGGTAATTCATCACACACAGAAGGAGCACTTACAATAGCCAGTGGTCTTGTTGCTCATGCTGAGGGTTATAATACCATTGCATCTGGAGAAGATACACATGCAGAAGGGAATAGTACAGTAGCAGGTGGAAACGGCTCTCATGCGGAGGGTTATAGTACAAGCGCTTTAGGCATCGCTTCACATACTGAAGGACAAAGCACAACAGCCTCAGGGGACTATTCACATGCTGAAGGTGTGAATGCAAATGCGACTGGAATTTCTTCACATGCAGAAGGAATTGAAACTACAGCTAATGGAACTGCTTCTCATGCAGAAGGGGTTAATACATTAGCTGAGGGGAATAACTCTCATGCAGAAGGAGCCAATACAATAGCTAGTGAGCTAGCTGCTCACGCGGAAGGTTTTGATTCAACAGCTTCAGGAGAGGCGGCGCATGCAGAAGGTAATAATTCTACAGCCAGTGGTGCTGGTTCCCATGCGGAAGGTTTAAATACAGCTGCTATTATGCCAGGAGCACATGCAGAAGGAAGCAACACTAGTGCTTCTGGGGACTATTCACATGCTGAAGGTGAAGGTAGTTCTGCTGAGGAATATGCTACACATGCAGAAGGAGCCAATACGAGAGCAATAGGTTATGCTTCACATGCTGAGGGTGAGGAGACCATAGCAAGTGGAGAGAATTCGCATGCGGAAGGATACGCAACCGAAGCGAGCGGTGCCTTTTCTCACGCAGAAGGATTTTCTTCCATTGCATCTGGACCTTCCGCTCACGCTGAAGGTGATCAAACATCAGCTATTGGAATTCGATCTCATGCAGAAGGGTACTTGACCATAGCTACAGGGGATCATGCACATGCAGAAGGTCAAGAAAATACTGCAAGTGGAGCTAATTCACACGCTGAGGGAATATTTACGACCGCAAGTGGGCAAATGTCACATGCAGAAGGAATAAACACTAGTACAGCGGGTTTTACAGCTACTCATATTATGGGGCGATATGGTGATGCAGAAGAAGACTATTCTTGGTATATTGGAAACGGTACAGACAGTGTTAATAGGGGATTAGGTGCAAAGTGGTTAGCAAGTAATGGAGAAATGTATATTGATGGAGCTTCTTATAATACTGGTGGTGCAGACTTCGCTGAGATGTTTGAGAGTATTGACGGAAATCCAATTGATGTGGGTTATTTTGTTACATTAGAAAACAATAAAATCAGAAAAGTCACATCATCAAATGACTATGTTCTCGGTATTACTAGCGCTACACCGAGTATTATAGGTAATAGTGCTGGCCTTAATTGGCAAGGAAGATATCAGTTAGATGAATGGGGTCGTAGGACTTATCAAGAAGTAGAAATACCACCTATTTTAGATAAAGAGGGAAAAGAAATTATTTCTTCCAAAAAAGAGATTCAACCTCTGATAAATCCGAAATGGAACCCTGATCAAGAATATATCCCAAGATATAAACGTCCAGAATGGATGGCTGTGGGGCTTATTGGACAAATCTTAGTGAGAGATGATGGAACTTGTGAAGAGAATGGGTACTGTCAATCGAATGATGAAGGAATTGCGACAATATCAAAAACTGGATTTAGAGTTATTAAAAGAACTGGTCCCAATCAAATTTTAGTATTAGTAAAAGGCAATGAACAAGAAATGATAAACTTAAATACCAAAGTTGAACAATTACAAGATACACTCAACCAACTTTTAAAGAAAAAATGATACGAATAGTTAAATTTTTGACGAGAGACTATTATCACTTTATTTTTTTCAGATAAAGAGTGTTCCTTAGAATCATCCATTTCAAATAAATATCCAAAGTTATGATTAAGAAACTTGTGCGTAATTCGGCTTAATTCTAGCGATAACTAAGAAGATTTTTAAGCCCCTCTCAAGTGAGAAGGGCTTATTTTATTCAGTAACTTCTTCCTCATTACATCTTTTTAAAGTCTTTTTTTGTTTTTTCTCATTAGTCTTTATATCGATATAAACAATAATTGATGCAACAATATAATAACATCCTAAATATGAGGTTGTATCAAAAAACTTTTCTGGTGTCCCCTTGATATACCACCAAATTATAGAAACAATAAGAAAGGTAATAGGGTATGAAATTAGTAGTGAACTGAATTTATTTGACACTTACTCTCACCGCCAATATTTATTTAAAGCCATTTTTTATGCTTTTTCAATGCTTTCTCTTCGCAGTTTGCTACAATCCAAACCATAAGTACACCCGTACCGACAATACTTGATTTAATACCAAACTTTATAATCGCTTGTGCAGCCTTTTTATATTGTCCTTTCTTTATCATTGATTTAATACCTTCAACAGTAGCTGTAGTTGCTGTTAATCCAAAAGAAGCTTTAACTTCACTCTTAAGACAAGAATTAACAGCAGCAGTAAATTTAGGGTTTTCCTTTTTCAGTGCCATTATTTCAATCTCCGGAGGTTCAACATCATTATCGCCTCCGTTACCTCCCCCATTTCCTGCTCCGTTTCCTGGATCATTCTTATCAATAAATGCTCCAGAGGTAATTAACATATTCTTAATGTCTTGATACTCTGCCTTTCCAGTATATCTAGCATCAAGTACATCTTCATCAAATCCTAGTAAAATATCATTTTCTTCATCAACTATTGCTCCCTCTTCGACAAGAAACTGTAACTCTGAAGCTAGCTCTTCAGCCAGTATTTCTTCTTCAGCGGTTAATTCTATATTTTCAAAATCAATATCTACCTCTTGTTCCTCCGCATTAGCTCTTACTGGTATGTTCCCTATTAAAGAAAATAATAAAATTAAAACCATTAACCCCTTTAATCCCTTAGATAATCTTCCTTTTTTCATCTCTCTCTCTCTCTCTTTCTATATGATATATTTAACACATTACATTTTATTTAAATTTTTAGAAAATTTCAATGAAATTAATAATATTTTTACAAAATAGGTATTTTATACCTAAATACTAATAGATAAAAAGGAATGATTCCATGAAACCTATGAAAATGTATATTTCTATTACTAATGAGAGAGGGGGTAAATACTATATTTTTGCCCAAAGTCGAAACCCCACCGTTGTTGTAACATCTGACAATGGAGGGATAAAGGTTGAAGGTAGCACAATAAAAGAATCCTTACAGAAGGCATTTGAAGGAATGAAAAGATTTTAAATGAGGTAATTTTACTAAAGGAATAAACTTGATGATAAACGAAATATTAATTTATAAACTATTTTAATGCAGGAGTGATTCGCCTTGACCAAGTTAAGAATTAGTATTATTACAGTAGTTGGTATCTTATTCATATTTGCAGTTTTAGGAATAGTTTCTTTCTACAGTGCATGATCTTACAAGAGTAAAAGCCCCTCTCGATTAAGAAGGGCTTTTTAGTATTATTTCACTCTTAAAACTTGTCCAACACGAATTGTATAGTTTTCATCCAAACCATTCCAACTACGAATTTTTTGTATAGTGCTACCATATCTCCTTGATAATGCATAAACGGTATCACCAGAAACTACAGTATGGTAAACCGCCCCACCAGATGGTGTTAGATTAAATGCACGAACTAAGCCGTTTACGTGTCCCTGAGCAATAGATTGCAAGAATGAGGATTGTTTCAATTTATTCGCATCTGCCACAGTATCAATAAATCCATTCTCAGTAAGCAAAGCCGGCATTCTTGTTTCTCTCAGCACATGGAAATTAGCTTGCTTTTTACCCCGATCCCGAAAGTCTACTACCTTCAAAATCTCTTCGTGAATACGGTTTTGATATGTTGTTGTGGGAGCACCTACTCCGGGATAGACATAATCCTCATAACCTGTACCGCCACCAGCATTGATGTGGATAGATAGAAAGAAATCAGCTCCCCAATTATTTGCATCAGTAGTTCTTTGTGCAAGTGATACAGTTTGATCTCCTGTACGACTCATACGAACATCAGCATTACTATAATTTCTTAATAAATCACGTACCCTTGTAGCAATCTGCAAAGTTAATGCTTTCTCCTGTAAACCGTTCCCTACCGCACCTGGATCAGTACCACCATGACCTGGATCAATATAAATTTTAACCATAATTAAACCTCTCCTTTAATATATAAGTATTCCAATGGCAAATGTAACGTTTGTACACATTAACTAAATTCACATAGAAACCACCTCCTTTAATGACAATAAAAAAGACTGCCCTTTGGGACAGCCTTATTTAGTCAAACCTTTCATTTTTAAAGCAGCTCTTTGCCTTTTACCTTTTGCTGTTACGTAATTGTTCTTAAACCATGCCCATGTTGCAGCCACACCAATAAATGCAGTACTTAAAACTTCACCCCATAGTTGTTCGCTACCTGGGATTGGATTTAATCCTGTTGCTACCAAGAACTGATTAACAATTGCCACCAATAATACTGCTGTTCTAATTACTGTCCCTTTGTCCATTTTCAATCTATTCATCCTCCTATCACGTTATAAAAAAGAGCGATTGCCCCGCCAATTAAGCCAGTGCTAACCGCTGTAATAATCGCACCTATTATGGCGCGTTTAATCCATGTTGTATTGCCTTCGATACTGTCTAGTGATTTATTAATTGCTCTAATTTGTTCTTCATGAACAGATGTCTTATTTTTTAAATCTGCTACATCTTTTTCAAGCAACTTTATATCCTGCTTCATTTCTGCTATTTCTTTATCCTGTGCGTTCATCTCCACCGCCTCCAATGTCTCTCCCCCTTATCCAAAATAAAAAAGCCTTACTCGGCTTCTGGTGTTAGTCGTTCAATCAATTTAGTTCGTACTACATTTTTTAATGCTGGAATCGATTCATTTCCTTGATAATCCTCTGCGGATATTGGAATATAACCATTTAATGTGACTGTTGACTCTGAATCATTGGCTCTAAATTGAACATGTACTACTGAAATACCATCATCAGCATAGCGAATATTTGTACCTGTAATTTGAATATCAAACATTATTCTTCATCTCCCTTTTCTTCTTCATCTACACCAAATTGTTCACAAAGATAATCGTAAATATCTGAGTCTTGTCCTTCGTATTCAACATCTTCGAATTTCTTTAGAACGTGTTTGATAGTTCGTATCATTTCACGATTATCACCACCTTCAATTACCAGTTTTTCAGTATTCAATTCCTTTAAGTCATTAGAAAAAGCAACCATGTCTTTGATGTCGAATTGACCATCTTTCACGATTGCTTCTCCTTTTTCGTCCTTATGGGAATGTTCTTTTGCAAGTTCTTTACGATCTTCTTCTACAGTTTTTAGTCTCTCAGTCATTTTGTTAATAAAATGGCGACGGAAACGCGAGTGTTTTCTTGCTAGTTTTAGATCATACATAAAGTTAATTGCAGCTACTAATTTACCGTTTTCGATTTCTACTTTCATTTTAAAACCTCCTAATTTATGCGGCGCTTATTTTTTCTTCTAATTTTGCAACCTTTTGTCTTAAATGCTGATTCTCTATCTTAAGCCAGTTAATTTCGTCAGCGTGTTCAAGGGTTCTTTTATCAAGCTCTTGAATGCCTTTCATATTAATTGAATTCATGAGATATTGCTCTACTCCATCACCATCAATTAATTCTGGTGCAATACGATACCCATCACCAATTACAAGACCTTGTCTAGCTCGAGAAACACCATTTTCCACTTCGCTTTTTAAACGATATTCATAAATTGTTGAACGGTTGATGATATCTAAAGCACTACCTGTCCACACTTTTATATCCTGTTTGAATGCAGCCAAAGAACCTGTAGGGAACGAAGAAGCGCGCATTGGTATATATGTGCCCGTTGTACCAGACGCAGTAGCTCGAACCTCTCCATTACTTGATGGTCTTAAGTATAAATGTACTCCATCTGTATTCCCATTAATACTAATATGGTTTCCATAGAACCCGCTTGCTCGCAATGGTCTCCAAGTATCCGTAGTACCTCGCACCGTTACCCTAACTTCTCCTGGGTCTCCAGCTGGTCTCACATATATATGGCTTCCATCAGCATGAGTTGACCTGTCAATATACGTACCAAGAAAGCCACTCGCGCGCACAGGTCTGTAATCATCAGTAGTATCAACCCGTGTTACCCTGAGTTCACCATCATTAGCTGGTCTAGCATATAAATTCGCACCGGTTGTTGTATTGTTTATACTTATATGGTCAGCGTAAATCCCTGCTGCCCTGAGTGCACGATAAATAACCGATCCATCGTCTTGTCTAAGTCCTAGAGATGTAATTCTTACTTCTCTGTCTGTATCTACGCCTATATATCCGTGTAAACCAGGTTTAAAGCGATAACCCAATGCCCTAATCGGTCGATAAGTATAATTTTCTGCGGCACCATCAGATGGAATACTATTAACATCAACAACACGCGCTTCATTGTTTGCATCAGGAGCTAGATAAACATTCGAATTACTTGTCCCTAGTGCTGCACTAGTAACCAATAATTTATCTACTCTAAATCGTTGAGAACCACCTGAATTATATCCAAATAAACCGTCAGGATTAACATTTACATATTGCCCATTAGACTGCGTAAGACGGACATTACCACCAATGATTTCTAAGTTAGTTAATCCGTCAGAAGAACGGAACTTAGAACCATATACGTCAATACCACGTAAAGCGCCCACAGTGATTTTGTCAGCATTCACGCTTGCAATTTTCGCAGCTGTAACAGCTAAATTATCTATCTGAGCAGTTCCGATAATGGCATCTTGTAATTTTGCACGCGTAATAGACGCATTTGCTAATGCGCCGTTTTGTGCGGTAATACTATTTGCTGCCATTAAGTTTGCTGTGATTGATCCATCTACAATCAATGCTGCGTTATTTTTTCTTCTAACGACAAGGTTATCAACATATAGGCGGTTAGAAGTTTCTCCATTGTTTTCAAATGTAACGCGAATTCTAATATATCCAACTCCAGCTGGCACTTTATATGAACCATTCATTTTAGTCCAATTTACAGTCTTGGTTGTTGTAGTGAAAGCTGTTCCCCAACTATGATGTTCTTTAGAAGGAGAGTAATTACGTACACCAAAAGTTTGTCTTCCAGTCCCTGCAGTATTGTGATTTCGATACTCCCATTCAAAGTAAAGCTCATCCCCCTCACTTACTTGGATATATCTTTCTTGCATGACATCAACATTTCGAACAGAATTTGCCCATAAAACCATGGTCTTTGTTGAGCCGTTTTGTAAGCCCCATGTTGTTTGATCATATACCATAAAAACTGAGTTACTTGGGTTTTCGTTTATCCATCCAGTTACTTTGTTTGTAACGTTAGGAGCATCATCTTCGAATGTTCCATTATCTACGAGATTAGTAAAATCACCAACATCTAGTAATCTTGCTTGGATTTTAACTATTCCAGGTTGTACATTGATCGCACCAATAATCCCATCTCGGTCTACTTTCAATTCAATATCATCTGATAAGAGCCTTAGGGATGATTCTGCTGAAGTCATTCTACCGGTTAATGAATTAACTTCTTGAGTGGATGCTTTAAATGTTAAGTCATATGCTGTTTGGTCAATTTTTGTTTCTGCTGATGAAACACGGCTTTCTATGTCTTCTGGTGGAGGGGACCACCCAGCGAGTTTATTGCCTTCTATCACTTGTAAATCCCATATTTCTGCTTTCATTGGGACATATCCACCAGACCCACTGGATCTATTAGGCTGGATATACAGATGCGTATCTGTGGCTGTCATACCATTTGTTGTAAAATGTATCTCATAATCATAGATTTCTTCATCATTGGGATAAGGAGAGCCAACAGTCCACACATCACTCACTAGTTCATTATTTCTATAAACAGACACTGGATTACCCGAAGATAATTGGCTATGACCACCCATAGTAGTAATATTCCCAGAAATTTTTCTAATCTTAAACGCTAGGATATATTCAGTGAATGGCTTAAATATCGTATTGCTCAAACGTAAACCAGCTCCAGATGAACCCATTGACTCTATGGTATAGGTGTATGCATCAAATTGATAAGTATTGCCCCATGGTGCAACGAGACTCCTTCTTGCTAAATTGCGTCCACTAATCTCCAAATTATTAAAATCAGACCTAAGCTCATTTACACTAGTAGAAATCTTATTAGCCTTAATATCAACTGCAGCAATTTGACTAATAGCATTACCAACTTCACCGGTTAATTCATTAACATTAGCTTCCACATTTTGCGCTCGTAAAGACAACCCATCTAGGCTGTTATCAATTTGAAGAATTTTATTCTGGTAAACTCCATTATCAACCTTATTAATCAATTCCTCATTAACCAGATATATCTTTCCATCCACATAGTCAAAGCCTGCTTTATTTGCAAGTTCAGACATCAAGCTAACTTCTGTTGCTGTTATCTCAGCGTCTGTATATTGCTTTGAATCAGCTTGAATTTGATTATATACATCTTGGCGAATCATATCAGCGTAAATAGTGCCATCAGCAAGTATGTCAGCAGTTTTTGATAGCTCTCTCAATTCGGCAGCTATATCGGGTCCGAATAATATATCATCACTGACTACCCTGTGGGTTGCTCCCATAACTTGCACAGACCAGTCACTTGGGGTTCCATGCTGATTAACTGCCCGTATACGGTAATACCAAACTTGATCAGTACCAACCGAATGGAGAAAACCACTAGTATTTCCCCTCCACAATAAGTGCTGTGTATCTGGCACAAAGTCTTTTAATTGTGAGCCATATACTTCGTAGTGTTTTACATAAATCGAACTGCCGTAGTCCCAATATAATTGTATAGCTCCCATTCCACTTATCGCTTCAACATTTATTGGAATAGTGGGCTTGATGTCTGGGAAACTTCCCTCTGTGACTTGTTGTGGACGATCACGGATTTGTTCAACTTCTTTTTTTAACTCTTCAAGCCGATCATCCTCTAAATCGAGAAATTGCCCCATCTCTACAACCGTGGTACCGTCAATGTCTAAAATGTCATATTCCATGGCTATTACTCTAGCTTGGATTTCGATAGGACGCGCAAAACGACGGTCAATAGCAACCGAGGTGTCACCAAGGAATACTTCTTCATCAAACAGTTCGGCAGCAAGTCGATAATTGACTTCTGGTTTTTTTATAGTCTGTAAGTTATCCCAAGTAGCCCATAACAACTCTTCTGGATCTTCATATTGTTGGTTGCTATAGATGCCAAAACGATGCTTCATCTCCCCGTTTTCATCTTCATAGCCTAAAATGGGGATATCTTTAGGGTCGCCGACCCATACTTGTCCTTTTGGCTTATTAACAGGATGACCTTTTGAAACAGACCATTCAACATCCGCAAAATCAATATAACGGGTAAACCCACCTGTGTGTTCGCCCTCATCGTCTTCAATTGGTAAGGATGAACCACGACCGTATAACGCTGTCTTTGGATAGCTTAGAATGGTTCGACCAATCTCTGTTGTATTATGGTCAATTTCAAACCGTTGACCATGTTCATATCCACGACGTTGTAAAATCTGAATCTTGCATGCCTTGATTTCATTAGTGCGCTCGTCAAAATCCACAACATCTTTTACTTCTCCACCCCAAGTAGACAGGATATCCCATACAGCTTCTACACTTGATAAATAATAAAAGTTTGTAGTGGCTAAACCTAATGATACCAATACTTCTCCAATCCAACGGGTACCTAATAATGCGGCATCTAGTGCTTCATCTGCTGTTTTATCAACAAATCGCCTATCGACAACAATATGATCATTTAACTCAGCTAGATATACAGGTTCACAGGTTGCTATTGTCATTGGTCCATTTATGCCATCACTATCGTCAATTTCACGAATAACCATTAACCGCCAATCGCCTTCATGATCTTTAAAGACGACTTTATTTTCTTCTTTTACGTGTACAGTATTTTCGTGGTCTGCCTCAATGGTAAAAGAAAAAGGCTTGTCCGGCACGCTATTTACCTCTATCCGGTAATTCGTACTGACTAGCCCTGTGTCTTCTGACAATATGGTTAAGTGTTTTTCCCTTTGGCTAAAGACATACAATTCACTCAATCTATCACATCCTTTCCCTAAGGATTTCTCACCTCATTAATAATATCTCTCGACATATTTCAAAGTGCAATTATGGTTTGCCTTTATCGTAAATGGACCAGGTTGCAAATGAACAAAATTAGAAATCATTCTATAAGAATGTCTTAAATCTTCACCATTTAATAATGCCTTTCTCCCATCCAATTTAAGTGTAAGCCTGTCACCAACTACAAACTCATATGCTAATAGCAGATAGAAGTTATTACTTCCTTCTATTTCTAGAGTATTTGTAGCCTTAGTAAAGACAACTTCAATTGTCCAAGGTACTTCCACCTGACCACTAATTGTATGAACAGAAGGCTGTGAGGTAACATTGATTATTTTTTCAGATCCAAACCTATAGGCTTGTGGTAAATAAAAGTTGATGTATCCCTTTGCATATTTGGGGCGTTCACTTAACTCCATTCCTTCGTAATAGGCAAGGTAATACCTGTCAGGGTTATCCTTGAATATCAACTTTTTCGGTTCATCATGAATAAGCCATGTGGACATATCTTCTTTCAATGACTCTATTCTTTGATTGCTAGAAATCCTAATGGGCACTTGTAAGTTATCATCCATTAACTTCTTTTTTCTAACCCTAGTTCCACTTTTTGACATATTGAATGTATCAAACATAATAGGAGGCGAAGGTGGTCTAAATAAATCAGCTATTACCCTGATATAGTCTTTTTCAATACCGTTAAAAATCATATTCTCACCTCCCCTACCTTGGTCTTCTTCGTTTACGATTGTTGGAACGGTTTTGTAGATTAGTTATATCATCAACTATCTCTCTTGCGACTTCTTTAGAACCAACATAAAGTGAAATAACAGCTGGTTGCTTACTGTTTGGTTCACCTTGATTACCTTCATTTTGTGTAGGAATTTGAAATCCTCTAATAGCATCTACAAGCTGATTCCCCATGCCACTATGTGCCATTCTTGATGTGCCTAAAGCTTGTTCGGCCGTTGATGTTAAAATCATTCCGTTAGACAGGGTATCTAGTTCTTTATAAACTGATTTAGCGTTTTCCCTGATACCTACAGCAATTCCTTCGGGAATCCAACGACCTACATCATCCCTCATTAGTCGAGAAGGGGAATGGATTCTTAAAGCGTTTTTCATGGTGCTTGCAACACTATTTGCTATACTCCTGGCTGTAGACATTACTGCACCTCTACCAGCTAATAGACCTTGATTTAAACCAGCCATGGCATTCCTACCTACTAAATTAAATTGACCTCTTGTACCGTTGAACGGAGTAACTAAATCTTTCGCTAACAACCTCATTGTTTTGGTTTGATCATTTGACCCTGCTCTTAATCTACCAAGCATGTTTTTCATGGCTTGTTGAGTAACTAGTGGTAGCTTTTTGAGCGACTTTTCTATAATCTTGACTGAATTATCATGCCCCTTAGAAATTTGTCTAAAATTCTTTTCGGAGCTTTCAAGAATACCTTTGAACATATTTTGAACTGATTGCAAAACAGCATTACTACCTTCGTTTATACCAAGAACTAAACCTTCTGTAATGTTAGAGCCAAAACCCTTAAAAACTTTAGAAGGGCTATTTATTCCAGCTTCTTGCTTAAAGGCATTTGCCGTATCCTTTGCCATATTTTTAGAAGCATTTTGTGCTTGTGGTGATCCTTCTTCAATCCCTCCTGCTGTTCCTTCTGGCATTGCCTTTCCGAGTGATTTAAAATCAGCTGATTGTATTTCTTCAGCTAAGGATTGTTCCATACCAGTTACTAAATGTCCTACAGCTTCCATTACACCTGATTCTTCAATACCTAAGGATTTGCTCAAAGCATCAGTAGCTGTGTCTCCACCTTTTTGAAAGGCTTCACTTAAATTTTTTAACTCTTCATCAGAGGCATTAACTAATGCATTTACGTGTCCTGCTGATTCGGGACCTGCTTCTCTTAAAGTATTGAGCAAACCTTCATCAACACCACGCTCAGCTAAAGTGGCAATATTCTCTGCCCAATTGCTAATAATCTCTTGGTTCGTTTGGAGATTCTCCGTCATTTCTGCAACAGTTATCTTTGATTTTTCACTAAGGGTATCAAACATATTCGTAGCTTGTTCTTTGTAACTCTCCCATGTCGATTTCATGGACTCGACGATCTCTTTATTAGTGTCTGATAATCTTTCAAAATCTATCACTTGATTATTGACACCATTCTTAACAGCCTCTGTAATAGCCTCTTGAGAGGAGACCATCTGCTCTTCAGTAACCTTCTGTTGTACAGCTAACTGTGATTGAGTATCAATTAAAGATGCCTCCTGTTCATCAAGAGCAGCCATCGCATCCTTATATTCTCCTGATTTAACTGTTCCTTCTGCCTTTTTCTGATTCCAGTCTTCTTGTAAGGCATTTATTTCTTTTAATTGCATGTCAATTTCATTTTGCTCTTTTGATATTTCTAATTGTCTTTCTAACGCACCATTGTAAGATGTCTGTTCCTTCATTAACTCAACGCGGGCTTGTATTTCCTTCGATGACATGCTTAACGCCCCTGCTTCTTCGTTATAAGCAAGGTTTAAACCATCTATGGATCCATTTAATTGTTCGATATAGGAGTTAAGTATTTCTTTTTCAGCAGCAGACTTCTTTTCTTTTCCGGCTAGTTCTTCTATTTTCTTAGCTAATTCTTCGTTAGCCATAGCTGATGCATTAATTTCAGTTTGATTCTTTTTGTACGCTTCAGCGTTATTATTAATTTGATCATTTAATGAATTTACAGATTCACCAAGCTTTTCAGTCTCAGCATTTAATTTCTCAGCTTCTTCACTTGTTTTGTTAAACCATTTTACTAATGCAATGACTCCACCTACTAATGCACCTATACCAAGTGTGATCCAACCAATTGGACCCATAGCCAATTTTGTTGCAGCGGCAAATGCAATTTTCGCTGCAGTTGCCAACTTGACTTTCCCTGTTAAAACACCCAGAGCTAAACTACTTAATGTAATAGCGCCTGTATGAGCTACCGTAGCAGCGGCACCAGCTCTAGTTACTGCAGTTGATGTCATTTGTGCTGTAATTTGAGTACGTGTAGCTAGTGTTAAAGCTTGTTGTGATGCAATAGCAGTTGTAATTACTGCATTCATTGATTTAATAGACGCTATAACTTTAGTGACTATCACTAGCCCTGCATATGCTGATACCATGCTCAATATTACCGGGGATAAAGCTTTCGCTACAGGGATAACTGCTCCTACCGCAGAACCAAAAGCCTTTACGACTGGTGTTGTGCTTTCAATCACCGAACCAACCACTTTAAATGACTGGTTAACTATTGCTTTTAAACTATCAATATTTTGAGCGATATCTTTCCCAGTTACCTGTTGGGATAGCTTATCGAAAGATTTAATGATATCGGCAATCCCTTTTGCTGCTGCATTTCGTAAGTTTCCTAAAGAAGTAGCAATTCCTAAACTATTTTCTTTTGCAAGTTTGGCCATGATTCCAGTACCAGTACCAACTTCAATAAGTTTCTCATTGAATTGATCTAAAGTAATAGCCCCGTCTTGTAAAGCGTTGTATAAATCATCCTTAGCGCTTTTACCAGCAAATCCAAAACCTTCAGCAATCTTAATCAAACCGACATCCATCGTTTCGGATAATGTGTTCCAAGTATCCATATTCATGGTTCCGGTCTGTAAAGCCTTAATATATTGATCAGTTCCACGCTTTGCTTCCTCTGCACTAGAACCCGAGCCAAGCAATGCATTGTTTAATGCAATCGCTGACTCTGTTGACTTATCCATGTCATTAAAAGAGGTGTACATTCTTTGAGCACTGCCAGCGATATCATTAAGTGTAGTTGGTAATCCATCGATACCTTCAGAAAGTTTATTCATCGCTTTCTCTGAATCCTCAGCAGAAACCCCTAAGGCTTGTAGTACTTTTGGAAATGCATTAAGTGTATCAAAACGTGCAATTGCCGCATCCACTGAGTTTTTTAATTCATTAAATACCGCTGTACCAATTGCCACCAATCCCAAAGAGGTGGCTAACTCTTTTATGCCGAATGAGGCTCTACCGGTTTCTTCTCCAACATTTGACACCTCTTGACTCGCCTCTTGAGCTTGGCTTGCCATGCCGTCCAAACTATCTGAAACACCGCGAACGCTAGATGCAGCACTAGTACTACTATCAGCTAAGCCATCAACACTGCCTTCTACGCCCCTTAAATCTCTACTTGCCCTAGAACCACTTTCTCCTAATCCTTCAATAGCACTACCTGCACCACGCACACTAGAGCTTGCTTGAGTACTACTATCACTAATACTATCCATACTATTTTCTACAACTGTCATTCCACGGCCAGACCTAATTGCTGAATCTCCCAACCTATCTAATGCATTAGATGCAACTGTTACCTGTCTGCCATCAACCTCAATCTCAATCCTAATTGATCCATCTGCCAATTATTCCACCTCCTCCCGAGCTAAAGAATATTTCCTCTGAAGTTTCTCCATATTAGCCTTATAATCAGGTGAATCAGTATTTTTCGGTTTCCATGCCCTAATTTGAATAATCCTCTTCATGATCGTTTCATCTGGCAATCCGTTGAGTAAGGATTGAAATTCATGCCAGTGAAGCTTTCCTTGCTCTTTATACAAGTTCACTCCATAGGCTTGTTGAAAAGAGGCATATATGGATTCTGCATCTATACTTAAATCAATAAGTTGCTCATGTTCTTGTTGAACAGGCATTGGATTGCCTTGAAGGTCATATTCTATTGACGTTTCGTTTTCAATTTTAATAAACTCTTGATATATTAAATTCCACATATCAATTACATCAGAATCAGGAACGCAACCGATTAGTAAGTTTAATGCAGTTTCTGCTTTTTCAAGAGGGTTGAGAACCTCGTCATATAGAACATCAAAAACATCTAACACATTATCAAAAGATAGATCAATCGAATAAATTTCACCTTTAAAAGTAAACTCGGTGATTAGAGGGTCGTTTAACCTCACTCTGCATCACCTACTTCTTTTTGGCTTTTTTATTTAGATATTCATTTTGTTTTTTCTTAGCTTCTTTAGATCGTGATGTCTCTTGCTCCTCAAGCCGTTGAGCGATGGCAGCTCCCACTACCTCTAAGGCTTTCTCTAAAGCTAGAATATCTGGATATTCTTTGTAAATTTTACGGAATGAGCCGTCACCAAATATAATGTCATATTGAGCTGCAATGAACTCTTTATTAACATCAAATGCGGCATCTACTGTTTTTTCATCGAGACTCTCAACAGTAATTTCTTCTGGAAAGTGGATATGTTTAGCTCTCTCCTCAGCCACCTTTAATTTTTCTTGTGCTAATTCATCAACATTAAAATATCTTCTGAGATTTTCAAAAGAGCTATCAAACCACAGTTCCACTTTTCCAACTTTCACAGGAAATCCAGTTCTTTTAATATCAATTTGTATATCTTTTGACATCATAAATCCTCCTCTAAAAATAAAAGAGAGGCATTAAACCTCTCTTATCCTTCTGGTATTTCTTCTTCATCGCCTCCGTCTTCCGGAGGTTCCTCAGGGTGTAGTTAAATCTGTTTCTTTTGGAATTGTATCGAAACGAATATTGCAGCTAAATGTTTCATAAGCAGATGCATCGCCTGCTCCAGCTACAATTGCTGAGACTGTTGCTCTACCTACCCATTCTTTCTTGCCATCTGCCGAAACGACTTTGTGCCAAACCTTACGACCATCACCAGTTTTGTATTTCAATCCAGCAATCAATGCTTGAGCAGGGTCTTCAGGGTCATAAAAGCCTTCTGGAGTGTAAGCGCCAGCTACAGAAACAACATCCGTTTCTGGTGTGCCATCACCGTCATAGAATGCTTGCTCCTCAGTTCCTTCTTGTGTATCATCACCAATTGCAGAAATGTATTTTGCAAGTTCTAACCACTCTGTTCCTGGTGTTTCTGTACCTGGAAGATATGCTTGTACAAAATGTCCTCTTAACGCATTTTTTTGTCTTGCCATTCTTTATTCCTCCTTAGTATTAAAGACTGTTACTGTTGCTTGAATATCTAATAAAAAAACGAACCAACCCTGATCATCTAATTGATTGATGAAAGGTTTGTTCGTTATTGAAAGGTCCTCAAATTCAAAACTATTATTATTACTCTCCAACTCTTCTAATCTCTCTAATTCATCCTGTACTAACCACAGTGATTGATGTATTTTGCTTTGTGACTTCGATTTCATAGCAATTTCATAGTTTAATTGTTGATCACTCACACCATCCATGAACTTCCTAATTACTTGTGAACCAGGCAAGGGATATATAACAAGCGATTCTTCTGCCCCTATATATCCCTTCTTACAGTTAAGTGGAAGGTTGGGGATTAGGTTAATTCTATCGGTCAATCTTTCTATAAAATCCATTACCAATCAGCCCCCTTTATGAAAGCCTTGTTCCAATCATTCATATAAAGGTTTTTAGCTTTCATATCCCACCTCGGAGCAGTGCCAGGAGTGGTGTAATTATGCATGTACATATAAAAAAGCCTTGCAGCGTACTTTTGATGATACTCAATACCAGAACCATCTACAGCAATACTCATTGCTTGCCTTAAGTTACCTTCATCCATTGGAACGAACTGATTCATATCTGCGGCTGCTTGATTTGCTAAAGTCCTTTGACCATTTCTAACTGCTTTGGCACTCAACTTACTACGAGCAACACTTAAATTAACTGTTACCCCCATATTAGACCACCTCCAATTCATAAGAATAAATAGTGGTGCTATATGCTTCGTAAATAGGAATAACCTTCGTGACAATATGATTTGTATCGTCAAAATGAAGCACTGATTGAACTTTAAATTTAGGTATTGGAGTAGTCATGCCCTCATAACAAAAAACAACCGCATTATATAGTAATTGTTTACCAGAGGCACTCGAGCTATAAGCTGCGCCTCTGTCAATACGGCAGTGTTCAATGAGAACTGAATCAGCGTATTCAGGTTCAGACCAATCATTCTCTCCAATGTACTCTTTATAATAAAAAGCATCGATTAAAAATTTTTGCGGCGGTTTAGGCATTACCATGTCATCACACCACTAAATAACAAGCCCGTCCCCTCTAGGTATATATAAACGTCCTCCGAGATTAAGGGCTTACTTTCGTTCGCCCCACTTGGATTATATCTACTTGCATTAGAAACGCTTGTACGCCCTGCTTGAAAGGTCTGGGGGGCATTATTTATTTCCTCGAATGTTGTAGCTCCAAGAACGTGGAAGTATTCAATTTGAGTACATAACGCTTGTTTAAATTTATTTACACGCCATGTATTATCCTTTTCGATGTTCACCCTTTGGTAAAAGTGGTTAGTAACGTTATCGATTACAGCAGAAGCTTTTGAGAGTAATTTATTAAAATCACTCTCATCAATATCACGATTATTCAGTTCCTTAAATTCCTCAAAAGTGAGATAAGCCATAATCTCCCTCCTAATAAAAGAAGGAGACTATTTGTCTCCCTCATTATCTTCTTTGTTATCTATACGTTCCAAAAACTCACCTTTGTGATTTTTTAAGTTTTCGGCAGCTTCATCAGCGCGCTTGACAGTCATTTCAATTTCTTGATCTTTTTTGTAAACTTCATCTGTTTTAATGTCTCTGAACGGTTGCAATACCTTGTATTTAGCCATGTTTTAGCCTCCTTAACCTGCTGGTGTTTGCGGTACTGTATTGAATCGGAACTTTACGATACGTACTGATTTCGGCTCATAAACACGAGTCCAACGTGCTGCAGTGTCAATTTCAGAGTTCGTAGGGAATACGTTAGCCACTCCGCCTTCATTCCACTTAACGCCACGTGGGTGCAAGATGAAAATTTTACGGTTGATAAGCGCTTCTTCACCAGAGTAAGCTAATGGATTTCTGCTAACTTCTGTTTGGATGATTCGCGGATGTGATCCATTACCAAGTGCAATAGCACCTTGACCGAAAATGTACATTTCGGCTTGTCCTGTAGCTGTATCGTAGAACATAGAATCGTCTACAGTTACTTGTTTTCCGTTAAAGTAAGGAATTGGTTTGCCTTGTTGTGATTGCGGTACGTAATCAATTAAATCTTGTTTACGTAGTTCTGTTTCAACAGCAGAATGCATCATAACTCCAGTTAGTGATTCTTTTGCGTCACCCATCAACTGAGTAGCATCAAGAAATGTACTCATGTTGATTGTTCCAGCTATTCCGTCACGACCTGTAATGTCATATACTTTACTGGACATAGAAGTGCTTTTGAATACTCCACCAAGCGTAGAAAGTAGTGTGCGCTGCATATCTCTTGCCCAATAAGCTGCAACTAGTTGAGCAATAGCATCCATTGGATCGTCACCAGAAAGCATTGCTGATAAACCATTCGCCCCCCAAGCATTAACACGAGCATGTTTGCGAGCCACATCATCGCTAGAAGTAATTTTCCCAACAGACATGTCGCCTTCATCTTTCATGATTTGAGATTCTTCATTCCCTAAATCATTCCAGAAGGGCATATTAATAAGGGTATTCGCCCCGCCTGCTAAGTTATTGAATTCAGTATCATTAGCAATAATTCCACTTTGCACTAATGCTGATAGTTCCATAGTTCTTTGAATTGTGTATGGAGTGAAAATCTCCGGTTGGATTACATCTTGTAAACGTGTAGTCATTTATATCATTCTCCTTTTATTTTCCGGCTTGTGCTTTTAACGCATTGTATAAGTCCGGATTTTCTTTGTATAATTTACCTTGCTCCGTTAGATTCCAGCTTTCCTTGCTGAATGGGTTTACCCCACCAGTTCCACCTTGTGGATTTCCAGGAGCAACTATTGTTGGTGAATTTGGCTTTTGCTCTGTTTCAAATAAATAAGAATCACTTTCTTTAAGGGTTTTCAATTGGTCATCTAGACCTTTTAGAATATCCCCATCAAGCTTGATTGTGTCCATATCTAATAACGCTCTCAATGCCTTAGTGTTTTTCACCTTTGCACCCGCCAAAGTATTCTCTAGTTTGTGGTCAAAAGCTTGCCTCTGAAGCTTTTCTTCATACTCGTTCTTTGTTGTTTCGTTTTCACCTTTCAAACGGTCAATCTCAGCTGTTAATTCCTCGTTACCTTTTGCTTTTTCCCCTAGTTCTTTTAGTTGGGTATCACGTTCATCTAGTTGAGTCTTGTAATCTTCTATCTGAGATTCTAAACTCTCTACCTTATCAGCCTTTTCCTTGATGGAATTAACTGATTTACCGTGTTCTTTCATGATGTTTTCAATCGCATCATCCTCTAGTCCCAAACTTTTTAGAAACTCTCTATTCATCTTTCATTCCTCCTACATTTGTTGACGCGGTATTGTCCGCGATGGATTAGTTATTTAACGCATAACTGCGATTGATTGCATAATAAATAAGCCTTTTAATGACTTGCTTAGGTCAGGTAACAATGGGTACTTCCAAAAGCTTTCTTTCCAGGCATAAAAAAGCACTTAACCATTTTTCGGAGGTTAAGTGCTTCAATCGATTACTTCAATACTTTTCACTTCTGTTTCATCAAAATTGATATAGTTACCTTTTAAATTCCCTTGAGTTGGAACAATCGTTAATTCTTCCACACCCTTTTCGCTATCTCCAGGAGAAGTCCAATGGTCAACAACACCTATTAAGATACTGTCATCATCAAAAATAACTTTTACCTTTGCCTTGGAATCTAATAAAGGGATTTTTGAAAACATATTATTCATCCTTCCATATTGGTACTATATGAGTTCTATTTTTAGAATGGTGTATTTTTATAAAGTTCGCCTGTCGTACTCCGTTTAAACTTACAGCTATTCCAATATTATCGGTTATTCTCATTTTTTCTGTGTTTCTCCTCTTGCCATTATTATCTCTTTCAATTACCCCAGTCCCAGCATATTCATCAAATAACTTTTGAACATCTACACTGTCATAAAAATAACTTTTACCTTCAATTTTCGTAGCCTGCATGTGTGGAGCTTGTTTTTCAGGGTTAATAGTGGAACCGAACTGGCCATCCTTCAATTTTGATTTCACATAATAATTATCTTGTATTTTATTCCATTCTCCTACTTTATTATACTTCAGATCAAGGAATCCATCTATACTTCTTGGAAGCCTTTCACTCCCTAATAATGATTTGTACCTTTGATATTGTTCATTGGCACTTCTCAATTCCGATTTACTTAAATAACTAGCATGTCCTTTATCTTCAAAGTCTTTCATCAGTGTGGATAAAGGAGTATATACTTTTTCTCTTTTGTGATTTCTACTAAGGTACTTGTTATTTTTATCAAGATGCTCCCTCATAGCCGCCTGTCTCCGTCTGACCATCATTCGCCAGTAATCAGCCTTATCACTGCCTAATTCCTCAGCAACCATAAGTTTCTTTTTATACTTAACTATTTCTCGCTCAATCCTGCGTTGTGTATCCCTGGCTTGAGCGACTTGAGCATTTAGATCAGCATCGTAATGAGGTTGATTATTGGTATTTACACCTGGAATAAAAGGAATATGCAAATGCCTGCAATTGACGCCCCTGTGACCGCCTGCTGTTCCATAATCAGCACCCCAAGAAGGGTCGTATATTGATTTATACTCACTATCCTCAGGTATTTCACTAGGCATCCTCAAATCAACAACATTCCCCTGAATGGCAGAGCATTGTTTCCTTGCTCCTACATGACTAGTAACAACCACTGTATAAACGCCATATTCACTCATACGCTGTGTTCTCAATTCATTATAGGTATTTCCTAGTGTGGACTTCAAAACTGTTCTAACGTAACCTTCAAGGCTCCATGTGTTATTTCCTCTGTCTGTAAGAGTTGTACGGATTCCTTTTTGGGCTAAATCAGTTATTGCTCTTTCGAGAGACTCCTCAAATGTAAAAATTCCTGTATTGAACATTGCAGCAGTTTGATTTAGCACATTTTGATAAGCAATTTGAGCAGTTCCTATACCGAAATTGGTTGTAATGAGTGTTTGATTGACGTAGTTCTCAATATCTCCCCAAGCTTGCTCATAATAAGCCTGCATAATCATATCCAAATTACTCGGAATAGGCTTAGACGGAACCGTCATACTCTTATCAATGTCTTTTATAATGCCCTCACCAGCATCTTCAAACATACGTTTAATTTCCTTCTCAGAAACATCTGTAACCTTAGAAAGAAGAGATACAACCTCGTTATTGAATAACCTTAATTCATATAGTTTCTTAGCTTGCCAATCAGTAATATCCCTAGAACCATCTTTTAAATGCTTAATAAGCAACCTAATGATTTCACCTTCAAGACTGTTGTACAATTCAGCCATGTTACTCGACCACAAATCTAATTGATGTGGTGTAATCATTCATCATCACCTGTGTACTGCCTTTCTCTGCGGTGATTAACGTTTGCTGGCTCCGTTCCTAATTGATCTGCATTAATTTCTTTTATCCATTGCTCAGCTGTCTCTTTAGGTACTTTGAAAACACGCTGGATAATTTCTGCTGTTGGTATTAAACCAAACGTTTTAGCTTTACCGTAGAAGGTGAGTAAGGCGTCTCTATCCTGGAATACTCCGTCATCAAAATCGACACCAATATGTTCAAACGTGGGGATTTCGCCATCAAACAGGCTTTTACCATTCCAGGTAGTCGCTTTGGCAAGTTCAAGAACGGATACAATCAACCCTTTAATAAATTGCTCCACTTCGTAAACGTGATCGTTTCTAGTGCGGTAGGTTAAATCATTTTCGCTGACAACCTCAGTAGCTGTTTTCATGCTTCGACCATCAAAACTAAATGTCCCTACAGAAAGTTTTAATTCCATTTCTAACGTTCTGAGCGATTGATTGATAGCTGATATATATTGGTCGGTCCTAATATCACTCGTGACATCTTTGACCGGGTCCTTACCATCCCCCATATGAATGGATTTATAAACATTGACATCTGGGTCGAATACTTGGATAGGAGGTCTACCACTTTCATCTGGCAATGTACTTAACATTGCATCATTAACAAACACTGTTCGCTGTCCCATCTTGATTTCCCACCAAAATTGATCATATGTGTCATTAATCTTTTTTAGCGTAGTAACTGCATTATCTGCAATCCCTAACCCTAATGGGCTGTGGGGGTTTATGTTATTAAAACCAGAAGGTTTGAGATAATTAAACAAAGGCCTGGATAGCCCTGATATTTCTGCTTGTTCTTGTAATCCATTGTAAACTTCATCAAGTGGCACTCTCTTGCCAATTTCATTTGGACTTTCAGACTTATAAAGTTCATTAGTGATTACATACAATCCATTCTTCCACTCATGAAATTCTAGTAATGTATAATAAATAATTTTATTACCTTCAATTTTGGTAGTAACTGATTTCATCACACCTTCCGATATACCATTACTGTTATTTCGTAACGGATAAAAGGCATTGGCCAACGCCCAAGAAAATTCAATATTACCAGTTTCAGTGTCTACATAAGGTCTTACTGTTAACCCACCAAGCGCCAGCATAGGTTCCAAGTAATCAGCTAGATTTTTCTTAAATTTATTATGTTCAAATACATGCTTAATGAATTCATGTGCTGATTTAAAGCTATTTTCCTTCTTTTCCTCGTCTTTTCTATCGGAAACAGTAACTTCGCATTGCTCATTAAAAATCAATCCTGCAAGTACATCGGCGCTTAATTTCCTCATGTTTAGTGGCATATAATCCCGCTTTTTCAAAAGGCCCTGCGAGTTGAAATACTCCACTTGTGGATATTCATTTGCATATTGCTTCATATTACGCTCAATACGAGCCAATTCTTTCGGATCAATATTGATTTTAGGATGATCGTTAATTGATTTCAGGTTCTTCCCAGCCAAATCATAACCTCCCCTCTTAAACAGACTTTTGACACGATCAATAATTCTCAATCTACCACCTCCTACACCTTCAAACGCAAGTCTCTAGCATTTGAAACACAAAAATACTGAAAATCATCACAAGTATGGTCATCTTCCTTCACCACTTGCGGATTATCAGTGTTCTGTGTCTTCTCTATCCATTGATACTTTTTATGTTCTTCTATAAATATATCGTTGCTGTCACAGTTCGGTAGATTAGTAGGTAATGGATTTACAAGATAATAAAAACGACCTTGCGCTAAAAGGTCGTGAACGTAATCTACCATATCTACTTTTTTAAGCTTGTTAACTGGGTTCCAATGTTGCCCATGATCTTTTAAATATTGATTTCGCAAAGCTCCTTCAGCACTATCAATTGTACGATTCCTAATCCTCGCTCCTGTATAGGGTGCTTGAGTAGATGTAGCCATAATAAATTGGAATATATCCTTTGATAGATCACTAGGAGCCTTTTTATTCACTTGACCAGCTGGACTGTAATAGTAACCATTTAATCTAATCACCTTACCCCTTGCAGTTAGTCCATAACATCCACAGGAAGTTGCAGAAACGCTATGTCCAGTGTCCATTGAGTAAAATAGAGCAATAACCCTATCGTCATCTGGCAACTGCTCTAACGGCTTAAACAGACTCATATTGTACACATTGGTTCCGAGTCCTACAGGTTCACCAAGGTACAAATACCGATAATAATCGTAGTCGTTATTCTTTATCCTTTCGATATCCTGTAGCATCTGCTCAGTAACAAAACCTAACTCATCATTCTTGTAACTCGAATCATGTACAAGGTAGTTATCTTCACCAATCATACTGTCAGACCATTCATTGATCCAGCTGTACGGATTACGTGGTGGATTGTATGACCAAAAGAAACGAACCATATCAACAAAAGGATGCTTTTGCCGCATAAATGTTGTATTAGTCTGGTCAAATTCCTCAGCATTTGCAAACTCTGCTGCTTCTTCATACCAAACACCAATAATGTTTCCAATATCGTTTGATTTTAGTTTCTGGAAGTCATCCTGCCCATAAAAATAGAACGTAGAACCTGTACTTTTATGGGTCAATTTTAAAGGTGCAACACTATCCTTAAAATCACCTGTTTTCCCAACAGAGAACCCAAACTTACGTAAAGCCCACTGAATCTTTAAGAACACACTATCTCTTAAAGATGTACCAACCTTACGGATAACAACAACATTTGCTTTCTCACCTTTTCTTATGAGCTTCATCATCATGAAAACAAGCATTAAAACAATGACAGATGATTTAAAAGAGTTACGGCCGCCTCTTAATATGTTATATGGCTTCTTAGTGGTCCAGACACTCTTAAAATGAGGATTAACCTCTTTCTGAATATCAATCGTTGGCTTACTCATTGTCATCACTCCATCTATCTACAACGGTGATGGATGGTGTAGTGTCGTTTTTGCTATCGTTAGAGATTTTCTCAATCTCTGCTTTAGTCTTATCAACAGTTAACTGCATCTGCTCCAGTTTAAGCCTTCTCTCGTCATCTTCATGAGCCATATCTAGGAACTGCTTAATAAGTGATCGTAACTCACTCATCGCTCTAGACTGGGCATTTATAAATGTTGCATGACGGTCCCAAGCAAATTGATATTCCCATTCACGTTCTTCTGCAAAATCGGAATCCTTTTTCTTTTTGAGCACTTTTATGATATCGTCTTTATCCTCTACATACATTATCTTTTGCGCTCTTATGATAGCTGCATATTGAATCTGTATCTGGTCATAAATCAAATCAGCTGGTGAACGTTCTTCCATTTGCTCCATGATTTCTAATGTCTCAGCAGGAAGGAACTTGGAGAAGAACCCATGTGTTACAGCGTTTTGATTTGATTTAGGAGCACCGCCATTATTGCCTTTAGCGTTTATATTGCCCTTTGGAGCACCACGCTTTTTTGTGTGCACACTATTTTCTTTGGGTGCACCCCTATCTCTATTCCACCCATATCGCTTTTTCCACGACTTTACGGTGTTAATGGAGACATCGTATTTTTCTGCAATGTCTTTATATTTCATGCCTTTTACATAATCTTTTTCTGCTTGTACATATTTTTCAGCCATGCTACATCACCTGCCACCTCCATATATTTGAGTTGTTTTGGAACATAAAAAAGGCACCCTCGAAAGGATGCTTAGTTGTTAACTCGATCTGGTTTGTGATAATCCATATAATCATTCACGTCATATAAAAAGCTAAAAACATTTCCATATGTCAATCTGCCAGCAATCGAAGCTACTGCTTTATGTACAGCAGGACGATAATAACTATCAAAAATAAGGTTATCCTCATAGAATGATTTAACTTTGTTTAATGAGTTATTTTTATATTCAATATCTAACTCTTTTCTTAATTCTTTAGCTATCTCGAAAGCGAGTTTTTTATTACCTTCATAAGCCTCCATACCTTGCTGAGACTTTTCAATATAATAATTCATTTTCGCTACCATTTCTTCTATCGTTACTTCATTTTTAGCATCAAATAAAACTAATCTCATCTTTTCCACCCGCCACCGCCTGGGTCAATATGATGACCTCCTACACCTAGATCTGAATGATAGCCGCCACCACCTGGGTCCTTCTTAATTCTTCCTCCACCTGGATCTTTTCTCATTTCAAAAGCCCCCTTCGTTTTTTAATAGGAATGGAATAACACACATCACAAACGCCATCATTGTCATGGTACTCATTATAATCTGTGATTACTGCCTCACATTTAGAACAAATCCACAATCCTTGTTTCACCTGCTCCATATGCAATCCTCCCCTTTTTATAACATAATTCGCCATAAAACGGGGTAAATCCTCCTATAAAATCACCGAAAGGTGAGCAACGCACAAAAATAGAGGAAGCAGCTTGTTTAACTGCCTCCCCTGTCCTGCCTTCCATTTTAGCATGCCGATTTTTCGTGTTTCAACAAATGCACAAAGTGGCTTTTTTGGCTCAAATGGTTCAATATGGTTTCTTTGGCTTTTTTGACCTGATTTCTAGATATACACAAATGATAAGATATCTCTCGGAATGACATGCCATCTAGGATACAATCATAAATGACTTTATCGCGTTCATCTTCCAATAATTCGGCAGCAAACTCAATAACATATACTTTCTCTCTAAGTCGCTCTAGCCTGTTATATAAACGTTCTTCACGTAAATCCATGTTATTTAACTCCGCTTGGCTTTTTCCAGAGCTTCCTTTTGGCAAAGTTGCCTCTATCCCATATTGAGCAACACCCCAACTTTTCATAGGTGTAGAATATCCAAATAGTACTTTTTCAAGGCGCTCCACTTCTTTTTTCATCCAATGATAATCTTTTAACAACGATTCGATTCTTTTAATGCTGGCAGCTTCTTTCATACAGGAACCCCCTATGTTAAAATATAATTGGGTGCCGGGGATTCCTGGTCATGTCTCTGCATTGCAGGGACTTTTAATTTGCAAAAGGGAGAAGTTTTTTTCTTCCTTCTTTAGCTGCTAGCGAAGCATCTTCTACAGTTCTGTGATAACCGAAATAATAAACCTTCCCTCTATATTTGACAGTAGCTCTCCATTTTTTCTTATCTTTATCCCAAGTGACGCCTCTAGCACCAGATGTGTTATTTTTTTGAACCCTTGTATTTTGGTTGTTTTCGGACAAGGTTACTATTCTCAAATTATTTCTTTTATTGTTTAAAGTGTTCCTGTCTACGTGGTCCACAAATCTATCTGTTGGTGCGTCCATAATATATCTATGCATGCCGATCAAAGCAGGTTTCCCCTCTTTGTTTTTTGTGTTGCCCATCACATAATAGGATTCTGTCTTTTTGTTGTAATTTACAAACCAACTACCTGGGAAACTATCTACTTTTTCCAGATCAGAAGTATCAATAAATGTGTTGAACACATCACCGTTTCTACGTTTTATGAAGATGACGGTAGTCTCGCCAAGTGTCTCATATCTATTCTTCATTTAATCAACCCCTCTATATGAGCTATTTTCTTCTTTTGTTAAATTATTTATTTTTCATGCATACTTTTATTAATTATGGATAAATTATTATTGGGTAAGGAATTAAAAATCTTCCGCAGTGCCTACTTAGGTATATTTTCTTACCCACTTCCATAATATGGTCACACGATTAGAGAGAGCTTGGATGGGCTCTTTCTTTTCGTAGTAAACTTTCTCTATCTTGTGTTTACTTGTTTATCTTTAGATAGCATCTTTTGTTTAGATTTCTCTAATGCATCAATAACAACATCTATACTTTCAATTTTTGTAAAGAGCATCCGTACTGGTGTTTCTTCTACACTCATAACTTTATCTTCACCGTACTCATGATAAGCACCAATTTCATTTCTCTTCTCGTTATTCCAAAACAACACGGTACCGACTGTATCATCAGATTGCAAAAGTCCTGCAGCCACTTCAATATCACCATATCCAAATTCCAATTGCTTTGTTTTATCAATATCAACTATTGGCATAATTGTCCTCCTCTAATGTAATTTCATTCCACTTAATCAAATCTTCCCTAACCCCCTGAGCAGGACTCTCTGCGAAAAAGAGAAAGGTCAACTGGTCAAGGTGCGTAATATCTTGAACTGTGAATCTATTACCCTCGTGGATCAGCGTGCTGCCTATTGTGTAATTCATTGAAATTAACTCCTCCTACCTTTTGTTTCTTAATCATCATCTTCAACTAGAATTTTTGCTGCTTCCCATTCTGCGCCACATGATGAACAAACCCTATCGCCTTCCACTGTAGTTGGAAAATAACAATATCGACATTCCCAATGCATCCTCTTCCCCTCCTAATCAACTAATTATCCTTCGTATAAATTCTTCTTATTTAGAAAAGATAAATTTAGAAGGAGGTGTAATTTTATGTTAAAAAATGATTCTGTATTAGGACTTGGTGTATTAGCTGTCCTTCTAACAACAATATATACTGCAATATTAGCTTCCCAATTAACGGCTACAAAAAACAAAGTTGATTACCTGTACTATAAAGGCAAATTAAATAATACCGAATAAACACTTATTAGTTGTTCTAAAAGCCTTCTTTATACAAAAGTAGGCTTTCTATATTGTCCTACTCCTTTCAATTGCTAAACTGATCTATCATTTAGTTGCTTTAATTTACTATGCTTTAATAATTGGTTTCTCTAAATCAACATCATACAAATTCTCATCTAATACATCTAAAGAATCACTGTTTAAGAGGTCGTATGATTTATATGAATAAATCTTTGATGGTATAGGTAATCCTGTCTCCTTGCCAATTAAAGCATCATCGCAGTAGCACACAGGTAAATCACCATGTTCATCCAATTGTGATTCCAAGTGTTCAATCAGTTGCTTTAGGTATACTTGTTCCATCTCTATTCCTCCTTAATTAACTCCCTGCTTATCGTGTAAATTAAAATTGCCTACATACTTTTACTAATTATGGATATGCTAATTATTGGACAAGGCTAAAATTCTCAAATGGCCATATAAGAATTCCTTGTCGTACGCAAACTCCATATTTTATAATTTCACTAAATGTTTTTCTTACTTCAGACGAACCTTCCTAGCTTTTTTATGAATAGGCTAAAGAGCTAGAGGTTAGATTATTATTATCCTTTGTTGGAGGTATAGTCTATATGCTAACTCATATTTTTTTATGGTCCATGTTAATTTTGCCTTGGTTTATTCTCCTTTTATTAGATACCAAAAGGGTGAAGTCCTTCATTCCAGGTGGATTAGTGAGTGCCTTGCTTTTGACAATATTATTTCAGCTATATCAAAGATATAATCTGGTTGAAGTTGTTGAAACAATTTTCCCTTTAACTAATACAACACCTTTCATCTATGGAATATACATAGTCTTACCCACAATATTTTTATACTTTACATTCGGTAACTTTTGGCTTTATATCACCCTTAACACTATAAGCGATGCAATCTTTTCTTTTGGAATAATGAACCTTTATGAATATTTCGGGATTTATAAAATGGATGATCACTTTCATATTGTAATTTTTATTAATTGTATTATCTGCGCTTCCTTAATTTACTTATTTCAAAAGTGGCAGTATATCGATCCATATAATTGAAAAGGTGTAAAGAATTCTTCAAAGTCAGTCGGCTCTTTTTTACTTAATCTATCTTGTGTTGCATAACCTCTAATTATTAAGAAATACTATAAACACTGATTTTTTGAAGGAGATGATTATCCTACTTTACTTAAATGAATCTATTATAGTATTGTTGGTTCTCGTATTATTTCCAGCTCCGTTTTCACTATTCTTTTTTAAAAAAATTCATTATGGCGTAGTCATAGCAACCATGTACGTAAATATTATTTTTATAATGTTTATTTTTGGATTTCTTGTAAACCTCTAACTGTTTTTTCTTAATTAATTCAAAAGGTGATTAAAACACCCAATCATTAAACCGAAATTCACATAGTATATAATGGATACGATGGATTTCTCTTTTTTTATCATTTCTTCGAAGAGCCACTGCCTGGGCTCTTCTTTTTATTTTTCTTGATTGATTAACTCTGGATTTTCGTAAATGTTGCCGATGATTTCAAACTCTTCGTCATTTACCAATGCATTATATAAATCGTAATGTCCTCTTTCAGTTATAACTATCCATGCTCCACATGAGAAACTTACTTCTCCCTGTAAAATGTTATCCTCTGTATGTCCGCCAGTACGCAATGAATCGAAATCATTAAATTCGACTTCATCCCCCTCATATATCTCCTTGCCGTTCTTGTCTTTTAAGCCTGTGTATTGCATGAAATCCAAAAACACATTGTTGTTGATATCATCAACACCATTTTCTTCAAACCAATACATATTATTGATGTATTCCATTTCTTTTCTTGATTTATCCCAAGCACGAAACTTTATCTCACGCACGGTCATCCCTCCAAATTTTAGTGAACATAATACACAAAATCAGTAATCTAAGCCTTTCACCTCATAAGCCCCGGCACTGGGGAAAATAACCCCATGCCGTTTGCTATATGGATTTTCATTTCTAATCTGCTGCTTCGATATGCCTTCCTCGTAGATGACAACAACCTGGAGCTTTTCTCGATCAAGACTAACTGCATTCGTTTCTACGATTCTTCTAGTCATTAACTTACCTCCACGAATCCCCTATCTCGGTCATATTTTAGTAATTTAATAGAATCCATGTATTGACGCTCGAACAGTTTTCTTTTTATTGAAAATTCTTTGGTGACTGTTCCTTTTATATCAATGATCTCGATTGTCCCGTCTAATTTTTCTACTTCAAAATCCGCAACATATTCAATCTTTCTGTAAGTCCTTCCGTTCTTTTTAAAACCCTCTTGAAGAAGGTATCTCGGTTGCAACTTAAACCCTTTTATCTGTTTAGCTTGCAGCAACCATTTTAATTGGCCGTAATACATTGCTTCTGCTTTGCTATCAAACTTATGTCCATCGACAACTTGTTTGTGGTTGCCGTACTTGTTGTATTTTCTTGCCCCCATTAATAACCCTCACTTTGCCTCTCGTGGTTAATGACATCTTTCACATAGAATGCTTCTTCGATTTGTTCAAAGGAGAAGCCAATCATTTCACCAAGACCGATATATTCGGAGAGTAGTTCGATAAAGGTAATTGAACTCTTCGTCTTATCCAACTTAGATACGAGAGCGAAGATGTATCTGAACTGGGTTGCTAATGGTCGCTTCTTATCTGCTCCAGACAACAAGTAGATCATGACAAAGTCTTCAAAGAATATTTCGTGACCGATATCCAGAATGAAATGAAGTCCATCAGCATATTCGATTAATGCGTCTTGTAGGTTGTTCTCTTTGTGTGCCCAAAACTTGAATACTTTCGGAAGTTCATTCGCACATTCCCCTAGCTCCACTTGAAGAGCCAGAGTAAGTTCTCCAAAACGATCATCACCTTTATAATCAATCCTGTTTCTAAATACCTTCTGTGCCTCGTACATTGCGATTAAATCTAGCATTAACCTTCCACCCTTCTTAATTTAGCCATCCAAACTGACGAATAATTATGTCCAGCAAATACATGACGATTGTAGCTATCACAATCAAATGTCTTACCTTGCTTTGAGAACTCAGTTAGAGGAAAAATGATTTCGCATCCTCTTTTCACATGGTCCTGAATAGCCTTTTCAGCTTCATATTTCCTTGCACGACGAATGATTATATCTTGCATAGGTTAACCCTCCTATTAATCTCATTAAGAGCTTCTAGGGCTAATTCTGTGTGTCGTGATATGTAATATAGCTGCCCTAGAGTCGCTTTTCTAAAATCCAAGGGTAAGTCCCCCATTTCTTTTGAAGACCATATCCTCTTTTGCTAAATGGATGAGAGCTAATAACACTTCGTCTGGATCTCTATTAAAACTACTAGCAATCAACCTAACGTCTTTTCCAACTTTCCACTGACGAGCGACTTCTTCTAGCTCCAACTCATCCCATAAAAAATCCAAATCCTCTAAAACAATGATTCTCTTTTGTCTTTGTTTTGTTGCGTTTTTAAGAACCATTACGCTCACCTGCTTCAAAATACTTCTCACCGATTGCCTTGCGAATCCGATCCAAGGTTTTCGGTCCTATACCTGGCGTTTTTTCTAACTCAAGAAATTTTTCGCGGAAAAATGATGTTGTCTTAGCAATGCCTTTTAATTCGCCCATATCCTCACCTAACGCAAAGCCCTCAGTTCTGCCTTGTTCATAAGCTTTCTGAATAACGGGGTTACGTTTCTTCATGACGACATGTACTTCTCTGCATAGCATTTTCTACATGGTCCTTCGACAAAGTATCCATTAGGCTTTTTGCATTCCGGGCAAATCTTAGCGAAGGTATGCCATTGTTGGCCGCACTTTGTGTCATCACATTCCATTAACACCAATTTGCCTGATGGAGCGAGTAGATATCCTTTTGTCTTACATCGCGGACAATTTAAAACTGGTTTTACATTTTGAATGGTCATTTCATATTCCTCCTTAGAACCAAGCGTTACTGCTTGTCTCTGAATCTATTTCTCTGAATGAAGCTATTGTTTTTTCGTATCTAAGGGCTTCGTAATCAAGTTGCTCCAATGGCACTCCTTCACGACTAGTCGTAATATTCATTGCGTTAAGTTCTTCGATGTAACCTTTACGCATCAAATCTTTGTTTTTAAAAGCCTGCATTTTCGCCATTCCTTCAACTCCCCGAATTTTTTCGTAACTCCATCAAGCGCTCAAATTCGCTCATTTGTTCACCATCATTGACTGCTGGTTGATCGCTAGGCTTCGGTTTAGATTGTTGCGCATCTTCCTCAAACCAATCTGGCAGCATTTCTGTACGTATAACGCCTTTGCCTTTGCGAGCAAAAGGCTTTACTTTAGAGTTGTTAAATTTCTCTCGTTCATAAGCTCGTACTCTATCGATATCCATTAGGTTGTTGCTATGCCATTCTTTAAGGAGAAACTCCACAAAGTTAAAGTTACGTTTGTTTTTGTTGTCAGCTAATTTAATAGCTGCATTTACTATTTCTTGATTACCTTTAAAATCATCAACCCACTGATAAAGAGAGTTCATCTGAATTGGTGATAATCTGCAAAGAAGATACTCGAACAATTGGACCGGATTTTCTGGCGCTGTTGTAGTAGTAGTAGTTTTTTCTTTAACATTATTATCTTTATTAACATTCTTATTATTGTTCTCACTGCGTTCCATCCCTGTTCCAAGTGCGTTCTCACTGCGTTCCAAGTTACTGTTTTTATAATGCTCAAAGCCTTGGTATTGCTCGTAATTAATTACTGTAAATAGTGTTCCAAGTTCGGTCTCTTCGATTTTCAATCGATTTTCTTTAACTAACGAATCAACCTTCCTTTTTATGACTGACAGTGAGTATTGTTTAACACTTCTATTTTCTACATACGCAAGATCATCCCTGAGATTTCGATACGACCTTAAGAATTGACCTCTCTTCAGATGCATTCCAGCAACCGTTGTTCCTTCTTTAGAAAAAACTGCATTTCCGTATATATAGAAGAAGATTCTAAATTTAGGTATATCGTTCCAAATAGGGTTTTCAAAAATCTCTCTGCTTGTCTGGAATGCACCTTTCATTTATTTTCCTCCTATTACCTATTAATCTCACAAACCGCAAACCGCTTAGTTATTCGTTTTACGGTATAATCCGGGTACTTCTGCATATAATTTAGTACAAGCATTTTCAACTGTTCTTTGTCCTGTGCCTGCTCGAAAATCCAAGCAGGCAGGACTACGTTTGTTTGGTTATTCATTTACATCAAACTCAATTTCTATATCTGCACTAGGTTTCTCTTCTGACGGTACAGCATCGATAATATCTGGTTGATCTACTTCTTCGGTGATATCCTTCATTTCTGGTACTTGTTCATCTTTTGAAACGGCTGTCTGCATTTCAACGGACAAGATACCCCATTTAGAAAGCATGTTTCTTAAAACGGTTTTTTTAGCCATCGCATCAAAGTCCTTTTTCCATCCAAAATCACTTTTAGAGAATTTCTTTTTATGGGCTTCAATTTCTCCCCTAGTCCAGTAGACGGTTTTCTCAAACCCATTGATCAACTTGAAATAACCGCAATAACCAATAACTTTGTCACTTGTGGCACCATCGAGATTAAGCTCCAATTCTTCGGTTAGACGATTCCACTTAACTAACTCTCCTTCTCTTACCTCGATGACGTTAATTCCTTTATATTGACCTGTACGGAGGGCTAACTGGATATAACCCTTATAACCAAGTTGAAATTGTGCTTTTCCACTGTATGGAACTATCCAGGCATATCCTAGGTTTTTATCAACAGGTAAATCTAAAGTTGCTGCAACCATCGCAGAGGTAACTACTGTCATCGGATCAGTTTTTTGTAGGTAAGAATCTCCGTTATAGAGGTTCAAAAGTGATGACATAAACTGAGGAGCCTTTTTATCAAGCACATCCTCGAATTTCTTTTTCATTGTTGGTGCATTTAATAACCCTTTAAGTCCCAACGCTTGCGGAGCAACCTTTTGAGGGGCTGTATCCTGTTTGCTAGCAATTTGGTTTTTTAATGCTGCATTCGTTGCCATAATTAGTTCAACTCCTTAATGCCGAAACGGCGTGATGTAGATGGTTTGATTACTTCTTTGTAGATGTCAGGGAATTTTTCTTTTAATGCCTTTGTATCTACTCGATTAGAGACGACATTTTTCCAAGTAATAATATGAGTGTCTACAAGTCCCACCTCTGCATCTTTCAACTCGGCTTTGATCTTGTTCTCAATATCTTTTTTGGCTGTTTGTATGAGCTTTTCATCGTTCTTAATTTGCTCATAACTGAGAAGCATTTCTTTATAATTAGAAGGTAGAACAATCTCTTTCCCTTCTTCTGCTTTGTTATATTTCTCTTTGAGGTATAGTTCGGCAGCACTTGAACCATCTAATTCTGGCGGAACAAAGCCAATTACATGTTTCTCCCAGAAGTTCACCTCTGCATCGATAATCATCTGGATTAACTCGTCGTCTCGCTCGATCTCTTTCCAAGTGAAGTGGTTTCCACCTATTAGAACTGCGATATAAGCTTTCTCCTTGCCTGTTACTGCTAGATAATGTTGAACCTGTACGAGATACGAAGCAGGAATTTCGTCTCCCTCCCATTCAGCTTTTAAATACGCACTAGCAGTCTTGCACTCTAGAAGAGCAGACTCTTTCATGACTTCGCGGTCAATGTTGGCTTTGATAAAGTGGTGATCTGGATGAGAGAACATATAGTTGCGACGACGTACTTTCTTTTCTGTACGCTTTTCAAACTCTTTGGCAACCACTTCCTCCATTTCATTGCCCCAGTATGCTGCTTCGCTACTAATTTCAGTCAGTTCGACTTGACCTGTTTTTTCTAACCACAGCTCAAAGGCTGTTTTGTATTTGTTTAGTCCAAGGATAATACTTGCATCACTACCGCCAATTCCTTTGGAACGTTCTTGTAACCACTCAAAACGACTCATATCTTTTGTTGATATTGCATTGCTAACTGCCATTTGATATCCTCCCTTTACCGTTATCAAAGCTTTGTGCTAAAATAACTTTAAATATTGTTTAATCATCGGCTCCTGTTGCTCGCAGGAGTCTTTTTTTATGCACTTTTGAACTCAAAGCCAAGTACCTCGCATAAGTAGCGTTGAAGGTTGCCCTCCAAGATAATCTCACCGTCATATTCAACGATTTCATCACCTTCGAGAATCTCTTCTCCAAAGTAGTCAATCCCGGCATTCTCTGGCTGTGCAACCAAATTCGGATAGCCTGTCCTTCGTAACTGTGTAACCTCAGGATGCTCCATCAATCAACCCTCCTTCAGATTTGTGAATTTGACACACCAGTCAATTTTTATGCCGTCTTTTTTGAGTCTTTTAATCAGAGCATCCATCGTTTCCTTTTTACTCAAATGTCTCACCCCTTTCTGTTCGAATATCAAAGATCATGGCGCTTTATTCGCACCGTGCAGAGCCAAAGTAAAGGGGATGGGGTGGTTGGTAGATAAAAAACTTTGACCCTGCACGGTGGGAACAAAAGTTCTTGTTTCCTCACCGAATGAATGATACAATTAAGTTGGTTATTTCATATGAGTCGTTGAGTAGTGAGCCTGGCCGTTCACTGCTCATTTTTGTTTTTACTATTAAAATCTCCAAACATAACTCCTAAGAAAAATGCGATAAATGTAAACATGATTGTTAGAATCACCATATCCATCTACTAAAACCTCCTACTAACATGGTTAATATTTGTGTTAATGAAGCGATATCTACACCGCATAACATAGCTGCTAATGCCTCAGGTGCATTCGTCACTTGCCCCCATCTAACTGCATCAGATAATTTCAATTCCATCTTGTTGTTTTCAATTTTTGATATTGTCGTTCGTGCCATAAGCATTTTTTCAGCCATTTCCTCTTGTGAATAGCCTTTGATAACCCTCAATTTCTTAAGAAAAGAACCGTAATGCATCTTCTATCCTCCTTCTGTTCCAAGTTAGAACAATTTGTTCGGTTTTCTAGTTGTCATGTTCCGATTTATGTACTGCTAGATTTCTAGTTTTCGAATAAAATATATTTATGAAGGAACACATCCGGTTTCGCCTGGCAGCTTCGCCGGATGCTTTCTATTTCAAGAAACTTTTCGCGGCACCCAATGTTCTATGTAGTTGAGAGCTGCTTGCAGCTCTTTTCTCTTGATGTCTTTATAACTAGCAACACCAAAGCGATCTTTAAGTTCTCGATGAATCTCTCTGAAAAGAGTCGGTCTATATTCAGGATCGTTTTCGATTTCATACACTTTCGTAGCAACGCCCTTTTGGAGTCGTCTTTGCTCACCGCTTGTGAGAGTGATTTGTTCTTCCACCATGTGGCGAATTTCTTTGACTTCACCTTTTACTTGGTCCAGTTCTTCTGATGTTTCGATGGAGAGTTTCATTGCCGCTATCAGTGACTCTTTGCTGTTTAATGGCACAACCTTATTTGAGTAAGAACCAGTTTTTCTGATTTGTGGTATTACTTCGATTGCTAGCCAGTCTTGAAATTTTTCTGCTAGCGTATTAGATGCTTTGAAAGCTAACTTATACACAAGAGGTTCAGGGATGAAATCACCTTTCCCCACTTGTGGAGAATTTTCGGCAGATGTGCCGAAAGGCTTAATATATTGATTCACTCTTCTCCACATCACGTATTGCCTATTGTTTTTTGTTTCTGTAATACCTAAATTTATCGCAACTTGTTCAGCATCGAATTGGATATCAGCACCTTCAGTTTTAGCAGATACCTCGAATAAGTCATTTTTGAATATTTGCAATTTTTCCATTACATGGCCTCCTTAGAATAATAGTTTGTGTTTTGTTTAACCCAATTAGAATTTTCCTCTATCCATTTATAAACTTGGTCTCTTGGAAACCTAGCTTTTATCTGAGTAGATCGTGGAAACTCAGGGTTAGCAGTCATTTTTAAAACTGTAGGATATTTAATTTGAAACATTTCTTGTAAGTCACTTAATGTCAAAAGCTCAGGTCTAGAAAATTGTTTTCTTCCGTCAGCTATACCTTGTTCGTATGCTTTACGAAAAAAGGTTTCTAAATGTAAGTTGAGTAGTTTATCTTCGATTTCCCGAAGAGTGTGCGACATGATATCCCTCCCATCTTTTCAATTAATGTTTCTAAATTGCTTGTTTCGAATTATTTGCCATTTTGGTAATTTTAACATCAAAAAAAAGATTATCTACATTTTCATTGAATATGCTTGCTACTTTCGCCAAAGTTTCAGCCGGGAATTTACCTCTTCCAGTTTCTAAATAATAATAACCATTGACACTTTCATAGCCTAATAGTTTGGCCATTTCACTTAAAGAAAGATTTGCTTTTTTCCTTAATGATTTAATCTTTTCTAAATCGACTTTTTTAATTACCTTTTCCACCATATGTCACCTCCGAATTTGCCAATTTGGTAACTTTAATTGTATTTTATATTACCATTTTGGAAATGTCAATTATATTTTTACCTTTTTGGCAAAATTATTTTTTACCATTTTGGTAAATGGTAGAATAATGCTATAAAACAATAGAAGGAAGAAGACGATGAATATATTAGGTAGTCGTATAAAATATTTAAGAAATAAAAATAATTATTCACAAAAAAGAGTAGCTGATGCATTAGGAATTTCTAATGTGCAACTTTCTAGATATGAATCAGGGGATAGAAAACCAGATCCTGAAATGATAAAATCTTTTGCTGAGTTTTTTGACGTAACCACAGATTTTCTCCTTGGTCATGAAACAGAAAGTAACGAGCTAGAATATTACAAGAATAAAATCGTTAAAGAATTTCCTGATGTCGACTTGATGTTTAAGGATATGGAATCATTAACAGTTGAAGATATGAAAGAAGTGTATGAATATATAAAATTTAAACTAAGTCAAAAAGATAATGTTTAAAAAGGGGTATTATATTGAAAAAAACGATATTCATTTTGTTATTATCTATATTACTAACAGGTTGTTCGTCAAATGAATCAACAAATAATATATCCGATTCAGATGAAGAAAATACAGAGAAACATACTGAAATACTTGAATCTGGAGTAATGTATTATATGACACTAATCATTTCGAAGTATTCATCGGTTGACACTTTAGCAACCACTAAAGAGGAAGAGCAGAAAATATTAAACGAAGCATTAACTGATGTTAATATAGCAGTGAATGAAATGCAACATGAATACGACTCTGAAATACCTGCAATTAAAGAATTAAATCAATTAGCCGATGCAGTAATATATGCAATCAATGATCTATTAGAAGGTAATTACAATACTAAACTAGAGAATAGCGAAAAAGTAGGCAATTATATTGGGGAAATCTCGCGTAATTACCTTGATGGAGAGTTACCATCTGTCATAAAATCGATGACTGGTCTTGAAAATGCTAATTAAAAATTAAAGGTGTACATATATTTGTGCACCCTATATTTTGCCTAAAAAGGGAACATACATTCCTATAATGGAGGTCATTATTTGTATTCACACCTTGAAGATTTCATTTATGAACTATACACATCTATTGGAGTGGAGAAACCAGAAGATTTAGATATGAATAAAATTGCAAAAAATATAGGGATTAAACTTGTTTATAAAATGAGACCTTTTAGATTAAATAATGAAATAGTTTTAGTTAGAGGAACAAAACAAGAAGAGTGGATGTTATTCGGACATGAGGTAACACATTATATAAGGCATTGTGGAAATCAATTGAATATGCACCCCTTATTTAGAGATTTGCAAGAATTTCAAGCAAATCACTTCGCTTATCACTTTTGCGTACCAACCTTTATGCTAGAGGAAATAAAGAATGTAACGGCTAATGAAATTATGAATCAATTTAATGTGGACTTTGATTTCGCTTTAAGGAGATTAGAAATGTTTCAAAATAAATTATATTTCCAGAGTGGTTACTATATTAAAAAGAGAAATAAAGTAGCTGTAGCAACAAAATAAAGATATGGAAAGGGTGATTATTATGGCCTCCTACCAAAAATATAAGACTAAGCAAGGCGATAAGTGGATGTTCAAATTAATTATTGGAATTGATCCAGGGACCGGAAAAAAAGTAATGACTACACGCAGAGGATTCAAGACAAAAAAAGAAGCCCAAGCAGCTTACATGAAACTTAAGCAGGAAATTGATTCTGGCCTTCTCTCTAAGCAAGCTCTATTGTTTGAAGATATATTTAAGGAATGGTGGGATATTCACTCAAAAACAATAAAGCCGAGCACGAAATACAGCAAATTATCGAAGTTTGACAAGCATATACTACCAAGATTCGGCAAACTAAAAATAAAAGAAATTACAAAGGGGTATTGTCAAAAAGTAATAAATGAAATAGCTGATGAAATAAATTCTGTAAATGATATCAAGATTCAAGCAAATTTAGTTTTTAAGTATGCTGTTAAAATGGACTATATCCTAAAAAATCCAATGGAGTATGTAACAATACCGAAGAAAGAAGAAACTTTTTTAGCTGCTAAAGAAGAAAGGAATTACTGGACAAAAAATGAGGTTAAGAAATTCTTAAAATTAGCAAAAAAGCATATGTCTATACAATACTTTATGATGTTCTATTTGTTAATATATACAGGCATGAGGAAAGGTGAGCTGGTCGCTCTGACATGGGATGATATAGACCTCAAAGAACAAACAATAAATATTAATAAAACTATGTTCTTTGAAAAAGGAAAGGAAATTGTTCAAACAGCTAAAAAGTACGCATCAAATAGAGCGATTGACATAGATAGCCATACAACAAAGTTATTAACAAGTTGGAAGGTTAAGCAGAAAGAATTGTTGCTTGCGGACGGAATCAACAAGAAGCCCTCACATATTCTCTTAAGAGGCGATTTACGACCTATAAGGTTAGCATATCCGAATGAACTATTAAATAACTTTATAACGATCTATGACCTACATAGTATTACTATTCATGGACTGAGACACACACATGCCTCAATGTTATTTGAAGCTGGCGCAAGCATTAAAGAAGTACAAGCTAGGTTGGGCCATAAAGACATCCAAACAACAATGAATGTATATACTCATGTCTCAAAAACAATGTCTCAAAAAACCGCTGAAAACTTCCTTAAATTTATGGAATTAGAATAAATTAGGTCAAAATTAGGTCAAAAGCTATTTTTCTCATCAAAAAAGACCCTTGAACAAAACTGTTCGAGGGTCTTGAAACGTTGGTATATTAACGTTTTGAGAACTGAGGTGCACGACGAGCGCCTTTAAGACCGTATTTTTTACGTTCTTTCATACGAGCGTCACGTGTTAATAGTCCAGCGCGTTTTAGTGTTGGACGGTATTCTGGATCAGCTAGAAGTAACGCACGAGCGATACCGTGGCGGATTGCGCCAGCTTGACCAGTGTATCCACCACCTTTAACATTTACAAGAATGTCGTAGCTTCCTACTGTTTCAGTAGCTACTAGTGGTTGTTTAACAACTTCACGTAAAGCTGCAAACGGGATATATTCATTGATTTCACGACCATTGATAACGATTTTACCGTCGCCAGGGACTAAACGTACGCGAGCTACTGAGCTCTTACGGCGACCAGTACCAGTATATTGAACCTGTGCCAAGTTAATAACCTCCCCTAATTAATTATCCACGAAGTTCGTAAACTTCTGGTTGTTGTGCTTGGTGCGCATGTTCGCTACCAGCGTAAACATGTAATTTTTTAAACATTTGACGACCAAGAGAGTTCTTTGGAAGCATGCCTTTAATAGCAAGCTCTAACATGCTCTCAGGGTAGTTTGTACGCATTTCATTAGCAGTTCTAGTTTTTAAACCACCAGGGTGCATGCTGTGGCGGTAGTAAATTTTATCAGTAAGCTTCTTACCAGTTAATTCGATCTTAGAAGCGTTCAAGATAATTACATGATCACCAGTATCCACATGTGGTGTATAAGTTGGTTTATGTTTACCACGTAGAATTGATGCTACTTCACTAGCAAGACGTCCAAGAGTTTTGCCTTCAGCATCAACTACGTACCATTTACGTTCGATATTGTTTGCATTCGCCATAAACGTTGTACGCATCGGTTTTCCCTCCTAAATTAAATCCATTATAATCATTTTTGGTTTCATATATTCTTACACAATAAGATTCCGGGGCTTATCGTGGTTTTAATAATAATACCATATGCTATAATATAACTTTACCAGCTGATTGTCAAGTCGATGTTACACCTGGATTAGTTGTTTTAAGAATTTTTTCTCGCAAATCCAGCAAATGACGCTCTTTACTTATCATTAGCAATATTTTCATCGTAATAGACTTGCCATAAATACAGGCCATGACCAGGTGCCGTTTTCCCAGCAAAGATACGGTTTTTCTTCGCTAAAATCTTCTCTATTTCATGTGGCTCTCGCTCGCCCTTACCAACCTCAAGTAAGGTCCCCATTAAGATGCGAATCATATTATAAAGAAACCCGTTACCAACAAAACGGAACAGTAGCTCATCATCATGTTCCTCAATATAAATCCCATAGATGTTCCGCACGCGATCTTCCACTTCAGATCTTGCTGAACAAAAGCTTGTAAAGTCATGTTCTCCTAATAAATACGGGATGGCTTTGCGCATACGTTCCACATCTATTGGAAAGGAATACTGATAAGCATAATGCCGCAAAAAAGGGTTGCTTTTCTTCGTACGTATTAATCGGTAGCGATACTCCTTACCTATAGCATGATATCGCGCATGGAAGTCCTCTGCTACATAGGCCGCTTCCTCTACTACAACATCATTCGGCAGAATAGAATTCAAAGCAGCTGGCCACCGCTCCTCAGGCAACTGCAAAGGACTATCGAAATGAATTACTTGACCCACCGCATGAACACCAGCGTCCGTGCGGCCAGAAGCAACAACTTTCACTTCACTGCCCTTATGCAGCTTCGTAAGTGCTGATTCTAGCTCCCTCTGGACAGTCCGTTTATTCGGTTGTACTTGATAGCCCGCAAAGCCTGTGCCATCGTAAGCGATAATACATTTGATTCTCATGATATGTCCTCTTTATGTTCTAAATATAATTAACAATATCGTTAAAGCCAAAAGCAATAACAACATCAAGGTATCAATACCGCTCCACACAAGCTTACGATACCTTGTCCGTCCATCGCCTCCACGATAACCACGAGCCTCCATTGCTGTGGCAAGCTCCTCTGCTCGTTTAAATGAACTCACAAACAGCGGAATCAGTAGTGGAATAATCGCCATCACACGGTCTTTTACAGGGCCTGAGGAGAACTCCACGCCTCTTGCTGATTGTGCCTTCATAATCTTATCTGTTTCCTCCATGAGCGTCGGAATAAACCTTAAGGCGATAGACATCATTAGAGCGAGCTCATGCACCGGAAACTTCAACTTCTTAAGTGGGCCTAACAAACTCTCTAAACCGTCTGTAATCGCAATAGGGGCTGTTGTTAACGTTAGGATCGATGTGATTAAGATTAATAGGAAAAAGCGTAAAGAGATAAATATCCCTTGTCTCAAGCCTTCCTCGTAAACTTTAAACCATCCTAATTCAAAAATAATCGGTCCTTCTCTTGTTAAAAAGATATGCATCAAGAACGTAAAAATAATCAAAATGAAGACGAGTTTTAAGCCGCCAAATACAAAGCGCATCGGCACTTTCGACATCGCTAGCATTAATAAGGTATAGACAACAAGGGCACCATACGTAATCGCATTATTAGCGATAAAAACAACACATACGAATAAAAGAACGATAATGAGTTTGGAACGCGGGTCCATTCGGTGAATCACTGAATCAGCTGGAACATAGCGTCCAAAAATCATTTTTTCCATCATTAGGCTTCACCTCTCTTTAAAAAGCGAGGCATTTCTTGACTGATTTCCTCTATTGTTAAGCATGTTTTAGCAAACTTATAGCCGAATGTTTTCTCTAGCTTTTGCTGGAACTTCACAACCTCTGGTACGTCTAAGCCCATTTTTATCAATTGCTCCGGGTCAGAGAAAATCTCGAGTGGTGTGCCCACTTTATAGACTTCACCTTTATGCATAATAGCAATCTTATCCGCATAGCGTGAGGCATCCTCCATACTATGCGTTACAAGAATCGTAGATAAATTCCGCTCTTTATGAAGCTGATAAAACATATCCATAATTTCTTTACGCCCACGAGGATCTAAGCCAGCTGTTGGTTCATCAAGCACAATGACATCAGGATGCATCGCTAATACACCAGCAATGGCAACTCGGCGCATTTGTCCACCAGAAAGATCGAACGGCGATTTTTGTAAAATCGACTCATCTAGGCCCACTTGTTTAATTGCTTCATGCGCTCGCCTTTTTGCTTCTTCTTCATTCACACCGAAATTCATCGGACCAAAACAAATATCCTTCTCTACAGTTTCTTCAAATAGTTGATGCTCAGGAAATTGAAACACAATCGCTACTTTTTGGCGTATCGCTTTTAAGCCTTTCTGTTTCTTTTCAGAAGTAATCGTTCTCTCACCAATAACAACTTCGCCCGCTGTAGGTTTCAGTAATGCATTTAAATGTTGTAGGACGGTCGATTTCCCAGAACCAGTATGTCCTATTAAAGCGAGAAATGTGCCAGACGGAATATCTATAGACACATCTTGAATCGCTAATCTTTCAAACGGCGTATTGACCTGATAGCGATATTCTACATTTTTGAGTGAGATGTCCATAATTCTTCCACCAATTCTTCTTCAGATAAATGATGCTTAGATACTGGGATATTTAAGCCTTTTAACATTTTGCTCATTTTCACAGGGAATGGAATATCGAGTCCTAACGAAATCAACTCTTCATCTAATTGGAAAATATCTTCCGGACTACCTTCCCGATAAAGCTGTCCTTTATTCATCACAATCATGCGATCAGCCTTTGCTGCTTCTTCTAAATCATGTGTGATGGAAATAACAGTCATTTCTTGCGATGCTTTTAACTGCCTAATCGTCTCTAACACCTCTTCACGACCACGCGGGTCTAACATAGAGGTCGCTTCGTCCAAGACAATGATATTTGGCCTAAGCGCTAGAACCCCTGCAATGGCCACACGCTGCTTTTGGCCACCTGATAAATGGTGCGGCTCTTGATCAAGAAACTGTTCCATTTTCACACTCTCCAGCGCGTCATGGACACGCTTAATCATTTCTTCTCTCTCGATGCCGTGATTTTCTAAACCAAAAGCCACATCATCCTGTACAGTCGTACCAACAAACTGGTTATCGGGATTTTGAAAAACCATCCCAATTTTATCTCGTATGTCCCAAACCGTTTCTTCTGATAGCAGCAAACCATCTACCGTAATACTGCCTTCCTTGGGGAAATTCAAGCCATTTAAAAGCTTAGCCATCGTTGACTTCCCTGATCCATTATGACCAACAATCGCCAACCATTCCCCTTCATATATATCAAACGTCACATCTTTCAACGCATAATCCGCATTCTCATCATATTTAAAAGAAAGATTCCTTATCTGCACGAGGGAATTCTTCATACTCATCTACTCCTCTCCAACCTCTGCTGCTCTCAACTCTACTAAAAACAAACCTAAAAATCTAACGTCTAAATTTTATTAGAAAACTGTGCGATTGGCAAGCCTTTAAGGCGACGACAGAGACCTAGTTGCTCTTATACTTCGTTCTTTCTTTTGACAGGCCTCATAGCTATTATTCTTCTCTGCTTGTCAAAAGATAATTGCTCTGAAGTGATTGAAAAATGGGCGATTGGCAAGCCCGTTAAGACAATGACAGAGTCTTAGTTGCTCTTATACTTCACTCTTTCTTCTAACTCACTTCATCGCTATTCTTCAATGCTATCAATAAGTCACGGCTCTGAAGTGATAGAAAACCAATTCTTAATCGTACTAATATCACTGGCTTGCATTCAGAATGGTTCATGCGTTTAATGATTCCTTATGCACAAGTCTTGCTTCTTTACTAGTTTTAGCGCAATTCCAATGTTTACGCGCAATTCCTTGGTTTTCTTTGCCACCTTTTGCGCGCTTTCACCCTTTACGCGCAATTCCTTAGCTTTCTTTACTACCTTTTGCGCGCTTTCACCCTTTACGCGCAATTCCTTAGCTTTCTTTACTACTTTTTGCGCGCTTTCACCCTTTACGCGCAATTCTTTAGCTTTCTTTACTACTTTTTGCGCGCTTCCATCGTTTACGCGCAGTTCCTTAGCTTTCTTTACTACTTTTTGCGCGCTTTCACCCTTTACGCGCAATTCCTTAGCTTTCTTTACTACTTTTTGCGCGCTTTCACCCTTTACGCGCAATTCCTTAGCTTTCTTTACTACTTTTTGCGCGTTTCCACCTTTTACGCGCAGTTCTTTGTCTTTCTTTACTACTTTTTGCGCGCTTTCACCCTTTACGCGCAATTCCTTAGCTTTCTTTACTACTTTTTGCACGTTTCCATCGTTTACGCGCAATTCCTTAGCTTTCTTTACTACTTTTTGCGCGTTTCCACCTTTTACGCGCAGTTCTTTGTCTTTCTTTACTACTTTTTGCGCGTTTCCATCGTTTACGCGCAATTCCTTAGCTTTCTTTACTACCTTTTGCGCACTTTCACCCTTTACGCGCAATTCCTTAGCTTTCTTTACTACCTTTTGCGCGCTTTCACCCTTTACGCGCAATTCCTTAGCTTTCTTTACTACTTTTTGCGCGCTTTCACCCTTTACGCACAATTCTTTGGCTTTCTTTCCTACCTTTTGCGCGATTCCACCCTTTACGCGCAATTCTTTGCCTTTCTTTCCTACCTTTTGCGCGATTTCACCCTGTGCATGCAGTTCTTCACTTTCCCCATATCTTTTACGCGTTTTCACGTATATAAGTAATTCTTCTTTTTTCCCTTACCTGTATGCGCACCGACCATACATACCCACGTACTCTGCCACTAATTATGCTATTGAATAAGGAGTTACAAAAGTTCTATTAACTAAACTTAGGGGCAAAACAAAAATTTCTCTTTATATAATAAAAAAGCCGCCATTATTGATGGCGAGCTACTATGTATATGGAGTTCTATCCTATCTGCAACTATCTCCATAACAAAGGCTCATTAATAATTGCCTTGGCAATGGTTGTTTTTAAAAAAGCCTGCATCCTCATCCTAGTAATACAGGCATTCCTGTATGGACGAGTAAAGCAAATGGATGAAGATGCAAAGAGCTAGACGTAACACCTCAATATTACGGATGTCCATCGTAACACTCAAAATGGTTTTGCTCATTGGCTTTAGGGGTATCCCTATTTAAAGAAAGAGGGCATTGAATAAGTTCCAATGAAACCATTCAGGCGCCCTCAATCTGCACATGAATCCCAAAGGTTAGGTTATCCTAATCTAAGAAGATACGTTTATTATACTAATTCGATGATTACCATTGGTGCTGCGTCGCCACGACGAGGACCGATTTTCATAATACGAGTGTAACCACCTTGACGCTCTTCATAACGAGGAGCAATATCACTGAACAATTTTTGAACAGCATCTTGGTTTTTCTCAGCATCAGCTACTTCATGACGAACATATGCAGCTGCTTGGCGACGAGCGTGAAGATCTCCACGTTTACCAAGAGTGATCAATTTTTCAACTACTGAACGAAGTTCTTTAGCACGAGCTTCAGTTGTTTCAATACGCTCATTGATGATTAAATCTGTTGATAAGTCACGTAGCATCGCTTTACGTTGAGCGCTAGTGCGTCCTAACTTTCTGTATCCCATGAAAGTTTCCCTCCTTTGTTGAAGTCATTAAAGGCTAGATTTCAAAAGACAATCAGTCGTCTTTACGCAAACCTAATCCAAGCTCTTCTAGTTTATGTTTTACTTCCTCTAGAGACTTCCTACCTAAGTTACGTACTTTCATCATATCCTCTTCAGTTTTATTAGCTAACTCCTGAACAGTGTTAATGCCTGCACGTTTTAAGCAGTTGTATGAACGAACAGATAAATCTAGTTCTTCAATTGTCATTTCAAGGACTTTTTCTTTTTGGTCTTCTTCTTTTTCAACCATAATTTCAGCATTTTGAGCTTCATCAGTTAAACCAACAAAGATATTCAAATGCTCAGTTAAGATCTTCGCTCCAAGTGCAACTGCATCTTGAGGGCCAGTACTTCCGTCAGTCCAAACATCAAAAGTCAATTTATCAAAATTACTCAATTGACCAACACGAGTATTCTCAACTTGATATTGTACGCGTGAAACTGGCGTATAAATAGAATCAATAGGAATTACACCGATTGGTTGATCTTCTTTTTTGTTTTGAACAGCTGGTGTATAACCACGACCACGTTTAGCAGTTAGACGCATATGCAAATGACCATTTGAACCAAGAGTAGCAATATGAAGATCCGGATTAAGAATCTCTACATCACTATCATGTGTTACATCTGCAGCAGTAACTACACCTTCGCTTTGAACGTCAATTTCTAATGTTTTTTCTTCATCAGAATAGATTTTCAATGCGAGCTTTTTAATGTTTAAAATGATAGATGTTACATCTTCTACGACGCCTTCAATTGTTGAGAACTCATGAAGTACCCCATCAATTTGGATCGAAGTGACAGCGGCACCTGGGAGTGAGGATAATAGGATACGACGTAAGGAGTTACCCAAAGTTGTTCCATATCCACGCTCAAGTGGTTCTACGACGAACTTACCATACTTAGCATCATCGCTGATCTCAACCGTTTCGATTTTTGGTTTTTCTATTTCGATCATCAAAATACACCCTCCTTCAAAACGTCGAAACCCCGGTTTATTAACCGAAATTCCCCCATGTATACGTTCCCGTTTTGTGCACAACAACTGGAATAATAAATACTGTATAATTCATTTACTTTGTATCATATCCCATTATAGACAGGGATTCAAAAGTTTATACAGATTAATTATACACGGCGGCGTTTTGGTGGACGACATCCGTTATGTGGTACTGGAGTAACGTCTCTGATAGCAGTAACTTCTAGACCAGCAGCTTGTAATGCACGAATAGCAGCTTCACGACCTGCACCAGGTCCTTTAACTGTTACTTCTAAAGTTTTCATACCATGTTCCATAGATGCTTTCGCAGCTGTTTCAGCAGCCATTTGCGCAGCGAAAGGAGTCGATTTACGAGAACCTCTGAATCCTAGCGCACCAGCACTTGACCAAGAAAGAGCATTACCATGAGAATCAGTGATAGTTACGATTGTATTATTGAATGTTGAACGAATATGTGCAATTCCGCTTTCAATATTCTTTTTGACACGACGTTTACGTGTATTAGTTTTACGAGCCATTTTAAGAACCCTCCTTTACCGATTATTTCTTTTTGTTCGCTACAGTCTTACGAGGACCTTTACGTGTACGAGCATTGTTTTTAGTATTTTGTCCGCGAACAGGTAAGCCACGACGGTGACGAAGACCGCGGTAGGATCCGATTTCCATTAGACGTTTGATGTTAAGTGATACTTCACGACGAAGGTCACCTTCAACTTTTAATGAATCGATTTGCTCACGAATTTTGTTTAATTCATCTTCAGTAAGATCGCGTACACGAGTATTCTCGTTTACACCAGCTTCTGCTAGAACTTTTTGAGCAGTTGTTTTACCAATACCATAGATATAAGTTAATGAGATTACTACACGTTTTTCACGTGGTACATCTACACCTGCAATACGTGCCACTATATGCGCACCTCCTTCAAATTAGCCTTGTTTTTGTTTATGTTTAGGGTTTTCACAGATAACCATTACTTTACCTTTTCTGCGGATGACTTTGCACTTTTCGCAGATCGGTTTAACTGATGGTCTTACTTTCATTATCCTAACCTCCTTAGTAGTACGGAGTGCAATGATTATTTAAAACGATAAGTGATTCTTCCGCGAGTTAAGTCATAAGGAGAAAGCTCAACTGTTACTTTATCCCCTGGTAAAATACGAATGAAGTGCATGCGGATTTTACCGGAAACATGAGCTAAAACTGTATGACCGTTTTCTAATTCTACCTTAAACATTGCATTTGGCAAAGTGTCTATGACTGTGCCTTCTACTTCAATTACATCATCTTTCGCCACTAAACAAGTCTCCCTTCCATAAAATCATATACGAAATATATCAAATGCTTTCCCAAGCATGTAGATATTCTTTGCTAAAAGGTTCGCAGAATAACACATTCGGACATTCCGATACATAATCTCATAGGTCGCGTAATCAATGCAAGCTTTATGAGCTAATAATCATCTTACTCAAAACAAATGATTTTAAACATATACACAACAACCTTCTGATTATAACATAAAAAGAGTTTGACGTCTCCTTATAGTAAAAAGAAAAATGAGTTAGAAACGGAGTATTTTAGAAAAGCCTACTGTTATTTTACAGTAAGTATTTCATAACCAGTTTCAGTAATGGCTATTGTATGTTCGAAATGGGCACAACGCTTACCATCGACTGTTACGACTGTCCATTGATCGGATAGCGTTGATACATATCTACTACCGATATTTACCATCGGTTCGATAGCTAATACCATACCTGGTTTTAATAGAGGCCCTTTATTCGGGGGACCAAAATGTGGAATCTGTGGTTCCTCATGTAAGTCTTGCCCTACCCCATGTCCGACATATTCTCGTACAATGGAAAAACCTTTGCTTTCCGCATATGTTTGGATTGCATGAGAGATGTTCGATAAGCGTACACCTGGCTTTGCTTGTTTTAAGCCTTCATATAATGACTGCTCAGTAACTTCAAGCAATGCTTTTGATTGTTCATCAATTGCCCCTACTGCGTAGGTCCAGGCAGAATCACCGTGATAACCGTTATATTTTGCACCTATATCAATACTGATGATATCACCATCGTTTAAGCTGTTATCATCAGGAATCCCGTGAACTAGCTTTTCGTTCACAGATGTACATATACTACCTGGAAAACCGTTATATCCTTTAAAAGATGGGACGGCCCCACATTTGAGAATAAAAGCCTCAGCAAGACGATCTAATTCTCTTGTCGTTATTCCCGGAGTGATATGCTTTTGTAATTCCTCATGTGTTAAAGCGACAATTCTACCAGCTTCTCGCATAATATCGATTTCACGTTGAGTTTTGCTTATGATCATTATTGTAAGCCTCTTAAAAGACTATCTAGATCAGTAAATACTTTACCAATTTCTTGTTGACCGTTAATGTTACGTAAATAGCCTTTATTTTCATAGAAATCAAGCAAAGGTTTTGTTTGCTTAATGTTTACGTCAAGTCTATTTTTAACAGTTGCTTCATTATCATCTTCACGTTGATATAATTCTCCACCACAACGGTCACATTCGCCCTCTTTAGTTGGAGGATTAAATACAAGATGATATGTTGCCCCACAAGATTTACATATTCTGCGGCCAGTTAGCCTTTCCATCAAAATCTCTTGATCTACATCAATGTTAATAACGTAATCAATTTTTCTTGATAGATCAGAAAGAATATTTTCTAAAGCATCCGCTTGAGCAACGGTTCTAGGGAAACCATCTAAAAGAAAACCTTTTTCGCAATCGGGTTTACCAAGACGTTCTCTAACAATACCAATTGTTACTTCGTCTGGCACAAGTTCACCTTTATCCATAAAAGACTTTGCTTCTAAACCTAGAGCAGTTTCTTCTTTGATCGCTGCACGGAACATGTCTCCAGTAGAGATATGCGGAATACCGTACTTTTCAACAATTCTTTCTGCTTGTGTACCTTTACCGGCACCAGGGAGCCCCATTAATACAAGATTCAAGTGAATTCCCCCCTATTCTATTAGGTTTGAGGGAACAATCGTCCCCTTAAACCTTTCTATTTGATAAAACCTTTATAATGACGTTTAACTAGCTGAGACTCTAACTGTTTGTAAGTATCAAGAGCAACACCAATCACGATTAGTAAGCTCGTTCCACCGATTTGAGCAGTTTCTGGTAGCCCTGCAACATTAATGAAGAACATTGGAATGATTGCAATCGCTGTTAAGAAAAGAGCACCAACAAAAGTTAAACGATATAAGACTTTAGTTAAATATTCCTGCGTGTTTTTACCAGGACGGATGCCCGGTACATAACCACCTTGATTCTTCAAGTTCTCAGAGACTTTCTCTGGGTTTACTTGAATGAATGCATAGAAATATGTGAAAGCAATTATTAATGCAGCATAGATGACCATACCAATTGGCTCAGTATAATCAAATATCTTCTGGATCCAACTCGTTACACTATTCGATTCAAAAAAGCCTGCAATCGTTCGTGGTGTAATGATAAATGAAATCGCAAAGATAACAGGGATAACACCTGCAGCATTTACTTTTAAAGGTAAATGAGTGTTTTGAACACCTACTGGCGTCTTACCTGCTGATGCACGTTTTGCATATTGTACTGGAATTTTTCTTAATGCCTGTTGGATAAAGATTGTTCCAACTACAATAGCAATAACCGCAAGCACGATAAGTACAAGGGTTACGATACGTAGGAATAATTGATCTCCAGCACCTTCAATTTGCTGCGCATAAATTTGGTTAGCGATGGAAGGAATACCGGCAACGATTCCAGCGAAGATAATAATAGAAATACCATTACCAACACCTTTTTCCGTAATTTGCTCCCCTAACCACATTAAAAAAGCAGTTCCTGCAGTTAATACTGTAGCAATTAATAAATAAGAGCCAATACCCGTATTTTCAATTAACATGCCACCAGCAAGATTATTAAACCCATAAGACATACCAAGAGCTTGGATAAAACCAAGCACGATAGTAAAGTATCGTGTAAACTGAGCTAGTTTACGACGACCTGCCTCACCTTGCTTAGCCCATTCCGTAAATTTCGGCACAACGTCCATTTGTAGTAACTGAACAATGATTGATGCTGTAATATACGGCATGATTCCCATCGCAAGAATTGAGAAGTTTAATAACGCACCGCCACCAAATACATTCAAGACACCAAATACACTCATTTGATCCTGTGATTGTAAAATTTGTGCATTCACCCCTGGAACGGGGATAAATGTGCCGATGCGAAATACAATTAACATTAATAGGGTGAAAATGATCTTTCTTCTTATGTCACCCACGCGCATAAAATTGGAGATTGTCTGAAGCATTAGATCACCTCGGCTTTACCGCCGGCAGCTTCGATTGCTTCTTTAGCCGCAGCAGAGAATTTATGAGCTTTAACTGTAAGCTTTTTCTCTACGTTGCCTTTAGCAAGAACTTTAATTCCTGCTTTTTCGTTACTTACAACACCCGTTTCAATAAGAAGCTCTGGAGTAACTTCCGCTCCATCTTCAAAACGATTAAGTGCGTCAAGATTAACTACCGCATATTCTTTACGGTTAATGTTAGTGAATCCGCGTTTTGGTAAGCGTCTGAATAAAGGTGTTTGACCACCTTCGAATCCAGGACGTACGCCGCCGCCAGAACGAGCATTTTGACCTTTATGTCCCTTACCAGCAGTTTTACCGTTACCTGAACCAATACCGCGACCTTTGCGTTTACGTTCTTGACGTGAACCTTCTGCAGGTTTTAATTCATGAAGTTTCATGTTGGCACCTCCTTATTTTGTAGAAGATCGAAAATTATTTTTCAGTTACCGTTACAAGATGAGCAACTTTATTAATCATACCACGGATGGCAGGATTGTCTTGGTGCTCAACTGTTTGGTGCATTTTGCGTAATCCAAGAGCTGTTACTGTTTGGCGTTGGTCCTCAGGGCGACCAATCACACTGCGAGTGAGGGTAACTTCTAGTTTATTCGCCATTTGATTTCCCTCCTTATCCTAACAGTTCTTCTACTGATAAACCACGTAACTTAGCTACGTCTTCAGCACGTTTTAATTGTTGTAGACCATCTAGTGTTGCGCGAACCATGTTAATTGGTGTGTTTGTACCCAATGATTTAGAAAGGATATCGCCTACACCCGCTAACTCTAGTACCGCACGAACTGGTCCACCAGCGATAACTCCTGTACCTTCATATGCAGGTTTTAGAAGAATTTCGCCAGCTCCGAAGTGACCGATTACTTCGTGAGGAATTGTTGTTCCAACCATAGGAACTTCAATTAAGTTTTTCTTCGCATCTTCAATTGCTTTGCGAATAGCTTCTGGTACCTCTTGAGCTTTACCTGTACCAAAGCCAACGTTACCGTTTTTATCTCCAACTACTACAAGAGCAGAGAATCTGAAACGACGTCCACCTTTAACAACCTTAGCTACACGGTTTACCGTAACTACGCGCTCTTCAAGTTCAAGTTTGTTTGGATCAATACGACGCATTCTATATGTCCCTCCTTTGTCTATTAAAATTCTAACCCGTTTTCGCGAGCAGCATCTGCTAACGCTTTAACACGACCATGATATAAGTATCCTCCACGGTCAAATACGATTGATTTCAATCCTTTTGCTTCCGCACGTTTAGCGATTAATTCGCCGACTTTAACAGCCGCATCAACGTTGCCTGTAGCTTCAATACTAGCTTCTTTGTCTTGTGTAGACGCGCTAGCAAGAGTTACTCCGTTCACATCGTCAATTAATTGTGCATAAATGTGTTTATTTGAGCGATACACATTTAGACGAGGACGAGCCGCAGTGCCAGAAAGTTTAGATCTTACGCGAGCGTGTCTTTTCTTACGCACTGCATTTTTATCAGCCTTCGTAATCATTTCGGTCACTCCTTTCGTTTAGCTATGCAGCATTACTTACCTGTTTTACCTTCTTTACGACGAACATATTCTCCTTCATACCTAATACCTTTTCCTTTGTAAGGTTCTGGAGGACGAACGTCACGAATGTTAGCCGCTAAAGCGCCTACACGTTCTTTACTTGCACCTTTTACTACTACTTTCGTATTAGCTGGTACTTCGATTTCGATACCTTCTTCAGGTTCGATTTCAACTGGGTGAGAGTATCCAACGTTCAATACAAGCTTTTTACCTTGTTTTTGGGCACGGTAACCGACACCGATAAGTTCTAAGCCTTTTTCGAAGCCTTTAGATACACCTTCAACCATGTTAGCGATCAATGCACGAGTTGTACCATGAAGCGCACGGTGCTCTTTTTGATCAGAAGGACGCACGATGTTGATTACGTTCTCTTCGATGTTAATTGCGATATCTTTATTAAAAGTGTGAGAAAGCTCACCTTTAGGACCCTTTACGATAACGTGATGATTTTCATCAAGCGTTACTGTTACTCCACTAGGGATTTCAATTGGTTTTTTACCTATACGGGACATTTATTGCACCTCCATTCTTTCTGAAACTATATTACCAAACGTACGCTAGTACTTCTCCGCCTACTTGTTTCGCGCGAGCTTCTTTGTCTGTAAGAACGCCTTGAGAAGTAGAAACGAGTGCGATACCAAGACCGTTAAGAACGCGTGGTACCTCATCAGCTTTAGCATAAACACGAAGACCAGGTTTACTGATACGTTTTAAGCCTGTGATTACACGTTCATTTTTTGCACCGTATTTTAAGAAAATGCGGATAATGCCTTGCTTGTTATCTTCGATAAACTCTACATCACGTACGAAGCCTTCACGCTTAAGGATTTCAGCAACTTCTTTTTTAATATTAGAAGCAGGAACTTCTAATTTTTCGTGACGAACCATGTTCGCATTACGGATGCGAGTTAGCAAATCTGCAATTGGATCTGTCATGACCATTGTTTTTACCTCCTTCCCTAACTTTGGGTTTACCAGCTAGCTTTTTTAACGCCAGGAATTTGTCCTTTATATGCTAATTCACGGAAACAAATACGGCAAAGCTTAAATTTACGGTATACAGAATGTGGACGTCCACAACGTTCGCAACGTGTATATTCTTGTACCTTGTATTTAGGCGTGCGTTTTTGTTTCGCAATCATTGACTTTTTAGCCACGTTTTCGCCTCCCTCTAATTAACGATTACTTTTGGAATGGCATTCCAAATTGTGTTAAAAGTTCACGAGCTTCTTCATCAGTATTGGCAGTTGTTACGATAACGATATCCATACCACGAACTTTGCTTACTTTATCGTAATCGATCTCAGGGAAGATCAATTGCTCTTTAATACCAAGTGTGTAGTTTCCGCGTCCGTCAAAAGACTTTTTAGAAATACCACGGAAGTCACGTACACGTGGAAGAGAAACAGATACTAATTTATCGAAGAATTCGTACATGCGTTCTCCACGTAAAGTAACTTTCGCTCCGATTGGCATACCTTCACGTAAACGGAAGCCAGCGATTGATTTTTTCGCGCGAGTGATAACAGGTTTTTGACCTGCGATTTGTGTTAATTCCTCAACAGCATTATCTAATGCTTTAGAGTTTTGCACAGCATCACCCACACCCATGTTGATAACGATTTTTTCAAGTTTTGGTACTTGCATTACTGATTTATAGTTAAACTTGCTCACAAGAGCAGGAGTAATTTCTTTTACATGTTTTTCTTTTAGGCGGTTCATCGATTGTACCTCCCTTCTTCATTGATCTATTTATCTAAAGATTCACCTGATTTTTTTGCTACACGCACTTTTTTCCCATCAACCGTTTGATAGCCTACGCGAGTTGGTTCACCAGATTTAGGGTCAACCGGCATAACGTTTGATACATGAATAGGTGCTTCTTGGCTAAGGATTCCACCTTGAGGATTCAAGTTAGATGGTTTAGCGTGTTTCTTTACGATATTAACACCTTCTACAAGAACGCGTTCTTGTTTTGGGTAAGCAGCAAGAATAACGCCTGATTTGCCTTTATCCTTACCAGAGATGACCATTACTTTATCACCTTTTTTTACATGCATCTGTGTGCACCTCCTTAAAGGCATTTTGTTTAATTTTTATAGTACTTCTGGAGCTAATGATACGATTTTCATGAAGTTGTTCTCGCGTAGTTCACGAGCAACTGGTCCAAAGATACGTGTACCACGAGGACCTTTATCGTCACGAATAATTACACATGCGTTTTCATCAAAACGGATGTATGTGCCATCTTTACGACGAACGCCGCTCTTTGTACGAACGACAACAGCTTTAACAACATCACCTTTTTTAACAACGCCACCTGGTGTTGCTTGTTTCACTGTGCAAACAATTACATCACCGATGTTGGCAGTTTTACGGCCTGATCCACCTAAAACTTTAATTGTAAGTACTTCACGAGCACCAGAGTTATCAGCAACTTTTAAACGTGATTCTTGTTGAATCATCTGTGTAACCTCCCTTCGGGATCAAACATATTTCCGAACAATTAGATAATAACTGCTTTCTCAACAACTTCAACTAGACGGAAGCGTTTAGTCGCAGATAATGGGCGAGTTTCCATGATACGAACGATATCGCCGATTTTTGCTTCATTTTGCTCATCATGAGCTTTAAACTTTTTAGAGTACTTTACGCGTTTGCCGTATAATGGATGCTTTTTGTATGTTTCGACTAAAACAGTAACAGTTTTATCCATTTTGTCTGAAACAACGCGTCCAGAGTATACTTTGCGTTGGTTACGTTCACTCATTGTGCGAACCTCCTCTCAATATCACTTGCTAAAACCAATTTCTCTTTCACGGATAACAGTTTTCATACGAGCAATTGCTTTACGCACTTCACGGATGCGAGCTGTGTTTTCCAGTTGTCCAGTCGCCAATTGAAAGCGTAGATTAAAAAGCTCTTCTTTTAATGATTTAACTTTTTGTTCTATTTCGGCAGTGGTAAGGTCACGAATTTCATTAGCTTTCATTTGATTCACCACCAATTTCTTCTCGTTTTACAAACTTACATTTAACTGGAAGTTTGTGTGCTGCAAGACGTAGAGCTTCACGAGCGATCTCTTCAGATACACCTGCAATTTCGAACATTACTTTACCAGGCTTAACAACTGCAACCCATCCTTCAGGAGCACCCTTACCAGAACCCATTCGGACTTCAAGAGGCTTAGCAGTGTATGGCTTATGCGGGAATATTTTAATCCAAACTTTACCGCCACGTTTCATGTAACGAGTCATTGCAATACGGGCAGATTCGATTTGACGGTTAGTGATCCAAGAAGCATCTTGAGCTTGTAGACCATATTCACCGAATGTTACTTCAGTACCACCTTTTGCTTGACCGCGCATTTTTCCACGGTGTACACGACGATATTTTACGCGTTTTGGCAATAGCATATTATTTGCCTCCTTCCCCATTATTCTTCTTTGTAGGAAGCACCTCTCCACGATAGATCCATACTTTTACGCCTAACTTACCGTAAGTCGTATCTGCTTCTGCTGTAGCATAATCAATGTCAGCACGAAGAGTATGAAGTGGTACAGTTCCTTCGCTATAAGATTCAGAACGAGCGATATCAGCACCGCCAAGACGTCCAGATACCATTGTTTTGATACCTTTAGCTCCTGCGCGCATAGCACGTTGAATAGTTTGTTTTTGAGCACGACGGAATGATACACGGTTTTCCAATTGACGAGCAATGTTTTCCGCTACTAATTTCGCGTCGATGTCAGCTTTTTTGATTTCAAGAATATTGATGTGAACACGTTTGCCAGTAAGTGCGTTAAGTGCTTTACGCAACGCCTCTACCTCAGTACCACCTTTACCGATAACCATTCCTGGTTTTGCAGTATGGACTGTGATATTTAAGCGATTAGCTGCACGTTCGATTTCTACTTTAGAAACAGATGCATCGCTTAAGCGTTTTGTGATGTACTCACGAACTTTCAGGTCTTCGTGTAAAAGATCAGCGTAGTCTTTACCTGCGTACCATTTTGACTCCCAATCACGGATGACACCGATACGCAAACCGACTGGATTTACTTTTTGACCCACAGATTATCCCTCCTTCTTTTCTGATACAACGATTGTGATGTGACTTGTGCGTTTGTTGATTGCGCTAGCACGACCTTGTGCGCGTGGACGGAAACGTTTTAAAGTTGGTCCTTCGTCAACAAATGCTTGCTCAACTACTAAATTATTAACATCCATTTCGTAGTTGTGCTCTGCGTTAGCTAGTGCAGATTTTAATACTTTTTCTACGATTGGAGAAGCAGCTTTTGGAGTTAAATTTAAAATCGCTACCGCTTCACCTACTTGCTTACCTCGAATTAAATCTACGACTAAACGAGCTTTACGAGGAGCAATACGAACTGTTCTTGCAACAGCTTTAGCTTGCATTATAATGCCCTCCTCTCATTAACGTCTTGTTTTCTTATCATCATTACCATGGCCTTTGTATGCACGTGTTGGAGCAAATTCTCCAAGCTTGTGGCCTACCATATCTTCAGTAACATAAACAGGCACATGTTTGCGACCATCATACACTGCGATAGTGTGTCCGATGAATTGTGGGAAGATCGTAGAACGGCGAGACCAAGTCTTCACTACTTGCTTGCCATCAGTTTCATTTAACTTTTCGATCTTTGTCATTAAATGTTCGTCAACAAAAGGTCCTTTTTTTAAGCTGCGACCCATGATTGAACCTCCCTTCGTGATTGTTCTACGGCCCGTCTTTGGAACCGTAGTTCAATCCCGTTATTTTTTACGACGACGTACGATAAATTTATCAGATTGATTGTTTTTCTTACGTGTTTTGTATCCAAGAGTTGGTTTACCCCAAGGAGACATAGGTGATTTACGACCGATAGGAGCTTTACCTTCACCACCACCGTGTGGGTGATCGTTAGGGTTCATAACAGATCCACGTACAGTTGGGCGTTTACCTAACCAACGAGAACGACCGGCTTTACCGATGTTAATCAATTCGTGTTGTTCGTTACCAACTTGACCTACAGTAGCGCGGCAAGTAGCAAGAATCATACGAACTTCACCAGAGTTTAAACGTACTAATACGTATTTGCCTTCTTTACCAAGTACTTGTGCACTTGTTCCAGCAGAACGTACCAACTGTCCACCTTTACCAGGTTTAAGTTCGATGTTGTGGATTACAGTACCCACAGGAATGTTTGTAAGTGGTAATGCATTACCTACTTTGATATCTGCTTCAGGACCAGACATTACTTCTGCGCCTACTTTAAGAGTCTTAGGAGCTAGGATGTAACGCTTTTCTCCATCTACATAATTAATTAGTGCAATGTTAGCTGAGCGGTTTGGATCATACTCGACTGTAGCAACGCGACCTGGTATTCCATCTTTGTCACGTTTAAAGTCGATGATACGATATTGACGTTTATGACCGCCGCCTTGATGACGAACTGTCAACTTACCTTGGTTGTTACGGCCACCTTTGCGCTTTACTGGAGCAAGCAAAGATTTTTCTGGTTTGTCTGTAGTGATTTCTGCGAAATCAGATACCGTCATGCCGCGACGACCATTAGAGGTAGGTTTGTATTTTTTAATCGCCATTTCATTTCCCTCCTCTTCTTGTTAGAAATTAAGCTTCAAAGATTTCGATTTCTTTGCTGTCAGCAGTTAGTTTAACAATCGCTTTACGGCGTTTGTTTGTATAACCACCGAATTTACCCATGCGCTTGAATTTACCTTTGTAGTTCATGATGTTCACTTTTTCAACTTTTACATCAAAGATTTCTTGAACAGCATCTTTAACTTGAGTTTTATTAGCTCTTACATCAACTTCAAAAGTATATTTTTTGTCAGCCATGATGTCAGTAGAACGTTCAGTGATAACGGGGCGCTTAATGATATCGCGTGCATCCATTATGCAAGCACCTCCTCTACTTTTTCGACCGCTTGCTTAGTCATGATCAATTTATCATGATTTAAAACGTCTAATACGCTGATTCCGTTAGCAGTAACAACTGTTACTCCAGGGATGTTACGAGCAGATAATGCTACGTTTTCATCGATGTCTGCAGTTACGATTAATGCTTTAGAATCTACAGAAAGACCTTTAAGTAGACCTTTAAAGTCTTTTGTTTTTGGAGCTTCGAAAGATAGTGTTTCTAATACTAGAATGTTCTCTTCCGCAACTTTAGTAGATAACGCTGATTTGATAGCTAAGCGACGAACTTTTTTAGGTAATTTATAGCTATAGCTGCGTGGTACAGGACCAAATACAGTACCGCCTCCGCGCCATTGTGGTGAACGAATTGAACCTTGACGAGCACGACCTGTGCCTTTTTGACGCCATGGTTTACGTCCTCCGCCAGCTACTTCAGAACGAATTTTAGTTTTATGAGTTCCTTGACGTAGAGAAGCTCTTTGCATAATAACAGCTTCAAACATCACGTGGTTGTTTGGCTCGATACCAAAGATTGAGTCGTTCAGCTCAATATCGCCAACTTGTGAACCACTTTGGTTTAATAATGCAACTTTAGGCATTCTTACTTCCTCCTTTCCGGGTTATTACTTTGCTTTAACCGCACTTACTAGTTTTAGAAGCGCTTTTTTAGAGCCAGGTACATTACCTTTTACTAATAGAAGATTGCGTTCTGCATCTACTTTTACGATTTCAAGGTTTTGTACTGTGATTTGTTCTCCGCCCATGCGACCAGGTAATAGTTTACCTTTAAATACGCGGTTTGGAGCAACAGGACCCATTGAACCTGGGCGACGGTGGTAACGTGAACCGTGTGCCATTGGTCCGCGAGATTGTCCGTGGCGTTTAATTGCACCTTGGAAACCTTTACCTTTTGAAATTCCTGTTACATCAATTTTTTCACCTTCAGCGAAAATATCAACTTTGACTTCCTGACCAACTTCATACTCAGCTAAGTCAGCTCCGCGTAATTCGCGAACGAAGCGCTTAGGAGTAGTATCAGCTTTAGCAGCGTGTCCTTTTTCCGGTTTGTTTGAAAGCTTTTCGCGTTTATCTTCAAAACCGATTTGGATTGCTTCGTATCCATCAGTATCAACTGATTTCTTTTGAAGAACAACGTTTGGAGTAGCTTCAACCACTGTTACCGGGATAAGATCACCGTTTTCAGCAAATACTTGAGTCATACCAATCTTTCTTCCTAAGATTCCTTTGGTCATTTCAGTCACACCTCCTAGATTGTTTTAATGTATTAATTAAAGTTTAATTTCGATATCAACACCAGATGGTAAGTCTAAACGCATTAATGAATCGACTGTTTGTGGTGTTGGATTAATGATGTCGATTAAACGTTTGTGTGTACGCATTTCGAATTGCTCACGAGAATCTTTATATTTATGCACCGCACGAAGAATTGTGTAAACTGACTTTTCAGTTGGCAATGGGATTGGACCAGATACAGCCGCACCAGAGCGTTTTGCAGTTTCAACGATTTTTTCAGCAGATTGATCAAGAATTCTGTGATCATAAGCTTTTAAACGAATACGAATTTTTTGTTTTGCCATTATTTTCCCTCCTTTTCGCCTATTTTCATATAGACATTCTCCGTGAAAATTTCCCACACACTCGCCATGGCAAAGCGGCCGGGTGTGTCAGCAACCTTTCACTTCATCGCAGTCAAAGACCAACATTGTCTATTATACAGAAAAGACATAACAAATGCAACTATTGATTGCGTTTCTCTCTGTTCTGCACACTTTTAACATTATAACTGCTGTTAATAGTGTTTTCAAGTATATCTTCCTCTTTACATCATTTTCTAAAAAAACGCTTACTTAATTACTTATTTTTAAATTTTCTAAATTTTTATTTGACAAACATAGACTCATTCATGTAAATTTTAGTCAATAAAATATTTTTTATTTCTTATCATGAGAGGTTGAGGGATAGGCCCGATGACACCTCAGCAACCATCAATAGTGAACACTATTGAAAAGGTGCTAATTCCTACAAGCTATACGCTTGAAAGATGAGAAGATGACTATGATAATAATAGGCCTTCTTCTTGAGGGCCTTTTTTATTTTCTCTTTGGCTTCTCATCCATTGAATTCAACAAAATATGAATTGAAGGAGTGAGACCTTTGAACTTCCTTGAAAAAATGAAGAACCAAGTATTAATTGCTGACGGTGCGATAGGAACACTTCTTTATTCTTATGGTACGGATACATGTTTTGAAGAGTTAAACCTCTCAGCACCGGAACAAATTCAGCACATTCATCAAGCCTATCTCCATGCAGGTGCTGATTTAATTCAAACAAATTCCTATGCTGCGAATTATTTAAAATTGAAACGGTATGGCCTAGAGGATTCAGTCAAAGAGATTAATAGTGCGGCTGTAAAACTGGCACGATCTAGTATTCAACAGCACCAGGCATATGTGCTTGGCACAATTGGAGGTGTACGAGGATTAAACCCCCTCTCTATTCCTCTAGATGAAATTAAAAGTAACTTTCGTGAACAGCTATACTGCTTATTGTTAGAAGGCGTAGATGGGCTCCTTCTTGAAACATATTATGATTTAGAAGAATTAGAAACGGTTCTCTCTATTGCCCGGAAAGAAACGGATATAGCTATAATTGCCCAAGTGTCTTTACAAGAAATCGCTATATTACAAAATGGGACGTTAATTAATGACGCCTTAAAAAGGTTAGAAGCTAAAGGGGCAGATGTTGTCGGGGTAAACTGCCGTTTAGGTCCACATCATATGTTAGAGACACTCTCCTCCGTTGAATTACCTCAGCACGCGTTTCTCTCTGCATATCCTAACGCGAGTCTACCGGCCTATATCGATGGTACGATTCAATATAAGGAGAGTGAAGACTATTTTAGAAAATCAGCGAAGTCCTTCCTTAAGCAAGGTGTTCGACTGCTTGGTGGTTGCTGCGGAACGACACCTGGCCATATTAAAGCATTTGCAGACGAAGTTAGGCATGCTGTACCTATTATTGAAAAACAAGTAACAAATAAAAGGAAACCTAAAATAGAGAGAATTACAATCGAACGCACCAATACCCCGTTAGAGACACTTGTACAAAAAAAACGCACCATCATCGTCGAACTAGACCCACCTAAGAAGCTATCAACTGCTAAATTTTTTGAAGGTGCCAGAGCCTTAAAAGATGCTGGGGTTGATGCAATCACACTCGCAGATAACTCTCTTGCGACACCACGAATCGCAAATGAAGCCCTAGCACATATCATCCAAAAGGATACAAACGTTCGACCACTTGTCCACCTCTCCTGTAGAGATCGAAATTTAATCGGCTTACAATCACATCTCATGGGTCTTCATACATTGGGATTGCATGATATTTTAGCCATTACAGGGGATCCGGCAAGAGTTGGTAATTTCCCAGGCGCTTCATCTGTGTTTGATTTATCTTCCTTTGAATTAATAGAAATGATTAAACAATTTAATGAAGGAATTTCCCCTTCAGGTTCTGAACTTGGTGAAAATGCCGTCTTTTCTGTCGGGGCAGCATTTAATCCTCATGTCAAATCCTTAGACAAAGCTGTTGCCCGACTTGAAAGGAAGATAAAAGCAGGCGCTGATTATTTCGTGTCACAGCCAGTGTTTTCAGTAACACAACTATTAGAGATTCATGAGGCAACAAAGCATCTGTCCGCACCTATTTTCATCGGAATGATGCCACTGATTAGCAGCAAAAATGCAGAGTATCTTCATAACGAAGTGCCTGGTATCAAGATTACTCAAACGACCCGCGACAGAATGGCTAAAGCGGTTAACCCTGTTCTAGCTGAGAAAGAAGGCTTATTAATTACAAAAGAGTTGATCGATGCAGCCTTAGAACTCTTTCAAGGCATCTACCTTGTTACCCCCTTCCTTAGATATCAACTTACAACCGAGCTGACCAATCATATTAGAAGAAAAGATCAACAGATGAAGGAGCATCATTATGTCAAAAGTAGCCATCACTAAACAAATGACGGAAAAGATTTTAATCATTGATGGAGCAATGGGTACCATGCTACAAGAAGCCCACCTAACTGCAGATGACTTTGGTGGTGAGGATTTAGAAGGTTGTAATGAACATCTCACACTTACGCGACCTGAATTGATTCAATCAATTCATGAAGCTTATCTTTCGGCAGGGGCAGATATAATTGAAACAAATACATTCGGAGCGACGCGTATCGTTTTGGAAGAATATAATATTGGGCATTTAAGTGAATTATTAAACCGCAGAGCGGCTGAAATCGCTATAAAAGCAGCGCATAAATACGACAAGCCTAATCATCCGCGATATGTAGCAGGATCTATGGGACCAACTACTAAGACATTAAGCGTTACCGGTGGAACAACTTTTAAACAATTAGTCATGGATTATCGTACACAAGCCATAGGACTCATTGACGGTGGTGTAGATTTATTATTAATAGAAACAAGCCAAGATCTCCTTAATGTAAAAGCTGCTTTCCTAGGGATTAAAGAAGCCTTTCATCACACAAAGAAAGAACTCCCTATAATGGTATCAGGGACAATAGAACCGATGGGCACCACTTTGGCAGGGCAAAACATCGAAGCGTTTTACATTTCAATAGAGCACATGAAACCAATAGCTGTTGGACTCAACTGCGCAACTGGACCGGAATTTATGCAAGAGCATATTCGCTCTCTAGCACAACTCTCTTCAACTGGGGTTAGCTGTTATCCTAATGCAGGCTTACCAGATGAAGACGGTTGTTATCACGAAACAGCAGAATCTCTATCTACAAAGCTTTTGGATTTTGCCACACAGGGCTGGGTGAATATCGTTGGTGGTTGTTGCGGTACCACACCAGCGCACATCACAGCAATCAGTCAAGCATTAGCCCATGTACCACCCCGTCCCATTACTAAAAAGAGACAGCATAAACTATCAGGTATTGAACCCCTTACCTATGATGAATCTATTAGACCGATTATGGTTGGTGAGCGGACAAATGTCATTGGCTCAAAGAAATTCAAACGGTTGATTAATGAAGGAAAGTATGAGGAAGCATCGGAAATTGCTAGAGCCCAAGTTAAAAAAGGAGCAAGCGTCATTGATATATGCCTTGCTGACCCTGATCGTAATGAGATAGAAGATATGGACCATTTTTTAGCTGAAGTAACGAAAAAAATCAAAGTTCCCCTAGTCATTGATTCAACTGATGATGAAGTAATCGCCAAAGCTCTTACCTACTCTCAAGGTAAAGCTATAATCAATTCGATTAACTTAGAAGATGGTGAGGACCGATTCGCCTTTGCTGCAAAGCTTATCCATCAGTACGGAGCAGCCATTGTTGTCGGTACCATTGATGAGGAAGGCATGGCCATCACAGCTGAAAACAAGCTAGTCATAGCTAAACGGGCCTATCATATCCTCGTTGAGCAGTATCAAGTACCTCCAGAGGATATTATCTTCGACCCCCTCGTATTTCCTGTCGGCACTGGAGATGAACAATATATTGGTTCTGCTAAAGAAACTGTACTTGGTATTAAACTTATTAAAGAAGCTCTACCGGAGGCGAAAACGATTTTAGGCATTAGTAATGTGTCCTTTGGTCTTCCGAGTGTGGGGAGAGAAATTTTAAATTCCGTCTTCCTCTTTCATTGCACGAAAGCCGGGCTAGACTATGCAATCGTCAATACAGAAAAGCTAGAGCGTTTCCCAAGCATCCCTAAAAATGAAGTCGAATTAGCAGAAAAGCTTCTTTTTCAAACCAGCGATAGCATTTTAGCTGATTTTACTGACTTTTATCGTGATAAGAAGAAGGAAAAAAGGATAGAAACCCATTTACTATCATTAGAAGAACGTTTATCAAGCTATATAATAGAAGGAACAAAAGAAGGCCTTCTCCCAGATTTAGAAAGAGCATTAGCGAAATACCCAAATCCATTAGATATTATCAACGGACCATTAATGAATGGTATGGCAGAAGTAGGGAGATTATTTAATGATAATCAATTAATTGTTGCAGAAGTCTTACAAAGTGCAGAAGTGATGAAAGCATCAGTCGCGTTTTTAGAACCTTATATGGAGAATGATAAACAAACATCTACAAGTAAGGGGAAAGTTTTACTCGCAACCGTCAAAGGTGATGTCCATGATATCGGTAAGAATCTTGTCGATATTATTCTCTCTAACAATGGATTTGAAACCATTGATCTTGGAATTAAAGTCTCTTCTGCTGAACTTATCGCAGCCATTAGAGAGGAAAAACCCGACATCATTGGACTCTCTGGCTTACTCGTAAAGTCAGCACAACAAATGGCATTAACAGCAAAGGACTTACAGGATGCCCATATACAAACCCCCATTATGGTGGGGGGAGCTGCCTTATCTCGAAAATTTACGAATAATAAAATCGCCCCTAACTACAAAGGACTCGTCTTATATGCAAAAGATGCAATGACCGGTCTGAGTTTAGCAAATGAAATCCGAGAACCAAGTCGCTATAGTGAATTATTTCAAGCACAAATCTCGAGAACAGCACAAACTACCAAAGAAGAAGCCCAATTGATAAAAAAATATTCCGAACCAGCCGTTGGAATGAAAACCGTTCAAGAAGCTCCTATTTTTCAACCGCAAGACTTAAAGAGACATTTAATTACAAATCTCTCTTTCCACCATATAGAACCATATATTAACCGTAAAATGCTGCTATATCATCTTGGGGTTAAAAATCAAAAAAGGGAGCTCACTAATGAAAAACTAGAAAAGGTGAATATCCTGTTAGACTCACTGATCCATGAAATAATTAAAAATAACTGGATACAACCAAAAGCTACTTACCAATTTTTTAAAGCAAATGCCAATGGAAATAATATCATTATAATGAATAAAGACGATCTTCCTATTGAAAAGTTTGCATTCCCTAAACAAGAAAAAGGAAAAAATCTTTGTCTTGCTGATTATCTAAGAGAAAAGCAAACAGACTACGTATGTTTTTTTGCTGTAACAGCAGGAAAGGGAATACGACAAGCAGCTACACAATTAAAAGAGGAAGGCAGATTTCTAGAAAGTCACGCATTGCAAGCAATTGCGTTAGAAACAGCTGAAGGGCTGGCTGAGTATATTCACAGACAGATTAGGGATAAATGGGGTTTTCCAGATCACCCAACAATGACGATGGAGGAGCGTTTTGCGGCTAAATATCAAGGACAACGATTTTCATTCGGTTATCCAGCCTGTCCAAATTTAGAAGATCAAGCGAAGTTATTCCGTCTTATACAACCAGAGGATATTGAGATCGAATTAACAGAAGGTTATATGATGGAACCTGAAGCCTCTGTTACAGCTATGGTGTTTTCACACCCCGAAGCAAGATACTTTAATGTACACTCCTCTTCATGATTGATGTAAAAAAAGCATAAAGAAAAAGCAGCCGGCGTCCCGACTGCTTTTTCTATGAAAGGCGTCCCCTTCAAATATCATAATCAAAATTTATTACTCAACGATTGTAGCAACTACGCCAGCGCCTACAGTACGTCCACCCTCACGGATAGAGAATTTAGTACCTTCTTCGATAGCGATTGGAGAGATAAGTTCTACGTTCATTTCGATGTTATCTCCAGGCATAACCATTTCTACACCTTCAGGAAGGTTACAAATACCAGTTACATCAGTTGTACGGAAGTAGAACTGAGGACGGTAGTTTGTGAAGAATGGAGTGTGACGTCCACCTTCTTCTTTAGATAAAACGTAAACTTCAGCTTTGAATTTTACGTGTGGAGTAATTGAAGCTGGTTTAGCTAATACTTGACCACGTTGGATATCTTCACGTGCAACACCACGAAGAAGAGCACCAATGTTATCTCCTGCTTCAGCATAATCAAGAAGCTTACGGAACATTTCAACACCTGTTACAGTAGTTGATTTTGGTTCTTCAGCAAGACCGATGATTTCAATAGTATCACCGACTTTAACTTGTCCACGCTCAACACGACCTGTAGCAACAGTACCACGACCAGTGATTGAGAATACATCCTCAACTGGCATCATGAATGGTTTTTCAGTGTCACGAGTTGGAGTTGGGATATACTCATCAACTGCAGCCATTAATTCAATGATTTTTTCTTCCCACGCAGCATCTCCTTCAAGAGCTTTAAGCGCAGAACCTTTGATTACAGGAATATCGTCACCAGGGAATTCATATTCAGAAAGAAGGTCACGAACTTCCATTTCTACTAATTCAAGTAATTCTTCGTCGTCTACCATGTCACATTTGTTCATGAATACAACAAGGTAAGGTACACCTACTTGACGAGAAAGAAGGATGTGCTCACGAGTTTGTGGCATTGGGCCATCAGCAGCAGATACTACTAGGATACCGCCGTCCATTTGTGCAGCACCAGTGATCATGTTTTTAACATAGTCAGCGTGACCTGGGCAGTCAACGTGTGCATAGTGACGGTTTTCAGTTTCGTACTCAACGTGTGCAGTAGAGATTGTGATACCACGCTCTCTTTCTTCTGGAGCAGCATCGATTTGGTCATATCCACGAGCTTCACCGCCGCCTGCTTTCGCAAGTACAGTTGTGATTGCTGCTGTTAATGTAGTTTTACCATGGTCAACGTGTCCGATAGTTCCGATGTTAACATGGGGTTTTGAACGGTCAAATTTTTCTTTAGCCATTAGGAAAATCCTCCTTTAAATTTAAATAAATTAAGTATTTGATTGACATTGGTCGGTGGCTACCTTCCAATGTCAGGTTACTTACAATGATAGTTATACTTGATTAAAAAGGTAAAATCAATTATTCACCTTTATTTTTTTTGATGATTTCTTCAGAAATTGATTTTGGAACTTCTTCATAATGATCAAAGTGCATTGAGAATGTACCGCGACCTTGCGTATTAGAACGCAATGAAGTAGCATAACCAAACATTTCAGAAAGTGGAACCATTGCACGAACAACTTGCGCGTTACCGCGAGCTTCCATACCTTCTACACGTCCACGACGAGAAGTAACATCACCCATAATGTCTCCCATATACTCTTCCGGAATAACTACTTCAACTTTCATTACCGGTTCAAGGATAACTGGGTTACATTTTGAAGCAGCGTTTTTCAGTGCCATAGAAGCGGCAATTTTAAACGCCATTTCAGATGAGTCAACATCATGGTAAGATCCATCAAATAATCTAGCTTTAATATCAACCATTGGATAGCCGGCTAATACACCACGCTCCATAGCATCTTCAAGACCAGATTGTACTGCAGGGATATATTCACGTGGAACAACACCACCAACGATGCCGTTTACGAATTCAAATCCTGCACCTTCTTCATTTGGAGAGAACTCAATCCAAACGTGACCAAATTGACCACGACCACCGGATTGACGCGCGAATTTACCTTCGATGTTTGCAGATGCACGGAAAGTTTCACGATAAGCAACTTGTGGTGCACCAACATTTGCTTCTACTTTAAATTCACGTTTCATACGGTCTACAAGGATATCAAGGTGAAGCTCACCCATACCAGCGATGATTACTTGACCAGTTTCTTGGTCAGTATGCGCGCGGAATGTTGGATCTTCTTCTTGAAGTTTTTGAAGTGCTGTAGTCATCTTATCTTGGTCTGCTTTAGACTTCGGTTCGATAGAAAGAGAGATAACTGGCTCTGGGAACTCCATAGATTCAAGAATTACAAGACTCTTTTCATCACATAGTGTATCTCCAGTAGAAGTATCTTTCAAACCAACAGCAGCAGCAATATCCCCTGCATAAACTGTAGAGATCTCTTCACGAGAGTTTGCATGCATTTGTAGGATACGACCTACACGTTCACGTTTATCTTTTGTAGAGTTCTTAACATAAGAACCTGAATCTAACGTACCAGAGTAAACGCGGAAGAAAGTTAATTTACCAACATAAGGGTCAGTCATAACTTTAAATGCTAATGCAGAGAAAGGCTCTTCATCACTTGATGGACGAGTAACTTCTTCTTCTGTGTCTGGATTAATACCTTTAATGGCATGTACATCCAATGGAGATGGAAGATAGTCGATTACTGCATCAAGCATTTTTTGAACACCTTTGTTTTTGAATGCAGATCCACAAATAACTGGATAGAACTCAACGTTTACTGTACCTTGACGGATTGCAGCTTTAATCTCTTCATTAGAGATTTCTTCACCACCAAGATATTTCTCCATTAATTCTTCATCAAGTTCAGCAAGAGCTTCGATTAATTTTTCACGATACTCTTGGGCTTGATCCATATATTCTTCAGGAATTTCACGAGTTTCGATATCAGTACCAAGATCGTTACCGTAGAAAGTAGCTTTCATTTCGATAAGGTCAATGATACCTTCGAATTCGTCTTCAGCACCAATTGGTAATTGGATAGCTGCTGCATTTGCTTGCAGACGATCATGTATTGTACCTAAAGAGTACAAGAAGTCTGCACCGATTTTATCCATTTTGTTTACGAATACCACACGTGGTACGCCGTAAGTTGTCGCTTGACGCCATACAGTCTCAGTCTGTGGTTCAACACCAGATTGAGCATCTAGTACAGCAACTGCTCCATCAAGTACACGCAATGAACGCTCAACTTCAACTGTGAAGTCTACGTGTCCTGGCGTGTCAATGATATTAACACGGTGGCCTTTCCATTGAGCTGTAGTAGCGGCAGAAGTGATTGTAATACCACGTTCTTGCTCTTGCTCCATCCAGTCCATTTGTGAAGCACCTTCATGTGTTTCACCAATTTTATGGATACGACCAGTGTAATAAAGAACACGTTCAGTTGTTGTTGTTTTACCAGCATCAATGTGAGCCATGATACCAATATTACGCGTATTATCTAAGGAGAACTCTCTTGCCATTGTGTCTTTCTCCTTCCTAGTATGGGAATTATTTTTATATTATAAAAATGAATCTTACCAACGATAGTGAGCAAATGCTTTGTTTGCTTCAGCCATTTTATGAGTGTCTTCACGTTTCTTCACTGATGCACCAGTGTTGTTAGCTGCATCAAGAATTTCGTTTGCAAGACGCTCTTCCATTGTTTTCTCACCGCGAAGGCGAGCGTAGTTTACTAACCAACGAAGACCAAGAGTTGTACGGCGATCAGGGCGCACCTCAACTGGTACTTGGTAGTTAGCTCCACCTACACGGCGTGCTCTTACTTCAAGTACAGGCATGATGTTTTTAAGCGCTTGATCGAATACTTCCATTGGCTCTTTGCCAGTACGCTCACTAATGATATCAAATGCATTATATAGAATTGCTTGAGATTTACCTCTCTTACCATCTACCATCATTTTATTGATTAGACGGCTAACAAGCTTTGAGTTGTAAATCGGATCAGGCAATACGTCTCTTTTTGCTACAGGACCTTTACGTGGCATGTAATTTTTCCTCCTTTCAAGAAAGGGTTATTTTTATTTGTGAATTATTTCTTAGCTGCTTTAGGACGTTTAGCACCGTATTTAGAACGACCTTGCATACGGTTGTTAACACCAGCAGTATCAAGTGCACCACGAACGATATGGTAACGTACACCCGGTAAGTCTTTTACACGACCGCCACGGATAAGTACCACACTGTGCTCTTGTAGGTTATGACCAATACCAGGAATATAAGCATTCACTTCGATTCCGTTAGTTAAACGTACACGTGCATATTTACGCAACGCTGAGTTTGGTTTTTTTGGAGTCATTGTACCAACACGAGTACATACACCGCGTTTTTGTGGTGAAGATATGTTCGTTTGTACTTTTTTGAAGCTGTTATAACCTTTGTTCAACGCAGGAGAAGTTGATTTCTCTTCCTTTGTTTTACGAGGCTTGCGTACTAATTGATTAATAGTAGGCATGTATTTTTCCTCCCTTCATCTTTTCATGTAAGCCCACACATCCAGGTGGTTCATTTAAAGGCAAAAACAAAGTCCTTGCAGATTTCTATCTACAAAAACAGTTTTTAAATAGTTAATGCAACAGCTGCAGCACCTACATCTATCCCACATGCTTTACCAAGCTTTTTCATCGAATCAACATATGTGATTGGAACGTTATGATCTTTAGCAGCTTCTTCTATCATAGATTTGACTTGAAAATTTGTATCGCTAGCGATGACTACTTCAGATACAATTCCAGATTTAAGAGCTTTCACTGTTTGTTTAGTTCCTACTATAATTTCTTTCGCCTGCAATACTTTTTCATAAGACATAAATTCATCCTCCAAAGTATCCAGTAATAGGAGCACCTTTGCTATATTACCACCAATTGAAAATGATGTCAACAATCATTCATATTTTTTTAATATAGAAGGTCGGTGCCATTCTTAAAAAGAACGACACCCTTACTTCTATCATTATTCAACCGTGATTGTTTCTTCAACTGCCTCTTTTGTATAAGGCTCTGCTTGACGATAACGTTGCATACCTGTACCAGCTGGAACAAGTTTACCAATGATAACATTTTCTTTCAAGCCGAGTAACTCATCACGTTTTCCTTTAATCGCTGCATCTGTAAGAACTCTAGTTGTTTCTTGGAATGAAGCAGCGGATAAGAAGGAATCAGTTTCAAGAGATGCTTTTGTAATACCAAGTAATACCGGACGTCCAGTAGCTGGCATTTTACCTTCCATAAGTGCTTTTCTATTCGCATCAGTAAATTGATGGATATCAAGCAATGTGCCTGGAAGTACATCTGTCTCGGCTGCATCGATAACACGTACTTTACGAAGCATTTGACGTACCATTACTTCGACGTGTTTATCACCGATTTCAACCCCTTGCATACGATAAACTTTTTGTACTTCACGTAGCAAGTATTCTTGAACAGCTGTAACATCTCTCACCTTAATTAACTCTTTCGGATCGATAGAACCTTCTGTTAGCTCTTGACCGCGTTCCACTTCATCGTTAATTTGTACTTTTAAGCGCGCAGTATACGGTGCAGTATAAGTGCGTGATTCAACTTCTCCTTGAATAACGATTTCATGTTGACGATCGCGACCTTCATTAATGCCAACCACTGTACCTTTGATTTCTGAAATAACCGCTTGACCTTTAGGGTTACGTGCTTCAAAAATCTCTTGGATACGAGGAAGACCTTGTGTAATATCGTCTCCTGCAACCCCACCAGTATGGAATGTACGCATCGTTAACTGTGTACCAGGTTCACCAATTGATTGAGCGGCAATAATACCAACTGCTTCACCGACTTCAACTTCTTGACCAGTAGCCAAGTTACGTCCGTAACATTTTTTACATACACCGTGGCGAGTATTACATGTGAACGCAGAGCGAATCCATGCTTCTTCAACGCCTGCAGCGATGATTTCTGCAGATAAATCTTCAGTAATCAGTTCATTTTCACGTGCAATGATTTCATTTGTTTCCGGATGTCTAATCGCTTTTCTTACATGACGACCGATTAAACGTTCCTCTAAGCTTTCGATCACTTCTGTTCCTTCCTTCAAGGAAGAAATCAATAAGCCACGATCTGTACCGCAATCATCTTCACGTACAATTACGTCCTGTGCAACATCAACAAGACGACGAGTAAGGTAACCAGAGTCAGCTGTTTTAAGGGCTGTATCAGCAAGACCTTTACGCGCACCGTGAGTAGAGATAAAGTACTCTAATACAGTTAATCCTTCACGGAAACTTGATTTAATCGGTAATTCAATAATACGACCAGCCGGGTTGGCCATTAGACCACGCATACCAGCTAACTGCGTAAAGTTAGATGCGTTACCACGAGCACCTGAATCACTCATCATGAAGATTGGGTTGGATTTATCCAATGATTTCATTAGTTTCGATTGGATATTATCTTTCGCCGCACTCCAGATAGAGATAACTCTGTCATAACGTTCCTCTTCAGTAATAAGACCACGTCTAAATTGTTTTAATACATTATCAACTTTATTTTGAGCTTCATGAAGAATTTCTTCTTTTTCACCTAATACAACGATGTCTGCCACACCAACGGTAATACCAGCCTTAGTTGAATATTTGAAACCTAAATTCTTCATGCGGTCTAGCATTTTTGATGTTTCAGTAATCTTGAAGCGTTTAAATACTTCAGCAATGATATTTCCAAGAATTTTCTTCTTAAACGGATCGACAATCGGCATTGTACGAATCGCTTCAGGAATATCAATAGCTTTATCAATAAAGTATTTCTTCGGTGTTTCAATTTCAAGATTCTCTTTTGTTGGTTCGTTAATATACGGGAATGTTTTCGGTAAAATTTCATTGAATACCAATTTACCAACTGTTGTCATTAATAGTTGCTTGTTTTGTTCTTCAGTGAAAGTTTCATTTTTTAACGAACCAGCATGGACAGCTACTCTTGTGTGCAAGTGAACATATCCGTTTTGGTAAGCAAGTAACGCCTCGCTTGTGTCGTTAAAGACCATTCCTTCACCAACAGCATTTTCTCTTTCTAAAGTTAAGTAATAGTTACCTAACACCATATCTTGTGAAGGCGTAACAACTGGTTTACCATCCTTAGGATTCAGGATGTTTTGTGCTGCCAACATAAGCAATCTAGCTTCAGCTTGCGCTTCTGCTGATAAAGGTACGTGAACCGCCATTTGGTCACCATCAAAGTCAGCATTATATGCTGTACAAACAAGTGGATGCAGGCGAATGGCACGTCCTTCAACCAACGTAGGTTCAAATGCTTGAATCCCTAATCTATGAAGTGTAGGGGCACGGTTTAATAATACCGGATGCTCCTTAATGACACTCTCAAGTACATCCCAAACTTCAGGGTGAACTTTTTCGATTTTACGTTTAGCTGATTTAATGTTATGTGCTAGGCCCTTTTCAACTAACTCTTTCATGACAAATGGTTTAAATAACTCCAATGCCATTTCTTTAGGTAGTCCACATTGATACATTTTCAAGTTTGGACCAACGACAATTACAGAACGCCCAGAGTAGTCAACACGTTTACCGAGCAAGTTTTGACGGAAACGTCCTTGTTTACCTTTTAACATATGAGATAGTGATTTAAGTGGTCTATTACCAGGACCTGTAACAGGACGTCCACGACGACCGTTATCAATTAAAGCGTCAACAGCTTCTTGAAGCATACGCTTTTCATTTTGAACGATGATGCTTGGAGCACCAAGGTCTAATAAACGTTTCAAACGGTTATTACGGTTAATTACACGGCGATAAAGGTCATTCAAATCTGATGTAGCAAAGCGACCACCGTCTAGTTGAACCATTGGACGAAGCTCTGGAGGAATAACTGGTAGCACATCAAGAATCATCCAGCTCGGTTCATTTCCTGAACCACGGAATGCTTCAAGCACTTCTAATCGTTTAATTGCACGTGTACGGCGTTGTCCTTGTGCAGTTTTTAATTCTTCTTTTAAAGTATCTACTTCTTTATCAAGGTCAATATCTGAAAGTAATTTTCTAATTGACTCCGCACCCATAGACGCTTGGAACTTATTACCGTATTTTTCACGGTAAGCACGGTATTCTTTTTCAGAGAGCAATTGTTTTTTCTCTAATGCTGTATCTCCGGATTCGGTTACAACATAAGATGCAAAATAAATTACTTCTTCCAATGCACGAGGAGACATATCAAGAACAAGACCCATACGGCTTGGAATACCTTTAAAGTACCAAATATGTGATACTGGCGCTGCTAGCTCAATATGCCCCATTCTTTCACGACGAACTTTAGCACGTGTAACTTCAACACCACAACGATCACAAACAACACCTTTATAACGAACGCGTTTGTATTTACCGCAATGACACTCCCAGTCCTTTGTTGGACCGAAAATACGTTCACAAAACAAACCATCTTTTTCAGGTTTTAATGTACGATAATTGATTGTTTCAGGTTTCTTTACTTCACCATGAGACCATGAGCGGATTTTATCTGGTGAAGCGAGACCTATTTTCATATACTCGAAATTATTAACATCTAGCAAGGGGCCTACCTCCCTTTCGATCTACAGGTTTTTCCCATTAACTTATTAATAAGTTTGGGTCCCAGTCATCTATTCCACTTAGCTCGAATGGAGGGCAGTGATCGCCCTCCTTGTTCAAATTTATTCTTTTGTTGCTACTGTTTCTGCTACTTCTGTTTCTTGCGTATCTGGAGCGATTGTTAAGGATTCAGCCTGTTGCATATCCTCATCATCATCCGTATCACGCATTTCTATCTCTTTTTCATCGCCTGAAAGGATTTTTACATCCATACCTAAGCTTTGAAGTTCTTTAATTAATACTTTGAATGATTCAGGGACACCAGGTTCCGGTACATTTTCACCCTTAACGATGGATTCATATGTTTTCACACGTCCAACGACATCATCCGATTTAACTGTTAAGATCTCTTGAAGTGTATAAGCAGCACCATAGGCTTCAAGTGCCCAAACCTCCATCTCACCAAAACGCTGTCCACCGAATTGTGCTTTACCACCAAGCGGTTGTTGCGTAACAAGTGAGTAAGGTCCAGTAGAACGAGCGTGAAGTTTATCATCAACCATGTGTGCTAGTTTGATCATATACATGACACCAACAGATACACGGTTATCAAACGGCTCTCCTGAACGTCCATCATAAAGAACTGTTTTCGCATCACGAGCCATACCAGCTTCTTCGATTGTTTCCCAAACATCTTCCTCGTTTGCACCATCAAATACTGGTGAAGCAACATGAATGCCTAGTGATCTTGCCGCCATTCCAAGGTGTAGTTCAAGTACCTGACCGATGTTCATACGAGAAGGTACCCCTAATGGGTTCAACATGATATCAACCGGTGTGCCATCTGGTAAATACGGCATATCTTCTTCCGGTAGAATACGAGAGATAACCCCTTTGTTACCATGTCGGCCGGCCATTTTGTCCCCTTCAGAAATCTTACGCTTCTGAACAATATAAACACGTACAAGTTGGTTTACACCTGGAGGTAGTTCATCGCCATCTTCACGGTTGAAGACTTTGACATCTAGTACGATACCGCCTCCACCATGTGGTACACGCAAGGATGTATCACGTACTTCACGTGCTTTTTCACCGAAGATAGCATGAAGTAGTCTTTCCTCTGCAGTTAGTTCTGTTACACCTTTAGGCGTTACTTTACCAACTAACAAGTCCCCATCTTTCACTTCAGCACCTGTGCGAATAATACCGCGCTCATCTAAATTACGTAGGGCATCTTCCCCTACATTCGGGATGTCACGAGTAATTTCTTCAGGTCCAAGCTTCGTATCACGAGACTCTGACTCATACTCTTCAATATGAATCGAAGTGTATACATCATCTTTTACAAGGCGCTCACTCATGATGATCGCATCCTCGTAGTTATAACCGTCCCATGTCATGAAAGCAACGAGAACATTACGTCCAAGCGCAAGTTCACCAAGTTCCATTGATGGTCCGTCAGCAAGGATTTCACCTTTCGTTACACGGTTACCAACTGCAACAATTGGTCTTTGGTTGTAACAAGTACCTTGGTTGGAACGAATGAACTTAAGCATTCTATATTTATCAAGATCGCCTTTTACTTCTTGGCCATCTACTTCTTTCACACGTCTTACCCAAACTTCTTTCGCTTCAACATGCTCAACAATACCTTCGTGCTTACAAATCACCGCAGCACCAGAATCTTTACCAGAAACATATTCCATTCCTGTTCCAACGCGTGGTGCTTCAGGCTGCATAAGAGGCACAGCTTGTCGTTGCATGTTGGCACCCATTAAGGCACGGTTAGAGTCATCATTCTCTAAGAACGGGATACATGCAGTCGCAGCAGATACAACCTGCTTAGGTGATACATCCATGTAATCAACACGGTCACGTTTAACAACAGTATTTTCCCCTCTAAAACGAGCAACAACTTCCTCGTCAATAAATGAACCATCTTCACCTAGTCTTGCATTCGCTTGGGCTACAACATAATTATCTTCCTCATCAGCTGTTAAGTAATCGATTCTTGAAGATACTGTACCTGTTTCGTGATCAATACGACGATAAGGTGTTTCAATAAATCCGAAACGATTCACTTTCGCAAAGGATGATAAAGAGTTAATTAATCCGATATTCGGTCCCTCTGGCGTTTCAATTGGACACATACGACCATAGTGGGAATAGTGAACGTCACGCACTTCAAAGCCTGCACGCTCACGTGTTAATCCACCAGGTCCTAAGGCTGACAGACGTCGCTTATGTGTTAACTCAGCTAATGGATTTGTTTGGTCCATGAACTGAGACAATTGAGAGCTACCAAAGAATTCTTTAATAGATGCAATAACAGGACGAATGTTGATTAATTGTTGTGGCGTAATTGTGTTCGTATCTTGAATGGACATTCTCTCACGAACTACACGCTCCATTCTTGATAAACCGATACGGAATTGGTTTTGCAATAGCTCACCAACAGAACGTAATCTTCTATTACCAAGGTGGTCAATATCATCTGTATCGCCGACACCATGTAATAAATCAAAGAAATAGCTAATAGAAGCAATAATATCAGCCGGTGAAATATTCTTCACAGCTTCTTCTACATACGCATTACCGATTACATTGATGACTTTCTCGCCATCTTCATTCGGTGCATAAATTTTAATCGATTGAACATCGACTTCTTCATCTATAACGCCACCGACAAGGTCCACTTTCTTAAAGCCAACATTCTTCTCAAGATAAGGAAGAATTCGATCAAGCGTTCTACGATCAAGTACAACACCTTTTTCAGCAATGATTTCCCCTGTTTCAGGATCAACCAAATTCTCAGCTAATCTTTGGCCAAATAATCTATTTTTTATATGAAGCTTTTTATTAATCTTGTAACGTCCAACATTTGCTAAATCATAGCGTTTTGGATCAAAGAATCTTGATACAAGTAAGCTTTTTGCATTCTCAACAGTCGGTGGTTCACCAGGACGAAGACGCTCATAGATTTCGAGCAATGCTTTGTCCGTACCTTCTGTGTTATCTTTTTCAAGCGTATTACGGATATATTCATTGTCACCAATTAATTCGATGATTTCTTGATCAGATCCGAACCCTAGTGCACGCAAAAGAACCGTAACGGGTAGTTTCCTCGTACGATCTATTCTAACGTATACGACATCTTTGGCATCAGTTTCATACTCAAGCCAAGCGCCGCGGTTCGGGATAACAGTGGCAGTAAAGCCTTTTTTCCCGTTTTTATCGAGTTTTCCGCTAAAGTATACGCTCGGAGAACGCACCAATTGCGAAACAATGACACGTTCTGCGCCATTAATTACAAATGTTCCTGTTTCTGTCATAAGCGGGAAGTCACCCATAAAGACATCCTGATCTTTGACTTCGCCTGTTTCTTTGTTCACAAGACGCACTTTCACACGCAAAGGTGCAGAATATGTAACATCTCGTTCCTTCGATTCCTCAACCGAATATTTTGGATCGCCAAGGCTGTAATCAATAAATTCAAGCGATAAATTACCAGTAAAGTCTTCAATCGGAGAAATGTCGTGAAACATCTCTCTTAAACCCTCATCAAGAAACCATTGATAAGAAGAGGTTTGGATTTCGATTAGATTTGGTAATTCTAAAACTTCACTGATTCGTGCGTAACTTCTACGTTGGCGGTGTCGTCCATACTGAACTAGTTGACCTGTCAACTGATTCACCCCTCAAATCAAGCGTTATTATTTGAAAAGCAACCTGTGAATCTCACATGTAAATAATAGAATCTATCTTTTTACCTGTGGATTCCAGCCCACAAGTGAGATAAACTCTTTACATGAGAAATATTATCCAGGTAGCTTGACATATCTTAAACTCGAGTCACATTTCGCTCTATTTTTGCCAAAACTAGAGCGTCGGAAGCCCCAAAGCACAAGTTTCCTCCGTAAACATAAACTCAATCAGACAAAAAGAAAAAGGGTTTTTCAAGCAAAAACCACAATTCCATCATTAGACTATTCTTTTCATTACTTCCCACATCTGGATAAATTTATACAATAACGCATAAATTTTTATCCCTATTGGTAGTATATTATGTTGGCATTTTACAATACTAACATAGCGAAAATGTCAAGTCAATCTTTTTTTGCTCTTAATATAAAATAGCCTTTTTTCTTCACAACAGTATCTACTTCAGCAAATAATTCCGAGAGCTTTTCAATTGCAGATGGTGCACCTTGCTTCTTTTGAATGACTACCCATAGTTCTCCACCAGGCAATAAACATTCAAAACTCTCTTCAAAAATACTATGAACAGTTTGTTTCCCAGCTCTTATTGGTGGATTCGTTAAAATAGCTGCAAATTGTTGGTCTTTAACAACTGCCAACTTGTCACTTTCTTTTACAGTGATATTGTTGATACCATTTAGCTCGCCGTTCGTTTGTGCCAGCTCAAGCGCTCTTTCGTTCACGTCGAGCATGACGACTTGACGATCTTGCATAATCGACGCCATTGATAAACCAATTGGGCCGTACCCACAACCAACATCTAATACATCACCAGATATTTCAGGAGGGATAAACGTCTCTATTAATAACCTTGATCCAAAGTCAACTTCACTTTTTGAAAATACACCATGATCGGTTTTAAATTGAAATGTTTTGTCTCTTAGTTTGTAACTCCAAACACGTGGATTACTTTCGACATTAGGCGTTTTAGAATAATAATGGTCTGACATAGTGGTCACCTCCAGATATTAGAGCTGCATGTGCGAGGATTTTTTTGGTAGAGGGTAAAATTAAGCAAACGCTTCGTTAGTTGCTGTAACGTTCTCCTTAAATTCACTTACCTAAACAGTCCACATAACTGATATTAAAAAAGCCCGCTCATACAAGCGGGCTTTTAAACAAACTATATTACTTAACTTCTACGCCAGCTCCAACTTCTTCAAGTTTAGCTTTGATTTCTTCAGCTTCTTCTTTAGAAGCGCCTTCTTTAATAGCTTTAGGAGTGTTATCAACAACTTCTTTCGCTTCTTTAAGGCCAAGACCTGTGATTTCACGAACAACTTTGATAACTTTAATTTTTTGATCGCCAGCAGAATTAAGAATTACGTCAAATTCTGTTTTCTCAGCAGCAGCGTCTCCACCAGCAGCGCCACCAGCAACAGCTACAGGAGCTGCAGCAGTTACTCCGAATTCTTCTTCAATTGCTTTTACTAGATCGTTAAGTTCTAAAACAGTCATACTTTTAACTGCTTCAATGATTTGTTCTTTAGTCATGATATAATTTCCTCCTTAATTTTTGTTAGATTATATTGGTTAAAACCGATAATTAAGCGCCTTGTTCTTCTTTTTGATCTGCAACAGCTTTTGTTGCAAGAGCAAGGTTGCGAACTGGAGCTTGAAGTACGCTGAGTAGCATAGAAAGTAAACCTTCGCGAGATGGAAGTTCAGCAAGAGCTTTCACTTCTTCTTGTGAAGCGATATTACCTTCAATTACACCCGCTTTAATTTCAAGAGCCTCATGCTTTTTAGCAAACTCGTTTAAAATTTTCGCTGGTGCGACAACATCCTCTGTACTGAATGCAATTGCATTAGGACCAGTAAGATGTTCGTTTAAGCCTGCAAGTTCAGCAGCTTCTGCTGCACGACGACTCATAGAGTTTTTGTAAACTTTGAATTCAACATTCGCTTCACGTAGTTGTTTACGAAGTTCTGTTACTTCTGCAACAGTTAATCCGCGGTAATCAACAACAACTGCTGTTTGAGCTGATTTGAATTTGTCTGCAATTTCTTCTACGATTTGTTTCTTTTGTTCGATAATGCTGCTCATCTTTACACCTCCTATTGAATTATGCATTCATACCGTTCAATCAGATAGGTGAGGCTCACCATCTCATTAAAAAACCTCCATATCAAAGGTAGACATGGAGGAAGTATACAATAGCTCGTTCAAGCAATTAAAATCTATCGTATTACCTCGGCAGGTTATTAAGCCCCAATCGGCTCCTGCTGTCTACGGTATAAATGATTAAGTTATGATAATAACAAGATTCATTCTACAGAATGGACTTTGCTATGTCAACTTTATTTAAAAACCAAATAATGGTTAATTATTTTGTTGCCGCTGTAGAAGGGTCGATTTTCACACCAGGTCCCATAGTAGTAGTTACAGAAACGTTTTTCATGTAAGTACCTTTTGCTGCAGCAGGTTTTGCTTTCATCATTGTATCGAAGATTGTGTTGAAGTTTTCAACAAGCTTGTCATCTTCAAATGATACTTTTCCGATAGGCACGTGAATGTTACCAGCTTTTTCTACACGGTATTCAACTTTACCTGCTTTGATTTCATTAACAGCTTTTTCTACATCAAATGTAACTGTACCTGTTTTAGGGTTTGGCATTAAACCTTTTGGTCCAAGTACACGACCAAGTTTACCAACTTCACCCATCATGTCTGGAGTAGCAACGATTACGTCAAACTCAAACCAACCTTGGTTGATTTTGTTGATGAATTCTGCATCTCCAACATAGTCTGCACCCGCAGCTTCTGCTTCTTTCGCTTTTTCACCTTTTGCAAATACAAGCACGCGTTGAGTTTTACCAGTACCGTTCGGAAGCACGACAGCTCCACGAATTTGTTGGTCAGCTTTCTTAGGATCTACACCTAAACGAAAAGCTACTTCAACTGTTGCATCAAATTTAGCAAAGTTTGTTTTCTTCGCAAGAGCAATTGCTTCTGCAACTGGGTAAGCTTTTGTGCTATCTACAAGTTTAGCAGCTTCTACATACTTCTTACCTTTTTTAGCCATTTTAATTTCCTCCTTGAATGTGGTTTTAGCGGAATAACCTCCCACCGACGAAAAGCACGTTTGCCTCTCATCTCAAAAACGTCGGTCCCTCGAGAATTTCTCAAGGTCCGAACATTATAAAGGTTGCGAGTGAAACTAATTCAGCATCGCAACCTTTTTAGAAACAATCATCATACATACATAGCAAATAGTATTAGTCTTCGATGACAATACCCATGCTGCGTGCAGTACCTTCAACCATACGCATAGCAGCTTCTACACTAGCAGCGTTTAGATCAGGCATTTTTGTTTCAGCAATCTCGCGTACCTTGTCACGCTTGACTGTTGCTACTTTATTACGGTTTGGTTCACCAGAACCAGACTCAATACCAGCCGCTTTCTTAAGCAATACAGCAGCAGGTGGAGTTTTCGTAATAAATGTAAATGAACGGTCCTCAAATACCGTGATTTCAACAGGAATAATTAGACCAGCTTGTTCAGCTGTGCGTGCATTAAATTCCTTACAGAATCCCATGATATTAACACCGGCTTGACCTAGTGCAGGACCAACTGGTGGTGCTGGATTTGCTTTACCTGCAGGAATTTGCAATTTAACAAGTTTGATTACTTTTTTAGCCACGAGACACACCTCCTTAAAGTCCGTGATGTGGTAATAGGGGTTTTCCCCCTCCCACTCAACTGTTAATTCTTTATATTAACATAAAGAATAATGTCCAATGTCCGGTCTCGTCTTCTGAGACATACTGACCTATGAAATATTATCATTTTTCAAAGACGATTTCAAGTTCTTTTCAAAAATATAGGAGAGCTCATAAGCGAAAGACAATGGCTAGATACGGCGAAATCATACAAAAATCAACTTTCTCTAGTTAAATATAAGGGAGAAAGACCGTTAAATTTTTTCGATTTGCGAAAAATCTAATTCAACTGGCGTATCTCTTCCAAACATATTTACAAGCACCTTGATTTTCGCTTTATCTTTATCGATTTCTTCAATAGATCCAGTAAAGTTAGCAAATGGACCTTCGTTTACTTGAACCGTTTCCCCAACTTCGAAGTTTACATCCATTCGTTTTTCTTCAACACCCATACGTTTAAGAATGACCTGCACTTCTTCAGGCAACAATGGAGTCGGTTTGGAGCCAGAACCCGCTGAACCAACAAATCCCGTTACACCAGGTGTGTTACGCACTACATACCAAGAGTCATCTGTCATAACAATCTCCACCAACACATAACCTGGGAACACCTTTCGTTTTACAACTTTCTTCTTACCATTCTTAATATCTGTTTCTTCTTCTTCAGGGACAACCACTCTAAAAATTTTATCCTGCATGCCCATCGATTCCACACGTTTTTCAAGGTTTGCTTTTACTTTATTCTCATACCCTGAGTACGTATGTACTACATACCAATTCTTTTCCATATCAAAGGGGACTTAACGTCCTTCCCTCCCTGCAATCTATTTTTATTTTTGAAAGACTGACATCTCTTGTTTGTCTAAAGTGACGGATTACGAAACCAATCGAATCCTAAGCAAATGGACTAGGCCTTTCTTGACCAAATGAAAAAACCCGTTACCGGGCTCCTGCAAATGTTCCTGTGTTATCATCCATTATACCATGGAAGCTCAGGGGTTATTCAAGAATTAAACGAATCAATTCAGAAATACCTAAATCAACAACAGTAAAGAATAACGTAAAGAATAAAACAACGACAATAACTGTGATCGTATATTTCGTTAGCTCTTTCTTTGTAGGCCAGCTAACCTTTTTCATCTCACGTCCAACTTCACGGAAAAACTTCACGATGCGTCCCATTTCTTAACCCCCAACTTTTAAAGAGATATATCCTTTAACAAAAAAGCGTTGATTAAGAATACATCCCCCTGAATGCCATTCTATTACTTTTTTGTCTCTTCTTTACTCTATTATTTTGTTTCGCGATGAACTGTATGTGCACTGCATTTACTGCAAAATTTCTTTAATTCCAATCTCTCATTACCTTTGTTACTATTGGTAGTGTAATTTCTTGTCCCACAATCGGCACAAGCTAGTATCACTTTTTTCGGCATTTTTCACACCTCTTCGACATTTATGCCATTAAAACTCTACCATGGCCAATAATCCATGTCAATAACAGCAAAAATAGGAAAACCTCCACTGTTATCAATCGAAAATGGTTCTCATATGCCCATAAATAATATATTAACATATAGTAGTTATAAAGAGAATTCTCTTATTTCTAAATATCTCTCTAGTTTTCTCTTCACTCTTTGCAAAGCATTATCAATTGACTTCACATGTCGATTCAATTCTTCTGATATTTCTTGATATGATTGCCCATCTAAATAAAGGGCAAGCACCTTTCTTTCCAAATCGCTCAAAAGTTCAGACATTTTTACTTCGATGTGGTCAAACTCTTCCTGATTAATAATTAACTCTTCTGGGTTCATCACTTTCGCTCCAGAAATGACATCCATTAACGTACGATCTGACTCCTCATCATAAATAGGCTTATCAAGCGATACATAAGAATTCAACGGGATATGCTTCTGTCTTGTTGCTGTTTTAATTGCAGTGATAATTTGTCTTGTGATACATAATTCTGCAAATGCTTTGAAGGAAGACAACTTGTCCTCCTTAAAATCTCGAATGGCCTTATAAAGACCAATCATTCCCTCCTGCACAATATCTTCCTTGTCGGCACCAATGAGGAAATAAGACCTCGCCTTTGCACGCACGAAGTTTCGATACTTATGGATCAAATAATCTAGCGCTTCACTTTCACCTTTATGCACTAATTCAATTACTTCTTCATCTTCGAGTTGCACGTATAAAGAATGCTTTTCAGCTTTTGTCCTGAAGTCGATACTCATCCTGATCCCTCCGACCGTACAAGCATGGTTAGAAATATTATACAGTAGGGTATTTTCCAGCGTCAACCAATCATTTAACGTTCTCTGCGCCATTTTTCGAAAATTTCAACGATTTCATCACTTAATGGGATTTTAGACACTGGCTTATTTTCCTGGCTTTTCTTTACTTTTTTGTTAATTTGTTTTTCAATATGATTCATTTCATTGTGTAATTCTCGGGCTGACTTTCTTAACGCACCTTGAGCAAAGATGACTCTCTGCTCTGTAAAATCTGAAGTAGCTACATAGATTTGTGTTTTAATATTATTTAACGCAATCGCTAGCTTTTCAATACGTTCATCTGCGGTTTCGTTTGTACGTGTAAAAATAACTTCAACATTATAATTCTTAAATTTTCTTTCTGTCCCTTTTACGTAATGGGCATCAAAGACAACTATGACTCGGTAACCGGAATACCCTTGATATTCAGCCATCTTTTCTACCAGCAGGTCCCTGGCTGCTTCTAAATCCTTATTTTTTAGAAGCTGAAGCTCTGGCCAGGCACCGATGATATTGTATCCGTCAACAAGAAGGATATTCATCATTATCGCTCAATCGGAGAGCGTTTGCGGTAGACTTCATACATCAACAAAGCAGCAGCGACTGAAGCATTTAAAGATGTTACTTTTCCAGCCATTGGTAAGCTGATAAGAAAATCACATTTATCTCTAATCAGTCTTCCCATTCCTTTCCCTTCACTACCAATGACTAATCCGATGGGCATCACTCCATCCAATTGGCGATAATCCTGTTTACCGCTTGCATCTGTACCCGCAATCCAAACGCCTCGTTCTTTTAATTCATCAATCGTTCTTGCTAAGTTCGTTACACGAGCAACAGGGATATGTTCAATCGCTCCCGTTGAAGCTTTAGCAACTGTTGCTGTTAAACCAACCGCACGCCTCTTTGGAATAATAATCCCATGCGCACCTACAGCATCAGCTGTTCTCATAATCGAGCCTAGATTATGAGGATCTTCAATCTCGTCCAATAGAAGAAAGAATGGAGCTTGTCCACTGTTTTCTGCTTTTTTAAATAGGTCATCTAACTCGGCATATTGATAGGCAGCCACTTGAGCAACCACACCTTGATGATTCCCTAGCTCCATTTGATCCAATTTCTTTTTCGGAACAAATTGAACCAGCACACCCGCTTCCTTCGCCATTCCAACCACTTGCTGCATTTGCCCTTTTTGAGAGCCTTCCGCAACCATAATTTTATTCATATCACGCTCTGACTTAAGTGCCTCGATTACAGCGTTTTTACCAATAATGAAATCATGACTCATTTCTTGCTCTCCTCCTTCCTATCCTCAGTCCACTTAAATGCTTTTACTACTAACTCTTCTAACCGCTCTACTCGTTTAGATAAATATAAGAAACCTATCAATGCTTCGAATGCAGTACTATAACGATAAGTTTGTACATCGGTGTTTTTCGGAATGGTGCCAGATTTAGCATTTCTCCCCCGTCTTACTACCGCCTCTTCTTCTTCTGATAAAACGCCCTCGTCCAAAAATGCATGAATCACTTTTGATTGTGCTTTAGCAGATACATATTTCGTTGCTGCCTTATGCAACTGATTTGGCCTTATATTACCTTTTTGTAATAAGTCCTGACGTACGTATTGTTCATAAACAGCATCGCCCATATAAGCAAGGGCGAGACTGTTTAATTGTTTAGGATTAAGATTTTCTTCGTATGAAAGCATCACTCTTATCCTCTTTTCCATCTTGTTCCTTGAGCTGTATCCTCAAGAATAATATTCATTTCTTTTAATTGATCACGAATTTGATCAGCTAATTGGAAATTGCGATCTTTTCTTGCTTGAATCCGATCGGCTATCAATTGATCCACTTCCTCATCTAACAGCTGTAGCTCATCCTCTAATGATAGTCCAAGCACACCGAAGAAATCCTCGAATTGAGTCATAAATGCATCGATTACAGCAGTGGACGTATTCTTTTCCATCAAATAATAATTCGCTTGTTTTGATAATTCAAATACAACAGAGATGGCATTCGCCGTGTTAAAATCATCATCCATATCTGTGATGAATTGCTTTTGTAAATCACCAATTTTCTCTAACCATTCTTGGTTATTTTCTGTTAACTCACTACTCGCCTCTTTACGATGCTTTAAATTCTCATACGATGCTTTAATACGCTCATAACCCGCTTTTGTATTTTCCAGCAATTCTTCATTATAGTTAATTTGATTACGATAATGCACTGCTAACATGAAGAACCTTAACACTTGCGGATTGTGCTTCTTAATAATATCGTGTACCAAGACGAAATTACCGAGTGATTTAGACATTTTTTCGTTATCAATATTAATATAGCCATTATGCATCCAGTAACGAGCGAAAGTTTTACCTGTCACTGCCTCTGACTGTGCTATTTCATTCTCATGGTGAGGAAATGATAAATCTTGTCCTCCAGCATGAATATCAATCGTGTCACCTAGATATTTACGAGCCATAGCGGAGCATTCAATATGCCACCCTGGGCGACCTGCCCCCCAAGGACTATCCCATTTAATCTCACCTTCCTTCGCCGCTTTCCAAAGGACGAAATCAAGTGCGTCTTTCTTCTTCTCACCAACAGCAATTCGATTGCCTAACTTTAACTCATCAATCGATTGATGAGAAAGCTTTCCATACTCTTCAAACTTTCGTGTATGGTAGTACACATCTCCTTCTGATTCATAGGCAAAACCTTTATCAATCAGCGCTTGGATAAAATCAATAATCGTATCCATATTTTCCGTTACTCTCGGGTGTGTGTCTGCTTTTTTGCAACCTAATGCCGATACATCTTCAAAATACGCTTCAATAAATCTCTCCGCAATTTCCGGCACGTCTTCACCTAGTTCTTTGGCCGTGCGGATTAATTTATCATCGACATCTGTGAAATTTGACACAAAATTCACATCATATCCGCGATACTCCAAATATCTCCTCACTGTATCGAACACAATTGCAGGGCGAGCATTTCCTATATGAATATAATTGTATACAGTAGGTCCGCAAACATACATCTTTACTTTACCCTCTTCTAACGGGATAAACGGCTCTTTTTTTCTTGTTAACGTATTATATAATTGAATCGCCATTTATGAGTGGCTCCTTTCAGCTTTCAGTTGTTCAAACTCTTTTTTCACGCGCTCTAACTCATTTTCTAGCTCTTTAAAGCGATCAGAAATGGGATCTGGTAAGTCTGTATGATTTAAATCTTTCGTTACTTTGACGCCATCTTGGATTTTTACCTTACCAGGTATACCAACAACCGTTGAATTAGGTGGCACTTCATGTAAAACAACTGAGCCGGCACCTATTTTTGAGTTTTCCCCAATTGTAATGGATCCAAGCACTTTTGCCCCTGTAGCAATAAGAGCATTATCCTTAATCGTTGGATGTCTCTTGCCTTTTTCTTTCCCTGTCCCCCCAAGTGTTACACCTTGATAGACAGTAACATTATCTCCAATCTCGCATGTCTCGCCAATAACAACACCCATCCCGTGATCAATAAAAAATCGACGGCCTATTTTCGCCCCAGGGTGTATTTCTATCCCAGTAAAAAAACGACTAATTTGTGAAACCAACCTTGCAAGGAAGAAAAATTTATTTTTATAAAGACTGTGTGCAATGCGATGATTCCAAATCGCATGTAATCCTGAGTAGGTTAACACTACTTCAAAAACACTTCTTGCGGCAGGATCCTGTTCAAACACAACATCTATATCTTCCTTCATTCTTTTAAACATGCTCTCTCCCTCCAGTCTTTAAATAGCATTTTTCTCGTATAATAAAAACAACAAAAGTAACAGTGATTACACTCTCTCTTTGGGTGGGTCCTTATCACCAGAAAACAAATAACATATCTATAAATAAAAAACGCCCCTGTCTAAAATAGACAGAGACGTTTACACGCGGTTCCACTCTGTTTAAGCTTTCATATAATAAAAGCTCCAACTCTGCCTCGTTAACGGGAAGGTAACCGCCTATTTCTACTATAAAGGTTCGAAACAGGACTCAGAGGGGCACTTCAGAGAATGAGAGGTTTAAACCACTTTCAGCCGATGATGGTTTTCTCTAATAAACAGTCATTACTCTTACTTTTCCTCTTCAATGATTTAGCATCTATAATGATTTTCTAAAGATTTATACGTTAATATTCTATACTATATTATATTTTTACCGATATGTTAACCTAAAATACGCTGTAGGCGAATTTTTACAGTTTCCCTACCTAATAACTCCATTGCTTTCGGTAGGTCTGGGCCATGTGTCTGCCCCGTTGTTGCTGAGCGAATCGGCATAAATAATTTTTTCCCTTTATGTCCTGTCGCTTTCTGTACTGACTTCATTGCCGCCTTTATTTGATCAGCTTCAAATACCTCAAGCGCCTCTACTTCATGTAAGAAAGCAGTCAACACTTCCGGTACTTGCTCTTCAGCTAAAACTTCGCTTGCTTCTGGTTCAACTTCGATATCCTGAACAAAGAATAATTCACTTAGTTCAATTACTTGCGCACCATAACTCATTTTCTCTTGTAGCAACAACACTAATTTCTTTAACCATTGTAACTCATCGTCAGAAGGATTATCTCCTACTTTGCCTGCTTTTTTAAAATGAGGTAACGTTAAATCAAGTAACTGGTCACCATCTAACTTTTTCATGTACTGCGCATTAATATGAGCAAGCTTCTGCATATCGAATAAAGCCGGTGACTTAGATAACCTTGACTCATCAAAGATTTCAATTAGCTCTTCTTTGGAGAATAATTCTTCCTCTCCACTCGGAGACCAACCAAGTAAAGCGATAAAGTTAAACAAGGCTTCAGGCAAGTAACCTAGCTCTTCGTATTGTTCAATGAATTGAATGATTGACTCATCACGTTTACTTAATTTTTTACGACTTTCATTCACTATTAGCGTCATATGACCAAATACAGGTACTTGGAAGCCAAGTGCCTCATAAATCATAATTTGTTTAGGTGTATTTGAAATATGATCATCTCCACGTAATACATGAGAGATTTTCATTAAATAATCATCTATGGCTACAGCAAAATTATATGTCGGTGTCCCGTCTTTTTTAACAATTACATGATCACCAATGCCATCTGACTCAAATGACACTTCTCCTTTAACCATATCATTGAATGCATACACTTTTCCTTGTGGGACAAGAAAACGAATACTTGGTTTTCTTCCTTCAGCTTCGAGTTGTTGGCGATCATCATCTGATAAATGTCTGCACTTTCCTGAGTAAATCGGCATTTCACCTTTAGCCATTTGCGCCTCACGTTCAGCTTCTAACTCTTCTTCCGTACAATAACACTTATAAGCTTGTCCGCTATCAAGTAACTGTTGATAATACTTTTTGTAAATTTCGTTTCTTTCTGATTGACGGTACGGGCCGTATCCACCATCTTTATCGATACTTTCATCCCAGTCTATACCAAGCCATTGTAAGTATTTTAATTGACTCTCTTCTCCGCCCTCAATATTACGTTTTTTATCTGTATCTTCTATACGAATGATGAATTTACCATTTTTACTACGAGCAAATAAATAATTAAACAAAGCTGTACGCGCATTACCAATATGTAAATGTCCCGTTGGACTTGGTGCATAGCGTACACGAATATCACTTGACATGATGATCCTCCTTCAAAATCGGTTCTATTTCGAAAAACCGCTGATTGCTATATAAGCCACCTGACGATCCATCTTTTTTATCAAAAATTGAATATGAATAGCACCCTTTATTTTATCATCCTACTGTAAGTTGTCAAAGTCCGTAAATAACCGACTAGGCACTTTTCTTCAACAACACAACCACTTGAGCAGCAATTCCTTCGCCTCTGCCTGTAAATCCTAGTTTTTCCGTTGTTGTGGCTTTCACGTTAATGTTCTCTACTTCTGATTCTAACAATTCCGCTATTCTTTCTCTTATAGCAGGAATATAAGGAGCCATTTTTGGTTTTTGAGCAATAATAGTACAGTCTGCATTCACAAGTTCATAACCCTTTTCTTTTACCAATTGCCACACATGTTGCATCAGTTTAGCTGAATCCGCATCTTTAAAGTCTGGGTCTGTATCAGGGAAGTGCTTACCAATATCACCTTCACCAATTGCACCTAAACAGGCATCTGACACTGTATGTAATAAAACATCCGCATCTGAATGTCCAAGTAATCCTAATTCATATGGAATCGTAACCCCACCCATAATCAGTGGTCGTCCTTCAACTAATTGATGTACATCAAATCCTTGACCAATGCGAAACATATTATCTTCTCCTTTAGATAAAGTCATCTCTTTTATTTAAAATCGCCTCAGCAAAATATAGGTCCTCAGGCGTTGTTAGTTTTATATTATCGTAATTCCCTTGTACAAAAGCAATCTTATTATGTACTCTCTCCACCAAGCTTGCATCATCAGTCCCTACAAATTGGTCCTTTTGCGCTTTCTCATATGCCGCTTGTAAAATACTAAGCTTAAAAGCTTGAGGGGTTTGCACAGACCATAGACTCGTTCGATCAATTGTTCCCTCGACTAATCCATCACGTCCCTTTTTTATCGTATCCTTCACGGGAACGGCTAAAATGGCGCCATCATTGAACTGAGCTTGAGATACAAGTTGATCGATATGCTCTTGTTCAACAAAAGGTCGAGCGGCATCATGTACCAACACAATCCCTTCACCTGTTAACTCACGTATCACATGACTAATGCTATGCTGCCTTTCCTGTCCACCACCGATATACGCCCTTACCTTATCCACCCCATGCTTAGCGATTAACGCACGTATCTCCTTTTCCTCAGCAGGATTAATAGCTAAATAAATCCCTTCACATGCGGAGTCTCGTTGGAAAACGCGCAATGTATGTATAAAAATAGGTACCCCTCTTAGTTCTAGCAACAGTTTATTTTTTGAAGCACCCATTCTCTTCCCTTGCCCCGCTGCAGGGATGACGACTCTATACCCCATATTTTCTTCTAACTCCCTTAATCAGCATAAAAAGCGGAAGAAAAGAGCCAATTTACGGCCCCCTCTTCTGCTTCTTCTATACTATAATTATAATGCTTTTTCTAAAAGTTTTGGTTTAGCGAAAATCATTCTACCCGCAGATGTTTGCAATACACTTGTCACTACTACATCAATATGCTTGCCAATATAATTTCTACCTTCTTCTACGACAATCATTGTGCCATCGTCTAAGTAGGCAATCCCTTGATTTTGTTCTTTTCCGTCCTTAATGACCTGAACTTTCATTTCTTCTCCCGGAAGCACAACCGGCTTCACAGCATTCGCCAGATCATTAATATTTAGAACTGCGACTTTCTGTAGCTCGCATACCTTATTCAGGTTGAAATCATTGGTTACAACCACACCGTTAGTTAATTTCGCTAATTTCACTAGCTTACTATCCACTTCTTGTATTTCTTCAAAATTACCTTCGTAAATTTCTACCTTTATAGATAGCTCACTTTGAATACGGTTGAGAATGTCTAAACCGCGGCGGCCCCGATTTCTTTTTAACACATCAGAAGAATCGGCAATATGCTGTAATTCTTCTAAGACAAAACGAGGAATAACAATTGTTCCTTCTAAAAACCCTGTTTGACAAATATCAGCTACTCGACCATCGATAATAACACTTGTATCCAATATTTTAAGCTTATTCACATCAGATTGACTATCTTCTTCTTCAGTTAACTTTTTCTTTTTGTTTGTAAAAAGATTGAGTAATTCATCTCGTTTTTTAAATCCAACTTGAAAACCTAAATATCCAAATAACAGTGTTAAGACGATAGGAGCAACAGTATTTAATACCGGTATCTCGAGTGTCGACAATCCATAACCAAGTAAAAACGCGACAACAAGACCAAACACCAGTCCAACACTACCAAATATAATATCGGTAATTGGCACCTTTACAATCGATTCTTCTGTCCATTTAATGAAATTGACAACATGGTCAACCGCCCAAAATGTTAAAAGATAGAAAATAATAGCTCCTAAAATGGCGGAAACATAAGGATTATTTAATAATGGAATGTCATCTAAACTGACTAAAATTAGTAATTCTGGTATCACAAAGATCCCTAATGTGATCCCAAATATAAGGAAACAGACTTGTACAATTCTCTTTAACATTCCCTCACCTCCTTTTATTCATTATTAACAAATTCCAAAAATAAAAAACGCACAATATTGGAAAATTTTATATTATAAACAAAAAATTATTGCAGTAAACTAAATAAAAGGATAGATCAAACGGTTATGAATACTCTTAGACTAGCACCGTAAGTAAGGGAATGTCAAATGATAAACTACCTATTCTATCATAAGGTGAATAGTAGTTCAATGGTATTTATAAATGTCGGTCAGAAAAAAATTGGTCTTGTATAAGCTTGAGGCCTTCGTCAATCTTCCTAGCCCGTACCTCTCCTATACCTTCTACCTCATCTAATTCTTCAATAGAAGCTGCCGCTATATACCTCAGTTCCTCAAAGCGATCAACGAGGTTATCAATAATAATAGGTGGTAATCGCGGCACCTTATGCAGCACCCGAATCCCTCTAGGATGAATGACTTCTTCGGTATGAATATAGCCATGAAAGCCTAGTAATTTCATGATAACTGAGTCTTCTAAAGTCTCACCTTTTGATAACTCTTGAAGCTTTTGAAGCGCTTCCTTTGCCCTAATATCACGATCATTAGCATAATCCATAATAACGAATTCTGATTCTCTTTCCATTTCAATCAATAACTCATTCATTTGTAAACGAATGAGACGTCCTTCTGTCCCTAACTCGCTTAAATAAGTTAGTAACTCATTTTTAATTCTTAACAGCATTTCTATATTATGCATAACATTTAACACATCATTATAGGTCACCTGTTCTTCAAATTCGAGAATACCTAAATTCGATATACTTTGCTCAAGAACAACTTTATATTTCTCTAATGTTGTGACTGCCACATTAGCCTTTGTTAATATAACTCCAATATCCTTTAGTGAATAACGAGAAGCCCCTTTATATAAAGTAATGACATTACGGCGTTGTGAAACAGCAATAACAAGCGCACCTGTTTGTTTCGCCACCCGTTCTGCTGTCCGATGTCGCATCCCTGTCTCAGAGGAAGGAATACTCGAATCTGGTGCGAGTTGGGCGTTGGCAATAAGGATTTTATTTCCTTCTTGATTGAGAATAATAGCCCCATCCATCTTCGCTAGCTCATATAAATAGTTTGGCGAAAAAGGGCAATTAATTTGGAAGCCCCCATCCACTAAACTGGCAATCTGCTCCTTAGAACAAAGAACAATTAACCCACCCGTGTTTGCTCTTAATACATTATCTATACCTGCACGTAGGGGTGTCCCTGGTGCTAAAAATTTCAATAATTCGCTGATTGTAATTTCACTTTGTTTCTTTGAATCCATATGCTTACCCTCCTAATGCAGCTTCAAGTGCTTCACTAACCGAGTGAACGCCAATCAATTGAACATTTTTAGGACCTGTCCAGCCGCTCAAATTATTCGCTGGTAAAATAATACGCTCAAATCCTAGTTTCGCAGCCTCCTGGACTCGCTGTTCAATTCTTGAAACTCTTCTTATTTCTCCAGTGAGGCCCACCTCACCGATAATGCAATCTGTTGCTCTTGTTGGCTTGTCCCGAAAGCTTGATGCGATACTAACTGCAACTGCCAAATCAATTGCTGGCTCATCTAGTTTTACCCCTCCAGCAACCTTCAAATACGCATCTTGATTTTGTAACAACATACCGACCCGTTTCTCTAATACCGCCATTAATAGCGGCACACGGTTATGATCAATCCCTGTTGCCATCCTTCTTGGGTTACCAAAACTCGTAGGGGATATTAATGCTTGTATTTCTACAAGAACGGGCCGAGTTCCTTCCATTGAAGCCACAACAGTTGAACCCGCTGCTCCTTGTGATCGTTCTTCTAAAAAAATCTCTGATGGGTTTGCCACTTCTTCTAAACCTAATTCTTTCATTTCAAATATACCCATTTCATTCGTAGAACCAAATCGGTTTTTGACTGCTCTTAAAATTCGATACGTGTGATGCCTTTCCCCTTCAAAATAAAGCACCGTATCCACCATATGTTCCAGCAACCTAGGACCGGCGATCGATCCTTCTTTCGTTACATGTCCAACAATAAAGATCGCAATCCCTTTCGTTTTCCCGATTCTCATAAGCTCAGCCGTACACTCTCTTACCTGTGAAACACTACCAGGGGCCGAGGTCACTTCCGGGTGATAAATAGTTTGAATGGAGTCAATAATAACAAACTCCGGCTTCACCTCATCAATCGTTTGACTAATCTCTTCTAAGCTTGTCTCTGCATAAACAAGTAGATGTTCTGATGAAATATTTAATCTGTCAGCTCGTAGCTTCGTTTGTCTTATCGACTCTTCTCCAGAAATATAAAGTACAGAATGCTGTTTATTAGATAATTGTGAAGAAACTTGCAACAGTAGTGTTGATTTTCCAATCCCAGGATCTCCACCTATTAAAACGAGAGATCCTCTAACAACCCCACCACCAAGGACTCGATTTAACTCTTTCATTTCCGTATAAATACGTGGCTCATTGACTGTTTCAATTTTTGGAATCGGAGTCGCTTTTGCTCTAATCGTTGTCTCTTGTGTATGTGCAAAAGCCCCTCTTCTCGAGTTAGCAGGTTTCTCTATCTCTTCCGTCATTTTATTCCATACACCGCATCCGGGACATTTCCCCATCCACTTTGCCGATTCATAACCACATTCTTGACATATGAATTTTGATTTTCTTTTCGCCAATCTTCATTCTCCTTCTCTTTCGTACAACACATTTATATTTCTTACTATATCAATGGAATCGTTTGTATTCAAAGGTTAACATATAATTGGAAGAAAATTTGTTGTTATCAAAAAAGGTACACACTATTGATTAGCGTGTACCTTCTCTCTAACATTTCATTATTTTTGGGCAGTGCCAGTTGGTTCGGCTGTTTTTACGACAAATTCGCCTTCCTCAACATCGATTACTACTTCTTGACCAGTAAGCACTTTTCCTCTTAATAATTCCTCAGATAAGCGATCTTCAATATGCTTTTGGATCGCTCTTCTAAGCGGTCTTGCACCATACTCTGGATCGTAGCCTTCTTCTGAGATTTTTACCTTAGCAGATTCAGATAGGGATAATGTAATATCCTGTTCTTTTAAACGGTTCGTTAAGGCATCGGACATGAGTGTAACAATCTCTTGCAGATGCTTTCTTTCTAATGCATGGAAGACAATAATCTCATCGATACGGTTTAAGAATTCAGGTCTGAAGGCCTTTTTCAATTCCTCCATAACCTTACCTTTCATATCTTTGTAATCATGCTCATCATCTTGAATATTGAAGCCTACATATTTATTACGCTTAAGTGCTTCGGCACCAACATTTGACGTCATGATAAGCACCGTGTTTCGGAAATCGACTGTACGTCCTTTAGAATCTGTTAACCGTCCATCTTCCAAGACTTGCAGAAGAATGTTAAATACATCCGGATGGGCTTTCTCAATTTCATCTAATAAAACAACTGAATACGGTTTTCTACGTACTTTCTCAGTTAATTGGCCTCCTTCTTCAAATCCAACATAACCTGGAGGTGAACCAACTAATCTAGATGTGGAGTGTTTCTCCATATACTCAGACATATCGATGCGAATCATCGCTTCCTCATCACCGAACATCGCTTCAGCTAAGGCACGAGCAAGTTCTGTCTTACCCACACCTGTTGGCCCTAGGAAAACGAAAGAACCAATTGGTCTCTTCGGATCTTTAAGACCGGCTCTTGCCCGTCTAACTGCTTTAGAGATCGCCTTTACTGCTTCCTCTTGGCCAATTACGCGCGAATGTAAGATTTCTTCTAAATTCAATAGTTTGTCGGTCTCAGTTTGTGCCAATTTAGTAACTGGAATTCCTGTCCAGTTAGAAACGACATTGGCAATATCCTCTACCGTCACTTCACTATTTTCTTTCCCTTGCTTTTCTTTCCATGTTTTCTTAGTTTCTTCTAACTTTTCTCTTAATCTTTGTTCATTGTCTCTTAAAGATGCTGCTTTCTCAAACTCTTGACTTTGAACAGCTGCATCCTTTTCTTTTCTTACATCTTCTAATTTAACTTCTAACTCCTTGAGATTCGGAGGCGTTGTATAAGAACGTAGGCGAACTTTTGAGCCTGCTTCATCAATTAAATCAATCGCTTTATCTGGTAAGAAACGATCAGAGATATAACGATCTGATAATTTAACTGCCGCATCGATGGCTTGATCCGTAATTGTCACACGGTGATGGGCTTCATAACGGTCACGTAGTCCTTTTAAAATTTGTACGGACTCATCTGCAGTCGGCTCATCAACCGTAATTGGTTGGAACCTACGCTCAAGCGCTGCATCCTTCTCAATATATTTGCGATACTCATCTAGCGTCGTCGCTCCAATACACTGTAGCTCTCCACGCGCAAGTGATGGCTTTAGAATATTTGATGCATCAATCGCACCTTCTGCTCCACCAGCACCAATTAATGTATGCAATTCATCGATGAACAAAATAATGTTGCCCGCCTGACGAATTTCGTCCATCACTTTCTTCAAGCGATCCTCAAATTCACCACGGTATTTAGTACCTGCAACTACCGTACCCATATCTAAAGTCATTACACGTTTATCACGTAGCGTCTCCGGCACTTCATTATTTATGATCTGTTGAGCTAGGCCTTCTGCTATCGCAGTCTTACCCACACCAGGTTCTCCAATTAATACGGGGTTATTTTTTGTTCTTCTGCTTAATACTTCAATTACACGTTGAATCTCTTTACTACGTCCAATAACTGGATCTAAGCTTCCTTCACGTGCAATGGCAGTTAAATCTCTCGCTAAACCATCTAGTGTTGGTGTATTTGCATTGGCTGAAGAGCTGCCTTGATGCCCGTTAGACTCGCTACTACCAAGTAATTGTAGTACTTGCTGTCTTGCCTTATTTAAACTTACGCCAAGGTTATTAAGTACTCTTGCAGCTACACCCTCACCTTCTCTAATTAAACCAAGTAAAATGTGCTCAGTTCCCACATAGGAATGGCCCAATTTTCTTGCTTCATCCATTGATAATTCAATTACTTTTTTTGCTCTTGGTGTATAATGCGGTGTTTGGGAGGCCTCTTGCCCTCTACCTATTAGATTTTCAACTTCCGTTTGAATTTTTTCTGAACCTAGACCTAAGGCATAAAGTGCTTTAGCGGCAATTCCTTCACCTTCACTTACTAACCCTAGAAGTATATGCTCAGTCCCAATATTGTTATGTCCTAAGCGAATGGCTTCTTCCTGTGCTAATGCTAATACTTTTTGTGCTCTCTCAGTAAAACGTCCAAACATCATCTATCATCATCCTCCCAACTCTTGATCTTCCATTTTTAATCTTTCTCGAATAAGAGAAGCTCTACGAATATCCCGTTCAAACGGTCGTAATTGGCCTCCAGCATATTGCTGTAAAAATCCTGGTTGCGTTAAAACCATTAATTCATTTAATATATTTTTTGATATGCCTTGTATATAGTCCATGTCTATTCCAAGGCGAACATCCGATAAACATCTAGCCGCTTCTTTTGATTCAATGATTCGGCTATTAGATAAAATACCATAGGATCTGAAGACTCTATCTTCTAATTGTATGTTAGAGGTTTTCGCTAATGCTTCTCTTGCTGACCTTTCCTGCGAAATTAATTGCTCCACAACACTTTTTAAATCCTCAGCAATATCTTCTTCTGATTTCCCTAATGTGATTTGGTTAGAAACTTGAAAGATATTACCTAATGCTTCGCTACCTTCTCCATAAATTCCTCTAACAACTAATCCAAGTTGGTTAATTGCTGGAATGATTCTATTCATTTGATGAGTTAATACTAATCCTGGTAAATGCATCATGACAGATGCTCTGAGACCTGTACCGACATTCGTTGGGCAACTAGTTAAATACCCTACCTGTTCATCATATGCATAATCAATCTCAGTTTCTAACCAATCATCAATTTGGTTTGCAACTTCTAATGCTTCTGATAATTGGAAGCCTGGAAATAAACACTGTATACGTATATGATCTTCTTCATTCAACATAATGCTAACCTCTTCATTTTCAGTAAGTAGGCAGGCACCATGACTAGCGTTTTCTGCTAAATGAGGACTAATCAAATGTTTTTCCATCAGCACCCTTTTTTGCAATGGTTGTAAATCATCCATTTGCAATAACGAAAAGTCACCATAAGTATCAAAAGTCGATTTTTCCATTCTTGCTTTAATGATCTCTATCACACGTTTAGCTTCATCATGGGAAAAGATTGTTGGAAAATTAACCTGTTTAATATTGCGAGCTAAACGAATTCTAGAACTAAGTACGATATCAGAATCAGGACCTTCTGCACTCATCCAAGAGCTGACAGCCTGATTGATAAACCTTTCTAAAGACAAGTTCATTCCCCTCCCTCTAGATGGTTTTTCATTTCTTTTTCCAATTGACGTATTGCATCTCTTGTCTCTGCTGCTTTCTCAAATTCCTCTTTAGTTATAAGTTCTTTCAAGTTTATTTTTAAATCCTCAATTTGCTTTTTCAAATGGATATCTCCACCCATTCTTGTAGGGATTTTTCCATTATGATTCCAATTACCACTATGAAGCCTTTTAATAATTGGCTTTAACTGTGCTCGGAAAGATTCATAACAGTGGGCACATCCGAATTTCCCGACTTTAACAAATTGAGGAAAGGTCATCGAGCATTGCTCACACTGTACTACCTGCGCTTGTTTATTTAACTGAGCTTGGTTATTTGCATAACTTGTATCTATATTAAATAATCCGCTCAATAGATTATTAATAGAAAATCCAGATCCATTATTTAACATAAACATATCCCCATGTTCTTGGGCACATTTTTCACATAAATGGAACTCAGCCTTTTCGCCATTCATAATTTTTGTAAAATGTAGAGTCGCAGGTCTCTGATTACATTCTTGGCATATCATCTGTTTCACCCCTCCATACTTTACAGCCTACTTATATTTCAATGTATTTAGCATCGCAACAAGCATCCTTGCTCTTAACTCATCCCTATAGGGTAACTCTAAGTAAAGAACTGAACGGTCAATGACACTTAACATAATCTTCGCTTCTCGAGTAGTAATAATCTCTTCTTCAACTAATCTGTTTATAATATTTTCAGCACTATTTTGTGAAATACGATCACGTACAATCCTAATCAATTGATTAATTAAATCAACATAATCATAAGCTTGCACTTTGGTGATTCTTATATAACCACCACCGCCACGTTTACTTTCGACAGCATAGCCTTTTTCAACTGTAAACCGAGTATTTATGACGTAATTTATTTGAGATGGGACACATTGAAATTTATCAGCGATCTCGCTCCGCTTAATTTCAACAATTTCCCTTTCGCTAAGTTCCAAGACTTCTTTAAGATATTTTTCAATAATATCTGATATATTTTTCACCCGGCCTCCCCCTATCTGACTTTGACTATATTTGACATAAATTATACATGATTTGTGTGAAATGTTGCAACGAAGTAGTATTATTAATTTTCCCCTTTTTTTCTAAATCTCAAACGTATGAAATATAGGTTGATTCATTAAATTTATATTATGTTTAGATTGTGTAGATGTTATTTGTCCATTTAAATAAACGAATTCATTATAGCACGACAAAAAAGAGCACATACAAATGATGTGCTCTTTTATCTTGCCCGGCAACGTCCTACTCTCACAAGGGGACAGCCCCTAACTACCATCGGCGCTGAGAAGCTTAACTTCCGTGTTCGGTATGGGAACGGGTGTGACCTTCTCGCTATCGCCACCGGACTATGAAATTGTAAGGGAATCGTTCCCTCAAAACTAGGTAATGTTGAAGAAGATATTTATTGAGTAATCGCCTATGCGTTGCTGACGCGACTACTTACGTAGTGCTGTCTAGCTGCGGCGCCTAGGTGCTCGAGGTCATAAGCCAAATTTGTCATGAGGTTAAAGAACAACCTCCTGTCAAATTCGTCTTATGCTTGTCGCACCTGGGCAAGGCGCCTCCGCATTTCGAATTGGTTAAGTCCTCGATCGATTAGTATTAGTCAGCTGCATGTGTCGCCACACTTCCACCTCTAACCTATCAACCTGATCATCTTTCAGGGATCTTACTAGCTTGCGCTATGGGAAATCTCATCTCGAGGGGGGCTTCATGCTTAGATGCTTTCAGCACTTATCCCTTCCGCACATAGCTACCCAGCGATGCCTTTGGCAAGACAACTGGTACACCAGCGGTGCGTCCATCCCGGTCCTCTCGTACTAAGGACAGCTCCTCTCAAATTTCCTGCGCCCACGACGGATAGGGACCGAACTGTCTCACGACGTTCTGAACCCAGCTCGCGTACCGCTTTAATGGGCGAACAGCCCAACCCTTGGGACCGACTACAGCCCCAGGATGCGATGAGCCGACATCGAGGTGCCAAACCTCCCCGTCGATGTGGACTCTTGGGGGAGATAAGCCTGTTATCCCCGGGGTAGCTTTTATCCGTTGAGCGATGGCCCTTCCATGCGGAACCACCGGATCACTAAGCCCGACTTTCGTCCCTGCTCGACTTGTAGGTCTCGCAGTCAAGCTCCCTTGTGCCTTTACACTCTACGAATGATTTCCAACCATTCTGAGGGAACCTTTGGGCGCCTCCGTTACTCTTTAGGAGGCGACCGCCCCAGTCAAACTGCCCACCTGACACTGTCTCCCATCCCGATAAGGGATGTGGGTTAGAATTTCAATACAGCCAGGGTAGTATCCCACCGACGCCTCCACCGAAGCTAGCGCTCCGGCTTCTAAGGCTCCTACCTATCCTGTACAAGCTGTACCAAAATTCAATATCAGGCTACAGTAAAGCTCCACGGGGTCTTTCCGTCCTGTCGCGGGTAACCTGCATCTTCACAGGTACTATAATTTCACCGAGTCTCTCGTTGAGACAGTGCCCAGATCGTTACGCCTTTCGTGCGGGTCGGAACTTACCCGACAAGGAATTTCGCTACCTTAGGACCGTTATAGTTACGGCCGCCGTTTACTGGGGCTTCGATTCAAAGCTTCGCGTGAGCTAACCTCTCCTCTTAACCTTCCAGCACCGGGCAGGCGTCAGCCCCTATACTTCGCCTTGCGGCTTCGCAGAGACCTGTGTTTTTGCTAAACAGTCGCCTGGGCCTATTCACTGCGGCTCATCAAGGCTTTAACACCCTAATGAGCACCCCTTCTCCCGAAGTTACGGGGTCATTTTGCCGAGTTCCTTAACGAGAGTTCTCTCGCTCACCTTAGGATTCTCTCCTCGCCTACCTGTGTCGGTTTGCGGTACGGGCACCTTATTCCTCGCTAGAGGCTTTTCTTGGCAGTGTGGAATCAAGAACTTCGGTACTAAATTTCCCTCGCTATCACAGCTCAAGGTATATGACCATGGGATTTGCCTCATGGTCCCTCTAACTGCTTAGACGCACATCCAATAGTGCGCTTACCCTATCCTCCTGCGTCCCCCCATCACTCAAACAGAATACGGTGGTACAGGAATATCAACCTGTTGTCCATCGCCTACGCTTTTCAGCCTCGGCTTAGGTCCCGACTAACCCTGAGCGGACGAGCCTTCCTCAGGAAACCTTAGGCATTCGGTGGATGGGATTCTCACCCATCTTTCGCTACTCATACCGGCATTCTCACTTCTAAGCGCTCCACCAGTCCTTACGGTCTAGCTTCAACGCCCTTAGAACGCTCTCCTACCACTGAACATCAACGATGTTCAATCCACAGCTTCGGTGATACGTTTAGCCCCGGTACATTTTCGGCGCGGAGTCACTCGACCAGTGAGCTATTACGCACTCTTTAAATGGTGGCTGCTTCTAAGCCAACATCCTGGTTGTCTAAGCAACTCCACATCCTTTTCCACTTAACGTATACTTTGGGACCTTAGCTGGTGGTCTGGGCTGTTTCCCTCTTGACTACGGATCTTATCACTCGCAGTCTGACTCCCATGGATAAATCTTTGGCATTCGGAGTTTGTCTGAATTCGGTAACCCGATGAGGGCCCCTAGTCCAAACAGTGCTCTACCTCCAAGATTCTTACGCATGAGGCTAGCCCTAAAGCTATTTCGGAGAGAACCAGCTATCTCCAAGTTCGATTGGAATTTCTCCGCTACCCACACCTCATCCCCGCACTTTTCAACGTACGTGGGTTCGGGCCTCCATCCAGTGTTACCTGGACTTCACCCTGGACATGGGTAGATCACCTGGTTTCGGGTCTACGACCACATACTCATTCGCCCTATTCAGACTCGCTTTCGCTACGGCTCCGTCTGTCCAACTTAACCTCGCATGTAATCGTAACTCGCCGGTTCATTCTACAAAAGGCACGCTATCACCCATTAACGGGCTCTAACTACTTGTAGGCACACGGTTTCAGGATCTCTTTCACTCCCCTTCCGGGGTGCTTTTCACCTTTCCCTCACGGTACTGGTTCACTATCGGTCACTAGGGAGTATTTAGCCTTGGGAGATGGTCCTCCCTGCTTCCGACGGGATTTCTCGTGTCCCGCCGTACTCAGGATCCACTCTGGAGGGAACGAAGTTTCAACTACAGGGCTTTTACCTCCTATGGCGGGCCTTTCCAGACCTCTTCGTCTATCTCGTTCCTTTGTAACTCCGTATAGAATGTCCTACAACCCCAAGAGGCAAGCCTCTTGGTTTGGGCTAATCCCGTTTCGCTCGCCGCTACTCAGGGAATCGCGTTTGCTTTCTCTTCCTCCGGGTACTTAGATGTTTCAGTTCCCCGGGTCTGCCTTCCATACCCTATGTATTCAGGTATGGATCCTATCCCATAACGGATAGGGGGTTTCCCCATTCGGAAATCTCCGGATCAAAGCTTACTTACAGCTCCCCGAAGCATATCGGTGTTAGTCCCGTCCTTCATCGGCTCCTAGTGCCAAGGCATTCACCGTGCGCCCTTATTAACTTAACCATTGTTCGGCTTGCGATAAGCTACGCATTTCGGCGTCAGCTCACTCGTCAACATCCTCATGTGCACAAGACGCACACTCCGGTGTTTCCTCGCTCGCTTCCTTGAACTGCTTGCTTCTCACAACCCTCTCGGTTGTGTTTATTAAAAAAGTTTAGTATCTTAAATCAATCTATAATATATAGAGAGAAAAAATAACTAAGGTGGCGATTACTCGGTAATCTTCTTCATTACATTATCTAGTTTTCAAAGAACGATTTGTTGGTGGAGCCTAGCGGGATCGAACCGCTGACCTCCTGCGTGCAAAGCAGGCGCTCTCCCAGCTGAGCTAAGGCCCCGTATTAAAGTTAAAATGGTGGGCCTAAATGGACTCGAACCATCGACCTCACGCTTATCAGGCGTGCGCTCTAACCAGCTGAGCTATAGGCCCACATAACTTCACGGTAAAGTATTTAATCATATCAAAGAGATTGCACTCTCAAAACTGAACGAACAGTCTAACATCAAGTTAATTCCGTATATTCCTTAGAAAGGAGGTGATCCAGCCGCACCTTCCGATACGGCTACCTTGTTACGACTTCACCCCAATCATCTGTCCCACCTTAGGCGGCTGGCTCCAAAAGGTTACCCCACCGACTTCGGGTGTTACAAACTCTCGTGGTGTGACGGGCGGTGTGTACAAGGCCCGGGAACGTATTCACCGCGGCATGCTGATCCGCGATTACTAGCGATTCCGGCTTCATGTAGGCGAGTTGCAGCCTACAATCCGAACTGAGAATGGTTTTATGGGATTGGCTAAACCTCGCGGTCTTGCAGCCCTTTGTACCATCCATTGTAGCACGTGTGTAGCCCAGGTCATAAGGGGCATGATGATTTGACGTCATCCCCACCTTCCTCCGGTTTGTCACCGGCAGTCACCTTAGAGTGCCCAACTAAATGCTGGCAACTAAGATCAAGGGTTGCGCTCGTTGCGGGACTTAACCCAACATCTCACGACACGAGCTGACGACAACCATGCACCACCTGTCACTCTGTCCCCCGAAGGGGAAAGTCCTATCTCTAGGATTGTCAGAGGATGTCAAGACCTGGTAAGGTTCTTCGCGTTGCTTCGAATTAAACCACATGCTCCACCGCTTGTGCGGGCCCCCGTCAATTCCTTTGAGTTTCAACCTTGCGGTCGTACTCCCCAGGCGGAGTGCTTAATGCGTTTGCTGCAGCACTAAAGGGCGGAAACCCTCTAACACTTAGCACTCATCGTTTACGGCGTGGACTACCAGGGTATCTAATCCTGTTTGCTCCCCACGCTTTCGCGCCTCAGCGTCAGTTACAGACCAGAAAGTCGCCTTCGCCACTGGTGTTCCTCCAAATCTCTACGCATTTCACCGCTACACTTGGAATTCCACTTTCCTCTTCTGCACTCAAGTTCCCCAGTTTCCAATGACCCTCCACGGTTGAGCCGTGGGCTTTCACATCAGACTTAAGGAACCGCCTGCGCGCGCTTTACGCCCAATAATTCCGGACAACGCTTGCCACCTACGTATTACCGCGGCTGCTGGCACGTAGTTAGCCGTGGCTTTCTGGTTAGGTACCGTCAAGGTACCGGCAGTTACTCCGATACTTGTTCTTCCCTAACAACAGAGTTTTACGATCCGAAAACCTTCATCACTCACGCGGCGTTGCTCCGTCAGACTTTCGTCCATTGCGGAAGATTCCCTACTGCTGCCTCCCGTAGGAGTCTGGGCCGTGTCTCAGTCCCAGTGTGGCCGATCACCCTCTCAGGTCGGCTACGCATCGTCGCCTTGGTGAGCCGTTACCTCACCAACTAGCTAATGCGCCGCGGGCCCATCTGTAAGTGATAGCAGAACCATCTTTCAATCTAATTATATGTATAAATAGATATTATCCGGTATTAGCCCCGGTTTCCCGGAGTTATCCCAGTCTTACAGGCAGGTTGCCCACGTGTTACTCACCCGTCCGCCGCTAATCTTTGGGAGCAAGCTCCCTCAGATTCGCTCGACTTGCATGTATTAGGCACGCCGCCAGCGTTCGTCCTGAGCCAGGATCAAACTCTCCAATAAAGTGTTTGATTAGCTCATTTGCACCTATGGTGCTTTGTTGCTGATAAATCAGCTTTTTTAGAATTACGCTTGACGTTTTACGTTCGTTCAGTTTTCAAAGAACAATCTCATTCGCTTCAGAAGCGACTTTATAATCATACAACATCTTAACTTGTTATGTCAATAACTTTTTTAAAATGTTTTTGGTGGAGCCTAGCGGGATCGAACCGCTGACCTCCTGCGTGCAAAGCAGGCGCTCTCCCAGCTGAGCTAAGGCCCCAAAAAGAGTAATAAAAATGGTCGGGAAGACAGGATTCGAACCTGCGACCCCTTGGTCCCAAACCAAGTGCTCTACCAAGCTGAGCTACTTCCCGTTTATGGCGCGCCCGAGAGGAGTCGAACCCCTAACCTTTTGATCCGTAGTCAAACGCTCTATCCAATTGAGCTACGGGCGCATCAATAAGTGGTGCCGAGGACCGGAATCGAACCGGTACGGTAGTCACCTACCGCAGGATTTTAAGTCCTGTGCGTCTGCCAGTTCCGCCACCCCGGCACTTATTGGAGCGGAAGACGGGATTCGAACCCGCGACCCTCACCTTGGCAAGGTGATGTTCTACCACTGAACTACTTCCGCAAATATTCAAAATAAAAATGGTGCGGGTGAAGGGAGTCGAACCCCCACGCCTTGCGGCGCCAGATCCTAAGTCTGGTGCGTCTGCCAATTCCGCCACACCCGCATATATAAATGGTGAGCCATGAAGGACTCGAACCTTCGACCCTCTGATTAAAAGTCAGATGCTCTACCAACTGAGCTAATGGCTCGTACAAGTGGTGCCGGCCAGAGGACTTGAACCCCCAACCTACTGATTACAAGTCAGTTGCTCTACCAATTGAGCTAGGCCGGCAAATAAACACAAAAAAATGGTGGAGGATGACGGGATCGAACCGCCGACCCTCTGCTTGTAAGGCAGATGCTCTCCCAGCTGAGCTAATCCTCCAATATGTATGCCCGGCAACGTCCTACTCTCACAAGGGGACAGCCCCTAACTACCATCGGCGCTGAGAAGCTTAACTTCCGTGTTCGGTATGGGAACGGGTGTGACCTTCTCGCTATCGCCACCGGACTATGAAATTGTAAGGGAATCGTTCCCTCAAAACTAGGTAATGTTGAAGAAGATATTTATTGAGTAATCGCCTATGCGTTGCTGACGCGACTACTTACGTAGTGCTGTCTAGCTGCGGCGCCTAGGTGCTCGAGGTCATAAGCCAAATTTGTCATGAGGTTAAAGAACAACCTCCTGTCAAATTCGTCTTATGCTTGTCGCACCTGGGCAAGGCGCCTCCGCATTTCGAATTGGTTAAGTCCTCGATCGATTAGTATTAGTCAGCTACATGTGTCGCCACACTTCCACCTCTAACCTATCAACCTGATCATCTTTCAGGGATCTTACTAGCTTGCGCTATGGGAAATCTCATCTCGAGGGGGGCTTCATGCTTAGATGCTTTCAGCACTTATCCCTTCCGCACATAGCTACCCAGCGATGCCTTTGGCAAGACAACTGGTACACCAGCGGTGCGTCCATCCCGGTCCTCTCGTACTAAGGACAGCTCCTCTCAAATTTCCTGCGCCCACGACGGATAGGGACCGAACTGTCTCACGACGTTCTGAACCCAGCTCGCGTACCGCTTTAATGGGCGAACAGCCCAACCCTTGGGACCGACTACAGCCCCAGGATGCGATGAGCCGACATCGAGGTGCCAAACCTCCCCGTCGATGTGGACTCTTGGGGGAGATAAGCCTGTTATCCCCGGGGTAGCTTTTATCCGTTGAGCGATGGCCCTTCCATGCGGAACCACCGGATCACTAAGCCCGACTTTCGTCCCTGCTCGACTTGTAGGTCTCGCAGTCAAGCTCCCTTGTGCCTTTACACTCTACGAATGATTTCCAACCATTCTGAGGGAACCTTTGGGCGCCTCCGTTACTCTTTAGGAGGCGACCGCCCCAGTCAAACTGCCCACCTGACACTGTCTCCCATCCCGATAAGGGATGTGGGTTAGAATTTCAATACAGCCAGGGTAGTATCCCACCGACGCCTCCACCGAAGCTAGCGCTCCGGCTTCTAAGGCTCCTACCTATCCTGTACAAGCTGTACCAAAATTCAATATCAGGCTACAGTAAAGCTCCACGGGGTCTTTCCGTCCTGTCGCGGGTAACCTGCATCTTCACAGGTACTATAATTTCACCGAGTCTCTCGTTGAGACAGTGCCCAGATCGTTACGCCTTTCGTGCGGGTCGGAACTTACCCGACAAGGAATTTCGCTACCTTAGGACCGTTATAGTTACGGCCGCCGTTTACTGGGGCTTCGATTCAAAGCTTCGCGTGAGCTAACCTCTCCTCTTAACCTTCCAGCACCGGGCAGGCGTCAGCCCCTATACTTCGCCTTGCGGCTTCGCAGAGACCTGTGTTTTTGCTAAACAGTCGCCTGGGCCTATTCACTGCGGCTCATCAAGGCTTTAACACCCTAATGAGCACCCCTTCTCCCGAAGTTACGGGGTCATTTTGCCGAGTTCCTTAACGAGAGTTCTCTCGCTCACCTTAGGATTCTCTCCTCGCCTACCTGTGTCGGTTTGCGGTACGGGCACCTTATTCCTCGCTAGAGGCTTTTCTTGGCAGTGTGGAATCAAGAACTTCGGTACTAAATTTCCCTCGCTATCACAGCTCAAGGTATATGACCATGGGATTTGCCTCATGGTCCCTCTAACTGCTTAGACGCACATCCAATAGTGCGCTTACCCTATCCTCCTGCGTCCCCCCATCACTCAAACAGAATACGGTGGTACAGGAATATCAACCTGTTGTCCATCGCCTACGCTTTTCAGCCTCGGCTTAGGTCCCGACTAACCCTGAGCGGACGAGCCTTCCTCAGGAAACCTTAGGCATTCGGTGGATGGGATTCTCACCCATCTTTCGCTACTCATACCGGCATTCTCACTTCTAAGCGCTCCACCAGTCCTTACGGTCTAGCTTCAACGCCCTTAGAACGCTCTCCTACCACTGAACATCAACGATGTTCAATCCACAGCTTCGGTGATACGTTTAGCCCCGGTACATTTTCGGCGCGGAGTCACTCGACCAGTGAGCTATTACGCACTCTTTAAATGGTGGCTGCTTCTAAGCCAACATCCTGGTTGTCTAAGCAACTCCACATCCTTTTCCACTTAACGTATACTTTGGGACCTTAGCTGGTGGTCTGGGCTGTTTCCCTCTTGACTACGGATCTTATCACTCGCAGTCTGACTCCCATGGATAAATCTTTGGCATTCGGAGTTTGTCTGAATTCGGTAACCCGATGAGGGCCCCTAGTCCAAACAGTGCTCTACCTCCAAGATTCTTACGCATGAGGCTAGCCCTAAAGCTATTTCGGAGAGAACCAGCTATCTCCAAGTTCGATTGGAATTTCTCCGCTACCCACACCTCATCCCCGCACTTTTCAACGTACGTGGGTTCGGGCCTCCATCCAGTGTTACCTGGACTTCACCCTGGACATGGGTAGATCACCTGGTTTCGGGTCTACGACCACATACTCATTCGCCCTATTCAGACTCGCTTTCGCTACGGCTCCGTCTGTCCAACTTAACCTCGCATGTAATCGTAACTCGCCGGTTCATTCTACAAAAGGCACGCTATCACCCATTAACGGGCTCTAACTACTTGTAGGCACACGGTTTCAGGATCTCTTTCACTCCCCTTCCGGGGTGCTTTTCACCTTTCCCTCACGGTACTGGTTCACTATCGGTCACTAGGGAGTATTTAGCCTTGGGAGATGGTCCTCCCTGCTTCCGACGGGATTTCTCGTGTCCCGCCGTACTCAGGATCCACTCTGGAGGGAACGAAGTTTCAACTACAGGGCTTTTACCTCCTATGGCGGGCCTTTCCAGACCTCTTCGTCTATCTCGTTCCTTTGTAACTCCGTATAGAATGTCCTACAACCCCAAGAGGCAAGCCTCTTGGTTTGGGCTAATCCCGTTTCGCTCGCCGCTACTCAGGGAATCGCGTTTGCTTTCTCTTCCTCCGGGTACTTAGATGTTTCAGTTCCCCGGGTCTGCCTTCCATACCCTATGTATTCAGGTATGGATCCTATCCCATAACGGATAGGGGGTTTCCCCATTCGGAAATCTCCGGATCAAAGCTTACTTACAGCTCCCCGAAGCATATCGGTGTTAGTCCCGTCCTTCATCGGCTCCTAGTGCCAAGGCATTCACCGTGCGCCCTTATTAACTTAACCATTGTTCGGCTTGCGATAAGCTACGCATTTCGGCGTCAGCTCACTCGTCAACATCCTCATGTGCACAAGACGCACACTCCGGTGTTTCCTCGCTCGCTTCCTTGAACTGCTTGCTTCTCACAACCCTCTCGGTTGTGTTTATTAAAAAAGTTTAGTATCTTAAATCAATCTATAATATATAGAGAGAAAAAATAACTAAGGTGGCGATTACTCGGTAATCTTCTTCATTACATTATCTAGTTTTCAAAGAACGATTGAATTGAGAGATTATACTCTCAAAACTGAACGAACAGTCTAACATCAAGTTAATTCCGTATATTCCTTAGAAAGGAGGTGATCCAGCCGCACCTTCCGATACGGCTACCTTGTTACGACTTCACCCCAATCATCTGTCCCACCTTAGGCGGCTGGCTCCAAAAGGTTACCCCACCGACTTCGGGTGTTACAAACTCTCGTGGTGTGACGGGCGGTGTGTACAAGGCCCGGGAACGTATTCACCGCGGCATGCTGATCCGCGATTACTAGCGATTCCGGCTTCATGTAGGCGAGTTGCAGCCTACAATCCGAACTGAGAATGGTTTTATGGGATTGGCTAAACCTCGCGGTCTTGCAGCCCTTTGTACCATCCATTGTAGCACGTGTGTAGCCCAGGTCATAAGGGGCATGATGATTTGACGTCATCCCCACCTTCCTCCGGTTTGTCACCGGCAGTCACCTTAGAGTGCCCAACTAAATGCTGGCAACTAAGATCAAGGGTTGCGCTCGTTGCGGGACTTAACCCAACATCTCACGACACGAGCTGACGACAACCATGCACCACCTGTCACTCTGTCCCCCGAAGGGGAAAGTCCTATCTCTAGGATTGTCAGAGGATGTCAAGACCTGGTAAGGTTCTTCGCGTTGCTTCGAATTAAACCACATGCTCCACCGCTTGTGCGGGCCCCCGTCAATTCCTTTGAGTTTCAACCTTGCGGTCGTACTCCCCAGGCGGAGTGCTTAATGCGTTTGCTGCAGCACTAAAGGGCGGAAACCCTCTAACACTTAGCACTCATCGTTTACGGCGTGGACTACCAGGGTATCTAATCCTGTTTGCTCCCCACGCTTTCGCGCCTCAGCGTCAGTTACAGACCAGAAAGTCGCCTTCGCCACTGGTGTTCCTCCAAATCTCTACGCATTTCACCGCTACACTTGGAATTCCACTTTCCTCTTCTGCACTCAAGTTCCCCAGTTTCCAATGACCCTCCACGGTTGAGCCGTGGGCTTTCACATCAGACTTAAGGAACCGCCTGCGCGCGCTTTACGCCCAATAATTCCGGACAACGCTTGCCACCTACGTATTACCGCGGCTGCTGGCACGTAGTTAGCCGTGGCTTTCTGGTTAGGTACCGTCAAGGTACCGGCAGTTACTCCGATACTTGTTCTTCCCTAACAACAGAGTTTTACGATCCGAAAACCTTCATCACTCACGCGGCGTTGCTCCGTCAGACTTTCGTCCATTGCGGAAGATTCCCTACTGCTGCCTCCCGTAGGAGTCTGGGCCGTGTCTCAGTCCCAGTGTGGCCGATCACCCTCTCAGGTCGGCTACGCATCGTCGCCTTGGTGAGCCGTTACCTCACCAACTAGCTAATGCGCCGCGGGCCCATCTGTAAGTGATAGCAGAACCATCTTTCAATCTAATTATATGTATAAATAGATATTATCCGGTATTAGCCCCGGTTTCCCGGAGTTATCCCAGTCTTACAGGCAGGTTGCCCACGTGTTACTCACCCGTCCGCCGCTAATCTTTGGGAGCAAGCTCCCTCAGATTCGCTCGACTTGCATGTATTAGGCACGCCGCCAGCGTTCGTCCTGAGCCAGGATCAAACTCTCCAATAAAGTGTTTGATTAGCTCATTTGCACCTATGGTGCTTTGTTGCTGATAAATCAGCTTTTTTAGAATTACGCTTGACGTTTTACGTTCGTTCAGTTTTCAAAGAACAATCTCGTTCGCTTCAGAAGCGACTTTATAATCTTATCATCCCACCAACATCATGTCAACTATTTTTTTAAAATAATTTTTGATGATTAGTTGAGTAAACTTGCTCTCTCTTGGGAACAAAAACTACTATATCACGATTAAAAAGTGTTTGCAATATAATTTTTAAAGTTTTTATTAAGAAACTTCTTTTTTTTGAAAACAAACTTCAAATCTGTAATTTCAACTTCCCAACTAATCTTTTAATAAGTTTTTTCTATTGTACTATTACTTTAATTAAACAAGTAGAATATTTATCATTAAACAGCTTTTCTTTTATCTTCTAAATTGAATACTTACAGGAAAATATACCTTTGTACCTTTACTCGTCACATAATCTACATCCAAGCAGAAACGCAAACAACAAATAGCACTTAAACCTTTCTGTTTTTCCTCTTAACACTGCTGCGTCAAAAACCACCTATTTCTAGAACGAACGACAGCCTGACCAAAGTGATTAATAAATTGCTTTTCTACCTTATTAGCTTCGTTTTCATTAGAACAAACGGTTGCCAGCTCTACGTATAGTGAAAAAAGACTTGAATATCAATTGTTTGATAATGGATTTAATACTGATGCACCCACCTTTACCTTTTCCTATATGAGTCACTCTCCTTCTCTAACAATTCAATTGAAAGCAAGGAACACAATTAATAAACCCATGGCAATTAGCAAATAGTCAAAGTGAAGCAGCAAAGTTTAAAGTAACATAACTAAAAAACTAACTAATTTAAAATAGTATAGCTTCTAATAAATTATCAATTTTTACTAATCATAGTACACCGCTTCATTTGTTTAAATACAATTAAAGCCAATAGAAGTTTACTTTTGTAAACTTCTACTGGCTTTTTTCATCCATTAATATTTATTTTTGACGCATATGCGGGAACAATAACACATCTCTAATAGAAGCTGCGTTTGTTAGTAACATAACTAAACGGTCCACACCAATACCTAGTCCACCAGTTGGCGGCATTCCGTATTCTAACGCCTCAATAAAGTCGTTATCCATCATATGTGCTTCATCGTTTCCTTGCTCACGCTCTTTTAACTGCGCTTCAAAGCGTTCTTTTTGATCAATTGGATCATTAAGTTCCGTGAATGCATTAGCGTGTTCTCTAGCGACTATAAATAACTCAAAACGGTCAGTAAAACGTGGATCGTTTTCATTCTTTTTCGCAAGTGGAGAGATTTCTACCGGGTGTCCGAAAATAAAGGTAGGTTGAATCAGCTTCTCTTCTACTTTTTGTTCAAAGAATTCATTGACGATGTGACCATATTGCATATGCTCGGTAATTTCCACACCATGCTCTTTTGCAAGCGCACGCGCTTCATCAACTGATGTTTCTTTCCAGAAGTCTACACCAGTATATTCTTTAACCGCATCTACCATATGAAGTCTTTTCCACTCTGGTTTCAGATTAATTTCGTATTCACCATACTGAACAGTCGTTGAACCTAGAACTTCTTCTGCAATATGCGCAATAAGGTTCTCTGTCAAACTCATAATATCACGATAATCAGCATAAGCCTCATATAGTTCAATCATCGTAAACTCAGGATTATGTCTTGTAGACACTCCCTCATTACGGAATACACGGCCGATTTCATACACTTTCTCCATCCCACCAACAATCAGGCGTTTTAAGTGTAGTTCAATGGCAATACGCATATATAATTCCATATCCAACGCATTATGATGTGTAATAAAAGGTTTTGCTGAAGCCCCACCAGCAATAGCATGCATCATTGGTGTTTCTACTTCAAGATAACCTTGATCATCTAGATAACGTCTCATAGATTGTATAATACGACTACGAGTAATGAAGGTATGTTTACTTTCTTCGCTCATAATCAAATCTAGGTAACGCTGGCGATATCTTTGCTCCACATCTTTTAAACCATGGAATTTATCAGGTAAAGGACGTAGGGCTTTTGTTAATAATTCAAATTGTTTTGCTTTAACAGAAAGTTCCCCTACTTTTGTTTTGAAAAGAACACCCGAAACACCGACAATATCACCTAAATCAGCAGATGTAAAAACTTCATATGCTTCTTCACCAACAGCATCCTTACGAACGTATAATTGGATTTGTCCAGATAAATCTTGAATATGAGCAAAACCCGCTTTACCTTTACCGCGTTTTGTCATAATTCTACCTGCAATGGTTACAGGAATTTCTTTTTCCTCTAATTCTTCTTTTTCAAATTGAGAGTATTCCTCAACCAATTGCTGTGATTGATGTGTGCGATCAAATCTTTTTCCGAAAGGATCTACGCCTTGTTCACGAAGACTGTTCATCTTTTCACGTCTAACCACTAATTGGTCATTTAATTCTTCATGATTTTGACTCACAGATACCATCTCCATCTTAAATCTTTTATGTAGACGCCTAAGGGCGGTTTACGAAGATTTAGTATTTTATATCTCTATTATTGTACACAATACAACAACGACAGACATCTATTAAGTAAAGAAATAGAATAAAAACTGCCAGCAAGTGACTGGCAGTCGTTCATTGTTTCACAGAAATATTATAGTTAAATATAAAAATGATGTCAAACCCGCTATTAAACGCTAGTTGCCACTAGTTGTAGTTAATTAGACTGCTTTTGAAGCTTGTCTTTCTTTTTCTTCCATTTCCACTACTAACTCAGAAAGGACGTTTACAACATCTTCTCTAGTATTACATTCATTAATAGCTGCACGAGCTTTTGCATTTCCTTTGATTCCTTTTAAATACCAAGCCGCATGTTTACGCATTTCCCGCACAGCAATATGTTCATTTTTCAGTTCAATCAATCGATCCATATGCAATGTACAGACATCCATTTTCTCACGAACGGACGGTTCTCCCATGAGCTCTCCAGTTTCTAGATATTTGACAGTCCGATAGATCATCCACGGGTTCCCTAAAGCTGCGCGTCCAATCATCACCCCATCGACACCTGTTTCATCTAACATTCTTTGGGCATCTTGGGGAGTCTGTACATCTCCATTACCGATTAACGGGATTTGAATGTTTTGTTTTACTTCTCGAATGATGTCCCAGTTAGCTGTACCTTCATACATTTGCACTCTCGTACGACCGTGCAACGAGACCGCTTTACCTCCAGCACGTTCTACTGCTTGGGCGTTTTCCACGGCGTATATATGGTCTTCATCCCAACCCATACGCATTTTGACTGTTACGGGCTTTTCTACCTCCGACACAACCGCTGAAACCATTTCGTAGATTTTATTTGGGTCTAAAAGCCATTTGGCACCCGCATCACATTTGGTGATTTTCGGCACAGGGCATCCCATATTAATATCGATAATATCTGCATTGGTATTTTGGTCAACAAATTTCGCTGCCTCAACCAAGGTTTCTTTTTCCCCACCGAAAATTTGTAGACTTAACGGCTTTTCACGCTCATCTATATACAGCATATTCATTGTTCTTTCATTTTTTAAAATAATGCCCTTATCGCTCACCATTTCGGCACATACAAGTCCTGCTCCGAATTCTTTTACTGTTAATCGGAATGCAGAGTTACACACACCAGCCATCGGTGCAAGGACCACTCGGTTCTTGATGTTAACATCACCAATTTGAAACATATCCGAGAGACCTCCTTCTATTTATGGATTTCCTGCTCTTCAGGTGGAGCTAAATCCTCCATTGTCACATGTAGTAATGTTGTAATTTTTTCTAGTAATTGTTCCGTAGGCATACGATTACCTCTTTCAATCTCACCAATAATAGAAACTGATATACCTAACTTTTTCGCAAAACCTTCTTGGGTGTATCCTTTGAGCTTTCGAAAAGCGCGAATACGTCTCCCCCATTTTTCCGCTTCCATATCCGAACTCCTTTTTTGTCTGGGATCGCCTCTAATTTCTCATGTAAAGGCTGTTCCTCATCCGGTAAGCAAATGGTTGGTTGAATCTCTAGAAGTGGAATGAGCACGAAAGCTCTCTCATGCATACGTGGGTGTGGAACGATTAACGTCTCTGTCTCAATATTTTCTTGATTATACAGTAAAATGTCAAGGTCTATATTTCTTGGCCCCCAACGAATAACCCTTTTTCTACCAAGATCTTGCTCAACTCTTAATAAAGCTTTTAATAGTTGCGAAGAAGATAATGTCGTACTAACTTGTATAACCATGTTCAAAAATTGAGCTTGGTCTTCAAATCCAACAGGGTCCGTCTCATATATGGAGGAATAATTTACTATTTCTATATCTTTACTCTTTGCTAGCTCACTTATTGCTTCATATAAGTTTACTTCTCGATCTGGCATATTTGAGCCCAAGCCGATAAAAGCTATATTTGTCACTATTTCCTACTCCTTGTCATTTCTATCGCTACAGAATCATAATGACCCGGAATAGGGGGATCCGGCTTCACTACTTTTACAGTTATTTGAGATATTTGTTTAAAGGTGGCTAATGCTTCTGAGGCAATTTTTTCTGTCAATGCCTCTACTAACTTGAATGGTTTGCCCTCTACTATTGTCTTACACAACTCATATAGATCTGCATAATTTATCGTGTGATTTAAATCATCACTTTTCCCCGCTTCACTTAAATCTAACTCAATTGTTAAATCTACATAAAAACGTTGTCCTAGGCGATTCTCTTCAGTAAATACCCCGTGATATCCATAAAACGCCATGCGATTTAAATAGATTTTATCCAAGATTAACATCCTTCCCAATAAGCGCATCCATCATTTTAGCCATACGGCTCATTTCCTTTACATCATGTACACGCATAATCTGACAGCCCTTTTGAATACCATAACAGACTGTCGCCCCTGTCCCTTCCATTCTGTCATCAACAGGTAGGTTAAGCACATTGGCTATCATTCGTTTCTTTGATGTACCTAGCAATACTGGATAACCAAACGCCACAAGCTGATCAAGATGACGCATCATTTCTATGTTATCTTCATGGCTTTTCGCAAATCCTATACCTGGATCTAAGATGATATTGTCATCCCTAACCCCCGCTGCCTTAACAATTGCGATACTTTCATATAAGTCATTCATACAATCTCTAAAGAATGAATCATATTTTTCATTATCTCTATTATGCATTAAGATAATGGGGACATCTTTTTCAGCGGCTAATGATGCCATTTCTTTATCTCTCTTCGCACCCCATATATCATTAATAATGTGCGCACCTGCTTCTAGGGCGTGCTTCGCCACTTCTGCTTTATAAGTATCAATAGAAAGAGGAATTCGAACTTCCTTTACAATCGCTTCTATCGCGGGAACAACTCGTGCAATTTCTTCCTCAACAGAAATCTCTTCATATCCTGGCCTCGTAGATTCGCCACCAATATCGATAATATCTGCTCCAGCCTCCACTAATTCCTTCGCTCTCTTTACCACATTCTCTAATTGGTTGTATTTACCACCATCAGAGAAAGAATCAGGCGTGATATTAAGTATGCCCATAATTAATGTCTTCCTACTATAATCTAAGGTATAAGAACCACAATGTAATACACTGTTTGTCATGCTATTCCTCCTAAAATGAATCTCTACTCCATAAATTCTCTCTTTGTTGTTTGTATACCCCCTGCAACAAGGTTACTATCGGTCCATTTAGACCAGGGAGCTTTCGACCTTCCATTGTTTTAAGCGGAACAATTTCCTGAATAGAGTTGGTAATAAATATCTCATCTGCATCAACGATTTCAGCACGGTGGAACACACCTTCTTCAATCTCCAACCTTAACTTTTTAGCTATCTTTATAATAAATTGCCTCGTAATACCGTTTAAAATACCTGTATCAATCGCTGGTGTGTATAACACATTTCCTTTAGTCCAAAAAACATTAGAAGAAATGCCTTCAGCCAAAAAACCTTCCTTTGTTAAAAAAATTCCCTCTAACGTATTATCTGCACCTAATTCCTGTTTGGCTAAAATATTGTTTAAAAAGTGGTGTGATTTTAAACGTTCAGTCCCTTCTGGTGTATTTCTTCTAATTGAAAGGATTTTTCCGTTTTTTTCCACCGGTAGGGGGGCTTCAGGTAATTCATTGGCAAAAATAATAACGGTAGGTTCTATATAATGGTCAGCCCTTAAACCTACTTCACCTATTCCCGCAGAAACATTTACTCTTATTCTAGCATTTCTTAACTGATTCATTTCTAATAATTCAGCTAAACGAAATTGTAACTCTTCTCGCCCATTAAATGGACTACGAATACATACAGCATCTAACCCTTGTTTCAACCGCGCTAAATGGTCATCCAATAAAAACGGATGTCCATTGTATATACGAAAGGTTTCAAATAAGCCTAAACCATATAAATACCCATGATCAAATGGAGAAATACTCGCTTCTTCTTTTCGCACCAGCTTGCCATTGACACTAATATACAAAGTGTTTGCCCCCTTGTTGAATGAGGTCATGCTGATTAAGGAAGTTTAAGAGCAAACCTTTTCCTGCTGAAGTCATAATGGATTCAGGGTGAAACTGCACTCCTTCTATTGGTAAAAGGCGATGTTTAATACCCATAATTTCACCTTCCTCCGTCCACGAAGAGACTTCGAAGCAATCTGGAAGGGTCTCTCTCTCCACAATTAAAGAATGATAGCGTGTAGCTAAAAACGGCACTTCAATTCCCCTATAGATCGTTTGTTGGTTATGAAAAACGGGTGAAGTTTTCCCATGCATCAATCTATCTGCTCGCACAACCTTGCCTCCAAATACTTGTGCAATTGATTGATGCCCTAAACATACACCGAAGATAGGGAGTTTCCCAGCAAAAGCTTCTATCGCCGCTAAGCTAATACCCGCTTCATCCGGACTACAGGGTCCTGGTGAAATCATTAAGCACGAGGGGGAAAGTGCTTCTATATCAGCGATTGTGATTTCATCATTACGCTTAATTAACACATCTGCACCTAATTCCCCTAAATATTGCACCAAATTAAACGTAAAAGAATCAAAGTTATCAATCATTAATATCACTTTTTCCAATCCCCCTTCTCTTCAGCTAACTCTTTTGCACGCCATAACGCCTTGGCCTTCTTTAACGATTCCTTATATTCTAAATGCGCTTCAGAATCAATAACGATTCCCGCTCCTGCTTGTACATATGCCACTTCCTCTTTGACTAGCATTGTTCGAATCATAATATTCAACTCTAAATCACCATTAAAGCCGATCCAACCAAGTGACCCTGTATAAATACCTCTTCTTACTGGTTCTAACTCATCAATTATTTCCATCGTTCTAATTTTCGGTGCACCTGTGATTGTGCCGCCTGGAAATGAGGCATCGATTAAATCGTACCCATCTCTACCGTTAGCTATTTGCCCCCTTACATTCGACACAATATGCATGACGTGGGAGTATTTTTCAATCACCATAAACTCATTAACTTCAACCGTTCCATATTGGCACACACGTCCTAAGTCATTCCGTTCTAAATCAACAAGCATGACATGCTCAGCCCGTTCCTTTTCATTTTCAATCAATTCATTGGCTAATTTAAGATCCTCTCTTTCATCCTTACCACGTGAACGAGTACCCGCAATTGGCCTTGTACTCACTTCATCGCCTTTTTTCTTTACTAATAATTCTGGCGAACCACTGACAAGCTGGTAATCAGGGGTATTTAAATAACCCATATAAGGAGATGGATTCAGTTCACGTAAGTGACTGTACACTTCGATGGGAGGAACGTTCAACTTTTGGCTTCCTCTTACAGAAAGGTTGACTTGGAACACATCACCACTCGCAATATATGATTGTACTTTTTCCACTGCTTGAACAAACGTTTCTTCACTGATGGAAACGTCTTTTAAAGTAGGTTCCTTTTCTCCAGCTAATTGTACCTCTCCTTGTTCCACTTCCTCTGTCCAACGATTCACCCATGCTGTTTCCCTCGAGGTGACATCCTCTTCTTTATCATGGGCAAATATCAACCATAATTCTTCTGTATCATGATCAAAAACGAACCATTCTTCAAATAAGAAGAAGTGCGTATCAGGCATTTCCAAATCATCTTCAGTCATGTCTGGTAGGTTTTCAATATAACGTCCGTAATCATAACTTACAAATCCCAATACACCTCCATGAAAATCTGGTAAACTCCCTAAAGGCTCTTCGATTTCATATTGCTTTAACCACTTTTTCATTTCATGTAATGGGTTGCCATGTGCCACTTGCACCCCTTCACTTGTTTTTATGTATAACTTATTATCTTTCCCCGTAAACTCTACGACTGGACAAAAGCCAGCCATACTATAACGGCCACTTCTACCGCTCTCTAATAAAATATGTATATCATAGTCCTTAGCTATCTTTTTGTATAATGGAAAAAACCATTCCTTCGAATAGCTTAACTTTTTTGTATGTATCATCTTTTTCATTGAATCTCACCTCATACTCATCATACCGAAATGCTTACAAATTACTAGTCATTTTCTCATTGTAATAATTGTTAATCAAAAAAGAAGGCTAGTCACCAAGTACGATGGCGCCAGCCTTCATTTTTGAATAAAAAAACAGCAGTGCTCATCACTGCCGTTTTCTTTATCGTTTTAATCAAATTGATAAAGTGGTGTACTTAAGTAACGTTCTCCATTACTTGGAATAATCGCCAATACTTTTTTGCCTTCTCCAAGCTCTTTGGCTACCTTTAAAGCCGCGTGAATAGCTGCACCTGAAGAGATACCACCTAGAATCCCTTCCTCTTTAGCCGCTCGACGGGCTTGAGCAAACGCATCTTCATTGGCAACAGCGATAATTTCATCATATACCTTTGTATCTAATATCTCAGGTACAAATCCTGCGCCAATACCTTGAATTTTATGCGGTCCAGGCTTTCCACCTGAAAGAACAGGAGAATCAGCAGGCTCAACTGCATAAATCTTAATATCCTTGTATTTTTCCTTCAGTACTTGACCAGCACCTGTAATCGTGCCACCTGTACCAATACCAGCAATAAATGCATCTAATTGATCGCCCATTTGCTCAACAATCTCTTTTCCTGTTGTCTCACGATGTACTTCAGGATTTGATAAGTTTTCGAATTGTTGCGGCATGAAGTATCCATGCTCTTTCGCCAATTCTTGCGCTTTTCTTATTGCTCCACCCATACCATCCGGTCCTGGCGTTAACACTAATTCTGCTCCATATGCACGAAGAAGATTTCTTCTCTCCATACTCATGGTCTCAGGCATCACTAAAATCGTTTGATATCCTTTTGCTGCAGCAACCATAGCCAGACCAATACCGGTATTCCCACTAGTTGGTTCAATAATTGTGTCGCCTTCTTTTAAATCACCACTAATTTCTGCGGCTTCTATCATTGCATTGGCAATACGATCTTTAACACTGCTTCCAGGATTCATATACTCCAACTTCAGATAAATATCCGCACTTCCATCTTCTACAATACGATTAAGCTTCACTATTGGTGTTTGTCCGATGAGTTCAGTAATTGAATTTGCAATACGTACCATCTTCTCCACTCCTTATTCCGAGTATTATTATTGGTTTTATTTAAATTTATCAATCACACAACCAATTGTCAACGAATATGCAGGCATAAAGCCCTTTAATTATTAGAAAATTTAAAACTTTATACCCGAACAATTCATGTTAGCTTATGCTATATGATACCTATAAATAACAAAAAACTACAATGCACCATCATAAAAAGTTTCAATGTCCACTTCATCCTTAAAAGGTTCAGTAGAAACAGGAAGATCCATTTGTTCTAAAGCCATTTGTCTCCGTATTTGGGATTTAACATCCTTAAAGGAATAGGTTTCTCCCTCAACAAACTCTTGTAACAGAACTATAGCATACCCCTCATCGGTCTTTACTGGGTCAGACCATTCTCCAGCTTTTAAATCTTGCGCCGCTTTAATGATGGTTTCATAATTTTCGTCATCAACTGTCACATAACCAAGGTCGCCACCCTGGGCAGCTGTTAAAGTTTCTGTTGATTTTTCCAATGCCATAGCTGTAAAGCTTGAGCCATTGTCTAATTCTTTCACTGTTTGTTCTGCTTCTTCTTTAGTTGCCAGTACAATTTGTGATAGATGATATGTATCCTTAATTTCATATTGAGCTTGGTTATCTTCGAAGTATTGTTGCAGCTTTTCCTCAGAAATACTGACTTCTTTTGTTAAAAGCTCCTCAAGCATTAAACTATCTTTAATTTGCTTTCTCCATTGTTCTTCATTGATTGATAAAGCAGCGGCAGACGTGCCATACGCTGATTTTAACATTTTGATTTCACGGTCAATTTCTTCTTTATCTATTTCAACATCGTATTTATCTCCAGCAGCCTCGATGACCTTCCCATCAATCATTTCGTCTAACACTTCTTTCCCGTAGCGACCCTCCATTTCATTTAACCAATCTTGCCTTGTAATTTCATCTTTTCCAATCTGTGCCACAACTTCAGATTGACTCGGTTCGCCCTTCCCAAGAAAATAAGCAACGCTCATAAAGTTAATCACAATGAGTATTAATATGATTAACCATAAATGTTGTCTTTTCAAAGCTCCTCCCCCTACTACTTTTCATATATTTCTGTATAAAAAAAGGCTTAGGCGCACCTTCTATTCCCTATTGTTCTTAAGAATCAAGATACGCCCAAGCCCTCACATTTATTTTGCTTCTTGTTTAAATGCTTCAAGTTCTTCTTTATTATAGTGATAAGCTTCATTACAGAAATGACATTGTGCCTCTGCACTACCTTCTTTCTCTATCATATCTGAAATTTCCTCTTTTCCTAAACTAATAATCGCATTCCCAAACCGTTCTTTTGAACATGTACAAGTAAAACTAACATCCATCTTTTCTAAGAAATTCACTTGATCTTTACCAAGAACACTTTGTAAGATTTCTTCTGGTGTTAGCCCCTTTTCAATCATTGTTGAAACAGGTTCAATATGTGATAGCCTCTCTTCAATTGCTGCAATTGTTTCTTCATCGGTTCCAGGCATTAACTGGATAATAAAACCACCTGCAGCTAATATACTATTGTCATCATTGACTAATACACCCACACCAACGGATGAAGGTGTTTGTTCAGATGTGACAAAGTAGTAAGTAAAATCTTCCCCTAGCTCTCCTGATACAATCGGTACTTGTCCAGAAAAGTTTTCTCTCATTCCAATGTCTTTTACCACTGTCAAAGTACCTTCTGTTCCAACCCCACGACGGACATCAAGTTTGCCTTGTGCATTGGATTCAAAATGCACTTGAGGATGAGTCACATAACCACGCACTTCCCCTTTTGCATTACTATCAACCAGGAGTGGGCCAAGTGGGCCATTACCTTCGATTTTAATAGTGATTTTGTCTTCTCCCTTTACCATCGCCCCCATCATTACACCAGCGGACATTGCTCTCCCGAGTGCTGCTGAAGCAACTGGCCATGTATGATGCCTTCTTTGCGCTTCTCCTACTGTTTCTGTTGAACGAACGGCAAATGCCCTCACTTGTCCTTCATAAGCTAAAGCTTTTACTAAATAATCACTCATTTTAATACTCCTTCCATAACGAATACAGACGTTATTCTACTTTTTTATCGTGTCCATATTCCGTTTATAAATAAGCTGTAAACCTTTTAAAGTTAAAAATGGATCAATAATATCTATAACCTTTGATTCTTTTGCGATCAATGAGGCCAACCCACCTGTACCTATAACAAGCGGTTCCTCTTTTGCTTGTAACTTCATCCTACTTACAATCCCCTCTACTTGGCCAACATAGCCAAAGAGAATGCCTGATTGCATAGCTGAGACGGTATTCTTTCCAATAATCCCATCAGGCCTGACAATCTCTATTCGCGGTAATTTCGCTGCCCTAGAGTAAAGCGCTTCAGTAGAGATACCAATACCAGGTGCAATCGCACCACCCATATACTGTTTATGCTCATTAATATAACAATACGTAGTTGCTGTGCCAAAATCAACAATTACGAGCGGACCGCCATATTCATGAATACCTGCCACCGCATTAACAATTCTGTCGGCTCCCACTTCTTTTGGATTATCATACTTAATATTCAAACCTGTTTTGACCCCTGGACCCACAATTAATGGTTTGATATGAAAGTATTTTTCACACATTCGCTCCAAAGCAAACATAATCGGAGGAACAACGGAGGAAATAATAATACCATCTATATCAGCAAAAGATAATTGCTCATGCTCAAACAACGATTTCACAATCATTGCATATTCGTCCTCTGTCTTATGACGATCAGTCTCTATTCGCCAATGATACTTTAACTCATCTCGTTGATAAACACCCATCATCATATTCGAATTCCCTACATCAAAAACAAAGATCAAGCACCCTCACCACACTTACCATAAAATAATTACACTTTAATACTGAGAACATCATATCACACCTCTGTTCAGATTATCCAAATTATAAAACTCCAACCCTATTGCCTCAACGCTGAATGAATGAAGATTCATCATTTCTATTTAATAGGACAACTTACTAAATAATTTCCTTTAGTGCATATCTCTAATCAATAGTAGCTTTCCCCTTACTTCATTAAAAAGAAATAAAATCGGTCAAGTTATGTAGTTCTTGCTCCGTTAATAATTAACCATAGGTGGTTGTATAATTGTATAAACCTGACTTGGTATACCAACATTTGTTCTGCTACCTTTGATGAATTTCCTCTTGTTACACGCGCAAAACCATTTTATTCCAATATATTCTATAAGTTTCCTCTTATTGCACGAAGAAATTTCCTGTTATACGTTTCAACCCCCACTTATAGACAGAAAAAAAAGCCCCTCAATAGTGAGGCGCTTTTTCTTTTTTGATTAAGATTTACGATCTTCATCAATTGCTGGAGGCTCTTCTTCTTCAGCAGGGGATTGTTTTTCCCTTGTTTCAGTGATTTCACCTTCATTATCTTTACGATCGTCATCTTTTCGAATATTAACCTTAATATTTGAATCTTCTATTGTTTCACTTGTTTTAGAAGCTGGGCGTTCAGGTAGTGTACCATGATCAGATAGATGTTTAATTTGCTCTGCATCTAGCGTTTCCACTTCTAAAAGTGTTTTTGCAATGATATCTAGTTTGTCACGGTTCTCTGTAAGGATTTGCTTACAGCGTTGGTAACATTCTTTAATCATGCTTTGAATTTCTAGATCAATCTCATATGCAATCGCATCTGAGTAATTACGCTCGTTATTAAAATCTCTACCTAAGAATACTTGACCACCTTGTGATTGACCAAATTGTAGAGGTCCGAGTTTGTCACTCATTCCAAATTCAGTTACCATTCGGCGTGCAATACCTGTTGCACGTTGGAAGTCATTATGGGCACCAGTAGAAACCTCACCAAACACGATTTCCTCTGCTACACGTCCTCCAAGTAAACCAACAATTTTATCAAGTAATTCTGGCTTCGTTTGGAAGTAACGATCTTCTCTCGGCAGCATAACAGCATATCCGCCTGCTTGCCCACGAGGTACAATTGTTACTTTATGAACCATATCAGCTTCATCTAAGATTAAGCCGATTACAGTATGACCTGCCTCATGGAAGGCCACAATATTTCTTTCTTTTTCAGATATAACACGACTCTTCTTAGAAGGCCCTGCAATTACACGGTCAGTCGCTTCATCCACATCGGTCATATCCACCTTCTTCTTATTCTGACGAGCGGCAACAAGTGCTGCTTCATTCAATAAGTTTTCAAGGTCTGCACCAGAGAACCCTGGTGTACGTTGAGCAATCGTTTTTAAGTTTACCGACTCATCTAACGGTTTATTTTTTGCATGAACTTTTAATACCGCTTCACGACCTGTTACATCCGGACGATCAACTGTAATTTGACGGTCAAAACGACCTGGACGTAATAACGCAGGGTCAAGGATATCTGGACGGTTTGTTGCAGCAATGATAATAATTCCTTCATTTGCACCGAAGCCATCCATTTCTACAAGCAATTGGTTAAGTGTTTGTTCACGTTCATCATGCCCACCACCGACACCGGCGCCACGCTGACGACCAACTGCATCAATTTCATCAATAAAGATGATACATGGTGCGTTTTTCTTCGCATTCTCGAATAAGTCACGTACACGAGAAGCACCAACACCGACAAACATCTCAACAAAGTCAGAACCACTAATAGAGAAGAAAGGTACGCCTGCTTCTCCCGCAGCTGCTCTCGCTAATAACGTTTTACCAGTACCTGGAGGTCCCACTAATAGAACACCTTTAGGGATTCTCGCACCAAGTTCTGAGAATTTTCGTGGGTCCTTCAAGAATTCAACAACTTCCACTAATTCTTGCTTCTCTTCGTCCGCACCTGCTACATCTTTAAAACGGACCTTCTTCTTGCTTTCATCATACAACTTCGCCTTACTTTTACCGAAGTTCATTACACGGCCACCGCCGCCTTGAGCTTGGTTCAATAAGAAGAAGAATAAAATGAAAATGATGATGAATGGAATCATCGTTGTAAAGAACGTTACCCAGCCATTTGCTTCTTCTGCTGGTAGGATCTCTAATTTGGAATCACTTGCTAACTCTTCCACTCGGTCTATTACAGAGTCACTATTAGCAATATATGTGATAAAATATTTACCTTCTTCATAGCCTTCTAATTGACCACGTACTTCATAAACGCCCCTTACAGGCTGTAAACTAAGGCTTTCAACTTGACCAGACTCTAAATTCTCAACAAATTGGTCATAAGTCATTGCCTCTGTCGGTTCGTTATTGCCATTAAAGAAACTGACAACCCCTATAATGACTAAAAATATTAATAAATAAAAGATGGTGTTACGGAAAATCCGATTCATCCCTTACCTCCTCCCACGGTAAACAAACTACATAGTATCGTATCATACAAAATTGTGCATATACAAGGAATTACACTTGGTCAGACTGGGTTTTGTAAAGTATTTCACACATCGCATTTCACTTAATTATTATTGCTATACACCTCAGGTTTTAAGATACCAATATATGGTAAGTTTCGGTATTTCTCAGCATAATCTAATCCATATCCTACAACAAACTCATCTGGTACATTAAATCCTACGATATCCGCTTTAATTGCTGCTTTTCTACCAGTTGGTTTATCAAGCAGAGTAACAATTTTTATCGATTTCGCTTTACGATAACGGAATAACTCTACTAAATAGCTCAAAGTTAATCCACTATCTATGATATCTTCTATGATGAGGACATCACGTCCCTCAACAGAAGTATCAAGATCTTTCAAAATCTTTACCTCTCCTGAAGAGACCATGGAATTCCCATAACTGGATACATCCATGAAATCCATTTCAAGATGAGTATCAATTCGTTTAATTAGATCGCTCATAAATGGCATTGCGCCTTTTAAGACACCTATAACAAGAGGAAAACGTCCATCATACTCCTCTGTTAATAAGCCGCCCAACTCTCTCACTTTTTGCTGAAGCTCTTCTTCAGTAATTAAGATTTTTTCAATTTCGTTTCGCATCTTATTCCTGTGCCCCCTAGAAGATCATTGCTTTATGTATTTCAGAAAAATATAGCTTGTATCAGGTGAATATTCAGCTGCTTGATCAGACTTTTTTAATCCTGGTAGCCATATAATGTTACCATTTGCATCCGTAACAACAGGCCATAAATCCCGTTTTTGCCGCGGAATTTTCTGATCGATAAAGATATCCTTTAACTTTTTGCTACCATTTATTCCTTTTAACTTCATCCTATCTCCATTTTTCCTTGTACGGATCGTTAATGGTAAGGCGATATCCGCTTTAACCAAAAGATAATCCATTTGTTGATATTCCTGTAATGGGTGACCGACATAATGCATGCTGATCTCGCCTACTTCAGGAATAACATAGTTTCCTGGCTCTTGTATTTGAAATAAATACGGCTGTACGGTTGTTTTTTTACTAGTGGAGAAGAAACAACAATCATATGAACGTACAACTGTTAAACCATTTGGGAAATGTAAGGTTCCAGACGGATGAGGATGAGAAATTAAGGAAAAAACATTTTCAATATGTGTAGCGGATAAAGAAGATGGCCTTTCCTGATATAGATAATTTAATATTAGTTGAATCACTCTTCTTTGTAAAGGTTTTGCGACATCTGTAAATCTGTCAATATAAAGAAGAATTCCACTAGCACTTTTCCTCTCTGTTACACTATTCAATTGTGCTTCTGCTAATTCCTGCATAAATACCTCATCTTCGCTCAAATCCTCACTAAGGCGTTGGAAATGGTTATGCACTTGAGGATTTTCCCTTTTTAAAAAAGGCAAGATATTTTTCCTAAAACGATTTCTGCTATAGATTTCCTTTACATTACTAGGATCTATTCTAGGTTCTAAATGATGAGTCTCTACATAGGAATCAATTTCATTTCGACTTAAGCAAAGGAACGGCCGTATAATTGCCCCTCTACTAAAAGGTCGTATAACTGGCATACCCGCTCTAGCAAGACCACTACTCCCTCTTGTCATTCTCATTAACATTGTTTCAATTTGATCATCACCATGATGACCTAATGCAATGTAATCAAGCGCTTCTCTTTGCATTACTTGCTCAAAGAAACGATAGCGACAGTCCCTTGCAGCAATTTGCGAGCTTTTCCCCGTTTCCTTCATATGTGCAGAAACATCAATTCGTTGCATATGAAAAGGAATGCCTGACTTCTGACAATAGCGTTCTACAAACTTAGCGTCTTCAAAAGATTCTTCGCCCCTAAACATATGATCCACATGGATTACTACTAATTGAAAACACTCTTGTTTACTTATTTGCTGCATAAAGTGAAGTAAGCTTAAGGAGTCAGGCCCTCCTGAGACAGCAATTCCCACACGCTTATTCTCCAATTCAATGCCCTTTTGTGATAAAAATGCTTTTACCTTTGCATAAAACATAACATTCTTCCCTTATGTTAAACTATTACTTCTACTAAAAGGATATCACTTTTTTAATGTTTATTTCCAAAGAAACGATTATTTATGCCTAAACCCTCTCACACCATTTGACTATATAAATAGAAAAAGTAAATACAACCAATAAACAAGATTAAAACGAACGCTCCAGTTTTTCCATTGGGCTTTCCTTTAGTCTTTCGGGATGTTTGCCTAGCTGGTGGGGACACACGAGTTCCTTTTGAACGAGTTTGCTTATATGAACAGGCAAGCAAGGCTTGTCTCATATCTTCAGCAGTTTTAAACCTGCCTTGAAGTGCTGGTATGACAACTCCTTCATAAGTTTTTAAGGTTTTATGTTTCTTTACCCTATCCATTAATTGTTCTAAACCCCTTCCGTCTTTAGAGAAACGGCTTGGATAGGCACAGTGAATAAAAACCATAGCTGTTGAGAATAAATCATAAGTAGGTTCAGCTTTTCTACTACCAAGCCCCCAATATCCTCGGTCGTAAAACTCTGTAAACTCCTTAATGGCTCTACCTTTTAATGTTGTTCCTCCTACATCTATACACCGAATGCGCGGAGCTCTTCCTGTGACAATCAGATTCTCTGGTTTTAAATCTCCAAATACCCATCCCGCTTTGTGCAGCTCCTCTAGATCAGAAAGTAATTGCAGCATGAGCACAGGTATCCACGCCTCTCCTTTCTGTTTAATAAAAGAGTGGAGATCAGGACCATGGATATATTCCATCACATAAAAAGAATACATAGTGGATGAGGAAAATTGCCAATCATCAACATCAAGCAAAGAAGGTCCTAGGGTAGACCCTTGGACCTTCGTAAAGGATTTTAGCACATTCACTTCAGAAGTTACTGTATACCCATTTTCACTTATTTTTAAAGCAACGAGTTGCCCAAGGTATGTGGCGAGATAAACTACACCATTAGCCCCTGCACCTAGTTCTTTTTCGATACGGTATTGCTTGTGATGCCATTTCCCGTTAATAATCGCACCTTTTTGTAGATTAAATTGACTCTTCATAGTACTCATCGTCATTTCTAGAAATTAAATTGCGTAATGATCGTTTCTTCTCAAAATAGGTAATCGCCTCTCTTAAAGCTGGTCCAGTGGGTGTAATACCACCTGTTGAGAGTTTAGCGAACACAGAAGTTAACGATTCGAGCTTAGGTGTCCAATCTAGCAATTTTTCGACATCATTCTTTTTCCCGGGAAATACAAACAGAGAAAATTTATTTTTTCCCGTGCGTGCATTTAAGCTTAAAGATAGATCAAATAAGGCTTCTTTGACTGTAGGTAGCTTATGTTTCATACTTGCACTCGTATCGACAAGAATCAACACTTCCATTTCAACCGTTTCCCCTAGCTCATCCACAACCTCCATTACCTCGCCTCTTTGTTCTGGAGGCAAATCCTCAATCGTTTGTTTATTTCCTAAGATTTGCGTGAGTTCACGATTGACTACTCCTTGTAATGTTTGTGTCATCGCCTGCCTTGTTACCATCTGTACAGTATGTGATAGCTGTCTAGCATATACGACTTGACTTACCCCACCCCCGGAAAGGGCAATACTCTCAATTTCCTGCATTCCCTTCTCATCAATAACGTCATTCTCCATTACACCTATCACATTTACGGAAACTCCCTGCTCTTTTGCTAGAGCCGACATCGCTATAGGGTCTTCTCCAACGTTTGAACACCCGTCTGTAATAAGTAAAATTTGTTTTAGGGTACCTGTTTTCATCTTTTTCCCTCCTAATCTGATAGAAGTTACTTAGTGATTACTAACCATTTTCAACGGATTAGAAAGGAAATATACATAAAAATGACATCTATTGGAGATTCTATTCTATTTAACATTAATTCGCTTGTTTATGGAACGGTATACTCGACCATTTCGGGATATTGTGCTTTACTTTTGCCACCATCACCGTCATATCATCATCAATACGTCCAGCTCTTGATCGAATCACCTCTTCCATAATTAAATCTGCCACTTCTTGTGGGTCGTTCGTTTTTAACTCGGTTATTTTCCTCTTCATCCAAAGATCAAAGTTCTCCACATGTTTCGGCCCTTCAAATACACCATCGCTCATCATAATGAGTAAATCCTCTGCTTTTAATTGCTTACTAACAACATCGACATCGAATTCTTCAATCATGCCTATGGGTAAATTACTTGCCTGCACTTTCATCACTTGGCTCCCTCTTTTAATAAAACTCGGTGTAGAGCCTATTTTCAAAAATTTAGCATCAGCATTTTGTAAATCAATCATCGCCAAATCTAATGTGGAGAAAATTTCATCTGTTGTCCTTAATGACAGAACAGAATTGACCGATTTTATGGCCACTTGCTCTTCTATACCTGATTGCAATATTTTCTGTAGTAATTCTAACGTTTCTTTGCTTTCTATATGTGCTCGTTCTCCATTTCCCATCCCATCACTAATGGCAATTGCATACTTACCGCTACCTAATTCAATTGTTGAATAACTATCTCCTGATATTAAGCCACCGTCCTTAGCCGCATGTGCCACTGCCGTATCAATGACATATGCCTTTGCTGAGCGAAAAGTAACATGGCAATAATCGTTGGCATAACTCGCACATTCCTCAGATTTAACTAAGATTGTTTCTCCTAATATATCTGAAAGCATTGGCGCAATTAATTTCTCACATTCCCCGTGTCCATTACAGTATGGGATCGTCATCTCTATATCAACATCACCTTGCTCCAAGCTATAAATTTCTACCTGTTCTACCTCTACCCCAAATTCTTGGATGGCCTCTAATATCAGTTCTTCCTGTTTATGATGATTCTCTCGCTCTCTTTGAATTTCTTTAGCAAAATCCCCCATCACTGCAGATACACCTAATAATTGATCTGCCACAAGCTTCCTACTTTCTTGCACTTGTTTTTTCAACCGTTGATTTGCTTTATAAAAAGTAAGCTCCTGTTGAATCACTTCTGTTGTTTTCTTCGATCTTGTACAGTGTTTTTCCCACTCCCTTTCTAGTCGTGAAGAAATTTGTCCATCTTTTTCATCTAAATCATGCATAATATTTTTCATATAATCATATGTTGTATCAAAGTTCCTAGCCCAGCAGTGATCCTTTTTAAAGCAAGTTTGGCATGTCTTCTCTGTGACATTACTTAGGAAATAATCCAATTCTCGATCTGTCTCATCATTTTCTACCACAGGAGCTTGATGTTGCATGGCAAAGCTTTGCGATAACGCTTGAAAAACATTAGAAAACTGAGAAACTCTGTGCGCAGTTACATCCCGCATTTTTCTCATATACTGCTGTTGCTCTGCCGCATATTCCGCAGTCCCAGGGATATGTTTCGCTAGCTTTGACGTAAAACTTTGAGGCGTTAATAGAAATAGAAATATTGCTACTCCAGTTTCGTATAAACCAATTAATAAGTTTGACTGATTGTCACCATACATTCCCATGAGTAGGGTAGCAATAAGCAAACCAAATGCCACACCTATTTTCTTCCCTTCTTTTAATAACCCACCTAACAAACCAGAGAATGCTAATAAACTCATATGGAAAAAGCTTGAAATATTAGCCAAACTAAATATTAGCCCTGTCACGACACCAACCGTTGAGCCTACCGTGGCACCTGCGACAAATGAAAACACAAGCACCAAATAACGAGACATCACATGTTCGACTGATAGGTCATACACTGTCCATCCGATTGTTCCTGTCATTACTGAGGCTAGCATAATAATGAGGCAGACGATTTCCTCTGTTTTTAATGATTGCCTCCTCCGATTAAAAAATAGTAACGGCAGGCTCTGTAGGAATATTAAACATAGGATAAATCCTAAACTAGCCTCTACACCAGCCATCATGAAATCATACATCGCCACATGTCCCGTTATAATATAAGATTGGATAATCGAACTGATTAATAATGTCACAGCCACATATATAGGCATTACTTTTAATTCATTGGTAACCCACTTTTTACTTATCCGAAAAACAAACAGAAAAAAGAAAGATGTTAAAAACGTGGTCACACCATGAGTAAATGATAAAGTCGAAGCTCCTCCAATCAATCCAATTAAAGCAAGCGGTGCTTTATCCTTTCTTACTAAATACATCGCAGCAAAAAAGGGCAGAGTGAATGGTGTTAACTGGGACAATATAAGGGCTCGTCCAAGTAAAAAACCAATAATTAAAAACAAGTACCCCTTCTTAATAAAGAAAGTTTCTAAGCCCGTCTGTATTTTCCCACCTATTTTTGAGAGCTCCATCTTGGGACGACGAAGATCCACTTCCCCTATCGGTTCTGCAATTGTTCGTTCGAGTTTTTCCATCATTCCCACTCCCTATTTGTTTCTTTTTCGCTATTATAAAGGGCTATGTCTTAAAAGTTTGTCAAAATAATGGACAAATACCTCTTTTTCGTTCGACTGATTTCTTTATAAAGTGCAAAAAGAGTACAAAAGCAGCAACAATTAAAGGATTGGAATTGGACCATACGTTCTCCTGTTGTCTAAAAAACTAGACATCACATGCTTCCAAAAAATGACGAAACCTCATCAACTATTCCGACAAAAATTTTCCGGGGAAATAATATTGACAGACTTGTAGAATCTTTGTATTATATATCTTGTGCTTTTAAAAGAAAGCCACTTCAAATGGCGGTGTAGCTCAGCTGGCTAGAGCGTACGGTTCATACCCGTGAGGTCGGGGGTTCGATCCCCTCCGCCGCTACCATTTTTTATAGTGGCCCGTTGGTCAAGCGGTTAAGACACCGCCCTTTCACGGCGGTAACACGGGTTCGAATCCCGTACGGGTCATCACTTATATTAGCTATAAAACAAACCTGGGCAGCTTCAACTGTTCAGGTTTGTTTTTTACTCATTTTTAATTATAATAACAGCAGACCCAGCATGTATTTCCTTTTTGTTTGATTTCTGGTTTGTTTTCGCCTAATTTAACCAAGATTTTCACTCTGACCTGATTTCTGATTCGTTTCTCGTCTAATCCTATCAAATTTTTCTCTCTGGTCTTATTTTTGACCCGTTTCTTGCCTAATCCTATCAAATTTTTCTCTCTGGCCTAATTTCTGATCCGCTTCTCGCCTAATCCTATCAAATTTTTCTCTCTGGCCTAATTTCTGATTCGCTTCTTGCCTAATCCAATCAAATTTTTCTCTCTGGCCTTATTTTTGACCCGTTTCTCGCCTAATCCAATCAAATTTTTCTCTCTGACCTGATTTCTGATCCGTTTCTCACCTAATCCAATCAAATTTTTCTCTCTGGCCTGATTTCTGACCCGTTTCTCGCCTAATCCTATCAAATTTTTCTCTCTGGCCTTATTTTTGACCCGTTTCTCGCCTAATCCTTCAATCAATCTTTCCCACCCTATCCGCACATATGCACAATTCTTTCCAGGCTTATACGCAAAGTCTTTTATAAAACCACACCTAACCGTTATAAGTTACAATCATCGCCATTCGTCACAAAAGATGCGGAAGAATAATAAAAAAGCAATCCCAATAAGGATTGCTTTTGCAGGAATCGTCGTGATTCCCTTGCTCGTATATATTAATTCAGCAGCAAGTTAACCTCGTTTAGCTCCTCTGCCACCACGTTTTGATTCTGTATTTCTCTTAAGAGAAGATAAACGGTCTTCACTGTCTTTCAAAAAGCGAGCCATTTTAGATTCGAATGTCTCCTTTGAAGGACGGTGATTATCGTTTGTTCTACCTTGACGTGGGCGCCCAGAATAGCCTCTAGACTCTCTTCTTTCAGGCCTTTCCGTTCTCTCAGGACGATCAACAGCTTTCTTAATTGATAAACCAATTTTACCGTCTTTCTCCACATTAATAACTTTCACTTCAACAGTATCGCCTACTTTGAGGTGATCATTAATGTCCTTCACATAATTGTCTGCAACTTCACTAATATGCACAAGGCCTGTTGATCCTTCCGGCAGCTCTACAAACGCTCCGAAATTAGTGATGCCTGTAACCTTTCCTTGTAACTTGCTGCCTACTTCGATTGACATAAAAAGATATTTCCTCCTTAAAGATATAAAGTAAACCCAAATGTATTCATACTTATACTATATTATACCGAAAGATAAAAATAGGTGTCAACTTCTCATTGAGCTGACTCATTTTCTTTTTTTTCCTTTTCATCGGTTTCATCTGGCATTTTGAAGATGATTTCACCTTGTTCAGAAAGATAATAATCCCTTCTAGCAAGTTTTTCTAAATACTCTTCATCATGTAACCTAACTATCTCTTCATTCAAGGCCTTTTCCGACTGTTCTAGTTCTTTCAATTGATGAGCAAGTTTTACCTTTTCTTCTTTCTTTTCACCTAGGGCAGCAGATTGGGATACGATAGTCGTAATCATAAATACTGAAACCACAGCAACAAATACAAAAAAGACAGTCAGTCTACGATAGAGAAGCTTCTTTCTCCGTTGAGAACTGATTTTATTGGCTTCCTGTTGTTCGATATAGCTTGAATGGATCTTGGCTACATTTTTATTCTTGTTGTTACTCATACAACTATCTCTCCCTTCTAAGTTAATCTTTCTTCTTCCACTTTTCCGCCAGTTTTTTAACATATTCTTTCCCTTTTTGGAAATATCCTTTTAATTTATCATAGAACTTATCGACTGATTTTTTAAAAGGGGCTGGTAATATACGAATAAGAAGTCGAAATATCCATCTTACTGGTGATAATAGTACTTTTAAGATGAACATTAGCACATTACTTGTCCATTTTATCAGTAGTAGAAGAAGTTTGCCCACTAATACCAATAGCCCTATTAACGTAGTGAAAAAAAACTGAACGGGTCGAATAACTAATAGGCGAATGACCTTCACAATAAAATAATAAATAGAAATAATCGTAGAAATAACTATCTCTAATAACTTTAGGTAAATATTTTTCATTAACGCTTGATAGGCTGCAAAACCGCAAAGTAAAGCTAAAAAGATGTAGAATCTTAACTCTCCTTCATTGACAAGGAACAAAATATAAAATATAGCTAGTCCTTGTAATAGCCAAAAAAGGATGTCATTTATAAAGACAACCCAACTCTTTCTTACTGGCCGTTTGAGAAAGCGCTGATACGTATCTAAGCTTGCTCCAAAAAGGGAACCCATCCCTATCATGGAGAGCATCGTCAAAAATTGGACCGATAACGTCATCGGAATAACTTGCTAAAGAGCCCTTTAGCTTTTTCTCCATGTTGATCATCTAAATAAACAAGGTCGAAAATTTTCCCTTTTATGGAGACAATTCCTTTGTCCACATCTAAATTCTTCATTTGTAGGTTTTGCCCTTTGATAGCTAAAAAACCCATGACAGTTTCTAATAAAAACTCTTCATTATCAAAGCTTTCTACCTGCTTCACTCCCGTAATATCTAGCAGTCTTCTGCCACGCATGATCACATCATGATCAGGAGCAGTTTGTTTACTCGAGTTCTCATGGTATTGGCTCATCTCTATCCCTCACAATCCATAGTACAATCCTTTAATACATATGTATGAAGATTGCTCAGGGATTAGAACAAGCGCTATTTATTTATTCTTGATTCATTCTTTCTTCACTTACTATCGTGTACATTTCTGCTGCATCATCTTTTCTTGTTGTTTCCTGTATTTTATCTATTCGCACCTTTGTCACTTTCTGCCCAAATCGAATCGATAATTCATCACCAACTTTTACATTGGTACTTGCCTTGGCTTCTACTCCATTAATAGCAATACGCCCTTGGTCAGAGATTTCCTTTGCCAATGTACGTCTTTTTATTAATCGAGATACTTTTAGAAATTTATCTAAGCGCATACTTTCACTCTCCTTTACCCTAAAAAGTTCATTTAGTAACCTTTTTTCTTCGCTTCTTCCCAAAAACGATCCATTTCCTCCAGGCTCGCCTCTTTTAGATTCTTATCTAGTTTTTTCTCTATATATGAAAAACGATTGGTAAATTTCGTATTGGTTCGATGTAATGCTTCTTCTGGATTGATTTGATAATACCGAGCAATATTGATAAATGCAAATAATATATCACCAAATTCAATTATGCGATTGTCATTATTATTCTCGGCTTCCAATTGAAATTCTTTAATTTCTTCAAACACCTTATCCCACATTGGTTGGATGTTTTCCCAATCGAAACCGACCTTTGCAGCACGTTTTTGTAACTCTTCTGCACGCAACATGGCTGGATATGATTTTGGAACACCATCCAATATTGACGATGTTTTTTCGCCTTTTTCTTGTTTTTTCATTTCATCCCAGTTACGTAACGCTTCATCTACATCTTCTGCTGCTCTCTCCCCAAACACATGCGGATGTCTAAAAACCATTTTTTTAGAAAGACCTGCTATTACATCATGAATAGAGAAGTACCCTTCATCGTCTCCTATCTGGGCATGAAGCATAACTTGTAACAACACATCCCCTAGCTCTTCAATGATATGATCAATATCATCCTCTTCAATCGCTTCGATTAATTCATACGCTTCCTCGATTAAATACTTCTTCAAAGATTGATGTGTTTGTTTCTTATCCCACGGACATCCATTTGGACCTCTTAAGGTAGCAATGATTTCTTTCAGTTTAGGAAACGTTGGGTAAAGAATCGCTTCATTCGTAACGGGAGGGACATATACAGATGTTAAATTAGTTAAAGCTAAATCATGATCTAGTTCATAAAGTGGAACTTCTTTAATCACTTCTTCACTACTTCCGGCCGCTGTTACAATCTTTACTATATAATCATCCGGTAAATAGTCCATTAACGTCAATTTTACTTCAGATGCAATGAATGCATCATATACTTGTCCGATAATCATATGTTGTGTAAGAACAAGTTCACTTCCCTTTAAGTCCGTACCATCTAATAGTGTAAAACCTTCAACTGGATCAACCTTTAACGCTTGGAACATGCTATCTAGAAAACTTTGGCCACCCTTAAATTCTAAATTAACTTCATACTCATCAGCCCGTTCAATGAGTAATTGTACCGTTTTTTCTGCTACAAGCGGGTGACCTGGCACAGCATAAACAATGTTTTCTACTTTTCCTTTTTCTAACAAAAGGGTGCTTATTTCTTCGTATACCTCTGCAAATTGATCATGTGATTCATAGATCTTGTCGAAGGATTCAAATAGCACTCCTTCTGCTGTTAATGCTGATACCACAGGATGTTCTTTTGTTCTTAAATAAACTTTATTAACACTGGTTAATAGCTTATATACTCCTAGTGGCAGTTGATTAAGATCTCCTGCTCCAAGGCCAATAACTGTTACCTTCATTATAAATAATTCTCCTTTATTTTACTTTTTGTGTCGGTTGTTTTTATCTTCTTTTCATAAAATGGAGAAGCTTTTCTCCAAAAGGTAACTGACGTAGCTCTGCTTCTGTAAATATGTTGCTGCGAATCGTAAGAAATAAATAAAGAATCGCACCGAGAGCAGCGCCGGTTAACGATTGAAAGGTAGCAAGTACTCTTCCACTCATGAATGAGAGTGCAGTAACAGAGAGATACAAATTTAAAAAAATCGTCATCAGAATAGCAGAACTAAGGATTGTCAATAACTCACGTACTGAAACAAGTTTGACACTTTGGTTCCATTTTAACCGAAACAGCAAAGCAATTACCATCAACGCTAACGCGATATATGTGGCGTATACAGCCCCATATATTCCATAATGCGGTACAAATGAGGTATTCAGAAAGTACTTAATTCCCACTCCGATTAAAATCGTCCACGCTGGAAAAAAGCTATTTCCTAAACCTTGGTGTACGGCTGCCAAAGTAATCACAAGAGAGCTTAGTAAAATAACAATAGACATTAAACCTAGAACGGCTGACCCTTTATCATTTTCGAATAGCATGACATTTGTTTGACTCACAATCGCCCAAAGCCCAACTGAAGCGCCAACGCCAAATAGAAGGCTCACTCTAATGACCAATTGGATTTTTTCATTGAGTAGTTGAGGTTGCTGTATTTTTACGTATGTAAGAATTGGTACGAGCGATAAACTCATCGAAGTGGCAACAATAGAACCTAATTGAATAAGTGGCTGACCTCTGTCATATACACCCTTTAATGTCTTTGCTTCAATCTCAGAAAAACCCGATGTCGTCAATAATGCATAAAGATTGAGGGCATCTGCTAACTGGATAAAAATGAGTAATAAACTACTCACACAAATAGCAAAGCTTTGGACAATAATCTCTTTAGACAGTTGAAAATACGAGCTAACACCCATGTGCTTCTGCCTTATTCTTGGTGCACTTTTCATTTCTTTTATAAAATAAAATAGCAAGATTGCAAAAGCTGCCAAAGAGGCTAAAATGACACCATAGTAAACTCCACCGCTAACAGAATAAATGGAAGCACCCATTTTAGTTAGTATATAAGCATAAAGTAAGATAAACAGCACTCGTAAAAGTTGTTCACTCACTTGAGAAACAGCTGTTGGCATCATATTTCCTTTTCCTTGAAAAAAACCTCTTAGCACTGATACAAGTGGTAATATTAAAAAACTAATAGCAACAATGCGCAAGGAATCAGCCAATTGAGGATCGTTCATATAGTAAGCTAAGGCATCCGCACTAAAATACATCGTTAAGCAACATATAATAGCAATCATTGATAACAATAATCCGGCAACTTTTAATAACCGCCGTCCACCTTCCTCACCATTCCTCGTTCTTTGCTCAATATATAGTTTTGAAATCACAACTGGAAAACCTGTTGTGGCTAAAACAAGAAAGATCCCATAAAAAGGGTACACTTGTTGATAAATATAAAACCCGATATCTCCTACTATGTTTTGGAAAGGAATACGATAAACCGCGCTCAACAATTTGACAATTATTCCTGCCGCAGTCAAAATAACCGCACCTTTCATTATACTCGTAGAAGTTTGATTGGTATCCAGAAGATATCTCCCCCTATAAGCACGACGATACCGCTTAACTATGAACTTCGAAATGTATTATAGCATATTCATTTAATTGATATTTGTCTCTCGCTCCTTGCCTGAGGGAGGCATTTTAAATATTGAGGTGTAGTTTTGCGGTAAAAAGATGCTTAGCTATGATTTCTCCTTATGTTTAATCAAATCCTACTTGAATTTATCAATTTTTGAAGCATTTATTTGATATTTTCTGTCTTAATTATGATTTCTTCACGCTTGGGTTTCTCCAGACGTATTCCCCCTAGTGCTTCTTACCAAAAATCTCTTTGGTTTTTTGACTTCGTTACCATCTTAATCGGTCTTTTCAGAACGCGGCTCTTTTTTACCCGATTAAGAATTTCCAGTCGACTTCAGTTAAGGGGCTGATTCGTTTCCAACGGCATCTTACGGCAGATCATTTTCCTCTAACATTAGCAGCAGTCAGCTCCCGAAAGTCAATGTCTACACAAAAATAAAGCGAACAATCATCATTAAAAATATGATTGTTCGCACTAGATGACGCTAGAAAAGCTCCAGCTCATATTACCTATATACTATGATTCCATTTGTCTCGCTAAAAATCCAGCTGCGGTTTCGACGGATTTTTGTTCAACTGCACCAATGGTGTCATCTTTCGCAATGATTACGACTGCACCAATTGGATCGCCATTGGCTACTATGGGTCCTATTGTGTAAGATGCGACGGATTCTGTATGATTATCTACAATTGAAATTTCGCTTGATTGGGTCACAAGAACAGAGCTACGATCCTCCATTGTCTTCTCTACTAGATCACTAATACTCTTATTTAAGTAATCCTTCTTAGAGCCTCCTGCAACAGCGATATATGTATCTCTATCGCAAATTAAGACCGGATTTCCTAAGCTATCATATAATGCTTCTGCATATTCTTTTGCGAAGTCACTAAGCTCAGAGATAGGTGAGTATTTCTTTAAAATTACCTCTCCATCGCGGTCTACAAAAATCTCAAGTGGATCTCCTTCACGGATTCTTAAAGTTCTCCGGATTTCTTTAGGAATGACGACACGACCCAAATCATCAATACGACGAACAATACCTGTTGCTTTCATTCAACGTTGCCTCACTTTCATCTGATGATTAAATTACTGAAAAGAAAAAGCCGCTTAACTCTAACCGATCCATGGCCATTAGGACGATACAACGAGAATTCTTCCCATTTATTCCTTCACTAATGATACATATTTCCCTTTACAGATGATTTTCGGTTAAATCTAACTCAAACTACAGCTTTTGCTTTTCAAAATAGCTATGATTCATAAGGAAGATATCATGAATGCATCGCCATGTTTGAACTTAGTATCTTTCATAAGGAAAGTTATATACACGTCCAACTATTTTTTCTTTTAGGTGTGATTCATTCCAGAAAGGGATAAACATTCCATTTATGTGCTCTATCCTTGAAATACCCTTGTCCTTTCTCAATCAAACATTGCAATTCTTACAATAAAATTACCAATATTTTTCAACATTTACTTGGCTGTTTTTTCAGGAACCTTCTTTGTATCTTGTAATCCCTTCATAAAAGTGAATGCATTTTCTAACCATTCTTTCGTGGCAATTCCTTTTATATGGAGAACCGCTTTCAGTTTTTTCCCATCCATACCAAGCCCAATCATGCGACCAAATTGATTGCTAAGCTTGAATACTTTTTGCCCATCAGCTTCCACACTACCTTGCTCAGATAATAGGATAAGCACTTCATCTTTTGATTGCTTCACTAGTTCGACCCCAGCCACTTCTCCATATACTTTCATTTCAGCAATTTTAAATAAATACGCGACTTCTTCCGGATAATCACCAAATCGGTCAACCATCTCATCTTTCAATTCATCAATATCCTCAAGGCTCGTAATCCCACGGAAGCGTTTATACATTTCAATTTTTTGATGTCCATCAGAAATAAATGCATCTGGAATATAAGCATCAATTTCTAAATCAATTTCCATTGGCTCTTTTCTCGGCTCACCGCCCATGGATTCTTTCCTCTCTTCAATTGCTTCTTTCAGCATTTGTGAATATAGATCAAACCCAACAGAATCAATAAAGCCGTGTTGCTCCGCTCCAAGTAAATTACCTGCACCTCGAATCGTTAAATCTCGCATGGCAATTTTAAATCCAGAGCCAAGCTCCGTAAATTCTTTAATCGCCTGCAAACGTTTCTCTGCCACTTCTGTAAGGACTTTATCTTTACGATAGGTAAAGTACGCATAAGCAACACGGTTAGACCTACCTACCCTTCCTCGCAATTGATACAACTGAGATAAGCCCATGCGATCAGCATCATGAACAATTAATGTATTTACATTTGGTATATCTACACCAGTCTCAATTATCGTTGTACTTACTAAGACATCATATTCACCGTCGAAGAAACCAAGCATGACGCTCTCTAATTCATTCTCCGACATTTGACCATGTGCATAAGCGACCCTTGCATCAGGAACTATCATAGAGATTTCCTCTGCTTTACGCTCAATATCCTCCACGCGATTATAGAGGAAATAGACCTGACCACCACGTGCTAATTCTCGCTCGATTGCTTCCCTCACCAATACACCGTTATATTCCATCACATATGTTTGTACAGGAAAACGATTTTCAGGTGGTGTCTCAATAACGGATAAATCCCGAACGCCCAGCATCGACATATGCAATGTACGCGGAATTGGTGTCGCTGTTAATGTTAAAACATCGACATTGGTTTTTAATTTCTTGATTTTCTCTTTATGAGTAACACCAAACCTTTGTTCTTCGTCTATAATTAACAAACCGAGATCTCGATAAGTTAAATCTTTAGAAAGGATACGGTGAGTACCAACGACAACATCAACCGTCCCCGCTTTTAATCCTTTAATCGTTTCAGTTTGTTGTTTCTTCGTACGGAATCGACTCAACATACCGATTTTTACAGGGTAGTCTTGAAACCGCTCAAGCATCGTTTCATAATGCTGTTGTGCAAGGATCGTTGTTGGCACAAGAAAAGCAACTTGTTTACCATCAGCAACTGCTTTGAATATCGCTCGTATTGCCACTTCTGTTTTTCCATAACCCACGTCTCCACAAAGCAAACGGTCCATTGGTCTTTCTCTTTCCATATCTTTTTTAATCTCATTAATGGAACGAATTTGATCTTCTGTTTCTTGATATGGGAAAGCAGATTCAAACTCTCGCTGCATATCACTATCAGGGTTAAAAGCGTATCCTTTAGATGCTTCTCTTTCGGCATATAATTTAATAAGGTCATCGGCGATATCTTCAACAGAGGATTGGACTTTTTTCTTTACCTTCTTCCAATCGTTACCGCCAAGTTTATAAATCTTCGGTTCTTTTGATTCAGACCCTACATATTTTTGTACAAGGTCAATTTGTTCAACAGGAACATAAAGTTGATCACTACCTTGATAACGAATATTCAAATAATCTTTATGGACACCATTAATCTCTAAAGTTTCAATTCCTAAGTACTTCCCAATACCATGATTGACATGAACAACGTAATCACCAATCTTTAATTCCGAATAGCTCTTAATTCTTTCTGCATTGGAAAGTTTTTGTCTTCTCTGTTTCTTTCTTGTTTTATGATTAAATAGCTCTTCTTCTGTAATTACGGCAATCCGTTGATTATTAAGCTCAAAACCTGTTTGAATTGCCCCTTCTAAAATCTGAATTCTTCCTTGTGCAAGGAGAGAGTCCTGTTTGATGATAGCGGATTCAATATCATAATCCTCTAACACATTCTGCAATTTGTGAACCCGTTCTTCATCTACAGCAAGAAAAACAATAGCATAATTTCCTTTTTTCCAGCGATCAACCTCTGTTTTAAGCACATGCATTTGACCATGAAAATTTTGCATCGGCTTACAGGAGATATTAATAATATTTTGCGGATTTGTATTCGGTACATGTCGTAAAAATAAGGACATATAAACAATCGGATTTTTCTTAGTATACATTAGTTCTTTTAAAGAATGAGAAGTCACAACGTCGTGAATAATCTGTCCTTCTTCAAGTAGGTTCGTGTACCATTCTGCTTCTTCTTTATCAAGGGAATCATTCATTTCTTGTACACGACTGACTTCGTCTACAAAAATCAATCCGTTCGCAGGAAGATAGTCTATTAAACTACTGCCTCCCTCATAAGCAAGGGATAAATATTTATATAATTGCTCTGGTTTAGTACCAGTCTTTAATTGTTCTAATTCATAACCGATATTTTGTGTAAGGCTTTGTTTGGCTTGGTCATTTTTTAATTTTTTTAAGCTTTTACCCAATCCTGACTCTAAAGTATGAATAAGCCGCTCAAAATGTTCACCTTCCATTGGTGTTTCTGTAGCTGGCCCAATTAACACACGCTCAACCTTTGACTTTGAGCGCTGATCTTCTAAAGAAAAGAACCGGATAGAATCAACCTCTGTATCGAATAATTCAATCCTAATAGGGTCTGACTCTGTTAACGGATAAATATCAATAATACCACCGCGAACACTAAATTCACCTGGAGAGGACACCATCTCCACTCGACTGTAGCCCATTTGGATAAACTGATTTAATTGTTGTTCGGTTAGCTCATCGCCAACTTTTAACGTTAACTGAAGTTTGCTCCACAACTCTTTAGGTGGGAGGATCTTCTTTAACCCGGCCATAGGTACAATCATGACACCATCATTTGCTGACATCATATGGTTGAGTGTTTCAATTCTTTGCCCTTTTAATTCTGGGCTAGATATACTTAATTCAGCTGCAATTAACTCATTTGCAGGATACAAGAATACTTGCTCTTCTCCTAGAAGTTGTGTTAAATCATCATATAATTTTTGCGCTTGCAATAAATTGTGGGTTGTCACAAGTAAGGGACGTTTAGACTGTTCATATACTGCCGCCAGAAAAAGCGTTCTAGCTGAACCCGTTAAACCTGCCACCATTTGTTCATTTAACCCTTCATCTATGCCTGATAATACAGACAAGACCTCATCCTGTTGTGAAAATACTTTTTTAAGCCCTAACATGCAGTAATCCTCCTATTACAAAAAGCAACATCTCTCCCTCAACCTGAGAAAGCTACTACTCCCCTATTTGCTCTTCTTTTTAAATACATTTTTAAAGCACTTTAAGCTCCCTAAACCTCGTATAGGTTAGGAAGCCAAATTTTTCTTACTTACATGTTTATACTCACAAAGCATATAAATCATGCGTATTTTTTCAAACAATGGTTGTTAACTTTATATATTATTCGATTTTTATAAGAAAAGTCCCTCTATTATCGTACTAAACTTTTTTCCTATCTATCGAAAAGAGTATAAAGAAACAGAAAAATGCTTTGGAAAGTACTCCAAAGCTTTAATGAATAAGAAAGTCTTGCTGATAGTAGTCTGGATTACGCTCTAGTGATTCATGGCAATCCTCACAAATCGCCTTCACGTAAACGTTTCCTGAATTGTCATACTGGATCATTTCATGTCTTTCTTCTTCATTTAATTTATGAAAGCCTAATTGCTCTGCTTGAACCGTTTGTTTATCGACAGTCCCTAAAGATACCCCGCAATGGCGGCATGAGTAATGAATAGCCAACAATAACACTTCCCTTTATCCATCAATTGTCATTATTATTGACGGTTTGTTGGAAGGATATGCACAAGTCATTATATCATGATTGATTATATACATTCATGACTTGAAGGAAAGGTATATTTAACCATTCTTCACACGCATCAGTGCATTTATTAATAACGGCTTTCATTTCGTTCATTTCTTCTTCAGAAAACTTACCAAGTACATAATCGGGGACTTTCATTCCTTGAGGCGGACGATCTATCCCCACTCGGATGCGGTTAAATTCTTGCGTACCGATATGAGCAATCGTTGATTTAATCCCGTTATGTCCACCAGCACTTCCTTTTTGTCGCAAGCGAATCTTTCCAACCGGTAAATCTAAATCATCATAAATAACTACAATATTCTCTATCTCAATTTGAAAATAATCCATCAGTGGTCTAATGGATTCACCTGATAAATTCATATATGTAAGTGGTTTTAATAAAAAAACTTTTTCTCCTTTTACAAATCCAGCACCATACAACCCTTTAAACTTTGATTGATCAAGTGGAATGTCCCACTTTTTAGATAATTCATCGATCACATCAAATCCAATATTATGTCTTGTACGATCATAGGGCTTACCTGGATTACCTAACCCTACAAATAGTTTCACTAAGCACTTTCCCCCTTACCTCAAATAAGGACTGACCCATTGGTGCTCTGGTCAGTCCCCACCTTAGTTTGGTATTATTCTTTTTCGTTTATAACTTCCGGTTCTTCCACAACTTCCTCTTCTTGTGGTTCTTCTTCCACACGAGGAGGGAGGACGGAAAGAATCGTCTCTTCGGCGTCATGTTCAATTTCATACGAGGAGGCACCTTTTAAATCTTCAATAGTGACTACATCGTTTATCTCTAATTTAGAAATATCCACATCAATTGATTGCGGGATATTGCCAGGTGTACCGGTAACAGTAATCTCATGTAGCGCTTGTTGCAAGACGCCACCTTCTTTAACACCTGGTGAGTCACCGACCGTATTTACAGTAACTTCTGCTGTAATTTTTGTAGATTTATCTACAGATAATAAATCAGCATGTACCACTGTATTTTTTAATGGATCGGCTTGGTATTCTGTTAAGACGACATCTACTTTCTTACCATCAATATCGACTGAGAAGACTCCATTTCTACCAACTTCTTTAATCGTCTTAATAAAATCAGCCTCATTAAAGAATATTGGCTTACTCTCCATCTTCGTGCCATAAACAATTGCTGGAACATTACCATCTGCACGAATTTTAGTTAAAAATGAGTGACGAAACTCTTTTCTTTCCTTCGCTTCTAAAACAGTCATTCTAACGTCCCCTTTCAAAATTTAAGGCTTATTATTAAAAGATTCCCTAATTAACTGAAAGATAAACATCGCTCGACGTTTGTAAGCAAAATGTCCATTATTTAACTAAACGTAATGATCCGATAGATGGCATGATTTGTCAGAATTGTTTTAATCGAACAACACACTTACAGATTGCTCTTCGTGGACACGAATAATTGCTTCTCCAATAAGAGATGCAACAGATAGCTCGACGATTTTCCCTGTTTTCTTCTCTTCATCAAGAACAATAGAGTTAGTCACAACTAGCTCCTTAATTTGTGAGTTTTCAATACGGTCAATTGCCGGTCCAGATAAAACAGGGTGCGTACAGCAAGCATACACTTCTGCAGCTCCATTTTCTACAAGTGCATTTGCAGCTAAAGTGATTGTGCCAGCCGTATCGATAATATCATCAATAAGAATAGCTATTTTCCCCTCAATATTACCAACAATATTCATCACTTCTGCCACATTTGGTCTTGGACGGCGCTTATCAATGATGGCAATTGGCGCTTTTAATTGATCTGCCATCTTACGTGCTCTTGTTACACCACCATGGTCTGGAGAAACGACAACAATATCCCCTTCTACCTTGTTCTTGAAGTATTCAGATAGGATTGGTACACCCATTAAGTGATCGATTGGAATATCAAAGAATCCTTGAATTTGTGGAGCGTGCAAGTCGAGCGTAATCACACGTGTTGCGCCCGCTGTTTCTAATAAATTTGCAGCAAGTTTCGCAGTAATTGGCTCACGTGCACGCGCTTTACGGTCTTGGCGAGCATATCCATAATAAGGCATAACAATATTAATTGTTTTAGCAGATGCTCGTTTTAGGGCATCAATCATAATTAATAATTCCATTAAATGCTCATTTACTGGATTACTAGTTGATTGGATTACATACACATCACAGCCACGAATACTTTCTTCGATATTAATTTGGATTTCACCATCGCTAAAGCGCGTAACCGAACATTTACCTAATTCTACACCGATAAATTTAGCAATTTCACTGGCAAGTCCTTTATTTGAATTTAAAGTGAATACTTTTAAATTGGGATCTAAATACTGATTTGACATGATGCGCCTCCATAAATTTTTATTTCTTTTGATTTAATTGATCTACATAATTCTCTTTGTTTACTTGACGAGCACGTGCAATAGATAAGGCATTGCCTGGCACATCATCAGTAATCGTAGATCCAGCTGCAATATAAGCACCTTCACCAATTGTAACTGGTGCAACCAAGTTTGAGTTACAACCAACAAATACACCGTCTTCTATCTTTGTTAAATATTTGTTCTTTCCATCGTAGTTAACTGTTATCGAACCACAGCCTAAATTAACGTCTTTTCCGACCTCAGCATCACCAATATAACTTAAATGTGAAGCTTTACTACCCTTGCCAAACTTCGCTTTCTTTATTTCTACAAAGTTGCCAATTTTAACTTCATCATCAATTTGCGATTGCGGTCTAATATGGGCAAAGGGACCAATCTTTACTCCCGCACCAATTTCACTATCATGTGCCACTGATTGCCTTATGACCGTTTCACTGCCAACTTGACAGTTTTCAATCTGAGTAGAAGGACCAATCTCACAATCCTCACCAATAATGGTATGCCCCATCAACATAGTGCCAGGGTAAATAATTGTATCTGAACCAATCTCGACATCCACACCGATATAAGTATTTAATGGGTCAACAATTGTTACACCATTTCTCATATGATGTTCGTTGATACGTTTCTTTAAATACATCTCCGCTTGTGATAACGCCACCCGATCATTTACTCCTAAGGTTTCCTCGAAGTCAGGTGTTTGATACGCAGTAACGATTTCACCTTGGGCTTTTAAGATTTCAATGACATCAGGTAAATAATATTCACCTTGGGCGTTATCATTAGATACTTGTGATAGCGCTTGGAATAAAGCTTTGTTATCAAAACAATAAGTTCCAGTGTTGATTTCTTCTATCAATCTTTCTTCTTCTGACGCATCCTTATGCTCGACAATTTTCTCTACATGACCAGCAGTATTCCTCACTACACGACCATAACCTGTCGGTTGATCAGTATGCGCTGTTAGTATAGTTGCTTTCGCAGATTGTTCTTCATGATGTTTAAATAACGCTTCCATTGTTTCTGCTTTGATTAATGGTGTATCTCCACAGATAACAAGCGTGACACCTTCTTTATCCTGCAACAAATCTTTCGCTTGAATAACGGCATGAGCCGTACCAAGCTGTTCTTCCTGCAACCGGTACTCACTCGCTTCTCCCAGCTGTGATTGAACTAGATCTGCTCCATGACCAATGACAGTTACAATATCTTTTATATCAAGTGTAGATACTTGATCAAAGACGTGCTGAACCATTGGTTTTCCACAAACAGGGTGTAGCACTTTATATAGCTTAGATTTCATCCGTGTACCCTGACCAGCAGCTAAAATGACCGCATATCGATTAGACATTTAAAGTCCTCCAATTAACCTTTTTATCCATTAAAAAATATATCCTAAATAGCATATGATTTCAAGGAATGAAAGGAAAGTACATATTTTTGTCAATTAGAATGACTTTTTCACACGTCTACACACCCCTATACATTTGAACTAATTTACACACAAAAAAAGAGCCCATACCTAAGATGTATGGACTCCTACCTGCGTGTCTATTTGTCTACGAAGCACCCGCTTCTTCAAATTCTACTTCCTCTAATTCACCTAAACGATGGTACTCTGCTAATACTGCTTCTTGGATTTTACCGCGAGTCCCGGAATTAATCGGATGAGCAATATCTCTAAACTCTCCATCCGGAGTACGTTTACTTGGCATCGCTACAAATAAGCCGTTATTACCATCAATGACACGAATATCATGAACGACAAATTCCTGATCCAAAGTAATAGATGCAATCGCCCTCATGCGGCCATCCGTATTAACGCGGCGTAATCTTACGTCAGTTACTTCCATTCTGTTCACCACCTTTTCCCAGTAGATAAAATCCTTTACTTACAATTCCACATATAATTGCAAACTCCTTCTTAATTAGAAAAAATATTTCGTAATTTTAGGACAAATGGATGATTTCCATTAAAATTCTTCCAAATACCATTTCCTTTTACTATTTCGATTTCATGAAATTCACTTTTGTCTCATAAAAAATACACCATCCTTTCAGAATGGTGTATCCCCCACATGAGATTTACTTCACAAGCGCGATAACTTCTATTTCAATTTTTGCTTCTTTTGGCAATTTTGCTACCTCTACACAAGAGCGAGCGGGTTGGTGGTTATTGAAATACTCTCCATAAACTTCATTCACAGTTGCAAAGTCGTTCATATCTTGGATGAAGACAGTTGTCTTGATGACTGTTTCAAGTGATGCACCTGCTTCTTGTAATACTGCTTGTAAATTTTTAAATACTTGATGTGTTTGATCCTTCACATCACCATCTACCATAACACCTTCTGTAGTTAATGGTATTTGTCCCGAGCTATAAAACATATTATTTACAACAATACCTTGAGAATACGGTCCAATAGCCGCTGGAGCTTCATTCGTTTGAACGATCTTCATTTCAATCTTCCTCCCTCTCCCTACTTAATTCCTTTTGAAGTAGTTTCCTTCAGTTACATTAATACGTTTTTCTCTCACATCTACATCTGCTAACTGGACGAGAGATACATACTCATCAACTAAACGTTCATCTGCATTTTCTGATTCTACTAAGACAGCAATTCCAGCTAGTGTAGCTTTAAATTCATCTAGCATACTAATCATGCCATTAATTGTGCCGCCGGCCTTCATAAAATCATCAACAATAAGTACTTTCGAACCTTCTTCTAAACTTCTTTTAGAAAGAACCATTGTCTGAATCCTTTTCGCAGACCCTGATACATAGTTAATGCTGACTGTAGATCCCTCTGTCACTCTACTATCTCTTCTGGCAATGACAACAGGAACATTAAGATAATTAGCGACTGCATAGGCAAGCGCAATTCCCTTTGTTGCAACTGTCATGACCATATCAATATTTTTATTAATATAAGCCGATGCAATTAACTTACCGCATTTTTGTACAATCATAGGGTCACCTAAAATATCAGTCATATAAAGGTAACCGCCCGGCAAGAGGCGATCAGGACTTGCAATTAACTCACATAGTTCTGCAATGATCGGTTTCGCTTCTTCATCTCGTACCTTCACCTGATATCTCACGCCACCCGCTGCCCCTGGAACTGTTTCTAATGTGCCTATTCCGCGAAGCTCAAAAGTGTCTTTTATTATCGCTAAATCTTCGCTAATTGATGATTTAGCTGAACCATATCTTTCTGAGAAAAAGGTTAAGGATACCAATTGTCTTGGATGCTCTAAAAGATAATGTGTCATATCAATTAGACGTTCACTACGACGAAATTTCATGATTGGCCCTCCTTTTAATTAAAAACCGAATATTATAACGATAATATAACATTATTATACGTCTTTAATCAAGTTTATGCTGTTCTCCAAGGAGTCTAACCGCAAAAACTTGGTCACAAAATCCTCTTAGACCATTATAAATGCGGTGCATACGAGAATCATGCTGTGCTAAACCAAATACAGTCGGGCCACTACCACTCATTAAGACTGCATCAGCACCAAATCTCTGCATCTGTTCCTTAATCTGGTTAACCTCTGGATGCATTTTTAACGTCACACTTTCAAGGACATTAGACAAATGTGCGCAAACATCGCTATAAGACTGATCTTCAATGGCCTTAATCATTGCTAAGGTTTGCGGATGTTTAATTCCCTGCTTATTTAAGCGGCGATACACCTCAGCAGTCGAAACACCGATAAAAGGTTTGGCTAAAATCACCCAGCAAGTTGGTGGAGCTGGTAAAGCTTGAATAAGCTCTCCTCTACCTGTAGCAAGGGCTGTCCCTCCATAAACGCAAAAAGATACATCAGAGCCGATTTCTGCACCGATTTCCGCTAACTCATCAATCGTTAACCCTAATTGCCACAGCTTGTTCAAGCCTCTTAACGCGGCCGCTGCGTCACTGCTTCCCCCAGCTAATCCCGCAGCAACAGGAATCACTTTTTCAATCGCAATACTAACCCCTTGCTTCACATTAAACCTGTTCTTTAGCAAATGTGCTGCCTGATAAGCTAAGTTCCTATGGTCATCTGGAACAAAGCGATTATGTGAAACAATTTTTATCTCATCTTTATCCAATAACGTTAATTCAAGACGATCTGCCAAATCAATGGTTGTCATAATCATTTCTACTTCATGATAACCATCCTCTCGTTTACCGAGGACATCTAGTGATAAATTGATTTTAGCAGGAGCCTTTACTAAAAGTTTCAAACTCTCCACCTACTTTACAAATTTCAGGACGACTCCATTTTTTGTCCTATTTTACCACAAAACTAGAAAAGTAAGACGTATGCAATAATATTATTCAATATTAAGATTAATTTTTTGACATTAGCCTGGGAACAATCAGCATTTTCACGATGAAAAATAAGTAATCGCAAAACGAAATAAAGTAAACTAAGTACTTATGCCCAAGCGGTCTTTGTTATGTACAAGCTGTGTATAACGATTGTAAAAAACAGATTAAAAGGGCGCTCGTCTTACAAATCAGGTGTGACTCTTGATTCGCATTTCCGGGGGATCGTTTTTGTAACCAACATGAAGTATAGCTTTCTGGATCGATTTTATCCGCACCCGGACTAAACTTCTGAAGTTTGTTTTTTTCGATTGGGCTTCTTTTGCCCTAATCTAACTCGATTTCACCTAACCATATCTCCTTCGTTCACCTTCCTGATTCTGGACTTTCGTTCGCCTACGCGTTTGATATTAAATACTTTCCTTCCAGAGAGTTTAAGCATAAAAAAATACTCCTCCATAGGTAGCCAGATATTTGTCTACCTATAGGGGAGCATTAGCCTGATTTCATATTTGTTTCTTTAAAAAACACAATGAATTATTTTGTCTGATAGGATGCTAAGGCTTTTTCTACTGCTCTTTTCACCATATTGCCAGCATCCTTAGAAGTAATACCGCCCCAGCCTTCTTGTTGAACGGTTTCATAAAAGCCTAATTCTTTAGCGAGTTCTTCTTTCATTCCTTCTGACATGATTCGTCTTCTTCTGCTCATCTTGGAATCACTCCTTATTCATTGCTACTCATAGCTTTCCTCAGAAGTATTTCTTTCATAAAGGTAATTACTAGTAGTTGTTTTAACCTTTCTAAAACACAAAAAAGCAGCAAATTGGCTTGCCGCTTTTGTTGATGTTATATAAGGTTAGCTTAAAGCAACTTGTCCTGATGTGTCTTCATAGAAAGTAATTTGAACCGTTTCTGTTAAAACATCCGCATAGCTGTAAGATACGCGTTCAAATGCATTTTCATCTTGATCTAACTCGATGACAAATACAGATGGATACGTTTCAGCTAAAACGCCAGACCGTTCAATTGTCTTTCTGCGTCCGCCATTAGCCTTGAGCATTAGCCTTTTACCAAGATTTGAATCAAGTGCCTTTTTGATATCCAATAATGTTTTTCCCATTCGGTCCACCTCACTATAAAAAGTATACCACTTTACCACAATTAAGTCAAGTAAAATTATTAATTATATCAATAAACAAAAACAGTTGCAACACATTTCGTTCTACTTTTTTTGCTAATTTTCTACATTCCTAACATTCCCCATCTTTTAGGAAATTATGTAAAATTATTGAGAATCTTATTTTTCCTCATAAAAAAGAAGCCCTACCAACATTGGCAAGCCCCTCTAACATCCCCTTATTTTATCATTTTCCCAAAAGGTAAACTCTCTTTTAAAATGACCCAAACGGATCAATAGATTGTTCTTCCTCTTCCTCATAATGGAACGGCATACCCGTCCTAAGCACACCTTTTGTTTCCACCCCACCTAAGCCTCTTTCACCAGATAATGTATTTCTTAACACATCCCAAACACGAATATGCTCATTGTAAGGTGTAAAACTAATCTTACTTACAATATATACGGGATCTAGCGCATGAATATTTACTCTAGAAGGAGAACTAGCAAAATTAGCTCCAGCATGAATCAGGGATTCAAAGTGAGATTGACAAGCTCCAGCAAAGATGACAAGTTGATCTAAATGAGGAACCTTCTTCCTCGCTTCTTTCACCGTTTGCACAAAATGCTTAGAATGGCGGTATGCCTCTATATCTGACTTACTACCCTTTGCCTTTGTATATGCGTCATGGCCAGTAATAACTAAAATATCCGGTCGATAATAATCAACTAACTCCCCAATAACACGAGGCATATCTTTTTCACTTAAGTGTAGTCCAGTAACTGGAATACCGATTTTCTCATAAACCGTTAAACATTTCTTTAAATAACCTGGATCACCATCAAGATGTAATACCTTCCCGGGCAATTGAAAATAATTAGCTGCTTTACTATATCCCTCTGTTACTGTATATTCTCTTTTCTCTTGCAATAGATGAACATCTTGACGGAATAATTCAAGAGATTGTTCTTCAAGTGTGCGGAATTCCTGCATAATTCTTCGCTGATCAGACTGACTCATGATGATAAGATCCTCATAAGGAGCATCTGCAATGAGCCTTATATCTTCTCCATATAATACCGCCATCCTTTTCCCATCATGCTCTCTTATGTCAATAACGCGGAACATAATATCACAATGATAGGAAACCCTCCCAACGATATCCATTAATTTTATAGTCACTGTCGTCACTCCATTTTGGGCCATTTCCCTGAGTCTGTTTCTTTAGTTAAATTATGCGCCAATGCTTGGACCTGTGCTTCTCTATAGCGCCTCTTCACCGTACAAGGAAAAATTGCAAATCCCAAAAGCCAAATAAAAAACGGACTAAACACTTTTAATAAAGTCATTAGTCCGGTTCATATGTGCTAATACCTAATAGATGTTATGAACTGAAGTGAGGTAGTAATGCGTCAGCCAAACGAGCGAATTCTTCTAACCCTAACGTTTCTCCTCTTCTCGTTGGTTCAACCCCCGCTTGATTTAGTGCCTGTAAAATGAACTCTTTTCTTTCTTTCCCCTTCTCTAACTGACTCGTTAAATTATTGAGGATGGTTTTTCTCCTTTGAGCAAAGCTTGCTCTTGTTACTTTAAAGAAGAAGGCTTCATCTTGGACTTTCACTGCTGGTTGATCTAATTTTGTTAAGCGGATAACAGCAGAATCAACATTCGGTTGAGGAATGAAGACAGACTTAGGAACAATCATAACAGTCTCTGCTTTTGTATAATATTGAATTGCAATCGAAAGGGAGCCATAACTTTTAGAGCCAGGACTCGCAGAAATACGTTCTGCGACCTCCTTTTGCAACATACATACAATACCTCTAATCGGGAGCTGATCCTCTAATAACTTCATAATAATTGGCGTAGTGACATAGTAAGGTAAATTAGCAACTACCATTAAATCATCGATATTTGCGAATTCTTGTTGTATCGCCGAAACGATATCAGCCTTTAGCACATCTTCATTAATAACTTTTACATTCGGATATGGCTCAAGTGTATCTGCCAATATTGGTAATAGTCGGTGATCAATTTCAAAAGCTAAAACCTTCTCACTTCTCTTAGCTAATTGCTCAGTTAATGCTCCAATACCAGGACCAATTTCAATTGCACCAGACTTGGATGTTAATTCAGCATGATCCACAATTCGATTTAATATATTCGTGTCTATTAAGAAGTTTTGACCTAAACTCTTTTTAAACGAAAAGCCATGCTTCTCTAAAATTGCTTTCGTTCTTATCGGTGTGGCAATATCCTTATTCATAACCAAGCTCCTTGTCCATTTTAGCTACCGCTGCCAAAAAGTCTTTCTTTGTAATTTGAAACATTGTTAAACGTTTATAAAGTTGCTTGCCATTGGCATAACCTATCTTTAAAATCTTGCCTAGCTCTTCACGGCGCTTCTTTGCGTCACTGCCACCAATTAAGCCTGCGTCCATTAAATCAGCCTGCGTCACTTCAGACACAGCCTCCTCTGTCATGACATAGGCATGGGAGAGCGCCTCTCGTATTACCTCAACAGAAGCATGCTCTACACCTACACCTTTACCATGCTTAGCTATCGCAAATTGTTTATCAATAAAAGCGTGCTTGCATTGTGGGACATGCTTTGTAATCGTATGTCTAATTTTCTCACCAGGAAAATCAGGATCTGTTAAAACAATAACACCTCTCGTTTTTTGCGCCAGTTTTATTTTTTCTAATGTCTCAAAATTTATGGCTGAGCCATTTGTTTCAATTGTATCGGCATCTAATGCCTTTTTAATCGCGACAGTATCGTCCTTACCCTCTACCACGATAATCTCTTTTATTTTCATCTTAACACCTATCCGTTCACTAAAAACTTCCAATTTATACTTATTCAGCAAACTTATTTTAAATAGAATGAATTATTTGCAAAAAAAGTGAAACATTTCTGTAATGTTAATCGTCTAAATATATATAATGATAGTACAGCAAGATTGCATGCATTTTATTATATATGAAACATCCTACGAAAGAAAATGCAAATAATTATAACAGAAAAAGAGCAGAGGATGAATTCCCCTGCTTACAAACACCATCTAATTAAGCACACGTATTTTCACTTGCTTACGTCCCCAACGATAAGCATCAGATTTACTGGAGAAAAATACGTCAATCTTATTCCCTTTAATAGCAGATCCCGTATCGGAAGCTACAGCGTAACCATAACCTTCCACATATACTTTTGTCCCTAAAGGAATAACGCTCGGATCTACCGCTATCACCTTTGCTCCCGGATTAGCTTTTAAATCTAATCCCGTCGCTGTGACACCTGAACAACCATTACAACCTGCAGTATAGGCAGTAGAGCTAACATACATTTCTTTGCCACTAGATTCATTAGTCTCGCCGCGAGATGCCACTTTTGTAACTGGTTGAGATACTTTTGTTCCAACAGCAACTATATGATTTTTTGATTCTTTTACTTTTTCTTCACTAAGTAATTTACGAGAGATTTCTTTTCCATTTTCACGAGTAATTTCAAATTCTTTTTTCAAAAGACCCTCTTGACCTTTTTCAAGAACCTTTTCACTACCCTTTTTCAAGCTATCGTCTTTTTTAGTTACGACCGCATATTCAATTGGTTCTTCCACTACATCGGTGACCTTTTCAACTCTGATGACTTTTATTACGTCATTTTCTTTGACTGTCTCATCCAACTTTGGTTCAACACGATCTAATTTTCCTAGCTTAATATCTTGTTGCGATAAAAAGTCAGCGACCGTAGTCGAAGTTGACCACACTTCTTCGGTTTTATCATTCGCACCGTCTGCTAATTCAATTTTGAACGCGCGATCAATCTTGATGTCCATCTTACCTGTAATTTTATCACCTAATTTAGGCTTTATGGCATCATGTTTACTTAATTCAATATTCTCTTCATCTATCAGCTCTTGCACAGTATCAGCTGTTGTCCATATGACCTCGGAATCTTTTTTGTCGGTAATCTTCACCTGCACTGCAGGGTTCCAAACCACTTCCATATTGTCCTTAACGGCTTTATCTACCGAGGGGTACACATAGTCTTCTGAGCGTAATCCTATATCCATTTCGTCAAATATCTCTTGAATGGTTTTTGCGTGTGTATTTATTGTTTGTTCCTCACCATCTAATGTTAGAGCAACGGTTTTCTTTGTCATTTCAAAGATTAAAAAACCGCTAGCTGTAATCGTAACGATTAGACTAGCAAAGATAACTGCCCATTTTTTCTTGCTCAAAGACTTGGATAACAGGTTTTTCATGTAATTTATCACGATGAAAATTGCCTCCTTTTCTCTCGGAGTGATTATATAGACTATCTTGCTGACTGTCAACACTCACTATCTGATTTTTTGGAGGGAAAGATAAAACGGAACATCCCCAAGTATTCCTCTTCCCCTTATAAAGAGTTCAAGAAAAGAACGTTCACCTTATCATCCACACCCCCTAAAAATACTGAATCAATCGAGCATTTCAGAAGTCAGGCAAACTGATATACCTTCTATTCTCCGAAACACTCTTTTTTCCCTCTTTCCATACAAGAAAAAATTTTTTCTGCACGTACGCTCTATTATGCAGAAAAAGCATTTTTTTGCAAAGTGAGAGATATCGACATGGTTATCCTATGAGGACAGATTCCTGTGTAGAACTTTTTGGTATAAGAAAACATTTGGACAAGCTTCTATTATTTTTGACAATATTTGCTGTCAATTTATAGCGAATAATTTTTTTGCGTTTTCGGTTGTAATTGCTGCAACTTCTTCTACTGGAATGTTTTTAATTTCAGCAATTTGTTCACAGACCAACTTCACATAGCTTGGTTCATTACGTTTGCCACGGAATGGGTGCGGAGCTAAATATGGGCAATCTGTTTCGATCAACAATTTTTCTAATGGAATCTCTGCTGCCACTTCCTTTGGTTTTCTTGCATTTTTAAAAGTAACAGGGCCACCTAATGAAATATAAAAATTCATATCAATGCATTCTTTAGCTGTTTCAGGGCTTCCACTAAAACAATGCATAATCCCACCTACTTCAGCAGCATTTTCTTCTTTTAATATTTCTACGATATCAGCTGTTGCTTCACGGTTATGAATAATAATCGGTAATTTTACCTTTTTTGCCAATTGAATTTGTTGTCTAAACACATCTTTTTGCACATCTTTTGGTGACTTATCCCAATGGTAATCTAATCCCATTTCTCCGATTGCGACTACTTTTGGATGCTTCGATAATTCTTCTATCCAAATTAAATCTCCTTCAGTCATATCAATCGCATCAACCGGATGCCAACCAATGCTCGCATAAAGGAAATCATATTGTTCAATCAGTTCCATTGCTCTTTCAATTGTAGGTCTATCAAAACCAACAACGACCATTTTTTCAACCCCAGCTTCTCTTGCTCGCTTAATCACTTCTTCCAAATCCTCGTCATATTGTTCCGCATTTAAATGAACATGTGTATCAAATAGCATCCTCATTTCTCCTTTTTTATTATTATTTTAGAAAACTAACAACTATAATATTAAATGAACATCTTCCTTCTATATATATATAGATAACCTTAATAACTTTATTTAGATATATTATATAAAAATAAAAAACATAGAAATGCATCATCGTCTTTGTAACGGATCACATTTCTATGTTCTAAAAACCTTCTGCTTCCATTAATCGGATATTATTTGACTCTCGCGCCTACTGGTAATGACTCTGCAATTGTAGCTAATGATAATGCGCCATCTTCACTTCCAGCAAGAATCATTCCCTCAGATAATTCTCCACGCAATTTAACAGGTTTAAGATTGGTTACACAAATAACTTTACGGCCAACTAAATCTTCTGGTTTGTAAAACTTTGCGATACCTGAAACAACTTGACGTTTTTCATAACCTAAATCCAATTGTAATTTTAATAACTTATCCGCTTTTTTGACTGGTTCAGCCTCTATAACTTGAGCAACACGTAAATCCACTTTCATGAAGTCATCAATCGTGATTTCCTCACTATCTGGTTTCGCTTGTACTTGCTTCTCTTCTTTTTCACCTTGAGGTGCACTACCCTGCATTTTTTGCTTAATATACTCAACCTCTTCACTAATTTCAAGACGAGGGAAAATAGGGTCGCCCTTTTGTACTTTTATACCTTCGCCAATTTTACCAAATGTCTCAATGCTCTCCCAAGAGATGAGCTCTTCTTTGTTTACATTTAACTGTGTAAAGATTTTCTCTGGTGTTCTAGTTAAGAACGGTTGTAATAGAACGGCGATTCTTCTTAACGATTCTGCTAAGTGGTACATCGTCGTTGCTAATTCCTCTTGTGTACTCTCCTCTTTCGCAAGCATCCATGGCTTTGTTTCATCAATATACTTATTCGTACGACTGACCAATTGCCATACAGCAGACAACGCAACTGAAAACTCCATGTTTTCCATTGCTTCTTCATATTTTCCAACTGTCTCTTTATTCATTTGTACAAGCGCTTGATCAAATTCACCGTTTGAACCACGATAAGTTGGAATTACGCCATCAAAGTACTTATTAATCATAGCCACTGTACGATTCAAGAGATTTCCTAAATCATTGGCTAAATCAAAATTAATACGCTCGATGAAACCTTCAGGTGTAAATACACCATCAGCGCCAAACGGCACTTCGCGCAATAAGTAGTAACGTAACGCATCTAAACCATAACGATCAATTAATGTGACTGGGTCTACTACATTACCTTTAGATTTAGACATCTTTCCATCCTTCATTAATAACCAACCATGAGCGAATACTTTCTTAGGTAATGGTAAGTCTAGTGCCATTAACATAATTGGCCAGTAAATAGTATGGAAGCGCACAATTTCTTTTCCGACTAAATGAACATCTGCAGGCCAGTACTTCAAATACTTACTATCATTATCTGAGCCATATCCTAATGCAGTAATATAGTTTGATAAGGCGTCAATCCATACATAAATGACATGCTTAGGATTACCAGGAACCGGAACACCCCAATCAAATGTTGTACGAGATACAGCTAAATCCTCTAACCCAGGTTTAATGAAGTTATTAATCATTTCATTTTTCCTAGACTCTGGTTGAATAAAAGAAGGGTTGTCTTCGTAATATTGTAGTAACCGATCAGCATATTTACTTACTTTAAAGAAATATGACTCCTCTTTCACACGATGAACCGGTCTCCCACAATCTGGACAGTTACCTTCAACTAATTGTGTTTCAGTAAAATACGATTCACAAGGCGTACAATACCAACCTTCATATTCCCCAAGATAAATATCACCTTGCTCTAATAATTGAGCAAAAATCTTCTCAACTACTTCTTTATGTCTTGTTTCTGTTGTACGAATGAAGTCATCATAAGAAATATCTAAATTTTTCCATAAGTCTTGGATACCACCAACGATTTCATCCACATAACTTTGGGGAGACACGCCTTTTTCTTCCGCTTTTTCTTGAATTTTTTGGCCATGCTCATCAGTACCCGTCAAATACATTACATCATAACCTCGTAGACGCTTATAACGTGCCATCGCATCACCAGCAACGGTCGTATAAGCATGTCCAATATGTAAATTTCCGCTCGGATAGTAAATTGGAGTGGTTAAATAAAAAGTCTTTAATTTTTCCTCCATGTTTATTTCCTCCTCATCTTAAAAAACCCGCCCTTATGACGAGTCTAATCTCTCATATCTGACCATATATTTATTGTTTCTTCTTTGCATGAAAAAAAGAATATATATGAGTCATCTTAGCCTCTATCTTCCTCAAAATATACCTAAAAACTTGAATTTGTGCAACATTTCCGAAGGGAGAAGCGATGGTTTTATTGCAATCTCCGTGTTTTTTCAAAAGCCATAATCAAATTAATCGTTCGACAAAAAATAGACAAATAGATGAAATTTGTCGAATTATGTCGTTTTGTCGAAACGAGGTATGTACGTCTACTGGAAATTGGGTGAGTTTTTATCCATGACTTTTCCATCATAAACGTTGATAAATCAATATTCCTCTTCATGTTAATAATTTCCACACAAAAATAAAATAAAGTAATTGACGATTATGGCAATGGTTGGTATTATAATATCAACAATGATTTTTGTCGAATAATGACGAAAAAGATAAATAATTAGATAGATGACTGGGAGGAGCAATTAATATGAAATCTACTGGTATTGTTCGTAAAGTTGATGAATTAGGTCGTGTAGTTATTCCAATTGAACTTAGACGTACTCTTGGTATTGCAGAGAAAGACGCATTAGAAATCTATGTGGATGATGAAAAAATCATCTTAAAAAAATATAAGCCAAACATGACTTGCCAAGTTACTGGTGAAGTATCCGATGATAACATCTCACTAGCTGGTGGAAAATTAATCCTTAGCAAAGATGGCGCTGAGCAATTAATTAAAGAAATCCAAAGCAATTTTGAACTAACTAAATAAATAAACAAAGAGACTCCTATTTGCGAGTCTCTATTTTTTTACGCTTCATCAATATGATAAATCTTGTATACCTCTCGTTTATTCATATCACGGTCTAGCGCTGTTTGTTTAATGGCATCCTTACTTTTCATACCTTTTTCTTCTATATAATAAGTAATTTGCTCTTCAATAGATAACCCTTCCCACCACTTACTTTCTTCTACTGGCTCTTTGCAACCCTCAATAATTAAACAAAATTCCCCGCGAATTTCAGATTGGCCTGCCCATTCTACTGCTTCTCTTATCGATCCTCTAATAAACTCTTCATACTTCTTTGTCAGCTCCCTACTCAAAACAATTGAACGATCGCCTAAGATATCTAACATGAGCTGTAAGCTTTCCTTCAACCTATGAGGAGATTCATATAGAATGATTGTAGAAGATACTTTTGAAAGCGTCTCTAACTCTGCCTTTTTCTGCTTCTTTTGCCGATTTAAAAAGCCATAAAAGAAAAATGGCTGTGTTGGTAGCCCCGAGGCAATCAATGCTGTAAGTGCAGCATTCGCACCAGGTAACGGGACAACAGTGAGCTTCTCTTCAATGGCACTAGTAACCAGTTCATATCCTGGATCAGAAATGGTTGGCATACCTGCATCACTCACAAGCGCAATTTTCTCTCCATCTTTCAACTTCGCAATTAATTTATAGCCGCTACTCTCTTTATTATGCTCATGGTAACTAATAATGGGTGTCTCTATCTCAAAGTAGTTGCATAGTTTTTTTGTATTCCTAGTATCCTCTGCAGCGATCCAATCGGCTTCCTTTAATATTCTTAAGCTGCGATAGCTAATATCCTCTAGATTACCTATGGGTGTTGGCACTAAGTAGAGAATACCTTTTTCACTCTCCATATGGAAACTCTTCTGTTGTTGCATATTACTCACCGACCTTCTTCTCTTTGGGTATTCATCCATTCAATTTTTTTCTGTCTACTCAATCGCTTAAAACGATATTCCATTTTCTGTGCATCTGACTTACTAGAAAATATTTGATGAAAAATAAGCGTTAGCGGGGCTCTTCCCCTTGTATATTTAGCGCCTTTCCCAGCATTATGCTTTTCTATCCTTTGCATAAGATTATTTGTATATCCAGCATAGAAGGTGCCGTCTTTGCATTCGAGTACGTAAAAGTAATGAGTTTCAGTCTCCATACAACATCAACCTCATTTCCTTTGTATACTCACCCGACGTCTCATAGATATACAATGGCGGCAATATTTTTAAGTCAGGTTTTCCTTTTTTAATGCCTTCCACTAGAAGCACATTCGCTTCTTTTCCTTGCTCAGGATAAACGAGTTGAATCCTTTTTGGTTCTATCTCATACTTTCTCATTAATGTCACGATATCTAACAACCTACCTGGGCGATGAACAAAAGAAACTTTCCCTCCGTGCTTAACTAGTTGACTAGCTGACTGAATTGTATCTTCTAATGTACAGAGAATCTCATGCCGAGCAATCGCATAATGCTCATTTTCATTTTTATGTTTATTGGTATCAACTGGAAAGTAAGGTGGATTGCATGTCACCACATCATACTTAGCATACCCTAATTGCCGAGCAATGCCTTTAACATCTCCCTTTACCACCTTAACTTGATTCTCTAGTTGATTATAATGAATACTTCTATTCGCCATATCAACAAGACGATCTTGTATTTCCACCCCTGTAATCATTCCTTTTGTTCTTGCGCTTAAAAACAAAGGTATCACACCATTCCCACTACATAAATCTATGATATTTCCTTTTTGTATAGGTAAGTAGGTGAATCGAGCTAATAACACGGCATCAACCGAAAATGAAAATACGGAAGGACTTTGAATAATTCTCAATCCCTCTGCTAACAAATGATCTAACCTTTCATCACCCTTTAAAATAACCATTTCTCTTCCTCCATTACTAAAAAGCACACTTCGTATCTATTTATTTTATCGGTTGAAGCCCCTTAAGCCGAAGATTCCTCTACACTTAGAAAACGAAATTTATATCTTTAAAAAAACCTTCCTTGTTTAGAAGGAAGGTATCGATTATTTTTTATTTAAAAATGATAAACAGAACAAGCAATCCCCATCTTTTCTAGGACTACCAAAATGAAGATTACAAATATGGAACCCTTCTTGATATAGTCTAGCCAGGTTGTCATAGCCTTCCCCTATATCAAAGAGTTTTTCTTTCTCTGTTTCTTCCTTCTGCTGTTCATTTTTCTTTTCTCGGTCAGATGTAATCTTTAATCTTCTACGTAAATGTTCATTTTCCAACTTCAATGCATTATTCTCTTCTAACACCTCAGCAAGATGCTGTTTCAACTCACCAAGCTGTATATATAATTGACCGATTTGCGATTCCATATTATCTACAGAGTCAAAGATTTCTTTTTTATCCAAGCATTCCACCTCATTAATCTGTGGATTGAACTGACACGGCATTCTCATTAATTTCGTCTAACGTAAATTCTAGCACTCTTTCCTGTTCCTTTAGGTTAACTTGTAGAATTCTTTCAAGTATATTTAACCCTACTACCCTTCCAGAACCCTCCGGTGTCTTCACCCATTCCCCTACATCTGGGAGCTCTTTTTTAGCTGCTTCATACTCGTCATTTTCATATTTCAAACAGCACATTAAACGACCACATAGTCCAGATATCTTCGTTGGGTTCAAAGATAAATTTTGATCCTTTGCCATTTTAATCGAAACTGGGTCAAAATCACCTAAAAAAGTGGAACAACAAAGCATTCTGCCACATGGACCTATGCCACCAAGCATCTTTGCCTCATCACGAACGCCAATTTGACGAAGTTCAATTCTTGTCCGAAAAATGGCCGCTAAATCCTTTACTAGTTCACGGAAATCCACTCTACCATCAGCAGTAAAGTAAAAGATGACCTTATTGCGGTCAAAAGTATATTCAACATCCACCAATTTCATATCTAATTGATGCGTAGTTACTTTTTCTAAACAAACTTGATAAGCTTCTTTAGCCGCTTGTCTATTCTCTTCTACAATCATACGATCCTTTTGATCAGCAATACGTAGAACTTTTTTTAAAGGTAGGACTACATCATGTTCTCCAACCTTTTTAGGAGCAATGACAACTTTACCGTATTCTACTCCTCTTACAGTCTCGACAATGACAAAGTCATCCTTTTGTATTTGAAGATCACCGGGATCAAAATAATATATTTTGCCCGCTTTTTTAAAGCGAACACCTACTACATCATACAAATGAAGATCCCTCCTGCATCTTTAACACTAACTGTTCCATTAACAGCTGCGCATTCATGTTTGCTTGCAGCTTCCTTTTTGCATCTAAAACTGCAGCCATTTGCTCTGTTAACTTTCTATTAGATGTATGAAGCGCGTGTTGTTCTAGCCAGCTTAGCTCATGCGTATAGGCGAGCCTATCACTCTTATCAAGCTGTATATATAACAAATCTTTTAATAAAAGAAGTAATAAGTCTAAACCTAAATCCAGATGTTCTTTCTCCTTAAAATGTGGAAACCACTCTTCTTGGAGAGTGACCATCGCTTGTAACGGATTTTTTTTAAGTACTTCGTATAATTTTAACACTATTTTTTGCGCTTGTACAAACCAATCATCATTACTATATGCTAAAGCATCGTCCAAATTATGGGTAATTTGCGCAAGTAATGGTGCATACTTTTCTTTCACACCATAATCTACGAATTGTTGTACTAAAAATTTTGCAGCTATTGGCTGAAATGAGATCGTTTGACATCTTGATAATATGGTAGGTAACATTCGTTGAGATTGTTCAGTCAATAGAATTGCTGTTGTATCCATATGCGGTTCTTCGAGAAATTTCAGCAAACTATTAGCTGCGTTTGTTGTCATTCGATCAGCATGAACGATAATATATACTTTTCTACTGGATTCGACGCCCCGTTTTGAAAACTCTTCCTGTAATGACCGAATCTGCTGCTTCTTTATTGATTGACCATCCGGCTCAACAAGATGTACATCCGGATGATTAAAGTGATTAATCCTTTTGCAATTATTACATGTTTCACATGGAACATAGTTATTTATTGGAGCAGTGCAAAAAAGACTCTTTGCTAGAAGCATACCCGTATCTTTTTTTCCTGTTCCTTTCAGTCCTTCAAAAAGGTAAGCGTGGGCAAGGCGTTCCTTACTTAAACTATTTTTAAGCATCTTCAACACGACTGGCTGTAATTCTTCTATTTGATCCCATGTTTTTGTCATGCTGATCACTCACTTACGTATATAAATTTATTAATAATCCTTTGATTTCTCCGATTTTACTAAGAATATCAATGGCACTTTTCTCTTGTAAAAGTAGGTCATCGGCTAGTTGAGCAAGCTTTTCATCAATCGTTTCTACAATTTTCAATGACCTACTTTGTCCTAGTTGATTCCAACTATGGGATTGCTTAATATCCAACCCATACTCAACAGTCTCTTTCACAAAACGCTTAACCAGCATTTTGTATTTTGCTAAATCTTTAAAGCTCCTGGACTTAGCTACCCTCTGTCCAGCTGATTCTATATCACCTAAAAGCATTTGCATTTGTGTCATCTGCATTTTTTGACCACTTTTTTGCACAAGATCATTAAAACGCACTTGCGATCCAATAGGATGCTTACTGTCTTGCCTTCTATTATCTATATTAAGACGTAAATCTTGATTGATCTTCATTTATGCCTCCAAATAGGTTTAGAAGTGATGGAATTGTTCTACTGGAAGAACAAATACAGTTGCTCCACCTACTTCTACTTCAACAGGGTAAGGAATATATGAATCGGCATTACCACCCATTGGTGAAACCGGCGCAACAAGTTGCTCTCTCGATTGGCAATTATCCTTAATGACCTGTAAGCATTTGTCTACTCGAATATCTTCCGTACCAATTAAAAAGGTTGTATTACCCGACTTTAAAAATCCCCCTGTACTGGCTAATTTGGTTGCACGAAAATTATGATCTACTAATGCTTTAGATAACTTATTACTATCTTGATCTTGTATGACTGCTAATACGAGCTTCATCATACCACCCTCCTATATCTTTACTTTCTTCTATTATATCAGTTATTCTATGCACAAACAGAGATATACTGACCGAATTTTTCGCCAAGTAGCTTAATCCTTATTTTGAAGTGCTTTTCTAACAATGTCCATCGTTTGTTCAAATACTTTTTCAACAGAGGCATCGGCATTTACAGTTTGAATGCGATTAGAAGATTGCTTCCGAACAATTTCATACCCTTCATATACCTTTTGATGAAACTGTAAATCTTCTAAATCTAAACGGTTTACTTCCCTGCCCTTATTTTGATTAATTCTCTGTAACCCTCGTTCTGGTGCGATATCGAAGTACAAAGTCAATTGAGGCATGGCATTTTCAATGGCAAACTGATTGATGGACCAAACTTCCTCAATACCAATCCCTCTTGCAAATCCTTGATATGCAATAGAGCTATCAACAAATCGATCACATAGTACAATCTTACCCATTTCAAGGACTGGTAAGACCTTTTCAACTAAATGTTGTCTTCTTGCCGCGGCATAAAGTAACGCCTCTGTTCTTGCATCCATTTTTGTATTCTTCGGATCCAGTATAACAGCCCGGATCTGTTCAGCAATAGCAATTCCACCAGGCTCTCTCGTATGTACTACATTATATCCTTCTGTTTCTAATTGTTCCTTAACCATTTCTGTAATCGTCGTTTTTCCTGCCCCGTCTGGACCTTCAATTGATATAAAGTAACCTTTAGTCATCCTTGTCCCTCGCTGTCTTATATATTTCTATGTATGATTGATTTAAGTTTTTCCTGTTTTGAATTCGTGCACCTTTATTTAAATAACCTTCCAAACTAGTGATATGCTCTTTTGTAATTCTTTCACCTTTATATATTAAAGGAATACCAGGCGGGTATGGTGTCACCATTCGTGCGCTAATTTCACCAATCGCACTTGCAAAAGGAACTGTAACAATCATTGCTCCCTCTGGTACCTCTACTAATTCTGAATGCGATGGAATTGGATTCACCTTTTCCTCTTTTTCTTCATTGGGAATGTCAGTACTAACTTCTTGCAATGCATCGATAATTTTACTAAAACGATCCTCATCGGCACACCTTAATAATGGAAGTACAAATAAAACATTTAACGGATCAGCTAACTCTGTATAAATACCTCGTTTCTCTAGCAGCTCTTGTAGTTGATAACCACTGATATGTTTAAACTGTAATCCCAGTTTCAATGGATCATCTGTTGGCATAATAGCTAGTCCAGCAATATTACTTAATTTCTCCTTCAATTCTTTTATCCGTTGGACTAAATGTTTACCATCTTCTTCTGTATATTGACTGACAAAGAATCTAGCCATATCTAATGAAGCCATAATAACATAAGATGGGCTACTGGATTGCAACATACTTAAATATTCCTGTATGCTGTCTTCATCCACCCGATCACCTTGAATATGAAGAAAGGCCCCCATTGTCAATGCTGGCAATGTTTTATGGGCAGATTGTATAACGACATCTGCTCCTAATTGTAAACTTGAGGGTGGGAAAAATCTTGTACTCGCTATAAAATGAGCACCGTGTGCTTCATCAACTAAAACTAATACTTTTTTTTCACGGCATAGTGCAATAATATCTTCTAATGGATACACTGTACCATAATAACTCGGGTAAGTAAGAATAACAGCTTTAATATCTTCATACTTACTTAATGCCTCTTCAATATGAGTATAGGAGACACCTTCATTAATGCCCCATTCCTGGTTAAATTCAGGCAGGATAAAAATGGGTTCAGCTCCAATAAGTCTCAGGCCATTTAAAATAGACTTATGACTATTCCGTTGAACAAGCACACGGTCTCCCCTTTTTAATGTGCCACAAATCATCGCTAAATTACCTACAGTAGAACCATTTATAAGAAAAAAACTTCTTTTAGCCCCGTATAAAGCGGCAAGCAAGGATTGAGCTTCTTTGATTACTTCTTCAGCGGAATGAAGATCATCAAGCCCGCTGATTTCTGTCAAATCCAATTGTAAAAGTTGTCGAAAATAATCATCAACCTCATTCACTCCGGTGAGCAGACTCCCCCCTTTATGACCAGGTACATGATAATTCTCAGGCTTTCTTTTTATATGCTGTATTAATTTTTCAACTAACGGCATTTGTTTCTGATCCATTGAACGCAAATCCTTTTTATAAATTTACTGTATAGACATACACCTATTGGTGATTACAAACATAAACTGTTAACAACTCACTTATGAGAGTAAAATTCTAAATATTGTATATATTTTATCATCATTGGCTATGATTGAATGTACGGAGGTGACATTGTGAAAACGTTTAATGAAAAAACATGTGTAATCTGTGAACAATCACAATCTACTGGTATCCATTTATATACTTCTTTTATTTGTATGCAGTGTGAGGAACAAATCGTGAATACCGAAACAGATGATCCTCATTATAATTATTATGTCCAACAATTAAAAAGAGTCACTACACCTGAAATTTTATCTTAAATTCCCTTTTGCTTCTATACTTATCTTATGATCTTCTCTATTATTTTAACAAATATTAGGGAGTTTTTTTATTTTGGGAAACTATCTACAGTGTTGCTTTCGTCATACGGAGCACTATGCATAAATCAACTTCTTCAAGGAATCTGTAGGTTTAATTGTTGAAAGATAAAGAGATCGTAAAAGTCCGAATTACATTCTTGCTCTTTCTTTACTCACATGTGATGAGCTAACGAAAGTTAATTTAATGCCTTTCTAAACGAGCCAACAGTTTTCTGACTAAGATAATGCTGATTTCCAAATCCTTTATATCAATTTGCCTTACTACAAGGAACAATTTATCGTGGCAGTATTGAATCAAACCACCATAGTCATTTGCGTATCACTTGAAAGCCATATTGACCACTATTAGTATCTAAAACATTACCTCATTGGGTTATAACCAAATGAGGTTCCATTCAATCATTCATTTTTTGATCTTCTATTAAACCCTCAAACTCAATAATTTATACTTAATGTTATGATTTTCTCAATGTTATTTTTTTGGGGAGCATATATTTACTAACTCATATACACAAAAAAGAGCACATACAAATGATGTGCTCTTTTATCTTGCCCGGCAACGTCCTACTCTCACAAGGGGACAGCCCCTAACTACCATCGGCGCTGAGAAGCTTAACTTCCGTGTTCGGTATGGGAACGGGTGTGACCTTCTCGCTATCGCCACCGGACTATGAAATTGTAAGGGAATCGTTCCCTCAAAACTAGGTAATGTTGAAGAAGATATTTATTGAGTAATCGCCTGAATGCGTGCTGTAGACTACTACTTACGTAGTGCTGTCTAGCTGCGGCGGCTAGGAGCTCGAGGTCATAAGTCAAATTTGTCATGAGGTTAAAGAACAACCTCCTGTCAAATCTGTCTTATGCTTGTCGCTCCTGGACGAGCCGCCTTCGCATTTCGTTTTTGGTTAAGTCCTCGATCGATTAGTATTAGTCAGCTACATGTGTCGCCACACTTCCACCTCTAACCTATCAACCTGATCATCTTTCAGGGATCTTACTAGCTTGCGCTATGGGAAATCTCATCTCGAGGGGGGCTTCATGCTTAGATGCTTTCAGCACTTATCCCTTCCGCACATAGCTACCCAGCGATGCCTTTGGCAAGACAACTGGTACACCAGCGGTGCGTCCATCCCGGTCCTCTCGTACTAAGGACAGCTCCTCTCAAATTTCCTGCGCCCACGACGGATAGGGACCGAACTGTCTCACGACGTTCTGAACCCAGCTCGCGTACCGCTTTAATGGGCGAACAGCCCAACCCTTGGGACCGACTACAGCCCCAGGATGCGATGAGCCGACATCGAGGTGCCAAACCTCCCCGTCGATGTGGACTCTTGGGGGAGATAAGCCTGTTATCCCCGGGGTAGCTTTTATCCGTTGAGCGATGGCCCTTCCATGCGGAACCACCGGATCACTAAGCCCGACTTTCGTCCCTGCTCGACTTGTAGGTCTCGCAGTCAAGCTCCCTTGTGCCTTTACACTCTACGAATGATTTCCAACCATTCTGAGGGAACCTTTGGGCGCCTCCGTTACTCTTTAGGAGGCGACCGCCCCAGTCAAACTGCCCACCTGACACTGTCTCCCATCCCGATAAGGGATGTGGGTTAGAATTTCAATACAGCCAGGGTAGTATCCCACCGACGCCTCCACCGAAGCTAGCGCTCCGGCTTCTAAGGCTCCTACCTATCCTGTACAAGCTGTACCAAAATTCAATATCAGGCTACAGTAAAGCTCCACGGGGTCTTTCCGTCCTGTCGCGGGTAACCTGCATCTTCACAGGTACTATAATTTCACCGAGTCTCTCGTTGAGACAGTGCCCAGATCGTTACGCCTTTCGTGCGGGTCGGAACTTACCCGACAAGGAATTTCGCTACCTTAGGACCGTTATAGTTACGGCCGCCGTTTACTGGGGCTTCGATTCAAAGCTTCGCGTGAGCTAACCTCTCCTCTTAACCTTCCAGCACCGGGCAGGCGTCAGCCCCTATACTTCGCCTTGCGGCTTCGCAGAGACCTGTGTTTTTGCTAAACAGTCGCCTGGGCCTATTCACTGCGGCTCATCAAGGCTTTAACACCCTAATGAGCACCCCTTCTCCCGAAGTTACGGGGTCATTTTGCCGAGTTCCTTAACGAGAGTTCTCTCGCTCACCTTAGGATTCTCTCCTCGCCTACCTGTGTCGGTTTGCGGTACGGGCACCTTATTCCTCGCTAGAGGCTTTTCTTGGCAGTGTGGAATCAAGAACTTCGGTACTAAATTTCCCTCGCTATCACAGCTCAAGGTATATGACCATGGGATTTGCCTCATGGTCCCTCTAACTGCTTAGACGCACATCCAATAGTGCGCTTACCCTATCCTCCTGCGTCCCCCCATCACTCAAACAGAATACGGTGGTACAGGAATATCAACCTGTTGTCCATCGCCTACGCTTTTCAGCCTCGGCTTAGGTCCCGACTAACCCTGAGCGGACGAGCCTTCCTCAGGAAACCTTAGGCATTCGGTGGATGGGATTCTCACCCATCTTTCGCTACTCATACCGGCATTCTCACTTCTAAGCGCTCCACCAGTCCTTACGGTCTAGCTTCAACGCCCTTAGAACGCTCTCCTACCACTGAACATCAACGATGTTCAATCCACAGCTTCGGTGATACGTTTAGCCCCGGTACATTTTCGGCGCGGAGTCACTCGACCAGTGAGCTATTACGCACTCTTTAAATGGTGGCTGCTTCTAAGCCAACATCCTGGTTGTCTAAGCAACTCCACATCCTTTTCCACTTAACGTATACTTTGGGACCTTAGCTGGTGGTCTGGGCTGTTTCCCTCTTGACTACGGATCTTATCACTCGCAGTCTGACTCCCATGGATAAATCTTTGGCATTCGGAGTTTGTCTGAATTCGGTAACCCGATGAGGGCCCCTAGTCCAAACAGTGCTCTACCTCCAAGATTCTTACGCATGAGGCTAGCCCTAAAGCTATTTCGGAGAGAACCAGCTATCTCCAAGTTCGATTGGAATTTCTCCGCTACCCACACCTCATCCCCGCACTTTTCAACGTACGTGGGTTCGGGCCTCCATCCAGTGTTACCTGGACTTCACCCTGGACATGGGTAGATCACCTGGTTTCGGGTCTACGACCACATACTCATTCGCCCTATTCAGACTCGCTTTCGCTACGGCTCCGTCTGTCCAACTTAACCTCGCATGTAATCGTAACTCGCCGGTTCATTCTACAAAAGGCACGCTATCACCCATTAACGGGCTCTAACTACTTGTAGGCACACGGTTTCAGGATCTCTTTCACTCCCCTTCCGGGGTGCTTTTCACCTTTCCCTCACGGTACTGGTTCACTATCGGTCACTAGGGAGTATTTAGCCTTGGGAGATGGTCCTCCCTGCTTCCGACGGGATTTCTCGTGTCCCGCCGTACTCAGGATCCACTCTGGAGGGAACGAAGTTTCAACTACAGGGCTTTTACCTCCTATGGCGGGCCTTTCCAGACCTCTTCGTCTATCTCGTTCCTTTGTAACTCCGTATAGAATGTCCTACAACCCCAAGAGGCAAGCCTCTTGGTTTGGGCTAATCCCGTTTCGCTCGCCGCTACTCAGGGAATCGCGTTTGCTTTCTCTTCCTCCGGGTACTTAGATGTTTCAGTTCCCCGGGTCTGCCTTCCATACCCTATGTATTCAGGTATGGATCCTATCCCATAACGGATAGGGGGTTTCCCCATTCGGAAATCTCCGGATCAAAGCTTACTTACAGCTCCCCGAAGCATATCGGTGTTAGTCCCGTCCTTCATCGGCTCCTAGTGCCAAGGCATTCACCGTGCGCCCTTATTAACTTAACCATTGTTCGGCTTGCGATAAGCTACGCATTTCGGCGTCAGCTCACTCGTCAACATCCTCATGTGCACAAGACGCACACTCCGGTGTTTCCTCGCTCGCTTCCTTGAACTGCTTGCTTCTCACAACCCTCTCGGTTGTGTTTATTAAAAAAGTTTAGTATCTTAAATCAATCTATAATATATAGAGAGAAAAAATAACTAAGGTGGCGATTACTCGGTAATCTTCTTCATTACATTATCTAGTTTTCAAAGAACGATTGAATTGAGAGATTATACTCTCAAAACTGAACGAACAGTCTAACATCAAGTTAATTCCGTATATTCCTTAGAAAGGAGGTGATCCAGCCGCACCTTCCGATACGGCTACCTTGTTACGACTTCACCCCAATCATCTGTCCCACCTTAGGCGGCTGGCTCCAAAAGGTTACCCCACCGACTTCGGGTGTTACAAACTCTCGTGGTGTGACGGGCGGTGTGTACAAGGCCCGGGAACGTATTCACCGCGGCATGCTGATCCGCGATTACTAGCGATTCCGGCTTCATGTAGGCGAGTTGCAGCCTACAATCCGAACTGAGAATGGTTTTATGGGATTGGCTAAACCTCGCGGTCTTGCAGCCCTTTGTACCATCCATTGTAGCACGTGTGTAGCCCAGGTCATAAGGGGCATGATGATTTGACGTCATCCCCACCTTCCTCCGGTTTGTCACCGGCAGTCACCTTAGAGTGCCCAACTAAATGCTGGCAACTAAGATCAAGGGTTGCGCTCGTTGCGGGACTTAACCCAACATCTCACGACACGAGCTGACGACAACCATGCACCACCTGTCACTCTGTCCCCCGAAGGGGAAAGTCCTATCTCTAGGATTGTCAGAGGATGTCAAGACCTGGTAAGGTTCTTCGCGTTGCTTCGAATTAAACCACATGCTCCACCGCTTGTGCGGGCCCCCGTCAATTCCTTTGAGTTTCAACCTTGCGGTCGTACTCCCCAGGCGGAGTGCTTAATGCGTTTGCTGCAGCACTAAAGGGCGGAAACCCTCTAACACTTAGCACTCATCGTTTACGGCGTGGACTACCAGGGTATCTAATCCTGTTTGCTCCCCACGCTTTCGCGCCTCAGCGTCAGTTACAGACCAGAAAGTCGCCTTCGCCACTGGTGTTCCTCCAAATCTCTACGCATTTCACCGCTACACTTGGAATTCCACTTTCCTCTTCTGCACTCAAGTTCCCCAGTTTCCAATGACCCTCCACGGTTGAGCCGTGGGCTTTCACATCAGACTTAAGGAACCGCCTGCGCGCGCTTTACGCCCAATAATTCCGGACAACGCTTGCCACCTACGTATTACCGCGGCTGCTGGCACGTAGTTAGCCGTGGCTTTCTGGTTAGGTACCGTCAAGGTACCGGCAGTTACTCCGATACTTGTTCTTCCCTAACAACAGAGTTTTACGATCCGAAAACCTTCATCACTCACGCGGCGTTGCTCCGTCAGACTTTCGTCCATTGCGGAAGATTCCCTACTGCTGCCTCCCGTAGGAGTCTGGGCCGTGTCTCAGTCCCAGTGTGGCCGATCACCCTCTCAGGTCGGCTACGCATCGTCGCCTTGGTGAGCCGTTACCTCACCAACTAGCTAATGCGCCGCGGGCCCATCTGTAAGTGATAGCAGAACCATCTTTCAATCTAATTATATGTATAAATAGATATTATCCGGTATTAGCCCCGGTTTCCCGGAGTTATCCCAGTCTTACAGGCAGGTTGCCCACGTGTTACTCACCCGTCCGCCGCTAATCTTTGGGAGCAAGCTCCCTCAGATTCGCTCGACTTGCATGTATTAGGCACGCCGCCAGCGTTCGTCCTGAGCCAGGATCAAACTCTCCAATAAAGTGTTTGATTAGCTCATTTGCACCTATGGTGCTTTGTTGCTGATAAATCAGCTTTTTTAGAATTACGCTTGACGTTTTACGTTCGTTCAGTTTTCAAAGAACAATCTCATTCGCTTCAGAAGCGACTTTACTAATATATCATCCTACGCATTATATGTCAATGCTTTTTTAAAAAAGTTTTTTCTTTAAAGTTTTAAAGGATGTTGTGTCGTTGTGACGACTCTTAATATATTATCAGCATTATATTAATATGTCAACAATATTTAAAAAGAAAAAATCAGTTACTAGAAATACGTAACTGATTACCTATTCCATTATACTTTGACACTTATATGACATACATTTCTATTGCCACTAGCGCGCATATACCCGGCACACCTAATATCCCACTAATGGCTACAGTAGCTATATTAATAGGCAAATGAATACCAAATTGATTTCCTACTGTATTTAGTACAAATAATAAGAGTGCACCAATGATTACTTTTATAAGGCCTTGTCCAATCCACTTAATTGGTCGAAACGAGGCACCTGCTACTAATAGAAAGAGAATGAGAATACCTAACCCTGAGATAATCCAAACTGGCTCCAAATAAAAAACCCCCTCTATTTATGGAAACTTGTACAACCAATGTATGAACAAGCACCTAAAAAAAGACCTTGAGGAGGTATAAAAATTAATATCGAACACTAACGTTTCTTTTTTTTGCTTCCTTGAACAGATAAAAATATTTTGCCTCAGCAAGCTTAGCTTCACTAATTGCTTCTGCTGAAGGATCAAAACTTTTTTCAATTAGAGATTTTTGATTCTTCCATTCATCCTTTAATTCTTTTAACTGATCTAATAACTTCTCATCATATTCCTTACGAAGCCATCCTTTTTTACGAAAGAACATCGCATACACCTCTCACTATACTTCTCTTCTTCCCTCTAAAGCTTTTGAAAGTGTTACTTCATCAGCATATTCAAGGTCTCCTCCTACTGGTAATCCGTGAGCTATGCGGCTCGCCTTAATACCAGAAGGTTTAATGAGACGAGAAATATACATTGCTGTTGCCTCGCCCTCAATATTAGGATTGGTAGCCAAGATGACTTCTTGGACGGTTTCATCCTGTAATCGTTTTAACAAATCGGGAATATTAATATCTTCTGGGCCGATACCATCCATTGGCGAAATAGCACCATGCAAAACATGGTACAAACCATTAAACTCCTTCATTTTTTCCATGGCGATAACGTCTTTAGGGTCTTGCACAACACATATGACTGATCGATCTCTCCTTTGGTCTTCACATATATAACAAGGATCCTGATCTGTTATATGGCCACACACAGAACAATAAGATAGATTTCTCTTCGCATTCACTAATGCCTTAGCAAAATCTAGTACAGTGTCTTCTTTCATACTTAATACAAAAAAGGCCAACCGAGCGGCTGTTTTCGGTCCGATTCCTGGAAGCTTCATAAAACTATCAATCAGTTTTGATATCGGTTCAGGATAATGCATATCTGTCTCCCCCTCTTTCATCAAAGACGAGAGCATTTGACCGAGAGACGTTTAACAACAAACTCTTTCTCATATAACTCTTCTCTTTGACTCCTAGTCTGATAGTGAATGCTTTAAAAAACGCCGCTCAGGAAAACCAGCGGCGCTTCTTTTCGTTTATCCGTATTAAAACATCCCTGGCAAGTTCATACCTTTTGTGAATTGCCCCATTGTATTATTTGTTAATTCATCACATTTTTTAATCGCGTCATTTGTTGCTGCTAACACTAAATCTTGAAGCATTTCGATATCTTCAGGATCAACAACTTCCTCTTTAATATTTACTTCTAAAACTTCTTTATGACCAGAAACAATGACAGTTACCATGCCACCGCCAGCTGTTCCTTCAATTCTTTCTTCTCCTAATTCTTCTTGCGCTTGCGCCATTTTCTTTTGCATTTTTTGCATTTGCTTCATCATATTTTGCATATTACCCATACCACGCATAGTTCCTTACCTCCTAATATTTATTTAATCTTTAATTTCAATAAGATCTTCACCAAATAATTTCATTGCCTCAGATACAACAGGATCTTCTTCCTCATTTCCCATATCCTCTGCTGTATCATCTCCATTCGCCTTTTGATACTGAAGAAATGATTGGCGAATGGACTGCCATTGTTCATCTGGTAAACCTAAGACCTGAAACCTCTTTCCGCTTAGTTCAAACAAAGATTGCGTTAGGGTTTCAATAAATTTATGATTCTCCATCGCCATTTGACAATGAATTTCATATTTGAATTTTATAATAAAAACTTGATCAGATGCAGCAACAGGCTCTGCTTCGTTTAGTAATGCTGCTTGTGAGCGCATTTGATTGTGTACGAGGCGTTCTAACATTTCACCCCAATGACTTTTGACCATCATTAAGTCCTGTTTTGTTGCCTGCTTCAACACCTCATTTATTCGACCTACAGGCGCTTGATATCCTTTTTTAGATACACGCTGTGGCTTTTTCGCTTGAGGTGCTACTGATTCTTCTGATACTTTAACACCTTGCGCTTTTATTTGTGATAACTCTTTTTCTAATTGATCAATCCGTGTAATTAATGGTTGAACATCTTCAGCACTTTGCCCTTTAATTTGTTCTTGCTGACAAAGTTTCACAATTGCTACTTCTAAAAAAATTCTTGGATGATTCGTCCAGCGCATCTCTTGCTGTGTTTTATTTAATTGTTCGATCAAGTGATAAATTTGTTCTTGTGACACCTTTTCTGCTAACTCAATGAATGTTTCTTCTAAAAGAACTCTTTCCATCGATTCTTCAAGATTAGGTGCTGCTTTATATAATAGCATATCTCTATAATAAAGAATAAAATCTTCTACAAATCGTGTAGGATCTTTCCCTTGAAAAAGAAGTTCGCCTAATATTTCTAAGCCGTTAGCTGCATCATGATCAACGATAGCTGTTGCTAACTGATTAAGGAAACCTTGGGAAACAGCACCTGTAACAGCTAGAGCATCATCAACTGTTACACTCTCATCACTAAATGAAATTGCTTGATCCAATAAACTCAAGGCATCACGCATACCACCTTCAGCAGCTCTGGCAATAATTTGTAGTGCTTGGGTATCACAATGAACACTACTTTCATCTATAATCATTTGCATACGATTCACAATCGAAGTCGCAGTAATTCTTTTAAAATCAAAGCGTTGACATCTAGAAATGATTGTCAGTGGAATCTTATGCGGCTCTGTTGTTGCTAATATAAAAATAACATGCTGGGGTGGTTCTTCTAATGTTTTTAGGAGCGCATTGAATGCTCCCATTGACAACATATGCACCTCATCAACAATATAAACTTTATACTTAACCGCACTTGGTGCATATTTCACTTTATCTCTTATATCTCTAATCTCTTCTACACCATTATTAGATGCGGCATCAATCTCAATGACATCAGGTATGGACCCATCAGTAATCCCTTTGCACGCATCACATTCATTACATGGTTCATTAATTGGTGCTCTTTCACAGTTTACGGCCTTTGCTAAAATTTTCGCCGCACTCGTTTTACCGGTTCCTCTTGGTCCAGTAAAAAGATAAGCATGCGAAATTTTTTCCTGAAGCAGGGCGTTTTGCAATGTTTTTGTTACATGCTCTTGCCCTACTACATCAAGAAATGTTTGTGGGCGCCATACACGATACAATGCTTGATAACTCAATTGGCACGCCCCCTTCTTTTAGTGTCGTATTTATTATAACGTATCTATTTTCTATTTTACAAAAAAGGATAGGAAAAAAACAAAAAACTCATTCATGAAGAATGAGTTTTATAATTATATGTATATAACTGCCGTGCACCTATCTTCGACTGACGCCCATAAGCGTTACTTTAGCAGTTAGCTCAGCTCAGGCAACCCTGCGGCACATGAGAGAGTCCACTTAATGCTGCTTCCTTCCGGACCTGACATGGTTCATGGGTTCCCATTGCGCAGGACCCAAGCGTCAACACCACTTACTAAAGGCAGACCCTACAGGACATCAGCCTCAGAATAGGAATTCAGTCTCGCTAGAGCGGATTGCGAGTACAGGACACCGCTACCTTCCCACCTAGCACGGCAAAATTGATACCAATATTTAAGTTGCGTCATTTCGACGCATATTCAGTATACTGTTTTTAAATTAAAATTGCAATGCCTAACATTCCTCTTGCTTCTTTTGTTCTTTTAAAAGCTTCTTTTCAGCCTTTTTTCTAGCTCGTAATTGTGAAAAAAACGTGGATAACAGTTCCCCACATGCATCACCCATTACTCCAGCAACCACCTCACATTGATGATTAAACCTTGAGTCATCTAACAAATTCATTAATGTCCCGCAACATCCACCTTTTGGATCAGTCGCTCCGTAAACCACCCGTTTCACTCGTGAAAGAACAATAGAACCCGCGCACATCGGACAAGGCTCGAGTGTAACATAAAGGGTTGTGTCCTCTAATCGCCATGTACCGAGCTTCCCACATGCTTCTTCTATCGCAAGTAATTCTGCATGCGCAGTCGCTTTTTGTGCCGTCTCCCGTAAATTATACCCACGAGCAATTATTTGTCCATCTAATACAATGACAGCACCAATTGGGACTTCATTAATCTCTCTTGCTTTTTCTGCCTCTTTTATCGCTTCTAACATAAATTGTTCATCTATACTCATTTACTTCATTCCTTTAAATACCATAGCGTTTCTTTCAGTGTAATTCTCTTTGCTTTTACAAACAATAAAAAAACGTAAAAGCTCACCTTTTATCTCAGCAGGTAACGTTTGAAATCCTTATATCTTTTCTAATTAAAAGGGGTTGATTTTGATTGAATTTAATAACCGAGAAGCAAACGGCATTAATTATTATTGACATGATTAATGATTTTCAATTTAAACATGGCGAAGTACTGGCTAAAAAAGCTTTAAAAATGACCACAAGCATTAATCTTATCAGAAACCAATTTCACCAACACAAGTTACCGGTAATTTATATCAATGACCATTATCAGCTCTGGAAAGCTGATATTGAAAAGATAATGGCCTACTGCAACAATCCTATAAGTTCACCAATTATCCAAACAATAAGACCATCAAGTGACGATTACTTTCTAATCAAACCGAAACATTCTGCATTCTACGGTACTGCACTTAATACACTCTTAAATCAATTAGCCATCGATAAATTAATAATGGTTGGTTTGGCAGGAAACATTTGTGTGCTTTTCTCTGCAAACGATGCTTATATGAGAGAGTATAAACTACATATACCCGCTAACTGCATTGCTTCTAATGATGACCACGATAACGAGAACGCCTTGATTATGATGAAAGATGTGTTGAAAGCAAATATTGACCCTTTGCCATGAATGTATCATGTATTGGCCACTCCCTTCATAAGTTATTTATAGTGTAATTAAATCATTAAATTATGAATGTCTGTATTTGATCTATACTGAAACATTTAGGGAGGGTTTTACTTGCAAATACATGTGGTAAGACAGAATGATTCGTTAAGTGGTATAGCGATGGCCTATAGCACAACCATACAAGATTTAATCGATGCGAATGAATTACAGAATCCTAATCAACTTGTGGTCGGTCAAACGCTTGTTATACCAATCATTGGTAGCTTTTATTGGGTACAGCCTGGCGATACACTCTATTTAATTGCACAACGATACGGCCTCACGGTGGAAGAGCTTGTAAATATCAATCAAATCTCGCAAACAAACCCATTAAGGGTTGGTCTACGTTTATACATTCCCGAGCGTCCAAAAACATCTGCCGAAATAAATGCCTATGTTGAGCCTAGAGGGGACACCGTCTCGGAAAACTTAATAGAAGCTTCAAGAGGTGCAGCACCCCATCTTACTTATTTAGCACCATTTAACTTTCAAGCGCTTAGAGATGGTTCATTGCAAGAGCCGCCTTTAGATGAATTACCTGCTATCGCTGAACAAAATCAAAATGTCCTCATGATGGTCATATCTAATCAAGAAAACGCACAATTTAGTGATGAGCTAGCAAGCATACTTCTCAACGATCAAGACATTCAAAACACATTCCTCGACAATATTGTTGCAACAGCAAAAAAATACAACTTTAAAGATATCCATTTTGATTTTGAATTCATTCGACCTGAAGATAAAGAAGCTTATAACCAATTCCTAATAAAAGCACGCGATCGCTTCCACCAAGAAGGCTGGCTCATATCAACTGCCCTTGCCCCTAAAACTAGCGCAGATCAAAAAGGGAAATGGTATGAAGGCCACGATTATAAAGCACATGGCGAAATTGTCGACTTTGTCATCATCATGACATATGAATGGGGATATAGTGGAGGACCTGCTATGGCCGTTTCACCTATTGGACCTGTGAGAGATGTCCTTGAATATGCAATAACAGAAATCCCGCCTGAAAAAATTATGATGGGGCAAAATTTATACGGCTATGATTGGACGCTTCCTTTTGTTCAAGGAACGATCGCACGTGCTATTAGTCCACAACAAGCTATACAGATTGCCCTAGAAAATAATGTGGCCATTCAATACGACCAAGAAGCACAAGCACCCTTCTTTTTATACACAGACAACGAAGGAAAAAGACATGAGGTTTGGTTTGAAGATGCCCGTTCCATTCAAGCGAAATTTGATTTATTGAAAGAGTTAAAGCTAAGAGGAGTAAGCTACTGGAAACTCGGTCTAGACTTTCCACAAAACTGGCTCCTCATTGATGAAAATTTTAATGTCGTAAAACGGTAAATCTATTTTAATCTCCTGTCTATTTTTTCATTCTTCATAGAGGTCTGACCTGTGTTAAAATGGAAGTTATGTTAGCTTAGGGGGAGACAAATAGATGAATCAAGTACCTTTTATTACAGTGGAAGGGCCGATTGGCGTAGGCAAGACCACGCTAGCTACAGCCCTTTCCACCCATTTTAACTACCATCTATTAAAGGAAATCGTCGATGAAAATCCATTTCTCGGAAAGTTTTATGAGAATATCGATGAGTGGAGTTTTCAAACTGAAATGTTTTTCTTATGTAATCGATATAAACAGCTGAAGGATATAAAAGACCGTTATATTTTGAATGATATGCCTGTCGTAGCTGATTATCATATTTTTAAAAACTTGATTTTTGCTAGTAAATCTCTTGAAGCACCTGAATATGAAAAATATGAGCAAATCTATCATATTTTAACGGATGATATGCCGAGACCAAATATCATTATTTATTTGCGGGCAAGCTTAGATACTTTACTAAAAAGAATTGAAAAGCGTGGACGCGAAATAGAAAAAAATATAAGTCCTCTCTATCTTGAACAATTATCCATTGATTACGATCTTAAAATGCAGGCATTTGAAAAACAACATCCAGATATCCCTATTCTTCACCTTGATGGTGATCAATTGGATTTTGTTCATAATAAGAATGACCTGCAATACATTATTGATACGTTAACAACGAGTATACAAACAAGGAGTACAAAAGCATGAATAGAAATAACTACGGCATACCAAATAACGCAATCATCACTGTAGCAGGAACGGTTGGTGTCGGAAAATCAACAATGACCAATTATTTAGCAGAAGCACTTAACTTCCGTACTTCTTTTGAAAAAGTGGACACAAATCCTTATTTAGACAAGTTTTATGCCGACTTTGAAAGATGGAGCTTTCATTTACAGATTTATTTTCTTGCTGAAAGATTTAAAGAACAAAAACGGATGTTCGAATATGGTGGAGGATTCATTCAAGATCGATCTATTTATGAAGATACCGGCATTTTTGCTAAGATGCATTATGAAAAAGGAACAATGTCACCAGTTGATTATGAAACATATACAAGCCTTTTCGAGGCAATGGTTATGACACCCTATTTCCCACACCCTGATATTTTAATTTATTTAGAGGGCTCCCTAGAAGATATACTGGCACGCATTAAAGAACGTGGGCGTCCAATGGAACAACAAACCTCCATTGATTATTGGAAAGAGATGCACGAGCGTTACGAAACCTGGATTGATCAATTTAGTGCATGTCCTATTTTACGATTAAATATTAATGAATATGACCTTGTCTCTAATCCATCAGACATCGATCAAGTACTCGAAAAAGTCGGCCACACATTAAAACAAACAATATAAAATATTTGCCTGTACTTAAATGGTACAGGCTGATTTTTGCTTAAAAATAAAAAAAGCCGCTACTATAAAGTAGCGACTCCATATCTCCAATTAATTATGCGCATGTTAAAAGTTATAATGGCGGAGGAAGAGGGATTCGAACCCCCGCGGGCTTTAACACCCCTGTCGGTTTTCAAGACCGATCCCTTCAGCCGGACTTGGGTATTCCTCCGTTTCGACAAGAAATAATATATCATCTATTGAAATAGAAGTCAATAGATTTTTTGCATAAATTCACAAACATGCATGTTAGAACTTTAAAAATAGGATCTGTCCTAAGAAACAGACCCTATCATCTTACTTATTTTGCTGGATTTATCACTTCTTTATTCCCCATATAAGGGCGAAGTACTTCTGGAATAACCACACTACCATCAGCTTGTTGATAATTTTCTAATATCGCAGCGACTGTACGTCCCACTGCTAACCCAGAGCCATTTAATGTATGAACATTCTCCGGCTTACCTTTAGCATCACGACGGAAGCGGATATTTGCACGTCTCGCTTGGAAAGCTTCAAAGTTACTACAAGAAGAAATTTCTCGATAATTATCGTAGCTAGGCATCCATACTTCTATATCGTACTTCTTCGCAGCTGTGAATCCTAAATCAGCAGTGCACATACTCATGACGCGATAAGGTAAACCAAGCAGTTGTAATACCTTCTCTGCATTTTTTGTTAATTTCTCCAACTCGTTATAAGAGTCTTCTGGTTTAACAAACTTCACAAGCTCAACCTTATTAAACTGATGCTGACGAATAAGACCTCTCGTATCACGGCCAGCTGAGCCAGCTTCAGAACGGAAGCACGCACTAAATGCGGCGTAATTAATTGGTAATTGATCAGCACTTAAAATTTCATCGCGATGCATATTCGTGATTGGTACCTCTGCCGTTGGAATAAGGAAATAATCCTCACTCTCAATTAAAAATGCATCCTCTTCAAATTTTGGTAATTGTCCTGTACCTGTCATACTTGCACGATTAACCATATATGGTGGTAGCACTTCTTCGTATCCATGTTCTTCTGTATGGAGGTCCAACATAAAGTTATACAATGCGCGCTCTAATCTAGCACCTAACCCTTTATAAAATACAAAACGACTGCCAGTTACTTTTCCTGCTCGTTCAAAATCTAATATTCCAAGCTCAGTCGCTATATCCCAATGCGGTTTAAATTCAAAATCAAATCCCTTTACTTCTCCCCATTGCCAAGCTAAGACATTGTCATCCTCTGTCTCCCCAACGGGTACACTTTCATGTGGGATGTTTGGAATACTGAGTAAGATAAGCTCTAATTCAGCTTCTACTTCACGTAACTCATGGTCTAAATCCTTAATTTGGTCGCCAACTTGCCTCATTTCAGCAATTAATTGGTCCGCATCTTTTTTCTCTCGTTTTAAAACAGCCACTTGCTGTGATACTTCATTTCTTTTGCTTTTAAGCTCTTCCGTTTTTACAAGTAATTCTCGGCGTTTTACATCCAAATCCTCAAACTTCTCAAGATCAGAAATATCTTCCCCACGGTGTTTTTCTAGTTTTTCTTTTACTTCAGCAAAATTAGCTCTTAAATATTTGATATCTAACATAGCCTTTCCCTCCATATTCAATTTGTGAAAACAAAAAACTCCCGTCCCCTATAAAGGGACGAGAGTTACCCGCGTTGCCACCCTAGTTAAAAGTATAGTCCATACTTTTCACTTTAAATCTTTAACGAGGTTTACCCGAGAGCTTTTACTTACAAAAAATGTGTTCCAAGCTCTACGCAAAGGATGGATTCTCAAGTGCTTTTGTCTGGTTTGCACCAACCACCAGCTCTCTATGGCAAAAGTGTACTTGATACTACTTCCTTCTTTATGCTTTCTTTTATTCAACTTATTAGTAATACATAATTTACTATAATTATAAGCCAAATGCAACTACATTATTCAAGAAAACCAACCTTTAACAGTAGATGCAACACTGTCCCAAACATCTCCAAAGAATCCACCAACACCACGCATAGATAAAACGAACCAGTTCGCTTTTTCAACCGATTCAGAAGCGATGACATCAACTCTTGTTTGGTTAGCATTTAAAAATTCAATCGCATTACCATCTTTATCTTCAACCGTTAAATAACCAACAACATCACCTTTTTTTACAGGAGCTGTTAATTGACCTTGATCATTTAATAAATCTTCATTAATCACAAGCTTTGGTTGATAATTCTCTTCTTCACCATTTTTAACAGTTAATGTAATGGCCTCTTTTGATTCAATCGCTACTGCATTTTCTTTCCCTTTTTCAACGGCAAGTTTTTCTTTATCTTTCACTTGATAGCCAGCAGGAACGATCTCTTTTTTATCAAAATTAGAGAACGCGTAATCAAACATTTTCTTTGTTTCGTCGAATCTAGCTTGATTATAACCAGAATCGCCGCCACCTTTAGCATTCATAACAACTGTTACATATCTTTTTCCATCACGTTCAGCTGTTCCTGTAAAAGAAGAACCTGCAAAATCAGTTGTCCCTGTCTTTAACCCATCTACACCTTCATAGCCGTAGACCAGTTCAGGTAACATCCAGTTCCAATTTTCCATATCAATTTTATCTTCAGTGCCTTCTCTAAATGTTTTTCTAGGAATGCTTGCTGTTTCTAAAACTTGAGGAAAATCCGTGAGGAGCGTTGTCGCTAGTTTAGCTGTTGCTCTAGCAGACATCACATTTTCTTCATCTTCATTACCTGTCGAATGGTAACCTTTTAAATCCTTGTTATTTAAACCAGAAGAATTGACGAATTTATAATCTTCTAACCCTAATTCCTCTGCTTTTTCATTCATCATTTGCACAAAGTTCTTTTCAGATCCAGCAATTGTCTCAGCAATGGCAATTGTTGCTCCATTTGCGGAATAAATAGTCATTGCTTCAAATAATTCCTTAATGCTGTATGTCCCATCTCTTCTAAGAGGAACATTCGAAAGCGCTGTGTCATGAGACACTTTCCAAACGTACTCACTTACAGCATACTCTTGATCCCATGATACTCGACCTTCATCAATAGCTTCTAATAAAAGATACTCGGTCATCATTTTTGACATACTTGCAATACCAAGCACCTTATCAATGTTTTTCCCGTATAAAACTCTACCTGTTTCTGCATCTACTAGAATAGCTGCATCTGCATTAATATTAAGTATATCTTCTTTTGCACTTGCTTTATGTACATTTGGAAGAATGCCTAACACCATAATCAACACCAAGAAACTTGCAACAACTTTACGATATCCTTTTCTTCTCAATTCCAAAGCCCTCCAACTTTTTTTTCAGCTTTTGTTATTTTATCATAAGATGTCCTTCATGGATACAAACAACCTTTTCCTAATCTTGGCGTTTTCATGAACATCCCTTTTCTTTCTCTATTCCTTAGGTCAATCCGCCTGAGAAAACATTGTGCGTTTTGCTAACAATGACGAAAGTCTGATATCTTTCCAGGCAAAAAAAAGTAAGAGGACCAGCCCTCTTACTTTTTAAAAAAAATTATAATGAATAATTTGGTGCTTCTTTCGTAATTTGGATATCATGTGGGTGACTTTCTTTAAGACCAGCACCTGTCATACGGATAAACTGTGCATTTTCTCTTAAGAATTCTAAATTTGCTGCCCCGCAGTAACCCATACCAGAGCGAACACCACCAACTAACTGATAAATCGTATCTGCTAATGAACCTTTAAATGGAATACGTCCTTCAATGCCTTCTGGAACGAATTTCTTATTATCTTCTTGGAAGTAACGATCCTTTGATCCTTTTTCCATAGAAGTAACGGATCCCATTCCACGATAAACTTTAAATTGACGTCCTTGGAAAATTTCAGTTTCACCTGGACTTTCAGATACACCAGCTAACATACTTCCTAGCATAACTGCATGTCCACCAGAAGCTAATGCTTTCACGATATCTCCTGAATACTTAATCCCACCATCAGCGATAATCGCTTTACCATGTTTACGTGCTTCTGTTGCACAATCATATACCGCTGTAATTTGTGGCACGCCAACACCTGCTACCACACGAGTTGTACAAATAGATCCTGGTCCAATACCTACCTTTACAACATCAGCTCCAGCTTCAAACAATGCACGTGTACCTTCAGCAGTAGCTACATTACCTGCTACAACTGTCAGGTCAGGGTATTTGTCTTTAATTTCTTTTACTGTATTAATAACGCCCGCTGAGTGGCCGTGAGCCGTATCGACTACTACTACATCAACTTGAGCTTTAACAAGTAACTCTAATCTTTTCATTGTATCTTTTGTTATACCGATTGCTGCACCAGCAAGTAAACGACCTTGTGCATCTTTCGCTGAGTTAGGGAACTCAATGACTTTTTCAATATCTTTAATAGTAATAAGTCCTTTTAAAACACCATTATCATCAACAAGAGGTAATTTCTCAATTTTATACTTTTGCAGAATTTTTTCTGCTTCTTGTAGCGTTGTACCTACTGAAGCAGTTACTAAGTTTTCTTTCGTCATTACATCAGAGATCTTAATAGAGAAATCTTGAATGAAACGAAGGTCTCGGTTTGTAATAATACCAACAAGTTTTTGTTCGTCAAGATTATTTACAATTGGAACACCTGATATACGATATTTGCCCATTAAATGTTCAGCATCATACACTTGTTGTTCGGGAGTAAGGAAAAACGGATCAGAAATAACGCCACTCTCAGAGCGTTTTACTTTATCAACTAAATCTGCCTGTTGCTCAATGGACATGTTTTTGTGAATAATACCTAATCCACCCTGGCGTGCCATTGCAATAGCCATTTCAGCTTCAGTTACTGTATCCATACCAGCACTGATAATTGGAACATTCAATTTTACCTTTTCAGACAGTCTCACCGACAAATCGACATCTTTCGGCAATACCTCAGATTTAGCAGGGACAAGTAGTACATCATCAAAAGTTAAACCTTCTTTTTCAAATTTAGTTTCCCACATTTTTTTGACCTCCTGAACATGAAAATATTATTAGTAGGTTATCAATTGGACAAAATACTGTCAAGGACACTGCTATAAGTTGGATTTTTCAGATTATTTGGAGGTTGTATATTTTGAAGCATTCTTACAACAATTGGCAATCATATTTACCCTTTTTTTCAACAGAAACAACCAAAGCATTTTTAGAAAAAAGTTATCAAAACGAAGGAATTGAACAAGCATCACAAAAGAGTTTTGAAAATACTTATCCGTTTATATATTACATTGAACACGGTAAGGTTTACTATGAACAAGCCGCCGCTGCCCCGTTAATCATTAAACCTATTCTTTATTTCTACGGCCTAGTTCATCTAATAAAAGCTTGTATTTTAACTATTGACCCTCTTTATCCAGATACGACCTCCGTACTGGCTCATGGTGTTTCGACAAGAAAAAAGAAAAAGCAGCAATACCTCTTTTTAAAAGATGAAGTGAAATTACAAAAGAGTGGCTTATTTCCATATATGGCAGAAAAAATGTTCCATATGAAACATCTAGAAGGTGATAAATTTTATATGGTTGATTTATTGAGACAAATCCCAGAGATGGAAATAATGTTTCAGTCTATCCAAAAAGAACAAACATTTATTGATATAAAAAAAGAAAAAGATAACTTCTTTGTCCCAATAACCATTCTTAATCATTATCATATGACTGAATCGAGATTTTCTACTTTTCTTTCCGAAAAACTACAAGTGGATAAAAAGGATATTCTCTATACGAAGGAACATATAGAATTTCCTCAAAACAAAGAGATCAATCGATATTTCAAATATAATATTGTAAATAAAAATTATTCATTACCTATCGAAAGAAGTCCATTAAATGATTATCCAGAATTATTTTCCCATTACTTATTACTCTATAATTTAAGCATGATTGCAAGATATGAAACAGAATGGTGGAATGAATGCATTAAGTTAATGACAAATAATGATTATCCATTTATTCACCAGTTCCTCGATTTGACGGAACAGAAAAGCCCATTTCTCATTTATAATTTTCTTGAATCAAGAAAATTTCATTGCCAAGGAAATAAAAAGAGATGATAGAAGATTCACATTGGAAATAAAAAATCACAAAAAAGAGCACATACAAATGATGTGCTCTTTTATCTTGCCCGGCAACGTCCTACTCTCACAAGGGGACAGCCCCTAACTACCATCGGCGCTGAGAAGCTTAACTTCCGTGTTCGGTATGGGAACGGGTGTGACCTTCTCGCTATCGCCACCGGACTATGAAATTGTAAGGGAATCGTTCCCTCAAAACTAGGTAATGTTGAAGAAGATATTTATTGAGTAATCGCCTATGCGTTGCTGACGCGACTACTTACGTAGTGCTGTCTAGCTGCGGCGCCTAGGTGCTCGAGGTCATAAGCCAAATTTGTCATGAGGTTAAAGAACAACCTCCTGTCAAATTCGTCTTATGCTTGTCGCACCTGGGCAAGGCGCCTCCGCATTTCGAATTGGTTAAGTCCTCGATCGATTAGTATTAGTCAGCTACATGTGTCGCCACACTTCCACCTCTAACCTATCAACCTGATCATCTTTCAGGGATCTTACTAGCTTGCGCTATGGGAAATCTCATCTCGAGGGGGGCTTCATGCTTAGATGCTTTCAGCACTTATCCCTTCCGCACATAGCTACCCAGCGATGCCTTTGGCAAGACAACTGGTACACCAGCGGTGCGTCCATCCCGGTCCTCTCGTACTAAGGACAGCTCCTCTCAAATTTCCTGCGCCCACGACGGATAGGGACCGAACTGTCTCACGACGTTCTGAACCCAGCTCGCGTACCGCTTTAATGGGCGAACAGCCCAACCCTTGGGACCGACTACAGCCCCAGGATGCGATGAGCCGACATCGAGGTGCCAAACCTCCCCGTCGATGTGGACTCTTGGGGGAGATAAGCCTGTTATCCCCGGGGTAGCTTTTATCCGTTGAGCGATGGCCCTTCCATGCGGAACCACCGGATCACTAAGCCCGACTTTCGTCCCTGCTCGACTTGTAGGTCTCGCAGTCAAGCTCCCTTGTGCCTTTACACTCTACGAATGATTTCCAACCATTCTGAGGGAACCTTTGGGCGCCTCCGTTACTCTTTAGGAGGCGACCGCCCCAGTCAAACTGCCCACCTGACACTGTCTCCCATCCCGATAAGGGATGTGGGTTAGAATTTCAATACAGCCAGGGTAGTATCCCACCGACGCCTCCACCGAAGCTAGCGCTCCGGCTTCTAAGGCTCCTACCTATCCTGTACAAGCTGTACCAAAATTCAATATCAGGCTACAGTAAAGCTCCACGGGGTCTTTCCGTCCTGTCGCGGGTAACCTGCATCTTCACAGGTACTATAATTTCACCGAGTCTCTCGTTGAGACAGTGCCCAGATCGTTACGCCTTTCGTGCGGGTCGGAACTTACCCGACAAGGAATTTCGCTACCTTAGGACCGTTATAGTTACGGCCGCCGTTTACTGGGGCTTCGATTCAAAGCTTCGCGTGAGCTAACCTCTCCTCTTAACCTTCCAGCACCGGGCAGGCGTCAGCCCCTATACTTCGCCTTGCGGCTTCGCAGAGACCTGTGTTTTTGCTAAACAGTCGCCTGGGCCTATTCACTGCGGCTCATCAAGGCTTTAACACCCTAATGAGCACCCCTTCTCCCGAAGTTACGGGGTCATTTTGCCGAGTTCCTTAACGAGAGTTCTCTCGCTCACCTTAGGATTCTCTCCTCGCCTACCTGTGTCGGTTTGCGGTACGGGCACCTTATTCCTCGCTAGAGGCTTTTCTTGGCAGTGTGGAATCAAGAACTTCGGTACTAAATTTCCCTCGCTATCACAGCTCAAGGTATATGACCATGGGATTTGCCTCATGGTCCCTCTAACTGCTTAGACGCACATCCAATAGTGCGCTTACCCTATCCTCCTGCGTCCCCCCATCACTCAAACAGAATACGGTGGTACAGGAATATCAACCTGTTGTCCATCGCCTACGCTTTTCAGCCTCGGCTTAGGTCCCGACTAACCCTGAGCGGACGAGCCTTCCTCAGGAAACCTTAGGCATTCGGTGGATGGGATTCTCACCCATCTTTCGCTACTCATACCGGCATTCTCACTTCTAAGCGCTCCACCAGTCCTTACGGTCTAGCTTCAACGCCCTTAGAACGCTCTCCTACCACTGAACATCAACGATGTTCAATCCACAGCTTCGGTGATACGTTTAGCCCCGGTACATTTTCGGCGCGGAGTCACTCGACCAGTGAGCTATTACGCACTCTTTAAATGGTGGCTGCTTCTAAGCCAACATCCTGGTTGTCTAAGCAACTCCACATCCTTTTCCACTTAACGTATACTTTGGGACCTTAGCTGGTGGTCTGGGCTGTTTCCCTCTTGACTACGGATCTTATCACTCGCAGTCTGACTCCCATGGATAAATCTTTGGCATTCGGAGTTTGTCTGAATTCGGTAACCCGATGAGGGCCCCTAGTCCAAACAGTGCTCTACCTCCAAGATTCTTACGCATGAGGCTAGCCCTAAAGCTATTTCGGAGAGAACCAGCTATCTCCAAGTTCGATTGGAATTTCTCCGCTACCCACACCTCATCCCCGCACTTTTCAACGTACGTGGGTTCGGGCCTCCATCCAGTGTTACCTGGACTTCACCCTGGACATGGGTAGATCACCTGGTTTCGGGTCTACGACCACATACTCATTCGCCCTATTCAGACTCGCTTTCGCTACGGCTCCGTCTGTCCAACTTAACCTCGCATGTAATCGTAACTCGCCGGTTCATTCTACAAAAGGCACGCTATCACCCATTAACGGGCTCTAACTACTTGTAGGCACACGGTTTCAGGATCTCTTTCACTCCCCTTCCGGGGTGCTTTTCACCTTTCCCTCACGGTACTGGTTCACTATCGGTCACTAGGGAGTATTTAGCCTTGGGAGATGGTCCTCCCTGCTTCCGACGGGATTTCTCGTGTCCCGCCGTACTCAGGATCCACTCTGGAGGGAACGAAGTTTCAACTACAGGGCTTTTACCTCCTATGGCGGGCCTTTCCAGACCTCTTCGTCTATCTCGTTCCTTTGTAACTCCGTATAGAATGTCCTACAACCCCAAGAGGCAAGCCTCTTGGTTTGGGCTAATCCCGTTTCGCTCGCCGCTACTCAGGGAATCGCGTTTGCTTTCTCTTCCTCCGGGTACTTAGATGTTTCAGTTCCCCGGGTCTGCCTTCCATACCCTATGTATTCAGGTATGGATCCTATCCCATAACGGATAGGGGGTTTCCCCATTCGGAAATCTCCGGATCAAAGCTTACTTACAGCTCCCCGAAGCATATCGGTGTTAGTCCCGTCCTTCATCGGCTCCTAGTGCCAAGGCATTCACCGTGCGCCCTTATTAACTTAACCATTGTTCGGCTTGCGATAAGCTACGCATTTCGGCGTCAGCTCACTCGTCAACATCCTCATGTGCACAAGACGCACACTCCGGTGTTTCCTCGCTCGCTTCCTTGAACTGCTTGCTTCTCACAACCCTCTCGGTTGTGTTTATTAAAAAAGTTTAGTATCTTAAATCAATCTATAATATATAGAGAGAAAAAATAACTAAGGTGGCGATTACTCGGTAATCTTCTTCATTACATTATCTAGTTTTCAAAGAACGAATTGTTGGTGGAGCCTAGCGGGATCGAACCGCTGACCTCCTGCGTGCAAAGCAGGCGCTCTCCCAGCTGAGCTAAGGCCCCGTATTAAAGTTAAAATGGTGGGCCTAAATGGACTCGAACCATCGACCTCACGCTTATCAGGCGTGCGCTCTAACCAGCTGAGCTATAGGCCCACATAACTTCACGGTAAAGTATTTAATCATATCAAAGAGATTGCACTCTCAAAACTGAACGAACAGTCTAACATCAAGTTAATTCCGTATATTCCTTAGAAAGGAGGTGATCCAGCCGCACCTTCCGATACGGCTACCTTGTTACGACTTCACCCCAATCATCTGTCCCACCTTAGGCGGCTGGCTCCAAAAGGTTACCCCACCGACTTCGGGTGTTACAAACTCTCGTGGTGTGACGGGCGGTGTGTACAAGGCCCGGGAACGTATTCACCGCGGCATGCTGATCCGCGATTACTAGCGATTCCGGCTTCATGTAGGCGAGTTGCAGCCTACAATCCGAACTGAGAATGGTTTTATGGGATTGGCTAAACCTCGCGGTCTTGCAGCCCTTTGTACCATCCATTGTAGCACGTGTGTAGCCCAGGTCATAAGGGGCATGATGATTTGACGTCATCCCCACCTTCCTCCGGTTTGTCACCGGCAGTCACCTTAGAGTGCCCAACTAAATGCTGGCAACTAAGATCAAGGGTTGCGCTCGTTGCGGGACTTAACCCAACATCTCACGACACGAGCTGACGACAACCATGCACCACCTGTCACTCTGTCCCCCGAAGGGGAAAGTCCTATCTCTAGGATTGTCAGAGGATGTCAAGACCTGGTAAGGTTCTTCGCGTTGCTTCGAATTAAACCACATGCTCCACCGCTTGTGCGGGCCCCCGTCAATTCCTTTGAGTTTCAACCTTGCGGTCGTACTCCCCAGGCGGAGTGCTTAATGCGTTTGCTGCAGCACTAAAGGGCGGAAACCCTCTAACACTTAGCACTCATCGTTTACGGCGTGGACTACCAGGGTATCTAATCCTGTTTGCTCCCCACGCTTTCGCGCCTCAGCGTCAGTTACAGACCAGAAAGTCGCCTTCGCCACTGGTGTTCCTCCAAATCTCTACGCATTTCACCGCTACACTTGGAATTCCACTTTCCTCTTCTGCACTCAAGTTCCCCAGTTTCCAATGACCCTCCACGGTTGAGCCGTGGGCTTTCACATCAGACTTAAGGAACCGCCTGCGCGCGCTTTACGCCCAATAATTCCGGACAACGCTTGCCACCTACGTATTACCGCGGCTGCTGGCACGTAGTTAGCCGTGGCTTTCTGGTTAGGTACCGTCAAGGTACCGGCAGTTACTCCGATACTTGTTCTTCCCTAACAACAGAGTTTTACGATCCGAAAACCTTCATCACTCACGCGGCGTTGCTCCGTCAGACTTTCGTCCATTGCGGAAGATTCCCTACTGCTGCCTCCCGTAGGAGTCTGGGCCGTGTCTCAGTCCCAGTGTGGCCGATCACCCTCTCAGGTCGGCTACGCATCGTCGCCTTGGTGAGCCGTTACCTCACCAACTAGCTAATGCGCCGCGGGCCCATCTGTAAGTGATAGCAGAACCATCTTTCAATCTAATTATATGTATAAATAGATATTATCCGGTATTAGCCCCGGTTTCCCGGAGTTATCCCAGTCTTACAGGCAGGTTGCCCACGTGTTACTCACCCGTCCGCCGCTAATCTTTGGGAGCAAGCTCCCTCAGATTCGCTCGACTTGCATGTATTAGGCACGCCGCCAGCGTTCGTCCTGAGCCAGGATCAAACTCTCCAATAAAGTGTTTGATTAGCTCATTTGCACCTATGGTGCTTTCTTGCTGATAAATCAGCTTTTTTAGAATTACGCTTGACGTTTTATGTTCGTTCAGTTTTCAAAGAACAATCTCGTTCGCTTCAGAAGCGACTTTGTTAATATAACATATCGTGTCATCTGAGTCAACATCTTTTTTTGATGTCAATCAATCTTTCATGTCTTCCTCTTGCTGACTTGAATAAGTATATCAGCAGTAACCACTATTTGCAAGCATTATTCATCAATTATTTTTATAAAATAATTTATTGACCATTTCATTCATAGTTAACACCAAAAAATACTTCCATTGATACTCTTAAAAGAATCTATAAACCCCTATTAGTATAGTCTGTAGTAGTGTGCTAAAGGTAGTCATTAAAATTATCTCATCCTAATAAAAAAGCCGAACACAATTCAATTTTGAAATTTGAATTGTGTCGGCACTCATTTGATTTAAACGATTTGTTTATTCTCTTTCATCTTCACTGTCGATAGATCCTTCAGGCAATTCCTCTGCAGTTTCAAGTGGCTTTGCTCGCTCTTCTCCATCTTTTTCTTCTTCCTTTTCAACCTTTGCTACAGTAGAGACGAATTCATTCACACTTTCATCGATTCGAATAAGTCTTACACCTTGCGTGTTTCTTCCCATAGTTGAAATATCTTCTACTCCCATACGGATAATGACACCGCCAGTAGTAATCAACATGATGTCTTCCTCACCACGTACAGCTTTCATCGTAACGAGATCACCAGTTTTTTCAGTAATATTGGCCGTTTTAATTCCTTTACCACCACGACCCTGAATACGATAATCATCAGCTGGTGTTTGTTTACCATAACCTTTTTTCGTAACTACTAGAATGTTGTCCCCTTCTTCTAGAACTTCCATTCCAACCACTTCATCTTCTTCACTCAGAGTGATCCCTTTTACACCAGTAGCTGTACGTCCCATAGAACGGACCGCATCTTCAGGGAAACGAATAAGGAGACCATTTTTTGTACCGATGATAATTTCTTTATCTCCATTTGTAAGACGTACAGAGATTAATTCATCTTCTTCTTTTAAACCTAAAGCAATTAAACCGTTTGTACGGATATGAGCAAATGAAGATAACGGTGAACGTTTAGAAATGCCTCGTTTTGTTGTGAAGAACAAGAACCAATCATCCACAAAATCCTCTATCGGAATAACAGCATTAATCCATTCATCCTTTTCAATACCTAACAAGTTAATGATAGGAATCCCCTTCGCTGTTCTACTAAATTCAGGAATTTCATACCCTTTAGCTTGATACACTTTTCCTTTATTCGTAAAGAAAAGGAGATGATCATGCGTTGAGGTAGTCAATAGGTGTTCAACAAAATCATCTTCATTTGTTCCCATTCCTTGTATCCCTTTTCCACCTCGTTTTTGGGCACGATAAGTAGATACCGGTAATCGCTTAATATAGCCTTTATGTGTAAGTGTAATAACAATGTTCTCTTGAGGAATCAAATCTTCATCTTCTAGATGCTCAAGACCACCGGAAACAATTTCTGTACGGCGTTCATCATTAAAACGGTCTTTTAATTCTGTAAGTTCTTCGCGAATAATGTCTAATACTTTTTCATCACTTGCTAAGATTGCTTTTAAATCTGCAATTAATTGAATAAGACTAGCATATTCTTCTTCGATTTTCTCACGCTCTAAACCAGTTAAACGCTGTAGACGCATATCCAAAATCGCTTGCGCTTGCTTCTCCGAAAGGTCAAATTGTGTCATTAAACCTTCTTTGGCAATATCTGTAGTTCTTGACGCTCTGATTAATTTAATGACTTCATCTAAATGATCTAAGGCAATTCGTAAACCTTCTAAAATATGCGCTCTTGCTTCCGCTTTCCGCAATTCGAATTCTGTTCTTCTTCTTATAACGACAACTTGATGGGCTAAATAATATTCTAAGCATTGTTTTAAATTCAATACTTTAGGTTGTCCATCCACTAAAGCAAGTAAATTAATACCGAAGCTTGTCTGTAATGCCGTATGTTTATATAAATTATTTAAAAGCACATTTGCATTGGCATCTTTACGGACTTCAATAACAATTCGTAAACCATCTCTGTCAGATTCGTCACGTAAATCTGTAATACCATCAATCTTCTTATCACGTACAAGGTCAGCAATTTTCTCAATCAATCTTGCTTTATTCACTTGGTATGGGATTTCATTAACAATGATAACTTCTTTCCCATTTGATTTCTGTTCGATTTCAACCTTTGCTCTAAGAGTAATAGAGCCTCTTCCTGTTTCATAAGCTTTCCTAATTCCACTACGGCCTAAAATAAGTCCTGCAGTCGGAAAGTCTGGTCCAGGAATGATTTCCATTAACTCTGGAATCGTAATTTCCGGATTTCTACTTAATGTAAGTACACCATCAATGACTTCGCCTAATTGATGAGGAGGGATATTGGTAGCCATTCCTACAGCAATACCTGATGTACCATTTACAAGCAGATTAGGGAACCGAGCAGGAAGCACGACCGGTTCCTTTTCCTCTCCATCATAGTTGTCTTGATAATCGATGGTATCTTTATTAATATCTCTTAACAATTCCATTGATATTTTTGACATACGGGCCTCTGTATAACGCATGGCAGCAGCAGAGTCGCCATCAATTGATCCAAAGTTACCGTGTCCATCAACAAGCATATATCTATAGTTAAAGTCTTGTGCCATTCTTACCATTGTTTCATATACTGCTGAATCACCATGTGGGTGGTATTTCCCGATAACATCTCCAACAATACGGGCAGACTTTTTAAACGGTTTATCTGAGTGCATGCCAAGATCATGCATTGCATAAAGTATTCTTCTGTGCACAGGCTTTAGCCCGTCACGTACATCAGGTAGGGCTCGGGAAACGATAACACTCATTGCATAATCCAAGAATGACGTTCTCATTTCCTCACTTATATTAATTTCTTTAATTTGGGACTTAGGCGTATCAGCCATCTATAGGTACCTCCCTATCGCACAAAGCTTATTGCTTAGGCTACATTTTATTGACAATATCTATGTAAAAGCAGGATAGAACCAACTCTATCCTGACTTTCATTAAATATCTAAATTCTTCACATACTGCGCATTTTCTTCGATAAAGTTACGGCGTGGTTCTACTTTATCTCCCATAAGGATTTCAAACGTTTCATCTGCTTCAATCGCATCTTCTAAGCTTACTTGTAAGAGCGTACGCGTTTCCGGATTCATTGTCGTTTCCCATAATTGATCTGGGTTCATCTCACCTAAACCTTTGTAACGTTGGACATTTGGTTTCGGCGTAGCCGGAAGCTCTTTCATAATCTCGTCTAATTGGCGATCGTTATAAGCATATGAGATTTTCTTCCCTTGTTGAACTTTATACAAAGGTGGCTGCGCAATATATATATAGCCCGCATCTAAGATTTGTCTCATATAACGATAAAAGAATGTGAGTAATAGTGTTCGAATATGCGCCCCATCTACATCGGCATCTGTCATAATAACGATTTTATGATATCTTGCTTTCGTAATATCAAAGTCTTCACCGATTCCTGTTCCAGACGCAGTAATCATTGCTCGTACTTCATTATTAGATAATATTCGATCTAACCGTGCTTTTTCTACGTTTAGGATTTTTCCTCGAAGTGGTAGAATTGCTTGGAAATGCCTGTCTCGTCCTTGCTTAGCTGAACCACCCGCTGAATCACCCTCAACGATATATAGTTCCGAAATAGACGCATCTTTTGAAGAACAATCAGCAAGCTTACCTGGAAGACTAGAAACTTCTAAAGCACTCTTTCTTCTTGTTAGCTCTCTCGCCTTTTTAGCTGCTGCTCGAGCTCTTGAAGCCATCATACCTTTATCGACGATTCTCCTTGCAACAGATGGATTTTCCAATAAGAATTTTTCAAAGGCTTCCGAAAAAGCCGTATCTGTTGCCGCTCTTGCTTCTGAATTGCCTAATTTCGTCTTCGTTTGTCCTTCAAACTGAGGGTCAGGATGTTTAATTGAAACAATCGCTGTTAAACCTTCCCTGACGTCTTCACCTGTAAGGTTGGCATCATTATCTTTAAACACGCCATTCTTACGAGCATAATCATTAATCACCCTCGTCAGCGCTGTTTTAAATCCAGATTCATGTGTTCCACCTTCATACGTATGAATATTATTGGCGAAAGAATAGATATTACTTGTATAGCTATCGTTGTACTGCATTGATATTTCAACAGAAATACCATCTTTTTCGCCTTCAATATAAATCGGCTCTTCATGAAGTACTTCTTTATTTTTATTTAAATGCTCTACATAAGACCTAATACCACCTTCATAGTGGAATTCTTTGGTCTTATTCTCTTCACGTTCATCTGAAAGAGTAAGCTTTAATCCTTTATTTAAAAAAGCTAATTCGCGGACCCTCGTTGCTAATGTATCAAAATCATATTCTAATGTTTCAGTGAAAATCTCACCATCCGGCTTAAAAATTGTGGTTGTGCCAGTTACTTCTGATTCACCGATTACTTTTAAGTCTGCGCTCGGTACACCACGTTGATATTTCTGATAGTAGATTTGCCCGTCACGATGAACATAGACTTCTAACTGAGTAGAAAGAGCATTAACAACAGATGCACCAACACCATGAAGACCACCAGAAACTTTGTAGCCTCCGCCACCAAATTTTCCTCCGGCATGTAAAACAGTCATAATGACTTCTACAGCAGGTCTTCCCATTTTTTCTTGTATCCCAACAGGAATCCCCCGTCCATTATCAACGACCTTAATACTATTATCCTCGAGAATACTTATATTAATTTCATCACAATATCCAGCAAGTGCCTCGTCAATACTATTATCGACAATTTCCCATACTAAATGATGTAATCCTTTTCCACTCGTTGATCCGATATACATACCTGGACGTTTTCTAACTGCTTCAAGACCTTCTAATACTTGTATCTGGTTCTCATCATAGGATTGTTGCCCCATTGCTTCCTGATCCATTGACACATCGATCACCTACACTTTCCATTTTGCATATCATTCTTTTTCATTTGCTCATCATCGACATTAAACAATCAATTTCCTCGTCCTCTTTTTTAAAGTAGACGAAGCAAGAGGAGAGTAATATATATGATCGGTTGTAATCACAACTGATTTGTACACACCTTTAGCCAAATTGGTATAAGAAGCGTCATCACGCTGCAAAAACTCTTCTGCATTTATAGAAGAGCCGACACTTTCTTTATCAATAATGGCTACCAAATCTTTTGCACGTATTAATACATCCTCGCCAATATGAATATACAAGGCCTCACCTCATTGAATTTTTTTAAGGCTGCCCGCCTTCACTTCATACGCAGCTGCTTCTTTTAAAGTCTGATGATCTATTCCATCGACACTAGTGGTCGTTACAAATGTTTGTACTTTTCCTTGTATCGTATTAAGCAAATGCGATTGCCGGTAATCATCCAATTCCGATAGTACATCATCTAATAAAAGAATAGGGTATTCTCCAATTTCAGCGTGAATCAGTTCGATCTCAGCAAGTTTCACTGATAATGCTGTGGTTCTTTGTTGACCTTGAGAACCAAAAGTTTGCACATCTCGCCCATTCACTTGAAATAACAAATCATCTCTATGAGGGCCGAACAATGTAACGCCTCTTTCAATTTCTCTTGTTTTTGTTTTTTCATACTTTTCTAGGTATATATTCTTCATTTTCGACAAATCTTGTTCTTCTGATACATCAACAGAAGGCTTATACTGAATTTTTAACGTTTCAAGTCCCCTAGAAATACCTTCATGGATTGGCATTGCCCACTTTTCTAGCAAATAGATGAACTCGAATCTCTTAGCGATTATTTTAACAGCCATCTCAATAAATTGTTCAGTTAAAATATCAAGCATAGCCTGATCAGTCTGTTTACGTGACTGTAGCAACTTTAAATAATGATTTCGTTGTTGGAGTATTTTCTGAAACTGATTAATGTCATGAAGATAAACGGCGGATACTTGTCCAATTTCCATATCAATAAAACGACGCCTTACTTGAGGGCTCCCTTTTACTAAATGGAGATCTTCAGGCGCGAACATCACAACATTCATATTACCGACATATTGGCTAAGCTTTTGTTGTTCAATATGGTTACACTTTGCTTTTTTACCCTTTTTAGATATCACAAGCTGCATAGGTAGAGAACCATGTTTATTTACTACTCTACCTTCTATTTTAGCATACTCCTGATCCCAACGAATAAGATCTTTATCATTTGAGGTGCGATGAGACTTAGCCATGGCTAAAACATAAATAGATTCCATCACGTTTGTCTTACCTTGTGCATTCTCACCTAATATGACATTGACCTTATTATCAAACTGTACCGACAGTTCATTGTAATTGCGATAATCCTTTATTTGTAATTGCTCTATATACATAGGCGGTTACATCCTTAATTGTTCGAAATTGTAAATGTGCCATGATCAGGTATTTCGATTACATCGCCTGCTCTTAGCTTTCTCCCACGACGCTGATCTTGTTCCCCATTAACAAATACAACATATTCACCTAAAAACCATTTCGCCATTCCCCCTGACTGAATTAAATCAGCTACTTTGAGAAATTGCCCTAAAGTAATATATTCCGTTTCAATTTGTATTTTGTTCATCATTGCACTCTTTCTAGTTATTTGACATCGTACTTCTCTATTTTTTAGTATCTAATAGTTTATTTTACTAAATTATTGTGTGATACACAAAGTAAATCTTTTATTAAGTATTGAAGTCATTTATTGCGAAAATTCTGGAAGTAAATTCAAAACAGAATGAGTTAAATAAAAAAATCCGAACACACTCTTCCTTGAATGATTGTTCGGATTTCTATTTACCTAAAGCTTTAGTATGTTCTAACTGGCAAAATCAATTGCAAGATTGAATCATCATTAAGTGGTGTGATAATAAATGGTCTCATTGCACCCGTAAAGCTAATTTTTATTTCTGTACCCTCTAATGTTTTTAAAGCATCCATCATAAATTTCGCACTAAACGAAATTTTAAGGTCTTCTCCTTCTTTCGAAATGCTCGGAAGCTCCTCGATAACTTTACCGATTTCTGGAGAATTAGATGAGATCTCAATGACTTGATCATCAACAGTAGAAAGTTTAACGACATTATTTTTACCTTCTCGTGCAAGTAAAGAAGCACGATCAATGGCTTGTAAAAATGCTTTCGTAGTAACAACGACATCCGTCTTACTTTCATTTGGAATCAATCGTGATGTATCTGGGTAATTTCCTTCTAGTAATCTAGAGAAGAATAATAAATTTTTCGCTTTAAATAAAACTTGGTTCTCTGTAATAACAATTTGAATTGTATCGTTGTGATCGTCGAGAATTTTGCTAAGTTCACTCAAACTTTTCCCAGGAATAACCACATTATAAGATGCTTCTGATGCTGTTTCGATCGTTGCTTTTCTCAATGCTAAGCGGTGGCTATCTGTTGCAATACAGGTTAAAGCACTTCCTTCAATCTGCCAGTTTACACCTGTCAAGATTGGGCGTGTTTCTGAGGTGGACACTGCGAAAACTGTCTGCCTAACCATTGCTTTTAGAAGGTCAGTCGGAATAGAAAAAACATTATCTTCTTCAATTTGCGGTAAATGAGGATATTCATCCGCATCAATACCGTTTAGATTGAATTGAGATTTACCAGAAGTAATAACTGTTTGTAAATGATTTTCTACATGAATTTCTACTTGGTCTGTTGGCAATTTCTTTACGATTTCACTAAAGAACTTTGCTTGTAATACAATTGAACCTGGTTGTTCAATGTTAACTATGACCTCATTTTCTTCTGTTTTAGGAATAAATGACTCAATAGAAATATCAGAGTCACTACCTGTTAAAGCTACACCTTCGTCAGATGCAACAATTTTAATTCCAGTTAAAATGGGAATGGTTGTTCTACTAGTAACGGCCTTCATAACATCTTGAACGCTTTGAACTAAGCGATCTCTCTGAATCGTAAATCGCATGATTAACCTCCAATGTATATACATATATTTTTTATTTTAAAATAATAGAAGTATTAGTAGGGCTTGTTAACATGTGGATAACTAGAAAAATGAATGGAAACACAGCCTATCCACATGTGGACAGACTGTGCATAATCATTCGGTAGTTATTCACAATTATACTTTAAGTAATTCATTAATTTCTTTTAATTGCTGTTGAAATTGTGTGTCTGCATGAAGTAATTTAGAGATTTTTTCGTGGGCATGAATCACTGTTGTGTGATCTCGGCCCCCGAATTCCTCACCGATTTTCGGTAGAGAGAAATCGGTTAATTCTCTAGATAGGTACATAGCAATTTGCCTAGGAAAAGCAATAGACTTTGTCCGTTTTTTCGCACTAAAATCTTCTAATTTAACGTTATAATAGCCTCCGACAACCTTTTGAATCTCATGAATAGTAATAACTTTAGGTTTTGAACTCGGAATAATATCTTTTAATGCTTCTGCAGCTAAATCTGCATTAATATCTTTATTTATAAGTGATGAGTAGGCAACAACACGAATAAGTGCTCCTTCTAATTCACGAATATTAGAATCAATTTGATTGGCAATATATAACATGACTTCATTAGGAATGTCTAACCCTTCAGCTTTTGCCTTTTTACGTAAAATCGCAATTCTTGTTTCTAAATCTGGTGGGGTAATATCTGTAATCAGTCCCCATTCGAAACGAGAACGCAGGCGATCCTCAAGTGTCGGAATCTCTTTTGGAGGTCGGTCACTCGAGATGACAATCTGCTTTGATTCTTCATGTAATGTGTTAAACGTATGGAAAAATTCCTCTTGGGTTGATTCTTTTCCGGCAAGGAATTGAATATCATCTATTAATAGCACGTCTACTTTTCTATATTTATTGCGGAAATCAATGGTTTTATTATCTCTAATAGAGTTAATAAATTCATTGGTAAATTTCTCAGAAGATAAATAGACAACTTTCGCATTTGGATTATGATCCAATACATAGTGACCAATTGCATGCATTAAATGTGTTTTCCCTAAACCAACACCACCATAAATAAACAGTGGATTATAGGCCTTAGCAGGTGCTTCTGCTACTGCGAGTGAAGCAGCATGGGCAAATCGATTCCCAGAACCAATAACAAATGTATCAAAAGTATTTTTCGTATTTAACATATTGAAGGTAATGTCTTGGGATTCCTCTTCGACTGGCTTCTTTTTAGCCGGGCTGATGGCTTCAAGCTCTTCTTCGTTCTGGTTTTGCGGAATAATGAATTTAACTTCGAGTCGTTCACCAGTAACTTCTTTTATTGTTTCGGAAATTAATGGAGAATAGCGCTCTTCTAGCCAATCTCGAGCAAATTCATTAGGTGCTTTGATCACTAAAGTGTCTCCTTGAAGATTATGTGCTTTAGTTGACTTCATCCAGGTTTCAAAGCTTGGTTTACTAATTTTCTTTTCTATTTTTGCTAAAGCCTGCTGCCATAGGTCAGATATATTTTCCAATGATGATCCCTCCTTTTCTTTGAAAATAACGGCTGAAAATGCCCACAAAAATGTTTATATAGAAAAAATGAATAAAATAAGATGTGGAAAAATATATAATAAGGAAAAAAGGCGACATTTCGACAATATCCACCACCTGTGGACAACCTTTTACATAGGGGTTGTATAACCTGTCCACATGATATCCACAATCTGTGGATAATAAAATATATACCGTTCAGTTATTAAGTGTGAAAACACAAATATGATAACAGAAATAACAAGAGCATGCAACGTTTTTTCAATGCTTATCCACAAGTGAAACAACCTGTTTATAACAATTGTCCACAGGTAGTGTTTTTGTGAAAAACTTGTCTATATGTAGTGTGGATAAAATAAATTTGTCGAAAAAAGTATCCACAAGTAAAAATATATGCTGAATGATAAATACGTGGATAAATAGATGGAAGACAGTCTTCTTATAAAAACAGGACATTTAAATTAATGGACTTACAAACAATATGGAACTAGATTATAGCGGATGTGCAAAAGGAATCATGAGTACAACAAAAATGGAATCAATCATAATGACACATAAATTTAATTGTGACCATGGGACCTGTTGAATGATTATGAAGGTAATTTGTATAACTTGTTCGCATGGAGAAAGTCGCCAATGCTCATAATTAGACATGGAACGAGAAGTGAAGTCTGATCCAAAAACGTGAGAATGAAAAGAGGTCTAAAGTCTAAGTCCAAAAAACTTGTAAAACAGGTTAAAACAAAACGGCTAATTTAAAATCAGCTATTAAAAAAATTTATAAGAAAATAGCCCTTCAATCATTGCTATACAGGCTCGCAATCAATGGATTTCCCCAATAACCAAAAAATACTATTGAAATGAGGGTGACATTGGAGACGAAACAAAGTAAAATTCAGTACAGTGATGTTTTTTGAAAAAAGTTGCGCGTAAAGGTTAATCATCCGATGGATAGTTGACAATCTTTAGGTAGCATCTATATAATTAATAAGACTGTCTTTAACAGCTATTCCTCAGGGAGGTGTCATATAATGAAAAGAACTTATCAACCAAATAAACGTAAAAGAAGTAAAGTTCATGGATTCCGCAGCCGTATGAGCAGCTCGAACGGACGTAACGTTCTAGCACGCCGCCGTCGTAAAGGAAGAAAAGTATTATCTGCTTAGGCCACTGAAAATCAGTGGTCTTTTTTCACGTAATAGTGTAAAAATAGTGAGTAAACGCATGATTGATCGATTGCCCAAATAGAGAATATAAGACTTATTTATACATGAGCTGTTACGAACCGTGTATGAAAAAGAAGGTGTAAATGACATGAAGAAAGAATTTAGAGTAAAGAAGAATAAAGAATTTCAAGAAGCCTTTAAACAAGGTAAGTCATTTGCTAACCGGCAATTTGTTGTTTATTCTTTACAAAGAAATGACCAGTCTCATTTTAGAATAGGATTATCTGTTAGTAAGAAGCTTGGTAACGCTGTCAAAAGGAACCAAATCAAGCGTTATATTAGACAGGCCTTTCATGAGCTGGATCAAGAGTTAAAACCAAATTATGACTTTATTATTATCGCACGAAAGCCAACTGCTGAAATGAGCTTTTTTGAAATTAAGAAAAGCTTAATGCATGTTTTGAAGCTTTCTCGGGTTGTTAAAACACATAAACATGGAAATAATAAGTCATAATTTCATAAAAAGAGCTTTTTTTTATGAAATTTGGGAAAGACATCTTTTATTCATATGACATATGAGGAAAAGATGATAAAATACATACCATGAGTAAAATCAGTTTATTCGATTCTCAGTAAAAATGAAGAGATGATAGAAAAACTGTAACAATATTATCTAGGCATTAAGGAGGAAATAACGGTTGAAAAAGCGAATACCTTTATTGGTTGGTCTAATTCTAGTCACCGTACTTTTAGCAGGGTGTACTGAATTTAATGAGCCAATTACTTCCGAGAGTGAAGGCTTTTGGAACTCATACATCGTTTATCCGCTATCATGGCTTATTATTAAAATTGCAGGCCTTATGGGCGGAAGCTATGGTTTGTCGATTATTGTCGTAACAATTCTGATTCGTCTAGTAATTCTACCATTGATGATTAAACAAACTAAGAGTTCTAAAGCAATGCAGGCAGTACAGCCTGAGATGCAAAAGCTACGTGAAAAATATAGTTCTAAAGATCAAAAGACACAACAAAAGCTTCAACAAGAAACCATGGAATTAATGCAAAAACATGGTGTAAACCCATTGGCGGGCTGTTTACCATTGTTAGTACAAATGCCGATTCTTATTGGATTCTATCATGCGATTTCAAGAACGCGAGAAATTGCTAATCATAACTTCTTATGGTTTGATCTTGGCGATGCCGATCCATATTATATCTTGCCAGTTGTAGCAGGTATTACAACGTTCATTCAACAGAAGATGATGATGGCTGGACAAGACTTTAGTGCGAATGAAATGATGGCAACGCAAATGAAAATGATGTTATGGTTAATGCCAATCATGATCGTTATTTTTGCTATTAATTTCCCAGCGGCTCTTTCTCTATATTGGGTAGTTGGTAACTTATTTATGATTGTACAAACTTATTTCATTAAAGGTCCAGATTTAAAAAAATCTAAAGAAACACAACCTGCGGGAGGAGCGAAAAAGTGAAAGAAATAACTGCTACAGGACAAACCGTCAATGAAGCAGTACATTCGGCTTTAGCTCAATTACAAACAACAGAGGATCGTGTAGAAATAGAGATTCTCGATGAAGGAAGGAAAGGGATCCTTGGTATATTCGGATCCCGTCCTGCAGTGATAAAAGCAACGATGAAAATGGATCCGATTGCAGAAGCGGAGAAATTTTTATTAGAGGTCAGTGAGAAAATGGGCGCGCCGGTTGAAATTGAAACTGTTAGAGACGGTAAAAATGTTGAATTTATTCTATCTGGTAATAAAATTGCTTTATTAATAGGTAAACGAGGTCAAACATTAAACTCTTTGCAGTATCTTACACAGCTTGTCGTCAACAGATATTCTGATCAATATTTTAATATTATATTAGATGCAGAAAACTATCGCCAAAGAAGAATTGATACGTTGGTGCAGCTTGCTGAAAGATTAGCAAGCCAGGCAATTAAAACTGGTAAAAAGGTCTCGCTTGAGCCTATGCCTTCCTATGAGAGAAAAGTGATCCACTCTGCTTTGTCTCATGATAAGAAAGTAGAAACGTATTCGGATGGCAATGATCCTCATCGACATATTGTCATTTCACCAGTTAAAAATTAATTTTTTATAGAGAGTGTCCAAGCGGACGCTCTTTTTTTATGGATAAACGCGCAATTACTTCAGAACCATTTCGGAACTTCCGAAAGAGCTTAGAAAACATTCGCAGCTTTTTTCACAAAGAATTGGTCAAAGAGGAAAATAATGAATTCAGCATTGTATGATTGTTATTCACATGTGGATAAGTTAAAATAGAGCATAATACCGACTTGGTTTCTGTGGATAATTTTTAGAAGAAAAAAATTTGTCTATACTGTTGATAACAGGTATTTTCCTTAGTTCGGGGATTTTTGACGAGGATGATCTTGCTTTTAATAATTGTTTGCATATGATATTCTGTTTTTTTGGGAAATAATTTTTTTCATAGATTGAAGGATGAGTAATTATAGATAAAAATGAAATGAGGTGAAGCCGCTTGGAACTTGATACAATAGCTGCTATATCTACTCCTATGGGTGAAGGCGCAATTGCAATTGTACGGCTAAGCGGACCTGAAGCTTTTGATATAGCGGATCATTTATTTAAAAGTGTGGGAGATAAACGTTTGAAAGAAGTCCCATCTCACACAATTCATTATGGCCATATTATTGATCCGAAGACTGACCAAGTTGCTGAAGAAGTAATGGTTTCGGTCATGAAGGGTCCAAAGACGTTTACAAAAGAAGATGTGATTGAGATTAACTGTCACGGTGGACTCGTTTCTGTCAATCGCGTCCTGCAATTGATGTTGACAAATGGTGCTCGCTTAGCTGAACCAGGTGAATTTACAAAGCGTGCTTTTTTAAATGGGCGCATTGATTTATCGCAGGCGGAGGCAGTGATGGATTTAATCCGAGCGAAAACGGATAAGGCAATGAATGTCGCCTTAGGTCAAATGGAAGGCAGATTGTCAAACTTAATTCAAAGGTTACGACAGGAAATTCTAGAAGTACTTGCCCATGTGGAAGTGAATATTGACTATCCCGAATATGATGATGTCGAGGAAATGACCCATCAGTTACTATTAGAGAAGGCAAGCTTCGTTAAAAAGGAAATCGAGCAGTTACTACGTACATCCCAACAAGGGAAAATTTTACGTGAAGGTTTATCAACGGTAATCGTTGGACGCCCGAATGTTGGTAAATCTTCGTTATTAAATAGCCTAGTCCATGAGAATAAAGCGATCGTGACAGATATCCCAGGTACGACAAGAGATGTAATAGAAGAATATGTGAACGTAAGAGGCGTGCCATTAAAATTAGTAGATACAGCTGGTATTCGGGAAACAGAAGATATTGTTGAAAGAATAGGGGTAGAGAGATCACGACAAGTATTAAAAGAAGCGGATCTTATTTTACTGGTTGTGAACTATTCGGATGAGCTTACGGATGAGGATATGAATTTATTTAAAGCGGTCGAAGGCATGGATGTTATTGTCATCGTGAATAAAACCGATTTAGAACAAAAGATTGATATGGAAAAAGTGAGACAGCTCGCAGCTAATCAGAAGCTAGTGACAACCTCTTTATTAGAAGAACAAGGAATTAACGAGCTTGAAGAGGCGATTTCTGAATTATTCTTTACTGGCTCCATTGAAGCAGAAGATATGACATATGTCTCTAACTCAAGACATATTGCTCTTTTACACCAAGCGATAAATTCAATTAATGACGCAATAGAGGGTGTTGATCTGGGCACACCGATTGACATCGTACAAATAGATTTGACAAGAACATGGGAAATTCTAGGTGAGATTATTGGAGATAGTGTACAAGATAGTTTAATTGACCAGTTATTCTCTCAGTTCTGTCTTGGAAAATAAGAAAAAAAACCGTTGATATAAATATAAAAAAAGAAAAGGGAGGTAAAATGAAATGGCTTATGAAGCAGGTTCATATGACGTTATTGTTATCGGTGCCGGTCATGCAGGAGTTGAAGCAGGTCTTGCCTCAGCTCGAATTGGGGCAAAAACTTTAATGGTCACAATCAATCTTGATATGGTTGCCTTTATGCCATGTAACCCTTCAATTGGTGGACCGGCGAAAGGAATTGTCGTACGGGAAATTGACGCATTAGGCGGCGAAATGGGGAAAAATATTGATAAAACCTATATCCAAATGCGTATGCTTAATACAGGTAAAGGCCCCGCAGTAAGAGCATTAAGAGCACAAGCGGATAAATTTACGTATCAGCATGAAATGAAAAAAACATTGGAAAACCAAGAGAATTTAACATTATTACAAGGTATGGTGGAAAGTTTAATTGTTGAAGATGGTGAATGTAGAGGTATTATTACGCAAACGGGCGCAACTTATTATGCGAAATCTGTTGTTATTACTACCGGTACATTCCTCCGTGGAGAAATTATCTTAGGAGAATTAAAGTATTCAAGTGGACCGAATAATCAACAACCATCGATTAAGTTGTCCGAACATCTAGAGGCTTTAGGTTTTGATATGGTTCGTTTTAAAACGGGAACGCCACCGCGCGTAAATAGTCATTCAATTGATTATAGTAAAACAGAAATACAACCAGGTGATGATGTACCGAGAGCATTCTCATATGAAACGACTAAATATATTACAGAACAACTGCCATGTTGGTTAACATACACGAACGAAAAAACGCATACGCTCATCGACAATAACCTACATCGTTCTCCGATGTATTCTGGTATGATCAAAGGGACAGGTCCTCGTTATTGTCCGTCAATTGAGGATAAGGTGGTTCGTTTTAATGACAAACCAAGACATCAAATCTTCCTTGAACCAGAGGGGAGAAACACGCAAGAAGTTTATGTACAGGGGTTATCAACTAGTTTACCTGAAGATGTACAACAAGACATTTTGCGGACGATTCCAGGTTTAGAAAATGTGCAAATGATGAGAGCTGGTTATGCAATTGAATATGATTCCATTGTACCGACGCAATTATGGCCAACATTGGAAACGAAAAAAGTGAAAAACCTTTATACTGCCGGCCAGATAAATGGGACATCCGGTTATGAAGAAGCAGCCGGTCAAGGTCTAATGGCAGGGATGAATGCAGCGCTTCATTCACTTGGTAGAGAGCAAGTGATCTTAAGTCGCTCCGATGGCTATATCGGGGTACTAATTGATGATTTAGTAACAAAGGGGACGAACGAACCTTATCGTTTATTAACTTCTAGAGCGGAGTACCGTCTATTATTACGCCATGACAATGCGGATCTTCGTTTAACAGAAGTAGGTTATAAAGTAGGCATGATTAGTGAGGAACGTTATCAAAAATTCTTGTCTAAAAAACAGCAAATTGAAGAAGAAAAAATGCGTTTAAAGAAGATTATTTTAAAACCGAATGCTGAGGTTCAAGGTTTAATTCAATCCCTAGGTGGAAGTGAATTAAAAGATGGGATACGTGCAAGTGATTTATTAAAAAGACCAGAAATGTCTTACGCTCATATTGAACAGCTCGCTAAAGCAACGAGTGAGTTAGATGATGATGTAAAAGAACAAGTAGAAATACAGATTAAGTATGAGGGCTATATTGAAAAATCATTACAACAAGTAGACAGACTGAAAAAAATGGAAAACAAAAAAATTCCAGATCAAATCGATTATGATGATATCAATGGGCTTGCGTCTGAAGCACGCCAAAAATTGAAATCAGTGCGTCCTCTATCTTTAGCACAAGCATCTCGTATTTCTGGTGTAAACCCAGCAGATATTTCTATTCTACTCGTTTATTTAGAACAAGGAAGAATTGCGAAAGTGGCTAATGAATAAGAGAGGATTGAACGCATGAATACAGAACAATTTGTTCATTTGCTTGAGGAGAAGGGAATTTCCCTCTCCAAGCAGCAAATGGAACAGTATGAATTGTACTATTCGACGCTTGTTGAATGGAATGAAAAAATGAACCTAACGGCCATTACAGAAAAAGATGAAGTATATTTAAAGCATTTTTATGACAGCATCTCAGCTGCCTTTTATTACGATTTCAACCAGCCGTTAAAGGTATGTGATGTTGGAGCTGGAGCTGGTTTTCCAAGTATCCCTTTAAAAATTGCCTTTCCTCAAATACAAGTGACCATCGTTGATTCATTAAACAAACGGATTGGTTTTTTAAATCATTTAGCTGAAAAACTTGGATTAGATCATGTCGAATTTGTACATGATCGCGCGGAGACGTTTGGCAAAAACAAAAAATACCGCGAAAGCTTTGATCTTGTCACAGCTAGGGCGGTAGCAAGATTGTCAGTACTGAGTGAATTATGCTTGCCCTTAGTCAAAGTCGGTGGTACCTTTTTAGCTATGAAAGGTGCAGGGGCTGAACAAGAACTAGATAAAGCAAACAAAGCGATAACAACCTTTGGTGGTAAACTGATAGATTCACACACTTTCACATTACCAGAAGAAGAAAGTGAAAGAAACATTCTAGTAATTAAGAAAGAAAAATCTACCCCTAATAAATATCCAAGAAAGCCGGGAACGCCTAATAAATCACCGATTGAATCGTGAATTTGAGCGTATATGGTTTTTTATATCACTATAAATTGATAGACAATCGCAGGAATTGTCTACTTTGTAGAGAATAGGTTATAGGGAGTTTCGTAAAGGTGGTGCAGGGTGATGAAGCATTCTTTCTCACGCCTTTTTGGCCTAGGCGAAAAGGAAAAAACAAATGAAGACAAGCTAGACGAACAAGCAGATATAGAAATGGAAGAGGCAGAGACAGAGACATTAGCAAGCCAGGAAGAGGTAAAGAAGATCCCTATCGATCAAATCGTTCCTAACCGTTTTCAGCCTCGGACAATATTTGATGATGAGAAAATAGAAGAGCTTTCTCGTACAATTCATATTCACGGTATTATTCAGCCAATTGTCGTTAGAGAATACGGTGACAATCAATTTGAAATTATTGCAGGTGAGCGTCGCTGGCGTGCAATGAATAAATTGGGTTGGGAAGAAGTTCCCGCCATTGTCAAGAATATGAGTGATACAGAAACGGCCTCAATTGCGCTTATTGAAAACTTGCAGCGTGAAGAGCTTTCGCCTATTGAAGAAGCCGTTGCTTATGGAAAGCTACTAGAGTTACATAACTTAACACAGGAAGCATTGGCACAACGTCTAGGAAAAGGGCAATCAACAGTAGCCAATAAATTAAGGTTGTTGAAATTACCAGAAGAAGTACAAGAAGCCCTTTTAAGAAAAGAAATAACAGAACGACATGCAAGGGCACTTATTCCTTTAAAAAGCCACGAGAAGCAAGTTAGCTTATTAGCTGAAGTTGTTGAAAAACAGCTAAATGTAAAGCAAACAGAGGACCGAGTGGTAAAGCTATTAGAAAAAGATCAACCAAAGGCAAAACCAAGAAGAAAAGCATTTAGTAAAGATATGCGTATTGCTGTCAACACGATTCGCCAATCGCTTTCAATGGTTTCTGATAGTGGCATAAACTTAGATTCACAAGAAGAAGAATTTGATGAATTCTATCAAATAACAATCAAAATTCCAAAAAAGAAAAAATAAATGACCTAGCCAATCTCAAATCAACTTTTGCGAGATATGGCTCTTTTTTTATCCAGAAAATAGCATCTGGAAGATTTTCTTATTTTTCTTAAAATAATTATTCTTCCCCTCACGTTCATGATAAAATAGATTCGTGCGTTCGAAAAAAGTGAATGCGTACTAAAACAATGATGTCTTTAATAGGGGTTTTTAATAGATTACATACGTAGAAAAACAAACATGTGAAGAAAGCAGGTGAGTTCAGGTGGGGAAAACGATTGCTTTAGCTAACCAAAAGGGTGGCGTAGGAAAAACAACAACAGCAGTGAACTTAGGTGCATGTCTAGCTTCTATGGGCAAAAAGGTGTTGCTTGTAGATATAGACCCACAAGGTAATGCAACGAGCGGTATTGGTATTGAGAAGGCAGAAGTGGATTATTGCATTTATGATGTATTAGTAGACGATTTAGAAGCAAGTAAAGCCATCAAACCAACAATTGTAGAGAAACTGCATATAATACCTGCTACGATTCAACTAGCAGGAGCGGAAATTGAACTTGTACCAACAATATCAAGAGAAGTTCGGTTAAAAAGAGCTTTAGAAGACGTGAAGGAAAACTATGATTATATTATTATCGATTGTCCTCCATCACTAGGATTACTAACGCTCAATTCTTTAACAGCATCTGACGCCGTATTAATTCCTGTACAATGTGAATATTATGCGCTTGAAGGATTAAGTCAACTGTTAAATACGGTGAGACTTGTGCAAAAACATTTAAATCAAGATCTTCGTATTGAGGGCGTTTTGTTAACAATGTTGGATGCAAGAACGAATTTAGGTATTCAAGTCATTGAAGAAGTGAAAAAGTACTTTCAAGATAAAGTGTATCGCACGGTGATTCCTAGAAATGTACGTTTAAGTGAAGCACCAAGTCATGGGGAGCCAATTATCACATACGATCCAAAGTCTCGCGGAGCAGAAGTATACTTAGACTTAGCAAAGGAAGTGTTAACAAATGGCTAAGGGGTTAGGTAAAGGGCTTAATGCCTTCTTTACGAATGTGGACAAAGAAAGTGAAGAAATAATTGAAGAAATCAAACTTAAGGAAATACGTCCTAATCCGTATCAACCGCGAAAAATCTTCACAAAAGAGAGTATAGAAGAGCTAAAACAATCGATTCTCACACACGGAATCCTCCAACCAATTATTGTTCGTAAAAGTATTAAAGGTTATGAAATTGTTGTTGGTGAAAGAAGGTATCGGGCAGCAAAAGAGGCAAATATGCAGACGATGCCAGTCATTATTCGCGACCTATCAGAACAACAAATGATGGAATTAGCTATATTAGAAAACCTTCAAAGGGAAGATTTAACGCCGATTGAAGAAGGCGCAGCTTATCAATTATTAATTGAAAAACTAAAAATCACACAAGAGGAATTGGCTAAGAGATTAGGAAAAAGCCGACCGCATATTGCTAATCATATTCGCTTGCTTTCACTGCCAGCTAAAGTACAAGAGATGATTGCTGATGGAAAATTAACGATGGGTCATGGTAGGACGCTGTTAGGGTTAAAGAAAAAATCCCTTATGGATACGGTAGTAGAAAAAGTGTTAAAAGACTCTTTAAATGTAAGGCAGTTAGAACAATGGATCGGGCAATTAAACGAAAAAGTTCCACGTGAAACAAAGAAGAAGGAAAATAAAGATGTGTTTATTCAATCACATGAATCTTCGCTTAGAGAAAGGTTCGGCACGAACGTTCATATTAAAAAAGGAAAAAAGAAAGGGAAAATAGAAATCGAATTCTTTTCTAACGACGATTTGGAGCGAATACTGGATCTTTTAGATCAGCAAAAAGAATCCATCTAGCCGCTTAGTCGTTTGCTAGATAGACATCATGAAAAGATAGAAAGTATATTTGGGTAGCTCTAATGTTTTTATTAGGTACAGTAGTCAATTCACTATTAATTATTGTCGGTACATTAATCGGTAAGTTCCTTAATCGTATCCCTGAAAAAATGAAAGATACAGTGATGCAAGCTATTGGCTTGGCAGTAATGGTACTTGGTTTACAGATGGGGCTTAAGAGTGAAAACTTCTTAGTGGTCATTCTTAGCCTCGTTTTTGGGGCGATGCTTGGAGAAAGGTTAAAATTAGAAGATAGACTCAATCAAGTCGGTATTCTATTAGAAAATAAAATTGGATCCAATCATCAAGGTAGCATCTCTCAGGGATTTGTCACAGCAACATTAATTTTTGTTATTGGTGCAATGGGTGTCATCGGTGCGTTAGATAGTGGGATCCGTGGAGATCATTCGGTCTTATATACAAAATCAATTATAGATGGCTTCACGGCTCTAATCTTAACGACCACTTTAGGTATCGGTGTCATATTCTCAGCCATCCCAGTCTTTATCTATCAAGGATTGATTGCGTTATTTGCGACACAAATTGATAAATGGATTCCCCAAGCGTGGATGGACAGCTTTATTCTAGAAATGACAGCTACAGGCGGCTTAATGATTTTTGCTATCGGCTTAAACTTAATGGGCTTAACAAAAATCAGGGTAGCAAATCTCTTACCGGGTATTTTTGTCACCGCCCTTGTCGTTTCTTTCTATTACTTCTTTTAATTTAGGTAACGAACAATCCTTGATAGGCATGGATTGTTCGTTTTTTCTTTGGTTTCAAGTCTTCATACAGGGGTTGAATGAGATATTCGAGAGATTCATGGGCAAAAGCAGTTAGACTACACAACCTTCCTTTCTTCATCATGGTTTAATGCATTTCAGCCTCATCAAATCAGATTTCCAAAATGTCTTTATTTATGTCGATTCCAAAGAAAATACGCGGCGATTTGCGTCTGGAAAAACGAAAATCGTCACGTATCGGTAGCTCGTATTCATTGTCAGTCGGAAACTCTTGTGTCACATTATAAAGTCTGTTCTTTACCCCAGTCGATAGGGATAAATTTTGCTTTTTCCATCATCGTTACTTCATGGATGCCATTGGCAATGGTTTTGGCCATATTCATGACTAAGCTCAGTCTTGTATTTTGTAATACCATAAACTCCATAAACCCGCTCACATTGACGATGCCAGCGATATGTATATCACCAACTTCAGGTAAATCCTTATTTACTCCAGCACCTGGTTTAACAGGACCATCAGCAATTTGAATAATCCCCACACTTTTTACACGCCCTAAGCAGGCATCAATGCCGATAATAAAAGCATTAGGAAATTGTTCTTCAATATATGACAGTTTTTCAGATAGATTTACTGCATGAATAGGGTCTTCTAATGTGCCGAATACATGAAGGTTAGGAATAGATCGTTCTTTTAATAAGGTTCCAACTAATGGACCGAGCGAATCACCGGTAGAGCGGTCCGTACCGATACAAATAAGGACGAATGGTCTTTCTTGTATATTACTCGGGAGAAACTGCTTGATTTCATGAGCAAGTTTATTAGTAGCACTTTGTTCATCGTGTGGAATCCGAGAGGTTAATTTAGGTTTCTTATCAAAAATACGTGGATAAAAATTCATCAAGCGTCACTCCTTCAATGTCACTCTATAGAAAAGAGCGCTTTACTTTCTTTTTTAGCGATTGAATTGAATAGTAGTAATAGTATACGGAATATTCACTCATTCTATACGTGATTAGGACACGAAATATATTTTCCTCTGATGTTTATTGGAAATATATTAGTAGGACAAGGTATAATAGTGAAATAGAAGTGAAGAAAAGGGTGATGAAATTGGAAGAAAAACAATTTGATCTTAATAATATTGTTGAGATGAAAAAGGCTCACCCATGTGGAGCAAATCGATGGAAAATTATACGTATGGGCGCGGATATTCGCATTAAATGTGAAGGTTGCGGTCATAGTGTAATGATTCCAAGAAGAGAATTTACAAGAAAACTAAAAAAAGTATTGGCGTAATCAATGGTAAAGGTTATCTTTACCATTTTTTTCGATAAGAAAATGTGATTTTTTCAATGAGTTTTCATGTCTAGCTCCAGGTGCCATCCGGCTCTATGGTCTAGGCCAATCCGTCAAACAGGTTAAAGAACAATCTTTCCACCGGCTCATCTTATGCTTGTAGCCGATAGACGGGCGCCTTGCGCTTTTCTTAAAACGCTTAGTGAACTTGCTTATTTTTATACAAATCTCTATAATTGTTAAAGGCCTGTATAAAAATCGATTAATAATTTTTCTTAGATAGATTAAATGATTAGGAGTGACCTAAATGGCATTAACAGCTGGAATTGTCGGTTTGCCGAACGTTGGTAAATCCACCTTATTTAATGCAATAACTCAAGCGGGTGCTGAATCAGCGAACTACCCGTTTTGTACGATAGATCCTAATGTCGGTATTGTTGAAGTACCGGATGAAAGATTAGCGAAGTTAACCGAACTTGTTCAACCAAAGAAAACGGTACCTACCGCTTTTGAATTTACAGACATTGCTGGAATTGTTAAAGGGGCAAGTAAAGGTGAAGGACTTGGTAATAAGTTTCTTTCACATATCCGTGAAGTTGACGCGATTTGCCAAGTGGTTCGTTGTTTTGCTGACGATAATATTACCCACGTATCAGGAAAAGTGAATCCGATTGATGATATCGAAACAATCAACTTGGAACTGATTTTAGCTGACTTAGAATCCGTTGAAAAACGCATTGTACGTGTAAGTAAGCTTGCGAAACAAAAAGATAAGGAATCTGTTTTTGAATTAGAAATTCTTGAAAAATTAAAAGAAGCTTTCGAAGCAGATCAACCTGCAAGAACAGTAGAATTTACAGAAGAACAAATGAAATTGGTTAAAGGGTTACACTTACTAACGATTAAACCAATGCTTTATGTAGCGAATGTTGGTGAAGATGATGTGGCTGATCCTTCTACTAATGAATACGTTCAAAAAGTAAAAGAATTTGCATCCGCAGATAATGCAGAAGTGATTGTCATTTGTGCAAAAATCGAATCAGAAATTGCTGAGCTTGAAGGAGAAGAGAAGGAAATGTTCCTTGAAGAGCTTGGTATTGAAGAATCAGGTTTAGATCAATTGATTAAAGCATCGTACAGCTTACTTGGCTTAGCTACTTACTTTACAGCTGGCGTACAAGAAGTACGTGCTTGGACTTTCCGTAAAGGAATGAAAGCACCACAATGTGCCGGTGTCATCCATAGCGACTTCGAAAAAGGCTTCATACGTGCTGAAACAGTTTCCTACGACGACCTAGTCGTTGCTGGCAATATGAATGCAGCGAAAGAAGCTGGAAAAGTTCGCTTAGAAGGAAAAGAATACATCGTTAAAGACGGAGATGTTATGCACTTCCGATTTAACGTTTGATAAAATCCCCAATGAATTCTTGTAACAAAGGATTTATTGGGGTTTTTCTATAGAGTTACAGAGGCGGATCGTCATAATGCTTTAACCGCAAAAAATATTTCATCCTATTCGTTTTTTTCTTTTTATGTTTCGTCTCTCTGTTTTTCCTTTTGAGGCAATTGCATATTGATCAAACGTATGATATACTTTTACCTTGTGAGTAATGAATAATTGCTCCTTGCCCTCACACGGGCCGTTTAGACCAAAAGGAGGTGAAAGTGATGAAAAAGTACGAAGTTATGTACATCATCCGTCCAAACATTGAAGATGAGGCAAAGAAATCTGTAGTTGAGCGTTTCGACGCAATCCTTACTGATAACGGTGCTGAAATCAACGAGTCAAAAGACTGGGGTAAGCGTCGTTTAGCTTACGAAATCAATGATTTCCGTGATGGATACTACCAATTAGTAAACATTAATGCTGATTCTAAAGCAGTTGATGAGTTCACTCGTCTTGCAAAAATCAGTGAAGATATTATCAGATACATCGTTGTTAAAGACGAGAAATAATAAATATGCTTAATTTTATCGAAAGGAGTTGATTCTGATGATGAATCGTGTAGTTCTAGTGGGGCGTTTAACGAAAGACCCAGAATTACGTTATACACCGAATGGAGTAGCAGTGGCTACTTTTACTCTTGCTGTGAATCGTACATTTACGAATCAAAATGGAGACAGAGAAGCGGATTTCATTAATTGCGTTGTTTGGAGAAAGCCTGCTGAAAACGTAGCGAACTTCCTTAAAAAAGGAAGCCTAGCTGGTGTCGATGGACGCTTGCAAACACGTAATTACGAAGGACAAGATGGCAAACGTGTATATGTGACTGAAGTTCAGGCAGAAAGCGTACAGTTTCTTGAACCAAGAAATGCTGCAGGCTCACAAGGTGGCTCGAATCAATATGGTGGCCAGAGAGATGATTATTCTTATGGTGGCAACAATAATCAGAATCAACGACCATATGATAATAACCGCAGCAACCAAGGCCAAACTCGTGTAGATCAAGATCCATTCGCTAATAACGGTCAAATCGATATTTCCGATGACGATCTTCCGTTCTAAACCAATAAGGCTTTGAAAAAATAATAGGAAAAGGAGTGACAAAACATGGCTGGTGGACGCAGAGGAGGACGTGCGAAACGTCGTAAAGTTTGCTATTTTACTGCAAACGGAATCACTCACATCGATTATAAAGATGTAGATCTTCTAAAAAAATTCATCTCTGAACGTGGTAAAATTTTACCTCGTCGTGTAACAGGCACAAACGCTAAATACCAACGTAAATTAACGATTGCTATTAAGCGTTCTCGCCAAATGGCATTACTTCCATTCGTTTCAGGTGAATAATAAGTAAATGTTCGAACACAGTAGGCTTCGCGCCTACTGTGTTTTTTTAGGTTTAATTTAGTTTGAACACATGTTTCAAACGAGTCGGAAACCTGGCGAAGCGTAGAAATTTGATGGGATTCGGTGGAAAAGAGTCAAAAAATGGGCGCGGGGTAGAAATTTGATAGGATTTAGGTGGAAACGCGTCAAAAAATGGGAGCAGGGTAGAAATTTGATAGGATTTAGGTAGAAGCGCGTCAAAAACCTGGGCAAAGGTAGAAATTTGATGTGATTCGGTCGGAAGCGAGTCAAAAACCTGGCCAAGGGTAGAAATTTGATACGATTCGGTCGGAAGCGAGTCAAAAAATGGGCGAAGCGTAGAAATATGATAGGATTCAGGAGGAAGTGAGTTAAACACAAGACCAAGAGCAGAAATTTGATAGGATTCAGGTGGAAACGCGTCAAAAACCTGACCAAGGTTAAAAATTTGATAGGATTCGGTCAGAAACGTGTCAAAAATTGCCCCAAAGTAAAAAATCTGATTGGATTAGAGCGAAAACAATTGGAAGATAGCTGTGTAAACACAGTTAGCCCTCATTATTTGCAACGGTTAGAATCACACCCCCTTTTATTTCCGCTCCTTGTGCCCATATAGAGTCTCCTAAGAATCAATCCGATGGTCGACACTCCCTGAGTCGAGGTTATCCACACTCTAAATAATTAGAATATTTAAAATATACCCTGCATTCTAAAAAGTTAGAACGTATTATTAATCTAGAACATACAATACAATTAGATAGGAGAGATGAAAATGACATCTTTTGAATGGAAGTCAATGAATATTGATATACATCAACAAAAACTGATCTCTAATCCGTTGCGAATGAAAATTATCTTTTTACTGTCGGAACGCGCGCTCACAGCGAAGCAAGTAGCAGATGAGTTGGGGAAATCAGCAGGTAGTATCCATTACCATATTCAGCAACTTTATAAGGGAAACATTTTAGAGATTGAATCAACGAAGGAGTACAAAGGAATTATCGAAAAGTATTACCGAGCGAAGGCGAATCAATTTCATCTTAATCAAACAGGTGCGAATGTTGAGGATAAAGGAAAAAGTACAAGAGGAACAACTTTATCTTTAACCAAAGAAGAGCTGCAATTATTCCGAGATGAGGTAGATGAGCTGTTTTTGAAGTATTTTAAAAAGACGGTTAAGCCTGATGAACAGACAAAGAATCGTGATACTTATGAAGTGAATTGTTCGTTTAAGAAACTGCCGAAAGAGGGGGAAAGTTAAATGCCATCATCAGCAGCCATAAAAAAGAATTTGGTGCTGTTTCTCTTAGCGAAAGTAGTGATTGTGTTTGGGTCATCTATCTATAGTTTCGCGATAGGATTATATGTTCTTGCGGTTACGGGTTCGGCCGTCAACTTTTCAATTACCCTCTTACTTACTATTCTACCTCGTATTATACTCGCTCCACTTGCTGGGACATTGAGCGACCGATGGAACCGTAAAAGAATCATTATTACAACCAATTTTGCTTGTGCCCTTTGGATTGCCGTTATTTGTGGTTTGTTTATTTTTGTCACACAAGACATTTGGCTACTTTATTTAGCGACATGCGTACTCAGTATCATCAATACCTTCTATTCTTCAGCAGTGATGTCCTCCATATACAATATGGTCGGTCCAGATTTCTTACAAAAAGCAATGTCTCTCAACCAAGCTGTGGCCTCCTTCTCAGTTATATTAGGGCCAATACTTGGAGGCATCCTTTTCGGACTATTACCTCTCTCAAGCTTCATGATAATCAACATATGTGGATTTTTCCTTTCCGGTATAGCCAGTCTTTTTATTAACTATTACTTATTTGTCGAAAAAACAGAAAAACAACAAGTAGGAACGATTCAGACCGAGTTGAGAGCAGGTCTATCCTATGTAAAAAAACAAACCTTGCTTCGCCAATTAATCTTTATGTCTGTATGGGTGAATTTTTGGTTTGCAGTTTTTCCCGTAGCACTACCTTATCTCGTTCTTACGATTCGCCAAATGCCAACTTATCAATTTGGTCTTATTGAGGGTAGCTTTGCTATGGGCATGTTAGTCATGAGTACGATTCTCTCGTTAAAAGCAGAGATGAAAAATAAATCATTCAGTATTGGAATTGGTATGGTGTGCTTAGGAATATTGTTAATGTTAATAGGGATGCCACAACTGATAGAGATTTCTAATCAAGTGGTCTTCGTTTATTTAATAGGGATCGTGCTACTCCTAGCGGCAGCAATCATGATTATTAATATTCCAGTGATGGTACTCATTCAAAAAAGTACAAAAGATGAATATCGTGGTAGAGTGATGGCCATACTCGAAACAGGTGCGAGTGCAGCAACACCTTTAGGGTATATCCTATTTGGTTTATTTCTTGAATGGTGGCCGATATGGGTGATCATGCTCGTTTCAGGAGGCAGTATTATTTGTATGATTCTTTATCATACAAGAAATAAACAGTTTTTTAACCTATTAAAACAAACTGATCAAACCAAGGTCGTTTCAACCGAAGCATAAAAGGGAAAATCGTAATGAGAACCTTCTAGAATGATTGAACCTTCATTCTTGGAGGTTTTTTGCATGATTGCCTGTTTTCTTGATAGATAAGGATGATTTGGTTATGAAAGAATATATTTACACGAAATGAAGCATTCATTCAGTTGAATACCTATCCATGAGTGTATACAATAATAGATGCGGGCTTGTGCCCAATTTGAGAGGTGAATCTATTTGAAAAATGTACATAAACTTACTGAAGGGGTAGTTTTATTAGCTGCTTTTGCTGTGTTACTATTGATGTCCCTTTATTTGCCGATTATCGGAACAATTGTCACTTTCGGCTTACCGGTTCCTTTTATGTTATTTGCCGCTAAAAATAAGCGAAGTGATGCGGCTATCTTTTTTGTTGCGGCTATTTTGATTTCATTCATTGTTGGAACCATTACAGCCATTCCATTAACCCTTATCTTTGGCTTAACAGGGTTAGTGATTGGAGAGTTAATTAAGCTGAAGAAAGAACGGACAGCGATGTTGCTCGGTGGTTCTTTAGCGTTTTTAGCGATGTTTTTACTCGTTTTTGCTGGCATGAACGTGCTATTGAATATCAATTTTGTTGAGGAACTAAAAGTAGTTCTTGAGCAATCAATGGATATGACAAAAAACATGTTATCTACGATAGATAATAATGAAGCAGAACAAATTATCGAGCAGTTAGAAGCGACAATTACTGCATTAGAGACATTACTTCCAAGTCTCCTTGTGCTTTCTTCTGCAATGTATGTATTTATTATTCAGCTGATTGGTGTACCCATTGTCAGGAGATTTGGTATTGAAGTGAAAAAATGGCGCTCATTTGCCGATATCAGTTTCCCGAAAAGTATTTTATGGTATTATTTATTAACCATCCTTGCCCAATTTGTCATGAGACCAGAGGAAGGTTCTTTTACAACGATGGCCATTATGAATCTCCTTTTCGTTTTACAGCTAATTATGGTGATTCAAGGGCTCGCCTTTATCTTCTTCTATAGCAGATTAAAGAATTGGCCAAAGATTGTGCCCATTGCCATCCTCATATTTACCTTTTTAATGCCAATCTTCCTTTATATTGTGAGGATATTAGGTATAATTGATATAGGATTTGATTTAAGAAAACGATTAGATAATAGGGATGCATAACACTACTGTACAGGAGTTGAAAACATGCCCTCGTATTTAGAAAAGAAAACGATGCGTTATTGCCTGTTTGCTTTAATTGGTGTAACCGTCGTTCTTCTAGCGATTATGGCGTTGTACAATTGGATATTGAGTCTCGTTGCGCTCCTCCTTTTCGGCATTCCTTTCTACCTATTATTTAAGTTTGATTATGAGCAGAGGAAGGAAACAGAGGAGTACATATCGACCTTATCTTACCGTGTGAAAAAGGTAGGGGAAGAAGCATTAATGGAGATGCCAATTGGAATTATGCTGATTAATGATGAGTATTATATCGATTGGACGAATCCTTATATGGCATCATGCTTTGGGGAAGATACATTGGTAGGGAGATCACTTTATGATGTGGCAGATGCCTTAATCCCTATCATTAAGAAAGAGATTGAATCAGAAACCATTACGCTAACAGATCGCAAATTTCGTGTGGTACATAAGCCTGATGAACGTCTGCTTTATTTCTTTGATGTAACAGAGCAAACACAGATTGAAAAATTATACGAAGATGAACGTACCGTTATTGCTATTATCTTTTTAGATAATTATGATGATTTAACACAAGGAATGGATGACCAGACAAGAAGTAGTTTGAATAATCTTGTCACCTCTATTCTGAATAAATGGGCCATGGAAAATGGCGTTTTCTTTAAGCGTGTATCTTCAGAGCGGTTTATCGCCGTCTTTAACGAAAGTATTTTGGACCAATTCGAGAAAAGTAAATTCACCATTCTTGATTTTGTCAGAGAAACGACGGCAAAACAAAATGTGCCACTCACATTAAGTATAGGTGTCGGAGCAGGGGTTTCCGATTTGCCAGAACTAGGTGTCTTAGCTCAGTCTAGTTTAGACCTTGCTCTCGGTAGAGGTGGTGACCAGGTAGCAATTAAACAGCCAAATGGTAAAGTGAAATTTTTCGGAGGGAAGACGAACCCCGTCGAGAAACGAACGAGGGTGCGGGCACGCGTTATTTCTCACGCTTTAAAGGAATTAGTCTCTGAAAGTGATAAAGTCATCGTCATGGGTCATAAACGACCGGATATGGACGCAATTGGTGCTGCCATTGGTATTCAGAAGGTAGCAGAGATGAACCATCGTGATGGCTATATTGTCGTTAATAAAGACGAATTTGATCAAAGCGTAAATCGTTTAATGGGTGAGATAGAGAAAAAAGAAGAGCTTTATGCGAAATTCATCACGCCAGATCAAGCGTTAGAGATGGCAACTGACGATACTTTACTTGTTGTTGTTGATACCCATAAGCCTTCTATGGTGATAGAAGAGCGATTGCTTGCTAAAATAGAAGATGTAGTTGTGATTGATCATCATCGTCGCGGCGAAGATTTTATTAAAAATCCGCTGCTTGTTTATATGGAGCCTTATGCCTCTTCGACAGCAGAATTAGTGACGGAATTGCTAGAATATCAACCGAAGAATCGTAAAATTGATATGCTTGAGGCGACTGCACTACTCGCTGGAATCATCGTTGATACGAAGAGCTTTACGTTAAGAACAGGCGCCAGAACCTTTGATGCAGCATCTTATTTAAGAGGACAAGGAGCGGATACAGTCCTTGTGCAACGATTCTTGAAAGAAGATGTCGACACGTATATTAAACGGGCGAAAATCATTGAAACGGTAGAATTTTACCGAAATGGCCTCGCCATTGCTAAAGGTGCTGAGGACGATATATACGACCAAGTGTTAATTGCACAAGCAGCTGATACATTACTGGCAATGGATGGTGTGACAGCTTCATTCGTCATTTCTTATCGTGCTGATGAAATGATTGGTGTGAGTGCTCGCTCATTAGGTGATATTAACGTACAGGTCATTATGGAGGCGCTAGAAGGGGGCGGCCATTTGACAAATGCTGCTACTCAATTAGATGATGTCTCAATCAATGATGTGGAAGGTAAATTAAAAGAAGCAATTGATGAGTATTTAGAAGGGAGAAAAGAAGAATGAAAGTCATTTTCTTAAAAGATGTTAAAGGAAAAGGGAAAAAAGGTGAAGTGAAGAACGTAGCAGACGGCTATGCACATAACTTTTTAATTAAACAAGGACTCGCTGTAGAAGCAAATAACTCAAATGTGAGTTCATTGAATGCACAAAAAAAGAAAGAAGAAAAAGAAGCAGCAGCTGAGTTAGAAGAAGCGAAGCAATTAAAAGAAACATTGGAGAAGTTGACACTCGAATTTTCAACAAAAGCTGGAGAGGGCGGTCGTCTATTCGGTTCGATTACAAGCAAGCAAATTGCTGAAGAATTAAAGAAGGCGCATGATATTAAAATCGACAAGCGCAAAATCGAATTAAGTGACGCCATTCGTACTTTAGGATACACAAAAGTACCGGTTAAACTGCACACAGAAGTATCAGCTACGTTAAATGTACATGTAAAAGAAGCCAATTAAAGAATTTAACAACGCATCAAAAGAATTCATGGTAAAATAATAGAGTGAAAAAATGTGATCGGTGAAGGCTGATCACATTTTTGTCATCTAACGTGTTTAAAATGTGTCAGTATGAGGGGGTTCTATTTGTTTTGAGTGAATTATTTGCTGATCGTCTCCCTCCGCAAAACATAGAGGCTGAACAAGCTGTTCTAGGCGCAATCTTTCTGGAGCCTTCCTCGTTAACAATGGCTTCAGAACTATTAATTCCTGAAGATTTCTATAGAGCGGCTCATCAAAGAATCTTTAATGTCATGCTGAAACTAAATGACAAGGGAGAAGCCGTTGATTTAGTAACAGTAACAGAAGAATTAAACGCAGCCAAAATGTTAGAGGATACAGGCGGAGTAACTTATTTAAGTGAATTAGCTGCATCTGTTCCAACAGCAGCAAATATAGAATATTATGCTAAGATAGTAGAAGAAAAATCGATCTTACGTAGACTCATCCGTACGGCAACAGACATTGCCCAAGATGGATATGCGAGAGAAGATGAAGTTGAATCACTACTTGGCGAAGCAGAAAAAAATATATTAGAAGTATCGCAACGTAAAAATGCAGGAGCTTTCCACAATATTAAAGATGTGCTTGTGCGTACGTATGATAATATCGAGGTCATGCATAACCGTAAAGGTGATATCACTGGAATAGCGACTGGGTTTGCTGAGCTTGATCATATGACAGCAGGCTTTCAACGCAATGATTTAATTATCGTTGGCGCTAGACCTTCCGTTGGTAAAACAGCTTTTGCCTTAAATATCGCGCAAAATGTTGCCGTAAAAACACAAGAAAATGTTGCGATATTTAGTTTGGAGATGGGTGCTGAACAGCTCGTTATGCGTATGCTTTGTGCGGAAGGAAATATCGATGCACAACGTCTCAGAACAGGTTCTTTAACCGATGATGATTGGGGCAAGCTGACGATGGCGATGGGGAGCCTATCGAATGCTGGCATTTTTATTGATGATACGCCTGGTGTTAGAATCACTGAAATTCGTTCAAAATGTCGCCGCTTGAAGCAGGAACATGGCTTAGGCATGATTCTCATCGACTATTTGCAGCTTATTTTAGGTAGCGGCCGTTCTGGTGAAAACCGTCAGCAGGAAGTCTCTGAAATCTCTCGTTCCCTAAAAGCACTTGCGAGGGAGCTACAAGTACCTGTTATTGCCTTATCTCAGCTATCACGTGGCGTTGAGCAACGACAAGATAAACGTCCAATGATGTCTGATATACGTGAATCAGGAAGTATTGAGCAGGATGCTGATATCGTTGCCTTCTTATATCGTGATGATTATTATGACAAAGAGTCCGAAGACAAAAACATCATCGAAATCATCATCGCTAAACAACGTAACGGCCCGGTTGGTACCGTCCAGCTCGCCTTCGTCAAAGAATATAATAAATTCGTCAACCTAGAAAAAAGATTTGACGATTCATTTGCTCCGCCTGGGGCATAAAGAGGGAAACAGCATTTGGCTGGTTCCCTCTTTTTTAATGGAAGTCGTGGCAAATGGGTAAATATAAAAGGAGCGGTGAGATTGCACATGTTTTGAGATAGATATTGGTGAAAATGGTGGAGTGGAAGTGGTTTGGGGGGAAATTATAAAGATAACGGGGCAGAAGTGAATTGCTCGTACATCAAAAGGAAAAACACAAACATAGCCGAGCAAAAATAATCCCCCATATATTTAAAAAAATCAATGTCATATAAGATCAACAGTACAAAAACCACCTAACCGTCGTTTTATTTTCGTATATTTACTAACAGAGTTTAATAACTGAGAAGCAGTAAAAACAGGTGTCACCCAACCCTTGATGCAAGAATTACTCAATTGTTTCACGAACGTATTTTTCGGTATATGAATAAAATGTTCGTGTTTTATTGACTTTATCATAATAAAATTGTAAAATTAGTTTGTTTGATAAGGGAAAAAGAAACCTCGGAGGTGCATTCGTAATGTCATCAGTAGTTGTTGTAGGAACACAATGGGGAGACGAAGGTAAAGGGAAAATCACGGATTTTCTATCAGAGAATGCGGAAGTGATCGCAAGATATCAAGGCGGTAATAACGCTGGACATACAATTAAATTTAACGGTGAAACGTATAAATTGCATTTAATTCCATCAGGTATTTTTTATAGTGATAAAATTTGTGTCATTGGTAACGGAATGGTCGTTGATCCTAAAGCATTGGTACAAGAATTGGCTTACTTACATGAAAAAGGCGTGACAACAGATAATTTACGTATTAGTAACCGCGCCCATGTCATTTTACCTTACCACTTAAAATTAGATGAGGTAGAAGAGAACAGCAAAGGCGATAACAAAATTGGTACAACGAAAAAAGGAATCGGACCTGCTTATATGGATAAAGCCGCTCGTGTTGGAATCCGTATCGCAGATTTATTAGATAAAGAAGTATTTGAAGAGAAGCTTGCTCGTAACTTAGCGGATAAAAACCGTTTATTTGAAAGAATTTATGAAACAGAAGGCTTCAAAATCGAAGACATTCTGGACGAATATTATGAGTACGGTCAACAAGTGAAGAAATATGTATGTGATACATCCGTTGTATTGAATGATTCACTTGATGATGGCCGTAGAGTATTATTTGAAGGTGCACAAGGGGTTATGCTTGATATTGATCAAGGAACATATCCATTCGTTACCTCTTCTAACCCAGTAGCGGGCGGTGTCGCAATCGGTTCTGGTGTTGGACCAACAAAAATTAAACATGTTGTTGGGGTTTCCAAAGCCTATACAACTCGTGTAGGAGATGGACCTTTCCCAACTGAATTAAATAATGAGATTGGTGATCAAATCCGCGAAGTTGGTCGTGAATATGGTACAACAACAGGTCGTCCTCGTCGTGTTGGTTGGTTTGATAGTGTCGTTGTGCGACATGCGCGTCGTGTGAGCGGAATCACAGATCTTTCACTCAATTCTATTGATGTTCTTACAGGCATTGATACTTTGAAAATCTGTACGGCTTATAGCTACAAAGGCGAAATCATTGAAGAATTCCCAGCGAGCTTAAAAGTCCTTGCTGATTGCGAACCAGTATATGAAGAGCTGCCAGGCTGGACAGAAGATATTACAGCTTGCAAATCTTTAGATGAGTTGCCAGCAAATGCACGTCACTACTTAGAGCGTGTCTCTCAATTAACAGGCATTCCATTGTCAGTATTCTCTGTTGGCCCTGACCGTACGCAAACAAATGTGGTCTTAAGCCCTTGGAGACAAAACTAAAAAATAAGCTTTTTAAGATCGTATCTGTAGAGGGTACGGTCTTTTTTTCTATGTTCCATATGATATACCTTCTACATTGTATAGGTGTTTGTACAAGCCGACTTTATCTATTTTCATACATTAATATAAAACGATGTTGGAAGGAGATAAATTGATGGATAATCCATGTAACCAACAAGCATTAGGAGATTGTTCAACGGCTGAAGGGTTAAATACAATAGCGAACGCCGCTGCTGCGCATGCGGAAGGTTTTGAAACTGTTGCAAACGGGGAGGCTTCACATGCAGAAGGATCGCATACACTTGCGGCAGGGGATGCCTCACATGCAGAAGGCTATATGACGGAAACAACAGCTAGTGCCTCGCATGCAGAAGGAAGTCAAACACAAGCAATTGGTATAGCTGCGCATGCGGAGGGCTTTGCAACACAGGCAGTCGGAGATAGCGCCCATGCGGAGGGAGTGAACACCCTTGCATCTGGAGTAACAGCCCATGCGGAGGGGAATGGATCTCAAGCAACTGGGGATGTTTCTCACGCAGAAGGATACCAATCAACCGCACAAGGAATTGCTTCACATACAGAGGGGCAAGCAACACAAGCGATTGGACTTGGTGCGCATGCAGAAGGTTTTGAAACACAGGCAATCGGAAATGTTACTCATGCAGAAGGGTATCAAAGTGTTGCTTCAGGGGTTGCTGCGCATGCGGAAGGTTCACAAACAGAAGCCATTGGCATTGGTTCTCATACTGAAGGTTACCAAACAAGAACAATCGGTGCGACTTCTCACGCAGAAGGGGATGGAACGGTTGCTGCTGGAAACTCTGCTCATGCAGAAGGAGATCATTCAGAAGCAAGTGGCGCGTCATCTCACGCGGAAGGTTCATATACAGCAGCAAGTGGAGAGAATGCCCATGCCGAGGGTTCCCAAACAACAGCAAGTGGTGCGAATGCCCATGCAGAAGGTGTCGAGGTCACAGCAAGTGGAGATGGATCCCACGCAGAAGGTATATCGACAACAGCCAGTAACTCCGGAACCCATGCAGAAGGATATAATACAGAAGCAAGTGGATTAAATGCGCATGCTGAAGGTAACCAAACGACAGCTGCAGGGGAAAATTCCCACGCAGAGGGGCAGATGACAATGGCTAATAGTATATGCACACATGCTGAGGGGTATCAAACAGAAGCTAATACCCCATACTCACACGCAGAAGGATATCAATCAAAAACATATGGATGGTATTCCCACGCTGAGGGGTATCAAACAGAGACATATGGATGGTATTCGCATGCAGAAGGAGATAAAACAATCGCAAGGGCTGATCGTTCTCATGCGGAAGGATATCAAACAGAGGCAAGTGGTTGGTATTCGCATGCAGAAGGTGGTTTTTCAACTGCAAGTGCGAGTGGTTCGCATGCAGAAGGTATTTATACAACTGCAAGTGCTGCTTCAGCACATGCGGAAGGATCGAGAACAAATGCAACTGGCGAGGCATCTCATACAGAAGGGATTTTTAACACTGCTAGTGGTGAAGCGGCTCATGCAGAAGGCTATGAAACGTTAGCTAGCGGTAACTATTCCCATGCTCAAGGTCGGCAAACTGTAGCAAGTGGAATTTATTCTCATGCCGAAGGATTCTATACCTCCACGGAAGGTTTTGCTGCCTCACATATTATGGGTGTGTTTGGCAATGCAGAAGAAGCCAATTCATGGTTTATTGGTAATGGCACAGGGACTAATGCTAGAGCAATTGGCGCCAAATGGCTCGCCAGCAATGGAGAAATGTACATCGACGGTGCGTCCTACAACACAGGTGGAGCCGACTTCGCTGAAATGTTCGAATCCATCAATGGAGAAGAAATAGAAGTAGGCTACTTTGTTACCTTAGAGGGTGACAAAATCAAAAAGGCTACATCATTAGATAACTATATACTTGGGATTACTAGCGCGACTCCGAGCATCATTGGCAATAGTGCAGGCCTTAGCTGGCATGGGCGCTACCAATTGGATGAATGGGGAAGAAGAACGTATCATGAAGTGGAGATCCTTGAAAAGAAAGATAAAGAAGGAAACGTCATAATTCCTGCTTCAACAGAGACACAACCAGTTATGAATCCAGAATGGGACACACAAAAGTCGTACATTCCAAGAGAAAAACGTCCAGAATGGGTACCAGTTGGACTAGTGGGCCAAATTCTTGTAAGAGATGATGGCACATGTGAAGTCGATGGGTATTGTCAGTCTAATGATGATGGAATTGCTACGAAGGCAACGGATGGGTTCCGCGTCATTAAACGGACAGGAGAGAACCAAGTATTAGTTTTGATCAAGCCGAATGATGATGAAAACCGAAAGTTAAAAAGAGACATAGCAGTGATAGAAGAGCTGCAAAAGCAAAGCGTTGTGACGATGCAGGAATATCGTACGCAAAAAGAAGAGAGTGACGTAAAGATGCAGGCTTTACAGCTGGTAAATGCAATAATTAGTCGTGAAATAAAAGATTTAAAAAATCAATTAGCTTCTCTTATGAGTAGATTGGATGGAAATGATCATCTTTAAAAATTTAAATAAACGACTGCACTATGAAGATGAAAGGTGGAGTCGTCACTTTTACATAGAGTGATGTTGAAAATAGTAGAATGGTTTAGAAAGCAAAAAATTAGGGCATTGAACACACTAAGGTGGTGGAAGAATTTGAAAATATTAAAAGGCATGTATTCATTGATTTTGTTTGTAGCAGGAGTCCTTCATTTCGTTCGGGAACGAAATTTTCGTAAGATAGTGCCGGAATCTTTACCGTTTAAAAAAGGGATTGTCCTCATTACAGGTGTGCTGGAGGTCGCATTTGCGATGTTACTTTGGGCGAAGAGAGGTCAAAGTCTAGTAGGTAAGCTGCTTTCATTCTTCATGGTGCTTGTTTTCCCAGCTAATATCAACATGGCAGTAAAAAATAATACTTTTTATAAAGGTAAAAAGATTCATCCGTTATTTTTATGGATGCGTTTACCACTACAAATCCCACTTATTTTAGGGGCAATTAAACTCACACATCCATCTACTGAAAAAAAGACTAAATGACCCATGTTATTTAGTTTTTTTCTTTTTTATAAGACAAGTTATGAGAGGATTTTAACTAGAAAAAGTTTTTCTGAAAAAATATTAAAAAAAGGAGTGTACAAAGCTATCACCCTATGATAATATAAAAAGCGTCGTCAAGAAAAGAAAACGCTTCAAATTAAAAAGCGAGCCATTAGCTCAGTTGGTAGAGCATCTGACTTTTAATCAGAGGGTCGAAGGTTCGAGTCCTTCATGGCTCACCATTTTATATTCGTATGGCCCCTTGGTCAAGCGGTTAAGACACCGCCCTTTCACGGCGGTAACACGGGTTCGAATCCCGTAGGGGTCATCTTTTTTAATAGTAGTAATCATAGGATGCAAGCGCTCATTCTTTCATTGATTACGAATTTTATATAGATTTGGTCCGGTAGTTCAGTTGGTTAGAATGCCTGCCTGTCACGCAGGAGGTCGCGGGTTCGAGTCCCGTCCGGACCGCCATGATTCACTTGTATAGTGATCATGAAAATTGGATAAGCTGTTTTTATGGCTCAGTAGCTCAGTCGGTAGAGCAAAGGACTGAAAATCCTTGTGTCGGCGGTTCGATTCCGTCCTGAGCCATCAAAAAGGGAGTATGAATTTAATTCGTGCTCTCTTTTTTTATGTTTTTCTCCTTCCTCTATTACAATCATATGACAAAATTCCCCCTTTTCTATGTAGTTTTTTCCTATATTACGTCAAACTATGTCACCATAAATACAGTTTAATTACATTACCGAGACATCAAACGCGTAAAAATGACGATATGGTACATTAGTTAGGTGCAATAGTGATTAGTCTGATAGCACTAATAAGAACCAGAAGGTGTAAAGTAGTATAGGGGGAAGAACCATGAAGCAATGGAAGCAAAGACTGACTACATATACAGAACATACATCTAAGCGTGTTACACATAAATGGAAGAAAGCGGCCGCAATCGTTATGATTGGTGGTTGTTTAGCGTGGAGTGGATCCACATCAGTATTAGCAGAAGCAGAAGAGTCGGATTTGTATTATGTATATATAGGTGATCAATATGTGGGGACAGTTGATAATCCCCAAGTGATTGAAAATATAGTAGAGGATGAACTTGAAAACCAAGGGAAGTCCTATGAGGGCATACAAAAGGCGTTAGACCATGAGCTCTCCTATCTACCTGAAGATGAAGGGAAAGCCTTTAATGAAGCAAGCGACAAAGAGTTAACGTCAGAAAACGGGCTGAGAGGGATCTCTATTAAAGCAGATGCTGTCGCGCTAGAAATTGATGGTGAAACAGTTGCTTATGTAAAGAACCAAGAAGAAGCGAATGAAGTGCTTCAGCAACTACAGTTACAGTACATTTCTGAAAAAGACTATAAAGAGTTAAAAGAGCGCTCAGAAGAAGAAGAGCCACTACCAGAATTAGCAATTGGTGATACCCGCCTGTTGAATGCGAAATTTTCCGAGGAAATAGAATGGAAGAAAGAAAAAGTAGATCCGAACAAGGTGCAGTCTGTTGATGAGGTCATCAATTTCCTAAATAAAGGAACAGTAGAACAAGAGAAATATAGAGTTGAAGAAGGCGACTCTATTAGTACGATTGCTGACGAATTTCATTTATCTACAGAAGAACTTGAAGACCTGAATGATATAGGTCAAGAAGATGTACTAAAGGTTGGTCAAGAACTTGTTGTTGAAACAATCGAACCGTACGTTAATGTGATTACGAATAGATCAGAATATATAGAAGAAGACATTCCCTTTAACACAAAAGTAATAGAAGATGATGATAGGTTGAAAGGGGAAGAGAAAGTAAAGCAAGAAGGGAAAAAAGGAAAACGTAACGTGTTATACCATTTGAAAGAATCAAATGGTGAAGAAGTCGATAAAAGTGAACTAAAAGAGGAAATCATTGATGAGCCTGTAGAGGAAATCATTATTAAAGGAACAAAAAATCCTGATGTTGGCGATGGTGACTTTGCTTGGCCAGCAGTTGGTGGATATGTGTCAAGCGAGCTTGGCCATCGTTGGGGTAAGCTCCACAAAGGGATTGATATTGCCAGACCAAGTAATCGAACCATTAAAGCAGCCGATAATGGAAAGGTCATTTCAGCTGGCTTTAGTAGCAGTTATGGCTATAAAGTAGAAATAGACCATCAAAATGGCTACCGTACCTTGTATGCTCATTTAGATTCTCTCTCAGTGAGTGCAGGAGAGACAGTAACGAAAGGTTCTAAGTTAGGTGTGATGGGCTCTACTGGTAACTCAACAGGTGTTCACCTTCATTTTGAATTATACAAAGATGGTCAGTTGAAAAACCCATTAGACTATATTAGTCAATGATCAAAAAAGCGCTGGGACATGAGTGTTTTAGCTAACATTAAGCACGAATAACTCTGCTTTGATAAACAGAAGTTATCGTGCTTTTTTGTGTGTATGGCAAGGTTCCATCTAAGAGCGCTCGCAAAACAAAAAGCCCCTTCCATCTTGCTTTTCCATAACTTGTACATATATGATACATTACAAATGATGCGTACTTGTATGTAACGTGATAAAGTAGAGTAGGATACATGCTGACGAAATTTTACAAAATGCTTTTACAAGCCCAATAAGCTTAGATATGATAATCTTGAAAAAGATACATGATTGTGACGATAGTAGATAATAATTGGATAAAGGAGAACAACGATGGATAAGAAAATTCTTGTAGTAGATGATGAAAAACCAATTGCAGATATATTACAGTTTAACTTAAATAAAGAAGGCTTCGATGTAACTTGTGTATATGACGGTGTCTCCGCATTGGAAAAAGTAGAAGAAGTAAAGCCTGATATGATTCTATTAGATATTATGCTTCCACAGAAAGACGGCATTGAGGTTTGCCGAGAAGTAAGAAAGAAATATGATATGCCGATTATTATGCTCACAGCAAAGGACTCTGAAATTGATAAAGTATTAGGGCTAGAGCTAGGAGCAGATGACTATGTAACAAAACCATTCAGCACAAGGGAATTAATTGCCAGAGTAAAAGCCAATCTTCGTCGTCATCAACAAATTGCATCAAAAGTGGATGAAGAAGATGAAAGTAATGAAATTGAGGTTGGCTCACTCACGATTCACCCGGACGCATACATCGTTTCTAAACGCGGTGAAACGATCGAACTAACGCATAGAGAATTCGAATTACTTCATTATTTAGCTAAGCATATTGGACAAGTAATGACGCGTGAACATTTACTTCAAACTGTTTGGGGCTACGATTATTACGGAGATGTTAGAACAGTTGACGTAACCGTTAGACGTTTGCGTGAAAAAATCGAAGACAATCCAAGTCATCCGACATGGATCGTTACAAGAAGAGGTGTCGGATACTACTTGCGAAATCCAGAACAGGAGTAAGTAGAACATGAACAAGGTAGGATTTTTTCGATCAATTCATCTGAAATTCGTCATTATATATGTGTTGCTCATCCTCATTGCCATGCAAATTGTCAGTGCTTATTTCGTCAGGCAATTAGAGGATACGTTAAATGCTAACTTTAAAACAACGATTGAAAACCAGATGAAGCTGCTATCTTATTATTTAGAAGAACAATTTGTGAAAGAACGAGTGCCGGAAGACGGTGATGCCACATTGGAGGTGGACCTGCGCAGGTTATTGCAGGACTACAACACTGATGATATTAGTGAAGTCGCCGTTATTGAGGGCACGTCTATGAGAGTGCTAGGGACATCGAATGTTTCTGATCAATCAAAGGTTGGTCAGAAGATGTCTAATGCGCTTATTCGTACGTCAATTAAAAATGGTCAACCGAATGAACAGGATAGTGTCATTAATGGCAAACGAGTATGGATCTACATTAAACCAATTATTATTGATAATGACGTAAAAGGTGTGATTTATGTCACGTCTAAAATTGAGAATGTCTATACACAGATGAGGGAGATTATCAAAATCTTCTCAACAGGTACAGCAATTGCTCTTATTTTAACCGCTGTGCTCAGTGTGTTACTTGCGCAAACCATTACAAGACCTATCACCGATATGAGAAAACAAGCGTTAGCAATGGCAAAAGGGAATTATTCTAGAAAAGTAAAAATCTATGGCCAAGATGAAATTGGTCAATTAGCTATGACCTTTAATAGTTTGACTAGAAAGCTGCAGGAAGCACAAGCTACCACTGAAGGGGAAAGAAGGAAACTATCATCTGTCCTCACCTTTATGACAGATGGCGTTATTGCCACTGACCGCAAAGGGCGTGTCATTCTCATCAACGAACCTGCTGCAGAAATGTTGCATGTTTCACGTGAAACAGTCTTATCTAATTCAATTGTTTCATTATTAGGGTTGGAAGAAGACTACACATTTGAAGAGCTACTTGAAGAAAGAGAATCGGTTATCTTAGATTATAGTGATGAAAAGAGCAATCTTATTTTAAGGGCCAATTTTTCAGTTATTCAAAAGGAAACAGGCTTTATTAATGGACTTATAACCGTTTTACATGATATTACCGAGCAAGAAAAAATTGAAGAAGAGCGCCGCGAATTTGTGGCTAACGTTTCACATGAGCTAAGAACACCACTAACGACCATGCGCAGTTATTTAGAAGCATTAACAGATGGAGCGTGGCAGGATAAAGAGATTGCTCCGAATTTCCTTGATGTCACTCAAAATGAGACGGAGCGTATGATTCGTTTGGTCAATGATTTATTGCAGCTATCGAAAATGGACAGTAGCGACTATCAATTAAATAAAGAGTGGGTTGATTTCACACAATTCTATAACCGAATTATTGATCGCTTTGAGTTCACGAAACAACAAAATGTCACTTTCGAACGTAGGGTGCCAACAACGGCTGATTTTGTTGAGATTGATACAGATAAACTCACTCAGGTGCTTGATAATATCATCTCCAATGCGATGAAATACTCACCTGAAGGAGGAAAGATTACCTTCAGTATTGAAGAACAAGAGGGGTATTTAATCATAAGCGTGGCTGATGAAGGTATGGGTATACCGAAAGAAAATGTATCAAAAATCTTTAATCGTTTTTATCGTGTAGATAAAGCAAGAACAAGAAAATTAGGAGGAACGGGATTAGGACTAGCGATTGCCAAGGAAATGGTAGAAGCGCACGGTGGTGAAATTTGGGCGGAAAGTATTGAAGGAAAAGGAACAACGATCTCCTTTAGCTTGCCGTATATCCGTTCCGAAGAGGATGATTGGGAATGACCTATGAGAAGATAAAGAATATCCTATTAATTATCTTAGTAGGTTGTAGTATCTTATTGACGTTTAATTTATGGACGTATCGACCTAATTTAACGCCTGTCGAGAACCCAGGACAAGCGATTGAACCGATAGGAGATGACAAGGAGTATAGTGAAGTCATTAGACCTAGTCAGCTTATTCATTTCTACGATGATAAGAAAATTGGAACAACCTTATCTGCGGAAATCGACCAAATCACTAATGATATGAACAAATGGGAACTATTAAATCTAGCTAATGTCTCCAACGATATCGGTTCATTACATGAATGGATAGAAGAGTCAGGACATTCTATAATGGTCTACCCAGATGACGTTTCACTTAATGCTTTTCGCGAAGTCATGCCCAATATAGATAAGAACGCTACCGATTTTTCATTTGACACAATGATGATTGACACGACTTCTATAGAGGATGATGTCGGTTTAGCCTATTTTATATCGAGAGATCAAGGTACGGTCTACCGTGGAGAAGTACAAGGTCCATCGATGGCTGATTTCCGTACGAAGTATTACGAGACGGCCAGTGAAGATGAAGATTTCTATTCGCTTCTTGGTTATAAGGGCCAGAATGATCGCGTGATTTATGTACCGGATGAGCATATTCCTGTATCGACACAACGCATCTATTTAATGGATAAAATCAAACCACGTACATTGATGGAGTCATTATTTAGTGATCCATCTGTTGTACAAGAGAGTACAACTCAACCATCCATGATTGAATATACCGATAGTACGAGTATTATGCGTGTCTATGAAGATCGCAATATGATTTCTTATAAAAATATCTCTTCTGTTGTTGGTGATGAGTTTGTTGGGATGAATCTACTGCGACGAAGCATTGATTTTATGAATGCACATAAGGGCTGGACAGGCAATTATCGTTACTTTGAAGAGGTACCAGAGAGTAATAAGGTTGTCTTCCGATTATTTCATAACCAACAAGGAATTCCCATCTTTAGTGATTATCATCGAGCGAAGATAGAAGTAGAGCTTGGCGATACAGACATTAATGAATATACGCGTAGCAACTTCGCACTCGGAACGATTGTGAGTGGTGGGGAGGAAAGCCGTTTACTATCCGGTAAGGAAGTCATCGAAGAGATTGAGCAGCTGCCTAATTTTGAGCGTAACTTGCTGCAAGATGTAACGGTGGCTTACGAGATGAAGGTAGAAAAGAATGTGGCTACAACTAATTCGGAAATCATCAATTTGCAGCCAGCTTGGTATTATCGTTATAATAATGAGTGGAAGAAGTTTACCAAGGATGAGTTTATACCAAATTGAGGCAGGAGGGGAAAGTAGATGGATTGGAGCAAAATAAAAACCATTTTTATACTGACCTTTCTTGTGCTCAATGTCTATTTATTGTATGAGTACTTTACTGTCGTCCAAGCAAAAGAACAAGAAACGGAATTTCCTTTATCAAGCACGTTAGAAGAAAAGTTAAAGGATGATGACATTTCGTATGACGCAAATATTTTTACGACAGAAGAAGTCAGTGGCCAGTTGTTACGGGCAACTCCTAAAGAGTTTGAAAAAGATGAATTGAAGAGCCTGAATGGAGAAGACATTAAGGTTGATGGCGGTGTCGAGTATATATTTGATGTCAATAAGCCATTGATGAAAGTAAGTGAAGACTTTGATCCAAAGGAATTAGAGTCCTTTATTCAGAGTCAAGTCTTATACGGTAATGAGTATCGTTTTTGGGAGAAGAAAGGCAATACCATTACGTATTATCAAACATACCAAGAGAAAATCATCTACCAAAATAAAAATGCTGAATTAACCTTCTTCTTAAATGAAAATAATGAAATTGTCTCTTATACACAAACATACTTGGAAACAATTGAACCAATTGAGGATGATCAAAAATTGATCAAGCCGCCATCTGAAGCATTATCTTCTTTATACAATAGTGGCAAGATCCCGTCTGGCAGTAAAGTATCAGAACCAGAGCTTGGGCTTCATACGTATGTCGATATGAGTAATCTTCAAGTATTAACACCAGCTTGGCGCTTCGTCATTGATGGTGAATACAGTCTATATGTACACGGATTCGAGCTAAATGTACTCGAACTAAATAAAAATGAGAATAAAACAATGGAGTGAGAGAAACCTATGTCTTTTCAATTTAGCGTTCTCGCGAGCGGCAGTACGGGGAATGCCATTTTTGTAGAGACCAACACCCACTCCTTTTTAGTGGATGCTGGCCTCAGTGGCAAGCAAATGGAAGCATTATTTAAAGAAATTGATCGTGATATGAGTCGTTTAGACGGGATACTTGTGACACACGAGCATAGTGACCATATAAAAGGTGTCGGTATTGTTGCAAGGAAATATGGGCTCCCGATCTATGCCAATGAAAAAACATGGCAGGCGATGTCTCCGTTAATTGGACAAGTCCCAACAGAGCAGAAATTCACCTTTGATATGGAAACCGTAAAAACCTTCGGCGACCTCGATATTCAATCATTCGGCGTCTCACATGATGCAGCCGAACCGATGTTTTACGTTTTTCATCAAGGCGAGAAGAAACTTGTGCTCATCACAGATACGGGGTATGTAAGTGATCGCATGAAGGGACTTATTTCAAACGCCGATGCCTATGTATTTGAAAGTAATCATGACGTGCAAATGTTAAGAATGGGACGTTACCCATGGAATATTAAACGTCGGATTTTAAGCGATGTCGGCCATGTCTCCAATGAAGACGCGGCGATTGCGATGAGCGAAGTGGCCGGTGATCGCACGAAAGGCTTTTATCTTGCCCACCTAAGTCAAGATAATAATATGAAGGACTTGGCACGCATGGCTGTCGCACAAACACTTGAAACAAAAGGCATACGCGTCGGAGAGCGATTCCAGCTCTTTGATACAGATCCGAAAAAACCTACAGCTTTAACAGCTGTTTAAGGCAAGAAATAATGGGTAGAAGGAAGGGGAGGCTTAGATGCTACCCCTTCCTTTTTTGCGCTTTTTACCAAATCAGAAAGAAAGTATGAACAAATTCGTAAGATTTTCTTGTCTTATGCATTTTAGTATTTGTCTTTTTTCATCTATGCGTATAATAATAGTAGCGGAGTAAGCCTCTATACGTTTCATCAGGTAATCTTTCTCATTCCTAGTATGTTTCTAATGAAGAAGAGTTATGATAACACTAGGGAAAAAAGAGACCTCATTTTTTATAAAAATAGAAGGATATATCTTAAAAAAAGAAAATGGAATGAAAGGGTTGGTTGTGTAATGGGCTATTATGATGATCATTATAATCGAGAGGGACGCACCAAAAAGGGAAGTAAAGCAGGATACATATTCTCTAGTCTTGTCGGTGTCATTATCGGTGCATTGCTCGTTTTATTCGTTGTTCCCCAAATGAATGGGGGCTCTAATGGTGGAGAAACATTAGGCTTATCAAACACAGATGAAAACAGCCAAGTAGAAACGAAAAAAGTATCGGTAGATGTGGAAACAGAAATCACATCAGCAGTCGAAAAGGCAAGAGGAGCGGTTGTTAGCATCTCCAACATCCAATCGGCAGGCATGTGGTCGAATGGTCAAAATGGTGAAAGCACACAAGGAGTAGAAGCAGGCTCTGGCTCTGGTGTCATTTATAAGAAAGAGGGGGACCATGCCTTTATCGTGACGAATCACCATGTCGTCGACGGTGCGGAGAGGCTTGAAGTCAATCTCTTCAATGGTGAGAAAATTGCTGCTGAGCTCGTAGGATCCGACGTATGGACAGACTTAGCTGTACTTGAAATAGATGGCTCGATTGTAGAGGATGTCGCAGAATTTGGTGATTCCGACGCTCTATCAATTGGTGAGCCTGCGATTGCTATCGGAAATCCACTCGGTCAATTTGAAGGCTCAGTCACAAAAGGGATTATTTCCGGCTTAAATCGGACCGTACCAGTCGATATTGATCAAAACGGTACAGTCGATTGGAATGCTGAAGTCCTACAAACAGATGCAGCCATTAACCCAGGAAATAGCGGTGGGGCACTCGTCAATATTAGCGGACAAGTCATCGGCATTAACTCGATGAAAATTGCTGAATCCTCTGTGGAAGGCATTGGGCTTGCCATTCCGATTAATTTTGCCCAAACGGTCATCAGTGACTTAGAACAGCATGGTGAAGTGAGAAGACCATATATGGGCGTACAAATCGCTTCAGTAAGTGATATCCCTGCCTATTATCAAGAAGAAGCGTTAAAACTTCCGAAAGATGTAGAAAACGGTGTAGTTGTGAGCGGAGTCGAGCCAAATGGTCCAGCTGCAGAAGCAGGACTGAAAGAAATGGATGTCATTGTTGAGCTAGATGGCGAAGAAATTACCGATGTCTTAGATTTACGCCACCATTTATATGGTCAGGACGTAGGAGATGAGATGAAGGTGAAGTATTATCGCGAAGGTAAATTAGCAGAAACAACAATGGCCTTAAAAACCGAGAATACATTCTAAATTCATCCACAGGAAAGTGAAGGCATCACTTTCCTGTTTTTTTTAGTTTTGATAAGATGAGATGTGGATAAATTATAAATAGATAAATGAGGAGGCACCGAAGATGATTTATAGCTGTGAAGAACATATTGATATCGCCATCGATACCATTGTAGACGAACACGAAACCTTCCCAGTGTTAACAAAATGTGCACCAGAAGAAAACTTATCAACAACCTGTGAATTCTGCCCCAACCCAGCCATATATATGGTGGCGAACAAATAATCCCATACAAGATGTGGATAGAAAATGTGGATATGTGGATAACTTCTGTGGATATTCTGTTTATGGTGTGAGGATGAGCTGTGTATATCTTTTGAGGGATGAAATGAGACTGGGACATAACTAAATGAGCTAACCTCAAAAAAGAACAATAGCAAATTGATTTTAAAACATCATTTGCAAAAAAAGTCCGTTCCATTGCGCTACAGTCACTCGCTTTCCGCGGGGAGGGGCTGAGCCTCCTCGGCATTGCCTGTGGGGTCTCAGCTTTCCCTCTATTTCCCGCAGGAGTCGAGTGTCTTCCGCTCCATTTCACTATTCTTTTCATATAAGGGTTCAAATCACACAAAAAACCGAATGATTAGATGCTAGAACTCCTAATCATTATCATTCGGATAAATCATTAGCTAGAATACTTATGTCCCAACCTCTTTCATCATTTTATTCATCTAATTCCTCTAGTCGTTTGATCATTCGTTGACTATGTTTATCCTCGGGATTTGTCTTGTACGCTTTTAATGCCTCAGTAAATTTCTTATCTAATAATAGTTGATCGGCTTCAGTTAGTGTTCTCATTTTTAAGTAAAAGAAGGGAAGATGACCGATCGTATCATTACCTAAGCGGTAGCCGTTGCTTCTTGTCAGTAATTCATCATGTTCATCGAAAGCGTCAACAGACCAAGAAAAGCGGTTGTTTGGGTTGGTGAAAGCGAGTAATGTAATAGGATCAACAGAACCTGGCTCATCCCCTGACATAGAGAGTCCCACGGTATAGTCATATAAGTCCTCCACTGGCACATCTATTTCGTTTGTTGCAATATGTGAGCGAAAGGGGCTACTCATCGAACCAGATCCATCATCTATATCGACAGCGAGATGTAGTTGATAATAGGCAGCCCCCTTTACCGGTTCCCAAGAAAAATGCACCGTGTCCGTTGTGATTTTTGCCTGATTAACCGGTGAATCAATCTCAATTAACGGACGAAGCGTGATATCCTTCGTGACTTCAAGCTGATCGCCAACTGTTAGCCAATCATCCATCGTTGATGGATAAGTCCATCCATTAATCTGATCGAAAGAAAACCCAAGAATCACTTGATAACGTCCTGATTCAACAAAGTTCCATTCATAAAAGCCATCTTTATCTGTCGTCGTAAAATAACGTTCATCCCCAAGAGCGCCATAATGAATGTCTGATTCATCTCGCAAAATAACCCCAACATTGGCCGCAGGTTTGCCGTCACTATACATAATTCTACCTTTTACGGTACTAGTAGTCGGGTTATTGATGCTACTTTCTATTCGATCCTTAAGTGATACCAATGACTCGTATACGTCAGTAGTATACTCCGATTCTATTGTGTCATCATTCTCTTCAGCTTGTTTATATTCATTTAAAATGACATTCACTTGTTCACGAGCTTCTTGCAACTTCCCCTGTTTCATCGCGATTTCTACTTGTCTTTGCCCGATTTTAGCGTGCCAATAATAATCGCCTTTCTCCAGTTTTTCATCAAATGTCTCTAACAGTTGGTTTGCTTCTGTATATTCTTTGTGGTTAATGGCAAAGTCGACCCGTTCTAGTTGTAGATCATTATAATAGAGACTATAGGAGCTAGCGGCACGTTCTGACGCTTGATCCAAAGTCTGTTTAGCAAGATCGGACTGATTCATCTCTTCATAATAGGACGTAAGCTGTTTGACTGCTAGAACGAAGTAATCATCAAGAGGTCCTTCTTTTACATATTGCTTAAGATAAGGTAATTTTTCTTTCCAAGTAAAGTTTATGATTTTTGAATGATCTAATTGCACCTCTGAGTAAGATGGCCCAGCAAAGACATTAAACCGCTCAACTGGTTGTATGAGCATATATTCTTGAATGATGTTCCATTTTTGCGTCTCAAAAACTGTATCATCTTCAAGTGTTTGCAGTAAGGCAACCTTAGCCTCAGAATGTCCTTGGTCAGCTTGTTTTTTCGCATTATAAATATTCCATTGTGGGATAATCAAAAAAATCATCGTAGCAATAAGCAAAAGAAAGGCAACAACCAGATAGACGAGCTGCTTCACTTGTAGTTTAATTTTCATATTTCTTAACCAGCTTTTCAAAATCTTCTTTCCAATACACGTTGCCGCCGATTTTAATCGTCTCATTGTTTTCCCTCGTCGTGTAACTGATCTCGTTGCCGGCAAAAGTTAAACCGGACAGCAATACAATCATCATCCCAAAAGCTGCAACCGGAAGGAGGGGAATCTCAATCTCCTTATGCCAAAGGGAGTTCAATCTTTGTTTCCACGTTGGTTTGCCCATTCGGTCCATTACATTTCGTTGCTTGGTGAAACGAAGGTGTTCTAACTCCTTTTCGAGTTGTTTTTTCATATGCCGATACTCCCTTCAGGAAGAATTTCTTTTAAAAGCAGTCGTGCCCGCTTTAACTTGGACTTGACTGTGTTCTCATTGGTTTTCGTAAATAAGGCGATGTCTTTAATCTTCATTTCGTTAAAGTAAAATAATGTAATGACTTCACGATATTTATAGTCTAATTGTTGAATGCTAGTGCTGATGCTCTCATGCCACTCAGAAAATAGCAGAGCATTTTCAGGATTCAATGTCTGACTGTCTGCTTTTGTTCTCTCAATCAAATCAAGAGGGGCAAGCAGCACTTTCCAACGCGATTTCCTCATTTGGGAGCGGCAGCGATTAAGAAGAATGGTCGTTAACCAACTTTTCAACTTCTCCTCATCCTCAAGCTGATCTATCTTTTGAAAAGTGATCACAAACGTATCCTGAACCGCCTCTTCTGCCAACTGATAATCCTTCAAAAGCAAGAAAGCGGTCCGTAGCAGATAATCCCCATACGCAGCCATCACTTCTAAATACGCCTCATCTTCTTTCTGTTTCAAACGCTCTACAAGATGCAAAAATACCGCCCCTCCTCTCCTGGTAAAATCGAGTATAATACATAGATGCTAAAAGGCATGGAAAAGTTGCAAAAAGAAGGAAAAATTTTTCAGACAACAAAGAGGACCATCAATAAGTCAGCACACTTTATGGTAAACTAGGGGAAGAAAAAACAGCACGGAAGGAAGGCCAGTATGAACATCACAATCGTATCCGTTGGCAAACTAAAAGAAAAATACTTAAAACAAGGCATCGACGAATATAAAAAACGCCTAAGCGCCTACGCCAAACTAACCCTAATCGAAGTACCAGACGAAAAAGCCCCAGAATCCATGAGCGCAGCCGAAATGGAAGAAGTCAAACGCAAAGAAGGCGACCGCATACTCGCCCACATCGCCCCAGACACCTTCGTCATCACCCTAGAAATCCAAGGCAAAATGCTCACCTCCGAACAACTCGCAAAGAAACTAGACGACCTCGCCACCTATGGTAAGAGTAAGATTGCTTTTGTTATTGGAGGATCGCTTGGGACTAGTAAGGAAGTGGAGAGTAGGAGTGATCTGGCATTGTCTTTTTCGAAGATGACGTTTCCGCATCAGGTGATGAGATTGTTGTTGTTGGAGCAGATTTATCGGGGGTTTCGGATTAATCGGGGGGAACCTTATCACAAGTAAGTGCAGTTTATAAAGATTTTAATTTACAAACTAATAAGTATAAAAAAGTCGAAACTAAGAATAGACTAAGTGGATTTATTACTTTTATTTAAAAGTAGGAAAAATTAAAATTCCTGCAATAAAGAATATCAGCTGGTACTCAACTGGATTGAAACCGATTTAATCTATTGTAAATCCAAAGTATTAATAGAATGGCTTCAACATATATAAGTGCACAAGATCTTCGTCAGTTTATTCAGCTCCCATCCTGTATAAATTAATTGCTTCCCGTAATGAATGTAGAAAATGTTGCTCTGTTTTAATAACTAATGAATTTGTAAAATTATTCAATTCTACATTTTGGATGAAAAAGCATCTATTTGGTAGGTCTATTGAAAAAGCGCTGAGTTGAAAAATACACGGGTGGTAATGAGTAATGTGGTCAGGTTCGAATTTATAATTTGTTTATATTTGCGATATAAGGAGTTTAGAACTGCCTTTCATAATGAAGTATGAGAAATTGAAAGGGAGAGGATAAATATGAATAAAAAATTTAAATTTACATCATTGGCGATTTTTAGCTTAACCATTTTGGTGGCATGCAGCGACGAGACAGCAACGGAGATGGAGACAACTAATTCGACGGATGAGGTTGAGCAAACAGCACAAGTTGAGGAGAAAAGCCAGTTTACAAAAGGTCAGGAAATGATGAATCTATTAAGTAGTACAAATTGGCAAGGAACAAAAGTTTATGATCAAGATAACAATGATTTAACAAAGGAAAATGCAAACTTTATTGGCTTGGCTAAATATGATTCAGAAACAGGGCACTATGAGTTTTTTGATTCAGCAACAAAGGAGACACGTGGAGATGAAGGTACATTCTTCGTGACTAACGATGGAGAGAAGCGAATTTTAATTTCTAATACGATGCAATATCAAGCTGTTGTGGAGATGACGGAACTTAGCGAAGATATTTTCACATATAAGCGCATGGGGAAAGATGCAGCAGGCAATGATGTAGAAATTTTTGTTGAACATATTCCATACGAAGAAACAGAGTTAGCCTTTACAAATCCAGCGCAAACTTTAACCACCAAGACAGGGACGATATTGACAGACGTTGATGGTGATGAAGTTTTAGGCGAAACATTATGGCAAGGGACAAGGGTGATAGATGAGCAGGGGAATGATTTGACAGAGCAAAATGCCAACTTTATTAGCATTGCCAAATATAGCTCAGCAACAAATCAATATGAATTTTTCAATGTTGAATCAGGAGAGAGTCGGGATGATTTTGGTTACTTTGATGTGATTAATAGTAACAAAATGCGAGCACATGTATCACTAGGTGAAAATAAATATGGGGCTGCTTTAGAACTGACAGAATTAAACGATAACAAGTTCACGTATAAGCGCATGGGCAAAGATGCAGCAGGCAATGACGTAACTATTTTTGTGGAACATGAGCCATATAACGGAGAATTTAATTTGAATTTTAGTTTTTAACAGGTAATATTTGAATATGCTTGATTTCTCTTTTGGAAATCGGGGAAGGTGGTCACTATGACAATAAAAAATCGATTTCTCATTTCATATATTGGTGGTATTTTTATTGCGAGTGTCTCCATTCTCATGATTTTATGTATTGCTTTTTACGTAACGACAGGATTTGTACCAACTCCGAAAACATTATATGAATCCTTTACGAAGCAACGTTCCCTGAGTCCAGAAGAAGAGCTTGCTTACGTAGAATTACGAGATATAGCAAAAAGTACGCCGGACCAACTATTAGAAGAGGATATGCGAAATAAATTACAGCAATTAGAGCATCAATCTCTCGGCCTTGTAATTCGTAAGGAAGAGGATATTTTATATTATTCGGAGGAGCTAGTTGAAAGGTCCCTTATTGTCCATTTTCCTGATTTTGATACAAATAATATTGAAACAAAGGGTACAGTTGATAACGCAGGTAGAATGTACCGTTACATTAAATTTGATTTTTATTACAGTGATCAGACTAAAGGTAGTATACTCGTGTTGAAGAAAGAAAATAGTTTTTTAGAGTTTCTGACTAGATGGGGAATGCTCATTATTTTGATCATTATGATAGTTTCGGTTGCAGTTATGCTGTTTTTAAATCATCAAATTCGCAAATCAATTATCAAGCCTATTGAAAGATTAGGGCAAATAATGTCCAGCATTCGGGACAGTGACATGATGATGCAGGCACCTACTTTGCCGGAAAATACTGCAAAAGAAGTCCAGCAGCTGACTGCAAATTTTGAACGAATGCGAGAGGCATTACTTGCTTCTATTGAGGAGAAGCAAAATCTAGAAAATAACCGGAAAGATTTAGTAGCGAGTATTTCACATGATTTGAAAACTCCGATTACCTCTATTATTGGTTATGTGGAGGGTTTGCAAGAGGGTGTTGCTGAAACACCGGAAAGGCAAGAAAAGTATTTAAAAACAATCCATTCCAAATCACTTGCCCTAAATCATTTAATAGAGGAGCTTTTTCTCTATTCAAAGCTTGATGCAGAGTCAGTACCATTTCGTTTTGAACGCACTTCATTGCCAGATTTTCTAGCACATGTAGTAGAGGAGTTTCAATTATCGAATCGACAGGTTCACATTAACTTGCAAGTTTCTGAGGAAGTGTATGCGCAGGTTGACCGAATGCATATGAACCGGGCGATTACGAATTTAATTGAAAATAGTATAAAGTTTCAAAAGGAGAAGGTGCCATTAGCTATTGTTGTGGAAGTGATTGTTTTGCATCGTTTTGTGCAATTAAATGTCAAAGATAACGGGCAAGGAATCTCAGAGGAGAAATTGCCATATGTATTCGATCATTTTTATCGCGGGGAGGAAGCGCGAACATCGACAACGGGCGGCAGTGGATTAGGACTAGCGATTGTGAAGCAAATCGTTGAAAAACATAAAGGTCAGGTGAAAGTTCAAAGTACGTTAAATGTAGGTACAACTGTAACCATTGTGTTGGAAAAGTCTTAAAGGAAGTGTTGAGAAATGGCAGCAGCATCAAGAATTTTAATTATTGAAGATGATATAAGTATTGCGGAATTGCAACGAGATTATTTAGAAATTCATTCAATTGAAGCAGATATTGTAACAGATGGTTTTGAAGGGATGACCCGTGCATTGAAAGAAGAGTATGACTTAGTCATTATTGATTTAATGCTACCTTCGATGAATGGCTATGAAATTTGTCGTCGTATTCGCGAAGTGAAAAATATATCGCTTATGATTGTTTCAGCAAAAAAGGAAGATATCGATAAAATTCGAGGGTTCGGTTTAGGTGCGGATGATTATTTAACAAAACCATTTAGTCCTAGTGAGTTGGTTGCACGTGTTCAAGCACATATGAAACGCTACAAACAATTAACAAACGTGGGACAACGGGTGGAGTTTATCGAAATGGGTAATATTGTTGTAGATAAAGCTGCACGTAAAGTTTTTGTACTCGGCAACGAGATTACTTTTACAACCAAGGAGTTTGATTTACTCGTATTTTTTATGGAACACCCGAATCGTGTATGGACGAAGGAACAGCTTTTTCGCCAATTATGGTATATGGATGATTTGGATGGTGATGTATTCACTGTTGTTGTACATATCGGGCGCATTCGCGACAAATTAAAAAAGGGGAAACTATCAGATCTACCGATTGAAACCATTTGGGGCAGCGGTTATCGTTTTAATCATACAATCACTCCTTGGGAAGAGAGGTTTTAATTTGAAATTTATTATAGGGCTTTTGCTTGGATTTTTATTCCTAGTTACAGGCTGTAATAATGAGGAGGAAAGGGAAATGACACATCAATCTGGTGAATTACTTCAAGCTGTTGAAGCTAATAATCTTGAAAAAGTACAGGATATTTTAAAAGATACTTCTTATCTAATTAATGAAACCAATGAAAAAGGCGAAACCCCGTTGTTAATTGCTACTCATAAAAATTATATTGAAATCGCAAAAGCTCTTATTAATGAAGGGGCAGATGTTAACAAACAAGATGTGCTCCAAGATAGTGCTTATTTATATGCAGGCGCACAAGGAAAAACGGAGATTTTAGCTTATATAATTGAAAACGCAAAACCTGATCATCAAGTGTACAATCGCTATGGTGGCAATGCATTAATTCCAGCTGCTGAGAAAGGACATTTACCTAATGTAAAGTTACTTTTAGCAGATGGGAATGTGGATATAAATCATCAAAATAACTTTGGTTATACAGCCTTAATTGAAGCAGTCGCATTAACAGATGGTTCAGAAGTATATCAGCAAATTGTACAGGAATTGTTAGTTTACAATGCTAACAAAGAGCTTCGTGATGACAATGGTATGACGGCATTGGATTATGCTAAAGATAGAGGATACACAGAGATGATTGAGTTGTTGGAGAAATAGATTATTACTATATCAGTTGAAAATAAAGACCACACTTAGGTTATTAACGGAAAATCGTATGATAAGTATCAAGACCACCCTATTCTTATACTATAAAACAATAGCACACTATACTTATTTGTTACTTTAGAAGCCATTCCCTCCCAATTGAATGGCTTTTTTATTATAGTATAATATATACAAATAATTGGATTGATCTGTAAACGGAGTGAAGAAATGATTGAGCAACTTATTATTGAACTATCAAAACGAATAAAATACATCAAACCCCCAAATATACAGAAAATTACAAAGGTGGACAATCAAGGAATACATATAGAAACAGAATCATCTAGGGATGAATACAATAGAGGTAAAAGGCATTCTCCGTATGTAGATATTGATTTTAATTTTATATTGAATGAATGGAAATCATTTACTAAAGAAAGAACAACCACTGTCGATAAGTTAATGACAGAAAGTGAAAAAAGTACGTTCATTCTATCTTACTTCGCCCAACTACCTTTTGTTGAATTATTGACCCAAGGTGATAAAGCAACCATCAAGTTAAAGGAATTCAAGACAGATGAGTTGCCGAATGAGCAGTATGAAAAGGTAATCACCTTCTTAGATGAAGTGAAAATTGGAAAATACGACACTGAGCAGCTCAGTAAGCAAGTCGAAGGTAATCTATAAAGGGTTAAGTCAAGAGCCAGGCAGGATGCAAAATTATTAGGTTTGGTGAATGAATTTAATGAGATCAATCAAAGTCAGTTCGATGCTTATAAGGCAGCTGAAAATAAAGGTGATTTTGTAAAGAAGATCATTATGAATCAAGGGTATTTTAGAGCAGCCCTTATTTGCCTTGATTTATTAAGACATCTACCTAAAAGGGACAAAAGGCTGGCTCTTGAAGAACTTGGTATGCTAATTGTGCGGAATTCTAGGGGTGAAAACCTAATGGTAGAGTCGGTAGCTAAAGAGAGAACGCACAATTTATTAATATGGTTACAAAGTACAACTTTAATTGATAAAGAGTGGAATCCAACAGAGCCTTATTTTGACACTTTAAATAAAAAGGAGCAGATCATGTCTCAAAATATACGAGAGAAATTAATCAGGATTGCGAATCAATATTTAGCTGCAAAGAGGGAAGCTTTCGGGGGGCACCAATTGGGACCCTTTGTTCGAAGTGAGGTGACCGCGGCTATACATAACCTTCCTTTTATTGACCCTTCCGAATATGTTGTGACTGGATCGGTGGGGCAAGGGAACTGGGCGTCTGTTCCTTGGATTGCGATCATGAATCGCAAAATTACTGTTTCGACGCAGAGGGGTTATTATATTGTCTATTTGTTCAGTGAGGATATGGAAAGTATCTATCTTACATTGGCCCAGGGGATAACGGAAACTTCTAAGGATGAGATGCTGAGAATTAAAGCTGAGATGAGGGGGTCTATTCCCGCAAATAGCAAGGTTAAGATAGATGATCATATTAATCTGGGAGAGAGTAAGAAGGCAAAGGGCTATGCGCTATCTACTGCGGCATATATTCGTTATGATGTGGATCAGATGCCAGGAGAAAATGTGATTTTGGATGATTTAAGAAGCATGATCAAAATATATGAGAATTATATCTCGCTGAATGATCGTACTATTTATGATAACTCTTTAAACAATAGTGATGAGGAGATAATCAGGGAGAAAAGCTATGAGTTTTTGCCCACAAAGGATTTAATTAATCACGTCTATTCTTACATACAAAGCAAAGGGTTTTATTATCCAAAAGAGGAAGTCATCAACTTATATCTTTCTTTGAAAACCAAGCCGTTTGTGATCCTTTCCGGTATTTCTGGAACGGGGAAAACCAAGATGGTGCAATGGTTTGCCGAGAGTGTTGGTGCCAATGAGAAAAATGGCCAGTTTACATTGATTCCTGTGCGGCCTGATTGGAGCGATGGTTCGGATTTATTAGGTTATGTAGATATTAAGGGAGATTTTAAAGAAGGTCCTTTAACAAAAGCCATTAAAGCAGCACATAAGCATCCAGATCTGCCTTATTTTGTTCTTTTAGATGAAATGAATTTGGCACGGGTTGAATATTATTTCAGTGATATTCTCAGTGTCATGGAGAGTCGTCGGTTGGAGGATGGGAAGGTGGTTACATCTGCTTTATTATCGGAAGAGGTTGCGAATGAGGTGATTACACTGCCTAATAATCTATTTGTGATTGGCACAGTTAATATGGATGAAACGACACATCCGTTTAGTAAAAAGGTGTTGGACCGTGCAAATACAATCGAGTTTAATCGTGTGGAGTTGGATCATTTATCTTTTCTTCAAGACCTTGAAGAAGCTGAGCCTGTGGTGATAGGGCAGAATCAACTGGCTTCAGAGTATTTACATCTGAAGGATCTTTATAAGGAAGATACGGAAATGATCGAAAAGGCAACAGCTGAGCTCGTGAGAATTAATCAGTCTCTCCAGCTAATTAATGCCCATATAGGTTACCGGGTGAGGGATGAAATTTCTTTCTATCTTGCCTATAACAAGGAAGGAGGATTATTGACCTTTGAGGAAGCATTTGATCATTGTATCCTTCAGAAGATCCTGCCTCGTTTATCCGGAAGTGACGCTAGAATTGATCAACTCCTAAGGGAATTGTATCAACTATTCACGAATACGGCGTATCAGGACGATGAGAATGCGTCGTTCGATGTAGAGAGTGTGCTGTACCCTAGGAGCGTCAGGAAAGTGGTTGAGATGCTGAGGAGGTTACAAGAAGATGGCTTTACATCCTTCTGGGTATCATGATGATGTTGAATTAGTGAAGATCGAAACGGAGGATATGTCTCTTGTGGTGAAAGGTAAGCCGTATCACGAGCGATATGAAGGATTGAAACAATACCGGGCAATGGATCGGCATGATGTCATGCAGTTTTCTGTTCATGGAGAAAAAGTAAGTCAGGTATTGATTTATAATATTGAAACACAATTGCTTAAGGAATCCTCTCAATTACGGCCAATTTTTTTCGAGAATGGTGTGTATCAAGTCATTGTCGTGCCGAAGACAAATAGAGAATTATCTTTTTACCATGAACATCCGGGCTTAAGACAAGCCGTCGCTAAGGTAGAGATAGCCAATACATATATGTTGATGGGTAACTTACGATTCCAGAATGAAGTCGGGTTAACCACTTTTGAAATTAGGGACGGTAGTCAAAAACTGTTAGATGTGACGTTAGAAGTGTTTCCAGCAAAGCTTGATTATCGAAATGATTATAAAAAGCTTCTGGAAGAGGTGAACGATGAAATTTATAATCTCGCCTTCCATTTTATTCGCAAAACCTATTTAGGGGCTAGATTGAAACTCGAAGGCAAGCCTTCAAGAAGTGAATTTTACCGTCTCATTAGTAAGCATTTTGATCAGTTCATTCAAGCCGTTAACCAAATTGAACGGCAGCCACATCATCTTTTACATAAGACCTATGAAAAGGTAAGAGGAGATCAATTAAATAAATTAGACACGAGAAGTCGAACCTATTTGCAGAAAAGGCCGCATTTGTTTACGGAGGTTAACAAGGGCATCTCAATTCAGAACAACCATAAAACATTTATGCCTATCGAAGGTCTCCGGATGAAAAAAGAACTTACCTATGATACGTTGGAAAATCGATATGTGAAATGGATGATGCAACGGGTATCTCATAAGCTCTATGATTTACTGGAGACATTAAGACATAAAGGCATGAGATGGGAAGTCGAAGTGGATACGGACCTTTTAGACAAGTTGATTGAGATGATTAAGCAATTAGAAGCGAAGCAAAAAAGCCCCTTTTGGAAAGGCATCAAAAAACTAGATCGCTCTATTCATAGTTTAGTGCTGCAGATGGCACCAGGCTATCGAGAAGCATTTCAAATTTATTTGACAGTGTCGAAAGGGTTGATGTTACAAGGAAAGCTGTATCAAATGTCGGTGAAAGATGTAGCTACACTCTATGAATATTGGACATTTTTGAAGCTTGGGCAAATCCTTGATAAGAAGTATCAACTGATCAGTCAAGATATCATCCAGGTCAACAGGGACGGGTTGTTTGTAAACCTGCAAACGAATCGGTCGGCTATGCGAAAATACAAACACCCTTATACGAAAGAGGAGATTATTCTAACATACCAAAAGTACGAAAGCGGTTTGCCTACCATCCCTCAAAAGCCAGATACGATGCTTAGCATTGCGAAGAAAGGCAAGGATTTTACCTATAACTATGTATTCGATGCCAAATATCGTATCGATTACGCCCAAGAAGGCAGTTATTATCAAAATCGATATAAGCACCCCGGGCCACTTGAGGATGATATAAACACAATGCACCGTTATCGAGATTCGATTGTAGCCTATAATGAGGGGCCGTATGAACGAACAGCCTTTGGCGCCTACGTCCTTTTTCCGTGGTCCTTTGAAGAGTTGTACCAAAATCATCACTTCTATAAGAGCATTGATAAGGTCAATATTGGTGGCTTGCCATTTCTCCCTAATGCAACAGGCTTAGTCGAAAAATTTGTAGAGAGACTGATCGAAAAAAGCCCTGAAGAAATCCAACATGAAGGCATCTTACCAAGAGGGTCATTAGAAGAATGGCATTCCAATTTGGAAGAGAAAGTGCTTGTTGGCCTTGTGAAAGATAGAGAAGAGTATATTCAATTTAAACAGACAGGCAGCTATCGTATTCCTATCACTAAGCTTAAATCAGGCTGGCAAGAGACAAAGTATATCGCTCTTTACGTAAAAAAAGGTGTTTTAGAACAAAATGGAGTCATCTGCTATGGCAGGGCCAAAGAAATAAGACCTGAAAAAGTAGGCAGCGAAGAATACATGCAATTTGAAGTGGACCATTGGATCAACTGCAACCCAATCATTAAACCTGTAGGCTACGGTGTGGCTGCCTATATGCAGACCACATTAAATCATTTGAAAGAGTCGACAGAGCTCCCAGAACTATTTATGAGATCGAAAGAAGAAAAAACGCTCTGGAGAATCCTAAGAAGGGTCTCCGATAAAATATCTATTGAACTGGACTCAGTAGAAATCGATATAGCTACTAAGGTAGAAGAATACAGGATTAAGAATGTTTTAATCAAAATCAATAAAGACAAAAGGGAAGTGTCTCTGATAGGGAAAGATGATCAGAAAACAGTTAGTCTAGATACTTTACAAAGGAATCCTTCTTTTGTTTTTAGGGAGTTGGTTGGTTTGTTAGGGAGGGAATCATAAACACACCAATCAACTCTGTTTCAACGTGAATTGGAAGGGAAGTGAGAAGAAGCATTACCACTATTAGTAGGAAACTTCTTCTCTTTTTTTGCACTTCTAATGGATTGTCAGGTTTATCTCCAAAATGAAATTTTGTCAGTACTTAATCGAATGGATTCGTATCCAGCTACTTTGGCTTTACCAATTGAAAGGATCATGACGGGAGTATATCGTTCTTCATCCAATTCAAAAGTTTTTGCTAGCTGATCTGCTTCAAATCCCGCCATTGGATTTGTATCATATCCGTGCGCACGAGCTACTAACATTAATTGCATTGCAAAGAGACTACTATCGATTTTTGCAATTTCAACTTTCATTTCTTTTGATAGTGTTGGGTAGATTGATAGAATGGTCTCGAGTTGGCTATTTCTCACTTCAGGCGGCATTTTCCCTTGTTCTACAGCTGTATTAAATATTTCTTCTGCATACAAATAGCTTTTTGTATCACCAAAAATTAATAACATGGCAGAAGAAGTATCATTTTGTAATGTATTGAAACGTACAAGAGGTTTAAGTTTTTCTTTTCCTTCGGGAGTATCTACAACAACTACACGCCAAGATTGCATATTTGCAGAGGATGGCGCCAAACTAGCTTCCGCAATAATCTCGCTTAACTCTTCTTGCGATATTTTAAAATCTTCATCATAATGACGAACAGAACGCCTTCCTTTGACTATATCGACGAAATCGTTATTCAGAATATGGTTGAACATAAAATCGCTCCTTTTGATAACTTTAGATTATTTTGACATTTTATATGCCATTGGTTATCATAAGCACATTATGAACTATGAACCTAGGTTTATAGCAATAAAAAAAGAGGTCATATGATGAAAATAAATGAAGTTTCGAAATTAACGGATTTGCCCATATCCACATTAAGATTCTATGAACGCAAAAATCTAATTCCTGACTGTTATATTGAGCGAGATGTAAATAATTATCGCGTATATGCTGAAGAAATTGTGGAGTACCTTGAGGATGTAAAAGCACTTCTATGCGCAGATTTTTCAATAGAAGAGATAAGTATGATGGTCAATCAACAAATGAACTTATCATACGATGAAAAGAAAACAATCGTTGAACAAAAAATCAAAGAAATAGATGATATCAGGAAACAATTAACCAAATCAAAAAAGTTTTTGCAGGACATTTTGGAAGGGAAAGCAGCGTTTCAGACGAAATGTTGAGAAAATTGTTTTTTCTCAACAATTAATAGGCACCAAAATGGAAGACCAAGATAAACTGTTACAGTTAAAAAATACTGATGATAAATTTAGTAGATAGATTGCATTATAATTGGTATGTAATAACTAATTACCTTTAAAGATATCTGTCTTTTGTTTTTAGAAAATTGAGTTGTTTTATTATGCATAAGCGAAGAATTTGAGGAGAAAGGCTAGTTGGTGATGACGAATCACTGCAAACATTATAAATAAGAAGAGGGTCTTTTAATATAATACTTCATCAGTTTATTTAAAGATCCCCCTTCATCTTAATAAGAATATGAGGGAGAAGGGGATAACAGTAGATGTCATCACTTATTCACAGGATACTTCTTCCCGTTCTTCACAATCTTATCCTCTATAATCTCTTTTACATCTAAGTTTAAGTCAGAACATAACATTAAGGAGTAAATTAGAACATCTGCGATTTCCTCGCGAATATTTTCTCCATTTTCTTTGAGTGCTTTTTCGCTGCTGATCCATTGGAAATCTTCTAGTAGTTCAGCTGCTTCGATAGAAATTGAGATGGCAAGGTCCTTTGGGTTGTGATATTGTCTCCAGTTCCTTTCATCTCTAAAATCGTTAATGGTGTTGATTAAGTTCCTAATATCGCTCATAAATTAATTTCCCCTTTTTAAGTCAAGTAGTCTCTGTCTTAATTTAGGATCTGTGGCGTAAATATATAATCCATGGATGCCTCGCTTCATTAGTACATTAATAGAATTTAAGATAATTTCTTCTTTAATTTCTTGATTTTTTTCAGGCAGTAAATCCGTTCGTGAAATAAATGCTCCGGTATCTTTATATTTCAAAGGATCAATGACTAATTTCCTTTGTTCGACATCGTAGCTCACCGATGGACCAAGGACAACGCCAACGTAATTTAAGTCAAATCCTTGTACAGTATAAATGGAGCCAACTTCCTTAATAGAATTTGGGTTTTCTGCCCATGTTGTACTATCTTGGGTGCTATTCCAAGGCATATTGATTCCATTTTCATCAACTATATAAGTATTACCGTCTTTTTTATGTAAATAATCAAAGGTTGAGACAATACGAGAAAGACCGAGTTCTTTGTTTTTCTTTTTAATAGCTGTTTTGAACGTACCTGGATCTTCGAAAAATTTAAGCTCGAAGGTTGAGTCATTTTCTATTGGTAACGGTAGAATCTTTTTTGCAACAAAATTGTCAATCCACTTAATTGTTTCTGGATTAGCATTCATTCTCATTTGATCTTTAAGTACTAACGTCTTAGCGTTATATTGTCTAGTGATTTCTGCTAGTAATCGATCATTCCAATAACTCTTAATCTTCAAAACTTGGTTTGGGTCAAAGATAACAATGGTGATTTTACTACGTTTTATGATTTCATCTAATTGGTTTTGGTAGCGAAAATTGTTATAAGAATCTTCCTTTGTAAGAAGCAAATGCGCTTCGTCTATTAAAACGATATCTGCTATTTCTTGCGCCCTTGTCTTTTCGTTAATAAACGGTGTCGGTTTCATCAGATTCTTTTTCTTCAAGTTGGGTAGACTGTTGGCAATGCTTTTATATGTCTTCAACATCTCAGTGTGATTCACCAGCAAATAATTGTCTGTTCCATATAATAAAGAGCTATCATCTTTGGCTAGATCCTGAATGGTATTAAACAGAGAGCTTAAAAGAACACTTTTACCAGTCCCCGCGTCACCTTCAATAGCAAAAACATGATTCCCGTTCTTCTTAATATTTTCATTACAAAATTTGAGAATTTCATTTTTAATATCGAGTTGTTGAGGGTTAAGCTCTTTATATGGAGAAAGTTTATAAATATCTTTATTCCTTAGGTTTTCAACAGTATCACTTACGATTTTTTCTTCTCTAAGCTTCTCCCAAATCATTTGGAAGAGTTCTTCATTATAGAAGGATTTCTGATAATAATTATGCATGACCCTAGAACGTGTTTGACTAACATTTTGCAATTGATAGTGGTTATCAGCAATGAAATAGTTAATTAAGTTCGACTCAATATTGTAGGTCGCAGACTGATTGAATTTTTCATGTCCAATTAATATAGAATGGCTCAAATTTTTCCGTTTTTTATCTTCTCGATGCTTTTTCAAACGTCGTGAAGCTTGAACCGTCTGTCCAATATAGGCGGACGGTCTCTTTTTCTCGTTATATAGTATATATAAAATAGGATAGTTATTTAGGTGCAGTGTCTTTACAGCATTTACATGATCACGAGTAAAACTTATCTTTTCAAATACTAATCCATTCATGTTTTTATCCTCAGTATGTCTTTTTTTATATAGTATCATATATTACAAATCAATTGTTATATATTGGGGGTACAGTATTTGTGAAGGTATGTTAGGTTAAATGATGATTAACTATATATACGACACATTAAAAAACCATGAAAATTATGGATGAAATGCCGATAATTTTGATAGATAGGTTATTCCAAATACTGGATCGTTATATCCTGCTAAAAGGGTTTAATAAGTTTTTAACAAATATTTGATAATGGGAGTGAGAAGTTGAATAAAAGGGAAGATATCATAAATGCCTGGATTACAATAGAGCAGCTTTCTGAAGGTGATATTAATAAAAAAGACAAATCGCTAAAGCTGTTACATAAAAAGGAAGATGACTGGCATTATTTTTTCTCAGCCTTTTTAATTAAACAAAAAGAACAGCAAAATGTCTCAGAAAAGCAATTTAAAAAGTCAGGATTAGTATTTTATTTTGATATTTTTAATTTTCAAGAAGTTGTTGATATTTTAAGGGAAAAATACAAGATTGCTAATACATATGAAGAGGTAAGTAACTCAGATAAATTTACTTTCTCATTATTTTTTGATAATCAATTAAATTTCATAGCAGACAAATTGTTTTTTACTATGAGTGGCTATATTCATCAGCATGGTGTTTTGCCTGAAGATATTTTAAAAGTTGAAACCTCATTTAGAGAAAACTTGGTTAGGAAATTTCACGAAGATTTTAATGTCGCGATTTCCGAACTTTTACAAAAGTATCATGTATCCGAAGAGAACTTCCGCTATGCATTTGTGAAAAACTTAGATAATGGAGATGTCAATTTACATTCATTCTTTATTGAAGATCTAACCAAAGCAAAGACAATAACTAATGAAAACTTGAATCGATTTTTTAATGGTTTTTCTGGATATAGGAAAAATTTAGACGGGAATAAAAAATCAATTCACTTTAACTCAAATATTTTTGAGACAATCTTACAACCTAAATTTTATCCATTAGGGCGTTTCCCCAGTAATCCTGATTTTTCGCTTTCATTTATGCAACAAGTTGCTGTAAACCTTGCTTTAAATGATAAAAATGATATTCGAAGTGTTAATGGGCCACCAGGGACAGGGAAAACTACGCTCTTAAAAGACATATTTGCTGATTTAGTAGTACAACAGGCAGCGGAAATTATCAAGTTTCCTGATAAAACTATTCAAGGAAATCTAGTTTATTGGAAAAATGCAAGACTTGGAACATTACCCCAATCGATTTCAGATAAAAACATGATTGTTGCAAGTTCAAACAATGGGGCAGTCCAAAATATTGTGATGGAGTTACCAAAGAAAGAGGAAATTGATATTGCATTTCAAAAACAACTAGAGGAAGCGAATTATTTCAAAGATGTCTCTAATTCTAAATTGGACGGTAAAGGTTTCGGGAAGAATCGCGAAATTGAAAGTGAACTTTTAAATGATGAAAATTGGGGTGCATTTTCATTAGAAGGTGGTACGTCAAAAAATATTAATAAGTTACTTTTAAATATTGAAGTAATTGAAAAAGATCTGGAAGAAAATTATCAAGCAAATACAAGTGTAAGTGTATATCAAGAGTTCTTACAAAAATATGAAAAGATAAAAATTGTAAGAGAGAAAATACAAGAGTATAGTGAGAAAATATATTCTCTCAAAAAATTAAAAAATAAACATAAAGAGCAATCCATCGCTTTTGAACAGGAGAAACAAAAAAGAGAATCGATTTTGGAATCACAAGATAAAGAAGCTAGGCTTGAACTAGAAAGAAATAACCATGAAAGTGTAAATCTGCAAAAAGATTTATCGGATATTGTCATTGAACTTGATAACATTGCTAATATGTATACTCAAGCAGAACGGAATTATGATGTTGTTATTTCACAAAAGCCAAGTTTTTTATGGGTTCAAAAGATATTTAAAAAGTCAAAAGTTGAACAATATTCAAGAGAACTCAATAATGCGAATGATCTTTTAAATGATCTTTCTCAACAGAAAACAAAAATTTTGAACGATCGCAAACTACTAGAAAATAGGAAAAAGGATAATGAGATAAAAGCTGAGAAGATTGAAAGAAAAATTCGGATCATTCAAGATGACTTCAAAAAATGGATGACTACTCAACAAAATAATATTAAAAAAATCGAAAATGAAATTAAGCTATTGGAAGAACTTAAGTTTCAAAGTGGAATAAGTGAACTGGATTTTTCACTCCCGTATGATGAACTACAAAAGTCTAATCCGTGGTTTACAAGGCAATTTCGAGTTTTACAATCAGAATTATTTATTTCTGCCTTGAAAGTTAGAAAGCAATTCTTGTATGAAAACAGAAAAAACTTAAAAGCTGCTAGGATTATTTGGAATAAGCAGTCTGAATACATAGGGAAACAGAATGGGTATCAGTTAATTTCAGAATCATGGCAATGGTTGAATTTCGCTATCCCTGTTGTTAGTACTACATTTGCTAGTTTTGGAAGAATGTTTAAAAATATGAATGAAAACTCAATTGGTAATTTATTTATCGATGAAGCTGGTCAAGCTTTACCACAAGCGAGTGTTGGTGCAATATTAAGAAGTAAAAAAATTATGGTTGTTGGGGATCCGTCACAGATAAAACCAGTAGTGAGTTTAGATTCAAATGTATTGACCTTTGGAAGACATTACAAAGTTGACGAGAAATTTGTTGCTGCTGATGTTTCTACTCAAACTATTGTGGATGACACAAGTCAGTATGGATTCAAAAAAAATGATGATGAATGGATAGGCATACCACTTTGGGTACACAGGCGTTCAAACTATCCAATGTTTACGATTTCAAATGAAATATCTTATGATGGGTTAATGGTACAAGGGAAACCTGAAGAAAAGTCAAATGGTAAATCAAAGTGGTATCACTCAACTGGGAAAGCAAATGATAAATTTGTTAAAGAACAAGCTGATTTATTGAAAAATTTAATTATAGAAGGTTTGCAAGAAAGTCCAGCATTAGCAGACGATATCTATGTTATAACTCCTTTTAGAAATGTGGCATATAAACTTGCACGTGTATTAGATGAGATTAACTTCACGAAACGGGAAAATGGAAAAATAGCCAATATCGGGACTGTTCATACTTTTCAAGGTAAAGAAGCAAAAATTGTCTATTTTGTTCTTGGAGCTGACTCAAATAGCAGTGGGGCAGCAAGGTGGGCTGTTTCTGATCCAAATATGATGAATGTTGCAGCTACACGAGCAAAAGAGGAATTTTATATTATTGGAGATAAAAAATTATATGCATCCCTTGGTAGTGAAGTGGCAAATAAAACAATTTCTATTATTGATGATTATAATGAAACTAGAACAAAAGTTTTTTGACCAGAGAAAAAACCGAATTCTTAATCGAGAATCTTCATTCGGATTTCGAGTTAGCTCTGATTTTCTTTGTTTTAATTGTTTATCAAATCACCTTTCGGTTTTATAGTTGTGTCATGTAGTTATGTCCCACCTCTTTGGAATAATCATATTATGATTCAATCTTTCCCCCTAAAACAGAAGTGTGGATGTTTGGTTATTGATATATGGAAAATGAATAGCCCTTTTGTTATAAAACTACGCATTCTACTTAGGGGTGAAAGTGCAGGGTATTAAAGTTTTAAATTCAATGAAATAGATGGATAGAATTAGTATCATTTTTTGAGGAACACCTATAACTAACAATTTCTATACTCAGGATTAGTTGATGATGTTCTTAAAAGATATTTTTGGAATAGTAGTTAAAGACAGAAAAGAGGGGTACCGACATGAACAAACGCGACTACCTAATAAAGACTTTCTCAAGAACAAAAAGAAAAGACTATGAAAACTATATTTTAACGGCGATTTGGCATAAGTTAGACAATATGAATATTAAGCCGGTAAGCCAACAGTATGTGAAGCGGCAAAATGGCCGATATGCTTTGATGGACCTTTATTTTCCCCAATTAAAGATAGGGATAGAAGTAGACGAAGCCTATCATCTAAATCATCATACAGAAGACAATTTACGTATGGATGATATTATTTCGGCGGTTTATGAGGAATCCATTGAGGATTTTCAAGTGTATAGAATGGATGCGACGAAATCTATAGATGAGATAAATGCTAGAATCCACGAGGTCGTATCTATTATTAAAAATAAAGCGGCGGTAGTGAAAACAACATTGAATTGGATGACATATGAAGAAGAATTAAGCGAATTAAAACAAAAAGAATATCTCTCTATTCACGATAATGTGCAATTCAAGGACATAAAAGATATCGCCAATACTGTATTCGGTAAGAATGCTAAGAGGTATCAATTGAGCTATTTTCGAGTGATAGATAAAACCTGGTTATGGTGTCCGAAACTCTCCATCGTAGAAAACGGGGATACAAAATCAGTTGCCAGCGGTTGGTTAAATCTATTGGCAGAAGATTGGACTTACATAGATGAATCTCACCAGGACGTTGCCATCGCCAAAGAAAGAACAAAAAATTATATGGAAGAAATGAATGTTGGCCGAGAAAGAGCAGTATTTGCAAAATACAAAAATAATCTCGGCTTTAATAGTTATCGATTTGTAGGTGTCTTCAAAATTTCAGGGGTTTCACCTGATAATGACGAGTTTCTTAGGTATGATCGTATAAGTGAACGGGTTAGAATTGTTTAATTGTATTTATAGAAGTGGTCAGGTGGGGGAAGGAGTATAATTGTATATTCCCCCATTTAATCCCAATCCTTATAATCGTTTATTATAGTTTTCTATTCACCAACGACTGATCAAAAAAAGCCAAAATCATCTCTAATAACGTTGTGATTGTTATATTTCCACCCTCCATCCCATGGTCAGCGCCTTTAACAGTTAGAAGCGCAGCATTAGGGAGGTTTTCATATATTAATCGGGCTTGAGAGACCGGAACGATTTTATCGTCTTCACCATGTATGATTAAAAAAGGTATGTTCTTGCTTTTGTCGTTGATGTATGGGATAGGGTTTGTTTTTTTGGCAAGTTCCGCATTTTTTTGAACGGTTATTTCTCCAATAAGTTTGGCTTCATGAGAATTTTCTAGATCATGCCATCCGCCCATTTTGAGTATATCAATAGGGGCTGAAACTGTAACTACACAATTTATATGAGTCGGGTAATGAGGATGCCCTGATCCTCCTTCTAATTCATCATTTCCAATAGATGTCGCTAAAAGAGCTGAGAGGTGTCCGCCTGCGGAGTGTCCCCAAACCCCTATTTTTTCAGGATGAATATGGTAGTTTACATGATTAGCTCTTAACCAGCGGACGGCTGCTTTACAGTCATGAATTTGCGCGGGGAAAATTGCTTCACCACTCAATCTATAATTGATGTTGATGACAAAATAACCATTCTTAGCAAAATATGAATTCCATTCTCGACCACCTACTCCAGCTTTATCTCCACTGGACCAACCTCCACCATGAATATAAATGATTACCGGCATTGGTTCATCTGGAAGTTTGGTAGGGCGAATAATATCTAACATCAACGGTACCCCATTTACTTTACCGTATTCAATATCTTCAATAAGTACAGTAGTCATGAAAGCTCGCACTCCTCACTCTTTAACAATATAATCCGGAAACGCCCGCTTCAAAGAATTCTCCTTCGCACCTTCACTAGATTCCACATGTATGAAATGATCATTTAAATAAAGGCTGTAAGTTCCTTTAGGAATATTGTTCATTTCCTCGAGGTCACTTATCACTTGTGTAAAAATCTCTTCACTAGGTTCTGCTTGTTGCTCTTTCATAAACAATTGGATATTAATTTGGAAGTTTTCTTTATCAAATAAGCTTTCCTCATACGCATCTCTTAGCGTTTCAATATTCGAATCAGGGTTTTGTAAATAAAGGTCATACACGGGTTTGATGGCGGCATCATCAGGGTCAGTAGAAATAAAATAATAAGGCGTCATAAAGCCATGTCCACCAACATTTTCAAGCGCTGCTTCTGTTTTACCAACCACTTCTCCTTCTGCAACCAATGACTCAAAGTAATCATCAAGCTTCTTGAACTCATTGCTAAAAATCATATGATATAACCCGCCCTTCATAGCGTTTTCTACTTGAAAGGCTTCGGCTGAAATATGCTCGGTCATTACTTTCTTTTCTTTTTCATCAATTGGTACAACAGCGTATGTATAAAAATGAGGTTCACCCACCGATTCCACAAAGACCGTGGCGGCATCTAATGCTCCGACTACATTGTGCACTACGACTTCGGTTTGGTAGTTTTCTTGAAAAAGTGCGACTGCGGCCTTTTCAATTTGTTCTCGATGATCTTCGGCAATCTGATCGGTTTCTTTTCCGTATGGTAAGGCATAGCCTTCACCGTTGTATTCCGCCACACTTACTAAGGCGTCATCAGAAGCATTTGTCTCACTCGTGTCAGTTGGATTAGAACATCCACCCAACATGATGATTATTCCCAGACAAAAAAGAGAAATCTTAAAGATAGGAACCATTTTTGTTTACTCCCTCCAAAAAGATCTTCCTTTTATTGTAGCGAAGAAAGTTAGATATTTACAGATTCGTAGGTGAAAAATTACCCTTTTTATGCAAAAATAGGAGATATGGAATAGGGGAACGAGGGGAGATTGTATGAAGAATAAGGGGATTTTTATTACCACTGTATGGCTTTTATTAGTGCTTATGATTTCGGCTTGTGGAACTACTGGTAATGAGACACATAAACAGTTGGATACGGAACAAACAAAACAAGTCCCTACCCAAAGCGAAAAGGAACAGCCTCCAATCACTCATAATGAGAATTCTTTAAAAGAGACGTATATAAAAGAATTCAATCGTACGCAAAAAGAGTTGGAAGAAGTAAAACCAGCGGATGCATCCACTTATGCAATGAAAAAAGTAGAGGGTGATCGATATGATGCTTGGGATGCGTTGTTGAATGAAGTTTATCAGGTGTTAGAGGAGGAACTTTCAACAGAAAAGATGGCTCATCTAAGAGAAGAACAACGAAATTGGCTCAATGAAAGAGATGATACGGCAAAAAATGCGTCATTAAAGTTTGAAGGTGGAACACAGGAACAGCTAGAATATGTATCGGTGCTAGCCAATCTTACTAAAGAAAGGTGTTACGAGCTAATCAATACCTATTTGTAGTAGTGGGCCAAGAACTCCCTATATCCATTCCCCGATATATCTGCTTTAATTAGTATAGTAGTGCAAATTGTGAAGTAGGTAAAGAATCGAGGAAGAGAAGTTGAAAAAGTTCAAGAAGTTTTATTTGGAGATTACGAGTGTTTGTAATTTGGCTTGTAGTTTTTGTCCGCCGACAGAACGGGCGAAGCAGTTTATTTCTTTGGAAGATTTTGCGAAGCGGTTGGATCAGATTAAGCCGCATACGGATTATATTTATTTGCATGTAAAGGGTGAGCCGCTGCTTCATCCGAAAATTGGGCAGTTGCTTGATATCAGTCACGAAAAAGGCTTTAAGGTCAATATTACAACCAATGGGACGCTCATTAATAAGAAGAGGGAGAAGTTATTGAACAAGCCGGCTCTAAGGCAGATGAATTTCTCACTTCACAGTTTTGATGGCCATATTGGTTCGGAGGATAAAGAAGGATATGTAAAGAGCATTCTTTCGTTTATTAAGGAAGCGACGAGTCAATCGGAGCTGATTGTGTCACTAAGGCTATGGAATTTAACGCAGGATAATGCGACGAATTTGGAGAAAAAACGAAATAGAGAAGTACTAGAAATCATTGAAAAAGAATTTAACTTGGATTATCGCATTGAAGAAAAGGTCGTACCTGGTAGCGGTGTGAAAATTGCTGATCGTATTTATATTAATCAAGATTATGAATTTCAGTGGCCCGCTCTTCATGAAGAAGAGGATGATGGCAAAGGCTTCTGTTACGGCATGCGTAATCAAGCGGGCATCTTAGCCAATGGTACCGTGATTCCATGCTGTTTAGATGGGGAGGGTATCATCAATCTCGGCAATATTAATGAAAATTCTTTTTCGGAGATTATTGAAATGGATCGAGCAAAGAATCTCGTTGATGGTTTTTCGCGAAGAGAGGCTGTCGAGGAATTATGTAGGAAATGTGGGTATCGTAAGCGGTTTGGGAAATAAAAAGGGAATCTAGGTCAGCCTAGATTCCCTTTTTTACCATTCCTTAGGCTCATAATTCAACTCTCTAAACAATTGATTCTTCTCTTTCTTAGACAAATCGCGCCATTGTCCAGGCGGGAGGGAACCTAAGTTGATATTCATGATGCGGATCCTTTGTAAACGTAATACATCGTAGCCGAATTCAGCACACATGCGGCGAATTTGGCGGTTGAGACCTTGTGTTAAAGTAATTTGAAAATCAAATTTGGATAAGGGGACGATTTTACAAGGTAGGGTAGTGGTCCCTAAGATTTTCACACCTTCTGACATCTGCTTCACGAATTCAGGCGTGATTGGTTTATCGACAGAAACGATATATTCTTTTTCATGCTGGTTTTCCGCACGTAAGATCTCATTCACGATATCACCGTCATTGGTCATTAAGATTAAGCCCTCTGAGTCTTTATCTAAACGGCCGATATTAAATATGCGTAATGGGTGATTCACGAGGTCAACGATATTCCCTTTGACACCCTTTTCGGTTGTGCTCGTAATCCCTACAGGTTTATTGAGCGCAATATAAACATTATTTCTGGCTACACGGATTTGATTACCGTCTACACGAACGTCATCGCCTGGTTCGACTTGAGTACCAATCGCAGCACGTTTCCCATTAATGGTGACTCTCCCGTCAGCAATTAATTTATCCGCTCCTCTTCTAGAAGCCTTTCCTGATTCACTAATATATTTATTAAGGCGCATATTGCCACATCCTTTTTAAATGATTCGTTAAGTACTAACTATACTTATTTTAAGGAATAATCACAAACGTTTCTGTCATTTTTTTATTAAATTCGTCGTTTTTCTTATATCGTTCTACATAGGGTATTTATTTCATCTGATACTAACATAAACGCAAAAGAGAAGTATGATAGATTAAGAGTGTCACAAAACAAGGAAACTAAAGGACCCAATTTGTTTATGTAAGAAAGGTGGGTTGATTTTGTTAAAAATAATTCGTTATGTCTTATCTGTAGTTACTCTCTTATTTGCTACATATGGAGTAGTGACGGAAGATTTTACGTTTGTGGGTATCATGATTTTATTCTTAAGTCTTACTATGCTGGCTTTGGGGATCGAAGCATTTAAGAAAGAAGAGAAGGGAATGGGCGTATTTCTCATTGTTGTATTTTTATTTTCCTTTTATGTATCCATTGAAAGACTCTTATGAAGTTAGAGCCTATAAAATATTTTTTTCCATTTCCCAACCATTTTAAGCTTATAATGGAAAGAAAAAGGTTGGAGATGATGGTTATGCCGAACACGGTTTCCCTTAGAAAAGGAGCAAATATCCAACTTCCAAAAGAGGGATTAGTTACAATCGAGGTTAAATGGCAAGGAGAGGTTGAATTAGACATTAGCGCTTTCCTAGTTACAGGGGACAGTCATGTACCTTCGGATGATTACATGGTTTTTTATAACCAAAAGAAAGATCCGGAAGAGAGTGTCTTTCTGCAACAAAATAAAGAGAAGCTAGTTGTGTTTACCATAAATTTAGACAAACTATCTTCAGTAATTCAAAGCTGTTCGTTTACCGCTACGCTTGATGGGCAGGAAACATTTCGTACGGTTCAAGGACTAGCCATTACTGTTAATAGTCCTCAAGGAATGGTTCATTATGAGGTAGATGATGCGACAGAAGAGCGGGCGCTAGTACTTGCGGAGGTCTATCGCTATCAGTCTTACTTTAAATTCCGCGCAATAGGAAGAGGGTTTAATGGTGGGTTAAAGCCTTTAGCTGAATCGTTTGGTGTAAAGGTAGCGGAAGAAGTGGCGCCTTCTGTTCAGGAACAAAAGCCCACACCATCAAATGCAACCATTCATCTATCCAAAATTGATTTGTTAAAGAAGAAAGTAACCATTTCTTTAGAAAAGAAGAAAATACAGCAAGTGAGAGCACGGGTAGCGGTTGTATTTGATGCTTCTGGGTCGATGTCACTTTTATATGAAAAAGGCGTGGTACAGCGCGCATTCGAACGTGTTCTAGCGGTTGCTGCATGTATGGACGATGATGGTGAATTAGATGTGTGGTTTTTCGGTTCTAAGTCTATGCGGGCAAACAGCGTAACAGAAAAGGATTATGAGGGTTATATTGAGAGAACTTATCCTCGTCCCAAAATATTTAGTGGGCTAGGAGTAGGAAATAACGAGCCTGTGGTGATGAAAGATGTCATTAAGAAATATGTAAAGGAAGACCCTCGCAGTGATTTACCTACATACATTATCTTTTTTAGTGATGGCGGCATTTATTTGGATCATAAGATATCAAAAATCCTTATTGATTGTTCCAAGGAAAACTTATTTTGGCAATTCGTCGGCATTGGCAATGCCAATTATGGTGTACTACAAAAACTGGATCAATTACCTGGAAGAGTCATTGATAATGCCGGTTTCTTTGCATTGGATGATTTAGATAAGGTTACAGATGATGAATTATATAATCGGTTATTAGATGAGTTCCCATCATGGCTGACATCAGCTAAACAACATGGCATGATTCAATAAAGTGATCGCGTTTCGAGGATTGGATTAGGTGTATGAACAGACCTTTTTTCTCTTTCGTATTTGGATACTGTATAATAGAAGTTTATGAACGAGAATAATAAGAAAAAAATGAGGTTTTCACATGACCAAAAAGAGTTTTTCAGATTATCCATTAAGCAATGAGATGATAAAAGCGTTGGATAGTTTAGATTATCATACACCAACAGAAGTACAAGCAAAGGTGATACCGTTAATACTTGAGAAGATTGACCTTGTGGTGAAATCACAAACAGGGAGCGGGAAAACGGCTTCTTACGCTATTCCGATTTGTGAGTTAGTCGATTGGCAGGAAAATAAGCCGCAGGCGATTGTCTTGACACCAACAAGGGAACTGGCGGTACAGGTGAAAGAAGATATCATCAATGTTGGCCGTTTTAAACGGATTAAGGCAGCAGCAGTCGTTGGTAAACAACCGTTTCATATCCAAAAGAATGAGTTAAAGCAGAAAGTGCATGTTGTCGTTGGTACGCCTGGACGTGTGCTTGATCATATTGAAAAGGGTACGCTCGCGCTCGATGAAGTGAAATATTTAGTCATTGATGAAGCCGACGAAATGCTTAATATGGGCTTTATCGAACAAGTTGAAGCGATTATTGAGGAGATGCCGAAACAGCGGAATACGTATCTTTTCTCAGCTACGCTACCTGACCGCGTAAGAACGTTATCACTTGATTATATGGAAACTCCTATAGATATTGAGGTCAAAGCTAGCGGGCTGACCACAAAGCAAATTGAACATAGTCTTTATACGGTATCAGAAAACGAGAAGTTGTCATTGTTAACGGATGTGACAACTATTGAAAATCCAGATAGTGCGATTATTTTCTGTCGAACGAAGGAGCGCGTTGATACACTTTGTGACGAGTTGACCGATAAAGGGTACGACTGTGATATGATTCATGGAGGTATGGAACAATACGATCGCTTAGAAGTAATGGAAGACTTCCGCAGAGGTGAATTCCGTTACTTAGTTGCAACGGATGTCGCGGCAAGAGGAATTGATATTGATCGAATCACGCACGTTTTTAATTATGATATTCCGTTAGAGAAGGAAAGCTATGTGCACCGGACAGGAAGAACAGGGCGAGCAGGACATCACGGTAAGGCGATTACCTTTGTGACACCGCGTGAAGATAAATTTCTTAAAGAAATAGAAGCATATATTGGCTTCCAAATCCCAGCATCTGAAGCGCCTTCGAAAGCGGCAGTGTCAGCGGCGAGGCCGGCATTTTTAGAAAAGCTGAACAGCGAACCACCATTAAAAGAGGCGAAAAGCGAAAAGTTAAATAAACAGATCATGAAACTCTATTTCAATGGCGGTAAGAAAAAGAAACTTAGAGCAGTCGACTTCGTTGGAACCATCGCTAAAATAGACGGTGTCACCGCCGATGACATAGGGATTATTACTATCCAAGATACGGCATCCTATGTAGAAATTCTAAATGATAAAGGTCCGCTTGTGTTGGAAACAATGAAGCATACAACTGTCAAAGGAAAGCAATTGAAAGTCCATGTGGCGAGGAAATAAACGGGTAGAGAAGTGAAGAATCTTTGGGAATCTTCACTTTTTTTTATGATCTATAAGAAGAAGGATGAATAAAAGGGCTTTGGGCGTAAAAGAGGAGGTGCGCGCAAAACCCCGAAAAGAAGGAAGGAGAATTGCGCGAAAAGCGGGGATGTGCGCAAAACCCGAGAAAAGAGGAAGGAGAATTGCGCGAAAAGCGGGGATTCGCGCAAAAGCTTAGAAAAGAAGAAGAAGAATTGCGCGTAAAACGGATATGTGCGCAAAAGCTTAGAAAAGAAGAAGAAGAATTGCGCGAAAAGCTGGGATGCACGCAAAAGCTCAGAAAAGAAGAAGAAGAATTGCGCGAAAACAAGAGATGCGAGCAAAACCCGAGAAAAGAGGAAGGGGAATTGCGCGAAAACAAGAGATGCGCGCAAAACCCGAGAAAAGAGAAAGGAGAATTGCGCGAAAACAAGAGATACGCGCAAGACTTGAGAAAAGGGGAAGAAGAATTGCGCGAAAACAAGAGATACGCGCAAAACCCGAGAAAAGAGGAAGAAGAATTGTGCGAAAACAAGAGATGCGCGCAAAACCCGAGAAAAGAGAAAGGAGAATTGCGCGAAAACAAGAGATACGAGCAAAACCCGAGAAAAGAGGAAGGGGAATTGCGCGAAAACAAGAGATGCGTGCAAAAGCCGAGAGAAAAGGAACAAGATTTACGTGCGTTAGCCATACATGTCTTCGCCTCGTTCGCAAACGAAGGTGCTTTTATAGGTGCATTAAGTAGAGCAAAAACTTCCCCTCTCCTTCTGATCGATTTAAGAAGTACCGTAGCTTCATACCCTTCTCCCAGGATAAAACCGAGCCTCCTCCACCATTTTATTCTCCTTCGCCGTCACCTCAGATGGTGTCAATTTAAAAACCATCGTATAACTCCCTAAAGAAGATTGGTATTTTTCCACATGAGTTTGAGCCAGTTTTTTATCGTAGTATCCGGGGACGTATTTATCGAGCATGCCTTGCATAGCGGCGGTGGCTTCTGTTATGTCGGTTACGGCTTGGAGTTGCCCGAAAAGCATAACGCTCATATAGGCAGTGTCCGTTTTCGCCGGAATCGGGCTAACCATTGTACCGTAATCTTCTGCGATGGTGAAACAGCAATGAGGGTTCTCGCGGATTATTTCAATTTTTCTGCCGGCAGCAGCACCGTGAAAATAGAGCGATCCGTTCATCCAGGTATAGTTTAACGGAACGACGTAAGGATGATCACCATCAGTTAATCCCAGATAGCCTGTACGTGTATTACTTATTAGTTGTTCAATTAGGGCCTGATCTGTGCACGCTAATTTTTGATTGCGAATTTCATATGACATTTCCATCCCATCCTTCTTTGTAAATGTTAAAATAATCGTAAGAAAAATCTGTATTTAAGAAAAGTGCCAGAAAGGGAAAGTTTCTTAGGGACAGTTGGGGGTTATGTGGGATGGAAATCACACCATTTATTCACAGGGAAAAAACGATACCACTTTATAGTCAGCTTTATCATTGGATGAAGACAGAAATTGAAGAGGGACGGCTATTGCCGGGGACAAAGGTGCCATCGATTAGGCAACTGACCCATCACTTGCAGATTAGTAGAAATACTGTGGACGCAGCGTATCAGCAGTTACAAGCAGAAGGATATCTTGAGAGTATACCTCGCAGTGGGATTTGGGTGGCAGAAATAGAGGAACGACTCTCGCAATCTTCAGAAGAGGCATCACCAGCAATAATTGAAAGGAAGTCATCATCTAAGACGATGATTGACTTTGAATATGGAAACATCGATGTAGAAAAATTCCCTTTTAAAAGTTGGAAAAAATCTCTCTCTCATGCCATCGAAGAGGAAGGACAGACGTTATCTCAGTATAGCGATAAGCAAGGAGAATGGTTATTACGGCAAGAGATTGCCACCTATTTATTGCAATCAAGAGGAGTTCATACGAGACCAGAGCAGATTTTGATTACGAGTGGCACACAATCAGCAGTAGAGATTATTTGCCGACTTTTGAAACTGCAGGGAAAAGAGGTGGCGATAGAAGAGCCGGGCTATAGTGGGGTGCGTACCGTCTTTGTTGATCAAGGCTGTGAGATGGTCCCTGTGCCGCTCGAGAAAGATGGTTTATCTATCTATCATCTACAGAAAAGTAAGGCAAAAGCCGTTTATGTGACCCCTTCTCACCAATTTCCGTTTGGGATGATTCTTCCAGTCGGTAAAAGAACGCAAATGCTTAACTGGGCTTATCAATCAGCTGGTTATATTATCGAGGATGATTATGACGGGGAGTTTCGTTATCAAGGTCAGCCTATCCCCTCGCTCAAATCGCTAGATGAAGAAGAAAAAGTCATCTACTTAGGAACTTTTTCAAAATCATTTCTCCCTTCCATGCGCATGAGCTTTATCGTTTTTCCACCTTCATTAATGAAGCAGTACGGACAGATGTTTCCTGATTATAATCAGCCAGTTTCACCAATGATACAAGTAGCTATGGCTAAGTTTATGCATGCAGGTGATTTTGAACGGCATATTCGGAGAATGAGAAAAACATATCAGAGAAAACATCAAACACTATTAAATAGTATTGAGCAACATTTAGGCAATAAAGTAAAAATTATTGGGGAAAAATCGGGCTTACATATCCTCCTAGAATTACAAGGGCATGCAGCACCACAAGTGATTGAAAAAGGGTTAAAAAAAGGTGTAAAAGTTTACACCCCTTCACGTTTTTGGCTATATCCAATTAGCGACAGCCAAAGGTATATCATGCTTGGGTTTGGTGGACTATCCATTGAGGAAATTGAAGAGGGAATTGCGCTTTTAGCTAGTTGCATATAAACGAAAGTGATCCCACTTTAAAAGTGGGATCACCATTCCTATTATTTTTTAACAACAGGAATCCACATTTCACCGTATACTGTACCGTTGTCCTCACTCATTTCCACTGTTGTGTTTGGTCCGCCAACATAGGCATAGTCAGTCATTTCTACTAATGCTTGACCAAAGGCCACAGCTGTTAGTTGATTACTTAATTCTTGAGCGGAGTCAGCTTTCCCTTCGACAACGAGGTAGGGTCCTTTAGGAAATTGGATAATTCTCGTTGCATCAGGTAATGTCTTTTCAGTCATCACGCCTGCATAATGCATCATTTTGTTATTGACCGCTTCGTTGACTGCGAAAATATAATTATTGTCTGCCACGGATTGAAGCTGCTCAAGTGTGCCATCCTTTTTCACAGTTTCCCAGAAATCGCTTTTCTGTTGATTGATGCTTTCTTGGTCTCTATAGTCCGCTACAATTTCAATTCCAAAGCCTAATACGACGAAACCTTCTTTTTCTTGTAATGAATAATTAGCCATTTTTATCGTCCTTCTTTCTTGAAATTTGACCAAATGATTGGTGTTTTCATTTGATGAGTTTATAATAACTTTAAATCATGTCAAAAAATGATACTGTTTAGGAGACTGAGATGAAAAAGGTTGAAAGAATTAATGTCATGATGCGATACATTAATAATCGTGCCCATTTTACGATTTCAGAAATCATGCAGGAATTTCAAATCTCTCGGTCAACAGCGATACGAGATATACGCGAGATCGAAAGTATGGGTGTCCCTCTTGTTGCGGAAGTGGGAAGAGACGGTGGTTATGCTGTCATGAAAAACGCTGTACTTCCCTCTGTTCGCTTCACTGATAACGAGTTAAAAGCACTATTTATAGCCTTTATGGCAACGAGAAACTTGCAATTACCTTATTTAAAGAGTCGCCAATCGTTAGCTGAAAAATTACTCGGTCTGATTTCAGAAGCCCAACAAGATGATCTCGTGCTTTTAAATAAGATTCTCTTATTTGAAGGAACGAACCCTTATAATCCTGAACTCTTAGAACTATCCGATTTACCTCACCCGATGTTAGAAAAACTGATTCAATTGGTACTAACAGACCGTTATATGACCCTTTCTATTAACGATGTGGACTATCCTATTTATCTTATGCACCTTTACCGTGAGAAAAACATCTGGTGGGTGGAAGGCTTTGATATAAGCGAAGAAAAGAAAAGGCTGATAGCAGTCGATCATTTGACCGAAGTGAACGTCTTTCATACGAAAAAAAGATTAAGCAGAAACAGCATGCTAAAAAAGATGGCTGAACATCATGTGAAAGACAATATCGTCATGAAACTTGGACCAAAAGCCATTGCTCAATATAAAAAGTATCATCCTTTCAATGTGGCCCTTACCTATACAGACCCCTATCAAACAACAGCTATAGCAAAAATATATGTCACCATGGAGAAACGAGATCAACTAGAGGAAATAGCCAGTTGGTTGCTCTTTCTTGGTGAGGATGTAGAATTGGTGGAGGTGCCGAGAGAGGTTTATACAGCTTTAGAAGAGAGGCTCTATAAATTTCAGAAGAGAAAGAAAAGCCAATAAAAACGCCAACCCAGCAATAAGCTAGATTGGCGTTGCGTTATGCGTATGATGTTTTTCGCCAAAAAGCCCCTTTGTCACAAGAGCTAATCGGTGGGAAAACTTCTTCGGTTTCTAGTTGGATTTTCTTTTCCTCGCCGGTTGGACTAGGTGTACGCGTCCCATCTGTATAACCATCCCATTCGTAGTAAGCATGAGCAGTGGAACGTTGACCTGTTTTAAATCTCTCTCCAATTGCCATAAATCTTACCTCCTTTAGGGGTGTTTGTCTCTATTTACCCGCGTTTATACAGGCTAAACCAGAAGCAAGTTCAACTTTATTTCATTGTGGCTGTTGAGGAATTTTTTTCGAAGAAAACTTCAAAAGAACAAGCTAGTAAACGCAATGCTTCTGACTTATTCTTAACCACACAGTATGATTTTTTGACCATTTCGTTTCAAATTTTATTCTTAAAGTAAAATACAAAAACGATACTTGTAATCATATAATACAATCCGATGATAGATGTACCATCTGATAATACAGTCCATAAATGATTTTGTTTAACCAGATACATCCAAATAAAGAAACTAATTATAAATACTAAAGGGAAAAATATATAATATCCCATAAAATACAGCTTTAACTTCTTGTTCATATTCTACACTCCTTAACGTAGACATAGATTTAAGGACTTTGCCTTAGCATAATAAACATCTAACTCCGATTATGTCAAAACGGGAGTATCACTCAAGCTACTATTTATTGATTTTATGTTTAAAAATATTGCTTGTCCAAGGTCCTCATCCATTTTGCTGCTATATTTATGTGAAAATTTCTTAACGTATCTTTTCCATGTTTTGTTGGTAGAACCCCGTAATGAAAAAACATGTAATCCATGCAGTTGTTGTAACGATTATAGCTAGAAATAACCCCATAGCCTGCATGAAAATATCCTCTCCTTGATAGGATGGCTCAAGAGTGATGTACAAAAAAGTAAATAAAACGGTTAATCCCATGTAGAAACTACTTCCAATAGTGGCTAACTTTAATCTATCCCCTTTTGAGCCCTGCCAGGCTTTATTTACTGCCACCCATAAATAGATGCTTGTGCATACGGCTAAAACCATAAAAATTAAGTGAACATAGGGAATGACAAAATAGCCCACAATATAAAGAGCAAGAATGGTAGTAGAAAATAGGGCTGTATTCATGAAGAATAGGAGAATTCCAGCTCCCCAATATGATTGGAACCATGGCGTCTTTTTTAAAAGGTGCACGAATGGATTCCCCTTGCCAAGTTGAGAGAGGATGGGGTTTTTAAAGAATATAATAACTAACATGATGAGTGAACCAACAAATAATATTAAAGACATTATAACCCTCCATAATAAAATTATTTCATATATAGGATACAATGTAATTTATTGAAAAACAATAAAAATTTATCGATATACTCAAGTTCCTCGTATGGTAAATTTGACTGAGGAAGAGGAGATGTGAATGATGAAACTCATAGGTAGTCATATTTATTTAGCAAGTCCCCAATTGAAAGAATTTCCTTATGTTTGGAATATGCTTAATGATAAGGATGCACGAAAGTATACGGGAGGCATTCCTCAAATAAGTTATGCGGAAAGAGAGTTATTATATGCTGAGCAATGTCAGACCTTTGGTGAAAACGGAAATTGGGAGTTTTCTATTTATTCTAAGGAAAACAATGATTATATGGGCTATGCAGGTTTTACTTTTGACGATGTCAATAAAAGATACTACCTCATGTATGGATTAGACAGGCAATATTGGGGAAAAGGTTATGCGACAGACGCAATCACCTTACTTCTAGCATTTGCAAATAAAAAATTAAATATTTCTACTATTTATGCGAGTGTTCATCCTGAGAACGCTTCGTCTATCCATTTGTTAAAGAAATTTTCATTTGCAAAAAGGGATAACGAAGATCTTTATATTCTGAGTAGTTAAAGTTACAGGAAATAAAAGAGGTTAGCTGTTTTTTATTTTCATAAAAGAAGAGATATAATAAAACAAATATGATACAAAAGGAGAGGCGATAAGAATGCCAGAAAGACATGTGTCAGGCTGGAATTTGCAAAATAGTTATAAGAAGCTGTCTCCCGGTCTTTTTACAGAAACAAAACCACAGCGAGCAAGTGGTCCAGAGATGGTGCAATGGAATAAAGAAGTAGCTGAAAGTTTAGGGATTAATAAAGAGTGGTTACAGAGTGAAGAGGGCATTAAGGTGTTAGCCGGAAACCAATTGCCAGAGGGCAGTGAGCCGATTGCACAAAGCTATGCAGGACATCAGTTTGGTCATTTTAATCGGCTAGGTGATGGGCGCGCCATACTTTTAGGGGAACAGTTGGCGGTAAACGGTGATCGCGTTGATATTCAGTTGAAAGGTGCCGGCAGAACACCGTATTCTCGAGGTGGGGATGGGCGTGCGGCGCTTGGACCGATGTTGAGGGAGTATCTCATCAGTGAAGCGATGCATGGTTTGGGCATTCCAACAACGAGAAGCTTAGCTGTAGTCGAAACGGGTGATGATATTGCACGCGAAACTTTATTACCAGGGGCCATTTTGACACGAGTGGCGGCGAGTCACATTCGTGTAGGCACTTTTCAATTTGCAGCTACCTTCACGAAACCGGAAGAATTGCAGGCGTTAGCTGATTATACCATTGAGCGTCATTATCCTGAGCTTTTAAAAGAAGACCATCCATACGTGGCCTTGTTGCGCAAAGTGATCGAAGTTCAGGCAGGGTTGATTGCTAAATGGCAAGCGGTCGGTTTTATTCACGGTGTCATGAACACGGATAATATGACGATCTCTGGGGAAACGATTGATTATGGACCATGTGCCTTTATGGATACGTATGACCCAGCAACGGTATTCAGCTCCATTGATGTTCAAGGTCGTTATGCATATGGGAACCAACCATATATGGCTGGTTGGAACTTGGCGCGCTTCGCAGAGTCACTGATTCCCTTATTACATGATGAAACCGAGGAAGCGGTGAAAATTGCGCAAGAGAAAATCGGCGAATACAATCGTATCTATATTCATAAGTGGACCGGAGAAATGAGGGCCAAACTCGGTCTGTTTACAGCAGAAGAATCAGATAAGGCTCTTATTCATGATTTACTCGAAATCATGAAGGAGCAAGGCGCGGATTATACGAACACATTCATCGCCCTGACCGATCGAACATTAGATCAGCCAGCGTTCAAAGAGTGGATAGTTCGTTGGCAAGAGCGGTTAAAGAGACAGGAAGCTTCAGAAGCGGAAGTGGAACAGTTAATGAAAAATCATAACCCAGCTGTTATTCCACGAAATTATTATGTTGAAAAAGCATTAACTGCAGCGGTGAACAAAGGGGATTATCATTTATTTGAGGAGCTATTAGCGGTGCTCGCTCATCCATATGCGCATACGGCAGAGCAGGAGAAGTATAAAGAGGTGCCGGTACAGGATGATAATTATCAAACATATTGCGGGACGTAAAAGAAGCGGGGGCGTGACCCTTGCTTTTTTTTTTTACGCATGTTTATGGGGATTTTTGTGGCGATTGCAAAATTGATCGGATACGGCGAGAAACCGAACGGGTCAAAAACCTGTAGAAGTAGGGAAAACTGGTTGGATTAAGCAGGAAACGCGTCAAAAAACGAAGTCAGTAGGAAAAATTGAATGGCTTAAGCAGGAAACGCGTCAAAAACCCGTAGCAGAAGAAAAACCTGATAGGATTAGGCAGGAAACGCGTCAAAAAACGGTGTCAGTAGAAAAAATTGATTGGATTAAGCAAGAAACGCATCAAAAAACGGAGTCAGTAGAAAAACCTGATAGGATTAGGCAGGAAACGCGTCAAAAAACGGAAGCAGTAGGAAAACCTGATAGGATTAAGCAGGAAACGCGTCAAAAAACGGAGACAGTAGGAAAACCTGATAGGATTAAGCAGTAAACGCGTCAAAAAACGGAGACAGTAGGAAAACCTGATTGGATTAAGCAAGAAACGTGTCAAAAAACGGAGTCAGTAGGAAAACCTGATAGGATTAAGCAGGAAACGCATCAAAAAACGGAGTCAGTAGAAAAACCTGATAGGATTAAGCAGGAAACGTGTCAAAAAACAGAAGCAGTAGGAAAACCTGATAGGATTAAGCAGGAAACGCGTCAAAAAACGGAGTCAGTAGAAAAACCTGATAGGATTAAGCAGGAAACGCGTCAAAAAACGGTGTCAGTAGGAAAACCTGGTTGGATTAAGCAGGAAACGCGTCAAAAAACGGAGTCAGTAGGAAAAATTGGTTGGATTAAGCAAGAAACGCGTCAAAAAACGGAGTCAGTAGAAAAACCTGGTTGGATTAAGCAGGAAACGCGTCAAAAAACGGAGTCAGTAGAAAAACCTGGTTGGATTAAGCAGGAAACGCGTCAAAAAACGGTGACAGTAGGAAAAATTGGTTGGATTAAGCAAGAAACGCATCAAAAAACGGAGTCAGTAGAAAAACTGATAGGATTAAGCAGGAAACGCGTCAAAAAACGGAGCCAGTAGGAAAACCTGATAGGATTAAGCAAGAAACGCGTCAAAAACCCGCGTCAGTAGCAAAAATTGCCTGAATCAGCAGTGAAACAGAAGTAACAGCCATAGGCAATTGCAGTCAATCACCTACCACAAAAAAACACACGAACCTACAGCCCGTGTGTTTGCTAACCTAGTTCTTCTCCATCACCGCAAAATAATTCTCTTCGTTATCGGCAAAGTTGAATACTTTACCAAAAGGCATTTCAACGAGCTCTCCTACTGTGATTTCTTTATTCTTGTATGTTTGGTAGAGCTTTTCAATGTCATTTGTATAAAACATAAGAGAGGGTGTCCCAAGGTTTAATTCAGGGCTCATCTTTGCCACGGTTTGTTTATCTTGAAGGACAATCGTTGTTTCTGTTTGTTCGGACGAAGCAACCTCATACCATTTAAAATCCCCTTCGTCATTTTCCGCGATCAGTTTGAAGCCGATCTTTTCTATCCAAAATTGCAAGCTTGTTTGTTGGTCGTTGACGTATAACATGATTTGTCCTAGAGATAGGGTCAAAATAATTGCCTCCTTTATCTTGTCGCTTGACTATCCATATATATGACTTCCCACGTATGTCCATCAAGATCTTGAAAGCCCATTTGATACATAAATCCAAAGTCTTTTGCTTCAGATGCCAATCTACCACCAGCATCTAGCGCTTTTTTAATGATTTCATTGACTTGGTTTCTACTTTCAGCAGCAAAGGATGTAATGACCTCAATTTGGTCATTGGAATCAATGATGTTTTTGGCGGTAAAGTTTTTAAACTGTCCCTCTGTCATCAGCATGGAAAAAGTATGTTCATTGATGACCATACATGCGGCGTCATCGTTCGTGAAATCGTCGTTGAAAGTAAACCCAATTTGTTTAAAAAAGTCCATTGACTTCTTTAGGTCTTTCACAGGTAAATTAATAAATGTCATTTTAGGTTGAAAAGACATTTCTTGTCACCTTCTCTTTCGTAGTTAATGGTAAGACTGATTTCACGTTAATTATAGAGACATGCTATGAGGTAGTCAATTTTAATTTAGAATATTCTGTAAAAAGAACATACTTCATTCCTTTTTATCATTCTTCATAACAGAGATACACCCCTTTTTATAAGTCTAGGAGGGGTGTATTAACTCGTTACATTTGCTTTTTTAATGCAATAACAACCTTTGTACCTTGATGCTGTTCACTTGTCAGATAAACGGTGCCACCGTGGGCTGTAATGATATCTCTCGCAATCGCCATTCCAAGCCCAGTACCTTGTGCTTTTGTATTAGTGCCACGGTAGTATCGGTCAAAAATTTGCTCTAGGTCGTCGGGAGCGATGCCGTTTCCATTATCCTCAATGATTAGTTTTCCAGCTTCTAGACGAATATCTACTTCAACGTCTGATGCATTATGCAGAAGGGCATTGTGAATAAAATTCAATAGAGCTCGTTTCATTAAATGCTGGTCGATGGACCAAATGAGTGCCGGATCATCACTTTCAAAATTGATATGATAGCCGTCATAACGAGGATCATTCAGGATGTCTATAACAATTTCCCGCGTAAATCGTTCTGCCTTTATTTCTTGTATGTGCAAAGGTAATTCTTGGTTGCGTAATCGCAGTGTTAGGTTAAAGTCATCTAGTAGTTCTTTCATATAAAGAGATTGCCGCTCAATGACTTCTGCGTACTCCTGTCTCTCCGCGTGGGAAACTTGCTCCTCATTTAATAACTCGGCATAGCCGCGAATGGAGGCAAGCGGTGTTTTTAAATCATGGGAAACATTACTTATCCATTCGTTACGCATATTTTCGAGTTTTTTACGTTCTTCCTCATGCGCTTGAAGGGTAGTGGAAACTTCATTCAGATTGGCAAACACAGGTTTATAAATACCTGCTCGTTTCGTCTTTTGAACAGTGAAATTTCGTGCTTTAAGTTGAGAAATGCGTTCAATCATATAATGAACAGGCTTGGTCAGTATTGTGCTAAAGAGTAGCCCAACAATAGCTGCGATAATCAAATCAACAATCGTTATGGCAATGATTGCTTTGAAGACATACGTAATGACTGAAGTGGTATCCATCATAAAAGTAACGCGCTCCTCTTTACTTTGGGGGACACCAATGATGTAACTATATTCTTCGAATTCCCCGAGGAAATACGTATTAAAATGATCGTCCATATACTTATATTTATGTACAAGTTCTACAGGGCTATAATGATTTGCAACTCCATCAGGTGCAAATTTAGAGGAAATCACCTCTCCATTTTGATTTAAAATTTGCAGCCACGCACCGAATGATTCTAGCGCTTCTACTCCTTCAGCTGAAAGAGTTGGTTGTTCATTTTCTAATGTTAAATAGTTAGAAAAAGAACGGGTGAATCGTTCGGCTGAACCACTTTCTACTTGATCAATGCCTTGTTGTTGCTGATAAATAAGCAAACCAATTAAAACCATTGTATTAACAATGATGACGATGAAAACGATGCTTAAAATTGAGAATAAATACCTACCAGTTAATTTCCATTTCATTTGTCCTCACCTATTTTACATTCAGTCGATACCCGAGCCCTTTAACCGTCGTAATGAAGGTCGGTTTGGAGGGGGTATCTTCTATTTTCTCACGTAATCTGCGGATATGAACCATTAAAGTATTATCTGCTCCGTAGAAGTCTTCACCCCACACGGTTTGAAACAATGTTTCCTTACTAAGTATTCGATTTGGGTTTCGGATAAAACAAGCCATTAACCCAACTTCCTTAGCAGTTAGTTCTATGCGTTGATCCTGCTTGTACACTTCTGTTTGTTCTTTATTTAAGGCAAAAGGACCGGCAGTCATCATCGTTGTTTCTATCATTGTTTGTTCAGATATCTGTTGTGAATAGCTGCCAGCACGTCGGAGTTGCGCTTTCACACGATAAGCAACTTCTTTTGGGCTGAATGGTTTTGTAATATAGTCATCTCCGCCAATTGCCAATCCTAATATCTTATCGATTTCATCTGTTTTGGCGGATAGGAATAAAATTGGAATTCTCGAGACTTCACGGATTTTTTTACATAAATCGTAGCCCTCACCGTCAGGAAGCATCACATCGAGAATCGCTAAATCTGGGGAGAAAGCCTGGAATTGTTCCCAACCACTCTTAACTGTACCTGCTGTTTGTATCGATTGAAATCCTTCTTTTTTTAGAGAAGTTTGCATGAGCTGACATAAATCTTGTTCATCATCAACGATTAGAATACGAGGCTGTTCCACAATAATTCCTTCCTTTCATCTATCTATTAGCCTTATCTTAACAGTGTTTAACGATTATTATATACAATTTAAGGATTTTGTAAGGTAGAAGTGAATTTAGTGTAAGGATGGGGAGGTAAAGTAGAGACATAAGAAAGAGGTGCTTAATATATGGAATCATTATTAGTTGTAAAAAAGGTAGAAAAAATATACGGAAAAGGTGCAAACACATTTCATGCGCTTCAGAATATATCATTTGACATTAACCATGGGGAATTTGTAGGCGTTATGGGGCCATCAGGAGCTGGGAAGTCTACCTTACTAAATGTATTGGCAACAATTGACTCTCCGACAAACGGTGATATTTATATTGAAGAAGACAATATTGCCAAAATGAAAGAAGAGAAGTTAGCGGATTTTCGCCGTGATCATTTAGGTTTTATTTTTCAAGACTACAATCTACTCGATTCATTAACTGTTCGCGAAAATATTGTCTTGCCACTGGCGATTGCTAAAAAATCAGCAAAGGAAATGGCTGAAAAAGTAGAGACATTAGCGCATACTTTCGGGATTGCTTCTTTATTGGATAAATATCCTTATCAAATATCTGGAGGTCAGAAACAAAGAACGGCAGCTTGTCGTGCACTGATTTCGAATCCTAAATTGATTTTTGCTGATGAACCGACTGGTGCTTTGGATTCAAAGTCAGCAACAGACTTACTAGAAAGCATGAGCCAATTAAATGAAAAGCATGAAACAACAATTATGATGGTTACGCATGATGCTTATGCTGCTAGTTTTTGCCGAAGAATTCTTTTTATTAAAGATGGCCAATTATCAAAGGAAATCTATCGTGGTTCACATACGAGGAAAGAGTTTTTCCAAATGATCTTAGCGGAATTGGCACAGCTAGGCGGTGACGATAATGACGCTATTTGATTTAGCGATCAAGAATATTCGTCGAAATGTGAAGAGTTATGGGCTGTACATCGGCTCGATGATTTTCTCTATTATCATTTATTTTACTTTTGTCACGTTGAAATATAGTGAAGACATCACTGCCTTGGCAGCAGTCTCAAAGCAAGTCAGTAGTATTATGAGTGCATCTGCATTTGTCCTGATTATTTTTGTTGCTGTATTTATCCTTTATTCGAACTCTTTTTTTATGAAAAAAAGGAAGCAGGAAGTAGCGCTTTATTCCTTACTTGGGGTACGTAAACGCTCCATCGGTTTTATGCTTTTTTTCGAGAATATCGTTATTGGCGTAATTGCCTTAATTATTGGTGTTGGCTTGGGCTTCTTATTATCACAACTCCTCTTAATGGTTTTATTAAAATTAATGGGACTAGAAGTAATGAGCAGTCTAGCATTTTCACCAAGTGCAGTTGTTAATACAGTCATCGTCTTTATGATTCTGTTTTTATTTACGTCATTACAAGGTTATCGTGTTATTTATCGTTTTAAGTTAATTGATTTATTTCACGCAGAAAAGAAAGGCGAGGAATTGCCGAAAGCACGTCTTATCTCAGCTGTATTAGGTGTGGCATCATTAGCAGGTGCTTATTGGTTGGCGTTGCAAGATTTGATGACTTCAGAAGTATGGCGCTTACTGAGTGTAGCTATGCCATTAGTGATTATTGGATTAACTGTGTTAGGAACGTATCTGATTTTTAATAGTGTACTTGTCTATATTTTATCGAAATTAAAAAATCAAAAGAACTGGGCTTGGAAAGGCTTAAATCTATGGACAACGTCACAGCTATTGCACCGCATTCGTGGGAATGCACGAACACTAACAGTGATTGCAACCTTAAGTGCAACAACAATTACTGCTGGTGGTGCGGTATTTGGGCTTTATTATAATGCGGACAAAGAAATAGAGACCTATACGCCTATTACATTTATGTGGGAGGGCGAGCCACAGAAAATTACACAAGACATTGTTGTGTATGAAGAGGAAATCAAAAGTAAAACTGTCCGTATAGCTGAAGGTGACATGGAAATTGACTACCAAGTAATGGATTATTCAACCTTCAAGCAATTGGCTACACGACAAGGGTGGGAGGACCTCCCTACCATTAATCAGGAAGAGGCATTCATCCTGGATACGTATTATGATGAGCGTTGGTCGACGAAAGTAGATGAGGTTAAGCTTAATAAGCAGACATTAAATGTGATCGCTTACGAGGATCGATCCGTTGTTAATACCTTCACAATGGGAGGTAAATTATTAGTTGTAACAAATGCTTTGTTTGAACAAATAGACAGCCCGCAGGTGACCTACCAAGCGGTTCAAGTGGAAGATTATAAAAAGCAGCAAGCACTATCAGATGATTTAGCTGCTTCTACAGAACAATTTTCAAGTGCAACACAACAATATAAAGATTCCATTGAAGCTTCAGGCTCTATGCTATTTGTTGGAAGCTTTCTTGGACTCGTATTCTTAGTCGCTACGGGAAGCATCATTTTCTTTAAGATGATGACTGAAGCAGAAGAAGATAAAGGGAAATATCAAGTGTTATACAAAATTGGTGTGTCACAAAAAGAAATGAAACGAACGATTAGACATCAGGTGGGAATGATCTTTACGGCACCACTACTACTTGGATTAATGCATGGAGCGATCGCCTTAGTTGCATTTTCTAATTTGCTAATGATGAATCTGCTTATACCAGTAGTAATATGGATGCTAGCATATACAATGATCTATTTCATCTATTATTTCTTAACGATAAGAAGCTTTCAAAAGACGATATTTTCAATGTTAGGGGAGAGATAAATGAAGAAGACAACTGGGGTTATTGGAGGAATTGTCATCGTTTTTATTGTGGCAGTTATTCTATTAATAAATATAGATTTTAATCGTTTAGGCAAAGAGAATGCGTATGTTCAATTAAATGAAGAGCCGAGAGTAGAAGAAGAAACATTAGAATCAGGAGAAGTGATGAAAAGGTATTGGTATGAGCTGCCAGCTTATAATAAAAAGGGCAAAGTAATCGCAGTAGAATTCTCTGCTTCTAGAGCTTTGCGTGAGGATGCCTACTTAATGCTTTATCTTGATGATAGTAATGAAGTCACGTCTTACGATGAAGTAAAAGAAAGTGATATTCCTTCAGAAGTAATAGAAAAAATAAAATCGTAAAGATAGGTCCCTGAAATTTTTTTCGGGGGCTTTTAAGTATTTTGGAATAATAAATAATTAGAATGGTAAAGTTGAATAAAACAGCAAAATATCCGTTAAAAGCAAATAAAAGAATACCCACTAAGAAAAAATGCGCGGAACTTTCCAACTTTTATCTGTTTTCCATTATTTTTTTCAGTCAAATATCAAAAAATTTTATATAATATAAATAGGATTTATACTATTATAGAGGGAGAAGAATTTCTTCTATGATGGATAATTGCCAATTTTATAGTATAATTAGTATTGAGAAATATATATTTTGCAAAGATTGATGACATTTAATTAGCGCATTTTAAAGAGAAGGTGCCTGCACAATGTAAACGTTTGCCTACATCGACCAACAACTGGAAGGGTAGAGAAGCGTTTTTGGTGTAGGTTAGACTATTGTCTTATTTTCTCTGCAAATTTCACGGTATAAGGATGGTAAAAAATGAGCAACGGGGAAACCAAAGAAGTGATTTTAATTGGTGCTGGGATTATGAGCGCGACTTTAGGTTCGCTCTTAAAAGAATTAGTTCCAGACTGGAAAATCAAAGTGTTTGAGAAATTGGATAAAACAGGGGAAGAAAGTTCAAATGAGTGGAACAATGCAGGTACAGGTCATGCTGCATTATGTGAGCTTAACTATACGAAAGAAAATCCAGATGGTTCTGTTGATATTAAGAAAGCCATCAATATTAACGAGCAGTTCCAAGTTTCTAAACAATTTTGGGCTTATCTAGTTGATAGTCAATTAATTAGAAGACCACAAGAGTTCATTATGCCTTTGCCACATATGAGTTTAGTGCAAGGACAAAAAAATGTAGAGTTTTTGAAAAGACGTCATGAAGCAATGTCTAGCAATCCACTATTTGCTAGTATGGAGTATGCGACAGATCATGAAACATTAAAAAAATGGATTCCATTAATTATGGAAAACCGTGCAACTACTGATGCGATTGCCGCAACAAAAATCGATTCAGGGACAGATGTAAACTTCGGTGCTCTTACACGTTTATTATTCCAACAACTAGAGTCTCAAGGTGTGGAAATGCACTATCAACATAGTGTAGATGATTTAAAACGCACAAGAGATGGCGGCTGGGAAGTGAAAGTACGTGACCATGCAGGTGGAAACCTGGAAAACCATAAAGCAGACTTTGTCTTTATCGGTTGTGGAGGCGGTAGCTTACACTTACTACAAAAGTCAGGTATTCCTGAAGGGAAAGGCATTGGCGGGTTCCCTGTAAGTGGAATATTTATGTCTTGTACAAACCAAGAGATCGTTGAACAGCACCATGCGAAAGTTTATGGTAAAGCGCCTGTGGGTGCACCACCAATGTCTGTGCCGCATTTGGATACAAGATACATTAATAACAAAAAATCATTATTATTCGGTCCATTCGCCGGCTTCTCACCAAAGTTTTTAAAAAATGGATCCATGTTTGATTTAATCACTTCTGTTAAGCCAAGCAATGTGTTAACCATGTTATCAGCTGGTGTGAAGGAAATGGGCTTAACAAAATATCTAATTGAGCAAGTGCTACAGTCAAAAGAAAAGCGTATGGAGCAATTACGTGAATTCGTTCCAAATGCAAAAAGTGAAGACTGGGAATTAGTCATTGCTGGTCAACGTGTGCAAGTGATTAAAGATACAGAAGAAGGCGGAAAAGGGACGCTCCAATTTGGTACTGAAGTGGTAACGGCAGGCGACGGTTCAATAGCTGCTTTATTAGGCGCATCACCAGGGGCATCAACAGCTGTTCCAGTAATGCTGGATATCATTGAGCGCTGCTTCCCAGAAAACATAAAAGATTGGGAGCCAAAAATTAAAGAGATGGTACCATCTTACGGTCTTTCTTTATCAGAAAATCCGGAGTTACTCCAAAAAGTAAATCAAACGACTGACCGAGCGCTCGGTTTAGATCAAAATAAAGCGATTCATAATTAATATATGAGAGAGAAACCTGAACATCACAGCTGAAGTGTGGAATGTTCAGGTTTTTTTGTGTTTATGAATGGTTATTGATTGGTGGGGAATATTGTAAGCCTGTCCGAACAGCCGCATGATAAATAGTTGAAAATCAGAGGAATTTTGGAAAATGATTGTGATTAGATACGAGTTCCAGAGTAGCGTATTTATGATTGTGCACAGGCGAATTACCCACATAATCTGACAGAATAAATGTAACTTTTGTGAACACAGCCCTTTAGTCCCCTGGCGTTTTTCCATACAAACCCTTTTCCCTCTCCAGTTAACAATAAATCATTTATGAATTCCGTCCGTAATGTTGCTATTCTAAACCCTATATTTCCCTTAGTGTGTAAGTATTATCTATTGTCAGATCCTAATATAATCTGATATGATTTATTCGTAAAGTATTTAGACGTCTAAATATATTATTTTAATAAAGGGGTCTTTCTCATGAAATTGAATGGTAAGGTTGCGATTATTACTGGGAGTGCTTCTGGAATCGGAAGAGGAATGGCGCTTGCGATGGCGAAAGAAGGCGCGCATGTTGCCATTGTTGATGTGAATGAAGAAAAAGGGAAAGAGACATTAGCAGAGATTCGTGTTCACACAGAAGGTATACTGTTTATCAAAGATATCACAGTACAAGAAAACATTACGCAAATTGTTGAAGAAGTTGTTAGGAAGTTTGGTAAACTTGATATTCTCGTAAATAATGCACATGTATCTAAACAGGTGCTCTTTAATGAAACAACTCAAGAACATTTTGACCTTTCTTTTAACACTGGTTTTTATCCAACGGTTCGCTTTATGCAAGCGGCGTATCCTGAGTTAAAGAAAAATAAAGGAAAAGTCATTAATTTTGCTTCAGGAGCGGGAATTGATGGACAAGTGACACAAACAGCTTATGCTGCTGCGAAAGAAGCGATACGTGCCATCACACGTGTAACAGCAAATGAATGGGGACCTGATCATATTAATATTAACTTGATTTCTCCAATTGCTTTAACACCAGGTGTTGAACAATGGAAGCAACATGCGCCAGAAGCATATGATGCGATGGTAAATAAGATTCCATTACGCCGTTTAGGTGATCCTGAAAATGATATCGGAAAAGTAGCTGTATTCTTAGCAAGTGAAGATTCAAACTACATTACTGGACAAACTATTCTTGTTGATGGTGGATCAATAAAATTACATTAATTCAAAAATCTCCTACCAAAATAAATGGCGGGGGATTTTTTTGTCTCTAATTCAGATTCCATCATTATAAGTAGACAGAATGTTTGTAAATGCCCGTCAAAATGACATTATAGAGGGATTGAGCTATAATATATCCGTTATTGATTACCTTTCATAAATGGAAAGGGGGTTTATTTCATTTGATTCAAATGCATGATATAAGTAAACGCTTCGCTGATTATGAAGCGATTAAAGCGGTTGATATCGAAGTAAATGAAGGCGAGATCTACGGCATCATTGGTGCAAGTGGAGCGGGGAAATCGACATTACTACGGTTAATGAACTTGCTTGAAGTACCCGATTGCGGTGAAGTCGTTGTTGATGGAAAAAACTTGATGACGATGAAACCAAAACAGTTAAGAGAAGCGAGAAAATCAATGGGGATGATTTTTCAGCATTTTAATCTTGTGGCGAATTTAACCATTTATGATAATGTCGAGGTTTGTCTTCAGCTAGCAAACTATCCGAAGCATCGACGAAGAGAAAGAGTGATGGAATGCTTGAGGTTCGTCGGTCTTGCTCATTTGGAAAAGCAGTACCCACAAAGTTTAAGTGGCGGTCAAAAACAAAGAGTGGCGATTGCTAGAGCCCTTGCGAACGAGCCTAAGGTGTTATTATGCGATGAACCAACTTCTTCGCTTGATCCTCATACAACAGCAGAAATTCTCGCTGTGCTAGAGGAGATTAATCGTACATTAGGGGTCACGATTGTCATTGTTAGCCATGAGATGGAGGTTATACAAAGTATTTGTCACCGCGTATCGGTCATGGCAGATGGTTCTGTCTATAAGACAATCGAGCTAGAGCCAAAAGGCATCCCTGATGTTGACCACACCCCTGAATATTTTATTGAAAAATTAACAGGTGAGGTGAGCGGGGATGCCTGAAGTATTGCAAAGGTATGAGGCGGAAATATGGCAAGCGATTGGCGAGACTTTTGCGATGGTGGGGATGTCTATTCTTGCCGCTGTCATCGTGGGACTCCCTGTTGGAACACTACTTTTTCTTTGTCGAAAAGGGAATTTACTAGAAAGCCGAGCTGTTTTTTCGATTTTAAATTTATTGGTTAATACGATTCGTTCTTTTCCATTTTTATTATTAGTCGTCTTCTTGATTCCTTTTACAAGGTTCATTATTGGGACAGCGATAGGCACAGCGGCAGCAACTGTACCGCTTTCTATTATCGCTATCGCACATTATTCTCGCCTTGTAGAGCAGTCTTTATTAGATGTCCCTAGAGGCGTAATAGAGGCAGCAAAGGCAATGGGGGCATCGGTTGTCGAAGTTGTCTTCAAATTTTTGTTTGTCGAAGCACGTTCAGGGCTAGTCCTTGGCTTAACGACTTCAATTATTAGTTTTATATCTTATTCCACTATTATGGGGGTAGTAGGTGGTGGAGGAATTGGTGATTTCGCCATTCGCTATGGATATCAACAATTTATGACGGATTTAATGATATATATGATCATTATTATGGTCATTCTCGTACAGTGCATCCAGTTTATTGGGACAACAGTTGCGAGAGTGATTGATAAGAGATGATTACATACTGAAGGAGGACAATATGAAAAGACTATTTGCTTTAATGATACTAAGTATTTTGATGCTTGCTGCTTGTGGTCAAGAAACAGAAGATCAAGCAGACGATAAACAAACAAATGGTGGTGACAGTAAAGAAGAGGTAACACTAAAAGTCGCTTCACTTATTCCACCGATGACAGAGATTCTTGAGTTAGTAGCGCCACAACTGAAAGAAGAGGGCATTCATCTAGAGATGGTTGTGCTAAGTGATAATGTGCAACCCAACACAGCTTTAGCGGCAAAAGAAGTAGATGCAAACTTTTTTCAACATGTGCCTTATATGGAAGAGTACAATCGTAGTAATGATGCGAATTTAGTGGCAATACAAGAGATTTATTTTGCCAATTATGGTGTTTATGCAAAGAACTTTGAAGAAATAGCTGATTTACCTGAAGGAGCAACGATTGCCATTGCCAATGATGTATCCAATATTGACCGTTCATTAGCATTACTAGCACAACATGATGTGATTGAATTAAAAGAAAAAACAGGTCCATATTATACGAAATCAGACATCACATCTAATCCAAGGAATTATCAGTTCGAAGAGGTAGATTTATTAATGCTAGCGAGAATGTATGATGATGCTGATGCAGTCGTAATGACTCCTGCTTATGCTGCACCACTGGGCTTAACACCAAAAAGTGATGCACTACTAACAGAAGGTATTGATAATGACTTTGCCATTACACTTGTCGCTCGCGAAGATAACAAAGATTCAGAAGCGATTCAAAAACTTGCAGAAGCAATGACAAGTCCTGAAGTGAAAAAATTCTTAGAAGAAAATTATGATGAAACGGCGATTCCGGCATTCGAATAACATAGAAATGTCTATGATCTAGAAGCTGGAACAAAACTAAATTATTCACTTCTAATTCTTAACTAAACATGTGAAAAAAAATAAAAAACGAACTAATCTGAAGCTCTAAAATAGAGCTTCAAATATTAGTTCGTTTTTTTCATTTGCGGAAAACCTTTTGTCCCAGCCTCTTGTTGCATTTTATGAATGTGTCTGTCTATGTGAGTCTGATGTATTGAATCAGTACCTTCTTAATGAATTGGTTGGTGGGAAATGAAGCGGGATGATCGCGCAAAAGTCGAGGGAGAAAAGGAAAGAAGTACGCGTAAATAGGGAATACGCGCAAAAGTGAGTGAAGAAAAGGAAAGAAGTGCGCGCAAATAGGGAATACGCGCAAAAGCGAGTGAAGAAAGGAAAAGAAGTGCGCGCAAATAGGGAATACGCGCAAAAGTGAGTGGAGAAAAGGAAAGAAGTACGCGTAAATAGGGAATACGCGCAAAAGTGAGTGAAGAAAAGGAAAGAAGTGCGCGCAAATAGGGAATACGCGCAAAAGCGAGTGAAGAAAGGAAAAGAAGTGCGCGCAAATAGGGAATACGCGCAAAAGTGAGTGGAGAAAAGGAAAGAAGTACGCGTAAATAGGGAATACGCGCAAAAGTGAGTGAAGAAAAGGAAAGAAGTGCGCGCAAATAGGGAATACGCGCAAAAGTGAGTGGAGAAAAGGAAAGAAGTGCGCGCAAATAGGAAATACGCGCAAAAGTGAGTAAAGAAAAGGAAAGAAGTGCGCGCAAACAGGGAATACGCGCAAAAGTGAGTGGAGAAAAGGAAAGAAGTGCGCGCAAATAGGGAATACGCGCAAAAGCGAGTGTGGAGAAAAGGAAAGAAGTGCGCGCAAACAGGGAATACGCGCAAAAGTGAGTGGAGAAAAGGAAAGAAGTGCGCGCAAATAGGAAATACGCGCAAAAGCGAGTGAAGAAAGGGAAAGAAGTGCGCGCAAACAGGGAATACGCGCAAAAGTGAGTAAAGAAAAGGAAAGAAGTGCGCGCAAACAGGGAATACACGCAAAAAATCGAATAAAAAACCAAAGTTGTACACGCAAAGTCACAGTAGCTTACAGCAAGAACGTTTAGATCCGAGGTTTATGTATGACTCATTGTGCGTGCCTTTAATTTTCTTAAACCTTTAACGATATTTTCCATCCCATTCAAGCTTTTATAATTTCAGATCGGCTTTTTGATACGATAACGGTTCTCTCCGAATTAGCTAGTAACAAAGCAAAAAGCCGAGTGAGTGGATCGTAACTCTCTCGGCTTTTTGCTTTTTGTCACTTAAACAATCAAGCTTAATAATAAAGTAAATACTAGGCCTGAAATGGCAATGATTGTTTCTAATAATGTCCATGTAGCAAACGTTTCTTTCATTGATAAACCAAAATACTCTTTAAACATCCAGAAACCTGCATCATTGACGTGGGATGCGATTAAGCTACCTGCACCTGTTGCGAGTACAACGAGAGCTAGGTTAACGTCTGTTTGACCGAGTAAAGGGATAACAAGTCCAGCTGTTGTTAATGCTGCAACTGTCGCAGAACCTAAAGAAATTCTCAAGATGGCTGCGATGGTCCAGGCTAATAAGATAGGTGAAAGGGTCGTGCCTTCGAATAATTGGGCAACATAATCACCAACCCCACCGTCAATCAATACTTGCTTGAAAGCACCACCGCCACCGATGATCAGTAGCATCATTCCAATTTGTGTGATGGCTGTTGTGCAAGAGTCCATTACTTGTTTAATTGGAATATTGCGGCCAATGCCCATTGTGTAAATGGCCACAAGTAGAGAGATCAAAATCGCGATTGAAGCATCACCAATGAACTTAATCACGATAACGATTATGCTATCGCTAAAGCCCATCGTTTCTTGAAGTAAAGTAACGATTGTTGCAATCGACATAAGGATAACTGGTAACATCGCTGTAAATACACTGATACCAAACCCTGGTGTGTCTTCAAGTTTAAATTGTTTTTGCTCACCTAAAGAAGCAATATTTCCGCTCTTTGTGAATGAGTTTGGTACGATTTTCTTCGCAATTTTAGTGAAAACTGGACCAGCAATAATCACTGTTGGGATAGCAATAATCATCCCATATAATAGAACTTCACCGATATTTGCACCGTACTCACCAGCAATGACGGTTGGACCAGGGTGAGGCGGTAAGAAACCATGTGTAACAGATAATGCTGCTGCCATTGGGATACCGAGATAAAGAATCGATACTTTTAATTCTCTTGAAATCGCAAATACGATGGGAATAAGTAATACAAGACCTACTTCAAAGAATAGGGCAATCCCGATAATAAAGGATGATACGACAACTGCCCATTGGATATTTTTCTCACCAAACTTATTGACAAGGGTCATTGCAATTCTTTGTGCACCGCCAGCATCAGCGATTAATTTACCAAGCATAGCACCTAGACCAAAGATTAGGGCGATATGTCCAAGTGTTCCACCAAGACCGCTTTCAATCGTGCCAACAATTTCTGATGCAGGCATGCCAAGAGCTAGGGCAACACCAAATGAAACGATAATAAGTGAGACAAATGTGTTGAGTTTGAGCCCCATAATAAGGAGCAATAGGGCAATGATACCTAAAGCAACAATAAATAATGGCATAGTTTTCTCTCCTTTTTATTCGCTATCTTTTCCAATCAAGCCTCTTTGGTAGTTAGCGATTTTTGTATATTCCTCTGTTAATACTCTTGTCAGGTTGATAAAGCTAGGCATTAGTTGACGATACGCATTTGCTGCATCTTCATCTGGTGTATGTTTATGTGTGCTACCGATCATGTCAGAAGCTACTGCAAAATTTTCAATCTCTCCTGTAGCGTATAACCCAAGGATACATGCCCCTAAGCAGGAACTTTCATAGCTTTCAGGTACGACCACTTCAGAATCAAAAATATCCGCCATCATTTGGCGCCAAACAGCAGAGCGGGCAAATCCGCCTGTCGCTTGAATACGCGTAACAGGTTCGTCCATACACTCCATAAGTGCGAGGAAAACAGTGTATAAGTTGAAAATGACACCCTCTAATGCGGCGCGAATCATATGTTCTTTTTTATGTGAAAGGGTTAAACCAAAGAATGAGCCTCGAACATCTGGATTCCATACAGGTGCTCTTTCACCCGCAAGGAAAGGATGGAAAATAAGTCCATTTGCACCCGGTCTCACACGTTCAGCAATTTTTGTTAACACTTCATATGGATCGAGTCCTAAACGTTTGGCAGTCTCTACCTCGGATGAGGCAAATTCGTCACGAATCCAACGAAGGACAATCCCACCATTATTAACAGGGCCACCAATGACCCAATGATCTTCCGTTAGTGCATAACAGAAAATCCGGCCTTTTTCATCTGTTTGCGGACGGTCAATAATCGTACGAATGGCTCCACTAGTTCCGATGGTGACGGCGATTTCCCCTTTGCCAATTGCATTGACACCAAGATTAGAGAGGACACCATCACTTGCACCGATAACAAAAAGGGTATGAGGATCAAGTCCCATTTGTAAGGCAAGCTCACTGTCACAGTGCGTGAATATCTGTGTTGTGGGAACAAGGGTGGATAGCTGGTCCTCGCGAATGCCCGCTATCTTTAATGCTTCTTTGTCCCATGTTAATTCAGTAAGATTCATCATTCCCATTGCTGATGCGATAGAATAATCAACAACATATTGGTTAAAGAACTTCTTGAAAATATACTCTTTTATGCCAATGTATTTTTTCGCTCTTTGGGCTATTTCTGGGCGTTCATTTGTGATCCATGTTATTTTACTCAATGGGGACATTGGATGAATAGGGGTCCCTGTACGTTTATAAATCTCATGGCCACCCCATTCATCCTTAATTTTATGTGCCCATGATTCACTGCGGTTATCGGCCCATGTAATACATGGAGTCAATGGTTGATCATTCTCATCGATAGCAATTAGGCTATGCATGGCACTACTAAAGGAAATAAATGCTGGCATCATTTCTCTATTTTTTTTCATAATGTTCGTTATCGCCTGCTTGACCGCTTGATAGATTTCTTCAGGGTCCTGCTCAGCTGTAGACATATCTGGTGTATGCAATGGGTAGCCGATGTTTTCTTTTTGAATGACTTTCCCGTCTTTTGTAAAAAGAACAGCCTTTGTGCTGGTTGTTCCAATATCTACACCTAACATATAGGTTGTCATTTTGTTCCGCCCCCTTCTGCAAGAATTTCTTGGGATTTCCACATATCTTCAACTCTTCCTTGCACATCATCAAAATTTTGATGGAGAGATTGAATCATTAATGTTTTATCTTTTTTCTCAATCGCTTCAATATAGAGTGCGTGGTTTGTGAATATGCGTTCGAAATCGTGCTGGTTTTCTTTAAAACGCTTACGCATGGATAATAGAATCAATCCTTCCATGACTGGTTTTAAATTATTCCAGATCATTAATATATATGAGTGATTAGCGGCTCGAATAATTGTCTCATGAAATTGTAAATCCTGAAGTGAGAATTCATCCGCATCATTATATTTAATAGAGACTTTCATCATTTCTAAAATCTTATTGAGTTCTTTTACAAGGTCTGTAATATCTGAACGTACAAGTCGTTGATAGATAAACGTTTCAATAAGAATACGCACATCATATATTTCTTCTATTTCTTTCTCGGATAAGCCAATGACGACTGCACCCATTCGTTCTTGGCGAATAATATTTTCAGCAGAAAGAATTTTTAATGCTTCTCTTATTGGTGATCGACTTACTGAAAAGTCAGCAGCTAATTTATTTTCAGAAAGAATGGTACCGCTTTCAATACGTCCTGAGAGAATTTGCATCCTTAATTCACTTACAACGCGCTCACCTGTCGAAGCTTTCGTAAGCCATTTGGAAGGGTAGAGAAATTCTATTGGTTCGTTCATCATAACACCTTCTCATTTTAGTATACTTGTATACAAGTATTATATCTCGAATTTTCGATTATTCAAGGAGTTAATAAGAATTGTTTTTTTCAGTATGGAGGAAATGGGGGGAAGGGTGGCGGACGAATCCTCTTAGAAAGGTATTCTTAGCTCAAATAAAGATTTAATTATTATTCACTATTTAAGATAAATCATTCGTCACTATTCCATTTAGGTTACATATAATGAAGCAATTTGATGTTGAAGGAGTGGGAAGGGTGTTTTGTAATGATGAGAATATTACCTTATTGATTGTCTCCTTAGAGAAGGGTGAAGTGACACCCATTCAATGTCACCTGAATGCTTCTTCACTCTTATATTGTGTACAGGGGAGAATAGAAGTATCATTTGTGTTACCAGATGTACATCAAATCAAGTTGTTCACTATTTCCCCCAACCAAGTAGTTAATATCCCCAAAGGATGTTGGCACCTTATACAAGCTAAAAAAGATAGTCAATGGTTAAATGCTTTTGATTGTCCTCTGCCTCAAACCATTTTTGCATCGCAGGTACAAGAGTTAAATGAGCCTAGAATACTCACGTCAAAAGCACTTCGTCAACATACCGTAATGGCAATTGAAAGTGAACCCTACTATTATCATCATGGTAACTTATCGTTCCCAAAAAAATAGAGCCATAGTTCTACCAGGGTAAACAAGGAGGGACCGTATAGGATTCCTCCATAAAAAGCAAAGATGAAGGCCGAGCAAGTAGGAGTTGCCCGTCATTCAGATGGATAAACCAAAGCGAAAATAGTACATATCCCAGTAAACATTAGCACATACTATAATTAAAAAGGTACGCTGCTCTTATAACGTGTACGGTTCGTGTTTTTGAGAAAAGCATCATGAAGACCATCATTCAAAAGAAGGAGGTGTGAGGCGTGGAAATTAAAAAAGCAAGCAATCGACATTATGGTATCGATGATAGTGGGAAGGAACAAGGAGAAGTTACTTTTTCGGAAAGAAACGATCACACCATTGTTATTGATCATACATATGTAGAGGAAGAAGCAAGAGGGACTGGACTTGCTGAACAACTAGTGGATTCGGTTGTGCAAGAGGTGAAAAGTCAAAATAAAAAAATTGTCCCAGCTTGTCCCTTTGTCGCTGCCCTATTTAAGAAGAAAGCAGAATATCGGGAAGTGCAAGCTTAAACCAAAAAAGTAGGCGACCCCTACTTTTTTTATTTGCTTCAATCAAGTGATTCCTCCCATGTAATGTTCAAATTTAAAACACTATCGTTAGATATGATAGGATGGTCTACCACTTAAATTTTTTAAGATGTGTTTGAATACATACAACCCATTCTAGGTTCTATAAAGGTCCTCTTATGGGGTAAATCTCCTCTCCCTTAAGGCATTGTTCCCGCTTCAAAAGATTTAATTTTACAGTAATATATTCTTAAAACAAAAGTATTGGTTATTTGTTCGACAGAATTCATCATTATTTTGAAGAAAAAAAGAGGTGATTCTTATATAAGAAGAGAATTATAGGCTAATAGTTTAGAATTTTTAGACTTTATAAGTTAAGTTAATTTTCTTACTATGATAAAAATTTAGAAAATGTTCAACAAAATAACGTGGTAATGCTTTAATTCGTATTTATTTTTTGTAAAGAATCTATTATAATATAATAATTCAATCTAATTGTTTATTGTTGTATAACAGAAAATGAAAGAGGAGGGAAAATGATGGAATGGCTACAGAACTTAATAAGCGTAGTAGGTAATTTTGTATGGGGGCCAGTAACCCTAGTATTGATAGTGGGAACGGGGATCTTCCTTACTTTTAGGTTAGGGTTTATCCAAATAAGGGAACTTCCGTATGCCTTAAAGCTTACTTTTAGTAAAAGTGATAAAAACAATAAAGATAAAGGGGATATATCCCACTTTCAATCTTTGATGACAGCAATGGCAGCCACACTTGGGATAGGAAATATTACCGGTGTAGCGACAGCAGTGATGCTTGGTGGGGTCGGTGCTTTATTCTGGATGTGGTTAGCTGCATTTTTTGGAATGGCGACAAAATACGGTGAAGCCATTTTAGCAGTTAAATACCGCGTGACGAATAGTAAAGGTGAAATCTCCGGGGGACCGATGTATTATATTGAAAAAGGTCTCGGCTGGAAATGGTTAGCTGTATTATTTGCTCTCTTTGGATTTTTGGCATCATTTGGAATTGGTAATATGACACAAGCAAATACTGTTGCTGGCTCATTTGAAGCCAATTTCGGGGTGAACCCATGGATTACGGGTGTTGTTCTAATGGTATTAACAGGATTAGTACTGTTAGGTGGAATTAAAGGAATTGGTCGAGTTACGGGTATATTCGTTCCTTTCATGGCATTATTTTATTTAGCTGGTGGACTTATTATTATCTTTATGAATATTACTGAAGTACCTCAAGCATTAGGTTTTATTATCTCTGAGGCCTTTAACCCATCCGCAGCAACTGGTGGTGCAGTCGGGATGGCCATTCGTTATGGTATCGCTCGTGGGGTATTCTCTAATGAAGCGGGGCTTGGTTCAGCACCCATCGCAGCCGCAGCGGCTAAAACAGATTATCCTGGTAGACAAGCGTTAGTTTCAATGACAGGAACATTTATTGATACAATTATTGTTTGTTCGATTACTGGTTTAACGATTGTATTAAGTGGTCTTTATGTCGGGCATGAAAATGCTTCTAGTTTAACGGGAGAAGCATTTGAATTCTTCTTACCTGGTGTAGGTAATATGCTTGTAGTTATTGGTATTATGTTCTTTGCTTATTCGACTATTATTGGTTGGTCTTATTATGGCGAGAAATGTTTTGGTTATTTATTTGGTGATCAAAATGCAGTGATATACAAGGTGCTGTTTGTCATAACAGTACTCATTGGCTCGGCTTTAGAGTTAGAAATGGTTTGGGGAATTGCTGATATCTTTAATGCACTAATGGCCTTACCAAACTTAATTGCTCTCTTGCTTCTATCTCCAGTCATTGTGGCTGAATCCCGGAAATTCACTGAGATTAGAAAAAAAGAGAAACAAGAAGAGAAGAAACAATCGATGGCAGGATAAGTTGTTGGTTTATTCATTGAAAGTTTAGCCTGACACAAAAATAATCATTTGAAAAAAATGCAACTGCTATCAATTAGAGTTGCATTTTTCCTTTATTTAGAAGCAATATCAAGAGCAGCTCTAATTGTACTAGCGGTTCTAAGCTTACTTGTAGGTCGATCGGCAAATGTAATTGATTTCTGTGCCATTGCCGGTTTGATTCCACATAATATCATAGACGTACCCATTAATGATAATACATTTGCTAGTTCAATAAATCTTTGCATAATTTCTTCATTATAAGTAGTTAATCCATTTACATCGATTAATAGGGTTTCAGCAAATGTATTCTCTAATGATTGCAATAATTGCGTTGTCATCTTATGGTAACGACTTTCATTCATCTCTCCAACTAAAGGGAGAACAGATACCTTATCTGTGAGTGGAATAATAGGTGTTTCAAGTTCTTCGATTCTCTGTAAGGACTGTAAATACTTTTGCTCGGCCTTTTTCTGTTCAGTTATATCATGTTGAACACCGATAAAAAAATGGGCTTCCTCCTCTTCCATATAAACCGAATCAATTGTTAAGTGATTCCAGAAAATATCGCCGTTCTTCTTATAATTTAGAACTTCACATTGTATGGATTCTTTTCTTGTTACTGCTTCTCTAATACGAGCAATGGTTTCATTACTTGTTTGCTCGCCTTGTAGAAAACGACAATTATTACCGATTACCTCCTCTTTGGTGTAACCTGTCATATCAGTAAAACCTTTAGAAGAATAGATAATAGGGTTATCATGCTTACTCGGATCGGTAATTAAAATACCAACGCGTGTATAATCAAGTGTCTTTAATATGAGTTCCATATTCATTTTATTCAGTGCTAACCCCACCTTTGGCAAATTTCCATCTATTTATTATCTCTTCCTTTTTGGCAAAAAACAAAGGAAAGACCTTTTTGTTTAAGTAGATGAAATAAAACTATATTCTGTTGTAGGTTTCGTTTATGTTTGATGTGGGTAAAAAGAACTACTAGTGTATGAAAGGGAGCATGTATGAATACAACAATTGGTTTTCAGGAAAATCAGCAAGTGTTAGATAATAATGAAGTGTTAGCATCACTTGAGAGAAATTTAGCCATGATTGAGTTTAATTTGGATAGAGAAGTGATATGGGTTAACGATAATTTTGCCAGAGTACTGGGGTATCAGTCAGGAGAAATGGTAGGAATGGATCATCAGAATTTCTGTACTATTGAAGAGGTGAATGGTTCAACCTATCTTGAGCTATGGCGTAATTTGAGAAGGGGAAGAAAGTTTCAAGAGAAAATCAAAAGAGTGGGTAAGTTTGGCCAATTATTGTGGTTAGAAGCGACATATATTCCTGTTATAGGAACGAAAGGAGAGGTAAAGGGAGTTTTAAAAATTGCCACGGACATTACTGAAAGGGAGCAGCATACAAATGAGATGATCTCAAAATTAAAAATGGCGCCCACACATCTGGTTGAACTGGTATTATCTAACTCTAATGAAAAGGTATTAGCTTTAGAAACGTTGAAACAACAAATGAAGCTAATTGAAGAAACATCTAAACTTATTCGAAATATTGCATCTCAGACGAATTTATTGGCAATTAATGCTGCTATTGAGGCAGCTCATGCTGGTGAAAAAGGAAGAGGGTTTGCAGTTGTTGCCAAAGAAGTTAAAAAGCTATCTGTCTCAGCTGATAATGCGATGAAAGAAGTAAATATAAATATTGAGAATATTACAGAGCAAGTCGTGAATGTGTATGAGATAACTGATGAGCTAAAAGATATTGTTTCACGGACAAAAGATGATATAGATGAAACTTTACAGTCGTTTGCGCGATTGTCTAATTAGTATGGTCCACCAGATTTGGGTTTTTCAAAGTATTTTATTTCATTAATTAGTAGATAGATTAGAAAAGCTCACCAGATTGGTCTTGCCCCTGTCAAGTAGACAACATAAAAAGCTAAGCAGTGAGCGCGTGTCGATATTCAATCGGCGCGCGTTTCTTTAGTTTCTTTTGTCTTCGTTTGTAATTGTAATGGTAAATGTAATCCTCAAGAGCTTGCTCTAGTTCTTCTTCTCCCTTACACTTACTTATATACAGCTTCTCGGTTTTGAGGTGTGAAAAGAATGATTCTATACAGGCATTGTCCAGGCAGTTTCCTTTGCGAGAGTGGCTGCCTTTGATGCCATAATCCTTTAATCGGTTGCCGTATATTTTTGACGTGTACTGGAAGCCTTGATCCGAATGGAGAACGGCTCCAGCCACGTCTTTTTTCTTTGTCCATTTCTCTACCGTTTTTAACACAAGTTCCAAATCATTTCTTTGGGCTAGCTCCCAACTTACTATTTCGTTATTAAAGAGATCCTGTATGACCGATAAATAATAATATTCTTCGCCAACAGACACAAATGTGATATCCGTTACCATTTTTTGATTAGGTCCTACCGCCTTGAACTTCCTTTTCAGACGGTTAGGAAAGAGGTTAGAAGGACTATGACCATGTCGTTTTCTCTTTTTTCGGATGACTGATTGTATGTTCATTGCCGTCATCAATCGGTAGACCTTTTTGTGATTAATTAAATACCCGTTTTCATTTAATTCGTCTGTAATACGGGGTCGTCCATATTCGGGATGCATAAAATGTATGCCCAAAATGTGCTCTCGAATCTTTTGTTCATCCCTAACTTTTGCTTCGCGTTTATGATTGTTTTTTCTCCATTTGTAGTAGCTAGCCGGTTTGATATAGGCAATCTCCAACAGCCAGGAGACCGGATAGGTAACCCTTAACTCATCCACCAATTCATATTTCATTCGTCTGGGGTTTTCTCCTCCTTTACCAGATTTGGATACTGCTTTTTTAGAAATTCAACTTGTGCTTTCAAATAATCCCTTTCCTCTTCAACCGACTTAAATTTAGTCCTAGGCCTGCCTTTTAAAGGATTAGAAACTCCTTTACGCTCATCAAACGGGGCTCCTTCTTTCCATTTCTTAACCCACACTTTAAGCTGGCTGCAGTGACGGATTCCCAGTTCCTCTGCCAATGCTTTATAACTTTTAGACCCATTCACATATTTCATGACGGCATTATGTTTAAACTCTTCCGAATAACTATTAAAAGTTTGTCCTTTCTTTGCCATAGAAAAATCCCCTCCAAGGTAGCATTCTTTCCTTCATGGTAACATGAAGGTTTTTTTGAATGTCTACTTAAAGGGGACATTAACAGATGGCGAGCTTTTTTTACTTGAAATCACAAATGGTATTTTTACAAGAGTCAGAGAACCAACAAGTGAGGAAGGTATTTAACCAGTTACTCTTTATGCATTTGTCTAAGCCAAATCGCAAGTTGCAGTGTAATCGCATCGAGAGTATGCTGTGGGTTATATCCGGTTATTTCTTTGATTTTCTTTAGCCGATAAATGAGTGAGTTTCTATGGATAAATAAACTTTTCGCACATTCTCCAAGGTTTAAATTATTTGCAAACAAGCTTTCAAGTGTCTCAATTAGCTTCTCAGAAAGTCCATTCAGTACTCTTGTATAATAGTAAGTTTTAGATGCTTCACTCAGTTCATTCAGTAATGCTTGTGCTTCAATATCTTTAAAAGTAGCAAAAATAGAAGACTCTGCACTTAATGTTAAAGCCGAAATGGATTGCTGATAGGAATGTTGAATGTTATTGACAGTCTTCACATTGGAACCCAACCCAATTCTTGCAGTAAGTTGATTTTCTTCTATAAATGAAATGAAACTTTGATACCGATGAATGATTTGCTCCTCTGTTAACCCGGTATGAAGTATAAATTGTTGATTGATTCCTAGGAAACCAATCAATGTATTCTCTTTGGGAAAAAATCTTTCCACCCATTGGATGAAGTCATTTTTTTTCAATTTGGGCATATCTGTTTTAATGACTGACACTTGAAAGGGGGGCAAAAGATGAATCTCAAATAGTTTAAATCGTTGTTCAATCGATGAATCTTCAATTGAGTCCTGCAATAAATCATCGAATAAATGATCCTTCGCTTTTTGTTGCCACTCTAACTGATCTAAACTAAAGGATTGTTGAATCATCATCTCTGTAATCATTTTTACTAACTCACCAAATTCAAAAATTTCATCTGGGTCACCAGTAATGCCAATCACACCGATGATTTTTTTTTGAAAATGAATAGGTAGGTTAACACCGGGATATGAGTTTTTCCACTGTATATCCTTATCACTAATGGTGACAGCTCTACCAGTACGTAAAACTTCTGTTGCTCCCTCATGAATCATATTGATTCGATCGGGGTTACCAGATGCAATTATTTTGCCTCTATCATCCATAATGTTTATATTTCTATCCAGTCTAACCATGGTTTGCTTAACAATTTCTGCGGCAATTTCACGAGTTAACATATATGGCCCATCCTTATTCTCTTCATTTCGTTTGTTATATATCAGTAAAATAATATCACAATCTGTTTATAATAGATAAAAATTTAACCAAAATAATCTGTTTTTTTGTTCAATCATAACGATGACAAATAGTATGACACATAATTATAATAAGGATAACACAATAGATGTTAGGTGGCGAGTTTATGAAAGTAGTTATTGCACCTGATTCATATAAGGGTAGCTTATCGAGTGTTTCTGCTGCAGAAGCAATTGCTAAAGGTGTTAAGAAAGCGCTTCCTTCGTGCGAAGTTATTTCTGTTCCTGTAGCGGATGGTGGAGAAGGAACAATGGATAGTCTTGTTTCCGCAACGGGGGGGAAAAAGGTAAAAGTTAGTGTGATGGGTCCATTACACAAAAAGGTCGCGGCGGAGTATGGTGTACTCGGCGATGAAAAGACATGTGTTATTGAGATGGCGAGTGCCTCTGGTCTAGAGCTTATAGATAAAAGTGAACGCAATCCACTGATTGCTACAACTTTTGGCACAGGAGAATTAATTAAGAAAGCGTTAGATGATGGTTATCGCCATTTTATTTTAGCAGTTGGTGGAAGCGCTACCAATGATGGCGGAGCTGGTATGTTACAAGCTCTAGGGCTAAAAATAATGAACGATGCCGGAGATGAAATTGGTCTTGGTGGTGAAGCGCTAGGTGAAGTTACGTCTGTTCAATTAGACTCTCTTGATTCGCGGATTAAGGATTGTCAATTTCTAATCGCTTCTGATGTACAGAATCCGTTTATTGGTCCTAATGGTGCTTCCCATGTTTTTGGTCCTCAAAAAGGGGCAAGTCCTGAAGTGGTTGAGACGTTAGATCACTATATGGGTAACTGGGCAGATGTGATTGAGCATGCGACTAAAGTTCGCTTACATGATCGGCCGGGTGCAGGTGCAGCAGGAGGAATTGGTGGTGCTTTCCAAGCCTTTTTCAATGCAGATATGAAAAGAGGGATTGATCTTGTTATTGAGTACACTGGACTAAAGGAAAAAATGGTGAATGCCGATTGTGTATTTACTGGTGAAGGCCAGTGTGATTTTCAAACAGCCTCTGGTAAGACACCTATGGGTGTGGCAGAGGCAGCGAGAATAAATCATATTCCTGTCTTTGTTCTAGCGGGTTCTATTGGTAAAGGTATTGAAGAGTTATATGAATATGGCATTACTAGTGTCCACAGTTTAGTGACAAGTCCTATGGAGTTAGACGAGGCGATGGAGCGTTCAGCAGAATTGCTAGCGGATGCTGCTGAACGAGTAATGAGAACATTTATTGCGTTTCAAAGATAAATCCATTTTTAGGAGGGAAAAGAATGTTATTCTTCATCATTGCTATTGGGGTTTTAATTATCGTATTAGCGACAACAAAGTTTAAGATTCATCCATTTATGTCTTTACTAATAGGTGCTCTATTCGTTGGATTTGCATCAGGAATGCCATTTGATTTAATAGTTGAGAGCATTAATAGTGGATTTGGCGGTGTTATGACAAGTATCGGTCTTGTCATTGTGTTTGGAACAATTATTGGAGTGATCTTAGAAAAAGCAGGTGCGGCTTATCGAATGGCAGAGGTTGTGTTACGTATCGTGGGTCCAAAGAGACCACAGCTTGCCATGAGTATTATTGGTTTCATCGTTTCTATTCCAGTGTTCTGTGATTCTGGTTTTATTATTCTTAATAGTTTACGCCAGGCATTAGCTAAGAGAGCTAAAGTAACGATGGCTTCAATGTCTGTAGCACTAGCTACAGGATTATATGCCACTCATACACTTGTACCACCAACACCAGGCCCAATTGCCGCTGCGGGAAATATTGGTGCAGAAGCCTATTTAGGAACAGTGATTTTAATTGGTTTTATTGTGGCCATTCCTGCTGCTGCCATTGGTTATCTTTGGTCAGTTAAAGTAGCAACAAAAATTGAAGTTCCAGAGGATCGTAACACAGAAGAATTCGATTATGATAAGGTTGTCGCTTCATTTGGTAAGATGCCTTCGACTTTTCAAGCGTTCTTCCCAATTATTTTACCCATTCTATTAATCGGTTTAGGTTCAATTGTTGCCGTTCTGGGATACGAAGGTTGGTTTGCACAATTTATTGGTTTCTTAGGTACACCAGTTATAGCATTGTTCATAGGTATTCTCGCTGCTCTACCATTATTACCTCAATTTAATGAGGAAACATTAACTAATTGGGTTGGTAAAGGATTATTAGATGCCGCGCCAGTACTTTTAATTACCGGAGCAGGCGGGGTTTTTGGAACAGTAATCAAAAACTCTGGTGTTGCGGATATTATTCAAGGTTGGGACATTTCCGATATGTTTACGGGTGCGCTTTTCTTGATTATCCCTTTCTTGATTGCCGCAGCATTAAAGTCAGCACAAGGTTCATCAACTACAGCATTAGTACTAACATCTTCATTAATTGCCCCAATGCTTCCGGTTGTCGGTATTGAAGGAGCAGTACCGCTAGCATTAGTTGTAATGGCTATTGGAGCGGGTGCAATGACCGTTAGTCATGTGAACGATAGTTACTTCTGGGTTGTTACACAATTTACTGGTATGAAGGTAACAGATGCTTACAAAGCTCAAACGATGGCGACATTATTACAAGGACTTGTTTCTATCATCGTAGCAATGATTTTGTGGGTTATTTTAGTATAAGAAGAAAATCCGAACAGTCACTCGAATGCCTTTTTTAGGGTTCGTGTGCGTTCGGATTTTTACACCTTTAAACGGATGTTCTTAGTCAATTTTCATTTTCTTATGCAGAGGACGTTCCTTTTCATAAATGTCACATCTCGTTTGATTGCGCAATAAGCTTATTAATTTCCTGATTTAATGTTTCAAGGAAAATATCTGTCAGTCGGTTTATATGTTTTTTCTTTAAATGAACCCAGCCGTAGTGAACTCTTTCTTCTTTTAATTCTTGTATTTTCACCCCGGTAATCCCATCAATATGCTGAAATGAATAATCAAGTCCAATCGTTATTGCATTACCACTAGATACCCATTGGGTAATTGCATTTGTATGATTGGTTTTTACAACTAGATTTCTTTGGCTATTGTTATCAAGAAGCTGTTTGATCGTCTGATTAAGGTAAGCATCTTGATATAAAATAATGGGATATCTTGATAAATCCTTTTTTGAAATAAAAGGCTTTTCAGCAAGTGTGGAATGGGCTTGTACGCCAGCAACCATATAGCCTTCTAGCAGTGGTTCAAAGTGGAATTTATCTTCATTTACTTCAGAAGATGGTCCAACAACAAGCATACCCACGTCCATTTCTTCGTTGATTAGTTTTTCTGTTATCTCCTTTGGTCCTAACTCTTGAAGCTCTATGGAGACATTTGGATGTTCTTTCTTAAATGAAAATACAGCGGCAAGTAAAGCGTTTGAAGGACCTGGTATTGTAGAAATACGAAGATGTCCTTGGAGTTTTTCTGTTTGCGCTTGCGCGAATGTTTGAAACTCTTTCGTCATCTTCATGATTTCTTCGGCCTTTTCAATTAATAGAGCGCCTTCAGCAGTTAAATGGGCACCAGAACGGGAGCGTTTAAACAACATCAACCCTAGCTCGGTCTCTAAACTACTGATAGATTGACTTAATGCTGATATAGAAAGGAAAAGTTCATGAGCTGCCACAGTGAATGATTGTGTTTTTGCCACAGTTGAAAAATGTTTTAGTTGATCAAAGGTCATTTACTATCACCTAGTTTTTATGGATTCAAAATTAGTATACTGTTAATTCGACGATTCTATCTATATATTTTTGAGCAGGTTTTTATAGAGCGTTTTGTGTTAAAATAAATATGTTATAGGTAAAAAGAATGTGTTTCGTTGTAATTAATTGAGAATTTAGAACTAGATTAGAGCAATTGTGTTTATAGAGTTAAAAGTAAATAATATCCTTAAAAAGGAGTAGACAATTGAATGAAGCAACGAATAAGCAAGTAACCAAAACACGTGAGATTGTGTGTAGTGCTTTAATGGATTTGATGAATCAATTTCAATTTCGTGAAATAAAAATATCAGCAATTACGAAACAAGCAGGGATTGCACGAATAACTTTTTATAGAAACTTTGGCACAAAAGAAGATATTATACGCATCTATTTACGTCAATTGTATAGAGATTTATTCAATATGAGGAAGAAACAAGATAATCTAACTATAGCGCAAATGATCCATATGATGTTTATGATCACAGAACTACAAAAACCAGTATTGAGAAAGCTATTTGCACATGATTTGGAATACTTAGTTATGGAAGAATTCATTGAAATGATCGAAGAGGGGCTAGCGGAAGTTTTCACTGACGTTGATATTGCAGAATACTTAATTCAATTTCAAATTGGCGGGTTCACCAAAATTATACTAAACTGGGTAAAAGAGGATTGCGAGAAAAATGCTACTCATTTTTGTAATCAAATCACGAACTTGATGAATCATTATCAATTAAATACAAAAAACTAATAAGCATTCATCAATAAAGCAACTCTAACAATCTTTATTATTGAAAGATAGTAAATATCGTTAGGGTTGCTTTTTATTTTTAATACTTTATTGTATTATTTAAATAAAATAATCTGTATAGATAGATTATTAGTATAATTGAATTTTTTACAAATAAACTGAACAGCTTAAATAAGGAGGGGTGTAAATTGAAATGGCATTTTTGTCCGTTGGGAGACCAAGCTCTTCTTATAGAATTAGGGGATCAGATTTCATCTGAAACCCAACAAAAAATTCAAATGTTCTCGAATTTTCTCGAGGATCAACGCTTACCGTGGATGAAGGAATGCATTCCAGCTTACACGAATATTGCGGTATTTTATGACATTTGGAAGGTTAGTCAATTATGCGATAAAGAACAACTACCTTATGAATTTGTATGCGCAGAACTGAATGAATTATTAAAATCTGTGGATACACAAAATCGCCTATCTTCCAGGAAAATTGACATTCCTGTCTGTTATGGTGGAGAATTTGGTCCCGATTTACATGAGGTTGCCCGGTTAAATCACCTAACACCAGATGAAGTAATCGAAATTCACTCAGCTGGTGATTATTTGGTCCATATGATTGGTTTTGCCCCGGGGTTTCCATTCATTGGAGGGATGTCTGATAAGATTGCTGCACCTAGGAGGAAATCACCAAGGCTACAAATTCCAGCTCGGACTGTTGGGATTGCAGGGATGCAAACAGGTGTATATCCTATTGAAACACCTGGAGGTTGGCAATTGATTGGAAGGACGCCAATCGAATTATTTACACCACAGGAAGAAATGCCAACTTTGTTAAGGGCTGGCGATCGCATTCAATTTAAGCCAATTAGCTTTGATGAGTATAAGCAATTGGAGGCTGAACAGTCATGATAGAGATTAAGAAACCAGGTTTATTATCGACCCTACAAGATCTTGGCCGAACAGGATACCAGAAATATGGTGTAATCGCCAGTGGTGTCATGGATCAAGATGCTCATAAGATTGCGAATATGCTTGTCGGGAACTCCGAAGAACAACCTACATTAGAAATGACATTAATCGGCCCACGAATTGTTTTTCACGAAGATTGTTTGATTAGTCTTTGTGGTGGAGATATCGGTCCGCAAATTAATGGACAGCAAGTAAGTCTGTGGAAACCTATTTGGGTAAATGCCGGAAGTGAGCTAACATTCGCCTCGTATAAAGAGGGCTGTCGTACTTATTTAGCCATTGCTGGTGGTTTTGATGTCGAGTTGGTCATGGATAGTTATGCTACTTATTTACGTGCACATATTGGTGGACATAATGGGCGCGCGCTTCAAAAAGGCGATCGATTAACTGTAAAAGAGAAGAGTAGCTTATCGAAAAAAATGATCGCTTCATTAAAACAATCTGACAAGCCATTTGTTGAAGCAAAATGGCATATACCGATTCAGATGAGAAGACCCTCTAATCAAAGAATTAGAGTCATTGAAGGGAAGCAATTTTCTCTTTTTAATAAAGAAAGCAAAATAGCATTATTCAATAACCCTTATAAGGTAGCTTCACAATCGGATCGAATGGGATATCGCCTGAATGGTAGTGCACTCGCATTATCAGAAGAGAAAGAAATGATCTCAGAGGCTGTTGCTATGGGGACCATTCAAGTACCTCCCGATGGGCAACCAATCATCTTAATGGCTGATAGGCAAACGACTGGGGGATACCCGAAGATTGGGCAGGTGGCATCCATCGATTTACATGTATTGGCTCAAACAAAGCCTGGAGAAGAGGTATATTTTGAAAAAATATCTTTTACAGAAGCTCAAAAGCTCTTTATTCAAAAGGAGCAAAGGCTCTATGAGTATAAAAGGAGTATCCAAATAAAATATCAATAGGGGGATAACGATGATAAAGATTGATTTAAACTGTGATTTAGGTGAGAGTTTTGGAAACTATTCAATTGGTAATGATGAAGAAATATTAAATTATGTGACCAGTGCAAATATTGCTTGTGGCTTTCATGCAGGTGATGCAACAACGATGCGTAAGACAGTGAAACTGGCATTAGAGAAAAAAGTGGGGATTGGTGCTCATCCAGGAACACAAGACTTAGTTGGCTTTGGTAGAAGAGAAATGAATATCTCCCCTCAAGAAGCGTATGATATTGTTGTCTACCAAATTGGCGCATTGTCCGCTTTTGTTCATTCTGAGGGAGGAAAGTTGCAACATGTTAAACCACACGGAGCCCTTTTCAATATGGCAGCAAAAGACGCTCAGTTGTCTGAAGCTATTGCAGAAGCGGTGTACAAAGTCGATCCAGAATTAATTTTGTTTGGCTTAGCTGGTAGCGAGCTAGTAAAAGCGGGTGCGAAGATAGGTTTAAAAACGGCAAGTGAAGTATTCTCTGACCGTACGTATCAAGATGACGGTTCCTTGACTTCAAGGAGAGAATCAAATGCATTAATTACCGAGCAAGAGGTAGCGGTCGCACAGGTCGTTCGTATGGTAAAGGAAGGGAAAGTAGCGTCTGTAAGTGGAAAGGATGTTGACATCTTAGCAGATACTGTTTGTATTCATGGTGACGGCAAACATGCATTGGCATTTGCTAAACTCATTCATGCGACTCTACAAAAAGAAAATATACAAGTGAGACGAATAGGAGAAGCTTAATGAAAACACAATCAACTAGAAGTATTATTTTAGGTGCAGCCTTCCTAATGGCTACTTCAGCAATAGGGCCGGGCTTTTTAACACAAACAACTGTTTTTACAGAAAAACTAGCAGCAAGCTTTGGGTTTGTTATTTTAGTATCAATTATCATAGATATCGGAGCACAATTAAATATTTGGCGAATTTTAGCCGTCTCAGAAAAGAAAGCCCAAGATATCGCTAATCAGGTTTTACCTGGATTAGGTTATTTCTTGGCCTTACTCATAGTGATGGGGGGGCTGGCTTTTAATATCGGTAATATTGCTGGAGCTGGACTTGGAACGAATGTATTATTTGGTGTTTCTCCAGAATTAGGCGCTTTATTAAGTGGATTAGTTGCTATTGGTATTTTTGTTGTCAGAGAAGCAGGAAAGCTAATGGACCGTTTCACACAAGTGCTAGGGTTTGTCATGATTGGATTGATGGTTTATGTCATGTTTACTGCCTCTCCTCCAGTTGGTGAAGCTGTGACACGTACATTTGTACCTGAAACGATTGATATTTTAGCTATTGTTACACTAGTAGGAGGAACAGTCGGTGGTTACATTACCTTTGCCGGTGGGCATCGTTTATTAGATGCTGGTATTAAAGGGAAAGAAGCTTTACCACAAGTAACAAGAAGTGCAGTGAGTGCTATTGGAATTGCTTCATTAATGAGAATTTTCCTTTTCTTAGCTGCTTTAGGGATTGTTTCTCAAGGGTTAACTTTAAACCCTGATAATCCAGCAGCATCCGTGTTTCAGCATGCTGCCGGTAATGTTGGCTATAAAATATTTGGTGTGATTATGTGGGCAGCAGCGGTTACATCTGTCGTTGGTGCGGCCTATACATCCGTTTCATTTATTCGGACATTCACCCATTTCATTGATAAAAATGCGAAATGGTTTACAGTAGGTTTTATCGCAATATCTACCCTTGTATTTGTTATTATTGGACAACCAGTGAAAATTCTCGTATTAGTTGGTTCATTAAATGGACTAATTTTGCCTATCGCTCTAGGTGTGATGTTAATTGCTGCACATAAGGCGAAGATTGTTGGCGATTATAAACATCCTTTATGGTTAACCTTGTTTGGACTACTAATTGTCATTGTTATGGCATTAATGGGCGGTTACTCTTTAATTAATGGGATTCCACAATTGTTTGAATAATAGCTTGAAAGGTGTGAATAAGTTTGAATTTAACAACAGTAAGTCCTGAAGAAGCACGTAAGCAGATTAGGGACGGTCATTGGAAGCAGCCTACTGCTGGCATTGCTAATGGCTTTATCCAAGCGAATTTAGCTGTATTACCAAAAGAACTTGCCTTTGACTTTTTATTATTTTGTCAAAGAAACCAAAAGCCTTGTCCGATTATAGATGTAACAGAGGTCGGATCAGTTATACCAAAGTTAGCCGCACCAAACGGCAATATTATGACAGATATTCCTAAGTACCGTATATATAAGCATGGAGAACTTGTGGATGAGGTGCAGGATGCAACCGGTTATTGGCGTACAGATATGGTTGGCTTCCTAATTGGATGTAGCTTTACTTTTGAAGAAGCGCTTTTAAATAATCATATTCCAATCAGACATATTGAAGAAAACTGCAATGTGCCTATGTATGAAACTAATATTGAATGTGTAAAATCTGGTATGTTTGAAGGCCCGATGGTGGTAAGTATGAGACCAATGAAAGAAGCGGATGCGATAAGGGCTATTCAAGTAACGAGTCGCTTTCCTTCAGTCCACGGTGCCCCGGTACATTTAGGAAATCCTGAAAAAATAGGGATTAAAAATATTAACAAGCCTGAGTTCGGAGATGCGGTTACCATTAAAGATGGAGAAGTTCCTGTATTTTGGGCATGTGGCGTAACCCCACAAGCAGTGGCGATGCGGGCAAAACCAGAGATTATGATTACGCATGCACCTGGTCATATGTTTATTACAGATGTGTTAAATGAACAATATGCAATCATGTAAGAAAGGGCTTCTATGGAGTTACCAAACTATTTGCAGTCTCATTTTCCAGGATTAAAACTAATGCCAAGTATTTATCAGCAATGGAATATCGGTATTCCTTTCACGTTCGCTGAAGAAATCTACCAATTTAACGAACAAGGTCAGTTAAATATGGATAGATTTGAGCTTGTTTATGAACAGGCAACAACTCTTTTTAATGAGTTATTTGCTAGCGAGGATGAAGTGATGCTAGTGACTAATATGTATAAAATGGTTGAAAAAGAAAAGAGAACGAGAAAATTAAAGGTTTACCAATCTCATTTGAAGCAACGTAAAAAGTTGTATCAACTTCAGGTGGAAACCATGCCTTACCCTTTTGAAGCGGAGGATGCAGACGCATACCAATTACAACAATTCTCTTTATTATGTCAGTGCCGAGACATACAAATAGAATCACTTATAAAAGCAGCTGCTCATGAAGACTTTCCTTTAAAACCACGTTTTGGTGGTTATCATGTCAATTATCCAGATGTTTTCTTTATTAATTTAACGAGAGATGTCATCTTTTTCATATACGATGATCGTGGTTGTGAAGTAATTGCCCGCAATGTTCAGATACTGAGGCAGCTATATGAAAAGTATGGTAACTGGATTGATGAAGTCGATCGAGCAGATGTGGTTCAAAGATTGGGTATGGAGAAAGATGTATTATAACAACGGTTATGAAGTCCTGCTTAATTATACTCGAGTGGTGTGCATGCTGAATTGTGCACACCACTCGGGTAATTTTCTTGTTTCTCATGTATTAGTATGGTCAAAGCTCTGTTATTTTTTTAAAGAGAGTAAGTAGTGACTATCACACCTTCTTTATTATCACCAGAAATTTGATAGTAATCGTCATCCGGTAAGGTAATAGTTTTGCTATCATGGACCGGGTAATATCGAACATGATAAGTTACATCACCTAATGTAAAGTCAATTGTCTTTTCTGTTTCTAGCAGTTTTAAATATTCCTCTAATACAAGATTTTTCTTATGCATTACTGCACTATGTGGTAAACCAACATAGCGAATATGCCATGGTTCATATGAAATGCCAGTAATATCACTTTTGTTTTCAGGGTATCGTAAAATAAAGCCGTACATCCAAGCTTTCTCTTCTAACCATTGGGCTTCCTTTGCTCTATACATAGTTGTTGCTTGAGAACCGACATCAAGGGCAAGTCCAAAATTATGTTCACTATAACCAGCAGGTAGAGCGTAATCCGCCCCTTTTTCCTGATACAGCGTTTGTTGTGCGTCCCAGCTTCTATAGCCACTTGTTAGTAAAAATTGAAAATCTCCTTCTTTGTTAGCTTCATGGATCATATCATTAAATCGATTTAATAAATCTATCGACAATTGTATATCATCATCGATAAGACCAAACTCTTTCTCTAATTCATCATAGTCAAATACGTTGACTACATCGTCTAGTATTGTATTTTCCTTCAATGGATGTTCTTCATTAACAAGTAATAGCTGACCATCGTTTATCATATCTTCTTCTACAGATAAATTTCGATTAGAAGGTATGGGCTTGAAATCATTGTTTTCGTTCTCCTCATTGGCGTATTCAATATCATCCTTTAATAAATTGGCTTTATTCGAAGTAAGATATTGATTGATGGCTATTAATAAAAATAAAATGATGGCTAAAAAAAATCCCCACTTCTTCATACGTTTATTCCTCCTTCAATTCATAAAATTAAAGATAAAGAATAAAGCTTAAAAAAAAGTAGGGGTAAATATAAAGTTTTTCTTAAATCATCCCTTTAATTATCCAAAGTAGATGGATGAATGGGGAGTCTAATCTCAAAGCTTGTTTGTATGACTGTACTATTGACAGTGATACGACCGCCATGCTGTTCAACAATATTCTTGGCAATAAATAACCCCAGCCCTGTTCCACCTTCTTGATGGGCGCGAGAAGGGTCGGATGTGTAAAAGGAATCGAAAATATAAGGTAGGTCCTTTTCTCTGATATCATCACCGTAGTTAATAATCTGCACAATCGCTCCTTCATCGTCTAATGAAGTGTGAATATCGATAAATTGTCCATCTGCCCCATAGCGTATTGCGTTATTTAGGAGATTTTCAAATACCCGTGCTAATTGTCTCCCGTCTGCTTCAATCATTAAGGAGGGCTGTAAATGTAACCTTGCCTCTAAATGATTCTTCTTAAGGGCAGGATACATTTCCTCACAGAGTTGTAATAATAACTCACTTAAATTAATTTCACTTTTGATAATAGAGATCTTACCATAATTTAATTTCGTTATATCAAAAAGATGATCAATTAATTCTTCTAACCGCCCAGCTTTTTTATAGACAATGTTTGTATAATGCTTTTTTTGTTCCTCGGTTAAGCTAGTGTCTTTTTTGATAATATCTAAATAGCCGATGACTGATGTGAGTGGTGTTCGTAAGTCATGGGCGAGATTGACAATTAACTGATCACGGCTTGACTCAGCAAAATCTCCACGCTCAATCGCCTCTTTTAGCTTGAGACTAGCTGTATTTAAATCTATCGCTATCTGGCCAAATTCATCATTAGTAGAAATTTTTGTTTCATATTGAAAATCACTGTTAGCTAATTGCTTTAAACCATGTGAAATATGACTGAAATACGATGAAATTCGTCTTGTAAGTAATTTGAAAATGACGAGTGTAAATAGAATATATAGAATCGCAAAAATAATAAATAGACCCTTATTTCCTAATGCCCATCTGATTCGAGCTAAAGGATCATCGATGAACACAAACTGATGATAATAATATTGCATATATGCAAAAAGTGAATATGTGATTACGCCAGCTAATATCATGCTAACGAAGACGAGTAGTAATAGTTTCGTTTGAAAATTAATTTTATAATTAACCATGAAAGGCATAACCTACTCCCCAGACGGTTTTAATAAACTCGTTCTTGTCTTCCCCAAGTTTCTTTCTTAATGTGCGAATATGAACCATCACTGTATTTTGGTTGTCATAATAAGCATCTCCCCACACAGTTTGAAAAATATGCTCTGCACTAAAAACCTTATTCGGATGGTTAGCGAGTAAGAGGAGAATATCAAATTCCTTCGGGGTGAGAGAGAGGACCGTATCATATTTTGTTACTTTATGTTGATCAGGATCAATCGTAAGTCCTCGAAACTCTAAAATATTCTCTTTTGAAACTGATTGATTATACAGCATTGTCCGTCGTAATTGTGATTTGACGCGTGCCACTAATTCCATAGGATTAAACGGTTTGGTCATATAATCATCAGCTCCAATGACAAGCCCGGTGATACGGTCAAAATCAGATGTTTTAGCGCTCAAAAAGATAATCGGAAAAAGATAGTTTTGTTTGCGAATCATTCTAGTGACTTCATGTCCGTCTAAACGGGGCATCATAATATCTAAGACAGCCAAATCAATTGGCTGTGATTGTACAATTTTTAATGCTTCTTCTCCATCATTTACTTTGAAAATATGAAAGCCTTCTTTTTCCAAATGGAGCCCAACAAGGTCAGCAATTTCCGCCTCATCATCGGCAATCAAAATATTTACGTGCTTCACGTTGTACACCTCTAATTTTCAGTAAGAATCTCTTATAGTATAGCCGTTAACCATGTATTCATCCAGCAAGAGAATAATCGTTACCTTCCTTGAATTCTGTTATAATATGCAATAACTTTCGATCAGGAGGACTTTTTATGTATAAGGAGATTTTAAGCAAAATTGAACAGCCAGAAGCTTTTCAACCATCTGAAAAAATGTTTTGGCAAGATGAGTATATTGCAAAACAGCTTTTAAAAGCACATCTTAATCCAAACCATGAAGGAGCGAGTAGAGAACCGAAATTTATAGATGCTTCGGTAAGATTTATTTCACAGCTTATGAACAGTGGAGACAGAGTAGTTGATCTCGGTTGTGGTCCAGGTCTTTATTGTGAACAGCTGGCAATGAGAGGCTATGCGGTTACCGGGATTGATTTCTCCGAGAACTCTATTGATTACGCCAAATCCCAGGCTAGTGAAAGGCATTTACCGATACAGTACCGCTTTGAGGATTATCTGAACATGGATGACGTAAATACGTTTGATTTTGCGACGCTTATCTATTGTGATTATGGTGCATTATCACCAAATAATCGCAAGCAGCTGTTAAAGAATATTTATCGCTGCTTAACTGAATCTGGACGCCTATTTTTAGATGTATTTACCGTTAATAAGTATCATTCTTTTGTAGAGGGAAAACAATGGTCAATGAATAATCATGGGGGGTTTTGGTCTGCCCATCCTCATTTGGAAATCTCTCATAACAAAAAATATGATGATGAAATTTCTCTTGAACAAACTTTGGTACTGACTGAAGAATCGGCTGATGTGTATCACATTTGGTATCAATACTTTACTAAGGAGCGGTTGATAAGAGAGCTCCGGGATGCTGGATTTAAAGTGATTAATGAGTATAGTAATGTGGCTGGAGAACCTTACACTGATAGAAGCGAGACAATGGCTATCCTTGTTCAGAAATAATCTTTAAAAATATTCTATTTCTTTTCTTGCGAGAGGAGTACAATAGAAGTAATTTTAATACTTGTATTGGTTGAGGGGGCGAATTAGATGTTTGGCATCACAAGTTTTACGGTGTTTTTAGCCGCCGCGATTATTATGAATATTACCCCTGGGACAGATACGATGTATATCGTATCACGGAGTGTCTCACAAGGTAAGAAGGCAGGGTTATACTCTGTTCTTGGTATATCTACAGGAGCAATGGTGCATACATTTTTAGCTGCTATCGGATTATCTCTTATTCTTACAACGTCAGTCATTTTATTTACTATTGTAAAGATGATTGGTGCGGCGTATTTAATTTATCTTGGCGTACGTATGGTCATTCAAAAATCCTCTCAATTTGAAGTTAAAAAGACGAAACCTTTAACTGCAAGGAAAGTGTTTGCTCAAGGTTTACTAACCAATCTAACCAATCCAAAAGTGGCGCTTTTCTATATTTCATTTCTACCCCAATTTATATCTGTAGACAATGGATATGGCCCACTTCCTTTTATCATCCTTGGTATGACCTATGTTGTAACAGGAACCATTTGGTGTTCGATAGTCGCGCTTTTTGCCTCTACAACAACGAAGAAACTTAGAAATAATCCTAAAGCAGAATTTATTATTAATAAGGTAACTGGCATGATCTTTGTCGGCTTAGGTATTAAGCTTCTCCAAACAAAGGCATCCTCATAAAGAAAGGAGCAGAACAAACTCTGCTCCGTTTTTTCATCCATTACAATATTACCCATTTACAAAGAAGTTTAAATAAATTATAGTTATTAAAGAGTGTTTATATCTATAATTAAAAAGGGGTTAATACTTATGAATGAAAAAGTAAAAAGAAAGATTAGTAATCTAGAAAATATTGACCGTTTTTCAGCTGAGGAATTATTTCAATACCTCCCCCTCAATCATAGTGACGTCGTATTAGATATAGGAGCTGGTGCAGGATACGTAGCACTACCTATAGCAGAAAGGGTAGATTTGGTTTATGCACTTGATTTGGATGAGGAAATTTTAAACTATTTGCAGCTAACAGCAGAGAAGAGAGGGATCACAAATATTCAGCCCGTAATAGCTAATTTTAAAGACATACCATTAGCAGATGAACAAGTAGATATTGCGATCGCTTCAATCTCGCTACATGAAGTAAAACCATTATCCGCTGTACTAGAAGAAATCAAGCGTACCTTAAAAGCTCGAGGTACATTCTTATGCATTGATATTGAAAAAACCGCAGATGCCAGAGGACCGAGAGTATCATCTGGGGATATGATGAAGGCAATGGAAAAAGCCGGTTTTAGCGATATGAAAATGACCGTTTCTCCGCGGAAATTAGGAAGTGAGCCAGTTTATATCATTAGGGCAGTAAAGAAGTAATGAATGCTTTAATTTAAAGCAACAGTAAATTATAAAGAGTCGTAATAAAATAAAAATGATTGCAACGTGAAAATAGATATATTCGTATCCAACAAAGCTTTTTGAACGAATCCTGCACCCCTATAACTAAGAGGCACTTTCTTATCTTAATTTGATAAGTCCCCACACTAATTTCTCGTTCCACGTGAAACAAACGGTCCATCTTATGACGGTTTTTGTTAGCTGAAATGGTAAAATAGAGACAGGGGAGAAAGTTTCTGTAATAGTGAAGGTGGTTTGCTCAATTGCTCATTTTATATATACTTCTTATTTTAGTTGCTTCTATATTACAGGCGAGTACGGGATATGGCTTTTCTATTCTAGCGACGCCATTTTTACTGCTGTTTTTTGAGCCGATGGAGGCCATTCAAATCAACTTAATCTTATCTTTGTTTATTTCGATTGTCATGATAGGGAAAGTCAAGGTCGATGTTGATCAAAAAGTGTTAAAACGACTCATCATCGGCAGTATTTTTGGTTTACCTATAGGGATGGTCATTTTTCTTTGGTTACCGCTTAACTGGCTAAAACTAGGGATAGGTATTCTAATCTTGGTTTTGACTGTGTTGATGATTGCTCAATTAAAGATGAAGCAAACGAGAAATAGAGATTATGGCGCTGGTGGGCTATCTGGAACATTAACGACAAGTATTGGTATGCCTGGTCCGCCGTTATTATTGTATTTCTCGGGAACCAAAACGAATATGGAAATTCTCAGAGGAACGACAATTGCTTTTTATTTATATATCTATGTAATCAGTCTGGCTATCCAAATGGTTGTCGCCGGTACTACACAAACAGTTTGGCTCGCTAGTTTGGTTGGAGCTCCTGTGGCACTAATTGGTATATTTTTAGGACAATTACTATTTAAAGTCATGAGCCAAAAGTTTTTCTCAATTATTTCCTACTTCATCCTTTTATTTACTGGATTATACTTATGTATTAACCAATTAATTCTCTAATTCTGCATGGGAATGAGGAAGGAAAAAAGGCTGGTGAGGGGTTTGATTTCGCACGTCTCACTCAGCCTGTCTTTCAAGTATGGATTAATGAATAGCAAATTCTTTGTTTAATAGGGACTCGAATGCTTTAATATTTTCATTAAAGTCCGGCAGTTGTTTTGTTTCTTCTGCTTGTTTGATCATGCTTGTGACAAGGTCATTTACTGGAGTAGATACTTGTAGGGCGTTCCCTTTTGTTGAAATGTAACCATTAATATAGTCGACTTCTGTTTGTAATCCTTTTTCTAAATCTTGTAGCATACTAGCTTTGAGCAGTGCTTGAGGACCAAATGCTTGTTTAGCAACTTGGATGACCATAGGTAGATTGCTCTTGTCTTCGTTAATAGAGAAGATTCCAACATTTACACCAGCTAGTTCGCTAAATTGAATGTTATTCGCGTAACCAACTTTTAACGTTTCATCAGCTAACATCACTGCACTTGTGACAGCTGCCTCGTTATTCAAAATATCTCCATATGTACAACCTAGTGCTGCCGACATACCACTCATCGCTACATTAACAAGAAGTTTGGACCATTTTGTACCGATTAGATTATTTGAAACGATTGTGCCACCGACATCTTCAAGAACGGTTTTTACTAGGTTCACGCGGTCAGTAATCTGTCCGTCTAACTCACCAATTTGAAAAGCGTGAGCAGAGAATGCCTCTTTGTCTGATGTTAATTGTGATACACCTGGTTTTACCCAAGTAGCACCAAACTCTACAGAACCACAAATAATGATGGATGAACCAAGTGATTCTACTAAACTTTCTTCTGGAACACCATTTTGTAAAGAGAGTAATATACTTGCTTCGTTCATATGCGCTTGAAGTTGTAGGAGCACTGATTTATTGTATACTTGCTTTGTTAAAAGTAAGACAAGGTCATAAATGCCAGTCATTTCATGTGGCGTGATGGCTTTCACAGAAGCCTGCAAGTTTACAGTCCCCACAACTGTTGCGCCGTTACTGTTTAAGGCATTAATATGGTCAGTATTTACATCGATGCATTCCACATGATGTGCCCCTTTTGATAAGTGTGCCCCAATAATCGTCCCTAAAGATCCTGTTCCCATGATAGCAATTCTCATTATGCATCCTCCTAAAATATTTAGTTGTAAAGCACTAACATAAAAGTTAATCATACCGAAATAAATAATAGAAATAAAAGAAAAAAAACCCAAATAATAGGCTTAAAGTCCTTGTTTTTGGATTAAATTAGGAGGAAAAATAATTGGGTACGCAAAAGAATGAATTATTAAGAGTTCATAAAGTGAATATGTGGGGATTGATGACATTAGCTGTTTTATTAGTCTTACCTATTGTTATTGACCGGGGTTTGAGCGATACAATTGTCATTATGTGTGCTGGGATTTCTGTCATTGTCATGGCTATTGTTCTGTATTTTTTGCGTATCAATGATTACGTAAAGGGCTTTTTATATGCTGCTATACCAAACCTCATTGTGATGATGCTCTTTTTTGTGGACGGATATGCATTGAATAAGCATTATATTTTATTCTTAACGATTGCAATGGTGGTGCTATATTTTAAGAAAGAAATGATTGTTGCTTTTTCTGTATTCTATAATGTTAGTTTTATTGCTACCTACTTTATAATTGGCCATCAGTTATTAGGAGAAAGTAATAGTGTCCGGAGTATTTTTACTATTATTCTTGTCGCCAACGGGATTTTGTACTTATTTTATTTATTAGCTAGTTGGGGTAGGGAATTAATTGACCAAGCAGAGCAAAAAGAAACGGAGTCAAAGGACCTCCTCATACAGTTGCAAGACACCTTTGGTTCAATAGATAAAGGTACAGTGACTCTAGAAAATCATATTGGACTTTTTAAGCAAAATATTGAAACGATACATGAGTCAAGTCAACAAGTATTAGAAGCTGCTCAACAGATGGCTACAAGTATTCAAGAAGAAGCGAACAGCTTAAATATTGTCAATGATTCTATGAGTCAGTCTTTACAAAATACAAAAGAATCTGTTGCCATTTCAGAAGGTGTCGTAGAAAAGTCGGAGAATATGAATGAGAAAGTACAAGATGGTTTAAATAAGATAGTCGATGTTACATCGCATATGAATACTGTAAATACAACGATTAGTGTGACAGCATCGACGGTATCAGATGTTCATTCAAGTATGGAACAAGTGAATAAATTATTAGCAGGCATTAAACAAATTGCCGATCAAACTAATTTACTCGCATTAAATGCAGCAATTGAATCAGCAAGAGCCGGAGAGCATGGGCGAGGGTTTGCGGTCGTTGCAGATGAAGTAAGGAAGTTAGCTGAGCAAAGTGCTGAAATCACGGTGGCGATCTCTGAAGTGACGAATACTCTTTTCACTCAGTCTCTTGAAGCACGTAAAAGCTCTCTTGAAGGGGAAGGTGCTGTAAAGCAGGGACAAGCACTTCTAACAGAGATATCTGCCTTTTTCAACGAGATACAAACATCATTACAAGAAAACAACTTAGAGTTAGTGAGAGGTGTCAATGAAGTTTCCGCTGCCACAGAAAAATTTGAACAAATTCAAGAGCAGATTGAAAATATGGCAAATATATCAGAGGAGAACGCCGCAGCTACAGAGGAAATCGTTGCTATCATAGAAGATGAACATGAGATGGTGTCAAACGTAAATCATTCGGTAGCGGATATTAATCGTTTGAGCATACAGTTAAAAGAGTTAGCTTCAAGCCAACAAGCTTAACATTGGTAATTATGCTCTAATCAAAAGGTTGTGCGAAAAAAGGACCAATTTTCCATAGAGTTTATATTGACAGACGCTATTAAACTATTGTAGCCTAATAGATATCAAATTGAATAAACCTCACTTTTTCTGGTGGGGTAGAGGCGCGGTATTTAACAGTCTTTAGTAGAGTGATAAGGCATGATGAGACTAAAGAGAAGGAAATATCGCCGAAATGTGCTATACCCGTTTGTATAGCATGTTGGGTCTGCAGTGAATAATTGCAGGACTGTCTTAATAAATTTACCCGATTTATTAAGGTGCACTATCTCTAAAATGGGAAAAGTAGAGGATTTAGGCGGAAGAATAACAAGGACCTGAGTTCATCTCAGGTCTTTTTTTGTTATTCTTTTTCTTAATTCGGAATAGTTTAATTAGTAGAAAAATATATTAGGGGGAATAGAGATGAAAAAGAGATTTGCTTTACTAGCTATGGCTTTAGTACTGAGTATGTTTCTAGCTGCTTGTGGTTCAAATGATGAGGCTGAAGGAAGCACAGGTTCAGGTGGAGAAGATAAAGACGTTTTTCGCGTAGGACTAGAGGCGGGTTATGCGCCATTTAACTGGACGCAAATGGATGATAGCAATGGCGCAGTAGCAATTGAAGGTAATTCAGAGTTTGCAGGCGGTTACGATGTTGAGATTGCGAAGAAGATAGCAGAAGGTTTAGGAAAAGAGTTAGTAATTGTGAAAACAAAATGGGATGGATTAGTACCATCATTAAGTTCAGATAAAATTGACGCTATTATTGCTGGTATGTCACCAACAGCAGAACGAAAAGAAACGATTGATTTTTCCGATAACTATTACGAATCTGATTTAGTCATGGTAGTGAAAAAAGGTGGCGATTACGAAAATGCCACATCCATTCAAGACTTCAGTGGGGCAAAGGTTACTGCCCAATTAAATACATTTCATTATTCAGTAATTGATCAAATTGACGGCGTACAACAGCAAACAGCTATGGAGAGCTTCCCTGCTATGCGTGTTGCATTAGAGTCTGGAATTATTGACGGCTATGTTTCTGAACGTCCGGAAGGTGTAAGTGCTTCAGCTGCTAATGATAACTTTGCGATGGTTGAATTTACTGAAGGATTTGAGACAAGTGAAGAAGATACTGCCATTGCAGTAGGGGTGAAAAAAGGTAGCGAATTAACAGATAAAATCAATGAAATCCTTGCAGATATTTCTGAAGAAGAGCAAAAAGAATTAATGGATGCTGCTATTGAGAATCAGCCAGCGGCAGAATAACTAAATGAGCCGGCTGCATGAGATGTAGCCGGTTTTATATCGAGAAGAAGGTTAGGAGAGACATGAGAAATAAACAACTAGGGTAGCGCATCCTCTCCGTCGTATTAAACCTTTGAAGCGCAAATCCTTAGCAGATTGATTGGTAATGGCCAATCATGATGAGAGAAAAGGAGATCATTGTTATGAGTATAGAATGGATTATTCGCATCGTTGTCGAATATTGGCCAATGTTTTTACGAGGCGCCGGTGTGACATTAGTCATTGCCTTAATTGGTACCGTTTTCGGTGCCCTAATTGGTTTGTTGTCAGGCATTCTTCGAACAATACCAATACCTGAGAATGGTCCTAAACGGTTGTTATTAAAAATAGTGAATTTCTTGTTATCTGCTTATATTGAATTCTTTAGAGGCACACCAATGATTGTACAGGCAATGGTTATTTTTTACGGGGCAGCAATGGCCTTTGGCTATCAAATGGATCCGCTCATTGCTGGTATCGTTATTGTTTCCATTAACACGGGTGCTTATATGGCTGAGATTGTTCGTGGAGGGATTATTTCTGTCGACCCAGGTCAATATGAGGCAGCCCAAGCCATTGGGATGAACCATTTGCAAACAATGATGAATGTTGTTTTACCTCAGGTCATTCGAAACATTCTTCCAGCTACAGGTAATCAATTTATCATTAATATAAAAGATACTGCCGTGTTAAGCGTGATTTCTATATCTGAATTATTTTTCCAAACGAATTCAATTGCAGGGAATAATTTCCGCTACTTTGAGTCATTCTTTGTTGTTTGTATTATTTATTTCGTTATGACTTATACCGTTACATTAATTCTACGCTATATTGAAAGAAGAATGGATGGACCGGAAAATTACGTCGTTGCAGGTGAAATGGATACGGCAGAAGATATCAAAAGAAAAACAACAGGAGCATAGGTGGCGGAAAGGAGAGTTGGAAAAGTGAATACAGTTGTTGATATTCAAGGGTTAAGTAAGTCTTTTGGTAGTCATGAAGTATTAAAAGATATTAACTTCTCAGTGAATAAAGGAGAAGTAGTTACAATCATCGGCTCATCAGGGTCTGGGAAATCGACCCTATTAAGATGTGTCAATCTATTAGAAAAACCAAGTGGTGGACAAATTATCTATAACGGTGAAAATATCCTCGACGATAAACATAATGTCCATCAATATCGTAAAAATCTCGGCATGGTTTTTCAATCTTTTAATCTATTTAATAACCATAATGTATTGGGAAATTGTGTTGTTGGGCAAATAAAAGTATTAAAGCGTTCAAAAGAGGAAGCAGAAAAAATCGCGAAGAAATATTTGCGTGTGGTCGGGATGGAGGCTTATGTAGAAGCTAAACCAAGACAGCTTTCCGGAGGTCAAAAACAGCGTGTGGCGATTGCAAGAGCACTTTCAATGGAGCCAGATGTGATGTTGTTTGATGAACCAACCTCAGCACTCGATCCTGAAATGGTTGGCGAAGTGTTAAAGGTGATGAAGGAACTGGCTGGCACAGGCCTGACCATGCTTATTGTCACCCATGAAATGGAATTCGCCCGTGAAGTGTCGGATCGCGTTGTCTTCATGGATAAAGGCGTCATTGCTGAAGAAGGGACACCAGAGCAACTATTCAATAACCCCAAAATGGAAAGAACCAAAGCTTTCCTACAACGTACACGTAACTAAAAGAAGCTTGCCCGATTTAATAATTAAATTGGGTTGGCTTCTTTTAGTTTTAGCCTCTCGTACGGAACGTTGTTAAAAGCTTTGGAATTGGATCAGAAGTTTGTCGGTCCTTTGGTAGAAGTTGAGCCGCGACAAAGATGAATGAACTACATTCGTAAGATCAACTTATGCTGTCGTATTTCCGCTCCAGAATTAAGCTTATTCATGTCTAGCTCGGAAGGACTGCTCTTTTTTCTTAGTTAATGATAAATTTTCTCGTCTATATTCACAGGTAAGACCTTTTTATAAATGGCTTCAATATCTTCTTTCACTGCTTTTCTTGGATTATAATGTACGGTTCCATGATCGTTCATTGCATCTTCTGCTAGTTGGGCGATATCTTCATCTGTAAAGTGGTGGTCGAGATGCGCAAAATTTTGTGGAATATCAATAGAATGCATTAATTCTTCTACTAATGGAATAAGAGTTTTGCCTGCTTGTTGCATACTAACGGAATGTAAGGATGGATCAATCATGCGTGCAATTGTTGCATATTTTTCTGTTGATGCTGGAAGATTGTAGGCAATCACTTTTGGTAGTATCACAGCATTCGCAAGTCCATGGGGGACACCGTAGCGTGCAGACATTGGATGTGATAAGGAATGAACAATCCCTAATCCACCGAGGCTAAATGACATGCCAGCCAATGTACTAGCAAGATGGACTTGCCCCCTTGCTTCTAAATTGTCTGCATGAGCATAGGTTTGTGGTAAATAGGTCCAGAGCATGCGAATCGCTTGAAGAGCAAGAGCATCTGTAAAAGGATTAGCTGGTAATGATACATAAGATTCAATGGCATGGACAAGTGCATCAGCCCCTGTAGCAGCAACATGCTTTCGTGGCAATCCAAGTGTGAGTGCCGGGTCCACAAACACAACTTTTGGTACAAGATAAGGAGATCCTAGAACAAGTTTTCTACCACCATCGCTATCTGTAATGACACTTGCAATCGTTACTTCAGACCCAGTACCAACTGTTGTTGGAATCGCAAAAAGTAATGGTAGTTTATCTTCTATTGGCTTACCGCCAAGAGAATATTCCAGTACATGTCCGGTGTGTGTGACTGCAACAGCCAGCGCTTTGGCAAAGTCCATAGAGCTACCGCCTCCAAGGGCAATAATTAAGTCTGCGCCTTCTAATTGAAAGCTCTTCATGCCTTCCATAACCGAATGAGCAGACGGGTTGGGCTCGATTTCTGCATAAACAGCATATTCAATGGATGCATCTTCTAATACTTGGGTAATTTTTTCTACGACACCTGATGAAATCAGTCCTTTATCTGTACAAACGAAGACCTTCTTCTTTCCTGTCGCTTTAATTTTGTCTGAAAGCTCTTGTTGAACGACCTCATAACCAAATTTTAAATCCGTTTGTAGATTTAAGTGAAATGATGCGTTCAATAAACTCATTCGCTGATCCTCTCCCTCTAATATTTTTTTACTTATAAATAGTTAAGCGCTTACAAGGTGATTTCCTTCTTTCTCTAACTAAATTTTAGAAAGAGTGTTAGAATACAAGTAAAAAATGAGGAAGTGAGCTTGTTATGCAAAAATCGATTGTACAAATAAATTCCCCTGTAGGTGTGCTAGCAATCGAAGGAACAGAAAAAGCCATCACAGCTGTTCAATTTCTTGATAGAACGGAAATCGCAGAACCATTGAGAAATGACTCGCCAGATGTAATAAAGGAATGTGTACAGCAATTAGAGGAATATTTTCAAGGGAAGAGAGAAGCATTTGAAATTACTTATGAGCTCAATGGGACAACCTTTCAAACGAATGTATGGCAAGCGTTAACAACAATTCCTTTCGGCGAGACTGCCTCATATAAAGACATTGCCGTCATTGTCGGAAATGAAAAAGCTGTCCGTGCAGTCGGGAGCGCTAATGGTAAAAATAAAATGAGTATCATTGTACCTTGCCATCGTATTATTGGCACAAACGGAAAGTTAACTGGTTATGCAGGTGGGATGGAAAGAAAAGGCTGGTTGCTTGAGCATGAAAGAAAGTTCAGAAAATAGTATAATAGTTCTGGTAGCAGAATGTTAGAAGAGGTGACTGGAAATGGAGAGAAAGATCGATGAAATCATCAAGGATCGCCGTTCGATTAAAAAGTTCAAACAAGATCCTGTAAGCATAGATGAAATTGTAGAATTACTAGAGGTGGCAAAATGGGCACCAAATCATAAAATGACGGAACCATGGCGTTTATTACTATTCGCTGAAAAAGGGAAAGAGAAGTTTATTGATGCATTTTGCCAAACGCAAAAATTAAAGGATGGGACCATACCTGAAAAAGCACAAAATAAATCCGCTTATTTTCGCTCTATACCTTTGCACTTAGTTGTTGTGATGCCTGAGGACCCTCGTCAAAAGACATGGGATGAGGATTATGGTGCAGTGAGTGCGATGATTCAAAATTTCCAATTAGCTGCATGGGAAAGAGGCATTGGCATGATTTGGCGAACCAATGATTGGATCTATAATCCTGTCTTCCGAGAAGCGATTGGTGTAAAACCAGGGGAGAAAGTAGTAGCTACTTTAATGATTGGTTATGCCGATCATATTCCTGAAGCAAAGCCGCGAACAAGTATGAAAGAAAAGCTGCAAATTATTAAAGAGTAAAATAAGGTGATAATAAAGGCTAGGGCAGGTGCGAAAAGCGGTTCCTAGCCTTTTTTTAGCTGCTAGAATATATAAACCTTTTTTAAAGTCAATCAAATATGTTTGTAGGAGGAGTAGTTAGGTATACTATTGGTATATAAAATAACGTTTAATTGCTGTTCCATTGTGAGGGGGACTAGAGTTGATTATTGCTATTATTTTTCTCTTATTTGTTTCATTCTTTTTTTCAGGGAGTGAAACGGCATTAACTGCAACAAATAAGATGAGGCTGCGAACGAAAGCGAAAAACCATGATAAAAAGGCTGAAAAGCTACTTAATATCGTCTCAAAGCCAAGTGAGTTTATTACTTCTATTCTCATTGGTAATAACATTGCTAATATCTTGCTACCGACACTTGTAACAACCCTTGCTATTCAATATGGCTTTAATGTTGCGCTCGCTTCGGCCATATTAACAGTGGTTATTATTATATTTTCGGAAGTAATTCCGAAATCCATTGCAGCAGCTTTCCCTGATCGTATATCGTATCTTGTATATCCTGTGATTCGGTCTGTTATTTTTATTCTAAAACCAGTGACAGTCATTTTAAATGGATTAACGGGTTTTATTACCCGCATATTATCAAAAGGGCAGAAGCAAGAATCATCAATTTCTAAGGAAGAGTTACGGGCAATAGTGGAAATCGCTGACACGGAAGGGATCTTTAAAAAAGAAGAGTCTCATCGTATTAAAGGTGTACTTAATTTTCATAATTTAAATGTAAAAGACGTGCTAAAAACCCCAAGAATAGATCTTGTTGCGTTTCCTATTACAACTACATTTGAAGAAGTAAGGGATACTGTGATTCAACATCCGTATACAAGGTATCCTGTCTATCGGGAGGATATTGATCGTATTGTCGCAGTTTTTCATTCAAAGTACTTATTATCTTGGGCTGCGGAACCACATAAAACACTAGAGGATTATTGTGATACAGATCCTTTGGTTATTTATGAATTTGCTTCTCTTGAGCGTGTTTTTCGCCAAATGACGATGGAGAAAAAACATCTAGCAATTGTCTTGGACGAATATGGTGGAACAGAAGGAATTGTTACTCATGAAGACATTATTGAAGCCATGATCGGGTTAGAAATTGAAGATGAAATGGATCTGGATACTGAAAGGCATATTCATAAGCTGACTGACACAGAAATCATCTGTAATGGGAAAATTACATTATATCAACTCAATTCTGTATTTAAGACAGATATACCAGAGGAAGATGATGTACTTGCAGGTTACATACAAAAGCAAATAGACCATTTTCCGGCGGTAGGTGAAGTCATTGTACAAAACAATCTTACTTTTGAAATATTAGAAGTAAAAGGGAGAGCACTGACTAAAATAAAAATTACTAAAAAATGATGCTGTGCTTTTAAAGGGGTTTGAAAAAGTGAATAAGCATTCAGAATTGAAATCTATTAAAGAAGTGAGAGCATTTATTCAAGAAAATAACTTTGCCCTCCTTTATATTTGGAGTGATCAATGTAGTGTATGTCATGCATTGTATCCCAAATTATTTGAGAGTGTAAAGGATTACCAAAAGATAAAACTAGGAAAAGTTAACTATCAGGTTGTAAGCGAAATTGCCGGTGAGTTTTTGGTATTTTCTGTACCGACAATCATCCTCTTTAAAGAAGGGAAAGAGTACTTAAGAGAAGGAAGATTTATGAGAGTACAGGAGTTTAACAAACAATTAAAGCATTTAAACTTTATGATGTGAAAAAATGCATTAAAAAGGGCACCGTTCTTAAATGAACGGTGCCCTTCTTAATTATAATGCATCTTTAATCACTTTCTTATAATGTAAAATTGCTAATAATCCAAAGATGGAATAAAGCACAGTATAGATAATCATGATAATAATAGTTGGTGTCATCATTTCTGTTCCGAACAAGAACCAGCCCGATTTAACAGCGAAGTAACTATGAGACAGACTGAGAACAAGTGGGATACCGAAAGTGAAAAACTGTTTCACGCAAATTCCTTTTAAGAGATCGTTCTGAGTATAGCCAAGCTTACGTAAAATCGTATAGCCATTCTTTTCTTCTTCCCCCTCATCCATTTGCTTAAAATAAATGATACAGCCTGAAGTGATTAAGAATGTAAGCCCTAAGAAGCCGGTAATAAATAATGTCAAACCGATAAATTCTTTCACACCTTGAAATTCTAATTGCAGGGACCAGGTATTTCGTTCGATGTCCAGCGTTTCGTATAGATCATTTGCTTTTACTACATCGTCCTGATTTTCCAGGTTGATTTTATAAAAAACGTTGCCTTGGTCTTTAAAAATGGTTTGTAAATCTGGATTCAATGCTTTTTGCAATTGCTTATATACTGTGTCATCGACGACAGCAGTAGGAGAGCCGCCAAATGTGAAATAAAATGGAATGACAGGTTCATCATTTAAACCAATAAGATCTAATTTATATTCATTTGCTGTTGTATGCATCACAATAGAGCTGTTTTCGTTTACATCCATGATAGAATCAAACATGGCAGGCCAACCAGTAAAGAATACTTCATTTGGCTTAACGTCTAAACCGTCTACATCTTTATCACTAACTACGGTCGATTCCATCTTCTGTACATCCATACCTGCTGATTCAGGATCCACAGATAGTTGAATCATGTCTGCCATATTAAAGGTAGTAACTACGATTTCCGTTGTTTCTTCTGTAAAAGCTATATTATGATCAGTGAATGCCTCTGTTAGCATGTTTGCTTCTTTTTCACTATTCGTAGAAAAATCTGCTAGTACACGTTCAAATGCGCTTTTTTCTGCTGAATAGAACTGAATATAGGATAAAGAGAGTAAACCGATAGCTAATGCCGATACGGTTGTTATTACCGTTAATAATAAGGCATTGGATTTCATGCGAAACATAATTGATGACAAAGAGAGGACATCTGTTATGTTAAGATAGCCGCCTTTACCATTGCGAATGACATTACCAATGAAAGTAATCGACCCACGGAAGAAAAGGTAAGTACCGATAATGACACTCCCAAGGATGAAAATCATGGCGAGAAATAATTCATTTATTGATGTAAAATTACCACTGAAAAGTTTGGATGATACATAATAACCTGTTGTAATAAAGCAAAGTCCTAATATTCCAATTACAATTTCTACAACCGTGACCCGTTTTACAGTTCCTTCTGTAGTTGCTTTTACTTTGAACAGTGATAGTATGCTCTGACGGTGAATAAAGAAAAGGTTATTTGCCATAATGAGTAAATAAATCACAGCAAAAACAATTAGCGTCTGTACTAACGCCTGGGATGAAAACTGTAATTCCGCTAATTCATCGATCGATATTAATTTAAACAGAATCATTAGCACAAACCTCGAGCTGAGAAAACCAAGAAAAATACCAATCATTAAAGAACTGAAATATAATAAGAAATTTTCAGCTGTAAGTAGACGGAAGATTTGCCCTTTCGTCATACCGATAAGTTGGAAGAGCCCGATTTCTTGCCCACGTCTTTTTATAAAAAGATTGTTAGCAAATAAGAGAAATACAGCAACAATTACGATGAGAAGGACAGATGCTGCCCGTATAGCTGCTGCACCTTTTATAGTACCGCTCGCCTCATCTAATGCAGGGTCATATTGTAATGTAACAAAGGCAAAATAAAGACTAGAGCTAAAAGCAAGTGCAAAAACATAAAGGTAATAATTCTTCAAATTCTTCTTTAAATTACGCCAAATGAGCAAATTAATGTTCATTTTGTACACCGCCCAGAATGGCTTGTGTCTTCATAATATCTTTAAAGAAATCTTGCCTCTTCTCATCACCTTTGTTCAATTGCGTGTAAATATGGCCATCTTTAATAAAAATCACACGACTACAGTAACTAGCCGCAACGGGGTCATGCGTGACCATAACAATCGTTGACTTCCTTGTTTCATTCAGTCGCGTTAATTTATTGAGTAAATCCGAAGCGGACTTCGAATCAAGAGCACCAGTCGGTTCGTCAGCAAAAATGATACTAGGATCATGTATAAAAGCACGAGCTGCTGATGTTCTTTGCTTTTGACCACCTGAAATTTCACTTGGGTACTTGTTAGCTAAATCTTCAATCCCTAATTCAGAGGCGATGTCAGAAAAGCGTTTATTGGCTTCAGTCCGTGATACTTTTTTGATTGATAATGGCAGTAAGATGTTTTCTTTTACTGTCAATGTATCAAGTAAGTTATAATCTTGAAAAATGAAGCCGAGATAATGTTTACGAAACTCGGCAAGTTGTCTTTCTTTCATTTTCGTCATTTCTTTGCCTTCAATACTAATTGAACCAGAGCTTAAGTGATCGATCGTCGAAAGGATATTGAGCAAGGTTGTCTTCCCTGACCCCGATGCCCCCATAATACTGACAAATTCACCTTGCTTTATATGCAGGTCCAAGCCTTTTAAAACTTCTTGTTTATTCCCTCTACTACCGTAGGTTTTATGAATTTTATGTGCTTCTAATATATTCATGTGAATGCTCCTTTTTCTAAGCTTACCTACATTGTAAAGGGATAGAGAGACTTTCTCCTTCGATTCAGCGAACAAAATATCATTGCGTGTGACATTATTGTCACTTCGTTGTCATTCTTATATCAACGAAATCATTCATTTTAGGGAATACAAGTGTTACTGTCGTCCCTTCATTTATGATTGAGCTAACTTGAATGTTTATTTTTAATGTATCAGCTGCTTTTTTGGCTAAATAAAGACCCATTCCTGTAGCTGCATGTCCTGCATGGTCAGCGGTTGAAGTGAAACCCTTGTCATATATACGCGGTAAATCTTTTTGTGAAATACCTTTCCCTCTATCTGAAATGGTGAGAACGTTAATGTCACCAAGTGCCTCCGATTCAATGGTAATTTCGGATGAGTGACTATATTTTACTGCATTAGATAAAATCTGCCTAATCACAAACCCAAGCCATTTACCATCACTTGTCACTTCTTTTACTGCGAGATCGAGTTCAAAACCAATTCCTTTTTGCATGCACCAAGATTGCAAGTCTCGTATTTCCCTAAATAATATTTCCTCAAGTGAGACCTTATCAATATAAAGATCATTTTCTAAAGTTGGCATACGTTTATGGTGAAGCTGTTGATCAAGCAGTAAATGAATGCGAAGCCACTCGTTAGCTAAAGCAGATTTCGAGCTTGGATGCTCTAGGCGATCAATGATGAGTTTCATTGCTGTTAAAGGGGTCTTTACCTCATGAATCCACCGCAATAATTCATCTTTCTCTTGTTCAATCTCCAATTTGATCTGTTGATTTTCCATCTCTAATTGCTGCGTTTGTTTCTGAAGACTAGATTCAATGATTTTTTCAAAAGGTGAGCGGGCCTCTTCTAAATAGTGGAGATCAAGTCCAGGCGCCCAATTTTCTAATCGGCGGTAGTAGGAGACCTCTTTTATAAAACGCAAGAATAGAAAGATAATGAAAATAACCAGCAGGATCGCAACCATATAGAGGGTCGAATACATTGATAATCCAGGATCAATATAAGCAAATACAATGATAAGCATGAGAGAGAAGAGGAAGAGGAGTATCCAACTTATTCGTTCTTTTAAAAAAGTAATCACCATATTAATAGACCTCTTCCATTGCCATATAACCTTGTCCTACCTTTGTATGTATATGTTTGCCTAAATCAATTTCCTCCAGTCGTTTTCTTAGCCTGTTCACATTAACGGTTAAAGTATTGTCACTAATAAATCGCTCATCATCCCATAGAGCTTTAATAAGTTCATCACGGCTTAGTGTTTTATTTTTATGTTGAAGCAATTGTTTAAGAATAAACATTTCGTTCTTCGTTAAGGTAATCTCACCGTGTTCGTTAGAAACCGTATATTTTTCATAATCGATTTTAGCTCCATACCATGTTTGTAGTGTCTGAGAATCAGCCGTATAGTTATAGGCTCTTCTTAGTAAAGCTTGGATTTTTGCCACAAGTACATCGAAATGAAAAGGCTTTTGCACAAAATCATCTGCTCCAAGTTGCATAGACATGACCATATCTGTCGGATGATCACGAGAAGATAAGAAGATAATCGGAACGGTAGAATGGTTACGAATCATACGACACCAATGGAAGCCGTCATATTTAGGCAATTGAATATCTATGATTACGAGGTCAGGCTTAACCTCTGAAAATCGTTCAATTACTTTTGAGAAATCATCAATTCCATGCACGCTAAATGACCATTGTTCTAATCTTTCTCTGATTTCTCGATATAAGCTTTCATCGTCTTCTATAAGTAAGAGAGTAAACATCTTTTCACCACACTTGTTTTTCCATATATTATATTAAAAACGAAAGGGAGGACAACCTTCTGGAAAAAAAGAAGACCGTACAGCGACGATCTTCTTATCCTTTATTTTCCGATAGCTTCAACTGTCGTTGCTACTTTTCCGATAACGAGTTCGCTACCAAGCATTGGAGATTCTTTAGGCTCTTCCCCTTGTTTTGGTTCGGGGCGTTTATGTGCTTGTTTGAATATGTCACTTTCCTTCCAAGCTTGGAAGCTATCAAGGTCTTCCCAATACATATTCACATTCAATTCATCATGTTCTTCTAAGTTTTGTGTAATAACGGTTTCCACTTTAATGAAACCTTTCATTTCTTGTAGAGGACCTGGCTTGGTGAAGTTAGGTGCTAATCTTTCAGCAAAACCTTTTTTCATTTTAATGCGATTCGTTACGATATACATCATGATTCCTCCTTTTAGTGATCATGCTTTTATTATAAACTTACTTTCATCAATTCTGAAATTAAAGCCCTTCATTTGGTAAAATAAAGGTGAGAGGTGAGAGGGATGTATAGTGAAGCATTATTAATTGATGAATTAGTGAAAAGAATCATTGCAGGTGAGTATCTATCGAATGAAAAGTTCCCATCTGAAAATCAATTAGCAGAAGAGTTTCAGTTGCCAAGAATGACTGTGAGAAAAGCGTTACAACACTTAGAAGGTCGAGGCCACCTTTATTCAGTACGCGGAAAAGGGCGGTATTTAAAGCCTGAATCAGAAGCGATTCATTTACACTTATCGGGGGGCGAAAGTTTTACAGATAAAATGCTAGCCTCCGGTTATGATTTGAAAACTATAAATCTATTTTCCCCAGATAATGAGATAAATAAAGAGAACCAAACCTATATGTTGTCGAGACTTCGCTATATTAATGGGGAGCCAATTGCTATTCATCAATCGTATGTCAATACAGAGGTTTTCCCTACGATTAAAAAAGATGCGCCGAGAATTACATCCATGTTCGCCTATTACCGAGCTCATGGTTTTCATCACTTCACCAATAATGGAGCAGTATTAAGCGTACAATTCCCCTCCGCCTATGAGCAAGAGTTGCTCAAGTGCAATAATATCCTCCCGCTTATTTGTCTTGAAAGTCATACCGTATGCGAAGACACTGAAAAAATACTAGAACGAACGTGCATTCTTTATAGAAGTGATAAATTTAAGTATCGGCTCCGTTAAAATGGGGCCGATTGCCTGGTGTTTAGATATATATTGCTAGAGAGAACGGTGAGAGAGGGAGAAAACATGATTTGCGCGCAGGTTATAGAAAAATATACACCTTATTGCGCGATTCCATGAATTGCGCGTAATACAAAGCCAAATCTAAAAGAATGGTGCGTGTAGCTAAGATTTGCGCGCAGTACATAGTCAAATCCAAAAGAATGGTGCGCGTAATTAAGATTTGCGCGCAGATCATAGCCAAATCCAAAAGGATGGTGTGCGAAACTAAGGTTTGCGCGCAATACATAGTCAAATCCAAAAGAATGGTGTGCGAAACTAAGATTTGCGCGCAGATCATAGCCAAATTCAAAAGAATGGTGCGCGAAACTAAGGTTTGCGCGCAGATCATAGCCAAATCCAAAAGAATGGTGCGCGAAACTAAGGTTTGCGCGCAGATCACAGCCAAATCCAAAAGGATGGTGCGCGAAACTAAGGTTTGCGCGCAATACATAGTCAAACCCAAAAGAATGGTGCGCGTAATTAAGGTTTGCGCGCAGATTATAGCCAAATCCAAAAGAATGGTGCGCGAAACTAAGATTTGCGCGCAGATCATAGCCAAATTCAAAAGAATGGTGCGCGAAACTAAGGTTTGCGCGCAGATCATAGCCAAATTCAAAAGAATGGTGCGCGAAACTAAGGTTTGCGCGCAGATCATAGCCAAATCCAAAAGAATGGTGCGCGAAACTAAGGTTTGCGCGCAGATCATAGTCAAATTCAAAAGAATGGTGCGCGAAACTAAAGTTTGCGCGCAGATCATAGCCAAATCCAAAAGAATGGTGCGCGTAATTAAGGTTTGCGCGCAGATCATAGCCAAATTCAAAAGAATGGTGCGCGAAACTAAGATTTGCGCGCAATACAAAGCCAAGTCCATCATGCTCTTGCGCAAAACCATGATTTACACACAGTCTCAGTCTGAAACGCTCATTTAAGAATATACATTTTGATTGGATGAGTCTGACAACAGTTTGAAGGATACTGTCGCCACATTTATATGGAGATGCGGGCATAATCACCTTGTATCGTAGGGCGTACCAGCCTCTGATACTTCTGGCTTTTTCCGGCGAGTAATTAATTATACCCTTAGAGGCTCCATGTCAAAGGGTATCATGAAATTTATTTCGAAACCAAAACGGAATATGGTAAATAATCGCTTGATAAGCGAGAGCAACCACCGACCACCGATTTACTCACCCTACTAACTGACAACCACATTAATAACCTCAAAAAAAGCAGCTCAAGCCCGAAACCAATATAGCTATATTCATTTTCAAAGACCCCTCACCACAAAACAAGGAGAGGGGTTTTTTGCAAGGGTTGATTCTATAAAGGTGTCCGCCATGTAAATCCTTATTTACACAATATTAAAAATAAATTAAAACACAACAGCTTGGCGCCAAGTTACGATGAACTTGCGAGAGGAGGTAGGGAGATGAATCGAAAAAGAAGAACAACGATTTTAGTGAAGGCGGGAGCCTCGTTGGCTAAGGAGATGGCGAGAGAGGTGACCGAACATTACGACGTAAAAGAAATAGTTGCACCGAGAAACGGTTTAACAATGCTGAAGGTAAGAGAAACAGCTAAGCAATCCCTATTTTATCTAGGGGAAGTATTAATGACGGAGACGATGGTAGAAATAGAGGGCAGCCTAGGTAAGGGAATGGTCATCGGTCTAGAAGAAGAGTGGTCTCGTGACCTTGCCATCATTGATGCCGCTTATGGCGCAAAATTGCCGATTATTGCGAGATGGAATCAACTTCTCCAAGCGAAAGAAGAAGCAATCATCAATAAGGAAGATAAAGAGCAGGCACAATTAATGGAAACAAAAGTGTCCTTTGAAACGATGTCAATTTAAGGGAGTGAAAGTAATGCCACTTGATTATGTCCATGACACACAAGCTATGTTTCGCAAGGTAATGGATTGCATGGCGCAGCCTGGTAAAACAAATAGTTTAGCTAAGCAAATGATTCAAATTGACCATCCAATCGATTGCTATCATTCTACTTTTTTAACGATGGTAACTTTACTCGATAGCGAGGCAACTTTCCATATTAAAGGGAACCATACGCCACTCGTCCAAAGAATCTCTCAACTGACATTAGCCAAGCATGTGAAGGAAAGTGAAGCCGATTTTATTATCATTACAGCTGATTTACCACAAGCTGGTCTAATAAGCGCTATCCAATCGGCGAAAAATGGTAGTTTAATCGATCCCCAACTTTCTGCCACTATCATTATTGAGACCCCGAAGTTGTCATCAGGGCAAGAATGGCTATTATCAGGACCAGGGATCAAGAAGGCTAAGCGTATAAAGCTCGCTTATTCTCAGACAATCAACCAAGCGCGTGAAGAGAAAAATCAAGAATTTCCGTTAGGAATCGATATCGTGATAACGGACCAAGTAGGTAAGCTTGTTTGTTTACCAAGGACAACAGTAATCAGTGAGGTGAGTAAGTAATGGGATATGTTGCCGTTAAAGGAGGGACAGAGGCTATCGAAGCCTCCATTGAACGCCTTCGTTATAACCGGCTGAAAGGTGAAAGGCATATAGAGATTGAAACAATTCTTGCCACGATGAAGGGCTTAGTAGATCAGGTGATGTCTGAAGCTAGTCTGTATGCGCCTATGTTAGCTGCGTTGGCTATTAAACAATCAGAAGGGAATATGGAGGAGGCCGTTTTTACCTTGCGTGCCCATCGTTCGACATTACCACGATTGTATTATAGCGAAGCAATCCAGACAGAAGATATGCGCATTTCTAGGCGAATTTCTTCTAGTTTTAAAGATATTCCTGGTGGACAAATATTAGGAGCAACAACGGATTATACACATAGGTTGTTAGATTTTGATTTATTAATAGAGGATCAACAAAAAGAGAAACAATGGTTGCAGCATTATAAAGAAAGAATCGATCAGCTGAGAGAGCAGCCATCATCACAAATTTTCCCTAAAGTTGTGGAATATTTAAGGGAAAACGGTCTTGTGCAAACTTATGTAGATGATAATCGCGAGCCTTTTGATGTCACAAAGAAGAGCCTCCAATTTCCTGCCAATCGAAGTGCAAGGTTGCAGACATTAACAAGGGGACAGACAGGTGCAGTTACTTCTCTTGGTTATGCTTCTATGCGGGGATACGGTCAAGTTCATCCCAATGTAGGGGAGTTGAGGGTGGGTATGATGCCTATTCACATCTCATCTCCACATGAATGTGAGGAAGAGCAATATTATATAGGTGCTATTGAAGTGACAGAAGTGGAATCATTTGTGCCGGTAAAGGGCGCAAGTGAGGAAAGTGAAGAAGCCCTCGACTTTGAAATCGGCTATGGGATGTGCTACGGACAAAATGAGACAAAGGCGATAGCGATGAGTATTTTAGATCAATGCTTGCAGCACCCATCATCTGATTTTCCTACACATGATGAGGAGTTTGTTTTATTGCATATTGATTCCGTTGAATCGACAGGGTTCATTTCGCATTTGAAACTTCCTCATTATGTGACTTTCCAATCTAAGCTCGATCGTGCAAGAAAAGGACAGAAAGGAGAGTAATAATTATGACAAGACTCCATCATTTTGCTTTCTTCGATGAAGGCTCAAAAAAAGAGATTAGAAGAACAATCTTAAAAGCGATTAGTATTCCAGGATATCAAGTGCCCTTTTCTTCGAGGGAAATGCCTATCGCTAGAGGTTGGGGTACAGGTGGATTACAGGTGACGCTATCCATCATTGGCAAAGACGATGTATTAAAGGTGATTGATCAAGGATCAGATGAATCAGTTAATGCAGTCAATATTAAAAAACTAGTTGAAAAAACGACAGGCATTGCCATTACGGAAGGAACAGCAGAAGCAACGATTATTCAGTCAAGACATCGCATCCCTGAGCAGCCTTTAACAGAAGGTCAAGTGCTCGTCTTGCAGGTCCCTGCTCCAGAACCATTGCGGTCAGTAGAAAAAAGTGAAAGACAAACGAAAATTCTCCATGCGGAAGAAGAATACAGCGGTGCTTGGCTACAGTTATTTGAACAAATTATGAAATATGGTCAGACCAAAACAGGAGCGGACCACCCCGTCTATGTAGCTGACCGTTATGTGATGGCACCGAGTCCTATCCCCCGATTTGATAATCATAAAATGAATCATTCGGAAGCACTTATTTTATTAGGGGCGGGACGAGAAAAGAAAATCTATGCGGTTCCACCTTATACAGATGTCCGTTCATTAGCATTTGAGGATTACCCATTTACTGTCGAATCTTTCGTAGAACAAGCTTGTCATTTATGCGGGGCAACAGATACGTTTTTGGATGAGATCATAGATGCAGATAAAGATAAAGTGTATTACCAATGTAATGATTCTCACCATTGTTTAGCACAAGTAAATGGGGCGATTCAAGGAAAAGGGGATATAAGCTATGCATGATGAACCTATCTTACAAGTCCAGCGATTAGAAAAAGTGTTTGGGAGAAGTTGTAGTCATTGTCAGCATCAAGATACGAGACAGTTAGAAAAGAATTTTTGCCCTTATTGTGGGACAGTGTATGCCTGTCGAAATATCTCGTTTGAATTATTTCCCGGGGAAATATTAGGGATTGTTGGTGAAAGTGGGAGTGGGAAATCTACGCTTATGCAATGTTTATATTTTGATGAGACTGCGACAGGTGGGGAAATGTTTATCAACTATGAAGATTTTAAGGCGAAAAACATTTTTGCTCTTTCTAATCAGCAAAAAAGATATGTGCGCAACCATATCCTCGGAATGGTTTATCAAAATCCAGCAAAAGGGTTGAAGATGGACTTTTCCTCTATTGGTAATATCGCTGAGAAACTCATTGCAGCAGGCAATCGCCATGTCGGTGAAATGGAGCGTGTCGGAACGGAATTGCTCGACAAGGTCCATCTTCCCCTTTTTAGAATGAAAGAAGAACCCAAGCGGTTCTCAGGGGGAATGCAGCAGCGTGTGCAAATTGCAAAAGCCCTTTCTAACTATCCCCCCATTCTTTTCTTAGATGAAGTAACGACCGGGTTAGACTTATCTGTGCAAGCCAGTGTCCTTGATTTAATTAAAACGATTCAACGTGAGATGGGTATCAGCATGATTGTCGTATCACATGACTTAGCCGTTATTCGTATGCTAGCTGACCGCACAATGGTGATGTTAAATGGAGAAGTAATTGAAAAAGGGCTAACAGATCAAATCCTTGAAGATCCTCAAGACGCTTACACACAACAGCTTGTTTATTCGTTGCTATAAAAGAGGAGGGTGCATATGTATATTATTCATAACGGTGTGATTGTACTTGAAGATAGAATGCTAGAAAAACATGCAGTATTAGTAGAAGAAGAACGGATCAAGGCAATTGTAAGAGAAGATGAACTCACTTCATTTACCAATGTTGAAAGAATAGATGCAAATGGGGGTTATATTTCTCCAGGATTTATAGATATTCACTCTGATTATATTGAATCTATCATCTCGCCGCGCCCGACAAGTATGATGAATGTCCAAATGGGCCTGCGTGAAGCAGAAAGGATTCTCATTGGACACGGGATTACAACGATGTTTCATTCACTTTCTTTCTACCGGGAGGATATTTTCACCCATAAGCCCATGCGCTTACCAGAAAATGTACAGAAATTAGTTGAAGCGATTACGGAGACATCCGAGCAGCAACATCTTATTCGCCATCGCCTACATGCTCGTTTTGAAATAGATAATCTGGAAGGTGTCGACCGTTTAATAGAGAACCTCCGTTCAGGTAAAATTCACCTGCTATCTTTTATGGATCATACACCAGGTCAAGGTCAGTATCGTAATTTAGAAGTTTTTCGTGAAACGATGCGTGGTTATCGTGATTTAACTGAACAGGAGTTAAATCGTATTATCCAAGACCGCCTATCTTCAAAAGTGATGACGATTGATATGATGAAAGAGATTGCTGAAATAGCGATAAGGCAAGGGGTTAGCATTGCTTCACATGATGATGACCATAAAGGTAAGATTGACCTCGTCCAATCCATTGGGACAACAATCAGTGAATTTCCAATTACATTAGAGGTTGCTAAAAAGGCGAAGCAGAGCGGTCTATATACAATCGTTGGGGCGCCCAATATCCTTTTAGGTGGCTCGCACTCAGGCAATTTATCTGCAGCAGAAGCGATTCGCCATCAATGCGCAGATATTTTATGTAGTGATTATTATCCATCGGCCTTACTCCATTCTATCTTTACGCTCCATGAAAAGTATGACCAGAACCTCCTAGATATGTTCCAAATGGTCACTTCAAAGCCAGCGAAGGCAGTAAATCTTGATCATGAAATTGGTTCTATCAAACCGGGCTATAAAGCTGATTTACTCATCATTGAGAAATTGGATGATGGTTTTCCAACAGTAACATTAACAATGGTTAATGGTGTTGTGATAACGACAACAAATTACCGAAAAAACCTGGCGATGGAGGAGGTAACACGATGACATTCTTAAAAATTGAAGGTCTGGAGAAGAACTTTCAAATTGTGCATTTAGGTCAGACGATTCATGCTGTGCAACAGTTGAACTTCTCAATGAACCAAGGTGAATTTATCGGGATCACGGGCAAAAGTGGCAGTGGGAAATCAACGATCTTAAAAAGTATTTATCGCACATATTTACCTGAAGCGGGGCGGATTTATTTTGACTCAGAGAAATATGGATGGATTGATCTGCAAAAAGCGTCAGAAAGGGAGATCATCTATTTACGAAAATATGAAATTGGGTATGTGTCACAATTTTTAAATGTCATGCCACGAACAACCGCCCGCGAATTAGTAGAGCAATCTGTTTTGGAGACGGGGCGGTCATTATTAGAAGCACAAAAAGAAGCAGAGGAAGTGCTTTCTCATTTTGAACTTGATCGCAAACTATGGGATACGTACCCTAATACATTTTCAGGTGGGGAAAAGTTAAGGTTAAACATTGCCATCGCAGCCGTTAAAAAGCCAAGGTTACTCCTTTTAGATGAGCCAACAGCAAGTCTTGATCAACAGTCCAAGCAAAAGGTGAAAGAAGTGATTCAAAAGTTAAAGGAAAGTGGGACAACATTGCTAGGGGTTTTCCATGATATCGAATTTATGGATGAATTATGTGATCATATTTTTGAAATGAGCCAGCAATCGTTCAAAAGGGCAGGAGCGGCCTTATGATGAAGGCGGATTTACATGTTCATAGCAGTTTTTCAGATGGCGCAGATTCCATTCAAGTGGTTATGGAAAAAGCTGCAGCGATCGGTATCACACATATTAGCATCGTTGACCATGATACGGTAAAAGGGCAAGGGGAAGCCTTCAAATGGGCAGAAACATATCAGATTCAGCTCATTCCTGGGATTGAAATTTCCGCATTTGATTTCAAAAGAAACCGAAAAGTACACGTACTAGGCTACGATTATGATGCTAACAAAGGGCATATTTTAGCATTATGTAATGAAGTGCTTAAGCGGAGACAAGCCCATTCCATTTGGCAAATTGGGCAAATTCAACAGCAAGGGATCCATGTGTCTATAAAAGCAATATCGCAAATCGCCTCACCAAGTGAGACGATTTATAAGCAACATATTATGGCGGCCATTACGTCAGAACCTTACGACTCAGAAGCATATAAAAAGCTGTATCGTTCACTGTTTAAAGGAGGGGGAGTAGCTGCTGGGGATATTGCTTATGTGGACGTATATGATGCCATTCGAGCGATTAAAGCAGATGGTGGATTTGCTGTAATTGCCCATCCTGGTCAACTTGATTCCTATGATCTGATTGAAGAGCTTGTAGATAGTCAGATTGGATTGGATGGTGTTGAGCGTAATCATCCTGATCATAGTGAAGCGGATCACCAAAGAATTGATGTCCTTATGGCAAGGTATGGTCTTCTTAAGACAGGTGGTTCAGATTATCACGGTGCATTTGGTTCATCAGTCCGTATGGGGGACTATGAGTCGCCTATAAACCGATTGTTAACTGATTATTTGGTTTGTAAATGATTAGTGAAAGCCGGTATATTTCGTGTAAAAAGACAGTAAATTCAGTCTTTTGTGTAGATTATTATGCTTAAATAAAAGTGAAATAAGTTAAATCGTTTATAAAGGGAGTGAATGAAAATGGGTAAAAAATCATATGGTTGGTTGCTGCTTGTATTATTGACTTTGTTGCTTGGTGCTTGCTCAGAAGAAGGAAATAGCGAGGCTTCTTCAAGTGATGATGTTGTTGATATTGTTTGGTATCCAAGTGAATCAGGATCAGATATGAAATCATCAAGAGATGACATTGGTGAGGTAATTGCTGATGCAACAGGTCGTGAAGTGAAGCACCATTTAACAACGGATTATGCGATCTCTATTGAGACAATGGTAAATAACAATGCGGAGCTCGCTTTTATGGGTGCACAAGGTTATATAGAAGCGAAAGAGCGTAATGACGCTATTCAACCATTAGTTGTTTCAACAGGAGAATCAGGCACGTTAGACGATGCCGTTTATCATAGCTGGTTAGCTGTCAATGTTGATGATGTAAATAACTATAAAGAAAATGGGGAATTTTCTTTAGATACAATTGCCGATAAAAAAATGTCATTTGTATCAAATAGTTCCACATCAGGATTTAAAGTACCTGCCTCTGATTTGATTGCCCATTTTAGCGATAAAAGTTTAACAGAAGAAGATTTAATGGAAGGTGGCCCATTATTCTCTCAGGTATTGTTCGGCAATTCACATCAAGGGTCTGCGGTTAATTTGTTAAAGGGAAGTGCTGATGTAGCAGCTTTTTGTGATACATGTGTAGAAAATTATGTTGAGCTTGTGGAAGGCGAAGCGAATCGTCCGGGTTCGATTTATCGCGTAAAAGATAATGCAGCTGAGCCATTTAGTCTTGTTAAGGGTAAGGAATTTGTGCTCATTAGTGTCACGCCGGTTTTAAATGCACCTTTTGTTGGCAATATCGACCTTTTAGGGGAGGAAGGCTTCAAAAAGCTACAAGACTACTTATCAAGTGACGAAGTAGCAAATAATGAGAAAATCTTCGTTCCTGAGGGCTCAGATCAATCGGCTTTATTCTTTAAGTCTGGAGAAGAAAGATTGGCGCCAGTAGATGATGAATGGTTTAACCCGATAAGAGAGCTATCTAAGTAATCTATGAGGAGGCGAAATCCTTTGGCATTATTAGAAATTAGGGCACTAAATAAATCCTATCAAGGTCACCGTGTACTAACAAATATCGATTTTACTGTTGAAACAGGCGAATTTTTATCGGTTATTGGTCCATCAGGAGCTGGAAAATCAACATTACTGCGATGCATCAATCGCTTAGTGGAAGCGGATAGTGGCGAAATCCTTTTTAATGGGGAAAACATTCTTAAACTTGGCAGAAAGTCATTGAGAAAAGAAAGAGCCAATATCGGGATGATCTTTCAACATTATAATCTTGTCCCACGTTTAACAGTTATCGAAAATGTACTTCATGGGCGCTTCGGATATAAGTCGACTTTACAAGGAATGTTCGGTATTTTTAGTGAAGAAGAAAAAGAAAGAGCTTTCTATCTCCTAGAGAAGCTGGGAATCGCTGAACATGCTTATAAACGCTGTGACCAACTAAGTGGAGGACAACAGCAAAGAGTAGGAATTTGCCGCGCACTTATCCAAGATCCGAAGCTCATCTTATGTGACGAACCGATTGCGTCATTAGATCCTCATTCTTCCAAGGTCATTATGGATTATTTGAAGTCTATTACCGAAGAAATGGGTATCACTTGTATCGTTAACCTCCATCAAGTCGAAGTAGCCCAATCCTATTCGAATAGAATTATCGGTTTAAATAAAGGACATTTAGTTTTCAATGGGCCAAATAGACAATTAGACTCTCATCACATTGGAGAAGTCTATGGGATGGATACAAGAGAGCTTATAACGGTATGAGGAAGGCGAATATGTTAACAGATCAAAAACGATTAAGTAGGAAATGGCAACATCTCTTCTTACTGATTATTGTTTGTTGCTTCACATGGTTATCGATTGAGATGGTCCAATTTGACTTTTATCAAAGCTTGTTAGCTATTCCAACAGCTGGTCTATGGATGGTTGAAAATTTATGGATTACGGGGGATACTTGGCGTGAGTTTCCTGACATTATGTTGAAATTGGTTGAAACCATTCTCATGTCAGTAGCTGCGACAACGATAGCGGCATTCATTTCTTTTTTCCTCGGAATATCGGGTTCAACAACGACGAGGTGTAATGGTTTAATGGCGGGTTTATCTAGAGGAATAGCTTCTGTTGCGAGAAATATCCCTGTCGTAGCATGGGCGTTAATTCTTCTACTCTCATTTGGACAAAACTCACTAACCGGATTTCTTGCCCTATTTGTTGGTACAGTTGGCTTTTTGACGAGAGCGTTTATGGAAACGATTGATGAAGTGGGCTTAAAGTCTTTTGAAGCCTTAACGGCGACGGGGGCCACATATTTTCAAGTAATCTCCAAAGCTGTTATTCCACAGGCATTACCACAAATGTTGAGTTGGATGTTGTTTATGATCGAAACGAATATAAGAAGTGCAACTTTGGTTGGTATTTTGACAGGTACAGGCATCGGCTATACGTTTGACCTGTATTATAAGACATTAAATTATGAAGCGGTTGCGCTGGTGACATTATTAATTATCCTTACAGTCATCGCCATAGAACTCACATCGAACCGTATCAGAAAGGTGATCTTATAATGGGTATAGCCTATATAAAGCGCAGTAAAACGGGTCGAATTAATATAAAAATAGGCAATAAGGTTGACTATACATTAAAAGCGGTTCTATGGAGCCTCGGCATTGTAACTGTTGTTGCCTTCCTTTTTTTTGACTATACCGGCTTTCAGTTAACTTCCGCATTAAAGGAGACAATGACCAATTTACAGACAATGTTCCTTACGCCAGCTTTGACTCACTTTTCTTGGGGTGAAGCGTTTTATCAAGTCGGTGTTACATTAGCATTAGCCGTTCTATCGACAGTAATTGGAGCCGTAATTGCCTTTTTCTTTGCATTATTATCAGCGGAAAACTTATCAAATCAAGGTGTAGCTAAAGTTATTAAAACGTATGTCGCGTTCATACGAGCGGTTCCAACGGTTTTATGGGTTTTGATTTTTGCGATTGCAGCTGGATTAGGGAGTACGGCTGCAGTTTTAGGCATGCTGTTCCATTCCGTAGCCTATTTGGTAAAAGCTTTCTCCGAATCATTTGAGGAAGTTGATAAAGGGGTGCTTGAAGCGTTACGGTCGACAGGTGCTGGCTGGTGGCAAACTATCGTTCATGCAGTTTTACCATCTACAATGACTTATCTTTTATCATGGACATTTCTTCGTTTTGAAATCAATTTTTCAGTTGCTGTTGCAATGGGGGCGGCCGCAGGGGCAGGTGGCATTGGCTTTGAACTCTTTATGGCATCGGGATTCTACTTTGATTTAAGAGAAGTTGGTTTCATCACCTATTGTATTCTCCTTGTTGCGATACTATTAGAGCTTGCGTCGACACAGCTCAAAAAACGCTATTTTCCAAGTCAACATTAAAAGGCTGCCTTACATAGACAGCCTTTTTTAAGCTTCAAAGCTTTTTTTACCTGGTGCTTTCATACGGTAAACTTGAAATAATAATAATGCACAAACGGAAAGAATCATTCCTGAAATATAAGGAAATCCAATCGAAACAGTAAATAATAACCCGCCGAGAGGAGGACCGAGTATTCGTCCTAAGGAATCAAAAGAGGATAAAAGCCCTGTTATATTGCCATGCGCTCCTTTTGCTGATTTTGTTAATAGACTTGACACTGCAGGTCTTATCGCGCCATTGCCCATTCCGAAAATCGTAAGGAAGATTGCAGCGGTTAAGAAGTTATCTAATGTTAAAATAAGCCCCATACCAATCACACTGACGATTATGCCCCCTTGAATGACTGCTCCTTCTCCATATTTCTTAGATAGCCTACCGACTAACCCGCCTTGAACAAGAGCAGAACCGAAGCCCATTATCATAAAAATGATACCTAGTTCTGTTGGCTGTAGTCCTGCTTTTTGAAAAGCAAAATAAGCAAAGGTAGCCTCTAATCCTGCAAGAGACAGGGATACGCACAGATTCAAGATAAATAAAATGGAGGTCGTACCTTTAAACGCCTCCCAAAATGAAGGACGCTCTCTACCTTCGCCTGTACCTGTTGCAGGTAACGATTCTTTTAAAACAAAAAGGACGAAAAGACTCGTAATGAGCGAGAGAGTTCCTGCTACATAAAAGGGTGTACTTAAACTTGCTTGGGAAAATACCCCACCTATTGCTGGGCCAAATATAAAGCCTAAACCTGTTGCAGCGCCAATCATCCCCATGCCCTTTGCACGGTCTTCCTCTGTCGTGATATCAGCAACATAAGCCATCGCTGTTGGCATATTTGCTGCAGACAGCGTTCCTCCGATGATGCGTGCGACAAATAACATCCATAATTCACTAGATAAAGCCATTAGGAAGAACGAAAGTGAGAGGCCTAATATGCCGATGAGCATGACTGGTTTCCTGCCATAACGGTCAGATACACGTCCCCATAATGGTGCGAAGATAAATTGCATAAGTGAATAAACGGCCATTAATAAACCTAATTGCGAGGGGGTTGCCCCAATTTCTTCTGCATAGAATGGTATAACCGGAATAATGACACCAAATCCGGACATAACGAGAAACATAACAGCAAACAAGATAGGTAAAGCTTTTTTCTTTTCGATCACAAAAGTCACTCCAATACTGATAACAGCTCTATAACATAAATATCATAAGGGCAGAGAAAAAGAAAGTGCTGTAGGAAATCAAAGTTATATACCTCTATTATGTCCAGTAATGAAGGATTTAGTGCAGATAATAAGAAGTATCTATTAATTATTATTCTTAAAAAGTGATTTGGTGAGATAATCTTTTACTAGCATAGCTTCTTGGGCACTCATTCTATTATGAACCAATTAATTAAGTTAAAAGAACTTTTTTTAGAAAACTATAGATTTTTTTGTATAAATATACTATTATATTGAAAATACAATATTTTGATATTTCTTATAATTATAGGGAGGTGCTAGAATGAGTAAAGCTCAGAATAGAAAAGTATTAATTGCTAGCCTTGTTGGAAGCTCGATTGAATGGTTTGATTATTTTCTCTATGGTACGGTTGCTGCTCTTGTATTTAATGAATATTTCTTCCATAGTGATGACCCAACAGTCGGCTTAATGTTGGCATATGCTTCATTTGCGTTAGCATTCTTTATTCGACCACTAGGTGGAGTAATCTTCAGTCATATTGGTGATAGGGTAGGAAGAAAGAAAACATTAGTATTAACATTAACCATTATGGGTGGATCTACTGTATTAATGGGCTTCTTACCAACGTATGAAACCATTGGTGTCATGGCACCTATTCTGCTGATTATTCTTCGTCTTATCCAAGGAATTGGACTCGGAGGAGAGTGGGGTGGAGCTGTTTTATTAGCTGTAGAATATGCCCCAAAGGAAAAACGTGGATTATTCGGTAGTGTCCCACAAATGGGGGTAACTATCGGTATGCTTCTTGGAACTATTGCGCTGTCTATTATGACATTATTACCCGAAGAGCAGTTTCTTTCATGGGGTTGGCGTGTTCCGTTTATCATGAGTGCATTACTCGTCTTCTTTGGTCTTTGGATTCGTAAAGGAATCGATGAAACACCATCGTTTAAAAAGGCACAAGAAAGTGGAGAGATTGCTAAAATACCAATTGTTGAAACATTTAAAACGTCTTGGAGAGAAGTACTCATTTCAGTAGGAGCAAAAGTAGTAGAAACCGCGCCGTTTTATATTTTCGGTACGTTTATTGTTTCATATGCAACGAGCGAATTGGGCTTTTCAAGAACAGCGACCCTAAATGCTGTGACAGTAGGAACCATTGTTACAACTATTCTTATTCCTATCATGGGGAGTCTTTCTGATAAGATCGGTAGGAAGAAACTCTATATTGGTGGTACAATAGCAATGGCTGTTTTTGCTTTCCCTTATTTTTGGATGTTACAGCAAGGAACGGTTACTTGGCTTGTCATTGCAACTGTATTAGGATTAGGGATTGTCTGGGCACCGATTACAGCCGTCTTAGGCACAATGTTCTCAGAAATTTTTAAATCAAATGTTCGTTATACGGGTATTACATTAGGTTATCAAATTGGTGCTGCGGTAGCAGGTGGAACCGCGCCATTAATCGCTACTGCATTACTGGCCTACTTTAATGGTTCCTATGTACCGGTGGCATTATATATTATATTATGTGCTGCGATTTCTCTTATTGCCATGATTGCTGTACGTGAAAAAAGTAAACAAGAATTAGATCAAGATGTAGCCATGTAGTAGATTGTTAATTTAAAAAGCTCGATACGTCATCGTATCGGGCTTTATGAGATGTGGTCAATAGTTGTAAGGGAGATGTTTTTATGCTTGTTTTATCAGAGAAAGAAATTAAAACATTATATGTAATGAAAGATGCGATTGAGGATATGGAAGCAGCACTTGTTGCTCATCATCAAGGTAAAATCGCGAGTCCACAAAGAACTGTTTTAGATATTCCTTCAAAAAAAGCATCGGCATTATATATGCCTAGTGCAATGGAGACAATGAAGAAAGCTGCAGTAAAAATAGTCACAATCTTTCCTGAGAACCCTAAAGAAGGGTTAAAAACAACCCAAGGTGTCATCTTGTTATCAGATACAGAAAACGGTACACACGTGGCTTGTCTGAATGCATCTTATTTAACTAGATTAAGAACGGGAGCGCTTAGTGGCGTCGCAACAAAATACTTAGCAAAAAAAGACGCAAAATCTGTTGCCGTGCTTGGTTGTGGTGCAATGGCAGAGGAGCAACTACAAGCTGTATGCGAAGTCAGAAATATTGATCATATATATTTATATAACCGTACAAGGGAAAGAGCGGAGAACTTTTATAACCGAATGAGAGAGATCCTGCCAAATTATAAAGGGAAAGTGGAAGTGGTAGCAGATCCTGATGATGCTGTGAAACGGTCTGATATTGTCAATTGTAGTACACGAGCAGTGGAGCCAATATTCAAAGGGTCTAGTTTGCAGCAAGGCACACATATCAATGGCATTGGATCTTATTTACCTAATATGCAAGAAGTGGACGTTGAAACATTAAAACGAGCGAGTAAAGTGGTTGCTGATACGATAGAAGGTGTAAAAGAAGAAGCTGGTGACTTTATTATTCCTAATAATAAAGGTGATTGGCATTTTAATGAGCTACATGGAGAGCTTACAGAATTAGCAGCACATACCATTAAGGGAAGAGAATCAGACGAAGAAATTACTTTCTTCAAATCTGTTGGAGCTGCTTATTTTGACTTAGCAGCTGCAGCAGCTGTATATGATAAAGCAAAAAAACAGGGAATAGGTACAGAAGTAGAGGTTTAAGCAAAAGAAAAAAGATGAACCGTCGTATAGGTTCATCTTTTTTATGAATTTATTTAATTCCTCGCATTTTTTTCTGGATTTTTGGTGCAACCAAGAAAAGGACGATTGAAAGGACAATGGATAAACCACCAATAATACCGAAGTAAAGTACTTCTGTTTCAGCTGAATAAAATCTAACCACTTGTGCATTGATGGCTTGAGCTGCTGCACTTGCTAAGAACCAAAGGCTCATTGTTTGTGCAGAGAATGCAGTTGGAGCTAGTTTTGTCGTTGCTGATAAACCAACTGGTGATAAACAAAGTTCACCAAGTACAACAATAAAATAACTTAATACTAACCAAAGTGGACTTACTAATGCACCTTCTGAAGCGAAATATCCAGGTACAAGAATAACGATAAAAGAAAGACCTGCAAATAGTAATCCGAGAGAGAACTTTTGTGGAATCGTAGGTTGACGATCTCCAAGCTTTACCCATAACCAAGCAAACATTGGTGCCAATACAATAATGAATAAAGGATTAAGAGATTGGAACCATGCTGGGGAAATAGTAATTCCCATAAATTCTAAATCCGTACGATTGTCTGCATAGCTGGCTAAGATTGTTGAACCTTGCTCTTGAATTGCCCAAAACATAACTGCTGCAATGAACAAAGGTATATAGGCAATTAATCTTGAGCGTTCCACATCTGTCGTTTTCTTACTTCTGTACATAACAGTAAAGTATATAATTGGAATTCCTACTCCTAAAATTCCGACAATAAAGACAAGACTTTCAAATGTTAAATATCCAGTAGGAATACCTACAGCAACTAGAATAGCAACAATAAGAATACCTAATCCTATTTGTGTAAATACTCGTTTCTTTTCATTTGGTGCTAATGGGTTAGGTACCTGAGTACCTGCTAGACCTAAATATTTTTTCTTAGTTACTTGGAAAGTGACTAATCCAACAAACATACCAACCGCAGCCACACCAAATCCAAGATGGAAACTTGTATCCATTAGTGAACCAACGATTAGAGGAGAAAGGAAACCACCAAGGTTAATTCCCATATAGAAAATACTGAACCCTGCATCACGGCGACTATCATTTTCGCTATATATATCGCCTACAACACTTGATACATTAGGCTTTAATAAACCAGTTCCCAATACAATTAATACCATGGATACAAAGAACATGGCAACGCTTCCAGGAATAGCCAATGCGATATGTCCAAGCATAATAAGGATTCCGCCATAGAAAATAGCTTTAGAAGTACCAAATATTCTGTCAGCGAACCAACCGCCAATGATTCCAGACATGTAAACAAGTGAACCATATATAGACATTATAGATAAAGCCGTTGTTTGACTAAGACCTAAACCGCCTTGTGAAACTTCATAATACATGTAGAAAACAAGGATGGCTCTCATTCCATAGTAGGAAAAGCGCTCCCAAAATTCAGTGAAAAATAGTGTGAATAAACCTTTAGGATGTCCAAAAAATCCCTTCTGAGGCACACTATCGACAATACGTTGTTTGTCGTCAGACATATAACTTCCTCCTTTTTTTACTTATACTATAATAATGTTTTTCAGATTTTTGTCAAATCAAAGATAAGTATATTTTAGCAATATAAACGTATAAATATTGATTTAATGGGAATGCTCCTTTTTTTAAAAATTATATTAAGATTATTCGGATAATGAAATAATATGTTTTTAGGTACAATTATAATAGGTGAACTTTATCAAAAATTCTAATCATGTTGATTACATTTCAGGAAATTTTGATAATTATATGTGAATTCCGAAGACCCACTAGCGGGAACTATAAACCATTGATAGTATTTTCTACTTAAATGATTCTGATACTATCTTTTATACACTTCGAATAGACCTCCCTAAGGGCATGATAGTATCGTTCCCTTTAATATTTTTTATAAACAAATTAAGAGGTAGGGAGGTTTATGTTTACATGTAGTCTGTAATTGAATACATGTAAACGAAATAAGTATGCAAGTTTACGTTATTGTTTACGTATGATGGTTCTTATGTATACAAGTATGCAAAAATGTATACATGTTGATATATCAAGGTGTGTGCGAGTTTTGTTTTCTTGTAAACATTAAAGTATACAAGTATGCGTAATTTTGCTGTTTGTTTACGTTTTTACGATTTGGTAACTTTTCTCCCTGTTTCATTGCTTATTACTCCATTCTCTATTACTCTTAAACTATTAACTCAAATTTATGAGAATGAAAGGGTTGGATAAGAGATGACGAATGCAAGAATTGCGGCTGTCGATGTTGGTAATGATTCGCTTAAAGCTATTTTTGGTAAGGTAGAGAACGAGCTTAATTTACCGAATGTCGTAGCAAGAGATATTGAGGATAGACCAGTCATTGGAATTGAAGAGCTAAATAGTAAGGATCCGCTAGATGGCATACATATTCGTGTCCACTCCCCTGCTTTGAAAGAGAATAATGCAATCTATCGTGTGGGACATTTAGCAACCAAAAGTGATAACGCGTCAGAGCTTGATCCAGGCAGTAGTAAATCTGAAGAAGATCAAACATTGGTCATGTTATTTACAGCATTGGCATTGGATGCAGTTAACGAAGAAAAAGGAGCTACATTTAAGAGATCTGGTAATGTGGTTGATGCGAATTATTTATTAGGTACAGGACTTCCATTGAGAGAAGCAAAAGAAGGTAAGGATTCGGGTTATCGTTCTAAATTAATGGGTTCTGTTCATCAAGTTGAATTTTTAATTACACCTAAATACCAAGGGATAAAGGTTAATATTAAATTTGATGATGTTAAAGTATATCCTGAAGGCTTTGCTGCATTCATTAATTTGGTGATGGACAATCAATTAAATATTATTAATAAAGACTTAATAGATAAACGCATACTTATTCAAGATATTGGTGGTTTATCAACAGATATCGCTGTCATTAAAGATCGAAATGTGGATGATGATAAAGCTCAGGGCTTTAATTTAGGTGTGTCTGAATCTTTAGAAGCGATTAGAGAAGAAATAAGATCAAAACATGGTATAGAGCTTGATAGTCGCCGCGATGTCGTGGAGATTATTACAAGAAAAAACAATCGCAACCATATTATGGTTAAAGGTAGCCGCACAAGCGTTCATGACATTACAGATCGCATTCTTTTAGACTTAGCGAAGAAGCAATATCGTTTATTAAGAAACGTATGGCAAAAAAATTCGCAAACTGAGATATGCTATTTTGTTGGTGGTGGTTCCATCGTCCTAAAAGATTACCTCAAGACATTGAATAATAATTTAGATGGCTTTAACATCGACTTTTTTGAAGATGAAAAAGAAAGCATTTGGATGATGGCGAATGCCTATTATAAATTGGTTGCAGATTATGCAAGAAGAACAAACAAAGATAAGCAGGATAAGAAACCTGTTAAATCAAACTAGGTGAGTTTTGATGAAAAAACCAGCTTCTTCGGAATTGAAAAGGGGTCAGTCAATTTCATTCCGAATACCATCCGATACACCAGATTATTTACTAAAAGAGCTACAAAGATTAAAAACAACAGAGAGAAGAAATTTTTCTAGTAAGGTTGCAGAAATTGTCCTTGCGGGAGTCAATCAAAATAAGAGTAATGAGAGAGAAGCTATTACGATTCCACTTCCGAAACACTTAACAAAGGTTCAAAAGGATTGGCTAAAACATGAGCATTCTGAGGCACTACTCGGAAGTATTGTGTATCAGCTTATTTCCGACCCACTCAGAGCCACAGCATTATTAGCCTCTTTAAATAGTGGCTCATCTAATATCGATGAAGCATTATATTTGCAAGAAGAATCAGGTGTTACCCCTGTTGATGAATGGCAGGAAACTGCTGCGGCGGAAGAACCTGCTGACGATGCGACGTTTGAAGATGAACTAGATAGTTTCGATTGGAATCAAGCGAAGAAAAACGAACCAGAAACACATAAGGAAGAAGCCGAAGAAGAAGATATTGATGATTTATTAGGTGGTTTTTTGTCACATATGAATAAATAGCAGGAAGGTTGCCGACGTGGGTGGGCAACCTTTTTGTTATTTTTGAACCTATGTTGGGCGGGCCTGTGAAGATATGTCTTTAATTAGGGAACAAGAGAGAGAATCGCGACTAAAAAGAGAGCTTTCCAAGAAATAAGTAGCGAAAAGGAGAGAATCGCGACTAAAAGAAGAGCTCCTCAAGAAATGAGTAGGGAAACAGGGAGAATCGCGACTAAAAAGAGAGCTTTCCAAGAAATAAGTAGCGAAAAGGGGAGAATCGCGACTAAAAAGAGAGTTTTCCAAGAAATAAGTAGCGAAAAGGGGAGAATCGCGACTAAAAAGAGAGTTTTCCAAGAAATAAGTAGGGAAACAGGGAGAATCGCGACTAAAAAGAGAGCTCCTCAAAAAATAAGTAGGGAAACAGGGAGAATCGCGACTAAAAGAAGAGCCCCTCAAGAAATGAGTAGCGAAAAAGGGGAAATCGCGACTAAAAAGAGAGTACCCCAAGAAATGAGTAGCGAAAAAGGAAGAACCGCGACTAAAAGAAGAGCTCCTCCAGAAATAAACAAAGTAAAAAGGAGTGTGCCGCAAGTCTGAGTAACTAAAAAGTTAATAATCAAGTCACTTGAAAAGAATTTAAAGAATATTAGCACTTATCAACAGTTGTCCACAACAAAAAGTGGATAACTTAAAAAGGTGAAATGGATTCAAAGGAAGAAGTTATTTATATCACGGAGAAAAGCTATTAAACCAAGCGTTTGTTCGTATGTGTATAACCCTGTGAATATATATAATTTATCCACAAGTTAATTTATTTGTTGTGGATAATAAGTTTTTGTTGCCCTTTTTCATTTTTTTTCATCCGTTTGGAAACAATACGAAGATGAAAATGAGGAGGGATGAGGAGTATGAAATACGAATGCATCATTATTGGTGGTGGAATCGCAGGGTTACAGGCAGCGATTCAATTAGGTCGTTATAAACACCGAGTGTTAGTGCTTGATGATAATCAAGGTCGATCGTCAATTTGTCAAAGTTATCATAATATATTAGGTTATCCTAATGGCGTAAGCGGCCCTTATCTTAGGGAAATCGGAAGAGCGCATGGAGAGAAATATGGTGTTCATTATCAAGATGAACGAGTGGTAGACATTGTATACGAGGAAGAGGAGTTCATTATTTACACAAGAAGTAATAAGCAATATAGAGGCATGCGGTTATTACTTGCCACAGGAATCATGGACCATATTCCCCCTTATGAATCGCTCGGCCCATGTCTAGGTTTGACTGTGTACGTGTGTCCAGACTGTGATGGGTATGAGGTGAAGGATAAAACAACGGTTGTGATGGGTTCTGGAAACACGGGTGCTAATATGGCATTGACGCTTGCTTATTGGACGAATTCAATAATATTCGTTAATGATGAGAAAAAAGAAGTTTATCCACAAACTTATCAACAGTTAGAGAAATTAGGAATCGAAGTGATTGAAGAGAAAATAGCCGAAGTATTGGCAGATGGCTCATCGTTTCGGGGAGTTCGATTGGAATCTGGGCAGATTGTAGAAGGTGAGAGGGGTTTTATTGCTTATGGAGGGAATCATGTAAAATCAGACTTAGCAGCAAAATTAGGAGTAGAACGTTTAGGTAATCAGCATATTATAACGGATGGGCGCTCGAAAATGACGAATGTCCCTCATGTTTGGGCTGCTGGTGATGTTGTGGCTCATTCAGAACAAGTGACAATTGCTATGGGTGAAGGCTCTCAGGCGGCCATATGGATTCATAAATCATTAATTAATCGTTAGTAGAAGGTGAGGAATGGGATGTGACTTGGTGGAAAAACGCAATTGCCTATCAAATCTATCCGCGAAGCTTTCAAGATTCAAATGGGGACGGCATTGGGGATATACAAGGCATTATTCAACGCCTATCATATTTAAAAGAACTTGGGATTGATTTGATTTGGATTTGTCCGATATATCAGTCTCCTAACGATGATAACGGCTATGACATTTCAAATTATCAAGCAATTCTAGCTGAATACGGGACAATGAATGACTTTGATCAATTATTAGAAGAAGTGCATCAAAGAGGTATGCGACTAATTATTGATCTTGTTTTAAACCATACAAGTGATGAGCATGCATGGTTTATAGAGTCGAAAGTTAGCAAGGAATCGAAAAAGCGAGATTGGTATATTTGGAGAAAAGGAAAAGATGGGCAAGAGCCGAATAACTGGGCCAGTATATTTGGTGGTTCTGCATGGACATTTGATGAAGAAACGGATGAATATTATTTGCATATATTCTCTAAAAAACAACCAGATTTAAACTGGGAAAATCAAGCGGTGCGTCATGCACTATACGATACAGTCAATTGGTGGCTAGAAAAAGGAGTAGACGGCTTTAGAATTGATGCGATTAGTCATATCAAGAAAAGCCCAGGATTACCAGACATCCCTCCAACTAATCAAGAGACATATGTTCCTTCTTTCTCGAAGCATATGAATCAACCTGGAATACATGATTGGCTTTTAGAATTAAAAAAAGAAACGTATGGGAAGTACCCAGTCGTTACGGTTGGGGAGGCAAATGGGGTTAGTGCAGAGGAGTCTCTTCTTTGGGTTGGTAAAGATCAAGGAAAAATGGATATGGTCTTTCAATTTGAGCATCTTGGTTTATGGGATGCAGAAGAAAACCCAATCCTGGATATCATTGCTCTGAAAAAAGTATTAACAAAATGGCAAGTCGCGCTAGCTTCAGACGGTTGGAATGCTCTATTTCTCGAAAATCATGATAAGCCGAGAATTGTTTCAACTTGGGGAAATGATAAAGATTATTGGTATGAAAGCGCCACAGCCTTAGCATGTATGTACTTCTTTATGAAAGGTACACCTTTTATTTATCAAGGCCAAGAAATAGGCATGACGAATGTGCACTTCGAAGGGATGTCCTCCTATTATGATATCCTCACTCATCATCTATATAAGGACAAACAACAGAAAGGCTGGCCACACAAAGAGATTATGAAACTCATCTGGGCTTCTTCTCGTGATAATAGCCGTACACCTATGCAGTGGAGTTCTGATTCAAACGCAGGCTTTACAGAGGGCAAACCATGGATGGAGACAAATGAAAATTATACTAAAATCAATGTTACTCTCCAAAAAAATTCAAATCATTCTGTATTGCAATTTTACAAAGAGATGATTACTTTAAGGAAAACTCACGCTACTTTTATTGAGGGTGAATATAATCTTCTTTTTCCAAATCATAAACAGATTTTTGCTTATACAAGAGAAGATGAAGAACAGAGGTTTCTGGTTATAGTAAACCTGTCTGAGTGTAACGTAACTTTAAATTTAAATCACCAACTTGTCAGGGATAGTTCAAAACTATTATTATGGAACTATCAAGCACAAGGCGATATATCGCTATCTAAGAAAATGGAACTCCGTCCATATGAAGCTAGAGTTTATCGAACATAAGCAAATATAAATATATATTTTTTCGTTATTTCTAGGAGATGTAGATGAATGGCAAAAGGAAAAACAAATGCGATGCGGTTATTAGATCAGTCGAAAGTAAGCTATGAGATCATGACTTATGATGTCGCGGATGGAAAAATAGATGGTCTTTCGGTGGCAGAAAAAACGGGGAAATCAGGTCAAACGGTTTTTAAAACATTAGTGACAGTCGGTGCAAGTAAACAAAACTATGTCTTTGTTATTCCAGTCGATAAGGAACTGGATATGAAAAAGGCTGCTAAGGCGTCAGGTGAGAAGAAAATTGAAATGATCCATGTGAAAGATATTCAGAAGATTACCGGCTATATTCGTGGAGGTTGTTCACCAATTGGTATGAAAAAACAATATCCTACTATTATCGATGCATCAGCAAAGGATTTGAAAAGTATGATTGTTAGTGGGGGTAAATTAGGTACTCAGATAGAATTAACGTTGCAAGACCTCATTAAAATGACAAGTGCAGAATTATACGAGATCGCTCAATAAAATACCAAATGCCTCAGAAGATGTTACTGCAGGCATTTTTTTGTTTTCTGGATAGGGATTATAGTAATTTCTAAAGAGGTGTGAGTCCAAATAGTCACTTTTCACATAAGATGTGCATGAGGTGATTAATATGAGTCATTTTAACGTACATGAACCAAAAGGTATTAAAGGGAAACTGTTAAAAAATATGGATATAGGTACATTCCAGCAAACGCCCCCTTCTTATAAACCGCCAAAAAAAATGCCCAATCTACCTGAAGAACAACCTGAATTCATTTTGAAACAAATTTGTGTGAAAGGATTATATCGTATTCACTGTATGGCGCTTAAAAATGGAGAACAACTTTGGTTTTGTCCAACCTTCGTAAAGGGGCAAACGTTGTATGGTTGGAGGTTTTATCATAACCGATGGATCTTTTTAGTTATACATCTATCAAAAGTTCAATCTATTCAATGTATATAAAAACGCCACCTGTTAGGAATGACAGGTGGCGAATAAGATTATTTCCCGAGAAAGAATAACGGGGTTAAAAAATAAAATGAGCAACCAATGTAATAACTGGTAAAGCAATAACTGTTCTAAGAATAAAAATTAATACTAAGTCAAAGAAAGATACAGGAATTTTAGAACCTAGTAGTAATCCACCAACTTCAGACATATAAATGAGCTGTGATACGGATAGAGCAGCGATGACAAACCGTGTCATTTCACTTTCTATTCCTGCCCCCATGACAGAAGGTAAAAACATATCTGCAAACCCAACGAATAATGTTTCAGATGCGGCAGCAGCTTCAGGTAGTCCTAAAAGCTCTAAAATAGGAATAAATGGCATTCCTATCCAAGTGAAGATAGGCGTATATTCAGCTAAAATTAACGCGAGTGTGCCGAGGGCCATAACAATTGGTGCAACACCCATCCACATATCTAAAATATTTTTAAAGCCATCGGTGAAGAAAGCCTTAACATCTTTATTTTTCTTTGCTCTATTAATCGCAGAATCAATACCCCAAGTAAAAGAATTATAGCCTTTAGGAATGTCCTCATCTGCTTCTTTTGCTTTCTCTTTATAATAAGTATCCGCTTTTCTTGAAAGTGGTGGGATACGAGGCATAATGAATGCTGCAATGATCCCTGTTGCTAGTATGGTTAAGTAGAAAGGAATAAAGTAATCCCCTAAGCCAACTTGAGAAATAACAACAAGACTGAAAGTGATAGACACAACAGAAAAAGTAGTTCCAATAATAGCCGCTTCTTTTTTTGTATAAAAGCCTTCTTCGTATTGCTTGCTTGTTAAAAGTACTCCGATTGTACCATCTCCAATCCAAGAGGCAACACAGTCGACTGCTGAACGACCTGGTAGTTTGAAAAGTGGTCTCATTACCTTGGTAAGTAAAGAACCAAATAACTCTAGTAGACCGAAATTGACTAATAACGGCAAAAGTAAGCCGGCAAATAAAAATACACTAAATAAAACGGGCAATAGATCAAATAATAAAAGTCCACCAGTAGCTGTAGACCAAACTGCCTCAACTCCCCATTGAAGATATGTTAGAACAGCAAATACAGCCCCGATGAAGCGGACAATTACCCATCCATATGTGACATTGAATAGGTTATTTAAAAAGGGTGAGTTTTTGAATATAGCAGGAGAAATCTTGGCAATCAAAGTTCCTACTAAAGTAAGGACAATAATAACGACCATAATAAGTGGAATAGATCCATTTAATAAATCCTGTATCCAGCCGGATAATATAGCGATAGGAATTGTTACCTCCCCATCAATACTAATAGGAATCATAAAGAATAAGATACCTAAAATTGACGGAATGAGGAAGGTCAACATATCCGATAATTTATATTTACGCATCAGTTGATGTCTCCTTCTAATAAAAATAAGTCAGACTACATTTTAATTCATTCTATATTAATTGCCAACCTTATACTTAAAAATGGTAGAGATGTTATTCTATTGTCAATTTTAATAATTGTCAAACTAAAAGGGGTGAGTCTTAGTAAAATTATGTTAAAATGTTTGCAGATGACGTGATTTTTAAAGAAGCAGGTGGGAAGTAGATGTTCAATTATCGATTGTATTGGACGTTTGCCAAAAAGTCTTTTCTACGTTCGGCTGTGTACCGATTTGATGTCTGGTCTAGACTCGGTTCTAATGTGATCTTTCTTTTAATGTGGGGTTCTATCTGGACAGCGTTATATGCGGGTAGAGAAGAGGCTGGTGGCGTCAGTTTTCAAGCAATGCTTACATATATTGTAGTAAGTCAATTTCTCTCAGGTGTAAACGGGGCTGGGACTCCTCTCTGGGAAATACAAGAGAAAGTGCGTACGGGTGATATTTCATTGGAATTAATGCGTCCTTTTGATGTGCCTTTACGTTATTTATTCGCAGACTTTGGCAGTGTGTTTTTCTATATGATTACTGCACTATTACCTTTGTATATTATATTATTTTTCTTCATGGACCTTTCATTACCTAACGATCCACTTATCTGGTTAGCTTTTTCATTTGCCGCTTTTATTGGGTTTTTAATTCGTTATTGTATTGAAATGGCCTTTGGATTATTAACTTTCTTTCTAGTAGAAACCGGCGGAGTTGAGGATATCTTTTATTTTGCGATGTCATTACTATCTGGTTCGGTTATTCCATTGTGGTTTTTCCCAGGTTGGCTCGCGAGCTTTGCCTCATACTTGCCCTTTCAAGGTATTTATTACATTCCAAATGCAATCTTTATAGGTGAGATTGCAGGATATCAAATCCTTACTTCTATTGGGGTTCAGTTGTTTTGGGTGGTCGTTACATATATCTTTTTAAGATTAGTATGGAATAAAGCATCGCAGAAGGTTGTTGTTCAAGGGGGATAAGTACATTCATGAGATATATTGATTTATATTTTAAACTTGTTGCTGCTGGTATAAGGGCCCAGCTGCAATACCGATTTGCCTTCTTTATGAGGATTGTAGGGATGCTGACCTCGTATGCAGGAACGGCGATAACAATGTGGGTAATGCTCTATCAGTTTCAGGAGTTAGGTACATGGAATTTTTATGAGATGTTATTTTTATTTGCGATAGCTGTGCTTTCTTGGGGGTTTTGCATTATTTTATTTTTCCATTTTCGTAGTCTTGATACATACATTTTGAACGGTACATTTGATCGTTTCTTAGTGCGGCCGATTAATCCTTTTTTTCACTTTATGGCGATGAAATTTGATGTGGCTTCCTTTGGACAGTTTATTTTTAGTATCTTTATTTTTATTTGGGTAAGTGTAGAATTGCACATTCATTGGACCATTGCTAATGTCCTATTTTTATTAGCTGCAGTGATTGGTGGAGTCCTTATACAAGGTGGCTTGCTCGTGATTATCTCAGCTTTTGCTTTTTGGACAACGAAATCGGAGCAATTTTATTGGGTAGTGATGTATCCGGCAAGAAACTTAACGAATTACCCATTAGTCATTTATCCAAAAATGGTGCAATGGTTTACGGCGTTTGTTGTTCCTTTTGGTTTTGTGAATTATTTTCCTGCAAGCGTTATCTTGGGTAAAGAAACGCCATACTTTCCAGAAAATATTGGTTATTTTTCACCATTGGTTGGTATTGTTTTCTTCATTATTGCCTATTACATTTGGATGCTAGGACTCAGCCGTTATAAGAGTACGGGCTCATAAAGCGTAGTGAAGGTTGGCAGTCATAAACAGAGTGGAGGGTAAAGAATGGCTATCATAGAAGTAAATCAGTTGATGAAAGAATTTAAAGTTGCGAAACGTGAGACCGGCTTTCTTGGTGCCATGAAAAGTCTTGTAAAACGTGAATTTTATACGAAGCATGCGGTAAAGGATGTAAGTTTCACTGTGGATAAAGGAGAAATGGTCGGCTATATCGGACCTAACGGTGCAGGGAAATCAACAACGATTAAAATGTTAACTGGAATTCTTGTACCTAGTGCGGGCACGGTTAAAGTAAATGGCATTGTTCCTTATGAAAACCGCCAAGCAAATGCAAAAAATATTGGTGTTGTCTTTGGGCAAAGAACGCAATTATGGTGGGATTTACCAACGATTGAATCATTCGAATTATTAAAGGAAATTTATCAAGTTTCACATAGCCGCTATAAAGAAAATATGGATACATTTACGGAAATTCTTGGGTTAGATGAGTTCATCAATACGCCAGTCAGGCAACTCTCTTTAGGTCAAAGAATGCGTGCTGACATTGCCGCTTCCTTACTGCATGATCCTCCCATTTTATTCTTAGATGAACCAACGATTGGGTTAGACGTAGTGGCGAAAGAACGGATGCGGACATTTATAAAGGAAATCAATAAAGAACGCGATATTACAGTTATTTTAACTACCCATGATATGGAAGATATCGAGCAACTTTGTAAGAGGATGGTATTAATTGATCACGGGCAGAAAGTGTATGATGGAGAAATGGCAGTAGTGAAAAATCGATTTGGGAAAATCCGTACTCTTGTAGTAGATCTAGAAGAACATTCTAAGCCATTGACGCTTGAAAAAGCAGAAGTGTTTAAAGTAGAAGCAGGTAAGTATTGGATACGCTTTAATCGAGAAGATATATCTGCTTCGGGTGTTATCACACAAATTACACAAACACATAATATAAAAGATTTAACTGTCGAAGAGCCTGAAATTGAATCAATTATTAGTCGTATTTATCAAGAAGGCTTTGACGGTGTTGAGCAACCTATTCCTGTTAAAAGTAGGTCATAAAAGAAGCTGAGTAGAGGTATATGCCTCTCTCTCAGCTTAAGTTTGACTGATATTTAATTGCTTTGTAGCGAGTTGTACGTATAAAGGGTGAGATTGCATCAATTCATCGTGTGTCCCTTTTCCTGTGATTTTTCCATTTTCAAGAACAATAATTTGGTCGGCATCAATGATAGTTGACAGTCTGTGTGCAATGACGAGTGTTGTTCGGCCTTTCATTAAATTTTGGAGAGCTGATTGTACGAGTTGTTCGGATGAACTATCAAGATTCGATGTGGCTTCATCTAATAAAAGGATTTTTGGATCACGAATAATGGCTCTAGCAATGGCAATGCGTTGGCGTTGTCCACCAGAGAGTTTAATTCCTCGCTCACCTACATCAGTGTTTAAACCATTTGGCAATCTCTCTATAAACTCTGCTGCATGAGCTTGTGTAGTTGCTTGCAGTAATTCCTCTTCACTAATTTCTCTTTTCGTGCCATATGTTAAGTTTTCTCGAATCGTGCCAGACATCAGCGGGCTCTCTTGAGAAACATAACCAATTTGTTCCCGCCAATTTTCAAGAGCATACTCCTCTGCTGGCTTACCATTTAATAGAATAAGGCCGCCATTAGGTCCATAAAAGCGTTCGAGCAGAGCGAATAGGGTCGTTTTACCGCTACCGCTTGGACCGACAAATGCCGTTGTTTTTCCAGCTGGAATGTGTAAATTGATATCTTTAATAATCTGGTCATCTTTATATGAGAATTGGAGTTGGTTAAAAGTAATCTCCTCTGGATGGATTATCCCTTTTGTTCCTTCATTCATATTCTCGGTAGGTGTATTCAACATATCCTGAATTCTTTCTGTTGCACCCATTGCTTTTTGATAAGCAGTAAAGAAGGAAGCCATTTGGGTAAATGGAACAACAATCTGGAACATATAAATAATAATAGCTACTAATGAACCAGCAGATAATTCCCCTGAAGCGACTCGTACGCCGCCATATCCAATTAGGACCACAAGAACAAACATCATAATAAAGGTCATAAATGGTGAGACGACAGCTTGGATTTTTGCTTCCTTTAAACCAAATTGGAATAAGCGCTGAATGTTTTTATTCCCTTTTTCAATCTCCGTTTTTTCAGCTTGATAAGCCTTCACAAGTCGAATATCTGATAAGACCCGACCAAGGTTGCTTGAAAAGTCAGCCATTTGATCTTGGGTAGATAAAGAGACTTTATATATTTTTTGCCCGAGCGGCATGATTATAAGAACGGCTAATGGAACAGCAATAAGCATGATGAGTGTCATTCGCCAGTCAATCATTAGTAGAATAATAATTGCCCCAATGATTGAAATCATTCCCGTTATAAACGTAATAATATGTTGTGTAATCAAAGTTTTTACTATATTTGTATCTTGTGTGATTCGGCTCATTGTTTCTCCTGATTGATGCTTATCAAAGAAAGGAATTGGGAGATGGATGGAATGTTCCCATAGTTTCCTTCGTAAAGAGGCAACCATTCTCTCTCCAATATAAGTCATTAAATAAAAGGAAAAACCTGAGGCAATTGTTTGGATAATGAACGCGCCTCCTAATAATGCAATGAGCGAAAGTTCAAGGCGAGATGTAGCTAACTGGTCGACCATATTAGCTGTGAATAACGGAACGACCAATCCTGCTGCGGTTTCAAGTAGGCTGAGTAGCAAAGCAACAATTATGATCCACTTTGGTACATTTGCGCCTTTTAATAATGACCACAGACTAGTCGTTTTCTTTTTTGTCTTCAATTTTTTCCATTCCTTTCTTTTCTAGATAAATGGAGATAGCTTGGGCAAGCCATTCTTCTTCTTCCACTGTAAATGGAGAGGGGAAAAGAACAGGAGCTTCGGCGAGATGGCGATCAATATCGTCATTTATTTCTGTTATGCGGAGAATGATTTCCTCTATGTTGGGATAAAGGTCATAGAGGATATCCCAAATGGCTGCAACCACTGATTGGACATGCTCATCATTATGATCGGTGCCCACCAACTTTTTTATGTTTGCAAATTCTTTAGCGACTCGTTTGTTTAATTGTTGTTGTTTTTCATCAGAAATATTGTAGATATCTTGAATCATATGCTCAGGGATAAAATTCCTCATCCATTCTTTATGCTCCGCTTCCATTTGAATGGAGTTAATGAGCATAATGAAAATATTAGGATCAACTGTTTGATTTTCTTCTAAAATAGAAAGAGCATGGTCTAATGTTTTAATCATGTGATTTATTTGCTGTCTTTTGATAACGAGCTCTTCTCGTTGAAACGAAAGAGATTGTTGCAGATCCCACTCATTGTTGTTGAGAAGCTTCTGTATTTTATTTAATGGATAACCTAAATATTTTAAAGTAACAATCTTTTGAACTGTTAATATTTCATTTGTAGAATAATATCTATCACCTGTTTTGCTAGTGCGTGCGGGCTTTAATAAGCCAATCTCATCATAATAATGCAATGTACGAATGGTCGTATTTGTTTTCTTAGCAAACTCTCCAATACGGTAATAATCATTTGTCATAAGAGCCCTCCTTATGTAGTATTATAAAACCTCACGTTACGTTAAATACAATGGTAAAATAAAAAACTTATTCGATGTTGCTCAACACAATAAACGGTCGAATTTATTGGGTCCTTTCTCCTCACTTATTGGAGAATTAAATGTAAGAAACGGTAGATGAGTTGTTAAACACATCTTTTGGTCTAATAAATATCCTATAGGTGATGACTAGCAGAGGATAAGTGTGCAGAAGTTATGTAGATGCAAGTGGCAGCAAAAAGAGGCGATGTTGAGCGTAAAAGGGAATGCACCAATAGGTGAAATAGACTTTAGACAAATGATAATTTTACTATGGGGATTAACCAATCTAATTATCACACAGTCTGAAGCGATTTACATCACGAATTACTTCAGACTGGTGCATAAATCCTACTTAGTACTTTTCGTAAATTTGTTCGTTTATAATAGTAAGAAACCTAACGAAATAATGATTCCACTAGCAATTAATGTAAGTACACAAAAGCCCATAATATCTTTTGCTTTTAGACCTGCGATGGCAAGAGCGGGTAAAGCCCAAAAAGGCTGTATTAAGTTCGTCCAAGCATCTCCCCATGCTACAGCCATTGCGATTTTAGGAATGGAAACATCCAATGCGATCGCTGCGTCTAACATAACAGGAGCTTGCACAGCCCATTGACCTCCACCAGATGGTACAAAAATATTGACAAGACCTGCACTCAGGAAAGTAAATAATGGTAAAGTATGTTCATTAGCAATGGAAACAAATCCATTGGATATAACAGCCGCTAGGCCGGAAGCTGTCATCATACCAATAATTCCTGCATAGAACGGAAATTGAATAATAATGCCACTGCCACCTTTAACAGCATTCGTAACTGCCTGCAAAAAGTGACGAGGGGTACGATGAAAGAGAATACCAAGAAATAAAAAAAGAAAGTTTACAATATCTAAATTTAGGGCAAAACCATTAGTAACAAAATAATAAAATAAGAAGATTAATCCCATCACGCCAATAAGTAACGAGAGTATTTGGCTATTCTCTAATTTCTCTGCTGGTGTCATGGAATCTCTTTCTAATGTCGCTGCAGGTAAATCTTCTTTTAATAACGCTGGATCAACCGTAACAGTATCATCTTTAGCTGGAAGCATGATACGATTGACAATAGGTAAAACAATAAAAAGTGCGATAGTGATAATCAAGTTAAATGATGAAAAGATGGTTTCGCTTGTTGGAATAATCCCAATCAAATCTTCGGAAAAATGACCTGGAGTGGCAATTGTTAGCGGTGTTGATCCTGAAATACCACCATGCCATATAACAAAGCCTGAGTAAGCGCTTGCAATTAATAGCCTGTAGTCGACTCCTTTTACATGGCGCGCTAACTCTTTGGCAAATAAAGCACCAATGACTAATCCAAATCCCCAGTTAATCCAACTAGCAAGTAATGAAATGATTGTTACAATAATAACAGCTTGCCCAGGTGTTTTTGCTTTTGAAGCTAATGCACTCAGTCCAGCTTTGAATATAGCGCTGCTTGCTAATACATGACCGGTAATTAATACTAGCACCATTTGCATAGCAAAAGATAATAATCCCCAGAATCCTTCACCCCAGAATTGGACCATTTGATATGGACCACTATCAGTAAATATGAGTCCAAGTGCAAACACTAAAAATGTTAAAATGATAACAAATAGAAATGGGTCTGGTAAGTATCTTTGCATTAAACGATTAAAAAAGCTAACAATTATTTTCATCTATCATTCCCCCTTTTGATAGAATTTTATCATATGATTCTGAAAATTATTACTTTAATATAACAAGATTTTAAAAAAAGAAAGGATGTAGATTTAGTGAAGAAACTGACTATTTTATTTGTTGCAAGTTTCCTACTTATTCTTATGGGTTGTAATTCTAACAATGAAATGGATGAAGAACCAGAATCGGTAGATGTATCGAATCAGCAAAAGGTAGAAGTGGTGGCAGAAGACCTTGATATCCCTTGGTCAATTAATAAGCGCGATGATGTATTCTATTTATCCGAAAGAACAGGTACAATTGCTAAAATTGAAGGGGGAGAATTAACTCGTCAACCCGTAGAATTAGAGAAATCATTATCAACGGCACAAGAAGCAGGATTTCTTGGGTTTGTTTTAATTGATGATGGTACAAAAGGGATTGCATATTATACATACGAGCTCGATGGTCAACCGTTAAATCGTGTTGTCACATTATCATTGGATGATCAAAAACAGGTGTGGGTGGAAACGGATTTACTTTTAGATGAAATTCCGAGTGGTGCTTTTCATCATGGGGGTAGGCTAGCGATTGGTCCAGATGATAAATTATATGTCACTACAGGAGATGCGACAGAACCTGAACTTGCACAAGATCAAAATTCGTTAGCAGGAAAGATTTTAAGGATGAATAAAGATGGCAGTATTCCAGAAGATAATCCTTCAAAAGAATCTTATCTTTATAGCTATGGTCATCGTAATCCTCAAGGTTTGGCATGGACAGATGAAGGAGAAATGTACGCAAGTGAACATGGTCCAACAGCAAATGATGAAATTAATAAAATAACCGCACATGGGAATTATGGTTGGCCTGAAATTACGGGTACAGAGGAAAAAGAAGGGATGATTACCCCACTCGTCACCTCAGGAGATGACACAACCTGGGCACCATCAGGTATTGCTTATGCAGATAATAATCTTTATATAGCAAGTTTAAGAGGTACCGCAGTCATGCAGTTAAATTTAGAGACAAATGAAATGTCTATTTTAGTAAGTGACGTAGGTAGAGTAAGAGATGTTTATGTCGATGGGGATCATCTGTATTTTATCAGTAATAATACAGACGGCCGCGGCAATCCGGCAGAACAGGATGATCGGTTATATCGATTAAAAATCAGATAAGTAGCAAAACGATAAGTGAACAGCAGTTAATCTTCTATTCGTCTAAGATGACAGCGACCCCAACTTTATGGTAAGAATGAATGTAGATAGTTAACGAATGGAGTTGTAGAAAACATAATGTCTGACTTTCGCACAACCGTAATTATTCATAAACCAGTTGAAGAAGTTTTTTCCTATATGGTCGATATAGATAATATTCATGAGATCATGCCACTTGTAGTAAAGAGAGAAAAGATCAATGATGGGCCATTAGCTGTTGGTACAAAACTGAGAGAAACAAGAAGAGTTCGTGCTTCCGATATCACATCTGAAATCGAAGTATTAGCATATGAAACAAATAAAGTATTTGCAACGCGTTCCAATTCCAACGGTTTAATCGCAGAATACTATTATCGTTTTGATGAAGTGGATGAAGGTACACAGGTTGATTTAGAAGCTAATATTAAAACAACAGGATTTAAAATGAAGCTTTTGCGTAAATTTTTAGTGAACATGGTACATCGTGAAGATGGCTATCAATTAACGAATTTAAAAAATATGCTTGAAGGTACGAAAGAAATATCTGATGAAGATGTCTCCAAAGAAGGCGAACAGATAGAAGAAAGACCTGAAGAAAATCAAACAAAATAAGCTTTTAATAGAAAACAGAACTTCCAACGGTATATGGAGGTTCTGTTTTTTTAAAAAGTATTTATTCATCAAATTGATAGGTCCAAAAGCGTTCTTGGTTAATTCTAGCCATCACAGCAGGGTCCTGTTTCTTAAGGTTTTCTTCCATTTCCTTAATCATTAACTGTGTTTGTGAGACATGGGCTTTTAATGTATTCAATTTAATGTCAGCAACTTCTGTTACATCATGAACAACATCTGCCGCACCAATTTCTTCCTCACAATTGTTAGAAAAAGCGACGCAATATACCTTTGGACGTTTTTCTTTTGGAAGGTTTTTAACGGCATGAATAACTGCCGCTCCTGTTGCATCATGATCTGGATGCACTGCATAACCCGGGTAGAATGTTATGACCAAAGAGGGGTTTAATTCTTCTATGATTTCACCCATATGTTGTGCTAGTTTATCTTCTGGTTCAAATTCAACCGTTTTATCGCGATAACCAAGCATTCTCAAGTCAGTTATGCCCATCGCTTTAGCGGCATTTTGAAGCTCTTGTTTTCGAATATGTGGCAATGATTCTCTTGTCGCAAAAGGGGGATCGCCCATATTTCTACCCATTTCACCCAGTGTTAAGCATGCGTAAGTTACAGGTGTGCCATTTTGAATATGCTTGGCAATCGTACCAGAAACGCCAAATGCCTCATCATCTGGATGAGGAAAAATAACAAGTACTTGTCTTTCTTTTTCCATCATTCTTCCTCCTTCCGCTATTTATTCAAAGGGTGTTTCGCTAATTTCTAGAGAAACCGCTAGTTTACCTTTAAAATCATGACCAGCCATTAATAAGCGATCATGTTCATCTATTTCATAATGGGTAATGCCTTCCGCATACACCCAACCGATGTCAGTTTTTAACCCGATTCTGTAAGGTCCGTTTCCGGCGATTTTACTATGAATATATTTTAGTTTGGCATTACGAATATAGGCACCTGATGAAAAGAAAGTCTCATCAAAGTGTGAAGCGTAAGCACCGTTTGTTGTTTCAAGGTGGATATAAACGTCCTTATTTGCACGTTCATCCAAAGCCAGCTGTACTTGTTCTTTCATGACGATATCCAAATTCATTTCCCCCTTTCGAAAAGCATTTCTATATAATTTGTCAAAATGAGAATTAAGCTATCCATTTGATTCTTTTATTTTACTAAAAAAAAAGTGGTTTTGCATAATGTGTGACTCAGGGAGCAGCATGATTAGAAGAATTGATCAAGAAACAAAAAGGAGAATGCTCACTCGAGAGACATTCTCCTTAAAATGTTATTATTGTTCAACCTTCGTACGATCCGCACCAAAAGTACGGTAAGCACCGTGCATTGTTGGTCCAACATATTCATTTAGTTTGAATCCATGTGTAATGGCTGCAGTGATAAAATCTTTGGCTACATCGATTGCTTCTGTTACCGATTTGCCCTTTGCCAGTTCAGCAGTGATGGCACTTGAGAAAGTGCACCCTGCCCCATGGATGTAAGGCGTATTAATCAGTTCAGCCTGTAAGATTGTGAAATTTTCTCCATCAAATAAAAGGTCAATGGCTTTTTCAGATTGCAGCTTACTGCCACCTTTAATGATGACATATTTTGGACCAAGTGCATGAATCTTTTCCGCCGCTTTTTTCATTTCTTCAATTGTTTTGATCGGTTTCACTTGTGCAAGTTGTGATGCTTCAAAAAGATTTGGTGTCACAACGGTTGCTAAAGGAACGAGTACCTCACGAAGGGCATCTGCTGTTTCAGGATGTAGTACTTCATCTTCGCCTTTACATACCATTACTGGATCAATAACGGCAGGAACGCCACTCTCTTTAATTGTTTTGGCAGCTGTTTCAATAATTTCCACTGAACCAAGCATACCTGTTTTCATTGCATCTATGCCAACAGAAAGGATGGTTTCAATTTGAGCCTCTAATGTACTAATTTCAATTGGAAAAACATTATGATGCCAGTCGTTTTTAGGGTCCATTGTTACAATAGTAGTAAGTGCTGACATTCCGTACACACCAAGCTCTTGAAAAGTTTTCAAATCAGCTTGAATCCCCGCACCACCACTAGAATCTGATCCAGCTATAGTTAAGACTTTTTTCATAGTCATCTGACGTTTCCTCCCTGGAGTGATAGATTAGACATGCATTTTATCATCATTATAACAATTATTTTAAAAATGTATATGGTCTCTATTTTAATATAGTGAATCTGGTTATATTTTATTTATAATTGGTTGATTTTTATCAATTCGCTCGTAAAACATAATACCGTTTAGATGATCGATCTCATGTTGCATAAGAATAGAGGCAAATCCTTTAAAAGAGAGTGTGACTTCCTCACCTTTTTCATTATACGCTCTAACTTTAATTTTTTCATAACGTGGCACTTGGCCGAATACTTCACGATTAACTGATAAGCAGCCTTCTCCTTCTGGAATACAAATAATATTTGTTGAATGACTGATAATCTTCGGGTTAATCAATTGATATTCATATGATTGCCCTTTTTCATCTTCATATTTAGCAGCGAACATTCGTTTAGCAATGCCGATTTGATTGGCTGATAAGCCAGTGCCAGGGCGTAATTTGTATTTCTTAGCTAATTTCTCATCCTGACTATTTCGTAAGTATACGAGCATCGCTTGTAGCTCCGCTAAATCTTCCTCAGTTGCCGGTAACCTTAAATCCTCTATTGGTTGATGAAGAATCTCATGCTTTTCATCGACAAAATCTTTCATGGTAATTATCGTATCTTTAGAAATTTTCCTCATAGTTAAAAACCTCTTCTACATTTGTCTGTAATGACCTTGCAATTTTGAAGGCGAGCGCTAAAGTTGGGTCATATTTATCGTTTTCAATACAATTAATGGTCTGCCTACTAACGTTGCATTCCTTTGCTAATGCCTCTTGTGTTAAGCGTAGCTGTATTCTTAGCGGTTTTATCCGGTTTTTCAAATCGTAGTCCTGCCTCTCCTGTCAAAGGTTTTGGACATTGTTTAAATTAACAAACATTTTCCCGTTTGTCTATCTTTCAGTTTTATCCATTGCATAGCCGCCGGAAAATCGCTTTAATGGTATATATAGACGTGAATGGTGAAAAAGGTGGTAGTATGCAGAGTACCGGAATTATTTTAGCGGGTGGTAAGTCGAGTAGGATGGGGGAAAATAAAGCTTTGTTAGCGGTGAATGGGGAAACAGTAATCGAACGCCTAGTAAGGGAGTTGCAATCCGTAACGAATGATATTCTTATTGTAACAAATACACCAGAAGATTATCATTTCCTCCCTGTTAAAAAGGTAAGTGATCGCTACCCTAATAAAGGTCCGTTAGCTGGAATTGAGTCTGGCCTATATCATTCTACAAATGATGAAAATATTATTGTTGCTTGTGATATGCCCTTTGTTACGGCTGAAACAATGAAATGGCTTTTAAACCATCTCGAAGGCTATTCAGCAGTTATTCCTGAAGTGAATGGTCAAATTCATCCACTTCTTGCTGTCTACCATAAGAGAGTAAGGGAAATAGTAGAGAAATGTTTAGAGGCAAATGATTTGAAGCTACAGTTATTCTTAAATCAGTTAAAGGTAAAAAAAGTAACAGAAGAAGATGTAACTCGGCATCGTCTAGTTAATTTTGAACAAAGCTTCTTCAATATGAATGACCCGAGTGATTGGAGGAAAGCAATACAAATTTCTAGTAAGAATTGATAAAATAGAACTTAGATGCGAGGTGTTAAAATGAAGTTTGGAATTTCAAAAGAGCCAATCAATATACAAGAAGTAATTGATCATGTCGTACAAAGAAACGCAGGCGCTATTACGACGTTTATTGGAACAGTAAGAGAATTAACTAAAGGTAAGAAGACTTTGTTTTTAATATATGAGGCATATGAAAGTATGGCTATAAAAAAGCTTGAGCAAATTGGCACGGAAATTAGGGAGCGATGGCAAGGAGCCGAAGTAGCAATAGTGCATAGAGTAGGTAAATTAGATATAACGGACGTTGCTGTTGTGATTGCTGTCTCGACACCTCATCGTGCTGATGCTTATGAAGCAAACCGATATGCCATTGAACGTATTAAAGAAATCGTACCCATTTGGAAAAAAGAACATTGGGAAGATGGACAAGAATGGATTGGCGACCAATTGGAAAAAGTATCTTATCCTGAAGGGAAACCGGAGGCGAAACATCTAGATGAATAATGTATTGTTTTTTGCTCATTTAAAGGATGAAGTTGGTGTGGAAAGTTTACAAATAGAGGCGAAAGGTAAGAGCGTATTAGCGTTAAAACAAGAAGTACATGAAACGTATGGTTTATCATCAATTGATAGTGTCATGACAGCGATCAACGAAGAGTTTGCTGAAGATGATGATGTGATTCAAGAAGGGGATACGATTGCCTTTATTCCGCCAGTTAGTGGAGGCTAATGTAATGAATGATAGATACTCAAGGCAATTATTATTTTCTCCCATTGGTGAAAAAGGGCAATCACTCATTGGGCGTAAGCATGTCTTAATGATAGGGGCGGGGGCACTTGGTTCTGGCAATGCTGAAGTGTTAGTTCGCTCGGGTGTAGGCAAGTTAACCATCATTGACCGCGACTACGTAGAAGCAAGTAATCTCCAAAGACAACAGCTTTATACGGAAGAGGATGTAAAAGAGAAGTTGCCTAAAGCTATTGCTGCTAAGAAGAGACTAATGGCGATTAATTCAGAAGTTGAAGTGGTGGCGATGGTAGCTGATGCTGTGCCGTCTTTGTTAGAAGATCTCGTTAGTGAAGTTGATTTAATTCTTGATGCGACAGATAATTTTGAAACGCGAATGCTCTTAAATGATATATCACAAAAACATCACATTCCATGGATTTATGGTGCATGTGTCGGCAGCTTTGGAATGAGTTTAACCATTATTCCTGGTGTGACACCCTGTCTGCATTGCTTGTTGAAGAAGATTCCTATTCAAGGTATGACCTGTGATACAGGTGGAATTATAGCTCCTGCTGTGCAAATGGTTATCGCTCATCAAACCGCAGAAGCACTCAAGATATTGGTAGGTGACTTAGATGCCATTCGCACGACTTTTACAAGCTTTGACATGTGGCGAAATCAATATTCGAATATAAAGGTTGCTAAAATAAAGGATACAGGTTGCTTATCATGTGGGGAGGCACCGACCTATCCGTTTCTCCAACAAGAAAACTTAACAAAGACGACTGTACTTTGTGGAAGAGATACGGTGCAAGTGAGGCCATCGACTGTCCAGCAATTAGACTTGCAAAGGCTATCTCAACAAATGAAGGTGTCGGGCTATGACACGAAAGGGAACCCGTACCTTTTGTCAATTGATCTGAAACCAGAAAGAGTTGTAATCTTCCAAGATGGTCGGGCACTCATCCACGGAACAAAAGACCTGGCACAAGCACGCTCCATCTACCAAAAATTATTAGGTTAATAAGAACCGCATCTTCTGTTTGAAGAGCGGTTTTTCTTGTTTGCTTTTAAGGAGCCAAAAACAAACAACATGGTGGGTGTTATTGCCGATATGAACATAACATATAAGAAGTCCAATAAGTAGAGTGGGGAAACGGGAAATCTCAACCAACGCAGGTTATTTTAGATCGAAAACTGAATTGAGTGTCGAGTTAAAGCGATTTGAAGTTCGGTCAGAAGCAAACACAGAAAGGAAACAAAACGAATCTGTACACCGTATATTATTACAATTCCGTGTATACCGTCGGAGGTGGTATAAAAAAGATTGAATCATTGTCTCTCATATCGCTAACTGTGTAACGCTGTTTTCATAAAAAAATCATTAAATGAGACAACAGCGTAAATAGTATTTGATAATTTCTGTTTGATATGATAATTAAATATACAGGTTAATTTCATTTTTTACATAGTCAAAAGAGAAGGTGGTGTTTTTTTGGATCAGGTCGATAAGAAGATATTAGATTTATTAATTGAAAATGGTAGAATGTCTTATGTTGATATTGGTAAACAATTAGGTCTTTCCCGAGTAGCCGTAAGGGAAAGAGTGTCTAAACTTGTTGAAGATGGTGTGATTGAACAGTTTACAGTTGTGATTAATAGTGGCAAGGCAGGGAAAGAAGTTTCCGCTTTTTTTGAGATTGATTGTGAACCGAGTTCGTTAGTGAAAGTAGCCGAGGCGTTGGCGGAGAATGCAAGTGTTGCTAGTTGTTACCAAATGACCGGCCCCTCTACTTTACATACACATGTGTTAGTAGATAACTTTGATGCACTTGAGAGGTTTATTAACGAAGAATTATATGCCCTAGATGGCATTACGCGTGTGGAAAGTAACATATTGCTAAGAAGATTTAAAAGTCGTCGCGGGTTAAAATTGTAGTAACATTGCTTATTTTGTATCGAATGCAAGCTGCGATAATAACAATTAAGCCAATTGGAACTTCTGATTAGACATTCTGATAGATAGCGGAGGTAATCCCAAGTAGCACGTCCAACTTCGGAACAACCGAAAAGATAGCTGAACAGCACCAACCAATTTGTCCGTCTTCTGAAAAGAAAACCTCCTAACTTTGCTAGATTCCTGATCAACGAGATTTGATACCCTATTAAACTTAAATATTTTTTGAAAAACAGGTACTCGCCACTGGCGGGTCTTTTTTTTGTGTGGGACAAGAAATTGGTAAATTACCTTTTGTTTTTGAAAACGCTTTACCTATCGATAACTAAAAGATAATAAATAATTATACTTAAGTTACATAATGAACATATTTGTAAAATAATGAAAACAAAAGGAAATTGAAATAAAAAATAATTTAAAAAAATGAAAAAATATATAGAATTTTGTATATTTATGTTTTATAATCATTTTTAAATTATTTTAAACATTTAGTAATTAAAAAAAGGAAAATGATTAACAAATGATTTCGAAGGAGGGGTGAAATTGGTCGGATTTATATTCAGAAGATTTTTTCAACTTGTGATTCTACTATTTGGTATTTCCTTTCTTGTATTCTCATCCATGTATTTGGCGCCTGGTGACCCGGCATCAATGATTGGAGGGCCAACAGCATCAAAAGAAGATGTGGAGGCGATAAGAGATAATCTTGGTTTAGATGACCCTTTTCTTACACAATATGGTCGCTATGTAGTAGATCTTGTACAAGGTGATTTAGGATATTCATATCAAAACCAACAGTCTGTAGCTGAGGCGATTGGGGTAAGACTGCCAAATACGCTAAAGTTAGCAATTGCCAGTATGATTGTCGCCATTGTTATTGGTATTTTAACAGGGTTGATATCAGCTCTTAAACAAAATTCTTGGCTAGATGTAGGGTCAACAACCTTTGCTCTTGCGGGTATCTCTATACCGAACTTTTGGATGGGTGCTGTCCTTATCCTTATATTTTCCGTTAACTTACAACTACTCCCGGTCGGTGGGTTATCTTCACCATGGTATACCATTGAAGGGGTGAAGGAATTAATCTTACCTGCAATCACTTTAGGGACAGGGGCAGCTGCGATGATTGCTAGAATGACGAGATCATCTATGCTTGAAGTAGTAAGGGCAGATTATGTAAGAACAGCAAGAGCAAAAGGTGTAAAAGAACGCGAAGTTATATGGATTCATACATTAAAAAATGCGATGATTCCTGTTTTGACAGTGATTGGTGTGAACTTTGGTTCGCTATTAGGAGGGACCATTATCACTGAAAAAGTATTTGCGATTAATGGTGTAGGTAGGCTAATGATTGACGCCATAGCAGCTAGAGATTTTCCGATGGTACAAGGCTCTGTTCTTTTAGTAGCTACACTCTTTGTTGTTGTGAATTTAGTCGTTGATGTGGTTTATACATATATTGATCCAAGGATTAAATATCAGTAATGACGAAGGGAGGAAAAACTGATGCCAGAGGTTGTTCAGGCAACGAATAGTCCAGTAGCAGTAACACCGAAAAAGGATAATGAGTGGTTGTTAATTATAAAAAGGTTGCTACGAAATAAGTTAGCGGTTCTTGGGTTAATCATTATCATTCTTCAAATCGCCATGGCGTTGTTGGCACCTATTATTGCAACCCACGATCCCGTGAAGCAGGACCTATCAGCTAGTGAATTACCTGTATTTAGTGAGGGTCATTGGTTAGGCACAGACAATTATGGAAGAGATGTTTGGAGCCGAATTGTTTATGGCTCACAAATTTCTCTATTAGTAGGGATCGTAGCTGTAGTGCTCGGCCTTCTTGGTGGCGTTACGCTAGGTTTACTTGGTGGATATTACAAAAAATTAGATGGCATTATTATGAGATTTGTCGATTTATTATTTTCATTCCCAGGGATTTTACTTGCTATGCTCATTATTGCTGTACTCGGTACAAGTTTAGTAAATGTAGCTATCGCTATAAGTATTTGGTCGATACCTTCCTGTGCACGAATTGTGCGAGGGTCCGTTTTATCGATAAAGGAAAAAGAATATATTATGGCCATGAAATCGGTAGGTGCTTCAGATCTTCGTATTATGATTAAACATATATTACCAAATTGTTTTGCACCTATTATAGTTTTTGCCACAATGCGAATGGCTACGGCTATTCTTTCAACAGCTGCATTAAGCTATTTAGGCTTAGGTGCACAACCACCTACCCCTGAATGGGGATCAATGATTTCGCAAGGACAGGCTTTTATGTGGTCATCTCCACATCTAACGATTGTACCTGGGATTGCCATCATGTTAACTGTATTTGCTTTTAATGTATTAGGGGATGGATTACGAGATGCCATTGATCCTAATATGAATGTATAAAAATTGGGGGGAATTAAGAATGAGGAAAAAGTTATTAGCAATACTAGCGATATTCACATTAATGATTGTATCTGCTTGTTCAAGCGGTAATGAACCGGCAAGTGGGGAGGGTGAAGGGAACGGTAAAATCGATACATTTACATATGCTTCACTATCAGATGCAGTAGGGCTATCACCTATTATGACAAATGATAGTGCATCAGCTAATGTGACTGACCATGTGTATGAAAAGTTGTTTGATAGAAATACAGAAACAATGGAAATAGAACCTAAATTAGCTGAATCTTATGAAAATCCAGATGAGAACACTTGGCTGATTAAATTAAAAGAAGGAGTTAAGTTCCATGATGGAACAGACTTTAATGCAGAAGCTGTTAAATATACTTTTGATAAATTAAGAGATCCAGAGACAGCAGCCCCACGAGCTTCACTAATGGAGCCGGTTGAATCTATTAATGTGATTGACGATTACACAGTTGAAATCAAAACTAAATATCCATACGGTCCTTTTCTAGCGGCACTGTCACATTCTAACGCAGCCATTGTAAGCCCAACAGCTGATAAAGAGGGAGATTTAAATAAAGAGCCTGTCGGTACAGGGCCATTCAAATTTGCGAAATGGGTACCAGGGGATCAAGTCGTATTAGAAGCAAATGAAGACTATCGTGATGGCGCACCTGCGATTCAACAATTAATTTTTAAAGTTGTTCCAGAAATATCAACAGCAATCTCGATGTTACAAACAGGAGAAGTACAATTTATTGATAACCTTCCTATGGAACAGATTGAAAGAATTGAAAGTCTTAAGAATGTAACAGTTGAAAAGGTGGATGGGACACCAGAATACTATTTCACTGTGAATCATGGAAAAGAAGAATACCAAGATGCAAAATTACGTGAAGCTTTTGCTAGCGCGATTGACCGGGATGCTGTTGTTTCAAAAATGAACGGGTTAGGCATTCGCAGTGATAGTGTCATAGGGCCAAAAGTATTTGGGTACGTAGAATCTGCTGCTGAAGCAGGTACACCTTATGATTTAGAAAAGGCTAAAAGTTTAGTAGAGGAAAATGGATTTGGAGAGAAAACGTATAAGTTATTAACACCAAATAGAAGTAATTTCTTACTGATGGCTGAAATCGTTCAAGCGCAATTGTCAGAGGCCGGGTTTAACATCGAAATTGAGTCAATGGAATGGGCTTCATTCCTAGATACGGCAAGACAAGGGAACTTTGATTTAACCTTCTTAAGCTGGTCTAACTTAACGGCTGATGGCTCAGAATTATTTTATCCTAATTTCCACACTGATAATGTAGGTGCATCAAATAGAGCACAATATAGTAACGAAGCATTTGATCAATTAGTAGATGAATCGAGAACAACAACAGACCAAGATAAACGGTTAGAACTATTAGATCAAGCTAATCGCTTAATGTTAGATGACGATGCAGTCGTTATTATGTATCACTCCATCGTAACAGCTGCAATGGATCAATCTTATGAAGGTCTACTTTTAGAAGCAACTGGTAAATGGAATCTATCAGAAGTAACAAGAAAGTAGGTGCAACAATGGGAGAGGCTTTACTAGAAGTGAAAAATATGATTACAGAGTTTCGGACAGCAGACGGGTATTTACCTGCTGTCCGCGATGTTTCATTCTCGCTAAATAAGGGTGAGACATTATGTATTGTTGGCGAATCGGGCTGTGGTAAAAGTATAACTTCTCTCTCAATTATTGGATTGTTACCTAGTAACGGTAGAATTGCAAGTGGAGAAATTAAGTATGAGGGAGAGGCTATTCAAAGTCATACAGCTGAACAAATGAGACAGATTCGTGGCAACCAAATCTCGATGATATTTCAAGAACCGATGACAGCGCTGAATCCTGTATTAACGATAGGCTATCAGTTAAGAGAACCTCTAATAATTCATGAGAAATTATCTAAAAAAGAAGCCCATAAAAAGGGTATTGAACTTCTGAAAAGTGTGGGTATTCCTTATCCTGAGAAAAGAATGAGTCAATATCCACATGAATTAAGTGGAGGCATGCGTCAAAGGGTAATGATCGCGATTGCGTTGTCATGTAACCCCGGATTACTGATTGCAGATGAACCGACGACTGCGTTAGATGTGACGATTCAAGCGCAAATTCTAGATTTGATTAATGATTTAAAGCAAGAATATCATATGGGCGTAATCATGGTGACCCATGATATGGGTGTTGTTGCAGAAGTAGCTGACAGAGTAATGGTTATGTATGCAGGGAAAAAGGTAGAAGAAGGGACAGTAGAGGAGATTTTTAATCATCCAAAACATCCTTATACCGTTGGACTGTTAAATTCTGTACCAGATGTAGACAAACCTGACTTTGAACTTGAAGCTATTCCTGGTTCTTTACCTAGTTTAAATCAACAAATTCAAGGTTGCCGATTCCACGACCGTTGTAAATTTGCCATGGAAACATGTAAACAACAAGAGCCACCTGCCTTTGATTTGTCTCACTCTCATTCGGTGAGTTGTTGGCTTGAAGCAGAGGAGGTAACAAATCCATGAGTGTCGCAAATGATAATGGGAGAAAAAAGACCCTTCTTGAAATTAACCAGTTAAAGAAGTACTACCCAATCAAGGGTGGTTTGTTGCAAAGGGTACAATCTCATGTGAAAGCAGTAGAAAATGTTTCTTTTAAATTATATGAAGGTGAAAGTTTAGGTGTTGTAGGAGAGTCAGGGTGTGGAAAATCGACGTTAGGAAAAGCCATTCTAGGATTAGAAGAATTAACGGCCGGGACAGTTAAATTCAAAGAGACCGAAATACAATCATTAAGAAAAAAAGAAAAGCTTAAATTTGTGAAAGAAATGCAAATGATCTTCCAAGATCCCTTTGCTTCTTTAAATCCTAGACAAAAAATAGGTCCAGCTATAGCAGAGGTTTTTTCCATACATACATCTATGTCCAGTAAAGAAAAAAAGTTAGCGGTTTTAGATTTATTAAAAGAAGTAGGCTTAAAAGAAGAGCATTATGATCGTTTTCCTCATGAATTCAGTGGTGGACAAAGGCAGAGAATTGGGATTGCACGTGCCATCTGTTTAAATCCATCCTTTATCATTTGTGACGAGGCAGTATCTGCTCTCGACGTATCTGTCCAAGCACAGGTGTTAAAGTTATTGAAAACCTTACAGCAAAAGTATCAACTATCTTATATGTTTATTTCTCATGACTTAGGTGTTGTTCGTTATTTTTGCGATAGAGTACTAGTGATGTATTTAGGGAATACGGTTGAGGAGGGAAAGGTAGAGGATTTATATAATGCTCCTCTACATCCCTATACACAAGCATTACTTTCTGCTATTCCTAGACCCTCTATTGAAAAGAAACGAAATAGAATAAGATTACAAGGTGATTTACCGAATCCGGCAGATCCTCCTTCTGGTTGTCCCTTTCATACACGTTGCCCAATAGCGAGGACACAATGTATGGAAGAGAAGCCTCAATGGAGAGAGTACGGTGAGGAACATTATGCAGCTTGTCATTTTGCTGGGGAATCTATTTTTAAAGAAGCGAAGTGAAATTCCTTTGAAGAGCGAGGTGCTGTTAGCTAGCATCTCGTGTTTTTATTGTAGGTTAACATTTGTGTAAGAATAATCAAGATAATTAACATATTGATTTTGGAGAATTTAAAATATATTAGATTTAAATCCTGTTATTATCATTAATTTTATTCTATAATCTGTAATGTGTAATATACATTACGTAAGTTAAAATTGATTTTATATTTACAAATGTAAAAGGAGAGGTTAATTTGGATTACTTACATCACCCATTCTCGGCAAAAAGACATACAGTGTTCGCTAAAAAAGGAATGGTAGCGACTTCACAGCCTTTAGCAGCACAAGCAGGTATTGAGATATTGCAAAAAGGGGGGAATGCGATTGATGCAGCGATTGCAACAGCTGCAGCATTAACAGTCGTTGAGCCAACTTCAAATGGAATCGGTGGAGATGCCTTTGCTCTCGTTTGGGTAAAAGATCAACTTCATGGATTAAATGCTTCTGGCCCTGCACCTCAATCCATTTCTGCTGATGAGGTTAAAAAGCGTGGATTCACAAAAATGCCAACATACGGTACCATCCCTGTTACTGTACCTGGGGTACCAGCCGCATGGGCAACGTTATCGAAACGGTTCGGTAAACTATCTTTACTTGAATCATTAAAGCCAGCGATTAGATATGCAGAAGAGGGCTATCCGCTGACACCGATTCTAGGGAAGTATTGGAAAAGGGCATATACGAAGTTTAAAGAAGAATTTACGGATGAGGCTTTCGAAGGATGGTTCGAAACGTTCGCACCGGGGGGAAGAGCACCAGAAATCGGTGAATTATGGCGTTCAGAAGGGCACGCTAAAACCCTTCAAGCAATTGGAGAGTCGGAAGGTCGCTCCTTTTATGAGGGTGAATTAGCGGAACAAATGGATGCTTTTATGAAGAAACATGAAGGTTTTTTAACAAAAGAAGATCTGTGTAAATATGAGCCTGAATGGGTAAATCCTATCTCTACTCAGTACAGAGGTTACGATGTATGGGAGATTCCTCCGAATGGTCAAGGAATGGTTGCGTTGATGGCACTTAATAATTTTGAGAGATTGTCAAAGCCACAATGGCAATCAGCCCAAACGCTTCATGAACAAATTGAATCGATGAAACTTGCCTTTACCGATGGAAAAGCATTTATTACAGAGGCAGCAGATATGCCTATTGAAACAGAAGAGTTACTTTCTAAGGAGTATGCGGATAAACGCAGTCAAACAATTTCGGATATCGCTTCCAATCCGGAACCTTATGAGTTGCCGAAAGGCGGTACAGTATATTTAGCTGCTGCAGATGAAGAAGGAAATATGATTTCTTATATTCAGAGTAATTACATGGGCTTTGGCTCAGGAATTGTGATCCCAGGTACGGGCATTAGTTTACAAAATAGAGGTCATGATTTCTCATTGGATGACAATCATCCGAATTATTTAAAAGGTGGCAAACGGACTTATCATACAATCATCCCTGGCTTCTTAACAAAAGATGGTAAGGCAGTTGGTCCTTTTGGTGTAATGGGCGGCTATATGCAACCACAAGGTCATTTCCAAGTAGTAACCAATACGGTCGACTATGCCTTAAATCCGCAAGCTGCACTAGATATGCCAAGATGGCAATGGATGAAAGAAAAATCTATTTTCGTAGAACCAGAGTTTCCTAATTATATAGTGCAAGAGTTAGAAAGAAGGGGTCATCAAGTTACAATTACACCGGATGGAGGAAGCTTTGGGCGTGGGCAAATCATTTGGCGTAATCCTGAGACTGGTGTATTAATGGGTGGAACTGAATCCCGTACGGATGGTACGATTGCCGCTTGGTAGCATCAGCGAAAGAAAAACAACGAGAAGAAGCTAAGCCTCAAACACGCCAAGGCTTACGTTTACAAAAAGAATTAATGATTGGGAACTTCCGTACTGGAATGTTAGGGTTTGGCGGTGGACCATCCTCTATACCACTATTCCAGCAAGAAGCAGTAAAGAAATACAAATGGATGACAGAAGAAGAGTTTGCCGATACTTTGGCATTGGCTAACACGATGCCAGGCCCCATTGCGACAAAGATGGCCGGTTACATTGGCTACCGTGTCGGAGGAATCGTAGGAATGATTAATGCCCTTGTTTCTTCCGTTCTCCCTACTGTTATTATCCTTATAAGTCTTCTGCAAGTTTTACAAGCTTATAAAGATATTCCATGGGTAAAGCATATGTCAGCATCGATTGTCCCGGTTGTAGCTGTGATGCTGGCGCAAATGACTTGGGAATTTGTAAAGAAATCGGGCACGACGCTTGGGTGGAAGAAAGCTATTATTCTCATATTAGCGTCTTTCTTACTTACAGAAGTGACGCACTTGCATCCAGGTATTCTCATCATGATATTAATTATTTCCGTCTTTATTCCTTTTAAGAGGAAGGAGAATCCATCATGATTTATTGGGAAATCTTTTTAGCTTTCTTTATTCCAGGTATTCTTGGTTACGGTGGTGGACCTGCGACCATTCCCTTAATTGAAAATGAAGTCGTCGGTAAATATGGCTGGATGTCCACTCAAGAATTTAGTGAAGTCCTAGCGATTGGGAATTCCTTGCCAGGGCCGATTGCGACGAAAATGGCCGGTTATATCGGCTACGCAGAAGGGGGAATTTTAGGTAGTTTCGTTGCCCTCTTTGCTACAATAGCTCCTTCGATTATCTTAATGCTCGTACTGATGGCGATTTTAATGAAATATAAAGACACCCCTCAAGTCAAAAATATTTCTAAAATTGTCCGTCCAGTGATCGCTGTGTTGCTAGCCGTCATGACCTTCCAATTTCTGAAGGATTCCTTCTCTTCATTAGGGATGGTTTATTCTCTTTTGATGGTCATTGGTAGTTATTTTTTATTAGAAAAAATGAAAATGCACCCCGCCATTGTTATTAGTATCGCTTTAGCCGTAGGGGCCATTTCGGGATTGATTATCTATTAGTCTAGGTGAAAGAACGTAAGACCGAATGAAAAACTGCTTTGGTTCAACAAGTTATCACAGAGGGATATCTGCAAATGGATTCGCAGCTTCGTTCTTTAATCTGAGAAGGACGATTGCCCTGTTTGCAAGATGCTCATGCTGAAATGAATTCATCAATAGAAGGGAATATGAGAAAAATCTATTAATCTTTCATCCTTCTCTTTAATTATAAAAACCGGTAGCGATTCGCTACCGGTCATATATAGTGAAATGGGGGGAATTATATTAGACATAAAGATTAGTTTTTAGTAGAGCCGACAACAACAAGTTTACCTTGATCAAGTACTTCTTCATACCTCTCAGCTTCAACATCAGTCATACCAACTGATCTCATTTTAGAACGTAATTCATCGCCTCGGCTTTTGAAGACGTTTCCGATGGAGTCAAAAACACCTTGTTCTTTCATACCAATATCATTTGTATCTGTTGCATCTGTTAAATTTTCTGAGCGGTCTCTGTCATGTGCGAATAAGTATATATCCTTCTTAGTATAACCTTCGTTTTCAAGAGAGTTAATGATGCTAACCGCCTGTACTCCGTTTTCTACAACTTCGATTTTATACATAGTTTACATCCTCCTCTTTTTTGAAGAGTATCTTGTGTCTCTTCTTAGTGTATATATATCCGTTCTACAATAGATTAAACCTTAATGTTTATTGGTAAAAAATAGAATCATTAATTGATAGATAAAAATGTTCTTTGGAGCCTTGTGTTATGAAAGTGATTTATTTATTATTTAAATATAAAATATTTATAATTTTCTAACATAATAAGGAGATCATTTTGCGCAAAGTATTGCTCGTTTTCATGTTTTTCACTCTCTTCCCATTCACTCATGTCCTAGCAGAAGAACAAGTGTATCGAATAGGAACAGAAAAAGCGTTTCCACCATTTTCTTATCTTAATCAAAACGGGGAGCTACAAGGCTTAAGCATTGCCGTCTTAGAAAGGATAGCCGACAAAAATGATGTGAAGTTTGAGTTTATCCCTATGGATGGAAAGCAAGCTGAGGAAGCGTTAAGAAGGGGAGAAATAGATGGTGTTGCCGGGGTCACCTATAGTATAGACAAGGAGAAGTATATGGACTTTTCCACCCCTTATTTTACGATGTCGGATTCATTAGTGATACCTAGACGCTTGAAAGACGAAGTAGAGAATATAGAAGATTTGCGGGATACGCATATAGTATTAAAAGAAGATACGGCTGGATTAAATACATTAATAAACTTGCGAAATAATAACTTTACTGTGACGACTAACCAATACAACGGTTTATTTATGCTTTGGAATGGCCGCGCGGATGTTTTTATTGGCAACAAATGGACCTCATATTTTTTTTTAGATCGGTATGAGTTAGAGAAACAATATGTTGTGTTAGATATCATTTTGGATCCTGCAGATTATGCTGTAGCTGTACAAGAAGGGGACGAGGAATTTCGACAGTTCTTAGATAAAGCCATCATTGATTTAAAGGCAACAGGGGAAATGAACCAGCTGGTTGATTTTTGGACGAAAGGTGAAAATGAAGAGGAAATCACAAGGTTAAAGGATTTCATTACCATTTTATCAATATTTATGGCCATAGGTGGTTTTATTCTTATTCTCATCTATATATGGAATTATCGGTTGAAATTAGCTGTCAATGAACATACGAAAGAACTGACTCTTTTGAATGAGGATTTGCATTACCAACGGCAACGTACCGCTGATAGCAATGCTTTTAAAGATCAAATAATCAATAATATAGATGCTGGCATTATTACTTTTGATTTGAACTTTATGATGACGAGTTGCAATTCAAGGGCACTTGATATTTTAGAGTGGCCCCAACAAGAGGGGATTGAGCAGTCACCCATTTTTAAAGAAGTACGAACGCAATTCTATCATGATAGTGCCAAACAATTTGTGCTTCATCGAAACGGTCAACGGAAAATTATCTATTATTCATTGAACGAAATGTATAATTCTTTGGAAAATCAAGCAGGGTATTTGCTTACTATCAGAGATGAAACGGAAAAGGTCCAATTAGAGCAGAAGTTACTCACACAGGAAAAGCTTCATGCGCTTGGACAGTTAGTAGCCGGTGTTGCTCACGAAATAAGAAACCCATTAACATCCATTAAAACATTTATCAATTTAATTCCAAGAAAAATAGCACAAAAAGACTTTCAAGAGATGTTAGTCAAACATTTACCAAGAGAAGTTGACCGGCTAAATCAGATTGTCACCGATCTTATTGATTATGCGAGACCAAGTACCCCACGTATTCAGCCATGTTCTGCATCTGAGTTAACTACTATGCTGACATTCTTACATGTAACGATGAAGGATGAGCACATTGACTTTCAATTAAAAGTACCAGATGGGTTAGTTTTTTATATTGATCCGCAGCAAATTAGACAAGTACTTTTGAACATTTTACTGAATGGGGTGGATGCAGTAAAGAATGTTACTGGGAAGCGTATAGAGTTAGAAATGTATCATCTAGATGGAGAATGCGGGGAAATTTCAATTAAAGATAATGGTGAAGGGATGAGTGTGGAGCAACAACATCATATTTTTGATCCGTTTTATACGACAAAAGCAAAAGGAGTCGGTCTAGGGCTTACACTTTCTTATCATTTAGTACAAGAAAACAATGGGGACATTAGCGTAACAAGTACGAAAGAAGAAGGGACACGGTTCGTTATTACTTTACCTATTTATCGAGAGGAGGATTCGCTCAATGAAGCCAGGTCTACTCGTCATTGATGATGAAGCTGCGATTTGTATGTCAATAAAGTTTGCCTTAGAAGATGATTATCAAGTATATACAACCATAGACCCAAAGGAAGGGATAGAGTGGGTGAAGAGTAAACGAATCGATATCGTCTTATTAGACTTAAGAATGGGGGCTGTTAGCGGTCTAGATATTTTAAAGAAAGTGAGGGAAATACGTTCGGAGCTCACGGCCATTATGATGACAGCTTTTGCTAGCATTGAGACATCGATTGAGGCAATTAAACAAGGTGCCTATTATTATATTGAAAAGCCGATTGATATGGATAAATTATCTGTATTAATCATGCGCGCACTGCAATATAAACAAGTCTCAAATCGCCTGGAGTCAAAAGATAAACAACTGGAAGCACGTGCGTTTTTAGGGACAAGCAAGGCGATGCAACAAGTATTCTCAATGATTGATCGCATTAAGGACATCGATTCAAGCGTACTTATTACGGGAGAAAGTGGAACAGGCAAAGAATTAGTTGCGAGGGAAATTCATTTTTCTGGTAGAAGGTATCAAGGTCCATTAGAGATTGTCAATTGTGCGGCTATTCCTGATAATTTACTAGAATCAGAGCTGTTTGGTTACGAAAAAGGAGCCTTTACAGGAGCCACTCAATCGAAGGATGGCAAATGTGTTGCAGCTAACGGCGGGACATTATTTCTAGATGAAATGAGTGAATTGCCTTTGTCTCTACAAGCAAAGCTTTTACGAGTCATCCAAGAGCGTGAAGTCACACCACTTGGATCTAATAAGAAAAAGCAACTCGACATCCGTATTATTAGTGCAGCCAACAAAAATATCGCGCAAATGGTCAAAAACGGTGAGTTCCGCGAAGATTTATACTTTCGCTTAAATGTGATTCCTATTCATATGCCACCGCTTAGACAAAGAAAGGAAGATATCCCGCTACTCATCAATCATTTGATTCAAAAATTTAATCAATCAATGAACAAACAAAAAGAGGGTCTGACACCGAAAGCGATGGAAGTGCTTCTCCATTATCCGTATGCAGGGAATGTCAGAGAACTTGGCAATATAATCGAGTATGCTGTGGCGTTATCAATGGACCGATTAATCGACGTGTTAGATTTGCCCCATTTCGTCCAAGGTCATGCCGAACATCCGATGAATGAGGATGAAATGATTCAATTACCACTTGGTATCCCGATGAAGGAGGTAGAGAAGCGAGTTATTACTGCTACCCTTAAGCACTATAAAGATCATAGGCAAAAAACCGCTCATTCCTTGCAGATTTCGGAGAGGAGTTTGCGGGATAAGTTGAAGAATTATAAGAAATAAAAGAACCGGCAATATTTTCTGCCTCATACGGAAATAATTGCCGGTTTTCCTTTCGATAAAATTGTAAGCGTATACATAAAACAATATTATGAATTTTGGCACAACATTTGCATTAATAAAACTAAGGAGGATGTTAGTAGGGATGAAGTCATTTTTGTGGGTGGCAATTATTTTTCTGTTAAGCGGTTGTTCGAATACTCATTCCGAGATCCGGTCTTCTTATGATCCATATAAGGCTCCATCAGAAGAACTAGCGGTTGGGAAAAAGTCAATCGTGCTGGCAACAGGTGATGTATCAGGTGTGTATTATCCGCTAGGTACGGGGTTAATGACGATTTTAGAAGAATATAATAAGGCTGCTTTTGGTACAAGAGTGACAAATGCTTCGATTCAAAATGCGAAGCTCGTAAGTAGTAATGAGGTAGAGCTTGGGATATCGATGGCTGATGTATTGTATTCTGATGAACTATCACAAAAACATTTAAATGTATTAACCAATCTCTATCGCAACTATATGCAAATCGTAACATCAGATCCATCCATTGAATCCTTATCTGACTTAAAAGGTAAGCGAGTCAGTTTAGGTGCAGAAGGAAGTGGCACAAGATTTACGGCAGAAAGGCTATTAGACGCAGCAGGGCTTAGTCAAGAGACAATGGACATTTCGTATTTATCCTTTACCCAATCGGCTGCGGGTATGAACAATGGTACCATTGACGTTGCCTTCCTCTCTTCCGGATTACCTAATCCAGTTATCGAACAATTGCTAGAGGAGGAGAATCTTACGTTAGTTAAGGTAGATGAGGAAACAAGTAAGCGCTTAAATCAGCAATACGAGGGTTATGAGTGGCAAGAAATTCCGAGCTATACATATGAGGGAATAACGGAGCCGACACCGACAGTTACAGTACAAAACGTGCTGTATGCGAATGAAGAATTATCTAATGAGCTGGCTTATCACATTTTAAAAGGTATCTATGAGCACTTAGATGAATGGGCCGTCTATCATCCAGCCGTAGCAAATATGACGGTTGAAGAAGCAGCAACTAATATCGCGATTCCGCTTCATCCAGGTGCCAAACAATATATAAACGAAGTAGGGGGAAAGTAAAATGAAAAAAATCATTACGGCATTATCTATTTTTATGTTGCTATGTCTAGCTGCTTGTGGGGCGCCAACACCACAAAAATCCGGTGAACAAGCAAGTTCAGAAGGCGGAGGCTCAGATAGTAAGTCAATTACGGTAGCGGGTAATGGTGGCGTTATTGAACAAACGATAAGAGATGTAATCGCACCGAAATTTGAAGAAGAAACCGGTATTAAAGTGAATTATATCCCAGGATTATCAGGAGAGATTCTTTCTAAAGTAGAGTTACAAAAGAATGCGCCACATATTGATATCGCTTTCTTTGTACCAACTGATGTTTATCGGGCGAATGAAAAAGATTTAACTGAGACATTAAGTGAAGAGAATGTACCGAACTTCTCCAATGTCATTGATGATTTCGTATCTGTTGAGGGTGCGGGGGCACCAGTTTTTGGCTTAGCTATTGCCCCAGCATATAATACGGAATCATTCGAAAAAAATGGTTGGGGACCAATTGAATCTTGGAATGACCTTGTATCCGGAGATTATGAAGGAAAAACCGCATTTGTTGATATCACAAATGACTGGGGATTTAATACATTAAACGCGTTAGCAATAGCAAATGGTGGGAGTACAGATAACGTTAATCCTGGTATAGAAAAAGCGAAGGAATTGGCAGGTTACTCAACCACTTTCTATAAAAACTCAACACAGGTGATGCCAGCGATTCAACAAGGTGCTGCTGACCTATCTGTTTTAGGTTCTTATGTAATTAGTGATTTAGCTGAATCAGGTATACCAATTAAAATGGCGATACCAAAAGAAGGTGTTCCACTACAAGCCTTTAGTGCAACTTTAGTGAAGAACACACCAAAAGAAGAGCAAGCTCTCCAATTTATTGATTATCTTGTGAGTGAGGAAGCACAATCGTTAATTGCAGAGGAAGGGTTCTATCCAATTGCTGAAGGAGTAGAACTACCTGAAAAATATCAAGAATCTATTGGGATAGCAGAGGATGATCCAACATTTAAGCCAGATGTCCCTCAATTCGCGGAAATTAGAGCGGAATGGTCAGATCGTTGGAATAAAGAAGTCGTTCCTGAAATTGGCAAACTACTAGAATAATAGAAGAGGAGGCATAATGAGATGACGACAGCGATAAGCGACGTAGAAATTAAGGGAGCTATAAAAAAATTCGGATCAAATATTGTTCTTAATTCCATCGATTTAGAAGTAAGGCAGGGTGAGCTTCTCACCTTGCTTGGCCCTTCTGGATGCGGAAAATCGACCACTTTAAATTTAATTGCGGGTTTTCTTGAGGCAGACCAAGGAGATGTGTTTATTAAAGGAAAAAAGGTGACAAAGGTGCCTCCATATAAAAGAGATTTGGGTATGGTTTTCCAAACGTATTCTCTTTTTCCACATATGACGGTTTATGACAACTTAAGCTTTGGTTTAAAATTAAGAAAAATTTCCAAGTCAGAACAAAAAAAGAAAATCGATCGTGTTCTTGAACTTGTAAAGTTATCAGGGTTAGAACATCGCTATCCCCGGGAACTTTCAGGCGGACAAAGACAGAGAGTAGCCATCGCCAGAGCGTTGGTTGTTGAACCGGAATTATTATTATTAGATGAGCCATTATCGAACCTTGATGCGAAGTTAAGGCATGAGCTTCGCTTAGAAATCAAAAGGTTACAAAAAGAAATCGGTGTAACGACTATCTTTGTTACCCATGATCAGGAAGAAGCACTATCGCTTTCCGATCGTGTCGTAGTAATGAATGCAGGTAAGATTGAACAAATTAGTACACCGACATCCATCTACAAACATCCAAAAACAGAATTTGTTTTTCAATTTATCGGTAAATCTAACTCATTTGAAGGTATTGTTACATCAACAGATCAAAAGCGGATTATGGTTCAAGCGGGTCAAGAAGTCACATCAGTAAGTTGGGATAATGTGATTGGAGAGAATCGCACGTTCCAAAAAGGGGATGAAGTAAAATTATACATTCGCCCAGAAAACATTCATATTTCTGAGTCACAAGAGGCTGTTGATGGATATGAACTACATCCTGCGAAAATCACACAACTGAATTACTTAGGGACTTCTTGGGAAATAGATGTCGCATTTATGGGGAAATCTCTGCAAATATTAACAAATGAGTACCGTTCATCATGGAAAGAGGGAAGCGAGGTGTTTGTAGGATGGAAGCCGCAAGAGCTCAAAATCATCAGAAAAGAGTAGCACCTGAGGGACAACCGCCGCAACAAGAGAGGCGCGTGAAAAAACGGAAGCCATGGGCACCTGGCTTGTTGTTATTAACACCGATTCTCTTGTTCTTATTCGGATTTTTTGTTGTACCGATGTTATATATTTTGTACTTAAGCTTTATTTCAACTGATAGCTTAAGTGGTGAAGGAGCTAGTTACAGTTTATCAAATTATATCACGCTCTTTACGGATAGCTATTATTTAAACTCTTTATGGATTACGGTTAAGATTAGCTTATTATCTAGTCTGGTTGCGCTCGTATTGGGTTATCCGATCGCTTTAACGATGGCAAAGGCTTCTGCAAAAATGCGCGCACTTATTACACTACTGATTGCTTCACCTCTTTTGGTTAGTATTGTTGTTCGTAACTTTGGCTGGTATTTATTACTTCTACCTAATGGGACCGTTAATACACTATTAATGGATATGGGTCTAATTAGCAAGCCTATGAATCTATTGTTTTCAGAGGTTGGTGTCATTATAGGTCTTTCAAATGCCTATTTACCATTTATGGTACTAGCTATAGTCACAAGCTTATACAATATTGACCCATCATTAGAGAAGGCATCGGCCATCTTAGGTGCAAGTCCATTAAGGAACTTCCTTTCGATTACATTACCACTGAGCTTACCAGGTATTGTCTCTGGTTGCGTTTTAGTCTTTAGCTTATCGATGAGTGCCTACGTAACACCGGCACTTATGGGTGGAGCGAATGTGCCTGTGATGCCAGTTGTTGTATACGACCAAATTAATAATCTCCTGCAATGGACATTTGGATCGGCATTATCATACGTTTTGCTTGGGACAACGCTTCTATCAGTCTTTTTATTTACTCGAGGGTTTGAGAAGAGTAAATTCAAGGAGGTGTTCCGTTAATGAATGCCATTGGGAAATTACGCGGAGCATTGGCTGTTATTGGGATTATCTACATCTTGATACCACTAATCGCTGTCATCCCTGCATCGTTCACAAAAGCAAGCTATCCAAGCTTTCCGCCAGAAGGGTTTTCGTTTCAATGGTATACGAAAATCTTGGAAAGGCCTGAATTTATTGACGCCTTTATGAATAGTTTGCAATTTGCAGTGCTTGCAGCACTATTTGCCGTTATATTCGGCACACTAGGTGCGCTAGCTATTGCCAAGTATGATATTCCCGGAAAGTCAGCGATTACATCCTTTTTAACGGCGCCACTTAGTGTACCTCAGCTTGTATTAGGGATAGCATTATTAATTTACTTCACACCATTAATGCTTGCGGGTACGTCAATAGGATTCCTGATTTCACATATTATCATTTGTATTCCATACGTGATTCGTTTAGTGTTAACTGGCTTAAGCGGTTTTGATTATAATTTAGAAAAAGCGGGGGCAATTTTAGGCGCCAATCCATGGACGGTCTTCTGGAAAATCACGCTCCCATTAATCCGACCTGCAATTATCTCCGGTGGCCTTTTCGCTTTCTTAACCTCCTTTGATAATGTAACGGTCTCACTCTTTATGATCTCTCCTGAAACACGCACTTTACCAATTGAAATATTCTCTACCATGCAAGATGCTTATAATCCAATTGTTGCCTCTGTATCCAGTGTTGTCATATTCATCTCCGTGATTCTCATCGTCATCTTAGAAAAAATCCACGGTGTCGGAAAAGTTTTTGGTGGGGGCCATCATTAATTATTTCTTTAGTCAGGATTAGCGCGCACATTGATATGTGCGTGCTTTTGCTCGTTCATAACAACAATAGCAGGAATAAACAAAGCGTGTCTTGAAAGTTAGACTAATCAATAGTAAGGGTGAATATAAATGAGAAGATTAAAAGAGATTTATAGATATATGTTATTTCGGCTGTTTGGGAGAAAGTCTAGAAAAGTAGGATGGGCATTATTTGCTCCATTAAAGATATTCCCTGAATATATAGTTGATACGGAAAATGGCCAAGTGACTGGGTTAGTCATGTATGATGAGAAGGTTTACTTGACCGTTGTTGTAGATGTTCTGAACGAAAAAACTTCCGTAAAAGGAAGCCTTAGAAGAATCCATAAATTTACGAAACCTTTTAAAAAGCACAACTATATAGAAATGATTGAAGAAGAAGCTAAATTTTTGCTTGAAGATAAATGCCCAAATGAGTAATCTCCTCAGGAGGTCTAGAGTAAAGCGGGAGAGTGGAAATAATTGTATAATAAGATAATGGAATATAATCGATAGGAACCTGGAAGGATGGAGGTAATAAGATGAGCATTTAAATAGAATATAGTAACACAGCTTTAATATTGACCTATCAGGTCTTACGACGATTACCTCTTTTAGGAAAACAATCAAAATTCCTTACCATGTGATTGAAGAAGTGCAGACTGGAAGTTTCAAGTTCCCCTTAACAGCAATTAAAAGAACAGGTATTACTACAGTCGGTCATAAAGCAGTGCTTTTCATTATTAATAAAAAGAAATATTTTATCCTATTAAAACGAAGAACAAGTAGTACTCCTCGTTTTAATACTTTGAATTTGATAGGTGAGTGATTGAAAAAGGTGATCCAAAACAACTAGAGAAAAGCTTCGTGATGCGCTGTGGTCATATGAATAAATAAAAGTACTGTTTATTAAAGTAACAATCTATCAACTTAGAGAATGGGCAATGATAGATCTAAAGGTAGGAGAATGAATTTGAATAGGATTATTAGTATTATACTTGCCATAGTATTTTTTGCTTTTCTCTTTGGATATGAACCTATACAACTTATTTTTGAAGATGTATTTGCATTGATGTACCCATTTTTAATCTTACTAGGCCTTATCACATTAATCATTATCCTAGGGGTGTTTATAAAATAGATCTGAAGATGGCATTCTATCTCTATAAGGATTGATCCGGATGATTAGGGGTATGAAGTGTCTAATCATTCGGTTTTTTTGTGATTTATATCCTTATATGAAAAAAATAGAGGAATAGAGCAAAAGACACTCGACTCCCTCAGGGAAATAGAGGGAAATTTGAGACCTCACAGGTAATGCAGAGAAGGCTCAAGCGTTCCCTCCCCGTGGAAAGCAAATGTCTGTAGTGCAATGGAACGGGCTTTTTGGCAACTGATTTTTTATAGATTATGATTTGTTTTTGTTCGTTTTGAAGTTAGGTCATTTAGTTTTGTCCTACCCCGTTTTTATCCATTTAGTTCTGGTTTTTGTATCGCCGGTTTTATATATTTACATAGTATTTTCCTCGAGATAGGGCCAACGATTAATAACTGTGAAGGAAGGGCAACAATAATATTTAAGGCTAATGTCTTTAGATAAGCGGTAAAGATAGAACCTTCAATCCCGATTGTTATCAAGGTCAAGATGATTCCGTATGCTGACATGATGGCAACCATTATAGGAACCATACAAAAAGCAAAAACAATAATAAAGTTGAATTCTTTTGATTGGTCATAAGGTAGAGATCTTGCAAGTTTGTGTGCGACTGGCTCAACGAAAGACTCTGCGATAAAAGCAACAATAAACGTTATTGCAAATTGAATCAATGCACTACCTAAGCTATACGATGAAAAGCCGTGTAAAGCAGAGTTGTAAACGGACATGATTAAAACCATCCCAAAACACATGAATAGGCCAAAAATAAGGCCTTCTTTTTTATTACTAGGCAAATGAAAAACAACCTTTCTTTTAAGAGAATAAATGTAATTATATCGGTTCAAATTTTTCTTCATAAGTGACATATTTGTGAATTTTACTAAGAGATTTCATTTCCTTATATATCTTTTGGGGGTTTTTAAAGGTTATGAAATTAGTTTTGCTAGTTTAAAAATAAAACATATAAGTTTAACTAATAGGGCTCTCGTTAAAACCGTTCTTTTGAGGGCATTTTTCATTTGTCCATAGAAGGAGAGAAAATTGAAGTTGAGAAATTGTTTAATAAATAGCGATGGAAGCTTTCCATTACGAATTTGCTTTTTAACTAAATATTTAAAATTTATAAATAACTACTATATTGAATGTTGAGGAATATGTTATGGTAAAGTTACACAATGAAAAAATATTGCGAAATGAGAGGATGACCATTAAAAAGACTAAATATTGGACAGTTGGAGACTTATCAAAACTAACGGGGCTTACGTTTCGAACTTTACGATATTATGATCAAATTAGTTTATTATCTCCATCTGAATATTCCGAATCTGGACATAGGTTATATGATGAGGAAGACATTTTAATTTTATTTCAAATTCTTACTCTGAAAGATTTGGGGTTATCACTCGAAGAGATTAAATCTACTTTGAAAGATGAAGATTACACACCTAAGAAAGTCATTAACCTTCATATAGAGCGGTTGAAAATTGCGATAAAAAATCAGGAAGGTCTTTTAAAAGAATTACAAAATTTATCTTCTCTTATGCAACTAGAACAACATATAACGTTTGATGATTTAGCCCAGGTCTTAATGATGAAAAAGAATGCAACCCCTACCCAGAGAAGAAGTAAAGCATTAACCTTTAAAGAAATCACATAGTATGATATTTGTTAGGAAGAAGGAGCCCATTTTTCAACATATGTATTATTACTTTGATATTTGCATGGCTTGAATCATAGGTTCAAAAAAGTAAGTAAAAAGCCCGATTACCCTCAAAAAACTGGTAAACGGACTTTTGTTTTATAAAGTGATGGAAAATCATTTCTAATTATGACGATGCGTGTTTTTTCGATTCTTTTGGAAAAATTGTGTAGGAAAAAGAAATTAATCCATCAATAACTAAAATAATTGTCCAAATCCTACTTAAGTTATTTGTTGCTGAATGATCAAAAGGGAACGCAGCGTTACTTGATGCAAACCATTGTTGAAAGAAGTCCCCTATAGAACTAATCGTGGAGAATTGGTTTGATAATCCAAGAAAAAGGGCTAAAAGAATATGCACACCTAAAAATATGAGAAGATGCATAAAAAAGTGTTTTCTTTCTACAGCAGCAAATTCCTTTCCATCCAACTCTTTTACTTGATCTTCTATATTAATTGTTTCGCCTCTCCAGTTTGCTACTTTTTTCTGTATAAATCGATCAAGCTTTCTGAAATCTGATTTCCCATAGGTAAATGCGTATACAATCACAATTAATATAACAACCTGGTAGCTTGTAAATTCACCAGTTCTCATATAATCCATAAAGCCCATTGTGGCAATCCATAGGTCGTTCACTATAAAAATGCCGAAGAAAAGAAAACTGAGCTTATTTAACTTGAACCAATATCTTAAAATGAGAAAAGATAGTATTGAAATCCAGAAAATAACTTCAGCAGCAATAAAAAACTCCCATTTATGGTCTAAAATAAAATCCATTTAGTAAACCCTCCTAATTTTCTGTTAGCATTTCTATCCATTTCATGTCAGCTTCAAGATGCAGTATCTTACCATCAATTAAATAATGAATGGCCTCATTTTCTTCAGAAAATACGTGACTATTTCTTAGTTGTTGTAATTGAAAGATGTTTTTAATGATGAGTTCCTTATGTTGTTTAATCATCTCGCCAAGATTTTTAAATGATAGTTGTTTTGCACAAAGTAATTTAAAGTAAAACTCATCTTGAAGGAGGGAGCTTTCAACCGGTAGCAATAGCCATTTTTGAAGCTCAGCTTTCCCCTTTGGTGTAATGCGATAAATTTTCAGTTCTGACTCTTTTTCTTGTGCTTCTTGTACAAATTCATCTCTAATTAATCGATCAATCGTTGTATATATTTGTCCAGCGTTTAAATCCCACTGTTTATAAACCATAGATTCGAAAGAGACTTTTAAATCATAACGATGGCGAGGAGACTGGGATAAAAGCGTCAATATGGCATGCTTTACTGACATATAAATTCCTCTTTCCTCTTTTTAATAATATGAATGGGTAGTTGTAGAAATGCTACCCATCTAATCTTGTTTAAGTGATTTTGATATCGTTATTTTATTGACTGTATATGAAGGTAATACTGAAGCTGCTATGCTGACAATTAAGCCACAAATGATAGAAATAAGTATTGTCTCTAATGGTACAATAAATTCTATCAGTATATCCTCTGAGGTTTTGGCGTTTAAATAGATTGTGGCAATTCCAAGAGATATGCCAATCAAAATACCGTTTAACCCAATAATAAGCCCTTCACTTATGATGGTTTTATAGATTTGCCATCTTGTAAAAGCAATAGCTCTCATCACGCCAATTTCCCTAACTCGGTCCATTACATTCATTGTTAATGTGTTTAATATACCAATTCCCGTTATGATGATAGCAATCATTAATAATCCACTAAAGAGTGATTTTACGCCTGGAAGGGCACGCTCTTGTTTAGATATTTCTTCATTTAAAGTCTGTACAGAGCTTAAATCAAAAGGAAAAGTGTTAAGAAGTTCATTTTTTACAGAGCTTTCATCTGTATATTCATCTAAGAGTATTAATCCCTTAGAAGGAGACACATTGGGATGCAGTTGGTTGATATTCTCTTCTGAAATAAACGCAGTATAGCCACCATATTGTGTTGTATTGACTTTCCCAACAACTCTTAAGCTGTTTTCTTTTCCGTTTTGATAAATAGTCATAGTATCGCCTATTTTTCCGCCCCACTCACGAAACGCATATTCTCCTAGTAAAATGGTATCTTTTTCTTCAAGGGCATCCAATATTTGCTTTTGCTCAGATTCATGAGCGTAAAATAAAGGATTATTACTATACCAATCATTCTTCACTTCTATCATTGTAAATTGGCGATTCTCATCGCCTATGCTCCAAGTGGCTTGGCTTTCGCTATAAGCCATAACATCTTTTACACCATCCATCTGACTAATCTGTTCTAGTTTTTCATTAGAGATCGGAGTCTCGCTGCTAAACTGAATATTACCACCAAAGGAACGGATGACATCTCGGCTTATGTTTTGTTCTAAAGAAGTAAAGATAGATGAAACGAGTAAGCCAAGACAAATAGCAATTGCAAGAATTAATGACATATTTGAAGAACGATTTAATGTAAGCAATGTGCTCTTTCCGGCAATACTTCCCTCGTATCCCAAAAATGAAGTTTTAGAAAAGAGAATCGTCAAAGCCTTCATCATTATAGGATATAGAAGTATAACAGCTACTAAAAGAAAAACGATGGATATGGCATGAGGAATAAACACACCTAATAATACAATACACCCAATGATCGTTCTCTTTTTTTGACCGCTGACCTTTTCAGTAGGTATGGACTTTAAACTACTAATTACATCTACTTTGCTAGCATAAGTAACTGGAATTAAAGATGCGAGCATAGGTATGATAATACCTAATAAAATGGAAAGGGGAAGTGCATACATGAATTGCATTTTGACTTCAATGTTTGTTTGGAAAGAACCGAATAACCCATCTTGGAGCAAGTTTGCTAGCATAAACCCTGCTGGAATGCCAAGAATAAGTCCAATAATTACGAGATATAAGACTTCCATAAGAAATAGGATTTTGACTTGATTAGGTGTATAGCCGACAGTCTTCATGATGGCTATTTCATTCTTTCGTTCCGATACACTAACATAAAGGGTGTTGTATAAAATGAAAGCCCCAATAAGCATGGCGAGTCCACCAATGGCATAAAGCATGAAATACAACTCTTCTAATTGATTGGTTTGTCTTTCATCTAAAACGACCTTTTGAAATATGAGTTCTTCATTTTGTAAGCTGTCCTTTATTGCTGTTATACTGCTTATTTGTTCCACATTCTCTTTAAACTTTATTCTTATTTCACCAATTTGGTTTGGTGCATTATACAATTCTTGAATATTATCTAAAGTTGTAAGAGCTCGCCAATTTTTATTACTTGCCTCATTCCAGCTTGCTGGACCTTCCAACAAAGCTGTATCAGCTACAATTGCTGATATGGCTACATCTTTATTACCTTTAGGAAGTTGTATATTCAATATTTCTCCTGCGCGTAGATTCCACAATTCGGCGGTAGTCTCTGATATAATAATGCCCTTTTGATCGAGGTTACCAGCAATGACATCTAATGATAATAACTCGTTATCAAAGGAAGAAAGCCCGGTTAATCTCAGATTGCTTTCAGCGGAATGATGTGCACTATCTAAATTAATTTTTGTTTGTCTATGGACTAGCCCTGTTATGCTACTAATATCTGAGTTTGTTTCAACTTCATCCAATATTTCTTCTGAAAAAGTATTGGATGTTGAATGGATAGTATAATCAGCGTTCCCTGTGAACTCCTTTAGTTGCTCCGTTGTAAGATATTTTGCCGTTTCGACAGTGCTGATAACTGCGAACATCGTGGTAATCCCAATGAGAATGGCCAATAAAGTAAAGAAGGAACGTGATTTTTTACGAATTAAGTTTCGTAATGATGCTAGCCATAGCATTTTGATCCCCGCCTTCTGCTTGCTTAATATCCGATTCAATCATTCCGTCTTTTAACAAAATAATACGATTCGCAAAGCTTGCTGCATACATATCATGAGTAACCATGATAATCGTGAGTTTCTGGTCTTGGTGAAGAGAAGAGAGTAGTCTTAATATTTCTGTTCCCATTTTTCTGTCAAGATTGCCAGTCGGTTCGTCTGCGAGTACTAATTTTGGTTCCATTGATAATGCTCTTGCTATGGAAACACGTTGTTGTTGACCACCACTTAATTGCGAAGGATAATTTTTTTCTTTGCCTTCCAGTTTTGTGGATTGGATGAGATTAGTAACAGTTGTTTGAATACTTGCTTTTGGCAAACGATCGGCGTGCATAGGAAAAGCAATATTTTCTTCAACTGTCATGTTAGGTAGAAGCTGATAATTCTGAAATACAAATCCAATATTCTTTCTGCGGAAAAGTGTTCTTTCCTTTTCTGACATGTCTTGAAGTTTTGCATGATTAACTTGGATGTTTCCAATATCCGCTTGGTCAAGGCCACCAAGAAGGTTCAATAGCGTACTTTTTCCTGAACCTGAGGGTCCCATAATTGCAATAAATTCCCCTTCATTTATTGTTAAATCAATGCCCTTTAATACTTCGTATGATTCCTTTCCAATTTCATAAGTTTTCTTTATACCTTCTATTTGAATCATATAAAGCCTCCTATTCAGTATATACTCAGTATATATATTGTATACTCAGTATATACCACTAATATATACTGAGTATACACTAAATGCCAATTTTTAATAAAAATAGTTCAATCTCCCTGTTAAAACATTTCACTAAAAGAATGAATCATACTTATAAAAGAAGGGGGAGACAGGCTGTGATGTACAAAGCGACAATATATAACTAGAAAGAGTGTAAGTATTTAAAAATAATGAATCGGTAGGATAGTTTCTTAAACAAACATCCTTTGAAATGATGGTATGAATTAATTTAGGGTCAGTATAAAAACCAACACCTAAATGTTTTAGTATGGATTCCTTTTGTGTCCAGCAGTGGATGAAAGCTCGTTCGCCATCTGATTCTATTTTCTTCAACTGGTCCAATTCTGTATTGGTCATGAATAGCTTAGCAGTATCATTCATATCTAGTTGGTAAGGTTTGAGTTCCTCGATATCAATTCCAACTGAATGGCTTAAACTAATTGCAATACTGGCCCAATTATTTGAGTGGCTTATATTAAAAGTATAAGGATGTTTATGCTTGTTAGATATGTACGGTTTGCCGTATTTAGAGTATTGGATATGGATTGAAGCAGGAGGAGTATGCAAATAATACCCGAGCAGATTTCTAAGTGCATATCTACAGGTTAAATAGCGATGTCTTTCCGTCTTATGTATAAATTGATTGGCTTTAGTGATTTCGACTGCTGAAAGTATACTGTATTGTTCCGTGTATGTTTTACTCAGGTCAATTAACCATATGGCACATTCCCCGTCGATGATGTGATGCATCTTCTCTTTAAAAACAACCATTTTCCCACCTTCTCGTTTTTTTATTTTACATTCTCATACTAATAACTTACTAAAATATGGCTATAACGCAATAGAATCAATTTAATTTTGCGTAAAATACGGATTTTTGAAACCCTTTAGACTATTAAACTTTAGGAGAAATAGTACAAGAAAAGGAGCCGTGATATGGGAAATGAGATGCATATATTTATAAAAATGTTAGTAGTTTTTATCCTAATATTGATTGCCTCCAGAAGTGTTGGAAGGCTATGCACTTATGTCGGACAACCACGTGTATTAGGGGAAATGTTAGCAGGGGTAATATTAGGACCAACATTATTTGGAGCAGTATTTCCGGGCCTGTATGCAAATTTGTTTGATGCTGATATTAAAAATATCCTGTACATGTTTAGTCATTTAGGACTGGCACTTTATATGTTTCTAGTTGGAATAGAGGTTAATTTTAAAAAGTATGATAAAAAGTTTTATCGAAACTCAGCAAAATTATCGCTATCAGGTTTTTTGGTACCCTTTGTAGCAGGAATCGCTTTGGCTTTTATTTTGAAGGATGCTTTCTTTCAAGGAGATAATTTCCTCCATTTTGCATTGTTTATTGCCATTGCAGTTTCCATGACAGCTTTTCCTATGTTGGCACGTATTCTCCAAGAAAAAAACATGATGAAGACAAAAATAGGTGGGATTACACTTTTATCTGCGAGTGTGATAGATGTCTTAGGTTGGTTGTCGCTAGCTGCAGTTATTGCTTTAGTAGAGACAAATTCCCTCAAAGGTGGAGGAGTGACATTTCTCGGAACTATAATCTTTGTCATTGTTTTATTTAAAGTATGTAAACCATTACTAGAGAGAATATTTGTAAGCGTAGTAGAAACAGGAAAGATGCATCAGGGGCTTTTAGCGCTGATACTTGTCCTCGTTTTAAGTGCAGCAGCATTTACTGATTATATAGGGGTGTATTCAGTATTTGGTGGTTTTATGATGGGGCTCATTATGCCTAAGAATAAAGTGTTTGAACAGCAGGTTCGCTCAAAATTAGAAGACATTGTAGTGGTCTTCCTTGTCCCCATTTTCTTTACGTACTCTGGGATCAACACGCAATTTACTACACTGAACGTCTCGCTGCTCATCATGTTTTTAATCATTCTTATTTTTTCATCTATCAGTAAATATGCTAGCTGTTTGATTACTATGAGGGCAGCTGGATTTGGATGGAGGGAGTCATCAGGGGTAGGTTCATTAATGAATGCCAGAGGATTAATGGAATTAATCGTACTTAATGTTGGCTTAACATATAACATTATTTCTCAAGACTTATTTAGTTTAATGGTTTGGATGGCAATTATCACGACTGCGATGGCGTTACCTGCTTATCATTTTTCGGAAAAATTCAAATTCAAGAAGGCGCTACCTTCAAATACTATCACAATAAAATAAAAGGAGAGATTTATATATGGAAGTAAAAATGGACAATCATATCTATGATGTATTAATTATTGGTGGAGGACCTGGTGGAATACAAACGGCACTTACTTATTCAGAGATATGTAGAGAAAATGGGGCTGAACCTAATATGGTTGTTCTAGAGGCTTTTAACAGAGCTGGATATAGCTTCACAAAGTATCCCGTTCACGAAAAACTTATTAGTAATAATAAATTGTATACTGGTAAACCATTTAAAAGCCGATATGCAGAAAGGTTCGATTGGAATAGCTTAATTACAAAAGAGAAGAATATATTAATGAGAAATTATAGCCAGGATTTTTATCCAAATAGGAAAGCAATTGTTGATATGTTAAATGATCTTATTGACGAATGTAATATCCCGATTAGTTATGATACTCAGTGGATTCAAACGAATAAAACAGAACAAGGGTTATTTGAGGTCATTACTACTAAAGGAACTTTTACAAGCAAAGCAGTTGTTGTAGCAACAGGTCTAAAACCTGTTATCCCAAAAATAGAGGGAATAGAGCATATAACCATGTATGAAAATATGAAAACAAAAGAATCATACAGGGACAAGCGTGTTCTAATCTTAGGGAAAGGCAATAGTGGACTTGAATGTGCACAGGAGATATTAAATGAAGCGAATGTGATTATGGTAGCAAGCCCTTCCTCAGCAAAAATGGCTTACAAAACCCACTATGTTGGAAATATCCGAGCGGTTAATTCGATTTTTGCAGAAAACTATCAACTTAAACATCAAGCAGCACTGCTTGATTGCCATATAAAGAGTATAGAGAAAGTAGCAACAGGTTTTAATGTAACCGTTGAATATATTCATGCAGACGGTGAAGTTGAAACACTTTTCTTCAATGAAGTAATTGCAGCAACAGGCTTTAAGTCAAATATAGATCAACTGATAAAGGATTTTAACATCCAGTTGTTGCATAAAAAATTCCCATCGATTAATGGGGTATTTGAATCGACAGAGGTATCCAATTTGTATTTTGCAGGAGCACAAACACATGGTCTAGATTATAGAGGATATTCTACAAGTGGATTTATTCACGGATTCCGTTATAACTCACAAATACTTGCGAACCATCTAGCTGAAAAATTTAATATCAGCAAAATGGAAAAATCATTAGAACAAGATCCATCAAAGAGAATACTAGATGAGTTGAATGAATCGCCAGAATTATGGCTTCAGCCTGGATATGTTGGCTATCAATTAAAATTTGATGGGCAGCATTGGTATGAAAATGGTCATCGGACAATTAATGAATTCAAAGATTCAACATTGAACACTAATGAATTAACCATCTTTATTTCGCTGGAATATGGGGACATTAGTAAATTTGAAGAAACATTTAGTATTCCAAGAGTACCAGGGGATGCTACACAAAGTGTGCATATTCATCCAGTTATTAGAGTGAAACAAGGTGACGAAATAATTAAATATGACTTGGAAGAACATTTGGAATCAAAATTTGATGCTGATCTTTATGTTCCAGTAATAAAAGAGATAGTGACAAATGCAGTGGAAAAAGAGTCGTCATTATCCTACTAGACTATTGACTTTTTTTACAAGTTTAAAAATCTATTTTTGCAGTAATTAGGGAGGATAAAAATTGAAACAAAAAGCAGTTGTAACCGGAATGGGCGTTGTAACTCCTATTGGAATTGGGGTAGAGCAATTTTGGGCAAATTTAATTCGTGGTAAAAGTGGGGTAGAGCCCATTTCTAATTTTGATACCGAGCATTTTACTACTAAGTTTGCAGCACAAATCAAAGATTACCAAGCCGAAGACTATTTTAATAGTAAGGAAATTAAACGTATGGATGCATATACTCAATATGCATTAATTGCGACAAAAGAGGCACTCAAACAATCGCGTTTGCCCTTACAAAATATTGACCCCTATCGGATAGGTGTAATCGTTGGTTCGGGTTCTGGTGGGCTCAAGACAGTATTAGAAAATGATAAAAGGCTGATTGAACGAGGGGCTAAAAGGGTCAGCCCCTATCTTGTTTCATCTATGGTAGTAGATGCAGCCTCTAGTGAAATCACTTTATTAACCGGGGCTAAAGGGAAGAGTGGAGCCTTTGTTACTGCTTGTGCCACGGGTACAAATTGTATAGGTGAAGGTTTAAGAGCAATCCAGTGGGGTGAAGCGGATGTAATGATTGTTGGCGGAGCAGAAGGAGATTTGACCCCATTAGATCTTGCGGGATTTTCTAATATTAAAGCGTTATCAACTAGAAATGACGACCCACAAGGTGCAAGTAGACCATTTGATAAAGATAGGGATGGATTTGTACTAGGAAGTGGTGGGGGAGTTCTTATTCTTGAGTCTGAAGATTTTGCAAGAAACAGAGGGGCTACTATTCTTGCTGAAATCGCTGGATATGGCTCTACTTCAGATGCCTATCATCAGACTGCTCCTGACCCAAATGCTGAGGGAATGTTGATGTCAATGAAGAAAGCTATTGAGGATGCTGGCGTAGAACTCTCTGAAATTGATTATATCAATGCTCATGGTACGAGTACAAAATACAATGATTATTATGAAACCATGGCCATTAAAAAACTGTGGGGAGAAGCAGCAACAAATATTCCTATAAGTGCAACAAAATCAATGACAGGCCATTTATTGGGGGGAGCAGGAGCGGTTGAACTAGTAGCAAGTATCTGCTCTATAAGGGAAAATCTTATACATCCTACAATCAATTGTGATCATATTGATCCTGAATTAAATCTTAACTTTGTCCCACATGAGGCATTAGCGAAACAGGTAAAAGTGGCTTTGAGTAACTCATTTGGGTTTGGTGGTCATAACGCAAGTATAGTAGCGAAAGAATGGAATGAGTAAAGGGAGGGTGGATTATGGATATAACGAAGATGGGTTCATCATCAGCTGAAATAAATTTTCCAAACAGTGAGAAAAGTATTCATGAATTAATTGAAATGCAAGCGATTCAAACACCTAACCTTCCTGCAATTATTTTTGAAAACAAAGCTATGTCATATGCTGATTTAAATCAAAAAGCAAATCAGTTGGCAAATTATCTACTCAGTGAAGGTCTTCAGCCTGAAGAACCTGTGCTTGTATGTTTAGATCGTTCCTTTAATATGGTGATTACGCTTTTAGGTATTTTAAAAGCAGGAGGCGCTTATGTGCCGTTAGATTCAGATTACCCATCAGATAGGCTCTCATATATGGTGGAGGATATTCATTCTCCATTTTTAATTACCTCAAAAGAAAAAGAAAACTTATTTATAGCAATGAATCAATTAATAAATAAAAAAATTCTAGTAGATGAGGAGAAATGGAAAGTTCACTCTGGAGAATCCCCTTTGGTACAAGGAGATAATAATCGTTTAATGTATATTATTTACACTTCGGGCTCAACAGGAGAACCTAAAGGAGTGGCAAATACACATCAAGCATTAAACAACCGCTTACAGTGGATGCAGAATGAACATGTCTTAGGAACTGCCGATAGAGTACTCCAGAAAACCCCGTACAGTTTTGATGTTTCAGTATGGGAAATCTTTTTGCCATTAATGACCGGTGCAGCTATCGTACTGGCTAAGCCAGGAGGACATAAAGATCCCACTTACTTGTTGAATTTAATTAAAGAACAGAACGTAACAACCATACATTTTGTCCCGTCCATGTTATCTGTCTTTCTTGAAGTAATTCCAGCTAAACAGATAACATCATTGAAAAGGGTGATTTGCAGTGGTGAAGCCCTAACAAAGAAAATTGAATTAGATTTTTTTTCTAAATATGAAAATACCAATTTATATAACTACTATGGTCCAACAGAAGCTGCAATAGATGTTTCATTTTGGAAATGTACGGGTGATGAAAGTGAAAGAGTTGTACCTATTGGTTATCCGATAAGTAATACTCAATTATATATTTTAAATGAAAATCTGGCACCAGTTGTTCCTGGTGAGAGTGGCGAATTATATATCGGAGGGATTGGCCTTGCAAGAGGCTATTACAACAGAGAGGAATTAACTAGACATTCCTTTATACATCATCCAAATAAAGAGAGGGGTCGTTTATATAAAACAGGGGACTGGTGTAAGGAAAGGTCAGACGGAGCAATAGAATATATAGGAAGAAAAGATTTTCAAGTAAAGGTTCGTGGTTTTCGAGTTGAACTTGGAGAAATTGAAGCTTCTCTAGAAAAAAGAAAAGAAATAAAAAAGTGCATAGCAACACCGTGGGACCAATCTGGTGAAATGAGTATAGTAGCATATGTGCAATTTAGTAAAGGTTTTGTGCTCGAGGAGTCTGAATTGAGAGATTATCTTAATACTAAGTTGCCTGAACATATGATTCCTTCCGTATTTATAGAAGTGGAATCTATTCCATTATCATTAAATGGAAAAGTCGATAGGAAAAAGCTGCCAACTCCTTATAGAAGCAATATAGAAAGTGTCCCTACCAATGTAACGGAGCAAAAGGTGGCTGGGATTTGGAAACAACTTCTATACTTAGAGGCTGTTGATATGGATACGCCTTTTATCAAATTAGGTGGTAACTCTCTTTTCGTAGCAAGATTAGTAGGAAGAATTAATGGAACATTTAACCTTTTCCTTACTATTAAAGATGTTTTCGAAGCAAAGACTATAAGACAATTATCTATTCTCATAAATGAAAAGTATCAGGATGGTAAAAATGAGGAGTTGGTATGCAAAGAAGTACAGAAAGGCGAAGCATCTTGCCTATCTGATGCACAAAAACGTTTATGGTTTTTAAATAAATTGGATGGTGACAGTCCTCTATATAATTTACCTCATTATATAGAAATCAATGGGTTCTTGGATACTGCTGGTTTAAAGGCGAGTCTCCATCAAACATGTATAGAAAATGATATTTTTTCATACCGGTTTGGTGACAAGGATGGAGAACCTTACCAATATAAAGAAGTCATTGAAGGTATAACTGTATCGGAAGTTGATCTGTCAGACTATCCATTAGAATTGGCAAGAGAACAGGCAGTTAATTTTATGAAAATCGATGCAAAAATTCCTTTCTATATACAAAAAGAAAGGGTTTTTCGATTCAAGCTTTATAAATTAGCAGAAAATACGCATATTTTTTATTTTAATTTCCATCATATCATTTCAGATGGTTGGTCTGATCATGTTTTTATTCAAGCGCTCTTTAGACATTATCAATCATATATTCAAGAAAAAGAATTGAAAGAAAAAACGAAGGTAACATACCAAGATTATATTTCAATGCAATCTGCCCATTGGAATCAGCCATATATGGATGAGCAACTTGCCTTTTGGAAAAAGGAACTAGAAAAAGAGCAACCGATAGTAAACTTATCAGCTGGTAAGCAAAAGCAATCCAATTCAATGCAAGGTGAAGAGATTACCTTTTCATTACCAGAAGGAATAATAAAGGAGCTAAAAAACTATTGCAAGCATAAAGATGTAACGGTGTACACTGTATTTTTGGCTATTTATATTATATTTCTACATAGACTTTCAGGTGAACATGATATTTCTGTAGGGTCCCCTGTGGCCGGAAGAAAGCAAGCAAATTTTGAAGACATTATCGGCTTATTTGTTAATACGGTTGTTATACGAAATGAAATAGATAATGATCACAGCTTTGAACAATTCTTAAAGCAAATAAAAAATAAAGCGATGAATGTGTTTTCAAATGATGATGTTCCTTTTGAAAAGGTTGTTGAAGAGGTTAGGCCTAATAGGAAGTTGTTTGGAAGTCCTTTCTTTCAATATATGTTTGCTTTTGAAGAAATGCCAAATACAGATGTTACAGTTGAAGATTTAAACCTCAGTCCCATTAAATCTGTTTTTAATGGTTTATCGAAATTCGATTTAACATTATTTATTAAAAAAGAAGGGGCAGAATATCTAGGCAAGTGGGAATATAGAAGTGATCTATTTAGTGAAAAGATTATGAAGCAATATAATAATATTTTTCTTCAAATCCTTCAATCGGTGATGGAAAACACGCAGATTAAAATTAAAGATATTTCTATCATTAAGGAAGAGAGTAAAAGGGAGTTAATAGTAGATTTAAATAATACGAAGGTGGATTTTCCTAACTGTTGCCTACATGAGCTTTTTGAAGAACAGGTCAAAAGAACACCTTCTGCTACTGCAGCAATTTTCGAAAATGAGATTTTAACTTATGAAGAACTAGATAAGCGCGCCAATCAATTAGCACATGTTTTGATAGAAAGAGGTGTGCAACCTGATCAACCGGTAGGGTTAAGGATGGATAGGTCGTTGGGGCTTGTGGTTGCTATGCTTGGTATTTTAAAGGCAGGAGGCGCCTATTTGCCAATCGATAAGGAAGCACCTGTACAACGTGTGTATAGTTTATTAAAAAGTGCTAAATCAATTGTTTGTATCACAGATGAAAAGGGATTAGCAACTAAAAATACTACATTTATAGAATATGAATTAATAGATTCTTTCAGTACCTACAAGAGTGAAAAGCCAACGGTGAAAATATCTCCAGATCATTTGGTATCTGTATATTATACTTCGGGATCAACTGGGGCCCCTAAAGGAGTGAGTAGTACACATAGGGGTTGGGTTAATCGTATGTGTTGGATGCAAAATAAACATAAACTACAAGAAAATGAAGTAGCCTTGCAGAAGACAACTTTAACTTTCGATGATTCAGCAGTAGAGTTTTTCTGGCCATTGATGATAGGAGGAGCAGTCGCATTCATTCCTGCAGGTGCACATCGTGAACCGACAAGTATTATCGAATATGCAATACGATACAAGGTGGCTCTGCTACAATTTGTGCCAAGTATGCTCAAGATGGTTATTGAAGAAATCACACCTTTGCAGAAAGAGAAATTATCTAATTTAAGGGTTGTTGTTTCTAGTGGCGAAGCATTAAAGGCTTCATTGGTCAAAAAATTCTACGAAAAAATGCCTGGTAAATTATTTAATACCTGGGGAGCAACAGAGGTATCTATTGATTCAACGTGCTATGATTGCACGCCTGATGACGAATTTGAAACAGATATTGTATCAGTTGGACGCCCTATTGATAATAATCGGGTATACGTGCTTGATCATCAATTAAATCCACTTCCATATGGGGTCCCAGGAGATCTTTATATAGCTGGCATTGGTCTTGCCAGAGACTATTTGTATGACCCTAAAAAAACAAATGAGTCCTTTGTTGCTGATCCTTTTTTTGAAGGGGAGAAGATGTATAGAACAGGGGACAGAGGATATTTAAATGAACATGGCGAGATTATGTTCCTTGGAAGAGATGATAATCAAATTAAAATTCGAGGAATGAGAGTAGAACTTGGAGAGATAGAAAGTAGTATTGCAGCTTTAGATTTTATAAAAGAAGCCATTGTCACTGCAAATGGACAGCAATTAAGTTGTTATTACATTTTAAATGTAGGTGAAGATAAGCAGGCTGTTGATATAAGAGAACATCTAACAGAACACTTACCTTCTTATATGATACCTGCCTATTATATGAAGTTAGAGAGTTTTCCGCTGAATGCAAATGGAAAAGTAGATAGAAAAGTTCTTCCTCAACCCAATGCGGAACATCTTATGATTAATCAGGATTACGCAATCCCTGAAAGTGAGATAGAGAAAAAAGTAGCAGATATTTGGAGTGAAAGATTAGGCATTGATTCTGTTGGACTGAATGATCATTTTTTTGAATTAGGCGGCCATTCCTTATTAGGCGTACAGATTATCTCGCAAATAAACAAAGCCTTTCAAATCTCTTTAACCGTACGATCATTATTTGAAAATCCTACAGTTAAACAATTATCCAATTTGATTCAAGCTTCTACTTCTATTTCAGAATTGTCACCGATTGTTAAGGTAGCAGATAGACAAGATTGGCATCCTTTGACTGATGCACAGCAAAGAATTTGGTTTTTAGAAAAATTAAATACAGATAATACGAGTTATAACCTTCCGCTTATCTTAAAATCAACTGGCAGGTTTGATATAAATCGTTTAAATGATGCAATAAACAAACTTATTATTCGGCATGAATCATTGAGGACTCAATTTTTAGAAATCAATGGTTTTCCTTTTCAGAAGGTCATTCCTGGATATGAACAGTGTGTGAAGGTTATAGAGGCAAGTGAGGATACTTTACAAGAGTGCATTAATCTTGAGATGAAAATGAAATTTAACCTAGAAGACCCTCCGTTAATTAGAGGAAGTGTTTTGCGATGTGAGGAACGAGATATCTTCGTACTAATACTTCACCATATTATTTGTGACGGTTGGTCTATAAATGTACTAAAAAATGAGCTTATTCAAGTTTATATGGGGAATGAGGATTGTTTTGCAGAAGAGCCAATTCAGTATTTAGATTATACTTATTGGTTGTCTAATAAGCAGAGTAAAATCCAACATCAACTAGAATATTGGAAAAAGATATTTAATGAAGATATTCCAATTATTCAGCTTCCAATGGATCATTTAGAAAATAACACAAGATATAATCATACGATTCACAAAAAAATTGATTTGAATAAAGCCAATGAAATTAGGGCTTTTGTTAGAAGCAATAAAGTAACCCCATTTATGTTTTTCTTGAGTGCATTTTATGTTCTTTTATCCCGCTTAAGTGGGCAAAAGGAAATTACTCTAGGTACACCGATTATTAATAGAAGTAATACCGAATTAGAAAAGGCAGTAGGGTTATATTTAAATACGCTACCACTTAAAGCGGATATCAATGAGCATTTGAGTTTTACCGAGTTTTTAATGAAGACAAAAGCAATTGTCTTGGGCGCATTCGAAAATCAAGATATTCCTTTTGAACAAATTGTTGAGGCTGTTCAACCTGAAAGAAATATAGACCGGAATCCGTTATTTGACATATTAATAAATTATCGGAAGTTTGAAGAGCAAAAAACGTTCAGCGTTCATGGTGAGGAAATAGCTGAACTAGAAGTAGCGGATATAACGTCTAAATTCCTGATGACTTTATATATTGAAGAGACAGCAGATCAATTTAAATTCAGTATAGCTTATCAAAATCATTTATTTTCAGTTGAGCGAATGGAAGACTTTTTTGAACAATACTTGAGTCTATTAAATACTTTTATCGCTAACAAAGAACAATCGATCCTACAACCGAGTTTAATGACGGGAAAATCAAAAAAAATATTACCTAACCCAGAGAAACCACTGTACAAAAAAAGCTATCCTTCTGTTACCGAACAGGTTGAATATTGGGCAAAGAACACGCCCGAGAAAATCGCCGTGGAAGAAGGTAATAAATTTTACTCGTATACGCAATTATCTAATTATTCTAATAAAGTGAGCGTTGGTTTACGAAGATGTGGCATTAAACCAGGGGATGTTATTGCTATTCAAGGCAAAAGAAGTTATTCGATGATAGGCACAATCGTAGGTGTATTAAAGGCAGGCGCAACATTTTTAAATATTGATAATGATCTACCTGCACAACGGGTTACTCAAATGATTGAGCAGTCAAAAGCTAAGGCTATTATTCTTACTGACAATTTAGGCATTCATCAGAGCGTTTTTTCAATTAGTACTCTCGCTACATACCATGTAGATGAGTTTGTTAATAGGTTGGAGAATTCAAGAAGTATGAAACCTATCAATCATGACAATGCTTATATATTCTTTACTTCAGGTACTACAGGTCAACCGAAAGGAATATTAGGATCGCATAATAGCCTTTCACATTTTCTCAATTGGCAAAGAAACCATTTTAGTGTCAGTAATGAAGATAGAAGTGCCCAGCTGACTCATACAACGTTTGATGTATACTTACGTGATATATTTTTACCGTTAACAAGTGGATCTACAGTTTGTGTACCTGTAGAGGATGAGGAGGAAGATATTTTTCATTGGCTCAATGAGAAAAAAATCACGCTCCTTCACGCTGTCCCGTCTATTACCATGCACTGGTTTAGAAGCGGTTTGAAGATAAAATTGCCTTCATTAAGGCACATATTTTTTGCTGGTGAACCGTTACCTGATTATTTGGTAGAGAAGTGGAGAGAGGTAACATGTGCCCAGGTCAATAATTTTTACGGTCAAACGGAAACAACTTTAGCCAAGAGCAGTTGTCCCATCGATTCAGCATTACAAAGTAATACAGTAATGCCTATTGGTAGCCCTATTTCTGATGCTCAACTTCTTATTGTGAATAAAAGTGGTGATCAATGTGGAGTTGGTGAAATGGGTGAAATTACAATAAGAACACCTTATATGTCTATGGGCTATATTAATTCCCGAGACAAGATATTTGAACAACATAAATGGTCAGGTTCTTCAGATGATGTGTTATATAGGACAGGTGATTTGGGGAGATATCGTCCAGATGGATTAATTGAGATTTTGGGTAGGAAAGATCATCAAATAAAAATAAGAGGTGTAAGAGTAGATAAGAATGAAGTAGCAGCTGCTATCGTTAATGAAACTCAAATCACTGATTGTGCAGTAATAGATGTAAATACAGATGACGATGTTCACTTAATTGCTTTTGTTGTAGTAAACAAGGAAATGTTTAATCCGAATGAACTACGGATTCGGTTGAGAGAAGTACTGACATTGTCGATGATACCTAATAAATTTATATCCATACCAGAAATTCCTGTTACGAAAAATGGAAAAGTAGATGTATCGAAGTTAATGGCTTGGTCTAGTCAACAGGAACACATCACTGGCTCTTATTCTTTTCAAACAAAAATGGAAAAGGATATGAAAAGAATATGGAATCATCTTCTACCAGGAAAAGTGATACGTCCCGATGACAATTTCTTTGAATTGGGTGGCTATTCTTTGCTAATTGTACGTATGATTGCCGCTGTAAAAGATGAAATTGGCAAGGATTTATCCTTAATTGATATTTTTAAATACCCTACGATACGAAGCTTAACGGCCTATCTTTCTCTAAAATCAGGTCAAAGTGGTAATAAGACCGTAGCTGTGAGAAAAGTTGAGCGAATAAAAAGAACAGTTACTTATAGTGGAAAGGAGTGAAAAAATGGACGAGTCATTAGAAGAAAATGTGTACCTTCTCCCGGCTTCTTTTGGACAAAAGAGAATATGGTATTTTGAAAAGTTATTTCAAAAGAGTCCAACTTATAATATTCCTTTTATCTTTAAGCTTAGTGGTAGATTAAATGAAAAAATACTAGAACATTCAATTATGAAAATGATTGAAAGGCATGAAATATTTCGAACGACATTTCTTGAAGTGGATGGAGAGCCAGTACAAAAAGTTTCTGTCTCTTCTCCAACTTTTAAATTGATAATGAAAAATAAGCAAGAAATTGAAGAGGAAGTAAAGTTAGAAGAGTATATACAGAGCTTTGCCAAAAAAGCATTTGATATCGAAAAGGGTCCTCTCATTAATTTTGAATTAATTAAAATCGATGAGCATTTTCATTACTTTCTTTTTAATGTACACCATATTATTTATGATGCGTGGTCCTTAGATATATTCAAAAAAGAACTTTTAAATATATATACACACTTAGAAAAAGGGGATGAGCTTCAAATTAGCGATCCTGAATATCACTATGCGGATTTTGCTAATTGGGAAAGTGAGTCACTTCTTGATGGGAAACTAGAACAGAGTATTGGCTTCTGGAAGGAATACTTGAAAGATGCTTCTCCCTTTTTACAATTACAAGCTGATTTCCCAAGACCAAGAGAACAGACCTACAGCGGCAACAATATTAGGCTATCTTTTCCTAACGAGTTGGTAGGAAAGGTAAGGGAGTATACTCAAAAGAGTGGATCCACAATGAACGCCTTTTTTATGGCAGCCTATTTTATTTTGCTTTATAGATATACCGGTCAAAAAGATATTGTCATAGGTAGTCCAATATCTAATAGAAAAGCAGCATTTACCGAAGATATGATTGGATTTATTGTTAATACACTTCCTATTCGTATGTCTTTAAAACCCTATAGTAAATTTTCATCCGTATTGAAAAAGACAATCAAATCTTTTCTAAATGTATACGAAAACAGTACGGTTCCATTTGAGAGAATTGTCCAAGAGGTTAATCCCAAAAGGGAAAACTCTTATCATCCTATATTTCAGGTTCTATTTACTTACCATGAGCAAAGAACAGAAGTTGAACAATGTTTAAAAGTCGAGTATGAAAAAATTAATACAGGTACATCAAAGTTTGATAAGGTCCTGTATATAAATGCTGAAGGAAATCAAGCATATGCAGAAATTGAGTACAACCCTGATATTTTAAGCAAGCAATCAATGGAAAGGTTCATTAACCATTATATTCAATTAGTTCAAGATATTATGGCGGATCCTAATAAGCCAATATCTAAATTGAGCTTTATGAGTAAGCATGAAATTGCCGAATTAACAAGCTTTAATATGAAGGGAAGGCCGCCATCTTATATCCATGATAGGATTGCCTATCACTCTCTTCATAAGCCAAATGCCTGCGCTGTCAAAACAGATTCAGGCAGTTATACTTTTGCAGAATTGGAGAGAAAGAGTAATCAAATTGCAGCCATAATAAGAAGAAGCGGTAGTAAACAAGGGAGCATAATAGGTCTTTCCATGAGTCGGACTTTAGAGCAAATAGCGGCAATATTGGGAATTATCAAAAGTGGGTGTGCGTATTTACCAATTGATCCGTCGCTTCCTGTAAACAGGATGAATTTTATGCTTAGTGATGCAAATGCTCCGCTTTTGTTGACTGATAAAGTAGTGAATCAACATGGGGTTCCTTATCAGATTATCAACATAAAAGAGGCAATGCAATCAGAGCTGGATAAACCACTCCTGTGTTTAAAGGAATTGCCTCCAGATGAGATGCTAGCATATGTAATATATACATCGGGTTCATCCGGCAAACCAAAAGGAGTTAAAGTTACACATGCATCATTGCTCAATCATATTGATGATTACTTAGAAGTGTTTCCTTATCAAGAAAGTGAAAGGGTCTTACAAAACATAAATTTTACATTTGATGCGTCAATAACCGAAATATTTGGTTCGCTGATAGGAGGAGGTACACTGGTTCTCACGAAACAAGAGAATCAATTTGATATCGCTTATTTAGCGAATTTAATGTATCAAGAAAGAGTCACGAGAGCACAGCTGTTTCATAGTTTAATAGATAAATTGAATGATCAACCTCTATTTAATAATAATGACTCGCTTCGAATGGTTTTCACAGGAGGTGAAGCACTTAATAGGAAAATAGTGGAAAAATTCTATGAATCGATTAATATCGATGCAACACTAGTCAACTTATATGGACCAACAGAAGCGACTGTTGCGGCAAGTTATCATATATGTAGTAAAACATATCCTAACGTTACGATGCCAATAGGGAAAAACTTTGAAGGTTACCAACTAATAGTATTAGATGAGAATCTTCAACTCGTTCCTAAAGGCGTTGAAGGAGAATTGTTTATTGGTGGTCCAAGTGTATCACAGGGGTATATTAACAATGAAGAGTTAACAAAAAACACATTTATTACTTTAGATGTAATTGGACAAAATCAAATGTTTTACAAAACAGGGGACATTGTGAAGCAACTGGCAAGCAATGAGTTTTTGTTTATATCAAGGAAGGATTCCCAAGTAAAGATTAGAGGTTTTCGAATAGAATTAAACGAGATAAAAAGTACCATTCTAGATTACCCTGAGATAACAGATGCTGCAGTCGTTACACATATAAATAATGGAGAAAATCAAATCTATGCTTTTCTTGTTAAAAATAAAGATAGTCAAATAATAGCTGCAAACATAAAACGGAGACTGCAACAAGTGCTTCCGCATTATATGGTACCAGCATCCTTTGTTTGGGTGGATGAAATTCCCCTCTCCTCAAATGGTAAACTTCTCGTCAACGAATTGCCTTTTGAGCGAAATGACCTTGTGAGCAAAGTGAAGTTAATGCCAAAGAGCAATGTGGAAGTCAAACTTTGTCACATTTGGCAAGAGGTATTAGGTATTAAAGAATTGGGGGTTAAAGAGGATTTCTTTGATCTCGGTGGTTACAGTATTAAAGCCATTGAAGTAGTTGCCGCCGTTCGAAAAGAGTTTAATGTCAGTATGACGATTTCTGACTTATTTAAGTATAGAACGATTGAGCAATTGAGTGAATTTATTGAAGATGGGAACAAAGTGAAAGTTGATAATAATGTAGTTGTTTTAAAGCAATCAGATACAACTCACCCTCCATTATTTTTGATTCATCCGGGAGGTGGGGGGGCACTCTGTTATATGCCACTCGTGAAAGATATGTCTATAAATCTTACTATATATGGAATAGAATCCATTGGATATGGAGATAATCAGCAGCCATTAAATACTATACAAGAGATGGCAGTTAAATATGTGGAGGAAGTATTACAAATTCAAACGGAAGGTCCATACAGAATAGCTGGTTGGTCCATGGGTGGGACAATTGCGGTAGAAATGGCAAGAATATTAGAAGAGCGAAACTATCATGTGTCATCAGTTATACTTTTTGATGCTCACCCTTTTCATAACTTGCAGTCAGTAGCTAATAGGGATCCATTAATCGTATGGGCACATAGTTTAGGGATGGACTTAGAGGCATTTAGTCAACTTTCAAATAAGGATAAATATACAGAAGTCTTAGAGAGAGCGATTAGAAAAGGTGTACTACCTAAAGGCTCAGAACAAGAGGATGTAAAAAGAATCATTGAAGTAATGGGGAAGAATAACATTGCATGTGAGTCGTATAAGTTTGTTCAAGAAATTACTTCAGATTTAGTTCTTTTTAAATGTAAAAAAATTGATGAGACTCAGCCTCATGCACTTGTTGATGAAAATATTTGGCGGAATAGGACGTTAGGCAAGGTAACGGTCATACCAGTTGATGGTAATCATAATAATTTACTGGAATCTCCACATTCTGTAGTAATAGGAACAATGATGGATCAATTATTATCGTTAAAGGAGATGAAGCAAATTGAGAATGACAGGAAGAGTCAAGAGTCCCCCGCATGAAATCATGAATAAGCTTATATTATATCCGCAGCTATTGTTTGAGTCAGATAACTATCTAGAACATTATCTATCTATTGAAAAAGTGCTCATAAAATCTTATGAGGAAATGAATTTAATTAATACAACAGATGCTGTAAAACTCTTAGAAAGTGTAAAATCTGTACAAAAAGAAAATATTATTAAAAGCGCCTATTCTAATATGAATGATATTGCCTTTTCTATTGAAAAGGCAATTGATGAGAACTTGGGTAAGCCAGTATTAAATTGGCATTTAGACAGAAGCAGAAATGATTTACAGGCATGCGGACAGTTAATGTATGCAAGGGATTCATGGATCAGTCTAATTCAAAAATTTCAAAAGCTCTTGATAGAGTTATGGGCACTGGCTTCTAAGTATAAAAGGACGATTATGCCAGGCTATACACACTTTCAAACGGCGCAGGTGATGAGTGTCGGATTCTATCTGACTGCCATAAGCCGTCATATACAGAAGACATTGGAGAAAATGGTTCTTTGTTTGGAGTCTATAAATGAAAGTTGTCCATTAGGCTCTGGGGCAATGTCAGGTCAGGAGTATCCATGGGATTTGGAAATGATGGCAAATGATCTAGGTTTCGATTCATTTGGTGGACATGCTTTAGTATGTGTGGCATCACGGGATTGGATTTTAGAAATAGGAGAGAGTCTGGCATTCTTTGGTGTTAATATGAGCCGTTTCATGACAGATATGATGAACTGGGGGAGTAGTGAATATCAATTCCTTCATTTTCCTGATGAACTAGTAGGTATCTCTTCCTCCATGCCACAAAAAAGAAATCTTCCTATACTAGAGAGAATTAGAGGAAAAACAAGTCATCTAATTAGTTATTATCAGGATTTTATGTTGGGTCAACGGAATACACCCTTTAGTAATCTAGTGGAGGTTTCAAAGGAATCATCGAGCAACCTTCCACGGCTTTTCCAAACAGCAAATGACATTGCCGATCTTCTGCTACTTATTTTTGAGAATATTGATTTCAATATAAATAAGATGAAAAAAAGGTGTGAAGAGGATTACCTTGGTGGATTTACGTTAGCCAATTATTTATCAGCTAAAGAAGGCATTCCTTATCGTAAGGCCCAAGTCATTTCAGGTGAATTCATCACCTTAGCAATCAATGAGGGAATTGCGCCAAAAAAACTACCCATTTTATTATTATCACAAGTCTGCGAGCGGTATGGCTATAAACAGCTTCAGATAAATCAAGCTACTTTAGTTGATATATTTGACCCAGAAAAAGCCTTGTTTGTAAAAATTACAGCCGGCTCTGTTCACCCTGAAGAAGTAAATGAAATCATAGAGTGTCAGAAAAGGCAAAACGCAGAGTTTATTCGTCGTTTTAATCGGATAACAGAAAAGGTGACCGAGGCAAAGCAGAGATTGAATAAATGGGTGCCCGGAAAGGAAAATGTAAATGATTAAGGAAGCCAAAATGGTATGTGATAACGAAGTGATTACCGGTGTTGGTAGAGCATGTGGTACCTTTGGAGAATTCCTACAAGGGATCCTACCAGATAATCAGGAATTTTTAGTCACTTTTCCAATTAATCGGTTTTCGACTTGCTATTTTAACTCATCCCCATCTGCTCAAGAGTTAGAAGTTTTTCCTCCCCATAAGAAAAAAACTAGACAATTAGCTATTAATATTTTGTCTTATTTTAACTTACCTACAGGAGGAAGACTGGAAATAGATAGTGAGCTTGTTGAGGGGAAAGGGTTGGCGAGCTCGACTGCTGATATGGTGGCAGCTATAAGGGCAATAGAAGACTGTTACCCAATTAAGATTCCTATTTATCTTTTAGAAGAGATGATGAGAAGAATTGAGCCCTCCGATGGCATTATGTATGAAGGCGTTGTGTCTTATTACCATCGCGAAGTTAAGATTAGAGGCAACTTTGGTAGTTGTCCACCATTAACCGTTCTTGCAATTGATGAAGGTGGGGTAGTAGATACAATTGAGTTCAACCACCAAATTAAACCATTTGATCAAAAAGAAAAGGTAGAATATGAACGTCTTTTACAACAGGCAGAAGGTGCTATTGTAGTAGGCGATGTGAACTTATTGGGGCAGGTAGCGACAAGAAGTACAGAGATGAATCAAAAGGTTAGACCGAAATTGTTAATAGATAAAATGAAAAGAATTAATCAAGAAATAGGAGGGGTTGGTATAGTTACAGCTCATAGTGGTACTTATATTGGAGTTTTACTATCGGATACGGATCCCAATTATATAGATAAATTGAAAAAGGGTATTGAAAAGTTTAAATCCTTTGGACTAAGTGCTGAAGTCTTTCACTCCCTACCCTCTACAAGAGAAGGCGGGGGGTGGCTTTGGTGAATGATAGTATGATCAATCTGATAGGTAGGACACCAGCAGTCAGGCTACGGCTGGAAGCAAATAGTGTCGCACCGGTTTATGCAAAGTTAGAGATGAATAATCCTTTCGGTATGAAGGATCGCGTAGCAAAAAAGGCAATTTATGAAGCAATCAATGCGGGAATTTTAAAACCTGGAGGCGTCATTGTAGAAAGTTCTTCAGGTACATTGGCTATGGGAGTCACATTAGTAGGAACGTATCTTGGCTATGATGTGCATATTATTACGGATCCACGTATTGATCAGTTAACGTTGGCGAAAATGAAGGCTTTGGGAGCCAATGTTCATATTGTAAAAGAAATGGAAGAGGAGGGAGGGTGGCAAAGGGCGAGACTTAATTACCTTCATCGTTTTATGGAAAGCCACCCCAATGCCTTTTGGCCAAGACAATATGAAAATCCTAATAACCCCCTTGCTTATGAGGATTTGGCCAATGACTTAATCATTGATATCGGTAGAGTTGATTATTTGGTAGCGGCAGTGGGAAGTGGAGGGTCCTTATGTGGAACGGCTAAAGCTTTAAAAAAGGAGAATCCCTCATTAAAGGTAATTGCAGTAGATGCAGTAGGAAGTGCGATTTTCCAACAAAAAGATCAGCCTCACAGACTCCAAGGAGGATTGGGGAATAGCTTGAAGCCGCAAAATGTTGATTACTCCATAATAGATAGTGTGCATTGGCTGAATGATCAGGAAGCTTTTTCATGGACTTTAGAACTTGCTAGACATGAGAAGATATTTGCTGGAAACAGTTCGGGGAGTGTTTATGCTGTAAGCAGATGGCTAAGTACACAAGTCAACAAAGACAATGTGATTGTTGGCATTTTTCCAGACAGAGGAGATCGATATTTTCATTCAATATATGATGAGAAGTATTTAAGGAAACACGGTATCATAAGCAATTGTTTAAACATGAATCCTGTCGAGGAAAAGGATATTAAGGATGTGTGTAATTGGTCATATACCCATATCAATCGAGGGGAGAAAGTGAATGAAAAAGTTGCTGTTTATTGAATCTAATACGACTGGTACAGGAATGCTGGCACTGGAAAAAACGGTGGAACTAGGGTTAAGGCCAGTGTTCATAACAAATAATTCTAGCCGTTATGAGCAATTGACATTAATTGATTGTGAGGTTGTTATAGCAGAAACGAATGATTTAGAAGGCTTGAAAAATACAATTTTGAATCACTTTACATTAGAAGAGATTGCAGGTATTACAACAACAAGTGAATTTTATATTTATACTGTCGCATGTTTGAATCGCCTTTTTCATTTTTCTGGTAATTCGCCAGATACAATCAAAATTGTAAGAAATAAGTCTGCTGTTAGACAGGTATTAAGAGAATGCTCAGAACTCTATCAGCCATATTTTAGATTAGTAGAATCAGAGCAAGACTTAGAATTATTAAAAGGTGAACTTAATTATCCAGTCATTGTAAAGCCAATTGATGATAGTGGGTCCAATTTCGTACGTAAATGTATGGACTATCCATCATTATCTGCATATGCAAAAGAGATAATGAGAATTACTCATAATGTCAGAGGTCAAACGAAAAAACAAGGAGCTTTGATCGAAGAGTATATAGAAGGGCAAGAATACAGCGTAGAAGTTTTTTCCGTTAAAGGTAAACATCATCTGATAGGAGTGACCGAAAAACAATTAAATAAGGGAGATTTTTTTATAGAAAGTGGTCATGTATTTCCAGCTAGGATAGATGAAAATCTTAAAGGAATAATTGAAAAAGGGGTTTTACTTATTCTTGAAAGTTTACTTTGGAAATCAGGACCTGCTCATTTAGAGATAAAGATAAAAGATAATAAAGTATTTTTAGTGGAGTTTAATGGGAGACTTGCAGGAGGTATGATACCTGAACTTATAAAATATGCAACTGGAGTGGATCTGCTTAAAGAACAATTAAAGAATGCATCAGGAATTGAACCGTTAATTGAGGAAAAAAAGTCATTAACTGCAGGTATCAAATTTTTAGTGCCTAGTGTGTCAGGGGAAATAAAAGAATTGCATAATGTTAAATCTCATAGTGATATAAAAGAGGTTCGTTATTCTAAAGTACCTGGTGACTATGTAAAGAAAGCGGAAAATGCGTATGGCCGAATAGGTTATATGGTGGTAGCCTCACGAACTTATAGTGAAATGAAATGTTTATTGGATGGTTTTGAACAATCAATGCTAATTGAGGAGTGTGTACATGATCAATTATTTAAGTGATACAATTACGTTGCCAACAGATGCCATGATGCAATCAATACAAGAAGCAAAGCTAGGTGATGATGTTTATGGGCAGGATGAAACAGTAAATCATCTTGAAGAATTTGCTGCAAAGTTAACAGGGAAAGAAGCGGCCTGCTTTATGCCGAGTGGTACAATGGCGAATTTAGCTTCTATCATGGCTTACTGTCCAAGAGGAACAAAAGCACTCGTTGGTGATGAATCTGATATCTATATTTTTGAAGCTGGAGGAGCTTCAGTTTGCGGGGGGATTATGTACGAACCTATTCGTACACAGTCTGATGGAAGTCTCTCTATAGAAGATTTAACCAACGCTATTCCAATCGATAAGAACGATCCACAATTTGCTCTGCCGGCGTTAATCTGTCTTGAGAATACACATAACAGGTGTGGAGGGAAAGCGTTAAGCTTAGATTACTTAAGTGAGATAAAGCGTTTTGGGGATGAAAATCATATCCCTATCTATATGGACGGGGCCCGTGTCTTTAATGCAGCTCTCTCATTAGGTGTCGATATAAAAGAGATTACACAGCATGTGGACTCTTTACAATTTTGTTTATCAAAAGGGTTATCGGCACCTGTAGGCTCGATTGTATCAGGTACAAAACAACACATTAACGAAGTACGAAGAATTAGAAAAATGTTGGGTGGAGGAATGCGCCAGACGGGAATTTTAGCAGCTCCCGCCTTGGTGGCCCTTCAAACCATGATAGATAGACTGACAGAAGATCATCAGAAAGCGAAAAGACTTGCGAAAGAATTAGAAGCGATTGATGGGATTGAGGTTGAAACAAAGGATGTACATTCAAATATAATCATGTTCAAAATCATTAATGAAAATTTCACTTGGAAGTCATTTCTTGAGGCTGCAGAAAAAAATAATGTAATATTTTCTGAGATGGGATATGGTAGAATACGAGCGGTTATTCATAGACATATTACAGATGACGATATCACTTCAACAATTAAGATCATAAAAGAGATACTACATTCTAATATTATTAAAGCCTACTAGCATACTGTTTTATAGTATGCTTTATTTCTTCTTTGATGGCGTTAGATATTTCTTGATCATTAATTGAATCTGCTATGCTTAATGCTTTGTTAACATGTAACTCACCATTTCTGGAATCCCCTTTTAAATAGTGAATTTCAGCAAGGGAGTGTAGTGATTGGCTACAGAAAGCATATTTCCTTTCAAAAGAAAATATATTTACTGCTTCATCGAAGTATTGTTGGGCGATATCTAAATCGTTTTTTCGCTTATGTAGAATGCCCAATAGATATCTTACTTCTCCTGCACAATAAAATAAGTGATTAGATTGTAAGTAGTACTCTAGGCGATAACAAATATCAAAGCATTCACTATCTCTATGATTTTCATAGTAAAGACAGGCCAGATTATAGGCTACTCTAGGGAAGAGGGACTTATCCTCAATATAGGGACTATTTTCTAAAGCTTTGTATGATGAAATAAAAAGACGAAGAGCCTCTTTTAGTTTATTTTGTTCTAAGAGTAATAATCCAAGAGAATTCGTAATATTAATATCTATTTCGTTAATTATTTTTCCGTTTTGGATGAGTTTCCGCAGCAGTATTTCAGCTTTTTCAGGGTTTTGGTCTCGTTTATGATAAAGAACTGCCTCAATCCAACTTAGAAATCTGAGGAATTGTCGGTTGTTTAATAAAGGGTTGTTATTAGAGAAATTTTTTGCCTCTTCATAGTGGTATTGTAAAGTGATAAAATCTAATTGATAGAGACTCTCTCGGCAAAGCCTCTTAAATTTTTGTACGTAGGATATAAGTTCTGCTTCATCATTATCTGATAAAATGTATTCAATAGGGATATTAAGTTTCATGCAGATCTCTTTCAGTATATCCAATCTAGGCAGTTGCTGTCCTTTTTCGATACGATATAAAGTGGATTCATCACATATATTATCAGCTAAATATTGCCTAGAAAACCCGTTTTTCTTTCGATAATAGGCAATTTTTTCACCTGTTTTCTCCAAAAGACCAATCCTCCTAATAAAATATGTCTAAATATTGCGTAAATACATATACATTTTAACAAATTTTTGGGTGATAATGGTATTAGATAATCAAAAGGAGGGGAAAAAGAGGATGAAAGTCCTAAATAAATTTATTATTGGTTTACTACTTACTATAGGCGTATTTAATGGAGTGATTAAATCTGAAGTAGTACAAAGTAATGGTGCTGATAACATCGGTATAGGTATATTCGAAGATAAACCTATCCCAGGCCATCACTAGGAGAAAAAGTTATGAAGCCTAAAAAAGTTTTGATTGTGGGGAAAGAGAAGGCGTTCAAAAAAGGCTCGATACATTCCGTATTATTGAATAAGGAAAAATATCAGCTTCATTACTTAAACAATGAAAATCTTTTACAAGATCCACTATTTTTAAAGGGATTCTCCTTGGCAATTATTAATAAAGTTAAAAGCATTTATATAGACAGTCTTCTAGAAAATAAAGTTCCTAGCATTGTATTAATTGGAAAAAGGGAGCAGCATTTAATCTCTGTTGTAAGTAATGTCCAAGGAATCGTTTCAAAGGAAAAACCAGAAGAGATACATTTTGCCATTGAAATGATAGAAAAGGGCGGCTTTTACTTTTCGACAGCTTTAAAGCAATATATCTTTCCTTTAATGGGTAATAAAATTCCGTTTGATCTTGACGAAGAGTTGAAGTATATACCTACGATTTTAACTGAAATGGAGTTAAAAGTCGTAGAAGAGTTAATAAATGATAAAACCAATCAACAAATCGCAGATACCTTGTATTTAAGTAAGCGGACAGTTGAATACTATATTACATCTAGTATGCAAAAATTAAAAGTAAACTCAAGAGTAGGTCTGGCGGTTAAGATGACGAAGGCCATACTATTGCAGAATCAATCAATAAGTATAAGAAAAGTTCAAACGGTATATGCCTAGAGTCTGACCAAATGTCAGACTTTTTTTTATGGAAAAAGAAAAAATAGAGGGAAGTAGTTCAAAAGTGAGATTGGCATCCAATTTATTTATACAGTATACACATCTCAACTAGTAACACAGAACTAAGATAGGAGAATGTAAGAAGACGACTTACATTTGCGTGATTTACGGGTTCTTTTGACCCACTCCTATTTTATGATGAGCTTAATAAATACAAATAGGAGGAAATTATGAAAGGTAATTTTGTTAAACTACAGGCTCTTGAAGAAGAAGATTTTAAGTTGTTCTCAAAATGGGTTTGTCCATCAAAAGTAAGTGCATTGGCGAGAGGGGCCCAAGACTTTGCCACATTGGAGGACATTAAGGCTGATATTAGAACAGGGAATACAAATTATGCCACAGTGCTTACACATGACAATGAAAAGATAGGATTTATCTCCTGGCAGCCTCAGAAGTATGAAGGAAGTTATTTACTTGGTGGTGTAATAGGAAATCCCGATTTATGGGATATGGGTTACGGGGCAGAAGCCTCATTATTGATTTTAGATTATTTATTTCATTTTAAAAATGCTCACAAAGTTCAATTCATTAATGGTTTATACAATTTGAGGACTATTCGTTTTCTAATAAAGAATAAAGTCACAATAGAAGGGGTTCTACGTGATTATTTCTTCTTAGATGGAGAGTATCATGATGCTGTGGTTTCTTCTATTTTGAGGGAGGAATATTACTCTCAGGATGAGGGGAATCTGCCAGAGGATATGATCCCCAAAAGTGAAAAAGAGAAAACTAGAAAAGAATTATATGAATATCTCAATCATCAATGGAAGGATGAGTGCTTTCCAAGTTTGGTAAAAGGTGTTGGCGTTAATGTGGAGTGAAAAGGTAGTAGTCATAACAGGAGCTTCAAAAGGAATAGGAAAAAGTATGTCAAAGCATTTTACTGAATTAGGTGCAACTGTAATCATGCTTTATCGATCTTCGTTATCAGAAATCAAACAAGTAGTTGAGGAGATAAAAAAAGAAACGGGTCATGAGCGCGTGTTTTTTGAAAAACTGGATGTCAATGATATTGAAATGGTCAAAAATGTTTTTCAAAATATAATATCCACGCATAAGCGAATTGATGTACTTGTTAATAATGCGGGTATCAGTTTTGGTGGTGCATTAATTCCAAGTAATCCGGTAGAGAAGTGGAAAGAGATTGTGGACACCAACATTATGGGAACAATTAATTGCATTCATGCTGTTTCTTTTCACATGTTGTTAGCACAAAGCGGTTCAATTATTAATATATCATCCCTTTCAGGGTTGGTAGGAATAGAACGACTAAGTGCGTATAGCGCAAGTAAAGCGGGAGTAATTGGTTTAACACGCTCACTTGGAAAGGAGTATGCCCCTTATAATGTCAGGGTGAATGCAGTTGCTCCAGGATATATTGAAGAAACTGGAATGGTAGATCGAATTCCAGAAAAGCAGATGACTGAGTTTCGAAAGAAAATCGCCATGGGCAGATTAGGGACTGCAAAAGAAGTTGCTGAAGCTGTATCATTTCTTGCTTCAGATAAATCAAGTTATATCACGGGGCAAACGTTAGTCGTTGATGGAGGACTAATGTGAATGGATGGAGGTAGAAAAATTGAGAACAGCCATATTGTTTCCACCTTTAATGAAACTTAAAAAGGGAGATTTCAAAAATTTATATGATCGTTTCCCTTTAGTAAGAGAACAGTTTGAACAAGCAAGTGACATTATCGGTAAAGACTTAGCAAAAAGTTTTTTTTTAGAAAATGAGGCCATGACAAATCGTGGAGATATTGCCCGAACGAGCATTGTAACAATCAGTTCAGCTTTATATAAGCTGATTAGAAATGAAATTAGTCAGCCAGATTTTTATTTAGGTCCAAGTCTAGGCCAAGTAAATGCTATCCATTGTAGTGGAAGTCTTGATTTTACAGATACTGTTAAAATGATTCAAGCTATGTGCTTAATGGAGGCTGAGGAGAAGAGAAATAAGGGCAATGGAGTTTATTTCTTCTACAACATTGATACCGAGGTACTGGATGATCATATTACTGAATTACGTAATAAAGGCTGTACGCTAGAACCATGTATGTACGGAACTTCCAATCAAATGATTGTTAATGGAGATACAAAAAGTCTTGAGGAGCTAAGTAGCAAAATATCACCTCTTGGGGGCCTTGGAATCACAATTCCTTATGGACCACCAGGTCATTGTTCTCTTCTTCAATCTGTTAAAGAGAGATTTGAGAATGAATTCATGCCCATGATCAAGCCGGTGAATCCCATTAAACCTTTGGTTAGTAACGTAACTGCCACACCCTTATATACCGGGAAAGAGATAGCGAATGAGCTAGTTAATCAGTACACCAAACCTGTTCAATGGTATCAATCGCTAAAGTTTTTAGCAGAAAATAATGTGCAAAAGTTGATTGTGGTAGGGCCTGGGAATTTTGTAGCCAAATCACTACAATTTACAGATATTGATTTTGAAGTGGAATCATATCTTGTGGCGGAGGAGATCAATAAAATATGTACAAGAAGTAGTAGTTCGTCTATTGGAGGTTAAAAGATGATAGGTCTAGTGTTTCCCGGTTTAGCACCATCATACTATGAAGATATTAAAACTTTTATGCAAAATAGTCCATTTTCAAAAAGAAGATTTGAAGAGGCGAGTGAAGTTTTAGGTTTTTCATTGATTGAGGCTTTCAAAAATGTAGGAGATAAAGATTACGTAGTGATGGAATGTGCTTTCCTTGCCAATACAATGGCTGTGTTAGACCATTTCTATGAGGAATATAGCCTTTCTCCTCAAGTGGTAATTGGTCCGAGTTTTGGTGGAATTGTTGCAGCGATTTACGTGAAAAGCATTTCTTATAAAGAAGCTGTATGGATAACAAAAGAATCCAATAAATTATCAGGTGAATGGTATGAACGGCTGGGGGATTTCAAAACCCACTTTGTTTATAATCTTTCATTGAATGAGTCCAATAAAATCATTGAGGATTTCAAGTCGAAAGGGCATTTTTTAGAATTGGTTGGAAATATGGAGAGTGTAATGTGTTTTTGCGGTAGCGCTTCTACAATTGATCTATTAAAAAGAACCTTAAATAATAGGCCAAAGTGTTTTTCTCTTCATACTATGGGACATCCAATCCATAGTGAGGTATTAACTCCTTTACGACTAGATGTAGAAAGGGAAGTTTTTGCTAATGTTCAATTTAAGCCCCCTACTCTACCCATCATCTCGGATGTAGATGGGAGATTAATTAATCAGTCAGAGCAATTAAAAGTGATGATGTCGGAAGGATATGACCTCCCTGTACGTTGGGACTTAGTAACTGAACAGATGGAATCTCTCGGAATCAAAGAGGTGTATGTTGTAGGTCCTAAAAATTTATTTTACCAACTTCTGAAAAATAAAATTAAGACCATTAAGGTTGATCCTGATTCGATAATTAAACAGGCAGTGACCCATTAAAGGACGGAATAAAATGATATTTACAGAGAGTGGATCCTATACAAAACAAATACTCTTCCACGATATAAGACAATCTATCGAAAGTTTATCTTTTCACAGTATCTCCAGTGGAGATCGAGTTGTAATTTCCGCAGAAAATTCTTATGAGTTTATTGTTACCCTATTTTCACTAATCCATTTAGACTGCTCCATTATACTTCTAGATGGACAGGTAGGTGAACAAAAAATTAAGAGAGTTATGGAAGAAACCAATGCAAAGATTTGCTTAATAGATCGTGATTTGCCTATCGTGAATTCAATAAGTATAAAGTCATTGGCATCATCAGATGAAATATCGTATATAGAATTTAAATTAAATATCGAAAAATGGAAATCAAGAAAGGATGCACTAATACTATATACATCAGGCTCAACGGGACAATCAAAAGCAATAATAAAGTCTGGACAGTCCATGTTTATCAATTTAGAAAGTACGATGAAAAGCATGTGCTACCTTCGAAACGACATATTATTACCGGTTATTCCTTTTTCGCATTTTTACGGATTATCTTTAGTGTTCATTTGGTGGATGATGGATTGTCATTTGGTCTTATGTGATTACAAGAAAGTAAGGAAAATTCTAAAGGCTATTTCTGATTACAAAGTAACGGTTGTTGATGCTATTCCTTCTACGTATCATGTTTTAATACAGCTAATGGAAAAAAGGCAAGAGGTTAGAAATGATTTAAAAAGATCAAGTGTTAGATTGTGGTGTATTGGAGGTTCTCCATTATCGGCTAAATTAGCTGCTGATTTTGAAGGTTATGTAGGCAGGCCCTTGCTTGACGGCTATGGTCTATCTGAAGCAGGAAATATAGCTTTAAATACAGGTAACGAGAAAGGCTGCGGTAAACCTTTAGAGGGTGTAACAATAATGATAATGGATGAATATGGAAAAGAAGCTCCAACTGGAAACATTGGTGAAGTGTTAATAAAAAGCCCCGGATTAATGGAAGGATACCTTGGTTTAAAGAAAGAAACAGAAAGAGCCTTTCTAGATGGATGGTATCGTACAAGTGATTTGGGATATATGACACAAGATCAGCATCTTTACGTAGTTGGGCGAAAAGGGGAGGGGTTCCTAAGGAAAGGTTATCTCATATACCCAGCAACAATTGAAAAAGAAATATTTGATTCTTTGGGGTATAGAGGGAAGGTCTTTTCCTTTAGAGACGAAAAGAAAGATTCATATGTACTTATCTTTATAGAGGAAGATCCTGCAAAAATAGCTGAAATTAAACGAAATATTTATACACATATAGATCCTTTCTATCAGCCAAATAAAATCTTAGTGTTAAAGGAATTTCCATACTTGTTAAATGGAAAGGTTGATCAGGTTGGATTACAAAAACTTGCATCACAATGGAATCAAAATAGAGAGGAGGATTCAAATTGCATAGCACTATCATAGTTGATTCTTTCCCATCTTTAGTTCTGGAGAGAAAGGAAGCGATTGAGCGTACAATTGAATATCTCGAAAAAAACAGAGAATGTATGATGGAAATATTGACAGAGGTTTCACCTTATCATACAGCTAAAGATGAAATAAATATATCTATTCAAGCTCTCACCCGCGCGATTGCAGAGGTCAATGAAAATAGGCCACCAACATTGAATAGTATGTCAGTATTTATGCCATCAAACGTTTTGTTATACTCATATGTCCTCTACTTGTTAATCCCTTCGCTTTATGTAGAAAAAATTGAATTTAGGGGATCAGGGCTTGTTATTGAACAAGTTAGAAAGCTACACAATTTGTTAAAAGAAATACATCAGTTGCCTATTCACTTATTAGAATTGTCTCATCGAAAGTACATTAAAGAATCAGCTCTACAGGCGGAACTAGTCATTTTTACTGGTGCCTATAAAAATGCTGAGGAAATTAAATTCCAACTTTCAGAAGATCAATTCTTTGTTTTCTTTGGTCACGGAGTCAATCCATTTATCTTAACTGAATCAGCGGATGTAGAAAAATCCATCAATGACCTTGTTTCTATACGGACATATAATTCCGGGCAAGACTGCTTAGGTCCAGATGTTATTTATGTGCCAGAACATTTGAAAGAACCATTCGTTTCAATGTTAAAACAAAGATTAGAGATACTCAAATTCGGTAGCAATAAGGACGAAGTAATGGATTATGGCCCTATTCACTACCTATCTGCAATAGACGTTGTGGCCGTACATTTAAATCAATTTAGTAACTATATCTACTCAGGAGGTAATATTCATTATCGTGAAAGAAGAATAGAACCAACGATCTTGTTAAGCAAAATAGAGGATGATTTGCCAATGGCTGAATTCTTTTCTCCTATCTTTAATGTGGTTACGTATAAGAATGTTGACGAAATCTTGGAGGTTTTTAATACAGGTTATTTTCTTGAGAGAGCGATGGGGGCAACGGTGTATGGAGATTGCAATAAAAATTTAATCGATGCATTACATAAGAGGCATACGGTATCAATAAATGAAACCTTATTAGATATAGAAAATGGAAATGCCCCGTTCGGAGGTTATGGTCCGATGGCTAATTATGTTTCTTATAAAGGTCAATTAATCATTAAGCCTATTTTACTTTCGAAAATCCTCCATGATTATTGGGAGTCGAAGCATGACTAGTAATACAGTGTGGTATGCAATTACACAAGCCCTAAAATGCAATGGAGTAACTCAAGTTTTTGGTTTACCTAGTGATGATCTTGCACTAATGATAGAAATAAAAAAGAATAACATTAATTTTTTAATAACAAAGGATCAAAGAAATGCGATGTTCATGGCAACTGGTTATAGTTTGGCCATGAATCAATTAGGTGTATGTGTTGTTGGAAAAGGACCAGCAATGATGAATTGTATGACGGGTGTCCTTGAGGCAGATGCACAATGTGCACCGGTTTTAATCATTGCAACTAGCACTAAAACAGAAAAATATGGCTTTAATAGGTCCTTCCAGGAAGCTAATCAATACGAAGTTGTGTCTCCTCTAGCAAAGTGGGCCCACCGTGTGGAGAGCGCTGATTCAATTCATTGGGTAATGAAGAAAGCAATATTTCTTGCCACATCAGGATCACCTGGACCTGTTTATATAGAAATACCAGAGGACATTGGTTTTCAACAGGTGCAGAAAAATGAATTTTCCTCATATATACCTACCATTCATTCAAAGCTTTCTGCAGATGTAGAAAATATAAACAAAGCAAGAAGGATGATTAAAGAATCAACAAAGCCGATCATCATTTACGGGGGCGGAACGAAATGGGGAAGAGATAGACATATATTAAAGGCATTTGCGGAATGGCTTAGGGCACCTATCTTTGTAACAGCTTCAGGACGTGGTGCGATTTCTGAAGAGGATCCTCTTTTTTGTGGTTTAGCAGGATTATATTGTCCAGCTCATATGATGGAACTTATCACACAATCAGATTTATTTATATCAGTGGGTAGTAGACTCGAAGAAACAGCTACTTTCGGTTGGGAAGCCTCACTAAAAGCAAATAAAATAATTCAAATTAATATCAGTGAGCAAGGTTTCAATCTTTTGTATGATAGTTTCAATCTCCAGGGGGATGCAGAAGAAATTTTAAGTAAATTAATGGAGACTAGTATTCCAAGAGAAGATTCATATCAGTGGATAGAATTTGCGGAAAATTTAAAGAATCATCTTTTTAGAGAAAAGGATGCAGTAACTTATCATTATAATCAATTAAGGGTTGCTGACATTCTTAACGTGTTAAATAGTTATTTACCTAAAGAGGTTGTTTTTGTTCATGAAAATGGTTTGCAAGACATGTGGAGTTATTTTTATCCTTATCATGCTCTAAAAGCGGGTCAGGATGCTATTACTCCTAGCGAACAAACGCCCTTAGGATTTGGAGCAGCAGCAGCAGTAGGGGTTGCCCAAGCTCAAAAAGACAAAATGGTTGTGGCTATAGTAGGAGACGGTGCATTTAATCTTTTCCAAAGCGATCTTTCAACTGTAGTACAAAATAAAATTCCCATCATATATGTTGTTTTAAATAATGGTGGATATGGATGGTTAGCTTATCAAAATAAAAATAATGGGGCATCTTCCGTTTTTATTCATGAAGAGGAATCGGCGCTTATAGGTGTACATTCAAATCTGCATCACCTACAAGTAAAATCCTGTCATGAACTCGTAGATTCAATTAAAGAAGCTATGGCTGCGTATAGAGTAGGTAAATCAGTTATACTAGAATGCTTTGTACAAGTAAATGATGTAGCATCTGCTTTAAAAGATATATATGGGGATTTTCCAATAAAGGAGAGGTGAATAAGGTAAATGGAAGCATTACTCACTGAAAAAATATTGAATCAAACGGGTTTAGAAATCCCAGTTAATATTCAAGGGATAGGATTTCGTGTACCAGGCAAAATTGTAAAAAATGAAGATCTGGTGAAAGAACTAGATACAAGTGATCAATGGATACAGGACAAAACCGGAATAAAGGAAAGGAGGTACCTAGAAGATGAGTATGTGACTTCTGACCTCTGTGCAAGTGCAGCGGCGGAGGCACTCTTGGATGCCGATATTCAAGCAGAAGAGATTGATGCCATTATTGTAACCACTACATCACCTGATCAAGCATTACCTTCAACTGCAATGATTATCAAAGAAAAAATAGGTGCAGAAAAAGCGATTCCGATTGATCTTACGCAAAGTGGCTGTGCAGGTGGGATATATGCTATGTATGTCGGGACTCATCTACTCCAAAATAGCAATGTGAAAAATGTATTAGTGATCGGTTGTGAAATCCTTTCGAGGATTAGTGATCCAAAGGATCGCACTACACGTGTGTTTTTTGGTGATGCAGCTGGAGCAATGGTGTTGCAAAAAACAAGAGAGGGTGAAGGCATTCTTTCCTTCCATTTAGATTCAGAGCTTAATTATGCAGTTCAAATCCCTGGAGGCGGGACAGAACCATTGGGTGAAAATGAAGATTATAGAACAAGCCAATTTGTTAAGATGAATGGTCGTGAAGTCTGGAATACTGCAACAAGAGTAGTTCCAACCTCTATAAGGGAAGCCATATTATCTGCAGGATTAACAATAGGTGATATTGATCATTTCTTAGTCCATCAGGCAAATCTTAATATAGTAAAAGAAGTTATGCATGATTTAAATGTCCCACTCGAAAAAACGACCATAACTGTACAAGAATATGCCAATACTGGTTCAGCGACATTATATTCAGTTTTATATAAAGCCTTGAAAGATGGAAAAGTGAAAGAGGATGATACGATTGTTCTTTCAGCTATTGGTGCGGGTTTCTTATGGGGTTCTATCTGCTTAAAATATACTAAAAATGAGAAAAGGGGTTAGGAAAATGAAAGAAAAAATAAAAGAAAAATTTATTGAGGTCTACAAAATGGACATTAAACCGGAGGAATTATTGGATGATAGCTATTTATTTGGGCCAGATTCAGTATATGGTTTAGATTCTATGGATGTTTTGGTTTTCATTAATGAATTAAAAAAAGAATTTGGCTTAGAATATAGCACACTAGATACTGATTCCTTTATGACTATCAATAATATTATTAGTTTTATTGAGAAACAAAAAAAATCTGAATCTGTTTAAGGTTATGGAAAGCTTATCGTATTTACCGCACAAATACCCTTTCCTATACGTAGATCGAGTAGTTGAAAGAGACCCGATGAAGTGGGTAAAGGGTTATAAAAATATAAGCAATAACGAATGGTTTATCAGTGAAAGTCAAAAAAGTATGCCCTCTACACTTATTATTGAAGCAATTGGTCAAATAGGCGCTTTTGTCCGTATTGAAAAATCAGAAAAATATGAAATATTAGCTGGGATTAATGGCGCTCAAATACATGGTTCAGCCTATCCAGGGGATAAGTTAGATTTGTACTTTGAGGTTACAAGGATAAGAAATGGATTAATGAAAGGGAAGGGTATTGCTTCAGTTAATGGTTCTGTAATTGTTTCTATAGATGAAATTACAACTGTTTACCTATGAAAAAACCTCCTTTTTTAGGAGGTTTTTAGCATTTTTTAATAACAGGCGAAATTTGCGTGATACTCTAATCTTTTTGTTGTTCAAACTGAATACAATAGAGAGGTGTTTGTAGGTGATAATAAGTAAAAAATAGAAGGAGTCGAAGAATGAAGTCAATCATTAATTTTTCAATTAAGAACAAGCTCGCAATTTGGATCGTCACAATCTTTATTATAGTCTTTGGTATGTTTTCTGCCTTTCAAATGAAAATGGAGCAACTCCCAAATATTAATGAGCCAATCGTTGATATTACAACTATTTATCCCGGTGCATCGTCTGAAGAAGTTTCGGATAAAATTACCAATCAGATAGAAAATGGTGTGCGGAATTTAGATGGGGTAAAAAATGTGGTATCAACTTCCATGCAAGACGCGTCATCGATCCAAGTAGAATATGGATTTGACAAGGATCTTAAGGAAGCAGAGCAGGAAATTGAAGAAACGATAAAAAACCTGAATCTTCCGGAGGATGCCCAGACACCAAAGGTTGCGAGACTTAGCTTTAATGATTTACCAATTTTAGTAGTATCCGTATTAAATCAGAATAGTAACCTTTCGGAAGTAAGCAATCTCGTAAAAAATGAAATACAGCCGGCTTTTGAAGAAATTCAGGGAATCTCTACAGTAAATATCGTTGGGAATGAGACGAAAGAGGTCAGAATCAATCTTTTACCGGAAAGACTACAAGAATATCAACTGCGTGATCAAGACGTAGCAGAATATTTGAATAGCGTGTTAAATGAATTTTCATTAGGCGTGAAAGAGGTTGATAATCAAGAAAAGGTCGTTGCGATTCAAAGCGAATTGGATATAGAAAAACTAAAGGATATTAGTGTGCCAATTAATCCGCAATCTGTAATAGAAGGAGTAGATCAAACAGCAGAAGCAACACCTACCCTTAATGATATTGCCGAAATTGAGTTAGAGCAAAGCTCTTCGTCCATCTCTAGATTTAATGGGGAAGAGTCAATTGGTATCCAAGTAGTACAAGGAGTAAACGGGAATACGGTTGAAATTATTGACGCAATAACCAATAAAATGGATGAATTAGAAAAACAGTATGAGGGTTTAACATTTGAAACAGTATTGAATAGTGGCGATCCAATAAAAGATTCCATCAGTATGATGTTCAAAAAGGCTCTAATAGGAGCCGCCTTTGCAGTATTGATTATATTACTGTTTCTGAGAGATATAAAATCTACCCTTATATCGGTTATTTCAATTCCACTATCATTACTCATTGCATTATTGTTACTTCATCGAATTGGAATTAGCTTGAACTTAATGACAATTGGAGCGATGACAGTTGCCATTGGAAGAGTAGTTGATGACTCAATTGTTGTTATTGAGAACATTCATAGAAAAATAAAGTTATCTAAAGAACCATTGAGTGGAAATGCATTAATTGTAGCAGCTACAAAGGAAATGTTTTCACCAATTATGTCCTCTACGATTGTAACAATTGCAGTGTTCCTTCCATTAGGGCTTGTTGATGGTCCAGTAGGAGAACTATTTTATCCTTTTGGATTAACAATCGTATTTGCCCTTTTAGCCTCACTGTTAGTTTCTATAACAATTGTGCCAATGATGGCTCATTTTATGATGAGTAGAAAAGTTGAAAAGCGTGCTTCTAGAGATAAGAAACATAAAGGAGAAACGTATAGAAAGATACTAAGATGGAGTCTTAATCATAAAATCGTATCTTTCACATGTATCAATATTCTTTTAATTGGTAGTTTGTTTTTGATTCCATTTATTGGCGTCACCTTCATACAAGAAGATGAAAATAATTTACTTATTATCACTTATGATCCAAAAACAGGTGATACAAGAGAAGAAATTAATGAGCAAGTGGAGACTGTAGAAGATTATTTGCTTGGCAGGGAACATATTGAGCTCGTTCAATCATCACAAGGTGGAGGAAATCCACTTAACCCAGCGGATACGCGACAAGTTTTATTCTTCATTAAATATAAAGGAAGCGTTGAAGACTTTGGAAAAGAGCAGGAAGTAATCTCTGCTGAAATTCGGAAGCAAACCGAGGGAGAATGGAGTTTTCAGGATTCTGGTTCAGGCAATAGTCAAATGAATATTTATGTTTACGGTAATAATTTTGAAGAGATTAATCAGTCAATAGGTCAGATTGAAGATAAACTATCAAATAGAGAAGAAGTAAAGAGCATAAAAACTAATGTCTCTGAGTTGCATGATAAGCTTGGTTTTCAGCTGAAACTGGATGAATTAATTGATAATGGTGTGCACCCAGAACAGGTTTATTCAGCACTAGGTGGAGGGGTTGACATGAGACTCACCACTATAAATGAGGAAGGAGACGACTTACCTGTTTACTTGAATACAGCAAAAGCGATTGAAAAACAGGAGGATTATCTTAAGTTGCCTATTTCCACTTTGTCTGGTGAAGAGATAGAACTATCAGAGGTGACAGAACTTATTGAGCAAGAAGCTCCCTCAGCTATATACAATCGTAATGGCAAGCAATATGGTGAAGTAACGATTAATGTTCAAAGCAATGATATCAATAAGACAATCAAAGGTTTAGAAAGTGAATTAAAAGGGATTTCATTTGGGAATGGAGTCAACCTCGAATTTGGCGGTGTTTCAGATCAAATTGAAGACTCTTTTAATCAATTAATTATTGCTTCAGGTCTTGCTATCTTCGTTGTATTTTTCGTTTTAATTGTCACATTTGGAGGTGGTCTAGCACCATTTGCTATCCTATTCTCCTTGCCATATGCAATTATTGGGAGTTTGGTTGGACTCTTGTTAACTAGAGAACCAATTAGTATTTCAGTAATGATTGGTGCCTTAATGTTAATCGGAATAGTTGTAACAAATGCGATCGTTTTAGTGGCGAGAATTATTCAGAATGAAAAAGAAGGTATTGATTTAAGGGAGGCAATATTAGAAGCGGGTACAACACGTTTGAGACCGATATTAATGACCGCTTTTGCAACTGTAGGGGCATTGGTTCCACTTGTGTTTACTGGTGAGACGGATGGAAGTGGCTTAATTTCGAGGGGGTTAGGGATAACAGTCATTGGTGGTCTTACAACTTCAACAATACTCACTTTGATTGTAGTTCCAGTTGTTTATGAAGCTTTAATGAAGATGAAAAAGAAGTTTAAAAAGAAAAGAGCTCAAAAAGAAGAAGTAAACATTGAGGCTTAGTGGTGTTTTCACTAGGCTTTCTTTTTCTCAATTCTGTGGGTATTTTGGACGAGAATAAGATCTGTTTATGCTTTTAAATTTGTGTGAAAGTATTCAAAAAGGAGAATGAAAGGTGAGTTCAATTTTTAATAACCGCTTTATTTATTGTATCCTTTTCTCTGCCTTATTTCTTCAAATGGGTATTTGGATTAGGAACTTTTCGATATTACTATTTGTTACTGAACAAACGAATGGGAACGCTATAGCCATTTCTTTTATTATGCTTGCGGAGTATGCCCCCATTTTCTTGTTTTCTTTCCTAGGAGGAACATTTGCAGACCGTTGGCGACCAAAGAAGACGATGGTATGGTGTGATATTCTTACGGCAATATCAATTTTTGCTATTTTTGCTGCGCTACTTTTTAGTACTTGGAAAGTTGTCTTTTTTATTACTTTAATTTCTGCAGTACTTTCCCAGCTTTCACAACCAGCGGGTATGAAGTTATTTAAGCAAAATCTCCCAGACAAACTATTACAGCCTGCGATGTCTCTTTATCAAACCTTATCTGCTGTTTTTATGATAATGGGGCCGGTCATTGGTACCATTGTTTATGAAAACTTAGGCCTTCTCCCTTCCATTTTAATAACTGGAAGTGCCTTTCTATTATCTGCTTTTTCGTTGTTTTTCATTACAGAGAGTAAAAATATTGAAAGGGAGTCGTCCATACATATAGCCAATATTTTGGATGATATGAGGGGTGGAATAAAATACGTACTTAAAAATAATCAATTAAAAGCGCTGGGAGCATGTTTCTTATTTGCAGGACTAGCAGTAGGGCTCATTCAACCAATGAACATTTTTATTGTCATGGAAAAATTGTCATTAGGAACAGAGTATTTACAGTGGCTTCTCATGATAAATGGCTTAGGAATGGTGATTGGTGGAGTAATATCATTTACTTTATCTAGTAAGATACAACCGATGAAGTTTTTAGCAATAGGAGTGGCAATGACCGCGATATCTATAAGTATAATTGGCTATTCAACAGTACTTATGCTAACACTATTAGGACAATTTTTATATGGGGTATTTCTTCCGGTTATTCAAATTGGCATTCATACAATGGTATTAAAAAATACGAATGATCATCTTATAGGGAGGGTCAACGGTATTTTAGTGCCTCTGTTTAGTGGGTCTATGGTAATGAGTATAACATTAGTAGGCATATTAAAAAGTGTGGTATCAGTAACTTTTATCTTTCAAGTGTCTGCTTGTTTATTCCTTGTTGCTTTGGCGATTATTTTACGAAACACAAAGCAGCAGTCATTGAATGAACCAGGACAAGCTAGAAATGTTTAATGTGTGAAGCTACTAAATAGTGAGCAACTACTATATGAATTTATCATTCCTTGTGAATAGGTGGCTTCATTTGAATCCGTATCGATACAAACATTTCTTAATAAAAATGAACAGTAGAGCAATTTAGTGAATAAAAGAAACAAGCAGTGGTTATGCTTGTTTCTTAAATCATTTTTGCAGTATATATTGAAAACACCGTTTCGCAGTTGCTTCCGGTGCAACAAGAATAGGGGTGTTGGGTGTTACTTGGTTAGCTACATGTGCCATGCTGTATTGCGAGAGGACGATGACATCTACCTTTCCATCCATTTCCGCCACCATTCTCCTGACTCTTTCGTCATGCTCTTCTTTTTTCCCTTCAAAAAGTAGATGGATGATGCCAGGATCAACAACAGATTCAATGGCACAGTTCGGTTGACGTGCTTGTAGGTAATTAATTAGCGCTTCGGGTGTTTCTCTGACGGTAGAGATTAAACCGATACGATTATATTCTAAAGCCTCATCTAGCATCGCTTCGTCTGAACGGAACATTTTTACTCGACAAAGTGGTTGAAGGATAGCTGTTAAAGGATTGAATGCCGAACAAGTTAGCTGAATACAATCAGGGCGAGCTTCCGCTGCTAAAGAGACAGATTTTGAAAAGCGTCGAGCAATTTCTGGTGTCAATGAGCCGCTTTCTTCAATCATCGTCAGTAAGTGAGTATCCATGAAATGTAATAATTCAACCTCAGGCGCCACTTTTCTAAACGCTTCTTCTATAGGCTTTAAAGCAGTCGTTGTTGCGTGTATTAAGGCAACCTTCATTTTATCTATCACCTCATCCTTTCCGCTTTCGTGCTTTCATTTCCGAGCAGTTAATTGTATTCTCTATAGTATATCTAATAATCAATGAAAATAGTATAAAAACTAATGAAGGAGAGAAAGAGATGAATTCGGATTGGCAGAATAGACTTTCTCCGGAGAAAGAAAAGCCTTACTTCCAAAAGTTGATGAGCTTTTTAGAACAGGAATATCGGCATCATACGATTTATCCTGTAAAGGGAAATATCTTTAATGCATTGGAATATACGAGCTTTGAAGAGACAAAGGTGGTTATCCTTGGTCAAGACCCATATCATGGTGCCAATCAGGCGCATGGCTTAAGCTTTTCGGTACAACCTGGTGTGAAAATTCCGCCCTCTCTACGAAATATATATAAAGAATTAGAAGCAGATATTGGTTGTCCCATACCTAACCATGGTTGCCTCATTTCTTGGGCGAAGCAGGGGGTATTATTATTAAATACGGTATTAACAGTAAGAGAAGGAGAGGCCAATGCTCATCGTGGACAAGGGTGGGAAGAGTTTACGAATCATATTATTACTTCTTTAAATCATAGAGAGAAGCCTATTATTTTTGTGTTGTGGGGGAAGCCCGCGCAAGCGAAGTTAAAGTTAATTAATACAGAAAAACATGCCACTATCCTCGCGCCCCATCCGAGTCCGTTATCTGCTCATAGAGGCTTCTTTGGTAGCAATCCATTCTCAAAAATTAATCAAAAATTGTTAGAATGGGGAGAGAAACCGATAGATTGGAAAATAGACAATTTATAAGACTTTTCGTCATGTTTCACGTGAAACGAGAGGGGTGCTGTCGAAATGCCGGAGAAAAAGGTAAGCTGTGTCAAATGTAAATTTTTCTATGTTACATGGGATCAAAGATTTCCCAGAGGCTGCAAGGCATTTGGTTTTAAAACAAAAAAATGGCCATCGATGGAGGTTCATACTGCGTCAGGGCAATCGTGTTTGCGTTTTGAAAAGAAGAACTGATACACTATAAGAAGAAAAAGATGGTAGATGAAGTAGGTGAATACATGAGTATTTCAATCGAGAAAATGCTAAGTAAAATGGAAGCTGAGATTAGTGAGGCGAAGGGGTTAAATGAATCGGCAGTAAGAGAAAGAGTCCATGCTATTAAAACGTTGTGTGAAGTGATTCTTGATCAACAATCAACGGGAGCAGTCCGGGCGGCGCAAACGCAGCAACAACCGATGGTAACTACCCAGACGAATATCCCCAGTCCTCAACAGGTAAGCCTGAATGAAAAACCAATGAAAATGGGTGATGAGGCAAACGGTGAGTCAATTTTTGACTTTTAAGGAGTGGCTTTGCTTTACCTGTTATACTAAATATATACTTAAAAGAAAGAGGCTGAAAATAAATGAAGCTTTTCATCATTATTGGGGCGATTTTTGCCTTTCTAGCAGTTGCATTTGGTGCATTTGGTGCCCATGCTTTAGAAGGTAAAGTAGTAGGCAAGTATATGGATAATTGGCAAACGGCTGTACAATATCAAATGTTCCATGCTATTGGAATTTTTATTGTTGCTTTATTATTATCGAAAATGCCAGACTCTTCCTTATTAACTTGGTCGGGCTGGTTAATGGCATTTGGTATCTTATTTTTCTCTGGAAGTTTATATATCTTAGCATTAACGAAAATATCCATATTAGGCGCCATTACACCTATTGGTGGTGTAGCATTCCTTGTAGGTTGGGTACTTATTCTTGTATTTGCTGTAAAACACCTATAATAATGAAGGGCTGAACATTTATGATGTTCAGCCCTTTTTCAAAAGAAAGTATAAAATTGTTCAATGAGTTATCATGTCTAGCTCCAGCGTCATGGAGCTCGAGGTCATAAGTCAAAGCTGTCTATGAGGTAAAGGACAACCTCACAGCCATCTTCGTCTTATGCTTGTCGCTCCAGAGCGAGCCGCTTCCGCTTTTCATCATGTCTAGCTCCAGCGTCATGGAGCTCGAGGTCATAAGTCAAAGCTGTCAAAAAAGTTAAAGAACAACCTTTCCGCCGTCTCGTCTTATGCTTGTCGCCGAAAGGCGGGCGCCTTCCGCTTTTCTGCTTACCTTGGGTTGTATTGTGTTAATTGTGCTGGATAATAGTATTCAATCTCCTCAGGAAAAACAACATAATCTAAATAAATCATTGGGATTAAGTAGCGCTCACCCGTTTCGGGGTCACTAATAATGACATGATCACGTCCAGCTGCTTCAATGATTCCTTTAAACACTTTGGCATTCCATTGTGAATTATTTTCAAATGTTGTATAAATGGATGCAAGCTTGCCGCGATTTAATCTGAGAATATTTTCAATAAAGGATTGTTCCATTGGCAGTTGACCTGTTGTTTGACCTTGAACGTTTGTTGGCATCCCTTGTGTTGGTATGTTTACTTGAGGTGGTTGAGTGTTGTAATTCTGTTGAGGCTGCTGCTGATATTGGTTGCTGTATTGCTGTTGTTGTTGGGGATACCCACCATAATAAGGATAACCTTGTTGAGTCATTGCACTTCCCTCCAAATAAATTAATAAACAGATGGGCAATCTGATTCGGTAGGGATATAGAAACAGTGTGATTTGAACCTACCTGAATTCCATTGGTTATACCATTGTGCTGGACAATCGCCACCTGGTCTAAAAAACCATAAAGCATTACTAGCAGGGTGTTGCCTTTCGCCTTTTAAAACTCTTCTTGCTAAGTTCAATTCATTCGATCGTGCCGCTTGATAAAAATAGCCTTTCTGCGTTGCTTCAAACCCACCAGGATTTTGAAAAACCATTTGCCTAATGGATGTAATGTCTTTAAAATCCAAGCAATTACCAAGGACGCGATTGACGCCGACATTGCCAACCATTAACATACCAAGATTTCCTTCACCTTCTGCTTCTGCACGCAAAAGTCTTGCTAGTAGCTTTACATCTGCTTCTGTGTAGGCTATCACGCCCATACAATCACCTCTTAAAAGTTTTGCCATGTTGCTAGATAGAGGCTTATTCATAAACTCACTATTTATAACTATGTATAAGCCTTTTCTTTTATGACAAAAAAACTCCCGCCAATAAATTGACGGGAACAATATCGATTAATTAACATGTAAAAACTTACTTAAGCCACTTTCTGGTAATAGGTTGCCTACATAGAAGGCACCGAACTCTCCGTAACGAGCACTTACTTCATCAAAACGCATTTCGTATACGAGCTTTTTGAATTGTAGCACATCGTCGGCAAATAAAGTGACGCCCCACTCATAATCGTCAAATCCAACTGAGCCAGTGATGATTTGTTTAACTTTGCCAGCATAAGAGCGCCCGATGAGACCATGGCTGCGCATTAATTCACGACGTTGATCCATTGGGAGCATATACCAGTTATCCTCACCTTGTCTACGCTTATCCATTGGATAGAAACAAACATATTTCGCTTGTGGAAGTGTTGGATATAGTCGACTTCTCACATGAGGATTCTGATAAGGGTCTTCATTAGAATCTCCTGCCATATAGTTACTTAATTCTACGACAGAAACATAAGAGAAAGTCGGAATCGTATATTCTGCTAATTTTGTTTTATTGAATTCGTTTTCTAGCTCATTTAATTCTTCCATTGTTGGGCGTAAAAGCATCATCATAAAGTCTGCTTTTTGACCGACAATTGTATATAGTGCATGGCTACCTTGCTCGGCAGCTTGCGTGGTGTTCCATTTATCAACCAGTGATAGAAATTCGTGAATAGCGGCTTCACGCTCATCGCTAGAAATCATTTTCCATGTAGTCCAATCGATGGCACGGAAGTCATGGAGACAATACCAGCCGTCAAGAGTTTTTGCTGCTTCGTTCATTGTCATCGCTCCTCATATATGTACTATTTACTTCATGTTTACTATACCATAGTTTAGCCAGCAAACCACACGATTAAAACTAGCTAGTGTTGATTAGTTATTTTGCTTAATGGATAGGTTATAAGTATGATATGAATGAAGAGCTTCAGTGCACTGTTTTATTTAAGAGAATTCATTTTTTAGAATTAACCGACATTTGCCTTTTCTATTGCTATTTAACGAGCGGTCTATTGTAATGGAAGAAGAGAAGAAATAATTGCATTTAAATGATTAATTGGAGGGGCTTAATATGAGCAACTTATTTGAAATAATGAAAGCAAAAATAAACGGGAAGAGCTTGAAAATCGTTTTTCCTGAAGGTACAGACGATAGAATTCTTATTGCTGCCAGTCGCTTAGCTGAGGAAGGCATTCTTGTACCTATTTTACTTGGAGATGAAGAGGGAATTACTAATCAGGCCACTAAATTAGGGGTTTCTTTAGAAAATTGTACAATCATTGACCCAAAAAATAGTGAGTATATGGATGAATTGCTTCCTGTATTCGTCGACCGGAGAAAAGGGAAAGTAACAGCGGAAGCAGCAAAGGAAATTCTTTTGGATGAAAACTATTTTGGAACGATGCTTGTTTATGCAAACAAAGCGGACGGCTTGGTAAGTGGAGCGGCACATTCAACAGCAGACACTGTCAGACCGGCATTACAAATCATTAAAACAAAAGCAGGGGTGAAAAGGACCTCTGGTGTATTTATTATGGTTCGTGGGGAAGAACAATATGTTTTTGCTGACTGTGCGATCAATATTTCCCCTGATGCAGAAGGATTAGCAGAAATCGCTGTAGAGAGTGCAAAAACAGCAAAAATGATGGATATTGATCCTCGTGTGGCTATGTTGAGCTTTTCGACAAAAGGATCTGCAAATTCTCCAGAAACTGATAAGGTCATTGAGGCAGTAACTATGGCAAAAGAAAAAAATTCAGAGCTTGTCATTGATGGAGAGCTTCAGTTTGACGCAGCGTTCGTACCTTCTGTCGCAGAGAAAAAAGCGCCGGGTTCACCAATCAATGGACAAGCAAATGTCTTTGTATTCCCAAGCCTCGAAGCAGGAAATATTGGCTATAAGTTAGCGCAAAGATTAGGTGGATTTGAAGCGGTAGGTCCGATTTTACAAGGTTTGAATCAACCGGTTAATGATCTTTCCCGCGGTTGTAATGAGGAAGATGTCTATAAGCTTGCGATTATTACGGCTAGCCAAGCTTTAGTCGAATAGTTCTTAAATGGTAAAGGAGCAGAAGGAATGGAAGAGGCTTTAAATTTATTAGAACAAAAAGAATGGCGTATAATTGATCAGTCGCAATCAGGGCGATTTGTCAGTGCACTTCACTCTTTCGGTATGGATGATACTTTATGCGCTTCGGTTGGGGCGGGACTCTCTCCTGCTACTGCGAGAAGCTGGGTGCATGACCGCACAATCGTACTTGGTATTCAAGATACAAAACTGCCTTTTATTAACGCAGGGGTTCAATTTTTACAGCAACAAGGTTATGACTGTATTGTGCGGAATTCAGGTGGGCTTGCGGTTGTTCTCGATGAAGGTGTCTTGAATATTACTTTAGTGCTGCAGGAAACGGAAAAAGGTATTGATATTAACCGTGGATATGATGCGATGTGGTTTTTAGTGAAAGAAATGTTCGCCGATTTTCCCGTAGAAATTGAAGCGAAAGAGATCACCAAGTCCTACTGTCCGGGGAGTTATGATCTAAGCATTGGCGACCAGAAATTTGCAGGCATTTCACAACGCAGATTGAGAAAGGGTGTCGCTGTGCAAATCTACCTTTGTGTAAATGGCAGCGGCAGTGAACGAGCGCAGATCATTCAAGAATTTTACCGCATTAGTAAAGAGGATGAGAAGACTAAGTTTACTTATCCTGACATTGATCCAACAGTGATGGCTTCGCTAGCTGAACTACTCCAAACGGAATTCACCATAGAAGATGTGATGCTCCGCTTCCTACAAACATTAAAGAAACATAGTGGCACGCTTCATTCAGGTCAGTTAACCGTCACTGAAGCTCCAATGTTTGAAAACTATTTCGACCGTGTAGTCGATAGAAACGAAAAAATCATGAACAAGAAATAATATGGGTCCAGGCAACTCCCGAATAATTTGCAGATTTTAGAATGAAAACAGGTGCTCTTTTGCTCGTTTTACCACTGGTGGAGGGCCTATCAAATGTACGAATAAATCTTAATCTAGTAAGTCACGCTAAATAGAAAATAACTGAGTAAGCTGGTTCAGCCTTTTACTCAGTTATTTTTGTATGTGTTTGTGGTAAACCACAGTCTAATCATTTATTCTGCTAGTTTTTCTAAATTGCCATTACGATCCATTTTGAATTTAGTGGCGGTTCTTTCCTCATCATCTAAAATCGCTAATTTTCGAGCACGGTTCATAATATTCATTAATGTCTCGTAATCTTCTTGGATAGTGACACTATTCTGCTCTAGCTTGCTTACTCTTGCCGCTAATTCTTGGTTTCTAGCCTTTAAAGAAGCATTCTCGCGCTTAAGTCTTTCATTCTCATTTTTTAAGATATCCAGTTTAATACTTGAGTGACTTAATGATTCAAGGTATTGAATGACACTTGCCATCGTCATATTAGATGATGAAGTTTCCTCCGTTTTGAATACAGGTGTCTTCACTTCTTCAGTAGGAGCCGCATTAGGTGTTGTTACTTCAGGTTCTTCAAATAGCAAATCATTCATCGGCTCCATCGCTGTTTCTACGTCATCTAATGTAGGAACTGGTGGTGAATATAATAGTTTTTTCTTTCCACCTTGCTCTTTGCCAAGCATTCTTTGTCGTTGCTTTCGTTGTTTTTTTGCTAGTTGAAGGGCTTTTTCATATTGGTGCCGTACAACTGCATTCCAGCGAAACCCGCAAGCTGCTGATGTGCGATTCAACTTATCTCCAACTTCTTCAAATGCATTTAATTGCGTACTACCTTCACGGACATGCCTTAAAACCGTTTCTGCTAATAATAAATCATTTTCCTCTGACCATGCATCTTGACGTACTTTCATGATCTCAACTCCCTAAATTTTTATAATAGTTAAGCTTTAGCAATAGGATTGTCAAGAATACAAGGTTTTATACATTCTATGTTTGAAAGGATAGTAGAAGATGGTTTCTAATAGATACGTATGGTAAATCATGTTAAAAATGTCGAAAAAAATTCTCATTTCGCCAAAAAACAACTAGGACAGGGGTTCGTATGTGCAGGAGAGGTTGGTCTATTACATTCGGGGGGTGAAACAAGAGAAAGAGAAAGATATAATAGGGGAAGTAAAAAAAAACTGATGAAGAGCAATCAAATGTTTAAAGGTAAAAAAAGAAGTTAATATATTGGTTATGTCTATATAAAAAGGGAGGTGTCATGATGTCATATGCGACAGAAAAATTAACTGAAGAAAAGGTATTTAAAGATCCTGTTCACCGTTATATTCACGTGAAAGATCGTCTTATCTGGGATTTGATTGGTACTAAAGAATTCCAACGTCTAAGAAGGATTAAACAATTAGGAACAACCTTTCTTACCTTTCACGGAGCGGAACATAGCCGATTTAATCATTCGCTTGGTGTCTATGAAATTGTTAGGCGAATTGTCGATGATGTCTTCAAAGGACGTCCAGAGTGGAATGATGACGATCGTTTATTAACCCTTTGTGCAGCATTGTTACATGATTTAGGTCATGGGCCGTTCTCGCATTCTTTTGAAAAGGTATTTGGCTTAGATCATGAAAATTTTACAAAGAAAATTATTCTCAGTAACACAGAAGTCAACAATGTGTTAAGAAGAGTAAGTGATGATTTTCCAAAAAAAGTAGAAGAAATAATTGCGAAAACGTCTAAAAACAAATTAGTTATCAGTTTAATCTCTAGTCAAATTGATGCCGACCGGATGGATTACTTACAAAGAGATGCCTATTTTACAGGCGTGAGTTATGGTCATTTTGATATGGAACGTATTTTACGAGTGATGAGGCCAAGGGAAGACCAGGTTGTGATTAAACAAAGTGGCATGCATGCTGTTGAGGATTACATAATGAGTCGATACCAAATGTATTGGCAAGTGTATTTTCACCCTGTAACGAGAAGTGCAGAGGTGATCTTAACAAAAATACTCCATAGGGCAAAGGCTCTATATGAAGAATCTTATCAGTTCAAACAAGCCCCTGCTCATTTTTATTCTTTATTTAAAGGCGAAATAACGGTGGATGATTACATTCATCTGGATGAATCAATTGTTCTATACTATTTCCAAATGTGGCAGTGGGAAGAAGATGAGATTTTAAGTGATTTAGCGCAACGTTTCTTAGACCGTCATCTCTTTAAGTATGTTGAATTTGACCCAGCCAAGGAATATAAGAAACTGTCAGAGCTGTCTATCTTATTTTTAAAAGCGGGAATTGACCCTGAATATTACTTAGTTGTCGATTCTTCCTCTGATTTACCTTATGATTTTTATCGACCGGGTGAAGAAGAGGAGCGTTTACCGATTCATTTATTATCGAAAAATGGAGAGGTAAGGGAATTATCTCGGGAATCATCGATTGTTGATGCTATCTCAGGTAAAAGAAGGACCGATCATAAATTATACTATCCTGCCAATCTCCTTCATGATGAAGGGCCACATAAAGAGATTAAGAAACAAATACGAAAATTACTAGACTTAGAATAAAAAAGTTCGAATGGAACGTAATAAATAATTAGGAGATGAATCAATGTGCTGAAAGACCATGCAAAAATCATTCATGCCATTGCTGCCTCGGATGAAATTGTCGGCCGTAAAAAGCTACAAAAAATGATTTACATTGCAAAAAAAATCAATTACCCTTTTCATGAGAAATTTGCCTTTCACTTTTATGGACCTTATTCAGAAGAACTCACTCTTCGTATTGAAGAGCTATGCAATATGGGATTCTTGAATGAAATTAAAGAAAAAAAAGGTGGATACTATCAATATCGTTATACACTAACCGAATCGGGAACAGAATTTCTAGAATTAAATGAAGTAAGTATGCCTCATTTAAAAGACTGTCTCGTTGATATGAATGGCCAATCAGCAAGATTTCTAGAGCTAGTATCCACTGTCTTATACTTCGAGGAACTGCCTAAAGAAGAAGTAAAGGAAAAGATCTTCACGCTCAAAAGCAAACAACGATATACAGAAGAAGAGATTAACCAAGCTTATCACTATATCGATGCCTTAAATACAAAAGCCGCTATCCTATCATAGGAGCGGTCTTTTTAATATTGAGGTTGTTCATATATATGCTCGTGTGAAAATGATATTGCGTGCCTTAATCGGTAATATGAACTGAGTGCTTCTGTTTTGATGGATTAGAGTTTGTGAGTCACTCAAGTTGAGCAAAGAGAATGAGCGCTTCGTAAATGAAGTTTGTGAGTCACTCAAGTTGAGCAAAGAGAATGAGCGCTTCGCAAATGAAGTTTGCGAGTCACTCAAGGTGAGCAAAGAGAATGAGCGCTTCGCAAATGAAGTTTGTGAGTCACTCAAGTTGAGCAAAGAGAATGAGCGATTCGCAAAAGAAGTTTGTGAGTCACTCAAGTTGAGCAAAGAGAATGAGTGCTTCACAAATGAAGTTCGCGAGTCCCTCAAGTTGAGAAAAGAGAATGAGTGCTTCACAAATGAAGCTCGCGAGTCCCTCAAGTTGAGAAAAGAGACTGAGCGCTTCGCAAAAGAAGTTCGCGAGTCCCTCAAGTTGAGAAAAGAGAATGAGTGCTTCACAAATGAAGTTCGCGAGTCCCTCAGTAAGAGAAAAGGAACTGAGCGCTTCGCAAAAGAAGTTTGTGAGTCACTCAAGGTAAGAAAAGGAACTGAGCGCTTCGCAAAAGAAGTTTGTGAGTCCCTCAAGTTGAGAAAAGAGAATGAGTGCTTCACAAATGAAGTTCGCGAGTCACTCAAGTTGAGCAAAGAGAATGAGCGCTTCACAAATGAAGCTTGCGAGTCACTCAAGTTGAGCAAAGAGAATGAGCGCTTTGTAAATGAAGTTTGTGAGTCACTCAGGTTGAGCAAAGAGAATGAGTGCTTCACAAATGAAGTTCGCGAGTCACTCAGAAAGAAAAATGGAGATGAGAGCACAACTAAACCGTAAATATACACATATCTCATGCTGTATTTTTACGCTCTTACGATTTATAGTTATACACGCATAAAATTTAATTTGTTCCGGCTTCTCCTCACCCTGGGAAGTTTCTTTTCTTGTCTGAAAAGAAAACGTTGTATTTCCCTCAGAATTGGGTAGTTCTCTTAAATCTAATGGGATCCGGAAAGGAACGTTACAAAAAAAGGTGGCAGAGCCAAAGTTTGATTGGATTCGGTCGAAAATGAGTCAAAAAGAGGAAGCGAGATGGAATTTTGATATGGAGAACCTAGGCAAAATCAATAATAGTGTACAAGAACAATAGAGAATCCTACATTAAGGGATTCACCAAAAAAAATAACCGGCACCAATGAATAACTAACATTGTCAGTGCCGATATATTTTAATCTTGTATTTTATTGGTCGCTCAGACGCTTGCCACCAACAGCGTAATGGTTCTTGCTCATTTCTTCGATAAATACAGTGATTTTTTCATTTGGAGCACCTGTTGTTTCGCTCACGGCTACTGTGACTTTTTCTACGAGTGCTTTCTTTTGATCTTCTGTACGTCCTTCAAGCATTTTAACAGTTACGTATGGCATAAGTTCTTCCTCCTAAATGAATTCGCGCTGTTTCTGAACAACGATTATTTTAAGTTTTCCATATTTTCTTCATTTAGACAAGCAAATTTATAGTAGCGCATGATTTCCTTATTGCAGGAATGATGCGTTATACTTTAATATGTATGACAAAGATAAGGTTTACATATGGTTAATGAAAAGGTATAAAACACTCATTCATGAGTTAAAAAAGGGGATTAAAGTGTGGAACAATTCTTAGCCTATCCACTTAGGGATATTCCCTATGTAGCTATCACGTTAATTATTGCCTTCACTCTTCATGAGCTTGCCCATGCGTGGGTCGCCTATAAATTTGGTGATCCCACGGCAAAAAATCAAGGCAGATTGACGTTGAATCCCATTAGTCATTTAGATCCGATTGGGACACTCTTAATTTTTATAGCGGGTTTTGGGTGGGCGAGACCAGTCCCTGTTAACCGCTTCTTTTTTAAAAATCCGAGGCTTGCTGGTGTATGCGTTTCTTTAGCTGGTCCATTGAGTAATTTTGTTTTGGCTACATTTGCTTTAGGTTTATGGTATTGGTTAATTGGAAATGGTTATACAGTGCCGGAGTCGTTGCTCGCGTTTCTCAATATTTTTATTGGTCTAAATATGCTTCTTTTCATATTTAATTTAATCCCTTTGCCGCCTTTAGATGGCTATCGGGTGATTGCAGATTTAGTACCAAATGATTGGCGAGCGAAGATGACGTCAATTGAGAATTATGGAGGTCTTATTTTTCTCATCCTTGTGATTACACCGCTCAGTCAATATACGATTAGCCCTATCCTGAATACATTACTTCCAGCGATTATGGAAAACCTAAGCGCATTCTTTTATACATTATTTGTGAGATCATAGATGAAGGAGGAGTTTCAAATGGCAGAGAATAAGAAAAAAATGGAGTTTAATATTATTAAAAGTGACCCAACTGAGGGGCATGGTGGATTCGGGGCCGGTGCTTTTAGTTTAGATAATGTTTCGCCGGTTATTATAGATGTCAATGAAAAAGAGGCTTCAATCGAGGTTGGGGCAATGCATGCCCGCAGCCCACAAGAAAAAGGCATTAAGTTTTTAAAAACAAAAGAAGAAGTCCCTAATGGTAAGCCATACTGGTTAATCTGGGTAACGGTAGAACGTGGAGCAGAAGGTACGTATTATGCGGGTGTAACAGCTTGTGAGTTTACAGTTGATCGATCAATTAGAAGAGGGTATAAGTCACTTCCTGAACATGTGAATCGAATGGATAAATCAATTAAAGGTCAAGTGATCGTGGATCATATGGATGTTTCTTCTAAAGAAGTATTAGCTAAATTCCTACAAGATTATGATGCAGGTATGTGGGAGAGATCATCAGAACAACTAAAAACAGATTTGCAAGCATAAGAGACAAATTCAGCCATAATTGTGGCGTATTTGTGACAGTTTATTGAAGGAATTTACAAAGTATTGCTTCAAGTGGATAAAAAAAGTAAACTTAATATTAGTGCAAAGCACTGTATAGAACTAGGACACGAAAAACCTCGACAGCTACTGTCGAGGTTTTTCATTATTTCTACTATTGTCATGTTTGTGTGCGAATTATGAAGTCCATGGTAATATCTTCTTGTACCAAGGCTTTTTTTCCTTAGGGGCTGGCTCTTTCTCTTTTTGTTTTTCCTCTGCTTGGTATTCAGGCAGGTGAAGCGAACAGTATTCAGTTGGTTCGGTTCCCTTAATAAAGTAGGTAAAACGTTTGACAGGGCAATTTTCTGTTGCTAGTTTGCCAGTGGAAGGTTCAACATAAACGCCTACTGTATTTTTTGTTGGTGTGAACTGGCGGATTGGTAGGCCCTGGTGCGCATCTTCCATATAATTCCCCCAAATTTCCTTTGCAAACGCCTTTTCCTTCACAAGGTCGATCGTTTGATTATCATCGTAACCTGTCCATACAGCAGTAACGAGCTGGGGAGAGAATCCAGCCATCCAGCTATCAGTCTCCGTCGAACCAGATTTTGCTGCGTATGGTCTTGTGAGTTGATTGCTAATAGTAGATCCAGTCACACTAGCATATCCATTTAATGTCTGATCAAAAATGCCCGTCATCATCTCTGTTACGACAAAAGCTGTATCCTCATCTAATACTTGCTCATGTGACCCCTTAGCCTCGTAAAGGACATCGCCCTTATAATCCTCAACTCTTGTTATAAAAACAGGGTCAGTACGCTTCCCACCATTAGCTAACATGCTGTATGCATTGGCAAGCTCTGTTACTCTTAATCCGGATGTACCCAGGGCGAGTGAAGGGACTTTGGCCATCTTAGACTGAATACCAAAATCTTTAGCGGTCTTAACGAGTGTTTCTTCACCTAAAAAAAGGTGGGTTTTCACAGCATATATATTATCCGAGAGCGCTAGTGCCTGCGCCATTGTTATATCCCCATCTGCATACTTATTATTATAATTATGAGGTGCATATGTTGATTGTCCATCGTCAAACCGAAAAGTAGTAGGTTTGCTCATTACTGTTGATGCTGGTGTAAATCCTTGTTTAATGGCCGCGTAATATAAAAGGGGCTTCATCGTAGATCCAGGCTGTCTAATCGCTTGTAAAGCTCTATTAAATGAGCTCTCTTCATAATCTGTTCCTCCAACCATGGCTTCTACATGTCCATTTTTAGGATTCATTGATACAAGCCCGACTTGCATTGAAGTATCTTCTGTCATCACTTCTTCAATTGTTTTCTCTGCTATCTCTTGTTTTTGGCGATCTAGTGTTGTGTAAACTCGTAATCCACCAAGTTCAATCATTCTTTCATCAAGGTCTAATTGGGATTTTAGTACGGCTTTGACTGCATCTTGAAAGTAGGGGGCAACAGTGTTCACGTAATATTGATGCTCACCAACGAAAGTAAGCTCTTCATTGAAAGCATTTGCCATTTCCTTTTTCGTAATATATTGATTCCCTACCATAGAAGTTAAGATTAACTTTTGCCTTTGTTTCGCTTTCTCAAATGAGGCAAGAGGTGAATAGGCACTTGGTCCTTTTGGAATACCTGCGAGCATAGCGGATTCGGCTAAAGTTAAATCAGCTGCATCTTTTCCAAAATAAAACTGACTAGCTGCTTGTGCACCGTAAGCCCTGTTACCGTAATAGATTGTATTTAAATAGCCTTCTAGTATTTGCTCTTTTGTGTAACTCATTTCTATTCTTAGGGTATAAAACGCTTCTTTTATTTTCCTTGTCCACGTTTTATCTTGATCGAGAAAGAGGTTTTTAGCGTATTGCTGACTAATAGTACTCGCACCTTGTACCTTTGCCATTGCTTTGAGGTCTGCCAGCAAGGCGCCAGCAATTCTTTTATAATCAAAGCCATGATGTTCATAAAAACTCTGATCCTCAATCGCGATCGTCGCATGAATTAAGTCTGGGGAAATATCAGTAATATCTGCCCAATACCTTTTCTCCCCTGTGTGACTTTCACCAATAATAGACTCGTCACTTGCCATATATAAAGTGGATTGTGGTACGGCAAGTGGTGGTGGACCTAAAATTTTGGCATAAATGAAAATACCGATGAGCAGGCAGACCATTAACGCTAAACCTATTAAGCTACAAATGACGAGTGCTCGCAAATATTTACCTGCATTTCTAAAGCGCTGATTTGTCATGATTTCCACATATACCACCCCCATTTTAATGTGCTTCGTTTACATATAGTATTGAAAACTATAGGGTATTTTAAACATGCATATTTGTGATTACACGAATATCTAAAGTCTGCATGAAAACCCCCCGATTGGGTCAAACATGAATAGTAGAGAGAGCCAGGTCAGCAAACATCTACATCGGTTCAATCATATAGCTGAAACGCCAAAGACTGTTCCGATTTCACAATGAATGAGTGCGAAGATTCTATTAGCCCATTCCTCTTTTTAGCGGGTATCTGCTTTTTAACAAAATTTTCACTTGCAATTTTGCTAGAATCCTCTATACTTTTCTCATGTTTGTCATTTTGCTTTTCGGGAACGATAAGGTTAAATGAGGCACTTTTTTAATAGAAAGGATTGAAGAATAATGAGCATTTGGTTTACTGAAAAACAAACAGAGAACTTCGGTATCACGATGAAGGTGAATCGAACTTTACATACGGAACAGACAGATTTTCAAAAGCTAGACATGGTAGAAACAGAAGAGTGGGGCAATATGCTTCTTCTTGATGATATGGTCATGACTTCTGTGAAGGATGAGTTTGTTTATCATGAAATGGTCGCTCATGTGCCTTTATTTACTCACCCAAACCCTGAGAATATCCTCGTTGTCGGTGGTGGAGACGGAGGCGTTATTCGTGAAGTGTTAAAGCACCCTAGCGTGAAAAAGGCGACACTTGTAGATATTGATGGGAAGGTTATTGAATTCTCGAAAAAATACTTGCCAGAAATTGCAGGAAAGCTTGAAGACCCGCGTGTAGAAGTAAAAGTGGGCGACGGCTTCATGCATATTGCTGAAAGTGAAAACGAATATGACGTTATTATGGTCGATTCAACAGAACCAGTGGGTCCGGCAGTTAACTTATTTACTAAAGGTTTCTATGCAGGTATTGCTAAAGCATTGAAGGAAGATGGTTTATTCGTAGCGCAGTCAGATAATCCGTGGTTTAAAGCAGACTTAATCCGCAATGTTCAAAAGGATGTAAAAGAAATTTTCCCAATTACACGTCTGTATGTGGCGAATATCCCTACTTATCCTAGTGGATTATGGGCATTCACTATCGGTTCGAAAAAGCACGATCCACTAAAAGTAGAAGAAGAGCGTTTCCACGAAATTGAGACGAAATATTATACAAAAGAACTACATCAGGCTGCATTTGTACTACCGAAATTTGTTAAAGATTTAGTGGAATAAGGAGGGCTCACTATGCGTTTTGATGAAGCTTATTCAGGAAATGTGTTTATTAAAAGTCATCCGCATTATGAAGACAGCAGTGCTGTAATTTATGGGATGCCAATGGACTGGACAGTTAGTTATCGTCCGGGTTCAAGATTCGGCCCAACCAGAATAAGAGAAGTGTCCATCGGCCTTGAAGAGTATAGTCCTTATTTAGATCGAGATCTAGAAGAAGTGAAATTTTTCGATGCAGGAGATATTCCATTACCATTTGGAAACCCGCAAAAAAGTATCGATATGATAGAGGAATACATTGACGGACTACTTGCAGATAATAAATTCCCTATTGGTATGGGTGGGGAGCATTTAGTTAGCTGGCCAGTCATAAAGGCGATGTATAAGAAATACCCTGACTTAGCGATTATCCATATGGATGCACATACAGATTTACGAGACGATTACGAAGGCGAACCACTTTCTCATAGCACACCAATCAAGAAAGCGGCTAATCTCATTGGTCCAACAAACGTCTATTCATTTGGGATTCGTTCTGGGATGAAAGAAGAGTTTCAATGGGCTAAAGAAGTAGGGATGCATATTTCTAAATTTGAAGTATTAGCACCTTTGAAGGAAGTTTTGCCACAATTAGCTGGTCGTCCTGTCTATGTGACAATTGACATCGATGTCCTTGATCCTGCACATGCGCCGGGTACAGGTACTGTTGATGCTGGAGGCATTACTTCTAAGGAGCTTTTAGCCTCTATTCATGAAATTGCTCGTGCCAATGTGAATGTGGTTGGCTGTGACCTAGTTGAAGTGGCACCCATTTATGACCCTTCAGAACAAACTGCGAATACAGCTAGTAAGCTTATTCGTGAAATGATTTTAGGTTGGGTGAAATAAATTGATGATGCGAACAAATTCTATTATAGGAGAATTTGTTCGTTTTTTATTTGGTTTTGTGTGATATCTGGTGTTTAGTTCAAAAATACTAACTACGTGAAAAGCTTTATCATACGCTTTTCATCAGAAAAGTTCTGTGGATGCCCGTGGTATACTAGTGGTCAAAGTTGTTGTTGTATAATTATTCATGACTGGAAGATAACATTAATTTGTTTTATACTAATAAGGTTATAGAAATTTCGTTTGAAACGGTATAAAAGGATGTGGAGGGATTGTCGAAAGTTTTAGATGATCAAATTCCTGTAAAAATAAATGTGAAAACGACCATCCATGATGGGAATAGTAAGGATACTTTTGAATTAACGGCGGCTGGTCGATACTATAAAAAAGGAAATGCCAGATATCTTCAATATGAAGAAGAGATGGATGTAGGCATGGTGAAAACCATTGTAAAAATGACTGAGGATGACGGTTTAATCTTACGAAGTGGTTCGATAAAAATGCGCTTGCCATTTAAAATGCATCAGTCTTTAAGAGGTAATTATACGACCCCATATGGTGTATTTAATTTAAAAACTTTAACGAAGAGAATGGTGCATGAGTTTAAAGAAGAGACAAACATTGGCTCTATTGATTTGATGTATGATTTAAACATGCAAGGATCTAAAGCAGGAACCTATCATCTAACCATTGCATTTGAGGAGGAAAACTGAGTGAATATCGTTGAACAGGTGCAACAAAATCTGAAACAAGAAATTAAACAAGCGGTCATAAAAGCTGGCTTAGCTGAAGAGGGACAAATTCCTGATGTTATTCTAGAAATACCAAAAGACAAAACGCATGGTGATTATTCTACAAATATGGCGATGCAACTTGCAAGAGTGGCAAAAAAAGCGCCAAAAATGATTGCTGAAGATATCATTACTCACTTTGATCAATCAAAAGCTTCGATTGAAAAGATGGAAATCGCTGGGCCAGGATTTCTGAATTTTTACATGGATAATCGTTATTTAACGAACTTAATTCCTACCGTGTTAGAAGCAGATGAAGCCTACGGTCAAACAAATGTAGGTAATGGCACAAAAGTTCAAGTAGAGTTCGTATCTGCTAATCCAACAGGTGATTTACACCTAGGCCATGCGCGCGGGGCAGCTGTTGGTGATTCATTATCCAACATTCTAGCGAAGGCAGGCTATGATGTTACGCGTGAATACTATATTAACGATGCCGGCAACCAAATTAATAATCTCGCTTATTCTGTAGAAGCCCGTTATTTCCAAGCATTAGGTATGGAAAAGGAGATGCCGCAAGACGGTTATCATGGGGAAGATATTATTAATATCGGTAAAACACTTGCTAAAGAACATGGTAATGAGTATGTCGATTACGATGCCCAAGAGCGTTTTGACACTTTCCGTGAGTATGGTTTGAAATATGAAATGGAAAAATTAAAAAATGACTTGGAAGATTTCCGTGTTCCTTATGATGTATGGTATTCAGAGACTTCACTTTATCATAATGGAAAAATCGACCGTGCATTGGAAGCATTAAAAGAAAATGGTCATATATACGAAGAAGATGGTGCGACATGGTTCCGCTCTACTACTTTTGGTGATGATAAAGATCGTGTTTTGATTAAAAATGACGGCTCCTATACGTATTTAACGCCAGATATTGCTTATCATAAAGATAAATTAGAGCGTGGCTTTGAGAAAATTATTAACGTTTGGGGTGCAGACCATCATGGTTATATACCGCGTATGAAAGCTGCCATTCAAGCACTTGGCTATAGTAAAGAAGCCCTTGAAGTTGAAATTATTCAGCTCGTTCATTTATATAAAAATGGCGAGAAAATGAAAATGAGTAAACGTACAGGTAAAGCAGTAACCATGCGTGATCTTGTAGAGGAAGTCGGTTTAGATGCGACTCGTTATTTCTTCGCGATGAGAAGTGCGGACACTCATTTAGATTTTGATTTAGATTTAGCTGTATCACAGTCTAACGAGAACCCAGTATATTATGCACAATACGCACATGCGCGTATTTCAAGCATCTTAAGACAAGGTGAAGAACAAGGGTTAGTTCTTGACGCCCAAGCTGACTTATCATTAATCGGAGCAGAAAAAGAACTAGATGTATTGAAGAAAATTGGCGAATTTCCACAAGCAGTAGGTGAAGCTGCTGAAAAGCGCATGCCTCATCGAATTACCAATTATATCTTTGACTTAGCATCTACTTTCCATAGCTTCTATAATGCCGAAAAAGTTTTAGATAGCGAACAGCCTGAAAAGTCAAAAGCAAGACTAGCACTAATTAAAGCGGTACAAACAACATTGAAAAATGCATTAGCGTTAATCGGTGTGTCAGCTCCTGAAAAAATGTAAGAGACGTACAGCAAGCGCCCCACTCGTGTAGTGGGCGCTTTTTTTCTTGAAATAGAATTAAATTCACAAAGAGTAGTAATGGAGGAGAATTAAAACGTTTCATATAAAAAGGTACGAATTGCACGGTAGAGGATTATCTACCATGACCTTATTTTATATTAGGATGGGGAAACTACAGGTAGATTTCCTTAACCGAAAAAGTAAATAGATGCTGGTAGACTAAATAACGCTATCATGCCCACCTCTCTTTATAAAATTTAAGGTCCGTACCCTTCAAAATATTGAAAAATTCATTCCAATCAGTAGAGTAACTAAGTTGTGTTTGTACGCAAAAGGCAAAGGGAGAAGGAGAAGAATTGCGCGAAAGTCGTGTTAGCGCGCAAAAGACGAAGGGAGAAGGTGGAGAATTGCGCGAAAGTCGTGTTAGCGCGCAAAAGACGAAGGGAGAAGAAGAAGAATTGCGTGAAAGTCGTGTTTGCACGCAAAAAGGTAAAGGGAGAAGGAGAAGAATTGCGCGAAAGTTATGATTGCGCGAAAAAGACGAAGGGAGAAGGAGAAGAATTGCGCGAAATCCATGTTTACGCGCAAAAGACGAAGGGAGAAGGAGAAGAATTGCGCGAAATCCATGTTTACGCGCAAAAGACGAAGGGAGAAGGAGGAGAATTGCGCGAAAGTCATGTTTACGCGCAAAAGACGAAGGGAGAAGAAGAAGAATTGCGTGAAAGTCGTGTTTGCACGCAAAAAGGTAAAGGGAGAAGGAGAAGAATTGCGCGAAATCCATGTTTGCGCGCAAAAGACGAAGGGAGAAGGAGGAGAATTGCGCGAAATCCATGTTTACGCGCAAAAGGCAAAGGGAGAAGGAGAAGAATTGTGCGAAATCCATGTTTACGCGCAAAAGACGAAGGGAGAAGGAGAAGAATTGCGCGAAAGTCATGATTGCGCGCAAAAGACGAAGGGAGAAGGAGAAGAATTGTGTGTAAGTTATGTCTCCGCAGTAAAAGACAGAAGAAAGGGGATTGGTGTTATTAAGTTTTACATGGCACTTCTAACATTACACATAGAAAGAACCTAAAGCAGATAAAAAGATCATTAGTCTACTTTAGGTTCTATTTATTTTTATAGGTATGAATCAGAGCATATATTGACTTATCCACTACTTCCATTCAACCGTTCCGCCACCAACACGCTTGACTCCGCGAATGCTAGCGACATCTTCAACAAGTTGTAAACATGCTAAGTTCTTTGCTTTCGCTTCAATCATTAAATCCACATCTTGACCTACTTCGCGAATGGCCGTTAGGAGGGGTTGTACAAACTGGAAATCCACATAATCAGCATGCGACCGATAGGCTTTATCTGATTTAGGCGAAGACACATGGATTTTAGGTCGCAAACCCTTATGGCTCCATGTTTGAAATAGGCGTGGTAATAATTCTCTTAAAGGAATGTCCACGAGATTAGCCATATGGTGATGATAATCAAAAATCATTGGCACCTTTTCCTCTTCACATACAGCAAGTGTTTCCTCGGCATTATAGGTTTTATCATCGTTTTCTAACGTCATTCTCGCTTTAATATGTGAGGGTAAAGTTTTAAGATTTTCCTCGAAACGTTTTAAGGATGTCATCTTATCACCATAAGCACCGCCTATATGTATATTGATAATAGCGGTCTGGCTTAAACCCATTGCTTCGAGCATGTCAAAATGATATTGCATGTCGATTACGGCATTTTCGGTTACTTCCTGTCTAGGAGAAGTAAATAAAGTAAACTGATTAGGGTGGAAGCTTACACGTAAATGATGGTCTTTAATCAATTTACCCAATTCATACCATTCATTCTTAAAGGGCGATTGGAAATCCCATTTCACATCGGGGTGAGTAGCAAGTGGCACTATCGAACTTGATAATCGGTATAATGGGATTTCATGAGCAATATTATAATGAAGCATTCGCTTTGTGTGAGCAAGATTAAGTGCAGTAATTTCCCTCAGTTTATCTAATCTTTCATGAGCATTTAATTGTTGATAGCGAGCGTAAGTAAGTGTTTTTGCAGGGGAGGCATCCCATAATGTAATCGCATGAGATACATACCCGAAACGTATTGAAATCAATAGTTATCGGCTCCTTATAAAAAGAGATCTACACATCGTGCTAATAATTCTTTCCCTTGTCTCTTCAGGTTGAAACCAGAAATATCTTGATATTGCAGTTTTTCTGCATTCGCTAAATCCTTATGAAATACTTCGCTTAGTTCTTTATGAAAATGAAGATCCTCACTATAACAATTTATTTCATCATTAAGAAAGAAGCTTCTTTTATCAAAATTAGCTGTTCCGACGACAGCAACTTCATCGACGATCATTGCTTTTGCATGATAGAAACCTTTTTTATACTCATACACTTCTGCTCCTGCCTTCAGTAATGGACGTAAGTAACGATGGGAAGCTTCTTTGACAAGAAAGTGGTCACTCGTATAGGGAATCATAATCGTTACTTTTACCCCTCTTGTTAATGCGGACAATAGATGCTGCATTACTTCTACATCGGGAATAAAATAGGGTGTACCAATTTCAATGAATTGTTCAGCATTTTCAATCAGTGCGATATATTCCTCTTTCAAGAATGCACCATCATTCACTTTAAACTGATGTTCTACACTGCCTTTTGTTATATCTTCTGGAAAATACTTTTCAGTTTTACTTATTAGTTGGTTGCTAGCATCTGCCCAATCTTGTAGGAAAACACTTTGTAAAGTATGTGCACCTTCTCCACTTACTTTTAAATGGTAGTCTCGCCATGGTGTAAGTTTACGGTCAAGGTTGATATACTCAGGGCCTACGTTAAATCCACCTAAATATCCTACTTTTCCATCAATTACAGAAATTTTCCTATGATTTCTTGCTTGTACGTTGTAGAATAGAAAGGGAAACGTAGGTGTATGGGCAAAGGCTAATTGAATACCATGAGAACGTAGCTCTTTTTTGAGTTTAAAATTCAGAATAATCGGTAAACTACCAGCCCAATCTAATAGCAGACGTACCTCTACACCTTCATTTGCTTTTTGTTTTAAGATAGTTAAAAATTCCTGTCCTATTCCTTCGTCTTTAACAATATAAAAGAGAATATGGATATGGTGTTTTGCTTTTTTTAATTCCGTAAAATAATCATCAAATAATGAAGGTCCGTCCGCAAAAAGGACAAAGTTAGCGAAAGCGGGGGAGGGGTTCATTCGGCTGACTGTTTTTAAATGTTTTTTACGACCAAGGGCATAATCGACCCATAGAAGAAAAATAAATACGATAGCAATCAGCAAGATGACCGCAACAGAAAGAAGGATTGTCAAGTTGATCATCTCCCAAAACAGTATGTTTAAATAGTATCTCCATAGAGACCTATTCTATTATCGCTTTTATTGCCTGAAGAAAAAAGGATAAAATAAATAAAAAGTAGTTGACTGAATGCTCATTCATTATATAATGGAACTAAGATTTAAATTCAGAAAATTTTAATACGATAAAATTTTCTTTTTACATTGAATAATCTTCTTATACACATGGATTAGTCGAGAAAGGAGTAGAACACACGTGAATGGATTATTATGGGTTAACCTTATTGCGACCGTTCTTGTAATCGCTTACGCACTTAGTTTGTTTGCTTATTTGCTCAAGACCAGATATGAGTACATTAAGCTTGGAAAGAAAACGGCATTTGACAATAATGTTAAAGAGCGTATGAACAAAATTTGGGTCAATGTATTTGGGCAAAAGAAGCTTTTAAAGGATAAAAAAAGTGGCGCTATCCACGTCATGTTCTTCTATGGCTTTATTTTAGTCCAGTTTGGTGCAATCGATTTTATTATCAAAGGAATTTCGCCTGGATCACATCTTCCATTAGGTCCGTTGTATCCAGGATTCACTTTTTTCCAAGAAATCGTCACTTTAATGATTTTGGTTGCCGTCATCTGGGCATTTCACAGAAGATATGTTGAAAAGCTTGTTCGTCTAAAAAGAGGTTTTAAATCAGGGATTGTTTTAATTTTTATTGGCGGCTTGATGTTATCTGTTTTATTAGGAAATGGCATGTCGATGATTTGGCACGGACATGATCCTGTATGGACGGAACCGGTCGCTTCGCTTTTCGCCATCGCCTTATCATGGATTGGTGAAACAGCTTCTATTGTAGTCTTTTATGTTTCTTGGTGGATTCACTTATTATTCCTACTCGCTTTCCTAGTCTATATTCCGCAATCGAAGCATGCTCATTTGATTGCAGGACCAGTAAATGTATATTTCAATAGATTAGATAACCCAGGAAAGTTAAAACCAATCGATTTCGAAGATGAATCACAAGAGACATTTGGTGTTGGACATATTGAGGAGTTTTCGCAATTACAAATGATCGACTTTTATGCTTGTGTTGAGTGTGGTCGTTGTACAAATATGTGTCCGGCGACTGGAACAGGTAAAATGCTTTCTCCGATGGATCTTATCATTAAGTTGCGTGACCATTTAACATTCCACGGGGCAGCGGTGACTAGAAAACAACCATGGGTACCGACATTTGCCTTTTCGAATACGAAGGGAAATCAAATTGCTTTAGCAGCTGGGGCAGAGGGTGCTGAAGAGGCGGCAGCGGGCCTCGCTTATAGTCCGAGTTTGATTGGGGAAGTCATTACAGAAGAAGAAATATGGGCATGTACAACTTGCCGTAATTGTGAAGACCAATGCCCAGTTATGAACGAACATGTAGATAAAATTATTGACCTACGCCGATATCTTGTTTTAACAGAAGGTAAAATGGATGCCGATGCACAACGTGCGATGACGAATATCGAACGTCAAGGAAATCCTTGGGGACTAAACAGGAAAGAGCGAGAAGATTGGAGAAGTCTTCGTGAAGATGTACATGTTCCTACAGTGAAAGAAATGAAGAAAGCAGATGAATCTTATGAGTATCTGTTCTGGGTAGGAGCAATGGGTTCTTATGATAACCGTAGCCAAAAGATTGCCCTTTCCTTTGCTCGTCTTTTGAATGAGGCAGGAGTTAAATTTGCTATCCTTGGCAATAAAGAAAAGAACTCAGGTGATACACCAAGACGTCTAGGGAATGAGTTCTTATTCCAAGAGTTAGCAACAAAGAATATCGAAGAGTTTGAGAAAAATGAAGTGAAGAAAATCGTAACAATCGATCCACATGCTTATAATATCTTTAAAAATGAATATCCAGACTTTGGGCTTAAAGCCGAGGTATACCACCATACGGAAGTATTAGCGAAATTGGTGAAGGACGGTGTGTTAAAACCACAATATGCCGTTGAAGAAACGATTACCTTCCATGATTCTTGTTATCTAGGGCGCTATAACGAAGTATATGATCCACCTCGTGAAATTTTAAAATCGATTTCAGGTGTGAAACTAATTGAAATGGAGAGAAATCGCGAAAAAGGAATGTGCTGCGGTGCTGGTGGTGGATTAATGTGGATGGAAGAAGAAACAGGTAATCGTGTCAATGTTTCACGTACAGAACAAGCATTAGCGGTCAATCCAACGGTTATTAGTTCAGGGTGTCCATATTGCTTAACGATGTTATCAGATGGAACAAAAGCAAAAGAAGTAGAAGAAAATGTACAAACATATGATGTAGCTGAGCTTTTAGAAAAAGCTGTTATCGGTGAACAAACACTCGCTTCATAGAAATAAGGAGAGAGGAATTGAAACGTATAAAAATTCAGTAAAAATAAATTTTATGAATTTTTAGGATATTGTTTTAATTCTTCTCTTTTTTCGTGTAAAATAAAGTAAATAAAGCGCTTTCATGATATTTGTAGAAATTTTACTTTTTTCTATGGACATCCTTTGAGCGAGCGTTCAGTCAATAGCCTCTTAGTTAAAAGAAAATTTAGTGAATAAGAGATAAATAGGAATGGAGTGAAAGTTTTGAGTAAAACAGTCATTGTTGCAGGTGCGAGAACACCTTTTGGTAAGTTTGCTGGTGGGTTAAGCTCTTTCACCGCTTCAGATTTAGGTGGAATCGTTGTTAAAGAAGCTCTAAAACGAGCGAATGTTGCTGGGCAAGATGTAGGCGAAGTAATTTTAGGCTCAGTCTTACAAGGAGGACAAGGACAGCTCCCGTCAAGGCAAGCAGCGCGAAAAGCTGACTTACCTTGGGAAGTGAAAACGGAAACAATCAATAAGGTATGTGCTTCAGGAATGAGGAGTGTGACCTTAGCAGATCAAATTTTAAGACTAGGTGAAGAAGAGATCATTGTTGCCGGTGGAATGGAATCGATGAGTAATGCTCCTTATCTTCTGCCAAAGGCTAGATGGGGATTAAGAATGGGCGATGGCAAAGTGCAGGATTTAATGACATATGATGGTTTAACTTGCAGCTTTTCTGGTGTGCATATGGGCACTTATGGGAATGAAACAGCAGAAGCATTCAACATTAGTAGAGAAGAACAAGATAGATGGGCATTGAGAAGTCATCAGCGAGCAGCAGAAGCAATTAAATCAGGTAAATTAGCTGAAGAAATTGTGCCAGTTGAAGTACCGCAAAGAAAAGGTGAGAGCATCGTCGTTTCAGAAGATGAAGCGCCTAGGAAAGATACATCTTTAGAAAAGTTAGCTAAACTAGGTTCCGCGTTTGGTCCAGGTGGAAGTATTACTGCAGGGAATGCTCCTGGTGTAAATGACGGTGCGGCTGCCCTTGTACTGATGAGTGCAGAAAAGGCAGAGCGTGAAGGAAAAGAGATAGGGGCAGTAATTCTCGGTCATACAGCAATTGCGGTAGAAGCAAAGGACTTTCCGCAAACACCTGGCTTAGTCATTAATGAGTTATTAAAAAAGACAGGTAAAAGCTTAGATGATATTGATTTATTTGAAATAAACGAAGCCTTTGCAGCAGTTGCCTTAACAAGTGGAAGAATTGCTAATTTAGATGAAGAGAAGGTAAATGTGAATGGCGGTGCGGTTGCCCTCGGTCACCCGATTGGTGCAAGTGGTGCAAGGATTATTTTAACACTCATGCATGAATTAAAGCGTAGAGGTGGCGGTATTGGCATTGCTGCTATTTGTTCAGGTGGAGGTCAGGGTGACGCAGTAATGATAGAAGTGGCCAAACAATAAATTCCTGGAGGGGATAAATAAATGAGTATCAATACAGTAATGGTTATCGGTGCAGGACAAATGGGTTCAGGGATCGCGCAAGTTTGTGCGCAAGCGGGATTTAGTGTTTATTTAAATGATTTAAAGCAGGAGTTTTTAGACCGTGGATTAAGTGTGATTAAAAAGAATTTAACTAGACAAGTAGATAAGGGCAGAATGCAAGCAGAAGAAATGGAAAAAGTTCTTGCTAATCTGATTCCCTCTACTTCATTAGAAGATGCAAAACAGGTTGATTTAGTGATAGAAGCAGCTGTTGAAAATATGGAAGTGAAGACAAAGATATTTAACCAACTAGATGAAATTACGCCAGCACATACGATATTAGCATCAAATACATCTTCTTTACCGATTACGGAAATTGCCGCAGCGACTAAACGTCCCGAAAAAGTGATTGGTATGCATTTTATGAACCCTGTACCAGTCATGAAATTAGTCGAAATTATACGTGGTTTAGCAACAACAGATGAAGTGTATCAAGCAATTGAGGACATGACGAAACAATTAAACAAGGTGCCAGTAGAAGTGGAGGACTTTCCAGGTTTTGTGTCTAACCGCATTCTCATGCCGATGATTAATGAGGCTGTCTATACATTATATGAGGGAGTTGCAACGAAAGAAGCAATCGATGACGTTATGAAACTGGGTATGAACCATCCGATGGGACCGTTGACTTTAGCAGATTTCATCGGTTTAGATACGTGTCTCTATATTATGGAAATTTTACACGAAGGCTTCGGTGATGATAAGTATCGTCCATGTCCTTTATTAAGAAAGTATGTAAAGGCTGGATGGCTAGGTAAGAAAACTGGTAAAGGTTTTTACGAATACGCTTAATGATTAAGTAAGTTAAATAATTAGTCGAAGTGGATAAAAATCTTTTTTGAACCTTGCTAAGACACATACAATTGACGACATCGGGGGTTAAGTATATGCATTTAAAGTTTACTGAAGAGCAAGAGATGATGAGAAAAATGGTGAGGGATTTTGCTCAAGCCGAGATAGCTCCATATGTGGATAGGATGGAAGCTGGCGAGTTTCCAAGGGAAGTCTTGAGGAAAATGGGAGAGCTTGGATTAATGGGGATTCCCATTCCAGAAAAATACGGTGGCTCTGAAATGGATTTTATGTCCTATATCATTGCTATTAATGAAATCTCTAAAGTAAGTGCAACAATTGGTGTGATTTTATCTGTCCATACATCTGTAGGTACGAATCCAATTGTTTATTTTGGTACAGAAACACAAAAACAAAAGTATGTTCCCAAGTTAGCTAGTGGAGAATATTTGGGTGCGTTTTGCTTGACTGAACCAAGTGCAGGTTCTGATGCAGGAAGCTTAAAGTCAAAAGCGGTAAAAAAAGGAGATCAATATATTATCAATGGCTCCAAAGTATTTATTACAAACGGTGGAGAAGCGGATGTCTATATTGTCTTTGCTTCCACAAACACAGCATTAGGAACAAAAGGAATATCGGCTTTTATTGTTGACAAGGATACCCCTGGACTAGTCATCGGAAAAGATGAACATAAAATGGGACTTCATGGTTCAAGAACTTTACAGCTTAGCTTTGAAGATATGGAGGTACCTTCGGAAAACCTTTTAGGTGAAGAAGGTGAAGGCTTTAAGATTGCCATGTCTAATTTAGATGTGGGGAGGATTGGCATTGCTGCCCAAGCCCTGGGGATTTCTGAAGCTGCCCTTGAGGCATCCACTCGTTATGCTAAAGAAAGAGTCCAATTTGGTAAGCCGATTGCAGCCCAGCAAGGTATTGGCTTTAAGTTAGCGGATATGGCAACGGCAGTTGAAGGAGCAAGACTACTAATCTATCGTGCTGCTCATATGAGACAAAACGGTCAAAAATGTGGGAAAGAAGCATCAATGGCTAAATTATTCGCTTCTAAAACAGCTGTTGAAGTCACAACGGATGCGATTCAAGTATTTGGTGGCTATGGCTATACAGAAGATTATCCAGTAGAAAGATATTTCCGTGATGCAAAAATAACGGAAATATACGAAGGTACAAGTGAAATTCAAAAGCTAGTAATCAGTAAACAACTTTAACAACTTATCTTGGAGGAGTAATCATGAATTTTCAATTAAGTGAAGAACATGAAATGATTAGAAAAATGGTAAGAGATTTTGCTGAAAACGAAGTGGCGCCGACCGCTGCTAGTCGTGATGAAGAGGAACGCTTTGATCGCAATATATTTAATAAAATGGCTGAACTAGGTTTAACAGGTATTCCTTGGCCAGAGGAATACGGTGGTATTGGGAGTGATTATTTAGCATACTGTATAGCGGTGGAAGAACTGTCACGTGTATGTGCATCTACCGGTGTAACTTTATCTGCACATACATCCCTAGCCGGATGGCCAATTTATAAATTTGGTTCAGAGGAACAAAAACAAAAATATTTAAAGCCGATGGCACAAGGTGAAAAAATAGGTGCTTATGGTCTAACGGAACCAGGTAGCGGATCTGATGCTGGCGGTATGAAAACAACGGCGAGATTAGAGGGCAGTCATTACATTCTTAATGGCTCAAAAATTTTCATCACAAATGGTGGTGAAGCAGAAATCTATGTTGTATTTGCTTTAACTGATCCTTCAAATAAACATAAAGGAACAACGGCCTTTATAGTCGAGTCTAATTATGAAGGATTCTCTGTCGGTAAAAAAGAGAAAAAGTTAGGTATTCGTTCTTCTCCTACAACTGAAATCATTTTCGAAGAGTGTAAAGTACCAGTTGAAAATGTGCTCGGCGAAGTCGGTGAGGGCTTTAAGATTGCGATGATGACGTTAGATGGTGGTCGTAATGGTATTGCTGCACAAGCTGTCGGAATTGCTCAAGGTGCGTTAGATGCGGCAACTGCTTATGCAAAAGAGCGTGTTCAATTTGGAAAACCGATTGCGGCCCAGCAAGGAATTGGTTTTAAATTAGCAGATATGGCAACAAGTGTAGAAGCAGCTAGACTATTGACCTATCAAGCAGCTTGGTTGGAATCTGCCGGACTGCCTTATGGAAAAGAATCAGCTATGTCTAAACTTTTTGCTGGCGATGCGGCGATGAAGGTGACAACGGATGCTGTGCAAGTATTTGGTGGCTATGGTTATACAAAGGATTATCCTGTCGAGCGTTACATGAGAGACGCAAAGATTACACAAATTTATGAGGGTACTCAAGAAATTCAAAGATTAGTCATTTCAAGAATGGTTACGAAATAACAAATAAAGAAATGGGGCGCCGATTATGTTTAGGTACGCAATTAGATCGTTGCCCCGCATTAAATGATTCTTCTCATAGATCCATTAAGTAAAGAGAGGTTTATACAGTCATCAACATGGATGGAGGGTATAAAAGGACGGTAGATAATCATGTCAAAGAGAGAAGTACAGGCCTCTGTCAAAGATGAAAAGCTTGTAAAAAAAAGAAGAGATCAAATGATCAAAGGCGCGGTGAACCTATTCATCGAAAAGGGGTTCCACCGAACGACGACAAGAGAGATTGCGAAAGCTTCTGGATTTAGTATTGGTACATTATATGAATATATCGGAACAAAAGAAGACGTACTATATCTTGTCTGTGACAGTATTTATGATAAGGTTCGAGAGCATCTACAAAAGGGGCTAGACACAAAAAAGGGAACGATTGATAGCCTGAGACAAGGGATAGCAGATTATTTCCGAGTCGTTGATGGTATGCAGGATGAAGTGCTAGTGATGTATCAGGAAGTAAAGTCTTTATCGAAAGACGCGTTACCTTATGTTTTAGAAAAAGAAATTGAAATGGTGGCAATGTTTGAGAAAGTAATCGTTCTTTGCATAGAAAATGGAGAGCTTTCATTACCTGAGACAAAGGTCAAGATGATCGCTCATAATATTTTTGTCCAAGGACAAATGTGGGCGTTTAGGCGTTGGTCATTACAAAGAATGTTTACGATTGAGGAATACATTGAACTACAAACAGATTTACTTTTTCAAGCAATTCATGCAGAGAAACGATAATAGATTAACTGTAAAAATAACTGAAAATAAAATATTTTCACAACTAAGATTACCTTCACCGAAAGAAAGAACAGTGATGATTAATGCTGGATGAAGAGGAGGATTTATCCATGAGTACGATAGAGGTTTATAAACCAAAGAATCATGTCCGATTTGTAACAGCTTCAAGTTTATTTGATGGTCATGATGCATCTATTAATATCATGAGGCGTATTATTCAAGCGAGCGGGGCAGAGGTCATTCATCTTGGGCATAATCGGTCAGTTGAAGAAGTAGTGAATGCTGCCATACAAGAGGATGTCCAAGGAATTGCCATGTCTTCCTATCAAGGAGGTCATGTTGAATATTTCAAGTACATGTATGACCTCTTACAAGAAAAGGGAGCACCTCACATTCGCATCTATGGTGGCGGTGGAGGCGTTATTATTCCACGTGAAATTAGAGAATTGCACGAATATGGGATAGCAAGAATTTTTTCACCTGAAGACGGCAGAAAGAATGGCTTGCAAGGAATGATCAATGAAATGCTAGAAGAATGTGATTTTCCTACGTTTACTCAACAAGATGATAACCTAGTTAAGAAGCTTCCAGAAGGCAATGTGAACTCGATAGCAAGGTTAATTACAATCGCCGAACATCACATTAGTTTAGAGAAAGAACTTGCGGCCAGTCTGGATCCCGTAATGGATAAAGTGAAGAAACTAGAGAAACAAGTCCCAGTCGTTGGTATCACTGGAACAGGGGGAGCGGGTAAAAGTTCATTAACGGATGAACTAATTAGAAGGTTTATCCATGATATCCCTGATAAGAAAGTAGCTATTCTTTCAGTTGATCCGACAAAACAAAAAACAGGTGGGGCATTACTCGGAGATCGGATAAGAATGAATGCGATTTTTCATCCGAGAGTCTATATGCGAAGCCTGGCAACAAGAAAAGCGAGAAGTGAATTGTCACTGGCTATTAAGGATGCGATTTCAGTAGTAAAAGCTGCTGGTTTTGATTTAGTCATTGTCGAAACAAGTGGTATCGGTCAAGGGGATGCAGGTATTACGGATATTTGTGATGTCTCTATGTATGTGATGACTAGTGAATTTGGCGCTCCTTCACAGTTAGAAAAGATTGATATGATTGATTATGCTGATTTAATTGTTATCAATAAATTTGAACGTAAAGGGTCGGAAGATGCGAAAAGACAAGTGCAAAAGCAATATCAGCGCAGTCACATGCTATTTGAAAAAGAACTTGATGACATGCCTGTCTTCGGTACGATTGCCAGTCAATTTAATGACCCGGGCACGAATGCCGTATTTGCTAATCTTGTTGAAATCATAAATAAACAAGCGGGTTTAAATTGGGTAACCACTTATGAGAAAACGGCTGATGTAGAAAAACAAAATGTCATCATTCCGAATGATCAACGTTACTATTTAAGAGAAGTTTCTGATACGGTACGCACCTATCATAAAAAAGCCGAAGAACAAGCGGATTTAGCAAGAAAGCTTTTTCAGCTAGAGGGTGCAATGACCATGTTATCTGAAGAAAAAGATACAAGTGCGCACAGTGCCCTGCAAATGTTAAAAGATAAGACATATGAACAATTAACAATTGAATCTAAGAAGATATTAGAAGGTTGGGAGCAGTTAAGAGAGCAATACAAAGGTGATAAGTTTGTCACAAAAATAAGAGATAAAGAGATAGTAACTATTCTGCGGACGAAGAGCTTATCTGGCTTAGAGATCCCGAAAGTGGCTCTACCGAGTTATAAAGATTACGGGGAAATTATCAAGTGGGTTTATAAAGAAAATGTACCAGGCTCTTTCCCTTATACAGCTGGTGTTTTCCCTTTTAAACGAGAAGGAGAAGATCCGAAGAGACAATTTGCAGGTGAAGGTACACCTGAAAGAACCAACCGTCGTTTTCATTATTTATCTAAAGATGACGATGCGAAGCGATTAAGTACAGCTTTTGATTCAGTTACTTTATATGGAGAAGACCCGGACTATCGCCCAGATATATATGGAAAAGTAGGAGAGAGTGGCGTTAGTATTTGTACACTTGATGATATGAGGAAGCTCTATGCGGGCTTTGATCTTTGTCACCCAACGACTTCTGTCTCTATGACAATAAATGGTCCGGCCCCTATCATCCTAGCGATGTTTATGAACACAGCCATTTCTCAGCAAGTTGAAAAGAAAGAAAAAGAATTAGGTAGGAATCTCACAGTAGAAGAGTTTGCAGAAGTCAGAGCTTTCACTTTACAAACTGTACGCGGAACCGTTCAGGCTGATATTTTAAAAGAAGACCAAGGCCAGAATACTTGCATATTCTCCACTGAGTTTGCCTTAAGAATGATGGGAGATATTCAACAATATTTTATTGATCAAAAGGTTCGAAATTATTATTCTGTTTCCATTTCAGGCTATCATATTGCCGAGGCGGGAGCGAACCCTATCTCTCAATTGGCGTTTACCTTAGCCAACGGTTTTACTTATGTGGAATATTATTTAAGCAGAGGGATGAATATCAATGACTTTGCGCCAAACCTTTCATTTTTCTTCTCGAACGGTTTAGACCCAGAATACACTGTTCTCGGTCGAGTCGCGAGACGTATATGGGCGACGGTTATGCGCGACAAATATGGTGCAATTGAGAGAAGTCAAAAATTAAAATACCACATTCAAACGTCTGGTCGTTCTTTACATGCACAAGAAATAGACTTTAATGATATTCGTACAACGCTGCAAGCATTAATGGCACTCCAAGATAATTGTAATTCTCTTCATACTAATGCATATGACGAGGCGATTACAACACCGACAGAAGAATCAGTTAGGCGAGCGATGGCTATCCAAATGATAATTACTAAGGAACATGGATTGTCTAAAAATGAAAATCCTTTACAAGGTGCATTCATTATTGATGAATTAACAGATTTAGTCGAAGAGCAAGTATTGGTTGAATTTGAGCGAATGAATGATCGCGGTGGCGTACTAGGTGCGATGGAGACACAATATCAACGCGGTAAAATTCAAGATGAATCGATGTATTATGAAATGAAAAAACATACAGGAGAGCTGCCGATTATTGGTGTCAATACGTATATCAATCCAAATCCACCAGCAGATGATGCAGTTGACAGTATGGAGATTGCCAGGGCATCTAAAGAAGAAAAAGAAACACAAATACGTAATCTGCAACTTTTCCAAGAAAGAAATCAAGCAGTTGCTCAAGAAGCACTGCAACGATTAAAAGAGGTTGCAGTAAGCGGTGGGAATATTTTTGACGAACTAATGGAAACGGTCAACGTAGCAAGTTTAGGACAGATAACAAATGCATTATATGAAGTGGGCGGACAATACAGACGGAATATGTAAATTGTCATAATTGAATAATAACCCGGACCATCTAAAAATGTTAAAAGGTGAGTTCGGGTTTTTAAACGTCTAGAGAGGATATTTTATTCATTGACTTTTCCGGAATGAATAAATTGGGTACAATGGAGTAAAGTGATCGTATTCAACAAAATTTCTTGAGTAAATAAGATATACAATTGCTAACCATCATCATATAATAGTATCGGTATGGATTTTGTTTTTTAAGGTGGGTGCGAGTGTGAAGCAAATTATGATTGTTTTTGCATTCATAGTGTTTATCATATGTGCACGATATCTTTATTCAATACAACTAGGGGCCATCCCCTTCTTTTTGTTGTCTGTCTTTTTTACTCTTTTAGCAATAAGATTGTATCAAAAGGAGAGACAACTCGAAGGTCAATGTAAAAAGTAGGAAAACTTATCGTTAAAGGTAGCATAAACACTAATAATTTGTTTATAATGAAGAATATGCGTTTTTTTCTTTTAAGAAGGCACCGCTGCTTGTAACCTAGAGATTGGACGAGTATGTTTAGGTTGTCTTTTTTATTTTTAGCGTTATACTATTAGGCACGAAATATTTGATTACATGTTGCTAATACATAGCTTGATATAGGGAAAGGAAGTGCTGGTCTTGAGTTTAAAAGGATACTCAAAAGAGCAATTAAAAGAAATGGCATTAATTGAAGTGGCTCATGAATTATTAAATGAAAGAAAAGAGCCTTTGGCGTTTGCTGACATTGTGAGTGAATTAAAAAACCTTTTGGATCTTAGTGAAAAAGAATTCCAAGAGAAGATTGCCCAGTTCTATACAGATTTAAATATCGAAGGGCATTTCATTGGTCTTGGAGACAATCGTTGGGGACTGCGTGCTTGGTACCCTGTAGAACAGTATGAAGAGGAAGTTGTTACAGTTATTAAGCCGAAGAAGAAAAAGGCGAAAAAATCTGTAATAGATGAGGAAGAGGAAGATTTTGAAGAAGAAGACATCGATTACGATGATTTAGAGGATTACGATGATCTAGATGAAGACGATGATGTGGATGATCTTCTTGATGATGAAGACGATGACGATGAAGATATCGAAGAAGATTTCGATGAAGACGATGATCTCATCGATGATTTAGAAGATGATGATTTAGATGAAGATGAAGACGATGAGGACAGAAAATAATAGCCTTGACTTTTTTCTTGTAGCCTTGTAGAATCATTTTTGGGCTCCTTTAAAAAGGAACGATCATAAATTGATACGCTAAAAGCGCTCCCTTACTTAATTAAAGTAAGCGGGGCGCTTTTTATTTTTTTGAGTAAGGCTTGATAGTTGAGCATGTGCTGCTTCTACCAAGTTTTTCAAATAAAAGGTCGTGCATGGGACAATTTTTTATGAAAGATAAGATTCATCTTTTTAAACAAAGGATAAATGCACAAGCTATGAATAGTTAAGGGGGAATCATTTATGACAAAATATATTTTTGTTACAGGCGGCGTTGTTTCGTCATTAGGTAAAGGAATCGTTGCAGCATCTTTAGGACGTTTGTTAAAAAATAGAGGGCTTAGCGTAACGATACAAAAGTTTGACCCGTATATCAATGTGGACCCAGGTACAATGAGTCCTTATCAACACGGTGAAGTTTATGTAACAGGAGATGGCGCAGAAACGGATTTAGACTTAGGTCACTATGAGCGTTTCGTAGACATAAACTTAACTAAATACAGCAGTGTAACAACTGGGAAGATCTACTCAACGGTTCTACGTAAAGAGCGTCGTGGAGATTATAACGGAGGAACGGTTCAAGTAATCCCTCATGTTACAAATGAAATTAAAGATAAAGTTTTCCGTGCGGGACATGAAACGAATGCAGATGTCGTTATTACTGAAATCGGTGGAACTGTCGGTGATATCGAATCATTACCATTCCTAGAGGCGATTCGCCAAATTAAGAGTGATATCGGCCGAGATAATGTTATGTATATTCATTGTACATTGGTGCCGTATATTAAAGCGGCTGGAGAAATGAAAACAAAGCCGACACAACACAGTGTAAAAGAATTAAGAAGCTTAGGTATTCAACCAAATGTTGTCGTTGTCCGTACAGAAATGCCTATCTCTCAAGAAATGAAAGACAAGCTTGCACTCTTCTGTGATATTGATAAAGAAGCCGTTATTGAATGTAGAGACGCTGAAACACTTTACACTATTCCATTAGCTTTACAAGAACAAGGCTTAGATAAACGTGTATGCAAAGAGATGAAATTAGATTGTGCAGAAGCAGATATGACTGAGTGGAAACAACTTGTAGACAAAGTGCTTCACTTAACGAAGAAAACAAAAATTGCACTTGTAGGGAAATACGTTGCTCTTCAAGATGCTTATATTTCTGTTGTTGAAGCATTAAAACATGCAGGTTATGCACATGATGCAGATATTGATGTAAAATGGATCAATGCAGAGCATGTCACTAAAGAAAATGTTGCTGAACTTTTAGGGGATGTTGACGGTGTTCTTGTACCAGGTGGATTTGGGGATCGTGGGATTGAAGGAAAAATCCTAGCAACACAATATGCCCGTGAAAACAATAAACCATTCTTAGGCATTTGTCTGGGTATGCAACTGGCTACTGTTGAATTTGCTCGTAACGTTCTTGGATTAGATGGTGCACACTCAGCGGAAATCAATCCTGAAACGAACCACCCAATCATTGACCTTTTACCTGAACAAAAAGATGTTGAAGATTTAGGTGGTACACTACGTTTAGGCTTACAAGCATGCAAACTAGAAGAAGGTACAGCTGCTTATGAAGCATACCAAGATGAAGTCGTTTACGAACGTCATCGTCACCGTTATGAATTTAATAATCACTACCGTCAAGAAATGGAAGAAAAGGGTCTTGTCTTCTCTGGTACAAGCCCAGATGGTCGACTAGTAGAAATCATTGAATTGAAAGATCACCCATGGTTCGTGGCATCTCAATTCCATCCAGAATTCACATCTAGACCAACACGTCCACAACCACTTTTCCGTGACTTTGTCGGTGCTACAATCAATATCAATGAATAAATTGTTATAAGGAGGAGATTTCCGGATCTCTTCCTTTTTTTGTGTAAAATCAAGAATTCAAAAGGGTACAAAAATAAAATTTGGTATTTTTATTACAATCAATCTTCATGAAGCTAGCTTCTGTAAGTGGTATGACGTTACTCAGAAGGAAAAACCAAAGGTGAGCGCTTCGCAAAAGGGATTTGCAAGTCACTCGGAGAGAAAACCAAAGGTGAGCGCTTCGCAAAAGGGGTTTGCAAGTCACTCGGAGAGAAAACCAAAGGTGAGCGCTTTACAAAAGGGGTTTGCAAGTCACTCAGAGAGAAAAGCAAAGGTGAGCGCTTCGCAAAAGGGATTTGCAAGTCACTCGGAGAGAAAAGCAAAGGTGAGCGCTTCGCAAAAGGGGTTTGCAAGTCACTCAGAGAGAAAAGCAAAGGTGAGCGCTTCGCAAAAGGGGTTTGCAAGTCACTCAGAGAGAAAAGCAAAGGTGAGCGCTTCGCAAAAGGGGTTTGCAAGTCACTCAGAGAGAAAAGCAAAGGTGAGCGCTTCGCAAAAGGGGTTTGCAAGTCACTCAGAGAGAAAAGCAAAGGTGAGCGCTTCGCAAAAGGGGTTTGCAAGTCACTCAGAGAGAAAACCAAAGGTGAGCGCTTCGCAAAAGGGATTTGCAAGTCACTCAGAAGGAACACTAAAGGTGAGCGCTTTACAAAAGAGGCCCGCATGTCATTCAGAAAGAGAAAGAAACATGTATCAGTGTATATCGTAAATTTGTCACTGAAAAATGTATGAACGAAACAAAAAAGTTCACAGTAAATAATTTAGAATCGCTTCACACTTGCAAAGAAAAGTAATATTGGTTTAAAGAGACAATGAAACAAACACTAATCATTTATTTCAAAGCCGTTGTGTAGTTAAGAATATATGCGCCCGAGAAATGAGCCCTTCTATAACATATAAAAAAAAGAAAGGAACCCCGTCAAAATGGAATCCCTTGCCTCATATAAATACACATATTAATAATCTGCTAATATCTCGTCTAACGTAAATTTAATTCCATGATAGATAAATAATGCTCCTATCGCAGATGGATAACCAACTCGTTCCCCGTTTTCATTTGGAACAAGTCCTTGCTTCAGTTGTAAGTCGAAATGTACATCGGAATAGGAGGCTAATTGCTCCGTGTTATCAGATGGAAGGGCACTTATTGTTGCAAAAGGTATGAATTGATTACTCAAATGTTGTGCTAATAGGAGTGCTTCCTTGTCATCACTCTCTCTGGTGATAATGAGAAAACGGTCACTAGCTGAGATATCGTCAAATGATGCAGAAGAGTCCCAGACTTTTGCGTTTGCCAGTGCATCTACTCCCTCAGTTGCTTCGATACCGACAGCTTGCATCTCCTGTTTTCCGTAAATATATATATGGCCCTCACCGACACTCGCTTGAGCTAAAATTCGAGCAGCATCTTCTATTGATTCTTCATGATTGTCTTGCCATTTTTTAAATAAACCGAATAATTGTGTAGAAAAAATCTTTAACATTAATAATTCCTCCTGTACTTCTCCCAATATTATCATTATATTGAAATAAGACGAAATCACAAAATAATCAGGCTGCTCACTTTGGTTTTTTGGTGCTACAGTAATTGATTGATACACAACGAAAAGAGAACCATCAACTTGTCGAAATATAGCAATTAACGGCGATGACTCATTCTAGTTATTTTCCTAACAAATGCAGGAAAAAAACACTTAGGGTCGAATTTAAAAACATTAAGTATTCTTGATTAAACGAGAATGGGGTGTATTATGAAAGGGAAAATATTGATTGTCGATGATCAGTTTGGTATAAGGATTCTATTAAATGAAGTTTTACAGAAGGAGGGCTATGAAACGTACCAAGCAGCAAACGGAATTCAAGCTCTTGATATTGTAGCGAAGCATGACCCAGACTTAGTATTATTAGATATGAAAATCCCAGGTATGGATGGGATTGAAATTCTAAAGAGAATGAGAGAAGGGCATCATGATATAAGAGTCATCATTATGACTGCTTATGGAGAATTAGATATGATTCAAGAGGCAAAAGATTTAGGTGCTTTAACACATTTTGCTAAACCATTCGACATAGATGACATTCGGGCGGCAGTTAAGAAATATTTACCAGTACCTAAATAAGGTTATACAATTATGCCTTTTTTAATTAATAGTACATCTTATTTATGAAAAGTTATAACCTAATCATAGATTTTCTCTGCACATTTTGGTATGATACAAATGGAATTTATATGTTCATTTCATTTTTTCCGTTTGATGGAGAGCTATTAGGGTACATAAACATGTAGCTGGAAGGAAATCCTTTAAAAGGAATGACTGAAGTGAATAAGACAAGGAGGATTTTTACATATGCCTTTAGTTTCTATGACTGAAATGTTGAAAAAAGCAAATGCAGAGGGCTATGCAGTTGGTCAATTCAACTTAAATAATTTAGAGTTTACACAAGCAATTTTACAAGCAGCTGAGGAAGAAAAATCACCTGTAATTCTTGGTGTTTCTGAGGGTGCAGGTCGTTATATGGGTGGATTTAAAACGGTTGTTAAAATGGTAGAAGGTCTAATGGAAGACTATAATATTACTGTTCCAGTGGCCATTCATCTTGATCATGGTTCAAGTTATGATAAATGTAAAGAAGCAATCGATGCAGGATTTACTTCTGTTATGATTGATGCTTCTCATGATCCATTTGAGCAAAATATCGAAATCACTTCTAAAGTAGTAGAATATGCGCATTCAAAAGGAGTATCTGTTGAGGCTGAGCTTGGCACTGTTGGTGGACAAGAAGATGACGTTGTTGCAGATGGCGTTATTTATGCAGATGCAAAAGAATGTGAAGAATTAGTTCAGAGAACAGGGATTGACTGCTTAGCGCCTGCTCTTGGGTCTGTTCATGGACCATACAAAGGTGAGCCTAACTTAGGGTTTACAGAAATGGAAGAAATTCGTGGCTTAACAGGTGTACCACTTGTATTGCATGGTGGGACAGGTATCCCAACGAAAGATATTCAAAGAGCAATTTCTCTAGGAACAGCAAAGATTAACGTAAATACAGAGAACCAAATTGCATCTGCGAAAAAAGTACGTGAAGTCCTTGCAGCAGATGAAAAAATGTACGATCCACGTAAATATTTAGGGCCTGCTCGTGAAGCAATTAAAGCAACAGTAATTGGGAAAATGCGCGAGTTTGGTTCTGCTAACAAGGCATAAAATAGAAAAGAAGCCGTTGTTCATTCAACGGTTTCTTAAGCTTATTTAAAGCAACTTCTCAATTCAATCCCTCTTGACTCTCGGAAAACTCATTAGTCAACAATTTCCATCGGTGAATGAATCCATGATGCAAATGTTTCCTTAAAAATTTACATATTCATAACAATTCGAAACAACAACTACATTTCCAATTGTTATGGTGTAAAATAGGAGAAGGAAGATGCATCTAAATGCCTATCATATGTGAGCTTTTTAAAAATTGTTAGACATGTTAACATAAAGATGCTTATTTTTTCAATAGATAGACAACAATGGTAATGTAGATTACACCTGTGTTTTTTAAAAATGCGGGTTTGTTTTATGACTGATAGAGCAAAAGATTCCACATAGGACAAGCTTATTCTTATAGAGCATCCTCTATAAAGGGGTTGCGTTAACGGCTTAGAAGGGAGTTCAAAATGGAAAAGCTTATGATTGCAGGCGGGTACCCATTAAAAGGAACAGTGAGAATTAGCGGCGCGAAGAATAGTGCAGTTGCCTTAATACCGGCAACAATACTAGCAGATTCGCCTGTAACAATAGAAGGTTTACCAGATATTTCGGATGTGCAAATCTTAAAAGGTTTACTAGAGGAAATCGGTGGTGAAGTAACATTCGCTGATGGAGATATGCAGGTTGATCCTTCTGCAATGATCTCCATGCCTATGCCTAATGGCAAGGTGAAAAAGCTTCGTGCTTCTTATTATTTAATGGGGGCCATGCTTGGACGATTTAATAAAGCGGTCATTGGACTTCCGGGTGGTTGTCATTTAGGACCGAGACCGATTGATCAGCATATTAAGGGTTTTGAGGCACTCGGCGCAAGTGTAACAAATGAACAAGGCGCGATTTATTTACGTGCAGATGAACTAAGAGGTGCACGTATTTATTTAGATGTCGTCAGTGTTGGTGCAACCATTAATATTATGCTCGCTGCTGTAAAGGCAAAGGGTCGTACGGTTATAGAAAATGCGGCTAAAGAACCTGAAATTATTGATGTTGCTACATTGCTGAATAATATGGGTGCAAAAATAAAAGGCGCAGGTACTGATGTCATCCGTATTGACGGTGTAGATCAGCTCCATGGATGCCAACATACAATTATTCCTGATCGTATTGAAGCAGGGACTTATATGGTGCTTGCTGCAGCTTCTGGAGAGGGCGTTTTAATTGATAATGTTATTCCCCATCATCTTGAATCATTAACGGCAAAGCTAAGAGAAATGGGTGTACAAATTGAAGCGGGTGATGATCAAATTTTTGTCGGTCCCGCTGAAAAAATGAAGGCAGTAGATATTAAGACACTTGTATATCCTGGTTTTCCAACCGATCTTCAGCAACCATTAACGGCATTGTTAACGAATGCAGAAGGAACAAGCATGGTAACTGATACGATATATGGGGCTAGATTTAAGCATATTGATGAATTGAGAAGAATGAACGCCAATATTAAAGTAGAAGGTCGTTCGGCTATTATTAACGGCCCTATGAAGTTACAAGGTGCCAAAGTAAAGGCAAGTGATTTACGTGCTGGAGCGGCGCTAGTCATCGCAGGCCTTATGGCTGAAGGTGTAACAGAGGTTACAGGCGTTGATCACATTGATAGAGGTTATAGTCATTTAGTTGAAAAACTCAATGGTTTAGGGGCAACGATTTGGAGAGAAAAGCTAACTGATCAAGAAATTGAACAAATGAATAATGCTTAATGATGAATTGACAATGTTAAAAATGTACATCTAGATTCCGCATCGATTTCAGTACATACTGAGACGAAGTGAATATTGGGGAGGAAGTAAAAATGGAAAGAAGTTTATCAATGGAGTTGGTTCGTGTTACAGAAGGTGCAGCACTAGCATCTGCTCGTTGGATGGGCCGTGGATTAAAAGATGAAGCTGATGGTGCAGCAACTGAAGCAATGAGAGATATCTTTAATACAGTTCCTATGCAGGGCAGAGTAGTGATTGGTGAAGGTGAAATGGATGAAGCACCAATGCTATATATTGGCGAAGAGCTTGGAACAGGTTCTGGCCCTCAAGTTGATATTGCAGTCGATCCTGTAGAAGGTACAAGTATTGTTGCCTCTGGTGGTTGGAATGCGCTTGCGGTTCTGGCAGTGGCAGATAGAGGTAACTTACTATATGCACCAGATATGTATATGGATAAAATTGCCGTTGGACCTGAGGCGGTTGGGCAAATCGATATCAATGCTCCAGTGATTGATAACTTGAGAGCTGTTGCGAAAGCAAAAAACAAAGATATTGAGGACGTTGTTGCAACTGTACTTAATCGTGATCGCCACCAACATATTATAGAGCAATTGCGTGACGCTGGCGCTAGAATTAAGCTAATTAATGAAGGTGATGTAGCAGGAGCCATTAATACGGCATTCGATCATACAGGCGTAGATATTTTATTTGGAGCAGGTGGTGCCCCTGAAGGTGTTGTTGCAGCTGTAGCATTGAAATGTCTTGGTGGTGAATTGCAAGGTAAACTGCTTCCCCAAAACGATGCGGAACTAGAAAGATGTATTAAAATGGGATTAGATGTTAACAAAGTATTATTGATGGAAGACCTAGTTAAAGGCGATGACGCAATCTTTGCTGCGACAGGTATTACGGATGGAGAACTTTTGAAAGGCGTTCAATTTAAAGGATCTTACGGTTCGACGTCTTCTGTCGTTATGCGTGCTAAATCGGGCACAGTAAGGTTTATTGATGGTCGTCATAGCTTGAAGAAAAAACCTAATCTTGTAATTAAATAATTGATGATAGACCTAAGAAGTGCATCCTTGCATTTCTTAGGTTAAATTAAAATAGAAAGAATCCTTCCAAATATCCTACTATAAAATGTAGTTGCCTAACATAGAGGTTAGGGGTAAAATAAAAGATATTTTCAAAGGAAGACCAATCATTCCTCTATTACAAAGTAGAGTTGATTAAATCAAACTCTTCGTTTACTTCAGGAAGCCTCAAACATACTTTCCTTTCCAACCATATTCGAATGTATAATGAATCTTATTTCTTTAGCATATGGGGGAAATAATCGAAAAATCTAAAGAGTGGTGTAGAAATGGGACTAAATATTTCAAGTCTAGAGAATATGAAATTGAAAGAACTTTATGAACATGCAAGAGAATATAAAGTTTCTTATTATAGTAAATTATCAAAGAAAGAACTTATTTTTGCGATATTAAAAGCGAGAGCGGAACAAGAAGGATACTTCTTTATGGAAGGTGTTCTAGAAATCATTCAATCAGAAGGTTTCGGTTTCTTAAGACCGATTAACTATTCGCCTAGTTCAGAGGATATTTATATCTCTGCATCGCAAATTCGTCGCTTTGATTTAAGAAATGGTGACAAAGTTTCTGGTAAAGTTCGTCCGCCGAAGGAAAATGAACGTTATTTTGGTTTGTTACAAGTGGAAGCGGTTAACGGAGATGATCCAGAGACATCAAAGGAACGTGTTCATTTCCCAGGTTTAACGCCTCTATATCCTGATCGTCATATGAATTTAGAGACAAAAACAAGACATATTTCAACTAGAATTATGGACTTAATTTCACCAGTTGGTTTTGGACAACGTGGCTTAATCGTCGCTCCTCCAAAAGCAGGAAAAACGATGTTGTTAAAAGAAATTGCCAACAGTATTACAACGAATCATCCTGAAGCAGAGCTTATCGTATTACTTATTGATGAAAGACCGGAAGAAGTAACCGATATTGAACGCTCTGTTGCTGGTGATGTTGTTAGTTCAACATTTGACGAAGTGCCGGAAAATCATATTAAAGTGGCCGAGCTCGTATTAGAGAGAGCGATGCGTCTAGTTGAGCATAAGCGCGATGTTGTCATCTTAATGGATAGTATTACACGTTTAGCTAGAGCTTATAACTTGGTCATTCCTCCAAGTGGTCGTACGTTATCAGGCGGTATTGACCCAGCCGCATTCCACCGTCCGAAAAGGTTTTTCGGTGCCGCAAGAAATATTGAGGAAGGCGGAAGCTTAACCATTTTAGCTACTGCTCTAGTTGATACGGGATCACGTATGGATGATGTGATTTATGAAGAGTTTAAAGGAACGGGGAATATGGAATTGCATCTTGATCGTTCGCTTGCGGAAAGAAGAATTTTCCCTGCAATTGATATTAGACGATCTGGTACACGTAAGGAAGAATTGTTGATTCCTAAGGATCATCTTGATAAACTATGGGCAATCCGTAAATCAATGACTGATTCTCCTGATTTTGCGGAAAAACTCATGAGAAAATTAAAGCAAACGAAATCAAATGAGGATTTCTTTGCCTTATTGAGTGAAGAGATGAAAGCAAAACGCTCACATTAGGTTTGGAATCAAATGGTAAAGCTGATTCGTAATCGATGATTGCAAATTAAGCTCGACCTTGTTATAATGATTCCAGTGCGTTTCTAAGATTACGGTGAATCCGTAACTATATAACTCTGTTTCAGAATGATTCAGGGCGGAAGGAGATGAAAAGAATGAAAGCAGGAATTCATCCTAACTATAAAACAGCAATGGTGAAATGTGCATGCGGTAACGAATTCGAAACGGGTTCTGTACAAGAAGAAATCCGTGTAGAAACTTGCTCAGAATGCCACCCATTCTATACTGGACGTCAAAAATTCGCTGAAGCTGGCGGACGTGTTGACCGTTTCAATAAAAAATACGGCATCAAACAGAAGTAATTTAAATAACAATCAAAGCAGGCAAGTCATGATACTTGCCTGTTTTTTCATGAATGTCGAAAAATAGTGGTGCACACCACCACTATTTTTCGGCATTTAACATAAGAATGTTTCTTTTGTGAGACCTTAACAGTAAGGACTGTAATAGGTGTTTATAGATAGATTAGATTGTTGCGGAAGGAGAGACCTTTCATGTATGTTATCAATCATCATGGATGGGTTGAGGTAATTTGCGGGAGTATGTTCTCTGGTAAGTCAGAGGAGCTTATTCGCAGAGTAAGGAGAGCGCAATTTGCCAAACAGCAAATTGCTGTATTCAAGCCTCAAATCGATAAACGTTATAGTGAAGAATCAGTTGTTTCTCATAATGGGGCATCGTTTATTGCTCAACCTGTAGCCTGTTCAGAGGATATTTTGTCATTTGTTACGTCTGATACAGAAGTCGTAGCTATTGATGAAGTTCAGTTTTTTGATAATCAAATCATTGAAGTTGTGGAGATGCTTGCGGGGAACGGTCATCGTGTCATTGTGGCTGGGTTAGACGTTGATTTTCGTGGTGAGCCTTTTGGTCCGATGCCGGATTTAATGGCTACTGCTGAGTTAGTGACAAAACTACAAGCCGTATGTGCTGTTTGTGGTTCACCTGCTAGTCGAACGCAGCGTTTAATTGATGGTAAACCAGCATCATATACAGATCCCACCATTCTTGTTGGCGCATCGGAATCGTATGAACCTCGGTGCCGTGAACATCATGAAGTGATTGGCAAACCAAAAAGTATTAAAAATCACACGGAAATGATGAAATAACACATTTTTGATTGGAGACGCTAACTTTGGCGTCTTTTTTGGAACGAAAAAACTCCCTGGCATACATTTTTTTACATAGGAAATATTGCTTGCTGAAATTTTAAAATGAATGGGCATTTTATTTAGTAGGGGGTGCCATTCATTCATGAAAAAAACCATTACAGGTGTTTTGTTAATCAGTCTACTAACTGGTTGTTCTTATAATTACGGTGCAAACGCTGATAAAACTTATGATATCAACAAACATACCGATACCGTTAGAATAAGCAGCCCTTCTGGTCATCGTTCCGAAGATGTTCAGGAATGGTCGATGTATGAACAAAATCCCAACTTATTAAATACCAATGGCGATAAAAAATCAGACCGTAGTGATATTAATCAAGCAAGATCAACGATTAATAAGCTTACTGATTATGAACCAGGTGGTATATGGATTGACGGGGAATATATGCATGTAACTGTGTATACGAATAAAGACTTTTCATCAAAAGCGGAACGTGAAAAAGCTGAGGAAAGTTTGCAAAAAAAATTAGTTGGTGCGGTGCCGACCTATTATATAAATGTGAAAATTAGAGAAGACCATACAGACTAAAGAGACGGTGAATTAAACCGTCTCTTCCTTTTCCTTTTTAAATCCCTTTTGAGGTAAATTGGATACATAACTATGAAGTGCCATTCCGAGTATTACTAAACTGATTCCAACCGTAGCAGTGGCAGAAGGAAGAGGAGCAGATAAAATGATCACTTCACCAATCATTGCGAACAGCACTTCAAAGGACTGTGTTGCCTCCACAGCTCCAAGTTTTTGCATGTTGCCTTGAACGAGATCGGTGGCAGCAAAGAATAGTACCGTTGCAAAAACACCTGAAAATAAGGCTACTAACCCCGATTGATAAACTTGACTCATCGATGGCATGCCAGCTGTTTGTAAACCAATAAATGCAAGTAAGAGCCAAAAGGGAAGGCTAGCTATTGTCATACCAAGCACTCTTTGATAAGGATCTAAGCGCTTGTTTGTTAAGGCCATCATTTTTCGATTCCCTAGAGGGTAAGCAAACGATGCAATAAGAATGGCTAAGGTGCAAATAAAAGTATCTTTCACCGATACAACAGAGGCATGGTCCCATTGGATAACAAATACGCCAACTAAAATAATGAGACTCATGAGTAGTCCTCTAAAAGGAATTTGCCCTTTTATGCGAATGACTCCTTGAGAAGTGTGGCGCATTTCATAAAATAATGGGGCAAGTAGACTGCCAGAAATAATCGTGATTTGCCAGGTGGCAGCAATTAGCCAGCCGGGACCATAGGCAGCAGCAAAACATATAGGGGCATAAAATAGCCCAAAGCCAATTGTGCTCCATAGCATCCATTTTCCAGGAGCTTTTTTCAATTCAATCATAAGTGCACGTAAGCTCTTACGGTATAAAACAATGATAAGTAGAAGTGGAATCATAAAGAAGTAACGGAGCGATGCACTCCAATACCAGCTTCCTCCATTCATTTCCATAGCTGCATTTAAAACAAATGTAAAAGCAAAAAAGAATGCGGAGAGTATTCCAATCATAATGGCTTTCATGTGCTGCACCTCATTTTTAATTAGATAACTTTACTATAGTAAACGATGAAAGATTCATCAATCGAATAACAGAAATTTCTAAAATAATCTAAAGTGGTTTTGACTGAACAAGGCGGCTATACTATAATTAGAATGTTATACGTTGGAAATAAAACTGCATACTGATAGCAGTGATAAGATAGATGCTTGTTAATAATGAATTAGAGGTGAATAACCGTGTTTGATCGTCTTCAATCTGTAGAGGAACGCTATGAACGTCTTAATGAATTGCTTAGTGATCCAGAAATAGTAAATGACCCAAAAAAATTACGTGAGTATTCAAAAGAACAGTCTGATATCCAAGAAACAGTGGATACATATCGTGAATATAAAGAAATACATGAACAATATACAGACGCAAAGGCCATGTTGGAAGAGAAATTAGATGCTGAAATGCGTGATATGGTGAAAGAAGAGATTTCTGAATTAGAGGGAAAAGTGGAGCAATTAGAAGAAAAATTAAAAATCCTTCTCATTCCAAAGGACCCTAATGATGACAAAAACGTTATCGTAGAAGTTCGTGGCGCAGCTGGTGGAGATGAAGCTGCACTGTTTGCGGGTGATTTGTACCGTATGTATAGTCGCTATGCAGAGGTCCAAGGTTGGAAAATTGACGTCATTGAAGCAAGTAGTACAGGAGTCGGTGGCTATAAAGAAATTATCTTCATGGTAAACGGAAACGGTGCTTACTCTAAATTAAAATATGAGAATGGTGCGCATCGCGTGCAACGTGTACCGGAAACAGAATCAGGCGGTCGCATTCATACGTCTACGGCAACAGTAGCGGTGTTACCTGAAGCAGAAGAAGTGGAAATTGAGCTTCATGATAAAGATATCCGTGTCGATACTTTTGCATCTAGTGGACCGGGTGGACAAAGTGTTAATACGACTATGTCCGCAGTAAGACTTACCCACCTTCCTACGGGAACTGTCGTTTCTTGTCAGGATGAAAAGTCGCAAATTAAGAACAAAGAAAAAGCGATGAAAGTTTTGCGTGCACGTGTATACGATAAATTCCAACGAGAGGCACAAGCTGAATACGATCAGCAGCGTAAATCAGCTGTAGGGACAGGGGATCGTTCTGAACGTATCCGTACGTATAATTTCCCACAAAACCGTGTAACTGATCACCGAATTGGTTTAACTATCCAAAAGTTAGACCAGATCCTACACGGTAAGATTGATGAAATTATTGATGCTCTTATTTTAGAAGAGCAATCGGCTAAACTAGAGAGTGCGACTAATGAGTAATCGCAGAGTATTCGAAGCCCTTAACTGGGCTTCTTCTTTTTTAGAAGAAAATCAACGGGAAGCATATGCTGCTGAAATTTTACTAAGACATTATATGAAGATGAGTCGAGCTGAATTCTTAACAAGATTACGTGAAGAACTTCCTGAGGAGATCGATCAACTTTTTTCAAAGGCGATACTCACTCATATTACTGGTGAGCCTATTCAGTATATTATGGGCTATGAGGAGTTTTATGGTAGAAAATTTAAGGTGAATAAGGAAGTTCTTATTCCTAGGCCAGAAACAGAAGAGTTAGTCCTTGCTACGCTTGAGCGTATTCGTGCACGTTGGCAAGATGATACAGGGTTAAAAGTGGCCGATGTTGGCACAGGTAGCGGTGCAATTGCTATTACTCTGAAACGGGAAAACCCTCAGCTTGATTGTTTTGGAACTGATCTATATCCTGCAAGTTTAGAAGTAGCTAAGGGTAATGGGGCTTATTTAGACGCAGACATAAATTGGATAGTAGGGGACTTGCTGCAGCCTTTTATCAACTCTGGAGTAAAATTAGATATAGTTATCTCCAATCCCCCTTATATTCCAACTGCAGATCGTTCGTGGATGTCAGAGATTGTAACTGAACATGAGCCTAATCGTGCCTTGTTTGCTGGAGAGGATGGTTTAGACATCTATCGCCGTTTAGTAAATGAATTACCATATGTACTAACCGAACAAGCACTTGTTGGATTTGAAGTAGGTGCAGGTCAAGGGGAATTGGTCGCAAACTTATTAAAAGGTGCCCTCCCACAAGCACAGGTCGAAGTCGTCTTTGACATTAACGGGAAAGATCGAATGGTTTTCGCTGAAATAAGTAGCTAATGAGGATTTATAGCATTAGGAACTGATTGAAACCACCGCTCTCGGTAAGGAAATAGGAACCAAGAGCGGTGGAAAAAGAAAAATGACGGCACTTGGTGAAACGTCCAAGAGTGAGAGCGTTGTAAAGTGAACTGTCCTCGGTAAAAAAAGCTAACAGTCGTAAAAATTTAAAAATCCCCCAAAGAATACTTTCTGCAAGCTTCTCCCATTATAAAAGAAAAAAGACTCGTTATGGACATATGTATGGATTATAAACAAAGTAACGCTTTGTACATGTTAACTTAATCCGTTCACCATCTAAATTTAGTCTATCTTTCCTTCTTATTTTTATAACTTTTTAATTTTAATAGTTTAAGATGTTCTCTTTCTGACCACACTGTGGATAGTGAAGGGATGGTGCAGGAAGATGAAAACGAAATCGATTGTGAACTTATACATCTTAATTTTATCATTAGGTACTTTATTTAGTTTATATATACCGCAAACAGAGGTAGTGGCTGATGAATCACTAGTCATTCCTAACGAAGCGATCCGTTTAAGAATTCTAGCGAATAGCGATATGGAGAAAGATCAAAAGATTAAACGTGCGGTGAGAGACGAAGTAAATGCAAATATAACAGAGTGGGTATCCGATTTAACCTCTTTAGAAGAAGCAAGAGCATTGATTCAATCAAAATTACCAGAAATTCAAAAAATAGCCGAACGAGTTGTAGCTGAAGCAGGCTCTCAACAAACAGTTAAGACGGAGTTTGATAAAGTAGATTTTCCGACGAAACTTTATGGCCAGTTTTTATACCCTGCTGGTGAGTATGAAGCGATTCTAATTACGCTTGGTGAAGGAGACGGTGCGAACTGGTGGTGTGTTTTATTTCCACCATTATGCTTTCTTGATTTTTCAAATGGTGTGGCTGTGAGCGAAGGGTTTAGTGATGAAGAACAGCAAGAGGAAGAATTAGTAGTGGAAGAAGAGAACGTAGAAGAAGAAATGACCGAAAAAGAAGAAGATCCTGTTTATGCAGGTGAACAAGATGAAGAAGAAGTGGAAGTAAAATTCTTTTTAGCAGAGATATGGGATAAGCTATTCGGATAATATTTTAACTCTAGCAAATTTTTAGTTCTATCAATTTCAATTAACTCATATTCATAGACTATAAAATGAGGTAGAGGGTGAAGTGAATGAAAACAAGTATTGTAAGAGTTGCACAGAAGCAAGATGAAAACGAGCTCATGAAATTTTTAACAGAAGCGTCAGTTCGATCGGAAGGTGTAGCGGACTTAATTGATTACTTTTTAATTATGGAAGATGAAGAGGGAGAAATAAAAGCGACAATTGGCATCGAACCTTATGATACGGTTGGTTTGTTACGCTCGCTTGTTATGAAGTCAGAAACAACGGTGCAGACAGATTTATTGTATTTATTGCAACAAATTTTTCTATTAGCAAAAGAAAAAGGGTTATCCACAGTATATTTAGGATCAAATCGCAAAAGTACACTACAATTATTTTTATTAATGGGTTTTCAACAAGTGGATAAATCGGAATTGCCAACATTTTTAGTAGAAAAAGAACATATTAAAAATGTCCAATCTGTGGATAACTCTTTCTTTTTAAAATATTCACTCGAATAATGTGGATATATCCACAAAGTTATACACAAAAACGATGTGTTTATTCACAATTTGTGGATAATACCTTGAGTTATCACCTTGCTTCTTTTATACTGTCTTAGATGATAGACTGAAAATAGGGGGATTTCTCCTATTTAGAATGAAAGATATTGAAGGTGGATAACAATGAAAACAATTAGATGGTCAGTGGATAATAATGTGGATAATTTGAATAGTTACCCACAAATTGTCCAAGCCTCTGATTTACTTAAAGAAAATGAGGTTGTTGCTTTTCCAACTGAAACCGTATATGGGTTAGGTGGGAATGCAAAGAGTGACGGTGCCGTAGAGAAGATCTTTGCTGCCAAAGGAAGACCGGCAGATAATCCCTTAATTATTCATATAGCAAAGAGAATGCAACTGCAGGAACTGGCTGAAGAGATACCATTAAAGGCAGAACAATTGATGAATGCCTTTTGGCCAGGGCCATTAACGATAATTCTTAAGAAAAAAAAGGGTAGCCTTTCTGATTTAGCAACAGCAGGATTAAAAACTGTTGGCTTCCGTATGCCTGATCATCCTGTAGCATTAGCCATTCTTGCCCAAACGGATTTACCAATAGCTGCTCCAAGTGCAAATAGCTCAGGAAGACCGAGTCCAACAACAGCGGATCACGTGTGGGAAGATTTAGAAGGAAAAATTGCTGGTCTGGTAGACGGAGGAGCCACTGGTGTTGGTGTGGAGTCAACCGTAATTGATTGCACAGAAGAGATACCTGTTATTTTACGGCCGGGTGGTGTGACCAAGGAACAGATAATTGCGGTGATAGGTGAGGTAAAATTAGATCCCGCGCTACATAATCAACAAGCCAAACCAAAATCGCCTGGTATGAAATATACACATTACGCACCAGATGCACCATTAACATTAGTCGATTCAACTCCGATACAGTTGCAACAATTGATCAATGAAAAAAGGGCAGAAGGACTGCGAGTAGGTGTACTGACAACAGATGAAAATAAAGATTTCTATGAAACGGATGTTGTTCTTTCTATGGGAGCGCGGGAAACGCTAGATACCGTGGCTGCAGGTTTATACTATGCATTGAGAGCATTTAATCATGAGAATGTCGATATCATTTTAGGTGAGGTTTTCCCATATGAAGGTGTCGGTGTGGCGATTATGAATCGCTTAGAGAAAGCTGCAGGCCATAGGCGCATTCAATTATAAGTAGACTTGGGAATGAGTGTTTCAGAATCTGAACAAAAAATTGTTCAGGTTCTGATTTGTTATCCCTTGTTACCTTAAAAACTAAAACAGAAGCTCAAATGTTGGTTAATAAGATTTTTTCAATGATTCCTATAGCGTGCTATGTCATTAGAAATCCGGTAAGTTATGTGGGTAAAATGATCATATTCCGATTGTATTACTTATGAGCGGAGCTTTTTTATTTTGTGCGTAAAAAAGCAAATCTGTCCTTGATAGCTCATAAAAAGGTCAAATCCGCGACTAAAAAAGCGGTGAAACTCTTAATAAGTCGCAAAAGGGCAAGAATCGCGACTAAAAAAAGAGACCGGTCTATGATCAGTCGTGAAAAGGTCAAATCCGCGACTAAAAAAGCGGTGACACTCTTTATAAGTCGCAGAAAGGCAAGAATCGCGACTAAAAAAGGAGACCCGCCAATGATCAGTCGTGAAAAGGTCAAATCCGCGACTAAAAAAGCGGTGACACTCTTTATAAGTCGCAAAAAGGCAAGAATCGCGACTAAAAAAGGAGAACCAACTATGATCAGTCGTGAAAAGGTCAAATCCGCGACTAAAAAAGTAGAGACACTCTTTATAAGTCGCAAAAAGCAAGAATCGCGACTAAAAAAAGAGACCCGTCAATGATAAGTCGCGAAAAGAGGCAAATCCGCGACTAAAAAAGAAATCTCATCCCAAATCACTCGCGGAAAGCCCTACTAAAAATGATTTACCCTGCAAATAATGTACATTTCAGCATCCATAAACAACGTTGGTTTCCTTCTACACTACACGATATCCGCCGGCAATCAACTCTATTGATGCATCTTCGCTAGTGAAAATCACTACTATGAAAAAAGAAAAAACCTGCCTTAATTGTGAGTCCTCTTATGGCAAAACAAGCATACAAAAAATCCCTGTATGGATGCACTTTGCATTATCCTGCCGCGTAACTACATCCCTAGCCTATAGAGATGCGCTGAGATTTTTGCAACCATCATATTTCGCTCTATCGAAGCAGTTTTGTTTTCGCCTAAAAAAACAATTCTAATTCTCCTTGGACATGCATATCTTCAAAAGAGCAAGACCCGAGGAGGCTAAAGAGATGACGTTGTTAGTAGGTGAAGTCTTAACTTTAAGTTTAATGGCGTTTGCCTTAGGTATGGATGCATTTTCAGTTGGATTAGGTATGGGGATGTACAAATTAAGGTATCGGCAAATATTATATATAGGCTTTACGATTGGAGTATTTCATGTCATCATGCCATTGTTAGGAATGATGGCAGGGAAGTTTTTATCAGTTTATTTTAGTGAGATTGCTGCCTATATTGGTGCCGGTTTGTTGATGCTTTTAGGCCTGCAAATGTTCTGGTCAAGCTTAAAGGCTGAAAAAGAAAGTCTGTTGACCCCTGTTGGTTTTGGCTTATTAATTTTTGCTTTAAGTGTAAGTTTAGACAGCTTTTCAGTTGGGCTTACATTAGGTGTGTTGGGGGCAAAAACGGCTCTTGTTCTTACATTATTTGGTGTAATTGCCATGGTTCTTACTTGGGCAGGATTAATGATAGGAAGAAGAATGCAAGGGTGGTTCGGTAAATATAGTGAGACACTTGGAGGGGCGATTCTTTTTGCTTTTGGCGTCAAAATGTTATTCATGTAATATGGTTAAAATTTCCTAATAAAAATCAGTTAAGGTGCGTATTATTGATGTGTTTCGACAAAAAATTCTTAAAATTGTCGAAATATGTCGGTGATAGACACCTTATTTTGTCTATATCAAATAGGAGTTTTGGATTATAATGTAAGAGAAGGAGGCGAGCTTTATGGCTCACGTTTTATTTATTTGTACAGGTAACACATGTCGAAGCCCCATGGCTGAAGCGATATTACGTCATATAGACATTCCAGATGTAAAGGTGAAATCTGCGGGCATTTTTGCAAGTCAAGGTGGACCTGCATCTGCTTATACATCTCAAGTTTTAAAAGAAGAAGGCATAAGCATCAATCATCAATCAGCTCAATTGAATGAAGAGCTTATTCAATGGGCGACACATATATTAGTGATGACAAATGGACATAAACATGCGATTTTATCACATTTTCCTAATGCTATGGGAAAAGTTTTTCTAATAAAAGAGTTTGCTTATGATGGTAAACAAGAAGATATAATTGATCCATTCGGTGGGACGTTGCAACAATATAAAGAAACCTATAATGAACTACATGGAAGCATAAAAAAAATAGCAGAAGTATTAAAAGATAGTAATCAAGATAAACAAAGATGAACAGGTTGAAGTAGGGGGCAATCATGGAGACGCGTAAGATGAAATTTAGTTTAAGGAAAAAATTGGTTCTTCTCATCTCAGTATTAGCCGTTATTACATACTCAATAAGTGCGATATGTATTCAGTTCGTATATCCTTTAATGGGAAATATGCCGATAAGTAAAGAATTTTTTACGATTATTGTTCTTTTGCTTGGAGCGATTTGGTCTGCGATCTTAGCATTTATTGCAGCAGGGCTTATTACAAAACCACTTAAAGACTTAGAGCATTCTGCTATAAAAGCAGCGAATGGTAATTTACAAGAAAAGGCACAGGTTTCGCGTTCGGATGATGAAATACGTTCTTTAGGATTAGCCTTTAATCAAATGCTAACGAGTTTAAGAGAAATGATTGAACGAATTGATGAGAACTTTGCTATGACAAATAAAAAAGTGCACGAAATTTCCGCGGAGTCTTCGGTTGCTAATGAGCAAGCTGAAGCAATTGCTACAACTATCTCAGAAATATCTCAAGGAGCAGAAAACTCAGCGGTCGCAACTCAGTCTGTTGCCGAACTTGTTGATGAAGTCATTCGAATTGCTGAAGAAGTTCAGGTGCAGGCAAAGCAATCTGAGCAAGTATCTGAAGAGCTTTTCGGTGATCTGAATAAATCCAAACATGCCATGCATTCACTTATTTCTGGAATAGAAAAACTAGCAGTAGGTAATCAGAAATCGTTAGAGACTGTAAAAATTTTAGAAGAAAATGCAGTCAAAGTAGAACAAATTATCCAACTTGTTGGCGATATTGCCACGCAAACAAACTTATTAGCATTAAATGCTTCTATTGAAGCGGCGAGAGCAGGAGAGCATGGTAAGGGCTTTGCTGTGGTAGCCGAAGAAGTGCGCAAGTTGGCTGATGAAAGTGCGAAAGCTGTGCAAGGAATATCGGAATTAATTAAAAATATTCAAGAAGAAGTGCGTAATGTGGTCAGTCAAATTTCCAATCAAGTGGAGTCTGCCAATCAAGAAGCACAAAAAGGGACCGAGACACATGCCGTCATTGAAGAGATGACGCAAACTGTAGATCAAATGAATGCTGCAGTGACCATGATTAAAGATTTAGTAGATAAACAAATGCATGCTATGCAGGAAACTTCAGCCCAATCGCAACAAGTAGCAGCGATTGCGGAGGAAACGTCTGCCGGTGCACAACAAGTTGCTGCTTCAACTGAGGCTCAAACATCTGTGATTGATACAGTCGACATACTAGTAAAAGAATTACAAGAGCAAGCCAACCAGTTAAAAACAGATATGAATAAATTTAAAGTGTAGCCTACCCAACTGAAAAGTAATTGCATCTTTATAATTTTTAAATTTTGTGTCAGAATAAAGTGATAATCATACAATCAAGTTTGATTGGAGGCATAAAAAATGAAAGTTGCAATTGCATCAGATCACGGTGGATTAAACATTCGTGCGGAAATAAAGTCATTATTAGAAGAACTCAATATTGAATATGAAGATTTTGGTTGTGAGTGTAGTACTTCTGTAGATTACCCTGATTATGCTTTACCGGTTGCTGAAAAAGTAGCGAGCGGTGAATTTGATAAAGGTATTCTCGTTTGTGGGACAGGGATTGGGATGTCTATAGCAGCCAATAAAGTGAAAGGCATTCGCTGTGCGCTTGTTCATGATACTTTCAGTGCGAAAGCAACAAGACAGCATAATGATAGTAATATGTTAGCGATGGGAGAAAGAGTCATTGGCCCAGGGCTTGCAAGAGAGATTGCCCAAGTATGGCTTGGCACGGATTATGAAGGCGGTCGCCATCAAAACCGTATTGGGAAGATAGATCAATACGAAAAAGAAAATCTATAAAACTTTGTTGCATATGTTGACTTCATGAAAGGAAGGAAGACATATGCATCTTTTTTATCTTGAGAAGAGAGGGAGCATATGATGATGGAAGAGTTAATACAACAATGGCGGGATATTTTAACAGAGTTTACACAAAAAGTATCACTAAACGAAGACAAATTAATTGTTATTGGCTGTAGTACGAGTGAAGTGATGAGTAATCATATCGGCACGGCTGGTTCAGAGGATGTGGCTGAATTCATCTTTTCAGAACTAATGAACTTACAAAAACAAACAAATGTTCAAATCGCTTTTCAATGCTGTGAGCATTTAAATCGCGCCATTGTTCTCGAACGAGCATCCGCTAAGAAGTATAACTTAGAAGAGGTGAGTGTTGTGCCAATCCGAAAAGCGGGTGGTGCGATGGCGACTTATGCGTTTCAACATTTCGATGCCCCTGTTGTAGTCGAGCATATAAAAGCTGATGCAGGGATAGATATCGGTGATACCTTCATTGGCATGCACTTGAAGCATGTGGTTGTACCTATTCGTCTTTCATTAAAAGAAGTAGGTGGTGCACACGTCACATTAGCAACGACTAGGCCGAAGTTGATTGGGGGAGAAAGAGCGGTCTACCAATAGAAATAGTCATTGTCTGATAATGCGCCGCTAGCGATAAGTAGATAAATGACGTATGTAACTAATTATTTCTGCATAACTTTTATTCGGAAATACCAACTTTACCCTTCATTTCATAATCATTTACATGTAACCGTTTTCCGTTAATATGGATAATTTTTTTCTCTTAATAAACAGTAAGCTTGCCTGTATCCTCCCGAAAAAACATGATAGAATAAAGGAGAATTTTCATAATAGCTATTCATTATTGATAGTGTGGTAGAGATAAGGGAGGATTATTGTATGAAGCATTTAGCGCAGCAGGACGAGCAAGTTTTCAAATCAATTCAAGATGAATTAGGACGTCAAAGAAGTAAGATTGAATTAATCGCTTCAGAGAACTTTGTGTCAGAGGCGGTAATGGAGGCACAAGGATCTGTTCTCACGAATAAATATGCTGAAGGGTATCCTGGTCGTCGTTACTATGGTGGCTGTGAGCATGTTGATGTAGTGGAAGATTTAGCTAGAGATCGCGCGAAGCAAATCTTTGGAGCCGAGCATGCGAATGTTCAGCCTCATTCAGGTGCGCAAGCAAACATGGCAGTGTACTTCACGATTTTAGAACAAGGAGATACTGTCCTTGGTATGAATCTATCCCACGGTGGCCACTTAACGCACGGGAGTCCTGTAAACTTTAGTGGTGTCCAATATAATTTCGTTGAATATGGTGTAGACGAAACATCTCATACCATCAATTACGATGATGTATTAGCAAAAGCGAAAGAGCATAAACCGAAGCTAATTGTAGCAGGTGCAAGTGCGTATCCTCGTGTGATTGACTTCAAGCGTTTCCGTGAAATTGCAGATGAGGTTGGCGCTTATTTAATGGTCGATATGGCTCATATTGCGGGCTTAGTGGCAGCTGGTCTACACCCTAATCCAGTACCATACGCTGATTTCGTGACAACAACAACTCATAAAACATTAAGAGGTCCACGTGGTGGTATGATTCTTTGTAAAGAAGAATTTGCGAAAAAAATCGATAAATCGATTTTCCCAGGTATTCAAGGTGGTCCATTAATGCATGTCATTGCCGCTAAAGCTGTAGCTTTCGGAGAAGCATTAGAAGATAGCTTTAAAGAATATGCGGAAAGCATTATCACAAATGCTAAGCATTTAGCAGAGTCACTTAAAAAAGAAGGCATCGACTTAGTATCTGGTGGAACAGATAACCATCTTTTACTTGTAGATGTTCGTTCATTAGGTTTAACGGGTAAAGTAGCAGAAAAAGTACTTGATGAAGTAGGTATTACGGTTAATAAAAATACAATTCCATTTGATCCAGAAAGCCCATTTGTGACAAGTGGTATACGTATTGGTACAGCAGCAGTTACTTCTCGTGGATTTGCAAAGAACGATATGGAAGAGATTGCTTCTATTATCGCGTTCACGTTGAAAAATGCGGAAGACGAAGAAAAGTTAACTGAAGCTTCACAACGAGTAGAAGCATTAACAAGCAAATTTATTTTATATCCAGAAAGATAATCATCTAGTTTATCCAGCCTTCGCTTGAGGGCTGGATTTTTGTTAAGTTATGCCAACTATAACGAATGTTCTAAAAGCATCTTCTACATTTTCTTTTCTTCCAATGGCAATAAATGTTTCTATGTCAAGAATCGTAGTTGCCCCACAAACATTTTTTCTGTAAAATAGTACGAAGTGTGATTTGTACAATCAGTAAAAGGAGAGATATTTATGGCAAAAGTATATGTTTTCGATCATCCATTAATCCAACATAAGCTTACATACATTCGTGAAAAAAATACAGGTACGAAAGAATTCCGTGAACTCGTTGATGAAGTATCAACTTTGATGGCTTTCGAAATCACGAGAGATATGCCTTTAGAAGAAATTGAAATAGATACACCTGTTCAAAAAACAAATTCAAAAGTTCTTTCTGGAAAGAAAATGGGAATTGTGCCGATTTTACGTGCAGGTATTGGGATGGTAGACGGTATTTTGAAATTAATCCCTGCAGCTAAAGTAGGTCATGTTGGCTTATATCGTGATCCAGAGACTTTAAAACCAGTTGAGTACTATGCAAAATTCCCTGGTGATATTGAAGAGCGTGATTTCATTGTAGTTGATCCAATGCTTGCAACAGGCGGATCTGCAATTGAAGCAATCAATTCTTTGAAAAAACGCGGTGGAAAAAGCATTAAATTTATGTGTCTAATTGCTGCACCTGAAGGGGTAGAAGCATTAAAAGAAGCACATCCAGATGTAGATATATATATCGCTGCATTAGATGAAATGTTAAACGAAAAAGGCTACATCGTTCCTGGTCTTGGGGATGCGGGAGATCGTTTATTCGGTACAAAATAAAAAAATAAAGTTAATTATAGAAAATGAGCCCGTCCTAGGACGGGCTTTTTTACAAGAATGCTTCCCTTTAAGTGGATCTGATAAAGATCTGTTCGACAAATGTTTGTCGGAAGGTGAGTGCAACCAGCACTTCTTTTAGAAAGGTGGACGAGTGTTTTATGCAAAGACCGATTAAGGTAATGAGTATATTTGGAACAAGACCTGAAGCGATAAAGATGGCACCGCTTATTCTTGAGCTCAACAAGCACCCACAAGACTTTCATTCTATCGTTACAGTGACTGCTCAACATCGAGAAATGCTTGATCAGGTGCTTAAAATTTTTCAAATAGAACCGGATTTTGATTTAAATATTATGAGAGCAAGACAAACGTTAGTAGAAGTGACAAACCGTGTATTGTCTGGTTTAGATGAAGTAATGAAAGAGGTTGAACCAGACATTGTTCTTGTTCATGGGGATACAACAACATCATTTGCGGCCAGTTTAGCAGCTTTTTATAACGGGATTACTGTCGGCCACGTGGAGGCAGGCTTACGCACTTGGAACAAATTTTCTCCTTACCCAGAAGAAATGAATCGTCAGCTGACAGGTGTAATCAGTGATCTTCATTTCTCGCCAACAGAGAAATCGGCCGATAATCTATTGCGGGAAAATAAATCTGCAGAGCAAATATTCATTACGGGTAATACGGCGATTGATGCGTTAAAAACAACAGTACGACCGGAATATCAGCATGAGATTTTAGAGAAAATTGGTGACGATCGCTTAATCTTAATGACAGCCCATCGCAGGGAAAATCTTGGCGAGCCGATGAGACATATGTTTAAAGCGATCAAAAAAATTGTCGAAACGCATGAAGATGTACAATTAGTATATCCTGTTCACCTAAACCCTGCTGTAAGAGAAGTTGCGAATGAAATTTTACAAGGGCATCCACGGATTCATTTGATTGAGCCACTAGGGATGATCGACTTTCATAACTTTTCCTCGCGTGCCCATTTAATTTTAACTGATTCAGGTGGTGTACAAGAAGAAGCACCATCGCTAGGAGTCCCTGTGTTAGTGTTGCGTGATACAACAGAACGCCCTGAAGGTATTCAAGCAGGCACATTGAAACTCGTTGGTACAGATGAGGAAGTTATCTATGCAAACGCTAATGAACTGTTAACTAGTAAACAGGCGTACAATGCGATGTCGAAAGCTTCTAATCCATACGGGGATGGTCACGCTTCTGAAAGAATTGCAGAGGCCATTAAGTATTATTTTCGTGAAGGTTTAAAGAAGCCAGCTCCATTTAAGCCCTTAATATAAGAACGCTATTTTCGTAATGGTTGTAGCTTTTAACTCACTTACGATACTAGATTCTTTTTATTGTGCACTAGGCACTCGCTTTTTCGCGAAGATCCTATAAGCCTCCTCGGATTTTTCCTGCACGGCAACTCGAGGATTTCTGCAGCATTACACATTGGTTTTAAACGGCCTATAATAAAAAAGGTGATTACCTAAGTTTAAAAAGGGTATTCACCTTTTTTATTTGCGCTTCCCATTAAATTCCGTAGTATAGGGAAGCTAGAAATCGAAGACGCTAACAAAAAAAGGGGGCGTCGTAATGAAGAAAAATCTATTTATTCTCGTTATTATTCTTTTTCTTTTTCCTTGTACGTTAGGTATGAGTGCGTCTTCATCTCAACTAATTGTGCCTTCCTTGGATGAAATTAAAACAGAAGAACAAGTAGCTATCATCGTTTATAGTGATGACGCTGACTTACAAGTAGAAAAGGAGAAGCTCAAAGCACAAGGTGTCGCAATAAGATACATATTTAACTATGCCCTAAAAGGGTTTTCTGTTGAAGCAACAAATGATAAGTTAGCACAAATAGAAAGGAATCAAACAATTCATCACCTTACGACCGTAAAAAATTATACTGTGCAAGCAGAGAATGACAATATTCAGCTTATTGGTGGAGAGGCTATTAGAGGATATTTTGATGATGATAATCACCGCCTTACTGGAGAAGGTGTTAAGGTTGGCGTCATTGATACGGGGATTGATTATCGTCATCCAGATTTACGCATTAGTTATGGTGGTGGGAAAGACCTCGTGGACCAAGATGACGATCCGATGGAAACAGTGAATATGGGACGGTTGGATACATTGCACGGCACCCATGTGGCAGGTATCATTGCAGCCAACGGAAAAGTTAAAGGTGTGGCACCAAAAGCAGAGGTTATTGCATATCGTGCTTTAGGCCCAGGAGGAAGCGGGACGACAGAGCAAGTGTTACAAGCAATAGAACAAGCGATGAAAGATAAAGTGGATGTCATTAATCTTTCATTGGGAAATAATGTGAACGGACCTGATCTCCCTATTAGTCTTGCTTTAAATAAGGCAGTCGATAGTGGAATTGTTGCTGTTACATCATCGGGTAATTCAGGGCCTGGCATTTGGAGTGTTGGCTCACCGGGTACGGCTGCCAAAGCGATATCTGTAGGAGCTTCTACCCCTACATTAAAAGTACCTTATTTACATATTGGTAAAAAAGAAATGAAGTTGTATCCACTGCAAGGAACGATTCCGTGGGATTTAAACAAATCATTTGAGTTATATAACGGTGGCATTGGGAAAGAGGAGCAATTAAAAGGAGCTAATGGAAAAGTAGTTATTGTGGAGAGAGGGGAATTAACTTTTACGGAAAAAAGTAAGAATGCCAAGGAAGCAGGAGCACTTGCTTTGCTCATTTACAATAATACACCGGGCTCCTTCATGGGCAATTTAGAAGGGGTGTTAGATATCCCGGTTGTGTCATTAACGAAGGAAGATGGGGAAGAGATTAATCAAGAGCTTTCACAAGCTAAAAGATTATATGGACAAACAGTGATAAAGGAAGAAAAAGACATCTTAGCTGAATTTAGCTCAAGGGGTCCTGTGACTTCTACTTGGGAAATAAAACCTGATGTGGTTGCACCAGGAGTAGCCATTAATAGTACGGTACCTGGTGGGTACACACCATTACAAGGAACAAGTATGGCAGCGCCTCATGTGGCAGGGGCAGCCGCTTTGTTAATACAGGCTCATCCTGAATGGCGCCCTGAGCAAGTAAAAGCAGCACTAATGAATACGGCCTTATCTATGGTGAATGAAGATGGTACGCCATACCGGACCTTTGAACAAGGTGCGGGCCGGATTCAATTGAAGGAAGCATTAATGACATCTACATTAATCTATCCATCGTCCATACAGTTTGGTAAGTTTAAGTTATCTGAACAACATCATGACCATGTAGCAAAAATTACGGTGGAAAATACAACTGATGAAAAGCAGTCCTATGCTTTTGAAATTCCAAAAAAACAAAAGGGGATTGAATGGCGTCTACCATTATCATTTATGCTTGAGCCTAACGAGAAGAAAACTATTAGTTTACATATGATCGTTAATCCAAAGGAACTCACTGAAAAACTGGCAGACGGTACGATTCGGTTGAATAGTAATAAGCAAACAATTCAGCTTCCTTATTTATACGTATTGGAAGAACCGGATTATCCACGTGTCATGGGCTTTAGTTTTGGTAAAGGTGATAGTAAGAAAACGTATCGCTATGAAGTGTATTTACCAGGTGGAGCGGAAGAGTTTGGGATTGCTTTATTCGATTCAACTTCATTAACTTTTATAGGCATGCTTGATTGGAAGAAAGATGTAAAGAAAGGCCAGGTAGAAGAGGATTTATTCATAAGCGATTTACCACAGCCTGGTTTGTATATTGCAAAAGTATTTGCTCGCAAATCTGGACAAGAAGATTGGATAGAGACCCGTTTATTCATTGGGGCTAATGGGGAATTAGAAATGATAGGAAATTAAGCGGTATAAAAATATTATAATTGAAAAACAATAGCCAAAAAGAACGCATAAATTTTCAGAATTTGCAAGAAAAATCTAGTGAAGATTTTATGAAAAAAGTGTGAACATCCATATTTTGCCCAAAAGAGAACTGGCGAAATTCCCATTAAACGCATTGACATTGACATGCCCCTATTGTATGCTTACAAAGGGTATTATTGATAAGGTTTTCATGAGCAGATTTTATAGTTTTATATCATATGAAATAGACGATTTATCATACTGCTTTCCTCAGAAAACCTCTTACCATTCTCGATTGAGAGGATGCGTTTTAATGCGTCATAATGACCGTCGCCCTTTTAAAGCGATGGCACTCATGTCCGCCATTCTTTCCCAATTAGTAGGCGCCATCCTTCTAGGTGTTTTTGCTGGAAGATGGTTCGATCGGTTACTAGAGACCGAACCACTGTTTCTAATAATCGGTTTATTACTAGGTTTGACAGTGGGCATTTATGCCATGCTTCGTTTAATCCAACAATTTTTTTCAGGAGAATAAACAAATATGCCGGAAATACAAGAAAGATTTAGTAGACAACGTAAATACATGCTTTTCTTGTTGTCGTTCTTTGTACTCGGCTGGGGCTTTACGTCTTATCAATCTATCTTTCTTGGCCTGATTTTGGGAACCGTTCTCAGCTTCTTTAATCTTTGGTTAATTGTAAGGAAGATGATTCAGTTCCGAGAAGCAGTAGAGAAAGAGCAAAAGGTGCGTTCACTAGGAACGATGTCGCGAATGGCATCTGCCGCTTTGGCAGTTATCATCGCACTGGAGTATCCAGCGTATTTTCACCTTATAAGTGTAGTGTTGGGATTAATGACGTCCTATTTAGTCATTATGATAGATTTTTTTCTTCAATCTTTTCATTTACGTAAAAAGCGGGAAGAGAGGTGAATAATTTATGGATCATGGAGCTCCATTGAGAGAATTTATGGGGTTAACCTTCAACTTATCTAATATTTTGATGATAACAGTAGCAAGTGCGATAGTTTTCTTAATTGCTGTCATTTCAACTCGTCGTTTAGCAATGAAGCCGACAGGCATGCAAAACTTTTTTGAATGGGTGATGGACTTCGTTAAGAACATCATCAACAGCAACATGGCATGGAAAGATGGTGGTAGATTCCACGTGCTTGGAATCACACTCATCATGTACGTATTTGTATCGAACATGCTAGGACTTCCATTTGCAGTCACCTATAACCACGAGCTATGGTGGAAATCACCAACAGCTGATCCGGTCGTAACGCTTACACTAGCAGCGATGGTGGTAGGTCTTTCACATTATTATGGTGTGAGAGTGAAGGGTCTGAAAGAATATGGGAAAGATTTCTTCAAGCCAATGTGGTTTATGTTCCCATTGAAAATCATTGAAGAGTTTGCCAACACATTAACACTTGGTTTGCGTCTTTACGGTAATATTTATGCAGGGGAAATCCTACTGACATTACTAGCAGGCTCACTTGCAACAGGGTTCTTAGGACATGCTGTAGCAGTATTACCAACATTATTATGGATGGGATTCTCCGTATTTATCGGTGCTATCCAAGCATTTATTTTCTGTATGTTAACAATGGTTTATATGTCTCACAAAGTGAGTCACGACCATTAATATATACCTGTTCATTACATGAACAAAACATGTTTGTTAAAAATAATTTTATTCCAAAATTTTAAGGAGGAAACAAATAATGGGTCTTATAGCAGCAGCAATCGCAATCGGTTTAGCAGCACTTGGTGCAGGTATTGGTAACGGATTAATCGTTTCAAAAACAGTTGAAGGTATGGCACGTCAACCAGAAGCTCGTGGTATGCTTCAAACTACTATGTTCATCGGGGTAGCGTTAGTTGAGGCGATTCCGATCATCGGCGTAGTTATCGCATTCATGGTTATCGGTGGCTAATTTTTTGTATTTGTAAAATGGCGAAGATCATCACAAGTGGACCTTCGCCTTTCCTTTATGTAAATTCAATCGAATGACTTTAAAATAGTTTGACCTTAAGTGAACGTCTCTTGAAGGGAGTGAATCGAGGGTGTTATTAGATAGTTATGTATTAGGTGCATCTGGCGGCTTTAATGGTGGCGACATCGTATTCCAATTGATTATGTTCATCATTTTGTTAGCTTTAATTAAAAAGTTTGCATGGGGCCCACTTATGGGAATCATGAACCAACGTGAAGAACATATCGCTGGTGAAATTGAAGCAGCAGAAGCAAGTCGTGTAGAGGCGAAGAAATTACTAGAAGAGCAAAAGCTTCTATTAAAAGAAGCGCGTACAGAAGCGCAAACGTTAATTGAAAGCGCGAAAAAGCAAGGTGAAGCGCAACGCGAAGAGATAATTGTTGCGGCACGTGCTGAAGGCGATCGTTTGAAAAATTCTGCAAAACTTGAAATCGAGCAGCAAAAAGAACAAGCTGTATCAGCTATTCGTGAACAAGTTGCTTCATTATCTGTCCTAGTTGCTTCGAAAGTTATTGAGAAGGAATTAAGTGCAGCCGATCAAGAAAAACTAATTAACGAATATATTCAAGAGGCAGGCGAGAAGCAATGACGAGCTCAATAGTGGCAAAACGTTACGCGTTAGCTCTATTCCAGCTTGCGAATGAACATCAGCTTCTTGACCAAATGGAAGATGAGCTTCGTGCAGTGAAAGACGTAGTGAATCATGACTCTGAATTTAAAGCAGTGCTAAAGACTCCTAAGCTCTCTATTCAAAAAAAGAAAGAGATCGTAAAAGAAGCTTTTGCATCTGTTAACACATATGTGATAAACACTTTACTCATCATGGTGGAGCGTCATCGTGAAGATGAAATCACAGGTATGGTCGAGCATTTCTTAGACCTATCAGATGAGCAAAAAGGAATTGCTGAAGCGAAAGTTTACTCTGTTCGTCCTTTAACTGATGAAGAGAGAAACGCTTTATCTGCAACATTTGCAGCTAAAGTGGGCAAGCAATCCCTTCGTATAGAAAATATCGTTGATTCAAATTTATTGGGCGGTGTCAAGCTTCGCATAGGAAACAAGATTTTCGATGGCAGCTTACGTGGCAAGCTAGATAGACTTGAGCGACAATTGTTAGGCTAAGATTCGTAGATAGGGGTGAAACTCATGAGCATCAAAGCTGAAGAAATCAGTGCGCTGATAAAAAAGCAAATTGAAGGTTATCAGTCGGAAATTCAAGTGAGTGATGTCGGTACAGTTATCTCAGTAGGTGATGGTATCGCGCGTGTTCATGGTTTAGATAACGCCATGGCTGGCGAACTTGTTGAATTTTCGAATGGCGTTATGGGTATGGCGCAAAACCTTGAAGAAAGTAACGTCGGTATTGTTATTTTAGGACCATTCACAGAGATCAAAGAAGGCGATGAAGTACGCCGCACAGGACGTATCATGGAGGTACCAGTAGGTGAAGAACTTATTGGCCGTGTTGTAAACCCTCTTGGACACCCTGTTGATGGAATGGGACCAATCAATACAACAAAAACTCGTCCGATTGAAGGACCGGCTCCAGGTGTTATGGATCGTAAATCTGTACATGAGCCATTACAAACAGGTATTAAAGCGATTGACGCATTAGTGCCAATCGGTCGTGGTCAACGTGAGTTAATCATCGGGGACCGTCAAACAGGTAAAACATCTGTTGCAATCGACACAATTTTAAACCAAGCTGACCAAGATATGATTTGTATTTATGTTGCAATTGGTCAAAAAGAATCAACTGTACGTAATGCTGTTGAAACATTACGTAAAACAGGTGCACTAGATTACACGATTGTTGTAACTGCATCTGCATCTCAACCAGCTCCATTACTTTACTTAGCACCATACGCTGGGGTAGCAATGGGTGAAGAGTTCATGTATAACGGTAAACATGTACTAGTTGTTTATGATGACTTAACAAAACAAGCATCTGCTTACCGTGAACTTTCATTATTATTACGTCGTCCTCCAGGTCGTGAAGCATATCCAGGGGATGTATTCTACTTGCACAGCCGTCTTTTAGAGCGTGCAGCTAAACTAAGTGACGCAAAAGGTGCCGGTTCAATCACCGCGCTACCTTTCATTGAAACACAAGCAGGTGACGTTTCTGCCTATATTCCAACAAACGTTATTTCTATCACTGACGGACAAATCTTCCTTCAGTCTGACCTATTCTTCTCTGGTGTTCGTCCAGCGATTAACGCAGGTCTTTCTGTATCACGTGTTGGTGGTTCTGCACAAATCAAGGCAATGAAAAAAGTAGCTGGTACATTACGTCTAGACCTTGCTTCATTCCGTGAACTTGAATCATTCTCTCAATTTGGTTCAGATTTAGATGCAGCAACACAAGCGAAGTTAAACCGTGGTGCTCGTACAGTTGAGGTTCTTAAACAAGACCTTAATAAACCACTTAAAGTAGAAAAGCAAGTTGCGATTCTTTATGCGTTAACTCGTGGTTTCCTTGATGATATTCCAGTTGAAGATATCCGTCGTTTTGAAGAAGAATATCTTACTTGGTTAGATCAAAATCATAAAGAATTGCTTGACCATATCGCTACAACTCAAGGCCTTCCGGCTGATGAAGATATGGCAGCTGCAATTAACGAATTCAAGAAAACGTTTGTGGTTTCTGAATAATCATTGCAGAGTTAGACAGGATGGGATCGTTGTCCCTTCCTGCCTTTTCATGCATTGTTTTTACAGGATCTAATGATATATAAGGATTGGGACAGCCTACGCGCTAACCAATCAAACACACTTAAGTATAAGGGTGGTGAGAACCTGTGGCATCATTACGTGATATAAAGAACCGAATCAATTCTACGAAGAAAACAAGTCAAATTACAAAAGCTATGCAAATGGTATCAGCTTCAAAGATGACTCGTGCGGAAATGAATGCAAAAGCATTTGTACCTTATATGGAAAAAATCCAAGAGGTAACAGCGTCTATCGCAATTGGTAGTGCAGATGCATCACATCCAATGTTAGTGAGCCGTCCGGTTAAGAAAACGGGTTATGTCGTCATTACATCTGACCGTGGACTAGCTGGGGCATTTAACAGTAGAGTTCTAAAAGCCGTTAACCAAACAATTCAACAAAGACATAAGTCTAATGATGAGTTTGCGATAATAGCGATTGGTAGAATGGCTGTTGATTTCTTCAAAGGAAAAGGGATGAATGTAATCGTCGATATCGTCGGCGTAGCAGACCAGCCATCATTTGCTGAAATCAAAGACTTAACAACTAAAACGGTTGGTATGTTCTCTGATGAAACATATGATGAGCTATACATTTATTACAATCACTATGTCAGCGCAATTACTCAAGAAGTAACATCGAAAAAAATCTTACCACTAACAGATATTTCTAGTGGGTCAGACCAGTTAACTTCGTATGAATTTGAGCCTTCCGCTGAAGAAATTTTGAAAGTATTGCTACCTCAGTATGCTGAAAGCTTAATCTATGGTGCATTATTAGATAGTAAAGCTAGTGAGCATGCCGCGCGTATGACAGCGATGAAGAATGCTACGGATAATGCGAAGGATCTAATCAATGCATTAGACTTAAGCTATAACCGTGCGCGTCAGGCTGCAATTACTCAAGAGATTACTGAAATTGTCGGTGGAGCAGCTGCTCTAGAATAATTAAATAGCATTTCTTATTAGGAGGGAAAAAGATGAACAAAGGACGCGTTCTTCAAGTTATGGGTCCGGTTGTTGACGTAAAGTTCGAAAACGGTCAATTACCAGCAATCTATAACGCATTGCAAATTGATAACACTTCGCGTAACGAATCTGAAGTTGGAATCAACTTAACCCTTGAAGTTGCCCTTCATTTAGGTGATGACACTGTACGTACAATTGCTATGTCTTCAACAGATGGTTTACAACGTGGAACTGAAGTAATAGATACAGGTGCAGCCATCTCTGTACCAGTAGGTGATATCACTCTTGGCCGTGTATTTAACGTACTAGGTGATACAATTGATCTGGATCCAGCCATTACTGGTGATGCTCGTCGTGACTCTATTCATAGAGAAGCACCTACATTCGAAAAACTTTCTACAGAAGTAGAAATTCTTGAAACAGGAATTAAAGTAGTAGACTTACTTGCTCCTTACATCAAAGGTGGTAAAATCGGTCTATTCGGTGGTGCCGGTGTTGGTAAAACCGTTTTAATTCAAGAGTTAATCAATAACATCGCTCAAGAGCACGGTGGTATTTCTGTATTCGCTGGTGTTGGTGAGCGTACACGTGAAGGTAATGACCTTTACTATGAAATGACTGACTCAGGCGTTATTAAGAAAACTGCGATGGTATTCGGACAAATGAATGAGCCACCTGGAGCACGTATGCGTGTTGCCCTAACTGGTTTAACAATGGCTGAATATTTCCGTGATGAGCAAGGACAAGACGTTCTTTTCTTCATGGATAACATCTTCCGTTTCACGCAAGCAGGTTCTGAGGTATCTGCCCTACTTGGTCGTATGCCATCTGCCGTTGGTTACCAACCAACACTTGCAACTGAAATGGGTAAATTACAAGAACGTATTACTTCAACGAATGTTGGATCTGTTACATCAATCCAAGCGATTTATGTACCTGCCGATGACTATACTGACCCGGCTCCAGCAACAACTTTCGCTCACTTAGATGCAACAACAAACTTAGAGCGTAAATTATCTGAAATGGGTATTTACCCTGCCGTGGATCCATTAGCATCTACATCACGTGCACTTTCACCTGAAACAGTTGGTGAAGAGCATTATGAAGTAGCTCGTACTGTACAACAAACGTTACAACGTTACAGAGAGCTTCAAGATATTATCGCGATCCTAGGTATGGACGAGCTTGGAGACGAAGATAAGCTTATCGTTGAACGTGCGCGTCGTATCCAATTCTTCTTATCTCAAAACTTCCACGTAGCAGAGCAATTTACAGGCCAACCAGGTTCTTATGTTCCTGTAAAAGAAACTGTTAAAGGATTTAAAGAAATCCTTGAAGGTAAATATGATCACCTACCAGAAGATGCTTTCCGTCTAGTTGGTCGTATTGAAGAAGTAATTGAAGCTGCTAAAAAAATGGGCGTAGAGGTATAATTTAGGACCAGGAGGGTAAAAAATGAAGACGATTAAAGTCAGTGTTGTTACTCCCGATGGCCCGGTGTATGAATCCGATGTGGAAATGGTAAGTACCAAAGCTGAAAGTGGAGAGCTAGGTATTTTAGCAGGTCACGTCCCTATGGTTGCACCGTTACAAATTGGAGCTGTCCGTCTAAAGAAAGAAAATCAATCTGATTTGGTTGCTGTTAGCGGTGGTTTCCTCGAAGTACGTCCGGACCAAGTAACGATTTTAGCGCAATCTGCGGAACAAGCGACTGATATCGATCTTGATCGTGCCAAAAGTGCAAAAGATCGTGCAGAACAACGTTTGAATGAAACAAAGCGTGAAAACGTCGACTTCAAACGTGCAGAACTTGCACTAAAACGTGCGATGAATCGTATCAATGTTTCGGAGAGAAATATATAATCATCATGAAAACGAATCAATCCTGTTTTTATCATCAGGATTGGTTCTTTTTTTGTTTTGCGTGGGTCTATTTAAGCGTGTCTTTCGGGTGGTAAACGAACCGTGGAATGAATCGATGACATAAATTTGTGCTGTGATGCCTCTATAATACCAATACGTTTCAGAAATCCCGTGAGTGAATTAAATTGATTGGATGAGTTCAGCTGATAAACCAAAACGAGGCAAATAATGTGTGGTTGGAAAAATATGATTTGATTCGATGATAAACGAGTCAAAAAAATGAGGTAGCGGAAAAATATGATTGGATTCAGTGATAAACGAGTCAAAAAAATGAGGTAGCAGAAAGATATGATTGGATTCGGTGCTAAACGAGTCAAGAAAATGGGGTAGAGGAAAAATATGAGTGTATCCAGTGTTAAATAAGTCAATTACGCTCAGTTTCTCAGCCTTCATCTTTTTGTAATTGCAAGCAAACATGCTCATAGTGAATTGAATTTCACTCATCCTGCTGATAAGATTTCTGACCCCTTGTGAGCAAAAGCTATATAGATCTATCTATTTCCTCACAATAATATAAACCTTCTCTTTATCCTACCAACAGTTCTTATTTTTTTCGGATAAGATTCAGTAAAAAAGATATATCCTATACAACTTGTCATATAAATGAAGTATGGGATAGATGGAAATGACTAGTGGCTTATCGACAGAATATGGCAAGGGTGTTATAATGTATCCGATTACATTTTAAAAATTTTGAATAGTTTCTATATTATGGAGGGGATGATATTGGAATTATGGCATCTGTATCAAAATAATTATTTGATAGTCCTTTCTTTTATAATTATCGGTGTGCTATTACCATTAGTTGCTCTATTTTTCGGGAAATTGTTGCGGCCATATCAACCTAATGAGAATAAGTATACTACTTATGAAAGTGGAATTGATCCCTTTCAAGACTCAAGGGTACAATTCACGGTTCGTTATTACATGTTTGCTCTTCTTTTCGTCATTTTTGATGTGGAGACAGTGTTTTTATATCCATGGGCCGTAGCATATGAAAAATTAGGCATATTTGCTTTAATAGAGATGCTGATTTTCGTGTTTATGTTAGTGATAGGTTTAATATATGCTTGGAAAAAGAAGGTGCTGAAATGGATTTAAAATTAGATCAAATGAGTGAAAAAGAAATGGCTGAAATTCAGCGTAATATATTCATGTCTACATTAGAGCAGTTAAAAGGATGGGCTAGAAGTAATTCATTATGGCCGATGACGTTTGGCCTCGCCTGTTGTGCCATTGAAATGATGGGTGTGGGTTCTTCTCACTATGATCTCGATCGTTTTGGCTCTTTTTTCCGCACTTCTCCACGACAATCTGATGTCATGATTGTATCTGGTACCGTCACGAAAAAAATGGCTCCAGTAATTAGACGGCTTTACGATCAAATGCCTGAACCGAAGTGGGTGATTGCTATGGGCTCTTGTGCAACTGCAGGTGGTCCATATGTTTATTCTTATTCTGTTGTAAAAGGGGTAGACCAAGTGGTCCCAGTTGATGTGTACATACCAGGTTGTCCACCTAATCCTGCAGCACTCATATACGGTGTCAATAAGTTAAAGGCAAAAATCCGTTATGAGGCGAAAACAGGAAAGCGGGTGATCTGACTTGGATGAAAAAGATAAAGAGCAGTTAAAAAAGGAAGCAGCGGAAAAAGCAAGAGCAGCTGCACAAAGAAAACGGGAAGAGAGGGAAAAGAAAAAAGAAGAATCGCATGACTCAGTATCCGAAGTGAACCAAACAAAAGATGATGTTACCTCCAATCAAGATCTAGAAAAACAAAAAGCAGCGGCCGCCGCCAAGGCAAAAGCAGCCGCAATAGCAAAGAAAAAAGCAAAAGAGACAGAAGGAAAAGAAACAGAGCCAACCTCCAATCAAGATCTAGAAAAACAAAAAGCAGCGGCCGCCGCCAAGGCAAAAGCAGCCGCAATAGCAAAGAAAAAAGCAAAAGAGACAAAAGGAACAGAAACAGAGCTAACCTCCAATCAAGATCTAGAAAAACAAAAAGCAGCGGCCGCCGCCAAGGCAAAAGCAGCCGCAATAGCAAAGAAAAAAGCAAAAGAGACAAAAGGAACAGAAACAGAGCCAACATCTAACCAAGACTTAGAAAAACAAAAGGCAATCGCTATTGCCAAAGCCAAAGCAGCCGCTGCAGCGAAACGAAAGGCAAAGAACGCGAATGAAAGTGGCGATTCAGAGAAGGCTAAAGCCATCGCAGCCGCCAAAGCAAAGGCAGCTGCAGCAGCAAAGGCAAGAGGGAAAACAACTCAAGCAAAAGAAACAGAAGAGCCAGAACCTATCACACCATCACCTCAACAACCAATCTTAGATCGTTACCTCAACATTGTAAAAGAACACTACAAAGAAGATATTTTAGAAGATTCCTATATTAATCGTATGAGCAAGCATGTGCCCACTATTGTTGTTAAGCTAGAACATTACTATTCCCTTGCCTTGTTATTCAAACAACATAGCGGTCTTCATTTTGAATTTTTATCAGAATTACATGGAACTGATTTTGAAACATATATGGAGATTTATGTTCATTTATACTCCTTTAAAAATAAGCAGTCTGTCGCTTTGAAAGTGAAAATGGATCGTGAAAATCCAAGAGTTGATTCTATTGCAACTATATGGCCAGGTGCGAACTGGCCAGAGTGTGAAGCATATGACCTCCTTGGTATTCAATTTACCAACCACCCTGACCTACATCGCATTATGCTTGGGGAAGATTGGGTTGGTCATCCTCTCCGCAAGGATTATGAACCTTATGATGTGGAGGTGTAAAAGGCAATGATCAGAACAGAAGAGATGCTATTGAATGTAGGACCACAGCATCCCAGTACACATGGCGTTTTTCGTCTTGTTATCAAAATAGATGGAGAAATGATTATTGATGCCAAACCAGTCATCGGTTATCTCCATAGAGGAACAGAAAAAATAGCTGAAAATCTGCAATATACACAAATCATTCCCTATACAGATCGCTTAGATTACTTGGCCGCGATGACAAATAATTATGTGCTTTGCCACGCAGTTGAAACGATGATGGAGCTAGACATTCCTGAACGAGCGGAATACCTTCGCATCATCACGATGGAACTCGGTAGAATTGCTAGTCATCTTGTTTGGTGGGGTACATATTTGCTTGATTTAGGGGCGACAAGTCCATTTTTATACGCTTTTAGAGAAAGAGAAATGATCATCAATTTGTTAAATGAAATCTCAGGTGGCCGCCTAACATTTAATTATATGAGAGTAGGCGGAGTGAAATGGGATGCACCAGACGGTTGGATAGAAAAAGTGAAGGCGTTTATTCCTTACATGAGAGAGCAGTTAGCGGGTTACGGAGATCTCGTAAGCGGCAATGAAATTTTCCTTAATCGTGTAAAGGGTATCGGTCAATACACAAAAGAAGAGGCAATGGACTATTCCTTAAGCGGAGCCAATTTACGTTGTACTGGGCTTGCTTGGGATTTACGGAAAAGTGAACCTTATTCCATTTACGACCGGTTTTCTTTTGAAATATGTACAGCTGATACAGGTGATGCATGGGGAAGGTACCAAGTGCGTATCCAGGAAATAGAACAAAGTTTACGGATACTTGAGCAAGCGGTGGAGCAATTCCCTGAAACAGGTGAGGTCATGGGTAAGGTTCCTAAGGTCATTAAACCGCCTAAAGGAGAAACGTTTGTACGCATCGAGTCTCCTCGAGGAGAAATCGGTTGTTATATTGCCAGTGAAGGTAAGAAAGAGCCATATCGTCTGAAATTTAGGCGGCCGTCTTTTTATAATCTGCAAATCTTACCGAAGTTACTAGTTGGTCAGAATATGGCTAATTTAATCGCGATCCTTGGCGCAATTGATATCGTGCTTGGGGAGGTGGACGGATAATGATTGAGGGATTATTAACTTCTGAAGCGACATGGCTCCATTTCTTCATTTATTTTGCATTAACGGTTCTGCTGTTATTTATTGTTCTAGGGTTTGTCACTTATGCCATTTTAGCAGAAAGAAAGGTTATGGGCTTTATGCAATTGCGGCATGGGCCTAACCAAGTAGGAGGAAGATGGGGACTATTACAAACAGTTGCGGATGTCTTGAAGCTACTGATTAAGGAAGATGCCATTCCGCGGGCAGCAGACAAACCATTATTTATTCTTGCACCGTTAATTGCTTTTACACCTGCTTTTATGGTTTTAGCAATCATTCCATTCACTGATCGATTTCAATTCGCTGATATCGGTGTTGGTTTGCTTTATTATATTGCTGTCTCGGGTATTACGACTGTCGGAGTTGTGACCGCAGGGTGGGCTTCTAATAATAAATATGCATTAATGGGGGCAATGAGGGCAGCCGCACAGATGATATCATATGAAATTCCACTAGTTATGTCGGTCATTGGTGTCATTCTTCTGACAGGAAGTATGAACTTAAATGATATTGTGTTAGCGCAAGAAAATGGCTGGTATATTCTTTGGCAACCGATTGCCTTTATCGTCTTCTTTATTGCAGCAGTAGCTGAATTGAATCGGGTGCCGTTTGATTTGGCTGAAGCGGAGTCGGAACTTGTTGCAGGTTATTTTGTTGAGTATACCGGTTTTCGTTGGGCGTTCTTTATGTTAGCTGAGTATGTGTATATGTTCGCAATGTCAGCGTTAATAACTGTCGTCTTTTTAGGTGGTTGGCTACCATTACCCTATTTAGGGTTTATACCGGGAGCCGTTTGGTTTGCACTTAAATTTATGGTTGTTATCTTTCTGCTTATTTGGTTCCGTGTTACTTTCCCAAGGATACGTGCCGACCAACTAATGGAGTTCGGCTGGAAGGTATTATTGCCAGTAGCAATCGCGAATATCTTCCTCACTGCATTATTAAAAGAATGGATCAATCTATTTTAAAAGGGGTGACAAAGGTATGTTTGGATTAGCAAAAGGATTGAAATACACGTTGAAAAATATGACGCGCAAGAAACTAACCTATGATTATCCTAATGAACCCTTACCACTTCCCGATCGCTTTAGGGGAATTCAAAAATTTTATCCAGAAAAATGCATCGTCTGTAATCAATGTGCCAATATATGTCCGACAGATTGCATTACACTCACGGGGAAAAAGCATCCCGATTCAAGTAAGCGGGGGAAAATTATTGATACGTATGATATAAATTTCGAAATTTGTATACTATGTGACTTATGTACGGAAGTTTGTCCTACTGAGGCAATCATTATGACAAATCATTTTGAACTCGCAGAATATAGTCGTGATGAATTATTTAAAGATCTTGTGTGGTTGGATGAAAATGATACCCAATTACGAAAGGAGAATAAGGCATGAGCGGCGAGTTTTTCATATTTATTGTTTTATCACTCATCGCTATAGGCGGTGGGATCATGATGATCAACTTAACAAAGGTTGTTCATATGGTCGTCGCTCTCGTCTTTACTTTCATTAGTATTGCTGGCATTTACGTCATGCTTTCTGCAGAATTTATTGCAGTAGTCCAAATCCTTATCTATTCAGGTGCGATCACAATTATGATGCTTTTTGGCATTATGTTAACGCGTCATAATGACAAGAGCGAGACGAGTGGAGGAGGCTTTAGAAAATTTCTCATCTTTCTAGCCATCCTTGGGTTCGGGCTCGTCTTTTACTTAGGTATATACCAACTTGAACTAGGGGAACCATCCACTTCATTGCATGAAAATAATACAGAGCAAATAGGGATTGCCCTTTATTCGAAATATATTATTCCTTTTGAATTAACTTCGGTTATTTTACTCGTCGCCCTTATTGGTGCGATAGTGTTAGCGAAACGGGATGATGAGGAGGGGGAAGAACGTGAGTAGTGTGCCGTTATCTGCCTATTTAACACTAGCCATTATCCTCTTTTGTATCGGATTATACGGGGCATTAACGAAGAAGAATACTGTCATTGTACTTATTGCCATTGAATTAATGTTAAATGCGGTTAATATTAACCTCGTTGCTTTTAGTAAGTATGGCATGATGCCTTCAATAGATGGCCAAATATTTGCCCTTTTTGCCATTGCAGTTGCTGCGGCTGAGGCGGCAGTCGGGCTCGCTATCCTCATAGCTATCTATCGAAATCGTAAATCCGTCAATGTAGATGATTACAACTCTTTGAAAAATTAACTTGAATGAACATACGTCATTCGTATGAATAAAAGGGGACATGAAGAAATGATGGAGATTGCATGGATCATACCGCTTTTTCCGCTTTTCTCCTTCTTAGTGCTACTTATTTTTGGAAGGAAGTGGCGGAGAGGGCAAATTGATTTCGCAGTAATTCTTTCCTTAGTTAGTTTTATATGTGCTTTACTGGTTTTATTTGCGCGTTTCACGCAGGAAAATGTAAAGGTAGAGTTCATATGGCTAACCATAGGGGAGACTCAATTGACTGCAGGTTTTGAGGTCAATCAATTAAATGCCCTTATGCTTGTTATTGTCTCGCTTGTTAGCTTCCTCGTACATATGTATTCAAAGGCATACATGGAGGGAGATGAGCGCATAACAGTATTTTTCTCATACTTAGGATTATTCACCTTTGCGATGCTTGGACTTGTTCTTTCTCCTAATCTATTACAAACATATATATTCTGGGAGCTTGTGGGCGTTGGCTCATTTCTATTGATTGGTTTTTATTTTTATAAAGAAGAGGCAAAAGTAGCTGCCAAGAAAGCATTTATCATGACGAGAATTGGTGATATCGGCCTTCTCATTGGTATGATTCTTCTCTTTTGGCAAGTAGGGAGCTTTGAGTATGATGAGATTTTTGCTGCTATCTCAGCGGGTGGTCTATCAGAAACGATGGCTACCTTAACAGCTATTCTTATCTTTATCGGAGCCGTTGGGAAGTCTGGTCAGTTCCCGTTGCATTCGTGGTTACCTGATGCGATGGAAGGACCCACGCCTGTATCGGCATTAATTCATGCTGCCACAATGGTAGCAGCTGGTGTTTACCTTGTAGCAGCACTTTATCCGTTATTCGCCTTCAGTGAGGTGGCCATGCTTACCATAGCTATTGTTGGTGGATTTACCGCCATTTTTGCTGCAACGATTGGGATGACCCAAAAAGATATTAAAAGAGCTTTAGCGTATTCTACTGTAAGTCAGCTAGGTTATATGATGCTTGCATTAGGGGTGGGAGGTTACGTGGCCGGTGTATTCCATTTAACAACACACGCCTTTTTTAAGGCACTATTGTTTTTAGCAGCTGGTAGTGTCATTCATGCTGTTCATACCCAAGATATTGAGAAAATGGGTGGCTTATGGAAGAAGATGAAATGGACTGCACCGTTTTTTCTAATTGGGACAATGGCGATTAGCGGAGTACCTTTATTATCAGGCTTTTTTAGTAAAGAAGAAATATTAGTGTCTGCCTGGGTGAGTGGTCATTACTTATTATTCACACTTGCAATCATTGCTGCTTTCTTCACTGCATTTTACATGTTCCGCTTATTTTTCTTAGTATTTGGTGGAGAAGAAAAGAAAGAGCATTCAATGGTAAAAGATTCATCCAATTGGATGACCGTTCCCATGCTGGTTCTTGCGTTGTTAGCGATTGTTGCTGGTTATATACAAACCCCTTGGTTCGGAACATTTTTAGGAGATTGGTTAACAACGGGGATAGTTGCAAATGTGCATGGTCATCTCGATGGTCCGCTTTGGGTGATGATTGTAGCCACGATTGTAGCATTCTTAGGTATCTTGCTTGCTTGGTTGATGTATAGTAAGAAAGTTATTTCCAGAGATTGGTTTACATCAAGAGCTCCTTATACGTATCAGCTTGTAGTAAATAAATATTATATCGATGAAGTGTATCAGTATATCTTTGTTAAAGGTAGCCGCTTTGTAAGTCAAGTTCTACATTTCGTGGAGGTTTATTTAATTGAAGGTCTCATTTCTCTTGTAACCATCACCATTAAACAGTTGAGCATGATTGGTTCAAAGTTTCAAAATGGGCAGACTCAATTGTATGGAACGGTTGCTTTTGTTGGGTTAGCCATTCTGATCGTAGTGTTTGCAGTGACAGGAGGTGGCTTATAGTGGGATTCCCGTTTATATTGAGCATTATTGTATTTGCGCCCCTTCTCGGTGTCTTATTATTAACACTGGTTGCAAAAACGAAGGAGAAAACGATTAAAACAGTCGCTACACTTAGTACCCTTCCTTCTCTTTTTCTATCAATCTACTTAATTATCTCATCTAAGATGGGTGTAGAGTTAGTTAGTTTTTCTGGGAAATTAAGTTGGATGCAATTTGGTAATCCCGAAGTCTTTGGCAAATTATACAGTATTGATTATGAATTAGGAGTAGACGGTTTTTCTCTTATTCTATTGTTATTAACTGCCTTACTCTCTACGTTAGCCGCCTTTGCTTCATTTCAGATCAAAGCAGGGTGGAAAGGTTATTACATGCTATTTCTATTATTAGAAGTTGGCATGCTCGGGGTGTTTGCTGCTGAGAACTTAGTATTATTCTTTATCTTTTTTGAAGTGACTTTAGTGGCAACCTTCTTTTTAATAGGCAAATGGGGGCTATATGAAAAAGAACGAACAGCCTTCTCTTTGCTCATTTATAACGGGATTGGGTCAGCAATCCTTTTAGTTGTCATCATGGTATTGTTTGCTAAAACAGGTACGGCGAATATCGAGGCCTTAATGTCTATTTTAAGTGCAGATGATGGAACGGTTTTTTCATCAAAAGAGAAAACGGGCTTGCTGCTTGCCTTATTCATTGCCTTTGGGATTAAGCTTCCTATTTGGCCGTTTCACAGCTGGATGGTTAAGGTTCATGCTGAAGCGCCAGCAGCAATTGTCATGCTTCATGCGGGTGTACTGTTGAAAATTGGCGCCTATGGTCTCATCCATTTTGGTTTAGGCTTCTTTCCTAACCAGTTTCAATCGCTCACTTTATGGCTGGCGATACTTGGTGTAATCAACTTGCTTTATGGTGCGTTTTTAGCATTATCCCAACAAGAACTGAGAAAAATTTTAGCTTACTCATCGATTTCGCATATGGGTATCGTACTTATCGGATTGGCTGCATTAAATGAAGCGGGGATACAAGGAGCGATGTTTCAAGTGGTCTCACATGGGTTAATTGCCGCCTTGTTCTTCTATCTTATCGGTATCTTTTACGAGAGATATCAATCTAGTTCCATGGATGATTTAAATGGGCTAGCGAAAACAATGCCAATCGCTTCAGGTTTTTTGTTAGTAGCAGGTCTCGCCTCATTAGGTTTACCCGGTATGTCAGGGTTTGTCGCGGAATTTCTCGTGTTCCTGGGTCTATTTCAAGAATGGCCAGTGCTTGCAGTTATCGCATGTTTAGGCATTATATTGACGGCTGTATATATATTACGAGCAGTGCTAGGGATTACTTTTGGCCAACAAGAGAAGGCGAAAAGGGTAAGAGATATGACGTCATTAGAGATTTGGCCAGCAATTATTTTGCTTTTATGTATTGTTGGTATTGGTGTTTATCCAGATATTATCGGTTCAACTTTAAAATCAATCATCATTGGATTAGGGGGGTGAAATAAAAATGGATCTTGATACATTATTATCATTTAGTTGGCATGCGATGGTTCCAGAATTCATTATTCTTGGTACAGCTACTCTACTATCCCTCCTAGATTTATTTCTACCGAGGTCGTTTCATCGGAAATGGCTCGGTTGGCTTGGTGTAGGAAGTATCGTTGCAGCTTTAATCTTTTTACTTACACTCATAGGGGACACACCTTTTGCGATTCTCTATGACACCTTCCGATTAGATTCCTTTGCGATTGCTTTTAAATTAGTGTTATTAGTTGCTGCCGGCTTTGTGTTGTTGTTAGCTATTTCATATGAACCGAAAGAAGAATTAACGGAGTTCAGGGGAGAGTTTTTCTATTTATTTTTAGTGGCATTACTTGGTGCGATGATTATGTCCTCAAGCGCTGATTTAATTACTCTTTTTGTAGGTTTAGAGCTAATGACCTTATCATCCTATATATTAGTAGGAATAAGAAAGAAGCATCTCCCTTCAAACGAGTCAGCAATGAAATATGTCATTAATGGTGGAATTGCCACAGCTATTACCTTGTTCGGTATGAGTTATTTATATGGGGTTGCTGGGACAACCAATATTTTAGAAATGGCGGGTAGGCTTCAAGAGTTAACGAATACTCAACATCTATTTTTATTAGCACTAGCTTTTCTGATGATTTTAGTTGGTTTAGCATTTAAAATCGCTGCAGCACCTTTTCATATGTGGACACCAGATGTTTATGAAGGAGCGCCGATACCAGTTACCGCTTTTTTGAGTATTATTTCAAAAGCAGCAGGGTTTATTTTAATCATTCGAATGTTCATCACGGTTTTTTATCATATTCCGGATATGAGTAACAATTCTTCTTTATTAATGGCGCTGCAAAACTTTTTAGCCGTTCTTGCTGCCGTGACGATGATATGGGGGAATTTAGTGGCACTAAGGCAAACGAAGGTTAAGCGGATGCTTGCCTATTCAAGCATTGCACATGCGGGATATTTATTAGTTGCGGTAACGGCTTTCTCCGCCTTTATGGTAGAGACGATTTGGTTTTATTTAACGGCCTATTTATTTATGACAATCGCTGTTTTTTCCTTGTTACAATTAATGAATATTGAAGAGCTAAAGCAATTGTCTGGGCTTTCCAAACGTGCTCCCCTTTTAGCTGTTGCACTCGCACTTACTATGCTAGGGTTAGCGGGGATACCAGGAACATCAGGGTTTATTGGCAAACTGAATATTTTTCTAGGCGCATTAAGCACAGAACCAACGCATTATCTATTAGCTGTTATCCTAATCGCCACTACGGTGATATCTTATATATATTATTTTAAGTTGATTATTTACGCTTTTTTCCGAGAAGCGAATCATAATTTTCAAATGAGTGGGAAGAAGTTGAATGGCATTATCATAAGTATTTGCGTGATGATGACAGTATTACTAGGCGTTTTTCCACAATTAGCTTATGATTTCCTCCATCAAAATTTTTTATCATTTTATGATTTCTTACAGTAGAAACGGGTATAGAAGAAGGGAGAGCTCCTTCTTCTTTTTTATTTATGGAAAGCAAAGAGCTTAAAGTAAAGTAAATTATGGAAAAATAAATTTAGGTGAAACGAAAACTGAAACAAAAACGTCAATTGTTAAGAGGGTGTGTGCTATCTTTCTGAAGGTGATTTGAGTTAAAATAAATGGTGTAGTTTTTGATTGAAGGAGTGGGTCATGTGATCTCTGGATTTGGCCAACAGGCATTGGTTAGTATTATTGTACATTTAATATTTATTGCTGTAGCTTGGTATGCTTTGCAAGCGATTAAAATTGATACGTGGATCAAGGCGAACCATGTTTTGCAAGCAAGGGTATTATATGTATTGTTATCGATCGCACTTGGATCGATTGTCGGTAACTTTGTGCTTGATTATCTTCTTTGGTCTCAACAACTTCCATTTATTTTGCAATAATCCATTTGTCAAAAAATAGACCTTAAATATAGGTCTTCGTACATGTTTTCATTTGCTCAAAGTTTGAGTACAATGCATGATGTTGCTATAAATTTTCTTAAAACTATACATATAATCTGACTTAATATTCACTCAACTAGTGGATGTCAAAATGTGACGATAATTCCCAAGTATGCCGATCTCTCCTTTGGTAACAATGGTAGTAAGGGAGGGAGTTTAATGAAGAAGTATTCATTTATATTTTCTATAATGGGAATTGTCGGGTTAGTTTGGATTATTTTCGGCAATCATTCGGATGCAGCATCTGTAGAAGAGCTTTCACTAATACAAATCGCTCAAACTGTACAGGACGAGAATATTTTGATTCAAGAATGGTCAGTTCATGCAAGGGAAAACTTGGAAACACTACAAACCTTTGCAGAAGTAAAAGCATATACTAAAGAGATGAAAAAGAGTTTTACGGACTGGAAATGGTCTGTCCAAAAGGAATCTCAAGAAAGATATGAAGTCATAGGAACGCTTAAAAAAAATGATCTGACTGAAACGATAAAAATACTTTCAACCGACACAAAAAACAATGTACAAACGTATGTCATTTATGAGGCGAAAGGTGCTGGCTACGAAGGCAGTATCCAGGAAAATATGGGGAACTATATGAAAAGTCAGATGTCTGACATTTTTACTAAAAAACCCAATATTTTCTCTTGTATCATTGGTCATTATGATGGTAATATGAGGGAGTCTATGCTTGAACAAATGAACGGATTATTGTCCACATTTAATGCGAAAGAAATAGAAGCGTTAGAAGAAGAGCAATTTATTTCGACATCGGCATATTCACCTATGTTCAAAGAGTCTGTTACAACGGATGGCAAAGATATGAATTTACAAATTGGCTTAAGAAAAGAAGGGTTGGGCGCTAAGACAACTATTGTTATCGGCACACCCATCATAACGATTGAATATTAATATAGAGAAAATGGACGCGGAGGGGAATACACTTTGGAAAAAATCATCGTCCGCGGCGGAAATCGGTTAAGTGGCACAGTTAAAGTAGAAGGCGCAAAAAATGCTGTTTTACCGGTAATCGCTGCAACATTGTTAGCAAGTGATGGAAAAAGCGTAATTCGTGATGTCCCAACTCTCTCCGATGTATATACAATTAATGAAGTATTACGTTTTTTAAACGCCGAAGTGGGGTTTGATAACAATACAGTAACTGTTGATGCATCTAGAGAGTTAAAAGTAGAAGCACCATTTGAATATGTTCGAAAAATGCGTGCATCTGTTTTAGTCATGGGTTCACTATTAGCGAGAAATGGAAGAGCAAGAGTAGCATTGCCAGGCGGCTGTGCGATTGGTTCACGCCCGATAGATCAACATTTAAAGGGTTTTGAAGCAATGGGTGCAACAGTTAAGGTTGGCAACGGTTTTATTGAAGCAGAAGCTCCAGAAGGAAAACTGCATGGTGCGAAAATATATCTTGATTTTCCTAGCGTAGGCGCAACAGAAAATATTATGATGGCTGCTACATTAGCAAAGGGTACAACGATTCTAGAAAATGTAGCAAAAGAGCCAGAAATTGTGGACCTTGCGAACTTCCTTAATAAAATGGGTGCAAAAGTTCGTGGTGCTGGAACAGGAACGATTCGTATTGAAGGTGTGGATGTATTATTTGGTGCTGAGCATCATATTATTCCAGACCGAATTGAAGCAGGTACATTTATGGTAGCAGCAGCCATTACAGGCGGCGATGTTCTTGTCAAAGGCGCTGTACCAGAACATGCAACATCTTTAATAGCAAAAATGGAAGAAATGGGCGTTCAGTTTATCGAAGAGGAAGAAGGGGTTCGCGTCATCGGCCCGTCAGAACTTAAAGCTGTCGATATTAAAACGATGCCTCACCCAGGTTTTCCAACAGATATGCAATCTCAAATGATGGCACTATTGCTTCATGCCAAAGGCACAAGTGTTATTACGGAGACTGTATTTGAAAACCGCTTCATGCATGTGGAAGAATTCCGTCGCATGAATGCAGATGTGAAAATCGAAGGTCGCTCTGTTATTATGGAAGGACCATCCAACCTACAAGGTGCAGAAGTTGCCGCAACCGATTTACGTGCTGCAGCTGCTCTCATCTTAACAGGACTTGTAGCAGACGGCATAACACGTGTAACAGAATTAAAACATCTTGACCGTGGCTATGTCGATTTCCATAAGAAACTAGCGAGCTTAGGTGCAGACATTGAACGTGTGACTGAAGCAGACGAAGATATGTCTACAACTGAACAAACCATCATTACTGATTTGAATGCATAAAAATGGCGAACCACTAATCTTTTTAGAGATTGGTGGTTTTTTTTAGCTAAGGATGAAAATGTAGATGTACATATATGTGAGATCAAAAAAGCCAAGTTATATTAGGGAATGGGTGCACAGAGTATATAAAACTGATGAGATGTTGGGCAAACAGGAAATGCGCACAAATGAAGTCACATAACCATCGAGATGTGATTGAGGGCAAAAAGGACAAAGGTTCATCCACAATTTTTTTTAGGTGTTGTAGGACTCTATCTATGATTTGGTTGTGGACTCAAAACTATTCATTACCATAGTGAAGGTGAACATTTAGCTCTCGCAATTAGCCCTAACTCCATTTTCACTCGGTTCTCTATCTCTGCCATTACACAAGAAATAGCTACTTTACTAGAGAAATTCAATAGTGGGATTTTGTCATAATGGCTCTATTTCGACCATATGATTGAATGAGACGTGAATCTTGATGGAGGCTAGCATATGACAAAATTCAAACCATTCATCGTACTATCAGCATTACTCTTTACACTTGTATTAATTATTCCAGCCTTACTAGTAGTTCTTCCTTTGGGAAATGATGAGAAGCAAGAGAATCGAGAGACTGTAACTGCGGAGAAGAAGAAGGGGGAGGCAACACCTTTCACCTCGATGGAACCTGCAGTTGATGTGGCTGTTTACCGTACCGATGCCAACAAAGTGGAAACCTTTGCTTTTGAAGACTATCTTATTGGGGTTGTTGCTTCTGAGATGCCTGCTGAGTTTGAGCTAGAGGCGTTGAAGGCACAAGCATTAGCAGCGCGAACGTATACAATGCAGCATCTACTGGCAGATGAGGGTTCATTACCAGATGGTGCAATGATTACTGATTCCACTGATGATCAAGTTTTTAAAAACAAAGAAGAGCTCAAGAAAATATGGAAGTCCGATTATGATTGGAAAATCGAGAAAATTACGCAAGCAGTTCAAGAAACAAGTGGGCAAATTCTTACCTATGATGGTAATCCTATAACAGCAGCGTTCTTTTCAACAAGTAATGGCTATACGGAAAATGCAGAAAATGTTTGGGCTAATGCGACCCCGTATTTAAAAAGTGTCAAAAGCCCCTGGGACATTGATACACCAAAATTTGCTGATCAAATCTCTATCCCTGTGTCCGAATTTGAAAAAAAATTAGATGTGAAAGTACCTTCGGGTCAAACTGTTGCTAAAATTGTTGAGAAAACAGATGGTAATCGAATAGGGAAAGTAAATATTAATGGAACCATGATTAAAGGAACAGATGTTAGAATGAAATTAGGATTGCAATCAACTGACTTTACCCTGAAGAGAAATGGCGATCAGATTAATATACAAACAAAAGGATATGGACATGGGGTTGGCATGAGTCAGTATGGTGCAAACGGTATGGCGAAAGAAGGTAAATCATATAAAGAAATCGTTTCTTATTATTATAAAGGAATCGAAATAAGTGAATCTGATACGATGGTGGCAAAATTAACTGCACAAAAGTAAGTTTAAACAAACAGCTTCAATCGGGGCTGTTTGTTTTCTGTTTGAATGTAGATCTCTTAGTACTTAAGTATTCAGAAAATAATTATTTTGATAAAACATGTATATAAAAATCGAGTTAGTAAAAAATAAATCCAAAAAAATTTTTAGATGATGTATATATCTTCTGGAATCTGTTCAAACTGATGCCAGAGGTGATGAAAAATGAGAGAGGAAGAAAAAAAGACTTCTCAAGATTCTAGTTTTAAAAAGTTTATGAAGAAACGTTGGGCTTATCCAGCAATTTACATCGCGAGTGCAGCACTCATACTTAGTGGCGTTCTATGGTTCCAAAACAGCAATGAAAATGCTTCAGACACAGATGGATTCGATTACGGTGAGACAGATCTTACTGGCAAAGGTAATGAGGATGCAGTTGAAGTAAATAATGCAATGGAGAACTTTGTGCTACCGGTAGAAAAAGCGGACGGAGCAGTAATCCAAACTAAATTCTATGATGTACATGGTGAGGAAGCGGCTCAAGAAGAAGCTTTGGTATTCTACAATAACACATACCAACCAAATGCAGGTATTGACATTGTTATGGAAGATGGGAAAACATTTGAAGTTCGTGCAGCATTAAGTGGAACAGTTACTAAGGTGGAAGAAGATGCAACACTAGGTAATGTCGTTGAAATTCAGCATGCTGAAGGAATTGTGACACGCTACCAATCCATTACTGATATGAAAGTAAAAGAAGGTAGTGTAGTGGAGCAAGGAGATACAATTGCTCAATCTGGTCAAAGCCAAATTAACCAAGAAGCTGGAGAGCACGTACATTTTGAAATCCGTAAAGATGGTGTAGCTGTAAACCCAGAAGAGTTTGTTGGTAAAACGTTAAGTCAATTGGAAAAAGCTGAAATAGCTGAAGAGAGTACACCTGCTGAAGATGCAGCCCAAGAAGGTTCAACGGAAAGTGCTGATGATGAATCAGATGCTGCGCCAAGTGATGAAGGCCAATCAGAAGATGATGGTGCAAGCAATGAAGATGAAACAGACGCTGATACTTCTTCGGATTCACAAGAATCATAAATAATGTTGAGACAAAAATGGAAAAGTTTCGACATTTCTCGGGAAATATTCATTCGTGAATATTTCCCTTTTTATTTCTTATGGTGTTTGAGTAGAATGTATTGATAGTAATGAATTTTTTTTATATGTAATGAATAAATCTTGACCAGTAAATGCTTGAAGTCTAGAAGCAGACTGTAGAGGTGCCAGTAAAGTGAAGAACTCTTCATCGGCTTGGAATTCGAGCACACGATCATCTGCAGCTCCAATAAGTTTAGCTTGCGATGTATACATTTCATCAATGATGGTTAATGGCTGAAAAGCGTTAATATGATTATCCTTAAGGTTGTTGAGTGTTTTTAATTCTTCAACGCTTAGTCCGTATCTACCGGCAATTCTCCATAATGTTTCCCCAGGAGCGACAATATGTATAAATGGTTCACCTGATAAACCTTGATAGTTTGTAGGATATGGAATGTCTAGCGTTTGCCCTACAGTAATATAATTGTCTACAAGTTGGTTATGTATTTTTAATTCTTCGACAGAAAGATTATGTTTTTTGGCAATACGATAGAGTGTATCATTTTTTTTAACTTTATAAGTAGCGGCTTCTGATGATTGCTCATTCAAGCTGAAAATGACAGCAAGAATAATGACTGTAGCAGCCAAGATGCCTGTTAATTTCATTCTTCTTATTTTCATCCTTCTTTGTCTCGCTTCAAAGATTCTCTCTTTCCGTGGCTTTAACACTGTCAAAATAAATCACCCTTCAATTGGAAAATAATTGTTATATAACCATGTTTTATCTATTGGCTCGATTTTTAGTGTAAGTCAGGGATGGATTAAACAACAATAGGAATAAAGAATCTCTTGTTCATTATAAAGAATTGGGTATTTGGAATTTATGTATGGACTTTTATCACTTTTCATTGGTTGCTTAAATACATTTAATTGAGTGATTAGAACTAAAAATGCTCTTTTGTAATATAGAGTAAGAAAAAGGGTTTGCGAAACTTGTCGAAAAATAAGAATTTATAATCAGGTCTAATCACCCTTTTTTAAGTCATAAGTCGCAGGTAATAAATAACAACCATGTTTTATAGAGAATGTCTTCTTGAAAAAGATTGCTTAAAATGAAAAAAACATACAGCTACTTGTCCTACTTGTGTTTTTTGTGCATATATTTTAATCCAAGCTAATAAACTGTTACAAACCTTACAAAGAGAATGTTTGAGGTGAGGGGTCGTTTGTTTAGTAATAGCTGTATAATCTCTAGGATATGTTTAGCTACTGCTCGGCAGGTTTACCTGCTACTCTTTTAACAACTAGTAAAAAACACACTATAAGACAAAGTAAAAACGAGTCTCATTTCACACTTCTCACATCCAATTTAGGGAGGGCGAGTAGTGTGCACGATTACATCAAAGAGAGAACCATCAAGATTGGGAAGTATATCGTGGAGACGAGAAAAACGGTTCGCGTAATTGCGAAGGAGTTTGGCGTATCCAAAAGTACAGTCCATAAAGATCTTACAGAAAGATTGCCTGAAATAAATCCTGACCTTGCTAATGAAGTAAAAGAAATATTAGATTATCATAAGTCCATTCGTCATTTGCGAGGGGGAGAAGCAACAAAGTTAAAGTATAAAAAAGAAGAGCTTGAAGAAGAACCCATCAAATAATGTATGAAGCGGGCAGAGGGAGGTAAGATACAACCACCATCTGCCCGTTTATCCATCACTCCTTTATTACTTCAAAGTTTCTCACCAGCTTTTATCCCAAGAATCAACCAATTCGACAATTTCTCCTTAAAAAGTCACAATATATTTTGACAAATAGTTATTTATTCTCCTAGAGATGTGCTAAAATAATTAACTAGGATATAATGAACTTGATATGTGCTTTTGTTAACGTGGAAGCCCTAGAATATACATAAAACAACTCTTTTCTCAGGTTGCTTGAGAAAGGCTTTTGTATGGGGAAATATTCGTGCGGAAACGAAAAATCAATGATAGATTGCTTACATAAGCAAAAAACACAAAAGGCATTTTACATGCCTATTAAGCCATTTGAACTGTAAAAATGAGAAGAAGATTTAGTTGCGAGGAGGAAGTTAGGAACAATGTTTGCAAGAGATATTGGAATTGACTTAGGTACGGCAAATGTACTGATACACGTAAAAGGAAGAGGGATCGTATTAAACGAACCTTCTGTTGTAGCCATTGATAAAAACACGAATAGAGTACTAGCTGTTGGTGAAGAAGCACGCCGTATGGTGGGGAGAACGCCTGGAAATATTATTGCTATTCGCCCGCTAAAAGATGGTGTTATTGCTGACTTTGATGTAACTGAAGCGATGCTTAAGCACTTTATTAACAAATTAAATGTAAAGGGCTTTCTATCTAAACCACGTATTCTTATTTGTTGCCCTACAAATGTAACGAGCGTCGAGCAAAAAGCGATTAGAGAAGCCGCAGAAAAAAGTGGCGGTAAGAAAGTCTATCTTGAAGAAGAACCGAAAGTTGCTGCAATTGGTGCGGGAATGGATATTTTCCAACCAAGTGGTAATATGGTCGTAGATATTGGTGGAGGAACAACGGATGTGGCTGTTCTATCTATGGGTGATATTGTTACATCTTCTTCAATTAAAATGGCCGGTGATAAATTTGACAATGAAATTCTCCAATACATTAAAAAGGAGTATAAGCTTTTAATTGGTGAGCGTACGGCTGAAGATATTAAAACTTCTATTGCAACAGTATTCCCTGACTCTAGAAATGAGAGCATGGAAATTCGTGGACGTGATATGGTTTCTGGATTACCTCGCACAATTACTGTTCATTCAAAAGAAATCGAACAAGCTTTAAAAGAGCCTGTAGACGTGATTGTTCAAGCTGCAAAAAGCGTTTTAGAGCGGACACCACCTGAACTATCAGCAGATATTATTGATCGTGGCGTTATTCTGACTGGTGGAGGAGCATTGCTTCATGGTATCGATATGCTTCTTGCTGAAGAATTAAAAGTACCTGTTCTCATTGCTGAAAATCCGATGGACTGTGTCGCAATTGGAACTGGAATTATGCTTGATAACATTGATCGTTTACCACGGAAAAAATTAAGTTAACAAATGATTAAGGCTGACCTAATGATTCTCCTATAGGCCAGCCTTTTCGTTGAAGAGGAATGCATTTACCTCTAAGTAAATAATGTTAATTAATTATGCAGCCTTTCCGATATAAAAGGGAGACGATAATATACGGGAGTGACCGATATGTTTAGAGGGTTTTACACTGCAGCATCAGGTATGTTAACGCAGCAAAGAAGAACGGAAATGTTAGCTAACAATATGGCCAATGCAAATACACCTGGTTTTAAAGCAGATCAAACAGCAATTAGCAGTTTCTCTGATATGTTACTGCAAAGAATAGATAGTCAAAATATCCCTACTGAAAACGGATTTCGTATACCAGTTAACGAAACAGTTGGAAGTATTAGTACAGGTGTATATTTACAAGAAGCAATGCCTTTATATACCCAGGGTGATTTGAATGAAACAGGTCTGGCTACAGACTTATCGCTTGAAAATGGTAATCTTCCGGACGGTAGTGCATTGTTCTTTACTGTTGCTGGTGAAGATGGGAATACAAAATATACACGCAATGGTAATTTTACATTAGATAGCCAAGGGTATTTGACTTCAGCAAGTGGTTTATACGTCTTAGATACAAACGGGAACAGAATCCAACCAGGTAGTGAATCATTTACCGTTAATGATGAAGGGTATTTAACAAATGCAGCTGGAAATACCACACGAATTGGCGTAGCTTATGCGGAAACAACAGAGAATCTTCTAAAACAAGGAGATGGACTCTTCGCTACGGAAGATAATACTGCTTTGCAAAATGGTTACGGTAATGTAGCCTTTCGTATCCACCAAGGTTTCTTAGAACGTTCCAATGTTGATACCTCAAGAACGATGACAGATATGATGGCAAGCTATCGTACGTTTGAAGCCAACCAAAAAGTGTTACAAGCATACGACCGCAGTATGGAGAAAGCAGTAAACGAAGTTGGCCGTCTTGGATAACAACCAGGAAGTTATAAGGAGGCGATGAAATGAACCGTGTAATGATTACAGCAACAAACACCTTATCACAATTACAAAAGCAAATGGATATACACGCCAATAATATGGCGAATGTCGATACTACAGGTTTTAAAAGAAGAGAAGCGTCTTTTGGTGAACTTCTCGTTCAACAATTTAATAATCAACCTGCTGAAGAACTAATGGGCGTACAGAGAATGACTCCAGAAGGCGTTAGACAAGGTGTAGGGGCTAAACTTGCCCAAGCTAAGCTAGTGAGCACACAAGGCAGTCTAAAATCAACTGATCGGGCATTAGACTTCGCTTTAACAGGAGAAGGTCAATACTTCCGCATTCTTCAACAAACCGAAAACGGTGCTGAAATCCGTTATACCAGAGACGGCTCTTTCCATCTTACGCCGTCAGGGAATAATGAAGTGATGCTTGTAACTGGGAATGGTGATGCCGTTTTAGGACAGAATAATGAACCCATTACTTTTTCTTCAGATGTAAACCAGTTTACATTATTGGAGCAAGGCAGACTCCAAGCTCATACTGCTAATGGAGGCATTGAAACGGTAAATCTTGGGATTACGGTCGTACATAAACCACAATATTTAACACAAATCGGTGAAAATATGTTAAGCTTGCCTGCAGAGGCTGAAATGGATGGCATTGATATTTATACTGATTTAGCTGGGCAGTTCAGTGGCGATATTTCACTATCACAAGGTGTCCTAGAACAATCAAATGTCGACCTTTCAAAGGAAATGACCGACCTAATGAACACACAACGTTCATACCAATTTCAATCACGTTCAATAACGATGGCTGATCAAATGATGGGCCTCATTAATGGAATTCGTTAAAGGGGAAGAAAACGATGTCACTTAATAACGAGCAAGATTCGTCAACAAGAATAACTAAACAAAAAGCGCAACATAATTCAACTACTACACGTGAAGATAAAACCACAGTGAACCGAATTAGAGTGCGACTTATACCGATCTGGCTACGAATTATTATTGTGCTAGTTTTACTTGCCATTTGTATCATCGCGGGTGCAGCGTTCGGATATAGTGTGCTTGGTGATGGCCAGGCAACAGATATTTTTAAAAAAGAAACGTGGATGCATATGATTGATTTGGTTAATAAAGAGAACTGAAGAATGGGGAGCGCATGTATATGCCTCCTTTTTGTTTTGACTTATTTTAAGAATTTGAAAATGAAATTGTTTTATCTTTGCATTTGGGCTTTTTTTTAGTACAATAATAATTAATATTATACCTATTATTAGTAGGAGGTACTAAAAATGCTTGATATTAATGAAATAAAAGAAATTATTCCTCATCGTTATCCCTTTTTATTAGTAGATAAAATCCTTGAAGTGGAAGAAGGTCAAAGAGCTATTGGCATTAAAAATGTTACGGCTAATGAAGAATTCTTTAATGGCCATTTTCCTGATTACCCCGTCATGCCTGGTGTTTTAATTGTGGAAGCATTAGCACAAGTAGGCGGAGTGGCGATGCTGAAAAAAGAAGAAAATAAAGGAAAGCTCGCTTTTTTCACTGGGATTGATAAATGTCGATTTAAAAAACAAGTGAAGCCGGGCGATCAGCTGCGATTAGAGGTCGAAATGACTCGTGTGAAGGGCCCGATTGGTAAAGGAAAAGGTGTTGCAACCGTCGACGGCGAACTAGTTTGTGAAACAGAAATGATGTTTGCATTGAAATAACATAACATCAAAAGAAGTAATGCCCGCTTTATATAGGGCATTACTTCTTTTTTTCTCTGCAAGGCACTATCACAGGCGGAAAATTTTACAATCAATCAATTTGAAATTTTGTTCAGGTTTTCGGGAACGATAACAAAAGACCACAATAGAGGTCAAAAATTTTTGAAATTGGAAGGGAGTTTTACCCATGAATACAAAGCTGTTAAAATTACTGTCTGCATCTGCTTTAGCGGCGACAATGCTTGTTGGTTGTGGAGCAAACAATGAGCAAGAGCCACCGCCAGAAGATAATGATAATATTGAAGAGCCAGCAGAATTAGAGGATGGAAATGACATTAATAATAATGATCAAGACGATCTAAACAATGATGATGATGGTATGCTTGAAGATGACAATAATACAGATGAAAATTTAAATGAAGATGCACCTGCGGACGAAGAAAACAAAGATAATATGTAAATAAAAAAGAGGTTCCGATTAAACAATCGGAGCCTCATTAAAGTTTAAAGATATCCACGCGAATATTACGAGTATGAACATCTCGAAAAATCGGGTGGAGATCCTCGGAGAAAGCATATATTAGCTTTTCCTTATTTTTTATTACTCGTCAATCTTTGTGCTCTTTTCATTTGGCCTTTAAATTCAGCAAGAAGTTTTTCGCCACTTAACCCTTTAGAAACGAGGTCACTAAGTAATATCTCTGCGAATTCATTTCTTTTATGACGAATGCTCCCTAAGAAAAGGACACTCATATGTTCTTCAAATTCATTAATGGATGCAATTTTAGTAATGAAATGTGCTGGATCATTATCTTTTTTCGTAATTACTACTTGTAGCGGTACATCGATTTCTTTTTTGCGGAGATTGGAAAAGAAGGAAAGGTGCTTTTTATCAATAAAGGCCTCGAGTAGCCACCGACTATTCTCATCCTCTTTATTAATAATGAGTCCGTCCTCCAATTCGACATCTACTAACTCATCCTCATCCCAAACCTGCATGGAAACTAGCTTAAATGTCTTCATGCGACCCCTCCCTTTCTCAAAAGTTAACTGAGTTGTCTAAATTATATCATAGAAGATATACAAAACGAAAATATCTTACAAAAGGTAAGTTATAGTTTATTTACCCCTTTTTAGGTCCCCTTTACACATATAAAAAGAAATAGGATATGCTTAAGGAAAACAGTTTGAAGGAGATAAATATTGGAAAAATATTGGACCAATACCTTACATTTTACATACCATTTCACATGCTCTCCCAATGAAATAACAGCAAGCGATAAACGTGACACTGCAAAAATTCTGTCGATAGATATTTTTTTTACAATAAAGATTAACAATCAATTATATTTCCAAGCAGATTTACCTGCCTTTGAATTTTATAAAGCATTGGCGAAATGGCAAAAAAAATGGTTGAAAAATCAACAAGCGGCATTTTATTATTTTTCAATTGAGTATGATGAAGGAGCTATTTTGGAAATGATTCCTTTTCATCAGTTAGCACGATTGAACACTAGCTGGCCAGAAGCTGAGGTTTATAATGTTTTTGCCCACCAATATCTTGTAAACGAGCTAAGCTTACTAGAAGGAAATTTAAAAAACGATATAGAACGTTATTTTGATATTAAAATCAGTTCATTTATGCCTCATATTCCTTATAGAGAAGAATGTTGAAATTTGTCGAAATTTATCTTACCTTTATTGCAAAAGTTAATTTTTTGCCATATTTTTATGGGAAAATTTAAATTCTGACCGTCTATCCGCAGTTTTGAAAGCCTATCGTAAGTGAAAATTATTTTTCCGTTTTTTTACAAGTTATACAAGCTATATTAACCTAGTGTCAGAAAGGAGGAGGATGATGAATCAAGTTGGCATTGTTGGAAGGTTAACGAAAGAGCCGGATTTAAGACTTGTATCAGATGGAAGGTCGGTGGCAAATATAACGGTTGCGGTCAATCGTCAATTTCGCAATCAAAATGGAGAGATAGAAACTGATTTTATTCAATGTACACTTTGGCATAAATCTGCGGAAAATCTCGTTCAGTATTGTACGAAAGGGTCACTTATAAGTGTTGTTGGCAGATTACAATCAAGATCATATGAAAAGGATGGAAAAAGGAAGTATGTGATGGAAGTGATTGTCGAGCAAGTACGTTTCCTCGATAATCGAAAGAAAGAAAAACAACAAAGGGAGGAGATGAATCCAGATGACTCAAGAACAAAAAGTGATGGAAACACTCATAGAGAGTCTTATCAAAATGCTTGGTAATGCAAACTATCGAATGAGTGAGATGGAGAGTAGACTGGCACAATTAGAATGTATATTGAAAGAATCGTATGATAGAGGAAGAAAAAGAGCTTAAAGGAACCTCAATTTACTTTTATCCCCTTATTACCTTCTATTAGAAAGAATCAATGAACATCCTCATAATATCCCCAACTTGAAGCAGTGCCTATCGCACTGTTTTTTTCTTGTAAGTATTAGGACGTATAGGATATTTAAAAGTAAATTTTGAAGTCAACAAAATAAGGAAGCAAGTGGAGAATGGAGAAACCCCACACTCAAATAGGAAGGCTAAAAGCATTGTAGCAAAAGGGTGCAATAACAGACTTAGCAGAATAGGACCATGACAATATATCATTTTTCGTTTCCTTTACCTTTTTATGCTGAAAACAAGTGCGCTTGTTATAGTTACATTTCTCCACTATACCATTTATGATTTCCCGTTTGTTTTTATTTTGAGAGAGGAAAAAGTGGGTATATGTGAATGGTTTATTAATAAAAAATATTTCGAATTATAAAATAATTATATTTTACTAGGCAAATTAGCATAAATTGGTACTTTAGTACTCTAAAACTAAATTTTTCCTTATGTTAATTTAATAGAGAAACGAAAAATTCTGAATTTTATTTACAGAGGGGGAGTTGAATGTTGAAAAAAAGCAGGATTCTTGTCGTATTAATGGCCTTTTTACTTATTTTCTCTGGGTCAGTGTCAGCAGCAGTACCTGAGAAGAAGGTAGAAAATACTAAAGGGAAAGAAAATCAGCTCAATCTACAAAAAATAGAAAAAACGGATGCCGAGGAACAATATAAGAAGTCTGATATTGTTCGTGTAATTGTCGAAATGGATAGTGAGCCGACCATTGCATACGCACAGAAAACAAAAAAAACATTTAAAGAACTACCCGCAGCAACGAAAAAGAAACTGACAAACGAGAAACTAGCAGAACAAAAATCGGTTAAGCAAAAAGTTAAAGACAACAAAGTGAAGCTCGTCGAACATGAAAGTTTCACAACAGTTGTGAATGGATTTAGTGCAGATGTAATGTATGGGGATATTGAGAAAATTAAAGAAGTAAAAAATGTATCCTCTGTTGAAATAGTGAATGAATATGAACGCCCAGAGGAAAAACCTGACATGGTTTACAGTAAAGAATTGGTACAAGCTCAAGAGGCTTGGAGAGAATATGGCTACAAAGGCAACGGTATGGTTGTCGGGGTTATTGATACAGGTATTGATCCAGATCATCAAGATATGATTTTATCAGATGAGACGGAAGTCGATTTAACAGAATCTAAGGTTAATAGAATAAAAGCAGATAACGAGCTACCGGGAAGCTATTATACTGAAAAAGTACCATATGCTTACAATTATATGGATGAAGACGAAGTAATCGGTGATGTGGCTGAAGGAGCAAGTATGCATGGTATGCACGTATCAGGGACAGTAGGCGCAAATGGAGATGAAGAAGATGGTGGAATTAAAGGTATTGCACCGGAAGCGCAAATTCTCGGTTTGAAAGTATTTGGTAACGATCCTGAATTCGGTTCTACATATGGAGATATCTATGTAAAAGCCATTGATGATGCGATTATTTTAGGAGCGGACGTATTAAATATGAGTCTTGGGTCAACAGCAGGATTTGTCTCGCCAGAATCTGCCGAATATAAAGCGATTGAGCGAGCAGTTGATAATGGCGTCCTTATGTCTATTTCAGCTGGTAACTCTGCTCATTTTGGTAATGGCTTTGCCAACCCAACGCCAGAAAATCCGGACTTTGGTGTAGTTGGTTCGCCAGGAGTATACACAGATTCATTACAAGTGGCATCTTCTGAGAATTCATTTATGGATCTCGATGCCATTAAGGTGAATATAAATGGCGAAGAGGTGGATGCTCCATTTCTTTCAGCTGGTGACAAGCACCCTAACGATGTCGACACAAAAACGTTCGATGTTGCAGATGGAGGACTTGGCTACCCTGATCAATTAACAGAAGTTGCAGGGAAATATGCAATGATTCAACGTGGAGAATTGTCATTCGTTGATAAGGCGATAAATGCACAAGCGGCAGGTGCTGTTGGCGTAATTATCTATAATAATACAGATGGTTTCGTCAATATGCAGTCAGATCCAGCTATTACAATTCCACAATTATTTATGCCAAAAGTGAATGGTGATCCAATTGTTGAAGCGCTTCGTGCTGGAGAAGAAGTAACATTTACTTTTACTGGTGAAAAAACAACAGCACCAAACCCTGAAGCAGGCAAGATGAGTGCCTTCACTTCATGGGGTGTGACACCGAACTTAGACTTTAAGCCTGAAATTACGGCGCCTGGTGGGCAAATTTACTCGACATTAGAAAATGGCCAATACGGCATGATGAGTGGTACATCCATGGCAGCTCCACATGTGTCTGGTGGTGCAGCACTCGTTCTACAAAGAGTAGATGCTGACTTTGATTTAACTGGTTATGATCGTGTATATACAGCGAAAAATATTATGATGAACACATCTCAACCAATCGATGATCAAGGCCTTGTTAATGAGTCACTTGAGTGGGATGTTCCTTATTCACCTCGTAGACAAGGATCGGGCATCATGCAATTGCACTCAGCTCTTTCTACACCAGTCGTTGTAACAGAGGTAGAAACGGATGAGGCAAAGGTGGCCTTAAAAGAAGTTGGGGATACTTTTGAGTTCACATTGCAAGCAGAAAACTTTAGTGATGAAGACGTCACTTATGACGCAGCTGCGAATATCCAAACAGATTTTGCTGCATATGGAGAATTAGGCTGGAATCCAAATGAACTTGAAGCACAAGAATTATTGAATGTTGAGGTCACTGTTGATGGTCAAGAATCGGCTGAAATTACTGTTCCTGCAGGAGAAACAGTTACGTTTACCGTTCAAGCCGATGTAAGTGATGCACAAGTAGTTGAACCGAGCCAAACGGGTAATTGGACAACACCAGTTGATGTTGATGAAGTATTTCCGAACGGTTATTTTGTGGAGGGGTATGTGACATTAACTGATTCAGCAGATACTCACCCAGAACTTTCTGTACCATATGTAGGATTCAAAGGTGAATGGGATCAATCCCCGATATTAGATGGATTAAAGTATGATGAATCATCCTTCTATGGTATGGGTGGTGCTGTTTATGAATCTGGCGACAGTTACTATTATCTTGGTTATGACCCGATAGCTGATGCATATAAAGCGGATAAAGTAGCAATTTCTCCAAACGGAGATGGTGTACAAGATGCCATCATTCCTGCTCTATCATTCTTGAGAAATGCCCATCAAGTGGTATTTAATGTATTAGATGAAGATGGTAAGCAATTGCGCAAGTTGAGAACAGACAATGATCTGAGAAAAGACTATTATGACGCTGGTCAAGGTAGTTATTACAAAATTAACTCAGCATGGAAATGGGATGGGAAAGTAAAAAATAAACTTGCTGCAGATGGTAAGTATTATTTTGAAATTAAATCTGTCATTGACTTCCCTGATGCCGAATGGCAGTCAGTAAAAATTCCGGTTATCATTGATACAAAGGCACCGGAATTGGCTTTCAAAGTGACTGAAGGTAATAAAAAGTTAACGATTAATGCATCAGATCATGAAAAAGGTTCTGGCGTATCTTATCTTGATATTTTAGTAGATGGTGAGTCTGTATTAGAAACACCGCTTGCAGGGGATACAGAGGAATATACATTCTCAGAACCATTAGAGGTTGGTTCGACTGTAACTGTACAAGCATTTGACTATGCGGGCAATGTAACAACGAAGGAGCTAGAAGTGAAACCTGCCGATCAAAAGGCACCAACCGTTCGTTTAACGACTCCCGAAGCTTTAAGCACAGTGAATACAAATGATATTCAATTTACTGGTACCATTACTGATGAATCTGAGATTAGTGAATTTACTATTGCAGGTGAGGAAGTAGAACTGACTTATGATCAAGAGAAGAAACAATATACTTTTGATACAATTCTTCATTCTGAAGACGGTGCACCTTCCTTTGCCATTAAGGCAGTCGATGCAGCAGGGAATGTGGCCCAGTTCAAACGAACAATTTTAGTAGATGCAACCGCACCAGAGGTTGAGGTACTTGGATTACCTGAAAGTGAATATATTGAACATGATGCTGAAAATCCAGTTGTGGATGTAAGAGTAGCCGATAATTTTGATCAAATTCGTCTTTATTTAGATGGCGATGAGGTTTATTTCAAAGAATTCCAAGAACCTTATGAAATGAGAAGCTTTGAACATGTTGTGGCAGATATTGAGCTTGAATTACAAGACGGAGCAAATGAATTTACGTTCGAGGCAATTGACATTGCAGGCAACAAAACGGTACAAACAGTGGAATTATACAAATTAGGTGAAGGAGAAGAAGCACCTAATGGAGACGGACCAAACAACCAATTCCCGATTTCTCCAGAAAAGCCTGGAAATGTTGTGAAACCAACACTACCAGGTAGCGGAGGTGGCATTAAAGCACCGAATCCACTACCAACAAACCCAATTGCACCAGGAAAACCTGTGATTGGTGGTAAAATAGGGTTCTAAATAAGCGTAAGAGTCTAGCAGATTGCTAGGCTCTTATTTATTACGTATAGAAAAGACTAGAAATGGGTGAGGGGGCAATACAGTAGTTAAATGAAAATAAGGGTTAGTGGTATTAGCAAGTCTCTTAGAAGGGAAACTAGAGCTGAGCGCGTAGCAAATAGGAGTTGTGAGTCATTCAGAAGAAAACCAAGAGCTGAGCGCCTTGCAAATAGTGTTTGTGAGTCATTCAGAAGGAAACCAAGAGCTGAGCGCGTAGCAAATAGTGTTTGTGAGTCATTCAGAAGAAAACCCAGAGCTGAGCGCCTTGCAAATAGAGTTTGAGAGTCATTCAGAAGGAAACCAAGAGCTGAGCGCGTAGCAAATAGGATTTGAGAGTCACTCAGAAGAAAACCCAGAGCTGAGCGCGTAGCAAATAGAGTTTGAGAGTCACTCAGAAGAAAACCAAGAGCTGAGCGCGTAGCAAATAGGATTTGAGAGTCACTCAGAAGAAAACCCAGAGCTGAGCGCCCTGCAAATAGAGTTTGTGAGTCATTCAGAAGAAAACCCAGAGCTGAGCGCCCTGCAAATAGAGTTTGTGAGTCATTCAGAAGAAAACCCAGAGCAGAGCGCCACGCAAATAGGTTTAGCAAGTCCCTCAGAAGCAAAAACAAAAATGAGAGCGTAACACAACCCATACAGACATGCCATCACATTTGCGAACTGCCATCCGAACTGCCATCTAATTAAAAAAGTAAAAACAACCATTTTCCAAAAGGATATTCAGCAAACTTTGTCGAAATGGTCATAAATACCTATAGAGAGGAGGTGAAGTTATGAATGAACCTCTTGTCTACCAAAGAAAAGAAGTTCTATGTCCGATTAGTTTTTACGATGCCCTCCAATTAATCTCAAATCCAACTTCTAAAGATTTCCACCGTGTTTCCTTCCAACAACGCACACCCATCCAAAGAACTACTCCCATCAATGATCCGTTATTGAAGCAAACGCTATTTATGTGTAACGAAGCGGTTATCTTCTTAAGTAATCATAAGAAAGGTAAGCAGGAATTAAAGGTTTAAAAAGAAGAAGCTGCCCGAATAAGGCAGCTTTTTCAACACACTATGACAGCAAGATCAAATCGCGTAACTCATCCGTAGATAATTCTGTTAGCCAGGCTTCGCTTTGAATAATTTGTTCATTAAGTGATTGCTTCTGATCAAGCATGCGGTCAATTTTTTCTTCTAATGTTCCTGTGCATATTAACTTATGGACATGGACAAATCGTTTCTGCCCAATTCGATAAGCGCGGTCAGTCGCTTGATTTTCAACAGCAGGATTCCACCAGCGGTCATAATGAATGACGTGGTTTGCAGCGGTAAGGTTTAGCCCCGTTCCACCAGCTTTTAATGATAAAAGAAAGACCGGGAACTCCTTGTTTTGGAAACGTTCAATCATGATATCACGATTCCCTTTAGGCACACTGCCATTTAAAAAAGGGACTTCAAAGCCATATTTCTTCTCAAGCAGTTGCTGAATCATATGACCCATCTCGATGTATTGCGTAAACACTAAGCAGCTTTCTCCTTGCTCGTGGACAGCAGCAATTAATTCATCAAGTTTCTCTAATTTTGAAGAGCGGGAAATTAATGCATGATTTTCGACTTTTTCCTTTAAATAGAGAGCTGGGTGATTACATAATTGCTTTAGGCGACTAAGTAACTGTAAGATAAGACCCTTTCTTTCAAAACCAGTTAGCTTTTCAATCTGCGCAAATGTATCTTGCACCAATTGCTCATAAAGAGCAGCCTGTTCTGAAGTGAGTGGACAGTATTCCTTCTGTTCGAGCTTGTCGGGCAGATTTAACGCCACTTCTTCATCTTTCTTCGTTCTGCGTAAAAGGAAGGGACGAATATATGCTTGCAGTTGTTTAACTTTTTCCTCATCCTGGTCTTTTTCAATCGGAAGAACAAAGCGTTTATGAAAAGCACCTAGACTACCAAGGTAACCATGGTTGGTAAAGTCAAAAATGGACCAAAGCTCAGAGAGACGGTTCTCCATGGGTGTTCCTGTCAAGGCGATATGATGCGTTCCCTGTAATTGCCTGACGGCTTGCGATTGCTTTGTTTGTGCATTTTTAATATTCTGTGCCTCATCAATACTTACAGAACTCCATTCGATTTCCTTTAGGCTATCAATATCTAAGTGAGTTAGTCCATACGAGGTAAGCACAACATCTGCTTCCTTCACTGCTTTTTCTAATACTTTTCCTTTGGCACGATAAGAACCGTAATGAAGATAAACATTTAAATCAGGGGCAAACTTTTCAAATTCCTTTTGCCAATTTCCTAAAACAGAAGTAGGACAGACAATTAGGGCAGGTTGTGTATGGTTTCCGTCCTCTTGCTCTTTTACTGCCAGTATATATGAAATCAATTGGATCGTTTTTCCAAGTCCCATATCATCAGCAAGGATGGCACCAAATTTAAACGAACGTAAAAATAATAACCAGCTCATGCCGAGTTTTTGATATGGTCGTAAGTCGCCTGCCAATCCAGCTGGAATAGGCTCAATGGGGATATCATGAATATTCCGTAGTTGATTAACCATTTTCCTCCATTGACGATTTAATTCTATTTGTACTTTTGCGAATGCCCGTTGGCTTTGTGCTTGATCTTCATCTTTTTCCCCACCAAGCAATTCTTGTTCGATTAAATCCCGGACATGAAGTCCTTCTTGCTCGGCTTTCTTCATTAAACTTTGAATATGCTTTACAAAATGGGGATCAAGCTTAATCCATCGGCCGCGAATATATACAAGGCGACGTTTCTCTTCAACCATTTGCCGAAATTCTTCTTCAGATAGTTCGACACCATTCATCGAGAAGCGCCAATCATAATCAAGCATAGCCTGCAATCCAACAAAGGATGGCCTGTGACTGCTTGATGCTTTAACCTTTGCCTTTACATTCATGCTTGCCTTTTTCATTGCTTGCCACCAAGAAGGGAGAAGGATTTCAACGTCAAGAGCAAGTAAGGTCTCACTCGCTTCAGTTAAGAATAACCATGCTTCTTCTTCTGTAAGTTGAGTGGTCAATTGTTGTTTCTTTCCTTCTAACCATGGAAACATCTCGAGAATACGAATCATTTCCTTGTCTACTTCCCCCTCGTAATCGAGCCAACCAGGAGGATAATTCCCTTCATCTTTGTAATCAACAAAGAGATCTGGATTTTCTCTTCCTCTTAAAAATACGGAAAGGGACCATGTGAGGTCATCTTCTGCTGGCTCCTCAAGTTTAATCCCGAGTGAAAATGGTGTAGGAATTTCTTTTATCCCTATCCATTCCTGCCACTTTTCTTCATCAAAATACGCAGCTAATGCTCGTGCAGAGAGATATTCGTTGCGTAAAGCAAGTAGCTTCTCTCCGAACGCCGCTTTCGCCTGCTTGTTTTTTTGTAAATAATGGTCAAGGGCATGATGGAAGAGTTGCTGAATCATCGGTTTGATTGGTTCATCTAACAATGACTGTTCCCAAAAATCAGGGTGAAATTCATTAATGACATCAGCTGGCAATGCCCAGCGAAAGTGGTCACTTTCCCAAGCGTCAAAATCGGGCATCCATTGACGCTCATCGATGCAATCTTTGAGGATTGGAGCAGCAGCTAGTAGAATCTCAGCTGTTTCATCCCATTTCCAATGAATAAAACGATTAAACTGCTCGTTGGAAAATAATGTAACAATCTCCCAACTATCTAAAAGAAAACCACTGATACCATCGATAGTTTTTTCATTAATCATCGTGCCAAAGAAGCTTTCGCTATGAGAGTAAAAAAGCATGGGCTTCCAGTCAACAGGAGGTATCGTTCTTTCCTTATCATCTTTAGCAAAAATGAAAAAGGCATCCGCTTTAATCATATTTATTTGTATGGAGATCATCCTCGTTTTAAGCATGAATTAGTTTCCCTCTTTTACATTCTTCCTGAAAAGCACGTAGTCGTTTTGTGCTTTCTAACAGCTCCTCTAGGAATTGTTCCCATTCACTAGCCAATGATAATTCTTCATAAAGTGAACGAAGTTTTTGCATTTTCTTCACTGCTTGACGGTATTGCTCACGACTTTTTAAATGGATATCGTGTTGGATTGCTTGATGGTATAAGGGAAGTAGCAATGTGGGCTCTGCTTTTTCAAGACGCTCTAGCCGCTCTTGTGAAATGTCAGTGAGTCGGATGCTGAGCAGTGCTTGGAGATCAACCCATTTCTCCCATTGTTCATATTCATATAAGAAATCATCGTAATAATAAAAGCTATAAGGTAATGTTTCAGTTAAAACTTTTTCGTATAAGTCATTCCGTTTTGTTTGTTGGCAATAAGGTGTAATGACCTCTAAAACCATTTTTACGAGGTCTGAGCATTTATGAAAGTCATCTTCTTCCTCTAAGTATTTAATTGCATAAGGAAGGAGTGTTTCGATATATTGTTCTGCACGTTTCCATTCTTTTTGAGCATTTAGTTGATATATCCAATAAAAGAAATAAGGTGTATAATCATAATCGCCCTCATCGATCAATTGAAACACTTTTTGATCATCATGTAGTAAAAAATGTAAATGGGCCATGCCGATAGTACATGATAGCGAGGCATCAGTTTCATATAGTGTACGTAGTTTCTCTAACTCTTCTTCACGCCAACTCTTTTGTTTGAAAAATTGTGTCCAAAGTCTACGGTATAGTTGAATTCTTTCAAATTGAACTATCTCAGAACGGTGGTCTATTAAGGCTGTTGCTTCATTTCTTAACCGTTCGATAAATGGATCAAAGGCAAATGGGACTGTTTGCTGGGAAAGTCTTTCCATCATGACAGAGGACTCTTCCATTAAGTCTTGAAAAAGGTGGAGATAATGGCGTTCTATCTCCTTTTCACTATGTTTACATTCAGTGGCAAATTGTTCGAGTAGCATAAATGTATGCATGCTACCAATTAATTGGTATAGCAATTTCCATTCTTTTTTTATAGGAGCATAGGCATTTATTTTTCGTAAATAAATATAAAATAAATCAGAAACGACGTATGGCTTTGGATATTGTCCAGATTGATACATAATTTGCTGGAAATTCTCTGTAAAGGTACGAATCCAATTATCATAATCAGGTTGTTTTGTTGGGTTCGTTTGCATAAGGTCACGTGCGCGCTTCAAGCCAAGGTCTGCTAAGGTCTTCCGTTCCTTAATGGGGGCACGCCAACTCTCTATCCAATTAGAAACACTGTTATTTTTCGCTAACAGATAAAAGAATACCGCCATCATATGTCTACAAGTATCTTCCGCAGGACAAGAACAACGACTTATATGATAATCTTCTATATTAAGGGACACTTGGACTCGGTTTACATCTAATACAGCTGCTGTGATGGAGTGTGACTCATAGCGAATCTGCTTCACGAGCCCTTGACGGTATAGAATTAATCCTTTTTGCACAAGTGCTTGATCAGTAGCTGCGTGTGCGTCTAGCTCTTCCTTCACTTTGCGTGCCATATCCTCTAACGGCTCTAAAAAACGCTCAGGAATCCCATTATCCATAGCCTTCACTCCATTCACATCAATTATTGTACCTTTTTAGCATTCCTCCATTATACCATTTTCTAGGCAAAGGTTGAAGCCGCCCGCAGGATTATGGAAAGAACGGCTTTCGTAAAAATATACTCTTTAATCAAACGAAAATATCCATTTCTTAATCGGTCTATTTATGTAAAAAGAACGATAGATGACGAATCGTGTCGAACCTTGACATAAAAGGGTTTTTCGTGCCTTAATGGTACCTTTAAACTATTCAAATATATGATTTTTCAGTTACAATATAAATAGACTAGAAATTTTTGGCTTGGGGGACATAGTATGAGTGAACGAGTACCTCTTTTCCGTGGATTGAAACAGCCGCAATTTGTCGCTTATCAATTGGGAAAAGAGGAGGAAGTTGTCGGTTTATGGAAACCGGTTGTTTGGCTTACTTTAGCGAGTATCATTATTGCAGGCATTTCAGCTTTTTTCGGTATAGGTAGTGAGTATGTTTCAAGATCATTGCCGGATTTAACGAGGAGTGGATATGAAGCCTATCAAACTTTTTTTGCTGTGGGACAGGTAACATGGGGACTCATCTGGATATTATTAGCTATCTTTATTCCTTCACTCTTTTTTTGGACCATATTAGAAGTAGATTATCGTAAATTATTATTTGTACAACTGATTATTACGATGATATTTTTAATAGAAAAATTAGTTTTCATTCCAGTACATTTGTTTTTAGGAATCAGTGCTGAATCGAATATATTTTCACTAGGAATTATCGCCCAAACGTTTACTTCGATTGAGCTCATTATATTCTTTCTAGCCAATATTACGTTATTCAAAGTATGGGCTATCATTCTTACATATAAGTATTATCGCCACTTATCTGAGCGATCCCCACGTTTTATTATTTGGACTTTAATAGGTTTTTATTTATTTGTTGCAGTTATATCATCCTTACTTTCATACATTAAATTCGAAAATATTATTTAAGAAGGGGTTCTCTCATGAAGCTGAAATGGAAGCTTTTGATAGCAGCAGTGATTACGTTATTCATTGCTTTGAATATCACACTTATATTTACAAGTGAAAAAGAGATTAACCGCGTAAACTATATTTCAAAATGGACCGTTGCCAACGAACAGGATTTAATAGAAACGCTACCTGTTGCTGGTATGTTTATGCCAAAGGAAGAGCAGTTTTTCTACCACGATCAAGATAAAGGGAGTTTTCAGGGCTTTCTTGTGGAAAAAGGTCAGGCAGTAGAACCAGGAACAGCCGTACTTGAATATTCCCCACAAAATATTAATGAAACAAAGAGTGCTTTTCAAATGGAAATCGATCGTCTCAATCAGGAAGTGGCGAGTTTAGATCAGCATATTTCTCAGATGGAACAGTTACTTGCCACATCAAACACAATGCCAGCTTCGTCAACAGGTACGAGTCAGCAATTGCAGACCCCAAATGATGATTCAATTATTGTACAAGTAGAGCCCTTTGATAGCACAGCGTATATACAACAATCGATCGCTCGCGATATAGAGAATAAAGAATTGGATAAAAGTAAGTTGGAAAGTGAAGTCGAGAAATACGAAGAAATGCTAACCGCAGCTGATTCAAGCATGATAGAACTCACTGCAGAAAGCATGATTTCAGGAACGGTAAAGGAACTAAAGCATACGCTTGAAAATCCGATTCTCACAATCATCTCTAACGAGCAAAAAATCGAAGGGGAATTAACAGAGGATGAAGTGCAACAAATCTTACCGGGCATGAAGGTCCTGATTACTTATGAAAATAGTAATAAACAATTAGAAGGGACTATTGATACCGTTTCCGTATATCCAGAAGAAACACCAGAGATTGGCAAGGAGAATAGCTACTTGTATACGGTACAATTAACCGAGCCAGAAGATGGAACAAGCGTTTTTGGCCAGCATGTCAACGTAAAAATCGTTACCAATGAAGTACAGGGAGCAACGACTGTTCCCGTAAAAACGATTAAACACACAGATAAAAAACAAGTGAGTTATATCCTTGGTGCTGGAGGTTATGTCGAACGAAGACAGTTGGATACAGGGATGAAACTCGACCATACAGTAGAGGTACAAAAGGGAGTAGAAGCAGGAGAACTAATTGTACTCGACCGTCCACTACTAATCAAATCTAACCACCCGTTCATTACACCACTCTCGCCAACCAAAAACACAAAGGCCAGCTACGGGGCTATGTCAGGTATGGAGATCTTTAAAACAATCTCTAAAGGATTTTTATCTAGATAAATTGGAGGCACGAGCAAATTTTTTTGTTCGTGCTTTTTCGTGGTACCAGCGGGTTCTAAAAAGGGAGGTTGGCAAAATAAAATAAGTCAAGAGGTAAAGAAAGATAAAGCCAAGCGGGTAGACTGATCAAGTGGAATGGGAATGAGCACATAATATGAGTCGAAATTAGCAGGAAGTATGAGTGAATAGGTAATACTCACACGAGCGGGTACAAAATGAGTAAGAAGTATGGCAAATTAGGAATGCCCACACAAGAGGGTACCAAATGAGCAGGAAGTGTGGGCAAACAGGGAATGCCCACACAAGTGGAAACAAAATGATTAAGAAGTGTGAGCAAATATGTTTAGTTTTCTCCTAATCTGTTAGAGTGAAGTGATTCATAATCATCCACTTTTAATCGGAGGGTAGGTTGCTTTTCCTTCACTCTTTTCAAAGTCGCGACAATCAGAAAACTCACGATAACAAGTAAGAGCCATGAACTTACTTTTCCTAAATGAACTAAACTCCATGCTTCTGTTTGGTTTGGATATTGCCACGCCCCAAAGTAGGTGGCAATATTTTCAGCAATCCAAATAAAGAAGCCGATGAGTACAAACGAGAGGGCCAGTGGCATATGGTAAAACTTGTGACCAACTTTATACGCTACCGCAGTCCTGAAGAATACAACTATTACAGCCGCGCCCAACCACCAACGTATATCAATCCAGAAATGATGAGTGAAAAAGTTTAAATAGATAGCTGTAGCGAGTGGCACTGACAATATAAAAGGTGGCCATTTGATCAATTTAACATCTAGTCTTCGCCAAGCCTGACATAAATAACTCGCCACACTTGCATACATAAAGCCACTATACAAGGGAACCCCGAAAACCTTCGAGTAAGCTTCCTCTGGATAAGCCCATGACCCCATATGTACTTTGAAGATCTCCAATGCCAACCCAATGATATGAAAAAGAGTGATGACTTTCAACTCATCTTTTGTTTCAAGTCCAGAGCGAATCATTAACCACTGAGTCACTATACAAATGAGCAGGAGCCAATCGTATCTTGGTAATAGAGGGAGGGGGATGATCTGCGTAATCGCCAATGATGCAAAAATAACAACTGGAAAAATACAAGATAACGCCTGTGACCAACCAAATCGTACGAGCTGTTGTATGGAAAAAAACATGAATGGATACCTCCGAATTTTATTAATGTTACTTTAACAGGTTATTTATTGTTTTTCAATAAAAAAATAATGAAATAAGAAAAATAATTATTCTTTTGCTGCGTACTTAACTAGGTTCAACAGCGTATCTGATAATGGAAGATTCTACTGAATCACATCAAGAAAGACAAAATTTATTGAGCATGAATCCGACTTGCGCGTAAAACCAAAATACGCGCAAAAGCGAAAGGAAGTCTGAGAAGAATTGCGCGCAAAACCAAAATACGCGCAAAAGCGAAAGGAAGTCAAGCAGAATTGCGCGCAAAGCCAAAATACACGCAGAAGCCGAAGGAAGCCCGAGCGCAATTGCGCGTAAATCCAAAATGTACGCAAAAGCGAAAGGAAGTCCGAGCACAATTGCGTGGAAAGCCAAAATAAGCGCAATACATCAATAGATACATTCGTTCTTTTGCATGAAAGCAGTAAATCACATTACAAAAGGAAAGTTATCTGCCAAAACACCTAGCCTAAAGCAAGTACAGATTCACTGAGGTGAAGCGACCGACATGATAAAACTACTCACAATATCTTCATCCATTTAATTCAATCCATTCCCGCAAAAATAGGGGTTCTGTGCTCACAGAGATTTCATTAAAACGGTGTATCAAGTACACGGAACGATCAAATGTACCTTGCTCTGCATAATCAGTTATTGTAAAGTAAACTTAACATTTAATATGGATAAACAAATGCATGATTATCTAGATTGTTTTGAAAGGAAGTGGGGAAGATGGTAGGTAAAGCGAAAGAAAATCGTTATCTGTACTTAAGTTTAGGTGTGTTACTAACTATTTTAGGAATTTATTTTTCTTATGAAGATTTTGCTCGAGGGGAGTTTGTTGATTCTGTCATGATCTTGGCATTGGGTGTGAGTCAACTTTTCTTTGCATATTTATCTCCGCATATTTTTCCTAGGGATGAACGAGCAAAAGCAATTATTGGTAAGGCAATGACTGCGAATTATTTTATTTTGTTTGTTGTTATTTTGATATTATTCTTAATTACTGGACAAGGGTCTTTAGGAATGTGGCAATTGAGCGCGAACCAAGTATTAATTATCCTTTTCAGTATAATGATTATCGCGATTCCTGGGACAATGGTTGTTTTTACGAGATTGATATGAACAACAAAGCACCCCACAGAGCTGTAGAAATACTTTGTTCTGTGGGGTGTTACCATGTAAACAAATTTATCTTTCTATCACTGATTCCTTAGTCGCTTTGTAGTCATTGATGTTTAAACCTAAAAATTTCATCGCATTCAATCCATGCATTTTTCTTCTATCTTCATCTTTGAGATTTACCACTTGATCAATCGTTTTCCCTGAGGGTGTTTCACGTAATAAAAAGGGATAATCAGAGCCTGCGATGATTTGATCAGCTCCAAGTCGCTCAATCATCAATGCTAAATTGTCTTTGTCATAAACTAGGGCGTCGTAATAAAGCTTCTGAATATAGGCACTCGGTGGTTTTGTTGTTTGCCTTATATGTGGCCATACTTGATATCCTTGGTCTAATCTCGGGATGAGATAAGGAAGTGAGCCACCCCCATGGGCAAAGCAGATTTTTAAATTCGGATAGCGGTCAAGCAGCCCACTCATAATAATACTGCCAGCAGCAAGTGCGGTTTCAGAAGGCATGCCAACCATATACATAAATTGCTGCTTTTGGAGGCGTTCTTTCCCTAAAGTATCCCAAGGATGAACAAATAAAGGTACACCTAGCTCATGGGCAGCGGCAAAAAAAGGCTCTAAGGTAGGGTCATCTAAATTCCTGCCATTCACATTACTGCCAATTTCAATGCCCTTAAGATTCAATTCCTGATGGAGTCGTTTCATTTCGTTAATAGCAAGGACTGTATCTTGAAGGGGGACAGTACCTAGCCCGACGAATTTTCTAGGGTGTTGATTGACAAGGGAAGCGATAAAATTGTTTTGGAACTGTGCAAGCTCAAGACCTTTTTCAGGGTCGGACCAATAACTGAAGGTGACAGGAATGGGAGAAAGTACTTGCAGATCAATGCCCTCTCGCTCCATATCTTCAATCCGCTTTTTGGGGTCCCATGCTTGGTCGGTAATTTCTCTAAAGTTCTTCCCGTTGACTAATATGTTTGCTCCACAACTGCAAGTTTTGCTCACAATCGGCCAGCGTTCATCCTCATATTTTTCCGCTAAGTTTAGGAAGTCTTCAGAAATAACATGTGTATGAAAGTCAACCTTGAATAGATTTTCCATTAGTTTGTGGCTCCTCTACTAATTGGTAACATTTTCTTATTTCCCAAGTTTTGTACCATAAGTAAAATACGTTTCAGGTGGTTTACTTCCCCACATTTCAAGTCCTAACTCACCGACCTCAGAGGTCCATTGAATCGGTTCCCAGTCAGGAGAGAAGATGAGCATTCCGCCAGTCCAGATTTCTACTCGGTGACCGGATGGTTCAAATACGTAGATGAATTGTGCACCACTCGTCCCGTGTTTCCCAGGACCCCATTCAATTTTTAAACCGTTTTCTGCCATAATGTTTGCTGCACGAATGAGTTCATCGGGAGAGTCTAAATAATAGGCAAGATGATGAAATTTAGCTCCATCTTGGTTGGCATTCCTCATAAAAGCAACTTCATGAGCGATGTTCGTACGGCTTAACCATGATCCGAGGCGGACATCAGCTGCATTTTCAATATAATAACGGTGGTGAATACCTAAAAGCTCCGTCCACCATTCTTGTTCTTTCTTAACATCGTCTACCATGATATTCACATGATCGAATCTGCGTGGAGATACACCGTATGAACGATATTTACTTGGGTGACTAGGTAATTGCGATTGAATTTTTGGATCTTCTGTAACAAATAATTCTTTTTCCCAGTACAACTCAATCGGTACACCTGCTGGAGAATGAAAATGAAGGGCATCACCTAATGCTTTTTTTGCTCCTCCCTCAACCCATTGAAATGCGATACTCATTTCTTTTAATACTTTTTCAAAAAGGTAAAGCGATTCTTTGGCACTTACACGCCAGCCGACTCTGTTCACTTCTGATGTCTTTCCTTCATGTAGGATGAGAGTATGGTGATCATAATCTTGCCATGCCCTTAAATAGGCTCGTTCTTCAGTTTGTTCCGTTACAACTAACCCCATAATCTCAGTGAAGAACCATAGAGATTCTTCAAAGCGGTTTACAGTGATTTCAACATGGCCCAGATGAGCAACGGTTTTAAGATAAGCCTCTAACCTTTCTTGTGCTACGTCCTTATTAATTATTTCTTCGATTGTTTTTGCCATTTTACTTCCTCCTTGTATGAAAAAAATTTTATAAAATAAGGCTGATTTTTCCTTGAGGTCTTAGACTGTCTAATTGGAGAACGACTTTTTTATGCTCGATCATAAAACCTTTTTTGCTTTCTTTTAAGACAAAACTTGCTGTGCCAAGAAAAATATCAAGAACTTCCCTTTTTGTACGGTAAGTTGTGAAGTTACAATCTGCATGAATTGTGTTGTTGTTGGCAATCTTTACGATAATATTGTGGTAGTTTCTTAAAGTAGTAGAATGTGGGTATTCAACATGTGCTTCTTTTTTTAGGAGTCTTTTCGCACGTTCTTCTAGTCTGGCGCGATCATCGTGTATATAGAATAAGGACGTTAATGGGTTTGCCTCCGGTTCCCCGATAGGAGGGATGATATAGGTACCGTTTTCTGCAAAGAGATTAGCCCATTCGACTAGCTTCCATTGATCAAGCAATTTCGCCTCATGATATAAAAAGTCAATCACTTCATGCTTCAAATCACTTTGCATAATCATTAAAAGGTAGCCTCCTTTTCCCTTAAGGCTGAAGAAATGATTTTGTTATATTGTCGCCAAAAACTTCTCATCTGCAATTCATCTGTTGCTAATGCATTGTCTTCGCCACGAACCATCCCTTTGGAAATATCGTTCCATTCTACTTCAAAGTTGTTTGTATACGCTTCCTGGCAAAGTTCTAATGCTTCATTATCGTCTGGTGTGGCAAAACCACCCGGGCCAAGAAATTCTAGGAAATTATTATTCCTCGCAAGGCGATGCGTATCTTTTTCTCCTACTGGGGCCAAAGAATAACCAGAGACTTCAAGATAACCAGGTGAGATAGGGTAAAAGGTTCTTGCGGTAATTGCCATAATGTCGTTAATCACAAGATTAGGAAAGATAATAATATTTCGGTTGTAGCTAGCGATTCGTTCTGCTCGTTCTTCACCGAACCGTTCAACTAATCGCTCTTTCATCTTCTCCATATCTCCCTTTAATTCTTTGCTCCAAATAGCCGTCCATTGTGCAACCGGTCTTCCCCAAGGAGCAACATATTCCATGACGGCGTGCCCATTGCCTAAATCTTTTCCTTTTCCCTCAAGTTTGACCTTTCGAATCTCAGGATCTTGTGCATGCTTAATATCGAAATAAGTCTTATGTGTAGGCATTCCATGATAAAGATCCACACTGTTTTCGGCTAATAACTTCCAGTTTGCTCTCACACTATATTGCTGGACACCACCCATTACTTCTAGACCGAACTCTGATTGATCGACGGCTAAATCGATATACTCCTTTGCACCAGCTAAATACTCATCTAATGACACCGCATTTAAATCAAAATTCACAAAGATAAAACCGCGATAGCTTTCAATACGTTGAACAGCTTTCATATCTTTCGACCCGCAATCATTGAAATCTTCAGGAAAACCATCTTTTCCAGGCATGCCATTCAACTTGCCATCATTTTTAAAGCTCCAAGCATGATAAAAACAGCGAAATACACGAGAATTTCCTTCATTCTCTCGGCAAACAAGGGCCCCTCGGTGTGGACAAGTGTTATATAAAGCCCGGATTTCCCCATCATGGCTATGGACCAATAGTAAATTCCGGCCACCAACTTTTTTTCTTTTATAATCACCCGGTTTCGCAACTTCTGTTTCATGTCCAATGAACAACCAACATTTATTAAAAATTTCTGCGCGTTCATGTGCGAGAATCTCTTTATCTGTGAAAACACTGCGATGTACTAGAAACTCATTTTTTTCTATATCATCTCTAACAATCTCTTTCATAGCCGTGACCTCCTTCTCGTTTATTTAGAGCATATTACTACCACCATTAACACTGATGACTTGACCAGTAACAAAGGAGGCACCTTTTGTGCCGAGATACCACACGGCATCAGCTACTTCCTCCTTGTAGGCAGCTCTTCCTTTAGGGATAATCTCAATATACTTATCTACCAATGCTGAATCCCTTTTACGGATACGATCTAATCCCTCACATTCAACTGCAGGAGGAGCAATGGTATTGACGGTAATATCATATAGGGCAAATTCTCTGGCAAGTCCAGTGGTTAAGGCATGAACGCCACCTTTTGCTGCATTGTAGGCGGCATGATCCCATAATCCATTTCTTACGGAATCGGCCCCAATATTAATAATTCTCCCGTACTTTTCATGCACCATATGAGGTAAAACTTTATAGCAACACCAGAGAGTGGTCCATAAGTTTCTATCGATTGTTGCTGTTAATGTTGTTGGCGTTTGCTCTAAAAATGGGAGAATGACACCACCCCCAGCATTATTGACAAGAATATCAATTTTTCCCCAGGTATCTATTGTGTAATGCACAAGTTCATCTACATTTGCCTCTTTACTTAAATCTCCTGTGAACGATCGTACCTCACTATTTGTTAACGCTTTCAATTCTTTTGCAGTTTGATCAGCATTATCATCTTCTGTCCCGCATATAAGAACTTTTGCTCCAGAAGATAAGAGTTTGTAAGCAATTTCTCTTCCTATCCCTCTAGCAGACCCTGTAACGATTGCTACATTGTCATGTAAGGTTTCGCTCAATCGTTTATCATCTGCCACCTGTATTCATCCCCCCATCCATTTTTACTATATCTTTAGTATAAATAGCGTTTTTCTGAGACTCCAATTGATTTTTTCTTACTTTTCTATGTATTTAAAAAATTAATTTTATATAATGCTAGTTTGTTGCATATAAAGGAACAAACGATTATTTATTTGTAAAAAATTAATATATAATTAATAAAATGGAAATGAAGACCCTTACATTTTTAAATCATCACAAAAATGAAATGGAAAAAAGGAGACGTTCGTGTTGAATGAGTATCAACTTTTAACCTTTCTTACAATTGCTGAACTGCAAAGTTTCTCTAAAGCGGCAAACTATTTAAATGTAACTCAGCCCACTGTTACTTCAAGGATGAAAGTGCTAGAGGAGATAGTAGACTGCGAGCTTTTTCAACGTATCGGGCATGAGGTGGTACTGACAAGTGAAGGGGAATTATTTAAAGCTTATGCACAAAAAATACTTCTTTATATGACTCAAGCAAAAGAGATAAGCAATATGACGAAAGCACCTGTTATAAGAGTTGGTTTTTCTCCAGGATATTGCTACTCCTTTATTGTAGAGCTTTTGAAAACAATTAAATCGATGGGGAATATTGATATTCAGGTAATTGAAGGTTATGATTCCGTTGATTTAAATGAACGCTTGTTAGCGGGTGGGGTCGATCTTATTTTTTCACGTGATTTAATTACTGAAAATGCAGATATAGAGTCTGAGTTTCTGTTTCATAATGAGCTAGTGCTGTTACTACCGAGCAATCATCCATTGAATCAATATGAATCATTACAGCTTCAACATCTAAACCAAGAAACGGTTATTAGTTTCCGCCGAAACTCGCAATTGTGGAAAATAATCGATGAGAAGTTATTATCAGTTAAAGGGCTCACACGCATCGATGTGGATAATAACGAGATGCTTTTAAAGGCAGTTGCTAACAATATTGGCATTGGGATTATTCCTAAATTAGGTTTCAACCATGTTGACAGTGTAGATATTACTATTCGCAAAGTTGATGCATTCTTGTCTATTCCAAATTCAGTTTATGCCCAATATCGAAAAAATCCACATATTACCAAAATAGCAAAAAAAATCACCTATGCGGTTATTGCTCATAAATATGCACAGTTGTGAATTTTTTTCAAAAAATAGAATGAAAGAACTTCATGGAGATTTTTTAAAGGGAACTAGCCTTATAGATGGAGGGGAAAAGCTACTGAAATCCTATTTTCTATAGAATTTCAGTAGCTACCTGGCTTAAAACCATGATGAAAGAGCAGTGCAAGATATAGTTATCCTCTTAACTTCTGCACACTTTCACCACCAATGGACCAATGTGTTTTCGGTGTTTCTTGAATGATGACGCGGATATTTTCCCTTGGGGCAGAGATGGATTGACTGATAGTATTGGTGACATCGGTCATTAACTGTTCGATATCACTCACTTCTCGTCCTTCTAAAAGCTGAATGGTTACAATCGGCATAATGCTCCTCCTTCTTATTAAGGTGTGACAGAAAAAGAGAGATGACCAAGTTGACCATAATCAACGTGAACAAAGTCACCGGCATTTATTCTAATCGCTTCGGTCATCCCACCTGTTAAGATCGGTTGGTTTGCTTTGACAGCTTTCCCTTTTTTATATAACATTTGCGCCAGTCTGGCTACCGATTCAGCTGGATGACCAAGGACGGCTGCACCCGTTCCAAATGCTTTTGTTTCACCGTTAATTTTAATAGAAACGCCAAGCACATTGAGAGAAAGGCTTGTTGGATCACTCATTTTATAACCGAATAGCGCGCCGGCTGCTGAAGTGTTATCTGCAATGACATCTGGTAGCGTGAAGTTGAAGTTTTCATAACGGCTATCAATCACCTCAATGGCAGGGAAAACATATTTCGTTTTCCTTAATACTTCTTCAATGGAGATATCCTTCCCATACAAATCTTCCTTTAAGATAAAACCGATTTCAGGTTCAATTTTCGGATGAATATAATCAGAAAGAGAAATTTGTTCCTCTTCTTCAATGACCATACTATCGAATACAAAGCCATATATAGGGTTATCGACGTTCATTTGCTTCATTTTTGCTTTACTCGTGATACCCATTTTTGGACCAATAATTTTTAAGCCTTCATTTTCTTTATTAGTGACCAATTGTTCTTGGATGAGGTAAGCTTCTTCGATAGAGAGTGTGGGATAGAGGTCAGATGTGATTTTTGTGATTACGCGTTTTTCTTTCTCCGCTTGATGAACATAATTAGCTAGTTTTTTCACTTGTACACTTTCCATTATTATGCACCTACTTTCTAATTTTCAAAATGAATGCTTACTTCCCCGAGCTCGGAAAATTTTGCTATATACGAATCACCAAGTTGTACGGCGATAGCACCCGAAAGTGCACCAGATAAAATGATTTCACCAGCCTTTAGTGATCGGTTATACTGCGCCAGTTTATTTGCAAGCCAAGCAACACATTTGGCTGGATGGTTTAAGACGGCGATGCCGACACCTGTATTGGCTATTTCATTATTTTGGTACAAAGTAACCCCAACTTGCCGGAGATCGATACCAGCCAAATTGGTGGGCTGATTGCCTAATACATAAAGTCCTGATGAAGCATTATCGGCAATCGTATCAGCGAGTGTGATCTGCCAATCTTTTATGCGGCTATCAATAATTTCTAAAGCAGGGAGAATGTATTCTGTTGCTTGAATCACATCAAATGTTGTTACACCAGGGCCTTTTAAGTCATGTGCTAATTTAAAGGCAATTTCTGCTTCTACTTTCGGTTGCAGAACTTGCCCCTTCTTAATAGTGGCCCCATTTTGTACAGACATTGTATGAAAAAGATGACCATAATCAGGTTCGTCAACGCCTAACTGTGTTTGCATAGCCTTAGAGGTTAAACCAATTTTTTTACCTGAAATGACCTTGCCTTGTTTGAGTTCGTTTTCGACATGTAATAATTGCACTTGATAAGCATCATCAATCGAGAGGCTTGGTGACATCTCAGACAAGGGTGCCACAGCTTTTTTCTGGATATAGGCATTTTGCAGGTGATGAAACCCTTTTTTAATATCAAAGACTGTATCGATTGGCATATTAGTTCCTCCTACATTTTTAATGTGATATTGGTGAGTTCAGAGTAAAAGTCAAAACTATGCGCGCCACCTTCACGACCAATGCCACTATGCTTCATACCACCAAACGGCGTACGCAAATCTCTTAAAAACCAAGTATTTACCCAGACAATTCCGGCCTCAATTTGCGCGCTTACTCTTGTTGCTCGTTTAATGTTTGTAGTCCACAGACTGGCGCTTAAACCATAATGAGTATCATTCACTTGTGCTAAAACTTCTTCTTCGGAATCAAAGGGGATGACAGTTACAACAGGTCCAAAAATTTCTTCACGAACACAACGTGAGTCTTTACCTAAACCAGTAATAATGGTTGGGTTTACAAAATAACCTTTATTGAGTCCCTCGGTTGAAGAACCGCCTGTTTCGAATTGTCCACCTTCTTGTTTAGCAATTGCAAGATAGCTTAATACTTTTTCATAATGTTCCTTACTTACTAATGCGCCTACAAATGTGTTGTCATCAAAGGGATCACCCACGCTAAGTGTTTTTGTTTTTTCAACGAAACGACCGATAAACTCTTCATAAATCGGTCTTTCTACGTAAATTCTTGAACCGCATAAACAAACCTCGCCTTGATTAATGAAGCTTGAGCGAATCGTTGTTTCTATTACATCATCTAAGTCTGCGTCAGCAAAAATAATATTTGGATTTTTACCTCCGAGTTCGAATGATAATTTTTTCAGTGTTGGGGCAGCTGCCTGCATGATTGTGCTTCCAGTAATTGTCTCTCCTGTAAAGGCAATCGCATCAACTTCGGGATGAGAGGTGAGTGCAGCACCAGTTTCCCCCATTCCGTGTACAAGGTTAACGACACCATCAGGTACACCTGCTTGTTGACAGATCTCAACTAAAATGGTCGCTGTCATCGGTGTAATTTCAGACGGTTTCATCACGACCGTATTGCCAGCAGCTAAAGCAGGGGCTAGTTTCCATGTCATTAAAAATAGTGGCAAATTCCAAGGGTTGATAAGGCCGATTACTCCAACAGGGCGACGTATAGCGTAATGAATGGCGACATCATCTTGCTGGTACGCTTCAGTTCCTATGGACGTCATATAATCTGCGAAGAAATGAAAATTATTGGCTGCGCGATCAATATCAACTTTTTTAGATAACCATAGGGGCTTCCCTGTATCGAGTGTTTCAAGTGTGGCTAGTTCATCTTTTCGTTCTAGAATAATGTCACCGATTTTGCGAATCGTTTGAGATCGTTCCTTTAGTGACATCTTCGCCCATTCCCCTTTTAGTGCTTTGCGAGCAGACAGTACTGCTTGATTAATCTCCTCTTGACTACCAAGAGCTACTGACCCAAGGATTTCTTCTGTAGCAGGGTTTACATTAGCAAATGTCTCTCGACTTGCAGATTGTATATATTCCCCATTGATAAAATGTGCACAATCAATTGAAGCTTTTGTTAAAGTAGACATTGAATATTCCCTCCATTTCCTCAATTTGTGTTCATTATAAAAAATGGAAGAACAACAGCAAACCTTTTAGTTCTTCTATGTGGAACAAATAGATTGATTTTTTCATTTTTTTAGAAAAAAATATTATTATAGAGATAAATATTGTTCTTTTATATTAAACAATGGAGGGGTACAGAATTGAAAACAAAGGAGAAAACACTGCTTTCTTCTGTTCGAAATGCTTTAAGGATCTTAAAAAGTTTTTCTACTTATGAACCTGTTAGAACAGTGAGTGAGTTGGCAAAAGAATTAGATCTTGCGAAAAGTACAGTTAGTCGATTAGTGTCAACGCTCGTTAATGAAGGTTTTTTAATTAAAGATGATGACTCGAGAGGCTATCGCTTAGGTTTATCCGTGTTAACGTTAGGTGGAATAGTAACAAACAATTTAGAAATTTATAAGGAAGCGGCACCTGTATTAAGTAAATTGGTCAATATAACAGGTGAAACTGCACATTTAGCGATTTTGGATGGATTAGATACAATTTACATTCATAAAGAGGAGTGTCATCATCCAGTAAGAATTCTTACACATATCGGTCGTAAAAACCCATCCTATTGTACGAGTACAGGGAAGGTTCTACTTGCATTTAATGAAGAGTTTCTGTTGCAAGAAATCATTAGTAAGGGTTTGCTTAACTATACAGTTAATACCATTACAGATCCTTATCTATTGGAAAATGAACTAGAGCAAGTGAGGAAACAGAACTATGCTGTCAGTACAGAAGAATTAACTGAAGGAACAAAATCAATTGCGGCCCCCATCCGGGATCATACAGGAAAAGTTGTTTGTGCAATCAATATTGTGGGTCCGATTCAAAGAATGAACGACTATCATATTCCTGAAATGGCGAAACGAGTGATTGAAGCTGGTAATGAAGCATCCAAACGACTTGGATATGATGAACGCTATTTTAAAAGGTTCCGATTTTAATGGTAATTCTTTAAGTTTGCAGGCTAAGACTGTTAAATCGAGATCCAGTCGGTAGATAAGCTAAGGTAGTCTGAGTTGATAGCGCCAAATCGAGTCAGAGCAGAAGAAGCTGGCCTCGAACACTTCCGTAATTTAGATACGCAATTTTTTGATAACGTCCATAAAATGATTGGTAATCTCATTTTTATAGTAGCAACAAAAAGGGGAGTCAAACATGACAAGTGCAATTATTAACTTCATCATCCTTATCCCATTCCTTATATTCGCTATTGTTCTATCAAAAGGAAAAGGTGCATGGTTAATTGCGGGTTTTAATACAATGTCGGATAGTGAGAAAGCTAAATACAATCGGGTCGCTTTGTGTAAATTCATGAGCAAGGTAATCTATGGTATATGTTTAAGCCTCCTATTATGGGCATTAAGTGATCTATTGAAATTAACTTGGCTCTATATACTAGGTATGGTTCTATTTGTAGCCCTTCTTCTTTTTACCATCATTTATGCAAACACAGGAGATCGTTTTAAGAAATGAAACTTTATTCCATTTAAAACGTAAAGATATCATTAGAACCTTTCCAAGGGGGATGGCAATGTTTCAGAATATTAATGAGCGTTTGGCTAAAACGAAGGATAATCAAAGAAAAAAACAAAAATACGAAATGCATATAGAACGTCTGACGGACCATATTCGAGAAGAGGGCCTGAAGAAGGAACAATTACAAATTCAGTTAGAAAAAGAAAAAGAAGATGTGAAAAAGCTAGAAGGATTTAGTTTAACAAACATTTTCTATACGATTACAGGCCAAAAACTTGAGAAGTTAGATAAAGAACAACAAGAGGTGTTAGCGGCCAAATTGAAATATACAGAAGCGATTGAAGCGATTGATGATATGAATGCAGAGCTTATTGAATATAAAGGGAAGTGGCAAGAAGTTGCCGATGCAGATGTGCAATATAAGTCATTATTAAAAGAAAAAGAGCGAATGATTCACTCTCATGATGAGATGGGAAGTAAGCGATTATTTGATTTGGCAAATGAAGAAGCGGAAGTGCACGCGAATTTAAAGGAATTTGAAGAAGCGATTGAAGTTGGTAGCAGGACAGTAAGAGCATTTGATCAAGCTTTAGATTCACTCTCTTCGTCAAAAAGTTGGTCCACTTTTGATATGTTCGGTGGCGGAGCCCTTTCTACTGCGATGAAGCATAGCCATTTAGATCAGGCGAAATCAGCGATCCATATTGCACAACGGTTGTTAAGACAGTTCCAAGAAGAGCTTTTGGATATAGACAACCATTTTTCCTCTCAACATGAGATCGGTAATCTGTTAACCTTTGCTGATTATTTCTTCGATGGTATCATTGTTGATTGGGTAGTTCATGGAAAGATTAATGATAGTTACGACGAGACAGAGAAAACAAAAAGAAAAGTGCAGGCAGTGCTTCATCAAATTAGGGGTGAAAAAGATGTCATGCAGAATAAACTACAGGAAATAGAGAAAAAGCGTATGCAAATATTTGAAAGGTAACGTTATAGGTCTCTTCTATTGTGTTTTTGCACATACATTGCACTTGTTTGATTCGCATATTGGCCAATAATACTAGCGATGCATATGAATAACCCTCCAACAAAAAAACCGACAAGATAATATCCGATAAAGAAGAGTACAAAAGAGGAAACAAGTGAGGCGATCAAAATTAAGATGATAGCAATTTTGAATTTTTCTTTCATCTGTATTTCACTCCTTATGACTAATAGGTAAAGAGTATAAAAATGAATGTTGATACAAACTAATAAGGAAATCAATAGAAAGGACAAGAGTGGATGATTTCCTTAGTTATCACAATAGGCCGACTGCTGTCGGCAGTGTATAGAGCAATGAAGGAACCTGTATTTAAATCGTTATTAACAACTCTGCTATTTATTCTTTTTTCTGGTACGATGTTTTATCACAATCAAGAGGGGTGGAATTGGATTGATTCTTTTTATTATGCATTTGTCAGTCTTATTCCTTCCAGTGTAAATACAGGTCTAGTGCCAGATACAACAATAAGTAAATGGTTTACGATACTTTATTTAGTCGTAGGTGTAGGAGTAATGCTGATGCTATTAGTAACAATTGGGCAAGCTGTCATCAAATTCGAAAAGAAGGAAGATCAAAAACGTCACAAATAAGCATGGCGTTTCTAGTTAGCTGTTATAATCTTCTCCTGTTTCATCTCTTTCCACTCTTTATATATATTGATGGAGGGAATGATGCTTGAAAACCAGAAGAGATAACCATCAAAAGAAAAGCCGATTTGAGATTTCCCCCCTAGAAAAGTGAATAGACTCATTAAAAAGATCATATAAAGAAAGGAAATGATTTGATCTTTCAAACTGTAGGCATGTTTGTCCAGATACCCCTTCCCAATTAGGGTGCCAATTAACAAAAGAAGTAAGATGCCTTGTGGTATTGTCTCTGCTACGATACTTTTAGGAAAATAATCAGCAAAAAAAAGAACGGTGAATAATATGAGAGTCAGACTATTTAATACAGTTATCCATTTCATTTCATCATCCCTCAATTAAGACCAAGCTGGATTCCATACAACTTCCCAAAGATGTCCATCCGGATCTTGAAAATATCCAGCATATCCGCCCCAAAAAGTCTCATGCGCATCCTTTGTAATCGTCGCACCTGCTTCTTTTGCACGCTGCATGATTGTATTTACTTCTTCCTTACTACTCACATTGTGACCAAGTGAACACTCCGTGGCACTAGCTGGCCCCTGCTGAATATGAGCATCATGAGCCAAATCCTCCCGTTTCCATAATGCCATTTTCAAACCTGGTTGTAAGTCAAAGAAAGCGACAGCACCATGTTCATATTCTGTACCAGCAATTCCGTCTGTCGGAAATCCAAGACCATGATGATAAAAATAAACAGCCTTCTCTAAATCATCGACTCCTAGTGTAATCACAGTGATCTGAGGTTTCATGCACATCACGTCCTCTACTAGATTAATAGTAAGATTTTTCTTAATTGTACTAAAAATGGATAAAGGAAACAATAAAAGATAGATGATAAATGGAATTGAAAAAAAGAATTATTAGATGTGAAAGTGATTTTTACTATCATTTCACCCTCGGACTCTTTCAAATAGAAAATAATATAATGTCGTCTAAACACCGTTTTTTTCTAAGATAAGTAGCGCAAAAGCGAGAATCACGACTAAAAAAAGAAGAGAGGAAAAGATAAGTAGCGTAAAAGTAAGAATCGCGACTAAAAAAAGAAGAGAGGAGAAGATAAGTAGCGCAAAAGCGAGAACCGCGACTAAAAAAAGAAGAGAGGAGAAGATAAGTAGCGCAAAAGCGAGAATCACGACTAAAAAAAGGAGAAAGGAAAAGATAAGTAGCGTAAAAGCGAGAACCGCGACTAATAAAAGGAGAAAGGAAAAGATAAGTAGCGCAAAAGCAGAAATCCAGACTAAAAAAAGAAGAAAGGAAAAGATAAGTAGCGCAAAAGCGAGAACCGCGACTAAAAAAAGAAGAGAGGAGAAGATGAGTAGCGCAAAAGCGAGAATCACGACTAAAAAAAGAAGAAAGGAAAAGATAAGTAGCGCAAAAGCGAGAACCGCGACTAATAAAAGAAGAGAGGAGAAGATAAGTAGCGCAGTAGCGAGAATCACGACTAAAAAAAGGAGTAAGGAAAAGATAAGTAGCGTAAAAGCGAGAACCGCGACTAATAAAAGAAAAGAGGTTTATGGAGAATTGACCACAGCGAATATATGAGATTCAACTAGCTCAGATTCGTTATAAATGCGATAAATTTGTCCAGTTTCATCATGATATGTCCGCATTGCCAAAACTGTTGACGATAAAATGGTTGGATGCATTGAAAACAGATCAAAGGTTAGTCATTTAATTAGAAAATCGCTACTAACAAACAAGCAGAACTTGCAGATTAGTAGCGAACGAATCATATTTATATCACACCAATGACTACAGCAGTCAGAACGAGCACAATACTTAGTCCCCAAAGCCAGAAGAGCGAATAGCGTAAATGTTTGCCCATCTCAAGGCCAGCAAGACCTAGGGCAAGCCAAACAGCTGGAGCAAGTGGACTGACAAAGGTACCAACAATATTACCAATAATCATAGCATAAGCCGTTGATAAAGAGGCGACTCCGTATGTGGCTGCAATTTGATCAACTACTGGTAATAAAGCAAAGTAATATGCATCAGTACTCAAGACTAGATCAAAAGGAACACCAAATATTCCAACGATAATATGGACAAATGGGCCAATAAAGGCAGGTAGAATACTAGCTGCATCCTCAGCAATAGCTGTTAACATACCGGTTCCATTGAGGACACCTAAAAATAGACCTGCTGCGATGATAATGGATGCCATTGTCATTGCTCCTGGTGCATGAGCTTTAACTCTCGCCATTTGCTCATCGACTGTTCTAAAGTTAATAGGTAAGATGATACTAACACCAATTAAAAAGGCCAGTCCTGCAGGGATAATACCTGATACGAGAACCCCTAAGACGAGCAGGGCTAAGATTGCATTGACCCAAATTAGCTTGGGTCTAGCGAGGTGATTTGCCGCTGCCTTTTCTGCTTCTTGATCATGGAAGTCTTCAGCAACTTCAATCGCAGCAGCTGCTTCTAAGGAACCATACATTTTTGTAATACGTTTCTGCTCCCTTATACCCATATAAACAGCCAATGAGAGTATTAATAATAACCCAATTAATTGGATAGGAATAAGCGGCTTCCAAAGCTCCGTTACATCCATTTCTAATACCGACGCTGTTCTTCCTAATGGGCCGGCCCAAGGAATCATATTGACAATCCCTGCACTTCCCGCAATTAACAGAAGTAATAGGTAAGGATTCATTTTTAATCGTTTGTACAGAGGTAATAGTGCAGGAATGGTTAATAAAAATGTTGATGCACCTGAGCCATCTAAGTGAGCAACTGTTGCGACCAATACAGTACCGACCGTTACAGCGATAATATTTCCATTTGAAAAGGAAACAAGCTTATTAATTAACGGATCAAATAGGCCAACATCTTGTAATATACCAAAGAAAATAATAGCAAACATAAACATGACTGCGACGTTAATAACAGAACTTATACCGCTTTCAAAAAATCCCCCAACCTCAGCAAAACTATATCCTGCAAGCATAGCGCCGATAATTGGTGGAATCACCATCGCAACAATCGGACTGACTTTTCCACTAATCAGTAAAGCGACAATAATTATAATTGTAATAATACCTATTAAACTCAAACTCAATTTTTTCCTTCCCCTCTTCGTTCATTCATTGATGAATGCGTTTTCAAATATCATAAAAATAAGATTAGTATGAAAATAACACGAGGAGAAAAAAGAAAGAATATTTTGTTCATAATCTGAATATTATTCTTTCTTATCTATTTTGTTCATAAGTTTCATGAACAGATCACGTATTTTCTTTGTGGTCGACCGACACTACCGTAAATGAGTCGCGTCTCTACCCGATTCATAGATACGAGATATTCTAAATATCTACGAGAGGTTGAGCGACTTATACCAGTTTGCTCACTTAATTCAACTGCTGTTAAACCTTCTTCTACTAACCCTTCAAACAAGTGTAGGATCTTTTCTAGCGTAATCGCATCAATGCCCTTTGGGAGTAATTGCTCTTCTTCCACATGGGTAGGATGAATATGAAATACGTTTGTTAGTTCATCCACTTGTTCTTGATCTAATTGCTCATCTGACCATAGTTGTCTAAAACGTTCATAGCGATTTAAACTTTGGAGGAGTCGATCCATACTAACGGGTTTCACTACATAATCAAATACCCCTGCTCTTAATGCGATTCTAACAGAGTGGGCTTGTTTTTCAGCACTAATAATAATGATATCAATGGATGGATAAAGCGAACGTATTTTCCAAAGTAATGACATACCCTCCACATCAGGAATATATATATCTAGAAAAATAACATCAATTTCATGAGCATTCTTTTCTAAATAAAGTAGTGCATCCGCAGCGCTTCGAGCAACCTCTTTAACGGAGAATTGATGATTTTGCTCAATATAACTTTTGTTAATATCTGCTACTCGGAAATCATCTTCAATGATGAATACGTGGTATTTTTCCATCCTTACTCTTCTCCCTTCTTTGGTAAAATAATGATAAAACTCGTTCCACTATTTTCCCCACTTTCTACAAGAATCTCGCCGTCTACGTCGTTAATCATTTTTTTAGAAATAGCTAAGCCTACCCCACGATAGTCGCCTTCTTTCATCGTAAATCCTTGATCAAAGATTTTCTCCAGCAACTTGTCTTCAATGCCAGTACCTGAATCTTGAACCTCGAAAACACAATCATTTCCGATATCTGTAAAATAAATACTTACTTCGCGCACGCCATTTTTTTGGCCTCTTACAGCTTCTAAGGCATTTTCAATAATATTCCCTAGTGCTGTTAAAATAGCATTCTGTCTTTCTAGCGAAAATGATATCATCATTCTACTCTCTTCATGGATCGTCATCTCGATGCCCCACTCATTTGCCTGATTGTACTTACCTTGTAATAATGCTTGCAATAGGGGATCAGCAATCCTTTTCGTTAAAAAATTTAAACGGGTCATTTGCGAATGATTTTCTTTACGAATAAAGGACATCGCTTTTTGCGTTTCATTATTTTGTAATAGTCCAAGAATGATATGCATTTTGTTAGAAAATTCATGGGTAAATGCCCTTTGTGCATGAGCATATTGTTTAATTCGACTCAATTCTTTGACTACGCCTGCTAACTCTGTTTTTTTCCTAAAGGTATAAACGGCCCCAGGCTGTTCTCCTTGAAGGGAGACTCCGTTTAGGAGAATAATCGTCTCACCTAATATTAATTCTTGATCACGAATAAGTCCTGTTATCTGCTGAGGAACTGGCAGTAATGCGCGAATCTCGCGCCCTATAAATTCGCTTTCTTCGGCATCTGTCCCGATAATCTCTCTCGCGTTCTTATTAACGGCAGTGATGTGTCCTAAATGATCAACAGCGATCATTCCTTCATGTGTGGACTGTAGAATCGCTTTATTTTGATAATATAATTGAGAGATCTGCTCCGGCTCCATATGAAATAATATTCTTTTTATATAGTTAGTAATTAAAACGGCCCCAGCCATACCTAATAAAATCGCTAATACGAGTGCAACGAATAGTGGTTTGCTCTTATCTTGAATAATTTCTTGAATATTCCCGTTGAGAAAACCAACGGAAACGACACCAATGATTTCCCCATCCTTTTTAATCGGTACTTTCCCCCGAATAGATAATCCCAATGTTCCCTCTTTTTTAGATTGATAAGATTCACCGTTCAAAATCGCCCGTTTATTATCGCCGCCAACCATTTTCTTCCCAATAAAATCAGGGTTAGGGTGAGAATATCTAATGCCATCTCTATTGCCAACAACAATAAACTCAGCTCCTGATGCCTCTTGAATAGGTGTAATGATTTTCTGAATGGTAGAAGCGGGATTACTTAGCTCAAAGGCATCCTGAATTTCAGGTATATTGGCAACTGTATGTGCTAAGCTTAACGCTTTTTGTCCTGTTTGTTCTTCAACCATATCGGATAGGTAGCGAAATAAATAAATAGTAAAAATCAAAAATACAAGCAAAATGAGTAAGCTAATTAAAGCAATCATTTTTCCTTTTAAGCCAAAGTTTTTCCACTTCATCTGCTCCGCCCCTACTGAATTTGTAATAGTGAAAATAATGATATTATAACACGAGATAGTCGTTACTTTAACAAATAGAAAGCGCCCGAAAATGGACCTCGGGGCGCCTTCTATTTATTATCAATTTCCCTTACAACATCTTCAAGCGTCACATTTAAAAGAACCTTTTCCATGGCAAGCTGTGCTGAGATAAAAATAGGTTCTATCGTTTGTTGAATATTTCTCCCTACAAAACAATCAGGGTTCGGTTGGTCATGGAGACTGAATAACTCATTTTCCGAAACGACTTCAACGGCTTGATAGACGTCAAGTAGAGTAATGTCTGCTAAGCCTTTTTTAAGTTTAGCCCCAGCTTTCCCAGGGTGGACTTCAACGAGATCGGCTTTTTTCAGCATCCCGATAATTTTGCGAATGACGGCTGGATTTGTATTAACACTGCCTGCTATCGTTTCAGAGGTATTAATCTCTTTATTTAATTCAAGTAATGTTAATATATGAATTCCCACAGCAAATCGACTGCTTATGGTCATGTTTATCACCTTTCTTTAAAAGGAAGAATCATAGTGAATATTATTATACCGCAATCACAAGAAAAGGAAAAAGGTGAGAATTGACAAAAAAGATACCTGTAACTATAATGATTACATGTAATCAACTTAATTACAACAAGGAGGTATTTTTATTATGAAAATAGCTATTATCGGGGCTAGTGGAAAAGCAGGTCAATTCATTTTGGATGAAGCAGTAGCCAGAGAGCATGAAGTAACGGCAATCGTAAGAAATGCAGGAAGAATAAATAATAGCCAAGTAGAAGTGATAGAAAAAAACATTTTCGATATACAAGCTAAGGACGTAAAAAAATACGATATCATTGTGAATGCTTTTAAATCACCTCAAGGCCAAGAGGAACAACATGTGGAAGCAGGCAAAGTACTAATTGATGCGCTAAAAGGTCAGCAATCTAGGCTAATCGTTGTTGGTGGTGCAGGTAGTTTATATGTAGACGAAGAAACTCGTTTATATGAAACAGCAGATTTTCCTAAAGCTTACCTGCCAACTGCTACACAAATGGGGAAAGATTTAGCGCTACTTCAAAACAGCCAAAACGTCAACTGGACATATATCAGCCCAGGTGCTTTCTTCGACGCAGAAGGTAAACGAAGCGGAAGCTATCAAAAAGGAAAAGATAAACTATTCTTCAACAATCAAGGAGATAGTTATATAAGCTATGCAGACTTTGCTATCGCTGTCCTTGATGAAGCTGAACAAGGCAAACATGTAAATGAACGCATTGCTGTTGTTGGCGACAGAGCATAAAGGAATCTAGAAAAATGAACTTACTCCTTCTATATAGATGGGGTATTTTTTATGAGCAAATGAAGATGCGAACACAAGAGAGGAGAAAAAACAAAATAGCCCAGGTTAGTCCTGAGATAAGTGAATTCAAGTTGTAGGGTGTGTATGGAGCTTATCCTCTTTTCCTAGGTGTTTAATTTGATTTTCCAACATACGGACGTGAAAGTAGAGGTGCTTGGGCGCAAATCACTAGTTGGACGTATAATAAATAAATCCAGCTCATCTCAATAGCGAAAACTCATCACATAATCATAATCCCGCTGCTTAAAACCCTGTTATTTTTATTGTAAGTGAACAAGTATCTTTCATTATGATTTCCCTGTTCTGGCGATAAAAATTAGTACTTACTGGCAGGATTCGACATGTTTCTACCGAATGTATAGCCTAGACATAGCGATAAAGTGAGGAAAGAATAACATGGAATTAACCATTTATAAGTCTACATTGCAGGGCATACTAAAAAATATTGGTAAGGTGTTAAAAAATAGTCAATCTCCTATGAAAATAATTGTAAGCAATCATCAAGTCACGTTCATTGCTGGAAATGAAGATGTGCTTATGGAAATAAATATACCCTCCGAAATGGACGAGGGGCTCATCATTAAACGCACAGGCTCTGTTATTATTTCTGCCAAATACTTTTCTGATATTATTAAGAAGTTACCAGCTAATATACATATTTACTTGAGTGAGCATAGTACGATTAACATTCAATCAGAAGAAATTCATACAAGAATTTTCTCTTTAACAAACGTAAAGACACTAAATATTCCTGATGTGCCAGCAGAAGGGGTTCTTTCATTGAATGCAGCAGAACTTCATACGCTCATCCGGCAAACAGTGTTTGCTGCTGCTGTTCATGACAATCGTCCGGTCTTAACGGGTGTTAAAATCGTTGCTCGTCATGGCGAGCTCACTTTCATAAGTACAGATGCTCATCGTTATTCTATTAGTTCATTGACGATACCTTCACAGTTAGAAACAGAAATGATTGTTCCAAGTGAAAGTCTACTTGAATGGTCGAAACTTAGCTTACATACAGAGGAAGAGGTTACATTATCACTTTCTAAAAACCATCTAGCTTTGAAAAGTAAACATTGTCATTTTTATATAAGACTGATAGAAGGACGATATCCGGCCACAAGTGATTTTATTCCAAAGCAAAAGGTCAGTTCTTTTCATATCCATACTGAAACCTTTTTACATGGAATTGAGCGAGCAGCACTCTTTTCGGATGCTAAGAAGAATCATCATATTAAATTACAAATACAAAATGGGAGACTGCGGATATCTTCCAATGCCAAACAAATAGGCAGGATTGAAGAATGGCAACCAATTGAAGAGTTATCAGGGAAAGGTGATGTAGAAGTATTTCTTGATAATCACTTTTTATTAGATTATTTGCGCGTAATAGATGATGAATATATTTGCTGTACATACAGTGGAACGATGAAGCCCGTTTTATTTGAACCAGTGAAGGGTTCTCTTTTCCAACATCTGATATCGCAAGTGCGATCTTTTTAAGAAATCATGTTCATTTACCTTTTAATAACCAAAAACCAACCAATATCACTACAATTCCGAACCCTGTCCGAAGAGTAGGTGTTTCTTTAAAAAAGAGGTAGCCAATGATTAGACTAACAAGAATCTCAATCCCTTTAGAGGCGATGAGGGAAAAAGAAAGGTTATCGACATGTTTGCTTAAAAACTTTACACCATAGCCAATCATTAAACTGGCAGCAATAAATAAAGGAACAAGTTTAATATAGTACCAAAGTGTAGAAAGAAAAAAGGTATCAATGTGCTTCGTTTGATAGGCATAAATGCCGTTGATAATAAATAATCCACAAACCATCAATAGAATCGCTAAGAATATCATATGTTGAGCTCCCTATATAAAAAGAATACTTTAGTTTGCTCAGTTTGTTATTTAATTATGTGTTTGAGTAAGGAGGGATGAAAATGCAAAAAGATAAGGTGAAATTACTTATACTATTATTAGGAAGTGTGTTTATCCTGGGTGCTGCGATGGTTATTATGCTCAAAATATATAACCAACATGTCGAAAATGAACAGATTATTGAGCGCTGTTATGAGGAGTCAGGTGACCGATCATTAACGATTGAGAAAAACGGTGTATTTTCAGAAGTATCTTGCAAGTATCATTAAAGTAGGGATGGTGGAGAAGGATGTGGAAAAGAAAAATGCTCCAAACCCAAAGAGGTGTGTTTGAAATCTTTCAAAAGGGAGTTGGAAAGCCTTTATGCGTTGCGCATCTTTATGCCGTCTTTAATGAAACAGGAGACTATTTTGCTGATACGTTCTCTAAGCGTTTTTGCGTAACGTTAATAAATTTACGCGGGGTGGGAGAATCAGAGCAAGCTCATGAGCCATATGAATATAGTATGGTAGATAGCGTATTAGATATAGAGGCAATAAGAGTAGCATTAGGGTATGAAAGATGGATTTATGCCGGTCATTCAACAGGTGGAATGATTGGCCTTCTTTATGCACTGCTTCATCAGTCTTCGTTAGAATCACTTGTTATTGTGGGTTCAGCAGCAAGAGACTACACAGAGTCCTCAGCATGCATCTATAATGAAAAACATCCCAAATTTGCTGAAATGCAACAGTATCAATTTGCATTAACTCAGCCAAATGTAACTGCAATAGATAAAGAACAGTTAAAAAAGAAACGTATCCAGCTTTCTCTATTTGAACCCGAAAAATACACCCAATATTTTACGGGCAACATATGTAAGGATATGTCAGGGGTGAGGTTGGATTTTTTCAGTAGAGAAGCCGTTCTTTTTGATATAACAAGGAAATTAAAGCAAATCAACATACCGACGAACATTTGTTGTGGACGTTATGATGTCCAGTGCCCGGTTGAGTATTCGAAGGAAATCCACCAAGAAATACCCCAATCACAGCTATTTATTTTTGAAAATAGCAATCATTATCCATTTTTGGAGGAGAAAGACTTATTCCAGAAAGTAATCGTTCAAGCCTTGAATTAATGACGGTACATCTCACTTTCTTCGGAAATATTCACTCGAAAACGAAAGAAAATACCTCCAAGAAGTGTAATGACAACTAAAGTCCAAGTAAGAAAAAAGACGGTTCCGATTGTTGAAAAATCAATTAGATAATTCGTTGTTCGCACTTGGTACATCACAGAAAACAGAGGAAAAGAGACGGCACCGAAAAGTAAAATCAATAGACTTAATCGTGTAGCTGTTTTTCGATAGAGCTTTGAAAAGATCAGTAGAAAACTAATTAAAAGCAATATCAATGTCATGATGCTAATAAACATAAAGATACTCAATTCGATTCACCTCTTTTAGAAATTGAAAGGGGGTGAATTGACATGGACCCCCCTTTTATTTATTTACCATTGACTGTAAAGATAAACTTGTTTAATAAAGTCGCTTGAAACTATCAAAATGTTTGCTCCAATAAGGGTTGTCTAAGCTGGTGATCATAACACCACTTGATGAAGCATGGATGAATTGATTATTTCCGATATAAAACCCTAAGTGAGAGATTCCTTTTTTATAAGTACCCTCAAAGAAAACAATATCACCGGGTACAGGGTCGTTTACATAATACGAACGGCTAAAATAACCCTCGGCGTTTGTTCTCGCAATGTTTGTTCCTGTTTGCTTCAGTACGTAATAGATAAATCCACTACAATCAAACCCACTTGGCGTTGATCCGCCCCAAACATAGCGCGTATTTAAGTGCTTCTTAGCCTCATTAATTATGGCAGCGGCATTTCCTGAGATATTGTCATTTGTTGGATTAGACGGCTTCGTCTCTGTATCCTTACCAGCATTATTACTGGTTACATATAATTTTTTTCCGGCAAAAATTAAATCAGAACTTAACTGATTCCACTTTTTTAAATTGCTAACAGTCGTGTTTGTCTTTTTAGCGATGCCACTTAGTGTGTCTCCAGGCTGAATAACATATGTATCCTTCTTGGAATTGGAATTCCCGCTACTTCCATTTGAACCGCTTGATGGTTTGGAAGAAGCATTTCCAGAATTACTTGAGGATGAACCATTCACTTTAAGTGCTTGTCCTGGGAAAATGAGATCGCCTTTTAAATTATTGAGATCTACTAAAGCTTTGACAGTCATATTATGTTGGCGTGCAATCTTAGATAAAGTATCTCCTGACACCACTTTATATGTACCTGAACTAGACTGATTAGAAGAATTATTCTCTTTTGCAGGTGCTGAGTTTTCACTAGAGACAATGAGCTTTTGGTTAATTTGTAAGAAGTCTGAGTTTAAATCATTCCATTTTTTTAGCTGAGAAACAGATGTATTGTATTTCTTAGCTATATCCCATAATGTATCTCCTTGTTTTACAGTATGAGTTGAGTCAGCGGACGCTTGAGCGGCAAAAGCAGAGGAAACGACAGCAATCGTGGCCATCGACACCATATGTTTTTTCACGTCTAGTAATCTCTCCTTTACTCCAAGATTTCGTCAATTCTATCATAATATCGTCTATAGAATTATATTTTTTACAACCTTTTACAAAATAAGATGAAAAAACATTATTTTCGAGGACTTTCGACTTGGTTCTTGAAACATACGACATAATGTGACAGCTTATGATAAAGTTCTTGTCGAAGAAAAATGTCGACTATCATCGAATGAGCAGACATATGTCAAATGATGTTGAAAAATGGGGGTGAATTAGGTGGAAGGATATATTTAAATGCTTCCATATAAGTATATTTACAAAAACGGAAATTTTTTGACAATTTAATATTGATTCATATTGGGAATTTTAGTATAATATTCCTAAGAAATACTAGGAGGATAGTTTGGTTTGGATGCAGAAAACCCTATTAATCTACTAGAATTATTATTGAAGGCGCACGAAAATGGAATGAGTCAAGGGGATGTAGATGTAGAGAAATATGTCGAACAATTGGCAGTGGACCTTAAACACTTACTAAGCCCACGGCGTTCCTTTTAACAAGAAAAAGCACCTTCTGGCGGGAAAGTGCTTTTGCTCAAACCTTATTAATGTTGGGTAGGTAGTGGTGCACCATGTTGAGTCGGCAGCGGTTCAGCGCCATGTTGAGTTGGTAGTGGTGAAGATCCGTGTTGAGTTGGAAGCGGCTCAGCACCGTGCTGAGTAGGAAGTGGTTCAGCGCCATGTTGGGTCGGTAGCGGTTCAGCTCCAACAAATCCTCCGAAAGCAACCATTGAAAGTGCAACAACTGATGCAGAAACGAATTTTTTCATTTTCCTTTCTCCTTTCAATATAGAAATATCTTACAATACAAATATTAACACTTTTCTAATAATTTATCTAGCTCTATCCCTACTAATTTGGCAAATTTTTCATCATTTTGTAGTAAAAAGATAGATTTTGCCCGATTAATATACTCCGTACCTATATCTATCTCACCAATTTTGATGTAACTTTCGCCCGATTGGAAGTAAAATTCCCCAAATAAATAGAGAATCTCATTATTAATGCAATAATTAATCCCTAAATTACTATATTTCAACGAGTCCTCATAATTATTCATTGCTGCTAATGTTTGTGACAACCCATACAAAATCCGCAATTTTACTTTCGGATCTAGTATATGCGGAAGCGAATCCAAATTATCTAACGCATCCTCAAACATATTAGAAGCAAATATGAAGTCCTTTTCTTCAAGTTTAATAATCGCTAAGCTCGTAAGAATTTCAATTTCGTTCTCAGTCAGTCTACTTCTATCAGGGTTCGTTAAATCGATTGCTTGATAAAGGAGTTTTACCGCATCATCCTCATTCTGGTGTAAATAATACTCACAAATCCCCTCATGCCAAAGCATAAATTGCATAGAAATTCGCTGCTTAAATAAAGGGTTATCCCTCTCTTGTTCAATAATCCCATAAATCGCTTGATAATCACGTTCACGCTTATACTTCTTAATTAATAAAAAAACAGCCGTAACATAATTGAAGGTACTTGATGATGCATAGTCAATGAAATGGCTGACTTCTACATTCAACCGTTCAGCCAATTCATATAACTGATCTAATGTTGGATACTTCTTGCCTTTTTCATATTCGATGATTTCTTCTGACGAACAAATTCCTTGTGCTAAATCCTCAATTGATAGTTTTTTAAATTGACGAAGATCGCTGAGAATTTCTCCAAAACTTACTGGTGCAAGGCTCATAAACATACCTCCTTTTCCTTTTATAATAAGTAAATTTTGTATATTTATCAATAATTTTAAATGTTCAGATATAGGTAAAATTAAGTATTTTTTCGATTTTTTATATTAAGTATGAAATTATATTGCGGTGGATAAACTGTTAGTCGGGTAAGAATACCAAAAAAAGGTCAATAAATCGACATTATTTCCTAGCGTTTTTTTGTTATAATACTGTCAGTAAGAAAATGGTGTAAAAAACCTATTGAACCATTATATCTTGCAAATATAAAAAGAATAGGTGAAGAAAATGGAAGAAAAGAATAACTATCGCGTATTGTTATACTACATGTACGTACCAATTGAAAACGGAGAAGAGTTCGCGATTGAACACAAAGCATTTTGTAACGAACTAGGATTAAAAGGCCGTATTTTGATTGCAGATGAAGGAATTAATGGGACTTGTTCAGGTACTGTAGAACAAACAGACCGCTACATCGAGCATATGAAAGCAGACCCACGATTTGCTGATATGATTTTCAAAATCGATGAAGTAGATGAACATGCGTTTCCAAAAATGAAAGTACGTTATCGTCCAGAGCTAGTTACTCTTCGATTAGAAGACGATATCAATCCAAATCAATTAACAGGTAAACATTTAAGTGCGAAGGAATTCTACGAGAGCTTAAATGATGAAAATACAGTTGTTTTAGACGCAAGAAATGATTATGAATATGACTTAGGTCACTTCCGTGGTGCCATTCGCCCAGATATTACAAACTTCCGCGACCTCCCTCAATGGGTAAGAGATAATAAAGAATTGTTAGGCGAGAAGAAAATTGTCACTTATTGTACTGGTGGTATTCGTTGTGAAAAATTCTCTGGCTGGTTACTTCAAGAAGGCTTTAAAGATGTCGGTCAACTGAATGGTGGTATCGTCACTTACGGAAAAGATCCCGAAGTTCAAGGCGATCTATGGGATGGCCAATTATATGTATTCGATGAAAGAATCGCAGTACCCGTCAACCGCAAAGAACATGTAGTTGTAGGTAAGGATTACTATTCTGGTGAGCCATGTGAACGTTACGTCAACTGTGCCAACCCAGAATGTAACAAAAAAATCCTTTGTTCTGAGGAAAATGAACACAAACATTTACGTAGCTGTTCCGAAGAATGCCGCTCACATCCACGCAACCGCTACATTGCAGAGCACGGGTTAACTGAAGAAGAAGTTAAAGAAAGATTAGCAGTATTATCATAATTAATGGAACCCCCGCAGGCTTTGGTCTGTGGGGGTTTTTGTGTTTTTGGAAAAGGTATTTGTGTAGGTGCGTAATTGATTGATATATAAATGAAAGTTGATTTGGGGTAAATACTGCGCGCGAAAGAGAAAGGAAAGAAAGCAGGAATTGTTCGTAAATGGTGGATACGCGCAAAAGGGAAAGGAAAGAAAACGAGAATTGCGCGCAACAGGCAGATACGCGCAAAAGAGAAAGAAAAGAAGCCGAGAAATGCGCGTAAAAGGCGGATACGCGCAAAAGGGAAAGGGGGGAAAGCAGGAATTGCGCGCAACAGGCAGATACGCGCAAAAGAGAAAGGAAGGAAGCCGAGAAATGCGCGTAACAGGCAGATACGCGCAAAAGGGAAAGGAAAGAAAGCAGGAAATGCGCGTAAAAGGCGGATACGCGCAAAAGAGAAAGAAAAGAAGCCGAGAAATGCGTGTAAATGGTGGATACGCGCAAAAGAGAAAGAAAAGAAGCCGAGAAATGCGCGTAAATGGTGGAGACGCGCAAAAGGGAAAGGGGAGAAAGCAGGAAATGCGCGCAACAGGCGGATACGCGCAAAAGGGAAAGGAAAGAAAACCGGAATTGCGCGCGATAGGCAGATACGCGCAAAAGAGAAAGAAAAGAAGCCGAGAAATGCGCGTAAATGGTGGATACGCGCAAAAGGGAAAGGAAAGAAAACCGGAATTGCGCGCAACAGGCGGATACGCGCAAAAGAGAAAAGAAAGAAAGCAGGAAATGCGCGTAAATGGTGGATACGCGCAAAAGGGAAAGGAAAGAAAACGGGAATTGCGCGCGTGTAAGATATCAAAAAGGTAGATGCGTAATCGTAACAAATGGTTTTTCCTCTTAGATCCTAAGTTACAGTCAATATTTGTTTTGTTTATAATAAGTAGATTTTCCTAAGCCATGACTTTCAAATTTGTTAAGCATGAAATAGTTAATGAATCTCTTACTAACCTCTTCATCAATCCAGTCAAAAATATTAGCCGTAGTTACCTTACGTTCTGGAAAAAGTGCCATATAATCTTGAATATTGTATAAGACAGTATCGTTGACTGTAGCAGAGTGATGACATTTCATGCAGGAAAATGTCTTTTTATGTTTTCTTTTCATCTTCCCTCCACAAACCCCGCAAAATAGCCCTTTCGCCATCTGATCAAAGTGATATTCAGGTTTATGGAGCAAGTGGATATCGTTTATGTGATTTGTTAATAAGGTATCAATAATTTTTGTGTGCAACCGTTGGGGTGAAAAGGTTTGTTGTTTGAGACCATCCAAGAATTCAGGGATTTGTCCTGGAAGAATGAGTTGTTCTTGATGAGAGGCACCGTAGAGGATAAAAGTAGGGTGGACGAAAATAAGGTAATAGTCAAACGGCATGTTAAGTTGGTACTTTTTTAAGAATTGATGGAATAAGGGTTCGGCACGTTTGATCTGGTTGAGGGGATTCTTCATTTCTTTGTGAGAGGGGCTATACCACTTATCTCCATCTACTGAAAAATTTCCTTGGAAGTTTTTTACTTCAAAAAGTACTAGTTTGTTTTGGAGAATACAGAGGGCATCAATTTGAATCGTAGATTGGTTCACTTCAAATTGAAGATCATATAGAATCGGGATGTTCTTCGGGAGTTCATTCAGATAGGTGGCCCAATTCTTCTCACCATTATAGCCTTTTTGTAAAGATTGAAGATAGTACGCAGATTCTGGAGGTAATTCGGTGCGACTGTGGATTGCTCGATAAAAACGGAGAGTAGTCGAAGCTTCGAGTGGTTTATAAACAGTCAAAAACATCATCCTTTCTTTTCCAAAATTATAACCGATAAAAGTGCCACTGTCATTCTTTTTCACCAGTAAGTCCAGTCCTTCATATGTTATAAAAGGACATGCTCAGATAGGAGTGAACATGATGGTTTCGGTTTCAACATTTGCAGAACTGCAAACGGCAATTAGTAATCAAGAGGATGTTATTACGGTTACGGATAGTTTTGATCTTGAAACAACTCTATCAATTAACTACACAGTGGAGATAAGTGGGGAAAATACATCTATTATCTTGACCAGACTTACGGGGTTTACAGGATACCTTTTTAATGTTGCTACAAATGGGAACCTACTTTTGCAAGGTTTAACTATAGATGGTAATAAACAAAATACTGTCGCCTCTTCGATTGTTTTTTGTACAGGTACGGGTATTGTAACGCTTAACGATTCATCCTTGCAAAATTCTTCTGTGCCAAGGGGAGGTGCCTTCTATCTAACTGGATCTGCTATTTGTAATGTAAACAATTCAACCATTTATAATTGTGATGCCTCAGAGTTTGGTGGAGGTATATATATTGCTTCAAGTGCACATGCGAATATCACCGATTCAATGTTAGTGCAGAATGTTTGTGCTAGCTTTGGTGGAGCTATTTTTGTGAACCAAGGAAGTGCCACTATTAATGGGTCAGTTATCTCCAATAATATCGCAACCGTTGGTGGGGGCATTTACTTTAATACAGGTACAAGTTTTACTATTGCTGATACGGATATTATCGGGAATCAATCAACAGAACCAACTGATACGAGGGGGGCAGGTGGGGTCTTAATCAACCCGGACGTTATTGGGAGCTTCATGAGAGGTAGCATCGCAAACAATACTGCGTTAAAAAATGGAGGCGGCTTGTATATTAACCAGCGATCTCAAATCGCCTTTAACGATGTTTTGCTAACTGGAAATTCGACATCAAGTAATGGTGGAGCTTTCTTTGCTAACATTAATAGTGTGATAAATATCGTTAACTGTGAAGTGGCGGACAATATTGCCAGTAATGGAGCTGGTTTATTTATCAATTCAAATGCAACGGTTACTCTATCTCTTTGCCGTATTTTCTCTAATCAAGCCAACCTTAATGGTGGTGGGGTATACTTTAATAATGAAACAAGTACGATATTCGACCAATGCACGATATTCGAAAATATTGCTGCTAATGGTGGAGGTGTGTTTGTCAATTTAAATGCGGGGCTTCAAATCATGGAGAGTATCATAAGAAATAATCGGGTAACTGAAAGTGGCGGCGGTGTGTTTGTTAATGATATTACAGAAGTCGTTCTCACTAATATTCAAGTAACTGATAACTATGCTGGTGAAACAGGTGGAGGCATATTTACGAATACAAATAGCCAAACAAGGATAACAGAATCTCTAGTTGAACGTAATGAAGCTGCCCTAGTTGGCGGAGGTATTTTTAATACAGGTGAAATTTCTTTTGTAGGTAGTAATAGTGTTGGGGATATTGGTGTGAATATGGCTGAAACTGCACCAGGTATATATAATGGTGGTATTCTACTCATGCAAGATCAGCTTGGGGATGCGAACGGGCTTTATATTGTTGGTCGAAGTAACGTAGCCTACATTACCGCACCGCTTATCCAAGGGACTGTTGTGCAATTAGATTTAACCAATTATGTCACACCAAATGATGCTGGTACACCAATCGTAGTTGCTGAATCGACCGCAACTTATCCGATCTTAGTACAATCAGATGCGGATAAATTTTTTAAGCCGACAACCGAGTTTGAGGATTGGGTGATTCGTTTAAGTGATGACAATACGCAAGTCCTGTTGGTCAGATTACCTAATGATACAATTACTTATCAAAATATATTTAGAACGGTGAGTCCAAACCCACAAACGTACACAGCCTCAGAACTGCCAATTATATTAAATCCACCAGGACCAGTACGTGGTTACCGATTTGTGAATTGGTATAATACTGCGGGGCAGGTGGTAACGGTTATTCCAGCAGGGACAACAGGGGATCTTATTCTTTATGCAAGGTGGGCTCCAGCTAGTGATATGTTATCATCCACTTCTGATGTTCGATTGAAACAACATCATTCCAGTGCTAAAATAAATAATCGTTAAAATCAGACGAAACAGGAGATAGAATACAAGATGTATCATGCAGAAACGTGGAATGAGAAAATTAAGCTATTTTTGCAAGTGCTATGGCCGATTATGGTGACGCAAATAGGGCTATATGCAATGAATTTAACGGATACGATGATGTCTGGCCGCGTTGGAACGGATGATTTGGCTGGAGTGGCAATTGGGTCCAATATATGGATGCCGGTATTTACAGGGATCAATGGGATTATGCTTGCTATAACTCCTATTGTGTCGCATTTACTAGGACAAGGTAAAAAGGAGAAAATATCCTATAGTGTGACACAAGCGTTATACTTAGCTGCTATTATTGCTGTTATTATACTTTTAATCGGTATTTTTTTCCTGGAGCCGATTTTAAGTTTAATGGGCTTGGCTCCAAATGTTGAATATATTGCTTTTCATTATTTACTTGGCTTATCAATCGGGATTGTGCCGTTATTTTTATACAATGTGCTAAGGAACTTCTTTGATGCACAAGGATTCACACAAATCACGATGATCATTACCATATTAGCGGTACCAGTAAATATATTCTTGAACTACTGCTTAGTGTTTGGTCATTTTGGTTTTCCAAGGCTCGGCGGAGTTGGTGCAGGTTATACAACGGGTTTTACGTATTGGTTCATTCTAATCATTAGTATATTGATCAGTTTTAAAATCGGTAAAATAAGAAACTACAAAATTGGGAAAGTTTGGTTTAAGCCATCAATAAAAGCATGGAGAGAACAATTATCCATTGGAATTCCAATAGGATTAACAATTTTCTTTGAATCTAGTATTTTTGCGGTTGTGACCCTTTTAGTTGGTATGATGTTTTCAACGATTACAGTAGCAGCCAACCAAGTGGCGTTTAGTTTCACTTCCTTATTATTTATGATTCCTCTTAGTCTATCAATGGCGATGACAATTATGATCGGGTACTCTGTTGGGGGCAGACGTTTAGACAACGCAAAAAAATACAGTTTGCTTGGTGTTATAGGTGGAATGGCATTTATGGGCTTTGCTTCTATTTTCTTGTTGTTCTTCAAAGAACAAATTGCCGCCATCTATTCGAATGATCCACAAGTGATTTTACTTGCGGCTAACTTTTTTGTGATTGCTATTTTTTATCAGATTTCAGATGCGGCTCAAGCGGGATTACAAGGTGTCTTACGAGGCTATAAAGATGTGAAAATACCATTTATCATTGCTTTTATATCCTATTGGGTGATTGGTATTCCAGTTGGCTATGGTTTAGCTGCCTTTACAGAGCTTGAGGCATACGGTTTTTGGATTGGTATTTCCGTAGGGCTAACTGCAGCGGCAATCGGTTTCTACATTCGTTTGAAAACCATTCATCATAAGGAAAAGGAAAAACAAGTAGGAATATCCGAGCTGTCATAAAGGCTCGGATTTTTTTGTTCATAAAATGTTCTCATGAAACCGTTGTTCTATATATGGTATGAAAGTGACCGTAGTGTTAAAATGGTTGATGAGGGGGAGAGACATGAAAAAGATAGTCTATTTATTTGTGGCCATTACGGTTTTAGCCATTCTTAGCGCATGCAATAAAGAGGTTGATCCAGAACAACGGTTATCTCAATATATAGAATATTGGAATAAAGAAGAGTTCGCAAAAATGTATGGCATGCTCTCAAAAGAGGCAAAGGAATCAGTTAGTGAAGAAGACTTTGTCAGTCGCTATGAAAAAGTATATACAGATTTAGGCATTGCTAACTTAGACATTTCACATAAAAAATCAGAGAAAGAACAAGATACAGATCAGCAATCATTACAACTACCCTTTTCGGCAAAAATGGATAGTTTAGCAGGAGAGATTGCCTTTGAACATCAAGCAACATTAGTTAAAGAAGAGAGAGACGATGAGGAAAATTGGTATATTGAATGGGATACGACTTATATTTTCCCTGAACTTGGCCCGAATGATGAAATTACATACAACACAGTGAAGGCAAAACGGGGAGAAATTGTCGATCGTTCAGGCGATCCACTTGCTTTCAATGGGACGATTTTAGAAATCGGCATTGTCCCAGAACAAATGGACTCTGAAGATGAAACGGTTAAGCAAGTGGCAAAATTACTTGAGATCTCAGAGAACTCTGTTAAGGATAAACTAGGTGCGAGTTGGGTACAGGCAAATCAATTTGTGCCAATCAAGAAAATTGCGACGAATCAAGAAGAACTATTAAATAACTTGATGAGCATACCAGGTGTATTAAAAAAGGATATTGAAGGTCGAGTATACCCTGGCGGCGAGGCGGCCTCACACTTAATTGGTAATGTCGCTCAAGTGACGGCTGACGACTTGGAGGAACACGAAGGAAAAGGATATGGCAGTAATGATGTCATCGGACGCCGCGGCTTAGAGAAAGTATATGAGGAAAAGCTGCGTGGTTCAAATGGTGTCTTAATAGGGATTAAGAAAGAGGACGGTTCAGAGGTAGTAGTGGCCGAAACACCAGTAGAAAATGGTAGCAACGTTCAGTTAACCATTGACCTCACATTACAAGAGGACTTGTATAAAGAACTGGATCATAAGCCAGGCACTGCGGCCGCCATTGACCCTGTTACTGGTGAAACATTGGCCCTTGTCTCTAGTCCAGGGTTCGATCCGAATCAAGCAACACTTGGATACTCTGCCTCTCAATTAGAAGAGCTAGAAGAGAGTGGTGATAATCCATTCTTGAATCGTTTTCAACACACGTATGCACCAGGTTCCGTGATTAAACCAATAACAGGTGCGCTTGCATTAAAAGAAGGAGCCATTAAACCTGAAGATACAATAGAAGTGAAGGGCTTGCAGTGGCCGGATGATAATCGCTGGGGTGATTACCGAATCACAAGGGTAAGCGATCCTGGAAAGCCAGTCAATTTCGATTTGGCGATGATGTATTCGGATAATATTTACTTTGCAAGGGCAGCATTAGAGCTAGGAAAAGACAAATTAACTGCTGGGTTAAAAGAATTTGGCTTTACAGAGGATATTCCCTTTGCCTATCCACTCGAATCTTCTACAATCGGCGAGCTGGATAAAGAAACATTAATTGCCGACTCCGGTTATGGACAAGGACATGTTGAAATGAGCATCCTTCACTTGGCTACTTCTTATACACCTTTTATCAATAATGGGTCAATGATTAAACCGATCTTGCTCCTGAATGATGAAGAAAAGAGCCAAGTATGGAAGGAAAATATAATTGATGAAACTACCGTTAAAACTGTAGCTGAATCGATGAATAAAGTAGTGAACGAACCAGGCGGTACAGCACGTACGGCACGTATTGAAGGCTACCCGCTAGCAGGGAAAACGGGGACAGCGGAACTGAAACAAACCGCTGATGAAGAGGGTAAAGAAAACGGCTGGTTTGTTGCCTATAACCCGGATGACCCTCATCTCCTTATCTCAATGATGGTTGAAGGTGTCGAAGAACAAGGTGGCAGTAAAATCGTCATCGAAAAAGTGAAAGATACATTTGAGAAAAACAAAGATCGTTTCTAAAAAAGAACAAAGTTGAAGGTTGGGACTCGGTGGTTCCAGCCTTTTATTATTTTTAGATGCTTGATGTAATAACATGGGGGTGTAGTGGAAAAGAGAGGGGTGCTGCGTTGAGGGGGGGTTTTGTGGAAATGTACTAAAAACCGGAGAGAGCAAGAAAATATGGTAGGGTACGGCGGGAAGCGAACCAAAAATCGGAGTGAGCAAGAAAAGAATGGTAGGGAACGGCGAGAAATGTACCAAAAAACGGAGAGAGCCGAACAATATGGTAGGATTCGTCGAGAAACGAACCAAAAACCGGGGTGAGCAAGAAAAGATGGTAGGGAACGGTGAGAAGCGAACCAAAAATCGGAGTGAGCAGAAAAATATGGTAGGATTCGTCGAGAAACGAACCAAAAACCGGGGTGAGCAAGAAAAGATGGTAGGGTACGGCGGAAAGCGTACCAAAAACCGGAGAGAGCAAGAAAAGATGGTAGGAAACGTCGAGAAGCGTACCAAAAATCAGAGTGATCCGAAAAATATGGTAGGAAACGCCGAGAAATGTGCCAAAAATCAGAGTGAGCAAGAAAATATCGTAGGGAAAGACGAGAAGCGAACCAAAAACCAGAGAGAGCATGAAAAGTTGGTAGGAAACAGCGAGAAGCGTACCAAAACTGGGGTGAGCAAGAAAAGATGGTAGGGAAAGACGAGAAGCGAACCAAAAACCAGAGCGAGCCAAAAAATATGGAAGGAAAAGCCGAGAAGCGTACCAAAAATCAGAGTGAGCAAGAAAAGATGGAAGGAAACAGCGAGAAGCATACCAAAAACCGGAGCAAGCAAGAAGAAATGGTAGGGTACGACGAGAAGCGAACCAAAAACCAGAGTGAGCAAGAAAAAATGGTAGGAAAAGCCGAGAAACATACCAAAAATCAAAGTAAGCCAAAAAAAATGGTAGGATAACGGACAGAATCGCCTCAACAGAGCTTATCCCAATGGCTACCAACCCGATCCACGATTCTCCTTTCTCGAGGAGTTACCTTTCAAAAAAATTTATCACTCCTATAACCCCCCAACCGATCAAATCTTCGGGAGAGATAAGCAGCACATGCCGTGACTACATCGTAAATCAACGATCAAAACATCCTCTGACGTATCCCGCGCAATCGCTTATCAAACAAGTACTCCGGTGATTGGGATAGCAACCAAGCCTAGTCAAGTTTCGACAAAAACCTTTATTTTCCTCAAGGGATGATGTCGAAAAATATTTTATCGTAAGTATCTATACAAGCCCATCTATTCGTTATATGATACATCTGTATTGAAAGGAATATATTTCTAAAAATAGAGAGAATAGGGGAATTGGAAATGAAAAAAGCTATCCATCTACTTTTATCCATGATGCTCGTTTTTTCTTTCATCCCTGCATCCGTTCTAGCGGAGACAGAGAGTACGGAGGAAACACCGACTTCACCAGGAACAACTGATGTGGAAAAACCATTAGATATTCAATTGCAAAATCCAGAATATATTGATGGGCAAGTGAAATTGAAATGGCGAGTGAAATATGAAGAATCTGCAAATGAGAATGCAGAATTGTTCACCCTCGTTAAAAACGGAGAACGTTCGGTTCTTGCCAGCCAACCAGAAATGAGTCAAGAACAAACTGGGGAAGATGGCGTTTATCGTATATATGAATTGATTGATTCTGAGGTGAAACCTGGAGATACAGTGACTTATGCGATTGCGCAAGGTAAGGCGCAAAGTAACGAAACAACGTTAACGGTTGAAATGCCGGTTGTAGAAGAGGAAGCTAGCGAAGAGTCACCAAAAGAAGATGAAACAGTTGTTGAGGAAGAAGAACAAGTTGCGGATGAAGAAGCAGCAGTAAAAGATGAAACTGTCCCTTCCTTAAATATTGTTGCTCATAAGATAACTGATACAACAGCTGACATTTCGTGGAGTTTAGTGGATGTTGATGAATTTAGATTATACGTTGATGGCAATTTAAAAGAAGTCGTTTCACCAAATAAAACAACCTATGCATTAACGAAATTAGCCCCTGCTACTACATATAAAGTGAAAGTAGAAGGTGTTCAAAAGGGTAGTGTAGTATCTTCAGCAGAGGTAGAAGTAACAACATCGGCAGTACCTACAGGAGAAGTTATTCCATTCGAAGACAGTACCCTTGAGCAAGCAATTAAAGATGAATTAGGGTTAAAGCGCGCTATTTATCAAGCTGACTTAGACCGTTTAACCAGTCTATCAATCTCGAATTTATGGGTAACATCTATTGAAGGATTACAATTTGCGACAAATTTAGAAACATTGCATCTCGGTTATAATGACATTGCTGATTTAACACCAATCAAAGCATTAACAAAGTTAAAAGACCTTGATGTCACAGGATTAGCTATTAAAGATACAAGTATTTTTAGTAAAAGTTTAGTGGAATTAAATATCTCTCATACTTCACTAGCCAACCTGGATTTCCTAAAAAAATTAACGAATCTTCAAACAGTTTATGCTTATGGTCTGCCTTGGATTGGTGAAAATGCTGGGGCACAAGCTGTACTGAAAGATTTAACTGCAAAAGGCGTAACCGTGTACAGCAATGAAGCAGATGATGTAAATATGATGGTAGAGCGTGGATTTGTCAATGAATCAAGTATCCAAGTGTATTGGAGTTACTGGCCTGAAGCCAATTTCAATTTGTACCCAGATCATTATATTGTTTCTATTGACGGGAAAGAAACGAAAGTATCTGGTTTAGAAGAACATGTATTTAAGAACTTAAAGGCAGATACAACCTATAATATCGTTATTAAGGCTTACGACGGTAAACAATTAATTGGTCGGGCAACAATGGATGTGAAAACGGCAAAATTACCTGAAGGAAAAAAAGTGTCGATTAAGGATAAAGGGTTAAGAGACATGATTAAGATGACTCTTGGCATTAGCCGTGACATATATGAAAGTGATATGAAAAATTTAACTTCACTGTATGTTGATTATGAAGGTGTTCGGAATTTAGCTGGACTAGAGCTGGCTACAAACCTTGGAGAGCTATCGATAACAGGGAACCCAGTCAGTGATCTAACAGCGATTAAAGGCTTGAGTAAGTTATCGGTATTATTTATTGATGACACGAAAGTGAAAGATTTAAAACCATTGTCGGGCTTAACAAACTTGAATATGCTTGTTGCTTCCTACAATCCTGGACTCGATTTATCACCAATACAAGGTTTACCTAACTTACAATCGCTTTCAGCAGATAGCAATGGATATAAGAAGCTCCCTGTTTTGCCAAGTAGCTTAATCGAATTATCACTATATGATAATGAACTAACAAGTCTTAAAGGAATCGAAAAAGCAGCCAATCTGCAATACTTAATCGTATCGGATAATCCAATTAGTGATTTCAAATCACTAGCGAAATTACAGTTACTATTCTTACTTGCAGATTATACAAATATGACGAATCTTGATTGGTTAAATTCTGAGAATGCTCATGTTTTACAAGGTCTTATTATTTCGGGTAATGCTATTACTGACATTACGCCACTTAAGAATGGTAATAATCTATTATTCTTAGCAATGGATGAAACAGCTATTACGGATATTTCGCCATTACTAGATTTACCTTACTTAGCTATTGTCTCTTTCATCTCGGTCCCAACGCTTGACATTTCGGAAGGATCGAAAGCGATGGAAGTGATTAAAGAATTAAGAATGCGCGGTGTGGAAGTTTTCTATGAAGAAGAAATGGGGAACTTAAGCTTTACCTCTTTAACAGCGACGCATGATTCAATCTATGCAGAATGGGAATATATTGGGGAAGAAGAAGTAGCAGATTATGAATTGTATATAGATGGTGAATTAGTAGATACAGTACCTGGAACAGAATCTAGTTATGTATTTACTGGACTATCTCCGGGAACGCCGTATGAAGTTGCTATTGCAGCACTAAATGCGGATGGAGAAGAAATTGAAATTTATTTCGATTATGTATTCACGATTAGTGAAGATCTTTACTTCACAAAAGTAGAAGCAACAGAGGACTCTATTGAAACAGAATGGATATACGATGGTGAAGGAGCAGTCTATGAATATGAAATCTCTCTAAATGGAGAAGAGTATGAAATCGTGGATGCAGATACACTCTCGCATATTTGGACAGAACTTGAGAAAGACACAACATACACTATTGAATTGATGGCCTATGACGAAGAATATGAAATCCTTGGTTATACTTATGCAGAAGCAACAACAACAATAGATGAAGACGGAACGGGCGAGGGCAACACCCCTCCTCCACCAACGAAAAAACCAGACCCAGGCAATGGTAATAAAAAACCAACTGATGGTAAAACACCATCAGATGTCATCAAAGGGAAAAAAGAACAAATGAAATCTGGCGCCAAACCAGAGGAGAAAACAGGTAAGTCTCTACCAAATACGTCAACCAACAGCTATAACTATTTAGCAATGGGTATGACGATCTTACTAGCAGGTACCATCATGTTATTCCTTGCAAGGAAAAAACACCCGTCAGTGAAATGATGAAACAAAGAGTGACCCTAAAATGGTGTCACTCTTTATTAAGTTCCGGCGAACAATGTGAGGAAAATTAGTTTCTATTGTGTTTGTTTTGCTCTAGCCTCTTTACAACCAAACACATGAGCATAAGTTATACCTATACCTTTGGGGAAAAGGTATGGGCAAAGCCAAAATGCGAACAACAGGTATGAAGATGTGCAAGTTACCTAGAAACAATTGGTTTGAATCGGATAGGAAATCATGGCGCGAATTTCCTTAAACTTCTTTCATGCCATAGAAATGTATAAATACTTAAAGAATAACCTCAAAGGGTCCGGTCGACTTTCATTACTTCCACCTGCTATTAGTGTCTTTTCTGTCATTCTTTTTATGGTAATATTTGGTTGAAAACTTCTCCGCCATTACCGTGAATTTTTATCACTTTAAGTCGATTTGTTTTCTTGATGAAGATAGTTTTATATTGTTTTTCACCATTTTGCTCAATAATAAACACGCGTTTACTTCCAGTATCTGATTCTTTTGTGAAGAGATAATCTTGATCACCGATTAGTTCTATGATTTTGCCGTATTCTGGTAATGAAGACAAATCCTTTTCGTTAGAAATCTTATCATTTGCTATGTTTTGTACAGGGACTGAATGGTTACCTGATTTTGAGTTTGCCTCTTTTTCATCAGATGATTGAGACACTTCATGGGTCTTCTCTTTATTCATGTCCGATTCCTCACCGGAATTACTGTTACAAGCAGAGAGGAGCAGTATCCCAGTAATTAGTGCAAGTTGCCATTTATACATGATGCAATTTCATCTCCTGTAAATATAATTTTAATTAACCATAACAAATGCTCCGGTTAAATTCATCCAATAAAAGTCTCAATTCAAAAACAAACGATTGTACTAGATAAGTCCTTTCAAAAAAAGAAAGCTCATATTTAATTGCCTCTTTTAAAAAATGATGAGAAATGAGCCATTTGGCCGTTTAATAAACACGGATTTTAACAGAAACTGGGGTTGAAAGGTATTAATATAAATATATTCATAAAGTAATAGAATCTTAATAAAAAGAATCTACAATCAATCATAAAGTGGATTGTAAAGGGTGGGTATTTAATGGACAAAAAATCAATTCTCGTCATTGAAGATGAAGAAAAAATTGCACGGTTATTAGAATTAGAGCTGGAATATGAAGGATATGAAGTGACAAAAGCGCTTGATGGGTTAGAAGGATTCCATACTTATAAAAGCAAAATATGGGATCTCGTATTATTAGATATTATGCTTCCGGGGATTAGCGGAATAGAGTTGTTAAGAAGAATTAGGGCTAATGATAACCATACACCGGTCATACTTTTAACTGCGAAAAGCTCAGTTGAAGACAAAGTCTCTGGATTAGATTTAGGTGCGAATGATTATATAACAAAGCCTTTTCAAATAGAAGAGTTGCTGGCCAGAGTCCGTGTGGCATTCCGAAATAAAGTCACTGAGGAAGTAGAAAATGAAGAAGATGTGCTTACGATTGCTAATTTAAAAGTGAATGAGAAAACAAGAGAAGTTTTTCGTGGGGATACATCTATTGAATTGACACCGAGGGAGTTTGATTTGCTTGTTTATTTATTGGTAAATAAACGACAAGTACTGAATCGTGATCAAATTGTTGAAGCAGTCTGGGGATATGATTTTATTGGTGATACAAATGTTGTTGATGTTTATATTCGATATATAAGGAAGAAAATTGACGTTGAAAATCTCCCTGCGCTTATCCATACGGTACGAGGTGTAGGTTATGTAATAAGGGAGATGAAATGAAGTTAAAAAACAAAATCAATCTATATACTTCTATCTTGTTCATCATATTACTAATCGTCATGAATATCTCTATTTATTTGCTGTTTAGCAATATGATGATGAATAGTGAACTTGACCGTGGGAAACTGGAATTGGAAAGAAATGCTGCTGAAATCGATCAGTCACTTGCCACGGTACCAATGGACACGTTACTTCGGGCTTATATTCCTATCGACGGTATGGTTCGTATCGTTTATGAGGATAGCCAAAAAGCAGCTAGTACATTTGTGGATCCTTCTTTTAATAAAGAGGCTCATAACATAGAGAAATCATTTAGTTCCTCATTAAATGTCGAGATTAAAGAGGGTGAAACCTCATATACTTTTGGTTCGATTCCGATTATTTTGAGCAATGGTGAAATAGCTAACCTGCAAATCGCCAAAAGCATTGTAAGAACGACAGAAAATTTAAAAGTATTACGGTTGGTTTTAATCATTGTAACCTTAGTTGCGATGATTCCAGTTATTATTTCTAGTAGGTTATTAGGCAACCTTATTATTGCGCCGATTACTTCAATGATTAAGACGATGAGTGAAATTAGAGAAAGTGGGAAATTTAAACGGCTGCCATTAAATAAAGATTCCAATGACGAATTGCATGAAATGGGTACGACTTTTAATCATATGATTGATTTACTCGAGGTCAACTTTGATAAGCAAAAACAATTTGCTTCAAGTGCTTCCCATGAACTAAAAACACCACTAACTGTAATTGAAAGCTATACCAGTCTTTTAAAAAGACGAGGATTGCATGATGAGGAACTTTTTAAAGAATCAATTGAAGCGATTCATTCTGAAGCCATTAGAATGAAAAATTTGACAGAACAACTATTACTCCTAGCACAACATAATCAACAATGGAATATAGAAACAACCAAAATTAGCCTAAGCGACTTTTTGGTAGATTCAGCAAAAGCTTTCCAGAACGGCTACAATCGAAGGATTATTTTTGAAAGTGAAATTGATGGCAATGCGTCCATTTACTCAGATGAACAAAAGTTAAAGCAATTACTTTTTATATTCCTTGATAACGCAAGAAAGTATAGTAATGATGAAATTACAATCACTTTGAGTGAGAATAGTAACGAAGAAATACTTATTCATGTTTCTGACCGTGGAATAGGTATAGATGAGAATGAGCTTCCCAAAATATTTGAACGTTTTTACCGTATTGATAAAGCAAGGTCCAGAAAAACAGGAGGAGTCGGACTTGGACTTTCTTTAGCGAAGGAAATTGCCGACGCTTTAGCCATTGAGATAAAATTACAAAGTGTTGAAAATCTAGGAACAACGGTTACCATGGTGTTTAATAACGAACATAGGAAAACAAAAATTAATTAATCGATCAGTGCTTTCTCATTTTCTTTTAATTTTTTTATTAGATAATAAAGGAAAGGGATATAGAATGGAGGATAATAATGAGAAGAAAAGGGTTATGGATTACTCTTGGGTTAGTTGTCATCGCAACCTTTATTATTATTGTTACATGGCAAGGAGTAACTACTTCTGCGAAAACAATTACTAAAGATGACGCCCTTTCCTTAATTGAGGAAAGGTATAAAGGCAGCAAAGTAACAAATATCGAATTACAACAAAGTGCTTATCACATAAAAATGACGAGAGAAAGCGGAATATATGAAGTTTCTTTAAATGCAGAAAATGGAGATATAATATCTTTAAAGAAACTTGGAGATAACTCAAGTGGCGGTGATGATCGTAATAAAACGATAAAGAATGAAAAGGAAATAGAAAGTATCTTATTACTGTCAAGCGATGATATTTTATCTATTAGTAAAAAAACCGAAAATCAGAAAGATGTTTATGTAGCTAAAGTTCTGGAGAATAAAGAGGAGTATATTGTTAAAGTAGATGCAGTAACAGGTTCAATTGTTTCAAAAGATAAAGCTGAAAAACCTAAAGAAGAAAACCCGGAAGAAGGCAAACAAAAAGAAGAAGATCGTCCAGTGGCTATTTCTAAAGATGAAGCAATTAAAATCGCGTTGGAACATGTAAAAGGGGCAGTCGATGATGATATCGAAATTGAAAATATTGGAGGCCAAACTTATTATCTCATTGAAATTGAAACCGATGATGATAATGAGGCAACCGTACAAGTTCATACTTTAACAGGGAAAGCTACTATTTCATTTGATGATTAATCTTACTTTTTAGCAAATTCTAATGTTACTCACCTCATTCCTTAATCTTACGCGATTATATTATAAGTAATCAGAAGATTAAAGGAGGATATTAATCATGAAAAATAAAATTTTTGTTGGTTTAATCATAACTGGTGTAATTATGGGTGGAGCGGTTGCTGTTGGGGCTACAAATAATGATGAAACAAATGCTACTTCTATCAATACAGAATTAGATGAAAAAGTATCTCAGGCCGGAGAGGCGGATGTCATTGCCATCAGTAAACAAGATGATGGGGAGAATCAATCTGACGATAGGGGATACGATGACGATAACGATGATGTACAGGACGTAAAAGTAGATGCCTCTTCAGGTGATTCTATCCAAAGGGATCAAGGTAATGAAGATGATGATATCGAAAGAGATAGAGACGACGCTAACGATGATGATAAGCAATTAATCAAGCAACGGATCATACAAGAAAAAGATGCGATAGCAATTGCAGAAAAGGCGTCTAACGGTAAAGTGAATGAAATTGAACTGGATGAAGAAGATGGTCTCATTGTTTATGAAATTGAAGCTGATTCCAAAAAAGGCGAAGTGGAAATAGAGATGAATGCAAAAACTGGAGAGATAATAAAAAAAGAGTTGGATTAATGAGGCCTGGCATGTATTTGGTGAGAACCATTTACATGCCTTTTTTATTACGGTTGATTATTTGGGTTCATTCTTATTGATTTCTAATCTAACTATCATAGTTCTTACATAGAGTTCTCATCTTCAAAAACTAGTATAGAAGATAACAAGGAAAGTGAAAAAGCTTAGAAGTGACGGATTTAAATGGAAATGGCTCATTTTCCTAATAAAAAAATGACTTGGAGGCAGTAAAATGAAAATAGTGATTATCCCATCTGGTTTTAAGGAGTGTTTGGAAGCTGAGGAAGTAGCGAGTGCGATTGATAAAGGGATCAGGCGTTTTGATTCCGCTGTGGATACGCATGTTATTCCAATGGTTGATGGTGGAGAAGGTTTTGTCAAAACAATTATTAAAATTAAGAAAGGTGAACTTAAATTTATTGACGCCACAAATCCTGTAGGTGAAAAAGTACAGACATACTTTGGGGTGTATGAGGAAAACAACGTAAAAACAGCCGTAATTGAAATGGCCGCTATTGCTGGGCTTAGAATGGTTCCTCTTCACAAACGTAACCCTTTAAATACTCATACTTATGGTGTAGGAGAATTAATTTTAGCTGCCTTAGAATCAGGAGCGACTCATATTTTATTTGGCTGTGGTGATTCGGGTACATCCGATGGTGGGGCGGGTATGGCACAAGCGTTGGGCGCTAAATTTTTTAATCAAAATCATCAACCAATAGAAATTACGGGAGGGGGCTGCTTAAGTGATATTGCATATATGGATTTAACCAATATAGATCCTAGATTATCTCAAGTACAAATAAATGTCGCGTGTAATTGGCATAATGTACTTTGTGGTCCAAAGGGAGTGGCGCACGTATTTGCACCCCAAAAAGGAGCTTCCTTACTAGAAGTAGAGATATTGGCTAATGGTTTATCGCACTTTGCTAATTTAATAGAGAAGGCTACGGGGCATAATGTGAAAACGCTACCAGGTAGTGGCGCATCTGGGGGATTAGGGGCAGGTTTAGTGGCATTTGCAGGTGCAAAACTATTTCCACGTTATGAAATTATTATGAAATATATTCAAATTGAAGAACATCTAGAAGGTGCTGACCTTGTATTAACTGCGGAAGGGTGTATAGATAGACAGACACCAAACGGAAAGATTCCTGCGGAAGTTGCTAGATTAGCAAAACAATTGGGCATACCGGTGATTGCAATTACTGGGTCCATTGGAAAGGATGCATGGGTAAACTATACAAGTGGGATTGATGCTTATATGAGCATTATTCAGAAGCCAACTTCATTAGAAAAGGCGATGGAAGACGCAGCAAATTTAATTGCTGATTGTGCAGAGGCAGCTGTACGTCAAATTCAGGTTGGCTATCGTATTGCTGAAAGGAAATTGGGCAAAGGTATCATATGAAATCTAATCGTTTACTAGAAAACAAGCAACAATCTACTAAAACATACTTAACTAAGCTGCCAAATGTAACACAAATCATCGTCATTCTTCTCTCATTTGTGTGTTCATTCATTGTTTTCACAGAGAATATAGCTTATGATGCAAAGGTTTCTATGATTGTTTTCATTATTACACTAGCTTTATGGGTATGTACAAAACTTCCTGCCGCCTATGTTGCTTTAGGTGCATTACTATTACTCATTTTATTAAATGGGGCAAATACAGATGTGCTCTATTCATCTCTTTCTTCGGAAATCATTTGGTTGATGATTGGCGCTTTTATTATTGGAGAAGCATTTAGTTCTTCTGGTCTATCTCTTCGAATGACGCGAGTGATCATTCATAAAGCAAAAAACACAAACCAACTATTATTGTATTTGATGTTGTCTCTGTTTCCATTGGCTATCTTTATTCCTTCCACTTCCGGCAGGGCGGTACTCATGTTGCCAATTGTAAGAGAAATAGCGAATCTTGTTAAGAATAAGCAACAAAGAGAAATCATCGCATTGTTCGTACCAGTCATCATTTTAATGACGACCTCTTCGACATTATTAGGAGCAGGTTCACATTTAATCGGGATAGAAATATTAGAGAAGACGACAGGAGATAGTATCTCTTATATAAATTGGTTGATATGGGGGCTCCCTTTTGCCTTGATCATCAGTTTCATCACATATTTTGTTTTTAAATTATTTTTTTCAAAGGAATTAACTGCAGCCCCATTTGACGCGAACAATATCAACAATATATATGAAGTAAAGCCTGTTTCCAAAAAGGAGAAGCAAACCCTTATTCTTTTAACTGTCTTGATTTTGTTGTGGCTAACAGAAGCACTTCATGGATATGAAATAGGTTTGATTACAATTGTAGGTGCCTTTATTTTTATGCTGCCTAAGTATGGCGTCATTACCTGGAAGAAGGGTTTACAGGCTGTATCGTGGAATTTGATTTTATTTGTCGCTGCTGCAACAGCATTAGGTAAGAACCTGGTGGAAACAGGTGCGGTAAGCTGGATAGAGCAGGAAGTATTCAAGCTAATTGGTGCTTTTCCACCTATCCCTGCATGGGGTCTTGTGAGTCTTATCATCCTTATCGCTATTACCAGTCACATTTATATTACCTCTCATACGACAAGGGCTGTAGTGATGGTGCCAGGTATATTAATGCTTAGTATGACACTTAATTTAGAGCCATCCTCCATGCTCTTTTTAAGCTTAGTAGGGATGAACTATTGCTTAACTTTCCCGGTCAGTTCGAAGGCACTATTAGTATACTATGAGCATGACACGATGAGTTATCGTGCCAATATTTTATTAAAGTTAAATATGTTCTTAATGCCGATTTATTTTATATTGATGATTTTGTTTTACTTTACTTATTGGAACTGGACAGGGTTATAAGTGTAAAAAAAGGAGCCTTCATTCGGCTCCTTTTGCATTATATTAGTAAAGCTATAATCATTGAGCGTGAGATGTATATACAGTTTTAATCACTCTTCTGCTATAAAATATTCTCGTAAATATTCTACCCATAGATGATGACCTTGTTCATTCGGGTAGTAATCTTCCTCCAAGTACTCTCGTATGAATGGATCATTAGTATTTGGCCATGCTTCCCAATGGTTAATATAAGTTAATCCTTTTACAGAAGCATACGTTTCTAACGCATCCACTTGCTGCATATATTTTTGCGGTAAATAAAATGGATTGGCAGGCTGCAACATCACGGTTACTTCTGGATTCATTTCTGAAAGTGTTTCTCTCCAGTTGTCGATATTCTCAAGCGGTGCAGTCACGTCCTCATACCAATCATTATCTTTCATTAAGAACGGTTCAATTAATACTAGATCAGGTGATAACCGGACTACTTCATCAATATTAAAGTCACCTGAAAAACGATCAAAATGAACGGTTTCTACCTTCATTGTTTCTTGATAATGTTCGTGTAATTTAGCTGATAACTGCGCAGCCCAACTGTCTTCTTCACCAGTGGTAGAAGTAGAACCAACGAGCACAACGTTATATGGGACGTTGTTTTCTAATGTATTTGCATAAGATTGGATGGCACCTTCTGGCCAATTAGCAGCCATTCCTAAATAGTGTGACTGGTTTGCTTTATCCTCGTTTTGTCTCTCTTTTTCTCCCATACTTACATTCGTATTTCCATTGACGCTTGTTCTTTCCACCCAAGTAACGTGGCTCACCACGATAATTACTAGACTGAGTAATCCAGCTAATATGATGGATATTATTTTCATATAATCACTCCTTTCAACCTATTTAGTCAGAAAAATCAACAAAACATCACAATTTCGAAATAATATACCTAAAAACCTACATTTTTATTGTGGGATACTAGATTATATAGTCAATAGTACCAAAAAATTATAAATTTTTTCCTTAAAAATAACATAATGTAACAAATGTTGCATTTTATATGATATAATCAATTTTGCTTAGTTCTTAACTGGGAGGGTCAAATGGAAGAAACTATTAGTCTAAAAGAACTGTATGATACATTAAAAAAGAGAATCGTCTTAATCCTGTCAATTACTATCGCGGCGGCCCTTATTAGTGGGGTGGTCAGTTACTTTGTATTAACTCCGGTCTATCAATCGTCTACACAAATTTTAGTGAACCAAGCAAAAGATAATCAAGAAATAACAAAAAGTGATTTGGATGGTAATTTACAATTAATTAATACATATAACGTCATCATCAAGAGCCCAGCGATACTAGATATCGTTAAGGAAGAGCTAAACTTAAATGTTTCAACAAGTGCATTAAATGAAAAAATATCCGTCCAAAGTGAACAAAACTCTCAAGTTGTAAAGATCTCAGTGGAGGATGAAAGTGCTGAACAAGCGGCGCTCATTGCAAATAAAACAGCTGAAGTGTTCAGAAGTGAGATACCAGACATTATGAATATAGATAATGTCTCGATTTTAGCCAATGCTGAGGTAACAGAGAATCAATCACCAATCAAACCCAACCCATTATTGAATATTGCCATTGCATTTGTAGTTGGTTTAATGGCTGGTGTGGGTCTAGCGTTTTTACTTGAATATATGGATAACACAATAAAGAATGAAGAAGATATTGAAAAAGCCGTTGGTTTACCGGTCCTTGGATTAGTGGCAAACATTGAAGAAGGAAATGAGAAAGGTAAAGACATTCAAAAAAATCCAAAGACGAGGAGGAGTAACGTTGGCTCTAAAACGGAACAAGCTTAATAATCAGCTGAAACGAAATATCATTACGAAACATCAACCAAAGTCACCGATATCAGAGCAATACCGTACGATTCGAACAAATATTGAATTCTCCTCGCTCGACGAAGATGTTCGTACAATGATGATCACCTCAGCAGGACCAGGGGAAGGAAAGTCGACAACTACTGCTAATCTTGCTGTTGTTTTTGCTCAACAAGGTAAAAGAGTACTTCTTATTGATGCTGATTTAAGAAAACCAACTGTGCAATACACCTTTAATGTCCTGAATACAAGAGGTTTAGCTAATGTTATCTCTCAACAGACGGTCCTTGCAGATGCTGTCCAAGAATCAGAAGTAGAGAATCTCTTTATTCTAACAAGCGGGCCCATTCCACCGAACCCATCGGAGATGCTTGGCTCACGGGCGATGGATCGCGTGATCGCAGAAGCGACAACGCTATTCGACATCGTGATATTTGATACACCACCATTATTAGCTGTAACGGATGCACAAATTCTTTCGAATAAATGTGATGGCACTGTGCTCGTTGCCCAGAGTAAAAAGACTGAGAGAGAACAACTATTAAAAGCGAAGGAACTATTGCAGTCTGCAAAGGGGAAAATCCTCGGGGTTGTTCTAAATAAGATGAATATGAAAAAATCAAATTACTATTATTACTATGGGTCGTAAAAACCACACCCTTTTTACGAGACTATATAAACTATCATTTTGTCATTTTTAATAATCAGTCAATTTATAATATTTGAATTATAAAAAGGAGGAAAGTAATGATTGATATCCATTGCCACATCCTACCCCATTTAGATGATGGCGCACAAACATTTGAAGAATCATACAACATGGCAAAGCAGGCAATAAATGAAGGAATCACTGCAATCATTGCCACACCTCACTATCAAGAGAAGTATAGAAATAACAAACAAAAGATTGTTAGAGAGACATATAATTTAAACGAAAGATTGCAAGCAGAAGATTTCCCGCTGTCTATTCATCCAGGACAAGAGGTGCGGATATTTGGGGAAGTATTACAGGAATGGCAAGAAGGGAAAATTCAAACATTAGCAGACACCAACTATATGTTTATTGAATTTCCGTCGAATCATGTACCAAAATACACAGAAAAATTGTTTTATGACATGCAGCTGGAAGGGCTTATACCCATAATCGTCCACCCAGAACGAAACCAGCAGCTGATTGAACAACCGGAACTATTATATTTCCTAGTTAAAAAGGGAGCACTCACCCAAGTGACCGCCGGAAGTCTCGTCGGCCACTTCGGCAAAAATGTAAAAAAGTTTACGCAGCAAATCATCGAAGCGAATCTCACCCATTTCATCGCTTCTGATGCACACAATACAACAACCAGACCTTTCCATTTCAATAAAGCAATCGACACCCTCGACAAGCTTTACGGAACGGATATTGTCTACCTCTTCACAGAAAATGCCGAGCTACTCCTTAACGGGGAAAACGTTATGAAGGAAATGCCCGAAAAAATCAAGCGTAAGAGGGTATTTGGGTTGTTTTAAATTGAAAATAGGACGGACCTATCTTCTTATCGTGTTTTGCTATGTCTATTATCGGTGAAGCTGTTTGGTTTTTATATAGGTATATAATACTAAAACTTTTACCTTATTAAGAACGGTGTTCACTGATAAATGATTTACATAATAAGTAGGCCCGATCCTAAAGGAAGAAATCATTTAGGTAAGAGGGAGATGGCTAATGACTTATCAAAAAAGGATGACTTTTTGGGTGGCACTTGATTCCATTATTGTGCTATCAGCTATATATATAAGTTATTTTACTTTGCATCCTAGTTTGCAGTTATTAAGTTCTAAATTATTACTCGTAACGTCTATTAGCCTGCTCGTGAGTCATCACGTATTTGCTTTTATTTATAAGTTATATGATAAAGCTTGGGAGTACGCTAGTATCGGAGAGCTACTTGCTATTGTCAGAGCAGTAACCTTCTCCATCGTCGTTACGATTATTCTTCAACAACTGCTAGTAGGTCATGTGGGCTATCGTGCCATGATTATGACTTGGATGTTACATGTCCTCCTGATTGGTGGATCAAGATTTTCTTGGCGTATTTATCGTGATCGATACATTAAGCCACAAAACCAAATGGAACGAGCACTAATTATTGGCGCAGGTGCTGCTGGTACAATGCTTGTTAAACAATTAAAGAATCACCCAGAAACCGGAATATTGCCGGTTGCCTTTATCGATGACAATCGAACGAAATATAAGCTGCAAATACATAATGTGCCTGTCGTTGGTCAGTCTCATCAAATCATCGAAAAGGTAGACACCTTGCTGATTGATAAGATCATAATCGCAATCCCTTCTTTAAAAAAAGAAGAAATGCAAATAATCTTTGATGCGTGTGCACAAACGAGTGCCAAAACCGTTATTATGCCAAGAATTGAAGACATTATGGTAGGTAATCTATCCGTTAATCAATTCCGTGATGTACAAGTGGAGGATTTACTTGGCAGAGATCCAGTGCAATTAGATATGGAGAGCATTTCAAAAAAAATAACCAATAAAGTCGTGCTCGTTACGGGTGCAGGTGGTTCCATTGGCTCTGAAGTATCAAGGCAAATATGTAAATTTTCACCAAGTAAAATTCTTCTCCTCGGTCACGGGGAAAACTCGATTTACCAGATTGATATCGAGCTAAGAAAAATGTATGAACAAACAATCGAAATCGTACCGATCATTGCTGATATTCAAGACCGTGATCGCATATTTGAAATCATGGATATATATCAACCTGACGTCGTTTATCATGCAGCTGCACATAAACATGTGCCACTAATGGAATTCAATCCAAAAGAGGCAGTAAAAAATAATATTCTAGGGACGAGAAATGTAGCTGAAGCAGCCGATACTTTTTCCGTAGGCACATTTGTTATGATTTCTTCCGATAAGGCAGTGAATCCAACAAATGTCATGGGCTCAACTAAACGAATTGCCGAGATGATTGTCCAGCAACTCGACCGACAAAGTGATACGAAATTTGTTGCTGTACGATTTGGTAATGTTCTTGGTAGCCGAGGCAGTGTCATTCCATTATTTAAGAAGCAAATTCAACAAGGTGGTCCCGTAACAGTGACACACCCTGATATGACTCGTTACTTTATGACGATTCCTGAAGCATCAAGATTGGTTTTGCAAGCAGGTTCGTTAGCGAAGGGCGGAGAAATCTTCGTTCTTGATATGGGACAACCGGTAAAAATTGTAGACCTTGCCAAAAATTTAATCCAACTATCCGGATATAATATTGAGGATATAGGGATCCGTTATACAGGAATCCGCCCTGGTGAAAAAATGTATGAAGAACTACTAGGCGAGAAAGAAGTGCATGATGAGGCCGTTTTCCCAAAAATTTTCATTGGCAAAGCCATCTTAGAACAAGAGAACGAAATTCAATATCTAATCAGTGAATTTACAAAAATGAACCAGCAAGAAATCAGCGAGTTTGTCGTGAATCTAGCTAATCGTAGAAAGAATAAAATGTTATCTCTAGTCGAATAAATGAGGAGTGGTAGAAATGAAAAAAGTAAAAAAAGCGATTATCCCTGCAGCAGGCTTAGGAACAAGATTTCTACCTGTCACAAAAGCGATGCCAAAAGAAATGCTACCAATTGTTGATAAACCAACGATTCAATACATCGTCGAAGAAGCGGTAGCATCAGGTATTGAAGATATCATTATTGTCACAGGAAAAGGAAAAAGAGCAATCGAGGATCACTTCGACCATTCCTATGAACTAGAAGAAAACTTGTTACAGAAGCAAAAATTCGACTTGCTCGAAAAAGTGAAAGAGCCTTCGAAAGTCGATATTCACTATATTCGCCAAAAAGAACCGAAAGGGCTAGGACATGCTGTTTGGTGTGCCCGCAAATTCATCGGCGACGAACCATTTGCCGTCCTTCTTGGTGACGATATTGTTGAAGCAGAAACACCATGTCTGAAACAGCTCATCAATGAATACGATCAAACCCTTTCCTCCATCATCGGTGTGCAAACTGTCCCAATGGAAGAAACGCATCGTTATGGCATTATTGACCCAGCGATACAAAGCAATCGTCGCTACCAAGTTAATCACTTTGTTGAAAAACCAGCAGAAGGAACGGCTCCTTCTAATCTAGCAATCATGGGAAGATACGTGCTCACGCCAGAAATCTTCCTGTTCCTTGAAAAACAACAACGAGGAGCAGGCGGTGAAATCCAACTAACCGACGCCATCCAGGAATTAAATCAAATCCAACGCGTCTTCGCCTACGACTTCGAAGGCAGGCGCCATGACGTCGGCGAAAAACTCGGATTCATCAAAACAACCATCGAAATGGCACTCAAAAACAAAGCACTACAACCAGAACTACTAACCTTCCTAGACGAAATAATAAACGAACACAAAAACAGCACTATATAATAGTAGATTCTCGGATTTTTTCACAAAAAATCGATTAAAGAAACGAAAAAGGTGATGTCTTCTAACCTTTATCAATGAAGGCACTCGGTTATGCTGTGGGTTTTGGATAGACCTTAGACACTTGGTTGTCGGTAGTGTGGTGTGAGGTGGGGTTGGATGCCCTGTTATTTATATGAAGTAACGAATTATATGAAATGAATTGTTATTACTGATAGAGTTTAAAGCGTTTGGGAGTTACATTATGGTTTACTAGTTATTTGTGATGTTAGAAATACGAGCACTTAGGGCAATTTCGCTGTAACTGCTTCTTTGTATTTAGGATGAAAATAAAATACGAGGTGGCTATCAGATAATAGATAACAAACTTTAGTACGTTAGTAGTTGATTGAAAAGGGAGATTCATAGATTTCTATTAAGTCCTAACATACTAAATAATAAGCTTTGATAAAAATTTGAATAAAGCGAGGCTATTAAAATGCTTGATACCCAATTAAGAAATATACCATTTTCTCCACCGGATATCACGGATGCGGAGATTGAAGAAGTTATAAAAGCAATGAAGTCTGGTTGGATTACAACTGGACCAAGAACTAAAGAGCTTGAAAAAAGAATAGCTGAATATGTAGGCGTTAATAAAGCTGTCTGCTTAAATTCTGCAACAGCTTCTATGGAGCTTACACTTCGTATCTTAGGAATAGGGCCGGGAGATGAAGTAATCACCTCAGCTTATACATATACAGCATCTGCATCTGTAATAGAGCATGTTGGGGCTAAAATAGTATTAGTTGATACTGCGCCAGATTCTTTTGAAATGGATTACTCTAAATTAGCAGAAGCAATAACAGAAAAGACTAAAGCGATAATTCCTGTAGATATCGCAGGCAAGATGTGTGATTACGATACTATCTTTGAAATAGTAGAAAGCAAGAAGCAATTATTCAAACCTAATAATGAACTACAGTGGCTTTTTAATAGAGTAATTGTTATGACGGATGCTGCTCATGCTTTTGGTGCGGAGAGAAAAGGGATGAAATGTGGGCAGGTTGCTGATTTTACTTGCTTCTCTTTCCATGCCGTCAAGAATTTCACAACGGCTGAGGGTGGAGCTGTTGTATGGAGTAATAATCGTGGTTTAGATGATGAATGGCTTTATAAGCAGTTCATGCTGTATAGTCTTCATGGTCAATCAAAAGATGCACTTGCCAAAACTCAAAAAGGTTCATGGGAATATGATATTGTTTATCCTGCTTATAAATGTAATATGACTGATATTATGGCTAGTATTGGTTTAATACAGTTAGATAGATATGAAGGATTGTTGGAAAGACGTAGAGAGATTATTGGGATGTATGATAGAGTACTTCGTCCACTAGGTATTAAAAGCTTAGAGCATTACGGGGATGACTTTACTTCTTCAGGTCATCTTTATTTAATAAGAATTCCTGAAATCAGTGAAAAAAAGAGAAATGAAGTTATTATTAAGATGGCTGATTTGGGTATTTCCTGTAATGTTCACTATAAGCCATTGCCTTTGTTTACGGCTTATAGGAATTTAGGATTTGATATTAAGGATTATTCGAATGCTTATAAGCAATATGTAAATGAAATTACGCTTCCACTTCATACTTTATTGAGTGGTGGAGATGTGGAGTATGTTGTAGAGAATCTAAGAGAAGTATTAAATGAACTTTAAGGTGGGTTACTAGATGTATAAGAAATTATTCAAAAGAATCATTGATTTATTATTAGCTTTAGTAGCCTTACCATTTTGGTTAATTATTCTATTAATTATAGGCCCAATTATTTACTTTCAAGATAAAGGTTCAATTTTTTATAATGCCCCTCGTCTTGGTAAGGATGGAAAAGTATTTAAAATGTATAAGTTTCGTTCTATGAAAATGAATGCTCCTGACCTTAGAAATGAAGATGGTTCAACTTTTAATGCAGAAGATGACCCTAGGTTAACGAAGATTGGAAAGTTTATACGCAAAACAAGCCTTGATGAAACACCACAGCTGTTAAATATTATTAAGGGTGATATGAGTATTATTGGTCCCAGACCAGATTTACCAGAACATCGTGAATTATATGAGGGTAACGAGGAAAGGAAGCTTGAAATTAGACCTGGTGTTACAGGATATAATCAAGCTTACTTTAGAAACACGGTTCCTTGGAAAGAAAGAATCCAAAATGATATTTACTATATTGATAATCTCTCTTGGTGGCTAGATATTAAGATATTTTTCAAGACATCTATATCGGTTTTGAAGCGTGAAGATGTTTTTGTTACCGAAAAAAATACTAATTCAAACAAAAATACAGGTGTAGGGATGTAGGGGATCTTATGGAAAATATAGAAGATGCAGTGACCTTTCATGAATTAAAGTGGGACACAGAGTTTTTTGGTGTCACTAGTGCTAAAGTTACTATGCATAGACCTCTTAAATTGAAAGAATGGGAAGAATTAAAAATAAGGTTTAAAGATTATCAGTTTATTTCAATCATTAATAAAAACTCTGAACCTATTAATGCGCAGTTAATTGGAAAAGAAACATCAGCCTTTTTGGCAGATGTAAATATACAGTTTGCGAAAAGGATAGTAGGTATAAATGAAATACCAGAAAACGTATCAATTTACCAAGCGATGGAAAGAAATGACCAAATCATTGAAATAGCTGATTTTCAATTCTCGAAATTTACAGAAGACCCTGAATTGGCTAAACGAAATGGGAGTCTAGTCTATCAACAATGGCTTATCAACTCTTTTGGAAAGACTGAAAAGTTTTATGCATTATCTAAGGATGAAGTTGGATGTGTAAATGGATTTCTATTATTTTCAAAATCAGATAATGCATGTGTAATTGAGCTAATTGCTGTGTCTCAAAAGGAGACTAAAGGTGGCATTGGCACTAGCCTATTTAAGGCAGTAGAATATGAAGCTCATCAACAAGGTATGAAAGAAATTAAAGTTGGTACCCAAGTACGAAACTTTGGTGCAATTAATTTTTATCATAAAGTTGGCTGTAAACAGATAGAGTGTCATCAAGTTTATCATTTGTGGAATTCATAAAATATGTGAGGTATTTAGTTCGGGGGATTTAAATGAAGAAAATACTTATTGTCTCTACAGTAAGCAGGCAATTTTATTTATTTGAACAGGGTAATATAGAAGTTCTTAAATCACTAGGGTTTGAGGTCCATGCTGCTGCAAATTTCAGCGATGAAAATGAGAGATTAAATGCATTAGATATTATTAAACATCCATTTGATATACAGAGATCACCATTCTCTCTTAAAAACATTAAAGCCTATAAGCAACTTCAAAGGATACTGAAAGTAGGGAATTTTGATATAGTACATTGCCATTCACCAATGGGTGGAGTATTGACGAGACTAGCAGCAAAATCTGTAGGGCTTTCTCCTGTAATTTACACTGCGCATGGATTTCATTTTTATAAAGGTGCTCCCTTTATTAATTGGTTACTTTACTATCCAATTGAAAAGTTCCTATCAAAATGCACTGATGTTCTTATAACAATTAATCAAGAGGATTATGATAGGGCTAAAGGATTCAATGCAAATAAAGTTATTTATGTACCTGGGATAGGAATTGATACAAATAAATTTAATAATATTGGTTTTGATAGAGATAGGAAACGTCAAGAATTAGGTATATCTAAAGATACTGTAGTATTACTTTCTATTGGAGAAATGATAAAAAGAAAAAACCATGAGACAGCCTTAAGGGCACTTGCAAAGATGAATTCCCAAGACTATGTTTACCTTATTTGTGGTAGGGGTGAATTGTTAGGATATTTGAAGGTCATAGCGGAAAATCTCGGGATTGAAAATAAGGTGAAATTTTTAGGTTTTAGGGATGATATAAATGAAATATGTTTGGCATCTGATATTTTTGTATTCCCCTCATTTCAAGAAGGCTTGCCCGTCTCTGTAATGGAGGCAATGTCCGCCGGATTACCTATAATTTGCTCTTCAATAAGAGGTAATAATGACCTTATAGAAAACGGTGTGGGAGGCTATACAATTAATCCCGAAGATGTTGACGGGTTTGCAAGCAGTATAGAACAAATAATTAGTAATAGAGATTTACGAATAAAAATGGGTAGAAGAAACATTGAGATGGTAAGGAACTATGATAAAAAAGTTGTAAAAGAAAAGATGTTGGAATTATACAATCAATACTAATTATTAAAAGGTGTTGTGGAATGGAGATAATTAATAAAAAGAGGATAGTGTTCATAATAGGAAGTATGAGAAGGGGTGGAGCTGAAAGAGTAATATCTATTTTAGCAAATAACTATGCAGAAAGCGGCTGGGAAGTCGATATTCTAACACTTCTAGATGATAGTAATGATTATGAATTGAACAGTAAAATAGTAGTAAATCCTATTTGTGGAAAATCTAATTCAAGACTCCGTCAAATGCCTAAATGGTTGTATGACGTTAGAAAACATGTGAAGGAAACTAATCCAAATATAATAGTTTCTTTTATTGCTCGTGTTAACATAGTTACTTTGTTATCTTGTATCGGACTTAAGAAACGCATCGTAGTTTCAGAACGCAGTGATCCTAAAGCGGATGGCAGGTCTATATTTGTAAAATTGGCAACGTATTTTTTATATCCCTCTGCGAATCTTATAGTTTTTCAAACGAAATGGGCTAAGTCTAATTTCCCGCAATTAATACAGCAGAATAGTGCTATTATCTATAATCCTATTAACATAAAGGTTGAAGCAAAAAAAGAAAAAAGCAAGAAAATAGTAGCCGTAGGACGATTAAACAAAGAGAAAAATCACGAAATGCTAATAAGGGCATTCAAAGAAGTCCATTTTAAATATCCAGAGTACGAGTTATATATTTATGGCGAAGGAACATTAAGAGAGGACTTAGAAAGACAAATTCATGAACTAGAACTATTAAATTCCGTATTTTTGCCTGGTAATGTGATAGATATTCATGAAAAGATTTCCGATGCTGAAATATTTGTGCTGCCTTCTAATTATGAAGGGATGTCCAATGCACTTTTAGAAGCAATGATGATGGGCCTGCCATGTATATCTACTGATTACCCAGGGGCTGATGAAGTAATAAATGATGATTTTAATGGAATAATCGTTGAGAGAGATAATGAGCAACAGATTAGTAGGACAATATGTGAACTAATAAATGATCCGAAAAAACGAAATACACTTGGGGAAAATGGTAAAGAAACAGTTCTAAAAATGAAGGAAAAAAATATTATAGAAACTTGGAAAAAGCACTTAGAAATTGAAATATAAAATTTTTTGTTAGGAGTATAAAAATGAGCCTATATGATTCTATTAAAGATAAACAAGAGAAAATTTCGTTAATTGGACTTGGCTATGTTGGTATGCCTATTGCAGTAGCATTTGCAAAAAAAGTTAATGTTATTGGATATGATGTGAATAAAGAAAAGGTTGAACTATACAATAATGGAATTGATCCTACAAAAGAAGTAGGAAGTGAAGTGATTAAAAGTACGACTGTAGAATTTACTTCGGACGAATCAAGACTTAGAGAAGCGAAGTTTCATATTGTTGCAGTCCCAACACCCGTAAAAGAAGATCATACACCTGATTTGACTCCCATAGAGTCAGCAAGTCGAACTTTGGGTAGAAACTTAATAAGAGGATCGATAGTTGTATTTGAATCTACTGTCTACCCTGGTGTGACAAAAGATATTTGTGTTCCAATACTAGAAAAAGAATCAGGATTGAAATGTGGTGTGGACTTTAAAGTTGGCTATTCACCAGAAAGAATTAATCCTGGCGATAAAGTTCATAGGCTAGAGACAATTATTAAAGTTGTTGCGGGCCAAGATGAGGAAACTTTAGATATAATAGCAAAAGTTTATGAATTAGTCGTTGAAGCTGGTGTTCATAAAGCCGCAAGTATAAAAGTTGCTGAAGCCGCTAAGGTCATTGAGAATTCACAACGTGATATAAATATTGCCTTTATGAATGAACTTTCTATCATATTTAATAAAATGGGAATTGATACAAAAGCAGTCCTTGAAGCAGCTGGGACAAAATGGAATTTCCTTAATTTCTCTCCAGGTCTAGTAGGTGGTCACTGCATTGGGGTTGACCCGTACTACTTGACTTACAAAGCAGAACAAATGGGATACCATTCTCAAATCATTCTTTCAGGTAGAAAAATAAATGATGATATGGGTAAGTATGTGGCTGAAAGTACAGTCAAGAAAATGATTAAAGCGAATAAGCAAATAAATGGCGCAAAAGTAGCTATCTTTGGTGTAACGTTTAAAGAGAACTGTCCAGATGTCCGAAATACAAAAGTAGTCGATGTAATCAAAGAATTAGTGGAGTATGGGGTAGAAGTTAAAGTTGTAGATCCTCAAGCAGATAAGGAAGATTTATGGCGTGAATATAAAATTAATCTTTGTGATATAGAAGATATAAAAGAAATGGATGCAGTAATCTTTGCTGTTCCACATGATGAGTTTAAAGATATTCAATTAGAAAATGTAAAAACGATGTTTGGAACAAAGGGGCATGCCAATCAAGAAATTATGAATGAAGTAGCAGCAACATACGAATTTGATTTAGGTATTGAAAGAAACGATTGTGTATTAATGGATATTAAAGGAATGTTTGACCGAAGAGAAGCAGAAGACATGGGCTTTTTATATTGGAGGTTATAAAATTGGGATATAAAGATATAAAGTTTCCAGACGGGAGCAAATTTTTAGTTACTGGCTCAGCTGGTTTTATCGGTTCCAATTTAGTAGAAGCTATTCTTGAGTTAGGTTATAAAGTGAGAGGGCTTGATAATCTTTCAACCGGTAAAAAAGAAAACGTGGAAGAATTTTCAAACCATCCGAATTATGAATTTATCGAAGGAGATATTCGTAGTCTAGATACATGTATGAAGGCTTGTGAAGGTATCGATTTTGTTTTGAATCAAGCAGCATGGGGAAACGTTCCAAGAAGTATAGAGATGCCTTTGTTATACGAAGAGATTAATATAAAAGGTACTTTAAATATGATGGAAGCAGCTAGACAAAATGATGTAAAGAAATTTGTCTATGCATCAAGTTCATCTGTTTATGGGGATGAGCCCAATCTTCCTAAAAAAGAAGGTACAGAGGGGAATCTGTTGTCACCTTATGCCTTAACTAAAAAAGTGGATGAAGAATATGGAAAGCTATACACCAAGTTATATGGCCTTGATACCTATGGTTTACGCTATTTTAATGTATTTGGTAGAAGGCAAAATCCTAATGGAGCCTATGCAGCAGTTATTCCAAAATTTATAAAACAATTACTAAATGATGAACCCCCAACCATCAATGGTGATGGAAAGCAGAGCAGAGATTTTACTTATATTGAAAATGTGATTGAAGCTAACTTGAAAGCTTGTAATGCCTCCCGTGAGTCAGCAGGACAGGCATATAATATTGCCTATGGTGGCAGAGAGTTTTTAATTGATATATATATGCAGTTATTGAAGTCATTAGGAAAAGATATTCAACCGATTTTTGGACCTGATCGTAAAGGTGATATTAAGCATAGTAATGCCGATATCAGTAAAGCGAAAGAATTACTTGGTTATGATCCAGATTGGAGCTTTGAGCAGGGGATTGAGGCGGCTATTGAATGGTATAAAGAAAATTTGATGGAATAGTAAAAATTTATTTGTAATAATAAGTTCTTAATGTGTAATTTTATATGGAACTAAAAATAATTCTTGATGGTCTCTGCAGGGTTTTAGTAAAACGTCAGTACGGGGGTTAAGTATGATTTATAGTATTAAAAATAAAGTCAGGAACTTGTCTCATGAAAATAAAATAATAAATCATTTTTACCTATTTGCAAATAGAGTAAAGATAGTTTCACTTTCCTTTCTAAGTGATGGAATCTTTGCAAAAATGAAATACAGAGAAAATACAGGTCGAAGATTAAGGTTGGAAAATCCATTAACTTTTAATGAAAAGTTATGGTGGTTAAAAATTAATAATAGAGATCCATTACTTACTATTTGCTCGGATAAGTATAAAGTTAGAGATTATGTAAGGGAATGTGGTTTGGGTCATATTTTAAATACTATGTATGGAGTTTATGACAAAGCTGATGAAATTGATTTCAATAAGTTACCGGAAAAGGCATTTATTAAAACTAACCATGGCTCAGCTATAAACGTACTATTTGATAGAAATAAACCGTTTGATATTAAGAAGTTTACCAAAAAATTCAACGTTGCACTGAAGCAAAATTATTATTTGCAATCTAGAGAATGGAACTATAAGAATATTGAACCAAAGATTATTGTAGAAAAAGTTCTTGAAGATGGTGAAAATAATTCATTGATTGATTATAGATTTTTATGCTTTGACGGTGTTGTTAAATTGATTTTTATAGATATTGAGACAGCTGCAGTGGATGGTACTCATAATCCTTATGCAAAAAGAAATGTTTATGATAAGGATTTTAATTATTTAGATATAAAAGTAGGTAGGGAACAATTTGACAAATCTACAATTACTAAACCTGAAAACTTTGACAAGATGATTGAGTATGCACAAAAATTGTCTGAACCATTCCCTTTCTGTAGAGTAGATTTATACAATTTAGACGGGCAGATTTATTTTGGAGAGATTACCTTTTATCCAGGTGGTGCTACTCAAATAATTGAACCAGAAGAATGGGAAAAGAAGCTAGGAGATTGGATAGATATATTTAAGGAGAAATAGAAACGTATGTAAGTGGAAATATTTCCATTTAGTCCATTTGAATATTTGTATTGTATTCATTAGGGGGTAAGGGCATACCAATTTTTAAAAGTTGTTATTAGATTAGGAGAGTCAACCTATGGATAATATTGCAATAATAGTTCCGAGTCTAAAAGGAGGAGGAGCAGAGAGGGTAGTAGCCTTATTAAGCAAAGAATTATCAAATTCATATAATTTGTATTTAATTATTTTCGATGAAGAGGATATTAAGTATTCTTATGGTGGTTCTTTAATTAATATTGGGATCAAACCGAATAACAACCTATTATTAAAAATAATAAATGTTTTGAGAAGAGTTATTTATATTAGAAGAATCAAGAAAGAATTAAGGATTAAAGCAACTATCAGTTTCCTTAACAGCGCGAATATCGTAAACATATTATCTAAGAGAGCCGATAAAGTAATAATTTCAGAGAGAAGTCATTTGTCTAAAGGGAAGGATAGCTTATTAACTAAGATAAACAAGTTCACTACAAAAATCTTTTACAATAAAGCAGATCAAATAGTCGGTATTTCTAAGGGTGTTGCTCAAGACCTTATTGATAATTTTGGTTTGAATGGAGAGATTGTCAACTATATTTATAATCCAATTGAAACAAAGAAAGTAAGAGAGCAGTCTCGAGAACCATTGTTTGGGGATTATGCTAATTATTTTACGATTGTAAATGTAGGAAGGCTTTCAAATGCAAAGGGACAATGGCATCTAATCCGTTCTTTAGTTCATGTGAAAAAAATTGTTAAAAATATTAAACTTGTAATATTGGGACAAGGAGAGCTTGCAAGCTATTTAAAAAAGCTAGTTGAAGATCTGAATTTACAAGAGAATGTAGAATTTATAGGGTTCGATAATAATCCGTTCAAATATATAAGCAAATCTGATTTATTTGTATTTTCATCTATTTATGAGGGATTTGGGAATGTAATAATTGAAGCCATGGCTTGCGGTGTTCCTGTTATTTCAACTGATTGTAAATCAGGTCCAAGGGAAATAATTGCCCCCAAAACAGGTATAGAATTAGAAACTAATAAAATTGAATATTGTGAATTCGGTGTACTAGTACCCGTTTGCGATGGCAATTATTATAATCATAGCGACCCATTAACAGAAGAAGAGTTGATATTAGGGGAGAGTATTATAGAGATGTATAAAAATAAAGATCTAAGAAAGTCTTACTCTATCAAGGGTGAACAAAGAGCAGAGTCTTTTATCATTGATAAAGTGATAAAAGAATGGAAACAATTGTTGAATTGAACTACTGAGGTTTAGTGGGGGCCGTGAAATTGGAAAATACAAGTTCCATTATAAGTAAAAGTATTTTGATAGTAATTTTTATACCATTAATACTAAACATTTATTTTATTGACAAAATAGGTATTAACTTTGCTTATCTTGTGTTTGCTATACAGATTGCTGCTATCTTTTTCTCACTAAATAAAATAAAAGTGAGATATAAGAATAGGCAAGTATTAACTTTATTTTTGATTTTTATTTTATTTATGATATCTGCTATTTCTAGTTTGTTTTCTGAATTTCAGTTACAGTCTTTAAAAATAAGCTTTCTTGTGTTTGTTACCAGTATTTTTATACTATTATTAAGTTACTCTGACAGTCATCCTATAAATACACTAATGAAATGTATGAAGTTTTTTGTTTATATTGGAGTAGTTTTTTCTACTATAGCTGTTATACTATTCCTTTTTGGAAATGTTACTTATGTTAATGGTGATACTGTGCAAGCCCTTAATTTAGGACCTTTCAGACTTTATCAAGTGATTATGGGAATGCCTCCATTTTATAGAGTAGCTTCATTAACATCGAACCCCAATACGTTAGGGATTATTTTAATGATGAGTCAAATAGCAACATTATATTTAATGAGATTAAAATTATTAACTCGATGGAAATTCACTATTTTTTATGTAATACAAATAGCAGGGTTACTACTTGCGCAATCAAGAAGTGCAATTATTACAAGTTTAATAATGATTATTATTTTTAGTATATTAGTAAGCGACAATTTTATTAAAAGACTAAGAACACTGGGCGTATTTTTTATATTGTTAATATCAATGTATTTTATTATGATAATACAGCCTGTCGGTATTTTTTCTAGGTTTCAAAACGGACTGAGTGATAGGGATGAGGCATGGGGAATTATTATAAATAAAATCTTGGAAAACCCATTTATTGGAGCAGGTTTTGGGGTTTCTGGTGAAGCATATCTAAATGAACTAGGAATAAAAGCACACAATGTGTTTTTAAATAGTCTTTCTGAAATAGGATTGATTGGAGTAATATTTTTTGTTTTAATTTGGGCTCTCGGAATAGTATATTCATTCTTAGGAGCTATCAATAAGAGTAAGAATAAGATTGAAAGAAGCACTTTTGCATTATTGTTTTCAATACTTTTCTCATTTGTAGCTCACCAAATGGTAGAAAATAAACTTTTAGTATACGATTTTGTTATGTTTTTCTGGATATATTTGATCTCCATTTCTACCCATGGTGTAAATCTAACTAAGCAAAAAGACCTTTCTAAAACCTAATTTATTAAGTGATACAAAAAATATTACTAATTCATATAAATATATAGGAATGAAAAAAAGTTGAATGATAACTTAGTAGAAAGTAACAATTAACATAGTTTTAAGTTTGTGATTAATGACGGAAGTGACTAAAATGGACTCATTAGGAGTATTGAAAAGTAAGTTTATGAAGTTTAGTAACAAGCCATTTATTCGCAATGTAATGATTGCAGTTTCAGGTACAGCAGCGGCTCAAGTAATTACTATGGCATTTTCACCCATTATTACCCGCATTTATGGGCCGGAGATATATGGGATTTTAGGTGTGTTTATGGCTATGGTTGGAATTATTTCGCCAATAGCTGCACTCACTTATCCAGTTGCAATAGTTCTACCAAAAGATGATAGAGATGCAACATTATTAGTTCGTATTTCCTTATATGTTTCAGGAATAATTGCATTGTTTTCAGCCTTAGTTTTGGTTTTTTTTAATAAGCAGATTGTTAGCTTATTTCATATTGAATTAATATCACCATTTTTATTTTTGATTCCATTAGTGATTTTGTTTTCAGCTTTACTGCAAATTGCACAACAATGGTTAATAAGGACAAAACAATTTAGAGTTATTGCAAAAGCTGCCTTATTAAATGCGTTAATTATAAATGCTACAAAGGTAGGTTTCGGGTTTATTACTCCAATTGCATGGATTCTTGTATTTTTATCAACAATGGGAAATGCCCTACATGCTTTTATGCTATTTTTAGGGGTCAATAGTACATTAGATAAAAAGACAGATAAAAAGCCCAAAGAATTATACAATTTTAAAGCATTAAAGGAATTAGCAAAAAAACATATAGATTTCCCACTTTTTAGGGCTCCACAAGTTTTTATTAATGCTATTTCTCAAAGTCTGCCTGTATTATTGTTGTCGTCTTTTTTTGGTCCTGCAGCGGCGGGATTTTACTCCATTGCTAGAAATGTACTTAATATACCAATTGGACTTATTGGTAAATCAGTAGGTGATGTACTATATCCTCGTCTGACTGAAGCTATCCACGCTGGAGAAAATATTAAAAGCTTATTAATCAAGTCGACATTAGCTCTTGCAGCAGTTGGTTTGGTACCATTTGGGATTGTTGTGGTTTTTGGCCCCTGGCTATTTGGTTTTGTATTTGGAGCTGATTGGGTACTAGCAGGAGAATATGCAAGGTGGTTATCCTTATGGTTATATTTTATGTTTATAAATCGACCAAGCGTGGTAGCGATTCCAGGTTTAAATTTACAAGGAAAGTACTTGATTTATGAAGTATCTAGTATTTTATTAAAAATACTTGCATTAATTTTGGGTTTTTACCTTTTTGAGAGCAATGATATCCTTGCTGTTGCATTGTATTCCATAGCTGGTGTTTTTACATATATATACTTAATTGTCTGGGTTATAAAATCTAGTAAATAAAGATAAACTCAAGATTAAGTTTATTAAACGTAAAATTAAAATAAGAAATATGAATATGAATGCATATATAAGGAGCTAATTTGTATGGCAATTTTAAATATATTTAATTTATAATTTTCCGGGTAGAGGTGAAAAGAGGAATGTCCATATTGATAACTGGTGGGGCAGGTTATATTGGTTCACATACAGTTCGTTATTTTGTTGAGCAACTTGAGAATGTAGTTGTTGTCGATAATCTACAGAGTGGTCATAGAAATTCGGTAGAGGTAGAACGTTTTTATGAGATTGATCTTAGAAGTAAAGAATTTTTAGATAAAGTCTTTAAGACTCATAATATAGAATCGGTTATTCACTTTGCTGCAAACTCTCTAGTTGGAGAGAGTATGGAAAAACCATATGAATACTACCATAACAATGTATATGGCATGATGTGTCTATTAGATGTTATGAAGGATAATAATGTTAGAAAAATAGTATTCTCATCAACAGCAGCTACCTATGGAGAACCTAAGAACATTCCTATTCTTGAAGATAATCAAACCAATCCAACGAATACTTATGGTGAGACTAAGCTTGCTATGGAAAAAATGATGCAGTGGTTTGATCAAGGCTATGGTATTAAATACGTTTCTTTAAGATATTTTAATGCTGCAGGAGCCCATGAAAGTGGCAATATTGGAGAAGACCATCATCCCGAAACTCACCTGATTCCACTGATCTTACAAGTACCACTTGGACAAAGAGACAAAATTTATATGTTTGGTGATGATTATCCAACAGAAGATGGTACTTGTATTAGAGATTATATTCACGTCATGGATTTAGCAGCAGCTCACTATCAAGCTTTAGAGTATTTAAGAAAAGATAATCCCAGTGAAGTATTTAATCTAGGTAACGGAAATGGATACTCAGTTAAAGAAGTGATTGATATGGCTAGACAAGTTACTAAACACTCAATACCAGCGGAAGTAAAAGGGAGAAGAGCAGGAGATCCAGCTGTCTTAATTGCTTCATTAGAGAAAGCAAAAGATATTCTGGGCTGGAAACCTCAATTTAATTCTTTAGAGAAAATTATTTCTGATGCATGGAATTGGCACAGGAATAACCCGCATGGTTATTCAAAGAAATAGTTCACTTCTTGTTATACCGATGCTTCAAGAACCAAGCAGTTTTCGATGGTTTCATAGTATTACACAACCTTCCCTCTGATTAGAAAAATTTTTCTCAATACTTTATGCATACCTTAAAGAATTAGAATTTAAATGGAGAGGTGGCGTATTAAAAACTAAAATGTGAATGAAACAGCTAATGAATAAGGCCACCTCGGAAACCCATTGTTAAATTAGTTTGTAATAATATTATGAGTTTCATCCTTTCCTTCGTTCTTCATGAATGATTTGGAATGCCTACATCAAGAAGCCCTAACACTACCTTTGACGTTTATCTAAGATAAAGTGTTATTTAACTTATGTATAAATCTTTGGTTGATTTTTTGCATTTATTGTAAAATTATGTTTTGATAATCACTGTAACTGTCCCTGTATGCACATACTCCACCTAAAATATTTATCCCCTTTAAATCTTTGTGACTTTCTAATGTTCTTAATGCATCATTATATCTCGTGTATATAAGGTTTAATACACCACTTTTTATATGCTTTTTGTAGCCTGTTTCGAGCCTGTGGACTACAATTTTTTATTTGGTCAATTAACTTTTGCCTCGTATCCATTTCTTCTCTCCTATCAACTTGGAACTTCTATTACTGCTTCAAATTTTCTTGAGTTTTTCCAATCGGGAACTAATACAGTCCTAATTTTAGCATTAACTCTATTGACAGCTGGGCTAGTAGTTGGAAATGACCCACCTATTTTTGCTCCGATTCCATAGGTTCTATACAGTGTAACTGTCTCCTTTGTAATAACTTTCTATAGTAACTGTTAATAAAAGATTGGCTTACCCAATCGGGTAATTTTACTTTTTCAATAACTTCAACTTTATCATCAGTAGTAGTTGAATATTTATTGAAGTTTGTTTCTTCTTTATTCTTTTACCGCCCTATTTCACGACTATGATGCCGCCTTTGACAAGCGGTCCCACCGAAGATCGCAGCGACGAGGGCAGCTCTTTCTGAAGTCGGTTCCTGTAGCCGCTTTGATACCGGCTTTGATATTGGAGATGCAGGGTACAAAGTCTAGGGTGCCTAAGGTTGATTGTTTTTTCCGATATCCTTGACAGATTGACCGTTGACGGCGAAGTTCCTGGATAAGAGCGGGGCATAGGATGGCATCAAGCCTAGGGCCATCGGACCATATGCTTGGGATAGGCCACGCCGCCAATGATTGGGTTATCCATTAGGCTAGCGAGCTGATTAGGCTGGTAGGCTGATAGACTTAGTGTCCCATTTTGGAATATTGTTTGGATTTCACTTATGGTGCTTTTGAGCCTTGATAGGTCTTGAGCAGTTGCTTCTAGTTTACTTGTTTGTTGTTGGTCGAAGTGATGTAATCTCTCAATTGTTTATATCATTTGATTATTGGCAGATTGGGCATGTTGATGTACCAGATGATTATCCAACCTCGGAAAGGAGACGATATCATCGACCGATTGGATGGTGCGGTTGCCCTGGGCCGTTAAGTCGCTTGTGATGATTTCTGTTCTTCCGATGCCTTGAGTTTGGTCTTGTTGTTGGAAGCTTTGTCGTATCATCGCTCGGCTGGATGAATCTAGCGAACGTAGTGATGATTGGGTGAGTACCTATTTGTAGGGGAAACGTGAGGATAGTAGCGGTGTATTTTTACTAGAAATGAATCAATTTTTAGAACAGAACAATTGGGCGAGATAAACGCCCAATTGTCCAATTGTTATGTGCAGTAAAGTTTTTTATTCAACGAATCCAAATCCTGATTTAAGTGATGTGATCATTTCTCGCTTTTTCTCTGCCGTAATTCGACCTGTTAATGTATAGCTACTATCGAATGGTGTAATTTTATCTAGTAATTGTTTGTTTTTGCTTTCGTACTCTGTAATGGAACGAATGATTTTTGCAGGGTTGCCAGCTGCTAAGGAATAGGGAGGGATGTCTTTTGTAACTACACTTCCTGCTGCGATGATACTATGTTCTCCTATGGTGACGTTTGGCATCACAATGGCTCTTGCGCCAATAAAGACATGATCTTTTATTGTGACTTTGCCTATTTTCGTATAACCGAGTAGTGGTTTGGTGCTAGCATCGTGTGCGAGGATATAGGCTTCCGGTGCAATGGTGACATGATGGCCGATGTTAATAAGCCATGCGTGGGAATAGTCAAAGGTGACGCCAGGTTGAATGGAACAATGCTCTCCTATTTTCATTCCTAGTTTTATGTAGTCTTCTAACCAAATCTCCTCTAATAAATACTTTTTCAATCTCGCTCTAATAAAATGGATGGGTTTTCTCCACATTATGCACCTCTATTCGTTCTTTTTAAAGAATGTTTATTGAGTTAATTATAGTATTTTTACATATAATTAACAATTACTATTGCTTATTAGATGAATAAATAGAGTACATTCTTAATAGAATAATTCTTCACTTTAGGTATCTTTTTTGACAAACCTCTACCATATTTCCCGAGAAATGTTTGGTTATGTCGAAGTTTGATTGGAGATAGATTGTTTGGGTAAGAAGAAAAATAAGGACAATATCCCAAGAAGGAATCGGTGGGGACGGGCGGTTCGTCTAGAAAATGCAAAGGAATGGATAGTTCGATTTATAGGGAACCATATCGTATGCTAAGTGGTAGGGTGTTAATAAAAGATGTGGCTTAAATGAGATTGAGAAAAGAAGAAGGCAGTTAACAAATAGCATACCTTCTTCAACTCATTCCTCGCAACATTCATATGATCAAATGTATTCTAAAATATATTCGCTTAATTTGTTTTTACCAGTAAATCATGGTCCAATCCAAAAAAGTCCCTAAAACCGGATATCCCTTTGGTAGTTATAATAATCTCCCTCGAGTTTTCTCTAGATTCTAACCACCCCAATTCGATATATCTTTCAAATAGACCATTCCCTAAAGCGCCGCCTAAATGGTGTGTACGTTCACTCCAGTCAAGACAAGCATGGCAGAAGGAGCGGCGTTTTCTAGATAGAGCAATTAAATCTATTCCTAATTCTTTGAAAAAGTGCTCGCCTTTTGTTGTTATGATGAACCTCTTATTGGATTTCTCAATATATCCTTCTTCTTGCATGATATTGGTTAAATTCACACTCAGACGTCCGGCTAAATGGTCGTAACAAGTTCGGGCGTTTTCTAATCTTTTTAGTTGGCTTGATTGTTTTAAAGAGCGAACTTCAGGTGGAGGGGAGATGGACATAAATATTTCTAGTGTGTTGGCCACTTCCTCGTTTGCTAAGCGGAAATAGCGAAATCGGCCATTTTTTTCACTGATTACGAGATTGTTTTCTACTAGTTTGGCAAGATGAAAGCTGGCTGTCTGGGGTTTAATGGTGGCCATATAAGCTAGTTCGCTTGCTGTATGGAATTTTCCATCCATTAAAGCTGCCAGTATAGTGGCTCTAGATTTTTCAGCAAGTAGCGCTGTTAGTGCCGTAATATTCGGATGTATACTCATTTTTTCACACCTCTGTAATCCATACTTCGATAATTATCGTATGATATAGGTTTTATAATAATACGAAGAAAACCTATTTACAAGGTAGGTGGGAGTATTTATTGGGAGGATAGTATACATGAAGAAATTCAACTTTTTTACTTTAATTATGTTGACTACAGCACTAATGGGTTCGTCTTTTGCGATAGGGAAAATAGGGCTAGGTTACTCATCCCCTTTGTTATTGGCAGGTTTACGTTTTTTTCTAGCTGGTTTAATCATGATGGTGATTGTGTTGATACAGAAGAGGGAGCACCCTAGTAGCATGAAAAATTGGGGGAGAGTGCTATTAATAGGTTCTTTTCAAACAGCTGGGGTCATGGGATGCATATTTATCAGTTTAAGAACGATAACAGCAAGTGAATCTTCTATTTTAACTTTTATGAACCCGCTATTAGTCATCATTTTTGGCACTATATTATTGGGTCACCGTTATAAATGGTATCAGTGGAGTGGTGTTGTCTTAGGTTTCGTAGGTGTAGGAATTACATTAGGGGGCATTAATGATTTTAGGATTGGTCTAGTGTTTGGCGCTTTTTCTGCTGTTTTTTGGGCTATTTCTACTTTATTAGTTAATCGCTGGAGTGAGCGTTTCGATACATGGGTGCTTTCTGCTTATCAGATGTTGTTTGGTGGTGGCATTCTCTTATTTTTTAGTAGCGTATTTGAAGAACCATTCTTTCATGTGACGAAGCATTCAGTGCTTATTTTGTTATGGCTAAGTATCATGTCCTCTATTGTGCAATTTGCGGTTTGGTATTTCCTTTTACAAAAAGGCAATCCAGGGAGGACGAGTTCCTATTTATTTTTAGCTCCATTCTTTGGTGTTTTGACTGGATACGTCTTGCTTGATGAACCTATTTCTTTTTCACTTTTAGTTGGGGGTTCATTTATTTTATTAGGCATCTATCTGGTAAATAATAGCTTCAAAAAAGAAGTTGTAGGCGAGACTCCTTTCGTACAAAATAAAACAAAAAGTGGATAATAGATAAACAAAGAGGTCGCCATCCTGAGGCGACCTTTATTCACTCATTCTCTGCAACTATACCCTGAAATATCACTACTACCAAATGCACCATACCGGCCAGATGGCCAAAATACGCCTTGTGTTTGCCCGTTTGCGTCGTGCCCTGTAATATGCATTAATAGTATTTGCCCGTCTGTTAATTGGATGATGCTCCATTTGTTTACACAGGCGGAACCTTTGCTTTGTAGAATGTTTTTGGCGGTTTGTGGATTTTTTAGTAGAGAGTGATATTTGTTGACGGTATAGTGTGATGGTGGTGCGGGTAAGGCAGGTGCTGTTGATCCTTCCTCACCAGCGTTTTCACCCGATTGTCCGTTGCCATTTGTCCCACTATTGCCTTCTGATTGCCCGTTTTGTCCGTTTGACTCGTTCGGTTGTGGGATGAGTTCGGTTAGGTCCTCTAAGCTTGGCATGCCGCCATTTGATCCAGACCCTCCCTGTCCAGGAAGGATGTCTTGTAAGTTTGGTAAACCTCCACCATTACTGTTGGATCCGTTTTGTCCTGGTAATAATTCTTGGAGGTTTGGCATGCCCCCTCCATTCCCATTTTGCCCTGGTAGGAAGTCAGCTGGATTGGGTATACCGCCACCATTATTTTGTCCTGGCATAAAGTTACCTAAGTTTGGCATGCCGCCGCCGTTATTTGGTGAGCCTTGGCCAGGCATGAAATTATCTAAGTGTGGGGCACCGCCTGATGGGGGCCCATCTCCTCCTGAAAAGCCGCCAGCTCCAGGAAATCCTCCCGGTAAGCCGCGAACGTTATGGTTGTTATAGCTCTGAGGTTGATAATAAGGTTGTGGCCCGAACGGACCGTAATAATAATACATGTTGTGCCTCCTCATGCAAATCTCCGTATAGTGTCTAGATAATTTATGATGAAATTACCTATTTGTGAATGATTTTGCATCTGTATGAGGTATTTTAATGATATTACTATTTCCCTGTACTTTCTATAGTATGGAGGGCTATTTGTATAAGGGGTTGAATGGTTTGAAATAATGAATAATTCAATATTATCTAAAAATGATGTTGACATCTTTACTGTAACCGTATAAGATATGATTAATTTATTAAAAAGATCGGTTGCCGACTGGGACACTAGAGGCTCTCTACACAGCGTGTTAAAAGCTGTATGGGGAGTCTTTTTATTTTTTATAATTCCTACTAAATACATAAGAATAAATGGATTAAAACATTAAAGAGGAGTCGTGATGATGACAGAAAAAGAGCTAGTAACATCAGATGTAGCAATTGCAATAGATTCCTGTGATATGGAGGACCTGTTAACAGCTATTGCGCAAGATGCGAAAAAGAGAAGAAATGATGATAGTGATGCCAGACCTTTTTATGCGATGAGATTAATTAAAGAGAACAAAATAGGGGCATTGAGGGTACCTAAAGCGCTTGGCGGAGGCGGCATTCAATTGAAGGAATTAATGCAATTTGTCATCCGCTTGGCCGAAGCGGATCCAGATGTTGCTCATTTATTAAGGTCTCATTTCTCACACGTGGAACGGTTGATCCAGCTAGGGGACAAAACGAAACGCGAACAAGCGTTAGAGAAAATTGTCAATGGCGAGATCATCGGTAATGCTTATACGGAAATCTCAAAAAATGCGGCAGGCAGCTCAAAATTCGAAACCACCTTATCCGAAAACGGAGAGAATTTTCGATTAAACGGTACAAAGTATTTTTGCACTGGAACGATGTACGCTGATTGGGTTAGCGTCATGGCAGAAACGTCGGCAGGTAAAGTTGTCTCTGCTTTTGTACCGACAGATAGAGAGGGCGTCATCATCAAGGATGATTGGGATGGATTTGGTCAAAAAGGCACAGGAAGTGGAACGACCATCTTCAAAGATGTCACGGTCTATCCTGAAGAAATTAAGGAATTTCAAGAAGATAAAAAATCATTTAATGCTTTTCTGCAACTGATTTTACAAGCCGTGATTGCTGGTATTGTCCGTAATGTGGTGACAGATGCAAAGGAATTGGTACATAAACGAAAACGAACATTTAGTTATGCACCGGCAGAACAACCGAAGGACGATCCATTGTTGCAACATAAAATCGGTGAGATTGCGAGTATTGCCTTTGCTGTAGAAGCAACGGTGCTAGCGGCTGCGGAGTCGTTAGAACTGGCGACGAATAGAACAGGTGATTACGAGCTTGACCATGATGCGTCTTTACGGGCAGCACAGGCAAAAGTAGTTGTGGATGAATTAGCCTTAAAGGCAGCGACCCTTCTTTTTGAGGTAGGAGGTGCATCAGCAACGAAACAGTCAGCCTATTTAGACCGCCATTGGCGCAATATCCGTACAATTTCTTCCCATAATCCAACTGTTTATAAAGCCCAAGCGATTGGTAGGTACATCATTAACGATGAAAAACTCCCAGTAGGGGTTGTTTATTTTTAATTACAACTAAAGTAAGCCGACTAGACTAACTAAAGGCAGACTTCTTCTATAGAGGGCTGTCTTTTTTGTTATATAACGAATTGAGTTTGTAAGAGGGGGAAATGGTTTGATTCGATTTACAAATGTAAGTAAAACATTTGGTACAAAGGAGCACGTCGTAAAAGCCGTTCAAGATGTGAGTTTAGAGGTAGAAAAAGGGGAAATTTTTGGGGTGATTGGCTTCAGTGGCGCAGGGAAAAGCACGTTATTGCGTTTAGTTAATCTGCTTGAGCGGCCAACTTCAGGGGAAATAGTAGTCAATGAAAAGAGAATAGATGCACTCTCCCAGAAGGAGCTGCGCCAACTAAGAAGCCGCATTGGGATGATCTTTCAATCTTTTAATCTTTTTAGTTCGAGAACGGTGTATGGCAATATTGCATACCCACTTAAGCTTGCCGGTTGGCCAAAAGGAAAACTAGATCAAAGAGTAAAGGAAATGCTGAAGTTCGTTGGTTTAGAGGATAAGGCAAATAAATATCCGGAAAGCCTATCAGGGGGGCAAAAGCAAAGGGTAGGCATCGCACGTGCTTTAGCAACATCACCAGACATTCTCATTTGTGATGAAGCCACATCTGCTCTTGATCCAGAAACAACTGAGGAAATTCTCCAGCTACTATTGAAGGTGAATAAAGAGTATAACATTACGATTATGTTGATTACCCATGAGATGCATGTGATTAAGAGAGTTTGTAATCGTGTGGCTGTCATGGAGGATGGCAGAGTGATAGAAGAAGGTCAAGTATTTAATGTGTTTACGAAACCACAGCACGAGACGACCAAGAATTTTATTCGCTCCGTCCAGAATGACCAACTTTCCTCACATCTATTAGAAAAATTACAAGAGAGCAAGCGTGGGAAACTTTATCGCATTATTTATAAAGAGGGGGTCAGTAATCAGCCCATCCTATCAAAAATTAGTAAGAAATATCAGGTGGAATTCAATATCCTCTATGGCAATATTAGTGAACTGCAAGAAAGATTGTTTGGTAGTTTAATAGTCGAGTTCATTGGTGAGGAAGCAGAAGTAAATCAGGTGATTGAGGAATTAGAAAAAATAGTTGAGTTGAAGGAGGTACATTATGCAAGTTGATTGGGCGACATTTTGGCCAAGAATTATCGAAGCCACTGGAGAAACGATTTTGATGGTGATTCTGACTTTAATCTTTGCTACCATTCTCGGCCTCGTAATTGGTTTGTTACTCTTTGTCTCGCGAAAAGGCAATATTTTAGAGAATCGCTGGATTTTCTATTCATTGAACTTATTGATTAATATTATCAGACCGATTCCATTTATCATTTTTCTCGTTGCCATTAGTCCATTTACGAGAATGGTTATGGGAACAACGATAGGGACGGCAGCGGCGGTATTGCCGATGACGATTGCCGCAGCTTTTGCCGTTGCTAGAATTGTAGAAAATAATCTTGTATCAATCGACCCTGGAATTATTGAAGCAGCACAGGCGATGGGTGCTAGCCCATTAAGAATTATCTTTACGGTACTTATACCGGAAGCGCTTGGTCCGTTGATTCTTGGTATTACCTTTATCACTGTCGGTTTGATCGACTTCTCCGCGATGGCAGGTACTGTAGGTGGTGGTGGATTGGGTGATTTGGCCATGACGTATGGTTATCAACGATTTGATACATCAGTCATGATCGTCACAGTGGTGATTCTTATTTTACTTGTACAAATTGCACAGTTCTTAGGAAATATACTTTCAAGATTCTTTTTAAGAAGATAAGGGGTGTTCAAATGGTGAAAAGAAAATTTGTTTTCATATTAGTACTATTGCTTGTAGCATTTTTAAGTGGGTGTGGTTCCGATTCAGCTTCGGGTGATACGAAGCATGTCAAAATCGGTGTTACAGGATCAGACGGTCAATATTGGCAAATTATTCAGGAGAGAGCGAAGGAAGAAGGTATTGAAGTGGAGTTGGTCGAGTTTTCCGATTATACATTACCGAATAATGCCTTAATAAATGAGGAAATTGACGTGAACTCTTTCCAACATTTAGCGTTCTTAAGTCAGTTTATTGTTGAAAATGACGATGCAGATATTAAACCGATTGGTTCAACGGTCGTTGCACCGATGGGATTATACTCAGAAAAATATGATAGCCCAGAAGATATACCTGATGGTGCGACAATTGCCATTCCGAATGACCCTGCTAACACAGGCAGAGGATTAAAAGTATTAGAAGAAGCTGGCTTGATAACATTGAAGGAGGATGTTGGCTTATATCCAACACCTGATGATATTGTAGAAAATCCGCGAAACATAGAAATCTTGACCGTTGTTGCACAACAAACGCCAAGAGTCTTACCTGATGTTGCCGCTTCGATTATTAATAGTGGAATTGCTGGTCAAGCAGGCTATCTACTAGAGGATGCGATTTATCACGATGACCCACATAGTGAAGAAACACGGCCATACTTAAATGTTTTTGCGGTTCGTGGGGAGGATGCGGAGGATAAGACATATCAAACGATTGCCAGAATTTATCAAGAAGAAAAAGTAGTTGAGGCTGTAAAGGAAGATTCCAATGGCGGGAATGTTGTCGTTGATATTCCTATTCCTGAATTACAGGATACGCTTGATCAATTATTAGAAGATATCAAATCTGGTAAACAGTAGAAAGGAGATAGTCGATGAGTAAGCAAATCCAATTGAATGCATTTGAAATGGCAGGTGCGATGCATAATTCACATGGGTTATGGAAGCACCCGCAAAGCAAACGGCATCTCCATTACAATGATTTGTCTTATTGGACAGATTTAGCAAAGCTATTAGAAAGGGGCAAGTTTGACGCCCTTTTCTTTGCTGATGTGGCCGGTGTATATGATGTGTATCAAGATAGTAAAGAACCAGCTATAAGAGACGGTTTGCAATTTCCCTTAAATGATCCAGCGATGATGATTTCGGCGATGGCAAGTGTGACAACAGATTTATCATTTGCTGTGACAGTGAGTACAACATATGAACATCCCTTTAGTCATGCCCGCCGGTTTTCAACATTAGATCATTTAACAAAAGGGAGAATCGCTTGGAATATTGTCACATCCTATTTACCGAATGCTGCGCGAAATTATGGCTTAACAAATATGATTAAGCATGATGAACGCTACGAGCGGGCAGATGAATTTTTAGATGTTGTTTATCAATTATGGGAAGGTAGCTGGGAGGATGGAGCGATGATAGCAGATGTCGAACGCGGCATTTTAGTCGATCCTGAAAAAGTGCATCCTATTAATCATGAAGGTCATTATTATCAAGTGGAAGGGCCACATCTGACAGACCCTTCTTTACAAAGAACGCCTGTGATTTATCAAGCGGGCACTTCTGAGAGAGGAAAAGAATTTGCCGCCAAGCATGCAGAGTGTGTCTTCATTGGAGGTCCAACAAATGAGAAAATACGTGAGCATATTAAAGATATTAAGGCACGTGCAGAAAAGTATGGCAGAAACCCTGAACATGTGAAGTTGTATACATTTTTAAATGTGATTGTAGCGGAAACGACGGAGGAGGCTGAAGCAAAGTTTGAAACGTATCAAAAACTGTGGAGTGCAGAGGCCGCAAAGGCACAGTATGGTGGTTCGAGTGGCTATGATTTATCAAAGTATACCGATTTAGATAGTTATTTTGAATACAAGCATACGGAGCATGGCCAATCACGAGCAGCCTCACTAACAAAGGATGCGCCGAAAAAATTGACGGTGCGGGAAGTGTTAAACCGTTTTGAAACAATCAATCGTGATCATGTGATTGTCGGTAATCCTAAGGAAGTTGCAGATGCCATTCAGTTTTTCTTTGAGGATACAGGCATTGATGGCTTTAATTTAGCGCATTTTGTCACCCCACAAAATTTACAGGAGTTTATTGATTTAGTCATTCCTGAATTACAAGATAGAGGGTTGTATAAAAAGGATTATGCAGAAGGGACTTTTCGCGAAAAAATATTTGGTAAAGGGCAGAGTTTGTTACCTAGCGGACATCCAGGAAGTCGATATAGACAAACGCACACGACAAAACTGTAAGGAGCGAGAATAGTGACTGATAGATTAGTAGGGAAGACGGGTATAAAGGTGTCGAATCTTTGTTTTGGCACAATGTCATTTGGTGGAAATGCAGATGAACAGACATCTAAAGAGATGTTTCATTTAACGAGAGAGGCTGGTATTAACTTTTTTGATACCGCAAATGTATATAGTCAGGGCAGGTCTGAAGAAATTTTAGGTGAATGCATCAGCAATTGTCGCAACGACGTAATTATTTCTTCTAAAGTAGGTTTTCCTGTTGGTAAGGATATGAATAGTAGAGGGACATCAAGGCGCCATATTTTTCAAGCAGTTGAAGATAGTCTGAGGAGATTAAAGACGGACCGAATTGAATTTTATTTCATCCATTTGTTTGATCCTCATACAGATATAGAAGAAACGATACTTGCGCTAGATGATTTACAAAGGCAAGGAAAAATTCTTTACCCGGCAGTGAGTAACTGGTCAGCATGGCAAATTATGAAGGCACTTGGCATTTCTGCTAGAAAAGGGCTTGCTCGGTTTGAACTCATTCAACCGATGTACAATTTAGTGAAGCGCCAAGCGGAAGTGGAACTCTTACCGTTAGCTAAGGAGGAGCAGTTAGGGGTTATTTCATACAGCCCTTTAGGTGGTGGATTATTAACTGGAAAGTATAATCATAAAAACTTACCAACTCAAGGCAGATTGATTGAACTAAAAAACTATGCAAGACGGTATGGAACGAAGCAATATTATACGACGACCGAACAATTTATAAAATTGGCACAAGATTATGGTTATCACCCAGCTTCATTAGCCATAGCTTGGGTACTGAAGAATCCTGTGATTACAGCTCCAATCATCGGCGCACGGAATGTGGGACAATTACAAGATGCTATCCGTGCAAGAGAGATTGAGTTAAGTGATGAATTATATGATGCTATTACTAATATATCAGACACGCCACCTCTTTCAACGGACCATAGTCGTGAAGAGGATTTATTCAAAGGGGTGAGACGATAAATGCTACAAACTAAAATAAAGGATGTGCAAATTCGTAATGAACGAGAAGCTGCTTTAGCGGAAAAATACGACGAAATTGCAGAGCGACTGGAGGGTTACGCAGCCGAAAATGATGAACAAGGTACGTTTCCTTACGCTTCTTTTGACATTTTAAGAGAAGCAGGCTTCTTTTCCTTAACCGTCCCGCAGAAATATGGAGGGTACGAGGCGTCTTTATATGAAATGACAATTGCCTTAGCTAAAGGTGATGGTGCGGTTGCTCTTGCGGCAGGTTGGCAATCTTGTTTATTCCTGAATTATCGTGAAGGAAACCGTTGGAAGGAAGAGATCTTCGCAACAGTCTGTCAAGGTGTTGTGCAAAACGGAGACACCCTTAATATCTTTGCCACTGAAAAGAAAGGCGGAAATATTTTTAGAGGAAGCCAACCGGAGACGGTTGCGAGAAGAACTGCAGGCGGATACATTATTTCAGGGGAAAAGACGTTTGCGACATTAGCACCGATTGCTGATCCATTGATTGTGATGGCATGGGTGGAGGATGAAGGTGTACTTGGGGAGTTCCTCATTCGTAAATCGGATAAGGTAGTAGTGAAAGAAACGTGGAACACAATTGGTATGCGTTCTACAGGTAGTGATACGATTATGTTAAATGAAGTGTTCGTACCAGAGAAGGCACTGCTGGCAAAAGCTACTGGCAAGGATGGTGGATTAAAAAACCGCTCGACCTTTTTATTCATCGCTTCAGTCTTTCTTGGTGTCGCCCATGCGGCCAGAGACTTTATTATCGATTTCGCCAAACATCAACAAGCAGGTAGTTTACAAAAGCCAATCGCCGAAGTTCCGCATATTCAACAAAAAATCGGCGAAATCGAGATAGCCTTAACTACATCTCGCACACTACTCTTTTCACTAGCCGACAAGTGGGATCGCTACCCCCATCTAAGAGATGACTTACTCAATGACTTTCAAGCAGCGAAATACACCATCTGTCACCAAGCAATCCACATCGTAGAACTAGCCATGAGAGTCGCAGGAGGAAGAGGATTGTCTAAAGACTTTAAATTAGAACGCCTTTTCAGAGATGTGCAATGTGGCCTGTCCATGCATCCGGCTGATGATATGATTGTGCAGGGGTTGGCGAGATCTGCTTTGTATTCGGATTAACACTATGTTTGCTGTCGATAGTGTAATGTGAAATTTTGGTCATATTTTAAATGGACTTGTTAGTATAAATAAAATTGAATTTAGAGGAATGTTATGAAGGATTCCTCTAAATTCAATATATATATTACTTTTTCTCATAAGTATTCAAAATTGCCCGATAAAGAATATCTACCCCATTCATCAAATACTCCTTATCAAATGTCATATTAGGATGGTGTAATCCTGGACTTAAATTACAACCTAAACCGAGCATACTAGCTTTAAGTGTTGGTTTTTTTACGGTGTAAAAGTGAAAATCATCTCCTCCTGGTGTGACCAATGGTTTATCTAGATTTTCTTCTCCTAATGTTTCTATTATAGATTTTCTCATGATATCAGTAGCCTCTTCGTTTGTTACTGCTGCCACGATTCCATCTATATGGGTAACATTGATATCTAAATCATACAAATGCCGCATGGATTGGAAAATATCATTTACCTTGACCTCTAATTTATCCATCAGTTCATTGTTTTGTGCTCTTAAATCTAATGAAAAGGAGCCGTTCCCAGGGATAATATTTGTATTTTTGCCACCTGCTTGTATTTTTGTCATTTTCACTGAGTGAGGAATCCGCGGATCCAAATGTATTTGACTAATCATATTCAAAATTTGAGCAGCCACTTCTATCGCATTATGATTGAGATGTGGTCTCGCACCGTGGGCATCTTCTCCTAGAATTTCAACATCATACATTTTTGTGGCCCCATGAACAATCACCGGTGTTGCTCGACCTGGTGCTGTTTCTTGAACAGGCCTTAAATGAATGCCATATAAGTAGTCAACATTATGAATTACATTTTTTTCTACCATTTTAAGAGCACCTGTGCCATTCTCTTCGGCAGGTTGAAAAATGAACTTAATAGCGACTTTATCTTTTATTGAATCTGTTTTTTGTAGCTTCCAAAGAACCCCTAAAACAATGGACATATGAGCGTCATGCCCGCATGAATGGTTAGGTTGGAAAGTTCCGTCTACTTCCTGCCATAAAGCATCCATATCAGCTCTGATTCCCACTATAGGTAGGTCGGAATCAAACTTTCCATATTCTCCAATAACGCCAGTACAATCATCGAATTTCACTACTTTACATCCGTTTTTTTCTAATAATTGGCCGATATAGTTAGTTGTATTTGCTTCTTCCCAACTAATTTCCGGATGACAATGTAAGTAATGGAAAGATTCTAGTACTTGTTCCTGAATAGAACGCAACATCATGTTCCCCTTTCTAATTTTCAATAGAATTCTCCTTTATAAAGTATTTAAAAGTCGAAGTGGTTTCTTCGACATGATCCACTTTTATAAGTAATTCATGTAATAAGGCGTTAATAACAGATAATGTTATGGGACCTTTACGGAATATAGAGTGATTATCTACTTGAATAGGAATAATAGTATCTGCGTATTCGGCTATAGGTGAAACCTTGGAGTCTGTAAAGGCAAGTACTTTTAATCCTTGTTCTTTCGCATCTTTTGCAAATTTAATTGTATCTAATGCATATCTATAGAATGAGAACACAATAATACAGGATTCTTTTGGGAGTAATTCTAGGAGGCGTGCATCTGATTCAGGCCTGTATAATGAGGTGTTTCCTAAAATGTAATTTAAATTGAAATATAACCAATGTGCAAAGCTATAAGATTGATAGTATCCAGATACAATAATTTTCTGACTCTCTAAAATAATATCAATAGCTTTATGAATGTCCTCTATATCAATATTATTCACATTTTTATTAATGAGTTCCCTATCTATTATGAGCTCATTAGTGAAATGGTTAGAATGTGTGCTTTTTATATTTGTGCTACTTGTAATCGTCATTAAGCTCTTCCTTATCTCTTTTTGAAGAGCACTAAAACCCTCAAAACCAATAGAATAGCAAAATCGTATAATCATTGTTTCACTGACACCTATTAATTCTCCAATCTTTTTAGCCGGATGAATGGCAAAAATAGTAGGATCTTGTAATAAGTGATTTGCTACTTTCTTTAGACCTTTCGTTAAAGAGGAATAATGATTTTCTGTTTTTTCTATATAAGTTGAGATAGTCCCACCCACCTTTTGAAGTCTATACAATATTTTATATTTATTTGAATTATACACTTTACTATAGAAAAGAAACAAGTTATAATTTTCTGAAATAAAGAAAATTCAAATAATTTTAAATGGGGGGATTTATGTAATGAATCTTAGAATGAGGATAGTAATATTTTGTGTATTGATGATCGCGTTAATCATTAGTGGATGTTCTAATGAGACTAATTCATCAGGTGAAAAAGGAGAAGGAGTTCAAACTGGTGGGACTCTAAATATTGCTTACCCGACTCAACCTCAAACAATTGACCCTCATGAAACAACAGCTGAGGCTACGCGTGACGCAGCCAAAGTGATTTATGAGTCATTGGTAACTTTAGATAATAATTATCAAGTCATACCTCAATTAGCAGATTCCTATGAAATAAATGAAGATGGTACAGTTATCACCTTTAAATTACGTGAAAATGTTAAGTTTCACAATGGTGAGTTAATGGAAGCAAATGATGTTATTGCTTCAATGAAAAAATGGGGTGCGAAAACACCTGAACTAGGGGAACATGAATGGAAGGAAGTAGACAAACAAACAGTAGAATTACATCTTAAGGAACCTTCCTCATTGACGATGTACTTCTTAGCTGATGTAAGTAGAATTGCAGCTATTATGCCGATGGAAATTGCTGATAGTGCGGGGCCAACAGGTGCAACAGAATATATTGGCACAGGGCCATTTAAGTTTGTTGAATGGAAACAGGACGAAGTGATTAAATTTGAAAAATTCGCTGATTATCAAAGTGTATCAACGAAAGCAAGTGGCTTAGGTGGTAAGAAAGAAGCGATAGTTGATGCTCTTAATTGGAATTTTGTTCCAGATTCATCAACTAGAGTAAATGGTCTTATGAGTGGACAATATGACTTTGCCCATATGCTAAATTACGATTCAATTCCACAAGTTGAAAGTACAAATGGTGTAGAGGTGGACATTTGGTCATATGGTATTGAGGCGCTTATCTTTAATAAGAAAGAAGGGCTATTCTCTGATATTAAGGCTCGCCAAGCAGTAAACTATGCTTTAGATATGGATGAGATTATGGGCGCAGCCTTTGTCGGGGAAGATTACTATGAACTTGATTCAGCATTATTTTTACCAAGCCAAACCAATTGGTATAGTGAAGCTGGAAAAGACAAATATAATCAAAAAGATCCTGAGAAAGCAAAGGAGATGTTGAAAGAAGCGGGATATAACGGTGAAGAAATTGTCATTTTAACTAGTCGCGACTACGAGCATCATTATAATGCAGCCGTGGCAACACAACAAGAGTTAGAGAAAATCGGTATGAACGTCAAGTTGGATGTTTATGATTGGCCAACATTATTAGAGCGGAGAGATAATCCATCCGCATATGATATTTTCTTTACAGGTTTTTCGACTACGACTACGCCTAATCAATATGTTTTCTTAAACTCTGAAACTGAGTGGGCTGGTTGGACAAATAGTCCTGAGATTGATCAATTGTTAGAAGAAATCAGAGTAGCAAATGAAGAGGATATTCAAGGATTAAATGATCAATTACATGAAGAATTATGGGAGTACCTTCCTGTTGTCAATCTCGGTAAAAACTCTCGTGTATCTGGTTATTCAGAAAAAATCAGTGGTTATACTAATTTCTTAGGACCGAATTTTTGGAACGTAAGCAAAGGTAATTAATTGATAAAGTACTTCCTATAACTAGGAAGTACTTTATTGGAGGTGGTTGAATTGAAAGCATATATATTGAAAAGGTTATTATCTATGATACCTGTACTATTTTTAGTTGCCATTTTCGTATTTTTTCTTATTCACTTTATTCCGGGAGACCCGGCTTCGGTCATGCTAGGACCTGATGCCTCACCTGGAGAAATAGAGGCATTAAGGCAGGAATTAGGTCTTAATCTACCAATCTATCAACAATTTGTACATTGGTTTGGAAATGTATTACAAGGTGACTTAGGTACATCTTTATATATGAATACGTCTGTAGTATCTGCTTTTTTCAGCCATATTGGCCCGACGCTTTCTCTAGCTCTTCTGGCTCAGGGTGTATCGATAATGATAGCCATTCCTATAGGCGTACTAGCTGCAAGAAAAAGGGGCACGGGTATAGATAGTACATTTATGCTGATTGCAATGATAGGCATGTCTATACCTAGTTTCTTATTAGGGTTAATGCTTATGTTGGTATTTGGTGTGAAGATGCAAATTCTACCTGTAGCTGGATATGAATCTCTAGCAAACGGGTTGTGGAATCATTTGAAGTATTTGATTTTACCTGCAATCTCTTTAGGAGCTATTCAAGCCGCAGTCATTACAAGAATGACTAGATCTTCTATGGTCGACATACTTTCAACCAATTATATTAAAACAGCGAGAGCTAAAGGTGTAAAAGAGAGAATGGTTATATATAAACATGCTTTTAGAAATGCTTTTATTCCTATTTTAACGATTTTGGGAGAAACGTTTGGGTCGTTAATTACAGGTGCAGTTGTCACGGAGACCGTTTTTAATTTACCTGGAATAGGACAATTGGTTGTTAATGCAATAACAAGAAGAGATTACGCTGTGATACAAGGCACGATATTGATTATAGCTTTGACTTATTTGTTTTTGAACTTGTTTATTGATTTATTGTATGGAGTAGTTGATCCAAGAGTGAGGTTAAATCGGAAGTGATGGGGGGATAGGTAATGGAATTAAAAACAAGTTCAGTTGATATTAGCAATATTGCTGATTTAAAAAGTAGTACCCAATCAGAAAGAAGAAGGCTTTTAATCAGGAGGTTCTTTTCGAATAAGTCAATTGTGATTGGTAGTGGTGTTTTAATTGTGTTATTGCTTTTTACATTAATTGGCCCCATTATCACTCCACATTCCCCACTAGAGATGGAGAATGCAAATAGATTACAGCCTCCTAGTGCTGAACATTGGTTTGGAACAGATAACTTTGGTAGGGATTTATTTAGTAGAGTAGCTAATGGTGCACAAGTATCTTTAACGGTTGGATTATCTGTGGCAGTTGTAACAGCAGTTATTGGCTTAATAATCGGTTTATATTCATCTTATTATTCTATCTTAGATCATATTTTGATGCGAATATGTGATGCATTGATGGCATTTCCAGATATTCTGTTAGCAGTAGCTATTATGGCAGTCCTTGGGCCACAACCGATGAATGTAGTTATAGCTGTTTCTTTAGCCAAGATTCCAGTTGTTGCTAGGGTTGTACGATCATCCTCTTTAGTTATTAAAGAACAAACATATATAGAGGCGCTGAGGTCACAAGGGGCTAGTGCCTATAGAATTATTTGGAAGCATATTTTACCGAATATTTTGTCACCTTTGGTTGTACAAGTTACTTATGTTTTTGCTATTGCGATTATTTTAGAGGCATCTTTGAGCTTTTTAGGAGCCGGTATTCCTGCACCAGATCCAAGCTGGGGGAACATTTTACTTGACGGGAAAATTGTTATATTTAATGCTTCATGGATGACGATTTTTCCAGGAGTATTTATCATTCTTGCTGTGTTAGGGTTGAACCTATTTGGAGATGGGTTACGAGATTTATTAGACCCACATTCTAATAAATCATTGAAGTAGATTCCCTTTATTGTAACAAGTGAATGAAAGGATATTAATCAATAAACAAGGGGGAATAGAAGTGGATGATTATCTATTAGAAGTAGAGAATCTAAAAACGGTCTTTTCTTCAGAGAGGGGTCCAGTTACGGCAGTAGACGGGGTCACCTTTAAAGTGAAACATGGAGAGGTTTTAGGTTTGGTAGGAGAATCTGGTTGTGGTAAAAGCGTGACAGCTGAATCTATTATGCGATTACTTAATGAAAAGCATACGAAATATGAAGGGGAAATCCTCTTCAATAAAAAGGATCTCTTAAAGTTAACTATGAACGATATGTTAGATATCAGAGGGAATAAAATCTCAATGATCTTTCAGGATGCGATGACATCATTAAATCCAGTATATACAATTGGAAATCAAATAGTGGAAGCTATCATGATCCACCAAAATTTAAATAAGAATGAGGCTAATGAGAAGGCGATAGAAATGTTAAGACTCACTGGTATTCCTTCCCCAGAAAAGAGGATATATGAATATCCTCATGAAATATCTGGGGGGATGAGACAGAGAGTAATGATTGCGATGGCTTTATCTTGTAAGCCCAATTTATTAATTGCCGACGAACCGACGACAGCCTTAGATGTTACCATTCAAGCCCAAATACTAGATGTAATTAATGATTTAAAAGAAGAGTTAAATATGGGTGTGATTATGATTACTCACGATTTAGGTGTTGTCGCAGAGGTTTGTACGCGTGTAGTGGTTATGTATTTAGGGCAAATCATCGAGGAAGCAGAAGTAAATGAATTATTTACTAAACCCCTTCACCCCTACACTAAAGGGTTATTAAAGTCTATCCCTAAAATTGATGGAGATAGAAATGAAAGATTGCACACGATACAAGGTGTAGTGCCATCTTTAAGTGAAGTACCTAAAGGCTGTAGGTTCGCACCAAGATGCGAATTTGCAACGGAAAGATGTTTAGGTGAGGCACCATTGATAGAAGATTATAATGAAAATCATAAAATCAGATGTTGGAATTATCGAGATATTTTAGTAGAGGAGGAGAACTATGTCCCAATCAGTACTCGTTAAAGATCGTTCAAATACCTCTTCTCCAGTTTTAGAAGTAAAAGGCATGCAAAAGTATTTTCCCATTCAGAGTCCGTTTGGTAGAACAAAAGGTTATGTACAGGCTGTGGAAGAAATAAACTTTACATTGTATGAAAGAAAAACGCTTGGCATTGTAGGAGAGTCTGGTTGTGGAAAGTCAACTACAGGTAGAACCTTACTACGTCTAATTGAACCAACAAAAGGTGAGGCCATCTACAGGGGAAAGGATATATTTAAATTAAAAGGAAAAGAATTACTAGATGTTCGTAAGGATATTCAAATGGTTTTTCAAGATCCTCATTCTTCGTTAGATCCTAAAAAAAGAATTGGTTCCATTATAGAGGAACCAATGGAAATTCATAAAATGGGATCTAAAGCTGATCGTATAGAGCGAGCAATGGATTTACTAAAAAAAACCGGTATACGTGAAGATCAATATTATCGTTTCCCTCATGAGTTTTCAGGGGGACAAAGGCAGCGAATCGGTATTGCAAGGGCATTAGCAGTAAATCCGACCATTGTCGTTCTTGATGAACCTGTTTCGGCTTTAGATGTTTCCATCCAATCACAAGTGATTAATCTGTTAGAAGACGTGCAAGATGAATTTAATTTGGCTTATTTATTCATTTCACATGATTTAAGTGTAGTGCGTCATATTGCTGATGAAGTTGGAGTGATGTATTTAGGTAATTTAGTAGAAATAACTTCAACGGACGAACTTTTTAATAATCCACTCCATCCATATACGAAAGCATTGTTGTCAGCGATACCTATCCCAGATACAACAAAGAAAAGAGAGAGAATCATTATTAAAGGAGATATACCATCTCCAATTAATCCACCTACTGGATGTGTCTTTCATACAAGATGTCCTTATGTAATGGATGATTGTAAAATGGTTAAACCAGATTTAATAGAGAAAGACAATAAACATAAAATTGCCTGTCACCTCTACAACTAATTGATAAGGAGGAAAAGAAGATATGAATATTAAAAATATAAGTTTAAGAAGAATGAAGTTGAAATTAAAAGATCCTTTTCAAACAAGCTTTGGTACACAAACGGAAAGAGAGTTTATTATTGTTGAAGTGCAGGGGGAAAATCATGTCGGGTATGGTGAATGTGTTGTTAACTCTGCCCCCTTCTATAATGAAGAAACAGTTAAAACAGCTTGGCATATAATGGAGGATTTCCTTATACCAAGAATATATAGTCAATCAGAAATTAATCATCCAGATGAGGTGAGTAAGTTATTCAAACCTTTCAGAAGAAATAACATGGCTAAAGCAGCACTAGAAGGTGCAATATGGGATTTATATGCTAAAGAAAATAAAATAACATTGTCTGAAGCTCTTGGTGGTAGTAAAAAATCGATTGATGTAGGAATTAGTATAGGCATACAGCCTTCTGTAGATGAACTAGTTCGAGTTGTTGGTAAATATGTAAATGAAGGTTATAAACGGATAAAAATTAAGATTAAACCAGGCATAGATGTAGATGCTCTAAAAGCGGTAAGGAAGCAATTTCCTACTATTCAAATGATGGCAGATGCCAATTCCGCATATACTCTGGATGATATTGAAATCTTTAAAGAACTAGACCAGCTAAATTTAATGATGATTGAGCAACCTTTAGCACATGATGATATCATCGATCATGCAAAGCTACAGTCTCAAATCAAAACCCCTATTTGCCTTGATGAAAGTATTCATTCCTTAGAGGATGCCAAAAAGGCAATTGAATTAGGTAGCTGCCGAATTATCAACCTTAAGATTGGAAGAGTAGGAGGGCTTACTGAATCTAAGAAGATACATGATTATTGCAGCGAAAAGGGGATTCCTCTATGGTGTGGTGGTATGCTAGAATCTGGTATTGGCCGCGCACATAATATTGCCATTACTAGCTTATCAAACTTTACTTTGCCAGGCGACACTGCTAGTTCCTCCCGTTATTGGGACGAAGATATTGTTTATCCAGAGGTAACTGCAGTTGAAGGTGTGATTCAGATTCCAGAAACACCTGGTATTGGATATGCTCCTCAAAAAGAATTACTCGATAAGTACACAGAGGAAGTCATAAATGTTGGATGTGGTTATTACGTGAAATAGTCTTACGTTACAAAAACGCGAACAAATCCCTATGAGAGGAGGTGTTCGCGTTTATTTTTTGCAAATCCATTTGTATCATATTACACGACAATATAATCATTGCTTTCTATTGACAATAAGGGTGCCACGGCATATATGCACACCAAGGTGGTTTTCCACCAGGTGTTCCGCCACCTGGATTAGGCATCCCGCCACCGCCGCCAGGTGCACCGCCTCCCGGTTGTCCGGTTGGTCCACCAGGTGTTCCGCCACCGCCGCCTGCACCACCAGTTACTTCAGGTGGTGGGGTAAATCCGAGTGGTGTTAATCCAGTTAGTTCTGCGCGATTAATCCTCATAAATTCTGGCACATGACTACCAGGGCGATAAACATTGAGCGTCACCACTCCTGTAGCAACATCAAAACCTAATAATTGAGCAACAACCCATCCAAGCCCGGTGATGTGCACTCGAATATATTGATTTTGAAATTGATTAAGATTCTGAGTGGCTTCACCTGGTGACCAAAGAGTGGGTTGTGTTCTATACACATGATAATAATTATATGGATACATACCTAATCTCTCCATTCCATTTTTCATCAGCATAGTGTATGCCTAGATAGCTAGTATGGTGAAGAGTCTTAAAGCATCACACCATTGTTATGTTGATAAGAGATCATCGCAAAAAATTTAGCGGTCAGACAATACAAAAAACAGACGAAGATAATAAGAATTTATTCAGGTGATATGTTATTTTTTCATTTTCTTGTTTGAGGATTAAGTATTTCCTGTACAAGAATGTTTGCTATTTATAAAGTAGTTTAATATGTAAATATTTAGTCGAAACCTTATCTTATTTCCCGGAAAATGATTGGATATGTAGAACTTTGTTGAAAGTAGGAAGTTAGAACAAAATTGTATTCCCCTTCCATTTAAGTGTGATAAGTAGGTAATTCAGTTTTATACACCGGGATAAAATGAATGGCCACGTGTTGAGGCGTAAATAATAAAAGGATGAGTTTAACCAAGATTTGTTCCCTTTTCGTTTGCTTTTTCCTCTTTTTCGTTCATTATGAAGGTACCACTTATAGAAATCCGTCATAATAAATAGGTTCAGAAGGAGAAGAGTGTAAATGTCATTAATCTTTGAAGGTTTTGGAAAGGTCGTTGGCAATACAGTTGTCCTGCCTTCTATACATTTGACCATTGAAAAAAAAGATGTGGTTGCGATTCAAGCAGACATGGAGTATATGCATGCATTTTTATCCTTAATGGAGGAAGATAGAAGTTATATGACAAATGAAATCCGTCTCTCAGACAGTGTTCTCCGTGGGGCGGAGGGTTTATTCTTTTACCGGACGAATATGGGCGAATATAAACGGTTAACCCCCGAGCAAACGATTCGTTTTTGGTGTGACTTGTATGGTGTAAGAGTAGATATAGAGAGGATTTTAGCGCTTGCTGAATTAAATGAAGTCCGTAATAAGAAAAACAAAGGACTAACATTCTCAGAGAAAAAAAGGTTGCAATTTGCGCGCAGTTTGATTCAACCTACGACTATTTATATTTTTCAAGAACCTACTTATCACCTTGATCTCCAATCGAAGCAGGTATTGAATCGTATTCTTAATGAATTGTTGAAAAAGGATAGTTTTATTATTATTCTTACCTCTTCTTTAGAAGAGAGCATTCGTATAGGGACAAAAGTATTCCGTTTGACAGATAGAGGACTACAGCGGCTTGAATATAACGAGGAAGCCGAAGAAGAAGTAGAGGAAAAAGAGGCTAGTGACACAGAAGACGAAACGATATACCAACAAAGATTCGAGAAAATATCAGCTAAATCAGACGATAAATTTATTCTATTTGATCCATTAGAGATTGATTTTGTGGAAACGAGAGATAGACAAACGATTCTCCATGTGAATAATGAAGAGTTTATATCAACTGTTTCAATGAAGGACATTGAAACGAGATTACATATTTACGGTTTTTTTCGCTGTCATCGCTCTTACTTAGTTAATTTGCAGCGTGTTAGGGAAGTTGTGGTATGGAGTAAGAATAGTTATAGCCTCACATTGGAAAATGAAAAGACGGTTCCTTTATCCAAATCACGATATGGGGAGTTAAAAGAACTGTTGAACTGGTAAAAGGGGTGATTCGCATGAATGTACAGCAAATTAAGGTCTTAATGATAAGGGAACTAAAAGATTTGCGCTTTAATGGGCAAGTATTATTACTCTTTTTCACTGCCTTCGCGATGATTTTTTTCATTTATGTATTAAATAATTTGACCATCACCTTTTCAAATGAACAGATTACCTTTTTCAAAGGCATGACCTCACTACTTAGTTTTATTAGTATTTTGGTGACAATGTATACACAAGGGAACTTAATGGTTGAAGAAAAAGAGCAGGGGACAGGCATATTATATCGTTTGATGAAGATAAGGCGAATAAATATTTTCTTAGCTAAATCCATCGTTACCTATAGTATTTCTTATCTTTTGTTCACTATTGGTATGATTATTTATGGTTATAGTTTAGCGCAAATACTGATGGCCAGTATATTTACCATCCCATTTTTCTGTATGTGGCTTTTAATTGGGACTGCTATCGCTGAATATGCAAAAAATACAATTGATGTAAGTTTATATGGATGGCCAATTATGATTGTTTATTTCTTAATAGAAGGATTGGTTTATTCTTCGCTTCTGAATAAGTTAACGATTCTTTTTCCCAATTATCATATCGAACGTGGTCTTACTCTGATTGAAAATGATGACTTTACCTCTGGATTGAAGTTTATGATTGTGCCATTCATTTGGGGTGGCATTGCTTTGCTATTCCTCATAAAGAAAAGGAAAAAAATGGTCTCCATTGAGGCATAAATCGTCTCCACTCGGAATGAATTTCCCTCCTTTCATGCAGAAGTTGCTGATATAGAAGGGATTATCCTTCATACTAAAGGTAGGCAAACATGAGAGGGGAGAAATGATGCAAGACATACAAGAATTCTATTTGAATTTAATGCCGGCACTAGAAGATAATTTATTTCTACAGTTACTAAGTATTTTTGTTTTATCGCTCATCCCATTTTTTGAATCATACGGTGCCATTCCATTTGGGTTTCTTTTAGGGTTTCCTGGAATCCCTGTTATTTTAGTAGCGATACTAGGGAACTGGGTTTCAGTCATGGCTTTTATCTGGGTGATCAATGCGCTGAGGTCAAAGTTGATGAAAGGAAAGAAAAAGGAGAAAGAACCAAGTAAACGCATGATGAAAGCAAAGAAATATTTTGAAAAATATGGTGTACCTGGCGTTTCTTTAGCAGGTCTTCTATGGGGATTTCATATTTCGGCAGCAATCGGCTTAGCAGGAGGAGCAAAGAAAAGCTATGTCAGTTTATGGGCAACCATTGCTATCATAGCACAGGCACTTGTTATTGGAATTTTAATCATGTCTGGTATAAATTTGTTCTCCTAAAATGAAATACTTCCACTTACTATTACAAATACTTTTATCAGTATGCTTTGTATTATGGTCAATCATCTTACTAAATACGATGATAATGAATTTTTGTAAGGAGTGTTGATGTGTTTAAAAAAAGAGAGACCCGTTTTGTAGAAATATTGAAAGAAAGTTACTCATCAGGGCTGCTTTCTATCCTCGTTGATCGTGAAACCGGGGTCCATTATGTTCATACATGGGCAAGTACAGGCGGAAGTGGACTTACACCGTTGTTAGATGAAAATGGGAAGGTTGTTGTAAAGAAACCAGAGTAATCTCTTATGCGAAAAAGAGTTAGAAACAGTCGTTTCTAACTCTTTCATTTAAATATTTATTTCCATTTCTAATAGGGCACTACTGATGCTTTTTCCGTGAGCATCCCATGCGATGGAAGTCGTCACACCACCGAGAAGAGCATTTGTGCAAACGAAATTAAAAGCATGTAAGTTGGGGAGGTCATATCTGATTACTTCGCCCTTGATGATTGCTTGTAAATGGTCTTTCACTTTCTCACTTGTCACCTGTTCGGCGATAGAAGCGTAATCTTTTTCGTTATAGGGGATGAGGGAGAAGTTCAGTGTATCCCCTTTATCCCCTGTTCGACTATGTGCAATGTGCAATAATTTAACTGTTGCCATCTTATCACTCCATTATTTCAGTATGAATTGTAATTGCTGAGCGATCAATAAAGGTAGAAACGATTCCTATCACTTCTTCTGTTTTTTTCCGTGCCCCGCCCCCTCCAGCAGGTCCGTTTGTATAGAGTGCTTCAACTTCATGTCCAATCATTTTGGCTGTCTGCTCTTCTTTACATAAAGCGGCAGCTCTCACAGTGACTTCGTAAGGTGTTGTGTGAGTATAAGTTGTATGATGAAGAGCCGTTAAGCCGATTAGGTCTGTTCGTAATTGAGGTACATTGGCACGTAATCTCTCGTTTATCACCCATTCTGCCAGTTTGGCGCGATTGACGGCAGTTGATCCGGCATAAGAAATCATACCTTCTCCAAGGTAACCTGCATGGTAACCGATAGATACTTTCAGTGTATCTGGTTTTCTTTTACCTGTAGCTCCCCAAACAAGCACTTCGTTTGGTTTTATTTCTTCCATTTGTGTTGTACTAAAATTCGCAATACAATCAGGGGTATAGTACTGACTTGGGTCATGCACCTCATAAAGTAATTGCTCTTTTACTGTTTGAGTATTGACGACACCACCACTATTAGGGAGTTTTGTAATTATCGCCTTGCCATCTTCAGCTACGATGGCGAAGGGGAATCCAAGATCTGCTAGGTTATTTACTTCTTTCAGGCCAGGGTCAGCAAAATATCCACCTGTCACTTGCCCTGCACATTCAAGTAAATGTCCAATTAAAGTCCCTTTCCCCATCAAGTCAAAGTCATTTTGATTCCATTGAAAGTGATGGACGAGTGGCGCTAAAAAAAGCGAAGGGTCAGCCACTCTACCTGTAATAATCACATCTACATCTGCTTCTAAAGCAGGTAAGATCGCTTCAATGCCAAGGTAGGCATTAGCCGAAACAATGGGTTCAAATGTCATTAAATTTTCTCCATTTTCTGTTTCGAATTGATGAAAGTTTAAATCGTTTAAGACATCGTCGCCTGAAACCGCTGCAACTTTACATGTAAGGTTTAAATCTCGAGCCATTTGTAAAATAGTTTTTGCTGCGGCAATTGGATTAGCCGCCCCCATATTTGTGATAAGTTTGACTCTATTTTTTAAAAGAGAAGGGAGTAGTGGGCGAACTCTGTCTTCGAGATATTCGTTATACCCTTTGTTGGCATCCTTCTGTTTCTGTTTTTGAGATAGCGCAATGGTTCGCTCTGCTAATCCTTCTAATACTAGGTAGTCAAGTTGTGCATTTTCTATTAAAGAGATGGCAGGATCAATACGGTCACCCGCAAATCCTGCTCCTGATCCAATTCGAAGCAAGTTGAACACTCCTTTTTATATATAATTAGATGGCAATTGCACCGGTAATAAGAGCAACAATTGTCATTACAATGGTTGTGCCAAAAGCCCAGATGAAAATAAATCGTTGATGATCAGCTAACTCTACTCTGGCTAATCCTAAAAGTAAAAAGGTAGCGGCAGTTAATGGACTGAGAGGGAATCCAGTTGTCATCTGCCCTAATATAGCTGCACGACCAATATTTTCAGCGGCTACCCCGTAGTTGGCGGCTGTTTCACTCAGAACTGGCAAAACTCCGAAATAATAAGCATCTGGTGTAAAGACGAGACTGAGAGGCATGCTTGTAACCGCAACTATTAGGCCCATAAAGGAACCCGTGCTCTCAGGAATAATAGATACAAGTGTATTGGCCATTGCTTCAATCATACCTGTGCCTGAAAGAACACCAGTGAAGATACCTGCTGCAAAAATAATTGAAACTACTGTAACCATCCCTGTAGCCTGTTCGGTAATTCGTTCTTGCTGTTCTTTTGGGTTCGGATAATTCATAACTAATGCAAGGGCGAAGGCGACCATGAAAACAACTGGGAGAGGGAGCCATACCTTTACTAATGCAACAATGGTTAAAATAGTAAGAAGTAAGTTGAGCCAAAGAAGTTTAGGTCTTCTTGCCTTTTTTTCCTCTTCGCTTAATTCCTGATTAAAATCATATTGAAAGTTCTGAATACCGATGCGATTCCTTTCCTTCTTACCAAAGTAATAACTAACAAATAGCACCCAAATAAGCCCAGCGATCATAGCGGGAATCAGGGGATTGAATAATGTTGCCGTATCTATACCAAGTGCGCTTGATGCGCGTGCAGTTGGACCACCCCATGGAACGATATTCATTGTCCCAGCACTAAGGGCCACCACACCTGCGAGCACAAGTCGGCTCATTCCTAAACGTTCGTATAAAGGAAGTAAAGCAGGAATCGTGATAAGGAATGTAGAAGCACCCGAGCCATCTAAATGTGTGACCATTCCAATAATGGCTGTACCGATGACAATTTTTAACGGATCCCCTTTTACAAGCTTTAATATTCTAGAAATAATGGGATCGAAAAGGCCCGCTTTACTCATGAGACCAAAGAAAAGAATGGCAAAAGCAAGCATAATCCCTGTTGGTGCAACTGAAGTGACCCCTTCAAGAATCATCGCGCCGAGACTGTTCAAGTCAGTTGTGAAAAGCCCAAAGAAAACGGGGACTAATATTAAAGCGACAATCACAGACACTTTTTTCGATAAAATTAAATAAAGAAAAATTGCGATGGTTAAGAACCCCATGATGGATAACAAATAAAAACCTCCTTAACTGTATTAAGCGCTTACATTTCGTTATGCATGATTTATGCCAAAAAATAAGCCTTGATAGGAAAGAGATTTTTTAAAATGATAAATTGTCATTTCTAAAGAATTAGAAACATGAAGGTCTAAGAAGTCCTTCTATACAGGTGATGGCGTTGTTTCTAGAAAATTAGAAATGGGATGATGATTTCTAATTCCTTAGAAAGCAGGCTTAAATATGATATTTAGTTAATTTGTTATATAAGGAAGCAAGTGATATACCTAAGATTTTTGCCGCTTTCTTTTTTCCTTTCACTGTCGTTCCTGTTTGATTAAGTACACTTTGTATGGCTGTTCTCTCTGTGTCATTCAGTATCTTTTCTAGTGGCTGGAGCGTTATTGATTGTTGTTGAGTTGCATTAAACGCTTTCTTTATTGTATCAGGTAGATGTTCCTGGCGAATGACTTGATGATCACACATACTAATGGCGTATTGAATCGCGTTCTTCAGTTCTCTGATATTCCCTGGCCAATGGTAGTGTTGGAGGATAAATATGGTTTCTGGATCAAAAGTAATGTCTGCTTCATTTTTTAATAAAAAGGCGATGATTTCTGTAATATCATTTTTTCTTTCCCTAAGAGGAGGTATGGTTAAATGAACCGTATTAATTCGATAAAAAAGATCTTCGCGGAATCGTTCTTTTTCTACCATGCTTTGTAATTCTTTATTCGTTGCTGCAATTACTCGAACATCAACCGTTTGTTCCTCGAGACCACCAATTTTTCTAAAAGAGCCCTCTTGTAAGACCCGCAAAAGCTTGGCCTGAAGCTCAAATGACATATCACCGATTTCATCGAGAAATAGCGTGCCGTGATTGGCAAGCTCAAATAACCCAATCTTTCCGTCGCGGTTAGAGTCAGTAAAAGCTCCCTCCTCATAGCCAAAAAGCTCGCTTTCTAATAAGGAGCTTGGGATAGCAGCGCAATTAACTGGAACAAAGGGTGCTACACGTCTTTTACTTTCATTATGGATGGCCTGTGCGAAAAGCTCTTTGCCAGTACCAGATTCACCGGATAATAAAATATTCATATCTGTTTGTGCGGTTCTTTTGGCTTGTTCTATCGTCTGCTTTAATTGCACATCACTACCGATAATATTTACAAAGGTGTATTTTGCCTGATGAATTCTACCAACGGCTCTCTCAAGCATAGTGACTCGTTTACGACTTTTTTTCAGCTCTTTATTTAACCGATAAACTTCAGGAATACTTTTACAAACAGAAACGGCACCAATGATTTTCCCTTGATCCCAAATGGGAGCCATATCAACAACATATTCCATTGTCATTTCTTTTCGGAATACACCTTCTCGTGCCAATCCGTCTTTTAAAACAGTGGGCAGAAGTGCTCCTGGTCGTACCTCTTGTAATAGCTTTCCTACTATCTGTTCTGCACTGACACCTGTAATATGTGTATACTCCTCATTTATTAATTGCACCACACCAACGTGATCGATTACCAGAATCCCATCATGAATGGCCTCAATAATCCCTTCAAGCCAGCCAATTTTATTATTTTGTAATTGCATAATTCTCAACTCCTTAAAAAAATACGGAATATTTAAATTATATGGCAATTGAAGAGTTTGTACTACCTACGAATCTAGTTGTTTAAAACACCATAGTAAATTCCCTGAGAATGAGATGAAGTGATATTTGCAGACTTAAAATAGCAACCTGTAAATGAGGGTACTATTTGAATAGTGATGGGGATGTCAGATGAGAAAATACAAAGGTTTGTGATACTTATGGTAAGATTTCAACATACGGAAGTAAATTTTAAAAATTAGATTTAAGTGTTGGAGGATTAATTTATACATGAGTAAACTGCATTTTAAAGATATAGATGTTACAAATGAATACAACGTTAGAAATATAAAATTAAAGTCTGGACAAGAAAAGTTCATTGAAACCGTAGATGAATGTTTAAATGAAGCGAATGCCCATCGAGAGTGGCATCCAGTAGCTATATATTTGGATGAAGAAATGATCGGATTTGCTATGTACGGTTCTTTTGGTCCTAATAAAGAGACTTGGATTGATAGAATAATGATCGATGAAAACTATCAAGGCAAAGGCTATGGGAAAACTGCGATGAAGAAACTTATTGATATCGTGTCAAAAGAATATGGGGTAAACGTGATATATTTAAGTATCATTGATGAAAATAAAGCGGCCTATCGCTTATACGAAAGTATTGGGTTCGAATGTATGAATGAAAGGGACCCTAATAATGGGGAACTCTTATTTAAGTACACAATTAAATGAGAGTAAATAAAATCTAAACCCTTTGCTTTAAATGTAGAACAACTTATTAAAGACACCAAAAAGCTATGAAATCCAAGCTTTTTGGTGTACTAAATATTTTGTTGTTTTAATTGATATTTTTTCTTTGTCCTCATAATAATGCCTATCTCGGTTGCTGTTTAAACCGACCATGAATATTATTCCACTTATACGTACCAGCTTCGCTAAATTCATACAGTTCCATTGATAAAGCAAAATAGCGTTGATTATATAGTTCCTTGAAGTGATCCTTCATCATAGTAAAGAGTTCGTCACATACAGATGCCTTTACCTGCTCACTTCGTCCGGAGCCGATTTTGAGTGTTGCATGAACGAAGGCATCGTCTGCCTGACCATCTGCAATATAATAGTCTTCTAGTTCAATGGCCCTTGAACGGATCCCACCTATTGGAAAAGTAGGCGATTTACTGATGAGGATTTTGTTCGCTTTCTCTAATAAGGCGGGAATATGTGCAGCGCTTTTGATGTTGCTCGTATATTCAATAATGAAATGTGGCATGAAAATCCTCCTTTTACTGATAGACAGGTTCGCTTATAATGGTGTTCTTGAGTCGGCCGATGCCTTCGATTTCAGTGATGACCGTGTCGCCCACTTTCGTATCGACTGAACCTTTTGGTGTTCCAGTGAGAATGATATCGTTTTTATTGAGTGTCATGAAACTGCTTAAATAGGCGATGAGCTTTGGAATACTAAAAATCATATCTTTCGTTGTTCCTTCTTGGACGACACTGTCATTTACATAGGTGCGTAAAGTGAGATTCATTGGATTTTTTATCTCATCTGCACTGACAAACCAGGGGCCGATGGGTGTCAATGTATCACGATTTTTCACACGTAGGTTCGGGCGATAGTAGTTTTCCAAATAATCGCGGATGGCGTAATCATTGGCCACAGTATATCCAGCGACATAGTTATAAGCATCCTTTTCTTGAATATTTTTACCAGATTGACCAATGACAACTGCTAATTCACATTCATAATGCATATAGGTAACATCGGCAGGGCGGAAAGTTTCCCCGTTGTGACCGATAAGTGTATTAGGTCCTTTTAAAAAAACGAGGGGCTCTTTCGGTGCGTTAAAAGAAAGCTCTGCCGCATGATCGGCGTAATTGAGTCCTAATGCAAAAATCGTTTGTGGCACAATTGGAGGGAGCCAAACAACATCATCCTCTGAAACGATGGCGCCCGTATCTAATTGTAGCTTACTGTACCATTCTATTGCCTCATGGATATTCCCTTTATAGGCGACACGTGCGGTTTTCATATCGTATTCTCCTTTACTTGTTGTTTTGTGATAACAACTTGGTTTTCAAGTGAGCCGATGCCAGCAATCGTTATTCTGACAATATCCCCATTACGAGCAAGTGGAGGGTTTTCTGGTACACCGACTAGTAATGTATCGCCTTCAAATAAGGTCATAAAGGAAGTAACCTCTGCGATCAGCTCAGCGACGGGGCGGATTAAGTTTCTAGTTGTTTGCTGTTGCTTTAACTCTCCGTTGATATGGACGGTAATGTCTAAGTCGTCAGGGTTCGCCACCTCTTTTTGATCAACAATCCATGGACCGATTGGGCAGAATCCATCTTGCGCTTTTTCTTTGATGGCAGGACGGTAAACACTGCTATGTGGAATACTGACATCATTAGCAATTGTGTAGCCTAAAATGTAATTTTGTACTTCATCTTTTGATACTTTGCTTGCTTTTTTACCGATGACTACTGCAAGGGCAGCGCCTATTTGTAAGGTATCTTCTTCTTTTGGCATAGGAATGCTCGCTTGATGGTAATTGATTGTATTGACTGGTTTGATATAAAGAATGGGTGCTTTCGGTGGTTGTTGGTAAGGGCTTTCATAAACAGCTGAACCAATTGCTTCTAACTCACCTTTGTAATTAAGTAATGTTCCGTAAATCGTTCCAGATACTGGAGGATGGACGACAAGCTGTTCAATTGGGGTTGTCTCTTCTCCTCGGGTTATTACTTGTTTAGTAGAATCGACATAAACCTCTTGTAAAAAGAATTGTCCATTATATCTCATCATTGCTTTCATCAATGTGATCAACACTCCTTTAACAAAATAATGATTAAATCATAATTTATTATTTTAAATATTTCAAATAATGTAAAATAAAATGTAAAATCTATCCTTTTATATTTGAAATCTCTGAAATTTGTCTTTTGATTACTTCAAATCTAGTGGTAAGAGAGGGAATCGAGTCAGACATACAAAAAAACATAATATACCAAACTTCACTTTAGAAGGTGTTCTCTTCTAATTGCTGTTAGAAAATATTCAATCAAACGTTTGTTTGAAAGGTCTCTATCATCCGACTCGCACTTTTGGAGAGGTAACGATTTTTCAACCAAATAATGGCCGATTCCGATTGGATGGTTGCATCTTCTAGCTCTATGACAATCGCTTTATCTGCATAATAGGATTGCAATGTAGACTTAGGTACTATTGTTGCACCAACCCCAGCAGTAACAAGAGATAAAAGCATAGAGGCATCGGGACATTCCAAAATCACTTTCGGTTCAAAGCCGTGACGACGGCATTCACTTGTGACGATTTCGAATTGACCTTTGCCATTGATGCGATGGAGTAAGAGTAATGGGAAGTTTTTGATATCTATCATTTTGATGGAGGTCTTGTTGTGGATATGTTGTTGCCATGATTCTGGAATGACTAGTACGTAAGGTTCTGTCGGAAAGCGAATCATCTCAATATCATCCATCTCTAGCGGAAGGCGAGTGACAGCTAGTTCGATTTCGCGATTTTTCAACAGCTCGCCAATGTAGTAAGTATCGCCTTCTCTTAACTGAAAGGTAACAAGAGGATATTTTTCACGAAACGCCCGTAAGCGGTCTGGTAAAAAGGCGAAACAAGATTTGCTCGCACCAATAGAAAGCTTTCCTTTCACGCCTTCATTTGTTTCTTTGACTTCGTTTTTAGCTTCATCTAACTCAGATAATATTTGCAAGGCACGATCATAAAGGACGCTACCTGATTTGGTCAGTTCCATCTTCCTACCAATGCGATCGAATAATTTAACGTCGAGTTCTTCTTCTAGTTGTTTTAGTTGGTGGCTAAGTGGGGGTTGTGCCATATGTAACTTCTTTGCTGCGCGTGTGATTTGCCCTTCTTGAACAATTGTACAAAAGTATTGCAGCTGCTTTATGTCCATATTGTCCCTCCTTGAAACGATACTTTTTTTATATCCAAAACAAACAAAAACAATATTTTTTATATAATCTAACACATGTTAAACTGCAAATGAAAGAGCTTACAATAAAAATATTCAAAAATTTCAGAAATAACTTTAAAGAAGGAGTGTTTGTAAATGACGAAGTTTGCTGAAGTAAAACAAAGATTAAGAGGTTCGATCGCACCGATTATTACACCATTTCATGAAGATGAATCGATAGACTTTGAATCATTTAAAAAGCTCATCCATTGGCATATTGAAAGCGGAAGTCATGGTATTTCTGTTACAGGAACAACTGGAGAACCAAGTTCATTAACAATCGATGAACGATTGAAAGTGATGGAAGTGGCGAAAGAAACAATTAACGGAAGAGTACCATTTGTACCAGGTACAGGCTCAACAAACCATCAGGAAACATTGTACTTAACGAAAAAAGCAGCGGAGATGGGTGCAGATGCTGCCCTTATCATCGTTCCTTATTATAATAAACCTTCGCAACATGCGCTATATAAGCACTTTAAACTTGTCGCTGAATCTGTACCAGATCTCCCCCTCATCGTTTATAACATCCCAGGTCGAACAGGCACAAATATGCATGTGGAAACACTTGCGAAGTTAAGTAAAGATTGTCCAAATATTATTGGTGTAAAAGAATCAAATAAAGATTTCGAACATGTGAATCGTGTGTTATTAAATTGCGGTCGTGACTTCCTACTCTATTCAGGAATTGAACTGTTATGTTATCCGATGCTGGCCATTGGTGGCGCAGGGCATATTAGCGCAACAGCAAATATTGTCCCAGATAAGGTGGCAGCGATTTATGATGCATGGAAAGCTGGCGATGTAGAACGATCGCAAAACTTGCATTACGAACTCATGCAGTTGAATGATGTTTTGTTCAAAGATACGAATCCTGCACCATTAAAAGCAGCACTTGGTCAAATGGGCAAAATTAAGCCGGTACTTAGACTGCCGATGGATTTACCTACGCAGAGCTTACAAGATGAAATTGCAGAAGTCTTAAAACATTATGTGGACCTTCCTGGTAGTGTCGTGCAGAAGTAAAGTGATTTAAACAAGGAGTGAAACAATATGACTAATCATGTGACTGAGACGAATCAATCAAAGCAAAATTTTGCAGTTGAGGATGTATCCTTATTTATCAATGGTGAATTTGTTGATAGTGTTTCAAAGAAAACATTTGCCAATCTAAGTCCCTTTACAAATGAAACAATTAATCTTGTAGCTGAAGGCGATAAGGAAGATATTAATGTTGCAGTTGAGAGTGCGAAGACAGCTTTCGAGACAATTTGGAAAACGATGAAAATCTCAGAGCGGATGGTTTATATTAACCGCATCGCTGACCTTATTGATGAAGAAGCGGAAGAGATTGCGAGATTAGAAGCGATTGATACAGGGTTACCAATCAGTCAAACGAAAAAACAAGCGGCACGTGCAGCGATGAACTTCCGATTTTACGCGAAAATGGTTGAATCGACCTTGCATGGTGAAGCTTATCAAGTGGACGATGAATTTATCAATTACACAATCTATAAACCGCTTGGGGTGGTGGGGTTAATTACTCCGTGGAATGCGCCGTTTATGTTAGAAACATGGAAGGTGGCCCCTGCTTTAGCGACAGGGAATACGGTCGTCCTTAAACCTGCGGAGCTATCTCCTTTAACGGCAAATAAACTGGCTGAAGTGATACAAAAAGCAGGTTTGCCGAAAGGGGTATTCAATATTGTCCATGGTTTCGGGGAAACAGCCGGAGATGCACTTGTTCGTCATCCTGATGTGGAAGCGATTTCATTTACGGGTGAAACAACGACTGGCTCGACCATTATTAAAAATGCTGCCGATACGTTGAAGAAAACCTCAATGGAATTAGGCGGGAAATCACCGTTGATTGTTTTTGAGGATGCCGATTTAGATCGCGCCCTTGATGCAGCTGTTTGGGGGATATTCTCCTTTAACGGTGAACGCTGTACATCGAACTCCCGCGTGTTTTTGCACAAAAATATTAAAGAAAAGTTCGTTGCAGCACTTAAAGAGCGGGTGAAGAATATCGTCGTTGGTGATCCCATGGATAAGGCCACTGAACTTGGCCCGCTGATTGAAACAGCCCATTATAATAAAGTGAAAAAATATATTGAAATCGCGGGAGAAGAAGGCTGTGACGTTTTCCAAGGGGATGTGCCAGCAGCATTCTCTGCCGGTAATTATGTTCCACCAACTTTATTATTAAACGCGACGAATGATATGAAAGTTTGCCAGGAAGAAATCTTCGGACCAGTGATGGCTGTGATTGAATTTGAAACAGAAGAAGAGGTCATCAAAGTGGCAAACGACGTGAAATATGGCTTAGCTGGCTTCGTTTGGACGAATGATATTAAGCGTGGTCATCGTGTGGCCCAAGCTGTAGAGGCAGGCATGATTTGGATAAATTCGCAAAACACACGGGATTTACGAATTCCGTTTGGTGGAACGAAGGCGAGTGGTATCGGACGAGAAGGTGGACATTATGCCATTTTCGAATTTTACACAGAACCTAAGGTCATTCATGTCGCCATCAGTGATCACCATATTCCACAATTCGGTAAGAAAAAATAAGGAGGGGAATAGATGGGGGCAAAGAATGGAAAGCAATATATCGAGCGACTAAAAAAGGCGAGCAATAATATTTATTTGCACGGCGAAAGAGTGCAAGATGTAACAACACATCCCGGTTTAAAAGGTGTCGTGAAATCAATGGCAGATCTATATGATTTGCAGTTTGAGAAACCGGCAAAAATGCTTTACACATCACCGACAACAGGTGAACAAGTAGGAATGACTTGGTTGCAACCAAAAACGATTGAAGATGTAATAAAAAGACGAGAAGCCATTCAAGAGTGGGCCCTTACATCAGGCGGTATGATGGGGCGCTCCCCCGATTACTTGAATGCAGAAGTGATGGCCATGGGTGTATCAAATGAATTATTTGCTGAAGCAGATCCGATGTTCGCAGAAAACGCACGTAAGTATTACGAATTTGCTAGTGAAAATGATATTAGTTTGACACATACATTGATTCATCCACAAGTGAACAGGGCTAAGGCACAACATGAACAGAAGGATGCCAATGTCGCCCTCCATTTAGTGAAGAAAACAGATGAAGGGATATATGTGGATGGTATCCGTTTATTAGCAACGCAAGGCGGTATCACTGATGAAATTCTTGTATTTCCATCGACTGTGAAAAAAGCAGGTGAATTGGATGATCCGTATTCTTTAGCGTTCGCCATTCCGAATAATACCCCAGGATTGAAGTTTATTAGTAGGGAATCATTCGATTATGGGAGAAATGGTTATGACCATCCACTTAGCTCCCGTTTTGAAGAAGGAGATGCGATTGTTTCATTTGAAAATGTATTTGTTCCGTGGGAGCGTGTATTTGTGTGCGGGAATTCATCAATTTGTAACCGCACCTTCCGTGAAACAAATGCGGTCGTGCATATGTCGCACCAAGTCGTTTCAAAAAATATCATTAAAACAGAATTTTTACTTGGAGTAGCTTTGTCGATGATGGATGCCATTGGTATTGATAGTTTCCAACATGTGAAAGACAAAGGAACAGAAATCATGTTGGCACTTGAAACGATGAAATCTCATATGTACCGTGCTGAACATAATGCAAAGCTCGATAAGTGGGGGACCATGACACCTGATTACGAGGCACTCGATGCTGCACGTAACTGGTACCCAAGAGTTTATCCTCGTCTCATAGAAATTCTGCGTGTACTAGGTGCATCAGGATTAATGGGAATTCCAACACAAGCTGATTTTCAAAATGAAGAAATTGGTAATATTATTCACCGTGGATTACAAGGGAAGAATCTAGAAGGTTACGAGAGAGTTCAACTATTTAGGTTGGCTTGGGATATCACGATGAGTGCATTTGGCAGTAGGCAAATGCATTATGAATACTACTTCTTCGGCGATCCTATCCGTATGGGGATGACCTACTTTGATCATTATCAAGCGAAGGATGAGCTAAAGGCCAGAGTACAAGACTTTTTAGGCAAAGCGTCCAATTCAAAGTTTTTAAACGTTTAAGGGGGAGCGCGTGATGAGTGTAGATTTTGATATTATTCGCACGGCTAGAGCGATTTTACATGTGACCGATTTAGAACGATCTCGTGATTTTTATATCAAAGGACTTGGTTTAGTAGAAACCGAATCGGATGAAAATACGATTTATTTAAGAGGCTTAGAGGAACATGTTCATCATAGTCTAGTGTTGAAGAAAGCAGACGCACCACATGTTGAAGTCACAAGCTATAAAGTAAGGTCAGATGCCGATTTAGATGCATTGGCAGCTATGTTTGAAAAGCACGGTATGAAGACAAAGTGGTTAAAAGAGGGGAGCCAGCATGCCATTGGCAGGGCTTTACGGGTACAAGATGTCTCAGGAATCCCGTTAGAATTTTTTGCGAAAATGGATACAGTTGAGCGCCTATTACAACGCTACGATTTATATCAAGGCGCAAAGGCCCAACGGATTGACCATTTCAATAATATGGTCTCTGATGTGGAAGCCGCTTATGATTTTTATACAAAAGAACTCGGTTTCTCTTGTTCAGAATACACGGCAACTGAAGAGGATAAAATCTGGGCAGCCTGGATTCATCGAAAACCATCCGTCCATGATGTCGCCTTTATGAATGGGGAAGGCCCTCGTGTACATCACGTCGCCTATTGGCTCAGTGATCCGATGAGCCTAATTCATGGTTGTGATGTGCTAGCAGCACTAGGTTATGCAGAAAATATTGAACGTGGCCCAGCAAGACACGGCTTATCCAATGCCTTTTTCCTCTATTTAAGAGACCCAGATGGCCACCGTATCGAGCTATATAATGGCGATTATTTAACGAGCGATCCCGACTTCAAACCAATACGTTGGGAGCTCAACGACAAACGCCGCCAAACATTCTGGGGTGCAGCAGCACCGGACTGTTGGTTTAATGAAGCATCAACCGTTCTAGATGTACACACTGGCAAACCACTTGAAACTGTGGCAGGGAAATTGAAGCAGGCTAAACCGATATTTATTGTGTAATGGGAGAGAGGGAGTGAGTCTTCATTGGAAGCACTCCCTCTATTTCTAGTAAGAAAGCTAATTTTTTTGAAAATAGAATGACTGCGAGTCGTTTCATCTAAAAAAGGAATAGTCGCGACTGATCTGGATGGGAAAGAAAAGTAGAGGAAAAGAGAGAGTCGCGACTAATCTCGTTGGGAAGGAAAAGATAAGTAGGGTAAAGGGAAGAATCGCGACTAATCTAGTTGTGAAGGAAAAGATAAGTAGGTTAAAAGAAAGAATCGCGACTAATCTGGATGAGAAAGAAAAGATAAGTAGGGTAAAAGAAAGAATCGCGACTAATCTCGTTGTGAAAGAAAAGATAAGTAGGGTAAAGGGAAGAATCGCGACTAATCTGGCTGTGAAAGAAAAGATAAGTAGGGAAAAAGGAAGAATCGCGACTAATCTCGTTGTGAAAGAAAAGATAAGTAAGGTAAAAGGAAGAATCGCGCCTAATCTGGCAGTGAAAGAAAAGATAAGTAGGGAAAAAGGAAGAATCGCGACTAATCTCGTTGTGAAAGAAAAGATAAGTAGAGTAAAAGGAAGAATCGTGACTAATCTGGCAGTGAAAGAAAAGATAAGTAGGGAAAAAGGAAGAATCGCGACTAATCTCGTTGGGAAAGAAAAGATAAGTAGGGCAAAGGGAAGAATCGCGATTAATCTCGTTGTGAAAGAAAAGATAAGTAGGGAAAAGAGTAAAATCGCGACTAATCTGGTTGAGAAAGAAAAGATAATTAGTGGAAAGGGTGAAATCGCGCCTAATCTGTTAGGAAAAGAAAAGATAAGTAGGGAAAAAGGAGAAATCGCGCCTAATCTGGTTGAGAAAGAAAAATAAGTAGGGTAAAGGGAGAAATCGCGCCTAATCTGGTTGAGAAAGAAAAGATAAGTAGGGCAAAAGGAGAAATTGCGCCTAATCTAGTTGGAAAAGAAAAGATAAGTAGTGCAAAGGTAGAATCGCGCCTAATCTAGTTGAGAAAGAAAAGATAAGCCGGGAAAAAAAGGTAAAGCCACGACTTTTCTTTCTTCGGTCATTAGTTATGGCTTTGCCCCAAATCGTCAAAAAAGTGTTTAGTCTCTTGTTTAATCAAGGAATTTCATGACCTGAGGTACGGTTAAAAATAGCTATTTATGAGTTCGTAATAGGTTGCTCGGCCATTTCCGAATCTTTTAGAGTTTTTCTGCAAAATTCTATGAATTATGGCAGTGCTTACTTGCTTCCCAATCCAATCGTATATATCTAATGTTTTAATTTTCCTTTCAGGAAATAGGATTGAATAGTCTTTAATATTGTTTAAGATGATGTCATTTACGAATCCCGAATGGGAGCATTTCTTGCATAAAAAAGTTTTTTTACTCACTCGCTCCATCCTCCCACAACACTTATTACAAAACACACCCTTCGCTAATTCTTCATAATGATATTCTGGTTTAACAAGCATGTTTAGTTTGTTTTTGTGGTTGTTTAATAATGTCTCGATGATTTTAGTGTGAAGTAATGTTGGAGAGACAGTTTGTTTTTTTAATGAGTCAAGGTATGGAGGAATTTGTCCAGGAAAAATGATACTTTCATTTGGTTTTGCACCATATAAAATAAATTTGGGATTAACGAATATGAGGTGGTATTCAAAGGGAATGGGGAGCTGGTACCTCTTAAGAAACTGGTGAATGAGTGGTTCATTTCGTTTGATTTGGATGAGTGGACTTTTCATTTCTTTTTTTGAAGGACTAAGCCATTGGTCACCAACCAGTGTATAATTTCCACTGAAATTTTTAATTTCGAAAATAACTATTTTATTCTGCAGAATACAAAGAGCATCCAATTGAATAATGGATTGGTTAATCTCTAAAATGAGATCATAAAGAATGGGAATGTCATCTGGCAGTTCGCTTAAGAGGGTTGTCCAACGTATTTCACCATCTGCTCCTTTTTTCATTGCTTGTAGGTGTTGAAGGTGGTCTGACGATAATTCCTTTCGAGCATGGAGTGCAAGAAGAAAACGGAGTTGTTGGGGAGGGTATAGAGGTTTCATAATGGGCAATCAAAATCATCCTTTCCTACTTTTTCTTATATTATAAAGGAGAAAGTTCGCCATGTTAACTATTACATTAGAGCATGTGAAAAGATTCTTAAGTGTGTTACATAATTAAAGTTTTGTAACCAAATAGAGTTTGGACAAACTTTTTGGGAAAATAAAGCGTATATCCCTTTTCTCTCGTTCATACCATGTACTACAGCCTAGTGCTGACGAGCATGTTAGGGGGGGTAGGGAATGAATCGATTAGCACACCGTTTTTCAAAAATGGTTGAGAGATTTTTACCGGATGCCTTTGTCATTGCTGTTATTCTGATGTTACTCATGATGGGTCTTGCTTTAATCATGAATCCAAGTGAGCCATTGGTGATTGTGGAGTCTTTCGGTGATGGTTTTTGGACTTATTTAACCTTTACTATGCAAATGGTTTTATTATTAATGACGGGAATGGCATTAGCTAAAGTCCCTTTTATCCAACGTTTTCTCAGCCGTGTAGCATCATTAGCCAAAAGTGCAAATCAAGCTTATATTCTCACCTTTCTCGTATCCTCATTTGCCTATTATATTAACTGGGGATTGGCGGTCATTGTCGGTGCAATCATCGCCCGAGAGGTTGGTAAAAGAAATCAGCAGGCGCATTTTCCATTACTGGTAGCAGCTGCATATGCACCCACGGTATTGTACACAGCTGGTTTATCGAGTTCAATTGGATTATCAGTGGCAACAGAAGGTCATTTTCTTCAAAGTGTTATTGGTGTCATTCCAACTTCCGAGACAATATTTCATCCAGGTACAATGACGATTCTTATTGCCTTAGTGATAACGATGCCACTATTCATCATATTAATGGGACCAAAAAAAGACATTATTCCTTTTGTAGAAAAAGAAAAAAAGGTAACTTCTCGACAAAAGGAACAGAAAATAGATAGTCCGGCTATGAAGTTAGAGCGATCGAAGGTTTGGGGGACGGTAACAGGTTTGATTGGACTCATTTATTTACTAGTTTCATTTTGGAATGGTAGAGATTTAGATTTAAATATTATTAATCTTGCGTTTCTATCTTTAGGTTTATTATTTCATCAGTCGCTTACTCAATATGCAGAAGCGTTTAAGGATGCGGCCTCATCGATATCACCGATTATTTTGCAATTTCCGTTCTATGCTGGCATTATTGCGGTACTCGGTAGCTCAGGGATAGCCGAGTCTATTATCAATTGGATAACCAATGTGGCCACATCAGATACTTTTGGTGTTTTTACTTATTGGACTGCAGGCGCGGTGAACCTACTCGCCCCGTCTGGTGGGGGACAATGGGCATTACAAGGTCCATTACAAGTAGCGGCAGGAGCACAACTAGGAGTAAATCATGCCATCACTGCAATGGCTGTCGGTTGGGGAGATGGTTGGACGAATCTCATTCAACCCTTTTGGGCTCTACCTATATTAAGTGTTGTTGGTCTGCATATTCGCCATATAATGGGTTATTGTATTTTGTTGAGTGTTTGGGTGGGCGTGATTACTACTATTCTTATCTATTTTGTCTACTAGAGAATCCCCTATAAGAAAAGCCGACCGAAAATGGCCGGCTTTTCATTTATATACCCACTGTTACCTTCGGCTGAGCAACCCAATGCCCAGGCGTTACTTCCACAAGTTCAGCATTATCGAGTTGATATTCCTCACGTCGCTCTTCTTGTGCGGACAAAGTTTCGCGTTTTTTCTGCCGTTCAATCGCTGGGTCAGGGATTGGGATGGCAGCGAGTAGCGATTTTGTATATGGGTGTTGCGGGTTAGCATAGAGTTCTTCACTTTCTGCGAGTTCGACGATTTTTCCCCCGAACATGACGGCTACAAGGTCACTAATATGTTTAACCATGGAGAGGTCGTGGGCAATAAATAGGTAAGTCAATCCAAGCTTTTGCTGTAAGTCTTCAAGTAATTTAACGATTTGCGCTTGGATGGATACGTCTAGTGCAGAGAGTGGTTCATCACAGACGATGAATTTTGGTTCGACGGCAAGTGCGCGGGCAATCCCAATTCGCTGCCTTTGTCCCCCTGAAAATTCATGGGGATAACGCATTGCATGTTCCTTCTCCAAACCCACCATTTCTAGTAACTCTTCTACGCGTTTCCGGCGTTCTTGCTTATTTTTTACGAGCTTATGAATATCTAGTGCTTGACCGATGATATCAATTACTTTAAAGCGCGGATTTAATGAAGCATAAGGATCTTGAAAAATCATTTGCATATGTCTGCGCATCATCTTCATTTCCTTTGCTGTTAGTTGATTCACAGGAATACCCTGGTACAACACTTCACCAGCAGTTGGTTCATTTAATCTTAAAATCGCACGCCCGGTGGTGGACTTTCCTGAACCAGACTCTCCGACAAGACCAAGTGTTTCACCAGGTTTAATATAGAAGCTAATATCATCAACAGCCTTCAACACTTGGCCTTTGCCTAAATCGAAGTGTTGTTTCAATGCTTTTACTTCGAGAAGGGGTTCTTTTGCATTGATCTCTTCACTAATACGCGGTGCTGGTTTTGCTTTCTTTTTCTCATGAAGCTTTGGTAAAGCGTTGAGTAATCGTAATGTATAAGGGTGAGTGGCATGCTCAAAGATTTCTTCGGTTGTGCCTTTTTCAACGATTTCCCCGTCCTTCATTACGACAACACGGTCACACATGCCAGCAACAACGCCAAGGTCATGGGTGATTAAAATAATCGCAGTACCAAATTTTTCTTGCATATGCTTCATTAGGTTCAGTATTTGCGCTTGTATGGTTACATCAAGTGCTGTTGTTGGTTCGTCAGCGATGAGTAGCTTAGGACGACAAGCAAGAGCGATAGCAATCATTGCCCGTTGCCGCATCCCGCCAGAAAACTCATGTGGGTATTGGGCAAAACGAACTTCTGGCTTTGGAATCCCTACTAATCTTAAAAGCTCAATGGCTTCAGCCTTTGCTTGTGTTTTACCTAGTCCTTTTGTATGTTTTAGCATCGTTTCAGTTAATTGTTGACCAATACGCATCGTCGGATTCAACGAGGTCATTGGATCTTGGAAGATCATGCTAATATCTTTCCCTCTAATTGCTTCCATTTCTTGATCACTTGCATTGACCAGATCTTTACCGAGAAACATAATCTCGCCGTCTTTTAAAAGGGAAGGAGGAGACGGGAGCAGTCTCATAATCGAGCGGGCAGTGACACTCTTGCCACTGCCTGATTCACCGACAATGCCTAATGTTTCTCCTTTATTGACAGTAAAGCTGACACCTTTGACAGCTTCAAATTCCTTCTCTCGAGACATAAAGGATACTTGTAAATTTTCTATTTTTAATAACGGTTCCACATTCTCCACCTACCAAACTTTGATGTTTACTCTCGAACAATATTGACAGTCATATTATACTAGAATTAAAATATAGTATACAACTAGGAATTATCGGGACTAAAGGGGGTGAACGGATGAATGAATACAGTCAATAATGCGCCACAGAGACATTCATCTAGCGTTCCTAATGTGCTTTCGACACTCAGTCAAACCTTTGGGAAAATGAACCAATACCCATTTTTAAAATGGGTGATGTTGATTATAGGATTACCAGTTTATGTGATTAGCTTCATTATTTACCTAATAAAGAGAAAAGATGACGCTTATCAGCGGTTATGGCGTGAGCTCCATCAAGCATGCACAGAAGCCGGTTTAAAGGAAAAATTAATTACGAAGCATATAGAACAGCAAAGGCGAAAGCAAACGTTCTTTCAGCAAAAGATAGATGAGTTGAAAATGAAACAAGTGGCTGAAAAGAGAGCAGAAGATGAGTTTCTTCAGGTAGTAGAGGATAAAGTTCAGGAGGAATTAGCACAGCGAGGAGAAGATCAATTAACTTTTGCAAGTATCATGCGATCATTATTAGAACATCCAATATTTGTTGTTCTAACGTTCATACCTGGATTATTGTTCTATATCCTCCTTTTCTTGTATATGAATCCGTATATCAAGTATATCTTTGAAAGGCTTGTTTCCACCCTATTTGTTATTGTTGGGGTCGCTTTTTTTGTGTTTACGATTTTGTATATTTCACCGTTTGATCCAGCTGCCAATATTTTGGGAGTAACGGCTACAAAGGAACAGATCGCGACATTTAACCAAATTTACGGTTTAGATCAACCGTATTGGATTCAATTATGGCAAGCAATTCAAGGTATTTTCACATTTGATTTAGGTGCTTCTTTTGCCGGAAATGAAAATGTAGTGGATGCCATCGCTAGAAAAATTCCAATTACATTATTACTAACGTTTATTGCCTTAATTTTAGCGATTGTTATTGCCATTCCTATTGGAATCATTTCCGCTACAAGGTCAAATACTTTTTTAGATTATACGCTTATGTTCGTAGCTTTAATTGGGTTATCGATTCCGAATTTTTGGCAAGGTTTAATCTTTATTTTAACATTTTCGATTGAGTTACAGTGGCTGCCGGCTACTTTTACACCGGGTAATTTGCTTTCGATTATCATGCCAGCGGTTGTCCTGGGAACCGGTTTAATGGCTTCCATTGCTCGGATGACTCGCTCATCTACGCTAGAAGTCATCCATGAAGATTATATTATTACAGCAAGAGCAAAAGGTCTTAATGAACGCCGAATACTTTGGCGCCATGCTTTTGGAAATGCTTTGATACCAATTATTACTGTAATTGGTTTAATGTTTGGCGGTATGCTCGGTGGAGCTGCTGTTACAGAAAAAGTTTTTAATATTAGTGGAATTGGAAGTTATATTGTTGATAAACAATTTATCCCTGATATTCCCGCTATTATGGGCGGTGTTGTATACATTGCCATTACAATCTCATTAGTGAACTTATTGATTGATATTTTATATGCATTTATCGATCCAAGAATTCGTTCAAAAATGAAACAATATTAAAAGTAGGTGCAGCATGTCTACTCATAAAGATAGCTTGTTAAAAAAATTCGCCTTAAAGGCGACATCTGAATATGCGCAGGCCAACTTTGCCCTTGTTGTCTCTATTGCCTTAACGCTGATCTTTTTGCTTGCAGGTATTGACTTTTCAACAGGGGCAATCAAGCCAGTTTTCTTTTCATTATTTATTGCTTATGCCGTTTTCTCTATCATTCAAGCTTTTATTGCTTATCAAGTGAAGCGGGATTTGAAAAGAGATGGCGTTATACGCTCGTCGACAAGAATGTGGGGTTATATCCAACTATTAAGTGTATTGGTCGGTAATATTTTCACAACCGCTTTTGCATTTGGTCTTATTAAAAAGAAAAAAACCCCACAATACTTATTTACTATGTTTATGTTGATGACGCAATTCTACGTGATTGCGGTATCTTCATTAAACTTGTTTAAACCTTACGTAGCGAATACATTCCTCATGGGTATGTTTTTGTTACTGGCCATTTTCGTTTTTCAGTTGGTTGTACTCCTTTTAGTAATAAAAGATAACGGACAATTATCGAAATGGAAGTTGTATGTAGGAATCCTATTAATACTTACTTCTTTAACCGGTAATTTATTTGCCCTTGCCTTAGGTTTATTTATGCTATTGGAAGTGCTCAGCAAAACGCCATCTACTGTTGCTAAATGGTATGCGATGTGGGAGAAAATTGCGAGTAATATGACAGCGATGCTAGGATTATTTTTCATTCTGTTTATTTTTTCTTTATCGATTTGCAGTTATTGGACCTTCGATTATGGTATGGCTGTTGATAATAATTATGGTGCTACATTACAAATGCCAAGTCTTGCCTATCCTTTAGGTACAGATAATTTTGGTCGCGATGTGTTCTCACGCATTGTCTTTGGGGCCAGAATCTCTCTGATTGTAGGGGTTTTATCGACCTTCATTCCGTTTGTGGTTGGTGGGATTCTAGGTGCTATTTCTGGTTATTATGGGAAACGCACGGATAATATTTTAATGCGATTATTAGATGTATTATATGCTATTCCAGGTATTTTACTTGCGATCGTCATCATCGCAGCTTTCGGGGCAAGCACAACGACACTAGTGATTGCCTTAAGTGTTGGTTCAATTCCAACGTATGCAAGAACGATGCGAGCAAATGTGCTGATGATTTCCAATATGGAATATGTTATGTCGGCTCGTGCGCTCGGAGCAAGTAATCTATCGATTATTTTTAAACAAATTGTCCCAAATAGTATGGCACCAATGATTGTAAAGGCAACGTTAACAATTGGAGGAGCAGTAATTGCTACAAGTAGTTTAAGTTACTTAGGATTAGGAATTGAGCCGCATATACCGGAGTGGGGTAATATCTTAAAAGTAGGTAGTGCTTATCTAGAATCACATTCCTACTTAGCGATTTATCCTGGTATTGCTATTATTGCATTAGTTTTATCGTTTAACTTTCTTGGGGACGGGTTGCGTGATGCGCTTGACCCTAAGCTTGATTAATAAATAAAAGACTTTCAGGGGGGAAAGCAGATGAAAAAGGCGGTACTATCATTCTTGTTAATATTTACATTGATTCTAACAGGATGTGTGAATACAAAATCTGATGTTGAGAATGAAGGTTCAGGTAGTGGTGATGGCTCTAAGCCAACAATAGAGATTCTGGGCATGAGCAGTAGTGAAGAGGACATGAACATTGTTCGTGACCAATTAACGAAAAACGGTTTTGATGTAAAATTAAACATCCAACCTGACTATGGTAGCTTTAAAGCACAACAAGATGCAGGAAACTATGATGTTGCTTTATCAAGTTGGACGACTGTAACAGGAAACCCAGATTACGCTGTGCGTTCATTGTTTATTAGCGGTGGAGATTACAGCATTATGGCTGATAAAGAGATTGATGAGTTAATAGATAAAGCAAGTACTGAAACACCAGAAGAATACGCAAAAACATATAAGGAATTTGAGGAAAAACTTGTATTTGATAAAGCTTATATTGCACCATTATATAGCTCTTACAAAACACAAGCATTGAATAAAGATGTGTTAGTACCAGATTCTGTTCGCCTTTCTAAATCGCGCTCTTTAGCATGGGAAACGATTGATTTCCAAGATGAAGCGAAGAGAGAATCAGATCCACTCGTATTATCGCAAACACTTTCAACACTGACTTCCCTTGACCCAATTAAAGGGAACGATGGTTCTATTAATATGTTGAATTCGAATATGTATATTCGCCTTGTAAACTTAACAGATGATGATGTTGTGACGGCTGATGGTTCCCTATCTCGTAATTTTAGTATTGCAGATGGCAATTCTGAGTATTATTTCTTATTAAGAGATGACGTTAATTTTGCCAAAGTTACTGATAAAAAAGCAGAAGAAACAGATGACCTTGTTGGTGCAGAGGATGTTGTCTTCTCACTAGAACGTGCGAAGGATAAAAATTCTGTACCAGATCACCGCACATATAGCTTACATGAGCATATTGAGACAGCTGAAGTTGTGACAGATGTTTCAGAATTAGAGAAAGTACAAACTTCAGGTGGCGAGGGAACGGTTAAAGCAGCACTTGAAGAAGGATTAGATACAAAGATTGCCGAGTTAGTTGCTGAAGATGATGCAGCAGATAACGCAGCAGGTAAATACCAAGTGGTGAAAGTAACAACTACAGAACCATTCCCACAAGTATTAAACTACCTTGCGCACCAATCTGCAGGTATTGTATCAAAAGAACAAGTCGAATCAATCAACACATATAAAGTGGAAGACTTTGATGTGAACAAGGACATCGCTTATGGTGACCAAAACACAGTAACTGAAGGTGATAGCTATGACAATACGTTATATGCAAGTGGACCATACGTCTTATCTCATAAAAATGATTATGAAGCTGTATTCTACAAAAACCCAGGTTATATGACGGATACTGAAAATGAACCAAATATTAATCAAGTAAATGTTCGTTTCATTGCCGATATTGATAGCTCACTTTCTGCCTTACGTAACGGAGAAACACATATCCAATACAGCGTACCAGAAAATAAATATGAGACAGTAGAAGGCGATAGCAAACTACAATTACAAAGCATTCCAAGTAATGCTGTATCATACCTTCTATTCAATACAGAAGGTCGTGCCGTTTCTGAAAGTGCCGATCTAAGAAGAGCCGTACTTTACTCTATCAACCAAGAGGAAATCATTGACTACTACCAAGGTAATAAAATCAAAGCCTCATCTACAGTAAGTCCACTAGTAGATACTGGCAATGAGCTAAAAGCCGATGCTGATAAAGTGAAGGAATTCTTAGGTAAGTATCAAGCTGAATAATGGATAGAAATGAAAGATACCCCTCACAGGAATTTGTGGGGGGTTTTTTTGTATGGAGCTATCGTTCTAGATGTGTGATGGGGTCAGTAAAAGGAGGAGAACAAATTTCAGTGTGACATATCGCGCTAGCAAGAGTAATCATTGCTTTCGATATAAAATACTGATTGGTTACTTGATAATAAAGTAATTTAATATTGAAGCAACAAATTCGTATTCCAACGTTCACAAATGCATGAACCCTGTGGTAACTAATTATTTTTTTCGTTTGTCAACTTCAATCGCAATGAACAGTGGCAAATAGCTGGGAGTACAACCTTTTGCTACCTTTTCATCTTTGTAAAGACCGGTTTTCTCACCAAGGTTCATACAACGTGTACGATTCTTTTCATCATAAACGCCTATCCAGCCTGCGGTGAAATTCATAGCCCATTGAACTTCCGGTTCCTCCTGCATAATATTAGCTTCTAATGCAGATAGCAAGTCTGCGGTGTTATCAGGCGGTGTTTGTCCAGTCCATCTCAATCGCCCTTGATAATACCAGAAAGCTCGCCTTTGAAGAGCAAAAGGACTATTTTTCCATGACTCCATCAATGCAATTTTCTTCTTGTCTTTGGTGAGCTGATTAGCCATTAACCAATCCATTAAGTTATTTCGCTCATCAAAAGTGTGAGTCTGCATATCCTTATCAAGCTTATTTAGCACATCTTGAGAAAGAAGTTTTTTGTCCATAATTAAGATTGCTAATAGTCTAGGCAAAAACTCTTCAGTTGACCAAAGTTCCATAGCTAGTTCGTGATCTTTTTTAATATCCTTCGCGATCTTTCGTAAGTCGCCTAGTTTCGTTTTACTATTGATCTGAAGTAGAATGTGTTCTGCTTTTGAAGATTGCTTTATTTCTGTATCTTTGTTTTTATCCATACTATCCAACTCCTTTTAAAAGCACTGTTTCACAATATGTCCTTGATGGTCTATATAATTTTAATCCGTGGTGGTGTGCCTCCAAAGTTCCTCGTATTTATAGTGTAGCATATATCGTATTAAAGCTTTCTCTACATATAATAGAAGAAAAACCATCTCTAATATAATACAAACAATCAATTCCTTTTAATTGGATACGAAAAGAGCATCTCTTTTTAAAGAAATGCCTCGTTTGTTTAAGAACATCTATTCACAAAATAATTTATTAAGTAAGCTCACTTTTATTTAGTTTGCCGCCATACTCATCATTTCAATCCCCTGACATTGAGAAGGCGTCCCTTTTATGAGTGTAAAGGAATTTTGAAATAAACTAATTGTATAAAATAATATTATTTCACATCCTTAGAGGACCTTAATCAACAGTAATAGTGGGTCATAACAGAAACAATAGCTAATTAAATAAAAACCGTTTACGGCTAAGAATGTACCCCCCTATAGGTAAAAGTCTACCTATAGGGTACTTTTTTTGAAGTTATGGTCTCGTTGATGGAGAAGAAGAACAGTACTTCTAACTTAGGAAATCAACATTGTCTATCAAAAAGTGGAGATGAGAGCAATTCACAAGCAATCCCTGAATCCGAGAAAGAAACAAGAACCGCAAGCGGGGATACTCAGAGTTATCCGCCTCCAAAACTATTTGTTCCTATCACTAACCAAATTCATTGCATTGATTTCAACAATAATCTTTTCGCATTTCCCCATTGCCCACAAGTAGTGCTTGGATGTATTCGCAGCAAAATAGCTATATAGATTGCTTGTTTTTGTCCATTTGTAATGCTTTTTGGTTATGATTTCTTCAGTGGTATGGGTCCTGATAATGTTCATGATTCGCTCATGGCTTAATTTACATTTCATGATTGCTTGGTTGAGTTTCATATCTTGGTAGTTTTCCCAAATTTGTTGATTAAGCGGTTGAATATCTCGCCACTTATACCCGGGTGCCGGCATGGATGGTGTATCTCCGGCCATGCCTTCTCTATACCAGCGTTCCAACATCGCATGCCATTCATATAGGTGCATAAGAATATCACGAAAATTTTTATCCCGCTCAGCTGTCTCGATAGAAAGGCTTCTTTTTCTTACAGGAACAGATTCAATCAGTTTCATTAATGAGTGGAAATGTTGTTCACTTTCCTGTATGAGGCGTTCCTTTGTATCATCCATTTCGGCCATATCCCTCCATTTTCAAATCTATTGTTGCACCCCGTAAATAATAATGCTTAAAAAAACACTAATAAATAAAGTAATCAGCCAGTCTCTTTTTCTTGTCATTTTCAACAGAATATTAAGCACAGCACTAATGAGAAATAGAATAAGAAAAATAATAAAAACGTATATTAATTCCATAGTATACCCCTATAAACGATATTTTGTATGAAAACAATCATATATATGAACATCACAATGGCGCAAAATAAAGCGATCCCTTTATGACCTTGTTGAAATAGAGTAATAGTCATAATAAGTAACATCAACCCTAATAGCAGTAACGACAATGGCTGCAATGTGAAATCTTCCGTTATGAAAATATATGTAATGGTAATTAAAGCGAGAATAGATAAGATCATTTGTAGAATTTTAAGCATACTTTCTCTCCATTCTTAAATTCTTATTAAGGCAGAAAAAAGATTCTTCTACTACAAAAATAATAACAAATATTTCCTTGTTTTACATGATAATGTTTTTAAAGTTTGAAAAAATGTGTATGTTCAGTCCATGAAGTCAATAATTGTACAAATTACCTTGTAATACGATGTACATCGTATTACAATATATTTAGCGACTTTCCAAATAAAGGAGAAACAGAATGGACAAAGAAATCATGAAGGGTAGTATTGATATTTTATTGCTTTCATTATTATCTAAAAAAAATATGTACGGATATGAGATGGTGAAGAGCTTAAAGGAAAACAGTCATGAGTTGTATAACATGAGTGAAGGGACATTGTATCCGGCTTTAAAGAGGCTGGAGAAGAATGGCTGGATTGAAGCGTATTGGGAAGATTCACAGCTTGGTGGTCGAAGGAAGTATTATCAATTAACAAACGGGGGAAAAACAGAATTAAGTAGGAAACTAGGCGAGTGGCAAAAAGTAAATGATTTGATTAACGTAACAACGGAGGGGCTCAAGTGGACAAAGAGATTGAATCCTATATCAACCAAATTGTAAATACAATTGATTGTGATCATGTTGAAAAACAAGAGATCATTGATGAAATGAAAGACCATATTTTTTTACTGAAACAAGAACATAGGCAAAATGGCAAGAGTGAAAAAGAGGCCGTACAGTTGGCTCTAGCTGATTTTGGCAATCAGAAAAGTATTGCACATGGTTATAATCAATCTATCTTCCCATTCTATCGGCTCTATAAAGTGAGTAGCTGGTTGCTGTTTTCATTGTTTACGCTAGTCGTCTTATGGCAGTTAATTATCGGTCGGCTCTTGGAGAGAGTAATGAATTACGCTAATGGTTATGTAGATAATTTTTATTTTTTCTCAAGAGAAGCACAAATGAGCTTTTTTAACTTTAATTTATCTGAATGGGGCATGAATGTAAATATTATTCCTTTTAAAACGACAATCACCTATCTTTTAGGTGCTGATCGCTTTAATTTGGATATTATTATCACTAACACAATTGGAAATATCCTTATTTTTCTGCCATTAGGATTATTGCTCCCGGTGCTTTTTAAACATTGTCGTCTTTTTTCAGTCGTAACCATCACGGCCATTACTGCGAGTTTTTCTATTGAGCTTCTACAGTTTTTCTTGCAGGTCGGCCAGTTTGATATTGATGATATTATCCTCAATACGATGGGTGCAATGGTAGGTTACTTGATGTTTAAAACGATCTTTAAGGTGAATTTGTTCATAAAGGAAGCTAATTTAAAACTGAATAAAGGATAAAAGAAGAGTTGGTTCGAGTTTACGAACCAACTCTTTTTAGGTATTTATTCTCAAAAATTAGATTTTTCATAAATAAACGTTTCTAAACGAGCTTGAAAAGTGTATAATTACACTAAATTAAACAAAATGAGGTATAAGATGATTGTGATCATTTGTTTACTTCTTGGCTCGGTATTGGCCATTTTTGGTCAAGATTTTGCTTATTCCCTTCATGCCATTTTGCCTAATGTTTATCCACTCACTTTTTTAGCAATCGTAACGATAAGCAGTTATTTATTTTATATGCTAGCGATTGCGATAACATTTTACAGAGTAATTAAACATAAAATGAAGGTAAAATACTTGGAGATTCTTGGAGTGGTAGTTATTATAAGCTTCATCATGTCAAGCTGGTCAACTTTTGTGTTAGCCATGTGGTGGAGTTAAGAAAGGTGGAGGTTATATTGTCGAGTGATGAAGAGTTGATGGTAGAAAAGGCGAAAAAGACTAGTAATAAAGGGAAAGAAGAAAGAAAAGAAGGGGAACCATCAGCAGCTTTTAAAGGTGCTTCATGGGCAGCCCTATTAGTAGGTGTGACTGCTTATATAATTGGTCTATTTAATGCTGCAATGGAACTCAATGAGAAGGGCTATTATTTTGCTGTTCTAATATTTGGATTGTATGCCGCTGTTTCTTTACAAAAGGCGGTAAGAGACAAGGAAGATGGTATTTCTGTGACGGGTATTTATTACGGGATCAGTTGGTTCGCTTTAATTGTCGCCGTTTCATTAATGGCCATTGGGTTATATAACGCTGGTAGTATTATTCTAAGTGAAAAGGGATTTTATGCGATGGCTTTTGTCCTTAGCTTATTTGCAAGTGTCGCAGTGCAAAAGAATATTCGTGATACACAAGCTGCAAGGGATCGAGAATAATAGAGGAAAAAGGGAAAATGCAGTAAATATAGCTATCTATTGCTTTTCCCTACAGTCCGAAACAAAAAGGGGTGTATGAATGCCATCAGAAGATAGAAAGAAAAAGGAAGAGAACCAACCCACAGTTACGCTAAATGATAGCATCAATAAAAGTCAGAGTCCGTCCCCTGATGTAAGTGGGATGGGTTGGAAAGATGTATTGTTACTCATAATCATTGTTATTGGGGGTTTTTTCTTTTATCAGTGGTTCTTTTGATACTGGGAAAAGTAGCTCTCGATAGAAACCTTTATTATCCCTGTTTTAACAAATAGCGTCTAATCGGTGGTGGGTATATCAATAAACAAACAATATTCGAACAGTTAATGGAAAAAAGGGAAAATCTATATCATCCCATGCCATTTGAAGACTTAACAAAGATCTATCATGATTTTAGTGATTCGTATCCATTAGAGGATTTATCTGTAGATTTACATACATACTGGATGAATATAGCAGGTAGTCTAAGTTACGTTGCCAATAACCGCCAAGATCAGCTTTCACAAAGGCAAGTATCATTATTGACATCCGACTTTTTTGAGCAGTTCCCTACATATGAGTTTTTAAAACGGGTAATGAGAGATTATCCTCATTTTTTAGATGAATATATGCTGTACGATGAGGTACGTGTGTTACTGTTAACGTATTTGGTGGAATAGAAGTTAATGAATATGGTAACAAATTTTTATTAGCTGAAGTTTCAGTTTATGCTATTAGTTGTTTCTTATATATTAATAACATATTTGTGGAAAATAAAGAGTGGCTATAGGAAAATGTGTCCTATATACTAATTAAGCAATAAGATTTTCATTTAGTTGGGAGTAGAAGCCATGGGGTTTGGGGATATGTTTTCATTGGTGAATGGAATCATAATATTGACATTTGTTCTTATCATTCCTACCTTACTGATCATTGTATTTGTAGCAGCGAGTAAGGTCATAAAAAGGTATTTAAAAAACGGAGAATTGATGGAGGAGAAATTAAGAATGGAGCTTGATGAAAGGCAGAAACTAGAGCATCGTGTAACGGAGCTAGAAAATCAATTGAAGATGAAGCAAAAATAAAGTAAACCGTTATTTTATAATAACGGCTTAAAGGTGTTCAAGTCATTTCTATCAATACTCCCCCTATTGCGCCAGCTAAAACAATGAGCCACGGGGGGAGTTTCCAATAAACCAACATAAAGAATAATATAGCTGCTAAGGAAAAATCTAATGGCGTAATAATAGCACTCGTCCATATGGGCATATAAAAGGCTGATATTAGTATTCCAACAACAGCAGCGTTAATGGCAATAAATGCTCCTCTTATGTGATGATTCTTCCTTAATGCATGCCAAAAAGGTAAGACACCAAAGATAAGTAGTATGGCAGGTAAAAAGATAGAAAATGTTGCAATCATGCCTCCTAACCAACCATTCATATCAGCGCCAATAAATGCTGCGAAGGTAAATAGTGGACCAGGCACAGCCTGCGCAGCGGCATAACCAGATAAAAAGGCTTCCTCACTAATGAATCCAGTAGGAACAAATTCTCTTTCTAATAAGGGAAGAACTACATGTCCTCCTCCAAATACCAATGCCCCAGCCCGGTAGAAACTGTCAACCATACTTAGCCAAGTACTTGAAATTATACTGTTTAAAATCGGAAGGATGGTTAAAAGCCCGAAAAATAAACTTAAACAAACCAATCCTACTTTCTTTGATAATGGTACTTGTAATGATAAACCGTCATGCTCCTCTTTTTTACTAAACATAAAATAACCAAGCAATCCAGCTACCAGAATGACCCCAATCTGCGATAGGTTATGTGGAATAAGTAAGGTGATTAAAAGCGCGAATAAAGCGATTGATTTTCTAGTCAAGTCAGGGGTTAAACTCTTAGCCATCCCTAAAATGGCATGAGCAACAATGACTACAGCAACTATTTTCAACCCTTGGATGATGCCAAATTCCACTAGACCAAGCTGTTGAGCAAAGTAAGCGAATAAAATAAGAGCAATGACTGAGGGCATTGTAAAGCCAATAAAAGATACAATCCCACCTAAAACGCCACCTCTCATGACACCAATGCCAATTCCGACTTGACTGCTTGCAGGGCCAGGTAGAAATTGACTTAATGCTACGAGATCAGCATAACTTTTTTCGTCCATCCATTTTCTTTTTCGAACATATTCCTGATGAAAATAACCTAAATGTGCGACTGGTCCTCCAAAAGAAGTGAAACCAAGTCTTGTTGATACAATGAAAATCTCAAGTAGTTTTTTAAAGTATTGCATGCAGGACTCCTTTACTCTTTAATTTCTTTGAATAATTCATAGGCCTTTGCTCTTGCTTCAATTAAAATAGCTTCACCTTTTTCAGTAATGCGATAATATTTTCTTATTTTCCCATCTACCAATTGGTCTTCTTTTAGCAACAAACCATCAGCTTCCATTCCGTGGAATATAGGGTATAGTGTACCTGCACTAATGGTATAACCATGTTCTCTTAATTCGTCTAACATCCAGCTTCCATATATGGGATGCTCTTTGGCATGATGTAAAATATGAATATGGATAAAGCCTAAAAATAACTTTCTTAATATCTTATTGTTTTCCAACCATAAGGACTCCCTTTGTTTTCTAATAACGATATCGGTTTTCGATAACAATATTAATATAAAAGACTTTAGATGTAAATAATTAATAAATGAAAATTAACTTTGACTACTTATTGTTTTTTCTGATAATATAAATATGTTAAAACAAAATATATATAAAATTACGGTCATGTGTTGACGTGAGACCTCATAAATACATTAGCTAATGTTTAGTTAATGGGTATTTATGAGGTCTTTTTTATTTGAAAAGGAGAGATTGGATGTCTAAGAAGAGAAGAATGCGTCGAATATTTGCTGAAGACGGTAAAGCATTAGTGCTTGCCCTAGATGGCTATTACTTTTCTAACAAAACAGAGGGGATTGATAGGGCCATTCATGTGTTACCTCAAATGGTAAACCAAGGTTTAGATGCCATATTAGTTACTTACGGAATGGCCAATATCTATGAGGAAGAGTTTCCAGATGTAGGGATGCTTTTGCGAGTGGATATGTCGAGTAAAATTTATGATCCAAGTGTACCGTATACACAAGCTGCTTTTTCAGTTGAAGATGCAGTGCGCTTAGGAGCAGATGGGGTCATTTCTATGACTTTCCCTGGTGCTGAAAATGAGGAAGTAGCTCATGATATTGCTTTGAAATTAGCGAAAGAAGCAGATCACTGGCAGATGCCTTATATGTGTGAAACATTACCTTATGGTTATGCTGTAACAAATGAGGCTTCCAAAAGTCCTGACGTTATTGCTACTGCTGCTAGACTAGGAACGGAACTAGGTGCAGATATTATAAAAACTAGATTTACTGGTACAAAAGATGATCAGTTAATTATTCAAGCTGCTAAACGGCCTGTATTAGCATTAGGCGGGCCTAAAACAAATGATTTTCAAGAATATCTTGAATTTGTTCATCATTGTATGAGTGTGGGAGCGAAAGGAGTTGCGGTAGGGAGAAACGTAACGCAAAATGATCATCCTGTTGCTGCTATAGCGGCACTCCATACGATTATTCATAAAGGTGGCACTGTTGCCGATGCCTATCAGGATTATAAGGCATTAAGCCAAAGATAGGATCATAGACTTGAAGTAAAACAGATTGACACTATTATGTAAGCGTTTTACGATAAAATTATCAAAAAATAGAAGGTGTCATATGTTTAATGAAAAAACAGTTATCCCATCCATTCGACAGTTAAAATATTTAGATGATGCTTTAAAGAGTCAGTCACCATTTATATTGTTATCTGATGTTCATATTGGGAACTTAGGTCAATTAACAAAAAGATGCCATGAACATAATAAAAAGGTACTTGTTCATATTGATTTAGTCGAAGGGTTAACAAAGGATGCAAAAGGAGTAAAGTGGTTGAAGGATTTATTTAAAGTGGATGGGGTCATTTCACCTAATCAGCGTGTACTTCAACAAGCGAGGAAGATAGGATTAATAGCAATCTATCGAATTTTTCTATTGGATTCACGTTCTTTTGAACAATCTCTCAGTGCTTTAAATGGATCGCAATTCGATGCAGTAGAAGTCTTACCAGGTCCATTTGCAACACAGTATATTAAACGTATTAGAGAGGTTTTACCACATACACCTTTGTTGGCAGGTGGATTTATTGATCAAAAAGAACAACTTGATTCTGTTTTTAAAGCTGGCTTTTTGGCTGTAACAACTAGTCAATCTTCTTTATGGTTATTTTGACAACAAAATAGATTTGAGGGTTCAGTGTCCATGAGAAATAACCCCCATAAGGAATTGGTATGTCTAGTACCGTTTCTTTGTGGGGGATTTTTTATTTAAAAAAAGTTTAGGGGGAGCGTTATGGAGCTTATAAATTGGATTATTGATTTAGGTCCATCTGTCATGATGCCGATTATTTTCTTTCTATTGGCATTATGCTTTAGGGTACCTATTGGTAAAGCGTTTAAAGCAGCCATGCTAGTTGGGATTGGTTTTGTGGGTATTAATCTCATTATTACCTTATTGCTTGAAAGCATTGGACCAGCAGCAGAATCTATGGTTGAGCGTTTTAATTTGAACTTAACGATTATAGACCCAGGCTGGCCAGTAGCTGCAGCAATTGGTTGGGGGTCACCAATAGTGCCATTCGCTGTTTTTGGGCTTATACTAGTAAATATAATTTTGCTTTTCTTGAAGGCAACAAAAACAGTGAATATTGATATCTTTAATTTTTGGATTTTTATGATTGTTGGTGCAATTGTTTACACGCTATCAGGGAATATTTGGTTAGGAGTTATAGCATCGATTGTCCATTTTCTGGTAACACTCTATATCGCTGATAAGACGGCTTCACGTATACAAGAAGATTATCAATTAAAAGGGATTTCATTTCCGCATGGGACCACAGCCATTTTTGTTCCTGTAGGTATAGCGATTAATTGGATCATAGAAAGAATTCCAGGTTTAAGGGATGTAAAGGCAGATCCTGAAACGGTTACAAAGAAGTTTGGGATATTTGGAGAGCCCATGACATTGGGCGCATTAATTGGAACATTATTGGGGATTTTAGCTGGTTTCGATGTAGCTGCTGTCCTGACTCTTGGTATAACGGTTGCGGCAGTAATGGTTCTACTACCTAAAATGGTCGATGTGCTTGTGGAAGGATTAAATATTATTAGAGAAGCTGCCGAGGCGTTTTTAAAAAGAAGGTTCCCAGATCGAGAGTTTTATATTGCGATGGACACGGCATTATTGATTGCAAGACCGTCGGTGTTAGCTACGGGTTTACTAATGATACCAACGACATTATTACTTGCTGTTATTTTACCAGGTAATCGTTTATTGCCATTCACTGATTTGGCATCGCTTTCATTTCTGTTTGCCATGTGTGCGCCCTACCTTAAACAAAATATGGTGAGATTATATATAACCGGAATAGCGATTATGACATTAGTGCTCTATATAGGGACCGATATTGCTGCTGGATTTACAGAAGCTGCTAACCTATCTAATGTCGCTTTACCTAGTAGTTTTCATAAAGAGACCGAGCTTGCTAATCTTGTTGGGGGAGCGACCACACCGTTAGGGTGGATAATTATTAAGATTGTTGGATTATTATCTTAGGGGGTAGAACAATGGAGAAGTATATTATGGGAATCGATAATGGAGGTACGATCACAAAAGCAGCATTATATACTTTGGGTGGCAAAGAAGTTGGCATAGCATCTAAGAAGACAAAAATGATTATGCCAAAACCCTATCATACAGAGCGTGATATGTATGAGTTATGGGAAGCGAATCTAGCAGTCATTCGAGAGTTAATTAATCATTGTTCAATTGATACAAGTAAAATTGTTGGTCTTGCGATTACTGGACATGGGAATGGTTTATATCTTTCAGATAAAAAAGGAGAGCCAGTATATAACGGGATTATCTCAACAGATAATCGTGCCAAGAAATATATAGAAGAATGGTACGGCGATAGTAATTTTGAAGAAAAGGTGCTACCAAAGACAATGCAATCTGTTTGGGCGGGTCAGCCTGTAGCATTACTGCGATGGTTAAAGGATTACCAACCATCTGTTATAGAAGAAGCAGATTATATATTTACAGTGAAAGATTATGTACGTTTTAAATTAACGGGCGAAGCTTTTTTAGAACTAACAGATGTCTCAGGAACAAATTTGTTAAATGTCCGTGACCGCTGTTATGATCAACAATTATTATCCTTTTTTGGTATCGACGATCTCATTGATAAATTGCCACCACTTAAACAGTCAACAGATTATTGTGGGGCCATTACTAAAGAGATTGCTGAAATGACAGGGTTACAGGAAGGGACGCCTGTAGCAGGTGGGATTTTTGATATTGCAGCTTCGGCAGTTGCCTCTGGTTTGGTAAAAGAAGACCGATTAGCGATTGTTGCAGGTACATGGAGTATAAATGAATATATTACGAAAAAACCAGTTATTGATTGTGAACTATTTATGACATCGATTTACTGCTTGGATGACTATTGGCTAACCACGGAAGCAAGCCCAACCTCAGCAAGTAACCTGGAGTGGTTTATTGATCATTTTATGATAGAGGAAAAACAACAATGTGCACTGACAGGACAATCGATTTATGATATTTGCAATGAGTTGGTGGAAGAAACGACACCAGAGGAGAGTCAGCTTGTATTCTTTCCGTTTTTATTCGGTTCGAATACAGTGCCACATGCGACATCATGCTTTATTGGAATGAATAGTTGGCATGAAAAGAAACATTTTATTCAAGCTGTTTATGAGGGGATTGTTTTTGGACATATCTATCATATTGAAAGATTATTAAAATATATTGAAAAACCTGAAGCCTCTAGAATAGCTGGCGGTGTGACAAAATCTGATGTGTGGTTACAGATATTTGCTGATAGCTTGCAAATACCATTAGAAATTGTTGAAGTAAAAGAACATGGAACGCTGGGAACTGCGATGTGTGCAGCCGTTATGAACGGGGACTACGAATCAATTAAAGAAGCGGCTGAAGCAATGGTGAAAGTGAATCGTATTATTCAACCTCGCCCTGAGAACAAGGCAATCTATGAAAAAAAATATCAACAATATAAACAGACACTAGCGAAAATGGAAGAGGTATGGAAGGTAGGGATATAAGAATGGATTTAGGTTTAAGAGGAAAAACAGCTGTTGTGACCGGCGCCTCTCGTGGCGTAGGCAAAGAGATTGCTAGAACCATCGGTAAAGAGGGGGCGAATGTGGTCCTTACTTACCAAGGGAACAGAGAACAAGCAGAGGCAGTAGTTAAAGAGATACAAGGATATGGACAAAAATCAGTGGCCATTCAACTCGACCTTTCGAATGAGAAAGCAGTAGCAGAGTTAATGGAAAAGGCAAGTGAACGGATAGAGGAATCGATTGATATTTTAGTGAATAATGCTGCGGTATGGCCAACCAATTATATTAAAGATATGTCCTTACAAGAATGGCAGAAGACAATCGGAATTAATCTTGATAGTGTGTTTCTAACTTCACAAGGGTTTATAAAACACTGTTTATTTCATAAGAAAAGTGGTCGTATCCTCAATATTACGTCACAGGCAGCGTTTTATGGCTCAACAACAGGTCATTCACACTATGCAGCTAGTAAGTCTGGGATGATTGCGTTTGCGATTTCACTTGCTAGAGAACATGCAAAGGATGATATTACAGTTAATAACTTGGCACTCGGTATTGTAGAAACCGATATGATTAAAGATTCCTTGCAGCAAAAAGGTGATTATTATGTCAATCGAATTCCAGTTGGGAGAGTAGCAAAACCAGAAGAAATGGCAGATATTGCAGCTTTTTTAGTATCAGAAAAATCTAAGTATATGACCGGGGCGACAGTTGATGCTACTGGTGGAATGTTAATGAGATAAGGAGAGAAGCACAGATGAAATGCTTAGCAATTGCGGATTTATTTATTACGAAGGAAATGATGGAACAAGGATTAAAAACTTTAATAGATAACGGTATCGAGCTGGCGATTCGAGAATGGCGGCATGAGAGTTTAGAAGCGTTGCAGAAGGATAATCTTGCTATTGAGCAACAAGGTAGTGAAGCAGTATGTTTACCAGAAAACTTATATGACGATATCGATCAGTATGAGGTGATTATTACACAATTTGCACCAATTGGTCAAAAAGTGATCGAGAAAGCCACAAATCTTAAATTGATAGGGGTTTTACGTGGAGGTGTAGAAAATATTCACATTAATGAGGCTAAAGCAAGAGGGGTAGAAGTGATTAATACACCCGGTAGAAATGCAAGAAGTGTAGCTGAATTTACGGTGGGGATGATTCTATCTGAAATTCGAAATATTGCCCGTTCACATGCTGCCTTAAAACAAGGAGATTGGCGCAAAGATTTTAGTAATGCTGATTTCGTACCAGAATTAGAAGATAGAACAATAGGAATCATTGGCTATGGTCATATTGGGCAACTTGTTGGCAAATTTCTAAGTGGGTTTGATACTAGAATTATTTTCTATGATCCCTATTTTCAGGGGGAAACGGCTTTTGAACAAGTAGATTTAGAAACTATATTGTCAGATTCAGATGTTGTGACTCTACATGGGAGATTAACGGAGGAAACGAAGCATCTTATCGGGTATGAACAGTTAGCGATGATGAAAAGTACTGCTGTTCTTATCAATACAGCTAGATCAGGACTAGTATGTGAAGAAGATCTTATTCGAGCATTAAATGAGAAACAAATTGCTGGTGCAGCGATTGATACTTTTGACCATGAACCTTTAGGAGAGGCAAGTCCGTTTTTAGATCTTGATAATGTAACAATTACTGCACATTTAGCTGGGAGCACAATAGACGCTTTTAAAAATACGCCAAAAAAGTTAGCTAAATCGATTGTACAATGGAAAGAAAGTCAGAAAGCATAAGAAAGTTTATATTCGAAAGAGGAAGTCGGGCTTGTTATGTTTAAGGGGCAGCCCGACTTTAACTTTTAATATAAAATAGTTGCTTTATTTCACCCGCAAAACTTGCCCAGGATAAATCGTATAATTAGCGTCTAATCCATTCCAGCTTCGAATTTGTGCAATTGTGCTTCCATACCTTTGAGATAAGGCGTAGACAGTATCTCCGCTGACAACTGTATGATAGATAGCTCCTCCTGATGGAACCAGGTTGAAGGCACGTACGAGTCCATTTACATGTCCCTGGGCAATGGCTTGAATAAATGACGCTTGTTTTAATTTGTTGGCATCAGCAACTGTGTCAATAAAACCGTTCTCTGTTAAAATAGCAGGCATATTGCTTTCTCTTAATACGTGAAAATTGGCTTGCTTTCTCCCACGATCGGCGTAGTTAACGACTTTCATTATTTCTTCATGGATGATATTTTGATAGGTTGTTGTAGGTGTGCCGGATCCAGGATAGATATAATCCTCATAGCCAGTACCGCCACCGGCATTAATATGAATGGATAAGAAGTAATTGGCCCCCCAAGCGTTGGCATCGTTTGTCCTTTGGGCAAGAGAAACGGTTTGGTCACCTGTTCGACTCATTCGTACCTCAGCATTACTATATCCTAATAATAAATCTCTTACCTTTGTAGCTATTTGTAGTGTAAGGTTCTTTTCCTGTAAACCATTACCTACTGCTCCAGGGTCAGTACCACCATGACCAGGATCGATATATATTTTTACCATATGAAAATACCTCCTTTTCTAATAGTTTTATGCAAAGGATGCATTTAGTGCTTGTACACTTAAACTACTTTTTAACCATTTGATTGATTCGCACAAGGAAGGTTGGTAGGAAGAGGTAGATTCTAAACAAGGCCATTAAAGAGGTATGGAGATATTTAGCTTATAAAAGCGGGAATGACTATGCTGTCAAAGAGAGAAGAGGAGACTTTCGTCTAATAGGAAGGTTAAGACATGGGAACGTGAAGAAGAGCAGTAGGAGTTACTGCTCTTCTTCACGTTCCACAATTTGATAACCTAATTTTTTTAGTCCATCTTCAATACTTCTGACAAATGTTACTTCTAAATCTTGGAATTGGTCTCTCATTCTTGTTGAGCTAGCAAGTGCTGTTGGAATACCAGAAAGCATTACCTTCACGCCCATAAGTTTAAGAGCCGAGACTAATCGATTAAGTGCATCGGAAAATTCATAATTAGAGATTTGCATTTCAGATAAGTCAATGAGAAAAGAAGAAATTTTATGGCTTAATGTATAATTTAATGTATCTTCAAGAATTTTTCTTTCCCTTTTATCGTTGACGTTGCCTTGTAGTGCCAAGATAGCAATCCCTTTTGATATCGGAATAATGGGTACGCTGAGTAAATCAATATCTTCATAAAGGTCATCGAGTTCAATAATATAGGAGAGGACATCGGCAATGGATTGGACCATTTCCACTTGTTCATTGGTAAAGGTTTTTTCATCTTTATCCATTAAACAGAGCGTGCCGAAGTTTGATCCATCTGGGCGATTTAACGGAACCCCAATAAAGGCTTTCACACCAAGCTCATCGGTGATTTTTCGCTTTTTTGTTTCTTCATCAGCCATTAAATTCATCACGGTTTTCGCAGGTTCATTATTTTCTAATACAAGTTTGCAATTCGATTCTTGATAATCAACAGCAATATCGTCTGGTATGATAAATTCCACTTTATTATAGGAATTAATAACAGTCATTTTATTGCCTACTTTTTTGGCTATATATGCAGAATTGACATCTAAGTTTTTAGTTAACAACTCAAATAATTTAGTAGACGTATCCACTAGAGATTGGTAAACTGTTTTATCCTTTACTTTACTGATCATCGAACATCTCTCCAAAATTGATTGATACTATAATTTTAGCATAAAAATAGAATCACTGATTACAGATGCAAGAACTTAATTCTTTTCGCACTTCATCAATTCTTCTTCAAAGAAAAATGTACCAGGATATTTATTAACGACATAAGAGTATCTTTTCATATTTTTTACATACTGGCTTTTTGATATAATCACTTGCTCTTTCGTCCTTTTTATATTTACCATTTCCCCGATACGAAACATTTCTACGCTCATAATCTCAATCCCTTTCATTAGTGAAGATAATGTGTCCTTACCGTTAATGAAAAAAAGACTCCTAGATGGAGTCTTTTTTTCTATAGTAATTATGCTTTGTTAACGTTAGCTGCTTGAAGACCACGTTGACCTTGTTCGATGTCAAATGTTACTTTTTGACCTTCGTCTAAAGATTTGAAGCCTTCGCTTTGAATTGCGCTGAAATGTACGAATACATCTTCTCCGCCTTCTTGCTCGATAAATCCAAAACCTTTTTCTGCGTTAAACCATTTTACTGTACCTGTTTCCATGTTATCGTCTCCTGTTGTGGGGTTACCACAAATGTATTACTACCCTTGTTCAAACATACGATTTTAAGACAAAAAATTCCTTAGAAGAGATTTCCTCTCTCTCAATTTTACACCGAACAAAAATAATTATATTCATCATACCATTTTTCAATGATATTAGCAAATACAGGAAGGTGTTATTTAATGTAAAAAAAGAAACTCGCTCATTTTACAGAAGCGAGTTTCTTGTTTTTATAACGATTCATTTACTTGTACATGGTATCTGCCCCTAGGTACAACCATAGGTGAGAGGGAGACAGGGTCATTGATGACAGTGCAATCTAGACCAAAGACTTGTTTCACAAGCTCAGTTGTGATGACTTGAGAAGGTTCACCTTCTGCGATGAGCTGCCCTTTTTCTAATGCGAAAATGTAATCTGCGTAACGTGCAGATAAGTTAATGTCATGCAAAACCATGACGATAGTTGTCCCGTATTTACGATTGAGATCGGTTAATAAATCTAAAATTTCTACTTGATAGGCAATGTCCAAAAACGTAGTCGGCTCGTCTAAAAATAAAATATCTGTTTGTTGTGTCAGTGCCATGGCGATCCATACTCGTTGTCTCTGACCACCAGATAGTTCGTCAATATTACGATCGGCAAGTTCTGCGATATTCATAATTTCCATTGCTTCAGCTACCGCTTCATAATCCTTCTTAGACCAACCACTGAACATTTTCTGGTGAGGATAACGCCCTCTACCAACGAGATCAGTTACTGTAATTCCCTCTGGAACAATAGGGGACTGTGGTAAAATACCGAGTACCCGAGCGAGTTGCTTCGGTGGAATTTGATCAATTGATTTCCCATCAAGAATAACCTGACCGGACTGTGGTTTGATTAGCCTCGCCATCGTTTTTAACAAAGTCGATTTTCCACAAGCATTTGCCCCGATAATGACATTTATTTTATTGCTTGGAATCTCCACATCCAACCCATGAAGAATCGTTTTCTGATCATAACCGGCTATGACTTCCTTCGTTTCAAATTGGTGTATTGTTTTCATTATAAACTACCCTTTCGATTCATACGGATAAGTAAGTAAATTAGATATGGTGCCCCGAGTAATCCAGTAATAATACCAACAGGATATCTAGTTGTAAAAGCAAACTGACCAATCAAGTCAGCTGCTAAAACAAGATTCACACCAACGAGACCTGCAGGAATGACATTAGAATACCCGACACCAACTAGTCTTTTGGCAATCGGTCCAGCTAAAAAGGCAACGAAAGCAATCGGTCCGGTCGTTGCGGTGGCAATGGCTAGCATGGCAACCGAAGTTAGTACAAGGAGTATTCTTGTTTGATTCGTATTGAGTCCGAGCGATGTCGCCGATTCTTCACCTAATTCAAGAATGCCGAGCTGTCTACCCAAAATGGCAACAATAGGCGCGCATAGGATGACAGTAATCATTAATGGAATCGTTGAATCTAGCTGAGCACCATTCAAGCTGCCGTTTAACCATCGTAAGGCAGTAGGTATATCTTCTTGCGCCCCTCGCATTAATAGAAAAGAAATGGCTGCACTCAACATAGCTTGAATACCAATACCGACTAGTATTAATCGTCCGATGGAAAAAGATTTTCCTTTAGATAAAATAAAAATAAGGAATACCGTTAATAATCCGGCAATGACAGATGCAATAGATACGACCGTGTTACTTGTATGGAAAATAAGAATACAAATTAAAGCTGCCACACTTGAACCAGCAGTAATACCCAGAATATCGGGGTTAGCAAGCGGGTTCCTTAGCATCGTTTGAAATGTATTCCCTGCTATGCCGAAAGCAATACCAGCAAAAAAACCAGCTAACATTCTCGGGAAACGGATTGTATTGACGGCAAAGGAAGCACCGCCAGCAGCATTCCCTGTTAGTGCACTCCAAATCTCTTGTGGCGGATAATAGGAGTTACCAAACATAAGCATGGCACAGCATAATGCTAAGGCTGTAGCAAAGAGTATGCTATTAATCAGTAACCAGCGCTGTCTTCTTTTTATTCGTCCCTGTTTAATAACGGTTAATAATGGATGTCTCATAGTGAACGCACCTTCATTCTAATCGCTAAAAATATTAATAAAGGCGCTCCAATAAAGGCTGTAACAACTCCAGCTTCTAACTCCCCTGGGCTACCGATGATACGACCAGCGATATCTGCGATTGTTAAAATGACTGCACCTGATATTGCCGACATGGGAATGGTGAATCTAAGATCAGCACCTAGAATGAGTCGCATCAAATGCATCGCTAATAAACCGACAAAGCCAATTGGACCGGCTAGCGCAGTAGCGGCACCACATAAAATAACCCCTGCAAATGCAGCGATTAAACGAATCATACCGGTTCTGACACCTTGTCCGGTAGCCACTTCGTCACCAAGTGCTAATGCATTCAAAGCAGAAGCAGTCATGATCGCAAGCAAAATCCCTGCAACTAAAAAAGGTAAAAAAGTGAAGATTAAGTTCCAGTTAGCAGACCCTACACTACCTACTTGCCAAAATCTAAATTGATCCATGACATATGTACGAGATAGCATAATGGCACTAACGAGGGAAGAGAGAGCGGCACTTGTTGCTGCCCCAGCTAAGACGAGCTTAAGTGGGGTCGCACCTGAACTACCCATTGAACCAATTCCATATACAAAAATCGCTGTTAGCATAGCTCCAACAATCGCAAACCAAATATATTCAGCTGCACTGCTAATTTGAAAAAAAGCTATCCCACAGACGACAAAAAGCGCTGCCCCTGTATTTACGCCAAGAATACTAGGGTCAGCAATTGGATTTCTTGTTACAGATTGCATGAGTGCGCCGGAAACACCAAGAGCAGCACCGCATAATAAACTAAAAATCGTACGAGGGATGCGTTCTTGCACAACACTTGAACTAAATGATTCTATTTCTGGGTGAAATAGACCGGTCATTAACTCATTCCATGATACAAACCTTGCGCCAAATGCCAAAGAGGCAACAACACATAAGCATAGTAGAATGATAGATGCAGCGAGCACAATTATCAAATGCTTTGGTAGATGCCTTTTTGGGACTTGCTTTTCAATTAAATTATTCATCAACTTTCTCAACCGCATCTGCGATTAATTCTAGGTATTCATCGATTGTATATTCGATAGAAAGCGGGTTAGGGTTCCCGGAAGCTGCAAGTGGTGTGTTGTTACCAATAAAGACAACCGATCCTCTTTCTATAGCTTTAATTTTGCCAAGACGAGCGTCTGCTTTTACTGCATCATATGTGCTTTCATCATTGTAACCGATGATAATATCAGCATCATTAAGTATATCAGCATTTTCAGCACTTAGAGATAAAGAGAATGCATTTTCATCTTGGATTAGATTGGTAATACTCTCAGGTGTTTCTAATCCCATTTCCTTTAGGAATGCCACACGTGGATCAGCAGGTGTATAGAGGTGGAACTGAGACAAATCGTTTGCTGAGAAGTTAGCCCAAACTACTTTTTTCCCCTTTAATTCAGGATATTCCGCAACTTTTTCAGCAACTAAATCCTCTGTATCTTTAATGAGTTGTTCTCCTTCTTTCTCCATGCCCATTCCTTTGGCATTAAGAAGCACTTGTTCACGCCATGTTGTTGTCCAAGGAGTAGTTGGATATGCGACAACTGGTGCAATTTGTGTTAATAAATCGTAATCTTCTTGTGTAATTCCAGAGTAACCAGCAAGAATAACATCAGGGTTGGAGTCTGCAATCGCTTCAAAATCAAGACCATCTGTATCTTGATAAATATTAGGATCTTTAATATCAAGTTCTTCAAGTTTTTTCGTAGTCCATGGAAGTAAGCCACTACCATCTTCTACACCATAGTTTGCTGCAGAAAAACCGACAGGCTCAACGCCAAGGGCTAGTACAACATCATGGTTCGCCCATTGAATTGTTGCTACTCTTTCAGGTTTTTCTTCAATAACTGTTTCACCAAAAGCATGTTCAATCGTAATTGGATATTCTGTTTCGGATGATTGATCTGTAGTTGTTTCCGCCTCTTTATCTTTTTCATCTTCAGAAGCGGTTGATTCATTATTTGAGCAACCAATTAAGGCAAACATGGCGGTAGATACAAGTAATAGTAGTAATAAGAACGACTTCTTTGCTTTCATTTTTTTCCCCTTCTCTTCTATTAAACTGTGACAATCGTATGTAGTAATTTAATAACGATAATCATTCTCATTCAGTGTATAATTACCTAGAGTAGAAGTCAATGATTTTCGGAAATTTATAATAACTTTATAAGTGAATGATTAAGGCAATCAAGCTATTTTTGAAAGGATCCTGTCATGTGGAAAATTTACAAAAGAAGAAATCATTGTTTAAAGGAAAATCCATGAATGGGGGATGGGGGGGGAGCATAGAAACGAGAATCACCTGACATAATCAAGGAATGGTACACTTTCATGAGATAACTGCCAAGATGTATAGGCAAAAGGAAAATGCGTACACAAAAGATGAAAACCCGCCAAGATGTGTTGGCAACTCCCATAAAACCCCACATCATATATTTCATTTTGTACTTACTGAAATAATCAAATATGTACATCGCTAGCTTGACACTGACAGTTGAATGTAATTAAAGAGCGCCGCAAAGGAGCAGTCACTGCCTTCTAGGAGAATAATTTTAATAGCCACCAGAATGCATGTTCGCCTCCCCTGACCGTGTGAAAACAATCACTCTAGATAACTACCAATATCAACTTAAATGAATGTATAATAATACCAAATGAATAAAAGGAGCTTATTCTAATTTATGAAGTTCACTCAAGCAGTTTTACCTCTTCTAGTTATCGTAACGATATTGTACTTGATGGTTAATCTTCTACTGTTCATTTTGTTTTCGCTGGCTGATGTTAATATGAATCTTCATACGGTGCTATATGCCATTTTACCAAGTGTATTGTATTTTTTATGTGTGTGGTTTGCGATAAAACGCTTACGTCCAAATAGGAGGGAGAAGCCCAAGCAACTTTGGTTGTTTTCTTTAGCATTGGTATTGCCAATCGCATTGATTAGCCTACTAGTTTTTAATGGCGTTCATGCCAAATTTAATGAAATGGATTGGAGAAATAATCCACACAAACGAGTGGGAATGATAGACGATTTGTTAAATACGTATGATTTAAAAAATAGACATTATAACGAAGTAATTGAAAAACTAGGAACACCAACAGAAAACACGTATTTTAAGAGTGACAATAACATCGTTTATTATTTGGGTAATGAAAGGAGTATCATTAGTATTGATAGTGAATGGCTAATCATTACATTTAAAGAGAATCGAGTAGCTAATTATGAATTGAAAACAGATTAATAAGAAAAGCGCAAGGCGCCTGGAGCTAGACATGAAAACTCATTGAAAAATTTTATACTTTCTTATCTAATAAAAAAGGGATGCAAGTAATTTAATTGCACCCCTTTTTATCATCATGCTTTTACTAGCGTTTGATCAACTACTTTACCCTCAAAGGCGGCTTCATAAATTGTATATATATCCTCTTTACACAATTCCATTGGACTTCGCGCGAGTAAACGAGTTTGTTTTGTCGCATCTTCTGTTAACGAATCAAGTGCATCATGGCCAATGTTAAAGCCTTTTAAAGAAGACGGGATGCCAACATCTTCGACTAAGCGTTTTAATTCTTCTACACAACGGTGGGAAGCTTCTTCTTGTGAAAGATGGGTAGAGCTAAAGCCCATTGTATCGAGAATATCCTTCATCCTTTTTTCACATGCAGAACGAATATAGCCCATCACATATGGCAGAAGAACAGCGTTTGAATCACCATGGGCAATATGGAATTGCCCGCCTAATGGATAAGCAAGTGCATGAACCCCAGCTACACCTGCGTTAAAGAAAGCAATACCAGCTAAATAACTACCATAGCTCAAGTCAATGCGTGCTTGTTTATTGTCGCCATGATGAACAGCTGTGCGGATGGATTGACTGATTAGGCGAATGGCCTGTAGTGCTAAAGCGTCCGTGACTGGGCTAGCATTTTTAGACACATATGCTTCAATCGCATGTGTAAGGGCATCGATCCCAGTAGCAGCTGTTACCTTTGCAGGAAGAGACATTGTGAGTGCTGGGTCAACAATAGCTACATCTGCAAGTAAATAATCATGCGTGACGACATCTTTTGTTGTTTCCAATGAAAGGACGGAGATATTTGTTACTTCTGATCCTGTTCCAGATGTAGTTGGAATTAAGATACTCGGTAATCCTTTTTTTGTAATCGATTTTGTGCCGGTTAGATTTAAATAATCAGCTACATCACCTTCATGAACAGCGATAACGCCAGCTAATTTTGTTAAGTCAAGTGCACTTCCGCCACCGATGCCGATGACCATATCAAAAGCGTGTTCGCGCGTATAGGAGACCAGTTTTTCCCCAACGGCAAGTGGTGGTTCAGGAACAACATCAGTGTAAACATCAGTGATATATCCTGCCTCATTAAGTGGATGCGTCACTTTATCCGTTAAGCCAATTTCTTTTAAAAAAGGGTCAGTAATCACAAGGATTTTTTTGACGTTAAACTTTTCTACTTCTTCAACGAGGTGGGAAAGAGCATCCCAGCCTGTGTAGCTTATAGGTGTAAAGGTGATTTTCTCAGACATGATGGTCACTCCTCTAATTAATTTTGGTTCCAAACAATTAATTTAGTTTCAGTCATTTCGTGAATCGCGTATTTCAAACCTTCTTTGCCCGTACCGCTTTCTTTCACTCCGCCATATGGCATTTGGTCTACACGATAGGTCGGAATATCATTAATCATCACGCCGCCCACTTCAAGTGCTTTAGAAGCATGGAAGGCAGTTTGAATATCATTAGTGAAAATACCAGCCTGCAAACCATAGTCAGAATCATTGATTGCAATAATACCATCTTCAATTGAAGAGATACGGTTAACAATAACAATAGGGGCAAACACTTCTTGGCAAGAAACCTTTGCAGTCGCATCGACATTCGTTAAGATGGTTGGTAAAAATACGCCATTTTCAATTTTTCCGCCTGTAATAATCTCTGCTCCTAAGGAGACTGCTTCATCAACCCAACTCAATGCTCGCTCCTGTTCAGCTGGATGAATCATCGCTGATAGGTCAGTTGTTGCATGCATTGGATCTCCGATTGTTAACGCCTGAGTAGCTTCGGCAAACTTTTCAACGAACGCAGGAAAAATCTCTTCTAGTACGTAAGTGCGTTGCAGAGAAATACAGACTTGCCCTTGGTTAGAAAAGGCACCTGTTACACATTTAGCTACGATTTCTTCTAAGTCTACGTTTCTATCAATAATCAGTCCTGCATTAGAGCCGAGTTCTAAAGCAACTTTCTTTAGTCCTGCTTTATTGCGAATACCAATACCAACGGCTGGGCTACCAGTGAAAGTAATCATTTTCACAAGCGGATTCTCGACAAGGGCATCTCCGACAATACGACCACTGCCAGTAACTACGTTAAATGCACCCTTAGGTAAAGAAGTTTGGTCAAGGAGTTCAGCAAGAAATAGAGCAGATAATGGTGTTTGCGATGCTGGTTTTAATACAATCGGGTTTCCAGAGGCAATCGCTGGTCCCACTTTATGTGCTACTAAATTTTGTGGAAAATTAAATGGTGTAATGGCACCAATTACGCCAATCGGTTCCTCGATTGTATAACCGAATCGATTAGCCCCGTTTTTGGCTGCGTCCATCGGGATCATTTCTCCTGTTAAGCGTTTTGCTTCCTCAGCCGCGAATTTATATGTCTCAATCGTACGGTCAATTTCACCTAGTGAGAATTTCAATGGTTTCGCTGATTCTAAAGAAATGATTTCAGCAGCTTTTTGTCGATTTTCCTTAAATAATAGAACAAGCTCTTCTAATATTTCTGCACGCTCGTAGGCAGTCAAACGAGCCATCGCTGTTCTTTTTTGATGCGCCATCTCAATGGTTTCTTCCACTTCCTCCTTTGAAGCTTGTGGAATTTGCGCAATCACTTTATTTGTATAGGGGGAAAGGAGTTCAGCATAGTTTGCTGAGTCTCTCCATTCACCATTGATATATAATTGTTTCTTCATATTAACTCACCTGCTTTTCTTGATTTTTGAGATCTTCACTATCTTTATTAAACGTTTTGTCTATTTCTCCTTTAAAGAAATCTTTTCCGTATAATAATAGACAAAGAATAATACCTACCGCAAACGCCCAAGCAGCGCCTTTAATACATAGAACAGCTGCGACAATCCCAGCTACACCAAGATCTTTTTGACTTCGTGCTTCTAAAATACCAACTTTCACACTTACATATCCTTGAATGAGAAGAGTTAATGCCATCGCAACACCTAGTATAGGCTCAACGAAACTTACGATTGGCAGTAACCATAAGCCGGTATTCGTTCCCCAGCGGAATGAACCCATACCACCGAAAATCGAGTCCATAGCTTTTCTTCCTTTTTTGAAACGCTCAACCATTACCACCTGCATCGCACTCCATACGGGTCCTGCCATCGTGACATCAGGTCCAATAATACTCATGGCACCATTACGAATACCGAAAATCCAGTGAGATCGGTTAGGGTTGTAATCAACCTTTTCATCAGGGCGGATAGATTGACCATCTTCCACTAATGCTTTTACTTGTAATACATCACCGAAAAGAACAATATAAGCAGCGAGAACAGTAGGGATGGCTGTAATAAACATCATGAATGGGGGTAAGCCTAATCCGAATACCGTGTACTCATTCCACAATGTAATAAAATCTGGAGATGAGAATCCCCATTCAATTGTTGGCCACTTTGCTTCCCCAAATAATGGGGCAATAAATACGGCTACTAGTATCACAGGGAAAATACCTAGTTTAGCAATGGTTTTCCAAAAGGCATTGCGGTTTTGGAATTGAATAAAATGTTTTGAAAATAAAAGATAAAACCCAATTCCAATAGCAATCGAGATGGTCCAAGGGAACAATTCAAAACGGCCACCAACTTGGAAAACAGAGATGACAGCTGCTAAACCAGCTCCTAGGATAACACCAGCTTTTAATGCGGGCGGAATAAAGCGAACAACCTTTGATGCCAACCCAGTAGCACCGAGTAATAATGATAGAATACCGAGTGTTAATTGGAAGGCGATCAGTGAGTGAACACGTTCAGGTCCTTCAGGGAATTGCTGACAGTACAGCATGATTAAAGGAATGGCTGGTGTAATCCAACCAGGTACAGCCGGATCACCTAGTAAATGATGTAATAAGTAAAAAAGTCCATTTAAAACAACAATAGCGAGTGCTACTTCAAAAGGCATACCGAGTAATTCCATTAAAAGTGGGATGGCTGATAAATCAACAGCACACATTAATAGTCCTTGCACATAATCGGGCCATTCAAAACGGTAATGGATAAAAGGTAAGCGAACCTTAAAAGGTCCTGCTGGGATATACGGTGATTCTTCGCCGTATTTTCTGTTTTTCCATTTCATGACGGTTTTTCTCCTCCTTAATTGTAAACCCTTACAAGTTAGAATATTAAATTATGAATACGTAACCATTTTTGTGTAAAGCGATTCCACATGAGTCGTTCAAGCTCATATGGAAGAGGGTAAGGGATTATGCTTCCAAAATGGTTACGTATTCATTTTTGCATAAATAAAAACTATTGATATGCCTTTGTTGTTTTCCTATTAAATACTTTAACAGATTCAGTGATTTTTACGCAACTGTTTTTTTTATTTTCAATCATTTCAATCAGTTCATTGATGGCTAGAAAACCTAAATTTTGCTCAGAGATACTTCCGACGGTTGTTAACTCGATACTACCGTGTTTACTTAAGTCAACATTATCGATACCGACTACGCTAATATCGCCTGGGACACGAAAACCGGCCTTTGTTGCTTCATCAATTGTTTGTAGAGCGATTGCATCTGTTGCAGCACAAATAGCTGTCGGTGGAGTCGGTAATTGCATCAGTTTTTCAAATGCTTCTTTTACCGCTTGTTTTGATGTATTCGTTTGAATCACATATTGCGATGCAAGGTATTGAGTGTTCATCCCTTCAACGAAGCCATCGTATCTATTTTTAAATGTACTAACGGTAGAGGGACCTCCAATCCAAGCAATTTGTTTATGACCTAACTCTAGCATATGACGAGCTGAAAGTATGCCAGCCTGAAAATTATCGATTTCAACAAAATGTTTATTATTAATATGTTTTCGATTATATGTAATAAATGGTATATCCATTTTCTCAAACTTCTCGAAAATAGGATCATCAAGTAAGATACAGGACATCACGACTCCATCTACCTTATTTTCAACTACTGAAGTATATGCCTCATTTAATTTCTCATCATTCACAAATTGAACATGCACACGATAACCTTTGCTATTAGCGTAATTAACAATTGCAGCTGTTGTATCGACAAAAAAAGGATTATGAAGGGGTCCAGAAAGTAACGCAATCGTGTTTGTTTTATTTTGTACAAGAGAACGGGCATGGGCATTAGGAATGTAATGAAGTTCTTCAATCGCAGCCATCACTTTATCTACTGTTGGTTTTTTGACTAGGTTTGGAGTATTAAGTACACGTGATACGGTCGTTTGAGAAACGCCAGCATGTTTGGCAACATCCTTAGAAGAGACCATCTAGTTTCCTCCTTTCAAGAAAAACTGTGCTTCCTTATTTTATCAGATTCCCATGGGAGAGAGAAGTCAAAATGACCTAGATTAAGTACCAGTGAAAAGGGTAAGCAGAGAGTATGAAAGGAAGCGAATAAAATGAAAAAAACGATGATTTTAGTGTTTACGAGTATTTTATTGTTTTCTGGCTCTGCTGTGTCGGCTAAAACTATCCATTCATTTAGCGACCAGACAACAATTTATGATTATATTGTCTCTGAAAGCTACAGTAAGAACGGTGCAAAGGTAGCCGTTATTGGCAGTAGTGTTGCTCGTGGGAAAGGGGCATCTCATCCGATGTTTTCTTGGTTTCGTTTATTAGAAAAGGAAGTGCGAGAACGCCATTTGCCACATAAAAAAAAGCTGTCATTTCATAACTTTGCTAAAAGCGGTTACACCTTAAATATGCTACTTAAGGATGGAACGGTTGAAAAGTTGGTAAAATCAGAGCCTGATTTGGTAATGATTGAAACAGGTGTCGTTAATAGTTATCAATATCATCAAAGCATAAAAGAAACAGAGCAAGCGATTAATAAAACCGTTGATAAAATTAAAAAGGCCTCTCCTGATACGAAAATTCTATTTCTTTCTCCCAATCCGACAACTGTTCTTTATAACGGAAAAATTGATAATAAGCGCAATCATTCTTATCAAGACTATTTAAAAGCAACAGAACAGTATATTAAAGAAAACGAGTGGCCATATATAGATATTTATCGACCGATGGCAAAAAGAATGGCGGACGGTTCATTTGAGTTAAAAGACACATTGGCAGATGGGGTGCATCCGAATAATATTGGTTACTATATTTGGTTTCAAGTAATGAATGAGTACTTTAATAAGCCAATCCCGTGGTAAAATGAAAGAAAACCTCGGAGCTGATGAATGTTGAAACAACAATTAACTTTAATGGAAGCATATATGATTGAGCTGTTACGTAATAAAGGTGTAACGGACGAAGAAATTATAAGAAAATCTTTGTCAAACGAAGCGACAGAGTGGAGAAAGTACAACGAGCAGTTCGAATTTGAACAATTAGCTCATCTGGCTCAAAAAGATGAGGCAAACTTTGTTTCAATGATTAACAATGGTTACCGCATCAAATTCCTTACCTTCCCTGGCTTGCAACGCATGTTAAGTATGAAGTTCGGATTAGAGAAAGACCAAGATTACACGCTCGTAGAAAACGGAGTAACTAATATAAAGGTAAGTGAGGAGCAATTAAACGAGATAGAAAAAGTTTTATCACTCAACTGGAAAATAAAGAGAGAAAAAACTTCGGTTTCTATTCAAAATGGCTAAAGAAAGATAGCATTCGTTTCTTCATTAGGCGAATGCTTTTATCATTTCTCTTTACTAGAAGACCATAAATAATAGAATATAGAAAAGAATAAAGAAGCTCCTATTGCGTATGGTATGGGAGAACGAAAAAGAATTAATAGACAAAAGGGCATGGTAATAAAAATGGTTTTTTTCCAAAACAAGCAATGATCTTCCTTTCCAAAAAAGGTTGAATATGTGAAAAAGAAAACTTAGGAGGAAATAATCACTTGATGAATTATAAATTTTCACCTGAATTAAGTCAGGCGATTGTTGATGGTATATTAAAAGGATATAGGCATTACATTCATGAGCGTGAACAGAAGAAACGTGAAATGCTTATTAGTACAGGTTATGCATGGGTAAAAGGCAATCATATTGAAGATGCCGTAGCACAAGAATGTCGCAAGCTTGGGATTCAATTTGAATTTTCTAAAGCCGGTTATGCATGGGGTTATCTTAAATTCGAAAATAAGGCAACAAACTCTTTATTTATCATTAAAAGTGGAGGACCTTCACCACAATCATCACCGAGTCGAAAAGAGGAGCACTATTTAGTTGAACTCTCCAAGATTAATCGTCATAGTGATTGGCAGCAATTAGAACAAATGAATGAAGTAGGAGAACAGTTAATGTTAGAAGACGTCACTTCTCAGAATTTTGAACAATTAAGCTTCGGTGAATTCGATTCTCTTAAACAAACGTTTGATCAATTTTATATTGTCTCCTATGAAATGGATGAAACAAAACTATTATCAAAAATTCAACTGCTTATGCCAACTCCAGGCATGAAGAAAATTCATTTAGTTGAAGACTGGTTACCTCTGGCATTTCATTCATCTTATCATATTACAGAGATTGAAGTAGAAGGAATTAGAGGAGAATAACAGGAGGGCTATCTATAGTAGATAGCCCTTCTTAATTATTGTTTTTGTTCTTTTATCCAATGAGTAATGGTATCGATGATCGTTTCTTGTTGTTTCTTAATAGAAATGTCGGCTGGGTTGTCACCAGATTGTTCTCCGTATACACCAAAATAGGCATGGTTTCCTCCTTCGATTTCTACGAAGTCTGCTTCATCTGGAAGAAAAACCTTCTTCTCTTCAACTTTAGCGGGCGTACTTAGGCCATCATTTGAGCCACTTATGGATAAGACAGGTAGTTTCGAATTTGTCAGTGTATCATTATCAGAGGCATAGGCACCCAGTAGTATTAAACCATGTACTTGATCTATGTTTTTATCGGCGTACATGGCTGCTGCTGCACCGCCCATTGAATGGCCTCCAACAAACCAATTTACATCTTTATACGTACTAATGATTTCGTTAGCTTTAGAAACATCAAGTATGGCGATGTTTAGTGTTACATGTGGTATAGCGATGAATAGATTTTCTTTAGCTAATTCTTGACCGATATAAGCATAAGCATCGGGTTCTACTTTTGCACCCGGATAAAGAATAATACCTATTTGACTATTAGGGTCACCGAATAAAAGCCAATCATCTTCAACGCTTATTTGGTTGTCTACGGGGATCGTTGGCTCACCCACTGAATGATAAGTGAGCTGAGTCCAGATGAAAAATCCACCGATTGCTGTAACTACTAGAGCTGATAGGATAAGGAATACTTTTGATTTGATTATCTTCTTCATAATTTGCCTCTTAAGTTGTATTTACTTTTTGAAAAATTTGTAGAGCGTATAGATAAAAATAACGATTAATAAAAGGATGAGGATCATCACAAAGCTTTTCACAGCATCATTAGGTGTTTTAGCATATATACCAATGTATGCCCAGATGAAAACAAGTGTATAAATAAAGTCTTTAAATCGAATAGAGAAAACAATCGCTAATATTGTAGCAACTGCTAACATAATAAAGGTCCAAGTCACTTCATTCAATCCGAGAAAAACAGTTTGTTCCATCCCTACAAACCAAACAAATACATTTAAAATACTTGCTACAGAAACCCAACCAATATAAATGGAAAATGGCAGTTTTTCAAAGAAAGTATGAGTTGTATCGTTTATTCTACCGTAGATTAGAATTAAGGTGACAAGTAAAGCAAAAATGATGATTACTGATGTTAGTAGTGCTTGAGCAGTAAAAGCTAGAATCCAACAGCCATTTAATAAAAAGTTAAGAGCTGGTAGGTAGCTAGTTTTTACATAAACAGCATCACCTCTCACAAAAAAAGCTCTGATAATCCAAATAAATAAAAGTAAATAAATGAACCCCCAAATGGAAAATGCAAAACCAGCAGGTTGTATTAAAGGTTGGTTAGCATCAGCAACATTGCCAACATTTGTAGCTGACCAATAATTTAAGAAAATCATTATAGCGAAAGTAATAAGGTAGACGATACCTAGTTTCTTTGACTGATTCATGAATGAGCCTCCCCTTGATAAATAAAATGATGGTATTAATTGTAATACCCTAAAGTGAACGGTAATAATCATAGTTATCTACCATGGGGAAGGCGAAGTGACATATTTCTTAATTTGATAGTAGTTGTTTTATTTTTTCCTCAAAATCACTTGGTTTATCTGTAGGACCGAAGCGCTCTACCACATTTCCATTTTGATTAATGAGAAACTTAGTAAAGTTCCATTTAATGCTTTTGCTTAGAAAACCTTTTGCTTCTGTCGTTAAATAATTGAATAAAGGGTGTGCTTCTTTTCCATTCACTTTAATGATTTCATGCATAGGGAATGAAACACCATAGGTCATCCGACAAGCTTCACTCGCTTCCTCAGCAGAGTCGAGCTCTTGTTTAAATTGATCCGAAGGAAATCCTAATATAACCAGTCCCGCATCTTTATATTTTTGATATAGGTTCTCAAGTTCTGCAAATTGTGGGGCCAAGCCACATTTTGTTGCGGTATTGACAATTAGTAATACCTTGCCTTCATATTGCTCCAATTGATAATTGGTACCGTTTTCGAGTTTTACGTTTATATCATATAAATTCATTTTTTCTCCTCCCCTTCATTTAATTGAGATAACAGTGTATTCAATTCTTGTAATTTTAATTTGAATTGATCATCAAATATAGCGAATGAATCCCATTTTGTAGCTTTAGTTGAAATCATTTCTGATATCGTACTTTCGGAGTTTCTACCTTTTGTGGTCAATGAAATGACTACAGATCTTTTGTCCATAGGTGAGGGTGTTTTCATTACATAATCTTTTTCTACTAGTTTAGAAATAATGGGGTTTAAAGTACCAATCCCTAACGATAACTTTTCACTTAATTGTTTAATAATCATATGATCATTTTCCCACAGAGCCAGTAAGACAATATATTGAGGGTAAGTGAGGTCAAACGGTTCCAGTGCTTTCCGGTATAACTTAGTATATTGATTTGTTGCTTTATAAATAGCGAAACATAATTGATTTTCTAATGTCTGTGCTTTTACTTTGACCACCTCCTCATTTACATCGTACACGATACATTATATATCGGGTACGATGTAAATGCAAAAATAAGATAACAATTAAATCATATGTAACAGTTGCTTTCAGTTTCTGTAAATTCCTCCTTTACAATACCTCAGTGATGTTATAATACGAGCAATAATTGTAAGGAGGTCCATTTTCATGATACTTCAAGAAGAAATTAAAGGACTAACGACGAAAGTATTTGGAAAAAACAATCAACTAATATACGATGAAGAATCGTTTATTTTTAAAAATGCTGAATTAAAAATCACTGGTTCAAATAATAAAATCCATATTGGAAAAGGGACAAAACTATCCAATATATTAATTCACATACGAGGTTCAAATAATGAAATTATGATAGGGGAAGATACCGACTTGATTGGTCATATTTTATTAAAAGGCAAAAAACAATCGATTAAAGTTGGTGACCGAACGACCTTTAAGAATGTCTATCTACTATCACAAGAAGGAAAGAATATTACCATTGGAGCGGACTGTATGTTTTCTTATGATATAGCCGTGAGAACAACAGATGCTCATTCCGTTCTTGACCTTGAAACAAATGAAAGATTGAACGGTGCAAAGGATGTGGTCATTGGTAATCATGTTTGGGTTGCTGCTAGTTGCTTGATTTCCAAAGGCGCGGTGATTCCGGACGATACGATCATCGGAGCAAGATCAGTTGTTACTAAACCTTTCTCCGAAGCACATACAACCATTGCGGGCTCTCCAGCTAAGATAATCAAAACAGGAACAACTTGGAGTCGAGAGCGGTTATAGTAGGATGAGATAAAATGCTAGATTTCACTAGTTTAAAAAGAACATGATGATATCTTAAATGTAATAAGGCTTTAAAATTTAATTGACTTATCATTCCATTTATTTGGCTTGACTAAAGCGTTTAGGGGAAGAAGCGATGATTTATCTTCCTGATTTTGGTTAGAGCTAACAATTATCCTTATAATATATGTATAAATATTGGGGAATTTAATTAATGGAATATCCATTATAAAAACGCCACAAACTCTTTTTGGGTTTGTAGCGTTTCTATGTTTATGGTAACTTCAAGAAATGGTTTCAGCGTTAGAGCGTTTATTTCCTTTGTAGATGAAATAAACAGCAATAATCATAAATATTAGTGCAACAAGTCGTTTCCAGTCTAAAGGTATGATTAAACTATCAAACCAACCAAAGTGATCAATAATCATACTACTTGCCAGTTGTCCGCTGATAATGGCAACATTGGCTGCTATAACCCCGATTTTTGGAACAGCTATGACAGAGAGAAGTAAGAACGCCGTACCTAAAAGTGCAGCGCTTAACTGCCATACAGGTGCTGAAAGGATTCCAAGTACATTGCCTTGACCGAAAAATATAATAATAATTGTCAGAAAGACTAAACCAGTTAACATGGTTAAAAAAGTTGTTTCGATAGTTCCAGCTTTCCGGCTGAAGGTTGCGTGGACGGATGACTGTGCACTTAATGCGATACCACCTAATAAGGTAAATAGAATCATTAAACTATCCATAAGGAGACCTCCTAGTTAATTAATATAAGGGCAATAATCATAGAAATTACTGCAAATACTTTTTCTTTATTGATTTTAGTTTGTTTAATACCAAGCCAACCAAAGTGTTCAATGATCATACTCATAATCAGTTGACCAATAATTACTGTAACCATCGTTATCCCAACACCAACAAAAGGAACACTTATAACGATAGCTGTTAAATATATGACTCCTAAAATTCCTCCAGAAAGTGACCATTTTGGTGCTTCCATCGTATAGGAAAGTTTCCCCTTACCAAAAAATAACCATATTATTCCCATGATAAGAGTGCCCATAAAGAAGTTATAAAAACTGGTCTCTAGCTTTCCTATTGCTTCTCCAAGTTGACCGTATATTGCGCTTTCGAAGCTAAGTGCTGTTCCTGCCAATACGGCTAAAATATATGCTAAGTAACGCACGAAAAACATCCCCCTAAATTTTAATTTTTATGTCCAAAATGAATGAGTTTCCCATGGAATATAGAACTCGAAAGTTAATTAATTATCTTGATAGGAACTTTGATGATTGAAGAGCATGATGAATCACCTCGCATTTTATTTGTTTGCGCATGCAAATAATAATTCAATCTTTGTTTCCTGTCAACTTAATTGGCTTAATGAGCATAGAACTTTGATTGTAGTGTGTTTAACGATATAATATGCTTATTAGATGCGTAATATAGTTTTTCGAGGTAGGGGATTGCATTGGAAACGCCTGAACGATTAGTCGACTTTTGGGTAAACTACTCAAAATTTTATAACCGTTTATATAACGCGATAGATAACGTTATACAACAGCAATACCATTTAAACCTTAATGAATTTTATCTCTTGTATCATTTATCACAAGCAGATAAATTTAAATTAAGGTTAACGGATTTACAACCCAAAATCGGACTTAGTCATAGCGCTTTGTCTCGATTAGTTACACGCATGGAGAATTACCAAAACAAACAACTTGTATGGAGATCAATTTGTGAAGACGATAAAAGAGCTAGTTATATTACTCTTACCAAAGAAGGAAGTCAGTTGTTTGAATCGATTTCTAATGTATTAAACCAAACTTTAGATGCATCGCTGACGAAACCAGACCTTGACCATATTATAAGAATGGTAAAAGGATAAATATCGAGGGACCAAAAAAAGCCGTTATGTGAGCTTTTTTGGTCCCTTTTTTTAGCAATCTAATGAGATTTCCTTACTTTACCGATATGCTGGATATCAGTTTGATGAGGAAAACGGATCACTATTATTTAATAGCAAGATTATCATCCAACTCATGGTGTTTTTTCTCCCTTGATCCAGATGCGCTGGTGATGATGATGATATTCTTACGCCAAATGGATATATATACGCAAATAACAATCTGCTAAATTAGTTGACCCAGATGGTCACAGAGCAAAGCTCGTTAGCGGAGCTGGTAAATTGGTTTGGAAGAACGGAAGAAAGTGTGGAATCAGGAATAAAGGTAGGTAAAAAAGCTTGGAAAAATCGAAAGTGGGCTATAAAAGAACCTGACAAACGAAGTGGAAGAATTTTTGCTATCGATAAACAGAAAGTAGACGACAAATAAACATACTGACTCCAGGTTATTCGCACTTGATTATCATAAATTACGGAAAAAAAGAAAAAGACAAAGACAAAAGTTGTTCACTTTCATTAGAAGTATAAAAAAATAAACATTATATAGTTTATCCCTCTCGCAAAAAATACCGCTTGTGCATTTCTTATAAAGTGGATAATTCTAGAAAACACTGGACATATACAGAACAGAATAAATTTTTCTGATAACATCTCTAGTATCAGGATATCCATCTAAGTAACAAATATTGTGTAACTCCTAAGAGATTTCCCAATTGATATAGAAAAATTGATAGCATAAGAAGCTGACTGTAAACCCCCTCCTTCACGTTAAGTTAATATGCTCCCCTTTAGGAAGACAGATTAAAAAGTAAAAATCTGGCTCTTATGGGGGAGTATTTATTATGAGTAATCTAATTTATTCTAAAAAGAAAAAAACGGTAAGAGGACCTATGCCTCAATAATTGAATGGCATACGCCATACAACAATTATGGCTAACACTTATCTCTTTTTGAAAATGCTACCTATTCACATACATTGGCAATTGCTATACTTAATAAAGAACATTATAATCAATCGACTACTCCCAATGCTCTTCTAATTCAATTTTCGAAATGCAGGTGAAGCTTGTGTTAATTAAAGATTCTTGGTTTACTGTGCAATTAATTGATAGTAAAACGTATGCGATTAGTGAATATGGCCACTGGGAAAAAGTACATTCGTTTTTGCTCATTGGTGAAGAAAAAGCGGTACTCATTGATACAGGTCTTGGAATAGATAACATTAAACGTATAACCGATCAATTAACTTCCTTACCTATTGAGGTCATAACAACGCATGTTCATGTCGATCATATTGGTGGACATGGATTGTACGATACGATTTACGTTCATGAGCTAGATAAAGACTGGTTAGTTAATGGTATTAGTGGTCTTACGCTCCAACAAATCCGCACTGATATACAAAGAGATATTACAATCCCCAAACCGAAAACATTTAATCCTGAAACATATCAGCCTTTTACAGGAGAGCCGACCGCTTTACTAGCGGATGGTGATGTGCTGCAATTAGGGAATCGAAAACTTAAAATCTATCATACGCCAGGACACTCACCGGGGCATATTACTATTTATGATGAAACACATAACTACCTATTTACAGGCGATTTATTGTATGATACCGAGCCTATATTCGCTTTTTATCCTTCTACGAGTCCATCTGATCTCGTGCGATCAATTGAGAAAATAGCGATGATTCCCAATGTAGCAAAAGTGTTCGGATCACATCATACATTAGGATTAGCACCGACTGTTTTGCAGGAAGCTTATGATGCAGTTCAGTATTTAAAGAGCCATCAATTGGATCAATTTGGGACAGGTATACATTCCTTTCAACAGATAAGCTTTCGATTTTAGTTTTTGTACAGAAAGAAGGGTGAATGGTGAAAATATACATGACAAGACATGGTCAGACAGAATGGAATAGAGAAAGAAGGCTACAGGGAAGATTAGATTCTGACCTAACAACAATTGGGAGTGAGAACGCCAAATTATTAGGAGAACATTTAAGCAAAGTCCCGTTTGATGCGATTTATGCCAGTCCAAGTGGAAGAACGATGATGACGGCGAGCCTGATTAAAGGCAATCGCCCAATTAAGGTTTTTACTGATGAGGATTTACAAGAGATTTATATGGGAAGTTGGGAAGGGCAGCAACAATCAGATGTCCAAAAACAATACGCAGATGAATTCCATGCCTTTTGGTGTGCGCCTCATCTCTATCATCCAACAGAACGAGAAAGTTTTCAGCAAGTACAGGATCGAGCAGTAAAAGTGCTAAAAAGAGTGATGACAAACCATAAGAATGGAAATGTTTTGCTTGTTACACATACGGTCGTAATCAAAACGCTTCTTGCCTACTTGAAACAAATACCTATGGAAAAACTTTGGGATGCCCCGTACATTCATGATACTTGTCTTTCAGTAATTGAAATTGTAAATGGTCAGAAAAACATCCTATTGGAAGCAGATATGTCTCATCTTCAACCTGACCAATATGAATTCACTTAGGGAGGTTATGTTGTGCAGAGAGAAATGACGGAAGCGGGCCATCTATTAAATGATAAAGGGGAACTTGTTCAATCAGGGTATGCAAAACAACTCCTGCTTACATATGATCGAAAGGCCATCAAGGCTCAAGCGTGGAGAATAAAGGAATGGGATTATTATTTAGTTTGTAATGATGATTTTGGTGTGGCTCTGACCATTGCCGACAATTCCTACATGGCTTTATTGAGTGTGTCTTTTCTTGATTTTAAGCGTGCTTCCTATCGAACGACAAGCATTATGAAGCCTCTTACATTTGGGAAGTTGAACTTACCGTCGACTTCAAAGGAAGGCGATATTGTTTACGAAGATAAGCGAATTAAGATGTCTTTTTCGCATATAAAGAATGGTAGGAAATTATGTTGTCATATGAAAAATTTCGATGGTAAAACTGACTTTGCCTGTGACATTGATTTAGTTAATGTGGCTAAAGATTCTATTGTAATGGCTATTCCATTTAAGGAAGATCGACAAGCGTTTTACTATAATCAAAAGATCAATGGGATGCGTGCAAAGGGCAGTGTCCACTATGGGCAAACAGAATATCAATTTCAGGAAAAGAATAGCTTTGCTACATTAGACTGGGGCAGGGGGGTATGGACATATAAAAATACGTGGTATTGGGGATCAGCATCTGGCGTTGTCGAGGGGAAAACATTCGGCTTTAATATCGGCTATGGTTTTGGCGATACTTCACTTGCCAGTGAAAATATGCTCTTCTATGATGGAGTGGCCCATAAACTGGAAGAGGTTACTTTCCATATCCCACAGAATAATGGAATCTTTGACTATCTCTCACCTTGGCGATTCACTTCAAGCGATGGAAGGTTCGAAATGGACTTCATCCCCATTTTAGATCGTAAAGATTACACCTCGGTCATAGTTATTTCTAGTGATCAGCATCAAGTATTTGGTCATTTCACTGGGAAAGCGGTATTGGATGATGGAACAACCATTGTACTGAAAGACTTTCTTGGTTTTGCTGAGAGGGTGGAGAATAAATGGTGAGCAAAAGGTGGTTATTATGGGTTGGTTAAATATAGGGAGTCTGGTTTTAGGCATAGTTGCTTGGATCTTACCGTTGCTTAATCTTGGTCGAGAACAAGAAAATGCCAAACGGTGGATGACGTATTCATTTTTAAGTTTCATCTGTTGTAGTACGGCTATTTTATTTCAATTAATGGTGCAAAAATTTCTTATAGAAATAGAAGATTTTAATGCCTTGATGGATATAACAAGTTCGGTTGTCCTTGCTTCAAGTGTGCTTTTAATCGTGACAATTCTATTGAATGTATTGGCATGGGTAAAATATACGAAAACGATATAGAAGGGGAATGAGGTAGGGTCGATGATAAACGGAGAATTTATCAAAGTGTGGAGTCATTACTTATCGCGTCTATTAAGTGATCGTTTTTATGAACTTATCCTTCCCCTCATTGTTCTCGGTATGTCTGGGTCTCCTATTGTAACGACGGCTGTATTAATGGTGCAAAAGGCGGCATCGATTCTCTTTGCCATTCCAGTAGGAACGTTTATTGAAAGAATCAATGTGGTGACTGTAGCTTGGGTTGCCAATTTCGTATACGGCTGTTTGTTATTTTTTCTTTCTTATATTTTCGCTAGAGATATAGGGGATCTATGGTTGATTACTATCATTATATTTTTACTCGGTTTTGTTGGTCTTGTTATTCAAATTGCCCAACAAGCAATGATTCCCCGCATTGTTTCGAGGGAAAGGCTTTTAAGTGCGAATAATTTACTTGAGGCAGCGGATGCCATTGTTACATTCATTGGCCCAGCCTTAGGTGGCTATCTCTTTGCAACATATGGTGGCTCGACTACCCTCATCATTTGTGGCACGCTCTATCTCGCAGCCATGCTTCTGCTAATTTTCACAAAATACAATCATCAACCAACGGTGAAAAAACAACAAACTTTAGTAAAAAGTGTAAGGGCTTTTATCGAAGAATCGAAAGCAGGAATGGGCCACCTTTTTATTAATGCTTCACAAAAGTTAATCACTCTAACGGCGATTGTGCTCTCCTTTAGTACCACTTTTATCATTCTCAGTGTCATCATGCATGCAGATTTAACACTAGCTTTCTCAGAAACACAAATTGGACTGTTACTGTCATGCGCCGGTATTGGTAATCTGCTAGGTGTTTTTCTCATGCCGCGGTTTAATCAAATGAATTGGCTACCTTTCCTAGGTCTCCTCATGGCTATCTCAGGGGTTGGGATTATACTTTTGACCACTAGTCATTTTTATTTGATGTGTTTGGGGATGGTTCTATTCGATGGTGCGCTTTCAATGGGATTTGTTGTCCAAATCTCTGTCCAACAAGGAATTACACCCGATCATTTAATCGCTCGCGTCAGAAGCGCAGTATATGTTCTGACAAGTCTTACCGGAATGCTCGCTACTTTCTTAGCAGGTGTGATAACTGAATGGAACACTTATTTCCCCTTCGTAATCGGGACCACAATATTAAGCTTATTATCTCTGTTTCTATTCAAATATAGACACAATGGTGTGAGGCTAAGTGAAATGAGACCACTGGATTGAAGGGAAATAGGGATAGTGGAGGTAATTAGGTAAAAAAAGATAAAAAGAAGCCTTGGGAAATGTGAAAGGTTCAATAAGAACACAACTAGGATGAAAAGCAGTGAGATGAGTTGTCAAATTGGAGATACGAACACAACTCGGATGGAAAGCAGGTAGATGAGTTGCCAAATTAGGAATACGAACATAACTCGGATGAAAAGCAGGTAGATGAGTTGTCAAATGGGGGATACGAACACAACTAGGATGAAAAGCAGGTAGATGAGTTGTCAAATGGGGGATACGAACACAACTAGGATGAAAAGCAGGTAGATGAGTTGTCAAATGGGAGATACGAACACAACTAGGATGAAAAGCAGTGAGATGAGTTGTCAAATTGGAGATACGAACACAACTAGGATGGAAAGCAGGTAGATGAGTTGCCAAATTAGGAATATGAACACAACTAGGATGAAAAGCAGATAGATGAGTTGTCAAATTGGGAATACGAACACAACTTGTATGAAAAGCAGATAGATGAGTTGTCAAATTGGGAATACGAACACAACTTGTATGAAAAGCAAGTAGGTGTGTTGCCAAAATGGGAATACGAACATAACTGGGATGAAAAGCAAGTAGGTGTGTTGCCAAAAACGAAATCCGAACACATCCCAAATAAAAAGCAAAAAGATGTGGGGACGGACCTAAAATAGTCATTAGTAAAAGCAAGCGGTAAGATAGATTGCCAAATTCGTGATGACAAACATTACAAGTGACAAAGATGCGCTGAGTCGAAGTCCTCAATTTCCCTACAAATCCCACAGTTTTAAAATACTCAACTCCTTACAAAGCTCTCCCCTAACGCCACAATAAAAGACACGGAGAAATTTCATTTTGGAATTCCCGCGTGTCTGATTTTAGCTTGCCCTTATTTATACTGAGCAATCGCTGATTCAGCAAGTTTTTGAATGGTGATATTGTCCATTGGCGGATTATGAAGACCAGCACGGACGTCTCGGTAATATCTTTGAAGTGGATTATTACGTTGTAAGCTTTTTGCTCCTGCGACACGCATCGCTTTATCGACAACGTTAAGTGCTGCATGTGTTACTTGGTATTTAGCAACAGCTAGTTCGTTTTCAATATATTTTCTTCTATTTATATCATCGTATACTTCGGCCACGTGATAGAGTAGATGTTTTGCAGCAAGCAAAGCGGCATCGATTTCACCAAGAAGTGTTTGTACATTCGGTAATTCACTAATAGACCCTTTTATACTATTTGGTTTATGCTCTAAGGCAAATTGTACGGCATAATCTCTAGCTGCTTGAGCAATTCCGAGATAGCAGGCGGGGATATGTAGTACCCATCCGTTTAAAGATTTTCCCCTGTCAACAATTGTTTCAACGAGTGCCTCTTCAGGAATGACTACTTGATCTAATACGAGATCATGACTTCCTGTTCCTCTCATAGCCACGACGTCCCATGTTTCGTCAATAGATAAGCCTGGCGTATCTTTATGAATTAAGAAAAAGCCAATCGTTTGTTTCTCCTCTATCCAGGCAGAAGTGAGAAAATAGGTTAAAGCAGGCGACATTGTTGTAAAATTTTTACGACCATTAATAACCCACGATCCATTTTTGCGCACAGCGGTAGTTCCGGGTCTGCCACCTCTTGTCGGGCTACCCGTTTGTGCTTCGCTCACAGACCGATTCACAAGTGCGCCTTTTTGTACATCATTTGCAAAAGAGGCAAGTTGTTTCTCTGTCCATAATTGCTTTTCATAGATTTCACCTAATCCACCAACATGCCATCCGATACTTAAGGCAGTGGCACTATCGTAGGAAGCAAGGGTTTCTTGGAAAAGAACCATGTCATACACACCAAGCCCCTCACCGCCATATCTTTTAGGTAATGTCACTTTTGTATAACCTAATTCCACTAATTCACGAATATTCTCATGAGGGAATTTCGCCTCTTCATCTATCTCTTGTGAACGACTAAGAAACGTCGCTTTTTTTGTTTGTAATGCATGTAACCATTTTCTCTGCTCTTCCGTCTTCACGAATAATTGTGAAACCAATGTCTCTTCCTCCTCTAATGAACTATCTAATCCCTACTTCCTTTGTTGGTTTAAATGTTAAACAAGTGGTTCATGTTCGTCAAGGAGAGGATACTGGTTTGTTGAAATATTTAAAAAATAATAAAATTCCGACTTTACATATAGAAATTGTTTTGTTAATCTTTTTTTATAAAATTCTAACACCAATGCAGTAATGCAGGAAAGTGAGGTTTAAATGATCTTACTGAAGCATATTCATAAAAAGTTTAAAAATAACCATGTATTAAAAGGTATTGATTTAGAAGTATCAAAAGGGGATGTTGTTACAATTATTGGTCCGAGCGGTTCAGGAAAAACAACGCTCCTTAGATGTGTGAACTATTTGGAAAAACCAGACGAAGGAACAATATCAATCCATGATTTAACGATACAAACAAAAAAACCAGTAAAGAAAGACATTCTCCAATTAAGAAGAAGGACGGCGATGGTTTTTCAACACTATAATCTTTTTGAGAATAAAACGGTTCTAGAAAACGTCACAGAAGGTTTAATCGTTGCACAAAAGAAATCGAAAAAAATGGCGAGAGAAATCGGGATAGACATTCTAACTAAGGTAGGTTTAGCAGATAAAATCAATGCGTATCCGCAACAACTATCTGGAGGTCAAAAACAAAGAGTGGGGATTGCCCGGGCGTTAGCACTAAATCCGGACGTTATATTGTTTGACGAACCAACTTCAGCACTTGACCCGGAAATGGTAGGAGAAGTGCTAGAAATTATTCGAGAAATTGCTAGTGGCGGGGTTACGATGATGATTGTCACCCATGAGATAGATTTTGCTCGTGAGGTTTCGAATAGAGTGGTATTTATGGATGATGGTCAGATTATTGAACAAGGGCCACCTGACGACATTCTTATTCACCCGAAACAAGAGAGAACAAGAAAGTTTTTAAAAAGAATAATGAAGGAACCAGACTTTACTATCTAAGAGAATGGAGGACTAATATGAAAGGGTTAAAAATTACATTTTTACTTATAATAAGCGTTTTATTCATTGCTGGGTGCTCGTCTTCAAGTAATGGGACAACTGAAGATGGTAAGAAAGTTATTACTGTCGCCATAAGTGACGAGGTGAATCCACCATTCCTATATGCGGATGATAATAATGAGCCAATTGGTTACGATATGGATTATTTGAAAGAAGTAGAAAAGAAATTAGAAGACTACCATTTTGAATATGTTTGGGGAGAAGAGGAAGCAAATTTAGTTGGCGTGGATACAGGCAAATATGATTTTGCGATTAATTGGTTTTTTAAAAACCCTGAAAGAGAAGAAAAGTTCCTTTATCCTGAACAGGAATTTGGTTATTCACTCACTTCTCTCGTAACACAACCAAATCGTGATGATATCAAAACATTAGAAGATATGGTAGGTAAAAAATTAGCACCGATGTCTCCTAGTGGTGGTTTAAGAACAATATTAAATAGTTATAACAAAAACAATCCTGATGAGCAAATTGATATTGAGAGTATTGAATTTCCTTCTAATGCAGATAATCTAGAGCGGGTTAATGATGGTAAGGATGATGCCATGTTTATTAATGTAACAACATTCAATGCTGTCCAAAAAGAGTTGGATTTAAATTTGAAAGTGGCCGGGATTGTGTCAAAAGAGCCTGTATATACCGTTTTTAATAAAGAACACACAGAATTAGCTAAAGAGTTCGATGATGTGACGAAAGAGCTGATTGAGGATGGTACCTTACCAGATTTGGCTGAAAAATGGTTTGAAGTCAATTTCTTTGAGAACTTAGATTATATCAATGAGGAAAACTATAAATTTAATCCGTAATCACGTCGAATTACGGATTATTCTTTGTTATTAGAAAGGGGAGAAGGTTGGATGTCGGTGGTGAATGATTGGTTTAGTTTGTTTATACAAGTATTAGATAAGCTACCAATCACCTTATTTATGTTACTCATTTCCTTAGTTTGTTCATTAGTCTTAGGCGTAGCTATAGCGATTATCCGTATTAAGAGATTCAAAGTAATTTATCAAATCGCAACATTTTATCTCTCATTCTGCCGATCGACACCTTTATTAGTGCAATTATTTCTTGTTTATTTTGGGTTACCACAGCTGTTATTAGCTTTTCATATTGATATTAATAGTATGGATCGGATGATTTTTGTTTTAATTAGTCTCTCCCTGCATAATGCTGCTTATCTTTCAGAAGTTGTGCGTTCTGCCTATTTGGCAGTTGGTGAGGATCAATTTGAAGCAGCATATAGTGTAGGGATGACCTATACACAAGCATTATGGAGAGTGGTGTTGCCTCAAGCCTTCGTTTTATCTTTACCGAATTTAGGTAATAACATTATCGAACTATTAAAAGATACTTCCTTAGCATTCACGATTGGTATTATCGATATTATGGGTCAAGTAAGGATTATATTAGGTAATAACCATGGTATAGGTATGTTTGAGATTTATGTCGTCATTTCTCTTATATACTGGGGCACTTGTATTTTAATAGAAATGGTCATTAGTACATTAGAAAAGGTTTTAAAGAAAGGAAAGGTCAGTTTATCCAAATCATAATGAAGGAATGAACACTTAATGCCTATCATCAATTTTGAATTTGCTATTGAGCAGATTCCCGAGGTTTTAAAAGGGGTGCCAATCACCTTAGCAATTGCTGTTGTTGCAATGGTGTTTGGATTGATATTCGGTCTGCTAATTGCTCTTTGCCGAATTTATCGCGTCCCTATCCTTAATCGCCTTTTCATTATTTATATATCATTTATTAGGGGTACGCCATTATTGGTACAATTATATGTATTCTTCTACGGTGTGCCTGTTCTATTAGAAAAAATGAATCAATCTTTCGGTACAGCCTATAATGCTGATCATATTTCACCACTGCTTTATGCTTTTATTGCATTCACAATTAATGTATCAGCTTATCAAGCAGAAATTATGCGGGCATCCTTAAATGCTGTACAAATCGGGCAAATGGAAGCGGCCCATTCTGTGGGAATGACTACTTTTCAAGCATTAAAAAGAATTGTCCTACCGCAAGCTTTCTTAGTGGCCTTACCAAACTTGGGAAATACATTTATTGGTTTAATAAAGGCGACCTCACTAGCATTTGCGGTAAAAGTTGTAGAAGTGATGGCACTGGCAAAAATCATTGCTAATGATGGTTATCACTTTTTGGAAATGTACTTAGTCGCTGCTCTGATCTATTGGTTGATTTGTTGGTTATTGGAAGTGCTTTTTACCTATATAGAAGCAAAAATGAGGAATAAAGAGATAAAGCAAAAGAAAATGAACACAACGATTAGTAAAGATGTTCCTTTAAGAGTCTAAAGCTAAAAATGAAGTCTACGGGCTTCTTTTTTTTGGAAAATTTCATTCAGTACCTTGCAATGTATAATACTACCTGCTATAGTATGATTACAGAAATTAATAACACATATTGTTTAGTACTATATAATATATAGTAGTGGAAGGAGGAAGAAAATGAACGTCCAGTTTAAGAAGGGTGTGCTCGAGTTATGCGTCTTAGTTTTGCTTGATAAGCAGGATCATTATGGATATGAGCTAGTACAGAAGATATCTGACCAAATTCAAATATCTGAAGGTACGGTTTATCCATTATTGCGCAGGTTAACGAAGGAAGAGTATTTTACAACTTATTTACAGGAATCTAAAGAAGGTCCCCCAAGAAAATATTATCAGTTAACAGATAAAGGACGCATCTATTTACAGGCGTTGTTAGCAGAGTGGTACGAATTTACAAACGGGGTTAATCATTTAATAAAAGAAGGTGTTAAAGATGAATAAACAGGAATTTCTCATCACCTTAGAAGCGGAATTAAAAGATATTGATAAACAAGAAAGAATGGAATTACTTCAAGATTATGAAGCCCATTTTGAATTTGGTTTAGAAGAGGGGAAAACAGAGGAGGAAATTGCTAAAGATCTCGGTTCACCGAGAGGTATTGCTAAGGAGGTTAAGGCGAGTTACCATATCGAGCAAGCAAAAGGTGATGGTGGCATCCAAAATATTTTGCAGGCGACATTGGCTGTCATTGGATTAGGTCTATTTAATCTAATCATTGTCCTCGGTCCCTTCCTTGCCATCGTTAGTATAATCTTTTCCGGTTGGATTGTAAGTTTTGCAGGTATTATTTCACCCTTATTAGTGCTCATCGACATTTTTATAACCTCATCATTTGAATTAGTGAACTTATTTGCTGCTATTCTTTTTTGTGGGTTGGGGTTATTATTATTGGTCGCTATGATGTATGTTACTAAATTCATGAAGAAAATTTTTATTCGTTATCTTTCTTATAACGTCTCGATTGTTAAAGGAGGTATGAAGGGTGATTAAGAAGTTATTATTAATTGGTGGATTGCTCGTTTGCGTTGGTGGAGTAGGGTTTGCGTTTACCTATGGGCAATTGCAAGCAGAAAATGTTTCGGAGACGAAAACAATTGAAGAAGCCTTTAACAATGTAGAGGTTAAAACAGATAATGCCCAAGTTATCCTCGCTCCAACCGATGGCGAGGCAGAGGTGAGATTAAGTGGTGAAATGAAAGGAAAAGAACATGAGGATTTCAAAGTATCCGTTGCAGGAGATACTTTGAAAGTAGAGCATCAAAAGGATAAAAGAACGTTTCGCTTATTTAGTTTTGATTTAGAAGAGTTTAATAAACAAATAGAAGTTTATTTACCAAGAGAAGCATATGAAGAAATAAGTGTCGAAAGCAGCAATGGTGTCATAGATGTATCGGAGTTGAATGCCAATCAAGTCATATTAGATACGAAGAATGGAAAGCTACGATTAAAGCAACTTGATAGTGATTATATTCATGCAAAAACGAGTAATGGTGCAATCATTGCAAATGATATACAAGGTGAAATAAAAGCTCAAACGAGTAATGGCGCTATCCAGATGTCACTACCAACTATTCACTCTCCGTTAGACTTGGCTACTTCCAATGGAGCGATTATTGTTGAGGTAGAAGAAGCAGTTAACAATACAACCATCACAGCTAACACGAGCAATGGTTCGGTGCATATCCTTGGATCGAATGAAGGAAATCGAACCATTGGTGACGGGTCGGTAGAAGTGAAGTTGAAGACAAGTAATGGGAGAATTGAATTAACGGAAAAATAAGGAAGGTAGGAGGCAGTCCCTTGAGGCTGTCTCTTTTTTCTCGGCAGAACCCCATTTATGGTAAATGTTGTAATTTAGTATGTTAGGGGAGGCTGTCCGGGTGATTAAGAGTTGCTAAAAGGAAGGAACGTTGTACTCGGCTTGGAATCGAGGGTTAGTATAGAAAAATAAGTAATCACGGCACTCAGACAGGAGGGAAAAACGAATGCGGTGTGCGCAAAAGGGAAATACGCGCAAAAACTAAACAAAACTCAATGCAAACTGCGCGTAAAAGGGAGATACGCGCAAAAGCAAAGAAAGACCCAGTGGCAACTGCGCGCAAGGGAGATACGCGCAAAAACAAAAGAAAACTTAGAGCCAACTGCGCGTAAAAGGGAAATACGCGCAAAAGCAAAGAAAAACTTAGAGTCAACTGCGCGTAAAAGGGAAATACGCGCAAAAGCAAAGGAAAACCCAGTGGCAACTGCGCGTAAAAGGGAAATACGCGCAAAAACAAAGGAAAACTTAGAGCCAACTGCGCGTAAAAAGGAGATACGCGCAAAAGCAAAGGAAAACTTAGAGCCAACTGCGCGTAAAAGAGAAATACGCGCAAAAGCAAAGGAAAACTTAGAGCCAACTGCGCGTAAAAGGGAGATACGCGCAAAAACAAAGGAAAACATAGAGTCAACTGCGCGTAAAAGGGAAATACGCGCAAAAGCAAAGGAAAACCCAGAGCTAACTGCGCGTAAAAGGGGAATACGCGCAAAAGCAAAGGAAAACCCAGTGGCAACTGCGCGTAAAAAGGAAATACGCGCAAAAGCAAAGGAAAACTTAGAGCCAAGTGCGCGTAAAAGAGAGATACGCGCAAAAAAAAAGGAAAACGCAGAGCTAACTGCGTGTAAAAAGGGAATACGCGCAAAAGCAAAGAAAAACCCAGAGCCAACTGCGCGTAAAAGGGGAATACGCGCAAAAGCAAAGGAAAACATAGAGTCAACTGCGCGCAAAAGGGAGATACGCGCAAAAACAAAGGAAAACGCAGAGCTAACTGCGTGTAAAAGGGTAATACGCGCAAAAGCAAAGGAAAACGCAGAGCTAACTGCGTGTAAAAGGGTAATACGCGCAAAAGCAAAGGAAAACGCAGAGCCAACTGCGCATAAAAGGGTAATACGCGCAAAAGCAAAGAAAACATAGAGTCAACTGCGCGTAAAAGGGAAATACGCGCAAAAGCAAAGGAAAACATAGAGCTAACTGCGCGTAATACGATCTTATTGCATATGGGTATTCCTCGTTTTGTAGAAGGCGACTTATGACAACGCACATAAAGTGGTAAGAGATTGCTGCCACAAGTATATAAAAAGAAGCCTTCGCCGCCCTCAGTAAACCCTACACCCTCTTAGAGTGGATCACATCAATCATGATTCTAAAACAAAGTGCCTCAGAACAGATTAAAGCGTCTCAATAACTGTGGTATCCACTACACCTTGCTGTTCCATATACTTTACTGTTGCTGTGGCGAGCATATTTGCTGCAATGAGCATGCCTCTTTCATCAATATCAAATTTAGGGTGATGATGAGGGTATGGTGTTCTTCCAACAATAGCTGCACCGGTATTGAAGAAGGTGCCAGGTACTTTTTGTAAATAGTAAGCGAAGTCTTCACCACCCATACGAGGGGCAATTTCAACAGCCGCAGTTACACCAGGAACCTCACTAGCTAATTGAGCAACAAACTTTGTTTCAGCTGCATGGTTGACAAGAGCTGGGTAGCCATGAACATAGTTATAATCATAACTTGCAGCTGCAGTTAAGCAGGTTCCTTCAATTACTCGCTCGATTTCTCTTTCCATCTTATTCCTTATGTTTTCGTTAAAGGTTCGAACCGTTCCTGTAAGTGTGACAGAATCAGCTATGACATTGAATGCATTTTTGGCATCGAATTCACCAATAGAAAGAACAGCAGATTCGAGTGGATCAATACGGCGGCTAACGATTTGTTGGAGATTAACAATGAGTTGAGCGCCGAGAACGATACTGTCATTGGCTTCGTGAGGATGGGCGCCATGTCCACCTCTTCCCTGGAGTTTAATATGGAAGCGGTCAGCTGCTGCCATGAGTGGTCCAGAACGATAGCCGATTTCACCTAATGGTTCACCGGATGAAATATGTTGACCGAAAATAACATCGACCCCTTCCAAGCAACCATCTTCAATCATCGCAATCGCACCACCCGGCATATATTCTTCCGCATGTTGATGAATGAAGACAATTGTGCCCTCAATTTCATTTTGAAGTTTATTGAGTACTTTTGCTAAAACAAGTAATGTCGCTGTGTGTGTATCGTGACCGCAAGCATGCATGACACCGGGTTTTTTAGACTTATAAGGAAAATCATTTTCCTCATGAATGGGTAATGCATCGAAATCCGCTCTTAAAGCGATGGTTTTTCCGGGCTTTGCTCCATGTAATTTAGCGACAACACCACGCTCTCCTACACCAGTTCGGACTTCATGTCCAAGCTTTTGGTGATAGTTAGCAATGAACTTGGGTGTTTCTACTTCTTGAAAAGAAAGTTCAGGGTGCTGGTGCAAATGTCTTCTGATTTCAACCATCTCGTTATAATGTTCTTGTAGTAATGAATAAAGCTTTTCTAACATATACATCCTCCTTCTATGTAAAAAAATATGGTGAATCCTTCATCACGTTTGAGTGAATAAGTTTATAATAGTTGAAGAGGAGAATAAATTCCAATATATTTTTTGAATATTTCGTTTCATTTCTTGCAGGAGGTGCCTTTCATGTTTATTGAAGACCGTTCAAAGACAAGGGAAAAGCTAGAAAGAGAGGAATTCTTGAAAGTAAGGTATTGGATGTCGCCTGATCCACCTTGTATTTCTTTAGGAGAAACATTAGGACAAGCTGGTGAAAAGATGAATCGATATCAAGTAAGTAGCTTACCAGTCATTGATGATCATAAGAAGCTAGTTGGCATCGTATCTATGAAAAAATTATTTTCTTATCTACTTAAAGGTCAAGATAGAGATATCAACATTCATCCGGTGCCAACGAGGAATTTTGCCTATGTCCGGTTGGATGATTCCATCCTCTATGCAGCTTCCTTTCCTTATGAGGAACTGCCAGTAGTAGATGAAAATGATTGTGTTGTCGGAATGATTCATACAAGAGAGATGATGGATGGATATAAAAAATGGATTCATCGCCTTGAACAGCAAGAGAATGCCACAGAAGTATTGAAGGTTATTTTAGAACGAGCCTACGAAGGGATCGCTGTTGTTGATCAGTATGGGGTCGTGCAGGAATTTAATGAAGCTTATAGTCAGTTTGTTGGTGTGAAGAGAGAGGATGCGATTGGCCGTCATGTGACTGAAGTGATTGAAAATACGAATCTTCATCAAACGGTTAAAACAGCTACACCAGAACGTGGGGTAGTCCAAAGAATAAATGGCCAAGATATGATCGTTCACCGTATTCCACTATGGCAAGATGGGAAAGTGATTGGTGCCATTGGCATGCTTATTTTTGAGGGTGTGACAGAAGTATACAAAATCTATCAATCATTACAAAAGAATCAACATGAAAACAGTAATAATCGTCCGCCCTTTGTCGAACAACTTAAAAACGATCGCCATGTTACATTAGACGATATTGTTGGTGAAAGTAGGGAAATTAAAGAGATTAAGCGATTAACAAGGCGTGCTGCGCGTACAATGGCTACCACACTGATTACGGGAGAAAGCGGAACAGGGAAAGAAATGGTTGCGAAAAGCATGCATGTATTGAGTCCGTTTGCCGAAGGTCCTTTTATTAGTGTGAATTGCGGGGCAATCCCAGAAAGTCTGTTTGAATCAGAGCTATTTGGCTATGAAGAAGGTGCTTTTACTGGAGCAAAGAAAGGTGGGAAATTAGGTAAATTTGAATTGGCGCAGTATGGAACGCTCTTTTTAGATGAGATTGGCGAATTACCTTTAGTCATGCAAACGAAACTATTACGAGTCTTGCAAGAAAAAGAAGCGGAGAGAATTGGTGGTAACAAGAAATACCCGATTCGTGCGCGGATCATTGCCGCAACTAATCGTAACTTGAAAAAATGTATTCAAGAGGGGAGCTTCCGTGAGGATTTATATTATCGTCTAAATATCATCGAAATTCCCCTTCCTTCCTTAAAAGAAAGGAAAACAGACATTCCGTTATTATTAAATGAATATACGAAAAAAATCTGCAAGCAATACCAAATCGAAGAGAAGATCTACACACCTGAAGCAATTGGAATGCTTGTACAACGGGATTGGCCGGGTAATATTCGTGAACTTGTTAATGTCATAGAAAGGTTAGTTACCCTCGTCGAACAATCCGTGATTGACATTACCCATATACATACTTATTTAGAAGAACAACCAAAATCTATCACAAAGGAACCTTCTTTAATAGAAGAAGCGAAAGATATGGGGAGAAAACGGGAAAGAGACCTCATTATAGATACTCTGCGTCAGGTTGGTGGCAATAAGAAAAAGGCAGCGGAACGTTTAGGTATTCATCGAACCACATTATATCAAAAGTTGAAAAAGTTTCAATTATGAATGAGTGTAGATATTTCACTACATAAAATCTACACATGTAGTGATTCTACTACACTACAACCCTTACAATCTTTTGAATGTAAGGGTTTTCTTTTTGGCACATCAATTGCATATAAATAAATGTAAAGAGGAGGGAGAAAAATGAGTACGCAGATTTTTAGAACACCACAAACGGTCTTATATGGGAAAGGTTCTTTTGAAAAGCTTGGCGAGGAAGCCAGTTTAAGAGGAAAGAAAGCCCTTATTATTAGTGACCAAATTATTGATGGCCTAGGGTGGACGAAAAAAGCGGAAGCCATCTTAACAAAATCTAATGTTGAAACTATTCTTTATTTAGGTGTATCTACTGAACCAACTGATAAGTTTGTGGCAGAGGCATTATCTCTTTTTCAAAAGGAAGCCTGTGATTTAATTATTTCACTTGGAGGTGGAAGTTGCATTGACACAGCCAAAGCGGTAGCTGTATTAGCTACTAACAGTGTATATATTGGTGACTACATGGGCGCGGATAAATTAGCAAGTAGTGCGGCTATCGATCATATTTCTATTCCAACAACTGCTGGAACTGGATCTGAAGCAACAGATGCAACCATCATTACGAATACGACTAATGATGTCAAAATGATGATTAAACAACCAGTCTTTATGCCAACTGTAGCTATTGTGGATCCAGTGCTTTCGATGTCATCTCCCCAACATGTCACTGCAGCTACCGGGGTCGATGCGCTCAGTCACGCGATAGAAGCGTACATATCGAGAAAAGCACACCCAATGACAGATATGATGGCTTTATCAGCTATGAAATTAATTGTCGAGAATATCGAGACAGCATTTACAGATGGTGAGAATTTAGAGGCAAGAGAGGCAATGGCATTAGGTTCAATGCAAGCAGGGATGGCATTTTCTAACGCAAGTGTGTGTCTTGTGCACGGGATGTCAAGACCGATAGGTGCCCTTTTCCATGTGCCCCATGGCTACTCCAATGCTATGCTATTGCCGGCTGTTCTAGAGTTTAGTAGAGAAGCTTGTGTCGATCGGCTAGCGGATTTAGGAAGAATCTTTAATAAAGGAAGTGAGCCTCTCACAAATGAACAAGCAGCCGATTTGGCAGTGGAATCCGTTAAAACGTTATGTGTGAACTTAAATATTCCTAATCTGTCTGGATGGGGAATAGATGAGAGTCTATTTAAACAATCGATTAGTAAAATGACGCATGATGCCATTGCAAGCGGTAGTCCTGGGAATAACCCGAGAGTGCCAACAGTTTCTGAGTTAGAAGATTTATATCTTGCTTGCTATCATTATCAATTTGCTCAAAAGGAACAAGTGAAGTAATAGTCCGGGGGAGGGCGTTTAAATGTTAGGAATGCTAGGGTTAATATTAGGTTTAGTCCTACTGATGTTTTTAACATTAAGAGGCATTAATATCATTATTGCTGCCATTCTAAGCTCGATTGTTGTTGCCATAACAGGTGGCCTAAATTTAGAGACGGCACTGGCAGGTTATTATATGGACGGCTTCACAAATTATTTTGCCTCTTGGTTCTTAATTTTCTTACTAGGAGCGATTTTTGGGAAGATAATGCATGAGACAGGTGCCGCTGAGAGCATTGCCCAATGGATTAAGAGAACATTAGGCGCGAAAAGAGCTGTATTTGCCGTAGTGGCTGCAGCCGCAATCATGACTTATGGTGGAGTAAGTTTATTTGTGGTCGGTTTTGCTGTTTATCCTATTGCTGTTTCATTATTTAGAGCGGCGAATCTTCCACATCGATTTATCCCTGCTGCCCTTGTGTTTGGATCGATTTCTTTTACGATGACCGCACCAGGTAGTCCAGAAATTCAAAACTTAATTCCAACTGAGTTTTTCGGTACAACTCCCACGGCTGGCGGTTGGGTCGGGGTACTCATGGCACTTCTTGTAATGATTACGGGAGGACTGTTATTAAGCAAATTCGTTCAAAATGCTGTTAAAAGAGGGGAAACTTTCTCATTACCAGGAAATAGGGCAAAAGAAGAAGTATCTGCAGGTTTGGCGGAGAAAACAGAAGGAGAAATCTTGGTAGAGGAAAAAACATTACCTCATATTATTTTCTCAATTTTGCCATTAATCTGTGTTATTGTTATGCTAAATATTATTGCACAGTTTGCTTCTTCTACTGCAGCAGCCCTTATTTCATTAACGGCTGGTATTGTCCTTGCATGTCTGACGATGTACAAGTTTTTAGCACAATTTTGGAATGCTTTAGCAAAAGGAGCACAAGATGCACTTGTCGCCGTTGCGAATACTTGTGCAGTCGTTGGCTTTGGTAGTGTAGCTGCTCAAGTGTCTGCATTCGATTCTGTAGTCGATGGACTTGTAAGTTTGCCAGGTCCACCTATATTAGGTTTGGCGGTGGCCGTCACATTAATTTGTGGAATTACAGGATCAGCCTCAGGTGGTCTAGGTATTGCCCTACCTATTTTAGCGCCGATCTATTTAGCTCAAGGTGTCGATCCAGGAGCCATGCACCGTGTAGCGACATTGGCTTCAGGTGGTCTAGATTCTATGCCGCATAACGGTTATGTTGTTACAACAGTGCGAGCGATTTGTGGAGAAACACATAAACGAGCGTACTGGCCAATATTCTGGCTCAGTGTAGTTATTCCAACCATTGCTATGTTACTAGCAGTAGTCTTGTATTCTATATTTTAAAATTTGAGAGGAGTATGACAAATGACAACAACTACAACATCTACATTAAAGAATTTTATTAACGGACAATGGGTAGAGGCAAAAACAGAAAACTATCAACCGGTTCCTAATCCAGCAACTGGTGAAGAGTTAGCGCAAGTACCGATCTCAACTATTGATGATGTCAACGAAGCAGTAAAAGCAGCAAGCGAGGCATTCAAAACTTGGAGTCAAACGCCAGTACCAAAAAGGGCACGTGTACTTTTTAAATATCAACAACTACTGGTCGACCACTGGGATGAGTTGGCACAGCTTGTAACGGAAGAAAATGGAAAAAGCTTTAAAGAAGCATATGGTGAAGTACAACGTGGGATTGAGTGTGTAGAATTTGCTGCGGGTGCACCGTCGTTAATGATGGGTAAACAATTACCTGATATTGCCACAAATATCGAATCGGGTATGTATCGCTATCCTGTGGGGGTAGTGGGTGGTATTACACCTTTTAATTTCCCGATGATGGTCCCATGCTGGATGTTCCCATTAGCCATCGCTTGTGGTAACTCATTTGTATTGAAGCCATCAGAAAGAACACCTTTACTTGCTAATCGCTTAGCAGAATTATTTAAAGAAGCAGGATTGCCAGATGGCGTATTGAATATCGTTCACGGTGCACATGATGTCGTGAATGGTCTATTGGAACATAAGGACGTTCCAGCTATTTCATTCGTTGGATCCCAACCTGTTGCTGAATATGTATACAAAACAGCTTCCTCTCACGGCAAGCGAGTACAGGCGTTGGCGGGAGCGAAAAACCATTCTATCGTTATGCCAACAGCTGATTTAGACGCTGCAGTTAAAGAAATTATTGGTGCAGCATATGGCTCTGCAGGAGAGCGTTGCATGGCATGTTCAGTTGTCGTGGCAGTAGATGATGTGATTGAGCCCTTATTACAAAAATTAAATACCGCTGCTGATCAAATTACAATTGGTAATGGTATGGACGAAAATGTATTCTTAGGTCCAGTGATTCGCCCAGAGCATAAAGCACGTACAGCTAATTATATTGAATCAGGGGAAGAAGAAGGTGCCGTTTTGGTACGTGATGGACGTAAGGATGAAGCTTACCATGAAGATGGTTATTTTATCGGGCCAACCATTTTTGATAAAGTAACACCGGAAATGAAGATTTGGAAGGATGAAATCTTCGCACCCGTTTTATCAATTATCCGTGTATCATCTCTCCAAGAAGCAATTGATCTAACGAACCAATCAGAATTCGGAAACGGTGCTTGCTTGTTTACAAAAAGCGGCAGCGATGTCCGTCAGTTCAGAGAACGTATCCAAGTGGGTATGCTAGGGGTAAATATCGGGGTACCAGCACCAATGGCCTTCTTCCCATTCTCAGGTTGGAAAAATTCATTCTATGGTGATCTTCACGCAAATGGTAGTGATGGTGTGGAATTTTACACACGTAGAAAAATGCTCACTCAACGCTGGGAGTTTTGATCGATTTAAAAGGAATTTGTCGAAAATAAAGGATTCTCTTCCTTTTTTCAAGAATATTTCTGGGGAAATAAAATGAATCGGAGGGGAATATGTTGGCAAATGACAGTTTGTATCAAAAATCAAAGATTAGAAGAATTGGAGAATTAGGAAAGTCAGCAGCGGAAGCCAATAAAACCTTTTTTGCCTTTGATAAGGCAGCATTAGCGGATGGCGCCATTACGGAAAGAACGAAAGAAATTATTGCTGTCGCCTGTGCTCATGTTACGGGGTGTCCGTATTGCATTGAAATCCATGTAGGTAATGCAAAGAAATTGGGGGTTTCAAAAGAGGAAATTACAGAAGCAGTCTTAGTAGCGACCGCTCTTAAAGCAGGCTCTGCCTTCGCACATGGCACTCATGCGTTAAATGCTTATGAGGAAGTAGAAGCAGATAACCTCTACCAAGCGGCTAATATGAAGAGAATGACTGAGTTGAAAGACTATGCTCCAGATGCGGTTAAAGGCTTCTTTGGCTTTGATGAAGCAGCTATGGAAGACGGGGCCATCAATAAAAAAGATAAAGAGCTTATTGCTGTCGCCGTTGCTCATATTACAGGTTGCGCCTACTGTATTGACATACACACAAAGAATGCGAAAAGACTAGGGATTACAAAAGAAGAACTTGTCGAAAGCATCTTTGTCGCAACTGCTTTAAAAGCAGGTTCCGCGCTAGCACACGGTATCAATGCATTAAATGCCTATGACGAATAGGTGAAATTAGATCACTCCACGGACATCATTGCCCGTGGGGTTTTTTTGATAGGTTAAATGGGGAGTCTAATAGTTTAGCCTCTCCTGAATAAAGTGGGAGAGATTAGGGTTACAACTAAGGGGATTGGCGTAGCTGTTAGCGTATGGGGTTCACGAGCACAAGAGGGGGGGGAGCTGTTAGAAGTGTTAGCAGAATGAGCAATGTACACAAAAGAATAGAAAAATACCAGTTGTACTGACAAATCACAAATGTGAACAAATGCTCTTTTTAGAAAACCGTCACTTGCCATATCTGTGCGTAATAACCGTGAAGGATGTCATCTACTAAGGTATAATAGAGTTATGACATATAAAGGACGACATGCTTATGAAAAAACAATTATATTGGCTCCCTAGTATTTTGTGGATGGCAATGATCTTTATTTTATCTCATCAACCGGGGACACAATCAAGTCAATTAAGTGGTGGGATTACAGAAGTTATCGCTGCTTGGGTTCCATTTTCAATTGAAAACTTACATACTTTAGAGACTTTTATTCGCAAAAACGCGCATTTTTTTGCTTATTTTATTTTAGGGATATTTATTCTTTTTGCCATAAGACAAGGGAATATACTTACTCGTCAAAAGCTGCTTATATCCTGGATTCTCACAACAGTTTATGCGGCGTCTGATGAATTTCATCAACTTTTTATTCCAGGGCGTTCGGGTGAAGTAAGGGATGTACTAATTGATAGTGTCGGCGCAGCAACAGGGCTTATTTTATTTTCTATCGTTTATTATTGGCGGAAAAGTAAAAATCGTGGGTCCGTATAGTTACAAGAAGGTTTCAAACGAGAAACCCCCACACAAGACGGTTCAAAATCAACATGAGATCGAAAACCACAAGAAGTGTGGGCAAATTTATAAAGTCCGCACTTGCTCCAATCACCCATTATGCAGACATCATTCGCTTTTACCTAGAAAGACTTTTACATTACAATTAAACTAAACACCAATAAAGCATTAATCACATGCTTAATGACGAGGCGCAAGTAACATCACACCAACACCAACCAGGCAGATGGTAGCTCCAATCCAGTCATACATATCAGGTGCTTTTTTATCAATGCCCCAGCCCCATAGGACAGACAAAATAATGAATACACCACCATAGGCAGCATACACGCGTCCGAAAGATGGGAAGGCTTGAAAGGTAGCAATCACGCCATATAAGGCTAAGGCAACACCACCGCCAATTCCCCAATAAAAAGGTTTCCCCTCTCTTAGCCATAGCCAAATGAAATAACCGCCGCCAATTTCTGCAATTCCGGCTAATAAAAATAGTATAATCGCACTCAAGAACTACTCAACTCCTATTTTCTATTTATGGTAAAATATAGGTAAAGATAACAAGGAAGAGGTCAGCTGATGAAAAAATTTATAATATTCTTACTAAGTTTCATCGTTCTTAGTTATGTATTTGAAATCGGATCCGGTCTAATCTTGACACTTTTATATACACCCGAGATTACATTTGCTACAACGCAAAGTCAAACAGTAGAATTTGGGGCCATTGCTAACCCGTTCCCTTATTTATTTGCATTACTCGCCGGCTGTATCGCTTATTTTCTATCTCAACGATTATATCATGCGAAGTAAACTTGAGGTCATGGTCATTGAAAAAGAAAAAAGATGAAGGGAGCAAAATAGAGACAGATGATGATTGGAAGAACTTTTTACGGTGCATCAACTGTTGGGGGAATGGCTATTGTTCTTGCCATCATAGGGTATATCATTTATCAAGTGTTAATGAGTTAGTACAATCAAGATGATGTTCTTTAAGAGCATCTTTTTTTATGGAGCATGAATATAAGGAGTGATTCAATGCTAACTTTCAGTTTCATCGGCTTCTATTTGATGCCAGTCCTATGTATTGTTTTTTGCTTAAATTTGGTTTCCCTTTTGAAGAAAATCCGTGATGAAAAAGAAACAGAGAAGAATACTTTTTGGCTGACAGTATCGTTTAGCTTAATCGTTTATACGATTACGATGATGCTAATAGCTATTTAACAAAAAAAGAGCCCATTCGATTGAAGGGCTACTCCTTTTTCACTAATTGCGGAGCTATACGGCCACCGGCAGCTTTTTCATAGGCATAGGCCATACCAAGTATGTCACCTTCGCTCCACATTGTACTAAAAAAAGCGAGGTTAAAGGGGGAGCCGTTACTATAAAACCCTGCTGGTATTGTTATGAGTGGCAATCCACTAATATTAATTTCGGATATGGTAGAAGTCGCAACATCCTCACGATCTAAAGTTGGTACATCTTCTAGCATGGTTGGGTAAACAAAAGCATCTAATTGTTGCTCAGCCATAATGTAGGTAATGGTGCGTAACAGTTCGTTCTTCGTTTCTTTAAAGCGTGTTAAATCAGGTAAGCGTTCAGCATTTTCGAAAGCTTTGTCGGCTTCAAGTGGTCGGACAAAGGAAGCTAAGGGCTGGTCTTCTTCCCAAGGTATTGCTCCCGCTTTTAAGAAAACTTTCTCCATATTTAACGAAGGATCAAGGTTTTTGAAGTATTGATTAAGGTCGTAAAAAAAGGATTCTCTTCCAATCATTGTATCAATAGTTTTCATATATGGAGCCAGTGGCTTTACATGAAAAGGATCCTCAATCACCTCTGCACCCAGTGATTGCAATATTGAAATACTTTTTTTATAAAGTGCTTCCGTTTCTGCCGTCATTTTCGTTTCTCTCCAACTAGGGCCGTATAAACCAATCTTTTTCCCTTTCAGAGCATGTGATGAAAGGAAAGATGTATAGCCCTTCTCTGGAATCGTACTAGAAATGGTTTTAGCATCATCAGGTGAATAGCCTGCGATAACATCAAGCATAATCGCTGCATCCCGCACCGTTCTGGCATGTGGCCCTAGTACATCTCTTGTACTGCCAGCAAGCGGAGTCACACCTGTAGTAGGAATGAGTCCGAATGAAGGTTTAATACCAACAATTCCTTGCGCTGCTGCTGGTACTTGTATGGAACCCGCTGTTTCTTCTGCTACTCCAAGAACGGTAAAGTTACCAGATACGGCAGTAGCCGTGCCACTACTACTACCACCAGGTGTGAGTTTTCTATTTACCGCGTTGTATGTAGGACCTTTCCAACTAGTATTAGCATGGTATGCACAACTAAAGGCAGGGATATTTGTTTTGCCGAGTATGATGGCATCAGCTGCTTTTAATCTAGAGATAATGGTGGCATCTTTCTGTGGTAATAATTCTATTCCACCTGTATGTTTAGCGAGTGGAGCCCAGCCAAATGTAGATGGAAAACCAACCATATCGACAGCTTCTTTCACAACTACGGGGATACCTGCTAATGGGCCCACCTTTTCCCCACGCATTCGTTTCGCATCGATGGTTTTCGCATCAGTAAGCGCCTGTTCGTTCATAAATGTAAAAGCATTATATGTCGATTCATATTGTTCAATGCGCTCAAGAAAAGATCGAATGACTTCTTCAACTGTATACTCACCTGTATCATACAATTTGTGAAGCTGTTCAATTGTTATTTCCTCAAATAAAAATAAATGCTGATTTTCTGATCGTAACGAGTGCGTTTTCATCACATCATCTCCCTTCAACATTTGTGTATTTAATCTATACTATTACAATTGAGGAGAATTTGCATGATTATTGTTAGAAAATTTAACAAAATATGTTATTGTGTTTGTGAGATGGGTTGATTCAAATCGGCCAGGAGGTGGTTAAATGTTATCGAGAAAGAACTTTTTTATTTTACTCTTGCCATTCTTTCTTCTCTTTGGTTGCCAAGGTGCAGAAGAAGAAGAATTATTCCGATATAAGGGTGCCTATATTGGTGACAATAGTGCCGTTGGAAATATACTGAATGAGACAGCGGACTCAATAGATTATTTTGAATTAAAGACAGAGCAAGAACCGTATGGTTTAGAAGTATTTTATCATGAAGTCAATGATGGAGAGGCATTAATGAAAAAACAAGCGACTGTTCTTTTTTCCTTAGTGCGAAACGTGGAATGGATAAGTTTTCATGTAAATGGAAGTGAAACGAAAGTAACGAGAGATGAAGTAAACAATTGGTATGAAAAAGATATAGCAGGTGTAGGGAGCCAAAAGGAGCTAGAGCAATTAATAAACAGTTGGAACTAGATCTATTCTACCTATGACTGCTGAACTACAGGCCTGCATCGTCACTTTTGCAGGTCTTTTTTTGATACTAAAACTACCTAGTAAATTGGAATGAGAGATAAGTATTTGGTAGAACAAGTGACCTATTAAATGGATGTGGAAGTTTGAATATTTTTCCTTATTTTTCTTGTTGTACATATAGGTAATTGGATTTAAAAGTCTTGCTAGAAAAGGAGTGGAAGCACTTCTTCTCTATTATTCAAGTGTGAATGAGTGTAAATAATAGGAAGAATGAGAAAAACATAGATATCAATAATATATTCTGAATTTTTGGTAAACTATTACGTTTTTCATTATGATGCGTCTCATTTATACTACGTGTAGTGTTTTTTATCAAGAACAATATAGAACATATGAAAGAACAAATGACAAATGAAAGGGGGAAAGTGATGATTCTAGGATAAAAGTCACAGCAGTTGAATACTAGCTTTACTTTGTCCTAAAAATGAACACACATCTATGGTTGATTCCCCTATGAAAAATAAATGTGAGCAAGAAAGGACAGTATGAGAGTGAAAAAGGTAACGACCATCACAATCATTATTTGTCTCATGATTGGTCTAACAGGTGTCTTCGTTCAAGCATTTTCGAGCGAATCTCTAGGAAAGTGGAGTAATGCATTATTCGAGATAAGTGAGGAACAGACCAACAATGAGCTGGCAACCGCCTATGAATCTTGGTCTGAACAAATGAAACAGCAAAAGCTAGATGCACAACTAACCTATGAAAAAGCAATGGAAAAAAACGTAGTAGTTTCAAGTGAAGAAGCGAAAAAAGAGATTAACCAATACTTAACTTTATACAAAGTAGATATTCAAAACATAAAAAAAGAACTAAGCGACTCATTTGATACGTATGAAGGTGAAAAGAAGGATGAACTTAAATCTGAGATGGATCAAGAAATACTATTATTTTTAGAAGAAACGTTAGAAAAATAAATTTCGACAAAGGGGTCGGGAAGATGAAAAAGAAAATCATAGCTGGTGCAGTTACAGTCGGATTGCTAACCGGAGCAGGCTTTTCGTTAGCGAATACAGATGCGGGACAGGCTTTGAAAACTTGGTATGATAACTTATTTAACCAAACAAGTGCTGAGGTTCTGAGTGAATCGGATGCCAATTTTGAACAGTTATTAACAGAGCTCAGAGCAGAAAATGAAACATTAAAGGAATTAGCAGCCAGTCAAATTGACGAGAAAACATTGCGTGAAATTGAAGGTTCTACTTTAGCTATTGACCAGGCCAAATATGAACATATTGCATCCCTAGATGGTGAGAAATTGTTGATCTTGGAAAATATGGATTATCAATTCTATCAACTATTTTTAGAAGGCTATTTTCATATTAAGGCAAAAGGCGATTTAATGCAGGAGGAAGCAACGGCTGGTTTCCAAGCTTTTGCTAGTGAGAAGGGCCAGTCGGCTTTAGAGCAAGTCACAGCGGAATTAAATCAAGCGAAAGCTGATGCAGTAACAGAACTTGAGCAAGAGATTGTAGCAGCGAAACAGGAAATTGTTACAAAAGTGGAATCTCAAGTTGAAATTAGTAGCCGAAATCTTCGTAATCAGGCGAATTGGAAGGCTGAAGAAATTCGAGAGGCATTAGATGCCATCCTAGCTAATTTAGTCGCAGAACAAGAGGCTGCTATAACAGCGAAAGCTGCTGAATTAGAGGCAGATGCAAAGATGAGTTTAGATGACGTTGTCAACAATATTGTCAATGATTAATTCGTTTCAGGGCCAGCTTGCTTGGCCCTGGAAATCTCGTAAAGGGAGGAAAACAAAATGAGTCATAAAAAAAGGAAATATATCAAAATATTGTTTAGTTGCCTTTTCGCAGGTTTCCTTCTTTCTGTTAGTTTTCGATTTGTTTCTGCAGGTGAAGATATGGAATCAATGCTAACGAATTGGTTCTCTGCAAAAAAAGCAGCGTCCATTGCCGAGATAGAAACGGCTGTAAACGAAGAAAAAAATAAACAAATTGCTAAATTAAAAGAAGAAATCCCACAAAAACTAGCGGCAGCAGATCAACAAATAAAACAGAAAACGCAGTCAGAAGTGGCAAAACGTGTAGCTGAATTAGAAGCGTACACAAATGAACTGATCCAAAATTACGATCCAACCATTGAGGAGAATCAGAAAAAAATCGCTGAGTTAGAAGCCATAATGGAAGCAGCAAAGGCTGATATGACGGCAGTAGCTGAGGAATAGCTGAGTTGATCCATTCTTAACTGATTCCACTACTTCATCACTAACAGGGGCCTGTCTTTTATTGTTAAACTTTGAATCGATGTGGGTTGAAACCGTTCAAACTGAAATCCGCATTTGAAAGCTTGACGCGATACCGGGTTAAACGAATCAAATTTACCGGTGTCTCCAGTTAATTAACGTGTTTCCAACCTAATCTAACAAAAAAATAATCCAAACCCTTCCCTATATTGCTGCTTTTTCATTTTAATCAAATCCAAGATTATTAAAATTTAAAACATCATCTGTCCTCATCTAAACAAAATCAAACTCCAATCTGAACTCTTATCGATTCCAATTTCAATCCATAAAGGTCATATACCGCACCATAAAAAAGAACAAAGACCAAAAAGTCTTTGTTCACACATAACTTACTTTTCAATGGTTCTCATTGATAGTCGGTGTCATTTCCATACGATTAATAAAACTTCACTACGCGCTCAAGAGGTAGTCTAGTTGTATTAAAGGCAGGTGCAGCGCTTTTGCCGATAGCGATTAATGTAATGGGGAATATGTTTTCTTCTAGCTCAAATTGTTTGGCGAAGGCAGCTTTATCGAAGCCTCCCATTACGATTGTATCTAGCTCACGTTCTTTTGCGAGCAGAAGCAATTGCATTGAAATCAGACCAGCATCATAGCTTGCGATGTTCATAAGTCCTTCTTTCGGTTGGCCAGGATAAAATTGGTGTGTATTGCTGATGGTACGGTCAGCAATGGATTGATCCATGTAACCAGCTTCGACATTTTGAGTATAGATTTCCTCAACATTTTTATAAGCCTCCGTATCACCAAGTACGGCAATAACAGCAGAAGCATTTTCTACAATCTTTTGGTTGTTGCCAAATACAGGTAATGCCTTTTTCATTGCTTCATCTTGGATAGCGATAAATCTCCATGATTGTAAATTACTAGAAGAAGGAGCTGAAATAGCATGTGCTAATAGTTCTTCTAAACTTTCTTGATTTATTTTAAAAGAAGGGTCGAATACCCTCACAGACTTGCGTTCATTCATAAGAGTAACTAATTCTGACATTTATTTCTCCACCTTTACTTATGTTTAGTAAGTTTATTTCGTTTATAAACTTACCATTCGTAAGTTATGTTGTCAACTAATGAATATATGGTACTATTTAATGAGGACAGGTAAAGGAGCTATAAAGAATGGATTGTAACCATAAATTGAAAACGGATTCTAAGCATATCTGTAGCAACTACCATGAAGCGATTGAATTTATAGGTCGTAGATGGATGGGCATGGTCATCTATTCCTTAATGGACGGACCGAAGAGATTTTCTGAATTAGCAGATGAAATTAATGGTATTTCTGACCGATTACTTACAGAACGGTTGAATGAACTCATTAAGGAAGAACTTGTTAGTAAAACATTTTTAGAAGATTCTTCGAAAAAAGTTGAATATGCCTTAACAGAAAGAGGAATGAGCTTGAAGAAAGTTATTGAAGCCATTCTTGCTTGGATTGCCGAAAACGAGAAGTAATAACCAAGACAAATATTGTAGCTGAAGAACGAACAGATCTATAGAGGATTTGTTCTTTTTTTTGGCTCTTTTTTATATTAGAAGGAGTTAATAATTCTTTTGTTGAAAGCTATAGATTGAATAATAAATTGAGCTTGAAGAGGGGTGGAGGGGAATTGAAAAGTATCTATGATCAGGTATATTTAGAGGAAATCATAACACGTATAGATCATTTGAGCTCCAATTCAAAACGGCAATGGGGGAAGATGAATGTCGCCCAAATGCTGGCTCATTGCTCAGCCTTTCAAGATATTGCGATGGGGGAATCTTCTCCAAAGAGGAGTTGGTTGGGAATCTTTGTAGGAAACTTCGCCAAACCGATTTTTTATAACGAAAAGACTTTACCTAAAAATATGTCTACGATTCCGACCATTTTAATTGTCGATGATAGGGACTTTAGCAAAGAGAAGGAAAAGTTGAAACAAAAATTGTTGCAATTCCATGCTGATGGACCAGAAAAGTGTACAACCCATCCCCATTCTTTTTTTGGTAAGCTAACCGCTGAGCAATGGGGAAAGGGTATATACAAGCATCTAGACCATCATCTCAAACAGTTTGGTCTATAACTCATCATCTTCGTTCTTCCTTTATTTTCTTCATCAAGGCTTCACAACCAGCGCTCACTAAATCATATGTTTCCTGGAAATTCCCGGTATAGTAAGGGTCCGGCACATCTTTTGCATCTTCAGTTAAATCTAATAAACGGAATATTTTTGGATGCTGAGGTTGACCAAGTATACGGTATATATCTTTTATATTCGATTCATCCATTGCCACAATATAATCAAATGCTTCGAAGTCTTCTTTCTGTAATTGACGTCCTTTTAATCCTTTAGAGGAAATACGATAGTCTTTTAAAATCGCGAGTGTCCCTTTATGTGGAGGCGCGTCAATGTGCCAAGAGCTCGTCGCTGCTGAATCTACGAATATTTCCTTCTCTAGTCCAACTTGTTCCACCTTATGTCTAAATATCGCCTCTGCCATTGGTGAACGACAAATATTACCTAAACAAACGAATAACACTTTAATCATGAGGATGCCCCTTTCCTTTTACAAAAAATGATTCAGTCGAAACGACCATAAGTTCAACAATTTGTTCAGCCATATATGTGGGTGTATGTGGGAAGTCCTCTTCAATCCAGCGAATAATGAGACCAGCAATGCCATTGGCTCGATAAATATATAACCATTTAGCGTCAACTGAACTATCCTTAGGCAACACATAGTCGTATTCATCTAAAAAGAGTTGTTCAATTGCTTGTGCCATTTGATAGCGGAAATCGACACGAATATGGTCACTTAATAATAATTGATATAGAGATGCATGTTCTTTGAAATAATTGAATAAAGTAATCTCCTCAATCGGAAGTTCTCGTAAATAAACTTGTTCATAAGCTTGATAAGGAATACCAATTTGTTTAATCATCTCATGTAATGTCTCATCAATGACCTCTTTTAGTAACTCGTCCATCGAATGAAAATTGGCGTAAAATGTTCCACGATTATAATTTGTCTCTCTTGCAATCTCAGATATAGTTATTTGGGCGAAAGGCTTTTTGTATAATAATTCAATAAATTTTGTTTTAATAGCTGCGCGTGACCGTTGTACGCGTTTATCTAAAAAATCATGCTCCAAGAGAATCACCTCTTCTCTTATTATGTTGAATTCCTACATATTTTGCAATTTTACTGAACAAAATAAAATCGGTTGCACATTACTAAACAAAATGACCCAGTTTGTATATTGAGACACTAAAAATGATGAGATTTAATAGAAACTGAACAAAGGAAAGGGAGGAAAGAACAATGACATTTCCAGTATTAGAAGGTAAAGTCGCTATCATTACAGGCGCAGCAATGGGTATGGGGGAAGCGACGGCTAAACTTTTTGCAGAGGCAAAAGCGAAAGTAGTCGTAGCTGATTTTAATGAGGAAAAAGGCCAAGCAGTAGTAGAAGAAATCAAAGCTAGTGGCGGAGAGGCCGCTTTTGTAAAAGTAGATATCTCGAAATCAAAGGAAGTACAAAACATGGTGCAATTTGCTGTAGACACATATGGTAAATTAGATGTAGCTGTAAATAATGCTGCGCTAACACCAGATGATAAATTAGCCGCTGAGTTCGATGAAGATTATTGGCACCGTTTAATGTCTGTAGACTTAACAGGTACGGCTCTTTGTATGAAATATGAGCTCCAACAATTAGAAAAACAAGGAAACGGTGGTTCGATTGTTAATATCTCATCTGTAAGCGGCTTCCGTCCACAACCGCAAAATATTGCTTATGTAGCAGCCAAGCACGGAGTAGTTGGAATGACTAAAGTAGCTGCAATGGAATATGGTCCAAAAAATATACGTGTGAATTCAGTAGCTCCTGGTGCAATTGATACACCAATGCTTAGAGGTGCGCTTGATCAGTTTGGATTTACGGAAGAAGAATATGCTCCACAACTAAGCTTGTTGAATCGCTTTGGTCAACCAAGAGAGATTGCTCAAGCAAGTCTATGGTTAGCATCAGATGCATCATCTTATATTACAGGTACCACTATTCATGCGGACGCTGGATATACATCTAGATAAGGTACAATTATTAGAGCTCTTTTTAAAAGGGGCTCTATTTTTTTACTCCTCATAACGATTCATCCCTCACCCATATCGCCTTTGTATAGGCAACCCTCATTCCTGCTCGCTCCATATTCCTCTGACTACCTGAACCATAGGAGGCCTGCCCAACTATCCATTTGCAGCCGATTTCCTGCGCATGTTGAAATCTTTGTTGAATAAGTGCAGACTGCACACCTTTTTGACGAAAAGTAGGTAAGGTAGAGGCAGCGGCGAGGTTCCCCCCTTTTTCATTACAAAAAAGTACGCCGACACCAGCCGGTTCATGATCCACTAACGCTAAGTAAAAAGTCCATTCTGGTAACGAATAAAGGACAGCATTGTTTTGTGCTACGCCTTCAAGTAAGAAAGAAGGCATTTGAAAGCCTTGTGTGTATATGTCAGCAAAAGTTTGGAATTCATCTTGATGTAAGGCGCGAATTTCTATTGCGTTATTAACAGGTTTTATGGTATCTGGTAACTGCTTATATAAAGTGGTATGAAAGTCTATCTGATAAAAACCACGTTTATGCAATGCCTTTAATAATGATTGGGAATGATGACTCGGTGCAATTTCGAAGCGAGCAGGAATATGTTTTTCATCATAAAAATCAATTATTTCATCAAGCAATAACTCGTCTTCTCCACAAAGCCCTTTGATCACATTAAAAGCTGGCCCCGGAATACTTTTAACAGTGTAAGCCATCGTTTGTCCGAATGATTGAATGGATACGCCCATTGGATTATTTTGTAGGTTTCCAATAGCAAGAAGGCGTGAAGTTAGTGTATCCATTTCGATTTGTTCCCATAATTTTTCATTCATACATTTCACATCCTTGTTCAACTTTTTTTCGACACCCTTCTGGATATTTCCTCTTTGAGAAGTTTTTTTCTATCTTATGTCAGCATTGATTTCACCTGTCATCTAATTTTTATAAATGAAATACCTACCTACGGACATAAAAAATGTTTTATAAGAAAAACGGTTTGAACAACTAGAAAAAATTGTTTATTAATAGTGATTTATCCCTCCGAAATTGTTGTTTTAAGTCAAATCTGGTTGTCATCTATCGGTAAAAAAAGTTTATTTCCATGTGATGGCTATGAAATATTTATATATTAATATATTAATCGTGCCAATTTGACAATGAAAAAAAAGGAAAAGAGGAGGCGGGCATATGTGGATTATTGTTGTTTGCTGTCTCATTTTATTAACGGCAGGAATTATGGAGAAGAGAAAACATCGTAAGAGGCTAGATGCGTTAAAGATACGAGTAAATATTAATGGAATCCGCGGGAAATCAACAGTCACAAGGCTTATTACCGGGATATTATTCGAAGCTGGTTATAAGACAGTAGGAAAAACAACCGGAACGGATGCGAGGATGATTTATTGGAATGATCCAGAAGAGAAACCAATCGTAAGAAAGCCTCAAGGGCCTAACATTGGTGAACAGAAGGAAGTGATTAAAGAGACGGTTGAGCGTGGGGCGGAAGCATTGGTCAGTGAATGTATGGCGGTTAACCCCGATTACCAAATCACTTTCCAAGAAGAATTACTACAAGCGAACATCGGCGTTATCGTTAATGTATTAGAGGATCATATGGATGTCATGGGACCAACATTAGATGAAGTTGCGGAGGCTTTTACAGCGACTATCCCACATAATGGTTATCTAATTATTACCGATGATGCATATCGTGATTATTATGAAAAAGTAGCTGCGGAACGTAACACGACCGTGATTGTTGCAGATAATAGTAAGATTTCAGAAACATTTCTAAAACAGTTCGATTACATGGTTTTCCCTGATAATGCCTCTTTAGCACTGGCTGTAGCAGAAGCGATTGGTATTGATGAAAAAACGGCAAGACAAGGGATGCTCAATGCGCCACCAGATCCAGGAGCGATGAGAATTTCGCCAATTGGACATTCGAAAGAACCATCCTATTTTGTTAATGGTTTTGCGGCAAATGATGCGTCTTCAACTTTGAATATTTGGAAGCGCGTAGAAGAAGTTGGATATCCGACAAAGGAACCCATTGTTATCATGAATTGCCGTGCAGACCGCGTTGATCGTACGGAACAATTTGCAAGAGATGTTTTACCATTTATCCCAATGAAAACACTTGTTGTGATTGGGGAATCGGCGGAACCGATTGTGAAAGCATACGAACTAGGACTTATACCTGCCCATTCATTAGAAAACTTAGAAGGGTCGGATACGGGAGAAATTCTCGAGCATTTAAAAGGAGAAATGAAAGGTTCTACCATTTATGGAGTCGGCAATATACATGGTGCTGCAGAACCGTTAATAGAAGAAATTCAACATTTGAAAATAAAACAATTAGTCAGTTAAGGAGCGTTTTCCATGTTTGGTGATGATTTATACATATCTCTTATTCTAGGCGTCCTACTCAGTCTCTTATTTGCTGAGAAATTTGGGATTATGCCTGCTGGGTTAGTCGTGCCAGGTTATCTGGCTCTTGTATTAGACCAGCCAATCTTTGTTTTAATTATTTTGCTCGTCAGTTTATTAACTTATGTGATTGTAAAATACGGTGTATCAAAGGTCGTTATTTTATACGGACGTCGCAAGTTTGCTGCGATGCTGATTACCGGGATATGTCTCAAATTGATATTAGATTATTTTTACCCGATATTACCGTTTGAGATTAATGAATTTAGAGGGCTGGGGGTTATTGTACCAGGATTGATTGCAAATACGATTCAAAAACAAGGAGTTACCATTACATTAGGTAGCACACTGCTTTTATCCGCTGCCACATTTGGCATTATGTACGTGTATTACCTATTTTAAAGGAGAGAGAAGACCACAATGGAACATAAAAAGAAACCTAGGAAGCTTAATTTTCATGAACAACTTCTTCGTTTCTTAAAGAAGCAGAAAAGGCGTATTCCTGTGCATATCATGATTCTTTTTCCGGTGTTAATAGTCGCATTTGCTATTATCTATAGTTTTGATATTCGTACGGATGCAGATGCTGAGCCAGAAGAGAATGCGCAAGTAACGGGCGTGGCTGTTGGAGATGTGATGGTAGGGAGACATGTGGAAGAAGTAACAAACCGTTATGGCTATGACTATTTATTCCGTTATGTAGAGCCTTTGTTTAATCAAGCGGATTATGCGACAGGGAATTTTGAAAATGTAGCAAGCGACAGAGAGCTCGAACCGATGGAAAACAAAGAGATTACATTGCAAGCCAATCGTGAATCGGTTGCGGCGATGAAGGATGCTGGATTTAAAACGATGGCCATGGCGAATAACCATATGATGGATTACGGAGAACAGGGAATGATTGATACCCTTGATACCTTTCATGAACAAGGAATCGATGCCGTTGGCGCTGGGACAAATAGTACCGATGCTAGTAATCGTATTTCTTATCAGGAAATCAATGGATTAACGATTGCCACACTTAGTTTTTCCGACATAAGTTCTGAAGAAACGAAGGCAGGAGAAAAACAAGCCGGCATATTAGATTTTGATCCAGCCACTTTTATCCCATTAACCGCAGAGGCAAAGAAAAAAGCAGATTACGTGATTGTCCATGCCCATTGGGGACGTGAATATAATAGTCGAGCGAGTGATCGACAAAAAGAGTTGGGAAGAGCGTTAGCAGATGCTGGAGCCGATTTAGTTATTGGACACCACCCCCATGTATTAGAGTCGATTGAGGTCTATGATGACACAGTTATTTTTTATAGCTTGGGTAACTTTATTTTCGACCAAGGCTGGTCAAGAACGAGAGAAACAGCACTCGTACAATTTCATCTCATGCCTACAGGGGAAACGAATTTCGAAATTACCCCTATGAAAATACGAGAAGCTACACCGGCCCCTCTATCAAACTGGGACAAGCTCTCACAGCAGTCAATTATCCGACAATTAACGAGAGACTTGGATGTGGATCACGCGACAGTTGATGATAAATTAACGTTTACGGTTAAACAAAGGGAGGGAGAAGAATGAAGAAGTTCTTCACACGTTTATTGCCTTATTTATTTGTAGCCAGTTTATTCCTTTTTATCGTTGGCTTCAGTCAAACAGATACGCTAACAGAAAAAGAGGAACAAGAAATACAAATCGAGTTATTGAAGGTGAAGGTGCAAGAAAACCAAGATTAAAGAAGGAGGAACAATGAAGAAAAAACTTATACTGCTAGGATTGCTGGTCGTTATTCTCATTGTGATTGTTCTTCTGCGGGTATTTGATGGAAAGGGTGAAGAAGAGGTGAGCCTCCCGATGATAGGAACAGAGAGCGGTGAATACGGGGTAAGTGCAAGCCACCCGTTAGCTGTAAAGGTAGGAATGGAAGTATTAAACGAAGGGGGTAATGCAGTTGATGCAGCTGTTGCTGTGTCTTATGCATTAGCCGTTGTCGAACCATATGGCTCAGGCCTTGGCGGTGGCGGGGAGACACTTGTATATCAAGAAGGCGCAAAGCCATTCGTTCAGCAATATAGAGAAATGGCTCCGCTCTCTTCGGAGGAAGTAGAATCAGATTCAGGCATTCCTGGATTTGTAAAGGGAATGGAAGATATTCATGAGGCTGAAGGAAGTATGTCGTTTAAGAAGATTATGGATAAAGTGATCCCACTAGCTGCAGACGGCTTCGAGGTAGATGAGGATTTATCGTATCGCTTTAAGGTAGCGCTAAAAAATCGGATAGACGAGGATGAAAATTCACCTTTTATTATTGATGGGGAGCCGATAGAACCAGGTGATCGTCTCGTACAACCAGCTCTTGCTCAGACGCTTAAAAACATCCGTGATGGCGGTGCGGCAGCATTTTACCGAGGTGAGATGGCAGAATCATTCGCTGAGCAACATGAATCGTTTGACCGCAGTGATTTTAGTAAGTATACTTCACAAAAAATGAAAGCAGTGCAGGGAGAGTTTATGGGATACGATGTTTTTTCATCTGCCCCACCATACTCAGGGCTGACCGTCATTCAATCATTACAGATGGCAGAGAAAGTATTAGAAGAACAAAAATGGGAAGATGAACCTTCATTTGTCGCCTCTTTCGGAGAAATTAGTAAAATTGCCTACGAGCAGAGATTATCGCAAATAGGGGATATGGATTATACCAATCTTGATTTGGAAAAATCAATGAGTAAAGAGTTTACTGATGAGTTGGTGGAGGAGCGTAAGGACATTTTCAAAAGTGCCCGATTAAATGATTCAGAGGCAGAACGTAAAGATTATGGGCATACCACTCATTTTGTTGTCGTAGATGATAGCGGGATGATGGTATCCACAACGAATTCATTAGGGAACTTCTTTGGAACAGGAGAGTATATGAAGGAAGGATTCTTCCTGAATAACGCACTCACCAATTACAGTGAAAATGAAAAAAGTCCGAATGTGTTTGAACCAGGTAAACGGCCAAGAAGCTTTATCTCGCCAACGATTCTAGCAAATGATAAAGAAGTTATCGGCATAGGCTCACCTGGAGGAAGAAGAATTCCTGCAGTGGTCACCGAATCCATTCTCTATCATCTTGTGTATGGTTATAGTTTACAACAAGCTGTGGAGCGACCACGCTTTTATTTAGAAGACGATAAAATTGAGATTGAACCAGGCTTCAAACGGGAAACCTATAACGAACTACAAAGTAAAGGCTATAAAGTGAAAATCAATGACAACGCCACTTACTTCGGCAGTGTCAATGCCTTATCCCTACAACTAAATGACCGTACATTAGACGGAGCTGCAGATCCCCGTAGAATAGGAGAATGGAAGAAAGCTGAATAAATGAAAAAGGCATTCAATCAAACGTTTGATTGAATGCTTTTTTTTTTGGGAATTTAATCTGTGGTTAAGCAAAAGGTACCTCATATACTTTCTTTAGAATACCGCCATATTAATCATTTGAATATAGATGGAAAAACTTGTTGTCATAATGGGTGGTTAAATATTTTTACATTTTGTCTAATGATATCATTCTATTAATAATAGATAATTATGAAATATCTGAATTATCATTTATGGAAAGGAGAAAAAATGAAAAAGCGCAAATTTATTTCTTTGTATGTGGTTGTTACCATGATTCCGTTTTTATTACTTATTTTTCCGCTATTTGAATTAGTGAACCGTCCAACACCTATTATTTTGGGGCTACCCTTTTCATTTTTTTGGGTGATTTTGTGGATATTCATTACATTTGTTGCATTAATTGTACTTTATTTAATTGATCCGGATAAAAATGAAGAGGGGGATTTTTAATGCCTCACTGGCAAATTGCATTGGTCATAATGATTGTATATTTAGTTGTATGCTTACTAGTTGGTATTTTTGCGGGTAGAGGGAGGGATAGTAGTTCGTTAGATGAATTTGCGGTTGCAGGAAGAGGGCTGGGTTTACTTGTCATGTGGTTCCTTATGGGAGGTGCGGTTTTTAGTGCTTTTTCATTTTTAGGCGCTCCAGGCTGGGCATATTCGCGTGGTGCCCCTGCTTTATATATTATTACATATACCGCATTTGCTATACTACCGTGGTATATTATTGGGCCTAAAATTGGGAAGATAGGTAAAAAGAATAATTTATATACTGTATCAGCCTTTTTGAAAGGGAGATTTAATAGTCCATGGCTGGCTATTGTAGTAGGTATGATTGCATTACTTGCTTCCATTCAATATTTGGCTACTCAGATGTCAGGTATGGCAATTATTTTCAATATTATGACAGAAGGGCGTATGCCTATCTGGTTAGGTGCGCTAATTTCTTACGGAATAGTGGTTGTATATGTGGCTACTGGTGGGCTTCGAGCAGCAGCATGGTCTGATGTTTTTCAAGGATTATTGATGATTATTGTTTCTTGGGTTGTAGGCCTCTCTATTGTTTATCAATTACATGGTGGTACATCTGATATGTTCACAACAATCGCCCGCGAAACACCTGAATTTCTTCAAATTGGAAAAGACGGTTCCACTATGAGTCCTATGGCTTTTACTACGATAATTCTTGTCTCTGTTATAGGTTTTCTCATGTGGCCACATCTTTTTTCTAAATCATATGCATCAAATGCCAAAATAATAAAAAAAACAGTACTTGCATATCCAATTTTTGCCCTATTCCTCGTCCCTCTCCTTTTAGTTGGTTATGCAGCTGTAGGGGTGGTCGATTCAGGGGAGTTGAGTAGCCCTGATCAGGTGCTGCCGTATTTAATTACGACAGTAATGAACCTTCCAGGATGGGTTTATGGGTTAGTAGGAGCGGGTGCTTTAGCAGCAGCGATGTCTTCAGCAGATGCCATCACTCATAGTGCTTCTTTGGAAGTGACTGATGGTGTTGTTAAGAATGTAAAAAAGAACTTAACAGATAAGCAAACACTATTAATTATGCGGCTTGGTGTATTTGTTATTGGTGGACTAGCTTACTATATTACTGTTTTTGGTGGACAAGGTTTAGTAGCTCTCCTTTTAGGAGCATATGGTGCTATTGTACAATTCGCTCCAGGTGTTTATAGTGCTTTATATTGGAGAAGAGCGACATCAAAAGGAGTATTAAGTGGGTTAATTATTGGCACTATTTTAAATTTCTATTATCAGCTTGTTGCTGATTCAGTTCCGTTTGATATCCATGCTGGTATTATTGGCTTACTAGCTAATGTATTTGTGATGATTACAGTTAGTTTGCTAACTAAACCTCAAGAAGCTGAACAAGTAAGTAAATATGTAGATGTAGCTTAAAGAAAGGAAGGTAAATATGATAGCAGATATCGTAATGACAAATGGTGAAGTACTGACAATGGATGAGAACAATAGAATTGATGAAGCGGTAGCGATTAAAAGTAATAAAATAATTGCAGTTGGCAAGAATTCTGAAATGAGTTCTTTCATATCTGATCAAACGAAATTAATAAACCTTGAAGGAAGAACACTTTTGCCAGGGTTTATTGATGCTCATCTTCATCTAACAATCTACGGGACGAATTTGCTTAGTGTTAGTTGTAAAGCTTCTCATATAAAATCCCTAAATGATATATTTAAAGATTTGAAAAAGAAATGTCAAGAGACTCCAAAAGGTGAGTGGGTACGTGCATGGGGGTTTAAGGAAGACGCTTTATTAGAGAAGCGTTTTCCAACAAAGCAAGAATTAGATCAAATATCGACTGAACATCCTATTGTTATTATTAGAACCTGTAATCATACTTCAATTGCAAATAGTAAAGCTTTAGAGATTGCAGGGATTAATGAACATACAAAGAACCCTGATGGAGGAATCCTAGAAAGAGATTGTTTAGGATTGTTGACAGGTAAGTTAATTGAAAATGCCCATATGCAATTATTTGAACATGCAGCGTACTCTAGTGAAGAACTAAAAGAAGGAATGGCTTTGGCATCTGATGATTTTGTTAAATATGGCATAACAAGTGTACATGATGCTGGAGCTTATGGAGATGGCGGCGAAACGATGCGAATGATGCAGGAAGCCGTCAATGAAAATAAGGTAAAGGTTAGGGTTTATGCCATAGTAGGGTCATTAACAAATTCACATGATTTCGTGAGGAATATGATTAATGAAGGTAAGTTTAGTGGTCAAGGGGATCATCGATTTAGAATCGGACCTGCAAAGCTGTTTACTGACGGTAGCAGTACTGGTCCAACTATTGCCACAAGAGAAGGTTACACGCATAACCCTAAAGATTTCGGTGTGATATATTATGAGCAAGAGGAGTTAAACCGTATATTAGGTGAAGCACATGATAACGGTTTTCAAATAACTGCTCATGCTCAAGGTGATAAAGCAATTGAGATGGTATTAAATTGTATTGAAGAGGCACTAAAAAAGAATCCGCGAGAGAATCATCGCCATCGAATTGAACATGCGGGTATTGCTGCACCTGATTTACAGGAACGAATAAAGAATCTAGGAGTTATTCCTATCCCTAACCCAGGATTTATTTACGTGAACGGTGATCATTACAAGGAATATTATGGAGATCGTGTAAATGTCATGTATCCTGCCAAAGACTATTTGGATAAAGGTATTATTATAGCTTTTGGTTCTGACGCTCCAGTCATTGATTTGGATCCATTACTGGGAATTCATTCAGCAGTTAATCGAAAATCTAGCAGTGGTAATCCTATCGGTGATGAGCAGTCTATAGGAGTATTGGATGCAATTAGAGCTTATACATGGAACGGTGCTTATGCTAGTTTTGAAGAAAATATAAAAGGAAGTATAGAGACTGGAAAATTGGCTGACCTAACGATTCTAAATGAAAGTATACTAAACAAACCTATTAATCAAATCAAAGATATGTTTGTTGAAAAAACGATGATAAATGGTGAGTTTGTTTATTCTTGCCCGCAAAAGGTGCTTTAGGAAAAAATTAGAAGAATAGTAAAAATATCTTTAATGCGATAAAAGCCAGAAGTGTATTTAAAATACATTTTGGGCTTTTTTTATTATGTGAAACTTATTATATTGAATATTTTTTAAATGATATCGCCAATAGCGAGTCGTGTGGGGAAAGCACATTATATTTCCAATAACAAACGAACCTCTTTCGTTTTTAGTTTAATTGTAAACCCTCTATTAACTATTATGAAAATTTTCTAACAAATGTAAATGTCTATTAAATGGTTTGTAAATAATCGGTAAATCCATCATTTTCCGGCGATTGTCATGATACACTCTAGGCAAATAAAGCGTTAAATACAGCCGATGAATTTGGAGGATGCTAATGGCTCATTTCATGTTTATTCGAGGCAACCGCAATAAGAGGCTTTTTCATGATATTGGGGCTGAGTTGGAGCGAAAAGGTCATCAAGTTCATTTAATACAGCTTGAATTAAATGAGTTACTAATGAAAACGACCATTCCAACCGTTTTTTTACCTAATCATGTGGCGAAAGAGGAATACCCGATTAGTGACAAGGAGTTAATGGATCTACAGATATATAATATTACTTTTACAAAAAGGGTACTGCAAAAGGAAATCCCGCTAAGTGAGCTTAGGATGTATAAGCGGTACATGGCAGCACTAGATCACCTGCTTGATAAGTACAACATAGAAGTAATTTGCTTGTTTAATGGCTATCACTGGATTGACCAAATATGCCGTTATTTAGCAAAGAAGAAGGGTTTGCGGACGTATTTCTTTGAAGATGGGCTGTTCAGGCCGTATACGATTACGTGTGATCCGAATGGGATTAATGCCTGTTCGAGCGTCCCGAGAGACTTCTCCTTCTATCAGGATATGGAGGTCGACCGTCCGCGTCTAATGAAATTTATATTTCGCCCGGAGGAAGAATCACTTAAGCACCTAAAGAGGGAAAATCTAGTGAAGGTTGCTTCAGCAAAACTATTATCAATGGCAGGGTCACTTTTGCGTATCCACCCAAACTATTTTGCTCATATTAATTTCTGGCAAGGACTCAAATATTTCGTTCATAAGAAATGGTATAGCCGAAGAAAGGAAGATGAGGTTGACTTGCGGGGTGAATATATCTTTCTCCCGTTTCAAGTGTCTCGTGATACGCAAATTTTTTATCATTCACCACATATTCAATCAATGGAGCAATTACTAGAAATTACTTTAAAAGCGGTGGAACAATATAACCAGACGTATCACAGGCAAATCAAAGTCATTGTAAAGGAACATCCTGAAGACTTATCAAGACAAAACTATCAATCATTAAAGAACAAATATACAAATGTACAATTTGTTCAAAAATATCGGATGGACAAGCTTTTGAAGGCTAGCTTAGCTGTGGTGACGGTCAATTCAACAGTCGGAATAGAAGCGCTTGCTCATTACAAAAAGGTGATTACATTAGGAGATGCCTTATACAATATTGATCCGCTAGTGGAAAGATGTCCGCATCCAGATCTTTTATATCAAAGTTTGCAAAAGTCATTATCGACCCCTTTATCTATAGATAAAATTGAAAAATTTCTCTATTATTTACGATTTCATTACCAAACAGAAGGTGTACTCAATCGACCTAATAAACAAACAGCAAAGAATTTAGCAAATAGATTAGAAGATTATGAGAGAGGTGTATTGGATGAAAGCGATTGGAATCATTCCCGCAAGGTACGCATCGACTAGATTCCCAGGTAAACCACTTGCACTTATTGCTGGTGTACCAATGATTGAACGGGTATATCGCCAAGTGTGCCAATCGGAAGAATTAGAACGCGTCATTGTCGCTACTGATCATGAAGAAATTAAGGGAGTAGTAGAATCAATCGGGGGTGAGGCGATATTAACAAGCGCCGCCCATGAAACGGGCTCTGACCGTATGGCTGAAGTAGCATCCAATATAGAAGGTGACTTTTTCATTAATATTCAAGGAGATGAGCCCCTCATCCAGCCTACACTAATTAATGAGATGGTTCGTACCTCTCGAAAACAGCAAAATAGGGCTGTAATCACCGCTATGAAAAAAATTAATCGCCCTGAAGATATCACGGACCCAAATGTGGTAAAAGTCGTTACAAATGAGCAAAATGAGGCACTCTACTTTTCGAGAGCACCGATTCCTTTTCAAAGAGGCGAGAAAACCGATTATTTTAAACATATTGGTGTCTATGGTTATCCACGTGAAATATTAATGAGATTCGTTATGCTCCCACAAACACCGCTTGAACAAGCAGAAATGCTTGAGCAACTAAGACTGATAGAAAATAATATCCTGATTAAAATGATTGCAACAGATGACCCGTTCCACGGTGTAGACACAAAGGAAGATATTCAAAAAATAGAAGAGATTCTAGGGGGAAAACAGTATGTCTAAAACAGTCAGATTAAATGATGAAATCGTATTTGGCGGTGAGCGTCCTTTTGTATTAATTGCCGGACCATGTATGTTAGAAAGCAAAGAAGTAGTGATGGAGACAGCGGCAAGATTAAAAGAAATTACCTCTCATTTAGGCATTCCATTTATCTTCAAAGGGTCATTTGATAAAGCGAATCGATCTTCTATTTTTTCCGAAAGAGGGCCTGGACTTCAAGCGGGATTAAACATGTTAGCAAATGTGAAGGATGCCTTTCGCATTCCTGTGTTATCAGATATTCATGAGCCTAGCCAAGCGGCTTTAGCTAGTCAAGTACTGGATATTATCCAAATCCCAGCCTTTCTTTGTAGACAAACAGACTTGCTTACTGCTGCAGCGAAAACAGGAAAAGTTATCAATGTAAAAAAAGGTCAATTCCTCTCTCCTAATGACATGAACAATGTTGTGACAAAGTTAAAGGAAGCAGGCAATGAGCGAATATTACTTACAGAAAGAGGCTCAACATTTGGCTATAACAATTTAGTTGTTGATATGCGTTCATTACCAATGATGAGAGAAATGGCACCAGTTGTATTTGATGCCACACATAGTGTGCAAATCCCAGGAGGCAATGGTACAAGTACAGGAGGGAAGCGTGAATTTGTTCCTTACTTATCTCGTGCCGCAGCAGCAGTTGGTGTCGACGCTATTTTTATGGAGGTTCACCCTAACCCTGAAAAAGCGTTATCTGATGGACCGAATATGGTGAAATTAAGTGATGTAGAACAAATATTAAAACCGATTGTAGCTATGGATTGTTTATTAAAAGCGTCATCCTATGCAGGAGGGAATGAGCATGATGAATATGAAAACGAACCAGCTAGATTATACTAATCACGTAATTTCTGTCTTGGAAAAAGAAGCAACAGCTATTATGCAGTTAAAAGATCAAGTCGGTCCACATATCAATGAAGCGATTGCCATGATTCTCCAATGTGAAGGAAGAGTGGTTATTACAGGCATAGGCAAATCAGGCATAATTGCCAGAAAAATCAATGCTACTATGGCGAGTACAGGTACACCTTCTATTTTCCTTCATCCATCGGAAGGGTTGCATGGAGATTTAGGGATGGTTACGGCAAAGGATGTAGTGATAGCGATATCAAATAGTGGGGAATCGGAAGAAGTATTACAGCTCATCCCGTCCATAAAAAGAATCGGTGCAAAAATGATTAGTATTGTGAAAAACCCATTATCAACATTGGCTAGAAAGTCAGAGATCGTCCTTTGTATAGGTAATGTAGTAGAAGCCTGCCCACATGGTTTAGCTCCTACAACAAGCACGACGGTTACTTTAGCTTTAGGAGACGCCTTAGCTATTGCCTTACTAGAAGCAAGAAACTTTCAGCCAGAAGATTTTGCAGTCTTTCATCCGGCAGGCTCATTAGGTAGAAGATTATTACTTAAAACAGCTGATGTGGTCGCTAATACCCGCAAAAACCCGATTATTGCAACACATGCAACTGTTCAAGAAGCACTATTCTCTATGACTTTACAAGGAATGGGCGCGATTAGTGTAGTCACAGAGAAAAATGAATTATTCGGGATTTTAACAGATGGTGATATTCGAAGAGCATTTGCGATGACAAATACAATACTTGAAGAACAAGTCCTTCAATATTGTAATCCACAACCATATTTCCTATCAGAAAATCACCTTGCTTCTGAAGCGAAGACATTAATGGAGCAGCATAAAGTAAATGTGCTGCCGATAGTCAATGAAAAACATGAGCCCACTGGTATGATTCATATTCATGACCTTATGCATCTTGGGTTGTAGGAGGCACACTGATGAAAAATATTCGCTTAATCGTGTTAGATGTTGATGGTGTGTTAACCGATGGCAAACTCTTGTTATCAAGCAGTGGTGAAGAAGTAAAGGCATTTCATGTACATGATGGCATGGGAATTAGCCTAGCGAAGTTTGTTGGGATAGAGGTTGCGATTATTACAGGCAGACGATCTGCGGCAGTTGAGAAACGAGCAGCGGAACTGAACATCAACTATGTGCAGCAAGGTGTGAAAGATAAAGTATCCGCCCTTTTACAATTAGCGGGAGAAATAGATATTGATGTGAATCAAATGTGTTATATCGGTGATGATCTCAATGATATAGAAGCAATGAATATGGTCGGGTTAGCTGCATGTCCAGCAAACGCGATTGAGGAAGTGAAGCAAGAAGCGGAAATCGTTGCGGAACGGATGGGCGGTAATGGCGCAGTGCGGGAGATTATAGAATCCATTCTTCGTCAAAGTTTTGATTACACGGCACTTGTAAAGGATTTTCTTAACCAACAGGCGGTCAGACAGTAAGGAGTGTTTCTCTTGAATAGCTGTGCAATTTGTGAAAAACAGTTCACTCATAAGCGTGAAGTAATTTACAGTAATGATCGGTGGATGCTTGTTGCGGTTGAATCAAGAACTGCATTAGGCTATTTACACTTGGAAACGAAGAGACATATTGAACATTGGCACGATTTAAACGAGGCAGAACAGCATGATTTTTTTCATATCGTCAAAGTGGTTGAGATCGCATTGAAAGAAGTAATTGGCAGTGAACGTTTATATATGACTTCAATGAATGAGCTTGTACGGCATCTTCATTTTCATCTTATCCCACGACTAAAAGGTAGTGCTAAGCGGGGGCTGCCATTTATTTCTGAAGTCATTGAAGGAGCCCCATCCGTATCCCTAAAGGAAATGGATTGGGTCAAAGGGCTGAAAACACATTTCGTACAAGTATAAAGGAAGGAGGTATTGTACGTATGGGTTGGAAAAAAACAATAAAAAAAGGTTTAAAACAACTTTCACTGAAAAAAGGGAACGAACAAAAGCCATTTATTGAAATGGGAGAGAATTGGAGCAAAAGTGAGGCAGTGCCTGTCGCCTTTATGTTTGGCTTTAATCCTTGGAAAAGGGAACATAGCAGCAAATTTTTCTCAGAATATCGCACCGCGTTTGTTTTTGGTCAAGGGGATTTAAAAAGATTGCAACCTTTCATCAATAAGGCTTCTCAGGTAGTGTTTATCGTCTGGGGATTCAAAGAACCTGAAGGACTAACAGCTTATGCAGCTAAGAAAGGTATTAAAGTCCTTCGTGTGGAAGATGGTTTTGTCCGCTCAGTAGGCTTAGGTGCAGCCCATACGTTTCCTCTATCCATCGCTGTTGATTCGAAGACCCTTTATTTCAATGCTCGGCAGCCATCAGATTTAGAAGAATTATTAAATACTTACGAGGTATCGGCAGAAATGTTGCAGCGTGCAAGAGAATGTCGGCTACAGCTTATTCAGCAGGGCGTATCAAAATATAACCATACGGCGCAAACTGATATCAATAAGATTTATGGTGAGAAAAAGTCAAAGAGAATTTTAGTCATAGGGCAAGTAGAAGATGACGCATCGATCCAATATGGACTAGAAGCGAAAATGACCAATAATGATCTCGTTCGTGCAGCTGCAAAAGAGCATCCAGAATGTGAAATCATTTATAAGCCACATCCTGATGTTCTCGGCGGATATCGTAAAGCATTTTCTAATCCAATGGATGTGACCGATGTGGCGAAAGTTGTAACTGAACCGCTTGGTATCGTTGATGCGCTCCAGACGATTGATCATGTATACACGATGACTTCTCTCGTTGGCTTCGAGGCCCTTATTCGCGGTATACCAGTTACTTGTTACGGATCGCCATTTTATGCAGGCTGGGGCTTAACAACAGATAGGCAGCCCAACGCTAGAAGGCAAAGGAAACGTACGATTGACGAGTTATTTGCGATTAGCTATCTTGTGTATCCGCGGTATATGAACCCAGATACCGGTGAACATATTCAACTTGAAGAAGCAATGAAAATCTTAATTAGACAACGTGCAGAAAGTATGGAGCTAGAGGGTGATAAGAAAAGACAAGCACTTGCCTTTTCTGAAGCTGAACAATTATATAAACAAGCATTAAATTTAGTTTATCAACCTGGAAGAGAGCAAGTGTATATTGAACTCCTAAATGATGCGAGACAATACGAAAAATCCTTGCGGCTAATAGAAGAAAAGCAGCGACAGAACAGCTTACCTGACTCTCTATATTGTGAAAAGGGCATTGCTTATGCCGGTCTTGGGCATTATCAAGCAGCACTTTCCTCCTTATTAAAAGTAGAAAAAAAATCTAAGCGACAAATGCTTGCTTTAATCAGATTACTATGGAAAATTGAAGGCCCATCAGATAGGTTATTACAAGCAACAGAAGAGACATTAAAAATGTTGGATGTAGATTTTTCTAAAGAAGATATCATGCAGTTTGCAGCTATCCTTAATCATTGCGGTCATCCCTATAAGGCGAAACGGCTTTTACGGGAGAAGCAAATAGAACCAATAGAGGTACCTTATCTTTCTTTGGCAGTCAATTTTGATTTCGATCAACTAAACGCCTCTACTTATAGTGAAAAAGTGGTTGTCAATCAATTGATCCAATCAGAAGGTCAGTTTCAACAACTGCTGACCACTCAAAAAAAGATAGGTATTGTACTAGAAGCGACATCACAAGAGGCACTTCATCATTTCTGCCAAAAATTTGATACCCTCATCTTTGTCACAAAACCAACCTTTCCATTGGTTGATCGGAACCGTTCATTCGTTATATTTAGTGCCATTCATCCCGAATTGCATGAGCAGGTGAACTTATCACAGGTGGAATTATTATTATGTAATGAGCCGGGCCTTATTCATCGCTATCCCCATGGCTCAGATTATATGCGTACATTGATAGAACGAGGTGTGAAGCTAGAGTCTTACCCACAAGGTTTGTATCGTGAGTTAGTCAATCAACTTGGCAGAAAACCAAGCGATCGTGAATTATTACTCTTCTGGATCGTTCAACAAACAGGGGAAAAAATAGCCGAGGAACAAATCCTATACTCAGGCAACAGTGAAGACAAGGATATGCTCAATTCATACATCGTAGTAGGTGTCCTACAGTGAAAAAATGGAGAGTATTAGCAAAGAAGGGTGTTAGGAAAGTAAAAGAGCTACGAAAATATTCACAAAGTGTTCGCCAAGTGAAAAGGAATAGTGGAACAAAACCTATTGCGCTAGCATTTTACTTTTCCCATTGGAAACAAGAGTGTGTGAAGGGATTTTTTCGTGAATATGAGATTATTTTTATCCCCCATACTTTTACTACTGTTTTTTTACACAGGTTGCTCCGTGTAAACAGGGAAAAAGTGTTTTTATTATGGGGATCTAAACAACATGTACAGCTAGAAGATATAGCTGAAGTCTATCAAGTTCCCATATATCGTGTGGAGGATGGCTTTGTCCGTTCAGTTGGTTTAGGGGCGCTGCATACATTGCCATACTCCTTATGCATAGACAAGACAGGTATTTATTATGATAGTACACAACCAAGTGACTTAGAGCACTTACTGAATCATCATCATTTTGACCAAGATATCTTAGATCGGGCAGCGCGCATCATAGAAGAAATAAAAGAAAACGGCTTAAGTAAATATAACCATCTTTCAACTAAAGATGTGAATGTAGTCTACGGCAGGAAAATGAACAAGCGGATATTAGTCATTGGACAAGTAGAAGATGACGCTTCGATTTTGATGGGAGCAGCTACACGTTGGACGAACAATGACTTGGTCCGCTTAGCTCGGGAGGAAAATCCTCATGCACAAATTATATATAAGCCGCATCCTGACGTATTATCCGGTAAAAGACCGCTGCAATCCAATCCAAAAGACGTCACACATCTAGCACAGATTGTCAGCGAACCAATTAGCTTGCATGATTCACTAAAAACCGTTGACCATGTTTATACTATTACTTCTTTATCCGGTTTCGAAGCACTCATGCGAGGCATTCCCGTTACAACAGTCGGAGCCCCTTTTTACTCCAACTGGGGCTTAACAGATGATCGTCAAATGGTAGCCAGAAGAAGAAGGCAACGCACACTTGTAGAAGTATTCGCTGCCGCCTATTTACTTTATCCCAAATATATGAACCCGAATACCAAAGAACCTATCACTCTAGAAGAGACAATCCAATTAATTAATGAAGAGAGGAATGCTCCCGTTCACACTTAATGGCGCGTTCCTTCTCGCCCCATCTTCTTCCTTAAGGATCTCCGTGCCCCTTCCCGCCACTGCTTCACAGCAGAAATAGACACCCCCTCTTTAATGGCAATCTCTCGAATCGAGTGATCATACATGAGTGTATACCATACCCACTTAAACTGCTTCTCCGTCAAACATCCTCGACAAACCCGCAAAAACTCAAACTCAACAGAAGAATCATCATTCGTTTCATCACCAGCCACCAATAACCAAAACTCTTCCTCAGTCACTACCCACCGCTCTGCGTAGTTAATCGACCGCTTCAACTCATTCAACAATTTCCCCCTCACACAAGCATAAGCATAACTAATAAAAGGCTTTCCCAACCCTTCATCATATCGCTCCCAAGCCTCCCACAAAGCAATCACACCCACCTGATAATATTCCTCTTTCTCCCGATAAATCCCCAAACTCCTCATAATCTTAAAAATCATTGGCTCATACGACTTAAGCACAACCTCAAACTCCTGCACTCTCTCTCATCCTTAAAGGAAGCGCGCTTACCGGTTTTTTCCTAGGTAGGGGTAGTTTAAGTGGAAGGGGTGGGGGAAGGCAAAATAGTTATTTTCCCTTTTTTTTATGTTTTCAATGAAAAATTAGTTAATTATGGTATATATTTAATTGTTTTTTAAGAAAAAAGAGATTCTTTAATAGAAAACATAAATCTTGTTAAGGTTTAATTGATTAAAATAATTTCATTAGAAATGAAGTCCTAAAATCGTAGTGAAAATGTACCTTTAATTCCTTAAGACATTATGATACTATTATACTGTTTTTATATAATTATTGGAAATACAGAAACGATTGATAGTTTTTGTATTTCGGAATTAGATGAGGTGTTAATGATGAAAGGTATTATTTTAGCGGGTGGATCAGGTACTCGATTATACCCAATTACACAAGCTATTTCGAAACAAGCGATACCGGTATATGATAAACCAATGATTTATTATCCTTTATCTGTGTTGATGTTAGCAGGGATAAGAGAAATATTAATAATTTCTACACCAAATGATCTCCCAATATTCCAGAGATTATTAGGTGATGGTAGTAAACTAGGACTATTGATACAGTACAAGGTTCAACTAGAACCCAATGGTCTGGCTGAAGCATTTATTTTAGGTGAAGCATTTATTGGTAATGATAACGTGGCTCTGGTATTAGGTGATAATATATTCTATGGTCAAGGCTTAAGTGAATCAGTAGAAAGAGCATCAAAATTAAAAGAAGGTGCGACAGTATTTGGTTATTATGTTAAAAATCCTCAAAGATATGGTGTCGTGGAGTTTGATGAGTATGAAAGAGTAGTTTCTTTGGAGGAAAAGCCTCAATTACCAAAATCTAATTATGCTATACCAGGTCTTTACTTTTATGATAATGAAGTGGTTGAAATAGCTAAAAATATTAAACCTTCATATAGAAATGAACTAGAAATAACATCAGTGAATTTGGAATATCTTAAACAAGGCAAACTAAAGGTGGAAAAGCTAGGTAGAGGTGTTGCTTGGCTTGATACCGGAACACATAGTAGCCTTCTAAAAGCTTCAAACTATGTTGAGGCAATCCAAACAAGACAAGGTTTATTTATTGCTTGTATTGAGGAGATTTCTTATAGAAAAGGATATATTAGTGCTGAACAATTATATGAATTAGCTTTGCCGCTATCGAAAACAGAATATGGGGATTACTTGAAATTATTAGCGCAAGAGAGAATACTTCAATACAGTAAGTAATAATAGAAAATAACACATAAAGGATTGAATAATTTTATGAAGACTTATTTAATAACAGGTGGTTGTGGCTTTATAGGATCAAATTTTATCAAATATTTATTTAGTAAACAGGAAAATGTCTTTGTCATTAATGTGGATAATTTAACATATGCTGGTAACTATTCTAATTTACAGGAATTTGATAATAATAAAAACTATGTTTTTGTGCGTGCAGATATTGCGGATAAATCGGCTATTGAAGTTATTTTTGAGAAATATAATATAGACTTTCTAGTGAATTTTGCAGCAGAGTCACATGTTGATAGAAGCATTGTAGACCCTGAAACTTTTATAAAAACAAATGTCCTTGGAACAACCAATTTGTTAAACATAGCAAAAAAGAATTGGATGATAAATAATTCTGATCAATATCTTGAAGGTAAAAAATACATACAAATATCAACTGATGAAGTATACGGTTCTTTAGGAAAAGAGGGCTTATTTACAGAAAATACCCCACTTGATCCACATAGTCCCTATTCTGCAAGTAAGGCCTCAGCAGACTTAATCGTAAAATCTTTCTACGACACATTTAAAATGCCAATTAATATTACAAGGTGCTCAAATAATTATGGGCCATATCAATTTCCAGAAAAACTCATTCCATTAGTAATCAGTAACTGCCTAAATCACGAAAATATACCAATCTATGGAGATGGTATGAATATTCGAGATTGGTTATTTGTAGAAGATCACTGTAGTGCTATTGATTTGGTGATAGATAATGGTAAGTTAGGGGAAGTATATAATATTGGTGGAAATAATGAGACGACAAATATTGAAATGGTAAAGTCAATAATTAACTATATTAATAAAAATGTTGATGAGAATGTTGATGAAAATTTAATTAGATATGTGTCAGATCGTAAAGGACATGATAGAAGGTACGGTATTGATGCATCAAAAATAAAAGCAGATCTAGGATGGAGTCCTTTAACCCAATATTCAAAGGGCATTATTCAGACGATTAATTGGTATTTAGATAATACAGATTGGCTCGATGAAATTAAAAATGGAAAATATCGTAAGTTAGCGGAAAAAGAGGTTTGTTCTTAATGCTAAAAATAGTAAAACAGCTTTTAATAGGTTACTTATACCAGCTTAAATTGTCTTCAATTAAAGTAGAAAATGGTGAGTTTTTAACTTTATATTTCAAAAATTATTATCCATCAATTATAAGTAGATGGATAATAATAAAAGATCGGGATACTAATAGAGAAGTACGAAGTAGATTGGTAAATAAAAAGTGTAAAGTACCTTTATCTGAAATATATAATATCAACTCTAATGGTGTTTTTGATATTTCCATTAGAATTACTTTTTATAAGAGTAAACTTTCGAAAAAGATCACAATTTATCCTGGAGTGTCATTGATAGAGCACATCGATGAAGTAGGTGGTATTAAAGCTCGATTTATCAAAAGTAAGAATCAAAGGTTATTACTGACGTTAAAGCAGGTTGATTATGATATAAAATTATTAGATTGGAAAAATATTGGTAATAACATTTTTCTTAAAGGTAAAATTACTTCAAAAAATAGTATGTCTTATTCCAAGGCAGAGTTAATTCTAGTGAGGCGAGATAATGGAAGTGCAGTCGGTTTTACATGCGAACTAGACAAAAATAATGATGTTTTCGATGTAGTATTACTGTTAGATAAATTACAAGAGAAACTTGAAGTTAATTCCCGTTGGGATATTATTATACAACTTAGAAATAAAGAAAATAAAGTTCTTCATAGAGATTTAATTATGTTAGATAATAGTGATGGAAGGTTTGATAGAGAAGAAGACAGATACTTGTTAAATTCCTTAAAATATGAAAGTATAACCTCGCTTTATGTCACCATGGGGAAGAATAGTTTAGCACTCTGGTACACTGATGAGAAGCAGTTTTTAAGAACATATAATATTGCTAAAGGGAAGAGTATATATAATGAAGTATCTAGTAATTTTAAAATAGACGATAAGATGGTTTTTTTTGAGAGCTTTCTTGGGAAAAATTATTCGGGTAATCCTAAATATATTTATGAAGAGATGTTGAAAAATCCAAAGTTTAATAATTATACGTTTATATGGTCATATTCAGGAGATGAGCCCCAAGAAATACCAGGAAACCCAATTATAGTGAAAAGGGAAGAGATGAATTATTTTAAGTACTTGGCTAAGTCTGGTTATTGGGTGAATAATATACTTTTTCCAGTTCATCATAAAAGAGATGGGAATGTATACATTCAAACTTGGCATGGAACTCCATTGAAAAAATTGGGGTTCGATATTGATATCGATGGACCAGAAGTATTAGCCCGAGAAAATTTTTATATCGAGTCGAGAAATTGGGATTATTTAATATCATCAAATAGTTATTCTAGTAAAATATTTAAAAGAGCATTTAAATTCGATAAAGAACTACTAGAGTATGGATATCCAGCAAATGATATTTTTTATGATGAGAACAAACAAATGTTAACCAGTGAAAGTCTAAGAGGAAAATTAGGAATTCCGAATGGAAAAAAAGTCATTCTATATGCCCCAACGTGGAGAGATAATGAGGCTCTGAATTCGTGGGAACATACATTTGAATTAAAGTTCAATTTAGAAAACTTTTATCGAGAGTTGAAAGATGAATACGTAATTATTTTAAGAATGCATCATTTAATTTCTGATAACCTCCAAATTGACAGTAAATTTAATTCATTTGTGTATGATTTGTCGCAATATGACGATATACAGGAGATATACTTATTGGCTGATATCCTTGTAACTGACTACTCTTCTGTATTTTTTGATTTTGCAAACTCAAGAAAACCAATTCTTTTCTTCGCATATGATCTTGAAAATTATAAAAATAATGTTCGTGGTTTTTACCTCGATCTTTCTACAGAATTACCTGGACCAATACTAAATGATGAATCTGAGTTATTAAATGCTATTTTAAATATAAAAAATATCCAAAAAGAATATCAAAAAGAATATCAAGCTTTTTATGATCGTTTCTGTACTCTTGATCAAGGAACTGCCTCTTATGATATTGTTAATAAAGTATTTCAATGAAATATAAATAAAGAATAGAAGGTGTTTTTATTATGGAAACAAAGAATGTTTTAATTTTCCCTTGCGGTTCTGAAATCGGGCTTGAAATAAATAATGCTTTGAAATATTCCAAGAATATTAATATTTATGGTGGGTCAACTGTTTCTGATCATGGAAGATTTGTATATTCAAACTATGTTAGTATACCTAGTATCAATGATGATGATTTTATATCTTCGCTTAATGAAGTTATAAAAAAATTTTCGATAGATTATATTTTTCCAGCACATGATAGCGTTGTGTTACTAATGTCCTTGCAAGCGAAAAAAATTAATGCCCAGATTATCACTTCCGACTCTAAAACAACCGATATTTGCAGATCTAAGGGTAAAACATATGATTTTTTTAAAGAAGAGGATTTTATACCATTTGTATATAAAAATGTGGATGAAGTAAATGATTTCCCAGTATTTTTAAAACCAGATGTTGGGCAAGGCTCTAAGGGAATTGCGTTGGCGGGTAACCAGAACCAACTGAATTATATATATACCAACAATGACAATATGCTTATTTTAGAGTACTTGCCAGGTAAAGAGTTTACTATCGATTGCTTTACAGACCGATTGGGTGAGTTACGGTTTGTAGGTATGAGAGAAAGAAGACGAATAAAAAGTGGTATAAGCGTAAATTCTGTAAACTTATTAGTTGATACAAGAGTCAGAGATATTGCAGAAAAAATTAACAACAAACTAAATTTTAGAGGTGTCTGGTTTTTTCAATTAAAAGAAGACAACCAAGGGAGTCTGAAATTATTGGAAATTTCTCCTAGAATAGCAGGTACCATGGGATTATATAGAAATAAGGGCGTTAATTTACCATTATTAAGTCTTTTTGATCGTATGAATTTGGATATTGATATTGTCGAAAATGGTTATAATATTGAGATTGATAGGGCTTTTATTAATAGGTTTTCAATGGATTTTGAATATCAAAGGGTATATTTAGATTTTGATGATTCAATAACACTAAATGGTAAGGTTAATCCTTATGTAATGATGTATATTTATCAATGCAATGCGAAAGGAATAGAGGTAATACTAATTACAAAACATGAGAAAGACATTAATGATACATTAAATGAATTAAAAATAGATAAACAATTATTTAAAAATATTATACATTTAACCAAAGAAAGTCAGAAACATTTATATATAGATAAGGATATTAAATCTATTTTCATAGATGATTCATTTAGTGAGAGAAAGGAAGTTTATAGAGAGCATAATATTCCTGTGTTTGATATTGATGCTATAGAGAGTTTAATAGATTGGAGAGTATAAATTGGATAATAATCTTATTTTTAAAAGCAATATACCTGTCACACGTCCGAAACTACCTGATTTCAAAAATTATACAAACAAGATTAGTGAATTATGGGACAGTCGTTGGGTTACGAATGACGGATTATTTCATGAGGAATTTAAGGAGAAAATAAAAACGTATTTGAACGTAAATCAAGTAGAATTGTTTTCTAATGGGCATATGTCCTTAGAGCTGGCTATAAAATCCTTGAGTTTAAAAGGAGAGGTTATAACCACTCCTTTTACGTTTGTTTCCACTATTCATGCCCTTACTAATTGTGGTTTGAAACCAGTATTCTGTGATATTAACCCAGAGGATTTTAATATAGATTCTAGTAAGATTGAAGAACTAATAACTGAAAAAACTAGCGCTATTTTGGCAGTACATGTTTTTGGTATACCATGTAATGTTGAAGAAATAGATCGAATTGCAAAAAAATATAATCTTAGAGTGATTTACGATGCTGCTCATGCGTTCGGTGTTAGAGTAGATGGAAATAGTATAGCAAACTATGGAGATATAACAATGTTTAGTTTGCATGCTACAAAGGTTATGAATTCTATAGAAGGGGGAATTTTAGTATATAAAGATATTAACTTAAAAGAGAAACTAAAAGCTCTAAAAAATTTCGGCATAGTCTCGCAAGAATCAATAAAATATATTGGAACAAATGCAAAAATGAATGAATTTCAAGCCGCTATGGGTATTCTGAATATAGAAGATATTGATAAGGATATCTCTCAAAGAAAAGAGATACATGAAAAATATATTGAAATACTGTGTGAATGTGTAGAAACTATAAGATTTAAAAATAATGCTGAGAATAATTATGCATATTTTCCAATTCTATTAAAAGATAAGATCACAAGAGATTGGCTTCATAATAGATTAAAAGAATATAACGTAACAACAAGAAAATATTTTTATCCATTATGTAATGATATAGAGTGTTATGACTATAGTTCTGAAAATACTCCAATTGCAGGTAATATTAGTGATAGAATATTGGTTCTCCCAATGTTTACGGATTTAAATATAAGTGATGTTAAGAAGGTCTCGGAAATTGTTAATTTAGAGTTAGGTGTATACAATGCCAAGATATAAGTTGAGTATTGTTGTTCTTGTTTATAATACGGAAGAATATTTAAGAGAATGTTTGGATTCGTTAGTATATCAATCTTTAAATGATATTGAAATAATTATTGTAAATGATAGTAGTCCTGATGATAGTCACGTAATAATAGAAGAATATAAAAATAAGTACTCCAATATAAAGGTTATTAACCAAGTGAATAGTGGCGGTGCTGTTGCAGGTAACAATGGGTTAAAAGTAGCTACTGGTGAGTATGTCACTATTATGGATTCTGATGATATTGTTCCAATGAATGCATATGAGAAAATGTATACCAATGCAATTGAAACAAATGCAGATATAGTGATAGGTAAACCCAACATAATTGTAAATGGATCTCAAAAGGAAATCATATATAAGAGAGAGCGTCATGTATGGGAAAAGGAAAGAATCATAACAGATTTAAGTGATTATCCTGAGATATTTTACGATGGTTTCTATTGGAATAAAATTTATAAAAAGGATTTAATCTTTAGAAACGACTGCTTTATGCCTCCGGGGATGTTATATGCAGATAGGCCAATGGTACATAAGGCATTCTTATTCGCAGATAAAATTTCTATAATTACTGATGTGGTTTATTTATGGAGAAAAAGGGAAGCGAATACTTCAAACCAATCTATTACACAACAAAAGTACGATATAAACAATTTAAAAGATAGAATTGAATCTCTAAACTACCAGATAGATTATTTTGAAGAATATAGTAATGATGATCTATTGACAACATTCTTGAAAAGTAATATTGATAGATTATTTTTTCCTATTAAGGGGATTTTAAATAGCATTGAATTTAGAGAATATTATTTATCTGAACTGAGTAAATTATTCAGTAGAATTAAGGACATCTATAACAATGATCTAGGAATTACTAAGAATATTTATGTTTTCCTAATTATAAATAAAAAAGTTAAAGAACTTATAGAATTTGTTCAAATGGATAATAAAGGGCCGATTATTCAAGATAAAGATAAATTTTATTGGGCTTTACCTTATTTTAGGGATGAAAGAATAGGAATTCCAGATAGTTTTTTTGAAGTAAAAGAACTATTTGAAAGTGCAATTAAAATAGAAGAAATAAAAATAACTAATAGTATACTTAATTTCACAAAACTAGTTATACCAGATTCATTTAAAATAATTAAAGTTTATTTGCAATTACAATCTAGGATTAATATTGGAGACACTATTAATTATGAATTCGTAAATAATGGGTCAAATAATTATTCTTTAAATATAAATTTGGATGAATTACATAAGGTGAATTTATATGATATCTACTTGGTATTTTATCAAGATAAAACAGAAAAAAAATTTAGAGTATCAAAAAATATGCTAGAACAAGAGAATTTAAGTATGATAAGGAATAATAGCTTAAATTTATTTTACACAGAAGGTAATAAATTGTCTCTTCAGGTGCAAAACTTTAATTTTCAGCAGGTTATATTAAATTCAGATGCTATTTTATTAAAGACCGATATAGATACTGGGCAAAATATAAATTTTATTTTAAAGGATCGTATAACAAAAGAAAAGATTAAGTTTAAATATTTAAAAGATGGTGATTTCATTCTTCAATGGAAAAACTTCTTAAATACTCATTGTTTTTATGACTTGATGTTTGAGTTTTTTGGATACGAGTATAGAGTTAAAATGAACTCAGTCCCTAATTTAAGAGAAAGTAAAGTGAAATATAGAAATACACATATTGATATATATAACACTAAAAGTGGTAATATATCACTAAAATCTTATTCAAAATTAAGTAATATTATAAATAGGGTTAAGTTGGTCTTGAAAAGTAAAAAGTAAACTAATCAAAAATTATTTTTGTATATGAACAGTAGAAAATTATAAAAAGGAGACTTTGGATATAATTATTCAAAAGTCTCCTTTTAATTTTTAAGCCCAGTTTTTAGTTAATTTGGTTCTATACTAATTGTTCGTGTTCTAAAACAATTTGAGAACTGAAAAAATGCACGTATCTCCAATCTATTCTTGAGTTGGTGAAAAATAAGTATAGATTGGACGTGCACATGTATTTTAACGAATCTTATCCGGTTTAGAAAAAGTAAACATGATAAGAATGGAGGGAGTTTGAGGAAAACTATGCATTCGTGTGGAGATGCTGATTAGATTCATCGATATCCAGCCTGTCAAACCTTCACTCATTCCATCCATAATTATCGTGTTTAAGAGATTAAACACCTTAAAATATTTGAACGTCATACGATTCCTTACTATCGAAAACGACGATATTTATCACAATGTGGAAAGAATCGAAGAGAAAAACCCTATTGCAGTTAGATTTCAACGGCAATCTATTTATGAAATCAAGCCATAAAAATTCGAAGTATCAAAGGGAAAATCTTTAAGGAAACAGCAGAAGTTTATTGAAATTTTGCATCCACAGTAGTAAGAAGATTTGATTTTTTTGCACATAAGACGGTTCAACAAGACGTCAAAGAGCTTCCAAAAGTCATCGCAATTGATGAGTATAAGGAAGATAGCAAGTAAGGAAAATACCAACTCATTATTGTGAATGGTGTGACAAAAGAGCCTATTGATATTGTCTCTAACCGATATAATATAATACGGAATTATTTAAGAAAGTAAGGACAATGGGTGCATATTGTCATTATGGATATTAGTCATTCGTTTCAGGCAGCCATTCAACAATCCCTTGGAAAACCCATTATTGTCGCAGATTGTTTTCATTTCGTTAGATATATTTATTGAGTATTAGAAAAAGCTAGAAGAAGAATACAAACCGAATGGCATGATTACGATCGTAAGAAATGTAAGAAGAGGCGCTATGTGTATTACAAGAGATCTGAGAAGTTAACAGATGATGATCATTGGTACCTAAATCGATATTTAGAGATGTCAGGAGAATTAAGATTACCGTATGAATTAAAGGAACCATTGTGTCGTTGGTGGGATCAATCAAGCAGAGCAGAATAGAAAAACGAAGATTCTCCAAACAAACTAGATCTCTACACCTTTTACAAAAAAAGTAGAAAACTCATCGATAACAGAGTTCAAAAAAGCGATTCAAACCTTAAAGAACTGGCAAGTGGAAACTATTAAATACCATAGTTATAACTATAGAAACCGATTCTTAGAAGTATAAATAACTAAACAAAAATAATGAAGCGAAAGGCATTTGGCTGTAGAAGCTTTGATCGCTTCAAAGCAAAGATTTTATTAACTCACAAGTACAAAAAATTGGGTTGGCATATTGGATAATGGGGTAAAATTACTTCACCCCATTTGACGTTGAACCATAAATTTTAGGTATATTTATTATAAAAAACATGGTAAATTATCTTCTATATACTATTTTTCAGAAAATTAAAACCATCGCAAAGGGGTCGTTCAATGTCTAGTATAAAAAAAGCTATTATCCCAGCAGCCGGATTAGGAACAAGGTTCTTACCGGCTACCAAAGCTATGCCAAAGGAAATGCTCCCTATTGTTGATAAGCCGACCATTCAGTACATAATTGAGGAGGCTGTAGCCTCAGGTATTGAAGACATTATTATTGTTACCGGTAAAGGAAAGAGAGCAATCGAAGATCATTTTGATTATGCTCCAGAGTTAGAGAAGAACCTCTTAGATAAAGGAAAGTTAGATATTTTAGAAAGGGTAAGATACCCCTCTAAAATTGCGAATATTCATTATATAAGGCAACAAGAACCGAAAGGGCTTGGGCATGCGATTTGGTGTGCGAGGAATTTTATAGGTGATGATCCTTTTGCTGTGCTATTAGGTGATGATATCGTACAAAGTGATGTGCCGTGTATTAAGCAATTAATTAATCAATATGATTTACTCGAAGCTTCAATTGTAGGTGTCCAGACTGTAGATGATGATGAAACAGATCGTTATGGTATTATCGATCCTTCCAATAATAATGGAAGATTGTATGAGGTTAATCAATTTGTTGAAAAGCCCTTAAAAGGAACTGCCCCTTCTAATTTAGCGATTATGGGAAGATATATATTAACTCCAGATATTTTTAGTTATCTAGAAAATCAAGAAATTGGTGCTGGTGGGGAAATTCAATTGACTGATGCTATTCAAGCATTGAATAAATATAAGTCGGTATTTTGCTATGATTTTGAGGGAACAAGACATGACGTAGGAGAAAAATTAGGGTTTATTAAAACTACTATAGAGTTCTCACTCCAGAATGAGGAACTAAAAGATGATATTATGAAAATATTAGAAAATATAGTAGAATCAAATAAAAATAAAGAATACTCAAAATAATTTTAATTGGCATATTTTCAATGAAAGAGGAGCAGATCAATTTGGCAGGTAATCTAATGAAATACTTCAGTCGCAAAGTTCCTTTTATTAAACAACCTATACGTGATTATATTAAGAATGAACGGTTTAAGATTCGCGCGAAGTATAATTATTATGTGAATCATTTAAAAGTGGAAGATCGAGTGATTTTGTATGAGGCATATCATGGTAAGAGTTTTACGTGTAATCCATTAGCTATTTTTTTAGCGTTTGAAAAAAGAACTGATTTCGATCAGTTTCTTCATATTATAGTGGTGAATGAAAAAGATTCTTTTGTAGACGCATTACCAAAAAGAAAAAATATAAAATTTGTGGCAGTAGATAATGATCTTTATTTAAGATACTTAGCTACTGCTAAATATCTAATTAATAATACGTCCTTTCCTTATTATTTCATTAAACGAGAAGGTCAGGTATATGTGAATACATGGCATGGGACACCCCTTAAGACGTTAGGAAGAGATATTAAACAAGCGGGCATGACTGATCATATGAATATCCAGCGGAATTTATTACAAACGGATATATTGGTTAGTCCTAATCAATTTACATATGAAAAACTATTGTCTTCACATGATATTTACGAAATTTTTCCAGGATGGGTTGCTGATATTGGTTATCCTCGTGTCGATCGAACGTTAGCTGCTTCAAGTAAGGATCTATTATCTCAGTTAGGGGTAACGAGTGGAACTAAGGTGATCTTATATGCCCCAACGTGGCGGGGGACGGTAGGGAATGAGGCAGATATGAGTGAGCAACTACTTCAGGATGTCCTCCATTTAAAGAGGGAATTAGGCAGTGACTATACTGTATTATTGAAGTCTCATTATTTTACCTTTAAGTACTTTGAGGAAAACCAAAAACAAAAGCTATGTGTACCAAATGGCATGGACACAAATTTATTGCTTTCAGCAGTCGATATTTTAATAACTGATTATTCTAGCATCTTTTTTGACTTCTTACCGACAGGGCGTTCAGTCATTTTCTATGGAGATGATATTGAACAATATAGTCATGAAAGAGGATTCTACCTCCCGATTGATCAATTACCTGGACTACTCACTCAAAAGCTAGAAGAAGTGATTGTGCATATTAAAAATATCGACTTAGAGCAAGAGAAATATAATGAGAAGTACAAAGAATATCAAGAACAGTTTTGTTATAATGATGATGGCCAGGCTGCTTCAAGACTGTTATCAATCTTAGTAGACAATGAACAAAAGCATTTAATCAAAACGGATACAAAAAAAGAGAAAATTATTATGTATTGCGGAGCTTTCTATAATAATGGTATAACGATGTCTGCTTTAACCTTATTAGATGCGATTGATTATGATAAATACGAAGTGGTTGTCATAGAGAATCCGAAAGGTTCTGAAGAAAAATGGGTAAATATTAAAAGAGCTAATCCTAATGTTCATTTTATTTACCGACCGGGGGTTCTCGGTAGAACAGTTCTTGATAGCTATAAACATCAATGGATCTTGAATCGTGGTGTCAGTGGACAAATTGTAGAAAAGGTACTACCGGCACATTTATATTATAATGAGTTTCGCCGGTTAGTTGGGGACGTGAAATTTGATCATGCCATAAATTTTGGTGGTTATAATGATTTTTGGAGTCTCCTATTTGCCTTTTCGCGAATAAAGAATAAATCTATTTATCTTCATAATGATATGATGGAAGAATTTAATAAGAAAATCAAAGGCAAATTTAAACATAAAAAGAATCTAAAAGTGATTTTTTCTATTTATAAATATTATGATAGAATCATCTCAGTAGCAGAATCGACACACGAAACGAATATGAAAAACTTAGAGCAGTTAGTACCAGATAGTCACAAAAAAATGACATATGTAAATAATCTTGTTGATAGTAACCGTGTGAAGACACTGATGAATCAGTATGATTATATCGAAGTGAACGGGAATAATTATCTTGTTACGGACCAATTAGCAGAGTCTGTTAAGTTAACTATTCAAGGAGTCATAGCTCCTGAAGAGGTAGATGTAAACTTTGTCACTGTTGGTAGACTTTCACCTGAAAAGGGTCATGAAAAATTAATTCATGCATTTTGGGCTTTATACCAATATGATCAGCATATTAAGCTTTATATCGTTGGGGAAGGACCACTAAAAGAATCATTGCAATCTCTTATTAAGAAGCTAAAAATGAATGATCGCATTATATTGGTGGGACAATTATCTAATCCCTTTGCTCTTATTAATCAGTGTGATTGTTTTGTTCTTTCTTCAAATTATGAGGGTCAAGGACTCGTGCTACTCGAAACATTGATTATAGGTAAACCGATTATAGCAACAGATGTAACAGGTGTTAGAAGTGTCCTTAAAGAAGGCTATGGTGAGTTAGTAGAGAACAATCAAGAAGCATTGGCTGAAAAGTTAATTCAATTTGTTGAGCGTTACCGACAAAAATGTTTACCTAAGAGAAGTTCATTTCATGATGAACAATATAATCAAGAAGCCTTAAACCAATTTTATGGTAAAGTACTAGGGAAATCATTATAATATTGTTATCGGCAATGTAAGGGAATTATTCATCTTTTAATTCCCTTTTTATTTTTGCTCTGTCGCAACAGAAAATGACAATTTCATCATTCAATGATAAAATATTTTCTCGGGGAGAGTAATTCATTGTTAAAAGAAAATTAAAGGCACGGAAAGGAAAAACGCATGCGTTCTGTAGTGACAGTTTTAAAAGAACAAATCAAAAGTTTTTATTTAGTTAGACGCCTTTCTGTTTATGAAATGAAAAGTGCGAACAGAAACAACTATTTAGGGATTCTATGGGAAATTATAAACCCTATGATTCAAATTGCGATTTATTGGTTTGTGTTTGGCTATGGGATATTTAAAGCTGTTGGTAGACCTGATGTAAAAATGGGTGATGGGGATGCTATTCCTTATTTTTCATGGATGTTATCAGGCATAGTCGTTTGGTTCTTTATTAATCAATCGATCACAATGGGCTCGAAATCGGTTTATTCGAGAATTAAGATGGTATCCAAAATGAGTTTCCCAATGAGTGTCATACCTACCTATGTGATTTTTGCAAAGCTTTATCAACATTTAATGTTACTAGTTATTGTACTCATTATGTTCCAATTTATGGGTTATCCAATTTCTGTATATTATATACAATTACCTTATATGATGTTAGCGACCTTAATATTCTTGGTTTCGCTATCACTGATCACCTCTACTATTTCAACAATTGTACGTGATTTTCAAATGGCTATTCAATCAGTAGTGAGGATTCTCATCTATGTATCACCATTCTTATGGCCACCATATGAACTTGAGCCTGAGATTGTGCCAACATTAATGCAGCTGAACCCGATTTATTACTTAGCAGAAGGATATCGTGCGACAATCTTAGGTCTAAATTGGTATCCATTTGTGAATTGGGAATATAGCCTTTATTTCTGGGGAATTACTATACTATTATTTGTCGTTGGTTCGATTTTACATGTGAAATTTAGAGATCGCTTCGTAGACTTTCTATAAGATGGATGTGAATTATGGAACATTCAGTTGTTTTAAACAATATAACGAAAAAATATAAAATGTATGATGGTAATAAGGAAAAGTTATTAGATATTTTATTACCGAAAAGTTATGGTGAAGATTTTTACGCGTTGCAAAATGTTAGTTTTACAGCTGAAAAAGGTGACGTTGTTGGATTTATTGGAGTGAATGGTTCGGGTAAATCCACTCTGTCCAATATCCTTGCCGGCATTATCCCACCTACTACAGGGGAGGTAACCATCAATGGGAAGACGGCATTAATTGCGGTCAATTCAGGTTTGAATAATCAATTGACCGGGCGCGAAAATATCGAATTAAAATGTCTGATGCTCGGTTTTAGTAAAGCGCAGATTAAAGAGTTAGAACCGGAAATTATTGATTTTGCTGATATAGGTAAATTTATTGATCAACCGGTCAAAAGCTATTCCAGTGGGATGAAATCACGTTTAGGCTTTGCTATTTCTGTAAATATTGATCCAGATATATTAGTGATTGATGAAGCACTTTCAGTCGGTGATCAGACATTTGCCGATAAATGTTTAGATAAGATGAATGAGTTTAAAGCAAAAGGGAAAACAATTTTCTTTATTAGTCACTCGATTGGTCAAATGAATCGTTTCTGTGAGAAAGCACTTTGGCTGGAGTATGGTGAAGTGAGAGAGTTTGGTCCGATTAAAGAAGTCATGCCAAAATATCAGGCTTTCTTAAAGGAATATAAAGCGATGAGTGCTTCTGAGAAGCGTGCCTTTAAAGAAAAGGCAATGAAGAAGCAAGCAGGACTTGTTACAAATTAAATAAATGTTTATGAAGAGTGAGGCTAAATTGATTTTTAGCCTTTTTTTCTTTGCAAAATTTGGTATAGTAAAAAGGACTAATTTAATAAATAATGGGGAAAAAGATATGGCCATTGAATCAGTTCATTTTGAGAATGTAACGAAGCGTTTTAAAATGTATCAAAACAATAAAGAAAAACTATTAGATATATTCGTACCTAAAGGATACGGTGAAGATTTCTACGGATTGCAGCATATCAACTTCACTGCTTATCAAGGCGATGTCATTGGTGTGATTGGTATTAATGGTGCTGGAAAATCTACACTGTCCAATCTTATTACAGGAGTAGTACCTCCTACCACTGGTGATATAACGATTAATGGTAGTGCATCGCTTATTGCTATTGCATCAGGTCTTAACAATCAATTAACAGGTCGAGAGAATATTGAATTAAAATGTCTCATGCTAGGGTTTAATAAGAGAGAAATTCAGCAATTGATGCCTGAGATTATTGACTTTGCTGATATAGGTAAGTTTATTGACCAACCAGTTAAAAACTATTCTAGTGGTATGAAGTCACGATTAGGCTTTGCCATTTCTGTAAATATTGATCCTGATATTATTGTCATTGATGAAGCCCTCTCGGTTGGTGACCAAACCTTTACTGATAAATGTTTAGATAAGATGAATGAATTTAAACAAAAAGGTAAAACCATCTTCTTTATTAGTCATAGTATTGCACAGGTAAAGAAATTCTGTGATAAAGCATTATGGCTAGAGGCGGGAGAAGTGAGAGATTACGGCACTATCGGTGAAATTATTCCAAAATATGAAAAGTTCCTAAAGGATTTTAAATCACTAACCAAAGAGGAACAGAAGAAATTCAGACAGGATATTTTAGATAGGCGCAGTCAGTTGAATAATTATACTGACAACATTGAAACCAATAATGCTAACGTTGTTTCTAGTGATATTCAGCGAAGTTCAAGAGTAAAAAAACGTACAAAACCTAGTCGTAAAAAATGGAAATTTATTTTAGGATTAAGTACACTCTTAATACTCCTATCCGTTAGCACTCTATTTCTTATAAATAACTATCACTCATCGAACTCGACTGTGAAGACCAACCAAAATGAATCACCTGTAGCATCAGAAGAACCAAAAGCTGTAGAAGAAGGTTTAAAGGATGAATCATTAGATATTAGGTATGTAACGGTCTCAAGTGCTAATATAAGACAAGAACCAACAATGGAGAGTGAAGCTATAGACTTTGCTGTTTTTGGTTTTCCATATGAAGTATTAGAAGAAGAAGAAGGATGGGCTAAAATCCAACTAAATGATAATGAAGAAGGCTGGGTTAGTACAACGGTTTTGGCAAGATTAAATAATACAGTTGTTGACCAAGAGATTGAGACCAAATTAAATGGCATTGTCGGTCCTAATTTCCCTCTAGAAACTGTTATGAACACTTTAGGGAAAGGGCAAGTGATGGAGGAACCTTTTGAACATGCAGAATATATTTACAAAGATGAAGTAATCAATGGTGTGATTATTGATATGAATGGTCCATCTACAGATACCTTATTTAATCAATTGGGAGAACCAGATATGGAGTTAGAGGAGACGAAATCTTTCTTATATCATGGAGAAGAATTTGATTACTTATTTCAAGGAGTAGAAGATGGAACAATAAGCTCACTTCAGTTGATTAAAAGAAGTTAAAAAAAGGTCTTATTCTTCACCTCATAGGTTGATAGAATAAGACCTTTTTTCTTATATATCTAGGTGTGATTTCAATTCTTCTTGTACTTTTAATTGCTCTTCATTTGAAACGATTAAATACCAAACATCATTGATACGCTGACCATTGCCGGATATGGTTAGCTGGTCAATTTTTCCGACTGCATTTTTATAATTTTTTTGGATATCACGCATTTCATTGAAAGACAAGTTCGTTCTAACATTCTTGCCTAACGCATCTAAGATGTCATCATAGTTTGTGAGTGTGTTAAGGCTCATCCCTTTTTTAATGACTCCTTGAATCACTTGACGCTGACGGTCTTGACGACCGAAGTCACCGTTTGGATCTTCTTTTCTCATCCTGACATAGGATAATGCTTCGTCGCCATTTAAGGTGTTTGCCCCTTCTGTAAAGGAAGAATTCCCTTGTTCAAATGAGAGGGAACTGTTAACTGTAATGCCTCCAACCGCATCAACAATATCTTTAAATCCTTCCATATTTACCTTGATATAATAATCAATTGGGATATCAAGGAAGTTTTCCACCGTGGCCATCGCCATTTCCTCATTGCCGAACGCATAAGCATGATTAATCTTATCATCAAAACCCTTACCGACAATTTCTGTACGTGTATCTCTTGGGATGCTTAACATTTTCATTGATTGGTCATTTGGATTAACAGTGATAACAATGATTGTATCTGAACGCCCTTTGTCTCCGCTTCTTTCATCTACTCCGAGCATTAAAACAGAAAATGGCTCTTGTTTAGTCAGTGTAAGCTCCTGCTCTCTTTTCTCTGTTTTATACTTGATTGGTTGATGCATCGTTTCTACAGCCCCTGAAACAGAACGATAGACCATAAACCCATAGATGCCAACTGCAATGACCATTAACAGAACAATAGAACCAGTTATTTTTAACCATAACGGCTTCTTTTTCTTAGGTTGGCTACGCATTTCTTTTCCCCCATACGAATGTTAATTTGATTGATATATGTTATAGAATACCAAATTATTAGTTCGGTGGATATAAAATAAATGTAAAATAGACAATATTAGACAAAAGTTCTTCTTATTCGTAAAGTGAATGTAAAAAAAATAATAAATACTGTCATATTTTAATATGTTAATATGAATGTGGGGTATGTAGAATTTAGCACTACTGGAAAATTAGTTATAAAGTATCATAACTTTAGAAGAGGAGGAGAAAATGACTAAACTAAAGAAACATATTTCCATGTTTCTTATTGCTTTATTAGTATTCGGTTTAACTTCGAATATAGGATATGCGAATGAGATAAATAATAAAAGTGTTGAACAAGAACCAATTACATATGTTGTAAATGAAGAGCAACAAGTTGCTGTATATCTTGAAGATTCACAAGAAAGCGAGATTTTATTTCATTTAATTAAAGATTCAGTATTTGATATCGTAGAACTAGGGGACGAGTACTCTTATATTCAAACAAAGGACGAAGAAGATAATGAAGTACTAGGTTACGTCCTTAATGAAGAAATTGATCAATATGCGATTGTTCAAGATAAACCTGATGAAGAAGAGTTAAGCGGTGAGAAACAGGAAGAAACGATTGAGACCCCTTTGACAGAAGAAGCGCAAGAGAATGCTCCTAATGAGGAAGAGGCGGTAAGTGAGGAGAATACTCCTATCGACTCAACAGAAGGACAAGATAATCTTACTGAAGAGGATGAACTCACTGAAGAAGAAAGTCAAACAGATGAATTAAAAGAAGATGAAGCACAACAAGCGCTACCAGATGAACAGGAAGTAAGTGATGAGCAACCTGTAAAATCAAGAATGCTTATGAGTAAAGCTTTAGTTACTGTACAAGGTGTCGCACTTAAAAACCCCACAAATGTTTACACAGAATCCAGTCGAAATTCTACAGTGTTAAAGAGCTACTCTCAAGGTAAAATTCTTAAATTTGAAAAGTCGAATAATCAATGGCTACAAGCAACTGTTTATGTAAAGGGTAAGGCAGTAGCAGGTTACATCAATAGTGATGATGTTGACTTACTTGTTGAAAAGCAAGAGAGTTCGAGAGGAATCGTTTATAACGAGAATCTACATGTTTATGCTACACCGTCTAAAAACTCGAATGTCTTAAAGAGTTATAATGAAGGACATACGGTCGTGTATCAAACATATTCTTCTCAATGGAATGAAGCGAAAGTTTATGCTAATGGTAAATGGCAATATGGCTTCATTCATGAAGATGATGTGATTCCAGAAAACACACCACAATCTACGTTAAATGGTGTGGTGGAAAATGAAAAACTCAATGTGTATAGCGGATTATCAAAATCATCTAATGTGCTGAAAAGCTATAATGAAGGTACAAGTGTTAAATACAGAACACATACTGCGAATTGGTATGAAGCGACTGTCTATGTAAATGGAAAAGCGACTACAGGTTATATTCATAAAAGTGATGTAATCAATGATGATGCGAAGCAAGAGACACTCAGTGGCATTGCAAAAAAACGTGTCAATGTATATAGCAGTACTTCAACAAGCTCAAGTATCCTAAAAAGCTATAATGAAGGTAGTACCCTTAAATATAAAACTTTCACGAAGAATTGGTATGAAGCAACTGTCTATGTAAATGGAAAAGCAACAACAGGCTATATTCAAAAAAGCGCAACTATTGACGAGGATGCAGCTAGAACTGATTATAGAGGAGTGGCTTTGGCCTCGCCAACAAAGGTGTATGCAAACGAATCAACTTCAGCTAATGTGCTGAAAAGCTATGGCTCTGGATCCATCCTTAAGTATCGTTCGTATACTGACAACTGGTACGAAGCAACTGTTTATGTAAATGGAAAAGCAACAACAGGTTATATCAATAAAAAAGATGTTGAAAATAGTAAGAACCCACAACAAACATTAACAGGTACAGCACAATCAAAAGTGACAGTTTATACAAAGGCCTCTAATACGTCTAGTGTCTTGAAAACTTATAGTAAAGGTTCCAAAATTAAATATAAAACCTTTACATCGAATTGGTATGAAGTGACTGTGTTTGTAAATGGAAAAGCTCAAACTGGTTATATTAAAACGAATACGATGGAAAAAGGATTACAAGGAAAAGTTATTGTGCTTGATCCTGGACATGGTGGTCATGACCCAGGGGCAATGGGCATAGAAAAAGACTTGAATCTTAACACCGCTAATTATCTGCGTTCTTATTTGAATGCCGCAGGAGCTGAGGTAATCATGACTCGGTCTACTGATGTATATTTGACATTAGCTGAACGTGTAGAAATTAGCCATCAATATAGTGCAGATGCTTTCATTAGCATTCACTATAATTCAAATCCAGACCCTAGTCCTAATGGAATTGAAACCTATTATTTACCTTCTAATGAGAATGAACGAGAGCTAGCCCAATTGATTCAAGATGGCGTTGTCGCTGAAACAGGGTTACGAGATCGTGGGGTTAAAAATAATGGGAACTTCCATGTCATTCGTGAGAATCAAAATGTGGCAGTCTTAGTAGAGTTAGGATTTCTTTCAAACCCAGCAGAATATGATGTTGTTACGAAAGCAGCTTATCAGAAAAAAGCAGCTAAGGGGATTTATAACGGTTTGAATCAATATTTTAATTGAGATTTAAATTTTAAAGAGGTGGTTCTTATAAAAGGATCACCTTTTGATTGATGCAAGAGGTTATTTATTATGTTTTAATGATCAATTTCTTAGCTAAATAAAAAATAATAATTTGGTTATTTTCTTAATATTTTAATAAATTGTATAATTATTGTAAGAAAAACTTCTCAGTTTTAATTAATCTGGTCTTGTCGCTGTCAAGTAGACCATAATAAAAGCTAAGCAGTGAGCGCGTTTCGATATTCAATCGGCGCGCGTTTCTTTAGTTTCTTTTGTAATTGTAATGGTAAATGTAATTCTAAAGAGCTTGCTCTAGTTCTTCTCCCATACACTTTACTTATGTACAGCTTCTCGGTTTTGAGGTGTGAAAAGAATGATTCTATACAGGCATTGACCAGGCAGTTTCCATTGCGAAAGTGGCTGCTTTTGATGTCATAATCCTTTAATCGGTTGCTGTATATTTTTGACGTGTACTGGAAGCCTGATCCGAATGGAGAACGGCTCCAGCCACGTCTTTTTTCTTTGTCCATTTCTCTACTGTTTTTAACACAAGTTCCAAATCATTTCTTCGGGCTAGATCCCAACTTACTATTTCGTTTTTGAAGAGATCCTGTATGACCGATAAATAAAAATTATTCTTCGCCAACAGACATAAATGTGATATCCGTTACCATTTTTTGATTAGGTCCTAGGCCTGCCTTTTATAGGATAAGAAACTCCTTTACGCTCATGGACTACTTCTTTCCATTTCTTAACCCACACTTTAAGCTGGCTGCAGTTACGGATTCCTTATAACTTCCAGACCCACTCACATATTTCATGAAGGCATTATGTTTTAACTCTTCCGAATAGCTATTAAAAGTTTTCCCTTTTTTTTGCCATAGAAAAATCCCCTCCAAGTAGCATTCTTTCCTTCATGGTAACATGAAGGCCTTTTTGAATGTCTACTTAAAGGGGACATTTACAATCTGAGAAGTTTTTTAGTAAACTAGAGAGATGTTAATAACAGCAAAGTATTAAATTAATTGCTATTTATAATTGATAATATATATTTGGCTAGTATTTTACTAGAATTTCCCTTTGAATATTGATTCCACTTTTGATTAAACTTTTTTATTTCATGTATATTAAAGTTATTTTCAGCAATTGTTGATATAATTTCTTCGGTTGAGAAAACTATTGGTCCAGGAACTAATTCATTATACTCTTCCCAAAAACCTCTTTCTCTTTTATATTCTTCAAAATCATAGGGATAAAAAATCATAGGTTTTTCCAATATGGAATACTCGAATGGTACGGAAGAGTAATCGGTAATCAACATATCAGTAATAAAGAGTAAATCATTGGTATTATATGTTTTCGAAAAATCATAGACAAAATCAGTGAGATTATAAGGTATTTCTAACCCTTTTCTAATTGTGGGATGTAACTTAAGTATTAAAATATATCCTTTTTCATAAAGCTCTCTGTTCATTAGATGTAGATCAAGATGTAACTTGAAGTTTTCGAAATCTTCATTTCGATAAGTAGGTGCATATAGAATAATCTTCTTACCATCTAATTGAGGGTATTTAGTAAATATATATTCCTTCTTTTCTTCTATAAGCACTTTATCATAGAAGATATCTGTTCGTGGGATACCAGATTTGATAAATCTCGAATTATCTAAGCCAAAAGCTTGTTTGAAAATTTCCTGCATCTTATCTGAACCAACGATTATCTTGTGAAATTGATTATAAACTTTATGAAAACGATTCTTCGCAGCGGTGGTTCGTGTATCATTCCCAGGATCTAATAAACCAAACTTTTTTATAGCTCCATTCGCATGCCATAGTTGGACGCAAGTTACTTCCTTTTTAAACTTAATCGTTGATAAAAACCCAAAGTAATTATCTACTAAAATAACTTTAGAAGTAGCTAAGTGATATATGCCTTTAATAAATTGATAAGGTGAGCGAAAATCAAATAATAAAATATCAGCGTTATCAGCCGTATGTTGTTTGAAAAACTCTACGAAGTCTCTCCGGGTTAAAAAAATAGTGCGACAAGTATAATCTTGTCGCTTTTGTTCATTATATACATTGATAGTATTTTCTAAAAAAGAAGCAACATAAACAACTTTATTTTCCATAGGGAAAAGTTTAAACAATTGGAAAATTAGACGGAAAGTAAATAAATAAACGAATATAAAGAGTTCTCTAATCATTACTTCACTTTAAAAAGATCCTTCTTGATTTGTGAAGTAGAAATACCAACAGTTCTTGGTAAATAGATTACATCACAATATTCATTGAGATAATCGAATTTCCCTTCCCAATCATCGCCCATTACAAAAATATCAATATTGTGTTTGATTACATCTTCTACTTTTTGTTCCCAGGTGTTTTCTGGAATTACTTTATCGACATATCGAATTGATTCTAGAATCATTTTTCTGTTTTCATAAGAGTGGTAGGATTCTTTACTTTTCAATTTATTAAATTCATCAGAAGAAATAGCAACTGTTAGATGGTCACCAAGGCTCTTGGCTCTTTTTAAAAGATTAATGTGACCCCAGTGAAGTAGGTCGAATGTACCGTATGTTATTATCTTTTTCATAAGAGGTTACCTCCGAGTATTTGACATCAGCTTTATAAGATTTGATAATATTTCCTATGGATTATACTCATTATTTTATTTTATGATATATATTTTTTTTTATCAAGTATTAGTAATTATTACATAGAAGTGGCAAATATTAATTAATAAAGTAAATGTTGAATAGCAATTAATATTCGTCTAAAATTGCTATTAGATAAAATGTGGATTATATATATGTTTAACTGAAAGAAGGTTTTTACAATAAATATGAATAGTATGTTTGACTTCACAAAAAAAGTTAAAAGAAAAGTTAATCGTAAATTAAAAACTGAAAAGCAAAAGGCTAAAGAGTATATTATCAATAATTTACTTCATTACGGCGAATTAATCGATATAATTGAAGATGGCTTGAATATTATGTTTAAAATTAAATATTCAAGTAAGGTATCAAATCAGAAAAATGTAAAACTTCTCTTTCATACTAAAAACGGTGAGGTATTTCACAAAGCAGAGAGTATTATAAAGGAAAAGTCTTCAAATATATACGAATTTATTATACCCAAAAATGATTTTGATTTACCATCCAATAAACGGACATACCATGTTTCCATACTTGTTGGTAAGAAAAGGGTAAGAGTTCGGTTCGGAGATGAATTTATTTATAAAGACTTTCAATACTTTCTAAGTAATACTCATTTATTTTTACTTAGATGGGATAGACATAATCGAGTGTTCTTTAAAACAAGTTATCTAAATGGAGAAATGAAATCTGTTTATGATATCCCCAATACAATTGAATCTATTCAACATGAAGAAAATTCAATTAAATTAAGTGGCTTTATTGATAATAGCATTTTAGACAAGGAAATATTAAAAGAGCAATTCTTCTTGGAAATCAGAAGGCCTAATGGTTATAGTGTTAAAGCACCTATGTATATAAATGGAAAGCAATTCAAAGCAAATATTGCATTGGAAAACAGTACCTTTGCTGTTAAAGGGAAATGGAAGTTTTTTATTACCGTTGATTATGACACCCAAAGTTTCCGTTTCCCTATGTATGTAAGAAACGAAAAAATGAAAGAAAATACTATTGAATTTTTTATTCCTACACATCGTGAGACGATGCATTTTCGGACTAAAGTCATAAATGGAAAGATATTTTCATATACAAGATATTTATCTATTCGACCTAATACAATTAATTTTATAAGAAAAGAGAAAAAAATCACATTAACAATTGAAAGTTCGAAGGATAAATTAAGCATTCTTGATGAAAAAGCAACAGATGTATTTTTACGCCTTAGACAAAGGGATACAAATGAATTTACTAGCATCAAGATGTTTAGAGAAGTAAAAGAAGATACAGTCTTGATATACACAGAATTAGACTATGCTATATTAGGTTTTGATGCACTTGATAGGCCGAGAAGGTGGGATTTATTTATTGGTATTAAAATAAATGAATCTCAATATATCGATTTTAGAATTGTGGATCAGAATATAAATAAAGTAAAAGATGAAACAACATATGTATTCGAGAATCACATGGATTGTTATTTCTATGAATTTTATGGTACTCGATACAATAAACTTTCACTAGTATATTCTCGTGCAAGTTTGAACAAGTTTGTTAACAAATTCTATATTCAAAATCATCATTTTAACTTAGAAGGACAAATATATTTTGATTCGAAATTCGTAAGAGAAGATTTAAAGTATCAGCCTTTTGTAGAATTAATTAATAGAAGGAATATGGAAAGTGTTAGATATGAAGTGGAAGTTAAAAATGGAAAAGACTTCAAGGTTGCGATTCCGACAAATGAACTAAGTTTAATTGTTGATGAATTTAAAGAGATAATTGACTTTTATTTAATATTAGAAGGAGAGTCACTCTTTAGAAAAGTAAAGTTAGGATTAAGAGATTATACGTATTTCAAAGATAAGGTATTCCTTGATTTCACTTCAAAGAAAGATAATCAAACTTATGAGTATAATCTAACAACCACACCGAAAGGGAATATCAAATTCGAAAGCTTTATCTTTGAGACTAAGCTTTATAAAGAAATGAAATCTATTTCTGATGCATCTCAAAGTAAAGAAGTATGGCTTGTTGGTGAAAGGCCTGATACAGCTCAAGATAATGGGTATAGATTTTTTGAGTACTGTCGTAATCATTTTCCTGAGTTAAAGATTTATTATGTTATTGATGGAAAATCACCTGATATTGAGAAAGTTCTAGCATTAGGAAACGTGCTGGAAATAGGCAGTATGGAACATATTAAAAAAAGCTTACAGGCAAGTGCATTTATTGGTACTCATGATTTGGATTATATACTTCCTTTTAAAGGAATAAAATATGAGAACTATAGAAAAGCAAAAAAAATCTTTTTGCAGCATGGGGTTTTAGGTAGGAAAAATGTTCCATATCATAAGGTTTACTATGAATACCCTTTTGATTTATTCATTGTTTCATCCCAGGCAGAAAAAGATATGGTCGTAGAGCAATTTGGATATAATGAAGACGAAGTGGTAGTTACTGGTTTAGCTAGGTTTGATAAGCTCCAAGAAAATCATCATCCAAAAAGAGAAATACTACTCATACCTACATGGAGAGAGTGGATAAATAGTGAGGAAAATTTAATCCAGTCTAGTTATTTTGAAAAATACATTGGATTTATTCAATCTCAAGAATTATCTTTGATGCTAGAAAAATATAATTTGAAATTGAATTTTTATCCTCATTATAGAATGCAACAATATATTAAAGATCATGTTCCAATGAATAATGACAGAATTAAACTTGTTGAATTTGGAGAAAAAAGTGTTCAGGAGCTTTTGAAGGAAAATTCAATTATGGTAACAGATTATTCTTCGGTTTCATTTGATTTTACTTTCTTAGGTAAACCTGTGATATATTTTCATTTTGATTCCGATTTGTTTTTTGCAAACGGCATATTAAGACCAATAGAAGAAACTTTTCTCGGAGATATCGTTACTTCACATGAAGAATTAGTCGAAAAAATTGAAGAAGCAGTTTTAAGGAATTTTAAAGAGAGACCAGATATTTTGTCACGAAAATCTGATATATTTTCTGTGTTAGATAATAATAATAATGATAGAATCTATAATTGTATTAACCATTTGAGCAAATAGTAAAAGAAGATGGGGAATTAATAGGTATAAGAGAATTTATTTGGCAAAAAGCTAAATAACTTATTCCCCATCTAGTTTTTTGGGAGGAAATTTTGGTGATTAGGAAGTTGATTACAAAGGTGAAAAGGCACCGTATTATAAAAAAAGCTTATCAAATAGCTTTTAAAATAGTAGGTTTATTACCAAAAAAGAATAACCTAATCATTTTTGAAAGTTTTTTGGGTAAACAGTTTAGTTGTAATCCTCGTGCGATTTATGAGTATATCGAAGTAAATTACCCTGATTATGAAATGTATTGGAGTGTAGATCCAAGATACTCAGCTTCTTTTCAAGTAAAAGGGGTTAAAACAATAAACCGTTTTTCTATACCGTGGCTTTTAAAGATGGCCAGAGCTAAATATTGGGTATTTAATAGTAGAACGCCTTCTTGGATTCCGAAACCTAAGAATACAATATATTTGCAGACATGGCATGGTACACCGTTAAAAAAACTTGCTGCTGATATGGAAGAAGTGCATATGCCTGGAACCGATACGGATCGTTATAAGCGAAATTTCTTAAATGAATCTGGGAAGTGGGATTATTTAATTTCTCCAAATCGATATTCAACAGATATTTTTAGAAGAGCATTTGGCTTTGATAAAGATATGATCGAGTCTGGGTATCCAAGAAATGATTTTTTACTATTAAATAATGGAAAAGAAGCAGTTATTAATGGAATAAAAGAAAAATTAAAAATACCCTCTAATAAGAAGGTTATTTTATATGCTCCAACTTGGAGAGATAATGAATATTATAGTGTGGGTAAATATAAATTTAACCTAAAATTAGATTTAGAAAAAATGAAAAAAGAATTAGGTAATCAGTATATTATACTTATGCGAATGCATTATTTAATTGCGGAAAATATGGATTTATCTATGTATGAGGAATTTGCAAAAGATGTATCAAGTTATGAAGATATAAGAGAATTATATCTCATATCAGACATCTTGATTACGGATTATTCATCAGTGTTTTTTGATTATGGAAACTTGAAACGCCCAATGATTTTCTTTACCTATGATATAGATAACTACAGGGATCAGTTAAGAGGATTCTATTTTGATTTCGAAAAAGAAGCACCAGGCCCATTAGTTAAAACAACTTCAGAAGTGTTAAAAGAAATTAAATTAATAGAAGATGGTAAGAAGCTAGATGAAAGTTTTGAACCCTTCTTTAATCGATTTTGTTATTTAGAGAATGGGGATTCAAGTATGCAGGTAGTTAAGAAGGTATTAAAAAATAATGAAAGTTAAGAAACCTCGATTTGGGGTTTCTTTTTTTATAATCAAGACTAAAGAATTATAATATTTTTTGTATCAAAAGGGCTATAAACTATAATAAATTGTAAAACCATAAGACTAATTGTCGATATTAAAAGTAATGCTGGTTACTAGTCAATGGCTTTGGTAAAGTGAATTTTGTGAGTTTAGGAGGTGTAGAGTTTTATTTAGTATTAGGTGGGCGTGTAGAGGAAATCTCTTATGATAGCTACCGGTTTTTTGAAAAACTAAATATTTGCTTCAAGTGTAAATCTGATAGTTATGTAAGGACCGCTACATGTATCCCTAAGATAAAGTATAGATTTACATGGGGGAAAAGTAGTGAAAAAAATATTTGTTAGTTTTTTAGTCTTGCTATTAATTTTACAGAGTATACCACAGAATATTTCGTTTGTTAAAGCGGAATCTCTACCTGAAACATATGAGGCAATGGTATTTGCTGAAGAAATTGATGGTGATATTTCTGTCTACGAAGAAGAAAATAGTGAATCAGAAGTTTTATTTACTATAAAAGATGATTCTGAAGTATTGGTATTAAACTGGGGACAATATTTTTCCTTTGTAGAATATTCTTTTGAGGATGAAACAGAAACAAAACAAGGTTATATAGAGAATAGTAGAATTGTAGAAAAAGCGGAAGCGAGTGAATTCCGCGAAGCAAGGCTATTTGTTTTAAACAATCATGATGAAGAGGCAAAGAATGAGCCGGGCGAAACGGAAGAAATCGATGGGGCTGAAGACCATGAGGTTCCTCAAAACAACTCACAAGAAAACTTAGATAAAAGTGAGGATTCAACAGTAGAGGAACCTGAGGACAACGCTTCCTCTTTAGAAGAAACTGACTCTATTGAGATGGAAGAAAGTACACCAAGTGAAGATATCGATGGAGAATTGGAAGTTAGCCAAGAAGAAAAAGAAGAGGTTGTAGAACCGAAAGCAAGAATGTCTACATTTGCTGCGACTGTCAGTAAGCCACTTTATGGTATTGCACTAAAAAGCCCGACAGTAGTTTATGAGAGTACTAATCAAGGTGCCAAGTCTTTAAAAAGTTATTCACAAGGGTCAATCTTAAAGTATGAAACGTATAATAACAATTGGTACAGTGCGATTGTATCAGTAAATGGAAAGTGGCGTGACGGTTTCATTAAAAAGACAGATGTAGAAAACATTCAAGAGAAAAAAGCACTTCAAGGTATAGCAACTACAACAACAAAGGTTTACTCTAAAGCATCACAAAATGCAAATGTGCTAAAGTCATATAGCTCTGGTAGCATTTTGCAGTATAACACTTTAACATCTAATTGGTATGAAGCTACAGTATATGTGAATGGTAAAAGGGAAACTGGTTATATTTTTAAAGGTGATGTAGAAAATATTAATTCTAATTCTGTAGAGCATCAGGGTGTAGGTATACAATCACCTACTAGAGTTTATCAACAAGCAACTACAAACTCTAAAACTTTAAAAACTTATCCAAGAGGAAGTATCTTGAAGTTTCAAAGTTTTTCTTCTGGCTGGTATTCCGCTACTGTTTACATCAATGGTAAGGCCACAAGTGGCTATATAAAAGCATCGGATGTTTCATTAGCTACAAATAATCCTGAAACATTATATGGCATAGCATTGAAAGACTCGGTGAGTGTATATAAAAGTGCATCAAGTGTAACTAGCACTCTTAAGTCGTATACTAAAGGAACATTATTACAGTTTGAGACTTTTATTACAGGGTGGTATAAGGCTACCGTTTATATTAGTGGTAAACCGCAAATAGGTTATATCAATGCATCAGATGTGGAAATTCCCGTGAAAAATCCTGCTCGTTACCAAGGGGTTGCATTAAAATCACCTACTGCTGTATATAAAAAACCTAATTTATCTACAGGTAAATGGAAATCATATAAGGTAGGTAGTATCCTGGAATATGAGTCATTTATTAATGGATGGTATAAGGCAACGGTCTATGTGAATGGGAAAAAGCAAACAGGTTATATCGCAGCTAGTCATGTTGAAAATACAACACAAACGTCTAAGGAAGTACAATTATACGCAGTGCCAGACACTTTAAATGTATATACAATTGCTTCTAAATCATCTAATGTAATTAAGAAATATAAACAGGGTGATTTATTAAAAGTCAATAACTTTACTTCAAACTGGTACAGAGCAACTGTATATGTAAATGGGAAGAAATATACAGGCTATATCCACAAAGATGACCTCAGTACAGAAAAACCAGGTTATCTCAATCTTGACTTAAGAAAACCAGCAAAGCTGACTGTACAGGAAATCAAAGCTTTATTTGATCGCAAAGGTCATGGGGATAGTAAGTTAAAGGATTATGCCCAAGAATTTATTAATGTTCAAAATAAATATGGGGTAAACGCAACTTACTTAGTAGCGCATACAATTTTAGAGACTGGTTGGGGAAAGCAATCCAACTTGTTCGATTATAAAAATAACTTATATGGATACGGGGCGTATGATGTTTGTCCATTCACTTGCGGTTACTATTTTGATAGTGTAGAAGATAGTATTAGTAATGTAGCGTACCAAGTGAAATCCGATTATTTAACTCCTAATGGTAAATGGTACAATGGACCAGACTTAATTGGCATGAATGTAAAATATGCAACGGATAAAGATTGGCAAAATAAAATTGCTCGATTAATGGAAGATTTACAGCCGTATGATGCTAAGTACTACTCGTCTACAAATGTTGTAACGAGCAATGGTCCTGCACCATCAGGTAATTGGAGTAGGGATATTCCAGCAGGCAAGCCATATCCATCAGATGTTGTTAAAAACATGCCGGCTGGTACGAAGGCAACAATCAACACCAATGCGAATTGGAGATCGTTCCCTTATGTGAATAATAATAGTAATGTCATTGGCACATTAAAAGTTTCAACTGAAGTGATTGTATTAGGATACAACACGGATGTAAAATCTAATGGTAGTTATCCATATGATACAACTTGGTATCGCATTTCAGTTAATGGTAAACAAGGTTGGATTTACGGTGACTATTTAAACTTTACAAATGCAAAACAAGCTAAAGTTTATACTTCTTCTTATGATTTACTGCAGCAATTCAAATAATGACTATACCGAGGGGAATACCCTCGGTTTTTTTGTGTTTACATGTTTCTCTTTTCTAAAAGAGTACGGGAAAATCTGATGAACATATTTTGCACCTCTTATAGTAAATTCCCAATTTCCTCACATACTAAAACCATACAAATTCCACCAGTGAGGTTGTTTATTTATGCTGAAGACTGAAAAGAGAAATAAGGTGTTGTGGCTGAGTATGCTTTTTTTGTTATTACAGCCAATTATTGATGTGCTTACATCTTTGTCTATTCGTTTGAATGATCAAGCATTTACGCTTGGTTTAGCGATGCGTTTTTGTTTTTTAGTATTTATATGTGCTTACTTATTATTTACATCATATGTAAGAAAACCCGTGATTTTAGGCTATCTGTTGTTATTTGGCTTGTTTATTGTGATTTCGATTGGGGTTCAGTTTACGATGAAACCTGTTTTTATGTGGGGACCTGAGCTGAAATGGTTAATGAAAAATGTTTATTTTGTTGTCTGTTTTCTATTCTTTCTAGTGGCTTTTCGCAGAGGGTTTAGGATTTCTCCCCTCTATTATTTGATGATAGCTGTGATTTTGACTGGGGCGATGATGACGGTGGCGGGGCTTTCTGATACTGCGTTTCCTAGTTATGATTATTGGAAGAGTGGTCATGTTGGCTGGTTTTATGCTGGCAATGAGATTGGTGCCATTTTGGCTATGGGGTTACCGGTTGTATTGTATTTTGCCTTAAAAGGTTCGTGGTGGTTAATGGTAGGATTACTCACGGTTATGTATGGGTTGCTGGCTTTAGGGACGAAAGTGGGTTATGGGGCGATTTTGATTACATTGCTTATCAGCATTGGTACCTCTATTGTTCTTCGTTTGGTAAAAAGAGAATACATACAAAGAACTAAATTAGTTACACTTGGCATTTTGTTTGTTGTTTTTATTCTTATGACACCATATACCCCAGTTGCCCATAACATGGAGCTACAGCTTGATTGGCTTGGTGTTTCAAAAGAAGAAGGGAATACGCAAGTGATGACAAGTGAACAGAAGGATAACATCGTCTATAGCGGCAGGGAAACTTACTGGGAAGAGTATCAAGCTTATTTTCAAGAGGCGCCATGGATGCAAAAACTATTTGGCATGGGTTATGGTGGCAACTTTACGGATGAAGCCAAAACGATTGAGATGGATTTTTTAGATTTATTTTATTCCTTAGGAATGATAGGGTTTAGTTTATATTTGCTGCCCTTTGTCTATATGCTTTGGCAATTGATTAAACAAGCATTTCAAAATATGAAACGATTGATGGACTTAGAGGTCATTTTAGTACTCACTGGAGTAGCTCTAGGTCTTGGGGTCGCTTTTATCGCTGGTCATGTATTAACAGCACCTGGTGTGAGTATTTATTTAGCTGTATTAATGGCTTGGCTAGCCTGTGGAATCCAATCCGTGCGGCTTGAGAATTCTATGAACTAAGAATTCTCAGCTGCAAATTTCGAATGAACGCATTTTTTAAACAAACGTTTGATTGATTCTGTTAGGGCTTTCTCTTGAGTGTCCTAGCCCATTCAGCGAACTTTTCCATTTCGGATATTCTCAATAATGTAGCCACTAGTATAGTGAAAATGACGGCGGTGAAGGTTGTCACTGATATCGACAGCAGTGCTGGTAAGTAGGAATGATAGAGCTTATGTAAGCCGAAAAGACCGCCAGTTACGAGTAAGAACATCGTGAATACTTTTCCTTGAGAAAATAATAAATCCTTCATCTCTTGTCTCGGTATGTCTAATTCCTTCCGTAAAAAATATAGCAAAACAACCGTCTGTGAGACCATGCTGATAGAAGTAGCCAAGGCTACACCACCAATACCCATTAAAGGTGTTAAAATCAAACTAAAAATGATATTGACGATAATAGAGACGATTGCAGCTATCATGGTCATTTTCTCATTTTGTAAGGCAATAAACGAACGATTTAAAAATTCCTTTAATGCGATGGCGATCATACCGATTGTATAAAAGAAAAAGGCAATGCTCGTTATAGTAGTAGCGTTCGTATTGAATGCGCCTCTCTCATAAGCTACTTCAATCAATGTCCGGCTTTCTATTAACATGACCGCACTAATAGGTATGCCGACTAAGCTAATAATCGTCATACCGCTAATGATTAGTGGAGTAAGCTCATTCTTATTCTCTGCCGCCGTATCAATAATGGATGGAAACAACACGGTGATAAAGGATAGGAGAATGATACTTAACGGCAGAAACATCAGCTTGTTTGCATAGTTTAAGGCTGAAACGCTACCATCTATCAGTCCAGATGCAAAAAAGCGATCAATGACTGTATTAAACTGAAAAGCAATGGACGTAATAATTAATGGCATAAAAGAAAAAAAGGTTCTTTTAATGAATAGAGAATAGGTTTTAAAATGAAAATTAAGTCGAATTACTTTATACTTCTTTATAAACGGGTATTGTACAAGAAATTGACTAATGGCTCCTAACAAAGTGGCAATGGCTACACCGTATATCCCATAGAACTGTGAGAGTACGACAATACTAATGATAATCAGGATATTTTGCGGGATGGCTCCCATTGCGGGTGGTGCGAATTCCTTTTCGTATTCTAAAATGCCAGTTGAAACGGCAGATAAAACGTAGAAGCAGAAGCTTGGTAGCATGATAATCGTTAATACATTTGTTACATACCACTGTTCTTCGGTAAACCCTGGTGCCATCCATTGGGTAATGATAGGGGTGAATAGAATTGCGATGACAGTAATCGCTAATGCAAGAATGAGGAATAAAGTCGTAAGTACCCCTACTACGTTTCGTGCTTCGAGTGAATGCTGTTTTTTTAATTCAGCATATAGAGGGATGATACCAGTTGTAATGGACATGCCAACTGCTGAGAATAATAAAACAGGGATAATGGATGCTACAAAGTAAGCATCAGCCACTGTTGAAGTACCGAAATAAGAGGCCATAAGCAATTCTCTTACAAAACCTAGAACCTTACTAATGATTGCAATACCTGTTATGAGTCCCGCAGCTTGGATAAGCTGTTTTTTCATCATGAATCTCCTTTAAGGAAAAGTGCTTTTTATTATTAGTATAATCAGAACGGTGTAAACTAAAACACCGACTATTAAGATAAAGATTGAGGTTATAAAATGAGTCATGATTACGTAAATATACTTGGGGTTCCCTTTATTAATACAAGCTTTGCAGAAATGGAATCCATTTTAACCAACCATATAGATAAACAAGAAAAAACATTTGTCGTGACAGCGAATCCGGAAATCGTTATGTATGCCAAAGAGAATAAAGATTATCAAAAGATTATTCAATCAGCTCATTACGTGGTGCCTGATGGTAATGGGATTCTACTTGCTGCTAATATGCTTCAAAAGCCGATAAAAGAGCGTGTAACAGGCTTTGATTTAACAATGTCCTTATTAGAAGAAGGAAATAAAAAAGGCTGGCATGTATATCTTCTCGGAGGAAGGGAACAAGTAAATAAAAGAGCAGCTGAAAATATAGAAAAAGATTATCCGGGAATTAACCTTGTCGGTAGACATAATGGTTATTTTGATTGGGAAGATGGGCAAGTGGCTGAAGAGGTAGCAGCTTTAGCGCCAGATATTGTCTTGGTTGCTTTAGGCTTTCCACGTCAGGAAGAATGGATCACCACTAATTATCATCGCTTCTCTAAAGGGTTATTCATGGGGGTCGGTGGCACGATTGACATTATATCTGGTGAAATGAAACGAGCGCCTGAATTTTGGCAAAACCTTAAGTTAGAGTGGTTTTATCGCCTATTGAAGCAGCCCTCTCGTTGGAGAAGGGTGCTCGTTTTACCTCAATTTGTGAAGCAAGTACGGCAATCCAGAAAGCGAGATTGAAGTAAAAATCCCTAGAATCTGCAACTATTTTCTAAGCTGTTCCGTCTGATACTATGAAGAAGGATGGAATATCAACGATGAAAGTACTCCATTTAAATGCAGGGAATGATACAGGTGGGGGCATGACACATATTCTTGATTTATTAGAGAATAGTGACCCTTCTGTTTTTACGCTAGGGATTTTTGAACCTGGACCGATTTATCAGAAGGCATTACAGCGAGGGATTCGCGTAAAGCTTTTCGCTACGAAAAAAAGATATGATCTATCAGTCATCCAACGTTTAAAGAAATATATTGAATTAGAACAAATGACGATGATTCATACACATGGTGCGCGAGCAAATCTTTATGGTTATTTGCTAAAAAAAACCTACCGAGAATGTAAGTGGGTGACAACATTACATAGCAATCCCTATGATGATTTTCTTAATCGGGGCTTGAAAGGAAAAGCCTTTACTAAGTTGCATTTATGGCTTTTGAAGCACCCTGATTATTATTTCGCCATTTCTAATCGTTCCAAAGAGCTCTTGCTCTCACATGGTGTGGATGGGAGTAAAGTGAAGACTATTTTCAATGGCATAGATTTTAATAGACAGATGCAGTCTTGTACGCTTGAACGTAAAGGGTTAGGCCTTGAGGCGAATGATTTTGTAATTGCTATGGTGGCGAGACTCACACCTGTAAAGGGCCATCGGATTGCCTTAGAAGCCATCAGCCGTGTCATGGCTAAAGCACCTCAGGTCAAACTCCTTTTAATAGGAGATGGCTTTTTAGAACAAGAATTAAAAGCTTTTGTGAACAACAAAGGATTAGCTAAACAAATTAAATTTTTAGGATATAGACAGGATATTGATGCCTTATTACAAATTTCAGATCTTCATCTATTATCATCATTAAGTGAGAATTTTCCAATTGTCTTATTAGAGGCAGCAAGAGCGAAAAAGCCGGTGATTTCGACCGATGTTGGTGGGGTCTGTGAATTGATTCCATCGAAAGATTATGGCTGGCTTGTTCCAGTGAAAGATGTCGACGCATTAGCGCTAGCAATTGAAGAGGCGATCAATGCCCATTATGTAGGTTCCTTGAAAAAAATTGGAGAAAATCTCTATAAACATGCATCAAGGTGGTTTAGTGTGGAGCATTTTCGGGAAAATGTGATGGACGCCTACAAAAATTGGACATAAATATTGCGGATTTTGTCAAAAAAAGTACCTTTTTAAATGGTACAACTATGATATAATAGGTTCGATATACAATTGTACGAATTTGTAAATTATGCCTGGTTCCAAGTGTGAAAGAGGGGCATGCTATCCATAAGGAGGGTCTTTATGATTTATTTGACCTTAATATTATGTTTTATATGCTCCGTTCTTTTAACACCGCTGGTAAAACGACTGGCCTTTAAGATAGGAGCAACAGACAAACCAAATAATCGAAAAGTCCATGAAAAAGTGATGCCTCGTTTAGGTGGTTTAGCGATTTATTTAAGCTTCATGCTCGGTGTGCTAATCTTCTCACCAAATAAAGAAGTGCATATCCCGATCATGGTCGGTGCATTTATCATCGTTATAATCGGTATGTTAGATGATAAATATCAATTACCTGCTAAGTATAAATTGATAGGGCAAATTGCTGCCGCATTAATCGTAGTCTTTTGGGGAAATGTGGAAGTTGAGTTTATTAACAACCCATTCTTTGGCGATAATCGGATCGACTTTGGTTATTTTGCTATCCCTATTACAATCTTATGGATTGTTGGTGTGACGAATGCAATTAACCTAATTGATGGTCTTGACGGATTAGCAGCTGGAGTATCATCGATTGCGCTATTTACGATTGCTGGGATGGCTGTATTCATGGGTAATACGTATGTAATTGCCATGGCTTCTTTGTTAATGGTAGCTACACTCGGGTTTCTTGTCTTTAACTTTCATCCAGCGAAAATATTTATGGGCGATACAGGGGCTCTCTTTTTAGGATATATGATTGCTGTCTTGTCATTGCTCGGCTTTAAAAATGTAACAGTGATTTCGTTTATTATCCCTATTTTAATTTTAGGTGTCCCATTATCCGATACGATTTTTGCGATATTTAGAAGGATTTTAAACAAGCAACCGATATCAGCACCAGATAAATCACATCTCCATCATTGCTTATTGAATGCAGGCTTTACCCATCGCCAAACAGTCTTATTAATTTATGCGATGGCAGCTACTTTTGGCATGATTGCCATTATCTTCTCTCAAGCAAAAGTATGGGGAGCCATCTTACTAATAGCCGTTGTCCTTGTCATGCTCGAATTATTTGCCGAACTGATCGGTCTACTCGGCAAAGACTACCAGCCCCTATTGAAAAGACTCAAAGGAAAAGGCAACTGATACAAAAGCTAACCAAATTGGTTAGCTTTTTTTTTGTAGATTAAGAGGTTGATAAGGTTGATAAGGAAAAATTGGTAGAGTAATGCTTTATCTAGAGCCATTGGTTAACTACAAAATTGGCGAGAGCTGTTAGAAGGATGATGCCGAATAGAAGGTATAATGGGAACTGCGCACAAGCCGTGGATCCTATTTGTGTAAAAGTGAAAGAGAATAGGAAAGAACTGCGCGTAAATGGTATATGCGCGCAAAAAGAAGAAGGAAGAGACCTGAGTACTGCGCGTAAATCGAGTATACGCGCAAAAGTAAGAGAGAAAGATTACGGAATTGCGCGCAAGCGGTGTATACGCGCAAAAATGAGAGGGAAAAGCCAGGGAACTGCGCACAAATGGCATATACGCGCAAAAGTAAGGGAGAAAAATCACGAAATTGCGCGCAAGCGGTGTATACGCGCAAAAATGAGAGGAAAAAGCGAGGGAACTGCGCACAAATGGCATATACGCGCAAAAGCAAGAGGGAAAAGTCGGAGAACTGCGCGCAAATGGCATATACGCGCAAAAGTAAGAGAGAAAGATCAAAGAATTGCGCGCAAGCGGTGTATACGCGCAAAAGCTAGAGGAAAAAGCCAGGGAACTGCGCACAAATGGCATATACGCGCAAAAGTAAGAGAGAAAGATCAAAGAATTGCGCGCAAGCGGTGTATACGCGCAAAAATGAGAGGAAAAAGCGAGGGAACTGCGCACAAATGGCATACACGCGCAAAAGTAAGGGAGAAAAATCACGGAATTGCGCGCAAGCCGTGTATACGTGCAAAAGCAAGAGGGAAAAGCGAGGGAACTGCGCACAAATGGCATATACGCGCAAAAGTAAGAGAGAAAGATTACGGAATTGCGCGCAAACCGTGTATACGCGCAAAAATGAGAGGAAAAAGCCAGGGAACTGCGCACAAATGGCATATACGCGCAAAAATAAGGGAGAAAAATCACGGAATTGCGCGCAAGCCGTGTATACGCGCAAAAGCAAGAGGGAAAAGCCAGGGAACTGCGCGCAAATGGCATATACGCGCAAAAGTAAGAGAGAAAGATCACAGAATTGCGCGCAAGCGGTGTATACGCGCAAAAATGAGAGGAAAAAGCCAGGGAACTGCGCACAAATGGCATATACGCGCAGAAGTAAGGGAGAAAAATCACGGAATTGCGCGCAAGCCGAGTATACGCGCAAAAGCAAGAGGGAAAAGCCGGAGAACTGCGCACAAGTGGCATATACACGCAAAAGTAAGAGAGAAAGATCACGAAATTGCGCGGAAGCCGAGTATATGCGCAAAACAGAGAGAGAAAAAGCCAGGGAACTGCGCACAAGCCGTGTATAAGTGCAAAAGCCAAAAGGAGAAGGCAGAGAAGTGCGGGAAAGAAAGCCATGTATAAGTGTAAAGTAACAAGAAACGGAGATGCATGTATAAATTCCCGTACATTCTTATCAAAAGGCTATCAAGCTTTATAAGGTGCCCCTTTAATTGAAAAGAAAAAAATAGAAAGAAGTCTGGACAAACGAGAAATGCCCATACCAGTAGCTAGAAAACTAGAGAGAATGAGCCCACCTAAAAGAGAACCACAACAGTATGAGTAAGGTGTGTCTGAATAAAAACCCCCAAACAATTTTTTGTTTGGGGGTTTCTATAAAGAATCATTCTATTAATATCCGTTATTATAACCAGCTTCACTTGATTCAGTAGAAATTTCGCCGTCTGTTGAACTCTCGCCATTTGTCGGATCAGTAGATTCGTTTTGTCCGAGGTTCGTAGTCCCTAAATCAAGATGGCTTTGTAGTTCTGAAATAACTTCCTGTAATCCAGTATCATCTATTTGATAATAATACACACGATTACCATTAGAGTTTGGTAAGTACATATCTTGACCTTTGAGATTGAGCATTTCAATATCTGGAGTCATGCCACTAGAAGTCGCATAACTAATAAGTGATTTCATTTGGTCGAAGGAAAGGTCTGTTTCCATATTGTTTCCGACTGCTTCGATGACATCCCCGTATTTCGAAATAGCATCTACTGATACGGCTTTTTTCATCATCGCTTTAACGATTTCTTGTTGTCTTTGCCCGCGCATAATATCATTATCTTGCTTTCTCGTACGTGCTAGCGCTAATGCTTCTTCTCCATTTAATGTTTGCAAGCCTTCTTCTAATTGAATAGCCCCTGCGTTGTCATTTGAGTCTTGCTCAGATAAGGCATAAGGTACTTCTACTTCTACTCCACCTAGGGCATCAATAATCTCAATGAATGCATCAAAATTTAACTTTAAGTAAAAATCAATGGGAATATCGAGTAGCTGCTCAACCGTTTCAATAGAAGTGAGTGGTCCGCCGTGAGCGTGAGCATGGGTGATTTTGTCTTGATAACCAAGCTTAGGAATCTGAACATAAGAATCACGAGGGATGCTTAATAGTTTAATAGATTTTGATTCCTTATTAAATGTTGCGACCATTAATGCATCTGAACGCGCTGAATTACTAAAACCCCGTTTACTACTATCATCAACTCCGATAATGAGTAGTGAAAAGTTATCAACATCAGGTTGTACAGCTACATCTCGCTTGGTTTCTCTTTCTAGTGGATTATATGTGCTGTTCATCGCTGTCTCTGCTTTATTATAGAGATAGGCACCGTAGGCAGTGGCACTTAGGGCAAGGACTAGTAGAGGAAGAAGGATAAATGCGAAAACACGTCTTCTGCGCTTCACTTTACGTCTCCTCACCTTTTGGGCATTACGACCATCATAAGACATATGATTGCTCCTTTATTAGTAAAAATTTAATCGATTCTTTACATAGTTAATGTTTATTTTACAATGGATTTGCATATACGTAAAATATTTACTCAGAAATTGTCGATTCTAAATATAACACGTCACCTTCAGTTATTTCTGCTTGTCCATTTGTTAATTCGATCATCCAGGCATTGAAGTTAGCTGTTTCTTCATCTTTTACATAAGTTTCAATTTCAACAAGATCGGCATAATGGATTTCTTTTATTGCATAAATGGAAGCGCGTAATTCATTTTCTAGTTTTCCAAGAAAAGTATAATCAACTTTTGTATGCATGATGCGCATTAGCTTTCTTTCAACTATACCTGTAGCAAGTAAACCTTCGGATGTAGCTTTGCCGTAAGCGCGAATTAAACCGCCGGCACCAAGTTTAGTGCCACCAAAATAGCGGGTGACTACCACAACAGTATCCTTTAATTGTCTCTTCTTTAACACTTCAAGCATCGGTACACCAGCTGTACCACTCGGTTCACCATCATCGTTAGCTTTCTGAATTAAATCATGCTCACCAATTAAATAGGCAGAACAATTATGAGTGGCATTCCAGTTTTGCTTCTTTATTTTCTGAATAAATTCTTGCGCTTCTTCTTCTGTTTCTGCTCGGTCAATATATGCAATAAATCTAGATTTTTGTATAATAATTTCATGTTCCCCGTACCCTTTAACGGTATGATATTGTGGAAGCAAAAATATCGCTCCTTCCTGCAAGTCTCTTCCTATTATAATTCGACAATCTTCGGAAAACATAAATATTAATAGATTGTAAACAAACTTTAATATTGTCGAATCGTTGAAGTGATATAATAAGTATGTATCTGAGGATAACTATAGATATTGCCAATAATCCTCTTTTTTTAACATAAAATTAGGATATATGACATATAAATAATTTTCAAGCGTGCGACTATTTATCGAATTTTGTGTCAAATGGTATTATTTTCTGCCGCTACACATGGTCGAATACCGCTTTTCAAGGTAAAATAAGGAATAGCAACAACAGGGTATACCCTTGGAGGAATCGCGAATGAGTATAAAAAAATTTGATACGAAGTCGCTCGATTTAATTTTAGAAAAAATGATAGAAACGGTCGGTACGAGTAAGAATGAAATTTTCCGGATTGGTGAGCAATGTCGAAAAGATTATGAGACCTTAACCGAAGAACTGAAAGATGTAAAGGTAATGGTTATTAAAGTCATTGATGAAGGCGACCGTTTAGAAAGTCAAACACGTTTTGCGCGTAAACGATTATCTGAAGTCAGTATGCATTTCAAAGATTACACGGAAGCGCAAGTACGTGATGCATATGAAAAAGCCCATCAATTACAAATGGATCTATCGATGAATCGGCAAATGGAAAAGCAGCTTCGTGACCGGAGAGACGACATTGAAAGAAGATTAGTGGGCGTTAGTGATACGATTGAGCGTGCCGAGCATTTAATTTCCCAAATTACTGTTGTCATGAACTACTTGATGAGTGACATCAAACAAATGGGTGAGATGCTTGAAGATGCGAAGATGAAACAAGAGTTTGGCCTACAAATTATTGAGGCGCAAGAAGAAGAGCGTAAAAGGCTCTCACGTGAAATACATGACGGCCCGGCGCAAATGATGGCGAATGTGATGATGCGCTCTGATTTGATTGAACGTGTTTATAAAGAGCGTGGCACAGATGAAGCCATGGAGGAAATAAGGAATTTAAAGAAAATGGTCAGAAGTGCTTTATATGAGGTCCGAAGAATTATTTATGACCTGAGACCAATGGCTTTAGATGACTTAGGTCTTGTTCCTACATTAAAGAAGTATCTACAAACAATCGAAGAATATCATAATTCGACCAAAATCACTTTCATGAATGTTGGTAAAGAAGTTCGTTTACCAAGTCAATATGAAGTGGCGCTATTCCGACTCATTCAAGAAGCTGTGCAGAATGCGATGAAGCATGCTGATGCAGAAGAGATTATTGTTAAAACTGAAATTAATAATGAAAGAATAGCAGTCGTAATTAGAGATAATGGTAAAGGGTTTGATATTAATAAGAAAAAAGCACAATCCTTTGGTATTATCGGCATGAGAGAAAGAGTTGAACTTCTGGAGGGCCAGCTTTCGATAGATTCCAATATTGGTAAAGGCACAATTATTATTATTCAAGTACCTTATATGAAATAATATTTAATTGATGTTGAAACTGGTCAAACATCATGATAGATATAAAACAGTTGAAGATTGGGAGGGGAAGAACTTGAATACTAAAATAGTAATTATTGACGACCATCAACTTTTCCGAGAGGGCGTAAAACGTATTCTTGATTTTGAAAAAACATTTAACGTGGTAGCAGAAGGTGACGATGGCGACGAAGCGATCAGACTCGTTGAAGAAAATCAACCAGACGTAGTTATCATGGATATTAACATGCCGAATATTAATGGCGTGGAAGCAACGCGTCAATTAGTAGAGAAATATCCAGATTCTAAAGTAATCATTCTTTCAATCCATGATGATGAAAACTATGTAACGCACGCTTTAAAAACCGGAGCAAGTGGTTACCTACTTAAAGAAATGGATGCAGATGCATTAGTTGAGGCAGTAAAAGTAGTTGCAGAGGGTGGTTCTTACCTTCATCCGAAAGTAACGCACAATCTTGTCAATGAATACCGTCGCCTTGCTTCAGAAGGAACTGGCACAACAGGCGCTTATGGACAAATCGAAATCCGTCGTCCGCTACATTTACTTACTCGACGCGAGTGTGAAGTGCTCCAACTTCTTGCAGACGGAAAAAGTAACCGCGGCATCGGTGAAGCATTATATATTAGTGAAAAAACAGTCAAAAACCATGTAAGTAACATCCTGCAAAAAATGAACGTCAATGACCGTACACAAGCGGTTGTCGTAGCCATCAAAAACGGTTGGGTAGAAGTTCGCTAATCCCAGCCTTTCATACATATGAAGAAACACTCCGCATTGGGGTGTTTTTTTGTTGTAAATGCGGATCGGTTCGAAGATAAAAAGGTGGGTCAAGGGAAGGGAAGAAGTCCATTTCATGAAGGGAGAGACATAATTATAAGAAAAATGAGCAATGTAGAAGTTTCGTAGATAATAGGGGAGGAGTAGAACATATGAGTCGCGTGAAAGAAGAAATTGCGATTAAAAAAGAGGACGAGAGCGCAAAAGGTTCGCGACTAGTAAAAGAAGAGAGTGAAAGATAAGTAGGGCAAAGATGAGAATCGCGACTAATAAAAGAAGAAAGTGAAAGATAAGTAGGGAAAAAGTGAGAATCGCGACTAATAAAAGAAGAAATTGAAAGATAAGTAGGGCAAAGGCAAGAATCGCGACTAATAAAAGAAGAAAGTGAAAGATAAGTAGGGAAAAAGTGAGAATCGCGACTAAAAAAAGAAGAGAGGAGAAGATAAGTAGGGCAAAGATGAGAATTGCGACTAATAAAAGAAGAAATTGAAAGATAAGTAGGGCAAATGCGAGAATCGCGACTAAAAAAAGAAGAGAGAAGAAGATAAGTAGGGCAAAGATGAGAATTGCGACTAATAAAAGAAGAAATTGAAAGATAAGTAGGGCAAAGGCAAGAATCGCGACTGAAAAAAGAAGAGAGGAGAAGATAAGTAGGGCAAATGCGAGAATCGCGACTAATAAAAGAAGAAAGTGAAAGATAAGTAGGGCAAAGGCAAGAATCCCGACTAATAAAAGAAGAAAGTGAAAGATAAGTAGGGAAAAAGTGAGAATCGCGACTAAAAAAAGAAGAGAGGAGAAGATAAGTAGGGCAAAGGCAAGAATCGCGACTAAAAAAAGAAGAAAGTGAAAGATAAGTAGGGAAAAAGTGAGAATCGCGACTAAAAAAAGAAGAGAGTAGAAGATAAGTAGCGCAAAGATGAGAATCGCGACTAATAAAAAAGAGAGTGAAAGATAAGTAGCGTAAAAGCGAGAATCCCGACTAATAAAAGAAGAAAGGAGAAGATAAGTAGCTTAAAAGAAGGAACCGCATTAATTTCTCCGATCCCTCTCGAGTCTAAGATATTCGATATAAATATCGCCAAGTCCCCAAGAAAAGGAACCTGAGCTGAGAGTTGCGACACACATAAAAGGGGGATTATCAAATAAAATGTCTAAATCCTAATTTACTCTAGGTGTTTCATAACTGGATCATGGAGGAAGAGTAGACTCATGACCGGAGAAGGAGCTACCATACAATATACAATCAAAGCCTGCGCTCTTACACTATCGCAAAAGTTAAACCCCAGCCTTCGAGTATGAATCAAACCAACCACCCCAAAAGCCCACCAAAAAGTAAAAGATTTCCCCTTAAACCTCTCTAAACTTAATGCATTTTTATTAACTTTCATATAGAATGGTAACAGAACATATAGTAGAGAAAAAAGTGAAGGAGTCACTCTATTTATGAAAACGGCCGTAGTAACGGATAGTACATCTTATATCACACAAGAATTGAGAGAAAAGCTGAATATTCACATGATCCCGCTGAGTGTGATATTTGGCAATGAATCATATAAAGAAGAAATAGAAATCACTGCAGAAAGTTTTTATGAGGAAGTCAAACATAAGGATTTGCCGAAAACATCACAGCCATCCGTAGGTGATTTTGTCACATTGTTTGAAACGTTGAAGCAAGACTATGATGCCATCATCTCCATCCACTTATCAAGCGGTATTAGTGGCACCTATCAAGGGGCAGTCTCTGCCGGTAATATGGTTGAAGGCATTACCGTCTATCCTTTTGACTCAGAAATTAGCGCACGTGTACAAGGTTTCTATGTCGTCAAAGCAGCCGAAATGGCAGCTGACGGGAAGTCGCCAGCAGAAATTATGGACAAACTGAATGAAATGAAACAATCCATTCGTGCTTATTTTATGGTTGATGATCTGTCACATCTACAAAGAGGTGGCCGCTTATCAAGTGCGCAAGCAATCTTAGGAAGTCTTCTCCAAGTGAAACCATTGCTTCATTTTGAAAATAAGCTCATCGTGCCATTCGAAAAAATCCGTACGCGTAAAAAAGCAATGAAACGAATCGTTGATTTGTTAGCGGAAGATGCAGCGAGTGGAGAAGCTTATGAAGCCTCTATTATTCATGCAAACCGTTTAGAGGAAGCGCAGAAATGGAAGGAAGAGCTAGAAGCACAATTACCGAATGTCACTTTTGGTATAAGCTATTTTGGTGCCGTTATTGGTACACATCTTGGCGAAGGCTCAATGGGTCTTGGCTGGGTAAAAAAATAATACATCTACTAAGGAGTTATTATCGCAGACAAAACGAACCACTGCTGAAATAACTCCTTTTTTTAGCCACGAAAGGAGTCTATATGCGAATACTCATGAAAGATCACCTACTCATCCCCGTATTTCACCACGACTCAGCTTCTTACACTATTACAGAACTTCCGAACATCCCTCACCATAATCACAGCCCTACATACCGCTTCAATCCACAAATTCAGACATTCCTATTTGGTAAACAATTACTGCTAGATGAAATTTCTCACCCTGTAGAAGAATTATTCACCCATGTGAACGAAGGTTATATCACGCTTCGTCGACCCTTCATAAAAGAAGGTAGAAAAATCAAATGTGCTCGCTGTGGCAGTAGTCATCATTTAGCGACATATCCTTGTGCTCGTTGTGGAAATGAGCAATGCCATTATTGTCGCAATTGCTTGATGATGGGGAGAGTGTCGGCTTGTACTCCACTTTTTAGTTGGAATGGACCAAGCCCGAGCACCCTAATAGTCGACCAACCGTTAAAATGGGATGGGACGCTTTCTACAGGACAGCAACAAGCATCTACAGCAGTTGTCGCAGCCATTGATAACAAAAAAGAGTACCTGGTTTGGGCGGTATGTGGCGCAGGTAAAACCGAAGTGCTTTTTGCAGGAATCGCTCATGCACTAAAGCAAGGTCAGCGCGTGTGCCTTGCTACTCCAAGAACAGATGTCGTCTTAGAACTCGCACCCCGTCTGAAAAAAGTGTTTCCCCACACCACGGTTGCCGCACTGTATGGTGGAAGTGAAGACCGGCACCTTTTTGCCAATCTAGTCATCAGTACAACACATCAGTTATTCCGCTTTTATCGTGCTTTTGATACAGTCATTGTTGATGAAGTGGATGCCTTTCCTTACACAATGGATGCCACACTCCAGTATGCTGTTCAGCAAGCGAAAAAGTCTGCAGCTGCCACGATTTATTTAACAGCTACTCCTTCAAGGAAGTGGCAAAAAGAATGTCGGCAAAATAAAAGAGCATATATGACCATCCCTGCTCGTTTCCATCGCTTTCCTTTACCGATTCCTCAATTTAAATGGATTGGACAATGGACAATCCCCCTAAAAAACGCCCGTCTCCCTTTTGTGTTAAAAAAATGGTTACAGCAACGCATTGAAAAAGAGAAACAGGTTTTGCTGTTTATTCCTAAAATTAAGCTAATAGATGATATGCTACCTCTCATACAAAAACTTCATCCTAAAGTGGAGGCAGTGCATGCGGAAGATCCTTTACGAAAAGAAAAAGTCCAGAAAATGAGAAAGCAAGAGACGCTTATTTTACTCACAACGACGATTTTAGAAAGAGGAGTGACTTTTCCTCATATAGATGTTGCTGTATTAGGAGCAGAAGAGCGTATTTTCACAGAAAGTGCGCTTGTTCAAATAGCTGGAAGGGTTGGGAGAAGTGTTGAGGCACCAACAGGAGATGTTGTTTTTTTTCATTATGGTAAAACAACTGCAATGGTACGGGCTAAAAAGCAAATACTGCAAATGAATAAAGAAGCAAAACAAAGGGGCTTACTTCATGAATAGCTGTCTCTATTGTCAAAAAGAAATGCAACTTCCTGGTGGATTTCAAGCATTGTTTCAAAAAGCTGCGCAGTCATTTTGGTGTGAAGACTGTATAGCAAAATGGACATTTATCAAAGGTCCCACTTGCCCAACTTGCCACCGGTGGATGGAAACGGCTGAAATCTGTCTCGACTGTAAGAAGTGGCAGGCGGATCCAATATATAGCGGTTGTCTGGACGAGAATATTTCTGTATTAGCATACAACTCTTTTTGTCAGCAAGTGCTTGCTCAATATAAGTATCGTGGCGATTATATCCTCGCAGTTGCAATTGCTGATTTGCTAAAATCCAAATTAAAACAAATAAGCTTTGATCTTATTACACCGATTCCGCTGAGTGAAGAAAGACGCTATGAAAGAGGGTTCAATCAATCAGAAGCACTGATCACCGCATTAGGCAAAAAGCCCACCATTCTCCTCACCCGTATGCATACAGAAAAACAATCGAAGAAAACAAGAAAGGAAAGATTAGAGACACCACAAGTTTTTCGATTCACGGGTCAACAAGAAATAAGCGGGAAGAAAGTGTTAATCGTCGACGATATTTATACAACAGGTACGACTCTTTATCATGCAGCTAAATTGCTAAAAGAGGCAGGAGCAAGTGAGGTTCGATCATTGACGATGGCAAGAAGTTAAAAAAGTTAGCCGATGCTGACGATATATAGAATAGAAGCTATCAGTAGAGGTGAAAAGAATGGCGGAGATCGCAAACTGCCCTAGATGTAATGCCTTATTTATGAAAAATCAAGTCAGCACCATTTGCCAAGCGTGTTTTAAAAAAGAAGAAGAAGCATACGAAGTCGTATATGCCTTTCTAAGGAAAAGAGAAAATCGTGCTGCTACTATGCAAAGAATAACAGAAGCAACAGGAGTAGAGGAGTGGCTCCTGCAGAAGTTTGTTCGATCAGGTCGATTAAAGGTGGCGCAATTTCCCCAGCTAGGCTATCCTTGCGATCAGTGTGGTACATTAATTCAAGAAGGAAGAATTTGTGAGTCTTGTCGCAAAGCATTACAAAAAGAATTAGAGCAATTTGAACGAGAGCAGGATCGGATAAAAGAAAGAGAGAGAACCTACTATTCTTATAGAGGTAAACAGTCTTAAAGAAGGAAGTCTAAAGAACTAATGTTTACTTTCGGAACGATAGTATGTATGTAAAATTTACTAAAAGTGTAATATCACTTTAAACTCATTCTATTTATACCGATAATAGGAGTAATAAAAGGGACGAAGAAAGCGGGGGATTTATAATGAAGGTTAATCATTTTAACGCGGCAAACCAGGTCAATCCCTACCAACGCCAAGCGAATATGACAAAGCAAGTAGAACAAGCGAAAACGAATCAAGCAGATAAACTCGAAATTTCTTCAAAAGCATTAGAAATGCAAAAAACATCACAATCAGATCCTGCTCGCCAAGCGAAGGTGGAGCAATTAAAAATGCAAGTGGAAAATGGTACGTATCATGTTGATGCGAATGAATTGGCGAAAAGCCTAGTTCAACATTTTCAACAAAAACGCTCTTAAGGAGGGTGTGGTATGTCTGCAGAAGCACTTCTAACTGCGATGGAACGCTTAATATCTTATCATCAAAGCCTTTATGAGCTTGCAGGACAGAAGACAGATATGATTAAAAAGGGTGATATGGCTGCATTAGATCAGATGCTAAAAGATGAACAAACCCATGTCGCAACAATAAAGAAGCTTGAACAAGCGCGTATCCAGATTGCAGCAAGTCTTGTACCTAGTATCGATAAGCCAACAATAGCAGACTGTATATTAGTACTGGAACAACATGAACAACAAGCTTTACTTGAAAAAAGAGAGCAGTTATCATCCGTTATTGACAAATTAAAAGAGAAAAATCAATTGAATCAACAACTGATTTATCACTCCTTACAATATGTGAATTTATCTATGAATCTCGTCAATCCGAAAGCAGCTGCGCAAAATATGAATTATATTCATCCGCAAAAAGCGAAATCTCAAGCTGCAACAGGAATGTTCCAGTCTAAAGTGTAGGATAGAGAAAAGAGAGGAAACGTTATGAAATCTACTTTTATGGGGTTAGAAACGGCGAAGAGAGCCATACATACACAACAAAGTGCACTCTATACAACCGGGCATAATATTGCCAATGCGAATACTGTAGGATATACGAGACAACGGGTGAACTTTACTCAAACAAATGCTTTTCCGTCTGTTGGAATGAATGCGCCATACATGCCAGGACAAATTGGAACGGGTGTTCAGGCAGGATCGGTTCAACGCATACGCGAAGACTATTTGGATGTACAGTACCGTAATGAGCACAATAAATTCGGTTATTGGAATACGAGAAGCAGTGAGCTTTCCCGAATTGAAAGTGTCATGAATGAGCCGTCAGATACTGGCCTTGCGAATACATTAGATCAATTTTGGAATGCTTTGCAAGACTTATCAACTAACCCTGAAGATTCAGGTGCTCGTTCGGTTGTTCGTCAGCGTGGGATTGCCGTGAGTGATACTTTTAATTATTTGGCAGGACAACTGAGCGCTCAGAAAGCAGATGTCGGTGAGCAAATTGATATGAATGTGAAAACAATTAATTCAATCCTCACACAAATTAACCAGATCAATGAGCAAATTGCTAGCGTAGAACCACATGGCTATTTGCCGAATGATTTATATGATAAAAGGGATGTACTTGTTGATCAACTCTCAGGCTTAGTCAACATTAAAGTGAGTGCTACACCAAGTGGTGGGAATGCAAGTAGTCAAGCTGCCGGGAAATATTCGATTGAATTAGTCGATGGGAATGGTAAAAGTGTCGGTACTTTACTCGATGGGAAAAATGATATCGTCCAATCATTGAGTGTCAAAAAAGACCCTGAAACACAAGCTATTGCTAGTTTGCAAATCGGTAATAAATCGATGGCGGCATCAGATTTTACTTCGAAAGGGAGCTTACTTGCGAATATAGATATGTACGGCAAAATAGATGCCACTGGGAAGGAAACAGGTGTTTATTCTGATATGCTTGCGAATCTGGACTTAATGGCTTTCCGCTTTGCCACGGCCTTTAATGCTGTCCATCAAAGTGGCTGGAGTTTATCTGAAATTGAGAGCGGCGTTAAGAACGGTGTGGACTTCTTTGAAATTGGCGATAATGCAGCAGGGGCCGCAGCCAGTATAAAAGTGTCTGATTCAATCATGAATAATTTAAATCATATTGCCGCTTCCTCAAGTAGTGAGTTATTTACAGGTTCTATTACGAAACATGCGGACAACCCATCGACTGGTAACCCAACGATTCTGGGTGCGTTCAGTGGTATTCAAACATATGACACCCCGCCGATCACGATTAGTGAGGCAAAAATTGAGCTGACTTATGATAATGGCTCATGGAAGTACTCCGCTTATGATTTAGACGGCAATCCAATAGCTGACCATCAAAATCAAGCAGTGAAAGAAAATATGAATCTCTTTGGCCTTAAAATCGATACTAGTACAATCTCTAACTTACAATCTGGTTCTACTTGGTCATTTGAGTTAACAGGTATTGGACAAAACCCTTCGAGCGAAAGTTTTGTTGGTGACGGTTCTAATGCAGTTGCTCTGGCAAATGTAAAAGACATGATGCTCGATTTTAATGGATCAGATACAAATATGATGAGCTTCTACCAAGGGATGATTGGGGAGTTAGGAGTAACTACACAAGAGGCAAATCGAATGACGGAAAATGCTGCTACGCTAGCCGACACGGTCCAATTTAACCGTTCTTCTGTAAGTTCGGTTTCTCTTGATGAAGAAATGTCCAATATGATCATGTTTCAACATGCTTATAGTGCAGCGGCTAGACAAATCACTGCAATAGACGAAATGCTTGATACCATCATTAATGGTATGGGCAGAGTTGGAAGATAAGGAGGTAATGACTGATGCGCGTAACACAATCCATGCTTTCACAAAATTCACTAAAACATATTCAAAACAACTATCAAAAGCTTGGTAAGTTAGAAGAGCAGCTATATACCGGCAAAAAAGTGAATCGCCCGTCTGATGATCCTGTAGCAGCGATGAAAGGGGTCAATTACCGTTCCCAAGTAACGGCTGTATCCCAATATCAACGCAATTTAGGTGAAGTATATAACTGGATGGATAATACGGAATCGGCACTGGATGAAACGAATAAAATTATCCAGCGTATCCGTGATCTTACGGTACAGGCTTCCAGTGATTCATATGATGCGGGTCAACGTAAGAACGTGGCTAGTGAAATTGAACAGCTGCGAAATCAATTAGAGACGATCGCCAATACTAAAGTGAATAATAAGTATATTTTTAACGGCTCAGATACAACGAATAAGCCAGTGGATTTAAAGAAAATTGATCAAAATGTTGATATCAGCACAATTGATGCGAATAATGCCAAGGATTATGTACTTTTCGATGAGAAGGGTAGTCAGCTTGTTTGGAATGAATCTTCGAATGCATTTAAAGCTCAAGATGGCACTGAAATCGGATTCCCGATACCAGATTCTTTTGTAGCGAAAGAAAAAGGGGCGGTTGCTAGCAATGCTGAAGGCGTAAAAATTGAAGTTTCTGCAGGCATTCATCTCGATGTGAATAGTAAGCCGCAAAATGTCTTTTCATTAGATTTATTTAAAGATATTGGCAACTTAATTGATAAGTTGAATTCACCTGATACAACAGCGGATGATTTATCTGGGGAGCTGGATATGATTGATCATCACCATAATAATGTAATCTCTGAAATGGCAGATATCGGTGCTAAATCTAATCGAGTAGAGATGGTGGAAAGTCGTTTAGGGAATCAAGAGATACTTGCCAAAACCATGATGTCTAATAACGAAGATATCGATGCAGAGAAGGTCATTATTGAATTAACATCCCAAGAAGCCCTCCACCGTGCTTCTTTAGCAGTAGGAGCAAGCATTATTCAACCAACATTAATGGACTTTTTACGATAAAAAACGCTGACGACGGTTCATCTCTAGAGATGGGCCGCTCGTCATGTAAAGAGCGGTGAATCTATGCATACACCTTATTTAGAAATAACGACAAAACAGGCGCAACTTGGTATCAATTATTATCAACCTGTGATGAAAATCAAACAGTCGCAAGCAGACGTTTCGATGCATCAGCCACCAGCAAAGCTTACAATTAGTCATGAAGCATCCCGGCTTTTTATTGATCAATCAGAGGCGCGAGCTGATCTGGATAATAAAGGGGCAGGCAGGCGAGTCGCAGAAGCGGCTGAACAGGCAAAGATGACGGCAATTACAGGGATCTCTAGGCGGGTTCGTGAAGGTGATGCGATGATGAAAATTGAAAACGGAGCAGGTGCCATTCCACAAATTGCGAAACAAAATAGTGAGCCCAACCAAAAGACACCAGGGATCGGCTATTTACCGAAAAACCATTTCCGGGTACAAATCGATTATGATCCAGGGAGCGTCGATGTGAACGTAACCCCGCAAACGCCAGCCATTGATGTAAGTATCAATCGACCACAAATCGCTCATGAAAACTGGCAAGCGCAAATTTATTTACAGCAAAAAGAAGCGATTAACTTTGAACTAAGAGATTTTCAAGTGGATCAGCTTATTTAAGGAAGTGTTACGATGAAAATTGAGACAAAATATCAAGGGACAGTTGAAGTGTCAGCAGAGCAACACCTTCATTTTCCGGTAGGCTTGCCAGGGTTTCCAGAAGAACAGCAATATGTGCTTCTTCCCTTTTTAGAAGAACTCCCTTATTTTATTTTACAATCAATCAATACGGCTGAGTTAGCGTTTGTCGTTGTCGACCCGTATGCCTTTTTTGCTGATTACGAATTTCAGCTCAATGAAGCATCGCAACATGCGCTGCAAATTGAACAACCGGAAGATGTAGCTACTTTTGTCATTCTCACGTTAAAGGAACCGTTTAAGTCATCAACGGCGAATTTGCAAGGTCCATTGGTGATTAATATGAAAAAACGAATGGGGAAACAGCTTGTATTGAATGATGCGCGCTACAAGACGAAGCATCCGTTATTCCAGCTTATGGAGGAGGATGCCTCATGCTCGTATTAACCCGTCGCAAAAACGAATCGATTATCATTAATGAAAACATCGAAATCACGATCGTCGCCGTCGAAGGAGACCAAATCAAACTTGGCATCCAAGCACCAAAAGACATCGACATCTACAGAAAAGAAGTATACCTACAGATCCAGACAGAAAACAACGAAGCCGCACAAAACCCTGTTGATTTAATGGCACTATTGAAAAATAATACTGAGAAATAAACCGGTTGGAGATATCGGTTTATTTTTTTATATTTGTCTGAAGATAAACAAAGGAAACAAGAATTCATGTTGGAGTAATGAGAAGGCAATAGAGACAAGTATTTTTTAAATTATTAATTTTTTATAAAAAGTATTAAACAAACTTTATAGCACTCCGATAATAAATAAGAATAAAGCGACAAGCTTTACTTCAATCCACAAGGACGTGGAAAAATACAACTCATGGAGGAATTCAAATGATTATCAACAATAATATTTCAGCATTAAACACGTATCGTCAATTAGGCGTAAACAACAATGCTAACGCTAAAGCGATGGAGAAATTATCTTCAGGTCTTCGTATTAACCGTGCAGGAGATGACGCAGCAGGTCTTGCAATCTCTGAAAAAATGCGCGCGCAAATCCGCGGTTTAGACCAAGCTAGCCGTAACTCTCAAGATGGTATCTCAATGATCCAAACTGCTGAAGGAGCGCTACAAGAATCACAAAACATTCTTCAACGTATGCGTGAACTTGCTACACAAGCAGCCAATGACTCAAACGTTGGATCTGACCGTGAAGAAATCCAAAAAGAAATCAACCAATTAACTTCAGAAATCAACCGTATCGGTAATACAACAGAATTCAATACACAAAAATTAATCGATGGTGGGAAAGATGGATCAGAAGCAGTAACTGCTGTTGCAGGTGAACATACTTTTTCATTTGGTGATATCGGAAGTGTTGATGGAGTAAGTACTATCACAATTGATGATGAGGTATTTACTTATGTTGCTGGTGGCGGTACGGCTGCTGATGGAACATTTAGTGATGCAGATGAGTTAGTTGCTGCTATCGAAGCTAATGATAAATTAAAAGATAAATATGCTGCTACAAATACAACAGGAACGATCTCTCTTGAACAAGAAGCTGGTCAAGAATCATCAGTTGCTCCAACTATCTCAGGTGCGACTTTAACAGAAGTAACAGCTGGAGTAGAAGGAAAAGCTGCTGGAGCAGGTTCTAGCATTACTTTCCAAATTGGTGCAAACGAAAACCAAAGCATGAGCATCAATATTTCTGATATGAGAGCATCTGCTTTAGGAATCACTACTGCTGATACAACTGATTCTAAATTAGGTGTAACTGACGGGACAAGCTCAACAATTCAAGAATCTGCACTAAGTGTATTAACTCACGAAGATGCAGCTGCAGCGGTTACTAAATTCCAAGAAGCAATTGATAAAGTATCTGCAGAGCGTTCTAAACTAGGTGCTAGTCAAAACCGCCTAGAGCACACAATCTCTAACTTAAACAACTCATCTGAAAACCTTCAAGCAGCTGAATCACGTATCCGTGACGTTGATATGGCGCAAGAAGTAATGGAGATGACTCGTACGAACATTCTTTCTCAAGCTTCTCAAGCGATGCTTGCGCAAGCAAATCAAAAACCACAAGCGGTTCTTCAATTATTAGGTTAATTCGTCGCTTATTGGTATTTTCATCTAAGAAGTCTCAGCTTTGTCTGGGGCTTCTTTTTGTCTTTTTAGGTAAAAAGACCTTATGTATAAGAAAAAGGTCGCTGTTTTTTCTCTAATAAAAACCGAACTTTAGATTGATAGAGAGCCTTATGGTTGTTTCCGATATAAAGAGAAAATAGGTGATTTCGGTAAGGGGCGAATAGGGATGAGAGTAGAGTCGAATATGAGAATGATGGTGGACTCGCCTTTTGTTATTCAGCAGAAAGAAAAAAGTCAACCTGAAAGAAATTTTACAATAAAAGATAAAGCAAAGGTGTCTGCTCCTGACGTACAAAAAGACTTCTTGCAATCAAAGGTGGAGCAGGCAAATAGTCATTTGCAGACGCATTATACTTCGGTACAGTTCCAGTTACATGAAAAGCTCGATCGCTATTATGTAGAAGTTGTTGATGCGGATACTAAAGAAGTCGTTCGTGAAATACCACCGAAGGATTTCCTTGATATGATTGCAGAAATGACAGAATTTCAAGGGCTTATGGTGGATCAAAAAGTCTAGAAGCTACTGGCTGATGCTAGTGGCTTTTTATTCGTGAACAGTGGCAATTAGTCATATTTTTACTGTAAACGATAGGACTATAGTCGATATAATAAATAGATAGAGAGAAAAGGGGACGGATGGTCATGGCGAATTTTCGAATAGGTGGTTTAGCATCTGGTTTAGATACAGAATCCTTAATTAATGATTTAATGAGAGTACAGAGAGTGCCGATTGATAAATTGTCACAAAAGAAACAAACGCTCGAATGGCAGCGCGATTCATATAGAGATATTAACTTAAAACTAGCATCATTCCGCGATATGACTTTAAATATGCGCTTGCAATCTTCATTTTTATCAAAAATTACGACTTCTTCTAATAGCAACAAAGTCACAGCAACGGCAGATTCGACAGCAGGGAACGGATCTTATACATTGTCTGCCGTGAGTAGATTGGCGACTTCTGCTACGAATGCGAGTGCGGGAAGAATAACTAGTACAGATGAAAAACTAGATACAACGAAAAGTCTATATAGCCAAAAGGACATTTTTGAAAATAGTTCATTTGATTGGAAGAGTACCGAACAAAGTATAAACGAAGAAATCACAGTAAAGAAAGCAGGAACCGAATTTTCATTACAAAAGCTTGGTAAGCATAATATAGAACAAATGGATAGTGTTACAGTTGGTACAGACAACTACCAAGTGGTGACGAGCCTAGATGACTTAGATGCTAGTCAAAAGCAAGTGTTTGTAGATGAGAAAACAGGCAAAATGACTTTCAGCCAACAAATTCCCGCCGACAGTAAAATTGAAGTGGAATACAGTATGGTTCAAAAAGATACAATTTCTGTTGGCTCTGCAACAAAAGAAGTGCAACTATCACAAATAGGGATCACAGAATTTGAGGATAGCATTACTTTTACATGGGACAAAAAAGATGCAGCTGGTAACATCATTAAAGACACGAATGGTGACCCAATAAAAGAAACGAAAACATTTACTGCTGGTACGGATGTGAATAATCTAGCAGAAGATCAATTTTATTTAGATAAAGAAACAGGCAAAATCACTTTCGGCTCTGACCTACAAGCAGGTGCAAAAGCGGAAGTGAGTTATGACCACCAATACTTTGAATTCAGTATGTCTACATACAATGAAACAGGTGAAGTGAGCCAAACATTTACTTTCGATGCCCGTGATTCTTTAACGACAGTGATCGATAAAGTGAATAAATCGTCCTTAGGTGTCAATATGTTTTATGACCAACATTCTGATAAAGTAACGATTGCCCGAACGTCAACAGGTGATTTTAATCAAAGTGGCGATGGGAAAGAGATCTCTTTTAATGGTAGTCCGTTTTTAAATAATGTTCTAAAACTTGATAGCAATAATGAAAAAGGTGGAGAAAATGCGAAGTTTACTTTAAATGGTTTAGAAACGGAGAGAACCTCTAATACGTTTACAGTAAACGGTGTTTCTTTTACTTTGAAGGATACATTTGATGCTGTTAATGGCGATTCGCCTGTTACAATCTCAATCAATAACGACACCGATAAAGCCGTAGAAAAAATCAAAGAATTCGTAGAAAAATACAATGAATTAATAGATAATATACAAGGACAGTTATCTGAAGAAAAATATCGTGATTATGCACCGTTAACAAGTGAGCAACGTGAGGCGATGTCTGAGAAGGATATTGAGCTTTGGGAAGAAAAAGCGAAAAGCGGTTTACTTCGTTCAGATCAACAATTAAGTAGTTTACTAAGTAATATGCGGATGAACTTTTATACACCGCTAGAAGGTGCTACGAGTGAATATAACCAGCTGTCAGCTATTGGTATTACCACAACGAAAAATTATTTAGAAGGTGGTAAGCTTGAAATCAATGAAGATAAGCTGAAGGAAGCATTGGAAAATGATGCAGAAGGTGTATTTAATTTGTTTGCAGCAGATGGGGATACACTTGGTGAACAAGGGATTTCTAGACGATTGCGAGATACCGTTACACAATCAATCGATGCGCTTACCTTAAAAGCGGGTAATGGCATGAAGACAAATAGTCAATTTACTATTGGAAAAAATTTAGATGATATCAATAATCGTATAACTGAACTAGAATCGAAATTAGCAGATAAAGAGCAAAGGTATTGGTCACAATTTGCAGCGATGGAGACCCAAATGCAAAAAATGAATGAGCAAATGAATTATATGCTCACACAATTCGGTTATAGCTCGCAATAAGGAGTGAAAAGATGACAACCAACCCGTACCAAAAATATCAACAAACTTCTATTAATACAGCCACACCGGCAGAACTAACGATGATGCTTTACAACGGTTGTTTGAAGTTTATTAGCATTGCCAAGCAAGCAATGGAGCAAGGTGAAGTTGCAAAGCGCAATGAAAATATGCAGAAGGCGCAAAACATCATACAAGAATTTATGGTGACACTCAATCAAGAGGTTGAAATATCTAGTGATCTGCTACGAATCTATGATTATGTGTTGAGAACCTTAGTTGACGCCAATACACGCAATGATCTAACAGCCTTAAAAGAAGCGGAATCAATGATTATGGATCTTCGTAATACATGGAAAGAAATGATGTTAGCGCAGAAAAAACCCAAAATGGTAAGCAGTGAACAATCATGACAGCGACAACTGATTTGATCGTTTGTACGCGTGAGTTATTGCTTCATTTAAACCAAGGCTTACCTGAACATGAACGAGAAGCTTACATAAAGAAGACGGATGATTTGCTTGATCAACGATTTATTTTAATGAGACAAGTTGATTTTCAGTCAACAGAAGCTCAGAAGATGAAAGACGTGCTATTGAAGCAGGATCGCGCCATTAAACAATTATTAGATCAGCACCAGCAAATCATTAAGGATGATATCAAAAGATTGAAGGTGCAGAAAGTAAAGAGTAAGCAATATGCGAATCCGTATGAAGCTGTTGGGATGAGCGACGGTGTTTTTTATGATAAACGAAATTAGGTGATGAAGTTGAAGGAGGAGCAGTATATTCTCCTAAGAGAGTATTGTTCTGTGTTAAATACACTAGAAGAAAGCTTTACCTATATTGTAGATAGCTTCACAGATTTAGATAAAGATGATGGTGATGCGCTTCTTTTTGAGGTTATTGATTCTTTTCCACAAATCAAAGCAGTGAACGAGCAATTACTGCATTTGTTTAAGGAAAACAGTGAAATGGTTCATATTATGCATGTGTTTGAAAAGGTGCAGGAACAAGCTGATCGACTGGAGCAAACCATCGGTAACGCGCCAGAAAAACAAGAAATATTACGTGAGCAATTTTTCCCTTTGTTTGCAGCTTGGCACCGAATGATAGACTATGAATTGCAACCTTATTTATTTTCTTAATTACGTTAAAAAGGTTTTAGCAGGACTTTTTACGGGTAACATAGAAATATAGAGTATAGTCTTATTTAAAGACTAGCTGATAAGGATTAGCTGAAGAAGGACAGGCTAAATCATCCTTATGACTCTTATAAAGAGAAGGAGGAGTTCACTTATGAATTTTAACATTCGGGGTGAAAACATTGAGGTAACTCCAGCAATCAGAGACTACGTCGAGAAGAAAATTATGAAGTTGGAAAGATATTTTACTGAAACTCCTAATGTAAATGTAAACGTAAACCTGAAAACCAATAATGATAAAACGTCAAAAGTTGAAGTAACGATTCCGATGACGAATCTTGTACTTCGAGCAGAAGAGGCTCATGCTGATATGTATGCAGCCATCGACTTAATCAACGACAAGTTGGAGAGACAGATTCGTAAACATAAAACGAAAGTCAATCGAAAATTCCGCGAAAAAGGCGGAATTAACGAATTATTCGCTACTTTTGAGGAGCCTGAAGAACACCCAGAAGAAGACAATGACTTAGAGGTCGTTCGCCAAAAGCACTTTGACCTTAAGCCAATGGACAGTGAAGAGGCCATTTTACAAATGAACATGCTCGGCCATAGCTTCTTCGTCTTCACCAACGCAGCCACAAGCTTAACAAACGTTGTATACAAACGAAAAGATGGGCGCTACGGACTCATCGAAGCGCAATAATATAAAAGGAAGCAGGTAGGTGCTATGGCACTGCCTGCTTTTTTCATGTGCGAAGAGAAGTTGATGCCACAGAAGATAAATACTAGCAGAACATTAATATGTCTTCCCTTCGTAAGTCATGCAAGTATTCATATAGCTCCCATTATTAAGATACGTTCTCTAATTTGAGCTCGCCATTCTTTTAGTAGTTCTTTTGTTTGTTCGTATTCCTTTGCTTCAATGGATAGGTAAAGTGCTTCATTATAATGAGCACCAGAAAAAATCCGTTTTTCTGGGTAAAGCAAGTAACTGGCCATAGAACCAATGATGATTTTGTCCATATGCTGATCCATAATTTGAAGCATGATTTGGTTTTGTCCAGCAGCTATGATTTGTCTTATGAATTGTAATGAGTGAGTCGCATAAGAGAAATAACGATCGTTCTCTTTATCTAGTAGTTGTTGCTCTAAATGTTCATTTAAAAGTGATAAATTAAATGAATAAAGCGGATTTGTTTCTACCTTTTCAAGCGCATACATTTGATGGGTGAAAATGACTTCGAACATATCTAGTATCTCTTTAGATGATACTTCCTTCACCATCACACCTCTATTTTTTAAGGAGATCACTAACCCTTCTAGTTCAAGTTTAGCAATCGCATTAGAGATGGGTGTTCGACTCATAGCTAATTCCTCTGATAATTTATATATGGATAGTAGGCTTCCCGGTAGGTATTCGCAAGTAAGAATTTTCGTTCGAATGGTGTGATAAGCGGTATCTATTAAAGATTTTGTCATTGTCCTAATTCCTCTCTGTCTAAATCCATTAATTGAACATCCTATGATTATACAATTATAGCGATGATTTCCTAAGAATACATCATGTAACCTTTGAATTTACACTAAATTTAAAAAATTCACCAAACTCATAAAATGATTCATGTTAGATTAACATCTTATTAACATGCTAGTTGTATACTTCAGTTGTATTTAAATAAAGGAGGACAACTGGATGCATGTTATAGATCAAAAAAAGCTTGGGACGCAACATTATTTTAAAGAAGATTTTTCTAAGAATGGTAAGAGACCTTGGTTTGGAGACATGTCCACTCACCTTGAAAATGATTTTTCGTTTGCAGTTGTTGGTGATCGCTGTGGGATTACAACACCAGGCATTTTTGAGAAAGGTTTGCAGGTGGTAAAAGGCCTTAATCCTGATTTTGTCCTTTCAGTAGGTGATTTCATTGAAGGTTATTGGGATCAAGAGGAAGCGGCCCATGGAGAGTGGGACTATATTGATCAGTTAATTAAAGAGGTAGACATCCCATTTTATTTAACAGTTGGTAACCATGACTATGGAAATGACACTATGGTTAAAGTTTGGCGTGAGCGAAAAGGTTTTGAGTATTACGCTTTTCGATTAAATGATTATTTATTTTTAGTGCTGAATACAGAGGAAAATCCTTTAGGTATGCCTGAATCTTTTGTAAAGAGTTTTAGGGATATTACCAATCAAGTAGTTGAAAATCCAGCAAAAGCTAGAGGGTACATTGAAGAATTCTTCGGACAAATGACTGAAGGGGCTTCGGAGGAAGATATTGAGAAGGGTAACTTACCTCATATTTCAGATGAGCAATTACAGTTTTTTGCTGAAGTGTTACATGAAAATAATGATGTGAAACATACTTTTGTATTTATGCATAAGCCAGCTTGGAAAACGAAGGATCCTAAGTTCAGCCAATTTGAGAATATGCTTGAATCAAGAATGTATACGATGTTTGCAGGACACCTTCATCAATTGGAAGTAACGAAAAAAAATAACAGAAATTATATTCAAATGGGTCGTACGGGTGCATGTTGGCACGGTGATAGTGTTGGATCGATCGATCATATTCTTTTTGTAACAGTAAAAAATGGCGAAGTTGGTTTTCAAGTTATCGAACTAGATGGTGTCAGTGATTTGGAAAAGTATGAGGTGAATCAATGACAACAACTGGACTTTATTCACAAACTGTTCCCCTAAAAGGGGCTCTGAATTTTCGTGATATGGGAGGGCTCGTTACCGTAGATGGTCGAAAAGTACGAAGCGGCATCATATATAGAGCGGGAGATTTAAGTGGATTAACGACAGATGATATTGCTCAACTGTCTAAACAAAAGATTAAATATATATTTGACTATCGTAGAGAAGATGAAGCAAATGAAAAACCTGATCCGGAAATTGGTAGTGCCAAGCTTTTACGAGTACCGGTAATCGCTGAGGATAATATCGCCGAGCAAGTATCGAAAGTAAAGAAAAAAGAAGATGTATTCAAACACTATACTAAAGAAACATTTTTAACACTCTATTCTACTTTTCCGGTTCGAAATGCTTCTTACCAAGCTTTGATGAATTTATTAAAAGAACCAGAGAAAAACTTGCCGCTAATCCATCATTGTGCTGGAGGAAGGGATCGAACAGGTATAGGCGCTATGATTATTTTACTTACACTCGGTGTGCCATTTTCAACTGTGATGGAAGATTACCTTTATTCTAATGTTGCTTTAGCCACCTTTCATGAGCAAATGTTTCTGCAGGCAGAAGCAGCACTTGTGGAAGAGGAGTTCTTGCAATTAAAAGCAGCCTTTTTATTGCAAGAAGAATATTTACTTGCAACTAAATCTGCTATAGAAGAAATATACGGCGATTTTGACACTTATTTGTACCTAGAGTTTGGAATAACAAATGAAATAAGGAAAAAAATAAAAGATTTCTGCTTGCAAGAGTAATTTTCTAAAGGGGGAAATGAACATGGATAAATTAAGGTTTGCTCATTTATCGGATACACATATTCTAAGAGAATATAAAGGCAGTTTAATTGAAACATTAACAGGTGTTGACAATAATCCAACTGAAACGTTGAAAGGAATATTACAAGCAATCACACAAGATGAAAAAGCGCCAGATTTCATTTTAATTAGTGGGGACCTTGTTCACGAAGGGACAGTTGAAGATTATGCTTTCTTAGCTAAATTACTAGAAGATCATATCATAGATATTCCTTATTATTTAGCTTTAGGGAATCATGATGTGACAGAAGCTTACTGGGAAGGTATAGGCAACGTAAAAGGAGAGAAGCGGGACTTATTTTACGAAGCAATTATTCAAGGCTATCGCCTAATCGTACTAGATTCTAGCTATGATCATAGTGGAAAAGGTGTAGTGAGTGAGGAACAACTACAATGGTTAAAGGAGACATTAGCTCAGCCTGCCCCTAATGGTTCGATTGTTGTTGTCCATCATCCATTGGAAGCTGGACATGTGGTCGATGGCCATAGCTTATCGAATTCAGCAGAGGTATTGGCTATTATAAAAAATACCGATGTCAAACTAGTTCTTAGTGGTCATACTCATCAGAATAAAGTAACTACCTATGAAAATATTCTATTATCTACTGCGGGAGGAACTTCTTTTAGTATGGAAATTGGTCAAGAATTAGCTTCGTTTAATAATCGTACGGGCTATAGCATATGTACATTAGGCGAAAATGGTGCAAGTGTAGAACAAGTTAGGTACCCAGATAAGTTTGATACATTTTTATCAGTAGAATTGAAGCAGATGCTTCAGCATTCTTAAGTGAAGGGGGAGAGGTAAATGGTTAAATTAAAAAGTAAGAGGCTCTTTATTATGCTCATTCTATTGTTAGGTATCGCTTCAGTGTTAAGTGCTTGTAGCTCTTCTGACGCTTCAACCGTCTCACAGGAAATGGGAGAATTAGACCCAGAGAATCCTACAAAGATAACTTTTTATTCTTATAGTTTAGCTGCTCCAACAATGAAAGAGGGTATGGAACATCTAATTAATGAGTTCAATGACACAATTGGAAAAGAAAAGGGTGTCATTGTTGAAGGGGTTGCTGATGCCTCTTATCAACAGTTTAAGGCAGATATTGCGGCTGGAAAAGCGGTTGATATTGTTCAACATACTTTTTCAACATTAGATAATTCAAGAGAAACTCTCGGATTCCAAGCTTATGAAGATGTGTTTCCAGCAGAAGAATTAAACAATCATTTCAATGGCATTTCAGATAATGCATTGAGTTTAGGGAAAATTGATGGAAAGACATATGGGTTGGCATTTACATTTAGCACACCGATTGTTTTTATGAATGGAAAATTATTCGAAGAAGCAGGCTTAGATCCAACAAAGCCACCACAAACGTGGGAAGAGGTTAAGGAATATTCACTTAAAATAAATGAAGCGACAGGCAAAGATGGCTTTGCGTTAGCACCGGATAATGGTTGGACAACTGAAGGTGTGATATTAAGTAATGGAGGCAAAGTACTTTCTGATGATCGTAAGGAAGCGCAATTCGCAAATCAAGAAAGTATTGAAGCGATTGAAATGTGGAAGGATCTCTATCAAAACGGTGCCCATGCAGTTGGGAGTGATACGGAGTTACCCGAGCAATTTATGGCTGGTAATCTAGGAATGTACATTACTTCTACTGCATTGCATAGCGGATTTAAAAATGCTTCCGAAGCAGGTGGCTGGGAACTTTACGGCGCTGGTTTACCATCATTCGGAAACAATCCGTCTGTACCAGTGAACTCTGGAAGTGTTTTAGCTGTTAGACCAGATAATGATGTGAAAAAGGCAGCGGTGTGGGAGTTTATTAAATATGTTACTGGTAATGAAGGCTATACAATTATAACTTCTGAGGTAGGCTATTTACCGCTCAGAACAGAGTTAGCTGATGATCCCAATTATTTAAAAGGATTTATTGACGAAAATCCATTATATAAAATCAACTTGGAGCAATTGAAAAACATCCAACCAGCAGTAATTTGGCCAGCGGAATATGCAACTGAAATGTCCAATATATTTAGAGATGCGATTGTTCAATCGGTTTCAACGGATGCAGATGTAGAAAAAACTTTAAAAGCAGCAGAAGAAGAAATTAACCAATTAATACAATAGGTGTTCATGAGAGAAGGGAATCTTATGAGTGAGGTAAAAAGCATAATCGTATCAGAGCAAGGAAAAAAAGTGAACGGGCAGAAAAACAGACGTGTTGCTCGTTCACTTATAAAATGGAAACCTTATTTATTTTTACTACCTGCAATTCTTTTATTAGGGGTTTGGATGTATAAACCGTTACTATCTACTTTTGTTTTAGCCTTTCAAAAGTGGAGTATGGTCCCAGGCACAGAACCTATTGCAGTAGGGTTAGATAATTTTATTCGCTTGTTCCAAACTAAGGACTTCGTTCAATCTATTGAAAATACAGTTTTTTATACAGTGGGTATACTACCTTTCTCTATCATCATTCCAATGCTTTTAGCTGTAGCAACAAATGGGTTAAATGGCAGAGTGAAAAATGTGTATCGGGCAATGTTTTTCATCCCAATGATATTGGCACCAGTAACTGTAGGGGCAATCTGGAGATGGCTCTTTCATCCTGCCAATGGATTAGTCAATATTACATTACAAAAACTTGGAATCACCGATGCAAACATCTCTTTCTTTACTGATCCAGTCTATGCGAAATGGCTCATTCTTTTGATGACAGGATGGGGCTTGATTGGATTTAGTACGATTATTTTCTCTGCAGCATTGACCAATATTAACAGAGATTATTTCGAAGCAGCAGCTTTAGATGGTGCGACGAAATGGAAGCAATTAATGACGATCACTATTCCTTTATTGTCACCAACAATATTGTTTATGCTCACAATGAGTATTCTATTTTCTAGTCAATTTACCTTCGCTTATATTGATATTTTAACAGCAGGCGGTCCGTTCGGTACGTCAACGAATATTTATTATGAGATGTATAAATATGGATTCAGTAACTTAAATGCAGGATTAAGTTCAGCAGCCGCGACGTTATTTTTTATTGTATTTGCGATCATTGCTATCGGTTTAAATGTGTTAACGAAAAAATTTGCATTCTATGATAATTAAGGGAGTAAAAGTGATGAAACGGATAAAATCAGTAACGGTACTTCAGCATTTTCTATTAATAATGATGAGTATCATCGCTATTTTCCCACTATATTGGATGATTATCTCTTCATTTAAAAATGAATCTGAAATTTTCACAAGTTCTTTTATACCACAGGCACCAACATGGCAAAATTATCTATATGCATTCGCAGAAATGCCTATCATACAAATGTTATTTAACTCATTTGTAGTTGCTACTTTAATGACGATTTTGCAGTTGTCAACCAGTTTATTAGCGGGGTATGCATTAGTCCGATGGAGTTTTAAAGGGAAACTTTTAATTTTTACATTACTTAGCTTAACTTGGCTGATTCCTTTTCAAGCGGTAATGATTCCAAACTATGTGTTGATTAATCAAATAGGCTTAAATGAAAATCCATTAGGTATTGTCTTACCATTCGCTGCATCAACCTTTGCTATTTTATCAATCTATCAAAGTTTTAAGTCATTTCCTACTGCACTAATTGATGCGGCAAGGTTAGATGGAGAGTCTGACCTCGGTATTTTATTAAGAATTATCCTTCCAAATATTCGTTCGACCGTCATTTCATTGGGCATTATTCTTTTTATTAATGCTTGGAATGAGTATTTATGGCCAATGTTAGTGACGAAAGAAATGGAGAATGCACCCATTCAAATTGGATTGAAGTCTTTTGTCAATTCGGATGTGAATATGTGGGGATCACTGATGGCAGCTACAACTATCTCATGTATACCGATATTACTTATCTACTTATTTTTACAAAAACATATCGTTGACTCTTTTGTTCGATTTGGCATCAAATAAATAAGCTGGAGGCGTAAATTATGGGGAGTATCAAAGTTGAACAAATGAAGAAATCTTTCGGTCAAAAAGAAATACTAAAAGGAATCGATGTTGATATACCAGATGGATCCTTTGCCATTTTACTAGGTCCTTCAGGATGCGGTAAGTCAACGCTATTGCGTATGATTGCTGGTTTAGAAGAACCGACAAGTGGGTCTATTTTTATTAATGACCAAAATATTACCTATAGCGAGCCTAAAGACCGTGATATCGGCATGGTTTTTCAAAATTATGCATTGTATCCGCATATGACAGTATTTAAGAACATTGAATACGGATTAAAAATAAAAAAAATAGAGAAAAACAAACGTCTGATCATGGTAAATAAAGTGATTGAGATGGTGGAGTTAACAGAACACTCTAATAAGCGTCCAGGTGAGTTATCAGGGGGGCAAAGGCAAAGGGTGGCGTTAGCGAGGGCTATTGTTAAAAGGCCGCACGCGTTTCTAATGGACGAGCCTTTGTCCAACTTGGATGCAAAACTGAGGAATCAAATGAGACAAGAACTTATTGAATTACAAAAAGAATTACAAACTACCTTTCTTTATGTCACACATGACCAAATTGAAGCGATGTCAATGGGGTCATATATCATTATTATGAACAATGGTCATATCATGCAAAAAGGGACACCGAAGGAGATCTATACAAATCCAGCCAATCTATTCGTAGCACAATTTATCGGCTCACCCCCTACAAATATATTGTCTTATGGTGATTATTCCATCGGTATCCGACCAGAAAATATGAGTATGAAGGAAGATGACCTTAATGTGAATGCTGATTATGTATTAACAGGTGCCGTTGTTTCTACTGAACATTTAGGTGGAGAATCTATCTATTGTCTTACAACGGATTGGGGGAAAGTTTTTGTAAAAGGTGAGTCCACTTGGCAAACACCTACTAAAGAATCCCTAATCGCATTTTCAAAAGAAGATGTCTTGGTATTTGATAAGAGTGGGGAAAGAGTGAGAGATGTTAATTTGGTAGAAAATCTTTTAGCAGATATGAAGGTAAGTAATAATAGAAGAGAACCAGTAGTTTTATAACAGGTATGCGCAATTCCAGGTAGGAGATTGCGCTTTTTTTAAGTTTTGTAGGGGCCACCGGGAATTATTCATTTGACGAATCGATTTTTTCTGGTGCTTCTTTTATTTGTGCCCCCATAGTAAAATTTCGACGTTTGTTGTATAGCTCACAACCTTTGCTAAATATCGCTTATTTTAGGATACATGATCAAAAAGCTGAATAAACAAAAGCCCCTTCTAAAGTAGAAGAAAGGGCTGATTTACATTAGTCTTGCGGAAGAGCTGAAACTTGCCACTCTACTCCATATTTATCAGTTACTTGTCCATATGATGGGCTCCAAAACGTTTCTTGTAGAGGCATTGTAACTTTCCCCTCTTTAGACAATTTCTCAAATATTTGTTTTGATGAATCCACTGAATCGATTTGAATGGCAATGGTTACTTGATTTCCAATCGTATAAGGAGTTCCAGGAAAATTATCGGAAAGCATCATAGTGGTATTGCCTACTTTAAATTGAGCATTCAATACACGGTCCTGTGCTTCACTTGGAAGTGGGTGATCCGGATCCTCTGGCATCTCTCCAAATGTTTGCAACGAAATAAGCTCTGCGTTAAAGACATCAACATAAAATTGCACTGCTTCTTTTCCATTTCCGTTTGTTACTACATAAGGGTTTACTGCTACAATCATTTTTAGCACCTCATCGTCTCATTTTTTTACCACAGAATATTTATTTGTATACCTTGTATCAAACTTTATTTCTATATTTCTACTAAAACAGATTTACACCTTCTATTTCGTAAAAAAAAGAGAAGCATTAAAGCTCTCTCTTAACTTCATACTTTAGATAATCCGAAAATAGTGTTAATAAGTACCCTCTACCATAGCCTTTATCTGCCTGGGAAAATCAACAGGCATAAGTTTCTTTAGATTCCCCTTCATAGGAGATTACGAAAGGAATATTCTTTCAAAAGTCACTTCGACTTCACTTCTTACCGACAGCCTTGAGTAAACAAGATTTTTGCTTCAATAGCTTACATTGATTCATTGTCTTAATTAAACGCAAAAAAAGCCCTCAACAAGAACAGAGGGCAATCCACATATAAGCATTTATTTCTTCACGGGTTTCTGGTTGTCATCCAAGAGCTTCGAGTACTTCAGTTTCAACCGGTCCGGTGCATATTTAACCATGCTTTGGAGGATAAAGGTTGTGAAGAGTACATCATCTGTGATACCGATGATATAAAGAAAGTCTGGAATGAGATCTATTGGAATGAGAATATAGGCAATCGATACGCCTACAGGAAGTAGTTTCTTCCATAAAGGAATATCTTTAGCTGCTAAGTATTCAAAGAAAAAAGGAATGAATCTCCAGAAGGTTAGGACAAACCCAACACGTTTAAAGAATTTCTTCATCTTCCTCTTCCTTTCCGAGTGTTGTCTGTTATTTCCCTCATCATACCTGTTGAGACGATTATTGACAATCTAAATGCTGTTTATGTTCATTACCCCTACTCTTTAGAAGATATCCTTTACTCTATCAGTTGAATTATACTGAATCATTCCATCTTTTCTAATTTTCTATTAAATGACCTTAGCCCTAGATTAATGTTAGTATAGAATAGCGATAATTTTGTAGGTTAGCCGGGGGCACTTATTGTGAGTCGGCTTTTAGTTGAGTTGGTATATCCGCGATCAACGAAAGTAGATAACTAATCATATATAATAGAACAAGCTGTTCCTAGGTGATGAGAGGAGAATGAAATATGCAAACAGCTGTGAAAATTAATCGAAATGACCCTTGTCCTTGTGGCAGTGGAAAAAAATACAAAAAATGCTGTGCGAAAAAGGAAACAATTACTATTACAGAACTCATTGATAATGAAGTGAGCGAGTTACAAAAAGAATTACGTATTTTTGCGTATCAAAGATATGGTAACGCCATTAGAAGTGAGTATCAACAACTAATGGAAAAATTGGAAGATACCGATAAAGATGACGCGGAATTTTTCGAATTTATGATGCCTTTCTGGTATATTCCGTTTAAAACGGTTGAAGACGGTGAAACGATTCTTCATAAGTTTATTGAACATAAAGAATCAGCTGTCTTAAGACCAAGATTACAAGAAATTCTACAATCTTGGAAAGTGGCAATCCCGGTAGCTGGGAAAGTGATTGGACTTGATGATAGAGACCTACATTTTGTAGATACACTGACAAATGAATCGTATACAGTCGTATTAGATGAAGCAATGAATGATTTTTCTGAAGGTTGGTTTGCTTTCGGTGTATTATTCCCATATGAGGACAAATATACCGCTTTCCCTTGCTTATTCGAAGTATCAGAAGGAAAAGCAGCAGATTATGAAGGTTATCTAAAAGATGATTTTGCAGCGATCGGAAATAATCATGCTATCCAATATCTCGAAGATCATTTCTTGGAGCTCATGCATCGCCTTCCAGAGGCAGCAGCAAGTGTAGATATGGATGCTTATGAATGGCCAACCGAAGGGGCTAAACAAGTGGCAGAGCAATTTGAAAAAGATATGACTACAGCGGGAGAATCGCAATGGGTCATTAACTTCGGTGTAGGTGTGTGGGTAGAATACATTAAACAAACGAATAAACGTATTCAAAAAGCAGAAAATTATATTGCTGCACTACGTTATTTTGTTTATGAACAGTCAGGTGTCGAATCAAGTATGACACAAAAAGAGCTTGGGGAAAAATACGGGCTAACAGCTGGCCGCGTATCCACTTACTATAGGGATATTCAGAGCCAAGTAGCTGCATTTATTGACGATATTTTTAATAAAACAAAGCAAGATATTTAAATGGGAGAGAAGCTAGTAATGAATCTAGCTTCTTTCTTTATTATTTCGCCGCCCTATATGACAAAAATTACACCCTCACACCTGACAAAAGTTGTCTCTACCCATGCGAAGTGGTATCATTAATACCATATATCATTGTTTCAGGATGACACATTAAATAGACATCTCCAATAGATAAAGGAGCGTTTGTATGCTTGGGATTTTAAATAAGGTTTTTGATGTGAATAAACGTGAATTAAAACGCCTAACGAAAACGGCGGAACAAATAGAAGCATTAGCTTCGAAGATGGAAGCGCTGAGTGATGAACACTTAAAAGCGAAAACGGGTGAGTTCAAAGAGCGTCATCAAAAAGGTGAATCGCTTGATGATTTACTAGTAGAAGCATTTGCTGTGGTAAGAGAAGCGTCAAGACGTGTGTTTGGCTTATACCCTTATCCCGTACAGTTAATGGGTGGGGCAGCACTTCATGATGGCAATATATCTGAAATGAAAACCGGTGAAGGTAAAACTTTAACTTCGACGATGCCGGTTTATTTAAATGCGATTTCAGGAAAAGGTGTACATGTTGTAACAGTCAATGAATACTTAGTGACTCGTGATGCTACTGAAATGGGACAACTATATGATTTCCTTGGACTAACTGTTGGTTTGAACTTAAATGGTATGTCTAAAGAGGAAAAACAAGCAGCCTATGCAGCTGATATTACTTATAGTACAAACAATGAATTAGGTTTTGATTATTTACGAGACAATATGGTGCTTTATAAAGAGCAAAAAGTGCAACGGCCGTTAAATTTTGCAGTTATTGATGAGGTTGACTCGATTTTAATTGATGAAGCGCGTACACCATTAATTATTTCTGGATCCGCACAAAAATCAACGAAACTTTATTTACAAGCGAATGCCTTTGTTAGCCGCTTAAAGGTAGAGGAAGACTTCACTTACGATGAAAAAACAAAAGGTGTGCAATTAACGGAAGAAGGGATGACAAAGGCCGAGAAAGCTTTTGGCATTGAAAATTTGTTTGATGTTTCTCATGTTTCTTTGAATCACCATATTACGCAAGCGCTAAAGGCACACACAAGTATGCATAAAGATGTGGACTACGTTGTACAAGAAGGCGAAATTGTGATTGTCGACCAATTCACTGGCCGTCTCATGAAAGGTCGTCGTTATAGTGATGGTCTTCACCAATCAATTGAAGCGAAGGAAGGCTTAGAAATTCAGAATGAAAGTATGACCCTTGCTTCCATTACATTCCAGAACTACTTCCGTATGTATGAGAAATTATCAGGTATGACAGGTACAGCAAAAACAGAAGAAGAGGAATTCCGTAACATTTACAATATGAATGTCATTGCAATTCCGACAAACCGTCCTGTTGCACGTGATGATCGTTCTGATTTAATTTATGCAACGGTGGATGGAAAATATCGTGCTTTAGTGGAAGACATAGCAGAACGCCATAAAAATGGGCAACCAGTCCTTGTTGGTACAGTTGCCATTGAAACGTCTGAAATTATCTCAAAATACTTAACGAAAAAAGGGATTCCGCATAATGTCTTGAATGCGAAAAACCATGGTCGTGAAGCAGATATTATTTTAGATGCTGGTAAGTCTGGCGCCGTTACGATTGCTACAAATATGGCTGGTCGTGGTACTGATATCAAACTTGGTGAAGGTGTCAAAGAAGTTGGCGGCTTAGCTGTTATCGGTACAGAGCGACATGAAAGTCGTCGAATTGATAACCAGCTCCGTGGTCGTTCTGGTCGTCAAGGTGATCCTGGTGTCACCCAGTTCTATTTATCAATGGAAGATGAATTAATGCGTCGTTTTGGCTCGGATAATATGAAAAACATGATGTCGAAGCTCGGCATGGATGATTCGCAACCGATTCAAAGTAAAATGGTTTCACGTGCAGTTGAATCCGCCCAAAAACGTGTAGAAGGAAATAACTTCGACGCACGTAAACAATTGCTTTCATATGATGATGTTTTGCGTCAGCAACGTGAGATTATTTATACACAAAGAAATGAAGTGCTTGATTCAGAGAACTTAAGAGAAATTGTCGAGCGTATGGTTCATAGCGTCTTAACACGGAACGTCCACGCTTTTGCTTCACAAACAGAAGAAGATGGTGACGATGAATGGAACTATGAAGGATTAATTGATTACGTTAAAGGAAATCTTCTTCCAGAAGGAACGGTTACGGTGGAAGATATTCGCAGAAAAGAAGCGGATGAAGTAATCGATCATATTTGGGATAAAATCATTGCCTTCTATAATGAAAAAGAAGAAAAAATGCAAAGTGAACAAATGCGCGAATTCGAAAAAGTAATTATGCTTCGTGCTGTTGATACAAAATGGATTGATCATATTGATGCCATGGATCAACTTCGTCAAGGGATTCACCTGCGTGCGTATGGACAAATTGATCCACTGCGCGAATATCAAAAAGAAGGATTCCACATGTTTGAAATGATGATTGCTGCTATTGAAGAAGATGTAGCGAAATATGTGATGAAAGCAGAAATTCGTGACAATCTTCAACGTCAAGAAGTAGCAAAAGGCCAAGCTGTCAACCCGAAAGAAAGTGAAGACGGTAAACAGAAGAAGAAAAAGCCTGTTGTCAAACAAATGGATGTTGGTCGTAATGATCCATGTATTTGCGGCAGTGGAAAAAAATATAAAAACTGCTGTGGTGCAAAAGGTTAACAATATCTGAATAAGAGCCGGCAAAAACCTGTTTATAAGGGTCGCTGCCGGCTTTTTACACGAAGTGTTTCACTTTGCCGGGAGAAGTTATATAATATAAAGGTTAAAAATATGTGTAGAGGTGACCAAGATGGAATTAGCAGAGATTCGTCATGAGTTAGAGAAAACAGCTAAAATTTTAGCGGACTTTAGGGGGTCTCTTTGACTTAGAAAACAAAGAGGCACGTATTGCAGAACTTGATAACGAGATGCTTCATCCTAGTTTTTGGGATGATCAACAAGCCGCACAAGTAGTGATCAATGAGTCCAATGCATTAAAAGAACAAGTCAATGAGTTCAATGATTTAAATGAGACGTTCGAGAATCTCGAATTAACATATGAATTAGTAAAAGAAGAAGCAGATGCAGAGCTACAAGAAGAGCTTGAAACGGAGATCGTCGCTTTATCTAAGCGTTTAGCTGATTTTGAGCTGCAATTGCTTTTAAGTGAAGAATACGATAAAAATAACGCGATTTTAGAACTTCATCCAGGTGCTGGTGGTACAGAGTCTCAGGACTGGGGTTCGATGTTATTACGTATGTACACTCGTTGGGCAGAGAAAAAAGGATTTAAAGTAGAAACATTAGATTACCTGCCAGGTGACGAAGCGGGAATTAAGAGCGTAACATTGTCTATTAAAGGACATAATGCATACGGCTATTTAAAAGCGGAGAAAGGCGTTCATCGACTCGTACGTATTTCGCCATTTGATTCTTCTGGCCGTCGCCATACTTCCTTCGTATCTTGTGAAGTAATGCCAGAATTCAACGATGAAATTGAAATTGATATCCGGACAGAGGATTTGAAAATTGATACGTACCGTGCCAGTGGAGCAGGTGGACAGCATATCAATACAACGGATTCAGCGGTAAGGATTACGCACTTACCGACAAATGTCGTTGTTACATGCCAGTCAGAACGTTCCCAAATTAAAAACCGCGAACAAGCAATGAAAATGTTGAAAGCGAAACTTTACCAAAAGAAAATCGAAGAACAAGAGCAAGAATTACTAGAGATCCGTGGAGAACAAAAAGAAATTGGTTGGGGAAGCCAAATTCGTTCCTACGTCTTCCACCCATACTCTATGGTCAAAGACCACCGTACGAACACCGAATCAGGCAATGTACAAGGCGTCATGGACGGAGACCTAGACATCTTCATCAACGCTTACCTACGCTCTAAATTGAGCTTAGGTGAATAAGAAGGAAAGCAGCGTCCGCAATGGAGGACGTTGCTTTTCTTATATTGGTGATAGTTTTATGTTGGAAACGAGGTTTGGTAAGTGGGGCAGAAGTGAGGGGGGATGAACGCTATGTGAAGCGGGGTTTGTGAGTCACTTGGAAAGAAGAAGGGGAATGAGAATGAGAGCTTTGTAAAGTGGATTAGTGAGCCGCTCAGCAGGAAAATTGGGAAAGAGAGCTTCGCAAATTGGAATTGTGAGTCACTTAGCAGGAAAAATGGAAATGAGGGCTTCGCAAATTGGAACTGTGAGTCGCTCAGAAAGAAAACCGAAAATGAGAGCTTCACAACCTGGAACTGTGAGTCACTCAGAAAGAAAACCGAAGCTGAGAGCTTCGCAAACAGGAATAGCAAGTCACTCAGAAGAGAGAACTGAAGCTGAGAGCTTCGCAAACAGGAATAGCAAGTCACTCAGAAAGAGAACTGAAAATGAGAGCTTTGCAAACTGAATTAGTAAGTCACTCAGCAGGAAAATTGGAAATGAGAGCTTCACAAACTGGAATTGTGAGTCACTCAGAAAGAGAACCGAAAATGAGGACTTCACAAACTGGATTAGTAAGTCACTCAGAAAGAAAACCGAAAATGAGAGCTTCATAACCTGGAACTGTGAGTCACTCAGAAATAAAACCGAAGCTGAGAGCTTCACAAACAGGAATAGCAAGTCACTCAGCAAGAGAACCGAAAATGAGAGCTTCACAAACTGGAACTGTGAGTCACTCAGAAAGAAAAAGGAAGATGAGAGCTTCACAAACTGGAACTGTGAGTCACTCAGAAAGAAAAAGGAAGATGAGAGCTTCGCAAACTGGAATAGCAAGTCACTCAGAAAGAGAACCGAAAATGAGAGGTTCGCAAACAGAAATAGCAAGTCACTCAGCAAGAGAACCGAAAATGAGAGCTTCACAAACTGGATTAGTTAGTCACTCAGCAGGAAAATTGGAAATGAGAGCTTCACAAACTGGAATTGTGAGTCACTCAGAAAGAGAACCGAAAATGAGGACTTCACAAACTGGATTAGTAAGTCACTCAGAAAGAGAACCGAAAATGAGAGCTTCGCAAACAGGAATAGCAAGTCACTCAGAAAGAGAACTGAAAATGAGAGCTTCGCAAACTGGATTAGTAAGTCACTCAGCAGGAAAATTGGAAATGAGAGCTTCACAAACTGGAATTGTGAGTCACTCAGAAAGAGAACCGAAGCTGAGAGCTTCACAAACAGAAATAGCAAGTCACTCAGAAAGAGAACCGAAGCTGAGAGCTTCACAAACAGGAATAGCAAGTCACTCAGAAAGAGAACTGAAGCTGAGGGCTTCACAAACAGGAATAGTAAGTCACTCAGAAAGAGAACCGAAGCTGAGAGCTTCACAAACAGAAATAGCAAGTCACTCAAAATGAAAATCAGAAGTGGAAGCACAGCTACCGTATCCCTTGAAAGGTTTTCACATCTATGTTGAGGAAGAACAATTAGCGCATCCAGTCAAGAAGATTCCACAATGGAAAAAGGATTGAGTTTCTATACGAATTAGAATTATCCGGCTATTCATGGCTACAAAAAATCAAAAAATACAACTAGCTGAAACCAAGCAGCTCCCTTTAAAGTAAGCCTCTCCTTACACCCACCACATGTATCCCTAAAATAAATCTAAATAGAGAACGTATAGTCTTCCCGCATAATCCCATCCACCACAACTCATAATAAAATTTATATCTTTGTTTATTTACCCCTTTAACACAGTAGTTGAATGTCATTTACATAGGATAAAAGCCATGCTATACTCACTCTCTGAAAAGACAAAGGTGATGAAAAGATTGAATTGTGTGCATTTACTCGTAATTGAGACGATTTCTTATTGCCTCGTGTCCTTTAGCAAATGAACATCATATAAGACTTGGCACTAAGGAGGCATTTTACGTAAATGAATACTCAAAAAGTAAATAAAAAGAAACGAAAGACAGGATCAGGGAACTCAAAGCTAGTTGAATACGTATTCGTATTGATTGGATCGGCACTTGTCGCTATCAGTTTTAACTTATTCTTACTACCAAATGAAGTGGCCTCAGGGGGAGTAAGCGGGATTAGTACAATATTGAAGGCAATTACAGGATGGGAGCCAGCTTATGTGCAGTGGGCACTAAACATTCCCCTATTTATTGCTGGCGTCATATTATTAGGTGGATCATTCGGTATTAAAACATTAGTAGGAACCATATTCCTTCCTTTCGTCGTTTTCTTAACAAAAGACTTGGAGCCTTGGACTATGGATCCGTTACTTGCCTCTTTGTTCGGTTGTATTGGTGTCGGTTTGGGTCTAGGTATTACTTTCCGCGGGAAGGCATCTACAGGTGGGACTGACTTAGCAGCTCAGATTATTCATAAATATACCGGATTATCTCTCGGTGTATGTGTGGCACTTATTGATGGATTGATTGTGATAGCAGCTGCTGTAGTGTTTGATATTGAAAAAGGTTTATATGCATTAATTGGCCTATATGTAACGAGTAAAACCATTGATATAGTTCAGGTTGGCCTTGGTAGGAAAAAAATGGCGCTTATTATTACTAACCGTCAAGATGAAGTTCGTGATGGAATTTTGAATAAAATTGATAGAGGTGTGACAAAACTATCAGCATACGGTGGATATACAGATCATGAACGTCCTGTTTTAATGTGTGTGGTTGATCAGACAGAGTTCACGAAATTGAAACAACTGGTTCAATCAATTGACCCATCTGCTTTTATCATTGTTAGCGATGCTTCAGAGGTACTTGGAGAGGGTTTTAAACGGGCGTAATATTGGTATAATTTCACTGTAATCTGTAAATTTTCCTATAAAGGGAGGTAAATGTAATGAAGAAAAAGCTTTTATCAATTCTTTTCGGCTCAGCTCTTGTTTTTTCACTCGCTGCATGTGGTGGCAATGATGAGGCAGGTGAAGACACTGCAACAGATGATAATACGAGTGGTGAAGAGTCAACAGCAGATGCGGGAGATGCACAAAAACTGTATGACAATAACTGTATGAGTTGTCATGGTGGCGATCTTTCAGGGGGCGCTGGACCTGCGCTAGATAAAATCGGTGCTAACTACTCTGCTGATGAAATTCACGATATTATTATCAACGGTAAAGGTGCAATGCCTGGCGGACTCTTGAATGAAGAAGAAGCAAATACAGTTGCTGAATGGCTTGCAGCTAAAAAGTAATAAAAGAGAAAAATCGCGCTCACTCACAGCGCGTTTTTTCTTTGGGAAAAATAAAGAAAAATCGACAAATGTGTCATTACCTTAGGGTGAAAAACGTCACTAGCATATCCAGTCAACAATAGAGCTGCTTACATAATATTAAACGGAAAATTGCGACAAAAGAAAGGTCTAATTATCTAATATTGGAAAATAATTCTATTATAATTCCTCAAAAGTAGACATATTTACCTATAATATTACTGTGTTGAAAAGAAAATGTAATAATTTTATGCGTTATTTTGACAATATATGATGTTATAATGGGTGAAGTAAACGTAAGAAATGTTGTTTGATCCCTCGAGTCAATGGTTTTTAGAAGAAGATGTCAGTTTATGTCGATTAAATGCATCTTTATCATTCACACACCGCAATTGCCCCGCCTAAGGAAAAGAAACCCACTTTAACTGATGATTATTTTATAAAAAATAATTGGGTTAGGCTTGCGCAATTTTTACTAAAAATAAACTCCGGATATAAGGTGATCTACATGTTAGAAATGAAAAATGTATATAAAAAATATAAAAATGGTGTTACTGCAACAAATGGCATTGACGTGAAGATCGACCAAGGTGAGTTTGTCTATATCGTTGGTCCAAGTGGTGCAGGTAAATCTACATTTATAAAAATGATGTATCGAGAAGAAAAGCCAACAAGCGGTACAATCACTTTAAATGGAATAGATATGGGTTCATTAAAGAACAGTAAAGTTCCACTCATTAGGCGTAATATCGGAGTTGTCTTCCAGGACTTTAAGTTGCTACCGAAGTTGAATGTATATGAAAATGTAGCGTATACACTTGAAGTTATTGAAGAGAATCCGAAAAATATAAAGAAAAAAGTAATGGATACATTAGATTTAGTTGGTTTGAAGCATAAGGTGCGCATGTTTCCAGATGAGCTTTCAGGTGGAGAGCAACAGCGTGTTTCCATCGCACGATCGATTGTCAATCAGCCTAAGTTGGTTATTGCCGATGAACCAACAGGAAACTTAGACCCTGATACATCTTGGGAAATCATGAATATCTTTGAGGAAATCAACACGAGAGGTACAACGGTTATCATGGCTACCCACAACAAAACGATCGTTAATACGATTAAGCATCGTGTCATAGCGATTGAGAGTGGCAGAATTGTCCGTGATGAGCAAAGAGGTGATTACGGATATGAAATCTAATACTTTTTTAAGGCATATAAGAGAAAGTTTCAAAAGCTTAGGTCGTAACGGTTGGATGACATTTGCTTCTGCAAGTGCCGTCACGGTTACATTGATTCTTGTTGGTGTATTCTTTGCCATTATGATGAACCTTAACCATATGGCTAGCAGTATTGAAAGTGATGTTGAGATTCGAGTTTATATTGACCGAACCGCAACAGAAGAAGATGCCACAGCATTAGAAGAGAAGATAGCTGCACTGCCGAAAGTTGATTCTGTGACATTCTCTGGGAAAGATGAAGAACTAGATAGTTTAATTAGTAGCTTAGGTGAAGAGGGAGAAGCGTTTAAGCTTTTCCAACAGGACAACCCATTAAATGATGTTTACGTTGTGCAAGCAAAAACACCAAGTGATACGATTCCATTAGCTGAGGAAATCGATGAAATGGAATTCACTGCTAACGTGAATTATGGACAAGGAACGGTTGAGAATTTATTTTCTACCATTAACTTTGGCCGTAATATAGGCATTATTTTAATTGTTGGTTTATTATTTACTGCTATGTTCTTAATCTCAAACACGATTAAAATCACTATCGTTTCAAGACGTCACGAAATTGAGATTATGAGATTAGTTGGGGCAACAAATTCCTTTATACGCTGGCCATTCTTTTTAGAAGGGTTATGGCTAGGGTTACTCGGTTCGATTATTCCTGTCGCCGCTGTAGGTACAGCTTATTATTACTTTTATGATTACGTATCGCCAAAACTTCAAGGACATTTTATTCAACTGTTAGAGGTAACACCATTTGTTTATCAAGTAGGTGCGATTCTCATACTATTAGGCGCAATTATTGGCGTTTGGGGAAGTTTAATGTCTGTTCGTAAGTTTTTGAAAATATAAGGATGCTTGAGCTGAGTTGGCATGAGATGCTGACTTCAGCTCTTTATACATATTTGCCACGGGGAGAAACATACGAGAGGGGAAAATGAAATTGAAGAAAAAGATGGTTACATTATCTTTAGCCGCAATGATGAGTGTTGGAACGGTTACGGCAACATTGCCAACGAATGCTTTTGCCGATAAGCTTGGTGATTTAGAAAGTCAAAGTGAAGAACTTAAGAAAGAGCAATCTAATATTGATTCGCAGATTGATAAGTCTCAAAAAGAGATTGAAAGATTAGTAGGCGAACAAGAGGATGCTAAGACTGCTGTAGAAAGACTAACGAAAGAAATCTCAGATGCAGAAGCGCAAATAGATGAGAAAAACAAAGAAATTGAAGCAAAGAAAGCAGAAATTAAAAAGCTTGAACAAGAAATAGAAGATTTAAAAGAACGTATTAAACAAAGAAATGAACTTTTAAAAGACCGAGCACGTTCGATGCAAGAATCAGGTGGAACAGTTAATTACATAGACGTATTACTTGGCGCACAAAGTTTCAGTGATTTTATTGGACGAGTTGGTGCAGTAGCAACAATTGTTGAAGCTGACCAAGAGATTGTAAGACAGCAAGAAGAAGATAAGAAATCACTAGAACAAAAACAAGCAAAAGTAAAAGAAGATTTAGCTTCGCTTGAAGGTATGCGTAAAGAATTAGAAAAAATGAAAGCAAATCTTGATAACCAGAAAAAAGAGAAGGCTAATCTTATTACAATCTTAAAAGAAGAAGAGGACCATCATCACGCTGAAAAAATAAGTGGTGAAGAAGAAAAAGAATTATTAGCTGCACAAGAGAAAGCTGTTGCAAAAGCAATACAGGCAGAAAAAGATCGTCAAGCTGAAGCAGCACGAAAAGCTGAAGAAGCGAGACAAGCCGAACTCGCAAGACAGGCGGAAGCAAAAAAAGCAGCTGAAGCAGCCAAATCAGCAAAACAAAATGCAGGTACAACTAGCAGTTCCGGCAACAGTGGTTCCGATAGTTCTTCAGAATCTAGTGGTGGACAAGAACAAGTACAAACACCACCTCCGTCAAGTGGAGATTGGATTCGTCCTTCAGCAGGTGTATTAACTTCAGGTTTAGGACAAAGATGGGGCTCATACCATGCTGGAATTGATCTAGCAGCTGCAGGAACAGTGCCTATTTATGCCGCAGCTGATGGTGTGGTCATTCAATCTTACCATTCATCTAGCTATGGTGAAGTCGTGTTTATTGCACATTCTATTAATGGACAAACGTATACAACGGTTTATGCACATATGAGAAGTGGCTCAAGATCTGTTAGTAATGGCCAAACGGTTTCACAAGGTCAACAAATTGGTTTAATGGGTAATACAGGACAATCGACAGGACAACATTTACACTTTGAATTGCATAAAGGTGGTTGGAACCAATCGAAATCCAACGCAATTAACCCAGTTGGAATTGTACCATTGTAAGAGAGGAGCTTTTAAAGCTTCTCTTTTTTCTTTTACCCATCGTACGATATATAAAACAATTTTAGCATAAAAATGGCTCTTTTGATACCTCGATCGAGGTGAAAAAGAGTCATTTTTCACTTTTTTGGATATTTAAAGACTTGTGTTGCCTTTTTTAAGAACAGGTAGGATATGACATCGAGCTTTCTTGGCTAACTTTATGGTTAAACAATTTCACAATCATAACTCGTCCTATTCATTCATATATTGATGAAAGAGCCACAGTTGCTTAAAGAAGGGACGGCGGTTAAGTGGGCAAAAAGAAAGTAGTCATATTAATGGTCATATCATTACTTGTGGGCGCGATAGGTTCCTATGCAGGCTTTCAATTAAAGTTAAATATATCGCAAACAAAACAGCTAGAAGAAATGGGAGGTAGTCAACAGCTTGCATCTGATTTGGAGAAAATGAACGCTGCTTATCAGCTCATTTACAAAAATTATGTTGAAGAAGTTGATGCACATAAGTTAACAGAAGGCGCGATTCAAGGGATGCTTACCACGTTAAATGATGATTATTCCGTTTATATGGATGAAAGTACAGCAAAACAATTTAGTGAAACACTCGATTCTTCATTTGAAGGAATTGGAGCCGAGGTTAGTTTAGTAGATGGTAAGATCATTATTGTATCTCCAGTAAAAAATTCACCAGCAGAGCAAGCTGGTTTGAAACCAAATGACCAAATCATCAAGATTGATGATGAAAGTGTTGAAGGCTTTAATTTATTGCAAGCGACCTTAAAGATAAAAGGAAAAAAAGGGACAAAAGTCAAATTGACCATTATGAGAGAAGGTTTGCAAAACCCGTTAGAAATAGAAATTGTTCGGGCAGAAATACCTCATATTACAGTCAATTCTGAAGTTATAATGCACGACAATGAAAAAGTTGGCTATGTTGAGATTACTTCTTTTGCAACAGATACAGCTAAGGAATTTAAGATTGCTCTCAAGGGCCTAGAAGAACAGGGAATGGACAGTTTGTTAATTGATGTACGAAATAACCCTGGTGGACTATTAAAAGTAGTTGACGAAATATTGGAAGAGTTGGTTACGAAGGATAAACCATATGTGCAGATAGAACAAAGAAACGGTGAAAGAATGATGAATTTCTCTCCTTTAGAAGAGAAGAAATCGTATCCTATCGGCGTTCTTATTGATAAGGGTAGTGCATCTGCCTCAGAAATATTAGCAGCAGCCCTCAAGGAAGCAGGTGATTATCCGTTAATTGGTACACAAACATTTGGTAAAGGAACAGTTCAACAACCTGTTCCAATGGGGGATGGCAGTAATATTAAATTGACCTTATATAAATGGCTTACACCTGACGGAAATTGGATTCATAAAAAAGGTGTCGCACCTACTTATGAAGTAAAACAATCTGAACTGTATGAGACTCACCCGATCCAAGTGGAGAAAACGTTAAAAACGGACATGAATAATGATCAAGTGAAGAATGCGCAATTCATATTAAAAAGCTTAGGTTATGCACCTGGTCGAGAGGATGGCTATTATAGTGCTGCAACTGCAACAGCAGTTAGAGCGTTTCAACATGCGGCCGGACTAACAGCAAACGGACAAATTGATGAAAAAACAGCCCAATCTCTTGAAAAAGAAGTCATTAAGCAAAGAAATAACCAGGACAATGATATGCAATTACAAACAGGCTTGCGTATTATGGCAAACCAATAGTGTTTACTCTATATATCAAAGCCGGACAAACTCAATGTTTGTTCGGCTTTTTAATGTGAGGTTGATGAAAAGGCTCCGGAATAAATGGGAAAATAGGAGAAATGTAGCAAATATAGAAGTGCCTGTATATGGTGGATGAACGAAAGCGAAAATCATCGCTTTTTGGGAATTGCGAGTTACTCAAATATAAAAAGGTAATAGCGTTAACGTGTCTTCAAGTTAAAAAACAGAAACGAGAAACAGCTCGGAAACTGCGCGATAGAAGAAACCCTTCTCCCATACGAAAGTAAATTCTAGCGGAAAGAGATTTTCTCTCACTATTTGTCTATATTTTGAATATCGGACACCTATTCCTTGTCATCACTTCTATTATAAGAAAATGTATTTACAAGTAGGAAGAAGACAATGGGTTGGCTATGTTTTTAAAGGGATATTTGGTAGAATATAGTCAGATTAGTAGATTAGATTAATGGTAGAGGTTGGTGGGAAGCTTGGCTGAGGCTTGGGCAATAGAGTTATTGAAGGGGTTAGGAAGGTTATTTCTAAACCCGGTCTTTTATTTAGTATTTCTAGCAGCTGCTTATTACGGTATACAAAGAGTCAACAGGGAAAGACAGCATTTCTTAGTCCGTGCTGAAAATGCCTATTTTGAGCTGAAGCAATTATTGCCTTTAGGGCTCATTCTCGGTATTTCTCTTTCCCTTATTACCGTACTAGCTGGTTTAACTGTTCCTATTGAGTTACTTGTTTTTGCAACGGTTGCAACAATTATCTTGATGCTGACTCCAAAAGCAAGATGGGCGACACCGGCTTATACGGTAAGTATTGGTTTTATTCTTACTTTCTTTGCATTAGAACAGAACTGGCCACTGCCTGCCTTCATCTCATCACAAGTGGAAGGCGTAGAGTACCTACTGCCAGCTGCCGCAATGATCATTGCCTTGCTTGTGATTGCTGAAGGAATAATGATCACCATCAATGGTCCAAAAGGGACGTCTCCAAGACTAATGAAGAGTCGCCGTGGTCAGGTTGTGGGTATGCATGAAGCAAAAAGAATGTGGCTTTTACCACTGTTTTTACTAATACCTGGTGACGCCATTAGTTTGGACTCAACATGGTGGCCATTATTTTCAATTGGAGATCAATCTTATGCTTTAGTAGCTGTTCCTTTCGCTATTGGTTTTCAACAACAAATCCAAAGCAAATTTCCGGCTGTAGCCGTCGCAGCTTATGGAAAAAAAGTAATCTTCTTTGGTGCATTGCTGCTCATTATTGCCAGTGGCGCATTTGTTTATCCAATTGTAAGCTTAGCGATACCAGTACTAGCAATAGTAGGGAGAGAGTGGTTAAATTATCGCCAACGATCTGTAGATGCAAAGGCGGCGTTTTACTTTGCTAAAAAGAATGATGGTTTAATGATTATTGGTGTTGTTCCTCATTCACCAGCAGACAAAATGGGATTAAAAGTAGGAGAAACTGTTCTTAAAGTGAATGGTTTGCAAGTGAATGACGAAAAGGGATTTTATCAAGCATTGCAAAAAAATGCAGCTCATTGCAAACTTGAAGTCATTGACACCAATAATGAAAACCGATTTGTGCAAAGGGCACTTTATAAAACAGATCATCATGAATTAGGTATTCTCTTTATTAAAGAGGAATTTAAGAAAAGTCACCAAGCAGTTTAATATTTTTACCGGTTGTCTCTATGGGGCAATCGGTTTTTTTATTCAATAGATTGTGAAAAGAACATGTCCTTGATTCATTCTATTTATATTCCTAATTTGAGGAAATTAATATAAAATATAACAAAATTCAGATAACTTGTGTTAAGTTAATCAAAAGGAGGTATTTCATTGACCCATTCGATTTTAATTAAAAATATGTCTTTTCAGTATCATTCAATGGATAAAAGGATTTTTAGTGATGTGAATGTAAGTATTGATGAGCACTGGAAGCTTGCGCTGCTAGGGCGTAATGGTCGCGGAAAAACGACATTTATGAACATTTTAACAAATAAACTTCAATATAGAGGGACGATTCAAACGCCACTGACATTTAAATATTTCCCTGCCTTTCCACTATAAGAGGAGAATTTAACAGTATTAGAGTTATTGCTTAAAGAAAACCCTAATGTTGACCGGTGGAGAATTGATTATGAATTATCACTCATCGGATTACCACCTCATATTAGTCAAAGAAAGTTTCATCAATTAAGTGGTGGGGAACAAGTGAGAGTGTTACTTGTAGAGCTATTCTTAAATGAGGATGCTTTTCCTTTAATTGATGAACCGACAAATAATCTTGATAAAGAGGGACGTAACATGATTGGGAATTATTTGAGAATGAAAGAAGGGTTTATTGTAATTAGTCATGATGAATCCTTTTTAAACCAATTCGTCGATCATGTGTTAGCAATTGAAAAGCAGTCGCTCACCTTAATTAAGGGAAATGTGGATGTGTGGCGAAGAGAGAAAGAGAATGCGGATCAGCTTGCGGAATCTAGAAATAGTAAGTTAAAGTCAGAAATCAAACGGTTAAATGAAGTATCTGGTAAGGTAAACCAATGGGGAATGAAGCGAGAAAACAGCACAAAGGATGCGTCGGAAAGACTTTTAGCCGCGAAACAAATGAAAAGGGCGAAGGCAATAAAAAAACGCACAGAAGCGATGGTTTCTGAAAAAGAAGGACTTATCGATAATCGGGAGAGGGTCTCACAATTGAAAATGCTTGTGAAACAACCTGAAAAGCAAGTTTTATACTTCCGTGATTTTTCGATATTAAGAGACGGAACCCCCTTATTCCAACCAATTTCCATCGATATGTATCCTAATGATCGCTTATTTATTGAAGGGAGTAATGGTGTCGGGAAGTCAACACTACTCCAATTTATATTAGGGGTAAAGTATTTAGAGACAATAGGGGAGTATCGCATTCATTTACCGCGAAAGGTATCCATTTTAAATCAAAAAAATGAGCAAGATGTAGATTATGCTTCTTATATACAACAATTGACTATAAAAGAAGAAAAACAAGCTTTTTGGCATTTACTGTATCAGTTAGGCATAGATAGACAGAGTTTCACTGATACATCTAGTCAGCATTGGAGTGCTGGCGAGCAGAAGAAGGTATTTTTAGCTCATGCTTTATTAGGGGAAAATAATTTACTTATATGGGATGAAGTCACCAATTACTTAGACATATTTGTCATTCAGCAATTAGTTGAGACGATTAAGGTGTATCAGCCGACGATGATTGCAGTTGATCATAATGAATCTTACATAAATGCAATTGCAACAAAGACGATATCATTAATTCCCTACGAATAGAGGTTCTTGCATCATGTTATAGGCAATATATTATCAAGAGAAGAAGCGGATAGGAAAAAAACAATGCAGTTATTGCTATTTATCTATCGACAGCGAATCGTTTATATTGTATGTATTAATAGAAGTTAGCAATATTTCTTTTTCATTCAAACGGAATATGTCTCTGTTTTCACAAGGTGAAAACTGGATTTTGAAATGTCGAGAAAGTCATTTGAAAATGATGCACCAGCAATATGAGTAGGCGTCCTTTACCTATTGAAAACTTTGCTAGAAGATAAGGATGCTACCTATTCTAAAAGCAGTAAAACGACTTAGTTATTTAGTTTTTTCTACCTATATTAGAAGAGCAAGTGCACTAGAATGAAAACTATGGTTAGAAATTTAAAAAAAGTTGAAAATGGGATTGACATTAGTTTGAATTCGAGATATTATTATCTCATATTCAAGATAATTAAATTAAAGATAAAAAGTGAGGCGATGAAAATGGTTCATAAGAAGACATTAGATTCATTCGCTTGCTTAATGCAAACCAACAGATACATGCAAGATCAGATGAAAGACTGGTTACACAAATATAAGCTCACCTTTACAGAGTATTCCGTACTCCAAGTGCTGCATCAAAAGGGGAGACAATCGGTCCAGCAAATTAGTAAAAGCGTTTGGTTAACGAGCGGCAGTATGACTTATGTGATTGACCGCTTGCAAGAAAAGGGCTATTTATCTAGAAGTGATTGCAAAGAGGATCGCCGGGTTGTTTTTGTAACTATAACAAATGCGGGGAAGGAATTAATGGATCTAATCAGTCCATACTTATTAGAACAGATTTCAACCTTATTTCAACAAACAACAGAAGAAGAACAACAATTATTAATTCATATTCTTCATAAAATAACACAAAATAAACTAACTCACACCTAATATCTCAATTTCGAGATACTTGAAGGTTAGGGACATGGAAGGATGTTCAAAATGGAAAAACAAACGATGGGAATTCATCACATTACAGCTATTGTCGGCCATCCACAGGAAAATGTTGATTTTTATGCTGGTATTTTAGGTTTACGTCTTGTAAAAAAAACAGTTAACTTTGATGACCCAGGAACGTATCATCTTTATTTCGGTGATGAGGGAGGTAAACCAGGTACAATTATTACTTTCTTCCCATGGGCAGATGCGTACCCTGGCATCATTGGTGATGGGCAAGTGGGAATTACTGCATATGCTGTTCCATCTGGCGCCCTACCATTTTGGGAGGAACGCTTAACGAGTAAAGGCATTTCTTTTGAAAAACAAGTACGTTTTGGCGAACAAGTACTAAGCTTCGATGATCCACATGGCTTACATTTAGAGCTTGTTGAAAGAGAAGCTGGGGACGAGAATACTTGGACATTTAATGGGATAACTCCGGATGTGGCGATTAAAGGTTTCGCCGGGGCTGTTCTTTATTCTAGCAATGGTGGAAAAACAGGTGAGCTAATTGAAACAATGGGTTTAACCAAAGTGGCTGAAGAAGGAGTATTCGTCAGATATCAATCAAAAAGCGACATAGGTAATATTGTCGATGTAAAGATAACAAGCTCTGGAAAAGGAAGAATGGGTGTAGGAACTGTCCACCACATTGCATGGCGCGCAGCAGATGATGCTGACCAATTAGATTGGAAGAAATATATTGAAAGCTTTGGTTATGGTGTCACACCCGTGCAAGACAGAAATTATTTTAATGCGATTTACTTCAGAGAATACGGCGACATTCTTTTTGAAATTGCTACTGATCCGCCAGGTTTTGCTCATGATGAAAGTCAGGAAACGATGGGAACAGAAGTAATGCTTCCTGAGCAATATGAAAAATACCGTGGACAATTACAGAGAAGGTTAATTCCGATTGATGTGAGGGAAGTGTAATTGCAAAAGGAGGAGTTACGCAATGGTAAGTATTGATCCGAACGCGCAAACCGAGAGGGAGAATTACAAATTATTGATCGGAAGTATTATCCCGAGGCCGATTGCCTTCGTCACTTCACAATCAAACACTGGTGTGCTGAATGGTGCACCATTTAGTTTCTTTAATATCGTGTCTTCTAATCCGCCAATGATTGCTGTTTCAGTAGCAAGAAGAGCGGGTGAGATGAAAGATACTGCTAAAAATGTGTGTGATACGAAGGAGTTTGTCGTTCATATTGTTGATGAGTCAAATGTTACGCAAATTAATGAAACAGCGGCTACTGTCTCACCAAATGTGGATGAATTAAAGCTCAGTGGATTAGAGACAATTTCAAGTACAGTTGTCAATGTACCAGGAATCGTGAAAGCGAAAGTGAGGATGGAATGTCAGCTTGCTCATCATATTGAACTTGAAGGGAATGCTGATCTTCTTATCGGTAAAGTTGTCTACTTCCATTTCGATAATGAAATTTATGAAGCGGGCAAAATCAACGCTGAGAATTTAGGGGCAATCAGTCGCTTGGCTGGAAATGATTATGCGAAAGTAGGAGAAGTATTTACAATGGTTCGACCGAAATAATGGAGGGGATTTACATGAAACATATTTTTGAAAAGGGTAGTGACACATCAAAACCAACCCTATTATTACTTCATGGTACAGGGGGAAATGAGCTAGACCTTCTACCGTTAGCTGGCAAAATAGATGAAAGTGCATCAGTGCTAAGCGTTCGAGGTAATGTGCTTGAAAATGGAATGCCGCGCTTTTTTAGAAGGTTAGCAGAAGGTGTCTTTGATGAGGAGGATTTAATCTTTCGTACGAAAGAGCTTTATCAATTTTTAGATGAAGCAGCTGACAAATATGGTTTTGACCGCCATAATATCGTCGCTTTAGGATATTCAAATGGTGCTAATATTGCGGCCAGTATGATGTTCCATTATAAAGATGCTGTGAAAGCAGCAATCTTACACCATCCAATGGTACCAAGAAGAGGTATAGAATTGCCTGATTTAACAGGACAAAAGGTGTTCATTGGAGCAGGGACAAATGATCCGATTTGTTCACCCGAAGAATCTGAAGAGTTAAAGAGATTATTAGAAAAAGCGGGAGCCGATGTTCATCTTCATTGGGAACATATGGGACATCAGCTTTCATTCAAAGAAGTTGAAGAAGCAGCAAAATGGTTTAAAGCCAGCATCTAAGAAATGGGGAGAAACAATATGGGCTTTTTAAATAAATTATTCAATAAAAATAATCCACATCCTAAGGAGGAAATGAAAATGGAAAAATTAAATATCGGTATTATTTTAGGAAGTACAAGAGAAGGTCGTGTAAGTCCACAAGTAGGTCAATGGGTGAAAGAAATAGCTGATGCACGTGGGGATGCAAATTATGAAATTATTGATATTGCTGACTTTCATCTTCCGTTCCTTGGTACAACAGATGGCACAGAGCCTGGTATTGCAGCATGGGGAGATAAATTAGATAGTATGGATGGGTTTGTGTTTATCGTACAGGAATACAACCATAGTATTAGTGGTGCTTTGAAAAATGCGATCGACTTTGCTCGCGATCAATGGGCGAATAAAGCAGCAGGTATTGTCAGTTATGGATCTACTGGTGGTGCCCGTGCGGCAGAACATCTACGTGGCATTTTAGGCGAGCTACAAGTCGCAGATGTACGCACACATCCAACACTTTCACTTTTTACTGATTTCGTAAATGGTAATGAATTTAAGCCTCAGGACTTGCACCAAGCAAATATGAAAATGATGCTTGATCAAGTGCTAGCATGGAGCGGTGCATTAAAAACATTAAGATAAGTTTAATGTATAGAGCTGAAAGGAATAGAAACAATATAGATGTATGTGAGATATCAAGGAGGATTCTATTCAAATGAGTATTAAATTAGCAGTCATTTATTATAGTTCAACAGGTACCAACTACCAAATGGCACAGTGGGCAGAACAAGGGGCAAAAGAAGCCGGCGCTGAAGTGAAGTTGTTAAAGATTCCTGAAACAGCACCTGAAGCAGCCATCGATTCCAATCCTGCATGGCGTGCCAATGCTGATGCTACGAAAGATGTACCAGAAGTTACACTTGCTGACCTTGAATGGGCAGACGCGATTGTTTTTAGTTTCCCAACTCGTTTTGGTAACATTGCTTCACAAGTGCAAGCTTTTATTGATACTGCTGGGGGCCTTTGGGCACAAGGCAAACTTGCGAACAAAGTAGTGAGTGCAATGAGCTCTGCTTCTAATCCTCACGGAGGTCAAGAAGCAACCCTTCTTTCATTTTATACAACTATGTTCCATTGGGGCGCGATTGTTGCCGCACCGGGCTTCACTGACCCAAGCATATTTGCTGGTGGCGGAAATCCTTACGGCGCAAGTTCAACTCAAGGACAAGATGGTAAAATCGTTGAAGATAATGAAGCAGCAGTTAAACATCAAGCCAAACGTACGGCAACTGTTGCTGAATGGATTCAAAAAGGCCAAGAATAATCATGCTTTAAAAAGGTATTTTAGGGAGACTCCTAAGATACCTTTTTTTAACTTGGGGATATAAGTGAAATTTTCTATCTAGTTGCCATGTCGTTGTGTGAATGGATAAAAGGATTTCCTTAACACATGGCTGATTATATAAATATCTGTTGGTTAAAATAACCAAAAGGAAATATTTGTCGAAAAAAATTCACGGAAAATATCCTTATGAGGCGACATTTTGTGGTGGAATGCATTACAATAATACATACAAATAAATCCTAGTGGTTTTACTTTTTTGGAAAAAGGGAACTACGAATGAAAATGTAGTCTATAGAGAAAAATTTATTTTTTGGGAAAAGGTGAGAATGTGAACAAGAAGAAATTCCAGTACTGGTCTCTTCAAATTCTAATTATTGTATCCGTCATTTTTGTAGCTTCAAAAATTTCTTTTTTATTTGAACCGATTGGAATCTTTTTTTCCACGTTGTTCTTCCCTATTATTATCTCGGGGTTCTTATTCTTCATTTTAAATCCATTTGTGCATTTAATTGAAAAAGCAAAAATTCCTAAGATATTATCGATCATATTACTATTTGCAATTGTTGCTGGATTGCTGGTGCTTGTCGTTAGTATTTTTGTACCAAAAATTTCAGCCCAATTGGCAGGGTTATTAAATGAACTACCTACCTATGTTAAACAAACAGAACAGTTCTTTAACAACTTCTCGCAATCTGAGGGTTATCGCTGGTTAATGAATCAAGATTATGTAACACAAGAAGAAATAATGGGTTATTTAGTTGATTATGCTAATCAACTTCCACAAAGGATTACGAATGGTCTCAGCGATTTAGTTGGATTAGTTGCAAATATAGCCATTACGATTATTACTGTACCATTCCTTTTATTCTTTATGTTAAAAGACGGGGAGAAGTTCCCACCTGCACTAGGGAAATTTGTTCCCAAAAGTTATCGTGCTGAAGCAATTGATACATTAAAAGAAACAGGTAAAACTCTTTCTTCCTATATTCAAGGTCAGATTACGGTCGCATTATTCGTCGGGACAGCGTCTTTTATCGGTTTCTTAATTATTGACCTACCATACGCAATTGTTTTGGCATTAATTATTTCAGTAACGAATATTATTCCTTATGTTGGACCATTTATTGGTGGTGCACCGGCGGTTATAGTTGGGCTATTTGAATCACCTACGATGGCGATTTTAGCAATAATAGTCATCGTCGCCGCACAACAATTAGAAGGTAATTTAATTTCACCATTAATTTTAGGGAAAACATTAAATACCCATCCAGCAACAATCATTATTATCTTATTGGTAGCAGGAAACTTAGCTGGTATATTAGGCATGTTACTTGCTGTACCAACATACGCCGTTGGGAAAACCATTGTATTAAGCGGTGTTCAATTTATAAAAGCAAGGAAAATGGCAAAAGAGATGGAAGCAGAAAAAGGTCCGCATCCAGCAGATATATAAATGAGTAGAACCCCATCAAAGTGAGATGGGGTTCTACTTTTCTTAGGGAAAAGCGTTTAGTTTATAAGTTTTTAATAAAAAGAAAGGTTAACTAATTAGAATGAGAAATATGAGCTGACGTGCGTGTTGTTGATTAATAAGAAGGGTTTTAGTGGGTAGGTGTAATTGACTTGTATAACTCCTTGATTCAATCATTGTATGTGTTCAATTAAACCTGTTTATCTATTCAAATTTACTAGATGCCCCCAACAATGGACTAATTCTATAACTCATTTATGTAGAAGGAAATTTCATTTAGCTAACCCAAATCCAAATACTAAATACACCTATTGGGAATAGAAAAAAGACAGGGATAAGCCATTTTCGATATTTATAACTAAAAGTATAATCTCCTTTTTTACGGTTAAAGGTGTTTTTAGAAAAGAGTATCCTGTAGGTGAAAAAGACGTAACTGACAACGAAAAGCAGTAGAAATGTAATGAGAAAGAGCCATTTCATATCAACGAAGCCCAAGTTTGTGACACGAAGTATTTCTGCTATAACAAAAAGCCCCGAAAGGCATACAGCACCAACAATTTTAATGACGAAGTCTTTTTCATATGCTTTTTCCTCGTCATTACTGTTTATATAATCTTTAATGGTTTTTAGGGCATAAATAAAAACGGCTAGCCACGCAAATGCAAAAATAAAACCAAACAAAAAATCACCTCGTCTATTTCGCCATATAACAAAAGACGATTTTATATAGAATAAAGTTTCAAAATAAATGAAAAGTTAATTTGTACCTTCATACCCGTTTATTTTAATCCTAACCTTCTTTTCATCTCTTTGTCGAATAGGTATCGAATATTTGTTCGCTTTTTTGTGGTTTAGATAAGAGGATTTGTGGTAGAATGAGGATATAGAAAATCGGAATGCAATAATGATTAGACACGCTTTACTTTTTACATAGAGGAGGTTTCTGATTTGGATCAAACATTTGAGTTAGTTTCAAAATATTCCCCACAAGGTGATCAACCTGCAGCTATTAAAGAGCTTGTAAATGGGATTCAAGAGGGGAAAAAGCATCAGACATTACTAGGTGCAACTGGAACCGGGAAAACGTTCACTGTTTCTAACGTCATTAAAGAAGTGAATAAACCAACGTTAGTAATTGCGCATAATAAGACGTTAGCAGGTCAATTATATAGTGAATTTAAAGAGTTCTTTCCCAATAATGCGGTAGAGTATTTTGTTAGTTACTATGACTACTATCAACCAGAAGCATATGTACCATCCACTGACACATTTATTGAGAAAGATGCGAGTATTAATGATGAAATAGATAAGCTCCGCCATTCAGCTACCTCCTCATTATTTGAAAGAAATGATGTTATCATCATCGCCAGTGTTTCTTGCATCTATGGTTTGGGATCTCCTGAGGAATATAGAGAGCTTGTCTTAAGTTTAAGGACGGGAATGGAAATAGAGCGAAATCAATTATTAAGGAAGCTAGTCGACATACAATATGAGCGCAATGATATGAACTTTATACGTGGGACATTTCGTGTACGCGGTGATGTCGTAGAGATATTCCCTGCTTCGAGAGACGAGCATTGTTTACGTGTGGAGTTTTTTGGAGATGAAATAGATCGGATTCGTGAAGTCGATGCTTTGACCGGTGAAATTTTAGGTGATCGTGATCATGTAGCCATTTTCCCGGCATCTCACTTCGTTACCAGAGAAGAGAAAATGCGTGTAGCCATCGAAAATATTGAAAAAGAATTAGAAGAAAGGCTGGCTACCTTACATGAAGAAGGCCATTTATTACAGGCACAACGCCTAGAACAAAGAACGCGATATGATCTAGAAATGATGAGAGAGATGGGTTTTTGTTCAGGGATTGAAAACTACTCCCGTCATTTAACTCTTCGTCCAGCTGGTTCGACTCCTTATACTTTACTTGATTACTTCCCAAAGGACTTCTTACTTGTTATTGATGAATCTCATGTGACATTGCCGCAAATAAGAGGGATGTATAATGGTGACCAAGCCCGTAAGAATGTATTAGTAGAACATGGTTTTCGTCTTCCTTCTGCAATGGATAACCGTCCTCTTACTTTTTCTGAGTTTGAAGATCATATTAGCCAGATTGTTTATGTTTCTGCGACTCCTGGTCCGTATGAATTAGAACAAACACCTGAAATGATTGAACAAATCATTAGACCTACTGGATTGTTAGATCCTATTATTGATGTCCGACCGATAGAGGGACAGATTGATGATTTAATTGGTGAAATTAATGATAGAATTGAGAAAAATGAACGTGTACTCATTACCACTTTAACGAAAAAAATGTCTGAGGATTTAACGGATTATTTAAAGGAAATTGGTATGAAGGTTCAATACCTACATTCCGAAGTGAAAACCCTTGAGAGAATCGAGATTATTAGGGAGCTTCGTATGGGTACCTATGATGTGTTAATAGGTATTAATTTGTTGCGAGAAGGGCTTGATATTCCAGAAGTTTCACTCGTAGCGATTCTTGATGCCGACAAAGAAGGATTTTTACGTTCAGAACGTTCACTTATCCAAACGATTGGGCGTGCTGCTCGTAATGCAAATGGTCAAGTTATAATGTATGCTGACCGAATGACAGACTCCATGACAAAAGCTATAAGTGAAACAAAACGCCGCCGTAGCATTCAAGAAGATTACAACACAGAACACGGTATCACGCCACAGACGATACAAAAAGAAATTCGTGATGTGATTAGAGCGACACAAGCAGCGGAAACGCCAGAGGAGTATAATAGTGCTGATAAATTAAGTCAATTAAATAAAAAAGAACGTCAAAAATTAATAGCAGATATGGAGAAAGAGATGAAGACTGCAGCAAAGGATTTAAATTTCGAACGAGCGGCAGAGCTTCGTGATCTTATTCTTGAACTGAAGGCGGAAGGATGATGAACGGAAATGGCAATGGAGAAATTGATTGTTAAAGGTGCAAGGGCACATAATTTAAAAAATGTCGATGTAACAATCCCAAGGGATAAGCTTGTTGTCTTAACGGGATTATCAGGATCGGGAAAATCGTCCTTAGCGTTTGATACGATTTATGCAGAAGGACAGCGCCGTTATGTTGAATCCCTCTCTGCCTATGCAAGACAGTTCTTAGGACAAATGGATAAGCCGGATGTGGATACGATTGAAGGTTTATCTCCTGCGATTTCTATAGACCAGAAAACAACTAGTAAAAACCCTCGTTCAACGGTAGGAACTGTAACAGAAATCTATGATTATTTGCGTCTATTATTTGCGAGAGTAGGACACCCAACCTGCCCTAATCATAATATAGAAATTTCTTCTCAAACTGTTGAACAAATGGTAGATCGTATTATGGAATATCCGGAAAGAACAAGATTGCAAGTACTGGGACCTGTTGTTTCTGGTAGAAAGGGAACACATGTAAAGGTATTAGAAGAGGTAAAGAAACAAGGGTTTGTTCGTGTTCGGGTTGATGGTGATATGCTCGATTTAGGAGAAGAAATCGAGCTTGAGAAAAATAAAAAACATTCTATTGAAGTGGTTATTGACAGAATTGTTGTGAAGGAAGGCGTGGAGGCCAGATTAGCTGACTCGCTCGAAACAGCACTGAAAATGGGAGAAGGAAAAGTCATAGTTGATGTGATTGGAGAAGAGGAATTATTATTCAGTGAAAATCATGCATGTCCTATTTGTGGTTTTTCAATTGGAGAACTTGAACCGAGAATGTTCTCTTTTAATAGTCCTTTCGGTGCCTGTCCCGATTGTGATGGCTTAGGTGTAAAGTTAGAAGTAGATCCGGATTTAGTCATCCCTAATAAAGATCTCACATTGAAGCAGCATGCGATTGCACCTTGGGAACCGAATAGCTCACAATACTACCCGCAGCTTTTGGAAGCAGTATGTACGCACTATGGCATTGATATGGATATCCCCGTATCAGCTATTCCAGATGAACAAATAGATAAAATCCTTTATGGTTCTGGTAAGGAAAAAATATATTTTAAATATGAAAATGATTATGGCCAAGTGCGTGAATCACATATTGTCTTTGAAGGTGTGATGAATAATATCAAGAGAAGATATAAGGAGACAAGCTCTGATTATATTCGTGAACAGATGGAGAAGTACATGGGGGAACATAAATGTCCTACGTGTAAAGGCTACCGTCTTAAGAAAGAAAGCTTAGCAGTCTTGATTGATGGTCATCATGTTGGGAAGCTTACAGATTTATCTGTTGAAGAAGCTTATGACTTTTTTGGGCAATTACACTTAACAGAAAAAGAAATGAAAATTGCTAATTTGATCATGAGAGAAATTAAAGAACGTCTTGGATTTCTTATTAATGTTGGCTTGGATTATTTAACGCTGAGCCGGGCTGCTGGAACTCTCTCAGGTGGGGAAGCCCAACGAATTCGTTTAGCCACCCAAATTGGTTCACGGTTGACTGGAGTGTTGTATATTCTTGATGAACCTTCTATTGGATTGCATCAAAGGGATAATGACCGATTAATCGAAACGTTAAAGAACATGCGTGATATCGGTAATACGTTAATTGTGGTAGAGCATGATGAAGATACGATGCTTGCAGCGGATTATTTAATTGATGTGGGTCCAGGTGCAGGGGTGCATGGTGGTGAAATTGTTTCCAAAGGTACACCAGAAGAAGTAATGAAAGATGATTACTCTTTAACCGGTCAATATTTATCAGGGAAAAGATTTATCCCACTGCCGATAGAAAGAAGAAAAGGTGACGGTCGTTTTATTGAGATTAAAGGGGCTAAAGAGAATAACTTGAAGAATGTGAACGTCAAGTTCCCTCTTGGTACTTTCACGGCTGTGACTGGTGTCTCAGGCTCAGGGAAGAGTACGTTAATCAATGAGATTCTCCATAAAAGCTTAGCGCAAAAACTACATCGAGCGAAAAGTAAGCCGGGTGCACATAAGGAAGTGAAAGGAATTGATCAATTAGACAAAGTCATAGATATTGATCAATCGCCTATCGGAAGAACGCCACGTTCTAATCCGGCTACCTATACAGGAGTATTCGATGACATTCGTGATGTGTATGCTTCTACAAATGAAGCAAAAGTTAGGGGCTATAAGAAGGGGCGCTTTAGTTTTAACGTCAAAGGTGGCCGTTGTGAGGCCTGTCGTGGAGATGGGATTATTAAAATCGAAATGCATTTTCTTCCTGATGTATATGTGCCATGTGAAGTCTGCCAGGGAAAACGTTATAATCGCGAGACGTTAGAAGTAAAATATAAAGGGAAGAGTATTGCTGAAATCTTAGAAATGACAGTGGAAGATGCACTTACCTTCTTTGAAAATATTCCTAAAATTCGTCGTAAGTTGCAAACCATCTATGATGTTGGATTGAGTTATGTCAAATTGGGCCAACCAGCGACAACCTTATCAGGTGGAGAAGCACAAAGGGTAAAACTGGCTTCTGAACTACATCGTCGTTCTAATGGTAAATCATTTTATATATTAGATGAACCAACAACGGGCTTGCATGTGGATGATATCGCTCGTTTACTTAATGTCTTGCAGCGTCTTGTTGAAAATGGGGATACTGTGCTCGTGATAGAACATAATCTAGATGTAATTAAAGCTGCTGACCATTTAATTGATTTAGGTCCTGAAGGTGGACTTAAGGGGGGTACAATCCTAGCTACAGGTACCCCTGAAGTGATTGCAGAAACAGCCGAGTCTTATACAGGAAAATATTTAAAACCGATTCTTGAACGTGATCGCAAAAGAATGAAAGAGCAAATTGAGCATAAAGAAGCAAGTGTAACGAATGCTTAATGGTTTTAATAGAAAATACCACGGGTCTATCGGCTCGTGGTATTTCCTATTAAAAAAGATAAAGATTTGTAACTCTATAGCAAAAGGGATGTAACTATCCTTCGTTATAATCATAGTATTATAAGGGGAGAGGGTGACTATACGATTATGGAAGATTATTTAGCTAAATCATTAGAGGAATGGAAAGAAGATATCTCTGAAGTGCTTAGTCAAATTAATGAGGAATATGATCAAATTAAGCTTGAGCTAAAACTTTACTCCTATAAATATGGAATAACTAAACAAGTCATTCAATCTACTGTCAACGATGAGATTATTGAAAGTATAAGAGAACGTTATCACAGACCGTTTGAAGAGAAGTATAATGATTTGAAAGAGCATGCAAAAGATTTGGAAGAAAAAAGAAAAGTATTTCAAATGTTCGTTAACAAGATTGATGAGGTTAAGCGTAAGGAATCTCCTCGCACAACTGACTTGGCGGCCTATCAATAAATTTTTCAAGGTACATAGCTTAAGCAGGTCCTAGGTCATAAATATCCAGGACCTGTTTGGGTTTTACTAAAATTTAATTAGCAACGATTTACCTTCTTTACTCTTCATTTTCCCTATACCACAGAAAACGAACCTTCAAATCTAGACCTCATGACATAAATCCCAGTCAGACTTGAGACTGGTTTTTTTATTTAAGTGAAACTTTTGCCCCTGACTATCGTACAATTGAGTAAAGAAAAATTGAAGTATAAGCCTAATTTTCGCTGATTAAGGGTAAAAATGAAATATAACCAACTTTCATTTTTCAATACTAATCATGCTGGAGATTGTCCTAAGCATACTTATTAGATATTGATACTTATTTAGCCTAAGATAAAAAGGATAATAGGGCATAGACAAAATGAACCTTATGGAGGGAATAGAATGAAGGAAGAAAGAAAACGCATTTTAAAAATGGTGGAGGATGGAAAACTATCTGTTGAAGAAGCTTTAACTTTATTAGAGAAATTAGAAAAAGCCGAAGATACGGCTGAGCAAAAGCAAGAAGAAATTATTAAAGAATTATCTACAGCAGTAAAATTTGAAGAAGAGAAAAAAGAAGAGCCTTTTAATTATAAATTTAATTCAGCAAAAGATAAGATCATTGATTTTGTCGACTCTGCATTTAAAAAGATTAAAGATGTCGATTTAGACTTTAACTTCGGACAGTCACATAGTATATCCCATATCTTCCATCAATCTGACGGTACCTTTAATGAAATTGAAGTAGATGTCGCAAACGGAGCTATCAAAGTTGTACCTTGGTCACAGACTGATGTAAGAGCAGAGTGTGAAGTAAAAGTGTATCGTGCGGAGTCTCAAGATGAGGCTCGGAAAAAATTCTTGGAGGATGCTGTATTTACCGTTGTAGATGATAAACTGAAGTTCTCTACTCAACAAAAATGGATAAAGTTAGATGCGGTACTATATGTACCTGAGAAGGAATATAATAAATTAAAACTTCGTACCTTTAATGGACCGATTGAAAGTGAAAAGCTAAAAGCGAAAACCTTTAAGGCAAAAACGGCAAACGGTAAAATTACAGCAAAGCAATTACAAAGTAAACATGCAGAGTTAGAAACCGTTCATGGAAAAATTCATGTTGAAAACGGTACGGTTGATATACTTGAAGCAGAAACGATAAACGGTGCTGTACATGTAGATGGAGATTATGAGAGAGTGAATGCACATTCTTTTAATGGGAATGTAGCTTGTGCTGTTGGGGGTTCCCGTTGTGAATCGATTGAAGCAAAAGCAACAACTGGCAATGTAGAAGTAACGCTTCCCCCATTTGCAGAAGTAAGTGGTGAACTAAAAACGAATTTAGGAAGTTTTGATATTCATATTGAGGGAATTGAGATATTAGAGGAAAAGAGTGATGTTATTCAGAAGGTGCTTCGTTTCCGCTCTATTAAAGATCCTCAAGGTGGTTTAAGGTTAAATGCAGATACAAAAACAGGGTCTGTCACAGTAAAAAAATCTAGCTCAGTTTTCTAATGGAAAGGTGTCATATGTATGAAATGGTTAATTGGTATTGTTATTAATGCCATATTATTTATTGCTTTATCTGGCTTTATAGGAGATTCTTTTTATTTATCAGGCTTCGGGTCTGCCTTGTTAGCTAGTTTTATCCTATCCATTCTTAATATAATTGTTAGACCGATATTGATTTTATTGACATTACCAATTACGGTCATTTCGTTAGGGTTATTTTTATTCGTTATCAATGCAGTAACCTTAATGATTACGAGTGGATTAATGGGAGATACTTTTGAGATTGCCGGTTTTGGCACAGCTATTCTGGTGGCAATTATTATGTCTGTAGCAAATTTAATTATACAAAAGGTTCTCTGGGATTAAGTAAAAACACACCGCCTTTTTTAAATGGGTGGTGTGTTTTTGCTTTTAGTTGCAATTGAAAACTCCTTAGCAAATGAATGTAATATTTGAATTAAGCGGAGACTCATGTTATCAGGGCTGACATCATAACCATTTTCAATCCAGTTGACGAGTAGTCCTGCTGTCCCATGGGCCATATAGAGTTTATGGACCGAGTAGTTAATATCTAGTTGATTAATCGCTGATAAGATAAAGCTCTCTTCCAATACTTCATAAATCGCTTTAGGTAGATCTCGATGCAATCCTGGGATGGTATCGTTTTTTAATAAAAGATTGAAATAAGCTTGCTCAGAGTATATGAAGTGTGTTAGTTCGAATGATTTTGGATCCATCTCGGTAATACTGATGGCTTTGCCTTTTTCATATTTATTCATGCTTTTTTCTTTTACTTGTTCGAACATTTCTCTTTGCAATTCATCCGTTAGACCTTGCTTATCTTGAAAATGAAGATAAAAAGTCGTGCGATTATAATCGGCTCGTTTAATAATATCCGTCACTGTTACATGGCTATAGCCTTTTTCATGAATAAGGTCAATGAAAGCTTTTTTGAAAGAGGATTTCGTCCGCTCACTTTGCTTAGAGATACTACTTTTATACTCAACCAATGTATTTTTCCTCCTAAAATAAACACATTATAGTAATGTGTAGATTCTATCGACAAATTCAAAAGAATTACTGATTGTTGCTAATTATGAATCCGTTTACACTAAAAGAGAAGTTGTGAAAATAGTACCACAACGCATATGAAAGGGGTAGTTTTATATGAATCGTTTTGAAGATAAAGTCGTTATCATTACAGGTGGGGGATCTGGACTTGGTAGAGCGGCAGCAAAACAAGTAGCAGTAGAAGGCGGTAAACTTGTATTAGTAGATTTAAATGCAAAAGGCTTAGAGGAAAGTAAACAAGAAATACTTACAGCAGCACCTCAAGCAGAGATAGAAACAATCGAAGCGAACGTAGCAAATGAAGAAGATGTAAAAAAATACGTGGCTTTTGCTGTTGAGAAATTTGGTAAAATCGATGGCTTCTTTAATAATGCAGGCATCGAAGGGAAACAAAACTTAACAGAAGACTTCGGTATCGAAGAATTCCAACGTGTAGTTGATATTAACTTAAACGGTGTATTTTACGGTATGAAGCATGTGTTAAAAGTGATGAAAGAACAAGGTCAAGGTTCAATTGTTAATACCGCTTCCGTTGGTGGAATCCGTGGAGTTGGTAATCAATCAGGATATGCTGCAAGTAAACATGGTGTAGTAGGATTAACAAGAAACTCTGGAATAGAATATGGCCAATTTGGTGTAAGTATTAAAGCAATCGCTCCTGGTGCGATTATGACGCCAATGGTTGAAGGATCATTGAAACAAATGGGCGGAGACAATTGGGAAGAAGCAGGAAAAGAGTTTGTTAGCGTCAATCCAATGAAACGCTTTGGTAAACCAGAAGAAGTCGGCTACCTAGTAGCATTCTTATTATCAAACCAAGCAGACTTCATTAATGCAACGGTTGTACCGATCGATGGTGGACAATCTTATAAATATTAATAATGGTGAATGAAGCAGGGAGACGAGACATCTTCCTGCTTTTTTGAGTTTAAAATGTAATAACACCTTCGTTTCAAGCAAAAACCACGTCGACTACCAAAGAGCCTATAAATCACCGTACAATATAGAATAGTCTTTGAATCCCCGGGCAGAATGCCTTAATTACATCCTTTCACCTTTACAAAAGGTATCTATTACATTTAATTCCCTATTTAAAATCACTAAATCAGCTTCCTTGCCACAATCGATACTACCGATGCAATGAAACTGTCCGATTTTCTTTGCTGGGTTGACGGTAGCCATATGGACGGCTTCATGCAAAGCGATACCAGTAAAATGTATCATATTTTTAATCGCATCATTCATCTTTAGTATACTTCCGGCAAGCGTTCCATCGACTAATGTCGCTACACCTGATTGCAGATGAACTGTTTGTCCACCTAACTCATATTCTCCATCTTCCATATGCTTTGCCCTTATACTGTCAGTAATTAATATCAGGCTTTGATATCCTTTAACCTTCAACAGCAGTTGAATCATTTCTGGGCTAATATGTAGACCATCAGCGATGATTTCGGCAGTAAAGGAATCAAGTAAAAGTGCGGCACCTGATGTCCCAATTTCGCGATGATGTATGCCAAGCATACCATTGAAGAGGTGAGTCATATGAGAGACGCCGTAAGAATGAACGGTTTCGACTTGTTCGTAAGTAGCTTCTGAATGACCAATTGATGGGATGGCTCCGTCTGCAATTATTTGGTGTAACAACCTTTGGTGTGGATCCATTTCGGGTGCATATGTAACCAGTTTTATTTGACCTTTAGCGAGTGATTGCCAGTAGGAAAATAAATGGGGATTGGACTCTTGTATATCTGCTTTTGGCTGTGCACCTGCCTGATGTAGATTGATAAAAGGGCCCTCTAGATGTATGCCAAGTACTTTTGCCCCTTTATAAGCATGAAAACGGGCGATATTTTCAATGGCTTGAGTTATTTTTTTTGTTGGAGAAGTAATGGTTGTTGCTAGGAAACTTGTTGTTCCTTCTTTAGGTAATATCTGTGAAATGGTCTTTAAGGCAGTGGCTGTACCATCCATCGCATCGGCACCAGCCACACCATGTATATGGAGATCAATAAAGCCAGGACTAATATAGCTACTGTTTTTTAAATCATATATGTAATCGTAGCGAGTAGTCTGTGGACATGAAGCCATTTCACCGAAATCTTCAATCAGATGGCCATTTAATGTCAGATAACTGTTTGGTGAAACATAATGTTGAAAAATAATATCGGCATTAATAAAAAGGGTCTTCTTATCCATTAACTAAAATCCCTCCCTTTTGTTCAATGTATTGATTAGTCATTCTCTCCATTTATTTCGTTTCAGTGTATAATAAACAACGAGAGTCGACAATGATATGGAACGGGTTTTTTCGTATACAATGACAGTTTCAATTTAAAGCGTTTGGTTCTCGCGTAAAAAGTGCTAAAATAAAAAACGTATCAGATGAGAATGGATGAAAGAAGAATAGATAACTACAGGATAAGGAGGGGTAAGAGTGGCAAAGGTTCGCACAAAGGATGTTATCGAAAAATTCGGGTTAGAATTACTAAGCGGTGAAGAAGGTATCAACCGTCCGATTGTTACGAGTGATATTTCTCGACCAGGTCTTGAATTGGCTGGCTATTTTGATTATTTTCCGGCAGAACGCATACAATTATTAGGGAAAACAGAACTGTCATTTGCTGAAAAACTAAATGACGAAGAGAGAGAAGCAAGACTGGAGATGCTATGCTCTGACATCACTCCAGCAATCATTATTACGAGAGAGCTAGAAGTACCAGAAGAATTACTTGAAGCGGCTGAAAGAGAAGCCGTACCGATTTTAAGAACAAAGCAAAAAACGACGCGTTTTTCTAGCCTTTTGACGAATTTCCTAGAAAGTAAGTTAGCCCCTACGACTGCCATTCATGGGGTGTTAGTCGATATATATGGCGTGGGAGTCCTCATTACAGGAAAGAGTGGTGTCGGTAAGAGTGAGACAGCATTAGAACTTGTCAAAAGAGGACATCGCTTAGTAGCGGACGATTGTGTAGAAATTAGACAAGAAGATGAGGACACATTAGTCGGTAGTGCACCAGAACTCATTGAGCATTTATTAGAAATTCGGGGACTCGGTATTATTAATGTCATGACTTTATTTGGTGCAGGTGCCATTCGCCGATTTAAAAAGATTTCTCTTGTGATGGACTTAGAAATATGGGATGCTCAAAAACAGTATGACCGTTTAGGTTTAGAAGAAGAAAAGATGAAAATTATTGATACGGAGTTAATTAAAATGACCATTCCTGTCCGCCCAGGTCGAAACTTAGCGGTCATTATCGAGGTAGCGGCAATGAATTTTAGATTAAAGCGTATGGGTGTAAATGCAGCAGAGCAATTTACAAATCGTTTAACGGATGTAATTGAAGATGGCGATCATGAAGATCGTTGAGATTTATTAATACATAATTAAAGGAGATATGACTATGTTGTTAACAGTGGCGCCAATTGATCCGGTTGCCTTTAGTTTAGGGCCATTGTCTGTTAGATGGTATGGCTTAATCATCGGTATCGGCATTGCACTCGGTCTTATTTTGGCGATGAGAGAGTCAGAGAAAAGGGGACTAGGTAAGGATTTATTTGCTGATTTATTGTTATGGGCTATTCCGATTTCGATTATTTGTGCAAGGATTTATTATGTAATCTTTGAATGGGACTACTATTCTCAGTATCCAGGTGAAATCATTAAAATTTGGAACGGAGGCATCGCCATTCACGGTGCATTAATCGGAGCAGTTGTCACTGCGATTATTTTTGCAAAGAAGCGTGGTGTATCCTTTTGGCAATTAGCGGATATTGCTGCACCTAGTATTATTCTCGGTCAAGCCATTGGACGTTGGGGGAATTTCGTCAACCAAGAGGCGCATGGTAGTGAAGTAAGTCGACAATTCTTAGAAAACATGCATCTACCAGAATTCATTATTAACGGGATGTATATTAATGGGGCTTATTATCATCCGACATTTTTATATGAGTCAGTTTGGAATTTCGCTGGATTTGCACTGCTACTACTACTAAGACGTGCTAATTTAAAAAGAGGGGAATTATTCCTTAGCTACGTGATTTGGTACTCTATCGGTAGATACTTTATTGAGGGAATGAGAACCGATAGCTTAATGGTGACTGAAATGTTAAGAGCAGCGCAAATGCTATCGATCATATTAATAGTTGGGGCTATCGTAATTATTATATATAGAAGAGTAAGTGGGAATGCAAAAGAGAGGTATTTAGATCCGCCACAGAAACAAGCAAAAGCAAAGTAAGGGTCAGCAGAGGGGGAGTACCAGGTGATACATTCTGTTAAAGCAGGATTAAAGGTTGGTTTTAAGACGACTTGGACATTGGGGAAAATTATCTTTCCTGTTACGTTAATTGTGGCGTTATTGCAACATACGCCAGTTTTACCATGGGTGATTGAATTAATCGCACCGATTATGGGAATATTTGGTCTATCGGGGGATGCGGCCATTCCTTTAGTTTTAGGAAACTTCTTGAATGTTTATGCTGGTATTGGTGCGATTCTCACGTTGGATTTAACCGTTAAAGAAGTATTTATATTAGCAGTCATGCTGTCGTTTTCTCATAACTTACTGATTGAAACAAGTGTAGCCATGAAAGTAGGCGTTAAACTATGGATTGTGCTCGCTGTTCGGCTCGGTTTAGCCTTTCTATCGGGGATTATTATTAATCTCGTTTGGAATGGCGGTTCAGAGATGGCAGAGTATGGTTTTGTTGGAGCAAGCGAAGAAACGATTGAAGGCATATGGCCAATTGTATGGAATGCAGTAGAAAAAGCAGGTCTTGGTATTTTTCAATTAGCGATCATTGTAATTCCATTAATGGTAATCGTACAGATTATGAAAGACCGTAAATGGCTTGCAGTATTTTCTAAATGGATGGCTCCATTAACAAGAAAGCTAGGGATGAGAGAAAATACATCGACAACTTTAGCATCAGGATTATTGTTTGGCTTAGCATTTGGAGCCGGTGTGATGATTCAAGCAGTAGAAGAGGATGGCGTTAGTCAAAAAGATGTCACTTTAGCGTTTATTTTCTTAGTAGCTTGTCATGCGGTTGTTGAGGATACTCTTATCTTTATACCTTTAGGAATACCTGTGTTACCCCTTCTTCTTATTCGCGTCGTAGTCGCTGTGATTTTAACAATGATTGTCGGGATGATTTGGAGGAAGCTTGAAGCAACACCGAGAAAGGAAGCGTATTATGGCTAAAATTGATACAATATTATTCGATTTAGATGGAACGTTAATAGATACGAATGAACTAATTATCTCTTCATTTTTGCATACATTAAATCATTATTATCCAGATAGCTATCAGCGTCAGGATGTACTACCTTTTATGGGTCCAACATTAGTCGAGACATTTACATCAATTGATAGTGACCGTGCGGATGAGATGGTTCATATGTATCGTACATTTAATAAAGAAAACCATGATGTATTAGTGAAAGAGTTTTCAGGTGTGTATGAGACGGTCCGCACACTAAAGGAATCGGGTTATAAATTGGGCATCGTAACAACAAAGATGCTAGACGTTGTTGAAAAGGGTTTACGCTTAACAAAGCTGGATGAATTTTTTGAAGTGATTGTTGCCCTTGATCATGTAGAAAAGCCGAAACCGGATGCTGAGCCTGTTTTAAAAGCATTATCACTATTGGAATCAGAACCACATGAAGCCATCATGATTGGTGATAATCATCATGATATTATAGGTGGCAGAAATGCAGGGACGGTGACAGCAGGTGTTGCTTGGTCAAGTAAAGGAAGGGATCATCTTCTTCAATTCGATCCTGACTATATGTTAGAGACAATGCCGGATTTATTAACAATCTTAGAGGAATTGAACAGATGAGGAGAACCGAACGCTATCCTGTTGAAGGAGCGAACTCCCTTTGGCATGTGTATAAAACGGTCCCTTTTTTGAAAGTAGTAAAGAACTTTGTTGTGATTCAGCTGGCACGCTATACCCCGTTCTTAGGGATGAAAAGCTGGCTTTATCGTACCTTTTTACGGATGAAAATCGGTGAACAGACGTCATTTGCGCTTATGGTAATGCTCGATGTCATGTTCCCAGAGAAAATCAGTGTGGGGCGCAATAGTGTGATTGGATACAATACTACTATTTTAGCCCATGAATATTTAATTAAAGAATATCGCCTGGGAACTGTAGAAATCGGTAACGAAGTCATGATTGGTGCCAACTGCACGATACTTCCAGGAATAGTAATCGGAGATGGTGCGATTGTTTCCGCTGGTACACTTGTACATAAAGACGTACCCGCTGGTGCTTTCGTCGGTGGTAACCCAATGCAAATCATATTTACAAAAGAAGAAATGGAACAACGGTCATAAGCATCTGCTAACTTCGCTTTCGAAAAGAAAGTGGGATAGCGGATGTTTTTTTGTTACGGATGATGGTAACAAGAAAAAAAGACTACAGTACGTAAAAAGATTTTTACGGAGAGATTCAGCACCAAGGTGCCATGCTATCACATGACATGAAGATTCACCAGTTTCGTGAGGTCGCTCGAAGCTGAGAGCAACGCAAAAGAGAAATTCCTACTGACCGTTTAGATTATCGTAAATAAGGACCTGATTCTCTCGTCCCCCTTTTTAGCAATGAAACGAGCTTTTGCACTCCTCCTGTTTTATTTTCTCACACCTGCCCCTCTAAAGATAAGGACGTCGAACAAAAGTAGAACCAGAACCCTCCATTATCGTAAACGCCCTGAAGTTGTGATATGCCAACAGGCGGAATCATTACATCCCCCATTAGAATATTTTAGATTACATCCCTTTGTTGTGGATTTCTTTCATTTTTCTCAAAATTAAGTGTTTAGGGTTGACGTTTAAAGGTGAGAAGCGTACACTACTAAGTAACTTCAATTTATTAGCATGGTAGCGAACTAAAGTAAAAATGAGGTGAACGGGTTGAGTCGGTTATTTATGTTTGAAAAGCCTTTAGGCATGAGGGATACATTGCCTAATCTATATATGATGAAAGAAGAAGTACGGGTGACAATGGCCAATGAAATGAAACGCTGGGGCTATCAATTTATTGAAACTCCTACGTTGGAATATTACGAGACAGTTGGTACAGCTTCAGCTATTCTCGATACACAATTGTTTAAACTGCTGGATCATGAGGGACATACACTTGTACTAAGACCAGATATGACAGCCCCTATTGCTCGTGTGGCTGCGTCTAAGTTATTAAAGGAAAAGTTGCCACAGCGTTTAGCTTATTCAGCTAATGTGTTTCGGGCACAACAGCGAGAAGGTGGACGGCCGGCAGAATTTGAGCAAATCGGTGTCGAATGTATTGGTGATCCAACAGTTAGTGCGGATGGAGAGTGCTTAGGATTAATATCCTCCGCTCTAATGAAAACAGGATTGGAGCAGTTCCAGATTTCCGTTGGTCATATTGCCTTTGTAAGGAGTTTTTTCCAAGAGATACTCGGTACAGATGAAAGAGTGGAGCAATTGATGCGATTCCTCTATGAGAAAAATTATGTTGGTTATCGTGTACATGTAGATCAGCTATCATTGTCATCTATTGATAAACAAAGGTTAAAACAGTTTCTAAAATTAAGAGGCGGACCAGAAGTCATTAAGGAAGCAGAAGACTTATTAGAGTGTAACGCAGGCGTTGAAGCGTTAAATGAATTGAAAACCTTATGGGGAATAATAGCTGACTATCAACAGGATGCCCTCATAAAATTAGACCTAACATTAGTCAGTCATATGAGTTATTACACAGGTATTGTTTATGAAGTGTATGCAGGTAATGTTGGTTTTCCAATTGGCAGCGGTGGGCGGTATGATTTATTACTAGAAAAGTTTGGGAAAGCCAAAAGTGCAACTGGCTTTGCCATTCGATTAGATCATTTACTTGAATCGTTAGACAAACCATTTGAACAACCACCTCTTTCCTGTATTGTGTTTAGTTTAGAAAGAAGGAAAGAAGCTTTTATGTTAGCTGAACAGCAACGACTTGAAGGGAAGAAAGTCGTTTTGCAAGATATTAATGGCGTAGAAGATATTGATGCTTGTTCAGCACTTTATGAAGATATCACTTATTTAGTTGGTAAACAGAAGGAGGGATCGCGATGAAGGATTGGTTAACAGTTGCGATGCCAAAAGGAAGAATTTTTACTGAGGCAGTGGAGATGTTGAGAATGGCTGGCTTCGAGTTGCCTCCTGAATTCGATGATTCGCGGAAATTAATTATCGATGTACCTGAAGAGTGTTTCCGCTTTATTTTAGCTAAACCGATGGATGTGCCCACATATGTGGAATATGGTGTTGCCGATCTTGGAATAGCCGGGAAAGATGTCATGCTTGAAGAAGAACGTGATGTATATGAATTGCTTGATCTACAGATTAGTGCTTGCTATTTAGCAGTTGCTGGCTTGCCTCATACGCAAATGAATGATGTCGCACCGAAAATCGCTACGAAATACCCGAATGTAGCAGCAGCGTATTTCCGTGAACAAGGCGAGCAAGTCGAGATTATTAAATTGAACGGTTCGATTGAATTGGCACCGCTTATTGGTTTAGCTGATCGGATTGTTGACATTGTTTCTACAGGAAGAACCTTAAAAGAAAATGGATTAATAGAATATGAAGACATCGTCAATATTACATCAAGGCTCATCGTCAATCCGGTTAGTTACCGCATGAAAGACGCACGTATAAGTGATGTGGTTGAGAGACTGACAGAAGTGATCGAGCAGGAAAAGGTGGTTAAGTAAAGGTGGACATATTAAAAGTAACAAACGACCTTTCTATTAAGCGTTCCATAGACGGTGGTACAGAAGAACAAAGGCAAACAGTAAAGGAAATCATAGCAGCTGTACGTCAAGAAGGTGATCAAGCGGTCATTCGTTATACAGAAAAATTTGATGGGATTCTATTAGATGATTATCAAGTGAAAGCAGCAGAAATAGACCAAGCTTATAAAGAATTATCTAAAGAAACCATTTCAATTATAAAAGAAGCAGCAGAAAATATAAGAAACTATCATATGAAGCAATTGCAAAATTCATGGATGACGACTGAAGTCGATGGCACCTTGCTCGGACAAAAAATAACGCCGCTTGATTCTGTTGGTGTATACGTGCCTGGTGGGAAAGCTGCTTATCCATCTTCTGTGTTAATGAATGTTTTGCCGGCAAAAGTAGCAGGAGTAGAAAGAATTGTGATGGTTTCTCCTGTAGAGCGTAAAACAGGAAAAATACCAGCTGCTGTCCTTGTTGCAGCGAATATTGCCGGGGTAACAGATATATATAAAGTAGGTGGAGCTCAAGCGGTAGCTGCACTTGCCTATGGTACAGAGACAATCGCACCAGTGGATAAAATAACAGGCCCAGGTAATATTTACGTCGCATTGGCGAAGAGAGAAGTGTATGGTGAGGTCGATATCGATATGATTGCTGGACCAAGTGAAATTGCTATTCTTGCTGATGACTCAGCAATTCCAACTGAAGTAGCAGCAGACTTATTATCACAAGCAGAACATGATGAAATGGCTTGTAGCATCCTTGTTACGAATAGCGAACAACTCGCTAACGAAGTTGCCATCGAGGTGGAAGAACAGTTAGCTACTCTACCAAAATACGATATTGCCAGCCACTCGATTCAACAATTTGGTCGTATTTATGTGACAGAGACGATAGAAGAATCGATAGCAGTGATTAATACAATTGCTCCTGAACATTTGGAGGTTTTAACAGTCAATCCATTATCACTTTTAGGAGCTATCCGCCATGCAGGTGCAATATTCTTAGGTAGATATAGCCCTGAGCCTGTTGGTGATTATTTTGCTGGTCCTAATCATGTCTTACCAACTAACGGCACAGCAAGATTTTCAAGCCCGTTGAATGTGGATGATTTTCGAAAAAAATCGAGCATTATTTACTACAGTGAAAGTAGATTTACAGCAAATGCGGAAAAAATCGCTTCATTTGCAAGACTAGAAGGTTTAGAAGCTCATGCAAGATCGATTGAAAAAAGACTCCAAAGTGAAAGGAAAGAAGGGAAATGACAAGAACGGCTGAGTTGCAAAGAAAGACTAATGAAACAGAAATTCAACTATCACTCAATATTGATGGAGAAGGAACAAGTGATTTGGAGACAGGCGTTCCTTTTATGACACATATGCTTGATTTATTTGCTAAGCATGGGCAATTCGATTTAACGATTGATGCAAAAGGCGATGTCGAAATTGATGATCACCACACGACAGAGGATATAGGGATTTGTCTCGGGCAGGCATTGCGAGAGAGTCTTGGTGAAAAAAGAGGAATTAAAAGGTACGGCAATGCCTTTGTTCCGATGGATGAAGCGCTAGCACAAGTGGTTGTCGACTTAAGTAATCGACCACATTTGGAAATGCGTGCTATCTTTCCTAATCAAAAGGTAGGTACATTTGATACCGAACTAGTGCATGAATTCTTATGGAAATTCGCACTTGAGGCGAGAATGAATCTTCATGTGATCGTTCACTATGGTCAGAATACCCATCATATGATTGAAGCAGTCTTTAAGGCACTAGGTCGAGCCTTAGATGAAGCAACAACGATTGATCCAAGAATAAAAGGCATTCCTTCCACGAAAGGGATGTTATAAATGATTGCGATCATTGATTATGGAATGGGAAATTTATTCAGTGTCAGTAAAGCACTGGAAAGGTTAGGCGAACCTTATCTTATTACAAATAAAAAGGATGAGATTCTTTTAGCCGATGGTGTGATTGTCCCTGGAGTTGGAGCAATTAGTGATGCCATGCGACTTTTAAATGAGACGGGTATAGCAGATGTTCTCAGAGACTATGCAGCTAGTGGTAAACCAATATTAGGCATTTGCCTAGGGATGCAATTACTGTTTGAAGCAAGTGAAGAAAACGGTGGATGCCGTGGATTGGGATTGCTTCCTGGAACGGTTGTGAAAATACCTGGTGTAACAAATCAAGGTGAAATGTATAAAGTCCCGCATATGGGCTGGAACTTATTACAGTTACGACGACAATCACCGATTTTAAAGGATGTCGAAGAGGGGTTTGCATATTTTGTTCATTCTTATTATGTAACAACAAAGACAGATGAAATTATTTTGGCCGATAGCTTATATGATGTTTGTGTCCCAGCAGTTGTAGGAAAAAATAATGTCTTTGGTACTCAATTTCATCCGGAAAAAAGCAGTATGACTGGCATGAAAATCTTAGAAAACTTTACAGTGCTTGTATCAGAAGGGGTGAGTTTAAAATGAGTCTGACCATCTATCCTGCGATTGATATGCGGGGCGGGAAATGTGTTCGTTTATTACAAGGCGACTACGATAAGGAAACGGTATACGGGGACTCTCCTTTTGATATGGCAAAAACCTTTGTAGAAGATGGGGCTAGCTGGGTGCATATGGTGGACCTCGACGGAGCAAAAGCCGGTAAACCGGAGAACGATCGTTATGTCATTCAAGCAGCAAAGCAGTTAAATGCAAATATCCAAATTGGTGGCGGTATTCGGACCGAGGAAGATATACATTTTTATCTAGATGCTGGGGTCTCAAGAGTAATTATCGGCAGTGTAGCCATTTCAAACCCTAAATTTGCTATTGAAATGATTAAGAAGTATAAAGAGCGTATTGTTATTGGTTTAGATGCTAAAGACGGTTTTGTTGCAACAAATGGCTGGTTGAATACATCACAAGCAACCGCAGTTGAGGTAGGCAAACAATTCGCTGACGTCGGTTGCGAAACGTTTATTTTTACAGATATTGCTACAGATGGTACGTTATCTGGGCCGAATATTATAGCAACTGTCCAATTAGCACAAGCGACAGGAAAAGAGGTCATCGCTTCTGGTGGAGTCAGTTCTCTTGCTGATTTAAAATTAATTAACCAAGCAGGTATTCCTGGAGCTATTGTAGGTAAAGCCATCTATGAGGGGCGTTTTACTGTGAAGGAAGCATTGGAAGGGGGGACTTTTCGTGCTTACTAAACGAATTATTCCTTGTCTCGATGTAAAAGAAGGAAGGGTCGTAAAGGGTATCCAATTTGTTCAATTAAGAGATGCAGGTGACCCGGTGGAATTAGCACGTTTTTATGACGAGCAAGGAGCAGATGAACTTGTATTTCTTGATATCTCTGCTTCACATGAGGGAAGAAAAACAATGGTTGATGTTGTTCAAGCAGTAGCGGCAGAACTAGCCATCCCTTTTACAGTTGGTGGTGGTATTCATACACTTGATGATATGAAGAAGATTCTTCGAGCGGGTGCAGATAAAGTCTCATTAAATACGGCAGCTGTCAATCGGCCAGAGTTAATTACAGAAGGTGCTGATTTTTTTGGGGCACAATGTATGGTTGTCGCTGTCGATGCTAAGTACGATCAAGATTGCGGTACATGGGTTGTTTATACACATGGTGGAAGAGTAAAAACAGAGTGGAAAGTGCTTGATTGGGTTAAAGAAGCTGTGCGAAGAGGTGCTGGTGAAATTCTTCTCACAAGCATGGACTGTGATGGTGAAAAGAAAGGCTTTGATATTGCCTTAACAAAAGCTGTAAGTACGGCAGTAACTGTTCCTGTCATTGCTTCAGGAGGTGCAGGGGGAGCTAGTCATTTTTCTGATATATTCCTTGAAGGTAAGGCAGATGCAGCCCTCGCTGCTTCTATTTTTCATTATAAAGAAACTTCCGTCGCAGAAGTGAAGGCATATATAAAAGATAAGGGAGTGTATGTAAGATGATTGATCAAGTGCAATTTAATGATCAAGGCCTTGTGCCAGCAATTATCCAAGATAGTGAAACGAAAGAAGTCTTAACGCTTGCGTACATGAATAAAGAATCTTTAGCAAAGACGATTGAAACAGGGGAAACTTGGTTTTTCAGCCGTTCACGCAAAGAACTTTGGCATAAAGGTGAAACCAGTGGTCACACGCAAAAGGTCGTAGAAATGAAGTGGGATTGTGATCAGGATGCCATTTTAGTACAGGTCTTACCAAATGGTGTTGCCTGCCATAAAGGAGAAGTTAGCTGCTTTCATGAAACGATTTATACGGGGGAAGAGCAAGCTGAAATTGCAGATTATCAAATTCTAAAACGGTTGGAAGAAGTTATTGCTGAGCGCGAGCAGGCACGTCCTGAAGGAGCTTATACGACCTATTTATTCGAGAGTGGTGTCGACAAAATATTGAAGAAAGTCGGTGAAGAATCTGCAGAAGTAATCATTGCAGCTAAAAATCGTGATCGTGAAGAACTTAAATGGGAATCTGCGGATTTACTTTACCATTTAATGGTGCTTTTACGTGAACAAGAACTGCCTTTTGCCGAAGTATTAAACGTCTTGAATAAAAGGCATGAAGAGAAGAAGCCAGTTTCATAAATGATAGAATGGGACGATTTCTGTGAATAGAAATCGTCTTTTTTGAGTGCGCCTGGTGTTGGGGGTTTTTAAGATGAGTTTAATCGGGCAAGAAGGACGGTCAAATAGTATTTCTCCACTTTTAAATTAGCAAAATATACCTCAATTATATGCACATACAAAACTTATTCTGTCTCGTATTATCTTCTCGTTCAATTTATATGAATGCTAATTAAAGAGTGATGTTCGAGAAATCCGTGCGCTTTACTAGCATGTTACACTTTCTTAATAAAAAAATCATAAAATAGTCACATTTTTGAAAGTGTTGATTTTTTAAGCTGAGTTAGATAATCATGCTATCATTAGTTTTTTCCTTATCTTGTCACCCCCTTCTCGAGCGATTAGTCGTATGTTATACTCAATTAGTTAATATATTTTATGGAGGATTCCATGCGTAAAGACTCTAAAGCAAGAGACAATAAAGGAAAAATTTTATCATTTATCCCTACGGGTGAGTATTATTTTTCAAAAGGCATTAAAGCTTACCACCGCAGGGATTTTCATAGAGCGAAGAAGTACCTCCAACGTGCGATGCATTTAGAGCCAGGCGAACCGATGATTGTTTGTCAGTTGGCAGTGGTGCATGCCGAAATGGGAGAATATCAAGATTCTAATCAGCTACTCCGATTAATATTAGAGGAATTAGATGAAGAGATGATTGAATGCCACTATTTTTTAGCTAATAACTATGCACATTTAGGCTTTTTCAAAGACGCATACCATCATGCTACATTATATATAGAACTAGATCCAGAAGGCGAGTTTGTTGAAGATACAGAAGAGTTGTTGGAGCTCCTTACGTTAGAGGATGACGATCTAAACGAACATCTATATGAGCAGGACGACTTAATGGTCAAACAAGAACAAGCAAGGGAGTTACTTGAGACCGGTTATTTTCCAAAAGCTGTGGAACTGCTCAATGGTGTCATTGAAGAGTACCCAGAATATTGGTCGGCTTATAATAATCTAGCCCTAGCTTATTTTTATCTAGGCGAAACAGATAAAGCCTCGGATGTGTTGAAACAAGTATTTAAAGACAATCCGGGGAATTTGCATGCCCTTTGTAATAAGCTTGTTTTTGCTTTTTACGAAAACGACTTTAAAGAGGTGCGAGCGCTAAAGGATGCTTTATTAAAAGTACATCCAATCTCTGTTGAGCATCAATTTAAATTAGGGGCAACGTTAGCACTTATAGGGGAATATGATAAAGCATATGCATGGCTCGGTCGTCTCTATAAACTAGGGTTTAATGGGGACGCGTCTTTTTACTACTGGCTCGCATACGCTGCCTATCATACTGGTAAAGAGTCAGTGGCTCAAGTGGCGTGGAGAAGGGCTGTTGAATTAAATCCGGAAAAAGAAGGATTGGAGCCTTGGAGCGATACCTCAAAAAGTGCTCAAGGATTCGAGGATCATGTTTCTTCTATTCAACAAAGGCTAGAAAGTGACTATCCAGAAGAACGACTGTTTGCCTTGTTTTTAACAGCAGTTTCAGGTAAAAAAGAACAATTACTAGAATCTGACCGTTTAAAAGGAAATAGGAAGTTCTCTGCGTTAGAGAGGGATTATTTAGCTTATCTAAAATTTGGTGAGGCATCTCAAGATACCTCTACAGCGCATGATATAGCTGGATTGCTTTATGAAAATTACTCACCTGTTGGGGCAAAAGAAGCAAGTTTGTATTTAATGTGGTTTTCTGCGTATTTACAGTTAACCCAAGCTGGCGTGACGATTAAAAATCCTCATGCATATGCCGGTGCAATCACTTACTCTTGGCATAAGCTAAGAAATGAGACTGTATCACAAGCAACAATTGCAAAAAATTTCGGAATCTCTACCTCAACTTTAAGAAAATATTTGCGATTATTGAATGAATACCTTCGTTGAGCAAAAACTTGGACGTTTTCCTATAAATTTTATAGGATAAAACCAAGAAGGTCATAATAGAACAGAAGGCTTCAAGACAAAGGAGTGGGAATGATGGCTGAAGAAAAAATTTACGATGTCATTATTGCAGGAGCAGGTCCAGCAGGAATGACCGCGGCAGTATATACATCTCGTGCAAATTTATCAACATTAATGCTTGAACGCGGGGTACCAGGCGGACAAATGGCGAATACAGAAGAAGTGGAAAACTATCCAGGGTTTGATCATATTCTTGGACCTGAACTTTCTACAAAAATGTTCGATCATGCGAAAAAATTTGGTGCAGAATATGCATATGGAGATATTAAAGAAATCATCGATGGCAAGGAATATAAAACAATCATTGCTGGATCTAAAGAATACAAAGCACGTGCGGTTATTATTACAACAGGTGCAGAATATAAAAAACTAGGTATTCCTGGTGAAAAAGAGCTAGGCGGCCGCGGTGTTTCTTATTGTGCGGTTTGTGATGGTGCGTTCTTTAAAGAAAGAGAACTAGTAGTTATTGGTGGAGGCGACTCTGCCGTTGAAGAAGGTGTTTACTTAACACGATTTGCAAGTAAAGTAACCATCATTCACCGTCGTGATAAATTACGTGCACAACAAATCTTACAACAACGTGCCTTTGATAATGATAAAATTGATTTCATTTGGAACCATACAGTGAAAGAAGTCAACGATAAGGACGGAAAAGTAGGCAGTGTCACGATTGTATCTACAGAAACAGGTGAAGAAAAAGAATTCAAAGCGGATGGCGTGTTCGTTTACATTGGAATGAATCCACTATCGAAACCATTTGCAAGCCTTGGTATTACGAATGAAGAAGGCTATATCGTAACCAATGACCAAATGGAAACGAATGTCCCTGGTATCTTCGCTGCTGGAGATATTCGTGAAAAAACATTGCGTCAAATCGTTACCGCAACAGGCGATGGTAGCATTGCCGCTCAAGCTGCTCAGCATTATATTGAAGAGCTTGAAGAAAGTCTAAAAACAGCTACAAATTAATGAACAAGGGCATCATAATCCAACTTTATTCATCATTTACAAAAAGTCATTTCGTTTTAACTCTACTGTAACCTGGGTGAAACAAATTTCGGTTATGATAATAATAGAAATTGACCCCCTTTTAAAGATATATTCCTTTTACAGCACAGGTAGCTCCTGTGCTCTTTTTTTTGGTTTTTGAGCAAATGAGGAAAAGGCTCATTCAGAATGAAAAAAAGAAGTGAGAGCGAAGCAAAGTGGGTTAGCGAGTCATTCAGAATGAAAATCACGAATGAGAGCGAAGCAAAAGAGAATTGCGCATCACTCAACATAAGAAAAAGAAGTGAGAGCGAAGCAAAGTGGGTTAGCGAGTCACTCAGAATGAAAATCACGAGTGAGAACGAAGCAAAAGAGAATTGCGCATCACTCAGAATGAAAATTACGAATGAGAGCGAAGCAAAAGTGAATTGCTCATCACTCAGAATGAAAATCACGAGTGAGAGCGAAGCAAAAGAGATTTGTGCGTCACTCAGAATGAAAATCACGAATGAGAGCGAAGCAAAAGAGATTTGCACATCACTCAGAATGAAAATTACGAATGAGAGCGAAGCAAAAGTGAATTGCTCATCACTCAGAATGAAAATCACGAATGAGAGCGAAGCAAAAGAGATTTGCACATCACTCAGAATGAAAATTACGAATGAGAGCGAAGCAAAAGTGAATTGCTCATCACTCAGAATGAAAATCACGAGTGAGAGCGAAGCAAAAGAGATTTGTGCGTCACTCAGAATGAAAATCACGAATGAGAGCGAAGCAAAAGAGATTTGCACATCACTCAGAATGAGAAAAAGAAGTGAGAGCGAAGCAAAGTGGGTTAGCGAGTCATTCAGAATGAAAATCACGAATGAGAGCGAAGCAAAAGTGAATTGCGAGTCACTCAGAATGAAAATCACGAGTGAGAGCGAAGCAAAAGAGATTTGCGCATCACTCAACATAAGAAAAAGAAGTGAGAGCGAAGCAAAGTGGGTTAGCGAGTCACTCAGAATGAAAATCACGAATGAGAGCGAAGCAAAAGAAATTGCGCGTCACTCAGAATGAGAAAAAGAAGTGAGAGGGGAGCAAAGTGGGTTAGCGCTTCATTCAGAATGGAAATCACGAATGAGAGCGGAGTAAAAGAGAATTGCGCATCACTCAGAATGAAAATCACGAATGAGAGCGAAGCAAAAGAGATTTGCACATCACTCAGAATGAGAAAAAGAAGTGAGAGCGAAGCAAAAGAGATTTGCACGGCACTCAGAATAAGAAATAGAAGTGAGAGCAAAGCAAAAGAGGTTTGCGCGTCACTCAGAATGAGAAAAAGAAGTGAGAGCGAAGCAAAAGAGGTTTGCGCATCACTCAGAATGAGAAAAAGAAGTGAGAGCGAAGCAAAGTGGGTTAGCGAATCACTCAGAAGAAAAAGCCCAAAGTAGAGCGAAGCAAAATTCTTTTTTTCACAAGACGGATGTAGCACACCGGTTGGATATTATAATAATGGATATACACTTACTATAAAGAAGTCTAGGCAATTTGCTTAGGGAGAAGTATCATGTTCAACCTGTATCGTTGTAGCGCTATGACAAAAATAGTATAATATAATGATAAATACTATGCTTTCATTCATTAGAGTATTTAGGTTAATCTGTTCTCTAATAATGAGTGGCACGAAGTAAGAGGTGAATAGGATGCAGCGGGTCACAAACTGCGTATTATTAAAAGATGATCAAGTATTGTTGCTACAAAAGCCACGCCGTGGATGGTGGGTTGCACCGGGCGGAAAGATGGAGCCAGGTGAATCGGTGCGTGACTCTTGTATCAGAGAATATAGAGAAGAAACGGGGATTTACTTAAGGAATCCAAACATAAAAGGGATTTTTACTTTCATTATGAAGGATGGAGATCAAGTACTTTCTGAATGGATGATGTTTACCTTTTTTGCTACAGATGCGGACGGATTAAATGTAGATGAGTCAGAAGAAGGAAAATTGCGATGGGTCGAAGTGGACAAAGTGAAGGATTTACCAATGGCTGCAGGAGATCATCATATTCTTGAATATATGATTAATGGCAATCGCATGATTTACGGTACATTTACTTATACACCTGACTTTGAATTAATTAGTTACCGCTTAGATCCAAGCTAAAAATGAATACAGGGGGAAGCGAGAAATGAGTTCGGTAGCAGCAAAAGAAACACAAATGGTCATTATTACAGGGATGTCTGGCGCAGGTAAAACAGTGGCGATTCAAAGCTTCGAAGATTTAGGCTTTTTTTGTGTAGATAATTTACCACCGACCTTATTACCGAAATTTCTTGAACTGATGAAGGATTCAGGGAATAAGATGAATAAGGTTGCGCTTGTGATGGATTTACGTGGCCGTGAGTTTTTTGAGCATCTTTTCAAGGCGTTAGATGATTTAGCAGATACGTCATGGGTCACACCAGAAATTCTTTTTCTTGATGCGGATGATGCAACCCTTGTAAGTAGATATAAAGAAACGCGTCGCTCTCATCCATTAGCGCCATCAGGTTTGCCAATGGAAGGCATCAAGTTGGAAAGAGAATTATTAGATGATCTAAAGGGTCGAGCGCAGATTATCTATAAGACATCTAATATGAAGCCGCGTGAATTAAGAGAAAAGATACTCCACGAGTTTTCTGTTAATAAACAATCCATTTTCACTGTAAATGTGATGTCATTTGGTTTTAAACATGGATTACCAATTGATGCCGATCTTGTATTTGATGTTCGCTTCTTGCCAAATCCGCATTATATTGAGCATATGCGTCCGAAAACAGGCTTGGATGAAGAAGTGTCTAACTATGTTTTGAAATGGAACGAAACAAATAAATTTTTAGAAAAGGTCACGGATTTACTAGCATTTATGCTCCCGCATTATAAGCGTGAAGGAAAATCACAACTTGTTATCGCGATTGGATGTACGGGTGGACAGCATCGATCAGTAGCACTAACCGAGTATATCGCTAACCATTTTAAGGAAGACTACAACACTCGCATCACTCACCGTGACATTGAGAGGAGAAGGCAAACAACATGAATAGAAAGCCGAGGGTCGTCATCATTGGCGGTGGAACAGGGTTGCCAGTTTTATTAAGAGGATTAAAAAAATATCCCCTTGATTTAACAGCCATTGTCACAGTTGCTGATGATGGTGGTAGCTCTGGTAGGTTGAGAGAAGAATTAAATATCCCACCTCCAGGAGATATTCGAAATGTTTTGGCAGCGTTATCAGATGTGGAACCCCTTGTAGAAGAAATGTTCCAGCATCGTTTTAAAACGTCCAATGAATTATCGGGTCATTCTTTAGGTAATCTGATTCTAGCAGCGATGACTTCTATTACTGGTGACTTTGTTCATGCGATTCAAGAGATGAGTAAAGTATTAAATGTTAATGGGAGAGTCTTACCTGCAGCTGAAAAGAGTGTTGTATTACATGCAGAAATGGAAGATGGCAGTATTGTATCAGGAGAATCCAAAATCCCTTACTCTGGCAAGAAGATTAAGAAAGTATTTTTGACTCCTGAGAAGGTAAGTCCGCTTTCGGAAACGATTGAAGCTATTCGAGAGGCTGATCTCATTATCATTGGTCCTGGTAGCCTGTACACAAGCATACTTCCTAATCTACTTGTACCGTCTGTAGGTAAGGAAGTGTGCCGTTCTCATGCAAAAAAACTGTATATCTGTAATTTAATGACGCAGGCAGGGGAAACTTTGGACTATCGTGCGAGTGACCACGTACAGGCAATATTTGATCATATGGCTGAGCCATGTTTAGATTTGATTCTTGTCAATCATGAAGAAATTCCAGAAGATATTCAAGAGCGTTATGAAGAGGAACGAGCGAAGCCTGTCTATTATGACCGTGATCGATTAGTCGAACAAGGCTTGGAAGTGCTACAGGGTGAGATTGTTAGCCTTGAAAAAGGGGCAATTCGTCATAACACGAATGAAGTCGCTAAAAAGATTTATCAATTAATTGTAAATGATATAATGAAAAACTAGTATTTGTCTGGTTAGGGGGGAGAAGGTATGTCTTTTGCTTCGGAAACGAAAAAAGAATTAACGAACTTGGAGACAAAGGATTGTTGCGGAAAGGCAGAATTATCCGCTTTGATTCGTATGAACGGATCTCTCTCTTTTTCAAATAAAATGTTAATTGTAGATATTCAAACGGAGAATGCAGCGATTGCCAGAAGAATCTATACGCTGATCAAAAGGAATTATGATGTGCAAGTTGAGCTGCTTGTTCGAAAGAAAATGAGACTTAAGAAAAATAACGTGTATATTGTTAGACTAATGGAGCAAGCACAAAAGATTCTTGATGATCTGCATATTATTAGTGCTGGCTTTCAATTTATCCATGATATCTCAATGGATTTAATTAAAAAGAAATGCTGCAAACGTGCTTATCTAAGAGGGGCTTTTTTAGCAGGGGGATCTGTCAATAACCCTGAAACCTCTTCCTATCATTTAGAAATTGCTTCAATGTATAAGGAGCATAATGACGCCTTGTCGAAATTAATGAATACTTTTGGGTTGAATAGTAAAACATTGGAAAGAAAGAAAGGTTTTATTACCTACTTAAAAGAGGCGGAAAAAATTACAGAATTCCTTAATATTATTGGGGCTCATAGCGCGCTTTTACGATTTGAAGATATCCGCATTGTTAGAGATATGCGAAATTCAGTTAATCGCTTGGTCAATTGTGAAACAGCCAATTTAAATAAAACAATTGGTGCTGCCTTAAGACAAGTTGAAAACATAAGATATATTGAGAGTACCGTTGGACTAAAGGTGTTACCAGAGAAATTACGCGAAATTGCTGAATTGCGTGTTACGTATCAAGATGTGACTTTAAAGGAACTTGGAGAAATGGTCTCTGGTGGCACGATAAGCAAATCGGGTATCAATCATCGCCTAAGAAAAATTGATGAAATTGCAGAAAAAATTAAAACAGGGCAATGGAAGGAATCTTAAAGTTTTTTGGAGGTTAGGACATGGTAGAAAGACAAGTGGAAGTCAAAATTAAATCAGGCTTACAGGCGCGCCCTGCTGCAAAGTTAGTGCAGGAAGCCAATCGCTTCACAGCAGATCTCTTTATCGAAAAAGGCGGAAAAAAAGTAAATGCCAAAAGTATCATGGGATTAATGAGCCTATCTCTAAGTGCTGGTTCCACCGTAACCCTCCTCGCTGAAGGCAGCGATGAAACCGAAGCCTTAAATAAACTGACTGCACTCCTACAAGAGGACATTGTTTCATAATCTGTATAATACACGAATAACCTGCGCACCCCCATTGCTAGATGCTTCTACCAATGGGGGTGCGTTTCATTGTCCTCAACCAACTTGCATCGATATGATAGGGGCAAGTGGTTTGGTTGAGATGGAAAAACACAAAGAAGCCGGAGCAAAGAGGAATTGTGCAGCTAACTAGATAGAAAATCACAAAAGAAGACCGAACAGATCAATTTTTCCTCATATCGGTTACGATTGCCACTCAAAACTAATGCGAAATTGCCACTCTACAAATCACCCTATTTCTACTTTTTTTATCTCACCGTTTTTCGTTCACCTCCCAGTCGATCTAACAACTATTAATTCATAGCAAACAAAAAGCCATCAGCAAATGAAATGCTGATGGCTTTTGTTATTTGTGATGCTTATTTTTTCTCTTCTGGTGTATTGTTTGTAATGATTTTGTCGATAAGACCATATTCTAGTGCTCTTTCTGCAGTCATGAAGTTATCACGATCTGTGTCTTTAGAAATAACATCTAAAGGTTGACCAGTGCGTTCAGCTAGAATTTGGTTCAATTTTTCACGTAAGAATAGGATGCGTTTAGCAGCAATCTCGATTTCAGTTGCTTGCCCTTGAGCGCCACCTAGTGGTTGGTGAATCATGACTTCACTGTTTGGAAGCGCAAAACGTTTCCCTTTTTCACCAGCTGCTAGTAAGAATGCACCCATGGATGCAGCCATACCAGTACAGATTGTTGAAACATTTGGTTTGATGTATTGCATCGTATCATAGATAGCCATACCAGCAGTGATACTTCCACCTGGGCTATTAATATAAAGCGTGATGTCCTTTTCAGGATTATCTGCTTCTAAGAATAATAGCTGAGCCACGATTGAGTTTGCCACATTATCGTCAATCGCACTGCCTAACATGATAATGCGATCTTTTAATAGGCGAGAGTAAATGTCATAAGCGCGTTCCCCTCGGTTTGTTTGTTCGATTACTGTAGGGATTAAGTTCATTTCCAATTCCTCCTTTAAAGGTCAAAAAAGTTTTGGAAAGGTATTTTATACCTCGCCATTGGTAAATGTATGTAGTTTCATCATACATGGTTGGTCAATTAAGGTCAAACGAATCGCTTGATTATTTCAAGAGAATTATTCGACATTTTTTTCTAAGTTGATTTCCTCGTATCCATGATACCCACAAATTTTTGCTTTTAAACAACGAATGCTTGCATATAAAGGGTTTTTCCCATATAATTAATATTCGTAACACCAAGAAAAACGTGTTCCTACATAATAAAAAATGCCCTCGTGGTGCAACGGATAGCACGTAAGATTCCGGTTCTTAAAATGGGGGTTCGATTCCCTCCGAGGGCGCTACATGCTTAAAATATAAGAAATGATGGGAGATTTTTAATTTTAGTTCGACTTTTGTCCGACGAAGTTAAAAATCTCCTATTTTATTTACCCTAATCGGAAGTTCATAAATCGATTATCCCTTAATTATTCTTAATATTCCTACATATAGATTATCGCTAATGCTTAAAAGAAGGTTAGTTTTAATATTTGAGGTGAAAAAAAGATAATTGAAGGAAAGGAAAGTTTAAGAGTCATTACAATATGTTTTCTAGAAGTCACCAATCTCAGGAGCAATTCTCAAAGTTAAAGAATGAAGTTATACATAAGCTAACTACCAGAAAAAAGATGGTCAAAAGGGAAAGAGCCCCATGGCATGTTTATCTAAATAAAATACAATCATGTAATAACTAATTATTTAAGCTACGATGAAAAAGTGTGCAATAGCCTTATACTAAATCCTTAATTTTCCATTGGTTCTACCTCAATGTATTTTTGGAAGCCATAATTCAAAAGAGCAAGGAAATAGTAAAGGACAAGTATTCCAGTTCGTGTGAATTTTTTGAGTTTAAAGTGCCCAATCTTTTCGAAAAGAGGAGTTAAGAGATAGGCAAAAATAACATCCATAATTAAATTAATAGTAGCATATAAGGGGAATTTGCCATAAGTAAAGTGAAACACCCATAAATTTATCGTGAAGAATGGTCCTAAAATAAATGCTAATGCATCAAATAACATAAATTTATAACCACCTTTTACTTTCCACCAATTAAATATTGGACTTAACATTTCGACAATGAGTAAAAGAAGTGAGCAAAATAATGTCACTGGTAAAAATCTTTTAAACGAATTTTTAGGTAGAAAAATAATAACGATTGCCCATAATACAATTGCATTAAATATTCTAAAAAAATTAGCAAGCATTCACTTCACCTCTATTTTCCTTTAGATTATGTGGGTGTTAACTAATTTATACAGGTTTAGTGTTTTGAACGAAATTATCGAAAACAAATAAATAGAGCCTAAAAGGCCCTAATTATCTAAATCATATAAACCTGGTGCATGTTCATTTGGCATATCCGGCATTGTTGGCACGGGAAACCCTTTAGGTGGTTCAGTCACTGAAAGGTCCCCACCATTTCTACTAGGTGTTGTTCCAGTGAATACTTCCCCAATAAGTGTATCATCTAAACGGAAATTAAATTGAGCGTTGTGAAAGCCCATATCAACATATTTCTTACATTCAGGATATTTATTCAAGTCGTAGTTAGGAACAGGGAAGACTTTTCCCCAATCAACTCCTAATGTTTCTAATGCCTTTGCAAAAGCATTTTGATGCGCATTATCTCTAACCATAAGAAAAGCTACTGTTTCTCTTAGAGTTTTATTACTGCTCATCTCATAAATTCTTGATTTTTGAAGTACACCAGTTGATTCTAAAGAAACATTATTGATTAAATTTGCTACTAAGTTACCGTGGTCATAAACCCAGGAACCATTCCAAGGGTTACCTCCTGCATCAACTGGTAAGGATGCTTTAGCACCTATAATGAAATGATGGGGATTTGCGCCATCTTGAATAACATCATCTAACGGAGCATTATCAAATGCTTGGTTACCTGGGCTAGAACCACCAGCACCATTTAAAAGTTGATTTATTGTCGATTGTACTAATTCTATATGACTAAGCTCTTCTATAAATACCCCTCTTAATAGGTCTCGATATTTTTTTGCTTTTCCTCTGAAGTTGGCACTTTGAAATGAATATTGCATCATTGTACGTATTTCTCCAAATTGTCCACCTAGCGCTTCTTGAAGCACCTTGGCTGCATGTGGATCTGGTTTATCAGGAACAATCATATTAATTAAATCTTCTTTGTAAAAATACATGAATGTATTCCTCCGTTTTTGAGTTGTAAATTCTAATAATAAATCTATTTTGTGTTAAAAAAATCGTTTTATCCATTTATCCATTTAAAAAGCGCATCTGGGGAGAAATCTTTCTTTGTGAAATTAAGGCTTTAGCCCGCATTTTTAAAAAAACTAACAATCAAAACACAAAATGTGAACAAAAAAGAAGAGTCATGCTTTGACTCTTCTTTAAATGAAATTCCGATGAAACTACTCTTTTTATGCGATTTTATCATGGAGAAAGGGTGAGTAAAGAAAAGGACAGTGAGCGTGAGGTATGCACTCTGTGAAGGGATCATTGGTTGGCAAACCAATGTAACCATTGTATTTTATGTTCAATCATCTTAATGCTGGGGTTAAATAATGATGTTTCATCAAAAAGGTTGAAAATTCATTTATAAATCTATAAGAACGCTAAAGAGAAACATTACAACAAAGATATTTATGTACATGGCTGCTATAACTATGCCATAATGAATTTTTTTAAAAAGGAATAATGAAGTTGGAGCTAGTAATCCCCCGAAAATGAGCATGCCGAATATTTCATTTGAATAGAAGAAAATAATCACCTACAGACAATTTTCTACTTAGTGTATTTAATTGATAAATTTTTATACGAAGGTTAACGAAATATGTTTAATTCAGTAAGCTTGGACAGTCTATAGGCTAGCTCGTATGAATTGCCTTCATAAAGGTGAAATGAGAGTGAATCATTGAGGTATTCCACTTTTTGTTGGAATTCCTCTAAACAGCCTATTTGTGCTGACCAATGGAGATCAGGAATAGAGACAATATATTTTTCTTCTGGAGTTTTAATAATGTATACATTTGAGTGTCTTTCTCCTAATAAATGCATTTTTTCTTGAAGATATTTCATCTATTCTACACCTCAACTTCTCCATTTATTAAAAGTATTATATAAATGAAAAGGAGACAAAGAAAGCAATATCTATTAGAAACACTGAAAAGGAGACTAAAGGCTCTAGGGAAAAAGTCTACAATAATGGGAATCGTTAACTTCTTCAGTATGAATTAATAAAAGAAGAGCCGATGGGCTCTATAAACCTTGATTAACTTCTCATTTGTATGGATCAATATACTGCCACTTTTGAAATAAGTAAATGAGTGAAGCACAAATAATACAAGTGATAAAAATGATGATATGGATAGAATCATCCATTTTATAAATCCCGAAATATTCATAAAGGTTCATGATACCAAAAGAAAAGACTGCATCGCTAATTGTATTAATTGTTATATAAATCCAAAAGTTACCAAATGTAAAGTATAGAAATATAGTAGGTAAGACTATGTATAAGCCGTAGACAAAAGGAGTTGTATTAGTTAATGGGAAAATGGTTTGCACAACTTCAACTAGATGATATCTTTGATATAGTTGAAATACTATTGTTAAAAGCAGGGCACTTACTAATCCACCGGGAATGAAGGACTTTACCCTTTTAGTATCTAAAAAAAGGAGAAAGAACCAAGGTAGAATCAACATAGTCCACAAGAAAATATGGGTAAACATTCAACTATACCTCCAATAAGTAGATAATTATACTCTTACCGATAACACCTTAGTCTATGCATAAAAAGTCGGGAATCGCCGGAACCCTTAAATGAGTTGAGATGAGAAAAATTCTCGAATAATTTGTTCTGCAAACAATAAAAATAGGTTTCTAAATTTTATAATAAAAAATTTAAAAAGAGGTGATTGTATGAGATAAAAATTATTAAGTATTCAACTTCCTGATAGATATGAAGAAAATTTGTTTGAATATATTCCTACACTAGATGGTGTTCCAGAGTTAATTGATTACTTAAACCTCGGATACTCCAAAAACCAATACAAAAAAATGACATCATTAGTCGCAATTGAAAGTATGAAATTTAATTTAATTGAAGCAAAAAAAGACAATGCTCTTTCAAAGGAGGAAGTGGAAAAAGGAAATAAATTGATTGTAGAAGCGATTGAAAGATATAACTCAATATAAAGCACAAAATAATCTTAATAAGATAAGTACTAGAAAACAAAAAACAATCATACAGCCATTTAGCGCCGGAAAGTTATAGTAAAGCTGAAACTGTTCCTTTTCAGCTGTCTTTAGCAATTCTCATGTATACATCTTCATAAAAACTAGAACTAGCATATCTCAAGTTAGATGTGTTTTTTTTGTTGGGGTAATTCCGTCAAACATCTCACTAAAAAACGCAAGGAGCCGCAAAAAAAAAACCGAAAATGGTCCGTTTGTTTTCTTTTTTCGACAAATTCTTCGCTTTTTTGTACCGAAGTACCTAAAAATATTACCCCAATTTACAAGTAATAACTTCACAACCTATCATTAAATTATAAAAATAATAAATTTTCAAAAAATAGGGGTGGAGTTATGAAGTTTAAAAAGCTAAAGCCGTTACTTACGTTGACGATGGCTGCTGGTATGATATTTTCGTTCAGTGTACCTAGTCATTCAATGGCAGCTGAGAATGATAAGTTCAATATGAAACAGATTGAATCTATGCTCAGTGGTTTATCCAAAGAAGAAAGAGCGACTTTGAATGAATTAAATGCGTCACCAACATTTACAATTTCTCCAGATATTAAGCAGGATAGTGCAGAATTAGTTTCTGTTATTGTTGAATTTAAAACACTTCCAGCAAAAGTGGCTGTTAAACAGCAACTTTTATTAGGTAAGCAAAAAGCGGTTAATAATGCAGAACAGCAAGTTGAGGCTTCTCATAAATCCTTTTCAACATTTATATCCTCAATGAAAAAGAAAAAATCTATTGATAAGTTTGATGCCAATAAGCTTGAGATCATTCATGAATACAAACACGCTTTTAATGGGGTATCAATGACTTTACCTGGTACGGCTGTTCAATCATTACTTGCCTCTGATGAAGTAAAAAGAATATGGAGTAACAAAGAAATCAAATTAGATTTACCTAGTGAAGATGAGAAGGTTAGTCCGAAAATGGCTGATAGTGTACCTCAAATTGGGGTTGATCAATTGCATGATGAAAAGATTAAGGGAGAAGGCATTAAAGTCGGTGTAATCGATACAGGAATTGATTATAACCATCCTGATTTAATGGATGCTTATAAAGGATATCGCTATACCGATGGCGAGAATCCTGCTGAGGTAGAGCCATCTTCAGTTAAAGGCTGGGATTTTGTTGATAATGATGCTGACCCAATGGAAACAACCTATGAAGATTGGGTTGGAAATGATGAAGGGTATCCTGAAGAATACGGTGGAGCGACTTATTATACATCTCATGGCACTCACGTATCAGGAACGATAGCAGCAAACCCTGATAACACTGTAGATTATGCTGTAACTGGGGTAGCACCAGAAGTTGACTTATATAATTATAGAGTGCTAGGTCCATACGGATCTGGAAGTAACGAAGATGTTATGGCTGGTATTGATAAAGCAGTTGCAGATGAAATGGATGTAATGAATTTATCACTCGGAACTTCTGTCAATGACCCACTAGACCCGACCTCTATTGCGATAAACCAAGCGATGCTTTCTGGGGTTGTTGCGGTAGTGGCTGCAGGAAATGCAGGTCCAGATGAAAAAACACTCGGTTCACCTGGTACAGCTGCTTTAGGTATTACTGTAGGGGCAAGTGACTCCGATATGAGTATCCCGACTTTAGATGTAACCGTTAAAGGCCAAAAACTATCCTTAATGTTACTAGCGAAGAATTTTTCTGATAAGTTGGCATTATTAGAAGGTAAAGAGTTACCGATTGTTGAAGCTGGGATTGGCCAAGAGACGGATTTCCAAGGGTTAGATGTGAAAGGGAAAATCGCATTAATTGAAAGAGGCACTTTGACCTTTGATGAGAAAATTAAACATGCGAAAGATGCAGGAGCAATAGCTGTTATTATCTATAACAATGAAGAAGGGCAAATCCCATCCTACTTGGGAGAAGGAAGTGAATATCTCCCATCTTTCCGCCTGTCAAAAGAAGATGGAGAGAAATTGAAAGCGAGTGGAGTCAATAAAATCACTTTAACAAATCTTGATGAAACGACAACAGAGGGAGATCATTTAGCTGACTTTAGTTCAAGAGGTCCGGTGAATGGAAACTATGATATTAAACCAGACGTTGTGGCGCCAGGGGTAGCGATATTTTCGACGATTCCAGAGTATATCAATAGTCCTGAAGAAGGAGTCGCATATGACAATGCCTATGCTAGAATGCAAGGAACGTCGATGGCAACACCTCATGTAGCAGGTGTAGCAGCATTGATTCTTCAAGAAAATGAAGCTTATGACCCTTTCGAAGTGAAGGAAGTATTGATGAATAACTCAGTCGACCTGAATGGCGATTATTCAGTGAATGAAGTTGGAGCAGGAAGAATCAATGCCTATGCATCTGTACATGCTGAAACGACAATTAAAGTACTTGATGAAACGGAAATGATGGAGGGAGAAGGTACCGTTGTTATAGATGAAGAGACAGCTTCTATAGCATTTGGTAGGGATTATTTACGTGATGATGGTGAAGCGATTAACCACTCTAAAGATATAGTAATCAAAAATAGCGGTAAGAAAAAATCTTATGACCTTACAGTAGAGTTTAATCAATCGATTGATGGGGTTGAAAATGCAAAAGAAAATAAGGTCACTTTAAAAACGAAGAAGTCTGTTACAGTCGGTAAAGGGAAAGAAAAAACGCTAAACGCCACCATCAATGTACCAGCGAATGCGAAGCCGGGTGCATATGAAGGCTATATTCGTATAAATAATCAAGCGGATGCCCAAGAGAAATATCAAATTCCTTTTTCCATCTTTGTTACAGATAAAGGAATTGATTCTTTTGAAACGGATCGACCAACACTAGCGAATGATGTTGGGTTTTGGCAAAACTACTATCCAATTATTAACGGATTATTTACTTTGAAAAGTCCAATGGAAAGCATCGACGTGATCGTGAAAGATAGTCAGTCAGGTGAGGCACTCGGATATATTGGTTCGTTAAATGCTGAGAATATGATGCCAGATCGAGAATATTTCTTGCTGTATATGTTTACAGGAGCAATGTTGCCATTTACGAAAGACCCTAATCAGCCAATTGCTGAAGAATACGTAAAATTACCAGAGGGAGACTATGAAATAGTCATTTTAGCGAAGGATGATAGTGGAAAAACGTATACAGTTGACGCACCAGCAATCATTGACAATACCGCACCTGAGATTGAGTGGGATCACGAGCCCGGTGTGTATGAACTGAATGACTCGATGTTTACAGTCGAGGATGGGGAAGAGGCATTTTATGTTCATGGTAAAGTAGAAGATGAAACAATCGGACTATTAAATGAAAAAGGTTTACCGTACGATCAATCATCTAATACGATGTATTTTGACACTTCTAAATACGCTTATTTTGCAAGGACATTCCCGATTGATGCAGAAGGAAATGTGAAATTTGGCATTGAAAAAAGTGATATTGAAAATCAAGAGTTATATTTACGGTTAGCCACTTCCGATTTAGCGACAGCTGTTAAGATGGAGAACTATATTTTTGTGAAGGAAGGAACTCCATATGTTTCCGCTAGTTATGATAAGGAAGCGATAAAGAAAAAAGACAATATTACAATGACTCTTTCGCTAAACAATGTTCAAGATATGATGTCAGGGGAATGGCAAGTGAGTTTCCAACATGACTTATATGATTTCAAAAAGGCAAATTTGACGAAAGAGATAGAGCAATACACAAAACAAAAGGGCATTAAAGTGGATTTAGCTAAACCGGTAGTAGAAAAAAGTGATATTTGGAATAGTACGGTTACATTAAGTAGTGCTCTATCTGGAAAAGCTTTTGATGGGCTAGATGGGGATATGCCATTAATTGATGTGACATTTAAGTTGAAAGATGATGCTTATTATGGTAAAACAAGTAGCTTTGAAGTAGTAAATGGAAAGTATACACCAAAAGACGAGCAACAAGTTGATATTCCTTATTATAGTGTCGATTCATTTGATGTGATTTCTAAACATACGACTGTTGCAGGCTCAGTGAACTTAGAAGCTTTTAATAGTGAGGAAGGATATTTTAACCGCGTTGGAGAAGCAAACGATTTAGGTATTAAAGTGTATGCTCAAACACGTTCAGGTAAGAATTATAAAGGTACGCTGGATGATCATGGACAATTCACTGTAAAAGGAATTCCAGCGAGCAGTCAGGATTATACGTTAGTTATTGAAGCACCAGGCCACCTAAAGAGCGCCACAACTTTTGTGCCTGGTAAGAAAATCGATGGCGAACTCTTTGGTCAACATCAAACCATCCGTCCAAAACTAGGATTAGCCGGTGATGTGAATGGCGATAAGGTCATTGATATAAAAGACATTCGAAAAATTGTTGATGCATATGGAGATGAAGATACCTCGAAGAAGAAAGAAGATATTAATCAAGACGGAATTGTCGATGAATTAGACATAAGAATAACAGAAAAGAATTTCTTAACGAAAGGTCCTGATGCTGAATCGAAACAACCAAAAGAAAAAATCGGTAACAAAGACCTTGAATATTTCCTTCGATTAATTGGTTTAACACCAATTGAATAGTTATAGCTTTCGACAGATAGATACGAATCCTATCGATACGAACTAATTGAACTGCCCCCTGTTAAATAGTCAGTGGAAATAATAAAAACAGTCTAAGCGGCTTTAGCTCTATATTCTTTAGGGCTAAGGCCGCTTAATCGTTTCTGTTTTGCCCCTTATTAGGTTATTTTTTTCGAAAAAAGTTTCATGGTTTACTCTACCGTATAAAACATGGTCCTCCTAGTTTGTCTATTACTTTTCCGTCATGTGTAAGACGGTTAAATAGGATTTCCTTGCCTTTCTCCATCATTTTTCTCTGCTATAATAGCCAAAAAGAGACATGATTAACTTTTCACTTATTGGGAGGTTCAAGGATGGAAGGAAAAATCATCAAATACTATCGAGAAGCAAAGAAGCTTACACAGAAGGAGATTGTACAAGGCATTTGCTCTATCACCCATTTAAGTAAAATTGAAAGAGAGTCTACTCAATACTCCAGTGAAATTATTTATATGCTTTGTGAACGGTTGGAAATTAACATGGAAGATGAAATTGAACGATTTCAGCAATTTAAGCGAAAGATGACTGACCTCCAAAAGCAAATTATTATTCAAGATGATGAGAGAATTGAGCAATTAAAGAAAGAGTTAACAGCAAACTCGTTAAGAAAAGTACCAGATTTTCAAGCGAGTTACTTTCTAACAATGGCGAGGTACTTCTTATATAAGATGAAAGTGACAGAAGCTTATTACTTTATCAACCAACTTCAAAAGGAAGTGATAGAGCTAACCTCTTTTGAAGAGAATTCATTAAAGCATCAATTAGGGATATATTATTTTTTAACGGGGAGAAATAAAGACTGTATTCGAGAATTAAGTTCTATTGACCATGATAGCTATCATCAAAATGAATATTATTACCATCTAGCACTCGCTTATTATGCTGCTAATCAGAACGTACAAGCCTATTATTATGGTAAAAAAGCTGCTGATTATTTTCATTCAACGATGAATGTTAATCGCATGATAGATTCGGAAACATTATTACTTGTGCAGTTAAATGCGAAAGGTGCTCATGATTTTAAAGAGACGAAAGATAGGTATGAGGCTCTTTTTCGTTTATGTGAAGAGTGTGGCGAAGTAGAGAGAAAAGCAAAGGTATATAACAACTTCGCTTATGACCTTCATAAAAGGAAAAAATACACTGAAGCACACTATTACTATTTGAAAGCATTAGAAATTGCCTGCGAAAACTCTCCATTATACGCCATGTTTTTAGAAAATTATATTCATAATGGTTTTATTAGTGGGTTAGTACATAAAAAGGAATTGTTACAAGAAGTAAGAAAAGGGATTGAATTAGCAAAGACTTACCAATGGAGTGGGCTTTTTACATTTGAGTTTTACTCCTTCTTAATTGAGGGCAGAGAAGAGGAAGCATACGCCATAATAGAAAATAAATTATTACCTTATTATCGTCAGTCGGGTGATACGCTTATGATAGAAAAATACGAACAACGTTTATTTGCTTATTATAGGAAGATTGGTGACGTTGAAAGCGCGTTTAAATTGGCAAAAAGTTTAATTGCTTCACCGACATTAGTTTAATTGTATATGGATGTAAAAAAACTGGGAATGTTTCCTTAAGGTTAAGGACACGCTATAGATAATCTTTCAATGGGAGGGTTAATATGGCGGAGAAAGATCAAAGGTTAACGGCATCTGAGTTAGCACAGCTATGGAATGCCTATATGAATAATAAAATGTATAAATGCGTCCTGCAATATTTTTATGAAAAAGCTGATAAAGGAGAGATTAAGGAATTTATTGAGACGGCTATCGAGATGTGTGATGAAATTATTTTTGATATTACGACGATCTATAATAAGAACAACCATCCATTGCCGAAAGCCTTTAGTGAAGAAGAAGATGTCAATGTAACTGCTCCAAAGCTTTACTCAGATGTGTTTATTCTTGCGTATATGCATGATATGACTCGTTATGGCATTATTGGTTATGGAACTGCATTAGCTATTGCAATTCATGAAGATGTGGATCAAGTTTTCACAAAAGCATTGGAAAAAGGTTCACAATTATATAGATGGGCAATTAAATTGCAGCAAGAAAAGGGTGTTTTTCACCCCTCACCGTCTATTCCAATCCCAGAAAAAATTGAAATCGCTGAAAAAAATAGTTATTTAAACGGCTTTATAAGTGAACAGCGAGCATTATCAGTCGTTGAGATTATGAATGTGTACAACGATATGCAAAGAAATGCTTTAGGAAAGGCCCTGTTTTTAGGTCTTTGTCAAACTGTTACTTCCAATGATATCAAGAAATTTTTGCGGAAAGGTCTTGATTTGTTCGATGAAAATGTCCAAGAATTTGCTAATACTTTAATTAAGGATAGCATTTCTGTTTCACCGACTTGGGACTCAGAAGTGCTTAATTCTACCACACCACCTTTTTCAGAAAAGCTAATGCTATACCAAGTAGTAATATTTATTGCTACGTTATCCGGCTATTATGGGACAGCATTAGGTACGACTACAAGACGGGATTTAACGGTAATGTATGCAAAGATAATGACCGAAACATTAGACTTAGGCAATCAATCGGCAAGTTTATTAATTAAATACGGTTGGCTTGAACAAGCCCCTCAATCAGTAGACCATAGAAATATTTCTAAAAAGAAAAGGAAATAGGGATGTTCTGTGAGAAAAAATAACCCGATTGAGAAATTGTTTTGGTCGATTGCTTTTCCCGGTTTTGGTCAATATTTAAATGGTAAATTGTTTAAAGGTACTGTATTTTTAGTTTTAGAAATTTTATTTAATGTCATGGGTAATTTTAACGAAATTATTATGTTAAGCTTTCAAGGGAAAGTTCATCAAGCTGCTGAAGCAGCTAATTATGGATGGTTAATGTTCTATCCGTGTTTATACTTCTTCGCTATTTGGGATGCTTATAAGGATGCTGGGGGTGAAGGGAGTAAATATTCATTCTTACCATTTGTATTTTGTGCTTATTTTGTAACGGTTGGTCTTATGTATTCAACAGAGGTATCAATATTTGGCGTGTTTTTTGGGCCTGTATGGTTACCAATGATAGCTGTCATTCCTGGTGTCATAATTGGTTGGCTCATTCGATTTGTCATCATTAAATTTTCAACTTCATCATAAAAGCCAACCCTTCGCATGATTATATGGTTGGCTTTTAAATTTGGTATGTATACAATTAATCCTCATTTACTGTTGCTTTGCATACGGGACAAGTAATTTTTTCATTCGATCTAAATTGGATTTTCTTCAAATCTTTCCTCGTAAATGTAGCAAAAACATTATAGCGGAAACCGCATATACAAGAGTGTTTGTCTTTTACAATGTGGGTTAAATGGGTTTCATCGCTTTGAACGGTTGGATAGATCATAAGACACACCTTTCTTTTTTGTGGGAAATTTAGGCAAAATTAGAAAGGTTTTTATATAGGAGACCTTTAGAAAGTCCATAAGAGGTAAGGGTGATTCAAGCGGAAATAATCACCTCACACATCTGCAACCCGGCTGCCATGACAATATATGCTTTAGGCCCGTGGCTTTGCGTCTTTTACTTTCGTAAAATTTGCCCAATATGATAGATTCTATCACATATTCATAGAGTATGGTCGACAAACGTCCTTTTTGTAACTAAAGGGAAAAATAACTGAAAAATCTAATAATTGTTTAGTTTCCACAAATCTTCCTTTTTCTTTTTTGATGATATTTACTCTACAATCTGAATAGTTATGTAGTGCGCTACCAATTTATTTCTATACACTATTTCAGGTGATTATTGTAGAATGAGAATAAGGGGGGTTTTTAGAATGAACTTGAAAGCAGGGTTGTGGCAACAGCAAACATTAAAATTGACCATGACACAAGAGCTTACACAAGCGATTGCGCTGTTACAATATAATACACAAGAATTGTCTGCCTTTTTGGAAAGTAAGGCGTTAGAGAATCCCCTTATGCAAATTGAAGCGAGTCCTGCACAAGCAGCCGATTCGAGATTTGACCGAATGAAACCATCAAAACAAAAAGTAGATGACAATAAACAGGACTGGATTGAACAAATCGGTTCAAAAAACCATACAACATTACAAGAATACTTACATTCGCAGTTAGCGATCGCAGAATTAAATCATATGGAATATAAACTCATTTCCTATCTCATTGGATGTTTAGATGAAAACGGTTACTTACAGACAGACATACAAACTGTTGCGGAAAAATTCAACGTAAGTGAAGAGGATATGAATGAAGCGTTGATAGAGATTCAAAGTTTAGAACCTGCAGGAGTAGCGGCGAGAGACTTACAGGAGTGTCTATGGTTACAATTAGAGAGACTTCACCCTTATAATGAAATCGCTGAGAAAGTCATTAGTGATTATTTTCTTCTTTTTGCTGATAAGAAATGGAAAGAAATAGCGAAAAACCTGAAAGTAGAACTAAAAGAAATCCAAGAAGTTTTTGATCTTGTGCAAACACTAAATCCAAGACCAGCTGCATCCTTCCAAAATGAGTTAGCACCATATATTACACCAGAAGTCGTTATTCAGTGGGAAGATGGGACTTTTTCTGTAAGTATATATGATGATGTGCTACCAAAGATTCGCTTTAATGAGAGCTATTTTCGTAAGTTTCAAGCAGATGGAGATCAAGAAGTGAATCGTTTTTTGCAAGAGAAAAAAACGGACTTTCATTGGATTGCTAGAAGTATAGAACAAAGAAAAGAAACATTATTAAAAGTAGCATTAAAAATTGTTGAAAAACAGCCTGAATACTTCTGGAAGGGCCCAAATTATTTGCAACCGATGACAATGAAAGAGATAGCCGATGAATTAGAGATACATGAATCAACTGTCAGTCGTGCGGTCCGTGAAAAATATGCGCAAACGCCATTTGGAACGATTGAATTGCGATCCTTTTTTTCTAGTACGATTAAGACGACGTCGTTTGAGAATGCATCATCTGAGCAGGCGAAAAACGCAATAAGTGACATGGTCAAAAGTGAAGATAAGAAAAAACCTCTTTCAGATCAAGTGATAGTCAAGCGATTAGAAGAGGAAAAAGGTATTGTGATATCAAGAAGAACAGTTGCAAAATATCGTGATCAATTAAAAATTCCATCTTCTTCAAAAAGAAAAAGATACGAATAAAAGAGTGGGGTGGATGATTATTGCAGATTGTTAAACTGTATACAAGAAAAAGATGCCCTTTATGTGAGCAAGCTGAGCTTGTCATTGAGATGGTCCAAGAAGAAAGTCTATTTCAATATGAAGCCATTGATATTGAAACAAGTGATGATCTAACAGAACGCTTTGGTTTAATGATTCCAGTTATTGAGGTAGACGGTGAGATCCTTCAATATGGACAAGTAGATTATGTCACTCTTTCTGAGAAGTTAAGTTGGGAAAGTGATAAATGATTGAAAAATAAAAATAACCCTGCTAATATAAAGTTGTAGGGTTATTTTTAAAGATTGATGATTAAATTATTGTAAAAAGGGTATAAGAATAAAGAAGAAAAAAATGAAGTTTTGACTTCATTATATATTTTTATTCTCGTGGGACACAAAATGTCTTGCGTGGACATATAATGTCCATATAAAGGAGTAAAAAATTGAATAAGTGGATGAATGTTACTCAAAAAGTAATTCCAGACTTGATGGAAATAATGAAAAGACGATATGAAATTTTGCAACAAACCTCTTTAATGGAGCCTGTAGGAAGAAGGAGTTTAGCGACAAAAGTAGGGATGACCGAAAGAGTATTACGCGGAGAACTCGATTTTTTAAGAGAACAAGGCTTAATTATTGTAGATGCACAAGGAACGAAACTATCGGAGGCTGGAAAGCATCTCCTTGTAGATCTCCACGAGGTAATTAAAGAATGGTCGGGATTAAATGATAAAGAAATAAACTTGACAAAAATGCTTCAAATAGAAAAGGTGCTACTTACTTATGGGGATACTGATAAGGATGAAACAGTAAAGTCAGAGTTAGGAAAAGAAGTAGCCCGCCTTGTTCAGGCGATAGCTAATGGAGGGATGACCATTGCAGTGACGGGTGGATCCACAATTTCAACTGTAGCTGAAGCGCTAAGGAAACAGCAACATATGGTGGATGTCTTATTTGTTCCAGCCCGTGGAGGCGTCGGCACAGATATGAGATTCCAAGCCAATACATTAGCGGCGCGAATGGCAGAAGAATCGGGCGGCACATACCAAACATTGTATGTCCCAGATGTCGTCGGTGAAGAAATGTATCAATCCATCATCAAGGAACCAGAAATAAAGCAAGTGCTGAAAGTGATAAAAAAGGCGAATATCGTTATTCACGGTATTGGCAATGCACTTGAGATGGCAGAAAGACGTGGTACCCATAAGGGAAATATAAAGGAATTAACAGAATCAGGTGCGATTGCTGAAGCATTCGGGTATTACTTTAATGAAGAGGGTAAAGTGGTCCATCGTTTGCAAACAGTAGGACTACAACTAGAAGATTTGCAACATGCAGAATATGTGATTGCCGTTGCAGGTGGATCAACAAAGGCTAAAGCGATTGCTGCCTACATGAAACAAGCACCGAAACAAACAATACTTGTCACAGATGAGATTGTGGCAGAGGAATTACTAAAAACAATTAATTAACGGAGGTTTCATAATATGACAATTAAAGTGGGAATAAACGGATTTGGAAGAATTGGCAGAAACGTATTTCGTGCGAGCTTTGAAAAGGAAAATGTAGAAATCGTTGCGATAAATGACTTAACAGATGCGAATATGCTAGCTCATTTATTAAAATACGACTCCATTCATGGAGCATTTCCGCACGAGGTAAAGGTAGACGGCGATAACTTAATCGTAGGTGGCAAAAAGGTTAAAGTGTTAGCAGAAAGAAATCCAGCTGATATTGGTTGGGGTGATTTAGGTGTTGAGTTAGTTGTTGAATCTACAGGCCGCTTTACAAAACGAGCAGATGCAGCGAAGCACTTAGAAGCAGGTGCGAAGAAAGTGGTTATATCTGCTCCGGCAACCGATGAAGATTTAACGATTGTAATGGGTGTGAATCATGAGTCATATGATCCTGACAACCATCATATCGTATCAAATGCTTCTTGTACGACGAATTGCTTAGCACCGTTGGCGAAAGTTTTACATGATTCATTTACAATTAAACGAGGAATGATGACAACTGTCCACTCCTATACAAATGACCAGCAAATTCTTGATTTGCCTCATAAAGATTATCGTCGAGCAAGAGCAGCTGCAGAAAATATTATTCCAACAACAACTGGAGCAGCAAAAGCCGTTTCTCTTGTTCTACCAGAATTAAAAGGGAAATTAAATGGTGGTGCCATTCGTGTTCCAACACCGAATGTTTCTCTAGTTGATTTAGTTGCCGAGCTTGATAAAGATGTCACAGTCGATGAAGTGAATGAAGCATTGAAATCTGCCGCAAATGGAGAGTTAAAGGATATTCTTAGCTTTAGTGAGGAACCATTAGTTTCAGGTGATTACAATGGAAATCCTGCATCATCAACCGTTGATGGATTATCTACAATGGTTATGGAAGGCAATATGGTCAAAGTCATATCATGGTATGACAATGAAAGTGGTTATTCTCACAGAGTGATTGATTTAATGGAATATATGGCTGAAAAAGGATTATAAATGTAGGTTTGGTAAACATTAAAAATAAAATTTTGCTTACAAACTCACATCTTTATGGATATTAGATGAATGAACGTCTATAATGATAAATGGTGAAGGGAGAAAGGGACCATACCTCTCCCTTTTATTTTGACTTTTTCTATACGTTTTCGCGCTTTTCTTGCGCGAGTAAGAAAGAAAACGGTGATTTTTATACATATAAATGAATGAACATTCGCCTTTCTTGTAGTACAAGCAGCTAACTAGAAAATAGTCTATTATTATGTTTAGGAGGGCCTTTTACTATGAACAAAAAGAGCGTAAAAGATGTAGAACTAAAAGGAAAACGCGTATTTTGTCGTGTAGACTTTAATGTGCCAATGAAAGAGGGACAAATCACGGATGAAACACGTATCCGCGCAGCAATTCCGACAATTAACTATCTAATTGACCAAGGAGCGAAAGTGATTTTAGCTTCTCATTTAGGGCGTCCAAAAGGACAAGTAGTAGAAGAGTTAAGGTTAACTCCTGTTGCAGAAAGATTATCTGCCTTGCTAGGAAAAAATGTTGCCTATGCAGATGAGGCGTACGGAGAAAAAGTAGAACAGGCAGTAGATGGTTTAGAAGAGGGCGATGTTCTATTACTAGAGAATGTTCGCTTTTACCCAGGTGAAGAGAAGAATGATCCTGAACTTGCTAAAGCTTTTGCCCAATTAGCAGATGTTTATGTAAATGATGCTTTTGGTGCAGCACATCGTGCACATGCATCGACAGAAGGAATTGCCCACCATATCCCAGCGGTTTCTGGTTTACTAATGGAAAAAGAATTAGAAGTGTTAGGCAAGGCATTGTCAAACCCTGACAGACCATTTACAGCTATCATTGGTGGTGCAAAGGTAAAAGATAAAATCGATGTAATTGATAATCTATTAGATAAAGTAGATAATTTAATTATCGGTGGCGGTCTAGCCTTTACGTTTGTAAAAGCACAAGGCCATGATATTGGCAATTCTCTATTAGAAGAAGATAAATTAGAATTAGCGAAAACGTTTATGAAAAAAGCGGAAGAAAAAGGCGTGAAATTTCTAATGCCAATTGATGCTGTCGTTGCCGATCGTTTTGCTGAAGACGCAGATAGTAAAATAGTGGCTATTAACGAGATTCCAGGAGATTGGATGGCATTAGATATTGGTCCTGAAACGGCTAATTTATATAGTGAAGTAATTGCAGATAGTAAGCTAGTCATTTGGAATGGACCGATGGGTGTATTTGAAATGGATCAGTTTGCTGGTGGAACAAAAGCAGTAGCAGAAGCATTAGCGGAAGCAAATGACACATACTCTGTTATCGGTGGTGGTGATTCTGCAGCAGCAGTCGAGAAATTCCATTTTGCTGATCGTATGAGTCATATTTCAACAGGTGGCGGTGCATCATTAGAATTTATGGAAGGAAAAGCCCTTCCAGGTGTTGTCGCTTTAAATGATAAATAAGTAATAAAAAGGAAAGGACGAGATAGTATGCGTAAGCCGATTATTGCAGGTAACTGGAAAATGCATAAAACAATGAATGAGGCGAAGTCCTTTATTGAAGAGATTAATGGTCTTGTTCCAGATGAAATGGATATGGATACAATCGTGTGTGCTCCAGCCCTATTTTTAGAGCGTCTTGTAGATGGTGTGGAAGGTTCACCTGTTGCCATTGGTGCACAAAACATGCATTTTGAAGATAATGGCGCATTTACTGGCGAAATCAGCCCTGTTGCACTTCAAGACTTAGGTGTATCATATGTCATCATTGGTCATTCAGAACGTCGCGAAATGTTCAATGAAACTGATGAGACTGTGAATAAAAAAGCGAAGTCAGCATTTGCACATAACCTCACTCCCATCATTTGCGTAGGTGAAACACTTGAACAAAGAGAAAACAATGAAACAATGAGTTTTGTTGGACATCAAGTTGAAGCAGCGTTGTCGGGATTATCTGATGAGCAATTAAAACAGGCTGTCATCGCTTATGAACCGATATGGGCTATTGGTACAGGAAAGTCATCTTCAGCAGAAGATGCAAACGAAGTATGTGCCCATATTCGTTCTGTCGTTAGTAAACAGTTTTCTGAGGAAATCGCCGAAGCTCTTCGCATTCAATATGGTGGTAGTGTGAAACCGGCAAACATTAAAGAATATATGAGTCAAGCGGATATTGACGGTGCACTTGTCGGTGGCGCAAGTCTTGAGCCCTCTTCCTTCCTGCAATTATTGGAGGCGGGTAAGTATGAGTAAATCACCTGTTGCTTTGATTATTCTTGATGGCTTTGCCCATAGAGAAGAAGTCAAAGGCAATGCTGTTGCTCAAGCGAAAAAACCGAATTTTGATCGGTTATGGAATGAGTATCCACACGCTTATTTAACAGCAAGTGGAGAAGCGGTTGGTTTACCACAAGGACAAATGGGGAACTCCGAAGTCGGTCATATGAATATCGGGGCCGGACGCATTGTTTATCAAAGCTTAACAAGAGTAAATGTGGCTATTCGTGAGGGGCACTTTGAGCAGAATGAAACATTCCTTGCAGCGATTAATCATGCGAAGAAAAACAATACAAGCCTTCATCTGATGGGATTATTGTCAGACGGTGGTGTGCATAGTCACATTAACCACTTGTATGCCCTCCTTCAGCTAGCTAGTGATGAAGGATTAAAAAAGGTCTATGTCCATGGTTTTCTTGATGGACGTGATGTTGGTCCGCAGACAGCTAGAGGATATATTCAAGCGGCAGAAGCGAAAATGAAAGAAATTGGTGTAGGTGAATTCGCCTCTATTTCAGGTCGTTATTACTCAATGGATCGTGACAATCGTTGGGAACGTGTGGAGAAATCTTATCGTTCGATGGTGTATGGCGAAGGTCCTGCTTATCATAGTGCCCATGAATTAGTCGAAGATAGTTATGCGAACGGTATTTATGACGAATTTGTTATTCCTTCTGTTATTGTGAAGGAAGATGGATCACCTGTTGGAAAAGTTAGTAATAATGATGCTATGATTTTTTACAACTTTAGACCTGACCGCGCGATTCAGATTTCAAATACGTTTACAAACAAAGACTTCCGTTCATTTGATCGTGGTATAGGCCATCCAAAGACTTTATTCTTTGTTTGTTTAACCCATTTTAGTGAAACAGTTGACGGGTATGTTGCATTTAAACCGACAAACCTAGATAATACTCTTGGAGAAGTACTTTCACAAAATCACTTAACGCAACTGAGAATTGCAGAAACAGAGAAGTATCCTCATGTTACATTCTTTATGAGTGGAGGAAGAGAAGCAAAATTTCCTGGTGAAGAACGGATTTTGATTAACTCACCTAAAGTTGCTACTTATGATTTAAAGCCTGAAATGAGCGCCTACGAAGTAACAGATGCTTTGCTTGATGAAATTAGTCAAGATAAGCATGATGCCATTATATTAAATTTTGCTAACCCTGATATGGTGGGGCACTCAGGAATGCTAGAACCAACAATTAAAGCTGTTGAAACGGTTGATGAATGTCTTGGAAAAGTGATTGACGCCATTATTGCTAAAGGTGGAAAAGCGATTATCACCGCTGACCACGGCAATGCGGATGAGGTCATTACTCTTGATGATCATCCAATGACAGCTCATACAACTAATCCAGTACCTGTTATTGTAACGGAAAAAGGTCTAATATTACGTGAAGATGGTATATTAGGAGATTTAGCTCCAACTATACTTGATTTATTAAAAGTGTCTCAACCTGAAGAAATGACTGGTTCTACATTAATTAAATAAGTGCCGGTGTTCACTTTTTTGTGAACATCCGTGCCTTACATATAAATGAAGTTTGACAAGATGACAGCCAATGAAAAAGGAGAGATTATCATGCCATTTATCCAACATGTATATGCTCGTGAAGTATTAGATTCACGTGGAAATCCAACAGTAGAAGTAGAAGTATTAACCGAGTCTGGCTTCTTCGGCCGTGCGATTGTACCATCTGGTGCATCAACTGGTGAATATGAAGCCGTTGAACTTCGCGACGGAGACAAGGATCGTTACTTAGGTAAAGGTGTTCAAAAAGCAGTAGATAATGTGAATAACTTAATTTCTGAAGCAATTATTGGTTTTGACGTAACTGATCAAGTAGGTATTGACCGTACAATGATCGCGCTTGATGGCACAGAAAATAAGGGCAAATTAGGTGCAAACGCAATTCTTGGTGTTTCTATGGCTTGTGCGCATGCAGCAGCAGAGTCTGTTGGTTTACCATTATACCGCTATCTTGGTGGTTTCAATGCGAAACAATTACCAACACCAATGATGAATATCATTAATGGTGGTTCTCATGCGGATAACAATGTTGATTTCCAAGAATTCATGATTATGCCTGTTGGCGCTCCTACATTCAAAGAAGCGATCCGTATGGGTGCTGAAGTTTTCCATTCATTGAAAAAAGTTCTTTCATCTAAAAGCTTAAACACGGCAGTAGGTGACGAGGGTGGCTTCGCCCCAAACCTTGGGTCAAACCGTGAAGCGCTAGAAGTCATCATTGAAGCGATTAGCAATGCAGGTTACGAAGCAGGTAAAGATATTTACCTTGCAATGGACGTTGCTTCATCTGAATTCTTTAACAAAGAAACCGGCAAATATGATTTAACTGGAGAAGGTCGTCTTGGATTATCTTCAGAAGAAATGGTTTCTTTCTACGAGGAGCTTGTTTCTGAATTCCCAATCATCTCGATTGAAGATGGATTAGATGAAAACGACTGGGAAGGCCACAAATTATTAACTGAACGCATCGGTGGTAAAGTTCAATTAGTAGGGGACGACCTATTCGTTACAAACACGAAAAAGCTAGCACAAGGAATTGAACAAGGTGTAGGAAACTCAATCCTTATTAAAGTAAACCAAATCGGTACATTAACTGAAACATTTGAAGCGATCGAAATGGCGAAACGTGCTGGTTACACAGCAGTCGTTTCTCACCGTTCTGGCGAATCAGAAGACGCAACAATCGCTGATATCGCTGTAGCTACGAATGCTGGTCAAATCAAAACAGGTTCAATGAGCCGTACAGATCGTATTGCAAAATACAACCAACTACTTCGCATTGAAGATGAGCTTGGTGATTTAGCTGTGTATGACGGATTGAAATCTTTTTATAACTTGAGTAAATAATGTCTTAAAAAAACAAACATCATTTTGTAAATGGTGTTTGTTTTTTTTTGGCTATTTTAGGTTTTAAGGGATGTCGAACTCCGTAGTGGAAAATACGCGTAAATACATGGCGAGATAAATAAAGAAATGTCAAAACCAAAAGCCCTGACTCGTTTATCATAGAAACGCGTCAAATTTTTAGATTCACTACGGAATCTGACTCATTTATCATGGAATCGTGTCAAATTTTCGTACCCACTACGAAATCTGACTCGTTAATCAAGGAAACGCATCAAATTTTCGGATTCACTACGGATTTTGACTCATTTATCAAGGAACCGCGTCAAATTTTCGTATCCACTACGGATTTTGACTCGTTTATCAAGGAACCGCGTCAAATTTTCGGATTCACTAAGGATTCTGACTCGTTTATCATGGAAGCGCATCAAATTTTCGTACCCACTACGAATGTTGACTCATTTATCACGGAATCACGTCAAATTTCTAAAACCACTTCTTTGTATGCTACTTTGAAAAGAAAAATCAAAAATACAGAAATATATATAATAGAGTCTTTCCTAAAAAGCGGCTAATCACATCGTACAATAATGAGATTACCATTTTTGTTAATAATTTGTAGATGCGCAAATAGGCATGCGGGCATGAACTTGACATTTCATGATAGATTAACTTGTCTGTACATAGTAAATATGCTAAAATTTGAGTATTATTATTGTACGTAAATGGTTGATATGGAGGTGCCCACATGCATACACTTTTAATTACATTGCTAGTCATTGTGTCTATCGGTTTAATTGCCGTTGTTTTACTTCAATCAGGAAAAAGTGCAGGTCTTTCAGGTGCGATTTCTGGTGGAGCGGAGCAGCTTTTTGGTAAACAAAAAGCACGCGGCTTAGATTTGATTTTACATCGTTTGACGATTGTTTTAGCTGTTTTATTCTTTATTTTAACAATCGCAGTTTCTTATTTTGCTCTATAAATAGAGACGAACAATGCAATGCCTGGCCTCAACGAAAGGTCGGGTTTTTATTTTGCCTATTACAGGGAAAACTAATCATGTTAAACAAACGTTTGATTGAAAGGAAGTTTACATAATGAAAGTAGTTCAACCAAAACCATTCACATTTGGAGATGGTAAACGAGCAGTATTATTATTACATGGGTTTACTGGTAATACAGCAGATGTTCGCATGATGGCAAGATTCCTAGAAGGGAAAGGTTATACTTGTCATGCGCCATTATATAAAGGCCATGGCGTCCCGCCGGAAGAACTTGTCCATACGGGACCAGAAGATTGGTGGCAAGACGTCATGAATGGTTATCAACACCTAAAGGAAATGGGGCATGAAGAAATCGCGATTGCCGGCTTATCTCTTGGTGGGGTATTTTCCTTGAAATTAGGTTACACTGTACCTGTAAAGGGTATTATAACCATGTGTGCACCTATGCATATTAAATCTGAAGAAGTGATGTACGATAATGTCGTTGATTATGCCCGACAATATAAGAAGCTAGAAGGAAAATCACCCGAACAAATCGAAGAAGAAGTAGCTAAGTTTAAAGAAACACCAATGAACACATTAAAGGCATTACAAGCATTAATTGCAGATGTTCGTCATAATGTGGATATGATTTATTCTCCGACTTTTGTTGTGCAATCAAGAGAAGATCATATGATTAATACTGAAAGCGCGAATATTATATACAATGAAGTAGAAAATGATCAAAAACAGATTAAATGGTATGAAGAATCCGGTCATGTCATTACACTTGATAAGGAAAGAGATCAGCTGCATGAAGATGTGTATCAATTCTTAGAGCAGCTTGATTGGCAAGTGTAAGTTGGATCGAAGTTTGAGGAGTGTTGTCAATCGTGGATAACCACAAAAAAGAGCTGGTCGATAAACTATTAAATTATATGAAGGACGAGGCGTACAAGCCTCTAACAGTACAAGAAATGGAGGAGGCCTTTGGGATAGAAGACTCCACCCAATTTAAGGATTTTGTAAAGACTTTAGTCATTATGGAGGAACAAGGCTTAGTTGTGCGTACAAGGAGTAATCGCTATGGATTACCTGAAAAAATGAATCTTGTGCGCGGGAAATTATCTGGTCATGCCAAAGGATTTGCCTTTGTTATTCCAGATGAACCAGGACTCGATGATTTATTTATCCCACCAAATGAAACAAATAATGCCATGCACGGTGATATTGTCTTAGCCCGTGTAGCAGCAGAAAGCGCTGGTCAAAGAAAAGAAGGAACCATCGTCCGCATTTTGGAACGTGGTGTGCAACAAATCGTTGGTACATACACTGAGAGTAAGCATTTTGGCTTTGTTATTCCAGATGATAAAAAGTTTGCCAGTGATATCTTTATCCCAAAAGCTGCTTCTAAAGGGGCAGTAGAAGGACATAAAGTTGTTGTTAAGCTCACAACTTATCCTGAAGGAAGAAAGAGTGCGGAAGGTGAAGTAATGGAAATTCTGGGTCATAAAAACGATCCAGGCGTTGATATTCTTTCCATTATTCATAAACATGGGTTACCGATGGAATTCCCTGATGATGTGTTAAAGCAGGCAGAAGAAACGCCTGATGAGATTGATGAAAAAGAAATTGAAAATCGTCGAGATTTAAGAGGCGAAACGATTGTGACGATTGATGGTGCAGATGCGAAAGATTTAGATGATGCTGTTACTGTGACGCAACTTGATAATGGTCATTATAAATTAGGTGTGCATATTGCTGATGTATCTTATTACGTAACTGAAGGATCACCAATTGATGTAGAAGCAGAGGAACGAGCAACTAGTGTGTACTTAGTCGATCGTGTAATACCTATGATTCCCCATCGCCTATCGAATGGAATTTGTTCTTTAAATCCAAAAGTAGATCGTCTCACACTTTCATGTGAGATGGAAATTACGCCTGATGGTGAAGTGGTCAATCATGAGATTTTCCAAAGCGTCATTAAAACAACCGAAAGAATGACTTATTCGGATGTGAATAAAATTTTGGAAGATAACGATGAACAATTAATTGAACGCTATGAGCCACTCGTACCAATGTTTAAGCGAATGGAAGAATTAGCTGCGATTCTTCGTAAAAAGCGTATGCATCGTGGCGCCATTGATTTTGACTTTAAAGAAGCGAAAGTGTTAGTGAATGAAGAGGGTGACCCAAAAGATGTCGTCATTCGCGAACGCTCAGTAGCAGAAAGACTCATTGAGGAATTTATGCTAGCAGCGAATGAAACGGTTGCAGAGCATTTTCATTGGATGGAAGTACCGTTTATTTACCGTATTCATGAAGACCCGAAAGAAGATAAGCTCAGAAGATTCTTTGAGTTTATTACAAACTTTGGTTATATTGTGAAAGGAACAGCCAACGCTGTTCATCCGCGGGCATTGCAGGATATTATAGAAGAAGTACAGGGGACACCAGAGGAAATGGTGATTTCAACAATGATGCTTCGATCCATGCAACAAGCGAAGTACGATCCAGAAAGCTTGGGTCACTTCGGACTATCAACAGAGTTTTATACACACTTCACCTCGCCAATTCGTCGATATCCAGATACAATTGTTCACCGTCTCATTCGTACGTATTTGATCGAAGGTAAGATAGACGATCGCACCCAAGAAAAATGGAATGCGATGTTACCTGAAATCGCGGATCATGCTTCTGAAATGGAGCGAAGAGCAGTCGATGCCGAACGTGAAACCGATGAATTGAAAAAAGCAGAATACATGCTTGATAAAATTGGTGAAGAATATGATGGTATGATTAGCTCTGTTACGAACTTTGGGATGTTTGTCGAACTACCAAACACGATAGAAGGTTTAATCCATGTCAGCTATATGACCGATGATTATTATCGCTATGAAGAACGACAAATGGCAATGATCGGCGAACGTACAGGGAATGTATTCCGCATTGGTGATGAAATTACCGTTCGTGTCATCAATGTCAATAAAGATGAACGTGCGATCGACTTTGAGATTGTTGGAATGAAAGGCACGCCTAGAAGAGAACGCCGACAAGAAACAAAAGTGTTTAAAACAGGTAGTTCAGAAAGAAAGCCAAGGAAATCTGCTGCGCCAGAACGAGGTGAAAAATCTGGTAAGCCAGAGGGTAAGAAAAAGAAAAAACGCAAATTCTATGAAAATGCGCCGAAAGCAAAACGAAAAAAGAAACGTTAATAGACTAATGGAGGAAGCCTTTTTTGTAAGGCTTTCTTCCTTCTTTCCTTTGTTTTTGCTAAAATAAATAAAACTGCTGTGATTTAAGGGAGATGAGAAAGAGATGCCAAAAGGTGCAGGGAAAACAATCGCCCAAAATAAAAAAGCCTATCATGATTATACTGTCGAAGAAACATATGAAGCGGGTATTGTTTTACAAGGAACAGAGATTAAATCTATTCGTAACGGACGTGTGAACCTAAAAGATGCCTATGCACGAATTGTTAATAATGAATTATTCATTATTGGTATGCATATTAGTCCTTACGAGCAAGGGAATATTCATAACCACGACCCATTAAGAACGAGAAAGCTTTTACTACACCGGAAAGAAATTAACAAACTAATAGGTGAGTCAAAAGAAAGCGGCTATGCCCTTGTTCCATTAAAACTATATTTAAAAAATGGTTTCGCAAAGGTTTTAGTTGGATTAGCGAAGGGTAAAAAGAAATATGATAAGCGCGAAGACTTAAAACGAAAAGAAGCGAAACGAGAAGTTGAGCGTGCCTTCCGCGAAAGACAAAAAATGTAATATACCAAAAGCTTACAATTGATATTTCGTTTGTTTGTGCTATAATAGTAATTGTCACTTCAAATAGAGGTGCACAATCTTTGCTCAAAGTTTATCGAGCATTCCGTATGCTGCAACGACTCAGTTGCGCACCTAATACAGTTAGCAGCTTTAAAAAACTGCTACTATCCAATGGGGACGCTACGGATTCGACAGGGATAGTTTGAGCTTAGGTTGCGAGTCGAGGGGATCGTCCTCGTTAAAACGTCAAAGCCTATAACTGGCAAACAACAAAACAACTTCGCTTTAGCTGCCTAATAGGCCTTTAGCGGTTCCTCCCTCCATCGCCCATGTGGTAGGGTAAGGGACTCAAATTTAGTGGGCTACGCCGGATTCCACCGTCTGAGGATGAAGGAAGAGAACAACCAGACTAGCTGCCCGGACGCCCGTCGATAGGCATAAGGAGCAGCGAAACACGAATATATCGACTACACTCGTAGAAGCTTAAGTGCCAATATCTTTGGACGAGGGTTCGACTCCCTCCGTCTCCACCAAATACATATTTGGTGGTTTTTTATTTGGTTAAAACCAATAACATATAAAACCAAGCTATTCACAAAAATTAATGATCCTCCAATAGGTTAACATCAAACGTCTCTTTATTGCCATTCCATTCTATTTCGAATGTATGCATTTTATCTGGCGTAAACATGAATGTCCCATCCTCTCTTTTACTAAGCTGGTTATTATCATCAAGCGTTTCCCCACCGCCGCCGGTGCCAAATAGTGAAGAATGAAAATACCAATGGTCAACTAATACATTTTTGTCATCACCAGTATATTCTATTTTTATCTCATGCCTATAGTTATCCTGATGAATAGATGTATATTTAGAGGTAACAACCCAGTTTTGTCCTTCACCCCTAAAAGAAAAAACTTCACTAGCAAATCTATAATTGTTTATATAGTTATAAATCAAAAAAGTAATGACACCTAGCAGTATTAATAAGGCAAATATTTTATAGTATCTTTTTTTCATTAGGGTTTACCCCTCCTTTTTCTCCTACTACACAACATATTATAATTGAAAATTAGGAATATTATGTACATTAATAAGCAGGATTTGAGAGGCATTAAGAAGTACAGTATTGTTGTTAAGCAAACATATTAATACTAAAGGTAGTTATATTTCACTTTATGCTCCATGTGGAGGATTATAGTAAGTTAAAAACAAGGCACTGATTAGTATCTATTTTTTTAAAATTACTTGTTATTTTAGGAAATGAAAGAAATATCCCTTAAATATCTACACAGCATCCCTCACTCTGAACCTCACTATCCGCCTTCGTATAAAAAAACTCCCACTCATTCCCATCTGGATCGTTGATCCAAAACTTGTCTTGCAGAGCGTAGCAGCAAGTGGTATCCCGTTCTTCACGTGCGAAGAATCCTTCTTGTTCTAATCGTTGTTTATGGTGATCGATTTCTTCTTGTGTTTCTACTTGGAAACCAAAGTGATTCACTTGATTACCGTTTACTTCGTCTTTAACATTAAGGGTAAAGTTGAGTCCAGGTTGTTCTAATAAAAACTTACTGTAAGTGGGTTCGACCTTGATTGGAGAAACACCAAATACTTTTGAATAAAAGGCGATAGATGCTTCTAAATTGGTTACGTTAATGCCGATATGCACATATTTCATTTGAAATGCCTCCTTTTAATTGCAACAAGAATTACTTGATTTTCTAAAGATACAACAAAGTTCTTCTGATAAGAGATGGTTAACGGATTGCTCATTTAATTCATAGTAATTCCATTTTCCTTTTGTCTCTTTTGTAATTAAACCAGCATCGAGCAAAATCTTTAAATGATAGGATAATTTCGATTGCGGAAGAGAGAAAATCTCGGATAAATCACAAACGCATGTCTGTCCCCGTTGGCATAGCTCATACATAATTTCTAGTCTTTTTTGGTCGGCTAATGCTTTAAATTGTTTTTCATATTCAATGAATGGTTTCATGGTTTGCACTTCCTATCAAATTTTTTTGATGTGTTATCAGTATACTTTAACTATAATTGGAAAATCAAGAAATAAATCAAAAAAATTTGATGCGTTTTTTTCTAACAGGGATTGCTTAACTATAGATTTATCTATAAAATAGCATAAGGATATAAGCATTTACTTATACGATAAAGGAGTACCTTAATGAAAAGTACAATTGAGGAAGTTGCGCTTGTGTTAAAGCTGTTAGGCGATAAAACAAGGCTAAAGATGGTGAAGATTCTTGAATCAAGGGAATGCTGTGTTTGTGAGCTTGTTCATTTATTTGATATGAGCCAGCCAGCTATTAGTCAGCATTTACGTAAGTTACGTGATGTTGGTTTGATCTTTGAATCAAGAAGGGGTCAATGGGTTTATTACGGTTTAAATAAACAATATGAGAACTTTCCCTTCGTTTGTATTTTATTAAATCAGCTTCCAAGTCAAGAGGGGCTACTTGAAAGTCTTGAAAAACAAGGTTTGCGCGTATTGTGTGATTAAGGAGGAATGGGTATGACAACGTCAGTGGTTTTGGCATCAGTGATTTTTTTAATCACACTTATTTTAGTCATCTGGCAACCTAAAGGGTTGTCTATTGGTTGGTCTGCCTGTGGTGGAGCGATATTGGCTTTACTAGTTGGTGTGGTAGATTTCCAAGATGTTTTGGATGTAACGTCGATTGTATGGAATGCAACGTTAACATTTATCGCTATTATTATTATTTCTTTAATTTTAGATGAGATCGGTTTCTTTGAATGGTCTGCCTTGCATATGGCGAGAGCGGCAAAAGGGCATGGTGTAAAAATGTTTGTCTACGTGATTTTGCTTGGAGCGATTGTATCTGCTCTGTTTGCGAATGACGGGGCTGCCTTGATTTTGACACCGATTGTTCTTTCGATGGTAAGGAACTTGAATTTTAATGAGAAAATGGTCTTTCCATTCATTATTGCAAGTGGTTTTATCGCTGATACAGCGTCATTACCCCTTGTGGTAAGTAATCTTGTTAATATTGTATCGGCCGATTTCTTTGGCATCGGATTTGTGGAATTTTTCACTGTCATGATTGTACCGAATTTATTTTCTGTTGCGGCAAGTATTTTGGTTCTCTATTTGTTTTTTAGAAAAAGCATACCCGGTCGTTATGATGGTACGCAATTACGGGAGCCACGTGTAGCGATAAAGGATCCACGATTATTCAAGTACTCATGGTGGATTTTGGCGATATTACTAGTTGGCTATTTTGCAAGTGAGTTTGTTGGTGTGCCTGTATCGATTATTGCTAGTATCATTGCTTTTATTTTTCTTATGATCTCTAGAAGAAGTGATGCAGTTGATGTGAAATCCGTCATGAAGGGGGCTCCGTGGAATATTGTTTTCTTCTCAGTCGGAATGTATGTTGTTGTGTATGGTTTGCGGAATGTTGGGCTAACGAGCTTATTAACAGATGTTCTTCAATTAACCGTTGATCAAGGATTGTTTGCCGCAACAATGGGCATGGGCTTTATTGCTGCCATTTTGTCTTCGGTCATGAATAACATGCCGACAGTGATGATTGATGCGTTAGCCATTGCAGATACGAATGCAACAGGTATGATGAAAGATGCCTTGATTTATGCCAATGTCATCGGATCTGACCTTGGACCAAAAATCACGCCAATTGGTTCACTTGCTACTTTATTATGGTTACATGTGTTATCGCGTAAAGGGGTGAAGATTTCTTGGGGTACCTACTTTAAAACAGGTATCATTCTAACGATTCCCACCTTATTTATCACCTTATTAGGTCTTTATATATGGTTATTAATTATTCATTAAAGGAGTGTTCATATGACGAAAAAAATCATTTATTTTCTTTGCACAGGGAATTCTTGCAGAAGTCAAATGGCTGAAGGTTGGGCAAAGCATTATTTAAACGAAGATTGGCAAGTCTATAGTGCAGGCATTGAAGCACATGGACTCAATCCAAAAGCTGTAGAAGCGATGAAAGAAGCAGGGATAGATATCTCACAGCAAACTTCGGATGTGATAAATACCGACATCTTAAATCAAGCGGATTTGGTTGTCACCTTATGTGGCGATGCTGCTGATAAATGTCCTATAACACCGAAAGAAGTGAAACGAGAACATTGGGGATTTGATGATCCTGCCAAAGCAATTGGCACGGAAGAGGAAAAGTGGCAAACGTTTACTCGTGTAAGAGATGAGATAGGCGAGCGGTTGAAGCGGTTTGCTGATGCTGGTGAAAAGTAGTCATACACCGTCATGGAAGTACCTCCATGGCGGGTATTTTTATTCTGAATAGTTAAAATATATAGTTAATTAAACTTTTGTTATGCTACACTTGTAATAAATAACGACCAACATTGTCTAAGTCACTCAATGAAATAAGGGTAGGAGGGAATAGACGGTTTATGACTAAAAAAGTTGTTCGTAGGAATGGGAAGCGTAATGAAGGCAAAGCTAGACAATTGACAAATGAAATTGATAATTTTTTAATTCTATGTATTTATGAACAGCAAAAAGAAGCAATTGCCAAACAAGAGTCGATTGAAAAAGAGAAGGCACCTATTTATTATATCTCAGGTGTCAAATCTTTTATGATTTGGGAAAAGGCATATCAAGAAAATCCGGCTGTTTTTAATTCGTTAAGACAAATCGCAAGAGATCGCTTTATTCATCAATTGGCAGATCATATCGTGCATTTTCTTATCGAGAAAAACAAAAATTATTCCTCCCTATTTACAATGGTTTTTTTAGATCATCAACTAAGGGGACTTGCCATTTCAGCAATTGAAAATAGGCTAAGGGCGGATACCTTTTTAAATGAGGAAGCTGCTTGGGAAGAGTTTTGTCAGTGGTTTCAGCGGGGAATCGCAGAGTGGGTATTAGATGTAATGGCTGACGAACTTGGGATGGAGCACCTCAGTCAACTAAAGAAAGCTGAATTAAATCAGCTCTTCTATCAATACCTGTCTAATTTTTTGCTGAACAGTAAAGAATTTCTTTCTATGTTCACGATAATCGTAAATGATTATGCTGATAAATGGATCAATCAACTTTTTAAATATAGTAAATGCACTGTACAGGAATTAGAAAAGGCTATCGCTCATGGAGTAGATTGGAGAAATTCATCTCTAGTCCCTTCTCAGAGAGAGAATATTTGTGTAATGAATAATGCCCCTTATCAAGCGGTACGAGAGGCGCTATATCAAGTTTTTCATTGGGATCAAGAGAAAGAAAGGTATTGTAGAAGAATCCAGAAAGGTCATGTGCAAGGCTTATTGATGATTAACGAGATAGTAGAAGATCAAAATATAGATCGCTTTACGTTAACAGATTTGGATGTTGATGTACTCGATATGTTATGTGCCAACTTTCTTGCTATCGCCAAGCATCATGAAGATGTTATTACGATAGAGGTGGATGAACTGCTTCGGATGAGGGGCTTGTTACCTAAACGCGGTGGAGAAGGGAGACGCGGAGGGTATGAGCGGAGTCAACGTCTAAGAATTATGAAATCGCTTACAATTATAAAAAATCTTTGGATCGATATAGAGACTGTGGTATATCAAAAAGGAAAACCAGTCGAGAAAAGGTTAATGGGTAATGCTTTTGACGTGTATGACCAAAATGAATCACAGCAAGTGTTGAAATATAAAATGGGTCCTATATTTTCCCCATTTCTATATGGATCCGGTAGGCAGGTTATACATCTACCACTTAAAATATTGCAGTATGATCCTTACAGAAGGTCTTGGGAGAAGAGGTTAGGGAGATATATGCATTGGCGTTGGAGAGTCCAGGCAAAGAAGGGCGATTATTTAAAACCACATTATATTTCAACATTACTCGCAGCGATAGGTGAATCATTAAATATAAGATTGCCTTCAAGGACAAGAGAACGATTTGAGAGCGCGCTTGATACGCTACAAGAGGATGGTTTACTCTCTGCATGGTATTACGAAGCATGGGAAGAATCCATTGTGGATAGTAAAGGCTGGGGGAATACTTGGAAGCAAGCAAAGATTATTATTCAGCCACCTGAGGAAGTTGTTGAAAGGTATGCTCAATTGAAGAAAACGACTTTTGAAGTGAAAGTGAAAGACCATCAATCGTTAACAGATCACGTCCTTTTAGGTAAACGTGTAAGAGAAGTAAGAGTGACAAATGGCTTGTCGTTATCACAATTAGCGCAAGAAGTTGAGGTGTCACAAGCTTATATCAGTACGATAGAACGAGGAATTAAAGTCCCATCTAAACGGGTGGAAGGTAAGTTATTACGCTGGATAGAGATAATGGAAAAGAGGCAATGAGCACAAGTTGTGTGATCATTGTCTTTTTTTCGTGGTAATCCCTTGCCATTGTCGAGGTGATCTTGTGTCATAGTCGAGATGATATAGTACGTAAAAAAATAATTGTGAAAGTTTCTGCCTACGGTAAGTAAAGGTTTAGTTGATATTTACTTTTTTTTACTACCTAATAATTAAATGTTTAATGTTTTCTTTACGCCTGATCCATTAGCGTTCATTTTGTAAGCTATCGATAGAAAGAAATTGATTTTTATTTAGTGAGGTGAATGTAATGATAAATGAAAACGTTTCCGCAAAGGATGAGCTACATTCTTTTTTTTATCCGCAATCAGTAGCCGTGTTAGGTGCATCTGAAAACCCGAAGAAGCTTGGCAATATCCAGGTGAAGGCATTATTAGATGGGGGCTTTCAAGGAGATATTTTTCCTATTCATCCTACTTCAAATGCAATTCATGGAGTGAAGTGCTACTCATCCTTACAAGCGGTTTCACATGCAGTTGATTTAGTCATCTTTTGTTTAAGTGCTCACCAGATTCAGCAAGGGCTAGAGCAATGTGTAGAAAAGAAAGTGAAGGCAGCGATTATTTTTGCTTCAGGATTTTCTGAAACTGGAGAGTCGGGAGAAAAACAACAAAAACAAATAGCGGATTATGCAAAAAAGCATGGTCTCCGTTTACTTGGTCCAAATTGTGTCGGCCTTGTTAATACGCTGAATGGTCTGGTCGGTACATTTTCTCCTGCTGTTATGAGCTATCCTCTTAGTGAACAACGCGCAGTTGGGTATGTATCGCAAAGCGGCGCCTTTGGTGTGCTTACGTATATGGCTGCTGCCCAACATGGATTAACGTTCAATTATTTTGTGAGTGTTGGAAATGAAATGGATACCAGTTTTGAAGATGTAGTTGAGTATATGGTTCATGAAAAGCAAACGAAAGTGATCAGCGGTTATTTGGAAGGTGCGAAAAAACCTAAAAAATTAAGGGGATTGGCATACGAGGCGCTTGAAAAAGGGAAACCGATTATCGTTATGAAGGCAGGGCGAGGAACTGCAGGAAAAAGAGCAGCCGCTTCTCATACGGGTTCATTAGCCGGCTCGAACGATATTTATGACGCATTTTTTAAACAAACTGGCATGATTAGAGCCAATGATTATGATGAAATTATTTCATTCTCGAAATTATTCTTATCTGGCAAACTGCCAACAGGGAGAAATACCGTAATTATTACAAGCTCGGGTGGCAGAGGGATTAACGAAGCCGATCGTTGTGAAGCTAATGGCTTGTTGATTCCAAAATTAAATGAGGAAACTCAACGGAAAATCAAACAAGTGATTCCTTCCTTTGCTAGTGCAGCCAACCCAATTGATCTAACTGCAGCGGCTTCTGTATCGGCACCAGAGCTATTTACTGCGCCATTAAAAGCCTTAATGGAGGATCCGGATGTAGACAATATCATTCTTACAGAGTTCCCCTTATTTTGGGATGAAGAGACGAAGGAATTACAAGAATTTGTTGAGATGTGTAAAAACACGAATAAATTTGTGTTTGTAAGTACATTTCCGTTAGAAGGAATGAGTATACCTAAAGGGCAACAATATATGGTCGACCATGGTGTTCCAGTGATACCGGGTAACTTACAAGCGATATCTGCGCTCGCAAAGTTAGTCGAATATAGCGAAAAATATCGTGCGTATCAAAAAGAGAGTGTTCGAGAACGGGCATCTATTCAGAAGAAAGAGAACGTAGCGTATTTACTGCAAGAGAATCAAATTTTAAGCGAATGGGATGCAAGCAAAGTGCTACAGGCTTACGAAATTCCCACTACAAAAAAGAGCTTAGCAACTACCGTGGATGAAGCGGTTCAGCAAGCGAACAGTATTGGTTATCCTGTTGTATTAAAAATTGATTCAAAAGACATTTTGCATAAAACAGAAGCAGGTGGTATACGTCTTTCCTTGCAAAATGCAGAGCAAGTAAAGCAAGCATTCGATGACATTCTTCTGTCCGCTCACAAATATCATCCTGATGCCCACATTAATGGGGTGATGGTGCAGGAAATGGTGGCAAAGGGGACGGAAGTTATCGTTGGTGTGACGAGAGATGCCAGCTTTGGACCGGTGATTATGTTTGGTTTAGGCGGCATTTTTGTTGAAGTGTTCAAAGATATTGCTTTCCGGGTTGCACCGATCACAAGACAAGATGCGCTTGAAATGATAAATGAGATTAAAGGAAAAGCCATTTTCGACGGTGTACGAGGTGAAGAAGCGCTTGATGTAGAGGGCATTGTCGACATCTTACTGCGTGTATCCTCACTTGTACAAGATTATGACATTGAAGAGCTAGATTTAAATCCAATCATTGTGACTGAAAAGTGCGCAAAAGCGGTAGATGCACTAATTGTAACAAGCGCTGCACAAACAGAAAATATGCTCGCTAGGAGGTAGTGGTATCGATGCTCGATCAGACAATTATCGGTAAGACTGGGTCAACGTTCATGTTTGAAGTGGATAAAAGACATGTTAAACAATTTGCTCAAGCTATAGGTGATGACAATCCATTATATACGGAACCAACTTATGCTAATCAGAGTCCCTATAATGGGCTGATTGCGCCACCTACTTTTCCGGTGGTAGCAGGGGTAGAGGGTGAAGGAATAGAGCTAGATTTAGATAAAAAGAGAATGCTTCATGGTGAGCAGTCCTTTATTTATCATCGCCCACTAAAAGTAGGCGAGTCTCTTACTTGCCAAATAAAAGTAGCAGACCTTTATGAAAAAGAAGGAAAAAAAGGAAAGATGCAATTTATTATTCTGGATACCGAAATGAGAGACACAGAGGGGGATTTAGTGGTTACAAGTCGCATGAATATCATCTATACCCAGCCTCCAGTCCAGGCAGTATAACGATACGAGGAGGAATGACAATGCTAAGATTTGCCGATTTGGTAGACGGTCAAGAGTTAAAACCATTAGTGAAGCCTGCGGTATCGAAGGTTCAACTCGTCAAATACGCGGGAGCATCAGGAGATTACAACTTATTGCATACCGACGATGCTTTTGCTAGAAGTATGGGATTACCAGGAGCCATCGCACATGGCATGTTAGTCATGGGATTCTTAGGAGAATATATCCAACAATTAGCTGGTGTGACTGCGAGAGTAGCGAAGTTTAACATGCGTTTTGGAGCGATGACTAAACCGGGGGATGAGATTACTTGCGCAGCTACTGTAAAACGCGTATACGAGGACGAAGGAAAGAAATATGTGGAATTTGAGTTGCAAGCGGCTAAATCAATAAAAGAAATCGTTGGATCAGGTTCTGCATTGTTGGAATTCTTTGAATAAGGAGGAGTTGACGATGGAAAACATTAAAAACAAATATGCAATCGTCGGAGTTGGAGAAAGCGAACGTTCAAAAAAGTCGGGTACAACCCCGTTACATTTGGCGTTAGATGCAGCGCGAGCAGCTATTGCTGATGCTGGACTTGAGACAAAAGAGATTGATGGATTTATGAGTTACAGTGAAAACGATTCATGTACGGCACATCAATTATCTACCTATTTAGGCGTGAGACCGAAATATGTAAAAGATATTATGGGTGGCGGAAGCAGTACAGAAATGTTAATTGCTGACGCGATTGGTCTGATTGAAACAGGTCAAGTAAATACCGTCCTTATTTATCGATCTATGAATGGCAGATCAGGCGTAAGAATGGGCGGTGGTGGCTGGGATGTGAACATGCTGCAAAATGCGATGGATGGCGGTAGCTTTCTCATCCCATATGGAGCAGGTAGTCCTGGGCAATGGTTTGGCTTATTTGCCACACGTCATATGCATGAAACAGGGTTAACGAAGGAGCATCTAGGTCATGTTTGTGTGAGTTTTTATGGGCATGCACAAAGAAATCCGAAAGCCTTCTTTTATGGAAAGCCATTAACAATGGAAGCTTATCATGATACGCCTGATTTAAGCTTCCCATTTAATAAGCATGATTTCTGCTTAGAGTCAGACGAAGCAAATGCAATCATTGTTACATCCGCCAAACGAGCTGAACAATTACCGAAGCAGCCCGCTTATATTATGGGAATCGCCGCTAGACAATGTGTTTCACACGCACATTATTGGAACAATGTAGATGAAGTCGCTTCAGACTATGTTGCTAAGGATGTATACAAGAAGGCAGGGGTTACCGCAAAGGACCTCGATGTCGCATCTATTTATGACTGCTATAGTTGGGTTGTGTTGCGGCAGTTAGAGGCATATGAGATAGCGAAAAGAGGCGAAGTGGGAGACTTTGTTGCCGATGGACATCTCAAGATGGGTGGGAAGCTGCCGAGTAATACAGCTGGTGGCATGCTTTCAGAAGGATACACACATGGAATGAATAATGTGATTGAAATTGTGCGACAGATTCGTCACGACTATGAGGGATCAGACCGACAAGTGAAGGATTGTGAAGTTGGTTTATGTACGGGCTGGGCAGGTCCAGATATTGCTGGTGCGATGATATTAAGGAATTAGGAGGAATACGAATGAGCTATGAGAAACCGATACCGTTAAAAAATGAAGATAATGCCCCCTTTTGGGATGCGGCTGACCGCCATGAACTTTTTTTGCAAAAATGTCATACATGCCAACAGTTCGCCCATCCACCTGGACCGGCATGTGCAAAGTGTAGCAGCAGTGATCTGACATGGGAGAACTTAGGCACAAATATTAAAGGGCGTGTGTATTCTTACGTCATTTCCCACCGCCCTTTCTTGCCAGGATTTCACAATGATACGCCACTTGTCATTGCCGTTATTGAATTGGCTGCCTATCCAGAAGTGAAAATGATCGGTAACATTTTGGATCATGCGATAGAAGACATCCATATCGGGATGGAAGTAGAAATGACGTGGCAGAAGATCAATGATGAGCGTGCCCTACCACAATGGGAATAGGATGGGAGGAGAGAAAAGATGGACTTTTCATTTTCAAAAAAAGAAGAAAAGTTTAGACATGAATTACGTACATGGCTCGAGGAAAACTTGCCAGAAGGGTGGTTGCATGGAGACAGAAAATTACCAGAAGATATGAATGAGTATTCTCGCTTCTTAAGAGATTGGCAGCGCAAGCTTTATGAAGGTAGCTGGGGGGCAATTGCTTGGCCAAAAGCGTACGGAGGAAGAGAAGCTAGTTTAATTGAAGAAATCATCTATCAACAAGAAATGGTTCGCGTTAGTGCACCGCCTCTAGTAAATTATGTCGGCATCCATATGGTTGCCCCTTTGCTTATGCAAATGGGAAGTGACGAACAGAAATCAGCTTATATTACTAAAATCATTTCTGGAGAAGAGGTTTGGTGCCAAGGATATTCTGAACCAAATGCGGGCTCAGACTTAACAGCTATTCAGACAACTGCAGTAAAAAAAGGTGATCGTTGGGTGATTAATGGGCAGAAGGTTTGGACGAGTTTTGGTCATTTAGCAGATCGCTGTTTCCTATTAGCGCGTACTTCAAAAGGGGAGAAGAAACATCATGGTATTACCGTTTTCCTTTTGGATATGCATCAAGAAGGTGTAGAGACTAGGCCTATTATCCAGATGGATGGGGAACATGACTTTAATGAAGTCTATTTAAATGATGCGATTGCTTATGATAGTGATATTGTTGGTGAGATCGATTGTGGCTGGCAAGTAATGATTGCTTTACTTATGCATGAACGTACGGGTATTGGTGGTCAAGTATTTACATTAGAGCAGCAATTTCAAGATTTAGTAACGATGGCTAAGGAATGGACGGAGGACGGGCAGCCTGTCATAAAAAAGGAAAGTGTAAGAAATGCATTAGTTGATTTATATGCAAAATCTAGGGGATCTTTGTTGAACTATTATCGTAATTTAACGAAAACATTGAAGAATGGTCAACCGGGCTCTGAGGGCTCTTTAGATAAACTGATAGTAAGTGAGGCGACACAAGAACTCTTTGCCTTATCCGTATCTATTCAAGGTCCACACGGGATTCTTTGGAAGCAGGATGCGGCAATTGGTGATTCGTATTGGCAGAAACAGTATCTTTATTCCTTTGGTATGACAATTGGCGGGGGAACAAGTGAGGTACAAAGAAATACTATTGCAGAAAGAATACTAGGACTACCTAAGGATCTAGGACGTTAACATTGTTGGAGGTGAAAAAGAATGGATTTCGCATTAAATAAAGAACAGGAATTATTCGGTAGTTATGTAAGGAAGTATTTAACTGAGCAAGGTACAACCAATATTGCCCGTGCTTTTATTGATGGTGATGGACAAAGATTTAATCAAGCATTTCAAGGATTAGTTGAATTAGGCTATCCAAGTATCAATGTGTCAGAAGACTATGCGGGAATGGGCTTAGGTTTATTAGACATGGTATTACCACTTGAGGAGATGGGGAGAAGTGTCCTGCCGGGGCTGTTTTTGGAAACGAATAGTTTCTCTGTACCACTTATCGAAAAATATGGTACAGAGAAACAAAAGCAAAAGTATCTACCTGCAATTGCCGATGGTTCCCTGCAGATTTCGGTTGCTTGGATAGAGCCAAAAGGAAGTTACAAGGCGTCGTCGATCCAAGTAAGTGGGGTAGAAAAAGGTGATGATTTTGTTCTTAACGGCGTAAAATCGTTAGTAGCAGATGTCGAACTAGCTGATACTTTTCTCGTTCCGATTCGAACCACTTCATCTAGCCATGAAGAGGGAATTTCACTTTTTCTAGTGGATAAGGCAATGATAAAAAACGTTACACAGCAGCAAAGTATTGATGAAACACGGAAGCTATCGCAAATTCACTTTGAAGATGTAATCGTTAATAAAGAGCAATTACTAGGAGAGCTAAACCAAGGTGATAACATTCTCGAAGAAGGACTGCTATCTTTTAATGCATCAATTTGCGCCATTATGGTGGGTTGTATGGCTGCGATTGTGGATATGGCAGCAGAATACGCAAAGATACGGGAACAATTCGGGCAACCGATTGGCCGTTTCCAAGCCATTAAACATGCGATTGCCAATATGAAAGTGGATTTAGAACTGTCAAGGTCACTATCCTATTATGCCAATTGGGCTTACGATACAGCAGCTGAAGATCGTCAGGAATCCATATTTGCGGCGCGTATTTTTATTCATAACGCCCTGCAAAAAGCAGCAGCAGCCAATGTACAAATACATGGCGGGATTGGATTTACTGAAGAATTAGATTGTCATTTATATGTGAAAAGAGCGCGCTATTATGAACACTATCTAGGTAGTAGAGAGAGCTATTATGAAAAGGCAGCAGCAGCTTTAGGATGGTAAAAGAAAAAAGGGGAGTGATTGTAATGCAGACCATAAATGAAATCGAACATTATTTAAATGTAATCAATGGAAAGCAATTGCCAGCTACTCAAGGAAAACAATTAACAAGTATAAACCCTGCAAATGGCAAGGTATGGGCGACAATCCCCTGTAGTACAGAAGAAGATATTGACTTAGCAATCAAGCATGCCAAACAGGCCGTCCCAGCTTGGTCGCAATTATCAGCAATGGAACGTGCAAAATATTTAAGAGAAATTGCGTTACAGGTTGAAAAGTATGGCGAAGAGTTAGCGATGTTAGAAACGAAGGATAATGGGTGGGTTTATCGGGAAACATTGCACGGTCTCATTCCATCATTAGTGAGTATTTGGTTAGACGCAGCAGGAGCGGCGTCACATGTCAATAAAGGTGAAACGGTCCAACTTGATGAGGAAACAATCGGGTACACGCTTAGGGAACCGTTAGGCATTGTTGTTGGTATTCTTCCATGGAATGCCCCATTATTTACCTTTACGATTAAAGCGGCGTATGCCCTTGCAGCAGGCAATGCCGTGATTATCAAACCTTCCGAGCATGCGAGTGTATCGAGCTTAAAATATACAGAACTGCTTAATCAAATTCTTCCTCCGGGAATATTAAACGTCATCTCAGGAGATGGTTCTACAGGTTCGTACTTGGTCGGTCATAGAGATGTTGATCGGGTGACGTTAACGGGATCAGGTCAAACTGCTCGTGCGATTACAAAGAAGCTGGCACAATCGCCAAAGCCTGTCACTTTTGAACTTGGAGGGAAATCCCCCAATATTGTGTTCGCTGATGCGGATGTAAAGAAAGCGGCAGAAGGCGTCACATTAAATGGTATTTTCACGGGGAATGCTGGACAAATTTGTGTCGGCGGCTCTCGCATTCTTGTACAAAAAGACATCTTACCCGATTTTCTTCCTTTAATGAAAAAGTCCATTGAAGAGTCAATTCATTTTGGTGATCCTATGAATCTAGCGACATCGATGGGACCAATTGCGAACAATGTCCAATATAAAAAGGTTTGCGACTTTATTGAATTAGGAAAGCAGGAGGGGGGAGAAGTCATCTTTGGAGGAAATTACGGTGGGGAGAGCTTCTTTGACGATCAAGCAGATCTTCAAAAAGGATACTGGGTGGAACCAACGCTGCTACTAGTGAAGGATTCTTCTCTACGAATCTGTCAGGAAGAGGTTTTTGGTCCGGTGTCGGTCGTCTTGCCATTCGATAATGAAGAAGATGCCCTGCGTCTTGCCAATGATACAAGCTTTGGCCTCGGAGCGGGCATATGGACAAACAATTTAGGGAGAGCCCATCGTATGATGAAGAAAATTGATAGTGGAAATGTTTGGGTCAACACGTATCGAAGAGTAGGACCAGAATTACCGTTTGGTGGATTTAAGGAGAGTGGATTTGGTAAAGATTCCTTATTAGAGAACACCCGTGAAAAGGCGTGCGTGATCCATATCGGGTAATTAAGGAGGGAATGGAGTGGAGGAAAAGTCTGTTAATCGTTCGTTTCATATTCTTTGCATCGGCATTTTACTTGTCGTGTTTGCAGAGGCAACACACATCCCAGCTTATCCAAAAATGCTCGAACATTTCGATTTAACTGCAGGCTATTCTGTCTATATGCAGCTAGGGTTTGCTTTAGGATTAACAGGCTTTCAACCGATGATGGGTTGGTTGTCTGATTCGTTTGGCCAAAAAATAGTCATATTGATCGGTTCAGGATTACTAACAATCGGTTCGATTATGGTGGCCATTGCTCCATCTTTTTGGTTGTTGGTGTTCGGTTTATTTTTAAAAGGCTTCGCCGGAGCGGCTGTGATTCCTGCCGGAGTGAACTTTGTCGGTACCGTATATACCGATAGTATGCGTGGTAAAATGATGGGTGTGTATGGATTTTATACGGTTGTAGGTGGTCTCATTGGTCCTATATTAAGTGGGGTTCTCGTGGATCGCATCGGTTGGTCGTCTATCTTTTGGCTCTGCTCAGTCTTTGGTATTATTGCTTTCCTGCTGTTTACTTTTGGCGTACCTTCTGTACAAAGAAGCAAGAAGAGCACAATTGATTGGTTAGGCGTAATATTTGTCTTTCTTCTTTTAGCAGGTCTACTTACGATTCCAACATTTATCAATCAGTATGGTGTGACATCATGGATGTGGTCACCAGCATTAGTAGTTGCTGTTGTTTCATTCATCTTTTTAATTATCGTTGAAAAGAGGACTAAGCAACCGTTACTGGATATTGACTATGCAAAGACACGTCATTTTTGGGTGCCATCTATCATTGCTATTATCATGTACATGTCTTTTAGTAGTGTGATGTATTTATTAACGTTCTTCGTGCAAAGTGTTCAAGGCCATTCGTCTACGGTGGTAGGGTTATTGCAATTTCCATTATTCCTAACTATGGCTATATGCAACCTTATTAGTGGGCGTTTAATGAGTAAAATCCAACCAGTGCATTTAATTCTCTGCAGTATTTTCTTGCTGAATGGTGGGGTTAGCATGTTGATCTTTGCTAATGAGGATACCTCTTTTGTCTATTTATTTATCTCTATGAGTCTTATAGGTTCTGCAATTGGGACAGTAGGACCAATCGTAAAAGCACTCGTTGTCTCTCGGGCACCTGTTACAAGGGTTGGCATGGTCTCCTTTACTTATTTAACGATAGAAAATGTCGCTTCTCGTGTAGGGGCATCGTTTGCTTTAGTTACTTTCGCAATCTTTGCTGCTGGAGGAAATGGCGCGAAAGGATTATCATCAACCGCAGTTTTACTGACAATCTTTACGACTTTGAGTCTTTTTTTCATCTTTCTCATGCCTAAAGGGGAAGAAAAAGAAGCCCCCGCATCTGTTTCTCAAAAACAAACGATAGAAAAATAGATAGATTTAGCATTGTTGCACTTCCTAATGGGAGTGTTTTTTTGTCTAATATTATGGACGATGTTAAGAAATAGTCATCCTTTAAATAGTAATAAATGAAATTATTAATAAGGTTGGGTTACTACCATGTACAATGCTTAAATTTACTTCTTGTTTATTTTTCTTTTCATGAGGAACAAAACAACCGGAATACTAAAAGGAATAAGCGAAAGTACCAAAAGTGAGGCAACAAGATGTTGTTCTACAATGGGCATTTGCCCCAATAAAAGCCCTGTTAGTAACCAAAAAAACACCCAGAGGAATCCGCCAAGGGCATTATGTCTAAAGAAAGATCGATAGGAATAATTCATTATCGCACTTGCTACCGGAACAGTTGTACGCATAAGGGGAATAAATCTAGCGGTAATAATAGATATTTTACCGTAACGGTTCATAAATTGCTCAGCCCGTTGGAGTTGTGTTTCTTTTAATAAAAATGGCTTTAATCTTTTACTATTCCAGCCTTTGATTAATCTTCCAATAGAGAAGTTTTGGTTATCTCCACAGATTGTAGCAAGAAAGAAAACAATGGCTAGTGTTTCGATATTCAAACTACCCACTGCTGCAAGAGCGCCACTAGCAAATACAAGTGAGTCCCCTGGAATAAATGTAAGTACCACGAAGGCAGTCTTTAAATAAACAAGCAAAAATAACAGTGCATATATATATAATCCATAAGAAGTAAGGAACTCCCCCAGTTGTTTATCAAACGTACTCATCGTGTAAAAGAATGTTCCCATTATACCCGCCCCTGATAGTAGACTCATTAGAGGCATCATATTCATCCAAGGTGAAGAAAGAAATAAGGAATTCGCCCTTTTTTGTTCTATAGAAAAAAGAGTCATATGTGTTCCTTAACGGTGACACATAATGACTCTTTCAATTATTCTGCCGTGCTTTCAACAAACTCCTTCTCACGCCATATATATGTTATCCCTAAGCCTAGAAGCATGACGACACCTGCAAATAGGTAAGGATAATGGATATTTACATCGAATAGAATGCCTGCAACTGCTGGTCCGGCAATGTTACCGAGACTTGTGTAAGTTGAGTTCATTCCAGCGACAAAGCCTTGTTCTTTCCCAGCTGATCGGGAAAGGAAAGTGGTAAGTGCCGGACGTAGTAAATCAAATGCTAAGAAGATGAAGGCCGTAACTAATAACACCATCCAAAATCCAGATATGACTGTTGAGGCAAATGCTAAGACAACACCCATGATTAAACAGGCCTGGATCACTTTTTTCTCTCCGAGTTTCTCGACCATTTTTCCGAATAAGAAAATTTGGACGATGACGCCGAATATCGAGCTGATGGTTATAATGATCGCAATATCTTGCGGTGTAAAGCCAAATTTATGGTCTGAGAATAAGCTAAATACTGTCTCATAGGCAGATAGACCGAACGCTAGGATAAAGACGATGATAAACGCAATAAAGTATAACGGATTGAACGAGCGTTTAAAATCTGCGATAAAACTGCTTTTCGTTGCTTTTTCAGAAAGCTCTTTCATCTGCTCTTTTGTTAGTGGTTCTTTTAATATAAAGATAGATAAAATACAGGCAAAGAAGGCAATACCCGCTGCAAAGAAGAAAGGCAGACGAATACCATACTCGGCGATAAAGCCACCGATTCCTGGGCCTATGATGAATCCAGTGCTAATAGCTGCTGACACGTAACCCATTGCCTTTGGTCTCTCTTTTAATGTAGTGATGTCGGCTACATAGGCTGTTACCCCAGGCATAATGAAAGCTGCACTGATTCCGCCTAAAATTCTTGATAGATATAAAGCAGAAATATGAGTACCTAATCCAAAAACCAATTCACTGATAGCGAATAGAAATAACCCGATGGTAATGATTCTTTTTCGGCCAAATCGGTCAACGAATCTACCTGCAAATGGGGAAGTAATCAATTGAGCGAAAGCGAAGACAGCGACTAAATAGCCCATTGTACTTCCAGATAAATGCATAATATTCATAAAAGAAGGCATGACCGGAATAATTAGTCCGATGCCTAAAAAGGCAATGAAAATATTACTTAATAAAATGAGTAAGACAGCTTTTTGTTCTTTTAACGGTTTTTGTTCCATTTGAAACACCTCTTTTTTTCTCAACGTATCGAGATGCCTCTCCAGAATACTTTCCATGAGGCTTCTAGTTTTTCTTGTAATCGTTTTGTATCACTCATATAGACAAGCTCAAGCATGATGCTATCGACAACACCAAAGAATGCGAGTGTAGGTATGCGTGGATGTTCTACATGCAATAGCCCTTCATTTATCCACTTCTGAAATTTTTCCTGTAATAAGGCTTGCGTTTTTTCTTCTATATCAATGACTTCAAGGTCAACCTCTTTTTGTAGATGAGCTGGTGGGAAGAATGACATTCTTAGCCAGAACTTCAATTGCTCATTTTGTTGAAAGAGATCTACAATTAGTTGTAAAAATCCATATAAATCTTTTTCTGGTTGCGAGCTTCGTATGTTGCTAAAATATTGTAATTTGCTTAGTAGTTCAGTTTCTTTGGCATCATGTAACACTTGAAGAAATAAATCATCTTTACCGCGAAAATGCGCATATAATGACTGTTTCTTCATGCCCACTTCTTCTGCTATTTGGGAAAGGGAAGCACCTTCATATCCATGAATCGTAAAATATTTCAAAGCTGCTTCCTTTATATCATCACTTTTCATTTCACTCACCCCTGATTAACGAACGTTCGTAAGTTATCTTATCAGAGGGTTTAAGTAAAAGCAATAAAAATTAGTTGGCAAATTTCAGCAATATCAGTAGCTATAATAAGTGAAATTACATTACTTAGAATCTGTAGATGATGTGATAGAAACCATTAGATATACACGGGGTTTGATATGTTAAAATAAACTCTTAAAGGATGGATAGGTGCGAGGGAGGTGGATAAGCATGTGTGAGTCTCTTCGGGAAGATATAAAAGAAAAGCTAGAAAGTGGTTATTACCACTGTGCGAAGGAGTTCACTTTATCAGTGATAAGTGGCAAGTACAAAGTTGTTATCCTTTGGCATTTAGGTATAGAAGGTCCTTACCGTTTTAATGGCCTACAAAAGCTTTTTGATGGTGTATCGCATAAAACGCTATCTAATCAATTAAAAGAGTTAGTAGAAGATGGGATAATCAGTAGAAAAGTGTATCCAGAGATGCCGCCGAAAGTGGAGTATTCTATGACGGAATTAGGTTATTCGATATTACCTATTATTGAAATGATGTATGAATGGGGTACGAACCGCATCCAACAGCTACAAGAAGAAGGCATATTAAAAACCAGCTTTGAGGAGAAGTAATCCTAAGCTGGTTTTTAATGTTAGTTATGCTTTGGCCTTATTAGTTATTTAATAATTTTAATGCTTCACGATTAAAAGCGGGTAAGTCATCTGGTGTACGACTTGTTACAAGTTGCTGATCAACAACTACTTCTTCATCGACAAATTGAGCCCCAGCATTAATTAAGTCTTTACGTACAGAAATGAAGCTCGTCACCCTTTTTCCTTCTAATAAATCTGTATCAATTAAAAATTGAGGTCCATGGCAAATAGCGAATACCGGTTTGCCTTCTGCGATAAAATGTTTGGCAAAACTGGCGTGGTCAGGATTAATTCTTAATAAATCCGGAGAAAACCCTCCAGGAATAAGCAAAGCGTCAAAGTCTTCTGGACTAACTTCATCAAGCCCTTTATCCACAGTGAAATTTTGACCATTTTTTCCTCTGATTTCTTTTCCTGCTTCAGCATTTACAATGGAAACCGTGTGGCCAGCTTCTCTCATTTTCTCAGCGGGATCAGTGAATTCAATTTCTTCCACCATATCTGTTACAAGTGCGGCAATTTTTTTACCCATTCCATATCACTCCTTTTTTGTCATCTATTCTTATCGTAAATGGTTAAACAACAAATGTGAAGAACGCACTTTCGTTACACATAGTTACATTAAAGTAACTATAAAATATCAGAATATACACTTGATTTGCATATATTAAAATAATGATTGACATAGATTTGACTCATATGATAGATTTATTTTATCACTCTAATATATTAGCATACTAAAGTATTTATTATAAATTGGGGGCTTAATCATGGGAAAAAAATTGACGCTTTTTGTTTTATCACTTTTAGTAGTCGGGTTTTTAGCTGCTTGCGGCTCAACAACATCTAGTGAGGAAAACGGTTCAGAAGAAGGAAAGGAAATCGTTATCGGAATAGATGATAAGTTTGCACCAATGGGGTTCAGAGATGAAAATAATGAGATTGTCGGTTTTGACATTGATTTAGCAAAAGCGGCAGTAGAAAAAATGGGTGCAACCCCTGTCTTTCAACCGATTGATTGGAAAACAAAGGAGTCTGAATTAAGTAGTGGTCGTATCGACCTCATATGGAATGGTTATACGATTACAGATGAAAGAAAAGAGAAGGTCTTATTTACTAAGCCATATTTAAGTAATGCACAAGTGGTTGTGACACAGGCAGATTCTAATATTCAAACGATTAATGATTTAGAAGGAAAAGTAGTAGGTTTACAATCATTATCATCGGCTGCTGATGCCTTAAGTGGAAATGAAATTAGTGAAAAAGTAAAAGAGGTTACAGAGTTCTCTGATAATGTGTTAGCATTAGCGGACTTGAGAAATGGTCGCGTCGAAGCAGTAGTCATTGATGAAATCGTCATTGATTATTATATGACAAAAGAAAATGAAAACTTTAAAGTTCTTGAGGAATCACTGGCGCCAGAAGAGTATGGTATTGGTGTAAAAAAAGGAAACGATGAATTGCTAGCAGATTTACAAACAGCATTAGATGAATTGATTGCTGATGGTACAGCGGCAGATATTTCCGAGAAATGGTTTGGTGAAGATTTATTATTGAAGTAAATGAATAACAGCAGGTTTTCCTAATTGGAGGAAACCCTGTTTTGTTTTTGGAGGATGAACGATGTCACTTGATTATATTATGACGTTACTTAAGCCTATGCTAGAAGGCGCGCAAATTACAGTGTTACTCTTTATCATTGCCATTATTGCCTCAATTCCACTTGGATTTTTATTAACACTAGCAGCTCGTAGTAAGATAAAGCCTTTATCTTGGTTTGCCCATACGTATATTTATGTGATGCGGGGAACACCATTACTACTACAATTATTATTTATTTGTTTCGGGTTACCAATGCTTCCAGTCGTAGGTGAATATTTAGTCCTTGATCGGTTTGTTGCCGCATCTTTAGGGTTCATCTTGAATTATGCCGCTTATTTTGCTGAGATATTTCGCGGGGGCCTAATTTCAGTAGATAAGGGTCAATATGAAGCTGCGCATGTACTAGGGTTAAATCGTTGGCAAACAATGACACGTATCATCATTCCTCAAATGATCCGAGTAGCATTACCAGCGATTGCGAATGAATCAATTACGTTAGTAAAGGATACAGCGTTATTATATGCAGTCGCTGTTCCGGAACTTTTACACTTTGCTCAAACGGCAGTCAATCGTGATTTTACTATCATGCCATTCTTCTTAGCGGGCATCATTTATCTATTGATGACACTTGTACTCTCGTTTATTTTTAAATGGATTGAAAGAAGATTTAGATACGCATAGGAAGGAGCGCTTAGTATGACAGTTATTTCTGTGGTTGATTTAAAAAAGTCATTCGGTAAAACAGAAGTATTAAAAGGAATCAACCTTAATATTAAGAAAAATGAAGTTGTGTCAATTATCGGTCCTTCAGGTTCAGGAAAAAGTACGCTACTTCGCAGTATGATTAAATTAGAAGAAATCAATAGCGGTTCAATCATGATTGATGGGGAGGCATTAGTCGAAAATGGAAAGTATGCTAAAACTCAAAATGTGAAAAATATGATTGCGAAAATGGGGATGGTGTTTCAACATTTTAATTTATTCCCACATTTAACCGTCCGAGAGAACTTAGAAATCGCACCGAAAATGGCTAAAATGGGGACAAAAGCGGAAATCAGACAACGAAGCGAGACTTTATTAGCTAAGGTAGGATTAAGCGAATGGATGGATGCCTTTCCTGGTAATTTATCCGGTGGGCAAAAGCAACGGGTGGCCATTGCAAGAGCTTTAATGATGGAACCAGAAATTCTGTTGTTCGATGAACCAACCTCAGCATTGGACCCTGAGCTAACCGTTGAAGTATTACAAGTAATGAAAGATTTAGCGAAAGAAAAAATGACGATGATCGTCGTTACCCATGAAATGGGCTTCGCCAAAGAAGTCTCAACAAAAACCATATTTATGGATCAAGGTGAAGTCGTTGAAGAAGGTAAGCCAGATCAATTATTTACTTCACCTCAACATGAGAGAACAAAAGCGTTTCTAAAGAGAAATCTGAAATAAAGTGTAACACCCTCTATCTAATAGGTAGAGGGTGTTACTGTGCGGCCTTAAACGATTCAGAAGGGGAGCAAGAATAAAAGAAGTTTCCTTCGAACCAATGTTAAACGAGACAGAATAAGTAAAGAGTTAGCAGGCTGTCCCGATTTGAAACTAATTAGACCAGGTCCACTAAGAAACTAAGGAAATTTCCATTTTTAGGAAACGAATAAAAAAAAGTCAAGTGCTTCGCAAAAAAAGAAACCTGTTTTACCAAAACAAACGGATTATCACCAGCTATAGTCTAAATACAAAAATGAGAACGGAGTGCCATTGTTTGTACACTCCGTTCTCATTTCATTAAGCATCAAAATAGGCTTTTGCCTTCGCAATAAAAGACTCTTCCTCTTCAGGTACATCTTCTTCATAGAAGATAGCATCTACTGGACAAACAGCTTCACATGCTCCGCAATCAATACAAATTGAAGGATCAATCAAATATTGATCTTCCCCTTTTTCAATGCAATCGACTGGGCATGAGTCAAGGCAATCAGCGGCCTGTTCATCAATACAAGGAGATGTAATTACATAAGCCATTTTTCTCTTCCCTCCCATCGTTTATATCTGAAGTGTTTTCCTCACAAATGTGTGTCTATTGTATAATTAAATATTTTTATCTGTATTCCTCTTTTCTCTAGCGGTTAAACCTATTTTTGGTAATTAGTATGGAGTATTATTTTTCAAATATTCTTCATTTTTCTTTGACAATAACCACTTCCATTACATAGACTGAAGTTATAATCAAATATTCGTTTGAATGAGGTGCTTTTATTTTGGTTTCCAAGATTAAGCTAGATGCTGAGGTTTGTGAAGTTATTTGTAATGATGAAGAGAAGGTTAGTCGAGTCAAACAAGAAATGAGCGATATAACAGGCCTTGAGCTAATCTTTAAAGCTTTATCTGATGCTACACGTATAAAAATTGCTTATGCTCTCACAATAGAAGAAGAACTTTGTGTATGTGATGTTGCAACAATCATTGATTGTTCAATGGCAACAGCCTCCCATCATTTAAGATTATTAAAAAATATTGGGTTAGCGAAATTTCGTAAAGAAGGAAAGCTTGTTTATTATTCTTTAGATGATCATCATGTCAAACAACTAATTCAGATTGCCTATATCCATCATCAAGAAGGGTGGCCAAATCAATGAGTGAAGGTGAAGCTAAACAGAACTATCGGATTGAAGGATTTTCATGCGCTCATTGTGCGGGGAAATTTGAGAAAAACGTACAGAACATATCTGGAGTGAAAGAAGCCCATGTGAATTTTGGTGCTTCTAAACTTTCAATTGTAGGAAATGCCTCTCTTAGCGACATTGAAAAAGCGGGTGCGTTTGAAAAACTTAAAGTCATTCCTGAACAAAAAATAAATGAAAAGACTTATCGTGTGGAAGGGTTTTCCTGTGCGAATTGTGCTGCTAAGTTTGAAAGAAATGTAAAGAATTTGTCTGGTGTACAAGATGCCCATGTGAATTTTGGTGCAAGTAAACTCTCTGTACAGGGGGAGGTATCGATTGCAGAGTTAGAACAAGCAGGCGCTTTTGAAAATCTAAAGGTAGCCGAAGAGAATGCCCATATCGGATTAAATGAAAAGGAGCCCACCTCTTTTATAAAAAAATACAGTCGTGTGCTTATTGCTAGTTTGTTTGTTCTGTTTGGCTATCTATCTTGGATTGGGTTTGGAGAGAGCCATTATCTCACGGTTTCAATGTTTCTCTTCTCAATAATTATTGGTGGCTTAGATTTATTAAAAATAGGGGTAAAGAATCTAATAAAGCTAGATTTTGATATGAAAACATTAATGACTGTAGCCGTCATTGGCGGGGCGATCATTGGCGAGTGGGGAGAAGTAGCTGTTGTTGTCATTTTGTTTGCTATAAGTGAAGAACTTGAGCGTTATTCGATGGAAAAAGCCAGACAGTCTATTCGCTCGCTCATGAGAATTGCTCCGAAGAAGGCAATAATCAGAAGGAGCGGTATAGAGCAGGTTGTGTCTGTTGAAGAAATTCTAGTTGGCGATATTATGTTAGTAAAACCAGGACAAAAAATTGCCATGGATGGCATGATTGTTAAAGGTATATCATCCATCAATCAGGCATCGATTACTGGTGAGTCCATTCCAGTTGAAAAGGGTATAGATGATGAAGTATTTGCAGGTACATTGAATCAAGACGGTTATTTAGAAGTGAAAATTACGAAATTGGTCGGTGATACGACAATTGCCAAAATCATTCATTTAGTAGAGGAAGCACAGGGTGAAAAAGCACCTGCACAAGCTTTCATCGATCGTTTTGCGAGATACTACACACCAGTTATTATGTTAATAGCTGTTCTCATTGCCATTATCCCGCCATTATTTTTAGATGGGAGCTGGGAATCTTGGGTTTACCAAGCATTAGCTGTTTTGGTTGTAGGTTGTCCTTGTGCCCTTGTCATTTCGACACCAATTGCACTCGTTTCAGCAATCGGTAATGCAGCTAGACACGGCGTTCTCATTAAAGGTGGTATCTATTTAGAAGAGTTGTCGCAAATACAAACAGTAGCTTTTGATAAAACAGGGACGTTAACAAGAGGAGAACCGGTAGTTACTGATTTTAATGTCCATGATGATGAGAAAGAAAGTGATGAATGGCTACGAATGATTGCTAGTATTGAAAAACTTTCCCAACATCCATTAGCTTCTGCTGTTATTCATTTAGCAGATGAAAAAGGGTTAAAAGATAAAGACATCGAAGTCACAGACTTTGCTTCATTAACAGGTAAAGGGGTCCAGGCAAAGATAAATGGAGAAAAATATTATATTGGAAACCCACAACTTTTTACACAATTACAAGTAATGCCTGATACTATAGGTGAAATGATTGGAAGACAACAAAGCGAAGGAAAAACAGTCATTGTTTTTGGAACAGCAAAAAGGATACTCGTGACAATGGCCATTGCTGATGAAATCCGTCAAATAAGCAAAGCAGTAGTAGAAAAGCTACACCAATTAGGGATGAAACAAACGGTGATGTTAACCGGCGACCATCATAAGGCAGCCAGTAGAATCGGGGAATTAGCTGGGGTATCGAAAGTGTATGCAGAATTATTACCGGAAGAAAAATTGGCACTGGTAAAAAGACTACAAAAAGAGTCAGGACATGTGGCAATGGTCGGTGATGGCGTAAATGATGCCCCTGCTCTTGCTTCTGCACAAGTGGGAATTGCGATGGGAGGAGCAGGTACGGATGCTGCCTTAGAAACGGCGGATATTGCTCTCATGGGTGACGATTTATCAAAGCTCCCATTTGCGATTAAGTTAAGTAGAAAAACCATGAGAATTATAAAAGGAAATATTACCTTCTCACTTACGATTAAACTCATTGCTCTACTACTTGTTGTCCCAAGTTGGTTAACTTTATGGATTGCAATTGTAGCAGATATTGGTGCTACTTTAATTGTAGCCTTAAATAGTATGCGCTTAATGAAAGTGAAAGAGTAGGGGGAGGCGTAAAGCCTCCTTTTTGCTTGAATAGGAGAATATTATTTCAGTTGTTCTATTGTTTTACCGAAAAATTCTGCAAACTTCATTAATGTTTTTTCCTTTGGATTTGCCTGATTCAATTCATACCGTGAAATCGTACGTGCACTAATGCCGATGTGCTCACTTAATTCCTTTTGCGTCATATGCTTCTTTAATCTTTCTACTTTTAAGTTTAATCCTAATTGTTTAGACATAGAGGCTCCTTGTATTTTATAGGTATAATTAACTGGTTATATAGTACCATAAAAAATGAATGTTTTCAGTATTATTGTGCATTTACACTGTGCTAATAGAAAAAAAGGTGGGGAATAGATGGAAATAAGAAATGCGAGTAGAGCGATCACGATAGAAGGTGACCGCTTGTTATTAGTTAAATGTATTGATGAATTAGGCATTTTTTATGTTTTTCCTGGAGGAGGGCAAAATCACGGGGAAACCCTTGAAGAAACAGTGAAAAGAGAGTGTTTAGAAGAAACTGGAGCAATTATAAAAGTAGGAAACCTTCGTTATATTCGTGAATACATAGGAAGAAATCATGAGTTTTCATCGCAACATAAGAATGTACATCAAGTTGAATTCTTCTTCACCTGTCATCTGGTAGATCAGAATGATGCTATTCTGGCAGATGATCACCAAGTGGGGATAGAGTGGATACCAATAAAAAGCCTTGAGACAATTCGGATCTATCCGCAAGAGCTAACAAAATACATACTCGATAATCATTCACCTGTCTATCTTGGGGATGTGAACTAAGATAAAAGAATGTAGTACTTAAATCAATTTGTCTAACTGCCATGCCTATATAGAAAAATGGTCAAAAGTATCCATACTTTTGACCATTACTGCAAGCAAATATTTTACACTTTCTCCATATAGGATCTATTTATAACGTGAAATTATTTATAGATTTTCTTCTTTAATTCTTTATTCCGCTCACTAAACAATTCGTTATGTGAAGAAACCATTCCGAATCCATTGGCTTCTGGATCGATGTATGTCTTCGCATGGTTAACAGCATTGGCAGCGTCTTGGAAGGCGCCGGCAATGAGATGAACTTTACCATCATGCTTCAGAATATCTCCTGCAGCATATAACCCAGGGATAGATGATTCACTTCTGCTACTACCAGCAATATAAAAATCATCAATCATGTCAATTTGCATATCACAATTATTGAGGAGTGCTGAGTCTCTTTCGTATCCATGGTTGATAATTACATCATCTATCGCAAGGGTTGATACCTCATCCGACTCATGATTAGTTAACTCCACATGCTCAATACGATCCTGTCCATCACCAGCAACAAGCTTAGTAATAGAAGAGTGGAAAATGACTTCAGCTGAGCTATTTTTAAGTTGTTCTACTTGTGCCTCATGTCCACTGAGTTCACCTTTACGGTAAGTCAAATAAACTTTTTTTGCATAAGGAACAAGTTCATTTGCCCAATCGACAGCTGAGTTTCCTCCGCCTGATATCACAACCGTTTTATCACGGAAGCTTTGAATGGATTTAACTGTATAGTGAAGATTTGATACCTCATATTTTTCCGCGCCTTCAATTTGAAGCTTCTGTGGTTTTAAAATACCCCCACCTACAGCGACAATGACCGTTTTGGAATAATGTATTTGACCTGATGCGGTATGTAGATGAAAAATACGGTTGTCATCTTGGTCGATTTTTACAATTTTTTCATTTAATACAACAGTGGGATCAAATGTTAAGCCTTGAGTAACGAGTTGTTCGATTAGTTTCTCACCAGGTACAGGAGCTAGGCCACCTACGTCCCAAATCATCTTCTCTGGGTACACATGGATTTTTCCGCCAAGCTGTGGTTGAAAATCAATAATCTTGGTCTTCATGGAACGTAACCCACTATAAAAAGTAGAATACAAGCCTGCTGGACCTCCACCAATAACCGTCACATCAAATAACTCATGCTGTTCCATCTTGATCCCTCCTAAATTCCGCAATTGATTATCATTCTCATTAAAGGATAACGCTTTTTTCCCTTTTCTGCAAGAGAAACTTCCTACTTTTTCATTATAAGATAAATAGGCCAATGGATTTAACAAAAAAAATCGCAGAGTTTGTGGATATCTCTACGATTTTTTATTCCTTTACTCTAATCGTTAAAAGGATGATAAATGAAATAATAATCATAGCCCCTACCCAAAGCCAAGCCATGGTCATTTGTCCGGAATCGATGGCTAGATAGATAGCAATAGGAATCGTTTGTGTTTCACCAGGAATATTACCTGCAAACATCAATGTTGCGCCAAATTCTCCTAGTGCTCTGGCAAAGCTTAAAATAGCCCCAGAAATGAGCGCCTTAGAAGCTAATGGAACAGATATTAGCCAAAATACTTTCCAATCACTTGCACCATCCACACGTGCTGCATCCTCGATATCACGATCAATACTGAGAAAGCCAGATTTAGCTGATTGATACATTAAAGGGAAAGAGACAACGATGGCGGCAAGGACTGCAGCCCACCAAGTGAAAATAATGGGTCTGTCGAATAGCCAAGTTATAGCTTGACCAGCCCAACTATTTTTACCAAAGATGACAATTAATAAGAAGCCAACGACTGTCGGTGGTAGTACCATTGGCAACATTAAAATCGTTTCGACGACTGCTTTGCCTTTAAAAGACCTTCTTGCTAGAAAATAGCCAGCAATTGTTCCAATTATAACGACGATTATTCCAGCGAGAAGGGCAATTTTTAATGAAATCCATATGGGACTTAGAAAGGTTGAACTAGTAATATTATTGAGCAGTGAATCCATATTCCTCAAAGACCTTTAATGCTTCATCAGATTGTAAGAAGGTATAGAATTCTTTCGCTGCATCGTAATTTTTCGTGTCTTTTACTATACCAACAGGGTAAATAATAGGTGTATGTGTATCAGCATCTGCTGTATCAATAATTTCAACTTTATCAGAAACGAGTGCATCTGTTTTATAAACAATGCCTGCATTTACGTTGCCAGTCTCTACATAAGAAAGAACTTGTCTTACATCTTTTGCGTAAACGGTTTTAGCTTCTAGCTCGTTCCATAAGCCCATATTTTTAAGTGATTCGACACCGTAAGCGCCAGCAGGGACAGATTCAGGTGTGCCAAGTGAAATTTGTTCAACTTCCTTTTTTGTTAAATCTGTAAAACCTGTTAGATTTTTTTCATCGGCTGGCGTGATTAACACTAAGCTATTTCCTAATAGGTCAACACCATCTTCTTTTGCAATACTTCCTTCTTCTACTAAAATATCGAATTTATCTTCTGCAGCTGAGAAGAAGAGGTCAACTGGTGCCCCCTGGGATATTTGCTGTTGGAGAGAACCTGATCCACCGAAATTGAATGTGAGTTTTGTCTCAGGGTGTTGTTCTGCATACATTTCATCTATTTCTGACATGGCATCTTGCAAACTAGCAGCAGCAGAAATCGTTAATTCTACGGGTTCTTTTTCTTTATTATTCGTTTCTTTTAGGGCAGTTTCTCCTTCATTTGAAGAACATGCTACGGTAAATAAAGTAACTAAGAGTAATAAACAGATCAGCTTTAAATGTTTTAACAAGTTGAATCATCTCCATCTTTCTTCTAATTAATTATATCTTTTTATATCTTATTATAACTAATTATAAAAGAAAATACTTTTTTATACTAAAGGATTATTTTTTTTGACTCTTTATCAAATAGGAGAAGATGCTTACCAGCGAGTGACAAAGGTAATCGGTCACCTTTAGTGAAGGATAACAATCCAGGTGCTTTTATCGTTAAATGAATGCGGTTGTATTTAGCATAAATAATTGTATCTGCACCAAGAGTTTCTAAGTCTTCAACGGTGGCAATCAAGAGTGGATTATATTTATCAATGATTAAATGCTCCGGACGAATACCGATTAGTGCCTCATTAGTATTTTTTAAATTTTCACGTGAAAAATGAGTCGGAATTCCGTCAATTGTAATGACATTGGATTCGACCTTTCCTTCTAAAACATTGATAGCTGGTGATCCAATAAAGCTGGCGACAAAGAGATTTGCTGGTGTTTCATAAATTTCATGTGGTGTACCCACTTGTTGAATACTTCCATCTTTTAATACGATAATACGATCAGCCATTGTCATTGCCTCTGTTTGATCATGAGTGACATAAATTGTCGTAGTTGCTAGCCTTTTATGCAAAAGGGTAATTTCTCTGCGCATTTGTGTACGCAGCTTGGCATCAAGGTTAGAGAGTGGTTCATCCATTAGAAAAACGGGATTATCGCAAACGATTGCCCTAGCAAGGGCTACACGCTGCCTTTGTCCGCCCGATAGATCTTTCGGTTTTCTTGTTAACAAAGTTGTTAAGCCAGTAATCTCTGCGGTTTTCAACACTTTTTTCTTAATATCAGTTTTCTTTTCTTTCCTCATCTTTAAACCGAAAGCGATATTTTGATATACTGTCATATGAGGATATAACGCATAATTTTGAAAGACCATTGATAGATTACGTTCTCTAGTAGGGACGTTATTCATTTCTCTCCCATCAATTATTAATCTTCCGGAAGTGATGTTTTCTAAGCCGGCTATCATTTTTAGGATCGTTGATTTTCCGCAACCAGATGGTCCAACAAAGACTATAAACTCTTGTTCTTTTGTTTCAAAGTGGAAATCTTTTATGACCGGTTCACCTGAATGATAAGATTTAGAAATATGTTCAAAGATTAATTGTGCCATTTTGCCCACCTTTTGATTAGTTATAATTAGTTAGTATTAATTATAATAAAAACATAAACAAAAAACGAATCCTTTTTGAAATATCCTGGAGGTGATACTTTTGACGAACGATGCATCTTATACAATAGAAGAAGTTTCACAATTATTAAAGGTTTCAAAGTTAACAGTATATGATCTTATTAAAAAGGATCAACTCCCTGCTTATCGTGTAGGGAGGCAAATGAGAATTGATGCCATCGACTTGGAGCGATACAAATCCAAGAGTAAAACAGGTATCACCAAGAATAAAGCTGTGAAAGAAGTAAAAGAGAAAGTTCATTCAGTTGATGATGGTCATGTGATTATAAGTGGACAAGATATTGTTTTAGATATACTAGCTAAACATATAGAAAATGAAAAAGGACAACCGCCATTAAGAATGTATAGTGGTAGCTTGAATAGTTTATTTTCGATGTATCGTGGAGAATGTAATGTCGTTAGTTGTCATTTGTTTGATGGTGATACAGGAGAATATAATACGTCTTATGTGAAGAAAATTCTTGTCAGTCAACCGTTTATCCAACTGAATCTTGTTTACCGTACGGCAGGTATCTACGTACAAAAAGGAAACCCTCTGCATATTCAAGGATGGGCAGATCTTGGGCGTGCGGATGTTACCATCATGAATAGGGAAGTTGGCTCTGGCGCAAGAGTGTTATTGGATGAACAACTTAGAGTTCATGGATTCAATGCGAGCAAGCTTAATGGGTATGACCATGTGTTAACAAGCCATTACTCTGTGGCTTCAGCTGTCGCGAGTGGTCAGGCGGATATTGGTATAGGTATTGAAAATGTAACAAAAATGGTCAATGTTGACTTTATTCCATTAATATCTGAGCAGTATGACCTTATCATTCTTAAAGAAAATGAAGAACTTGTACAATTGTTGAAAGAAACGGTTAATTCCCAAAGTTATAAAAAGGAAATCGAACAGCTATACGGCTATGATTTACGTAAGTGTGGGGAAGTTATTTATGAATCATAAGAGAAGGAAAAACCTATTGTCTGAAAAAGACAGTAGGTTTTTTGTTGAGGATAACAAGTCTTGCCATCCATCACTTCTTTCTATGGTAAAATTAGAGTAATAAAATTCTGATTTTTCCATGAATAGGGGATAAATATGATACAAATCATTCAAGCTAATTCAACCCATATTAATGGGATTATTAAGGTGTGTTCAAATGGATATCGGGCGACCTATAAGGATTTATATACGAAGGAATATATTGAGAGTGTGATCAGTGATTTTTACAATGTTGCTAGAGTTTCAGCAGAAGTTGAAACGAGAATCGACAATGGGGAGGTTACTTTGTAGCAGTAGATAATGAGCGTGTTATTGGTGCAGGTGGCGGTGGATTGACTGGTGAAGGAATCGGGGAAATATTTGTTTTATACCTTGATCCAGCTAGGAAAAACGAAGGTATCGGCACAAAACTATTACATGCTATTACGAAACAACAAAAAGAAATCTACGGTGTAAAAGAACAATGGGTATCTGTTCAAAAGGGAAATAGAATGGGCATTCCCTTTTATGAGGCAAAAGGTTTCGTTTTGCAACATGAACAGAAAGGTTGGTATAACAAGGGGCAAGATGAATATAAAACTTTGCGATATGCGCGGGATATTTAGTAGGAAAAAGAGTTGGTGAAATTTAGCTCGTTGTATTCACTAAACAAAGTAACTAAGCTACAGGGCACAATTAAATATCGGTGGTGAGAAACGGATGAAACTAGTTTTTTTGCATGGATTAGGCCAGACCAATGATAGTTGGATAAAGGTTAAGAAGTTTATGGGGGACGGATACGATGCTAGGTTCATCTCTATAGATGAATTAGTGAAAACATCTGAATCTATTACTTTCAATCAGTTATCTAAATCTTTAACTAATGTGCTTCATACAATAGATGGTCCGTTTATCATCATTGGACTATCATTAGGAGGATGCTTTGCATTACATCAATCCCTTATCACGAACCCTCATTTAAAAGGGATGGTATTATCGGGAACGCCATACTCATTAGTAAATGGATGGAAGATTAAAAGCATATTTCAGCTGCAAAAATATATATTTAAGCTCATACCAACAAAAGTGTGGAGGAAGCAAGGGATAGAAAAGTCAACAATTATTCCCCTTTATCAATCTATGGAAAGTTATGATTTATCTCATTCATTGCATCAAATAAATATTCCGACCTTAGTATTGGTTGGTTCTAAAGACCGTATAAATATGCCTACTGCAAAAGAATTGGCAAATTTGATCCCACATGCGCAATTACAAATCATAAATAATGGTAGCCATGAACTGAATACACAAATGCCGCAACAGTTTGCAGAGGAAGTGGAAACTTTCTTAGTGAATACGAATTTAAAATAAGCGATTTTACTAAGGAGGATAAATGGTGATTCTTTCAATTTTGATGATTGTTTTTATTGCCATTGCCAATATAGCAGGGCATTTGTAGTTTTTAAAAAAAGAAGTGTATACAAGGGAGCACTCATTATTCTAGCATTTGCCCCTGTATTTGGTGGTATGGGGAGTTTAATAGCTATCTCTATAATCCGCGATCCGTTTACCGTTTTTTATGGTCTGCAAATAGGCTATATGTTGCTTGTTAATAGTGGGATAGTATTATTTATCGCCGTGATAGTAAGTTGCTTACAAAAAGTACTCAAAATGATGTAAATATAATCAAAAGAAGTACTGTTAAGGAACAGCACTTCTTTTAGTTTGATTCTAGTTTTCTCTTTTTGTCACTTATTGCGCCGTATACCCACCATCCATCACAATCGCCTGGCCTGTTACGCCTCCAGCTAAATCACTGGCTAGGAACATGGCATAGTCAGCAATTTCTTTTACTTGTAGTAAGCGTTTTTGTGGAACGAGTGGATAGATGACTTCTTCAAGGACATTTTCTAATGGCACATTTCTTGTTGTTGCTAAGTCTTGTAATTGGTTTTGCACAAGTGGTGTGTCAACATAACCAGGGCAAAGGGCATTGACTGTAATGCCATCTGCTGCGGACTCTAGTGCGGCCACTTTTGTTAAGCCGATTACACCATGTTTCGCACTATTGTAGGCTGCTTTGTTGGCAAATCCAATTAATCCGTTAATGGATGCAATATTTAAGATACGACCAAATTGTTGTTCTTTCATAATTGGTAATACGTGTTTGAGTGAAATAAATGGTGCTGTAAGCATGATTTTAATCATCAGCTCAAATTTCTCAGTAGGGAAATCTTCAATGGGTGCCACATGTTGCAAACCGGCATTATTAATAAAGATATCGATTCTTCCATGTGTTTTCTTTGTTTCTTCAATCAAGCTGATAATGTCTTCTTCTTTTGTTACATCAGCTTTCAGGCCAGACACTTCTAGCCCTTTTTCTTGAAGAGATTGCGCAGAATTTTTGACTTCCTCTTCATTAATATCGGAAAGAACGACCTTGGCTCCGTTTTCGGCAAAAATTTTGCCAATCTCATAACCAATGCCTCGTGCTGAACCTGTTATAATTGCCACTTTATTAGATACCATTTTGACATTCCTCCATATCAATCTAGTGGCTTATTCCAGTATGAAGATGTGTAAAGTCAGTAATAGGGAGTTGGGGAGTTAAAACTGGAAAAATCGTAACATAGATTCACGGTTTTCGCAATTATTTTATTTTTGGCACAGTAATTGCATTTTTAATTTTTGAAAAGTTAAAGGAGGTTACAACGATGATAAGAAATATTACTGTGATTGGTTCAGGTGTAATGGGGACTGGTATTGCGATATCGTTTGCAACTAAAGGATACGACGTAATACTGAATGATTTAAACGATGAATTATTACATAAAGCAGAAAAAAGAGTAGCTGCAGATGTAGCATTACTTGTTGAAGAGGAAGTGTTATTAGAAAAGGAAGCGGATACAAGCTTGAATGCTATTCGATATGTTGCTAACTTATCTCAAGCAGTTCAAGAAGCAGATTTAATTATTGAAGCAATACCAGAAGTGATTGAATGGAAGTGGGATTTATATAAACAGTTGGAAGAAATGAAGCAACCAACAGCGATCGTTGCCTCAAATACATCAACTTTTCCTATTACGAGATTAATGGAGAAGTGCACGTTTGCTGATCAAATGGTGATCATGCATTTCTTTAACCCAGCACATCTAGTTCCCTTAGTAGAAATTATTAAACATGAACAGACTTCGGATGCAATTGTTGAAGAAGTGAGAAACATTATGAAAGAAATCGGCAAAGCACCTGTTATTTTACAAAAAGAAAAGTCTGGCTTTATTGCTAATCGATTACAAACAGCCTTAATGAGAGAAGCTTTTTCATTATTGGCTGAAGGCGTGGCAACAGCTGAAGATATAGATACGGCTATTACCGCAGGGCCAGGTTTCCGCTGGGCATTTACAGGGCCGATTGAGATTGCTGACTTCGGGGGATTAGATACTTGGGAAAGAGTATTTAATAACGTTGCTTCAGAATTAAATGACACAAAGGAAGCGCCAGCCATTATCTCTGACTTAGTAGCCGAGAAGAAGCTTGGTGTAAAGACAGGTGAAGGGATTTTCCAATATGAAGGTGAGATGGTCTCTAATAAACTATTAGAAAGAGACCGTTCCTTTATTCGCTTAGCAAAAATGAAAAAATAATGCGTAGGTGTAGAACGACAAAAAGTTCTACACCTTTTATGTGATTAAAAAATTTCTTTTGCCTGGCTATGATATAATAATGAAAATTATCAGATTGTAAAAAGTAGATTGTAAGGAGAGATCTAAGATGCAAAACAGTCATGCCATCCAGAATGAACAGTTATTTAACAAAATCATAGATGAGCTGCCGTTAGGGGTGATGATACTTAATCATCAAAAGGAGATACTGTTTTGTAATCAAAGATTGTTGTGGATGATGGATGACGATGAAAATGAAATGACTCATCTTCTCCAACAAGACTTCCTTCTCAGTACAATCGTTAAGATGAAAATAAATAAAAAAGAGCTATTAATTAAGGGTGAACGGTTAGAAGGTATAAATGGCGCTGCCTATATGTATCTTTGTGCACTTTCAAATGAAGCTATTGCAGATTTGCTACCTACCGGCCAAGGACAGCAAGAGAATGAGATGCTAATAGAAGACATTCTAGAATATGCTTATGACGGCTTAGTGCTTGTTGATGCAAAAGGCTATGTCGTTCTGTTGACGCAAGCATATGCGGAATTTTTGAAGGTCGATCAGAAAAGCTCAATAGGTAAGCATGTTACAGAAGTGATCGAAAATACGAGAATGCATATCGTTGTAAAAACAGGTAAGCAAGAAGCAGCCTCTTTACAGAAAGTAAATGGTGGCTATATGATTGCTACTCGTTCGCCTATTTTTAAAAATGGAAAAGTAGTAGGTGCGGTTGGAAAGCTCCTATTTAAAAATGTTGGTCAGTTTTCCGCATTATTTAAACGATTGCACTCATTAGAAAAAGAGTTGAAGAAATATAAGGGTGATTTTAGAGAAAGTAATAAAGCATCATACTCTTTTCATCATTTAATTGGTGAATCTCCTGCTTTTAAACAAGTAAAAGCGCAAGCAGTCAAAGTGGCCGAAAATGATTCTAATGTGTTGCTCTTAGGTGAGAGCGGGACAGGCAAGGAATTATTTGCACATGCGATTCATCAGGCAAGCAGTAGGGGAATGGGGCTGTTTGTAAAAGTGAATTGTGCTGCTATCCCAGCTGAATTAATTGAATCCGAACTATTCGGCTATGAAGAGGGAGCGTTTACAGGTGCAAGAAAAGGCGGCAAAGCAGGAAAGTTTGAAACAGCAGATGGAGGCACAATTTTTTTAGATGAAATAGGTGAGCTGCCCATTCATATGCAAGTGAAGTTATTACGCGTGTTACAAGAAAAAGAAGTTGAACGAGTCGGTTCAACTAATAGTAAAGCCATTGATGTTCGTATTATTGCAGCAACTAACCGTAATCTAGAGGATATGGTTAATAAAGGAGAATTCCGATTGGATCTTTACTATCGCTTAAAGGTGATGGAAATAACCATTCCTTCTTTAAAAGATAGAAAAGAAGATGTTTCACGACTGTCTCATTATTTTACAGAAAAATACGCAACAATGATGGCAAAACCAGTCAAGGGGATTGACGAAAAGGCGCTCCATATCTTGAAAAACTACCATTGGCCAGGCAATATTCGAGAACTTGAAAATGTAATCGAGCGCGCGATGAATATGGTTGATCTCAATTGTTTTATTGAACCGAAGCACTTGTCGACAAATATTAAATTACAAGAAACAGTAATACCTACACGTACATTAGCAGAAGTCATGGAAGAAACAGAAAAACAAACCATTATTCAATGTCTAACAGCAGTTGGTGGCAAGAAAACAGAAGCAGCCAAACGTCTCGGCATTAGCCGTACGACATTGTATGAAAAAATGAACAAATATCATTTGCTAGAAGAGTAAGCAAGGTTTAGAACGGGATTCTACCAAATACTTGTTATAGTGTTTGGTAGGATTTTTTTTGTATGATACCCAAAACGGTACAACTGTAGATGATGATTGTTAATTATCCACACAAAAAGACGGAAAAACTCGAAGGAGTGTGGGCAATTGGAGTTTGCCCACACAAAAGAGTGGAAAATCCAGAAGAAATGCGGGTAATAAATTACGATTTGTCCACACAAAAGAGTAGAAATCCCAAGAGTAGTGTGGATATCAATGTTTATCCACATTATCTGTAACCCCTATTCTCACAAAAACAAAAAAGATAAATGATTCGATATTCCGTAAATCTGTTAAGTAATCCGTACAAGAACTGAGTGGATATTCTTAGAGTGTGCGTAAATCCATACAGAATAACCGCAGTGTTTTAAAAGTGACAGTTTTTCTGAACGGTTTTTGCGAAAAAAATGTGCATGAATATAAAAAAGAATAAGAATAGAGGGAATTTTTAAGTTGGCACGTTCATTGCATAGTTTTAACAGACGGTTTATTGTCAGTATGACTCCAAAAGAAATTTTTGGGGAGATGTATATGGAAATGAAAACGTTTTCTACAAGTAAAAGTAAGAGGGAGTTACAAAGGGGGAGAAAAGCAACAATCGGACGACTCTGGGGAGAAGTCAGTTTGACTTGTTAGCGAAAATAAAGGGGGATTTCATTGTTTATTGAGATTTTTGCTATTATACTAGCATTAGGACTTTTAATTTTCTTAGCTTATCGTGGTTATCCAGTTATTATTATTGCCCCAATTGTTACGTTATTAGCTGTTGTCATATCTGGAGGGTTATTATTACCAAGCTACACAGAGACGTATATGTCGAATGCAGCTAATTATATCAAATCATTTTTCCCAATCTTCCTACTAGGTGCGATTTTCGGAAAAGTGATGGAAATGACAGGAGCAGCAGCAGCCATTGCAAGGACAATTGTATCCTCACTAGGGTCAAAACATGCTATTTTAGCTGTTGTACTTGCATGTTCTGCGTTAACATATGGAGGCGTTTCCCTATTTGTCGTCGCATTTGCTGTTTATCCGTTTGCTGCAGCTATCTTCAAAGAAGCTGATATTCCTAAACGTTTAATTCCAGGCGCTATTGCATTAGGAGCATTCACGTATACAATGGACGCACTACCTGGTACGCCACAAATTCAAAATATTATACCAACGAATTATTTTGGAACAGATGCTTATGCTGCCCCTCTTGTAGGTATCATTGGAGCAATTATTATCTTCACTGGCGGGATGATTTGGTTAGAACGTCGTAGAAGGAAAGCGCTTGCGAATGGCGAAGGTTATGGTACAGGGCATAAAAACGAGCCTGAAAAAGTCGACCCGAATACGTTACCAAGTTTTTGGTTAGCAATCTTACCACTTGTTGTCGTGATTGCATTAAACTTTATTTTTAGCCGCACAAGTTGGTCTGCGAAATTCTGGTATGATGCATCACAGCTTTCTGAACAATACAATATTGCTGATCCAAGCACAGTCACTTCAACATGGGCACTCGTTGCAGCATTAACCATCGGAATAATTGTCGCAATGCTCACGAATGTGAGAAAAATAAAAACAGGTTTGGCAGCAGGGTTAACGACAGCTGCTATGGGTTCATTACTAGCAATCTTTAATACTGCTTCTGAAGTTGGCTTCGGTAATGTTGTGAAAACGCTACCGGGTTTTACAGCGATTCAAGACTGGGTATTTAATGCAAGCAATAATCCGTTAGTCTCTGAAGCTATTGCTGTAAACGTACTCTCAGGGGTAACTGGGTCTGCCTCAGGTGGGTTATCAATCGCATTAGAGGTAATGGGTGCACAATATTTACAGATGGCACAAACATTAGGTATTTCGCCAGAGTTACTTCATCGTATTGCTTCTATGGCTTCAGGTGGAATGGATACCCTTCCTCATAACGGTGCTGTTATTACATTATTAGCGATTACTGGCTTAACACATAGACAATCATATGGAGATATCTTTGTGTTGACAATATTAAAAACGATTACTGTATTTGCATTAGCTTTTGCTATTTCACTATTTATTTAATTTAATAGTTTATAAGGAAGATGGAAGGAGAGTCATACCATGAGTAAAATAATTACATCTTTAGATGAAGTGTTAGAACAAGTTCAGGACGGTGCTTCTATAGCAGTAGGTGGTTTTGGTTTATGCGGTATTCCAGAGAAACTAATTATAGCCCTGCAAGAAAAAGGAACGAAGGAACTAACGGTATACAGTAATAACTGTGGTGTGGATGACTGGGGATTAGGCTTACTTCTACAAAATAAACAAATCAAAAAAATGGTCGCCTCTTATGTAGGAGAAAATAAAACATTTGAAAAACAATTTTTAAGCGGTGAGCTTGAAGTTGAACTCGTTCCTCAAGGTACATTAGCTGAAAGGTTAAGAGCTGGTGGCGCTGGAATTCCAGGATTTTACACAGCAACTGGTGTAGGCACAGAGGTTGCTAAAGGGAAAGAACATAAAGAATTTGATGGGAAAACATATATTTTAGAAAGAGGCATTGTAGCGGATTTCGCTTTTGTAAAAGCATGGAAAGCAGATCCATTTGGCAACTTAGTCTTTAGAAAAACAGCTCGTAACTTTAATCCAACTGTGGCGACAGCAGGAAAAATAACGATTGTTGAAGTAGAAGAGTTAGTTGGTGCGGGGGAATTAGATGCAGATGAGATTCATACACCGGGCGTATATGTTCAACATGTATATGAAGGAAAAGCTTATGAGAAAAGAATAGAGAGACTAACAACGAGAAAAGAAGCTTAAAAGGAGGACATAATCATGAGTGGAAGAGAAAAAATACTCAATAGAGCAGTAAAAGAAATTAAAGATGGTATGTGTGTAAACCTTGGTATTGGCATGCCTACTTTAATTGCAGATCGCATCCCTGAAGAATTTGATGTGATGCTTCAATCCGAAAATGGTTTATTGGGCATTGGTAGCTACCCGAAAGAGTCTGAAGTAGACGCTGATCTTATCAATGCTGGAAAAGAAACAGTGACAGCTAAACGCAATGCTTCGTATTTTGATAGCGCAGAATCCTTCTCTATGATTCGTGGCGGTCATATCGATCTTGCTATCCTTGGTGGTATGGAAGTATCTGAAACAGGTGATTTAGCCAATTGGATGATACCAGGAAAAATGGTTAAAGGTATGGGTGGCGCCATGGACCTTGTTCAAGGAGCAAAACGCATCGTTGTCATCATGGACCATCGTAATAAATATGGTGAGTCTAAAGTGAAAAAGAGTTGTGAATTGCCACTAACTGGTGAAGGAGTTGTTCATGTACTTATTACGGACATGGCAGTCTTCGAATTCACTGAAAAGGGCATGGAACTTGTAGAATTACAAGAGGGCGTGACTTTAGAAGAATTAAAAGAGGCAACTGCCGCTTCTTTTATTGTACGTGAATCGGTGAAATAAATTTGTAGCAAAAAGACTGACTTTATTCTTGAGTCAGTCTTTTTGCTATATGTAAGAGGGGTTAGGAAGATAAGTAAAATAAAGTGGGAGTTTGTGAACAAGTCAGGCATCGTTAGGTGAGTTGTTCTTTAAGTAATGAATACACACAAAAGTGGGAAGGAAAAGGCAGGGAAATGCGTGTAGTTCAAGTATACGGGCAAAGGTGGTAGGGAGAAGCCAAAGAACTGCACGCAAATGATGAATACGCGCAAAAGCGAGGAGTAACAAACAAAGAATTGCGCGCAAATGATGAATACGCGCAAAAGCGAGGAGTAGCCAACAAAGAACTGCGCGCAACCCATGAATACGCGCAAAAGTGAGAAGTGGCAAACAAAGAACTGCACGCAAAACATAAATATGCGCAAAAGCGAGAAGTGGCAAACAAAGAATTGCGCGCAAATGATGAATACGCGCAAAAGCGAGGAGTAACAAACAAAGAACTGCGCGCAAATGATGAATACGCGCAAAAGCGAGGAGTGGCAAACAAAGAATTGCGCGCAACCCATGAATACGCGCAAAAGCGAGGAGTAACAAACAAAGAACTGCGCGCAAATCATAAATACGCGCAAAAGCGAGGAGTAGCCAACAAAGAACTGCGCGCAACCCATAAATACGCGCAAAAGCGAGGAGTGGCAAACAAAGAATTGCGCGCAAATGATGAATACGTGCAAAAGCGAGGAGTGGCAAACAAAGAATTGCGCGCAACCCATATATAAACCCAAACTCACAAAAACGCAGATGGTGTGTTAAATAGTTGTTTGTGTACATCTTCCTATAGTCAATGGCAAGTCTGCCATTTTTGCTTAAAGTCCAAATACCTCTCTCTTTTCCCTTGTAAAATATAAAAAAATATATTATTCTATTCCCAAAAGGAATGAATGTTCATTCCGAATCATATATTGACTAAAGTGAGGAGCGAGTATATGACGGACGCAAAAAAGTCGAAGCGGCAAGATATATTGGATGCCGCGATTGTTTTGTTTGCAGAGAGGGGGTATAACGGGACGACGGTACCAATGATTGCTGATGCTGCAAAGGTTGGGGCAGGAACGATTTATCGTTATTTTGATCATAAAGAGAACTTAGTTAATGTGCTCTTCCAGGAAAAACTAAATGCGTTATTTGAACAATTATTAAAGGATTATCCGACTGATGCAAGTATCCGTGAACAATTTCATCATATCTTTGAGAGTATTCACCACTTTGCGATGGGAGATACACATGCGCTACATTTCATTGATTCTCATTGTAATGAAATGTTTTTAACAGAAGAGAGTCAGGAACTTTTTGATTCGTTTATAGAGTATATCTCCAATGTTGTTAGGGTTGGTCAAGAAAGAGGAGAAATTATTGTTCTACAAACAGAGGCTTTGATAGGTGTTGTTTATGGTGCCATTGTACAAATTTTAAAAATGGTGCGGGCAGGAACGATTGATGGTAGTTCTCCTTTAATGGATAACTTAGAGGAATGTTGTTGGAATGCGATTAAAGCCAACTAGTTAAGCTAGCTTGAAAGTTGATTTCAAGCTGAACATAAATAGGAATGAATATTCATTCCGTGATTTAAAAAAGAGAAAGGAGCCAGAACGTGTCAAAGTTTAAAAATGTAAGAACCCTATTATTTTTCGGGTGGGTTGTCATCTCAATATTAAGTTTCCTTTGGATGCCGAATATGGATGACCTTGTTAGAGAAAAGGGGCAAATAACCATACCAGATAATGCCTTAAGTAGAGAAGCGTCACACATGTTAGAGGAAATGAATGAGAATGCAAATACGTATGATTTTATAGCAGTAATAGGATCAAAAGATGGCAAGAAAATGTCTAATCAGGAGAAAGAGGAATTAGATAAACTTCTTGCAGAATTAAAAGCCAGACAATCAACACTTGGTATCGAAGAGATGACAACGCATTTAGATGGTGAAGAAGCAGCTTCGGTTCTAACAGCTGAAGATGGTTCGACCATACTAGCGCAGATTTCTATTGACCGAGAGCAAGGAGAATTACAGGAAGTCGCTAATTCTCTTAGAAGTGAGCTCATAACAGAAACACTCCAAGTTTCTATTACTGGCAACGAACTTGTCATGGAAGACTTTGTTCAGGCGACGCAGGATGGGATTAAGAAAACCGAGGCAATTGCCGTCGTATTCATCCTACTCGTATTAATTCTTGTTTTCCGTTCACCGATTATACCGTTTATCTCATTATTATCTGTGGGTGTATCCTATATCGTCTCTATGTCTATTATTGCCAACTTAGTAGAATCATTTAATTACCCATTTTCAAATTTTACGCAAGTATTCTTAGTAGTGATTTTATTTGGAATAGGTACGGACTATAATATTTTACTTTTTACGAGGTTTAAAGAAGAGCTGAGTAAGCAAGAAACCATTTTAGAAGCACTTAAAGTTACCTATCGTACGGCAGGAATTACTGTTTTATATAGTGGTTTAGCGGTGTTTATTGGTTTTATTGTATTAATGTTTGCTCAATTTAGCTTGTATCAAGCTAGTTCGGCAGTAGCTATTGGTGTAGCAGTCCTTGTCGGAGTGTTGTATACATTTAATCCATTTTTCATGTACGTATTAGGGAAGAAAATGTTTTGGCCATCTAAGAAATTTGATGGTCATGCAGACAGTAAATTTTGGGGATTTCTATCAGGACATTCAATAATGCGTCCTTTTCTCTCATTATTTATTGTCCTCCTTATCTCTTTACCATTTGTATTCAAATACTCGGGAGAATTAAGCTATAACGACCTTCTTGAAGTAGATGATTCTTTTGAATCAAAACAGGGGATCAATCGGATAGAAGACCATTTTCCTTCTGGGTTCTCAGCACCGGCAACATTAGTTATAAAAAATGAGCAATCACTCAATCAACAAGAGTCATTGCAAGCGATAGATGAATTGACAGAGAAAATATTAGCTGTAGATGGCGTATCCAAGGTACAATCTGTAACAAGACCAGCTGGAGAAAAAATAGCAGAACTCTATTTAAATGATCAAACAGATCAATTAAATCAAGGGATTGGGGATGCTAACAAAGGGGTAGGAACGATACATGATGGTTTATCTTCTGCTGAAGGAGAATTATCAGCCAATCAAAATAGTAATCAATTAGAAGATGTGCAAACACTCATTGATGGAACAACAAATGCTAAAAACGGAGCGTCGACCTTAGTTGAGGCACTGAATGAATTAACATCTGGAATTCAATCAGGTAGTAGTGGGGCAAGTGAGTTAAATCAAGGGATTGCAGATGTGAAGGCAAGTGTGGAACAGCTTTCTGGTGCAACTGGCACATTATTGAATGGCTATACAGATCTGCAAACAGGTCTTTCGAATACAGGCAATGTATTTATACAGATGAATACTGCAGTAACAAGCATGACTTTAGCATTTACGCAAATTGAGCAATCTTTAACAAACTATATTGAAGAAAATCCCGAAGCTGCTTCAGATGAACATATGCAATTCGCATTAGGAACAGCAGGGGAGGCGAAGCAACAAGTTGAGGGGTTAAATACGCAATTAGAAGCTGTTCATCCGCAATATGAAAGAGCGATGTCCCAGTTTGAAGAAGCGAATGCAGGACTAGAGCAAGTGGATGCTGGTTTAGAAAAACTGCATAACGGTTTAGTTGCATTAGAGTCAGGTGCAAATGAATTGCAAACAGGGCTAGCAAATGGTGCAAATGCATCAGACGAAATGGCAACAAAATCGGGTGAATTAGCGTCTGGTTTAGCCCAGATTAATGAGGGACAAACCATGCTCCAAACGGGTTTAAATGATTTAAGTGAGAAAATGGTGGAGTTACAAAAGGGATTAGTAGAAAGTACAGATGGATTAAATCAAGTAGGAGAAGGTTTACAGGATGCAAATAAGTATCTTAGCGGGTTAAGTGACTCGAAAGCTTCAGAGAAATTCTTTATTCCAGAGGAAGTGTTAAATGGAGAGGAATTCCAGCAAGCACTTGATATGTATGTATCAGATAATCAAAAAATGACGACGTTGACGATTGTGTTAGAAGAAAATCCTTATACAAATGAAGCCATGAAGGTAATGGAGGAAGTCAATCGTCAAGTGCCGGCAAGCTTGAAGGCAACCATTTTACAAGATGCTGAATATGCAATCGGTGGGCAAACACAGCAAAATCTAGATTTACAAAATATTGCTACAGAAGATTTCGCTCGAACGGCAACAATAATGTTAATTGGCATTGGCGTCGTTCTAATGGTCATTACCCGTTCTGTTATGCAGCCATTATATATTATTGCTGCACTTCTATTAGCCTACTATACTTCATTAGGTATTAGTGAATGGATGAGTCAATCTATTCTTGGCGTGGGTGAACTCGCTTGGAATGTGCCGTTTTTTGGCTTTATTATGATTATCGCTCTTGGGGTCGATTATAGTATCTTTCTTATGATGCGTTTTAATGAAGTGGATGGTAATCCAGTAAATGCGATCTTAACGGCAGCGAAAAATATAGGTGGAGTAGTGATATCGGCTGCTATTATTTTAGGAGGGACCTTTGCTGCATTAATCCCTTCAGGTGTTATTACACTGATTGAAGTGGCGCTAGTTGTGATAATTGGGCTAATCATGCTGAGCTTACTTATGCTACCAATCTTAGTCCCATCATTTTTAGCCATTGGGGAGAAATTAAAGAGAAGAAGAGAAGAGACCTAAAGTTAAGAAGAACAATCTCTTCCCCGGTTTTCTTAAGACCCTTCTATCAGAAATAAGAAAAGAGCCGAACATTCGCTTCGGCTCTTTTGCTTTAATCCTTCTTTAACTTCGCAGCCCAGAAATTCCCTAATGACTGTAATCCTTGTACTAAAATAATCAGTAAAATGACTGTGACATACATCACATCAACTTCATATCTTAAATGTCCATAACGGTAGGCTAAGTCACCAAGTCCTCCGCCGCCAACGAGTCCCGCCATTGCTGTAGCACCAATTAATCCAATTGTTGCAATCGTGAGTCCAAGAACGATTGAAGAGCGAGATTCTCTAACAAGTACATTCCATATAATATGTCTTGTTTTAATTCCCATTGCTTCATAGGCTTCGACTACGCCACGGTCAACCTCAAGTAATGCTGATTCCATTAAGCGCGCAATATATGGAGCAGTATAAATAACAAGTGGGACAATTACGCCTTTTACACCAATCGATGTACCGACAATAAATTTGGTAAACGGTAGAATGAAAAATAATAAGATAATAAAAGGTACGGAACGAATGACGTTAATCACTACGTTGAGCACATTATATACAAATTTATTATCTAGGGCTTTACCTGGTCTAGTCAAAACAAGGAGAATCCCTAATGGTAGCCCGATCAGAATGGAAATAGCGAGAGAGATACCAACCATTTGGAAGGTTTGTATCGTTGATTCCCATAAATCAGCACCCCATGCATCAAGAAATTCGTTGATGGCGTTCATTGAGTGTCACTCCTTCCACATGGACTTGTTTCTCTTGTAAAAATTGTATGGCTTTGTTAATTTCTGCTGTATCGCCTTTAAAATGGACAAGCAACTGTCCGAATGCTTCATCTTTTAATCTTGTAATATTACCAGATAAGATATTAGGGAAAATATCATATTTTTTCGTTACTAATGCAAGTGCAGGATCACCTGATGATTCACCAAAGAAAGATAATGTTGCCACTTGGCCACTTTCACTTAATTCCTCTAATAGATCATCGGGGATATCATGTGAAAATAAGCTATTAACGAATCTTTTTGTTGTACTGTGTTGAGGAGAGGTAAAGATATCCTTCGTTCGTCCCTCTTCAATAATTTCCCCATTTTCCATAACGGCCACACAATCGCAAATCCTTTGGATAACATTCATCTCATGTGTAATAAGGAGAATCGTAATTCCTAATTCTTTATTGATTTTTAATAGCAAATCAAGAATTGCCTCTGTTGTATCTGGATCTAAGGCGCTTGTTGCTTCATCGCTGAGTAATACTTCTGGTTCATGCGATAATGCACGTGCAATAGCAACCCTTTGCTTTTGGCCACCAGATAACTCAGCTGGATAAGCATTTTGTTTTTCACTTAAACCGACAATCTCTAAATATTTATTAACGCGGCTCTTTACTTCTTTCTTATCTAATCCTGTTAGTTTAAGAGGGATAGCAATATTATCATAAACTGTTGCTGTTTTTAATAAGTTAAACCCTTGAAAAATCATGCCGATATGACTTCTTGCTTCACGGAGTTTTCCTGGTGTCAGCGTGGTTAAATCCACCCCATTGACTTTTACAGAACCACTATCAGGTTTTTCAAGTAAGTTCACACAGCGAATTAATGTACTTTTACCAGCGCCGCTGTATCCGATAACCCCGTAGATTTCTCCTTGATTCACTGATAGTGAGACATCCTTTAATGCATGGATGCTTCCTTGTTTTCCTGTAAAGGTTTTGGTTATATTCTTAAGCTCTATCATGATTTGATGCTCCCTCCGTAACGCTCATTTTTAATCATTTTACCAAGAGACGATAACTGATCCGTCAAATTCCTCTTCAACAAACTTTTCAATTTCTTCACTGCGGTAGATATCAGCTAATTTTTCAAGAATTTCATCATCTTTATTCTCCGTACGGACAGCAGCGTGGTTTACGTAAGGTGAATCCTTAGGCTCGATAAAGATAGCGTCTTTAGAAGGGACAAAACCAGCTTCAATTGCAAAGTTCGTGTTAATAGCTGCAGCGTCAAGCTCTTCTAGCTGACGAGCGATTTGAGCAGAGTCAAGTTCAATAAATTCATAGTTACCATTGTTTTTTTCAATATCACGAACTGTTGAATTAATACCTGTTTCAGGATCTAATTCGATTAATCCCGCTTTTTCAAATAGTAATAGAGCTCGGCCACTATTTGTTGGGTCACTCGGAAGACCGATTTTTGCGCCATCTTTTAATTCAGCTACATCTTTTACATTGAGTGCATAGATGCCCATCGGGAATGAAACGGTATCAAAAGATTTAACTAAATCTAAATTTCTATCTTCTTTAAATGCATTAAAATAAGGCTCAGTTTGAAAAATGTTTAAGTCAATCTCTTTTTCAGCTAATGCGACATTTGGCATCACATAATCAGTAAATACTTGTGATTTAATGTTGATATCTTCTTCTTTAGCTAATTCAATTACTTTTTCTAAGATTTGCTCATGTGGACCTGCAGTGACACCAATGACTAATTCTTCATCGTCATATAATCCTTCTGTAGAGTTGCTGGCTTCATCACTACCACATGCAGCTAAGCCTGTTAAAGATAATAAGAATGTTCCAGTTAGTAACCATTTTTTCATGATGTTTGAACTCCTTTTTGTTCATTTTGTTTTTCTAATAATCGAAGTGCTTGTAAAACAGAATGTTCACTTATCTCGTTTTTCATAAAGTGAATAGATTCAGTTGGGCGTATCGCCTTTTTTACAATTGTCTTCATTAATTGCTCATCATTCACATCAATAGTTAGACTAGAGAGACTACTTGGCAATTGCCAGCTCTCATAAAACGGGAGAAGGTAATCAACTTCCGTCCATTTTTCTTCAATGGCCAATTGACCAAGAATCCCGTAAGCGACTAATTCCCCATGAAGAAAATCTTGGGCTGCATCCGCTACGGTTAGTCCATTATGAAACGAATGGGCACCAGCGATTCGTCCTGCTTTTTCGCCGAATCCACCGACCATACCCCCAGTCATGATAATCGTTTCAATCACACGGATAAGTGCTTTTGAGGTTTCGTTTTTGGCTACTGATTGTAGTGCGGCTTCACCATCATTAAGCAATGTATCTCGGCAAATTTTAGCTGAAAATTGCGAAACTTGTTTAGGTACAGGAAGTGTTTCTTCAGGGTAAAAACTTTCAATTAGAGCTTCAGCTTCATAAAACTTGGCTAATGTATCCCCAATTCCTGCTTTTAAATAAGTAATAGGCGCTTTAGCAATAATTTCAGGTTCAACCAATACGAGGGTTGTCGCAATAGGGAACTCGGTATAATGAGTAAAGCTGCCTTCTTCATTATAAAAAACACTTAATGGTGTCCAAGCGGCACAGGTAGCTGCGATTGTCGGTATAAGAATGGATTGAACAGATGCTTCAATCGCAACTGCTTTTGTTATATCTAATGCTGTCCCACCACCAATACCTATTACGCCATTAGCACCATCATTTGTTATTATTTCTTGGATGTCATGGACCTTTTTTAAGGTAGTGTGACCATCTATATAATGAAGGTGAATGTTGTTATCTATTACTTCCTTGGGCAAGTAGGGTTGCACGGCTTGCCAAGCTTTTTTACCGGTTATTATATGGTATTTGGAAACAGAAATATCTTTAAGTAGGTCGGGGAGTTCTGTTAGAATGCCTGAACCTAATAAATAATGTCCTGGAGCCCCTTTTACGATTGTTACAGTCATTTCCTCTCCTCGTTTCTCTTTTGATGTGATGATAAAAACAAAAATGCCTCTCATCATGAGAGGCATAAATATACTAGAATAGTAGTAAACCTCTCTCATATATCAAAATACCAAAAAGTATTTTGCAGGATTTAGCACCTGTTCATATGGGTATATGAATGGTTGCCGGGCGTCGCAGGGCCAGTCCCTCAGCCGCTCTTTATAAGAGAAAATGCTTTATTAAATTATATTCATAATATTATCTATTACATGAAAAGTCAATAACATAATTGAAATTAATCATTAAACTAGTGATGGTGTTCTACTTGTGGGGTGTTTTCTTCAATCGGATGAATTGAGTTCTTCGCTTCTTGATGAATTCCCGATGCACAGATAATGGCGATGCTTAATAAGAATGTTAGATAGAAGGGCACAGGTCGATTTTTCAATGCTTCCTTTAATGAATGTTTTTTGTGCATGAGAAGCATCATGGCAAAAATACTAATTAAATAAATCAGATCCATGCTAATGATCATAAATGTAACTTCACTGGGTACCAACATAATGCCTAGCATTGCCCCCATCATACTTCCCATGAGACTTGACGCTTGAGCTTCAACGAGTCCGTTTGTTTTAAACGGTAGTCCTATAAAAATGGCAATGACAGCGCTAATGAGAATTGATAATACAGTTGCTTTAGCCATTTCTGGTAACCACACAGATATAATCAAACCGATTGTTAAGCTACTCGTCATACCAACCACCATGGGAATACATTTAGAATATTTTGTAGCTATTTCTTTCTTTTTTCTAACGGCACTAAAAAAGAAAAAGAAACTGTAGCCGACAACTAGAAAAAGACTGAACAAAGCAAGCATATTCAAATTACCCTCCTTTGGATGCTCATAAAATATCTCGATGCCTCCTTTCATATATATTTTGTATCGTAGTGATTATGTCAGTGCAATGATAAGAAACTTTTTATACTGTTCATTCGTAAATGAATAAAGCAATATTTTCAAACTAAGAAAAGTGGTAGTCTTGGTTTATAAGTTTTCATTCAGAACAGTTTTATAAAAAAAGGAGTTTTTATATGGGGGAAGAAATAAAGATTAGACCGATACATATAAATGATGCAAGAGATATTCATGAAATGCATAGGCAAGATTCTATTATTCAACAAACAATGGCCTTATCATCGGGGAGATTAAAAGATATTGAAGATTATATTGAAGGACTTACATAAGAAGACCATGTATTTGTTGCAGAATGTAACGGTCATGTTCGAGGGATAGCTTCCTTAGAAGAGAGAAGTGGAAAGTTAAGATATAGCGGGAATGTGTCCATCTCTATTAATGAAGAAGTACAAGGAAGAGGGATTGGCAAGACGCTTCTTGAGCGAATAGTAAAGCTTGCCGATGAAGAGTTAGGACTCATCAGATTAGAGTTAGATGTATGTGCAGATAATATAAGGGCGATTGCATTATATGAAATGTTTAACGAGGCTTTGTCTAGCTCCGGACGCCATCGGCTCGAGGTCATAAGCCAATCCGTCAAAAAGGTTAAAAAACAACCTTTCTGCCGGCTCGTCTTATGCTTGTCACCGATAAGCAGGCGCCCTGCGCTTTTCTAATTTATAGATGTTATTATTATGGGAAGAATTAAAGAGAACCTTTAAATAGAAGCGATTTAATGTTAAAATTTCACTTCCTGCACGTTAATTAAATCATAACTAAAGGAGAACAGCTGCTTTGAATCACTTAATAATGGAACAACTAAAAACCTATTTTAAAGGAATCAACCCAGATGATTTAGTTATGGAGCAGATGGAATTTGAAGAAAATGTGTATGATATCCTGTTGGAAGATTGGGGAGAGTCAATTGGCTCGGTTCGTATGGATGAATTAGGTGTGGCAGAGTTTTTCATTTATACGGATGAACTAGATGAAATTCCAGGGGAAATGAGTAAGTTTGATATGATCATGCAAGCAGAGCAGTTTATAGAAAGGTTCTATGATTCGACTTTCAGGCATGGGTTATATTTGTCAGCATACATTGACTTAGGTGAATATCATATGATTTTATATAATCGCAAAGATGAGCGGTTGAATAAGGAACTCCCTCATTCTGGAATTAGTTTTACAATGCTTAGTAATGGGGTATTAAGTGCAGTCGAAAGAGAAAGCATGGATTTTGAACTTGTCTATCCCAAAACACTGATTACGAATGAAGAAGCGAAGCGGATTTATTTAAATCATTTAAGAATTCTACCTGTTATTGCAAAGTATGATAATGACATATTTGTCAATGGTGATGATGAGTATCACTATGTTTATCAGTTGGAGGATTTTATTCTTGGTGTACACACAAATGGGGGAATACTTACCTCGGATTCGTTTGGTGTTGGCAAAACGCTGATGACATCCTTACCCGATTTGGCTGAATTTATAGATATTTATACATTGGCGGGAATGACGGAAGACCATATGCTTGTAGCTGAAGCAAAAACGAAAAGTGGTAGACTAGAGGTATGGAGTAAGTTACCTAAAAAATCTTTACGGGTGAGTGAGGAAGATTTATTAGATGATGAATTAGATATCCCTGGTGCGATAAAATTTGTATTCAATGCGGATGGAAGACTGCTTAAATTAATGGGCTTAGATGATTCTGAAACGTTTGTTTCTGGACATGTTAATTCGAAAGTGGCGCTTTTAACTGCTACATCAGTGTTACAAGCAGTTTGTGATAACCCTCATGATTATTTTAAACTGCAACAATTAGACGATAATGTAATAAGTCAAAAACTCGCAAACGGCATATACGATTTTACGTTTATTCGACAAGAAAGAGGGGTTCAAGTAGCTGATGCTTTGGTTCATATTCAAATAGACGATACAGGCTTGGTGAAATATGTAGATGTAGATAGTGAGGTACTCCAAGACTTCTCAAAGGTATCATTTGTCGCAAGCCTTACATTTAAAGCGGCAACAGAAATGATTAAGGAAAAGCTTTTTATGGAATTAAGCTGGGGAAAGAATATAGAGAAGCATCAATACACATTAACTTATTTACCGACCTATCCACTTACTACTGGCCATATTAAAATGATTGATATGAATACGGGGGAACCGTGGGTTATTGACACGAGTTGTATGGATCAATATTAAAACGAATACTGCCTTTTATGCTGAATAATGTATAAAGGCATTTTTTAATTAAGTGGCTAATACAAAGATACAAGGCTAAAGGTCTTGAAAATCGAGTTTAATATATTTTTAATTGGGTAAAAGGTGTAAGGGATTTGTCGAACGGTTGTGTATTCTGTCAGACAAAGAATAATAAATAAAATTTGTCTTAAACTATAACAAAGGTTTTTAGAGGCAGATTAAAGTGAAGTAGAAAAGATTTTTGGGAAAGGAACAATCTATGAAGAGAGTATCGAATGTTTTTTGGATAACTGTAGTAATTGTATTTATTTTTGTCGCTTTAGGTGTAGCGATTCCTAGTGTGTTCGAAAGGATAACAGCTAATTTACAAGATTTATTAACAAATGGTTTTGGATGGTATTACCTTATTTTGGTAACTATCATTGTCGTATTTTGTCTATTTCTCATTTTTAGTCCTATTGGCTCGATTAAATTAGGGAAACAGGATTCTAAACCGGAATTCTCTACTATCTCTTGGTTTGCGATGTTGTTTAGTGCTGGTATGGGCATCGGGCTTGTATTCTGGGGAGCGGCAGAACCGGTATCTCATTATGTCACACCTCCACTGGCGAACGGAGAGACAGATGAAGCGTTTAGAGAATCTTTACGATATACTTTCTTTCATTGGGGCATACATGCATGGGCTATATATGGACTTGTCGCTTTAGTATTAGCCTATTTTCAATTTAGAAAAGATGAACCGGGTTTAATCTCAGCCACATTAAAGCCTCTTTTTGGAAAAGCGATGGACGGTTTTTGGGGTACACTAATTGATGTATTGGCTGTATTTGCAACAGTTGTAGGGGTAGCAACGACCTTAGGGTTTGGTGCAGCACAAATTAATGGAGGATTAACGTATTTATTCGGGATCCCTGACAGTTTTATAGTACAAGTAATCATCGTTGCGATTGTCACAGTATTATTTATGCTTTCAGCGTGGTCAGGCTTGAGTAAAGGCATTCAATATTTAAGTAATGTAAATATGGTTTTAGCAGTAATATTGGTACTGCTTGTCTTTGTTTTAGGTCCAACAGTACTTATTTTAAATATGTTCACAGATACGATAGGTGGTTACATACAAAATATAATGCGAATGAGTTTTAGTATTTCACCACTGAATGAGGACCATCGATCATGGATAAATGATTGGACTATATTTTACTGGGCATGGTGGATTTCATGGTCTCCATTTGTCGGAATTTTTATCGCTCGTGTTTCAAAAGGTAGAACAATAAGAGAGTTTATCTCAGGTGTACTATTAGCTCCAGCGTTAGTTAGTCTTTTCTGGTTTGCGGTATTTGGTACATCAGCCGTGGACGTTCAAAGAAGTGGAGCGGTTGATTTAAGTCAATTTCCAACGGAACAAGTACTATTTGGTGTTTTCAGTGAGTTTCCAGGGTCTATGGTGATTTCGATTATTGCTATTCTATTGGTAGCCATTTTTTTCATTACTTCAGCAGATTCGGCCACATTTGTGCTAGGTATGCAAACAACTTATGGCTCTTTAAATCCTCATAATTCTGTTAAGCTGACTTGGGGAGTGGCACAATCATTAGTAGCCTTAATTTTGTTATATAGTGGGGGCTTACAAGGTTTACAAAATGCATTGATTATTTCCGCTTTCCCTTTCTCATTTATAATGATATTAATGATGATTTCAATTTATCGGTCATTAATGCAAGAAAAGAAAGAATTGGGTTTATATATTAAACCGAAGAAAAGAAAAAAAGAGCAATAAATAAAAGAAGCGCGGGGCTTTTATTCGCGCTTCTTTTTAGTTACAGTAAAGTATCATTCTTTATTTTACTTTTCTTAAAACCATCATACGAAGCATAAACAGCTGAAATGATTGTAATCGCAATAGATACCCCAATAATTGTGTCAAGAATTGAGCTTATACTTGTTGTTGTTGTGTTAAAGAGCTGACTAAGTTCATTGATTAAATTACTGTGAAAGAGATTTGGTTGCAGAATAATTAATAGGAACAAAATTGTATACAAGAGTTGATAGATAGTGTTAATGGTTGCTAAAGATTTGGTCCACTGCCTCTTTACCCATTTATATACCGTTAATGTGAGCTCGCATAAAAGAACAATCAAAACAAGTGGCCAGAATGAGAGAAGAAGCTCTTGGTTGAAAATCGGCGTCAGTAGGGTTAACCCTGTTTCTTGATTATTTTGTGTATAGATACCGACCCTATCAAGTGCGATGAAGTAAATGGTACCCCATATTGCTGTCCAAAGGAACGCAGCAAAAATATCGATCTTCGTGATTCCTTTTTTCTTGGGAATAACAGTGATATTTTTCAAATCATCTGGTGTCCATTTTTCTCCTGTACCGGCGATTTCATAAGGCGCGACGCCAGTTCGTTCCATAATGATGAAGACAATAGCGACCCAGAATACGACTTGGATAGCTGTAGATATAACCGTCCAAATCCCTTTGCCAAAGACAGTAAATATATAAGTCCAATCTTGATCGCTGTTTAGGTAAGTAATTACTCCTTCAAAAACGATAAAAGCAACAGCAAACCCAATGGCAAGTTGTAAAATCATCTTCATAGTGGTCATGAATAAGTCATAATAATCAGGACCGATTAAATAGGAGGGCGCATCGCGATAATTCTTCGCGATTTCTGCAGGATCTCCTAAGTCCTCCAATACAGCTTTAACATCTTCGAGCGAATAATTCTCTGGTAGCGCATCTAAGATGGATGATTTTAGCTCTAAAGCAATGTCATTCCGTTGTTTTTCTGGTAGACGCTTTGTAACCTCATGGATATAAACATCAATCCATTCCATTGTTATTTCCCCCCTCTAATAATAAATTCATTTCAGTAGACATTTTTGCCCACTCCTCCTTTAATACTGCGAATATTTTCTTCCCATATTCACTAAGCTGATAATATTTTCTTGGTCTGCTTTCGGTTGTGTCCCAACTACTAGTGACAAGTTCTTGTTTTTCCAGTCGTCTAAGTAGAGGGTATAAAGTACTTTGTTCTATTTCGATGCCTGATTGTTCTAAGTTTTGTACTAAAGAGTAGCCATATTGTGGTTCGTCTAACTGACTTAAAACCGCTAATGTAAGTGTTCCACGTTTTAGCTCTGTTGTAAGGGAATGTAATAAGTCTTTCAATTGTAATCACCTCGTTAATAACAATAGTGTATATCATACAGTATTATGAAATCAATAATAATGTGCATAATATTTTTCGACAGCATTTCTTAACATAAATCTCCAAGGTAGAATAGCTGAAAATGAGAAAGAATAAGAATGCAGAGGACAAGATACATTCGACATTATTTTCAACCATCAGGTTTGTTAACGTGTGGAACGGTTATTTACATAAAGTAATATCTTTTTACTAATGGTAACAAGCGGTGTTATGGTATGATAAACACTAGATTATAAGGAGGGACAGATAAATGGAAGGCGCTTTTTCATTCCTTGATTCTGAGAACACCTGGATACAGCTAGGGATATCAATAGGAATCGTAATACTTTTTTTAATTTTTCGCGGTATTTTTGCAAAATATGTTTTTAAATTGTTAATGAAGGTGAGTAATAAGGCAAATTCACAGCTTTTATCTCACATTTTCCTTTCATTTGAAAAACCAGTAAAATGGATATTCATCATTGTCGGATTGTATATTGCCATGGGGTTTTTCCCATATTTAGAACAACATAATACGCTGTTTGTTCGCTTAATAAGATCAGCGTTCATGATAATGATTGGTTGGGGCTTCTATAATATTGCTTCTGCATCATCTGCGGTTTTCATCAAGATGCGTGATAAATATACACTTGAAGTCGATGATATACTCATTCCGTTTTTATCAAGGATGTTAAGAGTTGTGATTATTGTTATTACTGCAAGTATTGTCTTACAAGTGTTTGAATACAATATCAGTGGTCTCGTAGCAGGGCTTGGTATCGGTGGTGCTGCAATTGCTTTTGCAGCGAAGGATGCTATTGGTAATTTATTCGGAGGTTTTATTATCATAACAGAGAAACCATTTACAATCGGTGATTGGATTATGACGCCGAGTGTGGAAGGGACCGTAGAAGATATTTCCTTCAGAAGTACAAAAGTCCGGACATTCGCACAGGCGATTGTTACATTACCAAATGGGACAATTGCGAATGAACCCATTACGAATTGGAGCCGAATGGGAAAAAGACAAATTACCTTTAATTTATCGATCTCACATGAGACACCAAGACATAAGCTACAACGTATTGTTGATAGAATTCATTCAACTTTAGTAAATAATGATGATATCCATCCAGAAACCATCTTTGTTACTTTTGATGAAATTAAAGATAATTCATATGACTTATTTTTGTATTTCTTTACGAACACAACCAATTGGGGAGAATTCCTTAAAATTAAAGAGAATATTAACTTTCAAATCATTGATATTCTTGAGCAAGAAGGTGTCATCATTGCGCTAGAAAGCACTCGCGTATATGTTGATTCCGACAAGCTCCTTGCAGATCAGAAGGAAAACAAAGATCAATTAATGTTGGGGAAAGATTCTTAAAAACGAAATCGCTTCTTGTTTAGAAAAGAAGCGATTTCTCTTTTGGTAAAATAATTGAATATTCTACATAATGAAGGGTGAGATAAATGCAAAAATTATTATTAACCGGTTTTGAACCTTTTTTAGATTTTCCAATTAATCCAACCGCAGAAGTTGTGGAAGCATTAGATGGCAAAAAAATTGGGAATTATCATGTGCAAACGGCCTTGCTTCCCGTCTCGTTTAAACATGTAAAACAAACACTTATAACAAAAATGGAAGAAATGAATCCAGATGCCGTGATACTTATGGGGCTAGCAGCTGGTAGAGATAAAATAACGCCCGAGCGGATAGCGATTAATGTAAATGATGGACCTGTTGATAATAACGGAGTTCAACCAGTGGATGAGCCTATTCACATGGATGGCGAAGATGGTTATTTCTCTACGCTACCTAATAGGCAAATGATCGAAAGGCTTCATCATCATGGTTTCCCTGCAAAAATTTCTAATACAGCAGGAGCTTATTTATGTAACCATGTGATGTATCAAGTACTGTATTATATAAAAAAACATAACATTAATATCCCAGCAGGGTTTATTCATATTCCTGCGTCTCATCGATTAGCATTGACCAATAGTAAACTACCTAGTTGGAGTCAAGAGGATTTAACAAGGGCGATCGAAATATGTATAGAAACGTTAGAGTAGTTAGGGGAATCTAATGTGATTTTAGGTTGAATTAGCATTTAAAGCAACAAATCCGAATAGCGTTAGAGTCTGAAGAGGCCTGGCAAGTGAAAGATATATCTTATATTGGGAGAGGAGTATTAAACGCTGTTTATCTAATTGAAGACCGTTCAAAAGGAAAGTTTGCAGTAAGAACTCCTTGGCTGTTATATTCTCAGTGTATAAAAACTGCCACAGAACATCATCTGTGGCAGTACAAACATAATTTAATTTTTGTATTCTATCCGTTATTAGCAGATTTAGATTTTTGCTTATCTCCTTGTTTATCTTTCTCTAATAAAACAATTAATCCTGGTAAAAGTACACCTCTTATAAGGAATGTATCTAATAGAATTCCAACGGCTACAATAAATCCGAATACAAATAGTAACTCGATAGGTTGTGTCATTAGAACAGCGAATGTTGCGGCTAGAATCAAGCCGGCTGAAGAAATGACTCCACCTGTATGAGAAACAGCTAATTGAACAGCTTCTTTGACACTATGGTGCTTTCTTTCTTCTTGAAAGCGAGAAACGAGCATAATATTATAATCGATTCCAAGTGCGACAAGAAATACAAAGGCATATAAAGGAACGCGGTTACTTACAGCATCGATTCCGAAAAATATCTCTGTTAAAAATGTTCCTAATCCTAATGCTGCTAAGAATGATATGAGAATAGTTCCCATCATATAGATTGGCATTTTGATCGATTTTGTCAAAGCAATAAGGAGCAAGAAGATTAGGACCGTTTCAAGGGTAACAATCAAAAGGATATCATTATTGTTCACTTTACGATCATCTAATGATGACGCTGTTTCCCCTGAAAAATAAATGTCACCATCTATATTACTGTTATCTAATAACTCTTCTTTCTCATTTACTATTTTTTCTAGTTCATTAATACTTTCAATCGCATAAGGACTGTCATTGAAAGTCAAGCTCAGTTGAAGAACTTGATTGTTTTCAGCTGTCCCAGAAGGTCTAACTTCATTTACTTCTGACCTTGATGAAAGTTGTTCGACAATAGAAGAAATTTGTTCTTCAGATAATGCTTGTGATGATTCAACTAAAACAGTTGTTGGTGCAAGATCGCCGCTAGAGAAGTTTTCTTCTAATACTTCATAACCGACACGAGATGGCATATCTTCAGGGAAAGATTTTATCGTATCAAATTCATAGTCTAAGTTTGAAATATTTAATGCAGAAACGACCAAGATAACCCCGACAGATACAACTGATACAATCGGTTTTTTGACAACGAATTGTCCTACCTTACTCCAGAAAGAACTTCCTTTCACTGAATGGTCTCCCACTTGCGGTACTTTTGGCCAAAATGCTTTTCTGCCAAATAACGCAAATAACGCAGGGATGAGCGTTATGGATGAGATCATGATAATCGCCATTGCTGTTGCGAAAGTTGGAGCGAAGTTTCGATAATCACCAAACTCGGCAAAGAACAGAACAAGCATAGCGGCAAGAACCGTGCCTCCAGAGAAGAAAACAGGCATGCCAACGCTTCTCATGGCCACTTTCATCGCTTCAAAAGAGTTTTCATGGTTTTTTAATGCTTCTCTAAAACGTGAAAATACGAAAAGTGAATAATCAACTACTGCTGCAAATAACAAGATCAACATAATCGAAATAGTTTGTTGACTGAGATTTAATCCTAGGCTTCCGAAAATACCTAATGACTTCATAACAACTTCATAAACAAAGCCAGCAGCCAATAAAGGAATGATAGCAAGCAGTGGTGAGCGATAAATAACAATAAGTAAGACTAATATTAAAGCGACAGTAGATAAAATAAGGACAACATCAGCTCTTGAAAATAGGTCAAGAGAGTCTGCACTAATGCCAGCAGGTCCAGTTACCCAAAAGTTTAGGTCTGTTTGATCTTCGACAATATCTTGCATTTGATGAATGGAAGTTTGAATATCTCCGCTTTCCATACTAGATGCAAATTGTAGTGGAATAACTGCTATGGATTGATCATCAGAAAAGAAGCCTTTGAGTGCTTCAGGTGGTAATTGTTCTAGTGGAATGACCTCAGTTATTCCTTTAATGTCATTATCCTTAAAGCTATTTAGTTGTTCTGCTAAAACAGAGGTTTCAAGTTGCTCATCATTTTTATCCTGAAAGACAAGGATGGCAGGAATACCGTCAGCGCTTGGAAAGTATTTTTCTAATTTGTTTTGGGCGATAATCGATTGGCTATCTTCAGGGAGAGTAGCAATTCTTCCCACTTGATAATCTTTCGCATTAGGAGCAAAAAATGCTAACCCTAGCGCGATAACTAGCCAACAGACGATGGTAATCCAGGCCCCTTTTTTCGTTGCTACTCGATCAGTAATAGTATGGAGCAAGTTTTTCATTTGATAGGACATCCTTTCAAGTTAGGTTGGGGTAAATATCATAAAAATCCATGCTTCTATCATATTTTGCTCCAAAGTGACACATGTGTCAATTATTATGTGCGTATCCCGTTACTTACCATTTCAATAATGGATTGAACCCATTGCTCACGTGGTAACTGAAAATGATTTGGAATGGCTACTGATTGAAAAATAAAGCCTAATATCATTGTGTCTGGCAAGGAGGGGTTTAACTTTCCTTCTTGCTTACCTAATTGGACAAAGTTTTGTAAGCATGTATACATATTTATACTCATGCTCTTAAAATAAGTTTGATTTGCAACTGTTTTTTCGTTTGTTGTATTCACTTGCTTTGTAATATTGATTAATTCCTGAATCTCAGTTCTTTCAAAGATAATCTCCATTAAGTAAGTAAATTGCCGTTCAAAATCCCCTTTTTCCTCAATTTGCTCGAGTTTTTTCATAAACTGATTCATTTCATAAATCATAAAAGCTGTAATAAGTTCATCTTTATTTTTAAAATACTTATAAATTGTCCCTCTAGCTACATGTAGCCTTTCTGCTAGTAAACTAAACGTAAATCCTTCATATCCAACTTCTAGTAATAATGCTTGTGTATGTTCGTATAATTCTGTAATGGAGAACTTTCTATCTCTACCCATATTTATTCACCTCATCAATATTATAATCGTTTGTCATTTATAATCGAAAGTTATATCTTTTTCATTCATTATTTCTGCAAAAAGAAAGAAGATAAAGTGTTATATTGAGAAACTACTTTTATGGATTAATTACGGAAAAATGGAAGAAGAGAAGGGGAAGGTGAAATGTGGTCCGTTTTGGTAAAAAAAGATTATTAATCCGATGTGTAGAATGGGTATTTAGGATGAGTGTTAGTTAAACGAGAAACATTATTAAGAAATACTCTTATTTGTAAGTAAACATGATTAGACGTCAATCGTATAGGAAGAGATTAGTATGTTAGTAAAATTTTAAGTTGATTTATTAATTCTAAATATTTATATTTTTAAGAATATTTAAAATATAAATGTTGACTATAAAAAACAATAAAGTTAATATATAACATATAGTGATAGACAATCTTACATGGTAAGTCTATTACTATTGTTAAATATCTAAAAATTCTGTTAAATAACAGAATAAAGGGGGTTAATTATGAAGAAAATTTCTTTTGGTTTTATGAGTTTATTTTTAGTAGTATTGCTTGCTTTAACTGGTTGTTCAAATGAAGAGGCGGGGGGGAAGGAAAGCGGGGATTCAAATAATGGATCATCTGGAAGTTCTATTCTTAGTAAAGTGATTGATAATAAGAAGCTAGTTGCTGGGGTGAATGATGAATTGCCGGGGTTTGGCTACATCGATGAGAGTGGTAAGAACGTTGGGTTTGATGTTGATTTCGCTCGAGTACTAGCAGCGGGTGCGATAGGGGATGCCGAAGCCGTTGAGTTTAGACCTTTATCTGCTCAAGAGAGATTTACAGCTGTGCAAACAGGCGAAGTTGATGTGTTAATTAGAAACACAACATGGACAACAAACCGGGATTCGGAAGTTGGTTTGAATTTTGCTCCAACAACTTTCTATGATGGGCAAGGTATTATGGTGAGAGCTGACAGTGGGGTAGAGTCTCTTGAGGATTTAAAAGGTATGCGTATTGGTGTAGATACAGGAACAACAACAGAGCTGAACTTAGCAGATCAGATGAGGGCGCTTGGTATTGAGCATGAGGCGGTTGTGTTTGATGGTCAAGATGCAGTGGTAGCGGCATATGAATCAGGAAGCATCGATGCATGGACAACAGATAAATCAGGATTAGTTGCAAGGCAGGCAGTTATGGAAAATCCTGATGACCATAAGATTTTGGAAGAGAACTTATCGAAAGAGCCACTTGGACCGTCAGTAAAAGGTGGAGATGATAAGTGGTTTGATGCAGTGAACTGGATGGTTAATGCTACTATTCAAGCTGAAGAATTTGGCATCAATTCTAAAAATGTTGATGAATTTTTAGAATCGGAAAATCCTGAAATTAGAAGATTGCTAGGAACTGAAGGAAATCTTGGAGAACAGTTAGGGCTCCCTAATGACTTTGCCTACCAGATTATTAAACAAGTAGGGAATTATGGCGAAATTTTCGAGAAGAATCTTGGAGCAGATACTATTTTCAAGTTAGATAGAGGGTTAAACGCATTATACACTGATGGCGGAATTCTTTACTCTCCTCCATTCCGTTAAGTAAAGATAGACCTGCTTGATGAGAATTCTCTATAGCAGGTCTATTTTAAACTATTAGTTAAATAGGTACCTCTAGAAGGGAGTGTAAGATGTGAGTGAACTGTCGAATCAGAAGAAGTCGATTTCTCCACCATTTTGGCGAAATAAAAAGATTATCCCAATTATATTACAAGTAGTATTTGCTATTATCGTTTTAGCATTCGGATATCTTTTAATTAACAATGCGTTAAGTGGACTAAGACAAATAGGTTTACAGTTAGGGTTCGATTTCCTTGCCAATACAGCGGGGTTTTCTATTTCGGAGGCGATGATTGATTATCAACCGACTGATACATATGGAAAAGCTTTACTCATAGGCATGCTTAATACATTGAGGGTTGCATTCTTTGGTATCATTTTGACGACTATTCTTGGATTGATTGTAGGGTTGTCGAGAATGTCGAATAACTGGTTATTAAGTAAACTTGCCGGAGCGTACATCGAGATTTTTCGAAATACACCATTGCTTGTACAAATTTTTATTTGGTTTTATGCCGTGTTTTTACCAATGCCAAAAATTCAAGAAGCCCTTCAGATTGGACCAATGCTTTTCTCAAATCGCGGTACAGCTATTCCTTGGTACGAAGAAAATCAAGGGATTTTACTCTGGGGCATTTTATTCCTTGTGTCACTGGTAATTGCTTTTTTTGTATATCGTTTGATGTTAAAGAAACAAATCGAGTCTGGGAAAAAGAATTTTCCATCATTGTGGGCGTTGGGCGTTATCGTGGTGGTTGCTATTATATCTTACGTAGTCACTGGAAATACACCAGTAACCTTCCATGCTCCGTCTGTTGCAGGAAATGGGTTTGATGGTGGTTTTGTCCTATCACCTGGATTTTCCGCTATATTACTCGGGTTGGTCATTTATACATCTACATTTATTGCGGAGATCATACGAGCTGGGGTCAATGGAGTCAATAAGGGGCAGTCTGAAGCTGCGAAAGCATTAGGGTTAAAAAATTCAACAGCTCTAAGATTGGTGATTTTCCCACAGGCTATTAGAATTATTATCCCACCTTTAACCAGTCAGTATTTGAACTTAACTAAGAATTCAAGTTTGGCTGTTGCAGTTGGTTATCAAGAGATTGTAAGTATCGGAAACACAGTAATGAATCAAGCAGGGCGCCCAATAGAGGCCATTGCGATAATGATTGCTGTTTATTTAACGTTTAGTTTAATTACTTCTTTATTTATGAACTACTTTAATAAGAAAGCACAACTCGTTGAAAGGTAGGTGTAAGCATGAACAATGAACCTCAAATAAACGTTACTACTGATACTTCGGTTGTGGGACCGCCTAAAAAAACAGTCGGTGTAGGTGGTTGGTTAAAGACAAACTTATTCGGTACTTGGCCAAATATTATATTAACTATCGTGTCAGTTGCCATTATTTCATATGTTGTCTTCCATACAGGGGAATTTATTTTCACAGCTGATTGGACTGTTATCGAAACGAACTTTCGTTTACTCATGGTTGGGCAATTTCCATTAGAGGAGACTTGGAGAGTTTGGGTAGCTATTTTTCTCATTTCTGCTCTTTTAGGAAGCTCATGGGGGCTATGGCGAGGAGTGATGAGGCATGTGGCATTGGTTATTGCTGGGCTAATGCTCGTTTCGCTTGTCCTGCCATTTATCCAAACAAATACGAGGCTTATTCTTGTAGGGAATATTATTTTCATTTTCCTCTTTTATATAATAGGAAGAAAAGTGAAGAAGCTAAAAATCCCAGTTTTATTATTATGGATATTGTTCATTCCGCTTGTTATTTCTCTATTCAATGGTTTCGGTATTTTACCAAAAGTGAATTCTAATATTTGGGGAGGTTTCTTGTTAACGCTACTTATTGCAAGTGTGGCAATTGTTTGTTCTTTTCCTTTGGGAGTTTTATTAGCTCTAGGAAGACGAAGTAAACTCCCTGTAGTGAAATGGTTTTGTATCATTTATATTGAACTGATAAGAGGGATCCCTCTAATTACAATACTATTTGTATTTCAGTTGATGTTGCCGCTTTTTTTAGGTAATAGTATTGACGTGAGTAATGTCCTCAGGGCAATGGTTGGTTTCACATTATTTAGTGCGGCGTATTTAGCTGAAAATATAAGAGGTGGATTGCAATCGATCCCGAGGGGACAATTCGAGGCAGCGCAAGCTTTAGGTTTAAATTCCACATATACCATGGGTTTTGTTGTTCTTCCTCAAGCTATCAAAGCTGTAATTCCAGCTTGTGTTGGTCAATTTATCTCAATTTTCAAAGATACTTCTCTTGTAGCGATTGTAGGATTAACTGAATTATTAGGGATGGGGCAAAAGGTGATTGCAAATCCTGCCTTTTTAGGTAAGAACATGGAAGTATTTCTGTTTATCGCGTTTATTTACTTTATATTCTGTTCGCTTATGTCGTATGTAAGTAGAAGATTAGAAAATACTTTAGGTGCCGGAGAGCGTTAGGGGGATATATAGATGGAAAGTATATTTGGAGTTGAGAAAATAGATATACCTATTGAAAAAAGAGAAAATATAATAGAAGTGAAGGGATTAAATAAATGGTTTGGACAACTGCATGTTTTAAAAGATGTAAATATTAGTGTGAAACAAGGTGAGGTTGTTGTTGTTCTGGGGCCATCTGGTTCAGGGAAATCTACTTTTATTCGCACCCTTAATGCTTTAGAAGAGTTCCAACAAGGACAAATAAAGATAGATGGTATTGAGTTGACTGATGATTTAAAGAATATAGAAGAAATAAGAAAAGAAACAGGGATGGTTTTTCAATCTTTTAATCTCTTTCCGCATATGACGATTCTAAAAAACATCTCTTTAGCACCGATATGGGTGAGGCGGTGGAAGAAGCAAAAAGCTGAACAAATCGCGAAAGAGTTGCTTGAAAGGGTGGGTATCCCTGAACAAGCTGATAAATATCCAGGTCAACTTTCAGGTGGACAACAACAAAGGGTGGCTATTGCAAGAGCGCTGGCGATGCAACCGAAAATCATGTTATTTGATGAACCGACTTCAGCGTTAGATCCTGAGATGGTAAAAGAGGTATTGGATGTAATGAAGACGTTGGCTGAATCAGGAATGACAATGGTAGTAGTTACACATGAAATGGGATTCGCTCGCCAAGTAGCTGACCGTATTGTTCTATTTGATTACGGTGAAATTGTGGAAGAGGGAACACCAGTAGAATTATTTGATAACCCACAACATGAAAGGACGAAAGCGTTCTTATCGCAAATACTATAATAAAAAGGAGTCAGCATAACATGAAAGTGCTGACTCCTTTTTATTTATGTAATAGATTAATTTTTTTAAAAAAGTTATTGACGAATAATAATAACAGGTGATATTATATTAAAGCAGTCGTTACTGACGCAGTAACTTACATAAGATTTTATAAAAAAGTTATTGACATCAAACACACTGGGTGATATATTAAGAAGGTCGCTTCTGAAGCGAACGAGATTGTTCTTTGAAAACTGAACGAACATAAAACGTCAAGCGTAATTTTAAAAAGCTGATTTATCAGCAACAAAGCACCATAGGTGCAAATGAGCTAATCAAACACTTTATTGGAGAGTTTGATCCTGGCTCAGGACGAACGCTGGCGGCGTGCCTAATACATGCAAGTCGAGCGAATCTGAGGGAGCTTGCTCCCAAAGATTAGCGGCGGACGGGTGAGTAACACGTGGGCAACCTGCCTGTAAGACTGGGATAACTCCGGGAAACCGGGGCTAATACCGGATAATATCTATTTATACATATAATTAGATTGAAAGATGGTTCTGCTATCACTTACAGATGGGCCCGCGGCGCATTAGCTAGTTGGTGAGGTAACGGCTCACCAAGGCGACGATGCGTAGCCGACCTGAGAGGGTGATCGGCCACACTGGGACTGAGACACGGCCCAGACTCCTACGGGAGGCAGCAGTAGGGAATCTTCCGCAATGGACGAAAGTCTGACGGAGCAACGCCGCGTGAGTGATGAAGGTTTTCGGATCGTAAAACTCTGTTGTTAGGGAAGAACAAGTATCGGAGTAACTGCCGGTACCTTGACGGTACCTAACCAGAAAGCCACGGCTAACTACGTGCCAGCAGCCGCGGTAATACGTAGGTGGCAAGCGTTGTCCGGAATTATTGGGCGTAAAGCGCGCGCAGGCGGTTCCTTAAGTCTGATGTGAAAGCCCACGGCTCAACCGTGGAGGGTCATTGGAAACTGGGGAACTTGAGTGCAGAAGAGGAAAGTGGAATTCCAAGTGTAGCGGTGAAATGCGTAGAGATTTGGAGGAACACCAGTGGCGAAGGCGACTTTCTGGTCTGTAACTGACGCTGAGGCGCGAAAGCGTGGGGAGCAAACAGGATTAGATACCCTGGTAGTCCACGCCGTAAACGATGAGTGCTAAGTGTTAGAGGGTTTCCGCCCTTTAGTGCTGCAGCAAACGCATTAAGCACTCCGCCTGGGGAGTACGACCGCAAGGTTGAAACTCAAAGGAATTGACGGGGGCCCGCACAAGCGGTGGAGCATGTGGTTTAATTCGAAGCAACGCGAAGAACCTTACCAGGTCTTGACATCCTCTGACAATCCTAGAGATAGGACTTTCCCCTTCGGGGGACAGAGTGACAGGTGGTGCATGGTTGTCGTCAGCTCGTGTCGTGAGATGTTGGGTTAAGTCCCGCAACGAGCGCAACCCTTGATCTTAGTTGCCAGCATTTAGTTGGGCACTCTAAGGTGACTGCCGGTGACAAACCGGAGGAAGGTGGGGATGACGTCAAATCATCATGCCCCTTATGACCTGGGCTACACACGTGCTACAATGGATGGTACAAAGGGCTGCAAGACCGCGAGGTTTAGCCAATCCCATAAAACCATTCTCAGTTCGGATTGTAGGCTGCAACTCGCCTACATGAAGCCGGAATCGCTAGTAATCGCGGATCAGCATGCCGCGGTGAATACGTTCCCGGGCCTTGTACACACCGCCCGTCACACCACGAGAGTTTGTAACACCCGAAGTCGGTGGGGTAACCTTTTGGAGCCAGCCGCCTAAGGTGGGACAGATGATTGGGGTGAAGTCGTAACAAGGTAGCCGTATCGGAAGGTGCGGCTGGATCACCTCCTTTCTAAGGAATATACGGAATTAACTTGATGTTAGACTGTTCGTTCAGTTTTGAGAGTATAATCTCTCAATTCAATCGTTCTTTGAAAACTAGATAATGTAATGAAGAAGATTACCGAGTAATCGCCACCTTAGTTATTTTTTCTCTCTATATATTATAGATTGATTTAAGATACTAAACTTTTTTAATAAACACAACCGAGAGGGTTGTGAGAAGCAAGCAGTTCAAGGAAGCGAGCGAGGAAACACCGGAGTGTGCGTCTTGTGCACATGAGGATGTTGACGAGTGAGCTGACGCCGAAATGCGTAGCTTATCGCAAGCCGAACAATGGTTAAGTTAATAAGGGCGCACGGTGAATGCCTTGGCACTAGGAGCCGATGAAGGACGGGACTAACACCGATATGCTTCGGGGAGCTGTAAGTAAGCTTTGATCCGGAGATTTCCGAATGGGGAAACCCCCTATCCGTTATGGGATAGGATCCATACCTGAATACATAGGGTATGGAAGGCAGACCCGGGGAACTGAAACATCTAAGTACCCGGAGGAAGAGAAAGCAAACGCGATTCCCTGAGTAGCGGCGAGCGAAACGGGATTAGCCCAAACCAAGAGGCTTGCCTCTTGGGGTTGTAGGACATTCTATACGGAGTTACAAAGGAACGAGATAGACGAAGAGGTCTGGAAAGGCCCGCCATAGGAGGTAAAAGCCCTGTAGTTGAAACTTCGTTCCCTCCAGAGTGGATCCTGAGTACGGCGGGACACGAGAAATCCCGTCGGAAGCAGGGAGGACCATCTCCCAAGGCTAAATACTCCCTAGTGACCGATAGTGAACCAGTACCGTGAGGGAAAGGTGAAAAGCACCCCGGAAGGGGAGTGAAAGAGATCCTGAAACCGTGTGCCTACAAGTAGTTAGAGCCCGTTAATGGGTGATAGCGTGCCTTTTGTAGAATGAACCGGCGAGTTACGATTACATGCGAGGTTAAGTTGGACAGACGGAGCCGTAGCGAAAGCGAGTCTGAATAGGGCGAATTTAGTATGTGGTCGTAGACCCGAAACCAGGTGATCTACCCATGTCCAGGGTGAAGTCCAGGTAACACTGGATGGAGGCCCGAACCCACGTACGTTGAAAAGTGCGGGGATGAGGTGTGGGTAGCGGAGAAATTCCAATCGAACTTGGAGATAGCTGGTTCTCTCCGAAATAGCTTTAGGGCTAGCCTCATGCGTAAGAATCTTGGAGGTAGAGCACTGTTTGGACTAGGGGCCCTCATCGGGTTACCGAATTCAGACAAACTCCGAATGCCAAAGATTTATCCATGGGAGTCAGACTGCGAGTGATAAGATCCGTAGTCAAGAGGGAAACAGCCCAGACCACCAGCTAAGGTCCCAAAGTATACGTTAAGTGGAAAAGGATGTGGAGTTGCTTAGACAACCAGGATGTTGGCTTAGAAGCAGCCACCATTTAAAGAGTGCGTAATAGCTCACTGGTCGAGTGACTCCGCGCCGAAAATGTACCGGGGCTAAACGTATCACCGAAGCTGTGGATTGAACATCGTTGATGTTCAGTGGTAGGAGAGCGTTCTAAGGGCGTTGAAGCTAGACCGTAAGGACTGGTGGAGCGCTTAGAAGTGAGAATGCCGGTATGAGTAGCGAAAGATGGGTGAGAATCCCATCCACCGAATGCCTAAGGTTTCCTGAGGAAGGCTCGTCCGCTCAGGGTTAGTCGGGACCTAAGCCGAGGCTGAAAAGCGTAGGCGATGGACAACAGGTTGATATTCCTGTACCACCGTATTCTGTTTGAGTGATGGGGGGACGCAGGAGGATAGGGTAAGCGCACTATTGGATGTGCGTCTAAGCAGTTAGAGGGACCATGAGGCAAATCCCATGGTCATATACCTTGAGCTGTGATAGCGAGGGAAATTTAGTACCGAAGTTCTTGATTCCACACTGCCAAGAAAAGCCTCTAGCGAGGAATAAGGTGCCCGTACCGCAAACCGACACAGGTAGGCGAGGAGAGAATCCTAAGGTGAGCGAGAGAACTCTCGTTAAGGAACTCGGCAAAATGACCCCGTAACTTCGGGAGAAGGGGTGCTCATTAGGGTGTTAAAGCCTTGATGAGCCGCAGTGAATAGGCCCAGGCGACTGTTTAGCAAAAACACAGGTCTCTGCGAAGCCGCAAGGCGAAGTATAGGGGCTGACGCCTGCCCGGTGCTGGAAGGTTAAGAGGAGAGGTTAGCTCACGCGAAGCTTTGAATCGAAGCCCCAGTAAACGGCGGCCGTAACTATAACGGTCCTAAGGTAGCGAAATTCCTTGTCGGGTAAGTTCCGACCCGCACGAAAGGCGTAACGATCTGGGCACTGTCTCAACGAGAGACTCGGTGAAATTATAGTACCTGTGAAGATGCAGGTTACCCGCGACAGGACGGAAAGACCCCGTGGAGCTTTACTGTAGCCTGATATTGAATTTTGGTACAGCTTGTACAGGATAGGTAGGAGCCTTAGAAGCCGGAGCGCTAGCTTCGGTGGAGGCGTCGGTGGGATACTACCCTGGCTGTATTGAAATTCTAACCCACATCCCTTATCGGGATGGGAGACAGTGTCAGGTGGGCAGTTTGACTGGGGCGGTCGCCTCCTAAAGAGTAACGGAGGCGCCCAAAGGTTCCCTCAGAATGGTTGGAAATCATTCGTAGAGTGTAAAGGCACAAGGGAGCTTGACTGCGAGACCTACAAGTCGAGCAGGGACGAAAGTCGGGCTTAGTGATCCGGTGGTTCCGCATGGAAGGGCCATCGCTCAACGGATAAAAGCTACCCCGGGGATAACAGGCTTATCTCCCCCAAGAGTCCACATCGACGGGGAGGTTTGGCACCTCGATGTCGGCTCATCGCATCCTGGGGCTGTAGTCGGTCCCAAGGGTTGGGCTGTTCGCCCATTAAAGCGGTACGCGAGCTGGGTTCAGAACGTCGTGAGACAGTTCGGTCCCTATCCGTCGTGGGCGCAGGAAATTTGAGAGGAGCTGTCCTTAGTACGAGAGGACCGGGATGGACGCACCGCTGGTGTACCAGTTGTCTTGCCAAAGGCATCGCTGGGTAGCTATGTGCGGAAGGGATAAGTGCTGAAAGCATCTAAGCATGAAGCCCCCCTCGAGATGAGATTTCCCATAGCGCAAGCTAGTAAGATCCCTGAAAGATGATCAGGTTGATAGGTTAGAGGTGGAAGTGTGGCGACACATGCAGCTGACTAATACTAATCGATCGAGGACTTAACCAAAAACGAAAAGCGAAAGCGCCTTGCACAGGTGCGACAAGCATAAGACAGATTTGACAGGAGGTTGTTCTTTAACCTCATGACAAATTTGACTTATGACCTCGAGCACCTAGGCGCTGTAGCTGGACAATACGAAATGCGGGCGGCTCCAAGCCGCCGCAGCTAGACAGCACTACGTAAGTAGTCGCATCAGCAACGCATAGGCGATTACTCATAAATATCTTCTTCAACATTACCTAGTTTTGAGGGAACGATTCCCTTACAATTTCATAGTCCGGTGGCGATAGCGAGAAGGTCACACCCGTTCCCATACCGAACACGGAAGTTAAGCTTCTCAGCGCCGATGGTAGTTAGGGGCTGTCCCCTTGTGAGAGTAGGACGCTGCCGGGCAAACTACCCCAATTTTTGGGGTTATTTTTTGGCCCCTTGGTCAAGCGGTTAAGACACCGCCCTTTCACGGCGGTAACACGGGTTCGAATCCCGTAGGGGTCACCATTTTGGAGGATTAGCTCAGCTGGGAGAGCATCTGCCTTACAAGCAGAGGGTCGGCGGTTCGATCCCGTCATCCTCCACCATTTTTGTGTTTATTTGCCGGCCTAGCTCAATTGGTAGAGCAACTGACTTGTAATCAGTAGGTTGGGGGTTCAAGTCCTCTGGCCGGCACCACTCGTCCTTTGTACGAGCCATTAGCTCAGTTGGTAGAGCATCTGACTTTTAATCAGAGGGTCGAAGGTTCGAGTCCTTCATGGCTCACCATTTATATTTGCGGGTGTGGCGGAATTGGCAGACGCACCAGACTTAGGATCTGGCGCCGCAAGGCGTGGGGGTTCGACTCCCTTCACCCGCATTAGTATTTTATAATGAATATTTGCGGAAGTAGTTCAGTGGTAGAACATCACCTTGCCAAGGTGAGGGTCGCGGGTTCGAATCCCGTCTTCCGCTCCATATGCGCCCGTAGCTCAATTGGATAGAGCGTTTGACTACGGATCAAAAGGTTAGGGGTTCGACTCCTCTCGGGCGCGTTTTGTATCGGGAAGTAGCTCAGCTTGGTAGAGCACTTGGTTTGGGACCAAGGGGTCGCAGGTTCGAATCCTGTCTTCCCGACCACTAGATATACATATATATTTTTAGGGGCCTTAGCTCAGCTGGGAGAGCGCCTGCTTTGCACGCAGGAGGTCAGCGGTTCGATCCCGCTAGGCTCCACCAATTAATTTTATACAAAATATTCTATGGCGGTGTAGCTCAGCTGGCTAGAGCGTACGGTTCATACCCGTGAGGTCGGGGGTTCGATCCCCTCCGCCGCTATTGCTTTTTTATTAATGGAGGAATACCCAAGTCTGGCTGAAGGGATCGGTCTTGAAAACCGACAGGGGTGTTAAAGCCCGCGGGGGTTCGAATCCCTCTTCCTCCGCCATTAATATTTATTATCGCGGGGTGGAGCAGTCCGGTAGCTCGTCGGGCTCATAACCCGAAGGTCGCAGGTTCAAATCCTGCCCCCGCAATCTGGTCCGGTAGTTCAGTTGGTTAGAATGCCTGCCTGTCACGCAGGAGGTCGCGGGTTCGAGTCCCGTCCGGACCGCCATTTACATATTTATTATTTTGGCTCAGTAGCTCAGTCGGTAGAGCAAAGGACTGAAAATCCTTGTGTCGGCGGTTCGATTCCGTCCTGAGCCACCATTTAGTCTTTTTTGGAGGGGTAGCGAAGTGGCTAAACGCGGCGGACTGTAAATCCGCTCCTTCGGGTTCGGCAGTTCGAATCTGCCCCCCTCCACCATCTAGGGGTATAGTTTAATGGTAAAACGAAGGTCTCCAAAACCTTTGATGTGGGTTCGATTCCTACTACCCCTGCCAATTATGGCGGTTGTGGCGAAGTGGTTAACGCATCGGATTGTGGTTCCGACATTCGTGGGTTCGATTCCCATCAGCCGCCCCATTTTTAAACATTTTATTGGGCTATAGCCAAGTGGTAAGGCAACGGATTTTGATTCCGTCATTCGTAGGTTCGAACCCTACTAGCCCAGTTATGGCAGCATAGCCAAGTGGTAAGGCAGAGGTCTGCAAAACCTTTATCCCCGGTTCAAATCCGGGTGTTGCCTTTATGCCGGTGTGGCGGAATTGGCAGACGCGCACGACTCAAAATCGTGTTCCTTCGGGAGTGTCGGTTCGACCCCGACCACCGGTATGTTGAAGTTCTTAAATGCGGGTGTAGTTTAGTGGTAAAACCTCAGCCTTCCAAGCTGATGATGAGGGTTCGATTCCCTTCACCCGCTTAAATAGGGGCCTATAGCTCAGCTGGTTAGAGCGCACGCCTGATAAGCGTGAGGTCGATGGTTCGAGTCCATTTAGGCCCACCATTTATATTATTCCGCAGTAGCTCAGTGGTAGAGCATTCGGCTGTTAACCGAACGGTCGTAGGTTCGAATCCTACCTGCGGAGCCATACATATTTTAGTTTGCGCCTTTAGCTCAGCTGGATAGAGCAACAGCCTTCTAAGCTGTGGGTCAGAGGTTCGAATCCTCTAAGGCGCGTCAAAGCTCTTAAATCTTCTATAAGGTTTATGAGCTTTTTTTGTATGATTAATTTTAAATTAAGCTTCTAGGCATCTAGTTGAAAGCTTTGTAGATAAGTACAAAAAAAAAGCTTCCATGAATGGAAGCTAAAAAGGGGGATTTACACTTGTAATAGAAGTTTCTCCAAATAAATCTTTTTTTATACCTATATTTTCTTTATTTTACATATTTCTCTCATTAACAAATTATTTCACTTTTCTAACACATATTATTAGTAATATAGATGAGAAAGATTAGATGTTTAAGAAAGAGGGGCTTTTTATGAAGAAGTGGATATCAACCTTTTCTGTAATTATGATTATTTTTCTTGCTGCTTGTGGAAATGCAGAGAATGATGCAAACTCTAGTGGTGGGGAAGGATCAGTTCCTGCTGCAATCGATGCCAGTATCTCGATACCAAGTCAGATTAAAAGGAACGAAGAAGTACGCTTGGAAGTTACTGTTACTCAGGGAGACGAGTCTGTGGAAGATGCAGATGAAGTAAAATTTGAATTGTGGGAAGATGGGAAAAAGGATAATGGTGAATTAATAGAAGCAGAACACGAGAATGATGGCAAGTACGTTGCATCCTATACATTTGAAAAAGATGCTATCTATCATATTCAGTCACATGTCACCGCAAGAAGTATGCACACTATGCCTAAAGTTAAAGTGGCGGTAGGCAGTGCTGAAATAGATAACGAAGAAGAAAATCAAGGCCACAGCGCACATGAGCATGATGGAAATGTAGCGATACATATAAGTCCTACTGCTGATATTAAGACGAATGAGGAAACTCCATTTGATATTCATATTACTAAAGAAGAACAAGGACTTGAAGAGGCAAATGTGAGGTTAGAAATCGTTCAGTCAATTGATGATCATCAGGTGGCATGGGTAGATGCAGTAGAGGAAACTAGTGGGATGTATACAGCAACACATGCATTTACTGATAATGGAACATACAAGATTGTCGTTCATGTAGAAAATGATGAAGGATTACATGAACATAGTGAATTTGAGGTCATAGTAAATTAACAGTAGAAGAAAGATATTTGCATATGCAAATATCTTTTTTATCTTATTTAATAATGTACTTTTGTTTTCATGTTACGCAAGTGAAGTTGCCTTTAATATTGATGAATTTTATACTAATCATAATCAAACTTTCACACTATAAAGAAGAAGCCCTTTATAATAGAAGTAAGTAATTGAAATCAGGAGAGAATAACAAATGACAAATACTCATTTATTTTTTAATACAAGCATTGGTAAACAGAAACCTAATAGTATAAGGAATAAAGAACAAGTGTGTCCGTTCTGTCAGAGAGAACAATTGACGAAGATTATAGCGGAGGATGGTCCGATCATTTGGTTGGAGAATAAATATCCCGTATTAGAAAATGCTCATCAAACGGTCTTAATCGAGACAGATCAGTGTGACACGGAACTTTCACAGTATGATGACAACCATTTAGTCAGATTGATTACATTTGGTTTAGACAATTGGTTAAGTATGGAGAAAAGTGATAAATATAAATCTGTGATTTTTTTCAAGAATCATGGTCCTCATTCAGGTGGAAGCATTGCTCATCCTCATATGCAAATTGTAGGTTTATATGATGTCGTATATCAAAATAAGGTGCAGGCTGACGATTTTGTAGGAGAGTTAATTGATCAACATGGTGATACTGAATTTTCTTTATCTAATAAACCACGTATTGGTTTTTATGAATTTAATGTTAAATTAGGACAGAAAAAGGATATCGCAGCGTTTGCTAAATATATTCAAATGGCAACCAAATATATTTTGAGGTATTTTCCTTTTACATGTAACAGCTATAATCTATTCTTTTACCATTTCGAGAATGAAATATTTGCAAAAATTGTCCCTCGATATGTAACAAGCCCTCTTTTTATCGGATATTTCTTGCCACAAGTACCTAATAACATCATGTGGATGGTGAAGGATATTCAAAGTAAATATGTACAATTATAATATGCATTTTTTCTTTGTTACAAAAAAGAAATATACGTAGCTGTTGTGATTTTCATCTAAAAAAAATATAATGAAGTATTGTACACAGATTATTTTTAATGAAGAGCCTTTGTTTCATAAGGAGATTGATTAATGACTTCTAAACGAACGACAACATCGAGAATTGATTATACTTTAGTTCTTATTTTATTTTTATTGTTTTTAGTGAGCTGTATTTCTATATATAGTGCACAAACGACTGAACAATACGGTGAGAATTTTTTACTAAAACAAATTGTATGGTATGTAGTGGGAATAGGGATTATACTAGCAGTCATTACATTAGATGCTGAACAATTAAAGAAAATTTCTTGGTATGCTTACGGTTTTGGACTATTGCTACTTGGGTTTCTTGTTGTCGCACCTGAAAGTATTGCTCCTGTAATTAATGGAGCGAAATCATGGATACGGCTGCCTGGTCTTGGACAAATACAGCCTGCTGAGTTAGTAAAGGTTTTTCTCATATTAGCTTTAGCCAGGGTCATCGATGACCATCATCAAAAGACACAATTAAAAACTGTGAAAACAGATTTTTTCCTATTATTTAAAATGCTAATTGTTACTGGGTTCCCTTTGTTACTCATCATGCAACAACCAGATTTGGGGACTTCCTTGGTAATTTTAGCGATTTTGCTCGGAATGGTTTTTATCTCAGGTATCACTTGGAAAATACTTGCGCCTATTGTAAGTGTAGGTGTAACTTTAGTTGTTGGTATTTTTTATTTTGTATTGTGGCATCCAGAGTTGTTGGAGAAATATTTGGGCGTGAAGGAATACCAATTGGGGCGAATTTATTCTTGGATCGATCCTTATAATTATCAAAGTTCTACAGGTTTTCAACTAACGCGCTCCTTACTTGCAATCGGTTCTGGTGAGACAACAGGAAAGGGCTACGGCACAAGAGAAGTTTACTTACCAGAAAGTCACACAGATTTTATTTTTAGTATCATAGGAGAAGAGTTCGGTTTTATTGGGGCAAGTGTGGTTGTTAGTTTATTTTTCTTATTGATTTATCATTTGACTAAAATAGGTATTAGTACGAGAACGCCATTCTATACATATGTTTGTGTAGGGGTAATTAGTTTAATAACTTTCCATGTCTTTCAAAATATCGGAATGACAATTGGTGTTTTACCGATTACAGGAATCCCACTACCGTTCATTAGTTATGGAGGAAGCTCACTAATGGGCAATATGCTCGCTATGGGGCTAATTTTTTCAATTGGATTTCATAGTAAACGGTACATGTTTTCCAGATCTTCGTAGGAAAAAGAAACCCGAGAATTTTAAATTCTCGGGTTAATGCTGTTAGATAGATGCACCAGTATCCAGTATAATTACCTTCGCATCAACTTTAATGTTTAAGTCAGGATATCCCTTTTTCCATTCTTTATAATCAAAATTGCGTATTTTTGTGCTATAAACCTTACCTATTCCGATTGGATCGGCATTATCTTCTTGAAATGACTGAATAAGCGCTGAACATTCATTTTTTATTTTCTTATTGATGAAATTCGTTATCTCTTTTATTTTTTTATCATCCAAATTATTTCCTGAATATTCTTTTATATTACCTTGGACCTTAATTTTAATGGTGATGTTTGTTGGATCCTTTTTATCTAATTTATATTTATGGTTGGAATGTATACTTTTAATAGCCACTTTTTGACCATCCGGCAAGTCGATAGAGAAATCACCTCTACTATAACGATCAACGAGTAATTTAAAATAAAATAATTTATCACTAGGGAGAATTTTATATGCAGCATGATCTTTGAATAATGATATGCCGGCTAGTTCTATTTCTTGCTCATTGATTTTTTTGATATGTGGTAAGAAGATATCCTTCCCTTCTTGATAAAAATCTCTCATAAATAAAGTTAAGTTCGTTTTAGGTAAATCTCCATAGTCAACATTGTGTTCAATTAAGTCAGAAATAAAAGTTCCATTCCCTTGAGGGCCATATTCACCTGTTAAAATTTCCTCCGTACTACTATCAGTGGTTGCAAAGTAGATTCGTTTTCCAATTGAAGCATCTCGTTGATAGGCGTCTACATATACAGTTAATCCACGTTCGGCAATGGCAATATTATATAATGTAAGCCTTAAACCTCCGACTACAATTGGATTGGGTGATTGCCGGTTTGCTTTATACAGTGTCTCTCTCCTGAGATCACCGGTTGTTGTAACAGTTTTGTTCTCTACACTCATTTCTTTGTTGAATACTTCCATAAGAAAGGTTGTCTTTAACAAATGCTCATCACTCGTATCAGGGTCAAAGCCAGTTGCGACTGCGATATTGAGTTCATCTATTATTCTTTTTTGTACACATCCAGTAAGTATAAACAGGCAGCAAATGATACATATCCATTTTTTCATGTTTTCTTCACCTTCTTTATAATGAGGGATAAACAGTACAAAAAGGGAATATAAACAAATACAAAAGCAACAGACACCAGTTCAACCACTTGATTAAACCTTTCAATATCTAAGCCCTTCTCAAAAAAAGTAACGATAATAACAGAGATGGTTGAAATCAGTATGGCTCCTTTCCTTTGTTTTAATTTAGTGGCTCTTTTAAGTAACCTTGAAGCAATCCAAAGGGAGAGACATATATTCGGTAGTAGTATTAAACACCAATTGGCGACCCCAATATACTCAAAGCGTTCAACAAATGGAAATTGCACCATTTGCCACATAGAAAGTGTAGCCCAAATCGTATTTTCTAATTGCTTTTTTGAGAAATAAGCAAAAGCAATTATCGCTAATATCGTATAAAAAATTGTCGTGGTGGCGACTCCGATATGTGCCCATTTTTTCGACTTCTGCGGTTGGTTAATAAAAGGATAGATAAATAAAATTGCTTCAAATCCAACAGAAGTTAGTGACATATGATAGGAAGCTTGTAATAATTCGGTGATTTTATGTTGCCAAATCGGTAATAAGTGGGTGAAGTCAGCGTACTTTAGCGTAAAGGTGAATGTGAATACTAAATAGGCTGGTAAAATGGTTCCAAAAAAACAAACACCCACAACTGTCCTAAGTCCACCGTATACAATATATATTGATAGAAGTAAGAACAATACCGAAAACGCAAAATTATTTATATCTGGAAACATCCATATTTGAATAACTTCGATAAAATTCAATATAAAGGAAAGAAGGTAAGTGATATAAAATAAAACAAAGGCGAAGCTTGCCACTTTACTAATGAATCGCCCAAAAAGAAATTCATGAACGGTAATAATATCTCCATTAACCATTTCACATAATTTGTACATCATCCATAATACAATATGAATATAAACACCTAAAATGAGAATGGAAATCCATGCATCATATCCAGCATAGTCGGCAATAATTCTTTGATATCCTAGAATGCCAATGCCAATTTGCATAGCGATCATCACATAAAAAACGAGATAGGGAGATATTTTTAAGTTATTGGGAATCGTTTGGCTTTGCATATTCATCACCTCTATTAAGGCTAGGGTTATTCATCAATGTCTTTTGGGTTTTCAGCTTTCTTCTTATTGAATCGTTTTGGTTTTTGCGTTCTTAAAACATGTGGACGCCTGTACATTTTTTGTAATGGTGCGCGAATAAGTGTATCCTTCATATCTGCTAATCTAAGCGGGTATATTGGCGCCAAAAAAGGTCTTCCTAGTGAGGTCAGGCGTAATAAGTGGGCAATGAGAATACAGAAACAAAAAAGAATTCCTAATACACCCCAAAATTGTGCAAACAGAAGAAAGGGAAATCGTAAAACCCTAATGGTATTACCCATTTTATAAACAGGTGTTGTAAAGGAACCTAATGCACCTAATGCGACAAAGATTAACAGTACGTTACTAGTAAGACCGGCTTCAACTGATGCTGTACCAATAACAATACCCCCTACGATACCAATAGTTTGACCGACTTTAGTAGGGAGCCGTGCCCCCGCCTCACGCAATAATTCAATCGTTAGCTCAAGGAATAATGCTTCGAGAATCGGGGGGAGCGGAATGGTTCTTCTTGATGTTACTAATAACCCTAATAAGTCTGGTGGTATGAGCTCGTATTGATATGTCATAGCTGCAACGTAAATCGGTGTAACCAATACTGAAAAGACAACAGCAAAAAATCGCACTAAGCGAAAAAATGTAGCGACAATCCAATTGAGAAAATAGTCTTCGAAAGCGCTAAAAAATTCAATTAACGTCGTGGGCGCTATTAACACATGTGGTGAACCATCAACGATTATGGCGATTTTTCCTTCAGCAAGAATAGCTGCTACTCGATCAGGCCTCTCAGTGTCCAGCAATTGTGGAAATAGGGAATTGGAATTATCACTTAATAATTCAACAATATTTGAACTATCAGAAATCGTGTCAATCTCAATATTTTTTATACGTTGTTTCACAGTATCAACATTGTCTTTATTAGTAATTCCTTCTATATGTAAGACAGCTACTTTTGTTTTCGAAAGTTTTCCAACAGTATATTCTTGTGAAATTAATTCTTTAATAGGTAATCTTTTTCTAATCAAGTTTAAGTTTTGACCAATAGCCTCAACAAACGCTTCCTTAGGTCCAATTACAGAAAACTCAATTTCAGGTTGAGTGAGAGAACGGACAATTTCTTTCTGAGCGGCAATAAATCCAAAACGATTTTTATCAGAATCTAGTGTGACAAGTACATATCCATTTAATAACTTTTGTTCTATATCGCTTGGATTTTTTAAAATATGAATATCTGCTATGGGAACTATTCTATGCAAATCTTCCAGTGATTCAAATTTTTTTGTTAAAAGCGCTGGTAAAGCACTTTCCTGAATAATTTGTTCATCTACTAAAGTCGCATAAAAATGAAAACCAAACCGTTCATTCGTTTTTTCATTAAAATAATAGGTAGACTGAAAATCAGTTGACTGCTTTAATAAAGATTTCCAACCATCATCTTTGATTTTTTTAAACTTATCCCATATGCTCAAAGGTATCACCGTCAATCAGAAGTATTAAATGCATCTAATTAATATTGTTACCAAATTTGGTTGTGTTATGAATGAGGATTAAAAAATGGTAAAGGAGCGATAAAAGTTGGCTCATGATTTGGATCAGAAGATAGAAGCAATGGTAGAAAAATACACGGAATTGTTATTAGGAGAAAGTGACGAAACATTAAAAGGAGAAGTAAAATCATGGATTATCTATTCATTCATTGCTAAACAGATGCCACCTTTAGTAAAACATTGGAATCAATTGTACCCTGAAGGGAAGCAAGAAATGATGGAGCTAATTACAAAGATTAAAGATTTAAATGAAAAACAGCGGCAACAAAAGCCTGATGATAATAAAAAAAAATAAAAAAATAAGAACAGATGATGATTGTTGGTCAACATCTGTTCCTGTTTTATTCCTTTTAACTTAGCTATTGGATGTTACCGTTTGTTCCATAGGGAAATTGTGTAGAGTAACCTTGGAATTGTTGGTAAGATTGTTGCAGATTTTGTTGATCTGCTGCATCAAGACTGTACCAACCTCTTTCAAACATGAGGTTATAAAGATGACGTTGTTCATTCTTTGTTTCAGTAAAAATACGCATAAAATCTTCATAAAGTGTTTGATTACTAACTTCATTTAAATAAATGCTATAAGAATCACTCATGTACTTTTCCATTGCGAGTAGGTCGTTTGTAAAATCACGATCATTCATTTGTGGTGTTTTGGCTATCTGTTTTTCAGGATTTTGTACTTTTTTTGAATTAGTCAACTGAGTTTCCTCCTTATTGCATATTATTAAACGGTTGTGTCGTATTAAGATGTTTCAAAACCTGCTCATAATGGCGTTGATGCATTTGTCCACATTGTTCAAAAACAGTTTTTAAAGCAGGGTCTTGACAATGTTCCGCATAGAAATGAGCTTTTTTCATTGCTAATAAATTCCAAGAAAGAATGTCATTAAAGTAAAGTGCATCTTTTGTTGATACCATAACTGGGGGTTGTTGCATAATTCCTTGTTGATTCGAGAAGTTTGTATTTTGTTGTTGCATCCCAATACCTCCATTTTGATGATTTTCTTCTAAAATAGTTTGTCAATTGCTGAAAAATTTATGCAGAAAGAAAAAAGTGAAAAAGAAATAAAAAATCTATAAGGAAAATGATTGATTAAATTTTGCAAATATTTTATTATTATAAGTATCAAAGGAATTTCCAAAATTTTTTATAGAAAAAATGAATGAGCATTCATTCAAAATCGAAGGAGGAAGAACAGTTGACCAAACAGATTAGAAAGGCTGCTGTTTTAGGCTCAGGTGTTATGGGCTCTGGAATAGCCGCACATTTAGCGAATATTGGTATACCAACACTTTTATTAGATATTGTTCCTCGCGAATTAAGTAAAGAAGAAGAGGTAAAGGGGATTACCCTTAAGGATAAACAGTTCAAAAATAAAATTGCCGAAAGTGGTAAGCAAAAACTATTAAAGCAAAAACCTGCACCGTTAACAGCGAAGAAAAATATTCATCTTATTGAGGCCGGTAACTTCGATGATGATATGGAGCGCTTGAAAGAAGTGGATTGGATTATTGAGGTGGTGGTAGAAAATCTCAGTGTGAAAAAAGACGTGTTTGCCCAAGTAGACAAATATCGTCGTCCTGGAACAATTGTCAGTTCTAATACATCTGGTATTTCCATCGAAGCAATGGCTGAAGGACGTTCTGAAGACTTTAAGAAGCATTTCCTAGGCACTCATTTCTTCAATCCACCACGTTACTTAAAACTATTGGAAGTGATTCCAACTAAGGAAACATCTCCTGAAGTACTTTCTTTTATGCAAACTTTTGGTGAGGATGTTTTAGGAAAAGGTGTTGTTATCGCAAAAGATACGCCGAATTTTATTGCCAATAGAATCGGCACATATGGTCTCCTTGTAACAGTACAAGAAATGTTAAAGGGTGGATTTACTGTTGGTGAAGTAGATTCAATTACGGGACCACTTATTGGTAGACCGAAAAGTGCGACTTTCCGTACATTGGACGTTGTCGGTTTAGATACGTTTGCCCATGTAGCTAAAAATGTTTATGACCAAGTAGAAGGTGAAGAAAAACAAGTATTCGATGTACCAGATTTTATTAATAAGATGTTAGACAAAGGCTGGTTAGGCAGTAAGACAGGACAAGGTTTTTTCTTAAAACAGGGGAAAGAAATTTTAGAGTTAAATCCTAAAACCTTGGAATACGGTCCTCGTAAAAAGTTGAAAACGGCAGCGGTAGAAATAGCTAAACAACAAAAAGGGACAGCAAACAAAATGAAAGCGCTTGTATACGCAGATGATCGCGCTGGAGAATTATTATGGAAGGTGTTATCACCAGCATTAGTTTATTCTGCGCAACTCCTAGGGGAAATTGCCGATGATATTCAATCCATTGATGATGCAATGAAATGGGGATTTGGTTGGAATATGGGCCCATTTGAAACATGGGATGCCATTGGTTTGGAACAATCAGTTAACAAAATGAAAGCGGAAGGATTAGACATTCCAGAATGGGTTGAGAAAATGATCGCTGATGGGCATACACAGTTCTATAAGGAAGAGAACGCGACAACTTATGTGTATGAAAATGGTGAGTATCAGCCGATTAAGTTAAATGCAAAAGTAATAAACTTAAAGCAATTAAAACAAAAACAAGGTGTGATTAAGAAAAATACTGGAGCAAGCTTAATCGACTTAGGCGATGGCGTCGCTATCTTAGAGTTCCATTCAAAGAGTAATGCGATTGGTTTAGACATTGTTCAAATGATTAATTTCGCTATTGATGAAGTAGAGAAAAATTATAAAGGTCTTGTTATCTCCAATCAAGGAAAGAACTTCTGTGTCGGTGCAAATATCGGAATGATGTTAATGGAAGCTCAAGATGATAATTACTTCGAATTAGATATGGTTATCAAACAATTCCAAAATGCGATGACGAAAATCAAGTATAGTGCAAAACCAGTCGTAGTGGCCCCATTCGGTATGACACTTGGCGGAGGAGCGGAAGTAGCTTTAAGTGCGGCACATGTTCAAGCATCAAGTGAAACTTATATGGGCTTGGTGGAAGCAGGAGTTGGATTAATTCCAGGTGGTGCAGGGAACAAGTCACTATATTTGAAACATTTAGCAAGCATGCCTAAAGGAGTTCAGTTTGATCTACAGAACGTGGCCAATAAAGTCTTTGAAACAATTGCGATGGCAAAGGTATCTACATCAGGAGAAGAGGCGAGAGAAAATAACTTTTTGAATGCTTCGGATGCAATTAGTGTGAATGGAGATCACCTCATTTATGATGCTAAACAAGCGGTATTAGCATTGGCAAATGCAGGTTACCTTCCACCAGCAAAAGTGAAATTCCCAGTAGTTGGTGAAACAGGGTATGCCGCATTACTTTTAGGTGCTAATTCTATGCATTTATCTGGTTATATTTCAGAACATGATTTGAAAATCGCCAAAGCACTGGCATATGTCATTGCTGGGGGCAAAGTGCCTTTTGGTACAGAAGTGGATGAGCAATATATGTTAGACCTTGAAAGAGAAGCATTTTTAAAACTTATTGCAGAGCCAAAATCTCAACAACGAATGCAACACATGCTCTTAAAGGGTAAACCACTCCGTAACTAATTATAGATTGCTAGAGAGAATAAAAGATACCGAGAGTAGAAGGAGAGGGAAAAAGCAATGAAAGAAGCTGTAATTGTTGCAGGTGCTAGAACACCTGTCGGTAAAGCAAAAAAAGGCTCACTTGCCACTGTACGGCCAGATGATTTAGGTGCACTTGTTGTAAAAGAAACGTTGAAACGAGCTGGAAATTATGAAGGTAGTATAGATGATTTAATTATTGGTTGTGCCATGCCAGAAGCAGAGCAAGGTTTGAATATGGCCAGAAATATCGGTGCATTAGCTGGGCTTCCAGACTCGGTACCAGCAATCACAGTCAATCGCTATTGCTCATCAGGGTTGCAATCAATCGCTTATGGTGCCGAAAAAATCATGCTTGGTCACGCAGATACAGTGATCGCCGGTGGAGCTGAATCCATGAGTCTTGTACCTATGATGGGTCATGTTGTCCGTCCTAATTTAACTTTAGCCGAGACAGCTCCTGAATATTATATGAGTATGGGGCATACAGCAGAGCAAGTTGCTGGGAAATACGGCATTTCAAGAGAAGAACAAGATGCATTCGCTGTGCGTAGTCATCAAAAAGCAGCGAAAGCAATAAGTGAAGGTAAATTTGCTGATGAAATTACTCCGGTTGATGTAACACTCCGTCAAATTGGATCGGATAATAAAGTGAAAGAACGCACCTTCCAGTTTTTACAAGATGAAGGTGTACGGAGCGATTCAACAGTTGCAACTTTAGGGAAACTGAGACCAGCTTTTAATGTGAAAGGCTCAGTCACAGCGGGGAATTCATCACAAACAAGTGATGGTGCAGCAGCTGTAATGATTATGGACAGAGAGAAAGCAGATGCACAAGGACTGCAGCCTTTAGTGAAGTTTCGTTCTTTTGCTGTCGGAGGCGTGCCGCCAGAGGTTATGGGGATTGGGCCAATTGTAGCAATTCCTAAAGCTTTAAAACTAGCGGGGTTAGAGCTATCAGATGTCGGATTATTCGAACTAAATGAAGCTTTTGCTTCTCAATCCATTCAAGTCATTAGAGAATTAGGGTTGGATGAAGAAAAAGTGAATGTTAACGGGGGAGCTATTGCTTTAGGGCATCCACTTGGGTGTACTGGGGCTAAGCTAACACTATCATTAATTCATGAAATGAAGCGTAGAAACGAGCAATTTGGTGTTGTAACGATGTGCATTGGTGGCGGAATGGGTGCCGCAGGTGTGTTTGAACTTCTTTAAAAACGACTAAGTTCGTTTTTTAAACCAATAGTGTTATAGAGTGGAAGACACTCGACTCCTGCGGTTAATAGATCAAAGAAATCTGAGCCCTGAAAAAAGTGAGTGTCTGATGCGCAATGAACCGAAGTGAAAGTTCTATTTAACTACCTTTGAAAAAACAATGTTAACAAAAACTGCAAAAAGCATAAAGAATGAAGATGGAGGATGATGAACGTGTCAAATCAAACTGAAAAATTTATTAAAGGTGGAAGCTTTTTAATTGAAGATATTTCTTATGAAAATATGTACACACCAGAGGATTTTAGCGAAGAACAAATCATGATTGCGAAAACAACAGAAGATTATGTGACAAATGAAGTGGTCCCTCAAGTGGATTATTTAGAACAGCATGAATTCGATCGCTCTGTAAAACTATTGAAAAAAGCTGGTGACTTGGGCTTACTTGGTACAGATGTGCCAGAGGAATACGGTGGACTCGGTTTAGATAAGGTAAGTTCAGCACTTATCGCTGAAAAAATGTCACGTGTCGGTGGTTTCTCTATCTCACACGGTGCCCATGTAGGTATTGGTTCTCTTCCAATTGTATTGTTCGGGAATGAAGAGCAAAAGCAAAAATACTTACCGGTGCTTGCGACAGGCGAAAAATTAGCTGCCTATGCACTAACAGAACCAAGTTCAGGATCTGATGCATTAGGAGCAAAAACAACTGCTAAATTAAACGCAGAAGGCACACATTATTTATTAAATGGGGAAAAACAATGGATTACGAATGCTGGGTTTGCCGATGTGTTCGTTGTTTATGCCAAAATAAACGGTGACCAATTCACAGCTTTTATTGTTGAAAGAGAATATCCGGGTGTATCAACAGGTGCTGAAGAAAAGAAAATGGGTATTAAGAGCTCGTCTACAAGAACACTTATTTTAGAAGATGCACAAGTACCAGTTGAAAATGTACTAGGTGAAATTGGTCGTGGTCATGTCATTGCCTTTAACATTTTGAATATTGGTCGTTACAAACTTGGTGTAGGTGCAGTGGGTGGTTCTAAGCATGCCTTTAAATTAGGGGTAACTTACGCTAACCAACGTCAACAATTCAGTACGCCTATTTCTTCTTTTAATTTAACGAAGGAAAAATTCGGAACAATGGCAAGTAAAATTTATGCAGCTGAAAGCTCCGTTTACCGTACAGTGGGTCTATTTGATGACAGAATGAGTCAACTGAGTGATGAAGAAGTCAAAGACGGTAAAGAAGTAGCGAAGTCTATTGCTGAATATGCAATAGAATGCTCACTTAATAAGTTCTTCTCTACCGAAGTTTTAGATTATGTAGTTGATGAGGCAGTTCAATTACATGGTGGTTATGGCTTTATGGCAGAATATGAAGTAGAAAGAGCTTACCGTGATTCTAGAATCAATCGAATCTTTGAAGGAACAAACGAAATCAACCGTCTTTTAGTACCAGGAACGTATGTTAGAAAAGCAATGAAAGGTGAACTGCCTTTATTCGAAAAAGCAATGGCACTTCAAGAGGAATTGATGATGATGATGCCAGAAGAGCCAGGTTCTGAAGCATTAGAGCAAGAGAAATATCTTGTAAAGAACGCTAAGAAAATCGCATTACTTGCAGCAGGTTTATGTGCACAAAAATACGGAAAAGCTTTGGATAAAGAGCAAGAAGTTCTTGTGAATATTGCTGATCTGGTTTCTTACGCCTATTCTATGGAATCTACTGTTCTTCGTACTGAAAAAGCCATTGTAAAAGACGGAGTAGCAAAAGCTGAGCAAAAGCTATTATACACACAAATTTTCTGCCAAGAAGCATTTAATCAAATTGAGTTGATTGCGAAAGAAACTTTAGTAGGTGTGGAAGAAGGCGATACATTACGAATGATGCTTTCAGCGCTTAAGAAGTTTACGAGACATACTCCAACAAATGTAATTGCGAAAAAACGTCAAGCGGCTGAGAAAATTATTGAAGCTGAAAGGTTTGTAGTATAATATTTATCTTGAATAAAGTGAAGGAAAGTAACCTATTTACTTCCTCCATTTGCGAAGTTTATGACTTGAGGCTCAAGAACAAATTTGGGCCTCTTTGTTTTGTTTTTAATATGATAATAATTACAATTCTTCGTTATGAAAATAAAAAGAAATATGTTATGCTAATGAAACGATAGTATTCATGAATATAGGTATGATAAAATAGGTGGTGAAAACATGGCACTTACTTTCTATTGGTATCCTAAATGTGGTACTTGCCGAAAAGCGAAAAAATGGCTAGATGAACATGAAATAGCCTATGATGCAATACATATAGTGGAAAATCCTCCATCCCGCAAGGAATTAGAAGATCTTTACAAAAAGAGTGGGTTAGAGCTAAAAAAATTTTTCAACACAAGCGGTCAAAAGTATCGTGAGTTAGGATTAAAAGACCGAGTGAAAACGGCCTCAGAGTCGGAACTGTTAGATTTATTAGCATCGGATGGAATGTTAATTAAACGTCCATTAACAACGGATGGTACGAAAGTAACAGTCGGATTTAAAGAGCTAGAATTTGAACAAAATTGGCTGTAAATGGTGGATGCGCTTTATACGTTTTAAACGATCGTTTATTCGGTCATTAAAATAAACAATTTCCTAAATTAATGGAGGTATGAAACATGAGCACACCTAAAGAATTACGTTATTCAGAAGAACACGAGTGGGTAAAAACAGAAGGAGATAAAGTTCGTATTGGTATTACATACTTTGCTCAATCAGAACTTGGAGATATCGTATTTGTTGAGCTTCCAGAAGTAGGAGATGAAGTAACTGCTGATGAACCGTTTGGTAGCGTAGAATCTGTTAAAACAGTTTCTGAGTTATATGCACCAATTAGTGGTAAAATCGTTGAGATTAACGAAGAACTTAGCGATAGTCCAGAATTTGTGAATGAATCTCCTTACGAGAAAGCATGGATGATTGTTGTTGAGCCATCCGATGCAAGTGAAATTGACAAGCTAATGACAGCTGAACAATATGAAGAAATGACAAAAGAAGATTAATTGTAGTTAAATAAAGAAGGTCAAATCATTAAATGGTTTGACCTTTTTCTAAATTTCTATATAGACATACCAGATGAGTGCTGAAAAGTTTTCAAATGTAAAAAGGCTTACTATTATAAAATATATAAATGATATATATTAGGTGATGAGCATGCATATAGAACATGGCAATAAAGTGATTATTGTTGAAGGTAAATCTGACAAACGAAAAGTGAAAGGACTAATCAGAGAACCTGTAGAGATCTTATGTACAAATGGAACGATTGGCACTTCGAAGTTGGATGAATTAATTGATTATTTAATTGGGAAGGAAGTCTATATATTAGTCGATGCTGACGCATCAGGAGAAAAACTTCGTAAACAATTTAAGAGAGAGTTACCAGAGGCAGAGCATATCTATATTGATAAAATGTATCGTGAAGTCGAGGCGGCACCTGCGCATCATTTAGCTACAGCCTTAATAAGTGCAAATATAGATATATATACCGAGTATTTAGATAAAGGATGATAACATGATTGACTGGTCAAACAATGACTTAAATGATTTGATCGCAAGGAAGCAATCCGGCTTATTTTATTTATTCACTCCTATGTGTGGGACATGTCAAGTCGCCGGGAAAATGCTAACAATTACTGAGCAACTGTTGCAGAACCTTCCTATAGGTAAAGCCGACCTGAATTTTTTGCCAGCAGTGGCAGAAAAGTATGAAATTGAAAGTGTACCGTGTTTACTTGTGTTTAAAAAAGGAGAGTTAGTTGATAAGCTTTATGCTTTCCATTCAGTACCTTATTTACTTGAACAAATTCAATCATATGAATTACAGTCTCAATTTTAAAACCACTTATTGTTTAGGAATAAGTGGTTTTCTTATGCTTTTAATCAAGGGGGGTTGCGTAAATGTTTAATTACACCGCTCACTCATTCTAGGCAGATGAATCGATGGGATATTTCTTTTTTCTGTCGATAAGTCTAGCTTTTGACATATTTCTCGGGAAATAGGTTGTGAACATTGTTGGAAATAAATGTTCTGTCAGTTAAAGTCGATAGTTAGGAGAAGGAAATCATTTCTTGGAACAGAATTATAGAATATAAGACGCGGGCTGGGGGTGGTTTCAATAGAGGAATTCATTTATCATTTCAATCAATCTTTAAGAGTAAATGATCATATTTTAATGATGTTAAAGGAACCTATAAGGATTCGAGTAGAATTAGAACAAAATCTAATGTATTTGACATTAGACCGTAAAAGGCTGCTAATTAAACATACTCGCCCATTGAAAAATTATCATATAAACATTCAAACTACTGCTGACCACTTTCATTCTTTGCTTCAAGGGCGTACGAGTCTAAAGAAACAAGTGGATGAAAAGCATATCATCCTTAAGTCGACTTTTAGACAATTATTAAAATTAGATGCCATTTTCGTATTAAATCAAAAATAATCATAAATACATCAAATGTCCTAAAAAAAGATTGACTTCCCAAAAAAAGGTTGTTATTCTATCCTTAGAATAATTAGAAAATTAAATATTCTTATCGAGAGTGGTGGAGGGACTGGCCCTATGAAACCCGGCAACCGGTTGTTTGATACACGGTGCTAATTCCAGCAGAGCATAAAAGCTCTGGTAGATAAGAAGAGATGATAAACCCTCTTCTTTGTGAAGAGGGTTTTTGGTCGTCTTTTCTTTCCAATTTAAAAAAGAGGAGAGATGTAAAATGGCAGAAAAAGAAAAGCAACTTCGATTTGAAACAATTGGTGTTCATGGTGGGCTAAAACCTGATCCAGTAACAGGGGCAAGAGCGGTCCCAATCTATCAAAATAATGCTTATCAATTCCAGAATACAGAGCATGCGCAAGACTTATTTGGCTTAAAAGAAACAGGATATATTTATTCTCGTATTCATAATCCAACGGTTACTGTGTTTGAGGAAAGAGTTGCATTGTTAGAAGGGGGAACAGGCGCATTAGCATTAGCAAGCGGGCAAGCAGCCATTTACTTAGCTCTTCTTAATATTGTTCAAGCGGGTGATGAAATTGTAGCTGCCTCTAATTTATATGGAGGTACATATAATTTATTTACAGTCACTTTACCAAAGTACGGCATCAACGTTAGGCTTATCGATATTAATAATGAAGAGGAACTACGAGCAGCAATCAATGAGAAGACACGAGCTGTATTTGCCGAAACCATTGGTAACCCGAGTTTACAAGTACTAGATATTGAAACAGTTTCAAATATCGCACATGAACATGGTGTGCCGTTAGTGGTTGATAACACATTTGCAACTCCTTATCTATGTCGGCCAATTGAGCATGGCGCAGACATTGTTGTTCACTCTGCAACGAAATGGTTACTTGGGAATGGGACGACAATGGGGGGGATCATTGTTGACGGTGGTAAATTTGATTGGAACTCAGAGAAGTATCCAGGATTAAGTCAGCCGGATACAAGCTATAACGATATAGTATATAGTGAGGCACTGGGCCCTGTAGCATATATTACTAAAGCGAGAGTGCAGCTTCTAAGAGATTTAGGTCCAGCACTAAGTGCACAAAGCGCCTTCCAATTTACGTTAGGTTTAGAAACGTTAACGGTTCGAATGAAAGAACATATTGCTAATACGAAAAAAATTGTGCAATATTTAAATAATCATCCTGCTGTTAATTGGGTACTTTATCCGGGCGATGACAACCATCCTAATAAAGAATTAGCAGACAAATATTTATCTAAAGGTGCAGGGGCAGTTGTCGTTTTTGGCATATCTGGTGGGCGTGAAGCAGGTGCGAAGGTTATTAATTCGGTTGAGCTGTTCGCACATGTAGCGAATGTAGGTGATGCAAAAAGTCTTATTATACATCCAGCAAGCACAACGCATCAACAACTTAATCAAGATGGGTTAAAACAAGCAGGTGTACCTGAAGACTTAATCCGATTATCAATTGGAATTGAAAATGTAGAAGATTTGATCGATGATCTTGAATCTGCTATTGAAGCGGCAACCGGTATTGCTTCATTAAATATAAGGGTCTAACAACTATTATTTCAGATTTGACACCTACTTCAATGACATGATACTATTACACAGGTACACAAAAAAATTCAATATATTCATAGTTTGCTCTTATTTAGAGAGGTGGAGGGAAGTGCCCTTTGAAGCCCGGCAACCGTCATTTAATTGAAATGGTGCCAATTCACTCAAAGCATTAGCTTTGAAAGATGAGAGAAAGGAATTTTCATAACAAGCCTTTCTGCTCATAAGCAGGAAGGCTTTTTTTATAAACAATGGATATGCTATAAATGTGTTGGTTTTTCTGGATTGAAGAGGTGAAGTATAAAATGATTTCAATAAAAGATGTAAAAAAGATTTTCTCAACGAAAAACGGGAAAGTAAATGCAGTAGACAATGTTAACCTCGAAATTAACGAGGGTGAAATATTCGGTGTAATCGGATACAGTGGTGCGGGTAAAAGTACATTGATTCGTATGTTAAATGGACTTGAAATCCCGACGGAAGGCGTTGTATCTGTAGCTGGGAATGAAGTTTCTCGCATAAAAGGTGCTAGCTTAAGAAAGGCTAGACAAGAAATAAGCATGATTTTCCAACATTTTAATTTATTGTGGTCTCGAACAGTACGAGAAAACATTGCGTTTCCATTAGAAATTGCTGGTGTACCTAAGAAAGCGCGACTAGAGAGAGTTAATGAATTAATTAAATTGGTTGGACTAGATGGTCGAGAGGATGCCTATCCCTCGCAATTAAGCGGTGGACAAAAACAGCGAGTAGGTATTGCTAGAGCACTTGCCAATAATCCTAAAGTACTGTTATGTGATGAAGCGACAAGTGCTCTAGATCCGCAAACAACTGATAGTATTCTCGACTTACTTGTTGATATTAATGAACGTTTAGGGTTAACTATTGTGTTAATTACGCATGAAATGCATGTCATTCGCAAGATTTGCCACCGTGTGGCTGTCATGGAAGGTGGAAGAATTGTTGAAATTGGCGAAGTGCTAGATGTGTTCCAAAAGCCAAAAGAACCTATTACGAAGCGATTTGTTCAACAAGTGACCGAACCGGAAGAAACGAAGGAAACGATTACACATTTACTGAGTGCTTATCCAAATGGCCAAATTGTTCAACTTGGATTTGTAGGTGGTTCAGCGGAACAACCATTAATCACAAACTTAATTCGCCACTACAATGTAACAGTGAATGTATTACAAGGAAAGATATCCCAAACACAAAGTGGCTCTTACGGTACCTTATTTATTCATATAGATGGAGAGTCGGATGAGGTTACCCGCGCGATTGAATATATTCATTCGCAGAAGGTTGGCGTGGAGGTGATTTCCCATGCTTAATGAATGGCTACCAAATGTGGATTGGGAAAGAATGTGGGAAGCAACAAAAGAAACTTTATATATGACAAGTATTTCTGTTATAGCCACGTTTATTTTAGGAATTATTCTTGGATTACTTTTGTTCTTAACCTCTAAAGGTAATATATGGCAAAATCAGCTAGTTAATAAGATCATTGCGGCATTCGTCAATGTCTTTCGATCCATTCCGTTTTTAATCTTGATTGTGTTATTAATCCCTTTCACAAAAATGATTTTAGGGACAATGATTGGTGAAAATGCAGCATTACCAGCACTCATTATTGGTGCAGCACCTTTCTATGCAAGAATGGTGGAAATTGGCTTACGTGAAATTGATAAAGGTGTCATTGAAGCCTCTAAATCGATGGGTGCAAAAACAAGTACAATTATATGGAAAGTACTCATCCCTGAATCTATGCCAGCGCTTGTTTCGGGTATTACCGTTACAGCGATTGCGCTAGTCGGATATACGGCAATGGCAGGTGTCATAGGTGCAGGAGGATTAGGTAACCTTGCCTACTTAGAAGGTTTCCAAAGAAGTAGATATGACGTTGTATGGATTGCAACGATTATTATCTTAATTATCGTGTTTATCATCCAAATGATTGGTGATTTGATTACTTCCAAACTAGACAAACGATAGGAGAGCTAAAAAATGAAAAAATGGTTATCTGTTTTAATGATTGCAGCTGTTGCATTATTTATTGCTGCCTGTGGATCTTCAGATGAAGGTAGCGAAGGATCTGATGAAGGAACAAAAACATTAAAAATTGGGGCATCTAACGTACCGCATGCTGAAATCCTTAATGAAGCAAAACCTTTATTAGAAGAAAAAGGAATTGAGCTGGATATCACAACGTTCCAAGATTATATTGTACCGAACCAAGCGTTAGAGGGTGGCGATATTGATGCGAACTATTTCCAACATATCCCTTATTTAGAATCTCAAATGGCTGAAAATGATTATGATTTTGTTAATGCTGGTGGTGTTCATATCGAGCCAATTGGTGTTTATTCACAAGAATATGATAGCTTAGATGATCTTCCAGAAGGAGCAACAGTTATTATGAGTAGCTCTGTACCTGACCATGGTCGTATTTTGACAATGTTAGAAAAGGAAGGTTTGATTACACTAAAAGCTGATGTCGATAAAACGACAGCGACAATTGATGATATTGAGGAAAATACGAAAAATCTAAAGTTTGATACGGAGTATGAAGCAGCACTTCTTCCACAAATATATAATAATGGAGAAGGTGACGCAGTTCTAATTAACTCTAACTATGCAATTGATGCTGGCTTAAATCCAGTGGAAGATGCAATTGCACTTGAAGAAAGTGATTCTCCATATGTGAATGTAATCGCAGTTAGAGCTGGGGATGAAGACAAAGAAGAAATAAAAGCACTACTAGAAGTATTACACTCTGAAGAAATCCAAAATTTCATTGAAGAACAATATGAAGGTGCAGTTGTACCTGTTACTGAATAATAGAAATTTATTAAAGAAGTCTACTTAGTTGTAGGCTTCTTTTTTTGGTAAGGCGATGTAAAAGATATATTCCACTGAGTCAATCACCTTTTGGGACTAACTAGGACAATTGATGGAGATAAGGTAGATTGCTTTTGAAGAATCCCTGAATTTGATTTGATAGAAACAAGAAGTGAGGAAAATTTGTATTATTAAGAAAGAAAATGATAAATATAATTTACAAGCTTTTCCCCATGATCGGTTTTCAGCGTACATCAAGGTTAAGGATACGAAAAATTGCTAATAAAAGCGGCTTGCGAACGAGAGAGAAAATTGCAAAGATAGCAGAACAAAAACCGATTAGATCGTATATCAGAAGTTGAAAATAAAAATCTTAATAAAAAACAAATAATAATTCTCTGTATATTGCTTAATCTTACAAAGGTGACCTTAACTGTTGATTAGAGGTGTTTTGCACAGACAAAATAGTCATTCCTAACTTTTGTATGAGTAAAGGTGAATATTTGTAAGTATTGACCCATGAATTTATGAATAAAAGAGGTGGATAAAACCAATCACGATAAATTCAGTAAAAAAGCGTATTTTCGTGTTTTATCGTGTTTGAGTCGGGTAAGTTTATAGTGTAGTATTTTTATTGTAATCATTATAACGCTTTAAACGGCGAAAATTTGAAAGGATTGATTCATTATTAGTCAGCTACAGCTGAATTACACAAGCGAAATGGAAAAGGCCATGCACGGAGCATATGGAGTAGGTTATGAAACGTATTGCCAAAGACAGGATGTAAGGATGCGCGTAGAAAAACAGCGTGAAAAAGATTACTTAAAGAGTCAAAGAATTGTTGCCGATATCGAACGTAAAGCACATGCTTAAATAAAGAGGAGAGCTGTCAGTTAGACGGCTCTTTTTGTATATAATAAATGAAAATGAGATTTAATTACGTCAATGTTAAGTTGGCGTGAAACCATATATTGTGTAAAAATCTGGTTTCTTTTGTTTATATAATTGCTTATGAACAAGATGATTATGCCGATTTTAATTTGGACATAAATGCAAGTAGAAAAGAACTTAACAATAAGTCATATATAAATAGAAGAAAAATGAGTTATTTTCGCTAAATTTAGTGTAGAATAATGGATGGTGATAGGTTTACAACATATACATAGTGGAAATATCGTCTAATATGTGCAAAGAGTTGATATCACATTTAATTTGTTATAAGATTGTAATGAGAATAAAGTGAGAATTAAACTAGAAATGAGATTTGACTTAACAGTGCAAATCTTTTTTATTACGGAGGTATAAACATGGCATCTACATTAACAATTAAAGACCTTCATGTTGAAATTGAAGGAAAAGAGATTTTAAAAGGTGTTAACCTTGAGATAAAGGGTGGAGAAATCCACGCAATTATGGGTCCTAACGGAACAGGTAAATCAACATTATCTTCCGCAATTATGGGACATCCGAAATATGAAGTAACAAAAGGAAGTATTATTTTAGATGGTGAAGATGTACTTGAAATGGAAGTAGATGAGCGCGCGCGCGCAGGTCTATTCCTAGCAATGCAGTACCCAAGTGAAATCAGTGGCGTAACAAATGCAGATTTTTTACGTTCCGCAATTAATAGCCGTCGAGAAGAAGGCGAAGAGATTTCTCTAATGAAATTCATTCGTAAAATGGATAAAAACATGGAGTATCTTGAAATGGATACAGATATGGCCCAACGTTACTTAAACGAAGGCTTCTCTGGTGGGGAGAAAAAACGTAATGAAATCCTACAGATGATGATGATTGAGCCTAAAATTGCGATTCTTGATGAAATTGATTCTGGATTAGATATCGATGCATTGAAAGTCGTTTCTAAAGGGATTAATGAAATGCGCGGTGAGGAATTTGGTTGCTTAATTATTACTCACTATCAACGTCTATTAAACTACATCACGCCTGATCACGTGCATGTAATGATGCAAGGTCGTGTCGTTAAGTCTGGTGGACCAGAATTAGCACAAAGACTAGAAGCTGAAGGTTATGACTGGATTAAAAAAGAATTAGGTATTGAAGACGAATCAGTTGAGCAAGAAGCGTAAGAGTTAGGAGGATCACTATGTCAACAGAAATAAAGTTACCATTTGATAAAGAATACGTACATTCTTTTTCAAAAGATATGGGCGAGCCTGCATGGATGACAGATCTCCGTGTAAACGCACTGGAGAAAGCTGAAGATCTTCCAATGCCTAAGCCTGATAAAACAAATATTTCAAAATGGAATTTCACTCAATTTGATAAGCATATCGTGGGAAGTGAAGATTACTCTTCATTAACTGACTTGCCAGAAGAAGTAAGAAGCTTAATCAATTTAGAATCAGCTGACCAAAATTTATATATTCAGCGTAATAATCGTCCGGCATATATCTCTTTATCAAAGACAGTTCTAGATCAAGGTGTTATTTTCACCGACATCTTTACTGCTGCTAGAGAGCACGGAGATCTGTTACAAAAATATTATATGACAGATGGGGTAAAGGTTGACGAACATAAGTTAACAGCTTTACATGCTGCACTGATGAATGGTGGCGTATTTGTCTATATTCCTAAAAATGTAGAAATCAAAGAGCCACTACACTCTGTATTTATTCACGACGATCAAGAAGCAAACCTATTCAATCATGTATTATTGGTTGCTGAAGATAATAGTTCTGTTACTTATGTAGAAAACTACATTTCAACAATGGAAGAAAGCAAAGGCATTTTTAACATCATTTCCGAAGTTGTTGCTAATACAAATGCAAAAGTAACTTATGGAGCGGTAGACACTTTATCTGCTGGAACTACTGTATATGTGAATCGTCGCGGAGTTGCTGGCCGAGATGCACGTATTGAATGGGCATTAGGCTTAATGAATGATGGCGATACAGTATCTGATAATAAAACGAATTTAATCGGCGATGGTTCATATGGAGATATGAAAACAGTCGTTGTAGGTCGCGGGAAACAAACGCAAAACTTTACAACAAACATCGTACACTTTGGTAAAGCATCTGAAGGTTACATCTTAAAACATGGTGTAATGAAGGATGCAGCTACTTCCATCTTTAATGGAATTGGTAAAATTGAGCACGGAGCGACAAAGGCAAATGCAGAACAAGAATCTCGTGTATTAATGTTAAGCGAAAAAGCACGTGGAGATGCGAATCCAATTCTATTGATTGATGAAGATGATGTAACAGCTGGTCACGCAGCTTCTGTTGGTCGTGTCGACCCGTTACAATTATATTATTTGATGAGTCGTGGTATTTCACAAAAAGAAGCAGAACGCCTTGTTATTCATGGCTTCCTTGCTCCAGTAGTTAATGCTCTTCCTATCGAAGGGGTTAAAAAGCAATTAACAGCTGTGATCGAAGGGAAAGTTCAATAATGAATGCAAAAGAGATTCGCGAGCTATTTCCAATACTAAATCAAGAAGTCAATGGCCATCCATTAGTGTATTTAGATAGCGGTGCTACATCACAAAAACCAATTCAAGTGATTGAAGCGGTACAAAAATATTATCATAACGATAATTCAAATGTTCATAGAGGTGTACACACTTTAGGTACAAGGGCTACTGACGGCTATGAAGGCGCCAGAGAAAAAGTCCGCAAGTTTATCAGGGCAAAATCCACTGAAGAAATTATCTTTACTAGAGGAACAACGACTAGTATAAATAAAGTGGCTGCAAGCTATGCGAGAGCGAATCTTTCAGAAGGGGATGAGATTGTTATCTCCTATATGGAGCACCATAGTAATATTATTCCTTGGCAACAAGTGGCTAAGGAAACTGGTGCAACATTAAAATATTTACCATTACAAGAAGATGGAACAATTGCTCTGAGTGATGTTTCCGCTACAATTACAGACCAAACGAAAATTGTTTCTGTTACACTTGTATCTAACGTATTGGGTGTAATCAATCCTATTAAAGATATTGCCAAAATTGCTCATCAGCATGGAGCTGTAATGGTTGTTGATGCTGCACAAGGGGCACCGCATTTAAAAATTGATGTGCAAGATCTAGATTGTGATTTTCTTGCTTTTTCAGGACATAAAATGTGTGGACCTACTGGTATTGGTGTTCTTTATGGAAAGAAACAACTTTTAGAAAATATGGAGCCAGTTGAATTTGGTGGCGAAATGATTGATTTTGTCGGCTTATATGAGTCTACATGGAAAGAACTTCCGTGGAAGTTTGAAGGTGGCACACCAATCATTGCTGGAGCGATTGGACTAGGTGCAGCGATTGATTTCTTGGAAGAAATTGGTTTAGACCAAATTGAGGCTCATGAACATAAGCTTGCTGCTTATGCTTTAGAGAGACTTTCTGAAGTAGAAGGCATGAAAATTTTCGGTCCAAAAACAGCAGCAAATCGTGCAGGAATTGTTACATTTAATTTAGATGATGTTCACCCGCATGATGTGGCAACGGTATTAGACGCTGAAGGAATCGCTATTAGAGCGGGACATCATTGTGCACAGCCGTTAATGAAATGGTTGAAGCAATCAGCAACAGCTAGAGCAAGCTTCTATTTATATAACACAGAAGAAGATATTGATAAGCTTACAGCAGGGCTTATTAAAACGAAGGAGTATTTCAGCGATGTCTTTTAATAACTTAGATACCCTCTATCGCCAAGTGATTATGGATCACTACAAGAACCCTCGAAACAAAGGCGTGCTTGAAGATGATAGCTTAACAGTTAATATGAATAATCCGACTTGTGGAGATAGAATTCAGTTAACCTTAAAGCTCGAAGATGGGAAAGTCGCTGATGCCAAATTTGAAGGTGAAGGCTGTTCTATCTCAATGTCATCGGCATCTATGATGACACAGGCGATTAAGGGAAAAACAAAGGAAGAAGCAGTAAAGCTATCTCATATTTTTTCTGATATGATGCTTGGGAAAGATTATGACGACGATATCGATTTGGGTGATATTGAAGCACTTCAAGGTGTTTCCCAATTTCCGGCACGTATTAAGTGTGCGACACTAGCGTGGAAGGCGATGGAAAAGGGAATGAACGAGGAAGATACAGCTAAGTAGTCATAGAGTTGTGACGTTAAAATAAATCATGGTGAAGGATTTTTCTAACCATAAGAATGGAGGAATACGAAATGGCAAAAAAAGCACCTGAAATCGGCGATTACAAGTATGGATTTGCCGATAAGGACATTTCCATTTTCCGGTCAAAACGCGGTTTAACTAAAGAAATCGTGCAAGAGATTTCTAAAATGAAGGAAGAGCCTCAATGGATGCTTGACTTCCGATTAAAATCTTTAGAGCACTTCTACAATATGCCAATGCCTCAATGGGGTGGCGATCTATCAGCACTAAACTTTGATGAGATTACGTATTATGTAAAACCATCTGAGAAAACAGAGCGTTCTTGGGATGAGGTACCTGAAGAAATCAAACAAACTTTTGATAAGTTAGGTATTCCAGAAGCGGAGCAAAAATATCTTGCTGGGGTTTCAGCTCAATACGAATCTGAGGTTGTTTACCATAATATGCAAGAGGATCTTGAGTCAAAAGGAATTGTCTTTAAAGATACAGATTCTGCCCTACGTGAAAACGAAGATATTTTCCGTGAGCACTGGGCAAAGGTAATCCCACCGACAGATAATAAATTCGCTGCATTAAACTCAGCCGTATGGTCTGGTGGTTCATTCATCTACGTTCCTAAAGGAATTAAAGTAGACACACCATTACAAGCTTACTTCCGTATTAACTCTGAGAATATGGGTCAGTTCGAGCGTACGTTAATCATTGTAGATGAAGGCGCACATGTACACTATGTTGAAGGTTGTACAGCACCTGTTTATACAACAAATTCACTGCATAGTGCCGTAGTTGAAATTATCATCAAAAAAGGCGCGTATTGCCGTTATACAACAATTCAAAACTGGGCAAATAACGTGTTTAACCTCGTTACAAAACGTGCAGTTTGTGAAGAAAATGCAACAATGGAATGGATTGATGGTAACATCGGATCCAAACTAACGATGAAATATCCAGCCGTTATTCTTAAAGGTGAAGGCGCTCGTGGTATGACATTGTCCATCGCATTAGCAGGTAAAGGACAACACCAAGATGCAGGTGCGAAAATGCTACACTTAGCACCTAATACATCTTCGACAATTGTCTCTAAATCAATTGCTAAACAAGGTGGTAAAGTAACTTACCGTGGAATTGTTCAATTTGGACGTAAAGCAACTGGCGCACGTTCAAATATTGAATGTGATACATTAATTATGGATAATCAGTCAACTTCTGATACGATTCCTTATAATGAAATCATGAATGACAATATTTCATTAGAGCACGAAGCAAAGGTATCTAAAGTATCTGAAGAACAACTATTTTATCTAATGAGCAGAGGTATTTCTGAAGAAGAGGCAACAGAAATGATTGTTATGGGCTTCATCGAACCATTTACAAAAGAACTTCCAATGGAATATGCTGTTGAAATGAACCGTCTTATCAAGTTCGAGATGGAAGGTTCAATTGGATAAATGCTTAAAACCCTTATTATTTAAGGGTTTTTTGTTTGGAGTGATAGAGGGAAAATACGTTCGTGCCGATTCAGATTATTTTCTCGTTTATTTTTAGTATATGAGGCGAACTTTTTTAGTTCGTCTTCTTTTTTTGAGTTTAAGTCAGAGGTTATTTAGTTTAATCAGTCATGCTACTTTTTCATAATTGTCTACAGAGTGAGATGCATGCAAGGAATTTCCCCACCCAAAAACAGCAAGTCGTTCGTTTATTGTCATAATTTTTGAATGTCGATTATGTTTTTAGGTTACTACGCTATTTTGGGAAGCCAAATGCATTTGCATTAACAACACGGTTGAAACAATAGAGTAGCAAATGCGTCTTATATACCTAGACCAGTAATTTGCTCATTATATTTTTACTCCTCCATTCTATAGAAAAAATAGGCTTTCTATATGTATTTTTATGAAGGGCTGTCCACACGGGCAGTCCTTTTTACTTATATATTATAGAAAGGAGAGTGTTTTTATATGGTTAATGTGATAAAGCAGCTGGTATCTCAGGAAGTGGTTAATCAACGCTCTTATGGTAAAGGGAACAAAATTCAATATATAACACCACATCAAACAGGAAATATGGGAATCGGAGCAAATGCACAGATGCACGCTAATTTACAGTCGAACTTAAATTCAAGACAAGCTAGTTGGCACTACCAAGTGGATGATCGCATGGTAATTCAGTCATTTGAAGATGATGTGATGTGCTGGGCAGCAGGAGATGGGCGAGGTCCGGGGAATACGGCGTCGATTCATATTGAAATGTGCATCAATGCCGATGGAGATTATGAACAGACAATCAATAATGGAGCAGCATTAGTCAAAATGTTGATGGACAAGTATGGGTTGGATCGGAGTAGAATTAAACAACATCACGATTGGTCAGGGAAAAACTGCCCAGCACAATTGCGCGCGGGTTATAAGGGCATTACATGGGAGGATTTTTTGAATAAAGTAGATGGGGTGCAGGAAGAGGAAAATTTCGGATCCCCTTCCCCCGGTCCTAATCAGCCGAAACCAAAACCAAAACCGGTTGAGAATGGAAATAGTATTGTCGACTATCTTAACGCACAAGGGATCGACTCATCTTTCAAGAATCGAGCAATATTAGCAAAGCAATATGGGATGAATAATTATCAAGGTACGGCGGCGCAAAACATTGCTTTATTAGAAAAAATCAAAAAAGGAGTGCCGAAGAAGCCACAAATAGCCCCGAAAGCGAATCTGAATGTGGACGGAAAATGGGGAAAATCAACAACGAGAGCACTACAAAAAGCACTTGGTACTCCTGTTGATGGTATCATCAGTAATCAGCCGAAAAATAGTGTAACGAATGCCTTCTATGATGGAACGATTCACTTTGCTAGTGGAAAACAAGGAAGTCCGATGGTAAAAGCATTACAACGAATGATTGGTGCAAATCCTGATGGTTTTATGGGTCCTCATACAGTAAGAGCGTTACAAATATATTTGGGGACGGTTGTTGATGGTGTACTAAGTCGTCCATCCCTCGTTGTAAAAGAAATGCAACGACGACTAAATGCAGGAACTTTTGTTAAATAAATGAAGATAAAATAAAAAGCAAGGTTACTTTAATGGAAGTATTCACCTTGCTTTTTTTATATTATTGCATAGAGAAATTCAATTGACTTGTATATCCAAAGAATAAAGATCCTTAATGGAATAATCATTTTTCCTTAGAGTTCGCCGTTTTCATGTTTGTATGTGAAGCTTGACCAATCTGTAGTCCCTATCTTTCTTAATTCAATAGCAGCTTCCTCAGGTGTCATTTGAAAAGAGTCATATACCCATTCAGCCAGAAAGCCAACTGTGCCATAGCTAGAAAAGGAGGCGTAACTTTTATGGTTATAGACATGCATTAATGCTGCAGATAGTTCTCGTGATAATTGGTGAATGAATTGTGGGTTTTTTAACTGTTCTTTATAAAAAGATTGATAAGAAAAGACATGATTACATATATCCTTGGTTGTTTCTTCAACCTTTAAATGGGGATGGTGCATTTTTTTAGCTTGAGGATAAAAGGCTAAAAATTCGTTGATAATGTCCTTTGAGAGTTGCTCAAGCAAATCATATTTATCATAGTAATAGACATAGAAGGTAGAGCGACTAATGCCTGCTCTTTTTACAATCTCTTTTACTGTTATAGAAGAGAATGTCTTTTGATGTAATAGCTCTAGTAGTGCTGTGATGATATAAGCTTTTGCAGATGTATTTTGTAGCATTGCTTCCTCATCTCCTTAAATTGGACATTTAGTGTGAAAATGTCGTTTGTTTGTATTGGCTTGTTTTTTTACAATTATAAGTGATAGTAAATTGAAGTATAACGGAGGGGAACATAAGTGACAAATGTTCATGTAATAACTGGTGGTACAGGTGGCATGGGAAAAGCGATTGCAGAAGCGTTAAACAAGGAAGATATCTATTTGCTCGCCGATGTGAATGAAGAGAGATTAAAACAGACCCAACAAGAGTTAAATGACAAAGGAATCGCTCAAGTACATTATCAAACAGTAGATATAACAGATCAAGAAAATGTTCGAGCATTGGTGCAAAAGGCTGATTCATTAGGTGAGTTAAAGTCCATCATCAATACAGCTGGATTATCACCGACGATGGCTGATGCGAAAAGAATTGTTGATGTTAATTTAAAAGGAACAAGTATCATTTTAAATGCCTTCTATGAAATCGCACAAAAAGGGACAGTTGCCGTCTGTATTTCCTCAATGAGTGGACATATGGTGCCAAAGGAAGGGCCGTATAGCGAAATACTAAAGGCGCCGTTAGCTGAAGATTTACACAAGAAGATGGAGCCTTTCTATCAAACGAATTCTGGTGCTGCCTATAGCTTTTCGAAATTAGGTGTTTTATTAATTGTAGAAGACCAAGCATGGAAGTGGGGACAGAAAGGGGCGCGAATTGTTTCTGTTTCTCCAGGTACGATAAATACACCAATGGGTAGACAGGAAGCTAGTCAATCTGAGCAAATGAAGATGTTACTAGAAAAAACACCTTTGCAGCGTGAAGGAGAATCAACTGAAATTGCTTCAGCCGTTGCGTTTCTAGTGAGTGATGCTGCAAGTTATATTACTGGAACTGATTTAAGAGTCGATGGTGGCACTGTCGCTAACCTAAAATAAAAAAGAAACCCTGCTGAATAGACTTTCATCTGCAGGGTTTCTTTATTGACTGTCTCAACATTGACTAGTGTTTCGGTGAAAATTGCTGAAAAACCGTTTTTGTTGGTTCAGGGTATATTTCTTTTCCAACAATTGAATTGATGATTTTTTGATTTCTTAGAACAGATAGGCCTAGATTTGTTGCACTAGCCCCGTGAGAATGCTCGATATTGGTTAAGGTATAGATATGATTTGTTTTCTTTTTCTTAAAGTCAATTTGATAATTTTCCGTTACTTTGAATCGTTTATTGTCTTCTCAAATAATTTCATCGGCAAATTGTGATAACCAATTCGGTAGGGCGGGTTTATAACCAGTTGCTAAGACGACCTTTTCCGTTTGATGAGTAAATTTTTTCTCCTGCTGCCATTGTTGACAATGTAGATGGTACGTCTTCTCTATTTTCTCTATTTTCTTCGCTTCTGTTAAGGGTTGGATAGTTACATTGAGTTTTTCTCCACTAATAGAACGATGGTAAAGCAGATTATAAATTTTCTTTAAAGTTTCGGGGTCAATGCCATTCCGTAGTTGATTTAAAGAATCTAATGCTTCTAGACGATGGTCAAAATCAAGTTGATGGAAATAATGAATATATTCAGGCGAGAAAAATTCTTTCCCTAATTTGGCATCTTCTTTTTGAAAAAGGCCTGAAGATCTTGTAAACCATGTTAGTTCATAATCGTGGTTTTTCTGATCTAACAATAAGTCGTAAAAAATCTCAGATGCACTTTGACCAGAACCGATTACAGTGACTGAATGCGCACTTTTCAATTGCTTCTCATGAAACAAATACTCACTTGAGTGACTAATATCATTGTTTGGCCAATCTCCATCTAATCCCTTTGGAACCATTGGTATACTGCCAGTTCCGATAATGAGATTCTTTGTTAAATAGTTGGATACTTCTTTTTTTAGTAGATTCTCTACAGTTACTTGATAAAGATGATCTTTTGTTTCTATCACATTTGTTACACGATGGCTGAAATAACAATGTGATAATTGATGGGCTACCCAACTACAATAGTCACTATATTCTTTGCGCGGAATGTTGAATTGGTTGAAAAAGTAGAACGCATATAAGCGCTCATGAGTATGTAAATAATTGATAAATGTATATGGACTAGTTGGGTCGGCAAATGTTACTAAATCAGCTAAAAAGGGTGTCTGTAAATCTGTGCCCTCTATAAGCATACCTGGATGCCATACAAACTCCTCTTCTTGTTCAAAAAATAATCCATCTATCTCTTTGACTTGATCAGTTAAAGCTGCAAGACTTAAATTAAAAGGCCCTAAGCCAATGCCAATAAAGTCATAAACGACAGGTGTGCCCAATAGTATCCCTTCTTCCGTTAATAGGTGAAATATCTATTCTGTATTTTCCCTTCCTCTCATATATTCTAAACATAGAGAAATGTTCTGTAGGTTTAAGTGTTTTTTTTCTGGGGTATGTAAGAGTATCGAACAAATACACAACAGAAAGGACAATGTAAAATGCTCTGGACGATTATCGGTATTTTAATTATTTTATGGATTTTGGGATTTAGCTTTGATGTCGCAGGAGGACTTGTCCACCTATTATTAGTTATTGCACTCGTCGTTTTATTATTCCAATTAATTACTGGAAGACGTAGACCTTAACGGGACATCTGAGGGTAAATAATATAAGAACGAACGCCCACCTTAATGAAGGTGGGCGTTTTCATTGTGTCGTTTGATTGAAGAAATGTTCATTCAAGATATGATATCGATTATATACGATTTTATTAAAGATAAGAGCATTTAAAATGATTAAAGAATGAATAGTAGTGTGAGCAATAAAAATAGTGTATTGCCAAACGCTATTTTTTACATTAAAATGAGAATGATTATCATTGTTGAAAGGTTAAAATCAAATTAAATTCTCAAATGATTAGCTTTTAATATTTCGGAATTTTCTTCACTTTGAATGAGATTGCTATGATAATTAATTTTTTTGGAAATGGAGCTTTGATTAATGAAGAAATTATATTTTATTATGCTTTTATTTGTACTCATTTTAGCTGGTTGTATGCAAAAGGAAGAAGAGAGTAATAGTGGAGAAGAGAATAATAGCAATCAAACGATTGTCATTGAAGATGCGTCAGGTGAACGCAGCTTTGAAGGAGTTCAGGAGAAAGTAGTTGCTCTTGAATGGAGCGTGGCTGAAGAGTTATTAGCTGTTGGTGTACAACCAGCTGCAGTAGCTGATGTAGAGGGGTTTAATAAGTGGGTAACAATTGACGCTAAATTAGATGATAGTGTTGTGGATATTGGTTTAAGAACAGAACCAAATATTGAAGAAATAGCAAAGTTAGAGCCCGATGTGATTATTGGTATGGAATATCAAGAACAGTTTAAAGCGGACCTTGAAAAAATAGCTCCTGTAGTGATTTTTGATAGTTCTACAGAGGAAGCTCAAAAAGACTTATATGCTTACATGTTACATACATTAAAGCAGACAGGTAAGCTAGTAGGTAAAGAACAAGAGGCTGACGAGGCAGTTGCTCATTTAGAGGAAAAAATGGCAGAAGCGAAAGAGAATATATCTGCAGCTCAATTAAAGACAAATGAATTTGTTTTTACACAAGCTTATTCTGCGAATCAAGCCCCGACCTTTCGATTATTTACAGAAAACTCAACGGTGAGCCATACACTTGAAGGTATAGGATTGACGAATAAAATACAGGACCAAGATCCTCAGCCGAGTGGTTTTATTACAACAAATGTAGAGGGTGTATCTAAGTACGAAGAAGCTATATTTCTTCATACTGTACAAAAAGATGATCCGTTATTTAATAATTTAGAAGGAAACAAAGCTTGGAATTCTTTATACTTTGTAGAAAATGATTTGATGTACGATGTAGGCGCAGGTGTGTGGACGTTTGGTAGTGTTCTTTCTATGGAAACTTTAGTTGATCATGTTGAAGAGACATTAGTGAAGTAATGTTATGAGAGTTAAACCCTTTCTATTATTTGCGGTATGTGTGCTCTTGTTTATTATTCTTGGTCTCATCCACTTGAGCCAAGGACAAGCTTCAACAGGCTTACTCAGCTTTTGGATGGAAGTATGGGATAATGAGCAGGAACTGAATTTTCTCCTTTATAGTAGAATGCCGAGGTTTTTAATTGGTTGTTTAGTTGGAGCTGCACTTGCCGTAGCAGGGATGTTATTACAAACAATGACAAGAAACCCACTCGCAAGTGCAAGTACACTAGGTATTCATGCAGGAGCATTTTTCTTTGTTGTTCTTTTTTCCATTTTCTTTCCTTCTATAAAGGGTGCCTTTCCATTTTTGGTGACGATGCTTGGAGGAATCATAGCAGCTTTAATTGTTAGTTTTTTAGTAGGTAGAGCATTGGATCCTATTAGAATCGCATTAACTGGATTGATAGTAACAATGTTGTTTTCTTCATTTACTAGTGCCCTGCAGCTTTTATATGAAAATGAAGTGTCCGGGTTATTTTTATGGGGAGCGGGAACATTGTTACAGCTTGATTGGAGTGGCGTTCAATTTGCTTTGCCATGGGTTCTCTTCACTCTTCTTTTTGCCTTTATAATAGGTCATCGTTTTGACGCTTTACTGTTGGGGGAAGATGTAGCTGTAGGATTAGGACAAAATGTGATGATAAGTAAATTAATAGGTTGGGGCATTGCAATTATATTAGCTGCTGTCTCTGTTACAGTAGTAGGCCCAATTGGCTTTGTTGGTATTATGGCTCCACATATTGTTCGTTTAATGGGATTTAGAAAGCATCGATCCATGCTAATAGGAAATATAGTGGTCGGTGCAGGCTTACTCATATGTGCTGACATCTTTGTTCGTATGATATCTAGTATGTCTGAGTTACCTGTAGGAGCAATGACGGCCATTATAGGAGCACCTTGGTTAGTCTATTTAGCCTTAAAGATAAGTAGGAAAACGAGAACTGCTGGAGGAGCATTAGAGGGGAAAGTGCGAATTAAGCATGTTAAAAGATTTTATGTCCTCATATCTCTCGCCGTTCTTGGATTAGTAGGGTTTAGCCTTTCGTTTGGGGGAACAAGTTTCACTAGTCTTTTAGAATTGCCAAGAGAATTGATGTATAATACCTTCGTTTGGGATTTTCGCTTGCCTCGAGTGGTTGTCAGCTTCGGAATTGGTATGATGATGGCGGCTAGCGGTTTAATGATGCAGACTGTTTTACGAAACCCACTTGCTGACGCTTCTGTTTTAGGTGTGACTTCAGGTGCAAGTGTAGTGGCGATGTTGGTTCTCATTGTTTTTCCACAAGCCCCCTTTGTCCTTATTCCAATTGGTGCATTAATTGGTGCACTTATCACAATGGGAATTGTATTGTTTATTAGTGCGCGGAGCGGTTATCAACCGATGATTCTATTATTAATGGGTGTTGCTGTATCCGCGGTAGGTTCTGCTATTATACAGGTTTTATTAGTACGTGCGAACCTTCATGCATCACAAGCTTTAACATGGCTTGCTGGTAGCACCTATGGGACAAGCTGGAGTGATCTAGTAATTGTGATGATAACATCGTTACTACTATTTCCGGTTATTCTCTATATGGCCAATACATTCGAGATCTTATCATTGAGTGATGAACTATCCATTGGTTTAGGTGTGAAAACAAGTAAAATGCGTATGTTTATGATTATACTAGCTGTTATGTTGTCAAGCATCAGTGTATCAGTGGTTGGGGCAATTGGGTTTATCGGTTTACTAGCTCCACATATTGCTAGACAACTGGTCGGTCCGAAGCTACTACAATTACTGCCATTAACCATAGTAATTGGCGGGATTTTACTTATTTCAGCTGATTTTCTTGGAAGAGTCGTTTTAGCTCCGAAAGAAATACCTGCTGGAATAATTGTTTCTTTAATTGGTGCACCATACTTACTTTATTTATTGAAAAAAACGAACAAAATCAAAGCGAGTTAACCTGTTTAATAAAAAATAATCTGAACAATGGTTCGGGTTATTTTTTTTTCTTTTTAACTCATAGTAAAAAACGAATATTTGATTTATACCATTTCCATAAGTTACTTTTTCTATATGCTTTTCCTTATTACTGTGTAAGGGTTCCTTTTTCGATACCGATGAACAATCACAAAATAAGAAAATGGGCCAATGAAATGTTCTAAGAATCTTCTTTTCTGTTTTGACTGATTCTTTTTCACTTATTTCATTGCCCTTCTTGTTTATGGTTATATCCTTTAGGTAAAATAATCAGTATGAAGATTATTGGTAGATGAGGTGATGGAATGATTAGGATTGGTTTAACTGGATGGGGAGATCATGACAGCCTATATACGGAGCGTATATCTAACCGAGATAAACTATTAGAATATGGCGCTCATTTTCCAACAGTTGAGGTAGACGCTTCCTTTTATGCCGTACAGCCAGAAAGGAACGGGGAAAAGTGGGTGAGGGAAACGCCTGCTTCATTTAAATTTGTTGTGAAAGCTTATCAGGGGATGACGGGGCATCAAAGGGGGGAGATTCCTTTTGAGACAAAGGAAGAAATGTTTGCTGCTTTTAAAGCGTCGCTTGCCCCTTATATAAGAGAAAATAAGTTAGCGATGGTCCTATTTCAATTTCCACCGTGGTTTAATTGTAAAAAGGAAAACGTGCAATATTTACGCTGGTGTAAACAGCAAATGGGAGAAATACCATGTGCTGTTGAATTTCGTCATCAGTCTTGGTATCAAGATGCGTTTATAGAAGGTACTTTAAATTTTATCAAGGAAGAGAAATGGATACATACCGTTTGTGATGAACCACAAGCAGGGGAGGGGTCTGTTCCAATTGTGATGCATACTTGCGGTAATCCAATTGTACTAGTCCGCTTGCACGGTCGTAATGTTCATGGATGGCAAAATAAAAAACAACCAAATTGGCGTGAAGTTCGCTATCTATACCGTTATAATCACCAGGAATTATTGGAGTGGGCAGAGCGATTAAAGCAATTACAAAAAGAGGCGAAGGAGGTCTATGTACTATTTAATAATAATTCTGGTGGTGACGCAGCGGATAATGCGAAGGAAATTCTAGAAATATTAGGAATTGAATATGAGGGATTAGCTCCAAAACAACTCGGTTTATTTTAACTAATGAGTACACCGAATCTCTACCTATAACATAAATTGTTAAAGGGAAGGGGGGACGGTCATGGTTGAATTAAAGCCTGTTATTTTGGATGGTCATACGTTTATGACTGTATCCGTTGAGCTGCCAAAAACTAATTTGTTAGTCGTATCAAATGATAAAGGATATATCATGTGTGGTGCATTAGACGTTGCGTTATTAAATGAAAAATTAAAAGATCGCCATGTCATTGCTGGTAGAGCAGTAGGGGTAAAAACGATTCAACAGCTAATAGATGCACCACTTGAATCAGTCACTTTTGCTGCAGAGGAATTAGGCATTAAAAATGGGATGATCGGTAGAGAAGCGCTATTAAGAATGGTATAGGTTATAGTATCCTACTATATCTTAAAAATAATAAATTTATGAATATTTTAGGTTTTGATAGAGTTTTGCATAAATAATTATATTTTGATATAATGTATAACAATTGAATAATGCCTTATCAATCCGATGGGGTAGAGGCGCAAATCATCATTAGTAATCAATGTGAGGATGACAACAGTGAACTTTGATAAAAGGGAGATTTGCCGAAGCAAATAGGTACGTCAATATTTATTTGTTGGGGTTGCTCTTAATAGGAGTAACACTGTCATTATGGAGGTATATTAACCATAATGGGGAGCTACAGTCGTGATGGAGAATAACGTTACTTCTTGAAGGGTAATGATAGAATCTCTATCGTTACTCTTTTTTTATTATCAATTAAGGATCAAAGAAAAGTGGAGGATACCTTTCTCTGATCGTTAATTGATATGAGACGCATTCGTTCATGTCTATAGCTCCTATACTAATAGGAGGTCTTTTTATGACAGGTACATTTATTTCTGTGCTGCCACCTTTGGTAGCGATGCTTTTGGTTATACTAACAAAAAGGGTGATTCTCTCCCTTGGTTTAGGGGCGTTAACAGCAGCTATCATAATTGGAGGATATCAACCGCTAGATACGCTACAAATATTTTTCTCGTCGTTTATAGCACTTTTTATAACAGATGAAGGGTTAAATACTTGGAATATATTCATTCTATTATTCTTACTTATTCTTGGTAGCATTACTGCATTTATTTCACTATCGGGTGGTAGTCGTGCCTTTGGTGAATGGGCAATGAAGCGTGTGAAAACGAGAGTGGGTGCACAGTTATTAACCGTAGTTTTAGGTATGATTTTGTTTATAGATGATTATTTTAATGCGCTAACAGTTGGACAGGTATCTCGACCTGTTACCGATCGACAAAAAGTATCACGTGTAAAGCTTGCTTATTTAATTGATTCAACATCCGCACCTTTATGTGTTATTTCGCCTATATCAAGTTGGGGAGCATCAATTATCGCCTTAATTGGCTCGATTTTAGTGTCTCATAAAATAACTGATTATAGTGCTTTCTCTGCTTTCATGCAAATCATTCCGTTAAATTTTTATGTGTGGGCGGCAATCATAATGGTGTTTATCATTGTTGTTGGGCAAATTGACTTTGGTCCGATGAAGAAACATGAGAAACAAGCTATTGAACAAGGAATTCTATTTGATAAGAAGAAACAGTTGAAAGACGAAGTTCAAGAAGAATTACCTATTAGTACGAAAGGGACTGTTGGTCATCTTGTTTGGCCAATCATTGTTTTATTTATTGGAACAGTGAGTATGATGGCTTGGACAGGCATTAATGGTGCAGAGGGGAATGTGTCGTTAGTATCCTTATTAGAAAACACAGATGTGGCCTTATCATTAATTGTCGGAGGATTATTGAGTTTAGCTGTTGCTTACGTACAATTTGCTCAAGTATTAAAGAAAGATGATAAACTAACGAGTAATTTTTATTTGAAAGCTACATGGGTTGGGATGAAATCTATGTTTGGATCAGTATTGATCTTAATTTTTGCCTGGTTACTCGGAGATTTGATTAGTCAACTAGGTACAGGGGAGTACTTGGCTAGCGTTATTAATCAATCGAATCTGAGTCATGATTTTATCCCTGTTATCCTATTTATTATTGCGGCACTTATGGCATTTAGTACAGGTACATCTTGGGGATCATTTGGCATTCTTCTTCCAATAGCTGGTGATATTGCTGTAGCTACAGATATATCCTTGCTGATTCCTGCAATGGCAGCTGTACTTGGAGGTGCAGTATTCGGAGATCATGCTTCACCGATTTCTGATACTTCTATTTTATCCGCCACAGGTGCAGGGAGTAATTTGATTGACCATGTCATTACACAGTTTCCTTATGCCTTTACAGCAGCTGTTGCTGCGGCCATCTCTTATATCATTTTGGGTGTAAGTGGAAGTGTAATCATTGCATTAGCTGCTTTGATTGTTATGATGGCGGGGATTTTCCTTGTTGTTAAAATGTTCGGTACAAAAACCGAGAAGATGATATAATAATTCTTTTGAACAATATAGGAAGGAGGAATGAACTCGTCGGTTCATTCCTCTTTTTCTATCCTACAAGTCTAAAATCACTACATAAGCAAAGTTATTTTACTTTATATAAAAGTAGCTAGTTATTTTTAATTGCTAATTATTAACAATTAACTGAACTACATTATACCTATCTACTATTAATTATTTTATGAATATAATGATAGAGTTTTACAAACAAAACATAGTAAAGAGAAACCCTTTAACGCTCTAAACTATTAATAGATTTCTAAATATTAATATTATTCACAAAGATTGTTTTGACAGATGAATAAAATGATACTATACTATTTTTAGATTTATAGCAATTATCAGAAAAATATTACATTTTGGTTATTTTAGTCTACTTTTTTTGTGTGGTATCTTTTCTTGTGGGGTTTATATGGGGGATTTGAACCATGCTCTTAGTTGTTGGAATAATCAAAAAAAGGGGGATCATTATGTTATTTAAAAAGAGAATGACCGCTGTTCTTTTAGCTTCTACCATAGGAGCTGCAGGTTTCCTTGCTGGCTGTGGTAGTGATAGTGCAGGTGGTGGTGAGTCTGGTGATACTGTCAAGATAGGTGCCAACCTAGAACTTTCTGGTGCAGTTGCCTCATATGGTGAAGGAATTGCTGAAGGAATCGAATTGGCTGTGGATGAAATTAATAAAGATGGTGGAATCGACGGTAAAGAGATAGAAATTGTAAAAGTAGATAATAAATCGGATGCAGCAGAAGCAACCAATGCAGCTATTAAATTAACGGAAAATGATGATGTCGTAGCTATTATTGGGTCTGCTACAAGTGGAAATACAGTTGCTCAAGCACAAGTGGCTAATAATTCAGAGACGGTATTGCTTTCTCCTTCAGGTACGAGTCCGAATGTAACAGTGAATGATGATGGAAGCTTAAATGATTTTGTATTCCGTACATCGTTTATTGATCCTTTCCAAGGAACAGTGGCAGCTAATTTTGCTGCCAATGAATTAGGAGTTAAAAATGTAGCTATCTATGCTGATAATGCAAGTGATTACGCAAAAGGTTTAGCAGCTTCCTTTAAAGAAACTTTCGAAGCAGCAGGTGGGAAAATAGTTGCCGAAGAATCTTATGTGGCGAAGGATACTGATTTCAGGTCCACACTTACAAGAATTAAATCAGCTAAACCCGAATTTATTTTTATCCCTGGTTATTATGAAGAAGTAGGACTTATTGTCAAACAAGGACGTGAAATGGGTATTGACGTACCGCTAATGGGTGCTGACGGTTGGGATTCACCAAAGCTAGTTGAATTAGCCGGAGGGGATTCCTTAAATAACACATTTATAACAAACCATTATTCTTCGGGTGATCCAGACGAGACAATTCAATCCTTTGTAACAAAGTTTGGTGAAAAATATAATGGCTCATCCCCGGATGCTTTTAATGCATTAGGTTATGACTCTGTATATATGTTGAAAGATGCCATGGAGCGTGCTGAAAGTACAAGTGATGCGAAGAAAATCAAAGATGCCTTATCTGAGACGAAAGATTTAACTCTTGTAACGGGTATCATTTCAGTTGATGAAGATCATAACCCAATTAAATCAGCTACTGTATTGGAATATAAGGATGGGGAGCAAGTCTTCAAAACGAAAGTAAATCCTTAAAATGAGGCTGTATTAAAATGGGAGGAGCGATTGGGCCTTCCATTTTTTTTATCAGATATGAAAGGGTAATTCCTGTTGTGATAGCTAATAATCTCATAGTCCAAGATTGCTCAGGGGCAATAGTTTTTTGAAATTAGCGTGTCAAAAATTACCTTATGAGGAGATATTCAGCATAGCGTTTTCGCTAGCTGTCACTCTCTATCTGAAGCTATTCGGGTTATTTGAAGAGGAGTGGGGATTCATGGATTGGATTCAACAGTTAGTAAATGGGATATCGTTAGGAAGTATTTATGCACTGATTGCTTTAGGCTATACAATGGTTTATGGAATTATCAAATTGATCAACTTTGCCCATGGTGAAGTATTTATGATTGGGGCGTTTGTTGGTTTTTACGCGATTGCTGGTTGGGGGTTAGGATTCTTTCCTGCCTTAATTATTGCAATGGCTGTCTGTGCAGGGATGGGTATGTTAATTGAGCGAGTAGCATATCGAAGGTTGAGAGGTTCTACGCGAATTGCTGCCCTCATTACAGCGATAGGGATTTCTTTATTTATACAGTACTTATTTATTTACTTTAGAGGTGCACAACCAGAAGCTTATCCTGAAGTCATTAGCAATCAAACCTTTAATATTTTGGGTGCACAAATCAGTAGTCAATCACTTATGATTTTAGGCACTTCGATTGTGCTAATGATTGTTCTACAATTTATTGTTCATAAAACCAAAATCGGTAAAGCAATGCGGGCTGTGTCACATGATATGGATGCTGCAAGGTTGATGGGGATTAATGTAAACACAACCATTTCCGCCACATTTGCTATTGGCTCTTCCTTGGCCGGGGCAGCAGGTGTTTTCTTTGGTGTGTATTATACAAAAATAGAACCGTTAATGGGCGTGATTCCAGGATTAAAGGCTTTTGTTGCAGCTGTACTAGGTGGCATCGGTATTATTCCTGGAGCGATGGTTGGTGGCCTTGTGTTAGGCGTAGTTGAAACGGTTGTTAGTGGCCTTGGTTACTCTTTATGGAGAGACGCGGCAGCATTTGTCATTCTCATTTTAATCCTTTTATTCAAGCCATCAGGTATCTTTGGTAAAAATGCAAGAGAGAAGGTGTAAAAAGGATGAATACGAAGAAGATCAAAGGTTTCTGGTTGTTTGTTATTCTCTCCATTATTGTTTATTTTGCAGTTCAGATGGCTGCAAATACTGGAATGATTAATAATTATCATGTGAATACACTTGTTTATATTTGTATTAATATTATATTGGCCGTCAGTTTACATTTAGTTATTGGCATTACAGGACAATTTTCAATCGGACATGCTGGTTTTTTAGCTGTTGGGGCTTACATTTCAGCAATTGTAACGATGAAACTTTCACTCCCATTTCCTATTGCACTTATTATTGGTGGGATTGTTGCCGCTTTAACTGGCTTAATTGTTGGGATACCTTCTTTAAGGTTACGTGGTGATTATTTAGCGATTGCAACATTAGGATTTGCAGAGATTATCCGCATCATTTTCTTAAATATTGATGCAGTAGGTGGAGCAGCAGGTATGCAGATCACAAAGATGACAACTTGGACTTCAGCCTTCATCTGCTTATTTATTACCGTATTAGTGATTGTGAATTTTACAAATTCAAGGCATGGTCGCGCATGTATATCGATTAGAGAAAATGAAATCGCTGCCGATGCGATGGGTATTAATACGACCTATTATAAAGTAGCGGCATTTGCCATTGGGTCTTTTTTCGCAGGAATCGCAGGGGGGTTATATGCTCATAATTTTTATATTATTCAACCCGTTCAATTTGGTTTTTTGAAATCATTTGATATCCTCATTTTCGTCGTATTAGGGGGATTAGGCAGTCTATCTGGGGCGGTTATCTCGGCTATTTTGTTAACGATTATCTCCACATTTTTACAAAGTTATCCTGAAACACGAATGATAATCTATAGTGCCGTGCTCATTCTAGTTATGCTTTACCGTCCGCAAGGTTTATTGGGGACAAAGGAAATTACGGACCTCTTTAAACGTAAAAGCGTGAAAGGAGGAAGCTAAAATGGAGAATCAACCATTATTAAAAGTCAATCAAGCTGGTATTTCTTTTGGCGGTTTAAAAGCTGTTTCAGGATTCGATTTGGAAATTCACCAAGGGGAACTGATCGGTTTGATTGGTCCAAACGGAGCAGGGAAAACGACCAGCTTCAACCTATTAACTGGTGTCTACGTGCCGACTGAAGGAGATATTTTCTTAGAAGGTGTACGTTTAAACGGACTCCCTCCCTATCAGGTGACAAGGAAAGGAATCAGTAGGACGTTTCAAAATATTCGTTTATTCAATGATCTTTCTGTGTTAGATAATGTAAAAGTAGCGAATCATTCGCGTGCGAAACATTCGATGTTAAGCTCGATTCTCCGGTTGCCTTCTCATTTTAACGGAGAAAAAGAAATGGAAGACAAATCAATAGAACTATTACGTATTTTTCAGCTCGAACATGTGAAGGATGAATTAGCTAAAAACTTGCCATATGGACAACAAAGGCGATTAGAAATCGCAAGAGCATTAGCGGCTGGACCAAAGCTTTTGCTGTTAGATGAGCCGGCTGCCGGTATGAACCCACAAGAAACACATGACCTTATGGAGCTCATTCGCTTTATTAGAGAGAAGTTTGATTTAACGATACTCTTAATTGAACACGATATGAATTTAGTTATGGGGATATGTGAAAGAATTTATGTGCTTGACCATGGGCAATTAATTGCTGAAGGGTTGCCAGAAGAAATTAGAAGTAACCCAAAAGTAATCGAGGCTTATCTCGGAGAGGAGGTTTCTTCGGATGCTCAAGGTTGATGGAATAGATGTTTACTATGGGAATATTCATGCATTAAAGGGCGTCTCGTTAGAGGTATTAGAAGGAGAGATTGTCACTTTAATTGGTGCAAACGGAGCAGGGAAAAGCACGCTATTAAAAACGTTATCAGGATTATTAAAGCCGAAGCAAGGCGTGATTCAATATGAGAATCAATCGATTGTTGGTAAACAAGCACAAACGATTGTAAAGGCTGGGATATCGCATGTACCAGAGGGAAGACGCGTGTTCTCGAATATGACTGTAGAAGAAAATTTAGAACTAGGCGCTTTTGTGAGAAAAGATAAAGAAGTACAAAAAGATATCCAGAAAGTCTATGAACTTTTCCCGCGATTATTCGAAAGAAAAGGACAGCTTTCCGGAACTTTATCAGGCGGAGAACAACAAATGTTAGCGATGGGCAGAGCCATTATGGCTAGACCTAAGTTGCTTTTGTTAGATGAACCATCCATGGGCCTTGCCCCTATTATGGTTAAGACCATCTTCAGTATTATAGAAGAAATTAATGAAACAAATGGAACAACGATTTTACTTGTTGAACAAAATGCGCATATGGCCCTCTCTATTGCGAAAAGAGGGTATGTCCTTGAAACTGGAAAAGTGGTGCTCACCGGATCAGCAAAAGATTTACAAGAAAGTGATGAAATCCGTATGGCTTATTTGGGCGGATAAAAAGAACCGTTAACAAAATATTGGGTAATGGATCATTGCTCAAGCGAAATTCAAAAAACGAGGAGTTAGATGCCGCTTCTAACAAGAAGGCGCCATCTCTTCCTCGTTTACTTTGCTCTTTCTTGTCTTTCCCAAAGGTTTAAATGAGGATATGGGTCGTACGACCATTCAGTATAGCCATTATCCTTATACATACCATAATGGAGGTGGGGAGGGAATTTTCCCGAAGTCCCTTTTGGTCCATAGCCAGAACTACCGACACCACCAATGACTTTTCCAGGTTCAACAATTTGACCAACTTTTAAATCATCAGAAAATCCACTTAGGTGAGCGTAATAGTGATAGTTATTGTTGATATCGCGAATACCAATTCGCCAACCACCATATTTATTCCAGCCTTTCATTTCGACAATACCATAACTGGTAGCTCTAACTGGTAAGCCGTAATCAGCAAAAATATCTGTTCCTTCATGTATTCTTCTACCACCCCAACCTCTTGCACTTCCCCATGTACTTCGATAGCTATAATGAGTACCAATTGGGACAGGAAAAACATGTTCATCTAAATTAAGTCTCCCATAGTTTTGATAAAGCTTTGCTTTTCCCATAATAATTCTGACCGATTTATCACGTTTATAATAGTTCCAAATACCAATTTTAATGTTCTCATAATCCGTACCATAACGAAGTAGAAAGTTAGCAAATGCGTACAATACATCGTCATCACTATCTAAACTTGCTTTTCCGTCACCATCACCATCAAAGCCAATACCATTAAAAAACTCTATCGTCTTTGGGTCTTCGTCATTTATGTTTGGGTTTGTGAAACCAACCCATTCCTCCGGTTTAAAGTAAATGCCAGTAATCCCTTCAGCTTTAGGTAAGTCTCTTCTTGATTGTCTTACATTTCTTTCATATTGATCGATGGCAGCAAGATAATACCAAGGAATGGTCGTGACTGTTTCAATTCTTTCATAAAGCGCCATTCTTTTTGCGTAAATATCATCTATTTCGGAGGCTACTGCCGTTTCTGGTTGCATTAAGGATAAGACCGTTGTTAAGGTGATAAGTAATGTGAAAACTCGCACCAATAAACCTCCCTTCTCTTCTAATTACTGTTATAGTTTGTGATAAAATAGAAAAACGATAAATATAAAATATTGGAAGGTTTTTGATGAACGAGGTTGTTCTATCTACTTCCATGTGTTAAAGTTGCTTCTGTAAGACTCTCTAGATAAAAATGATGATAAAAAAAGCGTCTTTTTGAAATTCTGGGATGGAGTGAAGAAGAATGACGACTAAGAAAGATGAACATTTACGTAAGCCGGATTGGTTAAAAATAAAGTTAAACACTAATAAAAACTACACCGGATTAAAGAAAATGATGAGAGAAAAGAATCTTCATACTGTATGCGAAGAGGCAAAATGCCCAAATATTCATGAATGTTGGGCGGTAAGAAGGACAGCAACATTTATGATCTTAGGTTCTGTTTGTACAAGAGCCTGTCGTTTTTGTGCGGTCAAAACAGGGCTACCAACTGAGCTAGATTGGGAAGAACCGGAACGCGTAGCTGATTCAGTTGCTTTAATGAATTTAAAACATGCAGTTATTACAGTGGTTGCGCGAGATGATTTAAAAGATGGTGGATCAGCTATTTTAGCGGAAACGATTCGTGCCATTAGAAGAAAAAGTCCATTTACAACTGTAGAGGTTTTACCTTCTGATATGGGCGGGGTATATGATAATCTTAAAACAGTAATGGATGCAAAACCAGATATCTTAAACCATAATATTGAAACAGTAGAAAGACTGACGCCAAGAGTAAGAGCGCGTGCTACATATAAACGATCACTTGAATTTTTACAACGTTCTAAAGAAATGCAACCTGAAATTCCAACCAAATCAAGTTTAATGGTTGGGTTAGGGGAAACAAAAGAAGAAATCATTCAAACGATGGATGATTTGCGAGCACATGACGTAGATATTATGACGATTGGTCAATATCTACAACCATCTAAAAAACATATAAAAGTTGTAAAATATTATCACCCAGATGAGTTTAATGAATTAAGGGAAATTGCAATGTCCAAAGGGTTTAGCCATTGTGAAGCAGGTCCAATGGTTCGTTCTTCCTATCATGCAGATGAACAAGTAAATGCAGCAGCTAAGCAAAGACAACAAATGGGTGAAGTAGACGCGAAAGAAGCGTAAACACAAGAAAGGGGATTAGCTAAAGGAGCTAATCCTCTTTTGATATTTCACAGCGTTACTTATTTGACATCTTTTCAGACTTGTTAATATCGGCTTTTTTCATTTGACTCGTTAATTGATCAATACCATAATGTGTGTGCTCACTATCTGCATCCATCGTAGAATAACTTTCTATTTCTTTGCGGAGATTGGTATTGTCAGTGGTATAAATATCAAACCATCCGGGAACAACTGATTCTGCCATTTTTTGTACTTGTGTAGCAGTTGATTCACGATTATCTGAATCCGTATTGTAAACAATTAACACTTCATTGTCAGTCACTAATGTAGATACATCATCCACATTAGGAAGTTCAGTACAATATTTTCCGATAATATCAGCCACTTTTTCACGATTAATGGCAGCATAATGTTCATTGGATACCTTTTCTCCATAAATAGGACTTTTTTGATGACGAACGTATCCGAAATCTTCACTATTTTGCTGACTAGTATTGTAAATATCTGTTCGCTGATCATTCACATTAACCGTATTGCCACTTTCGGGATAAATATCTCCTTTAGCGGAATGATCGGCTGCTTGACATCCAGTGAGAGCAACCATACTGGATATCCCGATGAACATTATCATTTTTTTCATCAGAAACACCCCCTTAACAATATCTTTTCCGATTCTTTCGTTTTTTTCCTTAGTAATTGATGGTGAATCAGTTATAATTTAAAATAGGACTATTGTACATAAACGTTAACTTTCTTTATAATTTAATTAGTGAGCCAATGAAAAAGAGGTGAGATCAATTGGTTTGTATACAAAACGCTTGTTATGAAGTAATTGAAGATATTAGAGACGGATTTAATGAAGAAGCTTTTCGGGGTCGATATAGTGAAATATTAAATCGTTATGATTATATTGTAGGTGACTGGGGATACGGCCAACTAAGACTAAGAGGTTTTTTTGACGATCAGAATCAAAAAGCGACGTATGATACGAAAATTAGCACTTTGACAGAGTATTTATACGAATATTGTAATTTTGGTTGTCCTTATTTCGTTGTAAAAAGAGTGAAGCAATAGAAAAAGCTGAACGAATTATTCGTCCAGCTTTTTTTCTGTTAAAATTACTCATCTGAAGCTTCTGAATGGGGATCGTGTGCTCCAGGCATTTCTCTAGGAATGTCAGCATGAAGTTCCCGATTTTCATAAACAAATGCACTAGATTGGTGTTGACCTTCTTCCCACTCTGAACTTTTATTCTCAACAGGTGTATGCTTCCCTCTTGGTGCACCATACGGGCCCTCAGGTAAATCTTCCACTGCGAGGTTTTCCTTTTGTGATTCAACATTGTCAAAATCCGAGTAATTCTTTTTTTGATCCATTGATATCACTCCTAATAATATGAGAAAAAATGAGAGCCTTGCTACGCTCCCATTTATACTATTTGCAGGAGCAATCAATATTATCCAATCGGTTAAATGACCTCATATAAAAAGGCTCTTAACTCTTCTGCATCTTCGCTCTCCAATTGAAAAGCATGTTCTAAATAACCCTCTTCTTCAAGGTCATCGGTACCAATAATAGCAAAACGACTTCCTTGAATATCAAGAACAAGTTGTTTTCCATAATACCGATCTGAACGAACAAGCGCTAAATCAAAGCGTTGATTTTCACCCATAAAACTAACAAAGCGTGTTTTTGTATCTTCTAAATCATCATATAAAAAGAATCTTTCGGTCATTTAACGTATAGACCCCTTTCTAACTATCCATGCTACATTTATCATAACAAAATCTTAGCAGACAGGAAATTGATTTTATACTCACATAAGGGAGAACTTTCTTCATTGTTATGAATGAGATACAATAGATAGGAAGTATGGGATGAGAAAGGTGAGGGACATGTATTTTGTTGATCGAGAAAAAATTGAGGAAATCCTCGTTTATTTGGAAAAACAACTATCACTATTAGGGAAACATACAGCACTTCATTCGGATATAGAGAAACTTGCGCTTGAAAGACTGAGCCATATGGTTATTGAGGCGGTCTTAGATGTAGGTAATGCAATGATTGATGGCTTTATTATGAGAGACCCAGGTAGTTATGAAGATATTATTGATATTCTGGAAGATGAAAAAGTCATTGACCATGAAATGGCTATCAGCTATAAAAAGGTTATTGCTTACCGTAAGCCATTAGTGCAAAGTTATACAGGCATTCAACATGATGAATTAAACAAGAGCTTCCAATTAGAATTAGCTCAATTAAAAAAATTCCCTACAGCTGTTAGAGACTATTTAATGAAAGAACTTGGTCCTGTATCAGCTTTTAGAAATTAGGGGGAAAGTAAATGACAAAATATAAAGGTTATTTAATTGATTTAGATGGGACGATGTACAAAGGAAAACAATTAATTCATGAAGCCGTTTCCTTTATTCAAGGGTTAAAAGAAAGAGGCATTCCCTACCTTTTTGTCACAAACAATTCATCTAGAACACCGAAACAAGTTGCTGAAAAACTTCAAAATTTTGGCATTGAGGCTACTGAAGATAAAGTATTTACAACTAGTATGGCAACGGCGAATTATATTTTTCAAAGAAGTCCCGAAACGTCTATATTTGTGATCGGAGAAGAAGGGATTAGACAGGCATTAGAAGAAAAGGGCTTTCACTTTGCAGGTGAGCACGCCGATTATGTTGTTTCAGGAATCGATCGTGACATCAACTACGAGAAACTTGCAACGGCTTGTTTGGCTGTAAGAAATGGAGCTACCTTTATCTCTACAAACGGTGATATAGCCATTCCAACTGAAAGAGGACTTTTACCTGGAAATGGGTCATTAACCTCAGTCATTAGTGTATCGACGCAAACTATTCCAACTTTTATTGGCAAGCCAGAAGCGATTATTATGGAGCAAGCGTTAAAAGTATTAGGCACAGATAAAGCTCATACATTGATGGTTGGAGATAACTATGATACAGATATCAAGGCAGGAATGAATGCTGGTTTAGACACATTATTGGTTCATACAGGCGTAACAACGAAGGAACTTTTAAAAGGCTACGACAAGCAACCAACCTTTGTTGTGGATACACTAAATCAGTGGGAATACTTATAAGAAATGAAGAACAGCATTACGAAAGATGTACTTGCTGTTTTTTATATTGTTGGAATAGATGTTGACTGCGAAGACGATTATAGACAGTCATGCGAGTGAACATGAACGCTTTTTATAACAACAAATTTATCTAAAACTCTGCAGTAATATAAAGGCGAGTAAAATAAAAATAGCAGGCTCACTATAAAGTGATGTCCTACTATTTTTCTTCTATCTATTCCACATGATGCGCACGGTGGGCAAGGCGACTAGAAGCCGCAGCAGCAATGGCACCAACAATATCATCTAAAAAAGTATGGCATCTTTCAGAGTTTTTATCATTTAATGGACCTAAGATACCGGGTTTTAATTTATCTACATAACCAAAATTGGTCATTCCGATTGAACCATACACATTTACAATTGATAGCGCTAAAACTTCGTCAACACCATATAATCCTTCATCTGTTTCAATAATGGATTGCAGTGGTTCCATTAATTTCTTTTCTTCTGCAAGCATATCTAATTGGATACCGGTGAGAATGGCGTTTTGCACTTCACGTTTGGATAATACTCTTTCTACATTGTCGATACATGTTTCTATTTTCAAGTTTTGATGATATTTCTCTTGAAGAAAATACACTAACTCAGCAATATCAACAATCTCTACTCCTCGTTCTTTGAGCCATTTTCTTGCTGTTTTCTCTGTTAAAGTAATTGCTTTTTCTTCACTCATGAGTTCACCTTTTTCTATAATTTTATTCGCTTTATGCTGCTCTTTACTAATATATGATAGTAATGATAGCTTGCGAACTTTCAAACCATCATATCCCCTAAAAATAAATCAACAAGTTTTAGCTATTTTTTCATATATTTGAATAAAATGCATCTATTTAGCTTGATTAAAAGGGGGTTATGACGAATGTTAAGACGTTTACTCAAGGAAAAATATAATATTCAGGCGGAAGAAGAGTTTCGATTTGATCATTATAATGCTTGTAAATCACAAAATGAAGTGTATATATTAGTCCCTGCGAATCATTTAAAAGAAGAGGCGCTAACTGAACTGGATCAAATTGCAGAGCATTTAAGAATGAGTGGGGATAAGAATATTGCTGGATTTAAAAAAACAACAGAAGGAAAGCCTTATACTGAGTGGGAGGAAGCGAGATATGCAGTTTTAAGTAATCAACGTTTACAGCCAAGAAAAGAAGGACATTTCGGCAGGAAGTTGGCAAAATTCCACTTTCGAGGGAGAACGGTTAATTTTGCAGTGGAACAAACAAGTCGAATCGGTCAATGGAAAACACTGTGGGAAACAAGACTCGATCAAATGGAAAAGGTATGGAATGATATGGTATTTCAATTTGATGGAGAAAGTGAATTTGACCGCCTATTTTTAGAATCATTTCCTTATTACATGGGAATGGCTGAAAATGCGATTCAATATATTGTTGATACGGAATTTGATGATGAACCGATGATGACTGATACTGGCACTGTCTGCCATGAGAGATTTTCTAATCGTACATGGGGAGAACAATATTATGTGAAAAACCCTTTTGATTGGGTATTTGACCATGCCACAAGAGATTTAGCCGAATGGACGAGAGAGAAGTACTTCAAGAATATAAAAACCTATCAACCAGATGTAAGAAAGTTTGTTGAAGAATATGAATCGATCAGTCCATTGTCAAGTTTTTCATGGCGTTTATATTATGCGAGAATGATGTTCCCACTTCATTATTTTGAATGCGTCGAAAGCTATTACGGTGCACAAACAGAACAAGAACGAAATATTCTGAAGGAAAAATTAGAAAAGTATTTGCACCAATCGCCAGAATATGAACAATTCATATCGCGTTTTTTTGAAATCGTAAACCATCAGGAAGTATCTAAACAATGGTATATTCCTATGCCTGAATGGTTGGTATCGAAATAAAATATATTTATTTCCACTTCATCAGTCAACAAAGTTGGAAAGTGTGGAGAAATCTGAAATAAGCACATCATTCCCAATTAAGATGAGTCTTCACCTTAAGCTAAAGAGCAATCATTCTATAAGCACGAGCCTAATTCAAGCTGGATCGTGCTTTCTTACCAAGCGAAATTACTTCCACCAAATGAAAAATTTGCCTATAATGAAAAGAAAATGGGAAGTGGTGAGAGAATGGGTAAGAAATTGTTTATTACAAGGAAACTTCCAAATGAGGTCATTGAGCCATTACAAGCAAAATACGATGTTGAGATGTGGGACAAGGAGGATGTAGTAATCCCTCGTCATGTGTTGCTCGAAAAGGTGAAAGATGCAGAAGGCTTAATGACAATGTTATCAGAAAAAGTAGATGAGGAATTATTTCAACATGCCCCGAAATTAAAGGTTGTGGCCAATATGGCAGTTGGTTATGACAACATAGATATACAAGCGGCAGAGCGCGCGAATGTAATAATCACTAATACACCTGATGTCCTGACAGAATCAACGGCTGATCTGACCTTTTCATTATTATTAGCTACGGCAAGGAGAATGATTGAAGCGGCAGAATATGTGAAAAATAATCAGTGGAAAAGCTGGAGTCCACTGCTATTAGCTGGACATGACGTCCATAGAAAAACCATTGGAATTGTTGGAATGGGGAGTATTGGTGAGGTTGTTGCTAAACGTGCAAAAGGATTTGATATGCATATCCTTTATTATAATCGTTCGAGGAAAAAGAGAGCGGAAGAAGAACTTCATGCTCAGTATGTTTCATTTGAAGAACTTGTCAGTCAATCTGATTTTATCGTCTGTTTAACGCCTTTAACAACTGAAACAAAAAATCTTTTTACAAAAGAAGTCTTTCAGCAAATGAAACCTTCAGCTATTTTTGTGAATGCCTCACGTGGACCAGTAGTCAATGAAGATGATCTCTACTCTGCCTTAGTAGAGGGTGAAATTGCCGGAGCTGGATTAGATGTGTTCTCAGAAGAACCAATCTCAGGAGAGCATCCTCTATTGCAATTAAAACAAGTAGTCGCATTACCTCATATTGGAAGTGCAACAACTGAAACAAGATATAAAATGATGGAATTATGCGTACAGAACATTGACCGAGTATTTTCAGATGGGACTCCACTTACACCAGTAAAATAATAAACCATCTTTGTAAATTAAACGAGTAGGTTAAAACCCGTGGGCGTTATAGCACACGGGTTTTTGACATTTCATTTATCTTTATGCTCCTAAAAAATAATCCACAAGTACATTTCTTTTTCATCATGGTGTTTTTTGAAATGTGAAAAAAAACCAATATATATGAAGAGAGTGTGTATAGATAGCAAACCTTTTAGTAATTGTTTAGAGTAACTAATGAAAATATGTGATTTTATGTTATTATTCGTTATGAATTCACTTTTACTAACATAAATATTTTTGAGGAGGGATTTCATGTTGCCAATTGAAAGAAGAGAAAAAATGATAGATTGGCTAGAGAAAGAAGGATCATTAAAAGTTTCGACAATTAGTAAGAGACTAGGCGTATCAGAAATGACAGTTTATCGAGATATAAAACCATTATTGAAACAGGATAAAATCATTAAAACATCTAACGGGATTGCACTCATTCCAAGAAATATAACGAAAGAGAACCAATGTACTTATTGTTTGAAACCATTGCAAGCAAGATTATCAGTGCAAATCATCAGAGAGAATGATGTGATTGAGCAAACATGTTGTCCTCATTGTGGATTATTACGTTATGAAGATATTAAGGAAGATGTGACACAAATTATTTGTAGAGACTTCTTAAAAGATACGACGATGAGCGCAAAAGCAGCATTGTATTTAATTAATGCTGACCTTGATTTAAATTGCTGCCACCCTCAAGTGATTTGTTTCAATTCTTATAAACATGCCAAACAATTCCAACAAGGGTTTGGCGGAGAAATCTTACCGTTTGAAGAAGCGATAAAAGAAATTGTGAAGCAAATGTCTGGTGGCTGTTGTCATTCGAACTAATTTTATGATTATAGAGTAGGAGCATACAAGATGAAAAAGGGATTTTATAATCGTTTTTGGAGATGGCATTTTTTTGCGGGGATTTTTATTGCTCCCTTACTTATTACATTAACTCTTTCAGGAATTGGTTATTTGTTTTTTCCAGAAGTCGAAAATCAATTATATGATGATTTATTCTTTGGAGATAGTGAAAGCAATGAACAATTAACGATAGAAGAAGGAATTGAGAAAGTTGAAAAAGACTTTCATGGGTTTGCTGTTACAAAGATTAGTATCATTGAGGAGCCATATAATACTCGTTTAACTTTAACAGATGAGGCTGGGGAGCAAAAGTATGTTTTCCTTGATGAACAAAACCAAATTGTTGGGAGTCAGAATGCAGCCAATACATACTCAAATGTGATGCGTAGCATACATAGCTCCCTATTTGTAGGAGGAACACCGGTCAATTATTTAGTTGAACTAGCGGCCTGTTGGGCCATCTTTCTACTAATCAGTGGGTTGTATATGACTTTTAAAGGGAAGATCTTAACGAGAAAAGCAAATGGTTCTAAGAACTTTCGTAATAAAAAATTACATGCACTTATAGGTGTAATCATTACCATTCCAATGGTAGTTATTATTTTCACGGGCTTACCGTGGTCTGCGGTTATGGGGAATATAATCTATACAACTGCCAGTAATAATGCACCTGAACTGGAATTAAATCCACCAACATCTGATATTAATGAGATCCCGTGGGCGACAAGGCAAGAGGAAACCCCAGCATCTGATGATCCTCATGCCCATCATCACGGAGGATCCTCTCAGAGTGAACATAATGAGTTTATGATTTCAGTAGGGCAATTAATAGATGAAGTGGAAAGTGAAAATATTAGTAAACCTTATTCTATTGTTTATCCTTCTGCTGATGACGGTGTTTATATCGTTTCTAAAGGAAGCAATTCCGGTGTGACGGGTTTGGATGTGAGTCCGTCAGAAGAAATGACTACTTACTTTGACCAATATTCCGGTGAATACATCGCCGCTGTTAATTATGAGGATTATAATCTTTTGCAAAAATGGTTTACATGGGGGATTCCATTACATGAAGGTCATTTATTTGGCTGGCCAAATAAGGTTTTAAACTTAGTAGTTTGTCTTGCTTTTCTTTTTGTTATTTTTTGGGGTTTTAAAACATGGCTTTCGCGGAAGAAAAAAGACAAGTTTTCTGCACCACCGAAAAATTTTAAAGGACTATCCATTGGTTTTATAGTGTTAATGGTCCTTTTAGGTATACTGATGCCTTTATTTGGTATATCCCTCATTATCGTGGCACTTATTGAATGTATAGTTATTTTTGTGAAAAAAAATAAAGAATAAGCAGGATGAAGACATTTTCAGTTTTTATGAAAATGTCTTTTTTTATTTTCAAGAGTCGGATTCTATAAATTTTTATAAGATAAAGCGTTAATAGAAAAATAGAAAAAACTACGTTCTCCTATTGTCAAAGACAAGAAACAGGTCTATAATGTCTACTATACAAATACAAATGTACTTTCTATAAGAACAATCTAAGGGGGAACGGAAATGGAAGCAATCTCGATCGGTTTATTAGGTTTGGGCACAGTAGGTTCAGGTGTAGTAAAAATCATTGAAAGAAACCAGGATAAGCTTATGCATCAAATTGGATGCCCGGTAAAGGTGAGTAAAATTCTGGTGAGAGAGTTAGATAAAGAGCGAGAGGTAGAAATAAACCCAGAGCTACTTACAGCGAACCCTGATGATATCTTAAAGAACGATAATATAGATGTAGTCATCGAAGTGATGGGTGGACTGGAGAAAACGAAGGATTATCTCCAAGAAGCAATCAATCACCATAAGCATATTGTGACAGCTAATAAGGATTTAATGGCGGTTTATGGGCCGGAATTATTACAATCTGCTTCGGAAAATCAATGTGACTTATTTTATGAAGCAAGTGTAGCTGGTGGTATTCCTATTTTAAGAGGGCTAGTAGATGGTTTAGCATCTGACCGCATTACGAAAATGATGGGCATTGTTAACGGCACGACAAACTTTATTTTGACAAAAATGAGTAAAGAGGGCAGTGCTTACGAAGAGGTTCTAAAAGAGGCACAAGCACTTGGTTATGCAGAAAGTGACCCTACTGCTGATGTAGAAGGGTTAGATGCAGCTAGAAAAATGGCCATTCTATCAACATTAGGCTTCTCTATGAATATTGATTTAGATGATGTGAAGGTTAACGGGATTACGGAAATCACGGAAGAAGATTTACAATATGCGAAGCAACTCGGCTATTCAATGAAATTAATTGGGATCGCTCACCGAGAAGGCGAAAAAGTAGAAGTGAGTGTACAACCGACGATGTTAGCAGAAACCCATCCACTTGCGGGTGTACAGGATGAATATAACGCCGTATATGTGTATGGTGAGGCAGTGGGTGAAACAATGTTTTATGGTCCAGGAGCGGGAAGCTTACCTACAGCAACAGCTGTTGTTTCAGACTTGGTTGCAGTCATGAAGAATATGAGATTAGGAGTTAATGGAAGAAGTGCGGCAGTTCCACAGTTTGAGAAGAAATTAAAAGACGATAATGAAATTCTCGCCAAATACTTCCTGCGCTTACATGTAAGTGATGAAGTCGGTGTTTTCGCTAATATCACAAATATCTTCTCGCAAAGAGGTGTGAGTTTCGAGAAGATTCTACAAGTACCTGTCAAAGAGAAAGAACTAGCTGAAATTGTAGTGGTTACACACCAAGCATCGTTAGAAGACTATGAAAATATTATGCTTCATTTAAGAGACTTAGAGGCAGTAAAAGAGATTAAAAGTTCGTATCGTGTAGAAGGAGGAGCCAAACGATGAGATGGGAAGGCTTATTACAATCATATAAAGATTTTTTACCAATAACTGAAAATACTCCGATGCTAACACTAAATGAAGGCAACACTCCTTTAATTCGGTTAGATAACCTTTCAAGAGATTGGGGCATTGATTTATATGTGAAAACAGAAGGAGCAAACCCAACAGGTTCATTTAAAGACCGCGGTATGGTTATGGCTGTAGCTAAAGCGAAAGAAGCTGGAAGTGAAGCAATTATTTGTGCATCTACAGGTAATACTTCAGCAGCGGCAGCAGCCTATGCAGCGAGATCTGGTCTAAGATGTATTGTCGTGATTCCTGAAGGAAAAATCGCTATGGGAAAATTAGCACAGGCAGTCATGTACGGGGCAGAAGTGGTTTCAATTGAAGGGAATTTTGATCAAGCTTTATCAATGGTTAGAAAAATTAGTGAAACAGAAGCTGTTACATTGGTAAACTCTGTAAACCCTTATCGTCTTGAGGGGCAAAAAACAGCAGCATTTGAAATTTGTGATCAGTTAGGTGGGAAGGCGCCAGATATTCTCTCCTTACCAGTTGGAAACGCGGGCAATATTAGCGCTTACTGGAAAGGGTTTAAAGAATATCATCAAGCTAAACAAACAGGCCTACCAAAAATGCATGGATTTGAAGCAGAGGGTGCAGCAGCTATTGTTCATAATCGTGTTTTTGAAAACCCTGAAACAGTTGCTACAGCTATCCGTATCGGTAATCCAGCAAGCTGGGATTTAGCTGTGAATGCAGCGAAAGAATCGCAAGGGAAAATTGATGAAGTCAGTGACGAAGAGATTCTTTGTATGTATAGAAAATTAGCTTCATCAGAGGGGATTTTCGCTGAACCGGCATCATGTGCCTCTCTTGCAGGAGTATATAAGCAATTACGTAATGGAGAAATTAAGCATCAAACAAAAGTAGTAGCAGTTTTAACTGGAAATGGATTGAAAGATCCGAATACGGCGATTGATGCGAGTCCCGTTCAACCTGTGAAATTGCCAAATGATGAGCAAGCTGTGGCAGCGCATATAAAGGGAGTTGTCCACGTATGATGGCAGGTGAAATGCTAGTCATTGAAGTACCTGCTAGTACAGCAAATTTAGGGCCAGGCTTTGATTCCATTGGTTTGGCTCTCAATTTGTATTTGCGACTTGAGGTAACAACCCATGATCAATGGGAAGTCATTCCTCTTTCGGAAGGATTGATGACGTTTCCAACAGATGAGCGGAATTACATTATTCAAGTGGCTATGCAAACAGCAAAGAAATACAATCAGGAATGCCCACCTTGTCGATTAACGGTGAGCAGTGATATCCCCATTGCTAGAGGGTTAGGTTCAAGTGCGGCAGCGATTGTTGCTGGAATCGAACTTGCTGATACATTATGTGATTTACGATTAACAAAACAACAAAAGCTCGAATGGGCAACTGAAATAGAAGGACATCCCGATAATGTCGGTGCTTCCCTGCTTGGAGGATTGCTAATCGGTAGTCAAACAGATGATGGTGTAGACGCTTTATCACTATACCACCTTCAAGTTGATTTTGTCGTTTGTATCCCAACATCTGAATTATTAACGAAGAAATCGCGCCAAGTATTGCCAACGGAACTTTCTTATAAACAGGCTGTTCACGCAGGGGCAATTGGCAATGTATTTATTGCTTCACTTATTAGTGGGGATTATGAACAAGCGGGTAAAATGATGATGAAAGATCTTTATCATCAACCTTATCGTAAAGAAATTGTACCAGAGCTTGAAGGAGTAGAAAAAGTTGCAATGGCGAATGGTGCACTTGGTGTAGCACTAAGTGGCGCAGGACCGACTATATTATGCTTAGCTCGTGATGGGGAAGGACAAAAACTGGCAACGCTCTTGAGTGCAGGTTTACATGGAATGAAAGTAGTTCCATTGCAAATGGATTTAATCGGTAGTCGTATTTATAAAGAAAATAGTTCAAAAATAAAAAGCGATGTCATGTGACATCGCTTTTTTAATTAAGTAGGCATTAGAAAACTTGTTCTACTTCCACAACACCAGGAACTTCTTCTAAAAGAGCACGTTCAATACCTGCTTTAAGAGTAATTGTAGAACTTGGGCAACTACCACATGCGCCTAAAAGACGTAATTTTACAATCCCGTCTTCTACATCTACTAATTCACAATCTCCTCCATCACGAAGAAGGAACGGTCTTAATTTATCTAGTACTTCTTGGACTTGACCTGTCATTTCTGCTTGTTCTGCCATTTAAAATCGACTCCTTTCATATCTATATTATAATCAAGATAACCATAAAAATCTATGATAAGGAAACATTTACTTATGTCTGTTATTATACTATATTGTAAAATAGAATGAAGAGTGAAATTATTTTTTTTATTGAAAAAGGGGGAAGCATTTCATGGCTGACCAATTAGAGATTATTGTATATGGAGCAGATGTTCTATGTGCAAGCTGTGTGAATTTACCGTCATCTAAAGAGACATACGAATGGCTTGAAGCGGCACTGGCAAGAAAGTTTGAAAACCAAAAATTTAAAGTATCATATGTCGATATATTCAACCCACCATTAGATGAAGAAAAAAAAGCTTTTGCCTCTCGTGTAATTGAAGAAGATATGTTTTATCCCGTAGTTAAAATCAAAGATCAAATTGTTGGAGAAGGTAATCCTAGGTTGAAAGTGATTTATGCGGAGATGGAGAAATACGGATTTACAGCGGTGTGAATGAAAAAAAGATGCAACCTCTGACCTCAGATGAATGAGATAGAGGCTGCATTTTTTGTTAAAAAAGCATTTATTCATACATAATCGGTGCACCTGGTCCAAGCTCTATACCAAGTAACATCCACACAATCAACATAAGTGTCCATCCGACTAAGAAGAACATTGAATAAGGAATCATTGTTGATACAAGCGTACCAATTCCCATCTTTTTATCATATTTCTGTGCAAAAGCAATAATAATGGCAAAATACGTCATCAACGGAGAAATGATATTTGTTGATGAATCTGCAATTCGATAGGCCATCTGAGTAAGTTCAGGTGAATAACCTAATTGCATCATAATTGGAACAAATACCGGAGCCATCATTGCCCACTTTGCAGAAGCACTGCCGATAAATATGTTAATAAATGCAGCAATAAGAATAAAGACGATAATTAATGGAATGCCTGTGAGGTTAATGTTTTGTAAGAATTCAGCACCATAAACCCCTAGAACTAATCCAATATTAGATTCATTAAAGTAAGCGACAAATTGTCCCGCTGTAAAAGCTAGTACAATAAACATTCCCATTGACGCCATTGTATCAGAGAGTTGATTTGCCACATCTTTATCATTTTTAATCTCTCTAGTAACCATGCCATAGACTAAACCTGGAATAAAGAAAAGAATCGCAATAATTGGTACTAAAGAACTCATGAATGGAGAGGAGATAATTGGTTGATCACCAGTACCACGCATTGGAGCACCTTCCGGTAAAACGAGTAATGCTGCTAAAATAACTCCTACTACAATTGAAACACTTGACCAGATTAACCCCTTCTTTTCGATAGCTGTTAACTTTTCAACTTTTTCCCTGTAGTCGCCTTTATATTCCCCAAGTCGTGGTTCAACAATTTTTTCTGTTACCCACGCTCCTATAACTGTCAATAAAAACACAGAAACAATAATGAACCAATAATTCATGGCAATGCTCATACCTTCTGCATAAACAGGATCTATAATTGCAGCACCTGCAATGGTTAGCTCCCCTAATAATGCATCTGTACCTGAAAGTAAAAGGTTTGCACTAAATCCTCCTGATACCCCGGCAAAGGCTGCAGCTAATCCTGCCAATGGATGTCTACCTACTGCTGCAAAAAGAAGTGCACCAAGTGGCGGTAATACAACATATCCTGCATCGGAAGCGACACTAGACATGATTCCTGCGAACACTAATCCTAGTGTAATAAATCGCTTAGGTACTGATAAGACAAACCCACGTAATAAGGCACTAATAAGTCCTGAGCGCTCAGCAATACCTATCCCTAACATCGTCACTAAAACGACACCTAGAGGGGCAAACCCAATAAAGTTATCTGTCATACTAGAAAATATATATTGGATACCTTCTGCACTTAAAAGGTTAGTAATTTCAACCATTTTGCCTTCTTCGCCCGGGTGCTCTACCCTAATTCCTAGTTGTGATAGACCAGCAGATAATAGCAAAACAATTAATGACAATATTGCGAATAAAGTGACGGGATGAGGCAATTTGTTACCAATTGTTTCAACACTATCTAATGAACGCTGCAAGTAACCTTTTCTCTTTTTCTTCATTTATATTTTCTCCCTTCTTTCTATTTAGGAAATATTTTGAATATAACCTAACTATTTTGTAAGCGCTTCTTTGCCATTATAAAGGGCAAGTCTCTATAAGAAAATAGAAAGAGAGAAAGTAAGAAAACTGTTATTTTTGTAAAAATTCATATCATTATAAAGGAATTTGGTTTTTATGTAAAAAAACAACCATTATAGCAAGAGAATACTGTGGTGATACTTAATTTTGTCCTGAAGAGAATACGTATTGATAAAAGGATATTTTATGAAATGCCCTTTATTAGTTGAAACTTTTGAAAGCTAAATGAGTCTAATTTTTAAAAGTGATAGAAAAAAAGTAAAAAAGGAGAAACGGAATGAAAGGTTTTATTGTCATTTTTTTGTTGCTTATGGGATTGAATTATTTCGTTTATATGCATTTATCCTCCCCTTCTTTTGAATCTCGAGAAAGATCAAAAATAGGGTTTCTTCTATTAGATAAGCATATGTTAATTGGTGATGAAGATTTTCAACAGGCAGACCTTCATCTTGATGTAAATCGTTTAAAAGAAAAGTACGACACTATCTACTATCTATCATATAAAGCACCTCAGCTTCCAGAGGGTATAAAGAACGGCGATAAAGTGAAAGTAAGCTATAGTAAGATATCTCAAACACAAATTCCTCAAATCGCTGTAAAAGCTATGGAACTGTATACATCATCTTGTGAAAAAAAGAGTGTACTGGTAGGACATATTTATATAGAAGAAAAAATCTTAATAGAAGATGGAAATTTCCATGCCAAAGACATCCATTTAGATATGGATGAATTACAAGCAAAATACCAAATTGTATTATTACATATAGAGTCACCGCTTCTTTTAGAGGGGATTGTTAGTGGTGATCAAGTAGCTATCGGATATAGTCGCATGCTTGAATCATATCCACCAAAAGCATTGGTTACCTGTATAGAAAAATTGAATTAAGTACGTTTGTTTCATAAGTGAAATAAGGTAATACCCGAGGGTGTTTTAGAGTTATGATAGTCGTTTGTTCAAGCGAAGTATAACCATCGTAGTTTAAATTTTGGTTCAATTCTATATATCCTTCTGGAGACCAAAAACCTCCATTATTTCTGAAGTACCAATTATTACTTTCTGTAAAAACATTGTATTTATGCTCAGTAAAGACATCTAAAAAGAAACTTCCGCCTTTTTTTCTAAAAATATGTTGTAATAATTTTTTTCAGTCAATAGGTGCAAGAGTGCCATAATCACAGTATATATAAGTGTCGCAAAGTCATATTGATTTTCGTCAGTTATATTTAAGTAATTTTCATTACGATCATATATTAATTCCTTCTCTAATTTTAAACACAAAAAACCGTAGAGATTTTACTCTACGGCCTAAAAAGAAGAATCCATCCGGAGAGCAAAATATCAATTTCGAGCATAACAAATAAGCATTTATTCATACCTATTTATTTTGCTTCAAATTGATTGTTTCACCTTTCTCCAGTCATAATAAAGTTCACGAAAATTAAACTTCTTCTATGCCGAACCTCTTCACCTAACCTTCTTGTGTTTTCATAAATAAAATTAACTACTATATTTTTAATATTAAGATGTGTATCACAACTACTGTGTATTATAAAATAAACGAGTCGCTTTAATGCTTAACCTTTAAAGCTAGTGGCAAGGGGGGTGAAAAAAATGTATTCCGAACCCCTGTTTAACTATTTCCCTCCTTATCGGAGCAGAAAACTTTCATTTGTAATCCAAATCAATGATTCTATAAAAGGCGAGTAAGTGGGAATGTTCGTTGTTGACTTACTCCTGTGGAAACCCTATCCAACCCTTTGTATAATAATTGCTGAACGATTTATGGCTTGATTGTCTACCCCTGTTCCAGCTAGCAAATTGATAGTTGCACTAAAGTTTCTAATGGTTACTATTCCTCCAGCAGGGATAGAAACGATTGTAAAACCGTTAAATTGACTTCTATCAGTATCTGGAAAAGTGACATATTCTTCACCAAAGAAGGAAAGGGGTTGGGCAGCACCGTTAATGGTTACTGCAAACGCAGAATTAATTGTGCCTCCCCCTGTTTCAGAACGTAATGATAAGGCATAGTCAATACGATAAACACCAGATACATTTACTACTATATTTGATGATACTGGTGTGAATGTGAAACCAGAAGTTGACGCTGGACTAGATAGATCGAAAATCACATCTTCATTTGTAGCAACTACTTGGTTTCCTCCAATTCCTGCAGCATTAAAGTACTGCGGTACAAAGGCTTCACCAGTTGGACCTGTTACTCCCGTTATTCCAGTTAACCCAGTAACCCCCGTTAAACCAATAGGCCCAGTCACACCGGTGAGTCCGGTAACCCCTGTCAAACCAATGGGTCCAGTTACACCGGTGGGGCCAGTAGCTCCTGTCAAACCAATAGGTCCAGTTATACCGGTGGGACCGGTAACCCCTGTCAAACCAATGGGTCCAGTTATACCGGTGGGACCGGTAACCCCTGTCAAACCAATGGGTCCAGTTACACCGGTGGGGCCAGTAGCTCCTGTCAAACCAATAGGTCCAGTTATACCGGTGGGACCGGTAACCCCTGTCAAACCAATAGGTCCAGTTATACCGGTGGGCCCAGTAACTCCTGTCAAACCAATAGGTCCAGTTATACCGGTGGGCCCAGTAACTCCTGTCAAACCAATAGGTCCAGTTATACCGGTGGGTCCGGTAACTCCTGTCAAACCAATAGGTCCAGTCACACCGGTGGGCCCAGTAACTCCTGTTAAACCAATGGGTCCAGTTATACCGGTGGGCCCAGTAACTCCAGTTAAACCAATGGGTCCGGCCACACCGGTGGGCCCAGTATCTCCCGTCAAACCAATGGGACCAGTTACACCGGTGGGCCCAGTATCTCCTCTAATATAATAAGGTTTACACTTATATATATTGCATTCATTACAATTTTCATGTGAATGATAGTTAAATCCTAACAGCATTATCTTCCCCCCTTTTTTTGCTTTTACATATATTATTAAAATTAAGAGGAAAGAGATTGTATTTATACCTATTACTTACTAAACATATAGAGAAACTCGACTAATCATGTCCAATCTGATTCTTCTCATATTCCGTTTTCTCATCTTATCAAGGCAATCTAATTAAATGGTTTATACAATTGCCACGACTAAATTTCGCTCAACAAAAGCGCTCTATAATGGAGTAGTTGAGGATCTATAATTATCTGATATAGTTGAATTAGGATTGGGTCAAACATTTTTTTTAACTCTGTACCAATACTTGTAAATTTCCGAATAACCAATTTTAGAATAAAGCCTTAATGCAGGTTTATTATTCAAAAGAACAGCTAGGTAACTGTATTTAGCTCCATTTTCTTTCCCCCATTTTAGTAAATTCAATATCAACTGTTCGCCAAACCCTTGATTCCTAAATTTAATGTCAGTGACAATATCATAAAGTCCTATGTAGTCCCTTTCTATAACCCCAAGACCACAGGCAATCACATCTGCTTTATAATATAGTGATATAAAGCACTTTTGAGTTGTAATATTGGACAACATTTGTACCATCGTATCTTTGTTTTTTTCTTCAACATTATTCAGTCTACAAAAATTATCTAGCCACTCAATATTAATATTTCTATCTAGTTTTACAGAATGGTAGGTTGGTTCTATGATGCCATTTAGCGCCATGGTTTGAACACTTGTACAATCAATTAAAGAATAAGCTTTTTCCTCCAAAATCTCATCTAAATTTTCTGGTTTAACAAAAGGCGTAATTTTAAATGTAGTACTTAGTTCATTATTAGAGTAGTTTTTCTCGCATTCTCTAATTTTTTGATTTAAATCATAAGTTGAATAATGGATAGGATTAATTGAATTAGCACGTTTCGTATAACCATTTGAAAATCGTAGTACCCACCCATCGTAAAGTAACGTAGATAATGGCTGCCAATTGTTTAAAGATAGTTCTTCAATAATTTTATAATTCATTTTTCCCTCCAGATAACTTTTGAATAATAATAAATTATTTTGAATTAACATTCAATGATTAAAAACAATCCTTTTTGGGAAGAGCAACAAAAGAGGAATTAGAAGAATAGGTACAACAATGCATTACGGATTATGCTTGCTGTTTCACCAGAAGCAATCCCAGTTGGGAGCCACTGAGTATCTTGGAGATGAATCACCTAAGGTATTGGCCTAGGCATTAAACCCGTTAGTTGATTTGATAGTTGCGAGTTTTCCTCTTTCATCCGTTGTTGTTGTTGTTGGTTCATGTTTTTTCATGTTAGAGAAAAGTGATAGAGCATGAACTGGAATTCAGTATGGAGCACTTGGATATGGATTATCAAATTATGCCAATGTTGTTGAAAGTTTTGAAGGCAATTGAAAGAGCAATATAAAAACCCAACAAAAAAAGTACAATCTCTAAAAGAAATTGTACTTCCTGTATTTAAAAGGATTGAAAAACCCTTTTAAATCAATGAATGATAAAATTGCAGATAATCTAGTGAATGATTAACCGTTATGATATTTGTACATCCAAAGAATGCCTGATTTAATAAGGCGTGCTACTCGTCCTGTAATTGGACGTTCGGCAACTAAACCAAAGCCGTGTTTTTTACCTAAAGAACCCATGATTCCTTTTAGTTTTATTACTGGAAGGGTTTCGGGTAGTTCTTCATTTTTCCAACGTTTTAAAAGGACTTGTACAATTTGTTCTGCTTGTCCTTCAGCTAGTTGCGCACTTGGTGCGTGAGGAAGGCTTGCGCAGTCACCTACTACATATACATGCTCGTCATCAGGGATATTGTGATACTTGGTTAATACGACTCTACCCTGTTTGTCTTTTTCAACATCCATCGCACGTACAACATGTGTCGGCTGAATACCTGCAGTCCATACAACGACATCACTTTCAATCCGCTCATCATGGTTGTATAGAGCGCCTTCTTCGACTTTAGTGATATTAGAGTTGTTAATGACTTGTACGCTTCGAGAGTTAAACCAGTTTTGTACATATTTACTTAGTCTCTCTGGGAAGGCAGATAAGATGCGATTCCCCCGATCAAACAACTTGACCGTTAAATCAGGTCTGCTTTCATTTAGTTCAGATGCTAACTCGATACCACTGAGACCAGCACCAACAATCGAAACAATGGCACCGGCTGGCAAATTATTCAGCGTTTCATATGTTTTTCGTGACTTGGCAATAGATTGAATACTGTGAGTATATACATCTGCCCCAGGAACATTATGGTATTTATCTTCACAACCAAGTCCAACAATTAGATCGTCATATGAAATTGGTTGTTGATCGTTTAAATGAACCATCTTTTCTTTTGTGTCAATTTTTGTAATATCTCCATATTGAATGTTCAAGCGAGGGTGTTCTGGAAAAGCAACACGTACATGTTGATCGGAAATCGTTCCAGCGGCAAGTGCATAGTATTCTGTTTTTAAACAATGATAAGGTACCCGGTCGACGAGAGTAATCGAAACATCATCCGGCAGTTGATTCGGTAAAAGGCGAGCAAGCACTCGCATTCCTCCGTATCCTCCCCCTAGAATAACAAGATTTTTCATTTGCTGATATCCCCTTTATTTTGTCCGTTCTCATACAAGAAGATAATCTGATACAATGGAAAAAACACAAGTGTCCAAATTATCTTAAAAAAATAAATATAACCATCCATATTGCATAATCCCATAAAAAGTATAACGAAATTATCTCTAAATCACAACAGAAAACAAAAGGAAACTTATGTAGAAAGGACGGAGTAAAAATATTCTGATATTTATAGTTTCTTGAAAAGAAGGAAAAGGAAGCGAATAAGGAGTTAATATTATGAGGAAGATTGTTGTAGAATTTTGTATAACAAATATGGCCAATGGTTCTCACCATGCCTTTGCAAAGTTAAAAAATGATTATGATTTAGATGTCATTGAATATGGCTGTTTAGGATATTGTGGGAAGTGCCGGCATTTATTATTCGCTTTAGTTGACAATGACATCATTCATGGGGAAAATGCGGAGGAATTAGTTTATAACATTTATCAACATTTAGATGAAGAATAATGTTCCTTTACTCTTTTGTTGCCATATAATAAGGTATAGGTACGTTAATGAAGGCAGTAAGTTTGTGAAACACTGTAAAGAAGTATATACTAAGCCTATAATATAAACTTGGAGGGATTATGATGAATCAAGTTGTTGAGATTACAGAAGCGGCAGCCCTTCACATTAAAGAAATGATGAAACAAAATGAAGAAGAGAACGCCAAGCTACGTGTAGCAGTAAAGGGCGGTGGCTGTAGCGGATTATCTTACGGAATGGGCTTTGCTCAAGAAGTAGAAGAAGACGACATTCCTTTTGAATTACATGGCCTTGAAATCGTTGTAAGTAAAGAAGATGCACCGATTCTACAAGGGACAAAAATAGACTATAAAGAATCCATGATGGGTGGCGGTTTCACAATCGACAACCCAAATGCGATTGCCAATTGCGGCTGTGGATCTTCTTTTAGAACCGCAACTAAGGTTGGTACGCCAGAAGAGTGCTAGGCGGTATATCAACGTTTTGAGTCGATTTTGATGCCGGGATATTATCTCGATAATCTAAACGATAACTGATGCGCAGGGTTGCCGATTGCATTAGTAAATCGGCGCCATATGCATTAGTTGACGACGTGGAAACAACCCTTGTTTGGGCGATTTAGGATTAATAATAACGACCTTTCTTAGCGATGAAAAAAAATCGTTAGGGGAGGTCGTTTTTGTTTTGGCGTTAAAGAAACGAAATCGCATCAATAAACTTTCGCAAGATACGAAGAATTTTCCGCAATTAACTTTCGAGCAAGCAATCGATATAGTTGTTTCTGGCAAGCGTGCGGAAGGTGTGCGCGATAGGACAGTACGAGATTATACGAAAATGTGGGGGTATTTTACCGACTGGCTGAATGACAATTATGAGGTCAAAAATGTCGATGAGCTAAATGCCGAGGTATTCCGCAACTACATAAACTTCATGAAATACGATAAACGGAAGTACGACGGCCATAAGTACATTGACGCAAATAAACAAGAAATCGGCTTATCTGATACGACTATTAATATCAATTTGCGTACATTACGGGCGATATTTAACTATCTTCAACGCGAGGAGTTAATCGAAATAAATCCGATTGAAAGAATTAAGCTGATTCGACAGGACATTGACTTGACGAACTGTTTAACGAATGAAGAAGTGAAAGAAATATTGCGTCAACCTAATATGCGCGACTATGTGGGTTATAGAGACGCCGTAGCGATAAACTTGCTATTAGATTCGGGTTTACGCGCAAATGAATTGATAGGCCTAAGAGCTGGCGATATCGACTTTAAAACGCGATTCATTACGTTAGCAGGCGATAGAAATAAGAACCGTAAGCCTCGCTTAGTACCGATATCAACGCATGTCGTAAAGATGCTATTGCAATTAATCAATGAGAACGTAGCCCATTTCAAGACTGATCGCGTATTCTTATCATGCTACGGCGAGCCATTAGGTCAGAACCAATTTAATAAAAGGCTGAAATATTACGCAGAGAAGGCAGGCATTACTGATAAGAAGGTAACGGCACACGTCTATCGCCATACATGGGCGAAAAATATGATACTGAACGGATGTGATGCGTTTACTTTACAGAAAATTGGAGGCTGGGCTGATATACGTACAATGCGACGTTATATACAGATGGATACAGAAGAAATGCGTCGTAGTCACGATGATTATTCGCCGATTAATCGCATGAGAAGAAGTCTTTAAACAAAAAAATAGCGCAAGGTTGCTACCAACAACCTAACGCCCTGAGAATTAAACGATAAATTAAGTATATCGAAAAAAATAGCGTTTTGCAACGCTTATTTAACTATGCTTAAAACAGGGTTGGCGCGGAAAGGAAACCCGATGCACTATCTATCCGACTACCAAACGTTCCAATCGAAGCAGCAATTAAACGAAGCTATAGCCGAGCACCTTTCGGAACACTATTACGAGTTGTCCGAAACGGATCGCGCTGTCCTAAACACTATCGCTTGCTATGCGGTCAAATTTGCAGGCGCTGCGCATCTTAAAGTAGCGACAATCGCGAATACTATAGCAAAGAGCGAAAAGACTGTCCGACGCGCAATCAACCGTCTGCAAGACCTACGAATCATTCGGAAGCTAGTTACGACGCGCAAAATAACAGGCGGCCAAGGTGCGAACATAATTCAAGTGTTGCCGTTTGTGATTCGCGATGACCAGGCGGAAGTGTCCAAGCGTGAGGATAGCGTCGAGCCAGTAGTGCCAAGCGTTCAGCCGACCGAAATCGAAAACGAACCATTTAATTCTTTTAAACAAAATACTGTTATAAATAATACGTATAGGGCGTTCAAGCAATCCGTTGAATACTATGTTAAAGACGCGAAGCTAACAAATAAGCTATACGGCATCTATATTGCGCAAACGTCGTACATAAAGAACTGTCACGAATCTATCGATCTATTAAACTGCGGAATTGAAGCCGTCATGACTACCTTTAAGGCGACTAAACGCAAGGCTATACGTAACATTGCCGGCTATTATCATGGTGTGCTTGACCGCGTTCTAGACGGTCTGATGTACGCAGTTTTGCCGAGCATTGCCGAAGAATAAGAATATCCGTAGGGCATAGTGCTATTTATCAGGCGAAAGGCGCTGGCGCACGAGGGGCCCGAAATCATCGGGGTTGAGCTGTGCAAGGCTGATCGTTTATGCAGCTTTCTATGCAAGGTGATAGAGATGGATATAATTGACAAAAACTATTATAACGCGGTTTATACGACTGCATAAACGAACGCGAATATTATACGTAAGAGATACGTCTATAAACGTTGATATAAAGACGTTTAATCGAATGAATGAACGTAACAAAATGCGTTTGTGTTACATAATATATTCGTTTTAATGCATAATATATACATCGTATCAATAGGCGGGGGGTACTCCGTGAATCAGCGCTCCCACCAGTCATACTAACCTTACGCGCATCAAATTTTAACCTCGGGGGTAAAAAATACGCTAGAAAATTTTTGAATTTCGAAGGTTGATTTATGCATACTTCCGTAATATAATTTACGTAACAAAACGAGAATAATCGGAGGTATGTTACATATGAACACGGTCGAACCAATCCGCAAGAAATCGGACATTGAACGCATGAAAAAAGCGCTAGGCAATCCACGCGACAAGCTACTTTTTATCTTCGGCATTAATTCAGCGTTACGTATATCGGACATTCTTGCGCTAACGGTAGGCGATGTGCGCGGCAGGGATACGCTCGCAATTAAAGAAACTAAAACGCGCAAGTCTAAGCGATTCAAGTTAAATCCAGCGATACAGAAGGCTATACGTGAGCTAGTGCCGGCAGAAGCTGACGACAATGCGCCGTTATTTCCCTCGCGGAGAGGTACGAAAGCGATTAGTCGCGTTCAAGCTTGGCGCATATTGAACGGGGCAGCCGAGCGAGCTGGCGTTGATGTAGAGATTGGTACGCATACGCTACGCAAAACGATGGCTTATCACGCGTATAAGGCAGGCGTAGATATCGCATTGTTAATGAATGTGTTGAGCCATAGTAGCCAGCGCGAGACGTTGCGTTATATAGGGATTACGCAGGAGCAAGTTAATGACGTGTTTGAGTCGATTAATCTTTGAACGCCTGTTTTAATAAATTTCTCTACTTGTTACCTCATCAATTCTTTTTATAACTTTAGATAATTCCCTATTAATTTGACGCCCGCTGAAACGCAATACAACCCAGCCATTATTACGTAAGAATTTGTCCTTTTTACGGTCATGTGCTTTTTGTGCGGGTGATGAATGGTACGCTTTTCCGTCACATTCAATTGCGATTTTATAATTAGGTAGAGTTAAATCGATTCTATACCTTCCGCATTTCACTTGAGTATTTACAATAAATCCGTGATCAATTAGTGCCTCAAATAGCCGACCCTCTATGTGGCTTTCGCATTTGATTCTTTCTTGTTGTATCTCATTTAACACCGGAGCTGGCGGTTTAAAAAAGATAAACGCTAATAATCCTATTGCAAGCAGTCCGAAAAATACAATGTATTCAATCATTATAGGTCCTCCAAAAAGGTATCATAATAAGTATTGGCGAATGTATTAGGCGAGGTGAGTCCTATGCCGATACACAATAGATTAAAAGAATTACGCCACGATCATCGAATGAATCAAACAGAATTTGCAGCGTATCTCGAAATTAGTCACGGTCAGTATAATCGTTACGAACGAAACAGTACGCAACCTTCGTTAGAAGTAGCCTTAAAAATAAGCAAAAAGTTAGGTTGTGCTGTGAACGATATATTTCTAATTGTAGACAAGCCGTCTGCTACTTAGTCATAAATTATGTAGGGACACGCAATATTACCGCAGTTATTGCATAAGATTCAACATAGCAAAGCTACTTCAGTTTATTCCTTTCAATTGTTCATCTAATGCGAAATTAACAACTTGTTAAAAGGAGAGGATAACAATGTTATTTAGTGGAGGGTTATTACTAGCTGCCGGCACGACGTTATTAGTTGCGATAGCTGACAGCGCGCTCGAGTCATATGGCTATGGATGGCTTGGCACCTTTTTGCGGATTGCATTACCTGTGGCTGGCTTGATTACAGGTGTCTATTTTATCGAGCATAATGCTTTAATCGGATGGTTGCGATGAGCTGGCGCGCAAAGTTGTCTGTTCGCCACAAGCTTGTTAAAACATTCAAGGCAGGCGGCTTCTTTCTCGGAGAAATCAATCGTCCAATTCTTCCTAAAATCCACGACATTAAACTTACTACTGATTCCACTATCGCAACTTTTACGATTCCTAACGGACTTGATCCTAAATTGCTTACAAAACATTCCTACGTTTTTAATCAATATTTCGGTGAACACGTTAAGCTAGACGGTGAATACAAGCGTTTTACTGTAACTATTAGTCATCGCAAGTTGCCATCGAAACTTGATTATATCCTTCCGGATTTATCGCGATATGATGTGCCCATACTTTGTGGTCAGGATGAGTCAGGACGTATGTTGGCATATGATGCCGTCAATGAGCCGAACTGTTTAATTGCTGGCGAACCCGGTGCGGGCAAGTCAACGCAGTTACGTTCTATCTTAACTACTCTTATTCAAACGAAAACTCCCGACGAACTGCATATCTATCTAGGCGATCTAAAAATGAGCGAATTTTTTCTGTTCAAAGGCGTTGAAAACGTAAAGTCAGTCTGCGTCTACCCTGAACATTTAGCGCGCATGCTGGCGTATCTGCATAAAGAAATGAAACGTCGTGGCGAACTACTTAACGATGCAGGCGTTACGCATATTAACAAGCTACCAAAGCGACCGCCGTATATACTTGTCGCGATAGATGAACTCTTGATGATAATGGACGATAAACAAATGAGCAAGCAAATTGTTCAATTGGTTGCGTTAGGTCGTGCCCTAGGTATCTACGTCATTTTATCGTTACAGCGCCCGTCACATGACGTCCTTGATACAAAGATACGCGGATTACTGACCGTAAGGATGGGCTTTAGAACAACGGATTTATCTAATTCTCGAATTATTGGAACACCGGGCAGCGAGAAGATAAGCAAAGTAACGCCTGGAAGATTCTTATGCAAACGCGACGACCTAACAGAGCTGCAAGCGCCGTATTTATCGGAAGAATCTGCGGAGAAGATATTAACGAAGTATAAAACGGATGAGTGGGTCGATCGGTTTACGGATAAAAGTTCAAATGTCCGGTCGATTGAACAATTAACGGAAGAGGATGTGTTTAACGATGCCATTAACGAAGAGAGATAAGGAGATTATAGCGGACCTTAATCGATTCCGCGTAATGGACAGAAACAGTATAGCGGAAATCCATTTTTCTGGCTTAAAGAAGCCGATTACAGCAGCTAATGCCGTCTTGCTTCGATTGCTTCGCGATGGTCATATTCAACGTTCCACTTCATTTAGTCCTTACGTCTACTTTTGCGCAGATAACCGTGTCAAAAAGAACAGCGCTAAGATAGGTCATTGGTTAGCGATTCTTGATGTCTATAAGCAAATGCGGAGGCATAATGCTATCCAATCATTTACAGTTGAACCGAAGCTAGGATTAAAGGGGACGGCAGAGCCAGATATTTACGCAATCTTCCGAAAGACGCCTTTTTATATTGAAGTTCAACGTACCCAATATTCTGTGAAGGTCTTGGCCGCCAAGTTGCAACGGTACGCCGATTTACATCGAATGAAGCCATTCCCACATTTACTTATTATTTCTGAAGTAAAATACGAATTAACTACTGAGTTTCCCTTCCGTGTGTTCCAGGCGAAGAGTTTTACTGGTTTTATAGAGTCCCTTAAGCCTATTAAAGAGGTGAATTTACCGAAAGAAATTGATGGAATTAAAATAAAGATTAATTAACCAGTTATTACTCATTTTTATACTCTTCTTTAATATAATCTGTCATATAATGTTTTACTTCATCAAAGTTTTTAAAGTATTCAGTGTCATAAATTGCTATTATTTCTCCAGGATAATTAAAATAATAACCAAATAGCTCAAGTTCCCCTTCGTATCCCATACTATAAAATTTTTGTATAATCTCATCGGAGTATTTCGCAAGTGTATGTTTCCCAAAAAGTGTATTCTCGTCAAGTATAATTCCAAATCTATCAAGTATTTGAAAAGCGTGGTTAAAAATTTTATTTTCGCTTTCTTTACTACTGAACAATAGAAGTTCCTCCCTTTTACTAAATCGTGATTTCGTTTTACCTATTTCGAGGCATTCTACGTAAATTCCTTTTATAATTTATCGAAATTTAGAATAATTTGGAGGAAAATAAAAAGTTATACAGGAACACTTGTTCGTGTATAATAAACCCTAAAGTGAATTAAGTGGAGGCGACTAACTTTATGATACGCGATAGAGGCCTGCAAAAATGGCACGGATTCTTTATGCCGGAGCATGTAACAGAACTAAATAAAATTCCTGATGAAATGAACAAATGTGAAAAACCACTAATCGACGAATATCAACGGGTAGAGTTTGACGAAAGAATAGCTTATGCGATGGAGTTTAATATGCCGGTCCGCCTTACATTGTGGATCGGCGGTCATCTCAAAGACACGATTGGGCGTGTACATTATTGTGATGTAGTTAAGCAACAATTGCGCATAGAAACACTGATGCACGATTTTGTACGCGTAAATTTATCGGACGTGGTTGGCGTTGAGATTATGGATTAATTTTGTTGTTCAAGTACGTAAACAGAGACGATTTAGGAAACGAATATTTTTGTGAGATTAACGATAAAAACGCAATTTAAAGACGAAAAAAAGAAACGCTTAACACCTTGCGGCTGTAGGGCTGATGACCTTTTTACTCATTGAAACAAAGTGTTATGATTATGGAAAATGAAAAAGGGTGTTGACTATGGCGAGAGGTCAATTTGCTAATAATCGAAGAATGAATTTTAGGAAAAGGAGAGTGAGTGAAAAAGTAAATCTGGAAGAATTAATAATTAAATTTATAGAAGCAAAAGAATTCGAAAATCGATCAATTAAGACAATCAAAACATATAAACAAACATTACATCACTTTTATCTGTGGTTTGAAGAACACGGTAGTCAGCGAGTAGATGAGGCTGTGATTAAGGAGTATCTTATTTTTATGAAGAGTAAAAAGGAAAAGTGGGATGATCATGAACACTTAGCATCTACGGGAATTGGGAAAGGGTTATCAATCAGGACTATTAATAATATTATTCGAAATATGAGGGTGTTTTTTAACTGGGCTTACAATAATAGATTAATAAGCTCCAATCCAATGTCTAATGTAAAGAATCTTAAAGAGGAAAATGACACATTTGAGGTTTTCACTGATAGCGATATAGAAAGGTTACTTAAAGAGCCGAATACTCGCGTGTTTACTGGTTTTAGGAACTATGTGATGATGCTGGTTCTGATTGACACAGGTGTCCGCATCAGCGAATTGGTAAATATTAAGGTTCAAGACGTGGATTTTAAGCTTAGCCAGATTGTTTTACCGGGGAGGATAACAAAAAATCAATCTCTCAGAGTATTGCCGATAGGTAAGAAAACGCAAAATGAGTTAGAAAACCTGTTAGATTATATGAATATTAGTGAAGAAGATTACTTATTCCTTAATCAATACGGAGAACAGTTCCATGCCGATAGCTTTGCGAAAACACTAAGAGAATACGGTAAGAAAGCAGGTATTACCGTTGCAAGATGTAGTCCGCATACTTTCCGGCATTACTTTGCAGTGAAATATTTGCGATCGGGTGGCGATGCGTTTAGTTTAATGCGAATACTTGGGCACTCCGACATGACGATGACTAATAGATACGTAAGATACGCTGATAATGAAATAAATGAAATTCACAAAAGAGCGTCACCGGTTGAAAATATATTCAGAACTAGTAATGTAAATAAAAATATTAGAAAAAAGCTATTTTAATTACAACGAATTATTACATTTAGATAAAGGAAGTAGCAAATGATTTGCGTAAACTCCTATAAAAATAGCCTCCGATTATTCGGGGGCTTTTACCGTTGGTTTATATGCAAATACATCTTCAACACCGTATACTTTCGAGTTCCCTTTTTCGATAGCAATCTTATTAGTAGCTTCTATAATTGCTTTAAGAGTTTCGAAGTTAACTTGTTTGGCATTACCAACTACTAAATCGTTTATTGTAGCAGGACGAACTTTTGATTCAACAGAAAGTGCATTTTTAGTAATCTTTAATTCTTCTAAGGTATCACCTAACAATGATACAAAGTCATTTTCTAGCATAGATTTTCCAGCCACGATAACATCACCTCTTAAGAATAATTATACTTTATAAAATTTTATTAGTAAACCTCTTGACGTATGACTCAAAGAGTTATATTATTAACTCAACAAGTAATACTCAATGAGTTATAAAGGGGGATTTCAAATGGGAGTTTTATTCGCTTGTTTGTGGTTTGCGTGGGCTGGTCTAGTCGCTTCAGCCTTTGTTGCTTGGGTGGTCAGCGAATGATTACGCCAATATCTAAATCAGTAGCAGTAGAAATGTTGGACGCAGTTGATCGCGTCATATTAAACCACGAGCTACACGAACTCATGTCGGATGAACAACGAAATAATCGCGAAATGGTCTGTCGTTATTACTTAGAGGATCATAAGTGGATTTTGCTCGAGGTATATTGGGCGCGAGAACTAGTTAAAACGATACGGTTCAATCGCACAGACTTGACGCTTATCAACACAAACGATGAAGGCTTCGGCGAAATAAAAGTTAAAAGTAAGGCGATAGTAAGCAAGAGGGCTATTGCCGAGAATCAAGGCTGCGGAACAGTTAGCTTTACGGTCATGCCGGAACCTATAACGCAAGTAAATGATATGGCTCGCTCAAGATTATTCGATTGTTATATCGGCAAGGAACTAACCGATAATGAGCTGCAATGGTTATCTACAGCTAGTTTTATGGATGTTGTTCAGCGCTACGCATTACCAATAGGAGGAGATTCCGAATGATTAGAAGAGAAAATATAAAGTTTTTTGCCACGCACGATGAGGGCTTCGGCGAACCTATCGTAGAAGAAACGGTTATTTTTGCAGATGAGATCGTCGCTCAGTTTAAGGGGTATGACGCGCTCACTTTCCGGGTCATGCCCGAGCCAATTGCGGAGAAGGATAACGTACTAGATTTAGCGCGTTGTAAAATCTTCCGCATCGATGTCGAGCGCGATTTCACCGACGAAGAGCTGGACTTTATGAGCGAAGCAAAATTCGTTGATGTAGTAAGGAGGTTTGCAAAATGAGAAAACGAATTGATGTCGAAATCATTTCTGATAAATGGGCGCCTTCTGACGCAGCTTATCGCGAAAAGGGCGTACTGTTTGATTCAGGCAAGGTAATATCGATTGATGACATTGGCGGGTTATCAGTCTATGAGTTGGCGTATATGAAAAGCGACAATCTGGCAGTTGTTGAGGAAAGCAAAGCGATAGATTATGGTCGAGACTTACTTATAAATCTAATTTTAGGAGGAAAATGAAAATGAAAAAGGTAACGGTTAAATATATCTATGGCGGAAAAATTGACGAACGCGATAGTGAGGTTGGAATCTTACTAGGTAATAAGGTCCTTGTAACTGGCGGTGGGGAAATTGGCTTATACGATGTAACACTGACGGAAGATGAAGGCGTAGTCATTATTGACTTGGATAATAACGCGGTGCAACATCTGCATAAACAGCCTGACATGTTGATCAATTTATTGTCGGCGGTTTAAATTTGCGAAAAGGTGATCGTTTAGTTCGGACGTCGATGGCAAGGGCGCCCGAGCTGACGACATAATTTAGGGCATTGGCTCAATGTGGAGCGGATTTTAGAGCGGCAACTCTACCGTTGTGCAATGAATCAGCGCCCTATGCCTATTTTCGTTTGGAACGGCCAGTTTGCAGCAGTAAAACGTTATATAAAGTACAACTTACGCCTACCAACGTGTAGCTGGCGAAGCAATATTCGAAATTGGTAAACGGCTCAAGCACGTTTAAGAAAATGACTTGGCGCACGGTGAGTGGTCGAAGTGGTGCGTTGAATCCTTTGGAATAAAGCGGCAGACAGCGAATCGTATGATTCAAGCATATGAACAATTTCCAAACGGTACGACGTCGTTACAAATGTCGGCTATTTTCGAGTTGATACAACTACCAAAAGAAATTGACCGTCAGCAATTCGTTGAGCAACCACACGCAGTCCCGTCAACAGGCGAAACAAAAACGGTAGATGAAATGACCGTCCGCGAGCTGCGCGAGGTTAAGAAGGCGTTGAAAGAGGCGGAGAATCAGCACGTTGTGTCAACATGTAGTATTTTTCTGTTGATTTTCAACTATATATAGATGTTGTGTGCATAAAAAAAGACCGCACGATCTGCCGCCAAAAAAAAAATAAAAAATATCAAAAAACTATTGAAAGTTTAATAGAAATAACCGATAATAAAGAAAGGAGTGTACCTATAAATAAACATAGGTATACTATTTTATTTCTTGATATTAGTATATTACTTAGTTTAAAACATGTCAAGCGGATTCAGCAAAAAATTATTTTGAGGGGGTGAGTGAATGAAGCATAAATGTATTTTAAGCATTCGGGTGGCTAAGTATTTACTGTTGAACGGCTTTAGGATAGTTGATATAGAGCCGTCGCGAAAGTTTAACGGGCAAGTAGTATTTATTTTCGAGGAAACGCCGGCACTAATAGAAGAATTATCTAAACTACACAAATAACGGAGGGATAGAATGATAACGACTAAAACATCTAAAAAACAAGCAGCTGAAACTATGAAAATTGTATACCGTGAACCTGTTGGCGATGGTGCTATCGAATTTGCGCGTCAGTTTATCGAAGGTTTGCACCGTGAATTTGCGCTAATAGCTATAAAGGATTTGAACGAAGGCAATTTGCTGGACGGGACAGATAAGCGCGTTAAACGCTGTGATTATTGTGGTTATTGGTGGCGTGATGAAAGTTCTCGGAATAGGAAGCAGACTTGTAGTAAGGAATGTAAGAAAAATATTAAGACAATGCAACGCAGGCAACAAAGAGCGGATTTAGAGTTATTGAATCCAAAACCAAAGAAGAAAACAAGGCGTGAAAATAATTACGTGTGGTGGCTGGAATACCCTTTTTGGCTCAACGAGTATGAAATGCTTAAGAATACGTGGAAAAATGAAGTTCCGCATTCTCCGTCAAAAATAAGTCAAATTTCCGCAGCTAAACAGCGAGATGAAATAATCGGAGGCAAGCGAAAACCTAAAGCGGTTGTTCCATATAATGGCGATGAAGCGGAACAGCCTAAAATATCCATTCTACATGCTAAGATTAAGGATAAAACCAAGCCCGGCGAGGTTGTAACTACGTATATGAGCAAGGGAGAAATAGAAAACTACTTTTCTAGTACGTACACAGAAGAACAATTACGCATGGAGCGATTTAGAGCGGTTTTAAGTGGCGACAAAAAAGTATAAGGGGAAGGGCGAAAGCCTGGTATTTTTTAGCGCAATGAGTACGGAAAAGGAGGGATATGAATGAGTGCGCATAGATTTAAGTTATTGCGATTAAAAAAGAAAATGACACAGAGACAATTTGCTGAACTGCTCGGAGTTTCAGAGTCTACAGTTGCTGCTATCGAGAACGGGAGACGTCAAATATCCGATCATATTCGAGTCAGTTTAGCAGAGCAGGGCGGAGTTGATGAAGATTTCTTATATTTTTTAGAGTCTCTAGAAAGAGTTTCGCAAATTTATCCATTGTAAGTATATCGCAAAAACTATCGGTTTGTCAACGGGCTATCGCCCGGCAATCGGGGGAAAACCGTCCCCCTCATGCAATTATATTATATGGTCGCGAAAGGTAATTAATTAAAAGAGTATTGGCGCCGAATGAGGGTTGTCTTTTACCCGAATGAAGGCGCAGGGGTTAAGTTCTATAGAGAAGATAAGAATGAATTTTAATCGCATAAGCCTGAAAACAAGAGTAAAACGTTGATATGGAAGGGTTTTCGGCTGATTTTGGACGTTTTTAAAGTGGAAAAAAAGACTACCTATCTAGCGGAAAAGTGGAAAAAAAGACTACCTATTTTTGACGAGGAGGGGAAAAAGATGAGTTTAAAAGAGCAAGTAAGGGCGCTATCTTCATCTAAACCGATAGGAAACGTCAAACTAATCGGCAATAACGGCTACGCAAAAGATGAAGCTGGCAGAACGTTCATAGTGGAATCGTTAGAGCAACGAGAGCAACGAAGGCTCGCTGTTATCAAAAAGTCAGATCAGCGTCAATTCTCATTCACACACATGCGCCACATTCGAGAGATAACTGACAATCTGCCGAATAAGACATGCGGATATGTATTAATGCTACAGCCGTACATCCAATATAAATCTAACGTGCTAATCAAGCCAGGTAGAGAAGAGTTTCCGTTGAATCAAAAAGGAATAGCGAGCGCCCTAAAGGTTACGCCACGTACCGCGAAAGTTGTCCTACAAGAACTAGAATTGCAGAACATTATAGAGGTAACTCAAGAAGGGTATTACAAGATTAATGAAAGGTACCATTTTCGCAAAAAGGTAAGGGAGGGCAAGGATATGCTAATCAAAACGTTCTTCACAACCTTGAAAGACTTGAACTTGAAACATGCAGAAATGGGTGCCCTATACAAGTTGTTACCGTATGTTCACTATGATACGAACATGGTTTGCGCCAATCCCTTCGAAGAAGTGCCCGCTAATATTCGTTTTCTAACAACGAAACAGATTGCAGAGGTTTTACAACTTAATGAAAAGAATGCAATCGCTACTTTGCGAGAATTAAAAAAAGCCGGAGCTGTTGCGGAAACGACGAAATACGTTCAAGACGGTCGAGTCAAATACATCACATTAAATCATAACATCTTCTACCGCAAACAGGGAGAACCGGATAGCTCACTTGTTGCAATGTTTAGCGCTAAACCGAATAAATAAAAGAGGATGAATAAAAGATGAATAACGAATTGTGGAAGTTAGAATCGGGTTGGCTCGCGGGTTGGACCACCGACCGCGACCTAATCCGAAGAATCAAGCGACACAAGAAGGATTGGACGATCATGGCAGATTACTTTCGCGCTGGTCGACTAGAAGCGGTTCAATTTCGCATTCCAATTGAGCAAAGGCGCCCGGCAGAACGCATGTTTAACGTGACTTATAATGAAGATAATCAAGCCGTTTGAGGCGTCTAAGGCAATTACCCTAGGCGTACTATTCAAACGGTTTTATTGCGTCTTAAAACGGCTGTTTGGCTTGAAAATCTGTCAATTACACGTAGTTCCGAGGAGGGTTTGGATGGCATTTACTTATGAGATTATTCGCGGCGAAGATACGCGAAAACCGCAGCTTGCAAGAGTAACCTTTGACGACGGCTGCAGCGTTGACTATTTATTCGGCCATTATTTGAGCGAGAGTAAGATTTCCGAAATGTTGCCTCGCCTAGTTATGGACGCTAAGGCAAGTCGTAGAAAAGCGGTTTAAAGTTTTACAGAAAAGTAAAGACGTTTTAAATATACAACAAAACGAAAAGGGGAGTACAAAATGAAAAATATAGATGTATATATGGTACACAGCGATAGTAGGGGTGGCGCCGTGCGTACTCAGGGCTTTATTTATTCTGTTGAGGAACACATAGCAAATCAGCTAATAAGTGAGGGAAAGGCCTCTAGAGTAGAGTTTAATGAGCTTAAACGATATGAAGATTCAGTAGCCGTGTTAACTGACGATCTTACTATAGCGGTAGAGAAAGTTTTACAGAATAATCGGTTGACAATTGATGCTAGAAAGTCTGATATTTTAAGCTTGGTGAATGAAGCAAAAATCAAGGCGGATAAGGTTCAAAGTGATTATATAGCTACATTAAAAAGACTTAAGCAGGATGCGGAAAAGAGGGCTATTTCATATGAGGAAGAAGAAAAAGTAGATTGGAATAAAATAAAACAGGATGCGGGCATTATTCGAACTCAGATTGTGATGCAACCTAATTTAATATCTGTAATATCAATTATCAACGATAAATTACCATTGTTGGAAAAACCAGTTATAAGAACATTGCTTTCTCAATTCTATGACATAAGAGCAGAACTAGAAAAGGTAGGTAGCAACCTAAAACCTGAAATTAAAAGACAGTCAATCAATGAGATTTATAGAAAGATACTGGAATTCTCTAAAGATGAGCAACAAGTAGGCAGCGATTTAGATTATCAAAAATTGGAAGCCAAGGAGAAATATCAAGGTAATATAACAAATCAATTTAATAAAGTAGCGGAAAGGTTACTAAGAAAGACGTCCTAAAATGGGCGTCTTTTTTATTTTTATAAGGGAGTGGGAGAATGGAGGATTTACACAAAGCAATTAATGAATTTTTAGAAGTAGGGAAAATGATGCAACGCGCCCCAGAAGAAAGAGCACTCAGTCCACGCGAATACTTTAGTCGCGGTTTTAAAAGCGCTAAAAAAGCTGAAAAGAAGTTAAAGAAATACCAGGGACATAATGCAGATATTTATCACGAGTTGTTTAAGAAGGCTGCTAAATGTTGCAAATTCGGAATGCGTGGCCAATACGAAAAAGCAACGAAGTTATCAAAAGAAATAAGCAAGCTTGCAGAACAGGTGAATAGGGCATGAGTGCGCATAGTCTAGTTGTTCAGATTGGCGCAGATATTTCATCTTTAACAAGTGGCTTACGGGCAGCATCTAGCCATGTTACGCAATTTGCTAGACAGAATCAACAAGCACTACAGTCTATAGGTGCGATGGGCGCTGCTGTAACGGGGCTTGGCGTGATAGCTGTGGCAGGCTTCGGCGCAGCAGTAAAAACGGCGGCAGATTTTGAATCATCAATGAGCCGTGTTGGTGCATTATCCGGTGCTAGTAGTGCTGAGTTGGAAAAGTTAACGGCAGCAGCTAAAGAAGCCGGAGAAACAACAGCATGGAGTGCAAGCCAATCGGCCGAGGCTTTACAATATCTTGCTCTTGCAGGGTGGGACACTAACGAAATGATTGCCGGATTGCCGGGAATGCTGAATCTTGCGAGTGCTGGCGCTCTTGACTTGGCGACGGCAGCTGATATTACTTCGGATATGATGTCGATGTTTGGAATCGAAGCTGATAAAGCTGGCCATGTTGCAGATGTGTTCGCGAAAGCTTCAACTAGTGCAAATACTGATGTACAACAGCTCGGCGAAGCGCTTAAGTATCTTGGAGCTAATGCGAGCGCGTTAGGCTGGGATATTCACGAATCGTCTGCGGCAATAATGGCGTTAGCTGATTCCGGTGTAAAAGGGTCCATGGCGGGTCAAGCATTCGCTACCTCGCTTGGTAGATTAGCTCAGCCAACGGCAAAAATGCAAAAGTTGATGGAAAAGTTAAACATCGATTTCTTTGACACAGAGGGCAACATGAAGTCTTTACCGGAAGTTGTTGGCGTATTAGAAGATAGCCTAGCAGGCATGACAGCACAACAACGGTCGGCTGCATTGACGACATTATTTGGCGCAGAAGCTTTTAAGCATTGGCAAATCTTAATAAATCGGGGATCAGACGATCTAGAAAAGATGACGGCAAGTTTGGAAAAGTCCGGCGGAACTGCGGAAGAAGTAGCGAATAAACAGTTGGAAAACTTAAACGGACAGTTAACTATATTGAAATCGGGGCTAGAGGCCGCGGCAATATCGATCGGTGAGGCATTGTTGCCCGCGCTCAAATTCATTACGTCAGGCGTGCAACAGGTTGTTGATATATTTAATTCGTTCAGCGACAAAACAAAGTCCATAGTTGCTATCGTTGGTGTTTTAAGCGCAGCATTCACGCTTTTCGGTGGCGGTTTATTGCTCGCAATCGGATTCTTACCTTCACTGATAATGGGATTTCAAGCGTTACTGCCAATCATTTCTCCGATCGCAGCGGCTTTTACTGCATTAGCGACGGGCCCAATGGCGTTGATTGTCGCAGCTATCGCAGGAATTATCGCCGCAATAGTTCTTGCATATAACAAGGTAGATTGGTTTAAAGAGAGTGTCAATGAGGCGTGGGAAGGCATTAAAATTGCGTTTAGTACAGCGTTAGAGTTTATTAAAGAAATCGTTCAAATCGTTATGAGCGAAGTTTCCGGGTTTATTGGTGAGAAGTTAGCGGAGATTAAAGCGTTTTGGGAAGAAAACGGCGATGCAATAATGAAGCGCGCAGAATTAACTTTCAAGACAATCGAGTTAATTATCACAACGGTTATGGGAGTAATTAAAACTCTGTTCCAAACTGTTTGGCCTATTATCAGCGGAATTGTTCAAATAGCTTGGGCGCTCATTCAGTCTGTAATTGGAACGTCCATTACGGCAGTACTTGGCATAATAAATGGAACCATGAAATTAATGCAAGGCGATTGGGAGGGTGCATGGGAAAAGATTAAAGAGACTGGCAAAACCATTTGGAAAAATATCGAAGGGTATTTTGAAGATATAGACCTAGTGCAAATCGGAAAAGACATCATCAGCGGGTTGATTAGTGGTATTGGTTCAATGGCGAAGGATGTCGGCACGAAGGTAAAGGAAATAGCCTCAATGATTCCGGACGGTATCAAATCTTTCTTAAATATTAAATCACCGTCGCGAGTTCTAATGAGACTTGGCGAATACACAGGTGAAGGTTTGGCGATAGGTATCGACTCTATGGTGAGAGATGTCAAAAAGTCTGCGAAAGAGCTTGCAGTTGCAGCGGTTCCATCTATTCAAATGTCGCATAATACACCGAATGTCAGTGGCGTGGGCATCGTGGCTTCTTTTGATGGAAGATCGTCTCATTCTACTGGAACAATGGATCGCGCAGTGGGAATGATGGAGCAAGCTTTACAAATGATGAACGGCATGCAAGTCGTAATGGATGGCGAAAAGGTTGGTACTTTAGTGGCTCCGACTGTGAACCGTGAGATATCACGTGAAAATGCAGATTTAGTAAGAAGAAAAGGTCAAAGAAGATAATAAGGGGGCGTCCTTCGGGCGCTTCTTCTAATTTTCAGGAGGGATTAAATGATTTATTTTATGTATAGTCGCGCAACGAAAGGCGGAGGCGCACTTGTAAAAACGACTAAAAGTGGCGGAGGAACAACGGCAACAAGTTCGGCAGGGGGAGGAACCACCGCGACAAGTTCAAGTGGTGGAGGTGTAAGTACGTCGACTGCTAATGGGGGAGGAAGTAGTCAAACATCGAGCGCCGGCGGAGGAACGCAGACATCAACTAGTACGCGAACGTTTGTTCAACTGAACTTAGTAAGTGGCTCACCTGAGAATGATATTGGAGGACCTAATTACGGTTATCATAAACATGAGGTGCAGATACCTGGAGAAAGGTTTAATCATTCACATGATGTATCAGTACCTTCGCATACTCATACCGTTTCAATTCCGACACATTCACACAATTTTAATGTTCCTAATCACAGCCATGACGTCAGTATTCCTAACCATACGCATAATGTTTCAATACCGAACCATTCTCACGAGATTGAATTGCCAGATCATAATCATGATATAGAACACGGTATATATAAATTGGATAGACTTCCTACTAGTGTAGAAATAAAAGTTGATGGGAGTATAGTGCCATACACAGCAACTAGCGGCACCGGAATTGACATTGTTCCGTATCTTGGAACGGATTCAAGCGGTAAGGTTACGCGAGGCTGGCACGAAATAGAAATCAAGCCGAATGATCTCTGTCGAATTAACGCGCAAATAACAACTCAGTTCTTTATTCAATCACGCGGAGGAGGAAATTTTTAATGAGCCTTGTTATAGCTATCGCGACACAGGATTTCGCATTAATGATTGGCGACCATCGCTGCACGCACATTTCCGATGATAATATTTACCACGATACAGTAATTAAAGTGTTCAACGTAAATAATCAGGTAGTTGCGGGCTTTACTGGCGATTTGAGTGTAACGGAGGAGTTGTTTAAGAGTTTTATCGACGTCGATCAGGACGCTACAATTGAGTTAGTTGCAGATAAACTGAAAGAGTTAACGCCAAGTGATGCATATCTAACGATGATATTAAGCGGTGTTGATAAGAACGGAAATATGAGGATCGTAGAAATGGGGCATAGAGATAATTTCGCGCAGCATATAATGGACATTCCCGAGGGCGAAGTGCGTTGGCTATCGAGCTATGCTTACGTGAACCCTAACGCTATGATAGAAGAAGAGTTTGCGAAGCTAACAGAATGCGGCCCACAAGAAGTGGCGCAGATGTTAAGGGGAGTAATTGCAAAGGTATCGGAAGATGATATACGCGTAAGTAAAAACGCGTCAATTGTCGGAATAATTAACAAAAATAGCTAACATCTAAGCGCTAATGTGGTATAATTTTACTAAAAAGGGTGCAGAATTTATGCGAAAATATATTGCGTTAGCGTTAGTTATATTATTATCTGCATGTTCGAGTAGCGAGGTAAAAGAGGAAGAGTCGCAGAAGGTAACTAAAGTGTCGGAAACAAACGTATCAGCTGCAGAAGTTGAGGACGAGGAATTGCCGTGGGAGAAGTACGATACGCAGGAAATTTACGATTTAGTTAAAGAGGGCGAGCAAGTATTTAAATTGGAACATGCGGAAGCTATAGAAAATGAATTTTTTCACCTATACGAATCCGGTGAGCTAACGGAAGATTGGGGAAAATATCTGCATGTATATGGGGCTAAATTACAGCCCGAAAATCCTGATTACAAGGAATACTTTGATTTAATTCTTAAAGCAAGCACAAATATTGAAAACGGTATGTTTGACGAAGCAAACCGCAAAATGGAAAATGCAGAAGCTATGAGAGATTTTAATTAATGCGCTACTTTAACTTTTGAGGGAGTGTGTACAATGCGAATTAGACCGAAAAAGACAAATAACGTTGCAATTCCAGTTAATATTTACAAAGGAGAAGCGCTTATCCGAGAATGCAATAGTATCCAAGAAGCTGCGCATTTCTTTAAGGAAGAGACTAATGCGAAAAAGAAAAATTGGTCAGCTATTAACCGTGGTATTTGGGAAGGTGAGTCGTATTCAATTAATGGAGCAACATATCATTTTATGACTGACGAAGAATTAGTGCAAGAAAAATCAAATAAATAAATAAAACATGACGCCAAATAAGGCGTCTTTTTTTGTTGGACAAATAAAAAGGAGGATTAACATGAGTAATCATCAAGCAACAATAGCAGAATTGAAAGCAAGAATCGAACAGATGCGCCATGAGCGCGTAGCTGCAGGCAAACCAGCTAATCCGCCAAAGCCGTTCTTTCCACTTCCGTTAGCGGTTGTGACAGCCGAAAGAATGCCGGACTACTTTGCTTTTATAGTGAAATATGCTCAAATCATCGACGAAACCAACGTAATACCGACGGGGGTCGATTGTGCGAAGTTTGAGCGTCATTACGGCGACTTTGATTTATTAGCCTACACGGATTGCGCTGATTCAAGCAAAACGTCTATATGGGCGAGGAGCATACGTGGGGCATTAAGTGAAATCGCAAAGTTTAACGAGGGACAAGAGGAGTTATCGCCGGAGTTGGCGCTACAATCCCTTTATAAACTCATTCGCCTTGCCAAGATAGGAAAACCGCCAACTAGTGACGCGACAATCGAGAAGGAATGTCAGAGGTATCGCGATGATGAAGCGCTGTATTTAGCGGAAGTAGCCAAGTGGCGCGAACATTATGCGAAAATTAAGGAGGATGAATAAATGATTACACTGAACGAAATTAAGGCACATTTAACGCCGGAACAGATGAAAGTTGCGCAGGGCATCGTTGAGAACGAGTTTTTAGGTAAAAAGAAACTTAGCTACGAGGACTTGGCTGATTCGCTCGGAATCTCAACGCGAACCTTGTATAATTGGCGCCAAGATAGATACTTTACGCTCTATCAGTCTTACCTAGCGGACCATTCGCTAGACGATTTCATGCCGACGGCTATCGCAAAACTAAAAGAATCCATAGAAGGTCGATCCAGCAACGGCATTCCGTCGATGAAGGCACTAGAACTATACTTTAAGCTGGCAGGGCGGTTAGTTGATAAGAAGGAAATCGTAAAGTCCGAAGAGAATACCTCAAGGTTGCGTGTGACGCGCGAAGATATCAGCAAAGACCTTGCGAACTTAGATAAGTTGCTTAATTAATAAAATATCTATTTGTTTAAATTAAATAAATTGGTGGTAATTAATTTATAACGTTAAACGTATATTTATAAAGAAAAATAGAAACAATTTAATTATTATTATTATTGTTAGGGTGACTATAATATAGTATACTTGAGTAAATTACTATATTTGTCACTTGCTAATCCCTTGGAAGAGGTGAAAAAGTTGTGTGACGATAAGGAGGAAGACGAATTGGCTACTCAAGTGTTAGAAACACAGTATACTTTAAATGAGCAAGAAGCCATCCAGATCCTTGAGACTCCACTAAAATCAATAACTGAGACTAACGTTTTCAACGACATAAATTTATCAAGAGCAGATAGAATAAAGCATGCAGCTAATATTCTAAATTCAAGGAAATAGATGGAAGTAATTAGTTTAAATTCATTATTAGAGTCTAGTGAAGAGGAGAGTGTAGTACGTGAATACCTCTCCTCTTTTACTTGTGGTAAAAATACTGATGTGGAGTCATTTTTACATAATAAAGCAATAGAACATGAAAATCGATCATTAGCTAGAACGAGTTTGGTGGTTGATGAGGGAAATAATTATGATATTATTGGATATTTTACATTACTTAACAAAAATTTCGACTTCACAAATGCTTCTGGAAGTACTAGAAAAAAGCTTACAGGCAATAAAAGCGCAAGTTCCTTTTCAACAATACTTATAGGTCAGCTAGGGCGGTCAGATAAGTATAAAGGAGAGGTTGCTGGTAAGATAATTCTTAATCTTGCTTTAGAAAATTGTAAAAAAATCAACCTTCTTGTAGCTACTAAAGTTGTGTCGGTCGAATTTGAAGATCAACCTAAACTATTTGAATTTTATGAAGAAAATGATTTTAAGTTACTACAAAAGAATGAGAATGGCTATTTTATCAGTTATGTTAAAATTTAGCTTGTACTCTAGCAAGATTATTTGTCTTGTGTTATCGGAAAACTTTGGGTAATATTGAGGTAACGTAATCCATCGCTATGATTGAGCGGTGTTATTAATCCGAACGAACAATAACAATCGTCAATAACCGAAACAAACGTTGATATTATCGCGTTTAATCTACCGTCTAACTGACCGACTAATTCACAATCGACAACCCAAATGCGATTGCCAATTGCGGCTGTGGATCTTCTTTTAGAACCGCAACTAAGGTTGGTACGCCAGAAGAGTGCTAATCTTAGTGAAGAGATCTTTCCTTTATAAAGGGAAGGTCTTTTTTTACTTTGCATAATAATTTGAAGTCAGAAAGTCAATGTTTAATCCACCAGAAGTGTGGTTGGTAGGTATTATGTGAAAATGGTCAAAACTTCCTCCAGTTTAAGGGTGTAAAAAAACCCGGAATCACATCCGGGCCTTTCTTTTAAAACATTGAAGTACTATGTTTAGGCTGTACTCTTGCTTTAGGGTCAATATATGTTTTAGCGTGACTAACTGCGACTGGTGCTTCACCAAATCCACATGCAATTAATTTTACTTTTCCATCGTAAGTACAAATATCTCCAGCAGCATAAACACCTTCAATGTTAGATTCCATCTTTTGATTTACAACGATAGAGTTCTTCTGAATGTCAAAGCCCCATTCTTTAATTGGACCTAATGAAGAGACAAAACCATAGTTAACAATAACGGCATCGACGTCGATAACTTCTTTTTCTTCTTCGCCTACTTTTTCAAGGATTACTTGGCTTACACCGCTTTCATCACCAACTAATTCAGCTGGAATATATGGTGTTTTGATATCAACTTTAGAATTTTCAAGGTTTTCTACACTATGTTCATGTGCACGGAATTTATCTCTGCGGTGAACGATTGTAACTTTTTCTGCGATAGGTTCAAGCATTAAAGCCCAGTCCACTGCTGAATCGCCTCCACCAAATATAACGACTCTTTTTCCAGCAAAATGATTGAGGTCGTTAATAAAATAATGAAGGTTTTTTCCTTCGTATTCTTTCGCACTTTCCAATTCTAAACGACGGGGTTGGAATGCGCCGTTACCAGCAGTAATAATGACAGATTTTGAAAAGTGGACATCTTTATCTGTCGTAATTTTGAATGTTCCATCTGCTAGTTTTTCCAATGTTTGTACAGATTGTTCTAAAGATATAGTCGGATCAAATTTGTCCATCTGTTCAACAAGATTATCTATTAACTCTTGTGCGCGGATTTTCGGAAATCCAGCAACATCGTAGATATATTTCTCTGGATAAAGGGCAGAAAGCTGTCCACCTAGTTGAGGTAAGCTTTCAATAATGTTAACAGATGCTTGTCTCATCCCACCGTAAAAAGCGGTGAATAGCCCAGTTGGACCCCCGCCGATAATCGTGATGTCGTAAATCTTCTGTTCAGTCAAAGTGATTCCCCCTAAGTATATTTATGGTGTTTTAATTAGTTTACCATAATATTAGACTATTCTGTATCATTAGGTGTTGCATGAGGAAAAGATGTACCATCAAATGATCTTTTAAGAATAAGCGTTGACTAGAAAAATACGGTTAAATTTCCTTTAGAAAGGTAAAATGTGAAAGCGGTACCAATGTTGATTTTATAGTATTGATAATCATTATCAAATTAAAAAATCTTAAAATTCTTAAAGTGTCAATTTAGCTTGAAAATAAGATAGAAAAGGAATACTATGTAATAGAAGATATATTTATTAATTTTTTGTGACATTTTTCGAACATTTTTTTGTCCGTATTAGTGAAGAATATCACAATCTTTTATTTTATGAAAAATAGGAGATAAGAAGTACTATAAAATATATTAAAGGTGGAAGTGATACACTTGAAAAAGCCAAAAATCGTTATTTTAGGTGCAGGTTACGGTGGATTAATGACTGCAACTCGTTTGCAGAAACAAATCGGAGCAAATGATGCTGAAATTATTCTTGTGAATAAAAATGATTACCATTATGAAACAACTTGGTTACATGAAGCATCTGCTGGTACATTACATCACGACCGAGTACGTTATGATATAAGTAAAGTAATTGACAACGGTAAAGTTGAATTTGTAAAAGGTACTGCTGTTGAAATTAAAACAGATGAGAAGAAAGTTCTACTTGAAAAAGGTGAGCTTGAATATGACTATCTAGTAGTTGCACTAGGTGGAGAATCTGAAACATTCGGTATTAAAGGATTGAAAGAATACGCTTTCTCTATCTCTAATATCAATTCTGCGCGCCAAATTCGTGAGCATATCGAGTATCAATTTGCTACTTATAATACAGAAGAAGTAAAAGATGATACGCGCCTATCAATCGTTGTTGGTGGTGCTGGTTTCACAGGTATCGAGTTCCTTGGTGAATTAGGTAACCGTATTCCTGAATTATGCAAAGAATATGATGTACCTTTTGAAAAGGTGAAGATTGTATGTGTTGAGGCAGCTCCAATGGTATTACCAGGATTTGATCCTGAATTAGTTGAATATGCTGTTGCTCATCTTGAGAAGAAAGGTGTTCAATTCCGTATTGGCACAGCGATTAAAGAAGGTACGCCAGATGGTATTATCGTAGCAAAAGGCGAAGATGATGTAGAAGAAATTAAAGCTGGTACTGTAATCTGGGCTGCCGGTATTCGTGGGAATGCCATTATTGAAAAATCAGGATTCGAAGCTATGCGTGGACGCATAAAAGTGGATGAGAATTTAAGAGCACCTGGACATGACAATATCTTTGTTATTGGTGATAGTTCATTAGTAATTAATGAAGAAATTAATCGTCCTTATCCGCCAACTGCACAAATTGCTATGCAACAAGGTGAATTAGTTGCAAAAAATATTGCTGCACTTATTCAAAATAAAGAACTAGGGTCATTTACTTTTGATAACAAAGGTACAGTATGTTCTTTAGGTGAAGATGATGCGATTGGTGTTGTATTTGGTAAAAAAGTGGTTGGTAAAAAAGCTTCATTTATGAAGAAAATGGTTGATAACCGTGCATTATTAATGATCGGTGGCGCTTCATTAGTTGCAAAAAAAGGTAAATTCAACGTTCTTTAATGCGTTAAATATAAGAGGGCAAACGATATGTTTGCTCTTTTTTTTATAGATTAATTCATCTAAGGAGGGATAAAATGGGAAAAGTCGATAGAGGTAAAGTATGGCTTGGAGTTAGTGGTCTTTTAATCAATGAAAAGAATGAATGGTTAGTTGTAAACAAGAAATACGGTGGTTTAAAAGGGAAATGGTCATTACCTGCCGGTTTTGTAGAGCAAGATGAAACAGCAGATGAGGCAATAATTAGAGAAGTGAAGGAAGAAACTGGGCTATCTTGTCGTGTGAAAGAGATGATAGGTCTTCGTACGGGTGTAATCAAAAGTGAAATTAGCGATAATATGATCATTTTTCTTTTGGAAGCTGATACAAATCAGGCAATTGTAATAGAAGACAAAGAATTAGATGATGTCCAATTTATGGATCCACTGGAACTTATTCATCATCAACCAACTTCAGTCATGATTCAGTATATATGGGAGAGCCTCAATCATAACAACAAAACATTAATTGATGGCATTAATCCTGGAGATCAATTTGGTTACACTTCTTATAAATTATTTTTGTAACCTCGTGATATATTGCATAATTTAAAGCATAAGAAAGATAATAATGCTTGTATGCGTTTACATAAAGGGTTTTTACTGTTTTTTGAACCTTTCCATTTTTGATATTTTTCTGTATTATTTAGTTATTATCAGAAAATTCAATTATTCCAAGGGAGATGAACAACATGACAGTAAAAAATGAATCTAAAGTTTGTATCTATTGTGCAGGTCAAGGGTATTTCCAACTGATCCTTGGAGGATCGGAAACATGTGCTTGTTGCGGTGGTTCTGGTAAACATGAAAAATAAATATAGCAACTGAATAAGGTGTAATGATAGCGCTCTAAGTTCTAGAGCGCTTTTAATTTTGTTAAAATGCAGTAGAATTATCTCATCATGCTATCAAATATCAAAATTTTTAAATAAAATTCTGCTATAATAAAGTTTAGTAATTGGCGAAGTTTGTAATGGAGGTTGCAATTTATGCGTATCGTTAAACCTGAGTCTCTGCATCAACAGGCATATCATATAATTAAGAGCGAAATTCTTGAAGGGGTATATCAACCTTCTGAGAGAATTGTAGAAGCAAAAGCGGCAAGTAAATTAGGCATAAGTAGAGGACCCGTTAGAGAAGCGATTCGAATGCTCATTCAAGATGGTCTCCTTGTATATAATGATGGCTATGTAAAGGTTTATACACCGACGGTTCAAGATGTAATAGATCTTTTCCAATGTAGAGAAAGTTTAGAAGCTCTTGCGATCAGCTTAGCTATTCATAATATTTCAGAGAATGAGAAAGAAAAGTTACAGGAGAATTTAATAGCTAGTTATCAGGCAAATGAAAAGAAAGATATAATCGAACTCGGTAAGCTCGACCAAGCCTTTCATGATATTATCATTTATGCCTCAAAGAATAAACAGTTAACAGAGTTATTAGAAATGATTCGGGCAAAGATTCATTATATGCGAAGTAATATGGTAAAGGAAAACTTCTATCCTACATTAGTAGAAGAACATGAAAGAATTATAGACTTATTATTTAGCGGTGATGAAAAAGGAGCACAAGAATATATCAGACAGCATATCAGAAAAGGGCTTGATGGTGTCCTTATGCATATTGATAAAAGTGTGTCTAAATAAAGATCAGCTACTCTAAGTAGAGCCCTACATAGAGTAGCTTTGTTTGATTATTAAGGCAGATTCTAAGTTTAAAGGTTTGATTGTAACACTGGTGAGACAAGTCAGCTTGTTTATTTTATCTGTAAAGTCTCCCGTATGGTGTGCTCTTCTTTGTAGTGACGACCATATATTTCTTTTGAGAGAAGGTCATTATAGAGAATTCAATGGTAATTTCCCATTCCTTTTACTAACTTAGTTAGGTTATTCATTCATAAAAATAGTGTACACATGATCCCGCCTATAGCTAAATTCATCCCGCATTCGAGCTGGCTAATATTTGTTCTAGCAACAAACGCATATATACCTCCTCTGTAACTGAAAGTGATGAAGTTTTCTACTACTTCTTCTTCCTGTTGTTGCGTTATCCTTACTTGTTTAAAAGCACAAAGTGAGTATGTCTTTTTCACTCTTTTTTTACATAAACTATGTATGAGGTAGAGCAATTACAGCTTCATTTCATATCGCTCTTTCAAGTCAAACAAGGCGAATATTAAATTAAGAGGTATGTTGGTTAACTGTTTTCCGTTGACTAAAAATAGAAAATGTTGTAATATCCGAAATATAAAGAAAATTCAGAAGTGTGGTGTGGTGTAAATATTTTAACATGGGTAATTTTCTTTTGTTACTACAATGAAGGCGCATACAAAAAGGGTGGTGTGTAGCAATGAAGGATGGATTACATATTGGTCTATCAGAAGTAATGACAATAAAAATCACAAAGAATATGTTTGCGCAGTTCGACGGAGAAGTTGTTCATCCCGTCTATTCAACTGCATCCATGGTGTATCACATGGAGTGGGTTTCTAGAAAAATCCTTCTTCCGTTTCTTGAGGATCATGAAGAGGGAATGGGGGCAGCTGTCCACATGCAACATGTTGCTCCATCTGGGGAAAATTCTAAAGTGACTTTAACAGCGACCGTTACGACAATTACGGAACGTTCTTTAGTAACGGAGGTTATTGTGATGAATGAACTTGGACTAATTGGTAGAGGAGAAGTCAAACAAGCGGTTCTTCCGAAAGAAGTAATTGCGAAGAAAGTTTTAGCTACCAACAATTAAGGGGGAGCAAGGATGGAGAAGCTTAATCAGTCTCAAGAAGTAGGAAACGATATTTTTAAGAAGATGGCTAATCATGAACAAGTAGTCTTTTGTAATGACCCGAGTACAGGTTTACGAGCAATTATAGCCATTCATAATACCACATTAGGTCCAGCTCTTGGTGGAACGCGGATGTACCCTTATGAAAATATGGATGCCGCCTTAGAAGACGCTTTACGTTTAGCTGAAGGCATGACAGCAAAATGTGCAGCAGCAGATGTTGATTTTGGAGGAGGTAAGGCAGTCATTATTGGTGATCCGAAAAAGGATAAATCACCTGCCTTATTTCGTGCTTTTGGTCAATTTGTAGATTCATTGAATGGTAGATTTTATACAGGAACGGATATGGGAACAACGATGGAGGACTTTGTCCATGCTTCAAAAGAAACGCGATTCATTAATGGGATACCTGAAGCATATGGAGGTGGAGGAGATTCGTCCATCCCTACTGCTCAAGGGGTTGTTTATGCTATACAGGCAACTAATCATTATTTACATGGTACAGACCTTTTGGAAGGGCGCACATACAGTATTCAAGGATTAGGCAAAGTTGGGATGAAGATTGCAGAATCACTGCTTGAAGCTGGTGGTGATGTGTTTGTTACAGATATTAATCAAGAGGCAATAGCAGAACTTGTAGAAAAGGCAGAAACGTTAAGAGGTAATGTGCAAGTAGTTGATCATCTAGAGATTTACCGCGTATCGGCCGATATTTTCATTCCATGTGCAATGGGTGGAGTGTTAAACGAAAGAACCATCAGCGAATTAAGAGTCCATGCCATTGTCGGATCTGCTAATAACCAACTGGCACATTCTTCTGACGCCGCTCTTTTACATGATAAGGGTATCCTATACGCTCCTGATTATATTGTGAATGCTGGGGGGCTCATTCAAGTAGCAGATGAATTATATGGACCAAGTAAAGAGCGAGTATTGCAAAAAACAAGAACGATTTATCATACCTTACTACAATTATATCGAGAATCTGCTACAACTGGAAAGAACACAGTAGAAGCCGCCCAAGATCGTCTACAAAGACAGATGAAAGAACAGCAACATAGAAGCAACTTTTTCTCTCGGAATGTAAGACCTAAATGGGATTTTAAATGATGGGAGGCATTACTATGGAAAGTTATCCACTATATCAAATGATCGATGAGAACGGGGAATGGGTTAACAAGTCACATGAAGAAGAATTCAATGAGGAAAAAGTAAAGGAATTTTATTATCACATGTTGCGTATACGCACCTATGACCAGAAGGGGGTTGCATTGCAGCGTCAAGGGAGGATTGGTACGTATGTGCCTTTTCCAGGTCACGAAGGAGCACAAGTAGGAAGCGCACTGGCACTATCAGAAAATGATTGGATGTTTCCTACTTATCGTGATCACGGTGCCTCTCTCACATTTGGTGCAGATTTAGATCGGATGCTCCTTCATTGGAATGGTAGAATTGAAGGTTGTTTACCATCAAAAGAAAAGCGAATTATGCCAGCTTCCATACCAATAGCTACCCATTTACCACATGCTACAGGCGCTGCAATAGCGGAGGTGTATAAAGGAACTGACAACGCTGCCATTGCTTATTTTGGAGATGGTGCTACCTCTGAAGGTGATTTTCACGAGGGTTTAAATATAGCAAGTGTATTTAAGGCACCAGTCGTTTTCTTTAATCAAAATAATGGTTACGCTATTTCGTTACCTATTGAAAAACAGATGAATTCAGAAACGATTGCACAGAAAGCTGTTGCTTATGGGATACCGGGTGTGCGGGTAGATGGTATGGATGTTTTTGCTGTACATTATGCAGTGAAAGAAGCTTTAGAACGGGCGCGAAAAGGGGAGGGACCAACGCTTATTGAAGCAGTTGTTATTCGTTTTGGGGCACATACAACAGCAGATGACCCTTCGAAATATCGTGATCAGGAAGAAATCAATCGTCAAAAAGAGGCGAAGGATCCTCTTCTTCGGCTGGAAAAGCATTTGCAATTTCGCGGATTTTGGAGTGAAGAGTGGGTAGAGAGTATTCAATCTGATATACGTAAGGAGATAGAGGCAGCTGTAGAGAAAATGGAAAATGCACCTGCTGCTAACACAGACGACATGTTTGATCATGTCTTTAGAGAACCTACTTGGACGATATCAAGGCAAAAAGAACAATTAGGCTTGATTGGGGGGAATCGATAATCATGGTCATGTCAAATGAAATAATAAAAACGAAAGCAACAAGTCAGTCGTTGACGATGATCCAAGCAATCACGGATGGATTAAAGACGATGCTAGACAGTGATCAAAACACGATTATTATGGGTGAAGATGTTGGACGCAATGGGGGTGTGTTTAGAGCAACTGATGGTTTACAGGAGACTTTTGGCGAAAAAAGAGTCATCGATACACCACTAAGTGAAGCAGGGTTCGTCGGAACAGCTGTAGGGATGGCGTTAGCGGGACTAAAACCAGTCGTCGAAATTCAATTTCTCGGTTTTATCTATCCAGCATTTGAACAAATTGCGACTCATGTGACAAGAATGCGTATGCGTACACTCGGTCAATATCATATTCCCATGGTGATTCGCGCTCCATACGGTGCAGGAGTCCGCTCACCAGAAATCCATTCGGAAAGTGTCGAAGCATTATTTACACATTTACCAGGAATAAAAGTCGTGTGCCCATCTAACGCTTATGATGCAAAAGGTTTATTGTTAGCAGCAGTAGATGACCCAGATCCCGTCCTTTTTTTAGAACCGATGCGTCTATACCGTGGAAGTAGAGAAGAAGTACCTACGGGTGATTATCGAATTGAAATAGGCAAAGGCACTCGTGTGCAAGAAGGCAATGATGTCACCATTTTTGCTTGGGGTGCAATGATTCCATTAGTCATGAAAGTTAGTGAAAAAATGAAAAAAGACGGTATTTCCTGTGATGTGATTGATCTAAGAAGCCTTTACCCACTAGACCGTGACTTGATTGCTGATTCTGTGCAAAAAACAGGGAGAGTTGTCATTGTTCATGAAGGGCATGAGACAGGCGGGTTAGGTAGCGAAATTATTTCTATAATAAATGATACTTCTTTTCTATATTTGAAAGCACCAGTGGAGAAAGTGACTGGCTTCGATGTACCTGTGCCATTATTTTCTTTGGAGAATGATTATTTACCATCAACAGAACGAGTAGAGACAGCAATTCGTAAAGCTTACACATTTTAGAGGGGAGGGTGAGATGATATGACTGATGTGAAATTTAGCGATATAGGTGAAGGAATGACAGAAGGAGAGATTATCCATTACTTTGTCAAAGAAGGAGATACAGTAGAGATAGATCAGCCATTGGTTGAACTACAAACAGATAAAATGGTGGCTGAAATCCCTGCTCCCTCAGCTGGTGTCATCACCTCCATTCCTTTTCAAACAGGAGAAGTCGTTACGGTTGGAACGGTGATTATGACAATCGATAATGGACAGAGCCTTGCAAAGAGAGAAGAAGTAGTGATTGAAACCGTTCCACCGCGTAAGGAAAAAGAAGTTATTGCTGAAGCGAATGGGAATCGCTATCAACGTATACTTGCAGCACCTTATACAAGAAAAATTGCAAGAGATCTAAATATAGATATAGAAAGAATTGTTGGTACAGGACCAGCGGGAAGAGTAATGGATGATGATGTGTATCAATTTGTGGAAGGATATCGTGCGAAAGAAACGAAAAAAGAGAGAACAGAGCCACAAGTAGAAACAACAAAATTAGAGGAGACTATTCCTTTTACAGGAATTAGAAAAGTCATCGCTCAACGAATGAGTCATTCTCTACAAACAATTCCTCATGTTACGCATTATGATGAGGTCGATGTCACCCAATTATTAGAAGCAAGAAATGAATTAAAGGATTTAGGTGATCGCCTCTCTCCAGCCGCATTTTTCTTGAAAGCAGTTGTTATCTGCTTAAAAGAACACCCATTATTTAATGCAAGATTAGATGAAGAAGCAGGTGTCATTCGGTTGTTAAAGGATTATCATATAGGTGTGGCGACACAAGGAAAAGAAGGTTTAATGGTACCGGTCATTCACCAAGCTAATCAAAAGTCAGTCCGGGCGATCCATGAGGAGATGAAATCGTTAACGAAAAAAGCACAAGAAGGTAAGCTAACTCCTGGTGATATGAAGGGTGGAACTTTTACAGTTAATAATGTTGGCCCCCTTGGCCGCGGGACAGGGGCAACGCCAATTATCAATCATCCTGAAACAAGTATTATTACCTTCCATGCAGTGAAGAAAAAACCGGTAGTAAATGCTAAAAATGAAATCGTTATTCGTTCTATCATGAATATTTCTATCTCTTTTGATCATCGCGTCATAGATGGTGCGCAATCAATTGCTTTTACTAACCGTTTCATTGAACTAATTGAACAACCAACAAAACTATTAGTGGAGCTGATTTAAATGGTTGTAGGCGAATTCGCTGAAAAGCGGGATTTAATCATTATTGGAGGCGGTCCTGGAGGATACAACGCGGCGATTCGAGCAGCTCAATTAGGGTTGAAGGTAACTTTAGTTGAACAGAATGAATTGGGCGGTGTTTGCCTGAACTCAGGTTGTATACCCTCAAAGGTTTACGCGCAAGCTGCAAAGAAGTTAGAAGCGCTAGGGCATTATGCTTCTTTTGGTATTGCTATTGATGAACCTACTTTTGCTATTGAATCGTTAAATGATTATAAGAATATGACAATTGAACGGTTGCGTAAAGGGGTAGAAGAACTTTGTAAAGCAAACCAAATTGAGTTAATTCGTGGCAAGGCTCAATTTATAAATCAAAAGCGTTTAGGTATTGAAATGTCTCATCATTTTGATTTATATGATTTTGAGAAAGTCATTATAGCGACCGGAAGCACTGCTGAAATACCAACAGAGTATCGCTCTGCCAAAATCCTAACAGAAGCTGAACTTTATCGGTTAACGGAGATTCCTCCTCATCTTATCATTTATGGTCATAGTTATATTGCATTAGAAGCGGCCTTTACTTATCGTCAACTTGGTGCAGATGTGACCCTCATTTTAAATAAAGAAAATTTCTCATTTGATGAAAGTATTAATAGGGAGTTACAGCGATTATTAAAGAAGCAAAAAATCAAAGTATACCGTGATTATCAATTAATAGATATAAAAGAAAGTCATACTCTCTTGCAGCTGAAGTTATCTAAATCAGACCAGGAGATCACATGTGAAGGTAGTCATGTATTTATGGAAGGAACGCATCATGGGAATATCAAGACCCTCGATTTACAAAGAATAGGTGTGGAATGTACAACTGATGGTTTTATTAAAGTAAACCAGCAATTACAAACAAATATACCGACAATATACGCTATTGGTGATGTCACGGGTGGCGGGCAATCGGCTGTTAAGTCAATTAAAGAAGGAAAAGTGGTCGCTGAGAGGATAGCTGGCTTGAATAGTGAAGTGGATTTAAGCTTAATGCCATCAGTTGCCCATACAATACCACCTCTTGCAACAGTGGGGATGACAGAACAAGAAGCAAAAGAAAAAGGGTTAAACATTGCTGTTAGTCAATTCAATTATAGCGGCAATGGCTATGCGATGGTGACTAGTGAAAAAAGTGGCATCATGAAAATTATTAAAGATGCAGATAATGATGTGCTACTCGGCTTTCATGCCATTGGTTCTTCAGCTATTGAATTAATTAGTACAGCAGTCACAGCCATGGAACTCGTTGGTCGTGACGAAGACTTAAATTTCCCACTGTACCCTCACCCGAGTTTTAACGAAACCATTTTAGAAGCTATTGAGGGCTTGAATAACCGTGCGATTCATATGAAACCGAATGAGAAAAAATCCGTTAAGGTGTGAACAGTAATCATAATGAAGCTAGGCGTGCGTACTTGATGGGCACTTCTAGCTTTTTTACATTTTCAATGCTATTTAAAGGTAAATTTAACTTTAAAGTAGAAAAATCTTTATTTTTTGTCATTTCTATTGTAAGAACATGTTGACGCATAGAGAGAAGTTTCAGTAAACTTAATATTGATGTGCAAGGGAGGACAAGCTGAATGCAAATGACCATTTTCGTATTGCCGATTTCTATGTTACTCTTTTTTGTTTTGTTTTTCGGAATTGGTTTTATATTAAATATGCTTTTAAGAATGTCATGGATCATGGCAATTGTTTATCCAATTGTCGTTATTAGGATTATTGATAAGGTTCGACTCATTGAATACTTTAATGACACTCGTGCTGCCTTTTCTAGTCTTTGGACGGAAATCACGAGCCTCCAATTAGCTGATATTCTCATCTTGAGCAGTGGCTTTGTTGGTGCCATTGTTGCTGGCATAGTCATTAACATGCTCCGCAAAAGAGGATATCGTATGTTTTAATCTATACATAGGGAAAGAAACTCTACTATATATTAAAGTAGAGTTTTTTGTATTTTAAAATAATGTCGTTTATTGTGATGGAATCTTTTATAATGTAAAAAGAAAGGCGGTACATCATGGCCATTATTAACCCCCTGAATCCCTCACATCAGCTCCAATTTTTACGTGCACTGAGTGTGCGAAAGGAATTTTCACTCGATGAAAAACAATACTTTCACTTATTGCTTAAAGGTTACGAAGGAGAAAAAAGGTGGCGAGAATATTTAAACGGCTTTCCTTCTGAGATTCCTATTCTATTTGACCTCACGCTAAAAAGTAATCATACGATTTTTCAGGTAGATGCACTCATGGTTCACCAGCATCATATTACTTTTTTTGAGACTAAAAATTTTAGCGGTAACTTTACGATAAAAGATGGGCATTGGTATCATTCAAATAAAGAAATAAAAAATCCATTGATTCAAATAGAACGGAATCAAACACTGATTCGACAATTTGTAGATCAACATCATTTACAACTAACCTTTGATTATTTGTTGGTTTTTGTAAACCCTGAATTTATGCTGTATGATTCTAAGCCAAGAAAGAATCTCATTCTTCCCCCACAAATCCCAAATCTAATAAGAAATTTAAGCCAAATGCGTCACACCCCCACAACCCATCATACAAAGATTATTCAAACTTTATTAACCCATCAAACCGAGTCTTCATTGTTCGTCATCCCGAAGTATACATATCAGGAATTAGCCAAAGGGCTATTTTGTAACAAATGTAGGAATAAGATGGAAAGGAAAGCTAATCGGGTCATCTGCCCTACGTGTAAAAGTCAGTGTTCCTTAGAAAATGCATTGTTAGATCTGATTCATGATTTTTCCATTCTTTTTCCTGCTTTGAAAGTAACGAACCAAGTCATATTTAATTGGTGTAATGGGATCATAAGCAAATCAACTATTCGAAGAGTCCTCCTAAACAATTATTCCTTAAAAGGAAGTGGCCGAGGTATTTATTATGAAAGAAAATAGAACAATGCAAGGATTGCTTCAACATGCGTGGTTGATGAGTAATTTGGTAGGATTCAGGCGAAAACGCGTCAAAAATCTGTGACCGAAGAAAAAAATGGTAGGATTCAGGCGAAAACGCGTCAGAAATCCGTAATCGAAGAAAAAAGTGGTAGGATTCATGCATAAACACGTCAAAAACCCCAATGATCAAAGAAAAAGTAGAAGGGTTCGAGCAGAAAGCTATTGGACCAAGAGAGTGAATCTCTTGGTTTTTTTGATATGAAAGTCCAAGCGGTTATTAGTTAGCTATCAAATGATGAAGAATATTGAATTTTCATAAGGGTTTTATTTGATTGTAGGACCGTATGTTTAGCTTCTTTCTAAAAAAAATGAATATTACCTTGAATTAAGGGAAATGACTATTGTTGGGAGGAGTGATTAACTGATGTATGATATAAAAAAATGGGCGAAAAGAATGGTGATAGCTGTAGCGTTTTCTTTCGCTTTATTATCCACATTCCAAACGATTTCAGGTGTAGAAGCAAAGCAAGTGATTGATTATATGAGTGAACAAGCTAATGAAGGAGAGGGATCTACCCTATCTTTCAAACATGCTTTAAAATCGATTGGACTGGCCTTTAAAGATTTAAATAAGACTTTGGAAGCAGATCACTTGAAATTATCAGCAAGCACAGTTGCTGAGGAACCACCTTCTTTGAATGATTGGGATTGGTCACAATACGACACTAAGGAAGTTATCGCAACCGGATATACGGCCTATTATGAGTCGACAGGTAAAAATCCTGGTCATCCTGAATTTGGTATTACATATTCTGGTGTAAAGGTGAAAAGGGATTTATATTCTACGATTGCTGCAGATTTAACTGTTTTCCCCATTGGTACGATACTGTGGATTCCTGATTATGGGTTTGGCGTAGTTGCTGACAAAGGTGGCGCCATTAAGGGAAATAAATTGGACTTATATTATGAAACAGTAGATGATGTATATAATTCTTGGGGGAAGAAAACTTTGGATGTTTATGTAATATCAATCGGTGATGGTACGTTAACTGAAGAAGATTTACAAGAGTTAAATGAAACGGAATCACTACAAGTATTTAGACAGCAATATACAAAAGAATAACTAAACTAAAAAAGTAATGGGGGATGAGTACCCATTACTTTTTTAGTGGAGAAGAATATATTTTCGGATGTAATAACTGCCCCAATTTGATTGCCCCTTCGATTAATCTTGGTGAAGGACGGCAAAACAATTCTTCCTCTAGGACATAAACGTTATTGTTTTTCATTGCATCCATATTTGACCAACCTGGACGTTTCTGTAAAATGACTGGATTCACTTTTTCCTGTCTTACACCTACCCAGGCTAAACAAATGACATCAGGATTTTGCGAACGGATGGTGTCCCAGTCTGTCTGGATATTTGCTTGTTCTTTAAATGCGAAAAGGTTTTTGCCGCCCACAAGTTCACTAATTTCAGTTAGCCAGTTTGTACCTCCAGGTGTAAAAACTGGCTTTGGCCACCATTCCCAATAAATAGAGAGAGGGTTTTTCACCTGTTTAGCTAACTTTTTTAAGTTCATTACTTCTTCATGAAAGCTTGCTGCGGCCTGCATGCCGACTTCTTTTTCACCTAGGGCTGTGGCTACAGTGATTAAGTCATTTTCTATATCTGTTAAGCTTTGTGGATTTAATGTTATGTAGGGAATGCCTCGTTCATCCAATGCTAGAATATTTTTTTCCATTCCCGGTACACTTAAGGATGCCAGCACAAGGTCTGGTTTAGCCTTTTCTACAGCGTTCATATCTATAGAGAGGTCTGGCCCCAGCTTTGGTAGAGTATTTACTGCTGCTGGCCAATCAGAGTAATCATCAACAGCAACAAGTTGATCGGTTAACCCTAAGTAGGCGAGAATTTCTGTATTACTAGGGCAAAGAGAGGCGACTCGCATGATTGAAACCTCCAATATCTTAAAATATCAATGCATATAAGAGTAATGTTAATAAAATACCTGTTAATCCTCCAAAAAACACTTCTACTGGTTTATGGCCTAATAATTCTTTCAGTTCTTTACGTTTTACTTGGTCTGGCTTTTTGGGCCATGATTTCGCTTCATCGACAAAACGGTTAAAGTCATTGACAAGCTGATTAAGCACAATGGCTTGTTCACCCGCTTGCCTTCGAACTCCGGTTGCATCAAACATAGTAATGATAGCAAACATGGCTGATATTGCGAAGGGAACTGAATCTAATCCTGCCTCGATGGCCACCCCTGTCGATAAAGCTGTAACGGCAGCAGAGTGAGAGCTTGGCATCCCTCCTGTACTTGTTAACAGTGACCAATCTAGCTTTCTTGTAGCAAAAAAGGTAATAGGGACTTTTACAAATTGTGCAAAGAGAATGGCAGCTAATGCTGACCAAAGAGGAAAGTTCAAAAATAATTCCATTATTTAACCACCTTATCGATGTTTGTATTCTTTGTTCGTGTTTAATTTTAATTAATTATTACTATAAGGAAGGATTTTCTATTAGTAACAGATTAGCACAAAACATTTTGATTTGAAAATCAGATCTTCTTAGACGATAAAGTTAGCTAGTCGAAATAATGTGAAAGATTAGATATAATGATTATATATCTTATGGAGGTGTTAACATGTTTACAGTTAAAAAAGAAAATCTTTATGACTCAGCTCATGAAGTTTTAATCATCGGTTTGTTCGATGAACCGAATATAATAAAAGATGCATTATCTTCTCTGGACGAAAAATTTGAAGGACAAATGAATGATTTTCTTAAGCAAGGTGATATATCAGGGAAGTTAAAATCAGTAAGTAAAGTACATACCTTCAATAAAATTGGTGCAAAGAGATTATTATTTGTGGGGCTAGGTAAGAAAAAGACATTACAATTCAATCAATTAAAAGAAGCGATAGGATTAGCCTTTAAAGAAATTCAAAAAAGTAAACTTTCGGAAGTAGCTGTTTTTTTAGACACATTTACGGTTGCCGATCAGCTTGATGCCCTCGATGTTGGTCATGCAGTTAGTGAAGCATATACCCTTGCTACCTATCGTTTTGAGGGATATAAACAAAAGTCAAATGAACCTGAAAAGACAATTGATAAAATCACAGCCTATACGACTGAAAATAGAGAAGATGTTTTATCTGCTTTAACAGTTGGTTATGCCTATGGTAAGGGAACAAACTCTGCAAGAACTTTAGTGAATATGCCTGGGAATATGTTAACAGCAACAACAATGGCAGAGTATGCGATTGAGTTAGCTAATAAATATGATTTTGAAATAGAAATACTAGATAAGAAAGAAATGTTAGAGCTTGGGATGGGTGCGCTGTTAGCTGTCAATCAAGGTTCGACAGAGCCACCGAAAATGATTGTTCTAAAATATCAAGGGAAAGATCAGTGGGAAGATGTCATTAGTTTAGTTGGAAAAGGAATTACCTTCGATACTGGTGGTTACTCGATAAAACCGAAAACAGGGATTGTTGGAATGAAAACAGATATGGGCGGAGCAGCAGCCGTTCTGGGTGCGATGGAAATCATCGGGGAGTTAAGACCAGAACAGAATGTATTAGCCGTTATTCCATCAACAGATAATATGATAAGTGGATCTGCCTTTAAACCAGATGATGTTATTACTTCATTAAGTGGAAAAACAATAGAGATCTTAAATACAGATGCAGAAGGGCGTCTCGTTTTAGCTGATGCCATTACGTACGCAAAACAGCATGGTGCCAATTATTTAGTCGATGTTGCTACTTTAACGGGAGGTGTTATTGTTGCCTTAGGAGAAGACACAACAGGTGCGATTACTAATCATGAAACCTTCTTTGAACAAGTATTAGAAGCCTCATTCGAAGCAGGTGAAGCGATGTGGAGACTCCCATTATTTGAAAAAGATAAACAAAGAATTCGCAATAGCCCAGTGGCAGATTTAAACAATTCACCAGGAAGAGAAGGCCATGCGATCATGGCAGGCGGCTTTATTGGAGAATTTGCGGAAGATACACCATGGGTGCATTTGGATATAGCTGGTACATCTACAACAAATAAACCTTACGAATTAGGTCCTGCTGGTGCCACAGGTGTAATGACACGTACACTAGCTCTACTTGTAGAAAGATTTGAAGTAAAGTAATCAACCATTCATTAAAAGCATCTTAAAGGATGAGAAGCTCCTTAAGATGCTTTTTTGTTCCTCCTTAGAACTCACATTTGCAAAGGTGAAACCTTCGATAACATGATGAATAAGAATGGGAATTATGACACTTTTCTTAAAAATCCATTATTTGACGAACTTGAATGAGTATGTTAATTTATTACTCTAACACTTTACTAAAATAAAGCAAATAATAAATAGAAAGAAAGGTTTTAATCATGAATGCTGTTTTACTTGCTGTATTAGTCATGTTAATACTAAGTCTATTACGTGTAAATGTCGTGTTATCCCTTATTATAGGTGCATTGGTGGGAGGATTAACAGGTGGACTTGGTATAACAAACACAATTGAAGTCTTTACAAATGGTTTAGGTGGCAGTGCAGAAGTAGCGCTTAGTTATGCTTTATTAGGAGGCTTTGCTATTGCTATTTCTCGTACAGGTCTACCTAATCTCCTTGTTGATAAAATTATTCAAAAGGTAGGGAAAGAAGGAGAGACAAGGAAGAAAGGATTATCTAAAACATTAGTCATTTTATCATTGTTAATTATGGCGTGTTTCTCACAAAATCTAATTCCTATTCATATTGCATTTATCCCTATCTTAGTCCCACCATTATTAAAAGTGATGAATGAATTGAAGATAGACAGAAGACTGATTGCTTCCGTTCTTACATTTGGTTTAGTTACTCCTTATATGCTTATCCCTGCAGGGTTTGGCCAAATATTTCACCAAATCTTAGCAGACAATATGACAAGTAGTGGTTTGAATGTTGATATGCAACAAATACCACTAGCTATGCTACTGCCAGCTTTAGGTATGGTTGTTGGATTAATAATAGTCGTATTTATATCTTATCGAAAACCGCGAGACTATCATCAATCATCAGAAATCATAGAAACTGAAACGGTATCTTATAGTAGGCGCGGTGTCTTATTTGCTGTATTATCAATCATTATTGCGTTAGTTGTACAAATACAACTAGATTCAATGATTATGGGAGCAGTGGCCGGTATTATAACTGTCTATTTAAGTGGGACCATAAAGGGCGCTGAAGCAGATAGCTTATTAACAGATGGAATGAAAATGATGGCATTTATCGGATTTGTTATGCTCGCGGCATTTGGTTTCGGTGATGTACTGAAAGAAACAGGGGATGTTGAAGTCCTTGTGTCGAATGTAGCTGAGATGATAGGTAATAATCAAGCTCTTGGTGCATTACTAATGCTTTTAGTCGGCTTGTTGGTTACGATTGGTATTGGTTCATCCTTTTCAACCATCCCAATTATTACGACCATTTTTGTGCCATTGTGTTTAGAGCTAGGATTTAGTCCAATGGCTACGATTGCGTTAATTGGTGCATCTGCTGCTTTAGGTGATGCTGGTTCTCCTGCTTCAGATAGTACACTTGGACCGACATCGGGCTTGAATGTGGATGGTAATCATAATCATATTTGGGATACATGTGTACCAACATTTATCCATTATAATATCCCTGTCATTATATTTGGCTGGATTGCTGCAATGGTATTATAAAAAGAATAAACGAGTATTATTTAAACCCGATCATATTTGATTGGGTTTATTTTTGTGAACTCGACCTGAGGCAATGGCAATGGATATAGGTCAAGTTTTCTGATTCATGAATGAACACTAAGAATGTTTGTAAATCTGACCGTCAAAGCAGAATCAAGTAAAAAATAAAAAAGTAATAAAGTCTAAGCCACATAAAGCTAAATGTAGTCGAACATTGCATATGTCACTATATACACCTAAAGGAAGCTAGGATTTAACAAAAAGATATGAATAGTAACTATTAAAGGATATTGACATAATATCAGTACCCTCAGTCAATCTTCTTTTAGTTTTCCAGCGCGATCTTTAGAACCAGATATTCGTTTTAAGCATAACCGCATAAAGGATAACAAGATGGTTCCAACCAAATCTGAGGAGGAACCAATTTTGTTTAAAATTTAATGCCGAAAAGCATTGTAAGGATATTACGCTTTTTTATTCTTTTTATTGGTAAGATACTAGCAGTAGGGCTGTCAGAGGGAATAGGAGACACTTGCATGAAATTCTTCTTTTCAAGTATGTGTATACGTTCATGTAAACGTTCAATTTCTGCGTGTAATTCTTCTAACTCCTGCCGATGATGTAGCAACTGATAAGTAGTCACATCATCTGCTTTTGCATTTAAGCGTTGTTCTAACATATCCATTCTTGCGCTTAGTTCATCATTGGATATCTTTGGACTAGATATAGTGGCGTGCCGAATTTTTTTGCTAGTTACTTTTACGTCTTGAAGAAGGACACCTGTATTTAATTGATCATGAACTCTTTTTAATAATTGAATATCTTCTTCTGAGTAAGCATAATGGCCATGCTCATTTTTTGTCATATTTAAATTTAGCTGTTTTATCCATCGCTGAATAGTACTTTGGGATACACCGAGTAGTTTCGCTACAGCGCCTGTATTCAAAAGTAATCTCCTCCTTATCATTACTTTATTAAGAAGCATTCGCTTAAAGAAATATATTTTCCTTTACGTTTGACAAAACAAGTGTTGCTTCGTCAAAGATAGTGAATATTTTACAACCTTTTGAGTAATAATCGTTCTTAGTGGGGACAATGAAGAAAACAGATGGGAGGACAGGTAAAATGACAGAATACGAATTAGAAGACATCTTCCATGAGTCAGGGCATTACCACTTATATGAACAATTAAAGTATAAATTATGGATTGCTTATCAATGGCTAGAGGCAGATCGAAATATATTATCCGAGTTTCTAAATATTTATGATTTTGACCACAACGAAGAATTATATTGTAAGGAATTCTTATTTCATTATAAGATCTTTAAAAACATAAAGAAGAAGAATGCCTTTTATTAAATGAACAAGTAAATAATAAAAAAGCCCCCAAATCATTCAATTTGTGAGGCTCTTATTTCTTGAGTAATGAAGGCAATTATTTTATTTTATAATGTTGTGTGAAGAATTCGTCTGTTTCTTGTACAACAACTTTCCTCAACAGGAGTAGACCAACTAAGTTCGGAATCATCATTAATGCGTTAGCCATATCAGCAAATGCCCAAACGGTAGCTAAGTTAACCATTGCACCAGCTGCACAAGCAATAATATAAATCGCGCGGTAGCCTGCAATTCCTTTTGTCCCAGCTATATATTCAAAGCATTTCTCACCGTATACATACCAGCCTACAATTGTTGTAAATCCGAAAAAGATAACAGAAAAAGCGACGATATATTCTCCTGCTGTTCCTAATACTGATGCGAACGCTGCACTCGTTAATGCACCACCATCGAGATTAGGGTCATGGGTTACGCCAGAAAGTAATCCTCCTGTATAATCCCAAAAACCAGTAATGATTAATACAAGTCCAGTCATTGTACAAACGATGATGGTAACAATGAAAGTGCCTGTCATAGCAACAAGTGCTTGCTTCACAGGATGGTCTGTTTTGGCATTACCGGCGATTAAAGCAGCAGTACCTAAACCAGCTTCATTAGAAAAGATTCCTTTTGAGACACCATTTTTAATTGCCTCTGATACGACAACTCCTACAAAACCACCGGTTGCTGCGATCGGATTAAAAGCATAATGAAAAATTAATTGAAATGACGGAATAATCATTTCATAATTAACCGCAATGATGATTAAGGCGCCACCAATATAAAGAAAAGCCATAATGGGAACAAAGTATCCAGCGACGGTACTAATTCTTTGAATGCCTCCAAAAATAATGAGTGAAGCAAAAACAGCTAAAACGATGCCAGTAATAACACTGTTGATACCAAAGGATTCACTAGCTACTTGAGCAATCGTATTAGATTGCACGCTATTCCCTATACCTAAAGCGGCAAAAGCACCAAAAATGGCAAAGGCAATGGCTAACCATTTAAACTTAGCTCCTAATCCTCTCTCAATATAGTACATGGGTCCACTTGAATATTCACCATTGCTATTCTTTACACGATATTTCATTGCTAGTAAGGCTTCCGCGTATTTAGTAGCCATCCCGAAAAGCCCAACAATCCACATCCAAAAAATGGCGCCTGGTCCACCTAAAGTGATAGCTGTGGCGACTCCAGCAATGTTTCCATTCCCTATTGTTGCTGCCAATGCAGTCATTAACGCTTTGAAATTACTTACATCGCCTTCATCATTTGTATCCTTAGCGTTCCCTTCCTTTGTAAATGCTAATTTAAAAGCATAATAGAGTTTCGTAAATGTACGACCTTTAAGCATGATTGTTAGAAGTAGGCCCGTCCCAAACAATAAGATTAAACTGGGGGTTCCCCACAAAAAGGAATTAACTTTTTCAAGTATGTTCATAATGTCCACAGATGAATCTTCCTCTCTATAGTTGAATATCATACCATACTATATTTTTTTAGATGTAATCGCTTTCTTAAACATAAACCAAAATCATACTATCTTAATAAAATGATTGAAGTGCACGGAAAATTATAAGAATACTTATTATTGTAAAATTATACAAGGATAACTTCAATCAATTTTAAAAAAGTTTAACTATTTATAATAATCAATAAGTTTAAAAAGAGCTTTTCGACAGCATGTAAAGGTTTAGATATAATAAAAAAAAGAGGCAGTTGGAGGTTTGAAATGGGGAGAGAAAAACAGTACGGGAAAGATCCATTTAAACGATCATTTGATAACTTAGAAACATTTGTGGATAAAATTAGAGATGTTCTTGAATGTCCAGTTACTATTGAAGATGCTAATCATCGGTTATTAGCTTATAGTACGCATGATGACCAAACCGATCAGGCTAGAATTGCAACGATTATTAGCAGAAAAGTTCCCGAAAAGGTAATAAATAGTTTATGGAAAGCAGATGCTATACCTCAATTATTAAGGAGTGCTGAACCATTAAAGATTCCAGAAATTAAAGAAATTGGGCTGGGGAATAGGGTAGCAATCTCTATCAGGCATCAAGAAGAGGTGCTTGGCTATATTTGGGTGGTCGAACGAGATAAGTCTCTTACAGCAGAAGATATGTATTTACTAAAACTGGCTGCTCAATCGGCAAGAATTGAATTGTTGAAGCTTTATCGTCAAAAAAAGAAAAGAGAAGAAAGCTATCAGGATTTTTTCTGGCAGTTGTTAACTGGCAGATATCCCAAGCATGCAGAAGTAGTAGACAAGTTAGATGATTTTCATATCAAACCATCTCTACACTCTGCTGTCATTATTTTTCGTTTTATTGACGATATAGACATGCAAACAGAACAAAGCATGATTTATCTTATTTCAACGAGCCAAAAAATCCATATGACTTTTTATGCAACGATGGGTAATGATTTTATCTTACTAGCATCTCCGCCATCTACACAGGCAAATGAAACAGATTTATCTGAGTTTGTACAGTTTGTTATCAATCAAATGTATGTAAGGTTTGAAATTGATCATATCATTAGTGGCAGCAGTAGTTTGAAATTGACCTATGACCATGTTGAAGATCGCTATTCAGAATGCTTAGAAGTACTTCGTTTAAAATCACAATATCCGAAAGAAATGCAAGAAATCTATACTTATCACCAATTAGGTGTCTTTAAATATTTGGATGCCATTCTTGATATAAGAAGCCGTGATGCATATGAACATCCCGTCATCCAACGTTTAATTGATTATGACCATGCTCATCGAACGGAGCTATTAATGACGCTAGAGGCCTTTATTTTAAATGATAGCAATGTAAATGACGCTGCTAAAGTCCTGCATGTTCACGTTAATACATTAAATTATCGTTTGAAGAGAATTACAGAACTCACTCATGTGAACTTTAAAAGTACACATGAGAAATTTTCCTTGTATTTAGAACTGCAAATCCGCAAATACATAGAAAAAAAGCATCGTTTGTGAAATTACACAAATGATGCTTTTTCATTTTTCAAATATAAACAAAGTCATTTCAACATTCTATTATTATACTGACAATAGGGAAACATAAAATTGTCATTTATTATTTGACAATTTATTCTATGCAATTTATTCATACTTAAAAATTAATATAATAAATGGAAGGGGCCAAAAGGATATGATTATCGGCGTACCTAAAGAGATTAAAAACAACGAGAACCGTGTAGCAATGACACCAGCGGGGGTAGATGCATTAGTAAAAGCTGGACATGAAGTACTTATTGAAACGACTGCAGGACTCGGAAGTGGATTTCAAGATCAAGATTACGAGTTAACAGGCGCGAAAATCGTAGGCACGGCAAAAGAAGCATGGGCAGCGGAGATGGTAATGAAGGTAAAAGAACCGCTACCAACTGAATATGACTATTTCCGTAAAGGCCTAGTATTGTTTACTTATTTGCATTTAGCAGCAGAACCAGAATTGGCAGATGCGCTAGTGAAAAGTGGAGTAACGGCTATTGCATATGAAACAGTTGAGGTGAACCGTACACTTCCATTATTAACACCAATGAGTGAAGTTGCCGGTAGAATGGCTACACAAGTTGGAGCGCAATTCTTACAAAAAACAAACGGTGGCCAAGGAATATTACTTGCAGGTGTGCCAGGTGTATCTCGAGGAAAAGTGACGATTATTGGTGGGGGCGTTGTGGGTATTAATGCTGCGAAAATGGCCATTGGTCTTGGTGCAGATGTAACAATCATTGATTTAAGCCCTGAAAGACTTCGTCAACTTGATGATATTTTCGGTAATAGCATTCAAACATTAATGTCTAATCCATTAAATATTGCTGAATCTGTAAAAGAAGCTGACCTTGTAATTGGTGCTGTACTCATTCCAGGAGCAAAAGCGCCAAAATTAGTAACAGAAGAAATGATTCAAACGATGAAACCTGGTGCAGTCGTTATCGACGTTGCGGTTGACCAAGGTGGTATTCTTGAAACGGTTGATCATGTAACTACACATGATGATCCAACATATATTAAACATGGTGTTGTGCATTATGCTGTGGCAAACATGCCAGGTGCCGTGCCAAGAACATCAACAATCGCATTAACGAATGTAACAATTCCTTATGCATTACAAATAGCGACTAAAGGTGCACATCTAGCTGTTGAACAAAACCCAGCATTGAAATTAGGGGTAAACGTAGTAAATGGGCATGTAACGTATGAAGCAGTCGCAAGGGACTTAGGTTATGATTATGTTCAAGTCGATGCAGCATTCGCAAATGAAGAAATAACAAACTAATGATACTTTCTCCTACCTCTTAATAGGGGTAGGTTTTTTTACTTTTTGGATGATATATTAGACGATGTATGAATTTGTAGGAGTATTTCAGTTGATACTAAATCATGTTGAACGCGATTTTCTTATAGCCTTCATTTAGTATTCTTTGCTATGATGGTTAACGTATCTTCAGGAGCCCTTACCATTCAAGGATTTAATAGGGCTGTATTTTTCTAGTTACACATATAGGGGATAATCGAATTCCTTCAAAATATTAAAATAGAAAAATGGATTGTATTCTTTGTACGGAAAGGTTTATCTTTTCACATTCTGTTATTGATCATCTTATTTTTTTGCCTCTTCTTGTGTACCAATTAGTCTAGTAATAGAAAAAAGGTCACTTGAGAGGGCTAAAAAGAGAAGTAAAAAGCCATTAGACCAAGAGCCTTCAATCAAAATTTGACATTTTTCATTAAACTCTATATAATCTTCAAAAAATAGTTAATCGTTGATGAGGAATAGTAAGTTTTCATCATTATTTTCAGAGAAGGTATCCGTTTGTGCTGTAAGATATCTATTAATGAAAAGCTGAACCTGCCCTCTGAGTACATATTCTTTAGAATATGCGGTTTACTTGTTGAACCGTTATCAATAAGAGTGCAAAGCTTTGCTTTGAAATAGGGTGGTACCACCAGTCATTGGGTCCCTATTTGAAAGCAGGGCTTTTTTGTGTCTTTGAAAGAATAAAAATTAAAAATGAGGTGTCAATATGGGTAAGCAGTTTGTGAAAGAAATAACATCAATGAATGAAGATTTTCCACAATGGTATACAGATGTCGTAAAGAAAGCTGATTTAGTCGATTATTCGAGTGTGAGAGGTTCAATGATTATTCGTCCATATGGTTACGCCCTTTGGGAGAACATTAAATCAGTACTTGATCAAAAGATAAAAGAAACTGGGCATGAAAATGTTTATATGCCTCTATTTATACCTGAGAGCCTTCTTCAGAAAGAAAAAGATCATATTGAAGGATTTGCCCCAGAAGTCGCTTGGGTAACTCATGGTGGGGAAGATGAGCTTGCTGAGAGACTTTGTGTGCGCCCGACATCAGAAGTACTATTCGGAGAACATTATAAAAATATTATTCACTCTTATCGTGATTTACCAAAGCTTTATAATCAATGGTCAAATGTTGTTCGATGGGAGAAAACAACAAGACCATTTTTACGAACGTTGGAGTTTTTATGGCAAGAGGGCCATACTTGTCATGCGACGGATGAAGAAGCGTTAGAAGAAACAGTAAAGATGCTAGAAGTCTATGCAGATATTTGTGAAAATCTTTTAGCTATCCCTGTTGTTAAAGGCAAGAAAACGGAAAAAGAAAAGTTTGCTGGCGCTAAATTAACTTATACAATTGAAAGTTTAATGCATGATGGTAAAGCGCTACAATCAGGGACATCTCATCATTTAGGAGATGGCTTTGCAAAGGCATTTGGGATTCAATTTACCGACCAAGATGGAAAAGAGCAGTATGTGCAGCAAACTTCTTGGGGATTCACAACCAGAATTATCGGTGCGATGATTATGGTCCACGGTGATGACAGAGGTTTAGTAATTCCGCCAAAGGTTGCCCCAAAGCAGGTAATGATTGTTCCTATTGCGCAACATAAGGGTGGCGTATTAGATTTTGCCTATGATTTAAAAGAAAGACTAAGTAAAGTAGCGCGCGTAGATATTGATGCAAGTGATAAAAAGCCAGGTTGGAAATTTAATGAATATGAAATGAAGGGTGTGCCCATTCGCTTAGAAGTAGGTCCTAAAGATATTGAAAAGGGCCAAGTCGTACTTGCAAGAAGAGATACAGGGGAGAAAATGGTCACTCCATTAGAAAATCTAGAAGAAACAATTGTTCAACTCTTAGAAAAGGTTCAAACTTCACTTTATCATAAGGCAAAAGAACATCGCAACGAACATACGTATGAAGCATATACTTATGAAGAGTTTAAGCAGATATTTAATGAAAAACAAGGATTCGTCAAAGCGATGTGGTGTGGCAATCAAGCATGCGAAGAGAAAATAAAAGAAGACACAAGTGTGACTTCCCGATGTATGCCATTTGATGAAACGGCGATTGCTAAAGCGTGTGTTTGCTGTAAAGAAGAAGCACAGCATCTTGTCTATTGGGCTAAAGCTTATTAAGAAAAAAATTTTATTGACCCATATCTTTTTTTCACTTATAGCCGTTTAAGTAATAGAAAGTGTGAAGGGGTGAAGGAAACAATGCAGAAGGAGCAGATGGTAAGCCGGTCAGCAACGTTAGATTTGATTGCGAAAAAGTATTATCGAGACTTAGTAAGCTATTGCACCTTTCTTTGCCAAAATGAGTGGGATGGAGAGGACATAGCGCAAGAAACCATCTTGAAGGCAATGAAGTATAACGAGGCTAAATTAACACGAGCTTTGTTAAAGAAAATTGCTTATCATCAATGGATCGATGTGGTTAGAAAAAAGAAAAAAGAGCAATTAACAGAAAATCATGTTGATATCGAAACAAGAAATCATCATTTGACAGAAACAATTGAATTATTATTAGAGAAATTAACTGTGCAACAGGCGCTAGCTTTTTCATTAAAAGAAGCGTTTTTATTTAAGAATAGTGAAATTGCAGAGATGTTAAATATGAAAGAAGCCTCTGTTAAGAGTTTATTGCATCGAGCAAGAAGACGTTTAGGAACAGATATGAAAGAATTAAATCAGCAATGGGATGAGCCGGTCGAGAGAAAAATCTTTCAAGTTTTCCATCGTGCATTTGAGCATCAACATCCCACTGAGCTTATCAAATTACTGCCAATAATTAATCATTATAGTACTTCCAAGCAAAGCACCCCTTCAAATGCTTTCAATATGATGGCAGCTTAATGCTTGCCTTTTGGAGGTTTCCTAATGAGTACAATACCTTATGTAATTGAACAAACGGCTAAAGGTGAACGGTCCTATGACATTTATTCAAGACTATTGAGAGATCGGATTATTATGATTGGTGAAGAAATCAATGATCATATGGCGAATAATATTGTTGCTCAAATATTATTTTTAGCTGCAGAAGATGAGAAAAAAGATATTTCACTCTATATTAATAGTCCTGGAGGATCAACAACAGCGGGCTTTGCTATTTTAGATACACTCGACTATGTTAGGTGTGATATTCGCACTATCTGTACAGGGATGGCTGCCTCATTTGGTGCACTACTGCTTCTATCTGGCACGAAAGGAAAACGATTTGTGCTTCCTCATAGCGAAGTAATGATTCATCAGCCCTTAGGTGGTGCAAGAGGGCAAGCGACAGATATTGAGATCTCTGCAAGGAGGATATTAAAGCTAAAAGACGTAACCAACCAAATGATTGCCGAGAAAACAAATCAACCATTAGACAAGGTGAAGTTGGATACAGAACGTGATTATTTTATGAGCGCACAAGAAGCGGTGGATTATGGAATCGCGGATGCTATTTTAACGAAGAGTGAATGATAATAACTCACATTAAGCCCACGCTTAATTGATGATAGATGCATATGTAATAGGGAAGGTACCCAGCTTTTAATTAAAGGAGGTAATCCCTAGTGCATTATTATTATCGACATCCTGGTGTTGCGGATGAACGCTTTTTTCCCTTTTTGGCGGCGCCATTTGTTGGCGGTTTTCTTGGAGGATTAGCGGGAGGGGCGTTAGCCGCACCGCTGTTCTTTAGACCTAGGCCGTGTTTTGGAGGACCTTGTCCACCATATGGATACGGTTACGGCCCCAGCCCTGTTCCATATGGCAATCAAGGTTTTGGTGGCTACCAAAATCCCTATGCTGGCAATCCCAATCTTTATGGACCAAATATTAATATAAATAATGAGATTAACTAGATAAAAATGATACCACGGAGAGATGCTGTGGTATTTTTTTGTAAGCTTAAATTTATATATTGAAGGATAGTACAGCAAAATCATAACCAAGATTATAAAAATAAAAAGCAGTCGTAAATTGACTGCTCTTCTATATTAGGTATGAAAATATGGCTTAACCCTACATTTGCATCGTAGTCCATTTTAATTTTAATGACAAATTCGCACTTTGATCACCGGCAGATTGAAAATTTAATGTTAATCCATCTGGTGTATAAGTAACTTTCGGATGATTGTTCAGATTAGCAGAATCAATTAATTGATTAACTTTTGTTTGATTTGATTCCTGGGCAGCAGTCATAATATTATAGGAGTATTCTCTGGACTTCGCCATTTTATCAAGTAATTTACTAGCACTATTCATTAATACTTCCATTGCTTTTGCTGATTGAATGAACTGATCCGGATTAACTGGAGGGAATGAACGTATAGGTATTGGTGGATAAGGGTGGCAATATATAGGATAGGTATAAGGATACGGACAAATAGGAGAGGGATTAAAACGTGTAGGATACATCATAGGTCTCCTTTCAATATCGCATTAGCATAAATATATGTGCCTAAGGCTTATTCTATGATTAAACAGAATATTCCCATAAAATATATGTTCGGTTATAATGGTAGTTGAGGGGAGGCGTACATATGTATCCAAAAACAATGATAGAAACGTTAGGTATTGAAATTACAAGCCTTGAAAAGGGAAAGGTTGTTGCCACTATGCCTGTAGACGGCAGAACGAGACAGCCATTTGGTATCCTTCATGGAGGGGCTTCTGTAGCGCTTGCTGAAACTGTAGCGAGCTTAGGTGCTTATGAACTCGTTGATAAAGAAACAGAAGGTGTAGCAGGACTAGAGATTAATGCTAACCATATTAAGTCAAAGAAAGACGGCGTTGTGACAGCAATTGCAACAGTTCTACATCAAGGAAAAACAACGATGGTTTGGGAAATAAAGATCGTCGATGAACAAGAAAAATTAATATGTGCATCAAGGTGTACAATGGCTGTTTTAAAATTGAAAAAGTCTTAATGAAATGCGGGTGGAAAGGTAATTTCTACCCTGTTTTTTTTTGGTTTTATATGTGGCATTGTATGATATGAAAGTTAAACCTTCGCATGGTGTCCAGTATCCACACAACAATCATTTTTAATAAACCGCACTTAGTTACGTTTCATTCATTTGATTAGTCACGATTGGAAAATTTGTTTATTAAAATAAAAAAAACGCCACCTACATGCAGTTTAGATTGCATATGGTAGCGTTTTTTTTTATAGATTCTTCCCTAATTTCTTTTTAAATTCTTCATATTTTTGTTGTTCATTAGATTTCTTTATCTCGAGGTATTCTTGGTAATCATCAACCTTACTACCTTCCATTTTTACGCCATGATGATAGGCTGCTCTTCCAAGTAAATGGCCAGCAACTGGAGCTGTTAAAAACATAAAGACGATGCAGAGAAGTACTCTTGTATTAAACTCACTCTCATGAAAATAAAAGTAAAAGAATGCAGCTAATAATATACAAAGGACACCAAGTGTAGCAGCTTTTGAAGCAGCATGGTTTCTCGTATATACATCAGGTAATCTGATTACACCTAGCGCAGCTATTAAGTGAAAGAACGCTCCGAGAATAATAAATATGACGATGATAATATTAGCGATCTCTATCATGATCAATAATGACTCCCTTCTCTAGATATTTGGAGAAGGCTACTGTCCCGATAAACGCTAATATCCCAAATAGTAAAATGAACTCTACATAGGCAGTTGTATCTACTTTGATACATATTAACGCGACAATACCAACAATGTTTACACCAACGGCGTCTAAAGCAACGATACGATCCGGCAATGTTGGGCCTTTAATGATTCGGTAGACTAATGCAAGCATGGATAGAGCTAAACAAATGATTGCAATTGTAACGGCAGTTTGTATCATTTTCGGCTCACCTCCATAATCGCCTTTTCGAAGCTTGTTTGAATCGCTTCTATTTCATCCTGGACATCATTCATATCTACAGCATGTACAAAAAGGATTTTCTTATCTTCTGAAATATCTACTACTAACGTACCTGGTGTTAGGGTAATTAAGTTAGATAGTGTGGTAATTTCCCAGTCCTTTTCTAAACTTGTTGGATAGGCAAATATCCCAGGCGTGTTGTGTAGCTTAGGTGTTAACACAATCTTAACGACAGCAATGTTGGCTAGAATTAGCTCTCGTATAAAGATAAAGAGCAATTTAACCACTGCATAAACACGGTACAAATAAAAACGGCTGCTGAAGAAATTTCTAAATACAAACAAAATGAGTAGGCCAAAAAAGTATCCTTTGATAAATGCCACTAGATCATACGTTGTTGTTAGAAACATCCACATAAACCCAAGACAAACATTTAATAAAATTTGAACTGCCATACTCACTACTCCTTTAGAACTGCATCGATATATAAATTGGTGTTGATTAAACTTTCAGCAGCTTGAGAGATATACGGATAAACAAAATCTGCACCTACACCATAGCAGATAGAAAGAATGACTAAGATCACTGGAGCGATTAATAACTGCTTATAAGGAACTGTCTTTTCATTTGCAAATGTTTTTGGTTCGCCCCAAATGCCATTAATAAAGATTTTCATAATAGAGATGAGCACGAATAAGCTAGATGCTAACACAATTGCAGCGCCAATGAAGTGTTCAGATGAAAATCCACCTTGAACAATAAGGACTTTTCCAACGAAACCACTTAATGGTGGAATACCAGCTAATGCAAGTGCTGCAAGGAAGAATGTCCAGCTGAACCCTGGATAATTCTTTATTAATCCGCCCATTTGCTTTAAGTTATTTGTACCTGTAATGGTTGCCATTAACCCAACAAGTAAGAATAACCCTGCTTTGATAATCATGTCATGAATAAGATAGAATATTGATCCTGTTAAGGCATTTTCATTCATTGTACTTACTCCGAACAGAATGATACCGACAGCAACAATAATGTTGTATATGATAATCTTTTTAACATCCCAATAAGCCAGTGCACCGATAATCCCAGTAATAATAGTTAAAATCGCTAAGATCATGATCACTTGTTGAACATATCCACCTTCTTCGTAAAAGAATAGGGAGTAAGTTCTAATAATAGAATATACACCGACTTTTGTGAGGAGTGCTCCAAAAATAGCCATTACAGGTGCTGGAGGTGCATAATAAGAGCCCGGTAACCAGAAATATAACGGGAATATTGCCCCTTTCAAACCAAAGACGATGAGGAATATGATTCCAATAATCGTAATCACACCAGGTTGAGAAACCCCGCTTATTTCACTCACTCTCTCAGCAATATGCGCCATATTCAAAGTTCCTACGACCGAATAAAGGTAACCAACTGCAATGACGAATAAACCGGAAGAAATAACGTTAACTAAAATATACTTGATGGATTCTCTTAATTGAATTTTCGTTCCACCGAGTAGAATTAAAGCATAAGAAGACATTAACATGACTTCAAAAAATACAAAAAGGTTAAAAATATCGCCTGTCGTAAAAGCACCATTTACACCAACAATTAAAAATTGTAAAGCGGCATAAAAATGATATTTTTCACGATCTTCGCCAATTCCTTTAAATGAATAAATAATACATGCAAATGCGACGATACTCGTTGTTAATACAAGTAAAGATGATAACATATCAGAAACAAGGGTTATACCAAAAGGGGCATCCCAGTTCGATAAGTTTAATGTTTGTATACCGTCATTTTTTACCTGATTCACTAATAGTGCAGATAGAATGACTGTAGCAAAGGCTGATAGACCAGCAACCCACCTTTGAGCAATAACTGATTTATTTAATAAGATCAGAATGACGGCGGTAATTAACGGAACTAGAATAGGGAGTATCAAAAAATTAATCATTGCCATCATTTCCTCTCAATTTCTCCATATTATCTGTGCCAAGTTCTTTGTATGAGCGATACCCTAATACGAGGAATAGAGCAGTAACTCCAAAAGCAATAACGATTGCTGTCAAAATGAGTGCTTGAGGAAGAGGGTCTGTATATGCGCTTGCTTCTTCACCCACTAAAGGTGGTGCACCTCTCTTCAAGCCTCCCATAGTTAATAAGAGAAGATGTACGCCATGACTTAATACAGTTGTCCCTAAAATGATTCGCACAACACTTCGTGAAAGCATCAAATAGGTTGCAGACATGAAAAGAATGCCGGCAATAAAAATCATTAGTATTTCCATTATTCATCATCTCCTCCTATCGTTTGAATAATGGACATCGTTACACCTACAACAACAAGATATACCCCTAGATCAAACAATGTCGCTGTATGCAAGTGAAGCTCACCTAAAATAGGTACATGAAGGTCTCCAAATGCATGTGTTAAAAAAGGTTTGTTGTAAATAAATGCACCTGCACCTGTTCCAATAGCAAAAACTAAACCAAGTGCAACCATATATAAGAAGTTGAATGGTAAAATATTTCTTACTGTTTGAAGGTCATAGGCTAAGAGTAGAAGCAGGATGGCGCCTGACGTTAATAAGCCGCCTACAAATCCGCCTCCAGGTGTATAATGTCCAGCAAAAAAGATATAAATGGAGAAAATCATGATGAGAAATAATAACACTTTCGTCATCGATTGCAAGATAACGTTACTTGTTTTCAATTTTCTTTCCTCCATTTCTCCTTAGCTTAATCAGACCGAAAATAGCTAATGCAGCAATACCTAACACGGCGATTTCAAACATCGTATCAAAGCCCCTAAAGTCAACTAAGATTACATTAACCATGTTCTTCCCAGCAGCTTCACTATACGTATTCTCAATATAATATTGTGAAATAGAATCAAATAGTTTCGTACTATGCGCTGTTAATCCAACTAAAATGACGAATAAGCCAACCCCTACTGAAATAATGGCATTTCGCACTTTCACTGGTACAGGATCGTCTGTCAATTTCTTCGGTAAGTGATAGAAGCAAAGTAAGAATAGTGATACAGAAATTGTCTCAATCACCAATTGAGTGAGCGCTAAATCTGGCGCTCTAAAAACGATGAATAGCAAGGCAACCATATATCCTATTGTTCCAGTTAGTAGAATAGAAACAATACGAGACTTAGTAAACAATAGAGCGATAGATGCAGCAGCCACAATAAATGTTAGTATTACTTCGTAGAATTCAATTGGCGCTAAATTATCAGTGCTAAAGGCGAAAGCGTCTAGCCCAAATAATGAACCAATAATAAGCACAACCATGAAAATAAACATATAGCTTAAATAATGGTTAATGGATCCTGACATTACATTGCGATTTAAGCTGTAAGAGCCTTTATACATTGAATCAAGTAACCCATCATAGAAGCGGTTAAGTGTAATTTTCTCCGGGAAAATACCATAAATGCCACGCCATTTATTTAATCCAAGGTACATTAGAATCCCAACAATAATAACACCGATTGTCATAAATAATTCTGTATTAAAACCGTGCCACATAGAAATATGAACATCAAACTCATACATAGGCATAATCGTTTCTATAGCAGGTACTAACAAAGGTTTTACGAGATTAGGGAAAAAGCCGATTACAATAACTAATGATGCTAAAATAATTGGAGAAATAAGCATACCAATAGGGGCTTCATGCGGTTTTTTCTCTAATTTCTCTGGTTGATATTTCCCTGTAAATGTTTTGAAAACAAGGATCATACTGTATATGAAAGTAAACACACTCGCAATCCAAGCAATAACTGGAATAATAATGCTCCAATCAAAATCCATATGAAGTGCATTAATCATACCAGTAAAGAACATCTCTTTGCTAAGGAAGCCATTGAATGGTGGTAACCCAGCCATAGCAAAGGTGCCAATTATAGCAATCGTAAATGTAATTGGCATGAGGTTCATCAAACCACCTAGCTTACGAATATCCCTTGTACCTGTTTCATGGTCGACTATCCCTACGACCATAAATAAACTTCCTTTAAAGGTAGCATGGTTCATCAAATGGAAAATTGCAGCAGTAGTTGCTACCATAAAATATTCAGGTTGTTCGTAATGCAGCGCAGCTGCTCCTACGCCTAATAAAGACATAATTAATCCAAGTTGACTTATGGTCGAAAAGGCTAGGATAGATTTTAGATCTGTTTGTTTGACCGCTGAGAAGGATCCCCAGAATAATGTGAACAATCCAAAAGCAATGATGAGCCCCATCCATAAAGTGTCTTCGGCAAAAACTGGACTCATTCTAGCTACTAGATAGATCCCCGCTTTAACCATTGTAGCTGAGTGAAGGTAAGCACTAACAGGGGTTGGTGCTTCCATCGCATCTGGTAACCAGATATGGAATGGAAATTGTGCCGATTTCGTGAATGCACCTAATAGAATACATAAAAGAGCGGCAACAAAAAGTGGGTGATCAATAATTGTGTCAGCTTGTGCGACAATTTCGGTAATACTGAACGTTCCGGTCATGTTATAGAGAAGGATGATTCCTCCCAACATAGCTAGTCCACCTAAAACGGTGATAATCATTGATTTTTGTGCACCATAACGTGATTTCTCTCGATTGTACCAATAGCCAATTAAGAGAAAAGATGAAAAGCTAGTTAATTCCCAAAACGCATAAAGGACAATTAAATTGTCTGATAAAACAACACCAAGCATTGCCCCCATGAACAGCAATAAATAAACATAGAATGTATTTAATTTCTCTTTCTGTTTAGAAAGATAGTAAATAGAATACAGAATAACTAACGAACCAATCCCAGTAATTAATAAAGCGAATAATAAACCTAGTCCATCCACTTTAACTGTGAAGTCAATTCCTAAAGAAGAGATCCATGAAAACGATTCCATTGTTACTTGTTTATTTGTTGTTTTAGAAATAAAACTACTGAAATAAATGAACAGCAGAATAGGAAGTGGTAGTATAAACCACCCTGTGTGTACTGACTTAATATTTTTATATATTAGCGGTACAAACACTGCGATAATAAATGGCGCAATAATCGCCAAATGTAACAGTGACAAGAAATTACCCCCTTTTGAAGAAAAAATCTGTGAATTGCAAGATAATGCAGAGAAATATGCTATTCATACTAAAGTTCAACAGCTACGGTAGTAATTATAACGTAAAAAGTTATCAGTTGCATTGAAGAAATCCTCTAGCAGTAGGTTTCCCCATAAACTTTATAAATAAGTAGAAACACGTCGATTTTTGGCAAAAATTTTTTAAATGAATAAAAAAACGAATAATTATACAAACTATTTTTAGGTGGTGGTTTGTAAATGTTTGGGAAAATAATAACTGCTATAGGCATATTTGCCATTATTTTCTGCAGTGCTTGGTTCGTTGAATCTCAGGAAATGTCAAATAAACTGAAGGCAGATCAATCTAAAAAGTATGAAAGTGAATGGAGTAATCTGGAAATAGAAGCGGATGTATCTGATTTTGCTCCGAGAGAGTACGTGAAAATTAGAGAAGTGTCTTGAGAAAATTTTCAAAAATACGTGGTAAATATGACTAATGAGACTTGGAAGGTCCGGGCAAATTTGACTTTGCTCGGATCTTTTTTATTTGAAATGATTATGAGATTATAATGAATAATGCAATCCTAATACGATGCATAACTTCTTTGGTTTATTTAGGTAAGGGGTTTTGGGGTTTTTCAGAAATGAGCGTACACCACATGAGAAATAAAAAGGTACATATTTGGGACAGTCAGGAATATGATGGAGTATATTTAGGTTTTAATTCAAATAACTGAAAAATAAAAAAATAGCATGCTATAATAACAATAAAGAGTACACGGAAAAATCCGTTTAAAGAAAGGATCTTTTCTTATTATTTACGTAAAAAGGGGGATCTCAGCTGATGGAAGGAGCAAGGTATTTATTTATTGATTTTGAATTTACAATGCCAGAACGGAATTGGAAAGGGTTTTATCCTGAAATCATTGAAGTGGGCTATATTTTGGTAGAGGGTGGAAACATCGTTGACCAGTTTTCATCTTATGTGAAACCAATTAAGTACCCTCATTTATCTAAAAGGTGTAGCTCGTTTTTGAAAATTTCTCAACAACAGGTTGATACAGGCATCACTTTTAAACAAATGCTAGACCAGTTTTCGAAAATACCAACTGTCTCCTCCTTAAAAATCGTTACATGGGGAAATATGGATATGAAGGTGCTGCGAAATAATTGTTTACATACGGAGTTACCGTTTCCCTTTGATGGTAAAGAAATAGATTTATCAATGGAATATAAACGATTCTTCGGTAATCAGAATCAGACAGGTTTATGGAGAGCTGTGCAAGAGTATGGAAAAGAAGGCACGGGGAAGCACCATAAAGCATTGGATGATGCCTTAACGACTTATCAGATCTTTAAGCTTGTGGAAAAAGATAAGCGCTATCTAAAGAAACCAAAGCCTGCTACAATCGGGGACGTCATAGATTTTTCTAAGCTGTTGAAGCAACATGTGTAAGGACTCAAAGTGAAATTGGGTCTTATTTTTTTGCATGTAAACCTGTTTTTAATATCAAACCTTATGCAAAAAAAGTGGTCAAGGTGCTGCTAAACTACGAATGAAAAAAAGTCGATGTTTTTACAGTACTGTTGCTAATCTACTCCACTTAATCCAGTACTAGCTTGCATTGGATTCATGGTGTGAGAGAAGGAATGACGGTTAGCAAGCCGAAGCGCACACATACTATTGAGAAAGCAAACATCAGAAAAGCAAAGGAGCTAACTAGAAATATGGAGTACAAAGAAATGCCCACATAAATGATTTCAAAATCAGCCAGAACTGTAGGCAAAAGAGATGGACTGTTATGGGGTGTTTAAGTCCTAAATTACTCAATGTGATTTAGGACTCAATCTGTGACAGTTCGTTTAAAAACAATTATTTAAAATAGTCTTTTTCTAATGATTTTAAGTTCATTAAGCTTTTTTCTGCCCATTGCGTGTTTTTGCTAAGTAATTCTGCACGCATTTTTTCAATGGCTTCTTGAAGTGAATCTTGATAGTCGGGAATATCTTCGGTAAAAGGTTTCACCATTTTTAAAGGGACATTCGTTTGTTCCCTATATGCCAAGGCTCTTCTTTCTTGAAAGAAAACGCCGTCTACTTCTTTAGGATGGTGAAGATCACCTTGTGTAGGATGCTTCAGCACTGCTAAGACCCTTACCAAATAACTTTGCGGACGGATGTCTGTGATTTCTCCAATATATTTCCCTGTTTTGTATATCCCGGTAACTTTATCTCCAATATTTAATTCACTCATTGATGTACCTCCTAACAATTGATCTTGCCTATATTATGAATGAGAAAGAAATGAAAGACAATCCATAAAACAGATAGATAGGCTCTTTACAAAGCGGTACAATATTAAAATAATGGTAGTATAATACATATGCTTGGGAGTGAGAAAATGAGAAAAAAATGGTTTGTTTTATTTGCCACGCTTCTTTTATTACTTGCTGGTTGTGGTGAGAATAACGATACAACTGATGCAGACAAAGGGGACAAGTCAACAGCAGAGGAAAAAACACAAGAAGATGATACAGGCGAAGCTGCTAAAGTAAAAGGTTTCCCACAGCTTTCCAATGAAGTAGGGGAAAATGAGCAAGTCGTTAAGTTGGTAACATCCTTAGGCGAAATTACGATTAAACTTTTTCCCGATATTGCACCAAAGACAGTAGAAAACTTTATCACTCATAGTAAAGAAGGTTATTATGATGGCGTTATCTTTCATCGTGTTATGAAAGAGTTTATGGTCCAAGGTGGAGACCCTGAAGGCACAGGACTTGGTGGAGAAAGTATTTACGGGGAATACTTTGAGGATGAGTTCTCTAATCAATTATTTAATATTCGCGGTGCCTTATCGATGGCTAACAAAGGTGCTGATACAAATGGTAGTCAATTTTTCATTGTTCAGAATACAACATTAGGGGATGGCCTAGAACAACAGATGAAAGATAATGAATATCCAGCTGAAATTATTGAGAAATATGTGGAAAGTGGTGGAACGCCATGGCTAGATGGGCGTCATACTGTTTTTGGACAGGTGATAGATGGGATGGATATTGTTGATGATATTGCACAAGTAGAAGTAAATGAAAACGATAAACCAGTAGAAGACGTGATTATTGAGAAAATACAAGTCATCGAATAAAGGTTGGTATAGATTACATCGACTGTTATAATAAGGATATCAACGAAAGTAAGAAAGGAACATAGCCGTGCTTCAAACTTATGTGTTTTCTTTATTTCTTTATTTTCCAGAAGACAAGACAGAATATATTCCGGCCGTTATATGGTTAGTTGCCTTTATGATTCTCGCAGCATTTGTAATGAGATGGTTTATTCACCACTCAAAAAAAGAGAGTGAAAAAACACGCGAACTCGAAGACCAATTAAAACAAAAAAGTAAAAACTCTTCTGTTGATTGAAGACAACTTTCATGTTTGTAAACTTTTCGACAACCACTTTGAGTAGTGGTTGTATTTTTTTTGGATTGGGAAAAGCTAAGTGCATGATTTTCTTTTTGGAGGCTTTCTTTATGAATAAGAAGATAGTTTATTTATTATTTAGTCTATCTGTTTTATTAATGGGTTGTACAGAACAGGAAGTAAAAAAGGTAGATGTAGAGATGTTTAACGCAGTTGGGGATTCTCTTGGTAAGGTTAAATTAGAAGAGCAAGCCAGTGGGGTCAAGTTAGGGTTAGATTTAAAAGGTCTGCCACCTGGGGATCATGCTATTCATATCCATGAGAAAGGTGAGTGTGAGGCTCCTGACTTTAAATCGGCTGGTAATCACTTTAATCCCGAAGATAAAGATCATGGTTTACTGAATCAAGATGGTCATCATGCGGGTGATTTACCTAATATTATTGTGGAAGATGATGGGAAAGTGAAGACAGACTTAGTTGCAGCTGAAGTTACAATGAAAGATGAAAAGTCTTCATTATTAACAAAAGATGGTACATCTATTGTCATTGATGAAAAAACAGATGATGGAATGACACAGCCTTCTGGCGACTCCGGGGAAAGAATTGCCTGTGGAGTGATTTCGAAAGACAAAGAACCAAAGCAGAAAGAAGCACAAAATAGTAAGAGTTAACCAATATTATATGAATGGAAGAAAGAACAAATTCTGGAAGGAATTTGTTCTTTTTTATTGCTTAGGAAACGATAAAAAATTAGGCTGGTTTATCGATGGAAGAGAGTAAACCATTAAGTGAGCGAAGTGAGTCATAAGTTTTTTAAAATAAAATTTATGAAAATCATTGCGTGAATAAAAGTAAGAATATTATGTAAAAAGCGTATTTATTTTATAGTAAATATGCTTTAATAGGTTAAAGGGAGGGGACTTTATGAAGCTACTAGAAAATAGTGTAGTACAACTGATTCCAATGGAAACTTGTCATATTGAAGGGATAAGCAAGGCAGCGAAAGACGAGTCAATTTGGACACATATGTCAGTGGATTTAACCCAATATAGTGACGTCGTTACATATGTTGAAGCGGGTATCAAAAAGCGTGAAGAAGGAAGAGAGTTCCCTTTTGTTATTTTTAATAAAAAGGAGCAGCAAATTATTGGCTGTACCTGGTTTTTAGATGTGGACCTTACCCATAAAAGGTTAGAAATCGGTTCAACATGGATTCATCCTCATTATTGGCGCAGTGCAATCAATACAAATTGTAAACACCTTTTATTGTCTTATTGTTTTGAAGAACTGAAATTTAATCGAGTACAAATAAAAACAGGCCATGAGAACCTCCAATCACAAAAGGCAATTGAGAGAATAGGTGCTAAGAAGGAGGGGATATTACGTAATCATATGATTCGTAGGAATGGAGAAATTCGTCACACAGTGATGTATAGTGTGACAATAGAAGAGTGGCTAGAAATAAAAAAGCATATAGAAGAGAATTTATTGAAATAAAAAACATGTCGGAAATAGTTTTTCCGACATGTTTTTACAGAATCCTTATGAAAATGCTGTTTTTAAACGATGAAGTCCATCCATAAGTATATCATGAGGGCAGGCGATGTTCATACGGACAAACCCTTCACCACCTGGGCCATATTTTGGTCCTGGCTCTAATCCAAGTTTTCCTTTCTTTACAAGCTTTTGCTGAATGTCATCATCAGTTAAGCCGAGTTTACGACAATCTAGCCAGATTAAATACGTCCCTTCTGGATCAACGACATCAATATCAGGCAATTCTTTTTCTATAAAACTTTTTACACTCTGGATATTTTGTTGTAAATATGAGAGTAAAGCTTCTAACCATTCTGTTCCATGGGTATAAGCCGCTTCCATGCCGACCATTCCAAAGATGGATAATTGATGGAAGCCTTGTCTAGCTTGAAAATCTTCAAATTTTTTCCTTAATGTCTCATTTGGAATAATAAGGGCGGATGCTTGCAACCCAGCAATATTAAAAGTTTTGGTTGGTGCAATACATGTAATCGTCTGGCCTCTCAGTTCCTCGCTTAAGCTAGCGATAGCGACATGTTTTTTCGGCTTATAGACGAGGTCTGCATGAATTTCATCTGATAGGATTAAGCAATCATAAGCGATACATAAGTCACCGATCTTCTGTAAATCCTCTTTTGACCACACATTTCCTCCTGGATTATGAGGATTACAGAGAATAAACATTTTCGCCCCTTTTTTGAGTTGCTGTTCAAAGTCATCAAAATCAATTTTGTAATGTCCATTAACAAGCTTAAGTGGAGAACGTAAAACTTTACGATGATTACTTTCAATGACATTTGTGAATGGAGGATAAACAGGGGTATGTATTAATATATTGTCCCCTTCTTCTGTATAGGTCTGTACGACCGCTGCCAAAGATGGAACCACACCAGTATTGTATAATATGGACTGCAGGGGAATATCCCAGCCGTGATGAACACTTACCCAATCCTTGATTACTTTTGGTAAGGATGGGGACGCAAATGTATAACCATAAATTCCGTGATCTAAACGTTTTTGTAGTGCATTTGTTACCTCTTTAGGCGGTTTGAAATCCATATCTGCAACCCACATTGGAAGGACATCTTCTTCTCCAAAAACCGTTTTGGTCAATTCCCACTTCACTGATGACGTATTTTTACGATCAAAAATTTCATGAAAATATTGATTTTCCACTTCTATCCCACCATTTCTTTATTTATCGATTTCTATCTATATGATAAGATATGTAAACATAAATGAAAAATAATAAGGTGAATGTATAATGAATACACAACAAATGAATCTATTGTTAGTAGATTGTTTAAATGATTGGGACCCATTTCATATCGGTACAGGCAATTACGATACGGAAATAGCTGATATAATCCAAATAGTACAAACTGTTGACGATACTAATGAATTGGCCCATAACATCCAAGCTATATATGAATTCTCTTTTGATGAAGTAATTCCTCTTGCTCAATGTAAAAAATATGCGCAGAAACTCCTGGTGATAAAAAATAATAGTTCTTGCGAGATTGAATGAATGGGTGAAGGAATAAAAATTATCCCACCCCACCATTCTCTTTTTTCTGTAAATATTGTTCGATAATTGCTACAATCTCCTCAGGCTTTTCTTCGGGTATAAGATGTCCTGCCTGCTTAAGGATATGTAATTCGCTATGCGGTAGGTCTCCCTGTAACCTTTGACCGATAGAGAGAGGGACCACCTTGTCTGCCTCCCCCCATATGAGTAAACAAGGAGTGTTAATTGTTTTTAATAAGGTCTCATCCAAATCTCCCTCCCGGTCACGTATCATTCTCGCTAAGGAATAGAAGATATCTTTGTTTAAAAATGGTTCTAGATAACCATCCCTCATGGCATCATCAATCATTTCTTTTTCATATACAACGTTGTTTAAGTTTTTTTCTACACCTGATTTCTCAAGATATCTTTTTACAAAATGAGAAAAGAAAGGTAGGTGACTTGCGTAAACATACTTTGCTGGCATTTTCGGTAGATAAGAAGAGCTACATAATAAGACTACAGCCTCGAGCAAGTCTGGTCTTTGATGAGCAATGTTTAGGCAAATTTGTCCTCCCATTGAATGCCCAACCATCACGATTTGTTGAATAGATAATTTTTCAAGAAGTAAAATAATAGTTGAAGCAATATTTTCATAAGAGTAGATAAACTTTTTTGCTTTTCCGCTCTTCCCAAATGGTGGGAGGTCAATTGTGAGTACTGTATTTTCTTTTTGTAGCAATGGTATGAGTTTTCGAAAACTAAAGCTGGAAGAAAGAAACCCATGCAATAATACAAATGATTGTTTAGGGGTTGGGTGTGGGTAATATTCATAATAAAAGTCATTTCCATTTAGAAGCATTTTATCGTTTGGCAATGGTTGTCCTCATTTCTTTACAGTGATGTAAGGTGTTACTATAAGTCATATCATTCGTGGCCATTGCTTACAAGAAGAAACATTGTATTTTCGGTATAAAATAAAAAATAGGCAATCCTATAACAGATTGCCTTCAACAAAGGGGGAATTCTAGAAAGACTTACAATACAAGCCTTTCCGAATACCTACATGTTTATACGTGAAAATTGGAAATAGTTTCATTCATATCCTGTTGATGAAGCATAGGATGGTTCAACTCATTCTGATTTTGAAGGTCAACTTGTGGATTTGTAATAGTTGATACTGGGATGTCCAATATTGTACATAGCTTGAGGATTGTTAGCGTATCTGGGGTGGAAATACCTGACTCATATCTTTCGATTACTGCACTACCTACCCGCGCTCTTTTTGCAAGTTCAAATCTTGTTAACCCATGTTGTTCACGGACTAAGCGAATGTTTTCACCAATGTGATTCATTTTTATCCCCCCTTCTATATTTTATTTTACCACCAATCAACTTTTTTAATGGGTAATTGTATGAACATTTCGTTAATTAATTGTGACTATTTATTGACTATCCATTTTACTTTTGATATTAGCTATAGAGTATGATATAATTTTTTATTGCGTATATAAACGATAAAATATTAATAATTAGGAGTGTTCCCATGTCAGAGAAAATTGAAGTAGGCAGCGTGATTACTGGTAAAGTAACAGGTATTCAACCTTATGGTGCCTTTGTTGCATTAGATGAAAATACACAAGGACTTGTTCACATTTCAGAAGTTACTCATGGCTTCGTTAAAGATATTAATGAACATTTAAGTGTTGGAGATGAAGTACAAGTAAAAGTACTTTCTATTGATGAAAATGCTGGAAAAATCGGTCTTTCTATTCGTGCAACACAAGAAGCACCAGCTCCAACAGAAAAAGAGAAAAAACCTCGTAAACGTCCAAATAATCCTGTAGCTCAAAAAGTAGAGGATAATGGTAGCCAAGGTTTCAATACACTAAAAGATAAGTTGCAAGAGTGGATTGCACAATCTGAGCGTGAAGATTTAATTAAAAAATAAGCTAGTTCAGCTTCATAGAAGACACCGGGAAATCTCGGTGTCTTTTTTTTGTCGAATGAAAGAATCATTTAATTCCTTGGGAGAAACAATTACAGAGAGGCATTTATTTTATTTTTTAAAATAAATAAAAAAAGATGTATTCTTTGCAATCCTTAGTAAAAAAAATGATAATAACAAAAAAGGAAGGTGATAGAATGGAGAATTTTACATTTTGGAATCCAACGAGATTGATTTTTGGTAAAGGTGAACTTAGTAAATTAAGTGAAGAGATTTCTCCTTTTGGCCGTAAGGTGCTGGTAGTTTATGGTGGTGGAAGTATTAAAAGGAATGGTCTATACGATAAGGTAATGAATGAGCTTGAGAAAATGAATGCAGAAGTGTATGAACTAGGTGGGGTTGATCCAAATCCTCGTGTCTCTTCCGTTCGTGAAGGTGTGAATATTTGCCGCGAGAAAGAAGTTGATTTCATTCTAGCTGTTGGTGGCGGGAGTGTCATCGATTGTACAAAAGCTATTGCGGGAGCAACGAAATTTGCTGGTGATGCTTGGGATATGGTGACAAATAAAGTAAGAATGGAAGAAGCGATTCCCTTTGGTACCGTCCTTACATTAGCTGCAACGGGTTCAGAAATGAATTCTGGAGCGGTCATTACTAATTGGGAGACACATGAAAAATTGTCTTGGGGAAGCCCGGCTGTATTCCCTCAATTTTCAATTTTAGATCCAGAACATACATATTCAGTGCCAAGAGACCAAACGATTTATGGCATAGTCGATATGATGTCTCATGTACTTGAGCATTATTTCCATTTGGAAGAAAATACGGACTTTCAAGATCGTATGTGCGAATCTCTCTTAACAACGATAATGGATAAGGCTCCAAAACTAATAGATGACTTAGAAAATTATGAGCATCGTGCGACCATTTTATATAGCGGTACAATGGCGTTAAACGGTATTCTAAATATGGGTTATAAAGGAGACTGGGCAACGCATAATATTGAACATGCTGTATCGGCAGTCTATGATATCCCTCATGGTGGCGGTTTGGCCATTTTATTCCCTCATTGGATTAAGCATACATTACATGCCAAGCCTGAGAGAATGAAACAATTAGCAATAAGAGTGTTTGAAGTCGATCCAACAGGTAAAACAGATGAGGAAGTCGCATTAGAAGGGATTGCTCGTTTAAGACTGTTTTGGAACAGTATTGATGCACCAGAACAATTATCAGATTATGGTATAGACGATAGCAAGCTAGAAGATATGGCAAATAAAGCCGTTCATAATGGTCCTTTTGGTCGTTTTCAAGTATTAGATAAAGAGGATGTTCTTTCAATCTATCGTTCAGCATTATAAGGAAGAAGCTCTCGTGTGAAACGGGAGCTTTCTTTATAGGTTCTTGTCATATTTGGGTTTAATGGAATTGTGGTCACCTGGTATGAGTTTGCTTATACAAGCATAGTAAAAAATGTGAAGGCTAATTTGGCTTATGCACGAGTGATGGGTTATAAACCTTATTTTTGGAAATGATGTAATCATGAACTATATAACGGGGTTGTGCAAACCGTCGGTGGCGAAGACTGATTCTTGAAAAATTCCTTGTCTTTCGATAAAGTGATAGAGGACTATTGATTCATGAAATACATAAGCGGAGGAATAACGATGACTCATATACAGTTTGATTATACGAAAGCGTTTAGCTTTTTTAGTGAGCATGAACTATCATACTTAAAAGGAGCGGTAACAGCAGCGCATACCGCTATAGAAAATAAAACAGGAGCAGGTCATGAATTCTTAGGGTGGGTAGATTTACCGAAAAATTATAATCGCGAGGAATTTGCAAGAATTCAACAGGCAGCATCAAAAGTCAAGCAAGATTCTGATGTTCTTTTAGTAATCGGAATTGGTGGTTCTTACCTTGGCGCAAGATCTGCTATTGAGATGTTACAACATAGTTTTTATAATGCTCTTTCAAAAGAAAAAAGGAAAACACCTCAAATCGTTTTTGTAGGCAATAATATTAGCTCTAGTTATATTCATGATGTCATCGATTTATTGGAAGGTAAAGACTTTTCTATTAATGTCATTTCTAAATCTGGAACAACGACAGAACCAGCAATTGCCTTTCGTTTATTCCGAAAAATATTAGAAGAGAAATATGGTGTAGAGGAAGCGAGAAAACGAATTTACGCTACCACTGATAAAGAAAAGGGCGCGTTAAAAACCTTAGCGAATGAAGAAGGCTATGAGTCATTTATTATTCCGGATGATATTGGTGGAAGATACTCTGTGCTAACAGCCGTTGGATTATTACCAGTTGCCGTTGCGAATATTGATATTAATCAAGTAATGGAAGGGGCTGAAGCCGCTCGTAAAGAGTTAAGTTCTGCCGATATAGAAGAGAATATCGCATATCAATATGCAGCAGTAAGGAATGTCCTTTATAATAAGGGTAAAACAATTGAAATGCTTGTTAATTATGAGCCAGGGTTGCAATACTTTTCAGAATGGTGGAAGCAATTATTTGGTGAAAGTGAAGGAAAAGATCAAAAAGGCATTTATCCTTCATCTGCCAATTTTTCTACTGATCTTCATTCACTTGGTCAATATGTGCAAGAAGGTAGAAGAGATTTATTTGAAACAGTTATTAAAGTGAAGAAACCACGACATGAAGTGAAAATTGAGAACCTTGAAAATGACTTAGATGGTTTAAACTATTTAGCTAATCAATCGATTGATTTTGTGAATCATAAAGCATTCGAAGGAACAATGCTTGCCCATACAGATGGCGGTGTACCTAACCTCATCGTAACGATTCCAGCAATGGATGCATTCACATTTGGTTATCTTGTCTATTTCTTTGAAAAAGCTTGCGCTATTAGCGGGTATTTACTTGGTGTGAATCCATTTGATCAACCTGGTGTGGAAGAATATAAAGTGAATATGTTTGCATTGCTAGGTAAACCAGGTTATGAAGAGAAGAAAAAAGAGCTTGAAGAACGCTTGAAATAAAAGTCTTCAACTCTTAACGGTCTAATAAGTAAACATAAAACAATTGTATATGGCTGATTGACCACAATTTATGCATAAAGTCTATAGATCAGCCATATATTTTGAGATTTTACCAGACATCATAAGGTTTCTATGTCCAAGATTAACTTGTATTTTTTCAAATGGTACCCAGCTTCTTATCATATAACTTTCAATATCTCCTTTTAGGTATGTTAATCAACAATTCTTACATTCTTCTCTAAAATATATGCTCTTATTTTAAAAAAATAAGACCTGGTTGGTCTTAGATGCTACTTTCCATCCACCGAGCACTTCCATGTTTCGATACTGAAAGTTCGAATAGGTCATAGATAGAGAACTGCCCTAGGTTGTTTTCGTTTACTAGATAAACGTACCGAAACATAAGATCAGTAAATGAAATACATATTGGCTATGGGTTTGTTTATCCCGGTATCGGTATTTAAAGCGTGAAGGGTTTATATTACTACTTTATTTGTTATGTTTTGAAGAATAATGAAAATTAATATCCTCTATTCATTAAATAGACAAACCAAACAGCATGATTTTGCTCATCTTTAGCTGCTCTATTAAATTGTTCTTTAATATATGGGTCACTGGTTTTATCGGCAATTTCTAAATAGAAGTCCACAGTTGGTTGCTCATCGTTAAATGAATAATCTAAACCAGTTTGATAAGAATTTGGACATTGATCAGTTAATTGAGGCGAATGCTCATGCCCTGTTAGTTGTCGGTATATTTCGTTAAAAATCCTAAAATGTTTTTTCTCATCTTGTCTTATTTCTTTAATAATAGTCCTAGTTTTCTCATTAGGTGCTAATTGCTGAAGTTTCTTATAACAATTAATTGCAGAGTACTCACCATTAATGGCTTTAGAAATATCCATTATAAGTTCGTGATTGTCTCTGAATTGTATTGGCTTACTCATATAGTACATTTAATCAACTCCTTAATCTAAATCAGTTTAGAATATGCAATTTGAAAAATTAAGGAATTTGTACACAAGAATTATTAAGACTACTAGTACTAAGAATAATGGTGATGAACAAACTCAACGGTTTCACCCATGCTCTAAACAGAGGGTGGAAGGCCGCTGTTTTTTGCGAAGAGCTTCCAAAGAAGAAGTGATTAGGCTTAAAGAACATCAAGCCTGGTATTTTTTGTTTTCGATTTTAACAATTAATTGATTCGATTCTTTAGCCACTTTTTTTGTCTCCATTACAAGTTGAAAGATGTTTTCGCTACAACGCTGTGCCCCTTTAATTAAAAGTGGCACCCCTATGGAATCAATTCCAAGACCTCGTGAAAAAAAGCCTCCAAGTGTCATAGCTAACGGTACAACAGGAGAGGTATTAGAAAATATTATTTTTTTATTCATAGTTTGATGCTGTAGAGATAATAGTTCACTAAAATTATATAGTGATTTTACAGTTAGTTTGGATGATCTTCTCCCGATAGTATAAACCGTATTACCATCACTATCAATTCCATGATAAATAAACTCCCCAGCGTCCTTCTTTTTTAGCTTGTTAAAGTACGGAACAGATAAAATCTCTTCTTTACTTGGTATTAAATTAGTATCACTCAAAATATTTAGGTGATAGGCAGCGGCTAAAGAGGTGGTATGGGTACCTCCAAAATCGTGATATATATAGATGATTTTTTCTTTCATATCCATCCATCCTCTCTTTTATAATTAGGGTAATCCTACTTCATTCTTTCCATAAAAGTAGCCTATTATAATTCCTTGGAGATTCTTGAGAGGAGCCAAAAGGTGGAAATGATAATCGAAAAATAGGAGAACCGGCTTAAGAGTGGTAATTATAAGTTAACCAGCTCTCGATAATCGCTATGAGAAACGTCTCTGTGCTTAGTTAACTTTGATCCTTCCATAGTACTTGCCAACTCTATTTAAACATGACTAGTATCTGATCAGAACTTATTCTATCCATCACACGGTAACCTGTTTCTGAATATGTGGCGATTCCTTCATCATTCGGTAAACAGTAACCATTAATTGAGCAACTACCATCATCAGTCACTAGCAATTGACCGAGTAATCCAACTGTTACCCACTCTTTACGTTTACTTCTTGGTATATAAGATTGCTGTGAATCGTAGGCGGGGTTTAATTTTGGTGCCACTCGCGTTAACTTTGCGAGGTACTCATCATTAGGGTCACTTGGAATTTGTTCATATTGAGTACGGCCCCATTGATCCTTTAGATACTTATGATGCCAATGCAGTTCAGCGGCATTCCCCTTAATGGCGGAGGCAGCACTTGTAATGCCTAAAATATAGCTGTCTGCGCTGGTTGCTACTTTCACCTTTTTACCTTGTAATGTGATAAATCTACCTGGTGTAATGCTGTTTCCATCAATCGTTTCAAACATTTCAGCATAGTCAGCGCCATTTTCATGAAGTGTGCCATCGATAAATAAATCTCCTGTAGATCCTTGGAGTAGCGCAGCTAAACCTCTGTTGCTAGCACTTGTTCCATTACCGACATGCCAAGAATAATTGTCTGTTGTTTCTCCATATATTCCCATTATATGTGAACCGATATTTGTGGCTATGTTTTGAAATCCTTCAGCATGAGAAAAAACACCTTGAGCTACATTATTTTGTCCTTCTACATGAGCGGCTTGACCAGTCGCGTTATTGTTGACACCCTCCGCATGTGAGGCATTCGCTGTAGATAGGGTATTTAAACCTTCTGCATGAGCACCTGTGCCGCTTGCGGTGGTTCCGTAACCTTCAGCATGCGAACTATTACCAGAAGCAGTATTGGGTAAAGAAGCGTTATTTGCATTCACTCCCCCTTCCACATGGGCCCCATATCCAGAGGCGATATTATTGAACCCTTCTGCATGTGCATAGTTTCCACTAGCGGTGGTTCCTCTTCCTTCTGCATGAGAATAATCCCCACTTGCTAGTGTTGTATTTCCTTCAGCGTGAGCGTTTATACCTTCTGTTCTTGTACGAGATCCTTCGGTGTGCGACGCGTATCCTGCTGCTGTCGTTTCTATTCCCTCGGCATGGGTAAAGGCATTTGAAGCAACAGTTGAACTTCCTTCAGCGTGAGAAACATAACCGCTTGCTTGGGTGAAAAGACCTTCTGCATGAGCAAAGCTATCAGATGCTACGCTGCTACCACCTTCTGCATGTGAAGTGGAGCCAGATGCAGTCGTTAAATATCCTTCTGCATGAGAGTTAGTACCAGAAGCAATAGACCCTTGCCCTTCTGCATGAGAAATACTCCCAGAAGCATTTGTCTGAAAGCCTTCCGCATGAGCATAAGAATTATTTGCAACTGTACTTCTTCCTTCTGTATGAGCAACAAAACCACTTGCTTCAGTGTCCATTCCTTCCGCATGAGCGCTTTCGCCAGAGGCGGTATTCCTTAATCCTTCCGCATGCGTGTAGTCACCACTTGCTGTTGTTGTATTCCCTTCTGAATGGGCACTAAGACCACTGGCTAAGGTGAGTGTTCCTTCCGCATGTGCTTCATTTCCACTGGCAACAGTTTGGTGACCTTCTGCATGAGCAGCATATCCTGAGGCTTCGGTTGTATTCCCTTCCGCGTGAGCAGTATCACCACTGGCAACAGTTTCAAATCCTTCTGTATGAGAAGCTAATCCGATCGCTCTAGTTGAGTTCCCCTCTGCATGTGAAGCATCCCCTGTGGTGATTGTACTAAAGCCTTCAGCATGAGAAGCAATGCCATTTGCCTGTGAGGAGCTCCCTTCAGCATGAGAAGCAATGCCGAGCGCAGAAGTAGTCAGCCCTTGTGCGTGACTTGCAGTTGCTGAAGCTTGCGTGTCAATTCCCTCAGAATGGCTAGCTTCTCCAATGGATATAGTGTTGAGACCTTCTGCATGCGAGGCTAATTCAGTCGCAATCGTATTATCGCCTTCCGCATGACTAGCTGTACCAGAAGCAACAGTTTTGAACCCTTCCGCATGTGCATCATTACCAGTTGCAGAACTACTAGAACCTTCCGCATGAGAGGCAGCTCCACTTGCTAAAGTCTTATGCCCTTCCGCATGAGCTGACTCACCTTCAGCAGTTGTTAAACTCCCTTCCGCATGAGAAGCGTCACTAACAGAAGTGGTTTGAAACCCCTCTGTGTGAGCAGCTGTGCCAATAGCATTTGTTTGGCTCCCTTCCACATGAGAAGCGACTCCAGTAGCTAATGTTTCAAACCCCTCCGCATGAGAAGCATTACCATCAGCAGTCGTTGAAGTCCCCTCCGCGTGAGCAGCTTCACCGTTTGCATTTGTATTTATTCCACCTGCATCAGAACAGGCACCATTCGCATTGCGATTACATTCTGCCATTACATAATTCTCTCCTTTCATACGGGTAAATAAAATTATATAGATGTATTTTTAAAAGAGGTTAACTGAAGGCACTCTGTATACATTTACCCTTCATCTGCTATAACTTATGAGTTGAGCACTTATCACGATTGTATGTTTGTCCATTAAGGTTAGCTATTTATGCGAAGAAGCCTAAAGAGAAGTGAAAAGCGCTAGTATTAGTGAGAGGGAATAGGGTAAAACTAAGCAAAATATGATGTTGAAAGGAATGAAAGCAATGAGAGAAATTCATTCTAATATCGAGGGAAAGCAATATCACTTGTTTAAACTGGAGCAGTTATTAAAACCAATGGGTTATACAATTGGAGGGAATTGGGATTATGACCATGGTGCGTTTGATTACAAGATTGATACGAACAATGGTTATCATTTCTTACGTATACCCTTCAAATCCATAGATGGTCAATTAGATACAAGCAATTGTACAGTAGAACTGGGAACACCTTACCTCTTGTCACATATTTACGAGAGCAATATTGATGAAAATAACGCAAATATCGGTAATTTCTCTGCTTCATTTAATCAATTTCAGGCACCAGTTGATAAGGACGGAGAAGTTACCGAAAGATATGTAGCTATAGGTCACGAGCTTGTTAAAGAACTAGAGGGGATTTTGCAATATTAATTTTTTATCGTGATAAGCAAATCCTCTGCTTGAAGTGAAAACGGGTGAGGGGGATGAATAATCATCTCTTCTCCTCGTTTGATGCCAAGAATCAATATATCTTCATTCATTAAGCTAATACTTACATCACGAAAATTAGCCCCAATATGGTCAGTCAATATGGGCTCAATACCTAGTCTTCTTTGATCAATTTGCCTTAGTAAACTGAGAAATGCCGTAACCATTTCTCTTGAAGTAAGGCTACTAATCATGACAAAGCTTGTTAATAAGTTCGTTTGCACGATTTCATCTGCGCCTGCTCGCTTCGCATTTTTCATCTGTTCAGTTGTTAGGATTTCTACAATACAAGGTAAGGATGGATTCATTCCTTTAACAGCAATTAACGTCAAGATACTGTGCATATCTGCTTGGTGTTCGTCTTTGTTTTGATCAGCGGTAATAATCAATTGTCTAGCGTCCATTACACTTGCTTTCATGAGCACATCATCTCTTTGTGGATTGCCTTTGACGAAATGAAGGTTTTGGTGGGGCAATGGATTTTCCTCCAATGTTTCATCAATTAATGTGACGGGTACGCTATTAACATAGCTACATATCGTTTTCAAAATTTCTCTCGAACGAGCATTCCAACCGATGACAATAATATGATCACGGTCTTTAAACTTGAAATTTCCTTGAATATAGTCATTTTGCTTAGCGACAGCGGCAGTAGACAATGCAACGAAATAAGAAGCAATAAAACCTGCTCCTGTCAAAACAAGGACAATTCCTGCTAGTCTTCCGACAACAGAGTGAGGCACAAAGTCACCATACCCGACAGTTGAAGCAGTTATGACAGCCCACCAGATACCATCAAACCAAGTAGGAAAACTATTTGGCTCTAATAAGTGAACAAAACCGCCAAATAGGATAATTGTCATCAGTGCCATGATGAGTATACGAAAGACCAATGGTAAGCGAGTGAAATAAGAATACAGATAATGTGGCATTTTATAAACTCCCCTAGAAAATAGTATTATTTAGTATAGGTGAAAATCCATTTTCATAAACGATTTTCACCGATAAATGAATAGGAAGAGAGGAGAAAGAGAATGAAAGTATTAGTAATAGGAGCGAACGGGCAAATTGGTAAACAAGTGATGGATAAATTAAGTGAAACAACCGGTGATATACCTGTAGCAATGGTAAGAAAAGAAGAACAATTAACTGATTTTAAAAACCGTGGGATGGAAGCGGTCCATGCATCATTAACTGGTACGGTTGAAGATTTGGCTAAGGCTGTGCAAGGATGTGATGCTGTTGTCTTCACAGCAGGATCAGGAGGCCATACAGGATATGACCAAACATTGCTCATCGATTTAGACGGCGCAGGTAAAGCAATCGAAGCAGCGGAAAAAGCCGACGTTTCTAGATTTGTGATGGTTAGTGCCATACATGCGAATGACCGAGAAAAATGGTCAGCGATTGAGCCATATATGGCAGCTAAACATTATGCTGATAAAATGCTGATGAATAGCTCATTAGACTACACGATCGTACGTCCTGGTGGCTTATTAAATGAACCAGGAATAGGGAAAGTGAAGGCTTCTGCTTCTCTTGAAAGAAATACAATTCCACGTGAAGATGTGGCTGCAACAATCGTTGAGGTGCTTCATAATGATCAGACCATTCATAAATCATTCGACCTCGTTACAGGGGAGGAAACGATAGGTGAGGCGCTAAAAGGGATTTAGTAAAAAAAATACAGAGACATGGAAATAAATAGAAAGAAACTAGAGCAAATTCTAATAGAGAATTTGCTCTAGTTTCATTTGGAAACAATCTGTTTATAATTTCGTTGCCGACATACTCATGAATTTTTCTTCATATAAGGAATCCCTCCAATTCAAATTAAAAAACGACGAAGAGTACTCAGCTGCCTAAAATGATATTTCCAATTCATTGCTGCAGTTTTTAGATAGATATTACTTTCAGCATTCATTGCATAAAAAATAGTCATATGAGGGGAGGAAAACTTCTATTAAATAAAACCCTACTGTTGGTGCTGTTCAAATATTTATTTTTCATAGATAATATTCTTTTAAGTACTTTATGAAGGAGAGGAAACAATGGGCATACGTTCTTTTATCCCATTATTAGTTTTATTGAGCTTGTTAGTTAGTTGTACGCCAGAAGGGGAATCCCCATTTACAGAGGGAAGACAAACAAATGATTATCAGGTTGATAGTGACTATTATAAAGAGGCAGAAGGGAAAACGGGAGATGAATTAAAAGCAGCACTTCATGAGATTATAGATGATCATAATGAACTGACTTATCGTGAGGTATGGGAAGCGTTAATGGTGACAGATGAAGATCCACAAAATAGAGACAATGTAATTTTATTCTATAGTGGAAGATCGCAAGACAAGGACTTAAAAGGTTCAGATGCAGATGACTGGAACCGTGAACATATTTGGGCAAAATCCCATGGTGGATTTGATACTGATCCAGGTGTAGGAACAGACCTGCATCATTTAAGGCCGACGGATGTAAGTGTAAATGCTTCTAGAGGAAACTTAGATTTTGATAATGGTGGAAAAGAACATCAGGAAGCAAAGGGTAATTATTATGATCATGATTCTTTTGAACCTCGTGATGAAGTGAAGGGTGATATTGCCAGAATGCTTTTCTATATGGCGGTACGTTATGAGGGAGATGATGGCGAGTTAGATTTAGAATTGAACGATAGAGTCAATAATGGACGCACGCCTTTGCATGGAAAATTATCCGTTTTGTTAAAGTGGCATAAAGAGGACCCTGTAGATGAGAATGAACAACGTAGAAATCAATTCATCTATGAAGAATTTCAAAATAACCGCAATCCCTTCATTGATAATCCTGAATGGGCATTTGCTATTTGGGATGATGAACAGTAAAAGTGGAATAGAGTAAGTCTGGTATAATTGTAAAATTTTTTACATTTCAACCAGACTTTTTTTACTTCACGAGAATGAAAGGCAGGCTCATTTTAGCAATAAACAAAATAACTTCAATTTTAAAAAAATAAGCCATTTGTATCAAAAACAATATTGACAGTTGATTTGTATGATGTTAGTTTAAAAGTACTTATATGTTCTTTATAAAGAACTAAAAAAGAGGGAGGTAGCGCATGACAGCAATTGCTGGTATATGGAGCTTCAATGAGTGGGAAATTCCCGTTCATTACGGGGATAGGATGTTGCAACAGTTTCAAAGGTTCCGTTATGATCAAGTGCAAACAATAAGAGAGCGCCGCCTATTCTTAAGTTGTTCTTTAAATTGGATTACACCACAATCTAGGGGTGAGGAAATTCCCTATTATAATCGGGAAAAAGGGTTAGCTATTATATGCAATAGTATTATTGATAATCGCGAAGATTTATACCAGCTATTAAATATTCGGAAGTATGAGAGATGTATGATTACCGATAGTCAACTGATTTTATATGCCTATGAAAAATGGGAAGAAGATTGTCCTAGGTTTTTAGTCGGTGATTTTGTATTTATGATTTGGAATGACAAGAAACAAACATGGTTTGGAGCTAGAGATTTCTCAGGCACGAGAACATTATATTTTACTAAAAATGCTTTGTTCTTCTCATTCGCATCAACTATGGGTGCACTACTGACTTTACCAGAAGTAGAAGATACATATAATGAGAACTGGATCGCTGAATATCTTGCTAATCCATTAACGATAGAATCAGTAGATTTAACCTCAACGGTCTATCAATCTATTTATCAAATACCACCTTCACACTCAATCACGATAACGAAACATCATATGCAGATTAAACAATACTGTCACCTACTAGAAGAAAGAGAACCGCTTAAACTAAAGAATGATGAACAATATATTGAAGCATTTCAAGAATTATTTCAAAAAGTAGTTGATTCAAAATTAAGAACATTTAAGGGAAAAGGTGCTCATTTAAGTGGGGGGTTGGATTCAGGTACAGTCACTGCATTTGCGGCCAAATCATTACAAGGGGAACCGTTACATACTTTCAGTTACATCCCTATTCCCAAGTTTGAAGATTGGACACCCAAAAGTAGACAAGCGAACGAAAGACCATGGATTGAAGAGATGCTTAAGCTATACCCTACTCTCGTTCCGCATTTCTTATCTTTCTCTGACCGTAATGCTTATACAGAAATGGATGAGTGGTTGAATGTGATTGAATCACCTTATAAATATTTCGATAATACGTATTGGTTACGAGGGATTTACGAACAAGCATCAGCTTTGGATATAGGTATTCTCCTCAATGGCCAACGTGGCAATTGGACCATTTCTTGGGGTCCAGCGCTTGATTACTATGCAAGTCTTCTTAAAAAGTATCGATTATTACATTTTTTAAAAGAGACTAATTCCTATAGTATCGCTTTAGGTGTTGATCGAAAAAAAGTTTGGTCGACTATTATAAATAAAAAAATAAGAGCATCCCATGTGAATCGGGGGCATCCCTTTCCACAATTTATTCATCCTGCATTTGCAAGGCAAACAAAGGTGTATGAAAAATTAAGAGATAACGGCATTGACCAAGCGGGGAACGGGCTAACTAATGCATATCAAGTGAGAGAAAAACAATTCAATGACCTCTATTATTGGCATACAACAGGGGTATATGGCGCAAAAATGGCCTTAAAATATGGAGTAATTCCTAGAGATCCTACAGATGATTTACGAGTGGTCCGTTTTTGTTTATCGCTTCCGGAGGATCAATTTGTGAAAAATGGATTCAATCGTGCCTTTATTCGTAGAGCAACAAAAGGATATTTACCGAATCTTAACCGATTAAATGTGAAAAGTAAGGGTGTGCAAGGTGCAGATGGGCTGCTGCGTCTCCTACCAAATTGGTCGTCTTTTCTAAATGAAATGGAAAAAGCACTAAACGATCAGCGCATTCAGCACTTTATCGATGTGTCAGTCATCCGGGACCATCTAAAGCGTATTCAGCAACCACAAGCAAACCAGGTGTTTGATGATGATTTTCGCATAGCGATGCGGACACTCATTCTTTACCGTTTTCTTATTAAAGGAGGTGAAACAAGTGACAAAAATTTGGCAAACACCCATTTTGCAAGAACTTGAAATAAAAAGAACAATGGGAGGACCAGGATTAAAAATCCCGGATGCTGTCCAACCAGATGAAGATGAAACCATTCATCATTCGTAAGCACATTAAAGGAACCGGCCCTTGTGCTTATGTATAAGGGCTTCTTAGAAAAGAGTTGGAGAGATAATAAGTTTAATTGACATTTCGTGCGCTAAATATGGACGCTATTGCTCTTAGGTATAGCTTAAAAAAACAGGATAGGCAGAGTCCTTTCTTTTACGCTTATAGGCAGTGGTGTCTGGCGCTTTTCTAAGAAAGGAGGATCGTTTTGGATAAGAAGACACATAAATATCGGGCATTCGGTTTATATGTATTAAGTGATATTCCATTTAAAGAACTTGTTGCTAGCGAAGAATCTGAGCCCTCTAATCTTATTGAGATGATTAGTATTAAACAAAGAGATTTATCATCTATATGGGATAATTATGGAGAGAAAAGAAAATTTAAAGTATTAACAGATCAATCCGTTCTATTTACAGTTAATGAAACGGCAACTTTCTATATTGAGGGGGGCAGGAGTATTTATTTTGACCCTCATCCTAGTAGTTCAATAGATAAGGTCCGTTTGTTTATATTAGGATCGTGTATGGGTGTACTGTTAATGCAAAGGCGGATATTACCCCTTCATGGAAGTGCAGTAATGAAGGATGGCAAAGCCTATTTAATTGTCGGAGATTCAGGGGCAGGAAAGTCGACACTAGCTTCGACGCTTATTCTTAAAGGATGGTCGTTATTAAGTGATGATGTCATACCTATTCAATTAGTAAACGGCACAGCCTATGTAGTACCGAGCTACCCACAACAAAAACTATGGGATGAAAGTATTATAAAGTTAGGTTTATCAGTTACAAGTTATCATCCTCTTTTTGATAGAGAAAATAAATATGCGATACCTGTACAGAATGTATTCACACATCACTCGGTTCCACTTGCAGGTATTTTCGTCCTACATCAGGTGAATGAAAGGCCAAAAGAAATACACCCTTTAAATGGGTTGCAAAAAATTGAAGTTTTGGATGCTCATACATATCGTCCTTTTATGATCGGGCGGTTAGGACTATTAGCTTGGCATTTTGACTTATCGGTTAAGATTGCTAGTCAAATTCCTATGTATGCGATCGAGCGGTCGAACTTATTTTCAGCATATGAGCTGGCAGATACGATTCATAACTTGTTTGAGGAGGAGCAGAATGATAACAAAGAAGCCATTGTCAATCAATGATATCGTGAAACAAGTAAGTGGAAATATGGTAAGCGATATGAACGGTGAGAAAGTGATGCTGAATATTGAAAACGGTAAGTATTATAATTTAGGTGTCATTGGTGGTGAAATCTGGGGAAAGATGCAAGAAGGCGTGTTAATCTCTTCTCTCATTGTGCAAATGCAAGCAGAATACGAAGTGGAGCAAATCAAGTGTGAAGAAGAGGTGTTTTCCTTTCTTGATCAGCTTTTAAAAGAAGGGCTTATTGAAGTACATCAACATGAATAGCATACTTTTTCATAAACTTAAACATTTTCTTGCTCTTCCCTGGGAGAAAAAACAATTATTAATAGAGGCCCTAATTTATCTAGCTTATGCAAGAATCTATAAGCAGTTACCATTTTCTAAAGTTTCACATCTATTAGGTAAGCATATGAAAGAGACAGAACAAACACAGGACCTTCATAGAGAGAATCCTATTCAACAAATTTCTGAAGCAGTACATCATATGAGTCGATATACGTTTTGGGAGAGTGAATGCTTAGTGAAGGCTGTTGCTTGTATGAAAATGCTTGAAAGAAGAGGAATAGAAAGTACTTTATATTTAGGGACTGCAAGGGATGATTACGGTGAGTTTGTCGCTCATGCATGGTTAAGAAGTGGTACTTTCTTTCTGAGCGGGGCGCATGAAAAAGATAAGTTTACAATTGTTAGTATGTTTGCATGTATACCGAAAAAGGAGAAGGAGAGATGGTAAGAACGTCATTGGATAATCAAAATTTACCTTTAGAAATGCAGCTGATCGTATCATTGATGAAAAATGAAAAGCAATTAGTACTTTCATTATGTACCAAGGTAGATTGGGATCAGTTCCTGCTAGCAGTAAAGCATCATCGAATATTCCCGCAAATATATCATGCAATAAATGAACAAAGGGTAGCTGATAAGATGCCAGCATATATATTTACAAAAATAAAGAAAGATTATGAGCAGAATATCTATCGTATGCTGCATTTGACTGCGGAAATGCACACACTCTATTTGCAGTTTCAACAAGCATCTCTACCGCTTCTTTTTCTCAAAGGTCCGATACTAGCTAAAGAGCTTTACGGTGATCTGTCTTTGCGAACTTGTGCTGATATTGATTTGCTGGTGCCGATTGAACGTATTGAACAAGCAGAACAATTAATGCTCCTACAAGGTTATGAAAAAGATGAATATATTGAATCGGTGATGGATGATTGGAAATGGCGACATCACCACTTTACCTATTTTCATAAGCAACATCGAACGAAGGTAGAAGTTCACTGGCGCCTTCACCCTGCACCAAGCACAGAGCCCCATTTTACCGAGTTATGGGAGAGAAGAAGAGAAAGCCAATGGAGTAGTCAAATTAGCTTTCCTTATTTAGGTGAAAAAGATTTATTCTATTTCTTAAGTACTCACGGTGCTAGGCACGGTTGGTCAAGGTTAAGATGGCTGTTCGACATTCATCAGATCTTGTTACAGGGAAGTTTTGTGAATGATAAGGACTGGTCACATCATTTAACCCAATACCAATACGATAAAATCGCTGGGCAGGCATTATTATTATCAGTGAAACTATTTAATTCAAATGTAAAATCAACATGCATGGATAAGCGCGCATCAATAAAATTAGCAAGAGGGGCATCGTTTTATTTTCACCAATTGGTTTCGTTACATGATCATCATGTACCAAAGGAAATTGCTCATTATCATGCGCAATATTTACGTAGTTTATTTACTTTGAAGCAGAAGTTCATTCATTATTTGCAATGGTTCTATCCTTTGTCCGAAGATTATCAAGCATTCCCGTTACCGAAAAAATGGTTCCCACTCTATTATGTGATAAAACCTTTTCTATGGCTAAATAGGAAACGGCAAATACTACAAAATGCAAGAAAGAAAACTTGTTGACTTGTTCTTTATAAAGAACTAAAATGAAATAAATCTAATCTAATTCTATTTTTTTACTCTTTTTGTTCTTTATAAAGAAAATACAAAAGGTGGATTACAAATGAACAGATATTTGAATGAACCTGAGGCTAAAGAAATACAATTACCTGAACTATTTAAAGTCATTAAGAAAAGGTTTTGGTTGGTGCTTCTTTTTACGTTGCTTGCTTGTGGGATTGCTTTTATTTATCACTTATTAAATAAACCAACGTTACTCTATCAAAGTGATACGAATATTATTATTGGGGCAGAAGTAGGGTATCGAAATACTCTACAGGTCATCATTAGAGACACAGTGGTGTTAGAGGAAGTAATTAAAGAATTGAGATTAGCGGAAACAAGTGATCAATTAGCGAATAAGATTGCTGTTACGAGTGTTGATGATACGCAGGTGGTGAATATAACCGTAGTTGATTCACATCCAGAAAGAGCCGCTTTAATTGCTAATACTACAGCAAAAGTGTTTATTGAAAAAATCCCGACAATTATGGATTTTGATGAAGTCAGCATTTTGTCGGAGGCAAGAACAAACCCGACCCCTATTAATGAAAGTAATGGGCTGAATATAATAGTAATTGCAGGGGTATTAGGTTTAGTTGCGGGAATAGGCTTTATTTTTCTATTAGACTCATTAAATGATTCTGTAAAGTCAGAAAGCCAGCTTGAGAGATTAATCGATGTGCCAACAATTGGTACTGTTTCAATCATACATACAAAAAATTTGAAACAAAAGAAACAAAAACAAACAATGAAAGAAAGGAGGAAGACTAATGGTCAATATGCGGAAATGGAAAATCGGTACGAGCAATAAGGGACGAAACTTAGTCACTTATTTGTACCCTCATTCTATCATTTCTGAACAATTCCGCACGATAAGAACAAATATCCAATTTATCAATGGTGAGAAAAAGCATATGGTCTTGCTTATTACTTCACCAGATCGTTATGAAGGTAAAACGACAATGATAGGCAATATTGCTGTATCAATTGCGAACCAAAAAGAGAAAGTACTCTTGATTGATGCTAATTTAAGAAATCCAGCATTGCATCAAATGTTTATGGCAGCTCAAGAGCCTGGTTTAACAGATGTATTGAAAGGCGATGCAATACAGGAAGAAGTGACTATTTCTACGCAAATTCCTGGCCTAAAACTATTGCCTAGTGGGAAGATTCCATCCAATCCCTCAGAACTACTTGGTTCTAGTGTCATGAAGAAGCTCATAGCTAAAGTTAGCCCATTATATGATGTAATTTTAATTGATTCCCCTTGTTTATTAGATGTTACTGATACAAAGGTGTTAGCGAATGTTAGTGATGGTGTGATACTCGTCGTAAAACAAGGGCAAACAAAAGCAGAACATGTCTACAATGCTAAAAAAACACTACAATATGCAAAGTCGAACATTATTGGCACCATCTTGAATGGAAGCCATTAATTTTTTTATGATTGTTCGTTATAAAGAATATTTAAGGTGATGTCTCCTTGCCTTTATCTAAGAGAGATACTCGGTCATGCTGTGGGTTGAAAGAAACCTTAGACGCCCTGTCGTCAAGAGTGTGGTGAGAGGGGGGGTTAGATGCCCTGTTTTACTTTTAGATTAAATGTCTTTACATGAGTTGAGAATTGTATTAGTTCTAATCATTTACTGATGGTATAAGTCATTTGAAATCCTGAAGCAAGGGAGGGATGATATTGTGTCATACAGACTAAAGCTTATATTTTCGTTATTGATGGATGCAGTATTACTATTGAGTTCTTTTATATTTACGTATCTATTACTCCCAACTTCTATCTCATACAATCAAGCTATTATAATTTATAGTTTATCACTTCTATTTTATTATATCTTTGCTTATAAAGAGCAATTCTATGAGCAATTATGGTCCTATGCTAGTATTCGAGAATTTCTCATTATTCTCAGGCTTGTAGGAACGACAGTCTGTTTAACAATGATTACATACTACATGTTATTAAAAGCGCTTCTTCCACAATTTACAATCATTTATAGTTTAGTGTTGCTTATTATATTAACAAGTTCGAGATATGGCGTAAGAGTCTATCGAGAACAAATGCAAGAGCTAGCTATTAATAAGAAAAAAACATTAATTATTGGTGCTGGTTCAGCAGGAGGAATGCTTGCCAAACAATTGATGCAAGGACATGATCAATTAATTCCAGTCGGATTTATTGATGATGACTATAGGAAGCAAGGCTTGTATTTAGCAGGCTTAAAGGTTTTAGGGAAGGTAGAACAATTAAGAGAGATTGTTCAGGAAATGGGTATAGAGCATTTAATCATTGCTATCCCTTCACTTAAAAAAGAAGAGCTCGAAATCATTTTTAATGAATGTACCAAAACGAATAGTAAGACACAAACACTACCCTTTATTGAAGATATTGTCATGGGAGAAGTAAAAGTCAATCATATACGAGATGTAAAGGTGGAAGATTTACTCGGAAGAGAGCCGATTCTCTTAGAGGACAATAGTATTTCGGAGTATATTGCCAATCAAACGGTACTTGTCTCTGGTGCAGGTGGTTCAATTGGTTCAGAGATTTGTCGACAGATTTTAAATTTTTCACCGAAGCGTTTGATTCTTCTCGGTCATGGAGAAAACAGCATTTATTCCATATTATTAGAACTGGTAGATATGAAAAGTGATAGCGAACTGATTCCTGTTATTGCTGATATTCAAGATAAAGAACGCATGATTCAAGTCATGAAAAAATATCAACCGGCAGTTGTTTATCATGCAGCCGCCCACAAGCATGTACCATTAATGGAAGAACATCCAGAGGAAGCAGTAAAAAATAATATAATTGGTACAAGGAATATGGCAGAGGCAGCTCATCAGTCACAAGTCAATGTATTTGTAATGGTGTCAACAGATAAAGCAGTAAATCCAACAAGTGTAATGGGCTCATCGAAGCGTCTTGCAGAAATGCTTGTTCAACAAATGAATAAAGTAAGTACAACTCGTTTTGTTGCGGTAAGGTTTGGCAATGTATTAGGTAGTAGAGGGAGTGTTATTCCCCTTTTTAAAAAGCAAATCGAAAAAGGGGGACCAATTACTGTCACGCACCCTGATATGGTGAGATATTTTATGACCATTCCTGAGGCGTCAAGGCTTGTGCTACAGGCAGGTGCACTAGCATTAGGTGGTGAGATATTTATTTTAGATATGGGTAAACCGGTAAGAATATATGATTTAGCAAAAAATTTAATTAAACTTTCCGGCTATACAACTCAGGAAATAAGTATTAAATTCACCGGTATTCGCCAAGGGGAGAAGTTATTTGAAGAACTATTGAATAAGGAAGAAATGGACGATCAGCAAATTCACCCACATATTTATATTGGGAAAAGCGCCACCCTTTATATTGAAGAGATTGAAAGTTTAATTGATTTATATCCTGTGATGAGTAAAGAGGAATTAAGAGAACGATTGTTAACCCTTGCAAACCGAAAAGAAACGCCAGAGAAACAGCAGGAAGTTGCTAATATGTTATCACTATCTTAAGGAAGAAGGAGTGAGTAAGTATGAGGCAAGTAAGAAAAGCGATTATTCCAGCTGCCGGTTTAGGAACTAGATTTCTCCCTGCAACAAAAGCAATGCCAAAAGAAATGCTACCACTTGTCGATAAACCGGCAATTCAATACATTGTAGAAGAAGCAGTTGCTGCTGGTATTGAAGATATTATTATTGTTACAGGTAAAGGGAAAAGGGCAATAGAGGATCACTTTGATTATTCTTTTGAACTAGAACAAAATTTAATGAGCAAAGGTAAATTTGAATTACTATCAGAAGTGAAAAAGTCATCTCAACTGGCCAACCTTCATTATATCAGACAAAAAGAACCGCTTGGGTTAGGGCATGCCATATGGTGTGCACGGAAGTTTATTGGCGATGAGCCGTTTGCGGTCTTGTTAGGTGACGATATTATTGAAGGATTTACGCCATGCATAGCTCAAATGATAGAACAGTATGAAGAGCATAAAGGTACGATTCTTGGGGTGAAAAAAGTGAAAGACGAAGAAGTATCAAGATATGGCATCATTGATGGTGAAATAGTGACGGAAAGACTTCATACGGTTCGTTCTTTAATTGAAAAGCCAGACCTTAATCAAGCACCATCTAATTTAGCAATCATGGGGCGATACATCCTACCACCGCGTATTTTTGATATTCTTTCATATCAAGAGCCAGGGAGGGGGAATGAAATTCAACTAACAGATGCGTTAGCCACTTTAAATCATAGTGAACCGATATTTGCATTCGAATTTCAAGGAGAGCGCTATGATGTTGGTGAGAGACTTGGTTATATTCAAACATCCATTGAATTTGCTTTAAAACGTAAAGATTTACAAGAGGAGCTGTTAGGTTTTCTACAAACGATAACAGAAAGATATCCAATCAAATGACGGCAAAAAAACTGCTATTAGTTGCCACAGTCGACTATCATTTCAAGGCATTTCATCTCCCCTTTATGCGACAACTATACGAACAAGGTTGGGAAATACATATAGCGGCTAAAGGTGACTTAACCTTACCTTTTGTATCCAAACAGCATCGCCTCCCAATTGAAAGGCATCCGTTGAAAAAAGCCAATCTATATGCGTACAAGCAGTTGAAAAGCTTAATGGAGATTCATCAATTCGATATTGTTCATTGTCATACACCCACTGGTGGATTACTTGGGAGATTGGCGACTTTTAGTATGAAGAAGAAGCCATTACTATTTTATACTGCCCATGGATTTCATTTTTGCAAAGGTGCCCCACTACTTAATTGGCTTATCTATTATCCTATTGAAAAAACCTTGGCGCGGAAAACGGATTGTTTGATTACGATTAATCAAGAAGATTATGCCTTAGCCACTAAGGCATTGAAAGCGAAGGAAATAGCTTTTATCCATGGAGTAGGCGTCAATGTGGCACAATATCAGCCAATTGATAAGGAAATAAAGGAAAAACTAAGAGAAAAGCATCTAATTGAAAAAGAGGCTTTTTTATTTTTTTATGCAGCAGAGTTTAATCGAAACAAAAACCAAAGGCTTTTACTACAAGCGTTTAAGAAAATAGCGAAACAACACCCATCTAGCCAATTACTATTAGCAGGAGAAGGACCGCTGTTATCAGATTGTCAAAGACTTGCTACTGAGCTTGGAATTGATCGTCAGGTAGTATTTCTCGGCTTTACAAATGAAGTGAAGGAATGGTTACAAATGAGTGATGTGGCTGTGGCTTCTAGTTTAAGGGAGGGCCTCCCAGTGAATATTTTGGAAGCTATGGCTTGTGGCCTACCCATTGTAGCTACTATGAATCGAGGGCATCATGAATTGATCAGGGACAGGCATAATGGATATCTGATAGCAGCGACTGATGTGCATCGTTTCGCCGAAAAAATGGAGAGTCTTATACTTTCTGAACAAGAGAGAGAGAGGTTCGCTAAAGCAAATAGGCAACTTGTTAGCAAGTATTCAACTGAAGTCGTCATGGAAGAATTAATGATCCTTTACGCTAAATACACGCAGGAGAAGAAAGATGAAAGCAATCATCAGCATTATCGTGCCTATATATAATATGGAAATGTATATTGAAAGATGTCTACATAGTTTACTCACACAAACATTTAAAAGAATTGAAATTATTGCCGTCAATGATGGTTCAACCGATCAAACGGGTGACATTCTTTCAAAATATCAAGAGAAGGATAAAAGGCTGAAGGTCTTCTACCAGGAGAATAAAGGTGTCTCCCAGGCCCGTAATTTTGGACTAAAGCACGCGGAAGGAGAGTATATTGGTTTTGTCGATCCTGATGACTGGGTTCACCAAGAGATGTATGAGGCATTATATGAAGCGCTTCAACGAGAGCAGGCAGATATCGCTATGTGTCGATACACACGAGCGTATCAACACTTTTCTAAGGAAAGATACTTCCATCACTTGAAAGAAAAAACCTATAGAGGTCAAGCCTATAAAGAACAAATTGTCAGGCGATTAGTAGGTCCAATTAAGGAAGAAGTATCTGATCCTAGTATGCTTGATGCTATGGGAACCGTTTGGTCAAAGCTATACCGTACAAATTTATTAACAAAACAACCTATCTTTTTTACAGATTTACATCATATTGGATCAAATGAGGATACCCTTTTCAATATGAAAGTGATGAGCCTAGCTGACTCTTTTGTCTATGTCGATCGGCCTTTATATCATTACTGGAAGGAAAATGAACATTCACAAACGAGTGAATATAAATCGGATTTATTTCAGCTTTGGCAGCAACTTTATGATGAAATGAATCATTGCATAAAGGAATATTCATTCAGTCGTCATGCTCAATCAGCTTTAAATAATCGTATTTGCTTAAATATGATTGGTTTAGGCTTAAATATCCTTGCTTCTAAAAGCCAACTAACAGTACGAGAAAAAATCAATGAAATAGATAACATATTAAGTGAACCTATTGTTAGAGAGGCTTTTAAAACGTTGGATCTCAACTACTTTCCATTCGTTTGGAGGGTATTTTTTGTTTGTGCCCGTTCACGTTCAGCTAGCAGTGTCTACTATATGCTTATGATGATTGATAAATTAAGAAAAAAGCGCTGGGGGAGTAGGTCATAATGGAATTAAGAGTGTTGCAAGTGGTAACGATTATGAATCGTGGTGGGTTAGAGACCATGTTAATGAATTATTATCGTCGGCTTAGGCATGTTGGCATTCAATTTGACTTCATTGTCCATCGGCAGGAAGAAGGTCATTATGACAAGGAAATTAAGAGGCTAGGTGGTCGTATATTTCATATGCCATCCATTCGCCCAGGCAATTACCAAAAATACTTTAAACAATTGGACACCTTTTTTGCCGAACACCCATATTATCGAATTGTACATGCTCATTTAAACGAAAACAGTAGTTTTGTTATGCGTGCAGCATATGATGCTGGAGTGCCGTGTCGGATTGCACATAGCCATTTGAGCGATTTACATATAGATTTTAAATGGCCGTTTCGCAAGTATGCAAGGTCATGCATGAAGGATTATCCTAATTATTATTTTGCATGTTCTGAACGTGCTGGGGAATGGTTGTTTACATCATCTAAGAACAAGGTAACCGTTTTACCTAACGCAGTAAATGTGAGTCAATATCTTTATCATTTGCCAGAGCGAAAGCGGATAAGAAGAGAATTGGGCGTGGATGATTCTTTTGTAATTGGTCATATTGGGCGCTTTAATTATCAGAAAAATCATGATTTCATCATAGATATTTTCCAATCTATATCTGATAAAAGAAAAGACGCTGTTTTAATTTTTGCTGGAGATGGTGACTTAATGCCACAAATAAAGAAAAAAGTTCACAAGCTAGGGCTAGAACAACAAGTGAAATTTTTAGGTGTTAGAGAAGATATTCCTTCGCTTTTGCAATCCTTGGACGTCTTTTTATTCCCTTCTCATTTTGAAGGTTTACCTGTAGTTTTAATTGAAGCACAGGCTGCAGGTCTCAGTTGCCTTGTCTCTGATACGATAACGGCAGAAGTGAATCTGACGAATAGGGTAACGTTTGTGAGCTTATCTAGAAAGGCTTCTGAGTGGGCAGATAAACTGTTGCAATTAGATAACCAACATAAGGATACCTCTACGGAGTTAAAAGTAGCTGGTTATGATATCGAGACCACGAGTCAGTGGTTATCTACCTTTTATAACGAATATAACGATACTACAAATCATGCAAGCGGGACGAGATAAGATGAAACCTATATTAACAATCTTTACCCCTACCTATAACCGTGCTTACACCCTACATTTAGGCTATGAAAGTTTAAAAAAACAAACATGTCAATCTTTTGTGTGGTTAATCATTGATGATGGTTCGAATGATGGAACAAGGTCATTGGTTCAAGGGTGGATAGAAGAGGGGATCATTTCTATTCACTACCATTACCAGGAAAATTCAGGTATGCATGGGGCACATAATACAGCCTATGAGTTAATCGAAACAGAATTGAATGTGTGCATTGATTCTGATGATTATATGCCAGTGGATGCGGTACAGAAAATCATTACTTATTGGAACCAATTTGGTAGTGAGGAGGTAGCTGGAATTGTCGGGCTTGATGCCCATCAAAATGGGGATATCATAGGGACCGAATTACCCGCTGATTTGTCTACTTGTACTCTAGGGGAATTGTATGGTGTTCATAAAGTGAAGGGTGATAAGAAGCTTGTCTATCGAACAGCATTGACAAAAACGACCCCTGCTTATCCTATTTTCTCAGGAGAAAAGTATTGCCCATTAAGCTATAAGTATATTTTTATTGATCAGTTAAAACCGTTATTACTTCTGAATGAAGTATTATGCCATGTCGAATATTTACCAGACGGATCGAGTTTAAATATGCTTAATCAATACTATAAAAACCCGAAAGGATTTGCATTCTTTCGTCAAACAGCAATGATCCATGCTCCATCATTGAAAGAAAAATTAAGAGAATGTATACATTACGTTTCTAGTTGTTTATTAAGTCGAAAGAAACACTTTATTAAAGAGTCACCTTTAAAAGGTATGACACTTGTTGCGCTACCATTTGGGTATCTACTTTCATTTTATGTACGCTATGAGCAACGAAAGAGGAATGTCATGGGAAGTGAGCAGTAATCATGACTGTTTTTTGGATGTGTTTATTCGCCAGTTTTAGTGTTGCTTTAATAGCTAGATACTTTTCTAGACCTGTACTTGTAGGGGATTCAGTCCAGACTGTTTATCCTAATAAACTGATGATTACTTTTGTTGCTTTCATTCTTATTGCTGTTTCAGGGGCAAGAACCAATATTGGCGACACTTTTTTTTATATGCATGCATATGAAGTCAATGATTTTAGCTGGGCAACAATAGTTGAGGGAAAGGATATTGGCTTCGGATTATTACAAATGGTTCTGAAGTTTTATACTGATGACCCGCAAGTGTTAATTTTCGTTGTCTCGTTATTGACGAACAGTTTAATAGTATTTGTTCTCGCACACTATGCAAGATTATTTGAGTTGAGTATTTATATTTATATAACTGGTGGTTTATTTTTAGTTACGATGAATGGTATTCGCCAATGCTTAGCAGCGGCGATAGTATTTGCGGCAACAAAGTTCCTTATAAATGGGAATTGGCCTGTGTACTTTTTATTTGTTATCCTTGCTTCTTCAATTCATCAAAGTGCGCTCATTTTATTACCTATTTACTTTTTTGTACGTTATAAGGCCTGGTCGAAAGCGACGTTGATATTACTTCTGATAGCCGTTCTTATTGTTGTCGGCTTTAATGAGTTTTCGACACTCCTTTTTTCAGCGATAGAAGATACACAATATGGGCAATATGCAGAATTCCAAGAAGGAGGAGCCAATATTTTACGCGTGGCTGTGGAAGCAACCCCTTTATTCATTGCTTATCTTGGGCGAGAGAAGTTAAGGACTATCTTTCCTAAAAGTGATTTTATTGTGAATATGGCACTAGTTGGTTTAGTATTTATGATTATTTCTACACAAAACTGGATTTTTGCGCGATTTTCTATCTATTTTAGTCTTTATCAATTGATTCTTGTTGCTTGGATAGTTAAATTATTTCAACCAAAGGATCAACGCTTTATTTATTATTGTATCCTTGTGCTATATTTTTTCTATTATTTTTATGAAACAGTCATTAGTTTAAATATTCAGTACCAAAGTGATTGGTTAGGATAACGAGAGAAAGAGGGGAGAAAAAATGAGTGTTCTCGTCACCGGTGGAGCAGGGTATATTGGCAGTCACACATGTGTCTCTTTATTAAACCGTGGTATGGATGTCATTATTCTTGATGACTTTTCCAACAGTAATCAAAAAGTGGTGCAGCGGATTGAGCATATGACGAAGAAAGAGGTAAAGTACTATTCGATTGATTTAAAGGATAAAGACGCAGTTCATTCTGTCTTTGCTGATAATGAAATCGAGGCAGTGATTCATTTTGCCGGGTATAAAGCAGTTGGAGAATCAGTAGTTAATCCACTTTCCTATTATGATAATAATCTCATTTCCACGATTTACTTATTGCAAGTAATGAAACAGTTTAACGTAAAAAAACTGGTGTTTAGCTCTTCAGCGACTGTTTATGGTAGACCAAAGCAGGTACCGATTGCGGAGAATGCTCATCTATCGGCCACTAATCCATATGGCAGAACAAAACTAATAATCGAAGATATGTTGAGAGATATTTATGAATCCGATAATGAGTGGGCGATTACATGCTTACGTTATTTTAATCCAATCGGTGCCCATCCAAGTGGAAATTTAGGTGAAGATCCACGAGGTATCCCTAATAACCTCATGCCTTATATTACCCAAGTAGCTATTGGTAAACGGCCGGTATTACAAATATTCGGCGATGGTTTTTCTACTAAAGATGGTACAGGAGTAAGAGATTATATCCATGTAATGGATTTAGCTGAGGGACATATCTGTGCACTAGAACAATTAAAAAAGGTGACCGGTTTTAATTTTTATAATTTAGGTACAGGGAAAGGCTATAGTGTTTTAGAAATTGTCCATACTTTTGAGAGAGTAAATCATGTGAATATACCGTATATCATTACGGATGCCCGTATGGGTGATATCCCTATTAGTTATGCTGATCCAACAGCTGCAGCGACGGGGTTAGGTTGGAAGGCTCAAAGAGGATTAGAGGAAATGTGTATAGACGCCTGGCGTTGGCAGAAAAATAACCCCACTGGATATAGTGATAAGAAAAATCCGCACTTAATGCAAAGTGGGGATTTTTCTTTTTCTTAATAAGATGCCGAATCCCGTATAAGAAGAGGAAGGATATGAAAAGATTATTTGATTTTATTAGCGCATGTATACTGCTTCTTTTATTTGCACCTGTAATGGCAATTATATCTACCGTTTTGCTTATCAATGGATCGTGCATTTTTTTCAGACAAGAAAGACCTGGACTTAATGGATCATCCTTTCGCTTATATAAATTTTGTACAATGACTGATGAAACAAATGAGCAAGGTCATCTGTTACCAGATGAGAAAAGATTGACCAAAATCGGTAGCAAGTTAAGAAAATATAGTTTGGATGAATTACCACAACTGCTTAATGTCTTAAAAGGTGAAATGAGTTTGGTTGGACCGCGTCCGTTACTAATAGATTATTTACCATTATATTCACCAGAACAAGCAAGAAGACATTGTGTCAAACCTGGAATCACAGGCTGGGCACAAGTAAATGGCCGGAATGCGATTAGTTGGGAAGAAAAATTAAAAATGGATGTATGGTATGTCGATCATCAACATTTTTTACTAGACTTAAAAATTCTTTTTCTTACGATTAGTAAGGTCATCCGTTCAGAAGGAATTAATCAGCCAGGTGCTGCCACAACTGAAGTGTTTAAGGGAAGCCAAATAAAAATGAAAGAGTGACATAAATGGATATTGCATTAATTGGTTATGGCGGGCATAGCAAAGTAATCTTTGACATTATTACAATGCAAAAAAATAAAGTGGTTGGTATTTTTGATGATAAGCATCGCTCATTAAAAATGAAAGGGAATGTATTTTTAGCACCGATTGATTATGTACATGATGTCCTAAAAATCAACCCTAATATTAGGTTTGTTATCTCTATAGGCAATAATAAAATCCGCAAGCAAATGTTCGAAAGGCTAGCTTTACCAATAGAATACTATACCACTTGTATCCATCCTTCTGCTTGTATTAGTCCGAGCGCAATAATTGGTAAAGGAACCGTCATCATGCCGCAGACGGTTATTAATGCGGATGCGGTGATTGGTCATCATACAATCATTAATACAGGAGCAGTGATTGAACATGATAATGAAATTGGTGATTATGTGCACATCTCCCCGCGTTCAACTTTAACTGGATCAGTAAAAGTTGAAGAGGGGGTGCATCTCGGTTCTGCTTCTGTTGTCATTCCACAAGTAACATTAGGAAATTGGTCTGTCATAGGGGCAGGCTCGACAGTGATTCATTCAATACCAGAGCGAGTAATGGCAGTGGGATTACCCGCACAAGCAAAGAAAATATTGAAATGGAGTGATGACATTGACTGAGCGTATTTATTTATCGCCTCCCCATTTGACTGGTGAAGAAATTCATTATGTACAATCCGCATTTACGGATAATTGGGTGGCACCCGTCGGTCCTCATATCGATTTGTTCGAACAAGAAATGTCAACACTTGTGAATGTCCAATCTTGCTTAGCGGTGAACTCGGGTACTGCTGCCATTCACCTTTCATTATTAGCACTTGGTATTAGCTCTCTAGACACCGTTTTTTGTTCTACATTTACATTTGTAGCTACGGCTAATCCTATTCTTTATATTGGGGCAAAACCGGTATTCATTGATTCAGAACCCGAAACTTGGAATATGTCTCCTGATGCGTTAGAAAGAGCACTAAAGGAAGCGAGTGCAAATGGAAATTTACCAAAAGCGGTAATTGTCGTTCATTTATATGGGCAACCTGCCAAAATGGATGAATTGCTAATGATTTGTCAACGTTATGGTGTGCCTTTAATTGAAGATGCTGCTGAATCTCTCGGTTCTACATACAAGGAGAAGCCAACCGGCACAATCGGCAGTTATGGTATTTACTCATTTAATGGTAATAAAATCATTACTACTTCTGGAGGGGGGATGCTCGTTTCCAATCATAAAGAAGGTGTGGAGTATGCTTCGTTTTTAGCCACACAGGCAAAAGATACAGCACTACATTACCAGCATAGCCAAATCGGGTTTAATTATCGTATGAGTAATATCGCTGCCGGTATTGGTAGAGCCCAATTGACCTATCTGGAAAAGAGAATAAATGCACGTCGGAAAATTTTTCAGCGTTATGAAGAAGGGCTTCAAGGCTTGGAAGGCATTTCATTTTTACCTGAGCTTCCGGGAACCTATTCCAATAGATGGCTAACTACTATATTGATTGATAGTGAGACAATTGGTGTAACTGTCGAGGAGCTAATTTTCGCTCTTAGGAATGAGAATATAGAGGCTCGTCCAGTATGGAAACCATTACATCTACAACCGTTATTTCAAGGTTATAGTTTTTATCCACATGATGTCGAGCACGAAGCTATATCGGAAATGATATTCGAAAAAGGAATTTGTTTACCTTCAGGATCTGATTTAACAATTGAGCAACAAAACAGAGTGATACACTGTATTCAAACAACCATTACCTCAAATCTTCATCTGCATCCATATTTATTAGGATAGGTGGCAGAGAATGATAGGAAAAAATATTGCAAAACTACGTAAACAAAAAGGATTAACATTAACAGAACTAGCCGAACGAGCGGGCGTAGCGAAGTCATATCTTAGTAATATTGAAAGGGAGGTCCATCAAAACCCTTCTATTCAAGTCATTGAAAAAATTATTTTCGTACTCGGTGTTGAAATAGAAGAAGTCATCAGAGGCGTCTATATCACGGAGCAAAATAGACAATGGCAAATACTTATTAAGGAAATGCGAGAGTTAGGCATTGAAAAAGATCAGATGGAGACAGTTAAACAAAGAATTTATGAAGTAAAGAATAAATAACTCAGTTTTAAGAAAAGGAAGAGAGCGCTGAAATGATGGAGAAGATACCAAGAATTATTCATTATTGTTGGTTTGGTGGCGGGGAAAAGCCAGAGTTAATGAAACAGTGTATAAGGTCCTGGGAAGAACATCTCCCTCATTATGAGCTAAAGCAATGGGATGAAAGCAATGTTGATGTAACATGTAATGCTTATGTACACGAAGCGTATCAAGCGAAAAAATATGCTTTTGTGAGTGATTATTTTAGAATGTATGCTTTGTATACAGAAGGTGGGGTTTATCTTGATACAGATGTCGAGGTTTATCAATCTTTTGATCGTTTCCTTCATTATCCATCCTTTTGGGGATTTGAAGAAGGCAATTATATTGCAACAAGCACGATTGGTGCCAGTAAGGGGCATCCGCTTATCCAGTATTTTTTAGAATCCTATCAATCTAATCATTTTATCAATGATGACGGGACTTTTAACGAATGGACAAATGTTGCCGCCATAACAGAAGAAATGAAGAAAAAAGGGGTTATATGTAACGGACAAAAGCAAGTGATAGAAGAAATGGGAGTAATATTCGAGCAAACAATTTTCTCCCCATATGATTATATTAATTGTCGCGACCTGCAATCAGATGAAACAGTAACGAAGCATCATTTTTATCAGAGTTGGTTGCCTCCTCATGTGTTAGTTAAACGAATCGTGAAAAGGAATATAGTCAAATTGATTGGCGGAGAAAAATTAGCTAATTTACGTAAGAAGTTTTCGGGAGTGAGGTCATGAGCCGAATATTCATTGCTACATATGATATGGAAATTGGCGGGGTAGAAAGAAGTTTATTACAATTATTGAAACAACTTAACTACGAAAAGTATGAGGTGGATCTATTATTATATCGTCATCAAGGCGATTTTTTTCATCTGCTTCCTAAACAAGTGCATTTGTTGCAAGAGTTTTCAAGTATGGCTACATTTCGTCAGTCCATTATTGAAACAATCCAAAAGAAGCATATGCTATTGGCTTCTGTAAGACTACTAGCCAAATGGCAAACACAATGGAAAAGCCTGCACGCACGTGATGAAGAGTGGGGTTACTATCAGATGCAGCAAATCGGTAAATATTCATCACCCTTCCTTCCTACAATGGATAAAACTTACGATGTGGCTATTAGTTATTTATGGCCCCACCATTTTGTAGCCTATAAAGTAAAGGCTAAAAAGAAGATTGCTTGGATTCATACTGACTTTTCCTCTCTTCATATTGATACGAATGAAGATGAAAAAGTTTGGCGGTTATTTGATCATATTATCGCAGTTTCTGATGCTTGTAGAGAAGCATTTCTTACCGTTTATCCACAGTTAGCCAATAAGGTGATGGTGATGGAAAATCTGATATCGCCGACATTTATACAAGAATTGTCTGAGGAAATAGTCGAAAATCCTATTCTCTTAGATCATCGTTTTACTATTGTTACAGTTGCTAGACTCTCAAAAGCAAAAGGAATAGATATTGCCATACAGGCGATGAAAATAGTTAAAGAAAAAGGTTATCACGACATTGTGTGGTATGTGATTGGTTTTGGTGGAGATGAAAAAGAACTGACACAACTCATTCAAGCTTGTAATTTAGAAAGTCAGTTTATATTACTTGGTAAAAAGGTCAACCCTTATCCATTTATGAAGGCATGTGACCTCTATGTTCAACCCTCTCGTTATGAAGGGAAAGCCGTTACAGTAAGTGAAGCGCAAATACTAGCAAAGCCAGTACTACTTATGAATTATCCTACAGCAAAAAGCCAAATTCGTGTTGGAGTGGATGGTTATATCGCTGGCAACAATCCAGAAGAATTAGCTTCAAGCATTATTCAGCTATATGAACATCCGGAGGAAAGGGAGAGGTTGAGCAAGAATTGTCAACGAACGAACTTTAGTAATGAAGCCGAGCTCGAAAAATTACATGCTATTTGTGAATGAAAAAGGGGGATAGGGCCATTGGAACAACCGAAAGTAAGTGTCGTCATCCCCGTTTATAACGCAGCCGATTATTTGGAAGAATGTATTCAATCTTTACTTACGCAAAGTTTACAACAATGTGAATTTATCTTCGTCAATGACGGGTCTAGTGACCACAGTCAACAACTCATTGAAGCTTATCAAGAAAAAGATTATCGCATTAAACTTTTGAATCAAGAAAACCACGGGGTCAGCTATGCGAGGAATAAGGGGGTTGAAATAGCTAAAGGTGAATACATCGGATTTATAGATGCTGATGATACAATAACAGAAAATACTTATCAGCACGTATATCAGCTTGCTAATCAATTCGATAGTGAGGTCGTTATATTTCACTTAGTTGAAGAGGTCAATGGCATTCAAAGAGTGATTAGCTATCCCTTTCCAAGGCGGGTAAAATTACATAAAAATGACATTCATGAGTTTATCATTCCACACATGTTACAAAAAGAAGATTTTAATAGTGTGTGTAACAAGTTATATAGAAGAGAAACATTGAATAAACTTCGGCTGCAATTTCCGATAAACGAGGTGCTTGGGGAAGATGGACAATTTAATTGGTCCTTTTTTTTATGTGCGAATTCAGCGATTTATAGCGATTTTCCTGGTTATTATTATCGTGAAGTAGCAGGCAGTGCGACAAGAAATCTCCAAGAAAAAGATTACTTTTCTCATGCGTTACGCTCTTATCAGCGTAGTATACCAGATCGGATTGAAATGAGTAGCCCTCAAATCAAGACACTAAAGGCTATGAAGCTGCTTCATCAAGTGTTAGCTTATATTCACATCTATATTTTACCTACAAATGAATTAAGTAAAAAAGAAAGAAGGCAATATGTACAAACAATGATTCATCATCCAGTTGTTCAAGAAGCTTTACGACTCTACCCGGTAGAAAAGGTAAGAATGCTCGGCAGATATGACCGCTTCTTAATGAAGTGTATAAAGCATCAATCGCTTCTTGGTTTATATAGTGCAACTGCATATAGTAGGTGGCGAAATAGAAAAAAAGGGGAGGTTCATTCATGAAAATACTGATGTTTGCCCATGGAGGAAGTGAGAATCGCGGTTGTGAGGCGATTGTACGATCAACGTCAACTATGCTCAAAGAAAAAGTGGAAGATGTGGCTGTTTTTCTTTCATCTTATCAACCTGAAACAGATCAACATATACAACAGCTAGATGGAATCTTTGATGGTTCAGAAACAATTATAAGAAAATATTCAACAGATTGGTGGAGAGCTGCGATTCGGAATAAACTCTTTCAAGACGAAACATACGCCTTGCAAAAAACGCAACAAAAAACGATTAATCAAATTGATGTGGCTGACATTTGTCTTTCAATTGGCGGAGATAATTACTGTTATGGTGAACAGCCCGGTTGGTATGAAGTTGATAAAATGGTCAAAAAGAAAGGGAAAAAATTAGTATTATGGGGGTGTTCGATCGGAGAGGAAGATATGTCGGCAAGAAAGCTAGCAGATCTCAAAACATTTGATTTAATTTTGGCTCGAGAGACATATACGTACCAAATGTTAAAAAAGAGAGGCATTCATCATGTGACACTTTGTGGTGATCCTGCATTTACACTAGAGAAAGAAGAAGTAGACCTGCCCATTGCTTGGAAAGATGGGGATACGATTGGCTTAAATATCAGTCCACTTTTAGTTAGCAAGAATCAAGGTAGTAAACAAGCTGTCTCTCATTTAATTGAATATATTTTAGAAAATACCGAATCTGTCATCGCGCTCACACCACATGTCATGCAAAAGGGGAATAATGATTATGATTTATTACAAGAGTACTATCAAAAATATAAAAGTTCAAGAAGAGTCATATTGCTACCAGCGGATTTAAACGCATTACAGTATAAAGGGTATATTGCAAAAATGCGTTTTTTCATTGGCGCAAGAACACATGCAACGATTGCAGCCTATTCCAGTTTTGTCCCGACCCTCGTTTTAGGCTATAGTGTGAAGTCAAGAGGTATCGCCTATGACTTATTCAATAGTGAAAGATTTGTAGTTTCGATTGAGGAAGTGTCAAATAGTAATAAACTGATTCAATATTTTGGTGAAATGGTAGATCAAGAAGCCCAGATTAAAGAACAATTGCTAAAAGTCATCCCCATTATACAAAACCGTTCGTATGAAGCCGTGCATTCTTTAAAGGAATTGCTAGGATAATGAAAAAACAACTATTATTTATTATCCCTAGTTTAGCAGCAGGTGGAGGAGAAAAAAGCTTGATCAATCTTCTATCACAAATCGATTATGACCAGTATGAGGTGGATGTTTTTCTTTTTGCCAAAAAAGGTGTATTTCTATCGTTTCTACCTCCTCAAGTGTCTGTGCTAAATCACTCCGTAGATTTTGAACATTTCTCTTTACCAGTCCATTCAGCTATATGGGCTCTAGCCAAGAGACGCAGATGGAAGCTCGTGTATAACCGTCTATTATACTTTTTAGCTAATAGAAGAATAGGAAATACAGCTCAAAAAGAACAGTATGCCTGGAAATATTTAAAACAAGCATGTCCACAACTAGTCAAAACGTACGATGCAGCGATCGGATTTTTAGAGAAATCTTCAACCTATTTTTGTGTGGAGAAAGTAAATGCGAAACAGAAAATTGGGTGGGTACATATTGATTACAATGAAATGGGTATGGATGCAACATACGATCATACTTATTTTAAAGAAATGTCCACTATTGTCACAGTCTCTCATGAATGTGCACGCGTGTTTATCGAACAGTTTCCTTCATTGAAATATAAAGTAAAGGTGATTCATAACATTGTGTCACCAACAATCATTTACGAAATGTCACGTCAGTCCATACCGTTACAAAAGCAAATGTTTACGTTACTAACCATTGGCCGTTTGCATCCGCAAAAAGGTCTAGATATGGCAATTGAGGCTTGTAGCCGTTTAGTACGAAAAGGAATGAAACTGAAATGGTACATTATTGGCGAGGGGCAAGAAAGAACCAAATTGGAAAGATTGATTAGAATTCATCAACTAGAGGAACACTTCATTTTGCTTGGACAACAAGCGAACCCCTATCCTTGGCTCGATGTAGCTGATATTTATGTACAGCCATCAAGGTTTGAAGGTAAGGCAATTGCTATAGACGAGGCAAAAATACTGCACAAACCGATTGTCGTAACAAACTATACTACAGCAAAAGATCAAATTATAGATAGAGTTACGGGACTCATCGTAGATTTAAACGTGGATGGGATCGAAAAGGGAATTAGCTTATTAATGAAAGATGATGCTTTAAGAGAACAGTTAACAGTCAATTTAAGCGGGCACTCTTATGGAACAGAATCTGAAATAGACAAGTTTTATCAAATCGTATAGAGGGGTATAAGCATGAAAACAAAACTACTCTTTGTGATGAATAACCTCCAATGTGGCGGTGCAGAAAAGGCACTTATCTCATTATTACATGCCATTGACTATAAAAGATATGAGGTGGACTTGCTGTTATTTAAAAAGGAAGGTGTATTTTTGAATATCGTGCCAAATGAAGTAACCATTTTAAATGAACAAGAGGAATTTCGTTACTTTGATGGCAGAGTCATCGATAATGTGTTAAAAGCTATTTCATCTCGAAGGTTTGATCTCGCCATTTCTCGTATAAGGGCAGCCCGTATTTTTAGAACGGAAAATAATGGAGCTGTTTGTGAACAAAAAGTGTGGAAATATATATCCCCATGCTTATCTAGTGTAAAAAAAGAATATGATGTTGCCATAGGATTCTTAGAAAAGAATCCTATTTATTTTTGTCTAGAAAAAGTAAAAGCAAAGAGGAAAATAGGGTTTATCCATAATGATTATAAACAAATGGGCATGGATAAAACGTTGGACTCTCCATACTTTCAGCAGTTGGACGGTATTATGACAGTGTCAGATTCCTGTGCCGAAGTATTACGTCAACAATTTCCAGAATATCAACAGAAAATAAAAGTCATACAAAATATCTTATCTAAATCGACTATTCAAACGTTGTCTATGAATGAGATGCCTTTACCATTTCCAGGATTGAAGCTTTTATCTATTGGACGATTACATCGACAAAAAGGTTTTGACTTAGCTTTAGAGACAGCTGCGTTACTGAAGAAAAAAGGTGTACCCTTTAAATGGCTCATCTTAGGAGAAGGTAGCGAAAGGGAGAATTTAATCCAGTTATCTACAAAGTATCAATTAGAAGAAGAAGTGAAATTTATCGGAATAAAGGAGAATCCTTATCCATATATTCGGTGGGCAGATATATATATTCAGCCTTCGCGCTTTGAAGGAAAGTCAGTTGCTGTTGAGGAAGCCAAAATATTGTACAAGCCAGTGATTGTCACAAACTATAGCACAGCAGGCGATCAAATTAATCATGGACAGACGGGGCTAATCGCAAATATGACAGCAGAATCACTTGCAGAAACGATTGTACAATTATTTGCAGATGAATCTTTACAGCATCAGTTAATGGAGGGACTAGGGAAAGAGAAACTTGGAACAGAAGACGAAATCAAGCGTTTTTACCAATATATAAAAGTAGGGTAGGCGAATCTTTAATGATTATATGGCCGTTAGCCTTTTTCATACTGATTTTGGTTGGAGCAATCGGTTTGGATTTATTTCTTATATTTAAAACTTGGTTTTCACGGATTCATTTTGGCAAATATGAAAATGAACGCGATTGGGAGAAACCTATCATCACTACAGTCGCTCGTTGGTTAAAGCGAACACCGAAAGTACCTTTAACCGACCAAAGGCGTTGGGTGGCTTTAGATATCATCAAAGGACAATATACAAGAGGCGAGATCCAATATTGGCAAGAGGCAGCTTTGTTATTGGCATTACCATCACCCCAGTTTATTTCAGAAGTCGATCGTTTTATCAATAAGAAAATCACTCCCTCTGGTGAATGGAAAACATGTCCACAACAGATAGATGGTGCAATCTTAGCTTATGCAATCCTTAAAAATAATCGGTTAAATGGTGAGTGTTATCAGCAAGCAATGGATGAAATGTGGCAAGTGATTCAAGCACATATTGGGAAGGATGGAACCGTCATGTATAGAAAGTCAATGGTAGACTATCGGTACGTCGATACGATTGGTTTTATTTGCCCTTTTCTGATTACTTACGGTGTGAAAAATAATAAGCCGGAATGCATTGACCTTGCGATTCATCAAATAGAATCCTTTTTTACTTATGGGATGAGTAGTCAGATGGCAGTACCCGCTCATGCTTATCATATAAAATCAAAGGTGGGGACTGGACTATATGGATGGGGACGAGGAATGGCATGGTTAGCGCTAGGCGTGATTGATTCGTGGAAGGAGTTACCGAATCATCATCATTATAAACATGAATTAGAGTTAAGGATAACACAATTGGCAAAAGTCATTTTGAGTCTACAGCAAGACTCTGGTTCCTGGAGTTGGTTAATGACTAGAAAAGAAGCGAGAGCGGACTCTTCGACAACGGCGACATTAGGATATTTCTTAGCTCATGCTGCTTATATCGAGGAGATTGCGGATCAGTGTTGCCAAGGTAGAGATAAAGCTATTCATTATTTGATGAAGGTAACGAGAAGGACGGGAGCGATTGACTTCTCACAAGGAGACACAAAGGATATTGGCGTTTATTCCCAATTGTTTGATATCCTGCCGTTTACGCAAGGGATGTCGCTAAGGTTATTGGCAGAGAAAAGAAGATATCAGGAGACAAAGAAAGATAGACAAGCTGTGAGCTAATGGGTGTGAACAAAGAAAGTGAGAAGGGGACAAAATGAGATCACGCTACTCTCTAATTAATATAACAGCAGGTTTAACCAATCAGTTGATTATTACCATGTTAAGCTTCTTATCAAGAACAATTTTTATCCAAACATTAGGTGTAGAATATTTAGGGATTAATGGTTTGTTTACGAATCTTTTAGCGATGCTTACGCTCGCTGAAGCAGGACTAGGTGCTAGCATTATGTACAGTTTATATAAGCCTGTTGCGGACAATGATTATATGAAGATCCGCATTCTTATGAAATTTTATCGTCAAGCGTATATGGTTATTGCAGCAATTGTCTTCGTACTCGGTTTATTGCTTTTTCCGTTCCTTGATTTTTTTGTAAAAGGGGCGAATATTGAGGATGTAGAACTCATTTACTTTATCTTTTTGCTTAATACAGTTGCTCCCTATTTTTACATTCATAAAAATTCATTTCTGAATGTCGCACAGCGTGGTTATATTGTTACAGCTGTTTACACAGTTTCATCGATAGTAACGGCCGTAATGAAAATAGCTATTTTATCTTATACTCAAAATTATTTACTTTATTTAATAATTGATAGTGTTATTACAATTGCCAATTCCATTATCCTTGCTGTGATGGTCAATCGAATGTACCCATATTTGCGCGAGAAGGTGGAGGGTAAATTAGATGAAATAACAAAGGGACAAATCACTACCAACGTGAAGGCGATTGTTATTCAAAACATAGGGAATTATTTATTATTCGGGACAGAGCATCTTCTGATTGCATCCTTTGTTAGCTTAGTGGCTGTTGGAATTTATTCGAATTATAAAATGGTCATTGATATTGCTCGTACGTTTATTAACCAGGTATTTAGTAATGTGTATCATAGTGTTGGCAATCTCGTGGCTAATGAATCGATGGTGAAGATCATAGCGATTTATAAATGTTATCGTCTAGTAAATTTTTGGCTGTATTCTTCGTTAACCATTGTATTGGCATTTACATTGGAGCCGTTTATAAGAATCTGGTTAGGAAGCGACTTCTTGTTTTATCAAGAAGCGTTACTCGTCATTCTATTATTGACGTTCTATGAACGTGGCATGCGAAATTCTATATCAGCAATAAAAACAACAGCGGGTTTATTTCGAGAAGATCAATATGCACCGCTATTACAAGCAGGAATCAGCTTAATATTTGCACTTGTCCTTGTACAATTTCTAGGGATTACTGGCATATTTTTAGGGCATTTCCTTAGTGCTCTTTTCGTTCCTTTTTGGTTTACCCCCTATGTGGTCTATAAAAAATTGTTTAAGCTACCAGTAAGACAATATTTTACTTCTTATTTGTCTCTTATGTTGATAGGATTGGTAGCTTATTTATTAACGAAAATCATTCTTATGCAGTTTTCTCCTGTCAGTTTTTCTACTTTTCTTATTTACTTATTTGTAAGTTTAGTGCTGCCTAATTTATTATATATAATCGTATTTTACCGAACGGACGAATTCCAATATATTTTAAAAATGGTTTTGACTATACTAAGACGCTTGCAAGCGAAGAGAAGAGATAGAATGCTCTCTTCTTAGCAGCAATATTTTAGGTGATTCTTGTCTAGTCCTAGACGTGATATTGGCTTTTTTAAATAGTAGTATTCTGGTAAGTGTGAACTTGATAGGATCCATTCTCATGTTCTTTACCAGTGGTAAAACCGGCACCATCGGTAAATATATTTCTGGCGAGAATGGATTCTGCCTGCGTACTAAAGTCATTGGTGATTGCGCCTTTACCCATAAAAATATTATTATAAATTCTAAAGTTTTGTGTTCTTCCCCATGCCTTCATTGTTGACATAGTAAATTCGTTTTCATAAAGAGCTAAACTGCTACCAGCACTTAAGATAATACCTAGGGGCGAAGTAAAACGGTTATACCTCACAACATCCAACGCCATTGCATCCCAGCCATCTTCCCAATCAATGTCACAGCCTGGTGTTCGTCCTTTATTATTAACAAATGTGTTTCCTTCAATTAACCACTCTTGACCACCACACATCGCAAGACCTGTGCTGGTGTTTTCTTCAAAATGACAGTTTTTAATTTTACATTGTCTTGGCATGCCAATGGTACGAAGGAAAGCGACTGCGCCGTTAAAGTCGGTATCGCCATCTGCAGGGGGGGCTTCTTGATAAATGACAATTTTGACCCATTTTGCCGCTTGTGGCTTATCATAATTGTAAAATTGTAGATTATAAGTTTGGGAAGAAATGAATAGGTGATTTTCATCGTAAAAGTATATAGAATACAGTCTGGATCGTAAATAACGGAACCCTTGATAACCTTGAGTGTAACCTAACAAATAATAACTACCCAGTCCTGAAATATTTAAATAGGTAGATGAGCGAAAACGATGATTGTTTATTTCTGCACGCGCATTCCCTTGATCATCTATATCTCCTGGTTCAAAATGTGACCAGCTAACAACCGTATCACTTTTCACTTCTCCGAGCTCACGGTTATGAATTGTTCCAGTGATGAAATTAAATCCTGGTGATTGATTAAACGTACATGACTCAAAGGAGACATTTTTACAATCATCAATGAGCACACTCAGGCAACCTTCAGTAGATTCTGCAACAGTTGTATCGTTTCTTTCGCCATAAATATGGGCGTTTAAGAGTTTGGTATTTTCAAGATTAGTAAAATAGAACATTCTGTACCCAGTTTTTGTCTTTTCACTTGCTTCAATTTGAATCTTACTATCACTGAAATCAATGATGATATTAGTCGGAGGAAACAATGTTCTAACAGTTGGATTAATTAAATAATGGCCGTAGGGGAAAATGACTTTTTTATATGGGCCCAGTAAGGCATCATCAAATGCTGCTTGAATCCCGTTAGTAGTTGCGAGAGCGTTTGTTTCATCCAAATGTATATCATATTGTTCTGCATTCACATACAAAATGTCGGCTTCCTCAATCGGTTGCTCCGCTCGTTCAGATACAGTCAAAGTAAAGCTTGCAGCAATTGTTTTACTACTATCATAAGCAGTAATAGTCGTTGTACCGCTCGTAAGTGCTTCAACCACTCCATATTGTACTGTGGCGATATGAATATTTTCACTTTCCCAGAAGACAATATTATCATTTAGCACATCAAAAGGTAATCCTTCTGATAATGCAGTCGCCATCAATACAGTCGCTTCACCAACAACCATCGTTTCCTTCTTCTTATTAATAACAATCTCGGTGATCGTCCGATTAGATGGGGGGAGAGAGGGAGATAATTGCACATCTATAGGAATAGTTGTCGTAAAGCTCTGTTCTTCGTAGGCAGCCATTACATTTACGGACGTCGTCCCTGCGGTTAATGCCTTTATACGGCCTCTGTTATCTACTTCTACTATTTGTTCATTATTACTTTGAAAATCAAGGGTGAGGTCTGAAGTGTATTGACTTGGAATGGCTTCAATAAATAACTTTTGGCTTTCACCAATGGCTAAAGAGATGGTTTGTGGTAACGCAGAAATGCCAATTAATTGTTCTGTTTGCTGATAATAGTCATAATTGTTTTTTACTTCCTCATCCGTTAATGCGCGATTATAAATTGCAAAAGCCACAATGATTTCAGGTGCTTGATTGTGTGCGACAAAGTCCTTTCTTAATTGAAGTGGTGATTGAATAAGCGCATTTACGGTACTAGCAAAATCATTAGGTACAGGTCTTGGACCATTATCATTGATTGCATCATTGATAAAGAGACTGGCTGTTTGATCGGTATTAAATCTGAGTGTAAAGAGATTAATCGCATGTGAATCAATAGGGTTTAGCCAATCTTGATAACTTTTCTTTTGTCCTTGTTCATCTTTAAACCAATATGAATTAATTGCTCTTGTGTTTTGCTGTCCTGTTGTAGTCAAATACGGAATAAATACATCTGAGCGTGCAGCTGTGAATTTCCCATCTACTGTTTTCCAGTGCGATCCATTTGTGTTGAAGCTGGCCATTTGGATAGTTAATCCATTTTCAAAAGTAATGAGTTGATTCAGTGGGGAGGCATTTGTCGGTATTTCTACATAATCCTCGCGATTGACTAATAAACCTTGATCTGTCACATAACCATCGCTCACTCCATCATGTGAAAGACCTATTAAGGAAGCAACGACCCCATGAATCGTATCACTAATAGAATTATTCGTTTCCCCGGAACGGTTGGTAAAGTCATAATGAAGAATAATACCCTCAGTTTGAATGCCAATTTTTTGATATAAGGCAGATTGTAGCGCACTCTTGTTTCCAGTATTATCTATTGCGTAAGCCTGTAAGGTTGTGGTTTCAGTAATTATAAATGGACCTGAATAAACCGGGCTTGTTGAAGTGGGTTCGTCTCCATTTAAAGTATAATAGATCGTCGCTGGTTCACTTGAAGTAATAGTAATTTCGTGTGATTGTGAAAAAAAGCCACTAGGTGTCACCGTTAAAGTAGGTGGTGTTTCGTCTAATTCTAAGGTAGTAACGGTAATGCTAACCCCTGTAGAGGTTTGACCAGCTTCATTTTTTGCTTGTACGGTAAAAGTATAAAAGGTGGATGGGGACAAGTTTGCTAAAGTGACAGAAGGATTGACGACATTCTCTCTAAATTGGTCATTTTGAGAAATGTCATAAGAGGTAATTCCATCATGATAAAGAGGTGGCTCCCATTGTAACGTAACGCTAGTAGCAGTTACTTGATGAATCATTAAGTTTTCTACATTTCTTGGAGGTGATTCAGGCTCAGGTTTGAGTTCGTCATTATTTAACCAAGAACTTACATAACATCTAAAAGGGACAGATGATTGCACAGAGAGCGTGTTAAACGGAGCAAAGTTTCCCTCGAATGTTTCATTCGCCCTAACGGTAATCGTGATGTTGTGAATGTTAAATGACAACGAAGTGGTTGGATGTAAATTTGTTATTTTTAAACGAATCATCGCGGTATCGTAATTCTTAATCGTTGGTGCATTATTCTCGAAATAATCTTTGATAATAAAAATCACTTTTTCTCGCCTCCTTTTCTAGATAGGTTATCTTATGCGCGTACTGTCGCTTTTTTACTATATATTTGTGTTTAATAGTACTTTAGATGAGGAAATCAGTGTAAACCATTATGAATGTAATTAAACATAGTTCGTTTAACCTAATTTTTATTGACGTCTAGTGGTGAATCATGGTAAATTGATAATGGGAGTTCGTTATATAGAATATAAATGTTCTTTTTAGGAACAAGGGGTGGTTACTTGAAGGATATTATCTATTTTTTAAAACAAGTTTACCAATACGCTGGTTGGAGACTATTCGCTAGCTTAATAGCAGTTACAATTGTCAGTCTTTTAGATGGATTAGCTATCCTTTTACTAATCCCATTGATTCATTTTACCGGTATGGTCGATTTCGGCTTAGAAAACTCCTTTTTATCCTCTTTTTCCTTATTCGAGTATGTACCATCTAGTGTAGTACTGCCGTTGATCTTACTGATTTTTGTTGTCATTGTAGCTGTTCATCATCTTATTGAAAAAGCTGTGATGATAAAGCATACGCGCATACAAATGGGTTTTTTGACACATTTACGGATGAGTATCTATCAGGACATATTGTTGAGTAATTGGTCTTTTTTCCTGAAAAAGAGCAGTTCCGATTTAATCCATACCGTGCTAACCGAGATTGCCAAAACAAGTGGTGGTACGAGGTCTATTTTACAATTATGTACGAATCTGATTTTCGCTTGCGTGCAAATTGGCATGGCGTTTATTCTGTCTCCATATATTACAAGCTTTGTTCTTTTGCTTGGCATGGTGGCCATTTATATGAACAGGAAATATTTGAAGCTGACACAAGCTTTTGGTAAACAAAATTATACGTTAGGTAAAAAATTCCTATCTGGAATAACAGACCAATTAGGGGGAATCAAGGAAATTAAATCTAACCATTTAGAAGAAGCACAACTACGCTGGGCTGGTGAAATGACGGCTCAAATGCAAGAAGAGCAAGTGAATTATATGAATACGAGATTACGTTCACAGTTGAATTATAAAATTTCATTAGCTGTATTCATCGCGGTCTTTGTTTATCTATCTATTCAATTATTTCAAGCACAATCAGCAACACTATTACTAATTGTTGTTATATTTTCTCGCCTTTGGCCGAGAGTTGCAGGTATTCAATCCTCTTTAGAACAAATAACAACAGCTATCCCATCTTTTAAAGCGGTAAAATTATTACAAAGTGAATGTAAACAAGCTCGCGAGGAACTTATTTCATCAGATGAAAAACTCAAATTAGAGAACAGTATTACTTATCAACAGGTGTCTTTTCGCTACGTTAAAGAGAAATATGCCTTAAAGGATATTAATGTAACAATCCCATCAAAAAAGATGACAGCAATTGTCGGCAAATCAGGTGCGGGTAAAAGTACATTCGTGGATTTACTGATGGGCTTAAATCAACCACAGGAAGGCGCATTGTATATTGATGGACAAAAGATTAGCAATCATTCGCTTGCCTTATTAAGGCAGAGCATTGGTTATGTCTCTCAAGAGCCTTTCTTATTTAACGGTACGATTAGAGAAAACTTGCTACTACTTCGCCCGAATGCGACAGATCAAGAACTATGGCAAGCCTTGTCCTTTGCTTCAGCAGCTGATTTTGTGAAAAAATTACCTGAATCTTTAGAAACTTACATTGGCGATCGAGGAATAAAGTTATCTGGTGGTGAGAAACAAAGGCTTGTTTTAGCAAGAGTTATTTTGAAAGATCCTTTAATTCTTATACTTGATGAAGCAACGAGTAGTTTAGATACCGAAAATGAAAAGAACATTCAAGAGAGTATTGAACAATTAAAAGGAAAAATGACAATCATAGTAATTGCTCATCGCCTCTCCACCATTAGAGATGCCGATCAAGTAATCGTGTTAGATGCAGGTAAAGTTGTTCAAGTCGGAGAATTTGTTCAATTATCTAAAGATAAGAACCAGTTATTTAGTCAACTGTTACAGAGGCAGGTGGAGGCAATGTAAATATTTCCTTTTCCTAAAGAAAAAATAGAAAGGATTCGTGATTTTATGAAAAAGCCGTGGGGAGAAGTAAAACTGGAAGTACTAGATGTAAAAATGACCATGAAAGGTGGAGGACATGGGGGAGGAAAGGATCCTAAGGATCCTGCTGATCCAGAGCCGGAAACAGATATCTACAGTTGAGGAAATGTCCTTATGTACTTTTGTACATAAGGATTTTTTACTAGAAAAGAGATTAACTTGTTTATTTCAGGGCGCTCTGCGTTTTTTATTTAGGTGGTGAGTATATGTTTAAAAAAGTAACTAGTCAGAAGGAACAAGAGGCTTTTGCTGCTACATGGGAATATTTTTGTGAGAGAAATGGTTGGCATAAAGACCCTTATGCACAAACAGGCGAGAGGTATCAACTATTGTTATCTAAAAGAGACCCGACCGTTATCGGTACGATTGAATTTATTCCTTATCATGAAGAAGTGGAAGTAGAAAGGTATTTTCGCTTTTCTAAAATCCCATCTATTTTTCAACAACAGGATCGGGTATGGGAGATAGATAAACTATGCTTACATAAAGATTATCATAGACAAGGTTATTTCTTTCATTTTTTTGAAATCATTTATGATCATGCCCTTCTTCATCAGCCGAAATATTATATAGCTATATTAGAAAAAAAGTTATATAGACTTTTAAAAATGTCTGTTGGTCGACGAATGATACGGGTCGATAAACAAACTGTCAGATCAGAAGCATCACTTATTCCAGTTGTAATACAGATAGAACAAATAATGAAGGATGATACAATCATACAATCACTTTTCTTGCGGAGAAATAAATTATTGTTGTGGAAATATTTCTTCAGATCAGGATTAAACCGATTGAAAAATAAAGCTGTGCGTATTCTTAGGGGGTAAATCATTGGTACTTTGGAGATACGGAAAACAGGTTAGTTGGATGCTCATGACGATTGGTTATATGGTTTTCATTTGGCTTCAATCTGAATATTTTAACCCCCAATTAATTGAAATATATGCTTATAGACTAGATTTTCCTATATTAGTAATTCTCGGCACTGTTTTTGAATTATTGCATCTTATCGAGTTTGGCATTTTATTTATTTTCCTTATCCTTACCTTTAAGGCCAATCCTAATGGAGAGTTTACAAAAAAGAAAATGATTGTTTGTTTCATTTTGTCTTTACTTTATAGTCTGATTGATGAAATTCATCAATTATATATTCCTTATCGTTCTTTCTCTTTTGTTGATATTTTTAAGAACTTTATCGGTATTTTCATTGTTTATTATATTGTTAAGAAAAGGTATAAGTGGTGAATTGCAGTGTCCATTTCTTCTCTTCAATTAAAGCTTCTTTATTCCGTTTATTTTGTTACAAATGTCTATTTTACAGGCGAATACACAAACAGAATACTTTAATGGGAATAGCATATAGGTAATTGAATATGAAACGAATATAAAATAAATAGATAAAAAGTTTATTAAAATCTATAAGGGAGAGAGGAAATTTGAGATATGTGAGAATCATCGAGGAAATCAATCAATTGAGGCTATTGTTAAGTAATATGTATGACCAAGGCCTATTCGATGTTGAAGAGGTAGAAGAGAGGCTCACATATCTTTTTCAATTGCTGTTTCCGGATAGAATAGGTGAATTTTCACCGGAAATTCATGAGATTCCTGGTGAGTCTCTTAGACTCTTGGCTGAGATTTTACAAGATCCCATATTAGTTCCAATCTTGAGAGAAGTAAGTGAAGGAGCAGCTGGTGAAATAAATATCCCTCATGCTTGTAATCAAAGATGTAATTGTCGGATGTGTAGATGGTGCAGAAGAGGGGTAACGGGTGCAACAGGAGTTACCGGAGTAACAGGTATGACTGGCGCAACAGGGTCGACAGGTGCAATGGGTCCGAGGGGTTATCCAGGAATACCTGGGAGAAGCGGATTAACAATAACGGGTCCTACAGGGGCAACAGGTCCAACAGGTCCACCAGGCAGTGAGACAGGAATAACAGGTGCAACTGGACCAACGGGTATGACTGGTGCGATAGGCTTAACTGGAAGTACGGGAATCACTGGTATAACGGGGGCCACCGGTCTAACTGGAGCTACTGGAGTGACAGGTCTAACAGGGGTAGATGGTTTAACTGGAGCGCCAGGTATCACCGGTCCTACTGGAGTGATGGGATTAACCGGAGCCACTGGCGTAACTGGTTCAATAGGAACCACCGGCCCTAATGGTGTGACAGGAGTAACGGGAATGACTGGACCTACTGGCTTAACAGGTAGCGCAGGGGTGACGGGAACAACTGGAGAAACAGGAGTCACAGGCGTTACTGGTCCCACAGGCACGCCAGGTATCACTGGGAGCACAGGAAATACCGGTGTCACGGGTCTAACTGGAGAAATAGGATTAACAGGTGCAACAGGAGTCGCAGGCTTGACAGGGGCTACGGGCGTTTCAGGTGTGACGGGAAGTACTGGTGCAACAGGCAACACTGGGCCAATAGGCGAGACTGGAATAATGGGTTCAACCGGTCCTACTGGTTTGACAGGAGTCACAGGTTCAACGGGAATGATTGGACCTACTGGAATCACAGGCCCAATTGGTTTAATGGGTCTTACAGGGAGTACCGGAACCACTGGCAACACCGGAGTAACAGGAATAACGGGTTTAACAGGAGCAACAGGAGTCACAGGTTCAATCGGTTTGACGGGAGTAACAGGATCAACCGGAATCACCGGTTCAATGGGCTTACCAGGAACAACAGGAATAACGGGAACTACTGGTTCAACAGGAGTGACAGGGGTCACGGGTCCAACAGGCTTGGCGGGTGTAACCGGAGTGACAGGTTCAATCGGTTCGACGGGTCTAACGGGAGCCACAGGTTCAACGGGCGCAATAGGAATCACCGGAGCAATTGGCTTGACGGGGCCTACGGGTTCAACAGGAGTGACAGGTATCCCAGGAGGTACTGGACCGACAGGAATCATTGGAACTACTGGTTCAACTGGTAACACAGGAAATACAGGTCTAACGGGTCCAACTGGCTCAATAGGCTTAACAGGAGCAACAGGAATTACGGGGTCAAGCGGTTTGACAGGAGTAACAGGTTTAACAGGATCCACCGGAGTCACCGGTTCAACCGGCTTGACGGGAGTAACAGGTCTAACAGGGGCGGCCGGAATCACAGGTCCAACTGGTACAACAGGATTAACAGGGATAACGGGACCAACCGGCTTGACAGGAACAACTGGTCTAACCGGTGTAAACGGTTTTACTGGGACTACGGGAACCACTGGGCTAACAGGAGCGACGGGGATCACAGGCCCAACTGGCTTGACGGGAGTAACGGGTTTAACAGGGTCAACCGGAATCACTGGTGCAATAGGTTTAACCGGAGTCACAGGTCTAACAGGGGTAACTGGATCAACAGGTTCGACGGGTCCAACCGGATCAACGGGGTTAACAGGTGCAACTGGAATCACCGGTCTAACGGGTATCACAGGTTTAACAGGATTGACAGGACTCACAGGGAATACCGGAGTAACGGGTAGTACAGGAAATACAGGTCTAACGGGAGTAACAGGAATTACCGGAGCAATAGGTTTAACCGGAGTGACAGGTCTAACAGGGACGACCGGAATCACGGGTTCAACTGGCGCAACGGGAGTAATAGGTCTAACAGGATCGACCGGAATCACTGGATCAACAGGAGTGACAGGTGCAACTGGATCAACGGGCTTAACAGGAATTACGGGTTCAATCGGCTTGACTGGAGTAACAGGTTTAACAGGAACAACCGGTTTGACAGGAGCCACGGGAGTCACGGGTTCAACAGGAGTGACCGGCATAATAGGAAATACGGGAGTTACTGGTAGTACTGGATCAACAGGAGTAACGGGAACAACCGGTCCAACTGGTGTCACAGGAGGAATAGGTTTAACCGGAGTCACAGGAAATACAGGGTCAATCGGCTTGACTGGAGTAACAGGTCTAACAGGATTCACAGGAACAACTGGTCCAACTGGCTTGACCGGATCAACTGGACTAACCGGTGTAAACGGTTTGACAGGAGCTACAGGTTCAACAGGAATCACCGGTTCATCCGGCACGACGGGTCTAACGGGGGCGACAGGAACTACAGGGCTAACGGGAATCACAGGAGCAATAGGTTTAACCGGGGTAACAGGTTCAACAGGAGTGACCGGTATCACCGGAATTACTGGTGCAACGGGCATAACAGGAACAACAGGAATTACGGGTTCAATCGGCTTGACTGGAGCACCAGGTCCAACAGGAGCGACAGGAATAACAGGATCAGCAGGTTTGACAGGTTTAACAGGAATTACAGGAACAACCGGCTTGACAGGAGCTACGGGTTCAACAGGAGCGACCGGAATCACCGGAGCAATAGGTTTAACAGGAGTAACAGGTCTAACAGGGACGACCGGAAATACGGGTTCAACCGGTGTCACAGGAACCACAGGGCTAACGGGAATCCCAGGTCTAACTGGCTCAACGGGCTTAACAGGAACCACAGGAATTACTGGGTCAGTCGGCTCGACTGGAGTAACTGGTTTAACTGGATCAACCGGTTTGACAGGAGCTACTGGTTTAATTGGAGCCACGGGTTCAACAGGAGTGACCGGTATCACCGGAAGTACTGGAGCAACGGGCATAACAGGAACAACAGGTATTACGGGTTCAATCGGCTTGACTGGAGTAACAGGTCTAACAGGACCAACAGGAGTAACAGGAACAACCGGTTTGACAGGAGCTACAGGTTCAACAGGAATCACCGGTTCATCCGGCACGACGGGTCTAACGGGGGCGACAGGAACTACAGGGCTAACGGGAATCACAGGAGCAATAGGTTTAACCGGAGTAACAGGTTCAACAGGAGTGACCGGTATCACCGGAATTACTGGAGCAACGGGCATAACAGGAACAACAGGAATTACGGGTTCAATCGGCTTGACAGGAGTAACTGGTTTAACTGGAACAACAGGAGTAACAGGAACAACCGGTTTGACAGGAGTAACTGGTTCAACAGGTCCAACAGGAATCACAGGAACAACGGGTCCAACAGGCTTGAGTGGATCAACTGGCCTAACAGGGGTAACCGGTTTGACTGGGGCGACAGGAACTACTGGGCTAACAGGAGCGACGGGGACCACAGGCCCATCCGGCTTGACGGGAGTCACCGGTTTAACAGGACCAACAGGAATCACAGGAACAGCGGGTCCAACAGGCTTGATTGGAGCAACAGGTCTAACTGGAGCCACGGGGGTCACGGGTTCAACAGGGGTGACCGGTATCACGGGAAGTACCGGAGTATCGGGTGGTACTGGTGCGACAGGAATCACGGGGAGTGCAGGCCCAACAGGTCTAACGGGAGTAACAGGGGTCACAGGAGCAATCGGTTTAACGGGAACAACCGGCTTAACAGGAACAACAGGACCTACGGGACTAACGGGCCCAACCGGTTCAACAGGCTCAATCGGACCAACCGGTCTAACGGGATTAACGGGTTTAACAGGTTCCTCAGGGTTCACAGGAACAACCGGCCCAACGGGAGTAACAGGTCTGACTGGCCTAACAGGATCTACCGGGATCACGGGTCCAACAGGAGTGACAGGAATCACAGGTGTAACTGGTCCATCAGGCATTTCAGTACCTATTGTCGGTTTTTCGGCTAGAACAAACTTAAGTGGGATTAGTGCTTCGCAACAAATTGCTAATTGGAATATTGCTTCGCCTAGCTATAGTAGTGCAAGTTTTAATGCTACTACAGGTACTTTTACAGTACCAAATACAGGGAGATATTCTATTAAGGCAACAATTAATTATCAAACAACTACCACTATTTCTATAGCTATCGGTGCAGGAGTTAGTCCGACTTTTAGTGTTAGAAGAATATCTACTTCAACTGATTTAATTACTGGTGTATTTCCTATTCTAGATGTGAATATTGTTTTATTATTGAGTCTGAGAACTATATTGGGTTCTGGAACAGTTACTCTCTCAGGTGATATGACTTTAAATGCGGGAGATACTGTGGGTTTATTCTATAATGCAAATGGGCTTACAATTAGCTTGAATCTGGGATCAGGGACTTTACCCATTGTTTGGTCCATTCACCAAATTGGATAAAAAGAGCAATGTGGGAATCATTATCCTCACATTGCTTATTTGATGTAATATTCTTTGAAAAAAAGCTCGTTATGATTGACTCTTGAATCATTGGGTCGGTACTCTTTTGCTTTACAGTGATGGAAATATGATTGATTTTCATTACCATTTTGCCAGTAACAATAACATAGTTGAATATGTGGGTACCAGGTAGTATAAGATTCATCTTTAAAATTAAAATGAGTCGGTTCCTCGAGCGTAGTTGCTAATTGATACCAAAAAATGGCCTTATTAAAGTCATTTTTTTCTTTATAAATATCACCAATTTTACAAGCGGCTTCGGGTCTTGGTGTATCAAACTTCATGGTTAAAATGAGTGCCTCAAGCTCACTTTCTTCTATATTTAAATGTTTATAACATTCAGCTATAGATAAGCATGCCCTAATTTCATCCTCGACCCATCCCTTTTTACTCTGTAAAAATTGTGCATAATAGGAAATTGCATTTTCGAATCTAGCATGGTCTTTTAGTTCATTTGCAAAATAAAACAAATCCCTTGGTGAAAACTCCTCACCCTTTTCTAACCTTTTCTCGTATATTTTAATATTGCGGTCACTTTGTTCATGATGTGTTTGTTTCCTACTTTTATTATGCTTAATGGCAATATCTGACTCAATAATATGGCCCCCGACTTCCAAATATTCATGGACAGGACCATGCCACTTGAAATGTCGGTCTCTTTTAACTAACCGATGTCTACGAGAACTAAAGGTTGGTTTATTTTCCTCATCAAAGGCTAAATGGTAGAGCATTGCGACAGCATCTACGTCAAAAGATAACGCTCCTTTTAAGTCTTTCATTTTTTGTCTGTCATCTGGTAAAAGTATATCGTCTGCATCTAACCAGAGAATATAATCTTGTGTAGCTTGCTCAAAAGCATAATTCCTTGCTGCGGCAAAATCATCTGTCCATTCATAGTGAAAAAGATGTTCAGTAAACTCTTTAGCGATTTTCTCTGTTTCATCTGTTGAGCCCGTGTCTACAATTATAATTTCATCACATAAATCAGACACACTTTTTAAGCATTCAGCAAGTACTTCCTCTTCATTTCTTACAATCATACAAAGGCTAATTGTTATCATCCCGTTCACCACCAAATAAAGAATCCTTATACTATATGAATGGTGAAAGAAATGGGTTCAAACCTAATTAGTTATTTCATTGCAAGTCTTAAAAATAGTAAATAAAGTAAGAAAACCCCTAGATATCCCCCTGTAATTAAAAATAAAGGGTTGAGAAAGACGACATGGACGGTTGTCATAAATACTAAGTTTTCGCTAATGATTTCATAAACTGTTGTAGCTGTTATACTTTCAAAAACGATAAGGGAAATGGTAGCTAAAGAAATTAGCACAATATGTGTAGGTGCCCAATATTTATTAGCAAAAACCATTAAAAGAGGAATCATTATAATCATCAATACAATGAAAAATACCATTAAAAAACCCTCCTAAGAAGAGTGATAGGATTAGCTTCTGTTATTTTTCAAAGAAAGATACATTTATTTTCCGAAAAATATAAAAACGAAAAGGAACTTACCTAGATTTGTCGAATGATAGGTGAAAAGGAGCTGAGAGTAATGAAACAAGTGAAACAACAACAGTGGATTTGCTCTAAATGTGAGAAAGTAATAGAAGACAAGAATGAATATATTGATAATGATGGTGTTTGTGACCAATGCTATTCTCGTAAACTGAAAATAAGGCGTGGTTTTAAGATTTAAGAAAAAAATAAGCGGATCCCATATTTGTAATTATCAAATATGGGACACCGCTTATTTTGATTTGTGAACAACTCTTTTAGTTAAACAAGTCATACAAATGGTCTTTCTTTTTACGATTAGTATTTCATGATAATAAACAAGCTCTTGACATTTATTGCAAAGTACAAATTCACTCATGAATTTACACATCCTTTCTTTAAAGGTATATGTAAAAAGAGAGGTAAACATGATTACTTGTACGAGGCTTATAAACTTACTCATTAATATGAAGTGCAATTTCTTGAAGCTCTTCTTTCATTTGACCAATAAGTGATAAAACAGACCCGATCGCCTGAATCCAACTACCATAAAACCCCAATGCTTCACCGCTCTCACTACTCTTGTCTCTTAATGATTCAATCCCTCCTTTTGCTTGCATACTATTGCCAATTCCTTGAAGGAAGCCACCAACTATATTTAAAAATCTACCCGAGGGTGTTAAATCAAAAAACTCATCACTTAATGCAACAAAACTTCCTAAAGCCTGGAACCAATTACCAGTAATGATTATTCTTTGGTTCAAGTCCTTATTTGGGTCAAAAAGGATGCCAATGATAACGAGAGAATTGCCAACAGCTTGGACTTCATCACCAATAAGCTCAAGTGAATAGGTTCCTTGGCCATCAGCGGAAAGTGCTTCGCCTGTAGCTTGAAGTATATTTCCTTGCAAACGCAAATCAATTTTTAGCTGTTCATTGATAGGGAGTTGAGGAGTACTTCCTAAAGCTGCTTCAATTGTACCGATAGTTGACAATACAGAGCCAAAAATCTCCTTTAGTTGACTATTCAGGCCTAATCCCTCCCATACTCGCTTCATTATATGTATGTGGTGAAGGAAGTGGGTTTGTACTTAAGGAGATAAAAATGAAAGATGTACATTTACCGGTTACTTCTTCCAAATAAAGACCATTTATTAACTAGTACACGACCCGTAGTAAGAGTCGAATCATTAGAAGCTAGGTACAACAGCATAACCTCATCGACTAACGGTTTTTTGGCAATTAGTTCATCTTTTTAAAATTGTTTGTTGCCAGTTCATCGCAATGAAACCTGGCTGGACTCTATTCATACGAATCTTCTTCTCTTTTGCAACATGAAGTGTAGCCAGTCGATTGTGTCTCCTTTAATGCTTGAACTTTTAAGAATTTCACATCTAATCAACATTGACTTTTTTTATTCATCATTTGTTTTATCCTCAGGAACTCTTTTGTACAAGTATCGGATTCTGTTAAGTCTGATTCATTTAGCTTTCCCTCATTTGCAACATTCAATTTTTTTAAGCATTTTTCTTACTTGATCATCTATATCTGTTACAATTACTTCTGCCCCTTTTTAGCAAATATAGTAGAACTGTAGCGCTCATACTAGAGATATCTCCAGTAGTAATCGTAAATTTATTGTTCATCCCATTATCTTAGCTCCAATTATTAGCAGTAAACTTAACAAATAACTTGATTCACCTACTCTTAAAGGTTAACTTTAAGTGAATACAATCTAATACTTGTTTTTTATTTGAAAGAAGAGGGAATATAAAACATAAGTACATAATAGTTAAAGGAGAACGATTAAAGATGAAGAGATTTTTACTTATATTATCGATAATGACGTTGTTTTGTTTGACTGCATGTGGCGATGGTGAGGGCGATTCTCAGAGTGGAAACATTGATAAACCTAATCTAGCAGATGAAGAAATTGAAGTGAGTCTTCAAAATGCCGTAGATATCTTTCTGCGAGAATATGAAGTGGATTATATTACAAAAGTTGAATTAGATAGTGATATGGATCAATGGAAATATGATGTGGCTGGAGCTTCTAATGAAAAAGAGTATGAGCTTGTGATTGATGCACATACTGGAGATATTTTAGATCAAAGTGAAGAGGCAATTGAAAAAGGGGATGAAGAACAAGGTATTTCTTTAAATGAGATTCTTTCACCTTCAGAAGCGATGAAAATTGTTCAAGCAGAAACGAGTAATGAAATTGGCGGTTGGACATTAGAAGTAGAGAATGGAACAGAGCAGTATGAAATCGAAGTCAGAGATGGTAGTGAAGATATCGATTATATTATTAATGCGATAAGTGGTGAGTTAGTAGGCAGAGATTAAATTTTTTTCCTCAGCAGATAGTAAAGTCCAATGATTAATTTAATCATTGGACTTTTTTTAACCTATTATTAAAGACTAGGTTGCACGACGGGTGATTTCTTATATTTTTTCTGGATGACATATGTCTGGATAATAAGGAATAATCCACTCACTGACCAATATAAAGGCAGTGCAGCTGGTGCAGATAGGGAAATGAACAAGATCATTGCCGGTGAAAGGTATCCCATGATTTTCATTGGTCCTTGTTGTTGATCCTTTGGTAATTGCATAAGGGAAACTCTGAATTGCAAATAATAAATGACACCAGCGATAATAGCCATTGGAATATTGGCGTGTCCTAAGCTAAACCATAAAAAGCCATGGGTAGCGATTTCAGGAGATGTTCTAATAGCATAATAAATAGCCATCAAAATCGGCATTTGTATCAGCAAGGGCAAACACCCCATATTCAATGGGTTGACCCCATGTTTCGCATATAAACCAATAAGCTCTTGTTGTAATTTTTGCTTCTTAGCTTCATCTTTTGTTTTGTTCATTTGCTCTTGTATAGCCTTCATTTCAGGTTGTAACGCTTCCATTTTGACCTTCATCGATTGAGAGCTTTTTACTTGTTTAACGGTTAAAGGTAGTAAGATCAACCTTAATAATAAAGTCACTAGCACAATACTCCAACCATAATTTCCGTGGAATATGCCTGCAAAAAAGTCGATGATAGAGATCAATGGCTGCACAAAATAATGATGGAAAAACCCTGTGTCTGTACCACCATTTGCTTGACAGCCAGCTAAAACCAATGAAATTGTAATTACTAACCATATCATTTTCTTCAAAAATATTTCCTCCTCTAATGATTGTTTTAATTAGTCATTAGAGAAAGAAATGCTTCATCGCTATCGTCTGGACTTTCTTTGCGACGAACTGTAAGTAAACGGTTTTGTTTACATGCCCAATTAAGCACATTAGAAAGAACAGATGCGTAGTGGTTAATTAAATCAGCGTCTGCTTCTTGAAGACGATAAAAAAGCATGCCTGTATTTCGTTGTAAGAAATATATCGTTAAGGCGGGGAGTAGGATTGTTAAGACAATACCAGCTAAGGTTAAGTCATGAATCGTTTGATAATCAAGTTCAAAAAGACCAGCAAATATCATCCCAAAGAGAATGGTATGATTAAATGATAAATGTCTCATTAGACTGCTCCCCTCCTTTCAATTCTTTTACATATTTTCATCATAATCATAACGGAATCAGAAGGAAAAGTAAATGAAGCAAGACTTACAGGCTATGGATAACCTTTTTGTGACTATTATATTTAAATATTAAGTAGATAGTACAAGCTTCTTTTTCTGGTACATCCATTCTAAAAAATGCTGTTACGTTATGGGAGTATTCATGATTGCAAGCAGTAAATGGGTAGTTGTTATAGTCTATTCTTTTTCCTCATCCTTCCCTAAGTCTTCACATGCATACTCTATTAAAGAAAAAATCAAAGCTAAAATAATTGTAGCGAACAATCCGATTTGGAGGGAATGCATGACATAATCCAAAAAAGACACAATCGCCCAGTTTGTCAAAAAAGAAAACACTAAAGATGTAACCTGCTGTTGCTTCAGGGTATATTTCCCCGAATGATTCAGCAATAAAATGAGAGCTCCTATAAAAATATCAGATACGATTCCAATGAGAAAATAAAGCAAAATAAATGAAATGATGGATGGGAAGGATTCAAATTTGATGTTAAGTAAATGAAAGATTCCTAGAGTACTAAAAAAGTAAAGAGCAAGAACGAATGATAAGACCAACAGAACAATGATGCTTATCGCGATAGTTGACCCAATGATACTTTTGAAGTTACTTTTCTTTGATGATGGTTTGTCTTTCATCTCCTCATCCTCCCAATAGACTTCGTTAATATGTAAAATTTTACATTGTATTAAAGTGTTTGCCAACTTATATTAGTTTTTTTGTAATAATCTTGTAGCAGACATTGGAGGTCATGTACCGTTTTATTTCTAAAGGGGTGGCCATCATTAAATGTATGAGTACCAGATGAATAGTTTGTCTCAGTCAGGCTATTGCTACCGGACACCGTTATAGGAATAACTCAATTAAAACTTTAAGGGGCTATTTGAAAGCTAGAAAGTGAAGAATGAATAGCTCAATATGTAACAAAAGGATTCCTAGGTGCTTGATATAGAGAGGTAGTTGAAACTTGGCATAGGAGAAGATGGCAAAGGAAACTGATGAAAAAAATACAAATTTGTCATTCAAAGGACCTTTGCCTCTCTTTATTTTACTTTATGCCCTTATATTACTTTTAATTGAAGTCCTATGAATAGGTAAGAGTCTTTCAAGCGAATAATTACTCACTTTTACTTGCTTCTTGATTTAAATACTTTATTTGGACTATGAGAATATTTAATTTCTACATTTATATCTTCGGCAGTAATATTCTTAAACATGTCTTGAAATTTGTGTTGCTTCCAAATTTTATTATGATGCCTAAAGAGGTAATCTTCAAAAAGGTATACATCTATACCTTTTTCCCTCCCAGATTTTAAAGATAAGAACGCTTCATCTCTGATTTTATCTTCAACTTTATGTTTAAGTGCATCTTGATTTACTTCGGAGGCTCCCTCCCTTAAAATGATTGTGGATTTTATGTTTAACTTGAATTTAGAATGAAAGTTGTCTTCCTCCAACGTTAATTTCGTTTTAGGATCTCTAAGTTCGACTTCAACAGGATCGTTTTTATTTTCCATATTGACTTGAATTAAACTTCTTTCAACATCTGCCTGCTTATTAGCTTTGATATAACCACTTAATTGAGATGAGTTTAAAAAACCTTTGTAGTTCCCGCCTTTAATAAAATATCCTCCATTAAAATAGGGTACTAAAAATTTCAATTCATTTTTTCTCACATTATTATTAGTTATTTCAATTCGTGGTAGTAAGATAGTCTTTGTCGCTTCACCTAAACCAATAAGAAATTTAGTTGCATCAATAGCAGGTACTTCTGAAACTTGTGTTTGTGTGTCTAGAGGTTGATTAATAATACTGCTTGTATAGGGATAATAAAAAGGCATTTTAAGTGTCAATATTTCCTCTAAATCTTCACTAGTGCCATAAATCCACCCATGGACACGTATGTTGTAATTCGAAGATAGTGAATCAGTCGTTTCCTTTAGTTTATACTTGATTATATTTTCTGAAAAAATAAAGCTATTGATATGATCAAAATTAATTTTTATTTGCATGGTTTTATAAATATTAGTTAATGCTTTATTTATTGTATTGCCTGTTCCTACACCCAACCATACAGGTTTATCTTGATTAATAGAGCTGCTCTCGGTCTTAGCTACATTTGAAAAATCCAAGAATTGAACATATACCACATATTCTTCGTCAATAAAGTCAACACCAAAACCAATGGCGTATGCTTGATATTGAATTTCTACAGGCTTTTGACATCCACTTAACAAAAGAAACATAATCATGGTAATGAGGATCCTCTTAATTTTAACTCTCCCCTTTAAGGTATACTATCTTAACTTAGAGTGATGTTAAATGGACTTAAGTATTCATAAATTATAATGTCATTTACATATTTCATGCTCTTTACCAGGTATGCTTTTGTATTTAATCTCAGAATTATGTGCTTCGAAGTAGATGTATATTTTAATTAACCAATGTATCTGCGAACACAGGATGAATTACAGATTATGTATAATGTCTCTTAAAAAACAGCCCACTGATGTGGACTGTGCTTCAATATAATGGTTGTTGGTTATGACAGGATGGAAACCCACTTATATCTTGAATCATATGAAAATCATATTGTTTTAATGCGAATTGGGATTGATATAAATATTCAATCACTAATAATTTTCTTTGAGATGTACCACAAAGTTTCCCTGATGTCCCTTGACCATTGGTGAATGAGATACCAATTGGTTGGCCAATTAAATAATTAATTTTATGTTGCCATGGCATGGTGATATCACTCCTTCAAAGCATCTTATGATTTTAAAGGAATTGGGTGCATGTATGAGCTGTATTAAAGAATTATTAAGTTTATTTAAAAAAGCACCCAAATGAAGGTGCCTACTTAAAAAATTGATGGAAACCTAATTCCATAGGTATTAACCAAATAAAAAAGCCTAATAAGGCTATTGGCCCGATAAAAAAATTGTAGAGTTTAACTGGCAATAGTTTAAAAAGCAAAAATCGATAAATGAAAGCTAAACCAAACATTGTAATAAACAGAATTAGCAATGGTCCAATAAATTGCATGTAGTTAAATTCTATCCCCTTAAAAATATCCATATGGATCCTCCTTATATACATTGTGGGTATATTTTACTATAAGATGAAAAGTTTTGAAAAGAGGATACACAATTTTATGGTGCTGCTTTATTCTCTAATTGCTTGAAGACAAAACGTATAGCTCTAGTCGTTTAGGAATCTTGTTTCCCTTTGTTGGAGTAATCCTTATTGAATTGAAGATTGCCGGAAGGGGTATAGCTGTAACTTCTCCAATCAAATACGTTCTCCGAGAGGGAGCAAGAGAATATGGAATGTTAGAAAAAACACAGAAGCTCCAATCATTTATAACGTTTTGACCAGATGAAAATCAATGAAGCATCCTTTTAAGGGTTATCTTCTGAATTTTAAAAATCTATTTCTAAATACGTAGTTGATAGAAGGTGAATAATTTAGAGATTTAATTGGTTGGTGCTTATTAATCTTATATAGGAGGATGTTTTTAATAGATGTTAAGAATCTTAAATGTATGAAAAAAACCGAAGAAATCGGTTTGATTAGCGCTTATGAGTGAATATTAAAGAGAGCCCTCTTGATATTGAGGGCTATACAAATTTTAAACACCTTTAAGTAGTATTTAGATTTTTTTAAATAAACAATACTAGGTGCTGTTTTTTTTTATATGGTAGCCTGGTTTAGTTCTTTCGTAAGTTAGTAAGAGTTCATTAATACTTAGATTTTTCATTCATCTCTATTTTTTTATTTAGCAAATCTTTACCCCAGGTTTGCATTGCTTCTAAAATAGGTATAAATTTTCGCCCCTGTTCGGTTAATGAATATTCTACTTTTGGTGGTACAACTTTATAAACTTCTCTGTGTACTAGGTTGTCCTCTTCAAGTTCTCTCAATTGTCTTGTTAAGATTCCTTTTGATATTCCAGGTAACATTCTCAATAATTCATTAAACCTAATGATATTATTTTGGCTTAAATGCCATAAAATCACGATTTTCCATCTGCCCGCAATTGCATTTTGGGTGACTGTTAATGGACAGATTTCTTGTTGTATTTCCTCAGTGATTGATTCATCTTAATAACTAAAACGTGCCATAATAAAACCTCCTTTTTCTCTAGGTGCTATTTTTATGACTATGTTATTAAAATGTGCCTACTTACATAAATCCTATATAACAAATAGTATAGATATTAGAATTAAAAATCAAAAATACACCATAGTGGAGGAGTTTCTATGAAAGTTTTAATAACTGGGGCAACTGGAAATTTAGGTTCTAAAGTTGTAGAATATTTACTTGCCAAATTATCAGTAGAAGAAGTAGTTGTTGGTGTACGTGACGACAAGTCTCAAAAAGCAATGGGTTATAAGAAAAAAGGCTTGGAAGTGCGAGTAGCGGATTTTGAAAAGAAAGATACCCTAATTACTGCATTTAAAGATATAGATCGAGTATTTGTTATATCAACATTTGGTGATTATGAAACGGTTATGCGACAACATTTAAATGCAGTTGAAGCTGCCAAAGAAACAAACGTAAAACAAATTATTTATCCAAGTGTTACTAGATCAGAAGAAAATGATTTCTTCCTAGCAGTTCTTCATAGAGCACGTGAAATAGCTATTATTGAATCAGGTATCCCTTATGTAATTCTACGTAACAACTGGTATATAGAAAATGAGCTTAATACAATCCAAGGTTGTATGGATGGTGCCCCTTGGGTAACTTCTGCAGGTGAGGGGAAAATCGGTTGGGTATACCGACCAGATTTAGCTGAAGCAGCTGCAAATATTTTAGTAGAAGATGGTCATGAAAATAACATTTATGAACTTTCTGGTGAAAATTTAACACACCAGCAATTTGTTGATATATTAAATCAAGTAACAGGTAAGGAAGTTCCTTTAGTAGCAGTAGACGATGCTTCTTTTGAAAAAATGTTAAAAGATGCCGGAGTACCAGAAGCTTACCACCCTATGTTGGTAATGACTCAAAAAGGGATACGTGAAGGTGGCTTAGAATCCACACATTCCGATTTGGAATTCTTATTAAAACGTCCTGCTACATCATTGAGGCAAGCTCTTTTAAAATTATTAATAACTACTAAATAGGTCAATTAAATTTTCTGCAAAAACAAACAAAAATTTTATACCACTAAATGAACTTGCACTTATGTTAAAAAGCCTTTCCAGTTGGAAGGGCTTTTTAACATAAGTCACCATTATAAGTCAGTTACTTCAAATCGGAAGTTAACATGCCATACACAATACTATCTGTCCATTCATTTTTATTCCAAAAATCTTGTATGAAATGTGCTTCCTTTCTCATACCAATTCTTTCACATAATTTTTGTGAAGCTATATTTCGTGCATCTAGATTAGCCTGTATACGATGTACATTAAATTCATCAAATAATTTATAGACCAAACTACTTACTGCTTCTGTTGCCAAACCTCTACCAGCAACTTCATTTGAAAAACTATAACCAATCTCAACAGTATCTTTCATTTCTGTATACCATACGGATAAATCACCAACTACTATATTCTTGTATATAACTGCCAAACTTAACATGGATTCTTTAGTGAGTGCACAGTTTGCTAACTTTTTATCAAACCTTTTATTCATATCTTCGTCAGTCCACTTCTCATGTAATAAGAACTTACAAGTATCATCATTATTATAAATAGCAAATACATCCTGTAAATCATTACGCTTAAAAGGTCTGATTAGTAGTCTTTCTGTTGTGATATTCAAGTTAGTTCTTCCCCCTTGCTTTTATTCTACAAACATTTCTTATAGTATCTAGCCTCCTTTTATATGTTACCTTAAATACATATTTCACCATAGTAAATGAATAGCCTCTTCACCTAAATTCTCCGTTTCTTTAAGGAAAACCCTTCATTAACTCCTTAAATAAGTACATTTATAATAGGAGTGCTTAAAAGATGTTGGGATACATTCTCATCTTTAAGATGTAATTATATTGTTGCATCAATTATTGTTTACATCGATAAAAATACTAATGTTTAGAAACAAGAAATTTAAAAAGATGCAATGAGGAAGAAGTTTCTGAATAAAAATAAGCCCTTCTTAATGGAGGGGGCTTTTTAACTAAAGCACCTCTAGCCATTGAAACTGGCTCAATAAATGAAAGTCCCAACACCAATTATACAGTTGGGACTTTTAATACCTTATTTTACAAATGGAAATTTCCTGCTCTTTTTACAACCTTATGACCCCAAAATTGCTACTCCGTAATTCTAGACACCTTTTACAGTTCTTTTAGATTAAGTAAAACCTCTGTTAGCTTTTATTTTTATTAAAATGATGGATATGTAATTTTTCCTGTTTCTACTAATTCCTTCAAACCTAAGAACATATAATGCCAACCTTGTTCGGTCTCTTTTTTCCAATCTTCATGTGCTTTTTGAATATCTGCAGTAGTCCAATCTTTTTCATGGATTACGTTAATTTCTTGTGTGAAAATCATTTCACAGCCAGATTCAAGCGATTCGATTTCCACTGTAATGTCGTCTTCTAAATCACTAAATTGAGGCATTTTGAATGTGAAAACAAGTTTCGCTGGTGGTTCAACCAATTTGTATTCTCCAATAGCTCGATAATCTTTCCCATCCCGATGATCCACAACTTCCCATGTTCCACCTACACGAGGATTACTCTTTGCCACTTTATTTGTATTTTCCATGGTGAACATCCATTTCTTAATCGTGTCTGCTTTAGTCCACGCGTCAAATACTTTTTCTGCTGGAACATTAAATTTGCGTTTCATATTAAGGGTTGTTATTGATGTTTTTGCCATCTGAACCATCCTCTCAACGATTATTATTCTTTTGATTCATTCTTACGTCTTTACTACTTGAAACGTTGCTCTTATATACGAAAGTGGCCTTTCAAAAAAATAGTATAACCAATATTGGATAATATTACAAAACCATCAATGGTTAAATCTCGATACTTTTTCTTGAGAACGTCAGAATGAAAGCAGGATATCAAGAAGTTATCATTTCAGCCAATTTTCAAAGACTTTGTAGCCATCAATTTGTATTCATTCTCTACACCATACGTATCAGCGAGTTGTTGATAACACCAATGAGACTTAATCCCATATATGGATTCTAGGTATTCCTGCTGATCTTAAGTAATCCAATAACTGACCGGTATGAACAGATTCATGATAAGCAATTCGTAATAGCATGTCACCTAAATCTCGTATGTAACCTGCATCGGAACGGTCAATTTTTATATTAAATAGGTCTTCTTCTGAAATTGATTTAATTGTATTTATAAATTGCTGTCTATATGGTTCAGCAAAATCCAATTCTGCATTTACAGAAGTGAAAGGACGATTTTCGAATGGAGAATTGAATTTGGACAAACTCCTTCTATTTTTAATTGCTAGGTGATAATAATGTTCGCTTTCTAACACATGCCTAATCATTTCTAGGCATGTCAAGGCTTCATCATCAGGCTTCCATTCTAGCTTATCTTGAGGAATAGATGTCCAGACCTTAATACTTCTTCTTCTAATTTCGTTGAAGTTTAAAATAATTAAATTAACTGAGTTCATAATATCCTCCTTGAAAATTATATCTTTAATATACACGAATAAACGTTCGTGTTGAAGAGGATTAGTTGAGCATTTAAAAAACAAGATTAGAGGAGTGATGTAGAAGTAAGTGGAAGAATAAGAGAATAAGGCACAGGAGCTGCATTTAACAACGGACTTACTAGCCTTATTCAGTCAAATGAGGTACAGAATTACCATGGAATATGACAATACCATTTAGTGCATTCTTGTGGTTTTACTTCACCTGCAGCAGAAGCAGGAGAAACAATTGTTAAGGTGAGTATATTCAGGATCTTTATAATCGAGTTAGTAACTTATGGAACCGATTCATTTTCTGTCCAACCCTGCTCCTCTCTAATAACATCTTCATCTTCTGGGTTTACAGCATGTACTTTAATGGCAACCCTTGTTTTCAGAATGTTTGCACTTGATTATGTGCTTATACAATTTATGTGATGCTTCTAAAGGTGTTGAATGAGGTTTGTAGTGGGGGAGGATAATTAGACAAAAATAAAAGAAGCCCTGATAAATCAAGGCTTCTTGGTATGGAGAATAGGGGGCTCGAACCCCTGACCTCATCGCTGCCAGCGATGCGCTCTCCCAGCTGAGCTAATCCCCCGCTAGATATATTGAAATTATAGCGGGAGAATGAATATTTTTCAATAGTCAAAAATAAAAAATTAGTGCAAGCTTTCTATTTCCATCGACTTTACTCCCGGCACTTGAGAAATTGTATGATAAAAGTCAGTTGTTTTTTTACGATAATCTACTGCAATAGTTAAATAAACTTGTGGGTAGCCCTCTTCAGTATCTTTAATTCTCATCCTGCGAATAGCCGCTTGCTGCTCTTTAATGGTATGAATAATCGTCGTGATCTGGTCCTTCGTTTCAACTGCCATTTTCATCGTAATCTCTTTTTCTCGTAGTTGTCTTGGGCCAATAAGCCCTAATAAGTAGGGAACAACTTCAACTGAAATAATAAGTAATACGACGCCTGCAACAGCCTCCATATAATATCCAGCTCCAACAGCGATACCAATTCCAGCTGCGCCCCAAATTAAGGCGGCGGTTGTAAGGCCGGAAATACTATCATTCCCTCTCCTCAATATGACCCCTGCACCAAGAAAGCCAATTCCTGATACAATTTGAGCTGCTAAACGTAAAGGATCCATTGTAATATTAATATCGTCATTACCTGGAAATATGTATGCTGATTCTATTGACACAATAGTGAGAAGACAGCTAACGATTGAAATGACTAGGCTTGTTTTTAAGCCAACTGGTTTACGTTTTAGTTCTCTTTCTAGTCCTATAATAAGACCAAGCACAGCTGAAATCCCTAACTTCATTAGGACATCCATTTCTAATCCGTACATAATATCGCCTGCTTTATCATTTAATAAATTTTAAATAAGTTACCTTTACTATAGGTTTAAGGTGTAAAATAGTCTATACCTAAATATCAATATATAGAGACAAGGTGATAGCATGGGGTAGTTAAGATGAATCCGCTTTTTGTATTAGCTATAGGAGTTGTTTCAGTTTCAACTTCAGCCATTTTTGTAAAGTTGATTTCAGCTCCCCCTGGTATTATTGCTTTTTATCGTCTCCTTTTTTCAGTCGTGCTTATGATGCCAATCTTTCTTTTAAAATATGTTCATGAAATTCGTCATATTACAAGCAAGGATTGGCTGTTTTCTATCATTGCGGGTATTTTTTTAGCTTTCCATTTTATTTTATGGTTTGAGTCTCTTCAATACACATCGGTTGCTAGCTCGACTGTGTTAGTTGCCTTACAACCGATTTTTGCATTTATAGGTACTTATCTCTTCTTTAAAGAAAAAACTTCTTGGAAATCCATTTTGTCAACTATAACTGCGATAGGCGGTTGTATCATTATTAGCTGGGGTGATTTTCTACTAAGTGAAAAGGCGCTCTATGGAGATTTGTTAGCACTCATCGCCTGTGGGCTAGTAACAGGGTATCTACTGTTTGGGCAGACCGTCCGTCAAAGAGTATCCCTGATTACTTATACATTTATTGTATACAGTATTAGCACATTGACACTTTTTATCTATGTCATGCTTAACAAACAACCTTTGTATCCTTATCAAGTAAATGACTGGATTTTTTTAATTCTCTTAGCACTTTTTCCAACATTATTAGGCCATACATTATTTAATTGGTCTGTAAAGTATTTAAGTACTTCTGTTATTTCGATGGCTACTTTGTTTGAACCTGTGGGTGCAGCCATTTTAGCTTATTTTGTACTACAAGAAAGAATAGCTTGGTCACAAATTTTGGGTGGGCTATTTGTTATAGTAGGGCTATCTTCCTTTTTAATAGATGAAAGAAGAAGAAGAAAGAAACGATTATAGGCAAATAATGAAGATCAAGTTTAGAAAATGAAGCAAAAGGTGAGCCAAGAATGAGCTCACCTTTTTTATATAAATAAATAGGATAATCTACTAAAAATAAATGCAGCTGTTACGGTGAAGATGAAAGTTCCTCCATAAACTTTACCTGGTGAATTAGCGATGCGAATACCTTCCACATAAGCGAATGAAAATAAAAAAAGGGCCATAATTACTGATACGTATAGTGCTACATCTTCCAGCTCTATTCACACCTTTCATATATAATAGAATGAGATTAGTAGATTATATGACCCATTCTCAACTTTATGACAAATATTTATGATAAGGATGAAGAGAAAGAGAGATTACTTATTGAGTTAAGACGGGAGCTTAGAAGAAGGGAAGAATGATTGAAGAGTATCTGAAGAGTATCTATATATAAGTAAAGCAAAAGATAATTAATAGTTTCTTGTGGTTATCAATTAATGGAAACGCTTAACTATATGATAGTTACGATACTTAATAAAAATATGAAAAACTTGATTAAAACTTTTAAAATTATATTGCAAACACTTTTTAATCATGATATAGTTATTTTTGTTCCCGATAAAAGAAAAATTTACTAATTTAATCACTTAAATTATTTTAAAAAAATAGTTGACGTGATGAAGACGGGATGTTATGATAATAAAGTCGCTTTTAAAGCGAACGAGATTGTTCTTTGAAAACTGAACGAACATAAAACGTCAAGCGTAATTCTAAAAAGCTGATTTATCAGCAACAAAGCACCATAGGTGCAAATGAGCTAATCAAACACTTTATTGGAGAGTTTGATCCTGGCTCAGGACGAACGCTGGCGGCGTGCCTAATACATGCAAGTCGAGCGAATCTGAGGGAGCTTGCTCCCAAAGATTAGCGGCGGACGGGTGAGTAACACGTGGGCAACCTGCCTGTAAGACTGGGATAACTCCGGGAAACCGGGGCTAATACCGGATAATATCTATTTATACATATAATTAGATTGAAAGATGGTTCTGCTATCACTTACAGATGGGCCCGCGGCGCATTAGCTAGTTGGTGAGGTAACGGCTCACCAAGGCGACGATGCGTAGCCGACCTGAGAGGGTGATCGGCCACACTGGGACTGAGACACGGCCCAGACTCCTACGGGAGGCAGCAGTAGGGAATCTTCCGCAATGGACGAAAGTCTGACGGAGCAACGCCGCGTGAGTGATGAAGGTTTTCGGATCGTAAAACTCTGTTGTTAGGGAAGAACAAGTATCGGAGTAACTGCCGGTACCTTGACGGTACCTAACCAGAAAGCCACGGCTAACTACGTGCCAGCAGCCGCGGTAATACGTAGGTGGCAAGCGTTGTCCGGAATTATTGGGCGTAAAGCGCGCGCAGGCGGTTCCTTAAGTCTGATGTGAAAGCCCACGGCTCAACCGTGGAGGGTCATTGGAAACTGGGGAACTTGAGTGCAGAAGAGGAAAGTGGAATTCCAAGTGTAGCGGTGAAATGCGTAGAGATTTGGAGGAACACCAGTGGCGAAGGCGACTTTCTGGTCTGTAACTGACGCTGAGGCGCGAAAGCGTGGGGAGCAAACAGGATTAGATACCCTGGTAGTCCACGCCGTAAACGATGAGTGCTAAGTGTTAGAGGGTTTCCGCCCTTTAGTGCTGCAGCAAACGCATTAAGCACTCCGCCTGGGGAGTACGACCGCAAGGTTGAAACTCAAAGGAATTGACGGGGGCCCGCACAAGCGGTGGAGCATGTGGTTTAATTCGAAGCAACGCGAAGAACCTTACCAGGTCTTGACATCCTCTGACAATCCTAGAGATAGGACTTTCCCCTTCGGGGGACAGAGTGACAGGTGGTGCATGGTTGTCGTCAGCTCGTGTCGTGAGATGTTGGGTTAAGTCCCGCAACGAGCGCAACCCTTGATCTTAGTTGCCAGCATTTAGTTGGGCACTCTAAGGTGACTGCCGGTGACAAACCGGAGGAAGGTGGGGATGACGTCAAATCATCATGCCCCTTATGACCTGGGCTACACACGTGCTACAATGGATGGTACAAAGGGCTGCAAGACCGCGAGGTTTAGCCAATCCCATAAAACCATTCTCAGTTCGGATTGTAGGCTGCAACTCGCCTACATGAAGCCGGAATCGCTAGTAATCGCGGATCAGCATGCCGCGGTGAATACGTTCCCGGGCCTTGTACACACCGCCCGTCACACCACGAGAGTTTGTAACACCCGAAGTCGGTGGGGTAACCTTTTGGAGCCAGCCGCCTAAGGTGGGACAGATGATTGGGGTGAAGTCGTAACAAGGTAGCCGTATCGGAAGGTGCGGCTGGATCACCTCCTTTCTAAGGAATATACGGAATTAACTTGATGTTAGACTGTTCGTTCAGTTTTGAGAGTATAATCTCTCAATTCAATCGTTCTTTGAAAACTAGATAATGTAATGAAGAAGATTACCGAGTAATCGCCACCTTAGTTATTTTTTCTCTCTATATATTATAGATTGATTTAAGATACTAAACTTTTTTAATAAACACAACCGAGAGGGTTGTGAGAAGCAAGCAGTTCAAGGAAGCGAGCGAGGAAACACCGGAGTGTGCGTCTTGTGCACATGAGGATGTTGACGAGTGAGCTGACGCCGAAATGCGTAGCTTATCGCAAGCCGAACAATGGTTAAGTTAATAAGGGCGCACGGTGAATGCCTTGGCACTAGGAGCCGATGAAGGACGGGACTAACACCGATATGCTTCGGGGAGCTGTAAGTAAGCTTTGATCCGGAGATTTCCGAATGGGGAAACCCCCTATCCGTTATGGGATAGGATCCATACCTGAATACATAGGGTATGGAAGGCAGACCCGGGGAACTGAAACATCTAAGTACCCGGAGGAAGAGAAAGCAAACGCGATTCCCTGAGTAGCGGCGAGCGAAACGGGATTAGCCCAAACCAAGAGGCTTGCCTCTTGGGGTTGTAGGACATTCTATACGGAGTTACAAAGGAACGAGATAGACGAAGAGGTCTGGAAAGGCCCGCCATAGGAGGTAAAAGCCCTGTAGTTGAAACTTCGTTCCCTCCAGAGTGGATCCTGAGTACGGCGGGACACGAGAAATCCCGTCGGAAGCAGGGAGGACCATCTCCCAAGGCTAAATACTCCCTAGTGACCGATAGTGAACCAGTACCGTGAGGGAAAGGTGAAAAGCACCCCGGAAGGGGAGTGAAAGAGATCCTGAAACCGTGTGCCTACAAGTAGTTAGAGCCCGTTAATGGGTGATAGCGTGCCTTTTGTAGAATGAACCGGCGAGTTACGATTACATGCGAGGTTAAGTTGGACAGACGGAGCCGTAGCGAAAGCGAGTCTGAATAGGGCGAATTTAGTATGTGGTCGTAGACCCGAAACCAGGTGATCTACCCATGTCCAGGGTGAAGTCCAGGTAACACTGGATGGAGGCCCGAACCCACGTACGTTGAAAAGTGCGGGGATGAGGTGTGGGTAGCGGAGAAATTCCAATCGAACTTGGAGATAGCTGGTTCTCTCCGAAATAGCTTTAGGGCTAGCCTCATGCGTAAGAATCTTGGAGGTAGAGCACTGTTTGGACTAGGGGCCCTCATCGGGTTACCGAATTCAGACAAACTCCGAATGCCAAAGATTTATCCATGGGAGTCAGACTGCGAGTGATAAGATCCGTAGTCAAGAGGGAAACAGCCCAGACCACCAGCTAAGGTCCCAAAGTATACGTTAAGTGGAAAAGGATGTGGAGTTGCTTAGACAACCAGGATGTTGGCTTAGAAGCAGCCACCATTTAAAGAGTGCGTAATAGCTCACTGGTCGAGTGACTCCGCGCCGAAAATGTACCGGGGCTAAACGTATCACCGAAGCTGTGGATTGAACATCGTTGATGTTCAGTGGTAGGAGAGCGTTCTAAGGGCGTTGAAGCTAGACCGTAAGGACTGGTGGAGCGCTTAGAAGTGAGAATGCCGGTATGAGTAGCGAAAGATGGGTGAGAATCCCATCCACCGAATGCCTAAGGTTTCCTGAGGAAGGCTCGTCCGCTCAGGGTTAGTCGGGACCTAAGCCGAGGCTGAAAAGCGTAGGCGATGGACAACAGGTTGATATTCCTGTACCACCGTATTCTGTTTGAGTGATGGGGGGACGCAGGAGGATAGGGTAAGCGCACTATTGGATGTGCGTCTAAGCAGTTAGAGGGACCATGAGGCAAATCCCATGGTCATATACCTTGAGCTGTGATAGCGAGGGAAATTTAGTACCGAAGTTCTTGATTCCACACTGCCAAGAAAAGCCTCTAGCGAGGAATAAGGTGCCCGTACCGCAAACCGACACAGGTAGGCGAGGAGAGAATCCTAAGGTGAGCGAGAGAACTCTCGTTAAGGAACTCGGCAAAATGACCCCGTAACTTCGGGAGAAGGGGTGCTCATTAGGGTGTTAAAGCCTTGATGAGCCGCAGTGAATAGGCCCAGGCGACTGTTTAGCAAAAACACAGGTCTCTGCGAAGCCGCAAGGCGAAGTATAGGGGCTGACGCCTGCCCGGTGCTGGAAGGTTAAGAGGAGAGGTTAGCTCACGCGAAGCTTTGAATCGAAGCCCCAGTAAACGGCGGCCGTAACTATAACGGTCCTAAGGTAGCGAAATTCCTTGTCGGGTAAGTTCCGACCCGCACGAAAGGCGTAACGATCTGGGCACTGTCTCAACGAGAGACTCGGTGAAATTATAGTACCTGTGAAGATGCAGGTTACCCGCGACAGGACGGAAAGACCCCGTGGAGCTTTACTGTAGCCTGATATTGAATTTTGGTACAGCTTGTACAGGATAGGTAGGAGCCTTAGAAGCCGGAGCGCTAGCTTCGGTGGAGGCGTCGGTGGGATACTACCCTGGCTGTATTGAAATTCTAACCCACATCCCTTATCGGGATGGGAGACAGTGTCAGGTGGGCAGTTTGACTGGGGCGGTCGCCTCCTAAAGAGTAACGGAGGCGCCCAAAGGTTCCCTCAGAATGGTTGGAAATCATTCGTAGAGTGTAAAGGCACAAGGGAGCTTGACTGCGAGACCTACAAGTCGAGCAGGGACGAAAGTCGGGCTTAGTGATCCGGTGGTTCCGCATGGAAGGGCCATCGCTCAACGGATAAAAGCTACCCCGGGGATAACAGGCTTATCTCCCCCAAGAGTCCACATCGACGGGGAGGTTTGGCACCTCGATGTCGGCTCATCGCATCCTGGGGCTGTAGTCGGTCCCAAGGGTTGGGCTGTTCGCCCATTAAAGCGGTACGCGAGCTGGGTTCAGAACGTCGTGAGACAGTTCGGTCCCTATCCGTCGTGGGCGCAGGAAATTTGAGAGGAGCTGTCCTTAGTACGAGAGGACCGGGATGGACGCACCGCTGGTGTACCAGTTGTCTTGCCAAAGGCATCGCTGGGTAGCTATGTGCGGAAGGGATAAGTGCTGAAAGCATCTAAGCATGAAGCCCCCCTCGAGATGAGATTTCCCATAGCGCAAGCTAGTAAGATCCCTGAAAGATGATCAGGTTGATAGGTTAGAGGTGGAAGTGTGGCGACACATGCAGCTGACTAATACTAATCGATCGAGGACTTAACCAAAAACGAAAAGCGAAAGCGCCTTGCACAGGTGCGACAAGCATAAGACAGATTTGACAGGAGGTTGTTCTTTAACCTCATGACAAATTTGACTTATGACCTCGAGCACCTAGGCGCTGTAGCTGGACAATACGAAATGCGGGCGGCTCCAAGCCGCCGCAGCTAGACAGCACTACGTAAGTAGTCGCATCAGCAACGCATAGGCGATTACTCATAAATATCTTCTTCAACATTACCTAGTTTTCAGAGAATGATTTAAAATTTCTCTTGAAAATTTTATTAAAGACGTTATAATAATATATGTCTTTAAAAAGTCCGGTGGCGATAGCGAGAAGGTCACACCCGTTCCCATACCGAACACGGAAGTTAAGCTTCTAAAGCGCCGATGGTAGTTAGGGGCTGTCCCCTTGTGAGAGTAGGACGTTGCCGGGCATACATATTGGAGGATTAGCTCAGCTGGGAGAGCATCTGCCTTACAAGCAGAGGGTCGGCGGTTCGATCCCGTCATCCTCCACCATTTTTTGTGTGTATTTGCCGGCCTAGCTCAATTGGTAGAGCAACTGACTTGTAATCAGTAGGTTGGGGGTTCAAGTCCTCTGGCCGGCACCACTCGTGCTTTGTACGAGCCATTAGCTCAGTTGGTAGAGCATCTGACTTTTAATCAGAGGGTCGAAGGTTCGAGTCCTTCATGGCTCACCATTTGATCATTTTAATATGCGGGTGTGGCGGAATTGGCAGACGCACCAGACTTAGGATCTGGCGCCGCAAGGCGTGGGGGTTCGACTCCCTTCACCCGCACCATTTTTCATTTTAAATATTTGCGGAAGTAGTTCAGTGGTAGAACATCACCTTGCCAAGGTGAGGGTCGCGGGTTCGAATCCCGTCTTCCGCTCCAATATGTGCCGGGGTGGCGGAACTGGCAGACGCACAGGACTTAAAATCCTGCGGTAGGTGACTACCGTACCGGTTCGATTCCGGTCCTCGGCACCATTCTTTTTAAAATTAAGCGCCCGTAGCTCAATTGGATAGAGCGTTTGACTACGGATCAAAAGGTTAGGGGTTCGACTCCTCTCGGGCGCGTTTTGTATCGGGAAGTAGCTCAGCTTGGTAGAGCACTTGGTTTGGGACCAAGGGGTCGCAGGTTCGAATCCTGTCTTCCCGACCACTAGATATACATATATATTTTTAGGGGCCTTAGCTCAGCTGGGAGAGCGCCTGCTTTGCACGCAGGAGGTCAGCGGTTCGATCCCGCTAGGCTCCACCAATTAATTTTATACAAAATATTCTATGGCGGTGTAGCTCAGCTGGCTAGAGCGTACGGTTCATACCCGTGAGGTCGGGGGTTCGATCCCCTCCGCCGCTACCATAGATAGAATGATGGACCTTTAGCTCAGCTGGTTAGAGCAGACGGCTCATAACCGTCCGGTCGTAGGTTCGAGTCCTACAAGGTCCACCATTATTCGGAGGAATACCCAAGTCTGGCTGAAGGGATCGGTCTTGAAAACCGACAGGGGTGTTAAAGCCCGCGGGGGTTCGAATCCCTCTTCCTCCGCCATTCATATTATTATCGCGGGGTGGAGCAGTCCGGTAGCTCGTCGGGCTCATAACCCGAAGGTCGCAGGTTCAAATCCTGCCCCCGCAATCTGGTCCGGTAGTTCAGTTGGTTAGAATGCCTGCCTGTCACGCAGGAGGTCGCGGGTTCGAGTCCCGTCCGGACCGCCATTTACATATTTATTATTTTGGCTCAGTAGCTCAGTCGGTAGAGCAAAGGACTGAAAATCCTTGTGTCGGCGGTTCGATTCCGTCCTGAGCCATCTTTTATGGCGGTTGTGGCGAAGTGGTTAACGCATCGGATTGTGGTTCCGACATTCGTGGGTTCGATTCCCATCAGCCGCCCCATTGCGGGTGTAGTTTAGTGGTAAAACCTCAGCCTTCCAAGCTGATGATGAGGGTTCGATTCCCTTCACCCGCTTAAATAGGGGCCTATAGCTCAGCTGGTTAGAGCGCACGCCTGATAAGCGTGAGGTCGATGGTTCGAGTCCATTTAGGCCCACCATTTATATTATTCCGCAGTAGCTCAGTGGTAGAGCATTCGGCTGTTAACCGAACGGTCGTAGGTTCGAATCCTACCTGCGGAGCCATATGGAGAAGTACTCAAGTGGCTGAAGAGGCGCCCCTGCTAAGGGTGTAGGTCGGGCAACCGGCGCGAGGGTTCAAATCCCTCCTTCTCCGCCAGTTGGCCCCTTGGTCAAGCGGTTAAGACACCGCCCTTTCACGGCGGTAACACGGGTTCGAATCCCGTAGGGGTCATAAAAAAGAAGCTGTCAACATAAGTTGACAGCTTCTTTTTTATGTGGCTAACACTTTTTGGATGTTATATTATCTGTCATTAGATGTCAAAATAATTCGAAAAATAACAAGGGATTTTTATACTTAAGACGAATTATTTAAGAAAGAGTAATGTAATACAAGGAGTGGAATGAATTAAGATGAATACAACTGCATACCCCACTGAATTCGAAATGCACTTGTTTCATGAAGGAAGCTTATTTAAGGCATACGAACTGTTTGGATCACACCGTCATAAAGAAGGAGATAATTGGGTTACTTCCTTTACTATCTATGCTCCACATGCCACCTCAATATCATTAGTTGGTTCTTTTAATCATTGGAATGGCGAAGGTTTTTCATTAGATAAAGTAAATAAAGAGGGGATATGGAGAATTCAGCTAGATGGAGATTTAACAGGAGAACTTTATAAATATGCAATTAAGAACAAGGATGAACAAACTTTTTTAAAGGCTGATCCTTTTGCTTTTTGTTCAGAATTACGGCCTAGTACTGCTTCGATTGTTTATTCCTTAGAAGGTTACAAATGGAAGGACCAAGGCTGGCAAAAGGAAAAACAACAAAGGAAAGCATTTTCAGAACCTATGATGATATATGAGATGCACTTAGGTACATGGAAAAAGAGGAATGGCCTTTTATTGACATACAGTGAACTAGCAGAAGAAATCATTCCTTACGTAAAGGAGCATGGTTTTACACATATTGAATTGATGCCTATAATTGAACACCCTTATGATCGTTCATGGGGGTATCAAGGAACAGGCTATTATTCGGCTACTAGTAGATATGGTGAACCAAAAGATTTAATGTTTTTTATTGATCAATGTCATCAAAATAATATTGGTGTTATTTTAGATTGGGTACCAGGACATTTCTGTAAAGATCAACATGGGCTATATTGTTTAGATGGTGAATATGTTTATGAATACGAAACAGAAGCTGATAGGGAAAATTTTGTTTGGGGTACAGCTAATTTTAATTTAAGTAAAACAGAGGTTCATAGTTTCCTCATATCCAATGCTATTTTTTGGATGGAAAAATACCATGTCGATGGATTTAGAATTGATGCAGTATCAAATATCATTTTTTGGCCTAATAACGAGAATAGGGAAAATCCATTTGGTATTCAATTTTTACAGAAATTAAATAAGGCTGTTTTTGCTTATGATCCTTCTATCTTGATGATGGCAGAGGATTCTACAGATTGGCCCCAAGTAACGGCTCCTGTTCACTATGGCGGATTAGGTTTCAGTTATAAATGGAATATGGGGTGGATGAATGATGTATTATCTTATATGGAGAAAGCCCCACATGAACGGCAATACCACCATAATAAAATGACTTTTTCATTAATGTATGCATACTCCGAAAATTTTCTCTTACCGTTATCACATGATGAGGTTGTCCATGGGAAGAAATCCCTGCTAGACAAGATGCCAGGAGATTATTGGCAAAAATTTGCCCAATATCGTTTGCTCTTAGGTTTTATGATGACACATCCAGGTAAAAAGCTGTTATTTATGGGGTTTGAGCTAGGACAATTTGCCGAGTGGAAAGATGAAGCTGAGTTGGATTGGCACATACTTCAGTATGAAATGCATGCAAAAACGAATCATTATGTGAAGAAGTTAATAAAGTTATATAAGAGATCTAAATCATTATATGAATGGGACCACAGATCAGAAGGTTTTGAGTGGATTGATGCTAATAACCATCAGCAATCCATTTTTTCATTTATTCGTAAAGGAGTAGAAGAACAAGAAATATTAATTGTTGTATGTAACTTTTCCCCTCAAGTATATATGAATTTTCGAATGGGTGTTCCTAAAAATGGGAGTTATAGAGAAGTGTTTAATAGTGATAATAATGAATTTGGTGGCTCCCATTGTATTAATAAACGTGTATTAAATACAAAAAAACTATCCTATCATGGAAAACCATACAGCATCGAAATGACGATACCACCATTCGGTATTTCAGTTTTACGTCCTGTTAGAAAAAGAAAAAGGAGTGATGTTGTAAATGGCTAACAAGAAATGTGTAGCGATGTTGCTTGCTGGAGGCAAAGGAAGCCGCCTTAATTCTTTGACGAAGGAGCTTGCTAAACCAGCTGTACCTTTTGGAGGTAAATACCGCATCATCGATTTTACACTTAGTAATTGTACAAATTCAGGCATCGATACAGTCGGTGTACTAACACAATATCAACCGCTAATACTCAATTCATATATTGGCATAGGAAGCGCTTGGGATTTGGATAGAAGAAATGGCGGTGTGACAGTACTTCCCCCATACAGTGAATCTTCTGAAGTCAAATGGTATACAGGTACGGCAAGTGCTATCTATCAGAATATCAATTATTTAGAGCAACATAACCCCGAATATGTATTAATTTTATCAGGTGACCATATTTACAAAATGAACTATGACCTAATGCTAGATTACCATATTAGTAAAGGAGCTGATGCGACAATCTCTGTTATAGAGGTCCCGTGGCATGAAACAAATCGTTTTGGTATTATGAATACTTCTTTAGATATGAGAATAGAAGATTTTGAAGAAAAACCTGAGCAAGCAAAGAATAATTTAGCATCAATGGGCATTTATATCTTTAAATGGTCAGTACTAAATGAGTTTTTACAAAAGGATAATCAAAATAAGGACTCAAGCCATGATTTTGGAAAAGATATTATTCCTGAGATGTTGAAGTTAAATAAGAAACTTTATGCCTATCCTTTTAATGGTTATTGGAAAGACGTTGGTACAGTTCAAAGTCTATGGGAAGCTAATATGGATTTATTAGATGACAATTGTGAGTTAAATCTTTTTGATCAAGACTGGAGAATTTACTCAGTTAATCCTAACCATCCTCCACAATATATTTCTCCACAAGCAAAGGTCAAACAATCTTTAGTAAATGAAGGATGTACGATTGAAGGCGAGGTAATCAAATCAGTTCTCTTTCAAGGTGTAGCGATTGATAAAGGGTCTGTTATTAAAGAGTCAGTAGTTATGCCAAATACAAGGATTGGTAAGAATGTCATATTAGAAAAAGTCATTGTCCCATCTAATATAGTTATACCAGATGGGACAGTAATTAAAGAAAGAAAAGAAACAAGTGAAGCATTGTTAATCACGCCAGAAAGTATTTGTCATTTTGCATAAATGTAGAACTGTATGATTTTTACTGGGGGGATATTGATTGAATAATCGTTTATTAGGAGTCATTGATGCGACAACTTATCATAAGGGACTGGATGAGTTAACCCTTCATCGTTCTTTAGCTGCTGTTCCTTTTGCTGGAAGATATAGACTAATAGATTTTATTCTCTCTAATATGGTCAATTCAGGAATAGAGAGTGTGGCGATTTTTCCGAAATATCAATACCGATCTTTGATGGATCATCTAGGATCGGGGAAGAACTGGGATCTAGATAGAAAAAGAGATGGTCTTTTCTTCTTCCCATCACCGATGATTGATAGTTCAAATAGTGGGATTGGTTCATTTAATCATTTTGTCGCTAACATTGATTATTTTTATCGTAGTTCACAAGATTATGCATTAATTGCTAATTGCTATACCGTTTGTAATATTGATTTCTCACCAGTTTTACAGCGACATATTCAATCTGGCTGTGATATTACGTCAATTCAACAGCTAAATCAACCTTTAGAAATGTATTTGGTCAAAAAAGATCTTCTAATAGATATGATTCAAACTCGGAGACAAACAGGTTATACATGTATAAGTGATATTATGGCTGATATCCATCAGCCTTACACAATTTGTCATTATGAATATAAGGGGGAGGCAGTAACTATCGATTCTGTCCAATCTTATTTTCAAGCGAGCATGGAACTACTAACCCCCGATGTCTGGAGAAATTTATTTTTAAGAGATTTTCCAATTTATACAAAAGTAAAAGATGAACCGCCAACAAGATATCTAAATGGTTGTGAAGTAAAGAATTCTATTGTGGCCAACGGTTGCCAAATAGAAGGAAAAGTAGAAAATAGTATTATTGCTAGGGGTGTAAAAGTCGGTAAAAATACGATAGTAAGAAACTGTGTGATTATGCAGAAATGTGAGATTCAAGAGGGATGTGTATTAGATTCTGTTATTTTAGATAAAGATGTGAAAGTAGAAGAAGGAACCTACTTAACAGGCACACAATCGGTCCCTTTTGTTGTTAAAAAAGGGTCAATTCAAGGAGCGTTGATGAATTCGTGAAAGTATTATTTGCCGTCTCAGAATGTGTCCCTTTTATTAAATCAGGTGGATTAGCAGATGTCGCAGGTTCGTTACCGAAGGAATTAACGAAACAAGGGACGGAAGTAAGAATAATATTACCGAAGTATGGGAACATCCCTGCCTTATATAAGAATAAGACAAAAAAGATAGCCGAATTCGTAGTCGCTGTTGGCTGGCGCAATCAATATTGTGGAATTGAAGTGCTCGAGTTAAATGATATTACTTTTTATTTTGTAGATAATGAATACTATTTTAAGAGAGAACAATTATATGGTTACGATGATGATGGTGAGCGATTTGCTTATTTTAATAGAGCTGTATTAGAAGCACTGGCACAGCTCGACTATTATCCTGATATTATTCATTGCCATGATTGGCATACAGGCATGATTCCTTTTTTATTAAGAGTTCATTATCAAAAAAGAAGTGGGTATGAATTGATTAAAACAGTCTTTACGATTCATAATCTACACTTTCAAGGTGTCTTCCCTAAAGAGGCCATTCATGATTTGTTTGGGTTGGGGTTTGAGTATTATCGTGAAGATCAATTAAAGTATTATGATTGTATTAATTTTATGAAAGGTGCCATAGTAGCAGCTGATCAAATAACAACTGTAAGTCCTACGTATAGAGATGAGATTCTAACAGATTATTTTGGTGAGGGATTAAATGGTTTGTTACAGGAAAGAAAGGACCGTTTAATTGGGATATTGAATGGAATTGATGAAGACGTCTATCACCCAGAGAAAGATGCGACGATTTATCAAGCATTTCATCCAGAGCAATGGCTATTAAAGAAGGAAAACAAGGCATATTTACAAAAAATATTCGATTTAAAGATAGATCGGAATACCCCCATTGTGGCTATGATCACAAGGTTAACAACACAAAAAGGTATGGACTTAATAGAGAGAGTATTCCATGAAATGATGCAAGAAAATGTGCAATTTATTCTTATTGGCACAGGCGATGTAGCGTTTGAAAATTTCTTCAGAAGAATGGAAGCTAATTACGGGGAAAAATGTAAATGTTATATTGGGTTCAATGAAGAAGTTGCGCATCAAGTATATGCGGGTGCTGATCTATTTTTGATGCCGTCTAAGTTCGAGCCTTGTGGATTAGGTCAACTCATTGCGATGAAATATGGTGCCATTCCTATAGTAAGAGAAACAGGAGGGTTGAATGATACCGTACAGTCTTATAATGAGAAGACAGGTGAGGGCTGGGGGTTCACTTTTAAAAACTTTAACGCACATGATATGCTCTATACTTATCGTCGAGCACTAGCATATTATCGGAACCAACCACTGTGGAGTCAATTAGTTATAACTGCTATGGAAAAAGATTATAGTTGGGCACAATCCGCTTTTAAATATAATCAATTATATTCAGATGTGATCTCTAGGAGTGAGAGCCATGTTTTCTAATACAGAAGAATTTAAAGAGGCATTTTTAAAGAAGCTAGAGATGACATGCGGAAAAAGCTTTGCTGATAGCACAGAAAAAGATCATTACTATACATTGGGCTTATTAATACGTGAGTATGTAAGTACGGAATGGATTAATACCAATGAGCGTTACAGGATAGACCAAGTAAAGCAGGTTTATTATTTGTCGATAGAGTTTTTATTAGGTCGACTACTTCGAAACAACTTATTAAATTTAGGGATAGAGCAAGTGGTGTCTGCTGGGTTGCAAGATTTAGGTATCGAATTAAGCTCTTTAGAGGAAGTAGAATCAGATGCAGGATTAGGTAATGGAGGTTTAGGTCGATTAGCAGCCTGTTTCCTTGACTCATTAGCTTCTCTTAATTTGCCTGGCCATGGTTGTGGGATTAGATACAAGCACGGGTTATTCGAACAAAAAGTGGTTGATGGATATCAAGTAGAACTACCCGATCAATGGTTAAGGAATGGTCATGTCTGGGAAGTGAGAAAGGCAGATTTATCAGTTGAAATTCCGTTTTGGGGAGAAGTAGATATACGTGAAGAAAATGGCAGACAAGTGTTTCAACACATCCATGCTGAAAGAGTAACTGCAGTACCATATGATATGCCAGTCGTCGGGTATCATACTGAAACGATTAATACACTTAGGTTATGGAGTGCAGAGCCAGTCCGTTATCCTACCAATCAAGATGTCTTAAAATATAAAAAAGAGACTGAAGCAATATCTGAGTTTTTATATCCTGATGATACGCAAGATGAAGGCAAGATACTGAGGTTAAAACAACAATATTTTTTAGTTCGTGCAAGTCTTCAGTCGATCATACGCTCATTTAAACGACAGCATAAGGATATGAAGGAATTCCATCAATATATTAGTATTCATATTAATGATACGCATCCAGTATTAGCGATTCCAGAATTAATGAGGATATTAATTGATGAAGAAAAGCTTGGTTGGGATGATGCCTGGGAAGTAACTACACAAACAATCTCTTACACTAATCATACGACCTTATCTGAAGCACTGGAAAAATGGCCAGTTCGCATTTTCCAACCGTTATTACCAAGAATGTATATGATTGTCAATGAGATCAATGAACGGTTCTGTGCCAAGCTTTGGGAAAAGTATCCTGGCAAATGGCAGCATATCGAAAACATGGCGATTATTGCTCATGACCAAGTAAAAATGGCTCATTTGGCTATTGTAGGTAGCCATAGTGTAAACGGAGTGGCTGCACTCCATACCGAGATATTAAAATATCGAGAAATGCATTCATTTTATCAGTTTTTTCCTAAGAAGTTTAATAATAAAACAAATGGCATTACGCATCGTAGCTGGTTACTTAAATCTAATCAGTCGCTTGCTGATTTAATAACAGAAAAGTTGGGAGCGGAATGGATTCGTGATCCAGAGCAAATGGCATTATTATTAAAATATGAAAATGATACAGACTTGTTAACGAGACTTGCTGATATTAAACACGCAAATAAAGAAAATCTTGCCCATCGTATTTTTACCCAAACAGGAATAAAAATTGATACCCATTCCATATTCGATATTCAAGTAAAGAGACTACATGCATATAAGAGACAACTATTAAATATTTTTCATGTCATGTATTTATATAATCGAATCAAAGAAGATGAGAGTTTTAAAATGCACCCCCGTACATTCATTTTTGGTGCGAAAGCTTCTCCAGGATATTATTTTGCTAAGAAGGTAATAAAGCTTATTAATACTGTTGCTAAAAAGGTAAATCATGATCCTAAAACAAATGAATACCTTAAGGTGATTTTCCTTGAGAACTATCGGGTATCACTGGCAGAGGATGTTTTTCCTGCAGCAGACATTAGTGAGCAAATTTCGACGGCAAGTAAAGAGGCGTCTGGAACTGGAAATATGAAATTCATGATGAATGGTGCGATTACTGTTGGAACGATGGATGGTGCTAATGTTGAAATTCATGAGCGCGTAGGTGATGAGAATATTTTTATCTTCGGTTTACGCTCTGATGAGGTCAATCATTATTATGCTCATGGTGGCTATCAAGCGACTGAATATTATCATCATGATCATCGAATTCGGCAAGTAATGGACCAGTTAAGAAATGGTTTCTTTCCTGATGTATTTGATGAATTTGAACCCATTTATGATTCTCTAATTATGGAAAATGACCAATATTTTGTTTTACGTGATTTCTCTAGCTATGTTCATATTCAGGAAAAAGCGGGGTACGCTTATGAAAAACAGGAGAAATGGCGGAAAATGAGCCTTAACAATATCGCTAAATCGGGTTTCTTTTCCAGCGACCGAACAATTAATGAATATGCTCAAGGGATATGGGGGATTAAATAGATAAAAAAAGCAGGGGTGCAGTTCATACACACTTCTGCTTTTTATTTATGTTGGAACGTATAAGCACTATATTATAAATGCTAGAGAAAACGGAGGGAGTCTCTATATTTATTCAATCAACCGCATTTGTTCCTCAATCAAAATAAGCTGGGTCTGTTAAACGTAATAGGGGCATTGTGCAACAGCGGAAGGCACCACCGGATTTTATGATTTCAGAAATATCTACTTCGATTACTTCGAAGCCTCTTTGACTTAGAGCTCGATTTACTTGTGTATTGATTGGTTGTGAGAATACTTGTCTATTACCTACAGAAAGGACATTTGTTCCTAGTGTGAACTGTTCTTCCTTAGAGACCTCAATAATGTCATATCTTGAATATAAATATTCTTCTACTTTTTTATCCATTTGTCCTGGATATAGGAGTGCTTCTGTAGGAGATAGCACGTTAAAGATACAGTCTAAATGTAAAAAGGATTTAGTAAATGGTACTGGTAATACTTTCATATGTGGTAATTTAGATTGTAAATATTGAATACCAATCGTATCGGAACGGTCACTTTGTCCAATATAAACGGTATCTTGATCGATAATGACATCTCCACCTTCAACATGACCATGTTTTATATTGTTATAAGATACATTATGGGATTTTAACCACTCTTGTAAAATATCTTCTTCACCATGTCTTATTTTTGTTGCCATCGCAGCGATAAATACAGTGTCCCCAAGGGTGAAACCAATGTCACGCGTAAACACTTGTTCAGGATAGTTTTTACCTGGAGGTAAAAGTACGACCTCAATCCCTAAATCTTTTAATTTTGCAACGAATTGTTGATGCTGAATGATGGCTTGCTCCACATTAAAGCCTTTATCAGAATACCTTCTTTGTGTTTCATTGATTTGATTCTCAATATTCATGTAGGTTGGTTCGCATAATACGACAGTTTTTAAACGACCATACTCGGTACTACATTGTGCTTTATACTGACTATCCAGCATCTTTCATCCTCCTTACAATCTTTAGTGAGATTTCGTCCTTTGTATCTATTCCTATTTAGCATCTTACATGGGTGAATTCAGGATGTATTAAGTTTTCATCTTGATTATTAGGTAGTTTCACTGCAGCTTTTCTTATAATATGACCTAGTTCAAATACTTTAGTCGCTTTCTAGATGTGCCGTTGTTGGTTAAAATAAGTGAAAAATTGCGATAATTATTCATTTATTTTATCATCTTATGGTACGCTAAGCAGAGATTGAATGCTAAAAAAGTAGGAAAAAGCGCCTTATAAGTAAAAGGCGCTTAGCAAAGTGCTACTGATTTTATAGAATATATCCGATTAATAATCCTATAGAAAGTAGTAATCCAAATACAGTGTTTGTTTGGGCAGTATTTTTCATTGCTGGGACCATCTCATATGCAATCGTCTTGCCTTTAAAGCCTTTAATGGCATTGATTGGTTTTGGTGCACTTAGTACCACGAGTGCAAGCCATGGTGAAACAACTTGCATTACAATTAAAATAAATACCCATATATAAGAAACGATAAACATGGTTGCTAATAATTTTACGGCTTTTGGACGTCCGATTAAAATAGCTAATGTTTTTCGACCAAATTCCTTGTCCCCATCTAAGTCTCGAATATTATTAGAGAGCATAATACCTCCAACTAATAAAAGACTAGGAATGGCGACAAGAACACTTGTCGTAGTTACTGTGCCAGTTTGAATAAAAAATGAGATCAAAATAAGTAACATACCCATAACAAAACCAGAAATAATTTCACCAAAAGGTGTATAGGCAATTGGTAATGGCCCACCTGTGTATAAATAGCCAATAGCCATACCTAGAAGTCCAACAGCTGCTAACCACCAACTGCTATTCATGCAAATATAAATCCCTATCAAGATGGAAGCGCCGTATAACCCTAAAGCGGAGTTAAGCACTACATGTGGTTTAATCCCTTCTCTAACAATTGCTCCACCAATCCCTACAGACTCAGCTGTGTCATTGCCGCGTTTGAAGTCATAATATTCATTGAACATATTCGTTGCAATTTGAAGGAAAAGACTAGCAACCATCATGGCGATAAAAAGTCCGGCATCTAACGACGTTTCATAAATAGCCAATGCGCTACCTAGTAGTACAGGAACAAAGGCAGCTGTTAATGTATGTGGACGTGTTAATTGCCACCAGATTTGCCATTTCTTCTTCGTAGAATGTGGCGTGTTTATATTAGGTTGTGTTTGCACTTTTTAGTACCTCCAATTAAGTCAAATAAAACAAATCACTTTCTTAAGTTTAGGTAATGTCCTATTAAGTGTCAATTGAATTTTGAAAGAAGCGAAGGAGGATATTTCCTACTAAAGAACGAACAGTGCTTATTTTACTCAAAATAATATATAATAAGGAAGTGTATTGATTGGAATGATTGACAGCATTTAAGCAAGAGGTGTATCTTTAATGAATGAAGAATAGCAGCTGACTGTAGCTGTTATTGGAGGGATTTTTTTGTTTACTTTACAGCACACAGAATTTAAAGAAGGGTTTATTAAAGCGTTATCGAAAGCACAACGAACGAACCATGATATTTTATTTAGTGAGGTTTGTGAGATAGATTGCATAGACCCTTTAGCTTTTTTTGGAGCAGGAAAAAAGACAGAACTAGGTGATCGGTTTTTTTGGACAGGTTCTGATAATGAGGTTGTAATAACTGGTGTTGGTATTAACTATTTATTTCAATCGGATCAGACTACTGACCGCTTTTTTTATGTGCAAAAAAAGTGGCAGTCATTGCTTGATGATGCAATAATCCATAATTCATACTCAATCGACGCGATTGGTCCAACATTATTTGGTGGATTCACTTTCGATCCTCTGAAAGAAAAGACCAAATTATGGAGTCAATATAAGCATACAGATTTTCATCTACCGCAATATATGTGCACTATTACTGGTGGTCGTGCTTTTTTAACAACGAATATGCTTGTTCATCCACACGATAGAGAAGAACGTATTGAGTATATGTTAGAGGAACGTAGGCAATTATTACAAAATGCTAAAGTATTACCTACGGGGATAAATAACAAGGTGATTGCCCAACATGAGGTGGCGTCTAGAGAATGGAAGAAAGCTGTCGCACAAGTAGTAGATGAGATGAAAAAAAACGTTATACAAAAAGTTGTTTTGGCGAGAGAAACGAGACTTACTTTTGCTCATCCTGTACAAATTGAAAGCGTCCTACAAAATCTTTTAGACAAGCAAAAAAACAGCTTTATCTTTGCCTTTGAGTCGGGGTCCGATTGTTTTATTGGAGCGACACCAGAACGGTTAGTGAAAAAACAAGGTCATACGCTTTATACGACTTGTTTAGCGGGCTCAATGAAAAGAGGAGAGACAAAGGAAGAGGATGATGTTCTCGGGAAAGAATTATTACAAGATGAAAAAAATCTCCAAGAGCATCAATACGTTGTAGATATGATTCGTCAAGCGATGGAAATGGTAGGTACAGAAGTCGAATTACCTGAGGGTCCGCAACTTTTAAAATTAAGAGATATTCAACATCTTTATACACCAGTTATTGCAGCAGCTAGTAAGGAAGGGTCGCTCTTGGCAATTATAGAAAAACTGCACCCAACACCAGCTCTAGGTGGAGTTCCGACAGAAAAAGCTATAGAAGTCATTAGGGGTTTAGAGATTTTGGACAGAGGGTTATATGGTAGTCCAATTGGCTGGCTTGATTACCAAGGCAATGGCGATTTTGCAGTGGCATTGCGATCAGGATTAATACAAGGTAATGAGGCTTCGATCTTTGCTGGATGTGGTGTTGTGAAAGATTCTGAAGTTGAAAGTGAATTTCAGGAAACGAAAATTAAGTTTAGACCAATGTTATCAGCGCTTGGAGGGGAACTGAAATGAGCCATCAACAGGCTTTAACTAAATACATTGCGGCTTTCATTTCTGAACTAGTAAAAAATGGCGTAGAAGATGTGGTCGTCAGTCCTGGATCTCGTTCTACGCCCATGGCTATGGTAATGGCTGAGCACCCAGATCTTCAAGTCCATATCCATGTTGATGAACGTTCGGCAGCTTTCTTTGCTCTTGGAATAGCCAAAGGGACAAAACGTCCAGTCGCCATTTTATGTACTTCGGGTACAGCAGCAGCAAATTACTATCCTGCGATAATCGAAGCGTTTTACTCTCGAGTACCTCTACTTGTCTTTACTGCAGACCGCCCTCATGAACTAAGAGATATAGGCGCGCCACAAGCTATCGATCAAATTCAAATGTACGGAAAACATGTCAAATGGTTTGCAGAAATGGCACCACCTGAAAATGGGCCTTCGATGATTAATTATGTCCGTACGGCTGCTGTAAGAGCAGTTGCTACTGCGAAGAGGAATCCAGAAGGTCCTGTTCATATGAACTTTCCGTTTAGGGAACCGCTTATCCCTGACCTAAACGATCCGGAGATTTTCCTTAGCTCTTCTAGAGAACAAAAGTATATGACAGTGTCACCATCTATTTTAACAGTGGATGATGCCCAATTTGATACTATTGCACAAACTGTTTCAACACATAATAAAGGAATGATTATCTGCGGACCTATGGATGATGCGGACCTTTCACATAAGATTGTTGAACTTGGAAAGGCACTACAATTTCCGATTATTGCTGATCCACTTTCACAATTACGCAGTGGATGCCATGAACAAAGCCAAATCATTGATGCATATGATGCCATTTTGAAAAGTGAGACAGCGAAAGTTGAGTTGCAACCTGAGTTAATCATTCGTTTTGGCGCGATGCCAGTATCGAAACCGTTGCTACTGTTTATGAAGCAGTATCCAGAAACGCGTCAATTAATTGTCGATGGTGGAGGAGGCTTTAGAGATCCCTCATTGTTATCAACAGATATGATATATTGTGATGAGAAACAATTTTGTGAAGAACTGATTCTTCGTGCCAATACTTTTGCTATTAAAGAGAATGGCTATCTTACTTTATGGCAGGTCGTTAATGAAGTGGCAAAAAAAGAAATGGTAAAAGTATTGGAGATTGAACAACTCAATGAGGGAAAGATATTTGCCCAATTAGGTCAGTTACTGCCTGAAGAGTCTACGATTTTCGTTGGGAATAGCATGCCCATTCGGGATTTAGATAGCTTTTATTTTATTAATAACAAATCTATGAGGATTTTAGGTAATAGAGGAGCAAATGGTATTGACGGTACAATTTCCACAGCGCTAGGCGTGGCAATGTATACACAACCACTTTATCTAATTGTTGGAGATTTAACCTTTTTCCACGACTTGAATGGGTTGATTGTTAGTAAACTATACCATATTCCTATTACGATTATTGTTATTAATAATAATGGCGGAGGGATTTTCTCTTTCTTACCACAATCAGAACACCCGAAGCATTTTGAATTATTATTTGGTACGCCATTGAACATAGATTTCTCACACAGTGTAACAATGTTTGGTGGAGATTATATAAAGGTGGAAGACTGGCAGCAGTTCTCGGAAGCAATTGCGACGGAGACATCTCATTTAAAGGTAATTGAGGTTATGACCAATAGAGAAAATAATGTAAAAGAGCATCGGAATTTGTGGGAATCTGTTTCCCGGGAAATAGATAAGAGAATAAAGGACGAAGAGTAATGGACTTTTTCTACAAAAACGTGAAATATCATGTCGAAACTTTCGGTCATGGAGAACCAATCATGGCACTTCATGGATTTACAGGTAATAGCAGCGGTTGGCAATTTTATTCAGAAATAATATCTGATCGAACAATCATTGCACCGGATATTATTGGTCACGGACAGTCAGAATCACCGGATGATATTTCTCATTATCAAATTGAAGAGCAAGCGGCTATGCTAGCACATTTAATAAACCTTATGAAAATAAGTAAAGTTGATGTAATTGGTTATTCAATGGGTGGGCGATTAGCCATTACCTTTGCTCTGCTTTTTCCAGAAAAGGTCCATCGCCTGATCCTTGAGAGTACAACACCAGGAATTGAATCTATTGAAGATAGAGAAATACGTATTAAAAATGATAAGAAAATCTGTCAATTGATTAAAGATAAAGAAATAGAGGGATTTGTGAATTATTGGGAAAACATTCCTTTGTTCGCAAGTCAAAAGAAATTAACAGCACATAAGAGAGAGCTGGTACGTACGCAACGTCTGAGAAATAGCCCCCAAGGGTTAATAAACAGTCTTATTGGGATGGGTACTGGTGCGCAACCTAATTGGTGGACAGCGATAGCTGAGCTTCAGATGCCAGTCCTTATTTTGACCGGTTCAATCGATCAAAAGTTTTGTACGATTGGTGAAGAAATGTCTATGCGTATTCAACGTGCTACACATCAAACGATTGAAAAATCAGGCCATACCGTTCACCTTGAAAAACCTTTACAGTATGTAGATGAAATAGAGAAATTTTTATTGGAAACATCAACCTATTAGAAGAAAATGATGAAAAAAGGTGTGTTTTTCGTCAATTATTGCTAAAATATGATAGGAAGCACTATTAAAATTACAAAATGAGTTAGTAATATAGAAGGAGGACTTCGAAATGTCAGCAGTAGAATGGGTAGCAGGCCGTAAATATGAAGAAATTCTATATGAAACATATAACGGTATTGCTAAAATTACAATTAACCGTCCGCACGTACATAATGCATTCACTCCGAAAACTGTAATGGAATTAATGGATGCATTTGCATACGCACGAGATGATTCTAATGTAGGTGTAATCGTTCTTACAGGAGCAGGGGATAAAGCTTTCTGTTCTGGTGGGGACCAAAAAGTCCGAGGACATGGCGGATATGTTGGAGATGACCAGATTCCTCGTTTGAACGTACTGGACTTACAACGATTAATTCGTGTCATTCCTAAACCTGTTATTGCAATGGTAAAAGGTTATGCTATTGGTGGTGGACATGTTCTTCACGTTGTTTGTGATTTAACAATTGCTGCAGATAATGCTGTATTTGGTCAAACAGGTCCTAAAGTTGGAAGCTTTGATGCTGGTTACGGTTCTGGTTACTTGGCACGTCTTGTAGGCCACAAGAAAGCGCGTGAGATTTGGTTCTTATGCCGTCAATATAACGCACAAGAAGCTTTAGATATGGGACTAGTTAATACAGTAGTGCCACTTGAAAAAGTAGAAGAGGAAACGATTCAATGGTGTGAAGAAATTCTATCAAAAAGTCCAACTGCGATTCGTTTCTTAAAAGCTGCATTTAATGCAGATACTGATGGTCTAGCAGGCCTTCAACAGTTTGCTGGAGATGCAACACTTCTTTACTATACTTCTGATGAAGCAAAAGAAGGAAGAGACGCATTTAAAGAAAAACGTGATCCGGACTTTGGACAATTCCCACGTTTCCCTTAATGAAATGATAAAATGAGCAGCTTGATGGGATAACCATCAAGCTGTTTTGCCATTGTTTCTTTTTAGGATTCGTTGTGACTATATTAAAGAAGGTGTCTGTTTTGTCTAATCAAGAGATGCAAAATTTTATTTATAAAAGGTTTCTATCTACACCGAAAAGAGAAGCATTTTATTACGAAGGAAAAAGTTATACTTTTGAAACCGTTTATCATGAGGCATATCGGTGGGCTGGTATCTTATCAGCTAAAGGAGTAAAGCAATCACAATTCGTGGGTGTACTGCTTAAGAATAATCTTCAATCGGTTTTCGTTTTATTCGCTTTGCAACTTCTTGGCGTTAAAGCGGTAATATTGAATAGTAGATTAACGAGTAAAGAAATCATTTGGCAACTACAGGATTCAGGGTCTGTTTTTTTTATAACTGAAGATGCTTTTAAAAAAGTTAGAGCTGATGTTGAAATGGAAGTATCATCCCTTCGTTTACTTGTGAAAGAGGAAATCATGGTTGATGATTTCGAGGAGCCTATGATAGTAAGTGAAATCCAATTAGATCATATTTGCACAATTATGTACACGTCAGGCACGACAGGTCATCCAAAAGGTGTGATGCAAACTTACGGTAATCACTTATGGAGTGCTGTTGGCTCAAGTTTGAACCTTGGATTAAGGGATGATGATGTATGGTTATGTGCTGTCCCGTTATTTCATATAAGCGGTTTCTCCATTCTTATGAGAGGACTCATATATGGTCATAAGATTGTACTACTTGATAGTTTTGATGCGGATAAAACGATAACACTGATTCGTGAGCAAAAAGTGACCATTATGTCTGCAGTCAGTACGATGTTGAAAAAAATGGTAGAACGTTTGCAACAGCAGCCGTTGCACGATTCATTTCGCTGTATGTTACTTGGAGGGGGACCGGCATCGCGTGCACTATTAGAAGATTCCGTTTCTTGTGGTATTCCGGTTTATCAAACATATGGGATGACAGAGACATCCTCACAAATCGTAACATTATCACCTGAGGATAGTATTAAAAAGTTAGGTTCGGCTGGTAAAGCCTTATTTCCTTCTCAAGTAAAGATATGTCGAGAGACTGGTGAAGTGGCAGAGGCGAATGAATCTGGTGAAATTTTTGTTAAAGGGCCGAATGTAACAAGTGGTTATTTAGGAAAAGATGAGGCAACTGCTGAAAAAATTCAACAAGGTTGGTTAGCAACAGGGGATATAGGCCTTCTAGATGAAGATGGCTTTCTTTATGTGCTTGACCGTCGCTCTGATTTGATTATTTCAGGTGGAGAAAATGTGTATCCTGCTGAGGTAGAAGGAATTGTTGCAGCACATCCAGCTGTTGATGATACAGGTGTGATAGGTATGAAAGATTCCACATGGGGAGAAGTGCCGGTAGCATTTGTTGTAATTAAGAAAGACGCAGAAGTTTCTCATAAAGAGCTCGAGGAATATTGCCAAGAAAAATTAGCGAAGTACAAAATTCCGAAGAGATTCTTTATTGTCGATCAAATTCCAAGAAACGCTGCTAAAAAAATCTTGCGAAGAGAACTAAGAAAAATGGTACAAGCATTTTAAAGGAGAAAATCCGAACGATTGTTCGGATTTTCTAATGAGATGACTTTATTAATTTCTTCAAATAAGCTATCTGTCCTATATGGTAAGCGTTGTGTGAAGTGACATTGGCAATGATTGCCCACCAATGGGCTGTAACAGGAAATCCTTCGACATATTGATCCAATAATTCATTGGTTGTTAGGAGTTTTTGCCAGTGTTGTAACTTAACTAAGAGTGAAGCTTTTAAATCTGAAAAGTTTTTTCCCTTAGGAACGAAAAAGCTCCAATCGTTATTTTCGATTCGTTGAACTGTCCCAACATTATTTTCTTTAAAGCGAATATGCCAAACTTCATTCCAGTAAATGAGATGTTGTGTAATTTCGGCTATGCTATGACTTTTATCGTTTGGCTTCATAAACGCTTCTTCTTCACTAATTTCATCAACCGTTTGCAAGAAGGGGGTATACCAACTAGGATCGTCTGCATTTGCGGCTAACTGATCTAATAATACTTCTATCGCCTCAGCCATTCATCTTCCTCCTAATGGATTTTCACTTTATGCAATAGCTATTATTCGTTTATGGACAAAATATAAGCCGTTTCTTTGCCAAAATGATGTCCACTATTAATGAAGCCCACCGCTTTAAACAGAGCAATACTAGCATGATTTTCACGATGAATACCTGCAATAATAAGTGGTTTTCTAGCTAACTGTTTCATTTCTGTCACGATAAGTTTTAATGCTTGCTTGGCATATCCCTTTTGTTGATGACTATCACAAATCATAATACGATAAATCCAATACCCATTCAGTTCTTCTAGCTGACGATTATACATAACAAAGCCAATGATTTGCTGATTTACTGTAATCGCATAGGTTTGTAAAGTTGGTTCAAACTGTTGTTGAATGATAGAGGTAGCATTACTTTCCACAAATTTACTCTGCTCTGTTGTAACATGTAATGATGCAACTTCGTACCAATTCTCTTTTGTGATTGCAGTTAAATGAATTTCACTCATAACGTGCACTCTTTTTCTTATTCGTTGTTTTCATACGTTTCTTTTCTTGTTTCGCACGGCGTTTCTCGAGCATGATTAACTCTCGTTCTAGTTTAAAGTAGCTGCTAAGCCTCTTCTCAGTTATTTTTCCTTCATCAATTGCTTGTTGTACGGCACATCCCACTTCTTTATGATGAGAGCAGTTTCTAAATTTACATTGCTCACTTAGTGCTTGAATATCTGTAAAGCTCTCCCCTATATTTATATCATCTTCCCAAAGTTGAAATTCACGCATACCTGGTGTATCGATGATATATCCGTCACCTAATTGAATTAATTCCCTATGGGTTGTGGTGTGACGACCTTTCTGATCATCTTCACGAATATTGCCCACCTTCATCCGTTCCTCATTCGTTAGTAAGTTAATAAGTGTAGATTTCCCGACACCAGATGATCCCACAAATGTACCAGTTTTGCCTCCAATTAAGTAATCTTTAATGACCTCTACAGATTCAGGTTGAAACATACTAACCATTGTGAAGTCGACGCCAAGTAGTAATAATTGATCCAAAATCCATCCTTTATCTTCACAAAGATCAGCTTTTGTTAAGACAATAATAGGTAAAGCTCCAGAATGTTGTGCTGCAACTAAATAGCGCTCGATTCTTGCTATATTAAAATCTTCGTTCATGCTTGTAACAATGAATAAATAATCAATGTTAGTAGCGATAATTTGTTCCTTCACAGCAACTCCGGCAGTTTTTCTTGAAAACTTGCTCGTTCGTGGTAAAACTTCTTTGATCATTGCTTTATCTTCATTTGGTAATTGGTGAAACACAACCCAATCACCAACCGCTGGATAGTCTGCCTCATGTTGAACTTGAAAGTGATAGTTGCCAGGGAGGCTAGCGGGTAAAAAGGTTTGCTCTTTTGTCAATATTTTGTACATATGGTTATAGGCGATAGCAATTCGCCCGATGAGTTGTTTTTCATGCTTTTTTTTCAAATTCTTTTCCTCCATTTTTGTGATAAATAAAAAACCTTATGACCCGCAATTAAAGGATCATAAGGTTTATCCGCACATAAATGAAAGAAATGAATAATAGGGTATTAACCTATTTCCAATGAGCATGATAAATATGAAAACTTTAATTGCTTCGGTATGAAAAAGTCAATTAGATTCATCATGCTCACCTACTTTCAATATTTAGTAGCTTTAGTATATAATGCTATTTGAAAAATAGCAATAATTATTTTTTTTAGAAAAAGGAAGGCGCCTTTATATGTACGAAAATTACATATAAAAGCGTCTATAGGCTATTTCTTATTGAGGTTCAAATGTTTTACAGTCAGTTTCCTTGCTCGTAGATGCCTGGTCTCGATGGCTGACTACATAAATTTGATCAGCACCACATAGATTGCCTTTTTCCCAGAAAGTACAATTATTGACTTCACACAATACATCTTTTGCCATCATTTTCACTTCCTTTTAGAAAAATCTTCAGATGGGTTTCACCATCATCACTATTCTTACCATAATTGGCTGATGATATAATCATAAGTTTTTTCAAAAAAAGGGAGAGTAAACTAATTATCGCTAACTCAGATATAGGTAGTTACATGCTTTATTAGTCCGAAACCTAATACAATTTCCTCTTAAAGAAAAAATAAGAACCAAAGCATTTATTTGCTCTGGTCCTACTATTAGTTAGTTTAAACCTTTTTCCAGGTTATCAATATTTCTTTCCATTAATGTAAAATAGTTTTCTCCTTCATTAATATCTGCTTCAGTTAAGACAGCAAGATTATGAAGCTGTAAGCTCTCGGCACCGATTTCAGATTGAACGATTTCAGTTAATTTAGAGCTAACATTTTGTTCGAAATAAATCGTGTCTAAGGTATTTTCATTTGCTGTTTGAATAATATTTTGCAATTGTTTTTGGGAGGGTTCACTAGATGTGCTAAGCCCGGCCACACTTATTTGTTCTAATCCATAACGCGATTCCCAATAACCATAGGCTGCATGAGAAACGATGAATTTGTTTTTATCTGCATTTTCAACCATTGAAGTAAAGTTATCATTTAATTCATTAAGTTCTTCATTTAGTTTATCAAAGTTTGCAGTAAATTCTTCTTCATGCTCTGGAAGGGCAGTAATTAATTGTGTTTGGATTTCCTCTGCTAATTGCTGTCCGTATACTGGATCAATCCAAACATGGGGGTCAACATCGCCATGATCGTGACCATCATGACTATGACCATCATGGTCGTGATCATGTTCATGATCATGTTCATCGTGTTCGTGCTGCTCTGTTTTTTCTATTGCAAGATGTTCCCCAGCGGCAACCATTTTAACGCCTTCATTACTTAAGATATCTTTCGCTTGATCAACAAATCCTTCTAAACCAAGGCCCAAATAGATAAATAAATCAGAATCGGCCATTTTAATCATGTCCTTTTGTGAAGGTTCGTAAGTATGTTCATCAGAACCGGGAGGGTAAACAGTTTTTACATCAACAAGGTCTCCACCGATTCTTTCTGTGAAATATTGTAATGGGTAGACTGTAGTATAAACAGTTAAAACTTCTTCTGATGATTGTGTTGTCTCCTTGTCACTCGCTGTTGAATTTGAGCATGCAGCAAGGATGAAAATAAAAGGAATAAGTAAAATAGATAATTTCTTCATATGTTTCTCCCCTTAATTTATCAAATCGTATTTATTACGATTTATTTTTCGTATTAATACGTAACCGTTCCGATTCACATATGTAATCATACAAAAACTAAATCGAAAAATCAAGTATAAAATTTGTTAAAATGGATACTATTTTGTATCATAAAAGAAGAGCAAGCGATTTAACACATATTTAACAATATACGTAGTGGAGATGAAAATAATGAGTCTTTTACAAGAGGTATTAGCATTTAATAAGGAGTTTGTGGAAACAGAGCAATATCGTGAATATGCCACAACGAAATATCCAAACAAACGAATGGTTATTTTAACATGTATGGATACAAGATTGGTGGAACTATTACCGAAAGCATTAAATGTAAAAAATGGTGATATAAAAATCGTCAAAACAGCAGGGGCACTTGTGAGTCATCCATTTGGCAGTATTATGAGAAGTATTCTCGTTGCGCTGTATCAATTAAAAGCAGACGAGGTGTTAGTTATCGGTCACCATGATTGTGGGATGAGTGGCATGAATGCCAATGCAATGATTGAAAATATGAAGGAAAGAGGCATTTCAGAAGAAACAATTTCTACTTTGAATTATTCCGGTATTGATATTGAGAGCTGGTTAGAAGGCTTTAATAAAGTAGAGGACAGTGTCGCACATAGTGTAGATATGATTAAGAACCACCCGCTGATTCCAGCAGTACCAGTACATGGTCTTGTCATCGATCCTAGTACGGGCAAACTGGACTTAGTCGTGGATGGATATGAGAAGAAATAAGTTATTTGCTTTGTTTGCGAGTTGGCCATTCTTCTGGCACGAAATCAACCCCACCAGGATGGAATGGGTGACATTTTAAGATTCTTTTAATAGTTAAATATCCGCCCTTTATTGCACCAAATCGTTTAACTGCCTCTAATCCGTAATTGGAACAAGTAGGGTAAAAACGACAAGTAGGTGGCTTGATGGGTGAAATGGCTACTTGATAGAATTTAAAAAATCCAAGCATGATTTTTTGTAACATATGGACCTTCCTTTGAAAAAAGTTGCTCTTTTAGCACCAAGATATCATATAATAGGGTGAAAAGTCCAAATCATTGACTATATATTTAAAGTTGATGAAATTAGTCGGATTTTATAGTATAATAAAGGCAATGATGATAAAGGAGTGTATTTTATGCCATCAGTTGAAAGTTTTGAATTAGACCATAACGCTGTCAAGGCTCCATATGTGAGACATTGTGGCGTGCATAAAGTAGGAACAGACGGAAAGATCAACAAATATGACATTCGTTTCTGTCAGCCAAACAAAGCGGCTATGAAGCCAGATTCTATTCACACACTTGAACATTTACTTGCGTTTAACATTAGAACACACGCAGAGAAATATGATCATTTTGATATTATTGATATTTCGCCAATGGGTTGTCAAACAGGCTATTATTTAGTTGTAAGTGGTGAGCCAACAGTAGAAGAAATTATCGACCTTTTAGATGCAACAATGAAAGATGCTGTTGAAATTGTAGAAATACCAGCAGCAAATGAAAAACAATGTGGTCAAGCGAAGCTACACGACCTAGAAGGTGCAAAGAAGTTAATGAAATATTGGCTTTCTCAATCAAAAGAAGAATTAAAGCAAGTATTTGCTTAAGTGGTTCTCCTTCCATCATATTTGATGGAAGGTTTTTTATTTTTACTGAAGTGATTTGTTACTTCACCCACGCAAACAGAAAGTATAAACCTTCTCTGAACCAAGAGCCATTTTAAATCTAAAAGACGAAGAGGAATTAAATCTGTCGCTCGTATAAATGAATATCCACTTCAGTTCTTACAGGTCATTTCCTTTTCAACTCTTATTTTTATTCTTAAGCTATGTTAAATGATAATGTTGATATTATAAAATATACAAGGGAACTCTATATTCGCTAGGAGTTCCCTTATTCCGTATAAGTTCAAGAAGATTAAATAACTCATCAACTTTCTAACCAGAATGTAAATTATATTACTTTTACAGACTGATAATCTTGTTAAGAAATGTATGTAAAGTTTTAGTATATAAATCTGGTTGTTCCCTATGTACCAAGTGACCAGAAAAAGGAATAACAGATATATTAATATTATAATTTAATTGCTTGTAGGTTATAGCGGCGGAAACTTCTATTTCTTGCTTTTCGCCAACAATACATAATGTTGGGATTTTGATATCAGATACTTCACCTGTTTTATCAAAGGGGTAGAAATCTTCATCATTGAAAGATTGAAGTAACAATTTCCAATCACTTTCTCCGTGAATTTCGTTTAAGAATGCTACGGCTTCTTCGTTATTAAACAATTGTTCATAGGATACAGCTTCTTCTCTTGAAAGTTCTGTCCAGTTAACAGGCTCTACTGGAAATATCCCAGAAAAGCTGAGAGACTTAACCTTATTAGGATATACTTTAGCAAAAAGCAAAGCAGCGATTCCACCTATTGAAACTCCTGCAATATGACATTGTTCAATATTCAGAAATTCCAAGGTATCATTTAAATCTTTGACACAACGATTAAAGTAATTATCGATTTCTCCAACAGACTTTCCGTGTCCTCTTAAATCAGGTCTAATTACTTTAAATTTCCTAGCTGAAAAGTATTCACTTTGTTCCTGATACTCGGTCAAGCCAGTCATTCCTCCAGAGTGAATGAGAACTAAGGGTTCACCTTCACCTGTAATATTTGTATGTAAAATCATATAATCCCTCCACCTCTTTGTTTAATTAATATGTCCAATAACTAAATACGCTTCGTTACCCATTTGGAAAATTCTGATAAACTAATTTTATCATAGGCAGCATCCGTTAAAAACAGACAACTTTCAACAATTATCTTGCTAACCGTCGTGTCGTCATTTCGATGTTTAATTTGGTCTAGAAATTGAAACCAACTCCAATAATGGTCGAGTTATTGCGTTGCCACGCCATTAAACCGATTTATCCAGCCCTTCAAACGACTATGATAACTATTCACATTTTCGATATGATAAACGCCTCGGACACGTTCTTTTCCATCAGATTTAAACCTATAGTGCTCAAACGTCTTTTTCTTTTGCGTAAGTCATAAATACCCGCCAAGCATAGGTACATAGAACATTTGCAGGAGACAGTATAGTGCCAATTGCCTCTTCCAGTCGGGGTTTTACAATTCGACCCTGACCAACGACCTTCGAATACGTTGCCTTCTGACGTGCTCTTGCAACCAATACACAAACTTGTTCTTTACTAATATCTCGTTGTGAAGACGAACCACCTCGTTTACGTGCATTTCGACCATCAATTTTGCGTTTCCCTTTTTCTGAGTACAGAAAATAAGTCTCATCCATCTCCACGATACTTTCAAATCTGTCAAAATCATTTGTTTAATAGCTGAAAGGAGCTTGTGTCTCCAATAGAACAAAGTTACATAGTGAACCCCTAAGAGTTCTGACGATTTCCGAAGTGAGTAATCCTCTATCATACACTGAACGAACTCCAACCATTTGTGAGGATGGTGAGTACCGTGAAGAGGAGTATTCGTTAGGTTAGTAAATATCTTAGCACAACCTTGCAGCGGTATCGTTGGCGTACAATTGTGCGAGTACCCATTTTCACGTTGTATTTTCCGAACCGAAATGCGTTATTGGAATCGCAATGAGAACAAGTGAATCCGTCTTTATGCTTCCGCTCTGAAACCTCTTTATATTTAGTCTCACTAGCGGTATAGGAAGCTAAGGATGTAACAATGAACTCTTTCCGGCGGTATTGGTCTGCTGTACTAAACTTTTGGATTTCTAGCATGATGTCCTTCAATGCCATTCTAAACAACTCGCTCTCGTCTTATTTTACGTTCATTATAGAACAAGAGTTCTTTTTATTCAGATATCAATAGAGTTATTTAACATAGCTTATTCTTAAAAAAATTCTATGAAAAAACTCATTTTTTCTATTGAAAATTAATCTATATTTTATAGAGATACTGGAGAAATAATTTCAGTTAACAGCAAGATGAAAAATATAAGTCCGATAAGACAAAAAGTGAGGGAAGCGAAAAAGAATGGTCCTCGTCTAAATATAGTTGGTGGTTCTACAAATGGTGTAAAGCCCGTTTCTGCACGAGTTTTAGCATCTTGTTGCTCCTTGATGTAAGGGAGCCCTCCAGAAAAGTAAATGCTTGTGATAAGAAATACAATGCCCGTAAAGAATATGACTTCAATAAAGCGCACAGAAAACTGAGAAGAGAGAAAATAAGTGATACCTGTTTCGATGGCAAAGGTAATGAGGAAAATAGTCCAAAACTTTATCTTCATCAACAAGACTCCTTTTTTATCCATATATTCCTATTTTATGTTATAGATCACCATAAATCTATACAAAAAACCACCGACTCACAGAATCGGTGATAGTAGGCGCGATATAGATTCCTTGAATTTAATATAAAAGGAACGGTTATTGTAATCATCTAATGTAAGGTTACGTGATACTCTTACATCATTATAGAAGCTAGCTGCTACTTCCTCAGCTATCTTGCGGTCATAAATAAAGGCATTGACCTCAAAGTTGAGCCTAAAGCTTCGAACATCGATGTTGGCTGTCCCAACAGATGCAATTTCATCATCAATTACGATTGTTTTCGCATGAATAAAACCATTATCATAAATTAGCACTTTTGCTCCAAGTTTTAATAATTCGCCAATGTACGAATAGGTAGCCCAATAAACAAACATATGGTCAGGTTTGTTAGGAATCATAATTTTCACATTCACACCTGACAAAACAGCTATCCTAAGCGCATCAACAACACTAGCATCAGGTATAAAATAAGGAGTTTGAATAAGGATAGTTTCTTTTGCCGACATAATCATTTTTATATAACCAAGTTTGATTTGTTCGAGTTCGTTATCTGGTCCACTTGCTACAATTTGCATAGGGATACGTCCCTTTGTAGTGATAGGGGGATAATACTCCGGTAAATAGTGAATATCATGACGATGTGAAGCTTGATTCCAGTCAAGTATAAAGCGTGTTTGTATCGCATAAACTGCGCTTCCTTCTATCCTTAAATGTGTATCTCGCCAATAACCGAATTTCTTATTTAAACCTAAGTATTCATCTCCAACATTAAAGCCACCAACATAGCCAATTTTGCCATCAATAATTACTAGCTTGCGATGATTACGATAATTTAACCGTAAATTAATAAAGTGGAATTTAGAAGGAAAGAACGCCTCAACCTCTCCACCAGCCTCACGTAAGCTCTTAAAAAACCGTTTGGTTAAACTTCTTGATCCTAAATCATCATATAAAATGCGGACCTTCACACCTTCACGGGCTTTTTTATTCAGAAGTGTGATTAGCCTTTTGCTTAATGCATCCCTTCTTAAGATATAGTATTGCAGATGGATATGGTCAGTAGCGCCTTCTATATCTTTAAATAGGGCATCGAACTTGTCTTTGCCATCTGTATACATTTGTATAGCATTATCTTGCGTAAGTACAGCATCATTATTTACTAATTGCATATGAATGAGGTCATAATGATTTTGAACTTGCTCATTCTCTGCAGGCAAACTGCGATTATGAAGCGCTGATATTTGCATTTTGAGCATTTCATCAATGCCAATTTTCTTACGATCTTCCCATTGAAACATTTTCTTCTTTTTGGAGAAGTTTTGTCCGAATAATAAGTAAATGGCAAACCCGAGTAGCGGGATAAAGAACAAAACTAGTAACCACGCCCATGTGGATGCGGCGTCTTTTCGTTCAAGAAAAATAACGACAATGGCAAGAATCATATTTAAAAGGTAAATGAGTCCAATAAATATGGAGTAAATATCCATAGAAGTGCAGATTCCTCTCAAAAAGTATTAGTGTTACTTTATATCCTTGTCCTCTTGATTGGGTGCCTTATCCTCTTCTGAAAGAGGTTTCGGTAGAGGATCTACGGTATGTTTGAATGTGTAAGCTTTGGATGTTGTCATTACACTTAAAATAAGGATTGTAAAGACAATAATAATTGATATCATAATGACAATAATATAAGTCATAAATAGTCTCCCCCTTTACAAAAGCTATTTTACCATTTCTCTCTTTTAATCTGAACTAAAATATCTTTCCTTATCCGATAGTTATGTGTTTGAAAATTGGATAAGCGGGTATCTTATAAGTGGAGGTTGATAAATATGAGCGAAAAATTAATCCAATCAGTAAACAAACAAGTAGCAAACTGGACTGTAATGTATGTGAAGTTACATAACTACCATTGGTATGTTAAAGGAAGCAACTTCTTCGTATTACATGAAAAATTTGAAGAACTATATAACGAAGCTAATGACCATATTGACGAATTAGCGGAAAGAATACTTGCTTTAGGTGGAAATCCTGTAGCAACAATGAAGGATTGCTTGGATACGGCTTCTATTGAAGAAGCAACAGGTAAAGAAGACGCAAGAGACATGGTACAATCTGTATGGAGTGACTTCGATAAAATGTTAGATGAACTACAAGAAGGTATTGAACTAGCTGATGAAGCGAAAGATGAAGCCACTGGTGATATGCTGATTGCAGTTAAACAGAGTGTGAAAAAACATAACTGGATGCTTAAAGCATTTTTAGGATAAGCGGAAAAAGATCTCTTTTAAGAGGTCTTTTTTAATTTTAGGAAATATAAAATGTGCAGGGAGAGACGATATGAAAGAATGTGGAATATGAAAAGAGCCGAATGAAAAGGAAATCTGAAATTGCGAACTTTAGTGGGCTGAAAAGAGCCGAGAATAGTTGTTAAACTGGAATACGAACACAAGAAAGTGTAAAGAACCGAGAACTCCAGCATTGATCCGACTAAACTGTGGATTTCTGTCGAGATGAGTAGGGATATGAGTAGTTGCCCGACTAATCTTTGTTTTTCCGTTGAGATGAGTAGGGATATGAGTAGTTGCCCGACTAATCTTTGTTTCACCGTCGAGATAAGTAGCGATTCGTTGAAATGCCCGACTAAACTGTAGATTTTCGTCGAGATGAGTAGGGATTCGGGCAAATGCCCGACTAATCTTTGTTTCTCTGTCGAGATAAGTAGGGAAACGAGTAGTTGCCCGACTAATCTTTGTTTTTCCGTTGAGATGAGTAGTGATATGAGTAGTTGCCCGACTAAACTATGTTTTTCCGTCGAGATGAGTAGGGATATGAGTAGTTGCCCGACTAAACTTTGTTTCACCGTCGAGATAAGTAGCGATTCGTTGAAATGCCCGACTAAACTGTAGATTTTCGTCGAGATGAGTAGGGATTCAGGCAAATGCCCGACTAAACTGTGGATCTCCGTCGAGATGAGTAGCGATACAAGCAGTTGCCCGACTAAACTATGTTTTTCCGTTGAGATGAGTAGCGATACAAGCAGTTGCCCGACTAAACTATGTTTTTCCGTCGAGATGAGTAGCGATACAAGCAGTTGCCCGACTAAACTATGTTTCGCCGTCCAGATGAGTAGCGATTCCATCATCTGCCCGACTAAACTATGTTTCGCCGTCCAGATGAGTAGCGATTCCATCATCTGCCCGACTAAACTTTGTTTCGCCGTCCAGATGAGTAGCGATTCCATCATCTGCCCGACTAAACTTTGTTTCGCCGTCCAGATGAGTAGCGATTCCATCATCTGCCCGACTCAACTCTGCATCCCCATCCTGATGAGTCGTAATTCCATCATTTATTTGAATCAATATCAAGTGAGAGAAGACCAAGATGCTTCTAACATGCCACTAATTGGCAAATATAGCAAGTTAAATGGGTGAATATTCAGCTTCACTTTTAAACATGCCACCAAGTTTATCCTTATTTCCCCAATCCACCACTTTCTGTAACATGCCACTTTTTTATCAGAAGCCTATGTAGACTCAATGATAATTTTGAGGCTTTGTAAAATCACTTTCTGCAAATTTTCCTTTAAGGGATTCAATAACATAAAGCCCCATTAAATTATATAGTTCTTGGTTATCCAGTTCTTCAATTAATGTAAGGATATCTTCTCGGGACATTTCCTCTAAGAAAGCAAACGTAAGCATATCAATATCTTCTTCGTCACCTGTAAGCTTATTACGATAATAGTCGTACAGTTCATCAATAATTTTCATTATTTGCACCTGCCCATTTTCTTCTTATTTTACGTTTAGTATATGTTAAGTTCATGGTTTTGCTCATTTTTCGTATAAATTCATTCATAATGAGGGAAACAAATAATAAGAAGAAAGGGGCTGAAAGTGTGGATCAGAAGAAAACTTATTATATTACGGTGAATGATGGTGAAATCTCACAAAGTTCTACTTCCTCATCATGGAATTTTAAAATAGAGGCAACTGATGATGAAATTATCGAATTGAGAGAGTTGTTTGATCAAAATTACTCAACAGAATGGGAAGGTTTTTTCCGGGCTCATGTTCCTTATTTACAGTATCATTTCGACAGGCAAAATGATAAGTATGATGATGGTTTGACGCAAATATATAGCGCCATTTATCGATTAGGCGATGAAGAAGCTAAAAATCATATTGTCAATATGGGGATTCTTCCCCCTGAACAACAATAAAACTGTGCTCTAAACACCGTTATAAATATTGACGGTGTTTTCACCTTTTCCTGTACGTTACGTTTCTTTCCAAGTAAAATATACCAATAAGTATATGTAAAGTGGGAGATTAAATGGAATATTTTATCGATCAAAACGGGAATCGTGTAGCACTCTCATTTAATGAAGAAGGATTTGAAATGGAGCCGCGTCATGTGTTGGTGTTATGTAAAAAAGGCGATGACTGGTTATTAACGAACCATAAAGAAAGAGGGTGGGAGTTTCCAGGTGGAAAGGCGGAGGAAGGAGAAGATATATATACAGCTGCAAAGAGAGAAGTAAAGGAAGAAACCGGAGCAGTCTTGTCTTCTATTGAACATATTGGTACATATCAAGTAATGGAAAAACATCGTTCCTTTATAAAGGCTATCATGTTTGCAGAGGTTGATTATTTACAAAAAGTAGACCATTATTTCGAAACGGATGGTCCAAAATGGGTAGCGATTAATCAGCTCATGAGGGAGATTCATCAACCCAATTATAGTTTTATAATGAAAGATCGTGTAGTAGAGAGAAGTGTAGCTTATCTACAAAATCGCTTGAAATAAAGGGCTGCACGCTCATGCAAGCCCTTAGTTGTTTTTTATTAATTTCTTCTCTAAAAATTCTACTGCTTGATACATAATGGTAGCTAATACAGCTATGACAAGCAGAGAGAGCATAACTAAAGTAAAGTTAAATACTTGGAATCCGTAAATAATCATATAACCTAACCCTTTAGAGGCGACGAGAAACTCCCCGACAATCACCCCGACCCAAGATAAGCCGACATTGACTTTAAGTGTGGAAATAATTACAGGAAAGGATGACGGAAGAATGGCTTCCTTAAATATTTGGAAGCGGGTTCCACCAAAGGTTTGAAGCACTTTTATATAATTTGGATCTACCTCTCTAAAAGATGTATAAACGACGATGGTTGTGATAATAACGGAAATAATCGTTCCCATTGCTACAATCGACGTGAAGCTAGGTCCAAGAGCGACAATTAAAATCGGTCCTAAAGCCACTTTCGGCATACTGTTTAAAATGACGAGATAAGGATCTAGAATCTTAGAGAGAAACGGTGACCACCATAGAATCGCCGCCAATATCGTTCCCAATAATGTCCCTAAAATAAAACCGAGTATGGTTTCTGATAAAGTAAAACCTAAATCAAAAAACAGCGTACCATCTTGAACTTTAATTAAAAAGAGCTCCCATACTTTTGAAGGTGAACTGAAAATGAGAGGGTCGATCCACTTGTTTCTACTGGCAATCTCCCAGCCTGAGAAGAAAATAAGAAAAATAACGAGTTGATAAAATCGTACCCAATACTTTTCTTTCTTAAGGGAGCGGATATACGCATTATGGAGTGCTTTTGTGTGACTCTTGTGATCCAAGGGACTCCATCTCCTTCCAAATCGTTTGAAAAATTTCTGCATTCATTGGGTGGTTTCTTGTATCGAATGGAGAGCATTCTCTTAATTCCTCAGGTATTTCAAATACTTTATGAATCTTACCAGGGCTTGGTGCGAATAAATAGATGCGATCGCTCATCGCAATTGCTTCGCCGATATCATGTGTCACAAGAATAGCTGTTTTTCCAAATGATTTTAATGTGTCAGATACAAGATTTTCTAAATGCAATTTTGTTTGATAATCGAGAGCGGAAAATGGTTCATCTAACATGAGAAGTTTAGGTTCGGTTGCCAGCGTCCTTACAAGTGCTACCCTTTGTCGCATGCCGCCTGATAATTGTTTTGGATACAATGACTCGACATCTGATAAGCCCATTTGTAATAATAAATCTTTTGCATAAGCTTTTCTTTCTTCATCTAAGTGATGATTGATCTTTAGACCCAAAAGAATATTTTCCTCAATGGTTTTCCAAGGGAATAGATAATCTTGTTGCAACATATATCCAATTTCACTTTTCAATGTAGCTACTTGTTTTCCTTCTAATTCTACACGGCCCTCCGTTGGTTGGAAAAGACCAGCAATGATAGATAACAAGGTTGTTTTGCCACATCCGCTCGGTCCTAAAAATGAAATGAATTCTCCTTCATTCACTTGAAGTGAGATATTAGAGAGAGCCGTCACTGCATTTGATTTCGTAAAGTAAGTATGATGAATATCTTGCACTTTTAAGAATGTCATCTTGCAGTCTCCTCTTTTTTTTCTGGATGGTTGAGCGAACAGAATCATTCTATCCGCTCCACATAGTACTATTCTTTAATCACTTTCTCAGCAATGGATGTGTTGACAAGAGTTTCATAATCCACTCGAGCAGGCAGTTCACCTGCTTCATCCATAATATTTTGCAAGTTCTCCCATTCTTCTTTTTCTAAAATAGGATCGGTCGCAAAGGACCCTTGACTTTTATAACGATCAATTGACATGGTTAAAATTTCTAAATCTGTATTATCAAAGTATTTTGTAATGATTTTAGCTGTTTCTTCTGCTGAATGTTCATCTACCCATTGTTGCGCTTTATAGATGGCACGTGTAAATTTCTCTACTGTTTCTTCGTTACCATTGATGAAGCTATCCTTTGTCATATATGCTGTATAAGGAAGGTGGCCAGATTCTTCACCGAAGGAAGCGACGATATGTCCAATGCCTTCTTTTTCAAACACACTCGCAGTCGGTTCGAATAATTGTACAAACTCACCAGTACCAGATGAAAAGGCAGGAGCGATATTGGCAAAATCAATATTTTGAATTAGCTCTAAGTCAGCATGTGGATCAATATCATGTTTTTTTAACGTATACTCACCAGCCATTTGCGGCATGCCACCTTTTCTTTGCCCGAGGAAGGTACTCTTCTTTACCATATCCCAAGTGAAATCTTGGATATCTTCCCTTGCAACAAGGAAGGTGCCATCTGTTTGCGTCAGTTGCGTGAAGTAAAACATAATACAGGGGGATTTACATGTAGATATTACTTTACTTTAATTTATACTTTAAAGTTATTGGTTTGTTTCTGCCTTTATCCCTTAGAATGAACAACGTTTCAAATATGCTATTGAGTAGTTCCTTTTGTTCGAAAGGATCTGCTTCGTTATATATAAAATGGATATCCTTTACTTTTGAAAGCTTTTTGAATTTTTCTTCTGGAGATTCCTCATCAATTTCTGCTTCCTGAAGTAAAGTTTTTAAATCTTCTTCTTGTTCATTCAATTGATTAATCTTATCGTATAGAGTTTGTTTTGGAATTGGATTGTCATCATCTAAAAAGGTGGCGTACCATTTTTCCTTTTGCTTTTCAATTTTATCTAGGTTTTTTTTTATTTCATCAACGTTAATACTTGATAGTTGATAGTTTTTATCTATTTGCTTTATAAAATATTCCTTTGAAGTAATTAGTTTTTCAATTTCATCTAAAAGTAGGTCGGTAATTCTTTTGCCGTACGTTAAACGATTACAGCCAAAACAACGATAGTATGTTTTATTATCACGTTTATCGAAAAAACCATTCATAGGCTCATCACAATGACCGCATTTCAATAGGCCAGTTAACGGGAATTTCCCTTTTCTCACTAAATTTTTATGATTATTCTTAAGTTTTTGTTGTACTTTTAAGAATAATGAGTTAGAGATTATTGCAGGGTGATTATTGAATACTACTTTGTTTCCCCATCTGTATACTCCTGTGTAAATATCATTACGCAACATTCCGTATATCGTATTGTGGTTCCACTTTTTCGCAATTCGAGGTTTAATTCCAAGTTCGTTTAATCTATCTGATATTTTTCTATATCCGTATCCATCAGCGTACCATTCGAAAATTTTTATAACCCATTTTGATTCATCTTCAATTACAGTGCAATTAAAAGATAAATCAAATTTATAGCCATAAGGAGAATGTCCGCCTGGGCGTTTACCTTCCTCAATCATTTGATGAATACCAAACTTAACACGTTCACCAAGGTTCTCTCGTTCCCATTGTGCAAGGGAGGCTACAAGAGTTATAAATAATTTTCCCAACGCTGTTGATGTATCATATTGTTCTGTAGATGATTTAAATTTAACATCGTATTTTTCAAAGTACTCTAGTAGTTTGTATAAGTCTAATACTGATCTGGTTAGTCGATCCAATTTATGAACTAAAACTAAATCAAACTTTCGCTTTTTTAGATCCTTCATCATTTCCTGCATTTTAGGACGGTCTAAATCTTTCGCAGATTTTCCTTCTTCTTTGTATTCTTCAACAATTTCCCATCCCTGACTTTTACAAAATGCACGTAAACTTTCTATTTGAGCAGGAATTGAAAACCCTTCTTTTGCTTGTTCTTGGGTGGATACTCGAACATAAATAGCAACTCTCACAAATATTCACCAACCTTATAAAATAGGGAGAGCCGTCGCCCTCCCTAACTGTTTAAATTGCTAGCGCTAGAAATTTAATCTAATGTTGTTGAGTACCATACTACTTTTGCATAAATTTTTAATTCCGAATTAGTATTATACGGTACTTCTATGTCTCGAAACTTTCTGTCATGTGATTCGGGACTGAAAATTAAAACCTGATCTTCTTCATCTCTTCTAACTCTTTTCATACTATACTCTCGATCGTAACTAAAAATAACAATATCATCATCTTTAAAGCTGTGTGTATCAACAGGTTTGGCTACAACATAAGAACCATTTTTAATGATCTTATTCATGCTATCTCCATTTACTTTCATTACAAAAAGACCATCGCAAAATGCATGTTTACCAAGAAGAACTTCAGGAATATTTATATATTCTACCCTATCCTCAGTAACACCTTCTACTGTAGCAAGAGCTCCAGCTGCAATGTCTCCATAAAGGGGGAGTTGTAAACTATCATCAAAAATATAAGTTATCTTTTCTTCTTTTAAAACATCTGTTCTTTTAAAGCTAGGGTCAATATCAGATTTAGAAACATTAAATGCTGCAGCAAGTTTTTCAACATTCCCTGGGTTAATAAGAGTTTTACAATTTATGTAGTCCGAAAGTGTACTCTTTGAAATCCCAGATTCTTCACTAAGTTTTAATTGTGTCCAACTTTTTGCTTTCATCAATTTCTTAACTCTTTCTGATATTTCTTTTTTTAAAGGTAAATCTCTATCTATCAATTGTTCCACCTCCTTTCGATATCTTAATGATATCCGAAAATATACGGAATGTAAAGAATAATTCCGAAAAAAATCGAAATAATATTTCATAAAAATATATAATAAAAATCATTAATCCGAGAAAAATCGGTTGACATTCCGAAAATAATCGGATATTGTATAACCAAGCGATAACAGGAGGTGAATGCAAAATGAAAATCAAAATCACACTTAAGGCAGCGAGAGTGAATGCGGGATTGAAGTTAGTTGAAGCAGCTGAACTTTTTGGAATCAACAAAGATACGCTTTCTAAGTATGAAAGAGATTCCACAAACGTCCCCCGTTCCTTTTTTGTAAAGATTGAAGAGTACTACAAAGTTCCGGTTGAAAATATTTTTTTTGGTCCGCAATCCGATTTTTTTCGGAAATTAAAAACTGCGTAAAGGAGGTTTCAAATGAGTAGGGCAGTCCTACCTCCCATCAATCATATACATTCATTAAAGGAGATGGTGGGCATGGATAAAGTTATCAATGTTGGACTTTGTGAAGAGCCGTCAAATGGTGCGATTGATAAGTTTATCAAAATTTATCTTGAGATTGCCAAAAAGAGAAAGAGCACAGTAAAGGTTGATAAATGAGGTCAATTATCACGACAGTAAATTTCCTTTTTCTTTTGCCCTTTTTGCGAAATTTGTAGAAAAATAATGATTCTACCTTAAAGGAGGTGAGCATATTGAAAATTTGCCCCAAACAATGGTTAGCAATGGCGCCAGTTGATCGTTACATTGCCATTTTGAATAAAGCTAAAAGGAGTTGGAAGAAGTGAGCATTCACAAAGCATTAATAGGTTCGGTTGTAGATGGAGATTTTCATACAACTGTTGATGGAATTGAGTATTCAACAAACATTCGAGAGATCGTCACTGTAGGTTACATGCTAGAAAATTGCATTGAGGAGGAATAAAAATTGTCTAGTGTAAAGAAAGTTACTGATCATCCAGTAGAAGATGCATATGGATTGGAAATTCAGGAAGGCGATGTTTATTGGATGTTTGGCAAGACAGTCGTCAGTGATTTGAATCTTAAAACTTACTTAATAGAAGAGCACAATATGGAGTGCTTCCGTGCAATGGGATAAAAAAAGACCACTCTGCCAAGTGGTCCGCAAAAACAAATTTCCAATGAAAGTATAGCAAGGAAACGAAGTGATGTAAATGAAACTCTTCCCACACCAGGACAAAGCGCTTGATGATACTTATGAATACAATCGTGTTGCGTATTACTTAGATATGGGATTGGGAAAGACATTTGTTGGTAGTGAAAAGATGTGGGAACTCAACACCGCCTACAATCTTGTAATCTGCCAAAAATCCAAAATATCAGATTGGAAAGAGCATTTTGAATCTCACTATGATTACAAGGTTATTGTTTTCGATAAGCAAAAGTTAGATATCATCCCCCCTGAAAGTGTTCTGATTGTTAATTATGACAAGGTATGGAGACGACCCGAGCTATTAAAATTAAAGGATTTCACTTTAATGTTGGACGAGTCGTCCATGATTAAGAATGAGAAGTCTAATAGAAGTAAATTCATTCTTAATCTGGCAGCTGAAAACGTTATTTTACTATCAGGTACGCCCACTGGTGGCAAGTATGAGGAACTATGGAGTCAATTGTATTTGTTAGGTTGGAAGATTAATAAAAAGCTTTTCCTGAAGCAATTTGTTAATCAGGAGTGGGATGATCGCAACCAACAATTTAAAATAACAGGCTATAAAAATGTGGACCGATTAAAGCACAAGTTAAGAAGCCACGGAGCCATCTTTATGAAAACAGAAGAAGTTTTTAATCTTCCAATGGTGAATGAGCAACATGTGAAGATACCCTGCACGAAAGATTATCAGGAATTTAAAAAGCATCATATTATCCAGATTGGTGAGGATGAACTGATTGGAGATACAGCCGCAGCAAAGAAACTATATTTACGACAATTAGCTGGGTTCTACAATCAGCACAAATTGAATTATGTGAAAGACATTATAGACAGTACCAATGATCGCATCATCATATTTTATAACTTTAAACGAGAATATGAAGCATTGGTAAGCATGATTGATAAACCTTACAGCACTGTAAATGGTTCATTAAAGGATTTAACAGCATATGAACAGCAAGATAACAGCATCACGCTTATTCAGTACCAGGCGGGCGCTATGGGGCTTAATCTTCAAAAGGCTAACAAGATTGTTTATTTTACACTCACTGATAAAAGTGAGTTGTTTGAACAAAGCAAGAAGCGTATCCACCGAATTGGTCAAGAAAGACCTTGCTTTTACTATTACTTACTTACAGATGGATCTATTGAATGGCGAATGCTTGATGTATTAAAAGAACGAAAAGATTATACAGATGCCTTATTCGAGAAGGAGGACACGTGAATGAGATTAGATATTATGACAGACATTGAAACATTGGGTACAAATTCAGATTCTACAATTATTCAAATTTCAGCTATTGCTTTTGATATTGAAAGTGGGGGACACAAATTTGAATTCAATCAGATTGCAAATATAGCAAAAAATGAAATGCCGATAAAAGTAACTGGTTCCACTATTCAATGGTGGTTAAACACCAATAAGGAATTATTCGCCGAGTTAATAAACGGTGGGGAAAATTCGAGTGAACAAGTGTTGATAAACTTTCATAAATGGTTAACGGACAGAATAAGTGGAGTCAAACACACCTATTTATGGGGAAATGGAATTTTGTTCGATAATAAGATGATTCAACATCAATTTGAAAGTTTAGGTTTAGATTACCCTATCTTTTATAGAAATGACCGTGATGTTAGAACACTAGTTGAACTAGCAAGTAAAAAATTAGGAATTTCTGAACAAGAATTAAAGGCACGATTTAATGATGAAGCTCTTGTGCATCACAATGCATTTGATGATGTGATATTCCAAATTAAATTAGTTTCTGGTTGTTACAAAATATTAGTTGAAAGTGAGTGAATCAAATGACAAACCAATTAACACCTTTTGAAAATAAATACTTGGCTCTTATGTCAGCAATCGCTTTTACAGCTCAACAAGAAAAGGAGATTGTAGCTAAAAATAAGGAATTGAAAGCTGATCTAGAAAGAGCTATGGATGAATACGACATTAAATCGATTGATAATCAGCTTTTAAAGATTACCAGAGTAGCAGCAAGCTCTTCCACTACAGTTGATGTAAAGACGCTCAAGGAAAAAGAGCCTGATCTGTATGGTGAGCTGATTGAGGATTATCCAAAAGTAACAAATAAAAAAGCTTATGTGAAATTTACGGTTAAGTGATGCGTGAATCAGCGTTTCAGAAAAAAGTCATTAAGTTCTTAAAAGATAATGATATCTGGCATGTGAAATATTGGGCTGGTAGTCAGTACACCAAAGAAGGTATTCCAGATATTTTAGCCTGTATTGATGGTACATTCCATGGGATTGAACTAAAAACGGATACGGGACAACCTAGTAAGCTACAACTCTACAATATTCGAAAAATCAAGGATTCAGGTGGAGAAGCATACATACTTCGCCCAAAAGATTTTGAGTCCTGGAAAGAAAGGTGGTTTGAGTGACTCAATACTCTTATAGCCGTGTGTCACTGTTCAATGACTGCCCTTACCATTTTAAACTTCGGTATATTGATAAATTAACCGAGTTAACAAAATATGATGCAGCTAACCCATTAATCATTGGACATGCTCTGCATACTGGCATTGAACATGATTATAAAACCGCAGAGAAGGAATACTTTAATTCTTTTCCTGTACTAACAGATTCAATCATTGAGGAATCTATGAAGCTAGAAATATTAATCCCAAAAGTTAAAGAGTTCTTACAAAGTACTTTCCCAGGCTTCGAGTTTATTCATGAATATAAGATTGATCATGAGGATTATATAGGCTTCGTAGATCTGATAGCAAAGGCACCAGATGGACAATGCATGGTAATTGATTTTAAGTATTCCAATCATATTAAAAACTACCTCACTTCTGGTCAGTTGCACATATATAGGGACTATTTGAAACAGGATGGATTTGATGTTAGAAAGCTCGCTTACTTGTTTGTACCCAAGACAAGCATTAAACAAAAAGATAATGAGGACTTGTTCCATTTTAGAAAAAGGCTAGTTCAAACAGTTGAAGAGTCGAAAGTCACATTTGTTCCAATAGAGTTTGATGAAATGGAAAGCATTTATTTTAAAAATTCTATAGCGAAAATTGAAGAAACAAAGGATTTTTCAAAAAAGAATGCTAGTGGAAACTGCTTTAGCTGTAATCCACGATTCGCTCCAATTTACTTGGAAGCTCTACAAAATGAAAAGGGAGAGATTATTATGGCATTGCCTAAAAATGAACGCAGAGAAAGAAAAATTGATGAAAGACCTGACTTTTGGATTTACGCAGATTCGTATGTTGGTAAGTCCACTTTCGTTGACAGTGTGGATAATGTTCTATTCCTCAACACTGACGGAAACACTGACAACACGACGGCACCAGTCGTATCAATTAAAGATGAAGTAACTAAAACTGGCCGTATTACTAATCGAAAATTAGCCTGGGATGTGTTCCTAGATACAATCAGTGATTTAGAAACAGAAACAAATGATTATGAAGCCGTTGCGCTCGATCTAGTTGAGGATATTTATGAACATTGCCGTTATTATGTCTTTGATAAAAATGGTTGGGAGCATGAATCTGATGGCTCATACGGTAAAGGTTGGTCGAAAGTAACGACAGAATTTAACAACGCAATGAAGCGATTGAAAGCTTTAGGATACCAAGTAATTTACATCAGTAAAGAGAAGGTTGAGGAAATTACGCTTAAAGGTGGAGCAAAACGGACCACGTTCAAGCCTAACATTAATGACAAAGTAGCAAATTTCCTTACTGGTACTGTAGACCTCACTCTTAGAGCGTTCGTAAATTCAGATGATGAGCGATTCCTACAATTAACTAAGAAACAAAATGTTTTCGGTGGCGGTCGTTTTGACTTCCAAGTTGATGTTATTTCATTAGATATGGATGAGTTTATTGAAGAGTTGATTGCTGCCCAAGAAGGTAAGAAAAAGAAGAAGAAAGAGAAGCCTAAACGCACAGGGCGTACAAAGAAGGAAGATTCATCTGAAGAAGAAAATGAAAAAGTAAGTCAAGCTGCTGAAGAGGTTCGAGAAGAAGCTAAAGAAGAGAAACCAAAGCGCAGCCGTAAAAAGCGTGAACCTGAGCCAGATGATGAAAAAGAGGATGAAGTTGAGGAAGAAAAACCGAAGCGCCAGCGCAAGTCTCGCAAACCTGTTGAAGATGATACGCCACCAGGTGAGGGAGATGACAACGAAGATGAAGCTGAGGAAGAAGAAAAGCCAAAAACTCGTAGACGCAGATCACGCAAGTAAACTATAAAACTATTTGGAGGTAATGGAAATGGCTAAATATGATTTGAATACTAAGGAGCAGCATTTTGCTACAACTCGTAAAGAAGCAGAGGGAATTGTGGATGAAGCAAAGGAAGATAAGCATTTAACATCATGGAAGATCAGCGAGAAGCACAATAAATATGGTGAGTACTTCATAGTTGATTTGCAATTCACATTTAATACGCCAAAAGGCTTAATGGAGGTTGAATAATAATGACAGCATTCAATTGGGATAAGTTTGATAAACAAGTAGATTTAGAAGCACTCGCTGAAGATGTAAAAGAAGTTGAAGAAAATGGTGGTGGAGATTTTGACTCTGTACCAGATGGACAGTATGAGGTTGAAGTGGAGAAGTTGGAGTTAAAGGAATCATCAAAGGGAGATCCGATGCTAACAATTTGGTTCAAAATTATTGAAGGAGATTACGAGAATCAACGTATTTTCTATAACAAAGTAATGCAGCCACAAAATGATAAAGCATTTGGTCTTCAGGTACATCAGAATAACGAAATGCTTCGTGCCCTATGGGATTGTGAGAAAGATGACGTTAAGTTCACAGGCTTCAAAGATTACGCAGATTTAGTTCTAGATATTCATGAGGATATTGACGGGCAATTTGAATATCTGCTTGAAAAGGGAACAAACAATGGCGGTTTTGACACATTCGAGATTTTAGAAGTTTTCGAAGTTGAATAATTGAATAAGGGGAGGGTAATCCTTCCCTTTTATTATGGGGTGATGGAAATGATGTACAAGGCATATTGTCCAAAATGTAAATTTACTCTCTATTCAACAACAAGGAGTAGAGGGGCGAAAGCACCTATTAAATTTAAGTGTACGTGTGGTTGTCAGTTCACTTTAAAAGAAGAATTTGTGATGAAAATTAAGGGGAGATAGTTAAATGGAAAAATAAAAGAAGAGCCCATGCGGTGGCTCTCCCAGGAGATAAATTTGGCTAATCCATTGTAATCTCTATATGATATGTGAATTTCGGATAAATGATAGGGCGTTTTAATTAATTTAGAAATTTTAATCCAAATAGAAAATAAAGAATCATTGAAGCGCCTAAAAATGAAGTGAAAAATAATATTTGCTGTGGTTTAGATTGACTTTTAAGCCATTTCCATCTTTTACTTTCCATATCTAGCCAAAGGAAATCGACAATTAAAGCTACAAATATAATTACAAGGAATATAATCAAATTCATGTATTGTTTGGCTCCTTTCTAGTACAAGTACATTATAACATATTATGGAAATGTAGATGAGTTATGACAAGTATTAAAAAAAACTGCCTTGAGTATAACGAAAGTGAGAAGGAGCGAATTGTATGGATATTGATATTAAAAATGCACAATTAAACTTGTTATTGTCAATTGACGGGAAAGTTCATTTGGTTGGAATGGACGAAGAAAAGCTAGAAGTTATTGATTTATTAGTTAAAAAATCCGCATCTATTGTAATACCAACATCTAAAACCCAAGAGGATTTATTGGAGTTTTTAAACTATAAAAAGAACTATTAATAAAGGAGTGAGCACATGCTCTTTTATGACTTTGAGGTATTTAAATATGATTGGCTTGTTGTTATAACCAACACTGAAGATCACTCGGAAGAAGTCATTGTTAATAATGAACAAGCCTTAATTGATTTTTACAATGAGCATAAGACTGACATATGGGTGGGATATAATTCCCGCCATTATGATCAGTACATCTTAAAGGCAATTATATGTGGTTTTACACCACAAGAAATAAACGAGTGGATAATTGTGAAAAAAGAGCCTGGTTGGAAATTTTACAAAGACTTTTGGAAAATACAGCTTTTTAACTTTGATGTAATGACAAATAAATTTCGTTCATTAAAGCAGCTGGAAGGATTCCAAGGTCATGATATTCGTGAGTCATCAGTTGACTTTAATATTGATAGCGAACTGACAAGTTCGCAAGTTAATGAAGTTATAAAGTATTGTCGCCACGATGTACATGAAACTATGCATATTTTTATGGAGACAATAACGGAGTTTGAATCCCAAATTGAGCTACTGAAAATGTTCAATTTACCATTAAAGAATATATCTAAAACGAAGGCGCAGTTATCTGCTTTTATCCTGGATGCTAAACAACCAAAGGTGCTACGAAATGATGAGTTTGATTTCTCTTTTCCCAATACATTACGTATTGATAAATATAAAGAAGTGCTGAATTTTTATATGGAAAACAAAGATTATAAAAAGGTATTTGAAACAGAAATTGCTGGTGTTCATCACATCTTTGCATGGGGTGGGTTACATGGGGCTAGGAGTAATTATTATGGGACAGGTTACTTTCTTAATATTGATGTAGCCAGTTATTACCCAGCATTAATGATTGAATACGGATATTTAAGCCGCAATGTGAAAAATCCTGATAAGTTCAGAGAAATCCGTGATACACGACTTAAATACAAAGCCGCAAAAGATAAGCGTCAGGCACCATTGAAAATCGTAATTAATGGCACATACGGTGCGATGAAAGACCAATATAATGGTCTGTATGATCCGTTAATGGCGAACAATGTATGTATAGGTGGTATGACTTTGTTGTTAGATTTGATTGAGAAGTTAGAGCCACACTGTGACATTATTCAATCTAATACGGATGGTGTTCTTGTTAAGTTGCGTAGTTTTGACGATTACGAATTGATTGATGATATCTGTTATGAATGGGAGCAGCGCACGCATATGGAATTAGAGTTTGAGGAATTTTCAAAGGTCATTCAAAAGGACGTTAACAATTATATTCTCGTTGATGCTGAGGGGAACTATAAATCCAAAGGGTCCTATGTAAAAAAGCTCAATAACTTAGACAATGATTTGCCCATTGTTAATGAAGCAATAACTAACTTTTTTGTGAAAAATATTGAACCAGAAGAAACCATTTTCAATTGTAAGGACCTGATTAAATTTCAAAAGATAGTAAAGGTGAGTAGCAAATATGATTATGCCAGATATGGCAGAAAAAGAATGAACGAGCGTGTTTTTCGTGTATTTGCTTCAGTTGATACAAATGACCATAACTTGACGAAAGTTAAGAATGGTTCCTCTGAAAAAATCCCTTATGTACCCGAACGTTGTTTTATAGAGAATGGAGACATAACAAAAATGGAAGTGCCAGGTAAGTTAGATTATTGGTGGTATCTAGATTTGGCAATAGATAGGATAAATGCTTTTCTAGGAGGTGAGTGAATATGTACAAAGGATACTTAAAAGGTAACGGTAAGCATGCGGCAACCTCCTTCAAAAACGGTGGTAAACTACTCTCTTATCATACCGCAAGAAAAGAAGATTCATTTGTTGGTATTTTAGAAGATGAGTTCATAATGGTTGATATAGATGATATGGATGAAGCAGAAACGCTTTTTGATATCGTGGAAGATAAAGATATAAAATGTTCAGTTCTTGAAACAAATAACGGCATGCATTTCTACTTTAAAGGTTATGACATTACTGCCAACAAAATTAAATGGTATTCAAATATAGGTATTCTTTGTGATTACAAACTAGGCATAAAGAACACTGGGGATCCACTAAAAATAGATGGTGTAACTCGGAAGTGGATCCGCAAGGTAAATGAACATGAACCATTGCCAGCATGGTTATATCCATACAATAAGAAAAATCCTAATTTAAACAAATTATCTGAAGGTGATGGGCGCAATGATAAGCTCTTCACCTATATCTTAAAAATGCAGTCGCAAGGAATGGCCAAGAATGACATTAAAGAAACGATATCAATCATTAATTCATATATTCTTGACGATCCAGTAGATAAAAGCGAATTAAACATCATATTACGTGATGAAGCATTTTTGAAGGAATCATTTTTTGTTAAGAATGCTTTCCAGCATGAGAAGTTTGGCAATTTCTTAATTAACGAGCATCACATATGTAAGATTGCTAACCTCCTGCACATATACCAGGATGGTGTGTATTCGGATAAACAAGAGGACATAGAGAGCGCAATGATTGGTCACATTCCATCATTAAAGAGAATGCAACGGCAGGAGACATTGGCATATTTACAGTTGAAAGCGCCAATTAAAAACTTTGCTTCTACAAAATATGTACCAGTGAAGAACGGTATTTTCAATTTAGAGAAATGGCAGCTACAGGACTTTGATCCAAATATTATCACTCGTAATAAAGTGCCAGTTGCTTATGTGAAAGATGCTCATTATGATGTAACGGATAACACATTAAATAAAATGGCAGTTAATGATAAGAATATCCGTGCCATTTTGGAAGAAATATTGGGTTACATTTTATTTAGAAGAAATGAATTTGCTGCCACATTTATTCTTACTGGTGATGGCTCTAATGGTAAATCATCTTACCTTAAAATCATTCGTAAGTTAGTTGGTCCTGACAATACCGCATCTTTAGATTTAAAGGAGCTAGACCAACGATTTAAAACAGCTGAATTGTTTGGAAAGCTAGTAAACATTGGTGATGATATTTCTAAAGGGTATATCAAAGAATCATCCGTTTTCAAAAAGCTTTCTACAGGTGAGACATTGAACGTAGAAAGAAAGGGTAAGGATCCCTTTGACTTCACCAATTATGCAAAGTTAATTTTCTCAGCCAATGAAATGCCCAGGATTAATGATTATAGTGATGGGTTAGGGAGACGGTTGCAGATTGTACCATTTAAAGCTAAATTTTCACCTGATGATGAGGATTACGATCCATTCATTACAGACAAGCTTTTATCTGAAGAATCGATGCAATACATTTTAAATATCGCTCTCCATGCATTAAAACGATTATTGAAGAACAATAAGTTTACTAAATCTAAACTGGTTGAATCGGAAATGGAGAAATACCAGGAAGAAAACAACCCTATTCTTTCATTCATTAACAATGAAGATATCGAATTAGAGCGTAGTGTGGTTGGTGATGTATACATGCAATATAAAGTTTATTGTTCCGAAAATGGCTTTCAAGCTGTTAGCAATATCAGCTTCAGTAAGATGGTTAAGCACATATTTGGATATGATACGAAGGTGCAAAGAATTGACGGTAAAAACAAGAGATTATTCGTTTTGAAAGATTAATTTTTGCGCTCCTCCAATAAAAAGTCACAAAAATAAATAAATCAGTGACCGTTTTTAGTCATTTATATTTTTTAAACCTAGTCATATCAATGGGTGGTCAAAATGGAGTAGACAAAAAACGGTCACGAAAATAGCTAAAATTAGGCTGATTTTTGACCATTTCTATTAAAAATATAGGTAAATGCGTTATGCGTAACAGAAAGTAGTTACGTTAAAAACATTGATGTATCAAGGGTTGAACACATACGTAACAGATGTAACAGATAAAATCACTTTCTTATATATAAATATATATAAATAAATTATAAAAATATATAAAGAAAATAAGGGGGTAAATGCGTTACATAATACCCTATTACCGTATAAGAAATACAGTAGTATCAAGGCGTGAATGGCGTAACAGAACAATTTAAAATGCGTTACGTTCTGTTACGTTTAACCAGAAAAAGGCAGGTGCATGTGTAAATGAGGGTGTTAATTGCTGAATATAAGAGATCATTACGCCTTGCCAGGACAATGAGACGGAAAATAAAGCATGTTGATCATAAATCATTGAAAAATGAAGAAGATGAAAAAGTACTTTCTAGTATTATTTCAGACTTAGTTTTTACTATAGAGTGGTTAAGAAGAGGACATAATCCAGATGCAAGGCGTGGCATTGATAAGAATGGTGTTTACATTACTGATCCTTCTGTATTAGATGTCCTTCCTATAAATCAACAAGGTCCAAGTGAAAAAGACTTCACTCAATATGAAAAAGAAATAGTTGAAGATGCTTTATGTACATTGAGTGATAGAGAGAAAGAGATTTTCTTATTAATCAAAGTTGAAGGCATTACATTTGATTATGCTTCTGAATTACTCGGTATTAAGAAAAGTACAGTTCAAACCCACTTAAAACGAGCAGAAATGAAAATAGAGCAAAGAAAGAATGAGAGTCTATTCCTAAGAGCCTTATGTGAATAGGCTCTTTTTTGTCATACAAATGATGTATATATAGAAGGGTTATTTTAAAGGAGATGACTAATATGCACGTATTCATTAGAAAGACCGCACAGGGTAAAGAGTTCTGGGATACTAAGGAGAAGAAGATTATATTTGTTCCAGTGAGTTCTAATCAACCTTCCTTAGAGTCTATGAACGTAAAGCAACTAAAGAAATATGCAGCTGATAACAATATCGAAATACCAGCTGACGCAAAGAAGCATGAGGATATTCTAAAGGCGATCAATGAAGTATTGCAGTGAGCAAGGGTGTAGGACATACGTTTCATCAGGTAGATATTGTGAAGCACATCAGCGCAGGAAAAAGAAGAAGGTTGTTTATTCACACAATAAATCATTCTATGCTACTGATGAATGGAAGTTCAAACGTTCTGAAGTATACCAGAGAGAGAAAGGCTGCTGCCAAGAGTGCGGTAAGTTCGTATTCGGTAGACAAGCTCATGTGCATCATATTGTACCAATTAAAGTTGATCCATCATTAAAGTTAGATGATGACAATCTAATGCTCCTTTGTCCAAAGTGTCACATGATTATAGAGAATGAGACGAATGAGAAAAAGACGAAGTTTAATTGGAAACTGTAAGCCCCCTATCGAAAAAGAAAGATAGTCCATTTTGGGAGGATAGGTAGAGTGGGGGCAAGCGTGCACCTCAAATTGATTTTTAGAAATTTTTTATTACTGCAAAGAGAGGGGGGAATGGGTTGCCGAGGAAAAGAGATCCTAACAGAGATAAAGCATTTGAATTATTTAACAAACACGCTGGGAACATTACCAATCGTGAAATAGCGAAACAATTAGATGTTTTGGAAAAGACTATTTCCGCCTGGAAGAGTCGTGATAAATGGAACGAAAAAATAGGCGGTGTTGTTCGTAGTACTACAAAGAAGAAACGTAGTACGACAAAAGCAAAAGAAAGTTCTTGTCGTTCCGTTAGACGTGAACAAGTTGTCAATGCATTAGTCGAAGCTGGCACCTATTCCCCTGCTTTGGAATTATTGATTGAGCTTTATTTAGATGCATACGAGGAATACCAGGAAGAAAGAACAGAGAAATTACGGAAAGAATTAGCGAAGCTTCTTGGCCAACTTGGTTTGGATGGTAAGAACAAGGAATTAATTAAGAAAAATGGCGTTCTCCTTGCAAAAGAGAGCGAAGAACCTAAAGAAAAAGAAGAACAGGAAGAAAACAATAAATTAATTCAGTTTAGACAAAGAAGGATGCGCAGCCAATGATAGATTTCAATGTGAATTATGCAGATGAATTTGTTAAAGAGTTTGATGCGGATCCTGATAAATATCCAAAGTCTCTTAAACTAGCTATTAAAAGATATAAGAAATGGAAAAAGAGGAAGGATATTTGGTTTGATAATGACAAAGCCAATGACATGCTTTATTTTACAGAAACATTTCTAAAGCATGCCAAGGGAAAATGGGCTGGACAGCCTTTATTATTAGAATCCTGGCAAAAGTTCTTTTTTGCTAACATTTATGGATGGCAAAAATACAACAAAGATGGGAATGCGGTAAGAGTAATTAGAACAGCTTACCTCCAAGTACCGAAGAAAAACGGAAAAACAATTATGGGTGGTTCCCCTGTTATTTATGGCATGTATGGTGAAGGTGTTAAAGGTGCCGATATTTACATTTCAGCAAATACATTTGAACAATGCCAAAATGCAGCCATTCCAATTGGACTTACCATTGAAAATAGTCCAGATTTAAGACCAGGAACACGAATTTATAAAGGCAAAGAAGATACAATTAGGTCTATCAAATATTCTTTTGTTGAAGATGGTATTAAATATGCTAATACATTAAAAGTCCTTTCGAAAGATAATGCAGGAAATGAAGGTAAAAACCCGTACATTAACTATTTCGATGAGGTCCATGCTCAAATGGATCGTGAGCAATATGATAACTTGCGTTCTGCTCAAATTGCCCAAGAAGAACCACTAAATATTATTACATCAACAGCTGGTAAACAAACGGGTTCACTTGGTTCGCAAATTCATGCATACGGTAAGGAAGTATTGAAGAAAAATAACGATGATTCCTGGTTTGTTATGATATATGAACCAAACAAAGGGTACGATTGGGAAGATCGCAAAGTATGGATGATGGTTAACCCTAACATTGGTGTTTCTGTAAATATGGAATTCTTGGAGAATGCCTTTAAAGAAGCACGAAACAATAGCTTTAATCGTGCCGAGTTTCTTTCCAAGCATTTAAATGTTTTCGTCAATTATGCAGAAACTTATTTTGAACTGGACCAATTGGAAAAAGTAGAAGTGGATGATTTAGGAGAATTGGAAGGACTCACTTGTGTGGTGGGTATTGATTTATCTAGGCGAACCGATTTAACATGTGTAGATATTAATTTTCCAACTTATGATGAGGAAGGAAAACCAGTATTGAAATTTAAACAAATGTATTTCATCCCTGAGTTTGGTATTGAAGAGAAAGAGCAGCAACGAAATGTCCCATATCGTGAATTAGCTAAGAGGGGATTTGTCACACTATGTCCTGGCAAAACGATTGATGAAGATATGGTGGATGAATATGTGCAATGGGTTTTTGATAATTATGATTTGCGTCAGATTAATTATGACCCTGCCCTTGCTGAAAAATTAGTAGAGCGGTGGCGAATGCTGGGTATTGATTGTATTGAAGTATCACAAATTCCAACTGTAATGAATGAACCATTTGATGATTTTGAAACATTGTTATTACAAGAAAGGGTTTTTACGGATAATCCTTTATTTTTATTTTGTGCGTCAAATGCCAAGATAGTTACCAATATGAATAATTTGAAAGTACCTTCAAAGCGAAAAAGCCCCGAACATATAGATGGGTTTGTCGCTTTTTTAATTGCTCATAAAGAAACTATGAACATGATGGATCCTTTAGTTGAGCCTGAAGAAATGGACGATTACTTAGCATCAATTTATAGGTGAGGTGGAAAAATGAGTAAAGCACCGAAACAAAGTTTTTTCTGTATGAATTGTGAATGGAATATCATAGATACCCATAGACATTTAGATGGAATCAATTGTCCTAAATGTAAAGGTCCAGTTAGGACTGGTAAAAGAAGAAGCTCAGCCAGGAAATAATATGGCTGAACTTAGAAGGATTATTTTAATGCTTTAATAGAATTGGGTTTTGTTTCTCTAATTGATTCTCTAACTCCTGCTAGAACTGAAAAATAAAGTTCAACTATTTCTCTAGGAGTTTTATCACTTAAATTTTGATTTTGAAGATACAGCATTGTTAATGCTTCGGTTCTATTACTAGGAAACGTACTTAAGTTAACATCATTGGACATTTTTCCCACCTCCTTCAATGCAATATTCGACAAGAAGTGAGGAAAATCCTATGAAAGGCGGTGAGAAATTGGGATTACGAAATTGGGCATCTAATTTTATTTATAAGCAAGTTGAGAAGCGTGGATGGGTAGAGGATATTTTCTCAAATACTATTCGTTATGGTGGTAGATACGTCAACGATGACAATATTCTTGAATCGTCTGATGTTTATGAGTTGCTACAAGACATAAGTAATCAGTTAATGTTGGCCGAGATAGTTGTCGAGGATGACAACGGCAATGAGATTAAAAATGATTCTGCACTAAATGTTTTGAAAAACCCTAACAATTATTTAACTGGTTCAGAGTTTATTAAACTCATGACTAATACTTATTTGTTACAAGGAGAAGTTTTCCCTGTGCTTGATGGTGATAAGCTGCACCTGGCATCTAATGTGTATACGGAGCTTGACGATAGGCTTATCGAGCAATTTACCATTAATGGCACGAAGATACCTGGCTTTATGATTCGTCATATTAAAAATATTGGCACTAACCATTTGCAAGGTGTTGGCTTGATGCAGTTAGGTAAGGATACGCTTGAGGGTGTCATGAGCGCAGAAAAGGTCCTTACAGACAAGTATAAAAAGGGTGGACTGTTAGCCTTCCTTTTAAAGTTAGACGCTCATATTAACCCACAGAATGGCGCACAATCGAAATTAATAAAAGCCATCCTAGACCAATTAGAACAAATAGAGGAATCAAGATCAGTGAAAATGATTCCATTAGGGAAAGGATACGAGATAGACACGCTAGAAAGCCCCATAGACGACCAGAAAACATTGGCATACCTAAATGTCTATAAAAAGGATTTAGGCAAGTATTTGGGCATAAACGTGGACACATACACATCTCTAATCAAAGCAGACTTAGAAAAGGCGATGATGTATCTCCATAACAAAGCAGCCAAGCCAATCATGAAAATCTTTGAAGAGCATTTGACTCTTCTTTTTTTTGGCTCAAATTCTAATAAGAAAATAAAATTTAAGATTAATATTTTGGACTTTGTTACTTACTCAACTAAAACAAATATCGGTTATAACATTGTGCGTACTGGTATCACATCACCAGATAATGTTGCAGATATGTTGGGCTTTCCTAAGCAAAATACACCTGAATCACAAGCTATCTATATTTCTAATGATCTGACGAAGATTGGCGAGAAGAAAGCCACAGATGACAGCTTGAAGGGAGGTGATGGAAATGACAAAGAAAAAGGAAACGAGGACATTTGACATCACCAACGTTGAGAAGCGTGATGGTGAAAACCAATCCCTAAGAGTAAGCGGCTATGCAGCTGTATTTAATTCTAAAACATCTATTGGTGAATACTTTGATGAAATGATTAGCCCAGGCGCTTTCTCACGCACCCTTTCCGTGAATGGAGATATTAGAGCGCTGTTCAATCATAACTGGGATCATGTGCTTGGTCGTACTAAAAGTGGCACATTGATTTTGTCAGAAGATGAACGTGGATTAAAGTTTGAAATTGATTTACCTAACAATTCACTTGGCCGTGATTTGGCTGAAAGCATGGCGAGAGGTGACATCAATGAATGTTCGTTTGGCTTCTTTGCAACTGAAGAAAGTTGGGATTACTCTATAGAGCCAGCTTTAAGGACAGTTATTGAAGCCGAGCTTTTTGAAATTAGTATTGTGAGTATCCCTGCGTATGAAAATACTGAAGCCGCACTTGTTAGAAGTAAAGAGATTGATGAATTTGTTGAAAAAAGGATAAAAATACTAAACCAAATAAAGGGAGTTTTTGAGAATGAAAACTAGAAAATTATTACTTGAAATGCAGAAAAGAAATAAGCAGCGTTTAACGGAGCTGCGTACAAAGCTAGAAAAAAATGAGGTTCGTGCTGAAGATTTAGAAAGTGTACAAACAGAAGTTCAGGAGTTAGCTACTGCTGCCCAAGAAATTGCTGACTCATTAGCTGAGTTAGGTGATGATCCGGAAGATCCCCCAGCTGACCCAGAGGACCCACCGGCTGATCCAGAAAATCGAGATGAAGATCCCCCAGCTGACCCAGAGGACCCGCCAGCAGATCCAGAAAATCGTTCTGGTATTTCTGCCGAGCAACGTTCAAATGCTATGAATGCAATTAATTCAGCACTTTCTACACGTAATGCGAAATCTACTAAACAACGTGAAAAAGAAGTTCGTTCCGCATTTGCTAATTTTGTTGTTGGTAAAATTACAGAAGCTGAAGCACGCTCATTAGGTGTAGAAGCTGGGAATGGTTCCGTTACAATTCCAGAAGTTATCGCTTCCGAAATCATTACTTATGCCCAGGAAGAAAACTTATTACGTAAATATGGCTCTCGTCATAAAACAAAGGGTAATGTGAAATATCCTGTCCTTGTTAAAAAGGCTGAAGCTAATGTTAATAAGAAAGAGCGTGGAAACGGGAATGAGATTCCTGAAACGTCTATCGAATTCGATGAAATCTTGCTTGATCCAGCTGAGTTCGATGCATTGGCAACCGTTACAAAGAAATTAATGAAAATGTCAGGTGTTAATGTTGAAGATATTGTAATTGAAGAATTAAAGAAAGCTTATGTCCGTAAAGAAACAAATTACATGTTTAATGGTGATGATTCAGGAAATGAAAACCCTGGTGCACTTGCGAAAAAAGCAGTGAAATATTATGAGTCTACACCTGTAGATGTAAATGCTGCTGGATATTCTCAATTGCTATACTCTCAACTTGTAAAATTAAAAGGACAACCAGTAACAGAAGTTCTTAAAAAATCAATGTGGATTGTCAACCGTGCAGCTTTAACAATTTTAGAGGATATGACTGACACAACAGGTCGACCCCTATTGCACCAAGATGCAACAGATGGTGTAGGTTACAAATTACTTGGTCATAAACTTGATTTTACAGATGCAGCTGATGGTACTGATTCAACTAAACCAGTATTCTATTTTGGTGATTTCAAGGCATTTCATATCCAAGACGTTATTGGTGCGATGGAGCTTCAAAAATTAATTGAGAAATATGCAGGTACAAACAAAGTTGGTTTCCAAATTTACAACCTGTTAGATGGACAACTTGTATATTCTCCATTCGAGCCTGCGGTATATCGTTACGAAGTTGGACAAGCGAATCCAGAAACTCCCTGATTCTCCCCTACCAATAGGGGAAGGAAACATAGGTGAAAGTTTCATAGTTGGTTAAAAAAGATAGGAGAGTGAAATAATTGCCGACAAAAGATGAATTAAAACAAGTTTTTGTTACTGGTGCAGTGCCAACGCAACAAGATTTTCATGATTTAATTGATTTGGCAGGCACACCAGGTCCAAAAGGTGATCCTGGTGCTACAGGAGCAAATGGTGTAAGTATTGTAAGTGCAACATCTGATGGAACGAATATCGTATTTACACTATCGGATGATAATACTTTAACAATTCCTTGGCCTACTCAAGGAGGATAATAAAATATGAATGATGAGCTTGTCGTTAAATTAAAGTCGCATATTCATTGGGAAGAGGGGATGGATGATTCCATGCTCTCTTTTTACATTGATAATGCAAAACGATATGTGAAAAGGGCTACTGGAAAACAAACAGAGTATTTAATCATAATGGTTGCTGGGATTATGTATGAATACCGTGTGGCAGAAAAAGAGTTATCTGAAGCATTAGATGCCATGACTCCTTTCTTTGTCCAGGAGGTTTATGATGCCGAAGAGACAGACGAATAATTTAAAGTGGACTGCTGAACTTATGCGTTTAGAGGAATACATTGACCCTGAAACAGATAGACCAGTGACGGGATATGTCAAAGTAAGGGAATTAAAGTATAACAATCTTGGTATTACCGCAGCGGATAAATTTACTTTTAAAGATTCACAGGAGATTATGAAAAAAATAGAGACCCGTCTTGATCGTGCTGTAGAAAACAACCAGGATGATTTTCGAGTCAAAATTAATGAGCGCATTTATGACATAGAGCGCCTTTATGTGCGTGAAGAAGAGCGCATTATGGAGTTGAGTTTATCTTATGCAGATTAATTTTCAACAATTACGAAGCATTATGAAAGAGTCAGGTTTGCCAGTCTATCGTGATAGTGAGCCTAACAATGCGACTTATCCGTATATAGTTTACGAATTTGTCAATGAGACGCACATACGTGCCTCAAATCGTGTTTTAATAGATATGCCCTTGTATCAGATAGCGATTATCACAAACGGCACAGAAACGGCTTGTAAGCCGTTAAAAGAGGTGTTCAATAAATATGGCGTTACTTATGACCAGTTTGAAGGCTATCCATATGATGAAAATGATTCTACCATCACACAATTTATTACAAATGTGAGGTGCGCCAATGAACAATAACAATGGTTTCGCCCAAGCTTTAGAAGATATAAACACCTTGGCTCGTGTGGATAGCATTGTTAGCCAGAGTAATCTTGATAAAGCGGCAAAATATTTTGTTCGGAAGCTTGAAGGTAAAATAAAAAAATCTGATAGAAACACTAAGCATTTGAGAGATAGCTTGAAAGTGGTCATTAAAGACGATCATGTGTCTGTCCAGTTTGAGAGTGATAAGTTTTATTGGTATATGGTCGAGCATGGTCACCGCAAATCAAATGGTAAAGGTCGTGTAAAAGGGCAGCACTTTGTCCGTAATACAGTAGATCAAGAGATTGAGAAAATTAAAGATATTATGATGGGACAATTAATAGATTAGGAGTGAATTGAATTGACAATCGAGAGAAAACAAATTCAGTATCCAGTTGGTATTGAAGACTTATTTATTTGTTTTATGGATGGCCCAGAGCCAGAAGATTCCTTACCAACATATGAGCCAACCATTTATCAACAATCCAATATATCGGATTTAACCATTTCAACCACTGCAACGAATGTGACTAAGTGGGCATCGAATAAAAAGATTATAAATTTTATTAAGAATACAAATTATGGGTTAGCTTTTAATTTGGCGGGGTTAAATAGAGAAGTAAAAGATAAGCTCTTTGGTCGAAAAAGAACAAAGGGTATTTCTTTTGAGCGTGCTGATGTGATTGAATATCCGAAATTTGCAGTAGGTACTGTTTTTCCATTAAATGATGGTACTAAGGTTGTTAGGTGGTATCCTCGTTGTTCTATTGCACCTAGTGAAGAATCTTGGGTGACTCAAAACGAAGAAATGGCCATAAATGATAGTGCCTATACAATTACTGCGGATCCATTGCTATTTAATAATGTGACAAAAGCAGAATTAGATACAGGGGCATTAGAAGCAGCTGGAATTACTTCAAATGATTTTCTTAAACAAGTCGTATGTGATGAATCACAATTAGAAGAACTTTTCCCAGGTTCAACAGGAGCGTGATTTTAATTGGCTAGATTAAGTGATTTAGTAAACGTAAATATCAATAAAGATGTGATTAAAATTCAAGGCGCTGAAATTCCAGTAAAATTCACTATGAAATCTTTCCCGTTTGTTGAAGAAGCTTACGGTAAGCCGTATCATATTTTCGAAAAAGATGTAAACAATATGTTGAAAAGGGAATTTAAGCTTGGGAAGAATGAAGTACGCTTAATGATTGCTCTAATATATGGCATGGTAAGGAGTGCTGGCACAGATTGCACATTGCATGAATTAGAGGGGTCTATCCCTATTGCAGATTTACCTGGCATTTTTGGTGTCGCTATTGATCTGTTTAATAACCAAAATTTTCAACGATCTGACCAGGAGAGAATTAAATCTGAAAAAAAGTCCAAAACATACTAACAAAAAATGAAGAGTCTCAATCCGAACTGGATTGGGATTTTTATTTTTATGTTGGTAATACGGTGTTGGGCTTGAGTATGGATGACTTCTGGAACATTACACCTAATCATTTTCTCAAACAATTTATTATGCATTTGCGATATACCAACCCTGATGCGCTCAAAAAAGAAAAAGTGATCCACACGTTAGATCAAACACCGTTCTTATAAAGTGAGGTGAGAACATGGCGAATAATAGAGAGCGTGACGTAGTTCTTAATTTTAAGATGAATGGGCAAGTACAATATGCTCAAACACTTAAACAAATCAATATGGTTATGAATAATGCTGCTAAAGAGTATAAAAACCACATCGCTGCTATGGGGAGAGATGCCTCCGTCACTGATAAATTAAGAGCCGAGAAACAAAAGCTTGAAATACAAATGGAAGGCGCCCGTAAACGTACTCGAATGCTTAGAGAAGAATATGAAGCCATGGCAAATGATACGAATACATCAGCTGAGGAATTAAATAAGATGTATGGGAGGTTACTTGATGCAGAGCGTGCTGAGACAGCTTTGCAAACATCCTTAGAGCGTGTAAACGGTGGTTTATCTGAGCAAGCATTAGAAGCTCGTGATGCAAAGGATAAATTGGGTGAACTTCAAGATGAAACTAAATTGCTTGAAGCAGAGAAAAAGAACCTTGCAAGTGCAATGAGGTTGGAAACACAGGCACTTGATGAGAACGCAAGCGAGGCGGAAAAGCTTGAATTAGCTCAAAGTCAGTTAACGAGACAGATGGATTTAACGGAACGAACTATTGCTAATTTAGAAAATCAATTGGAACAAACGAAAAGAGTATATGGTGAAAATTCTATTGAAGTTATGCAGATGGAAACTCGTTTGAATGAAGCTAGGAGTACATTGAATAATTTTAGACGCTCTATGGACCAAGTTGGTGATAGTGCGGATGATGCTGGAACTGACTTAGAGGAAATTGGAAACAAGTTAGATTTAAATAACTTGATGGAAGCGACAGAACTTCTTCAAGGTGTAACAGATCAGTTATTGGACCTAGGAAAGGCTGCAATGGATTCTTCACTTGAATTTGGGAATTCGCAGACCTATTTACAAGCAAATTTAGGTGTATCAGCTGATGAGGCAGAAAAGCTAAACAGTGTTGTGGATGATGTATTTAGGAATGGGGTTGTAGGTTCAGTTGATGAAGCTTCAGAAGCGGTAATGTTAGCTAAAAGAGCATTTAGTGATCTAAATGATGTAGAATTGGCCAAGTTAACAAACAACCTAACTACCATTGCCAAGCGTACTGGAACAGATGTAAACGAGAATGTAATAGCAGCTGAAAAACTGATGATGGAATTTGGTTATACTAGTGAAGAGGCAATGGACTTATTAAGTGCTGGATATGAAAATGGTTTAAATAAATCTGGTGACTTTTTAGATACAATCAATGAATATGCCCCACTTTTCGCAGATGCTCAATTTTCAGGTGAACAGATGATGGAATCCTTAAAAAATGGGTTGGAAGGCGGAGCAAGAAACACTGATTTAGCTGCAGATGCTATTAAAGAGCTACAAATACGATTTGGTGATGGTACTTTTAAAGAAAATTTGGATATGTTTTCGGATGATACGGCCAAGCTTTTTAAGGGTTGGGAAAAAGGCGAAGTAACGATGGCAGAAGTTATGAACAGTATCCAGAAAGATATTCAGAAAATGGACTCATCTAAACAGCAAGAAGCTTTAAGTACATTGTCTACACAATTTGAGGATTTAGGAATTCGAGGTTCTATTTCTTTGCTAGGTATCGGAGATGGATTAGATGATGTAAATGGCAAAGCTGATCAGATGGCTGAAAAATCCCCAGGAGAGAAATGGGAATCCTCTTTTCGTGAACTGCAGCAGTCATTATTACCAGTTGGTGAAAATCTAGTTAATGCTCTAACGCCAATAGTGGATGGTCTAGCAGAAATAGGAGAATGGTTTTCGAAATTACCAGGACCTATCCAAACATTTGTTACTGTATTTGGCGGAGTTTTAGTCGTTGCAGGAGCGTTAACACCAGTTATTATTGGATTAGTCGTTGCGATTGGAGCACTTAATCTTTCATTATTACCGATTATCGGTATCGTTGTTGGAGTTTCAGCAGCTATAGCAGGGATTGTATTAGTCATTCAAAATTGGGGGGCTATAACAGATTGGATAGGTGATAAATGGGATCAATTTACTTCCTGGCTATCGGAAACCACCTCAAATTTAGCAACTAATTTTGTTAATTGGTTCAATGACATGAAAGATGGAGCGGTCAATAAATTCAATGAGCTTAAAGATCAAGGTTTAGCAAAAGTGAACGATTTGAAAAATAGCGGTGAAGCAGCTGTCCAAAAATTTAAAACGAATGTCGTCAATAAGGCTACTGAGTTAAAAGATGGCTTTGTTAATAAAGCAACACAATTGAAGGACAATACCATTGGGAAATTTAATGAGTTAAAAAATCGTGGTGAAGGGCTTGTTAAGGGTTTGAAAGATGGTGCCATTAACAAGTTTAATGAATTAAGGGATAAAGCTGGTAATGCGATGGAAGAGGCAAAAGAAAATATTCTTTTGCCAATTGAAACTGCCAAAGAAAAAATTTCAGGTGTTATCGAGGATATAAAAGGATTCTTTGAAAATCTTAAACTAAAAATCCCTAAGCCAGAAATGCCTAAAATGCCAACATTCTCATTGGAAACATCAACTAAAACTATATTTGATAAGAAAATCACTTATCCGTCTGGCATCGGTATTAAATGGAATGCTAAAGGTGGTATTTTTACACGTCCAACCATCTTTGGTATGAATAATGGTGTTTTACAGGGGGCTGGTGAAGTACCAGGAGAAAATGAAGCTGTACTCCCACTTAATGAACAAACATTAGGTGATATTGGGAAGGGAATAGCTGCCACAATGAAGGGTAATGGAGTGACTCAACATATAACCATAGTGAGTCCAGAACCATCTTCACCTTCAGAAAATGCTAGGAAAATGAAACAAGCTGCACGCCAATTGGCAATGGAGTGGTGAGATGAGAAGATTAACTTTCACGAATAGTAGAGGTGAAAGTATTTTATTTGATACTGAACCTTATTTTATCGATAGTTTAACAGGTATTGGAGAAGTGTCGGCTGAAATACAAAGTCAGCGAGCACCGTATCAAGATGGAGATACCTATATAGATACCATTCTACAGCCTAGATTTCCCTCATTAGAAGGAACAATTATTGAGGGTGACTTATTACGAATGAAACAATTAAGAAAGCAAATTCTGCGTGTTTGTAACCCTAAATTGGGTCTAGGTAAATTAACATTAAACCTTGATGGGGATACAAAAGAAATCTATGGCGTATTAGATGGTGCGCCTACTTTCCCTGAAAGAGGGGAAAACCTTTTTCAAACGTTCATGATCAATTGGAAATGTCCTAATCCTTACTGGCGTGATCCGAAAGAAGTTTCAAGGGCATTACGAGCATATGAAGGGTTATTTAAGTTACCAATGACGTTTCCTTTTGAATTAGGTTTAAGTGGTGATTCAACAATCATTGTAAATGAAGGTGATGTTGAGTCACCTGTAACGATAGATATTCAGGGACCAATTACAAACCCTCAAATTATAAATGTCACAACGGGTCAATATATTCGTGTGAATCGCTCTTTATCGGATAATGAAGTTTTACACATTAATACAGATGATCAAAATAAAAGAGTTGAGGTTTACAGGAATGGAGCAACAATCGAAAAGGCAATAGGTTACCTAGATCACTATAGTGATTTTTGGAAACTTGAACCTGGTCAAAATGAAATAAAATATATTGCTGATGCTGGTACAGCTAATGGAATTGTGGCAATTGCATGGCATAGCTATTATTTAGGCGTTTAAAAACACTTTAAAACAGTGCTTTTTTTTTATTTTACAAGGGGTGAAGATATGGAACGCTCTTATTTTTTCGATAGTACACAGGAAGATCAAAGGATTTACCAGGCAGCAGATTTCGCAAGATTTCACGCTCAAATTATTGGCAACGGTGTATCAAATACAGTTAATCTTCCTGATTTGACTGTAGAAGCCAAACAAAACATGACAGTCACTTTAGGTGCAGGCTATATGTTTGCGAATGGTTACATGTATGAAAATACTGCTGCGTTGGATTTGGTTCATGATGTGGCTCACACAACGCAAGATCGTATTGATAGGATAGTTATTTGTTTTGATGGAAACCCTGCGGAAAGAAGGATATATGCATATGTAAAGAAAGGTGTTCCTGCAAGTAATCCAGTAGCACCAGCTATCATACGTGATGGATATATTTTTGAAATGAGTGTGGCACGGGTAAGAATTACTGCTGGTAAGTCATTCATTGAGCAAAATCAAATTACAGATGAAAGAACGAATGATGCAGTTTGCGGATATATCCCTTTACACAATATTTACCGAGGGTTACAAATTAATGAAGTAGGTATGGTGTCCATGCCCAATCAATCATTTATGAAAGCTATAAATAGGAATCCAATACAATTAACTTCAACTCGACAAGTGATTCCATTTGGAACAATTGAAAGGGATAAGCAAAGTGAAATAAAAAATTCTACTACCTTTAAAGCAAAAGCGAATGGGATTTATCAATTTTGGGTCGAATTTGCTTGGCCACAAGAAGATGGTTTAACGGGTTCAGATATACAGGTTTATTTATTTGTAAATGGACAAGAGTCCTTCCCACTTGCTGCAAATGTACTTAGTGATGTAAATGATAATTTTGTCATTCAATCTGGTTTTGATGAATTAAATGCAGGGGATGAGGTAACGATTCAGGCTCTTGCATTTCGTGCATCCAATTTACCTACAACAAACTTTATTAGAATTCGCATTGCAAAAATGGCATAGTCAGGTGATTTTATGAAACAACCTATTAGAATTTATAATTCATTTATGAATCTATTACATGAAACTGACAAATATATCAGTCTAAGAATAGTACCAAAATTCTATGAGATTGGTGAGTTTGAATTACATGTGAGTCAGTATATCGAGGGAGCAGAATACTTCCAAAAAGGGAATGTGATTATCCCTAACAAACGTGGGGATAAGGCAATGCTTATTCGTCACCGTGAAATTGCCTTAGATGAGAGTGGCAAGGCGTCTGAGAATTGGAAAATAACAGGTGTAACGTTAGATGGTGTATTAGATCAAAGAATAACTGTGCCACCTTCAGATACAGGATATGACCGTAAGCAGGGAAACGCAGAAACGGTCATGAAACATTATGTTTATAATCACTTTGTCAATCCAGCTGACCCAACTAGACGCATTGATCAAATAGAAATTGCACCTAACTTGAATAGAGGAATTGAAATTAGTTGGGAATCAAGATATAAATATGTTGCTGATGAAATCGTAAGTATAAGTAAACAGGCTAACTTAGGATTTGTCATTTATGCAGACATGACATTAAAGAAGTGGATATTTGATGTGGTTGAACCGAGAAATTTAACAAAAGATAATCCAGGTGGCTTGCCGCCTGTTTTTTTTAGCCCTGATTTTCAAACCATTAAAAATCAATTGTTTGTTGATAGTGACCTTAATCTAAAAAATGTAGGGTATGTTGGCGGTCAAGGTGAAGGAGCAGAAAGAACAGTAATAAAAGTTGGCCAAGGCGTAGGCTTGCAAAGAAAAGAAACATTTATTGATGCAAGGGACGTAGGGAATCCAGAAGAAGAGGAAGAACTCACCGAAGAAGAAATGGAAGAGTTATTGATTCAGCGTGGGGAAGAGAAGATGAGGGAGTTTCTTACAAACTTCTATCTTGAAGCGCAGATATTAACACCCACCATCAATGACCATTCTGGGCGCTTTGCATTAAGAAGTCCTTTTGAGTATGAAGTTGATTTCCGTCTTGGTGATGTAGTAGAAGTGTTTAATAAAAATTGGAACATTACAATGGATGCGCCTATTACTGAGTTTACCGAGATATATGAAGCAAGTGGTTTCTTATTAGAAGCAACATTTGGAGAAGCGCAGCCCACGCTGATTACTAAAATTAAAAATAAATTTGATGATATTGAAGGCGTGGAAAAGCAAGAGTTTCCAGTCAAGGTTGCCGTGGAGCAAATGAAACAAGCCATTCATTATAGTGATGAAAGGCTTTCTGAGGAAGAGAAAAAACGTATTGAACAGGCGATGGAAAACCTAGAAAAAGCCCTTAGTTATACAAAGAAATATGCTGAGAAGAAACGTGTGGAAAGTAAGACAGCACCATCTGATACAGAAGTAATTTGGATTGATACATCTGATCCGAATAATATCATTTGGAAGGTGTGGAATGGTTCTGAGTGGGTAGCTGGTCCAAGTGGTCCACAGGGTATTCCAGGACCACCTGGGGAAAAAGGAGAGCCTTTATATACTTGGCTTAAATATGCTGATGATGCACAAGGCAACGGCATGTCTGATAGTCCAGATGGTAAGCCTTATATGGGAATCGCTTATAATAAGCAATCTCCTACCGAATCATCTAACCCTAAAGACTATAGTTGGTCAAAGGTGGAAGGTGAGCAGGGACCACAGGGGCCAAAAGGAACAGATGGAACGCCAAGATATACATGGATAAAATATGCGAATAGTGCAACTGGAAGTGGGATGAGTGATTCACCTGTAGGTAAGCAATATTTGGGTATTGCCTATAATAAAACCACCGCTAATGAATCAACTAATCCGTTAGATTATGAATGGAGCAAAATAGAAGGACCACAAGGACCTAATAAGGTTGATAAAGATACCACATTCGGTGATAAGTGGTTGGTTGCACGTTACATTGAATCTCTAAATGGCTTAAATGTTGGTCAAGGGCAGTTTGTCGTTGATGCAGATGGAAATGTTAAGTTTGCGGGTCATCTTGTCGGTGCTTCAGGAACTTTCGGTGATGTATCTGTAAAAGGCGGAGACTTTAAACTTGAAGATGATGTAAGTGGAATGGAATATAGTGCTACACCAAAACGAAACCTCATTAAAGATCATTCGTTTGAATTAATAAGGCCTGACCCTGATTCGCTGAATTCCGACAGTGTAAAATATAATTGGTTAGAAATATTACCAAACCAATTTTATTTAGAAGATACGCCATGGGAAAGAATGGGCTCGCCAAAAGTGGCCATTCAATTTGCGCCAGATTCCAAAAAAGCGTTGGCGATGTTTGGAGAAAAAGCAATTATCGTTCGTAATGCTAACTATGTTAGGCAGTATGTTTATGATGGAGTTGGTGCGGGGTCTATATATACAGTCAGCGCATTTTTTAAACGTCAATGGCAAGTTGTTGGTGGGGGAATTCCTAGAATAGAAATTTGGCATGTTAATGCAGCAGGAAACCGAGTTTCTACAATAGTCAATTCAACTTTTGACCCTGTGAGTAATGATTACTCCGTTTCTCGTCATTCTACTACATTCACTGTCCCTTCATCCTTCGAATCTGGTGATTCATTAGAAGTGATTATCAGTGGGGGTGATGATAAATGGATTCAATGTGATGGGGTTCAAATGGTAGAGGGAGATATAGCATCAGTCTATCAGCCAGAAGATAGTATATGGGAGATTACTCAAGGTAATTACAGACCTATGCGATCAAGTAAAATACTTTGGTCTGGTACGAGATATCCAACGGATGCGGCGTCACAAACAATTGTACCAGAATTACCCTTGAGTAAATGTAGGAATGGTTGGATATTACAATGGCAAAGCTATACTGTCGGTTCTGGTGTGAATCAAAGACAGGTATCTTATACATTTATACCAAAAGAAGCAGCAGAGATGAATGAAGGGAAGTCGCATTCTGTTTCTGTTCCATTAAATGATTATTCCAATACTGGATCAGTTTTTAAATACCTATATTTTAATGATGTAAGTATTAGTGGTCATGCTCAAAATGATACTGGTTCTAGTAATATGGTAGCTTTAACGAGAGTTTATGAGTTTTAGGAGTGATACTATGAAAATTTATTTTAATCTCATAGATGGCCGTTTAGACGGTTGGTCGTCTACTAGTCCAGGTAACATGTATGAAGCAGAAGTGCCAGAAGATCATGAGGTTTTAAGTAACCCTTATATTTTTAAATATGAAAATGATGAGTTTATAAAAGATACAGAATATCAAAATCAATTAATTGCTGAAGCAGAAAAAGAAAGTAATGTGCCTAACCAGGAAGAGATAAATGCAGTTGCTATTTTAGAGTTAGCCGAGCTTATTTCACAAATGGCTATAACTTCAATGAAGGGAGGTGAGTAAATGTTGGCTATCTTATTTACTACTCAAATTATTCAAGGGAACTGGACATATGAAAGAGTGCCCTTGCTTTGGAAAGAAGATGTAAGAGTATTGCTAGTAGCAGAAGGAAGAGAAGATTTGATTAAATAAAGCCGAGTAAGGCTTTTTTATTTTGTATAAGGGGGAGAAATTTTGACTTTTATCGGACTAACATTACAAGAATGGGCTGCGCTACTAGCCATATTAGGTACTCTCTTTGGGGGTATCTCTTTTATTTTTAAGGCAATTATTATCAAGCCATTAAGTGATGCCATTGCCAATTTACAAGAATCTATAGATGAGTTTCGTGAGCAAATGAAAGAGAGTGATGATGATCGTAAAGCTATTCATATGCGTATTAACAGGTTAGATAAAAGGGTGCATGGTCTTGAAATTCAATTGAAGGGAGGTGATAGGCATGAATAAGGATGTTGTTGCTCAAGTGGTAGGTTTTTTGTCAGCTATCATGATGTTTCTAGGGACTCTTAATGTTAAGTTTGAGTGGCTTACAGCTGCGAGTATTGACGCATTTGGCATTGTTATAACTGCTGGCATTGCGTTAGGTATCACTCTTTATACAATCTATAAAAACCATTTTGGCTTTACCCAAAAAGCAAAAAATCAAAAAGCATGGTTAGAAAAAGAAGATAAATTATAAGACTGTCCAATCGGGCAGTCTTTGTTCTTTATAAAATATTTAAAAGGAGTGTTATTTTAAATGGTTAAAATTTATATTGATCCAGGTCATGGTGGTACTGATCCAGGTGCGGTAGGGAATAGCCTGTATGAAAAAATATTAACATTAAAAATTGCGTTGAAAATCAAAGAGTATCTTGAAGAGTATGAAGACGTACAAATCAAGATGAGCCGTACAGGTGACCAAACTCGCTCATTAACTTATCGAACTGATGATGCAAATGCGTGGGGTGCCGATGTATATGTATCACCACATATTAATGCTGGTGGCGGTGTAGGTTATGAGGATTTTGTTTATCCAGGAGTAGGACAAACCACATTGGCCATTCAAGATGCTATTCATAACGAAGTGATAAAAGCTACAGGTTTCAATGACCGTGGGCAAAAACAAAAGAACCTACATGTTCTTAGAGAATCCCATATGCCTGCAATTTTAACCGAAAATGGGTTTATCGATAATAGTGGGGATGCTGCTAAACTTAAGCAAGATTCTTTTATAGATGATGTTGCAAGAGGTCATGTTAATGGAATTGTTAAAGCATTTAACCTTAGGAAAAAGGAAACGTCAAAACCGAGCAAAGGTTATCGTCATACGGTAGTTAAAGGTGATACTCTTTGGTCATTATCCCAAAAATACGGCACAACTGTTAACAATCTTAAAAAGCTTAATCCTGGCATTAATGTGGATGCATTACAAATAGGAAGTAAATTAAATATTACTTCTGGTGCTACTTATCACACTGTAAAAAAAGGTGAAACTGTATCTGAACTAGCTAAAAAATATGGTAGCACGATTAAGCAAATTAAAAGCTGGAACGATCTAGATAAAAATTACACGATTTATGTTGGCGAGAGTTTAAGAGTTAAGTAATAATAAAAGCCCTTCTTAATCGAGGGGCTTCTTATTATACTAAGAAAAAGATTAGATAAGAATAAGATTTTAATAGGATACTTATAGTTGTTTGAATCTCTGTGATATATAGCGGTTTTATTAGATTTTAAATTTTATAAAAATAATATATTGACAAAAATTGAATTTTTCTGTTATTTTAATTATTGTACAATTATTACTTTTTGTATAATTATTACTATAAATGGGAGAAATAGACTTGAAGAAGACTTTATTAACATCAGCAGCATTTATCTTAGGTTTATCAGCAGTAACACCAGCTTTTGCAAATGGGGTAGAAAATCAACAGACAGAAAATCAAGTTAATTATGAAGAATCTGTAGAAAACCAATTTACATATGTGTATAATGGGGTTGAGTTTACTGGGAATACTGAATTAACTGAGGAACAGTTAGCAGGCATGTATAGTAATGTAGTATCACCAGAACCAAAAATCACACCATTTGCAAATGATTCTGGCGGTAGCTATGTTTCTGTTATTGCACCAACTTATAAAACTTATAATAATGCAGGAGCAAAAGCAGCTGCAGAATTACTTGTATCAGCTATCGTAGCAAAGTCTGGTGGCAAATTAACAAAGTCAGTAATTTATACTTGGACTTTGGGAAGAGTTCAATCATGGGCGAGCTCAATTAATAAAACTTATGTTGGTGGTTGGGTTTCAAGTTCATATGTGAATGGTGAGAGAAGATACTATGAAACTATGACACGTTATAAAAATAGTAATTACACTTCCCCTTCATCAGTACAATATTATGATGTTACTTTGCATTGGAAGTAATATTTTTTAAAGGAGTTATGTAAAATGCAACAATCTATCAATAATACATCAGATTCTCAGGAAAAAAAGAAATACACCACGTTTGTAAATTTTGTGGTAATTACTCTATTAGTAAGGGCATTATCTTTTTTTGAGAACGCATTCGCTAATACTTATTTAATTTGGATAGTATTGTTGGGTTTAGTAGTAATAACTATTGTCGAGAAACTTGATTTAGCAGATAAAGTTAAAAAAATGTTTGTAAAGTATAAGTTAAACTTAGTCATTGTATATGTTGTATATATAAGCCTTTATTTTATTTTATCGGTTTATATTTTTAATTAAATGAAAAATAATAAAAAGGTGTCCATATTAAAGGGGCACCTTTTCGATTAATCAATTTTATTTGGACTTTTCATTCCTTTAAATGCCTTCTGTAAGGCTTCTTTTATTGTATTACCTTCAACCTTTATCCCTCCATTGTTAGAGGTTCCAACAATAGTTACTGGATTGCTTTGGGCAAAAATATAGTATTTACGACCTTTTCCACCTGTAACAAAAACATACATATCCTCAGATTTCATGACATCATTCCTTTTTACATAATAATTCATTTTATAGGTCAATTTTCCTGCCTGTTAATATAAAAATTCAACAATTCCTCACATTTATTCCTAATCCTTGGATTAAAATAATTATGCTGCTCATCATATCCTTTATAGTGAAACTCATACATAGTAAACGATTCGTCATGTCCAATCTGGTTTACTCTCATATTCCCTTTTCGCATTTTATCTTTAACTTCTTTTAGGTCACTTCGGACTTTCCTTATTGTATTTTCCATCAAGGTAATATAAGGCTGTTTAATCTTAAACGGGGACTTTTCAATGATCTTTAAATCTCTTTCAAGAATGATAATAATCATCGGTAAGTATATTGCTTGCTCAAGAACATCACGATCAGTTTCATTAATCCTAGTCATGTTGTTAAACCCTTTCGACTGATATCACTTCATCAATGTGAAATTTTAAGATTTTTAATTCGTTCGTTTCCAAGTGGATGAACATATTAATATGATCAATTTTATCTACTATGCCCTCATAAGCTTTTGTGAATCCATCAATCCAGATGGTCATTTTAATTGTAAGAGTGTAGTTTAGTGACTCCATTGTTATTATCTGTATTTCTTCAAGTTCCTGCTCATCAAGTTGTGGCTTCTTTATCTTTTCATATTCAACTGGTATCTGTTTAAGTAATTCAGTATGTTCGCTCATAAAGAATCCTTGCCACTTCATCTTTCCACGATCTCTTAACATATCCATTCACTCCTTATGGATTAATTTTATACAAACATTTGTTCGAAAACAAGTTGAAATAGAACGAATGTTCCTGTAAAATTATGCTTAAAGGAGCTGATAAGAATGAACCACTTGTTTAAATACTCATTAAACGAGCGTAAACCAATTGAACTGATTTATTTAAATACTTCTGGAGAAATCTCTTATAGGTTGGTCATCATACGGAGAATTAAAGTAGATAATGTGATGGTTTATGACTTGCAAAAGCAACAGATGAGGACATTTAGCATTGATGGAATCTTATCAGTAGCAAAACCAAAAAGGCAAAGAGGGGTCAATTATGCATAAACTAACATCTAGACAAAAAGAAGTGTTAGAAACATTAGAGGAATATGTTGCAACAAATCATTATCCGCCTTCATATAGAGAGTTAGGAACTATGGTTGGAATAGCATCTCCATCAACTATAAGCGGAGTTTTAAATAGATTACGAGACAATGGATATGTCAATTGGGAAGAAGGACGACCAAGGACTTTAAGAATAATAAAGACAGTCTCATGATTTGTGAGACCGTCTTTATTTAATTATTCAATTTCAAATTCAATTCGCTTTTCTTCTCCTATACTTTCACCAGTTTGCGTGTCATAAGGTGCTGAGATTATAACAGTAATTTTTTTTACGTCTTTATCTATGTTATCTAGAAACCACCATGTTGAACCTTCTTTGGTTACTTTACCTAAGAAATCTCCGCCAGCTTCACCCATTAAACCTAGATCACTCTCAATTTGTTCACCTGTATCGGTTACTATAATTGCCTGGTTGGGGTCAAAAGTTATATCATCCTCAGTTGTGTTCTCTGCGGTTATATCAATGATTATTCCTCGTGAAGTCTCTCTACCATCGTTAAGGTACTCAACCATTTCTTTATCTAGCTCAACATCAACAACTCGAATATTACTTAATTCAACCTTCATAGGTCCCATATCTATTTTTTTCGCTTCGTTTGGACCATTAGCAATTACTTTTACTTGACCAAACCCTTCTTCGTAAAAGTCTCCGTCATCTTGATTAGTTTGAGTCGAATCACTGTGACTAGTTTCTTTTTCTTTGTCAGCACTTGCTGTGTCATCATTGCTACATGCTGCTAATGTCAAAGATCCCGCAATTAATGAAAATAATATAAGTTTCCTCATTCACAAATTCCCCCATAGTTGTATTTTACAAATTATATTATCGGATAAATTAATTGAAGTTTAAAGTATTTTACACACTTTTTTCCAGTATGGTCAAATGAACATTGCGCCTTTAACGAGACATAAAAGCGTCATCAAAATAAAGCTTGTCCATAAGATTATTGACAATGCCATTAAAATAAGCAAATTCCCCTTTAATCATTTTTGCACCAGACTTTATTTTCATCACAAATTCCTTAAATGCTTGGACACCAATTTCAAGCTCTTGCTCTTCAGTAAAGGCTCTTAAACCGTTCATGTGGTTTACTACTCTATTACATTGTTTAACTACCTTCCAGAACTCTTCAATGGATTTAGCTTCTGAATAAAAGTAGCTTGTTAACTCACCAAAGCTTTTTGGAACCCAATGAGCAATAAAATTTGCAGATGACAATTTAACGCTATTATTACGTTTATTTAATCTTTTAATATTTTGTTTTAAAGAACTAGAAGTTGTTTTAATGGTAGGACACTTCTTGGACTTTTTAACAGGTTGCTTGTTGGACACTTCTTCTTTTATAGGTAAAATGATAACAGCATTAGCAGTTTGCAACATATCTTTTTTACGCTTCATTTCTACTTGACGAATCATACCCAAGTCAACTAACTTCTTTATTAATCTTTGAACAGTTTTATAAGAAACTTCTAACTTAGCTGCAATAGTATTTTTACACATATAGCTCACACCGATTTGCTTGCAGCTATGACGCTTTAAAATCTCTAGTAATGCAATTAGTCTACTTCTCACATCAACACGCTTAATAGACGCAGTTATGACGTCTCTATATTTGCGTACAGTTTGGTTCATTAATTCTATATCATCGAATGATGATAAGTTATTATAAGATTCTTCTTGTGCAATTACATCAATACGGTTTTTCATATTACATCACATCTCCTGGGTCAAGAGCAACGGCCATTCTAGCAAACCGTTGCTAAATAACCCAAGATGTTATAATATACATCTAAGAGTACAGCAAGTGTTTGCCTATCGTGAGTAGGCGAACGGTATAAGGATGGTGGTACATCACTTATACACGTTGTGCTCTTTTATTTTGTAATTTTTACGGCTATGATTTATCTTTTAATTTCCCTGTACTATGTTTAGCTTTACATGGGCAAAATTTATGACAGGATCATTTGCTCCTTGCGCCTGAACATAAATGGATGTTTCAGAGCCAACAAGAGCAATATCAATACTATCGGATAATAGCGCAGTCATCGTTTTATCGCCGCCGGCAGTGGTGGTTAACGTAACATCCAAACCTTCCTCTTTAAAAAAACCTTTTTCAATTGCAACATATTGGGGAGCATAAAAAAGAGATCTTGTGACCTCACCGATACGTATTTTTGTCACATCCTCTTTTCCACAAGCTGCAAGAGGAATGAGTAGAACAGAAATACAGAGAAGCATGAAGCTCCATTTAAGCCATTTTTTCATTTGAGAACCTCCTCATTCAATGTTTCTTAGATTTTTGCATCTAAACTATCTTATGAGGGTGACAAATTTGTGTGATTGCCCATGTGAAATTTTTACTATATGTAAAGGAGGGAAAAGCATTGATAATCGATAAATGGCGGTTTCCATCTCCGCATCCTCAAGTGAAATTATCAATCATTACATACTTATCTAATGATCTAAAAATCAAAGGTCTATTAGCTGAACCAGAAAATAAAAACGTATCAGAAGGTTTTCTATATTTAAGAGGTGGGATTAAGAACGTCGGTAAAGTGCGCCCTAGTCGGATTGTACAGTTTGCCCTCCAAGGTTTCATTGTATTTGCGCCTTTTTATCAGGGCAATCAAGGAGGGGAGGGAAATGAAGATTTTGCAGGTGATGATCGTTATGACGCTTTTTCAGCTTTTCAACTTTTAGCAGAACACCCTCGGGTTAAAAGGGTACATGTCTTTGGGTTTTCTAGAGGAGGTGTAATGGCGTTATTAACAGCCTTACATATGCCTAAAGCGGCTTCAGTTGTTACGTGGGGTGGTGTTAGCGATATGTTCCTCACATATGAAGAAAGAGTGGACTTGCGTAAAATGATGAAACGAGTCATCGGTGGAACGCCTCATAAATACCCAGAAAGATATGAATATCGCACACCATTATATGAACTTAATCAACTGCAAGCAAATGTATTAATTATTCATGGTGTCTTAGATCATAATGTTTCTGTCGAGCATGCCTTCCGCTTAGAGAAGCGATTAAAAGAGTTAGGTAAACCTGTAGATACATGGTATTTCAAAGAATATACGCATTATTTTCCGCCAGCTATTAATAGACAAATTGTCCGTGATCTTGGGCGGTGGATGAAAGAACAATAAGCTTTATTGTATAGAGATTGTAAGATACAATAGTAATATAAAACTCGATGAACAAGGAGCAAAACAATTATGGGTATGCCTTTAGAATTAAATACAATGATCGTTACGAAAGGAAGAGAAGAGAGGCTAAATGAAAACCTTTTTACATTAACAAAAGAAGGATACCGCCTCTACCCACTAAATATTCCACTTGAAGTAAAGAAAACAAGAGACGGTGAAATCAGTGGAATGGGAAGCATCCAAAAGTTAGAAATGGAAAATGATTGTACGAAAATCTTTTATCAACTGATTTCGCTAAAAACTACAAATTAAAAATTGGCCCGACTGCTTTTGCAGTGTTGTGCTTATTTTGTATACAAATGTCTATTGAAACTTTGCATGAATATAAGTATTTATTAAGCGGTGACCATCAACAAAAGATCATCGTTTCTTAAGTTAGCAGCTAATTTGTAGACTCATAAAGGGCGAATATTGGATACATAGGAAAGATAGTGAGTGGTGGCTATATGAAACAAGCCGTCGATTGCAACTTGGTGAGATTAGCTAATCGATTGACTTAAGTTAATCGCACTTATTAGAAATCGAAGCCGGTTGAACCGGTATTTTGACCCTCAAAAATAAACAGTGAGTGATGAGTGAAGTGAAATTATTGAAACAAAAAACCTTCGAGTCGGATGCTCGAAGGTTTTTTTAATTAAGCGATAGGACCGCCTTTTTCAGCGATTTCACTAGAGATATTACCGAATTTCTTGAAGTTTTCACGGAATTCATTAGCAAGTTCTTTTGCTTTTACATTATATGCATCTTGGTCTGGCCAAGTTTTGTTAGGCAATAGTACTTCATCTGGAACACCAGTTACATGTTGAGGAATTTCTAAACCGAATACTTGGTCAGTTACTGTCTCAACAGAATTTAGTTCGCCTTCTAGAGCAGCTTCAACCATTGCTCGTGTATAAGCAAGCTTCATACGGCTTCCTACACCATATTCTCCACCAGTCCAACCAGTGTTTACTAGGAATACTTTCGCGTTATGCTCGTCAATTTTTTTACCAAGCATTTCTGCATACTGTTGAGCTGGTAATGGTAAGAATGGTGATCCAAAACAAGTGGAGAAAGTCGCTTGTGGTGAAGTAATACCACGCTCAGTACCAGCCAGCTTAGAAGTGTATCCACTTAGGAAGTGATACATTGCTTGTTCTTTATTCAATTTAGAGATTGGAGGTAATACACCAGAAGCATCAGCTGTTAAGAAGATAATAGTATTCGGGTGACCTGCAATACTCGGGTCAACAATATTGTCAATTGCTTGTAATTGGTAAGCCGCACGCGTGTTTTCCGTTAGCGTATTGTCCGCATAATCTGCTACGCGTGTTTCTTTGTCTAATACAACATTCTCAAGTACAGCGCCAAAACGGATGGCATCGAAAATTTGTGGTTCTTTTTCACGTGTAAGGTCGATACACTTCGCATAGCAGCCACCTTCAATGTTGAATACTCCATTTGGAGACCAGCCATGCTCATCATCACCGATTAAACGACGGTTGGGATCAGCTGATAATGTTGTTTTACCAGTTCCGGAAAGGCCAAAGAATAAAGCAACATCACCTTCGCGGCCAACATTGGCTGAACAGTGCATAGGGAGAATTCCATTTTCAGGAAGCATGTAGTTCATAACAGAGAAAATAGATTTTTTCATCTCACCAGCATACTCAGTACCACCAATAAGTACAATACGGCGTTCGAATGAAACGATGATAAAAGTTTCTGAAGCTGTACCGTCAACTGCTGGGTCTGCTTTGAAATTAGGTGCTGAAATAACTGTAAATTCAGATTCGTGATCTAATAAATCTTCTTCTGTAGGACGAATAAACAATTGGTGTGCAAAAAGGTTATGCCAAGCATATTCATTAATTACTTGGATTGGCATACGGTGTTTTTTATCCGCACCAGCAAATCCTTTGAATACGAAAACTTCTTCTTTCTCTTTTAAGAAAGCAATCACCTTGTTGTATAAGTTATTGAAGACTGCTTCAGAAATTGGTTGGTTCACACTTCCCCAGTCAATTTTATCTTTAGAGCTTGCTTCTTCAACAGTATATTTGTCTTTAGGTGAACGACCTGTATACTTACCTGTTGTCGCGCGAATTGCACCAGTAGATGTAAGAACACCTTCGTTTCTGTTTAATACTTTTTCAACTAGTTGCGGCACAGATAATTGAACTTGGATGTTTTCGCCTTTTAGTAAATCATTTAACTCAGTTATCGATACAGAATTCATCTGATGAATACCTTCCTTTATATAATATTATTTAAGAGATATGCATCTCAGTCGCTATTTGTGATTATTTCTTCAAAAATAGTATAACACATTTATTCATTCAGTCTATACTATATAAATCATTTTTATATAATTAATGAAATTGTCACAAATACAGGCAGTATTCATTATAAATAGCTTTTGCAAATTTAAAAAGGATAATCAGCAAATTTAATGTAATTTTTATATATATTAAGGAAAAAGAACGGTATGATCTTAACTAAAATTATCCGTTATCAAAACTAAAGTTTATAGAGTCGGATATGACAATTTTTACATTGAATTGTTAATGAAAAACATTTGACTATATTCCATGTGTAAGTTATGATGAATCCTTGAACGGATACTCTCTTATCCCGAGCTGGTGGAGGGACAGGCCCTATGAAACCCAGCAACCTGCCAACTACATTTTCATGAGCAAAGGTGCTAACCTGATGCAAGGATTTATTACTCACTATCCTTGAACGATAAGAGTGAAAGGCGCGAATCATTTTGCTTCAACCTTTTCACTAAATCAGAGAAGAGGTTTTTTTTCATGCTTTTTAACATGATGTTGGCGAATACGAGGAGCGGCTTTTGGAATGTACTATTTATGTATGGGAAAAAGACCAACCATTTTATTCTCAATATTCCAAGTTAGCGCATAGGTTATTAAGGGTATGAGATAAACATTGGCCCATAAATAATGAAGATTCAAATAAGGGAATGAGTTCCGTATCAAAAATAAAGACTATAATAAAGTCTTATTGATTCGATAAATAAGGAGGAAGTCAGATGTCAACAAAACGTAGATTGTTTACTTCTGAATCAGTAACTGAAGGTCATCCGGATAAGATCAGTGACCAAATATCTGATGCAATATTAGATGCTATTTTATCACAGGACCCAAATGCGAGGGTTGCTGCGGAAACGTCTGTTACTACAGGTCTTGTATTGGTTGCAGGAGAAATCACTACATCCACATATGTAGATATTCCAAAAATCGTTCGTGAAACCATTAAGGAAATTGGTTATACACGTGCAAAATATGGCTTTGACTCTGAAACATGTGCTGTATTAACTTCTATTGATGAACAGTCAGCTGATATTGCTATGGGTGTAGACCAAGCATTAGAAGCGCGTGAAGGACAGATGACTGATGCAGAAATTGAAGCCATTGGTGCTGGAGATCAAGGTTTAATGTTTGGCTTTGCATGTAATGAAACAAAAGAGCTTATGCCATTACCTATTTCATTAGCTCATAAACTTTCTCGCCGTTTAGCTGAAGTAAGAAAAGAGGAAATCTTACCTTACCTTCGCCCAGATGGTAAAACACAAGTAACAGTAGAATATGATGAAAACAACAAACCTGTACGTATTGATACAATTGTTATCTCTACGCAGCACCATCCAGAAATTAGTTTAGAGCAAATTCAACGCAATTTAAAAGAGCATGTAATTAACCCAGTTGTTCCTACTGAATTAATTGATGAAAACACAAAATACTTCATCAACCCAACAGGTCGCTTCGTTATTGGTGGACCTCAAGGTGATGCTGGCTTAACTGGTAGAAAAATTATCGTTGACACATACGGCGGTTATGCACGTCACGGTGGTGGTGCATTCTCTGGTAAGGATGCAACGAAAGTTGACCGTTCAGCTGCTTACGCAGCTCGCTATGTAGCAAAGAATATCGTTGCTGCTGGACTAGCTGACAAAGCGGAAGTACAATTAGCATATGCAATTGGTGTTGCTCAGCCGGTATCCATCAGTATTGATACATTTGGAACTGGAGTAGTATCTGAGGATGTTTTAGTTGAAGTTGTTAGAAACAATTTTGACCTCCGTCCTGCTGGCATTATCAAAATGCTTGATTTACGCCGTCCGATTTACAAGCAAACAGCTGCTTATGGACATTTTGGTCGTACAGATATTGATTTACCTTGGGAGCGCACAGATAAAGCGGAAGAATTGCGTAAGGAAGCTTTAAAATAAATTAGAAAATTATGGCTGTAGAAAACTCCTTTAATGAGTTTTCTACAGTTTTTTTATGTGGAAAAGGGGCTATCGTTAAATTTTAATAAACGTACAATTGAGCCAAAGCGATTAGCTCGTACATCAAGAAGTGGAATAGCCAAAGATAGAAGAGTAAAAGTCGTTTTTTTAGATATTACAGTAGCAAATAAATATAATATTTTAAGCCCCCTAATAATGGACAAATACGCTTAAGGAAACGATTTCATATAAAATTAAAATAATTGTCATCTTTTCGTCTTAAATTGAGGGTAAAGAATAAACATCCTTAAGTATATGAAGAAGTAAACATGAACATACTGCCTAGCATAAATCATTCCATTTTTTTTTCGAAAGGTGAAACTTTTTAAAATAACTTATCGTCTATACAAGGTATGGGAAAAAATACAAACTAGATGAAATAAAAAGTAGGTGACGTACATAATGTGTGGTTTTATTGGTTGTATACATGATCAAGCACAAAAAGTACAAGAAGCAGATAAGCAATTTGAGAATATGAATAACATTATTACTCATCGTGGACCAGATGATTCAGGATATTATCGTGCAGACCATATCCAATTTGGCTTCCGTCGATTAAGTATTATAGACATTGAAAGTGGTCATCAACCACTGACTTATGACAATGGTAAATACTGGATTATTTTTAATGGAGAAGTTTATAACTATGTTGAACTACGTGAGGAATTAATCAATAAAGGACTAACTTTTGAAACTAATTCGGATACTGAAGTGATTATTGCTTTGTACAGTTATTACAAGGAGAAGGCGGCAGAAAAGCTGAGAGGTATGTTTTCCTTCGTTATTTGGGATAAAGAAAAGCAAGAAGTTTTTGGAGCGAGAGATCCTTTTGGAATCAAACCATTCTATTATTTTGAAGATGGTGAAACCACTTATTTTGCCTCTGAAAAGAAAAGTATCCTGTTGGCATTAAAAAACGATGTCATTAATTATGATGCTTTGCAGTATTATATGACTTATCAATTTGTACCTGAACCGATGACAATGTCGGTGGGTATAAAGAAACTTGAGCCAGGTCATTATTTCAAGAAGAAAATCGGTGGATCTATGCATATCCAGCGTTATTGGAAAGCACATTTCCAACCTGTACAAAAAGAAGAATCTCAGTTTATTAAAGAGATTCAAGATGTTTTAACTGACTCAGTTAAAATGCATATGCGCAGTGATGTACCCGTAGGTTCGTTTTTATCCGGCGGGATTGATTCTTCTATTATTGCATCAATAGCAAAACAGTTTCACCCTAATATTAAAACGTTTTCAGTAGGTTTTGAAAGAGATGGTTTTAGTGAAGTGGATGTGGCTAAAGAAACAGCTGAAAAACTAGGTGTTGAAAATATAAGCTATATCATCTCTCCAGAAGAATATATGCAAGAAGTTCCAAAAATTATGTGGCACACGGATGATCCATTAGCGGACCCTGCTTGCGTTCCACTTTACTTTGTCGCAAGGGAAGCAAGAAAACATGTAACGGTGGTATTATCAGGCGAAGGTGCTGATGAATTGTTTGGTGGATATAATATATATCGTGAACCACAGGATTTGGAAATTTTTAGTAAAATACCTTCGGCAGGAAGAACGTTATTGCGTACCCTTTCTAGAATCATGCCAGAGGGGATGAGGGGTAAGAGCTTTATTGAACGAGGAACGACGCCAATGGAAGAACGCTACATTGGCAATGCGAAAATGTTCTTAGAACATGAAAAAAGAGAATTATTGCAGGTTTATAATGAGAAGAATGATTTTAAAGATATTACCCGTCCATTATATGCTGAAAGTGCAGCCTATGATGCGGTTAATCAAATGCAGTATATTGATATTCATACTTGGATGCGCGGAGATATTCTTTTAAAAGCAGATAAAATGACGATGGCACATTCATTAGAATTGAGGGTACCATTCCTTGATAAAGAGGTCTTTAATGTGGCTTCAACCATCCCAACTCATTTAAAAACGTCTCATCAAACAACGAAATATATCCTTCGTAAGGCAGCGGAAGGTATTGTGCCAGAACATGTGTTGAATCGTAAAAAGTTAGGCTTCCCGGTCCCTATCCGTCATTGGTTAAAAGATGAGATGTATGATTGGGCGAAAACGTTAATTAAAGAAAGTCATACAGATTATTTAATTAATAAAGAGTATGTAGTAAACTTACTTGAAATGCATGCACAAGGAAAAGCAGATTATAGTAGGAAAATCTGGACGGTACTTATGTTTATTGTGTGGCATGATGTGTTTATTGAAAAGAAATATGATTTTGAAAAGCAATTTATTTCAGCAACAACAGCACACCTTTAAGTCAACAACTGTGAAAAAGAATGAAAACCCGAACTGAGTTCGGGTTTTCTTGTTGTTAAAGTAAAAAAATTCTAAATGTCTTAACTGTACTTTACTAATTTAAATAAGTAATTGCCTGCCTGCCCATTTGTTCCCAACCGGCCTGGAACTCTTTGATAGGTGCTTTCTTATTTTTTATATTAGAGAAGGGGTCATTAAAGTATATATATTGTTCATCGTATCCAGTCACTAAAACGGAATGTTCTTTATACGTAATGTCAATTACGCCGCTTGGTGTGTGCCATGTCTGAAAATAAGCATCAGGCAGTTCATTGTATTTCGTATTAATGATCACCCAGACAGGCTTCTCATTAGAGAGATGTGTTTTGATTGACGAAAAGTCATCACCAGTAAAATCATGAATCTTCTCTGGTAAATAGTTTTCTGCCAGCTCTTTAATAGGCGTATGGTAAACACCGAGACCTCGATTGTTAAAAGAGTACATATCGCCAATAAAACCGTCATTGGGGTGACCATAATAAATCTTGCCATCTTTTTTTTCAAAGGTTGCAGGGTTTTTCCTAATTTCTTTAGCTAAAGTCATTTTATCCACAGTTACGCCTGCGTGGTTGAGTAACATCGCAAGGCTTGTAACCTCACATCCGCGAGGGAGTTCTGGAAATTGTGATATGACCGGAATGTCTAATAATACTTGTTGTTTTATTTTTACGATAAATTCTTCATTGTTTGTTCCTTCCGCCCATTTGTTCTCTCGGAAAAGGGCAGCATCAGCGTGTTCCGTTGTTGCTTTCGGAGAAGGAAGAAGGAAGATTAAAATAAGAAGAAGGATAAGCAGTTGTTTAGCACCATTTTTTAGCAGTTTAATAAATAAATAAACTAACAAAATTAATGCCAATACAATAATAAATTTCAACAATTACACCACCTAAAAAATGTCTTCCACTTATTATCGGCGATTGAGCAGAATTTATCAGAAGTTATTGCCTTTCTTTTTTTGTGCTTTGTAATACTGCCCTTTCTCAGCATATTCTCGTATAATCCGTTCCATATCCTTTTTATCATCGTCATTTAATTCACGCACTACTTTTGCTGGACGACCAAATGCTAAAGTGTTTGGAGGGATGATTTTACCTTGAGGAACAAGACTACCTGCTCCGATAAATGCACCTTCACCAATTTCTGCTCCATCTAAGACGATAGAACCCATGCCAATTAATGCTTTTTTTCTTATTTTACAACTATGTAAGATAACTTGGTGTCCAATTGTTACTTCATCTTCCAGGATGAGTGGGTTATTAGGGCTTTGGTGAAGAACTGAATTGTCTTGTATATTCACTCTTTTTCCAATATAAGTGGGTGCAACATCACCGCGGATGACTGTATTGAACCAAACGCTTGATTCTTCGCCAATTTCTACATCACCCGTAATAGTTGTATAATCAGCAATAAATACATCATCAGCAATTTTGGGTTGTTTGTCATGAAAAGGATAAATCATTGTTATCATAGCTCCTTTTTACCTTAGTCAATTTAGAATGACTGTTTTCTAGCCATTCTGTTCTTTTTTAATATTATATCATGGAGAAATCATGAGAAATCGTGAAGATTTTTAAAAGGTAGGATATAATAAAGGGTAACAAACTTGAACGAAACAGAATTGTTTTTAGGAGGATCAGACGATGTGGAAATGGGAAGCTGAGGGTGAGGCAAAAGGTGTGATTGTGATGGTTCATGGGGCAATGGAACATCACGGCAGGTATGGTTGGTTAATAGAAATGTGGAGAGTATCAGGATTTCACGTTGTTATGGGTGACCTTCCGGGTCAAGGAATGACGACTAGATCACGAAGAGGGCATATTGATTCTTTTCAAGAGTATCTTATTGAAGTAAAGGATTGGATACAAGCTGCTTACACCTTTGATTTACCTGTTTTTCTTTTAGGTCATAGTATGGGTGGTTTAATAACAATACGCTTGTTACAAGAAGAAAGATTAAAGCTTGCGGGCGTCATTCTTTCATCTCCATGTTTAGGGCTTATGAAAAATCCACCAAAGCTACTCGAGCTTGCGTCGTATCCTTTAAATAAAATTGCTCCTACATTGAGAGTCAATTCGGGGTTAACTATTGATATGGCAACAAGGAATGCTGATGTAAGAGAAATGGATGTAAATGACACACTGTATATTACCAAAGTGTCTGTACGATGGTTTCGTGAACTACACCAAACAATCAATTTGGCATTTGAAGATATAAAAAAGGTGCAAGATGTTCCTTTACTGGTTATGCAAGGTGGGGATGACAAAATCGTTAATAAAGTTCCTGTTAAACAATGGTTCAATAAAGCTCCGTTTACTGAGAAACGTTTTAAAGAATGGCCAAAATGCTATCATGAAATCTTTAATGAGCCGGAGAGGGAAGATGTATTTGATTACGCAAAGGATTTTGTAATGAGTAGTTTGCGGTCTATCGGGTATATCGTATAGTAAAGAGTAAAGGGAGTCCATGTAATGAATGTTCCAACAATGCCGATCAGCTTAATGACAAATGCATATAAAAAAGTGATGCCTGCTGTGAATGAGGAGTTAAACAAATGGCGCAAATTGGCGGAATCAATCCCCAATGATGAATTAAAGTCACAAGCACTTTCTAGCATAAAAGATAAAACCTTTCATTGTGAGGGTGGGGCCATCATGTCACTTTTGGCCGTTGATGACTATCGTCAAGTCATAACGTTTATTGTTGCCTATCAAACCATTAGTGATTACTTAGATAATCTATGTGATAGAAGTACATCGATGGACCCTAAAGATTTTACGGCAATACATGAAGCGATGCGTCACTCATTGTTAATCGATGAGCAGTTACCTAAGGTGAATTATTATCGTTATCGGGATGACCAGGAGGATGGTGGCTATCTGTTAGCATTAGTGATGACTTGCCGTAAAGTTTTAGCTTCTATGGAAAATTATTCATTGATCAAAACTTATTTGACAGAGCTTTGTCGTTATTATTGTGATTTGCAAATACATAAACATGTGGCAATTGAGGAAAGAGTTTCTCGCCTGCAATGTTGGCATAAAGAACATCAAGATATCATCCCACCTATGAGCTGGTATGAATTTTCTGCTTGTTCGGGTTCTACACTCGGTATTTTTTGCTTAGTTGCTTATGCAACGAGAAGGGACTATAAGGAAAGTTACGGGGAGATTATACGTAATGGGTATTTTCCATATATACAAGGTCTGCACATTTTATTAGACTATTACATTGATCAAGAGGAAGATAAGGAAGCAGGAGATTTAAACTTTTGCTTTTATTATGAAGATGAAAAAGAATTATTTGAGCGCATACGTTATTTTGTAAAGTGTGCAGATAAGCATACGGACAAGCTTCCTCATAAACGATTTCACCTTTTAATTAATCGAGGATTATTAGGGTTATACTTATCGGATGAAAAAGTCGGGAGAGGACAACAAATGAAAAAACTAGCAAGAAAGATGATTAAATCTGGTGGATTCTCAAGCCTCTTTTTTTATATTAATGGTCGTGCCTATCGCGCATTAAAAAGTAGGCAGGGGGTTGTGCGTTCATGAATCGCGCGGTTAATAGCTTAAAATCATGTCTAACGATAAAATTTGCAGAATAAAGTTCTCCAGCCCATAAAACTTGTCATCATCGTGGAACATTAGTAAGGGGCTTCTGGCTCAATAAATCGGAATCAATCCAGAAAACAAGAGAAAAGCAGGAACAGGATAGTCTAAATCGGAAAAATCTTACTCGCAAGCGGCATCTAGTCAACCATTAAGAAAAGGCTACAAGTAGACTAGGATAACTCAGATTCGATTCAAACAAAAGTAAACGAGAATAAAAAAAACAAGAACAAATTTGTTCTTGTCTGTTCGGGAGTGTTTCTTTGTCTTAACTTACCTTTTCTCAATCGCAACAATAAAAGGTGGACGGTTAGCTTGGTTAATGAATTGATATTGCAAAATATGAGCAGTATTTTGATCAATGGTTTTCAAGTAACGCAAAATATAGTCACGCTCAACAGCACCTTCTGGATGGCCGTGATAAATCACCAAAATAATGATGCCTTCAGGTGCCATCATATCAATTAACTGTTCAATCGCGGAAATGGTTGTTCTCGGTCTTGTGACAATCGTTTTGTCTCCACCAGGTAAGTACCCGAGATTAAAAACAGCGCCAGTGATACGGCCGAAATGGATTGGTGGAATGCAAGCAGTCACATGCTCATGACCACGATTGAATAGAACAGTACGATTAGAAAGTTCATGTTCATCAAGTTTTATTTGGGTAGACTGTATGGCTTCATCTTGGATATCGAATCCATATACTCTGCCATGTTCGCCAACGAGCTGAGCTAAAAATAATGTGTCATGTCCATTCCCAAGTGTAGCATCAACCACGACGTCTCCTGGTGCAATTGCTTTCTGTAGTAGTTCTCTCGCAAATGGTAGAATACGTTCTAGCTTCAAGAGCTCACCTCCTCGGTAAATGGTTGATAATATTTACCTTGCCAGCTATCTCTTTGCTTCAGTTCATGATCAATGCCATTTAGCACATCCCATTTATTCACACTCCACATAGGACCAATCATAAGGTCGATGGGACCATCGCCAGTGATGCGATGAACAATCATCTCTTTAGGTAAAATCTCTAATTGGTCACAAACTAACTGAATGTATTCATCTCGGCTAAGGAATGAAACCATTCCCTTTTCATATTGCTTAACCATCGGTGTTCCTTTTAATAGATGTAATAAGTGTATTTTAATTCCTTGTACATCTAATTTTGCAACCTCTTGTGCTGTTTCCATCATCATTTCAGGTGACTCTTCAGGTAAACCATTAATGATATGAGAACAGACACGTATATCATGTTGACGAAGTTTCTTTACTCCTTCTTTATAGCAATCATAATCATGTGCACGATTAATTAATTGGGCTGTTTTTTCATGAACGGTTTGTAGGCCTAATTCAACCCATAAGTATGTTCTTTTATTAAGGTCAGCTAAATAATCTATGACATCATCTGGTAAACAATCAGGCCTTGTGGCAATAGATAAGCCAACAACCCCTTCTTGTTTTAAAACAAATTCATACTTTTCTTTTAGTACTTCAACAGGTGCATGGGTATTTGTGAATGCCTGAAAATAGGCGATGTATTTTCCGTTTTTCCATTTCTTATGCATACTATCCTTGATTTTAATAAATTGTACGTCTAATGGTTCTGCACGATTACCGGCAAAATCACCTGATCCTGCTGCGCTGCAAAATGTACAGCCACCATGAGCGACAGTACCATCCCGATTAGGACAATCGAAGCCTCCATCCAAAGCAACTTTAAAGACCTTGTGCCCGAAATGTTTTTTTAAATGAAAGTTCCATGTATGATAACGTTTTTGATCATTTGTATATGGAAATTGAGTCAGTAAATCCAAAGTCAGCCCTCCTAAAGTCACCACTGTGACAAATTCAATATTATCATGAAAGAAATCATCAACTCAATTACACATTGATAACATTTCAATTAGTAGAAATCGAACACTCGGTAAATACTATCATTGAGGCGTATTTGCTTCGTACATTTCATTAAAAAAGAGGGGGAAGGCTTTTATGGCAACCCGTGATTCCGTACAACAATTAATGCAACAATGTGAAGAAGTCATTGAATTTGCTAACATGCAGTTTAAAGATGGGCAAATGCAAGAACATTATAACGATCAAGACTATGCTAAAGCGCTTGCTCATATCGAACAAGCCTACAATGATTTGATGACGATGTCTCTTAGTGCTACAGATGCGCAGAGGGAAGAACTTCATCGAATGAGATTACAGCTACAGCAGTTACAAAATCAAATGATCATTACTCCCCATTAAGAGGTGAATAACAATTGGTTAGAAAAAAGTCAAAACAAAACAATCCAGAGCAAAAAACAAGAAATGGTATCAATAACCAAGAGGTAGAATTCGGTAGTGCCAATGTGATCCCACGATCTAAAAAGAAATATGAGGAAACAGGTGGGCAACCCGTTAAATCTAAATTTCATCCAGAATAAATAATATGTATTTAGTAAATGATCTGTACACAAGCAATTCTCGTGGAGTTTGCTTGTGTATGGTTATGATAAATTTAAAAATATTTCTGTATATTTCATACATAAATTCATCCATTCCTTCCGTTTATGCTTAGATTCAAGAGTAATTATTCATTTATATGTATAGATTAGATAGATGTCTAAATCTGTCACAAAATTAGTATTGAATCCATCATAAAAAACGAATAGAATTTATTTTGGAATTCGAAATGGAATGAAATGAATAGAATTTGAAAGGGGTATGGATGATGCCTCGAGCTTTGTGGTTATTAGTAATTGGAATGGCTGTTAATGTAACAGGTTCCTCTTTTTTATGGCCTTTAAACACCATTTATATGCATGAAGAATTAGGAAAGTCTTTATCGATTGCCGGCATTGTTTTAATGATCAATTCAGCAGCAACAGTCATAGGCAATCTAGTTGGTGGTGTGCTGTTTGATAAATTAGGTGGCTATCGTTCGATCTTATTAGGCATAGTCATTTCGTTATCTTCACTCATTATTATGGTCTTTAAACATGGATGGCCGGAATACATTGTATTATTGACGATTTTAGGTTTTGGCTCAGGGATCGTGTTTCCTTCTATGTATGCATTGGCAGGAAGTGTATGGAAAGAGGGCGGCAGAAAAGCGTTTAATGCGATGTATGTAGCGACAAATCTAGGTGTAGCATTAGGTGCAGCAATGGCAGGGTATATAGCTTCATTTTCTTTCAATTATATCTTTATCGCTAATTGTCTAATGTATATCCTGTTTTTCTTGATAGCTATTACTAGCTATCGAAAAATGGAAGTAAAGTCTGTTAGTCAACCAAATGAAATAAAAACAGCACAAAAATTTCGCGGTAATCCTAAATTAAACGCTTTATTCGTTTTATTAATCGGTTATCTATTATGTTGTATTGGCTATGTGCAATGGCAATCGACTATCTCAGCATATACTCAACAAATTGGGATTTCTTTAAAACAATACAGTATGCTATGGACAATAAATGGCGCCATGATTGTACTTGCGCAACCATTAATTAGTCTTCTAGTTAAAAGAATAAAATCATTAAAAGTACAAATTATTATTGGTATTTTTATTTTTGCTATTTCTTTTGCTGTTGTAGGAAATGCAGTTGCCTTTTCCGGCTTTGTCACAGCAATGATTATTTTAACCATTGGGGAAATGCTCGTATGGCCAGCGGTACCTACAATTGCTAATGACTTAGCACCTAAAGGTAAAGAAGGGTTCTATCAAGGGATTGTTAACAGTGTCTCTACAGGAGGAAGAATGATTGGGCCATTACTTGGGGGCGTACTCGTGGATGTATACGGTGTGAAGATGCTTTTCGGTATATTAATGGCATTACTGCTCATCTCCGTATATACAACAGTTGTTTATGATAAGAAGCTTAAAAAGAAAAAAGTTTTGCCAGCTATACCTTCATAAAAAGCGAGCCCCATAGATAAAAAATCCAGGGGCTCTCTACTTAACCATTCAGATAATATCCTGGTAATGATGTGATTGAACTTCATCTAGAAAAATGACTTTATGAAAGAAACTTTTCAAGATCAACCAACGAGCGGGATAGGCCTCGATAAAACTTTCAATGACTTTTTCGGAGTAGAGTATCAGGCAATCTAACTTCGGTTTGGTTTGTTTTAAATCATAATATAAGGCATGTGGAATGGTGTAGTAATCATGTAATTGATAAGGATTTAATTTAATGGTTTTCATTTGGTTATTTTCAATGAACGTCTGGATGGATTGCTTCTGAACTTCAAGGCTTTCATCTAGCGTTTTATAATCATTCATAATCCACTTTTCATTAATAAAAGCGATACCTTTCATAATATGAAATCACCTTTCCTTATTTTTTACTATAGTTATGGGCAAAATAAGGAAGAGTAATACATGGATTAAAAAATTGACACGTTTTCATTTTTCTTGAATAGCTTATACTTATCTATAGTAACTTGTGAAAGCCTACTTGCATCAACCATTGAAATTGATTACAATGTCAATATGAATATTTTATAACTGCAATGATGAGGAATAGTAATGCTAGGAAGCCTGATATTAGAGAGCTAGCGGTTGGTGTAAGCTAGTCAGCTCCTTTCATGAACTCACCTACTGAGCAGCAAGTGTGAAAATGACAGTAATGCTTGCCGTACTCCGCGTTAAGGATGAATGAAGTGAACAGTTAACCGTAAACTGTTAATGTGGGTGGTACCGCGGGAGATATACATAATCCTCTCGTCCCTTTTTGAGGGATGAGGGGTTTTTTTATACTTAAAAACGTAGCATTTTTAGGAGGAAAGAAGATGAGCTTTAATCATCAGCAAATTGAAGGTAAGTGGCAACACTATTGGGGAGAACAAAAAACATTTAAAACGGGTGAAGAAAAAGGGAAGAGAAAGTTCTATGCGTTAGATATGTTTCCTTATCCGTCTGGTGTAGGTTTACACGTAGGACACCCTGAAGGATATACAGCAACAGATATTCTTGCCCGTATGAAAAGAATGCAAGGGTATAATGTTCTTCACCCAATGGGATGGGATGCATTTGGTTTACCTGCTGAACAATATGCCCTTGATACAGGGAATGACCCAGCTGAATTTACCGAGAAAAACATTAATACATTCCGCCGTCAAATTAAATCATTAGGATTTTCTTATGACTGGGATCGTGAAATTAACACAACAGATCCGGAATATTATAAATGGACGCAATGGATTTTCTTAAAGCTTTATGAAAAAGGTCTTGCTTATATCGATGAAGTAGCAGTGAACTGGTGTCCTGCACTTGGAACTGTGCTAGCTAATGAAGAGGTAATTGATGGGAAAAGTGAACGTGGAGGCCATCCTGTTGAAAGAAGACCGATGCGCCAATGGATGTTAAAAATAACAGCTTATGCTGACCGTTTACTAGAAGATCTTGATTTACTTGATTGGCCAGAAAGCTTGAAGGATATGCAGCGCAACTGGATTGGTCGTTCTGAAGGTGCTGAAGTGACTTTCCATATCGAAGGTGACAAAGGTACGTTTGAAGTGTTTACGACACGCCCAGACACATTATTTGGTGCGACATATGCTGTCCTTGCCCCAGAGCATAAACTAGTTGATGTAATTACAACAGAAGAGCAACGTAATGCAGTTGAGACTTATATTGAAAAAGTTAAAACAAAGAGTGATTTAGAAAGAACAGATTTAGCCAAAGAAAAAACAGGTGTATTCACAGGTGCTTATGCAATTAACCCTGCTAACGGTGAAAAAATGCCTATCTGGATTGCTGATTATGTGCTTGCTTCATATGGTACAGGTGCCATTATGGCTGTTCCAGCTCATGACGAGCGTGATTATGATTTCGCGAAAGAATTTAACTTGACTATTAAAGAAGTCGTAGCTGGTGGAGATATTTCTAAAGAAGCTTATGCGGGTGAAGGAGAACATATTAATTCTGATTTCTTAAATGGCTTAGGTAAAGAAGAAGCAATTACAAAAATGATCGCTTGGCTAGAAGAGAAAGAGATTGGGACGAAAAAAGTGACGTATCGCTTACGTGATTGGTTATTTAGTCGTCAAAGATATTGGGGTGAACCGATTCCTGTTATTCATTGGGAAGATGGTACAATGACGGGAGTTCCTTACGAAGAGTTACCGTTAATTTTACCAACAACAACGGAGATTAAGCCATCTGGTACAGGTGAATCACCGTTAGCTAATATTGAAGAGTGGGTTAATGTTATTGACCCTGAAACAGGTAAAAAAGGTCGCCGTGAAACCAACACGATGCCACAATGGGCAGGTAGCTGCTGGTACTATTTACGTTATATTGATCCGAAAAACAGTGAGGCATTAGCTGATGCCGAAAAATTAAAAGAGTGGTTACCGGTTGATATTTATATTGGTGGCGCTGAACATGCGGTTCTTCACTTATTATATGCTCGTTTCTGGCATAAAGTATTATACGATATAGGTGTAGTTGATACGAAAGAACCATTCCAAAAATTATTTAACCAAGGCATGATTCTTGGGGAAAATAATGAAAAAATGAGTAAGTCAAAAGGAAATGTTGTTAATCCTGATGCCGTTGTAGAAAGCCATGGAGCGGATACGCTTCGTTTATATGAAATGTTTATGGGACCACTTGATGCCTCAATTGCTTGGTCTACAAATGGATTAGATGGCTCTAGACGATTCTTAGACCGTATTTGGCGTTTAATTGCTGAAGAAGATCATACATTAAGCAACAAAGTGCAGGATGTAGAAGTGTCTCAACTGGAAAAAGTGTATCATCAGACAGTCAAAAAAGTAACAGAGGACTTTGAAGGTTTGCGCTTCAATACAGCAATTTCACAAATGATGGTTTTCGTCAATGAAGCCTACAAAGCTGATATTCTTCCAAAGGCTTATGCAGAAGGGTTCGTAAAAATGTTGGCTCCAATTGCTCCACATATTGCTGAAGAACTATGGGAGATACTTGGTCACACAGGAACCATTTCTTATGAAGCTTGGCCAGCATATGACGAAGCGAAAATGACAGATGATGAAGTGGAGATCGTTATCCAAATCAATGGTAAAGTGAAGGCTAAATTAATGGTACCCGTTGATGCACAAAAGGATGTGCTAGAACAAATTGCCATGGAAGATGATAAAATCAAAGAACAAATTGATGGCAAAACAGTAAGAAAAGTAATTGCTGTTCCTGGGAAGCTAGTGAATATTGTCGCTAATTAAGATTATTTAGAAAAAGAGGTAGCTTAATGAAAAGAGCTACCCTTTCCCTATGAGACTGTAATATTCGCATTTCGATCAACACTTCTTTAGAATAAAGATAATGATAATGGAAAGGGTGGTTGATGATGACTGAAATGAAAGAAATCACAACAGAAGAATTACTGAAAAAGATAGAAGCTGGAGAACAGCTTGAACTTGTAGATGTAAGGGAAGATGACGAAGTAGCTCAAGGAATTATTCCTGGTGCGAAGCATATTAGAATGGGCACAATTCCTGAAAACCTAGATAAGTTTGATAAAGACAAAGAGTATATTATGATTTGCCGTTCAGGGAATCGTAGTGGACAAGTTTGTCGTTTTATGCAAGAACAAGGCTATCAAGTGACCAATATGGTCGGGGGTATGCTTGAGTGGGAAGGCGAAACAAAATAATTGGTACTTATGAAGAAGGCCTCTTTTTAGGAGGTCTTCTTTTTTTCGTTATCGTATAACCATTAGTATGTAAGAATCACGAGTTGTTTACATAACTTTCAGTTTGCTTTTACAATATGCCAAATTTGTCATGAAATGTGTTGATCAATTGAATATTATCTAACACGGTGGGTTTCTCAGAGTTGTGTCAAATGAAATGATACGATGGCCACTTAACACACTGCCAAGAGAGGAGCAAATTTCCTTTCTTTCACCAAGAGGTGGAAGAGCGATTATCGCTTCCTTGCTTACGCTTGTGCCACCATAAATTGCGTATTGCATATTTACACCACCTGTTAACAATTTACTCTATTATAGGTATAATATTATAAAAATTCAATTTATTTACTTCAGACGATCGTTCAAATAGATGCGAAAGGAGAAAGAATGAGTAAAAAAATCATTCCTTTTTTATCGGTAATTGTTCTATTATTTTTGTCCATGGGTGTATATCAATTTTATCTTTCTCAGAAAAAGCTGGGGTTTAATGAGGTCGTACTGATATCGGAGGAAAATCTACAGTCCATCATTATAGCTACTAGTGAAACAACAGAAACTGTATCTTTAAATAAGGACGATCATGATAAGCAACTAAAAGAAATTCGCTCACTTTTGGCAGATATTGAATTAAAAAGATATCATCGCACAGCATCTAAAGAACTGTATAGAATTGGTTTTGTAACGAAAACAGCTGGAAAAAGTGTTAGCGTATATGATGAAGCAATCGCCATTCACTACAAAAACAAAAAACCTACTTTTTATAGAGTCCTAGATAAAGAACCACTCACACAAATCATCGATATCCTATTATCAGAAAATAAATAAAAAAGTTTTAAAAACCCTCCAATATACCACCACCCTTCATTTCTTTTGCTATGATGTGAATCTATTCTTAGAAAAGGGAGTGAGTTGATGGTTCTGAAGGTAAAAGAATTGTCCGTTAGTTATGGAGAGAAAACGGTAGTTGATAAGATTAGTTTCTCCCTTCAAAAAGGAGAGGTACTCGGAATACTAGGAGAAAATGGCGCAGGAAAGACATCGTTGATAGAAGCTGTGCTAGGAATTAGGCCTGCTGTTTATAAGGAAGTCGCTATATTAGGACAATCTCCAATTCATAATAGAAAGCAAGTTTTTGAGAAAGTGGGTGTGCAATTTCAGGAATCGCATTTTCCAGATAAAATGACCGTTTCTGAAGCATGTCAGCAATGGAGTGTGTTATACAAGGCAACCGCGCCATATCAATTTTTATTGACCAAATTTGGCCTACAAGATAAGGAGAAATCATTAGTTAAATCATTGTCAGGCGGTGAAAAGCAAAGATTAGCGGTGTTATTAGCATTGTTACCCAACCCAGAATTAGTCTTTCTAGACGAATTGACTACGGGTTTAGATACGAAAGCAAGAAAAAAATTGTGGCAAACGCTAAGAAATTATAAGCGTGAGGGATTATCTATTATCCTTACCTCTCACTATATGGATGAAGTTGAAGCACTTTGCGACCGCATTATGATTTTAAAGGGCGGACATATCATATGCGAAGGAACGATAGCAGAAGTGATCAATTATTCAGGACAAGCTTCGTTGGAAGCTGCCTATTTAACTTTAACAGATGAAGAGGGGGAAGGATGATGACATTCTATACTTTAACAAAAATAGAAGCGAAACTCGTTTGGAGAGGTTTAGATATACTGATCTTCGGTATCATTTTTCCAATCATTGTTGCCTTATTATTTGGTTATATTATGAATAATGAACTGTTTACCCAAGGAAATACTATGTTCCTCCATTCTTATCCGGCAGTTGTAACTATTAGTATATTAGCTACAGGTGTAATGGGACTGCCCCTTACCATTGCTGATTACCGTCATCGCCATATTTTAAAAAGGTTTCAGGTGACCCCAGCTTCGCCTTTAACTTTGCTTTGTGCGCAGGCATTGGTTCAGTTTATTGCCTCTATGTTGTCTTTCCTAGGGGTGACTGCGGTATATCTTTTTGTTTTCAATTATGAAATGGCTGGTTCCTTTGGTTTGTTTCTTTGTAGTTATTTATTTGTTTTAATGGCTATGTATAGCATTGGCATACTCATCGGGAGTATTGTTCCAGATCAAAAAGCAGCGAATTTATGGGGGTCGTTAGCCTATTTCGGCATGCTTCTTTTTTCAGGTGCTACTATACCTTTTGAGATTTTTCCACAAATTTTACAGAATGTCTTTGCATTCCTTCCTTTATCACAAGGTATTCAGTTGCTTAAGGAAGTAAGTTTAGGCGGAGTTCTAAGCGACATGATTTTTCCAATAGTGACAATGATGGCTTGTGTATTCATTAGTGGATTCCTTTCGATTAAATATTTTAGATGGAAGTAGTGAGATATCTTGGTTTATTCAACTAAAGAAATCGCTGATAGTATGGGCGTTCATCCTAATACTGTGAGAGTTTACGAGGAATGGGGATATCTTTCCCCTGCTCCTCGTGCTGATAATGGATACAGACAATATGATGACATACATCTTTTTCAATTAAAAATAGCGAGGTTCGCTTTTCGGTGTGAAATCATTCAAGGCAGTATTCGTAAAAATGCAAGAGAGATTGTGCTCCTTAGTGGTCAGAAGCAATTTCTGAAAGCGTACGAGCAGGCTGAAAAGCATTTACTGCATTTAACCAAGGAATATGAAAGAGCGGTTGAAGCAGCTGAGATTGCAGAGAGTTGGTTATATTCACCTAAGGAAATACAAAGTGAAGGATTGTCCAGACAACAAGTAGCTGAAAAAATTCAACTTCATCCAGAGCTAATAAGAAATTGGGAAAGAAACGGATTAATTACTATTCCTCGTAATGAAAAGGGGTATCGTGTTTTTACAGAAAAGGAAATTAATATGCTAAAGGTGATTCGAGTATTAAGGATGGCTCATTATTCTTATGCATCTATTTTACGCCTAGTCCAACAAGCAAAAATGGCTCATCCAATTCATGTCAGAAAGGTATTGAACATATCAGAAAATCAGGAGGATATTGTATATGTTACTGATCGCTTATTAATGTCTTTAAAAGAAGCAATCGCAGATACAAAAAAGATTCTTACCATGTTAAGAGAAAAAAATGACGGAGATTAATCAATTTTTTCTACGTCTACGATATTTATTCTCCCAGGATAAGACTCTAAAATGCTTGTATACCAAATGCGAACTTGATCCCCTGAATCGAATGAGTGGTAATCAAGCAAAAATGTCGGTCCATTCGGTATATAGTCAGGTTGATAGGTCGTGTTAGATGATGCCTCTTCATTTATCTGGACAGTGGGCCGTTTTTCTTCGTCGATAAAGTAAATCATGCCTTTTTCTTTTATCAAAATGGCGTCAATAAAACCAGCACCATTGTATTTAGTAATTGAATTACTGATATCTCCAATTACCCACAAGCCATAAAGACAAATGGTAGTTAAAAGTATTCGTTTAACGACGCTAATTTCATCACCTCCTACCTATGTATATATTATGAATTTTCTGTTAATAATAAATAAAAATACTTATTCCCATGAAGGGAGTTTTCATCAAATGATCAAGGTAAAGTTATTCGACCAAGAGCATGAAAAAGATTTAGAGGTTGCGATGAACCGTTTTTTAGAAAAGGTGGAAGAACAAAAGCTTGTTGATATTAAGTATAATATTGCTGCGATGCAAGAAGAGGATGAAGAGCAAATTTACTGTTTTTCGGCGATGGTCATTTATAGAGCGTAACTACTTTTACTTATCAAGTAGTTACGCTTTTACATAGAGCCGCATTACTGCCAGCTAAACGTCCAGTTACAAGGGCTGAGGTAATATTGTAGCCACCGGTATAGCCATGAATATCAAGAATTTCTCCGCAGAAATATAAACCAGCCATTTTTTTTGACGCCATTGTTTGTGGTTCAATTTCTTTAACAGAAACGCCGCCACCAGTTACAAAGGCCTTTTCTAATGGTAATGTCCCATCGATTTCAACACGGAAATCATGTAGACGGCTAACGAATAAACGTAGCAGTTCATTCGTGATACTCACTGCTTGTGCCGTCGGATCAATACCCACTTCTTCTAAATGGAAGAGAAGATATCTCTCTGGAACGATCCCTTTTAGCAAGTTTTTGATACTCTTTTTTGGCTCTGATTTTTTTAGTGATATGATCTCTTGGAAGGTTTTCTCGCCATTTTGCCCAGGTAAGGCATTGATGCGTACGTTTACCTTTTTTAGCTTCCATTTTTTCATGGCTTTGACAACGAATTGACTACATCTTAAAATCGCAGGACCACTCAGCCCGAAATGGGTGAATATCATATCCATTTGATGTGTAATCAACGGCTTGTCTTTAGGGTTCAATACACTTACTTCTACATCGCGTAAAGAGAGTCCTTGTAGCGCTTTGTTCTTAATAAATAATTCACTTGACGTTAACGGGACTTCTGTAGGGAATAAGTCTGTAATCGTATGTCCAGCTTTCTCTGCCCAACCATAGCCATCTCCTGTAGATCCTGTATGAGGAACAGATTTGCCTCCCACTGCTAGCACAACTGCTTTTGCATGAAACTGTTCACCGGAATGTAATTGGACTGTATGGCTTTTCTCCGGTTGGAATTGAATATCAGCAACAGGACTATTTGTTTTTATCGTTACTTTCAATTCGTCTAGTCGCATAAGTAGTGCATCGACAACGGATTGTGCTTTATTACTTACTGGGAACATTCTACCGTGGTCTTCTTCTTTCAAAGCAATGCCTAGGTCCTCGAAAAAACGGATGATATCTTCATTACTAAAAATAGAAAAGGCGCTATGTAGAAAGCGACCGTTACCAGGAATATGTTTAATGATTTCATCGATTGGGAGTCGATTAGTCACGTTACAACGACCACCACCTGAAATCGCCAGTTTTCTACCTAATTTATTGCCTTTATCAATAAGTAATACTTTTGCTTTATTCTCTGCAGCACCAATGGCAGCCATTAGTCCAGATGGTCCACCGCCAATGACAATGACATCATATTGTGTTTGTTTCATTTTCTTCACCAACTTTTTCCCTTTCAATGAAAATAGCATACCTTTGCTATTATAAAGCAAAAGATAAAACATCTAAACATCTTCTTAAAAAATCATCAAGAATGAAAAGGGTCTTCTGAGATAAAAATATGTCTATTATTGTCGTAACATATGGTAGAATGAGAAGTTGTATAGTTTAATTTTGCGAATGATAGAAAACACCACGCTTTTGGTAGCGCTTGGACAATAGAGGAAGGGATTATATGTCGTCTAAGCTTTTACGAGGAACATTTATTTTAACTCTTGGTACATTCATATCTAAGTTTCTTGGATTATTTTATGTGATTCCATTTTATCAAATCGTTGGAAACGAAGGAACAATCCTTTATAACTATTCTTATGTACCATACACAATCTTTATCAGTGTGGCGACTGCGGGTGTACCGCTTGCCGTCTCAAAGTTTATTTCAAAGTATAACGCATTAGAGGAGTATGCAGTTGGTAGGAAGCTATTCAAATCCGGTTTAATTATTATGCTTTGTAGCGGAATTGTCTGTTTCTTAATCATGTATATGGGAGCGCCTACTCTAGCAAAGATTTTTGTGGACCCAGAAGATGTAGCAATGCTACAAGATATTGTCTCCGTTATTCGAGCGGTCAGCTTTGCCTTAATCATTATTCCGTTTATGAGCTTAATTCGCGGATTCTTCCAAGGTCATCAATCCATGGGACCTTCAGCCGTATCTCAGGTCGTTGAACAAATTGTACGAATTGCCTTTCTACTTGCTGGGGCATTTGTCGTCCTTTATGTAATGGATGGCGATTTAGTTACAGCAGTCAGTGTAGCTACTTTTGCAGCCTTCATAGGTGGTATCGGTAGTTTAGCTGTTTTGTTTATTTATTGGTACAAAAGAAAGCCTTATTTAGATCAATTATTAGCTAAAGATAAAGGTACAATGGATATCTCTCTTACAGATATGTATAAAGAAATCATTCTTTATTCGATTCCGTTTGTCCTTGTCGCATTGGTTAATCCGTTATTCCAAATGATTGATTTATCAACGTTTAATAAAGCGATGCAATCGATAGGATACTCTGGTAAAGAAGCAGGAGAAGCCCTTTCCGTATTGAACTATCAAACGCATAAATTAGTGATGATTCCTGTTACGTTAGCAACAGCATTTTCATTAACACTTGTGCCAACGATTACGAATTCCTTTATGAAAAATGATCGCTTGACGATGAATCGTCAGTTGAATCAAACGTTTCAAGTGATCTTGTTTTTAATTTTACCGGCAGTTGTTGGTCTTGCACTACTGGCAGAACCAGTATACACATTGTTCTATGAGCATAGTGAGTTAGGTACCGCTGTACTTCGAGCTTATGCCCCAGTGGCGATGTTATTTGCCCTTTATGCAGTGACAGCTGCTATTCTACAAGGGATCAATGAGCAGCGCTTTACCATTCTTAGTTTATTAGTAGGAATTTTAGTTAAGCTTGCATTAAATATACCCCTGATTAAGTGGTTAGAAACAGAGGGAGCAGTTCTAGCAACAGCACTTGGTTATGCTGTGGCGATCTTGATTAACTTAATTGTCATTAAAATATTCTCAGGCTATCAATTTAGATTAGTATTCAGACGCAGTTTATTAATTGTCATTCTTACGTTGGTTATGACGGTCATTACTTGGCTATTGTATCAAATGCTAATGATTTTCTTAGATCCAACATCCGGATGGCATGCGATAATGATTGTTTTTATTTGTGGAGGAGTAGGTGCAAGTGTATACTTCTATCTTGCAAATAGGATTCGTCTATTGCCCTTATTATTCGGAGACAGAATCGAGCGGATTTTAATTAAATTGAAGTTGAAGAAATAGTAATTTTTTTAGGCACCCGGCGTATGTATACTGGGTGCCATTGTGTTTGTTAATGTAGCCTTTTGACAAAAAGATAAGCGAATAGGGGTATAATTGTCGCAGACTTTGAGTAGGTCCAATCAATATATCCTTAGCTTTTTACGGCTTCAGTTAACAGATAGTAACTTCACTTGTAATGATTTTACCGCTTTGGTGGTTCATATGTTCAACCCCGCTTTCACAATTCTCTGGATTCTCCCATTTGATTATATATTTATTCCCTTTCTGTTCAATTGAAACGATAGTTACATTCCCAATTGTTCTTGTGTTTTTTTCAATAACGATGGACTTGGCTTGTTGTTCGGAAATTTTAGGTTCTGGTGCTGCTGAACAGCTACTTAAGAAGAGTAGTAATAGAAATAGCAGTAGACGAGATGTTTTTTTCATCAAGTTCATTCCCCTTTTTATGAGTAGACGGAATGATGAGATGGAAGTTTCATAGGAGTTGGGAAATACTGAAAATCTTTACTAAAAGGAAATGGCACCCGTAAGTACGGCAATAATCGTCATCACAATCGTGGTCCCAAACGCCCACTTAAATAGGAACTTCTGATGCTCACCAAAGTCTACACCAGATAGCCCGATGAGAATAAAGGTCGCAGGTACTAAAGGAGACAGAGGGAAGCCTGTTGTTGAATGACCGAGTAATGCTGCTCTACCTATTTCCACTGGGTCGATGCCAAAGTTGGCTGCTGTTTCACTTATAATTGGTAAAATGCCAAAGTAATAAGCATCAGGTGGGAAAACAAATACTAACGGTAAACTCGTTATCGCAACGAGGACAGGGAGGTAAGGGCCAAGGCCTTCAGGTATGACAGAAACAATGGAAACAGCCATCGCGTCCATCATTTGCGTTCCATTTAGGACACCTAAGAATATCCCTGCAGCAAAGATTAATGTACTGATTAATACAAAGTTATTTGCATGACTTAAAATTTGCTCTTGTTGCGCTTTTGGATCCCGGAAGTTGACAAAAAGTGCGATAGAAAAAGCAATGGCAAATAAAATTTGTAATGGCAATACGTCCATAATAAGCATGATCATTAATGCGATTGTCAAAAGTAAATTAAACCAGAATAATGTGGGGGACGTTTTTTTCTGTTCTATTGTACTCGATTGTTCTGTGAAACTCTCAGTGTATATTTGAATGACACCGATTCTTTCTCTTTCCTTTTTACCTAGAATATAAGCAGAGAAAAATGTCCAGACTAGTCCGCCGATCATCGCTGGGATGAGAGGGATAAATAAATCACTCATTTCCACATTTAAACTAGCAGCGGCTCTAACTAAAGGACCTCCCCAAGGTATCATATTCATTACCCCTGCAGCTAAGGCAACAACACATGACAAAATAAGGCGGTTCATGCCTAACTTCTTATAAAGAGGTAGCATCGCTGATATGGTAATCATGAAAGTTGATGAGCCATCCCCGTCTAAACCAACAATCATTGTAATAAGAGCTGTAGCTATCACTATTTTTAATGGATCCCCTTTGACATACTTTAAAATACGTGAAATCATTGGGTCAAATAGCCCTACATCAATCATTAATCCAAAATATAGGATCGCAAAAACAATCATTATCGCTGTAGGGGTTACTTGGATAATCCCATCCATCATCAGTTGGCCCATTTCGTTGCTGAATCCTCCGATAATGGCAAAAGCAACTGCAACAAAGACAAAAGCAACAACAGGTGAAAGTTTTTTAGTCAGAACTAAAAGAAGAAAAGATATCATCATGCAGAAGCCTAATAGAGATAGCACGTTTACATTCACTCCTTTTTTATTTATAAGTTGATGTGTTTTACTTCTATATAATCCCTTTTTCTCTTAATTTTGCGATTTGTTCTTTTGTGAGCGATAATTCTGACATTAAAACATCTTCTGTATGCGACCCTAAGTTTGGACCGGCCCACTTAATCTCACCAGGTGTTTTACTCATTTTCGGTACGATTCCTGGCATTTTCAAAGTTCCGATTCCATCAATAGGTACTTCTTGTATCATATTTCTGTTTTGATAATGTGGATCATTTACAATATCTTCAATTGAATAAATCGACCCAGCTGGTACACCAGCCTCATCTAAGAGCTCTTTGACTACAAGTAGTGGGTGCTGACTCGTCCAAGCTTCAATCAGCTGATCTAAATACTTTGCATGTTTAGAGCGACCGATATTATTTTCAAAGCGAGAATCTTTTGAAAGTTCTTCTCTGCCAATGGTTTTCATTAACCTTTTGAAAATCGTATCTCCATTCGCACCAATGACGATATATTTGCCATCCGAACAAAGGTATGTATTGGAAGGAGTAATACCTGGTAGTGTGCTACCCGTACGCTCTCTGATTACCCCATTTCTTCCGTATTCAGGTAGGATGCTTTCCATTAAACTAAACACTGATTCATAAAGGGCGACATCAATGACTTGTCCTTCTTTTGAATGAGTTACGTCACGGTGATAAACCGCCATTAGTGCACCAATTACTGCATATAGAGCAGATAGGGAATCACCTATACTTATGCCTACCCTCACTGGAGGGAGGTCGGGATAGCCCGTTATAAAGCGAAGTCCACCCATTGCTTCTCCAATTGATCCAAACCCAGGTTTATCTTTGTAGGGTCCATCTTGTCCATAACCAGACACTCGTACCATAACCAATCGTGGATTAATTTTTTTTAATTCCTCATATCCAATACCCCATTTCTCTAGGGTACCTGGACGAAAGTTCTCAATTAGAATATCAATTTCTTTTACTAATGCGCGGAGAACTTTTTGACCTTCCTCTTTTTTTAAATCCAGTGTAATTGATTTCTTATTCCTAGATTGCACATACCACCAAAGGCTAGTCTCATCTTCTATTACTCTCCAAGTTCTAAGAGGGTCTCCTTTTGTAGGAGGTTCAATTTTAATGACATCTGCACCGAATTCAGCTAATAATTTCGATGCGAAGGGTCCAGCGATTAACTGTCCCAGTTCAAGAACTTTTAAACCAGATAACGCTTTATTGGACATTTTTTTCACCTCTATGATTAATAAATAAATTTACTTATAGATTGCTTGTAAAGAGAGTAAATCTTGTTCAATATGATTGTACATTTCATTGGCTGCTTTTAAGCTATCTCGTTCTTTAAGTGCGGCTAGAATTTGAGCGTGTTCCTCGATACAACTCTCGTCTCGTATGCCGATTTTAATCCCACTATTTCTGAAATAGGTTACTTTATCACGAATGGTATTAGTTAATGAAACTAAATGATCATTTCCAGATGAGCTTAAGATGATTTCATGAAACTGTATACTAAGTCTTACGACATCCTCTTTCGCCTGAGATAACCATGCTTGTTTCGTTTGATCAATAATGCTTTCTAAAAGTTCTAAGTCGGAATTTTCAATATTTTTAGCAGATAACTTTGCTGCGAACGACTCCAATTGCTGTCTAATTTGATAAATTTGTATCATATCCGTAAGGGAAGGGCTAAATACTTTAAGGGTGTTTCCGTTTTGTACAACTAATTCTTCTTGGATGAGCATTTTTAATGCTTCACGTACTGGCCCTCGGCTAACGTTAAATTCTTCAGCGATTTTTACTTCTATTAATCTTTCCCCTCCAGGATAATATCCGTCTAATAATCTCTTTTTTAAATGCTGATACACTTGTACAGTTAATGTTTCTCTCATAATGGAAATCAAGTAAACCACTCCTTTCAACAAAAAAAATGTAAGCGTATTCAATATGTACTTATCATAAGAATATAAATGTATACTGTCAACAGTAAATTTTCAGTATATTTAATATTTTCCAACTAAAGCATTCTTCCTACTTTTTATTGATAATGTGAATGAAAAACAAAATGAATTGTAATTACTAAAAAGAGAGAGAAGTGTATCCTTCGCGTATTTCGTTGAAAGAAGTGAATAAAATGGAATCATTTGGATTATTAGGAATTATTCTCGTTATTGCCTTAGGGGTCTTTTCTCAGTGGTTATCATGGAAAATTCAATGGCCTTCAATTGTGATTATGTCGATTGCTGGATTAGTAATCGGTCCAGCGCTCGGACTATTGAACCCAGAACAAGATCTAGGAAGTCTTTATAGCCCTATTATTTCTTTAGCTGTAGCTGTCATATTATTTGAAGGTAGTACAACGCTTGATATTCGTGAAGTTCGTAGTATTTCCAAATCTGTTTTTCGGGTAGTTACTGTTGGGGCTTTTCTTGCTTGGATACTTGGATCTTTGGCAGCTCACTATATCGCAGGCTTGAGTTTAGAGGTGGCTTTTATCATCGGTGGATTATTTATCGTTACAGGGCCAACTGTTATAATCCCTTTATTAAGGCAGTCCAAACTTAAACCACGAGTGAGTGCTTTATTAAAATGGGAAGGTATTATTGTCGACCCAGCAGGACCACTTCTAGCCTTATTTGCTTATGAGGTTATTAAAGTATTAGTAAGTGATACATTAGGCATGATGGAACTCGGAAAATTCTTGTTAGCTTCATTATTAGCGATAGTGATCGGTTACATATTTGCAAAGGTTTTGAGCTGGATGGCTAACAAAGGGTTGTTTCCAGAATACTTGAAATCCCCTATTACTTTATCTCTTGTGTTCATTTGTTTTGGCATAAGTGAAGTGATTATGCATGAAACAGGCATGCTTGCTGTGACAGTGATGGGACTTGTACTAGCTAGAGAGAAGAAAAGAGTATCTGCCCTTGGGAATATTAGTCACTTCATTGAAAATGTCTCTGTAATCTTAACATCTACAATATTTATTCTATTAACAGCTTCTTTAACAAGAGAGACGATTGCAGAAGTGTTTAGTATCCAAATTATTGGCTTTGTAATCGTGATGTTATTTGTTGTTCGTCCACTGTCGATTTGGATATCAACAATAGGGACAGAGCTAACCAACCGAGAGAAAACTTTAATTGGATGGATTGCCCCAAGAGGAATTGTGGCATTAACGGTCTCTGGTTATTTCGCAACTATATTAATGGATGATGGTTATCGAGAAGCAGGATTACTTACAACATTAACTTTTGCTCTCGTTTTTATTACGGTTTGTGCTCATGGTTTTACGTTAGCACCGCTGGCAAAAAAATTAAAATTAGCATCTGAATCAGAGCCAGGTGTACTGATTGTTGGAGCAAGTAGTTTTTCAATTGCTTTAGCATACAAGTTAAAAGAGTTGGGTAATCCTGTACTGATTAGTGACACATCAAGTGGCAAGTTAAAGCTTATCCGAAAAAAGGGGATTGAAACTTACTCGGGACAAATTCTAGATGAGCATAGTCAATTCGAAATCGACTTAACTCCTTACGAATTCATCCTGGTATTGTCTGATGACCCTAATTATAATGCCCTGGTTACACAGTCATTTCTTCCGGAGTTTGGCTATAATAAAACGTTTACCATTGCGACTGAGCGGATGGATGAGGAAAAGGATGGAGGGTTTCCCACAACTGTGAAAGCTCATATGCTTTTTGACGAAGAGCATGTGTTCACAGAGTTAAATAAGAAGATAAATACAACTTATTCGATAGAAAGTAAGCAAGCTAACGACAATTATGAAAAAATAGAGGAAGCACAAGTGGGCGGTTATCCTTTATGTGTTCGTAAAAAGGATGGATCGATTGCTTTTAAGACCTTAAAGGATTCACCTTCTGTTGATAAAGAAGACATTATCATTTATTTGGAGGAAGTAAAATAAGCATAAGATTGCATGATGAAACCATGCAGTCTTGTTTCATTTTCTATTGTTTTAATCACTTATTGAAGGACTTACATAGAATATTTAATAAAACTGAATGAAGAGGTGAGGAAAATGTTAGTTAACAGGAAAAAACACATGTCACATCACTATGGGCAACAGAAATTAGGTTCCCTTTGTCATTTAAATGAAAACAGACAAAAGCATGGAGATAACAAAGAAATAGAGAAAGGTCCTCTAACAAATAGTAAGAGTGTATGAGCCAGGATGTATGTGTAAGTTACATTATGTTAGGTAGATGATATACTAGGAGTAACTGACATAAAGAGGATATGTAGAAAGAGGAAAAACTTCCTCTTGGTCTTTCCTCCTTCCTTAATAAGGGCGAGGAGAGGGTGGCGGATGACTAATACCAATGCGTCGTTCCACTCTTTCTAATCTTCTTTCTAAACGATCGAATTGTTGCTCTAAGCGTTGTACTTGATTTTCTAAACGCTCTATTCTACGGTTGGTGTTGCTCGGCGGGAAGCCTGGAATAGGGAAAAACGTTGGTTGTTGACGATAGTAATACATGTTTCTTGCACTCCTTTATCGATAAACTATGATGTTAGTCTATGTTGATAAGAGCAATATGTGCGTAGGAACGATGATATAAAAGGAGTAAGTAAGATGAGAATAGATAAAATGTTAGCAAACTTAGGTTATGGAAGTAGAAAAGAAGTAAAGCAATTATTAAAGCAAGGAGCAGTAAAGGTAAATGGGGCGCAGATTAAAGATGCTAAACAACATATTGATCCAAAACAGGACGAAGTGGGTATTCATGGGGAGATAATTGAGTATAAAGAATACATATATTTAATGATGAATAAGCCTAACGGGGTAATTTCTGCCACAGAAGATACGATGCATCAAACTGTCATTGATCTATTAGAGCTGGAAGATATCGTTTATTCTCCATTTCCTGTAGGTAGACTGGATAAGGATACAGAGGGACTATTACTAATAACGAATGATGGGAAGCTTAGTCATCAGTTATTGTCACCAAAAAAACATGTGCCAAAAACATATTATGCCATTATTAATGATAGAGTAACAGAGGCTGATATTCATTCCTTTGCTAAAGGTGTGAAGCTTGATGATGGTTATGAAACGAAGCCAGCAAAACTAGAAATATTAAAAAGTGAGACAAACTCTGAAATTTATTTAACGATTACAGAAGGGAAGTTTCATCAAGTCAAACGCATGTTTGAGGCAGTAAATAAAAAGGTGATTTATTTAAAAAGGCTTACAATGGGTCCGCTTCAACTTGATGATTCTCTTGCGTTAGGAGAATATCGAGAATTAACGGATGAAGAATTAGAAGAATTATTATCTTATGATCCAAGTAATGAAATGTAAGTACTAAAATATACTTTGTAACAAAAAAAGAAGCCTGAATAAGAGCTTCTTTTTTTCGCTTGTCATTTTCTTATGATGACATCTTCACTTTCTTTTGTGTAATAGTCCATTTTCCTCGGCTTGGACTTTTCACCAAGTCATTATAAGCTAAAACATTTAAATCTCGCTGTATCGTACGAGGAGTGATACCGAATTCCTCTACAAGCTCCTGAGTTGTTACAGTTCCGTTTTTCCGAATAAACATATAAACGGATTTGATACGGTTTAACATCCGGTTAGTCGAAGGTTTCAAAAAACCACTCCCTATCCAATTTATAAACCCATGGCAAGTGCCTGCAACCGACAGTTTCAGTTAAGAAACATGTCCTTTCAGTTATATGTAGTCTTCTTTTTCCCGAGACAACTCCTTTTTTGGTTTAACAGAAGAAATAATCAAGATGTCATACTAATTATTAATATTGTAAACCTATTTTCAGATAATTTCTAGTCACTTGCATGATTTTACATTATTTTTCTCTTTTTCCTCCTAAATATACAAAAGCATCCTCCATTCTTTTTAACATCATATATATGGCTAAAGGAGCCTGTTTTATGTTCTAAATATTCAAAAAAATAAAAGAAAAAACTTTTTTATTGGTTTAAAGAATGAAATGTTAGGGAAGTTATTATAGATTGAAATTATCTAGTTGGAGGAAACTCATGATTACATTTGCTGGTGTGTCTAAGGCTTTTGGAGAAAAAGAAGTCGTCACTTCTTTGGATTTCTCCATAGAAAAAGGCGAACTATTTGTATTAATAGGTCCAAGCGGCTGTGGTAAAACAACAACACTAAAGATGATTAACCGCTTAGAAGAAACAAGTGGTGGATCAATTACAATAAATGAAAGGAATATTAGTGATTATGCTCTTCATGATTTACGTTATGACATCGGCTATGTGTTGCAACAGATAGCTCTCTTTCCGCATATGACAGTAGAAGAGAATATAGCCATTGTACCAGAATTAAAAAAATGGAAAAAAAGCAAAATTCATCAACGTGTGACAGAATTATTAGACTTAGTGGGACTGGATGCAGGTACGTATCGGAACCGAAAGCCAGCTGAGCTATCTGGTGGTCAGCAACAAAGAGTAGGTGTCGCCCGTGCTTTAGCTGCCAATCCTGAAGTGATATTAATGGACGAACCATTTAGTGCGCTTGATCCGATTACGAGAGTGAAGCTACAAGATGATTTATTGTTAATGAAGAGAAATATAAATAAAACAATTGTCTTTGTGACACATGATATGAAAGAAGCGCTAAAGCTAGGTGATCGCATTGCTATTATGAATGAAGGAAAAATGGTCCAAATTGGTACACCAGAAGAGCTGAGGTATCAACCTGAAAGTCAATTTGTTGAAGAGTTCATCACTTCAACTGACCAAACAGTTGATCGATTTGCCATTAATCATGTGATGATTCCTTTTGATACGAGCGATGTATCAATCACTGAAACAGTAACGTCAAACATAAGTAAAGAGCAAGTGCTAGATCAACTGGTCACACATGAAAAAATAGCAGTGGAAGAAAATGGTGTTATCGTTGGGATGATTACAAGGGAGAGTGTCATTCAGTTTTTAGCCACTCAAGCGAAAGATGTGGGTGGAGAGTATGAATGAACTTATTAACGTTTTATCAGAGAGACAAGACCAATTGCTCAGTGCATTAATTGAGCATATGCAAATTTCGTTTATTAGTTTATTATTTGCCGTGATTATTGCAATCCCATTAGGGGTTATCTTAACGAGGAATGAAAAGGTAGCAGAACCCATTCTTGGCATTGCGGCAGTTATTCAAACAATCCCTTCTTTAGCCTTACTTGGCTTATTAATTCCCTTATTAGGTATTGGTAAGATCCCAGCTATTATTGCTTTAGTTGCCTATGCTCTTTTACCAATCTTACGAAATACATATACAGGAATTAAAGAAGTTGATCCAGCCTTAATAGAGGCGGCCAGTGCGATGGGAATGAAATCTGCACAACGGTTGATGAAAGTCGAACTCCCTCTAGCGATACCTGTCATAATGGCTGGAATCCGTACAGGTATGGTTCTAATTATAGGAACGGCAACTCTAGCAGCACTTATAGGTGCAGGAGGCCTAGGAGATATTATTTTACTAGGGATTGACCGCAATGATTCTACACTAATTGTGATTGGCGCTATTCCAGCGGCCCTTTTAGCTATTTTATTTGATTTTATTTTAAGAAGGTTCCAGAAATTATCATTTAAGAAAGCGCTAGTAGGTGTCAGTATTGGAGCTATAATTGCCTTGTTTGTAACGGTGTCTCCTTATATCTTTCAACAAGAGAAAGACTTGAAGATTGCCGGAAAACTTGGATCAGAACCTGAGATTCTTATCAATATGTATAAATTATTGATTGAAGAAGAAACAGACTTAACGGTTGAGCTCCAGCCAGGACTGGGTAAGACTTCTTTTGTATTTAAAGCTTTAACTTCCGGTAGTATTGATATTTATCCTGAATTCACTGGTACAGTGATTGCTGAGTTTTTAAAGGAAGAAGCAGTAAGCACAGACCAAACAGCCGTCTATGAACAAGCGAAAGAAGGAATTCAAGAGGAATTCGATTTAGTTCTATTAGAACCAATGGAATATAATAATACCTATGCATTAGCTGTGCTTAATGAATTTGCCGAAGAACATGAACTTCAAACAATATCCGACTTAAAAGCAATTGAAAGCATGATGAAACCAGGATTTACACTCGAATTCTCTGATCGAGAAGATGGTTACATCGGTATTCAGGAGTTGTATGGCTTAAGTTTTTCTGAAGTGGTGACAATGGAGCCTAAATTAAGGTATACCGCTTTGGAAAATGGTGAAATCAATCTTGTTGATGCCTACTCAACTGATTCTGAGTTAGAAGAGTATGGACTAACTGTTCTAGAAGATGATCAATCACTATTTCCTCCTTATCAAGGTGCACCGTTATTGAGACAAGAAACAATTGAGAAATATCCGGAAATTGTTGATCCTCTCAATCAGTTGGCAGGGGAGATAACAGACGATGAGATGCGAAAAATGAATTATGCAGTAAATGTTGATGGGATAAGTGCCAAAGAAGTAGCAGAAGAATATTTAAAAGAGAAAGGTCTTATCCAGTAGCGAACAAGAAAGATAAGAAAGTCCGAACAATGTGATGTGTTGTTCGGACTTTTAACGTTTATTAAAGAAATAATCAATAATGAATATAAGAACACCGTACTTATCGTTATATTTTTAAGGGTAGTGTTATAATAACCATGAAAGCACTTACTTTATTAATCCTTTTAAAAGAGAAGGATGTTGATTACATATAGCAGGAGGTTTTTATATTGGGTGATATTAATTGGCAAGAAGAAGTTATGAAAAGGAAGGACGACTTAATTAAAGATACACAAAAGTTATTGCAAATTAAAAGTGTGCTAGATGAGGAAAATGCCACATCTGATGCACCGCTCGGTAAAGAGGTAAAAGAAGCGTTAACCTATCTATTGAATTTAGGTGAATCCGATGGATTTATAGCAAAAAATGTTGAGAATCTTGCTGGTCACCTAGAGTTTGGACAAGGTGAAGAGTTACTCGGTATTCTTTGTCATGTCGATGTTGTTCCTGAGGGAGATGGCTGGTCCAGTGATCCTTATGGTGCCGAAATAAGAGATGGTAAAATCTTTGCTCGTGGAGCGATTGATGATAAAGGACCAACAATGGCTGCGTATTATGCAATGAAAATTGTCAAAGAGTTAGGCCTGGATATGAACAAGCGAGTAAGGATGATTATTGGTACGGATGAAGAGAGTGATTGGCGTTGTGTGGATCGATACTTTGAAGTAGAAGAAATGCCAACTTTAGGTTTTGCCCCAGATGCGGATTTTCCTATTATTTATGCAGAAAAGGGCATTGCTGACTTTGACCTTGTGCAAAAAGAAATTATTCGCGGTGTCGCTTCCTCACAAGTAAAAGTGCTCTCACTCCAGTCAGGTAAAAGATACAATATGGTTCCTGACTTTGCTAAAGCATCACTTATGGTTCAATATGAGCCAACTGAAGTTGTACAAATGTATGTTGACTTTTTAAAGGAAAAAGAACTTCAAGGTAAATATTATATGGACAATGGTGAACTTATTCTTGAGCTTGAAGGTGTATCTGCACATGGGATGGAGCCGAATTTGGGTAAAAACGCCGGACTATTATTAGCAGATTTTCTCTCAAGTTTAAAGCTAGATCAACAAGCAGACCAATTTATCGGTTTCATAGCGAAGCATTTTGCTAATGATTCTAGAGGTAATCAGTTAGGTATTGCCTTCTCGGACGATATCACGGGAGACTTGACAATCAATGTAGGTAAAATCTATTACAAACAACAAACTGGAGGTAGATTGGGTTTAAATATGAGATATCCAGTTACTACTGATATTGAATCTACATTGAAGAAAATTGAACAAAAAGCTCAAACATTGGGGATGCTATTTGAAAACCTAGATGATTCAAGACCACATCACGTAGATGGTGACTCTTTCCTCATTCAAACATTAAAAAAAGTGTATACAGAACAGACTGGGGAAGAAGCTGAATTACTTTCGATAGGTGGAGGAACCTATGCGCGTTCATTAAAAGCTGGAGTAGCTTTTGGTGCGTTATTCCCTGGGAGAGAAGATGTAGCCCATCAGAAAGATGAATATATGTATATTGAAGATTTATTGAAAGCAACAGCCATCTATGCAGAAGCAATATACGAATTAACAAAATAATCTATTGATAAATGCTGTTTTCCTTGATAAGATAGCGTTGAAGTTTAGCACTTTAAAGGAAAAATGAAATCGTTGAAGGAGATGCTCTATCATGAATTATGTCATTTTTAATGGCAATATCATTGAAAGATCGGAAGCAAATGTTGATATTGAAGACCGTGGTTACCAATTTGGTGACGGAGTGTATGAAGTCATTCGCGTCTATAATAGCAAAATGTTTACAGCGACAGAACACTTGGAGCGAATTATTTTAAGCGCAAAAAAAATTGGCATGGAGTTAACTTATACTGTTAAAGAAATGAAAGAGCTGTTAACACAATTAATAACAAAAAATTCATTAGAGCATGGAACGATTTATATGCAATTCTCAAGAGGAGTAGCTCCACGTAATCATCCATACCCCTCTTCTGATGTAGCTCATTCATTTGTGGCTTATACGAAGGAAGTAGCGCGTCCGCTTGCGAATTTAGAAAATGGTGTCAAAGCCATATTAAAAGAAGATATTCGCTGGTTACTTTGCGATATTAAAAGCTTAAATTTACTTGGTAATGTAATGGCTAAACAAGAGGCTATCTCAAAAGGATGTTATGAAGCGATTCAACATCGTGGCGAAGTTGTAACAGAAGGTAGCTCATCTAATATTTCTATTATTAAAGATGGAACACTTTACACACATCCTGCTTCCAATCTGATTTTAAATGGCATCACTCGTCGTAAAATGATTGAGGTTTGTGAAAAGGATGGTATTCCGGTAGTGGAAGAGCCGTTCTCGTTAAATGATTTAAATACAGCGGATGAAGTATTTTTATCTAGCACAACTTCAGAAATTACACCTATCATTCAAATAAACGAAAAACAAGTAGGTGAAGGTGTACCTGGCGTGTTAACAAAGAGAATTCAAGGATTATTTGATGCAGCGATTGAAAGCGAATGCGGAAGCTTAACAACGACAGTGTAAGGGATATCAATATAAAGGGAAGTAGAATTCTTTCTAACCATAAGTAATATCAAAAACTGCACCCCACTTGTTAGACGGTATCTACAAGTGGAGGTGCTTTTTTATTGCTAGCAGGGCCTTTTCATGAATAAAGTCAGCTAATACCTTTCTTGATTGCACACAAATCATTAATCGTCTTCATGAATATGAAGAATGGGCGTGGGGCTGTTTCTTTAGCTGCATAGAGATGCTCAAGGAATTTTTCACTTTCAAGGACATTATTGTAAAGTTACTAACTTTAATATCTCTAAATATCCAGCACTTTTCAAAAAAACGCACCAAATTTTTCATGGTTTTCGAGTGTAGACTTTTTGTTCTTTCAGAGGACTAGTATATAATTATGACATGAAATAAACAGTAGAATTGAATGAAAAGAGGATGTTTTATGAAAAGAAGTCATGCTTGGATGATTGTACGAGCTGGCGTGCTTATACTCACTTTGGTGTTGGTCGGCTGGTTCGTCATAAAAACATTCACCCTTACCTATCCTTTCTGGTTGGCTGCCTTATTTGCCTGGTTTTTACAGCCCCTTGTTCGGTTATTACAAAGTAAATTACGCTTTTCTTCAGGATGGGCAAGCTTCGTTGGCTTGTTAGGCGGTGTTCTTGTTATATGCGGTATGATTACTGGCCTACTGTTCTTACTAATTGCCAATTTTAAAACCTTTTTCTTGCAAATCCCTAACTGGATAGAGGGCGCTTCTATTAATGTGCAACACTTTTTTAATACGGTTATTTTACCTTTTTGGCAAGATGCGTCAGGGTTATTTAACTCAATTGGTTCGGGTAATAATCAGGCCATGAAGCAAGGAATAATGGAACTTGGTTCACAGGTTGGTTCTATTTTAGGAGATATTGGTCAAGGGGTTGTTGATTGGTTATCTCAGTTGCTACTCAGCTTGCCTACTTTTTTTGTTGCCTTTATTTTTTTCTTATTAAGCATTTACTTTATGGGAAAAGATTGGGGACAATATAGAAGTTTTTTCAGGAGAATCCTCCCTTTTCGTGTGAGAGTGAAGGCAAAAGAGTTTAACTTTGCCATAAGAAACCGACTGTTTGGTTTTATACGAGCGCAGTTTATTCTAATGATCGCAACAGGAATTATTGTCTTCATTGGTCTAGCTATTTTGCGAGTAGAAAATATATTTACACTAGCGGTTATTATAGGTATCGCAGAACTTCTACCTTATTTAGGCACAGGGACAATCCTCATTCCTTGGAGTGTTTATCTTCTCATTACAGGAGATGTCAGACTTGGGGTTGGCATTGCCATTGTTTATGGTGTGACATTAGTCGTAAGACAATTGTTAGAGCCCAAAGTTTTATCGAGCAGCATGGATTTAAATCCGGTTGCTGTGTTAATCTCTCTTTTTGTTGGTCTCCAATTATTCGGAGCATTTGGCTTATTTATTGGTCCAGTCACACTTGTATTGCTTATCATTCTTCACGATATAAAGATTACACATAGTATTTATTACTTTATAAGAGATGGGTTTCAGAATGAAAAAGCTGGTTAGTTTGGTGAAATAGAAAAAACGAACAATTTGTTCGTTTTTTCATTTACAGTGGCTTTATGTACCAACGATCCATAGCTGAATGTTCTGACCCTTTTAGTGGCTCATGAAGTAATTCAAACCCATATGATTGGTATAGGCGATCCGCAATTGTTAGTGTATTGTGTGTTTCTAAATAACAATATTGATAATGTTGTTTTGCGAATGTCAGCGCAGTATCCATTAACTTTTTGGATAAGCCCAGTCCTTTAGCTTTAGGTGATACATATAGTTTTTGTAATTCACATATTCCTTCGTCTAAGTCAAAAGGAGCAATGCCGATACCTCCAATGATTTCTTTTTCCATTTCAACAATCCAATAGGCTGAGCCTGGGGTTTCTTCATAGTATTGATGGAGCGAATCTAATTGAGGATCGTAATAAGCCGTTCCTGGAATAGCTAAATTGGCTGACTCTAATGCTTCTTTTATAATTGCTGCAATCTTTAAGTTATCTTTCTGCTTAATTTTTCGAATATTGGTCATAGGAACCTTCCTTAATTAAACGGATAATTATATTGATTGTTTGCATGTGGATTCCCTCAGGACAGATGGTTCTGATGAGGACATCCTCAATGGTGCACATACCCATATCAATAGGTTGATATTCGCGATTTAAGATATCACCATAATGCTGTTCAATAACTGTCGGTTGGTCACGAAGTAATCTGATAAGATCTTCATAAGAAGGGGTGCATTCATTGAAATCAGTTGGTGTTGTACCGAAACCAAAGAATGAATGATAGGCTGATAAGTCTATGCTAACCTCTCTTGTTAACGATTGTATCCATAAAAACTGATCAAGGTAAATATGCCCCATATGCCATCTGATGTTATTGCGGAAACCGGCAGGAATGATTTCTGCTTGCTATGCAGATACATTCTTGAGGATTAATAGCACTTCCTCACGATACGTGTGTAATTGATTCATAAGAACAGTATGACGTCTTATCAACGGAATCACCTCGTAATATTTTTAAACCATCTTGTACATTAAAACATCGTCAACATACACATCATGACTAAGTTTAATATCTTTTATTTTTCGTCCTTCTTCCACAAAGCCCATTTTTTCATAAAGATGGATAGCAGGGTAATTAGTAGAAAACACTCCTAAAGATAATTTTTCAATGACAGGATGTTCTTCAGCCCATTTAATCAGTGTTTGCAATAATTGCATACCAATGCCTTTTTTACGATAGCTTGAGTCAACATATATACTAAAACTACCATGATGAGCTAGTCGGGCTATGGATGATGAGCGAAATATAATACATCCAACGACTCTTTGATCAGACTTAGCGACAAAGACAACCGAGTGTTTTTTGCTATTTGTGATGATTGCAGATAATCTTTTTCTTTCTTCATCTATATTTGCTAAAAATTCTTCGTTTGTAGTAATGAAAAATCGATTTTCTTCAACGATCCCTTTCTGCAAAGTAAGAATATCATCTACATCAGCTAACAACGCTTGGTGTACTTTCAACAGCAACCACACTCCTTACTTTTTCTACAATCAATAAAAGTATACGAAATATTCATACAAGTAGTAAAGTGAAAATGTACCATGAGGATTGCCACATAAGTATTTTGGCAATATGTTATACTAATATATATGTCAGGAAATTCCCTTTTAAAGGGATTTATTTACGTTCTATAGAACATGGGCATCTAGTGTGAATAGATGCTCTTTATTGTTTTTATTTTAAGGTTTTAAGTGAGGTTTTATAAATGAGTGGAAATACAGATAAAGGAAATGCATCCCTTCTTCAACAAGCTCTAAAGGTGAACAAAAAACCTTTTCCATGGGTAAAGGCTTTTCTAGCTGGATTAGCTGCAGGTCTTCCAGTTATTATTGGTATCCTTTTTGGAGAGCTAGAGTATGGTTTATTAACAGGTATGGGTGGGTTTACCTATCTTTATGTATTTAATATCCCTTATGCCCAAAGAGCAAAAAAACTATTTTTCGTTGCCATAGGAATTACTTTATCATCCTTCTTAGGGACAATTGCTGCACCGTTTCCACTTGCTGTTGCAATCATTATGGGTATAATTGCTGCAATGGCCACGTTTGTCTTTGGAGCGTTACGCTTTACCGGGCCAAGTGCGATCTTTTTTGTATTAGTGTTCGCAATGACTTCTGGAATGCCTACAGAGCCTGAGCTAGCGTTTCAGCGTGCTGGGTTTGTGTTTTTAGGTGGTGCACTGTCATGGTTGATTGCGATGGCAGGCTGGTTTGTGAATCCTTTTGGACCTGAAACAGATGTCGTTAAAAGGGCTTATAATGAATTAACCATTTTGATAAAAAGCATTGGTACAGAGCAGTTTGATGAACAGAGATATAAAGTCATGTCCTCCTTAAATGATGTCGAGGATATCTTAATTGCTGGCTACCTACCTCTTAGAAGGAAGAAGAGATATGATCGTTTATATGTGTTAAATGATCATTTGAATCGCATTTTTCTAGAGGTGATTAAAAACTTTTTAAATGAAAGAACAGCGCCACCACAAAAATTAATAGAACAGCTTCAAGTTTTATCGAATTCAGTTGATAAAAATAGATTGGATATAATTGAAATCGAAGAAGATGAAGTAAGAGGCTGGCACGCCAAGTATAAGCAATTATATGCAATTATTAAACGCCTCGATTGGGATACAGAAGATATATCTTCGCATGTGAAAGAAGAAATAGAGCTTTCTAAGCCCACTGTTAGAAAAGCTTTACTTCATTCATTTGATAAGAACTCGATTGTATTACTGTCTGCTTTGAGAATTGGAATTATGACAATCATTGCAGGGATTATCGCTTACCAATTTCATTTTGAACGTTCATTTTGGGTACCTCTTTCTTGTGTAGCTGTCATGTCTGGAGCAACAGTCGTTGCCACTTATCATCGTGCAATTCAACGTGGAATTGGAACAATAGTGGGAATCTTAATCGCTAGCTTTATACTTAGTTTTCACCCTACTGGACTTGTCATTGCCTTATTAATCTTTTTACTTACCTTTATTACAGAATTATTTATTGTGAAAAACTATGGATTAGCGGCAATCTTTTTTACACCTAATGCGCTGTTGATGGCAGAAACAGTAACGCCAGGTGATTTTGCTTTTACTTATTTCGCACAAGCAAGAATAATTGATGTTTTTATAGGCAGTATCATTGGTTTATTAGGTGTTTTAATTATTGGGAGAAGCTCAGCCTCTAGTAGGCTACCCCACCTCATTTCAAAAACAATTCGTAGCCAAGCTCAGCTCATGTTTACAATGTTTTCAACCCATACAAAAGATGGTCATGAATCAGAAAGAGAACTATCTAAATTGAAAACAAATATTCAAGGCTTAAAGACTGTATATAATACAGCAGCTGGTGAGATCCCGATCGATCGCAGCGCATTAACCTATTATTGGCCAGTTGTTTTTTGGTTAGAGCAAATCACCTATTTTCTTGAAAAAACAGCAGAAGAGAAAGCGCACCAAGTGAAATTATCTGATGAGGCTTTAGCGCAACTCTTGTATTCTTATGAATCTTTAGCTAATGCAGCTTACAGAGAGCACGCTCCAGCAAATTTGTCCTTTCCTAAAATGCAAGGTTTATCTAACTTGAAAAATGACATGATTCATCTTCAAAGATCATTACAAATGCACGAAGAAAAGCATCCATCATAGGGTGCTTTTTTTTTATGATAAAACGCTAGTATGTCATAAAAGAAACCTGTAAATAGGCGTTGGCTTAAAATAATCAATGTGTTGATTCCATCTTTTTTATAATTATTATTTAAAAAAAATGATTATTTTTGTTTTAGAAAAAATATGGAGGGTAAATAAAAACAACTATTCCTTAAAAATAATTACATAATAAAAGGAGAGAATGACTATGTCTAAAAATGATAAAGACAAACAACTTGAAAATTTTAGAAGTAATGACAATAAGGATAAAGACTTAACAACAAACGGAGGAGTAAAACTTTCAGAAGATGAACATTCTTTAAAAGCTGGTACAAGAGGTCCAACATTACTAGAGGATTTCCATTTACGTGAGAAGTTAACGCATTTTGACCATGAAAGAATTCCTGAGCGTGTTGTTCATGCTAGGGGATTTGGGGCTCACGGTGAGTTTCAAGTTTATGATGATTCAATGAAGGCATTCACGAAAGCGAAATTTTTAACTAATCCTCATACGACAACGCCTGTTTTTGTCCGGTTTTCAACAGTTGTTGGTTCGCGTGGTTCACTTGATACGCCGAGAGATGCCAGGGGATTTGCTACAAAATTTTATACAGAAGAAGGAAATTATGATCTAGTAGGTAATAATATTCCTGTATTTTTTATCCAAGATGGTATTAAATTTCCTGATTTAATTCACGCAGTGAAACCTGAACCGCATAATGAAATGCCACAAGCGGCTTCTGCACATGATACTTTTTGGGATTGGGTTTCGCAAAATCAGGAATCTGCCCATATGGTGATGTGGGTGATGAGTGACCGTGGTATTCCGCGAAGTTATCGAACAATGGAAGGATTCGGTGTTCATACATTTAGATTGGTTAATGATAAAGGGGAAGGTCACTTTGTTAAGTTTCACTGGAAACCAGTATTAGGCACACATTCCCTTGTTTGGGACGAGGCACAAAAGTTAGGAGGGAAAGACCCTGATTTCAATCGCCGTGATTTATGGGAGTCTATCGAAGCAGGCGACTATGCTGAATACGAACTTGGTGTGCAAATTTTAGAAGAGAAGGATGAATTTTCGTTTGATTTCGATATTCTGGATCCAACGAAGATTTGGCCAGAAGAAGAAATTCCTGTTCGTAAAATTGGTAAAATGACACTGAATCGCAATGTAGACAATGTGTTTGCTGAAACAGAACAAGTGGCCTTCCAAGTTGGAAATGTAGTACCTGGTATTGATTTTACGAATGATCCATTATTACAAGCAAGATTGTTTTCCTATACAGATACCCAACTCATTCGTTTAGGTGGTCCAAATTTCCATGAGCTACCTATTAATAGACCTGTTTGCCCTTTCCACAATAATCAAAGAGATGGTTATGGTCGCCAAACGATTAATACAGGACAAGCTGCTTATCATAATAATACCCTAGCAAATGGTTCGCCGAATACGGTTGAAGAATCTGAAGGTGGTTATGCTCACTATCAAGAAAAAGTAGAAGGTAGGAAAATTAGAGAACGAAGTGATAGTTTTGAAGATCACTTTAGTCAAGCTACACTGTACTGGAATAGCTTGAGCGATATAGAAAAAGAACATACGATTAGTGCTTTTCAATTCGAATTGAGTAAAGTGGAAAGCCAAGCTGTAAAAGAGCGTGTAGTCGAAATGTTTAGTCACGTAAATAGTGATCTTGCTAATCGCATTGCTGAAAAAGTGGGTGTAGATGCAGTTGAGAATAAAAATGAGACAACTACAGCGAAATCATCACCTGCACTAAGTCAACAAAACACAATCTTTTCCGCAGCTACACGTAAACTAGCAATCATTGTTACAGATGGGTTTGAAGGTGAAAAAGCAAAGTCAATCATCAATGATTTGCAAGAAGCTGGTGTGAACCCATGTATTATAAGTGACCGTCTTGGCACAATTAGAGGGAGTGGGGGAGTAGAGTTACAAGCAAAACATACATTTGCTAGTGACAGTTCAGTGGTATTTGATGGTGTGTATCTCATTGGTAGTGATGAAGTTGATGCAACCTTTAAGCATGATGCATTGCTGTTTATAGATGAAGCATACCAACACTTCAAACCAATCGCTGCTACTGGTGATGCCATCTATTGGATTAAAGATTTAGATTATCCTAGTGAAGAAGGCATTTTACTAGAAGAACAATCAGGTAATGATTTTGCGAAACAAATAATTGATGCTTTGTCCGCTCACAGATTTTGGAATCGGTCGCAAGTATAATGACTAAGAAGGAAAACAGAGACGTCATCTAATGGTGTCTCTGTTTTTTGCGTTCAATAGTAAATTTAACTACATGTATCATCTTTTCTATCATACATAGTTGTTTTATAGAGAATTTCTTCAATGATTATGATGTATTGTTTTTGAAATAGTTGTACCCTCAATTTTATTAATCAAATCATCCGTTATCTTCTCTTGTCTGTTAGATCCAGTAAAGACGATTAGTGCCATCTAAACGTCGTAATAGGGTCAATTATAAAAACTCCTTTATAAAATCAACTCCTCTCATGTATTACTTATTATGCTTGAAGATTAAAAAATGGTTGAATACCTTAAAATAAGGTGTTATGAAAGCTTTTACTAGCTGAATGATAATCAAATCATTGCTCCCATTTACCAAAAATAGAGTAAACTAGTCAATAACGGTTATAACCAGAGGGGATGGAATAAAATTGAGTAAACATCAAATGTCTATCATTGATTTTGCGAGGAGGGGACAATCTATTTATATTGTCCTACAAGGGTACGATGCACAATCCGATAAACCATTTGCAGGAGAAGTGAGAATTCTAGGGAATAACATATATGGTGATATGATTCATCCGAATAAGTCACTTTTATCTGAAAGCTGCCGACAGTTTATTAAGGATACAATACTAATAAAACTTCAAAATCAAGAAATATAAGATTTAACAAAGTGAGGGGAAGAAATGGGAGAACCGATTCAATCGAGTTATAGTGAGAGTGAGAGAGAGAGATTATATAAAAGAACTTTAACGGTTGTGAGTATTTCTCAGTTGTTTGGTGGAGCAGGTTTGGCTGCAGGCATTACGGTAGGAGCATTATTAGCAGAGGATATATTAGGAACGGCTTCATATGCAGGCTTGCCAACAGCTTTATTCACGATTGGATCAGCAGTTACTGCTTTTATAGTAGGGAAAACTTCTCAACATTATGGCAGAAGAATTGGACTTACTATAGGTTTTATTGTAGGTGGACTAGGAGCATTAGGGGTTGTTTTGGCAGCTATATTACAGAATATCTTTCTATTATTCTTTTTTTTATTCCTTTACGGCGCAGGTACGGCAACCAATTTACAAGCGAGATATGCCGGCAGTGATTTGGCTAATGAGAATCAAAGGGGAAAAGCAGTAAGTTTAACAATGGTTATGACCACATTTGGAGCAGTATTAGGGCCCAATCTAGTTAATATTATGGGGGAGGTGGCAGGCCGATTAACCATTCCTCCTTTAGCTGGCCCGTTTTTATTATCTGCTCTTGCATACATAGCTGCTGGGATTGTATTGTTTATTTTATTACGTCCAGACCCATTTATCTTAGCGAAGCAATGGGTCGCTGAAGAAGAAAATCAAATGAGTAATTCTGTTATTGCTACCAAAAATGTAAATAAATATCATATCGTTGTTGGGGCAACAGTAATGATTTTAACACAGTTAATTATGGTAGCGATTATGACGATGACCCCTGTTCATATGCTTCATCATGGTCATACACTACAAGCAATCGGAGTGGTAATTGGCGTTCATATTGGTGCGATGTATTTACCATCTCTATTTACAGGTGTTCTAGTTGATAGATTAGGTAGATATTTTATTGCAATTGCTGCAGGTGTTACATTATTGTTATCTGGAATTACCGCTGCTAGTGTGCCTGAGGATTCTTTATTTGGATTAATCTTAGCTTTAGCTTTATTAGGGTTAGGCTGGAACTTCGGTTTAATCAGTGGAACGACATTAATTGTTGATGGAACAACCAATGAAAACAGAGCTCACATTCAGGGAAAAGTCGATGTGTTTATTGCCCTATCTGGTGCGACAGGTGGGTTGCTTTCGGGCATGGTTGTTGCTCATTCTAGTTATGCTACTTTAAGTATAGTTGGTGGATTGATTTCATTCATTTTAGTACCAATTGTCTTCTGGCCAAAGTTAGCAAAAGCAAATAGCTAATGGGAAATAAATAACCACGAACCAAATTCATTTGGCTCGTGGTTATTTTAGATAAAAGCAAAACTGTCCAAGCTGTTTTTATTTTGTTTGTAAATAGTACCAAATCAAATTTGTAAACGTATGAGCTTGTAGTTCGATCTCTGTCTTGTCTAGTGAGGTTTGGAAAGGTTTGAGTAAAGGTAACAGAACAGGTTTACGAATTCGGTCTGCTTTTAATTCTGTTAATATCGCATCAAATAAATCTTGTTGATCTTCATCAAATTGGTGCTGTTCTTGCAATTGCTGAGCAAACTCAAAAATTTCTTCAATTTTGATAATCCGTTTATTTATATGAGTTCTTAGCTGATTAATAGCTGAATAATTGAGAAGAGAAACGCCACTAGATTTCATCGTTTGTAAAATCATCTCTAAATAAGATAGTGTCACATCAATAAGTTGTTTTAAATCATAAACATTATTCGTAATTCTTTTCACAAAGAGAAGGTGTTGGAGCATTCCAGTAAATAAGACAACTCCTTCAAACGCATAATCTCTAGTGTCTTCTCCAAATACCTCAATAACTCTAAATGTTAACCATTCCATATCGTACACTCTATGTTGTAAAACGAGTTTCTTTAAATCCTTTTCATTGGAATGCAATATCGCTTCAAATAATCGATGAAGATTACTGGCTTCTTGTAGTGTGTATAATAGGGAGATTTGATCTATAAAGACATCTCTATCTTTTGTATCTTTCCCCACTTGTAGTGCAATTCTTCTTTGACTTGCTTCATAGCGCAAATCCTCTAATATCTCAGCGATACAATCATTTTTTGTGGCGAAATAATTGTAAAATGTCCCTTTGGAAATATTTGCTGAATCAATAATATCTTGTACAGATGTTTGTTGAATTCCCTTTTCTTGAAACAGTTTCAATGCTGCATCTGCCACTTTCTTCTTCTTGTTATTCATCGTGTATTCCCCACCCTTATGGCTTTAATTATAAATTCTTAAGAAGAGAAATACAATGTAATTGAACTTTTAGTATAAATATGTTGACCGATTTATACTTTGGGTTTAAAATGGTTCAGTACTCGAAATAAAAAATAAAAAGGATGAGAAAGTATGGATTCAAGTTTACAACCTCAAAAACCTCCGTATTTAATGCTTGCAATATTATTTGTCGGTGCGTTTGTGTCTTTCTTAAATAATTCATTATTAAATGTGGCGTTGCCTAGTATTATGGTCGATTTAAATGTAGAAAATTATTCTACAGTACAGTGGCTGGCAACTGGGTATATGCTAGTTAGTGGCGTGCTTGTTCCTGCTTCAGCATTCTTACTAACACGTTTTAAAAATCGTAGCTTATATATTTTCTGTATGTCTGTATTTACAATTGGTACAGCTATGGCTGCATTTGCACCAAACTTTGGTATGTTATTAGCAGGTCGTATGGTTCAGGCTGCAGGTGCATCCGTTATGGGGCCTTTATTAATGAACGTCATGCTTGTTAGTTTTCCTCGTGAAAAACGCGGTACTGCAATGGGTGTGTTTGGATTAGTTATGATTACTGCACCAGCCATTGGTCCGACTTTGTCTGGGTATATTGTTCAATATCATGATTGGCGTGTTCTTTTTGAGATGATTTTGCCATTAGCAATCATCAGCTTATTACTATCTATTTGGAAATTAGAGAACGTTATGCCTCAAAATAAAAATGTGCAACTTGATTATTTTTCAGTCGTGCTATCTTGTTTAGGTTTCGGCGGCTTGCTTTATGGTTTTAGTTCTGCAAGTGCTGATGGTTGGACAGATACATGGGTACTAACGACTTTAATTGTTGGTGGCATTTCACTTATTCTCTTTATTATTCGTCAAATGACAATGGAAAAACCACTATTAGATTTACGTGTATATAAATATCCGATGTTTGCACTGGGATCAGTGATTGCAATTGTTAATGCGGTCGCCATGTTTTCAGGTATGATCTTAACTCCAGCATATGTACAGAGTGTTCGTGGAATATCGCCGCTCGATTCTGGTCTGTTAATGCTTCCAGGAGCAATTGTGATGGGAATTATGTCACCAATCACTGGTAAGTTATTTGATAAATTTGGGCCGCGTATGTTAGCTGCTGTTGGTTTAATAGTGACAGCTATTTCAACTTATATGTTAGCTAATTTACAAATCGATACATCCTATAGTCATATTGTGATTATCTATGCGTTGAGAATGTTTGGTATGTCAATGGTAATGATGCCAATTATGACAAATGGTATGAACCAAATTCCAAATCGCTTAAATCCACATGGAACAGCAATAAATAACACAGCTCAACAAGTTTCGGGTTCAATCGGTACAGCTATATTAGTAACGATTATGAATAGTGTCACACAATCTAAAGCAGAAAGCTTAATGACAGGTGTAGACCCTACAACAATGACAGAAGCAACAACTGCTGCAGTTACTCAACAAGCGTTACTAGCAGGTATACAATATGCCTTCTATGTATCACTTGCAATTAATATTGTTGCACTTATACTCGTATTATTTATAAAACGAGTGGATACAAGTGAGGAAGCAGTACGTAAGTTAGAAGAAGAGGAAGACAATAGGCATTCAAAACAAGTGAGTGCTGAAGTATAAGAGAAAGGCCATTCGATAAATCGAGTGGCCTTTTTTTGTTGTTCTAAACATAACGCATATGAGCGGGGAACACGCGAAAGAAATATGGGAGGGTTTCTTTAGGGCATATTGGAAGCACAAGGTACTTATTAAATGTGTGGTTTGCATATTACTCAGAAGCGAGAATGGAAATGAAAGCCGAGCAATGCGAACTTGCAAGTCATTCAGCAGGAAAGACACAAATGAAAACTAAAATAGGAAATTAGGGAATTAAATTGGGTACACACGAGGTGTGAAAGCTTGGTAAACTTGGTTAACGGGGGATCGGTATTTAATTTAGGAGTGTAATAATAAAAAAGCCTGACAAATCTACGATAGCATTCGTCCGGCTTTCTAGCTCTATATTCAAATTTTAAATAAATCACTTGATAAATATCTCTCACCTGTGTCACAAACAATGAATACAACGACATCATCTGATGTTAAACCTTTAGCGACCTGTATCGCTGCGAAACAAGCTGCTCCAGATGATGGACCGACAAGGATGCCCTCTTTTCGTGCGAGGTCTCTTGTTGTTTGATAGGCGTCTTCGTCTGTGATTTGATGTATTTCATCATAGACATTTGTATTTAAGATTTCTGGTATAAAGCCAGGACTTGTCCCTACTAATTTATGTTTTCCTGGTTCTCCACCGGAAAGCACAGGCGAACCTTTTGGTTCTACAACATGGACTTGGAGTCCCTCATAATAATCTTTCAATACTTCCCCGGTACCTGTAATGGTTCCCCCTGTGCCTGCAGTAGCAACGAATGCAGACAAATCCTTACCTATTTGTTTCATCCCATCAATAATTTCAATAGCAGTTGAATGCCTATGGGCATCTGGGTTAGCATTATTTTCAAATTGCATAGGGATAAAGCTATTAGGAATTTGTTTAGCTAATTCTTTTGCTTTTCTGATTGAACCAGGCATTTTTTCATCTCCTGGTGTGAGAACAACTTCTGCACCGTACGCTTTTAATAAATTGATTCTTTCTTTCGTCATCGTATCGGGCATTACGAGTATACTTTTATATCCTCTAGCGGCAGCATTCATAGCAAGACCTATGCCTGTATTTCCGCTTGTGGGTTCAATAATTGTAGCCCCTGGTTTTAATAACCCCGCTTTTTCAGCTTTTAGAATCATATTATATGCTGCTCTGTCCTTTACGCTTTTGCTAGGGTTAAAAAACTCTAGTTTTCCATAAATAGTAGCCCCATTTTTAGGCCCAATTTTATTTAATTTCAATAGAGGGGTGTCTCCTATTAGTTGCGCTAAGTTTTCAACAACCTTCATTCAAGTCGCATCCTTTCTTCAATGCTTTACTCTTTATTATAGTTATATCATATTTAACTTATCAGTTATAAAGGAATTGCTTAAAGGCAAACATGACATCATACCTATGGAAAAATACTGAAATTCTTATCTGTTCTGATAAAATAGATATAGATAATCAAAAGGAATTGGGAGGATAAAGATGATGGAAAAGAGAAATCCTCATTACTTTTATGCGATTAGTATACCAAGAAATATACAATTAATCATAAAACAAAAATGTCTGGCAGTAGAGGCTGATTATCCGTTTAAAGATTGGGTACATGAATGTGATTATCACATTACTCTTGCTTTCTTAGGGAGTGCTTCTTTAGAAGTATTGGACGAAATGAACCAACTGATAGTTAATGATTTAAAAAATACTTCCCCATTTACGCTGTATCTTGAAGGTGTTCAAACTTTTGGACTTAAGGAACGCCCTCGTATTCTATGGTGTGATATACATAAAGAAAAGCAATTACATGAAATTCAATCCATTGTTAATCAAGTCTGTGGAAAGTATGGTTTCTCACGTGATAGAAGAAATTTCACACCACATATTACATTAGCTAAAAAATGGCAAGGTAAAAATCAGTTCACACATTTTCCGCCTATTATGGAAACACCGTTATCATTTGAAGCTACTGAAGTGGGTCTTTATGAAGTAAATACAGAGAGTAAGCCGAAATATAAAAGAATAGCAACATTCTCATTAAAAAGTTAAGGGGGTAGTAGGGTGGGGCAGTTAATAAAAATTGTCGATTGTATTTCACGATATGAGCAGAATATTTATTTATATCCATCTAGATTTGTAAAATTAAAAAAACAACAATGGGAACTGTTATTGACCCGTTTTGAAGAAGAAGGAAAAGAGTACCAACTCATAGAGGAAGAACCAGCTCAATATCATAAACCACGCTTGAAGGATAAGCTGCTCAATATTGTAAAAAGAAACAAGGAGACAATGATTGAAGAGGTGGCTGAAGAGGAAACGAATCATAATGAAGATTCATTTTCGTTTACCGCGGACTATCATGTGAGACCTACCTCAACAAAGGAACTTAAGCAAATGTACCTCGATCAATTATTTCGTACACAATTAAAGTGGGCAAGCTCAACCTTGTTTTCTGAATCATCTCTACCAAGAAGTTACTATTATAATGAACAGTTAAAATACTTGTTACAAAGGTTTCCAGATACATTCCTTGTCCTATTCCAGCCGATACTAAAGCTAGGTCAAGCACCGGTTTCTCTTGATACAATTATTCTCACACCGACGGAAGTAATCTGTCTCCATTTTTTAGACGGTGCTGAATTAACGGCTTATACCGGAAGTGCTGGCCGATTTTGGTTAGCTAAAAAAGAAAATGAACAGAAAATTTTAAACCCATTGATCTCATTAAACAGAACAGTCACAGTAGTCAAGAAAATTTTGGACAAACATGATGTCACTTTACCTGTTCAAAAGGTTGTTCTTTGCCGAGAAGGATATATTGATTATCCTTCAGTACCCTTTGATGTTACTTTAATTGATCGGAAAGAGTATCCGTCTTGGTTCATAAATAAAAGACAAACAAAAGCACCGTTAAAAAGTCAGCAGTTATTAGCAGCACAAGCCTTGTTGACTTATGCGGAAAGTATATCATTCGAAAGATCGGAATGGAGTGACATAGGGGAAGGGTAACGAATAGGCGATTAATCATTATTGTCTATCCATACGAAAAAAATGAAATGAGTGTGTCTCTCGTTCAGGCAAATTTAAGACAGCAAAGTCAAATACTCTTGTCCAGTAACAGGTCCGAATAAAAAGTGTTATTGGTTTGTAAGGCAGTGTTTATACCATTCATGAACTGCATGGATGGAATAAGAGCTCGGCTGTTAAACTGGCCTTTTTCCATATAGATCGGGTAATGATTTGATAAGAGGTATTTTGAAAGTCTATTCAGCTAAACAAGCACTTAAATCACTGGTGAATAATATAGATAATGAAGAAGAGTTTTGATATCGGGTGAATTTAGGGATTAAATAACTCTATTTGCTATTTGTAAAAATAATGGGCTGTGGTTTGATGCTTAAGTTGCCTATAAGGTGAATCGGTTTATAAACCGATAGGAATAGAACCTGAGACTTTTTGTTGGCGTTACATATGATTTCCGCAAATGTCGTAGGAACTGTGGTGAGTACAGAGATGGACATTATTTATAATTGATTAGTATGCTCACATTGCAAAGGAAAGTAGGGAAGTATAAAGAAGTGATGTCACTTCTTGGACTTTCTATCTCAATGCGGCTTCCCGTTCATTTGATGTGCAGGATAGAGGGGAGAATGGCTTATCATTTCGCCTAAGAGATATTTCCAATCTAGCAAAGAGGACAATAATTAAATGAAGGGATGGGGGAGTAATATGAATGATAGTAAGAAAGCATTTTATGCGTATTTAGATCGATTAGATTTAGTCACATTATTACTTCCTTATGATTATCACCAGGGTCATTCAAAGTATTTTACTTATATCCATCGTGATGAAAGTTACGAGCTTGTGATAGAAGGAATAGAAGAAATTAATGATTTTCGCAAATACTATTGTTCTTTTCCTCATCCTTTTCCATTTGGGGCGATATGTTATATAGAAAGTGAACACGGAGATGTGATTGAGGTCGATATTGGGTCGGTGACAAGAACACCTGAATTTGATGAGCTCTTCAAATATGAAGGGCCTCTTGGATATGAATATCAACCGCATGCAACGACTTTTAAAGTATGGGCACCAACGGCAACTGCCCTACGATTAGAGTTACATCATGGCAATGATTCAGAAATGATTGAACTGAGTAGGAAGCAAAAAGGTGTTTGGCAGGTTACTGTATCAATGGATGTACATGAATGGTGTTATTGCTACCACATATGTGTGAACGGGGTTTGGAGAGAAGCTGTAGACCCATATGTAAAAGCAATTACTCCAAATGGGCAATTAGGTGTCATTATTGATGAGAATCGATATAAACATCCAAAAACAGCACGCCCATCCTTCTCAATGATGACAGATGCTATTATTTACGAAACGCATATTCGGGATTTGACCATTCATCCAAATAGCGGTGTCCGCCACAAAGGTTTATATAAAGGCATAGCTGAAGAGAACACTGCTAACGTAAAAGGAGACTCTACAGCGCTCAATTATATGAAAGAATTAGGTATAACACATATCGAATTTTTACCATTGAATCATTTTGCTGGAGTTGATGAGACTAGACCAGACGATTGTTATAATTGGGGATATAATCCTCTTCATTTTAATGTGCCACAAGGAAGCTATGCCTCTAATCCTGCCACTCCTTATACAAGAATAAATGAATTAATCGGACTCATTGATGACATTCATCAAAAAGGTATAAGGGTCATTTTAGATGTTGTCTATAATCATGTGTATGAAAGAGAAACTTCCTCTTTTGAAAAAATTGTACCAGGTTATTATTTTAGACATGATCTAAATGGTACTCCATCAAATGGTACAGGTGTCGGAAATGATATCGCATCTGAAAGGCATATGGTAAGAAAGTTTATTGTTGATTCGATTACTTATTGGACCAACACTTTTAAGGTTGATGGTTTTCGATTTGACTTAATGGGTATTTTAGATGTGACAACGATGAAACTTATCCGGAAAACGTTAGATGGCATTGATTCGACAATCCTTGTTATTGGTGAAGGTTGGGACTTAAATACACCTCTCGCTAAAGAAGAGAAAGCGAATATTCATAATCAAGATAGGCTTGGTGCCATTGCACAATTTAATGATCAGTTTAGAGATGGAATAAAAGGGAATACATTTAATCTATACGATTGTGGATATGCACTTGGTAATCACTATTATTATCAAACAGCTAAAACAGTATTGAAGGGGAGCATTGGTCAACAAGGGATATTTAATGAACCATTTCAGACGGTTAATTATGTGGAAGTACATGATAATCATACATTATGGGATAAAATCCATATATGTTTTCCTGAAGACACAGATGAAAGTAAAAGACTAAGACATCGATTAGCAACAGCGATGGTTCTTCTTGCACAAGGGATTCCTTTCTTGCACAGTGGTCAAGAGTTCTTTCGAACAAAAAACGGTGAAGGGAATAGTTATCGTTCACCTGATTGTGTGAATCAATTGGATTGGATGGCTAGGAGTAAATATAAAGAGAATGTTGAATATGTAAAAGGATTAATTGCTTTCAGAAAAAGGTATGCGATTTTACGTTTATCCAGTACGAAGCAAATTAATGAAGCGGTAAGTTTTCTAGATATTGAAAAACCACTACTGGCGTATTTACTTTCACATCATAAGTTTAATGAGGATGTATTATGTTATTTTAATCCAACTGAAAAGGAATATGAAATTTCCTTACCATATGGGCAATGGAAATTATATGTCACTCAAAATCAAGCCTCTCCTCATTCGTTAGGTAACTATTCTAATATTACTTTGCCTCCCTTTTCCTGCTATTGTTTTGTTCAGGAAAAAGTAACTTGCTAAAAACTCTTGAAAGAGATAAAATTTATAAAGATAGCTATTGTTGAATTTGTATCAATAGCTATTTTTATTTTCAATTGAAACTTTAAGTGTGAAATTGTTTAATACAGCTATTCATAAATGGCGTAGTAAATTGCAGGTGAACTATTTTGGAAAATTTATTCGGGGATGACTGGCGGATTATCCCGGCTGGTGGTGCAACTGGAGAAGCCTATTATGCACAACATGATGAACAGCGATTATTTTTAAAAAGGAATTCTTCTCCTTTTCTAGCCGTGCTTTCTGCAGAAGGAATTGTCCCGAAGCTTGTTTGGACGAAAAGGATGGAGAATGGAGATGTATTTACTGCTCAGCAATGGATGAGTGGTAGTGAGCTTAGGCAATCGCAAATGAATAGCGAGAGAGTAGCCAAGCTGCTAAAGAAGATTCACTCATCAAAACCATTGCTTGCCATGTTAACTAGGTTAGGGAAATCGGCCATCCATCCAGAGACAGTATTACAATCACTATTAACGGAATTGGATCAAGACTTATTGGAAATTCCATTAGTAGCTGAGTCACTAACATTTTTAAAAGACACAGTGAATGCGATTGAAACGGATGTAACGACTGTGTGTCATTGTGATGTGAATCATAATAATTGGCTATTATCCGAGGATAATCAGTTGTTTTTAATAGATTGGGATGGAGCAATGATCGGTGACCCGGCTATAGATATTGGTACATTATTATATGCCTATATTCCATATGAACAATGGAGTGAGTGGCTTCAGTTATATGGCATGGTGTTGACGGAAGATTTGCGATTGCGCATGAAGTGGTATGCATTGTTCCAAGCCTTGGATAGTATTCAATGGCATAAAAGTAAATTCCGTTTTCAGGAAATGAATAATCTAATCCAAGGGTTGGAAAGAAGGCTTCATTTAGATTATATTAGTTGATTCATTGTGTCGACCCATTGAGCGAGTTCATCTTTGCTAGAAGAAATATGCTCGTTTAGGTCAGATGATTCTATACCGTTTTTACTATATTGGTCAACATCATTTAATAAAGGAAGTAAATCTTGATGAATAGTTTCTTGGTTTTGTAGGGATTGTACAAGCCTAGCAATTTGTTCACATTCTGATTTGGAGCCACAGGTATCTGTGTGATGGTTCCTTAATAGATCCTGCAGCAATGTTAATTGGTCTTTTTGACTAATTGGCATTTTACTCACCTTTTTTCTTTTTATGGAATCACAACTAGATTGTGATTCCTTTCGTTTTTTATACATGCAAAAAACCGTAATGACAAAAGAGGTTTCACCATGGGAAGTATTGAGTGTCTGCAAAACTGCATAGTAAGCTACCCTTTTAAAGGAGCTTGCACACTTTTACATTGCATGTTATCTTTTGAAAGATGAATTGAATATAGAGGTGTAATTATGCGACAAAGAAATAAACCGTGGGCGAGAGAAAAACTTGCCAATTATCCACAATACATTATCCAAGAGCCAAAAGAACAAAAAGGAAAGTGGCAAGTGTGCTTTGGTAATAATCGTCCACTTCATATCGAAATTGGTACGGGAAAAGGTCGTTTTATTACTGGAATGGCAAAACAGAATCCTGAGATTAATTATATTGGTATTGAATTAGCGGAGAGCGTCATTGTAAGTGCGCTAGATCATATTATTGAAGAAGAATTACCAAATGTAAAACTGATGAATATCGATGCAGCAGAGTTACGGGAGGTATTTGAGAAAGGTGAAGTAGATCGGATTTATTTAAACTTCTCAGATCCGTGGCCTAAAAAACGACATGCAAAAAGAAGACTAACTTATCAAACATTCTTATCTCTTTATGAAGATATTCTACCTCCTCAAGGAGAGATTCATTTTAAAACAGATAACCAAGGTCTTTTCGAATATTCTTTAATGAGTTTCTCTCAATACGGAATGATATTGAAATATGTCAGCTTAGACCTTCACCAGAGTGATTATGAAGGAAATATAATGACAGAGTACGAAGAAAAGTTCTCGAATAAAGGTAGTCGTATTTTCCGATGTGAAGTGCAATATCGATAAGGTGAAAATGCCGCTTCACTTAAGAAAGGCTCAGAAAATAGTAACAGGTCTTTATCGTCATGTTGTGTTGGTGATAAAGGCCTTTTTCACTTCTCTAATCATGTTTCTTTGAGTAGACTGCATATCAAGAGTATGTGTTCAAAAAAGCGAAGAGAATACGAGTTCCGTACAAAATCGAATATATGAAAAATTGAAGAATTGTAAGCACATCGATCCTGTAACGGAAGTCAACGGAAAGAGAGTTTCTATGTGAACGATGAATCTCTATTTCTCCTCCTGATTTCAGAACTTTTTAGTGACTATACCCAGTGGCTTAACTGAACTTGTTTTTTCTTTAATTAATGGAATACTGCTTAATAATAGATTTCTTAATATTGCGTAAATATGATAGACTAATGGTGTGAAAGGGAGGGAAAAGAATGGAGACTTTACAAATAGACGATATAAAATTAACTTGGCTTCGTGGTGGTGTCAATCATCTAGATGGGGGAGCGATGTTCGGTGTCGTTCCGAAACCATTATGGTCCAAAAAGTATCCTAGTAATGAAAATAACCAAATTGAGCTACGAACAGATCCTATCCTCATACAATGGAATAATCAATTGCTGTTAGTTGAAAGCGGTTTAGGGATTGGGAAGTTTACAGATAAACAAAAGCGGAATTACGGTGCATGGGAAGAATCGTTTATAGAGGAAGACTTAAGGCAACTAGGTTTTACGACGTCGGATATTGATTATGTTCTTATGACTCATATGCATTTTGATCATGCTTGTGGTTTGACTAAATTAGAAGGAGAATCCTATCATTCTGTATTTCCGAACGCGAAGATTATTTGTTCACAAATCGAATGGGATGAAATGAGAAATCCGAATATTCGCTCACGTAATACATATTGGAAGGAAAATTGGCAGAGTATACAAGAACAAGTAATAACATTTGATAAAGAATGGAGTATGGGACCTGTTCAAATGATTCATACAGGCGGCCATAGTGATGGACATAGCATCATTATCATTGAGGGAAAAGAAGAGTTGCTTATACATATGGCCGATATTATGCCAACACATGCGCATCAAAATGTGCTATGGGTATTGGCGTTTGATGATTATCCGATGGATTCTATCTCTGCAAAACAAAAGTGGATGAAGATAGGATTAGAAAAAGAAGCTTGGTTTAGTTTTTATCATGATGCCTTTTATCGAGCAGTTAAATGGAATCAAGAGGGGAAAGAAATCATCGCAGAAATTAAAAGAGCCAAATAAATAATGAATGCCTGTGCCCATCAACGCATCTGCGTCGATGAGGCTCAGCGCTCATTTAGGAATAAATTAAATAGGATAAGCGTCAATAATGACACCTGTTTTTGCATCGGCAACAAATTCATATTGTTTTACGTCTTCACCAGTATATCTGGATATGCCGCCTTTATACACTTCATAATGTAATTCTTCCTTTTGATAAGGTTCTTTTTCCATATGAATCCATGAACCACTTATTTCCCCATTCTCTTTGAAGGCATCTTTTGCATTTTGTAATGCCTTCTCAGGTGACGCTGCTATTTTCTCTGTCATTACCTCGCGCGTAATATATCCTCCAACAAGACCGACCCCTACACCTAAAACAAATGATTTCCAACTCATAATTAAACCTCCATTATTAAAAAGTATCTACATAATCTTTTAGATGTTTTGCTATGCTAATTGCTTCACTTTTATCTTAGCAAAGAATTGAATATTTAAAAACTAATTAACTTTCCTAATGGTGGCACCCGTCATAAAAGTTATGTAGAATGGTAATATACATAGGATTCAATATAGTCAAATAATAGGAGTGGGAAATAATGAATGAGAAGACTTTAGAACTATTTAAAACATTAACAGAACTTCCCGGAGCAGCTGGTAACGAACACTTAGTTAGAAATTTTATGAGAGAAGAGCTTAGTAAATATTCAGATGAAATTGTTCAAGATCATTTAGGAAGTATTTTTGGTGTGAAAAAAGGTGCTGAAACAGATCCTACGATTATGGTTGCAGGTCATATGGATGAAGTAGGTTTTATGGTAACTGCTATTACAGATAATGGCATGATCAGATTTCAAACATTAGGTGGCTGGTGGAGCCAGGTATTATTGGCACAAAGGGTGCAGATTATGACTGCTAACGGACCGGTAATTGGGGTAATTGGTTCTATCCCTCCACATTTATTAGATGATACGGCAAAAAATAAGCCGATGGATATAAAGAATATGTTGATTGATATCGGGGCTGACAATAAAGAAGATGCAAGAGAAATCGGTATCAAACCGGGACAACAAATTGTTCCTATTTGTCCATTTACACCAATGGCGAATCCGAAGAAAATTTTGGCGAAGGCTTGGGATAATCGCTATGGGTGTGGTCTTGCTATCGAATTACTTGAGGAGATAAAAGATGAGAAACTACCTATTAATTTATGGTCTGGTGCGACTGTACAAGAAGAAGTAGGCTTAAGAGGTGCAAAAACAGCTGCTAATATGATTAAACCGGATCTTTTTTTTGCGCTTGATGCAAGTCCTGCCAATGATATGACTGGTAAAAAGGACGAGTTCGGACAGTTAGGGAAAGGTACATTATTAAGAATACTTGATCGCTCAATGGTTACACATCGCGGTTTGAGAGAATTTATTCTAGATACGGCTGAAAGTCATCAGATTCCATACCAATACTTTGTTTCTCCTGGTGGAACGGATGCAGGCAGTGTTCACTTAACAAATAATGGTGTCCCAAGTGCAGTTGTTGGTATTTGTTCAAGATACATTCATACGCACGGTTCAATTATCCATATAGATGATTATGCTGCTGCGAAAGAACTACTTGTCACATTGATAAAATCACTTGATCGCACAACAGTTGAAACCATTCGTCAAAACAGTTAGAATTTCAAATAAGTAACATGGGACTTCTTTACAAGAGGTCCTTTTTAAGTTTTGCATTGGCAATGAGTATATCAGGATGATTTTTAATATATTTATTTTAGGAGGGGCTATCATGAAGATCTATATTGGATCGAAAAACCCTACAAAAGTACAGGCCGTTAAAAATATTTTCATTGAAAATAGTGATGTTATTGCTGTTGATGTTGCATCTAATGTAGCTAAACAACCAATGACTGATCAAGAAACGATTCAAGGAGCAATTAACAGGGCGAAGGGTGCCTTATATGAAGGCGATGGAGTCATTGGCATTGGCCTAGAAGGTGGTGTACAGCAAACAGATTATGGTCTATTCTTATGTAATTGGGGTGCACTTGCAGTAGAAGGGCATACGCCAATTGTTGCAGGTGGAGCAAGAATTCTTTTACCAGATTCTATAGCGCAACGTCTGATTGAAGGAGAGGAACTGGGACCAGTCATGGATGATTTTACGAATAAAAATAATATCCGTAGCCAAGAAGGAGCAATAGGGGTATTTACTGAAAATCAAATCAACCGCGAAGAAATGTTTACCCATCTTGTTAAGCTATTGTATGGTCAATGGCAATATCGCAATAGAGGTGAATAAAGCCTTTTACAATAAATTAACCAGCCTATTTCATTTTAGGGCTGGTTTTTATTTAAGATGCATATGATGTGTTTTCTGCAAAAGTCTCAAAAATATACCCACCACATGAATGGTGGCAGGTAGGGAGTAGTCTACTATTTTTCCTCAAAAATATAAGAAAGTACTTTAATGGCCTGATTAACCGTTTCCACTGTAACATTTGCTTTACTTGATAATTCTTTCAGAGGGTGGTGGAGTTCTTCTGGCCGAATGAGGATAAGCGGTTTGTTTTGGTTGATTGCTGCACTTGCATCCATAGCAGTATTCCATTGCTTATACTTTTCGCCAAATAAGGCAATCACTAAATCAGATTTTTTCAATAAAAGCTCAGTGCGTAAATTATTGATATTTGAAGCTGCTTCGTCTTTGAAAATAGCATTAGGCTGCTTACCAAGGATTTCCTCCCCAATGAAGTCACTGCGATCGTGATTCTCCATAGGTCCGAAAAAATGAACCGGTAACTGTAGTGATTTGGCTTTATCCTTCAGTTCTTCACGCCAGTTAGAATGAATTTCCCCAGCTAAATATACATTCAGTTCCATTGTCTTCCTCCTCTACACTTTTACTTATTCTAACATCAAATGGATTGATAGTGAAAATATGTGCACTGCTTATTTTGTTTGATACTGTATGTGCTAAATGACTATTTTCTGTTCCGATGCTTAACTCCTTTCTAAAAATAAAAGTTACCCTTTACTTAATGTCGTTCATCTATTAAAGAACAGATCTTTCGAACAATCGCGCATTAAGATAGTCTATTTCATTATTAGAAGGCTTGTATGGCGGCTAATTCTAATGGTATTAACTATTTCATCAAATGAAGTATGAATATGAGAAGATGAAGAAAGAATGTGGACAAGTATCTACTGAACGTTTTTGAAGAAATACAAATGGTCATCCCATTCATTTTATTTTTGAATGGTATAAAACTTTAAGGTTGTAACTCCCTCTATTAACATCTTAATGAAATAAAAATTAAGGTATTACATATGTCTTTACATGTGATAAGATAATATGGTGTTAAATGAACATAATGATGGAGGAATTATACTTATGAACGCTTTTCTTAATAAGAAGGGAGTAAAACTGTCTCTAAAGGTATATTTTATAGACGCTATGGGGAGTATGGCTTTAGGATTGTTCTCCACTTTAATTATAGGGTTGATTATTAAAACTATTGGTGAACAATTACAACTAGGCATGATTTCTAATGTAATGATTGAAATGGGTACAATGGCAATGGGGTTAATGGGTCCTGCGATCGGGGTTGCTATTGCGTATAGTCTAAAAGCGCCTCCTCTCGTCTTGTTTGCTTCTTTATTAAGTGGGGCAGCTGGTGCGGTATTAGGTGGACCAGCAGGTAGTTTTGTTGCAGCAATCATCTCTACTGAACTAGGCAAACTAATTAGTAAGGAAACAAAGCTTGATATTATTGTGACACCTTTTGTTGTTGTGTTTTCCGGATATAGTGTAGCGTCTTTAATTGGTCCTTTTATAGATCTTGGAATAAAAAATCTTGGAGCATTGATTATGTGGGGGACAGAGCAGCAACCACTAGTGATGGGAATGATTGTAGCTGTACTAATGGGTCTAGCTTTAACAGCCCCTATATCAGCAGCAGCTATTGCGATGATGCTTGATTTAAATGGTATAGCTGCAGGAGCAGCAACAATTGGTTGTGCTGCTCAAATGGTTGGATTTGCTGTCTCGAGTTATAGGGAGAATAAATTTGGTGGCCTTGTTGCACAAGGGCTAGGAACTTCTATGTTGCAGGTGCCAAATATTATGAGAAATCCATTCATACTCATCCCACCCACAATTGCAGGGCTTTTACTTGCGCCAATTGGCATTATTATTTTTAATATGGAAAGTATTGCTGCTGGTGCGGGAATGGGTACGAGTGGCTTAGTCGGCCAAATAATGACTTTTACAACAATGGGATTTAATCTTACTGTACTATTAAAAGTGATTGTAATACATTTTATTGGACCTGCAATCATTAGCTTGATAATATCAGAATATATGAGAAAAAAAGGCTGGATTAAATTCGGCGATATGAAGCTTGATATGGGAGATGAAAAACAATGAGAAAATTAGCGTCAATGGAAGAGTATGAGCAATTAAAGGAAAACGGAAAATATATTTTAATGTTTTCAGCACAGTGGTGCGGGGATTGCCGGTTTATTGAACCGTTTATGCCTGAAGTAGCTGATAAGTATAAAGAGTTTACATTTATTTATGTAGATCGCGATGAGTTCATCGATCTTTGTGTGGAACTTGATATTTTCGGCATTCCGAGCTTTGTAGCTATCGAAAATGGTAAAGAGCTTGGTCGTTTTGTCAGTAAGGATCGTAAAACACAAGATGAAATTGAGGAATTTATTGCAGCGCTTTAAAAATAGATTTGCACGGCTCCTTATAAGGGCCGTTTTTTTATTTTTACAATACGAATTTGGAGATCATCGGTGTTATTTCTTGTTCACACCACGAATCAATGACAATCTTGTTTGAATGGCAAATGAATCCACCCTGTATATCAATAAAAGGTATTTTGTTCATTCCTTTATATCGTTTTTCCCACGAAATAGTTTGGTTGTTTTGATAGGATAGATGGAGATATTTGTTCTACATGGATAATAGCCATATCATCGGTTATGGAAGCGGGACACTTTTGTTTCTGCTCATTTTAGTGTAAACTAAGTACCGAAAATCTTCCCTGTAAGGAGGGATAAGAATGAAGAATAAAATGACAAGTAAGCGTATGAAAGAAGAATTAGAAAAGCGTCTTCATAAAGAGGATCGCCTAATGACTTTCGATAGAGAAAAAGATCAATTACGTATAGAAAATAAACATACTGGCAAAGGGATTACGATAGAATTGCCTGGCATTGTCGCGAGATATCAAGAGCAAAAGGAAAAAGCAATTGATGAGGTTGTTTATTATGTAGAAGAAGGCTTAGAAGCCATGACAGGAGAACAACGTTTTTCCGGTAAAGAGAAAAACATTTTTCCCGTTATTCGCTCAACTTCCTTTCCACTAGAAACAGGTGATGAAGTACCCTTTGTATATGATGAGCATACCGCAGAAACGCGAATTTTTTATGCGCTTGACTTAGGGAGCACTTACCGATTAATTGATGAAAAATTGCTTCAAAAAGAAGGCTGGGAAAAAGAGCGAATAAAAGAAGTTGCTCAGTTTAATGTTCGGTCGCTTTCTACAGAAATGAAAATAGATCAAGTAGCTGGTAACGATTTTTATTTCCTCAATAAAAAAGATGGGTATGATGCTAGTCGTATCTTAAACGAGTCTTTTCTCAAAAATATGGCGACAAAGGTCAAAGGAAATATGGCTGTAGCTGTTCCTCATCAAGATGTATTAATTATTGCTGATATTATGAATGAAACAGGATACGATATCCTGGCACAAATGACAATGAGCTTTTTTGCAAGTGGTCATGTACCAATTACAGCTCTGTCTTTCTTATATGAAGATGGGGAGTTAGAACCAATATTTATTTTAGGCAAGAATAAAAAGAAACAATAACCATGGAAATGGGTCGCTATAGGCGGTCCATTTTTCATTTGTGTGTCATCTTTTTCAATGATATCAAAAACTTATCAAAGATAACTCAGATTACATAATTGCTATCATTCATAGTAGGTTTACTGATAGAATGTAAGTTAGAACAGAAAAGGAAGTTGATAGAATGAATTGGTTTAAAAGAATAAAAGCCTACTTTAATGGCTATGATGCCGATGAGTTCAAGGAATATGATCCAACGAATACAACTCAAGAAGATAAACCTACAAATAACACTAATAAAATTCAAACTAAAGAACCATATGAAACACATAGAGAGATCGAAGCAAAAGTAATTTATCAATATCCAAAAGGTGAATTCCGTTTTCCTCTCATCCCAGATGAGACACGGGAAAGAAGAAAGCCAAGAGAACGTGAAAATAAATTAGCAGACGAAAAGCCAAAAGATAGTAAAAATCTTCAAACAAGACAAAGAAGAAGTCATTCAACAAAAGAAAATATTGAAAATCAGCAAGAAAATCATCGTCCATTAGAAAAGAAACAAATAAAAAAAACGGAAATTAAGCTGAATGCAGGGCCATTTAAACCATCAGAAATTCCTTCTCCTATATATGGTTTTGGTCAAAGAAAAAGTCAAATAAAAGAGGAAACGAAACTTGAACAGTATGAAAGAATAGAACCTACTGAATATGACCTTGGTATTGCTCGTGGCAGAAAAGAATCTGCTTCACTTGAAGAACAATACAATCAATTGTCTCTTTACGATGAGCCGGAACAAGTGAATGTGAGGGTGGAAGAAGACCTGATAGTGGCGACTAACAATGAGCCGGAACAAGTGAATGTGAGGGTGGAAGAAGACCCGATAGTGACGACTAACAATGAGCAGGAACAAGTGGATGAGAGGGTGGAAGAAGCCCCGATAGTTGCGACTAACAATGAGCCGGAACAAGTGGATGAGAGGATGGAAGAAGCCCCGATTGTCGCGACTAACAATGAGCCGGAACAAGTGATAGCATCCTTTCAGGTCGAAGATGAGCTAACAGTTTCACAAAATCAAACTGCTGTCGCACTTGAAAAATCCATTCCTTATTCGAACCAGTATGAAGAAGTTGAAGAAAAACGGATGTATGAAGATGAGGCACAGGATGAAGGACAAACAAACATACATAGCATGGAAGAAGCTCACGCCAATGTGGAAGAAGAGATAGAAACTGGAACATCGTCTCATCAATCACAGAAGCGGAGTCATCTGCCCTTTAATGTAATGATGTTGCAATCGGATAAGAAAAAGTTAAATGTCAATGAGACGGCAGCATTTGATTCATCGTCACAAGTAAAAAAAAATGACTTTTATAGAGATGAGGAAATAGAAGAAAATTTGCCTAATTATGTCTTCCCATCTATGAGGTTGTTAGATCCTCCAGTTAATATGGACACAGATGAAGAATGGTTATTAGAACAAGAGGAATTATTAAATGCCACCCTACATCACTTCAATGTCCGAGCTCATGTGATACAAGTAACGAAAGGTCCTGCCGTTACTCGTTTTGAAGTGCAACCAGAGCCGGGAGTGAAAGTAAATAAAATTACAAACCTAGCTGATGATATCAAACTCAGTCTTGCTGCAAGGGATATTAGAATAGAAGCACCTATCCCTGGAAAACATGCGATAGGCATAGAAGTGCCTAACCAAAAGAGTAGACCTGTACAAATTAGCGAAATCATTCATAGTGAAGAGTTTATGCAATCAGAATCACCATTAACTGCTGTATTAGGTCTAGATATTGCTGGCGATCCAATTGTCACAGATTTACGCAAAATGCCCCATGGTTTAATTGCAGGTGCAACAGGATCTGGTAAAAGTGTTTGTATAAATTCTATTCTTATTAGTCTTTTATACAAAGCTGATCCTGAGGAGTTAAAGCTCTTGCTCATTGATCCTAAAATGGTAGAATTAGCACCATACAATCAAATACCACATCTTGTTAGTCCGGTCATAACCGATGTAAAGGCGGCAACAGCCTCACTGAAGTGGGCAGTAGAAGAAATGGAAAGAAGATATGAATTATTTGCTCATTCGGGCGTACGAGATATTAATCGTTTCAATGATTATGCAGAGGCAAATAAGCAATACCATCAAAAACTGCCGTATATTGTCATTGTCATAGATGAATTAGCCGATTTAATGATGATGGCCCCAGCGGATGTTGAGGAAGCCATCTGTCGTATCGCTCAAAAGGCAAGGGCCTGCGGGATTCACTTAATTATTGCGACTCAACGACCGTCAGTTGATGTTATCACGGGTCTCATTAAGGCAAATGTACCAACAAGAATTGCCTTTTCTGTTTCTTCACAAGTGGATTCGCGGACAATAATAGATATTAGTGGTGCTGAAAAGCTTTTGGGTAGAGGAGATATGCTCTTTTTAGAAAACGGTTCATCAAAGCCAGTTCGCTTGCAAGGAACTTTTGTTTCTGATCAAGAAATTGATGATGTCGTAGCACATGTTAGGAAAGAGCAGAAACCACAATATTTATTTGAACAAGATGAGTTATTAAAGAAAGCGAAAGTAACTGAAGAAACAGATGAATTATTCTTTGAAGCATGTTATTTTGTGATTGATCATCAGGCAGCATCCGCTTCTATGTTACAAAGAAGGTTTAAAATTGGTTATAACAGAGCAGCACGCTTAATAGATATGATGGAGGAACAAGGCTTCGTATCTGAAAATCGGGGCAGTAAGCCAAGAGATGTCCTCATTACTGAAATGGAACTAAATGAAATTGAACAAAATAGTGAATGATGTTAGAAGAAAGGTAAGGAAGGGTCATGATGGTTGAAAATGATACACCCATCGTTCATTTGCACAAGTTTCGTGATAAAAAGCAACTGCAAGGTGAGGAAGCTAGTTTTCAGTTAATTGAAAAGGTTAAAAGGTACAGTGAACGCCACTTAAATATTCGTGAAATGGTCCGTGCAAAGCATATTTTTAAACTACACCTCCAATTAAAGGAGGAGGATGAAATTCCATCAAGTATGTACCAGCTATTTACGGATTGGTTAATTTTTGACTACCAAACCATTCATGGGGTTAGCGTGTTTCAGCTATTTTTACAGAGACAAAGAACTCAGATGCATGAATATGAAATGATTCAAGCTGCCCTATGTATGGCTGCTGTTATGGAACCATTGTTAATTACAAACTATGATGGAAAGACTATAGTTGGATATGATTTAAATGAGGAAGAACAAGTTGTATCTTTAAATAAAGTGGAGCATTCTTCTTTAACTATCGTAAGAGGAACGGTTGTTTTTTTAAGGAGAATTCCTGGTATAAAGAATAATTTCGCTTTCACCCCTCTCCTACTATGTCAAGATGTTCATCCTTTTAGTGAATTACGTACAAACTATCAAAGAATGGGCAAAAAAGATACATTGAGATCTTTTTTAAAGCACAGAGCATTGGACATATTACCAGAAAGCCAATATTGGGAAGTATTGAGTCAATAGTCCTCGTTCTTATTGTCTGAAAACAAACAACCTTTTTAGGTAGAAAAGGCTGTTATACTGTACTGTAGGTAAGAAAATGCTAATGCTTTATAAGTTGAAAAAAATTATAATGATCGGGACAAGTGATACATAGTTTTTCAAAGGGAATAATGATATAATGTTTAAATGTGAATTAAAAAGAACTATGGAAACTTGAAATAAACGATTATGAGCAAAAATAGATATATGTCATATACTGTTTTACAGATATACGATGGTTGGAGGTTTCTTTATATGACTATTTACCATTTCGTCGGTATTAAAGGGTCAGGGATGAGTGCACTTGCACAAATTCTACATGATATGAATTATAATGTTCAAGGATCAGACGTTGAAAAGCACTTCTTCACACAAGTGGCACTTGAGGAAGCTGGAATAAAAATTTTGCCATTTAATAAAAATAATATACAACCTGGCTTAACAATCATTGCCGGTAATGCATTCCCTGATACACATGAGGAAATAGAAGAAGCGACAAGACTTGGTTTACCAATCATTCGCTATCACAAGTTCCTCGGTGATTTCATGAAGAATTTTACAAGTATCGCTGTTACAGGAGCACATGGTAAAACTTCTACGACTGGGTTGCTTGCACATGTACTTACAGGTGCGAATCCTACTGCTTATTTGATTGGTGATGGTACTGGGAGAGGAAATAAACTGGCCGAATATTTTGCTTTTGAAGCATGTGAATATCGCCGCCATTTCTTGTCATACCATCCGGATTATTGCATCATGACAAATATTGATTTTGATCATCCAGATTATTTTGCAAGTCTTGATGATGTTTTTTCTGCGTTTCAAGAAATGTCATTACAAGTGAAAAAAGGAATTTTCGCTTGTGGTGATGATGAACAATTACAAAAAGTGCAAGCAAAAGTACCTGTTGTTTTTTACGGTTTTGGTGAAGAAAATGACTTTCAAGCAAGAAATGTCATCAAGTCAACAAGCGGTACAACCTTTGATGTATTTGTAAGGAATACCTTCTATAATACGTTCACGATCAAATCATACGGAGATCATAACATCTTAAATGCTTTAAGCGTTATTGCCGTGTGTCATTACGAAGATATTGATGCTTCGATTGTTCAAGAGCAGCTCCTCACTTTTGGAGGAGTAAAGAGACGATTTACAGAAAAACAAATTGGTGATCAAGTCATTATCGATGATTACGCTCACCATCCGACTGAAATAAAAGCAACAATTGAAGCAGCGCGTCAAAAATACCCTGATAAAGAAATCATCGGTGTTTTCCAACCGCATACCTTCACAAGGACACAAACATTCTTAGATGATTTTGCTTCAAGTTTAAACTTGGCAGACCAAGTGTATCTATGTGAAATCTTTGGATCCGCTAGGGAAATCCACGGAAAGCTTTCTATTGAAGATTTACAAGCAAAAGTCGATGGTGCTGTTATTTTAAACGAAGACGATACGAATATCTTAAAAGATCACCACGATGGTGTCTTAATCTTTATGGGTGCAGGCGACATTCAAAAATTCCAGAAAGCATACGAAATGCAACTATAAGCGAGTAGTTCCTCATGTGAGTGGGGGACTATTTTTTGTTTTATAAATTCAATTTGTGGTTCAATTCCATTAGAGCAAAAAAGGAATTTGTGCGTGCAATTGAAGTGAAATCGGCAAAGATAGCTGCGTAATTTTTGAGTTGCACTCACATCAGGCCGTCGAAAACGACACAACAATCATTTTTTCTTCAAATACTCTCCTTAATCAATTACTTTGAACTAAGTAAATTTGAATGATGAAAGTTGATGGTATTCATTTTCTTACTATTTTGATAAAATATAATATAAAAAAATGACGGATAAATTACGGGGGAATGAGTATGCGAAAAAATATATTAAAGGTATGTGTTCAACAAGATGATATTGATCATTTAGGACACATGAATTATATGAAGTATCTTGTCTATTTAGAGAAGGGAGTATCTAACTGGTATAGAGAAATTGGCATTGGAAGAGAGCAATTAGATCAACAGCATTTAGGAACAGTAATGGTTAACTTTGATGTTACCTATAAAAAAGAGGCACGGGTGAATGAAGAACTCACAATTTTCACAGAATTGCGTAACGTAGGTAATAAAAGCTTATATATTTATCAAGAAATATATAATGAGAATCAAGAGCTATTAACAACATGTAAGAAGACATTTGTCATGTTTAATACAATTACAAGACAGGGTGTACCTGTTGTTAAGGAAATTACAGAATTAGTAAATAAGGAAAATTATAACAATTAAACCCGAAGAATATGGCAATACATAAATAACCACGAACAAAAATTTGTTCGTGGTACATGGAAAAAGTCGAATTTGTTAGCTTATTTTAAGTTTTCTGGATTGAGAGCTTCTAATTCTGCAATTACAAATTTGCCGTCTTTGCGGATTAATTGATCATCGAAGTAGATTTCTCCACCACCATAATCAGGACGTTGGATATTGACTAAGTCCCAATGGATATTTGATTTGTTCCCATTATATGCTTCGTCATAGCATTGTCCTGGTGTGAAGTGAAAGCTACCGTCAATTTTTTCATCAAAAAGGATATCTTGCATTGGGTGTAGAATATAAGGGTTAACACCAATAGCAAATTCTCCAACAAAGCGAGCTCCCTCATCTGTATCGAATATTTTGTTAATACGCTCAGTATCATTAGCAGTGGCCTCAATGATTTTACCATTCTCGAAAGTTAGTTTTACATTTTCGAACGTAAAACCGTTATATGGAGATGGTGTGTTATAAGAAATAACTCCATTCACTGAATCACGCACTGGAGCGGTATAAACTTCACCATCTGGTATATTCATTTGTCCAGAACATTTAATAGCTGGGATATCTTTAATTGAAAAACTTAAATCAGTCCCAGGTCCTGTTAAGCGAACTTTATCTGTTTTATTCATCAATGAAACGAGATTGTCCATGGCTGCATCCATTTTACTGTAGTCTAAGTTACATACATCAAAGTAAAAGTCTTCGAATGCTTCCACGCTCATTTTAGCTAATTGAGCCATTGAAGCGTTTGGATAGCGGAGTACGACCCATTTTGTTTTTGGCACGCGAATTTCTCTATGTACCTTTTGGCCGATTGTTGATCCGTGAATACGCATTTTTTCATCTGGTACATCTGCTTGTTCGTTAATGTTATTTCCAGAACGTAAACCAATATAAGCATCCATTTGGCTCATGACATTTGCTTCAAATGAAGCCATCATATTATATTGTTCTTCATTTGCGCCGAATAAAAGTGCGCGGTCAACTGTATTATCTTTTATCGTGACAAAAGGGTGACCACCAGCGGCGTAGGCTTCTTTTACAAGAGCAGTTACAAGTTCTTTTTGTAAACCGAAGTTCTCAATGAGAACCTTTTCTCCTTTTTGTAAACCAATTGAATAATTAATTAAGTTCTTAGCTAATTGTTCAATACGAGGATCTTTCATTACATATCCCTCCGAATAAAAAATTGATTACTACCTTCTTATTGTAACCTAAAGTGGGATGTTTGTTCGAAAATAACTAGAGAAAAAGACAGAATAAATGATTTTCTTAGGATAAAATAGATAAGTAAGGTTCCCGTTAGGTCTAATCGCTTCATTTAAGTAATTGTTTATATTATGATAATATTTACAGATAAAATAAAAAGGATTATTTGGAAAGAGCGTTTATTCTCTCATAATTGGGGAAAAGCAATAATAAATTAAATACTTTGCTCTTTTCTTTGAATCATTCTTATTTTGAAAATACGGAGGTGTGCCTAATGGAAATTATCTTGTATTTGAGTGTAGCGGTTATTGCCATTGCTTTTTTAGTTTTAGTCATCTACCTTTCTAAAACACTCTCATCGCTACAAGTAACGTTAACAAGTGTATCTAAGACATTAGACGGGTTAGAAAAACAGCTTGATGGAGTGACCAAGGAAACAACAGTACTCTTACATAAAACGAATGCATTAGCAGAAGATATTCAAAAGAAATCTGAAAGCTTGAATAATGTTGTTGGTGCCGTAAAAGAAGTAGGGGACTCAGTAAGAACCTTTAATGGTTCTATTCAAAATATATCATCTTCAGTCAGTCAGCAGCTAGAGTCGAATAAAGAAAAAGTCGCACAAGCTATTAGCTGGGGTAATGTCATCTTAGAATTAAGAGAGAAATATAAACAACGTAAGCAAGCACCAGCGCAAACCTATACAGCTGAGGATCCTATCCCAGTTCCTAGCAAGAAAAGAGAAAGAGCAAGGTCATAAATTCAATTTGGAGGATGATAATGATGAGTAACCAAGATCGTCAAGAAAATGAATCAAAACAAGTGGCCAAAAATGAAGATAGCATCAATACAAAGGATTTCGTCATCGGAGCACTAATTGGTGGTATTGTAGGTGCTGGTACAGCATTATTACTTGCACCTAAATCAGGTAAGGAACTAATAAGTGATATTAATACACAAGCTTCTCAATTAAAGGAAAAATCTAGCCATATCGCTGATACTGCTAAAGTAAAAGGTACTGAATGGGTTCAGGTTGCTAAAGAAAAAAGCAATGAAATTGTCCAATCAGCAAAAGAAAAATCTAGTGACTTACAACAAACAGTCTCAAAGCAGTCTGCAGATATGAAAGATAAAATTAAACAAATGACTGCAAAAGATGACGCAGTAGCTGAAGAAAATGCTCCAACATCGGAAGCAGAAGCACAAAAGAGATTAGAAGAAACGAAAGTAGCTTTTGACCAAACAGAAGAAAAAGTAAATCAATAGTATTCAATAAAGCGGTAAAGAGCCATCTATTCTTTACCGCTTTATTATGATCTCGATTTGTCATAGGTGCTTCTTTTTTAGTAAAATAATGTGGGGTATACCATAATTATAATAAGAGAGGTAATTCAAATGGAAAGATTAAATACAAAAGAAGCATTTAAACAAGCACTGCAAGAGAATGAGAAGATGTTATTACTTAAGCACAGTAACACTTGCCCAATCAGCGCAGATGCTTACGAGCAATATGAAAAATACACAAATGAAAATAGTGATGTGAAAGCTTATTACTTAGTTGTTCAAGAAGATCGCCCATTGTCAAACGAGATTGCAGAAATATTTGAAGTAAAACACGAATCTCCACAAGCTTTTCTTTTTGTTAATAAAGAAGTGGCTTGGCATACATCCCACCGTAAAATTACATATGATACCCTAAATGAGGCTGTACAAGCTTAAGGAAGTTATCTATCCCGAACGATTTATTTGTCTAATATGGACGTGAGTCGTTCGGAACATTTTTTAAATTGGTTGAAGGAGTTATGTGTTTTTTCCGCACGAGTGTGTAATTTTTAGTTGACCAGTGAATTTTTAAATTGTCCCCCTCTTGTATTTCCTCTAATAAAGAGGACTTCTTGCCGTTTTTAAATAATGTACATTGAAGTTTACCATGATAAGGAATTTGAACTTTTGCAAATTTAATCACATCATGAAAATAAAACCTTGCTTGGTCATCTTCCTTTATTATTTCTAGTACATCTCCTGAATGTATAAGTGATTCCTCAACTAATTTCTCTTTTTCTCTGATTATGTGCAAAAGTTGTTTATAAAGCGTAACTTCTTTATTATTGACACTAATCGTTATACTGGCCTTGTATTGTAAAGATTTATATTTTATGAATTCTACCAGTGTTAATGGGCGCGGCTCAATGATCTCTAAACGATCTAAATGGTTGACATGACTAGTTAAAGATATCGAATTTCCATTGCAAATAACTTTTCCTTTATGCGGTGGAATGATTGTCTGCTTCCCATTGATGATCAGTTGATATGGCTTTACGCTCTCTAATAGATGTGTCAAATCTAATGAATGAAAGATTTCTGTAATTGTCGATGGGATCATATATTCAATATGATCACCGTCCTCGAGTAGCTGTTGAGTGGATGCTGTTACTTGATTCACCTTTATTAAGGGCATAATGGTGTATTTTGCATCGTGAATATAAATACTTTTATTCTCGGTTTCTCCGACACAATCAGATACTCTAATAGTCGCTGGCTCCCCACTCATTCCTCTTACGACACTTATTTCATCATGAGCGTGAACGGCATCATTTAATTTTGCCTTTTTACCGTTCAAATAAATATATGGCGGTTTTCCGTGACTTCCTGGAATGGTCATTTGTTGTTTGTTAACGGTAATTACTTTTGGAGAGCCAATTTTTCCATACCAATTCCTTGTGAGATATTTTGCAGTTAATAAGACATCCTTTACTGTGAGAGTCTTGATTTTTAGCAATCGTTCTGTCTCTCCATTGATTGTAATAGGAACAAATCTGAGCGGAGTTTCGTTGGCTGCAATTGCGATTGCAAAAGGTGTGACATACATCGGGTGAGAAGCTAGCTCTTCTGGAAATGATAGATGTTTTAAGCTATTTAAAGTTTTAAGCATGACTTGATGAGGAGGCAAATCTAATTGGTCTCTAAGTAATTCTTGAATGCCTGGTGTTAAGCTTCCACCGCCAATTATTAGGAGGGCAAGAGGTGACTTTTTATTATTTAGCTGTTGTATTTTTTTTGAAAGTGAATGAGCAAGTTGTTCGATAAAGGGAAAAAGCCTACTCATTAAGTCTTTTGAGTAGATATGTTGTATTGTGTTATTTAATGTTTCAAATGTGAAGGATTCATGGTCGACCAAATGCCGCTTGATCCGCTCTGCTTCATGGAAATCGGTTAGTGTTAATTGCTGAATGAACTCTGTCACTTCATCACCTGCCTGTGGCACCATCCCATAAGCAGTAATTGTTCCTTCATTAGTAATGGCAATATCAGATGTACCTGCTCCGATATCTAATACAGCTATATTCAAATGTCGTAAGGATGGAGGAATTAAAGTTTGTACACAAGCAATAGGCTCGAGTGTTAGTCCATCGATCGTTAACCCTGCTCTTTGTACAGTTGCTTCTAGAGAGGTGATAACAAGCTTAGGTAAGAAGGTGGCAATAATTTCTATACTCGCTTGAGCACCTTGTTGATGTAATAAACTCCCAATAGGCTGTCGGTCAATAAAATAATACAGTGGTGTATAGCCTACAAAGGTATAATCTGTTTGGATTTCTGTATGATGAGTTTTATTTGTAATAGTAGATTGTGCTTTTTGAAGAGCTTGCCATTCTAAATATTGAATATAGTCAGCAGTTAAAGGAGGGTAATTTCTTATATCCATACTAGCCATTATGCGTTCGGTTCGTAATGATCTACCAGCTGCAGCAATAAATACTTTTTGAAGGGGACCATGTTTTTTTTCAAAGTATTGTTTAATAACAATAACTGTTTCTGCAACCGATTGGATATTGTGAATTTGTCCATCCATCATTGCCCTATCATCATGTTCCTTTACAAAGTAATCAACACAATTATACTCACCTTCTTCAAAAAGAATAAAGAGACCAATGACTGACCTTGTTCCTATATCTAAGACAAAAAATTGTTTCTTCTCACCCAAAAGAATCACATCCTTTTGAATCAATTTGCTTTATTGCTTAAAAGCGTCTAATTAATAAAGATAAAATTAGTGACAGAAGCGTATATTTCATATATAATAACAACAATTATAAAAAATGTATTATAATTATCACCAAAACAAATAAGTGATATCTGAATGAAGCAAGAAAGTATTGTACTCATCTTCGCTTTTTCGGAATTAAGCTTTAATGTAATAACAATTGAGAGGATGGGACTATTATGGGTAAAGAACTAGAGCAATTGCGTAACCGAGTGGATGAAATTAACCTTCAGTTGCTTTCTTTAATTAATGAGAGAGCAGAACTTGTACAAGAAATCGGAAGGGTAAAGGAAACACAAGGAGTCTATCGTTATGATCCTGTCCGTGAAAGAGCGATGTTGGATCTAATCAAAGAGAATAATAATGGACCTTTTGAGAACTCAACAATTGAGCATATGTTCAAGGAGATCTTTAAAGCTGGTTTAGAATTACAAAAGGATGACCATCGCAAAGCATTATTAGTATCCCGTAAGAAAAAATCTGAAAATACAATTGTTGATATAAATGGAGAGCAGATCGGTAACGGACAGCCGCATCTTGTCTTTGGGCCATGTGCAGTAGAATCATATGAGCAAGTGGCATCAGTTGCTGAAGCTGTGAAAGCTAAAGGCTTGAAGTTGTTACGTGGCGGCGCATTTAAGCCTAGAACTTCTCCTTATGATTTCCAAGGTTTGGGTGTTGAAGGCTTGAAGATCTTAAAACGTGTAGCAGATGAATATGGTTTAGCTGTTATTTCAGAAATCGTAAGCCCAAATGATATGGAAACTGCAGTGCAGTACTTAGACGTTATTCAAATTGGAGCTAGAAATATGCAGAATTTTGAATTGCTAAAAGCAGCAGGACAAATCAATAAGCCTGTACTCTTAAAGCGTGGTATGTCTGCAACGATTGAAGAATTCATTAATGCAGCTGAATACATCATGGCACAAGGAAATGGCCAAATTATTCTTTGTGAACGAGGTATAAGAACATATGAAAAAGCAACAAGAAATACGTTAGATATTACGGCTGTTCCAATTTTAAAACAAGAAACACATTTACCAGTTATGGTTGATGTCACTCATTCAACTGGAAGAAAAGATTTATTACTTCCAGCTGCAAAAGCAGCACTTGCAATTGGTGCTGATGGGGTTATGGCAGAAGTACATCCAGATCCTGCAGTGGCGTTATCTGATTCCGCTCAGCAAATGGATTTAAATCAATTTGATCAATTCATGAACGCACTTAAACTTCCTTCACAAATTCAAGTGTAATGGTATAATAAAGCTGATTTAAGGGGAATGGTAGCCGTCCCACTTGAGTCGGCTTTTTTATATCTTTTTAAAAAAATTTGTAGTAAGCTGGTTGTGGTTTCTAATTTTTTTACAAGATTATGTGAGGAATTGAACAATAGGATAGAACTTTGGGATATCAGTTATGTAGGTTAGATTCTAACTATTTTTTGACTTTTTCATAAATATTTCAGCATGAAGTTGCGAGGGAAGAGAAAAGTATCGTATGATTATACATAATTACAATTCTTGCTGAACAAATAAGGTTTGTAGAAGAATGACATACATAAATACATTTTATTAATATAGAAAAAGTAGAAGGAGTGTGTGACATGAATATTACGATTTATGATGTAGCACGCGAAGCAAATGTTTCAATGGCTACTGTTTCAAGGGTTGTCAATGGGAATCCTAATGTCAAACCGACAACAAGAAAAAAAGTATTAGAGGTAATTGAACGTTTAGGCTATCGCCCTAATGCTGTTGCAAGGGGACTTGCTAGTAAAAAAACTACGACGGTAGGGGTGATATTACCCGATGTATCGAGTACTTTTGTCGCGGAGTTAGCTAGAGGAATCGAAGATATCGCAACGATGTATAAGTATAATATTATTTTAAGTAACTCAGATCAAAATATGGACAAGGAGTTACATCTATTAAACACGATGTTAGGAAAACAAGTGGACGGGATTGTTTTTATGGGCGGTAATATAGAGGAAGCACATGTGACGGAATTTGAGAAATCTCCTGTACCTATTGTACTTGCTGGTTCTATTGAAAAGTCGCAAACCATTCCTTCTGTTAACATCGATTATGAACAAGCAGCTTATGATGCCACGGAAGCCTTTATTCAAAAAGGTCACGAAAAAATTGCCTTGCTGATTGGCCCTTTAAGAGAACCAATCAATGCAGAGAAAAAATTAGAAGGCTATAAGAGAGCTCTTCAAGACGCGAGTATTCCGTATCATGAAGAATGGGTAATTGAAGGGGACTACACATATGACTCAGGTTTGGAAGCATTTGAACGGTTGTTAGAGTTAGATAGCAAGCCAACTGCTATATTTGCTGGTTCAGATGAAATGGCATTGGGCATCGTTCATGGGGCGCAAGATAAAGGGTATCACGTACCTCAGGATGTAGAAGTGATTAGCTCTGATAGCACAAGATTAGCTTTAATGGTGAGACCACAACTTACATCTGTTGTACAACCGTTATATGACATAGGTGCAGTTGCAATGAGGTTATTGACGAAGTATATGAATAAGGAAGAAGTCACAGATCACACAGTAGTACTTCCGCACCGAATTGAACAGCGTAACTCAACAAAATAATCATCCGACCGATATGAGAAAAAGAGGGAAAGACATGTAAAGTGAGTTTACCGAGTTGACAAGGTAATTCTCACTTTTTACATGTTAAGGTAAGAAAAAATGGTCAAGTGAGAAGATAAGTGTCTTTGCAGCTAATAAGGAACAACTTGTCTTCACCTCTTGCAAGACTCGCCAATAGGCGAGTTTTCTAATTTCGTCATTAGGGAGAGAGAGAATGAGAAAGTTAGACAAGTTAACACCAGTTGGTTTAATGGTCGGTGTAATCATGATTATCTTTGGAATTGTTGCTTCCGGTGGGTGGACTGGGGTCAAGTATTTTTTTGATTTCTCTTCCATCTTTATTGTCATTGGTGGGATAGTTGCAGGTCTTTTTATATCCTTCCAAATGAAGGATTTACGAAAGACTTTTATAGTAATGAAAAAAGGCTTTTCTAAAGAAGAAAGGTCAATCGAGAGCCTGATTGAGACCTTTGTTAAGTTAGCAGACCGTGCTAGAAGAGAAGGTATATTATCTTTAGAGTTAGAAGTTGTAAATGAACCAAATCCTTTTATCCGTAAAGGTGTGTTGTTGGCGGTTGATGGAATTGAACCAGAAATGATTAGGGATATACTTGATGCCGATATTGATGCAATGGAAGAGCGCCATCGAAAAGGGAGGAATATTATTGAAAAAGCAGGGGATTATGCACCAGCTTGGGGAATGATTGGTACATTAATTGGACTAGTCCTTATGTTGAAAAATATGGATGACCCCTCAGAACTTGGTTCCGGAATGGCAATTGCTCTTTTAACGACTTTATATGGCTCTTTACTAGCAAATCTTTTTTTCAATCCTTTAGCTGCGAAACTTGAATCACAAACGGATGATGAAATTTTTTATAAACAGGTTGTGATTGAAGGAGTAATTGGTGTTCAAACGGGACAGAACCCAACGATTTTACGAGAGAAATTAAGTGTTTACTTGTCCGAAACTGAGAAAAAATCTATCGAGGGGCGACTAGAGCTAACGGAGGACTTTGAACATGAGGCGCAATAACCGCCGTTCTAAAAGAGATAGGAACAATAAAAAGGGTGCTCCCCTTTGGATGGTGACCTATTCAGATCTTGTTACGCTCGTTCTCGTTTTTTTCATCCTTCTGTTTTCGATGTCACAAGTGGATATGACGAAGTTTAAGGCTGTCTCAGATTCATTTAATAAAGTAGGGATATTCCAATCTAGCTCATCAATATTACCTGATGATGGACGTGAATCTGTGCCAGATGAAACAGAGACAGGTACACCACATTCACTTGATTCACTTGTTCAGGAAGTTGAGAGTTATCTAAAATCTAATGGGTTGGAAAATGTGATTACAGCCAATCGAAATGAAAGAGGTGTTGTGCTCATTCTGCAAGAGCAAGTATTGTTTGAAACGGGCCAAGCCGATCTTATTGAAGATTCATTTGGTTTTCTCGAAAGCTTAGGGGTCATGCTCAAAGAAATGCCTAATCTTATCCGAGTCGAGGGCCATACAGATAATCGCCCAATTGAAACGTATCGCTACCCATCGAATTGGGAATTATCTTCAGCCCGAGCAAGTAGTGTTATTCGTTATTTAGTGGAGAATAATGAAATAGAACCGTCTCGTTTTACTGCAGTAGGATACGGTGAAACAAGGCCGATTGCCGCAAATAATAGCTCAGAAAATTGGGAGAAAAATCGCAGAGTAGAAGTTATTATTCTTGATCCTGAGTATAAACACAATGAAGCTATGGAATCATCTAATTGATTCTATAGCTTTTTTCATTTTTTTGGTCCCAAAAAAAGCTATGCCTACTCCTTACCATATAATATTTAACTGTTTTTTCTCAACCTATAGACTGACTTTTAAACAGCGGTCATTTTGTATAATGAAAGAAACGGTAAGGAGGAGAAACGTATGCAAATAAAAGAGCTGACAATATATGTAGGTAATTACAATGAAACGAGAAAATTTTATGAAGAAGTGATGGGTTTAAATGTATATAAAGAATCTAAACAACAGATTACATTTCAGGTCGGTACAAGTCTGTTAACCATTCAAGAGGAGATTGAACAGGCATCTTTTTATCATTTTGCTATTAATATTCCACCTAACTTACTTCAATCAGCGAAAGTTTGGTTAAGTAATAGAGTTAAATTGGCAATGGAGGAGGGGGAAGATGAGGCAGACTTTAAGGAAGCGAAAGCAAAAGCGATCTATTTCGAGGATCCATCCGGTAATATCGTTGAATTGATTGCAAGAAAAACGTCAGCAGTAGCTAGTGAATCGCATTTTCATAAGGCTCATTTTTTAAATATAAGTGAGGTAGGTATCGCTACAAACCATATAATAGAGCTTGCTCAGCAATTACAAGATAAAGGAATACCAGTGAGAAACAACGAATCAATTAAACACGAGAAATATTTAAACTTTTTCGGAGAATATGATGATGGAGTTTATATTATTGTTGCTCCTGTTGGTAGAAGGTGGATTTTCTCAAATAAATACGCTAAAGAAGCGCCAATCGTTATTCGAACAGATAGAGGGACTATTCAATCCTAGGAAATGGAGGTAATCATGAGGAAAGTAGAAGTACTTAATTATGATAGACAATGGTCTACGGCCTTTGAAGTAGAGGCACAGAAGTTAAAACGAGTCTTCAAAGATAAAATGATAGTCATTTTTCATATCGGTAGCACCTCAGTACCAGGTCTTAAAGCCAAGCCGATTATTGATATATTACCGGTTGTCAAAGATATTACAGAGGTTGATGATTACTTAATTGAAATGAATGCATTAGGGTATGAGGCAAGAGGAGAGAATGGTATAAGAGGAAGAAGATATTTTCAAAAAGGACATGATAATCGTACGCATCATCTTCATTTTTTTGCAAAAGACAGTAAGGAGATTATTAGACATCTTGCCTTTCGTGATTATTTACGGACTCATCCATTAGAAGCTGGAAAATATGGTGCCTTAAAAGAATCGTTGGCCATCAAGCACTCGACAGATATCCATGCCTATATAGAAGGAAAAAATGCTTATGTGAAAAAAGTTGAACAGAAGGCATTAGCATGGTTTGAAAGGTTCGGGAATCTTCATCAACATCGGTTTTGAATATATCTTTCTGGATGGCTTTGTATTTTACCATCCAGAAGAGATATATTGGTCTGTCACAAATTTTTTAAACGTTTTAGTAATGGGTGACATATAACGGCTTTCTAACCAGGCAATACCAATCATACGGAAACAATGTGGTCGACTGATTGGAATTTGTATAATCTTACTTTTGTTGATACCTTTCAAATCAGGTAAAACTGAAACCCCAAGCTCTGCAGCAACTAACCCTGCGACTGTATCTGCCTCATCTCCTTCAAACGTAATTTTTGGCGTGAGGCCTGCATCTAAAAAGAGCCCCTCAACGGTTTCTCTTAAAGAATAACCTTTCTTTAAATGGATGATTGGTTCATATTTTAGTTCTTCGAGTGTAATAGATTTTTTCTTTGCTAGCCGATGGTTTTTAGGTACGACAGCAAAAAGTTCTTCCTCCCATAACTTCATCCAGCCTACCTGATCATCTTTTTCATTAGGTGCAATAAAACATAAATCAATTTGCCCATTATAGAGTTGCTCTAACATGACATGTGAAGCTCCCTGACTAAGTCGGAAATGTGTCTCAGGGTAAGAATCACGGAATTGTGAAATCATATCGGGGATAATGTTGGTACTTAATGTGTGGAGAAAGCCAAGAGAAATCGTTCCAGTATGCGGTTGAATAAGGTCTTGAATTTCTTGCTTAGCTTCTACATATTCTTGAATGATTTTCTCTACTCTTCGCAAAAAAATAACCCCATAAGCATTAAGGTGAATAGCACGCCCTTGTCTTTCAAATAATGGCACGCCTAATTCATCTTCTAACCTTGCAATGGAACGACTTAATGCAGACTGAGAAATCAATAGTTTCTCTGCTGATTGTGTCATATGTTCTGTTTCCGCAAGAGTTCGAAAATAAAGCAGTTGTTGAATATCCATAGACTCACTCTTTTCCATTACATTAATGCATTATTTTTATTATTATAATGCATTATACATATCGATTCAAAGGTGGTACGATGTTTAATATTAAAGAATATGTTAGAAGGACTATTCTAAAAGAAAGAAGAGAACATGAATTGATGAACGGCATACAGCAAGGTACCAACCTTTTTAAAAAAGTGAATATCGCATTTTTTGCAGCGGGTTTTAATACTTTTGCCATACTCTATTGCATGCAACCATTACTACCGGAGTTTTCGAAGATTTTTTCTATTACCCCAGCAGAAGCAAGTCTCTCCCTCTCCCTGACAACAGTAGTTTTAGCGATTAGTATGTTATTTTTTGGGTCTATATCAGAGGTGTGGGGAAGAAAACCGATTATGGTTTATTCCATGTTCATTTCCTCATTTCTGTGTATTTTGACAGCATTTAGTCCTTCTTTTGAGATATTACTTATTTATCGTGTGCTCATTGGTGTGACACTTGCAGGCTTGCCTTCTATTGCAATGGCTTATTTATCTGAGGAAATGGATCCGAAAAGTTTAGGAAAGGCAATGGGCCTTTATATTAGTGGGAATGCCACAGGCGCTGTCTTTGGGCGTGTGTTTACGGGTGTTATTACAGATTACTTCAGCTGGCAAATTGCTATCCTTGGCGTGGGACTGATTGGCTTTATTGCCACAATGTATTTTCAACGAAGTTTACCTGATTCTAAATTCTTTAAACCGAGATTATTAAACCTTCGTTCATTATCCAATTCTTTAATTGACCATCTTAAAGATCCAATGTTGTTAGCTTTGTTTTTTATCGGTTTTTTACTATTAGGCAGCAATGTGGCATTGTTTAACTATGTTGGTTATTTATTAATGAGCGAGCCATTTTCATATAGTCATGCAACGATTGGCTGGTTATTTCTTATTTATTTAATCGGTGTAGTTAGTTCTACAATTAACGCAAAACTTGTTCGTTCTTACGGTAAAGAGAAGATGTTAGTTAGTTATTTCACCTTGGCCATAGTAGGTACAGTTTGTACGGCTATACCTCATATCATCGGCATTCTTTTAGGTTTATCCATCTTTATATTTGGCTTTTTCGGGGCACACGCCATTGCTTCAAGTTGGGTTGGCCAACGAGCAACACATGACAAAGCACAAGCCTCTTCGCTCTATTTATTTCTTTATTATTTCGGCTCTAGTGTCGGTGGTACAGTTGCTGGATTCTTTTGGTCGCGCTACGAATGGCATGGAGTCATCGGCATGGTTGTCATTTTTCTTATGATAGGATTTGCGCTTGTTGCAAGTCTACAATATATGCAAAAAAACAATGTAGTGTTGAAACAACAGTGGCATTCTTATAAATAAAAATGATTGATGATTGAGCGCTCAATCAAATATTTTTATGAGAGTAATAGGCGATAGTAAAAACCCAATCTGATCAAATCGGATTGGGTTTTTTCATATAAGGAAATGATGGACAAGAGTGGAAAAGCAGAAGTGAAAGCCGAGCGATGGTGGTGTTAGCCTTTTCATTAGTAAATTTTGTTTCCTTGCGCAAATTTAGATTGTTTGCGTTACAACTTGTTACGACATTATTTCACATAGTGGAGACGATCATTAAATAGTAACTGCCAAGCTATCGATAATAGGATTAACTCTTATTAATAAGAACTAACAGCTTTTTTTCTCTCCTCTTTAAATACGTTTCTAGTTAAATCAATAAATGCTTGTAGTGGTGGTGTCATTTGTTTGTTTTTATGCCAAGCTATTTGTGTATAGAGTTGAATGTGTTCGTTTGGCCAAATAACTTCTTTTAATTGACCGTTGTGAAGCTCTTTATTGACGACCATGGCGGGAAGAAAAGCCACACCTAGTCCAGCTATTACACATTGTTTAAGGGCCTCTATACTCACAAACTCAATACTGTTATGCAAAAAGACATTTTCCCCCGCTAAAGTCTGCTCCAATAAAGTGCGATAGGCACATCCGATTTCGGTTAAGAGAAATGATTCATTTTGTAAATCTTTTAGGGTAACGCTTGATTTAATTGCATACTCTGGCGCTGCCACCATTTTTAACTCTTCAATTATTAATGTCTCTGTCAGTAAGGTCTCAGGGGTTTTTCTCACATCCATGATAAAGGCAAGGTCGAGTGTACCATCATCTATAAGTGCTCTTGCTGAATCATCAGAATGGGCAGGTTTAAACGTCAATTTTACATGAGGAAACTGTGATTTAAATAATTGTAAAACTCGTGGAAGTCGGTAAGTACATTGACTTTCTTGTGCGCCAATTGTTAAGGAGGCTATTCTAAACTGTTTGTCACTTATTTTTTGTAGTGCCTCATCATTTAACCTTAACATTTGGTCAACATACTTCTTGTATTCTTTACCGGTAGCGGTCAAGACAAGCTTTTTTCCCAACCTTTCAAAAAGTGGGTGTTGCAGTTCTGCTTCTAATGCTTTAATTTGAGCGGTTACACTTGATTGTGCAAAATTAAGCATTTTTGCAGTTTTTGTAAAATTCAAAGTAGTGGCCGCTGTTTGAAAGGTCTTTAATTGCTTCATATCCATTTTTTCACCTTCTGCATTGATCGTATTTTTCGATTGATGATATCTATATTATCATCTGTATCTATTAATAGAAACAGATTAAACTTAATATGATAGGAAACTAGAGGAGTGAATCGTAATGAAAATAGCAGTTATATATGGTGGAACACGTAAAAGCGGGAATACTGAATGGTTGACGAAACAAGTGATAAATGGGGTGAAAGTTAAGGAATTTCATTTATCTAACTATCAAATAGATGCTATAAAGGATCATCGACATAGTGAAGGCGGTTTTCCTCTAGTGGATGATGATTATCAACAATTAATTCAAGAAATAATGACATATGAAACGTTAATATTTGCTACACCTATTTACTGGTATAGTATGTCCGGTATGATGAAGAATTTTATCGATCGTTGGTCCCAAACACTCAGGGATCCCGAAATGAAACACTTTAAGAAGTGCATGGAAAATAAACAAGCTTATGTCATAGCTGTTGGTGGAGATCAGCCAACGATCAAGGGATTACCAATGATTCAACAATTTCAGTACATCTTTGATTTTATGGGAATGAAGTTTTTAGGATATATATTGGGTGAAGGAAATAAACCGAGAGATATCGAAAAAGATACGAAGGCAATCAGTGCAGCAAAAGAAATGAATAAAGTTATTTCACAAGGAAATGAGGCATAAAAATGAACAATCAACCCATTAACATTCAAGAAAAACTAACAAAATTTCATACGTTTTGGTCTCCAAAAGTTGTTGCAGAAATGAATAATTATCAATTGAAGGTCGCTAAATTCTCAGGGGAGTTCGTGTGGCACAAGCATGATGATACAGACGAAGTATTTTTGGTAGTTAAAGGTGAATTAACGATTCGCATGAGAGAAGAAGATGTGGTATTAAAGAATGGTGATTTATTCGTTGTCCCTCAGGGAGTAGAACATTGTCCATATGCAAAAGAAGAGTGCCATGTCATATTAATTGAACCGAAAGGAGTGATTAATACAGGAGAGGTGAAATTATCATTGACGGCTGAAAATGATGTTTGGATATAAGATGCAAAAGGGGGCAAAGTGATGGAATTAAGGGAGGTATTAAACGAGCAATTAAATGCATCACATCATGAAAATGGGTGGTTTGTTAGTTTGCTGAATAGCATAACAAACTTGAGTGATGAAGAAGCAAATTGGAAACCGAACGAAGACGTTCATAGTATCCATGAAATCACGACACATCTTCTTTATTATAACGAAAGATACTTGCATCGCTTCAAAGAAGAGCCAGTTGATGAAGCTAAAGAAAATACTTTTCAGTTGGCTGAAGGGGTAACTTTTTCTCACACGAGAGAGAGGATTCATCAATTATATAATGATTGGAAAAAAAACCTAGAAGCAGCGGATGATTTAGTGATGAATAATGCCAGTGAGGCATTGAGTCATCTTTATTTGCATACGGCGTATCATACGGGTCAAATCATCTTGTTGCGCAAATTACAAGGAAAGTGGGATGCATCCCAAGGAGTGGAAGGCTAAGCTTGATTGGGCTACTGTCATCGACTTGTTCTTTCAGATGAAGGTTGCAATCAGTTGCAGGTTAAATTTTGGCATGGTATAATTGGGAAAACTTAAATATACAACTACCTTTTGTCTAAAGGGGAGTAGCAGTTACAGTAAAGTCGTCAATACAGGGACTCTCCCTCGGCTTTATTGGCAACATTCGTTGTTTGCGAGACCTTTACCAAGTTTCTTTGGTAAGGGTTTTTGTCGTGCTTTTAAAAAAGAAACACTAACTCATTTATGAAGGAGTGAAGACTAATGGCTGTGAAAAAATTACTAAAGAGACTCATTCAAAAAGAAGGCGTGAAGTTTTTGAAGAAGAAAGCAGTGCCAATCATAAAAGAACAGTTAAAGAAAAGAAAGGGTAGATAAGGGATGAAAACAAAAGTTTACCTTGCAGCTTTTGGTATGTTGTTAAGCTTGTCTGCGTGTTCGCCAATTGAAGATACAAAAAATACGTTGGCTTACGTAAATGATGTGGAAGATTATATGAATGAGATTACACAGTTTGCCAACGAATTTCCGGAACAAGCAGAGCAAGCGATAACGGATGAGAATGTTGCAGCATCACTGGAAAAAAATGTAGAGGATTTACAAAATGCCATCGATACAATTGAAAACACTGAAGCACCAGAATTAATTGATAGTCTGCATGCTGAGTTGGTGCAACAAAATGAAGCATTATCTACGCATTTAGTTAAGCTTGAGGAAGGTTTGGAGAAAGGGACATTATCTGAGGCATTCATCGAGGACCAAGAATTTATGCAAACAATTAATGACATCACATCTATTTACAATGAAATTGAGAATCTTGGAGAATAGATGCCCGTGATCCTATTAAGTTAAAACAAGCAGAGACTGGGACAAAACAGAGTTGAGCGCTTCGCAAAAGGGAATAGCAAGTCACTCAGAAGGGAAACCGGAGCTGAGCGCTTCGCAAAAGGGAATAGCAAGTCACTCAGGAACAAAACCAGAGCTGAGCGCTTCGCAAAAGGGAATAGCAAGTCACTCAGAAAGGAAACCAGAGCTGAGCGCTTCGCAAAAGGGAGTAGCAAGTCACTCAGAAGGGAAACCAGAGCTGAGCGCTTCGCAAAAGATGTTAGCAAGTCACTCAGAAGGGAAACCAGAGCTGAGCGCTTCGCAAAAGGGAATAGCAAGTCACTCAGAAAGAAAACCAGAGTTGAGCGCTTGGCAAAAGGGAATAGCAAATTACTCAGGAACAAAACCAGAGTTGAGCGCTTCGCAAAAGGGAATAGCAAGTCACTCAGAAGAAAAACCAGAGCTGAGCGCTTCGCAAAAAGGATTAGCAAGTCACTCACAAGGAAAACCAGAGCTGAGCGCTTCGCAAAAGGGAATAGCAAGTCACTCAGAAGAAAAACCAGAGCTGAGCGCTTCGCAAAAAGGAATAGCAAGTCACTCAGAAGAAAAACCAGAGCTGAGCGCTTCGCAAAAAGGATTAGCAAGTCACTCAGAAGGGAAACCAGAGCTGAGCGCTTCGCAAAAGGGAATAGCAAGTCACTCAGAAAGAAAACCAGAGTTGAGCGCTTGGCAAAAGGGAATAGCAAATTACTCAGGAACAAAACCAGAGTTGAGCGCTTCGCAAAAGAGAATAGCAAGTCACTCAGAAAGAAAACCAGAGTTGAGCGCTTCGCAAAAAGGATTAGCAAGTCACTCACAAGGAAAACCAGAGCTGAGCGCTTCGCAAAAGGGAATAGCAAGTCACTCAGAAAGAAAACCAGAGTTGAGCGCTTCGCAAAAAGGATTAGCAAGTCACTCACAAGGAAAACCAGAGCTGAGCGCTTCGCAAAAGGGAATAGCAAGTCACTCAGAAGAAAAACCAGAGCTGAGCGCTTCGCAAAAAGGATTAGCAAGTCACTCAGAAGGGAAACCAGAGCTGAGCGCTTCGCAAAAGGGAATAGCAAGTCACTCAGAAAGAAAACCAGAGTTGAGCGCTTGGCAAAAGGGAATAGCAAATTACTCAGGAACAAAACCAGAGCTGAGCGCTTGGCAAAAGGGAATAGCAAGTCACTCAGAAGAAAAACCAGAGCTGAGCGCTTCGCAAAAGATGTTAGCAAGTCACTCAGAAAGAAAACCAGAGCTGAGCGCTTCGCAAAAGGGAATAGCAAGTCACTCATAAGAAAAACCAGAGCTGAGCGCTTCGCAAAAAGGATTAGCCAGTTACTCAAAAGGAAAACAAGATCTGAATGCTTCGCAGGATTTTTTTCTGCCGGAAAAATAAGAATATAACAGTAAATATAAAAGAATACGAATCATAATATGTGTTTCTTACTGTCAGCGCCCAGCAAGCTGCTTACACTCTGTTACAATGTTTAGCTACTTCTTCATAAAAGAGAAGAGGTTAGGACAAAAGGTTTGCAGCAACTCAACTAAAAAGGCCGAACTATGATTAGACAAGCTCACACATCGGGAACATGCTACAATAGTTCAGCTTTCTATATTGATAATTTAGCTCATAGATCAATAGGTGATGTTAGTTATGTTTCCTAACCTTTATCATTACTTAATAACTTCTGTCCCAAAACTTTGCGCCTTACTTCATTTTTCATTCATTTTTTCCTCTTATGGGATAAAGCGCTTTTTCCACCGTTTTAGCGTTTTTTTCAGTGATTTCATTTTTTCTTGGAATGGGATCATATATATCCGATGAATCTTCCCAAGTTTGTGGCAACTTAAATGGAGATTCCTTTTCCCACTTTTCAATCCAATCAGAAGGTAATGGTCCTGTTCCGCTTGAATTTTCAATCATTTCTAACCAAATAAGTGACCAAGCTCTCGGAACTACCCGCCAGATATCATATCCACCCCCACCAACGGCTATCCATCTTCCTTCACAATATTGATGAGCGAGTTGGTGAGCGAGCCTTGGTATTTCTTTATATATTCTCATTGTTGCCGAAAGATGTGTTAACGGATCAAAGTAATGCGCATCAGCACCATTTTGGGTGAAAATAATATCTGGTTTAAAAAACGCTGCTACTTCTTTAAAGGACGTTTCGTATGCATGTAGCCACGAATCATCCTCTGTAAAAGCGTCTAAAGGTATATTAAAAGAATAGCCATATCCATGACTATGACCTCTTTCGTTAATATTCCCTGTTCCGGGAAATAAGTATCTACCGGTTTCATGGATAGATAATGTACATACATTTGGGTCATCATAAAACGCCCATTGTACACCATCACCATGATGAGCATCCGTATCAATATAAAGGACACGGGCATTGTACTTTTCTCGTAAATATTTGATTGCCACTGAGCTGTCATTATAGATACAAAATCCAGATGCCTTACCTCTAAAGCCATGATGAAGTCCCCCGCCTAAATGAAGGGCGTGTTCTGCCTTCCCTTGCATGACATAATCAGCGGCAGTCAATGCGCCTCCAACAAGTAAGCTACTGGCCTCGTGCATTTGAGGGAAAATAGGTGTATCCTCGGTTCCAAGCCCGTAACTCTCTGCCTGCTCTTGGGGAAGCTCATCATTACCTGCTAACTTTACAGCACGAACATAACCTGGATCATGAATGAGTAATAATTCTTCTTCTGTTGCTATTCTAGGTGCAATCATTTGCGTGTCTTTTATCGCATGGATAGATTGTAGTAAATCTAAAGTTAATTTTAAGCGTTGCTGATTAAAAGGGTGCTCAGCATTAAAGCGATAGTTAAGTAATGCATCAGAATATAAAAAAACAGAACGGTCCATGATGTTCACTTCCTTGGATCTATAGGCCAGAGTACAGAATGTCCTTCCTCACGTAATTTGTCTACAAGAGAAAGCGGATTCATTGTTTGGACTCTAAGGACTATAATTTTATAATTACTATCCTCTTTATCTGGATAGACGAGGACACTAAGAATATTGGCTTTTAAATTACGAAATACGGAGGTAACCTCAAATAGCTTACCTGTACGATTAGGCACTCTTACTTCGATTTGTGACCCTGGCTGATGGGCACCTGTTAATTCTACATAAGTATGAAGGAGGTCTGTCTGAGTCACAATGCCGACTAATTGGTTATCGTTGAGAATGGGCATACAACCGATGCGGTGCTCGTAAAGGGTCGCAGCGATATCCTCTACAAAGTCTAATGGGTGTCCAGAAATAATGTCCGTTTTCATAATTCGTTTAATTGGTTGTGAGAGGCCTTCTTTTAATTGAACTGTATCTAGTATAGAAGGCGTCGCATCCCGTATATCTCGATCTGTTACTAAGCCGATCAGGTGATTGGCTTCATCGATAATGGGCAAATGGCGGATTTTTTGATCACGCATGAGTTGGAGTGCATCAGCAATGAGGTGATTTTCTGTAAGTGTAAAGATTTCCTTCTTCATCATTTCTTCAACAATCATTTAAAATCCCCCTTTTTAAGAAAAACTAATACATAAAGCGATTCATAAATCGAAGTTTATCGAACTGTTGAATGGAATCTGTGCTTACCCGATTACCAATCCGGGCCATTAGACAATTAGCAGGATGGGAGCTGATTTCTGGATCATCGGTAGCAAACCAAACAAGTCCCCCTGCATTCATCATCTTTTCCATGATTTTGCGATACTCCCATACGTTTAAACCAGTTCCTTTTAAGTCCCAATGCCAATAATATTCGGTAGTAATAACAATATAATCTTCCATCGCATCATCCATCATCGATACGCGTAAGATACTTTTTCCTGTTCCCGTTCCTCGAAAGGCAGGAATCACTTCTATTGCCCCTAGTTCTATGAGATTATTCATTTTCCCTTCTGACCATCTTTCTAACGGATCTGGATATAAATAAGTCGCATAGCCTACGATCGTATCTCTAAATCTAGCAATAATGATTCTTCCTTCAGGTAATCCAGCAATCTCAATTAAGGCCTTCCTCTGTTGCTCTGGAGGTCTGAAAGCAACAAGATCATGATGAAAGTCATAGGTTTTTAGAACGTCGGCAGATATCGGTCCTTCAATGATTAATTCTCCGTTTGCCGTATTCAGTTTCATCGCATTATACGTTTTCAGATGCTGCAATTCATTCACCGCCTAAAACAAGTAATCTTACTATCTATTATACATAAACTGCTGAAGCGCTTTCATATAAAAAATATAAATTTAATGACAATTTAAAATAATATGTAGATTATATAAAAATTTTAGTGGGAATTGAAACCTTTTTATTTTAATTGCCCTATATTTGATCAATGGAAAGGGAGGATTTAACATAATATTTACGTCAGCCTTTTTAGATTACTCTTAACAGGCAATGTAGCCGTGAAGAAAATCATAGCAATAAAAGAAGTAAGAACGTTTGTTAAAGCTATCAGTATAAAATTAAAAACCCAGAGTAGCTTCAACACCAGATGAAGTAAGGGAGAATGTAAAATCTTACTTCACAGTAGGTAAGTATAAAAAAACAGCTAGCTGATCGAACTGTTGACATTTTTGAAAAAAGTGGCTGCACAAGCAAATCCTTTTTTCCTCAACTATCCTTGCCCGTTTACCTTCAGATGTACGCACAAATCCCTTTTCCTGAGCTATCCCTGATTATAAAAAAATCGTATCAATAACACAGAAGGAATCAGCTTTTAATCGTTATCCCTTCTTAACATACAATTTAATAAGTCTTTATAGATAATTTACTGCCTTATAATTTAAAAAATTGTGAAAAAAAAGTATTTATATTATAATAGTTTAAACAAGTTTAAAGGGGGATAAATGAACATGAAATTGGAAGCGCTGCCAGCAATACAAGGTAACCATAATTTGAAAAATTATGAGGAAGCGTATAATAGTTTTGATTGGACAGAAGCGAAAAAGCAATTTTCTTGGTACGAAACAGGGAAAATGAATTTGGCGTACGAAGCAATTGACCGCCATGCTGAAAGTGATAAGAAAAACAAGGTAGCGCTCTATTATCGTGAAGGTGAGAATAAAGAGAAGTATACCTTTAAAGAGATGAAGGACTTTTCAAACCAAGCGGCTAATGTACTAAAAGCACATGGAGACGTTGAAAAAGGTGATCGCGTATTTGTTTTTATGGGACGTTCACCAGAACTTTACTTCTCAGTTCTTGGCGCAATCAAGCTAGGTGCCATAGTCGGACCACTATTTGAAGCCTTTATGGAGGGAGCAGTAACAGACCGTTTAGAGGATAGCGAAGCAAAAGTCCTTATTACGACTCCTGAACTATTAGATCGTGTACCCGCTGATAAATTACCAAACTTAAAACATATTTTTGTTGTTGGTGAGAATGTAGAAGAAAATGGAAAATTATTAGATTTCCGTAAATATATGCAAAAGGCTAGTAAAGAATTAGAAATTGAATGGGTAGAACCGACAGACGGTCTAATTTTACATTATACTTCTGGTTCCACTGGTAAACCAAAAGGTGTGCTGCACGTTCACAATGCGATGATTCAACATTATCAAACGGCGAAATGGGTATTGGACTTAAAAGAAGATGATGTTTATTGGTGCACGGCTGACCCAGGTTGGGTAACAGGAACTTCTTATGGTATTTTCGGACCTTGGTTGACAGGAACATCAAACCTTATTGTCGGAGGCAGATTTAGCCCAGAAACATGGTATCAGGCGATTGAAGATTATGGTGTTACGGTTTGGTATAGTGCACCAACAGCTTTTCGTATGTTAATGGGCGCTGGGGATGAAGTAGTGAAGAAATTCAACTTAAGCACTCTACGACATGTGTTAAGTGTAGGTGAACCATTGAATCCTGAAGTGGTGAGATGGGGAGTGAAAGTATTCAATAAGCGTATTCATGATACGTGGTGGATGACTGAAACGGGTGCTCAACTCATTTGTAACTACCCAAGCCTAGAAATTAAACCTGGCTCCATGGGTAAACCAATTCCAGGGGTAAAAGCAGCCATTGTCGATGACCAAGGGAATGAACTACCACCAAATCGCATGGGTAATCTGGCCATAAAAAAAGGGTGGCCATCTATGATGCACACCATTTGGAATAATAAAGAGAAATATGATTCTTACTTTATGCCAGGTGACTGGTATGTTTCAGGTGATTCCGCTTATATGGATGAAGATGGATATTTTTGGTTCCAAGGGAGAGTCGATGATGTAATTATGACGTCCGGCGAACGGGTAGGACCATTTGAGGTAGAAAGTAAGCTCATCGAACATCCAGCTGTTGCTGAAGCTGGTGTCATAGGAAAACCGGACCCGGTTCGTGGCGAGATTATAAAAGCCTTTATTGCGCTAATCGATGGTTATGAAGCAACAGATGAACTGAAAGAAGATATTCGTCAATTCGTTAAAAAGGGGTTAGCTGCACACGCTGCACCTCGTGAAATCGAATTCCGCGACAAACTGCCAAAAACACGTAGTGGTAAAATCATGCGCCGTGTATTAAAGGCTTGGGAATTAGATTTACCTACGGGCGACTTATCTACAATGGAAGACTGATCTAACAACCACACACAAGTCATATAGATAGAGTAGTGAGAAAGATTGTTGGGTTTTTTGAAATTGCGGGTCAATGATAGGGGATTCCTCTCTTATTGACTCGTTTTTTAGTATTTGAGGAAAGTTTTTTAGGAAAGCAACATTTTATGCTATCTACACATAAAAGGGTGGTTAATAGCTATAATGAATGTTCTCCTTGTTTTAATAGATGTTTAAAGTGGGAATTATTATTTACATATACGTAAAAATTTGATAAATTAATCTAACCTCTTTTTTATAACCACAATAGAATGCAAAACAAAATGGCCACAGCTCTATAGAATATAGAGCAATGGCCGCTTAAAATTTATGTTATTTTCAAGGTCGGCAGTCAATTGCTTCACAATTTTATTTAGTACATATTTAGAAATTAATTTAAATCATTATTATATTCATTATGCGAAGCTTCATCTTTAATTTCTGAGCGTAAACCGTCGATACTTTTTCTCCGTCTTTCATTTTTATCCAATATTTCATTTTTTTCTTGGGCACTCAACTCTTCTGAGTGAGCTTTAGTGTAGTCCTCAGCTTCATTAATATTCTGAAGTGTATTGTCAATGTTATTTTGAATTTTTCTCACATTATCTGAACGGTTGTCTGGTTTGGCATTCGTCATATTATCCCTCCTAAGATTAATTCTTTCAGTATTTTCTCCTAACACTTCGGAAATATTCTTACTAAGTTTTTTTCGCTATATAATGGATCATAAATTGATTTATGGTGCCCGTTTTCTAGACTATTTTCGTTAAATATTTTATACAAAAAATTGAATAAGTAGAAATTTTTTTAGAAAAGATTAGATGTAATGTAGTTTGATTTTTAATTGATATGAAGAAGAAAAACTCTACTTAATTGCTATTACACTCCTCTTAAAAGATATTGAGAATCCTTCCGTACATCAAAAGATACTCACTCTTTCCATTTCATAACACACATTTTTGATGGCTGCAGTGACGAATCCCTAATTCATCTATTCATATATCCTTTACCCGGTGTTATGTGAAAACTCTCCTATGAATATCTATTAAAACTTTATCCTTTCTTTGCAATAAAAAAATCCCCTCCAAGTAGCATTCTTCCTTCATGGTAAGATGAAGGCTTTTTTGAATATCTACTTTAAGGGGACATTAATCAACTGGTAAACTTTAATAGTACCACTTCAAGAATGATTTACTTTGTTTAGTTATTTTAGGGTAGTAACAAATGTCATTGTGTTTTTTTCTATAAAAAAACTCTTTCTTACATGCCCGATTATCTGTCTCTTTTCGTATTCTTCAGCTTTGATTTTAGACTATCGCCAATTAATTCTAATCAAACGGAATTTACACCAGGTGTTTAATTTTGTGCGAATGATATCTCTTTTGATTTGAGTTGAAAATGAAATGGCCAGATTCATTCTATTCTTCATCACTCGTATCCGGTTGATCTTCTTCCGCAGGAGGATTTTCTGTTTCACCTTGAGGCTTTTCCTCTTCCGGTTTTTCTTCTGGTTTGCTATCCGTTTCTGTTTCCTTATCTGTTTGTTCCTCTTTAGGCTCGTTTTCTTTTACTTTGTCCTCTTGTTTTGGCTTCTCTTCTTCCTTCACTTTGCCAACTTGGACTTTGCTTGAAGGTGAAGATTCATTACCGGCAATATCAACTGCTGTAACATGGTACTCACCATTGCCACCTTTATAGCCTAAGGAGTCACCGGCTTTTATACTGGCTACTTTTTTACCGTCTTTATATACACGATAACCAATGACGTCATTTTCAGGATGTTGCCCCCAAGTGATGGAGTTACCTGATGCTTTAGCATTTGGTGCAGCTGGCTTTTTGCCATTTTCACTCATTTTATCGGCTGCAACGAGTACTTTAGCCCATTTATCCCTTTTCGGCAATAAATCACTTGGGTTCGCTCTAATGCCAAATAGTTTTTCAATATAATCGGCATCTATGACCATACCAGGCTCAGAAAATTCCGCTGGTGTGGATTCAAGTGCCAAATACTTTTTATCCCCTATATAGACAATTCTACCTGTTCCAAGACTATCATCTGATTTAGACGGAACATATTTTGCATTAAAGATGTCAGTATCAACAAGTCCTGCTTCAGAGCAAGCTTGAGAAGGGATTAAACCACTAATTGCACAGAATGAGCGACTGACTATACCATCAGGTCGTTTAAAGGTTTTATCTGGCTTCATGAGTTCAGGATTTACATCATAAGCAGCGTTCATCAAATCAGCCCATAAGTAATTATTACGTGCGCTATAAGATAAACTACCACTTGCTTTTAGAGACTTAGGCGTATCGTAGCCACTCCATAGACCAGCGGTTACATTTGGGTTAGACGCGACGAACCATGCATCTTCAAAGTTATTACCTGTCCCTGTTTTTCCTGCCCAATCGGCACTAAATTTTAAACGGTTTTTAACAGCAGTGGCTGTCCCACTATTAATAACCCCACGCATCACATCTATTGTTAAGTAAGCTGTTTGCGGAGTAAAGACTTCTACTTCCTTCGTTTCATGCTCGTAGATGACATTGCCTTCTTTATCAGTAATCTTATCAATCATATAAGCATCTACGAATTTACCGTTATTAGCAAATGTAGTAAATGCATTCGTATTTTCCTCAACGGAAACACCATTTGTTAATGAACCTAATGCAGCTGATCTATTCGTTTTATCTTCTGCGGTTAATGTGGTTATACCCATCTTTTCAAGATATTGTGCCGGATTTTGGCTCAAAATATCGGTATAAAGTTTAACCGCTGGGACGTTATAAGATTGTTCAACGGCATACCTTGCTGAAACTAAACCATGGTAGGTAAAAGAATAGTTTTTTGGCCAATAGTCACTTGAACCTGGATTTAAGCGCAGTGGCACATCGGGAAGAATACTTCCTGGTTGTGCTGCACCAAGTTCGAATGCAGGACCATAAACAAGTAATGGTTTCATGGTTGAGCCGTTTGGTCTTAACGTATCGGTTGCATGGTTAAGGTCTTCATTTAAGGATACACCCTTGCCACGACCACCAACAAAGCTCAGAATTTTCCCTGTACTGTTTTCAATAAGTTGTCCACCAACCTCCACTGGTTCCATTACTTCTTTTTCTTCACCATCGATTACATAGGTTGCACTTTTGGCTGGGCCGTAGTTAGGATAATCTTTAACAACTTTTTGCCAAGCTTCATAAATATCTTTATCAATAGTTGAGTGAACATGATAACCATTCTGTCTTAATGCTCGATCAGCTAAAATAAGATATTCGTTTTTAAGGTCACCAGTTAAATCAGCTTCTTCATAGCCATCTTGTTCTGCTAAGATGGATGCCAAAAGCTCCTTGGCGCGGTCTTGAATTTCATAAGTTAAATAAGGGTATTTTTCAATTGCATCATCATTTTTCGGTTTTCTAAAGTCAGCAACAATATCATACTCACTAGCTTCTTTATATTCTTTTTCAGTAATTCTTTCATCATCGTACATTCTCTTAAGTACGACTTTCATACGATCAATGCCTGGTTGTAGAGACTCTTCATCCTTTAAGCCACCACCTTGTTGGAATGGTGTATAACCAAAAGGTGACTGAGGCATACCAGCAATGAAAGCTGCTTGCGGTATAGACACATCTTTAGCATCAACACCAAATAAACCTTGGGCAGCAGCCTGAACGCCAGCGATATTTCTACCTTCCGCATTGCGGCCAAAAGTAGAGACATTTAAATAAGCTTCAAGAATCTCCTCTTTATCGAAATAATTCTCTAACCTTAATGCGAGTAAGATTTCTTTTGCTTTTCGATCAAAAGAAACTTCGTTTGTTAAGATCTGGTTTTTTATCAGTTGCTGAGTTAATGTACTTCCTCCAGATTGAGTAGAGGCGTTAGTTACTTCTTGAAACAGTGCACGTAGGATAGCTTTTGGCACTACACCTTCGTGCTCATAAAAGTACTCATCCTCTGTGGCAATAACAGCATCTCTCAAATATGGTGAAACATTTTCTAGCTTCACTTCTTCTCTTTCAAGGTCCGTTCTTACATTTCCTAAATATACATCACCAGCGAAATATAATTTTGAGGTTTCCTCATAATTATAGATATCTTTTTGCATATTTTCATAAGAACGAAGGGGTTCATCTTTAACAAGAGAAGCAAAATAGCCAATACCTGTGGCACCTGCAAATGCCCCACCTAAGATAACGGTAATTGCAAGTATTAATAATAAGTTCCATATAACTTGATATGTAATACGTGCGCCTTTTTTGGTTTTATTATGAGTTAAAAAACCGAACGCGGCTTTTGCTTTTTCTTTTATCTTGCTGAAGGTCTCATTCATTCGTTCATCCCTCCTAAAATCAAATACATTATAGCATAACCTAACAGGTAATATGACAAGGTTCGTCATAAAGTACAAAATTCATATTTTTCCTATTGGGATGAAAAAAAGTTAAAAAAACGTCATATTGACATTGGTTATTCTTTTATGATAAAAATGCATTATTACGATTCAATTTAATATTAGCGTTGATGGGTCATAAGTAGTCATTCTATCCCTGTTTTCAGAAAGTCGACGGTTTGCTGTGAGTCGATACAAATAGAAGTGCGAAATACCTCCCGGAGCTTTTACTGCGAATGAATATATCTAGTAGTAGTAAACGGTATTTCCGTTATCAGTGAAGAGTGGAGAATAATAGTGTTCTCAAACTGGGTGGTACCGCGCAAAGAAATGCGTCCCTGCAATGAGCAGGGGCGTATTTTTTTTGGATAAAAATTTATCTTTTATGAAATAAAGGAGGAAAAGTGGATGAATTTATTAGAAGATTTACAGTGGAGAGGCATTATTTATCAACAAACAGATGAAGAGGGGATGAAGGATCTTTTAGAAAAAGAAAAGATTTCCTTATATTGTGGGATGGATCCGACTGGTGATAGTATGCATATTGGTCATTTATTACCCTTCTTAACATTGAGAAGGTTTCAAAATGCTGGGCATCGTCCGATTGTGTTAGTAGGGGGGGCAACTGGGTTAATTGGTGATCCAAAGGCGACAGAAGAAAGAACACTACAAACGATTGAGAAAGTACAAGAAAATGTTGCTTCTTTATCACAGCAATTAGAACGTATTTTTGATTTTGAAGGAGATAATGGAGCGACATTAGTCAATAATTACGACTGGACATCGAGTATGAATATTGTCACTTTCCTCAGGGATTACGGTAAACATATTGGGGTTAACTATATGTTAGCTAAAGATACGATTGCTAAAAGATTAGAATCAGGTATTTCTTTTACGGAATTCACTTATACGATTTTACAAGGGATGGACTTTAAGCATCTTTATGAAAATCATCAATGTAAAATTCAAATTGGCGGCAGTGATCAGTGGGGTAATATTACAACTGGGCTTGAGCTTATCCGTAAAATGGTTGGAGAAGGTGCAAAAGCATACGGTATGACCATTCCGCTTGTGACAAAAGCTGACGGTACGAAGTTTGGAAAAACAGAAGGTGGAGCCATTTGGTTAGATGCCGAAAAAACATCACCTTATGAGTTTTATCAGTTCTGGATTAATACAGCAGATGCAGATGTCATTAAATACTTGAAATACTTCACATTCCTATCACGTGAAGACATCGAAGCTTTGGAAGTAGCTGTCCAAGAAGAGCCTCATTTACGTAAAGCACAAAAGGCATTAGCAGAAGAAATGACGAGACAAATACATGGTGAAGCAGCATTGAACCAAGCGCTGAAAATTACTGAAGCCTTATTCAGTGGACAAATTAAAGAGTTAACCGCTGCGGAAGTAAAGGAAGGGTTTAAGGATGTTCCTTCTTATCAACATACTGGAGAGGGCAATATTGTTGACTTACTTGTAGAGGCTAAAATTTCGCCTTCTAAAAGACAAGCGAGAGAAGACGTAACGAACGGTGCAATCTACATTAACGGTGATCGTATGCAACAGGTTGATTATCAGTTGAGTGAGCAAGATAAAATAGAGGGTCAATTTACAGTTATTCGTCGCGGGAAGAAGAAATATACATTAATTCAATATTAAAATGAAGTAGCCTATTTCTAAAAATTAGAGATAGGCTACTTATCTTTAGTAAACAGTTTTTCTGCATTTTTTTAATGCTATTAAGCGTATTAAGCGTGGCCGATTATAGCGTTGTACGATAATAATAGGTAAATTAAATATTAATGCATAGGCAATCATTACCCAACCTGCCCAAATGGGGTTCCAAATGAAAAATAAACATGCAGGTGGTATGGATAGCCAGTGGGTGAGCTCTGCTCTTCTAGATTCATATAAGAAAACTTCAAGGTCTGACAGAGAAACACCCTGTAAGTTTTGTTTTTCGTATCCTTTAGAAATAATATGCTTACCATCTGGAATTTTATGTTTCCACTGTCTTACCTTAACCAGCCATTGCCAAAGCTCTCCGTTTTTCTCCCATTTTTTTGATTGATAAAGATGAGAATCATTTTTAAACCAACGGAGTGGTAGAGAAGCTAGTAAAAGAGATAAACTGATGTGAATGAAACCCCATGCAAGAATATTAACTGTCAAAAGAGCGAGTGGTGTAAGGGTGAAAATCGGAAAAATATTCATACTTTTACCTTCCTACCACGCCAGTTCACCCTTTTTTTAATTCGCGTTAAATAAAGAGAATATACAAATGTTAGTGTAAAGAAACAAAATAAAAATGGATAAAGGACAATACTCGCTATATGAAAACGACCGATTTTTTGAGACTGCAAAATAAGATGATAGATGTAAAGAAGATAAAATCCTAATGAAATAAGTAATAAGCTAAGACTGCTTTGCCATAGTGACAATAAGATGAATGCAACGGAAGAAAAGGCACCGGCAATCCATAAACTTATTAGTATGGTAATAAAAGAATGAGTAGCCTTTGAAGCTGTAGCAAAGCTTTTAGTCCAACCTTCAATCAAACCTTTGATCCCCTCTGGGTACATACGAAAGCTGATAAGGTCTTTACCGCTAATACAATGGACTGGGAATCCCTCTTTACTAAAAATTCCTCCTAACACAAGATCATCCATAATCGCTTCCCCGACTTTTTGATGCCCGCCTGTCTGTAGATATTCATGTGTATTACATAAGATACACGGACCGAATGCACCTGCAGGTGGTATTTTTTGACGAAAAATGGTAAAGACATTCATGCCTGCAAAAACAATCATATTAAATAGTAAGGATAAGTTTTCATAGGATTTTTTAATACGATGAAAAGGCTGTACAGAGAGAATACCGGTTTTTCCGTATCGTTCATATGTTTGCATTAAATTCTGCAAGCTATCAGGATGTTCAAAGAATGTATCAGCATCAAGGAATAATAAGAAATCACCATTCGCTTCGTTCGCGCCAAGCCAGCAGGCCGCTGACTTTCCTTTCCAATTTTCTCTTAATGTGTTGGTATTTAAAACCTTTGCACCGTAATGCATAGCAATAGAAGCTGTGCTATCTACCGAACCATCATCGATGACAATAATTTCTCTTGGCTGCATAATTTGTTGCTGTAATGAAGTGAGTAAGTTCGGCAATCGTTTCGCTTCATTTCGTGCGGGTATAATGATAGATACCTGTTCTATAAGTGGTGAAACCAGTTTTGTACTTTTTTTTTCAGCAGTGGGAATTTCCCATAACATTAGCTTCCCAGAAAGGAGGCCAAATATAATGAACAAGACAAGTACGGTGAGAATACCGGTCAGAACCATGAATGTTACGCCCTTTCTTTTTCAGCAGTCATTATTTTATCACGCACTTGCATACCGCTAAGTGTGACCATTGGCATACCGCCACCTGGGTTTACGGTTCCGCCTGTGAAAAATAAATTCTTATACTTTTCACTTTGTTTAGGGTGTTTAAAGCCTTTGTTTTTGCTCTTATCAGAAACGGTTCCATAGATAGAACCACGATGAGAGTTGTATTTTTCTTTGATATCTTCAGGCGTCCAAAAATCCTCTGTAACAATGGATTGGCGTAAATTAGTCAATCCCATTTCTTCTAATTTAATGAGTACAGTCGTCCTTAAGTGCAAATAATCCTCTTTTGTGAAGGGCTGATCTTGGATATACGGGATATGTGGCAGCACTTTAAGATTTTCATGGCCAACTGGAGCCTGACTTGGGTCTGTTTTATTGACATTGACTAAATAGATCGTTGGATCATCTGGTAGTTGTTTTTTATGAAATATTTTATTCATCTGCGTCTTTAAATCTCTTGAGAAAAAGAAATTATGATGACGTAATTGTGGGTATTGATTTTTAACACCAAGATGAATCACTAAACCTGAGCTAGAGGGCTCAAACTTTTTTTCAAGTTTATTAATGTAGCCTATGTTTTCATTCAATAAAAATTGATAGGTTGGAATGACTTCCATATTGGAAATATAATAATCAGCCTTTAGGGTGGTACCATCTGCTAGAATGGCTTCTGTGACTTTATTTTTGCTAGTAGATAATTTTGTTACCTCTTGACCGTGGTAAATATGAACACCAATTTCTTGAGCAAGTTTTGTTAAACCTTCTGCAATTTTGTGCATACCACCAGGCACATACCATACCCCTTGCTTATGCTGCATATAAATCATCATATTAAGTATAGCTGGTGCATCATAAGGTGAAGAGCCAACATATTTGATAAAATAAGAGAGCATTCTCTTGAGATGATGATGACTAATATGATGCTCGATGGCATCATACATTGTGGAAAATAAATCAAACCCTCTAAGTGAGCGGATGATTCCGTGATGTTTGATTACTTCTAATGTTGAATCAAGCCCATGCTTATAGTAACCTTCATTAGTCATTTCATATAACCCTTTACAATAATGAAGGAACTGCTCATATTCTTCTATATCCTTGGATGTTAAATCATCATTTTCAGTGAGCATTTGTTCTAAATTTGAGAAGAGATCAAGCATTTTTCCATCTGGAAAGAAAGCACGCCATTGGTGTGCTACTTCCTTTATTGGAATATATTCAGACATCTGTTTGCCACTGCCGTTAAACAATCTTTCAAAAATATGCGGCATGGTTAAAATACTTGGTCCAAGATCAAAACCAAACCCATCTTGCTCAAGCCTATTTAATTTTCCACCGAGGTGAGCATTTTTTTCATATAATGAAACTTGAAAACCGCTCTGTGCTAAGGAAATACTAGTGGACAGTCCGCCGAGTCCACCGCCGATGACAATGGCTGTTCGCTTCATTAATTATCCCCCTTAATTAGCTAAATCCATTCTTGTATTATTTAATATATCCGCCACATCATCATAGATCATCGCATGCTTTTCTTTAAAACAGTTATATTGTTTGTTTCTAATTTGTGCTAAGTAGCTTCTATAAACTCTTGCAGCGGATAATACTTGGAATTGAGAGTCACGATCAAATAGATGATAGCTCGTTTCAAAGCTGTCATATTCGCTTTCAGCCTTTTGGGCAAGTTCCTCCCATATTGAAATAAATGAAGGGTTAATCACACCTCTTGAAAGTTCTCCAGTTGAATATTGATATTTTACTAGCAAATTTTCTGGGATATATATACGTTGATGATTGCGATAATCTTCACCAATGTCTCGTAAAATATTTGTTAATTGCATAGCATTTCCTAATTTAATAGCTATTGGTCTTAGTTGTTGGTAATGCGTCTTAGCGATAATAGGTAGCAGCATAAGGCCGACAGTTCCGGCTACATGATAACTATACTTCAACAACTCATCTATTGTACGAGGGGCTTTGAAGGAAATATCCATTGCTTGTCCTTCTAATTGTTCAAAAAAAGGTTGAATATTCATTTCATAGCGGTTAAATACATCTCGTAATGCTCTCCATAAAGGTAAATCTAGCTCCTTATTATGTTGAAACAGGACAAGTTCATCGTGTAGTTGCTCCAGACGGTTAACTTTTTCCGCCGTACTGTCATGAAGGTCGACTGCATTATCTGCCATTCTACAAAAAGCATAAATGGCATACACTGCATTCGCTTTTTCCTTCGGTAGATGAGAAAAGGTATAGTAAAAACTATTTGAATAGTTTTGAATGATTTTTTCACAATAATAATAATCGGCTAATAGCTGCTGATTCATTACATGCCCCCCTTAAATTTTCTCGTATGCTTTCTCGTCATCTAATATAAGCTCCTCTGAGGCAATTTTTGCTGATAATAATACAATCGGTACGCCTGCGCCAGGATGTGTACTACTACCGGTAAAGTAAAGATTTTCACAATAAGTAGCTTTACTTTGCGGGCGTAAGTGATTGCTTTGGGTCAAATTTGGTCTTAATCCAAAACACGCTCCATTATAAGCGTTAAATCGATGTTTGAAATCCATTGGAGTGATATGTGTTTCAGAAATAATGTGTTCTTCAATATCTTCGAATCCAGGCATGGTTGATAATTTTTTCATGACTTGCTCGCGGTAGTGTTGCGAGGTTTCATGCGTCCATTCATCCTTAGCTGTAGAGAGCTCAGAAACAGGAACAAGTATATAGAGACCATCTTTATCTTTAGGTGCCATTGTTTCATCAAGTTTTGAGCCGATATAAACATAAAAAGAGGGGTCATTTAATTGATTACCTTCGAATATATCGTCAATGTTTCTCTTTAAAGATTGACTAATATAAAAATTATGGACAGTGTCTAGTTGCTCCACTTTTTTATCCAACCCTATATACATGAGAAAGCAGGAACATGAATATTTCATTTGATCAATCTTTTTATCTGTATATTTCTTTCCTTTAGTGCGCTGATCTTGAATGAGGTGTTTCATGGCATGAGGAAAGTCTGCGTTGCACATAACATAATCAGAATGGACAACTTGGTTGTTTGCCTGTATACCATATGCTTTGCCATTTTTTATTAAGATCTGTTGCACGTCGCAGTTGTAATTAATTTTACCTCCTAGTTCTAAGAAAAGTTTTTCCATTGATTTTGCCATCGTATGCATTCCACCTTTTATAAACCAGACCCCATAAAGTATTTCAATCATTGGGATAATCGTATATAAAGATGGTCCAGTATAAGGAGAAACCCCAATATATAATGTTTGGAAGCTCAGCATACTTTTTATTTTGTCATTTTTGATGTACTTTCCAATAAATGAATCTGCACTATCTAATGTTCTTAATTTGAGAGCTTGCCTCAATACTTTGGGGTTGTAAAAATCTTTTCCATTCCTAAAAGGTTTTTGTAGAAAGTGTTCTTTGGCAACTAAAAACCGTTTGTATATTTTTTCTAAATAGGTGAGGAATCCATGGGCATCTTTCTCATCAATATCTTCAAGTGTTTTCATTAATTCAACTAAGTTTGAGGATATTTCATAATGATCTTGAGACTGTTCACTGAAGAAAACAGCGTACATCGGATCGAGTTTTTGCATAGGAATATAATCATTAGGATCTCTTCCGGCAAGTTCAAATATCTCTCTGTATAGTTCGGGCATCATCACGATAGTCGGCCCGAGGTCAAATGTGAAGCCATCTTTTTCGATACGATTCATTTTACCTCCAGGATTACTATCTCTTTCATAAATTTCTACATCATAGCCTGCTTTTTGTAATCGTATCGCACTAGCTAATCCTGCAACACCTGCTCCGATGACTACAACACTTTTTGTCTTTTCCATTGCTTCGCTCCTTTTTTTTCTGTACCTAATGAAAAGGAGAAAGTCTAGAATTTAAGTGACACATATGTCACTTAAGTTAAAAAAAAACCTTTCCTTTTACAATAGATAAATATCCTTAATAGTCTTATTTCAAACCTTTTTTTAAAAATTTATTTATTCTAAGATTTTTTCCCTTTTATCTCATATCATTTTTAATATTTATCTCTTTATCTATATATGTTGCTGAATAAAAAAATAGTAGAAGAAATTGAGTGGACCTGTTTTGTATAGTAAAAAAGCAAATAGAAGCTATAGCTCTCTATTTGCGCGATATTTCTTTAGCTTCCTAGCAGCAGATGCTTGGCTAATTCCTAGTAATTCAGCTACTTTATAGCTTGAGGGATATTGTTTATACGTATGTAAGAGAATATGTTTTTCAATTCTTTCTATTCTCTCTTTTAAGCTTTCATTATTCTTTTGTAGTGGTAAGTCAATAAGGTCTGGTTCGATTTGCTTGTTCTTAAAGAGTGCTTGGGGTAGGTGACTTGGGTAAATAATGACAGAATCAACTGTTAAGACAAGTCTTTCTATTAAATTCTCAAGCTCGCGCACATTTCCTGGCCAATGATACTCTGTTAAGTATTCGTAAGTCTCATTATGAATCTCTTTCTCCATATGATATTTATTGTTCATGATGGACAGATAATGACTTACTAAAAAGATGATGTCTTCTTTCCGTTTTTTTAAAGGGGGAATTTCAATGGGAATTACATTGATACGATAATAAAGGTCAAGGCGGAAATCACCTTTATTGACCATTTCCTCTAATGGGCGATTCGTGGCTGTAATCAGTCTGAAGTGACTCGTTCGCTCTGTATTACTGCCAACTCTTTTAAACTTCTTTTCTACAAGTACTTTTAATAATTTGACCTGTAAGGATAACGACAATTCTCCAATCTCATCTAAAAATAATGTGCCATGATGTGCTTGTTCAATTAACCCTTTTTTTCCATGCTTATGGGCCCCAGTGAAGCTCCCTGGTTCATAGCCAAAAAACTCCGTTTCGAATAAACTTTCTGGAATGGTACTGCAGTTAACCTCAATGAATGGTTCTTTTTTTTCTTTACTTAGTTGATGGATTTTTCTTGCCCACATACTTTTTCCAACACCAGATTCACCTAATAATAAGACGGTTGCGTTTGTATTGGCTACCCGATGAATCGTTCGTTTGATTTCTTCCATTTTTTTGTTACGATATTGGGCATTTTCTTGTTCTCTAAGTGCTTTTACGACCTGCTGATAATTTTGGATTTGTCGCTCTAGCTCTTTATATTGTAAATGAAGTTTATTTATTTCTGTTTGATCTTGAGCATAGCTCACTACGAATTGTATTTGATTGTTATTATCAAATATTGGGTAGGCGGTAGTCATAATGATTTTTCCTGTTAGCGTTTGCTGCATCAGTTCTACTTGTTGTTTCTTTTTTATTACTAGTGCTGTAATTGAAGGGTTAAATACGCCTTTTGCCTCTAATTCATAAACTGTTTTACCTAAGCAATCTTCTTGCCTTACACCATAAACAGACCAATGTTTTGGATTGAAATATAAGATTTCGCCTACGCCATTTGTAATTGTAATATTATTATTGGATGTGAGAACGATTGTTTCTATTAAATGATGAAGTGATGAATTTTCCATATAAAAACTCCTTTGCATATAAACCTCTCTTTAATTATACAATAATTCAAAATATAATTAATAATTAATTTATTGATTAAAAAAGTCAAAAATGAATTATTAAATTCATTAATGATAAAGAAGTTTCTTCATTTAATAAGTTTTATAAATTTGGCATAAGAATTGCATTATAAATAGTAATATTCTAAATAATCACATAATGGAGGAATTGACATGACGACATTATTAACCACAGAGTTATCTGAATTAGACAAGAAGCATTTTATCCATCCAACTAGCTCAATTGCCCAGCAACAGGCGGAAGGTCCGAGCCATATATTTACAGAGGGTAAGGGCGTATATTTGACAGATACAAACGGACATAAAGTTATTGATGGTATGTCCTCGCTTTGGAATGTCAATATAGGCCATGGTGTGAAGGAAATGGCTGAAGCAGCTTATGAACAAATGTCTAAACTCGCCTTTACATCTAATTTTAGCACTTTTAGTAATGAGCCAGCGATCCGCTTAGCAGAAAAGTTGTCAAAAATACTACCAGGAGATCTGAATGCTGTCTTTTTTACATCAGGGGGTTCCGAATCAAACGATACGGCATTTAAATTAGCAAGACATTATTGGATATTAAAGGATCAACCAGAGCGCCAAAAAATTATTTCCCGGAAAATGTCGTATCATGGTGTTGCAATGGGGGCTACAAGTGCTACAGGGTTAAAACCGTTTCGTGATTTTACAAATGCTAATGCGCCCCATTTTCACTATGTAAATTCGAGCGTAGAAGAATTCCGTACATTAGTAGAGAAGGAAGGACCTGAGACAATAGCCGCTTTTATTGCTGAGATTGTTCAAGGTGCAGGCGGAGTCAACCTCCCACCAGAAGGCTACTTTAAAGAGATAAGAAAAATATGTGATGAATATGGCATCTTAATGATTATCGATGAAGTCATTACTGGCTTTGGAAGAACAGGAAAATATTTTGCCATTGAACATGAAGAGATTCAACCAGATATGCTTTGTTTTGCCAAAGGTGTAACAAGTGGATATGCCCAATTAGGTGGAGTTGCACTTAATGATCGCCTACACAATGATTTTAAGACTCTCTCAAAGGGCACTCTGTTGCATGGTTATACGTATAGCGGTCATCCAGTGGCTTGTAATGTTGCTTTGAAAAATATTGAAATCATTGAGAGAAATGGTCTTATTGAGAACGCAAAAAAAATGGGAGAGGAATTGTATAAAGGGCTAAAGTACTTAGAAGAAAAACATGAAATCGTGACAAATGCAAGAGGGTTTGGTTTACTTGGTGGCATTGACATTGTCAAAGATAGTCAATCTGGTGAGCGTTTTGCTGAATATTTAAGTCCACTCATTGTGAAGGAAGCTGCGAAGCTAGGGTTGATTTTGCGAACAGTTACGTATGATCATGACTCGATTGTTTTCTCACCGCCGCTCATCATAAACAAAGCAGAAGTAGAGCAGATGGTTAATATCCTTGACCAGGCGATTTCGAATGTAAAGAGAGAGGTGTTAAAAGGTTGAAGATTGATACAAATAAAAAAAAGTATATGCGCTATAACCCTGCTAATACTGATGAATTAATAGGAGAAGTAGAAGAATCATCCCTAGCGGAAGTAGACTTAGCGGCTACTTCTGCTAGGCAAGCCTTTTTAAAATGGAAAAACAAGCCTTCAATTGAACGTGGGGAAATTTTACGAGTAGCTGCAGATCTATTAGAAGCAAATATGGAAGAACTGGCTATACTTGCGACAAAAGAAACAGGAAAGGTTATAAGAGAGACGAGAGGTGAAATAGGAAGAGCAGCAGCGATTCTCCGATATTATGGGCAAGAAGGATGGAGACAAATTGGAGAGCATCTTCCTTCTGCGTTTATTGGAAAAACTCTCTACTCTTCTAGAGTGCCGATTGGACCGATAGCTGTTATTTCTCCATGGAATTTTCCAATCGCCATCCCAATCTGGAAAATGGCCCCAGCATTAGTTTTCGGAAATACAGTTGTTTGGAAACCATCAGAGGAATCTACATTAACAGCAATAAAACTAGCAGAAATTCTGTGGCAAGCAGGGTTACCTAAAGATGTGCTACAAATGGTTAATGGTTCAGGAGCAACGATTGGAGAGGCATTAGTTCGTCATAAAGAAATAACTGCAGTTACATTTACAGGGTCAAACCAAGTAGGCAATCAAATTGCTGTTACTGCTGCATCTCAGCAAAAGAAGTACCAACTTGAGTTAGGCGGGAAAAACCCTGCGATTGTAATGGCTGATTGTGATTTATCTTTTGCTGCGCAATCATGTATAGACGGTGCAATGAAACAATCAGGACAACGCTGTACAGCAACGGGCATCGTTTATGTTGAGGAGGCAGTCTATGATTCTTTTAAAACGATATTGGAGGATACAATCAATGAATTGAAAATAGGAGATCCATTATCAGAGATGACAGATATTGGTCCGGTGGTATCAAAGAGACAATATGAAAAAGTACAATCCTATATCCAAAAAGGATTGGGAGAAGGTGCAGAGCTTGTTTGCGGTAGGAAGTCGCTTGCTGATACATATTGGCAAAATGGTTACTATATTCAACCGACAATTTTTGAAAATGTGAAAGAAAACATGACGATTGTTAAGGAAGAAATCTTTGGCCCAGTTCTTTGTTTAAGGAAAGTAGCGAATTACAAGGAGGCATTAGAAGCAACGAATTCCTCTAAATATGGCCTAAGCGCTTCTATTTTCACGAATAATCTTCACCAAGCATTTCATTTTATTCAACATGCTGAAGCAGGTATGGTTCAAGTTAATGGAGAGACTGGAGGTGCAGAACCCCAAGCACCATTTGGGGGAATGAAGGCATCAAGCTCAGGTAGCAGAGAACAGGGACAAGCAGCAATTGAGTTTTTTACAGAGATAAAAACAGTATCTATACAAACTTTTGAAACATTAGATGGCAATTAAATCTGAAAGGGTTGAATTTTATTAACAAGAATAAAGTCCTGTCTCGATTCGATGTGTTGTTTTTGTCTTTTGGTGCAATGATTGGCTGGGGGTGGGTTGTGCTTTCAGGCAACTGGGTTCATACTGCTGGTTCTGTTGGAGCAACGATTGCCTTTATTGTTGGCGGTATTTTAGTTTCTTTTGTCGGACTTGCTTATGCAGAATTATCATCAGCAATGCCGACAAATGGGGGAACGATGATTTTTGCAGAAAGAGGTATTGGACGTAAGTCTGCTTTTATTGCTGCCTGGGGGTTAGCACTTTGCTATATATCAGTCGTCGCTTTTGAAGCAGTTGCCCTGCCGACCGTTGTAGAATATTTGTTTCCTAATTATAAAGTTGGTTATATGTACACCATCAATGATTATGATGTCTATCTATCCTGGGTTTTAGTAGGAGTCGCAGGTGCCCTATTTGTTACCATTTTTAACTTCTTTGGTGTGAAATCAGCTGCCTTTTTACAGATGGTATTGACGATCGTGATTGCTTTAATTGGTGTCATGCTCATTGCAGGTGCCGGTGTGACTGGAAGCTTAGCAGATGCTGAACCACTTTTTGTAGGGGGCGTTTCAGGTATTATTGTTGTTCTAGTGATGACTCCATTTATGTTTGTCGGTTTTGACGTTATCCCACAAACGGCTGAGGAAATGAATATACCTCCAAAATCGATTGGACGCCTTTTAATAATGTCAGTTGCCTTTGCTGTTATATTCTATATTGGAGTAGTCATAGCAGTAGGAATAGCAGTAGATAAAACAACTCTTTCGACATCGGTTTTACCAACCGCGGATGCGATGGCAATCATATATGGTTCTGATCATTTTGCCACCATTTTGATTCTTGGAGGAATTGCTGGGATATTGACGAGTTGGAATGCCTTTATTATTGGAGGTAGTCGTATTCTTTGCTCAATGGCAGAGAAGGAAATGATTCCCGCTTGGTTTGGTCGCTTACATCCGAAAAATAAAACGCCAACGAATGCGATTCTGTTTATTGGTGGACTATCAATGTTAGCGCCACTCTTAGGTCGTCCAATGCTTGTATGGTTAGTAGACGCTGGTGGGTTGGCCGTTCTCTTTGCCTATTTAATCGTCTCTATTGCCTTTTTGCAATTACGTAAAAATGAGCCAGATATGCTTCGACCATTCAAAGCAGGGAATTCTAATATTGTCGGATGGTTAGCGGTTCTATTAAGTATTGGCTTTATTATCCTCTTTTTCCCAGGAATGCCTGCTGCATTAATCTGGCCATATGAATGGGTCATCTTTGCAGGCTGGTGGGTTATAGGTGGTCTATTAATCTATCTTAAACGGGAAACTTATATGAAGAGTAGCAAAGATATATCTAGTTCAAAAACAATGTAACCATTCATTTGTTTACGAATGTAGCAAGAAATTTTTTCAAAGAAGATTTTGCTAGCATATGAGTGATAAAAGTATTTTGCACCCTAACAGGGTGCTTTTTTTTTGTGCCTATTTTCCTATATTCTAGTAAAATTTTTATTAATCATCCGATATTATTATAGTAGACTAATAGTTTGATATAGTCTTATAACTTATTTATGGGTGTAAAGACCTATTTGTGAGTAAAAAATAATAAGGAGTTATAGGAAAATGAAAAAAGCAACGATTCATGTGAATGAAGCAAGTAAAATAGTAAATATGTCTGTAGCAGGGCAGATGACGATGGAGGATGCAAAGCTTTTTGTTGAGGAATATGTGGCAAAAATCGGTCCTATCAATGGTCCGGATTATGACCTTTTTGTTGATTGTACGGAAATGAAGCTTTTATCTCAAGAGCTGTCTGATAATTTGACAGAAGTGATGAAAATGTATAAAGAGACAGGCTTCAAGAAAGTCATCTATACGATTAAGGAAAATGTAGTCCTCAAAATGCAATTGGCAAGAGTGGCGAGAAACGCGGGTCTTTTACAAGCGAGTGTTGAAGAGGCTTAAATAAGTATGAAGAGCTATTCTATTTGGGTAGCTCTTCATACTTATTTATATGGAAAATAAATCATATCAAGAGGAGAATTGAAAGTGACAGAACAGAATATTAAAATGCGTGCAATAGCTATTTATCATCCTGAGAATGTTGTGACAAATGATTTTTATATTGAACATTTTAAGAAACAAGGGAGGGATATTACACATTTCCTTGAAATCATGGGTAGAAAAGAGCGATACATCATTGATAACAGTAAGGAGAATAGCTTATCAATGGGAATAGAAGCAGCGAAAAAGGTATTAACTAAGGCTGAAATGGCTGGAGGGGATATAGATCTGATCGTTTTTTCCACACAGGTACCTGAAAGGACGTTTCCAAGTCATGCGATGTATGTACATGAGGCCATTGGTGCCAAGAATCATACAATGATATATGATAGTAATGCAAATTGCGCAGGTATGACTTTAACAGTGGAAAATGTGTCACGTTACATGATGGCCAATCCACGTGTGCAAAAAGCATTGGTGATTGGATCGGATGCGAATAGCCTCATATCTCACCCTCAGCAAGAGATTACCTTTGCCAACTTTGCTGATGGAGCAGCAGCTCTTATTTTAGAAAAAACAACAGAAGAAACAGGTTTTATTGATGCCATATTCGAAGTGGATTCTGCGAATAAAGATAATATTGTCTATCCGCAGGCAGGTTTTTCTCAAACGAGAGGACAAGCAGAAAATATTGTTTTCCTACCTTTTGATGGAGCAATGGCCATTCCAGTAGCTTGTGAAATGATTGAAGAGTTGCTTGAAAGAAATAACCTAACAATAGGAGATGTAGATGCTTACTGTTTCTCTCAATTTGCTTTATCAAACATTAAGAAAATACAATCACATTTTGAAATCACACAGGAAAAGATCATCTACATAGGTGATAAGTACGGTTATACCACTACAAGTAGTCCTTTTATTTGTTTATATGAAGGTATTGAAACAGGAAGGATTAAAAGAGGCGATACGGTGTTATTTTGGACTATTGGTGCGGGGCATGAGATGGTTGCCATGTTGTTTAAGTATTAAGCAAGGAGGTATATCATTATTAAATAAAGAAAAACCAACATATAGTAGTGACTCCTAAAAGTTAGAGCTTTATATTAAGCAACGATTTGGCTGGCATGAACATGGTATTGAACCACTCATACCTGCCATTTTTTCTTTATGCGTTTATTTATATAATGAATGATCTACTCTCCTTTAATTTTCTCAAATGAGTAGCGTGCTTTTCTGAAATACATTACCTGATATAGTAATCCAAAAAAGTTCTCCATATGTGAATTGCCTAAGCAGTTTCCTTTGGGGGAAATACTCTGGAACTCATGTATTAGGTGAAGTTTACGGCATGGTTAGATATAAAAAGAATGAAAGTAAAATGTTAAGCTCCAAAAAAAATGGGGGGATTGAATGAGTTGGAGGGATTTAGATATAGAGAAAATTAATACAATTGAAAAGTTAGTGGCTGAGTTTGAAGTTCTGCTTTATCTTTTTTTGAAGAAGTATATGAAGGTGACCAAATTCCTTTTGGTTCCTTTAAAGTGAGAATCTATGAACAAAAAGAATCTAATACCTTTATTGGTTATACAAATCTAAAACTAAAAGATCCTTTAGGTGGTTTTGAAGGAGCAGTAGGATATGGCTTAAAAATTGAGGATGCCTTAGTAGACATTATAAAAAACTTCAAGAACAATGTTTGTGATTATATGGATATTTGTAAAAGGAAATTAAATAAGGATGACTTTTCCTTAGTAAGTTATGACGAGTTTTAGTAAAAAGCCCCTTCTCAATCGAGAGGGGCTTTTTACCTGAACAGCTGTTTGTTTTAAAGAACATCTTTTCACAAATTAATTACTAATTAAGTAAATTCGCTTCTAGCCAGTTTGTCTTAACGAATTGCTTTAGCGAAATCTCTTTGGTTCAAACCTCGCTCCTTTTCTAAATTCATCAACTCTGTTTATCAAATACATCTCATCTTTCTTTTTACAAGTATTTACATTTTTAGTTTGTTCACACAATGGAAAGGTATATTCCTACAAAACACTCCACATAAGGAGTATCACTATTATATAATTTTGCTGGCTTGATTCTGCATATAAACTTATACCTTGACTTAGAGTTAACTAGAGGGGTTATTCTAGTTTTGTAAGAAACAAACAGGTCAATTCTCTTTAAAATCAAATTATTGGAGGTTTAAACAAATGATAACAGCTAAAGCAAGGGCAGTAGACGGTCCAGACAAACCATTTAGAGTTGCAGAAATTAAAAGACGTGATCTTGATTCACAAGATGTTCTGATAGAAATTAAATATGCGGGCATATGTCATTCTGATATTCATACTGCTCATGGTGAATGGGGTCCAGTGAACTATCCACTTGTACCCGGACACGAGATTGCGGGAATCGTCACAGATGTTGGAGCCGAGGTGACAAAGTATAAGGTTGGGGACCGAGTAGGAGTCGGATGTATGGTTGATTCTTGTGGTGAGTGTGAGAACTGCCGTAAAGGAGAAGAGCAATATTGTTTAAAAGGAAAAGTCGATACTTATGCAGGTGTTGATAAATACGGGGAGCCCACTCAAGGTGGCTATTCAACCCACATTGTCGTATCGGAAGATTTCGTACTCAGAATACCTGATAATATTGAATTTGACGTAGCAGCACCATTACTTTGTGCGGGTATTACAACATATTCTCCGTTAAATCATTGGGGAGCAGGTCCTAACAAGAAAGTAGCAATTGTTGGTATGGGGGGGCTTGGACATATGGCTGTTCAAATTGCACATGCAATGGGTGCTGAAGTCACTGTTCTGTCTCGAACATTGAAGAAAATGGACGATGGTCTGAAGTTAGGTGCAGATCATTACTATGCAACAAGTGACCCAGAAACATTCGAGAAACTTGCTGGATGCTATGACTTAATTATTAATACGGTAAGTGCAAAGATTAATCTGGATGCCTATTTAGGACTACTCAATCTTGATGGCGCGCTAGTAAACGTAGGCGCTCCTGCAGAACCACTGTCACTAAACGTGTTCAATCTAATCGGTCATCGTCGTTCATTTGCTGGGTCTATGATTGGAGGCATCCGGGAGACACAGGAAATGTTGGATTTTTGTGCTAAACATAATATTACTCCTGAAATTGAAGTGATTTCAGCTGATCAAATTGACGAAGCTTATGAACGAGTAGTAGCTTCCGATGTGAAGTATAGATTTGTAATTGACATCAGTACAATGTGAATGACGTAACCGATATTTATGGGGTACAGCCAATGGCGGTACCCCTATAAAAATTAAATATTAGTAACTAAAAAGACGTCTTTATTTGTTCGTTAAGACCTATGTTCTGAATTTTTCTTTACAAATCCCAATTTTTGCTTTTCATCAATTTACTGTATTCTTCAAAATATACCTTTTCTGAATCTGACGCTCTATCATTCCTAATCCATTTTTTATAACACTTATACCAGATTAAACTAAGAACTCATCTTAAAATAGCCTCTATTCATATCAAATCTTGCTTTTTTTCTCTTATATATTACAGTTAACTCTAGCTAAAATGACCCATTTATTCTTTTTACCCAATTTCTAATGAACAGATGACTTTGCCAATCAACAAATACCATGATATAATTTCTTTCATTTCTAGAGTTAACTCGAAATCTATATCGTAAATAAAGAAACGGAGAGTAATAATGAAGACATATTCTATCAGCGAGGTTGCTAAAGAATTGAATCTTACCGTATATACCTTGCGCTACTACGACAAAGAAGGACTTATGCCATTTATAGAACGTACTGCTAGGGGAACAAGACAGTTTAAAGAATCCGATATCGAAGCTTTAAAAATAATTGAATGTTTAAAAGCCACCGGAATGCCTATTAAAGAAATAAAAAATTTTATTGATTGGTGTTCTGAAGGAGATTCCACCTTGCAACAAAGATTTGATATGTTCATGGAACGAAAAGCTATAGTGGAATCACAACTAGAGGAATTAAACAAGACAATGGAACTCATCAAGCATAAATGTTGGTATTACAGAACAGCTTTGGATTCCGGAACTGAAGATATTCATAAAAATAATAAAATAGAAATTCCTTTTAACTAAATATAGTTCTAAGACAAAGTCATTCTGTAAGTTCTTTTATTCCTTGTGAACCGTCAAGTACGATGTTCGGGATTTGAAGAATGAGTAATAATATGAAGCAAACGGGCACTCTTCCTATTATTTTTTGGCCCCAACTTGGTCCCAAAAAGCATTATCTTACCCTGTTTTGCAAAGTAAATAAAAACGAAAAAACCCCTGAAATGTTGATCTAACAACATTTCAAGGGGTTTATTAGCATTAAAATGCTTAATGCTAATATTAACGAGAGTAGAACTCAACGATAAGAGATTCGTTAATTTCTGCTGGAAGTTCAGAACGCTCTGGTAAACGAGTGAAAGAACCTTCAAGTTTATCTGCATCGAAAGATACGAAATCAGGAACAAAGTTGCTAACTTCAACTGCTTCTTTCACGATATCAAGGTTACGAGATTTTTCGCGAAGAGTAATTGTTTGACCTGGTTGCATGCGGTAAGAAGGGATATCTACACGCTTGCCATCAACTAAGATGTGACCGTGGTTCACAAGTTGACGTGCTTGACGACGAGTACGAGATAAACCTAGACGATAAACAACGTTGTCTAAACGAGATTCTAAAAGAATCATGAAGTTTTCACCGTGTTTACCAGTCATTTTACCAGCTTTATCGAATAAGTTACGGAATTGGCGTTCATTTACACCATACATGTGACGAAGCTTTTGCTTCTCTTGTAATTGTAATCCGTACTCAGATAATTTTTTACGTTGGTTAGGACCATGTTGTCCAGGAGCGTAAGGACGCTTTTCTAATTCTTTACCAGTGCCGCTTAGAGAAATACCAAGACGACGAGATAATTTCCAGCTTGGGCCAGTATAACGAGCCATAATATGACTCCTCCTTTTTGTTTTTATTTGGGTAAAATAAAAACAGTTGTGGTCATCTTTACGCACATTTTGTTTTCAAGTATCTTCGCCCTCGCAGCAGAGGGTTACACAATACCCCATCAACAAAGATTGTTAGAGGAACAAAATGAAACATTAAAGTACACACAAAAGCTGCGATATTTTACACAAAGACTATTATACAATCTTTATTCATTAGAAGTCAATGTTTTGCTGAGTGTAATATGTAGTCAATCAGTAATCTTCAATGTCGAGGTTGTAAGTTGAAAACAATTAATGAAAATGAGTCAATTCCTTATGAACATAGTAAAAACTATAATAAAGAATGATTGATATTGTAAAATATATGATATAATATAGTTCTAAAGTATCTGTTTTGGAGTAGGTTAAAAGAACTATAGTATAGAAAAAAATAGCTAAGTGTAATAATAAATATATTTAAGTGTGATTATCTTTTTTTGTCATTTGTTAAGTCATAAAAATGACAATCTTCATACCATTTAAGAGACGATTAATTATGTCTGTTTTATACATCTGGATTTAGTACATATTCTATCTAAAATGTGGGTGATAAACAAACCACTTTTGAATATAGGTGATATAACTATGGATAAGGAAAATGAAGTAAAAGCGTTACTAGAAATAAAAAGTAAAATATTGGACCTTATATATAAAGGGAACATTTCTAAGAATCAATTTGATGATTTTGTTAAAGAGGTTGCTACTAGTTTAGGATGTATAGCAGCGGGATTTTATTTCGTAAATGAGTGGAAAAGGGCATATCTCATTGAAGGAGAATACCATGCTGAGTTATTGTCTTTACCTGCTATTATTCCTATCGATGAGGTTTATCGTGAAGATCATCCATTCTATATTAATAAAAAACAGGGAACTTATTCGAGTAAAGATGGATGCTTACTCATCTTCTTCCTTCAGCGGTTAGATGGTTTACCAGAGTATTTGGTTTTGCTAAGGGAGGATCAGCAATTTATGTTGAGCCAACCATTTATGAATGAGCTTACAGAAGTCTTGAGTTCCTATGTGTTATTTAAAGGTAAAATAAATGAGCTATACGATGAAAAACTGCATTACACGGAATTGTTCGCATTTGTCGAACGTTTTAGTTTTCATAGAATATTAAAATTGGACGTATTATTAAGTGAAATGTTAAAAATTCTGGATAGGCTATATCCTTCTTTTCAATATTATTTATTGTTGACACATGATTATGAAGAAATCAATCAATTACCAGTGAGGGATCTAGATTATCAGGAGGAAAACAGTCTCGCACTTGAAGCGTATGTATCAGGCGAAGTAACAATAGAACAAACATCAACTGACATTGTCCTATATGCTCCTTTTTTAGGAAGCCAGGGGGTGTATGGTGTTCTCCAAGTGATTACTAAAGGGATATATGCCATTCCTAAAGCAGATCAAAAGTATTTTGGTTTAATTGCGAAAATGACAGGAGCAATCATTGAAAATATTCAATTACATCAACAGTCACAACAATTAATTGGTGATTTGCAATTTATAAATGAAACATCACAGCAATTAAATGCTGATTTGCGTTTTACAGAGACGATTCATTTTATGACAGAACAAATAAAGAAATCATTTCATGCAGAAGAAGTGGGTTTTTTCTTGTCTCAAGATGGTGAAAAATGGACTCCATTAAGTGGTAGCACAAGTTTCTTCTTTGCAAAGAAATCGAAAGCTTTTGTAACATATGTGCAAAAACTGATGTTAGAGAAGAAAGATGCGCTCTTTATTGGCGATTTAACGATTCCCTATATGAAAGCTAGTTACCGTTCTCTTATGGCCGTACCAATGGGAAACTTAGGGGATATGTGGGGGTTTGTCGTGATTTTGCACCCTATGCCTTATTACTTTCCGTTTGATTCATTTAAATTACTCCAAGCATTAATTCATCATACAACACTTGCATTTAAGAATTCGTTATTAAGAGAGGAATTAGAAAAGTTAGTCGTAACCGATCACTTAACGCAACTTTTTTCACGAAGTTATTTGGATAATCAAGTGGAACACTCACTAAAAAGTGATGAAAAAGGTGTTTTAATATTAATCGATATTGATGATTTTAAAATGATTAATGATGAATATGGTCATCAAGTCGGCGACGATATTCTTATTCAAGTAGCAGATATCATCATTCATCATATTAGAGCGAGTGATGTGGGCGCGAGATGGGGAGGAGAAGAACTGGCGATTTATCTTCCAAATGTAGATGCGAAGATCGGTGTTTCTATCGCTAGAAGGTTAAAGGAAAAAGTGAGTCGATTAACGAGTCCAAATGTGAGTATTTCCTGTGGAGTGTCACATTGGAAAGCTAATGAAGAGGAGAGCTATGCAACCTTATTTCACCGTGCTGATGTAGCATTATATGAAGCGAAAAATGCAGGGAAAAATAAAGTTGTTTTTTTAGAAAAAGATAGAGACTAAGAGGTTGATTAGTTTAGTTGGATAGAAATTAAATAGATGGGGTTTAGAATGAGAACTTTTAATGTCCAAACTGGACACTTAGTTCACAAACGCCCAATCCTATTTAGTTAACGCCACTTATACCAGCCTCTTTGTTTAATTAGACACCGATAAATAATAATAATCGTTGAAAATTCTTGTGTGGTAGCATATTCTGAATTATAGGAATCTTTTTTATATTTAAACGTTAATGTTTTGTACTTTTATTATTGTAAGCGTTTTCAATCATAATCCTGGAGGAGATATCCTTGGAAGGTAACGAGAAAAGAATAGAGACCAAATGTATTCATTCTGGTTATGATAGTCAATTATATAACGGCAGTTTAATACCACCTTTATTTCAAACAGCTACATTTACATTTTCAAGTGCAGAGGAAGGTGCTCGCAGGTTTGCCTCTGAAGAAGCAGGGTATGTCTATTCACGTTTAGGGAACCCGACTGTTGAGATCTTAGAAAAACGAATGGCAGAATTAGAAGGGGCAGAAGCGGCATTAGCATTTGGATCTGGAATGGCAGCTGTTTCATCTGTGTTAATGACATTAACGAAAGCGGGAGACCATATTTTATGCTCACAAGGAGTATATGGATGCACATATGGTCTATTGCATTTATTAGAAGAAAAGTACCAGATTTCACATCAGTTTTCTACTATGAGCTCTAGAGAAGAGTTAATGAGTTGTATTACACCAGAAACCACTTGTATTTACATTGAAACACCGATTAATCCAACGCTTGATATTGTTGATCTTGAAATGGTCGCAGCAATAGGTAAAGAAAAACAAATCCCTGTTGTAGTAGATAACACCTTTTGTTCCCCTTATTTGCAAAATCCAATTTCATTTGGATGTGATATTGTTATCCATAGTGCAACAAAGTATTTATGTGGCCATGGAGACGTCATTGCTGGCATTGTGGCAGGTAAAAAAGTGTGGATGGACGACATTGCGAGACATACAAGAAAGGATATAGGTGGTATTATATCTCCCTTTGATGCTTGGTTATTATTAAGAGGTATCAAGACATTAGCTATTCGATTAGACCGACACAGTCAACAAGCTACTATTCTTGCCGAATTTTTACGAAATCATGAAAAAATTGAGCAGGTTTATTACCCAGGTTTTGCTGATAACCCACAAGCTAAGATTATCGCAAAACAAATGAAGCAACCCGGGGGGCTTATTTCTTTTAAAATTAAAGGAGGACAAAAAGAAGCGCAGGCATTGATGAATCATCTAAGTCTAATTAAAGTGGCTGTAAGTTTAGGTGATGCAGAAACTTTAATTCAACATCCGGCAACGATGACACATGCTGTCGTTCCTAAAGAAGAGAGAGAAAAAATGGGGATTGGAGATAATTTATTACGGCTTTCAGTGGGATTAGAAGCAATCGAAGATATTAAAGCAGATCTCTCTGAAGCGTTAAATCAATTCAAATAACATCATCTAATCAAAATGCGAACAAATGTATATATCCTTATTTGTTCGCATTTCTTGAAATTATAAGAACTTCACTAATTCTTTTACAAATGCTTCTAGCATCTTTTCATCTATTTCATCAAAGCGGTCTTTTTCAGGAGAATCAATATCTAAGACACCTAATAATGTTCCATCTTTTACGATAGGAATGACAATTTCCGATTGAGAAGCCGCATCACATGCGATATGGCCAGGAAAAGCATGGACATCTGCAATTCTTTGCGTCTCTTGTCTAGAAGCAGCAGTGCCGCAAACACCTCTACCAACTGGGATTCTTACACATGCGGGCAATCCTTGAAATGGTCCGAGAACAAGTTCTCCGTCTTCCATTAAATAAAAGCCAACCCAATTTGTACGGTCTAAAAATTGATTTAATAAGGCAGAAGCATTACTTAAGTTGGCGATTGTATTTTTTTCACCTTCTAATAATGCAGCAAGTTGCTTAATTACTAGTTGATAATTTTCTTCTTTATTTCCTTGATAATTTTCGACGTTAAACATCATACATCACCATGCTTTCTTTAAGTATTTAAGGTATTATGCCATAAAATAGGTTAAAAGGGGAGACTTTGTCGACAATTAATAAAAGGAAAATCTCTTTTATGCAAGAATAGATTTATTATAACAAGAACAGAGGATATTTGAACAAAAATCTTGTTATAGGGAGGCGAAAGAGCGCATGAAAGAAAATGCTAAAGTGGCAATAATTGATGCAGCTATCTATCTCTTCAACCATAAAGGGTTTAATGGAACATCTGTCAGGGATATCGCCAGTAAAGCAAAAACAAATGTTGCTAATATATCCTATTATTTTGGTAATAAAAATGGTTTGTTAGAGCAATGTTTAACGGAATATTATGAAGCATATATTCAAGAAATTGAGAAAGGGTTTAATCTCTTAGACCGAGGACCGACACATTCCCTAAAGGCCGTTGCTGAAAATATCCTTTATTTCCAATTTGAAAATGTGCAATTAACGAGACTGATTATTAGAGAAATGTCGATCGATTCGCAAATGGTCCGAGAAATTATGTCCACTTATTTAACAAAGGAAAAGTATTATCTAAATAGAATCTTTGAACAAGGATTCAAGACGAAAGAATTCCACTTAAACACGACGGCGTATTTAATCCTACAATGGAAGAGTCTGCTTACTATGCCGTTTCTTAATAGTCATTACTTAACAGAAGTGCTTTACCTTGTTCCCCATGAAAGTTATTTTGTGGAGAAGTATGTACGTGAGACTCATGCTTGGATTGATCATTTTGTTTGTAGAAAAGAGCCAAAAGAGCAGCAGGTGACATTGCTAAATGTTTTGTAACTGGGAATTTAATTTACTCCAACCGTATCCCACAAGTTTTGCTTGATGAGCGTCGGAGCCGTATACAAGTGGAATGCCCATACTCATTGCTTTTTGTGCGACTGATGCAGGAGGATAACTTTCAAGACATAGCGGCTTAATGAGCCCAGCGGCATTATAGTCCAGTTCGTAGTGCTTGTCTTTAACAGCATTCAAAATATCACTAAGTTCCTTTTCAAATTCCTGTTCAACGGGAAATTTTTTTTGGAATTTTTTAACTAAAGTAATATGTCCAATTCTCGTTGGTTTATACTGACCAAGGTCGCTTAAGATGGACTTTTGAACTGTACGAAAATAATGTTGATATACGGCATCGATAGACCCGTATTCATTAATCATATCTTGGAAGACATCAGGGCTATAATCTAAACAATGATAACCATTTTCCCCTTTTAGGAAATGAACAGACAAGATGGCGTCATCGATACTTGGGCCGATTTTATTCAAAAATGCCGTTATTTCGTCTTCATACCCTTCAATATAATCCACTTCTAGTCCGATATGGATATTGAGTTCCTTTTTATATTGTTGTTTTAACTGCTCAACTTCGTCTAAATAATTGGCAATATCACTATTTTTCATAGCACTATCTTTGGCTGGCGCCGGGTCAATAAAATCAATAGGTAAAGGGGCATGCTCAGTAAAAGTGATATCAGTAAAGCCTTGCTCTATCGCTCTATTAATATAATGTTTCATATGATCCTTTGTTCCATGAGGGCAATAAGGCGTATGAATATGACCATCTTTTTTCACGTGAAAGCTCCTTTTTATAGCGAAATAATTGTTATTTCGTGCAATATATGAGATAAATAAAAATAATCATTTATACGTGCAGATTTAACTTTATTCAGTTATTTTTACGGGGAAATAGAAGTTTTTCTGGTCAATTTAAGATGTAAAAAGATTGATTATACGAATTTTGTCCAATTATTTCAATAAAATCTTAAAATAATAGTCAAAAAATGTCGTTTACATGGTATCATAAAAGCATTGAAATGAACAAGAAAATGATTAATTTAAGTATATATATTTGGTTCGGTAACAGAACAGGGGGCTTTACAGATGGGATATGTAATTGGTGTACTCATAGTTTTCATATGCATTTATTTTACAGGGTATTTTTTTAAGAAGAAATACTTCAAGGAAGTGGATCGACTAGAGACATGGAAGCTTGAAATTATAGATCGCCCTGTTTTGGATGAATTATCGAAGGTGAAGGCACTAAATATGACAGGTCAAACAGAAAAATTATTTGAAAAATGGCGTAGTGCTTGGGACGAAATCGTCACATCACAGCTTCCTGAGGTTGAAACGACATTATTTGATGCGGAAGAATACATAGATAAATATCGGTTCAATAAAGCAAAGGAAAGCTTAAATAAAATTGAAGCGGAATTGAACCTAGTAGAGGAACAAATCGACCAGATTTTAATAGAGCTAAAAGAGTTAGTAGGAAGTGAAGAAAAGAACCGCCTCGAAATGGAAGCGTTAAAAGATACATACCGCAATTATAAAAAGCGATTACTAACACAACGTCATGCCTATGGCAAGCCGGGGGAACAACTCGAAAATAGGCTAGGTGAAATGCATAATGAATTCGAGTTATATACTCAAAAAACAAATGAAGGAAACTATCTTGAGGCACGAGAATTAGTTCTTGCTTTAAATCAAAAGATGGAAGAAATGAATGATCATATAGATCAAATTCCTGTATTACTAGTTGAAGTCAATAATAAATTGCCTAATCAGTTAGCAGAATTAAAGGATGGGTTTGAGGAGATGAAAGAGCAAGGGTACCTACTCGAACACCTCCAAGTAGAAAAGAATATAACTGAAATCGAAGAAGAAGTTAAAAAAATAATTGAGTTAGTTGAAGAGATAAACGTGAAAGCTGCTTCTGAACTCCAAGATGAAATTAAGGAACGAATTGATAGTTTATATGAACAGCTAGAAAAGGAAGTTATGGCGAAACACTTCGTTTCTAAAGAAGAAAGCAAGGCGAAAGATCTCTTGATTGATAGTAGTGAAAGACATATGGATTTAATAGAAGAAATGCGAGTTATTTCCGATACATATCATGTACCAGACACGGAAAGTGATACACAGGACAGACTTCAGAAGCTACTCACTAATGCCATCAAAAGATATGAAGTATTGGAAGATAAAATCAAGGAACAAAAAGTCCCCCATACAGTTTTAAAAGAAGAATTGACAACTGTAAAAGAAGAATTAGATATGATAAATGAGGAACAAACTCGTTTTAGTGAAAAATTAGAAGCATTACGTAAAGACGAAATGGTAGCTAGGGAAAAAATTAATGATTTAAAAAAGCAGGTTAGTGACGTAGCTCGCTTAGTATCAAAAAGTAATATTCCGGGTTTACCAGAAGAATATAAATTTGTAATGAAAGAAGCAAACGATCAGATTAAAGAGGTCATCTTACGACTCGAAGAAAAGCCACTAAATATTGCTTCTGTTAACGATTATATGGAAATAGCCTTAATATCAGTAGAGAAAGCAGTTGAATACACGGAGGATATGATAGAGACATTTTCGTTAACTGAAAAGGTCATTCAATATGGTAATAGATATCGCAGTCGTCACCTAGAGTTAAAGGAAAAATTTACGAATGCCGAGCTTGCCTTTAGGAATTATGAATACAAAGCAGCACTTGAACTGGCAGCAACCGCGATTGAAGAAGTAGAACCAGGAGCGTTAGAGAAGATTAAAGATTGGATAAATGAAGAGGAAAAAAACTGATGTGGCTACATCAGTTTTTTTAGTTTGAATTCGCTTGCTATAGTTGTTTCATTCGTTTATAAGTGATTACGAACTTAATTTAGTGCACTGACTGTCTGAACAAAACTCAAAAGAAATGAATAACAATAAGAAAAAAGCGAAGGCCCCTTTTCCTTCGCTTTTCTTAGTGACTATTTCTTTTTTTTTAATCTTCTTGAGTTTGTAACTGTTCTTTCGGGTTTGTATTGAAAGCGATAATAAAACCAACAATTGCACCAATGATAGCAGGTACAAGCCATCCAATACCTACACTAAATAACGGCAAGATAGAAAGTGTGTTATTTAGTCCTTCGCTCCCAAGACCAGCTGCATTTAATCCATCAATTATGCTAATGATTCCTGTTGGAATGAGTGCGCAAATATATACAATAGATGCTCCTTTAAATACATTGTTTATTAGTGTGAGAAGGATAAGCACAATAGCTAATGGATAAAGGAATGTTAGCACTGGTACTGAGAAATTAATTAATTGTGTCAAGCCGACGTTTGCAATGGCCATACTAAAAATTGAGAAAATAATAACGAACTTTTTATATGAAATACTTGGTACAAGTTTATTAAAGTAAGCTGCGCAAGAGGAGATTAATCCCACAGATGTTGTTAAACAAGCGAAAATGATCGCAAATCCGAGAATATAACCACCTGCAGAACCAAATAAAAATTGTGCGGCTACTGATAATAACGCACCGCCATTTGGTTGTACACCTAATGTATTTGGAGATGTAGAACCAATATAAGCAAGTGATACATAAATAATGGCTAGACCAGCTGCGGCAATAAGTCCAGCGGCAATACAAATCTTTGTAATTGAAGCTTTTTTCGTAACACCAAAGCCTTTAATTGAACTGATCACGATAATACCAAATACAAGAGCGGCAATCGTATCCATTGTCAAGTACCCTTCAATAAACCCTTTAAAGAAGGCACTGTCTACATAAGCGCCTGTTGGAGCTTGAGGGTCTCCTATTGGTGAAATAATCGCTTTTATTACAATTACAGCTAGAATAATTAATAGTAGTGGCGTTAGAATGTTACCGATTACATCTACAAGCTTACCTGGATTCATAGCTAATAAAGTCGTAAGCACGAAGAAAACAATTGAGAATATTAAAAGTGGCCAAATTGAATTGGCAGCGTTTTCAGATAAAAACGGCAATACTCCAATCTCATAAGAAACTGTTCCTGTACGAGGAATGGCAAATAGTGGACCAATGACTAAATACATTGCCACAGTAAAAATTAATCCATACAATGGATGAACTCGATTTGCCATTGTCTGTACATCACCAGATTTTGCAATGGCAATAACAGCAATGAGTGGTAGTCCAACACCAGTAATTAGGAAACCAATAATTGCTACCCATACAGAAGTACCAGCTTCTTGTCCCAAAAATGGTGGAAATATCATATTCCCTGCTCCGAAGAATAGAGCAAAGAGCATTAAACCTATTGAAAAGATTTGTTTGAACGAAAGTGTGTTATTATTCATACAATTTACCCCCTAAGTCGCTCGTCAATAGTCACTATAAAATTTTCAACAGAAACTATAGTACCATGGTTTTGACGAAATGTGTCGAATTATAAAAATGTTGTAATTTTGGGTATATTGAAATAACGGTGGCAAACTTTGAAAGGAATAGATTTTCGGAGTTTTTTTAAACCAATTATTTTCATTATAAATTAAAAACCCAAAATTATAAAGCAAAACCTGTATTAATACACAAATTTTTTTTCGGTTGTGTATCGTAATAATTTGTTTTTACAAAATAGTGAAATTACATTTCGTCTTTATACAAATAACATTTCTATCTAAGCGAAAATTATGCTATGATTAAAAATTGCATAAGTGTTCTTCAAGGAGGAGCCGTAATGATTTATCTAGATAATAGTGCAACAACTCAACCATATAAAGAAGTAATTGATGCGTTTGTAAAAGTTTCTTCTACCTTTTTTGGTAATCCATCATCCCTCCATGGAGTTGGTGAGAAAGCTGAAAAACTATTGCAACAAGCGAGGAGACAGATAGCACAATTGCTTAAAGTAAAAGAAAAAGAATTGCTGTTTACTTCAGGTGGTACGGAAGGTAATAATATGGCAATTAAAGGAATTGCTAAACAATATCAGCATCGTGGCAATCATTTAATTACAACAACCATTGAACACCCTTCTGTAATTGAGACAATGAAGCAGTTAGAAAAAGAAGGATTTGAAGTGACTTATCTACCTGTAGATGGGGATGGGAGAATTTCTCTAGATGATTTACAAGTAGCTATAAAGGAAGAAACGATTCTTGTCTCTGTTATGCATGTCAATAATGAAATAGGGACCATTCAACCAATTAAAGCTATTGGAACTTTATTAAAAGAATATCCTAAGGTTTTCTTTCATGTCGATGCTGTTCAATCAGTAGGCAAAGTCCCACTGGAGTTATATGAATTTGGTATTGATGCATGTACAATGTCAAGCCATAAATTTCATGGCCTAAAGGGTTCGGGTATTTTATATTTACGACAAGGAGTAACCCTAATGCCCCTCCTTGCAGGTGGTAACCAAGAAAGTGAATTAAGGAGCGGCACAGAAAATACTGGTGGAATTGTCGCGATGGCTAAAGCGTTGAGGATGACTAATGATTATTTCAACTCTAGCTCTAAACTTTCTCATTTAATGAATGAAATTAGAATAGCATTGAGTGAAATAGAAGATGTCATTATCCATACGCCAATAAAGGCGACAGCCCCACATATTCTTAATTTCTCTGTTAAAGGCTTTAAGTCAGAGGTTTTTGTTCATGCCTTGGAAGAGAATGATATTTATATTTCTACCACGAGTGCGTGTTCATCTAAACATGCTCAAGCGAGTAGTACATTACTTGCTATGGGTGTAAAAGAAGAAATTGCCTTGAGTGCTGTTAGAGTGAGTTTAAGTTATCATACAACGGCTGATGAGGTAGAAAAGTTTATTCATGAAGTGAAACACACTATATTTCAACTGAGAAAGGTAATGAAAGCGTAATGAAATACGATAGAATATTAATTCGTTATGGAGAAATTTCAACTAAAGGAAGAAATCGTAAAAATTTTATAGATAAATTAAGAAAAAGCGTAAAGAGAGTACTACATGATTTTCCTGAAATCAAGGTCGAGGGGCAAAGAGATCGCATGTTTGTTCTGCTTAATGACCAACCACATGAAGAGATTATTGAGAGATTAAAGGGTGTCTTTGGTATCCAGTCTTTTAGTCCGGTTTTGAAGGTTGAAAAAGATTTAGATACAATGAAGGAAAAGGCATTACAATTAATTCAAAAGGTTTATCAAGAAGGCGATACGTTTAAAATCACTGCGAAAAGAGCAGATAAAAGTTTTGCATTAGATACGTTTGGTATTAACCAAGCATTTGGTGCACATATACTAACAAATATGCCTTCTATCTCAGTTGATGTGAAAAAACCAAGTATAAACTTAGTTATTGAAATGAGAAAAGAAGCAAGTTATATTTCATGTGAGAATATTAAAGGAGCTGTTGGCTTACCAGCTGGTTCAAGTGGGAAAGGTATGCTCATGTTATCTGGTGGGATTGATAGCCCTGTTGCAGGGTATTTATCCATGAAAAGAGGAATTGAAGTCGAGGCTGTTCATTTTTATAGCCCTCCATTTACAAGTGAAAGATCAAAACAAAAAGTCATTGATCTAGCGGAAAAGCTCTCTCGAATTAATGGTGGCGTGGCGCTTCATATTGTTCCTTTTACTGAAATACAACAGCTGATACAAAAACAAATTCCTGATAACTATACAATGACAACGACAAGAAGGTTAATGCTTAGAATAACAGACGCGCTACGAGAAAAATATCAAGGATTATCCATTATTACTGGTGAGAGTCTTGGGCAAGTTGCCAGTCAGACGATGGAAAGTATGTATGCTATTAATGAGGTGGTTAGCACACCCATTTTAAGACCTCTGATTATGATGGATAAAGCGGATATAATCGACATAGCTCAAACTATTGATACGCATGATATTTCTATTCGTCCATTTGAGGATTGTTGTACCGTATTTGTACCTTCATCACCTAAAACGAAGCCGAAGCTTGAAAAAGTTCAACACTTTGAAAGCTATACAGACTTCGAGCCGTATATTCAAAAAGCAGTTGAAAATACCGAAAAACTTGTTATTATGCCGAATTCAAACATAGAAAAAGAGATGGAAGATCTTTTTTAAACGACCTTTATTACAAAAAGATTACAAAAAGAAATTTAAATGAAACAATTACCAAATATTTATTGCATAGTGCCATGTGATTCTACACATTCTATACTCACAAGGAGGTGAAATCACATGGCAAACAACAGCTCAAATAACCTTGTAGTACCTGGTGTACAACAAGCTCTTGATCAAATGAAATACGAAATCGCAACTGAATTTGGTGTAAACCTTGGTGGAGAAACTACTTCTCGTGCTAACGGTTCAGTTGGTGGAGAAATCACTAAACGTTTAGTTCAAATGGCTGAACAACAATTAGGTGGTTACCAAAAATAATTTAATATGATGGCTACAAAAGGGCGGAGTACTCACTTCGCCCTTTTTTATATTTAAAAAACTTCAAATTGACGTATTTTGTTTAAAAGTTTTTGAATGGCAGGCGTCATTGATCTGTCTTTCAAATAAGCAAGGTAAACAGTTCTATTAAGAAAAATAGAAGTGATTGGCAAGCCAATAATATGAGGTGTAGGATTATAATCTAAATAGCTTTTAGGCAAAATAGTCACGCCTAAACCTTCTTCAACCATTTTACAAGCAGTTTCTAAGCGCTCGATTTCATATTCAATTTTTGGATAAAGCTGTTCCTTCATAAAAGCTTGCAGCACATCTCCTCTCGTTTGGAAACCCTCACGACTAATAATAAATGCCTGATTAGCAATATCGGTGAGCTCTACAGAATTTTTACGAGCAAGTGGGTGTGTTTCGTAAACTGCTAACATAAAAGGCTCATGATAAAGCGGGTGTGAAGTTATTAATTGATTATGCATAGGCTGATTGGTAATCGTAAAATGAACATCCCCTTCTAATATGGAAGAAATAACTTCTTTTTGGCCAAGTACTTCATTAAATTGAAAGTGTATATCAGGATAGGTATTTTTAAATTCCTTTATGACTTTGAATAGCCAAAACTTGGCAGATTCAATAATGCCAATATTAATATGACCGTCACCTGTTTCGGCCATTTCTGCAACTTCTAGTTGAAAATGTTCGAATTGTCTTACTATATGTAGAGCTCTTTGATAAAAAACCTTTCCGATATCTGTCAAATAAATGCTTCTTGTATCTCGTTTAAATAGCGCCATCTTTAAATCATTTTCCAATTTTATAATGGCATTACTTAATGATGGCTGTGATATATGTAAAATTTGTGCTGCCTTAGAAAAACTCTGCTCATCAGCTACTGTAATAAAATACTTTAATTTCCTTATTTCCATTTTTTCACCTGCTTATAGTTAAAAGCTATAGATATATATATATTTGGTATTGGTCATTATAGCATAACTCTTTATATACTTTTTTTATACGAAACGTTTCTAAATGTATCTACACAGAAAGTTCAGAAATTTAATAAAAATGAGGGAGTTCGCAATGTACAGTCAAGGAAGGAAAGATCAATGGATAGGCAGAATTGACTCTTTAGAAGATCGAAAGAGTTTTAGATACCATCAGGTTATTAAAACGGAAAATCTTCTCACACCGAGTGATAAAACGCAAATATCTAGCTATGGACTTATCGGATTCGAATGTGAAGAAGGAGTAAGAAGAAACAACGGTAGACTAGGAGCGAAAGAGGGACCAAATGCTATAAAACAAGCAGTTGCTAAATTACCTTTTCCATATGATGTTGATACCAATATTTATGATTTTGGTAATGTGGTTTGTGATAGTCAGCAGTTGGAAGAAGCACAAGTAGAATTAGGGGATTTTGTTCGCTTAATTCTCGATAAAAAATCTACACCTATCATATTAGGTGGTGGTCATGAGACACTTTACGGTCATTATTTAGGTGTTAGGAAGTCGATAGGTAAACAAAAGAAATTAGGTATCATTAATATTGACGCACATTTTGATTTACGATCATATGATGAAGCGCCGTCATCGGGTACGATGTTTAAACAAATATTAGATCAAGACGAAAATGCAAATTATTTATGCCTTGGTATACAAAAACAAGGAAATACTGCTTCTCTTTTCGAGACTGCCTCCAAACTAGGTGTAACCTATATTCTAGAAGAAACCATTCATGCGGAAGGTTTAAAAGAAACAAAACAAGTAATAAATAATTTTATTAAAGAATGTGATGTGTGCCTGTTAACTCTGTGCATGGATGCAGTTAATTCTGCCTACGCACCAGGTGTAAGTGCACCATCTCCATTTGGCTTAACTCCATTTGAGGTAAGGGAAATTGTTCGATTGGTTACAAATAATGATAAGACGGTTTCGTTTGATATATCCGAAGTTAATCCTTCATTAGACAGAGATGGACAAACAGCAGCAGTTGCAGCTCAATTGGTGAGTGAAGCAATCAGCGCATTTCACAGGAGGACAAAGAGATGAACATCACTTTAGATTCAATTTCAACATTGTTTCTTGCTGTCGCCCTTTTGTTAATCGGTAGCGTATTAATAAAAAAGGTGACATGGTTAAATCGTTATTGTATACCTGCACCAGTAGTGGGCGGATTATTATTTGCTCTACTTATTTTAATTTTAAAACAAACAGGGCTAATGAACATTGAATTAGATACATCACTACAAAGCATTTTTATGCTTACCTTTTTTACGACGGTTGGTTTAGGGGCTAGTTTTAAATTAGTGAAGCTAGGTGGCAAGCTACTTATCTTCTACTGGATTGCCTGTGGCGTACTTGCCTTGTGTCAGAGTGCAATTGGTATTTCTCTAGCAACCGCTCTTGGTCTGGAACCGTTACTAGGTGTCATGATGGGGGCTGTTTCTATGGAAGGTGGACATGGTGCTGCAACGGCATTTGGCGGAACCATTGAGGAATTAGGAATAGAGTCTGCACTATCCACTGGATTAGCTGCTGCTACGTTTGGTTTAATAGCTGGTGGTTTAGTTGGGGGGCCGACAGTTAAGTATTTAATCAATAAATACAAATTAACACCTAAACAATCAAGTGATTCAGCCAGTGAAATTGCTCCAACATTAGAAGAGGAAAAAGATCATTCACCAACTTCTACTAATCATTTTATGGTACAAGTTCTCATTATTACTTTTTGTATGACGGTTGGATCATTATTAGGAGAGTTATTCTCCAATGCAACAGGTTTTGTATTACCAAGCTATGTTGGAGCAATGTTTGTTGCTGTAATCGTAAGAAATATTGTCGATAAAGTAAATGGACGCATCATTGATATGAAATCAATCAATTTCATTGGTGATATTACATTAGGTATATTCCTCTCAATGGCGCTGATGAGCATTAAACTATGGGAAATTGCTGATCTTGCTCTTCCGATGCTATTCATTGTATTTATTCAAGTGGTCTTTATCGTATTGTTCTCTATCTTTGTTCTATTTAAGCTATTTGGAAAAGATTACGATGCTGCTGTAATGGTCGGTGGTTTTACGGGTCACGGTCTTGGGGCAACACCCAACGCGATGGCGAATATGTCTGCCATTACTGAGAAATATGGACCATCCCCAAAAGCGTTTTTAATTGTACCAATTGTAGGGGCTTTTCTCATAGATGTCTTTGCTATGCCGATTATCATAACGAGCATCAATTTATTATCTTAAACAAACATACTGTACGAAGAATCCGAGCAATTATTCCATTCAGGGGATGAGAATATAGCTCGGTTTTTTTTTGATAAATTTAATTTGGACTCAGATATTGGTAATTAAGAGAATTTAAAGTGAAAAAGAAAAGATAGTGTTAAGGGGGATATTTACCCATATTTCAGAGAGGGGAAGTTGGTGTTTATCAACTAACTATTGAGATAGAGAAAGATAAATTATTTAAATAATTTAAATAATTTAGTATAATTATTAGTGACATCTTGAATTCCGCATAGATCTTGAGAAAAAGGAGAGATTTTTGGATGAAACGAGAGGATTTATTAGCACCCGAGGTTTATAACTTAGTCTCAGAGGTTGAGCACTATGCGCAAAATAGTGATAAACTGGCGATTCAATGGGAAGATGAGCAGGGTGAGAAAAAGGAAATTACATATAAGCAATTAATGAACAAAGCGAACAGAATTGGAAACGTTTTCGTGGATAAAGGCTTAGAAAAAGGCGATGTTGTTCTAGTAATCATTCCTCGTCTTGTAGAAGCTTACCAAACATACTTAGCTGCGCTTAAAGCAGGAATGGTTGTCATCCCTAGCTCAGAAATGTTAAAAACTAAAGACTTAAAATATCGTATTAACCATGGTGATGTCAAAGCAATTATTAGTTATGCACCTTATGTATCTGAATTCAACGAGATAAAAGAAGCGGAAAATCTGCCAAAATTCATTATTGGAGGAAATGCGCAAGGGTGGATTTCTTTAGATGAAGAAATGGAAAGAGCGAATGAGTCGTTTAAAATAGTAGAAACGAAGAAAGACGATATGGCTTTTCTTTCCTATACTTCGGGAACAACTGGCAACCCAAAGGGTGTCGTTCATACCCATGGGTGGGCATTTGCTCATTTAAGAACTGCAGCTACACATTGGCTTGGTATTGAGGAAGGGGATACTGTATGGGCAACTGCAGGTCCAGGTTGGCAAAAATGGATATGGAGCCCATTTCTTTCCGTATTAGGATCAGGCGCAACAGGCTTTGTTTATAACGGAAAATTTGAACCGGAAAAATATTTACAGCTCTTGCAGGATTATGAAGTGAATGTGCTTTGCTGTACACCGACAGAATATCGTTTAATGGCAAAAGTAGATCGTATTGGTCAATATAATTTATCAAAGCTTCATAGTGCTGTTTCAGCAGGAGAACCTTTGAACCGAGAAGTCATTGATATTTTTGAAAAACATTTCGGGCTTGAAGTAAGAGACGGATATGGACAGACGGAAAATACATTGCTTGTAGGTGTCACGAAAGGTATGGGGTTAAGACCAGGTTCAATGGGTAAACCAACACCAGGGAACAGAGTAGAGATCATTAATGAAGACGGCAGGCCATGTTCAGTAGGTGAAGTAGGGGATATCGCTGTCCATGTTGATACGCCAGCACTATTTAAAAATTATTATAAAGACCCTGAAAGAACGGCCATGCAATTCCGTGGAGATTATTATATAACAGGGGATAAAGCCAAGATGGATAAAGATGGTTATTTTTGGTTTGAAGGACGCGGTGATGATATTATCATTAGCTCTGGTTATACTATTGGACCATTTGAAGTTGAAGATGCCCTCGTGAAGCATCCATCCGTCAAAGAGTGTGCAGTTGTAGGTAGTCCAGATGAAGTAAGAGGTTTGATAGTTAAAGCCTTTATCGTTTTAAAAGACGACGTCGATGAAAATGATGCTAATCTAATTCCAAGTTTACAACATCATGTAAAAGAGCTCACGGCTCCTTATAAATATCCACGAAAAATTGAATTTGTCAGCGATTTACCAAAAACAACTTCAGGAAAAATTATGAGAAGAGAGTTACGAAAACAAGAGGCTTCAAAAACGACCGCAAACTAAATATAAAGAGACAGAAGAAAATAAAAATCTTCTGTCTTTTTATATTGAGTGATATAGAAGAATGTGCTTTTTTTGTTATACTGAAGAAAAATAATAAAAGGAGTCAAATGGAATGGGAACACTTTGGTTTGGCGGAAAAGTGTATACAATGCAAGCAGTAAATGATTATGTTGAAGCTGTTTTTACAAGAGAAGGGCGAATTATTGCAACAGGGAATGAAGCTGAGTTGAGACATCTCTATCAGCATGAGTTGACAAAATTAGTGGATTTAAAAGGTAGTGTAATGCTCCCAGGCTTTGTTGATAGTCATATGCACTTAATTGGTCATGGGGAAAAACTTATTCGCCTTGATTTATCGCAATTCACGTCAAAAGAAGCGAGCTTACAAGCTCTAAAAGAATATAGTAAAGATGCCAACCCTGGGGAGTGGATTATTGGAGAGGGTTGGAATGAGAATCTCTGGGATGAAGCAGAACCTATCGTTGCTAGTGATATAGACAAATGGGTAAATGATCACCCTGTTATGCTTAAACGAGTATGTAGGCATGCAATTAGTGTGAACACAATGGCAATGGCGCTTGCAGGCATTTCAAAAACGACAGTCTGTCCCTCAGGTGGTGTAATTGAAAAAGATGAGGGTGGACAACCGAATGGGTTATTAAAGGATCAAGCACAAGAGCTGATTACAACTGTCATACCGTCAGTAACTGATGCTTATATGCTGAAGGCTATGAAAGCCGCTATTCGTGATGCACACCGATTAGGTCTTACAGGGGGACATACAGAAGACCTGAATTATTACGGTGGATTTGAACAGACCTATCAAACTTTTAATAAGGTGATAAAAGAGGGCAATCTTCCGTTTAGAGCGCACTTACTCGTTCATCACGAGGTGGTCGATGAACAGCAAGCGAAGGCGGTTTCTCCACATCCATTTATTGAATTTGGTGCGATGAAAATATTTGCAGATGGAGCACTTGGCGGAAGAACTGCTTTATTAAGTCACCCATATGCAGATGATAAGGAAACAAGTGGAGTAGCAATATTTACACAAGAGGAGTTAAATAACTTAGTAGAGAAAGCTCGTTCGTATTCTATGCCTGTTGCCATACATGCGATTGGCGATCAAGCATTCGAAATGGCCTTAACTGCAATAGAGGCACATCCACAACATACTAAAGATAGAGATCGAATCATCCATGCGCAAATATTAACGGAAGAGCTGATTGAGCGAGCGAAAAAACAACCATTAGTTCTTGATATTCAACCGAGTTTTGTTTCATCTGACTTTCCTTGGGTAATTGATCGAATAGGAGAAGAGTATATGAAATGGTGCTATGCTTGGCGTACTCTTATAGAAGAGGGTGTAATATGTGCAGGTGGATCGGATGCACCTATTGAACCACTAAGCCCTCTGCTAGGTATACATGCAGCAGTTACCAGAACAAATGTGAATGATCCGAATGAAACCGTTTATGATATCAACCAAACACTTTCATCTTATGAGGCGGTATGGTTATACACGAGAGGAAGTGCTTATGCATGTAGTCATGAGCATGAACGTGGGATGATTGTAGAGGGGTTTGTAGCGGATTTTACGATTTTAAAAGAAGATATCTTTAACATTCCTGTGCAAGAAATTCCCAACATCTCTATAGAAATGACTGTGGTGGCAGAGGAAATTGTTTATACAAAAAGTTGAAAAACTATTGTCTATTCCATTCTTTTAGGCGTATAATACATTTTATTTCGATAATAGAAAGAATTGAGGATGGGAAATGGCGCAAGATGTTAAGCAAGGTGTAATTTATGCAGGTTTGTCGTATGTGTTATGGGGAATACTGCCGATTTATTGGAAGTTGATAGGTGGGGTTAGTGCTTTAGAAACACTTGCTAACCGGGTCATTTGGAGCTTTGTTTTCATGCTGATTCTATTGCTATTATTAGGTAAGTTGCGTGCTTTTATGATTGTTGTAAAAGGACTATGGCAAACAAAGAAGCAGTTGTACGGATTAATTATAGCTTCTCTATTAGTAAGTGCGAATTGGTTTATCTTTATATGGGCTGTAAATAATGGACAAATTATTGAAACAAGTATGGGATACTATATTAATCCGTTGATTAGTGTACTACTAGGGATGGTCGTATTCAAAGAGCGGTTATCTGTTTCTCAATATGTTTCTTTTGCCCTAGCAGCCATTGGTGTGATTATCTTAACAGTTTCGTATGGTTCATTTCCTTGGATTTCCTTTTTACTTGCTTTAACCTTCGCACTGTATGGGTTAGCGAAAAAAATGGTAAAAGTAGATGCAGCCATTGGTCTTACACTTGAAACGATGGTCATTACACCCATTGCTTTACTATATATGGGTAGTTTGTTTGTGCAGCAACGACAGATGCTGTTTAATGAAAATGTAGGTTTAGATTTATTGTTAATAGGTGCTGGAGTAGCAACAGCCGTACCATTACTCCTTTTTGCTAACGGGGTCCAAAGAATACCCCTTTCAATGGTAGGGTTTTTACAATACATTGCGCCAACAATCATGCTTATTTTAGGTGTGTTTGTATATGGTGAATATTTCTCCAAAGCACATTTCTTATCCTTTTTGTTTATATGGATTTCGCTGACTATCTATTCTTTATCCCGTACAAAGTGGGTTTTATTATGGGAAAGTAAAATAGCCAGAGGAAAACAAATAGGAATGTGAAGATTCGGCTGATATCACCTTTGTCTAATATCTTTTCCTTAGATATCGGCAATTTTCTTAAATAAAGGTCACTTAAGTTGGTGGATGCAAACTTAACTATTGTGTATACCATTTTGAATAAAGCCGTTGAAATTTTAAGATTATAAAATTTCAACGGCTTTTCATTTCGATATTACCATTCGATTCAAACACTTATTACATAGCGTTTATTTGTTGTCCTGACAATTCTTATAAAAAGGTTCTCTTCACTTTTTCCCAAAAGGAGTTGTTTTTTAGCTTAACGGTTTTTATACTGTGTGGACTTAAGGTGATTTTTATTTCATCTACATGCTGGATACTTAACGCTTCATTATCCATCCCCATGATAGGGTGATCATTTCCCTCGTGTGTAATCTTTAATGTTAAGGTTCTTTGCTCTCCTAAAATAAATGAAGAACCTAGTGTGCGATATTTATTATTATTTAAAGAGGCAAGCTCGCTTACTTGTAGACAAGGTAGCATGGGGTCTACAATTGCACCGTTGACAGATTTATTATAAGCGGTACTACCAGTAGGAGTGGAAACAATCATTCCATCTCCACGGAATGTTTCAAATAATTGACCATCAATATAGATTTCCATCACTAATGTTTTGATAATACTAGAACGGATGGAGAATTCATTTAAACACTGAAATGAGGTTTCACCATCAACTGTAACTTGGATTGTGGGATATTTACGGACTTCTATATTTTCGTTTTGTGCTGCTTCTAGCATTTTCGAAGGCTCATTTAATTGGAAGTCACAGTAAATACCTAATGGCCCATGTGTCGAAATTCCAGCGTATAGACAATCATCACGGAATCCCGTTTTTCTTACTGCTTGTAAGAAAGCCCCATCTTCTCCAATACTAACAATAATGGTCGCTTCTCTCGGATCTGTTACTATAGTGAATCCATGATGGGTTGCTTGTTGTTTTAAATTTTCAACAATTACAAGTGTTTCGGCGTCTTGTTTATGGTAGAAATATAAAAGTCGTTGATGCATGAAAAAACCTCCTTTAATGTTTCATAAAAAATGTGTTGGAAAGATAGAATGAATAAAGGTGCTTATGATTTGAAGAAGTGACATTTTTTGCTATCATAAGAAGAGATAACCTACTCTTCTCCATTCTTATTCTATGGGAAGATGATGTATAATTCAAAGGAGGAATGATGGAATGACAGCAAAGAGATGGGCTGCTTTGGGAATTGCTGCTGTTTTATTTGTTTTTTCGGTAGGAATTAATTTCATGTCTAACTTGGCGTCAACGAATTTTGAAGATACCTTTTCAAACTTGATGGCCACAGGCGAAGATTCTTTTACTGAAGAAATGATCGAAACAGGAGACTCTTTAAATAAAATTGCTGTATTAAATTTAAATGGGACGATTCAGGATACGGGTGAGAGTGGCTCATTATTAGCAACTTCTACATATAACCACAATCGTTTTATGAAATTATTAAACCATGTGAAAGATGATTCCACTGTTAAAGGTGTTGTAATAAAAGTGAATACACCAGGTGGGGGCGTTGTTGAGAGTGCGCAAATTCACGATAAAATTGTTGAAATTCAAGAAGAGGCGAATAAACCTGTGTATATTTCTATGGGTTCTATGGCTGCGTCTGGTGGGTATTATATTTCAGCTCCGGCGGAAAAAATCTTCGCTAGTGCAGATACAATGACAGGATCATTAGGTGTCATCATGCAAGGGGTGAATATTACTGAGCTTGCAGATAAGATAGGCATTGAATTTAATACAATTAAAAGTGGCGAATTTAAAGATATTATGAGTCAAACGAGAGAAATGACTAAAGAAGAACAAAATATTTTACAAGATATGATAGATAATGCTTATCAAGGATTCGTAGAAGTGATTGCTTCTGGGCGAGAGATGTCAGAAAATCAAGTCCGTGAACTAGCAGATGGTCGTATCTATGATGGTCGCCAAGCATTAGATAATCAATTGATTGACGGGTTAGGCTATGCAGAAGATGTTATTAATGAGATGAAAAACGATGTGGGCTTAGAAGACGCTGCTGTTATTCAATATAGCGATAATGTTGGTTTTGGCTCATTTCTTAGTGTAGCAGCAAATAAAGTTGCTGGGAATGATCTGCAAATGGAAGGTGTAATGAAGCTTCTTACACAGCCGAATTCCCCACGCCTAATGTATTTATATGCTGAATAGAAAGGAGGCGCTTTAGGATGCATAATCAAGACGAACCAAAAAATAAGGAATTGTTCCAACAAGAAGGTTCTGAAGAAGCGGTGCTTTCCGAACAACCTGGGCAATTGATAACAATGACTGAAGAATATCGGTTAGCGGGGTTTTGGATGAGGTTTTGGGCGTATTTATTAGATTGGATCATTATTGGTAGCATTAATGGTATCCTTATTTACCCTGTTTTTAGAGCGTTAGATGTTTCTTTAAATAACTCATCTTACTTTTCTGCTGTCGCCATTGCAACCGCGTTGACCTTCTATTTGTATTTTGTTCTTATGACGAAATACCTCGGGCAAACTTTAGGAAAAATGGTATTCGGTTTAAGAGTCATTCAAATAGACGGAGGCAAGCTTTCCTGGGGAACGATTCTTTTTAGAGAGTGGATTGGTCGCTTCATTTCAGGTACAGTGATGATGCTTCCTTACCTTGTCGTTGCCTTTCATCCAAAAAAGAAGGGCATACATGACCTGTTTGCTGATACAACAGTTGTCCATGAGAGATAATTGAATAGCTAGGCATATAAAAGTCATTCCTTTAAGTGGTCTTGCCCCTGTCAAGTAGACAACATAAAAAGCTAAGCAGTGAGCGCGTGTCGATATTCAATCGGCGCGCGTTTCTTTAGTTTCTTTTGTCTTCGTTTGTAATTGTAATGGTAAATGTAATCCTCAAGAGCTTGCTCTAGTTCTTCTTCTCCCTTACACTTACTTATATACAGCTTCTCGGTTTTGAGGTGTGAAAAGAATGATTCTATACAGGCATTGTCCAGGCAGTTTCCTTTGCGAGAGTGGCTGCCTTTGATGCCATAATCCTTTAATCGGTTGCCGTATATTTTTGACGTGTACTGGAAGCCTTGATCCGAATGGAGAACGGCTCCAGCCACGTCTTTTTTCTTTGTCCATTTCTCTACCGTTTTTAACACAAGTTCCAAATCATTTCTTTGGGCTAGCTCCCAACTTACTATTTCGTTATTAAAGAGATCCTGTATGACCGATAAATAATAATATTCTTCGCCAACAGACACAAATGTGATATCCGTTACCATTTTTTGATTAGGTCCTACCGCCTTGAACTTCCTTTTCAGACGGTTAGGAAAGAGGTTAGAAGGACTATGACCATGTCGTTTTCTCTTTTTTCGGATGACTGATTGTATGTTCATTGCCGTCATCAATCGGTAGACCTTTTTGTGATTAATTAAATACCCGTTTTCATTTAATTCGTCTGTAATACGGGGTCGTCCATATTCGGGATGCATAAAATGTATGCCCAAAATGTGCTCTCGAATCTTTTGTTCATCCCTAACTTTTGCTTCGCGTTTATGATTGTTTTTTCTCCATTTGTAGTAGCTAGCCGGTTTGATATAGGCAATCTCCAACAGCCAGGAGACCGGATAGGTAACCCTTAACTCATCCACCAATTCATATTTCATTCGTCTGGGGTTTTCTCCTCCTTTACCAGATTTGGATACTGCTTTTTTAGAAATTCAACTTGTGCTTTCAAATAATCCCTTTCCTCTTCAACCGACTTAAATTTAGTCCTAGGCCTGCCTTTTAAAGGATTAGAAACTCCTTTACGCTCATCAAACGGGGCTCCTTCTTTCCATTTCTTAACCCACACTTTAAGCTGGCTGCAGTGACGGATTCCCAGTTCCTCTGCCAATGCTTTATAACTTTTAGACCCATTCACATATTTCATGACGGCATTATGTTTAAACTCTTCCGAATAACTATTAAAAGTTTGTCCTTTCTTTGCCATAGAAAAATCCCCTCCAAGGTAGCATTCTTTCCTTCATGGTAACATGAAGGTTTTTTTGAATGTCTACTTAAAGGGGACATTAACATAATAAGGCTTTTTCTTTTTTTATCGTTATTATTGTTAATATGATGAATTAAACCTGTGATTTGGTTCATATGGCCATAAATACTTGAACCCTTTATTTGCAAAAGCATGAATTCTATTAGAAACATCAGAGTTTGGTATAAAAATATACATTTCATGGGACGGAGCTTGATCATGTTGACCGGTTATATTGTAACTACTATTTTTAAATACTGTGGCTTAATATGTAAGTAATATCTGGTGAAAGGGCATCTCCGAAAGGTATTCCTACATCATGTTTTAGTTGATAATTAACTCTTGTTGAATTTTTTACTATGTTAATTATTTTAATACCTGTATCAGGTGCTGTACCAACCCAAAGTGGTCTATAAGAATAATCATAGAAGAAAGTAGAGTTAACCTTTTGCGAAGCTAATTGGTACCAAATGAGCAATAAAATTTGCAGATGTTAATTTAGGAAAGTTTAACAAAAGGTAAAAATGACCATACTAATTGCTTGAAAGGCAGGGGTGCTCATATGGTTTGGTTCATCATAATTGCTGGTCTTATTCTTTTATTTTTACTTCTTATTTTAGTTATATTATTTTCAAAACTCTCCATTACTGTTCACTTTTATCATTATGATAAACAAAGTCACCTCAGTATAAAGTTAAAATTTTGGAAATGGCTTAAGTATACAATTGATATACCTTTGATGGAAGTTGACCCGCAAAATACTGAAATTAAAATAAAGGAAGAAAAAACAGCATCAGGAGGAGAGACGAAAGAGGACTCGAAGAATATAACTGCAGAAGATTTGTTAAATAGTTTTAAGGATATGGATGAGCTCTTAAAGCATGTTGTTTCTCTGTATCATATTATTCGTCATTTCATGAGTAAGGTCATTGTTCGTCAGCTGCGTTGGCATACAGTTATTGGTGTAGGTAATGCAGCGGTAACGGGTGTCTTAACTGGTGGGTTTTGGTCTGTGAAAGGAAGTATAATTGGTGTGTTAAGCCATTATATGAAATTAAAGACAAGACCGGATATTGCTATTTCTCCACAGTTTCAATTTGCGGTTGCCCAAACCTCTTTTATATGTATGATTCAATTTCGTATCGGGCATGCTATGCTTGCAGGATTTAAACTGATTAAATTTTGGAAAGGTGGCAAAGCTCATTTTAAGACGAGTCAGCTTTCTGTTTTATCAGGTGATAAACCTAAAACATACTAGATGAGAAGGGGCGATTGAGAATGTCTGATCATCCAATACAAGGCTTGATGACAACTGCAATGGAAAACCTGAAAGAAATGGTAGATGTAAATACGATAATTGGTGACCCAGTAGAAACACCCGATGGCAGTGTGATTATTACAGTTTCAAAAGTGGGCTTTGGTTTTGCTGCTGGAGGCTCGGAGTTTATGATGGATGCAAGCAAAAAAGATAGCAATAATGGTGAATCCAAGGGTCATCCTTTTGGTGGAGGTAGCGGTGGAGGTGTTTCTATCACACCAATCGCATTTCTTATCGTTAACTCTCATGAAGTAAAAATGGTTCACTTAGATGAGAGCACTCATCTATATGAAAAGATCTTAGATTTAGCACCTCAAGCAGTAGATAAAATCCAACATTTATTTAATAAAAAGGACCATAAAGAAGAATCATCTAATGAGAAAGAGCATCATGAGAAAAATAATCTAGACTTTTAAACAAATATGTTTCTCAATTAAAAATCTGAACAATATTCAAATTCGACTGTAGGAGGTTTGAATCGTTCGGATTTTTCTTTGTGCCTGTCTTTTTTTTCATTGGATTCATTTCAATTGCAAAAAAGATTCTGAAAAGCTATCATTTAAACGTACATACTTATAAATAAAGGAGGAAGTAATGATGGCATCAGTTACATTTAAAGGGAATCCTGTTACACTGCTAGGAAGTGAAGTGAAAGTTGGGGATCAGGCGCCTCAGTTCTCTGTCTTAGCCAATGATTTATCTGAAGTTACTCTAGCTAATACAAAAGGGAAGATCCGTTTAATTAGTGTGGTTCCTTCAGTTGATACAGGCGTTTGTGATGCACAAACAAGAAAGTTTAATGAAGAAGCATCTGGACTAGATAATGTAGAGGTATTAACCGTTAGTGTGGACCTTCCATTTGCTCAAAAACGCTGGTGTGCTGCTTCCGGATTAGAAAATGTGCAAACTCTTTCAGATCATAGAGATTTATCTTTTGGTGAAGCGTATGGTGTTGTAATGCAAGAGCTTCGTTTGTTAGCTCGTTCGGTATTTGTTGTAGATTCTAATGACCAAGTGGTTTATGTAGAATATGTTGGAGAAGGAACAGATCATCCAAACTATGAAGCGGCAATTGAAGCAGCAAAATCAGCAAAGTAAGTAGGATAAATAATAAGCACGAGCAGTTTCTGAATCATTTTCAGAAGTTGCTTGTGCTTTTTAGTACAATCCTTCTCTCACCAATTCGTTGTCCTATCAGTTGTCTCTTTGCACCTCTCCCCCAGTAAAAAGCTATACATGATATGTTTTACTTCGTTTTTTATTGAAATCAATTTGTTAGAAAATATGAAATAAACTTCATTACTTGTGAATGGTTATAAAGCTAGGTACAATAAGGAGATAGAGTATAGGAACGGGAGCGATGATGAACAATGAAAGTTTTGCCGGTGGAAGAAGTGTTTACATTATTAAATGAAACGGCTGAGTTATTGAAGGAAGAATTAAATGTTACATATCTTGAGGCATTAGCAGAAACGGGAGAAAATGTATTTCAAGGAGCAATACTTCAAGAGAAACTAAGCGAACTGACAACTAAGCGTCTTGAGAAAAGTTATGAATCCTTTCATATAAGTAAATTTGAAAAAGAAGATTTAAGAAAGGGATTTCAACTGGCTATTCTTAAAGGCATGAAAGAAAATGTTCAACCTAACCATCAAATGACACCAGATTCTATTGGATTGTTAATGGGTTATTTAGTTAATAAGTTTATTGATCAATCTTCTTTCTCCTTATTAGATCCAGCGGTTGGAACCGGTAACCTCATCACAACAGTGATGAATGCACAATCTGGTAAAATGGTAGAAGCAACAGGTGTGGAAATTGATGATCTCTTAATTAAACTTGCTTATGTGAATGCGAACTGGCAGGAGCATCCTATCCGCTTCTACAATCAAGATAGCTTAGAGCCATTATTCATTAATGAAGTAGATGTGGTTGTAAGTGATTTACCAGTTGGCTATTATCCAAACGATTTACGCGCGCAAGATTATGAGCTTAAAGCTGATGAAGGTCATGCTTATGCCCATCACTTATTTATAGAACAAAGCTTTAAACATGTAAAAGAGGGCGGATTTCTGTTCTTATTAATTCCTAACGGTCTGTTTGAAAGTCCACAAGCACCAAAGTTACATGACTTTTTAAAGAAGTACGCAATTATTCAAGGGTTATTACATTTACCATTGAATTTATTCAAAAATGAACAAGCAGCTAAAAGTATATTTATCCTTCAGAAAAAAGGTGAAGCTGTCAAACCTCCAAAAGAATCATTACTTGTTAATTTGCCATCCTTGTCAAAAGCAGATGACGTTGATCGTGTCTTAACAAAAGTGAGTAATTGGATTAGAGAAAACAAAGGTTCCTAATGATGATGAAAGGATTTCGGTAAAAAATACCGAGGTCCTTTTTCATTTTTGCAGATTATAAACTTCATTAGTATACGATTATAATTATTCAGACATGTAATAATGAAGTCTTATTTTTATGTAATACAATATTCCGAATTTAACTATTTTCTATTTCCTGTTATTATTTCTTGAAATATGATGAATCTCATGTTTAAATGAATTTTTGATGAAATATAATTCAATCAATAAACGATGATTTTATAAATAGGGTAGGAGATATTAGATATAAGGAAGTGAATCATTTGACAAAAATTATTGCCATTAATGCAGGTAGTTCTTCTTTGAAATTTCAATTATTCGATATGCCAGAAGAAAAAGTAATTACAAAAGGAATAGTAGAAAGAATTGGATTAGCACATGCGGTTTTTACAATAGTAGTGAAAGGTGAAAAAAGAACAAAAGAACTAGAGATTCCCAATCATGAAGTAGCTGTGCAATTGCTTTTAAATGAGTTAACAGCACATGAAATTATTGCTGAACTTGATGAAATCGTTGGTGTAGGTCATCGTGTGGTCCACGGTGGAGAAGATTTTTCGCAATCTGTGTTGATTACAGATGAAGTGATGGATAAAATCAGTAAACTATCGGATTTAGCTCCGCTACATAATCCTGCAAATTTAACGGGGATTCTAGCATTCAAACGTGTCTTACCAGATGTTCCAGCAGTAGCGGTTTTTGATACAGCCTTCCATCAATCAATGCCGGAAAGCTCTTATTTATACAGTCTGCCGTATAGTTATTATACTGAGTATGGTATAAGAAAGTATGGATTCCACGGAACGTCACATAAATATGTATCGGAACGGGCAGCTGAATTGTTAGGGAGACCACTTGAGCAATTACGATTAATTTCTTGCCACTTAGGTAATGGTGCGAGTATTGCAGCGATTGAAGGTGGAAAATCTATCGATACATCCATGGGCTTTACGCCGTTAGCTGGCGTAACTATGGGAACAAGATCAGGAGATATTGACCCTGCCCTCATTCCCTTTATCATGCAAAAAACCGAAAAGTCAGCAGATGAAGTGTTAGATGTATTAAATAAACAAAGTGGCATGCTTGGTGTTACTGGTTTTTCAAGTGATTTAAGAGATATTGAGATGGCAGCGGAAGAGGGCAATGATCGAGCTGAATTAGCATTAGAAATATTCGCAAACCATATTCACAAATATATCGGTTCATATGCAGCGAAAATGTATGGTGTCGATGCTATAATCTTTACTGCAGGTATCGGTGAAAACAGTGACGTTGTAAGAGAAAGAGTATTAAGGGGACTAGAGTTTATGGGTGTTTATTGGGACCCTGCTCTTAATAAAGTCCGGGGTCGTGAGGCGTTTATAAATTATCCGCATAGTCCGGTAAAAGTCATCATCATTCCTACAAACGAAGAAGTAATGATTGCAAGAGATACGATTGAATTAATATCATAATGGAATTAACATTTGCTCCGACTCGCCTTTTTGGTGGAGTCGGTTTTTATTTTTTTATAAGCAAATGGGTAAGGAAATATCATTTTATATAAACAGAGAGTAAACGATGAAAGATTGCACAGGATGATTCTCTATTTACCATTAGAAAATCGCCTTGTTAGCCTAGAAAATCTTATTCGTCTGACTAACAGCGATCATTCACTAAAGAATCTTATAGTCATAAACAAATAATGGTATTAGTAAAAAGAATAGTAAGTTTTGATCATAAGAGCAACGTGCTTATTATCAGTTAATTTGCTATACTATTAACAAAATATAGTAGCGAATGGAGGATAAGGAGATGCCATTATCTGCACGTGAACAAATGGTACTTAACGAAATCCGTGAATGGGAAAATCAATTATATAGCTACGAAGCGAATGATATCGAGCGTTCATATGAACATTATTTAGAATACTCTTTTGCATTATTACCAGAGAATGTTCAAAAGCAAGTGTTTTCTATGATGGATAGTTGGATGTTTCATTTACATGCACTCATTCAAGGATCACAATTACAGCTTGATGCAAAAGAAAGAATTCTGTCTTCAGGGAGGATTTTTCAAAAAGATATTGATACATTACATGATATGAATGCTTTGACGATTGATCAATTATCATACATAGCTAAACAGCAAATTGCTAGGCATCGAATGTATTCTTTAGCACAAGGTGGTGCAACAGGAACTGGCGGGCTTATGATGCTAGGGAGTGATATTCCGGCAATGGCTGTCATTAATTTAAGAGTCGTGCAGTTAATTGCCATGACTTATGGTGTCGAAGTCAATACACCATTTGAAATGATGAGTTCATTAAAAGTCTTTCATGCAGCTACCTTACCAAGGAGAATCCAAGGAGAAGCTTGGGAGGACTTAATGAATGACCTAGAGCAGCATGACGATTTATATTTTTATGAGGGAAAAGAAGAATTAACAGATATTACATGGTTAGAACAACCGATGAAACAAATGTTTAAAGCAGTAGCGATTGTTTTACTTAGAAAAAAAACGTTACAAGGAATACCAGTCATTAGTATGGCAATAGGAGCGGGTACTAATTACCAATTAACGAGAAATGTAACGGACTTTGCTCATAAGTATTATCAGTATCGCTATCTATTAAATAAGTCAGGGTGATTGTAAACGATGAGCGTAACGGAACATAAGAAAGATTCGTTAACTGTTGGCTGTAAAGTTATCACAGTAAGTGATACAAGAGATGAGGAAACAGATAAAAGTGGGCAATTAATGATCGCATTACTTGAACAAGCGGGTCATAAAGTCAATGCCTATGAAATTGTCAAAGACGAAAGTGTCGCAATTGAACAAAGTGTACGAGCTGGATATAACCAAGAGGATGTTGATATTATATTAACGAATGGTGGTACTGGCATTGCTCTACGTGATGTCACCATTGAAACGGTGCAACGTTTGTTTGATAAAGAGATTGATGGCTTCGGTGAGTTATTTCGTATGCTGAGTTATACAGAGGATATCGGTTCTAGTGCCATTATGTCCAGAGCAATAGCAGGTGTGATTAAGCATAAAGCGGTGTTTTGTACACCTGGATCCTCTGGTGCTGTCAAATTAGCGATGAATAAATTGATATTACCTGAGATCAGTCATGTCGTGAAAGAATTGCGTAAAGATTTATTTTAATGAGAATGAGTCCGAACCATTTACGTTCGGGCCTATTCATTAATAGTGACCTTTAAGTGTTACATCTTGACCTGTTCGGAACCAAAGCCATAATTCATTAATTTGTGAGGCTAATTCGGCGATTTCGTGATTGAGTTTACAAGAAGTTTCAAAGTCGCTTTCATTAGAGAGCTCTTCTTGTTTCCTATTAATCAAGACTTCTATACTTTTTATACGGTCTGGAATTTTCCCTCGAATGGTTTCCCAATGAACTAAAATTTGTTGTTGCTCAATAGATGAAAATGCCTCCCAATCCTTTTTTATAGTCGGTAAATCGATAGATAATCTTTGGTTAAACGTAAAATGCTGATGCATTGTTTGCCCCCTCTGCTAATATTTATATTATTTATAAGTGTATCTTCTTTTTCAAATCATAGCTATATACCCTTCCGTTTGCTTGGCCAAGTGAATATAGTAAAGTAATTATAATGAGAAAGGAATGGCAAGTGTTGAAAAATATCGTTTGGATTCTTCTATTTATTCTGCTTTGCCTTTCTCCATCCCCCTCTAATGCTAAATCGAATACAAACACCATGCAAGCAAAAAAAAACTATTATACAAAATTACAAATTGGGCTGCCAGAAGATGTGGGTATCAGTAGTGAGCGTTTAAAAGTCGTTGATGAATGTATAACAACGGAAATATCCCGTGGTTTTCCTGGTGCTGTTTTAGTAATCATTAAGGATGGAAAAATCATTAAGGATTCAGCGTATGGATTCGCCAAACGATATGATGGGCATTCCGTATTGTCGCAACCAATAAAAATGAAAACAACAACGATTTTTGACCTCGCATCAAATACAAAAATGTTCAGTACAAATTTTGCTATGCAACAGTTAGTTTCCCAAGGGAAGGTTGACTTGAAGCAATCTGTCCAATATTATTTACCAGCATTTAAAGATCGTGATAACGACGAGATAAAAGGAAAAGCAAAGATAACAGTAACCGATCTGTTGCAGCATACTGCTGGACTACCGAGCAGTATTCACTATCACGATCCAAAAAAAGCGGGCGTGTTATATTCTCAAGATAGAGAGTTAACTAAAAAGATGGTCATAGCTACACCACTGAAGCATCCGCCCCATACAGCACAAATATATAGTGATATTGATTATATGTTATTAGGGATAATTATTGAAGAAGTGACAGGTGTATCATTAGACGATTATGTTGAAAAGGAAATATATAAACCCCTTGGCCTTATTCATACTAAGTATAACCCTCTACAAAAAGGAGAAAGCCAAAATGAATTTGCCGCAACTGAGTTATTTGGTAATGCAAGAGATGGTGCTATTTCCTTTCCCCATATAAGGAAGCATACATTACAAGGAGAAGTCCATGATGAAAAGGCGTTTTATAGCATGGCAGGTGTATCAGGACACGCGGGCCTATTTTCTACTGGGAGGGAAATGGCTGTATTATTACAAGTGATGTTAAATGGAGGTGGCTACGGGAATCTTGAACTTTTTAATCAGTCAACCATTAATCAGTTTACAACCCCTTCGTCGCCTGACTCTTCTTTTGCATTAGGTTGGAGGATAAATAGTGACGATCATATGCATCAATTTTTTAGTGAAAGTGCACCGAGCACTGCCATTGGTCATACAGGCTGGACAGGAACGATGACTGTTATTGATAAGGAAAATCAACTTGGCATATGTTTACTAACAAATAAAAGACACTCACATGTAATCGACCCTTATAAGAATCCCAATGTTTTTGCCGGCGATCAGTCAGTTATTAGTAATTATGGGAAAGTGATAGACCTTATTTATAAGGCGATAATCTCTTAGCAATCATTGCTATAAATAAATAAAAACAAGAGTAAGGAAACTAAGATAAAAGCCAATAAGGCTTTTATCTTTTTTTATAATGGTTTGCAATATATGCTGGAAATTTTGCTCTTTTCTACACTTTCACTTGTTTCGGTTGGACGGATATTTATGTGGATTTATGCATTTGTGGATATTTTATAGAAATTGTAGATAACCTATTGCAATTTTAGGGAAAGGTTGTTAAAGTATTAACATAATCAGTTGAATAAAAATATAAGTTATTGAATATTTATACGTATCCACTTCAAGGAGGAAATAAAAATGTCAAATCCAAAAGTTGTTCTTGCCTATTCAGGCGGTTTAGATACTTCAGTTGCAATTAAATGGTTAGGAGATCAAGGTTACGCTGTTGTTGCTTGTTGTTTAGATGTTGGTGAAGGAAAAGACCTTGATTTCGTAAAAGAAAAAGCACTTCAGGTTGGTGCGGTTGCTTCTTACGTGATTGATGCAAGAGAGGAATTCGCGCAAGAATTTGCTCTTGTAGCCTTACAAGCACATGCATTATATGAAAATAAATATCCATTAGTATCAGCGCTTTCTCGTCCGTTGATTGCAAAAAAATTAGTGGAAGTAGCTGAAAAAGAAGGTGCGGTTGCAGTTGCACACGGATGTACGGGTAAAGGGAATGATCAGGTCCGTTTTGAAGTGGCTATTGCGGGATTAAATCCTGACTTAGAAGTATTAGCACCAGTGCGTGATTGGAAATGGTCTCGTGAAGAAGAAATTGCTTATGCAAAAGAAAATGGTATTCCTGTACCGATTCAATTAGATTCTCCATACTCTATTGACCAGAACTTATGGGGAAGAAGTAATGAGTGCGGAATTCTAGAAGATCCTTGGGCTGCACCACCAGAAGATGCATATGATTTAACAAATAGTCTCGAAAATACGCCAGATACACCAGAAATCATTGAAATCGGTTTTGAGGAAGGCGTACCTGTGACATTAAATGGGAAATCATATATGCTCTCTCAGCTAATTACAGAGTTAAATTACATTGCTGGAAAACATGGTGTGGGACGTATTGACCATGTTGAGAACCGTTTAGTAGGGATTAAATCTCGTGAAATTTATGAAGTGCCAGGTGCTACTACTTTAATGAAAGCACATAAAGAGCTGGAAGATTTAACACTTGTGAAAGAATTAGCGCATTTTAAACCAATTATTGAGAAGCAGGTTGCTGAATTAATCTATAACGGACTTTGGTTCTCTCAATTAAGAACAGCACTCCAAGCATTCTTAAAAGAGTCGCAAAAATACGTAACAGGGACAGTAAGAGTGAAATTATTTAAAGGCCATGCGATTGTTGAAGGAAGAAAGTCTCCTTATACTCTATATGATGAAAAACTTGCCACATACACTTCTGATGATGAATTTGATCATAACGCAGCGATCGGTTTCATTAAATTATGGGGTCTACCAACAAAAGTACAAAGTGCGGTGCAAGGTAACAAGAAGGTGACAGTGTGAAAAAGCTTTGGGGAGGCAGATTCACCAAATCTGCTGAAGAATGGGTCGATGAATTTGGCGCATCCATCTCCTTTGATCAGGAGCTAGTACAAGAAGATTTGCAAGGAAGCATTGCTCATGTAACAATGCTTTCTGCAAATGGTATTATTAGCGAAGAGGATGCTGAAAAAATTAAATCTGGCTTGCAAACATTACAAGAAAAAGCTGCTAATGAAGAAATTGAGTATTCAGTTAAACTTGAAGATATTCACCTTAACTTAGAAAGTGCATTAACTGAACTTGTCGGTCCTGTAGGCGGAAAGCTACATACAGCTCGTAGCCGAAATGATCAAGTTGCTACTGATATGCATTTATATTTAAAGAAGCAGGTTCAAACCATTATTATGCTTGTTGAAGAACTGCAAAATGCATTACTTACACAAGCGGAAGCGAACGTTGAAACGGTGATGCCAGGATATACCCATTTACAGAGAGCACAACCGATTTCATTTGCGCATCACCTAATGGCATACTTCTGGATGCTTGATCGTGATAAACAACGTTATCAAGAAAGCCTCAAACGCATTAACATTTCTCCACTTGGAGCTGGTGCATTGGCTGGAACAACTTTTCCGATTGATCGCTATCAAACAGCCGAATTGCTTGGTTTTGAAGGGATTTATGAAAACAGCTTAGATGCTGTGAGTGATCGCGATTTTATTTTGGAATTCTTATCTTCAAGTTCAACACTGATGATGCATCTATCTCGATTAAGTGAAGAATTGATTCTCTGGTCAAGTCAAGAATTTCAATTCATTGAATTAGATGATAGTTTCGCAACAGGAAGCAGTATTATGCCGCAAAAGAAGAACCCGGATATGGCTGAGTTAATACGCGGTAAAACGGGACGAGTATACGGAAATCTTATGGGGATGTTGACTGTTTTAAAAGGCTTACCACTTGCTTATAACAAAGATATGCAAGAAGATAAGGAAGGCATGTTTGATACTGTCAAAACGGTCGTTGGTTCTCTAAAAATCTTTGTTGGAATGATTGAAACAATGAAGGTGAAGACAACACAAATGGAGAAGGCGACAAAGAATGATTTCTCTAATGCGACTGAACTAGCTGATTATCTTTCAAGTAAAGGTGTACCATTCCGTGAAGCGCATGAAATCGTTGGTAAGCTCGTGCTTACTTGCGTACAAAAAGGTTGTTTCTTAATGGATTTATCACTTGAGGAATACAGAGCTGTTAATGATTTATTTGAAGCCGATATTTATAAGGTGCTTGATCCATATACCGCTGTTGAAAGAAGAAATAGCGCGGGTGGAACAGGCTTCGACCAGGTGAGAATCGCTATAGATAAAGCGAAAGCTAAGTTAAATAAAGAAGAGCATGCCTAGATGCGCATGCTCTTCTTCGCTTTTTTTTAGGAGTGCTTCTCTGCCACGTTTGCCTCCCCACTTTTTTGCTTTGCGGATTTATTCGGTCTGACCACAAGTACATCACAAGGTGCGTGGCGTGTAATATATTCTGATACACTACCAATTAAGAAGCGTTCGACAGCATTCAGCCCCGTTGCTCCACATATAATAAGGTCGATTGGCTTTGTTTTCGCGATATCTTTGGTTATGATTATTTTGGGAGATCCATATTCGATTATATACTCTACTTTAGTAACGTTTGCTTGAGTACAAACTTCCTTATAACGTGCCATTAAGTTCTCAGCAAATTCTGTAGCTCTAACAGAAGTAGAGTGATCATAAGCTTCAATAGCATTGGTACGAGTATCGACAACATGAGCTAAAATGAGATTGGCACTATCCTTCACCATTTCAATTGCTTGATTAAATGCCTCATCTGCTTCTACTGAACCATCTACTGCGACTAAAATGTTTTCATAATGTTTACTCATTTAAATCTCCTCCTTTACCTATTATTATACATACCCTTTTTATGAATAAATGTAGCCATTTTTCAAACAATAATGAGGAAAAAATAATGACAAAGGAGTGAACAATCTTGAAAAAAGAAGAAAGAAATGAATGGAATCAATTGTATGATGAAAATGAAGCAGAACAATCTATTAGCGATTCAATAATGGAGGCATATAACGGTGGTGCAGTCAGTCGCCAACAATTGACGAACGAATCCAATGAAGATGAATTAAGCTAAAGTAATATAAAAGGCGTTTTGTCATATGACAAGCGCCTTTTGAGCTTGTATTTAAAAAACTTCATAAGAGTAGACAAAAACACCTTTACTGTTAAAATAATTTTGTGATGGATATATTGTAGTTACCCCACTATGTTAAAAGATGTAAAAAAACGGTTGATTACAGGAAGCAATTTAGGTCATGTCCATTGATAGCCATTTATATTAGAATAGAACGATAGGGGAAAGGTTTATTAAGGGGGAGAAGAAGATGGAGCAAAAAAAGCTTGATCCAAGATATAAAGTTGCTAATCGAGAAGCGCTTATCGGTGTCGGTATTGCGATAATCAACTTTTTCATATGGTATTCTTTTGCCTACGGCTTAGGTAGTAAGCCTGTTGAAGAGTATCAATATATCTTTGGATTACCTTCGTGGTTTTTCTATAGCTGTGTGTTAGGGTTTCTAATTATTACAGTCATCGTTTGGTTGGTTGTTAAGTTCTTGTTCTCTGATGTACCTTTTGAGGAGGAAGAACAATGAATTGGGGAGTAGCTATACCATTAATTATTTTTTTATGTTCACTATTCTTTTTTGGGATTTATGCAACAAAATATTTAAAGCATGGACCTGATTTTTTACAAGAATATTTTCTAGGTGGAAGAAATCTTGGTGGCTTATTATTGGCGATGACGATGGTGGCTACATATGGGAGTGCGTCAAGCTTCATCGGTGGACCTGGAATTGCTTATAATATGGGTCTTGGCTGGGTGTTATTGTCGATGTCACAAGTGGTAACAGGCTACTTTACACTCGCTATCTTAGGTAAAAAGTTTGCCATTATCTCTAGGAAGACAAAAGCGGTTACTTTAAATGACTTCTTAAGAGAACGCTATCAAAGTAAATGGGTAGTCATCTTATCGTCAATTTGTATAGTTGTTTTCTTATTCGCTTCCATGTCTGCGCAGTGGATTGGTGGTGGCCGATTATTAGAATCGTTTATGGGATTGTCGTATCAATCAGCACTTTTAATTTTTACATTATCTGTTCTTATTTTTGTTGTGATTGGTGGTTTTCGTGCAGTTGCCATCACTGATACAGTTCTCGGTATGATCATGTTAATTGGTACAATTATTATTTTAGTAGGAACAATCATTGCTGGTGGTGGGGTACCGAATATTATCGAGAAATTAACAGCAGAAAATCCTAACTTGATTACACCCTTCGGTGCAGACGGTTCATTAACGCCTTTATACGTATCCAGTTTTTGGCTTCTGGTTGGTGTTGGTGTGGTTGGTTTGCCCCAAATTGCTGTCAGAGCAATGTCTTACAAAAACGCAAAGGCAATGCATACGGCGATGATTATCGGTACACTTGTTACAGGCGCTATTATGCTAGGTATGCATCTTACAGGTGTATTTGCACGAGTGGTGATTCCTGGAATTGAAGTCGGGGATACGGTGATGCCGCAATTGACACTAACCATTTTACCTTCATGGTTAGCAGGGATTGTGTTGGCAGCTCCGATTGCAGCGGTCATCTCAACAGTCAATGCATTGTTACTTCTTGTCAGTTCATCGTTGGTGAAAGATATTTACATAAATTATATTAACAGTAAAGCAACAGATCAGTTTATTAAAAAGTTGACGTTATCTGTGACAGCCATCATTGGTATTCTAGTGTATATTGTAAGTATAGAGCCACCTGATCTTCTTATCTGGCTTAATTTATTTGCTTTTGGTGGATTAGAAGCAGCGTTTATCTGGCCAATTATTATGGGGCTTTATTGGAAAAAAGGAAATGCCTATGGGGCTCTTGCTTCTATGATTACAGGGGTAAGTAGTTATATTATTATTGACCGTTTATTTCCGGACTTATTAGGCGTGCACCCGGTCGTTGTCCCAGTGTTTTTATCTTTTATACTTTATGTCCTTGTTAGTTTGTTCACACAATATAAAAAACCAACTCAACAACAGGAGATTATCGATAAATTTTGGTATGTTTCAAAGTAGTTATTTTCTAAATGAAACAAAGTAAAATAAAACCTGAACAAACACAACCAATTGTGTATGTTCAGGTTTTTTCTTTCTTAGCAAGTTTAATAAAAAAGTGAAGGTATACATTGCGGTGTTTTTATTCTAAATGAAAACACAAGAGGAAAAATGTTTTCTAAAATAATTATTATTAGAATTATCTTATTATTACGTTGGTGCAATAAAGTGTGATAGTATTTATATGAATGCGTTTACATATCTATATTTTCTAAATATATATATGTTAAAGTATTTTAAAATATTTATTTTTTGGGAATGAAGGTGAGATGAATTGGCGAATGAGGTGAAAAAACAAGGGTATACAAAAGGAAAATTGATTGGGTTATTTCTCGGTCCAATACTTGCATTAATTGTATTCTTTTTATTACCAAGTGATATGATTGGTTATGAAGGAAGGGTAGTTATTGCTAGTATAATGATGATTGGTACGTATTGGGTGACAGAGGCGGTACCGATGGCGGTTGCATCGTTATTACCGTTAGTTCTTATTCCGTTATTTGGCGGTGCCCCGATTGATGTGGTTTCAAGATCTTACGGAGAATCCGTTATTTTTATGTATATGGGTGGATTTATTTTGGCAATTGCCATTGAAAAATGGAATTTACACAGAAGGATTGCACTCAATATTATTGACATGATTGGAACGTCAAGCCATAAAATTATTCTCGGTATTATGCTTGCCACAGGATTGTTAACAATGTTTATTTCGAATGCTGCGACGGCATTAATGATGTTACCAGTTGCATTAGCTTTAATTTCAGAAATGCGAGATAAGAAAATTTTAGAAGGTCAAAATATTGACTTTTTTGCTAAGTCTATCTTACTTGCTGTTGCCTATACAGCAACAATTGGCGGTTTAGCTACGCTTGTTGCGGCTGTTCCAAATGCTGCACTCGCAGGTATTGCTAAGATTCAATTTGATGTAGAGGTCACCTTTTTGCAATGGTTAATCTTTGCAGGTCCGGTTGCGATTATCATGTTTGTTTTCTTATATTTCTATTTAACAAAAATGAAATTTAAGGTAAATGCTGAGAACCAAACAGAAGTGTCTTTTATTAAGGAAGAGAAAAGAAATCTTGGGAAGATAAAAACCGAAGAGTGGGTTGTTATTGCTGTCTTCTTATTAACGGTTTCTTTATGGGTCGGCAAGCCGGCTATTTCTTGGATTGCAGATCAAGTAAGTTTTCTATCATTCTTAGAAAGGTTGGGTTCATTGCCTGACGCAAGCATTTCTATGATGGGTGCTATCCTCTTATTCTTCTTACCAAGTACAAAAGGTGAGAGAATTTTAGAGTGGGGAGATTTAGCGAAACTACCATGGGGTGTATTAATTTTGTTCGGTGGTGGCTTAGCGTTAGCGTCAAGTCTTGAGCATTCGGGTGTGAATGACTTTATTGCCGTAGCATTACAAGGATTAGAAGCATATACACCGTTTATCATTATTCTTCTACTTGTTGTCATTGTATTAGGTATGACAGAAATACTGTCAAATACTGCTGTTGCCAACCTCGTCTTACCAATTTCAGCAGGTTTAGGTGTTGCTATTGGGATCGATCCTTTAATTATGATGGCAGCTGTTGCCTTAGCAGCGGGATCATGTTATATGCTTCCTGTTGCAACTCCACCGAATACCGCTGTTTTTAGTGCGGGTGAACTGGAAGTAGCCGATATGGCTAAAGCGGGTGTTTGGCTAAACGCAGTTAGTGTAATCGTGATTACATTAGCGGTTTATTACTGGATGCCAATCGTCTTTGGTATTACGATATAAAAAGAAGACCCCGAGTATAATGACGGGGTCTTCTCTATGTTATTTAATGGTTTGTAACTCTTTTGGGAATTGTGTTAATGGTATAGCACCGTCTTTTGTTAGAACAAGATCATCTTCGATACGAACACCGGCTACTCCTGGTACGTAAATACCTGGTTCAATTGTGTACACCATGCCTTCTTGTAGAAGCAAATCATTTGTTTCTGTTAATGAAGGATATTCATGGACGGAAATACCAAGTCCGTGACCGAGGCGATGTGGGAAGTAATCTCCATATCCGGCATCTGCAATAATTTTTCTTGCTGCTAAGTCAACTTCTGATGCTTTTGCACCAGGTTTACATGCTGCTATTGCTGCTAATTGCGCTTTGAGCACGGTGTCATAAATTTCTTTTTGTTTCTCATTTATTTCACCATAAGCAACCGTTCTCGTAATGTCTGAACAATAGCCTTTCCAAACAACGCCAAGGTCAAATAGAACAAGGTCGCCTTTTTGAATTTTTGTCATACCTGGTGTACCATGCGGAGATGCTCCGTTTTTACCAGTTAGAACCATTGTTGAAAAGGACATTTCATTAACGCCTTTTTTCTTTAATTCATATTCGATTGTAGCTAAAACTTCCAGTTCTGTCTTTCCTTCTGCTATGGCAGCACAGCCTGTTTCAATAGCGAAATCTGCAAGAGCAGTAGCTTCTTTAATAATCGCAAGCTCTTCTTCACTTTTTACCATTCGTAATGTACGAAGCTTTTCTTCAGCAGATACCATACTTGCATGAGGGTAAAGTTCTTTCACCGCTTCATAACGTTCAACATTCATATGTTCTTTTTCGATGGCTATTTTATTAACTGTTGAAAGACGTGTAACAATGGCATCATTAATCATTTTCCATGGATTTTCAATATCTGTATATCCAATAATATCACCATTCCAACCAGCGTTTTTGGCATCCTCTATTTCCATTTTTGGACAGACAAGGAAAGGGTCAGCATCTTGGAAAACGGCTAATCCTAGTAAACGCTCATTAGGATCACTATGAAAAGAGCTCAAGTAAAATACATTTTCTGTTGATGTAATAAAAGATACATCAATTTTGTTTTCTTTCATCCATGATGATAAAATATCCATTCTTTGCTTCATGGTAGTCCCTCCTGGTCTTTATGTAGTAAGCTATAAGCAAGCGTATCAACTATATATGAAAAAGTAAACTTTTTGAACTGTTTAAATTGAAAGAAATAAGGGAAGAGACAGGATAACTTCATATTTATGTTGAAAAAATTACATAGGAAAAACAGAAAGGAGAATCATTTGTGAAAGTATCATTTCATGGCCATTCTATCGTAAAAGTAAAAACAGAGGATAAAACAATTTTATTTGATCCATTTATTACTGGGAATGAATTAACAGACCTTAAGGTTGAAGAAGAAAAACCGGATGTTATTATCGTGACGCACGGACATGGTGATCATTTAGGAGACACAATTGAACTGGCTAAGAAGAATCAATCTCTAGTGATATGTAATGCAGAACTTTCATATTATCTAGGTTTCCATGGTATTGAAGCACACGGCATGAGTATTGGTGGTGCGTATGATTTTGATTTTGGGAAAGTGAAATTAACTCCAGCTTTACACGGAACAGGGCTCGTAACTGAGGATAACCAAATTGTTTATTTAGGTATGCCGGCTGGTGTCTTACTAACAATTGATGGTAAGACAATCTATCATGCAGGAGACACAGGTTTGTTTTCGGATATGAAATTAATTGGAGAGAGACATCCGATTGATTTAGCATTTATCCCGATTGGTGATAACTTTACAATGGGACCAGAGGACGCTGCTTATGCTGTAGAGTTGCTGCAACCGAAACAAGTCGTTCCCGTTCATTACAATACATTTCCACCAATTAAACAAGATCCACACGCTTTCGCTAAATTAGTAAAAGGATCTGATGTAAAAGTAATGGAAGCTGGAGAAGTTGTTGAATTATAATAAATATTGTTGAGAGAAACTGAGATAATGCCACAGATGACTGTCTGTGGCATTTTTGATTTCAATTTGTGAACCAACTAGTTACACTTTTTCATGGAAAAGTGCGTAAGCTAATACAATTGATTAAACCTCTAATATAGTGGGATTAGAATTGAAAAGGCAACTGGGTACATATCAATACTTTTTCACATAATAAATACACTAGTATTGAAGACGATTACTGGTCATGTCCGCTTTCTTCTCTGCATAAATATAGATTATGAGAGGAGAGGATGAGATGAGGAGATATCGTTATATTATTTGTTTATTGCTTGCAGGTGCTATGCTCTTTTACGCAGTCCCTCGTTTAGATGTTTATAGCAGTGGTCTTGAGGGTGTTTTTACCATTACTTGGTTAGCATTTGCATTGATTGTTATTGCCGGAAATTTGACAGCCTTATTATATGAGCCGAAATCAAAGGTAAATGTAAGGACAAGGCGAAAAGTGGTTACATCTAATCGCAAACGAATGAGGTCTTATTAATAATATTGCTCGTTCGTTGAACATCACAACTTTTCATTCTATAATAAGGCTATGAAGGATGAAAATAGAGGGTGATGTCTTGGCTACAAAGCATGAGCAGATTTTACATTATATTGATGAGTTACCAGTCGGAGAAAAAATTTCCGTTAGACAAATTGCAAAGGCACTATCGGTGAGTGAAGGAACAGCTTACCGTGCCATTAAAGATGCTGAAAATAAAGGGTATGTGAGTACGATTGAAAGAGTCGGTACAATTAGAATAGAAAGAAAGAAGAAAGAAAACTTTGAAAAGCTTACTTACGCAGAAGTTGTCAATATTGTTGATGGACAAGTGCTAGGAGGACGAGCAGGACTCCATAAAACATTGAATAAGTTTGTGATCGGTGCGATGAAGTTAGAAGCAATGATGAGATATACTGGGGCTGGAAACTTATTAATCGTCGGAAACCGTACGAATGCCCATGAACTAGCGTTAAAAGCTGGAGCAGCCGTTCTTATTACGGGTGGTTTTGATACGGAAGAAGATGTGAAGCGGATTGCTGACGAATTAGAGTTACCGGTGATTTCAACAAGCTACGATACTTTTACAGTAGCAACGATGATTAACCGAGCAATATATGATCAGTTAATAAAGAAAGAAATTGTTTTAGTAGAAGACGTGCTTACACCTGTTACTCAAACGATTAGCTTGCAAACAACAGATACGATTGAGGAATATTTAAAACATAATCGAGAGACGAGTCATAGTCGCTTCCCGGTTGTTGATCAACATATGAAGGTTCAAGGGATGGTTACTTCCAAAGATATTATGGGCCATAAAACAGATACACCTATTGAAAAGGTCATGACGAAAAACCCGATGACAGTTGGTGGTAAAACAAGTGTGGCTTCTTCTTCACATATGATGGTTTGGGAAGGGATTGAACTCCTCCCAGTTGTTGATCAATCGCATAAGTTAGAGGGAATCATTAGTCGACAGGATGTGTTAAAAGCGCTTCAAGTCATTCAGCGGCAACCACAAGTTGGTGAAACAATTGATGATACGGTGACAAATCAGTTGGTATTAGCGAATGGAAAAACGAAGAATGAAGCGATGTATCGCTGTGAAGTTACACCGCAAATGACGAACCATATTGGTTCCATCTCGTACGGTGTTTTCACGACGATAGTGACAGAAGCTGCTAATCGCGTTTTACGAATGTACAAAAAAGGTGACCTTGTAGTTGAAAATATGACCATATACTTTTTAAAACCAGTTCAAATTGAGAGTATGCTTGATATTTTTCCAAGAGTGCTTGATGTTGGAAGAAAGTTTGGGAAAGTAGATGTAGAAGTCTTCAATGGCGGGGTATTGGTTGGAAAAGCGATGATGATGTGTCAATTAACAGAAAGATAAGCATAAATCGGCTAGTTGATGGATACATCTTCTAATAGCTAGTAAAACATCAACTAGACCGAATTTACTTACTACCTTACAATTGGAGCCACCACAGGTGAAATTGTAAGGTTTTAGTTTTGGTTCGATTTAATCCATTCGGATTCTTCAATCGCACGAGGAAGAAAATATTTATAGGCTTTCATACCAGCCCAAATACTGATTCCGCCAATAATGATAAAAAGAGCAGAGATAACATACGTAATCGTACCGCTATAAAGAAATAGTTGGTTGACACCGAAAAAGAATATAAAGGCACCTAGCGCCATACGTGATTTAGCTGAAATCCATTCTTTTTCTGCAGGACGTCTAGAACGTACGTATTTCACTTTATAGAATACGTACAAAGCAAAAGATAGTGCAATAAAAACTGCAAGTACAAGCATGTACAAACCTCCATAAATAAACATATGTCTTTATTTTAACTTCTATAAGAGGAAATTGCTAGAAGAGAGAGAATAATTATTATAATTGCAAGATGCTTTTCTTTCTTGTGTGTTATTTGAGAGGAGTATACAATGAAGAGTAAAATTCTGTCCGCGATCAAAAAGTATGACAAAATCATTATCCATCGTCATATTCGTCCAGATCCAGATGCCTACGGGTCGCAAGGAGGGTTGGCAGAAATAATAAAAGCTTCTTTTCCGCAGAAACAAGTATATACAGTGGGGCAAGAGGACGAAACCCTGCTCTATTTGCGTAAAATGGACAAGATAAGTAATGAAGTCTACGAAGGAGCTTTAGTGATTGTTTGTGATACTGCCAATACGGAGCGCATTAGTGATCAACGGTACACAAAGGGTGATCTATTAATAAAGATTGACCACCATCCTAATATGGATCCGTATGGAGATTTGCTTTGGGTAGATACTGAGGCGAGCTCTGTAAGTGAAATGATTTATGAGTTTTTTCTAAGTGGTCAAAATGATGGTTTAATAATGACAGATGAGGCAGCAAGGCTGATTTTCGCTGGCATTGTCGGTGATACAGGGCGGTTTATCTATCCAAGTACAACGAATAAAACCTTTGCTTATGCAGGAGAACTAATTAAATATCAGTTCTCAAGGACAGAGCTTTTCGATAGAATGTATGAATTAGCACCCAATCTAATTAAGCTCCAGGGATATATTTTACAACATTTTCATATGCTTGATAGCGGAGCGGCAGTGGTGAAAATGGACAGTAGTTTATTGCAAAAATACGAGGCTACACCTGCTGAGGCGTCGGTTTTAGTCGGAGAGCTCGGCCATGTTAAAGAATTGAAGGCATGGGTGTTTTTTATAGAAGAAGAAGATCAAATAAGAGTGCGCTTCAGGTCGAAAGGTCCGATCATTAATCAACTAGCTCGGTGCTATAAAGGTGGGGGACATCCATTTGCAGCAGGTGCATCTATATATAGCTGGGATGAAGCTGAAAAAGTGATTTCCGACTTAAATGATTTATGTGAATCGTGGACCATTTAATAATTAATAGAGGTTGAGCAATTAATTTAATAACAGCTCAACCTCTAATACAAGTGTTGTATCTATAATAATGGATTGAATATCAGCTCGGTAGCGCTTCCCATTAATGGGGTGGGTTTTATTCACAATTATGCGTTTTACGAGTTCGATACTTTGTCCGACGCTTTTTATATCTCGCGCCATTAAAATACTGATATCTTCTTTGATCGCATCCTCCGTTTGATAGAGGCTGTATTCGTCTAAATTATATTTCTTGAGTGCAGATTGGTCGATTTTAACAACGATCTCTTGGACAGTTAATAATTCTTCGTTTTCTTTATTCAATTTTTTAAATTCCTTCTGCCATATCTCCTTTTCATTTTCTAATTCCTTAATTTCAGCTTCCTGTGTGTGGATTTCTAAACTATAACGCTCTTGCCATTCACCAAAAATGTAAACGAAAACACACCAACTTAATACGCCTCCGATAGCCATTCCAGCAAAAAAACGCTGCCAAGAAGGTCTGCGATAATAAGGGGGGATTCTCATTTAGGTAAATGCTCCTGAGTTAGCCAGATGATGATTTGAGCGCCTGTTTGAGCCCCACCAAAAGCTGAGAGAATTAAGAGACATTGTTTGATAATATCTTTCGTTTGCCCATCAAGGACTCCACGCTCAAAACTATAAACCGTATCAAAAGTACCTCCAATAGCAGCGATAATTGCCCAAATTCTAATAGAATTCGATAGATTGAAAATTTCTGTTAAGGGAGGTTTTCCTGTGAAAAACGCGGCAATGCCACCGATGATTGAACCGCCAATCAAAACACCAAGAGCAATAAAGTAACTTTCTAAAAGAGAAGAAAAGAAGGGTTGCTCATTCATTTACATAACCGCCTTTTAGTGATGAATTCTCTCTATTCCATCATATGGACGAACATCATAAATTATGTTTATTCTTCAATGAATTCATATGGGATTGTACAATGAGAGTTTTCATTAAGAAACAAACGTTCTATAATAAAAGAAGAAGAAAAATGAGGGTGTGAGAAAGTTGTCTTTTATTCACTTGCAAGTATATAGTGCCTATAGTTTATTAATGAGCACAGCTAGTGTTGAACAACTCGTAGCAGATGCCAAAGTAAAAGGGTATCCAGCAATTGCCCTTACAGATAGAAATGTAATGTACGGGACAGCACAGTTTTATAATGAATGTAAAAAAAATAATATTAAACCTATTATTGGGTTGACTGTCGATATTGAAAAGGAACAAGAAGAAGGGACGAACCCAATAGTATTACTAGCAAAAAATAACCAAGGTTATCAAAACTTACTCAAAATAACGAGTAGCCTGCAAACGGCAGCAGAAGGCGGACTCCCGCTCAAGTGGTTGAGGGCTTACTCAAATGGATTAATTGCTTTAACACCTGGTTTAGAAGGCGTAATTGAGAATTACTTGCTAGAAGACCGGTTTATGGATGCTGAAAAATATGCTCGTATGTATAAAGAGATTTTTTCTGGTGATTTTTATCTTTCTATGCAAAGACATGGGCTAACAGAGGAAGAGAAAGTATTGCCGTTGCTTAAGGATTTATCAGAGCAAAGTGATATATCACTAGTTGTGACAAATGCTGTTCATTATTTAAATAAAGAAGATGCCTTTGCTCAACAATGTGCACTTGCTATACGCAATGGAGAAAAATTAGAAGACGAGAGTTGGGAAAGATTACAATCTGATCAATATTCTTTAAAACGTGTGAAAGAAATGGTTGACCTTTTTGTAGAAGAGGAAGAGGCGATTATAAAGACGAATATGATTGCCAGTGAATGTGATGTGGAGATGGACCTTGGAATAAAAAGCTTGCCGAAATTCCCCACTGATGGCCATCTGACAGCCGATCAGCAATTAGAGCAGCTCTGTATGAAAGGGTGGGGTGAGAGATATCCTGATGGAAATGAGAAAGCTAGGAATCGCCTTATGTATGAGCTTTCTATTTTGAAGAAAATGAATTTTAGTGATTATTTTTTAATTGTTGCGGATTTTATGCAGTTTTGTAGAAGGGAAAAAATTTTCACTGGACCTGGACGTGGTTCGGCAGCCGGCTCAATTGTAGCATATGTGCTTTATATAACAGATGTTGATCCGATTCGTTACAATTTGCTTTTTGAACGGTTTTTAAACCCTGAGCGGATTTCTATGCCTGATATTGATATTGATTTTCCTGACCATCGCAGAGATGAGGTAATCCAATATGTGGCAAGCAAGTATGGTCAGCAACATGTCGCGCAAATTATTACGTTTGGAACATTAGCAGCTAAGGCGGCACTTAGAGATGTTGGTAGGGCCTTTGGCTTAAACTCAAAGGAACTAGATCAGCTATCTCGTGCGGTACCTAGTCGACTAGGTATTACCTTAAAATCAGCTTGGCAAGAGTCACATTCTTTGCAAACATTGATTAATCAATCATCGTTATATAAAAGATTATTTAATACAGCACTAAAGTTAGAAGGATTGCCAAGACATACTTCTACACATGCTGCTGGCGTTATCATAAGTGAGCGCCCACTTGTTCAAGTGGTACCAATTACCGGGGGACATGGAGATGTTTTTCTAACACAATTTTCAATGGAGCACTTGGAAGATCGTGGCCTATTAAAAATGGATTTTCTTGGCTTACGTAATTTGTCACTTATTGAAAATATTTTACAGTCTATTAAAAAGAAAACAGGAAAACTTATTCCAATAAAAGAAGTGCCACTTCAAGACCAAAAAGCTTATGAATTACTATCTAGGGGAGAAACAACAGGAATTTTTCAGTTAGAATCAAGTGGGATGAGAAATGTATTAAAGAAACTGCAACCGACTACATTTGAGGATATTGTTGCAGTCAATGCATTATATCGCCCAGGCCCGATGGAAAATATTCCGTTATTTATTGCGAGAAAGCATGGTGAGGAGGAAATTACCTATCCTCATCAAGATTTAGAAGATATATTGAAGCCGACTTATGGTGTCATTGTTTACCAAGAACAAATTATGCAGATTGCAGCAAAGATGGCAGGATTTTCACTAGGGGAAGCTGACTTATTAAGAAGGGCTGTAAGTAAAAAGCAAGAAGAAGTTCTGAATAAAGAAAGAGCACATTTTGTGCATGGTGCGATTAACCAAGGATATACAGAAGAAACTGCCAATCAAATATATAATTACATCGTTAAGTTTGCTAATTACGGATTTAATAGAAGTCATGCAGTAGCGTATAGTATGATTTCTTATCAACTTGCCTATTTAAAAGCCCATTATCCGCTACATTTCATGGCGGCATTGTTAACTTCAGCTATTGGTAATGATGCGAAAGTAGCCCAATATGTAAATGAGGCGAAGCAATTGGGGATTGAGATCTTACCTCCTTCCATTAATAAAAGTATCTTTTCTTTTCAGGTGGAAAATCAAGGAATCCGCTATAGTTTAGCAGCAGTGAAGACGATCGGGGTAAATGCTTGGAAGGAAATTGTTCGAGTGAGAGCAGGTAGATCATTCCAAGATTTATTTGATTTTTGTATCCGTATGTCAGGGAAAGTATTCAATAGGCGAATGCTTGAAATGCTTGTTCATTCCGGGAGTTTTGATGAGTTTGGTGAGGACCGAGCGACACTACTTGCTAGCTTAGATATTGCCTTAGAGCATGCCGAGTTAGTTCAGCCAGATGATGATCAATTTGATATGTTTAGTGAAGAGGAATTTTTCCCTAAACCAAAATACGCAACTGTTGAAGAGATTCCCTTGTTAGATAAACTTGCTAACGAAAAGGCGGCTTTGGGGTTATATCTTTCTGCGCATCCGGTAACAACCTATGAATCATTTTTTTCACTGTTAAAATCTCAAACGCTACAATACATTGAGAGTCAAGAGAGAAAAGTAATTGTTCAATCAGTCGTGTATATCTCAGAAATGAAGAAGATTAGGACCAAAAAAGGAGAAGCGATGGCATTTTTACTTCTTAGTGATCAAACTGGAGATATGGAAGCAGTCGCTTTTCCGAAAATCTATAATAAGTATTCTTCTATCATGCAAGCTGGCGATATTGTCTTTATGAAAGGTGAAGTAGAGGTAAGGAATGGAAAGAAACAATGGATTATTAGAAGTGTTGAAAAAGTAGAAGAAGTGATTGAAAAGGAGGAATCTAAGCCACCTACCCTTTACATTAAGATTACGAAAGAGAATGAATCAGATGAGAAATTAACATTGTTAAAAGAAATTTTACAATATGAAGTAGGGCAATCACCTGTCGTTTTATTCTATGAAAATGATCGTAGATCCATCAAACTTAGTCAAGATGAATATGTATCATACAGCGAAAAATTGACTGAACGCTTAAAAGAATTATTTGGAGGAGAGAATATTGTTTTTAAGCGTTAGCCTTTACAAGTTTTTCAGATATGTTATATTGTTATCATAAACTGGTCAGACCACCATGAAGTTGATTTTTAAAGAATTTGCATTAAGTGTTGCTTTCATTTCCTTATTTATAGGTAAATTGTTCTCTAGTACTGAAGCAATTCTTATTAATGAATACTGAATCATTTTTCTAGTATATGTTTATTGTGAGGTCGACTGCTATTTTGTAACGTCCTAGGTATTTGGTTGTTTTTGCCACATTCTTGATATATGTATTGAAGAATAAGAGAGAGAAAATTTACATATTAAGAAAGAAGAGACAGCTAGTATATTGGGTTTGTGAAGAATTATAAGAAAAGCACTAAGGGGTGTAGGTCATGTCATTAAGAGATGAAGCATTAAATATGCATAAGGTTCATAAAGGTAAATTAGAATCTAAATCAAAAGTAGCTGTTACAAATGCGAAAGAGTTAAGCTTAGCTTATTCTCCCGGCGTTGCAGAGCCATGTAAAGAAATTTATGATAAACCAGAAACGGTTTATGATTATACAATGAAAGGCAATATGGTAGCGGTTGTTTCTGATGGAACGGCTGTTCTTGGACTTGGTAATATCGGACCAGAAGCAGCCTTACCAGTAATGGAAGGGAAAGCTGTGTTATTTAAAAGCTTTGCAGGTGTTGATGCTTTTCCAATTTGCTTGAATACCAATGATATTGATAAAATCGTTGATACGGTGAAGTTAATGGAGCCGACTTTTGGCGGTGTGAACTTAGAGGATATTGCAGCACCGAATTGCTTCTATATTGAAGAACGTTTGAAAAAAGAGACAAATATTCCAGTGTTCCATGATGATCAACACGGGACAGCCATTGTAACTGTTGCTGGACTTGTCAATGCCCTTAAACTTGCTGGTAAAAAGATGAGCGAAATAAAGGTGGTTGCAAACGGTGCTGGTGCAGCCGGTATTGCCATTATTAAATTACTATACCGTTATGGTGTAAGAGATATTATTATGTGTGATACAAAGGGTGCTATCTATGAAGGGCGTCCAAACGGGATGAATGATATTAAGAGTGAAGTTGCCCGGTTCACAAACCGTAACCAAGTTAAAGGTAGTTTAACAGATGCAATTAAAGATGCAGATGTATTTATTGGTGTATCAGTGGCGGGTGCTTTGACAGCTGATATGGTACAATCAATGAACGACAAGGCAATCATTTTTGCTATGGCTAATCCAACACCAGAAATCATGCCAGAAGAGGCAAAAGCTGCTGGAGCGCTTGTTGTTGGTACAGGTCGTTCAGATTTCCCTAACCAAGTAAATAATGTTCTTGCATTCCCAGGAATCTTTAGGGGTGCTCTAGATGTTCGTGCAACTCATATTAATGAGCATATGAAAATTGCTGCGGTTGAAGCAATTGCTGAATTGATTGCTGAAGACGACTTACATTCTGATTATGTCATTCCAGCTCCATTTGATCCACGAGTGGCACCAGCAGTAGCATCTGCAGTAGCTAAATCAGCTATGGAAACTGGCGTAGCTAGAATTAAAGTTGACCCAGAAGAAGTGAAGCAAAGAACAGCACAACTTGCAGCTATCGGAAAAGATAAATAACGATAGGCGGTGAGTTCGCTGGACAATTCAACGAAATTATATATAGAAATCGTGAAACAGCTGCGAAATATTATTCAAGAAGAAGGTTATCAAACAGGTGACAAACTACCTTCAGAACGTGAAATGTCAGAACGCCTAAATGTTGGGCGTTCTTCCGTTCGTGAAGCTTTTCGTGCGTTAGAGCTACTAGGTTTAATAGAGACGAGAAGAGGCGAAGGAACCTTTATTAAAGATTTTCGCGGTCATAATCTGGTACAATTACTGAGTACATTTATTCTGCAAGACAAACAAGCAAAAACTGATATTAAAGAAACGAAATATTTGGTAGAATGGGATTGTATATGGTTAGCGATGAGAAAAGCAACTCCAAAAGAACTTGAAGCTTTTAGAAATTGGGTCACTTCTGAGGTGTTTCAAGAGAATGAATATTTTTATCGCATCGTTCTCATAGCAGATAACCATTTATTTAAGCGTCTATGGACGATTTTAACCGATTATTATAATTCGTTAGACTTTGGTTTAGCTATTGTTGATCAAAAAACCTATCTGTCATTAATAGATGCGATGATAGAGAAAGATGAACAAGCAGCAAAAATTCAATATTGTTTAATAAGAAATTTGTCGAGCATTTAACGACAATGTTTTCCATCTTTTTTAAGCCTATTATTGTATAGTGATGAGACAAGCTATATTCTCGCACTTGCGTCGATAGGCAATTGTTTTTTTCTCAGTGGTCTGGCCACCTAGGGAAATGGTAATGATTACTAAAGTAGGAAAGGTAAATTTCACTTTTGTTATTTACTTTGTAATTACAAGGAGGTTTCACCTTGCTAAAAGACATCTTTACAAAATCAAAGAAGAAAAAATATGCAACTATTCCTTCTGAGGCAGCGAAGCAAGATGTCCCAGAAGGAATCATGACTAAATGCCCTGAATGTAAGAAGATAATGTATACGAAAGAACTAATGAAAAACATGAAGGTATGTATTAATTGTGGTCATCATCACCCAATGAATGCAGCAGAACGTTTTGAGAGCTTTCTAGATAAGGGAACATTTCAAGAGCTAGATCGTGAAATGATATCAGAAAACCCGCTTGCTTTTCCAGATTACCTTGAAAAAGTTGAAAAAGACCGTAAGAAAACAGGCATGAATGAAGCGGTAATGACAGGAATTGGAGAATTGGATGGTTTTCAAATTGTTCTGGCCGTAATGGATTCGACTTTTAGAATGGGAAGCATGGGCTCTGTGGTCGGAGAGAAAATCACAAGGGCAATTGAAAAGGCGGATGAATTGAAAGTGCCATTCATTATCTTTACTGCTTCTGGTGGTGCAAGAATGCAAGAAGGTGTATTGAGTTTGATGCAAATGGCGAAGACGAGTGTGGCGCTGAAGCGATTCAGTGATAATGGTGGCTTAATTATCTCGATAATGACACACCCTACTACTGGTGGTGTTTCTGCTAGTTTCGCTTCATTAGGAGATTTTAATTTTGCTGAGCCTAAAGCGTTAATTGGTTTTGCGGGTCGTCGTATTATTGAACAGACAATTCGTGAAGAGTTGCCAGAGGACTTCCAAACAGCAGAATTCTTATTGAAACATGGGCAGCTTGATGCCGTTATTCATCGTTCTAAGCTGCGAGAGGAGATTGCTAACATTCTTTCTATTCATCAGCCAGGAGGTGAGCTTAAATGGTAACTGAATTAACGTTTGAAAGACCGATTATTGAACTAAGAAAAAGAATAGCTGAGTTAAAAGAATTTACGAAGACAGCAGATGTTGATTTAGGAGCTGAAATTAATAAGCTCGAGACAAGATTAGCCAAGTTAGAAAAAGATATATATGAAAATCTAGGACCATGGGATCGAGTGCAAATTGCTCGTCATCCTAATCGTCCTACTACATTAGATTATATAGAGTATTTGTTTGATGACTTTTTTGAATGTCATGGCGATCGTGTATTCGGAGATGATGAAGCGATTGTTAGTGGGATAGCTAAGTTTAGAGGACATCCTGTTACAGTGATCGGTCATCAACGTGGAAAAGATACAAAAGAAAATATCCGTAGAAACTTCGGTATGCCACATCCAGAAGGTTATCGAAAAGCGTTGCGTTTAATGAAGCAAGCGGAGAAGTTTCGCCGTCCAATTGTTTGTTTTATAGATACGAAAGGTGCTTATCCAGGCAAGGCAGCTGAAGAAAGAGGTCAAAGTGAAGCGATAGCTAAAAACCTTTTTGAAATGGCTAGTTTGAAAGTACCGGTTGTATGCATAGTAATTGGAGAAGGCGGAAGTGGCGGCGCTTTGGCGTTGGGCATTGGTAACTATATTCATATGCTAGAAAATGCTACTTACTCTGTTATTTCACCAGAGGGAGCTGCCTCTATCCTTTGGAAAGATGCGGCGAAAGCTCAAACAGCAGCTGAGTCGATGCGCATTACTGCTCCAGATTTAAAGGAGCTTGGAGTTATCGATGAAATCATACCTGAAGTAAAAGGTGGAGCTCATAAGGATGTTGAGCAGCAAGCACTAGCAATTGAAGATATTCTTTATCAGTCATTAAAGGATTTATCTCAACTAGATGAAAAACAATTAGTAGACCATCGTTATGAGAAATATAAATCAATTGGGAAATATTCGTTTTTAAGAGATTATATTGGGGTAAAATAAAAACGTGCGAATTGCACGTTTTTCCTATTATCCACGTTATTTTAAAAAAGATTATAATAATCTGTACCAAACGAGAGCAGCTATAAAGTAATTTATATAAACTCTGATATGCTTCAAAATACAATGTATACCTTTGTTCATATTTGGCTTGAATGTGCTTTTAGTAATAATTCTTTAACGAAACTTAATAAATTATAATTGTGATGTTTATTTTTTCGTGCTATTTTAACAGTAGAAGAAGCTTATTAACCTTTTGTAGGTCCTCTTTTTTCCTTTCCCCTAGGTTCGTTCATATTAATAGAATACAAATTGTTTTCCCATAATAGAGGTGATAGAGAAAATGAAAAGAATTGGTGTATTAACGAGTGGAGGAGATTCACCTGGAATGAATGCGGCCGTTCGCGCAGTTGTTAGAAAAGCCATTCATGATGGTATCGAGGTATATGGTATTTATGGCGGTTATACTGGTCTAATTCATGGTAATATAGAAAAGCTAGAATTAGGATCTGTTGGTGATATTATTCATCGTGGCGGTACGATTCTTTATTCTGCAAGATGTGAAGAGTTTAAAACAGAAGAAGGAAGACAAAAGGGAATAGAGAACTTAAAGGCACATCAAATAGAAGGTCTGGTTGTGATTGGTGGAGACGGATCTTATCGAGGAGCGCTTGCCCTCACTGAAGCAGGTTTTCCATGTGTAGGTGTACCAGGAACGATCGATAATGACATTGCAGGTACACAATATACTATTGGATTTGATACAGCATTAAATACAGTCATTGATGCCATAGATAAAATCAGGGATACAGCGAGTTCACACGAAAGGACCTTTATTATAGAAGTAATGGGTAGAGATGCAGGCGATATTGCCTTATGGGCAGGCTTAGCTGGTGGAGCAGAAACAATCCTTATTCCTGAAGTAAATTACGATATAGATGAAATTGCAACAAAACTCAAAAGTGGACTTGATAGAGGAAAAAGGCATAGTATTATCATTGTGGCTGAAGGTGTTTGTAGTGGTATAGAATTCGCAAAACAAGTTGAGAGTGCAACCTCACTTGAAACGAGAGTGTCTGTTCTTGGTCATATCCAACGAGGCGGATCTCCAACGGCATTTGATCGTGTTTTAGCTAGTCGTTTAGGTGCTCATGCAGTGGAATTACTTGCCAAAGAAAAAGGTGGACAAGCAGTTGGTTTGAATAATAACCAAGTCGTAGCTAATAGCTTGCGTGATGTTTTAAGTCAACATAATAGGTTAGATTTAGACCTATACGAGTTATCAAGAGAGCTTTCAATTTAAGCGTACATAATTAGGAGGTATATATTAATATGCGTAAAACGAAAATTGTTTGTACAATTGGACCAGCTAGTGAAAGTATTGAAAAAATTATTGAATTAATAAATGCTGGCATGAATGTAGCAAGATTAAATTTTTCACACGGAAATTTTGCAGAACATGGTGAGCGAATTGCTAATATCCGTGAAGCATCTAAGCAAACTGGAAAGACAGTTGCAATCCTATTAGATACAAAAGGTCCAGAAATACGTACGAATGATATGAAAGACGGTGCGATTGAATTAGAAGCGGGTAACAATATCATTGTGAGTATGAATGAAGTGGAAGGGACAACAGACATATTCTCTGTTACATATAGTGGCCTCATTGATGATGTTCACATCGGCTCTAGTATTCTTTTAGATGATGGGTTGATTGCTTTGGAAGTCAATGCTATCAATAAAGAGAAAAAAGAAATTCATGCGAAAATCTTAAATAGCGGTACGTTAAAGAATAAAAAAGGTGTGAATGTACCAGGTGTTTCAGTTAACCTCCCTGGCATCACAGAAAAGGATGCCAAGGATATTCTTTTTGGAATTGAGCAAGAAGTTGACTTTATTGCCGCTTCCTTTGTTAGACGACCATCAGACGTTTTAGAAATTCGTCAATTACTTGAAGAAAATAATGCAGAATATATTCATATTATCCCCAAAATCGAAAACCAAGAAGGCGTGGATAATATTGAAGGTATTCTAGAAGTGTCAGATGGTTTAATGGTAGCGCGTGGAGATTTAGGTGTTGAAATTCCAGCGGAGGAAGTACCGCTTGTACAAAAGCAATTAATTAAAAAATGCAACGAGCTTGGAAAGCCGGTTATTACAGCAACACAAATGTTAGATTCCATGCAAAGAAACCCTCGCCCAACTCGTGCGGAAGCAAGTGATGTTGCTAATGCCATTTTTGATGGCACGGATGCAATCATGTTATCAGGGGAAACAGCAGCGGGTTCTTACCCAGTAGAAGCAGTTAAAACGATGCATAATATCGCTTCTCGTGCAGAAACAGCCTTAAATCATAGAGAAATTTTATCTCAAAGAAGTAAAAATAATAAACATAATGTGACCGATGCCATTGGCCAATCTGTTGCACATACAGCACTAAACTTGGGAGTCAGCGCCATTATCACACCTACAGAGAGTGGACATACAGCTAGAATGATTGCTAAGTTCAGACCGGTGAATCCAATTGTAGCTGTCACTTCACATGAATACGTTTCTCGTCGCTTATCACTTGTATGGGGAGTATATTCGCAAGTTGGCCAAAAAGCTAAGACAACCGATGATATGCTAGATATAGCTGTAGAAGAAAGTCTACAAACAGGAATCGTTCATTCGGGGGATCTTGTTGTTATAACAGCTGGAGTTCCTGTTGGAGAAGCAGGAACAACAAACTTAATGAAAATTCATGTAGTTGGCGATATCATTGCAAAAGCTCAAGGTATTGGCAGAAAGTCAGCATTTGGTAAAGCAGTTATTGCCCGCAATGCGAAAGAAGCAATGGAAAAGGTTACAGAAGGCTCAATACTCGTAACAATTGGGTCTGATCGTGAAATGGTCCCAGCTATTGAAAAATGTAGTGCTCTAATTACTGAAGAAGGTGGTCTAACGAGCCATGGTGCTGTAATTGGTTTAAACCTTGGTATTCCGGTTATTGTCGGTTTAGATATGGCTACAAAATTAATTAAGGAAGGTCAAGACATTACAGTAGACTCACAAAGAGGTGTCATTTATAACGGCCATGCGAGTGTCTTATAAATATAGAAGAACTGTCGGATATTATTAATCGGCAGTTCTTTTTTTATATAAGATTGAAAAATAAGGTTGAAAAGATATTTAGATAACCTAATTAAATTTTTAACTCAAAATAGAATATAATTGTTGCCAATATCGTTATATTAGTATAACATAATATTAAATATAATATATCACATTTATAATGATAACATATCTCTTAAATTATTTTGAATAGAAATATTGAAATAAAAAAATAAATACATAATTAAAGGGAGTGGTGAGGATATGCTGAATTATATGCAAGGGTTTTGGATGGAAATGTGGAGGTTGCATGATCAAATAAAGGACTTATTACGGTTATTCTCAGTGAAGAACCAGTCTGATAAGAACCATTCAAATGAATTGAAGCAATCAGGTGAAAATAATGGAGAGAATCCGAAACAGAGAAAAAGAACGAATAAACAGAATATAGGATTATTATTAGGGCCCATTCTTTTTGCTTTAACGCTCCTATTTGTTTCACCTGAAGGAATGTCAAGAGAAGCCCAAGCTGTGCTAGCAAGTACTCTATGGGTTGCTGTCTGGTGGATTACAGAGGCCATACCTATACCAGTAACTTCACTATTGCCAATCATTCTCTTTCCCGTTACTGGTGCAGTGACAGAAGGAATTACGAGTTCATATGCGGATAATACCATTTTCTTATTTTTAGGTGGCTTTATTATCGCCATTGCGATGGAAAAGTGGAATCTCCATTTAAGAATTGCACTTGGTATCATTACTGTGGTTGGTACTAGTACATCTAGGCTTGTTCTTGGGTTTATGGTGGCTACAGGTTTCCTTTCAATGTGGATATCGAATACTGCAACTGCCATGATGATGATGCCGATTGCCATTGCTGTTATTACGCATGTAAACGATTCCATGAAGTCGGAAAGAGAATCTGCTAACCGGTTTGGTAAGTCACTAATGCTAGGGATTGCCTATGCAGCTTCAATTGGTGGTTTAGGTACTTTAATTGGGACACCTCCAAATATGATTTTTGCAGGTGTTGTAAAAGAAATTTATGGGATTGATATTTCTTTTGCTACATGGATGCTATTTGGGGTTCCTTTTGCGGCTATTTTATTACTTGTAGCCTGGTTTTACTTAGTTAAAATGGCTTTTCCTATGAGAATCAAGGAGCTTCCAGGCGGTAAAGAAATCATTTCTTCTGAAAGAAAACGATTAGGAAATATATCTTTTGAGGAAAAATTAGTATTAGTAGTGTTTCTTGCTACTGCGGTTGCGTGGATTACAAGATCGTTCATTCCTTTTGATTTTATGAGCCGAATCGACGACACGATTATAGCGATTGCTGCAGCGATTATTCTATTTCTTTTACCATCGAAAAGTAGTAAGGATGCTCAGCTTTTAAATTGGAAAGATGCATTGAATATTCCTTGGGGGATATTATTACTATTTGGTGGGGGATTAGCAATCGCCAAAGGCTTTAAGGATTCAGGTTTAGCCACATGGATTGGAGAGCAATTAACCGTTCTTGAGGGTGTGCATCTTGTTATTGTCATTCTATGCGTAACAGCACTTGTGACATTCTTAACTGAGATTACATCAAATACGGCAACAGCTACAATGATGTTCCCTATCATGGCATCTTTAGCATTAGCGTTAGACCTTCATCCGTATGCGCTTATGGTAGCTGCTGCAATTGCTGCTTCATGTGCGTTTATGCTCCCTGTTGCCACACCGCCTAATGCTATTGTCTTTGGATCTGGCTATTTAAAGATAGGTGATATGGCTAAATCCGGTTTTTGGTTAAGTATTTTTACAATTATCTTTGTTGGTGTAATGATTTATTTCTATATGCCAATTGCATGGGGTATCGATATAGGTACTTTCCCGAATTCGTTTAAGTAGCATTTGTTCTAAAATTTATAAAGTGGGAATTTCCAATGATGGAAATGTGTTATGTTTCTCGCGAGCCCATAATTTTGATATCATTATATATATAAAATATAATGAGGTGGCTAAATGCGCTATATATTATTACCGCTAATTTTAATCCCGGCGATTGAAATTGTTGTACTGCTTCTTGCCGGTAAGGCTTTAGGTGTGGCCGTGACATTTCTTCTAATTATATTGACTGGCGTTTTTGGCGTTTATATAGCAAAAAGGCAAGGGATGGAAGTAATGAAAAAGGTACAGATGGAAACGCGCCGTGGGGAAATGCCGGGTGATTCCATGCTAGACGGTCTTTGTATATTCATAGCAGGTATTTTCCTTGTGTTACCAGGATTTATTTCAGATTTTATAGGTGTTCTTTTATTAATTCCTTTTATAAGAAATAAATTAAAAATTATTTTGTATCACTTCCTTAGAAGACGTATTAACCATGGTAACATCAAAGTGATAAAATGGTGAGCATTTAGACAAAGGTGATCCCATATATTAAAAAAAGAATAGACAAAAAGAGATCCGAACATATTCCAATTCGTTTATGTTCGGATTTTTACATTGGCGAGAAGTATAGGTTTGTAGTCGAGATTCAAAAAGGAGTACCTCAAATTTAGCATCTATTATAATGGCTGACTTCTATTTCTCCTCTCTTCCATTTTTTATATAAAACCAAATATCTGTGAATACTTTTGCTCTGTACAAAGTAGAAAGGATGACAAGAATAATTGGACCAATAATCAGCCCGAGGAATCCAAATAGTTTAAAGCCAATAAATAAAGCGATTAAAGTCGCCAATGGATCTAAACCAATATTGGAAGATAAAATCTTTGGTTCCATCACTTGTCTTTGAACGATAATAATCACGTACAGGATAGAAAGTCCAACTGCAATGGTTGTTTCACCAATAAAAAAGGAATAAATAATCCATGGAATAAAGATGATACCTGTTCCTAAATAAGGAAGAATATCAACCATACCGGCGATAATGGCGATTGTCATCGCATAATCTATGTTTAATATTAATAAGCCCAACAAGATGATAAGAGTAGTTATTGAAATTAAAGTTGCTTGTGCCTTTATAAAGCCAAAAAGGGCAGATTTCAGGTCAGTGAAGACGGTAATGCTACTGCGTCTTACATATTCAGGTGCCAGATTAAGAAAAAATAGTTTTATTCTTTCCCAATCTTTACTAATGAAGAATGAAGCCAAAAGAGAAAAAATAATGACAGTTGCTGCATTAGGTATCCATGAGAATAACGCAGGCAGCTTTTCAAAAAAAGATTGTAGAAAAAGTCCTAATGATTGTCCTATATTCTTACCTATTTCTTCTATATTGGCCATAACGCTTGCTTGTTGTTCTGTTCCTAGATGCTTAAATAAACTGGTTAGTTTATTTAACACAGGCATAAATTGATTGGCGATCCAGTGTTCTATATGTGTAATAAACACTTGTACATGTGCTGGCACAACTTTTGATAGGTGAGCTGCCCCAGAGACCAATTCAGTGATTAAAATAACTGCGCCGCCCAGAATGACGCCTATTAGTAATGATAAAGAAATGAAAACAGAAAAAGATCGTGGTATTTTACATGTATATTGAAAAAAATTGACTGTCCTATTAATGATGTATGCAATACCTAACCCAATTAGAAAAGGATAAGCAATGGATGACAAGTAAAAACTAGCAAATAATAAAGTAAATATGATGACTAAGACAAAAAAGAATCTCATGATTTGGTAATGTAGGGCACTTGTCATTGTTTGGCGCTCCTCCTTAATGTATTTTAAGTGAAAAAGGTTGAATAATCTGACATTGTTTTCTAGACGCTAATTTTAATCTTTTAACCTAAAATATGCTCTTTTGTCCTCATTATCTTTACTGGCGAAATGAGCGAATTAGAAATTAATTTTATCTTTTTTCGAAATTATGTTAAAATAACATCATTAACAGGAAGGTGAGATAGAATATGGAGTCATTCCTGTTTTTACTACTGCTTTTAGCTATCAGTATTGTGGCTAAAAATCAATCTCTTATATTTGCGATTGCTGTCCTCCTATTGTTAAAATTAGTCGGAACAGAGTTAAAAGTGTTTTCATTTATCCAAAGTAAGGGTATTAATTGGGGTGTAACGATTATTACGATTGCTGTCTTAGCCCCTATTGCAAGTGGAGCAATCGGGTTCAAAGATCTAGCAGATGCATTTAAATCACCTTATGCTTGGGTTGCTTGTATATCAGGCATTATCGTTGCATTATTAGCAAAGGGTGGGCTTACCCTCCTATCAGAAGATCCACATATTACGACTGCTCTTGTTCTAGGAACAATTCTAGCTATTACATTATTTAAAGGAGTAGCAGTCGGTCCGCTAATCGGAGCGGGTATCGCCTATTTATTCATGAAGATATTTGAGTATATTCAATAATTGGTAGAAAGCTATCAATCACTTGTATTTTTATGAATTTTTCGTTTCACAAAAGTCAGATAATTGTTTATAATATACATGTACAAATAGGTTTGATAGTTGAGTCTATGAAAATAGTAGATACTTTATACCAAAAAGAAAATGTAAGCATTTTCTTTCATTAATGTTTGTACATGTTTGTACTGAGCATACGTTCAGAGATTGTTCAGTCAGATGGAAATCTGACTAAGAATGTCATTTAGTCTGTCTCCCAGCTTAATACATATTAGCTGGATTAAATCGGCTACAATAGCCAATAGAGCTATCAGGTTTATCTGATAACAACTTAATGAATAAGATTCATGCAGACAGAGGGTTTGGGGAAAATATTTCAAAGAAGGAGATGGTTTGTTATGACAGCGACACGCGGTCTAGAGGGTGTAGTGGCTACTACATCTGCTATCAGTTCAATCATTGATGATACTTTAACATATGTAGGCTATAACATTGATGATTTGGCAGAAAATGCTAGTTTTGAGGAAGTCATCTATTTATTATGGCATGGTAAATTACCTACACAATCACAACTAGATGAATTAAAAGCACAATTGGCAGAAAATATGAATTTGCCACAAGAGGTTCTTGCTCATTTTAAGACTTATCCAATTGATCAAGTTCATCCGATGGCAGCTCTTCGCTCCGCTGTATCTCTTCTTGGTCTCTATGATGAAGAAGCAGATGTAATGGAAGAGGATGCGAACTATAGAAAAGCCATCCGTTTACAAGCAAAAGTGCCAGCTATTGTTGCTGCGTTTGCGCGTGTGAGAAAAGGCTTAGAGCCAATTGCTCCTAAAAAGGAATTAAGTTTTGCTGCTAACTTCTTGTTTATGTTAAATGGGGAAGAACCAGAAGATGTAGCAGTTGAAGCAATGAATAAAGCACTTGTCCTACATGCTGATCATGAATTAAATGCGTCTACTTTTACAGCTCGCGTTTGTGTTGCGACATTATCTGATATGTACTCAGGTATTACAGCAGCTATTGGTGCATTAAAAGGACCTCTACACGGTGGTGCTAACGAAGCTGTAATGAAAATGCTTAAAGAAATCGGTACATTAGATAATGTTGAACCTGCTATTCGTGAAAAATTAGCGAATAAAGATAAAATAATGGGCTTCGGTCATCGTGTATATAGAAAAGGCGACCCAAGAGCGAAACATTTAAGAGAAATGTCTAAGAGATTAACAGAATTGACAGGCGAACCACATTGGTATGAAATGTCTACAAAAATTGAAGGAATTGTGACTGGAGAAAAAGATCTTCCTCCTAATGTTGATTTTTATTCGGCATCTGTATACCACAGCTTAGGTATCGATCACGATCTCTTTACACCAATCTTTGCAGTTAGCCGTGTTTCTGGTTGGTTAGCTCATATTTTAGAACAATACTCTAATAATCGTTTAATCCGTCCACGTGCTGATTATACAGGTCCAGGAATGCAAGCTTACGTTCCTGTTGAACAAAGAGGGTAAACTTTTTATTGAGTTTTTTCAAAACAGATGATAATAATAAATAAAGATAAGCAAGCTACTGAAAGGTTAGAGGGTTTGCCTTCTAGCCTTTGATTCTGGTAAGTTTGTGATGTGTTACTTTTAACACAAGGAAATTGGAGGGAGAAATTATTATGGCAGCAGAAAAAATTACAGTAAATAATGGTGTTTTAAATGTACCAAATGAACCAATCGTTCCTTTTATCGAAGGTGACGGAACTGGGCCGGATATTTGGGCATCTGCTTCTCGTGTTTTAGATGCAGCGGTTGAAAAAGCATATAAAGGTGAGCGTAAAATTGCTTGGAAAGAAGTTTTAGCTGGTGAAAAAGCATTTAACCAAACAGGCGAATGGTTACCAAAAGAAACTTTAGATGTAATTAATGAATACTTAATCGCCATTAAAGGACCACTTACAACACCAATTGGTGGAGGAATTCGTTCTTTAAATGTTGCATTGCGTCAAGAATTAGATCTTTTCGTATGCTTGCGTCCAGTACGCTGGTTTGAAGGTGTTCCTTCACCAGTTAAGCGCCCACAAGATACTGACATGGTCATTTTCCGTGAAAATACTGAAGATATCTATGCAGGTATTGAATATGCTAAAGGTACAGATGAAGTAAACAAATTAATCTCTTTCTTAAAAGATGAAATGGGTGTCAATAAAATTCGTTTCCCAGAAACATCTGGAATCGGTATTAAACCTGTTTCTCAAGAGGGAACAACTCGTCTAGTTCGCTCTGCAATTGACTATGCAATCAACGAAGGTCGTAAATCAGTAACACTTGTACACAAAGGTAATATCATGAAATTTACTGAAGGTGCATTTAAAAATTGGGGTTACGAACTAGCTGAAAAAGAATACGGCGATAAAGTATTCACATGGGCTGAATATGACCGCATTAAAGATGAAAGTGGCGTAGATGCAGCAAACAAAGCGCAAGCTGATGCTGAAGCTGCTGGTAAAATCATCGTTAAAGATGCAATTGCTGATATCTTCTTACAACAAATCTTAACTCGTCCAGCGGAATTTGATGTAGTAGCAACAATGAACCTTAACGGTGACTACATTTCTGATGCGTTAGCAGCACAAGTTGGTGGAATCGGTATTGCTCCAGGAGCAAACATCAACTACGAAACTGGACATGCGATTTTCGAAGCTACACACGGAACAGCTCCTAAATATGCAGGTTTAGACAAAGTAAACCCTTCATCTGTTATTCTTTCAGGTGTGCTTTTACTTAAACATTTAGGCTGGAATGAAGCGGCTGATTTAATTGAAAAATCTATGGAAAAATCTATTGCTTCTAAAGTTGTAACTTATGACTTTGCTCGTCTAATGGACGGAGCTACTGAAGTGAAATGTTCTGAATTCGGTGACGTCCTAATCAAAAACATGGACTAATTAACTTGATCTAGCAGGTTCAATTTAAAAATTGAGCCTGCTTTCTTTTTATTTAAAAACCTCATCCTTATTGATTGTGATGTAAAATTCAGTGGAAGATAAATTCCATCATATATGAAATTAAGTTGTTTCCTCATGTTTTAATCTCACAAGAAGCGGTTATAAATTGAATAGTTGTAAATGAATACATAAGGAGATGTTGCAAGTGTCTACACTCAAGCGTAAGAAAGTTTCTGTTATCGGAGCCGGTTTTACTGGAGCGACGACTGCATTTTTATTGGCACAAAAGGAATTAGCAGATGTTGTATTAGTTGATATTCCCCAAATGGAAAATCCGACAAAGGGAAAAGCTTTAGACATGTTAGAAGCAAGTCCAGTTCAAGGATTTGATGCAAATATCTTAGGTACAGCAAACTATGAAGATACGAAAGATTCAGATATTGTCGTGGTTACTGCTGGAATTGCACGAAAGCCAGGGATGAGCCGGGAAGATCTAGTTCAAACAAATGAAACGATTATGAAGAATGTAGCGAAGGAAATTGCACAGTATTCTCCCGATTCGCTTATTATTGTGTTATCAAATCCTGTGGATGCGATGACTTATACAATATTTAAAGAAACAGGCTTTCCTAAAAACCGAGTTATTGGCCAGTCGGGTGTGCTCGATAGTGCCAGGTTCCGTACGTTTGTAGCTCAAGAGTTACAGATCTCCATAAAAGATATAACAGGGTTTGTGCTCGGAGGTCATGGTGATGATATGGTTCCACTTGTTAGGTATTCATATGCAGGCGGTGTCCCTTTAGAAAAATTAATCTCCAAAGATCGTTTAGAACAAATTGTCGATCGAACGCGAAAGGGTGGAGGAGAAATTGTTAGTTTATTAGGGAATGGTAGTGCATACTATGCACCTGCAGCAGCCTTAGTAGAAATGGTAGAGGCTATGATCAAGGACCAAAAAAGAATACTTCCTGCAATCGCTTATTTAGAAGGAGAGTTTGGTTATCAGGGCATTTATTTAGGTGTGCCAACAATCCTTGGTGCAAATGGGATTGAAAAAGTCATCGAATTAGATTTAACAAAAGAAGAAAAGGTTGCATTAGATCAGTCAGCTGAGTCGGTGCGTCAGGTGATATCGATATTGTCACAAAACTAATCTATAAAGAAAGTACTTGTTGGCGAAGTTCCGTCTTTTACCTGAGCTTCGCTTATTTTTTGTTAACTTTACAATAGAAAGGAAATTATTATTACTATTTTTCTTTTACTTATTAAAATAAAATGTTAATATAATTATAAATAAACAGAAAAATTAGTTTATATTTTAATCTTTTGCAAGCGGTTACAAAAATCGGAGGTGCATCCATGTTAGGGAAGAAGAGAAAAATAGGTAGAAGACTTGAGGAAATTTCGGTTGGAGAGAAGCTGACCTTTACGGAAAAAATTGAAGATAGGGATTTATTATTATATCTAGGGTTAACAGATGATGCAAATCCCATATACTTACAGCATGACTATGCTTCACAAACGCCTTATAAAAAACCAATTGTACCCAATATTATGCTGAATGGTATGGTCTCATCTAGTGTTTCAAAATATCTCCCTGGACCGGGTAGCCACATACTTAAGCAAGAGTTAGAATATGTTAAACCTGTTTATCACTATTCTACAATTGAATTCTTGATGGAAGTAATTCATGTGGATGAAGAGAAGCATAGTATTGAAATGAAGGTACAAGCAACGAATGAAGAAAATGAAACAGTATTATATGGCCGAATGAAAGTATGTCCACCCTATCCACTTGAGAGTCTCAACAGTAAAGTGCTAGAAAACTTCTAATCATGAATTGTAAGGATAGTTGACCAAAAAAACTAAGCAAAAGTAATTTATACTGCTTAGTTTTTTGTCGTGGGCACGCTTTTTTTTCTTTTTTATATTATAATACATTTATATAAGGGGTTTTACTAAAGTAATTGGTTTATACTAATGGGGAATCTATTTATCGGAGGCTTTTATGGATAAAAAAGTTCTAGTGGTTGATGATGAGCAGTCAATTGTAACGTTACTACAATATAATTTGCAACAAGCAGGTTATGAAGTACTAACAGCATCTGATGGAGAAGAAGGCAAAAATCTTGCTTTAAGTGAACAGCTAGATTTGATTGTGTTAGATCTGATGTTACCTAAGCTGGATGGAATTGAAGTGTGTAAACAAATTAGACAAAAGAAAGTGAATACACCAATACTCATGTTAACTGCAAAAGACGATGAGTTCGATAAAGTTCTTGGCCTAGAGTTAGGTGCAGATGATTATATGACAAAGCCATTTAGTCCGAGAGAAGTCGTTGCGCGGGTAAAGGCCATTTTAAGAAGGTCACAAGCCCAATTTGACGAACCTGTTTCAGAAGATGAGGATGATAGTATACGTATAGCTGGAGTGAAAATCTATCCAGATAGATATGAGGTCTATTATCTAGACGAATTACTTGAGCTGACACCAAAAGAGTTTGAACTACTATTATATCTTGCTAAAAATAAAGGTAGAGTATTAACACGCGATCAATTGCTGAGTGCTGTTTGGAATTATGATTTTGCGGGTGATACAAGGATTGTAGATGTTCATATTAGTCACTTAAGAGATAAAATTGAGCAAAATTCAAAAAAACCAACATATATTAAAACGATTCGTGGGCTTGGTTATAAGCTAGAGGAGCCTAAGCCTGAATGAAAACTTTTCGTTCAAAACTATTTTTTGCTATCATTACGTTGATTATCGCTGTTTTACTTTGTTTAGGCTTGTTATTAGGTCAGCTATTTAAATCCTATTATATAAATGTTATAGATGAACGCTTATCTAAAGAGATTCAGCTAGTAGCAGGCCAGATTGAGGAAATAGGTGGAATTGAACAACTTACTCAAGAGAAGGTCGACCAGTTTGCTAGCTGGTTAGGTGTTAATGTTACTATTGCCGATGCAAATGATCAAGTGATATTTGATAGCGTGAATAAAGATATTCAATTGAAAAACCGTAAGACAATAAGTGAAATATTAGGTGCACCTGACTCTGATGGGCAGGCTGGTAAAGTCGTAGGCGACGATTATCATTACTTTTGGAAGGAATTAAATGAAGGTACGAATTCGTATTATTTATTTTTAAGTGCCGAAATAGATGAAGTAAAAAGTGGTTACTCGCAAATCTGGTGGATCCTAATTATCTGTCTTAGCCTAGCATTAATTTTGATTATATTCTTAGGGGCCGCTATTACGAATAGATATACAAGACCGATTGATTCTGCAACGAGAGTCGCTATTGAGTTAGCGAAAGGGAATTATCGGGCAAGAACGTATGATAATGATGTCGGTGAAGCAGGTAAGTTAAATAGCTCAATTAATATTCTTGCACGTAATTTGCAAGATATGGAGAAATCGAGAGAGATGCATCAAGATAGACTCAGTACACTCATTGAAAACATGGGTAGTGGATTAATTTTAATAGATAGTAAGGGTTATATTAACCTTGTGAATCGTACATATAGAGAAGTTTTTCATGCTGATGTGACAGAATACATGGACGAGCTGTATTATAATGTCATTGAATATAAAGAAATCACTGAGCTTATTGAAGAATTATTTATGACAGAACAAAAGGTAAGAAAGCAAATACAAATCCTTATTGGTATTCATCGAAAACATTTCGAAGTCTACGGTGTTCCGATTATCGGCACGAATGATGTATGGAAAGGTGTACTTTTGGTTTTCCATGATATTACTGAGATAAAGAAATTGGAGCAGGTGCGGAGAGATTTCGTTGCGAATGTTTCACATGAATTAAAAACACCTATAACTTCTATAAAAGGGTTCTCAGAAACGCTTTTAGACGGGGCAATGGATGATCAAGATGCCCTTAAACAATTTTTAACGATTATCCTCCAAGAAAGTGAACGATTGCAAACACTCATTCAAGATTTGCTTGATTTATCAAAAATTGAGCAACAAGGATTTCACCTTTCTATACAAGAGGTGAATATTATTGGTGTCTTAAATGAAGTAGTAATGATGGTTAAAAGACGTGCGGAGGAAAAAGAAATTACCATAGATTATAAATGTGAAGATGAAATAATCGAAATGGAAGCTGATGTTAACAGAATCAAGCAAATATTCCTTAATATTGTTTCCAATGCTATTTCTTACACACCAAATGAAGGTAAAGTGTCTATTCGTGTAACAGAAGATCAACAAAAAGTGTATATAAAAATAATTGATACGGGGATAGGCATTAAAGAAAGTGAGATTCCGCGAATTTTTGAAAGGTTTTATCGAGTAGATAAAGCAAGGAGTAGAAATTCAGGTGGTACAGGTCTTGGTCTGGCAATTGTGAAGCATTTACTAGAAGCACATAAAGGATTGATTTCTGTTGAAAGCAAGAGTGGAAAGGGCACGGCCTTTTTACTTACGTTTTATAAGAAGTTACCTGATAGCGAATAAAGAGTTTTACAAAAAGTTTACATTGTTTTTTTATGCCATTAACAATAGGGGGTTACAATTAGTATTGTAAAACCCCTTCATCACATGATGTGAAGAAGAGAGAGCTACCCCGCTCTCTCTTTTTTTAGAAAGAAGTTCTAGTCTGTGATAAACAATAATCAAATGAATGATATTAAACAACTCCAATTTATAATATTGTAAGTGGTGCTGCTATGCGCTAAAGAAGTGGCCATCACCTAAAAATTTCTACAGTTCCCACCTCCACAAATACCATATACTTCATCAAATTTTGTAAATCTCTTCGTTAAAGAACGATAGCCCTATGAATTTCTATTCCTAATTTTTCTTTATTCTTTTAGACATGATAAAATATAGAATAGATAATGGCTTTTTCGAAGTGTATTCAATGAAATGACTTTGTAAGAAGCGAAGGAGGTTGGTGGCGAGATGACAAAGAAAAAACTCGTATTAATAGATGGAAATAGTATTGCTTATCGAGCTTTTTTTGCTCTTCCATTATTAAATAACGATAAAGGCATACATACGAATGCAGTCTATGGATTTACGATGATGCTTATGCGCATTTTGGAAGATGAAAAACCTACTCATATTCTTGTTGCATTTGATGCCGGTAAAACTACGTTTAGACATAAAACGTTTACTGAATATAAAGGTGGAAGGCAAAAAACGCCGCCAGAACTTTCAGAACAGTTCCCGGTGATTAGAGAGTTACTAGATGCTTATCAAATTGCTCGGTATGAGCTAGAGAATTATGAAGCAGATGATATTATTGGCACGTTATCTTTAATAGCTGAACAAGATGATTTTGAAGTAAAGGTCATTTCAGGGGACAAAGACTTAACACAGCTAAGTTCGGAAAAGACAACAGTAGGAATTACGAAAAAGGGGATTACTGATATAGAAGAGTACACCCCTCAGCATATCGAGGAAAAGTATGGTATCTCACCTGAACGTATCATTGATATGAAAGGGCTAATGGGAGATAGCTCCGATAATATCCCGGGTGTGCCAGGTGTCGGGGAGAAAACTGCACTAAAATTATTAAAGGAGTTTGGGACATTAGAACAATTAGTTCAATCGATAGATCAAGTGAGTGGTAACAAATTAAAAGAGAAGTTAGAGGAATTTCAAGACCAAGCTTTAATGAGTAAAGAATTAGCAACAATTTTAAGAGAAGCGCCGATTGAAGTAGAGCTAGATAAAATAGCTTATGAAGGATGGAATGAAGATAAACTATATCATTTATTTAAAGACCTCGGTTTTAATTCTTTATTAGAAAAGATAAGCTTTGATTTAGCAGAAGACGGAACAGCCGAGCTTGAAGAAATTAATTTTGAGATTGTTACTGATTTTACCGAGGAACAATTGGATGGAGATAGTGCATTATATATCGAGGTGTTAGAGGATAATTATCATTACGCAGATATTCTTGGAATTGCAGTCACAAACAAAAATGGAAACTTCTTTATTTCAACAAAAAACGCTTGTCAATCGAATGTGTTTAAAAAATGGGCAGAAGATGATGCCTCTCCAAAGGTCGTATATGATGCGAAAAGGTCTGAAGTCTCACTAAGACATCATGGTATTCATTTAAAAGGTATCCACTTTGATATCCTTTTAGCAGCTTATATTATCAACCCTTCTGAAACAATTGAAGATTTAGCTTCTATTGCGCGTAATCACGGATACTCTGCAGTTCAATCCGATCAAGCTTTTTATGGGAAAGGAGCAAAAAGGAGTATTCCAAAGGAAGAAGAGCTTGCTCCTCATATTGTAAGGAAAGCAGTGGCAATGGATTCGCTTTATGAAAAATTGGATACGTCGCTACAAACGAACCAGCAGTCTGCTCTTTTTTACGAATTAGAATTACCCTTATCATTGATTCTTGCTGATATGGAATCGGCAGGTATTAAAGTGGATTTGAAACGCCTGCGTTCAATGGGAACAGAGCTATTAGAGAAGCTTGCGGCCATTGAGAATCGAATTCACGCGTATGCTGGAGAAGCATTTAATATTAATTCTCCGAAACAATTAGGGGTAATCTTATTTGATAAGCTGCGTTTACCAGTTATGAAGAAAACAAAAACGGGCTATTCTACTTCAGCAGATGTATTAGAAAAATTAGAATCCAAACATGAGATTATCAAAGAAATCCTTGAATATCGTCAATTAGCGAAACTACAATCCACCTATATTGAAGGTTTACTAAAGGTGGTCAATAAAGAAACGGATAAAGTGCATACCCGTTTTAATCAAGCGTTAACGCAAACGGGGAGATTAAGTTCTACAGACCCTAACTTACAAAATATCCCGATTCGCTTAGAAGAAGGTAGAAAGATTAGACAAGCATTTATTCCTTCAAAGAAAGATTGGGTTATTTTTGCAGCAGATTATTCACAGATTGAATTAAGGGTTCTCGCTCATATTGCAGGTGACGAAAAGCTAATCTCCGCATTCAAGGAAGATTTAGATATCCATACGAAGACAGCTATGGAAGTTTTTCATGTTTCAAAAGAAGAAGTGACGGCAAATATGCGGCGTCATGCAAAGGCAGTTAACTTTGGGATTGTTTACGGGATAAGTGATTACGGCCTTTCACAAAGTCTATCTATCACAAGAAAAGAAGCTGGAGAATTTATTGATCGCTATTTAACAAGCTACCCTGCAGTTAAACAATATATGGAAGATATTGTGCAAGAAGCAAAACAAAAAGGGTTCGTAGAAACTTTACTTCACCGTCGTAGATATTTACCGGAAATCACAAGTCGGAATTTTAATCTTCGCAGCTTTGCGGAAAGAACGGCTATGAATACACCCATTCAAGGAAGTGCCGCAGATATTATTAAAAAAGCGATGATAGACATGGCTGATCGCTTAGAGAATGAACAATTACAATCCAAGCTTTTATTACAAGTGCATGATGAACTGATATTTGAAGCACCGGTAGAAGAAATAGAAAAACTGAAAGAAATTGTTCCAGATGTAATGGAGCATGCCGTAGAGTTAAAAGTACCGTTAAAAGTAGATTATTCATACGGCCCAACATGGTTTGATGCGAAGTAAGTGAGTTCACAATCGGATTGAAAAAAGGAGTCATTATGGATGCCTGAATTACCTGAGGTAGAAACAGTAAGAAGAACTTTAGAAGAGTTGATTATCGGAAAGACGATTGACCAAGTGTTGGTACACTGGCCGAAAATGGTGAAAGAACCGGACGATGTCGTTCGATTTACAAAGGCGCTAGAAGGGGAAACATTTAAAGCGGTTGCCCGTCGCGGAAAATTTTTGATTCTTTATACGGATGATCTTGCCCTTGTTTCTCATTTACGAATGGAAGGGAGATACGGGGTTTATCCGAAATCAGAAACGATTGAAAAACATACACATGTGATTTTCTCCTTTACGGATGGAACAGAGTTAAGGTATAAAGATGTGCGCAAATTTGGCACCATGCATTTATTTAAGCGTGGAGATGAGCTTGGTCAACTACCACTTTCACAATTAGGTGTAGAACCTTTATCAGATGCCTTTTCGCCAAAGATATTACAAAATTTATTGAATAAGACAGCACGGCCCATTAAGGCGGCTCTCTTGGATCAAAAACTAATTGTAGGCTTAGGCAATATATATGTCGATGAATCTTTGTTTAAAGCAGGTATTCACCCAGAGCGCTCTGCTAAAACATTAACAAAAGAGGAAGTAGAAAAGCTTTATTCGGAAATTAAAGCAACATTGTCCGAAGCTGTGGAACGAGGAGGCAGTACGATACGTTCTTATGTGAACTCCCAAGGCCAAATAGGATTATTTCAGTTAGAGCTATTTGTGTATGGGCGGCGTGGAGAGGAATGTAAAGTTTGTGCTACACCGCTTGAGAGAATCATTGCTGGAGGACGTGGGACTGTTTATTGTCCACAATGTCAGCCGAAATAAAATAACCACATTTTTCTTTTGTCATCTTAGCCTAGATTATAGATAACATTGGATGGGCTTCTTCCATATAATATGTTAGCCATTTCATGGAAGGAGCTCTTTTAAATGACGCAGATGATGACACTTATAATACTAGCTATAGCTGTTAGCTTAGATAGTTTTAGTGTAGGTTTAACGTATGGATTAAGAAAAATGAAGATTCCAATTAAATCGATTTTAATTATTGCTTGTTGTTCAGCTTTTACTCTTCTCATTTCAATGGGGATTGGTCATACAATAGCAAAGTTTATTTCACCTGCTTTTGCAAACAGTATTGGGGGTATCATCCTTATTGTATTAGGTGCTTGGGTACTGTATCAGTTTTTCCGCCCTGAAAAGGAAAAGGATAAAGATGCTCTTCCACATGAGAAAATTCTTTTGAATTTTGAAATCAAGTCTTTGGGTGTAGTTATTAACATTTTAAGAAAACCGATGGTAGCCGATATTGATAAGTCAGGTACAATTACTGGTATTGAAGCCTTTTTATTAGGGTTTGCTTTGTCACTGGATGCGTTTGGTGCAGGTATTGGAGCGGCTATGCTTGGGTTTTCACCATATTATTTAGCTATATGTGTTGCGGTTATGAGTTCATTATTTGTTTTTGGTGGGATGAGTATTGGCTCGATATTTTCTAAATCTCAATGGATGCAACGATGTTCGTTTATACCAGGATTAATTTTAATTATACTTGGAATCTGGAAAATTTAATTTGATAAAAAGGTGTGAGAGTAAGAATGACAGTTATTATCGGACTCACTGGTGGAATTGCAAGCGGTAAAAGCACAGTTTCCACCATGTTTAAAGAAAGAGCAATTACAGTAATAGATGCAGATGTTGAAGCGAAACGAGCAGTTGAAAAAGGTGCGGCTGCTTATGATGAAATTGTCTCTCATTTTGGCCAAGAGATTCTTCTAGAAAATGGGGAGATTAACCGTCAAAGATTGGGTTCCATTGTTTTTTATAGTGAAGAAGAAAGAATGAAGCTCAACAGTATTGTCCACCCGGCTGTTAGGAAGAGAATGAACGAGCAAAAGGACGAGGCAGTTGCTAATGGTGAAAAAATGGTCGTTCTAGATATCCCGCTCTTATTTGAAAGTAAACTCACATATATGGTGGATTACACCGTTTTAGTGTATGTTAATAAAGAAAATCAGCTTCAGCGGTTGATGGAGAGAAATGGTTTTGATGCAGAAGAAGCGAATGCACGTATTCGATCACAAATGCTATTGGAAGAAAAAGTACAGCTAGCGGATTTTTTAATTGATAATAATGGCGATCTCGCTAGTACAGAGAAGCAACTAGATGATTTACTGTTACAATTAAAAGATAAACAGTAAAACACAATTACTACTTAGACTTCTACGTTTCATTAGTAATATTTCAACCCTTTTCGTCCACAATAATAAGTGGATTATTTTTTTTCACTTAAGAAATAGGGCGTAAAGATGCATTTTTCACGTAATGTCACGCGTTTTATGCTCTCTTTACATCCACAATATTTCTGAATAGTGGAACTTTAAAATATCCGCAATTTGCTCATCACATTTTGTGGTTAATATGTTATACTATTAGCATGAAAATGGTTAAAAAAGTATAACATTTATACGGAAGGGGCCGTAAGATGAAGGCGAAAATAGCGATTAATGGGTTTGGGAGAATAGGACGAATGGTGTTTAGAAAGGCCATTCTTGATGATACATTGGAAGTAGTAGCAATAAATGCTAGTTATCCACCAGAAACGTTAGCACATTTAATTAAATATGATTCTACTCATGGTGCATTCCAAGGTGAAGTGATTCCCGAAGATGATGCGCTTGTAGTGAACGGAAAAAGAGTTCAATTACTAAGCAATCGTAACCCTGAGGAACTTCCTTGGAAACAAATGGAGATTGATATCGTTGTTGAAGCTACAGGTAAGTTCAACTCAAAAGATAAAGCGATGCTTCATTTAAATGCAGGTGCCAAGAAAGTTGTTTTAACGGCTCCAGGGAAAAATGAAGATGTAACCATTGTGATGGGTGTGAATGATGAAGCGCTTAACATTGCTGAACATGATGTGATTTCTAATGCTTCTTGTACAACAAACTGCTTAGCGCCAGTTGCAAAAGTATTAGAAGATAAGTTCGGCATTGAAAACGGTTTAATGACGACTGTACATGCGTATACAAATGACCAAAAGAACCTTGATAATCCACATAAGGATCTTCGCCGTGCTAGAGCTTGCGCGCAGTCAATTATTCCTACTTCAACAGGAGCAGCGAAAGCATTGTCTCTTGTGTTACCACAATTAAAAGGCAAGTTACATGGGATGGCTCTTCGTGTGCCGACGCCAGATGTATCACTTGTTGATTTAGTTGTTGATTTAAAGAGGGATGTAACAATTGATGAGGTAAATGCTGCGTTTGAAGATGCGGCACAAAATGAATTAAAAGGTATATTAGATATAACAGAAGAACCACTTGTTTCAATCGATTTCACAACAAATCCACACTCTGCTATTATTGATGGGCTTTCCACAATGATGATTGGTGAGAATAAAGTAAAAGTTTTAGCTTGGTATGATAACGAGTGGGGTTATTCTTGTCGTGTAGTTGACTTGGTGAAATATGTAGCTGAAGAACTAAATAAATCGGCAGTGAACGCATAATTTTATGTAGGCAATCCTTTAATGGGATTGCCTTTTTTGCATTTTTACTATGTAGGTAAAATGAAATGTTAAACTGATTACTACATAGATGATCACAGGTTGGGGCAATCTTTTAAATAAAAAAAGCTTTTTGTTTGTCTTTTCGTTGCGTATTTCTGAATGATGTCTCTGGAAAATTTGAATAAATTGTGACATTTCCCTTGGTTAATGGAGGGGATGAACACTGATGATAACAATGTTTAGTCCCCTTTCTTTATGTGAAAATGTAATTATTACTGAAATTCACTTAAATAAATTTTCTAGGATTTATTGCAAAAGAACATTAAACAAAGTATACTAAAAATCGTGAACTTCTCAACGAGTAAGGCGCTAAATGGCTACTTAAAGGGTTAGGACCTCTTTGGACTAACTTTCCCCCGTGGTAGTTATATGCTTTGCCCAGTAGAAATTCATGTCAATTAGTAAAGGGGGAAATTTGAATATGGAAACAATGGGTCGTCACGTCATCTCAGAGCTTTGGGGATGCGATTTTGAAAAATTGAATGATATGTCATTTATTGAGCAAACATTTGTAGCAGCTGCACTAAAATCAGGGGCAGAAGTGCGAGAGGTGGCATTCCATAAATTTGCACCACAAGGTGTAAGTGGGGTTGTCATTATTTCAGAGTCGCATTTAACTATACACAGTTTTCCGGAGCATGGCTATGCAAGCATCGATGTTTATACTTGCGGTGATCTTAATCCTCACATCGCGGCTGACTATATAGCAGAAGCTTTAGGTGCTGATACACGTGAGAATATAGAAATTCCTCGTGGAATGGGTCCTGTTCAAGTTAAGAACGCAACAAAAGCCAATGTGTTATAATAAAGAAGAAGTCTTCAAGAGTGCAAGCGAATAATTGCACTCTTTTTATTATGAAAAAAACATATCTACTTGTACTAACAACTCCTTTTTTATATGATAGTAAGTAAAGATACATTTTAGGAACGTAAAGATGAGACGGAGTTGATTGTATGAAATGCCCTTCATGCCAACATAATAATACTCGTGTGCTAGACTCTCGTCCTGTTGATGAAGGTAAATCGATACGAAGACGAAGAGAGTGTGAAAAATGTGGTTATCGGTTTACAACTTTTGAAAAGGTAGAGGAAATTCCTTTGATTGTTGTGAAAAAAGAAGGAACAAGAGAAGAGTTTAGCAGAGAGAAAATATTGCGTGGACTAATAAAAGCTTGTGAAAAACGACCGGTTGCATTAAAAGAACTAGAGGATATCACTTTTCAAGTTGAAAAGGAATTAAGAAGCAACGGAGTATCAGAAGTGAAAAGTGATGATGTTGGCGAAATGGTTATGGACAGGCTAGTGAAAGTTGACGATGTCGCCTATGTTCGCTTTGCTTCTGTTTATCGTCAATTCAAAGATATTAATGTATTTATAGAAGAGCTAAAAGAGTTAATGAAGAAGGAACAAGCGTAAAGGTGAGCAAATAGGCTAAAGTGAATTTAGCTTCTTTGCTCATTTTTTTCAAGATATGAAAGAAAGAAGGTATTTTTCATGGCCCAGCATTGGACTGAAGTCATCCCTAGTGATCATTATACAGTGGCTTTAAATGGGCTGTTACATGACTATGATCGAAAAATCTTAGTATTTCTTTATCAGCCACTTATTGGGACCATTGCGTACAGTTTATATATGACCTTATGGATGGAAGTGGAGGAAAACCGTATTTGGTCTTCATCTTCGCGTAACCATCATGGTCTGATGAGTATGATGGACTTAAGTTTAAAAGAAATTTATGAAGCAAGAAAAAAACTTGAAGGAATTGGCTTGCTAAAAGTTTATGTGAAAGAAGGGGAAAATCGTGAATTTATTTATCAATTACAGCCACCCCTCTCTCCAAGTACATTTTTCTTAGATGGTATGCTCAATATCTTTCTTTATAAAAAAATCGGTAAAACTCAATATACGAGACTAAAGCGTTTTTTTAGTGATGAGGAGTATTCAAACCTCCATCTTGATTATAAGGATGTAACAACAGCCTTTCATGAGGTTTATACATCTGGTCACCAGCTTGCTAAAGAATATAATGATGACTTATCTGTTTCTCCTAAAGGTGAATGGGTAGATAGAATGGAAGCGGGTAAAATTCAAATTCCATGGCAAACATTTAATTTCTCGTTATTGGAAGCGGGCCTTAGTGAATCACTTGTTCCCCGAAAAGCACTTACGCAAACAGTAAAGGATGCCATTAGTAATTTGGCGTTTTTATATGATATTGATGTTATGGAAATGAAGAATATTCTTATAAGCGCGATGAACGAAGATGATGAAGTTGAGATGGATGAATTGCGGAAATCGGCAAGGGATTGGTATCAAATGAATCATCGTGACGAATTGCCATCATTAATTACGCAAACTCAGCCTGTTCATAGTCTCTCAATAACTGAAAAGCCAAAAAGTAAAGAAGAAGAGCTTATTCAATACTTTGATACAACTTCGCCTATTCAATTTTTGAAAGATTTATCTGGGGGGGCGGAACCTTCAAAAGCGGAATTGAAAATACTTGAAGATGTGATGTTTCACCAAAAGTTGCCTCCCGGTGTGATGAATGTTTTGATTGATTATGTGATGCGTAAAACAGATAAAAAGCTGACAAAGGCATATGTGGAAACAATCGCAAGTCATTGGGCGAGAAAGAGCATTCAAACTACGGCTAATGCCATGGCTTTGGCGAAGAAAGAACACCAACAATATTTGAAATGGGCAGAGAATAAAAAAGTAGGGAAACGTTCATCCAAATCTAATACGAAAAAAGCTGTCACGAGGACAGAGCTTTTACCTGATTGGTTTGACGAGGAAACAAGTAAAAATGAGACTGTCGTCCAACAGAAGCATGATAAGAAAGATGATCATGTAGATCTTAATATGAAGGAATTTCAAGAACTAATGAAGAGAAGAAATGGGGGTGGACAATAGATGGAAAGAATCAATGATACGCTTAAAAAACTTGCTGGAAATCAAGATTTTAAAACGAGATATGAAAAGCAACGAGCAGAGACTTTAAATGATCCAGATGTCCGTGCCTTTTTGACGGCACATAAGGATGAACTGTCAGCAGATATGGTTGAAAGAAGCTTAATTAAATTGTATGAATATAGCAAGCTAAGTAAGGAATGTAATCGCTGTCCGAGCCTAGATAGTTGTATCAATTTTATGCAAGGCTACCACCCAGAGCTCGTCATTGAACGTGGACTGATTGATATTAAATATGATAAATGCCCACGAAAGCAAATCCATGATGAAAAAAGAAAAAATGAGAAGTTGATTCAAAGTTTATATGTCCCTAAAGACATACTAAATGCAACCTTTGATACGGTGTACAACGATGATGGAAAAAGAATGGAAGCAGTCAATAAAGCTCTTAGCTATTGTATGAATTTTAAAAAGGGTGATGGTCAGAAGGCGTTATATTTATACGGCCAATTTGGTGTCGGTAAATCATATTTATTAGGTGCGATTGCCAATGAACTTGCACTGAAGCAAGTTTCATCAATGATTGTCTATGTGCCTGAATTATTTAGGGAATTGAAAAGCTCAATTAGTGATTCGACTTTAAATGATAAACTTGAAGCTATTCGATCAGCTTCTGTACTTATGTTTGATGATATGGGTGCAGAAACGATGTCTAGTTGGACAAGAGATGAAATTTTGTCGCCGATTCTACAATATCGTATGCTTGAAAAGTTACCGACCTTTTTCACCTCAAACTTTGATTATAAAGGACTTGAACATCATCTTACCTATAGTCAACGAGGGGAAGAGGAGCGGATGAAGGCAAGAAGAGTAATGGAGAGAATTAAGTATTTAACCGATCCTGTGCTTGTCGAAGGACCGAATCGAAGGGTTTAGGCAAGATAATTTTCAATAGTTTTTCTTCATGACTTCTATTTTGGCCAAGTCTCCCATATATATGAATCAGATAGATGTTAAGGGGGGATTTGGTTGATAGAGATCATTTTCCGGAATAAGCATGAAGCCGAGGAGCTGTTTCAGCACGCAATCCGGATTCAGAACTATACGGAAGGCGAAACGACAATTCTTCATAATGAAGGTCAATATATAGTAAGAATGTATCCTGAACAATGCAGTGGACGATCTATTGAAGAAGTAAAACGAACATTTTCTGCTTTTTTAATGGAGAGTAAATGCGATAGTTGGTTTAGAAAGATAATGGCCGAAAAGTTTTATTATCAAGATTCAGAAGAACAACAACAAATTCTTGAAATCATTCATTCCATATTGGAAGGGCAAAGAGAAGATTTATCTACTTTTTTACATAGAGTGGATATACACGAGCAATTACGATCGGCTATAGATCGCCTAGTGCATGATGATATCTCTTTTTCCTATGATGCTTTTATAAAGTTTCGTCTTAAACCGCTTTTAGACGATATGACAAAGTATGTTGAGTTGTCTATTGATGAATATAAAATGGAACAGGAATATCAAATGTTTATTCAAACCTTAAGAGACTTTATTAAGGATAGAGAAAGTAAGTTACCCACGATTCATTTATATTTAGGTGAAGAAGTTCGCTTTTTTAATCAGCATTTCGAAGAGCTTTCTCGAATGGACCTAACGGCGATGATAGATAGAAGATTATTAATTAATCACCCTGTCTATGTAGATTCAGTTACAATCGCACCATTACTCTCAATCGCTCCTCAGGAAATATGTTTATATAGTGAAAGTGAGGAACAACCTTTAGTTCGTACAATTAAAAATATTTTTGAAGAGAGATTGGAAATCCTTCATATAAGTGAATTTAATATGCGTAAACAGCATGCATGTAAAAATATAAGTGAACCCTCTTGATTTTCCGTAAATTAAAAACTATAATACTTACATATTGAAATTATCAATGAACAGTAATGATAAGGATATGGGTATTCTTTTACGGTTTATAGAGAGGGAAGACAAGGCTGCAATCTTCCTAACACGAATGGAATGCTTACCACCTTTGAACTCCAATACATAAAGATGTCTAAGGCGTCGATTAAGTATTGGCGGCAACAAGACCGTTAACTTGCTACGAGTCACTTTTTTAAAGTGAGAAGTAGGGTGGAACCACGTGTATATGATACTCGTCCCTTTTATTAGGGGCGAGTTTTTTATTTTTCAAAAACAAGGAGGAAGTTATGATGTCAGAAATGGTTAAAGTTTCGTTTCCAGATGGAGCAGTAAAGGAGTTCTCCAAAGGAACAACAACGGAAGAAATCGCATCATCAATCAGCCCTGGCTTAAAAAAGAAAGCCATAGCAGGTAAAGTGAATAATGAATTATTCGACCTTCGTCGTCCAATTGAAGAGGATGCGGCTGTGGAGATCATTACCCAAGGCAGTGATGAGGCGCTTGAAATTATGCGTCACAGTTCCGCTCATTTAATGGCGCAAGCGATTAAACGTTTATATAAAAACGTTAAATTAGGTGTAGGTCCTGTTATTGAGAGTGGCTTCTACTACGATATCGATATGGAGGAGTCATTAACACCTGAAGATCTACCGAAAATCGAGAAAGAAATGAAGAAAATCATCAATGAAAATATTGAGATTGTTCGTAAAGAAGTGAGTAGAGACGAAGCTTTAAAAATCTATGAGGAGATTGGCGACGAATATAAGGTTGAACTGATTGGCGCCATTCCAGAAGGTGAAACAGTTACCCTTTATGAACAAGGCGAATTCTTTGATCTTTGTCGAGGGGTTCATGTTCCTTCTACAGGGAAAATTAAAGAATTTAAGCTTTTAAGTATTGCTGGCGCATATTGGCGTGGAGATAGCGACAATAAGATGCTACAACGGATATATGGTACTGCATTCTTTACAAAAGATGACTTAAACGAACACTTGCGTTTGCTTGAAGAAGCAAAAGAGCGTGATCACCGTAAAATTGGTAAGGAATTAAGCCTCTTTACGAACTCCCAAAAGGTTGGACAAGGGTTACCGCTATGGTTACCAAAAGGCGCAACAATTCGCCGTAATATTGAACGTTATATCGTGGATAAAGAAGTGCGTTTAGGCTATGACCATGTATATACACCAATTATGGCAAATGTGGAACTTTACAAAACTTCAGGACACTGGGATCACTACCAAGAAGATATGTTCCCTGTAATGAAAATGGATAATGAGGAGCTTGTTCTTCGTCCAATGAACTGTCCTCATCATATGATGATTTATAAACAAGGAATCCATAGCTATAGAGAATTACCAATCCGTATCGCTGAATTAGGTACAATGCATCGCTATGAGATGTCTGGAGCATTATCAGGATTGCAACGTGTACGTGGTATGACATTAAATGATGCCCATCTATTCGTTCGTCCAGACCAAATTAAAGAAGAATTTATACGCGTTGTTAATTTAATTCTCGAAGTATACAAAGACTTTGACATTAATGATTATTCGTTCCGCCTATCTTATCGCGATCCTGAGGATACTGAAAAGTATTTTGATGATAATCAAATGTGGGAAAAGGCACAATCGATGTTAAAAGAAGCAATGGATGAGATTGGCTTGCCATACTATGAAGCCGAAGGGGAGGCCGCATTCTACGGTCCTAAGCTTGATGTACAAGTAAAAACAGCTCTAGGTAAAGAAGAAACGTTATCAACTGTTCAGTTAGACTTCTTGCTTCCTGAACGTTTTGACTTATCTTATGTTGGGGAAGATGGCAAGCCGCATCGCCCTGTTGTTATTCACCGTGGTGTTGTTTCAACGATGGAACGTTTTGTTGCTTTCCTTATCGAAGAATACAAAGGTGCATTCCCAACATGGCTAGCTCCTGTTCAAGTCCAGGTTATTCCAGTTTCAAATGATATCCATTTTGATTATGCGAAAAAAGTAAAAGAAGATTTACAGCTTGCAGGAATTCGCGTTGAAATCGATGATCGTAATGAAAAAATGGGTTATAAAATTCGTGAAGCACAAATGCAGAAAATCCCATATATGCTCGTTGTCGGCGATAATGAAGTAAGTGAACAGGCGGTTAATGTACGTAAATATGGGGAACAAAAGTCAGAAACCATCTCCTTTAATGAATTTAAACAATTGATTGAGAAGGAAGTTCAAAGAGGATAAAAATATTACAAACAACGTGTATGATCGAATCCCAGAGTCTTTATCCATGCTTAACTCAAACGTCACTTTATGCATGTTGTTAAGCTGGATAAAGGTGGGTACAAAAAAATTTCAAAAGTTGTTGCCAAACACCGCAACTTTTGATATCATTTTCTATGTTGTGAAAAAACAATACCATTTGACAAATATTATGCTTTGTGATATATTTTCTAAGGTAATTTGAATACAGTTTGAGTAAAGAAGAAGCGCCCGCTTCTCACCTGATTGACGCTTTTAGGCAGTTAGCAGGTTTACGTGAATTTTAACATTGTACGTAATGTGTGGGTGTCTTCACCCGCACTTTTTTATTTGCCTCAATTGTATCACTCGGTGCAGCTGGAAGCTTCTTTTAGAAAAGTGACCCAAACATTGTGTTCATATAAAACCATGGAGGTGTCTAACTATTAGCAAAGATATGTTGTTAAACGAGGGTATCCGTGCCCGTGAAGTTCGTCTTATTGACCAGAATGGCGAGCAACTAGGAATCAAATCTAAAAATGAAGCGCTAGAAATAGCCGCACGTGTAAATCTTGATCTTGTTCTTGTAGCACCGAATGCAAAGCCTCCTGTAGGCCGTATCATGGACTACGGTAAGTTTAAGTTCGAGCAACAGAAGAAAGACAAAGAAGCACGTAAAAATCAAAAAATTATCAGTGTTAAAGAAGTTCGCCTTAGTCCAACGATAGAGGAACATGACTTTAATACAAAGCTTCGTAACGCAATCAAATTCCTTGAAAAAGGCGATAAAGTAAAAGCTTCCATTCGTTTTAAAGGTCGTGCGATTACGCATAAGGAAATTGGACAGCGTGTTCTTGTTCGATTTGCAGAGGCTTGCTCTGAAGTCGCAACAGTTGAATCTCATCCGAAAATGGATGGCCGAAGCATGTTTATGATACTTGCACCTAAAAACGAAAAGTAAGAGGAGGAATTCCACATGCCAAAAATGAAAACACACCGTGGTTCTGCTAAGCGTTTTAAAAGAACAGGATCTGGAAAATTAAAACGTTCTCACGCTTACAGAAGCCATATGTTCGCGAATAAATCTCAAAAACAAAAACGTAAGCTTCGTAAAGGTACTCTTGTATCTACTGGTGATTTCAAGCGTATCCGCAATATGTTAGTAGGTCTTAAGTAAACTCGCAAAATAGGAGGGAAATATTATGCCACGTGTAAAAGGCGGTACAGTTACTCGCAAACGTCGTAAAAAGGTATTAAAATTAGCTAAAGGTTATTACGGTTCTAAACATACATTATATAAAGTTGCTAACCAACAAGTAATGAAATCTTACAACTATGCTTATCGTGATCGTCGTCAGAAAAAACGCGACTTCCGTAAGTTATGGGTTACTCGTATTAACGCAGCTGCTCGTATGAACGGTCTTTCTTATAGCCGTTTAATGCACGGATTAAAACTAGCTGGTATCGAAGTAAACCGCAAAATGCTTGCAGAATTAGCTGTTTCTGATGCAAATGCATTCGCAGAATTAGCAAATGTTGCAAAACAAAACCTTTCTAAATAAGAAAGTTTAAGAGTCGCTCTTTCGGGGGTGGCTTTTTTTGTTATGATTTTAGTCTATTGAAGTGGAAGAAAACGAAATATACTCCTGCAAAGTTCAAGTATATGTTAGTGAGCATCTCAAGCGTATTAAACTAATGACCTTTGGCACGAGTACGAACTTATAAATACGATTAATTTACTTTATCAGCTATAATTTCGATAACGAAATGAGAATAGGGGTGTAATGAATGATTTTTGCTATCATAATCGTCTTTTTTATAATAAATGGCATTGCAGCAATTATGATGAAAATAGATAAAAGAAAAGCGCAAAAGGGAGAATACCGCATTAGGGAGCAAAATCTGTGGCTGGTTGCTCTTTTGTTTGGAGCTATAGGAATGACTTGGGGAATGAGGCGTTATAGACATAAGACAAAGCATTTTTCTTTTAAATTTGGTCTTCCTATCTTATCTGTGTTACAGTTGATATTCCTCGTTTACCTCATCATGGAGTGGGCATAATTTTAGTGCCCTTGCCATATGATGTACTAACATCCAAGAATCTTATAGTTCATGGAAGGTGGGCGTTTATCAGGTGAATGAACATCTTGCTCTTGCAAAGGGGATTATTGAGACAGCAGGTATTCTCGCTCCATTCGCATTTATTTTATTTCATATTTTGCGGCAGTTCCTTTTTATCCCTGTGCCACTTGTTTGTATTGCTGGTGGTGTATTGTTTGGCAGTTTATTTGGTAGTATTTTATCTCTAGTAGGGTTAATGTTATCTTGTTTATTTTTTTATGTATTAATTTATCAACTTCCTACCTTTCATGAAAAACTGTCTCATTTAAAAAAGAAATGGTTTGGAGAATATCGTAATTTAACCATTGGTCAAATTTCCATTCTTCGTTTGATTCCATTTATTCATTTTCATTTACTTAACTTTTGCTTGCTAGAAAAAAACCCGAAATTTCGTGATTTCTGCAAAGGTGCTTTGTTAACAAATATACCATTAGCAATCTTTTATACTGTTTTTGGTGAATTTATCAGTAGATTTACACCAACAATGATTGTTATGATTCTACTGTCTTTGTCCATTCTTCTCTATCTCATTAGAGAGAAAGTGACTGTGATAAAATGGCAAGAATTTTTTAAAACAACAAAGGTGAAAAAAGTTTCATAAATGAAAGGTTAGGGTCGTGTATCCTGGCTTTTTTTTGTTTATTGACTTTGAGAGGGGAATTATTTGATTGCAGAAAAAGAGGAAAATACTGATGTAATAAAAATCTAGCAAATGCTACTTAGAGATATAAATATAGCCCCAACAAACTTTGTAAAGGTTTGTTAGGGCTTAAAGTTTGGGCTCATCTTTCACTGGTTACGCTTTTTATCCATTAGCTCTTTCACAGGGCTCTTCCAGTCGATTTTTGCATTCATATAATGGTTTTTTAATTTGCTTTCGATAAACATAAAGTCCTCGCCAACAAGTCCTTGTAACTCTGATGGCTGATGAGGCCAAATGAAAATTGAAACCACATCAAAGGAGTTATCTGTTGTACCTAGATATTTTTCACCTTCAAACATAACCCCTTTATAAGTAATGAAGAAATTTTTCTGAGCGTTATTTGCGTCGTCATAAAAAAAATATTTTTTTTGTTTATGAGCTTTTTCTAATTTACGCATCGGATTTGTAACATACTTAACAGCACTATATATGAGCAAAATAATCAAAATGATTAGTAATAGGCGAATGATCAATAACATTAAGAATACCCCTTTGTACATTTTTTAAGTGTTTACGAATAAAAACGAAAAAGGTTTCAACTTTGTTTAAATTTGTTATAATTTTTTTGTTATGTAAAAAATAATTGTCTCTTTAATCGAAAAAACTGAGGGACATTTACGGTTTATATACCCATTAGTAAGTAATTTTATGCAACATGATAATAACATCATTCTATAATAAGATGAGGGATAAACAATGACGAATATATTAAACATTAAATTGATTCGCAATGATGCTAAAATGCCTTACCGTGCAAATGAGGGGGACGCTGGGCTAGATTTATTTTCAGTTGAAGATGTAATCATACCATCAGGACAGTCAGCTTTAATTAGCACAGGTATTCAGATGGAGTTACCAAAAGGAACGGAAGCACAAGTAAGGCCAAGAAGTGGTTTAGCTCTTAAACATAGTGTAACGGTTTTAAATAGTCCAGGGACGATTGATGAGGGCTATAGAGGCGAAGTGAAGGTCATCTTGATTAATCATGGAAAAGAAGAATTCCGTGTAGAAAAACATATGAGAATTGCCCAAATGGTAATCGCACCAGTTTTTCAAGTTGAGCTTGCCCAAGTAAGTGATTTAACACAATCAGAAAGAAACAGTGGAGGGTTTGGTTCATCCGGAAAATAAGTGAGCGTCTAAACCTCAAAGTACCTTTAAGTCTTCCCGCTTGTTAACACATATGTATAAGTTCTATAGAAATGAAGTACAGTAAGAAGTAGTTTAAGTTTTTACAAAAGAAGGACTAACCATGTATAATGGGCTTAAATAATATTAAGGGAGTCGAAATATGTCTAAGCTTGATGAAACATTAACGATGCTAAAAGAACTAACTGATGCAAGAGGGGTTCCAGGTAACGAACGAGAAGTGCGTGAAGTGATGAAAAAATACATAGAACCCTTAGCTGATGAATTATCAACTGACGGACTTGGTAGTTTAATCGCTAAAAAAATTGGTCAAGCAGATGGGCCAAAGATTATGGTTGCTGGTCATTTAGATGAAGTAGGTTTTATGGTGACAAGTATTGATAATAAAGGGTTTTTGCGGTTTCAAACAGTTGGAGGCTGGTGGTCTCAAGTGATGTTAGCCCAACGTGTGACGATTGTAACATCTAAAGGAGATGTGACTGGGGTAATTGGTTCGAAGCCACCACATATTTTGCCAGCAGAAGCGCGTAAGAAAACAATTGAAATCAAGGATATGTTCATTGATATCGGTGCTTCTAGCCGTGAAGAGGCATTAGGTTGGGGCGTAAAACCAGGGGATATGGTTGTTCCATATTTTGAATTCACTGTGATGAACAATGAGAAAATGTTACTTGCGAAAGCTTGGGACAACAGAATCGGTTTGGCGATTGCAATTAAAGTGCTAGAAGGTTTGAAAAATGAGAACCATCCAAATACAGTATATGCGGTTGGAACGGTACAAGAAGAAGTTGGCTTGCGTGGGGCAAAAACAGCTGCACAAATGATTAAGCCTGATATCGGTATCGCTGTTGATGTTGGGATACCAGGAGATACACCAGGTGTAACAGAAAAGGATGCGTTAAGTAAATTAGGTGATGGTCCTCAAATTATACTCTATGACGCTTCTATGGTGTCACATAAAGGTTTAAGAGATTTTGTAACAAATACAGCAGATGAGCTCAATATTCCATATCAGTTTGATTCTGTACCAGGTGGTGGAACGGATGCAGGTTCCATACATTTAACATATAAAGGTGTGCCAGCGCTTTCAATTACAATTGCAACAAGATATATTCATTCACATGCGGGTATTCTTCATCGTGATGATTTTGAAAACGCAGTAAAACTGATTACAGCTGTTATTAAAAGACTAGATAACGATACAGTTGCAAAAATAACTTTTGAATAGAAAAAAACAGCCTGATGAAAGGCTGTTTTTTTTCTTATTGTAAGCCGTTTTCTAACGTCTCTAGCATTTCTTTCTTTTCAGTTTCAGATGAATTTTGCCAAATGACTTCAAATAATACGCCAAGGCCAGGGAGCATTTTCTCTTCGCCTGTTTGTATAGCATCAACAATAGTATCTTTTAATTCATCTTGTGAATTACCTGAAACATTGTGTAAGATGGCATTACGTAAATTTAAGTTCATAAAAGTAAACACATCCTTCGTTAGAATTCGTTACGATTATAGGGTTTCTCATTTAAGATTTATTATGTATGTGTTTTTCGGTATAATGAAATATTAATGGCACGTGTTTTATTGAAGGAGCGAAAAAATGAAGTACTTACAATCAGCAAAAAATCCACAGGTGAAGCAGTGGAAAAAGCTTCTCAAAAGGAAAGAAAGAGATATAACAGGTACTTTTCTTGTTGAAGGATTTCATCTTGTTGAAGAAGCATTAAAAGAAAATCGTGTAAAAGAGTTAATGATTAGTGAGGAAAAGGATATACCAAAAAGCTGGAATGTAGGAAACTGTTCCGTTTATATCCTACCGCCACATGTGATTGGAGACTTAACTGATACACAAACACCGCAAGGAATTGTGGCCGTATGTTATCAAGAAGAAGAGAGGTCTTTCGATTCGCTTGGTTTGAAGAAATTATTACTATTAGATGAAGTGCAAGATCCCGGAAACTTAGGAACAATGATTCGTACAGCTGATGCGGCTGGCATGGATGCGGTTATCATCGGTCACGGCACAGTGGACCCTTATAATCCAAAGGTTTTACGTTCTGCTCAAGGTAGTCACTTCCATCTACCAATTATCCATGGCAAGTTGGATGTATGGATGAAGGAGTTAAAGGAAAATAATATTCCTGTATACGGTACAGCATTAGAAGGAGGCAAAGAATATCAAAGCTTTGCTCCACTGGATGAATTTGCATTGCTCGTTGGTAATGAAGGGAACGGTGTAAATAAAGAGTTACTTACACAAACTACAGCCAATCTGTATATTCCTTTATACGGTAAGAGTGAGTCCTTAAATGTAGCTGTAGCAGCAGGTATATTGCTATATTATTTGCGAAACGAATAATGAGTAAAAAAATCGTGAGAACAATTTGAATGTCGACTCATAATGTAATATAATAAATAGCAAAATGAAATAATTAAAAGCTATGATAGAGACAAAGTAAAGTATGTTTTGTTCATAATAGGGAGAAAATGCCTGAGACTGAAAGCATTTTTATGAGCGACTTACTCGAAATTTCAGCTCTTGAGCAGACATCGGGACCATCGAATATTTTCGATGTAAAGATGCACCGGCTTTTTGCCGTTATCGAAATGAAGCGAATATAGCATGTTTTTTATTGTTGTATTAAAAAGGGTGGTACCGCGATTCCAAACCTCGTCCCTTTCATGGGATAAGGTTTTTTATTTTGTCAAAAAAGTATTAAAAGGAGGAGTTTCAAGATGCAAGAGCGTTTAAAAGAATTGCAAGCAGAAGCGTTAGAGAAGGTTTCTGCGGCAATGGATTTAAAAGAATTAAATGATATCCGCGTTGCTTATTTAGGTAAGAAAGGCCCGATCACAGAAGTACTAAAAGGAATGGGGAAACTTTCTGCAGAAGAACGTCCGAAAATGGGTGCATTAGCAAATGAAGTGCGTGATCAAATTACGCAAGGAATAACGGCAAAACAAGTGCAGTTAGAAGAAGCGCAAATTCAAGCTAAGCTTGCTGCAGAAACGATTGATGTGACATTACCAGGTCGTCCTGTACATACCGGTAATCATCATTCATTAACAAGGGTTGTTGAAGAAATTGAGGACTTATTCATTGGAATGGGCTATACCGTAGCGGAAGGACCAGAAGTGGAGAAGGATTATTATAATTTTGAAGCATTGAACTTACCAAAAGGTCACCCTGCACGTGATATGCAAGATTCATTCTATATTACAGAGGATATTTTATTACGCACACATACTTCGCCTGTGCAAGCTAGAACGATGGAAAAGCATGAGGGGAAAGGTCCAGTGAAAATCATTTGTCCAGGAAAAGTATTCCGTCGTGATAATGATGATGCGACTCACTCTCATCAATTTATGCAAATTGAAGGACTTGTGATAGATGAAAATATTCGTATGACAGACTTAAAGGGTACGCTAGAAGTATTTGCGAAAAAAATGTTTGGTGAAGAGAGAGAAATTCGCCTTCGTCCAAGTTTCTTCCCATTTACTGAGCCATCTGTAGAAATGGATATTTCTTGTATGATTTGTTCTGGAAAAGGCTGTAATGTATGTAAAAAAACCGGTTGGATTGAGATCTTAGGTGCAGGAATGGTACACCCAAATGTACTTGAAATGGCAGGATTTGATTCTAAAAAATATACAGGTTTTGCCTTTGGCATGGGAGCTGAGCGTATTGCCATGTTAAAATACGGTGTCGATGATATTCGTCATTTCTATACAAATGATAGTAGATTCTTAAAGCAATTCTCAATTCATGAATAAAGGGGGAGGACAACGATATGTACGTTTCATATAAATGGTTACAAGAATATGTTGACTTATCTGGGATTACACCAGAAGAATTAGCAGAGAAGATCACAAAGAGCGGAATCGAAGTTGAAGGTGTAGAGACACTTGATGAAGGAATTAAGGGTGTCGTCGTCGGCTATGTATCTGAAAAAGAGAAACATCCAAGTGCTGATAAATTAAATATTTGTCAAGTAGACCTTGGCAATGGCGAACTTGTGCAAATCATTTGTGGGGCTCCTAATGTTGATAAAGGACAAAAGGTAGCAGTTGCAACTGTAGGTGCAGTATTACCGGGGAATTTTAAAATTAAAAAAGCAAAATTACGTGGTGAAGCTTCGAATGGTATGATTTGTTCTCTTCAAGAACTAGGCTTTGAAAGTAAGCTAGTCGCTAAAGATTATAGTGAAGGTATCTATGTGTTTCCAGCAGATACAGAGCTTGGAACCAATGCATTAGAGCAATTGCACAGAGATGATCAAGTATTAGAACTAGGGTTAACACCGAACCGTGCAGATTGCCAAAGTATGCTTGGTGTTGCCTATGAAGTCGCTGCTATTTTAGAAAAAGATGTGAAGTTACCGCAGCCAAAGGTAGAGACTGTTTCTGAGAGAGCCGCTGATTACATCACTGTAAATGTAGAAGCAGCAGATGATAACCCATTATATGTCGCTAAAGTAATTAAAAATGTAAAAATCGCTCCGTCACCACTATGGTTACAAGCTCGTTTAACAGCAGCTGGTATTCGTCCACATAATAATGTTGTTGATATTACGAACTATATTTTGCTTGAATACGGTCAGCCTTTACACGCGTTTGATTATGATCGCCTAGGTTCGAAAGAGATTCTTGTTCGCCGTGCCAACCAAGGTGAAAAAATCACTACGCTTGATGATGCTGAGAGAGAATTAACAACAGATCACCTAGTTATCACAAATGGGGAAGTACCAGTTGCTTTAGCTGGTGTAATGGGTGGAGCGAATTCAGAAGTTGGTAATGAAACAACGACCGTACTACTTGAATCAGCTTATTTCACTGGAGGTGCGATTAGAAAGTCCTCGAAAGATCACGGATTAAGGAGTGAAGCGAGTGCGCGTTATGAAAAAGGTGTTGATCCACAGCGTGTTCGTCCAGCAGCAGAAAGAGCAGCGCAATTACTCACGCAATACGCAGGTGGAGAAGTATTAGAGGGATCAGTAGAGGTTGACACGTTAAAAGTAGAACCTGCTGTTATCACCATTACCATTGATAAAATCAATCGTGTCCTTGGAACATCGTTACTAGTGAGTGAAGCAAAAGATATTTTAGAAAGATTGCAATTCACGACAGTGGTTGAAGAGAATGAAATTACAGTAACAGTGCCAACAAGACGTGGTGATATTACAATAGAAGAGGATCTTGTAGAAGAAGTGGGTCGCCTATACGGATACGATAATCTTGCTTCAACATTGCCCGGTGGAACGGCTTCAGCAGGTAGTTTAACGCCTTATCAAAAGAAACGACGTATCGTTCGTCAATACTTGGAAGGGGCGGGATTATATCAAGCCATCACTTACTCATTAACGAGTGAAGATAAAGCGCAAAACTATTCCTTAGAAGCTAGAGACCCAATTAAGCTTGCGATGCCGATGAGTGAAGAGCGTAGTGTGTTACGGCTTAGCTTAACTCCGCATTTACTAGAAGTCCTTAAATATAATAGTGCGAGACAAATTGACGCTACTGCTATTTACGAAACAGGCTCTGTTTTCTTACGTACAGCTGAGAATGAGTTGCCTGAGGAAAAAGAACATTTAGCTGCGGCCATTACAGGTTTATGGGAGTTACATCAATGGCAAGGGGAGAAAAAGCCAGTTGATTTCTTTGTTCTGAAAGGAATTCTAGAAGGATTATTTAGTAAACTTGGTTTGTTAGAACAAATCACGTTTGCCAAATTTGAGAAAGACGGACTACATCCAGGTCGCTCAGCAGAAGTATTTCTAAATGAAACGAGTATAGGGTTTATTGGTCAAGTTCATCCGAATGTTGAAAAAGAATTAGACTTAAAAGAAACGTATGTTTTTGAATTATCATTAGAGAAATTATTACATGCTGAAATTAAACCTTTACGCTATGAAGCTATTCCTCGTTACCCATCTATTACGAGAGATATTGCTTTAGTGGTCGATCAAACAACGACAGCTCAAGCATTAAGTACTGTCATTCGTGAAGCAGGCGGCAAATTACTAAAAGACGTTCATGTATTTGATTTATATGAAGGAGATCGAATGGAAGAAGGTAAAAAATCAATTGCCTATTCACTGAAATATTTTGATCCAGAACGGACTCTTACAGATGAAGATGTTGTAAAAGCCCATGACAAAGTGTTAAAAGCATTAGAAGAAAAAACTGGTGCTGTCCTTCGTGGATAAATAATCATCAAAGTGATACTTACTGTTATTTTTCGGTAGTATCACTTTTTTTGTACAGTGTAGTTGAAAAGAAAAATTACTATTTAAGAGACTATAAATATAGGAAGAAATAAGAGTAAGATAGTGGTAAGATGAGGAATCACTGGTCCCAGAAGAAGCGCCCTGTATTAGAAGTAGAACACAAGCTGAGAGCTTGAGAGGCGCTAGTAAAAGTAGAAATCCGCTCTTCATAAAAGAGCGGAGCCCTATTGCTTTATGCTTTATACTTCTTTATATAAAGAGCTTTTGCTTTATCGGTGTTAGCAAAATGCAGTTTCACAAAGCGCGTTAGAGAATCTTCACCATGGATATGTATTAATTTCGCACCGCATTCGTCAACCTTAGGGCCGGCACCTTTTGTTAGTGGAAAGCCAGCCTTTTTACTTAATTCCTCGAAACGAAGGAGAAACGCATAGCGTGCAAGGATTGATGCAGCTGCGACAGCGATATGTACAGATTCACCTTTCGTACTGAAATATACATTTTCTCTTTGTATATTGGCTTGAGATTTTAAATAATTATAATATACTCCTTCTTGAGCAAATTGATCGATTAAGACGGCGTCTGGCTTCTCTGGAGACATTTTTTCAAGCACACTATTAATAGCTTGGTTATGAAGGAGAGCTTTTAGTTTTCCTTGAGACATTCCTTTTTGCTGCATGTTGTTATATTTTTCATTATGTAGTGTAAGTAAACTAAAGGGAATGACATCTTTAATTTGTTTAGCGATTTGGATAATTCTCTGATCATTTAAATTCTTAGAGTCTTGCACGCCAAGCTCTTTTAATAGTGGGATGTTTGTTGCACTTACATAAGCTGCTACTACAGTCATTGGTCCAAAGTAATCTCCTGTCCCAACTTCATCTGAGCCCACAACTGATAGGGATGCAAAATGATCCGGTAATTTGGATCCTTTTGGCGAGCTGGCTTTCTTTTTCGGTGCGACTTCGCTATTAGAGCCCCCCCATTTATCAGCTTCTGATTGACAGCCTGCTCCTTGAAATAATACTTTACCTGATTTGTAGGCAGTAATTGTACAATTGTTTGTTTTGGCAGTGAAAATACTACCGGGAGGCTGTTTCGGTGATAGTAGAGCTTGGTAATGTGTTTTCATTAGTTGAAGTTCTGCTGTAGATTTTTTTAATACTATTTGACTCATAATTGATTCCTCCTATTTTGACAATTCCTCTGTCTTTTTGACAAGCTTTGACTTCCCTCAAAAAATGGTTCGTGTTATGATAATGTTTAGGATTCTTCAGAATGGGGGCTTGTATGTTGTCAAATACTGATAAAAACCGGACAAGGGTTGATATATATGGTATCCCGTATACAATTGTCGGCACGGAGAGCTCCAGCCACATCCGTTTAGTTGCATCCATGGTGGATGAAACAATGAGAGATATTAGTGCAAAGAATCCTTCGCTCGATATTAGTAAACTTGCTGTTTTAACAGCTGTGAACACAATGAACGATTATTTGAAACTTAAAGACGAAGTAGAACGTCTTAAAGAAGAATTAAATAGAGTAAAGGACTGACACGAATTATGCTTGATCTTGCCATTATTATCATGTTAATCTTCGGGTTTTTCATAGGTCTACGAAGAGGATTAATTCTTCAAGCTATCCATCTATTAGGCTTTATTGTCGCCTTCGTTGTGGCAAGACTATACTATGAGCCTTTAGCTCCTAAATTAACCTTATGGATTCCATATCCGAACTTCGGGAATTCACAGCTTGAAACGATTTTAGGTAACACAGACTTAGAGACAGCTTATTATCGCGCAATTGCATTTGCAATCATTTTCTTTGCAGTTAAGATTGTATTACAAATTATCGGCAGTATGCTAGATTTTCTCGCAAGTTTTCCGATATTAAAACAATTAAACAGTTGGGCTGGAAGTATTTTAGGATTTATAGAAGTTTATCTTATCATGTTTATCTTATTATACATAGCAGCATTATTACCAATAGATAGTGTGCAGTCAACTCTAGACGGCTCGTTTATGGCAAACTTTATTATTGAGCACACACCAGTGTTTTCCCAGCAGATAAAAGAGTTATGGATTGATTATGTAGCTTCTTAACTTCTCTACCTTAGGAAGAGAAGTTTTCTTTATTTAAAGCCAATCTTTTTTTTGATAGGTCACCAATAAGAGGCGGACTGTCTGGAACGGTGGAAATATTGTATGATTTTATAGGTAGTAAGAAAACGGGAAAGACTAAGAAAATATGAATGTAAATGAGGCGATACACTTATGACAATTAATAAAAAGGATGTTGTTCATTTATTAGAAACGATTGCTATTTATATGGAGTTAAAGGGCGAGAACCCTTTTAAAACGGCTGCCTTTCGTAAAGCAGCAACGGCGTTAGAGACAAGTGATTTAACGTTGGATGAAATAGAGGATTATACGAAGTTACCTGGTATTGGTAAGGGTACTTCTGCAGTTATCACAGAGTTTGTAGAAGAAGGCACAACTAGTGCACTTGATGAATTAAAGAAGGAAGTACCAGCAGGTTTGATTCCACTTTTGCAATTGCCGGGTTTAGGTGGTAAAAAAATTGCTAAATTGTATAAAGAGCTTGGGGTTAAGAATGCTGAAGATTTAAGGACAGCTTGTAATGATCATCAAGTACAAGCTTTAGCCGGATTTGGAAAGAAAACAGAAGAAAAAATTCTCGAAGCATTAGCTAATGTGGGTACTAGACCGGAACGCTTGCCTCTTGCTTTTATGCTACCGATTGCTGAGAAAATTGAAGGATTTCTATCTTCATTTATAGATATCGACCATTTTTCTCGAGCAGGTAGTATTAGAAGAATGAGAGAAACGATTAAAGATTTGGACTTTATTATTTCAACAACGGTTCCTGCTTCAGTGAAAGAACAGCTTTTACAAATAGGTGAGATTAAAGAAGTGATTGCGGCAGGAGAAACAAAAGTTTCTGTAGTGCTTGCAGAAAAATATGATGTCTCTGTTGATTTTAGAATTGTAACTCCTGAAGAGTTTGCTTCTACACTTCACCATTTTACCGGTTCTAAAGACCATAATGTTCGTATGCGTCAATTGGCGAAGGAACGGGGAGAAAAAATCAGTGAGTATGGTGTAGAAGATATAGAAAAAGGAACGATTAAAACGTTCCAAACAGAAGAAGATTTTTATGCTCATTTTAAATTACCTTTGTTTCCTCCTGAAATTCGTGAAGATGGTAAGGAAGTTGAGACATATACTGCAAACACGCCACTTATAGAAAACGAAGATATCAAGGGCGATCTTCATATGCATACAACATGGAGTGATGGTGCTAATTCAATTGAAGAGATGATTGCTGCCTGTCGCACAAAGGGTTATCGTTATATGGCTATTACGGATCATTCGCAATATTTAAAAGTAGCGAATGGATTAACAAAAGAACGGTTATTAAAACAAAAAGAAATCATTCACGAAATCAATGAAAAATATGATGATTTTCAAGTTTTGTCGGGGATAGAAATGGATATTTTACCGGATGGTTCCCTAGATTATGAAGATGATGTGTTGAAAGAGATGGATATTGTTATTGCTTCTATTCATTCAGCTTTTTCACAATCAGAAGAGCAAATCATGCACCGATTAGAAAATGCGATGAGAAACCCACATGTTGATATTATTGCTCATCCGACAGGGCGGTTGATTGGGAGACGGGATGGTTATGCAGTCAACATTGAGAAATTAATTGCATTAGCAAAAGAAACCAATACGGTACTTGAATTAAATGCTAACCCGAATCGGTTAGACCTTGCAACAGAAGCATTAAAATTAGCACAAGAATCTAATGTGAAGATTGTCATTAATACGGATGCTCATAAAACAGAAACACTCGATCATATGGAAGTGGGTGTATCAGCAGCAAAAAAAGCATGGTTATTAAAAGATACGGTGCTTAATACATTTGAAGCCGATGATTTATTACAGTTTTTAAAGAATCGTAAGTAAAGAGAGCGGATAGATACGGAAAATGAAGGGGGATTACTTCATGCAAGATAGAATTTTGAAAATGCTCGAATTTCATAAAGTGAAAGAACAGCTTTTAACCTATGTGTCCTCAAGCCTTGGGAAGAAAAAAGCGGAAGATTTAGTACCGTCAACAGATTTTTCCGAAGTGATTAAGTTGCAAAACGAAACGGATGAAGCAGCTCAAGTGTTACGTATGAGAGGTAGTGTACCTTTAGGGGGGATTTTTGACATTACTCCTCACTTAAAACGAACAAAGATTGGTGCAATGTTGAGTCCCCATGAACTGATGCAAATAGCCAGTACGATTCATGTAAGTCGACAAATGAAGCGTTTCATTGAAGATTTTGCTGATGAAGAAGAAAATGAAATACCAATCTTGTTCAGCTATAGCGAAAAAATCATTGTTCTAGCTGAGCTAGAAACGGCGATTAGAAATAGCATTGACGAAAATGGAGATGTACTTGATAGTGCGAGTGAAAACTTACGCCAATTAAGGACACAATTAAGAACGAGAGAGAGTCGGGTACGAGATAAATTAGAATCAATGATTCGTTCGTCCAGCGCACAGAAAATGCTTTCTGATGCGATTATTACTATTCGTAATGATCGTTTCGTTATTCCTGTTAAACAAGAATATCGTGGTCATTATGGTGGTATTATTCATGATCAAAGTTCTTCTGGGCAGACATTATTTATAGAACCACAGTCTATTGTCCAACTAAATAATGAATTACAAAATATCAGGGTAAAAGAGCAGCAAGAAATTGAGAAGATCCTGATTCAGCTATCATTATTAACGAATGAGTATAATAATGAACTACAAACTATTGTTTATGTTTTAGGTGAAATGGATTTTATGTTCACAAAAGCAAGATATGGAAAGAGCATAAAGGCAAGTAAACCATCTGTAAACGACAAAGGTCATATTAGGCTTTTCAAAGCTCGTCATCCATTGATTCCAGCCAATGAAGTCGTAGCGAACGATATAACGATGGGAGAAACCTATTCTTCCATCGTTATTACGGGACCGAATACAGGTGGTAAGACAGTCACATTAAAAACAGTTGGTCTTTCTACATTGATGGCACAGGCAGGACTACAAATTCCTGCTTTAGACGGGTCAGAAGTAGCGGTATTTGGCGCTGTTTATGCTGATATCGGTGATGAACAGTCAATTGAACAGAGTTTAAGTACTTTCTCGTCACATATGGTCAATATAGTTGATATTTTAGAAAAAGTGGACGGTAATAGTTTAGTCCTTTTTGATGAATTAGGTGCAGGAACAGACCCGCAAGAAGGGGCAGCTTTAGCCATTTCTATTTTAGATGAAGTGTATAACAGAGGAGCTAAAGTCATTGCAACAACCCATTATCCCGAGTTAAAAGCCTATGGTTACAATCGTGAGGGGGTTGTAAATGCCAGTGTTGAATTTAATGTAGAAACGTTGAGTCCTACTTATAAATTATTGATTGGCGTTCCTGGTCGCAGTAATGCTTTTGAAATTTCAGGACGACTTGGTTTAAATGAAAGTGTAATTACCAATGCCAAGGAATATATAAGTGCTGATAGTAACAAAGTAGAAAATATGATTGCCTCATTGGAAAGTAGTAAAAAGCAAGCGGAGGCAGAGCGTGAAGAAGCATATGCATTATTAAAAAACGCTGAGAAGCTTCATAAAGATTTGCAAAAACAAATGGTTTCCTACTATGAAGAAAAAGATGGGCTAGAACAAAAAGCAAAGGAAGAAGCCGCATCTATTGTAGAGAAAGCGAAAGAAGAAGCAGAAAGCATTATTAGCGAACTTAGACAAATGCGCATAGAAAAGCATGCAGAAGTTAAAGAGCATGAACTGATTGAAGCAAGAAAACGTCTATCTGACGCCGCACCTGAAATAGTGAAGAAGCAAAAGAAAAAAAGTGCAAATCAAACTCATCAATTCCAGCCTGGAGATGAAGTAAAGGTATTAAGTTTCGGTCAAAAAGGCCAGCTATTAGAAAAACTAGCTGAAAAGGAATGGAGTGTCCAAATCGGCATTTTAAAAATGAAGGTGGAAGAAAAAGATTTAGAGTTTATTAAAACAACTAAGCCGGTGGAAACAAAACCAATGGCAACTGTAAAAGGAAAAGATTATCATGTTAGTTTGGAGCTTGACCTCAGAGGCGAAAGATATGAAAACGCTCTTTTGAGAGTCGAGAAATATATTGATGATGCTCTTCTAGCAGGTTATCCGCGCGTGTCTATCATTCACGGAAAAGGCACGGGTGCTCTAAGGCAAGGTGTGCAAGAGTATTTACGAAATCACCGTTCGGTCAAATCTATTCGTTTTGGGGAAGCTGGTGAAGGTGGAACTGGTGTGACTGTGGTAGAATTTAAATAGCGATTATCTTACACATGGATGAAAAAACATGTAAGCACAAAAAGAATTCATTAAAAATTTTTGGGGAGAACATAAAATGAATCAGTTTTGGGAAAATGAATTTGTTCATACCGCTGCCTACTTTAGTGTGGTTATTCTATGTATGATTGTCTTTTTAGCAGTATTTGAGCTTGTAACGAAATATAAGAATTGGGAAGAGATTAAAAAAGGAAATGTTGCTGTGGCAATGGCTACAGGTGGTAAGATTTTTGGGATAGCAAATGTGTTTCGTCATTCGATTATGCATAATGATCATTTACTTGTCATGATTGGTTGGGGTGTGTTCGGTTTTATTTTATTGTTAGTCGCTTATTTTGTTTTTGAATTCATGAGTCCGAAAATAAAAGTAGATGATGAAATACAAAATAATAATATTGCTGTTGGACTGATATCTATGATATTATCTATCGGAATTTCTTATATTATTGGTGCGAGCATATCTTAGGGAGCGTAATTGAATGGAGAGATTAGCAAAAATATTACTTGTATTATGCGTATTATTTATCTTAGCGGGCGTCATCTTTATGATATAAAGGAATTGATTCATTAATTAGATTTAGACAATTATTCGTATGTGGAATACAACGAATGGTTGTCTAGTTTTTTTTAAGTCAAAGAGCGCCATACTTTATTTACTCATACAACTTTTCTCCTTCCCTCATGGTGGCTATGGTTTGTGCTATTTAGCATAAGATAAAGAGGCATCTTTAGGAAATAAGGCACAGATTTATATAATTTCATTTGTCTTGCTTACAAGTGTATATTATAATAAAAAGTGAACAATTTTAAATGTTCTAAAAATATAATATTTGGGGAGGGTCGTAAATGTCTGAAGAAAAACCGTGGCTGAAGCTGTACCCTAATGAAATCCCATCAACACTTGCCTATCCAGAACAGCCTGTTCAGGAGTTTTTAGTTGCTGCCGCAAATGAGTTCCCTGAAAAAAAAGCCATACACTTTATGGGGAAAGAATTTACGTATCGTTATGTCTATGAATCCGCTCTAAAAGTTGCAGGCTACCTGCAAAGTATCGGAATAACGAAAGGCGATCGAGTCGCTATCATGTTACCTAATACCCCGCAGTCAGTCATAAGTTATTATGGTGTTCTATTCGCAGGAGGAGTGGTGGTCCAAACAAATCCACTTTATATGGAAAGAGAACTTGAATTCCAAATGAAGGATTCAGGAGCGATTGCGATTATCACAATGGATATACTTTTTCCGAGAGTGACTAAAATACTACCTCAAACAGAATTGAAACATGTAATTGTAACCGCTATCAAGGACTTTTTACCATTTCCAAAAAATATTGTGTATCCATTTATTCAGAAAAAGCAATATGGCTTATCAGTCAATGTCAGACATGAAGGCAATTATCACTTATTAACAGAAATATTAAAAGGTGAAGCAAGACCAGTTCAAACATATGATATAGAATTCAATGAAGATTTAGCACTATTACAATATACAGGTGGGACGACTGGATTTCCGAAAGGAGTTATGCTTACCCACAAAAATTTAGTATCCAATGCTGCAATGTGTAAAGCATGGTTATATCAAACGAAAAAGGGCGAAGAGGTTATTCTAGGGATATTGCCATTTTTCCATGTATATGGTATGACAACTGTTATGATCTTAACAATTATGGAAGCTAACAAAATGGTTTTACTACCAAAGTTTGATGTTGAAACAACCTTGAAGACCATTCAGAAGCAAAAGCCAACACTTTTCCCAGGTGCTCCGACCATTTATATTGGATTATTGAATCACCCTAAAATTAAAGAATTTGACCTTTCTTCCATCGATTCCTGTATCAGTGGATCAGCGGCACTACCTGTTGAGGTCCAACAAAAATTTGAAGAAATCACTGGCGGTAAATTAGTAGAAGGGTATGGGCTAACAGAGTCTTCACCTGTGACACATGCTAATTTCCTTTGGGATGAACCGAGAGTAAAGGGAAGTATTGGGATTCCTTGGCCAGACACTGATGCAAAAATTATGTCTACTGAAAATGGCGAATTTTTACCTGTTGGTGAAATTGGAGAGATTTGTGTAAAAGGTCCACAAGTCATGAAAGGCTATTGGAACCGTCCAGATGATACGGAACAAACATTAAAAGACGGCTGGTTATTAACAGGGGATTTAGGGTATATGGATGAAAATGGTTATTTTTATGTGGTTGACCGCAAGAAAGATATGATTATCGCCGGTGGATTTAATATTTATCCAAGAGAGATAGAAGAAGTGTTATATGAGCATGAAGCAGTCCAGGAAGTAGTAGCAGCTGGCGTGCCCCACCCTTACCGAGGAGAAACAGTTAAAGCTTATATTGTTAAAAAAGAGGGTGTCCATATTACAGAAGATGAATTAAATGAGTTTGCTAGAAAACACTTAGCTGCTTATAAGGTACCGAGAATTTATGAATTTCGTGAGGAACTACCTAAAACAGCAGTAGGAAAAATACTGAGAAGAGCTTTAATTGAGGAAGATAAAAAGAAATTTGCTGAAGAGCAAAATGAGGCGATCAAATAATCGGGCCAAGTGGCTCATTCTTTTTGAAACCTAGAGCTTGTCCACCTTAAAAACATAATAATTATGCAAAGTTTCTTGACAGAACAATCATTAGATAATAATATAATTTTATGAATGACTATTCATTCATTTTTATCATTCGGAATGGTTGTTCTGTTGATTAGGTGGAAACGAGTATCTCCATTCCGGTATACTCTTTGTTAGGAGCAAGAGTAATATAGGGGGAGAATGATTTTGAAGAAGAACAAACCAAAATACAGACAGATTATTGATGCGGCAGTGATAGTCATTGCTGAGAATGGCTACCATCAATCACAAGTTTCAAAGATTGCCAAACAGGCAGGCGTGGCTGATGGGACGATTTATTTATATTTTAAGAACAAAGAAGATATCTTAATTTCCCTCTTTGAAAACAAAATGGGTCACTTTGTTGAAATGATTGAGGAGAAAATAGCAGGAAAAGTAAGAGCAGCAGAGAAGTTATTAATGATGGTCGAAACCCACTTTCATATTTTATCTCAAGACAAACATTTAGCTATCGTGACACAATTAGAACTAAGGCAATCGAATATCGATTTACGGCAAAAAATTAATGCAATCTTAAAAGGTTATTTAGGCTTAATCGATTCAATCTTACTCGAAGGAAAAAAAATGGGTGAGTTTGCTAGTAATCTCGATGTCCGATTAGCTAGACAGATGATCTTTGGGACAATGGATGAAACTGCAACAACATGGGTGATGAATGATCAAAAATACGATTTAACTGCGTTAGCGCCCGAAGTTCATCGTCTTTTAATCAGTGGGTGCAAAAGCCAATAATTAAAAATAATAATGGAGGTAAGAAAAAGTGGAATACTTAAATTGGAAGATTGATAATGAAGTTGCAACAATTACCATTAATCGCCCTCCTGCCAATGCACTATCATCTGGGTTGATTGAGGAGTTAGGTGAAGTACTGGATCAGATTGAGCCAAACCAAGAAATTAGGGTGATCCTCATTCATGGAGAAGGCCACTTCTTCTCTGCTGGAGCAGATATTAAGGAATTTACTTCTATCGAAAGTGGTGAAGGTTTCTCACATCTAGCAGAAAATGGACAAGGGCTCTTTGAGAGAATAGAAACCTTCAAGAAACCTATTATTGCAGCCCTTCATGGTGCAGCTTTAGGTGGAGGTTTGGAACTTGCAATGAGTTGTCATATTCGCTTAGTTGCTGAGAATACAAAAATGGGACTACCAGAATTGCAGCTTGGATTAATTCCTGGGTTTGCTGGTACACAACGATTACCTCGTTTTGTTGGAACGGCAAAAGCAGCTGAAATGATTTTAACGAGTGATCCAATTACGGGGTTAGAAGCTGTACAACTCGGTTTAGCCAATCATGCTTACCCTGAAGAAAAGCTGTTAGAAAATGCCTATTCAATGGCACAAAAAATCGCCAAAAAGAGCCCAGTATCTGTCGGTGCAACATTAGAATTACTGAATTATAGTAAATCCAACCGTTATTATGATGGGGTGAAAAAGGAAGCAGAACTTTTTGGTCAAGTTTTCGTAAGTGAGGATGCAAAGGAAGGTATTTCTGCTTTTGTTGAAAAGCGAAATCCAGTTTTCTCAGGAAAATAATTTTTTAAATATAAACGTTTTCATTACCAATTTTGTTTATAATCTATTATAATAGATTTAATAATTTAAATTGTTAAATAATAATCGATTTGAAAAGCATTTTTGGGAATAGGTTATTGTAAGACTGAGCATACGCTCAGTCAACAATTTAGTTTTATTTGTCAAAATCTTATGAAGCAATGGAATGTTTGTAAAATTAGGAGGCGAAACCATGAACATCTATGTACTAATGAAAAGAACATTTGATACAGAAGAAAAGATCACGATTTCAGGCGGTAAAATTAATGAAGATGGAGCAGAATTCATCATCAACCCTTACGATGAATACGCAATTGAGGAAGCAATCCAAGTTCGTGATGAACATGGTGGTGAAGTAACGGTTGTTTCTGTAGGGACAGAAGAAGCCGAGAAACAACTTCGTACAGCATTAGCGATGGGTGCTGATAAAGCAGTACTGATTAATACAGAAGATGACGTTGAAGAAGGAGATCAGTTTACGACTTCAAAAATTTTAGCTGAATTCCTTAAAGATAAAGAGGTTGATTTGATTATTGGTGGGAATGTAGCAATCGATGGTGGATCAGGTCAAGTTGGCCCACGCGTAGCGGAGTTATTAGCTATTCCTTATATCACAACCATCACTAAGTTAGATATTGAAGGTACAACAGCTACAGTTGTTCGTGATGTAGAAGGTGATTCTGAAGTAATTGAGACTTCTCTACCATTACTTGTCACTGCACAACAAGGTTTAAATGAACCGCGCTACCCTTCTTTACCAGGGATTATGAAAGCAAAGAAAAAACCTTTAGACGAAATTGAATTAGACGATCTTGATTTAGACGAAGATGATGTAGAAGCGAAAACAAAGACAATTGAAATTTCCCTACCACCGAAAAAAGAAGCTGGAAAAGTGCTTGAAGGTGAATTAGAGGATCAAGTAAAAGAATTAGTCAGTCTACTTCATAACGAAGCAAAAGTTGTCTAATAGTGAGCATAAAAGAATAAAAACGTTGGGGGTATAATAATGGCTAGAAAAGTTTTAGTATTAGGTGAAGTAAGAGAAGGTTCATTGCGAAATGTTTCTTTTGAAGCAGTTGCTGCAGCAAAAACATCTGCTGAAGGTGGAGAAGTTGTAGGTGTATTATTTGGTGATTCTGTAAGCGCTTTAGGAGCTGAATTCATTCAGTATGGAGCTGACCGAGTGGTAACAGTTGAGGATGAACTGTTAAAACAATATACATCTGACGGTTATTCTCAAGCCTTACTTGCCGTTATTGATCAAGAAGATCCTGAAGGAATTATTTTCGGACATACTGCTCAAGGTAAAGATCTTGCACCGAAGATTGCGGCAAAGTTAGAATCCGGTCTTATCTCTGATGTAACAGAGCTAGAAGTTGAGGGTGGTAACTTAGTCTTTACTCGTCCGATTTACTCTGGAAAAGCATTTGAAAAGAAAATTGTAACAGATGGACTTCTTTTCGCTACTATTCGTCCTAATAACATTGCACCACTTGAAAAAGATGAAAGTAGAAATGGAGATGTTTCATCTTTATCTGTAGAAGTTAAAAACTTGCGTCAAGTCATCAAGGAAGTTGTACGAAAAGCAACAGAAGGTGTAGACCTTTCTGAAGCGAAAGTCATTGTTGCTGGTGGACGCGGTGTGAAAAGTGAAGAAGGTTTCGAGCCGTTAAAAGAATTGGCAGATGTCCTTGGTGGTGCTGTTGGAGCTTCACGTGGCGCATGCGATGCAGACTACTGTGATTACTCACTTCAAATCGGCCAAACAGGTAAAGTAGTTACACCTGACCTTTATATCGCTTGCGGTATATCTGGTGCGATTCAACATTTAGCTGGGATGTCCAATTCAAAGATTATTGTTGCCATCAACAAAGATCCAGAAGCGAATATTTTTAAAGTAGCGGATTATGGTATTGTGGGCGACTTATTCGAAGTCCTTCCATTACTAACAAAAGAGTTTAAAGAATTACTTGTAAATGCATAATTTTCGTTTACATCTGATATGAGCGGGTAGAATTTTACTACTCGCTTCTTTACTATGTTGGCAAAAAGATTAATGTTGAATAATATAGACATTGAATCCTTTTTAAAGGTTCAGTATGATACAATAAAAAAATGGGTAATCTATACGAGCAAAATAATAGCATCCATTATTAATCGATGATATACTTTCGATAAGATTTTTTAGTTATTTATTAGGAGGATATAAATATTATGGCTATCACACATGCAACAGATCAAAACTTTACTGCTGAAACTGGTTCAGGTCTTGTACTTGCAGACTTCTGGGCACCATGGTGCGGACCTTGTAAAATGATTGGACCAGTTCTTGAGGAAATTGATGGAGAAATGGGAGATAAAGTAAAAATCGTTAAACTTGATGTTGACGATAACCAAGAAACTGCTGGTAAATTTGGAGTTATGAGCATCCCGACTCTCATCGTGTTTAAAGATGGTGCAGAAGTAGATAAAGTGGTTGGTTTCCAACCGAAAGAAGCATTAGTTGAATTGCTTCAAAAACATGGTGCATAAGAAGTACCATAAAACAAACCCCGGCTTCTACTTTTAGAAGATCGGGGTTTTTTTTACAGTACAAGTATGGCAAAATCAGTAAGAAGGGTATGGTTTCCTCCTGCAATGATATTCTTTTTAGGTATGGATGTGACAGCTAACTATGAATGATAATATAAAAAATAAATTACCTTTATTACCAGCTCAACCAGGTTGTTATTTAATGAAAGATCGCCAAGGGACAATTATTTATGTCGGTAAGGCGAAAGTGCTTCGTAATCGGGTTAAGTCCTATTTTACCGGTTCACATGATGGAAAGACATTAAGGCTTGTAAATGAAATTGACGATTTTGAATATATCGTGACCTCTTCCGATATGGAAGCGTTATTATTAGAGTTAAATTTAATTAAAAAGCATGATCCCAAATATAATGTCATGCTAAAGGATGATAAAAGTTATCCTTTTATTAAATTAACAAATGAAAGACATCCGAGATTAATTACCACGAGAAAAGTAAAAAAAGACAAAGGGAAATATTTTGGGCCATATCCAAATGTGCAGGCGGCCAATGAAACAAAAAGATTATTAGATCGCCTTTATCCTTTAAGAAAATGTAACACCTTACCAGATAGAGTTTGTCTATACTACCATATCGGACAATGTCTAGCTCCTTGTGTAAATGAAGTAAAATCTGACACATACAAACAAATGACAGATGAGATTACTCGTTTCTTAAATGGTGGTTATAAAGAAATCAAAAAAGAACTTTCAACGAAAATGGAAGAAGCGTCCGCAGCGCTAGAGTTTGAGAAAGCAAAGGATTTCAGAGATAAAATTATCCATATAGAAACGACGATGGAAAAACAAAAGATTACAATGACGGATTTTACTGACCGAGATGTGTTTGCTTATGCGGTTGATAAGGGTTGGATGTGTGTACAAGTATTTTTTATTAGGCAAGGGAAACTTATTGAAAGAGATGTATCTATGTTTCCAATCTATAATGAGCCTGAAGAAGAGATGCTCACCTATCTCGGCCGTTTTTATGAACAAGCTAATCATTTTAAACCAAAGGAAATTTACTTGCCAGACTCTGTTGATGTGACGATGGCTGAGCAGCTTTTGGATGTAAAAATATTTATTCCTCAAAGAGGGAGAAAAAAAGAACTAGTGAAACTTGCCTATAAAAATGCAAAGATTGCTTTAAAAGAAAAATTCTCGCTTATTGAACGTGATGAGAAAAGAACGGTGAATGCAATAGAAAGCTTAGGTGAGGAGCTAGGAATTTACACACCCTATCGCATTGAAGCTTTTGATAACTCCAATATCCAGGGTACCGATGCTGTCTCAGCAATGATTGTCTTTATCGATGGTAAGCCTGCAAAAAGGGAGTATCGGAAATATAAGATTAAGTCAGTTAAAGGACCAGATGATTATGAATCTATGAGGGAAGTGACGAGACGGAGATATAGCCGGGTTTTAAAAGAAGGGCTACCCCTACCTGATTTAATTATCATTGATGGTGGAAAAGGACATGTTGAAGTCGTTCGAGATGTGCTTGAGAATGAACTCGGTTTAGATATTCCACTAGCAGGATTAGTCAAAGATGATAAGCATAAAACATCTCAACTTCTTTATGGAAATCCATTAATGATCATTCCCCTCGCTCGAAATAGCCAGGAATTTTATTTATTACAACGTATTCAAGATGAAGTGCATCGATTTGCGATTACATTTCATAGACAAGTTCGTGGAAAGAGTGCATTTCAGTCACTTCTTGATGAAATTGATGGTATTGGGGAAAAAAGAAAAAAGCAGTTATTAAAAGATTTTGGTTCTGTAAAAAAAATGAAATCAGCTAGTGTAGAAGACCTTAGGGAATCTGGCTTACCATTAAAAGTTGCACAAGAACTTTATGAAAAGTTACATGAATAGACATTGTCTGAAAAAAACAAATATGGTATAGTGTTTTTAACTTTATATCAAATCACTTTTTAACTTGAAAGTGAAGGTAGAGGTGCGAGTTTCATTAGTAAAAGTTCCTTAGAAGATTGAGCTTCGTTTGAAGGACTTTGAAAGGGAATATTCGCCGAAGTGAAGAAAGACTCAATATTTTCTTCGCTGGTTCTGCATTGAATAAATGCAGGATTGTCAAGACTATCTGTCTTGGAGGGCTATCTCACTGTGTGTACGTAGATTGTTCATACGTTTGACTACACAGCAATGGGATGGGTTTCATCTCATTGCTTTTTTTTATGCCGAATATGGGTAGAAATGTGTTGGTTGTACATACAGGCGGCAGGGAATAAAAACGAATGACTTGAAAGTAGGGGAGAAAAGTGGGCTTAATTGTACAAAAATTTGGTGGAACCTCCGTAGGCTCGGTTGATCATATTCAAAATGTAGCCAACCGTGTCATTGAAGAAAAAAATAATGGTAATGATATCGTTGTTGTTGTGTCGGCTATGGGCAAAACGACTGATCAATTAGTTGGTATGGCAAAAGAATTATCACCCGCTCCGAGTAAGAGAGAAATGGATATGTTGTTATCTACAGGTGAGCAAGTTACGATCTCTTTATTAACAATTGCACTAAATTCAAAAGGTTATGAGGCAACTTCCTATACGGGCTGGCAAGCAGGGATTAAAACGGAATCAGTACATGGTGACGCAAGAATCACTGATATTGACACAAAACCTGTTTCACAAGAGTTAAAGAAAGGGAGAATTGTTATCGTAGCGGGTTTTCAAGGTTTAAGTGAGACTGGCCAAATAACGACATTAGGTCGGGGTGGCTCTGATACAACAGCCGTAGCTCTTGCAGCAGTATTAAAAGCGGACAAATGTGATATATACACCGATGTAACAGGTGTATTCACAACTGATCCACGCTATATAAAAAATGCAAGAAAGCTTCCATCTATCTCATACGATGAAATGCTTGAATTAGCTAATCTTGGTGCAGGCGTTCTACATCCAAGAGCAGTTGAGTTTGCAAAAAATTACAATGTAAAGCTTGAAGTACGTTCTAGTATGGAACGAGAAGAAGGTACAATTATAGAGGAGGTTGCGGAAATGGAAGAGAACTTAGTTGTTAGAGGGGTTGCTTTTGAAGATGATATTACAAGGGTATCTGTACTAGGGATTAAAGACCCTTTAATAAGCCTTTCATCCATCTTTTCACTCTTGGCGAAAGAACATATAAATGTTGATATTATTATACAAAGTATTACAGATGATAAATCATCAGGCTTATCTTTTTCAATTAAAAACCAAGATCTTACAGAGACTGTAAAAATACTAGAAAAAAATCGAGAAGCATTAAGTTATGATCAGATTGAATGGGAATCACAATTGGCGAAAATCTCGATTGTCGGTTCAGGAATGATTTCAAATCCTGGAGTAGCAGCTGAGATGTTTAATGTATTAGCTGCTAATAACATCGTTGTAAAGATGGTCAGTACATCTGAAATAAAGGTCTCGGCTGTGATCGACCAAGCGCATATGTTAAATGCTGCTCAAGCTTTACATCAAACGTTTAATTTAGCTGGGGATTTAATAAAAAATTAAATGAGCTAGCAGTAGTATAAGATAGGAAAATCCAAACACCATTTAAACGCCTTAAAAAGAATGATGTTTGGATTTTTTTTACTGTTGGGTATATTTATTAGGTGTGGATAAAGTCCTTTTTATCCCATTTGACTGTGAAGAGGACCTTTCCACCTTTTTTACGTGGGTGCTCGAATGTTTCGCAAATCACTTCTTTTTTCTGTTCGATTTGTTGAGCAATAAAACCAGCTTCTAATTGGAATGTTGCGTGAGCATTTTCTTTACAGCGCTTTTGAATGACTTCACTTGTTAACTCGTATTCGATTTCTTTTTTGTTTTCGAGGTTTTTCGTTAATTTTCCCCAACCAGCCTCGACAAAGAAGCTGAATAAGTCTTCTTCTGTTTGAAGAGGATATTTACGTGCTAGTCTCTTGCCTGCCCAGTATAAGATATCTGGTGCGTCTTTACCTAGTAAATCATGTAAAAGTTCTTCTCTAATTAATTCATAGCCAAAGGATGAAATCATTTCTTTGTTTGGTTCAATTGATTCTGCCATGTTTTCGGTTTGTTCTATTTGGGCTTCTTGAGATGGCATATTATGCTAAATCTCCCCTCTTTCATAAAGTCTAATATATACAATTTACTTGGAAAAAACGAATACGTACAGTGAAAAGGGAAAAATTTTTAGTTTGTAAAACTGGTGTAAATTATGGGAATAATCTTAACACTAATAATAATCTAATGTAAATGCATTTTTATGCGTAAAATATGAATATTATTGCGTGATTTAAGCTATTTTAATATACCGCCAAATAGGGTTGAAAAAACTATATCATTGGTTTTTTGAGTGAAACTAGAATAGAAAAAATTTTCGTAATATCGACAAAATCTGTATCCGTTTTCTTGACGCTAATGGGCGATGGGAGTAAAATGGACATGTCATATAAATGTTTTGAAAATGATTTGCATTTTCTTAGTGATGCGAAGGATTTGTTATGTACATATTCAGCGTGTCATGCTACAAATTCAAGGGGGTAAACTTATGGCGGGTAATCGAGAGTTTTTAAATCGCAGATTGCATTCATTACTTGGAGTTATACCTGTTGGGGTCTTTCTGATCCAACACTTAGTAGTGAACCATTTTGCAACTAGGGGAGAAGAGGCATTTAATAGCGCATCACATTTCATGGAAAGTCTTCCTTTTAGATATTTCCTAGAAATATTTATTATTTTCTTACCTTTGTTATATCATGCAATTTACGGTCTTTACATTGCGTTTACAGCAAAAAATAACACTTCAAGATTCGGATTTTTCCGAAACTGGATGTTCTTAGTTCAACGTGTAACCGGTGTAATTACATTGATTTTCATCGTTTGGCATGTTTGGGAGACTCGTATTGCAGCAATGTTCGGTGCCGAAGTAAATTATGATATGATGGCTGATATTTTGTCTAGCCCATTCATGTTAGCATTTTACATCGTTGGTGTATTATCTGCAATTTTCCACTTTGCAAATGGTTTATGGTCCTTCATGGTAAGCTGGGGAATTACAGTATCTCCTAGATCACAATTGATTTCAACTTATGTAACTTTAGTCATTTTTATCGCATTATCAATTGTAGGTATTCGTGCTATTTTTGCTTTCGTGTAATGAATACATACATTTTTCTATAATTTGTTCGGTTTTTTTTAGAGGTATTAGTATTAAGGGAGTGAGTCAGATATGGGTAAAGGAAAGGTTATTGTTGTCGGTGGCGGATTAGCCGGATTGATGGCAACTGTTAAAATTGCTGAAGCTGGCGGACAAGTAGAATTATTTTCTTTAGTGCCGGTTAAACGTTCTCACTCTGTTTGTGCCCAAGGTGGTATTAACGGAGCAGTAAATACAAAAGGTGAAGGGGATTCTCCTTGGATTCACTTTGATGATACAATTTATGGTGGTGACTTCTTAGCTAACCAACCTCCAGTTAAGGCAATGGCAGAAGCAGCACCTGGAATTATTCACTTATTCGACCGTATGGGTGTTATGTTCAACCGTACACCTGAAGGGTTATTAGATTTTAGACGCTTTGGCGGAACACAGCATCACCGTACTGCTTTTGCTGGTGCGACAACAGGTCAACAATTGCTTTATGCATTGGATGAGCAAGTGCGTCGTCACGAAGTAGCAGGGTTAGTAACAAAATATGAGGGTTGGGAGTTCTTGGGAACTGTCATTGATGATGACGGAGTTTGTCGCGGGGTAGTAGCGCAAAACCTACAAACAATGGAAATCCAATCATTCGCAGCAGATGCTGTCATTATGGCTTCTGGTGGACCGGGAATTATTTTTGGTAAATCAACTAACTCTATTATTAATACAGGCTCTGCTGCATCAATCGTTTATCAACAAGGCGCGTATTATGCAAATGGTGAGTTCATTCAAATCCATCCAACTGCTATACCAGGAGATGACAAACTACGTCTAATGAGTGAATCTGCACGTGGTGAAGGTGGTCGTGTTTGGACATATAAAGACGGGAAACCTTGGTATTTCTTAGAGGAAAAATATCCGGCATACGGTAACTTAGTTCCTCGTGATATTGCTACACGAGAAATCTTTGATGTTTGTGTAAACCAAAAACTAGGTATCAATGGTGAAAACATGGTTTACCTTGATCTTTCACATAAAGACCCGAAAGAATTAGATATTAAATTGGGTGGTATTATTGAAATTTACGAGAAATTCCAAGGTGATGACCCTCGTAAAGTACCAATGAAAATCTTCCCAGCTGTTCACTATTCAATGGGTGGTTTATGGGTAGATTATGATCAAATGACAAATATCCCTGGATTGTTTGCTGCAGGTGAGTGTGATTATTCACAACATGGTGGTAACCGTCTTGGAGCTAACTCATTGCTTTCTGCCATTTATGGTGGTATGGTTGCTGGACCAAAAGCGCTTGAATATATTGAAGGATTAGAGAAATCAAGTGAAGATTTATCTTCTTCATTATTCGAAGGTGCAGTTCAACAAGAACAAGAGAAATGGAATAAAATCATGTCTCTTGATGGAACAGAAAATGCATATATCCTTCACAAAGAACTTGGTGAATGGATGACTGATAATGTAACAGTTGTTCGTCATAACGATCGTTTATTAAAAACAGATGCTAAAATTGTTGAATTGTTAGAGAGATATGAAAATATCAACATTAACGATACAGCAAAATGGAGTAACCAAGGGGCGGCGTTTACTCGTCAATTACAAAATATGCTTCAATTAGCTCGTGTTATTACAATTGGTGCATATAACCGTAACGAAAGCCGCGGTGCCCATTATAAACCAGAATTCCCTGATCGAAATGATGATGAATTCTTAAAAACAACTATGGCTAAATTCGTTGATGGCAAATCAGCGCCACAATTCCATTACGATGAAGTGGATATCAGCTTGATTAAGCCACGTAAACGTGACTATACAACGAAACATTAAGAGAAAACTCGATGAAAGGGGAGTAATTAATCGTGTCAGAAGCAGCAGTAAAGTCTAAAACCGTATTATTTCAAATTACAAGACAAGATGGTCCTGATTCAGATTCTTATGTAGAAGAATTTGAACTTGATTATCGTCCAAATATGAATGTGATCTCTGCTCTAATGGAAATTCGAAGAAACCCGGTAAATACAAAAGGGGAGCATACAACACCAATTACTTGGGACATGAACTGTTTGGAAGAAGTTTGTGGAGCTTGTTCTATGGTCATTAATGGCAAACCGCGTCAATCTTGTACAGCTCTGATCGACCAATTAGAACAACCAATTCGTTTAGCACCAATGAAAACATTCCCGGTAGTACGTGATTTACAAGTTGATCGTAGTCGCATGTTTGATTCATTGAAAAAAGTAAAAGCATGGATTCCGATTGATGGAACATATGATTTAGGTCCAGGGCCTCGTATGCCAGAGAAAAAACGCCAATGGGCTTATGAATTATCAAAATGTATGACTTGTGGTGTATGTTTAGAAGCGTGTCCAAATGTAAACAGCAAATCTGATTTTATCGGACCGGCACCACTTTCTCAAGTGCGTTTATTCAACTCTCATCCAACGGGTGAAATGAATAAGGCAGATCGTTTAGAGGAAATTATGGGTGACGGTGGTCTTGCTAACTGTGGTAACTCACAAAACTGTGTGCAATCTTGCCCTAAAGGTATTCCTTTAACAACATCAATTGCCGCGCTTAACCGTGATACAACATTACAATCTTTCAAAAACTTCTTTGGAAGTGACCGTGTGTAATAGATTTTATAGAACACTGAGGCTTATAGCCTCAGTGTTTTTTTTATCCAGTAAAAGGGTAAGAGTGTGATCTTCGTTTGAAGGAGCAATATTTTAATAGTTATTAAGCAATTCGTACTGAAAATTCATAATAATAAAACAAAATACCTATTAATTGATGAATGAAGAAAGTACTTTCAGCTTATTTTTGGCAAAAAATGTAGAATTTTTGTTATAAATAAACACGAATCATAGAAAAACTGGTATATTTCAGTTGTTGAAAGATTAATAATAATTTGAAGGAGGAACAGAATGAAATTAGCTAGTAATCGATGGTTGGCCTTATTGATGATTTTTATGTTAATATTTTCTAGCTTCAGCCCTCTAGCGGGACAAGCAGCACAAGAAGATGTATTGACGGTGAATGAAGCGATTGAAAATAACGAAGGAAATGCAACAGTAGAAGGTTACATAGTAGGTCATACAGTTTCGACGAATAATTACAATTTTAATCCACCTTTTAGTAATGACTATAATATTGCGATAGCTGATGATGCGAATGAACAAGATTCGTCAAAAATTTTACCTGTGCAAGTGTCTAGCAGCTTTCGTGCGACATTTGGCTTACAGACTAACCCTGATATTATAGGTGAAAAAGTACAAATAACAGGCAATCTTGAAGCATATTTTACCGTACCTGGCTTGAAAAATCCAACTGCATTTACATTTGCTGATGGAAACCCTGATGATGGGGAAGAGGAAGAGCCATCTGATGGTGTTGAAGGTCTGCGCATTGGTGATATACAAGGAGCGGGGCATGAGTCTCCTTATGTAAATCAGAACGTAACAGCTGTACAAGGTATTGTAACAAAAGTAGTAGATAACAGTAATTTTTATATGCAAGATGATACACCCGATGATAATCCCCATACATCAGAAGGGATTCTCGTCTACAAGCCTACGCATCAAGTAAAAGTTGGAGATAAGGTTACAGTGGATGGGCTTGTGAAAGAATGGGTTCTTGACGGATATAGTGAAAAGTTAGAAACAGATTTAGCCATGACTGAAATCAATGCCCAAAATGGGAGGGTAAGCATTGAATCATCAGGAAATGACCTGCCAGAAGCAATTGTTTTAGGCAAAGATCTTCCTTTACCTCATGATATTATTGATAATGATGAAATGCAATCTTTTGACCCTGAGGAAGATGGTATCGATTTTTATGAGAGTCTAGAGGGTATGCGCGTCGCAGTGGAGAATCCTCAAGTTGTTGCACCTCAAAAATATGGTGAAATACCTGTCATTGCGAATCAAGAAGAGGATAAACTCTATACGGATCAAGGTGGGGTTTTATTAACGGAAGATAATGCAAATCCAGAAAGACTGCATCTTTTATTAGAAGAGGATAATTATGTAGCTAAAACGGGTGATCGTTTTGATGGTACAGTCACCGGTGTAATTAGTTATGGTTATAGCAACTTTAAAGTGTTAGTGGATATGGATTCTTTACCAGATCTTATTGAATCGGAAAAAGAAGAAGTAACGACAGAACTTGGCAAGGATGAAGGAAAATTAACAGTTGCCTCTTATAATATTGAAAATTATTATGAAGGTACAAGCCAAGAAAAGACAAATAGAATAGCGCAGTCAATGGTTAATGAGTTAAATTCACCGGATATTATTGGTCTTGTAGAGGTACAAGATGATAATGGCCCGACTGATGATGGTATAACAACGGCAAAAGCTAGTTATGAGAAATTAATTGCAGCCATTGCCGCAAATGGTGGTCCGACGTATGACTGGGCAGATATTGCACCAGAAGACAAGCAAGATGGTGGTCAGCCGGGTGGGAATATCCGAGTAGGATATCTCTATAATCCAGAAAGAGTTACTTTAAAAGAGGCACCCAAAGGCGGGGCTAACGACGCAGTTACGTATGAAGACGGTCAATTAACATTGAACCCAGGTCGCATCGATCCGACGAATGAAATTTTCCAAGATACAAGAAAATCGCTAGCAGCACAGTTTGAATTTAATGGAGAAGATGTGATTGTCGTTGCTAATCACTTTAATTCTAAGTCAGGTGATGAACCACTATTTGGGAAGAATCAACCTCCGGAATTAGTGAGTGAAGCACAAAGAATACAGTTAGCAGAAGCTGTAAATGGGTTTGTGAAAGATATAGAGTCTAAAAACCCAGATGCGAATGTTGTTGTATTAGGGGATATGAATGATTTTCAATTCACTCCCACATTAGAAACATTAAAAGGTGAAGAGTTAACGAATATGGTTGATACTTTACCGGAAAACGAACAGTATACGTATAATTACCAAGGAAATATGCAAGTACTTGATCATATTTTAGTATCGAATCATTTAGCAGAAGCTGCAAAAGTAGATATTTTAAATATCAATTCTCTATACATGGAGGAGCATGGTAGAGCTAGTGATCATGATCCGTTATTAGTTGAGTTAGACATCGCGGTAGAAGAGGAAAATGAGGGGCCATTCTCAATGAGTATCCTTCATACAAATGATACCCATGCTCATTTAGAAAATGTTCCAAGATTGTTTACTGCAGTGAATCAACTAAGAGATGAAAAAGAAAATACACTATTAGTTGATGCTGGGGATGTATTCTCAGGTACATTATTTTTCAATATGTACCTAGGACAAGCGGACTTACAATTTATGAATCGTTTAGGTTATGATGCTATGACATTTGGAAATCATGAGTTTGACAAAGATTCGCAAGTGTTGGCTGACTTTGTATCCAATGCGGATTTTCCATTTGTTAGTGCAAATGTGAATGTTGAGAATGATGAGATTTTAAGCCAATTAAAAGTAAATGAGTTTGGATATCCTGGAGAAAACGGTAAGATCTATCCTGCCATTATTAAAGAAGTAGATGGCGAAAAAGTAGCATTATTTGGCTTAACAACAGAGGACACTTCATTTTTGGCGAACCCAGATGAAGCCATTGTTTTTGAAGATGCAGTTGAAATGGCTAGCAATACAGTAGCAGCGCTTGAAGAAGAAGGAATTAATAAAATTATTGCACTTTCACATTTAGGTTATACGCCAGATCAGGAATTAGCTGAAGCTGTTCAAGGTATCGATGTGATTGTTGGAGGACATTCTCATACGACATTAGAAGAGCCAGTTGTAAAAAATGAAGATGGAGAACCAACTTTAATCGTTCAAGCCAATGAATATCATAAATATTTAGGCTCTTTAGACATTGTTTTCGATGATGAAGGCGTACTGTCAGAGTGGAATGGTGAATTACTTGATCTCGTTAGTCAAGATGAGAACGGTGAATATGTTTATGAAGAAGATGAATGGGCGCGTAATAAACTTGATGAGTTAAGTGAACCGCTGGAGGAATTAAAACAAGAAGTAGTAGGGTACAGTGAAGTTGCCTTGAATGGTGAACGTACTGATGTTCGTACGAAAGAGACCAATTTAGGAAACTTGATTGCAGATGGTATGCTTTCTAAAGCTAATGAATCTGTGCCAACACAAATTGCGATGCAGAATGGTGGCGGTATTCGTGCATCCATTGCTCAAGGTGAAATTACGCTTGGCGATGTTCTTACTGTGTTGCCTTTCGGTAATATGTTAGTCACCCTTGATTTAACAGGAGAAGAAATAAAACAAGCTTTAGAACATAGTGTAGCAAATATTGAAGAAGGTGCTGGCCAGTTTATGCAAGTGGCAGGTCTTCGCTTTAAATTTGACCAAGCACAGCCAGTGGGTGAACGTGTCCATGGCGTTGACGTGAAAGTAGACGGTGAATATATAGCAATCAATGAAGACGAAACCTATACGGTTGCGACCAACGCTTTCACGGCCGATGGTGGAGATGGATATGATATGTTCAAAAAAGCCAAGGATGAGGGCAGAATTACTGAACTATTTGAAGTGGATTATGATGTGTTTTCCACCTATTTGGAAAACAATAATCCGGTAGCTCCGGAAGTTGAAGGAAGAATTATTGCAGAAGTGAAATCAACAGATCCGGAAGAGCCAGGTGAACCTGAAAACCCTGAAGAGCCGAGCGCTTGTATTCCTGGCCCTGATACTAGCTGGTCTGAGTGTAAACAAGAAATCATTGATCACTTGAAGGATAAGGTAAGAGAATTCACAAGATGGATTTGGGAAATGATTAAAAAATGGTTTGGATTTTAGGATAAAACCTATTTAAAGTAAGCCCTAGCACACACTTCGTAAAAAAGTTTGTGCTGGGGTTTTTATTGTAGTGTTAACTCCATATCTTTGAGATTTCTCGTTTTTTATAAGAAAGTGTTGGTAAATTATTTGTTGAGTCATTTTATCTGCTTTTTACATTTGAAAAGGAAATCCTTTCAAATGACCCAAAAAAACGTTTTACACGGTCTGCCTTAAACATTTTTTCACATGAATGACTCAATTAAGCAATTATAGTTACAAAATCAGAAAAAGTAACATAAGATTATGTATGAATTTCTCCTTTAGTATTTGTGTGAAAAAAGCTATAATAAGAAAAAGAACGACTGAATGCTCATTCATTTTCGAGGAGGATCTAAAAGTGAAAAAAACTGATTATATAGAAAATTTCGTGACATGGGAAGAAGAATTTATATTTGCTCACCCTGTTAAGGTGCGTTTTTCTGAAACAGATATGTTTGGTCATTTAAATAATACGGTTCCATTTGTTTACTTTGAAGAGGCTCGCATTGAGTATTTTAAAAGTTTAAATCTTATGGACGATTGGGTGAAGGAAGAAAACGAAACATTTATTGTCGTTGCAGATCTTCAATGTGACTATATGAAGCAAGTTTACTTCGATGAGAACCTCTTAATTTATGTAAAAGCAGGCAGAATCGGACAATCATCGGTAGATATTCATTACATGGGTAAAAGAGAGAATGGTGACATTTGCTTTACAGGAAGAGGAACGATTGTTCAGGTATCTAAATTAACTGGTAAAGGTGCGCAGTGGACTGATGATATGAAGCTTGCTTTTCATGAGAAAATAAATGTACCTCAATCTTAGATAGGGACAGGCGTACATTTAGAAAATAAACATTCTCTACTTCAAGAATTTCAGTCACTCTCATTGTTTAACATACATATGATATGATGACTAATACACACCCACCCCGCGATTCATGGCTGGCGAAAGGCAAGGAGGGTTACAATACTTGAAGGAGAATGATTATACTCACAAGCCGTTACTCACAAAACGAGAAAGGGAAGTATTCGAGCTGCTAGTACAAGATAAAACAACTAGGGAAATCGCTGGTGAATTATTTATAAGCGAAAAGACAGTTCGGAACCACATATCTAATGCCATGCAAAAGCTTGGTGTAAAGGGGCGTTCACAAGCTGTTGTAGAGCTCCTTCGTATGGGAGAGCTAGAGTTATAATTTTAGACCGGCAGTCCGTCTGGATTGCCGGTTATCAATGTAATAGAATTTTATTATTTTAGGCGGGCGCAATGCTCGTTTTTCTTTTCTTGACATATTTTTTTAGTTTGCTTACAGTTCTCGCTTGAATTTTCCTTCGAAAAAGGTGACAATAAAATTAGGATTAAAAGTAACGGAATAACCGAATATTTCGATGATATATATAGGAGTGTAGTGAATGAACGTAAGAGAACATAGAAATGAACATGTTAATGAAGTTGTAGCAGATATAGAAAAGGATTTACGATATATTTCTGGAATTATTAAGCAACATGGCCGTGAAATTTTAAGCAATTATACCATTACTCCCCCGCAATTTATTGCCTTACAGTGGTTATTAGAGGACGGGGACATGACAATTGGAGAATTATCGAATAAAATGTACTTAGCCTTTAGTACAACGACAGATTTAGTCGATCGTATGGAAAAGAGTGAATTGGTAAAAAGAGTGAAAGATCCTAATGATCGTCGCGTTGTAAGAATCCACTTATTGGAGGAAGGCGAAAGAATTATAGAAGAAGTGATCGACAAAAGGCAAGATTATTTGCAAGAAGTATTAAAGGATTTTTCCGGTGAAGAGGTCGTTCATTTAAGGGAGAATCTAAGAAAATTGCATCAAGATATGAAAAGAGATTGAGGCGAGAAGAAAGTGAAACAACCGATAGGTATTATTGATTCAGGGGTTGGCGGGTTAACTGTTGCAAAGGAAGTGATGCGTCAGTTACCTAATGAAAATATTATTTACTTAGGAGATACAGCTCGATGTCCATATGGTCCGAGGTCTGGAGAAGAAGTAAAAGAATTCACATGGCAAATGACGAAGTTTTTATTAGAAAAAGAAGTGAAGATGCTCATTATTGCCTGTAATACTGCGACTGCTGTTGCATTAGATGATATTAAGAATGAGTTACCAATTCCGGTCATTGGCGTTATTTTTCCTGGAGCAAGAACGGCGCTAAAAGTAACAGAAAATCATATCATTGGCATCATTGGTACAGCGGGAACGGTGAAGAGTCGTGCTTATGAACTCGCATTAAAAGGGATCAATAATCGTACGGTAGTTCATAGCCTAGCTTGTCCTAAATTTGTCCCACTAGTAGAAAGTGGGGAGTACGAGAGTGTATTTGCGAAAAAAATCGTTCTAGAAACGTTAGGGCCATTAACAAATAAAGGTTTAGACACATTGATATTAGGCTGTACACATTATCCGCTGTTGGAGAATCTTGTTAAGCAAGTGATGGGTGAAGGTGTTAACGTGATTAGTTCCGGAGATGAAACCGCTCGAGAAGCAAGCACGATTCTTTATGATCGCGGCTTTTTAAACACGAGTGAAGAAGATCCTCAGCACCGTTTTTTCACAACAGGTTCTGAAGCGATGTTCAAAGACATTGCAACAAAATGGTTGCATAGAGAGATAAACGATGTGGAGCGCATACAACTCGGATAATATGGAGGCACCAAATATAATCAATGAACAATCATTGGTTGTATTTGGTGTTTTTTAAATGAATAGATTGCGAGAAAGAAACGATATGCGTTATGCTTTTAAATATATATCAATAAGAATGAGGTGAGGATGGATATGCAAACAGCAGAGGAGCATTTGCAGAAGTATTTCGGTTATACAAGTTTTCGACCAGGTCAAAAAGATATTATTTACAATTTAAATCATGGCCACAACGTACTTGGCATTCTACCAACTGGCGGTGGTAAATCACTCTCCTTCCAAATTCCCGCACTTATGAATGACGGTGTGACGATCGTTATCTCCCCTTTAATTTCACTAATGAAAGACCAAGTAGATGCCCTTCTTGAAGCAGGAATTCCTGCAGCCTATATGAATAGTAGTCTTTCTTACAAGGAATATTCGGAAACAGAAGAGCGACTGTTGGCAGGGGAATATAAGCTTGTCTACATAGCTCCGGAACGTCTGGAGTCAATGGAGTTTCTAACGATTATGGAGAAGATTCATTTATCAATGATTGTCTTTGATGAGGCGCATTGTATTTCTCAATGGGGGCATGATTTTAGACCGAGTTATCGATCGGTAGTGGACAGGATTTTCTCTCTTACTGAAACGCCTGTAATTGCTGCATTAACAGCGACAGCGACGAAAAATGTAGAAGAAGATATAAGTCGCTTATTGCATATAGAAAAAGAACATATTTTTGTTACAGGCTTTGCCCGAACAAACCTTTCTTTTCAAGTGTTAAAAGGAAGAGATAAGCGCAAGTATTTAGAAACCTATGTTTCCAGTAGAAAAGAAGAATCAGGTATTATCTATACTTCTAGCAGAAAACAAACCGATCAATTATATGAACATTTTCTAAAGAAAGGTTATAAAGTTGAAAGATACCATGCTGGTCTTTCTGAGGATAATCGTAAACACTCTCAAGAAAAATTTGTCCATGATCAAGTGACGTTGATGATTGCTACCAATGCGTTTGGGATGGGGATAGATAAACCGGATGTGCGTTATGTGGTGCACTATAATATGCCACGAAACATCGAAGCTTATTATCAAGAAGCCGGAAGAGCAGGGCGAGATGGGGAAGAAAGTGAATGTATTTTACTTTACTCACCTCAAGATATTCTCCTACAAAAATTTTTAATAGAAAAGAGCGAGCTGTCAACAAGCCTTCGCGAGCAAGAATATGAAAAACTAAGGCAGATGACGAATTATTGTCATACGGAAAGTTGCTTGCAATCCTATATTGTCGCTTATTTTGCCAATCAAGATGTATCGTCATGTAATAAATGTTCGAACTGTTTAGATGAAAGACAATCTGTTGACATTACGAATGAAGCGATGATGATTTTCTCGTGTATTAAACGAATGGGAGAGCGTTTTGGCGTTAAGCTAACAGCTCAAGTGTTAAAAGGGTCCGCGAATAAGCGGATTAAGCAATTGTCTTTTCATACACTTACGACTTATGGGCTTATGAAAGCAAAAACGGAAAAGCAAATTGTTGATATGATTAATTATTTACTTGCTGAAGGCTATCTTTCTATGACAGATGGACAATATCCGACCGTTACTTTAGCTGATGAAGCTATCCCGGTTTTAAAAAGAGAAGCCCAAGTATCTATGAAAATCTCTGATGATAAAGAGCTAGAAGAACGTCCAGCTGGTGAAGAAAATAGCGAGTTATTTGCTATCTTAAGAGAGTTAAGAAAAAACTTAGCGCAAGAACAAGGTGTACCGCCCTATGTCGTTTTTGCTGATACAGCGTTAAAAGAAATGTGCACTTATTTCCCTACTACTAAAGAAGCGATGTTATCGATTAAAGGTGTTGGTGAAATGAAGTATAGTAAATATGGGGAAGCATTTCTAGAAGAGATAAAAGTTTTTACTGAAAAAAATAACATCGAGGTCAAAGAGCAACACTATGTGAAGACACCACCAGTAAATAAAAAAGCGGCTGAAGGGACAGGAAGTCATATCCATTCATATGAAGCCTTTCTATTAGGTAAAACGATTTCGGAGATTGCTAGAGAGCGTTCTTTTTCACCGATAACGATTCAAAATCATATTTTTAGAGCGGTAGCAGAGGGCCATCCGATTGACTGGGATCAAGTTTTCAATGAGCAGGTAGAAGAGGAAGTACTTGTAGCTGCAGATAAAGTCGGTGTAGAAAAGTTAAGACCGATTAAAGATGAAATCAATGATGATACAATTGATTACTTTCAAATTAAGGCTGTTCTAACGAAACATCGTTTTGTTTGAATACGCTTTGTCCAAATTTGTCTAAAAGAATAGAAGACTTTCTTTCCTAAAGGCGGTCTATTTTGTAAATAGGCTCGTATACATGTAGTACAAACTGTCTTAGGAGGGAAAGGTTATGTCTTTAAATAAAAAAGCGACCATCGCAGTGTCCGCTGTATTAGTTTCATCTGCTTTGTTATCAGGTTGTGGATTATTTGGTGGAGAGGAGAAAGAGAAAATTGACCCACCGAGTGAAATGTCCATTAATAACGAAGATGCCAATGTAGAGACAGAAGAGACGACTGGTGAGGAAAGTGGAGCTGCTGATGAAGCGGCAGAAACAACAACGATTCCAACAGAATTATACTTAATTGACAATAATGGTTATGTTGTATCACAAACATTAGATTTACCAAGTACGAATTCTGTTGCTAAACAAGCGTTAGAATATTTAGTGGTAGATGGAAAAGTAACTGAACTCTTACCAAATAATTTCCGTGCAGTCTTACCAGCAGATACAAAAATGACGGTTGATGTGAAAGATAAAGTGGCTCATGTTGATTTTTCTAAGGAATTTGCTGAGTATAATCCAGAAGATGAAGCAAGAATCCTGCAATCAGTCACATGGACATTGACCCAATTCGATGAAATAGAACAAGTGAAATTGAGTATAAATGGGAATGCGATTAAAGAAATGCCAGTCAATGGTACACCGATTGGCGAAGAAGTAAGTCGTTCTATCGGTATCAATTATGATAACTCTGTTGTCACAGATATTACAAATACAAAACCAGTTACCGTTTATTACATGGGTGGCGAAGAAGATGCTAAATACTTTGTTCCAGTAACAAAAAGAGTGTCTAATAATGTCGACAATAACGTGACGGCAATCATTGATGAGTTAGGGAACCCTTCTTTAGGATCTAAACTTTCTGCCGTCTTACCAAGTGAAGTCGCTTTATTAGGTGAACCTAAAGTAGAGGATGGAACGATTACCCTCGATTTCGATGAATCGATTTTCTCTAGTGGGGGAGAAAATGTCATTAACGAGAATGTATTAAAAGTTTTAGCGTTATCACTTACAGAACAAGCAGAAGTGGAATCTGTTGCTGTTACAGTGAATGGCGAGGCTGATTTACTTGATGAAGATGGCGAAAAGCTAGAGCCTGTTTCAAGACCTGAAAGTGTGAATACAGGTAGCTATTAATTGGTATCACCATCCTTTTATAGTAAAATGAGAAGAGTGAGGAAAGGGGCCTCCTCTTCTCTTTATTTTTTATGACGAACATAAAAGGAAGGAAACGCTATATGTCTGAGATTATTATTGCGACAAAGAATAAAGGCAAAGCAGAAGAATTTAAAAAAATGTTTGCATCACTCGGTTATGAAGTGAAAACATTACATGATTATCCTGATATGCCAGATGTGGAAGAAACGGGTACGACTTTTGAAGCAAATGCCGTTTTAAAAGCAGAAGAGATTTCGCGCTTAATGAATCGACCGGTGATTGCTGATGATTCCGGATTATCAATTGATGCACTTGAAGGACGCCCAGGAATATTTTCCGCTCGTTATGCAGGGGAAGATAAAAATGATGAAGCGAATATAGATAAAGTACTTGAAGAAATGAAACATGTACCGGAAGAGAAGCGGGATGCTCGGTTTTATTGTGCACTTGCGGTAGCTATCCCTGGAAAGAAAACATACACCGTTTCGGGGACATGTGAAGGTAAAATTCTTTATGCACGAAAAGGAACAAATGGCTTTGGTTATGATCCCATCTTTTGGGCGAATGCAAAGAATAAGGCGATGGCAGAGTTAACATCAGAAGAAAAAGCAGCCATTAGCCATAGAGGACAAGCATTAAAGCAATTAGAAAAAGATCTTCCAACTATTCTTTAAGGAGGAGGATAACATGAAGTTACTCATCGTTAGTGACAGCCACGGTGATGGTGACATCCTGCAAGAACTAAAAGTACGTCACAGTCAAAATGTCGACTATATGATTCATTGTGGGGACTCTGAATTAAGTAGTGACCAAGCTGAAATCACTGGATATGTCGCTGTGAGAGGGAATTGCGATGCCGATGCTCGCTTTAAAAACGAAGAATTAATAGATACGGATAACGGCAAAGTATGGATTACACATGGTCATCTATATGGCGTAAAATCGTCTTTATTAGGTTTAAGCTTAAGAGCAAAAGAAGTAGCTGCACGTATTGTGTGCTTTGGTCATTCGCATCAACTGGGGGCTGAAATGGTAGATCAAATCCTTTATCTTAATCCAAATAGTATCTCGCTTCCAAGGCAGCCGAAAGAAAAAACATATATGATGGTAGATTGGACAGTGGAAAAAGTGGTCGTTTCCATTTGGACAAGAGACGGTGTCGAGCTCGAGGAATGGCAGCAATCCTTTTCGTTTGCGTAGCCAGAGAACTGCTATTATTACAGCAGTTCTCTGCCAATTATAAATTTATTTAAAAATTAATTGACACTTCAGTTTATCCTGCGTATAATAAGTATTGTCTTGATATTAAGTCCCAGTAGCTCAGCAGGATAGAGCAACAGCCTTCTAAGCTGTCGGTCGGGAGTTCGAATCTCTCCTGGGACGCCATTAGCTACATATTTATCTACCAACACTAGCGTTGATTCCTGTGAAAACTTGGATTAGCGCTTTTTTTATTTCAGCTAGAGATCGATTTCATATTAGACTTCTCCATAAGTAATCTTCCTTTGTTGTTTTCCATCCTCAATTAAAAACCCAAAGAAACAACTATAAAAATACTATATTGAAATAATAGTGATAAGATGCACTGAATAAAAACATCCCCAAATACTGGTGATTTTTATCGAATGATGTAACGATGAGTCAGCATATAGTAGAAGTTATCACGTTTGTATGTGATTAAATATTAAAAAAATGGATTAACATGAAATGGTCTCTGAAGGTTGTAGTTTCTTTGTATAGTATTTATCGTAAATGAACGCACATGATTTATCTTGTAATAGCCTTCAATTAGTCGCGTTCTTTTGCTCATGAGCTGTTCAAATACCCCCATCCTAAAAGTACTTCACTTGCTATTCTCGCATGCCACAGAATGAATAAATCAATAAAAAATTTTGTCCAATTAAAAGGTTAATAGATCAATGATGTAAGCGGATACATGAAAACAGACTAATCTAAATTATCAAATAATTTTCCAAAAAGGTGTTGACGACTTTTGAAAATGGGCGTAAGATAGTCCTCAACAAAGCAAAGCACAATAAAATAAATCGAAAATGAAATTGGAAGCAGCGTTATTTTCCTTTTATTTTTACAAACGAAATTTTAGTGGTTTAAAGTGAGAAACTAAAAGCGTTGATGAGGATAAGTAGTTTTTTGATGTAGGTTTTGCAGAGAGCCGGGCAAGCTGGAAACCGGTAAACCAGTCTTAAAATGAACTCACCTCGGAGTGAAGACTTGAACAATGATAAGTAGAGTCTTCCGGGTCGAAGGAACCCGTTATCTAAGCTTAGCAGTTATTATGCTGTTACTGAGTGCGCGTGGAGATTTAAAACGCGAACAAGGGTGGTACCGTGGAATGGTGATCAAAGCCTTTTCATCCCTTGACCAATGATTGGTCAATGAGGGATGGAGAGGCTTTTTTATATTTAATTTTATTTTATTAAGGAGGTTAAAGAGCGATGGTGCGGGAAGCTGCCTTAACAGAAGAAGTGAAAACAAAGCTTGAGACGATTACAGGCGCAGACTTATTAATGGATGCGTTAGAAAGGGAAAATGTAGAAGTCGTCTTTGGCTACCCTGGCGGAGCGGTTTTGCCGATTTACGATAAGATTTATGATGCGAAATTCCTTCATGTTTTACCTAGACATGAACAAGGCGGCATACATGCTGCAGAAGGTTACGCAAGAATTTCAGGTAAGCCTGGTGTCGTCATTGCAACATCAGGGCCTGGAGCAACGAATATCGTAACAGGTTTGGCTGATGCCATGATGGACTCATTACCAATTGTAGCTTTCACAGGCCAAGTAGCAACAAGTGTGATTGGTTCAGATGCTTTCCAAGAAGCAGATATATTAGGAATTACAACACCGATTACAAAATATAATTTTCAAATTCGCCAATTGGAGGATATTCCAAGAGTCATTAAAGAAGCGTTCTATATTGCAAAGACAGGCAGACCCGGTCCAGTGCTCATTGATATTCCTAAAGATATAGCTTCGACGATTACCGAAAGGCCCGAAGAAGCAGAAATGGAGTTACCGGGTTATCAACCGACATTAAAGCCTAATCGCCTTCAGATTCGTAAGCTATCAGATGCGATAGGAGCAGCACAGAAACCAGTCATTTTAGCGGGTGCAGGCATTCTTCATTCGAAGGGGGCAAACGAACTCTTACAGTATGTAGAAAAAACAAAAATACCAGTTGTCCATACATTACTTGGTCTTGGTGGTTTTCCAAGTGATCACCCATTATTCATTGGCATGGCTGGCATGCACGGCTGTTATACAGCAAATATGGCACTCTCACAATGTGACTTATTGATTAATATCGGTGCAAGGTTCGATGACCGCTTAACAGGTAATTTGGAACACTTTGCTCCGAATGCTAAGGTTGCTCATATCGATATTGACCCAGCGGAAATTGGTAAGAATGTACCGACAGTTATTCCTGTTGTAGCAGACGCAAAGGCTGCGCTTCTCGCACTTCTTCAAGAAGAATGTAATGAACCAGCTCATAGCGAATGGATGGAGACATTAAAACAGTGGAGTGTTGCACATCCTTTCCATTATGATAAAGCTTCACCAAAGTTAAAGCCGCAAAGAGTAATGGAGCTCTTGTATGAGAACACGAAGGGCGAAGCGATTGTAACGACAGATGTCGGTCAACACCAAATGTGGGCTGCGCAATACTATCGCTTTAAACATGCTGATAGGTGGGTTACATCTGGTGGGCTTGGAACGATGGGATTTGGTTTACCTTCTAGTATTGGCGCTCAAATTGCTGATCCAGATAGTTGTGTGCTTGCCATTGTCGGTGATGCAGGCTTTCAAATGTCAACACAGGAATTAGCAGTTATACAAGAAATGAACTTACCAATAAAAATCGCAATATTCAATAATCAATCTTTAGGGATGGTTAGACAATGGCAGGAGTTTTTCTATGAATCACGTTTTTCTCATAGCAAGATTCCAGTTCAACCTGATTTTGTGAAGCTAGCTGAAGCTTACGATATTAAAGGCTATACCATAACAACAGAAGAAGAAGCGGAGAGAGTGTTAGCTGAAGTATTACAAACAAGAGAGCCTGTATTGCTAGATTTCCGTGTCGATGCTGACGAAAATGTCTTTCCAATGATCGCTCCGGGTAAAGGGATTCATGAGATGGTAGGTGTGAAAGAATGAAGAGAATCATATCGCTGCTTGTTTTAAATAAACCTGGTGTACTTAATCGAATTACTAATTTATTTTCTAAACGAAATTATAATATCGAAAGTATTTCAGTGGGTTTATCTGAACAGGAGGGGATGTCAAGAATCACATGTGTAATTTATGTTGAGTCTGACCAACAAAGTGAGCAAATTACGAAACAGCTCAATAAACAGATCGACATACTGAAAGTGACGGATATTACAAATCAAGCAGTTGTTGCTAGAGAACTAGCTTTGATAAAGGTACAGTCTAATCCGCACTCAAGAAATGAGATTTATTCCTTAATTGAACCTTTCAGAGCTTCTGTCATTGACGTTAGCAAAGATAGTCTAGTCATCCAAATTACAGGAGAATCTGAAAAAATCGAAGCTTTCCTAGAGTTAATTAAGCCTTACGGTATTAAAGAGATTGCTAGAACGGGTACAACAGCTTTCCCAAGAGGGACACAAAGACAGTCGCAACAAAAACATAATTTTTCAATTGTATAAAAAAATAAATGATGAATAGAGGAGAATGAATAATGGCTAAAATGTACTATAACGGAGATGCAAATGAGAACTACTTAAACGGGAAAACAGTAGCAGTAATTGGATACGGATCACAAGGTCATGCGCATGCGCAAAATATGAGAGATAGCGGTGTAGAGGTAGTAATCGGCTTAAGGCAGGGAAAATCATGGCAGACAGCAGTTGAAGATGGCTTTCAAGTTTACTCAGTAGGAGAAGCGACTGCTAAAGCAGATATCGTAATGATTTTATTACCAGATGAATTGCAAACGAAAGTATATAAAGAAGAAATCGAACCAAATTTAACCAATCAAGCATTAATGTTTGCTCACGGATTTAATATCCATTTTAATCAAATCGTTCCACCGAAAGAAAGTGATGTTTTATTAGTCGCACCAAAAGGACCAGGTCATTTAGTAAGAAGAACATATGAAGAGGGAGCAGGTGTACCAGCGTTATTCGCCGTTCACCAAGATGTATCAGGTGAAGCAAGAGAATTAGCACTAGCTTATGCAAGAGCAATTGGGGCACTAAGAGCTGGGGGCTTAGAAACGACATTTAAAGAAGAGACAGAAACAGATTTATTTGGAGAACAGGCAGTATTATGTGGCGGACTGACTTCTCTTGTTAAAGCAGGATTTGAAACGTTAACGGAAGCAGGTTATCAGCCGGAACTCGCTTACTTTGAATGTCTCCATGAACTCAAATTAATTGTTGACCTTATGTATGAAGGTGGATTAGAAGGAATGAGATATTCTATTTCTGATACAGCACAATGGGGAGATTTCGTCAGTGGCCCACGGGTTGTAGATGAACGGGTAAAAGCAGAAATGAAAGAAGTATTAAAAGATATTCAAGAAGGCAAATTTGCTAAAGGCTGGATTATGGAAAACCAGGTGAATCGTCCGGTGTTTACAGCTATTAATGCAAAAGAAAGTGAACATGAAATTGAAAGAGTTGGTAGAGAGCTTCGCAAAATGATGCCATTCGTCCAAAACAATAAAAAGAAAGAAGTGGTGAGCAGTGCAACAAATTAATATATTCGATACAACGCTTAGAGATGGAGAACAATCAGCAGGAGTCAACTTGAACTTCTCTGAGAAATTAGAGATTGCTAGACAGCTAGAAAGACTGAGTGTAAACATCATCGAAGCAGGTTTTCCAGCCGCGTCTAAAGGAGACTTTGGATCGGTAAAATCTATTGCAGAAACAGTAAAGAACGCTTCTGTAACAGGTTTAGCGAGAGCGGTTTTATCGGATATAGATGCAGCATGGGACTCATTGAAGGGAGGAGCCGAACCAAGGCTCCATACCTTCTTAGCAACTAGCCCTATCCATCGTGATTACAAACTTAAAATGACAAAAGAGCAAGTAGTGGAAACGGCAGTTAACACCGTTAAGTATGCGGCGGAACGCTTCTCCATTGTGCAATGGTCAGCAGAGGATGCTTCAAGGACGGAATTGCCCTTCTTGGCAGAAATCGTGGAGAAAGTCATCCAAGCAGGAGCGAGGGTGATCAACATCCCGGACACAGTCGGATATGCAACACCGAAGGAATACGGAGAGATTTTTAAATATTTAAAAAATAATGTCCCATCTATCGATAAAGTAGCATTATCTGCTCATTGCCATGATGATCTAGGGATGGCGACAGCGAATTCTTTAGCTGCGATCGAAAATGGTGCGACACAAATAGAGGGAACGATTAACGGAATTGGTGAGCGAGCGGGCAATGCAGCGCTTGAGGAAATAGCTGTCGCCCTTCACATCAGAAAAGATTTCTATAATGCCCAAACAACGTTAAACCTAGGGGAGATTAGCCGAACAAGTAGCCTTGTAAGCAAACTTTCCGGAATGCCGGTCCCAGCAAATAAAGCCGTTATTGGAGCAAACGCTTATGCTCATGAATCTGGTATACATCAAGATGGCGTATTAAAAGAAGTAACCACTTATGAAATTATTTCACCGCAATTAGTCGGTGTGCAATCTAACTCTCTTGTTCTTGGTAAACATTCAGGACGACATGCATTTAAAAATCGTTTAGACGAATTAGGTTTAGATGTGGCAGATGAAGATATCAAACCACTATTTACCGTATTCAAAGATTTAGCCGATCGCAAAAAAGAGATGACAGATGAAGACTTAGTCGCCCTTGTGCTAGAAGAAAAATTGTCGAAGGAACAAAGATTCTATGAATTAATTCAAATCCAAATTCAGTACGGTACGAATCAAGTGCCGACAGCAACGGTTACATTATCCGGTAGCGATAATCAAGTGATACAAGAAGCAGGTACGGGTGCAGGTAGTATTGAGGCACTATATAACACATTAGAAGCAAGTGTGAATGGTGAGATTAATTTACTCGATTATCGCATTCAATCAGTTGGTGCCGGTAGAGATGCACTTGCGCAAGTGTTCGTTAAGTTAGCTTACCAAGGGGTAGAAACGAGTGGTAGAGGGCTCGCTCAAGATGTGCTAGAAGCATCAGCAAAAGCCTATTTAAATGCAGTTAACCGAGTCATATATATGAAGGAAAAAACGGAACCAGCTATGCAGAATAGTTAACTTACACTTTAATCGGAGGGATAAAAGATGAAAAAACGTATCGCTGTACTACCAGGAGACGGGATCGGGAAAGAAGTTGCAAAGGGAGCAGTTGAAATTCTCCAAGCAGTCGGAGAGCGCTATAATCACCAATTTGAATTTGCTTATGGTATGATTGGCGGCCATGCGATTGATGAAAAAGGCAAACCACTTCCGGAAGAAACCATTCAACTTTGCAAAGAAAGCGATGCGATTCTTTTAGGAGCAGTGGGTGGTCCTAAATGGGATCAAGTAAATCCTGATATCCGTCCGGAGAGAGGGTTATTACAAATCCGTAAAGAGCTTAATCTATATGCCAATCTTCGTCCAACAACTTATTTTGAAAGTTTGGCGAAATCTTCTCCTCTAAAAGATGAAGTGATCCAAGGTGTAGACTTATTGATGGTACGCGAATTAACTGGCGGATTATATTTTGGTCAACCGAGTGAACGCATGGATGCTAACGGGGAGTCTGCGGTAGTCGATACATTATTTTATAAAAAAGCAGAAATGAAGCGAGTAATCGAAAAAGCGTTTATTTTAGCAGATAAGAGAAGAAAAAAAGTCACATCTATTGATAAAGCAAACGTTCTTGAATCAAGTAGGATGTGGAGGGAAACAGCAGAGGAAGTGGCAAAAGATTATCCCCATGTGTATCTTGAGCATATGTTAGTTGACAATGCGGCGATGCAGATGGTGACAAATCCTAAACAGTTTGATGTTGTCGTAACCGAGAATATGTTTGGTGATATTTTAAGTGATGAGGCTTCCGTTTTAACCGGTTCATTAGGTATGCTACCATCTGCTAGTTTATCTGAGAATGGTCCATATTTATTTGAACCGATTCATGGTTCGGCACCTGATATCGCTGGGAAAAACGTGGCCAATCCGTTAGCAATGATTTTATCTGCTGCAATGATGCTTCGTGAATCGTTCGGGTTAGAAACAGAAGCGAATGAAGTAGAACGTGCTGTAAAGCAAGTGTTAGATGCAGGCTTTAGAACGAGTGATATTGCGGAGTTCGGCCAACAAGTGACATCGACAACAGAAATGATTGCGGAAGTAAAAGCGATGCTACTTGATAATGAAGCCATTATGCATATTATGGGTGCGTACGCTTAAATAATGAAGAAGGGACACGGCCCTATTGTGGGTCCGTGTTTCTTTTAGAAAGGTGTGAATATTAATGGGGCAATCAATTATAGAGAAAATATGGAAACAACATATTGTTCATCAAGAAGAGGGAAAACCGGACTTATTGTATATAGATCTGCATTTAGTGCATGAAGTGACATCGCCTCAAGCGTTTTCTGGCCTAAGAATGAAAGGAAGAACGGTTAGAAGACCAGATAAAACCTTCGCTACGATGGATCATAATATCCCAACAGATAATCGTAAAGTCATCAATGATAAGATTGCATTAAACCAGATGACAACACTAGAAAAAAACTGTGAAGAGTTCCAAGTACCACTAGCAGGAATTGATCATCCAGACCAAGGAATTGTTCATGTCATTGGTCCAGAATTAGGCCTAACGCAACCAGGGATGACAATTGTATGTGGCGATAGTCATACATCCACACACGGTGCATTCGGCTCGATTGCATTCGGTATCGGTACAAGTGAGGTGGAGCATGTGTTAGCCACACAAACCATCTGGCGCCAAAAACCGAAAACGTTAAAAATCGAAATCAATGGAAAAAGGCAACAAGGTGTATCAGCAAAAGATGTTATCCTTTATGTCCTTTCTCAGTATGGGTTTGATTTTGGAACAGGACATGTCATTGAATATACGGGAGAAGTTATTGCTCATATGTCAATGGAAGAGCGGATGACGATTTGTAATATGTCGATAGAAGGTGGCGCGAGGGCGGGATTAGTGAACCCTGATGAAACAACATTTTCTTACTTAAGAGGACGTAAGTATGTCCCAACAGGGGATGCCTTTGAAGAGCTAGTGACAAAATGGAGATCATTAGTGTCGGATGAAGATGCAACTTATGATCGTGTGATTACTATTGATGCAGCTAATATTGCCCCAATGGTTAGCTGGGGGACAAACCCAGCGATGACATCTAAAGTTACTGATTCAATTCCTACATCAAGTGATTATGAAACAGCCGTGGAAAAGAAATCACTTGAGAGTGCGCTTAAATACATGGGACTAAAGGAAGGACAGAAAATAGAAGATATTCAGATTCAACATGTATTTATCGGTTCTTGTACCAATTCACGACTAGAAGATCTACGTGAGGCTGCTTCTGTAATCAAAGGCAATAAAGTTCATCCTGATGTGCGTGCACTAGTTGTGCCAGGTTCACAAACGGTCAAGTCGCTTGCAGAAGAAGAAGGTCTGGATGAAATTTTTAGAGAAGCTGGGTTTGAATGGAGAGATTCGGGTTGCAGTATGTGTTTGAGTATGAATAATGATATTGTCCCTAGCGGTGAACATTGTGCTTCCACATCTAATCGGAATTTTGAGGGTCGGCAAGGATCTGGAGCGAGAACTCATTTAGTCAGTCCAATTATGGCTGCAGCAGCAGCTATTCATGGTCATTTTGTCGATGTTAGAAAAATGGTTGAAAGACAACCAGTAAGATAGGGAGCGGAGTAGATGACTGGATTTAAAACTTTAAAGGATAAAGCGGTTGCTTTTGACCGTGCCAATGTAGATACAGATCAGATTATTCCTAAGCAATTTCTAAAACGAATTGAAAAAACGGGCTTTGGTCAATTTTTGTTCTATGACTGGCGTTATATGGCAGATGGTAGTTTAAACCCAACATTTGAATTGAATCAAGATGAAAATCAAAATGCATCGATTTTAATTGCAAATGAGAATTTTGGTTGTGGGTCATCTAGGGAGCATGCACCATGGGCCCTCCTAGATTATGGGTTCAAAGTGATATTAGCACCATCCTTCGCAGATATATTTCATCAAAATTGCCTGAAAAATGGTGTGTTACCGATTGCGTTACCAAAGGAGCAAATTGTGCAATTACTTGAAAAAGGCAAACAACAGCCTTATCAATTAGAAGTGAATCTAGAGAAGCAAACGATTGGTGATGAAGCAGGGTTCCAAGTATCATTTGAAATTGATGCTTATTGGAAAACGATGCTAATGAATGGGTGGGATGAGATTGAAATTACCTTGCAATTAGATGATCACATCACTGCATATGAACAAGCATTAAGATAGTAAATAAATCATTACTTGTGAGCCCGTATGCATTGTATATAGGGCTCATTTTTTATGAAGTTTTTCCGCTGAACCTCTCAATCGCACAATCCTTTTGCATTTTTCTCTTTTCATGCTACACTTACCTCTAAATAAGGAATTAAAGGGACGTAGGCAAAATGACAAAACATAATCGTGATGACAAAAAAAATAAAGTGATTCCCTTTCCCTTTTTAGATAGACGTTTATTAGAGAAAGGGTTAGAGGCTTTACACCGTAGGGAGTTTCAAGAGGCAGTAGATTTCTTAACAGAAGCTTCAGAGCTAAATGATAAGGATGAAGATATTCAAACGGGTCTTGTGCTTGCCTTTTTTGAATCAGGTCAATTACAACATGCGCAAAAACAAGCGGAATACATGCTCCATAATGGGATAGGTGACTACCTTCAAGTGGTAGATATGTATTTGATGATTTTAGTACAATTACATCGCTACGATGAAATTGTGACCACTATTGAATACTTATTTGAAGAGAACAAAGTACCTCATGAAAAATTTGAACATTTTAGTCGGTTATTAGAATTCAGCCGTAGAATGGCTGAAGCAGACATAAAATCCAGTGAGGTAGAGGACGGCTCGGAAAATCACCTACAGCTTTTTGAAATAAAAGATCAACAAGAGCAGATGATGCTCGCTAAAGAATTGGCAGAAAAGAATATTGTGCACAATGTAAAAGAAATCCTTTCCTATTTACGATCTGAGGAGGGACATCCCTTTTTTAAGACATTACTTCTCGATGTGTTAAAACAGCATCTATATAATAAGGAAGTTATTGTTGAAAAAATGGGTAATATAAAAAGTTTTGTTCCTGCACACTTGCCTGACTTTGAGCATTTCCAACAAAGGATTGAAATGCTCAAAGTGTTAGAAGAGAAAATGGAGCAAGATGACCCCATTTTACTTGAACATGCTGCATCTCTTGTGAACCGTCATTTATTTCTCATGTATCCGATAGAATTAGAACCTTTTTCTATTGAAACATGGTCTGCAGCTTATCATACTCTTGCGATTGATTACCTAGGGATGGACCTTGCTGTGGATGAGATGCTTGAGAAATATTGTGTCGAAGAAGAGGATTATCATGCAGCTATTACTTATATTGAAGCAATAGAAGAATTTTCTTATCCTAAAATATAGTCTCATTGTTGAAAGCTAGAGACGTTATGTTATAATATAATGGTTGTATTATGTGGATAGAAAGCTGATTCACCTTATATAAATGAATAATCGATTAGACATATTCATTCTATTTGCTGTGAATGAAATGATCATAGATTTTGGAGGGAAATAATAGTATGTCTGCTAAATTTGAAAAGTTAGAAGGGAACCAAGGGGTTCTTACAATTGAAGTAGATGCAGAGAAGTTAAACGAAGGTTTAGACGCTGCATTTAAAAAAGTAGTTAAACAAGTAAATGTTCCTGGCTTCAGAAAAGGTAAAATGCCTCGCAGCCTATTTGAAAAACGCTTTGGTGTTGAGTCTTTATACCAAGATGCAGTAGATTTTCTTTTACCAGAAGCGTATGCAAATGCAATTGATGAAACAGGCATTGAGCCAGTTGATCGTCCTGAAATCGATGTAGAACAAATCGAAAAAGGTAAAGCGCTTATTTTCACTGCGAAAGTAACTGTAAAACCTGAAGTAGAACTTGGCGAATATAAAGGCCTTGAAGTAGAAAAATTCGATACAGAAGTAACGGATGAAGATGTAGAAAACGAATTAAAAGGCCTACAAGAAAAACAAGCTGAGCTTGTTGTTAAAGAAGAAGGTCCAGCAGAACAAGGTGATACAGTTGTTATCGACTTTGAAGGTTTCGTTGATGGAGAAGCATTCGAAGGTGGAAAAGGTGACAACTTCTCATTAGAACTTGGTTCTGGACAATTCATTCCAGGTTTTGAAGAAGAATTAATTGGTGTTTCTGCTGGTGAATCTAAAGAAGTAAATGTTACGTTCCCAGAAGAATACCATGCTGCTGAGCTTGCGGGTAAAAAAGCAGTATTCAAAACGACTGTACATGAAATCAAAACAAAAGAACTTCCTGCATTAGATGATGAATTCGCTAAAGATGTAGATGAAGAAGTTGAAACATTAGATGCACTAAAAGAAAAAACGAAGAAACAACTAGTTGATAGTAAAAACCATGAAGCAGAGCACCATGTGCGTGATTCTGTAGTAGAAAAAGCAGCAGAAAACACAACAATTGATATTCCAGCTGCAATGGTTGATACTGAATTAGATCGCATGATGCAAGAATTCGAACAACGTTTACAAATGCAAGGTATGAACCTTGAGCTTTATTATCAATTCTCTGGACAAGATGAGTCTGCATTACGTGAGCAAATGAAAGTTGACGCAGAGAAGCGCGTGCGCATTAACTTAACTCTTGAAGCAATTGCTGCTGCAGAAAACATCGAAGTTTCTGAAGATGAAATAAACGAAGAAGTAAATAAAATGGCTGAAATGTATAATATGACAGCTGAAAATATTCAAATGGCGCTGGGTGGTAGCCTTGATGGTTTACAATCTGATATTAAAGCGAAAAAAGCAATCGATTTACTTGTAGAAAATAGTAAAACTGTTTAAAATGAATATAACAAAGTAACGGTAGCAACCCGGAACTTACACATAACAAGGCGCGATCACATCGTGCCTTGTTTTCTACAATTTAAGATATTACATAATAGCAGTACGGCAAAAGCAGGATACCTTATCACATACATACACTGCCTGAAAAAAATTCCACTTATGGATGGGCATAAAAATGGACATGCTTATGGAAGTACAAGTTTTATTGAGTGATTTCCTTCTGCGAATCATGAATAACGTATTACGTACATAACTTAGAGGTAAGTGTTATTATTTCCTGTCTTTTGCTGAAGTGTGTTACAATGCAATACATAACTTAAAGGTTAGTTTTTATCAAGCGTTTTTAATAAGAACTGGCGAGTGAATTGGCTCAAATATTTAGCTAATGATAAACAAAAGTTCGCAGAAGATATATCGCTTAGAAGTTTGATCAAGGGGTGAAGGATTTGTTTAAATTTAATGATGAAAAAGGTCAATTAAAGTGTTCCTTCTGTGGGAAAACACAAGATCAAGTTCGTAAGCTAGTAGCTGGTCCTGGTGTTTACATTTGTGACGAATGTATTGAATTATGCACCGAGATTGTGGAAGAAGAACTTGGAACAGAGGAAGAAGTTGAATTTAAGGATGTGCCAAAGCCGTCCGAGATTCGCGACATTCTCGATGAATATGTAATTGGTCAAGACCAAGCAAAGAAAAACCTAGCTGTGGCAGTTTACAATCATTACAAACGAATTAATTCGAACAGTAAAGTAGATGATGTAGAACTGGCAAAAAGTAATATTGCAATGATTGGGCCAACAGGAAGTGGTAAAACATTACTAGCCCAAACATTAGCAAGAATTCTAAATGTACCATTCGCAATTGCAGATGCGACTTCGTTAACAGAAGCAGGTTATGTTGGTGAAGATGTTGAGAACATTCTCCTAAAGCTTATCCAATCTGCTGACTATGACGTGGAAAAAGCTGAAAAAGGAATTATTTATATCGATGAGATTGATAAAGTGGCCCGTAAGTCAGAAAATCCGTCGATTACAAGAGATGTATCTGGTGAAGGTGTGCAACAAGCATTATTGAAAATTCTTGAAGGCACTGTTGCCAGCGTACCTCCACAAGGTGGAAGAAAACATCCGCATCAAGAATTTATTCAAATTGATACGACGAACATTTTATTTATTTGTGGTGGTGCCTTCGACGGTATCGAACAAATCATTAAACGCCGTTTAGGTCAAAAAGTGATCGGTTTCGGTTCGGATAATAAGCAGAAAGAACTTGAACAACATGAGTTACTATCTAAGGTTTTACCAGAGGACTTATTGCGTTTCGGTTTAATTCCTGAATTTATTGGTCGTCTACCGGTTATTGCAAGCTTAACACCATTAGATGAAGAAGCATTAATTGAAATTTTAACAAAGCCGAAAAATGCCTTAGTAAAACAATTCCAAAAAATGCTTGAATTAGATGATGTTGAGTTAGAATTCGAGGATGAAGCACTAATTGAAATTGCTAAGAAAGCAATTGAAAGAAAAACAGGTGCCCGTGGATTACGTTCAATTATTGAAGGAATTATGCTTGATGTCATGTTTGATTTACCTTCTCGTGAAGACATTAAAAAATGTATCATTACAAAAGATACAGTCCTTGAGAATGGTTCACCAAAGTTATTACTTGAAGACGGTACAATTGTGAAAGAAGAAAGAAAAACGTCTGCATAAGTTTGAAAGGAACTAAACTACGGTTTAGTTCCTTTTCTATTACCTCCAGCAAAAAGGTTGAAGGGATAGAGAAAAAAGATAAGTGATTTCGCCCCATTATGGAGTAAACGGTAGTTGCTCGTAGTTGTAGAGTGGAAATCGCAAAGATAGCAGGGGTAAGTCGATTAGCTCGTGTAGAAATGTCAAAGATAGCAGAACAAAGTCAATTAGCTCGTACATCCAAAAAGAAAATACCAAAGATAGCAGAACAAAGCCGATTTCCTCGTACATCCAACGTGAAAACCACAAAGCTAGCAGAGCAAAAACAACTCACTCGAAAAAGAGGACCCCAAAAATACCTTTCAGTCAAGATAAGCTGTGTGTTCTTTTAACGTAAAATAGGAATTCATCAAAAATAGTAAAACTTGTTAATTATCGTACGATTGAGGTTTATTACTCTAGGTAAAGTAGAAGATGAAAACAACCACTTTTTTGTGTAGCTCAATCACAGCTTAACAAAAAGTAAAACTTATTTTCATTGATTTCCTTTTTTACTAAATAATTCGTCTATAATAAATGCTAAAACAACCATAAGCTTCCTCTTATTGAATTTAAAATTCTTGTTTATTCCAACTTTGCGCAGGAGATACTATCCATTAACAGCAAGAAAATGTTCAGGAGGGAATAGGATGAGTTGGACGGGAATTGCATTGTTTGTACAGCTATTTTTTGGGATTGTTATTGGGCTTTATTTTTGGAACTTACTTAAAAACCAACGTACTCAAAAAGTCTCTATTGATAGAGAGTCTCGTAAAGAAATGGATCAATTAAAGAAGATGAGGTCAATTAAACTGTCAGAACCTCTGTCAGAGAAAGTTAGGCCAGCGACCTTTGATGATATTGTAGGTCAAGAAGATGGCATAAAATCACTTAAAGCGGCACTTTGTGGACCAAATCCCCAGCATGTCATCATTTATGGGCCTCCTGGAGTAGGTAAAACAGCTGCAGCCAGATTAGTATTAGAAGAAGCAAAGAAAAATCAAAAATCACCATTTAAACCATCCTCCGTCTTTATTGAACTAGATGCGACAACCGCTCGTTTTGATGAGAGAGGAATTGCAGATCCACTTATTGGATCTGTACATGATCCCATTTATCAAGGGGCAGGAGCGATGGGGCAGGCAGGAATCCCACAACCAAAACAAGGAGCAGTCACAAATGCCCATGGTGGGGTCTTGTTTATAGATGAAATTGGAGAGTTACATTCTATTCAGATGAATAAGTTGTTAAAAGTGTTGGAAGATCGCAAAGTATACCTCGAAAGCGCTTATTATAATGAGGAAAATATGCAAATTCCTTCTCATATACATGATATCTTTAAAAATGGTTTACCGGCAGATTTTCGGTTAGTGGGTGCCACTACAAGAACACCTAACGAATTGCCTCCAGCTATTCGTTCCCGTTGTATGGAAGTGTTTTTCCGGGAATTAACAGAAGAAGAAATCGCAGAAGTTGCTAAAAAAGCAGCTGATAAAGTGAACTTAAAAATAAGTGAACAAGCTTTACAAACATTAGCATCTTATGCAAGAAACGGTCGTGAATCAGTCAACTTAGTACAAACGACAGCGAGTCTAGCAATACAAGAAGAGCGCGATTATATTAAGGACGAAGATGTCGAGTGGGTGATCCAATCAAGTCAGTTAGTGCCGAGAATGGAAAGAAAAATCGGAGAAACAGCAAAGGTTGGTTTAGTTAATGGCTTGGCTGTTCATGGACCTAATTCTGGTGCTTTATTAGAGATTGAAGTTACTGTGATTCCTGCTAAAGAAAAAGGATCAATTAATATTACAGGAATTGTAGAAGAAGAAAGTATTGGCGGACAAGGAAAATCGATTCGAAGAAAGAGTATGGCACGTGGCTCAATTGAGAATGTGATTACAGTTCTTCGCTCAATGGGCGTACCTGCAGATGATTATGATATTCATGTGAACTTCCCTGGTGGTGTACCGATTGATGGCCCATCTGCTGGGATTGCAATGGCTACAGGTATATATTCAGCTATTTATAAACATCCGATAGACAATACAGTGGCAATGACAGGAGAAATTAGTATTCATGGTGCCGTTAAGCCTATTGGCGGCGTATATCCAAAAGTAAAAGCTGCTAAAAAAGCTGGAGCAAAAACCGTTATTATCCCTGAAGAGAATATGCAATCGATATTAAATGAAGTGGAAGGAATTCATATTGTTACCGTTAAAACGTTGAATGAGGTGTTCGAGTGCGCCCTCCACAAAGAATATCAACATGAAAAGCCGTTAATTTCACCACTAGATGCGTCAACGATTGATCTTGCTAAAAAGGAAAGTATGTAAGGTAATAACTTCGGCAACAACTGCCGGAGTTTTTATTCCTTTCGTTTTAAAGTCCTATAAATAGGGAATGAAATAAGTAATTGTCAAGCGAGAAATGAAGAAAACAAACAAAACGGTTGTACTTTTTAACTCTTTTAGCAAAGGAACTAGATTAAAAAAGTCGACACTGTGAAGTAAATAAGATAAAATTGTACAAAGAAAATGAATTGAAATCTTGATACATATGCATTTTGGAGGTGCAAGTATATGACGAATAAGAAAGAGATCATCGTCCCCCTCCTGCCGCTTCGAGGTTTGCTCGTTTATCCTACAATGGTCCTGCACTTAGATGTAGGTCGTGATAAATCAGTACAAGCACTTGAAAAAGCAATGGTAGATGACCATTTAATCTTTTTAACAACACAAAAGGACATTTCTATAGATGAGCCTGACAGCAATGAATTATATCATTTAGGTACTCTTACTCGGGTAAAACAAATGCTCAAATTGCCAAATGGTACGATTCGTGTACTAGTAGAAGGACTTAAACGTGCAAAAATAGCAGAGGTTTTAGATGATGAAGACTATTTTTCAGTAAAAGTGGAAGCATTCGAAGAGCCTGAATCTCGCGATGTAGAAGACCAAGCATTAATGCGTACTCTTTTAAGTCATTTTGAACAATACATAAAAGTATCTAAAAAAATATCAACAGAAACATTTACATCTGTTACAGATATTGAAGAACCCGGTCGTTTAGCTGATATTATTGCTTCTCATCTTCCTTTAAAACTTAAAGAGAAACAGGAAATCTTGGAGACGATTAATATAAAAGATCGTTTGAATCGTGTGATCAGCATTATTCATAACGAAAAAGAAGTGCTTAATTTAGAAAAGAAAATCGGTAATCGGGTAAAGAAATCGATGGAAAGAACGCAGAAAGAATATTATTTGCGTGAACAGATGAAAGCCATTCAAACCGAATTAGGCGATAAAGAAGGTAAAACAGGAGAAATTGCAGATTTAAAAGCGAAAATCACAGAAGCAAATATGCCTAGTAATGTAGAAAATACTGCATTAAAAGAGTTAAATCGTTACGAAAAGGTTCCTTCTAGTTCGGCAGAGAGCTCTGTTATTCGTAATTATATCGATTGGTTATTAGCTATACCTTGGTCTAAAGAAACGGTCGATGATTTAAACATCAACAAAGCAGAGAAAATCCTTGATCGAGATCATTATGGTTTAGAGAAAGTAAAAGAGAGAGTGCTTGAGTATTTGGCGGTTCAACAGTTAACGAACTCTTTAAAAGGCCCTATCCTCTGTCTCGTTGGACCTCCGGGTGTAGGGAAAACAAGTCTCGCGAAATCAATCGCCTCCTCACTCAACCGTAATTTTGTCCGGGTATCTTTAGGCGGTGTCCGTGATGAATCAGAAATTCGCGGCCATCGAAGAACATATGTTGGTGCAATGCCTGGTAGAGTGATCCAGGGAATGAAAAAAGCAGGAACAGTCAATCCAGTATTTTTATTAGATGAGATTGATAAAATGTCTAATGATTTTCGTGGTGACCCTTCATCAGCAATGCTTGAAGTATTAGATCCTGAGCAAAATCATAACTTCAGTGATCACTATATTGAAGAGACGTATGATTTATCGAAGGTTATGTTCATTGCTACGGCTAACAATTTAAGTACAATTCCAGGACCATTATTAGATCGCATGGAAGTTATTTCAATTGCTGGTTATACAGAACATGAGAAGCTTCATATTGCCAAGGACCATCTTCTGCCAAAACAAATTAAAGAGCATGGTCTTTCGAAATCTCAATTGCAAGTGAGAGATGATGCTGTTCAAGGTGTTGTCCGTTATTATACAAGAGAAGCTGGTGTTAGGAGTTTAGAACGTCAACTGGCTAGTATTTGTAGAAAAACGGCAAAAATTATTGTATCAGAGACGAAAAAAAGAGTTGTAGTTACGGCGAAATCCCTTGAAGATTTCTTAGGTAAGAAACGTTTTAGATACGGCCAAGCGGAATTAGAGGATCAAGTCGGTATCGCTACAGGACTTGCTTATACAACTGTAGGCGGAGATACACTTCAAATCGAAGTCTCTTTATCAAAAGGTAAAGGCAAGTTAGTCTTAACTGGTAAACTTGGTGATGTGATGAAAGAATCCGCTCAAGCAGCTTTTAGTTATGTGCGTTCAAATGCGAAGGAATTAGGGATTGATGAGAATTTTCATGAGAAATTCGATATTCATATTCATGTTCCAGAAGGGGCTGTCCCTAAAGATGGTCCATCTGCAGGAATCACAATGACTACTGCACTTGTTTCAGCATTAACCGGTGTACCAATTAGAAGAGAAGTAGGAATGACAGGTGAAGTAACGTTGCGTGGTCGTGTCTTACCTATCGGGGGATTAAAGGAGAAATCACTAAGTGCTCATCGAGCGGGATTAACGAAAATTATCTTACCGAAAGATAATGAAAAGGATATAGATGATATTCCAGAATCGATTCGTGAGGAACTTTCATTTGTGCTTGTATCCCATGTAGATGAAGTGCTTAAAGCAGCGTTAGTAGACGGGGTGGAACAATGAAGGTTGTAAGTTCAGATATTGTCATCAGTGCCGTAAAGCCTGAGCAATATCCAGATGTAGAATTACCAGAATTCGCATTAGCAGGTCGATCGAATGTAGGGAAATCTTCTTTTATTAATAAAATGTTGAATCGTAAAGGATTAGCAAGAATATCTTCTAAGCCTGGTAAAACGCAAACATTAAACTTTTATCTTATTAATGAAATCTTACATTTTGTTGATGTACCAGGATATGGCTATGCAAAAGTGTCAAAAAAAGAAAGGGAAGCATGGGGGAAAATGATTGAGACATACCTCACTTCTCGAGATCAATTACGAGCGGTTGTTCTGATTGTGGATTTAAGACATCAGCCTACTAAAGATGATGTTATGATGTATGAATTCCTTAAACATTATGAGATTCCTTGTATCATTATTGCCACAAAAGCCGATAAAGTGCCAAAATCAAAATGGCAGAAACATATTAAAGTGACGAGAGAAACCCTTGATGTTGACCCTAGTGACTCCCTTATCTTATTCTCTTCAGAAACAGGAAAAGGGAAAGAGGAAGCATGGGCTGTTATTAAAGGATTGATGTAATCGGGTTCAAGGTTAAAATCAAACAAACATTTAAAAAGGCGAACAAACCGGACAAAGCCGGATTTGTTCGCTTTTTTTTGTTAAAGATTTAATTCGCTATATCTTTCATCTTGGTAGTATTAATGGTTATCAAAATAAGTTAAAAGTTAATCATTTTTTGAGAAGTTTACGTTTATTTTTCTGAATTTAGGGAAATTAGACTATGTACGTGAATTTCGGTTTACATAATTTCACTTGTGAATCAAGTGAGCCCTTTTCCCGCTATACTTAGTAATAGAGATGATATAGGAGGATACATGTTTAATAAGGAGGATAGAGTATAAGAGGGATGTGTGAGACTTTCTTACAGTTTTATATCTCAAAATATCATAAAATATGAATTTTGAGAATAATTTGTAAGAGTGGTAAGGTTGATAGCGTATATGAAAAAAGAACATACAAGGGGGATATTTTACTAGTGAAAAAGATACTTAAAGGAATGATTGTTGCTGCATCTGTAGCTGTATTAGCTGCATGTGGCTCAAATGAAGAAGCGAGTAGTGGAGGAATGGATTTAGCAGAGGAAGGGAAATTCACTTATGCTTCATCGGGAGAATTTAATCCATTTAGTGTAACGCAAGATGATGGTTCAATGACAGGTTTCGACATTGAAGTAGCAGAAGCAGTTGCAAAAGAGCTAGGACTAGAACCAGTGCAGCAAAAATTTAAATTCGGTGGAATTGTTGAAGGTGTAAAATCAGGACGTTTTGATGCCGCTGTTGCTAGTCATACAATAACAGAGGAAAGATTACAAGCTGTTGATTTCTCGATTCCTTACTACTATTCAGGCCCACAAATTTATGTGAGACCGGATAGTGATGTAGAAACATTAGAAGATTTAGAGGGTCTTGAAGTAGCTGTAGCTAAAGGAACAACGTATCAAAAAACAGTATCAGAAGTTACAGATAATATTAAGTTTTATGATAGCGATGTCGTAGCACTCGAGGCTTTATCTAGTGGAAAGCATGATGCTGTAATTACCGATTTTGTTACAGGTAAAGAAGCGATCGGTGCGGGTATGAATATTGAGGGAAAACAGCTTTTAGAAAAAAGTGAGCAAGCGATTGCTGTAGCCAAAGACAATGACGAGCTACTTGAAAAAATTAACGATGCATTAGAGAAGCTTCATGAAGATGGAACCTTGACTGAAATTAGCAAGGAATATATCGGCGAAGATATTACTGTAGAATCAGAAGAATAATTTTCTGTTGGCGAATGCATCTCCGTTTATTGCGTGTGCATTCGCCTCTTCTATCTAAAGAGAAAATACATTTTACCTTAAGGAGGAAATATGGACATACTAACAACGTTTGTTGACACCTTCCCAATGTTTTTTGAGGGAATGCTCCTAACTTTTCAATTAACAATAGTCTCAATTTTTATTGCTATTTTTATCGGTCTCTTTTTTGCAATGTTAAAGATATCTAAAGTGAAAGTATTAGAGTGGGTTGCGGACCTCTATATCTTCTTAGTCAGAGGAACACCTCTCGTTGTGCAAATTTTTATCTTTTATTTCGGTTTAACTTCATTAAATATTTCCGGTTTTTGGTCCGTTGTTTTAGGTTTAGCCTTCCATAATGGTGCCTATATTGCAGAGATTTTTAGAGGAGCCATTCAATCTATTGAAAGTGGTCAAATGGAGGCAGGTCGATCCCTAGGGATGAGTGCAGGCTTAACAATGCGAAGAATTATTTTACCACAAGCAAGCAGACGTGCTTTGCCACCACTCGGGAACCAATTTATTATCGCGTTAAAGGATTCTTCACTAGCTTCGTTTGTAGGTGTCTATGAGCTCTTTAATATTGCCACAACACAAGGATCAATCAATTATGATTATATGACTTACTTATTGATTGTTGCCGTCTATTATTTAGTGCTTGTTCTTCTATTTACAGTTATTGTGAACCTTGTTGAGAAGAAAATGTCTAATAGTGAGCGATAGAAAGGGATGAATGTAGATGAGTGAATCAGTTATGATTAGTATAGAGAAATTAAATAAGTCTTTTGGTGATCTTCATGTATTAAAAGATATTGATTTTACAGTAAAAGAAAGCGATGTTGTTTGTCTAATAGGTGCCAGTGGTTCTGGTAAAAGCACATTACTAAGATGTCTTAACTTTCTAGAATTAAAAGATAGTGGAACAATTACATTAGAGGGTGAAGTAATAGAAAAGGACTCTCATGACTTAAATGAAATTAGACAGAGAGTTGGAATGGTGTTTCAGCACTTTCATCTTTTCCCTCATAAAACAGTCATACAAAATATAATGGAAGCACCGATGCAAGTGAAAAAATTATCGAAAAAGGAAGCAGAGGAACAAGCGTTAGTACTCTTAGATAAAGTTGGCTTATCGGATAAGAAAGATGTTTATCCATCTAAACTATCGGGTGGTCAAAAGCAGCGTGTTGCCATTGCGAGGGCATTAGCGATGAAGCCGGATGTAATGCTGTTTGATGAACCAACTTCTGCACTAGACCCAGAATTAGTTGGTGAAGTGTTAGCAACAATGAAAGAACTTGCTGAAGAAGGAATGACGATGATTGTCGTCACGCATGAAATGGGATTTGCGCGGGAAGTAGCAGATTGGGCAGTGTATATGCATGATGGTAAAATCGTTGAAGTCGGTCATCCTGAAGAGTTATTTAATCATCCAAAGGAAGAAAGAACGAAAAGCTTCCTAGATTCTGTTCTTTAAAAAGAGTTAATAATTAAAACGAAAAAACGAACATTTTCTTTGCAGATATGTTCGTTTTTTCAATGGAAGTTTCTAATAGATTATTTTCTTTTAATGAGGAAAAAGAGGCCAATGATAATAAAAATAGCAGGCCAGAATTTCGTTATGTATGAAATGATCTCACCGTAGCTACCTGCATATTGCGAAATTTTTTCATAAAATAATAAAGTAATGGCTAATACTAACATAAGAAACCCTTGCAAGAGGCCGTTGCCTGTTTTTAAGTAATATAATAAAAAGGCAAGGGCAATAATAAGGACAAAGGCACCAATATGATTAGGCCATATGCTTAAACGATCAACAATGATGAAATGTAAACCAAACCCAAAGAGAATCACACCGGGAAATATAGCATTATATTCTTTACCGCTATATGCTTGGATTAAAAAGGCCAAACCTGTAATAGCTAGTAATACTGGCCAGGTCAATAACGATTGTAAACTCTCAACCTGTAATTGCTGGATGAGAAAGAAACAGCCGTAGCCTACTAAGATAATACCGGCAAATAGTCGTTGACTTTTCATTTATTCACCACTTTCAGTTAGGTACACTTGAATATTAGGCAGATTTTTGGTATTGTACATAGTGGAGTGTTTATGATAATAAATATCAAATTATAATAGTTCTAAAGTAATCATATACTACTCAAATATCATATCATATGTGTTCATACTCTGTTCACATTTTTTCGAAAAAGCTTGTAAAGATAATGTTATAATATATGTATGTAATTATGCAATTTTTTTGGGGGGTCTACTAAAAATGCATATCGTGGTCGTTGGTCTAAATTATAAAACAGCCCCTGTGGAAATTAGAGAGAGATTAACATTCGATCCTTCTCAATTGGGTGAAGCAATGCAAGCATTGCAACAAAAGAAAAGCATCTTGGAAAATGTAATTCTATCCACATGTAATCGGACCGAAATTTATGCGGTTGTTGATCAACTGCATACAGGAAGATATTATATTAAAGAATTTTTAGCCGATTGGTTTCAAATAGATCAAAATGAATTTTCGCCCTTTCTTTTTATTTATGAACATGATGGTGCGATAGAGCATTTATTTAAAGTCGGTAGTGGATTAAACTCAATGGTTCTAGGAGAAACTCAAATTTTGGGCCAAGTTCGCTCTAGCTTTTTGCAAGCGCAAGTTGAACATACAACTGGAACAATTTTCAATCAATTATTTAAGCAGTCCATTACATTTGCTAAAAAAGCACATTCCGAAACAGATATTGGTGCAAATGCTGTATCTGTCAGTTATGCTGCAGTTGAGCTTGCTAAGAAAATATTCGGTCTAATTACGAATAAGCAAGTACTTATTCTTGGAGCAGGTAAAATGGGCGAATTAGCGATACAACATCTTCATGCAAATGGTGCGAATGTTACGGTTATTAATCGTACTTTTGAGAAAGCGAAAAATTTAGCACACCGCTATGAAGGGCAAGCGAAATTAATGCAAGAATTACAATGTGCATTAGTGGAAGCCGATATCGTGATTTCTTCTACAGGTGCAAACAGTTATATGATTACAAAAGAGATGATGGCAGATGTAGAAAGATTGCGGAAAGGTAAGCCATTATTTATGGTCGATATTGCTGTTCCACGTGATTTAGATCCAGCACTCGCTGATTTAGATAGCGTTTTCTTATATGATATTGATGATCTAGAAGGTATTGTTGAAGCGAATTTGCAAGAACGTAAAAAAGCAGCGGCGAAAATTCAATTATTAATCGAAGGAGAAATCGTTGAATTTAAACAATGGCTTAAACTTCTAGGTGTTGTACCTGTCATCTCTGCTTTAAGAGAGAAAGCTCTTGCTATTCAGGCTGACACAATGAAAAGTTTGGAAAGAAAGCTTCCTAACCTAACAGAACGTGAAAGAAAAGTGGTTAGCAAGCACACGAAGAGTATTGTGAACCAAATGTTGAAAGACCCTGTATTACAAGCAAAAGAATTGGCAGGACATAAAAATGCTGATAAAGCATTAGAATTGTTCGTGAAAATATTTAATATAGAAGATCTTGTTGTCCAGCAAATCGAAAAACAAGAACAACCAAAATCAGATCGTGTAAAGGTGCAACAGACATCCTTTCAATCATAAAAAGGGGTACTGTCCATGTTTGATATCTATATGGCACGCCTGCATGAATTTACTGTCGTTCTTTATGCAGCGAGTGTACTTCTCTACTTTATTGACTTTTTAGCAAGTAACCGGAAGGCCAATCGTGTCGCCTTCTGGTTACTTGCATTTGTATGGGGATTACAGACGGTATTCTTATTACTCTATATGTGGAATACGGGTAGATTCCCTGTATTAACGATATTTGAAGGTTTATACTTCTACGCATGGGTACTTATTACATTTTCTTTAATTATTAATCGCATTATGAAAGTCGATTTTATCGTTTTCTTCACAAATGTACTTGGTTTTTTTATTATGGCTTTACATACATTTGCTCCTATTGAGATTGAATCAGATGTGCTGGCGAATCAATTGATGTCTGAGCTCCTCTTTTTTCATATTATTGGTGCGATTCTCTCATATGGTGCTTTTTCATTGTCATTTGTATTTGCTCTTTTATATTTGATTCAATATGATTTGTTGAAGAGGAAAAAGTGGGGTTCAAGGCTTATTCGAATTGCGAATTTATCACAACTAGAAAAAATGTCTTATCTATTTGCTAGTATAGGGGTGCCTATGTTAGTGATTAGTTTAATATTAGGGATACAATGGGCTTATATGAAATTACCAAATATGGTATGGTTGGATTCAAAAGTGCTTGGTTCCTTATTGGTACTCATTTTGTATAGTATTTACTTATATTTAAAGGTTGGCAGAGGAATGAGTGGTAAATCACTTGCTACTTGGAATGTGGCTGCTTTCCTTGTTGTATTAATTAATTTTTTCTTATTTGGAAGGTTATCGTCTTTCCATTTCTGGTATGAATAAGAAAAGGAATATGTTTTTAAAGAATAGGGAGGCTGTCATGAGAAAAATAATTGTCGGTTCAAGAAGAAGTAAGCTTGCGTTAACACAAACGAATTGGGTGATTGATCAGTTACGCCGTTTGAATCCTGCAGTTGATTTTGAAGTAAAAGAAATTGTGACAAAAGGAGATAAAATCCTGGATGTTACCCTTTCAAAGGTAGGAGGAAAAGGCCTATTCGTTAAAGAAATAGAACAAGCGATGTTAGATAAGGAAATTGACATGGCTGTACATAGTATGAAGGACATGCCAGCTGTCTTACCTGAAGGATTGACCATTGGTTGTATTCCGGAAAGAGAAGACTATCGAGATGCACTTATTTCCAAAGGCCATGTGAAATTAGCTGACTTAAAACCAGGTGCAATTGTCGGGACAAGTAGTTTAAGAAGAGGTTCACAAATTTTGGCTAAAAGACCAGATTTGGAAATTAAATGGATAAGAGGGAATATTGATACACGTCTTGCTAAACTAGAAACAGAAGAATATGATGCCATTATTCTTGCTGCTGCCGGCCTATCAAGAATGGGATGGACGAAGGAGATCGTTACAGAATTTATTGATCCAGATATTTGTTTACCAGCTGTTGGTCAAGGTGCACTCTCTATTGAATGTAGAGAAGATGATCATGAACTAAGAAGGCTTTTAGATGCATTCACTTGTGAGGAAACGAAAAGAACAGTGCTTGCCGAGCGTGCATTTCTTCATAAAATGGAGGGCGGTTGCCAAGTGCCGATTGCAGGCTTTGCACGTTTAACTGAGAATGGTGAAGTAAGTTTGACTGGTTTAGTTGGTTCTCCAGATGGTCGTACGATTTATAAAGATATGGTTGTTGGTGATGATCCTGAGACAATAGGGTATCAAGTAGCAGAAAACTTATCGGAATTAGGTGCAAAAGCATTAATTGATGCTGTCAAAGAGGAGTTAGACGAAGGATGATTCATGAGGACAGTGCCTTACATGGAATGTCTGTCCTTATTCCCCGAAGTAAAGATCAATCGGAGGCTAGTGGTGATTTGGTCAGATCCCTTGGTGGACATCCAGTAATTATCCCATTAATTTCGTTTAGAGAAACAACAGAAGCCCATTCTTTAAAAACCCATGATTTCACACAATACCAATGGATTATTTTCACAAGCAGTGTGTCAGTTGAGGTGTTTTTTACATATGTGTCACAGAAGACAAACTTACCGAAGTTGGCCGTTATAGGAAAGAAAACAGCTGAAAAGTTATCACAATATGACTTGAAAGCTGATTTCATACCAACGGAATTTGTGGCTGAAACTTTTACCCTTGAATTTTTAGCAATTTTAGGGGATGAACAAAATATATTCTTGCCTAAGGGCAACTTGGCCCGAGATTATATTAAGCAAAAGCTTATGGAAGCAAAGCATAGAGTGACTGAACGAATCGTTTATGAAAATTTTTTTCCTGATGAGAGTAAACAATTATTAACGGGTCGCTTATTGAATGATGGCATTGATATACTATTATTTACCAGCCCATCAACGATTGATCACTTTATGGAAATCGTAGAGGGTCATGATTTGAAGAATCAAATAAGGAAGAGTATCATCGGTTGTATAGGACCAATAGCTGCAAAAAGAGCAGAATTTTACGGTTTGAAGGTACATGCTGTACCAACTATATATACATTTAAACATTTAATTAAGGAAGTAGTAAAAGTCATTTCTTAATCAAGTTGGAGGTAGTACAATGGATAGTCAATTTAATCGTCATCGCCGTTTACGTCGGACAGCTAATATGCGCAATTTGGTAAGAGAAACACATCTACATGTGGAGGATTTTATTTATCCAATTTTTGTTGCAGAAGGACAAGACATAAAAAAAGAAATTCCTTCTATGCCAGGCATTTATAATTTATCATTAGACCATTTAACTGAAGAGATGGATGAGGTTGTATCTCTAGGTATCCAATCTGTTTTATTATTTGGTGTTCCTCTTGAAAAGGATGCTTGTGGTACGCAGGCGTATCATGAACATGGAATTGTCCAAGAAGCAACAAGATTAATCAAGGAAAAGTATCCAGAAATTTTGGTCGTTGCAGATACTTGTCTTTGTGAGTATACTGACCATGGTCATTGTGGTTTGATTGAAAATGGCGAAATATTAAATGACGCTTCATTAGAATTACTTGTGCAAACAGCAATTAGTCAAGCAAAAGCAGGCGCAGATATTATTGCTCCTTCTAATATGATGGATGGATTTACAATCGCTATTCGTGAGGGCCTTGATGAGGCAGGCTTTGAACATATACCTGTTATGTCTTATGCAGTGAAATATGCGTCTGCTTTTTACGGACCATTTAGGGATGCTGCTGGCAGTACACCACAATTTGGTGATCGGAAATCATACCAAATGGACCCTGCAAACCGCTTAGAAGCAATGAGAGAGGCAGAATCAGATTTAATGGAAGGTGCAGACTTCCTCATTGTAAAGCCTGGGATGCCTTATCTTGATATTGTTCGCGATGTGAAAAACAATATTAATTTACCACTTGTTACTTATAATGTAAGTGGCGAATACTCGATGGTAAAGGCCGCTGCACAAAATGGCTGGATTGACGAAGAAAGAATCGTGCTTGAGATGTTAACAGGGATGAAAAGAGCTGGTAGTGATTTAATTATTACTTATCATGCAAAAGATGCTGCCAAATGGATGAACTCACACAAATAAGAAAAGAGGGATGTTTATGCGTTCATATGAAAAGTCACAAGCCGCATTTAAAGAAGCAGTTAAATTGATGCCTGGTGGAGTAAACTCCCCAGTGCGTGCTTTTAAATCGGTTGATATGGATCCGATTTTTATGGAGAAGGGCCAAGGGTCAAAAATCTATGATATTGATGGTAATGAATATATTGATTATGTCCTTTCATGGGGACCACTGATTTTAGGACATGCTAATGAAAAAGTTGTTTCTGCGGTGAAGGAAGTTGCCGAAAATGGCACAAGCTTCGGGGCGCCAACGTTGATTGAAAATGAATTAGCACAGCTCGTCATCGATCGTGTTCCTTCAATTGATGTGATTCGTATGGTTTCATCAGGTACAGAAGCAACGATGAGTGCATTAAGATTAGCTAGAGGTTTCACAGGACGCAATAAAATAGTTAAATTTGAAGGCTGTTATCACGGTCATGGAGATTCTCTCTTAATTAAAGCCGGTTCTGGTGTAGCTACACTTGGATTGCCTGATAGTCCTGGTGTGCCTGAAGGTATTGCAAAGAATACGATTACAGTTCCATACAATGATCTTGAAGGTGTTAAATACGCTTTTGAACAATTTGGTGAAGATATCGCTGCCATCATTGTTGAACCTGTTGCTGGTAATATGGGAGTTGTCCCACCAGTAGAAGGATTTTTACAAGGGTTACGTGATGTGACAACTGAATACGGTGCCCTTCTTATTTTTGATGAGGTAATGACAGGTTTCCGTGTTGATTATAACTGTGCCCAAGGTTTCTTCGGCGTTTCACCTGATTTAACTTGCTTAGGAAAAGTAATAGGTGGTGGACTGCCTGTTGGTGCTTACGGTGGTAAACGAGAAATTATGGAGCAGGTTGCACCAAGTGGCCCCATTTATCAGGCAGGTACATTATCAGGGAACCCGCTTGCGATGGCTGCCGGTTATGCAACATTAAGTCAATTAACACCGGATACGTATGCTAACTTTATTAAGAAAGCTGATAAACTCGAATTAGGCTTGAGAACAGCAGCAGAAAAATATGAGATTCCACATACAATTAACCGGGCAGGATCGATGATTGGACTATTTTTTACAAATGAAGATGTCATTAATTATGATCAAGCGAGAACGTCTAATCTTGACTTCTTTGCCTCTTATTATCGTGAAATGGCGCTTCAAGGCGTATTCCTTCCACCATCACAATTTGAAGGTTTATTCCTGTCTACAGCATTAACGGATAAAGATATTGATCAAACAATTGCCGCAGCAGAAAAGGCTTTTGCGAAATTGAAATAAGTTTTTAGCGAACAATTCCATTCCGGAATTTGTTCGCTTTTTTATTCTCGATCGAAAGATGCCAATCTTTTTGAGAGAGGGGCAAAGAGAAGAACAACGGTAGCCAGAATGAAAAAGAAAAAGGCTCACATCGAAAAAATAGTCAAAGTGGATATAGTCACTTATGTAGAAAATAATTCTCTGTTGGAAAAGATGTGAGATTTTAAATTCGCAACCCTAAATTAATCTATTCCTCTTTAACAATATAGTTATTCTATCGAAGACGTGCTCCTTTCTAAGTAAAGTAATCATAATTCACTTTTCCTCCTCATAAAGTGTAAGAGAAAAGATGTTATTGTTTTTGATGATATGGGAGGAGGAGTCGAATATGTCTCAAGGAAATCCGTCGAACTTGCGGTTTTCATTAGAGGAATCCGTTTGGTTTCAAAAAGGACAGGAAGTATCACAATTACTTTCGATTTCACTTGATCCGAATATAACGATTCAGGATAGTGAGCAGTATGTAACGATTCAAGGTGCACTAGAACTAACAGGCGAATATCATCGTGATGAATCAACCGAGGACAGTATGAATGAACCGCCATCTACATTAAGGTTTATCCAATCTGTGGAAGAAAGGGAAGAGGGGGTATGTGAGTTTACACACTACTTTCCTGTAGATATTACGATCCCGAATAACCGTATTGAGAGATTGGATGATATTGATGTCCAAGTAGAGTCATTTGATTATATGTTTCCTGAAAGAAGTTGCATGAAACTCCATGCTAATTTGACGATATCCGGTTTGTATGGTGACCAACAGCATGTGGCATATACTGAAGATGAGAATAATGTGCTTGAACTTGATACGGTAGAACGTTCAACGGTTCAGGATCAAGAAGAAGAAGACACAGACACCAGTCGTGAAGAAGAACAAACAACAGAAATTAACTTCTCCCTACCAGAGGAGAATGAAAAAGATGAAGATGTGTTTGTTGCTGAAGCGAAGCAGGAGCCAGAAGTGGTTGAAGAAGAACCGGTATTAAATCGCTCCTTACCTATTCTTGAGCCCCAAGAAGAAGAACCCATTGATATGCCAGAGGTTTCTTTTATAGCTAATCGATATGAAGAGAAAAAGCAGGAAGCAGAAGAGATTTTTGAGGTTAAGCAAGTAGAAGAAACAAAACCAGTTCAAGAGCTTGAAGAATTGAAAGATGAGCTTGAATCCTCTTCAGAAGAAGTGAAACCACAAAAGAAAAAAGTAAAGGGCAAGAAAAGCATGAGTTTGACGGAATTTTTTGCTCGTAAAGAAGATGAAGAACAATTGACGAAGGTTAAGGTATGTATTGTCCAGCCTAATGATACGATTGATCTTATTTCAGAAAGATATGATGTGACACCACAAACATTAATGAGAGCCAATCAACTAGAATTGAATCAAGAAGTGCATGAAGGCCAAGTTTTATATATCCCTGTAGCTGTTACGAACTAGCGGATAAGGGGAGTACATTAAGAGCAGATCTCATCGGTCTGCTCGCATTTTTATCAGTGTCACTTGTTTACTTACACAGTTTAGGTAAGCGAGGAAAGTGAGTGGTCTAAGTGGCAAAGGAAAATAGATTAAAAAAATATGGTCCGATCTTAAAACACTATGCACTTGAGCCAAATTTCATCGAAAGTTTTGGTAGCGTTCAAAAGGTTTACTCTAGCAAAGGTGTTTTTTCTTTAAAAAAAATAAAAGCAAATCATGGTGCGGACTTCATTCGTTATATTCAGCAATTATACCAAATGGGTTATAACCGGATCGTCCCGATTTATCCGACGGTTGATGGTAGGTATGCCGTTTTACACAACCAAAAGCTGTATTATTTAATGCCTTGGCTAGCTAATGAGATTAAAGAAGATCAATTTGAACGGCATCAACAAATGTTTAGAGAACTTGCTCGCTTGCATGTCTTAAGTACGAAAGAAGTGGAAGTCTCCAAAGAAGAACGTGAAGAGCATTATGAAAATACGTTACTAGAATGGGAAAAGCAGAGTGAATTTTTGGATGGTTTTATTGAAACATGTGAATCTAGGGAATATTTATCTCCTTATGAATTGATGTTTACACAATATTATAATGATATCGCTCAAGCTTTAACTTTCTCAACGAAGAAATTAAAGGATTGGTACGAAAAAACGAAGGAAGAGGAAAAAGTTCGTACAGCTGTTATACATGGAAAAATTTCTACTGAACATTTCTTGTATGATGAGCGCGGATATGGCTATTTTTTGAATTTTGAAGAAGCGAAGAGAAGTTCACCTATGCATGATCTTCTTCCGTTCTTATCAAGGTCATTAAAAACCTTTCCGAAGCGTGCGGACGATGCTGTCGATTGGATTTACACTTATTTTAAGCATTATCCGTTTAGAGAAGATGAAATGCTGTTATTTCAAAGTTATTTTGCTCATCCAGGGCCTGTCATTCGCGCAGCAGAAAAATATCATAATGGTAAGTCAAAAAAGAATGAAAGAAAGCATGTAGAGCATATACAAAGGCAATTTTGGTTATTAAAAAATACGGAATATGTGGCTATGAGGATTGATGAAATTGAGCGTCAGAAAAAACAAGCACAAGAAGCAGCTGAGAAGGCGAATGCAGAACAAGAAGGAGCCCAAAATGGATAAAACCTGGGCTCCTATATTCATTTTAAGAGAATCCAAATGGTAAACAAACTCACTCAGTAAAAGCAAGTTTTATATCTTAGGGTATACCTTTCTACCCCTCCTCGAAAGTTTACATTTAGGTAGTGGATTTCTCTTTTGCATCCTCATCCCGCGCATATTCCCTCATACATAGGCAGGCTCAAAATATGAGCAATTTTTTTTACAGGTTTGTTCCCTTTTTTTATTATCATGTATATAATAAAAAAAATTGGTCATCCTTATTGACTATAGTGACTATTTTTAGGTAGTATTACTTTATATTCAAACAAATGAAAAGCTTTGATAGGGAAGAGTACATTGGCGCTTTGCTTTAAGAGAGGAAAATCAATTGCTGTGAGATTTTCTAAGCGAACCCATTGGAAGGTCGCCCTGGAGCTTCTTTCGTGAACGTAGTTCTATTATTAGCGAAAGACGGGAACGCCGTTATCCATTCGAGAGTCAATTACTAAAGTTTATGGTAATTGAAAAAAAGGTGGTACCGCGGAAGCAACTCCATTCGTCCTTTTTGTGACGAGTGGAGTTTTTTATTTTGCTTTTGTTTGATTGTTAACGATAAGCGAATGTGAGAAAGGATGAATAGGCGATGGAAGAGAATAATATCACGATGCCAACAAAATATGACCCTCAGTCTATTGAACAAGGTCGTTATGATTGGTGGTTAAAAGGAAAATATTTTGAGGCAAAAGATGATCCACAGAAAAAACCTTATACAATTGTGATACCGCCACCAAATGTAACGGGAAGGTTGCATCTTGGTCATGCATGGGATACAACGCTTCAAGATATTTTGACGAGAATGAAGCGCATGCAAGGGTATGATGTTTTGTGGTTACCTGGTATGGACCATGCAGGTATTGCTACTCAAGCAAAAGTTGAACAAAAACTGCGCGAAGAAGGAAAAAGTCGTTATGATCTTGGTCGTGAAGCGTTTGTAGAGGAAACGTGGAAATGGACGAATGAATATAAAGGACATATTAGACAACAATGGTCTAAGCTTGGTCTCGGTCTAGATTATAACCGTGAACGCTTTACACTAGACGAAGGGTTATCAGATGCTGTACAAGAAGTTTTCGTTGCTTTATACAATAAAGGTTTGATTTATAGAGGCGAGTATATTATTAACTGGGACCCTTCTACTCAAACAGCTTTATCAGATATAGAAGTGATCCATAAAGATGTTCAAGGGGCGTTCTATCATATGCGCTATCCATTAACAGATGGTAGTGGTCATATTGAAATTGCGACAACAAGACCTGAAACGATGCTAGGTGATACAGCGGTTGCCGTTCACCCTAAAGATGAGCGTTATCAACACTTGATTGGTAAAACGGTGAAACTACCTATTACTGGCAGAGAAATTCCGATTGTTGCAGATGATTATGTTGACATGGAATTTGGTTCAGGAGCAGTAAAAATTACACCAGCTCATGACCCAAATGACTTTGAAATTGGTAATCGTCATAACCTAACAAGAATTCTAGTAATGAATGAAGACGGGTCAATGAATGAGAATGCTGGCAAATATCAAGGGCTAGATCGTTTCGAATGTCGTAAACAAATCGTTAAAGATTTGCAAGAAGAAGGTATTCTTTTTGAAATCGAAGAGCATCTTCATTCTGTTGGTCATTCAGAACGTAGTGGAGCAGTTGTAGAACCTTATTTGTCTACCCAATGGTTTGTAAAAATGCAACCACTTGCGGATGCGTCTGTTGAGTTACAAAAGGGTGAAGATAAAGTCAACTTCGTTCCAGATCGTTTTGAAAATACGTATTTACGCTGGATGGAAAATATTCGTGACTGGTGTATTTCTCGTCAACTTTGGTGGGGCCATCGCATCCCAGCTTGGTATCATAAGGAAACAGGTGAAGTATATGTAGGAACAGAAGCACCGAGTGATAGTGAGAACTGGAAACAAGATGAAGATGTGCTTGATACATGGTTTTCATCAGCGTTATGGCCATTCTCTACATTAGGTTGGCCGAATGAAGAAAGTGCTGATTTTAAACGCTATTATCCGACTGATGCGTTAGTAACCGGCTATGATATCATTTTCTTCTGGGTATCTAGAATGATTTTCCAAGGTATTGAATTTACTGGTGGCCGTCCATTTAAAGATGTACTTATTCACGGATTGGTTCGTGATGCGGAAGGTCGTAAGATGAGTAAGTCACTAGGTAATGGTGTTGATCCAATGGATGTTATTGAGAAATATGGTGCAGACTCTTTGCGCTATTTCTTATCAACAGGAAGCTCACCAGGTCAGGATTTGCGTTTCAGCTTTGAAAAAGTAGAATCTACGTGGAATTTTGCCAATAAAATATGGAACGCTTCTCGATTTGCCTTAATGAACATGAATGGATTAACTTATGATGAAATTGATTTAACCGATGAAAAATCGGTTGCAGATAAATGGATTTTAACGCGCTTAAATGAAACAATTGAAACGGTAACAAGGTTGTCCGATCGTTATGAGTTTGGTGAAGTGGGCAGAATCCTCTATAACTTCATTTGGGATGATTTCTGTGACTGGTATATTGAAATGGCAAAACTGCCATTATACGGTGAAGATGAAGCGGCTAAACAGACAACAAGATCTGTTCTCGCTTATGTATTAGACCAAACAATGAGATTATTGCATCCATTCATGCCGTTTATTACAGAGGAAATCTGGCAAAACCTCCCTCATAAAGGAGAATCGATTACAGTTGCCTCTTGGCCGACTGTGAATGAAGAGCTTTCCGATAAAGCAGCAGCAGAAGAAATGAAACTGCTTGTGGAAATTATTCGTTCTGTACGTAATATTCGTGCAGAGGTAAACACACCATTGAGTAAGAAGATTGATATGCTCATCAAAACAAAAGATGAAAATGTACAGAAGGTTTTAAGTAAAAATGTTGGTTATATTGAACGCTTCTGTAACCCTGAGCAATTAACCATTGCGATTGATGCAAAAGCACCTGATAAAGCGATGACAGCAATTGTTACTGGAGCAGAAATTATTCTGCCATTAGCAGGTTTAATTAATATTGATGAAGAAATTGCTCGTTTACAAAAAGAATGGGATAAGTTAAATAAAGAAGTAGAACGTGTTCAGAAAAAATTAAGTAATGAAGGTTTTATTAAGAAAGCACCTGAAAAAGTAATCGCTGAAGAAAAAGCGAAAGAACAAGATTATAGCGAAAAACGTTCAGCAGTTGAAGCAAGAATGAACGAATTAAAAGGTGAATAAGGTATAATAGGAGAGGAGGCGAAATATCGTCTCCTCTTATAATGGTTATATTAATAAAGGTGGCAGATAGAAATGTTTACAACATATGAAGAAGCAATTGGTTGGATTCATTCTCGTCTTCGTCTTGGGATCAAACCAGGATTACAAAGGATGGAATGGATGATGGGAAAATTGAATCATCCAGAAAGAAGACTGAAGGTTATACATATAGGGGGAACGAACGGTAAAGGTTCGACACTAGCTTATATCCACTCAATCCTTGAAGCAGAGGGGATTATGGTAGGTACATTTACTTCTCCATATATAGAGCAATTCAATGAACGGATTACATTAGGCGGCAAGCCGATTTCTGATAAAGATATTGTCCAGCTAGTAAATGATATTTATCCGCTTGCAGTAGAGCTCGAAGGATCAGAACTAGGAGAGCCATCTGAATTTGAAATTATAACAACAATGGCGATTCATTATTTTGCCCATATTGAACCGGTTGATATTGCTTTGTTTGAAGTAGGATTAGGTGGCAGACTAGATTCAACAAATGTCCTTCATCCCCTATTATCTATCATTACAAATATCGGTCTTGATCACACTGCGATATTAGGTGATACGATTGAGAAGATTGCCTCTGAAAAAGCTGGGATTATAAAGCCTGGGACCCCAACTATTACTGGTGTTAAGCAAGATGAGGCAGTGGCTGTTATCGAAAAGACAGCAAAAGAAAAACATGCAAAAGTTTATCAAGCAAATAAGCAATTCCAAGCGGAGCATATCGTATCGACAGAAGTAGGTGAGGCCTTTTCTTTTCAGAATACATTTAGGCAAAGAGACTATTTAGAAATATCGATGCCAGGTGTTCATCAAGTAGAAAATGCTAGCTTGGCGTTGATGGCGGTTGATTTTCTGAATCAATATTTTTCCTTTGTGATTTCAGAAGTAAGCATAGAGAGAGGCTTGAAAAAAATGTATTGGCCTGGTCGTTTTGAGCGCGTGGCAACAGCACCACTAACGATTTTAGACGGAGCACATAATGAAGAAGGAATGGCTGCTGTTTGTGACGAATTAGAAAAGCGCTATCAAGATCGTGATATTTATTTTATTTTTGCAGCATTAAAGGACAAACCACTGCAAGGCATGATTCAAAGAATGGAGGATTGTGCGAAAGCGATTACTTTTGTAGGGTTTGATTTCCCTCGTGCGGCAACAGCTGAGGAACTGTCTGCAATCAGTCAAAAGAATCATCATTTAGTTACAGCTGATTGGCAAGAAGCAATAAAAGAAACGAAGGAAATGATGCGTGAAAATGATGTTTTAGTGATTACAGGTTCCCTATACTTTATTTCTGAAGTAAAGCGTTTTTTTGCTCATCAATAATGATTGGTTACGATGGATATTACTTGTAGCCGTATAAGTAAAGGGCGTCAAATACTTTTAGAATCGCCCTTTACTTTTTAGTTGACCAACATGAATAGAGCAATTGGCGTTTTCTCATTATGTGTCTTATTCAAGAGGGAAATCCTTTTCTTGAGCAAAAAAATCACTAATCGGGATGTAGTTCACTGTTGTTCCCCCACTCATAAGGTAAACGCCATTTTTAGCAATGATACTGCCATTAAATTCTCCTCCATAAAAGGTTACACTTCCATATGGAGCAAATACAACTCCGCTAAATCGTTCAATCCATTGACTTTGTGAACCGATATATACATCACCGGTAGCAATAATTACTGCTTTTGAAAAGGAGTTTATATAACGGTATTTTTCGTCAAGATATGGAGAAATGGTAATATCTTCGCCAAATAATTTCATATTTTCACTTTTTACTGAGGAACCATAGCCATTTGCTTCATACCATCCTGCTGGTTTGGTTTTAAGAAGAGGGTAAGAAGGGATGCTACAACTCGTTAACTTTTCTAAAGATGATCCTTTTTGATAAGCGGATAAATCTATATTATTCGGATGATACAATTCTCCAACATATGTTGCTAAAGCGGAAGGAGAAAAGGATGGAGTCCAATCAACCGTCAAATCTTGATGAGAAAAAAGCGCCTTCTCAAAGTAAGCATCTTTGATGTATGTGTCACCACCAATATGTACGTTATCTTTATATGTTCCTCCAGGTAACACTGCATCCTTCATTATTGTTAAAGGTTGATAAAAAGTCGTATCCTTAATATTGGCCCTTCCATTCACAACGGTATGACCATAAATAGAACGTCCACCTGAGGCTGAAAAGTCGCCGTTAATACAAACTTGCCCTGGCTTAGAAGCTGATCCTAACCCTGCACTACCTCCTTGTAAATTTACATCTCCATCTATAAATAGATTAGAAACACTACTTAAGGCGCCGCCATTGATCTGGGCAGTTTTTAATGAATCTCCAATATATATGGTGGCATCGCTACCATTGATTCGGTTACCATGAAAGGCAAATGAGGAACCATGGAGAAATAGTTGACTTTCTATCATACATTGATAGAAGCTGTCAGAGCAAGTAGAATTTTCTCCTTCATTAGGGTCCTCGCCATTATCATCGCCTCCTCCTCCGTCGCCGGGATTCTCCTCGTTTCCAGAATCGTCCTCTTTATCTCCTAACAGCAGTTTGTTTATTTTTGTATGAACACCGAAAGTATCTTCTCCGCCTGCAAGAGTGAATTGAACATCAATTACATCACTAGAAATGAGGCAATCCTCAAGAGGTTTCACATCATCTTCATGATAACTACAATAAGGATCTGCTGTGCTTTGATTAGCAGGTTTAATCGAGATGTCTTTGAAGTGAATATCATTTCTTAATAGTAAAGAAGGTAGCGATAAAGAATATTGTGGCGTTGTTGCATATTTTACTTGATGTAAGTCTCTTAAATAAGCCATAATGAGGTTAGATTCTTGCCTTAAATTGACAGAAGTAAAAGTCTTACTTTTTGTTTTCTCTATTGAAATAAAAGTACCATAAATGACAGAACTAATAATTGAAAGGATAGCAATGGTCGCTAGTACTTCAATTAATGTCATACCTATGTTATTTTTATAGTTATATTGACCCATTTCTTTATACCCCCTTCATACCTTTATTTTACATAATAATTACCTGGAGGTGAATGAGGAATTTTTAAACTATTAAAAAAACAAAATGGGTTAACACTCATTGAAGTCATTGTTTCTCTTTTGTTAATCACGATTGTACTTACTGCGTTTATTTCTGTCTTTATCAATGCAAACGGACAAATAACAAGAGCGGAGAATGATTTTACTGCATTACAACTAGCAGAGAAAGCATTAATAGAGGGAAAGTGCGGTCAAGAAACTGTTGATATAAACGACCAAGAATATGTTATTAAGGTGATTCAGAAGATGGTAGAAGAAAAAGCAATACTGAAGGTTACTGTCTCTAATGGAAAGGAAAGAGATGAGCCTTTAGAGGAACTCTATGGTGTATCACAACTTGAAGGTGAGGGTTCAGAGTGCGAGTAAAGGAAAATGGCGAAAAGGGGTATGCACTTGTTACTGTTCTCTTAATTATAATCTTGATATTTATTATCATCCCACCGCTTTTGTTAGGTGTCCTTCAATCAACCAAACAAATCACACAAAGTCAATTTGATATTCAACATCGTCGTTTGATTGAAGTAGGAGTAATCCTATTTGCTACACAAGAAGGGAACAAGGCAATCGCGCTATCTGACCATCACTGTGTGGTTTTCGCTACAGATACATCTTGGGTTGAGATAGAGGATGAGACGAGTGCTTGTAAATGTGACAATGCATTGGATATAGAAGGGTTAGGTATAATCCCTATTTATAAAAATAAGTGCGGATCTGCAATGGCATTCGTACATGAAGGTGAAGAAAAATGAAAGCAAGAATAATTCTAACAAGTATTGTACTAATTCTTCTGCTCATCATCGTTTGGCAGTATGTTGCTCATGCCACTCCTCCTTCTATTCATTCAAGCAAAACGAAAGTGGCAGATGTGGTCATTAAAGGTTTAAGTGAAGGAGAAATAAAAAGTAAGTTACTGCAAAAAATAGAACAATGGCGAAATAAAGCACAAATAAAGGTTGCCTACCTTGATGAAGAATGGATACTTGACCCGCAATTATTTCGCTTTAACGTGGAGGATACTGTTGAAGAACTAACAGAAGGAACAAATAATCCACTTTTTGTTGAATATGATAAGCAATTATTTTATGAGCGTGTAGAAGAATTATTTTCACAATTGACGTTGAATGAAGAAGAGATGAATAAAATCTATGAGGACATTGTAGATAAAGTTAGTAGATTAGAAACATCCTATAATGTGCAAATAGAGGAATACTTACCTGTAACACTTGTACAAGAACCACTCGCTCAAGTTGTACTACAAGTAGATGCTGATTGGAGTGGCTATACCCAATCCATTGCTATCGATAATCGTTCCCTTTTCTCTGTGTTAGATCAATTCGGTGAGGAAAATGATCTACATATAATAGCAACAGGCATTTATCAACTTATTTTACATACGAATTTTTCCATTGAAGAAAGATACATTCAAAATAAGCAGCCAAGCTTTACTGAGGCAGGATATGAAGCTTACGTGGACAAAAAAAGACAACATGATTTCAAATTCTACAACCCTAATACTGTCAATTATACAATCAAAATAGAAGAGAACAGGGGGAGGATGTATTTTACTTTAATGGGGCCACCATTTATTTATGATTATGAAGCCGTAATAAAAGAGATGGAGCAAATTGAGCCACTGACAAAGGTATATAACCAAGAAGGGTTAGAAGACGGTGTGAAAATGATTGAAGAGGGTGCCGTAGGTATACGGGTTGTCATTGAGCGCCAGAAGCGAAAAGGTATGTTTATAGAGACATTTGCTAGATTGAAAGATTATTATCCCCCCATATCTACAATTGAATGGAGAGGTGACGGTAGGGAAGATGAAGAGAACAAAAAAGTAACAAAGGATTCTAATGAAGAAAGTGAACCGCGTGATGATTTATGGGGGATAGAGGGCGAAAAAATGGAGAAATAAAGGAGGAAATCTCTTGCGCAAAAAATTAGGTGAATTATTAATAGATGCCGGTGTTATCACCCATGAAGCATTAGAGAAGGTATTATGGGAAAAGAACAAGAGTCAAAAGCTCGGGGATGCCTTACTACAAAGCGAATTAATAACGGAGAAACAACTCATTCAAGCGCTCGAATGGCAATTGGGCATTCCTCATGTGGACTTAACGGCTTATCCAATCAATCCCTCAATTTTGCAATTTATCTCAATGGAAGTGGCGAAGAGAAATCTTGTCATTCCTTTAAAGCTTGAGGGTGACCATCTCCTCGTGGCGATGGCGGACCCACTAGATTACTATACAATTGATGATCTTCGATTAACAACAGGGTATAAAATTCATCCAGCCATTGCTGCTAAAGATGATATTGTTCGTACGATCCATCGCTATTATCGAGATGAACCTAAAGAAGAAGTGGCAGCTGGGAATGAAAGGCAAGGAAAGCAAAGAAGTAGAAGGAATGCACCGATTATCCAGTTAATAGATCAATTATTAAGTAGTGCCATTGCCATGAAGGCTAGTGATATTCATATAGATGCACAAGAAAGCAGTGTTGTTATTCGCTTTCGCGTTGATGGGTTATTACGTCGAGAGAGGGAATTAGCGAAATCAATCCAAAATGAACTATTTTCAAGAATTAAAATCATGGCAGAGATGGATACAACCGAGCAAAGAATAGCACAAGACGGACGTATCAAAATACCAATTGATTATCGCACGGTCGATATAAGGGTGTCTATTATTCCGACGGTTCATGGGGAAAAAGCGGTATTAAGAATATTAGATCGGCAAGAGCGGCTTATGAAGTTTGAACATCTTGGCTTTCAAAAAGAATATTTAATGCAAATAAGGCAGATGATTCAGCAACCGGCAGGTATTGTACTAATTACAGGACCAACTGGTGCCGGAAAAACATCTACCTTATATGCCGCCTTGCATGAAATGAATAAAGAAGAAGTCAATATTATTACGATTGAAGACCCTGTTGAACAAATTCTAAAAGGAATCAATCAGCTACAAGTTCATAAGCAAGTGGGGATGACCTTTGCTAGTGGATTGAGATCTATATTAAGGCAAGACCCAAATATCATCATGATCGGTGAAATAAGAGATCAAGAAACAGCTCAAGTCGCTATAAGGGCAGCTTTAACAGGGCATCTCGTTTTAAGTACTCTCCATACAAATGATAGTGTGTCAACGGTGATGAGGTTAATCGATATGGGAATTGAACCTTTCCTAGTGAGCTCAGCATTAAATGGTGTGGTTGCTCAAAGATTGGTACGCAAAGTCTGCCTTGAATGTAGGGAAACCGTTACACCTACTTCGTATGAGCAAACGGTATTTGCTAGCAAAGGAATTGAACCTGAAAACTTACAAAGAGGGAGAGGGTGCAGTCATTGCCAGATGACAGGGTATAAAGGGAGAATCGCTTTACATGAAGTTTTTACATTAAACGACGTTTTGCGAAAAATTATTACTACTGATCATGATACTACTACATTAAAAATCGCAGCCAAGAAAGCTGGGATGAGAAGCTTATTAGAAGACGGATTGCATAAAATCTCTCAAGGACTGACGACTTTAGAGGAAGTGTTAAAAGTAACGATGTTAGAGGAAGGGGGGAGTTTGGGAAATGAAAATGATAGATTTGTTAACGAGCGCGTATAACAAACAGGCATCTGACTTACATATTAGTGTAGGGACTCAACCGATTATTCGTATCAATGGTGTGCTAGAAAGAATCACAGAGGAAATATTAACACCACAGGCGACAGAGGAGATGGCTAAAGAGATCATTCCTATTCACCTTTGGCAAAAGTTTAAAGAAAAAGGGGAATTAGATTTCTCATATGGCATTCCTGGTTTATCCCGTTTTAGAGTCAATGCTTATCATCAAAGGTCATGTATAAGCCTCGCAATTCGTGTTGTTCCAGTCAGCATTCCAACATTGAATCAGCTTTCTTTACCGCCGGTGTTAGCTAAATTAGTTGAGCAACCACAAGGGCTTTTCTTAGTGACGGGACCAACAGGTAGCGGCAAATCAACAACATTAGCAGCTATTATTCAACAAATGAATGAAACTTTTTCTAAGCATATTATCACTTTAGAAGATCCGATTGAGTATTTACATAAACATCATCGGTCAATTATTAATCAGAGAGAAGTCGGTTTTGATACACAAAACTTTGCCAACGGGTTGCGGGCTGCATTAAGACAAGACCCTGACGTCATATTGGTGGGTGAAATGCGTGACCTTGAAACGATTCAAACAGCGATTACAGCTGCTGAAACGGGTCATCTCGTTCTAGGCACATTGCATACATCTAGTGCTCCTTCAACAATTAATCGTATGATTGATGTTTTTCCGGCTGACCAACAAACGCAAATTCGCTTTCAACTTTCATCCGTCTTAGTAGGGGTTTTTTCACAGCGACTCTTGCCTTTAAAAACGGGTACCGGTCGAACGGTAGCTACTGAATTATTAGTGAATACAGCAGCAGTAGCTAACCTTATTCGTAACGAGAAAATCCATCAGCTCATCAATGTGATGCAAACATCAAGAGAGATTGGCATGCATACACTAGAGACAAGCGTAACGAAATTATTACAAAAACAGCTCATCTCTCCGGAGGTGGCTTCTCCCTTTATAAAAGAAAGGAGACGTCATGGCTAGATTCTCCTATGTCGCTAAAAGCTTAAAAGGAAAGCGGACAGGAATCATTCATGGCTGGACAAAAAAAGAGGCGGTCACTAAATTAGAGCAAAAAGGATTTCGGGTTATCGAATTAAATGAAGTGAGAGAAACATTCTGGACAAAAGATATTGCCTTAAAAAAGGGATTAAAGACAAGTGTGCTTGTAGTGTATTTGAGGCAATTCGCTGCCCTTTTACAAGCTGGAATTACAGTAATTGAGGCAACAGATATGTTAGCAGAGCAGACGGAAAATAAACGTTTAAAGCAAGCATTATTAAGTATGAGAGACACTTTGGATGAAGGAAAGCCTCTATCGGAAGCAGTAAAAGAACACCCTGATTTGTTTCAGCCTTATATGATTCATATGATACATGCTGGAGAAGCCGGGGGGATGCTAGATGATGTCGTACGCCGTCTGGCCGATTATTACGAAAAACAAAATCAGCTAAAAAACAAGGTTTTATCTGCCCTAGCCTATCCTATTGTTGTCAGCATCATTGCTATTTTTGTTGTTCTATTTTTAATGCTACAAGTGGTGCCGACATTCGTTCAAATGTTCGCAGGCTTCAATGCAGAACTTCCAGCCATTACGATATTTGTCCTTCGTATTAGTGACTACCTTACGATGAACTGGTATATGATTCTCTTTTTCTTATTCGTGCTTGTACTCACGATTTTACTATTTCGTGATCATAAACTCCTTAGAGGTTGTAGAGACTGGTTATTGTTACGTACCCCATTTATCGGAAGAATGCTTATTATTAAAGAGGTCGCTTTATTTACGAGAACATTATCAAGCTTGTTAATCAGTTCTGTATCGATTGTAGAAGCACTTAAAATAGTGGAAAGAATGGCTTCCTTAACGGTAATAAAAACTATTCTACAAGATGCAAGTCTCAGTATTGAGACAGGAAGATCATTAGCGAAGCCGATGAAGAATCGTCTGCTACCTCCATTGCTTTCACATATGATTGCCGTTGGTGAAAGAAGTGGTTCCTTAGATGAGATGCTTGAAAAAGTAGCTGATTTATATGATAGTGAAATCGATCAGACAACCGAACGGATGAAAGCGCTGCTTGAACCGCTTATGATTATCATCTTAGCACTTATCGTCGGTACAATCGTTATCAGTATCGTTGTGCCTATGTTTGATATTTTTAATCATGTTGAATAATATCTACCATTTAGAGGAAAAAATATCTATTTATTTCACAGAAAAATAGTATAATATACTTAGGTAATTATACCTATTTTAAATAAAAAGATAGAAAGGTAGATGAACATGTTGAAAAAATGGAAAAAACAGTGTAAAAATGAGCGAGGGCTAACGCTTGTTGAATTATTAGCAGTTGTTGTCATCCTTGGTATACTAGCTGCCATTGCTGTGCCTAGTATCGGAGGATTGATTGATAATAGTAAAAAGGATGCTCACGTCGCCAATGCAAGGCAGATGATTAGTTCAGCTAAATTAATGGTAGCTTCAGAGGATGTTATTCAAGAGAACAATGGAAATAAAATAATATACTTAGCTGATATAGAGGAATCTGGTTATTTGGAAAAGATGGATGATCCAGATAAAGTTAAAAATGGATATAAAAGAAATAAAAATAAAAATGGTTCCTATGTTGAAGTTGAAAAAGATAAAAGCAATATCACATACAAAGTTTTCTTAACAAACGGAGAAAGATCAGTTTCTGATGGAAATAATGAAGCCGTTCTAGAATCTGACTTATCTAGAGAAAGTGTTAAGGAATAAAGTTAGGAGGTCAATCACATACTACTAATCTACTTATTTATCATAGGCCTCATCCTCGGCTCCTTTTACAATGTTGTCGGTTTGAGGGTACCTGTGAAAAAATCGATTGTAAAACCGCGGTCAGCTTGTACTGACTGTGGCCATAACTTACAAGCGTATGAATTGGTGCCAGTGTTATCTTATTTATTTCAGCGCGGGAAATGTCGTCACTGTGGTGTGAGGATCTCGCCCTTATATCCTATTGTTGAACTGTTAACAGGGCTGTTATTCGTGCTTGCGCTTGTCACGTTAGGTTGGACGCCAGAGCTTTTGTTTGCTCTAACGTTGATATCTTTATTTATGATTATTTTCGTTTCGGATATTCAATATATGTTAATACCGGATCGTATTTTGCTAAGTTTTGCAGTCATTTTTATAATAGAACGATTGATTTGGCCACTTTCACCTTGGTGGGATAGTTTAGTAGGTTGCGCTATTGGCTTCTTTTTGCTTCTTGCCATTGCAGTTGTGAGTAATGGTGGGATGGGCGGTGGTGATATTAAACTGTTTGCGTTATTAGGGTTTGCTCTTGGTGCAAAGCTTGTCTTGTTAACCTTTTTCCTTGCGACGATTTACGGCGCTGTATTCGGTTTACTAGCTATGCTAGTAGGCAAAGTTAAACGAGGCAACCCCATCCCCTTTGGCCCCTTTATTGCAGCTGGAGCGCTTTCTGCTTACTTTTTCGGCAAAGAAATATGGCTGTATTATTTACAAATCTTCTAGTTTAGACAAAGGAGTTTAAATGATGGCTTTATCTTTCTTAAGAAAAAGCTTTTGTAATATAGTCATAGAGGATGATTGCATTCGCTATTGCCAAGTGAACAAGCGGCAGTTTCCCTATGGTACAAAGCTAGCAGTGAAACCTATTGCAAAAGGAATCATTGAAGAAGGAAAAATAATAGATGAAACGGGGTTATCCTTAATCCTCCAAAGCTGTGTGGAAGACTGGCAGCTTCATCGGAAAAAAGTTAGATTTATAGTTCCGGATGGACAAAGTGTTGTAAGGTCAGTAGTTATTCCTGATGAAGTGCCTGCAAAGCATATTCATGGATATTTGGATATGGAAATAGGGGCTAGCATTCATTTACCATTTCAACAACCAGTATTTGATTATCACCTCATGCCTAATAAAGAGGTGAATGAAGAGAAACGTGTGTTGTTAGTTGCTGCGGAGGAGACGCTCGTTCATCAGTTTGAACAAGTAATCGCTCAAGCTAATGTTTACCCAGAAGAAGCAGAGATCACAGCATTATCTTTATGGAGGTTGAGCGCCTATTTAGGATTAGCAGAGGATAATGAGAGTGTTGTTATCATTCATTTTGAAAAACAAGGTGTTCATATCTCTATCATTCATCATGGCATTCCTATGCTTGTTCATTATTTACCCTATGATGACAATATAGAATTAACCAATGATGATTATTTATTTACCGAAGTGTATCGTGAAGTGGATCGATTACAAGATTTTCATTTTTTCACCCTTCAACAAACCAATCATGCAACTACAAGTGTTTTATTAAGTGGTGAAAATATTATACATAGTTTTCAGTTGTTTTTAAGTAGTAGAATGACAAGCCGTATAGCTATTGTTGACGCTAGGAAAATAATGGATGATGAAACGATTGTACCTTCGATGAATAAGGTGCTGGGGTTAGCGTTAAAGGATGTGCTTTAAATGACGGTCAATATAAATTTGTTGCAAAAGCAAAAGCCTTTAGTTAACCCAACTTTTATAGTTATCTTGTTGGTCATCCTGCTGCTACTCTTAGCTTCGATTTTCGTAGGAGCCTACAAAATAAAAAGAAGTATCCAATCAAGTGAGGAAGAATTAGCGTATATACAAGTTGAAATAATAGAGCAAACAGAAATGTCGAATGAGAGAGAGCAATCACAATCGCTAGAAGAGTTAATGAATGCAACAACTTGGCTAGAACAAGAACGCGTGAATATCACCGGGTTTTTATCTGAATTAACAGCTCTTTTGCCAACAAGAGGCTATATTCTTTCGCTGCAGCTATCGAACAAAAATGAGGTTGAGATGCTTGTTCAATTTGATACACAAAGAGAAGCAGCTTATTTATTGCACAGTATTAAACAAGCTGATTGGTCTATAGATGCGTCTTTAGCAACGATTAATGAACAACAGGCAGCTGAAATGGAACGGTCTCGTTTTGAAGCAAGTTACTCCTTCACGTTTGATCCCTCTTATTTCTCAATTGTAGAGGAGGAAAAACGTTGACTGTGTTCAAAGGAAGTAAATATTGGTTGTTGGTAATTGTTTTATCCATGCTTATAACAGTTGTATTAACCTACGTTCTTTACTTATACCCACTCAAGTTAGAGGAATCGGCCATAAAAAAAAGGGTCATTACAGAAGAAGCACGGTTAAATAGCTTAAAGGAACAAGGCTCTTCCGCAACGGTATCACAGACAGAACAATGGGAAGATGCTCAACTACATCTACCTATCGAGCCATTAGAAGAACAGTTTTTATTATTATTAGATGAAGCGGCAACGGTCAATAAGATTCAGCTTACACAAATGGCCATTAATGTTGAAAGAGTTCATTCGGATGAGACGGCAAATAGTGAAACAATCAATGATATTTCGACAACATCAGAAGAAGGTATTGTTGAAGTAAAGTTGCCCAATGGATTAGAAAAGACCGTCATTAGCATGCACTTGCAATCTCAAAGCTATGAGGATTGGCTTTCATTCACAGAGGAATTACAGCATCTAGAGCGGTATACAACCATTGAATCAATCGAAATCACCCAGGTGAAAGATGGTATAAGAGACTACACTATGGTTGTATCAGTTTATCATTTTCCTACCGCTATTGATTTAAAAGAAAATGATCCTAAAATCGTCAATGATCAAGCTGCTGGCAAGTCCTATCCTTTTGAAGATAGAGACTGATGCCTTTCTTTGACAAAGTTTTTATCCATGATGGAATTTGACGAAATCATTCTGTAACAAGACGACAAAAGTCTTGTTATTTTTTTTTTCTCCTATGATAAAGTGATGAAAATAATAGTAAAAGGTAAGAGGGAGGGAAGTGGACAAAGATGGACAAGCATAATGGAAAGGCGAGAACAATCACAATAAAATTAAATCAGGACGGGCAACCGAAGCATAAAGAAGAAGGTGTAAAGGAGCAAGCGGCCACAAAGGAAAATGAAGCGGAGGATCAATTTGATTGGATTTTACCAAGTGGAGAAGAAGAAGTAGATTGGGAGAAAGAACTTGCAGATAGAGAAAAAGTGACGAAAAAGAAAAACAAATACAGTAAAAGCACAGCTAAGAAAAGTAGTTTTAAACAAATGAAATATCAATTAAACCCGTCGATGTTTTTTACCATTCTGTTTGCTGTTGTTATCGGAACGGGATTTGGGTTGGTAATGTTAAATGTTCTCGATAAAGGGGAAACGGCAGAAGGAGGCGCAGCAAGTTCCCAAGTAGGTGCATCAGGAGCAGTAACTGCGGGTAGTGAGACGGCAGAATTACCTGCTTTAGATACGTTTATCGTCCAAGGAGGTGTTTTTACTACCAAGGATAGTGCAGAGGGTATCGCTGCTTCGTATAAGGAAAAAGGCATTCCTACATTTATCCACCAGAATCAAGAACAATATACACTTATCATCGGAGTAGCAGCTACAAGTGAAGCGGCTAAGACTATGAGTACCCAATTAGAAGGTCAAGGTGCAGAAGTGTTTGCTAAAGAGTATACGATTGATGGTGCTAAGGTAGAAGGTTTAACTGCAGAAGAAAAGAAAATCTTAGAGCTCTCACCCCAAGTGTATCAATTATTGACAGGTGAAGCGTCCCCTGAACAAATTAATGCATATTCAAGTACGTTAAATGAGATTAATCAAGGACTGAACCATGAAGACCTAATAGCATTAAAGGATAAAATGCTTACTGCTCTAAAAGCTAATAACGGAAAGGACGCTCAACAGGCAGCCTTAAATTTCCTACAATCATATACGGTCATCGTTCAAACTTAAAAGTTTCTTAGTATATTATTTTCTGGGGAATAATTTAATTTTATTTCTAATTGAATCTATGAAACACTGATTTCACTGTCTATATTTATTTTTAGCAGATTACCTCTCTTTAGCTCGATTTTCTTCGGGCTATTTTTTGTGGGAAATTCATATTATTAGATGATTTAAAATTGTTAATAGGTGGATTGTTTGATACGATAGAGAAGTATCTCCCAATTTGAAATACGATGAAAGTAAGGTGAACCACATGCAAACACAAACCCTCATACTCGCTTCCACTTCTCCTCGTAGAAAACAGCTCCTTGAACAAATAAATTTATCTTTCAAAGTAAAAGGCAGTCATGTTGATGAGCAGTTTGAAGCCAATTTAAAGCCGGATGAAATTGTGCAAGAATTGGCGGAACGAAAAGCGAGAGCAGTCTACAATAACGAAAGTGATACTTTTGTTATTGGCTCAGATACGGTTGTTGTCCAAAAAGGCGAGGTTTTAGGCAAACCGATTGATGAAGATGAAGCGTATCTTATGCTTAAGAACCTATCGAACGGTACACATGAAGTGTACACAGGTGTAGCGATACTAACAGCTAATAAAATAACTCGTTTTTCTGTTGTTACAAAAGTTGAATTTTGGCCGCTTTCAGAAGAAGAAATCTATGCCTATATCCAAACGGGTGAGCCTTTTGACAAAGCGGGGGGCTATGGGATCCAAGGAATTGGTGCAACACTTGTTAAACAAATACACGGAGACTATTTTGCTGTGATGGGATTGCCTATTTCACAAACGATTAGAGAGTTGCGCAAAATGGGCTATTCACTTCCTCACCATTTGTTTGGATAATGAAAAAGGAGGAAAGGGATGCATACGGAAAGCTTAATGATTAAAGACTTCCCTCAAGATGAAAAGCCGAGGGAAAGGTTAATGCAGAGTGGACCAGAGAGCTTATCCAATCATGAACTAATAGCTATTTTATTGCGGACAGGGACAAAAAATGAATCTGTTTTGCAGCTGTCCAATCGCTTGCTAACAAAGTTTGATGGATTGCGTTTATTAAAGGATGCTTCCCTTAGCGAAATTACCGAAGTGAAAGGTATTGGCCAGGCAAAAGCCATTCAAATCATGGCAGCTGTAGAAATCGGCAGAAGAATGGCTAATTTAACCTTCGATGAAAGATACAGCATTCGTTCACCAGAAGATGCTGCTAATTATGTGATGAACGAAATGCGTTTTCTATCTCAGGAACATTTTGTTTGTCTTTATTTAAACACTAAGAACCAAGTTTTAAGCAAGCAAACCATTTTTATTGGTAGCTTAAATGCCTCTATTGTTCACCCACGAGAAGTGTATAAAGAAGCTTTCAGACAGTCTGCCGCCTCGATTATTTGTCTGCATAATCACCCCTCTGGCGATCCGACTCCAAGTAGAGAAGATATTGATGTGACGAAAAGGCTAACTGAATGTGGTAAAATAATTGGGATAGATATTCTCGATCATATTATCATTGGTGAAAAGAAATTTGTCAGTTTAAAGGAAAAAGGTTATATCTAGCACTATGTTTTTATTTGACGATACGATATAATATTGTTTATGATTTTTTAGGGGAAGTATAGTATTTTACCTATCATTTTTTTAAGAATGAGGGACTGTCAGATGCCCTATTAAATAAACCTTATTTTAAAAATCGTATAGTATCAGAAAGGGAGATACAGGAATGTTTGGATTTGGTACAAAAGACCTTGGGATAGATTTAGGAACAGCAAATACACTTGTGTATGTAAAAGGTAAAGGAATCGTTGTTAGAGAGCCATCGGTCGTGGCACTTCAAACTGATACGAAACATATTGTTGCCGTTGGGAATGACGCTAAAAATATGATTGGTCGTACACCGGGAAATATCGTGGCATTAAGACCAATGAAAGATGGCGTAATTGCTGATTATGATACGACAGCAACAATGATGAAATATTATATGAAACAAGCGAATAAAAATAAGGGCATTTTTTCAGGTAAACCGAATGTTATGGTCTGTGTACCATCTGGCATTACTGCAGTAGAAGAAAGAGCTGTAGTAGATGCAACTAGACAAGCTGGTGCAAAGGATGCATTTACCATTGAAGAACCATTTGCAGCAGCAATTGGTGCGAATTTACCTGTATGGGAGCCGACAGGAAGTATGGTTGTGGATATTGGTGGTGGTACAACTGAAGTGGCTATTATTTCTTTAGGGGGAATAGTTACAAGCCAATCAATCCGCATTGCTGGGGATGAAATGGATGATGCAGTCATTAATTATATCCGTAAAACTTATAATTTAATGATTGGTGACCGAACTGCTGAAATGATTAAATTAGAAATTGGTTCTGCTAGTGAAGCGGAAGGTGTAGAAAACCTTGAAATCCGTGGGCGTGATCTTTTAACTGGATTACCAAAAACAATTGAGATTACAGGTGATGAAATTTCAAAAGCATTAAAAGATACGGTATACTCTATTGTTGATGCTGTAAAAGTAACATTAGAAAAAACACCGCCGGAGTTAGCAGCTGATATTATGGATCGTGGCATTGTTTTAACAGGTGGAGGAGCGTTGTTACGCAATTTGGACAAAGTGATTAGTGAAGAAACAAAAATGCCTGTTCTTATTGCAGAAAACCCACTGGATTGTGTGGCGATTGGTACTGGCAAAGCATTAGATCATATTCATTTGTTTAAAAATAAATCTAAAGACTCTCGCTAAGAATAGTGACCTACAGAAAAATTAGGCATTAGTGGCCGTCATTAATGCCCTGTTTTTCAAGTTTTTTTATTGCATAAAATATAACAATCGAGGTGTTTAGCATGCCACAGTTCTTTCTGAATAAACGCCTGATTATTTTGCTTGTAAGTATCATTATTCTCGTATCGTTGATAGGCTTTTCTTTAAGAGAGAGAGATAGTGTTACATGGCCAGAACAGTTTTTAAAAGATATGACGGGATGGGTGCAGAACATTGTTGCCGGTCCAACACAGTACATTGCTGGTTTCTTTGAAAATGTTCAAGACTTGCAAAATACATATGAAGAAAATAAAGAACTGAAATCTAGATTAGATAAACTAGCATTTTTAGAGGCAGAGGTACAATTGTTAGAAAAGGATAATGCTGAGCTTCGTGAAATACTAGAAAAAGAAGATAGTCTAACCAACTATGAACCTATACAGGCTACAGTAATCGGTAGAAATCCTTTACGGTGGGAAGAAAAGCTTACCATAAATAAAGGAACCAGAGACGGTATCGAGGCAAATATGGCGGTTATTACAGCCAATGGACTCATTGGTAAGGTGAAAAGTGCACAAACCTTCACGTCCACGATTCAGCTGGTGAGTTCTAAAGATCCAACGAACCGTATTTCAGCTGTTGTTCAAAATGGTGAGAAAAAAGAAGAAACTTTTGGTTTAATTGAAGGCTACGATGAAAAAACAAAACGTTTGCTTATGACGAAGATACCTTATGATGCAAAAGTAGAAAAAGGGCAAATGGTAGTGACATCTGGTTATGGTGGAGTATTCCCTAAAGGCTTGCCAATTGGAAAAGTTGTTGAGGTTACACCTGCGGAATATGGCCTTACACAAACTGCATATATTGAGCCGAATGCGGACCTATATGACATTCAACATGTAATGGTAACGAAACTTAACAGCATTAATCCAGAGATTCAAGAAGAGCTTGAAGAATTAAATGAGGAGGAAGAAAGTTGAGAAAATATCTTCTCCCTCTCTTATTTATTTTCTTATTCGTCATTGAAAGTACATTTGCCCTTATGGTCGCTCCAACAGAGATGTTTGCAAATGAGAGATGGCTTATCCCTCATTTTTTACTTGGAGCGATTATGCTTTTAGTTATTTTTGGCTCGAGGAAGCTAGGTTTACTTTACGCTTTTATTTTTGGCTTGCTGTTTGACATTGTTTATACTGAAATTATCGGTATTAACCTATTTTTATTTCCAGTTGTCACTTATATTGTGTATCAACTAATGAAGATCTTACAGAATAATCTTATTGTGACGACAATCATTACACTTTTTGGTGTAGCATTAATGGAGCTAGGATCTTTCGGGGTCAACTATATTATTAGTATTACAACAATGGGATTCTCGGATTTTATCTTTATGAGATTCATTCCAACACTTATATTGAACCTCATTTTTATCGTCATAGTCATTTTTCCATTGAAGAAATATTTTGAAAGATATGTTGAACGACTATCGTTATAATGTTAAGTCTGTTCTAGTCAATAATGAAGAAAAACGAAGAAATAAAGTTGAATGACTGTTTGCAGGCAACTTTAGAAACCGGTTATCCGGTTTCTTTTGCCATATAATTATTCTTTTCAACCAGAGTGAAGATTGAGTTTGCAAGAAAAAAGGATTTTGCAAACTGATGTCGAATTTATTCCTACAATATGTATTGAGAATCAGAATGAGGCGAGATAACAGAATGGATCTGTTCTTGTCTTTCTTGAGGTGAACATCTTGAAATGAATAAAAGACAAAATGTAACGATGAAGGGCACAAAGGATGGGATTACACTCCATCTTGATGATGCCTGTTCTTATGAGGAACTTAAAAAAGAATTAAATCATAAATTAATAGAGAGTAGTAAAAGTCAAGAAGATAAATTGATATCTGTCCTTGTACATACAGGTAATCGCTATTTAACCTCCTCTCAAGAGGAAGAGATAAAAGAGTTAATCAGGCAAAAGAAAAATCTTGTTGTGGAGTCTGTGCTTTCTAATGTACTGACAAAGGATGAGGCTGAAAAGCAAAAGCAAGCAAATGAAATCGTCTCTATAACAAAAATTGTTCGGTCAGGTCAAGTGATTGAAGTCCCGGGGGATTTATTGCTCATTGGAGATGTAAACCCTGGAGGAACAGTAAGAGCTGGTGGCAATATTTTTATTATGGGCGAGCTAAAAGGAATTGCACATGCGGGTTACTATGGTAACCAGGAGGCTGTGATATCAGCTTCTATTATGAAACCGACACAGCTTCGAATTTGTGATAGTATCACTCGTGCGCCTGATGAAAAACAAGATGAAAACAGTCGCGAAATGGAATGTGCTTATATGAATGAAGAGCAGCAAATCATTATCGACAGACTACAAGTATTGGTACATGTAAGACCAAATATATCGAATTTGCAAGGGGGATTCTAGAGTGGGAGAAGCGATAGTCATTACATCCGGAAAAGGCGGCGTTGGTAAAACAACAACATCTGCAAATATTGGTACAGCATTAGCCCTGCAAGGAAAAAGAGTGTGCCTTGTGGATACAGATATTGGACTAAGAAATCTTGATGTTGTTATGGGCCTTGAAAACCGTATTATTTATGATTTAGTGGATGTAGTTAAGGGGCGTTGTAAGATGCAGCAAGCCCTTGTGAAGGATAAACGCTTTGATGATCTTCTTTATCTCCTGCCTGCGGCACAAACAAGTGATAAGAATGCGGTTGACCCGGACGAAATGAAAATATTAATAGACGATTTAAAGCAGGATTTTGATTATATTATTATTGATTGTCCTGCTGGGATTGAACAAGGCTATCGTAATGCCGTTTCAGGAGCAACAAAAGCGATTGTTGTAACTACACCAGAGGCAACAGCGGTACGCGATGCCGATCGCATTATCGGGTTGTTAGAGCAAGAAGATCATATCGAACGTCCAAGGTTAGTTATTAATCGTATCCGACCACAACTTATGAAAAACCGTGATACGATGGATATTGATGATATTACGAGACACCTCGATTTAGAATTATTAGGCATTGTAGCGGATGATGATCAAGTGATTCGGGCGACAAATCAAGGAGAACCCATCGCAATGGATCCAAATAATATCGCCTCTATTGCTTATCGAAATATTGCCCGCAGAATTCTTGGCGAGTCTGTACCACTTCAACAACTTCAAGAAGAGAATACCGGTGTTTTTACAAAGATAAAGAACTTCTTCAAAGTAAAATAACAAATGAAATCCTTAGTGATCTGTTGTCACTAAGGATTTCTTAATATTTGTCATGGGAAAAGAAATAGGACTATGGAATATTCTGCTGATAGTAATACAGCAAACGGTCCAAATGCACCATCCATGAATAAGCCATTCAATTGCAGAAATGTAAGCTTTTCATCAAAAAGCGACGTATAGTCAATTACCCCAGTTAGTACCCCTATCTTCTTCTATAGAAAGCACTCTAAGAGCACGATCATTCATAATAAAAGGTTTCACTATCAATAGTCTAAGAGTAAACACAGATATAATGATCATTTATAAGTAGGTAGCTTTCCAACTGCATCTAGGTGTTTGACAACATAAAAAATACTTCTCCCTTATCTATCTGTCATACTTAAAAACCTCACATCATAGACTTGTACAAATGCTGATGAATAGGTGGGAAGTTATGATGAGCTCAAGAGCTGATGATATAAGAAAACGGATGGCTAAAAGAAAAAAAGAGATGGAGAAGAATAAGCCTGTTCAAAAAAAATCGAAAAAAATGAATTGGTTGCAAGATGAGGAGAGGCATGGATTTGACCAACTTCCCTCATATGATAGTCCACCTCCTAAAGATTCAAATACGAATCACCCTTTATTTAAAAAGGAGGTTTTTCTATTTAAAGTGCTCGTATCAGCCTGCTTATTCCTCATAGTAGCCATTATGTTTAAAAATGATGGAGCAATTTTTGAAAAGCCGAAAGCCTTTGTTGTAGAGGCAATGGATAAGAATTTTCAGTTTGCTACTGTTATTAATTGGTATGAAGAGCAATTCGGACAAACCTTTGCCCTTTTGCCAAAGCAGAAACAGACAGAAGAATCTGTTGAGGAAGCGCAACCAAGCTTACCAGCAACAGGCAAGGTATTACAAGCGTTTGAGCAAGATGGACAAAAAATTTCGATTGAAACAAACATGGGTGAAAAAGTAGAGGCTGCAAATGGAGGAGTCGTTGAATTTATTGGCGAAAAACCTGGGTTTGGACAAACCGTTATCATTCAGCATGCCGATCAAAGTCAATCTTGGTATGGCAATTTAGCTGAAATTGATGTAAAGGCATATGACTATGTTGAAAAAAGTGCAGAAGTAGGAGAAGCGGCTACTAAAGAGGATGGGAAAGGCTTGTTTTATTTTGCCATTAAAAAAGGGGATGACTTTGTTGATCCTTCACAGGTGATTCCTTTTGAATAAATGGATATTACTTTTTAAGCAGATACGTATCCATCCTTTACTCTGGTTGGTAGTCGGATTAGCTGTTATCACTTCTCATTTCAACGAGCTTTTTCTTTTACTATTGATTATTTTTGTTCATGAAATAGGACATGCTGTGGCCGCACAGTTTTTTTCTTGGAGAATAAAAAGCATTGTGTTACTTCCATTTGGCGGTGTGGCAGAGATGGACGAACATGGTAATCGCCCATTAAAAGAAGAGTTAATGGTAATTTTAGCAGGACCTATACAGCATGTTTGGATGATTGCTGCTGCCTTCCTATGTTTTGAATGGCAGCTAATCACACCTGAGTACTTTTCATTGTTTGTCCAGTATAACTTGATGATCTTACTTTTTAATTTGCTTCCGATTTGGCCATTGGATGGTGGGAAATTAGTCTTTTTGTATCTGTCTTATTTTTATGCATTTGGTGATGCACATAGGAAGGCGTTGCAGCTGTCTATTTTTATGCTCATATTGTTTTTAATTGCTTCTCTTTGGATTCTCCCTTTTAATATTAATATTTGCATCATCCTTGCATTCTTACTTTTTTCCTTATACTATGAATGGAAACAGCGCAGATATATATTTATGCGGTTCTTATTGGAACGATACTATGGAAAGCATAGTGAACTACGTAAATTAAAACCGTTAGTCGTTCAAGAATCTGAACCAATCATGAAAGTGCTCGAGAAATTTCAACGAGGTTGTAAACACTCGATTATTGTTGAGACGGGGAATAAAGAAAAGAGTGTGCTAGATGAAAATGAGTTATTACATGCGTACTTTGCGGAAAAGAATGTGTCAGCTCAAATAAGTGACTTAGTGTATGTTTATTAGAAGCGAGGAAAGTAGAATTGAAAAGATTAGTGATCAATACAATAAATAGAGAAAAAAGGTATGCCTTGCTCGATCAAAATGAAGTTGAAGAATTCTATATTGAACCATTACAACTCGAAACAAAAGTAGGGAATATCTATCTAGGCATAGTTGAAAAGGTTATGCCAGGGTTAAATGCACTCTTTGTCAATATTGGTGAAGAAAAGAGTGGCTTTTTGCATAAGGATAAATTGCAAAGTTATGCACTTGAAGATGATGATAAGAAGGAAAAACGTAACCTTTCTTCTTTTGTCCATCAAGGGGAAAGGTTACTTGTACAAGTAGAAAAGGATCAAACGGGAACGAAAGGACCAAGGTTAACGGGGATCGTAGAATTGCAAGGCAATTATATGGTCTATTTGCCGTATGGGAACTATCTTGCTGTATCGAAGAAAATTACTAATCAGAGTGTCAGAGAACAGTTAAAGCAAAACTGTGCAAGGTTGCTCGAAGCCAAGGAAGGGCTAGTAATTAGGACTGCTGCGAAAGATGTTGATATGGCTGTACTTAAAAAAGAATTAACGCAATTGCGTGTAAAATATCAGCAACTCTATGCCGCCTCTCTCTTAATAAAAAGACCCGGTGTTATTCAAACGGAAGATCAATTTTTACATAAAGTACGTCAAGTCATACAAAAAATGAAGAGTGGGGAAGTAATTGTGGATGATACTACTGTCAAAAAGCAGTTACAGCCTAAAGACAATGTCACATTTCACCTTCATACGGATCAAGAAGCTATCTTTACTTCCTATGGTCTTGAACGTGAAATTGAAAAAGCATTAAAAAGAATTGTATGGTTAGATAATGGTTCTTATCTGATTTTTGATGAAACAGAAGCGTTAGCTATTATTGATGTGAACACAGGTAAATTTTCTGGAAAACACCAATTGCAAGATACGGTCTTAAAAACAAATGAATTAGCGGCAAGGGAGGTAGCGAGACAAATACGTATCAGGGACCTAGCAGGAATGATACTAATTGATTTTATTAGTATGGAAAAAGAGCAGGATAGAATACATATTTTATCTGTGATAAAAGAGGCGCTAGCTACCGATGAAAGACAAATAAAAGTAATTGGATTTACACCTCTTGGTATTTTACAATTGACGAGAAAGAAAACGAAGGTGTCTCTTTCTGAAGCTTTACAGGAGAATTGTACAGTTTGTCATGGGACGGGTAAGGTATTGCGCGCAGAAACGGTTGCCTTTCGCTTAGAGAGAGAATTGTGGTCGTATCGCACCCGTGATGAGGAAGCGGTTCTTATAGAAGTGACAAGGGATGTCGTTGCTGTATACACTAAAGAGGAGTTACAGCAATTAGAAGAGAGCTGTGCGAAACACCTTGTTTTCGATTTCATCGATCGCCCAAAACCAAGCTATCAAATAAAAAGATTTGGTCCATTGAAAGAAATGCAAGTGTAATCGTATTGACAGTACAGTATGTGTATGATAACATTTTGATGTTATGTTTGTAGCGCCCATGCTACAACCGCGCAGAAAAGGTCATTAAGCTTCTGCTTTGGCAGAACACCTGGGATGGCGAGTCTTAGTCTTAAGAGGAGGTGCAGTTATGTACGCAATTATTGAAACTGGTGGTAAGCAAATCCGTGTAGAAGAAGGTCAAACAATCTACATCGAAAAGCTTAACGCAGAAGCAGGCGAAACAGTTACTTTTGAAAAGGTTCTTTTCGTAGGTGGAGACAGTGTGAAAGTTGGAAGCCCAGTTGTTGATGGTGCTTCAGTTACGGCTAAAGTTGAAAAACAAGGTCGTGCGAAGAAAATCACTGTATTCAAATACAAAGCAAAGAAAAACTATCATAAGAAACAAGGTCACCGTCAACCGTACACTAAAGTCGTGATTGATAAAATCAACGCATAAGGTTGATGATTGATGATTGATGTAAGCATTCATCGTAATCGTTCTGGACTCATACAATCATTTGAAATAAGTGGTCATGCCCTGTTTGCTAATAATGGTGAGGACATTGTCTGTGCAGGTGCATCAGCTGTTTCAGTTGGGTGCGTTAATAGCATCCATCAGTTAGCGGGAGTTACTCCGCATATTCAAATGGAATCTGGACTATTATCCTGTATTCTTCCGAGCAATCTTGCTCAAGATATAGAAGAAAAAGTCCAATTATTGCTTGAGGGTATGGTTGTCTCATTGCAAACGATCGTTGAGAACTATCCGGAAAATATAAAAATAACCTTCAAACAGTAGGAGGTGGATTTCATGCTATTAAAATTAGATCTTCAGTTATTCGCATCTAAAAAAGGAGTAGGTTCTACAAAGAACGGACGTGACTCAATCTCTAAACGCTTAGGCGCTAAGCGTGCAGATGGTCAATTCGTTACTGGTGGTTCTATTCTTTACCGTCAACGCGGTACGAAAATTTACCCAGGTGTAAACGTGGGTAAAGGTGGAGACGATACTCTTTTCGCGAAAGTGGACGGAGTTGTAAAATTTGAGCGTCTTGGACGTGACCGTAAGCAAGTTAGCGTATACCCTGCAGCTCAAGAAGCATAAGATTGAGTGGAGAACTCTAACCATTAATGGTTAGAGTTCTCTTCATGTCATTCATCCCACATATATCTCCTCAAACTGTCCTCTTTTGATAAAAGTCCGCTACTTTTTATGCATTTCTATTGATGGAACCTTAAATATAGGGGCAGATTTAAAAATTCTTACCTTTCTTTTTGCTAAGATACATACGGCTATGGTTTTTTTTTGTTATACTAACACCATATCAATGTAATGGCTGAGGACCATAAAAGAAGATGTAGGAGTCAATTATGGAAAAAGATTGGGATATTGTTGAAGTGCTACGTCATGCAAGGCATGATTGGTTAAATAAAATACAACTAATTAAAGGCAATTTAAGCTTAAATAAGGTGGAACGGGCAAAAGAAATTATTGATGAAATTGTTGTGGAGGCGCAACAAGAGGCAAAGTTATCAAACCTACAAATGCCTCAATTTGCTTCACTTTTATTTACGTACAATTGGCGAAATCCAAAATTTCAATTAGAGTATGACGTTTATGAAGTATTCAAATGTGATCAACTGGATGATAAAAGTTTAACTGATTGGACAAGATCTTTTTTCTCTTGCTTAAATGATGCTGTACAGCCATTTGCTGATAATCATTTATCTATATCAATTAATCCAGAAAAGCAGGGTGTCCGTTTCTTTTTTGATTTTAGTGGAACAATTACTTATATGCAGCAGATTCGCTTATTTTTACTAGAGCAATCAACAAGTATGGGGCTTACAGTGAGACGCTTAACAGAAGATGAAATATCATTTGATTTCTTTGTTCTTTTTGAAGAGAAGTAAAATGGATTTATTTAATAGTAAAAAGCTAGTCAGTAAAAGATATTATAAACAGCGAGAGTCAAGGGTGTTCATATTCATGTGCATCTTTTGAATAGGAGGAAGTAGATCTTATGTTTGTCGATCAGGTCAAGGTGTATGTAAAAGGTGGCGACGGTGGGAACGGAATGGTAGCCTTTCGTCGTGAAAAATATGTTCCTAAAGGCGGTCCAGCTGGTGGGGACGGTGGTAAGGGCGCGAATGTTGTCTTTATTGTTGAAGAAGGTTTAAGAACGTTAATGGATTTTAGATATAAACGACATTTCAAAGCGGAACGTGGTGAGCATGGAATGTCTAAAAATCAGCATGGCAGAAATTCGAAGGACATGATTATAAAAGTACCGCCGGGAACTGTGGTTACAGATGCTGAGACTGGTGAAGTAATTGCGGATTTAACTGAGCATGGCCAACAGGCAATTATAGCAAAAGGTGGCCGTGGAGGTCGTGGAAATTCACGGTTCGCTACACCTGCCAATCCTGCACCGGAGTTATCAGAACATGGAGAGCCAGGTCAAGAGAGAGAAGTTATGCTTGAGTTGAAATTGCTTGCAGATGTAGGGCTAGTTGGATTCCCAAGTGTTGGTAAGTCGACTTTACTTTCTGTCGTTTCTGCAGCTAGGCCGAAAATTGGCGCGTATCATTTTACGACAATCGTTCCTAATTTGGGTATGGTAGAAACAGAAGATAATCGTAGTTTTGTCATGGCTGATTTACCTGGGTTAATTGAAGGTGCTCATTCTGGAGTGGGCCTGGGACATCAATTTTTAAGACATATTGAACGTACACGAGTAATTGTTCATGTGATTGATATGTCAGGAATGGAAGGCAGAGATCCTTACGAAGATTATGTGACGATCAATAATGAATTACAGGAATATAATTTACGTTTAACAGAACGTCCACAAATTATTGTAGCTAACAAGATGGACATGCCTGATGCAGAAGAACACTTAGCGGCATTTAAGGAGCAGCTTGAAGAAGAGTATCCAATTTTCCCGATCTCTGCAGTTACAAGGTCTGGATTACGTGAGCTACTATTTGCGATTGCAGATAAGGTAGAAGAAACACCAGAATTCCCACTTGAACATGAAGAAGAGGATACAGGAGTTCACCGTGTACTTTATAAACATGAAGCAGATCAAGTAGAATTTACGATTACAAGAGATTCAGCTGGTGACTTTATTGTGTCTGGTGATGCAGTTGAGAAATTATTTAAGATGACTGATTTTAGCAGAGATGAATCGGTTAGACGTTTCGCCCGTCAATTAAGAGGGATGGGTGTAGATGAAGCATTACGCGAAAAAGGTGCAAAAGACGGGGATATCGTCAAGTTATTAGATTATGAATTTGAATTTATTGACTAACCTTAAAATATCAATGAGGTGAAAGATGAAACAGGATAAATTAGATAAAAAATTCTTCCTTGTCCGAGAAGATGTATTGCCTGAGGCTATGAAAAAGACTTTGGATGCAAAAGAAATGATTGAAAGGGGAAAAGCAGAATCTGTCTGGGACGCTGTCCATAAAGTAGATTTGAGTCGCAGCGCATTTTATAAATATCGCGATACTGTTTTTCCTTTTCATACAATCGTGAAGGAAAGAATTATTACATTGTTTTTTCATTTGGAGGATCGTTCGGGCACATTGTCACAATTATTAAGTATTGTGGCTGGATCAGGTTGTAACGTATTAACCATCCATCAAACCATTCCGATTTTAGGTCGTGCCAATGTCACCTTGTCACTAAATGTTGCTGATATGGCGGTAGGAATCGATCATTTATTATCCGATTTAAGGAAACTAGAATTTGTAGATAAAGTAGAAGTATTAAGTTCAGGCGCATGAGTTAAAACTCTTGCGTCTTATTCATTTTAAGAAAGAGGGTTATTATACCTAAAATGAATCACTCAAACAGCTTAGTAAAATAAAATGGTGAAGTTTCAAACATACATGTAGAAACGAGTCAGAGGCAATGAAATAATAGGCAAGTCAAACCGTATTTGTTTACTCATCGACAGCTCATATAAACTATCTCGATTTTAATAAGAAAGATATCTTATAAAAAAGATAAAAACCTCTTTTACATCCATAAACTAAAGTGTTAAAGTATAGTATAATGAGTTTTTTCATAATTCAAATTTGTTGTGGCTACATAGAATGAAGCTACTGATGAAAGGTGTTCACAATGAAAAAAATAGGCTTCTTAGGACCAGTTGCTACTTTTACAGATATAGCCGTTCGCGGGTTATTTCCAGAAGATAGAGCAATTCCACAAGCAACCATTCCTGCTTGTTTAGATTCTTTAGCAAATGATGAAATTGATTTAGCTGTTGTACCAATTGAAAATGCATTAGAAGGATCAGTTAATATTACTTTAGATTATTTAGTTCATGAGGCACTTTACCCAATTGTGGGTGAAATGACCATCCCTATTAGACAACATTTACTTATTCATCCTAGCCAAAAACTAGAAGATATTCAAACGGTATATAGCCATTCTCATGCGATTGCTCAATGCCATCGCTTCCTACATTCGACTTTAAAAGCTGTTGAACTTGTTAATATGACATCAACGGCTGCAGCTGCAAAATATGTAAGTGACCATCCTGACGAAAAGGTTGCTGCAATAGCAAATGCTTTAGCAGCAGAAGAATATCAATTAACCATTGCTCACCAAGATATTCATGATTATTCACATAATCATACACGGTTTATTGTAGTGGCAAAGCAAGATTGTCACCTCAAGACAGCGCAGAAGTCAAAAGGATATAAGACAACTGTTATGGTCTCGTTACCTGATGATCGTGCTGGAGCACTTCACCAAGTGCTATCCGCCTTTTCATGGAGAAATTTAAATTTATCAAAAATCGAGTCAAGACCAATGAAAACAGGATTAGGGAATTATTTCTTTATTATTGATATCGACCAGAAAATAGATGATGTCCTTATTCCGGGCGTAAAGGCGGAATTAGAGGCATTAGGTTGCAAAGTGCAAATTTTAGGTAGTTATCCTTCATATCAACTCGGGAAAATAGAAGAATTGACTCATAAATAACAAAAAAGAAAGTAGAGTACATGCTCTACTTTCTTTTTATAAAGTACCATTTCCTAGCAAGTATTATGTATCTATTTCGATAAGAAATCCTGATTTTTTCAATGCCTCTTCTGCTTCGTCAAGCTTTGCTTCACTGCTGCTCGTAATCGTGTGTAAATGAATCCCACCTGTTAATTCTGATAAATAACTAGATTGAGTAGAATGAATTTTCTTCATAAACTGTTTTACTTCTTTGCGGTCAGAAACCATAATAGATGCTGTCAAATCACCATATACTGGATGCTCGATTGTGACATCTTTTACGGTGACCCCATGATCAACAAGTAAGTTTAACTCTTCTTCAGTTTGTTCAGGTGAATGGTTACTAGCTATTGTTCTTGTAGCTACCGGATGTGGTGAAGTATGATTTAACCTTAAGTATCCTTGACTTGTGGCAATAATTGGTTCGCTTCTTGCTTTTAACAGTGTAATATCACCAACGATTACTTGTCTGCTTACATGGTACTTTGCTGCTAGTTCACTACCTGTAATAGGCTCTTCACTTTCCTTCAATAATTGTAGTAGTTTCATCCGTCTGTCTTCTCCAAGCACCTTTTTTTGTTCGCTCATTCTTAATCCCCTCTACTATAACCATAATCAATAATTTTACCATAGGAAACCAGTATAAATAAAGTTATCCCATGCTTTCCTTTATTGTTGCTAGCAATTCGGCAAGTGCGATTAATTGTTCTTTCGAGGTTTCTGTTCCAGTAGATATTCTGAAAAATTCTTTCGCCGCTTTTCCATTAACACCGATGGCAGACATAGCTGAGGATGGCAATTGCGCATTGGTCGCACAAGCACTACCAGTAGCAATGCAAAAGCCTTTTCGGTTCGCTTCTAACATCACATACTGTCCCTCAATTCCAGGTATTCGCATCCCTATAGTAGATGGGATTTGTCTTTCTTTTGGTGCCTCATAAATAATAGAGTCAAAATGGACACAATGAGTGATGAAAGCTTGGCGAAGGATTTGTGCGTGCGTTCTTGTTTGTTTCCATGTTCTCATACTTTCATCTGCAGCTATTGTCATAGCGACTATAGCTGGTAGATTGACTGTACCTGGCCTCAATCCCTTTTCATGTGAAGTATTTGGTAGTAAGCCACGGATGGGATGTGCAGGATGTATATAGGCTAAACCGGCTCCTTTTGGTCCGTAAAATTTATGGGCAGATATTGCAAGACTATCAACGACTTGGCTCACAGGAGTGATATCTACTTTCGTAAAGGAATGGACACAGTCACAATGAAGGTAGATTTGATGAATTTTACATAATGCGCTTATTTCCTCGATTGGTTGGATTGAACCAAGTTCACTATTGGCATGTTGAATAATAGCAAGAATGGTATCTGGCCTAATAGCGGCCGCGAATTGTTTAGAATCAATTTGACCATTATGATCAAATGGTAGATAAGTCACCTCATAACCATTATCTTCAAGTATAGATAAAAAGTTAGAAATAGAAGAATGCTCAGCTAATGTGGTAATAATATGTCCTTTTGTATTCGTTAAGGTTAAAAGAGATCGGATACAAATAAGGTTACTTTCCGTCCCTCCACTCGTAAAATAAATTCCACTACTCGGTACATGTAGAAAAGAAGCTAGCGTCAAACGGCATTGTTCCAGTAAATCATGTGCCAGACTGCCTATATCATGAAAGCTTTCTGTGTTTCCATAAAATTCAGTAGCAGTTCTTACATATGCATCAGCCGCTTCTTTTGATAAGGGGCAAGTGGCGGCATAGTCTAAGTAAATCATAAATGGCTTCATTCCTTTGTTTTTGATAGAAGGGGATGTATGAAGGTCTTATCCATCATCATCTGTATTCATTTCTAGGCTTTAACCTAATTATTACAAGTAGGGAAATAAATATTGTTAAAAACTCTTGTCATCAGTTTAAATCTGTGTAAATATAAGTGTCAAGACATATGTTAATTTTACCTGTATAGTTTACTGTCAGGAGGATCACAATGAAAAGTTTAGATGTGGTTATTATTGGGAGTGGTGTAGCTGCTCTTCAATTAGCACAAAAAATTCGTAATGATTTGCATGTGATAATTATCACAAAGTCAGATATGAGAAGTAGTAATTCTTATTTAGCACAAGGAGGGGTTGCTGCTTCGCTCAGTAAAGAGGATGATTGGGCCCTCCATTTACAAGATACTTTGAATGCTGGACGCTATCACAATGAGGAACGGGTTGTGGAAGCTTTAACAAAGGAGGCACCTGATTTAATTCATGAGTTAAGTGCACTAGGCTTTCCATTTGATGAGAATACAAACGGGGAATTATCACTTGGGTTAGAAGGAGCGCATTGTAAAAAAAGAATTGTGCATAGTGGCGGCGATGCGACGGGGAAGCATCTTGTTGATTTTATGATCAGTCAATTACCTAAACATATTGAAGTAATAACAAATGCATTTGTTTATGAGCTTCTCGTTAAACGGAAAATTTGCTATGGCGTAAAAGTGAAAAAAAAAGACGAAACCCATATCATTTTCGCCAAACATGTGGTTTTAGCAACTGGTGGGTGTGGTCAGTTGTTTCAATATACATCTAATAGCCCTGTTGTTACCGGTGATGGTTTAGCTCTTGCACATCGGGCAGGGGCTATATTAACGGATCTTGAATTTATTCAATTCCATCCGACTTTATTATACGTGGGTGGTGAAACGAAAGGTCTTATTTCTGAAGCTGTTCGTGGGGAAGGTGGCGTTTTAGTTGATGAACAAGGAATTTCGATAATGAAGGGAGTTCACCCACTTGAGGATTTGGCTCCGAGGCATATTGTCGCTCAAGAAATTTATCAAACTATGAAGCAAGGTAGAAAAGTTTATTTAAATATCCAGCAGGTGGCACGATTCACTACTCGATTTCCGACTATTAGTAAATTATGTGAAGCTAATGGTGTTAATCTTGAAGATCAATTAATACCAGTTTCGCCTGGTGCCCACTTTCTTATGGGTGGGGTCAAGACGAATGATAGTGGCGAAACAAGTATTGCTCATCTTTATGCAATGGGGGAAGTGGCAAGGACGGGCGTGCATGGAGCAAATCGTTTAGCTAGTAACTCTCTTTTAGAAGGTTTGTATTTTGGTAAAAAAGTAGCTCAGCAAATAAATAAGAGTAAGGATCATGACGTAGGTAAAAGAAGCGATTATCGTTTTGAAATTAAGAAAGAGAATATCCAAGGAAGATTACCTGCAAAAGAAGATATTCAAAACCGAATGATGGAATATGTTGGCATAGTAAGGAATAAGGCCAACTTACAAGATCAGTTACGTTATCTCAATCATTTTCATCTCCCACAATCATTAGATTATCTATCACAAGAGGAAATTGAAATCGTTTTTATGATGGAAATATCAAAATGCATTACGAAATCAGCCCTTAAACGGAATGAAAGTAGAGGGGGACATTTTCGTGAGGACTTTCCAATTGAAATGGAAGAATGGATGAAAAAAGAAATTAAGTATGAAAAGAAAGGTGATCATGATGAATACATTGAAACTTCGCAAACAATTAGAGCATTACTTCATTGAAGATATTGGTGAAAGAGATGTAACGACAGAATTGATCTTTGGAGAACACGAAAGAGGTGCAATTACTTTTCTAGCGAAGGATACAGGTGTGTTTTGCGGTAGAGAGATCATAACGACAGGCTTTCCTTTGTTATCTAATGAATGCCATTTTGAATTCTTCAAACAGGAAGGTGAGTGGTTTAATCAAGGGGAAGTCTTACTTAAAGTATATGGGCCAATCTCAGCACTTTTAAAAGGAGAGCGTGTAATTTTGAATTTAGTGCAACGAATGTGTGCAATCGCAACGAAAACAAAGAAAGCGGTTGCTTTATTAAATAGCACACATACACGTATTGTCGATACAAGAAAAACAACACCTGGATTAAGAATGCTTGAGAAATATGCAGTTCGAACAGGTGGTGGTTATAATCACCGCTACGGATTATATGATGCGGTCATGATTAAAGATAATCATATAAGCTTTGCAGGCTCGATAAGTAAAGCAGTAGAAAGTGTGAAGTCAAAGATTGGACATATGGTTAAGATAGAGGTCGAAATTGAGAGTATAGCGCAATTGAATGAAGCGATTACTGCTGGCGCAGATGTCATTATGTTTGATAATCGTACACCTAATGAAATAAAAGATTGGTTAACTTATGTGCCGAAAGGTGTTATAACCGAGGCATCAGGAGGTATCCGTTTAGAGGAACTTCATAAGTATGGACAAACAGGTGTTGACTATATTTCGATTGGTGCTTTAACACATTCAGTTTCCGCACTTGATATTAGTGTGAGAATGTCTATGATAGAGAAGGAGAAGCGAAATGAATCTATTTGACACGATTGAAAAACAAACGATACTACCAGAAAAATATCGTTCTTTATCTAATGGGCAGTTAGAAAATATTGTGCGTCGCGTGAAGGGTACCTTTGGAGACAAGTTGTATATTCCAGGCCACCATTATCAAAAAGATGAAGTGATACAATTTGCTGATAGTACAGGTGATTCATTAAAATTAGCACAATTTTGTGCGCAGAATACCCGAGCTGAGTTTATCGTGTTTTGCGGTGTACATTTTATGGCAGAAACAGCCGATATCTTAACAACTAAAAATCAAAAAGTCTATTTACCAGATATGAGAGCGGGCTGTTCAATGGCTGATATGGCTAATATCCATCAAACAGAAAGAGGATGGGAGCTATTAACCGAGCGATTTGGGGAGACCATTTTACCGCTTACTTATGTAAATTCAACAGCTGCCATTAAATCATTTGTGGGTGAACATGGTGGAGCGACCGTTACTTCTTCCAATGCAGAAGAAGTGGTAAAATGGGCGCTCCAACAAAAGGAAAGGATTTTGTTCTTGCCGGATCAGCATCTTGGCAGAAATACAGCCTATAAGTTAGGTATTGCTTTAGATGAAATGGCAGTCTGGGATCCGATTCAACATAGATTAGAATTTGATGGAGGAAATGAGCAGATCAAAGTGATTTTATGGAAAGGTCATTGCTCAGTGCATGAGAATTTTACAGTGAGGAACATCGAAGATATACGAAAAAACAGACCAGAAATGAAAATCATTGTTCATCCTGAGTGTAGAAGAGAAGTTGTTGAGCGGTCTGATATGGATGGTTCTACGAATGATATTATTCAGGCAATCGAAAAGAGTAAGCCAGGTTCTCAGTGGGCAATTGGCACTGAAATGAACTTAGTAAATCGTCTCATTCAATCACATCCAGATAAACAGATTGTTTCATTAAATCCACATATGTGTCCATGTATGACAATGAATCGCATTGATTTAATGCATTTGGCATGGAATTTAGAAATGTTGGAGAAAGGTGAGCCCATAAATCAAATCAAGGTTGATGATCAAATCGCTGCAGGAGCAAAACAAGCTTTAGCACGCATGTTGGTAATAAAATAAATTGAAATAAGGCTACCTTTCATTAGGTAGTTTTTTTTATGGGTGAATCAAAAAATGTTGCTGTGGACAAAAAATCATTTCATAAGTCTGTTCAGAATTTTCATTAAAAAAATCCTTTTTTTGTGCTTTCCTTTAATGTTTATCATAATTTTCATGATTTCTGCATAAGTTTTTTTGAAGATTATTAGCAATTTGCCCATTCCTTCATAGAATATATGGACTCGTCGAGAAGTAGGTATGAGCCCGCACGTATTTATAGGTGTTAGGCAGCTACTTTTTATCCCGATTCGTTATAATCATTGATGGTATAAAGCTCTCATCAATGAAAGTTTGTTTTGTATAGGAGGGAACCAGCGTGAAAATCCATATCGTTCAAAAGGGTGATACCCTATGGAAGATTGCGAAGAAGTACGGCGTGAATTTCGAAGAGCTTAAAAAGATGAATACTCAGTTAAGTAACCCTGATATGATTATGCCGGGTATGAAAATTAAAGTACCAGGAGCAGGTGGGATGATTAAGAAGGAAGCACCCCTATCAGGAACAAAGATTAACGTAGGCTCTAAAAAAGAAATGCCAAAAGAGATGCCGAAAGAACAGGTAAAGAAGGAAGAAGTAAAGAAAGAAGCAGTAAAAAAAGAAGTGAAAAAACCGTATAAACCTAAAATGCCTAAACAAATCCTGCCGGATATCGATATAAACAACTACTATATGATGAATTTCGAAACACAAAAGCCGTTAAAACCTGTTCAAGAGCAAAAACCTTTAAAACCTGTTCAAGAACAAAAGCCGTTAAAGCCTGTTCAAGAACAAAAGCCGTTAAAACCTGTTCAAGAGCAAAAACCTTTAAAACCTGTTCAAGAGCAAAAACCTTTAAAACCTGTTCAAGAACAAAAGCCGTTAAAGCCTGTTCAAGAACAAAAGCCGTTAAAGCCTGTTCAAGAGCAAAAGCCGTTAAAACCTGTTCAAGAGCAAAAGCCGTTAAAGCCTGTTCAAGAGCAAAAGCCATTAAAACCTGTTCAAGAACAAAAGCCATTAAAACCTATGCCGCAATTACCACCAAAACCAACCAATATCTTACCTAAGTCGACTGAGGCATCACAATCTCCTTCTATTAAAGGGAAGGAGCAAATCCAAGGAGGTTATGATCAACTTATGTATCCTTATAACCCTAATATGTTCCAACCTGGCATGCAACAGCCTTACTATCCTCAAAATCAAGGTGCTTACAACCCCTATCAGCAACAAGGTATGGTAGCGGGTGTAGAGAGTCCGAATTATCATGAAGAAAGTTCTTCATATATGTCACCATATCAAAATCAACAACAGGCACAACTGTCGCCACAAGTAGGAGGTATGTACGACCAGCAAGCACAACTTCCGCCACAAGTAGGAGGTATGTACGATCAGCAAGCGCAACTCCCGCCGCAAGTAGGAGGTATGTACGATCAGCAAGCACAGCTCCCGCCACAAGTAGGAGGTATGTATGATCAGCAAGCACAGCTCCCGCCGCAAGTAGGAGGTATGTACGATCAACAAGCGCAGCTCCCTCCACAAGTGGGCGGTGCTTATGATCAACAAGCACAGCTCCCGCCGCAAGTGAGTGGTGCCTATGATCAACAAGCACAGCTTCCACCACAAGTAGGAGGAGCGTTTGATCAGCAATTACCGCTACAACCGACTTATATGATGCCGGCGATGCAGCAGCCTTGCTATCCATGCCCGCCACCATGTCCACCGCCATGCCCGCCACATCATATGATGCATCATCATGGTGTAATGCCGTTCTATCCACAGGTGCAAGGTGTGAGTGAGTCAGGAGAACAATTACCGTTAAGTCCAAGTCAAAGCCAGATGCCGTTAAGTCCTAGCCACAGTCAAATGTCAATGCCTCCAACTGTAGCAGGAACACAAGATTGTGGGTGTGGTGGCCCTCAATATCAAGCACCGATGAATCAGGGTTTTGGCTATCCTTATAGTCCGATGCCGCACCATGGTTCCCCATATGGCTATGCACCAATGGGTGGCGCACAACCGTTTGGAATGCCAAGAGGCTATGATGAAAGCAGTGACTTCGAAGGATAATGTTAAAGGAGACGATCATCATAATCGTCTCCTCTCCTATTTACAAAAGCAAATACCATGGACCATATTAGAAATTAATCAAATCAGGCAAAATGTTTTTAAAGTAGAAACAAACCACACACCATTTATATTAAAAGGGTTTCGTTCTTATCATAAGTTTAAACTTCAAGAAACATTTACCTCTTCATTAATAAAGGAGGGGTTTGTTCATACTTATTCCTTTCTTCCTTTAGCAAAGGATCCACCGTTATTTTTCGATGGAATTTATTTTGGATGCTTATTTTATATCCTCCCTTCTGAACAGCCTTTTACTTACCAAAACGAAACCAACCGTAAAGAAGGGTTAGATCTCATTGACAAATTTCATCATGTCTCAAAAAAATTAAAGGATCGTTATGTTACATTATTGTCCCCCCACCACCAGCGAGATAAATGGAGAATTCGGACTGTGCAATTCAAAAAAAATGAAAGTATTTTAAAGTATTTTATACCAAAAGAGATAATGGCTGAATATTTAGCATGGGCAGATTGGTCTTTATCTGGTATGGGGGGAAAAGAACAGACAATTGAAGCGAATGAAGTGATACTTCACGGTGATGTGGCTCATCATAATTTTATTCGCGATGATAGTAACCAATTATTTTTAATTGATTTTGACTTAATATCCATTGGCCAAAAGGAATATGATTATTTACAGTACGCAAACAGAATTTTGCCAACGCTTGATTGGGAGTTAAATGAAATGGAGAAGTTCCCTCAATTAAAGGAACTCACTACTAGTAACCAATCTTTGTACGCTCTCTCTTATCCAACTGATGTCTTTCGGGAGTGGAACAGGTGTATTCGAGAACGAACCTATATTTATCCAAAGAAAATGCGACCATTATTATCCTTAACCATTGATCAATTTCAGAAAAGGAAATTATTTGTGGAAGAGCTGAAAAAAAGAATAGATGGATAAATCTAATTTGTATGACTGCCCCTTGTTTTTTGCAAAATAGTAAAGAGATGAAAAATCTCCAATATTACCAGTGGGGGTATGTTAAATGCAAAAGAAGATTCTATTTGTCCCTTTTGCTGTTGTGATGTCGATGAGTTTAGCTGCCTGTGGTACGAATAACGATGCGAGTGAGACGACAGATGAGAACCGGAATCGGACGGTACCTATGGGTTATTATACGAATGAACAGCATAATCAAAAATCGAAATTTAAGCTATTAAATGATGATGATGGTGCAGTAACAGAGTGGATGGATCATTCTCTAGGAGATGAAACGGATACAACAAGAGATGGGAAATTCAGCAAAACAGATGTCAATTATAATGGCCATATTGAGTATAATCATGTACCGCGGTCTAACTATTATCAATCTTATGAAGGAGAATTAATTGAAAAAGTTATCCATGATGCAGAAGAAGTAGAGCAAGTAAAAGAAGCGAGAGCGGCTGAGCATGACGGGAAGATAGTAATTGCTTTAAGACTAAATAAAGATGCGGATGAAAAGCAAGTTGAACAAGAGGTTTTTTCAAAGGTAAAATCCTTTGTTGGAGAGAGAAAAGTGAGAATTGTTACGAACGAAAGTCAATTCTTTCGCCTAAATACAATTGATAATGATGTAAAAGCAGGTCTCCCAATGGAAAAAATAAATGAGAATATTGATGAAATCTTTTATTCAAAGTAATCAATATAAATGAAGCACGAACAAGTTTGGAAATTAAATTTGTTCGTGCATTTTTTTTGGAGTTAGATGATTTACCTAATGTTTGTTATTTGATTTTAGTCCTATGAATAGGCTCAATCGGGAGTATGCGTATAAGGAAAAAAAAAGTGGAGAAAATATATAGTATTAAGAGGTGGATATACTTGGTGAAGGAGGGGCAATAATGAAGAAATTAAGTGCGATAACCTTAATTATCTTACTCATCACTTTTCCCTTTAGTATTCATAATAGCGTCCAAGCTGTAAGTCGTGGGAATGAAAACCAAACAATAAAAGAAATTAAACCAGAACAAATAGATATTATTTTAGAAAGAGAATATATTGATGGGGAAATTAGTCAGGAACGAGTGCGCGAAACGATATGGTCATTTGAAGATTTATGGGCAAAATACGATGAGTGGCAATTAATGGATATGAAAAAAGGAGAAATGGTTTTTCGTCAACAAGTAAATGATATTTCGCCATTATTAAAGGCAAATGGTTATTTTGGCATTACTGAAGATGGTGTACTCACCATTTTTAATGGAGAACCTAGAAAGGCACAAATTATTCAATCATTCTTTTCTATTGATTTAGGAAAGCTTGAAAGTAAAAAATGCGAGCAGTTGAAACAAGGGATTCCAATTAAGTCAAAGAATGATTACATGGAAGTTTTAAAATCTTTTAGCGGCTATTCTTTATAAATGAACTGTAGCGACCTTTTATAGGTCGCTATTTTAAATGAGTAAAAGTTTATTTTGTCTTGGAGTGAGGAAAATCAAGAATGGTAGCAATTTTAAAAATATAAATAAATGGGCTAAACCGTATACTTACAAGTTGTAATGTAACTTAATTTTTGATAACATACAATTAAGTTACATTAAAATTTCTAGGAGGAAATCCTGTGGAGTTTGTGGATCCGATTAAGGATATAGAAGACATTAACAAAATTAAATCAGAATTAAGATTGCATTCACAAAGGGATGTACTCCTGTTTGTCTTAGGGATTAATACAGGGATAAGAGTGAGTGATTTATTATTTTTAAAGGTTAAAGATTTATGGGAGGAAGAGGGCTTAAAAGAATTTTTATATATTAAGGATGAAAAGAATGGTGATTCTCGTGCATTTTATTTAAATAACAGCATTTTGAAAGAACTAGCTTCTTATATGAAGTTATTTAAATTAAATGACAACGATTATTTATTTAAATCTAAAAAGAACAAACAACCTATTACAAGGCAACAAGCTTACCGTATCATTAACCAAGCGGCAAAAAAGGTTGGTGTACAAGGGAAAATTGGTACGCATACATTAAGAAAAACTTTTGGTTACCATGCCTATCGAAAAGGAATTGCCATTTCCATTCTAATGAACATATACAATCACAATACGCCAGCTGAAACGTTAAGGTATATTGGGATTGATAAATTCGATAAAAAGCTAATAAAAGTAGATGTCAATTTATAAAAAAAACACCTCCATATAATTGGAGGCGTTAAGAGGAAAGAAAGTATTATTTTTCATCTTCCTCGTCAAATTCAGGAGCCATATCAACGTTTTTGAAATCTTTTATGACATCATCTGTACATTCAACCTGCAGTGTTTTTTTATCTTTCATGAACTTAAACACACCATTATTAAAATCGGTACCGAGATCTTTGAAGAATATACCTTCATATTCTACATCATTAGAATATTTGAAAGTGAGTCGATAATGGTCCCCGTCCTTAATTAGATAAGCGCGAACACCTTTTTCAAAATGACCTTCTTCATCTTTTAATGATCGTGATACTGAGATAATATGCAGGTCGACAAAAGGTACTTCTCTTAATAGAGAGTTAATAATAGACCCTTTTGCAATTTGCTCCCAGCGGCTTTGAGCCGTTTGCCCAAGAATGATTTGTGTTATATTTTTTTCGCGAGCGACATCAGCAATAACTTTAGAAACAGGTCTTCTTTCATTATCTTTTAAAATGAAAGCATCAGCACTGTGCATTTCAGCTAATTGCTGCCATTTCGTAATATAATGAGACTTCTCTGCATCCATATCATCAAAAGGCTTAGGGTCAATCGTTAAAATATATAGAGGGCAATCCATCATGTTTGCAATCTTGCATCCACGCTGAATAAGTCTTTCACCATTTGGTCCATAATAGACGCATACTAAAATGCTTTCGTCCATACGTCCTTTAATTTTTTTCATGTTTTGTCACCTCGAAATAGATGTGAAATTCATAAAAATTTACATTTAATATCAATAAACTATGTATGACTATATCCTATGCGAATGAAACAGTCAATTAAAAAATGAAATTTAATGAATTCTGCCATTTTTGAAATGTGGCAAGATAGTTAGAAACATTATTTTCCCCTAATTAAAACATTAATGTAATGGATAAATTAACATAAGACAGAATAAGTATGACACCCCATTTTTAAAAAGCTTTTTTTATTAATATTCACCTATTCACAGTCATTTCAGGAGGAGGGACTACGGTTGACGATATTGCACATCATGATTTTAATTCCATTTGTTTTTGCGATTTTTGTCCCGCTGTTATATAAATACTTCAATAAAAGATTGCATACAGGTTGGTTTGTTATTCTAATTCCTATTATTATATTCGTTTATTTGCTTCAATTAATTCCTAAAATATCCTCAGGAGCAACAATATACGAAACGATACCATGGATCCCCTCGTTTGGTATTAATTTAGATATGTATGTAGATGGATTAAGTTTGATCTTTGGATTACTGATCACGGGTATTGGTGCACTCGTTATTTTATATTCGATTTATTATTTATCAAAAGAAAAGGAAGCACTTCACAATTTTTATGTGTATCTCCTTCTTTTTATGGGAGCGATGCTAGGACTTGTATTCTCAGATAATATACTTGTTCTATATGTTTTCTGGGAATTAACGAGTATCTCATCCTTTTTATTAATTGCCTATTGGTATGAGAGAGAAAAATCCAGATATGGTGCGCAAAAATCAATGTTAATTACGATTTTTGGCGGCTTAGCGATGTTGTCTGGTTTTATTATGCTATCGATGATAACGGACACGTATAGCATTAGAGAAATGTTTGCTATGAGTGAGACAATCATTGCTCATGATTTATTCTTACCAGCAATGATATTAATTTTACTAGGTGCTTTTACAAAATCAGCACAGTTTCCTTTTAGTATTTGGTTACCTGATGCAATGGAGGCGCCTACACCAATTAGTGCTTATTTGCATTCAGCAACAATGGTTAAAGCAGGAATTTATTTAGTTGCAAGATTAACCCCCATATTTGGTGGTACAGCAGAATGGTTTTGGATTATATCAATTGTTGGATTAATTACGCTATTGTATGGTTCATTCAACGCTGTGAAACAAATTGATTTAAAAGGATTACTGGCATATTCCACCATCAGTCAATTGGGAATGATTATGAGCTTGCTTGGAATTGGATCAGCTGCCCTTTATTTCGGTTACGGAAATGAAGCTGCTGTGTATGCAGCGGCGATTACAGCAGCTATTTTTCATATGATTAATCACTCTACATTTAAAGGTGCCTTATTTATGGTAGTGGGCATCGTTGACCATGAAACTGGTACGCGTGATATTAGACGTCTAGGTGGTTTAATGACTGTTATGCCTATCACATTTACAGTTGCCTTAATTGGTTCATTTGCAATGGCAGGTCTACCACCATTTAATGGGTTTTTAAGTAAGGAAATGTTTTTTGCATCTGTTGTTAAAGTAACGGAAATGGATGTATTTAATATGGAAACATTAGGTATACTGTTTCCAATTATCGCTTGGGTTGCGAGTGTTTTTACCTTTATATACAGTATGATTCTTGTCTTTAAGACATTTAGAGGGAAATATAAACCAGATCGATTAGAGAAGAAGGCGCATGAAGCACCAATAGGCATGCTTATTTCACCTATTATCCTTGCGTCATTGGTTATTGTTATTTTCTTCTTTCCTAATGTGATTGCTGATTTATTATTAGTTCCTGCCGTATCAGCGATTCTTCCTTCTTTAATAGAAGAAGGTGTACTGAATATCCATATTTCAGCTTGGCATGGATTTTCAGCCGAATTATATATGACAATTGGCGTCGTTGTTGTAGGAACAATCATGTATCTAATGTTGAAAAAGTGGACCAAAGTTTATCGTCTATATCCACAAAATTTAACCATTAATGCACTATACAATAATAGTTTGGAAACATCGCAAAGAATAGCAGCAAGTGTGACAAATAAATATATGACGGGGTACACGCGTGATTATCTTGCTTATATATTTACATTCTTCGTGTTATTAATTGGTGGTACATTAATCATTACTAATTCTATTACGATTGATTTGACCAATGATGCCCCTGTGAACATTTTTGAGTTAGCCATTATGTTCTCCATGCTAGTAGCTGCATTTACAATACTATTAGCGAAATCAAGGTTGACTGCTATTATCTCACTAGGTGTTTTAGGTTATTTAGTATCCTTGTTCTTCGTCATTTTTAGAGCACCAGATTTAGCTTTAACTCAACTAGTAGTAGAAACGGTCACTACAGCCTTATTCTTGCTTTGCTTTTTTCATTTACCAAAATTCAAAGAGCAAACGCAAAAGCATAAAAAAGGTGTTCCATTTAAGCCATTGAATTTAATTATATCGATTGCGGTTGGTGCAGTGGTAACAGTGTTCGCGTTTTCGGCAAATGGTACACAAATATTTGAACCGATAGCAAGTTATTATGAGGATTCATATGAATTAGCAGGAGCGAAGAATATCGTAAATGCGATATTAGTTGATTTCAGGGGTATTGATACGATGTTAGAAATCTTTGTGCTATGTATTACAGCATTAAGTGTATATACACTGATTAAATTACGATTTTCAAGGAGGGAGAAATAATGAAAAAGCCTAATGATATTATTTTAAGGGCTGTAACGAATGTAGCAGTAGTCATTATTCTTACCTTTGCTGTTTACTTGTTTTTTGCTGGACATCACAATCCAGGAGGCGGATTTATTGGAGGGCTAGCTTTCGCAGCAGCTCTCACGCTCTTGTTTTTAACATATGATATTGATTCAATTAGAGTTAACTTTCCGTTTGACTTTAAAGTTTTAACAGCTGTTGGTGTGCTTATAGCGGTATTTACTGGAGTGGGAGGAATCTTATTTGATCAGCCGTTCCTATTCCAAGCTTTTGATTATTTCGACTTACCAATATTCGGGAAAACCGAATTAGCGACTGCTGTGCTCTTTGATGTAGGTGTAGCTTTAGCTGTTATTGGAACAGCAATGGTTATTATTATGACAATTAGTGAGGATCGATAATATGGAAACTTTAATGTCGATCTTAATTGGTGTTTTATTTACAATCGGTACGTATTTAATATTAACGAAGAGCTTGATAAGAATTATTTTAGGAACTTCAATTATTAGTCATGGTGTTCATTTGCTTATTCTTACGATGGGGGGCTTAAAAAGTGGAGGTCCGCCTTTATTGGGGATAGATACAACAACCTTTACGGATGCGCTTCCTCAAGCTCTTATTTTAACTGCTATAGTTATCAATTTCGCAACGACAGCCTTGTTTCTCGTGTTAAGTTACCGAGCCTATCAAGAGCTGGGGACGGATAACACTGCAGAAATGAGAGGTGACGAGAATGAATAACTTAGTCATTATGCCGATCATTGTACCTCTTATTATTGGTTTAGTGATGGTCATATTTAGACAGAAAATACTTTTCCATAAGATTTTAAGTGTGTTTACGCTAATAGCTACGGGAGTTATTTCAGGATTTTTGATTTACCAGGTGAAATATAATGGTATTCAAACATTACAATTAGGTGGTTGGGAAGCGCCTTTTGGTGTCAGTATGGTAGCGGATATGTTTTCGGGACTACTTTTATTGACAACAAGTATTGTTGGTCTACTTTGTCTTATCTTTGCTTTTGGTTCCATTGGTGAGGATCGAGAAAGGCATTACTTTTATCCCCTGTTCCTATTCTTAATTACAGGAGTAAATGGTTCTTTTCTCACAGGTGATGTTTTTAACTTATTCGTGTGTTTTGAAGTAATGTTAATCTCCTCCTATGCATTAATCACGTTAGGTGGAGAGAAGAAGCAATTAAGAGAGTCAATCAAATATGTGTTAATCAACCTACTAGCATCTTTCCTATTTTTAGCAGCTGTTGCGTATTTATATTCAGTAACAGGGACGATTAATATGGCACATTTAGCAGAACGTGTAGGAGAAGTAGGGCAGAGTGGGATTATTACTGCAGTGGCAATGATGTTTTTATTTGTCTTTAGTTTAAAGGCGGGTTTATTCTTATTCTTTTGGTTACCGGGATCTTATAGTGCACCTCCAACAGCTGTAGCGGCAATCTTTGCAGCGCTACTTACGAAAGTAGGAATATACGCGATCTTTAGATTCTTTACTTTGATTTTTTATCATCAACCTGAGGTTACACATTTAATTATTGGTATTATGGCTGCTATTACTATGCTGCTCGGTGCAATTGGTGCCATTGCCTTTAATGATATTAAAAAGATTTTAACATATAATGTCATAGTTGGTGTTGGATTTATATTAGCAGGCTTAGCTACGTATACACATGAAGGATTAACTGGTTCAATCTATTATTTAATACACGATATGGTGATTAAAGCAGTTATTTTCCTTATCGGCGGTGTGATTATTGCTCTTGTAGGTACAAGCAAACTGAATGATATTAGTGGTCTAATTAAGACACACCCTTACCTAGGATGGATGTTCTTTATTGTTGCTCTTTCAATAGCGGGTATTCCTCCATTAAGCGGTTTTATCGGCAAAGTATATATAACAGAAGGAACCTTTGCAGTTGGCTATTACTGGCTAGGGGCAATTGGGTTAATAACGAGTTTAATGGTGCTCTTTTCTGTCATGAAGATATTTATGAACAGCTTTTGGGGAGAAACGATTCTATCAGAAGATATGGAAAAGAGCAGCACGAAAGGTGTCATGTTTCCAATAGTAACACTCGTTTTGTTAACAGTTGGACTTGGATTAGGCGCAGAGGGATTATATGATTACGTGAATATAGCTGTTGAATCTTTAATGAATCCTTCTTCTTATATTGAAGCCGTTTTACTAGGGTATAGCGATTAATATCATTCTAATAGAAAGGGCGGTGAGCGAGCATGGCTATGCAAGTACTAGTCAATTTATTCATTGCTGCGTTATGGATGTTTTTGCAGGATGAATGGAGTTTTTTATCTTTTTTTAGTGGTTATATTGTAGGGATATTTATTTTATTTTTAATAAGAAGATTTTTTGATGATAATTTTTATATCGTTACTTTTATGAACATCCTTAGTCTTTTGTTAGTGTTTATTCATGAGCTATTTACATCTAGTATGGAAGTTGTGAAACAAGTAATTAAACCAAAACTAGATATTAGGCCAGGCATTTTTACATTGGAGACAGAATTAGAAGGTGATATCGAATTAGCATTGCTTTCTTTTCTCCTTTGTTTAACACCAGGTTCGGTAGTGGTTGAGGTAGGAAATGATAACAAAACGTTTTATGTTCATGGACTTGATATCCCAACTTCGAGTGAATCGCTATTAAAGTCCAAGGTTCGATTCGAAAAGTCTATTAAGAGGGTGACAGGAAGATGATTGAGAGTTTATTAGTAGTTGCATTATGTTTTCTTGTCCTATCTATTTTAGCAGCAGTATATCGGCTTATTAAGGGTCCGTCTATTCCGGATCGCGTGCAGGCACTTGATAATATAGGAGTAAATATTATTGCGGCGATAGCGATCATTTCTATATTCATGCGGACGAGTGCGTTCTTTTCAGTCATGTTATTACTGGGAATTTTATCGTTTATTGGTACGATAGCCTTTGCGCGTTTTCTAGAGAGGGGGAAAGTCATTGAATCTGACCGTAACAAGTGAGTTAGGAGCAGGGATTCTCATTATTATAGGGACATTGTTTAGTTTTCTTAGTGCAATCGGTATTTTGCGTTTACCAGATGTATATACAAGGTCTCATGCAGCTTCAAAGAGTTCGACGATTGGTGTGTTATTTACGCTTGTAGGTACTTTAATCTTTTTTCTTGTTCATGAAGGTGTCTTTAGTATTCGATTAATATTAGTCATTTTCTTTGTTTTTTTAACTGCACCTGTATCAGCGCATCTCATCTCACGCTCCGCTTATCGCTCAAAAGTTCCAATGGCTGATGTCACTGTTCAAGATGAGTTAAAGAAAGTATTGGTAGGGAAAGATCGGGAAGGAGACCAGTCTTAATGGCTGGTTTTTTCTTTTATTCCCTAAGCGGCGATAATCTTGCAAACGTGTGCAATTAATTTGCAATGGTTAGTCCACTATTCTCAGTGGTCTGCAGGTGAAAGGAATGATAGTCGTAGCGTAAATAGATATCCTTTTTTCTTCAAGGCGATTTTGTAGTATAATGGTGGGAGGTATGCAAAAGAGGGAGAGAATAAATTTTGTTTGAATATATTATTGGTCGTGTTGACTTCATCGGGCCAGAATACATTGTAGTTGAGAATAATGGGATTGGGTACCAAGTAATTACACCAAACCCATTTAGATATACGACCGATCAAGAAGTGAAAATTTATACATATCATCATGTCAGAGAAGATATTGAATCACTATATGGTTTTACATCACGACAGGAAAAAGCTTTATTCATGAAATTGCTCAATGTAACTGGTATTGGTCCAAAAGGAGCACTGGCAGTTCTTGCTACAGGTCAGCCAGAAGCGGTTGTTCATGCAATTGAGCATGAAGATGAGGCATTTCTTGTGAAGTTCCCAGGTGTAGGTAAAAAAACGGCTAGGCAGATGATTCTTGATTTAAAAGGGAAACTAGTTGATATTGTACCAGACTTGTTACCGAACTTATTTACAGAAGAGAAACAAATAAAAAGTAATCGAAACCATGAATTAGATGAAGCTCTTCTGGCGTTAAAAGCACTAGGCTATTCTGATAAAGAATTAAAGAAAATAACGAAAGATTTAAGTGCTGAAACATTAACTACCGATCAGTATATTAAATTGGCTTTGCAAAAGCTGCTTAAGTAAGAAAGAAGGCAAGGCATGGAAGGATGGTTAACAAATGGATGAGCGTATTATATCAGGAGAAGCGGATCATCAGGATACCTCATTTGAATATAGCTTACGTCCACAAACCTTAGCACAGTATATCGGCCAAGATCAGGTAAAGGAGAATTTGCGCATCTTCATAGAAGCAGCGAAAATGCGTAATGAAACCTTGGATCATGTTCTTCTTTACGGACCACCAGGCCTAGGAAAAACTACTTTAGCAACGATTATTAGTAATGAGATGGGCGTTAATATTCGGACAACAGCAGGGCCAGCCATTGAACGGCCTGGTGATTTAGCGGCTGTCTTGACTTCACTTGAGCCTGGTGATGTATTATTTATAGATGAGATTCATCGTTTGCCAAGGGCAATAGAAGAAGTATTATACCCGGCAATGGAGGATTTTTGTCTTGATATCGTGATTGGAAAAGGCCCAAGTGCTCGTTCTGTCAGACTGGATCTTCCCCCTTTTACTTTAGTTGGTGCTACAACGAGAGCAGGCTCTTTATCTGCACCTTTAAGGGATAGGTTCGGGGTTATGAGTAGACTGGAATATTATAATGAGGGACAACTAAAGGAAATCGTTGTAAGAACAGCGGCGATTCTCGATACAGAAATAGACGAAGAAGCGGCAGATGAGATTGCTCGACGCTCAAGAGGAACCCCTCGTATTGCAAACCGATTGCTTCGTAGAGTTAGGGATTATGCTCAAGTGCGAGGGGATGGTGCAGTAAACCAACAGTTTGCAAACGAGGCATTAGAGATGTTACAGGTCGATAGATTAGGCTTAGATCATATTGATCATAAGTTACTTAGGGGCATGATTGAGCGCTTTCGCGGTGGTCCAGTAGGATTAGATACAATTGCTGCAACCATTGGAGAAGAAGCACATACGATAGAAGATGTGTACGAACCCTATTTATTACAAATTGGTTTTTTACAAAGGACACCAAGGGGCAGAATTGCGACACAGCTTGTTTATCAACATTTTCAAATGGAGGTGCCATCCAATTGCCAAAATGGTTCATGATTATTGGTGGTCTTCTATTTGTTATTGGTTTTCTTATGCATTTTTTCAATTTAGGAAAGCTCCCTGGAGATATTGTATTTAGAAAAGGGAATACAACTGTTTATTTCCCAATTGTAACGTCAATTATTATTAGTGTGATACTTTCCTTAATTGTCTATTTTATTGGGAAGTCACGTTAAATTATTCAAAAGTTGGAGACGAGACAAAATGAAAGTAGATTTATTTGATTTTAATTTACCAGAAGAGTTAATTGCGCAAACACCGCTTAAAGACAGAACAAGTAGCCGATTAATGGTATTAGATAAGGAGACGGGAGCGGTCCGTCATGACGTGTTTAAACATATTTTAGAATATTTACAGCCAGGTGATGCACTAGTATTGAATGATACAAGAGTATTGCCAGCACGACTTTTTGGAATGAAAGAAGAAACGGGAGCAAAATTAGAAGTGTTACTGTTGAAACAGCTTGAAAATGATCAATGGGAAACACTTGTAAAGCCAGCGAAACGGGTGAAAGTAGGGACAGAAATTATCTTTGGCGATGGTCAGCTGAAAGCGGTATGCCTTGAAGAGAGTGACCATGGTGGACGTGTTCTCAAGTTCAAATATGAAGGGATTTTTTACGAGGTATTAGAGCAATTAGGTGAAATGCCATTGCCACCCTATATTAAAGAACAACTAGAGGATCGAGATCGTTATCAAACGGTTTATGCAAAGGAGAATGGCTCTGCTGCAGCACCTACAGCTGGTTTACATTTTACTGAAGAACTATTAGAAGAAATAAAAGCGCGTGGAATTGAGATTCTTTTCATTACCCTTCATGTGGGTTTAGGTACGTTCAGACCAGTAAATGTAGATGACATCGATCATCATGAAATGCACGCCGAGTTCTATCAAATGACAAAAGAAACAGCTCAAACGTTGAACCGAATTCGGGAAAGTGGTCATAAAATCATCAGTGTTGGTACAACTTCAACAAGAACACTTGAAACAATTGCTACTGCTTTTAACGGACGTTTTGAAGAGTCAAGTGGTTGGACTGATATCTTTATCTTCCCTGGGTATGAATTTAAGGCGATTGATGGCATGATCACGAATTTTCACTTACCAAAATCAACGTTGATTATGCTTATTAGTGCATTGGCTGGTCGTGAGCATGTGCTTGAAGCATATAAGCAAGCAGTAGAAGAAAGGTATCGTTTCTTTAGTTTTGGAGATGCAATGTTTATTAAATAAAAGAGTTTGATATGGAAAAGGAGTTACGTCATGACAGCTATACGTTATGAATTGATAAAAACATGTAAACAAACAGGTGCGAGACTTGGACGTGTTCACACACCTCACGGCTCATTTGAAACACCTGTTTTCATGCCAGTAGGTACGCTAGCGACGGTGAAAACAATGTCACCGGAAGATCTAGTGAATATGGGGGCAGGAATAATTTTAAGTAATACGTATCATCTATGGTTACGACCTGGACATGAGTTGATAAAGGAAGCGGGAGGCTTACATGAATTCATGAATTGGGATCGTGCTATTTTAACTGATTCCGGTGGATTCCAAGTATTTAGTCTCAGTGATTTTAGAAAGATTGAAGAAGAGGGTGTCCATTTCCGTAATCATTTGAATGGAGATAAACTATTTCTTTCACCTGAAAAGGCCATGCAAATACAAAACGCACTGGGCTCAGATATTATGATGGCATTTGATGAATGTCCACCTTTCCCAGCTACACATGAATATATGAAAAAATCTGTTGAGCGAACATCTAGGTGGGCCGAGAGATGTTTAGAAGCACATGAACGACCAAACGACCAAGGTTTATTTGGTATTGTTCAAGGTGGCGAATATAATGATTTACGTGCTCAAAGTGCGAAAGACCTTGTTTCACTTGATTTTCCTGGCTATGCAATAGGGGGGTTATCAGTTGGGGAACCAAAGGATATAATGAATAGAGTGTTGGAAGAAACAACACCACTTCTGCCCAATCATAAGCCTCGTTATTTAATGGGTGTCGGTTCACCGGATTCCTTAATTGATGGTGCGATTCGTGGGGTAGATATGTTTGATTGTGTATTACCAACAAGGATTGCAAGAAATGGCACGTTAATGACTAGCGAAGGAAGATTAGTTGTTAAAAATGCGAAGTATGCACGTGACTTTGGTCCACTAGATGAGAATTGCGATTGCTATACTTGTCGAAATTATAGTCGTGCCTATATAAGACACTTAATAAAATGTGACGAAACTTTCGGAATAAGGCTTACAACTTATCATAACCTTTATTTTCTGTTAAAATTAATGGAAAAGGTCAGAGAGGCAATCAGAGAGGATCGTCTAGGTGACTTTAGAGAAGAATTTTTCGAGAAATATGGTTTTAATAAGCCGAACGCGAAAAACTTCTAATACTTGAAAGGAGGGGAAAAGAGAATATGGATATTTTAGCTACTATTGGGCCGTTAGTCATTATGTTTGTGCTGTTTTATTTCCTTTTAATCAGACCACAACAAAAACGTCAAAAAGCGGTTAATCAAATGCAGAATAGTCTGAAAAAAGGCGATAAAGTAGTTACAATCGGTGGTTTACATGGTTTTGTAGATGCAATCGATGAGGACAAAGTCGTTATCAAGTGTGGCGATGGAAGCCGTCTTACATACGACCGTCAAGCGATTCGTGAAGTAACTGAATCAGCTCCCGGTACCGTTTAAGAATGAAAAAGCTGTTTGAAGTAGTTTCTCTACTTCAAACAGCTTTTTTCATTTTCACTTAACTCCTATTTTGATTTTGAACTCATGTTTACACCTAAAATACCACCCATCATTGCAATGAGAATATAGCAAATAAAGTATACGATTTGTTGAGGATTAAATAGTTTATCAAAACCGAGATATTGGAATAAAAAAATAATGATTGTATAAATCGCACCAGTTATCCCGCCGAGCATCCATCCCCTTTGTTTTCCTTTCCCACCTGAAATGAAACCTCCAGTAAAGAGGGCAATAAAAGAAATGGCTGTCATTACATATTGAACAGAAGACTCTTGTAAGGAAGTAAACCTCAATATAAGAGCGAAAATAAAACTACTAACAATTGCCAATGTGAAAATGGCTATAAGGCCATGTAAAACGGAAGTCCCTAATGCCTTCGATTCTTCGATTGGAAACCTCCCCTTTCTCTTTTGATAAAATTCCTTTGTACAAGCATATTCTTCGGATGGCAAAATAGAAGCAAAATCATAAAATATTTCTTACTCTATTTGATTAAATTGAGAAGTCCTGTACAAGCTAATCTTTAAAGAGGTGGCTATGTTGGAAGAATATTTTATTGTTATATTTCGAACGATTTTACTATATGTTTTAATGACTATCATCTATCGTATCATGGGGAAAAGGGAAATTGGTGAGCTTAGTATACTTGATTTAGTCATTTCGATAATGATTGCTGAGTTGGCAGTTGTTGCGATTGAGAAGAGTGACGAGAAATTATTTAGGAATATTCTTCCTATGCTTATTCTGATGGTTGTACAGATTATTTCCGCCTATTGGTCCTTAAAAAGTAAGAAAATGAGGGATCTTGTTGATGGAAAACCAGTCATTTTAATTAATAAAGGGAAGATTGATGAGAAAGCGATGAAAAAACTGCGCTACAATTTAGATGATCTCCTTATGCAACTACGTGAAAAAGATATTTCACTTATATCTGATGTCGAATATGCAATACTAGAGGTATCCGGGAGCTTGTCTGTGATTGAAAAGAGCAATCAGTCATCACAAGCGGACCTTACCCCAACATTTACCCTTCCTCTTGTCATGGACGGGAGAATAAATAGTGAAAACTTAGCATTAATCAATAAGGATGAAGAATGGTTGAAGAAAGAATTAAAGGAAAAAGGGGTTCATGATATTTCAAGGGTGTCCTTATGTAGTTTTGAAAATAATACATTTTATATTGATTTAATTGATGAGAAATAGAAAAGATGTTCATGGGTAGAAAAAACTGAGTGTGTAAATCTAGTCACTCAGTTTTTTATATGAAGGCTATCTAAACATAAATTTCGCTAAAAACTGACCGACTCCCGGAAGTCCTTGTACATCACCTTTTCTAATGAGCTTTGTGAAAATCATGATGATTAGATAGAGTAAACTCATAATCATTGCCCCACATAGGATAGTAGGTACGATGGTGAAATTTAGGTACTTAATTGTAATATATCCGATATAACCGGTTAGGAGCATAGCGCCCGATGTGATTAAGTATTCACGCATATGAATGGTATAAGAAATGGCTTTTAACAAAGTGGCGAAATGCAGTAGAGTAACTAATACAAAGCCGACAATTAACCCGAGCGCTACTCCTGTAATACCAAAGGCAGGCTGGCTTCCAAGAATAAAGATAACCGCAATTTTAGCAACCGCACCAATCAGGCTATTGATCATGGCAGCACGTGCTAAATCTAGGGCTTGTAGCGCAGACTGCAGTGGCTGTTGGAAATAGTAGAATAGGAAAAGAGGCGCCATTAATTTTAGGAAGTCGGTACCTGTTGTCGAACCATACATGACAGTCATTAATGGTTCAGCCAGAATATAAATAACTACAACTGAAAGACCACCTGTGGTTAAAGAAATCCTTAATGCTTGCTGCAGACGATATTCAATTAAATGAAAGTTATTTACTGCTTTCGCTTCGCTAATGGCAGGTACGAGTGAGGTGGAGAGCGCCATATTAATGAATGATGGTAGCATTAACAAAGGAAGAGCAAATCCGGTTAAGGCACCATATCCTTCTGTAGCAGCAATAGTAGAAACACCAGCTATAGCAAGACTATAAGTTACAACAATTGGCTCTAAAAACCAAGCGACAGAACCGATCATTCTACTTCCAGTCGTAGGTAATGCCACTTCCATAAGTTGTTTAAACGTATCCTTGCCCTTACGGATATGTTGGAAAAATTGTCTTCGTACCTTAAACTTCTTTTTTAATTTAAATGATGCTAGTAAATAAATGAGTGACGCTAATTCGCCAATTACGGATGCAAGCATAGCTCCCGCTGCAGCATATTCAATCCCGTATGGCAAAAATGCTTTAGTTAGTGCAGCAATTAATGTGATTCTTACAACTTGTTCAATAAGTTGTGAATAAGCGGCCGGCTTCATATTTTGCTTACCTTGGAAATATCCGCGTATGACAGAAGAGACGGCAATAATCGGCACAACAGGTGCGATAGCTAATAATGGATATAGCGTCCTGTTATCTGTTAATAAATGCTCTGAAAGATAGGGAGTTAATAAAATTAAAGCTGGTGTAAATAAGATCGATAATGATAATGTACTAGCTAATGAAACAATGAGGATTTTTTTTGTTTTTTCCGTATCTCCTCTTGCTTCCGCTTCCGCCACATTTTTTGAAATTGCTACGGGTAAACCAAGCTGTGTAATTGTTACGACTAGAATAAATGTAGGAAAAGCCATCATATAAAGACCGACACCTTCAGCTCCAATGAACCTTGCGATGACAATCCGATTAATAAACCCGAGTACTCTAGTTACAAGTCCAGCAAATAAGAGAATAATCGTTCCTTGAATAAATTTCGACATTGTACACCCTGCCTTCTCAAATGAAAGGTATTCATATACAATTAATCTATATGCAAGAAGATGGACAAAGCATGACAAGCTTTCGTAATTAAAGTGAGTTATATTTAAAAAAAGGAGAGTTGAATTTGAAAATGCATGCCTATGATATTTTTTTCGAAGAGGTAGAACCTGCAATTGATGTAAAAATCGATGAGTTTCGCTTTCTTGGATATGAACATGTGACAAGAGCGCAATTATGGGAATACTTAAAGAAGAAAAAGTGGAAAACACCTAAATCAACGATACGATTATTTGAAATTGTGGAAGATGTTTTAGGGATAAAAGTTGGAGAATTTATTAACTATACAACTGTTGAAGCTTATATGGACACAGAATTTTCTCTGGAAAATGCTGAGGAAATGAAGGAATTACTAAAATAGAACGAGTTAGTTATCCATCACTTAGTACTCTAGTCATAAACGTTTATCTCAACAACTATGTTGATAAAATTGACAGTCCCTTCCTCTTGTTTCATAATAATAATATTGCGCTTGAGAAAGGTTTTCATTAAACGGTTATAATCATATTTACTTCGTTTATCCTGTTAGAAAAGTCACGGTAAAAAGCTCAATATTTGGGCTTGTTTGGAAAGTGAGGAGGAAATATACATAATGGTAAAGCGTAGCAGAATTCTATCATTTTTTCTAATCATTATTTTATTTGCAAGTTTGATGGGATTCACTTCGAAAGATATTTTAGGAGATGTAAAGCTTGGTCTTGATTTGCAAGGTGGGTTTGAAGTGCTTTATGAGGTGTCGCCTGCAAAAGAAGGCCAAGAAATTGACCAAGCTGCAATGTCAGCAACAGCACAATCCCTAGATCGCCGAATTAATGTCCTTGGTGTAAGTGAACCCAATATTCAAATTGAAGGGGACAACCGCATTAGGGTGCAACTGGCTGGAGTAACAGATCAAGAGCAAGCTAGGGAAATGCTTTCAACTGAGGCCAATCTAACGTTTAGAGACGTGGATGATAATGTGTTGATGGATGGGAGTGACCTTGTTGAAGGGGGAGCATCACAAACATTCGATGAAAATGGTCGTCCGAGCGTCTCTATTAAGTTAAAGAGTGCGGATAAGTTTAGAGAAGTTACTCAAGAAATTGTAAACAAACCAGCAGGGGAGAATCTACTGGTCATTTGGTTAGATTTTGAAGAAGGAGATTCATTCGCCGAAGAAGCGACAAAAGAAGATCCTAAATACTTATCAGCCCCACAAGTGAGTCAAGTATTTAATCAAGATTCGGTTTCAATTGTAGGTAACTTTACTTTAGAAGAAGCAAAAACTTTATCTGATTTATTATCGGCAGGCTCATTACCAGTTAAGTTAGATGAAGTCTATTCGACTTCTGTTGGTGCACAATTTGGTGAGTCAGCATTAGATAAAACCATTATTGGCGGAATAATAGGTATTGCTGCGATTTTCATCTTTATGATTGCTTATTACCGACTTCCTGGAGTCATTGCAGTCATCACTTTATCTGTTTACTTATATTTGACATTAGTCGTATTTAATCTGATGAATGCGGTACTCACATTACCTGGTGTGGCGGCATTAATTCTTGGAGTGGGTATGGCAGTAGATGCAAATATTATTACTTATGAAAGAATAAAAGATGAAATAAGAGTGGGCCGTTCGATTAAAGCTGCATTTAAAGCAGGTAGTAAAAACTCTTTATCAACTATTTTTGATGCCAATTTAACGACATTGTTAGCAGCTGGCGTATTGTTTATTTATGGGACAAGTTCTGTAAAAGGGTTTGCTACGACTTTAATTTTAAGTATTTTGATGAGTTTCATTACGGCTGTATACGGAGCTAGATTACTACTCTGGTTATGTGTAAATAGTAACCTGTTTAAAAACATGCCAGGCATGTTCGGTGTTCATAAGAAAGATATACACCAATTAAATGAAAACCTAGATACAGTAGACTTAACAACTAAATTTGACCGCTTTGACTTCGTTAAACATCGGAAAAAATACTATAGTTTTTCTGGCTTGATGATCGTCCTAGGAATTATTATGCTCTTTATATTCGGCTTAAACTTGAGCATTGACTTTTCACAAGGAACAAGAATTGAGCAAATGTCTAATGAGCCGTTAACGGAAGACGGTTATCAAGCATCTTTAGCAGAAATAGGTATAGAAACGGACGATATCGTTATTTCCGGTAATAATAATGAAATTGGTGTCGCCCGTATAAAAGACGAGGTATTCAATAAAGAACAAATTGCTGAGTATCAATCACAACTAGAAGATGAATATGGAAGTATTCCTAACATTAGTACTGTTACCCCAACAGTAGGTAAAGAAATAGCGATGAATGCAATAAAAGCATTAGCCATAGCGGCCATAGGAATTATTCTGTATGTCACCATCCGTTTCGAATGGAGGATGGCTTTAGCCGCAGTACTAGCTTTATTGCATGACGCCTTCTTTATTGTTGTTATATTTAGTGTGACAAGGCTAGAAGCGGATCTTACATTTATAGCTGCTGTCTTAACCATTGTTGGTTATTCAATCAATGATACAATCGTTACATTTGACCGCATACGTGAGAATATGGTTAGGAAGAAGAAAATTAAAACCTTTGAGGAGCTTGCGCAAATAGCTAATCAAAGTTTGCGGCAAACGCTGGGTCGATCAATTAATACCATTATTACAGTCGTACTAGCTGTACTCGGACTGTTGATATTTGGTAGTGAAGCGATACGTAACTTTAATATTGCTTTATTAATAGGGTTAATTGCCGGTACTTATTCATCTATCTTCCTTGCGACACAAATGTGGCTATCATGGAAAGGTATGCAACTGAAAAAGCATGGTGTATTAATTACTTATAAAGAAAAGAAACAGAAAACGGACGAACCACAAGTTTAAAAGAAGATATCAAGCATCTGCATAAAATGGCAGATGCTTTTTTTATCGCTTTTATAACATAGATGTCACTATATTCATTGCTAAATCGCAAGTATGGGTTTAGTAAGGTATATAGGTGGTATTGCTAGGTCTTTATTGTTTGCTCTCGTTTTTTATCCCCTCCATTTAGAGTCAGTATTAGTTAAAGTAGGAGGCACGCTCTAGTTATGGTTATGATTTTAGTTGTTATGGAAATAATAGGTAGATGAATGATCAAGAGGGGGATTTTTAAATGCTTGTTGAGAAAGAAGTGAGGTTTAAACGGGCCGAGAATGCAGCAATTTTAGGAATGGGGGCAAATATTGCCCTAGCTATTTTCAAATGGGTAATTGGAGTTCACTCTGGTAGTAAAGCTTTAATAGCGGATGCGATCCATTCAGCATCTGATGTAGCAGGTTCACTCGCTGTTTATATTGGCTTAATTGCAGCTAAAAGGCCTCCAGATGAGGACCATCCATATGGACACGGTAAAGCTGAATTAATTGCTGCAATTATTGTTGCTGTATTTCTATTCTTTGTTGGTATTGAGATTTTCATATCATCATTTCAATCATTATTTCAACCTGTTGAAGCTCCGAAGGTATACGCGATTATTGCTGTGATTGTTTCCATCCTAGTAAAAGAGGGAATGTTTAGATATAAGTTTAAACTGGGAAAAGAGTTAAATAGTGATGCACTTATTGTAAATGCCTATGAACACCGCTCAGATGTCTATTCCTCATTAGCTGCATTAATTGGTATAGGTAGTGCGATTATAGGAGGAAAATTAGGGCTCAATTGGCTAGAATATGCGGACCCTGTCATTGGTTTAGTAGTAGCTTTTATGATTCTCCATATGGCTTTTCAACTAGGGAAGGAAGCCATTCATAATACAATGGATCATGTGTTAAGCCCTGAGGCATCAAGTTATCTATTTTCTGCTGTCGATAAAGTAGAAGGAATTAAACGAATAGAAGAGCTGCATGCAAGAGAGCATGGGCATTACTTAATTATTGATTTAAAGATAGCCGTAGACCCATCTCTCACTGTTGAAGACGGTCATCTCATTGTAAAAAATGCAAAAGAAAAACTAATGGCTTTTCATCAAGTGCAAAACGTTTTTATTCAAATGATTCCATATGATCATACATAGGAGGGGAATAAATGAAAAATCAATGGATTATATTACTCAGTATTGTTTTTACATTAATTGTCGCTATTTTTGCTGTTATTAACGTCGATCCTGTTACGGTTAATTATCTATTCGGCGAAAGTAGTTGGCCGCTGATTCTCGTTATTTTAAGTTCTGTATTAATGGGAGGTCTCATTGTTAGTTCAGTCGGTTTAATAAAAATTTTTAATTTACAAAGAGAAGTTAAATCGTTGAAAAAACAGTTAGTAGCGCTTAAAGGAAATGAGGGACAAAAAGAAGCAGATAAAACTCATCAAGTGAAAAGTGAATTTCATGATGCTAAACAATTAAAGGTAAGCAACAACAAAGAATAATTGAAACGAATGCGACGCTCTAGTATAATGTAAAAGTTGAGGGGTGAACGTATGTTACATTCTAAAACGCGTTGGAATGTTCGTCAATCAGATGAAGCCTCTGTAGAGGAACTCATAAACGGATTAAATATTTCATCTGCGTTGGCTACATTACTTGTTAATCGCGGCTTTAATACCGTCGAATCAGCACGGTATTTTTTATTTGATGAAAAAAAAGAATTTCACGATCCTTTCTTATTAAATGATATGGATTTGGCTGTTTCGCGTATACAACGAGCGATTAAAAATAACGAATCGATTATGATTTTTGGAGACTATGATGCCGATGGTGTTACGAGTACTACTGTCATGATGAGAACATTAACATCACTAGGAGCAGATGTGCAATTTTACATACCTAACCGGTTTACGGAAGGTTATGGGCCAAATGTTCCGGCATTTCAATATGCTAGTGATATCGGTGTTTCGTTAATTATTACTGTTGATACAGGAATTGCTGCTATCGAACCTGCGCAAGCGGTTAAAGAAATGGGAATCGATTTAATTATTACGGATCATCATGAACCAGGCCCTGTCTTGCCAGAGTGTCTGGCAATCATTCATCCGAAACTTCCTGACAGTCGTTATCCTTTCAAAGAACTTGCTGGAGTTGGTGTAGCATTTAAGCTTGCTCATGCTCTATTAGGTAATGTGCCAAATGATTTATTAGAGTTTGTTGCAATTGGTACAGTTGCAGACCTTGTTTCATTGACGGATGAAAATCGGTTAATTGTGAAGAAAGGTCTTAAAAAGCTGCAATCAACACAGAATCTTGGTATCAGATCATTAATATCGTTAGCTAATGTCAAATTAGCAGAGATGACAGAAGAGACAATCGGCTTTACGATTGCACCAAGATTAAATGCTGTAGGTAGATTAGATTCTGCGGACCCTGCAGTGGAATTGTTATTAACTGAAGATGCGCTTGAGGCTGAAGCGTTAGCTGAAGAAATCGACCAAATGAATAAAGAGCGACAATCAATTGTTCATACCATGGCTGAAGAAGCGATTCAACAAGTTGAGGCGGAATATCCAATTGAGGAAAATCCGGTCATTGTAGTAGGTAAAGAAGGTTGGAACCCTGGGGTTGTTGGAATTGTGGCTTCAAGGCTAGTAGAGAAATATTATCGTCCTGTTATATGTCTAAGTTTCGATTCACAACAAGGAATAGCTAAAGGATCTGCGAGGAGTATAACTGGCTTTGATCTGTTTCATAATCTGTCGCAATCTCGAGATATCCTTCCTCATTTTGGTGGTCACCCAATGGCTGCAGGAATGACCTTGAAACTTGATGATGTTGACATACTTCGTCAAAGGCTTATCCAGCTTGCGAAGGAACAGTTAAACGAAGATGACTTTATACCGATTACTAATCTAGATGCTGAATTAAGGGTAGCTGATGTTAATTTAGAAATGATCGCTGAAATACAACAATTGGCACCGTTTGGTATTGATAATCCTAAGCCGAAAGTAATGTTAAAAGAGGCAAATGTCAGTCTGTTAAAGAGAATTGGGACCAATAAAACACATCTGAAGATTACATTAGAAGATAATGATGTGACATTGGATGGAATTGGATTTGGATTTGGAGAATACGCAGAACAAATTTCTATGGATGCTAGTCTTGCTATTGTAGGGGAACTTTCTATTAACGAATGGAATAATATAAAGAAGCCACAAGTCTTTATCCAAGATATACGTATACAAGAATGGCAATTATTTGATATTAGAGGCGCCAAACGTTTAGACACAATTGTCACACATGTCCATCATGAAAACTCTGAATGGATCGTATTTAATAAGGAAAATCATGATAAATTTTTACCTTATAATCCCAATGTATCGTTGATTCTGTCTGACGAAGAGGCAGAAAATATTATATTAGATGGTAAGCATGTGGTTTTTTGTGATTTACCACCACGAAAGGAAAGACTAGAGGCTATTTTGCGTGGGAAAAGTCCAGAAAGAATTTATTGTCATTTCTATCAAACAAATGATATATTCTCTATGGCGACTCCAAACCGTGACCATTTTAAATGGTACTATGCGCTCATTGCTAAGAGAGGGCCTTTTAACCTTGAAGAAAGAAAAGCAGAGGTAGCTAAATTTAAAGGCTGGCAAGTTTCTTATATTGATTTTATGACTGAAGTGTTTTTTGAACTAGAATTTGTTAAAATAGATAATGGGATGATTTCTCTTAGTGATGCAAAACAAAAGAGAGATTTATCGGAATCACAGGCTTTTTGCATAAAGCAACAACAAGTGAAGTTAGAAAATGAATTGCTTTATTCAAAAGCAGGTCAATTAAAAGATTGGTTTGATGGGCTGCTTCAGAATGCCTATGTGAATTGAGGAGGCAAAGGAAAGAAGATGGATTTAAAACAATATATTACTATAGTAGAGGATTGGCCAAAACCAGGTATCACATTTAAAGATATTACTACATTAATGGATAATGGTGATGCTTATAGATATGCAACAGACCAAATTGTTACTTATGCGAAAGAAAAACAGATTGACCTTGTTGTCGGGCCAGAAGCGCGTGGATTTATAATTGGATGTCCAGTAGCTTATTCTTTAGGAGTAGGATTTGCACCTGTTCGTAAAGAAGGTAAACTACCTAGAGAAACGGTAAAAGTAGATTATGGTCTGGAATATGGTAAAGATGTCTTAACTATCCATAAAGATGCGATTAAGCCTGGTCAACGCGTATTAATCACGGACGATCTTCTAGCTACGGGTGGAACCATTGAGGCAACAATAAAATTAGTAGAAGAACTAGGTGGAGTTGTTGCAGGTATTGCCTTCTTAATCGAGTTAAGCTATTTAGATGGTAAAGAGAAATTAAAGGATTATGATGTTTTAACTTTAATGACTTATTAATAGTTCTAGAGAGCACTATATGTGTTCTCTTTTTTTATTAATAGTTATTTTTAGGATAATTAAGGAGAAATTGGAATTAATTATTAGTAATTTCGACAAATTCTACGTTTTTTTGTAAAAATAAAACGCTAGCTCTTTACATCTATGTTATTTTTTTCGATAATAGTAACAATCGTTTCTTTTTTCTTAATGATATATATTTATTTTGTATAAGGAAAAGAAGATATTACACATGGTTATGGTTATTAAAAATAATTTGGGATAAAGGTGATTCCATGGCGAACGATCAGGTGTTGACCGCCGAACAAGTCATCGATAGGACAAGAGAATATTTGAATGAAGAGCATGCCCAGTTCGTCAAAAGAGCTTACGAATTCGCTAAGTCTGCTCATAGTGAACAATACCGTAAATCAGGTGAACCGTACATTATTCACCCTATTCAAGTAGCGGGAATATTAGCGGACCTGGAAATGGACCCAGCTACAGTAGCAGCTGGCTTTCTTCATGATGTTGTTGAGGATACTGAATCCACTTTAGAGGATATCGCAGAACATTTTAGTGAAGAAGTTGCTATGCTTGTAGATGGTGTAACGAAGCTGGGAAAGATTAAATATAAATCAAAAGAAGAACAGCAAGCAGAAAATCATCGTAAAATGTTTGTTGCCATGGCACAAGATATTAGAGTGATTTTAATAAAACTTGCAGATAGACTTCATAATATGCGGACGTTAAAACACTTACCTGCTGAGAAGCAAAGAAGAATCTCGAACGAAACTTTAGAGATTTTTGCTCCGCTTGCTCATAGACTAGGAATTTCTAAAATTAAGTGGGAATTAGAAGATACAGCTTTAAGATACTTGAATCCGCAGCAATATTATCGAATTGTTAACTTGATGAAGAAGAAGAGAGCAGAGAGAGAACAATATTTAGTAGATGTTATTGCGATGATGAGAGATCGTCTGGACGACGTAACCATTGAACCTGAGATTTCTGGTAGAGCTAAACATATTTATAGCATCTATCGAAAAATGGCTCTACAAAACAAACAATTCAATGAAATTTATGATCTACTAGCCGTAAGGATTGTGGTAAATAGCATAAAGGATTGTTATGCTGTTCTCGGTATTATCCACACTCATTGGAAACCAATGCCAGGCAGGTTTAAAGATTATATTGCGATGCCTAAGCAAAATATGTATCAATCATTGCATACAACAGTTATTGGTCCTAAAGGAGATCCATTAGAGGTGCAAATACGTACCTTTGATATGCATAGAATAGCTGAATTTGGTATCGCTGCTCATTGGGCTTATAAAGAAGGAACAAAGGTCGATGAAAATTCTTCATTTGAAGATAAATTAAAATGGTTTAGAGAGATATTGGATTTCCAAGATGATTCGGTTGGTGCCGAGGAGTTTATGGAATCGCTTAAGATGGACCTGTTTTCTGATATGGTCTATGTTTTTACGCCTAAAGGAGATGTCATTGAACTACCATCAGGCTCAGTACCAATAGATTTTGCCTATAGAATTCATTCAGAAATAGGTAATAAAACGATTGGTGCGAAAGTAAACGGTAAAATGGTAACACTTGATTATAAGTTGCAAACAGGGGATATTGTTGAAATATTAACTTCTAAGCATTCTTATGGGCCAAGTCAAGACTGGCTTAAATTAGCTCAATCTTCACAAGCAAAAAATAAGATTAGACAATTCTTCAAAAAGCAAAGAAAAGAAGAAAATGTTGAAAAAGGGCGCGAATTAATCGAAAAAGAGATTCGTAATATGGATTTTGAAGTAAAAGAGATTATGACCGCAGAAAATCTAAATCGTGTATCGGAAAAATATAATTTCCCATCTGAAGAAGATTTGTATGCTTCAGTTGGATACAATGGCATTACGGCATTACAGGTAGCCAATCGCCTAACTGAAAAGTTAAGAAAGCAAAGAGACCTTGAAGGTAAAAAAGATATATCCAATGCTGTAAGCGAATTGAAACAGCTTCCTCAAGCGAAAAAACGTGAATCAGGTGTACGGGTATCAGGAATTGATAACTTGCTTATTCGTTTATCGCGTTGTTGTAATCCGGTACCAGGTGATGAAATTGTCGGATTTATTACGAAGGGTAGAGGTGTCTCTGTCCATCGTGCGGACTGTACGAATATTAATACAGATGATGCGAAAGCAAGACTTATACCTGTTGAGTGGGAGACCGCTTTAAATGATCAGAAAGAGTATAATGTAGAAATAGAAATTACTGGCTATGATCGACGTGGATTATTGAATGAAGTGCTTCAGGCAGTAAATGAAGCGAAAACAAATATATCTGCAGTAACAGGTCGTTCGGACAAGAATAAAGCCGCTTCAATCAATATGTCGATCTCTATTCATAATGTAAACCATCTGCATAAAGTGGTAGAGCGTATTAAGCAGATACCCGATGTATATGCGGTTCGTCGAATTATGAATTAAAAGGAGTGGCTAGAGTTTTGAAAATTGTTGTTCAGAGAAGTAAAGCAGCCAAAGTGACTGTTGGTGAAAAAATAACCGGTAGCATTACGCATGGCTTTGTTTTGCTTGTTGGGATTACCCATGAGGATACGTTTGAAGATGCTGCTTATTTAGCTGATAAAATCGTTCATCTTCGTGTGTTTGATGATGAAGAAGGTAAAATGAATAGGTCATTACTTGATATACAAGGTGAAATTCTTTCTGTATCTCAATTCACCCTGTATGGGGACTGCCGTAAAGGGAGACGCCCTAACTTCATGAATGCTGCACGCCCTAAGAAAGCGTTAGACATCTATCTTCGCTTTAATGAAATGCTTGAGGAAAAAGGTGTCCACGTAGAAAAAGGTGAATTTGGTGCGATGATGGATGTATCTCTCACCAATGATGGTCCCGTTACACTCATTTTAGAAAGTAAATAAAAAATAAGACCCAACCTGAACAAATCTTGATTGAAGGGGATTTGATCAGGTTGTTTTTTTGTTCTAATAATTGGGCGTTGTTTGATGGGTGGTCAACTCTTCCATATCATTATTATGGTCCTAAATTTAAGGTTGTAGAGTTGGCAAAAGATCTCAAGGTCGGTGATACCGAAATTCATGTAACTTATGCCTCTCAGTTTTATGACAATAAAGGGGATAATAACCATTATCAGAGCTTATCTTTTTATGATTATAAGAATTCATTTGGTTATGATTACCCTGTAGGCACATATACAAGACATATATTTCCTACAGCATGGAAAAAGGCGGAACAGTCTATATAAACAGCAGTTCTGTTTTTGAAGAAGGCTATGATCAGTTGAAAACACCAGGTGGTAGAAATATCTGAATCAATTCAAGATTTAACACCCACGACTACAATGGCTGGAGTCCGTTGTGTTCTCCGACAGATAGAGTAGTTGAAACAATAGATGACTTACCTGGTTTTAACTCTGCAATAAAAATAATAACAAACGCAATCAAGGGTTATATCGAAATATTACTGTTATTCCAAATCAAAAATATACAGTTTCTACATATGTAAAATCATTGAGTGGTATACCTATTCTATGGTTTCATAACGGAAGTAATTAAGCTTCAACAACTATACAACCAGAAGATGAAGGAAGCCGGAAAGGTTAAAATCTCTAGAACTTTCACTGCAATCGCAGATGTATTTATTGGTCGCAGTAACGGTGGTCTCTTAACTCTGAATAGAAAATTAAAAAGGTATTAGAAGCTGTGAACGGGTGGCGATACGCTATTGGTATAAGAGATATCTCTATTATGAGTTTTGTGTTTAATGAGACAAGTGAATACATAAGTAAGCCTTTTAAAGTAGAAGATGGGATAAAAAAACTTTTATTATATACAAATGAAAAAGTTCCAGAGTCTTATAAAGAGAAGGTGAGTGAATCGAATGACTGGATTCAACATGCTGTCTCGTTTGATGACATTGAGTGGTACCGTATTTCACCGCAGCATCATCAACCAGTGCATGATGATTTATTCCCTCCCCAATCATTATTAAATAATGACAATGAATCGAACATAGAAGATGCTTTTTCTCTTAATAAGGCTAATCTACTTTTGAATGAAATACCAAAACAGGTACGTTTTAAATTATCATTAAGAGGCCATCGGATGGAGAAGAGAACAAAGAGATGTTATATACTACAACGCTGGTGGATTGTATGTCGATGAGGGCCTATCTGAAAAATTCTAATTCTCTTGGGACATATTCCAGCCTTTACAATTTGTTTATATCAAGACAATTCTCAGGGAAATTTAGATTTGTAGAGAATACCTATTTGTTTTGAATATAAACATAGAAGAATTGATGTAGCTTGAATGTAATTTGCTATTAAAGTTCTACAGAAATCCTCTTAGAAATATTGTAAAATATTCCTAAAAGGAGTGAGTTACTTGAAGGTACTGGTTTATACTGTTCTTTTATCAATTATGGTTTTAGTTGGTTGTAATGACGGTACTACACCTGGGTCTTATCAATCTATTATTATGGTAAATGGAACTGAATATGTTCTAACTCAACCTGAAAATGAAAATGTGCAATATGATCGAGATAAAGGGATTGGAAAAATTGAAAGAAAGGTTCCAATTGAACAAATCCCTGATACTCACCTATCTTCTAATGAGTTGCCAAAAGGTACTAAAATATATTCAACTATTCAAGACAGTGAATATATTATTGCAAAGCGGCCAGATATGGACAAAGAATTGTTGTATACCTTGCAAAAAAATTTAAAGTCAGCCGAATGAGATTAAATTATAAAAAAAGTACCTCTGGAAATGATGGTACTTTTTTGTGCTTTCAACATAATATTAATTTAGTTGAAAGAGTGAGATAGGCATAAAAAATGCATCTAAAAATCAACTAGATGCAAGTTAATGGACAATATCAATAGAACCATCTTCATAAATTTCTATCTTTTGATAACTACCTAAATATTCAAGAGCATCGCCCATAAATCCTTTTTCTCATTTCTTGTTGGCCTTTAAAGAACTTTTCGTAATCTAGGATTATAAAATAAAAATAAAGTTTTTGACCGTTAATTTCTGAGAAGTCTCTAGTTGAAAAGCTTTATTGTATTTCAATTTAAACAAGGCACGAGCTTCATCATGCGAAGAAAAATCAGGAATCTGGCCTTCATCTTCACGAGAAATAAATCCTTGAGTGTTTGCTCGTACATTTCGCCAAAGATAGCGTAGGAAAGTGAATGAGCTCGTGTATCTAGAGTGACAACATCAAACATAGACGAGCAAAACTACATTACACACTCTCTTTTTGTTATTGGGCTAAGGAACTCTTAATTTATGCTAGTTCAATAAATATAAAAAAACACCTGCCTAAAAGTAAAAAGGCAGGTGTGAGATTCTTATTGAAAATGTGTACGTAATCCTTGGAAGATACCTGTCGAAACAGCTTCTTGGTATTGTTCAGATGTTACTTTTATTTCCTCTGTTGCGTTACTTAAATAACCTAGTTCAAGTAATATTGCTTTGCTGTTATTTTCACGTATAACATAATAATCACCATGTCTATAACCTCTATCATTTAAGTCGATCTTCGACATAATCCCTTGATGGACATCAGCAGCAAATTGCTGTTGATAATCGTGATAGTAATAAGTAGTCATGCCTCTTACACTTCGATCGTTTATGCTATCATAATGAATACTGATGAATGCATCAGCTTTATTCATATGAGACATACTTACCCGTGATTGGAGAGGAACATATGTATCTTGTTGTCTTGTGAATATTACAGTAGCTCCTGCTGCTTTTAATTTTGCAGCCAATTTTTCAGCAGTGCGAATCGTTACTGTTTTTTCAAGTGTACCGGATGCGCCAGTTGTACCATTATCTCTTCCTCCATGGCCAGGATCTAAGACAATCACTTTGTTTTTTAATCCTGGAGTAGAAGAAGATTGGTCGGTTGGTTGAGATTGTTTGCCATTAGAAACAATCCAGCCAGCAATAAAACCTGTTTGTCCATCACCTAATTTAATTTCATACCAATCTTTTTCTGTCCCCACAACTTCAAATGTATCTCCTTGATTGGCTCTTGCTACAATGGTGGCATTAGTCGTTGCGCTTTGACGAATATTGGAGCCATTGTGCAGAATCGTTACATTTTTGACAGATGAAGACGATTTTGATTCCGGTGAGGAACTTTGATCTTTGTTCACATACCAGCTAGCAACCCATCCGTTTGTCCCATTTGGAAGCTCAATATTTGTCCAGTTATTTTCTTCCTTTAAAATACGAAAATTGTCACCTTGAGCAACTGAACCGATAATGTTCCCGTTTAATGATGGTTTTTCCCTTACATTTAAAGAACTTGCGGTAATGGTGCCATTATTATTAGTTTCTTTCTTTTTTTCTTGCTTTTTGCCTGCTTGGATATATTGACTACTTATCCATGCATTTGTCCCTTGAAATGAGATTTCAGTCCAATCATTTTCTTGTGATAAAATATCTACGGACGTACCTGAATTTAACTTACCAATTACTTTACTGTTTGTATCTGGACTAGTACGAACGTTGAGGGAATTACCAGTAATGACCCCTTGTTTAATCACCGTTTTCTTTTCTTCATTAGATGAAGAGCTTGCTTCTTGGGTTTGGCCATTCACTTGAACAAAGTCTTTGTGTACCCATACATTTCCGTACTCAGTCGTAATATTGAACCAATCTTGGTCGGTGGAGACGATTTTGTATTCTTTTCCTTTTGAGACAACGCCAACAACGCGATAATCAGTTGAAGGACCACCTCTAACTCTTAAACCATCAGCATTGATGGTAACGGTTTTTTCACTACCGCTATTTACTTGTTTTTCTTTTTCTTGCTTATTTTCTGTTTCCATTACAACAAGCCAATTGGCGACCCACCCTTTTTGGCCGGATTCAAAATCAATCTGATACCAATCACCTTCTTGATCAAGGATTGTGTAAGTCTCGTCTCTTGCCGCCATTCCTAGACTTGCATAACTTAATCCTGGACCTGTGCGAACATTAAGACTATCTGTTGCAATTCGAAGCTTTTGTCCTGCTGATTCAGCTTCTGCCTCTTTTATGGGTATTAGAAGAGCTATCACTAGAATCATACAAATGGTTATCCAAAGATGTTTTTTGCCTTGCAACCACGTTCCTCCTTCCTGTTTGCCATTTATCAAGATAAGCAAATATTTCCTCTCTCGTCAAGATAAATGAGGTTATATATACTTTCTTTTTTATGTGGCCGTTTCCCTTCTAATATCGGTTTATCAACCTGTTTTGTAAACAAGTTGTAACGTAATTACCACTTCAAACCATTCGGGAGAATTGCATGGTTTTTGTCTATTTATTTATTATTTTTATAAATATCATTCGATTTGCCCATACTAACATGAGTAAAAGACTATATGGTAAAAGGATGATTGTCTGTGAGATATGGTGAAAAAGGGATGAATGTGCAAAGTGGCGAGAACCAATTATTTGGTGTTGACTTTCATGATTTTATTCAAGCTGAGGGGAACGCCACGATGGTTGAACTTGCGAGTGAATTCGGAATTTCCTTACAAGATGTGAGAAAACTGAAAAAGAAAATTTCTAGAACGTAAATCGCCATCTATTCTATATGGAGACTTGACATCTTGTACAATGGTTATTATGATAAGAAGGATAAAATGATATTTTAATACAGTAAATGATAAAATAAATTGAACCAATGATGAAGAAGAGTAATCATTCTCCACATAAAAAGAGAGGAAATGCCATAGGCTGAAAGCATTTCTATATGATGATTTGATGAAAGAACACTTCTTAGGTTTCTCCCTGAAAAATATAAATTTATTAGGGGAAGAACGTATGCAGGCGTTATCTGTATAAAGAGACAGTATAATTATTATGCTGTAACTAGGGTGGCACCACGGGATATTCAACTCTCGTCCCTTGTATTGAAAAATACAAGGGACGAGAGTTTTTTTATTTAAGCTTTAGGAAAGAGGAGGATTTGGTATATATGTCAATCCGTTTACCAAGGGGTACCCAGGATATACTTCCTGGTCAAGTAGAGAAATGGCAATTAATAGAACAAAAAGCGAGAGAACTTTGTCATAAATTTCAATATCAGGAGATTCGCACACCGATATTTGAACATACAGATTTGTTTTTACGAAGTGTGGGAGATACAACTGATATCGTCCAGAAGGAAATGTACACATTTGATGATCGTGGAGGAAGAAGCTTAACATTGAGACCAGAAGGAACAGCTTCCACAGTACGCTCATTTGTTGAACATAAAATGTTTGGCCAAGCAAATCAGCCTGTTAAATTATATTATATGGGACCAATGTTTCGTTATGAAAGACCACAAGCTGGTCGTTTCCGCCAGTTTGTGCAATTTGGTGTAGAAGCGATAGGCAGCGATGATCCGGCCATTGACGCAGAAGTTATTGCTTTAGCCATGGCGCTTTATAAAGAAATGGGTTTGAAAAAGTTAAAACTAGTCATCAACAGTTTAGGTGATAAGGAGAGCCGGGCAAAACATCGTGAGGCCCTCATTGCTCATTTCAGCCCGAGTATTAATGAATTTTGTTCAGATTGTCAAAGCAGATTAGAGAAAAACCCTATGCGTATTCTCGATTGTAAAAAAGATCGTGAGCATCCATTGATGAAAACTGCCCCATCAATTATTGATCACTTAAATGACGAATCCAAACAATACTTCAAAAAAGTACAACAGTACTTAACAGACTTAGAAATTGAATTTGAAGTCGATGCAAATCTAGTCCGTGGTTTAGACTATTATACGCATACTGCCTTTGAGATTATGAGTGATGCGGAAGGGTTTGGCGCAATAACAACTCTTTGTGGTGGAGGCAGGTATAACGGTTTAACAGAAGAAGTCGGTGGACCGGAAGCACCTGGCATTGGCTTTGCTCTAAGTATTGAGAGATTTCTAGCTGCTTTAGAAGCCGAAAATGTTGAACTCCCAATTGATCAATCCATTGATTGTTATATTGTCGCATTAGGTGAAGAGGCGAGAGATTATTCTGTCGGTTTGCTCCACAAATTACGCCATGCAGGATATTCTGCTGAAAGAGATTATTCTGATCGTAAAATTAAGGCACAATTCAAAGCAGCCGATCGAATGAACGCAAAATATGTAGCTGTTATTGGTGAAGATGAATTAAAAAACAATAAGATTAACTTAAAAATAATGGATAGTGGGGAACAAAAGGAAATGGAGCTTGCTTCATTTATCCAAGACTTTACTGCGCTATATAGAAACTAGGAGGAATCATAGATGTTTGGAAGAACGTACTACTGCGGAGAGATTACCGAAAAAGCGATAGGTGAGAAAGTAACATTAAAGGGTTGGGTGCAAAAACGTCGTGATTTAGGAGGTCTTATCTTTATTGACCTACGTGACAGAACAGGCATAGTCCAAGTTGTCTTTAATCCGGAAGTTTCACAAGAAGCTTTAGCATTAGCAGAAAAAATTCGTAACGAATATGTGTTAGATATTGAAGGCGTCGTTATTGAAAGGGAACAAGGGACGGTTAATGAGAGCTTAACAACTGGTAAAATTGAAATTCGGGTGGAAAAAGTAACGATTCTTAATGAGGCGAAAACGCCTCCATTTACAATTGACGAAAAATCTGAAGTATCTGAGGATGTTCGCTTAAAATATCGTTATCTAGATTTAAGAAGACCAGTAATGGCCAATACATTAAAGCTACGCCATCAAGTAACAAAAGCTATTAGAGGATTCCTTGATGATGCTGATTTTATCGATGTAGAGACACCAATCTTAACGAAGAGCACACCAGAAGGAGCGCGCGATTATTTAGTGCCAAGTCGTGTGCATCCAGGAGAGTTTTACGCGCTGCCACAATCGCCACAAATATTTAAACAATTATTAATGGTCAGTGGAGTAGACCGTTATTATCAAATTGCTCGTTGCTTCCGAGATGAAGATTTACGCGCAGACCGTCAACCGGAGTTTACGCAAATTGATATTGAAATGAGCTTTATGAGCCAAGAAGATATTATTGAGTTGATGGAAAGTATGATGGCTAAAATCATGAAGGATGTTAAAGGACAAGAAGTTCATATCCCATTCCCTCGTTTAACCTATCATGAAGCTATGTCAAGATACGGTTCCGATAAGCCAGATACACGTTTTGAAATGGAGCTAACGGATTTATCTGATATCGTAAAGGATTCGAGCTTTAAAGTATTTGCTGGTGCTGTATCATCAGGTGGACAAGTGAAAGCAATCAACGTCAAAGGCGCTGCTTCCACCTATTCCCGCAAAGATATTGATGCCTTGACGGAATTTGTTTCGGTATACGGGGCTAAAGGACTTGCTTGGTTAAAAGCAGAAGAAGAAGGTTTAAAAGGCCCAATTGCTAAATTTGTATCTGAAGAAGAACAAGCAGCGATTCAGTCAGCACTTGGTGTAGAAGCTGGCGACCTATTACTATTCGTTGCGGATAAAAAATCAGTAGTTGCTGATGCATTAGGTGCGCTTCGTCTAAAATTAGGTAAGCAATTAGAATTAATTGATGAAAGCAAATTTAACTTCTTATGGGTAACGGATTGGCCGCTACTTGAGTATGACGAAGAAGATGGTCGCTATTATGCAGCACATCATCCTTTTACAATGCCACAAAGACAAGATTTGGAAAAATTAGCTGATCAGCCTGGAGAAGTAAAAGCTCAAGCGTATGACCTAGTTCTTAATGGCTATGAACTTGGCGGTGGTTCCCTACGTATATTCGAAAGAGATATTCAGGAGCGAATGTTTGAAATTCTTGGTTTTTCTAAAGAGGAAGCTGTCGAGCAATTTGGTTTCCTACTTGAAGCATTTGACTATGGTACTCCGCCACATGGAGGGATTGCACTAGGACTTGATCGTCTAGTAATGTTACTTGCTGGTAGAACGAACCTAAGAGATACAATTGCTTTCCCTAAAACAGCTAGTGCAAGTTGCGTTTTAACAGATGCACCTGGGGAAGTAAGTGAAGCACAATTAAATGATCTTCATCTCGCTTTGAATGTAAAGAATCAAGATTAATTGGTAAAAAAAGTGATTTTTGAACTATATGTCACTTCTTGAATTCATATCTTAGCTATGATAAGATTACTTCAATCATAAAGAGTCCTGATGTGTACGTCGTCTACCCTAATTTTGACCGAACATATTACCTTCGGGAGTCCGGAGTTTTCTACGTAAGCGTAAATGCCTCATTTCTAGAGGACTTACAGATGCGAGAAGCAGGACACCCACCTGCTAAGTGCGGGTTCAAAATGAAGGACCAATAACGACGGCATAATTGGGACTCTTTCAATTTATAATTGTATGTAAAACCTGATCATAGTTATCAGGTTTTTTTATCTGTGGTCGAATAATAGTGTACTTACTTAAGGGGTTTGCAAGTTAGAAACAACCCGGTGTGTGAGCGCTTCGCAAAATGGATTAGCAGGTCCCTCAGAAAGAACTCCGGGCGTGAGCGCTTCGCAAAATGGAATAGCAAGTCCCTCAGAAGGAACTCCGGGCGAGAGCGCTACGCAAAATGGAATAGCAAGTCCTTTAGAATGAATCCCGGGCGTGAGCGCTACGCAAAATGGAATAGCAAGTCCCTCAGAAGGAACTCTGGTGTGTGAGCGCTTTGCAAAATGGATGAGCAGGTCCCTCAGAAGAACTCCGGGCGAGAGCGCTACGCAAAATGGAATAGCAAGTCCTTCAGAAGGAATCCCAGGCGTGAGCGCTTCACAAAATGGATGAGCAAGCCCCTCAGAACGAAAACCGATAATGAACGCTACGCAAAATGAAATAGTAAGTCCTTCAGAAAGAACCCCGGGCGAGAGCGCTTCGCAAAATGTATTAGCAAGTCCCTCAGCAGGAAGCTCGCGTATGAGCGCTTCGCAAAATGAATGAGCAAGTCCCTCAGAAAGAACCTGGCGTGCGTATGACTTCATTATTTTTAGGGTTTAAAAAACTCAACAAATATGTACCAAAACAGGAAGGTCAAAAGAGATCATATGCCCATAAAAATCTGTTCACCTTTTTCAAAAGAAGGAATGAGAAATCCCAGTGATTTACTTGTATTTAACGGAAAGTATGATATATTTTTTTACGGGTATGATTATTTGTAGGATAGATATGGAATGGAGTTGAAATAGCATGTTACATCAGTTTTCGCGAAATGAGCTTGCCATTGGTAAAGATGGTTTAGAGACAATGAAAAATAGTACAGTGGCTGTATTAGGTATCGGGGGAGTGGGGACATTTGCAGCTGAGGCCCTTGCTCGTTCAGGTGTGGGCAGACTTGTGCTTGTTGATAAAGATGATGTGGATATTACCAATGTCAATAGACAAATTATTGCGTTGCTTTCTACTGTCGGTAGACAAAAAGTAGAAGTTATGAAAGAGAGAATTATGGATATTAATCCAGAATGTGAAGTCATTGCTTTGAAAATGTTTTATACAGAAGAAACATATGAAGATTTCTTTAGTTATAACCCTGACTTTGTCATTGATGCTTCAGACACGATTTCTTATAAGATCCACTTAATGAAAGAGTGCTTGAAAAGAGATATACCGATTATTTCTAGTATGGGTGCAGCTAATAAGATGGATCCGACAAGATTCCAAATCGCTGATATTTCTAAAACGCATACTGACCCAATTGCTAAGGTAATTCGTACTCGTTTACGAAAGGAAGGCATTCGTAAAGGTATACCCGTCGTTTTCTCTGATGAAAGTCCAATCGTTATTCGTGAAGATGTGAGAAAAACCGTTGGGAAAGATGATGCAAAAATCCGTAAGGCGAAAATGCCGCCGTCTTCTAATGCATTTGTGCCATCTGTATCAGGACTTATTATGGCAAGTTATGTTGTTAAGGAATTATTAGCCGACATTCCTATTAGTCGTGTAAATGACGAAAGTAAATAAATGAAAAAAAAGCTTGTAGTTATTGTTACTACAAGCTTTCTTCATTTATTTGCGATATTCTTTCATAACAGACATTAGTCCTTCGTAAAGTGAAAGCTCGTTTTCTAATTGATGGCTAGTTTCTTCCCATTTTTGATTAAGTTCTTTATTTCTTTCCTCTAATTGCTCATTTTCCAGTAAAAGTGCCTTGTTCTCAGATAATAATAAAAGGTCAGGGGTTGTTTTTAAGTATTCAATCACTTTCTGTATAGATAAGCTCGTAGCGTCTTCTTTAGTCTTCTTCATATTGTGATACCTAGTTTGACAGGCTGATTCTGTTCTACCTAATTTTTTTGCTGCCATGCGAAAGGCATCTGCTTTAGAATCACCATTTTGGCTATACTCATTAACCAATTCTTCTAATAGTTGATCGTCGGATTCTTGCCAAGATGCATGTGTCATCGAAAGCCTCCTTATCAAAACATTTATTATTATCCTCTACCTTAAAAAAAGAATCATACATTAGGCTTGACGGAAACAAAGTACCGGTGTACTATTTAACTAATACACTAGATGTAAAAAGGAGGAAAAAATGAATCCTTTTCGTGGCTTGCTCGTAAAAGAATTAAAGATAATGAAATCTCACTTTTATGGCGTAATTTTAACCGTGTTCTTTGCCGTGTTAATAGGCTTAGCATTGACTCATTATTTTAAGGAAGGTAATATTTTACCTGCTTTTCTGTTCTTCTTATTTTTTGCGCATATTCTGTTTTACCCTATTTTTATTTTGTATTCCTTAAATTTAGAGACAAAGACGCAAGGGTGGTTGCATAACCCAAATCGGGGTTCTTATTTATTGAGTAGTAAGCTAGTGGCCATTAGTATTTATTTTGTAATGTCGATAGTCATTACCATTTTCTTAGCAATAGGGAGCTATTATTATAATCCTAATGTCTCATTCTATGACAACATACCAGTTGTTCTTCCGCTTTACTTATTATTATTTATCACTTGTTTGTCTTTCTATTTTGGTTTATGGTTCTGTTTTTATTGGTTCGTTTACTATAGCTTAAAAAATGTACCAATCTTAGGAAGGGTGCGCTCAGTATCTTTATTTATCATAGTAGTTGTGCAAATGTTCATTTCTGGTTTAATAGGTGAAAGCGATTGGTACAAACAATTAGTCCATATGAGTGAGCTTGATTTAAATGTAGATTGGCTGCATTTCAACTTTTTTGTTCAATCAGACGGGTTCACATTCAATATGGCTGATAGTACAATCTCCATTGTAGAAATCCTTTTATACCTCGTTACAGCTAGTCTGTTATTCATTACCTCGACTTGGTTGCTCGAAAAGAAGGTTGAGGTGTAATAATGGCGAAAGAGTTTCATTCATCACAGCCGATATATCTCCAAATCATGGAACGGGTTTGTCAACAGATTGTGAGAAAAGAGTTAGCTCCAGGGGAAAAGTTACCCTCTGTTCGTGAGATGGCACTTACATTTGGGGTGAATCCAAATACAATTCAAAGAACGTATCAAGAGCTAGAAAGGATGGAAGTCGCCTTGGCGAAGCGTGGGCAAGGAACATTTGTAACAGAAGATACAGCCAAGTTAATGAACTTAAAAAGAGATATGCAAAAGCAGATCATCCAATCCTATGTAAATAATTTGCGAGAGTTAGGCTTTTCTAATGAGGAAATGAAACAAGGGCTATCTCAATTCCTGAAGGAGGATCATGATGATTGAGATTCATAAGGTGAATAAGAAATATGGCTTTAATCAGGTTTTGAAAGATATCAGCTTTACAATACGCCCTGGGAAAATCATCGGCCTAGTGGGACCGAATGGAAGTGGAAAATCCACCATATTGAAACTCATCTCTGGTCTAACTTATCCTTCAAGTGGTGAAGTCAATGTATTAGGCGAGCCTGCTAATAGAAGAATTGCGTCCAAAGTCATCTATTTAACAGAGGCAGACAGTTTTTATCCTTCTTTTACGGTTAGAGATATGCTGAATTTTTATGAGAGCCAATTTGCTGATTTTGAACAAGATAAAGCAATGGAACTACTTCAATTTATGAACTTAAATGATTCAGTAAAAATTAGGTCATTATCGAAAGGAAACCGTGGACGGTTAAAGTTAGTATTGGCTCTTGCTAGAAGAGCACCTATTCTACTTTTAGATGAACCATTTTCTGGATTAGATCCAATGGTTCGGGATTCGTTGGTTCAAGGATTATTAAGCTTTATTGATTTTGAGAAACAAACAGTGCTAATGGCTACACATGAAATAGAAGAAGTTGAAACAGTCCTTGACGAATTGATTATGATAGAAGATGGGAAATTTCTTGGTCAGTATCATGTAGAAACAATAAGAGAAGAAAAAGGGCTGTCTATCAAAGAATGGATGAAAGAAACATATAAGGGGTGAGGAAAAGAAATGAAAGCAGTAGTTAAAATTGAAAATGTAACAAAGATCATTAAAAAGAGAAAAATTATTGATTCCTTAAGTTTTGAAGTAATGGAAGGAGAGGTTTTTGGGTTTCTAGGCCCTAATGGTGCGGGTAAAACAACCACTATTCGGATGATTGTTGGCTTAATTGGCATTAGTGAAGGTGATATTAAAATTCTTGACAATAGTGTGCAAACAAACTTTGAGAAGGCAATCCAACATGTAGGAGCGATTGTTGAAAATCCAGAAATGTATAAATTTATGAGTGGATATCAAAATCTCCTCCATTACGCAAAAATGGCAGAGGGAATTACAAAAGAAAAAATTATGGAGACAGTAGAGTTTGTTGGTTTGACTGAGAGAATACATGATAAGGTGAAGACTTATTCTTTAGGTATGCGGCAACGACTAGGGTTAGCTCAATGTTTGTTACATGACCCTAAAGTGTTAATTCTGGATGAACCAACAAATGGATTAGACCCCGCTGGTATTCGTGAAATCCGTGACCATGTAAGGAAGTTAGCAAGAGAAAGAGGAATGGCAGTCATTGTATCTAGTCATCTACTATCAGAAATGGAAATGATGTGTGATCGAGTCGGTATTATTCAAAAAGGTAAATTAATTACGATTCAGTCTGTCCATGAGCAAGTAGAAGGAGGAGCAAAGGAATATGAAATTGACGTCGATCATCCAACAGAAGCAATGTTTGCTGTCAATAGATTAATTCCACAACAGCAAGCAGAAGTGAAGGGAAATACGCTTATGCTGCGAGCACAAAAAGAGGATATCCCTTTATTGGTGAAAGAGTGGGTTCATGATGGAATTAATATATATCGTATTCAAGAAACGACGAAAACGTTGGAAGACCGCTTTCTTGAAGTGACAACACTACAGAAGGAGGCGGAATAAGCGATGTTCTCATTAATTAGAAACGAATGGGTGAAAATCTTTAAACGAAGTGGCACTTATGTAATGATTGGCATTCTTCTTTTTATCGTCGCTGTAGCAGGTGCTTTTATGAAATACCAAGATGTACAAGGATCAGTCCCTCCAAATGAGCAATGGCAAAAAGGGTTACAAATGGAGATAGACTCCTATGAGAAGGAGCTGGAGAATTCCGGAGATATGCTTCCAGAGGATGTAAAAGAAAGCTATGAAAAGATCATTGCCATTAATGAATATCGCATCGAAAACAATATATCACCAAATGGAGATTACGAGGCACTGAGTTTTATATCTGATATGTCTTCGCTAATAGATTTTGCCGGTTTGTTTATGATTATTATTGCTGGAGGGATTGTAGCAAGTGAATTTAATTGGGGAACGATTAAACTGCTACTCATTCGCCCAATTACTAGAAGTAAAATTCTTCTCTCCAAGTACATAACTGTGCTGTTATTTGGTTTCAGTTTGCTCTTTTTACTTTTCATGTTCTCTGGCATATTAGGCCTCGTTCTATTTGGTTTAGGTGGTAGTGAACCGTATCTCTTATATCAAGATGGAGTAGTAAAAGAACAGTCAATGATTTTGCATTTAATCAATGTGTATAGTTTATCATCCATTCAAAACATTATGCTAGCAACGATGGCCTTTATGATTTCATCAGCATTCAGAAGTAGTTCATTAGCAATTGGTTTATCTATTTTCCTTATGTTTGCTGGTGGACAAATTACTCACCTCATTGCGATGAAGTATGATTGGGCGAAATATAGTTTATTTGCTAATACCGATCTGTTTCAGTACTTTGAAGGAACACCGATGTTACCAGGAATGACGTTAACTTTTTCCGTTATCATGTTGATTGTTTATTTTCTGATATTCCAAATCATTGCATTTATCATATTTAAGAAAAGAGATATAGCTGGATAAAATCTAGAAGCTGCTGGAAATTTCCAGCAGCTTATTTTTATGGGTAAAATGGCCAAAATAATCATTGAAGGAGTGTGGGGTCATGAGGATAAAGTGGTTTTTTCTCGTTTTTATAATGATTTTATTTATACCATTTCGTATTAGCGAGGCTTCGATTAAGGAAAGAGATGAATACGAACAATTGGGCCTAGCCATTTGGGATTTTTGCCAAATGAAAGGAAATTATGTAGCACTTACATTTGATGATGGACCAGATCCTGTATACACGCCGCAAATCTTAGATTTATTAAAAAAATATCAAGTAAAGGCGACTTTCTTTGTCGTGGGGAAAAAAGCAAAGGATTTCCCTGAGGTGATACAGCGTATAAATAAAGAAGGTCATGAAATTGCTAATCATACGTATAACCACGGATATGATGTTTTAATTAAAGAAGATAAATTGACAGAAGAACTTATAAAGACAGAGGAGGTTGTGAAAGCCATTACTTCTAAATCAATGACGTTATATCGACCAGTTGCAGGGATATACAATGATACTATTATGAATACAGCTACAAAACAAGGTTATTTAGTAACGATGTGGTCTTGGCATCAAGATCCTAAAGATTGGATGAACCCTGGTGTTTATCCTATTTTTCATCACGTATCTACTGCGATGAAACCTGGAGATATAATTGTTTTACATGATGCTGGTGGTGATCGTTCACAGACAGTGTTTGCACTAGAGGAAATCTTGAAAACAATGAAAAATATTGAATTTAAAGGGGTAACTGTGTCCGAGCTTATTTTACTTTCACAAGAGATTCCAACAACTATCTTCGATGCAAAATAACAGGTTTTCTATTTTTTTTGAGTGGCAATATGATGAAAAGATATGTTCTGCGTTACTTATCAGAGTGACAAGAGATAGATAAGGCATTGCCAAGTATTTTATTGTTAACAAATGAGGAAAATCCACTCAAACATTTAGAACTGAGTGGATTTACTATCTTTTTTAGCCAGAATCTTACTGTTGTAGCCGTTTGTAAACATTGGAAAGAGCTTGTTCAAATTTACCGTTCGTTTTTGGCTCATAATAAGTTTTCTGCTTAATGTTATTAGGCAAGTATTGTTGCTTTACCCATCCATTTTCATAATCATGCGGGTATTGATAGTCAATGCCTCTACCTAATTCTTTCGCCCCTTTATAATGGGCGTCTTTTAGGTGATCTGGAACTTCACCGCTAATGCCTGCACGTATATCTGATAAAGCCCGGTCAATCGCCATAATAGCTGAATTAGATTTCGGTGAAAGGCATAGCTCAATCACTGCATTAGCTAACGGAATTCTTGCTTCAGGGAAACCTAACCGCTCTGCTGATTCAATGGCTGATAATGTTCTTTGTCCAGCTTGGGGGGAGGCAAGTCCGATATCTTCATAAGCGATAACCAATAGTCTTCTTGTAATACTAACCATATCTCCTGCCTCAATTAATCTGCCTAAATAATGAAGGGAGGCATTCACGTCACTTCCACGAATGGATTTTTGAAATCCAGATAAAACATCGTAATGTGCATCACCATCTTTGTCATGTGCCATACTCTTTTTTTGCATGCATTCTTCGGCAGCTGAAAGTGTGATGAGGATAGTACCTGAGTCATCTGGTTCAGTTGAAAGCACTGCCAATTCAAGCGCATTTAGCGAACTACGAACATCGCCTCCAGATGCAGTTGCAAAGTGAGTTAATGCCTCATCTTCTATGTCTATTGTCTTATTACCCAGCCCTCTATCTTCATCAGCAATAGCTACTTTTAATGCGGTTTTAATCTCTTCCACTTCTAATGGCTTTAGTTCGAAAATTTGACATCGACTTCTGATGGCGGGGTTAATTGCATGATAAGGATTGCTAGTAGTAGCACCTATTAAGGTAATCATGCCATTTTCTAAATAAGGTAAAAGAAAATCCTGTTTTGCTTTATCTAAGCGATGAACCTCATCTAATAATAAAATAACCTTACCTGACATCTTTGCTTCGGCTGCTACGACTTCCATATCCTTTTTATTATTTGTCACTGCGTTTAAAGTGCGAAAAGCGAATTTAGTACTACCAGCTATTGCACTAGCAATAGAGGTTTTTCCAATTCCTGGTGGTCCGTATAATATCATCGATGATAGTTGTTTCGCTTTTACCATTCTATGAATAATTTTACCTTCTCCCACGAGGTGTTGTTGACCAATAATTTCATTGATTGTTCTTGGTCTCATTCGAAAAGCTAACGGTTTGATACTCAACTATATCACTCCTAATTAGATAAGAGGCTTATCCTGTTCCTTTTGATAACATATCATAAAATTAAAATAGCTAAAATGATTAACGCTTGCAAATGTGCTATAATAGCAAGGTCTATTTATATGTTGTGAAGAAAAATGTTTTTAACCTATCCAACTACTTATTAAAGAGTATTCTACCATTTAATGGAGGGCGTAAGAAAAAAGATTAAAAATAATCTATCCTGTGAGGGCTTGTCAAATGATCAATAATAATAAAATAGGGCAAACAGGACCGAGGTTTATTATCTATTTACTCGGTTTATTAGTAATGAGTTTAGGAATTGTACTCCTTATTGTTGCAGATTTAGGCGCAACACCTTGGGACGTATTGCATGTAGGTTTGTATTATCAATTAGGGTTATCAATTGGCACCTGGTCTATTATTGTTGGTATTCTTGTACTTGCCATTGCGGCAATCATTGGTAAAGAGATGCCAAAAGCAGGTGCTTATCTTAATATGATTCTTATTGGAATCTTTATTGATTTGTATTTATTATTACCGTTTATGACCACTCCTGAAACGATTTGGGGAAAGTTCATTATGTTTGCTTGTGGTCTTTTAATTAATTGTTATGGTATGGGCTTGTATATATCAGCTCGTTTAGGTACTGGGCCACGGGATAGTTTAATGATGGCATTAATGAATCGAACAGGTTGGAAAGTTGCCTATATAAGGTCAAGTATGGAAATTATTGTGTTAGTTATCGGTTGGCAGCTTGGCGGTCCTGTTTTTTGGGGGACAATCGTTTTAAGCTTGGCTACTGGTCCAATAGTCGGTGCAGCATTACCACAATGTCAACGATTTACGAATAAGTTACTTGCACGAATGAAGGAAAGAAAAGTATCGATTGCCTCATAACAGGTAACGATGGAATTTATAGAGAGAATAAAGATGAATAGAGGTGTCGGGAATGAAAATATCGACAAAAGGTCGTTACGGATTAACGATTATGATAGAACTCGCTAAGAAATATGGGGAAGGTCCCGTTTCATTAAAAACAATTGCACAAGCAAATGATTTATCAGAACACTATTTAGAACAATTAATTGCTCCTTTAAGAAATGCTGGTTTTGTGAAAAGTATAAGAGGAGCTTATGGCGGATATATACTTGGAGATGAGCCATCAAAGATCACTTCAGGCGATATTATTCGCGTATTAGAGGGTCCGATTAGTCCAGTTGAAGGGATAGAAAATGAAGAACCAGCTAAAAGAGAATTATGGATGCGTATACGTGACGCAGTGAAAGAGGTATTGGATAATACAACGATTGAGGATTTAGCAAACCATAAAGATAATGGTGAATCCAATGCTTATATGTTTTATATTTAACAGATTGGCAAGAAGGTGAAAAAAGTGGAAAGAATTTATTTGGATCATGCGGCAACAAGTCCGATGCATCCTCAAGTAATTGAAGTAATGATGCGAATGATGCAAGAGGATTACGGAAATCCATCAAGCATTCATTCTTTTGGTAGAGAAGCAAGACAAGTACTTGATCGGGCAAGAGAAGTAATGGCATCAAGTATTGGAGCTATTGCAAACGAGATTATTTTCACAAGTGGTGGAACCGAATCCGATAATCATGCTATTTTTGGAGTAGCTCGAGCGAATCAAAATAAAGGTAAGCATATCATCACTTCAGAAATTGAACATCATGCAGTACTACATGCGTGCGAAGAGCTTGAAAGAGAAGGATTTGAAGTAACATATTTACCAGTCAACAATGAAGGGGTCATTGAGGTAGACACTGTTAAGAAAGCGTTACGAGATGATACAATTTTAGTTACCATCATGTATGCGAATAATGAAGTTGGTACCATTCAGCCCATCGCTGAGATAGGTAAACTGCTCGTTAATCATCAAGCAGTCTTTCATACAGATGCGGTACAAGCTTATGGCCTATTGCCTATAGATGTGAATGAAGCAAATATTGACTTACTTTCTGTTTCAGCTCACAAAATAAATGGTCCAAAAGGGATTGGATTTCTATATTGCCGGAAAGACATTTCCCTTCCTTCAAGATTGTTTGGGGGCGAGCAAGAAAGAAAGCGTAGAGCTGGAACGGAAAATGTACCTGCCATTGCTGGTTTTTTAGAAGCAGTGAAAATAAGTCAACAAAATAGAGTGGCTAAAAGTACGCACTTTCAACAATTAAGAGAAATGTTCTTGCAAACATTGATAGAAAATGGAATAAAGTTTAAGCAAAACAGTTCGCTTGCTGAAACACTTCCTCATGTATTAAACTTAAGCTTTCCAGGAACAAATGTGGAAGCTATGCTTGTTAATTTGGATTTGGTAGGGATTGCCGCATCTAGTGGTTCTGCATGTACAGCAGGATCTATAGACCCATCGCATGTACTGGTCGCGATGTTTGGTAAAGGAGATGAGCGGTTAGCTAACTCTATAAGGTTCAGCTTTGGCTATGGTAATACATTAGAACAAGCAGGTGTAGCTGGAAAAGAAGTAAGTAAAATCGTGCAACGATTTCAGGCATAAATAAAGTATAGCAAAGAGAGGTGAATACAATGACAAAAGCGCCAAAAGATACGCGAGTTGTTGTTGGGATGTCCGGTGGCGTTGATTCATCGGTAGCTGCACTCCTTCTCAAAGAACAAGGCTATGATGTCATCGGCATTTTTATGAAAAACTGGGATGACACCGATGAAAACGGTGTATGTACAGCGACGGAAGACTATGAAGATGTAATCCGCGTATGTAATCAAATCGGTATTCCATACTATGCTGTCAACTTTGAGAAGCAATATTGGGATAAAGTGTTCACCTACTTTCTTGAAGAATATAAAGCAGGTAGAACACCGAACCCCGATGTCATGTGCAATAAGGAAATAAAATTTAAAGCGTTTCTAGAACATGCGATGCATTTAGGTGCTGATTATTTAGCAACTGGTCATTATGCGCGTGTAGAAGAAAGAGACGGCGAAGTAAAAATGCTTCGTGGTCTTGATGAAAACAAAGATCAAACGTATTTCCTTAATCAGCTTTCGCAAGAACAATTAAAAAAAGTAATGTTCCCAATCGGCAATATAAAAAAGTCAGAGGTAAGGGAAATTGCGGCAAAAGCGAATTTAGCAACAGCTACTAAGAAGGATAGTACAGGTATTTGTTTTATTGGTGAAAGAAACTTTAAAGAATTCCTTGGTAACTATTTACCAGCTCAACCAGGTAATATGGAGACATTTGATGGTAAAGTAGTCGGTAAGCATGATGGTTTAATGTATTATACAATTGGTCAAAGACATGGTCTAGGGATCGGTGGCGCAGGTGAGCCTTGGTTTGCGATTGGTAAGGACTTGAAAAGGAATGTTCTTTATGTAGGACAAGGCTTTCACCATGAAAAATTATATTCCGATTCCCTTGTAGCTGTGAATGTAAGTTGGGTATCTGAAAAAGAAATGCCACAAACATTTGAATGTACAGCTAAATTTAGATATCGTCAGACAGACAATAATGTAACGGTGGAACGCTTAGCGGACAATAAAGTTCGAGTGAAGTTTCATGAGCTAAGTAGAGCGATTACCCCTGGCCAATCAGTTGTCTTTTATAACGGTGACGAATGCTTAGGCGGAGCAACAATTGATGAAGTATATATTAATAGTAATCAACTCACATATGTAGGATAAAAAATCAGGCAAATTGATTGCCTGATTTTTTATTTTTCCCACGTTTTTATGATAAATCTTCAACAAGTTACTGAGTCTAGAATGGATACGCACAAATGCCGCAAATCATCGAAGTTAACTTTTCTCCTCTCATTCTTTGGAGAAGCTGGAAAATCAAGCCGTGTACCAACTATATTATGTTCAATTCTAAAAACCTCAACAAATTATGCCTGAACGTTTAGCCTGTGAATGAAGTCATAACGAAAAATATGCTATACTATTTCGAAGAGTAAAGAGATAGAAATGGAGTCGATAAATAATGGATAAAAACCAACAAGGTATTCAATATATGCAAGAAGGTAAATGGGAAGAAGCAGCTAAGATTTTTATGGAAGCCATTGATGAAAACCCTGAGGATGCGGTTTCTTATATCAATTTTGGTAATGTTTTATCAGCCGTTGGCGACGGAGAACGAGCATTGAAGTTTTTTCTAAAAGCAATTGAACTTGATGAAAACGCGGGTGTTGCTTATTATAGTGTCGGAAATTTACTTTTTGAAAAAGAACAATTTGACGAGGCTAAAAATATGTTTGAACAAGCGATGCAAAAAGGAATCGACCATGGAGACAATTATTTTATGTTAGGTATTTCCCTTATGCAATTAGAGCAAGGGAAATTAGCATTACCATACTTGCAACGTGCAACTGAATTAAATCCACAGGATGCAGAAGCGGCTTTTCAATATGGTCTTTGCTTAGCACAATTAGAATTAATAGATGAAGCCATTAAGCAACTACAACAATGTATTGAATTAGATGAGGAACATGCAGATGCTCATTATAATCTCGGTGTCGCTTATGGTTTTAAAGAAGACGTGCAAAAGGCACTCGCTCATTTTAATCGTGCATTGGATATACAACCGGATCATATGCTTGCCGGCTACGGTAAGAAAATGATTGAAAAACAAGCATAAGATAAAAAACAAGATGCGCTTAAAAAGGAAGGAGCATATGGGATGGATGAGCAGAATTCTTTAGATTTATTTGCTGAACAAAAAACGTATGTAAAGGGCAAGCATCTTGTGACTATTTTCCATAATGAGAGTAATCTTTATACGGTTTTACGTATTCGGGTGCTAGAGACAAATGCACAATATGAAGAGAAAGAAGCGGTCATTACTGGCTACATACCGAAAATCCATGAAGAGGAGACCTATACATTTATAGGGGAATGGAAGGAACATCCAAAGTTTGGGTTGCAATTCCATGTAGAGCAGTACAAGAAAGAAATGCCTCAAACAAAAGAAGGTGTCGTTAATTATTTATCAGGTGACCTCTTTAAAGGAATTGGTAAGAAAACGGCACAAAGTATTGTGGACGAGCTTGGAGAAAATGCGATCAATAGCATTTTAAATAATCCTTCATTATTAGATGGGATACCAAAATTAGCAAGTGAAAAAGCGAAAGTTTTATACGACACACTTGTGGAGAATCAAGGAATTGAACAAGTCATGATTCACCTCAATCAACTTGGTTTTGGTCCACAACTATCTATGAAGATTATTCAAACATATAAAGATCAAGCAATAGATATTTTGCAAAAAAAACCTTATCAACTCGTAGAGGATATTGAAGGGATTGGCTTCCATCGGGCAGATGAGATTGGACAACAAGTGGGAATGTCAGGTAGTCATCCTGACCGTATTAAAGCAGCATGTTTGTATGTGCTTGATAGTGAAAGTGCACAGGCAGGTCACGTATATGCTGAAGCAGAAGAATTACTCCCTGCTGTCAAAAAACTATTAGAGGAAAAAGCGACTGAGGTAATCCCTTACGAGGCGATTAGTGAAGCAATCTTAAAGCTCGGAGAAGAGAGAAAAGTGATTGCAGAAGGACAGCAGTTATATTTACCTTCTCTTTTCTTTTCTGAAAAGGGAATCGTTACAAATATCAAACGTATACTCAATCAAACGGAATTTAATGAACAGTTTCCTGAATCGGAATTCCTCCTTGCTTTGGGACAATTAGAAGAGCGACTTTCGGTACAGTATGCGCCATCTCAAAAAGATGCCATTCAAAAAGCGTTAATGTCGCCAATGATGATCTTAACTGGTGGTCCAGGTACGGGCAAAACAACGGTTATTCAAGGAATTGTTGAATTGTATGGTGAATTACATGGCTGTAGTTTAAATCCGAAAGACTATAAAAAAGAAGAGCCTTTTCCTTTCTTATTAGCTGCACCTACTGGAAGAGCGGCGAAAAGAATGGCAGAATCTACAGGATTACCAGCTGTGACGATTCACAGATTGCTTGGTTGGAATGGAAGTGAGGGTTTTGACCATCATGAAGAAAACCCGCTTGAAGGGAAAATTCTTATTGTTGATGAAACTTCCATGGTTGATATATGGCTAGCCAATCAACTTTTTAAAGCGATCCCTGAAGAAATGCAAGTCATACTTGTTGGTGATGAAGATCAATTACCATCTGTGGGCCCAGGTCAAGTATTAAGAGATTTATTACTTTCTGAACGTATCCCTTCGGTTATGTTGACAGATATTTATAGGCAATCGGAAGGCTCGTCAATTATTGAGTTAGCACATGAAATGAAAAAGGGAAGATTGCCGCAAAATATTACTCAGCAACAAAAAGACCGTTCCTTTTTTCAATGCCAACCAGGTCAAATTGGCACGGTTATCGGGCAAGTAGTGCGAAATGCAAAGAAAAAGGGGTATTTAGCAAAGGATATTCAAGTACTTGCACCGATGTATCGTGGTCCTGCAGGTATTGATCGCCTTAATAAAATGATCCAAGAAATTTTCAACCCTAATGAAGATGGTAGTAGAAAGGAAATTGCTTTTGGTGATGTTGTCTATCGCATTGGAGACAAGGTGTTGCAATTAGTCAATCAACCTGAAAACCACGTTTATAACGGTGATATGGGTGAAATTATTTCCATATTTTATGCAAAAGAGAACACAGAGAAACAAGATATGGTTATTGTTTCTTTTGACGGAGTGGAAGCAACGTATACAAAACAGGATTTAAATCAAATCACTCATGCCTATTGTTGTTCCGTTCATAAGTCACAGGGCAGTGAGTTTCCGATTGTTATTCTTCCGGTCGTTAAAAGTTATTATCGGATGTTACGGAGGAATTTATTATATACTGCCATTACACGAAGCAAGCAGTTCCTTATATTATGCGGTGATGAAGAAGCGTTAAAAATGGGTATACAACGATTGGATGATCAATCGAGGCGATCTAACTTACGATTGAAGTTACAAGATGAAATCTTCGAAGGAGAGACCATTGAAGCTATAGATGAATCATTAACATATGAAGATTATTTGATGAAAGTCGACCCGTTGATAGGAATGGAAAATATCACACCTTATGATTTTTTAGAGGCTGATTAGACTAAGATGAGAGATTTTTCTCATCTTATTTTTTTACCTATATACATAAAACAAATTGCCAACCTGGAAAAAGAATGACTCGCACCATCTTTGAACAAAATAACAATGTTCAAAGAAGGTGGGAGTAACTTTTGCGAACATTTTCCTTATTAAGAGGCTTGTCGGTAATCGTGTTGAATAACGGTAGGGCAATAGGTGAAGTGAATGATCTCTTCATCTCACCCGAAGGATTAGTGAAGGGACTATGGGTGAAGAACCACTCATTTATTCGTAAATCCTTTTTTCTAGATATTAAAGATGTGTACTCATTTGGTTGGGATGGTGTGATGATTGAGAGTTGTGATGTATTAACAGCTATACCAAAGCATAGTGATTTTACAATTGCTAGTGAAAATCGTCTGGCTGGCCGAATGATGATGACAAGAGAGGGCGATCGCTTAGGACTTCTTCAAGATGTATATTTCAATGAAGAATTGGGCACAATCGTAGGGTATGAACTATCAGATGGCTTCTTTTCTGATGTACTTGAAGGAAAGAAAGTAGTTAAAGCTAGTTGCGCACCAGCGATTGGAAAGGATGCCATTATTGTAAATGTAGAATAAGGTAGGTGTCCTTTCCATGATGCTTCAATGTCCTAATTGTCAAAGCAAAGATGTCGGTAAGATTGGCATAAATCAATATTACTGTTGGAATTGCTTTATCGAACTCTCATTGTCTAAAGGAATTATTCACACTCACCAAGTGGAAGAAGATGGGTCTTTAAGTTCTTTAGATGACTTATTTGATGAAGAAGAGCGTCGTTTTTCTTCATAAAAATTCTTATGAGAGGTGTCATATGATGAATAAAATGTTAACCTCAGCAGCTGTCATAGGCGCAGGTGTAGCCGCATATAGCTATATGCAGAAAAATAACATCGTCTCAAAAAGAGATATGAAAAAAATACAAAGAAAAGTAATGAAAATGTTTTAAATGTTTTGGCGTCCTCAATCAAATAGATTGGGGACGTTTTTTCGTACCTGTGCTATGTCAATAAATGAATCCATTCCGTCCCTTGTTTAACTTGTATGTATAATTCATATGCTCTCTTCTCAAGATAGTAAAGGGAGGCGTAGTGCATGGACGTTCGTATGAAATGGTTGTACCGTTTAGGCTTTGTTTTGCTTGTTCTCATTTTACTTTATATCTTTTTTCAATTAAAAGAATTATGGCTCCCTCTTTTAAAATTACTGCTTGTTGTGCTGATTCCGTTTTTACTTGGGGCGTTTTTTACTTATCTCTTACACCCTATTGTTGAAAAGTTACATCAAACGGGTATGCACAGAGGATTAGCAGCTTTAGGAATTTATTTATTATTTTTTGGTGGTGTTGGCTACGGATTGTATAAAGGGATTCCGGCTTTTATTCATCAACTAAATGATTTAGTTGATCATGCGCCAGAGTTTGCCGAGCAATATCGCTCTTTTATTGCTTTGATTCAAGAACGCACATCTGAATGGCCAGAAACATTACAATTACGTGTAGAGGATGGGATTAACAATATTGAAGCAGCATTAGATAAATTATTAACAAAGGCAATTAATATATTGCTTGAGATTCTTAATTATGCTTTAATCATCGCTATTATCCCATTTATCTCCTTTTACCTTTTAAAAGATTATACGGATGTAAAAAAAGCAGTCTGGTACTTAACGCCAAGAAGATGGAGAAAAGAAGCTGTTTTGTTTATAAGAGATGTTGATAAGTCACTCGGAGGTTATATTCGTGGGCAGCTCCTTGTATGTTTAGTAATCGGGGTGATTTCAGCTACTTTATTTTGGGTGTTCGGTATGAAGTATCCATTGTTGCTTGGTTTTATCATTGCAATAACCAATATTATTCCGTATTTTGGTCCAATTATTGGTGCAGTCCCAGCGGTGATTATTGCAGCGACCCTGTCAGTCAAAATGGTAATTATCACATTAATTATTATAGTTGTATTGCAATTTGTGGAAGGGAATATATTATCTCCTTTAATTGTAGGGAAAAGCTTACATATGCACCCCCTCATTATTATGCTTTCATTACTAGCTGGTGGAGAAGCTGGCGGTATCATTGGTTTAATTATGGCTGTTCCGATTTTGGCAATCCTAAAAATTAGTCTTATACATGCACGTAAACTATTAATGAACCGACATAGGGCAGATAAGGTATAGTTTCAGCTGAATTTGTTGATACTGTTAGACATTGATATTGACAAAAGAGCAAAAATCTAGCTATAATTCGACTATATCTATTTAAATAATGTAAGATGTTGATGGAAGAAGTATGTTATAGTCCATTCGAAAGAGAGGAAATTCCATGGCTGAGAGAATTTCTCGATGAAGGATAACAGAAAGCTAATCCGGAGTGCAGTTAACTACTGCCGTTCACCGCGTTAAGGTGCTTTGAGAGGTGAGAGTTTTCTTTCACAATCAGGGTGGTACCGCGAGCTTAAGTTCTCGTCCCTGTATTGGGGATGAGGGCTTTTTTTTATGGTTACATAAATTTTTTAGGAGGTTTTTTTATGAAACATTTAACTGGTGCAGAAATTAGACAAATGTTTTTAGATTTTTTTAAAGAAAAAGGTCACGCAGTGGAACCAAGTGCTTCTTTAGTACCACATGAAGATCCGTCACTACTATGGATTAATAGTGGTGTAGCTACATTGAAGAAATATTTTGATGGTCGAGTGATTCCCGAAAATCCAAGGATCGTTAATGCACAAAAATCAATACGTACCAATGATATTGAAAATGTTGGGAAGACAGCACGTCACCATACATTCTTTGAAATGCTTGGGAATTTTTCTATCGGTGACTACTTTAAAGAAGAAGCGATTCTATATGCTTGGGAATTCTTGACGAGTCCAAAATGGATTGGTTTTGAAGAAGACAAATTATCTGTGACAATCCACCCTGAGGACGATGAAGCGTACAAATTATGGAGAGAAAAAGTAGGTGTACCAGAAGAACGAATTATTCGTTTGGAAGGGAATTTCTGGGATATTGGTGAAGGACCAAGTGGACCGAACACAGAAATTTTCTATGATAGGGGAGAAGAGTATGGTAACGATTTAAATGATCCTGAGCTCTATCCTGGGGGAGAGAACGAACGTTACTTGGAAGTATGGAACCTTGTATTTTCTGAGTTTAACCATAATCCAGATGGAACATATACTCCACTACCAAAGAAAAATATTGATACGGGCATGGGCTTAGAGCGTATGGCTTCAGTTGTGCAAAATGTAAAGACGAATTTTGACACAGATCTATTTATGCCAATCATTAAAGGAACAGAAGATATTTCTGCTGAGAAATATGGGAAAACTGCGGAACAAGATGTCGCATTTAAAGTGATTGCTGACCACATTCGTACAGTAGCATTTGCAATTGGTGATGGTGCTCTTCCATCAAATGAAGGTAGAGGATATGTTCTTAGACGATTATTACGTCGCGCGGTTCGTTATGCGAAACAAATCAATATTCATCGTCCGTTCATGTTTGAGTTAGTACCAGTGGTTGCAGAAATAATGGTTGATTATTATCCACAAGTAAAAGAAAAAACAGCTTTTATTCAAAAAGTCATTAAAAACGAAGAAGAACGCTTCCATGAAACGTTACACGAGGGTTTAGCTATTCTTTCAGAAGTAATGAAAAAAGAAAAAGCTAATGGACATACTGTAATCGATGGAAAAGATGTTTTCCGTCTTTATGATACGTATGGTTTCCCCGTTGAATTAACAGAGGAGTACGCAGAAGAAGAAGGGATGAGCATCGACCATGATGGCTTTGAAAAAGAGATGGAAAATCAGCGTGATCGCGCTCGAGCTGCTCGTCAAGATATAGATAGTATGCAAGTCCAGGATAGTGTCCTAGGTGAAATTACGGTAGACAGTAGGTTTGTTGGGTATGAACAATTGACGATTGATACTGAAGTAGCTGCAATTGTAAGTGGTGGCGAGCTAGTAGACCAAGCTGGTCAAGGCGAAGAGGTTCAATTAATATTGACAGCTACTCCTTTCTATGCTGAAAGTGGTGGGCAAATCGCTGATAAGGGAACTCTAACAGCAAGTGGCGTGAGGGTTGAAATAAAAGATGTGCAAAAAGCTCCAAATGGACAAAACCTCCATCGTGCAGTTGTCACAGAAGGAGAATTAAAAGCTCATTCATCGGTTAAAGCATCTGTAGATTATTTTAATCGTAATAAAATCGTAAAAAATCATACTGCGACACATCTTCTTCACCAAGCATTGAAAGATGTATTAGGTACGCATGTAAATCAAGCAGGTTCTCTCGTTGAACCAGATCGACTAAGATTTGACTTTTCTCACTTTGGACAAGTAACAGGAGATGAGTTAGAGAAAATCGAAGCCATTGTTAACGAGAAAATTTGGAATAGCTTAAATGTGCAAATTGACCTGAAAGATATTGAAGAAGCAAAAGCAATGGGAGCAATGGCTTTATTTGGAGAAAAGTATGGGAAAATTGTACGAGTTGTTCAAATCGGTGATTATTCATTAGAACTTTGTGGTGGCTGTCATGTGGCAAATACTGCAGTCATTGGTTTGTTCAAAATCCAATCTGAAAGCGGGATTGGTGCAGGCACAAGAAGAATAGAAGCAGTCACAGGTGAAGGTGCTTATAAGATGATGACAGAGCAAATCTCTGTATTAAAAGAGGCTGGGGCTAAATTAAAATCAAATATAAAAGATGTACCAGTAAAAATTGACAGCTTACATGCAGAAATCAGGCAATTACAAAGAGAAAATGAATCATTAGCAACTAAATTGGGTAATATTGAAGCTGGAAGCTTGATTGACCAAGTGAAAGAAGTGAACGGTGTAAAAGTATTAGCTGCAAAAGTTCAGGCGACAGACATGAACCACTTGCGTAATATGGCAGATGAATTAAAACAAAAGCTTGCTTCAGCAGTGGTTGTACTAGGTAGTGCGAATGAAGGAAAAGTGAATTTAATTGCCGGTGTGACAGATGATTTGATTAAAAGTGGCTATCATGCGGGTAAATTAATTAAGGAAGTGGCTACTCGCTGTGGAGGCGGTGGCGGTGGACGTCCAGATATGGCGCAAGCTGGTGGAAAAGACCCAGCAAAATTAGAGGGAGCGTTACAATTTGTAGAGGAATGGGTAAAATCCGTTTGATTCCCGAATAGTTTAGTGTAAAATGTAGGTAAACAAAAGCGAATCATAAAAAGAAGAGGTTATATAACCTCTTCTTCATGAACTTGGTGTAGCTATCCATCCTTCTCTTTTTGAATAGGTAGCTTAATCGCTTAAGAACAGAATAGTGAGGTGTAGCAATTGAGCTCATTTGACAAAACGATGAGATTTAATTTTCCTGAGGAACCATTTGAACAAGATGTCAATAAAGTTTTGTTCCATGTTCACGATGCCCTGCAGGAAAAAGGGTATAATCCTATTAATCAAATTGTAGGTTACCTGCTTTCTGGAGATCCTGCCTACATACCCCGTCACAAAGATGCAAGGAATGTGATTCGCAAGTTAGAACGGGATGAAATTATTGAAGAACTTGTGAAGTCGTATTTAAAACAGCAACGAGAGGGATAATATGCGTACAATGGGATTAGATGTCGGCTCAAAAACGGTCGGCGTGGCTGTTAGTGATGGTCTTGGTTGGACAGCCCAAGGCATCGAAACAGTGAAAATAAATGAGGAACAGAATCAGTACGGATTTAAACGTATTGGTGAGCTGCTCAAAGAATATGAAGTAACAAAGGTTGTTGTTGGCATTCCTAAGAACATGAATGGTACAATAGGGCCTAGAGGTGAAGCGAGTCAGTTCTATGGTAATGAACTTAACAAACGTTTCGGTGTTGAGGTTATTTATTGGGACGAGCGTCTCACTACAATCGCTGCAGAGAGAGTCCTACTTGATGCAGATGTCAGTCGCAAAAAAAGGAAAAAAGTGATTGATAAAATGGCGGCAGTCATGATTTTACAAGGTTATTTAGATAGCCAGAATTAAGAGGTGAAAGAAATGGATCACGGAGAAAACAATATCACAGTAGTAGATGAGGAAGGTAACGAGCAGCTTTGCGAAGTGCTTTTTACTTTTGACTCTGAAGAATTTGGCAAATCTTATGTTCTTTATTATCCAATTGGTGCAGATGAGGATGAAGAAGAGGTTGAAATTCATGCATCTGCATTCGTTCCAAGTGAAGATAATACTGATGGTGAATTAATGCCAATTGAAACGGACGAAGAATGGGACCTTATCGAAGAGATGTTAAATACATTTTTAGAAAACGAAGAAGAATAAATTTGAAAAGACCCGCGTATTTAGTGGGTCTTTTTTTTATGTTCTATCATTCTTCGCAGGTGAACTTGCGACTAAGGCTAACCCAGAATTAATATCACACAACAAAAAAACATTAAGTAAAAAAAGACTTAGCAAAATATAACCTATCTCAAAAAAACCCTCCACTTTCAGCATTGCCCTCATTTCTATCTCATTCTCTATAAACTTAACTCATTCATTATTAAGGGAGAGGTATTATTGATTAACGCTTTCAGTATAACTGATTCGTTCTATAGTAGAAGAATTTTGTCTAAATATGCTATCCTATGACAGAAAGTATAGTATAATAATCCGAGATGTATGAGAGCTATTTTCCAGCTATTAATACAGTAGCAACATGAGGCGAAAAGGAAGTATGAATAGTAAGGGGAAATAGTTGCAAGGAGGTTTACCATGACAGATGATAAAAAAGGTAAGATGAAAAAACAGTTGATAGAGAGGCAAACAGAGGCGAAAGTTGTGCGTAAAATCGTGTTAATTACAGCCATAATATTATTTGTAATCATAGGTGTTGGAGGGCTAGGTGGGTTCCTTTATGTGAATTCTGCTTTAAAACCTGTTAATCCAGATAACGACAAAGTCAAAAATGTCGAAATCCCTATAGGCTCATCCGTTTCAGGGATCGGACAAGTATTAGAAGAGAATGGGATAATAAAGGATGCTAGAGTATTCAAATACTATGTGAAGCTAAAGAATGAATCAGGCTTTATGGCAGGAACTTATGAACTGGCACCGGCGATGACTTTAGGTCAAGTCATATCAGAGCTGAAAACTGGAAATGTTGATCAAGAAGTCGTGTTTAAAGTCACACTTCCTGAAGGCAAGCAGTTGGAGCAAATTGCAGCAATTATAGCAGAAAAAGCAGGCATGGACGCAGACGAAGTCTTTGCAGAATTAAATGATAAAGCATTTGTACAGAAAATGCAGGAGAAATTTCCAAGTGTCATTTCTGATGATGTTTTTGCGGAGAATATTAAATACCCTTTGGAGGGTTATCTATTCCCTGCCACATATGATTACTACAAAGAAGATGCAACGTTAGAAGAAATTGTAACACCAATGATTAAGAAGACAAGTGAAGTGCTTGCTCAGTACACAGATGCAATGGAGAACAAAGAGATGTCTGTCCATGAATTACTCACAATGGCTTCATTAATCGAAGAAGAGGCCACTGCACAAGTGGACCGCGATAAGATAGCCAGCGTTTTTTATAATCGTATGGATGAAGATATGCCTTTACAAACAGATCCCACCGTTTTATATGCACATGGTGAGCATAAGGAAAGGACATTGTATAAGCATTTAGAAATAGATGACCCATATAACACATATAAATACAATGGCCTAACACCTGGACCGATTGCTAATGCAGGTTCAACTTCTATTGAAGCTGCATTGAATCCTGAAGAAACGGATTATTTGTATTTCCTAGCTACACCAGAAGGAGAAGTTTTATTCTCTAAAACATTGGATGAACATAATGTGAAGAAAAATGAGCACATAACTAGTAATAATTAAAAAATAGAGGAAGCTAAAGAGGTGTGAATGATGTTAGATCATCATTTATGATAAAATCTCATAGCTTTCCTCTTTTTTATGTGGTAAAATAGCACAAGCATTTTATATATTTTTTTATGTGGCGTATCATGCAGATAGCGTAGATGGTCCAAGCTCTTGTTGACAATCTACTAATGTGAGCGCTTTTTTTCTTGCATATGCAAAGGATGGAAGTTAAATTAATAGAGGTGAAAGTAATTGCTAAATGATGAGCTAATTACATATATGCAAAAATTAATACCGGATCGTACAAACCTCTTCATGGAAATGGAAGAATACGCTAGGGAAAATCGTGTGCCAATCATGGAACTAGAAGGTATTGAAGCCATGTTACAGATTGTACGAATTCAACAACCAACAAAAATATTAGAGATTGGAACAGCAATCGGATATTCCGCTTTACGAATGGCTGAAGCTTGTCCATCTGCTCATATTGTTACATTGGAAAGAGATCAGGAGCGTTATGAAAAGGCAGAGAACTACTTTGCAAGAAGCGGCATGGCGAATCAAATCACTTTAATTAAAGGCGATGCATTAGAGCAAGAAGATGAGGTTCGAATATTAGGTGACTATGATATGATATTTATTGATGCAGCAAAAGGACAGTATAAGAAGTTTTTCGAGATGTATAGTCAATATTTAAATGATACAGGTGTAATTATTACCGATAACGTGTTATTTAAAGGCCTTGTTTATGAAAAAGCAGAGATAGAAAAAAAACGCATCCGCAACCTAGTGCAAAAAATTGACCAATTTAATGAATGGCTTATGAAAAATGATCGTTACCATACGGTGATTTTGCCTATTGGTGATGGTGTTGCGATTAGTAGAAAGAAATAAGTTTTGTTGTGATAAAGAATTATTACTAGTATAAGTACCATATGTTTGGCAATCATAGCAAAAAGGTGTATATTGTTAAACAGTAGCTAAAAAGCTACGATGTTAGGGAGATTGATAAAGATGAAGAGAAAACCGATTGTGATCGGTGTAGCTGGTGGATCAGGCTCTGGAAAGACAAGTGTAACGAAGGCGATTTATAATCAATTTCAAGGTCATTCTATTCTTATGTTAGAACAAGACTATTACTATAAAGATCAAGCACATCTACCGTTTGAAGAACGTTTGAAAACCAATTATGATCATCCACTTGCGTTTGACACAGATTTATTAATTGAGCATATCATCTCTTTAACGAATCACGAGGTCATCGAAAAGCCTGTATATGACTATTCTATTCATACGAGGTCAGATGATGTCATCGTTGTTGAACCAAAAGATGTGATTATCTTAGAGGGTATTCTTGTACTTGAAGATGAGCGTTTACGTGATTTAATGGATATGAAGCTGTTTGTCGATACGGATGCAGATCTAAGAATTATTAGAAGGCTTATGCGTGATATTAAGGAGCGAGGGCGTTCCATTGACTCAGTAATTGAGCAATATGTCAGTGTTGTTCGTCCAATGCATAATCAATTTATCGAACCGACTAAGAGATATGCCGATATTATCATTCCTGAAGGTGGACAAAATAAAGTGGCGATTGATTTAATGGTCACAAAAATTCAAACAATTCTTGAAGAAAAGTCTTTTTTATGACACAATAGCATAGAAAAATAATAAGGCTACAAACGTTTGCATAGATAGGCGCGTTCGATAAAGGACGCGCTGTAAATGCATTGTTTATAAAATTTATACATACTTTTGACCAATAATTGGTTATATATGGTAAAGGAGTGGGTGTTTTGAGTACAGAAAAAGTATTTCCAATGACACAAGAAGGTAAAACGAAATTAGAACAAGAACTAGAAAACCTAAAAACCGTTAAACGAAAAGAAGTGGTTGAACGTATAAAAATAGCTCGTAGTTTTGGTGACTTATCTGAGAACTCAGAATATGATTCTGCTAAAGAAGAACAAGCTTTTGTAGAAGGTCGTATTACGACTCTTGAAAACATGATTCGTAATGCTAAAATCATTACTGAGGATGAGATGAAAGGCGACGCAGTTAGCTTAGGCTCAACTGTTACTTTCGTAGAATTACCTGATGGTGAAGAAGAGACTTATTCTATCGTAGGTAGTGCAGAGGCAGATCCTTTTGAGGGCAAAATTTCCAATGATTCTCCGATTGCTAAAAGCCTTATTGGTAAAAAAGTAGGCGAAGAAGTGTCTGTGCAAACACCAGGTGGAGAAATGAGTGTTAAGATAACAAGTATTAACTAATAAAATTATTGTGTTTTAGCGTTTGAAATAGAAACACCTCGTCAACACTTTTGACGAGGTGTTTTTATGCAAAGAAAACGAGTCATTCTGTTTGTTTCTGTTATGATGATTATTTTATCAATACTTATTGTTAGACTGGCTCAAATACAGTTGTTTGAAACAAAGCATTTTACAAATAGAGACATTAACTTGATCAGTCAAAGTGTCGCACAACGCTCTAAGGAAATAGCTATAGATGCCGAGAGAGGGAATTTGCTTGATAGAGATGGCAAACAATTAACTGTAGCCTATAAAACGGTCTTAATCCTTTTTCCGTTCCTGAAAGATATAGAATGGGATGTCTCGAGTGTAGCTGAAATTCTTAAAGTTGATAATAGTCAATTCCGTCAAATAGTTCAAGCAATAAAGGATCCTATTGTATATGGTGAGCGAGAACCTTTCATTTTGTCTAATGAACAAATGGAGGAGATTAATCAGTTGCAAATACCAGGTGTATTTGCAGTGAGAAAATCATACCCGATTTATGAGAGACCAGCAGGACAATTATTAGGGATTGCCAATAGGGATTTTTTACTAACCAAAAGATATCCTAATAAACACTTATCTAATATAACAAGACTAGGTGCAACTGGTATGGAAAAAAGCTTTGATGAACTTTTGTCTGGAGAAGGTGAAACAAAGCTCATTTATCATGTTGATGGAAAAGGAAGGCCTTTATTTGGCTCGAATGTAAAGTATGTTCACCCTGCGAACCCTTTTTATCCATTGAATATTAGAACGACGCTTGATTTTGAATGGCAGCAACGAATGGAAATGCTAGTCGATAAAAACGAGGTTACCAAAGGGGGGATGGTGTTAATAGATATTGAGGATAATTCAGTTGTCGCGATGGTTTCTCGTCCGAAAGTGAACCCAGTCAACCCTTTCGCTCATGGCGAAGAAGGTACAAATAATTTTATGGTACAAAATCAAGTACTAGGGTCTATTTTTAAAACTGTTATCGCTGCAGCAGCGATAGATTATGGGCTAGATGCAAAAAGTCGTATGTTTGATTGTAATCGGTCAATCAATGGAGAAATCGATGAAAATTATCAATACGGCATGCTTAATTTTAAAGATAGTTTTGCGAAAAGTTGTAATTATACATTTGCAACGGTCGGCAAAGAGCTGATGTCTATAGAACCATTGGTGGTGGATAGCTATGCCAATAAATTAGGCCTATCGATAAAAGTAGGATGGCAAGGAGATTTCTATCATTTAAAAGGCTTTCAGCAATTGGCAGATGAAGAACAAGGCCAGGTCTTTAGTGATCCGCGAAATAGAAAAGATACAAATCTAATTGCTCTAACATCCATTGGTCAATTAGATGTCCGCAGTACACCGTTAGCTGTGGCGAATATGATGGCAACAATCGCAAGAGGTGGAGAAAAGCAGATGGTACGTGTCGCCTCACAACTAGAATATAAAAATGGGACGAAAGTAAAGAGCTTTCAGTCTAAAAAAATTGTTGGTAAAAATATTAAGCCATATACAGCCATATCATTACAAAAGCTTCTTCTTGAAGTTGTCAATCATGATTTGGGGACAGGTAGGCAACTACAAAATTTACCGTATCAAGTAGCAGGCAAATCTGGAACAGGGGAAACAGGGAAAAAAGTGAATGGGCAGCAACTAGAAAATAAATGGTTTGCTGGCTATTTTCCATATGATCACCCAAGATATGCACTAGTAACCGTCCGGTTAGATGCCAAAAGTACCGACCCATCACCACTTTCTTTATTCGCTGATATTGTGAAAGAAATACATAGATTAGATCATTCCACGTAATGGTTATCCCTTCAAGTTTTTTAAAAGACATGTTAAAATGTTTTCAGCTATGATATTTCTTTTTTAAATTAGGAGGTATTCCTTTGAATAATACTGATAATGGTTCATCCCGTTATGATAAAAGATCGAAAAGGAAAAAAACAAACATAATCTTAAATGGCTTAATTGGCGTCGTTATTCTGCTCATCATCGTTGTTGGTACGATTATTTTCTCCGGTGGAAAAGACGAGGATCAACCAGCGGATTCTGCTGCGAATGAAGAAGTAAATAATGAAGAAACTTCTAAAGAAAATAGCAGTGATGAGAAAGATGATGCAACAAATGAGGGAAGTCAAGAAGGTAACAGTGAGGAAGAAGAAAATAAAGATAATGAAGAGAATAAAGATGAAGAAAGTAATGAAGAAGAAAACAATGAAGAAAAAGTAAAAGAGGAAGAGATTGTCACTGAAGGCGGCAGTAGTGCTGATGTCAATAGAACGGTAGAAAATCCGGCTTGGCAACCTGTAGGTACAGTACAAGACGACCATCCGACAGCTGTGTATGATCAGAGTCATGTGGATTGGGATGAAATGCTTCGTGCAATCACTTATGCTACTGGATTAGATCGTTCAGCTATGACTGTTTATTTCCTTGGTAATGACGGTGTAAATCGTTCTGTTGGTACAGTCGCTTCACCTAATAAAGATGAAATGTATCGTGTATATATTGAATGGGTAGACGGAAAAGGATGGAAACCAACGAAGGTAGAAGAATTAAATAGTATATAAGAAAAACTGGTTTTCCTAGCCAGAATGAAACGCGAACATTCATTTGTTCGCGTTTTTTTGCATCGAGAGTCAACATATGGCTGCATATTAGAAAGTGGTGAATTCTAAGTGTCCACTTGCCACAAAGGATCATTTGCTTCGCATGCAATTTTTATTCTACTTTTTCTTCAGTTTAAAATGAACAACAGCTGAATAGAACCTTTTGCCGTTTTCATCTATATGCATTTGGTGAGCGACATGATGAACTTCTAGCATAATGGCTTTATTTGTTTCAATTTGGTCATTTATTTTCTTTTCTAAATCGTCCAGCTTTGTTGCTTCGAAAAATTCTACTTTATCCTCAATAAAATCTAATTGAAAGTTCAAGTTAATCATCCCTTCATACGCTATCACTCCTAATTTTAAGTAAATTTCATTTTCTGTGCAATGAGAAAAGTGGATATTGATTTTTCTTGAAACTTAAGAAGGGGTGTGGTAGATTGGGAACATGTTACAAATTAATTCATAGTATACTCATAGGAATTATTGCTATTGTAATTACGTGCAGGAGGGTGCAAAATGGGGAAAGAGTTTATTGAATTATTCGAAGAGTGGGCTAAAACATATGATGATACAGTAACAGGCCATGATGAAGAATATAAGGATGTTTTCTTATACTATGATCAATTGCTACAAGAGGTGGCAGATAGAGCAACAGGTAATGTATTAGAATTTGGCCCAGGTACAGGCAATTTAACTGCAAAATTATTAAAACGTAATTTAACTGTTATCGGGATTGAACCGTCGAAATCAATGAGAGAGATTGCTATCAACAAGTTACAAGATAAAGCAAAAGTGCTCGATGGTGATTTCTTAAACTTTCAAATAGATGAAAACGTAGATACTATAGTAAGTTCTTATGCCTTTCACCATTTAACAGATGAAGAAAAGTCTTTGGCGATTGAACAGTATGGAAAGATGTTACCTTCAGGTGGTAAAATAGTGTTTGCGGATACAATGTATGAATCTGTAGATGCTTATCAAAAGGCTATTACTGATGCCACTGAAAAGGGTTATCATAATCTAGCTGAAGATTTAAAGCGAGAATACTATACGACAATCCCCGTATTAAGAGAGATTATGCGGGTGAATGGTTTTACAGTTTCATTTAATCGCTGCAATGATTTTGTTTGGATTATGGAAGGTGTCAAAGCTTAGAAAGAGGGAAAGTAATGAAAATAGCTATTATCGGAGCAATGGAAGAAGAAGTAACAATTTTAAGGGACCATATGGATGAGAAGCAACAGCAAGTGATTGCTGGCTGTGAATATACAGAAGGTAAAATGAACGGAGCAGACGTTGTTCTTCTTCGTTCTGGCATTGGTAAAGTGAGCGCAGCAATGTCCACTACCATTCTTTTGGAGAAGTTCAAGCCGGATTATGTTATCAATACAGGGTCTGCTGGAGGATTCAACCCTGAATTAAATGTAGGTGATGTCGTTATTTCATCTGAAGTTAGACATCATGATGTCGACGCAACTGTATTTGGTTATGAATATGGTCAAGTACCACAACAACCTCCTGCCTTTATTGCACATGAGGCGTTATTGGAAATTGCTGAAGAGAGTGGTAAAGAGTTAGAAGGTATAACAGTTATAAGAGGACTGATTGCGACTGGAGATTCATTTATTAGCAACCCAGCGCAAACGGCACTAATACAAGATAAATTCACGGCATTGCAAGCAGTAGAAATGGAAGCAGCAGCGATTGCGCAGGTTGCTCATGCCTTTGATACACCTTTTGTGATTATTCGCTCTTTATCTGATATTGCTGGTAAAGAATCTAATATTTCTTTTGATCAATTCCTAGAGAAAGCAGCACTACACTCTGCAAATCTTGTTATGAAAATAGTAGAAGGAATCAAAAGTAAATAATCAACAAAGGACGGGAAGTTATGAAGGTTTACCGAAGCATTCATGAATTAATTGGACAAACGCCAATGGTAGAAATTTCGCAGTTTGACTTACCAGAAGGTGTGCGTTTATTTGCTAAGTTAGAATACATGAACCCCGGTGGCAGTGTAAAAGACCGCCTAGGACAAGAATTATTAAGAAACGCCTTTGAAAGTGGTAAGTTAAAAAAAGGTGGAACAGTTATTGAGCCTACAGCAGGCAATACAGGTATAGGTCTAGCGCTAGCAGCATTAAAAGAAGATGTGAATGTGATTGTTTGTGTACCTGAGAAGTTTAGTATTGAAAAGCAAGATCTGATGAGAGCTTTAGGAGCTACAGTCGTTCAAACACCTACAGAAGAAGGCATGAAAGGTGCCATTGCCAAAGCAGAAGTGCTTTTAAAGGAAATCCCTAATGCATTTTGTCCACAGCAATTTGCAAACCCGGCTAACCCGGATACTTATTACCGAACTTTAGGCCCTGAAATATGGGATGATCTTGATGGGAATGTTGATATATTTGTAGCCGGTGCAGGTACAGGTGGCACATTTATGGGCACTGCTCGTTATTTGAAAGAAAAAAGAGAACAAATAAAAACCGTCATTGTTGAGCCAGAAGGCTCCATCTTAAATGGTGGCGAATCTGGTCCGCATAAAACAGAGGGAATCGGTATGGAATTTTTACCAGATTATATGGATACCACTTATTTTAATAGCATTCATACAATAAGTGATGAGAACGCTTTTAATAGAGTAAAGCAATTAGCTGAAAAAGAAGGAATGCTTGTCGGTAGTTCATCTGGTTCAGCTTTGCATGCAGCATTATTAGAAGCAGAACAAGCTCCAGCAGGTACGAATATTGTGGTGATTTTTCCAGATGGCAGTGAGCGTTATTTAAGTAAAAAGATTTATGAAGGAGGTATTTGATATGAAAAGAAAAACAAAATTAATTCATGGCGGAATTGCTGGTGATCCAACAACAGGTGCAGTATCTGTACCTATCTATCAAGTAAGTACTTATAAACAAGACGGAGTAGGTAATCATAAAGGCTTTGAGTATTCACGTACAGGTAACCCAACAAGACATGCATTAGAAGAGCTTATTAAAGATTTAGAAGCTGGGCATGCAGGCTTTGCTTTTGGCTCAGGGATGGCAGCAATCACTGCTACTGTGATGCTTTTTGATAGTGGGGATCATATCATCCTCACTGATGATGTATACGGTGGAACTTATCGTGTGATTACGAAAGTGCTTAATCGATTCGGTATTGAAGCGACATTTGTTGATACAAGTAACTTAAACAATATCACAGCTGCCATAAAGCCAAATACAAAGGCTGTATATATTGAAACACCAACAAATCCACTTCTAAAAATCACGGATATTGAAGCAGCAGCAAAATTAGCTAAAGAAAATAATCTCTTAACAATTGTTGATAATACATTTTCAACACCATATTGGCAAACTCCAATTGAGTTAGGTGCAGATATCGTGCTTCACAGCGCGACGAAGTACTTAGGTGGACATAGCGATGTTGTTGCAGGGTTAGTGGTTGTAAATAGTGATAAGCTCGCAGAAGAATTACACTTTGTTCAAAATTCAACCGGTGGAGTGTTAGGGCCACAAGATTCATGGTTGCTAATGAGAGGGATTAAAACATTAGGAATCAGAATGGAGGAAACGGAAAGTAACACAAAGGCGATTGTCGAGTTTCTTATACAGCATCCTGCAGTATCAAAAGTGTATTATCCTGGGGTTGAGTCTCATCCAAATCACGACATCGCCAAGAAACAGGCTGATGGTTTTGGAGGAATGGTTTCTTTTGATGTTGGCAGTGAAGAGAATGCTGATAAGCTACTTGAAAATGTGAGATACTTTACTCTTGCAGAAAGCCTCGGTGCTGTTGAAAGCTTAATCTCCGTTCCAGCAAGAATGACTCATGCATCTATACCGAAAGAACGTCGAGATGAACTAGGTATCACAGACGGACTTGTAAGAATTTCTGTTGGTTTAGAGGATGTTGAGGATTTAATTGAAGATTTAAAGTTAGCTTTAGAAAAGTAAAGTTGAGGCTCACCTAAGGGGTGGGCTTTTTTCTGTTCTCAAAGAAAGGTAGGGCGTTCTAGGGAGAAAAATAATTATTTTCGCCCTTTTTAAAATTTTTTGCAAAAAGCCGTTTACAAATGGCTATTTCTTGGATATACTTACCAATGTAAGCGAAAATATTCTAAAGAAAAGGGAGGTCGGAAACAATGAAAAACTTATGCAATTTAACTACAGCAGTAAATGAAACTCAAATACAAATCAATTTCGACCTATTTGGAATGGATCGCTTCATTTAATTTTTTGTCTATCCATGCCGCAGGGAGGAATTGTCATCTCCTGCGGCATTTTTATGTTTATTTCTTAATGCCGTAAGGGGGTGAGTGCCCCTTTGCGGCATTTTTGTGTGCATTTTTTGGATAGATAAAGAGAGGAGGTGCTGCAGGATGACATTAAATCTAATTTTTCTAACGGTGACAATTAAAGCTAGAAAACGCTCGGTTGAAGAACGTATGCATGATGAATATGTAAACCGTCTTCTTGAAGACCATAAAGCACGACAAGAAGAAATCTATCGCAATTTTTACTAAGGATAAAGGAAATAAAGAAAGGTGGAGGAGATCATGATGTTTTTATTACAAGGAAGAAAGGTTTATTTCTGGGTTGAGAAGGACTCAACCTAACGTAGTTTTGTAGGGGGAGAGTATGTGGCGATAAAAATAACTCTATTCACAGTTTATTTTACAAAAAGATATAGAAATCAAAAGTGAAAAATATAAAGACAGAATTGATGGGACCTCTAGCTTTTAGATGTCCCATCATGATTTTATTTATCAGGTCGTTTCCATAAAAACATAATTAAAAATAAACTAATGACAAAAATGACAACTGGTTTCCAAGAAAAGCCTTCAAATATAATTTCAGCAATACTAACCATGGCGATGATAAGAAAAACAATCCCTAATACTAAACGATTCACTCCCAAACTAGCGTTCCCACTTTCTATCCATTTCTTATATCTCCATATTAACTGATTGGCATACACCTCGTCCAATTCCACTAAACAATAAACACTGTAATTGAAAATTAATACGCTAGGACAGACAATAACAGCTTTTCCACTACATAGAAATGGTTAATAGGCGAAAAGTTCAAACTAGCGGGGGTGGCTCTATGTCTGGAATTATGACAGCACTTGGATTTTTAGTTAAAGAAATTGTTTTTCTTGTCTCATATGTGAAGAATAATGCTTTTCCTCAGCCTTTATCTTCAAGTGACGAAAAAAAATACTTAAGGCAAATGGCAGAAGGGGATTCACACGCACGCAATATGCTAATTGAGCATAATCTTCGACTTGTCGCACATATTGTAAAAAAATTCGAGAACACAGGAGAAGATGCTGAGGATCTTATCTCTATCGGTACAATAGGGTTAATTAAAGCGATTGAAAGCTATTCTGAAGGCAAAGGAACAAAGCTTGCTACTTATGCCGCAAGATGTATAGAAAACGAAATTCTCATGCATTTGAGAGCATTAAAGAAGACAAAGAAGGATGTCTCTCTTCATGATCCAATCGGGCAGGATAAAGAAGGCAATGAAATTTCGTTGATTGATGTGCTAAAGTCAGAATCAGAAGATGTGATTAATACGATTCAACTAAATATGGAACTTGAGAAGGTGCGAGAATACATTGATGTATTGGACGAAAGAGAGAAAGAAGTGATTGTGGGACGGTTTGGGTTGGATTTAAAGAAGGAAAAGACGCAAAGAGAGATAGCAAAAGAATTAGGTATTTCACGGAGCTATGTTTCGCGTATTGAAAAACGAGCATTAATGAAAATGTTTCATGAGTTTTATCGAGCGGAAAAAGAGAAGAAGAAGAATTAAGAATACCGTATGTATTTACCACAGTTTCCATGCTGTGGTTTCTTTGTAGTATAGAAAAATGACTGCAATGTAAGGTAGGAGCTATGTAAAAGATAGTATTGAAATGAACGAGCTTTATGAAGAAAAGGGTCGTTTAATCATTGACACAATAAATTTAAACCAAGTACTTTTAATTACTAGTATAATATGAATTTGAGATGTGTGAATATTATCGATTGCCCACATAAAAGCGGATTTCTAATGATTGATTTCCGCATATAACTTGCCTAATGCAAGTGAGTAAAGGAAGTCGAGAGTATCGCAAAATGAAGAACCACTGTAACCTGTGTGATTATCAAGGGAACCCCGCATCGATTGGATTATTTTATGAATGTTCAACTCAACATAAAGCTTTGTTTAATGTTGACTGCGCACTTATTTCCGTTTTTTCCTCAGAATGCTGTAAACGGCAATAGCGGCGCGTTCAAGACCTCAAATGAGAGCTGCACAGACTGGATTTTCTCAACATGCATAAAACTTTTCCTTATAAAGAGAGAGACAATTTACCAATGAATCAGTATCTTATACCTACAGTGATAAGATTGTAGTGAAATAGATCATATGGTTGACGATGATAATCATTATCGATTAAAATGAAGTTATATCATTAAATATAGAGGTGGATTTAAATATGTTCGTTCAAATGAAAAAATTTACTGTAACTGAAGGTAATGCCCATCACCTTGTGGAAAAATTCAGCCAAAAAGGCATTATTGATGAACAACCAGGGATTATTGACATCACAGTTATGGTAAAAAAAGTACGTAGAGGAAATGAAGAAGTTATATTGCAAATTCGTTGGGAATCGGAACAGGATTGGAAGAACTGGGAGAAAAGCGAAGCACACATTGCTGGACATAAAGCAAGTAGAGGAAAACCAAAGCCTGAATTTATTCTAGAAACTGAAGGCAGTCTATATCATGTTGAAACAATTAAAACACCTGCAATCGAAGCAAAATAACCTTCTACATTTTGCATAGTCAAGTAAAAATAAACGGAAAAACACTAGGATACGCTCCCTTATAGGTAGACAAGTAATAAGCTTGGTACTTATAAGGGAGTATTTTTATGCCATATAAACCGTTCCAAAAAGTATTAATAATCTGAAACCTCTGATAGTATTTAAATATTAGAAGGGAGAGATTAGAATGACTCATACAACTTATACTGAGGTTTGGGATTTAGAAAGCTTTTTTGAAGGAGGTAGTCAATCACAATCGTTTCAAAATTATCTAGAGCAAATAGATATCTTGATGGAAGAATTCGCTTCACTGGCTAACGATATGGAATAAACAGAAAATGAAGAACATACTATAAATAGTATAGGACAAGTTTTAAGGTCATCTGAAGAAGTATTTAAAAAGCTCATGCAGGCAAGCGCCTTCGTCAGTTGTTTAAAAGCTGAGAATACGGTAGATCCTTTGGTTGAACGGTTACAAATGCAAGTCATGCAACAATCATCCACTTTTTCGACAGTGCTATTAACCTTTCAAAATAAATTGGCACTTATAGGTAATGATGAATGGAAGCAATATGTAAGTAGTAAAACTCTTACTCCGGTAGCTTTTGTTTTAGACGAATGGCGACAGATGGCTCAGGAAAAATTATCAATCCAAGAAGAAGATTTAATTCAATCATTAAGTATGGATGGATTTCACAGTTGGGGAGAGTTATATCATACAACTGTTAGTATGATTGCTATTCCATATGAAGATGAGAATGGCCAAACAACATTATCTGTAGGACAAGCGAATAATATAATGGGACAGTCAAATGCAGCATTAAGAGAAAAGGTCTTTAATCAAATGGAACAGGCATGGGAGGAGAAATCTCCTATCTTTGCAAAAGCATTAAATCACATAGCAGGGTATCGATTAATGGCAAATAAGAAAAGAGGTTGGAATAGCCCTTTAAAAGAGCCGCTTCTTAATAACCGAATGAAAGAAGAAACCTTACATAGTATGTGGGCAGCGGTAGAGAAATATAAAGAACCAGTTACGCGTTATTTAGAAAGAAAGGCAAAATTACTTGGGGTAAATAAATTAAGCTGGTTTGATTTAGATGCACCGATCGGTAAAGTAGATACAAAGAAAGATTTCACAGCGGGCGCGAAGTTTATCATTGAACAATTTGGTACATTTAGTCCTTTAATGAAAACATTTGCAGTACAAGCTTTTGAAGGCCGTTGGATTGAGGCTGAGAATCGTCCGAATAAGCGTCCAGGAGGATTTCACACATATTTTGCCGACAGTGGGCAGTCACGGATTTTTATGACATATTCTGGGACACCTAGTAATGTTTCTACACTTGCGCATGAGCTTGGACATGGATTTCACAGTTTTGTAATGAAAGATATCCCTTTCTTTAATCGAAAATATGCCATGAATGTAGCAGAAACAGCATCGACTTTTGCGGAGCTAATTGTCGCTGATGCTTCAGTAAGGCAGGCGGAAACAAAAATGGAAAAAGTGATTCTTCTGGATGATAAAATTAGTCGGACTGTTACGATGTTTATGAATATACATGCACGTTATTTGTTTGAAACCGCTTTTTATGAAGAAAGAAAAAAAGGTACAGTCACACGAGAGCGATTAAATGAATTGATGACAAGTGCGCAAAAACAAGCATATGGTCATTCGTTAGAACATTATCATCCGTATTTTTGGGCTTCCAAATTGCATTTTTATAATACCCATACACCTTTTTATCAATTCCCTTACACATTTGGCTATCTTTTCTCATTGGGTATCTATAAACAAGCACAAGAAGTAGGCCCAAGTTATGAAAAGAAATACGTAAATTTATTAAAAGATACTGGTTCTATGACCGTTGAATCTCTTGCGATGAAGCATCTAAATGAGGATTTAACAAAACCTGACTTTTGGGAAAACGCTGCGAGCCTTTGTATAAAGGATATTGAGGAGTTTATGCAGTTGACTACTTCATTATAAAAGAAAGAATAGAGGCTAGGGATAGTATGACCAATTAATATACGATTTTTGCTTAGCCTCTATCAAAAGATGAATCTTCACTATCTTCGAAAATCTCTAGAATGATGCCTTCTATCTATGTAAATCATCTCAAGTTTACAACATATTCATTCTTTCCTCTTTACAATCATCATTCCTTACGATAATTTTAATAGGCTGGACTGTTAACTAGTGATATAATAGCAGTCGGTGAGGGTGGGTTTATTATATATGAAAGACACCCCTTTCTTTAATGCATAAAGAAAAAACATAAACATAATTGACTTTATTTATGATAAATATTCAGTGACGATAGATGAACTTTAAGAAATGAAGAACGAGTAGTAGAATTAGAGAAATTTAAAATGAAGAGAGACACCTTTACGAAATAGGTGCTTATTCCTTGGAAAAAAAGTATAGAAAGGTGTTAAAGATGAAGCAAGCGATATATCGAACTTTGATTGAATTAACGAATGGTCGAATGACCTCATCGATATTATATAAATTTGCAAGATCTAAAATGAGTAGATTTTTAATTAAACCGTTTTCTAAGACGTATCGTATTAACGAAGATGAAATTAAAGGAGATTTGGATCAATTCCATACATTACATGAATTCTTTATACGTCTATTGAAGGAAGATGCCCGGCCTATTCATCAAGGGGAGGATACAATTATTAGCCCTGTTGATGCTATGATTGAGGATATAGGTATGGTGGATAGTAAACATGTGATTACTGTGAAGGAGAAAGATTACTCTATTGCAGAAATGCTTGGTGGGGTTGAAGAAGCGGAGAAATATAAAGGTGGGACGTATATGATTTTCTACTTAAGTCCTAGTCATTATCACCGCATTCATAGTCCCGTAGATGGTCAAGTAAAGAGGCAATGGACTTTAGGAAAGAAATCTTACCCAGTGAATAAATGGGGTTTAACTCTTGGTAAAGATACTTTATCTAAAAATTATCGCAAAATATCAGAAATTCAATATGACGGTGGCGAATTAGCAATGGTCAAAGTAGGGGCCATGTTTGTCAATTCAATTGAGCGGACGTATCAAAATGACTCATTGAAAAAAGGTGAAGAGGTTGCTTATTTTTCATTTGGCTCGACAGTGATTTTGTTATTTCAAAAAGATGCCTTTCAATTGGTACCGACAATACAGTTTCCAGCCCCAATAAAAGTTGGAGAAGTAATTGGTCATATTGTGTAGACAAAAAGAATAGCCCTACAATTGTGGAGGGCGATGATTCTGCTAGGAAGAAGCTTTTATTCTATTTGATAAGGATCTTCTGTGAATTTCAGTTTCGATAAGGCGGATGAAATCCAATGATAATTGAAGTTGAATAGCTTTGTGATAAGATTCTATTAATAGCTCATCAGATAACTTTCGCATGTAGGATCACACCTCCATTACGTCTCATTCGTTCTCGTTTATCTAAAGAACAGGGCTATTTTAAAAGAAGTTCTTGTTGTTACTTCTACCATAGCAGAATGAGTAAGATAGAACAATCGTTCGTTTATCCACAGTGGAAAGTGGATAAAGTGTGATTAAACTGTTCATATCTCTGTACGAGTAAATAATCTCACAGTGTATAATGTGTATAAAGTTATCCACAAAAAGGGTAATGTTGGAATTTGTCGAAAAGTTTTAGTTCTATTTATTCGATTATTCATTTTCGAATATAGAATAATGCTAATTGACCATTTGATTGTGATATGTCATATTAGGTCAGAATAAGATGATAGCTTGAAATAATGAAGAATGAGGTGTTTAAACGGTCGTGCTAAAGAATTTTCTACCGGATCAACATGTAAAGAATGTTTTTGAAATTACTCCAGATATCTTGAAAGAACAAGGAATTAAAGGGATTATTACTGATTTAGATAATACGTTAGTTGAATGGGATCGACCTAATGCTACTCCAAAATTAATTAATTGGTTCGAACAAATGCGCTTAAGTGATATTAAAGTAACGATTGTATCTAATAATAATGAGAGCAGAGTGAAAAATTTCTCTGATCCTTTAAAAACACCATTTATTTATCAAGCAAGAAAACCGATGGGAAGAGCTTTTAAACGCGCGTTACTAGAAATGCAACTGGAAAAGCATGAAGTTGTTGTCGTTGGTGATCAGTTATTAACAGATGTATTAGGTGGAAATAGAAGTGGATTTAACACGATTTTAGTAGTACCTGTTGCAAAAACAGATGGGTTTTTTACGAAAATCAATCGTACGATAGAAAGAAGAATACTCAACTGGTTTAAGAAAAAAGGTATGATTAATTGGGAGGATTAACTTTGAAAGAAGAATACGTTTGTATAGGATGCGGTGTGCATATTCAAACTGAGCATCCGAATGAAATAGGTTATGCGCCAAATTCAGCATTAAAAAAAGAAGAAATTATTTGTCAGCGTTGCTTTCGCCTAAAACACTATAACGAAGTACAGGATGTCAGTTTAACAGATGACGACTTTTTGAAAATTCTAAATGGCTTAGGAAATAAAGATGCTTTAATTGTAAAGATTGTTGATATCTTTGATTTCAATGGCAGTTGGTTGCCTGGATTGCACAGGTTTGTAGGTAATAATAAAGTATTATTAGTTGGTAATAAAGTAGATTTACTACCAAAATCAGTGAATCATAATAAATTAATTCACTGGATGAAACAGCAGGCGAAGGAACTTGGTTTGAAACCTGAAGATGTCTTTTTAGTTAGTGCTGCGAAAGGTCAACAAATGAAAGAAATAGCAGCAGAAATTGATCGGTATAGAAGAGGTAAGGACGTATATATTGTCGGTTGCACGAATGTTGGAAAGTCAACGTTTGTTAACAGGATAATAAAAGAGGTAACTGGAGAAGGAGATATCATTACTACTTCTCATTTTCCAGGAACAACATTAGATATGATTGAAATTCCTTTAGAGGATGGAAAAGCCCTCATCGATACACCAGGTATTATTAATCATCACCAAATGGCACATTATATTGACAAACGTGACTTGAAAATCATTACACCGAAAAAAGAAATAAAACCGAAAGTATACCAATTAAATGATGGTCAAACCCTTTATTTTGGTGGATTAAGTCGATTTGATTTTATTCATGGTGACCGGACATCATTTATTTGTCATTTTTCTAATGAAATCCAAATTCATCGGACAAAATTAGAAAAAGCAGATGAATTATACGAAAAGCATGCTGGAGAAATGTTGACACCACCTCGTAAGGATGAATTAGACGAGTTTCCTGAACTCATTCGTCATGAATTTACAATAAAAGAAGATAAGACAGATGTCGTTTATTCAGGTTTAGGTTGGATAACAGTACCTACAGCAGGGTGCAAAATCGCAGCATATGTACCTAAGGGTGTTAATGTTTCACTAAGAAAATCACTGATATAATCCTTATTGTCAAAGGGGAGAAGAAGAGTGGAGAAGTTTTATGCAGTAATTGGGGATCCTATTGCACATTCGATGTCACCTGTGATGCATAATGATTTATTTCAGTACTACGAAATGGATGCGCATTATTTACCGTTGCATATTCAATCGGAAAATCTATCGGATGCCATAAAGGGCTTAAGGGCATGTGGTATTGCAGGATTTAATGTGACTGTGCCACATAAAGAGACTATTATGGCGTATTTAGATGAACTAGATCCTTTAGCAGAAGCAATAGGGGCAGTAAATACTGTCATTCACAGGGATGGAAAGTTAATTGGCTATAATACGGATGGAACGGGTTTCCTCCGGGGGCTGAAAAACCATCAACCACAGTTTAGTGAAAATAAAATATTGGTAGTAGGTGCAGGAGGGGCTGCTAAAGCTATTGTCTATGCTTTAGCACAAGCGAGTGTTTCACATATCACAATTGCCAATCGCACCGTTAATCGTGCAGCGCAATTGATTGCTGATTGTCCGTATGATGTAGATATGCGAGCATTGACATTGGATGATGCAGCACATAAACTGGACGAATATGATTGTATCATTCAAACGACTTCGATTGGAATGTCACCGAGAATGGATGAAAAACCACTTAATCTTAATCTTATGCGTGAAGACGTTTTTGTTAGCGATATTATATATAATCCATTTGAAACAGCCTTTTTAGCAGAAGCAAAAGCAAAGGGAGCCCGTGTACAAAATGGACTAGAGATGTTTGTTTATCAAGGAGCGTTAGCGTTTGAGTTATGGACTTCTCAAATGCCAGACACGGAACGAATGAGAAGAAATGTGGAGCAACAATTAGGAGGAAATTATGTTAACAGGTAAGCAAAAGAGATATTTAAGATCAGAAGCACATCATTTAAACCCGATTTTCCAAGTGGGAAAAGGCGGCGTAAATGATAATATGGTGAAGCAAATTGCGGAAGCATTAGAAGCAAGAGAACTATTAAAAGTAAGCATCTTACAAAACTGTGATGAAGATAAGGATACTGTAGCCGAATTGTTAGTTAAAGGAACTAAAGCGGAACTTGTACAAGTGATTGGCAATATGATTGTGCTTTATAAACAATCAAAAGAGAATAAACAAATTAAATTACCTTAAACGATCCTGTGGGGGGAAAAGGATGAAAAGAATAGGAATCCTAGGAGGTACATTTGATCCTCCTCACTTAGGTCACTTAATTATCGCTAATGAAGTATTGCATGCAAAAGACTTAGACGAGATTTGGTTTATGCCTAACCAAGAGCCACCTCATAAAAAGAAGAGTTACTTTTTAAGTAATGAAGATAGAGTAGCATTATTAAGAAGAGCGGTTAGTGATCATCCACAATTTCAAATAGAATTAGTAGAATTAGAAAGAAAAGGTCCTTCTTACACTGTTGATACGATCAAGATCTTACATGAAAGAGAGAAAGATACAAAATTTTTCTTTATTATTGGCGCGGACATGGTTGAGTATCTGCATAAATGGCGTGATATAGATTATTTACTTGATCTTGTTACTTTTGTAGGTGTAAAGAGACCAGATTATCAATTAACGACCAAATATCCCGTTGATTATGTTGAGATTCCTGAGATTGGCATTTCATCTACTTTGATTAGAGAACGCATGCAAAATGGAAAGACAATTAAGTATTTAGTGCCAGAAAATGTCCGCACATACATGGAGGAGAATCACCTATATGAACCGTGAACAGGCATTAGAGATTGTCAAAGAACAATTAACAGACCATCGATATCAACATACTATTGGTGTGATGAACAGTGCCATTGAATTGGCAGAAAGATTCGGAGCAGATGTGAAGAAAGCTGAGATAGCCGCCATTTTTCATGATTATGCTAAATTTCATCCTAAGGAAGAAATGAAAGCGTGTATCATAGCAAAAGACATGCCTTCAGACTTACTAGAATATAATAGTGAGTTATGGCATGCACCAGTGGGCGCATATTTAGTCGAAACGAAAGTTGGTATTACTGATCGTGAAATATTAGAGGCAATACGCTATCATACTTCAGGGCGAGCTAATATGTCATTATTAGAGAAAGTTGTGTATTTAGCGGACTATATTGAGCCGGGTAGGCATTTTCCTGGTGTTGAAGAAGTGAGAGAACTTGCACAGCGTGATTTGGATGAAGCATTAATTCAAGCTGTGAAAAACTCTATTCTTTTTCTAATGAAAAAAAATCAATCAGTCTATCCGCTCACATTAACGATGTACAATGATTTAGTGATGAATAGAAAGGGTTGATGATATGTCAGAAAAACAATTACTTACAACAGTTGTTAAAGCAGTAGACAGTAAGAGAGCAGAAGATATTGTGGCACTAAATATGAAAGGAATCTCGTTAATAGCGGATTATTTCGTTATTTGTCACGGGAATTCAGATAAGCAAGTGCAAGCTATTGCTAAAGAGGTAAAAGACAAAGCTGAAGAAAGCGGCTATGAAGTCAAAAGAATGGAAGGGTTTGATGAAGCACGCTGGGTTTTAGTTGACTTAGGGGATATCGTTGCACATGTGTTCCATCGTGATGAAAGAAGTTATTATAACTTAGAACGTCTTTGGGGCGATGCAAAAACGGAAGATATTAAAAGAGAGCTGCAACCGTAATGAGTTATCAGCAATTTGCTTATCTCTATGATGGATTAATGGTAGATGCACCTTATGAAAAGTGGGTATCCATTGTTGCATCACAGTGTAATCTTCATCAATTAAAAGGTAAGCGCCTCCTAGATCTTGCTTGTGGAACAGGTGAGCTGTCTTTGCGATTGGCTAAAAAAGGATATGAAGTAACTGGGGCTGATTTATCAGACAATATGCTTGCGGTTGCACAAAGAAAAGCAGCGAGCGAAGCCCTGTCAATTCAATTTTTAGAGCAGGATATGTCCCAATTAGATGAAATTGGTTGCTATGATATCATTACTATTTTTTGTGATTCATTGAACTATCTCCAATCAGAAGATGAAGTAAAATCTACCTTCTCAGGTGTATATGAACATTTAGCTGATGACGGTTTGTTTATGTTTGACGTGCATACCGTTCATAAAATTGATGATTTGTTTGTTAATCAAACGTTTGCCCTGAATGAAGAAGACGTAAGTTATATTTGGCAAAGTTTTGAAGGGGAATTTCCTCATAGTGTGGAACATGATTTGTCATTCTTCGTCCTTGATGAAAAAATAGGCACATACAAACGATATGATGAATGCCATTTTCAGAGAACGTATGAATTTGACGTATACAGACAGTGGTTGAAAGAGGCAGGTTTTGAAATAACTACTTTTTTCGTTGATTTTAATGAGAAAAATAGAGAAATGAACGATGCTGAAAGATTGTTTTTTATTTGTAAAAAGCTGAAAAACAGAATATAAACAAAGAAAAGTCCCGGAAAAAATTCCGAGACTCTTTTTTTGTTAGAAGGGTTATGGCATTTTTTATAGAACTATTAAATAGTTGTATATTGCGTTTTAACCAGGTTTATATCCTCAGTAAACTTTGAGTGAGTCGCTTGGAACAAGTGTTCAAACATATCTCCTAACTCTTTTTCAAGTATCTTTATGCCTTCGCCAGTAACTCCGCCCTTTACACACACCTTTTCTTGTAAAGTAGGTAATGTATAATGTCCTTGGCGCAACAATTCCCCTAAACCTATCAGCATTTCACTAGCTAATTTTGTGGCTGTATCATTATCTATCTTTGTTTCCTTAACGGCGGCATCGATAAATCGTTGGGTTAAGTAACTAAAAAATGCAGGACCACAGCTAACGATATCTGAAGCCACTCTTGTAATATTCTCCTCAATAATGGTAGGGACAGAAATTTGTTCAAACAGCCATTGAATACTTTCTCGCCATTCTTTTGAGCAATGATCTCCATATGTGACTAGAGAGACACCAGCTAATGCTCGGTTCGTAATACTCGGAATGACTCTTGCACTTGAACAGTACAAGACAGACTCTAATTGATTTACTGCAATAGGACTTGTAATAGAGATGACGCATTTGTCTCTATTTAGACTCGGTTGAATGGTTTGAATGACTTCGTAAACATCATGCGGTTTGACACACACGAAAATAAGCGAAGACATCTTTGCAGTTGTCAGTGCATCTCGTGCCACATTGATATCTGGATATGCTTTTTTTATCTCCAATGATTTTGCAATGGTACGGTTTGTAATGGTAATGGAAGAAGGGGAAACAGCTTTGCTATCAAGCAAGGCTTCTGTCAAAATTCTCCCCATATTGCCTGTGCCAATTATACCGATATTCAAAATACATCCCTCCTTCGCCAACAAAAAATGACTCCTATTAAAAATATGAAGCACCAGTTGAAATTATGTCTATTGAAAGGAATTGATGAAAATGGAATGGGTGAAGCAATACGCCCTGTATATTGTAATAGCTGCTGGATTCATTGTTGGTGCTTTATGTATGTGGTTGCTCTCCCCACTTCTAAATCAAAACAATACGGTTGAAGTGGAAAATGAATGGTTGCTTGATGATAAAGGTTTTGAAGAAGGGGGGGGAATATCTCAAGAAGAAGAAGAGAATTATTCAGATGATGATGTTATGGTTGACATTAAAGGAGAAGTCAAAGACCCTGGCGTCTATGAATTAAAAAGCACTCAGCGTATTGTAGATGCTATTCAAGTTGCAGGAGGGTTTCTAAGTGAAGCGGATCAAAAACAAGTCAATCTTGCTCAGAAACTGACAGACGAAATGGTTATCTATATTCCAAAAGTGGGGGAAGAGGGCGTGTCGTCATTACCGCCGTTAAACGAGGGTAATGATGGGAAAATCAATTTGAATCAAGCAACGATTGAACAGCTTGAAACACTGCCAGGGATTGGCCCTTCAAAAGCAGAAGATATTCTTTCGTATAGAGAGGAAGTCGGCTCTTTTAAAGCTATTGAAGATTTAAAAGAAGTATCAGGAATTGGAGAAAAAACGTTTGAAAAACTAAAAGATCTAATAAGTGTTAATTGATTAGATGAAAATGGATTTGACCATACATGTATGGTGTGATTAAACTAAAATATGAGGATGTTTTTAAAAAAGGGAGAGACGTACAATGGACAGAATTTCTTGGGATCAATATTTTATGGCACAAAGCCATTTACTAGCATTAAGAAGTACATGTACACGATTAACTGTAGGGGCAACAATTGTTCGCGATAAACGAATGATCGCAGGTGGATATAATGGGTCAATCACAGGTGGCGATCATTGTATTGATGAAGGGTGCTACGTCATTGACAATCATTGTGTTAGAACAATACATGCGGAGATGAATGCGATTTTACAGTGCGCGAAATTTGGTGTACCAACAGAGAATGCAGAAATTTATGTAACTCATTTTCCATGCTTACAATGCTGTAAAGCGATTATTCAAGCAGGCATTAAAAAGGTATACTATGCAGAGGACTATAAAAATCATCCATATGGGATCGAGCTATTTCAACAAGCTGGAGTCTCGTTAAAGAAAGTACCTTTCGATCAACAACAGTTAGATGCAAAAGCAACAGAAAAGAACGACTTAATTAAGAAGTTATTGGTTGAAATTAGAGACTTAAAAGGTGAGAACGCTCTAGATGCTCAATTAAAAGAAGAAGTAGAAACAATTTTAAAATAATTGATGGATGAAACGGTTTATTAGGTAGCGAGCCGTTTCATCCTCTTGGTGTACAATACTATTCTAAATGGGTGGTGAGATTTCTTTGCCAGGGAAATGGTTTTTTTGCTCCCTTGTCGCGATTTTTTCACTCTTATCTTCTTTCTCCTCTTATTTTTATTTCATTCCCCTTTTCCTATTTTTTCTCTTTAGTATTTTTACAAGGTATCTTTCTCGAAGACTGACATTATTATTTATTTTATGTAGTGTGTTATTTTTCATTAGAGGTTATGTTGCTTCTTATGATAATGGGACTGATATAAGAAGTGAAAGGACTGATTTCACGCTGACCTTTACTCATGGATGGGTCATTGATGGAGATCATCTCTCTGCTCAAGCGATCGATCAACCTTCAAATGAAAAGCTCGTATTTACATACTATATTCCATCTAAGGAAGAGAAAGACTCACTGGAGAAGGTAACGAGTACAGGTCTGATATGTAATGTGATGGGCAAACTAGAAACTCCGCAAAAAGCAACAAATTTTCATAGCTTTGATTACCAACAATATTTAGAGCGCAAAGGTATTCACTGGCAAATTCAAACTGACCAATTTGATTTACGAAGCTGCCAAATGGGCAATACGAATATCGTTACACAAATTTGGCAATTGCGGGAAAAAGGGATCCAATACGTGAGTAAGTATTTTCCAAATGAGACCGCACCACTAGTGAATGCTCTAGTTTATGGAGACCGATCGCAATTAGATGAAACCGTTGAAACAGCTTATCAAAGATTAGGCATTATTCATTTATTAGCTATTTCAGGTATGCATGTAAGTTTATTAGCTGGAATGCTCTTATTTGTGGGCTTAAGGCTAGGTGTGACAAGACAGCATATGTTGATGATTTTAGTGGGTTTGTTACCGATCTATGGCATCCTTGCCGGAGGAACACCTTCAGTGATTCGAGCTGTAGCAATGCTTATGTTCGCAGCGCTTTTTAAGATTTTTTTGTCAGCTATGAGAACGCAAGATGTGTTATGTATTGTATTTGTTTGTTATTTATTAATTAACCCATTTATTCTTTATGACGTTGGTTTTCAGCTTTCTTTCACAGTTACTTATGTTTTACTTTTGTCTTCTTATTCTCTCCTCCAAAGACGTACCTCTCCTATAAGATCTCTTTTTATAATATCCTTTATTTGTCAATTAGCAGCAACGCCAATATTACTTTATTCCTTCTATGAAATCTCAATCTTCTCCCTCGTCGCTAATATACTCTTTGTACCCATTTTTTCTTTTGTTATTCTCCCGCTATTTCTGTTCTTATTGGCTTATCATATGATTGTTGGAACTTGGGCTTGGTTTCCGATTCAATGGATAAATACATTACTAGAGCGAATGAATGATTTGAGTTTAACAATAGCGGATTTTCCCCAGGCTGTATTAACATTAGGAAGACCCTCTTTGTGGCTTATTCTGCTCTATTTAATTGCAATCAATCTTTTCTTCTTACAATGGGAGAAAGGGGAGGGGAGAAAGAATTTTCTATTAGCAAGCATTGCACCTTTTTTCGTCTTTTTCATTCACTATCTCACTCCTTATTTTTATTTTACAGGTGAAGTATCCTTTATTGATGTAGGGCAAGGGGACAGTATTTTCATTCGTTTACCTCATAACAGGGGGAATTATTTAATTGATACTGGGGGAGTACTTTCGTTTGATAAAGAGGAATGGCAGGAAAGAACCGGCGCATTTGATCCTGGGGAAGATATCGTTGTGCCTTTTTTGAAAAGTAAAGGCATTAGGAAAATTGATAAACTGATTCTTACACATGGTGATAGTGATCATATGGGTGGTGCACCAGCTGTTTTGTCTATGATTGAAGTAAGTGAGATATTACTCCCGATTACGAAGGAAAGAAGTGCGTTAGAAACAGAGATAATAAAGATAGCTCACACAAAACAGGTTAATGTACGGCAGGTAAGTGCTGGAGTACGTTGGCGTATGAAGACTGAGGAATTTCAAATTCTTATGCCGTTTGATAAAACAACAAATAATAAAAATGATGGGTCTATCGTGCTTTATGCTGTCATAGGAGGATTAACATGGTTATTTACTGGTGATTTAGAAGAAGCTGGGGAAGCGAAGCTAGTCAATAAATATGAAAGGTTATCTGTTGATGTATTAAAAGTGGGACATCACGGAAGTAAAACTTCGACGACTGAGAAGTTTCTTGATGGAGTAAAACCTAAACTGGCAGTTATTTCAGTTGGTAGAAACAATCGTTTCGGTCATCCAACAGAGGAAGTGTTGCAGAGGTTAAGAAATCATCAAATTCCAATAGTAAGAACTGATCGTCATGGCGGAATTACTTATGTTTTTTTCAAAGGTAACGGAACCTTTTCAACTGTCCTACCATAGGATATGTTATGCCCAGACAATAGAAAACAACTTAACTTTCTTTTCAAAAAATAAAAAAGACTGCAAGCGTAATGCAGTCTCTTCCGAAAGCTCGATGTCAATGCAAAATTGCAGAAGTATGTATCTGCTAATGAGCCTTCAAGGGTTATGCGCCGATTGCTTTAATTGCGACCGCAATGACAAATAGAATGGTAAAGAATCCGAAAGAAGCAACGAATCCCATTGCGGAGTCACCAATATCGTGACGTTTCGATTGGACATTTTTTTCAAATTCGTTCACAGTCAACCCTCCTATTTCCTTAATTAGTATAAGTGATTTCCATGAAAAAATCTACACTTCTAGAAATGCTTTTCCTTTACTTACATGAGTTGACAGCGATAATTCAGCGACTGTCATGACATATTATAAGTATAAGGGTGCACCGCTTCAGCAAGAGTATCCTAGGCCTCTTGCTTGCAAGCGTTTCTATATAGATTGTTTGAGAAGCGCCTTAAAAAGCGCTTTTCTTTATATTTATTGGTATTATAAGCAGCGTACATTCTTTTCATTCCACTTGTCAAAATCGATTTGCTTCTATAGGATAGATAGTACTTATAAAAAATGATCGGAGCGAGAAAAAGTGGTTTTTGATATATGGAAGCAAATTAAAGCAAAAAGCTTCTCATCTGTATATTTATTATACGGTACCGAGCCTTACCTTATAAATGAAACGAAACAATTATTAATAAATCATGCGTTACTGCCAGAAGAACTTGACTTCAATTTGTCTACCTATGATTTAGAAGAAACGCCTATTGAAGTTGCGCTTGAAGACGCTGAAACGTTTCCTTTTATGGGGGAGCGCCGTCTTATTATTTTACATAATCCCTATTTTCTAACAGCGGATAAAGGGAAAGCGAAGGTAGAGCATCAATTAAATGCACTTGAGAATTATTTGAAAGATCCTGCTCCTTACACGATTCTCGTATTTTCAGGCGCATATGAAAAGCTAGACGAACGTAAAAAGTTAACGAAACAAATCAAAAAAAGCGCTGCAGTGTTAGAAGCGAAACAATTGAATGAGAAAGAGCTACATGTTTGGATGCGTGATCGTGCATCCAAAAATGGCGTACAGATTGATGAAGAAGCAATCAATCTTCTACTTACACTATCAGGTATGAATTTATTTATGTTAACGAGCGAAATGGATAAGCTTGCTTTATATGGAAGTGATGAAAGACGTATTACGGTTGAAATGGTGGATCAATTAGTGTCGCGGTCTTTAGAACAAAATATCTTTACACTTGTAGAAAAAGTCGTCCATAGAGATATAGAAGCAGCATTAAGAATTTTTTATGATTTATTGAAGTTAAATGAGGAACCTATCAAAATTTTGGCAGTCATTACAAATCAGTTTCGTCTCATTTACCAAGTGAAAGAATTGTCTAGAAGAGGTTACGGACAAAATCAGATAGCTGGATATATTAAAACGCACCCTTTTAGAGTGAAACTTGCCGCCGGTCAAGCGAGACTTTTTAGTGAAGAAGAGTTATCGCAAATCATGGATATTCTCGCAGATGCGGATTATCAAATGAAAACCGGAGGAATGAACAAGCAATTATTAATTGAGTTATTCTTATTTAAATTAAATAAACGGGATATGGAAGTTCTATAAATAATCTTTTATATGTAATGAAAAAAAGCTATCCATCATGCGGATAGCTTTTTATGATTTCTACAAATTAAGCATTTGCAGTATTCATTCTTTTCATTAAACGAGATTTCTTACGAGCAGCAGCATTTTTATGGATAAGTCCTTTTGCAGCAGCTTTATCTAGTTTGCTTGCAGCTAGTGCAAAGCTTTCAGCAGCATTTGCATCGTTATTAGCAATCGCAGCTTCAGATTTTTTCACTGCAGAACGCATGTTAGACTTAGCTTGAATGTTACGTGCATAGCGTGCTTCGTTTGTTTTAACACGTTTGATAGCAGATTTAATATTTGGCATTCCATTCACCTCCTACAAAAAAGGCATCGAATTTTTATGAACTCGATATTTGTATTCATCATTAATATAAATTCAGAACAAGTGATATTCTATCAAAACTGAGACAATAAATCAATACAAAACGAGGAAATCCATCTTCTCCTTCACTGTAGAAACATATTGTTCACATATAAAACATGCATGATTTGAACAAGTGGTGGTCATCCTAAAACTACAATAATACGCAAAAAAGGTGGTCGTTTGGCTTTGAATGAGAAGTTGGATCTAAGCAAATATGGGATAAGAACGGACTTAGCAATAGAAGCTCGTGAGGTCGTATTAGAAAACCAAGGAATACAAGGTGAAGATAATCAGTCCCAAATCGAAGGCGTTATTATTAAAGAAAAAGAAAAAGAGGGCATGAAAATCTCTTATGTTGAAGTGACTGAACAAGGAAGTGAAATGCTAGGGAAAAAACCAGGTAAATATTTAACAATAGAGGTACAGGGGATTAGACAACAAGATACGGAAACGCAACTGCAAGTGGAAAAGCTATTTGCTAAAGAAATGGCCTACTTTATTAAAGACCTAGGTATTGGCCCTAATGATTCATGTTTAATTGTTGGTTTAGGGAACTGGAATGTTACCCCAGATGCGATTGGACCCGAAGTATGTGAAAACCTACTAATTACTCGGCACTTATTTGAGTTACAGCCAGAGAGTGTAGAAGATGGCTATCGTCCTGTCAGTGCGCTTTCGCCTGGTGTAATGGGTTTAACGGGTATTGAAACGAGTGACATTTTGTTTGGCATTGTTGAGAAAACGAAGCCGGATTTTGTCATTGCCTTGGACGCTCTAGCAGCAAGGTCAATTGAAAGGGTCAATTCTACTATCCAAATTTCTGATACAGGGATTCATCCCGGATCAGGTGTAGGCAATAAACGAAAGGAAATTAGTAAAGAAACTTTAGGTGTACCTGTTATTGCAATTGGAGTACCAACTGTTGTTGATGCCGTTTCAATTACAAGTGACACAATTGATTTTATCCTCAAGCATTTCGGAAAGGAACTGAAAGAAGGGGACAAGCCTTCTCGCTCACTAATACCGGCCGGAATGACATTTGGAGAAAAGCGAAAGCTATCTGAAGAAGATTTACCCGAGGAGAAAGAGCGACAAACATTTATGGGTATTGTGGGTACTTTACCTGAGGAAGAAAAACGTAAATTAATCGGAGAAGTATTATCTCCATTGGGACATAACTTGATGGTGACCCCAAAAGAAGTAGATGTATTTATAGAAGATATGGCTAATTTACTAGCTAATGGATTAAATGCAGCTCTCCATTCTAAAGTAAATCAAGAGAATACAGGCTTTTATACGCGATAAAAAGGTTCTATCTTTTCTATTCTTTTCATACAATCTATTACTAGAATGAGGGAAAGGTGATTCGAATGAAAAGATTCATGGTCGCAACTATATTAATTATATCTCTTATGTTCATTTCTGTTTTGTTTGGTATGAAGCAAGCGAATCATGCAATGGTAGAGATGAGTGCGCTTACAGTCGGGGACGATACGGGCGCATCCACACACGACTTACAAGGTAAGCAAAAACAATTAGAGGAGATGAAGTCCTTTAATCTCTTTTCATCTATAGGTAAGTCCATATCAGAAGGAACTCAAGCCATTACAAGAACAGGTATTGATATGGTAGTTGATAAGGTACAAGAAAAAGATGAGGAGTAATAGAGCATTCCCTAGGTGGATTCGAGGATCCGCCTAGGCCTAATAAAAAAGTTCAATAATCTCAGATGAAACAATTCCCCAACTAGCTTTTCAATTCTTACACAAGAAATGAAACTCCGATTGAATCTGTACACCCATTCATGAATTTCGTTGAATCTTCCATTTTGTACTGCTATAATCAACAATATGTATGTCTTTTCGATTAGAAAGAGAAGCGAGTAAATAAATGAAGTACATATCATCCACTTTTTAAGTGCTAAGAAACTTGGCTAACAATAATGATTGGTAATCGTTGAGAGAAGGATCGTATCGTATAGAGACTTTGTGGAGCCCAGACAATTAGTGTACTTACTAGTGAAAACTGTTGTGAACCATACACATATGTGTGATTTGCGCTTTTATATAGGAGTGAAGAAAGTTACATGAACAGAGAAGAGAGACTGAATAGGCAATCTAGGATCCGTAATTTTTCCATTATTGCTCATATTGACCATGGGAAATCTACGTTGGCTGACCGTATTTTGGAAAAAACAAATGCACTTACTGCGCGGGAAATGAAAGACCAGCTCCTAGATTCTATGGATTTAGAGAGAGAACGTGGCATTACGATTAAATTAAATTCTGTACAACTCAAATATAAAGCTAAGGATGGAGAAATTTATACCTTCCATCTAATTGATACGCCAGGGCACGTCGATTTTACATATGAAGTGTCCAGAAGTTTAGCTGCATGTGAGGGTGCAGTATTAGTCGTTGATGCTGCTCAAGGAATAGAGGCGCAAACGTTAGCTAATGTATACTTGGCATTAGATAATGATTTAGAAATATTACCTGTTATTAATAAAATAGATTTACCTAGTGCCGATCCAGAACGTGTGAGAAATGAAGTGGAAGAAGTCATTGGACTCGATGCTTCTGAAGCTGTTTTAGCATCTGCCAAAGCGGGAATTGGGATTGAAGATATTCTAGAGCAAGTGGTAGAAAAGGTTCCGGCACCTACTGGAGATCCCGATGCACCCCTTAAAGCGTTAATATTCGATTCGTTATATGATGCTTATCGTGGGGTTGTTGCTTATATCCGCGTCGTTGATGGAACGGTTAAAGTAGGCGACAAAGTTAAAATGATGGCTACTGGTAAAGAGTTCGAAGTGACCGAGGTTGGTGTGTTTACACCTAAATCGACACCAATGGATGAGCTTTCCGTTGGAGATGTTGGTTTCTTAACGGCAGCAATTAAAAATGTAGGCGATACACGTGTTGGTGATACGATTACAAGTGCAAAGAATGGTGCAACAGACCCGTTGCCTGGTTATCGTAAACTGAACCCGATGGTCTATTGTGGACTTTATCCGATTGATAGTGCGAAGTTCAATGATTTACGTGAAGCACTTGAAAAACTAGAACTGAATGATTCTGCTCTTCAGTACGAGCCTGAGACTTCCCAGGCACTTGGATTTGGGTTCCGTTGTGGATTTTTAGGTTTATTGCATATGGAGATTATTCAAGAAAGAATTGAGCGCGAATTTAAGATTGATTTGATTACAACTGCACCAAGTGTAATCTATGACGTCATGCTAACAGATGGGACAGAGTTGAAAGTTGATAACCCATCAGATATGCCGGATGCACAAAAAATTGACAGAGTAGAAGAACCTTATGTAAAAGCAACGATGATGGCACCAAATGAATATGTTGGGGCGATTATGGAACTGTGTCAATTAAAACGAGGCAATTTCATTGATATGCAATATATGGATGAATCACGCGTGAATATTGTATATGAAATTCCTTTATCAGAAATTGTTTATGACTTTTTTGATCAATTAAAATCAAATACAAAAGGGTATGCGTCTTTTGATTATGAATTAATCGGTTATCGCCCATCCAAGCTAGTGAAAATGGATATTTTATTAAATGCAGAGAAAGTTGATGCCTTGAGCTTTATTGTTCATAGTGACTTTGCTTACGAACGAGGAAAAGTGATAGTTGAAAAATTAAAAGAACTTATTCCGCGTCAACAGTTTGAAGTCCCTATTCAAGCAGCTGTTGGACAAAAGATAATTGCTCGTTCAACAATAAAAGCGATGCGCAAAAATGTCCTTGCAAAATGTTATGGTGGGGATATTTCCCGTAAAAGAAAATTGCTTGAAAAGCAAAAAGAAGGGAAAAAACGCATGAAACAAGTGGGGTCGGTTGAAGTACCGCAAGAAGCATTTATGGCTGTATTAAAAATGGATGATAATAATACAAAGAAATAAAATAAATTGCTTTATTAGGATAGGTTAGGTATGCTTTCCCATAGGCGTATCCTAGCCTATTTTTTTCCGTTTTTAATTTTAAAATAGAAGCAGAAACAAAGAGACTAAAATTGGAGAGTATAAAGATTGTTTTTGCTAGACTCATCACTAGATGATGAGAAACCTAAAAAAGTAAGGTTGTGAAAGTAATGATTCAAGCGGCATACCTTCATATACCGTTTTGTGAGCATATCTGTCACTATTGTGATTTTAATAAAGTGTTCTTAAAGGGACAACCAGTAGATGAGTATCTACAATATTTAGATAAAGAAATGGAAATTACGATGAACAGCAGCGACTACGCTCCTTTTAAGACTATATTTGTCGGAGGAGGTACACCGACTGCTTTGAATGAAAAGCAACTTGCAACTTTTCTAGAGTCAATTCGCAAAAGATTACCTCTTGCTGGTGAGTATGAGTTTACGTTTGAAGCTAATCCAGGGGACTTGTCATACGAAAAACTTAAGCTTTTGTATGATTATGGGGTCAATCGATTAAGCTTAGGTGTACAAACATTTAATGATCAATTGTTAGAGAAAATTGGTAGAGTACATCGGGCGAAAGATGTATATCAGTCAGTGGAATCAGCAAAAAAAGCTGGCTTTAAAAATATGAGTATAGACCTTATTTATAGTTTGCCTACTCAAACGATGGCAGACTTCCAAGAAACTTTAACCACTTCCTTTCAATTAGATGTTCAGCATTATTCTGCTTATTCTCTCATCATAGAGCCAAAAACAGTATTTTATAACCTTATGCGTAAAGGTAAACTTCATACCCCTGGGGAGGATGTTGAGGCAGCCATGTATGAGTTATTAATGGAAAAAATGAAAGAGAATGGCTTTGAGCAGTATGAAATTAGTAATTTTTCTAAACCTGGCTTTGAAAGTAAACATAATTTGACCTATTGGAATAATGAAGCTTATTTTGGGTTTGGTGCTGGTGCCCATAGCTATGTGGAAGGTTATCGTCGCTCGAATTACGGTCCTTTAAAAAAATATATGGAACCATTAGATCAAAATGAGTTGCCTATTATGGATAAACATGAAGTAACGAAGAAGGAGAAAATGGAGGAAGAAATGTTTCTTGGACTTCGGAAAACACAAGGTGTTTCTATGAAAGAGTTTAAGGATAAATACGATATAGATATTATGGAGGTATTTCGCGAAGAATTACTAGGACATGAACAGAAGTCTTTACTAGAAATAAAAGGTGATTCTATTCAATTAACAAAGCAAGGCCGACTGTTAGGCAATGAAGTTTTTCAATCATTTATTAAATGATTAGAACGGTAAAAGCTACCGCTCTATTTCGTTGATCAGGTGGTACGTAGAAAGAAGCAAAATATGTTGAAATCATTGTATTCTAAACAATGATCAAACGAGTGGTACATTCAACATTCTTCCTTGAATGATGGTTTGTTGTCTTTCTTTTAATAATTATGATGGAGATAAGGCGCAAATGATTGACACTCGCTCCTAGATTTGATAATTTATTATTAGATTTAGCACTCATTAAATGAGAGTGCTAACAGAGGTGATTACTGTGTTAACAGATCGTCAATTGTTGATATTCCAAGTGATTGTTGATGATTTTATTCAGACGGCACAGCCGGTTGGCTCAAGAACATTATCTAAGAAAGATGAAATTTCTTTTAGCTCGGCGACAATTAGGAATGAAATGGCTGATTTAGAGGAGCTTGGTTTTTTAGAAAAAACACATACCTCATCAGGACGAATACCTTCTGAGAAGGGGTATAGATACTATGTCGACCATCTTTTATCCCCGCAGCGACTAAATAAACGTGAAGTAGTACAAATGAAAAGTATTTTCAGTGATAAGATGTACGAATTAGAAAAAATTGTACAAAAATCAGCTAAAATCCTTTCAGAAATGACGAATTACACTTCAATCGTTTTAGGTCCGGCAGTGAAGGAGAATAGGTTAAAAAGAATTCAAATCGTTCCATTGAATGATCACACAGCCATTGCAATAATTGTGACAGATACTGGGCATGTGGAAAATAGAATGTTTCATTTTCCTGAATCCATGAACCCAGCAGATATTGAAATGATGGTAAATATTTTAAATGATCGTTTAGTGGGTGTACCAATTGAACATCTAAATCAAACGATTTATAAAGAAGTTGCCATAGTTTTACGCCAGCATATCCAACATTATGACTTTCTTTACCACTCAATTATCGATACGATTCAAATGCCTGCAAATGAGAAATTGTTCTTTGGTGGGAAAACGAATATATTAAGTCAACCCGAGTTTCATGATATAGACAAGGTAAAGGACTTACTTTATATGATTGAGCAGGAAGAAGGAATATATGATTTAATACGTAATCATTCCTCAGGTATTCGAGTGAAAATTGGTACCGAAAATAAAAATTCTGCGATGGATAATTGTAGTTTAATTACCGCAAGCTATTCTATTGGTGCAGAACAATTGGGAACGATTGCTATATTAGGACCAACCAGAATGGAATATTCCAGAGTCATCAGTTTGCTACAATTTTTAAGTAAAGGCTTATCTTATGAGTTGACAAGGCTGTATCAAAACGAATAACCCTGGAAATATTGAATAAGGGTGGAATTCGCTTCCACCCCTTTAACTATGAACCCAATAGCATTTAAGGGAGGTGAAAAAGTTGGCAGAAGAAAAAGAGACTCTACAAGAAGAGGTAAACAAATCCGAGCAAGAAAACATTCAACCAGAAGAAGTTTTTGGTGAAGCTGCTGACACTCAATCTGAAGGTGATTCATCTGAAGTAAATAGTGAGGTTTCTGCGCTGGAAGCTAAGGTGGCAGAGCTTGAGAAAAAGGTGGAAGAGGCCGATAATCGTTATTTAAGATTACAAGCGGATTTTGATAATAGCAGACGTCGTGCGAAGTTAGATCGTGAAGCGTCTGAAAAATATAGAGCGCAAAGCTTAGTATCAGATTTATTACCAGCCCTTGATAACTTTGAAAGAGCACTGCAATCTAATTCAGACGATAGTAGCGTGCAATCATTGCTACAAGGTATGGAAATGGTTTATCGCAGTTTAATCGAGGCGTTGAAAAAAGAAGGCGTTGAACAGATTGAAGCTGTAGGCCAAGTATTTGACCCTCAATTCCATCAAGCTGTTATGCAGGTGGAAGAAGAAGGCTACGATTCTAATGTAGTCGTTGAAGAATTTCAAAAAGGTTATTTACTGAAAGACCGTGTCATTCGACCGGCAATGGTTAAAGTAAATCAATAACTACATATTATGTAATGGAGGTATAGATCATGGGCAAAATTATTGGTATTGACTTAGGAACAACAAATTCATGTGTTGCTGTGCTTGAGGGCGGCGAAGCAAAGGTAGTTCCAAATCCTGAAGGAAATAGAACAACGCCATCAGTTGTTTCTTTCAAAAATGGTGAACGTCAAGTAGGGGAAGTAGCTAAACGACAAGCAATTACGAACCCGAATACAATTATTTCAATTAAACGCCATATGGGAACAGATTATAAAGTAGAAGCAGAAGGTAAAGAGCTTTCTCCACAAGAAGTATCTGCAGCTATCCTTCAATACTTAAAAGGCTATGCTGAAGATTATCTTGGAGAAACAGTTGATAAAGCTGTTATCACTGTTCCTGCTTATTTTAATGATGCTGAGCGTCAAGCGACAAAAGATGCGGGTAAAATTGCGGGGTTAGAAGTTGAACGTATCATTAACGAACCAACTGCTGCCGCACTTGCTTACGGTATGGATAAAACGGACGAAGATCAAACGATTTTAGTATATGACCTTGGTGGTGGTACTTTTGACGTCTCTATCCTTGAATTAGGAGATGGCGTATTTGAAGTAAAAGCAACTGCAGGTGATAATCGACTAGGTGGAGATGACTTTGACCAAGTGATCATTGACTACTTAGTGGAACAATTTAAAAAAGAAAATGGTATTGATTTAGCTAAAGATAAAATGGCTCTTCAACGTTTGAAAGATGCAGCTGAAAAAGCGAAAAAAGATCTTTCAGGTGTTACTTCTACGCAAGTTTCTTTACCATTTATCACAGCAGGTGAAGCTGGACCACTTCACTTAGAAGTTACTTTATCAAGAGCAAAATTTGATGAGCTTTCTGCAGATTTAGTTGAACGCACAATGGGACCAACTCGCCAAGCGTTAAAAGATGCTGACCTTTCTCCATCAGAAATTGATAAAGTCATTCTTGTTGGTGGTTCTACACGTATTCCAGCTGTACAAGAAGCGATTAAAAAAGAAACAGGTAAAGACCCACATAGAGGGGTAAACCCTGATGAAGTCGTAGCGATGGGAGCTGCCATTCAAGGTGGTGTCATCACTGGTGATGTGAAAGACGTTGTTTTACTTGACGTAACTCCACTTTCACTAGGTATTGAAACAATGGGTGCGGTATTCACGAAGCTAATTGAACGTAATACAACAATCCCAACATCTAAATCACAAGTATTCTCTACAGCTGCTGATAACCAATCTGCTGTTGATATCCATGTACTTCAAGGTGAACGTCCAATGGCACAAGATAATAAAACACTAGGTCGTTTCCAATTAGGAGATATTCCACCGGCACCACGTGGTGTACCACAAATTGAAGTATCATTTGATATCGATAAAAACGGTATTGTTAATGTTCGTGCGAAGGATCTTGGCACAAATAAAGAACAAGCTATTACAATCAAATCTTCAACAGGTCTTTCAGATGAAGAAATCGATCGTATGGTGAAAGAAGCTGAAGATAATGCAGAAGCGGATAAACAACGTAAAGAAGAAGTTGAACTTCGCAATGAAGCAGATCAATTAGTTTTCACTACTGAAAAAACATTAAAAGATCTTGAAGGTAAAGTAGAAGAAGCAGAAGTGACAAAAGCAAATGAAGCGAAGGATGAATTGAAAGCTGCCATTGAAAAAGGTGACTTAGAAGACATTCGCACGAAAAAAGATGCACTTCAAGAAATCGTTCAAGCTTTGACTATGAAGTTATATGAAGAAGCACAACAACAAGCACAAGCAGCTCAAGGTGCAGAAGGCGATGCATCTAAAAAAGCAGACGATAATGTGGTAGATGCAGAGTACGAAGAAGTAGAAGACGATAAAAAATAATTTTAAAGTCCTAACAAAAGTCAAAGTCAGGTATTACTTGGCTTTGGCTTTATTTTTGCATTAAAAAGTTCATTATTTAAGTGGCATTTGTTTTAGAAATAAGAAGTAAGGAAGCAATCGTCAGCTTACTTCTTATTTCTAAACTATAAACCACACTTTGTTAATGAAAAGAACATAAAATAGTCATAAAAATCATGTATCCTCACCCGTAGAGGTGAAATAAAGTGGACGAACTGCTTTCGCTTTTTTATGATCTAGCTGCAGGTGCCATCGGCTTGAGGTCATAAGTCAAAGCTGTGTCTATGAGGTAAGAACAACCTCATAGCCAACCTCGCCTTATGCTTGTCGCTCCAGAGCAAGCCGCTTCCGCTTTCTTATTGTCTAGCTGCAGCGGCATGGAGCTCGAGGTCATAAGTCAAAGCTGTCTATGAGGTAAGAACAACCTCATAGCCAACCTCGCCTTATGCTTGTCGCTCCAGAGCAAGCCGCTTCCGCTTTTCTTATTGCCTTTTGGGTTGGTGGGATGATACAATTATTTTTATGTGAAATGGATCGGGGAGTGGTAATCATGGATAAAAGAGATTACTATGAAGTCCTAGGCGTAAGTAAAGGTGCGTCTAAGGATGAAATAAAGAAAGCATACAGAAAATTATCGAAGAAGTATCATCCGGATATTAATAAAGAACCGGGTGCGGATGAAAAGTTTAAAGAAGTGAAAGAAGCTTATGAAGTATTGAGTGATGATCAGAAAAAAGCTCATTACGATCAATTTGGTCATACAGATCCAAACCAAGGTTTTGGTGGTGGCTTCGAAGGCTTTGGTGGCTTTGAAGATATCTTCAGTTCTTTCTTTGGTGGAGGATCAAGAAGAAGAGATCCGAATGCACCGCGCCAAGGTGCTGATTTGCAATATAATATGACGGTATCTTTCGAAGATGCCGCTTTTGGTAAAGATACTGAAATTGAAATTCCACGTGAAGAAACGTGTGAAACATGTAATGGTTCAGGCGCGAAACCTGGGACGAAACCTGAAACGTGTAAACATTGTCATGGTTCCGGTCAATTAAATGTAGAGCAAAATACACCGTTTGGTAAGATTGTCAACCGTCGTGTATGTAATTATTGTAACGGTACAGGCAAAGAGATTAAACATAAATGTTCAACATGTGGTGGCGACGGTAAAGTGAAAAAACGTCGCAAAATCAGTGTGAAAATTCCAGCAGGTATTGATGATGGTCAGCAACTTCGTGTATCTTCTCAAGGGGAACCTGGTGTAAACGGTGGACCAGCAGGTGATTTATATGTTGTTTTCCACGTTCGTGCACATGAGTTCTTTGAGAGGGATGGCGACGATATTTATTGTGAAATGCCAGTTACATTTGTGCAGGCTGCACTTGGGGATGAAGTAGAAGTTCCAACACTTCACGGCAAGGTTAAGCTCAAAGTACCAGCAGGAACACAGACAGGTACAAAGTTCCGTCTAAAAGGAAAAGGTGTAGCTAATGTGAGAGGTTATGGTACTGGTGATCAACATATTATTGTTAGAGTGGTAACACCGACGAAGTTATCAGATAAACAAAGACAGCTATTAAATGAATTTGCAGAAGTGAGTGGCAAAGTACCTCAAGGTGAACAAGAAGATGGGTTTTTCTCAAAAGTAAAGCGTGCCTTTAAGGGTGAATAAGTGAAATGGAGTTGGTAGTAAGATGAAATGGTCAGAGATTAGTGTTCACACGGCGAACGAAGCAGTTGAGCCGATTTCAAATATTCTTCATGAAGCAGGTGCAAGTGGTGTAGTGATTGAAGATCCATTTGAATTGACGAAAGAACGAAGAGATCAATACGGCGAAATCTACCAGCTCGATCCACATGATTATCCAGAGGAAGGCGTAATCGTTAAAGCATATTTACCGATTAATAGCTTTTTAGGCGAAACAGTAGAAGAAATAAAGAATGCCATTAGTAACCTTTTATCGTTTAATATTGATATTGGTAAAAATGAGGTCAGTATTAGTGAAGTGAACGAAGAAGAGTGGGCGACTGCTTGGAAGAAGTACTATCACCCTGTGAAAATCTCTAAACGATTCACGATTGTTCCAACTTGGGAAGAATATACACCAGTAAGTAGTGATGAACTCATTATTGAATTGGATCCAGGAATGGCATTTGGAACAGGAACTCATCCAACAACAGTGATGTGTATTCAAGCACTAGAGCATATTGTTACATCTGGTGATCATATTATCGATGTGGGAACGGGGTCAGGAGTACTCAGTATTGCTGGAGCGATGCTCGGTGCAGAGAATATTACTGCACTCGATTTGGACGAAGTAGCTGTACGTTCAGCGAAAATCAATATCAAGTTAAATAAAGTGCAGGATATTGTTGAAGTCTCTCAAGGTAATCTGTTAGATAATATTACTGTACAAGCTGAAGTAGTAGTCGCCAATATTTTAGCAGAAGTAATTGTAAGTTTTACAGATGATGTCGCGCAAGTGGTGAAACCAGGAGGTCATTTTATTGCTTCTGGCATTATTCAGCAGAAAAAACAGGTTGTCAAAGAGGCGATGATTTCAAGTGGTTTTGACATTGTTGAGACAATTCAAATGGAAGATTGGGTTGCCATTATAGGTAAAAAGCAGTAATGTACTAGGGGGAGTCATGAATTCCCCCTATTTATTCGTTTAGTAAGGGGTTATATATATGCAACGATATTTTGTGAATCATAGAGAAAATGATCATTTTTTTATTACAGGTGATGATTATCACCACATTACCCGCGTAATGAGGATGAATGTAGGTGACGAAATTATTTGTGTAGACCCTGACGGAAAAGCAGCTCAATGTAAACTGGTTAACATTACCTCTGAAGTGGTAGAGTTAGAAGTTGTACAATGGATAGAGAAAAATGTCGAATTACCTGTTGATGTTACCATTGTGAGCGGATTGCCTAAAGGGGATAAGCTCGAATGGATAATACAAAAAGGCACCGAACTTGGCGCCCATCGGTTTATCCCTTTTATGTCAGCTCGTTCCATTGTAAAGTTAGACGAAAAAAAGGCGAATAAAAAGAAAGATCGTTGGCAAAAGATCGCTAAAGAAGCGGCCGAGCAGTCTCATCGCATCATAGTACCACATGTGTATGGACCACAGTCCTTACAGCAGTTACTAGAAATAAGTAAAAATTATGATTATAAATGTGTCGCTTATGAAGAAAGTAGTAAACAAGGTGAATCATCGGCTTTTCACCAAGTACTCAAGGGTATGTCCCGGGGAGACTCTTTATTATTTATTTTTGGGCCAGAAGGTGGCCTGACAGAAAAAGAAATAACGCTTTTAGAGGATGAAGGGTTTATTTCTTGTGGATTAGGACCAAGAATATTAAGAACTGAAACAGCACCTTCCTATGTACTTTCAGCTGTTTCTTATCATTTTGAATTAATGGAGTGAAGATATATGCCATCAGTAGCTTTTCATACACTTGGTTGTAAAGTAAACCATTATGAAACAGAAGCCATCTGGCAATTGTTTAAAGAAGAAGGATACGATCGTGTCGGTTTTGAATCTACCTCTGATGTGTATGTGATTAACACATGTACGGTTACGAATACTGGTGATAAAAAAAGCAGACAAGTCATTCGTAGAGCCATTCGAAAAAATCCGGACGCTGTCATTTGTGTAACAGGATGCTATGCCCAAACATCACCGGCAGAAATCATGGCCATCCCAGGTGTGGATGTTGTCGTTGGAACACAAGACAGGAAGAAAATGTTAGGGTATATTGAGCAATATAAAAGTGAACGTCAACCGATTAATGGTGTCGGAAATATTATGAAAAATCGGGTTTACGAGGAACTAGATGTTCCGGCCTTTACAGATAGGACGCGTGCTTCATTAAAAATACAAGAAGGTTGTAATAACTTCTGCACTTTTTGTATCATTCCTTGGGCTCGTGGCTTAATGAGATCTAGAGACCCCAAAGAAGTGATTCATCAAGCGCAACAATTAGTGGAGGCTGGTTACAAAGAAATTGTCTTAACCGGGATACATACTGGCGGTTATGGCGAGGATCTTAAGGATTATAATCTAGCTATGCTACTAAAGGATTTAGAAGAACAGGTTAAAGGCATTAAACGGATTCGTATATCCTCTATTGAGGCGAGTCAAATTACGGATGAAGTGATTGAAGTAATTAGAAACTCTAAGGTTGTTGTCCGTCATCTGCATATTCCGATTCAATCAGGATCGGACACAGTATTAAAAAGAATGCGTCGAAAGTATACGATGGCGTTTTTCGCTGAACGTATTGAGCGCTTAAAAGAAGCCTTACCTGGTTTAGCAGTTACTTCAGATGTCATTGTCGGTTTTCCTGGTGAAACAGAAGAAGAATTTATGGAGACGTATGATTTTATTAAAAAACATAAATTCTCAGAGCTTCATGTTTTTCCTTATTCAAGTAGAACAGGCACACCAGCAGCACGAATGACTGATCAAATTGATGAAGAAGTTAAGAATGAAAGAGTTCATCGCTTAATTCATTTATCTGATCAACTAGCGAAAGAGTACGCAAGTCGCTTTGAAGATGAAGTACTCGAGATCATCCCTGAAGAAAAATACAAAGATGCGCCAGACGGGAATTTGTATGTAGGCTATACGGATAATTACTTAAAAGTGATTGTGCCTGCAACAGAAGAGATGGTAGGTAAATTAGTCAAAGTGAAGATAACAAAAGCAGGTTATCCATATAACGAAGGGCAATTTATTCGTGTCATGGATGAGATGAAAGAAAAAGCAGTATAAACGATTAGAGCTGACCGTTCATTGACCGGTCAGCTTTTTTTACTGCATTTTTATTCCGTAAGAAAAATAGTCGGAGTAAGGTAAATGGTGAATCTAGGAAAACGAATGAAACCCTAAGTAATTCTTTATTTTAGTGATCCCTTAATAGGTTATTTTTCAATTTTATTCGGATTCTTTATCTTGTCGATTTTTTCTTAAGTAATAGATATAAATGATTGGAATTAGGCCACAAATAAATAGAATAGCACCCACAATTACTCCATTCATGATAGAAAATCCTTGTGTGAGAGATACAAAAAAACCAACAACTGTTGTAATCAAAATAAGAATTACTAATGAAATAATTAGACTTTTCCGGGGGTTTATCTTATTATCTTCATGGTCTGCACTAATACTCATTGATAAATAGGCTGAAACAACTGCGGTTATTATAAATACTGTCCATAGTGGGTTTTTTCTCATTTCATCTAACCCACCTGTAACTAAGTCATAACCTAAAATTCCAAGAATTCCAATGGTCTGGATGATAAATGCAATACGTATATTTTTTAAATTTTGTAGAACTAAACGTTCATCTGTGATTTTTTTCATATATTATCAGCCTCCTTTTTCTATCCAAAATACTTCATCTAAAGTTTTATTAACTGCGTAACATATATCCAGACATAACTTGAGAGAAGGGTTATACTTACCCTTCTCAATTAAACTGATGGTTTGGCGAGTAACACCTATCTTTTCTGCAAGTTGTTGTTGTGTTAAATCTACTTGTATACGAGAAATCTTAACCTTATTATCCAAATATTGTATCACTCCTTTTATAAACGTAACATATATTTTACATTTTTCAATATATATATTACATGAATAATAGCTTTTCAATATAAGGATAATAAAAGTCCTGGGAATAAATAATGTCCTTAACATCTTGTAAAACAGTCTTATTATCTTTTGGAACCTAAATTAAAACAGTTTTTCTCATTTTACTAAAGAGAATCTCGATATTTCATTCATAAAATGATATGATAACAGAGGTACGGACAACTAGCAGAAGAATTAAGTATAAAAGCATTTTATAAAAAAAGGAGAGTTCATTGATGACAAATAATATAGCAAAAATGATTGATCATACATTATTGAAGGCTGATGCAACGGTTGAGCAAATTAATACTTTATGTAACGAGGCAAAAGAGAACGGTTTTGCTTCTGTATGTGTAAATCCAACATGGGTTTCACAAGCGGCTAAACTTTTACAGGGATCAGATGTGGCTGTTTGTACAGTCATTGGCTTCCCTTTAGGTGCATCGGATAAAGAAGTTAAATCTTTTGAAACAACACAAGCCATCAAACAAGGGGCCACAGAAGTTGATATGGTTATTAATATTGGCGCACTTAAAAGTGGGAAATTAGAAGTTGTGGAGGAGGATATCCGTGCAGTTGTGGAAGCGGCAGATGGTAAGGCTTTAACAAAAGTGATTATCGAAACTAGTTTGTTAACAGATGCTGAAAAAGTAATTGCATGTCAATTGGCTGTTAAAGCAGGAGCGGATTACGTTAAAACATCAACTGGTTTCTCAACGGGTGGCGCGACTGTTGCTGACGTGAAATTAATGAGAGAAACGGTAGGTCCCGATATTGGCGTCAAAGCTTCTGGTGGAGTGAGAAGTGCAGAAGATGCACAAGCAGTTATTGATGCTGGTGCGACTAGAATCGGTGCAAGCTCAGGCATTGCTATCGTAAATGGATTAACAAGTACAACAGATTATTAATCTAGTTGTTGAAAGAGAGGCGGACATTCTGAATGTTCGTCTCTCTTTTTAACTGTGGTGTATATTAGCACAACGATATTCACTACTTTTTACGGTCATGTAGGCGAATAATCAAGTCACTAAAAGGTTTGGCAAAAGGTAGAACGAGAAGTGAAGTAATGACATTAAAAAGGACACCAACATGAGCAAGTTGCCTATCAATTTGGTCTGCTGAACCAATACCGAAATTTGTTAGCAGCTCAATAAAAGGATAGAAGAGAAGAACACCTATAATATTCAACCAAATGTGAGCATAGGCAGTTAACTTTGCTTCTCTACGTCCACCGATACTGGCGAGATATGCGTCAGCGCATGTGCCGATGTTGGAACCAAGCATAATAGCAATCGCTGTACTAAGGTCCATCCCACCTGCTGTTAAAAATCCCATTAGAATACCTGTAGTGGCAGTGCTTGACTGGATAATCGCAGTAAGAACAATACCGGTTATTACGGCTAATAATAGACTTTGATCTAATGTAATAAGAAAATCTTTTACCCATGGGGTTTCTTTAATGGTAAAAGCTAAATGTTCAAACCCCCTCATAGCAGCAAATACGCAAGCAATACCCATTAATCCAATGCCGATACTCTGAAAGGATCGCCTCCTGATGAATGCACATAACATGCCGATTATAGCAATCGGTAAAATAAAAGATTCTATATCGAAAGTAATTAACTCCGTTGTGATAGTGGTGCCAATGTTTGTCCCTAAAATAATACCAATCGTTTGGCGGAAAGTAAGTAAGTGTACGGCAACTAAACCAATGGTAATAATCATAACTGCGGAGCTACTCTGCATAATAGCAGTTAAGATAATGCCAACCATCATCCCTTTAAGAGGTGTATTTGTAAACTTAGTTAACCAGCGTTTAGTTGAATCTGCTGATAAATAGAATAGCCCTTTCCGCAATAAAGTCATGCCAAAAATAAAAACAGCAATCATTATTATAAAAATGAGTAATGAAGTCATGCTTTGTCCCTCCTAGGAAAGCATATGGTGAAAAATTGAGGGACATGCATAGGAAGAATCAAAAAATTAAATAATAAAAATAAATAAGACAAACGTACATTTATCTTTAAACAGCGAAAGACTAGGTGAAATACAGTTGACCTCACACCGCTGTTATATTATAATTGCAAAGTACATGGTATTCCATGTTGACATGTAAGTGTGTTGTGCTCGGAGGGAGGGAAAGAGAATGTCTAAAACCGTCGTTCGTAAAAACGAATCGCTTGAAGATGCTCTTCGTCGCTTCAAACGTTCAGTATCAAAAACTGGTACTTTGCAAGAAGCAAGAAAGCGCGAATTCTACGAAAAACCAAGTATCAAACGTAAGAAAAAGTCTGAAGCTGCAAGAAAGCGCAAGTTTTAAGAGAGGGTGTATGTAAGTGAGTCTTCTCGAGCGTTTAAATGAAGATATGAAACAAGCGATGAGGAACAAAGAAAAAGATAAGTTAACTGTGATTCGGATGATCAAAGCTTCATTGCAAAATGAGGCGATCAAGGAAGGAAAAGATCTTACCGAGGATCAGGAACTTACTGTCCTTTCTCGCGAAGTAAAGCAACGCAAGGATTCCCTCCATGAATTTGACAAGGCAGGTCGTGAAGATCTAGTTGAAAAAATTCGTACTGAATTACAGTACGTAGAGTTATATATGCCTGAGCAGCTCTCTGATGAAGAGGTATCTGCTATCGTCAAACAAACCATTGCCGATACAGGCGCTACATCGAAAGCTGAAATGGGTAAAGTGATGTCAGCCATTATGCCAAAGCTAAAAGGTAAGGCAGACGGTGCACTTATTAATAAACTTGTACAACAACACCTTTCATAAAAAGATGTACGGAAAGACCGGAGCTTTCGAGCTTACGGTCTTTTTATTTTGTCTAAAAGATGCCATACTAGTAGTAAGGTTTCTTTTATATATATTACATAGTCACACTTTTTTACTTTATGTAATTATAAATAATCAAAATAAGAAAAGAAAAATGAAACCTTTTCACGCGTCAGCCGTATAACTATCATAGGTATTTCTGTAAAAGGGGGGAGGGGAGAAGAGAATGAGAAAAGCGACAATCATCCTTTCATTTTTATGGGCATTTTTCGTAATGATGACACCGATCAGCAAGGCTGATAACGAGGTTGTGTATGTCGTACCAATAGAAGATACTGTTGAAAAAGGATTGCATGCTTTTATCAATAGAGCGGTGACTACAGCTGAAGAAAATCAAGCAAGTGCGATTATTTTCGAAGTAAACACGCCTGGCGGTGAAGTAGAAGCAGCTAAGGAAATTGGCAGAGTATTAACATCTACAAATATTAAAACGATTTCATTTGTAAATAAACAAGCATTGTCAGCTGGTGCGTATATTTCATTAAACATGGATGAGATTTATATGACGCCCGGGGCTACAATGGGATCGGCGGCGATTATCGACCAAGAAGGCAACACAGCTAACAAAAAAGCAGTTTCATCATGGTTATCTGCTATGACTGCAGCTGCTGAACAAAGTGGGAGAGATCCAGAGATTGCTCAAGCAATGGCAGATGATTCAATCGATCTACCTGAATTAGGTGCACCAAAAGGAAAGCTATTGACATTAACTGCTAGTCAAGCAGACGAGGTAGAATATTCAGAAGGAACATTTGCTACGCAAGCAGAGCTTTTAGAACATTTAGGTTATGAAGATGCAGAAGTAAGGTCTATCGAGGAAAGTTTTTCTGAGAAATTGGCTAGATTCATTACACATCCAATCATCGTGCCTATTCTTCTTTCTATAGGAAGCATTGGATTATTGCTAGAGCTCTATTCTCCTGGTTTTGGTATTCCAGGTATAATGGGACTCACAGCTCTTGGTTTATTTTTCTATGGTCATATGGTTGCTGGATTTGCCGGGTATGAATCACTCATTGTATTTATTATTGGAATTGGGTTAATTATCGCAGAGTTTTTCCTCCCAGGTGGTATCGCCGGTGTGTTGGGGATTGCTGCAGTAATTGGGAGTTTATTCATGGCTGGGGCTGATGTGCAACAAATGGCAACCTCCATTATGATTGCGGCTATATTATCTATTGCGGTTTCTATTCTAATGGTAAAGGTGTTTGGTAAAAAAATGAAATTTTTCAAAAAACTAATTTTAAGCGATTCTACAAATACTGAAAGAGGATACATCTCAAATAAATCCCGTTCAGAGCTAATTGGAAAACAAGGTTATGCTTTATCAGGGTTACGTCCATCAGGAACGATTGTCATTGAAAATGAAAGAATTGATGTCGTTAGTGAAGGTGGATTTATTAAAAAAGATGCAAAAGTGGAAGTCATAAAAGCAGAGGGCTCGAGAGTAGTCGTCCGTGAATTAACAAATTTAGATAAATAACCAAGTATTTTAGGAGGTAATTGAATGGAACCTATTTCTATTATGACGATCGTAATTGTGGTATTAGCAATTATTGCTCTTGCCATACTTTTCACATTCGTACCAGTTATGCTGTGGATCTCAGCATTAGCAGCAGGTGTTAAGGTAAGTATTTTCACCCTTATTGGAATGAGATTAAGACGAGTAATTCCAAGCCGCGTAATTAATCCATTAATTAAAGCACATAAAGCAGGATTAGAAGTTCATACCAATCAACTTGAAAGTCATTATTTGGCAGGTGGTAATGTAGATAGAGTAGTGAATGCTTTAATTGCAGCGCATCGTGCCAATATGGAATTAAGTTTTGAAAGAAGTGCGGCGATTGACCTAGCTGGTCGTGATGTACTTGAAGCAGTTCAAATGAGTGTTAATCCAAAAGTAATTGAAACACCATTTATTTCTGGTGTAGCGATTAATGGTATCGAAGTGAAAGCAAAAGCAAAAATTACTGTAAGAGCCAATATTGACCGACTAGTCGGGGGTGCTGGAGAAGAAACAATCATTGCCCGTGTTGGTGAGGGGATTGTCTCTACAATTGGTTCATCTACAAGACATACAGAAGTATTGGAAAACCCAGACATGATCTCTCAAACTGTCCTTGCTAAAGGGTTAGATGCTGGTACAGCATTTGAAATTCTATCCATTGATATAGCTGATGTGGACATCGGTAAAAACATTGGTGCAGAATTGCAAACAGAGCAAGCGGAAGCTGATAAAAATATTGCCCAAGCCAAAGCGGAAGAACGTCGTGCAATGGCTGTTGCCAAAGAGCAAGAGATGAAAGCGAAAGTAGAAGAGATGAGAGCGAAAGTTGTGGAAGCAGAATCTCAAGTTCCTTTAGCGATGGCAGATGCATTAAAAAGTGGCAATATTGGCGTGATGGATTATATGAATATCCAAAATATTGAAGCTGATACAGAAATGAGAGACTCGATTAGTAAAGTATCAGATGACTCAAAACAAGGGCCGAAGAAAGATTGAATGTCCTAATCGGACTCACCTCTAGAGGGGAGTGTTGTATCTCATGATTGATTTTTTGTTGGAAAATCCTTTATTATTGGTTTTTCTTATCGGGATCATTACTTCCTTATTTGGTAAGAAAGTAAATGACCAGCAGTCAGACAAACAGAAGCAGCCACGTGGAAAGTCTGTCGAAGAGCAAGAAGAAGCTAGGCGTCAGATGATGGATGCAGAGAAACAAGAAGAAGGGCCACCTGTTTATGATCGCAACGAAGAGAAGTTAAAACGCTACGCGAAGGCTACTATGCAAGAAGCTGGTGTAGAAGTATCGGATCGTAAAAAAGAAGCAGAAGAGCGACTGGCTGATTTAAGAAAACAAAAAGAAGAAGCGCAAAAACGAGCAAGTGCCTTCCTTTCAGCAACAAAAAATAAAAATGTGGCCAATAACAATGTAGATCAACCTAGTTTGAGAGTCTCTAATAAACAATTAGTTGACGCGGTTGTTTGGTCAGAAATTCTCGGACAACCGAGATCAAGGAACCCACATCGAACGATGAAAAGAAAATAAAATTTGCTGTTGAATTCAGTGCTAGAACCATCCTTTCTCTCATACATATGAGATGAAAGGGGGTTCTTTTTTTATGGCAAAAAAATGGGGAGAACGACTAAGAAGCTGGATGACGAAAAATATGGAACTTCCTCAAGATGTCATGATGGATTTGCCCCGCATTACTATGATTGGACAAATTCATATTTATATTGAGAACCACCGCGGTTTACTTGGTTTTTCAGATAAAGAAGTAAGGTTGTTATTAGAGCATGGTCAACTGCTCATTAAAGGGAATAACTTTGTTATTAAAACAATTATGCCTGAAGAAATCTTATTGCAAGGAACAATTGATCAAGTTCTTTTTGTAGCTGAGTAAATTTGATGTGGGAAGGGTCGCTATTCTATTACAAGGTTAGCGATTTCCACCTGCTCAAATATGAGGAGGATAAGATGAAAAATCAATGGCTCTTTTTTTTAAAAGGAATCGTCACAGTTAGGACAAGCGGTAGAGGAAGTGAAAGATTTTTAAATACTTTAACGAGAGCTGGTGTATCCATTTGGAATGTTAAAGCCCATGGAAGCCAAGTGCTTACATTTCAAATGAAATTAGATGATTTACCGACTTTAAGACAATATGCAAGAAGTGCCGACTGCAAATTTGAGTTTGTCGGCCGCAAAGGATTGCCCTTCATGAAAAAGCGTATGCTAAGGAATAGTGGATTCTTATTAGGGGCAATAGCTTTCTTAGTTGTAGTTATTTTGTTGTCAAACATGGTATGGGGGATCGAAATTAAAGGAGCAAATCCAGCAACAGAATATAAGATGGAAAAAGAGTTAGAGAAAATTGGTGTAAAAAAAGGGAAGCTACAATTCTTTATAGATACACCTGAAGGTATACAACGGTATTTAACAGAAAATGTGAATGAAATTACTTGGGTCGGTGTGGAGTTGAAAGGGACAACCTATCATCTTCAAGTGGTAGAAAAAAATGAACCAAAGAAAACAGAGTTATTAAGTCCGCAGCATTTAGTGGCAAAGAAAAAAGGAACCATTATCGGTATGTTTATTGAAGAGGGAGAAGCAAAGGCGAAAATTAATGACTTTGTAAAACCAGGTCAATTATTAGTTTCAGGCCTAATTGGAAATGATGAAAGAAAGAAGATAGTGCCTGCCAAAGGGGAAGTATTAGCGGAAACGTGGTATAAAGCGAATGTAGCTTATCCATTAGAGAAAAAGTCCAAAGTATACACTGGTGATCAAAAAGTGAAAAATATATTGGAGCTTGGATCATTAAAGATTCCTTTTTGGGGCTTTGGAAATATAGGTTTTGACCACTATGTAAAGGAAGAGGACAAGCGGCAAGTTAAATTTCTAAAATGGGAGTTACCGATTGCAGTTACAAAAAACATCTACAGAGAAGCAGAAGAGATGACACAAGTTTATACAGAAAAAGAGGCGATTGTAGAAGCGAAGAAATTAGCTAGAAGTAAAATTAAAAAGCAGCTAGATGAAGATGCTACCATTAAAGGGGAAAATGTTTTGCACCAAACGATAGAGAATGGTAAAGTTAAATTATCAATACATTTCCAAATTATTGAGAATATTGCTGAGGAACAACCAATAATCCAAGGAGATAAAGAATGACAGAAGATTTAAAGACATTAAATGTACAATTTGAAAACCCAAATGAAGCCATTGCCCTCTTAGGTAATGGTGACACAAATATTAAACTAATTGAACAACAGTTATCGGTATCAATTGTAACAAGAGGCGAATCTGTTTATGTATCAGGTGAGAAAGAAACTGTGGCCATTGCAGGTGACGTAATTGAGCAACTTCTTTACGTTATTAGAAAAGGTATTCAAATTAGTGGTAGGGATATTATTTACGCATTAGAGATGGCAAGGAAGGGTACACTAGAATATTTCAAAGAACTTTATGAAGAAGAAATAATGAAAAATGCAAAAGGTAAATCGATTCGAGTTAAAACCTTAGGTCAGCGCCAATATATTATGGCTATGAGACAGAAAGATTTAGTTTTTGGTATTGGTCCTGCAGGAACGGGAAAAACCTACTTAGCTGTTGTAATGGCAGTGAATGCCCTTAAGAATGGACAAGTGAAAAAAATTATTCTTACTCGTCCAGCTGTAGAAGCAGGAGAGAGTTTAGGGTTTTTACCAGGTGACTTAAAGGAAAAGGTCGATCCGTATTTACGTCCTTTGTATGATGCGCTTCATGATATACTTGGAGCAGAGCATACAGAAAGGTTAATTGAAAGAGGAACAATTGAAATTGCCCCACTTGCTTATATGAGGGGACGTACGTTAGATGATGCTTATGTTATTTTAGATGAAGCGCAAAACGCAACACAAGCGCAAATGAAAATGTTCTTAACACGTTTAGGTTTTGGATCAAAAATGGTTATTACTGGTGACAAAAGCCAAATCGACCTTCCTCGTGGGGCTAGATCGGGACTCGTGGTAAGTGAACAAATATTAAATGGTGTTTCTGGAATTGGTTTTATTCATTTAGAACAAAGTGACGTTGTCAGACACCCGCTTGTTGCAAAAATCATTCAAGCATACGAAGAAAATGCTGAATAAATGGCTGTTTTAGCAACACAATCAGGAACAAATTCTGCTTTTTGAATCAGAGTTTGTTCTTTTTTATCGTGAACTATATATGATCCGACATTATGATTATTTTAATGATACATATCTTATTAAAATAATCATAAATGGGAAGAACTTGTAAGGTGAAATGCTTAAGCCAAAAGTGGGGTATGTGACGATATGTAAAGGAATAATACTCGCTCTTTCTTGATTTCTGCTGACAATCTCTCGAGCTAGGAGTGATTGTTATTTGGAGTATATGGAAGAATAGGGTAAGATAAGGATGATTACATATTGTCATCAATTAAAAATATTAGTGTAATTTTGAAAAAAAACTGTTATGATTTTACATAATTAAGGAAGAAAAGAATTTCTCAGAGATACTTAGGATTGGAGGTCTCGTTAATGGATAAACTCCATCACTACATACATAAAATTAGAAATTTATTAAAAATGACATTTGTGAGGGTTTTGCTCTTTGTTCTACTTGGAATCATTATGTACGCAACAATGTTTTCAAATGTACGGCCAGAGAAATTGGAATTAAGTCTTTTTTCTGTAGCAGAGCAAACGATTCGTTCGCCGGTTACGATTGAAGACAAAGAAAGTACCGAAAAGAAAAAGAAAGAAGCTGAAAACCAGGTTGAGGACGTTTATGTTGTAAAAAAAGAAATTGCACAAAACCGAGTGGATCTCATAACATCAATTTTTGATACCGTTTCTGCAGTAAATGAAGAAGCAGCGGAGGAAAACGAGCAAGCTTCAGAAAAGGCGAAAGAAAGTGAAAAGGATGAAAAACCAAAGCTTGTTAGTCTTGATGAGAAACTTGAGCGCACAAAATCACAATTAACAGAAGAAGTAACGAAGGAAATCTCAGATAGCGTATTGAGAACGTTATTAGAAGCCAGCCCTAATCAATTATCAATTGCAAAAGATGTTACAATTACAGAGATTAATCACGTTATGCAACAAAGGATCCCTGCTGATGGGGTAGAGAATGCTAAAAAACGTGTGCAAGATCAAATTAGCTTAACATCACTCAACAATACTTTAAAAACTGCGATGGTGGAGCTTGGTAGGTATGCTATTTACCAGAATGAATTTTACGCTCCGGAGGAAACGCAAGAGAAACGACAAACAGCTGTTGAATCTGTTGAACCAGTCAAAATATTACAAGGGCAAATACTTGTTGAGCAAAATCAACTCATAAGTAGGGAAGTCTATCGTCAACTTGAACTAGTAGGCATGTTAGATAATGAGAATTCTATCCAACCATTTATTGGACTAGCGCTAGTTGTTCTCATCATTCTAGCAGCCACATATTATTATTTTTATGAGCTTGATAAGCCACAAGAAGTAAAGCAAAATTTCTTATTAGTCTATAGTATTGTTTTCATCATTTCCTTACTACTAATGAAGGGGATTAGCTATATACAGGCATTTGAGTATTCTGATATACTCTATATATTTCCTGCTGCAATGGGTTCGATGTTGATTAAAATACTTATTAGTGAAAAACTTGCCCTTTATTATTCAGTAATTATTGCTATTTGTGGCTCCCTTATCTTTAATGGGTCTATTACTGGAAGTTTTCATGTGACTGCTGCCATTTATATAACTTGCAGTGGAATAGCGGGCGTATTATTTTTAAGTAAACAAAACCAACGATCAAAAATTTTACAAGCTGGCTTACTTGTTTCCGTTGTAAATATTCTAGTGATTTTAGCACTGCTATTGCTAAGAAATGGTCAAGTGGATCTTGTAGAGTACAGTTTTTATATGGTTTCTGGATTTATATCAGCCATTTCCGCAGCTGTTTTAACAATCGGGTTCTTGCCATTTTTTGAGGCAGGCTTCGGTATTCTTTCTGCAATGAAGCTAATAGAGCTATCGAGCCCTAATCATCCGCTCTTAAGAAAGATTTTAACAGAGGCGCCTGGAACATATCACCATAGTGTAATGGTTGCTAATCTGTCAGACTCTGCCTGTGAAGCTATTGGTGCCAATGGACTTCTAGCGAGAGTTGGTTGCTATTATCACGACATAGGGAAGACAAAAAGGCCACAATTCTTTATCGAAAACCAAATAAACATAGACAACCCACATGATAAGCTGCCGCCATTGACGAGTAAAAATATTATTATTGCACATGCGCAAGATGGTGCTGATTTGTTAAGAAAGCATAAAATGCCAAAAGAAATTATTGACATTGCTGAACAACATCATGGCACGACTTTACTTAAATTCTTTTACTACAAAGCAAAAGAAAGTGGAGTTGAAGTGAAAGAGGAGGATTTTCGCTATCCTGGTCCAAAGGCACAAACAAAGGAATCGGCTGTGATCGGTATAGCTGATAGCGTTGAGGCAGCTGTGCGCTCTATGTCTCATCCTACTCCAGAACAAATTGATGGTCTTATTCGTAAAATCATTGCTGACCGACTGCAAGATGGGCAGTTAAACGAATGTGATTTAACATTAAAAGAGTTAGAGGTTGTAGCAAAATCATTTAATGAAACATTGAATGGTATTTTCCATTCACGAATTGAATATCCAGAAATGACGAATCAGAAGGTGACACAAGCATGACATTACACATTGACTTTATTGATGAAACAGAAGGACTTACAGAAATGCAAACAAGAGAGATTGAAAACCTTCTACAATTTGCAGCTGTAAAAGAAGTGGTTGAAGAAGATACGGAGATTTCTATTACGTTTGTTGAAAATGAGCGCATACAAGAAATCAATCGTGAATATAGAAATAAAGACAAGGCTACAGATGTGATTTCATTTGCAATGGAAGAAATGGGGGAAGGGGAAATCCCTCTTATCGGAGAAGGGTTGCCTCGCATGTTAGGCGATATTATCATCTCTATTCCTAAAGCAGTGGAACAAGCAGAAGAGTATGGACATAGTTTTATGAGAGAATTAGGGTTTTTATCTGTACATGGTTTCCTACATTTACTTGGATATGACCATGAAACAACCGAGGAGGAGAAAATAATGTTTACTCGGCAAAAGGAAATTTTAGATGAATTCGGATTACAGAGATAAAAATTCACGTAAAAAACAATCATTAGTCTCGTCATTTTATTTTGCATTTATCGGGGTCATTACCGCTTTAAAAGCGGAACGAAACTTGAAAATCCACTTTGTGATGACAGTACTAGTCATTTTTTTCGGTATTATTTTTGAATTGACTAAAACAGAATGGCTGTTGATAAGTTTTGCAATAGCTGGGATGATTGCACTTGAGTTAATGAATACAGCTATAGAGCGTGTCGTTGATCTTGTGACAACAGAGCAGCATCCTTTGGCGAAGCAAGCAAAAGATATTGCAGCTGGAGCAGTTCTTATTTATGCCGTTTTAACCGTGATCATTGGCCTTTCTATTTTTTTACCAAAGATCCTTTAAGTGTATAGCCGCAATTGCGGTTATATGCTTTTTTTGTTTTTTAAAACCATTTGCTTTATTTGTTTTAAATAAGTACAAGATAGTATAAAAATTAGTTTGATTCATGAAAAATAGATTTTCATTTTCTTGATTTCAGTGAAATGAAGATAAAACCGTTTGTATAGTAAGCATGATTAAGCTAAAATGACAGAGCATAAGAAATTTATTAAATGGGCTTATTTACTGAAAATTCAATTATTTTATTACAAAATGACAACAACCCATGATTTTACAAAAAAAATAGTGTAAAATAAAAGAAGGCAATCGGCCATTTCAGAAAGGAAGAAACAATTGAACATTGATAAACTAATCGAAGAAGCGAAAATAGCAAGGGACCGGGCATATGTACCGTATTCAAAATTTAAAGTTGGTGCTGCACTTTTGGCAGTAGATGGTACAGTTTTCCACGGATGTAATATAGAGAATGCCGCATATAGTATGTGTAATTGTGCCGAAAGAACGGCGCTTTTTAAAGCATATTCTGATGGCGTAACAGAATTTAAAATGTTAGCAGTTGTTGCAGATACAGACAGACCTGTATCACCATGTGGCGCGTGCAGGCAGGTAATCTCTGAATTATGTTCAAAAGAGATGCCGGTGGTTCTAACAAACTTAAACGGAGATACACAACAATTAACAGTAGAGCAACTATTACCAGGAGCTTTTTCATCGGAGGATTTACATGAATAATCAACAAGGACATCAATCAGGGTTTATTTCCATTATCGGCAGACCAAATGTAGGAAAGTCTACACTACTTAACCGTGTCATTGGACAAAAAATTGCGATTATGAGCGATAAACCACAAACAACAAGAAACAAAGTACAAGGTGTGCTCACAACAAATGATGCACAGTATATTTTTATCGATACACCAGGAATTCATAAGCCTAAGCATAAATTAGGCGATTTTATGATGAAAGTTGCACAAAATACGCTAAAAGAAGTCGATGCCATTATATTTATGGTGAATGCTGAAGAAGGGTTTGGCAGAGGGGAAGAATTCATTATAGAAAAGTTCCAATCAGTCAAAACACCTGTTTTTCTTGTCATCAATAAAATTGACAAAATTCACCCAGATGCACTATTGTCTGTCATTGAATCTTATAAAGAGAAATATAACTTCTGTGAAATTGTGCCGATATCCGCTTTAGAAGGAAATAATGTTGATCGCCTTCTAGAGCAGCTTAAGGAATATTTACCAGAGGGGCCGCAATACTATCCTGCTGATCAAGTAACAGATCATCCGGAGAGGTTTATTATTTCCGAATTGATACGAGAAAAGGCTTTACATTTAACCCGAGAAGAGATTCCTCACTCATTAGCGGTTGTAATTGATAAGATTGAGCGGCAAGAAAAGAAGGATATCATTCATGTCATGGCTACGATTATTGTAGAAAGAGATTCTCAAAAGGGTATTGTTATTGGTAAACAAGGGAAAATGCTCAAAGAGGTCGGACAACGAGCAAGAGTAGATATAGAAAATCTCATGGGAAGTAAGGTTTTCCTCGAATTATGGGTGAAAGTTCAAAAAGATTGGCGTAACAAAATGACCCAGTTAAGAGACTTTGGATTTAGGGAAGATGAATATTAAACCTGTCAACATAGGTTATTGGTGAAATCAAAGAATTATGCATCCATTTAATTAACAATTTTTTCGTCTTATGATTTTCAGAAGACAGGCTATGATAAGAGTATAGATTTAATTGCTAGTAAAAACACAATAAAGGTGGGGTTATCTATGAAAGATTTTACCTGGAAAGTGTTTTCCCAAACAGGTAATATTGACACATATCTTCTTTTTAAAGAAATTGAAAAAGATTACCATGATATACCCGTAGAACAAGATGAAGAACTAGCAGAATTTGATTTTCCGATTTCATAGGTTGTCATCGTATAAGGATGGTGACATCGATGCTTGAAAAATGTGAAGGCATTGTCATTAGAACAGTCAATTATGGCGAAACAAATAAAATTGTCACACTCTTTACAAGAGAGTGGGGAAAGGTTGGTGTGATGGCACGCGGCGCAAAAAAGCCAAATAGTCGGCTTGCTGCTGTCACCCAGCCTTTTACTTATGGCACTTACTTAATACAAAGAAGCAGAGGGCTTGGGACCCTTCAACAAGGTGAAATTTCACTTTCGATGCGGAGCATAAAAGAAGATATTTTCCTTACAGCTTATGTAAGTTACATAGTAGACTTACTGGATAAAGGAACGGAAGAGAAGAAGCCTAATCCTTATCTTTTCGAACTTGTATTTAGATGCATACAAGCAATTGATGAAGGATATGATGCTGAGATTCTAACACATATTTTTGAAATGAAAATGCTCGGCTTATTTGGCTTATATCCTGAGCTTAATCATTGTGCCGTCTGTCAACGAACGGAAGGAACATTTGCTTTTTCTATTAGCCAAAATGGCTTCATTTGTCATCATTGTTTGGATAAAGATCCTTATCATTTAAAGCTTTCTCCTGCTACCGTTAGGTTACTTCGCATTTTTTATTACATGGACTTGTCAAGGCTTGGGAATATATCTGTAAAAGAACAAACCAAACTTGAATTGAAAAAGGTAATAGAAACATACTATGATGAGTATGCAGGCTTGCAATTAAAAACAAAAAGGTTTTTAAATCAAATGAACAATATGAAGGGTTTCATGCAATAATAAGTAAAAGTAAGCTATTGACTTTCGAAAGAAATTCAGCTATTATTTCATTAAATTATAGCTATGTTTAGCAATGAAGGAGAAAAGTACTTCACTCCCTCTATACAAGCGACTCTAGGAGAGTGTGAGCTAGGGAATAGAAAGTGAACGAAGGGCGCTCTGGAGCAACAGGTGAAGTAAAAGAGGCTACGTAAAAGTAAGTAGCAAATAGGGTGGAACCGCGGGTTAACTCTCGTCCCTATGTCTTAATTAAAGGCATAGAGACGAGAGTTTTTTATGCTTTTAAAAGAAAAAATACTTGTCGAAAAGCAAGTGTTTATCTAATGTAGATACCGGTCTTTGGTGACTGAAAAGGAAAGAAAGAGGTGGCTTATGAATATTCAAAATATGATTTTAACGTTGCAAAAGCATTGGTCAGATCAAGGATGTATCTTGATGCAAGCTTATGATACTGAAAAAGGTGCGGGTACAATGAGCCCGTATACATTTTTAAGAGCGATTGGACCTGAACCGTGGAACGTTGCTTATGTAGAGCCTTCTAGAAGACCAGCAGACGGCAGATATGGTGAAAATCCAAACCGTCTCTATCAGCATCATCAATTCCAAGTAATAATGAAGCCTTCACCAGATAATATCCAAGAGCTTTATTTAGCTTCTTTAGAAGCATTAGGTATTGATCCGTTAAAGCATGATATCCGCTTTGTTGAAGATAATTGGGAAAACCCGTCTTTAGGCTGTGCTGGACTCGGTTGGGAAGTATGGCTTGATGGTATGGAAATTACGCAATTTACTTACTTCCAACAAGTCGGAGGATTAGAGTGTAAGCCTGTTTCTGTTGAGATTACATATGGTATTGAAAGGCTTGCCTCTTATATTCAAGATAAGGAAAATGTATTTGAATTAGAATGGACAGAAGGTTTTACTGTCAGAGATATTTTTGGGCAACCCGAATATGAGCATTCAAAGTATACATTCGAAACTTCAGATGTAGATATGTTATTTAATCTCTTTAATATTTTTGAAAAAGAAGCTCATCGCCAAATGGAGGTAGGACTCGTTCATCCTGCATATGATTATGTTCTTAAGTGTTCGCACACATTCAACTTATTAGATGCAAGAGGAGCGATTTCTGTCACTGAGAGAACGGGCTATATTGGTCGATGTCGTACACTTGCTCGAAAAATTGCTAAAACCTTTTATGAAGAACGTGAGAAATTAGGATTTCCGATGATACAAGAAAAGGAGGGGGAAGACCATGAGTAAACAAGATCTCCTATTAGAAATTGGCTTAGAAGAAATGCCAGCCCGTTTTGTAACAGATAGCATGAACCAATTATCGGATAAAGTAAAGGCTTGGTTAGTAGAAAAAGGTATTCAATTTTCAGGGATGAAAGCATACTCTACGCCTAGAAGATTAGCTGTACTTGTAGAAGATGTTGAGGAAGCACAGGAAGATGTCCATGAAGAAGCAAAAGGCCCGGCAAAAAAAATTGCACTGAATGACCAAGGTGAGTGGACAAAAGCAGCGATTGGCTTTAGTAGAGGTCAAGGAGCGACGCCTGATGATATTTTCTTTAAAGAAATTAAAGGTGTGGAATATGCACATGTTAAAACCTTTACTAAAGGACAAGAAACGCAGAAATTACTTCCTGAATTAAAAGAGCTCATTCTTTCTATGCATTTCCCAAAGAATATGAAATGGGCAGACAAAGAAATGCGCTTCATTAGACCAATTAAATGGTTAGTGGCAATGTTCGGTGAAAAGGTGGTTCCTTTTGAAATAACAGATGTACAAACAGGTAATACATCTAGAGGGCATCGTTTTTTAGGAAAAGATGTTATTATTACGAATCCTAAATCATACGAAAAAGCTCTGCTTGCAGAATATGTGATTGTAGATGCTGTGGAAAGAAAAGAAGCCATTCGTAAGCAAATCGATAAATTAGAAGAAGAACAAAATTGGCTCGTCCCAATTGATGAAGACTTACTTGAAGAAGTAAATAACTTAGTAGAGTATCCTACTGCTTTATTCGGCAGTTTTGAAGAGGAGTATTTATCATTACCAGAGGAAGTGCTTGTGACTTCGATGAAAGAACATCAGCGTTATTTTCCTGTTAAATCGAAAAGTGGAGACTTATTGCCTCAATTTATAACAGTGAGAAATGGTGGCCACGAACATTTGGATAATGTCGCTCGAGGAAATGAAAAAGTGCTACGAGCAAGATTATCAGATGCAGCATTTTTCTATAATGAAGACCAAAAAACATCCATTGAAACTTCTTTGAAAAAATTAGAAAAAATCGTTTATCATGAAGAAATTGGAACGATGTCTGAGAAAGTAGGACGTGTACGAGCATTAACGAATCATATCGCTCAATTATTATCACTTTCATCAGAGGATAAAAAAGTAGCAGACAGGGCTGCAGAAATTTGTAAGTTTGACCTTGTGACACAAATGGTTTATGAATTTCCAGAACTTCAAGGGTTCATGGGTGAGAAATATGCCTTGCAAAAAGGAGAAGATGCTGTAGTAGCTCAGGCTATTAATGAACATTATATGCCAAGAAACGCACATGATTCTACTGCAAAATCTGTCCCTGGAGCGATTTTATCTATTGCAGAAAAATTAGATACGATTGTTTCTTGTTTTGCAATCGGGATTATTCCAAGTGGTTCACAAGACCCGTATGCGCTAAGAAGACAAGCGACTGGAATCGTTCAAACATTGTTGAATATGAATTGGGAGATTTCGTTTGAGGAGTTAATTAATCAAGCTATCCACCTTACAGAAAATGCTGGCATTAATAAGCAAGAGAATGAGAAAATAAAAGAAGAGTTAATAGCCTTTTTCCGCTTAAGAATAAAGTATATATTACAAGAAAAAGCCATTCGATATGATTTAATTGATGCTGTGTTAGGCAGTGCATTAACATCGGTCCCAGCGATTATTGAAAGGGCGAAAGTTCTTCATTCAAACAAGGATAATGACAGTTTCAAGGGTGAAATAGAAGCATTAAGTAGGGTCTTGAATATCGCTCAAAAAGCAGAAAGTATGGAAGATGTTCAAATAGAGCTATTTGAGAATGAAGATGAGCATAAGCTATATAATAAATACATTGAAGTAAGAAATAACCTTGATGAAACAACGAATGCAGAGGTTTATTTTAACTATCTTATATCATTAAAACCAGAAATTGATATGTATTTTGAACATACAATGGTAATGGCTGAAGATCCAAAAGTGAAAGCGAATCGTTTAAGCTTTATGGCCCATTTAGCAACGATGATACAATCGTTTGCACAAATGAATCATATACTTGTGAAATGATTTAAATGGAAAGAACCGTTAAATGCTGCCATATGGTTCTTTCCACCCTTTCTCATTTACTTCAACAAGCAAATTCTTTTCATTTCTGAGAAATAGTATATAATAATTATATAAAAGTATAACCTTATTGCTCGTTCATAATTTGCTTATTTGGGGAAACGTCTACATATGCATAGGTTTACTTAGAAGACGCTCCAACTCAAGGTGGTGAGATCAATGGAACTCAATAAACGGCAGGAAAAAATATTAGAAATAGTGAAAGATAATGGTCCAATTACAGGGGAACATATCGCTGATCAATTACATTTAACAAGAGCTACGCTTCGTCCGGATTTAGCTATTTTAACAATGGCTGGCTATTTAGACGCAAGACCAAGAGTAGGATATTTCTATACAGGAAAAACGGGTGCTCAACTTTTAACTGAGAATATGAAAAAGTTATTTGTGAAGGATTATCAATCAATTCCAGTTGTTATTAGTGAAAATACTTCAGTTTATGATGCCATTGTCACAATGTTTTTAGAGGATGTTGGCACATTATTTGTAGTTGACAAGGACTCTTTACTTGTAGGTGTATTATCTAGAAAAGATTTGTTACGAGCCAGTATCGGAAAGCAAGAGCTCGGCGCACTACCAGTAAATATCATTATGACGAGGATGCCAAATATCACAATGTGTAAGAAAGAAGACTTACTTATTGATGTAGCGCAACAACTCATTGATAAGCAAATTGATGGTATGCCCGTTGTGAAGGAAGCTGATAAAGGCTTTGAGGTTATTGGAAGAATAACAAAAACTAATTTAACAAAAGCATTTGTTGCACTAGCGGGTGAATAAGTAAAGCTCAAATAAGGAGTTGATTATGCTAGTATGGGTAATATGCCAATTATTTATGTAGTTTCTGATTCTGTTGGTGAAACGGCTGAGCTTGTCATAAAGGCGGCTGCAAGTCAGTTCAATAATGGGGATGTAAGAATTAAACGTTTTCCATACGTCGAGGAACAAGCTCATATCGATGAAGTGGTCGCTTTAGCTAAACTCGACAAAGGATTCATAGCATATACGTTAGTGAAGCCACATATACGTAATTATATGCTTGAAACAGCTAAAAAAGAAAATATCTTCGCCTACGATATTATCGGGCCGATAATGGATCAAATTCAAAATAATTATGGAAATGAACCATTGTATGAACCGGGTGTAGTGAGGAAATTAGATGATGATTACTTCAAGAAGATAGAAGCAATTGAATTTGCCGTTAAATATGATGATGGTAGAGATCCTAGGGGGATTTTAAAGGCTGATATCGTTTTAATAGGGGTCTCTCGGACATCGAAAACACCATTATCACAATATTTAGCTCATAAAAGGTTAAAAGTGGCGAACGTGCCGCTTGTACCAGAAGTCGACCCTCCTGAAGAGTTATTCCTCGTACCAAAAGAGAAGTGTTTTGGTTTGAAGATTAGCCCGGAAAAATTAAATCATATTAGAAGAGAAAGGCTTATTTCTTTAGGACTTAGTGATAGCGCAAGTTATGCAAATATAGAAAGAATTAAAGATGAGATTTCATATTTTGATCGCATTGTAAATCAGATAGGTTGTTCAGTGATTGATGTAACAAACAAAGCGGTTGAAGAAACAGCAAATCTTGTACTAGATCATTATCGTAAAAATCTTTTAAAGGATTAGCACATAATGTAATTGATTATGTGCCTTTTCTTTGTACATTCCAGATTAAAATGTATGCCATTGCCATTTTGCTGCATAAATAGGCTAGCGCTAGTAGAAACATTCTATATAAAACATATGTCTGGAAATTATCTATTTTATATATTATAATAAAAAATCGTGATAAAAAATGATAAAATAGGTTTAGACTTGACTTTTAACGAATAAACTATTTATTGGGAGAAGTCAAGGGAATTATATAAAAAAAATTCGACAATCCTTCCATTATAAAGAAATTTCTTTATAAGGAGGAAATACTGGAGTGATGTAGAATTATAAGAACATCAGACGAACCAACCATCTTAGTGGATGCGGATGCCTGTCCGGTTAAGCAGGAAATTGTCGAATTGGCCAATATTCATTCGGTTGCTTACAAGTTCATTGCATCCTATGCACATATGAAAACAGAGTATCGCTCAGATGAGTGGACATTCGTGGATTCCAGTAAAGAAGCTGTCGACTTATATATCCAAAATTACTCCAAACGAGGAGATGTGGTAATTACCCAGGATATAGGTCTTGCTTCTACACTCCTGTTAAATGGTGTTCATGTTTTATCGCCAAGGGGTAATGTATATGAGGAAGGTCATATTCATACAGCATTAGATATGCGATACCTATCGGCGAAAGCACGGCGTCAAGGTGTTTATGGAAAAGGACCTAAACCGTTCAAGGAAGAAGACCGACAGCGATTTAAGAAAGAACTGACAAAAATATTGTCGAAAATTGAAGGATTTTAGCTTTTTTTCTAGAATACTTCTTTATGTAGTGGGGAGTTGTCGTTATGGCAGAACGTATTCCTGAAGAAAAGATTGATCAAATTCGAAATTCAGTTGATATTGTTGATGTTATTGGAGATTATGTGAATTTAACGAAGCAAGGCCGAAATTATTTTGGACTTTGCCCTTTTCATGGAGAGAATACACCATCATTTTCCGTATCTCCTGATAAGCAAATTTATCATTGCTTTGGTTGTCATGCAGGAGGAAACGCTTTTTCATTCTTAATGGATTTAGAAGGTTTTTCTTTTCAAGAAGCTGTTGTCAACTTAGCAGAGAAAGCAAATATCCCTCTTGATATTGACGTTTCTTCACATGACAAAAACGTGAAACAGTCACCTGAATTGCAACAAATGTATGATGCGCATGAATTATTATGTAAATTCTACCATCATTTACTAGTAAACACAAAGGATGGTCAAGAAGCGTTAGAATACCTTTTAAAACGTGGATTTACAATGGAGTCAATTGAGAAGTATAAAATTGGCTATTCACTAAATTCATGGGACTTTGTCTGTAAATTTTTGCAGAAAAGAAAATTTCCCTTGGATCTCATGGAAAGAGCAGGTTTATTAATCAAAAGAGAGAGAGATGGTAACTTTTTTGATCGATTTCGCCATCGTATCATGTTTCCTATCCATAATGAAAAAGGGAATATTATTGCTTTTTCAGGAAGATCATTGGGGGAAGAAGACCCAAAATATTTAAATAGTCCTGAAACGGCCATTTTCAATAAGAGCAAAACGGTCTTTAATTTTAATCGAGCAAAGAAGCACATTAAAAAAGAGCAAAGAGCTGTTCTCTTTGAGGGATTTGCTGATGTCATTGCTGCTGATGCGGCTGGCGTCATTAATGGAATTGCTACGATGGGTACTTCGCTTACAGATGAACATGTACAATTAATTCGAAAAAGTACTGACCATGTGACGATCTGCTATGATGGGGATACAGCAGGAATTCAAGCAGCCAATCGTGCCTTAGATATGCTTCAATCAGTCGGTTGTAATGTGCGAATTGCTTGGCTTCCGGAAGAGCTTGACCCTGATGATTATATAAAGGAATATGGCGCAGAAAAGTTTAAAAATGAGGTTATTGAGGCTAGTCTTACTTATATGTCCTTTAAAATGAGATATTTAAGACTAGGAAAAAGGTTGAATGATGAAGGAGAACGGCTTCGTTATATAGAAGAAGTACTAACAGAAATCAGTCGTCTAACGAAAGCAGTAGAAAGAGATCATTATTTAAGACAAATGGCTAGCGAATTTTCGCTTTCATTAGATGCCCTACAACAGCAACAAAAACAAATATTTTATTCAATGCAAAAAAATACAAAAAATCAGCCACAGTCATTACCACAAGAACCGTTTTTATTACAACAAAAGTCAAATAATGTATTACGGCCAGCTTTTCAAAATGCTGAGCGTATGTTGTTGGCTCATATGATGAATAATCACGATATTACATTGAAGGTTCAGGAAATGTTAAGTGGGAATGAATTTAATGTGGATGAGCACCAAGCGATTTATACTTATCTTCTTGCATATTATGAAAGTGGTCATGTGCCTGATACAAGTAACTTTATGCAATTTATAAAAGACAAAGAGTTGCGGCATATTGTAGCAGATATTGTGATGATGCCTGTCAATGAAGATTTTACTGAAAAGGAATTATCTGATTATATTAAGCATGTGTTAAATCATCAAAAGATGATTAAAATAAAAGAAAAAATTCATGATGAAAAAGAAGCAGAACGTCAAAAGGACTATGCCAAAGCGGCATTAATTGCGATGGAGATTCTACAATTAAGAAAATCATTAGAAAAGTGATAATCTCTCATCGTGTTAATTATATTATAGACTGCATAAGCAAAAGCAAATGATTACCATAATAACCATTTAAGTGTTATGCTGTCCCAGAGGTTTGTGATTTTTTGGAAGGAGGGGGACAAATGGCTGAAAAATCGGCCCGTTCGAAAGAGGTTGAAACAGAATTGACCCTAGAACAAGCAAAAGAGCAGATTTTAGAAACAGGAAAGAAGACAGGTGTTCTCGCCTATGATGATATAGCAGAAAGATTGTCTCATTATGAGTTGGATTCTCATCAAATGGATGAGTTCTATGAATTCCTTGGTGATCAAGGTGTGGAACTAGTTGGTGATAATGATGACGATGCAGATCCCAATGCGCAAGAATTAGCAAAAAATGAAGAGGAATTTGATTTAAATGATTTAAGCGTACCTCCTGGAGTAAAAATTAACGACCCTGTAAGAATGTATTTAAAGGAAATTGGTCGTGTCGACCTACTAACAGCAGAAGAAGAGATTTCACTTGCAAATAAAATTGAGCAAGGCGACGAAGAAGCGAAGCGTCGTTTAGCGGAGGCTAACCTACGTCTCGTTGTAAGTATTGCCAAGCGATATGTCGGTCGTGGCATGCTGTTTTTAGATTTGATCCAGGAAGGGAATATGGGTCTTATAAAAGCAGTAGAGAAATTTGACTATCGTAAAGGTTTTAAATTTAGTACTTATGCAACATGGTGGATACGTCAAGCAATTACAAGAGCAATAGCTGACCAAGCAAGAACCATTCGAATTCCGGTTCACATGGTTGAAACAATTAATAAGTTAATTCGTGTTCAGCGCCAATTGCTACAAGACTTGGGCCGTGAACCTTCTCCAGAAGAAATTGCTGAAGACATGGATCTAACACCAGATAAAGTACGAGAAATTTTAAAAATTGCTCAAGAGCCAGTCTCATTAGAAACACCGATTGGTGAAGAGGATGATTCTCATCTTGGAGATTTCATAGAAGACCAAGACGCTACTTCTCCATCTGAGCATGCTGCCTACGAGCTGTTAAAAGAGCAGTTAGAAGATGTACTCGACACTTTAACAGACCGTGAAGAAAATGTACTTCGTCTTCGCTTTGGACTAGATGATGGAAGAACAAGGACGCTAGAAGAGGTTGGAAAGGTCTTTGGCGTCACGAGAGAAAGGATTCGTCAAATTGAAGCGAAAGCCCTTCGAAAATTAAGACATCCTAGCAGAAGTAAAAGACTGAAAGACTTTTTAGAATAGAATTCAATTCAGGATAGTTTACTCTAAATGGGTAAGCTATCTTTTTTTAGTGCAATATTCACTTCTAATGGTGTGGATAATTCCTTTATTTGTATATGATACCATATATTAATAAATAAACAAATGTACGGTAATATCCATACTTATATTTACAATTTATTTTACTGAATAGTTAATTATATTGCAAATTACTTTTTGTAAAAAATTCTTAAATTATTTATTATTTAGATAATTATTACTATATTGAGAAACAAAACATGAGAGTCATAAAGCGGTTTTATTTAGTTCTAATGTTTAAATCATTATTGAAACATAACTATGTACAATTTTAAATTTTTTAAATCTTGAGAATATTATAGAGGTGATTATATAATAGGAATTGAAAGCGTATTCAAAAGTCATAAGAAGGAGGATTTATATGAATTTTGACCTTACATCTGAACAAAAGATGATTTTTAAAACGATTAAAGAGTTTGCAATGGAAGAAGTGGAACCTGGTGCATTGGAAAGAGACCGAACGAAAGAATTTCCATTGGAAGTGTTCAAGAAATTATCAGACCTGGGTATGATGGGCTTACCCTTTTCGGAAGAATATGGCGGTGGTGGAGCCGATACAATTAGTTTTGCAATCGTAACTGAAGAATTAAGTAAAGCATGCGCCTCAACAGGTATAACGTATTCGGCCCACATATCTTTGGGCGGCGCACCTCTGTCATTATTTGGTACCGAAGAACAAAAACATAAGTATTTAACACCTATTTGTACCGGTGAGAGTCTTGGTGCATTTGGTTTAACTGAACCGAATGCTGGCTCCGATGCTGGTGGGACAAGAACAACAGCAGTAGAAGAGAACGGGGAATATATCATCAATGGGAATAAGTGCTATATCACGAATGCGAGTTATGCAAAACATTTAGCCTTAACAGCTATCACTAGTATGAATGGTACGGATAAAGAAATTAGTGCGATTATTGTTCCTACCGATGCCAACGGGTTCACTGTATTGGATAATTATGAGAAGATGGGACTTAATGCATCTAATACGACTGAATTGATATTAGAAGACGTGCGCGTACCGACTGAGCACTTGCTCGGTAAAAAGGGTGATGGATTTAAGCAATTTTTAATCACTCTTGACGGAGGAAGAATTGGCATTGGTGCCATGGCAGTGGGCATTGCCCAAGCAGCATATGAGAAGGCGCTAAAGTATGCTAAAGAACGTGAACAATTTAGTAGAAAGTTATCTCATTTTCAAGCTATACAATTCAAACTAGCTGATATGGCGATGAAAATTGAATTGGCGAGAAATATGGTTTATAAAGCAGCTTGGTTAAAAGATCAAGGAAAACCGTTTTCCAAAGAAGCGGCAATGTGTAAGTTATATGCATCTGAGATTTGTATGGAAATCGCTGATCAGGCCGTTCAAATTCATGGTGGTTATGGCTATATGAAAGAATATCATGTAGAAAGATATATGCGTGATGGTAAGTTAACAGAAATTGGAGAAGGAACTTCAGAAATACAACGTATGGTGATTGCCAGACAGATTGGTTGTTAATAGGAGTATATTTTTTGCATTAAAGGAAAATGCTATCTAAGAATGGTTAGAGAGGGTGAATCTTTAGAGACTTTACGTGTATAAAATTACCCAAAACTATTTTTTAGATAGTTTTTCTTTTAAACAATACATGTTATACATAAAATATTTTTAAGGAATGAAAAGGGGTAAAATGGTAAAAAAATAAATGATAGGAAGTAAACTTTTTTGCCAGTTTATTAAAATAATTTTGAATTGCTGATAACAAATTCGTTTTAGGGCTTTTCCAATAGCGTTTTTTACAGTAAAATAGAGATTGTTTGTATATACTTACTTATATTGTGAAGTTCTTACATAAGGGAGGTTTAAACATTGAATCGTAATCCGTTAATACCGTTCGCTCTTATTGCTATCCTTGGGATTGGCGCAATGTTCCTTGTTTCATTTAAAGGATTAGGTGATCACAAAGAACTGACAAGTGAAGGGGACGAGGAAGCAACAGAAGAGGTAGCAGCGTCACCGGAGGAAATTTATCAACAATCTTGTATTGGCTGTCATGGTGACCAATATCAAGGTGGTGTAGGACCCGCACTAACGGGTGTTGGCGAGAGACTTTCAGAAGAAGAAATCGTTGATGTATTAACAAATGGTAAAGGTGCAATGCCAGGGGGACTTGTCTCTGGTAAAGAGCAAGAAATGGCTGAATGGTTAATGACATTGGAATAAACGAGTAAGTCCTTTGCATATGCAAGGGACTTTTTTTATACTATAATCAGAACTTAATACATAGAAGTGGTGGAAAAACGAATGAACACAAATCAATTATCTAATCGATTAAGAACAGTTGCTCAATATATACCAAAAGGTTCGAGAATAGCCGATATTGGCTCAGATCATGCTTACCTACCTTGTTATACTGTTAAACAAGGGATTGCAAAAGAAGCGATTGCTGGTGAGGTTGTGGAAGGACCGTTTCAATCAGCGTTAGCACAAGTAAAAGCAGATAAATTAGAAGACAAAATCTCCGTGAGAAAAGGAAATGGACTTTCTGTTTTAACGGACGATGAAGTAGATGTAATAACAATTGCTGGTATGGGCGGAACATTGATTGCGTCCATTTTGGAAGAAGGTTCAGATCGCTTAGGTGGAGTAAAACGATTAATTCTCCAACCTAATATTAGTAGCATCTCTATCAGACTTTGGCTGCGTGAAAACGGATGGGCGTTAATAAATGAAGAAATAATCGAAGAAGATGAAAAAATTTATGAGATCTTAATCGCTGAGAAAGGCGATATCAATCGAGGATACGACGATTTAGAAGAAGGTCTTTTGTTAGGACCGTATTTATTACTTGAAAAATCGGCAGTTTTTATTAAAAAATGGAAACATGAACGAAAGAATTGGGAGAGAATAATTAGTCAAATCCAAGCAGCAAAATCATCAAATGAAAATAATGAAAAAATAGTTGCTTTACAGAAGAAAATAGCTATTGTTGGAGGGGTATTATCTTGAAGAAAGCAAATGGACATGAAATCATTCAATTATTTGAACAGTTTTCACCAAAAGCCTACGCAATGGAAGGAGATCCTATTGGGTTACAAATCGGTAGCTTGAACCAAAAAGTAAGCAAAGTAATGGTTGCACTTGATGTGTTAGAGGAAGTGGTTGATGAAGCAATTGACCAAGGTGTTAACTTAATTATTGCACACCATCCACCGATTTTCCGTCCTTTAAAGAAATTAGACAGTGATACACCTGCAGGAAGAATCTATACAAAATTAATTAAGCATGATATAGCCGTTTATGCAGCTCATACGAATTTGGATGTTGCTAATGGTGGTGTAAATGATTTATTAGCAACTGCACTTCAGATGAAAAATACAGAAGTCCTTGTACCAACATATGAAATACCTTTAATGAAACTTGCTGTTTATGTACCTGTAGAGAACGAGGAAGCAGTCAAGCAAGCTTTAGGTAATGCTGGTGCAGGTGCATTAGGTGATTATAGTCATTGTAGTTTTTCAAGTGAAGGGAATGGACAATTTTTACCAAGTAAGGGAGCAAATCCTCATATTGGCCAACCGGGTACACTTGAAAAGGTGAAAGAAAATAAAATTGAAGTAATATTCCCATCTAATTTAGAGAAGAAAGTTATCAAAGCAATGCTTGCGGCTCATCCATATGAAGAGGTGGCCTATGATCTTTATCCATTAGCTAATCAAGGAGAAGTTCTCGGACTCGGTAGAATAGGTGAAATTAAGGAAATGACCTTAGCACAGTTTGCAGAGCATGTGAAGGCGGTGTTGGATGTGCCTAGCGTGCGTGTGGTAGGAGATTTACAATCAGTTGTGAAAAAAGTAGCCGTTCTTGGTGGAGATGGCAATAAATATTATGCAAAAGCGAAGATGAAAGGTGCAGACGTTTACGTTACGGGAGATATGTATTATCATGTTGCGCATGATGCGATGCAAGCTGGTTTAAATATTATTGACCCTGGTCATAATGTCGAAAAAGTGATGAAATCAGGTGTTGCAGAATATATGAAGAAAAAATGTGCTGAAAAAGGGTTAGAGGTGGAGTTTATTGCTTCTAAAGTACATACGGATCCCTTTACATTTGTATAATTGAAGATAGAAAAAGCCATCTCCATTTGGAGATGGCTTTTTGCTTACTTTTGTACAACTTTTGGCTTTTTTATTTTTGGAAGAATTTTAGATAATGGTACTTTCTTTTCTGTAAGCCAAGTTGATTCTTCTTTTGGATCATACTGTTCAATAAAAGAAATCACTTCTTTTGTAATTGGTGTTGGTGTAGAGGCACCGGCCGTTACTGCAACCGTTTGAGCATCCTTAATCCAATCTAAATTAAGCTCGGAAATATCGCCAATACGGTAGGCTTTTGTGCCAGCAATTTCTTCGGAAACTTGAGCAAGCCTGTTCGAGTTATTACTTTTCGGATCCCCAACAACGATAAGGACATCTGCAGCCCCTGCTTGCTCTGCAACCGCTTCTTGACGTACTTGAGTAGCAAGACAAATTTCTTTATGAAATTCAGCTTGAGGATATTTCTCTTTGATTTCTTCCATGATATCGCCGACATCCCACTGGCTCATGGTTGTTTGATTTGTAACAAGAATTTTTTCATTTGTTAGTGTTAACGCTTGAACATCGTCAATCGTTTCAACTAAGTGAACGATCTCAGGTGCAACCCCAACCGCTCCTTCAGGTTCAGGATGTCCCTTTTTACCAATATATATAATTTGATAATTTTCGTCTTTCTTCTGACGAATTAAATCATGCGTGCTACTCACATCCGGGCAGGTAGCATCTAAAGTTACTAACCCTTTTTCTTTAGCTCTTTCTCGAATTTTAGGTGATACACCATGTGCTGTGAAGATAACCGTACCGCTTTGGACTTGGTCTAAAATATCGTCACGGTTTTTCCCATCTAAAGTAATAATGCCTTCTTCTTCAAATGCATCAGTCACGTGTTTGTTATGGACAATCATGCCAAGGATATAAATTGGCCTCGGTAAGGTTTTATCGAGTGATGCGTTTTTAGCAATCACCATTGCGTCTACTACACCATAGCAGTAGCCCCTTGGTGATATTTTGATGACGTTCATTGAATATCCTCCCTATATCTGAAACATATATTTTGTGTTATATAATTTTAAATAAAACATTGGATGAATGAAATTACTCATCTCTTCTAATCTATTATATAAGACATAAAGCAATAACACAAAAAGGAGAATTTATAAAAGAAATCCACGGTGATTTAAGCTCAATTCTATTGTTCCGTAAGGACGAATGAAAATAAGACAATGAAGGTGATAGGATAGATACACTTTGCATATTGGTACTTAAGAGATGACTATAACAATTTTTTTAATTCACTTAATGAAGGAAATGAGCGATTTAAATAAAATAAAAACTCGCCAAAATGGCGAGCGCTAAGCACATGATTAAACATACAGTTTCGGTACAGACTGACCACCAGCTTTTTTAGGGGGGTGTTGAGTTGGCTGGTCTTCTAAAGACTTCATAGTGACTGATGTCTCTTTTTTAGTTTTCGTTACTGACATAGTAGGATGACTATCCTTTATCGGAGATGGTGAACTAGATTCATTTTCTTCTTCTTTTTCTTCCGTTGTTGAACTCATATTCTTAAGACCGCGATAAAGCTTCCACATTGAAGGGATATTTTTAACCATTGGACCGTACTGTTGAACCATTGGACCGATTTGCCCTGCAGTATTTAAGAATTTTTGTGTATTTGTTAAAAAACCGCTGATATTTGTTGGGTTTGTTAGCGTTTGGAGAATGTCTGCTCCACCAGCGGCTCTAGATTCTGTGGCAGCATTAGTAGCAGTGTTAACGGCTGCCTGCGCACCGGAACCACCTCTACCACCAAGAATTTTGGATAATAGACCTCCACTTCTTGAAGATCCGTTATTTCTCATGCCACCATTATTTCTTGGTTGTGTTGGTCCGTATGGAGTCATACCGGGTGGAAATGGTGGCCTACCTGATAAGTTTTGCATCATTTGTGGTGTTTGGTGTGGTGGTGGGAAGCCTGGTCTCTGCCCTCGATTTGGTCCCATTCCTGGATACATCACATCTCCTCCTCTCAAAAGGGGATTTTACTTTCATTGTATGCAAAAAGGAGAAATGGGTTTATCTTTAATAAAAGGATAAGAAGGAATAACAAGTATAACTGGTTATTTACCTGGAATTTTATTATAATAATATGATGGAGTAAATGTTTGCGATTTTAAGTGATCATGTGTGCAAGTACTTATGATCATTTCATAACGATAATGAGGAGTTAAAAAAATGAATGAAACAAGATTTGAAAGGTATGAGTTTAAACCTTTTATTATAGAAGCAGTAAAGAAGTTAGGGTTTTATGAACCAACAGATATACAGGAAAGATTAATACCGACTGTCTTAAAAGGGGAAAGTGCCATTGGTCAATCCCAGACAGGTACAGGTAAAACACACGCTTATATTCTGCCAATGGTTGAAAAACTTCAAACAAATAAAAAAGGTGTACAAGCAATTATCACTGCACCAACTAGAGAGCTAGCCAACCAAATTTATCAAGAGGTTTTAAAAATCACGAGCCATAGTGAAGATGCTATCGCAGTTAAGCTCTTTATCGGTGGTACAGATAAACAAAGAACAATTGAAAAGCTTAAAACGCAACCGCAAATAGTTGTTGGTACACCGGGAAGAATTAATGATTTAGTGAAAGAGCAGGCATTGCTTATCCATACTGCTTCATTATTAGTTGTGGATGAGGCGGACTTAATGTTGGATATGGGCTTCTTGGAAGATGTTGACCAAATCGCTTCACATATGCAAGAGAAATTGCAAATGCTTGTGTTTTCAGCTACGATCCCAGAGAAGCTTAAACCATTTTTGAAAAAATATATGGAAAACCCAAAATATGTTCATGTAGAGCCGAAGCAACCAACCGCAGCTAAAATTGAACATCAATTATTACCTTCAAGACACCGCAACAAAGTAAATCTTGTGTTTGATGCTTTACAGTCTTTTAACCCGTATTTAGCCATCGTGTTTACGAATACGAAGAAAAAGGCAGATGAAGTCGCGGATGGTTTAATGGCTAAAGGCTTGAAAGTCGGAAGAATTCACGGAGATTTGAACCCACGAGAACGAAAGAAAATGATGAAGCAAATCGTTGATCTCGAATTCCAATATATCGTAGCAACTGATTTAGCTGCTAGGGGTATTGATATTAAAGGAATTAGTCACGTAATTAACTACGAATTACCTACAGACTTAGATTTTTATATTCATCGTGTAGGTAGAACAGCGAGAGCAGGCACTTCAGGTATTGCCTTAACGATTTATGATCCAACAGATGAAGACGCATTAAATAAATTAGAGAAGATGGGCGTTACTTTTACTCATATTGATTTTGTTAAAGGAAATTGGGTAAAACTTGACGATCGTAATAAAAGAAAAAACAGACAACGTCAAACAGATGAGATTGATAAAAAAGCTAGTTCACTTGTACAAAAACCGAAAAAAGTAAAACCAGGATACAAAAGAAAGCGCAAATGGGAAATGGAAAAGATAAAGAAGAGAGAAAGAAGGATTAAAAGAAAATAAGAGAGAGGGATATTGTATGTTGAAAATCGGATCCCATGTTTCGATGAGCGGAAAAAAAATGTTGTTAGCAGCCAGTGAAGAAGCAGCTTCTTACGGGGCGAATACATTTATGATTTACACAGGTGCTCCCCAAAACACGAGAAGAAAGAAAATAGAAGATTTAAATATAGAAGCAGGCCTAGCTCATATGAAGGAAAATGGCATAAGTGATATTGTTGTTCATGCCCCTTATATTATTAATATAGGGAATACAACGAACCCAGCTACATTCGAATTAGGAGTGAATTTTCTACGTTCTGAAATCGATCGTACAGAAGCGCTTGGGGCAAAGCAAATTGTCTTGCATCCTGGTGCACATGTCGGAGCAGGTGCAGAAAACGGTATTGCAAGGATTATTGAAGGTTTAAATGAAGTACTAAATGGGGATGAAAATGTGCAAATCGCGCTTGAAACAATGGCTGGAAAAGGGTCAGAATGTGGAAGAGATTTTGAAGAACTAGCGAAAATTATTGATGGTGTAACTCATAATGAACATTTATCTGTTTGTTTTGATACTTGTCATACTCATGATGCTGGATATGATATTGTTAATGACTTTGATGGTGTATTAAATGAATTTGATAAAATCATTGGTATCGATCGATTAAAGGTTCTTCATATTAATGATAGTAAAAACATTCAGGGAGCTAGGAAAGACCGCCATGAAAATATTGGATTTGGTCATATCGGTTTTAAGGCACTAAACAACATTGTTCATCATCCACAACTTACGACAATACCGAAAATCTTAGAAACACCTTATGTTGGCGAGGACAAGAAAAATAAGAAACCGCCATATCAATTCGAAATTAATATGTTGCGTAAAGAAGCGTTTAATGAAAATCTTTTAGAAGATATTTTAGCACAATAAAAAAGCATGGAGGAGAGGGATCCTCTATGCTTCTTCTTTGCCCTTCTAATGGTCTGTTAAAATCGTAGATGTCAATGGCACTTGTAATCGACTTAAGAATTGGTAAACATAAGAAATATTTGATTGACTGACTTTGCCGTGTCTACACCTGCAATATTGGCAATTTCTTTGACAAGTTTCTTTCGTTCATTTTCATTAAAGATATTCACCTTTTTACCGCGAAGATATTGGGCGATTTGCTCCGCTTCTGAGCGGCTAACTGAGATATTAAATTGTTTTCCATACTTTAATAATTCATCTGCGGTAATGTGATTGACTTTGTGATTAATGATGTTCTCAAAGATTTTCATGTGCTTCACTCCTCATTAAACTGTATGCACCTGTGCAGAAAAATTTGCCTATTTTTCTACAAAAATTGATGAAACAAGCCCCATTTCACTCCTTTACAAGGTTAGGAACTTCATGTATACTACTCTTTGTACTAAATCGTAATGATTCTTAAAACGAAGGTGAATATGATGGAAACACTGCAAGAGCCAGTGATTAAAATAGAGGATGTTTCCTTTAGATATGAAAAGAATAATGTATTAGAGCGGGTAAATTTAATTGTAAATGAAGGAGACTTCTTAGCCATTGTTGGTCCAAATGGTTCTGGAAAATCAACACTTCTCAAGTTAATATTGAACTTATTAAAATTACAAAATGGGAAAATCACTCTTTTCGGGGAAGAAATGAATCAATTTAAGGACAGGCAAAAAATTGGCTTTGTTTCGCAAAAGGCAAATTCATTTAATACAGGTTTTCCGGCAACGGTATTTGAGGTTGTTGCTAGTGGGTTAACAAAAAAGCTGGGACTATTTAAATGGATGAAAAAGGAAGATAGGCGTCATGTTATCGATGCTATAGATTCTGTTGGATTACGCGAATATGAAATGAGTAATGTGGGAGAGTTATCTGGAGGTCAGCAACAACGGGTGTTTATTGCAAGAGCGTTAGTTAGTGAGCCTAAATTACTTATATTAGATGAACCGACTGTTGGTGTTGATGCACAACATGTGCAATCATTTTATCATATGCTTGAAGATCTGAATAAAAACCGTGGCATTACGCTTTTACTGGTTACACATGATATAGGGACAGTTTCTGAGCGGGTATCACATGTTGCATGTATGAATAAAACTCTTCATTTCCACGGGAAAACAGAGGAATTTGAGCGTCTTGATAAAGCTGAAATGTCGACGTTTTATGGACATGACGTTCATATCTTATCCCATGATCATCACCACCATCATGAAGGGGTGAGATGATGATTGCTGCTATATTTGAATATGAGTTTTTACAAAATGCTTTTTTAACTGGTATGATTATTGGTATTATTGCCCCTTTACTTGGTGTGTATATTGTAGTCAGGCGGTTATCATTGATAGCAGATGCGCTTAGTCATGTAACGTTAGCTGGGATTGCAGCAAGCTTATTACTTGAAAAGAAACTAACCGGTTTTAGCGGAGTCAATCCTGTTTATATGGGGATGGCTTTTTCCGTTACAGGATCTGTGTTTATAGAAAAGTTAAGGTCTGTATACAAGCATTATCAGGAGCTTGCCATTCCTATTATACTTTCTGGGGGAACCGGTCTAAGTGTAATATTTATTTCACTCGCTGATGGCTTCAATTCAGATCTGTTTGGTTACCTTTTTGGTAGCGTTAGTGCAGTAAGTAGAGAAGATCTATGGCTTATTATCATCATTTCGGTGATTATTATAGCCATTATTGTTTCTTTATATAAAGAACTATTCTTATTATCTTTTGATGAGGAGCATGCGCAAGCATCTGGTATTCCAGTAAAAATTGTTCATTTTATTTTTATTGTGATGGTGGCACTTGTTATCGCTTCATCTATGCGTATCGTTGGAATTCTCCTCGTATCCGCACTTATGACTTTACCGGTTGCTGCGAGTATGCGGATTGCAAAGGGCTTTAAGCAAACGATTTTATTGTCAGTTATTTTTGGGGAAGTGTCAGTACTTGGCGGTTTATTTTTAGCATATTACTTAGATCTTGCTCCTGGAGGAACCATTGTGATCATTGCTGTGTTAATATTATTAGTAACGATACTTTTAAAGAAAGTAAAGACATCTAGACCAGCTAAAGTATAATTGCAAAAAAAGGGTGAATCAGTCATGAATGTGAGTGGAGCATTAGAACTGTTGAAAAATCGAGGCTATAAGCATACAGGCAAGAGAGAAGAAATGCTTGCACTATTTGCGGATAGTAATAAGTACTTAACGGCAAGAGAAGTCTTAGAGGAAATGAAACCAGATTATCCGGGCTTGAGCTTTGATACCATTTATCGTAATTTATCGTTGTTTGTTGACTTAGATATTCTTGAGATGACCGAGTTATCTGGTGAAAAACATTTTCGGTTTACTTGTTCTCATGAACATCATCATCATCATTTTATCTGTCTGGATTGTGGAAAAACAAAAGAAATAGAAACTTGTCCGATGAATACTCTGGCAGAAAACTTAAAAGGATATGATGTTTCTGGGCATAAATTTGAAATTTACGGAAAATGCCCAGAATGTTGTTAATTGGAAAAACCCCTCATATATGAGGGGTTTTTTATGTGAAGATAGTAAGATTACACAGATACTTTTAACCAATTCTCAACCCATGTGGCTGCTTCCTTCCAGCTTGTCACCCGTTTTACGCCGTCTGGAGTCGGTAAGCGGTTATAGGGTGTATCGAACAATATGACGGGAATTTGACACGCCTCATGGATCATAACAGCATTATCATGTTTATCTTCGAAGAATATGTCAATATCATATTGTTTAGCTGCTGAGACTTTATCATGAGAGCCAATAAGATCAATATGATCAAAAGTAATGCCATTCTGTATGAACCAATTTTCAGTTACGCTCATCAAATGAGTTGAGCGTGCACTAATAAAAAATAGTTCATGTTCTTCTTTCCATTGTGTTAATATTGTTTTTGCGTTAGGTACAATGGTTGACTGGCGATAAATTTCCGGTTCATTTTCTTTAAACCATTGATCGAATGCTTGAGGTTCTATATCTACAAGCGGATACAAGTCATATTGCTTTATGTCTTCTAAAGTAAGTTGTAAACCAAATGCTTTGTTCATAAAAGGAATCATTGCCGCTGGACTCGTGACAGTTCCATCGATATCAATTCCGAATCGTTTTTTCATTTCATTGCTCTCCTTTAAAACTTGAACATTTAACCGTTCACTTCATTTTATCTCTACTTCCTAATTTTAGCTGAAACTTTTCATTATATAAACCATAAAAGCCTTTTTGTTGCTAGAAAATCTTAACACAAGTAAAAGTGTAACGCTTGTTAATAATAATAAATGCTCCACCACAGAAAAAGTGGATACCATTAAAGCGAGGGATCATGATGGCAGATCAGATGCGTAAATATGATGAAGATCAGCTTCGTCGTGACAGAGTTGATGAGAACCAGTATGAAGTCTCAAGCGATTATTCAGAAGAAACTGCAGCCGAAATTGCTGCTCCTGTAACTTATGATGAGGACAGGGGAAGGGATGACGATAGAAAAGGAACGCGTAGTGGTGGCCGAGGAGTAGGTATTACTGCTTTAGTATTATCAATCCTTTCACTATTCATTATGCCGATATTTCTTGGAGCTGCAGGGATCGTACTTGGTATTGTTGCAAATAGCAAAGGAGCTAGAGGATTTGGCACTTGGGCGATTGGTATCGGTATAGTATCGCTCTTAGTAGGGATTTTTATTATGCCATTCTTTTAAATAATGAACAACAAGCGCCTAGGAGTATCCCTAGGCGCATTGTTTATTTAAACTGTTTCTTTGGCGTTTTCTTCTTCTTCTTTTTGTTTTGCAAAGTACTCTTCAGCTATTTTATCAATTTCAATCTTTAATTCATCGACCATTGTATCTTCTGGTACTTTGCGGACAATTTTCCCTTTGCGGAATAATAAACCTTCACCTCGTGCTCCAGCGATGCCAATGTCAGCTTCTCTTGCTTCACCAGGGCCGTTAACGGCACAGCCCAAAACAGCGACTTTAATTGGTGCTTTAATTGTTGAAATATATTCTTCAACTTCATTCGCGATACTAATTAAGTCGATTTCGATACGACCACAAGTCGGACAAGAAATGAGTGTCGCAGCATTCGATGATAAACCGTATACTTTTAACAGCTCTCTAGCCACTTTTACTTCTTCAACTGGATCAGCACTTAATGAAATTCTTAACGTATTTCCGATACCTTTATGAAGAATTGCGCCTAAGCCAGCTGCACTTTTTACTGTACCGGCAAATAATGTTCCGGATTCAGTAATCCCTAAGTGTAGAGGATAATCAAAAGCTTGAGCTGCTTTTTCATAAGCTTCAATCGCTAAATTGACATCTGACGCTTTCATGGAGACGATAATATCATGGAAGTCTAGGTCTTCCAGGATTTTAATATGGTGAAGTGCACTTTCAACCATTCCGTCTGCTGTAGGATAGCCGTATTTTTCTAAAATGCGTTTTTCTAATGAACCTGCATTTACACCAATACGAATAGGAATACCTTTCGCTTTAGCAGCTTTTACAACAGCTTCCACTTTTTCGCGTTTTCCAATATTACCTGGATTAATTCTAATCTTGTCAGCTCCACCTTCAATGGCTTTTAAAGCTAACTTATAATCAAAATGGATATCAACGACAAGTGGAATATCGATTTGTTTTTTTATATCAGCAATCGCATTAGCTGCCCTTTCATCTGGACATGCTACGCGAACAACTTGGCATCCTGCTTCTTCTAATCGTTTAATTTGCGCAACGGTTGCTTCTACATCATGAGTTTTCGTTGTAGTCATACTTTGAATAAATAATTCATTACTTCCGCCAATGGTTAGCGGTCCCACTTTTACCGGACGAGTTTTCGTACGATGTATCATTTCACTCAATGGAGATTCGCTCCTTTATATATAAAAAATATATTTGAACTTCTCAATGTAAGCTCTTATCATCAACTATTGTATCAATGAAGTGATTGAATTGACAAGAAATAGATGCTAAGCATTTAGTTTTCATTATTATATGAAGGAAATTTATAGGTATTGCCGTATTGAATTTCTTCAGGCTTTATTCCGTTATTTAATGTGCTGAAATCTTCAGCAATAACATTAATTGGAAGATTTTCGATGTTCATATTTTGCTGCTCAATAATGGATAGAACGGTATCTCCCCGATTCACTTCTTTTTCGAAATAAGTAAGGCCTACCTCTTGTTCGCCTTTTTCTAAATTTGTGACCTCTGCGACAACGGGTGCAATATGTTTAGGGAGAGTTCCTTTGGAAAGATCGACGTATACAGCAAATGCAATGATAATAATTAAGATGAAGGCTGAAATTCTTCTCATATTTACAAGCTCCCGTCATTATAGAATAATCATTATCATACTTATGCATGTACATATCTAATTAGAACAGATTATGTATAAAAAAACTGCAGACGGTATAGGCGTCTACAGTATGATTCCATTATTGTTCAGGTATTTCCTTTTTCTGATGAGGTATTTCTTTGATGGCTAACATGAGAATGATGATGGATATTAACCAGTTAATAAGTGCTCCATTTGGAACAACGGTTTGTAGTGTGTCCATGATAATAAAAAATACTGTTGATAACGTGATACTATAAGCGGCTATTCGCCACATGTAGCGATAAGGAAGTGTCTTCTGAACAATTCTCACAATCATTATACCGATTAAGGCAATAATGGAAATTTCTATTAAGCGCATGGCTACAGAAAATAAATACAGTACAATAGCGAAGATACTAATTAAAATGATTAACCAAGAATCTGCCGTTTGTATTAATTCAATAACGGTTGATTTATCAATATTGATATCACCGAGCATACTATAGCTATAGGATTGTTGATTGTTTCCGCTAATGAACACCAATTCGTCTTGTAGAATGGCAATGGTATCATTTGTTTGTAATATTTCATCTTTCTTTACAATATTATTAGAGTCAAAAATAATGGTCACACCATCATTCTCAACAGTAATAGGTGCTGTTTCATTTGCTTGTAATGTCCCATTAGCAATCTCAAATTCAGGCAAATCATCCATTATTGTTGATTCCATTGATTGTACACCATTGAAGACGGATGTACTGAGAAAAAAAATAGTGGGGATAATGGATAGGAAAGTGAGAAAAAAAACATAACCTATAGTCTTTCCTATACCCTGCTGACGAAATGTTGCAATGTCTTTTGGAGAATAAATGCTTCTTATAAATTGTTTGAAGATATTCAAAAATTTTCCACGTCCTTACTTGTCATTATTCTACTTATTTTAACGACAATACTTTCGTCATACAAGAATAATAAGTTTTTTGAATAATTAATCCTTTGTCATCTAATTGTAACATAAGGGAAAAATATTAAAGGTTTGTAAATTTAACCGTTACACTATTTACATTAATAGAGAAAGCTTTAATAATAGTGTGGGGTTTACATTAGTGTTGAAATACTTTCTAGGGGTTGAAAAGCTTGGAATTAGATATTCAAAAGATGATATTTGAGTTTGTCGGTGGATTAGGTATCTTCCTTCTCGGAATTAAAACGATGGGAGATGGTCTACAAAAGTCAGCTGGAGATCGTCTTAGAGATATTTTGGATAGATTCACCACAAATCCATTAATGGGTGTACTAGCAGGAATGTTAGTAACGATGCTTATTCAAAGTAGTTCTGCAACGACGGTGTTAACAGTAGGATTAGTTAGCGCTGGATTTATGAATCTACGTCAAGCGATAGGCGTAATTATGGGTGCGAATATTGGGACAACCTTTACAGCGTTTATAATTGGTCTAGATATTGGTGAATATGCGTTGCCAATCCTAGCGATTGGGGTATTATGCTTAGTCTTCTTTAAAAATAACCGTATGCAAAACATTGGGTCTATTATATTTGGTTTTGGGGCATTGTTTTATGGATTAGAGTTAATGGGCGGTGGTATGAAACCGTTAAGTAACTTACAAAGCTTTCATGACTTGACAGTTAGTATGAGTGAGATTCCAGTATTAGGTGTTCTTGTGGGAACTGTGCTTACAGTAATTGTGCAAAGCTCAAGTGCGACAATTGGAATATTGCAAGGCCTATTTTCTGAGGGGTTAATTAACTTAGATGCAGCTCTTCCAGTTTTATTTGGAGATAATATTGGTACAACGATAACTGCCGTATTAGCTTCACTTGGGGCTACAGTTGCAGCTAAACGAGCAGCGCTAGTTCACGTAACGTTTAATTTAATTGGAGCTACCATCTTTTTAATATTACTTCATCCTTTTACTTTATTGGTTGAAATGTTCCAAGCGAATCTTGGACTGAATCCAGAGCTGACAATTGCGTTCGCTCATGGAACATTTAATATTACTAACACGTTGATTCAACTGCCATTTGTGGCTGTTCTGGCCTATATTGTGACGAAGCTTATTCCGGGTGAAGATACAGTGATTGAGCAAAAAGCCAAACATTTAGATGCTGTTTTTATTCAGCAATCGCCATCAATTGCTCTTGGACAAGCAAAAGAAGAGGTACTTCGAATGGGTCAATTTGCTGTTGAAGGATTAAATGAGACACGATCATTTTTAATAGATGGTTCTCCTAAACATGGTGAAAAAGCTTATCAAATCGAAAGTGCGATAAACAATCTGGATAGACAAATTACAGATTATCTTATTCAGCTTTCTAGAAGTTCTTTATCTAATAGCGAATCGGCTGAACATACGGTTCTAATGGATACGATTAGAGATATTGAAAGAATGGGTGACCATTTCGAAAATATCGTTGAATTAATGGATTATAAGAAAGCCAATAAGGTAAGTATTACGGAATCCGCTATGAAAGATTTAGATGATATGTTCCAATTAACGATCTCTACGGTTTCTGAAGCATTAGAAGCGCTAGATCATAATGATAAAGAAGCAGCACAACATGTTGTACAAAAAGAAGATCAAATAGATAAAATGGAGCGTAAATTACGTAAACAACATATCATTCGCTTAAGTGAAGGAGTATGTTCTGGACAAGCAGGGATTGTATATGTGGATATCTTAAGTAATCTAGAACGAATCGGTGATCATGCAGTTAATATTGCAGAGGCTGTATTAGGCGAAGATTGAGTATTATAAAGAGGTAAGGGTTGGTTCCTTACCTCTTTTTTTAAAATCTTTCGATGGAAAAGATAACATTTTAATGTTTTAATTATGGCGAGACTATGAGAAGTTTTTGTTATGAATAGGAGGGAACGGTTATGGATATTTTAGCTTGGGCACTCATTATCATCTTATTTGTTATAGCTTTTATCGGATTGATTTATCCAATTATCCCGAGTGTACTTTTTATTGCCGCTGGCTTTATTGTTTATGGATTATTCTATTCCTTTGAACCTTTTGGTGTACTGTTTTGGTCCATTCAAATTTTATTTGTAATATTACTATTTGGTGCCGACTATATCTCTAATATGGTTGGTGTGAAAAAATATGGTGGGACAAAAGCTGGAATATGGGGAAGCACTATTGGAATACTAGTAGGTCCTTTTGTTATCCCGGTGGCAGGTATATTACTTGGACCAATAGTCGGGGCAATTATCGCAGAATTAATTGTACATCGTCGCCCATTTAAGGAAGCGGTCTTAGTTGGATTTGGGTCACTTGTAGGATTCATAAGTAGCATCATTACTAAAGGAATTGTTCAAGTAGTGATGATTATCTATTTCTTATTTGTTGTTCTATAAAAAAATTAATTTTTATGTTTGATTCTATGGCAAAGTGGTATAGAAAATATAAGAAGACATTTTAATGATGTCTGCATATGATTATATTTTTTAGTAGGAGGAATGTTTACATGGCTTATGAACTACCGAAATTACCGTATGCTTATGATGCTTTAGAACCACATATCGACAAGGAAACAATGAATATCCATCATACGAAACACCATAATACTTATGTAACTAACTTGAACAATGCAATTGAAGGAAAAAGTGCATACGCATCGAAAAGTGTAGAAGAATTAATTACCCATATAAATGATATTCCTGAAGATATCCGTACAGCTGTCAGGAATAATGGCGGTGGACATGCCAACCATTCTTTATTCTGGGAAGTTCTTTCACCAAATGGAGGGGGTACACCAACAGGCGATTTAGGAGATGCGATAGCTAGTAAATTTGGTAGCTTTGACGACTTCAAGGATGAATTTGCTAAAGCAGCTACTGGTCGCTTCGGATCGGGTTGGGCATGGTTAGTTGTTGATAATGGAGAATTAGCCATAACGAGCACACCTAATCAAGACTCGCCATTAATGGAAGGCAAAACACCCCTTCTTGGGCTAGATGTTTGGGAACATGCTTATTATTTAAACTATCAAAACAAACGTCCTGAATATATAAAAGCGTTTTGGAATGTTGTCAATTGGGACGAAGTAGGCAGAAGATATCAAGAAGCGAAGTAAAAGCCAAAATAAATCTATAATCTTAAAAAAAGCGCTATTCATTGGAATAGTGCTTTTTTACATTGCTGTCTAATAAATGTCACTCTTTCCTAATGTATGGGCTTCGATTGTCTAACCATAATTGTTTTTTGTAAGAAGACCAAGTGACATGAAATATTTTTTCAATGAGGATCTTCCTTTTCTTGCATAACTCCATCGTTTTTGAAGGAGACTATTTGTAGAATCGAAGGGGAGTTTTTTTATGAGTAAATTGCAGAGAGTGATTGGAAATATTGAGCCGACCAGAGACCTTGTTTTATTGCTGCTAATTGGAGGATTATATTCCTTAAGTATTGCGTTATCCAATACTTTTGTGAATATTTTTTTGTGGAAGCAATCTGGTGAATACGTGGATTTAGGCTTATATAACCTCGCTGCTGTTGTTCTGCAACCTATTGCATTTATTATTGCGGGCAAATGGGCGAAAAAAGTAGATCGTGTCATTGTTCTAAGGTTAGGGGTTATATTTCTTGCCTTCTTTTATATTTCTGTGCTTCTTGTAGGGGATAAAGCGTCGTCATATCTCCTTTTATTAGGTTCTTTATTAGGTATAGGTTCTGGTTTTTATTGGCTTGCGTTTAATGTATTAACATTTGAAATAACCGATCCAGAAAATCGAGACTTTTTTAATGGTTTTCTCGGGTTACTTTCATCATTTGGTGGTATGATTGGTCCTATTTCTGCCGGTTTAATTATTTCAAAAATGAAGGCTTATACTGGTTATTCAGTCATATTTGGAATTTCATTAGCATTATTCGCGATTGCCGTATTTTTAAGCTTTTCTATTAAAAGGCGTCCAGCAAATGGAAAATATTTTTTTAAGCGGATTATAGAAGAACGAAAGTATAATAAGAATTGGAAGAGGATTACAAATGCTCATTTTTTCCAAGGGTTTCGTGAAGGTACATATGCGTTTGTCGTTTCTGTCTTTGTGTTTATAGCTACGGGGAGCGAATTAGCACTTGGTACATTCGGATTATTAAATTCAGGTATCGCATTAGTTTGTTATTATATTGCTTCAAGATGGATTAAGAAAGAGCATAGGAAAAGAGCAGTGTTAGCTGGAGGTGTGTTATTATTTCTGTCAATTTTCCTGTTAGTATTTCATATAACCTACGTTAATCTTTTGCTCTATGCGGCATTAATTGCAATCGCTTATCCTTTATTACTCGTTCCTTATTCTTCAATGACTTATGATGTAATAGGCACAGCCTGGAAAGCGGCAGAAATGAGAATTGAATATATTGTTGTAAGGGAATTATTCTTGAACATCGGTAGAATATTATCTTTGTTGTTCTTTATAGTGGGTGTAATCTATTTTGATGATCATGTGATCTTGCCGATATTGCTAGTAATATTAGGGATTGGGCATAGTATGATCTATTTCTTTATAAAGAATATCGAATGATGTGAAAAAAATATTCAAAATAACTATCATTTCCTTATAGTTATGAATAGAATTATTTTTGGTTTTCTTTTAAAATAAGTATATGTAATTAAGAGGGAAGTGTGGTTTTAGCAATTGAATAAAAAGAAAAAGAAGAATCGTGTGTCCTTTCGGTTGAACATGCTATTCTTAATTGTCTTTGTGTTGTTCTCTGTACTTATTTTTAGATTAGGGTTTGTTCAGATTGTCTACGGTGATGACTATAAGCGAGAAATAGAACGAACAGAAGAAATCACTGTAAATAACCCTGTACCTAGGGGAAAGATGTTTGATAGTACAGGAAAGATTATTGTCGATAATATCCCGCAGAATGCCATTACATATACAAATAATGGAGCTAGTCAAGAGGAAATGCTTGATACTGCTGAGAAATTAGCGGAACTAATTGAAAAAGATACAGAAAAAGTCACGGAACGAGATGAAAAAGATTATTGGATTATGATTAATCCTGATCGCGCGGATGAAAAGGTAACAGAGAAAGAAAAGGAAAATATTCGCGAGGACGAAGAAGCCGATTACGATAAAGATGTCTATCAATTAACATTAGATCGTATTACGGAAGAAGAATTGGATGAACTGACAGAAGACGACTTGGAAGTGCTTGCGATTTATCGAGAGTTCTCTAGTGGGTATGCCTTTACACCACAAGTTGTTAAAAATGATGAAGTAACTGCAAAGGAATTCGCCCTAGTAAGCGAAAATTTAGATTATCTTCCAGGGGTTGATACAACAACTGATTGGGACCGTTACTATGCTTTTGATAATACATTGAAATCTGTCCTTGGTTCTGTTTCTTCTTCTGAAGAAGGTATTCCGAAAGAAATGCTTGATTACTATTTAGCAAGAGATTATTCAAGAAATGACCGTGTAGGTAAAAGTTATCTTGAATATCAATACGAAGAAGTCCTCCATGGTCAAAAAGCCAAAGTGAAAAATGTCACTGATAAAGGTGGTACGATTCTAGAAACGGTTACAATTTCAGAAGGGCAGCGGGGGAAAGATTTAGTATTAAGTGTCGATATGGATTTACAATTAGCAACAGAAAAAATCATTGAAGAAGAGTTGCGTGCGGCTAAACAAACTGGAGGAACCAGTCTTTTAGATAGAGCCTATGTCGTGTTAATGGATCCGTATAGCGGCGAAATTTTAACAATGGCTGGTAGAAGGCTTGTGAAAGATGAGGAAACAGGCCGAACAAGAATGACGGATGATGCGTTAGGGAATATTACGACCACTTATAACGCCGGTTCCGTAGTCAAAGGGGCTACTATTCTTACGGGCTATAAGGAAGGTGTGATTCAACCTGGTACAGTAATTAATGACCAGCCATTAAAAATTGCTGGTACACCTGTAAAAAAATCATGGAAAACGTTCGGACCAATTAGTGATTTGTACGCATTAAGGGTTTCATCCAATGTGTATATGTTTGAAACAGCCATTCGAATTGGAGGCGGCACATATCGCTATAATAAATCATTGCCGTTAGATCCTAAAGGGTTTGATACAATCAGAGAATCGTTTGCTCAGTTTGGTTTAGGCGTTAGAACAGGGATTGATCTACCAAATGAACAAACAGGATTTAAAGGAATGAGTCAACTCCCTGGATTTATGTTGGACTTAGTGATTGGACAGTATGATACGTACTCTAATATGCAGCTCGTGCAATATGTGTCCACGATTGCTAACGGCGGGAATAGAATGGAGCCTCATGTAGTAAAAGAAATTAGGGAGCCTTTATTAGAAAATGAAGAATTAGGCCCTATTGTAGAAGAAATATCGCCGAAAGTTCTTAATAAACTTGATATGGATGCTTCTTGGATTGAACGTGTAAAAGAGGGATTCCGTCAAGTTGCACAAGAACAACAAGGTACGGCACTATCCTTCTTTGGTGATAAAGAGTATGACCCTGCAGGTAAAACAGGAACAGCAGAGGCTTTCTATGATGGACCACTACGTAGTAATTATGATGAGCCACCTGAAGTAATGAATATCAGCTATGTTGGTTATGCACCTTCTGATAATCCAGAAGTGGCAATTGCTGTCATGGTCCCTTGGGCCTATGAAGGTGGAAGTGGCCATAAAGCAAACATGATTATTGCCGAACGCGTCATGGATGAATACTTTGAATTAAAAGAAGAACGTGCGAAAGAAGAAAGTAAGAAACCAGAAGATTTAACGAAGCAAGAAGTAATTGATGTTAACAAAGAAGAGGATGAATAAGCTTGTTTGTTTTGAAAAACACAAGCATAACAGATACTAATCAACAATCAAACTCGGATTCACCCTATTTTAAAGGGGGAATCCGAGTTATTTTTATGCTTTTCTTTTAGTTTTAGTTTATAACATCAGAAGTGAAAGAGGCAAAGAACGCTGACAATCCTACACAACTACCTCTATATTATCGTTCTTTTACTAAGGAGTGCCTCGACAATCCCCATGTTCATTACTTTGCTTTTACAGCATTGTTTGTTTGCAAGGTAATGCTCACTCCAAAAATGAGATATGATTTTCCCTAAATTTCACTTTACATTTCTTCACATTGGTTTACAGAATATTTACACGACATTTATTTCCTATTAACGTTTAGGTCTTATGATGGGTTTGTAGGACAAAACAACTGATTTTCTAGGGGGAATATTTCTAATGAAGAAACGATTCAAGTATGTGGCATCAACATTAATGATTGGTTCTGTTCTTGCTTTTACAACGGCATGTGGAGCAAATGGCGGTGCGAACAGTTCAAGTAATGGAGAGCAAACAACTAGTGAAGAAAATCAACAGTTACAAGGAGAAATCAAAATTGATGGCTCCTCTACAGTTTATCCTATTATGGAAGCTGTTGTTGAAGAATTCAGTATGGATCAGCCAGGCGTACAAGTGTCAGTCGCTTCTTCTGGAACAGGTGGAGGATTTAAACAGTTTATTGCAGGAACAACGGATATCAGTAACGCTTCGAGAGAAATTAAAGATGAAGAGAAAACCCAAATTGAAGAAGCAGGAATTGAGTATTCAGAATTAAAGCTAGCCAACGATGGATTATCAATCGTTGTAAATAAAGAGAATGATTGGGTCGATTCACTTACTATCGAAGAATTGAAAGAGTTATGGATCAATACGGGAGAAACAAAAAAATGGTCAGATATTAGACCAGAATGGCCAGATGAGGAAGTCAAATTTTATTCTCCAGGAACAGACTCTGGAACGTATGATTACTTTAATGAAATCATTCTGGAGGATGAGCCAATTGTAGAACAAGCGACACTGTCAGAAGATGACAACATCCTTGTTCAAGGTGTAGCAGGGGACGAAAATGCCATTGGATTCTTTGGATTTGCTTATTATGTTGAGAATCAAGATAAGCTAAAAGTTGTTCCAATCGATGGTGGGAATGGTCCGGTAGAGCCGACTCATGACACGGTTGAATCAGGGGAGTATGCACCATTATCACGTCCTTTATATATCTACGTGAAAAATGATTCCCTAAAGAATGAAGAAACATATGAATTCGTTAAGTTCACATTAGAAAATGCGGGGGCACTTTCAGAAGATGTCGGTTATGTGAAATTAAAAGATGAAGAATATGAAACAGGGTTATCAACAATTGAAGATTTAAAATAAGTGTTTGAATGATGAAGAGAGATCATCATCGTAATGAAGGGGGGATCAACTATGAATATACAACAAGAAGAAAAAGCGTTTTCTGTGCAAGAACTTATACAACAAAAAAAATCTAAAAGTAAAAATAAACTGAAGTCAGAAAAGATTGTTCCAGTTATCTTATTATTAACCGCGATTGTGTCAGTATTAACGACGATTGGGATCGTTGTAACATTATTTGTGGAAACGACGACTTTTTTCAGTCACGTAAGTATCAAAGAATTTTTTACCGCACAAAAGTGGTATCCATTTTCTGAAACACAAGGCTCATATGGAATCCTACCGCTTATTTCAGGAACGTTAAAAGTTGCTCTTATAGCTGCAGTTGTGGCAGTCCCGATTGGTCTCGCTGTAGCTATTTTCTTGAGTGAGTATGCGAGTGACCGAACAAGGAGAGTTATTAAACCTATTTTAGAAGTATTAGCAGGCGTACCTACTATCGTTTATGGGTTTTTTGCTCTCACTTTTGTGACACCAGTGCTTAGAGAAATGATTCCATCTCTGCAAATATTCAATGCGCTTAGCCCAGGGATTGTTATCGGGATTATGATTACACCGATGATTGCCTCATTATCAGAAGATGCCATGTCGTCTGTACCTAAAGTGATGAAAGAAGGGGCTTATGCATTAGGGGCAACAAAACTTGAAGTGGCCATTAAAATTGTTATACCTGCCGCTGTTTCAGGTATTGTTGCTTCTATTGTATTAGCAATTTCAAGAGCAATAGGTGAAACAATGATTGTCGCTGTTGCAGGAGGCTCCACGCCTAACTTAAGCTTTGACGTGACAAGTAGTATTCAAACAATGACGGCTTATATTGTCCAAGTCAGTCAGGGAGATGCTGGATATGGTACGACCATCTATTATAGTATCTACGCAGTTGGATTTACATTGTTTATTTTCACCTTGTTCATGAATATGCTCGCCCAATTCATCTCCAAGCGCTTTAGGGAGGAATACTAGTATGAAATTAATTAATCATGATCAAGTACTAAAGAAAATGTCACCACGAAAATGGAAAAATTCCGTTTTTAAAGGTTTGTTCATGTTGGCGACTGCGTTTGCATTAGTGGTTCTTGCGATATTATTGTATCGCATTATCACTCAAGGAATTGGTTATTTAGACTGGCAGTTCTTGCAATCTTTACCTTCACGTGATCCTGAACAAGCGGGTATTAAAACAGCTTTAATAGGGACCATTTGGTTAATGGGTGTTGTTGCCCCTGTGACGCTTATACTTGGTGTAGGAACAGCCATTTACTTAGAGGAGTATGCGAGTAAAAATAAGTTTACCTCACTGATTCAGATTAATATATCTAACTTAGCAGGTGTCCCGTCGATTGTTTTTGGATTATTAGGATTAACGGTTTTTGTGAGAGCATTAACTTTAGGAACAAGTGTATTGGCCGCAGGCTTAACGATGAGTTTACTCGTATTACCAATCATAATCGTCGCGGCTCAAGAGGCGATTCGAAGTGTACCGATGGAATTAAGAGAAGCGTCATTTGGAATGGGAGCTAATAAATGGCAAACAATTGTAAGGGTGGTTATGCCGGCTGCATTACCTGGCATATTAACAGGAGCAATTTTAGCTCTCTCTAGAGCAATCGGGGAAACGGCACCATTAGTAGTGCTTGGTTTACCACTTTTCTTAGCGTTTTTACCTCAATCTGTTTTCGATATGTTTACTGTCTTACCAATGCAAATCTATAACTGGACGAGTAGACCGCAAGAAGAGTTTCATGCCGTTGCAGCGGGGGGCATTATTGTATTACTAGTAATGTTAATTGTGATGAATTCTATTGCTGTGTTGATCAGAAATAAATTCCAAAAAAGGTATTAAACGAGGAGTGGAGAATATGAGTACATTGGTTGCACCTAAAAAAGAAGCCGCCGATTCACTTGACAACTATAAAAATCTTAATGATAACAATAAAGTTTATCAAACAAAAGAATTAAATTTATGGTATGGAAGTAATCATGCATTAAAACAAATCAATTTAGATATTTATGAAAATGAAGTAACTGCGATTATCGGTCCATCAGGATGTGGAAAATCGACTTATATTAAAGCGTTGAACCGAATGATTGAAATGGTACCATCAGTAAAAACATCAGGAGAAATTCAATATCGTGGACGTAATATTTTTGATAAACGTTATGGTGTTGAAGAATTAAGAACAAAAGTGGGTATGGTGTTCCAAAAGCCGAATCCTTTTCCTAAATCTATCTATGAAAATGTTGTTTATGGTCCGAGAATTCATGGTATAAGAGATAAGAAAGTCCTGAATCAAATTGTTGAAAAAAGTTTAAAAGGGGCAGCGCTTTGGGATGAGGTAAAAGATAGATTGCAGGATAACGCTTATGGTTTATCAGGTGGTCAACAGCAAAGACTATGTATTGCAAGATGTTTGGCGATAGAACCAGATGTTATTCTCATGGATGAACCTACCTCAGCATTAGATCCGATTTCAACACTAAAGGTAGAAGAGCTTGTACAGGTATTAAAAAAAGAATATAGTATTATTATAGTGACTCATAATATGCAACAAGCAGCTAGGATATCTGACCGAACGGCCTTTTTCTTAAACGGTGAAGTAGTAGAATTCGCAGAAACAGATAAAATCTTTTCTAATCCAACTGATAAGAGAACGGAAGATTATATTACCGGTAGGTTCGGCTAATTAAGTAAAGGAGACTGATTATATTGCCAGTAAGAGAGAAGTTTGATGAAGAATTAGCAGTATTAAGAGGAAAATTATTAGATTTAGGTCATTTTGCTGAAAATGCTCTTTCTTTATCGATTCAGGCACTTGAGAATCATGATATAGAACTAGCTTTAGAGATCATGGAAAATGACACAAAAGCAAACATATTGTACGAAGAAATTAATGATTATGCCATTTTATTAATAGCGAAACAACAGCCAGTAGCTATTGACTTGCGAAGAATTATTGTCGCAATAAAGATAGCAACGGATATTGAGAGAATAGCTGATTTTGCTGTGAATATTGCTAAATCAACGATTAGAATTGGGAAAGAAGACCATGTGAAACCAATTGTTCATATTAAACAAATGCATGCGATTTGCTTAACGATGTTAAACGATTCATTAACTGCTTTCAATGAAGAAGATCTTAAAAAAGCAAAAGCCGTTGCTGACATGGATGATGAAGTGGATGATTTATATGGGCAAACGATTGTTGATTTACTGAGAATAAGTGGGGAACAATCTGAGCGAATTCCGCAAATTACTCAATTATCTTTTGTTTGTAGATATTTAGAACGTGCAGCAGATCATGTCACAAACATTTCTGAGCATATCTTCTATTTAGTGAAAGGTAAGCAATTTGATTTGAATGATTGATAAAAGTAACGAACCTCTTTCATCATAGAGGTTCGTTCTTTTATTTATATGAAATGAATGTGAGTCTTATTTATTTGATTAAAAAAATTAGTTACTGATCCAACCACCGTCAACGACCAATTCTATTCCATTAACAAATTTAGATTCGTCTGAAGCAAGGTATAAGTATGCATTTGCAATATCCATTGACTCTCCAGCATAAGGAGGTAATGGAGCTAAACCTTTATAGTTCTCTCCCATTTCTTCTTGTGTTTTAATTCCAGCTTTCTCAACCATACCTGTAAAGATTGCACCAGGATGTACGGAATTCACTCGGATGTTATCTTTTCCAAACCACTGAGCACCATGTTTAGTAAGTGCTCTAACTGCGCCTTTTGATGCACTGTACGCTGCGCCTTGTGCATCAGCGACTCCGCCCACAATTGCTGCAATGGAAGATGTATTAATAATTGACCCTTTGCCATTCTGTTGCATATAAGGTATAACGGATTTCATTCCAAGCCATACACCGGTTGTATTAATGGCCATCACTTTATTCCAATCATCTAATTCTGCTTCTAAAATTCCTTTTGCCATATGAATTCCTGCATTATTGACTAAAATATCAATTTTACCGTATTTTTCTATTGTCGTTTGAACGACATTTAACCATGATTCTTGGCTTGAAACATCTAATTTTAAGGCAATGGCTTCTCCACCATTATCAATAATCTCCGCAACCTTCACTTTTAAAGCATCTTCAACTATATCAGTTGCTACAACCTGAGCGCCTTCTTTTGCGAAAATTTGTGCACCTGCCAAACCCATTCCGCTAGCAGCACCAGTGATAATAGCCACTTTTCCAGTTAATCTACCCATATAAAAGTCCCCTTTAAATAATTATAGAATATAGCTTTTAAACATTGTTGTAATCGATTACAATACCACTATAATTATTTTTGTTTTCTTTAACAACCAACAAAAAAGTATATATTTGTTGGGGTTACACGGAGAGGTGGCTAAGTTAATGAGTAAAAATCTAATGACTGAACAAAGGATTAAAGATGCTCTGGTTACATTATTACTACTAAAACCATTTCATAAAATTACAATAACTGACTTAACAACTACTGCAAATATTAATCGAAGCACCTATTATTACCATTACTATAGGAAAGAAGAAGTTCTAAAAGAAGTGATGAACGAAGCAATTGGGGACTTAATCGACAAGATGGAAAATAGTACTTTAAATCAACGAGATTATGAAATTGACCAAAGTGTTTTACCTTCTACAAAAGAATTATTTAACCATATATTTAAATATAGACATTATTATAAGTCACTATTACAAAGTGATGTTTCTTATACATTTGAAAATAAATTTATAAAAGCACTAAAGCAATATGTTCATAATATTCAAATAGACTTTGGAGGAAATGATAAGTTTGTGATAGATCATCAATTATATACAAATTACCAGGCGTATACAGTTTTGGGGCTTATTAAGCATTGGATTGATACAGAGTTTGAAGAATCGCCCATTTATTTATCTGAACAACTAACATCTTTATTGCATGTAAAGGTAAATTCCGTATCATTTACTAGCAAAGTAAAATAAAGAAGTAGGAACTTTTTGTGACAAGCATACTCTTTTATTTAATAGATCAAGCGGGGGAATTGAGTGTCAATTTCTAAAAGAACTGATGTATTGAACGAAGTTCCGTAATCGTAACTATATTCTTCGGTAATTTAATAATAAAAAGGCTGTAATTAACTCTATTTTAAGAGTGTAATTGCAGCCAAGTAAGAAATATGGAGATAGAGGTTCGTTTTTTATGATTTGCTAAATAAATCAGCAAGCTCTTTATAAGACTGTTGATTATTCACTTGATATGTACCAACACGTAGCTTCTGACTATAATTGAATTCTTTTAAAAAGCTAGTAAAGTCCTCACTATATTCGATAATGCCTGCCTCTTCAAGTTGCTGCGCAATCTCTTGCGGAAGCATACCGATCTCGATTTTAATTTCTGTTGTAATGGTAGTCTCTTCTTTAGCTACTTCTTCCTGTTGTTTATCAAGTTCTAATTTTTCTTCAATGAGTTTATCGATCTCATCATCCGTCAAAACATGAAAACCTTGTTCTTTTACATAAGCCTGAGCCGCTGTCTTATCAATCATTTGCTTGTTCTCTTCATTCATAAGCATATAACCAATAAGAAGAATGAAGGCGGTACAAAAAACACCAGCTGAAAAGCCTCTTAAAACATATTTTTTCATACCTTTTCACCTTTAAGTTGACTAGCTGTGATAATGGCCAATACTTCATCTTCTAATAAAGAAGATTGCTTAGCGATTTGCTCTGTGGAAAGTCCCTGCTTATGAAGTAAAAGTACCTGATTTTTTATAATATCATGAACTTCCTTCTTCTTAGGTCTAGATAACCCAGTGTCATTCGGAAGTTTGATTTCGTCTATCAGTAATTCTTCTTCTAACAGCTTTAATTTTTTCTTTATTTGATACGTTTCTTTTACATGTTGGATAGATAGTTGGTCAATCTCATCCTTTAAGGAACGGTAAGGATCTTTAAGAAAAAAGGATAAAATAAATAGCAGTAAAGCGATAACTAATAAAACAGCAAATATATATATAATGATTCTCACCTCAAAGCTTTAATATCAAAGTTATTCTACCATAAATATCGACAAGTCGTGCTAACTTTGAAGAATCTCCTATAGAATTTGTCGAGTAAGTGATCATAGTTTCTGTCGAATGAATGAAGAAATAAGTCGGTGAAGAAAAAATGCTTATCATAATAACAAGTGTAGCGATAGATAGCATAAACCGACAAAATCTGTTTATTGTGGGCTTGGCCATTCAGTGCTAACATTAATGTATAGAATAATCTGACAAGGAGAATGGTTCGAAAAATGGAAAGTAAACAGAATCACATGATACATTCGTCAGGATTATTACCTTTAAAAACTGAAATTATCAACAAAGATATTTATATTAGTTGGAAGGTTAGGCAAGAAAAGTATGACATCCTCTCGCTCTACTACAACAAAGATATAAGAAGCTGCTTACAGGTAATTCAGCTTCAATCATACAGTAAAAATCATTCCGATCTATATGAGTTTTTTATTCCACCATACCAATCGATGAGGATCATTAGAAACGCCATTAAAACAGAATATCACTCTTACCGCATCACCCTTTGTTTGAAACTAATGGATGACAATTACCTCCCTTTACTTACTACTGAGATAGGTAGTGGAGCGGGAACTGTCAAGTTATCATCAGAAATAAATGCTGACTGGATCCATCAAGTGTGTGGGTATAGTTATTATGAAGTGAAGCAATGATGGGGAGTATTCTACTGTTAACTTGGGAATACCCACCGTATATTGTTGGTGGCCTTGGTCGCCATGTAAGTGAATTAGCCAGATCACTCGCACAAGAAAAGGTGTCCGTTCATGTGCTAACAGTGAAAAGGGATGAAGTTGATGAAGAATTTGAAGTGCAAAATAATGTAGTCATTCATCGTGTGGCACCACTTATGCAAAAAGGATCATTTCTTCATTGGGTTGCTTCGGTGAATTTAGCAATGGAAGAGAAAGCAAGAGCTTTGATTGAGCAAAATGATATAGATATGATTCATGCCCATGATTGGATAGTTGCAGCGAGCAGCATCATTTTAAAAAGGCGAATGGATATACCGCTTATCGCTACTATTCATTCGACTGAGGCAGGTAGACATAATGGAATTCATACAGAGAGTCAAAGCTTTATCGATAGACAAGAAAAATTATTAATGGCATATGCCGATCACCTTGTAGTTTGTAGTCATTTTATGAGAAATGAGTTACTACATAAATACCAACAGCCATCTTCGACCATTTCCATCATTCCAAATGGCGTAAGTAAGCCGATGAAAAAAGATAGGAACCTACAATTTCATTTTGCCCAACATAGACCATACCTCTTTTCGCTGGGGAGGATGGTAGAAGAGAAGGGGTTCGATATTCTTATCGCACTTGCTGAAAAGTTAAAGCGAAAAAATACAAACTTAAAAATCATTGTCGCTGGAGAAGGCCCGTTATTATCGTATTACCGACAAAAAGTTCGTGCTAAACAAATCGATGAATGGATTCAATTTATTGGTTTTGTTGACGAATATGAGCGTGACAACTGGATGGCATATGCTAGCTTAGCTATTTTCCCTAGTTTGTACGAACCATTTGGAATAGTTGCTTTAGAAGCGATGGCAGCTGGACTACCAGTAGTTTTAGCTAAAACTGGCGGGTTCATTGAAATGATTATTGAAAATGAGTCGGGGGTTTTTTTCGATCCTCTAGATGTAGTAAATCTTGAAAGAAAAATAGATTCTCTACTTTCAGAACTTAACTTTAGAAGCCAAATCGTCAGTGCAGCTCAAAAAAGAATCAAGACAGAATTTAGCTGGCAATCGGTAGCGAAACAAACGTTAAAGGTGTATAGAAATCACGGACGAGTCAATAAATTCCAAAGAAAAGGTGATTAAAGTGAAAATAATTGAGCAAACGCCTTACACAACTGAATATTGGAATCAGTCGAATCAGGAAAACTTATTGCATCAAACGTTAGGTATCGCCGTTGGTAAAAGTGTTTATTGGATTGAAATGAATGATATGGCGGAAGGAAGAGAACATCAAGTAGAAGGTTTATCGATACGTACAGAAAAGCTGAGAATCGGTCATCATATTTCTATGTTAAATTTCAACATTTACAATGAACTATCTACGAGTAAAGAGATAAAAGTACTTATGGCGCATAGTAATCCAAGAGAGTGTGACTACCAGATTTCTTTTATATCTCCGATTGAACACTTGATATATCATATGATCGATCGCCAATTATTCTTAGTGAATGGTCATTTGAACGGGGTGAAAATGAAGGAAAACACAGTGATGCAACAAGCACAAGTGGAAAATAACAAAATATGGTCATATGGCAAAGGCGGAAAACAAACATTATCATACAATCCAATAGGAAAAGGAAAGGTAGTTAGTTTATGTGGGGATACAGTTAAAATAACAGGAAAATCTGCTATTGACGGACAAGCTTGGTCAATTACAGATGATTGTCAAAAACAGCTTTTACAAGTAAATCAAACACTTTTAAAAAAACATACTAGCATTTCAAACTAAAAAGTGATATTATATAAAAGTCGTATGAAACGAACTAGTGCTTAGTAGTTTGGAGGGAAATGACATGCGTGTAAATATTACGTTAGCTTGCACAGAATGCGGAGATCGTAACTATATTTCTAAAAAAAATAAAAGAAACAATCCAGATCGTCTTGAGCTAAAAAAATACTGCCCAAGAGAAAAGCGTTCTACAACACACCGTGAGACAAAATAAGCAGTAGGTAGATTCCTGCTGCTTTTTTTGTCTCTTTTTTTATGGTTTCATCACAGGGGTGATGCCGGGAAAGGTTCGAGAGGTCAAATTACGAGCAATGGTTGTTACTTCATATGTTTAGATTGGAACTAATATTTTTATAAGACAAGTGTGTTTTTTATAAATAGAGGTATAGGAGAGTTAAATGGTGGATAAAAAACAACTGAGAAAGATGATTATGCAACAATTAACAGAAATGCCTAGTGAACAATATACATCACAATCAGAAAAATTAGCATCGCAATTATTCCTCACATCTCATTGGCAACAATCCAAAGTAGTTGCCCTTACAATATCACGCTTTCCAGAAGTCGATACTTTTCCAATTATTAATAAGGCTTGGTCAGAAGGAAAACAAGTGGCTATTCCAAAATGCTTACCAAAAACGAGGGAAATGGATTTCAGGATTTTTTCAAGTTATGACAACCTAGAAGTCGTTTATTCTGGATTACAAGAACCAGTATTAGACAAAACAAAGAGTGTTCGGCCTTGTGAAATTGATTTATTAATAGTTCCAGGCGTTGCTTATACATTAAAGGGTGATCGTATTGGTTTTGGAGGCGGGTATTATGATCGTTATTTAGTGGATTATAACGGCTTTACACTTTCATTAGCTTTCCAAGAGCAAGTGGTTAATAATATACCATTAGACCATCATGATTTACCTGTTCAAAAGATTATTACAATAATGGAGTGAAAGAATTGATATTTATTTTTCTTGTACTCATTGCCGCCTTTTTAGGCTATCTCCTTCAACTTCTTACAATGTCAGGCACCATAGCAGCAATTGTTGTGGGTGTATTGATTAACTTAGGTTTTGGATGGAAGGGACTGCTGCTTCTTGGCTTCTTTTTCACTAGTTCAAGCTTATTGTCTAAATACAAGAAAAAGCAGAAGCAACAAATCGAAGCACGCCATGAAAAAGGGTCTACTAGAGATTGGCAGCAAGTGGTTGCTAATGGTGGGTTACCTGCATTATTTAGTGTGCTTTTTATTATTTTTCCTTCTCCCCTTTTTTTTATTGCTTTTACGATAACCATTGCGAGTGCGAATTCAGACACTTGGGCCTCAGAGATAGGTTCTTTAAGTAAAAGAAGACCTTTGTCAATTAAGCATTTTAAGCAGGTAGAACCTGGTACTTCAGGAGCAATGAGTTTTCTCGGAACCTTTGCTGCAATAATGGGTTCCTTCTCTATTGCTATTATTGCTATGTTGTCCTATTCATTATCTTTTTCCACCCTGTTTATTATATTTGTCTTTGGTTTCCTCGGAAATATCTTGGATACCTTATTAGGTGCCTTCATACAGGTAACCTATCGTTGTCCGTCTTGTGAGATGGTGGTCGAATCGAAATGGCATTGTAATCGTAAAACGGTACATATGAGCGGTAACACAATAGTTAATAATGACCTTGTTAACCTTTCATCGTGTGCTCTTGCGAGTATATTAGGTGTTTTGTTCTTTGTGACTGTAGCAGGTGGATAATTGCAGAGAATGATTCGCATAATAGTGATAGACAGGAGGGAATGAAATGGGAAAAATAATGACTTTGATACTGTTTGTATTGTCAGGTGTTTTCATTTATCAGTATCGTTATCGCCTAGTTGGTCTTTTAGCGAGACAAAATTTTATCATTGCTACCGTATTAAATTGCCCTTTTTTAAGAGAGAGAGCAATGAAGCTAGTTTTTCCTCAACCACAATATAATGATGAACGTTTATAACAATGTTACTTTTTGGCCCTGTTTATATAAGGGCTTTTTATTTTGTTAAAAAGAAACATTGACTATAATAAGATATATAACTGTAAGGATGTGAGAAAACAGTGCATAGTAAGGAAGCTATTTATTTTGGTCATTGGCCAATCATCTGCTACATCAAGAAGAATATCGCTTCATTCAGCTTTCTGAAAAACAAGATGAACTCTGGATTGAGAAGTTAGAGAATAAACAGACAAAAATCATTCGTTTGCTAAGGAAGGATTTAGATTGGAGTAACTGGTTACAAAGAGATATAGAATCAGTTGCCTTTAATGGTGAGCGTATTCGAAAACAAGTAAGGCATAGAGAAATGACTGTCCTCAATATATATATTTCACCATTTGTACCTGTTGACGATTATGAGGATAAGCTTAATAAGCCCTTTCAGCATTCAAAACTGGAGAAGACAACGGTTGAATCTGTCATTATGACTATGGATAGTCTAGAAGAGGTAGCTAAACAGCTGCAGCAACACTTTATGAAACCTCTTCTCTTCTTAGAAGAACCATCTGATGATATTGATGAACAAGTAATCGAAAACTTTAAAAAACAGACATTATGGCTAGCAGCAAATAATGCGAAAGAAGAAAAAGAGGTTTTTAATCAAGGTAAGCCCATATTTACATATCTATTTATTGTGCTACAAGTCCTAGCTTTTCTTTGGCTGGAGTGGAAAGGTGGAAGTACAAATACCTCGGTGCTGATTGAAAGTGGAGCAAAATATAATCCACTTATTTTGGCAGGTGAGTGGTGGCGTTTTTTTACACCGATCATTTTACATATTGGTTTCCTGCATTTATTGATGAATACTCTTGCTCTTTTTTATTTAGGCTCTGCTGTTGAACGAATAATGGGCAATACAAGGTTTATAGTTATTTACTTGTTATCTGGTTTTATGGGTTCATTGCTTAGTTTTATTACTAGTCCCAACGTATCAGCTGGAGCGAGCGGAGCGATATTTGGCTGTTTTGGAGCGTTGCTTTTCTTTGGGATATTGAAACCCAAATTATTTTTCCGCACAATGGGTATGAACATTATCATTGTTCTTGTGTTTAACCTTGCATTAGGCTTTATGATACCAGGAATTGATAACGCTGGTCATATTGGTGGTTTAATTGGCGGGTTCTTAGCAACGGGAATCGTTCTTTTGCCTAAGAAGAGAAACAGGATTGCTCAACTATTGATAGCTTGTTTCACGGCTCTTCTCATAAGTGGAGGACTCTATTATGGGTTTCACTTCCCTAATGATCAAACACAAGAAGAGATGGCTTTGATTGAAGCACAAACTTATTTAGAAAAAGAAAATTACTCAATGATGATTAAAGAGCTTACTCCGTTTGATAAAGAAGGTGCAACCGCACAAACTTATTTTTTATTGTCCTATGCGGAAATTCAATTAGGGGAAACAGAGAAAGCGAAGCGTCATTTGCATCTTGCTATTGAAGTAAACGAACAATTCCATGAAGCTTACTATAATCTTTCCTTATTATATTTAAGGGAAGGCCATACGGGTGAAGCGAAAAAGTATCTTGACCAAGCTGTAGAATTACACGACTCAGAAGACTATAGGCAGCTACAAGACAATCTAAATGAAAATAAATAAGATATTTCGACAGGAAGGGAATATTTCCTAGGAAATTCTACATCTTTTCTTAGAAACTTAAAAAACTTGTTGTTTAACATAAAGTAAAAGGAATCAACCTCTTAGGAGGGTATGATTCCTTTTTAGTATGTCTATGATGTTTGTTAGGAATATATTTGAGAGGTGAACTCATGGAAACAAACAAACATCATAAAGTATCTAAGGAATTGATTAACAATACATCATATTTAAAAGAAGCATTAGCAGTCGGAAAAAACTTTGATGTGTTACAAATAGATGTGGAATATACTGGGATTGACATGGCAATCTATTTGGTTGATGGCTTTGCTAAAGATGATATTATGAATCGGTTAATGGAATTTCTTGCTCAGCTTGGAAGAGAACAATTAGAAGAGGATACTGTTCCGAAGCTAATGAAGAGATATATCCCTTATATCGAAATTGCTACAGAAAGTGATCTGGATGCAATTGTTGATGCTGTATTAGCTGGTCAAACGGCATTGGTCATTGATGGAGCAGATGAAGCGATATTAATTGATACAAGGACTTACCCGGCCCGCGGCCCAGAAGAGCCTGATATTGAAAGGGTAGTAAGAGGCGCAAGGGATGGCTATGTTGAAACATTAGTTTTTAATACAGCACTAACGAGGAGGCGCGTAAGAGATCGGACGTTAAGAATGGAGTATTTACAAATCGGTAGACGCTCAAAAACTGATATTGTCATTACATATATTGAAGATATTGCAGACCCTGAGTTGGTCAATAAAATAAAAGATAATGTATCTAAAATTGATACAGATGGCTTACCGATGGCCGAGAAGACAATTGAAGAATATATTTCTGGTCAGCATTGGAATCCTTATCCGATGGTTAGGTATACAGAGAGACCGGACACAGCAGCTTCGCATTTATTTGAAGGTCATGTATGTATCATTGTGGATGGTTCACCGAGTGTGATTATAACCCCGACTACGTTCTGGCATCATTTGCAGCATGCAGAGGAATATCGAAACAAACCGATTATTGGTGCTTATTTAAAATTCGTTCGCTTTATTTCTGTATGGGCTTCGTTGTTCCTTTTACCTATTTGGTTCTTATTTGCTGCAAATCCAAGTTTATTACCAGATTCTCTATCATTTATAGGACCAGAGGAGACAGGGAAAATCCCTTTGATTTTGCAAATCTTAATTATTGAGGTAGGTATTGATATGCTGAGGATGGCCTCCATTCATACCCCCTCGAGTCTTGCTACTGCTCTCGGCTTAGTAGCGGCACTCATGATTGGTGATTTGGCTGTTTCAGTTGGCTTATTTACAAGTGAAGTCGTTCTTTATTTTGCCATTGTAGCAATTGGTACGTTTGCAACACCAAGTTACGAATTAGGATTAGCTAATCGAATTGTCCGTATTGTATTATTATTACTGACAAGTGTATTTCATATGTATGGTTTTATCATCGGTATTACACTATTTGTCATTTGGTTATCTAAAATGAAGTCTTTCGGCGTCCCTTATTTATGGCCGTTTATTCCCTTTAACCTAAGAGCCTTTAGAGATGTCCTTTTACGTTCACCAATGCCTTTGAAAAATAGACGTCCGAGAATGTTGCATCCAAAAGATCCAGATAGATAAATGATCACTTTTCTTTTGATCGTTAGAATTACTCTTTCTCTCATGTTTTAATGATTGAGGAAGAGTTTTTTTTCGTTTATACTTTGCTTTATGAAAGAAAGAATCGAGGGAATGAATGTGAAAAGTTTTTATGATGTACAACAGTTGTTAAAAGCATACGGTGCCATTATTTATATGGGTGAACGTTTATTGGATATTGAAATGATGGAGCTTGAAGTGAGTGAATTATATAAAGCAAAAATAATTGAAGTAGATACCTATCGAGATGCTTTATTAGTCTTAAGGGCTGAGAGAGAAAAAGAGAGAAAGAAAACAAGAGAATAGTTGCTCATTACTTCTCTAGGGGGTGTTGTTTTGTTTGTTGGCGTGGATATAGGTGGTACAACAATTAAATTTGCTTTTGTTAACGAGAATGGCGACATTCACTTAAAATGGCAAGAAAAGACGAAGCAGAATTATACAGACAACAGTTTAGCAGAGCAAATAACCACTTCAATTGAACATCATAGAAAGAGGGCGCAAATAAAAAAAGAGCAGATTTTATCTGTTGGAGTCGGTGCCCCAGGACCGGTAGATAGCAAAAATGGAATTTTACTTTCAGCAACAAATATAAATTTGTCACCTCATTACCGCTTACAAAAAGAACTATCAGATTACATGGCGCTTCCAGTGATATTAGAAAATGATGCCAACTGTGCAGTGTTAGGCGAACGCTGGATTGGTAGCGGAATTGGCTACAAAGACATTGTACTTTTAACAATTGGTACTGGTATCGGTGGTGGCATTATTAGTAATGGTCAGTTAATGCGTGGGAATGGGGGTTCTGCTGGTGAAATAGGCCATATCAAGGCCGTATCTTCTTATGGCGTGCGATGTAATTGTGGAAAATGGGGTTGTCTTGAAACGATTGCCTCAGCTACTGGAATAGTACGTGTGGCTAAAGAAATCATTGATTCTAACAAGAACACATTATTAGTTGACCATTTATCAGTTCAGAATATCTTTCACTTTGCAGGTAAGAATGACATAGTTGCTAAGGAAGTGGTTCAAAGAACAATGAAGCCATTAGGCATTGCCTTAGCGAATGTAGCAGCAATACTAAACCCTGAGGTGATTATAATCGGTGGCGGGGTTTCTCAAGCCGGGAAATTATTGCTAGAGCCATTACAATCCTATTATGACGAAAACTTATTTCCTGAGATGCGAGGGTCTACTTTATTGAAACTAGCTACTTTAGGGAATGATGCAGGAGTAGTAGGTGCCGCCTGGAGTGCAAAGCAATTAATAATAGGATAAGGTTTCTGTAATAGTGAGTAAGTCATCTTTTCTTCTCATTCATCATATGTATGAACTGATGGAGAGGAGGATAAAAGGTGAAGATTAAAGTTAGGTCAGGTGATTCTTTATGGTACTACAGTCAGCTGTTTATGGTTCCGATTAATTTAGTCATTGATAGCAATCCACAAGTGGACCCTTCCTCATTGCAGATTGGCCAAAGCATTCAAATTCCTGGCTTTCATACATCTACTATTCAACTTCAAAAAGGTGATTCACTATGGCAAATAGCATCAAAGAATAATCTCCCTGTCGATGCATTGCTTTTATTGAATCAGCAGTTACAGCCTCAAAATCTACAAGTAAATCAAACAGTCCTAGTGCCAACAAGAGTGATTATGCCTTTAATGGATAGGAAAAAAAGTTATAGTTTTAAAACTTTGCAAGACGACCTCAAACAATTAAAAGAAGTTTATCCATTTATAAAAATAAATGAGATTGGTTATTCGGTGACAGGCAAGCCTTTATATGAGATAAGAATCGGTACAGGTGAAAAGCAGGTCCATTATAATGCGTCATTTCATGCCAATGAATGGATAACGACGCCTGTCCTTATGTCTTTAATAAATGCCTACTTGTTATCTATGACTAATGCGAAACCTTTAAGGGGAATTGAGACTTTACCTTATTATAGTCGTGTTGAGTTATCGGTTGTTCCAATGGTCAATCCTGATGGAGTTGACTTGGTTTTAGGGGGACCGCCAGAAGGCTACAAAGAAGAAATATTAGCAATTAATGAACAAAAAGATGATTTTTCCCTATGGAAGGCGAATATTAGAGGAGTAGATTTGAATAAACAATATCCCGCAAATTGGGAATATGAAAAAGAAAGAAAGCCAGATGTTCCGTCATCTCGAGACTTTCCTGGATATGAACCGTTATCCGAGCCTGAAGCGATAGCGATGGCCAATCTTGTTGAGAATAATAACTTCAGCTTATTATTAGCTTTCCACACACAAGGTGAAGAATTTTACTGGGGATACGAAGGACTTGAACCGCCTGATTCAAAAGTCATTGCAGATGAATTTGAACGAGTAAGCGGTTATCGTTCCGTTCAGTATGTGGATAGTTTCGCTGGGTTTAGAGATTGGTTTATTAAAGAGTATCGACGGCCAGGATTTACGATGGAACTGGGAAAAGGAGTAAACCCACTGCCATTATCACAGTATGAAGACATGTATGAAGAAATGCTTGGTGTCTTTTTAGCTTCACTTTATCTTTAATAAAAAATAGTTGTTGCTTGTATTTCCTCCATAATCAGTATAAAATTTACTATTGATTACAATGTTTTTGGGAATTAATTAGGAAGAATTTCGTAGAGAGCGAAGAAAAGCCGGAAACGGCTTTTTCTCGCGTCTATTCAGATAAAAGTGCGCTAGAATGAAGCTAGATTGGAATTCGATGGGGGGCAAGCCAAGTTTATGAAGCACAAAGCGGAACACCAAGATTATATGCTCATATTGCTTTTATTTTTTTCCACAATGATTATAGCTGGCTGTCAAGTGAATGAAACAGGTGATAAGCCACCTGTTAAAGAAACGAATATGACAGAGAAGCAAACTTCAAAACAATCAATTATACCTCTTGCTGTTTCAGAATCTGATCAAATTTTCTTCTTTGGCTGGTTAGATGCCAAGCACTTATTATTCCTCAATCACAAAGATGAAACATTGAACAAAATCTTTAAATATAATATTTATACCGGAGAACAGGAGTTGTTTTTTGAAGGTGAGGCACCAATTAATAATGTCTATATTAGCCCAGATCAACAATATATATTTGTCCAGACTGAACCAAGTAATCAAAAATGGCGTATTGCTATAGTGGATCATAAAGGTGATTACATATTGCAGGAGTTAATAGATGGCACCGAACTAGCTGTTTCTTGGAATCAATATGATCCGACAAAGTTATTGGTTTCGAGTTTTGCCGAGGACTGGTCTTACACTTCTTATTTGATATCAGCTGAAACAAAAAATATGGAACATATATCTATAGCGGAGCCGTTTGTCCATTGGTTAAGTCCTGATTCATTTGTGTATTTGGACTGGAGTACGGTTGGACCTTCAATTGTGACGGAGTTAAAAGAACAAAAGAAGACAGGAACGGCGGAAGTGAAGAAAGAAAATGTGTATTTTGTTGATACATTCAATGATTTAATGATGACCATTGGTGTAAACGAAAATCATGATGAAGAGGCACGATACACATTTATGAATAATGACTTTGAATCGGTGTTATCTTTTTCAGTTCCTCATTTAACAAGCTTTTCCGGTTGGATGGTTCCACAATATGCCATGCTGGATAAAGAGTTTTTCTACTTTAAGCCGGAGTACAGTACAGATGCAGATACGTATCGGGGTAGCTTTGATTTCATGGCTACAGATTTGGAAACGGGAGAACAGACCGTATTATTAGAAGATATGGACAACGAACCTCTTTCCTGTTCTAATAAAGCCAATGCCTGTTTATATGGTCATTATTTAGATAAAGTCATTTTATTAGATGAGAAAGAAGTCATTTCACTTATAAAATCTTGAGCAGATAAATTTTCTTCGCTCTTTATTTTGTGCATACTAATATTGATATTTAAAGGAGATGACATAATGGCAATAGTAGACGTAACAATTATTCCAATAGGAACGGAGAGTCCAAGTGTATCAGCTTATGTAGCAGATATCCAAAAGGTTTTAAAGGAATATAAAGATGCTGGGAAAATTGATTACCAATTGACACCGATGAATACACTCATTGAAGGAGAATTACCAGTGTTATTTGAGGTTATCCAAGCAATGCATGAAGTTCCATTTGAAAAAGGACTTGCGCGAGTGGCAACAAATATTCGCATTGATGACCGTAGAGATGTAAAACGTCAGATGGCGGATAAAGTTAAACGAGTAGAATCATTGTTACAAGAGGATGAATGATAAATAAAAAGTCTGCCCTTAATGAGGCAGACTTTTTATTTACATCCCCTTTTAATGGACAGCTGGGAATCCGCTATGAATTAATGTCATCACAGCAAACCATCCGAAAACGGCAGCTGTCCCGAAAGCGAATACAATCCCTAGGAGATTTTTGTTTCGTAGTGCACTGATTAGACCGAAAATTGCTAAAATAGCTGTTAAACCAGTAATAATTACTAGTCCCATGTTTATAGCCCCCTTTTCATTCAATCAACAAATGAGTCTATGCTCATTCCTTGCAAAGGTTTGGAACCGTATGTAATACTTATTTTTACATTCACATCATATTTTATACTTTTTTTCAAATTTTGTCGAGGTATATTCTACGAACTTTTCAGATAATAACATTTTAAGGAAGATACATCAAGTCCATTAACCATGTTTGCTTCTCGTAGACTATAGAGTTGTGTACAATAAAAGAAAATAACCAAGGAGGAATTCATTTGAAATACGCACAGTTACCATTAGGACCATTACAAACGAATTGCTATCTTCTTATAAAAGAAAACAAGGACTGTTTAATTATTGATCCAGGGGGAGAAGCAACAAAACTAATCAAAATAATGGATGATGAAAAATTGAATCCGAAGGCGATCCTTTTAACGCATGCACATTTTGATCATATTGGTGCAGTAGATGACGTAAAAGAAAAGTACCAAATTCCTGTTTACATACATGAAAATGAAAAGGACTGGCTAATAGATCCTGCCTTAAATGGTTCAGCAAGATTTCAAATGGGCACAGCGATACGTTTACAACCTGCCGATGAGTTATTTGTAAAAGAGCAAGAGATAGATATCTCAGGGTTTTCCTTCAAAGTATTAGAGACACCGGGTCATTCTCCTGGTAGTGTCTCCTTTTATTTCGCAGACATTGCCTTGCTGTTTGGTGGGGATGCCCTTTTTCAAGGCAGTATTGGGCGAACAGATCTACCTGGTGGCCATCATGAGACGCTTCTGCAAAGCATACATGATAAATTACTCATTTTACCTGAAGACACACTCGTCTTGCCAGGACATGGGCCAGTGACTACTATTGCCAATGAAATGGACACTAACCCTTTCTTGAACGGTTTTTCATAATGAATCCGATCATCCGCTATATCGAAGAAAATAGGATGGAACGGCTTACTTACGCCGATTTTATTCATTTAGCCCTCTATCATCCTGATTTTGGATATTATATGAAGGATGATAAAAAGATTGGTGTAGATGGGGACTTTTATACATCAGCAACAATGTCTCCTATGTATGCAACAATAATCGCTAAATGGTTTATAGAGCAGGTGAGAGTGAATCAACTGCCTGCAGCCGTGTTAGAAATGGGTGCAGGCGATGGTTCATTTGCTCAAGTCTTTATTAATCAATGGGAAGAGATGACAGATGAGACGCTAGTTTATATATTAGTTGATGAAAGCCCTCATCATAGAAGATTACAAAAGGATAAATTAAGTAAACATCACAGTGTAAAACTTCATTTTCTTCAATCATTAGATGAATGTCCTACGTTTTCAGGGCTTGTTTTTTCTAATGAACTACTTGATGCGCTACCTGTTCATTTAGTAGAAAAAAAAGATGATTGTTTATATGAAATAATGATTACTTCCAACCAAAATGTGCTAAACGAAGTCTATATTCCTATCGAAAATCAGAAAATCATTTCATACATCGAACAAATGTCGATTTCTTTATACAATGGCCAAAGAATGGAGATTCCATTATTTATGGATGGCATAAGTGCATCGATTAGCGATGTGTTAGAAAAAGGACTTGTATTGACAGCTGATTATGGTTACACGGACGATGATTGGTTAATGCCGACGAGAAAAGATGGCAGCCTGAGGGGATACAGGAAACATCAGCTTATCCCCAATATCCTTACACACGCTGGTGAGATGGATATTACTCATGATGTGCACTGGGATTCGTGGATCCGTTTTGGTGAGAAGTATGGGTTGACTTTTATGCAGAAATGGCGGCAAGATGAGTTTTTAATTGCATCTGGTATTCTAGATGAATTATCCAATCATAGTGGCGATCTATTTTCAAATGAGGCTAAGAAAAATCGTGAGATTCGAACATTATTAATGGATAGTGGAATCAGCCAATCGTTTCAGCTTGTTCTTCAGATAAAGAACCTTTAAAAACACAATAAAAAGAGGATGACGTTGCATCCTCTTTTTATTGTGTTTGTTATGTGTGCTTTTAGTGTGACCCCATACCTGGTACCATCATAAAGACAGTCCAATATGTGAATCCGATAAAGGCAACAGTCAAGTATGCGCCAAAAATATAAATGTACATACGCTCTGTAAGCTTTAAGTAGCCTAGTAGCACAAAGAAACCAGTTTGGCCAAGGAATAGTAGTGCTGGTGTATACATATCACCTACATAAAACATAATTGCAAAAATAGCAGTCCAGAATCCCATCACTCTATACATGCGATCCATATGTATCCCTCCTTTAACACACACATATGTCCATTACTCAATAATTATAAGGTAATACTTGGTTAAAAGTAAACAGTATGTTTTTTATTTTGCGACAGCTTCATAAGAACATGAAATACACCCGTTTAACATATTACCCAATTCCCTTAATTCTATATCTAAAAAAACCGTCTCAAACATGCCTCGTAAAAATTCAAAGTGCATATGACATATTTCACCTTGATTTTTCTTTGCGGTTTCTTTAAAGGGACAATTAAACATTTCAAACATGATCTTTTTTCCATCAAAATTAAATTCTGGCTGAAGACCAGCCACTTCTGCTGCTTCAATGACGAGAGCTAATTTTCTTTCAAATGAGTCCTCTAATGTAACCATTTGCCTGTGTAATGCTGTTTCCATCAATTTCTCGCCATATTTTTTCCCAGTTATATATAATGCTTTTTTTCCTTCTGGCCCAAGTGTAATCATTGTTTCGAGAAGAATATCTGATAACATTTGATAATTCCGATAAGGAAAATGTAGTCCAATCTCGCTATCAGTTAGGTGATAGCGCTTGCTCGGTCGGCCACCTTGACCGGTTTTTTCTATTTTAGCTTCAAGCATGTGGATTTCTGCGAGTTTTGATAAATGCAATCTAGCAACATTCGGGTGAATAGAAAACTCTTTAGCAATTTCTTTAACAGTGACAGGGAAATGTTTTTTAAGAACATACTGATAAATATAGTATCTCGTTGGATCGGATAATGTATTCGTAATTTTTAATGTTTCATTCATTATTCTCACCTCTCATATGGTTGTCATTATTCTTTTTTTCGTGATATGAATAGGATTTTAAAGAAGCGATTGCACTGTCAGTCATTTGTGGATGTTTTATATTTGTTAATACCATTATATAGTAAAGCGTGTTGAAAGAGGAGAGGGTAGAGGGAATCTCTTAAATGTTCAAAAAAAAGTTAAAGAAAAGGACTAAAATCATGCAGGAAACGATCTTTTTTTGGCGAATAATAAAATATCTTAAAAAAGGTGGTGACTAATTACTTGGTCTCAATGCAACGCATGGCTACCTTAATTTTAAGGGAAGCTGTGAAAACAGAAGTAACAGATATTCATTTTGTCCCCAAAAAGAATCACACAATCATTTATTTCCGCTATGGCAAGCGCCTTGTCCCTAAACATTACATCCCTCATTATGAATCTAACCGTTTAATCTCTCATTTCAAGTTTATTGCATCCATGGATATTGGTGAAAAACGAAAGCCACAAAATGGCGCCTATTCTACAGATATTGAAGGATATGAGATAGGCTTACGTTTCTCCACATTGCCCTCTCAATACAATGAAAGTCTTGTCATCCGTATCCTGCCACAATCGTCTCATATTTCTTCTCACAATGTTTCACTATTTCCAACGATGTCCCGAAAAATCCTTGCTATGCTTAAACATGCGCACGGGATGATCATACTAACTGGTCCGACCGGTAGTGGAAAAACCTCAACCTTATATAGTCTGCTAAATGACAATTCCAACCTATTCAATCGAAGTATTATCACTTTAGAAGATCCGATTGAGAAAAAGACTGACTCCTTACTGCAAGTCGAAGTAAATGAAAAGGCAGGCGTAACATATGCTACTGGTTTGAAAGCTATCCTTAGGCACGACCCGGACATAATTATGGTTGGGGAAATACGCGATGCTCAAACAGCTAAAATAGCTGTGAGAGCAGCATTAACTGGGCATTTAGTATTAACGACGATGCATACGAGAAATGCTGTTGGAGCCATACATCGTTTAGTGGAGTTTGGGGTAGCGTGGAAGCAAATAGAACAAACGTTAGTAGCCATAACAGCACAGAGGCTTGTAGAATTAACCTGCCCATTTTGTGAAGGAGAATGTACCGATTTCTGTTATAGCTGTGGCAGGTTAAAAAGAGCTGGTGTGTTTGAATTATTGAGTGGAAGGGAATTGAATCAAGCTTTGAAAGCGGCGAAAAGTAGTCAGAATAATTACGAACCATATTTTTCGCTCAGGTCAGCTTTGAAAAAAGGGGTAGCCTTAGGGTATGTAAAAGAAAGTGAGTTTAATCGGTGGATTTTAGATGAAAAAAGTTAAATGGACATTAAAGGAGCAATGCGACTTCCTTAAGAAAGTAGGAGAATTATTATCCAGGGGTTATTCGCTCTCAGAAGCGATGGCGTCGGCGAGTTTGCAATTGACCTTAGAGAAAAAGCTCCAATTACAAGAGGTTATTTATCAGTTAAAAGAAGGTTTCCATCTGCACTCGGCCCTAGGATCGATGAACTTTAATTCACACCTAGTTGGTTATGTCTTTTTTGCTGAGCAACATGGGGGATTACAACAAGCTTTTATTGATGGCAGTGAAATGATGCAAAAGAGGGGAGAGGATATGCGAAAGTTAAAAAAGGCATTAATGTATCCATGTTTCTTATTCCTTATCACCATACTACTGTTTTTTCTCGTTGAAAAAATCATTCTTCCTCGCTTTACCTCACTTTTTCAGTCGATGAATGTCAACGAAAATACCTTTATGGTACTCCTTCAATGGATTGGTTCTGTTGCTCCTCTATTTTTAATTGTAATGTTCATCCTGTTACTATTTAGTTCTTTGTATTACTACTTTATTTTTCGGCGGTTATCAATGATCAGACAAGTATCTCTTGTTGTTCGCATACCGATTGTTGGCAAACTAGTCTCCCTTTTTTATACACATTACTTTGCTATCCAATTGCATTATTTACTTGCAGGTGGGATGTCTATCACAACTTCCTTGAACTTATTTGCTAAAGATGAAAAACAACCATTAATGAAGGAAGTTGGTCAATATTTGCGTCGTAAGCTAGAAAATGGTGAACAATTAGATGAATTGATTCAGGTTTTTCCCTTTTTAGAATTAGATTTAAGGACAGTTATTCGTCATGGGCAGCAAAATGGAAAGCTAGAAGAAGAACTACAATTCTTTAGCCGCTATTGTCTGCAGCTGTTAGAAGAAAAAATAGATCAATTAATGAAAGTAATACAACCCACTATTTATCTTATTGTTGGTTGTTTTATCATTTCATTGTATTTGGCAGTAATGTTACCAATGTTTCAACTAATGGAGGGCGTATGATGAAAAACATAAATAATGAAAAAGGGTTTACCATGATTGAAATGATAAGGGGTAATTACCCCTTATGTTTATATTAATGCTTTTTTGAAAAATGAAAAGGGTTAGGGTCTTCGTTTATTGCAATATTTACTTCAATAGGAATACCATCGTAGACTTCTGTTATAAGTACAATTTTATCTTCATAAACTATGCCAGAAGGGAAAAGTGTTCCCATTAATTGAGCTTTCTCCATAGCAGTTAATTTTGTATCAATCTTCTTGGCTATAAGCATGTAGTGGTTAAGCACTTCGTAATTTAATTTGTTTGAATCTAACATTTTTAATTTCCGATATAGTTTATTTAAATTTTCTTCATAAATAGTAACCTTGGATTGATTTACTTTATCTCTTTCAATGTAGATGTCTTTTTTGACACCTCCTGATAGATATAGGTCTAGAAGTCTTTCAAGAGACATTTTTAAAGCATTCAATTCCTTTTCAATCTTTTTTATTTCTTTTTTTAGGTCTTTAATTTCTAATTCATCATTTTCAATATTTATATATTTTTTTGCTAGTTCCTCATTTGTGAGAATGTCTTTTAATGCGTTTATTATGTTTTGATCAAATCGTACTGTGTTTATACTGATGTCACAAGATTCCCCATTTAACCTTTTTTTTCGCCCATGTTTTGCATAATAACGGGGAGTTTTTTTTGTACCATGCTGGCAAATAAGTATTTTCCTCCCACATTTACCGCAGGTAAGATGTGTTCTTTTTAGTAAGTGAGTGTTTCCTCCACTTTTTCTACCAGCAACGCTATATTGATTTGTGCGTTTTGCTCTTTCTATTTGAATTCGTTCATAGGTATCTTTACTTCTTAATTGTTCATAAACTCCATCTACTGATATGGTATCTCCATTATCAAAATCTTTTTCACTAACTCCATGGTATGCTTTTGATGTTAATCTTACGAAAATCAAATGCTCATTCCATATACCGCCTGTAGGTGTAGAAGAGATTTCATTTAATCGCTGACTAATGAGTGTCATGCCTAATTGATGATTAAGATAAAGATCATCAATAAATGGAATAACCCATTTCCATTCCTCTTTTGCATAATATTTCGAGGTGTTTTTATCGTATGAATATTCAAATGGAGGTCTACCCCATCCCTTTTCTTCACGCAACCTTTGGCGCTTTCCATACATCATTTTCTTAACAATACTTCTTTTTTCCCGTTTAGCCATGAGGTTTTTTAGGTCTGAAAAAAACTCTTGATCTTCATCGCTTAAATCGACAACTGTTCCAGGTTCAGCAATTTTAACTTGATTTTGCCTCAATGTATCCTTTAAGAACTCCCAAGCCACTGTATCCAAACGACTTAAACGATCTTGGCTTATAACTAGGACAACATCAATTGCGCCTTCCTCAACACAATCTAAAAGAGCATTTAGCCCGTCTTTATCTAATTTCCCACCACTATCAACATCTTTAAATTCTTTTATTAAAGTCCATCCCTGGTTCTTAGCATAATTCGTAAGTTCAGTTTTTTGTGCAGCTAAACTGAATTTCTTCTCCTGTAATTTCGTAGATACACGATAATAGTTCGCTACTCTCATTTTTATCCTCTTTTCTGTATATTTTTTGTATAAGTTATAGAACATTAGTTCCTATTGTGGTATCATAGAATAGAAATATTTAACATGATGTATAGTTTCATTTAACTAAGTTGGTAATTTATCTAACTAATTTTAAGCTGAATGGCTTAAAAGTGTCGGTGAGTAGATAAAAATCTACTCTCTTTTTCCTACTGGGTGGATTTCGTACAAGTCTTCAATGTCACACTTTAAGATATGACCAATGTTAATTGCTACTTGTAATGACATCTTTTGAGTATTATGTACATATTTATTAATCTGTTGAGGAGTGACACCTAAAAGATTTGCTAACTCAGTTTGTGTCATTTTTCGCTCCTTAATCAGTTCTCCCAGTAGGCATCTACCGACAATATATATCAGCTTAGACACCCTTTCAAAAATAATATTTATCCTAATAACCAAAAGGCGGCGATGCTATGACAGATGATGAATTGGTATTATTATTAGAATTTATTAGAGTTATAAAAAATAATGGTGAAAAGCAAAAGCCAAGTAATGCTACTCATCATTCATCTTGTTATAGAATTCAACTGTAAACTTAATGCTTTCCATAAATTTTGCTCTTTCTTCCCCTTCTAAAGAAAGGGCTTTTTCAATTAGTTTTTGAAAAAATAACATTTCCTTAGCATCAAATTCTTCGTTAGATAAATCCTTGATTTTATTTAAATAATTTACATTTTTCGTTTCTGCGGGTGGAAATAGGTTATCAACTTCTATATCTAATGCATTTGCTATTCTAAACAAAATATCTGAATCAGGTGATATAGATCCTCTTTCGTATGCAGAAATAGTATTATTTTTAACTCCAATCTGCATGCCCAATTCTCCTTGGGTCATTTTATTCTTTTTCCTAAACTCTTTAATTTTTTCTCCTATATATAAACGTAATTTTTCTTCATTCACAAGAGACACTTCCTTTCAATTACCATCATTTGATAATGCAATTATACATAAATTAATGCAACAAATAAATGTTTTTTGCATTTTTAGTGGATTTTTTTCATTGACATTGCATTAATAATGCATTATTCTACAAATATCGACAATGAAAGGAGGTTAAATAAATGCAATGGAACTTAATTCGATTGAGAAAAGAGCACAATTTAACACAAAAACAAGTAGCTGAATGTTTGGGAATTGATTTAACAACTTATATAAGAAAGGAGAATGATCGTTCACAATTTAAAGCTAATGAAATGTTTGCGTTAAAAACTTTGTTTAATAAAAAGGTTGATGAAATTTTTTTACCTACAAATTGCATTAATAGTGCAATTTCAGAAAGAGGTGAAACCGATGAGTTTGCCAATTCATCTAGAGCTAATTAAAAAACATGAGGAAATTCCTGTAAAACTAGCTGAATTATCTTATATTGATCAACAGAATACTATCACTCTACTAAGAAAATGGGGAGAAGATAAAGCGCCTATAAGCGTTCTACACAGTGAGTTATGTGAGTGTCTTGAAAAGGATATGAAAGGAGGTGAGCATATTGAAAATTTGCCCCAAACAATGGTTAGCAATGACGCCAGTTGATCGTTATATTGCCATTTGGAAAAAAGCTAAAAGGAGTTGAGATTAGTGAGCATTCACAGCGCATTAATAGGTTCGATTGTTGATGGTGATTTTCATACAACTGTTGATGGAATTGAGTATTCAACAAACATTCGTGAGGTAGTCACAGTTGGTTACATGCTAGAAAATTGTATTGAGGAGGAATAAGAATTGAGTACTACTGTAAGGAAAGTATCTGATCATCCAATTAAAGATGCATATGGGTTAGAAATTCAGGAAGGCGATGTTTATTGGGTGTTTGGAAATAAGGTCGTCAGTGATTTGAATCTTAAAACGTACTTAATCGAAGAACACAATATGGAGTGCTTCCGTGCAATGGAATAAAAAAGACCACTCTGCCAAGTGGTCCGCAAAAACAAATTTTCAATGAAAGTATAGCAAGGAAATGAAGTGATGTAAATGAAACTTTTCCCACACCAGGATAAAGCTCTTGATGATACTTATGAATACAATCGTGTTGCGTATTACCTAGATATGGGATTGGGAAAGACATTTGTTGGTAGTGAAAAGATGTGGGAACTCAACACCGCCTACAATCTTGTAATTTGCCAAAAATCCAAAATATCAGATTGGAAAGAGCATTTTGAATCTCACTATGATTACAAGGTTATTGTTTTCGATAAGCAAAAGTTAGATATCATCCCTCCTGAAAGTGTTCTGATTGTTAATTATGACAAGGTATGGAGACGACCCGAGCTATTAAAGTTAAGAGATTTCACCTTAATGTTGGACGAGTCATCCATGATTAAAAATGAAAAGTCAAATAGAAGTAAATTCATTCTTAATCTGGCAGCTGAAAACGTCATTTTACTATCAGGAACGCCCACTGGTGGCAAGTATGAGGAATTATGGAGCCAATTGTATTTACTAGGTTGGAAGATTAATAAAAAGCTTTTCCTGAAGCAATTCGTTAATCAGGAGTGGGATGATCGCAACCAACAATTTAAAATAACTGGTTATAAAAATGTGGACAGATTAAAACATAAGTTAAGAAGTCACGGGGCTATTTTCATGAAAACCGAAGAAGTTTTTAACCTTCCTATGGTGAACGACCAACATGTGAAGATACCTTGTACGAAAGCTTATAAGGAATTTAAACAACACCATATTATCCAAATTGGTGAGGATGAACTGATTGGAGATACTGCCGCAGCAAAGAAGCTATATTTACGCCAATTGGCAGGTTTCTACAATCAGCACAAATTGAATTATGTGAAAGACCTTATAGACAGTACCAATGATCGCATCATCATATTTTATAACTTTAAACGAGAATATGAAGCATTGGTAAGCATGATTGACAAACCTTACAGCACTGTAAATGGTTCATTAAAGGATTTAACCGCATATGAAAAGCAAGATAACAGTATCACGCTTATTCAGTACCAGGCGGGCGCTATGGGGCTTAATCTTCAAAAGGCTAACAAGATTGTTTATTTTACACTCACTGATAAAAGTGAGTTGTTTGAACAAAGCAAGAAGCGTATCCACCGAATTGGTCAAGAAAGACCTTGCTTTTACTATTACTTACTTACAGATGGGTCCATTGAATGGCGAATGCTTGATGTATTAAAAGAACGAAAAGATTATACAGATGCCTTATTCGAGAAGGAGGAAATTTCATGACAAACCAATTAACACCTTTTGAAAATAAATACTTGGCTCTTATGTCAGCAATCGCTTTTACAGCTCAACAAGAAAAGGAGATTGTAGCTAAAAATAAGGAATTGAAAGCTGATCTAGAAAAAGCTATGGATGAATACGACATTAAATCGATTGATAATCAGCTCTTAAAGATTACCAGAGTAGCAGCAAGCTCTTCCACTTCGGTTGATGTAAAGTCGCTCAAGGAAAAAGAGCCTGATCTGTATGGTGAGCTGATTGAGGATTATCCAAAAGTAACAAATAAAAAAGCATATGTGAAATTTACGGTGAAGTGATGCGTGAATCAGCCTTTCAGAAAAAAGTCATTAAGTTCTTAAAAGATAATGATACCTGGCATGTGAAATATTGGGCTGGTAGTCAGTACACCAAAGAAGGCATTCCCGATATTTTAGCCTGTATCGATGGAACATTCCATGGGATTGAATTAAAAACGGATACGGGACAACCTAGTAAGCTACAACTCTACAATATTCGTAAAATCAAGGATTCAGGTGGAGAAGCATACATACTTCGCCCAAAAGATTTTGAGTCCTGGAAAGAAAGGTGGTTCAAGTGACTCAATACTCTTATAGCCGTGTGTCACTTTTCAATGACTGCCCTTATCATTTTAAGCTTCGGTATATTGATAAATTAACCGAGTTAACAAAATATGATGCAGCTAACCCATTAATCATTGGACATGCTCTGCATACTGGCATTGAACATGATTATAAAACCGCAGAGAAGGAATACTTTAATTCTTTTCCTGTACTAACTGATTCAATCATTGAGGAATCTATGAAGCTAGAAATTTTAATCCCAAAAGTTAAAGAATTCTTACAAAGTACTTTTCCAGGCTTCGAGTTTATTCATGAATATAAGATTGATCATGAGGATTATATAGGCTTCGTAGATCTGATAGCAAAGGCACCAGATGGACAATGCATGGTAATTGATTTTAAGTATTCCAATCATATTAAAAACTACCTCACTTCTGGTCAGTTGCACATATATAGGGACTATTTGAAACAGGATGGATTTGATGTTAGAAAGCTCGCTTACTTGTTTGTACCCAAGACAAGCATTAAACAAAAAGATAATGAGGACTTGTTCCATTTTAGAAAAAGGCTAGTCAAAACAGTTGAAGAATCAGATGTCACGTTTGTTCCGATAGAATTTGATGAAATGGAAAGCATTTATTTTAAAAATTCTATAGCGAAAATTGAAGAAACAAAGGATTTTTCAAAAAAAAATGCTAGTGGAAACTGCTTTAGCTGTAATCCACGATTCGCTCCAATTTACTTGGAAGCTCTACAAAATGAAAAGGGAGAGATTATTATGGTATTGCCTAAAAATGAACGTAGAGAAAGAAAAATTGATGAAAGACCTGACTTTTGGATTTACGCAGATTCGTATGTTGGTAAGTCAACTTTCGTTGACAGTGTGGATAATGTTCTATTCCTCAACACTGACGGAAACACTGACAACACGACAGCACCAGTTGTACCAATTAAAGATGAAGTAACTAAAACTGGACGTGTTACCAATCGAAAATTAGCCTGGGATGTATTCTTAGATACTATCAGTGATTTAGAAACGGAAGCAAATGATTATGAAGCCGTTGCACTCGATCTAGTTGAGGATATTTACGAACATTGCCGTTACTATGTCTTTGATAAAAATGATTGGGAGCATGAATCTGATGGGTCATATGGTAAAGGGTGGTCAAAGGTAACTACTGAGTTTAACAATGCAATGAAGCGATTGAAAGCTTTAGGATACCAAGTAATTTACATCAGTAAAGAGAAGGTTGAGGAAATTACGCTTAAAGGTGGAGCAAAACGGACCACGTTCAAGCCTAACATTAATGACAAAGTAGCAAATTTCCTTACTGGTACTGTAGACCTCACTCTTAGAGCGTTCGTAAATTCAGATGATGAGCGATTCCTGCAATTAACTAAGAAACAAAATGTTTTCGGTGGCGGTCGTTTTGACTTCCAAGTTGATGTTATTTCACTAGATATGGATGAGTTTATTGAAGAGTTGATTGCTTCCCAAGAAGGTAAGAAAACGAAGAAGAAAGAGAAGCCTAAACGCACAGGGCGCACAAAGAAAGAAAATTCACCTGAAGAAGAAAATGAAAAAGTAAGTCAAGCAGCTGAAGAGGTTCAAGAAGAAACCAAAGAAGAGAAACCAAAGCGCAGCCGTAAAAAGCGTGAACCTGAGCCAGATGAGCAAGAAGATGACAAGCAAGAAGAAAAACCGAAGCGTCAGCGTAAATCTCGTAAGCCTGCTGAAGATGATACGCCACCAGGTGAGGAAGATAACAACGAAGATGAAGCAGAGGAAGAAGAAAAGCCCAAAACTCGTAAACGTCGGAGCCGTCGGTAGCAAAGCAGAAAGAGAAGATTATGACCCGTTTGCTAATGATGGAACCATTGATATAACTGATGATGATTTACCATTTTAATAAAACTATTTGGAGGTAATGGAAATGGCTAAATATGATTTGAATACTAAGGAGCAGCATTTTGCTACAACTCGTAAAGAAGCAGAGGTAATTGTGGAGGAAGCAAAGGAAGATAAGCATTTAACATCATGGAAGATAAGCGAGAAGCACAATAAATATGGTGAGTACTTCATCGTTGATTTGCAATTCACATTTAATACGCCAAAAGGCTTAATGGAGGTTGAATAATAATGACAGCATTCAATTGGGATAAATTTGATAAACAAGTAGATTTAGAAGCTCTTGCTGAAGATGTAAAAGAAGTTGAAGAAAATGGTGGTGGGGATTTTGACTCTGTACCAGATGGACAATATGAGGTTGAAGTGGAGAAGTTGGAGTTAAAGGAATCATCAAAGGGAGATCCGATGCTAACAATTTGGTTCAAAATTATTGAAGGAGATTACGAGAATCAACGTATTTTCTATAACAAAGTAATGCAGCCACAAAATGATAAAGCATTTGGTCTTCAGGTACATCAGAATAACGAAATGCTTCGTGCCCTATGGGATTGTGAAAAAGATGACGTGAAATTCACAGGATTCAAAGAGTACGCTGATTTAATTCTAGATATTCATGAGGATATTGACGGGCAATTTGAATATCTGCTTGAAAAGGGAACAAACAAAGGTGGCTTTGACACATTCGAGATTTTAGAAGTATTTGAAGTTGAATAATTGAATAAGGGGAGCAGAGATGCTCCCTTTAATTAAGATTTCCATTTGTAAGTATTCCCATAATAAAACCACTAATTGATGAAGCTAAGTTTGGATATTTTTTTAAGAAGTCATCGAACTTTTCCAGTAACCCAGGATTTAGTTCTTGTTCTTGAACAGTTTCAACAATTTCTATGGCAGTTGCTTTATCAGGTGGTTCAATTTCACGATCGATGAGAATCATTAAATCCTCAAAACTAATACCATAATTATTAGTTACAGTTCCATGATTACCGAAACTTGAACCGTTAGCGGTTCCAACATTAAACTGTTGACCAATTGTAGGAAGGTTTTCTTTACCATTTAAAAAGTCGTGTCCCTTTTTAGTAAGACTTATTCCATCTGCTAAAAAGCCACCTCCTTTAGATCTAAATACAATTTGTTTCATGGAGGTGGAAATGTAACCATTCTGATGGCAATCTTCCACTAACGAAAAGTATTGTTCATCATTCATTCCAGGTAAAGGCTCCTTAGTTAAACTATCATTTTTGATTCGTTCTAAAAGTAATTTAATTTGATCATCATAAGACAAGGAAATTTCCTCCAATTATTTTTTAGGACAATTATATCATAGAAGGAGTGAGAAGATGCTCTTTTATGACTTTGAGGTGTTTAAATATGACTGGGTTGTCGTTATAACCAACACTGAATATCAGTCGGAAGAAGTCATTGTTAATAATGAACAAGCCTTAATTGATTTTTACAATGAGCATAAGACTGACATATGGGTGGGTTATAATTCCCGCCATTATGATCAGTACATCTTAAAGGCAATCATATGTGGTTTTACACCACAAGAAATAAACGAGTGGATAATTGTGAAAAAAGAGCCAGGTTGGAAATTTTACAAAGACTTCTGGAAAATACAGCTTTTTAACTTTGATGTAATGACAAATAAATTTCGTTCATTAAAGCAGCTGGAAGGCTTCCAAGGTCATGATATTCGTGAGTCATCAGTTGACTTTACCATTGATAGCGAACTGACAAGTTCACAAGTTGATGAAGTTATAAAGTATTGTCGCCACGATGTACATGAAACTATGCATATTTTTATGGAGACAATAACGGAGTTTGAATCTCAGATTGAACTACTGAAAATGTTCAATTTACCATTAAAGAATATATCTAAAACGAAGGCGCAGTTATCTGCTTTTATCCTGGATGCTAAACAACCAAAGGTGCCACGAAATGATGAGTTTGATTTCTCTTTTCCCAATACATTACGTATTGATAAATATAAAGAAGTGCTGAATTTTTATATGGAAAACAAAGATTATAAAAAGGTATTTGAAACAGAAATTGCTGGTGTTCATCACATCTTTGCATGGGGTGGGTTACATGGGGCTAGGAGTAATTATTATGGGACAGGTTGCTTTCTTAATATTGATGTAGCTAGTTACTACCCTGCATTAATGATTGAATACGGATATTTAAGCCGCAATGTGAAAAATCCTGATAAGTTCAGAGAGATCCGTGACAGAAGACTGGAGTATAAGGCAGCAAAAGACAAGCGTCAGGCTCCATTGAAAATCGTAATTAATGGGACATATGGAGCGATGAAAGATAAATACAACGGCCTTTATGATCCGTTGATGGCCAATAATGTTTGCATAGGTGGCATGACGTTGCTCCTTGACCTAATAGAAAAATTAGAGCCTCATTGTGACATTATCCAATCCAATACCGATGGTGTCTTAGTAAAGTTACGTCATTGTGATGATTATGAGTTGATTGATGATATTTGTCATGAATGGGAGCAGCGTACTCATATGGAACTTGAGTTTGAGGAATTTACAAAGGTCATTCAAAAAGATGTAAATAATTATATCATCGTTGATGCAGATGGAAATTATAAATCAAAAGGCTCCTATGTAAAACACTTATCACCATTAGACAATGATTTGCCTATAGTTAATGAAGCTATCGTTAATTATTTTGTGAAAGGTATTGATCCGGAAGAAACCATTTTCAATTGCAAGGATCTGATTAAGTTTCAAAAGATAGTAAAGGTGAGTAACAAATATGATTATGCCAGATATGGCAGAAAGAGAATGAATGAGCGTGTTTTTCGCGTATTTGCTTCAGTAGATAAAAATGACCATACATTGTCGAAAGTTAAGAATGGTTCTTCTGAAAAAATACCTTATGTGCCGGAACGTTGTTTCATCGAGAATGGAGATATAAAAAAAATGGAAGTGCCAGGTAAGTTAGATTATTGGTGGTATCTTGATTTGGCAGTAGATAGGATAAATGCTTTTCTAGGAGATGACAAATAAAATCGGGATACAAACTTGTATCCCAAAGTAGTTTTATAGTTGTTCAGCTAATTCCATTACTAAATGTGTAATGTCTCCATTAGTGGTAACTATTTTTTCTTTGTCAGGGAAAGCCCTTTTACCAGTGTGTACATCTTCAATGAATACTACTTTCGTTGAGGTAACTTCGTTTATGCAAACTATTACTTCTTTTGATGCAGCTTGTACAACGAAAAAACGCACTTTATTATTTTCTAGCCAACTAGGAATACTCAAAATAATTCCTCCTTTCAAAATGATAGTTAAATAATACTTCTTTAAGTAAATTATGTAAATTAAATAGTTTTATATATGCAGTAAAAAAGTAGGTGAGTGAATATGTACAAAGGATACTTAAAAGGAAACGGTAAACATGCAGCAACCTCCTTCAAAGATGGTGGTAAATTACTTTCTTATCATACAGCAAGAAAAGAAGATTCATTTGTAGGGATTTTAGGTGATGAGTTCATAATGGTTGATGTAGATGATATGGATGAAGCAGAAACGCTTTTCGATATCGTGGAAGATAAAGATATAAAATGTTCAGTTCTTGAAACAAATAACGGTATGCATTTCTATTTTAAAGGATATGATATAACTGCCAACAAGATTAAATGGTATTCAAATATAGGTATTCTTTGTGATTACAAATTAGGCATTAGAAATACTGGAGATCCTCTAAAAATAGATGGTGTAACTCGGAAGTGGATTCGCAAGGTAAATGAACATGAACCACTGCCAGCATGGTTATATCCATACAATAAAAAGAATCCCAACTTAAACAAATTATCTGAAGGTGATGGGCGCAATGATAAGCTTTTCACCTATATATTAAAAATGCAGTCACAAGGTATGGCTAAGAATGACATTAAAGAAACTATATCAATCATTAATTCTTATATCCTGGATGATCCAGTAGATAAAAGCGAATTAAACATTATCTTACGTGATGAAGCGTTTTTGAAGGAATCATTTTTCATCAAGAATGCTTTCCAGCATGAGAAGTTTGGCAATTTCCTAATTAACGAGCATCACATATGCAAGATTGCTAACTTGTTGCATATATACCAGGATGGTGTTTATTCAGATAAGCAAGATGATATAGAAAGTGCAATGATTGGTCATATTCCATCATTAAAGAGAATGCAACGTCAGGAGACATTGGCATATTTACAGTTGAAAGCGCCAATTAAAACCTTTGCTTCTACCAAATATGTACCAGTGAAAAACGGTATTTTCAATTTAGAGAAATGGCAGCTACAGGACTTTGATCCAAATATCATCACTCGTAATAAAGTGCCAGTTGCTTATGTGAAAGATGCTCATTATGATGTGACGGATAACACATTAAATAAGATGGCAGTTAATGATAAGAATATCCGTGCCATTTTGGAAGAAATATTAGGTTACATTTTATTTAGAAGAAATGAATTTGCTGCCACATTTATTCTCACTGGTGATGGGTCTAATGGTAAATCATCTTATCTTAAAATTATCCGTAAGTTAGTTGGTCCTGATAATACCGCATCTTTGGATTTAAAGGAGCTAGACCAACGATTTAAAACAGCTGAATTGTTTGGAAAGCTAGTAAACATTGGTGATGATATTTCTAAAGGGTATATCAAAGAATCATCCGTTTTCAAAAAACTTTCTACAGGTGAGACATTGAACGTTGAAAGAAAGGGTAAGGATCCTTTTGATTTCACCAATTATGCAAAGTTAATTTTCTCAGCCAATGAAATGCCCAGGATTAATGATTATAGTGATGGGTTAGGGAGACGATTGCAGATTGTACCATTTAAAGCTAAATTCTCACCTGATGATGAGGATTACGATCCATTCATTACAGACAAGCTTTTATCTGAAGAATCGATGCAATACATTTTAAATATCGCTCTCCACGCATTAAAACGATTATTGAAGAACAATAAGTTTACTAAATCTAAACTGGTTGAATCGGAAATGGAGAAATACCAGGAAGAAAACAATCCTATTCTTTCATTCATTAACAATGAAGATATCGAATTAGAGCGTAGTGTGGTTGGTGATGTATACATGCAGTATAAAGTTTATTGTTCCGAAAATGGATTTCAAGCCGTTAGCAATATCAGCTTTAGTAAGATGGTTAAGCACATATTTGGTTATACAACTAAGCAACAAAAAATAGACGGTAAAAACAAAAGATTATTCGTTTTAAAAGATTAATATTTTTTTCGCTTGACCAAAATTAGTCACAGGGGTTAGCGCAAGCCTTGGTATATAAATGTTTTCATTTTCCCTTTGACCATTTTTGGTCACGAAAATAGCTGAAATTAGGCTGATTTTTGACCATTTTCATTAAAAATATACCTAAATGCGTTACCCTGTTACCTTTTAGTTACCGTGATAAATCCCTTTATATCAGTACTTCATAGGGTGTCGGTAACAGGTAACAGATAAAATCACTTTCTTATATATAAATATATATAAATAAAATATAAAAATATATAAAGAAAATAAGGGGGTAAATGCGCTACCTTTTATCTTGAAAACATCAAGAAATGCATACATATCAAGGGTTCAAGGAGGTAACAGAAGGTAACGCATTTTTATAAAAAAGGCAGGTGCATGTGTAAATGAGGGTGTTAATTGCTGAATATAAGAGATCATTACGCCTTGCCAGGACAATGAGACGGAAAATAAAGCATGTAAATCATAAATCATTAAAAGATGAAGAAGATGAAAAAGTACTTTCTAGTATTATTTCAGACTTAGTTTTTACTATAGAGTGGTTAAGAAGAGGACATAATCCAGATGCAAGGCGTGGCATTGATAAGAATGGTGTTTACATTACTGATCCTTCTGTATTAGATGTCCTTCCTATAAATCAACAAGGTCCAAGTGAAAAAGACTTCACTCAATATGAAAAAGAAATAGTTGAAGATGCTTTATGTACATTGAGTGATAGAGAGAAAGAGATTTTCTTATTAATCAAAGTTGAAGGCATTACATTTGATTATGCTTCTGAATTACTCGGTATTAAGAAAAGTACAGTTCAAACCCACTTAAAACGAGCAGAAATGAAAATAGAGCAAAGAAAGAATGAGAGTCTATTCCTAAGAGCCTTATGTGAATAGGCTCTTTTTTGTCATACAAATGATGTATATATAGAAGGGCTATTTTAAAGGAGATGACTAATATGCACGTATTCATGAGAAAGACCGCACAAGGTAATGAGTACTGGGATACTAAGGAGAAGAAAGTTGTATTTGTTCCAGTAGGTTCTGTTTCTCCATCCTTAGAGTCAATGAACATACCACAGTTAAAGAAGTATGCAGCTGATAACAATATCGAAATACCAGCTGAAGCAAAGAAGAAAGAAGATATTCTAAAGGCGATCAATGAAGTATTGCAGTGAGCAAGGGTGTAGGACATACGTTTCATCAGGTAGATATTGTGAAGCACATCAGCGCAGGAAAAAGAAGAAGGTTGTTTATTCACACAATAAATCATTCTATGCTACTGATGAATGGAAGTTCAAACGTTCTGAAGTATACCAGAGAGAGAAAGGCTGCTGCCAAGAGTGCGGTAAGTTCGTATTCGGTAGACAAGCTCATGTGCATCATATTGTACCAATTAAAGTTGATCCATCATTAAAGTTAGATGATGACAATCTAATGCTCCTTTGTCCAAAGTGTCACATGATTATAGAGAATGAGACGAATGAGAAAAAGACGAAGTTTAATTGGAAACTGTAAGCCCCCCTATCGAAAAAGAAAGATAGTCCATTTTGGGAGGATAGGTAGAGTGGGGGCAAGCGTGCACCTCAAATTGATTTTTTTAAAATTTTTATTACTGCAAAGAGAGGGGGGAATGGGTTGCCGAGGAAAAGAGATCCTAACAGAGATAAAGCATTTGAATTATTTAACGAACACGCTGGAAACATTACCAATCGTGAAATAGCGAAACAATTAGATGTTTTGGAAAAGACTATTTCCGCCTGGAAGAGCCGTGATAAATGGAATGAAAAAATAGGCGGTGTTGTTCGTAGTACTACAAAAAAGAAGAAACGTAGTACGACAAAAGCAAAAGAAAGTTCTAGCCGTTCCGTTAGACGTGAACAAGTTGTCAATGCATTAGTCGAAACTGGCACCTATTCCCCTGCTTTGGAATTATTGATTGAGCTTTATTTGGATGCATACGAAGAATACCAGGAAGAAAGAACAGAGAAATTGCGTAAAGAATTAGCGAAGCTTCTTGGTCAACTTGGTTTGGACGGTAAAAACAAGGAATTAATTAAGAAAAATGGTGTTCTCCTTGCAAAAGAGAGCGAAGAACCTAAAGAGAAAGAAGAACAGGAAGAAAACAATAAATTAATTCAGTTTAGACAGCGAAGGATGCGCAGCCAATGATAGATTTCAGTGTGAATTATGCAGATGAATTTGTTAAAGAGTTTGATGCGGATCCTAATAAATATCCGAAGTCTCTTAAACTAGCCATTAAAAGATATAAGAAATGGAAAAAGAGGAAGGATATTTGGTTTGATAATGACAAAGCCAATGACATGCTTTATTTTACAGAAACATTTCTAAAGCATGCCAAGGGAAAATGGGCTGGACAGCCTTTATTATTGGAATCCTGGCAAAAGTTCTTTTTTGCTAACATTTATGGATGGCAAAAATACAACAAAGATGGAAATGCGGTAAGAGTAATTAGAACAGCTTACCTCCAAGTACCGAAGAAAAACGGAAAAACAATTATGGGTGGTTCCCCTGTTATTTATGGCATGTATGGTGAAGGTGTTAAAGGTGCCGATATTTACATTTCAGCAAATACATTTGAGCAATGTCAAAATGCAGCCATTCCAATTGGACTTACCATTGAAAATAGTCCAGATTTAAGACCAGGTACACGTATATATAAGGGTAAGGAAGATACTATAAGGTCAATCAAATATTCTTTTGTTGAAGATGGTATAAAATATGCAAATACATTAAAAGTACTTTCGAAAGATAATGCAGGGAATGAAGGTAAAAACCCGTACATTAACTATTTCGATGAGGTCCATGCTCAAATGGATCGTGAGCAATATGATAACTTGCGTTCTGCCCAAATTGCTCAAGAAGAACCACTCAATATAATTACATCTACAGCTGGTAAACAAACGGGTTCTCTTGGTTCGCAAATTCATGCATACGGAAAGGAAGTATTGAAGAAAAATAACGATGATTCCTGGTTTGTTATGATATATGAACCAAACAAAGGGTACGATTGGGAAGATCGCAAAGTATGGATGATGGTTAACCCTAACATTGGTGTTTCTGTAAATATGGAATTCTTGGAGAATGCCTTTAAAGAAGCACAAAACAATAGCTTTAATCGTGCCGAGTTTCTTTCCAAGCATTTAAATGTTTTTGTCAATTATGCAGAAACTTATTTTGAACTGGACCAATTGGAAAAAGTAGAAGTGGATGATTTAGGTGAATTGGAAGGACTCACTTGTGTGGTTGGTATTGATTTATCTAGGCGAACCGATTTAACATGCGTAGATATTAATTTTCCAACTTATGATGAGGAAGGAAAACCAGTATTGAAATTTAAACAAATGTATTTCATCCCTGAGTTTGGTATTGAAGAGAAAGAGCAGCAACGAAATGTCCCATATCGTGAATTAGCTAAGAGGGGATTTGTCACACTATGTCCTGGCAAAACGATTGATGAAGATATGGTGGATGAATATGTGCAATGGGTTTTTGATAATTATGATTTGCGTCAGATTAATTATGACCCTGCCCTTGCTGAAAAATTAGTAGAGCGGTGGCGAATGCTGGGTATTGATTGTATTGAAGTATCACAAATTCCAACTGTAATGAATGAACCATTTGATGATTTTGAAACATTGTTATTACAAGAAAGGGTTTTTACGGATAATCCTTTATTTTTATTTTGTGCGTCAAATGCCAAGATAGTTACCAATATGAATAATTTGAAAGTACCTTCAAAGCGAAAAAGCCCCGAACATATAGATGGGTTTGTCGCTTTTTTAATTGCTCATAAAGAAACTATGAACATGATGGATCCTTTAGTTGAGCCTGAAGAAATGGACGATTACTTAGCATCAATTTATAGATGAGGTGGAAAAAATGAGTAAAGCACCGAAACAAAGTTTTTACTGTATGAATTGTGAATGGAACATCATAGATACCCATAAACATTTAGACGGAATTTGTTGTCCTAAATGCAAAGGTCCTGTAACAACTTGGAAAAGAAAATAATTCATTACCTAATCTATTATGAAAGGCGGTGATTAATTGGGATTACGTAATTGGGCATCAAATTTTATTTACAAGCAAATTGAAAAGCGTGGTTGGGTTGAGGATATTTTCTCTAATACTATTCGTTATGGTGGTAGATATGTAAATGATGAAAATATACTCGAGTCGTCTGATGTATATGAGTTGCTGCAAGACATAAGTAATCAGTTAATGTTGGCTGAGATAGTTGTCGAGGATGACAACGGCAATGAGATTAAAAATGATTCATCGCTTAATGTTTTGAAAAACCCTAACAATTATCTTACTGGTTCAGAGTTTATTAAACTCATGACTAATACTTATTTACTGCAAGGAGAGGTTTTCCCTGTGCTAGACGGTGACAAGTTACACCTGGCATCCAATGTTCATACTGAACTAGATGATAGGCTAATCGAGCAATTTTCCATTAATGGCACGAAGATACCTGGCTTTATGATTCGTCATATTAAAAATATAGGCACTAACCATTTGCAGGGTGTCGGCTTGATGCAGTTAGGTAAGGATACATTGGAAGGTGTTATGAGCGCAGAAAAGGTCCTTACAGACAAATATAAAAAAGGTGGACTATTAGCATTCCTTTTAAAACTTGACGCTCATATTAACCCGCAGAATGGCGCACAATCAAAATTAATAAAAGCCATCCTGGACCAATTAGAACAAATAGAAGAATCTAGATCAGTGAAAATGATTCCATTAGGGAAAGGGTACGAGATAGACACGCTAGAAAGCCCCATAGACGACCAAAAAACATTGGCATACCTAAATATCTATAAAAAGGATTTAGGCAAGTATTTGGGCATAAATGTGGACACATACACGTCTCTAATAAAAACAGACTTAGAGAAGGCAATGATGTACCTCCATAACAAAGCAGCCAAGCCGATAATGAAAATCTTTGAAGAGCATTTGACTCTTCTTTTTTTTGGCTCAAATTCCAATAAGAAAATAAAATTTAAGATTAATATTTTAGACTTTGTTCCATACAGCACTAAGACAAATATTGCTTATAACTTAGTTCGTACAATGATAGCTTCACCAGATGATGCTAGAGACATATTAGGTAAAGATAAATTAAACACGCCTGAATCTAGCAAGCTTTATATTTCTAAAGATTTAATTGCCAGTGAGGATTTAGGAAAAGCCACAGCTGACAGCTTGAAGGGAGGTGATGGAAATGACAAAGAAAAAGGAAACGAGGACATTTGACATCACCAACGTTGAGAAGCGTGATGGTGAAAACCAATCCCTAAGAGTAAGCGGTTATGCAGCTGTATTTAATTCTAAAACATCCATTGGTGAATACTTTGAGGAAATGATTAGTCCAGGCGCTTTCTCACGTACACTTTCTGAGAATGGTGATATTAGGGCGCTAATTAACCATAATTTTGACAAGTTAATTGGTCGTACTAAAAGCGGCACGTTAATTTTATCTGAAGATGAACGTGGCTTAAAGTTTGAAATTGATTTACCTAATACCACTTATGCAACAGATTTAGCTGTGAGTATGGCGAGAGGTGATATTAATCAATGTTCATTTGGTTTCTTTGCAACTGAAGAAAGTTGGGATTACTCTATAGAGCCAGCATTAAGGACTGTTAATGAAGCCGAGCTATTTGAAATTAGTATTGTGAGCATACCAGCATATGAAAATACTGAGGTGGCTCTTGTTCGTAGTAAGGAAATTGATGAGAATGCTGAAAAGCGTTTGAAAATAATAAAACAAATTAAGGGAGTTTTGGAGAATGAATAAAAAATTATTGTTAGCTATACAAAAAAGAAATAAGCAGCGTTTAACGGAGCTTCGTACTAAGTTAGAAAAAAATGAAGTTCGTGCAGAGGATTTAGAAAGTGTACAAACAGAAGTAAAAGAACTTGCTGAAGAAGCCCAGGCAATTGCTGATTCATTAGCCGAGTTAGGTGATGATCCCGAAGATCCACCAGCTGACCCAGAGGATCCACCAGCAGATCCAGAAAATCGAGATGAAGATCCACCAGCTGACCCAGAGGACCCGCCAGCAGATCCAGAAAATCGTTCTAGTATTTCTACCGAGCAACGTGATGGAATTATGAGTGCCATTGGTAAAGGCTTATCTACACGTGGTCATAAATCAACCAAGGCAAAGGAAAAAGAAGTTCGTTCAGCATTTGCTAATTTTGTTGTTGGTAAAATTACAGAAGCTGAAGCACGCTCATTAGGTGTAGAAGCTGGGAATGGTTCCGTTACAATTCCAGAAGTTATCGCTACGGAAATCATTACTTATGCCCAGGAAGAAAACTTATTACGTAAATATGGATCTCGTCATAAAACAAAGGGTAATGTCAAATATCCTGTCCTTGTTAAAAAGGCTGAAGCTAATGTTAATAAGAAAGAGCGTGGAAACGGTAATGAGATTCCAGAAACGTCTATTGAATTCGATGAAATCTTGCTTGATCCAGCTGAGTTCGATGCATTGGCAACCGTGACAAAAAAATTAATGAAAATGTCAGGTGTTAATGTTGAAGATATTGTAATCGAAGAATTAAAGAAAGCTTATGTTCGTAAAGAAACAAATTATATGTTTAATGGTAATGATTCTGGAAATGAAAACCCTGGTGCACTTGCGAAAAAAGCAGTTAAATATTACGAGTCTACACCTGTAGATGTAAATGCTGCTGGATATTCTCAATCGCTGTATTCACAACTTGTAAAATTAAAAGGACAACCAGTAACGGAAGTTCTTAAAAAATCAATGTGGATTGTCAACCGTGCGGCATTAACAATTTTAGAGGATATGACTGACACAACAGGTCGCCCCCTTTTACACCAAGATGCAACTGATGGTGTAGGTTACAAGCTACTTGGTCATAAATTGGATTTCACCGATGCAGCTAATGGAACCGATGCAACTAAACCAGTATTCTATTTTGGTGATTTTAAAGCATTCCATATCCAAGATGTTATTGGTGCGATGGAACTTCAAAAATTAATTGAAAAATATGCAGGTACAAACAAAGTAGGTTTCCAAATCTATAACTTACTAGATGGACAACTTGTGTATTCTCCATTCGAGCCTGCGGTATATCGTTATGAAGTTGGACAAGCGGACCCTAATGCTGGTGGTGCTTAATGAATGATGAGCTTGTCGCTAAATTAAAGTCGCATATTCATTGGGAAGAGGGGATGGATGATTCCATGCTCTCTTTTTATTTAAACCAGGCAAAAGTATATGTTAAAAATGCTACTGGAAAGCAAACAGAGTATTTAATCATAATGGTTGCTGGTATTTTCTATGAGTATCGAGTGGCAGAAAAAGAATTATCTGAAGCGTTAGATGCCATGACACCTTTCTTTGTCCAGGAGGTTTATGATGCCGAAGAGACAGACGAATAATTTAAAGTGGACTGCTGAACTTATGCGTTTAGAGGAATACATTGATTCTGAAACAGATAGACCAGTGACAGGATATGTCAAAGTAAGGGGACTAAAGTATAACAACCTTGGCATTACCGCAGCGGATAAATTCACTTTTAAAGATTCACAAGAAATCATGAAAAAAATAGAGACTCGCTTAGATCGTGAGGTTGAAAATAATCAAGATGATTTTCGAGTCAAAATTAATGAGCGTATCTATGACATAGAGCGCCTATATGTGCGTGAAGAAGAGCGCATTATGGAGTTGAGTTTGTCTTATGCAGATTAATTTTCAACAATTACGAACCATTATGAAAGAGTCGGGTTTGCCAGTCTATCGTGATAGTGAGCCTAACAATGCAACTTATCCGTATATTGTTTACGAATTTGTTAATGAGACGCACAAACGTGCCTCGAATCGAGTTTTAATAGATATGCCCTTGTATCAGATAGCAATTATCACAAACGGCACAGAAACGGCTTGTAAGCCGTTAAAAGAGGTGTTCAATAAATATAGTGTTCCTTATGATCAGTTTGAAGGCTATCCATATGATGAAAATGATTCTACCATCACACAATTTATTACAAATGTGAGGTGCGCCAATGAACAATAACAATGGTTTCGCCCAAGCTTTAGAAGATATAAACACCTTGGCTCGTGTGGATAGCAATGTTAGCCAAAGGAATCTTGATAAAGCAGCAAAATATTTTGTTCGTAAGCTTGAAGGTAAAATAAAAAAATCTGATAGAAACACTAAGCACTTGAGGGATAGCTTAAAAGTGGTCATCAAAGACGATCATGTGTCTGTCCAGTTTGAGAGTGATAAGTTTTATTGGTATATGGTCGAGCATGGGCACCGAAAATCGAATGGTAAAGGACGAGTAAAAGGGCAGCACTTTGTACGTAATACAATAGATCAAGAGATTGAGAAAATAAAAGATATTATGATGGGACAATTAATAGATTAGGAGTGAGAAAAATTGACAATTGAACGTAAAGAAATGCAATACTCTGTGGGTATTGAAGATTTGTTTATTTGTTTTATGTCAGGGCAAGAATCAGCTGATGAATTACCAACGTATGATCCAATTATTTATCAGCAAACAAATATAACTGATTTAACTATTTCAGCAACATCAACGAATGTTGTTAAATGGGCTTCAAACAAGAAAATCATCAATGTAACAAAAAACTCAGCTTATGGATTGGCATTTAATCTATCTGGTTTAAATCGTGAAGTTAAAGATAAGATGTTTGGTCATACTCGTATTAAAGGGATTTCTTTTGATAAGTCAGTGGCAATGGAGTACCCTAAATTCGCAGTAGGAACTGTTTTCCCATTAAATGATGGTACTAAGGTTGTTAGGTGGTATCCTCGTTGTACTATTACGCCAAATGAAGAATCTTGGGTGACACAAAATAATGAAATGACTATTAATGATACTGCTTATTCAATTACTGCGGACCCGTTGCTTTTTAATGATGTGACGAAAGCAGAATTAGACACAGGGGCGTTAGAAGCGGCAGGCATTACTCATATGGACTTTTTAAAACAGGTGGTATGTGATGAATCACAAATTGCAACCTTATTTCCTTCAGATGGAGGAAGCGGAGAAGGTGGGGCTTAATAGATGGCTAGATTAAATGATTTAGTAAACGTAAATATCAATAAAGACACGATTAGGATTCAAGGTGTCGATATACCAGTAAAATTCACTATGAAGTCTTTCCCGTTTGTCGAAGAAGCCTACGGGAAGCCGTATCATTTATTTGAGAAAGATGTAAACAATATGTTAAAAAAAGAATTTAAGCTTGGGAAGAATGAAGTACGCTTAATGATTGCTCTTATATATGGCATGGTAAGGAGTGCTGGTACAGATTGCACACCGCATGAATTAGAGGGGTCCATCCCTATTGCAGATTTACCTGGCATTTTTGGTGTCGCTTTTGATCTGTTTAATAACCAAAATTTCCAAAATGCTGATGCGGAGAGAATCAAATCCGAAAAAAAGTCCAAAACATACTAACAAAAAATGATGAGTCTCAATCCGAACTGGATTGGGATTTTTATTTTTATGTTGGTAATACGGTGTTGGGCTTGAGTATGGAAGACTTCTGGAACATTACACCTAATCATTTCCTCAAACAATTTATTATGCATTTGCGATATACCAACCCTGATGCGCTCAAAAAAGAAAAAGTGATCCACACGTTAGATCAAACACCGTTCTTATAAAGTGAGGTGAGAACATGGCAAATAATAGAGAGCGTGACGTAGTTCTAAATTTTAAGATGAATGGGCAAGTACATTATGCCCAAACACTTAAACAAATCAATATGGTGATGAATAATGCTGCTAAAGAGTATAAAAACCACATCGCTGCTATGGGGAGAGATGCCTCTGTCACTGATAAATTAAGAGCCGAGAAACAAAAGCTTGAAATACAAATGGAAGGCGCTCGTAAACGTACTCGAATGCTTAGAGAAGAATATGAAGCGATGGCGAATGATACGAATACATCGGCTCAGGAATTAAATAAGATGTATGGGAGGTTACTTGATGCAGAGCGTGCTGAGACATCTTTGCAAACATCTTTAGAGCGTGTAAATGGTGGTTTATCTGAGCAAGCACTAGAAGCTCGTGATGCAAAGGATAAATTGGGTGAACTTCAAGATGAAACTAAATTGCTTGAGGCAGAGAAAAAGAACCTTGCTAGTGCAATGAGGTTGGAGACACAGGCACTTGATGAGAACGCCACCGAGGCGGAAAAGCTTGAATTAGCTCAAAGTCAGTTAACCAGGCAGATGGATTTAACGGAACGAACTATCGCTAATTTAGAAAATCAATTGGAACAAACGAAAAGAGTATATGGTGAAAATTCTATTGAAGTTATGCAGATGGAAACTCGTTTGAATGAAGCTAGGAGTACCTTGAATAATTTTAGACGCTCTATGGATCAAGTTGGTGATAGTGCGGATGATGCTGGAAATGACTTAGAGGAAATCGGAAACAAATTAGATTTAAATAACTTGATGGAAGCGACAGAACTTCTTCAAGGTGTAACAGATAAGTTATTGGAGCTAGGAACGGCTGCAATGGATTCTTCACTTGAATTTGGGAATTCGCAGTCCTATTTACAAGCAAATTTAGGTGTATCAGCTGATGAGGCAGAAAAGTTAAACAGTATTGTTGACGACGTATTTAGGAATGGGGTTGTAGGCTCAGTTAATGAAGCTTCTGAAGCGGTAATGTTAGCTAAAAGAGCATTTAGTGATCTAAATGATGTAGAGTTGACCAAGTTAACAAACAACCTAACTACCATAGCCAAGCGTACTGGAACGGATGTAAACGAGAATGTAATAGCAGCTGAAAAACTGATGATGGAATTTGGTTATACGAGTGAAGAGGCAATGGATTTATTAAGTGCTGGATATGAAAATGGTTTAAATAAATCTGGTGACTTTTTAGATACAATCAATGAATATGCCCCACTTTTCGCAGATGCTCAATTTTCAGGTGAACAGATGATGGAATCCTTAAAAAATGGGTTAGAAGGTGGTGCAAGAAACACTGATTTAGCTGCCGATGCTATTAAAGAGCTTCAAATTAGGTTTGGTGATGGTACTTTTAAAGATAATTTGGATATGTTTTCGGAAGATACAGCTAAGCTATTTAAAGGTTGGGAAAAAGGCGAAGTAACGATGGCAGAAGTTATGAACAGTATCCAGAAAGATATCCAGAAAATGGACTCATCTAAACAACAAGAAGCATTAAGTACATTATCTACACAATTTGAGGATTTAGGGATTCGAGGCTCTACTTCTTTGCTAGGTATTGGAGATGGATTAGATGATGTAAATGGTAAAGCTGATCAGATGGCTGAAAAATCCCCAGGGGAGAAATGGGAATCTTCTTTGCGTGAACTACAGCAGTCATTATTGCCAGTTGGTCAAAATTTAGTTGATGCCTTAACGCCAATAGTGGATGGCTTAGCTGAAATAGGAGAATGGTTTTCCAAATTACCAGGACCTATCCAAACGTTCGTTACTGTATTTGGCGGAGTTTTAGTCGTTGCAGGAGCGTTAACACCAGTTATTATTGGATTAGTTGTTGCTATTGGAGCACTTAATCTTTCATTATTACCGATTATCGGTATCGTTGTTGGGGTTGCAGCTGCTATAGCAGGGGTTGTATTAGTTATTCAAAATTGGGGGGCAATAACAGATTGGATAGGTGATAAATGGGATCAATTTACTTCCTGGTTGTCAGAAACTACCTCAAATTTAGCAACTAATTTTGTTAATTGGTTCAATGACATGAAAGATGGAGCGGTCAATAAATTCAATGAGCTTAAAGATCAAGGTTTAGCAAAAGTGAACGATTTGAAAAATAGCGGTGAAGCAGTTGTCCGAAAATTTAAAACTAATGTCGTCAATAAGGCAACTGAATTAAAAGATGGTTTTGTTAATAAAGCAACACAATTGAAGGACAATACCATTGGAAAATTCAATGAGTTAAAAAATCGTGGTGAAGGACTAGTTAAAGGTTTGAAAGATGGCGCTATTAATAAGCTAAATGAACTAAAAGATAAAGCTGGCAATGCAATGGAACAGGCAAAGGAAAACATACTTTCTCCAATTGAAACTGCCAAAGAAAAAATATCAGGTTTTATTGAGGATATAAAAGGATTCTTTGAAAATCTTAAACTTAAAATTCCTAAGCCAGAAATGCCAAAAATGCCTACATTCTCATTGGAAACGTCAACTAAAACTATATTTGATAAGAAAATCACTTATCCGTCTGGCATCGGTATTAAATGGAATGCTAAAGGTGGTATTTTTACACGTCCAACTATATTTGGTATGAATAACGGTGTTTTACAAGGTGCTGGTGAAGCTGGACCAGAAGCAGTGTTGCCATTAAATGAGAAAACTTTAGGGGAAATTGGTCGAGGGATAGCTGCCACAATGAAGGGAAATGGTGTGACTCAACATATAACCATAGTTAGTCCAGAACCATCTTCACCTTCAGAAAACGCTAGGAAAATGAAACAAGCTGCACGCCAATTGGCAATGGAGTGGTGAGATGAAAAGGTTAACTTACACGAATAGTAGGGGTGAAAGTATTTTATTTGATACGGAACCTTATTTTATTGATAGTTTAACAGGTATTGGAGAAGTGTCGGCTGAAATACAAAGTCAGCGAGCACCGTATCAAGATGGAGACACTTATATAGATACCATTCTACAGCCTAGATTTCCCTCATTAGAAGGAATAATTATTGAGGGTGACTTATTGCGAATAAAACAATTAAGAAAGCAAATTTTGCGTGTTTGTAACCCTAAATTAGGGTTAGGCAAATTAACATTAAACCTTGATGGGGATACAAAAGAAATATACGGTGTATTAGATGGTGCGCCTACTTTCCCCGAAAGAGGGGAAAACCTTTTCCAAACGTTCATGATTAATTGGAAATGTCCTAATCCTTATTGGCGTGATCCGAAAGAAGTTTCAAGAGCATTACGAGCATATGAAGGGTTATTTAAGTTGCCAACGACGTTTCCTTTTGAATTAGGGTTAAGTGGTGATTCAACGATCTTAGTAAATGAGGGAGATGTTGAATCACCAGTAACGATAGATATTCAGGGACCAATTACAAACCCTCAAATTATAAATGTCACAACTGGTCAATATATTCGTGTGAATCGCTCTTTATCAGATAATGAAGTTTTACACATTAATACAGATGATCAAAATAAAAGAGTTGAGATATACAGGAATGGAGCAACAATCGAAAAGGCGATAGGATACCTAGATCATTATAGTGATTTTTGGAAACTAGAGCCTGGTCAAAATGAAATAAAATATATAGCTGATGCTGGTACAGCTAATGGTATCGTTGCAATCGCATGGCATAGTTATTATTTAGGCGTTTAAAAGCACTTTGAAACAGTGCTTTTTTTTATTTTATAAGGGGTGAAGAGATGGAACGCTCTTATTTTTTCGATAGTACACAGGAAGATCAAAGGGTTTACCAGGCGGCAGATTTCGCAAGATTTCACGCTCAAATTATTGGCAACGGTGTATCAAATACAGTTAATCTTCCTGATTTGACTGTAGAAGCCAAACAAAACATGACAGTCACTTTAGGTGCAGGCTATATGTTTGCGAATGGTTACATGTATGAAAATACTGCTGCGTTGGATTTGGTTCATGATGTGGCTCACACAACGCAAGATCGTATTGATAGGATAGTTATTTGTTTTGATGGAAACCCTGCGGAAAGAAGGATATATGCATATGTAAAGAAAGGTGTTCCTGCAAGTAATCCAGTAGCACCAGCTATCATACGTGATGGATATATTTTTGAAATGAGTGTGGCACGGGTAAGAATTACTGCTGGTAAGTCATTCATTGAGCAAAATCAAATTACAGATGAAAGAACGAATGATGCAGTTTGCGGATATATCCCTTTACACAATATTTACCGAGGGTTACAAATTAATGAAGTAGGTATGGTGTCCATGCCCAATCAATCATTTATGAAAGCTATAAATAGGAATCCAATACAATTAACTTCAACTCGACAAGTGATTCCATTTGGAACAATTGAAAGGGATAAGCAAAGTGAAATAAAAAATTCTACTACCTTTAAAGCAAAAGCGAATGGGATTTATCAATTTTGGGTCGAATTTGCTTGGCCACAAGAAGATGGTTTAACGGGTTCAGATATACAGGTTTATTTATTTGTAAATGGACAAGAGTCCTTCCCACTTGCTGCAAATGTACTTAGTGATGTAAATGATAATTTTGTCATTCAATCTGGTTTTGATGAATTAAATGCAGGGGATGAGGTAACGATTCAGGCTCTTGCATTTCGTGCATCCAATTTACCTACAACAAACTTTATTAGAATTCGCATTGCAAAAATGGCATAGTCAGGTGACTTTATGAAACAACCTATTAGAATTTATAATTCATTTATGAATCTATTACATGAAACTGACAAATATATCAGTCTAAGAATAGTACCAAAATTCTATGAGATTGGTGAGTTTGAATTACATGTAAATCAGTATATTGAGGGAGCAGAATACTTCCAAAAAGGGAATGTGATTATCCCTAACAAACGTGGGGATAAGGCAATGCTTATTCGTCACCGTGAAATTGCATTAGATGAGAGTGGCAAGGCGTCTGAGAATTGGAAAATAACAGGTGTAACGTTAGATGGTGTATTAGATCATAGAATAACTGTGCCACCTTCAGATACAGGATATGACCGTAAAAAGGGAAACGCAGAAACGGTTATGAAACATTATGTTTATAATCACTTTGTCAATCCAACTGACCCAACTAGACGCATTGATCAAATAGAAATTGCCCCTAACTTGAATAGAGGAATTGAAATTAGTTGGGAATCAAGATATAAATATGTTGCTGATGAGATCGTAAGTATAAGTAAACAGGCTAATTTAGGATTTGTCATTTATGCAGACATGACATTAAAGAAGTGGATATTTGATGTGGTTGAACCGAGAAATTTAACAAAAGATAATCCAGGTGGCTTGCCGCCTGTTTTTTTTAGCCCTGATTTTCAAACCATTAAAAATCAATTGTTTGTTGATAGTGACCTAAATTTAAAAAATGTAGGGTATGTTGGTGGACAAGGTGAGGGGACAGAAAGAAAAGTAGTAAAAGTCGGTCAAGGCGTAGGGTTACAAAGAAAAGAAACCTTTATTGATGCAAGGGACGTAGGGAATTCAGAAGACGAGGAAGAACTCACGGACGAAGAAATGGAAGAGTTATTGATTCAGCGTGGGGAAGAGAAAATGAGGGAGTTTCTTACAAACTTCTATCTTGAAGCGCAGATATTAACGCCCACCATCAATGACCATTCTGGGCGCTTTGCATTAAGAAGTCCTTTTGAATATGAAGTTGATTTCCGTCTTGGTGATGTAGTAGAAGTGTTTAATAAAAATTGGAACATTACAATGGATGCACCTATTACTGAGTTTACCGAGATATATGAAGCAAGTGGCTTCTTATTAGAAGCAACATTTGGAGAATCGCAGCCCACGCTGATTACTAAAATTAAAAATAAATTTGATGATATTGAAGGCGTAGAAAAGCAAGAGTTTCCAGTCAAGGTTGCCGTGGATCAAATGAAACAGGCTATTCAATATAGTGATGAAAAATTGTCTGAGGAAGAGAGAAAACGAATTGAACAGGCGATGGAAAACCTAGAAAAAGCGCTTAGTTATACAAAAGAATATGCTGAGAAGAAACGTGTGGAAAGTAAGACAGCACCATCTGATACAGAAGTAATTTGGATTGATACATCTGATCCGAATAATATCATTTGGAAGGTGTGGAATGGTTCTGAATGGGTAGCTGGTCCAAGTGGTCCACAGGGTATTCCAGGACCACCAGGGGAAAAAGGAGAGCCTTTATATACATGGCTTAAATATGCTAATGATGCACAAGGAAACGGCATGTCAGATAGTCCAGATGGTAAGCCTTATATGGGGATTGCTTATAATAAACAATCTCCTAATGAATCATCTAACCCAAAAGACTATAGTTGGTCAAAAGTTGAGGGTCCACAAGGTCCGAGTGGTCCAGAGGGAATCCCAGGACCGCCTGGTGAAGATGGATCACCACGGTATACATGGATTAGATATGCGGATGATGAAAACGGTAATGGATTTAGCAATTTACCAGAGGGGAAAAAGTATATTGGCTTTGCTTATAACAAGACCGTTTCTACAGAGTCAAACAATCCATCTGATTATACATGGGCATTAATCAAAGGTGATAAAGGAGATAGAGGAGACAGAGGGCCGCAAGGAGTCGAGGGACCAAAAGGAGAAGATGGGCAATCTCTCTATACTTGGATAAAATACGCCACGAGTTCTAACGGTGATGGGATGTCTGATAATTCAAGTGGTAAGACATACATTGGATTAGCTTACAACAAAACAACACCTACTGAATCAAATAGCCCTGGTGATTATTCTTGGTCAAAAATTGAAGGTGAGCAAGGACCACAGGGACCAAAAGGCACAGATGGAACGCCTAGATATACATGGATAAAATATGCGAATAGTGCAACTGGAAGTGGGATGAGTGATTCACCTGTAGGTAAGCAATATTTGGGTATTGCCTACAATAAAACCACTGCTAATGAATCAACTAATCCGTCAGATTATGAATGGAGCAAAATAGAAGGACCACAAGGACCTAATAAGGTTGATAAAGATACCACATTTGGTGATAAGTGGTTGGTTGCACGTTACATTGAATCTCTAAATGGCTTAAATGTTGGTCAAGGGCAGTTTGTCGTTGATGCAGATGGAAATGTTAGTTTTGCTGGTCATCTTGTCGGTGCTTCAGGAACTTTCGGTGATGTATCTGTAAAAGGCGGAGACTTTAAACTTGAAGATGATAAAAGTGGAATGGTTTATACATCTACACCTAAAAGAAATCTTCTTCGTGATCATTCTTTTGAGCTTTTAGAAGTTGATAGAACTAACATAAACACTGACGCATTTACTTATAACTGGTTGCCCGCAAAAAGAACAAGTGTAATGATGGATAGCCCATGGGATATAAGAGGTAACCCAATGGTATCAATTCAATTTGCCCCTTCTGACGCTGCATCAATTGCGATATTTGGTAAGCAAGCATTAGTGGTTAGAAATGCACACTATATGCGTCAATATGTTTATGAAGGGGTTACAGCAAGTAATGTGTATACCGTCTCTGGACATTTTAAAAGACAATGGAGAATAAAGGCAGGCGGTACACCAGTTATCCAAGTATGGCATTGTGATATGGCAGGGAACAGAAAGTCTCAAATAGCTAGTGAAATCTTTCCTGCTGTCAGGTCTGACTATTCTGTAGAACGCTATTCACTTACATTCGAAACACCTTCTACTTTTGTGAATGCTGATAGTATAGAGGTTATCTTCTCAGGTGGAAATGATAATTGGGTGCAAGTAGATGGTGTTCAAATGGTGGAAGGCGATGTTGCATCTGTTTATCTACCAGAAGATAGTATTTGGGAAATTACGAATGGGGATTACCGTCCTATAAGTAAACCTAAAATATTATGGTCAGGCACTAGATATCCCACGGATGCTTCTAATCAAACAATTTACCCTGAATTACCTTTAAGTAAATGCCGTAACGGTTGGATTCTACAGTGGCAAAGTTATACAAAGGGTTCTGGATTGAATAATAGACAATTCTCCTATTCTTACATTCCGAAAGAAGCAGCTCAAATAAACGAGGGATATTCACACTCAGTTGCGGTTGATTACAACGATTTTACTAATACAGGGTCACTTTTTAAGTATCTTTATTTTACTGATGAGAGTATCAGCGGTCATGCTCAGAATGACCAGGGTTTGAATCACTATGTTGCATTAACAAGGATTTATGAATACTAGGAAGGTGTTTATATGAAAATTTATTTTAACCTTGTAGACGGAAGATTAGACGGCTGGTCCTCAACCAAAAGAGGAAATAGCTTTGAAGCTGAGGTGCCAGATGATCATGAGGTTTTAAGTAATCCTTATATCTTTAAATTTGAAAATGATGAGTTTATAAAAGATACAGAGTATCAAAATCAATTAATAGCTGAAGCTGAAAAAGAAAGTAATGTGCCTAACCAGGAAGAGATAAATGCAGTTGCTATTTTAGAGTTAGCCGAGCTTATTTCACAAATGGCCATAACTTCAATGAAGGGAGGTGAGTAAATGTTGGCTATCTTATTTACTACTCAAATTATTCAAGGGAACTGGACATATGAAAGAGTACCCTTGCTTTGGAAAGAAGATGTGAAGGTGTTGCTAGTATCAGAAGGAAGAGAAGATTTGATTAAATAAAGCCGAGTAAGGCTTTTTTATTTTACATGAGGGGGAGAAATTTTGACTTTTATCGGATTGACCATACAAGAATGGGCGGCAACTCTAGCTGTTGTAGGTACTCTCTTTGGGGGTATCTCTTTTATTTTTAAGACAATTATTATAAAGCCATTAAGTGATGCCATTGCCAATTTACAAAAGTCTATAGATGAGTTTAGCGAGCAAATGAAGGAAAGTGATGATGATCGCAAAGCTATCCACATGAGAATTAACAATCTAGATAAGCGAGTTGTTGGTCTTGAAGTCCTCTTGAAAGGAGGTGGTAAACATGAATAAAGATGTTGTGACTCAAGTAGTTGGTTTTTTATCAGCCATCATGATGTTTTTAGGCACTCTCAATGTTAAGTTTGAGTGGCTTACAGCTGCGAGTATTGACGCATTTGGCATTGTCCTTACAGCAGGAATTGCACTTGGAATCACTTTATATACAATTTATAAGAATCATTTTGGATTCACCAAAAAAGCTAAACAACAAAAGGCTTGGCTAGAAAAAGCAGATAAGTTATAAGGCTGTCCAATTAGGCAGTCTTTTCTAATACAATAAAAAGGAGTGTTTTAAATGACATTATATTATCTAGAAAGAAACTTAAATAACATTGCAAAGCTTGCGGATAATACAAAGGCTCTAGCTCTAAAGTGGCATGAGTATTTAGTGAAAAATGATATTAATATTCTTATTTACGAAACTATCCGTACTGAAGCAAAACAGCGTGAATATGTAAATAGTGGAGCTTCTCAAACTATGCGTTCTTATCATTTGGTAGGACAAGCTTTGGATTTTGTTCCTGTAAATTCAAAAGGCAAGACACTTTGGAATGGATATGGTGCAGCTGATGTGAAAAAAGCCATTAAAGAAGCTAAGCGCCTTGGTTTTGAGTGGGGCGGAGATTGGAGAAGTTTTATTGATAAGCCACACCTTCAATATAATCATAAAGGTTATGGTACAGATACTTTTAATGGGTCAAAGGTAGATACTCCCACTAAAGGTGAAGGTACTAAGCCAGCTAATATCGCTACAAGTATTGTGGATTACCTTAAATCAAAGGGGATTAATTCTTCATTCTCTAATCGTGAAAAAATTGCTCAACAGCATGGTATAAAGAATTATAAGGGTACACCTGAACAAAACACATTATTATTGAAGAAGTTGCAAAATGGGGAAAAGCCGACTAAACAAAGCAAACCAAATCCAAAAGGCGACATGAAAACAACTAGTGTGGTTGACTATCTGAAATCAATTAATATTGATTCTTCCATGACTAACCGTAAAAAACTTGCTGCTAAATATGGTATTAAAAATTATAGAGGTACAGGAGCACAAAACACACAGCTATTAAAGAAGTTACGCAGTTAAAAAATCATTCCTTCTCATGCGAGAGGGGCTATTTAAAAAGGAGATCATTTTCATATCATTTTTTCCTCTAAGATATTGAATAAAAACATTCCTATTAATGATAATAAGATAAGGTAAGGTATATTTCACAGCTAGAAAAATATCTTACCTCTAAATTTTGGATGTTTGATAATTGATTCAGATTGGGGACTTAAGATGGTTAAAAAATTCTTACTGATATCTTTTTTTATAATACAAATTTCCCCTAATATAGGTTTAGCGGAGGCAAGTATTAAAAGCAGGGAAGAGTATGAGAAAACCGGATATGTAATTTGGGAAGTAAACACTAATGAAAAAATAATTTCAATTACTTTTGATGATGGTCCAAATCCGATATATACTCCACAAATTTTGGATGTTCTTTCTGAATACAACGCAAAAGCTACATTTTTTATAACGGGAAGCAATGCAAAGAAGTACCCTGATGTTGTTAAAAGAATAGTAAAAGAAGGTCATGAAGTTGCAAACCATACATATAATCATGAAATTGATGCAAATATTACTACTAAAATTCTAAATAACGAGATAGAGTTAACAAATAAGGTATTAAAAGAAATTACTGGATTTTCCCCTTCTCTTTATCGTCCAGTTGCTGGAATATACAATGACCGGATTATTCAAACAGCTAATAACAATAATATGTATGTAATTATGTGGTCTTGGCATCAAGATCCACAAGATTGGAGAGATCCTGGTGTACATGCTATATCATCTCATGTAATTTCATCAGTTAAACCTGGAGATATTATATTACTTCATGATTCAGGCGGAGATAGAACACAAACCGTAAAAGCACTTGAAACTATTCTGGAATATACTTCGGAGAATGGATTTGAATGTAAAACGGTAACTGAAATGATAATAAGTAATGATATACCAAATTACTTTTTATTACACTAATCGACGTTTTTAATGGTATTTATAATCTATGTCCAGCACACAATCTTATTCACTTTTCTCAATAAAGTGCATATGCTACAGGTGAAAAGCCTAATTTTATTTGCTGGTCATGTACCCCTATATGGCATCTAGTACAATTTATTAAGTATCTAAAGGAGAGTATAGTATGAATAACGATTTAGAAGTACTTCAGGAGGCTAAATTCACTTATATTGGAAGATTGTTTACATTAGGTGGTTCAGCACTTTTTCTAATTGGCTCTTTAATAGCTGCCATCGTAGGTTATCAAGCTTACATCAGATTGTTAGAAGAATAAATTACTTCATTTTAATAATAGTAAGGGGCATAAGGTATGGTGAGTAAATAAGGTAACGAAAACTTCTATAATATTTGACCTAAAAAGCCCCTGCTGCTAGTTCTCCTAAAAATGGTCTTCCAAACCTGGCTGTTAATTCGGTCATCATTAGCCTTCTCGTGTTAGTATTATCGTTCTAGTCTATGATAAAAGTCCATTTATGGACGTGTATTATTTTGATTTTCCATACCATTATTGTTGTATCCACATCCTACTAGACTTGTTATCAAAAATACACTTGATAAAACAAATAGTAAAACTTGATTTTTTCATGAATAATTAGAAAGAGAAAATCCAATTAAGAAAAAATATATCCTAGAAAAGCGTATGTCCACAAAAATATATTGATTGAAATCCCCCCAAACCTCCCAAAAATGATTAGGGGAGAATACTACACTTTACAAAGTAAGAAAAAATAAAAACCCCAGAAACATTAATATATCAAGTTAAGGATTTAAATCATAAAAATAATACATTCTTCTCAACTTCATAATCTTGTTAGTACATCTTATGAATAATGTGGAGGAATAGTGCTTATAGATGATTTAAAAATCCCAAAAGCTGAATATATATAATAAATTGTGTGAGCGACTTAAATTCTGAGTAACTTTAGATTATCTAGTAACATTTCTAGGCTAATATCATAGTGTATTAAAGGTGGATTTAATGATTTAAGTAAAGAAGAGAAGAATGGATAATCATAAAATAAAGGATGTAACGAAACTAAAAAAGAGTCGGAGTGACATTATTTATGCCAATTAATTCTACTGAGAGAACTGAAGCTGAGAAATCAGTTGAAGAAGAAATAAGGAGTATTGAAAGTAATATTGCAATTACCCAGTGGATACAATTAGTTGGTGTTTTATCTGAAGCTGTTCTTCTAACTAAATTATATAATTTAAAAGACGGTCAAAACATGAACTCAAATGGTGAGGGTAAAATATTGTCTGGTATATGGGTACAGACAATAGGGCAATTAGCAGAGGCTACAGGAGTAACTAAACAGTTAGAATCTCTAGATGAGCTAACGTTACTTAAATTTCAGGAAATTGCAGTTGCAGGGGATTTACTTCAATCAATGGGAGCAGGTCTACAAGCAATAGGAGGGGAACAGATTTTAGCTGAGGATGGTATAGGTAACGTTTATGAAAATATAATACCTTAACATGATAACAATAAACTCATCTATTTTATATGTAAATACCCTTATGTTTTTCTGGCGAAAGGATTAAAAAGTAAATGATAATTTCTGGAGAATACCTTGTAATTTCTGGAGCGATAATTCTTGCTATTGGTGCTGTTGTTGAGGGAATAGGTCAAACAGAATCATCTTTGACAGAGACAGATTTAGGTAAAGATCTTGTTATCAAAGGAAATTCAGTTGAAGCATTTGGGAATACATTGCAAGCTGTGGGCAGAACTCTACTACTGGAGGATAAAAGAGAGGTCACTCCTTCAGAGCTTTATACTATAACTGGAGCATGGATAGAAGCTGCAGGTAATACAGGAAATGCACTTGGAATAAGTATTGAATTGTCAGGTTTAGAAGAAGAAGGAATCCTTATTGATACACTTGGAAGTGAAGTTCAAGGTCTTGGTGCAGGGCTTGAAGCTTACGGCGCATATATTTCTGAGGATTCTAATTTTAGAAATTTAGGAATTTTAGGTAACGGACTGATATCGTTTGGATCCTTCACAGTTGCAATAGGAAATATCTTTATTTTAAATAACCTTATTCAAAAAGGAGAACTTATTCTATTTGTTGGAAGTTGGTTACAGGTTATCGGTTCTTTCATTTTAATCTTTGCAATAAATAATGAATTTTTTTAATCAAGTACAGTTTATAGAATCGTTAACAGTATTTAAATAAATTTCTTTCATTTTTAGTGAATATTAGTGAATAGGGGGCGTTAATTTGAATAAACAAGATGCACGGATGTTACAACTAATCGGTGGGAATATCATTAATATTTCTAAGGTGATATCACCGAAAATAAATAAAGATAATTTGATTTTAAATAAGATAGAATATATGGATAATATCACAAAATGTATTAATTCAGGATATGAATGTTTATTTTCGATAAATAGTAATGAGAAATCTCCAATAATGGACGGTGAATATAACTCTCTAGTAACAGTATACAGAAAATTACTAATATGTTTAGAGGATTTATTACAGAATATTGATGGATCTATTATAAATATCAAACTTGAAGATTTAAGTACCCATTTTTCTAATCTAAAAAAAATTGAAGTTGAACTTTCTTTAGCTACAATTCAAATGATAGAAAAAATAAGTGAACAAAGTAAATAATATTTTTGTATTAAAGAAATTATTTAAGGTGTCTTTATATAGTAATTTTTGATGTTTCAACAAATAATTATCCGCCTTCATATAGAGAGTTAGGAACTATGGTTGGGATAGCATCTCCATCAACTATAAGCGGACTTTTAAATAAATTACGAGAGAATGGATATGTAAATTGGGAAGAAGGACGACCAAGGACTTTAAGAATAATAAAGACAGTCTCATGATTTGTGAGACCGTCTTTATTTAATTATTCAATTTCAAATTCAATTCGCTTTTCTTCTCCAATACTTTCACCAGTTTGCGTGTCATAAGGTGCTGAGATTATAACAGTAATTCTTTTTACGTCTTTATCAATGTTATCTAGAAACCACCATGTTGAACCTTCTTTGGTTACTTTACCTAAGGAATCTCCGCCAGCTTCACCCATTAAACCTAGATCACTCTCAATTTGTTCACCTGTATCGGTTACTATAATTGCCTGGTTGGGGTCAAAGGTTATATCATCTTCAGTTGTGTTCTCTGCGGTTATATCAATGATTATTCCTCGTGAAGTCTCTCTACCATCGTTAATGTACTCAACCATTTCTTTATCTAGTTCAACATCAACAACACGAATATTATTTAATTCAAGCTTCATGGGATCCATATCAATTTTTTTTGCTTCTTTTGGACCATTGGCAATTACTTTTACTTGACCAAAACCTTCTTCGTAAAAGCTTCCATCTTCTTTTTCATCTTGATTAGTTTGAGTGGATTCACTTTGACTAGTTTCTTTTTCTTTGTCAGCACTTACTGTGTCATCATTGCTACATGCTGCTAATGTTAATGAACCAGCAATTAATGAAAATAATAAAAGTTTTTTCATACCACAATATCCCCCAGAGTTGTATTTTTCTAAATTTTATTATCGGATAAATGTTTAGAAATTTAAAGTGTTTTAAACACTTTTTTCCAGTGGGGTCACATTAACATTGCGCCTTTAGCGAGACATAAATGCGTCGTCAAAATAAAGCTTGTCCATAAGATTATTGACAATGCCATTAAAATAAGCAAATTTCCCTTTAATCATCTTTGCACCAGACTTTATTTTCATCACAAATTCCTTAAACGCTTGGACACCAATTTCAAGCTCTTGCTCTTCAGTAAAGGCTCTTAAACCGTTCATATGGTCTACTACTCTATTACATTGTTTAACTACCTTCCAGAACTCTTCAATGGCTTTTGCTTCAGAATAAAAATAGCTTGTTAACTCAGCAAAGCTTTTTGGTACCCAATGAGCAATAAAATTTGCAGATGACAATTTAACGCTATTATTACGTTTAGTATTATTAATATTTTGTTTTAAAGAACTAGACTTTGTTTTAATGGTAGGACACTTCTTGGACTTTTTAGCAGGTTGCTTGTTGGTCACTTCTTCTTTTACGGGTAAAATGATAACGGCATTTGCAGTTTGTAACATGTTCTTTTTACGCTTCATTTCCACCTGGCGGATCATACCAAGGTCTACTAATTTTTTCATTAATCTTTGTACAGTTTTATAAGATACTTCTAGCTTTTTAGCAATCGTATTCTTACACATATAGCTCACGCCAATTTGCTTGCAGCTATGACGCTTTAAAATCTCCAATAATGCAATTAGTCTATTCCTTACATCTGCACGCTTAATAGACGCAGTAATGACGTCTCTATAATTACGTACTGCCTTGTTCATTAGTTCGATATCATCAAATGAAGATAAGTTACTATATGATTCTTCTTGTGCAATTACATCAATACGGTTTTTCACGTTAACATCACATCTCCTGGGTCAAGAGCAACGGCCATTCTAGCAAACCGTTGCTAAAAAACCCAAGATGTTATAATATACATCTAAGAGTACAGCAAGTGTTTGCCTATCACTAGTAGGCGAACGGTATAAGGATGGTGGTACATCACTTATACACGTTGTGCTCTTTTTTTATTTAACCAGTAATTCCCTTTGAGGGTTATTACTGATGTTTATTGAAATGATGATTGTCTTGTTAGTCATATCTGTACTTTTAATTATTACAATTCCAAACATCACAAAAAACCAATCGGCAATAAACGAAAAAGGCTGTAGTGCTTATACAAAAATGGTTCAGAGTCAAGTCCAATCGTATGAATTAGCTAATAATAAGCTTCCTGAGTCATTGGATGTGCTTGTGACGGAGGAGTATTTAAATGAAGGTGAAACAACATGTCCGACCGGAGAAACACTTGTTTTAATAGATGGCATTGTGACGGCGGTGAGAGACGAATAAATTTACAGTCAGGGTTTACTTTGATTGAATCATTAATTGTTTGGTCTGTTTTTAGTGTTATTCTTTTTATTACTGCTATAAGCATGCAGCACCAATTTGAAGAGTATGATAATCAAGCTTTCTTTGCCAAATTTGAAGGTGACCTTCTATATGCTCAGCAGTATGCGATTGTAAATCAAACAACGGTTAGTGTTTATCTTTTACCTGATGAGCATGAATATATCTTTTCTAATGGTCGAAATATTTTCCTTCGTCAGAAATATAGTGAGGATTATTTCATTACTAGCGGTACAATGCCATTACATTTCAAATTTTTAAATACTGGGAAAATTAACCGTTTCGGTTACTTGCAAATCAAAAGCTCGCTTAAGCAGTACAAATTTGTTTTTCAAATAGGCAGAGGGAGATTTTATGTGGAAGCATACTAGTGGTTTTATGCTCATTGATTTACTCTTTACGTTATCGGCGATGCTTTTAATCGCCACTCTTTTTATTCCTGTCATGATTCGTCTCTATACGTACACACATATAGAAAATTTGAGATATGAAGCCACTCAAATTTTATATGAGGAAATGATGGACAATGATAGGGTGCTACCTAGGACGGTGAGAAAAGACGAAATGTCATTTCACCTTTTTAACAGTGAGGCTAATAATATTTGTATCTCTTATCTCTATCAACGAGAAGTGATGATCTGTGAAAAGTATTAAAAGAAACGGCTTTACGTTAATAGAAGCACTTATAACTTTAGCTTGCTTTTTAATCATTATGAGCTTTATGCCACTTGTGTTTAAGGTTATTTCCGTTAACGAAAATATTGATGAAAGAAAGCAAAAGATTGAATGGCTCGTATTTATTCAGCAATTAAAAAAAGAAGTACGCGTTGCTGAGAAGATATCATTAGATAATCGAGGAGTGCTCATTTTATTAATAGACAATCAATCTATTAGCTATGAAAAATATGGTGATAAGTTAAGAAGGCGTGTGAATGGGGCAGGGCATGAAGTTGTGTTACAAAAGCTTCAATCCGTTCAATTTGAGGTGAAGGAAGATAACATGGTGCTTATTTATAAAAATATTTTCCAAAAAGAGTATCGGTCTTCTTTTTATCAAATGAAAATAAGGAGTACAAACGGTGACGAAGAAAATGAATGAAAAGGGACTCTTTTATCCTTTTGTATTAATCCTCATTGTTTTGCTTTCTTTTGTGATTACCATTCAAGCAGATTTTTTAATAAGAGAAAAAAGAATCTTGAAATTAAGTAGTATCCTTTTACAACAGGAGTACTATTTTAAACAATCTATTATTTATTTAGATGAACAATTTCATTTGAATGGTGAGCTACCAATAGAAGGGGAGTATTCATTCAATCATGGAACGGTTTATTATGATTTAGAAGATCAAGAAGGAAACCTCATCAAAATCATTCTGGAAGTACAAATAAACGGTGTTGCGAACGTAGAAGCGATTGCGTATTATTCATTGATTGAAAGAGAAGTGGTCAAATGGATAGAAATCGAGAGAAAATAATAGGAATAAATGGTTTATGAATGGGAAAGACTAGTAGCTAAAAAAGCAGGGATGCCAGATGAATTCTAATGATTATGTCAAGTTTATTACTCAGACATTCGTTCAATATATGGAACAACCAAAGTCTGAGAGAAAGAAACAAAGAATAGAAAGAAAGCAAGAAAAAGCGCCTGTTTTATTTAGGTGGTTTGGAATTGTACCTTATCTTTTGTTTTACGGAATGAAAGGAACGAAAAAAAGAAATCATTAATCAAACGACAATCAACAAAAAATATGAACAAACCCCATTGTTGGGTTTGTTCATATTTTTTTAGTATCGATAAGAATATTGGTGCCACCGTTGTAAAAAGAAAAATGAGGAATACGCTAGCAGTATGGTTAAGTATAGGTACTTAAAAAATGTTCCCTTAAGCAATCTCATGAGTCGTCCACGTTAGTTAATGCTTAACTAATCGCTTCATCTGTTAAATAAAATAATCCACCATTAACAATAGAAATATGAACTTGGGGTTCATATTGCTCTTGTAATGCAGTCATTTCGTTTTCGAAGCTTTCTCCTTTTTCATCCGCATCTTCATAGAATCTTTCTAATAATTGCAGGTCCTTTTGCCATCTTAGTCGTGCTTCATTTGCCCATGTGTGATCTTCCTTTTCAATTTCCGACTGTAAAAAATTCGCCACACGCATCACACCACTTTGAGGCTTGATAAATGGTGACAATGTAAAGCTAAAGTCTGGTATTTTAGGAGTAAGTGATAAATGAAGGAGCTTATCATGGAATTGTTCAACCATCTGCCCGTTAATTAAGTGCAAGCCGATTGACTTGAACAAATCTTTTTTACGATCACATTGATAGGATATCCGTAGATTTAGCCCTAGCCAAGGACGTAAGGCAGTTTGCGTTCCTGGTGGGGCCTCGTAATTTTCATACAGACGGATATAACCAGCCAAGTTTTTCGTCGATTGAAAAATTTGATGCAAGCGAGGTGATCCAAAGTGAATAATCTCTCCCTTTATATCATCTGGTGCTAAGGACGGGTTGGTTATAAGTGTAAGTTCCATAGGGTTTGCAACACCGCCTGTTTTCTCTAAATAATGCCAATAAAAGGGACGGTTCATTAATTCCTTGTCTAATTCTACTGTCAACTGAATGACTAAATAGCCTGGTTTATTTTCAAGGATTTCACAATGATTGGCATGAAAGTATCTTAATAGAAAATGGTGGATTTCATGTTGCTGCATGTTGATTTTCCTCCTTTACGGACTCAGCAAATTCAATCATAGATGTTAAATTATCCATTTTTATGCGCATTTCTCCTTCTGAAGCCGATTGCCCGAAAATATCAATTAGGTGATCATTAATACTGCCAAATTGTAGTTTAGTTAAAATATCATCCAATTCGCCAATCACTTTTTCGAAGAGATGGATTTTTTCATACAATAGTTTGAGTACATGTTCTTCTACCGTATCTTTTGTGGCGAAGTTATAAATATGGACATCGTTTTTTTGTCCAAGACGGTGAATTCTACCTATACGTTGTTCAAGTCTCATCGGATTCCAAGGAAGATCGAAGTTAATGATATAACTACAGAATTGTAGGTTGATCCCCTCACCGCCTGCTTCTGTGGCAATTAACACCTGGGCATGGTTTTGGAATAACTCGCGCATCCAATCTTTCTTCCCACGTTTGAAACCACCGCGAAAAGGAACAGACGTAATGTTATGCTGTTTTAAAAACCATTGTAGAAATAGCTGTGTGGCACGATATTCTGTAAAAATAATGACTTTATCATTGATTTGTTGAATGATCTCTAATGCTTTTTGTGCTTTTGCATTTTGTTGGATATTTTCTACTAACCCAATTAACTCTTCCATTTTTTGCTGAAAGGCAACTGAGGGTTGTTCCTGTTTCTTTAACATATTTCTTAAAGTGTAAAATACCGCTTCGCGACTGCTACATGCTTCACGTTGTAAAGTCATAAGTGAAAATTGGCTATCAGTCATCCAATTACCTTCTCTGTGCATGGAAGAAATCGCATCATATAAGGCTCTTTCTTCTTTTGAGAAATGGATGGGAACGGTTTCGACATGTCTTTTTGTCCATTCAATACCCGTATCTTGTCTACGATTACGAATCATTACTTTATTGACTAGTTCCTTTAAACCTTCATCATCATCGAGAGAGCGTGCATTTTTTTTGTATTTTTCATAAAAAGATGTTTCTGTTCCTAAGTGACCTGGTTTTAACAAAGAAACAAGATTAAAGATCTCACTAATTCGATTTTGTATAGGTGTTGCTGTAAGGAGTAAGCAAAATTTCTTTTTTAAAGACTGTACAAATTCATAGTTTTTCGTTTTATTATTCTTTAATTTATGCGCTTCATCAATAATAATCAAATCATAGTTTTGTTCAAAGACTAAACTCCTATGTGGTTCTCTTTTTGCTGTGTCGATTGATGATACGACGACATCACATTGCTCCCACACATAGCTCTTTTTTTGAGCGACAGCTGGGATGAAGAACTTACTGTTTAATTCAATTGCCCACTGAGACACTAAGGAAGCGGGTACAAGGATGAGTGCTTTCTTTACAAGCCCTCTGATCATGTATTCTTTTAATATTAACCCTGCTTCTATCGTCTTCCCTAATCCGACTTCATCAGCTAGAATTGCTTTACCATGCATGTTTTCCACTACTTGTTCGGCAACCTCTAGTTGATGTGGTAGTGGGGTGAGGTTTGATAAATGTTTGTCTACTTGCAGTCCATCAAACGCAGGGATGACCGTTTGATTCTCAACCTCAATGGTAAGCTTGAATAAATCCCAGTTTCCCCATGGTCCATCATTATCAATACGATTTTGAAATTCATCTTGCCAAGTTGCATCAAAATTTATTTGTAAAGTCATTTGCTCTCTCCTTTTTATACGAACGTTATTTTAAATTTCTAAGATAATGTTCGTATTAAGCTTAAGTCTTGTTGAAAAAACATGAGATTTTTAAATAAAAATATTGCTCAAATAATGATAGGATGGTAGGATGTAAGTAGCTTTGAAAGTTGTGAATTTTCAACGCTAAATCTGCAAATACGTACAATACGTCTTTGTAAGCTTCGACTCTCTAAAGCAGTTAATTATAGTATGTGCAAAAATGGAAAAAATTATAAACGCGAATGATAGCAAGGGGAGAGACTGCAGTGCTGCAGCGCCGAAGGAGCAAACAATCATCGTATTGTGAATCTCTCAGGCAAAAGAACACTTGCTTGACGCAACTCTGGAGAGAGCTCAAGGTAATAAGCGAGCCACCAAAGGGGAAAGGCTGCAATATCGCCGTAAACTCTCAGGTGAAAGGACAGAGAATCTGCTCAAATGATCGGTTTTGAGGAGATTCTCTGTCCTTTTTTGTGTGCTTTAGAAAACTTAGCTTCTTTAATGGGTTAAAGTGGAAAGCGTTTAGCTTTCGTCGTAGCATTTGGCGAGAAGCCAAGTACTTCTATGGCTAGTATGCAAATATTCATCTTAGAAAAAAACAGAAATATAAAGGAGGATGAGTGAATGTCACAGTTGAAGAAAACACCACTACATGACATTTATCAAGAGTATGGTGGAAAAACGATTGATTTTGGTGGATGGGCTCTACCTGTTCAATTTTCTAGTATTAAAGAAGAACATGAAGCGGTACGTACTAAAGCGGGTCTGTTTGATGTATCCCATATGGGAGAAATTGAGGTTAAAGGTCAAGATAGTTTACGTTATCTTCAGAAAATGATGACAAATGACGTCGCGAAACTAAAAACGTTTGGCGCACAATATACAGCAATGTGTTATGAAAATGGTGGAACTGTGGATGATTTGCTTATTTATAAAATGACTGAAGATGAATACCTTTTAGTCGTAAACGCAGCTAATATCGAAAAAGATTATCAATGGTTACAAAATCATTTAGAAGGAAAGGTTGAACTTAAAAACCTTTCAGAGGATATGTCACAATTGGCCTTGCAAGGTCCTATGGCTGAGGTTGTTTTACAGAAGATTACAGATGTTGATTTAAGTGAAATTGGATTTTTTAAATTTAACCAAACAGTAAATATAAATGGCAAAAATGCATTAGTATCGAGAACTGGCTATACCGGTGAAGATGGTTTTGAAATTTATTGTCAAAATGAGGATGCAGTCTTTTTATGGCAGTCGATTTTAGAAGCAGGAAAAGAAGATGGAGTTCTTCCTTGTGGTCTAGGTGCCCGAGATACCCTTCGCTTCGAAGCCAATTTAGCCTTATATGGTCAAGAGTTGTCTTCTGAAATTTCTCCGCTTGAAGCAGGTATTGGCTTTGCCGTAAAAGTGAACAAAGAAGAAGATTTTATTGGAAAAGCGGCATTAAAATCACAAAAAGAAAATGGGTTAAGTAGAAAAATTGTTGGGATTGAAATGATTGAACGTGGGATTCCTCGTCATGGTTATGCAGTTTATGCTGACGACCAACGGATTGGTGAAGTTACTACGGGTACACAATCTCCTACTTTAAAGAAAAATATCGGCTTAGCACTTCTGGACAGTCCATACACAGCGCTAGATTCTGAAGTGGAAGTTGAAGTTCGTAATAAGCGTGTCCGTGCCAAAGTAATTGCCACACCGTTTTATAAAAAAGAGAAAAAGAACTAACTAATCAGGGGGAGAGAAGCGATGAAACACCGTTATTTACCGATGACTGATTCTGATCAAAAAGAAATGCTTGAAGCAATCGGAGTCAAAACAATTGATGATTTATTTAGTGATATTCCTGAAAGCGTTCGTTTTAAAAGGGAATATAATATTAAACCAGCTAAAACGGAATCTGCTTTAATGAAAGAATTGATGCTTCTATCACAAAAAAATGCAGATTTAAAAACAAATACTTCATTTTTAGGTGCAGGTGTTTACGATCACTATATGCCAGTTATTGTTGATCACGTGTTATCTCGTTCAGAGTTCTATACTGCTTATACACCATACCAACCGGAAATTTCCCAAGGTGAGTTGCAAGCGATTTTTGAATTTCAGACAATGATATCTGAACTAACAGGAATGGATGTAGCAAACTCATCTATGTATGATGGTGGAACGGCACTTGCGGAAGCTGCTATGTTAGCAACTGGACATACGAAGCGTAAAAAAGTATTGATTTCAAGTACAGTACATCCTGAATCAAAAGCTGTAATTGAGACTTATGCAAAAGGCCAATACATCGATGTAGTTGAAATCCCACATAAAGATGGATTAACAGATATGAGCGCACTAAAAGAAATGATCGGTGATGACATTGCCGCAGTAGTCGTGCAATATCCTAACTTTTTTGGAAGAGTGGAGCCACTTGCAGAATTAGAAGAAATTATCCATGCTCATAAATCCTTATTTGTTGTATCAAGTAACCCACTATCCTTAGGAGCGTTAACACCTCCAGGAAAATTTGGTGCAGATATCGTTGCTGGCGATGCGCAAGTTTTTGGTATTCCAACGGCTTTTGGTGGTCCTCACTGTGGTTACTTTGCCGTGACAAAGAAACTCATGAGGAAAGTACCTGGACGTTTAGTGGGGCAAACGGTTGATGAGAACGGACAACGTGGATTCGTACTCACACTTCAAGCAAGAGAGCAACATATTCGTAGGGATAAAGCTACATCTAACATATGTTCAAACCAAGCTTTAAATGCACTAGCCGCATCTGTTGCAATGACAGCCTTGGGTAGAAACGGTGTCAAACAAATGGCGATAGATAATATTCAAAAGGCGCATTATGCGAAAGAACAATTTAGAAGTGCAGGCTTTGAAATTACTTTTGATGGCGGTTCATTCAACGAGTTTATTATTAAGTGTAATCGTCCAGTTCGTGAGGTAAATCAAGCATTACTGAAAAAGAATATTATTGGTGGTTATGATTTAGGCAGAGATTATAGTGAATTAGCTCATCATATGCTTATTGCTGTAACAGAGCTAAGAACAAAAGACGAAATTGATACATTTGTGGCAGAAATGAGGGATTACCGTGCATAACGAAAACCAGGCGCTCATTTTTGAGCTAAGTAAACCAGGGAGAATCGGCTATAGCCTTCCCGAGATGGATATTCCAGAAGTAGAATTATCTGATTTGCTCCCAGCTGAATATATCCGTCAAGAGGACGCGGATCTACCTGAAGTATCTGAACTTGATATTATGCGTCATTATACAGCTTTATCTAAGCGTAATCACGGAGTAGATTCTGGTTTTTACCCGCTTGGGTCTTGTACGATGAAATATAATCCTAAAGTAAATGAGAATGTAGCACGCTATAACGGCTTTGCTCATTTACACCCATTACAGGACGAAAGCTCTGTTCAAGGTGCAATGGAGTTGTTATATGATTTACAAGAGCATTTAATTGAGATCACAGGAATGGACGAAGTCACTCTACAACCGGCAGCAGGTGCCCATGGCGAATGGACTGGGTTGATGATGATTCGTGCCTATCATGAAGCAAATGGTGATTTTAACCGTACAAAAGTTATTGTTCCAGATTCAGCTCATGGTACAAACCCTGCCTCGGCAACTGTGGCGGGCTTCGAAACCTTAACAGTTAAGTCTAATGATCAAGGCTTAGTAGATTTAGAAGATTTGAGGAGAGTGGTAGGAGATGATACAGCTGCTCTTATGCTAACAAACCCTAATACGTTAGGTTTGTTTGAAGAAAATATTCTAGAAATGGCAGAAATAGTCCATGGAGCAGGCGGGAAACTTTATTATGATGGAGCCAACTTAAATGCCGTTTTATCTAAAGCAAGACCGGGAGATATGGGATTTGACGTTGTTCATTTAAATTTGCATAAAACATTTACTGGTCCCCATGGTGGAGGAGGACCTGGATCAGGTCCTGTTGGGGTAAAAGAAGACTTAATTCCTTATTTGCCTAAACCAATCTTAGTGAAAACAGAAGAAGGTTATACATTTAATTATGACCGTCCACAGTCAATTGGAAGAGTCAAGCCTTATTACGGTAACTTCGGTATCAATGTCCGTGCCTATACGTATATTCGTTCTATGGGTCCAGATGGTTTGAAAGCTGTTACTGAAAATGCAGTACTTAATGCTAATTATATGATGCGTAAGCTAGCACCAGCATTCGATTTACCATATGATAAACATTGTAAACATGAGTTTGTATTAAGTGGAAAACGCCAGAAAAAATTAGGTGTACGCACGCTTGATATCGCGAAGCGTTTGCTTGATTTCGGTTATCATCCACCGACTATTTACTTCCCGTTAAATGTTGAAGAGTGTATGATGATCGAACCAACAGAGACTGAATCTAAAGAAACACTCGACAGCTTTATTGATGCGATGCTTCAGATTGCCAAGGAAGCTGAGGAAAACCCTGAGGTCGTCCAAGAAGCGCCACACACGACAGTAATTGGCCGTTTAGACGAGACGCTAGCAGCAAGAAAGCCAGTATTACGTTATCAAAAGGACTAATATAAAACGCCCTCTACAAATATGTACGAGGTCTAAATAAAACGTGAACAAATTCATTTATGTGTATTTGTTCGCGTTTTTTTTTGCGAAAATCACCCCTAACAGGAGTTTATAATTGTAGATTAAGAACGGATCTTATTCTTCTAAATAAAAAAGATAAGTATATTGGGACTCTTTACGTATGATATAAATGGTTTAACGTGGTTAGTAATATGTAGTTTAGAGGGAATAGAGGCATCATGACGAATGAGAATAAACCACCCGTTTTAAGTCGGGTGGTATGAGAGATTTATTTTTTAGATTTAATTTTTCCGCCCCATTTTTTGAAGCCGCCTTGTAAATGAGAAAGATTTTTGTATCCCTTCCGATACAATAGTTGAGCCGCTCTACCGCTTCTCATTCCGCTCTGGCAGTATAAATAAACAGGCTTATCTTGACGAAGTTCAACAAGTCTTGTTTTTAACTGAGATAAGGGAATATTTCTGGCACCTAAAATATGGCCACCTTCATATTCATTTGGTTCTCGGACATCTATCAATTGCGCTTTACGATATCCTTCTCTGAATTCTTGTTCTGATAATGTTTTTACAATTCTCTTTTGATACAACCTTGTGATTACTGTGTAAACAATAATAGCACCGATTATAATTAATAAAAAATATAGAGTAGACAATTAATATTTGCTCCTTTCAAACATTGCTTACGCCAAGATATATTATATAAGTTTTTCATAGGTTTAGTAAAGGACAAGAACGAGAAAATTGTAATGAAAACTTAATGAAGCCCGCTTTTTTTGCACATTTAGAAAGGTAAAAAATCTTTCCATTAAGCGCTCATCTTTTTAATGCTTCATCAGTTGTAAGGACAAATCATTTTTCTAGACTAGATGGAAAGAAGAATGTATGGCTTTTTTTTCTGGTCGAATTTTGATAGACTAAAATACGCTTAAACGTTTACTAAAAATAGATGTAAAAGAGGGTTATTATGGGGAAGGAAGTATGGCGATTTATCCATTCAGGTATGGGTTCTCCATCATTTAATATGGCTTTAGATGAAGCTTTATTAGATTGGAATAGCGAAGGGAAAATGCCACCAGTGATTCGTTTCTATGGTTGGAACCCAGCCACACTATCTATCGGGTATTTTCAAAAAGTTGATAAGGAAATTAAGCTTGAAGCTGTAAAGGAAAATGGATTAGGTTTTGTTCGTAGGCCTACAGGTGGACGTGGGGTTCTGCATGAACATGAGCTGACTTATAGTGTAATTGTTCCTGAAGAACATCCACAAATGCCGAAAACAGTTACTGAGGCTTATCGTGTGATTTCAGAAGGGGTATTACGAGGTTTTCAACAACTAGGCTTAGAAGCATACTTTGCTGTACCTCGTTCAAAGGAAGAAAAAGAAATGCTAAAGAATCCTCGTTCATCCGTTTGTTTTGATGCACCAAGCTGGTATGAATTAGTTGTAGAAGGTCGTAAAGTAGCAGGTAGCGCCCAAACACGGCAAAAAGGTGTGATTCTACAACATGGATCCATTCTACTTGATTTAGATGAGGATAAATTATTTAGTCTGTTTAAATATTCAAACGATCGCGTGAAAGAAAGAATGCAAAGAGCATTTAGTAGTAAAGCGGTAGCGATAAATGAACTGACGGATCGCACAATTACATATGAAGAAGCAGTAGTGGCTTTTAAAAAGGGGTTTGAAGAAGGACTTGACATCATTCTAGAACCTTACGAACTTAGTGCAGAAGAAATAACTTATGTTGAAAAGCTGGCAAAAGAAAGATATGAAAATGATGAATGGACATTTAAACGATAATAAATTTTTTTCGACTCGCTCTTTTATTTTTAAAAGAGTAGAGTCGAATTGTTTTGTCTACTAGATTTGCGAGAAACGATTTAAAGTGCAAGTCGTAAAATTGGTGAAAATCATTTATTTTATTAACTTAAATAAATAATTGCTCTTGTTTTCGAGTGTTTATCCTCTTTCTTGCATTTGACAAAATAAAAATAACACAATATATAGTGTTATATTTTATAAAGTAGGTACTATATATTGATTATCGAGGTTTATTTATGATAACGTAAGGGTATTCTCTAAAAACAATATAAAAGCATATACGATGTAAACATAAAGAGAAGTAAATTTTTAATGATTGAAGGAGTTGTCGTAATGTCTGTTGCTGTAGGACAAGAATTAAAGTTAAATGTTGAGAGGTTAAATGAGGACATCCGCTTATTTCCACAAGTGCATCCTATTACTCCAGAGATGAAATTAACCCATAAAGGTGTTTCCCGCCTAGTTATGCTTGATAGATATACATTTAAAGATACAGAAAAAGTAACGTTATCTGAAGGTGACTTTGTTGTTCTAACGATTAAGGAGGATCCGAAGTTTCCTGCGCGAGGTTTAGGGTACATTGTAGAGATTGATTGGGAAAATAAAAAAGCAGTTGTACAAGTTGAACAAGATTATCGCGGTGTACTCGATACACAAGAAGAGATAGAAACGGGAATCATTGTACGTTCTTTAGACGTTATAGAGAAGCCGTTAGAAGTGTTTTACGAGCAAATTGCTAAGCGCAATGCCACAGGATTAGCTTCGGTTGAGAAGACTGAAGAAAAACAGAATGAATGGTTTGAGAAGTTTTATCAGGAATTAGCTGATTTGAACTTTATTCCAGCTGGTCGTGTCTTGTATGGTGCCGGTGCTGATACTGAGGTTACATACTTTAATTGCTATGTAATGCCGTTTGTACAAGATTCTCGTGAAGGTATCTCAGAGCATCGTAAACAAGTCATGGAAATCATGTCTAGAGGTGGCGGTGTTGGAACGAATGGTTCGACATTAAGACCGCGTAATACACTAGCGAAAGGAGTGAATGGGAAATCTTCCGGTTCTGTTTCTTGGTTAGATGATATTGCGAAGTTAACACATCTCGTTGAACAAGGTGGTTCAAGAAGAGGTGCGCAGATGATAATGTTAGCGGATTAATTGATGCTGTAGTCCGCGTCATTCAAACCAATGAATGACTAGAAAATCGGGTGAATTGCGGGGATATCCTGTTAAAGGCAAAACTGCTACAACGTGACTGGCAACGGTGAGCGTGAACGCTATAAAAAATGTTTTGCATGGGACAATCCGCAGCCAAGCGCCACTGGGCATAGGTAGTGGTGAAGGTTCAACGACTAGAGAGTGAGCCCCAACAATAAACTCTCAAATAGCGCCCGGCCCCTATAAAGGGTGATGATATAGTCTAGTCCGACTGCTAAGAGCAGTGTAAATATCCTGAAAGGGACGGTAGTTAACGTGGCATCCTGATATTATTGAATTTATTATTTCTAAAATGCAAAATCCAAGAATTCTTCGTTTCTTACTTGAAAATACGGAAGATGAGACAATTAAACGTTACGCTAAGGAAAAACTAAAATTCACTCCATTTACAGAGCAAGAGATTGCCATGTATCAAGGAATAATTAATTATAAAACCATTCCAGGTTTAGGTGGATTTAATGAGAAAATCATTAAAGATGCAGAAGAAAAACTATTAATAGGTGGAACATATGCTGTTCATAATTCTGAATTCCTTACTGGGGCGAATATTTCAGTTTGTTTAACGAAGGAGTTTATGGAAGCAGTTGAAAATGATGGTGAATATGAACTTCGTTTCCCAGATGTAGAGAGTTACGATCGTGAGCAAATGGACAACTACAACAAGCAATGGCATGAAGTTGGCGATGTGCGTGAATGGGAAAAGTTAGGTCACGGTGTTCGTGTATATCGTAAAATTAAAGCAAAAGAGCTTTGGAACTTGATCAATATTTGCGCAACTTATTCAGCTGAACCAGGTATCTTCTTCATTGATAACGCCAATGATATGACCAATGCGAAAAGCTATGGCCAAAAGGTAGTAGCAACAAACCCTTGTGGCGAACAGCCATTAGCTCCTTACAGTGTTTGTAACCTAGCAGCAGTGAACTTAGCTGAAATGGCTGACAAGGAAAATAAAACAGTTGATTTCGCAAAGTTGGCAAGAACTGTTGAGATTGGCGTACGTATGCAAGATAATGTCATCGATGCTACACCTTATTTCCTTGAAGACAATAAAAAACAAGCTTTGGGTGAACGTCGAGTTGGCTTAGGTGTCATGGGTCTGCATGATTTATTAATTTATTGTGAAACAGAGTATGGCTCAGAAGAAGGTAATGTATTAATTGACCAAGTGTTTGAAACGATTGCTACAACGGCTTATCGTGCGTCAGTAGAAATCGCTAAAGAAAAAGGTAGCTTCCCATTCTTAAACGGAGAAACAACGGAGGAAACGAACCGCTTAAGAAAAGCCTTTATCGAAACAGGCTATATGGAAAAGATGCCGGCTGATATCAAACAGGCAATTCTAGAAACGGGGATTCGTAATTCCCATTTATTAACAGTTGCTCCTACAGGTTCAACAGGGACAATGGTTGGTGTTTCTACTGGATTAGAACCATATTTCTCATTCTCTTATTTTAGAAGTGGTCGCCTTGGTAAATTCATTGAAGTAAAAGCAGACATTGTTCAAGAATATTTAGATCGTCACCCAGAGGCGGATCCTGAAAATTTACCAAACTGGTTTATTGCTGCAATGGATTTAGCTCCGGAAGCGCATGCTGACGTGCAATGTGTGATTCAACGTTGGATTGATAGTTCCATAAGTAAAACAGTAAATGCGCCTAAAGGTTATAGTGTAGAACAAGTGCAAAAGGTATATGAGCGTTTATACAAAGGTGGAGCAAAAGGCGGCACTGTATACGTGGATGGCTCAAGAGACTCTCAAGTATTAACTTTAAAAGCTGAAGAAAATTCTTTTGAAGAAGAAGCCTTAGAGAAGAAATCATCCACTAAACAGCATGTTGTCCTTGTTGATACCATCAATGACTTACGTTCAACTGATGTCACTATTGGATCTGAAGTTGGTAACACTTGCCCTGTCTGCCGTCAAGGGAAAGTGGAAGAAATCGGTGGCTGTAATACATGCACCAATTGTAATGCACAATTAAAATGTGGATTATAAGTAGCAAGACTGAAAGGAAAGCGAGCCGAGCTCACTAAATAAAAATATAAGCATGAGCAAATTATCTAGCGAATTTGTTCATGCTTTTTTTTTGTCTGTATAATCAGGAATGGTCGCTAGACGGTTCTAGTTGGAGTTCACGTACAATTGACATAAGATCGTTTGCTTGAACATATGCGTATAACTAGGTCAAAGATAACGAAGCAAAAGAGAATGGCTCGTACATCAAAAGAGTAATCGCCATAGATAGCAGAACAAAAGAGTTTCATCGGCCTTCATGAATATAAAAATTCCTGCCTACGCTGATCATAAAACGTGGGATAAAAAAGAATGCCAGCACCACCAGAAATTCTAATCATCCACATGAAAACTCCCCTCAACACTTCTTCTTCCTAGGGACTTAACAATTAATTTCACTGTCATCATCATTAGCTTCAACATATTGTCCTGGAAGAGTAGTCCGTTTAATAAGGGATTTACCGAGTTCTTTTATGAACAACTGTCAGTTTTTTGATTTTCGCAAAAATCGGACTATTGCCAAGCTCAAGTGATTACAAATGTATTATAATGCTTTTTCTTTTTGCAAAAGGGTGTATGCAAATTAGAATGGGGTGATTGTATACATGGAAATCGATGGTGTTTTTTCAGGAGGGGGCATTAAAGGGTTCGCTCTAATTGGTGCTCTTGCGGAAATAGAAAAACAAGGTTTCCAATTCAAACGTGTGGCTGGAACGAGTGCCGGGTCAATTATATCTGCATTAATTATCGCAGGCTATTCAAGTGATGAGATAGAAAGAATGATGGATGATTTGGATTTAAAAGTGTTTTTAGATAGTAGAAAATCACTTATTCCTATTGCTGTAGCAAAATGGATATTTCTATTTTGGAGTTTGGGATTATATAAGGGAAATGAATTAGAAAAGTGGATAGAAGCTCGATTAGCAGCAAGGGGGATCCGTACATTTGCAGACGTTCCCCCGCTTTCTCTACGCATTATTGCATCAGATTTAACGAATGGGAGATTACTCGTGCTTCCAGATGACTTACCGAAATACCAAATTGACCCGAATCGTTTTTCCGTAGCCAAGGCAGTGAGGATGAGTTGTAGTATGCCTTATTTTTTTGAACCTGTGAAAATCGGTGGTCGTGGCAAGCGTAATAATTTAATGGTGGACGGTGGTGTCTTAAGTAACTTCCCTATGTGGTTGTTTGATAAAGATAATGTAAAGAAAACGAGACCGGTTCTCGGGGTGAAATTGAGTATTAATAATAATGAACAACCACCAAGAAGAATCAAGAATGCAATTCAAATGTTTGAAGCATTATTTGAAACTATGAAGGATGCTCATGATTCCCGTTATATTTCGAGAAGTCATGAACAGAATGTTATTTTTGTTCCTACAGAAGGAGTATTAGCAACAGAGTTTGAGTTAACTGAAGAAGGGAAGAGAGATTTACTGAAACTAGGGAGGGAAAGAGCGAAGGAATTTCTTGCCACATGGACTTATTGAAAATTAGCCTAAAATGTCTCAAATAACGCAATCTGACATTAAAAAAATCGGAGCTCTTATAAAGAAGCCCGATTTTTCTTTTTGCCTTTTTTTCCTTCAATGACTGTTAGATGTACAGAGGTATTTCTTTTTGATTTTTTTATAGAAGTTAAAGTGACTGGCTTACTTCTTCGGTTTGAAGAAGTTTGATTCTCTTTATTTTTAAAACGTTTTTTTGACTTTTTAGCGGCTTGCGCAAATGCTTTTCGCTCACTCTTATTGGGACTTGATGACCCGCTAAGTTTCTGGACGACAAAATAGATGACGACCCCAACAAGCGCCATAATGGCTATACCTCGAAATAATCCGGCTGGGTCTTTAATTAATTGAGAACCAAGCCCAATCATTGCAAGTAAAATAAGTGCGCCAAAAATATATAAGGATTTCCGATTCTTCAAGAAAGCCACCTCCCTATGAGCATGATGAGCATATTTGTAAGCTTTTAAACTTCGAAAGAGCAAAAAACCAATTTATCGTACCCTTTTAAAGTTATCTTACCCAATATTTGAGATTTCAAGCAGTACTTATATAAGAAAAATATTATCTTAGACTATCTTGTACAATCAATAAGATTTTATATATAAATTTCTCTATTTTCACTGTGAAACCCTCTACAAATAGATAAAAAACAAGAAAAAAATACGGATTTTAACAATTTTATGAAAGATGCAATGGTTTCTACCTGCTTTGGACATAATAAGCACGGAGGTGAATCATATGAGTGATAAACATGAATTAGAACAAAACGAACGGGAACAACCATTATCAATGACATCTTTAACTTTTATCACTGGATTTGTCGGAGGTGTTTTTTGGAGTACGATTGGTTACATCGCTTATGTCCTTAATTTAACAGAAGTAGGACCAAGAGTCATTTTAGAACCATGGACAATAGGTGATTGGAAGGATGGTTGGCTTGGAACAGTGATTTCGATTATTTTAATTGGAGCTGTTTCAGTTGTAGCCGCTTATATTTATTATTGGACAATGAGAAGGTTCAAGAAAATGTGGTTTGGTGCCCTTTATGGACTTGTTTTATTTGCCCTTGTTTTTTTTGTCCTAAATCCGATGTTTCCTAATATTGCCCCTGTAGGAGATTTGAAAATAAATACAATTATAACATCTGTTTGCTTATATTTATTGTATGGTGTATTTGTTGGTTATTCCATTTCATATGAAAATGAAGAACAACAAAAGATGAAAGAAGCACAAGAAACGGAAGAAGCTTAAATTGTTAGAAGATTGATTGCTTTTATTTGCTTTATTATAGTGAGTGTTCTCTATTTTGTGATAAAATAGCCATATTGAATATTTCAGTATTCGTAGGAGTGGCGCCATGAAAAAAATATTGCTCATCAATGGACCGAATTTGAATCTTCTAGGCCAACGTGAACCAGGGATTTACGGTTCGGACACATTAGAGTCGCTTGAACATAATTTAAAACAAATAGCAGAACAAAGAAATGTTGCGCTTACTTGTATGCAATCTAATCACGAAGGCGTAATCATTGATCAAATCCATCTGGCGAATAGGAAATATGAAGGTATTATATTTAATCCAGGAGCATTTACTCACTATAGTATTGCTATTCGTGATGCCATTGCAGCCATTGATGTCCCTGTTATTGAAGTACATATTTCCAATGTGCATAAAAGAGAATCATTCAGACATCATTCCGTCATGGCAGCAGTAACAAAGGGGCAAATTGTTGGTTTAGGAATGAAAGGCTATGAGCTTGCTTTATTTGCATTAACAGATGAATAAGAGGGAGAGTAGAAGTTATGACAAAGATAGATAAAATAAGAAATAGTTTTGATCGAGTAGGTATTGATGCTATTTTGATTACGAGTGCTTATAACAGACGTTATGTTTCTCATTTTACAGGGTCTGCCGGTGCTGTTTTAATTAGCAAAAAAGATGCATTGTTCATTACTGATTTTCGTTATACTGAGCAAGCTAGCAAGCAATGTACTGGATATACGGTTGTGCAACATAAAGGAACTATACCTGAAGAAGTGGCATCAATCGTAAAGCAATTAGGTATTAAGAAATTGGGATTTGAAAAAGATTATGTTACATATGCTTCTTACCAAACTTTTAATGAAACAATTGATGCTGAATTAATTCCTGTATCAGGCGAAATTGAAAAGTTACGCTTGATAAAGGATGAATCAGAGATTAAGATATTAAAGGGAGCCGCGAAAATAGCGGATAGCGCTTTTTCTCATATTCTTAACTTTATTCAACCTGGTAAAACAGAAATAGAAGTCGCAAATGAATTAGAATTTTTTATGAGAAAAGAAGGAGCAACTTCATCTTCGTTTGATATGATTGTTGCTTCAGGTGTTCGTGGTGCATTACCTCACGGTGTAGCGAGTGATAAAGTCATCGAAAAAGGTGAGCTTGTTACAATTGACTTTGGTGCGTTATATAATGGATACGTTTCCGATATAACAAGAACCGTTGCCATCGGTCAACCAAGTGATAAGATGAAAGAAGTATATGATATTGTTTTAGAAGCACAGTTACGCGGTATGAAAGGGATTAAAGCTGGAATTACTGGGAAGCAAGCTGACGCTTTAACGAGAGACTATATTTCAGAAAAAGGCTATGGTGAATATTTTGGTCATTCTACCGGTCACGGTATTGGCTTAGAAGTCCATGAAGGACCAGGACTCTCTTTTAAATCTGACATCGTATTAGAACCAGGAATGGTTGTTACTTGTGAACCGGGTATATATTTACCAGGCATCGGTGGCGTTAGAATTGAAGATGATACGATTGTAACTAAAGAGGGTAACGAAAACCTTAATACATCAACAAAAGAATTAGTTATTCTTTAATGAGTGAATAGTAGGAGGAACTTTTTGCATGATTTCAGTAAATGATTTTAAAACAGGTTTAACCATTGAAGTAGATAATGGGATTTGGCGTGTAATGGATTTCCAACACGTGAAACCAGGTAAAGGTGCGGCGTTTGTTCGTTCAAAATTACGTAATCTACGTACAGGAGCTATTCAAGAAAAAACTTTCCGTGCGGGTGAAAAAGTAGCTAAAGCACAAATTGATAATCGTAAAATGCAATATTTATATGCTAATGGTGATCAACACGTCTTTATGGATACAGAATCTTATGATCAAATTGAATTAAGTGCTTCAGCAATTGAATATGAATTGAAGTTCTTAAAAGAAAATATGGAAGTTTCCATTATGTTATATCAAAGTGAAACATTAGGTGTTGAATTGCCAAATACGGTAGTACTTGAAGTAACTGAAACAGAACCTGGCATCAAAGGTGATACGGCCTCTGGTGGTACAAAACCAGCCATTTTAGAAACAGGCTTAAGTGTGCAAGTACCTTTCTTTGTGAACCAAGGCGATCAGCTTATTATTAACACAACAGATGCTTCTTACGTATCTCGTGCTTAATTTTTGCGTTTGATGACTTGTTATTTTCGTGATCTTATAGTAATATAATAATCAACTTGCTGCGTTGTTCGTTTGTATATGAAGTTTCAACCTTTACGTTAATTTAGGGAGCTTAAGATCATAATTGAAATAACATGCCTACATTGTTTAGGACGTTAGGAAGATTATTGCAAGCACCCACCTGGTGGAGCAGGTATGAAACTCCATATAAATCGGCGGCAACAGCGGCTACTTGATTTACTAATGAAGACATTTGAGATGGTTCTCAGATGTCTTTTTTACGTTTCAACCTTTAGAATGACTTCCAAAGAGAGGTTAAAGTAAGTCGAAGTTTACAATAAAATGAAGATAACAAGTAAGTCTTATAAACCCGATTGGTTTACTTTATAAAAGCATGAGTAAAATTTTTTACAACCATCTTAAAGATAAAGGTGGGAATTCCCCCACCTATTATACTTCCATCATTAATCCCATTGATAACCCAATAATTCCGCCATTTTTTTAGGAATATCCGTATTATCCAACATACCATGGAAATGTTCTGCACCTGCACCGTATGCAAATAACGGAACTGGATTGGCTGTATGGCCACCCGCACTGCTTATACTACGGATTTGGTGATTAACGATACCAGTATTATATCTTTCTGAGATAAAGCTACCAAGTTCCCATGCAGCTTTATTTTTTTTGTATACTTTTCCCCGAGCGTTCATTAATCTTGCATTGAGCTGTATACCTTCTTCCTCAGTTAAAACAATCCCAGTATATTTAACTAAATTGTCTACTATGTGAGAGGTAATGAATTTACCATCCTCTCCCTTTTTCGTTTGTGCAAGCACATATTCTGGTGAAGCTTGAATTTTTTTTATCATCTTTCGCTTTAGTGGTTCGGTCGCAGAAATACCCATTGTTTCATGATCAGCAACAACAACTATCAAAGTATCTGAACGGTTATGAGCCCATTCGACGGCCGTTTTCACAGCCTCATCAAATTCTACTGTTTCTCTCCAAACACTTGCTATATCTGCTGAATGGGCTGCATGGTCAATTCTTGCCCCTTCCACCATTAAAAAGAAACCATTTCCATTATTAAGCTTTTGTAGTGCTGTTTTTGTCATTTCACTTAAGCTGGGTTCTGTGCCATCTGTATATTTGCGGTCTATTTTAAATGACAGATGATACGGAGCAAAAAGGCCCAGCAGTTTACCCTCTGTCTGATTGCTTAATAAATCATGTCTATTTCTGACAATGGTATAACCTAACTTCTTTGCTTTTTCTAACAGGGCAGGACCATAAAAAACTTCTCCCCCACCTAACATGACATCAGGGGCGAGTGTGAGTTGTTGCTTCGCAATATCCGCCTGATCTGCCCAACGATTAAGAACGCTTGCTGTGAAAGCGGCAGGTGTGGCATCCGTGATGGCATTGGTGGAGATGATACCAGTCTTTTTCTTTTGCTCTTTAAATAAATCGAGGATGCTTTTTACCTCCTTGCCATCTGGCGTGACTCCGATCATTTCATTATTGGTTTTGCTTCCTGTTGCGAGGGCAGTACCGGCAGCAGCAGAATCAGTTACGACTCGATTAGCAGAATAGGTTTGAACAAGGGCACTAAAGGGGAGGGAAGTCAGAAACAATTGCCCCTCTTTACCTCTTTCCAATTCGCGCGCTATCTCTAGTTGGCCCACCCCCATACCATCTCCAATCATATAGATAATGTTTGTAGGTTTGTTTCCTTCTGCCGTAACAGACGAAGTATTTATTAGTAGTAATAAAGAAAAACATAGCATAGATAAGTACTTTAATTTCCTCACTCATTTCACATCCTCTTTAATAGATTGTCATGTGAATTATTGTCTCTCTTTTAATAATAATTATTTGTTATCTGGTCATACGTTAGATTCATCTTGCATACATTGAGAGTAGAAAAGAGCAAGTCCTATGGAGACAAAGGAAAGGGAGGACTTTCGAGGTGGAAACAATTCTAGCATTTTTACCACGTTCAATCTCACAACAGTTACGGCAATTACCAACTCGTCAGTTAGCAGAAATAGAGGAAATTAGGATTAGGACTCATCGCCCGATTGAAGTTGTTACACATGGTAACTATGTTTTGTTACCTTATCAAGCAACGGAAGAGGATGCGATTCATTTATTAGATAAGATGAGTCACTTCTCTATTTATACTTTGGAAGAAGAGTTACGTAGAGGTTATATCACGATAGAGGGCGGTCACCGGGTCGGACTAGCAGGTAAAGTTATTTTAGAAGGCGGACAAGTAAAAGTGATTAGAGATGTCGCTTCTTTTAACATTCGTATTGCTAAAGAAAAAATCGGGATTGCCGAAACTATTGCTCACCATATTTATCAGAATGGTTGGATGCATACAGTTATTATCGGCCCTCCACAAACTGGAAAGACAACTTTGCTTAGAGATTTAGCGAGAATGGTCTCTAGTGAAAATAAATACACAACTGCTAAAAAAGTAGGCATCGTCGATGAAAGATCAGAAATAGCTGGAAGTATTCATGGTATACCACAAATGAGGTTTGGTCCGCGTGTTGATGTGTTAGATGCGTGCCCAAAAGCTGAAGGTATGATGATGATGATTCGCTCGATGAGCCCAGATGTCCTTGTGGTCGATGAATTGGGTAGCAAAGCAGATGTAGAAGCCGTATTAGAAGCAGTTAATGCTGGTATAAAGTTAATTACTACTACCCACGGCTTCTCGTATGAAGATATAAAAAAACGTCCGTTAATGGCACCTTTACTTGAATTAGATATATTTGAACGTTTTGTTGAACTTAATAGGCGTGCAGGACCGGGGAATATACAAGCTGTCAAAGATGGTAATGGTATGCGGTTACATGGAAGGCAAGAGGTATTAGGACCATGATTAAAATAGTGGGAGCAATACTAATCATCGTAGCTACTACTCTCGTAGGATTTGAGATATCAAAACGATTAAGTGAAAGGCCGCGTCAACTAAGGCAGCTAAAGAGTGCCTTGCAATCATTGGAAGCGGAAATCATGTATGGCCACACTCCATTACATGAGGCATCACGACGGCTCGCTTCTCAGTTAAGTCACCCAGTTTCGTTATTCTTTGCTGATTTTGCTTCTCGGCTAACAGAAACTGAAACGACAGTGATGAGGGCTTGGGAGAATAGCTTGAATCACATTTGGAAGAAAACGGCTCTGAAAAACAGTGAATTTGAAATCATGAAACAATTCGGAGAGACATTAGGGCGACATGATCGCATCTCCCAACAAAAGCAAATTTTGCTGACATTAGCCCATCTTGAACGTGAAGAAGTAGATGCGCATGAGAAACAGGCAAAATACGAAAGAATGGCGAAAAGCCTCGGGTTTTTATCAGGACTTCTGCTAATTATTTTATTAATGTAGAGAAAATTTCTCATGTTTGAGTGTAGGAGGAGAAAATAATGGGATTAGATGTCGAGATTATTTTTAAAATTGCCGGTGTTGGGATAGTCGTCGCTTTTTTACACACGATTCTTGACCAAGTGGGAAAGAAAGAATATGCCCAATGGGTCACTTTGTTTGGATTTATCTATATTTTATTCCTGGTTGCATCAGTGGTAGATAACCTCTTTCAAAAAATCAAATCAGTATTCTTATTTCAATAAGAAGGGAGAGGTATGCCATTGATATTCTTAAAATAGTAGGAATTGCTTTAATAGCTACATTCTTGGCACTAATTATTAAAGAACAAAAACCTAACTTTGCTTTTCTTTTAGTTGTTTTTGTTGGTTGTACGATTTTTTTATATCTTGTCGATCAGATATATATGATTATTCATATGATAGAGCGCATTGCTGTTAATGCCAATATTAATATGGTGTATTTGGAGACCATACTGAAAATAGTGGGTATAGCCTATATTGCAGAATTTGCCTCGCAAATTACGAAAGATGCTGGTCAAGGTGCAATTGCTGCAAAGATTGAGATGGCAGGGAAGATTTTTATCTTAGCAATGGCTATCCCGATATTAACGGTTTTGATTGAAACAATTATTCAAATGATCCCAAGTTAATCAGTGTAAAGAGAAAAAGAAGGAGCCACCCATGCGGTGTGAATAGAAAATGACAACATCATAAGAGAGTAGCACCTTCCCTATATAAAGAGGTGTAAAAGATGAAGCACTATTTATTGAAAACATTGCTGTTTAGTATGTTGTTTATTTTCATGACAAGCCACATTGTACATGCCTCAGATGAAGAGGCAGATAAGCCAGATGAATACCGAACTGAAGAAGCTCAAGAAGTTTTTAATCCGGAAGATATTGTAGAGTCACAAATAGATACACTCCATTTGGATGAATTAAAGGGATTCTGGGAAGATATCACCAATGAATATGGAGGTTTTTTGCCGGAAAGTCAAAAGGGCAGCATTTACGATTTTATAAAAGGTGAAAAAGAGTTTTCGTTTGATCAATGGGCATTAGGCATACTTAAATTCGTTTTTCATGAATTTGTTGTAAATGGAAAACTTTTAGGAACCTTAATCTTACTAGCTGTATTTAGCATGTTTCTGCAATCATTGCAAAATGCTTTCGAATCCGGAACAGTAAGTAAAGTCGCTTATGCGATTGTTTTGATGGTATTGGTTATTTTAGCATTGAATAGCTTCCATATCGCGATGGAGTATGCAAGTGATACTGTCCATAAGATGACTTCATTCATTCTAGCGCTCATTCCTTTGCTGCTAGCATTAATTGCCTCCTCAGGTGGACTCATCTCAGCAGCCTTTTTTCATCCAGTTATTCTCTTCTTAATGAATACGAGTGGTGTGTTAATTCAATATGTTGTGTTTCCTTTGCTTTTTTTATCCACGCTACTGCATATCGTCAGTACTTTGTCAGATCAATATAAGGTTACACAATTGGGGAACCTCTTGAGGAATTGGAGTGTGGGCTTACTCGGTATTTTCCTTACTGTGTTTTTGGCTGTGATATCAATCCAAGGAGTTTCTACAGCCATTACAGATGGTGTCACACTAAAAACAGCGAAGTATGTAACAAGTAATTTTATCCCTGTAATCGGGCGAATGTTCACAGACGCAACGGATACGGTAGTGACAGCATCTGTATTATTGAAAAACACTGTCGGAATTGCTGGTGTCGCCATTTTGATGATTATAGTAGCTTTTCCTGCAATCAAAATATTAATGATTGCGTTTATATATAAATTTGCAGCAGCTGTTCTTCAACCTTTAGGCGGAGGGCCGATTATTAAATGTTTAGATATTATCAGTAAAAGTGTCATGTATGTATTTGCAGCATTAGCCATTGTGTCTCTTATGTTTTTTCTTAGTATTACTGTCGTGATCGTAGCTGGAAATCTCACGATGATGGTGAGATAGGGAGGGTCGCTAATGGAATTTTTAAAAGAATGGATTACAACAATTATCATATTTATTTTGCTAGCAACGGTTATTGATATGATTCTTCCAAGTTCAAAGCTACAGAAATACACAAAAATGGTTACGGGCTTATTATTAATAGCGATTATTTTAACTCCTATATTTAAATTTGTTTCTAGTGATTTCGAACAAACGATTATGTCGTTACCATCAATTGAGTCTACTTCTTCAAAAGAAGAAATAGAAAATTCAATAGAAATGCAAAAAAAAGAAATACAAGCCTCCTCTCGTGCATATGCTTTAGAAAACGTAGAAAAAGCCATGAAAGCATCGGCGAATGAGGAGTTGGTAGAAAAGTACGGTTTAGAAATTACAAAGATAGAAATGATTGAAGACGATAGGTCCGAGCTTGAGTTCCCTCAAAACCTTCAAAAGGTCTATGTGCAAGTACAACCAGTAGAAGAAGGGGAACAAGAAGCAGTTGAAGTTGTCCAAAATGTAGAAGTAGACACAGGAAAGCCGATTGAATCAGAAGCAACAACTACTGTCCCAGGTGATATTACTTCTCTTCTGTCTACTAATTGGGAAATCGATGAAAAAGTGATGGAAGTATTTTTAGAAGAAGGGGGGATGGCGAAAAACGATGGGTAAAAAAGGACCAATTACATTACTGAAAGAATGGTTATCAAAAGAAAAAGATGGCGAAAAAAAACCCGGTAAAGTTCAATACTTGATGATCGTTCTCTTATTTGGTGCCGCTATTATGCTAATTAGTAATATATTTTTTAATAATGACACGTCTGATGAAGTCTCTGTCTTTAACTCCGAGAGTGAGCAAACAGAGAAAGAGCAAGAAGTCTTTGGACAATCTAAACCACAATCAGCCAATTCAATTGCTGATTATGAAAAGGCATATGAAGCACAGATTAAAGAAGCGCTTGACACAATAGTTGGAGTGGATGATGTCTCTATTGTTGTAAATGTTGATTCCACAGAGAAAAAAGTATTAGAAAAAAATACAACGAATCAAGGACAAATTACTGATGAGACGGATAGAGAAGGTGGCAAAAGGGTGGTGGAAGATCAATCGAAAGAAGAACAGGTTGTCATCATCCGTGAAGGAGAAAAAGAAGTTCCAATTGTAATAGAAACAAAAAAGCCTAATATAAGAGGCGTTCTCATAGTAGCAAAAGGTGCTGATAATATCCAAGTGAAAACATGGATTGTGGAAGCTGTCTCACGTGTACTAGATGTACCTGCACATAAAGTTTCTGTTTTACCTAAGAAAAAATAATGTTTAAGGGGGATTTAATGATGTTATTAAAAAAGCAAACGGTATGGTTATTAACTATGTTGAGTTTAGTCGTTGTTCTGTCAATTTATTACTTAACTTCTCCAGATGGACAAATGAATCTTGCGGGAAATGACCAAGAAGAAAATGAAAATGCAGAAACCGGTGGTGCGGTAATTTCAGATGTAGCATCTGATGAAGAATTTGCCCAAGAGAGACTTGATCAAATGAACGAAAGAAGTATGGAAAAAGAAAGATTAACAGAAGTCGCAGCTTCGACAGAATTACCTGCAGAGGAAAGAAGTGAAGCGAAGGATCAACTTGATTCACTTAATGAGTTAGCTGCTAAGGAAGAAATGTTAGAGAACTTGATAAAATCAATGAACTACGAAGATGTTCTTGTGAAAGCTGATGGTGCCAATGTAAAAGTGGTTGTTAAGGCGGAAGAACAATCAAAAGCTGAAGCAAACAAGATTATTAGAGAAGTAATGAATGAGTTAGGCACACAAGCTTTGGTAGCAGTAGAATTTCAAGTAAGTAAGTAGTATGAAAACTGAGCGATGAATACAGTCGCTCAGTTTTTTGCATTTATTTATAGGGGAATGATAAAATAATTACAATAGTTAGATAATAGTTTTTGATAAGTGCATAATTTTTGTACGTGTTTGACTGATGAAATATTTTACATAGTTAAATAATCCGAGCCTAGCAAAAATGAAGAACTTCAACTTTCACTTGTTCTCTTAATAAATCAGAAGGAAAGAAAGGGATATAAGTGGTGTATTTAGAGGGAGATTTATTATTTGGATAATATTTACTATTAAAGTTAGTGTTGAACTTTCATTAGGTCTTAGCGTATGATTATAGTAGCTAGTCATAATTATTTTACATAACTAGTATTTCATCTATTAAAGTTGAAGCGTAAATGAAGAACAGGGGTGTAAGAATGCTAAAAGTCCAAGAAATTCGTGAATTGATTAAATTAGTTGATCAATCAAATATTGATGAATTTGTTTATGAACATGAAGGTACAAAAGTAGAAATGAAGAAAAATGTCACTGCTATTCAACCTGCAGCAGTACCAGTTGTTCAACCACAGGCACAGGCTGTAGTAGCGCCTCCTGAACAACCTCAGAAAACAGCAGCAGTCCAAATGGAAGTACAAAAAGTAGAACAAGTAAATGAAAAGAATGAAGATAAAGATACTTCAAATCTGCATCAAGTAGTTTCTCCTATGGTTGGAACTTTTTATCAGTCATCCTCACCAGATGCAGATGCATATGTAAAAGTTGGTTCTAAAATCACCAAAGATTCTATTCTGTGTATTGTTGAAGCAATGAAATTATTCAATGAAATCGAAGCAGAAGTAGATGGAGAAATTGTGGAAATTTTAGTTAAAGATGGTCAATTAGTTGAATACGGGCAACCATTATTTTTAGTGAAGCCTGAGTAAGGAGGGCTTTTGTCGATGATAAAAAAAGTATTAATCGCAAATAGAGGAGAAATCGCTGTACGTATTATTCGTGCATGTCGTGAAATGGGTATTGAAAGTGTAGCTGTCTATTCAGAAGGTGATAAAGAAGCTCTACATGTTCAGCTTGCTGATGAAGCTTATTGTATTGGTCCAGTTTCTTCAAAGGATAGTTACTTAAACTTCACTAGTATCATTAGTGTGGCGAAGTTAACAGATTGCGATGCGATCCATCCAGGTTACGGTTTTCTAGCAGAGAACAGTGACTTTGCAGAATTATGTCGCGAGTGTCATATTACATTCATTGGGCCAACTCCAGAAGCGATTGCCAAGATGGGTACGAAAGATATTGCTCGTGAAACGATGAAGGAAGCAGGCGTACCAATCGTACCTGGTTCAAATGGAATTATTGAAGACATTAGTGAAGCGCTTGAATTGGTGCAAAAAATAGACTATCCTGTTATTATAAAGGCAACTGCTGGCGGTGGCGGTAAAGGAATTCGCGTCGCACGTAATGAAGAAGAGTTAACGAAAGGAATCAACATTACACAGCAGGAAGCATTAACAGCTTTTGGTAATGCAGGTGTATACATTGAAAAATACATTGAAGATTTTAGACATGTAGAAATTCAAGTACTAGCAGATACTTATGGAAATACGATTCACCTTGGAGAGAGAGATTGTTCCATTCAGAGAAGATTGCAAAAACTACTTGAAGAAACGCCTTCTCCAGCCTTAGATGGTGAAACACGTGAAGAAATGGGGAAAGCTGCAGTAAAAGCTGCAGAAGCAGTAAATTATACCGGTGCAGGTACAATCGAGTTTATTTATGATTATCATAACCGTAAGTTTTATTTCATGGAAATGAATACACGTATTCAAGTGGAACATCCAGTAACAGAAATGGTAACAGGCGTTGACTTGATTAAAGAGCAAATTAAAGTTGCTTCTGGTGAACGTTTAGGTATGACCCAACAGGATGTTACTTATAGTGGATGGGCGATGGAATGTCGAATAAATGCAGAGAACCCGGCGAAAAACTTTATGCCATCAGCAGGGAAAATTTCGATGTACCTTCCACCAGGTGGTTTAGGTGTTCGTGTTGATTCTGCTGCATATCCTGGATATACGATTCCTCCGTATTATGATTCAATGATTGCAAAAGTGATTACTTATGGTGATACGAGGGAGGAAACAATTGCTAGAATGAAACGAGCACTAAGTGAATTCGTTATTGAAGGTGTTCATACTACAATCCCGTTCCACTTAAGACTTCTTGAGAATGAGAATTTTGTTGCAGGGGAGTTTAATACGAAATTCCTGGAATTGAATGACGTTATGAAATCTGAATAAGAATTGGAGGTTTCAAAATGAGCGATCAAAATATTCTAGAAATGAACCAAGAGGAAACAGGGTTAGGTAAGGTGGAAATTGCACCTGAAGTAATTGAAGTAATTGCAGGAATTGCGGCATCTGAAGTGGAAGGTGTTGCACAAATGCGCGGCAACTTCGCATCAGGTGTAGTTGAAAAATTAGGCAAGAAAAACCATGGAAAAGGTGTAAAAGTCGAATTAGCTGAAGAAGGCATTAAAGTGGATGTCTACTGTTTAATGAAATTTGGCGTATCTATTCCAACTGTTGCACAAAGTATTCAAGATAATATTCGTCAAGCTCTATTAAATATGACAGCGCTTGAAACGAAAGAAATTAATATTCATGTAGTTGGTATTCTTTTTGAAAGCCAAAAACAAGAAGATGAATACGAACAAGAAATATAAAAAGACAAAAAAAGCGACTAGAGACATCGGTGTCTTTAGTCGTCTTTTTTTTGTATTGATATATCCGCTTCATGACTTAAAGGTTTGTTTCAACAAATTTTAGATAAGTCTATTCATATTAATAACTATGTTCTCATTATTTAAAGTTCATCAGACTGTAAGTAAAAATAGAGGAAAAATTATTGACTACACTGTGCGAATCATAGTCAGTTATGCTATTATCTTCTTATGTGTTTTTTTATGTGTCGTTAAAGAAATCCACGAGGACATTTATATAATAGATTGAATGACAAAGGAGAAATAAGAATGAAAAGAAGAACAGCAAGAGAAAAAGCATTGCAAGCGCTATTTCAAATCGATTTAAGTGGAACGGAAATGAATGAGGCCATTCATCATGTGTTAGATGAACAGCGAGAGGATGCTTATTTAAACCATCTTGTCAGTGGTGTTCTTCAGCATAAAGCCCAGATTGATGAATTAATATCTAACAATCTGGAGAACTGGAAATTGGATCGTTTGGCAACCGTGGATCGCAATTTACTACGTCTTAGCACTTTTGAATTTGCTTTTAGCGAGGATGATATACCGGTTAATGTTGTTATTAATGAAGCCATTGAGATTGCAAAGATGTATGGAGACGACCAATCGCCAAAGTTTATAAATAGTGTATTATCAAAAATAAAAGAAAATTATAGTGAGAATTAAGAGCATCTATTTTATGCGATTACATCATTTGAATCCGCTGCTTAAACTTTCCTATTACAATTAATTCGTTGTAATAAAGAAGGAGATAAGAATGGAAGAAAAGAGATATTTAACAGTTTACGCATTAACAAAATATATAAAGCGGAAATTTGATAGAGATCCACATTTACAACAAGTAATGGTCAAAGGTGAAATCTCAAATTTCAAGCGCCATTCGAGTGGTCATATGTATTTTACATTAAAAGATGAGAAATCAAGAGTTCTTGCAGTGATGTTTTCAAGATACAATCAAACGATGAAATTTGTCCCTGAGAATGGGATGAATGTTCTTATTACCGGTGATTTGTCCTTATATGAAGCAAGTGGACAATATCAAATATATGTGAAAGAAATGACCCCTGATGGTATTGGTGACCTTTATCTAGCCTATGAACAGTTAAAACAGAAACTTGAAAAGGAAGGGTTGTTCTCAGAGAAATATAAGCAACCGATTCCTAAGTATCCGAAAGCGATCGGGCTGATTACTTCACCAACTGGTGCAGCAATCAGAGATATGATTACAACATTGAAACGCCGATATCCTGCTGTTCCTATTTATATTTACCCAGCACTTGTACAAGGAAAAGGGGCCGCACCTTCCATCACTCAACAAATCAATCGAGCGAATGAAAGGAAAGAGGTTGATGTGTTAATTGTTGGTAGAGGTGGAGGTTCAATTGAAGAGTTATGGGCATTTAATGAAGAAGAAGTGATTAGAGGGATATTTGCTTCATCTATCCCAATTATATCAGCGGTTGGTCACGAGACGGATTTTACGATTGCAGACTTTGTCGCAGATTTAAGGGCACCGACCCCGACCGGTGCTGCTGAGCTTTCAGTGCCTCATATAGATGACCTAAGTGAACGGATCCATAACCAACAAGCACGGATGATCCGAGCAACGAGGGAGAGGTTAACAAGGCAGTTTGAACGTCTTCATAGAGTGGAGAAATCTTATGCTTTTCGATACCCCCAAAAACTTTATGAGCAAAAATTAGAACAAGTTGATCGTACGAAAGAACAATTAATTAAAAGTACAATACGTTTATTAAAATATAAGCAGGAACAAGTCGATCAGCAACGAAAACGCTTGCTAAGAACACCACCACACTCATTAGCCATAGAAAGCAGAAAGCTATATATAGATATGAATAAACGGTTAAGGCGTTCCATGAATGTCATGAATGAGCGAAAGCAAAGGGAATTCTCACATCTTATATCAAAATTAGAGACGTTAAGTCCTTTAAAGATTATGGACCGTGGTTATAGTTTACTGTATTCGGAAAAAGAAGAACTCATCAAATCTATTCATCAAGTTAAACAAAATGACGAAATAAAAGTAAAGGTAAAAGATGGAACGATCTTAGCTGAAGTAAAGAATATAATCGATAATCGAGGTGAAAAGTAATGGCTAAAGAGAAAACACCTACTTTCGAAGAAGCAATGGAGCAGCTTGAGCAAATCGTAGAAAAGTTAGAGGAAGGGGATGTCCCTCTAGAAGAGGCTATTTCCATTTATAAAAATGGGATGGAACTTTCCAAGCTTTGTCACGATAAACTAAAAAATGTAGAAGAACAATTAACAGAAATGATTACTGATGATGGAAAAAAACAGCCGTTTGTTATACATGAGGAGGAGTAGGGAGAATGGGTGAGTCACTACAAGCTTTTTCACAACATCATAAAACACTACTGGAAGAGAAAATGGCATCCTTTGTAGAGAGATTAGAATCTCCAGCTGTGCTAAAAGAAGCAATGCAATATTCTTTATCGGCTGGAGGTAAACGCATCAGACCTTTATTGCTCTTCGCTACTTTAGCTGCTTATGGACAAGAAACAATTAAAGGGCTTAACAGTGCATGCGCACTTGAAATGGTGCACACATACTCTCTTATTCACGATGACCTTCCTAGTATGGATGATGATGATTTAAGAAGAGGAAAGCCGACAAACCATAAAGTGTATGGGGAAGCCAATGCAATCTTAGCAGGGGACGCGCTTTTAACTTTTAGCTTTCAATTAATTGCAGAAACGGATGAAGCATTTGCTTCTCCTGAAGCTAAATTAGCTTTAATTAAAGAATTTGCTCAATCAGCAGGAGCAGAAGGCATGGTTGGTGGCCAAGTTGCTGATATGTTGGGTGAAAAGAAAACACTTACACTTCCTGAATTAGAATACATTCATGTACATAAAACAGGAAAGTTACTAAGTTTTGGTGTCATGGCTGGTGCCATTTTAGCTGGTGCCTCAGATAAGGAAAAGCAGCTTTTACTTGAATTTTCCACACATTTAGGTCTAGCCTTCCAAATAAGAGATGACATTTTAGATTTAGAAGGTTCTGAGGAACTAATTGGTAAGCCGGTAGGTAGTGATGAAGTCAATGCGAAAAGTACTTATCCAAGCATATTAACAATGAATGGTGCAAAAGCAGCTCTTGATGAGCATACACAGTTAGCGAAAGAAAAATTAGCAAAAACAGGTTTGAATACTTATTACTTGGAAAAAATTACAGATATGCTAGCTGAAAGAAACCATTAAAAGGGATAACATTTGGCTTATTTTTATTTTTGCTGTAATCTAGTACTAATCATGAAAAGGAAATGAGAAGAAGTATACTCAATTTATGAATAAGTAATGAAAGTGAGTGATCCGTCTTATGGATCTGTTATCAATTAAAGACCCAAGCTTTTTAAAGAAGCTCTCTAATGAGGAATTAGAGAATCTAGCCTCGGAAATTAGACATTTTTTGATTGAAAAATTGTCAGTTACTGGTGGCCATATTGGGCCTAATCTAGGTGTTGTTGAATTGACCATTGCTCTGCATAAAGCGTTTGATAGCCCAACAGATAAAATTTTATGGGATGTTGGGCATCAGTCATATGTTCACAAAATCCTTACTGGTAGAGCTAGCCAATTCGATACGTTAAGAAAGTATAAAGGATTATGCGGGTTTCCTAAAATGATCGAAAGTCCTCATGATGTATGGGAAACCGGCCATAGCTCCACCTCTTTATCAGGTGCTATGGGAATGGTCATTGCAAGAGATATTAAAAAAGAAAATAGCCATGTGATACCAGTAATAGGGGACGGTGCCTTGACTGGTGGAATGGCATTAGAAGCGCTCAACCATATTGGTCACGAGCAGAAAAACATGATTGTTGTTTTGAATGATAATGAAATGTCAATCGCTCCTAATGTTGGCGCCCTTCATAATGTTTTAGGTCGTCTTAGAACTGCGGGGAAATACCAATGGGCAAAAGATGAGTTAGAAGCTTTTCTGAAAAAGATCCCAGCTGTCGGTGGTAAAATTGCTTCAACAGCTGAAAGATTAAAAGATAGCTTAAAGTATTTACTTGTTTCAGGCGTGTTTTTTGAGGAACTCGGCTTTACTTATCTTGGACCAATTGATGGTCATAATTATGAAGAATTATTTGAGAACATTAATTATGCCAAGAAAACAGAAGGTCCAGTTCTCTTACATGTAATTACGAAAAAAGGAAAGGGTTTTGAACCTGCAGAACGTGATACAGTTGGTACTTGGCATGGAACAGGCCCTTATAAAACGGAAACAGGTGACTTCCTGAAACCTGTTAATACTGCACCGGCATGGAGTAAGTTAGTTAGTGAAACAGTCAGAGAATTGGCAAGAGAAGATGAACGAATTGTTGCCATTACGCCTGCGATGCCTGTGGGATCTAAGTTAGAAGGTTTTGCAAGTGAATTTCCCGATCGCATGTTTGATGTAGGAATAGCGGAACAACATGCGGCTACAGTAGCGGCAGGTCTTGCTACACAAGGAATGAAGCCATTTTTAGCAATTTATTCGACATTTTTACAAAGAGCGTATGATCAAGTGGTCCACGATATTGCTAGGCAAAACCTAAATGTTTTTATTGGGATCGATCGTGCTGGGTTAGTAGGTGCTGATGGAGAAACGCACCAAGGTGTTTTCGATATTGCCTTTTTAAGACATTTACCAAATATGGTACTGATGATGCCAAAAGATGAAAATGAAGGTCGTCATATGACATATACCGCTATTCAATACAATGATGGTCCAATTGCAATGAGGTTTCCAAGAGGAAATGGACTTGGAGTTGAGATTGATGAGAAGATGACGGCACTTCCAATTGGTTCATGGGAAGTGTTAAAAGAAGGTAAAGACGCAGCTATTTTAACATTTGGAACAACCATTCCAATGGCTATGGAAGCGGCAGCTCTTCTTGAAGCGAAAGGCTATTCAGTAAAAGTTGTTAATGCCCGTTTTATTAAACCATTAGATGAGACAATGTTACATGATATTTTTAGTATGAACATGCCTATTTTGACAGTTGAAGAAGCCGTCTTACAAGGTGGATTTGGTAGCGCCGTGTTAGAATTTGCTCATGATCATCATTACCATCATGCGAAAGTGGATAGACTTGGTATCCCGGATCATTTTATTGAACATGGTAGTGTGGACAAACTCTTAGAAGAGATAAATTTAACATCTGAAGAAATTGTAAAGCGCATGAGTAGATTAGCTGAAAAAAAACAAAAGAGGGCATGAAGCGATAATGAGTAAAAAGGAACGAGTGGATGTTCTTCTTGTAGAACGAGGCTTGGCAGAAACAAGAGAGAAAGCAAAAAGAGCGGTAATGGCAGGCATCGTCTATAGTAATGAAATGAGGCTAGATAAACCTGGAGAAAAGGTAAAGAGTGATATTCCATTACAAATCAAAGGGAAAGCAATGCCCTACGTAAGTAGAGGTGGCTTAAAGCTCGAAAAAGCATTAGAGGTATTTGATTTAACCGTTGAAGATAAAATTCTATTAGATATTGGGGCATCAACAGGGGGCTTTACAGATTGTGCATTGCAAAATGGGGCACAAATGTCTTATGCCCTAGATGTTGGATATAATCAGTTAGCCTGGAAGCTAAGACAGGATGAACGTGTGGTTGTAATGGAGCGGACTAATTTTCGCTATGTTACACCTGCTGATTTAGTCGGTCAAATGCCAAATTTAGCTTCCATTGATGTCTCATTTATATCTTTACAACTAATTCTTCCTGTTTTGCGAACATTACTCGTACCTGGTAGCGACGTGATCGCATTAATCAAGCCTCAATTTGAAGCAGGAAGAGAACAAGTTGGGAAGAAGGGAATTGTTCGTGATTCGTCAGTACATGAACAAGTAATTGATAAAATTCTAACCTTCGCTCAAACGGAAGGATATCATATTAAAGGCTTATCCTATTCTCCGATTACAGGTGGAGATGGTAATATTGAATTCCTCGCTCATTTGCAGTGGCCACATGGTTCAGAGGAAGTGCATGCTACCAATGATTTTGATATCCAATCAGTAGTAGAAGAAGCCCACAAGCAATTAAAAGCAAAACTGAAAGAATGAACACAGACTAAAGTGAGCAGGCTAGGGGAGCATTTTCCAGCCTGTTCTTTTGTGTCAGGCATCATAACGGATATAAATGAGATTTGAAATTCTCTTATGAAACAATCTTTTTTACCAAAAAAACACAAATTATGCAGAATAAATTGTACAATATAGAGAAAATCAGCTAACATATGAATTAAAAGATAATAAGAATCGTGTTGCTGATTTCAGGCAGCGCTTTGTATTCATAGAGGTGAAAAGAATGAATAAAGGACAACGACATATTAAGATTAGGGATTTAATTACGAACAATGATATTGAAACCCAAGATGAACTAGTAGAAGAGTTAAGAAATGCTGGGTTTAACGTCACACAAGCAACGGTTTCAAGAGATATTAAAGAACTACATTTAGTGAAAGTTCCCCTTTTGGATGGAAGATATAAGTACAGTTTACCAGCTGATCAACGCTTTAACCCTTTACAAAAATTAAAGCGTAACTTAATGGATGCATTTGTTCGTCTAGATTCTGCCGGTCATTTACTTGTGATGAAAGTTTTGCCAGGGAATGCAATGGCGATTGGTGTATTGATGGATAACCTAGATTGGGATGAAATATTAGGAACAATTTGTGGCGACGATACTTGCTTAATTATCTGTCGAACACCTGAAGAAGCTGAAGTGATTTCCAAAAGATTTTTAGAAATGCTATAAGCTGGGGTGAAATGTCAGTGTTAAATGAAATATCAATTAGAAACTTTGCTATTATCGAATCAATCACAATTGCCTTTAATAAAGGTCTAACTGTGCTTTCAGGAGAAACAGGAGCAGGAAAATCAATTATTATTGACGCCGTTCACCTGCTTGTTGGTGGCAGGGGTTCTTCAGAGTATGTAAGACATGGTGAAGAGAAAGCTGAGATAGAGGGTTTATTCATATTAGATGATGAACAACATCCGTGTTACAAACGGGCGCAAGAATTTGGTATAGATATCGATGAAGGAATGTTGATTCTAAGACGAGATATATCTAAATCAGGTAAAAGTGTCTGTCGAATAAATGGAAAACTTGTAACCATTTCTATTCTTCGAGAAATTGGTAGTACTCTAATTGACATACATGGTCAACATGAACACCAAGAATTAATGAATGAAAGTTTGCATTTGCCTTTATTAGATCAATTTGGTGGTACCAAAATCGCTAAAAGCAGACAAGAATACGAAGAGGTCTATAGAGAATACGAGCAAACAATGAAAAGAATCAAGACATTAACAGAAAATGAACAGCAAATGGCTCATCGCCTGGATCTTATTCAATTTCAATATGAAGAAATAACAAACGCCAATTTAAAATTCAATGAAGATGATGCACTTTTAGAAGAGCGAAACCGCTTACTTAATTTTGAGAAGATGTATGAAGGCGTAAAAATTAGCTATAATGCTTTGCAAGGAGAACAAAAAGGGCTTGATTGGATTAGTTTAGCTATGAATCACCTTCAACAATCGGCAGAAGTTGATGAAGAGTTAGTTGAGTTGCAAGAAGTTGTTGCCAACAGTTTTTATCAATTAGAGGACACGGTAGCTATTTTAAGGAGTAAATTAGATTTTATGGAATTTGATCCTGTTCGATTGAATGAAATTGAAGAGCGATTAAATGAAATCAATATGCTCAAACGAAAATATGGACCATCAATAGAGGAAATATTGGAATATGTTGCAAAGATTGAGGAAGAAATTGAAACATTAACCAACAAAGAAACTCATATCGAACACTTGCTCAAGCAGGCTAAAGAATTACAAGCTGATTTACTTGTCGAAGGAAAGGAATTGAGTGAATTAAGAAGAAATGCTGCGGAACGATTAACAAAAATGATTCATCGTGAATTAAAAGCACTTTATATGGAAAAGACTGTATTTGAGGTCCATTTTATTACGGATAAAGAAAGCTTTCATAAAAAAGGTATTGATACAGTCGAATTTTACTTATCCACTAACCCAGGAGAACCGTTAAAACCATTATCAAAAATTGCATCAGGTGGTGAACTATCCCGAATTATGCTTGCTTTAAAGAGTATCTTTTCTAAACATCAAGGGGTAACATCTATTATTTTTGATGAAGTTGATACAGGGGTAAGTGGAAGAGTCGCACAAGCTATAGCCGAAAAAATTCATCAAGTAGCGATTGATTCGCAAGTTCTTTGCATTTCCCATTTGCCACAAGTAGCTGCAATGGCAGATACGCATTTATTTATTTCTAAAACACTCAAAGCTGGCCGTACAAAAACAACGGTAAAGCCGTTGGATGACGAGGAAAAGATTAAAGAAATTGGTCGTATGATCTCTGGTGTGGAAATGACTGAACTGACAAGGGAGCATGCGAAGGAATTACTGAGCCTTGCCAAAAATGTAAAAATACCATGAAAAGCTATCCAATGGAGGGTAGCTTTTTTTATTAAGTTGCCAGTTATAATTGCTCTTGAAGCAGGCAAAATTATATATGTAGCCATGAAACAAGAAGCGAGGAGAGTGTTGAAATGACAAGAGATATATTGAGAAAAATAATTGGTGGAATTCTCCTTGTTTCAATCATATGTATAGGATTTTCTAAACCGTTTCAAGAGTATATTCACATTCCTATAAACCTTACCGTATTTGAGGGTGAACAAGTACGATATAATATGGCGGAAACAGTAAATGCAACAACACAAGCACCCGATGGACAATTGGCGGTTGTTCAGGATAAAGAAGTCATTACACTCTCTGCTAATGAACCAGGCAAGAATGAAATGTTTCTTGATTTGGCTGGTTTTCCGATAAAAAAAGTAGATGTGGAAGTTTTAAAGGACTTTAAAGTTATACCGGGTGGGCAATCAATAGGTGTAAAATTGAATACAGTTGGCGTATTGGTGGTCGGACATCACCAAATTAATACAATAAATGGAAAGATGTCACCGGGAGATTTAGCAGGTATTAAAATAGGTGATATTATTACAGAAATAAACGGAACAAAAATTGAAAAAATGTCTGATGTTGCTCCATTTGTACAAGCAGCAGGAGATAGTGGTAAACCCCTAAAAATATCAGTTACTCGTGATGAAGGGAAATTTGAGACAGAATTATTACCATTGAAAGATAAAAATGAACCAAACTTTAAGCTTGGATTATATATACGTGATTCAGCGGCTGGAATAGGCACAATGACTTTTTATCATCCACAATCAAAAAAATATGGTGCTCTTGGTCATGTTATTTCTGATATGGATACAAAAAGGCCAATTGTCGTTGATGATGGTCAAATACTACGGTCTACTGTTACTTCCATTGAAAAGGGGAGTAATGGGAATCCAGGAGAAAAATTAGCACGCTTTAAAGATGAAAAAGAAGTTATAGGCAACATTGATCGAAATAGTCCATTTGGCATTTTTGGAAGGCTTAATCGTGGATTGGCTAACGGGCTAATGGATAAACCAATGCCAATTGCTCTTTCACATCAAGTAAAGGAAGGACCAGCAAAAATTCTAACAGTCGTTGAAAATGATAAAGTTCAACTGTTTGATATCGAAATTGTTAGTACGATCCCGCAAAAATTTCCTGCTACAAAAGGAATGGTCATTAAGGTCACTGACGATGAATTGCTCGAAAAAACAGGGGGTATTGTCCAGGGTATGAGTGGCAGCCCGATTATTCAAAAGGGCAAGGTTATAGGAGCGGTAACACATGTTTTTGTGAATGACCCGACCAGTGGTTATGGTGTGCATATTGAATGGATGTTAAATGAAGCGGGCATTAATATTTACGAAAACCATGAAGAGCGAGCATCTTAAACAAAAAAGCGGTTTTGCCCGCTTTTTTGTTTGTTTAGATATATAAGGTGAATGTGGATTTAAATCATTCAATTTGAAAAAGCATGACTAACATATATATGTTAAAATAAGCAAAGAAACAAAGATTTTTCGACAATGAAGAAGAAAGATATCGATTATAGTCGAAAAATAGAGGAAAACAAAGAAAACTTAAGATTTTATTAGTTTTTTAAAGAAAAATAAAATTTGGTAAAGGATTTTTATCCCCTTTGTCGAAATTGTCACTTAGCAAATAGAGACAAAAAAATAGAAAATAGATTCAACTATGGGTTGAGGAGGAAAAAATTAGTGAAAAAAATCAAAGTATGTGTAGTTGATGACAATCGAGAGCTAGTAGCTTTACTTGAAGAGTATATTTCTTCTCAAGAAGATATGGAAATAGTCGGAGTGGCGCATAATGGACAAGACTGTTTAAATATTCTTGATGAAATCGAAACAGATGTGCTTGTATTAGACATCATTATGCCGCATCTTGATGGACTTGCAGTTCTCGAAAAAATGAGAGAACTTAACTTAAAAACTCTTCCTAGCGTTATTATGTTAACTGCTTTTGGTCAAGAAGACGTGACAAAGAAAGCTGTTGATCTTGGTGCATCTTATTTTATATTGAAACCTTTTGACATGGATAATTTGGCTAGTCATATCCGCCAAGTGAGCGGAAAATCAAGTCCGATGATTCGTAAATCACCTTCTACAACCAATTACCGTTCACAAGCAGAGACAAAACCCAAAAATCTCGATGCAAGTATTACAAGTATCATACATGAAATTGGTGTGCCTGCTCATATAAAGGGTTACTTATATTTAAGAGAGGCGATTTCAATGGTATATAATGATATTGAGTTACTTGGCTCAATTACAAAAGTTCTGTATCCTGACATTGCCAAGAAGTATAATACAACAGCTAGTAGAGTGGAAAGGGCAATTCGTCATGCAATTGAAGTGGCATGGAGCAGAGGAAATATTGACTCTATCTCTTCTTTATTTGGCTATACAGTCAGCATGACAAAGGCCAAGCCAACAAACTCAGAATTCATTGCAATGGTTGCCGATAAGTTAAGGTTAGAGCATAAGGCTTCTTGAAAAAGCTAGGCGTGTGAACATATCGTCCACACGAATAAACAAAAAAGCGTCAGCATTTTTATTATGCTGACGCTTTTTATGATTCTTTCTTAAAACGGTCTTGCACTTTATTTCTTTTACGATCACGATGCAAAATAAATCCGGCAATAAAGCCAATTCCTAATATAACAAATAATAATCCACACACAAACTGCAAAGGTAAAGATGGGAAAGGGCTTTGTAAAATGCCAAATACCATATCCCTCATTAATTTAATTCCGTATACCGCTAAAACACCGGGAAGTACAAGTATCATTAATGCAATTAGTCTAATCATATTATTCCTTTCTTCCGCTGCTAAAATATTCAATAAACTCATTATATATGATAGGAAACGTTTATTAAAGGGAGATTTCATAGGTGCATCATATGAGAAAAAATATTAACACTAACAGTATAAGATATTTGTCAACAAGAACAATTAAGGTTACATTATAAATGAAAGAAATTGCATAGTAGATTTGAAAGAATATTCAGGGTAAGGTGAAAGTATGCAAAAAGTAATTATCATCGGGGCTGGTCAAGGTGGCTCCTCGATATATCGATTATTGAAAGAAACAGAAATGTTAATAGTAACAGCGGTTGTTGATATTAATCGCGAAGCAAAAGGACTTCAACTTGCGAGTGAAGATGGTGTGCAAATTGGTTATGATTGGCGCCAATTTATTAAAGAACCTGTTGATATTATTATTGAAGTAACAGGAGATGAAGAAGTTAGTAAACAAATTAGATCTTCAATCAAAGAAGAGGTAATTTTTATCCCTGGTAGTGTCGCTTATTTAATGGCCAAACTTTTGTCTCAAAAGGAAGAGCTCATATCCGCACTTTCTAATCAAACATATAAATTCAACCTCATATTTAATACGACCGATAACGGTATGATCGTCATCAATCCTGACGAGGAAATTATACTTTTTAATAAAAGCGCAGAAACGATGACAGGAATAGAAAAGAAACAGGCGATAGGTAAAAAGATCGGAGATGTAATTAGCGGAAGCTTACTGCCGAGAGTGTTGCATTCAAGGAGAGTGGAAACAAACCAAGAGTTTGTTTTAGGTAGTGGGTTGAAAATTATTACTACGAGAATTCCTGTAATCGGTGATAACGGTCAATTAATCGGTGCGGTTTCTATTTTTAAAGACATTACGGAATTAGTTGATTTAGCTGAAGAAATTACTGATTTGAAAAATTTAAAAACAATGCTTCAAGCTATTATACAATCAAGTGATGAAGCGATCTCTGTAGTAGATGAAGATGGGAAGGGGTTAATTATTAACCCGGCCTATTCAAAAATCACTGGATTAGCAGAAGAGGAAGTCATTGGTAAACCGGCAACTGCTGATATCTCAGAAGGTGAAAGTGTTCATATGAAGGTGCTTAAAACACGCAGAGCCATCAGGGGTGTACCAATGCGTGTAGGTCCGAAGAGAAAAGAAGTTGTCGTCAATGTAGCTCCGGTAATTGTAGATGGTATTTTAAAAGGAAGCGTCGGGGTTTTGCATGACGTTTCAGATCTACAAAGTATGAGTCGCGAATTAAACCGCGCGAGACAAATTATTCGAAATTTAGAAGCTAAGTATACTTTTGAAGATATTATTGGTCAGTCTGATGAAATGGCCATTGCAATTGAACAAGCTAAACTTGGAGCAAAAACGCCAGCAACCGTTCTATTGAGAGGTGAATCTGGAACAGGTAAAGAATTATTTGCACATGCCATTCATAATGCAAGTGACCGTAAATATAATAAATTTGTTCGTGTAAACTGTGCTGCCTTATCGGAATCACTACTGGAAAGTGAATTATTTGGTTATGAGGAAGGTGCTTTTTCTGGCGCGAAAAGAGGCGGAAAAAGGGGTTTATTTGAAGAAGCGGATAAAGGAAGTATCTTTTTGGATGAAATTGGCGAGTTAACTGCCAGCACACAGGCTAAACTATTAAGGGTGCTACAAGAAGGAGAGATTACCCGAGTAGGTGGTACAAAGCCTCTTCAGATTAACGTCCGAATTATTGCTGCAACCAATGTTAATCTGGAAAAAGCCATTGCGAACGGCGGATTTAGAGAGGATTTATACTACCGTTTGAATCGAATGCCAATTCATATTCCGTCTTTGAGAAAAAGAAAAGAAGATATCCCTTTACTAGTGGACCGCTTAATTGAAAAAATCAATATTGAATATGGCCGTAATGTAGAAGGTGTAACAGAAGAAGCGATGAAGGTTTTAATGGCATATGATTGGCCAGGTAATGTCCGTGAACTAGATAATATTATTGGAAGAGCGATTATATTTATGGGCTATCAAACACATATTGACAGTGAACATTTATCTACATTAGCGAATAGTGACAGTCCAGTTCTCGTAGATTCTGAAATGCATGCATCTATTCAACAAGGAGAGCCATTAGCAAAGCAACTGGAAGGTTTTGAAAAAGAAATTATTACGAAAGCAATGAAACAAGCGGATGGTAATAAGACACAAGCAGCCAAACATTTAGGGCTATCTGTAAGGAATTTATACTATAAATTGGAAAAATATCAAATTGAAAATAAAAGCATGCAATAATTTGCATGGTTTGCAATAAATTTCACGGTAGATTTTGAGCAATAAAGCGTTTTCATCGCATTTTAATTTTGGCACGGTAATTGCATAATAAAAATATGAGTGCAGCAAAAAAACTTTTTACTTGCACGCACTTTGAAGTAAAGGGGTTGAGACAGATGAAATTGGATTCGCTTATAGAGAAAGCAACCCAATATGAAGGCAATGTAGTTGCAGTTGCCGCAGCAGAAGACGAAGAAGTCTTAGAAGCTGTAGCTGGTGCACTAAAGAAGAACATGGCAAGCTTTCTATTATTCGGTAACTCTGAAAAGATTACGCAAATACTGAATGCAAACCATGCAGATGTCGCTAGTAGCGACCACCTAACAATTATGCATGCTGAAACAGCTGCTTTAGCTGCTGAAATGGCGGTTAAATCTGTCAAAGAAAAAAAAGCAAGCGTACTTATGAAAGGAAATGTTCCTACAGCAGTTATTCTAAAAGCCGTACTTAACAAAGAATATGGCTTGAGAACTGGTAGCGTTCTTTCACATGTTGCTGTTTTTGAAGTTCCTAACTTTGACAAATTTACGATTGTCACTGATGCTGCGATGAACATTGCGCCTGATTTAAGTCAAAAAGCGCAAATAACAGCAAATGCAGTAGGTATTGCTAAGAGTATCGGGGTGGAAATGCCTAAAGTTGCACCAATTGCTGCGGTTGAGGTAGTAAACCCAAATATGCAAGCAACATTAGATGCAGCGGCATTAACGCAAATGAATCAACGTGGTCAAATTAAAGGCTGCATCGTTGATGGACCTTTAGCACTTGATAATGCAGTTTCTATTGAAGCTGCTGAGCATAAAGGTATTACAAGTGATGTTGCTGGACAAGCAGATATCTTACTTGTGCCTACTATTGAAGTTGGAAATGCTTTATACAAATCATTGATCTACTTTGCTCAAGCAAAAGTTGGTGCAGTGATTGCAGGTGCAAAAGCACCAATCGTTTTAACTTCCAGAGCAGACTCAGCAGAGAGTAAATTATATTCACTTGCTTTAGCTATTTGCTCTGCTAAATAATATATTTTCTTTTAAAAACAAGGAGGATTTACAACCATGGAAATTTTTAAATATCTAGAGAAATATGATTACGAACAAGTCGTTATTTGCCAAGATAAAGAATCAGGATTAAAAGCAATCATCGCTATTCATGATACAACTTTAGGACCTGCATTAGGCGGAACACGTATGTGGACTTATGAGTCAGAAGAAGCAGCGATTGAAGATGCTCTTCGTCTTGCGAAAGGTATGACTTATAAAAATGCTGCAGCTGGACTTAACCTTGGTGGCGGTAAAACAGTTATCATCGGTGATCCTAAGAAAGATAAAAATGAAGCATTATTCCGTGCTTTCGGACGATATATTCAAGGTCTTAACGGACGTTATATCACTGCAGAGGATGTTGGTACAACTGTAGCTGATATGGACTTAATTCATGAAGAAACTGATTATGTAACTGGTATTTCTCCAGCATTTGGTTCTTCTGGTAATCCTTCTCCTGTAACTGCTTACGGTGTGTACGTAGGTATGAAAGCAGCAGCAAAAGCAGCATTCGGAACTGACTCTCTTGAAGGTAAAACAATTGCTGTTCAAGGTGTAGGTAATGTTGCATATCACTTATGTAAACACCTTCATGAAGAAGGAGCAAAATTAATCGTAACTGATATTAACAAAGAAGCTGTTCAACGTGCAGTTGATGATTTCGGTGCAGAAGCAGTAGGAATTAATGACATTTATGGTGTTGAATGTGATATCTATGCCCCATGTGCATTAGGTGCAACTGTAAATGATGATACAATTCCACAACTTAAAGCAAAAGTAATCGCAGGTTCTGCTAACAACCAATTAAAAGAAGAACGTCATGGCGATCAAATCCACGAAATGGGTATCGTATACGCTCCTGACTATGTAATCAATGCTGGTGGTGTCATTAACGTTGCTGACGAACTTTATGGTTACAATGCTGAACGTGCAATGAAAAAAGTTGAAGGTCTATACGATACAATTGACCGTATTATGCAAATTTCTAAAGAAGAAAATATCCCAACTTATAAAGCTGCTGACCGTATGGCAGAAGAAAGAATTGCGACAATGAAACAATCTCGCAGCACATTCCTTCAAAATGGTCATCACATCTTAAGCCGCCGTAAGTAATTATGGTTCATATTGAAGTGGCGAGCGCCTTCATAAGGCGCTAGCTATTTCCTTATGTAATTTCAAAAATGGATAAATAATGGAGGGTCTGTTGTGCAAGATCAAATCAAGAGAATGCTCGTCATCAACCCAGGATCTACTTCAACGAAGATCGGTGTTTTCGATAATGATAGTTCTGTGTTTGAAAAAACATTAAGACATGATACAGACGAGATTAAAAAGTTTAAAACAATTTTCGATCAATATGAATTCCGTAAAAACGCTATTTTAGAAACTTTAGACGCTGAAGGAATTAACATTTCAAAACTAAGCGCAGTAGTCGGTCGCGGAGGACTTTTACGCCCAATTCCTGGTGGTACTTATGCGGTTAATAAAGAGATGATTGAGGACTTAAAAGTTGGTTATGCTGGTCAGCACGCATCCAATTTAGGTGGGATTTTGGCTTACGAAATTGCTTCAGGTCTAAATATTCCTTCCTTTATTGTCGATCCGGTTGTTGTTGATGAATTAGCACCGATCGCCCGCGTTACTGGTTTCCCACAAATTGATAAAACAAGCATATTCCATGCATTAAATCAAAAGGCAGTAGCAAGAAGAGTATCAAAAAAATTAGGTAAGAAATACGAAGACTTAAACTTAATTGTTACACATATGGGTGGCGGAGTTTCTGTTGGTGCTCATGAAAAAGGCCGTGTAATTGATGTGAATAATGCACTTCATGGTGAAGGGCCATTCAGTCCTGAACGTGCAGGAACTGTTCCAGCTGGCGACCTTATTGATATGTGCTTCTCTGGTGAATATTACCGTGAAGAAATCATGAGCATGTTAGTTGGTGAAGGTGGACTTGTAGGTTACCTTGGTACGAACGATGCTGTTAAAGTGGAAAAAATGATTGAAGCTGGCGATGAAAAAGCGAAGCTCGTTTACGATGCGATGGGTTACCAAATTGCAAAAGAAATTGGTACTGCAAGTGCGGTATTAAAAGGTAAAGTAGACGCGATCATTTTAACAGGTGGACTAGCTTATGGGAAAGCATTTGTAAATGATATTTCAAGCTATGTTAACTGGATTGCAGATGTCATCATTGAACCTGGTGAAGATGAACTTCAAGCGCTTGCAGAAGGTGCACTTCGTGTTCTTCGTGGCGAAGAAGAAGCTAAGAATTACTCTATTGATGAATTAAATACAACAACAGTTAAGTAAGTAGTAATAGGAGGGTTTATTAATGGCACAAGAATATGATTTAGTCATTCTTGGCGGAGGTACTGGTGGTTATGTAGCTGCTATTCGTGCTTCTCAACTTGGTCTTAAAACAGCGTTAGTAGAAAAAGGAAATCTTGGCGGTACTTGCCTTCATAAAGGTTGTATCCCAAGTAAAGCATTGCTAAGAAGTGCGGAAGTTTTTGCGACTGCTAAGAATAGTGATGAGTTCGGTATTTCTACTGGCGAAGTATCAGTAAACTTTGCAAAAGTGCAAGAGAGAAAAGGCAAAATTGTTGATCAATTGCATAAAGGTGTTCAACACCTTATGAAGCAAGGAAAAATTGATGTATACGACGGTTTTGGACGTATTTTAGGACCATCCATCTTCTCTCCAACAGCAGGAACAATTTCTGTTGAAATGAATAATGGTGATGAGAATGAAATGCTTGTACCTAAAAATGTTATTGTGGCAACAGGTTCTCGTCCAAGAACATTACCTGGTTTAGAAGTTGGCGGAAATGTAATGACTTCTGATGAAGCATTATCGATGGAGGAAATTCCTAAGTCAATTATTATCGTTGGTGGCGGTGTAATCGGTATCGAGTGGGCTTCTATGCTTGCTGATTTCGGTGCAGAAGTAACTGTACTAGAATTTGCTGACCGTATTATCCCTACTGAAGATAAGGATGTAAGTAAGGAAATGCAACGTCTACTGAAAAAACGTGGCGTAAATATCGTTACTAAAGCGAAAGTACTTCCTGAAACATTGAAACAAGATGGCGGTGTAACGGTTTCTGCTGAAGTAAAAGGCGAAACAAAAGAATTCACAGCTGAAAAGCTTCTTGTATCTGTAGGTCGTCAAGCAAATACTGAAGGTATTGGTCTTGAAAATACTGATATTCAAGTAGAAAAAGGAAGCATCGTTGTGAACGAGCATTACCAAACAAAAGAGTCTCATATTTATGCAATTGGTGATGTAATTGGTGGACTTCAACTTGCACATGTTGCTTCACATGAAGGTATTCATGCAGTAGAACATATCGCAGACCAAAATCCAGAGCCAATGGATTATGATCTTATTTCTAAATGTATCTATTCTTCACCAGAAGCTGCAAGTGTAGGTATTACAGAAGATCAAGCGAAGGAACAAGGCTATAAAGTGAAAGTCGGTAAATTCATGTTCCGTGCGATTGGTAAAGCGCTTGTATTCGGTGAGTCTGACGGCTTTGTTAAAATTATTGCTGACGAAGAGACAAATGACATCTTAGGTGTACACATGATTGGACCACATGTGACAGATATGATTTCTGAAGCAGGTCTTGCAAAAGTATTAGATGCTACACCTTGGGAAGTAGCACATACGATTCACCCTCACCCAACTTTATCTGAAGCAATCGGAGAAGCTGCATTAGCAGTAGACGGAAAAGCAATTCACGGATAAGCGTTAGGATTTATTAAAGTGGACTTCTAGATTTTGTTGGAAATCTAGAAGCCTCACTTCATTAAGTGGAGAATATAAGAGCGTTCCACGTTCTTCTATATATATTTAGGAGGTTTTGAAATGGGTAAAACTAAAAATCGTCATAAAGCTTTAGGTTTAAGTGATGAGCAAGTATTAGAAATGTATGAAACCATGCTTTTAGCACGCCGTATTGACGAGCGTATGTGGCTTTTAAACCGTGCAGGTAAAATTCCTTTCGTTATTTCATGTCAAGGACAAGAGGCTGCGCAAGTAGGTGCATCTTTTGCATTAGACAGAGAGAAAGATTATGCCCTTCCATATTATCGTGACATGGGTGTTGTTCTTGCATTCGGTATGACTGCGAAAGAATTAATGTTATCAGCATTCGCTAAAGCGGAAGATCCAAACTCAGGTGGCCGTCAAATGCCAGGTCACTTTGGGCAAAAGAAAAACCGTATCGTAACAGGTTCTTCTCCAGTTACAACACAAGTTCCTCACGCAGTAGGTATTGCACTTGCTGGGAAAATGGAAAATAAAGATCTTTGTACATTTGTTACTTTCGGTGAAGGTTCTTCTAACCAAGGAGATTTCCACGAAGGAGCAAACTTTGCAGGTGTTCATAAATTACCAGTTATTTTCATGTGTGAAAATAATAAGTATGCGATCTCTGTACCAATTGAAAAACAATTGGCATGTGAGAAAGTATCAGATCGTGCAATCGGTTACGGTATGCCTGGTGTAACTGTAGATGGTAACGATCCATTAGCAGTGTACCAAGCAGTTAAAGAAGCAGCTGATCGTGGACGTAAAGGTGAAGGTCCTACATTAGTTGAAACAGTTTCTTATCGTTTAACTCCACACTCTTCTGATGATGATGATCGCAGCTACCGTGATCGTGAAGAAGTAGATGCAGCGAAAGAAAAAGATTCGATTATTACTTTTGCAGCCTACTTAAAAGAAATTGGTCTTTTCGATGATGAAAAAGAAAAAGAAATGAACGATCGTATTATGAAAATCGTGAATGAAGCAACTGATTATGCTGAAAATGCACCATATGCAGATGCAGAAGATGCATTGAAATATGTGTACGCAGAATAAGTAGGGGGGAATAACACATGGCAGTAATGTCTTATATTGACGCGATCACTTTAGCGATGCGCGAAGAAATGGAAAGAGACCCAAAAGTATTTGTACTAGGAGAAGACGTTGGTCGTAAAGGTGGAGTTTTCAGAGCGACAAACGGCTTATATGAAAAATTTGGTGAAGACCGTGTGCTAGATACACCACTTGCAGAATCTGCAATCGCTGGTGTTGGTGTTGGTGCGGCAATGTACGGTATGCGTCCTATCGCAGAAATGCAATTTGCTGATTTCATCATGCCTGCTGTCAACCAAATTATTTCAGAAGCAGCAAAAGTTCGTTACCGTTCAAATAACGACTGGAGTGCTCCAATGGTTATTCGTGCACCATATGGTGGCGGTGTCCATGGTGCCCTTTATCACTCTCAATCAGTAGAAGCTGTATTTGCAAACCAACCAGGTTTAAAAATTGTTATGCCTTCTACACCATACGACGCAAAAGGACTTTTAAAAGCAGCGATTCGTGATGACGATCCTGTTATGTTCTTCGAGCATAAGCGTGCTTACCGTTTAATTAAAGGTGAAGTACCTGAAGATGATTATGTACTTCCAATTGGTAAAGCTGACGTTAAACGTGAAGGTGAAGATATTACAATCATCACTTACGGATTATGCGTACACTTTGCTCTTCAAGCAGCAGAAAAACTAGCGAAAGATGGTATCTCTGCTCATATTTTAGACTTACGTACGGTTTATCCATTAGATAAAGAAGCGATTATCGAAGCAGCTTCTAAAACGGGTAAAGTCCTTCTTCTTACAGAAGATACAAAAGAAGGAAGCATTATGGGTGAAGTAGGATCGATTATTGCTGAGAACTGCCTATTTGACTTAGATGCACCAATTATGCGCCTTGCAGGTCCAGATGTACCAGCAATGCCATATGCACCAACAATGGAGAAATTCTTCATGGTTAACCCGGATAAAGTAGAAAAAGCAATGAGAGAATTAGCTGAATATTAATCAAAAGTGGCAATGAGAGCGGAAATCCGACTCTTTTTGCCACATTCCAAATAGATGTTGATAAGTAATAAGGAGGTCACTTTAATAATGGCTATCGAACAAATAAAAATGCCTCAATTAGGTGAAAGTGTAACAGAAGGTACAATTAGTAAATGGTTAGTATCTGTTGGGGATAAAGTAAATAAGTACGATCCACTTGCAGAAGTAATGACTGATAAAGTAAATGCTGAGGTTCCTTCATCTTTTGATGGAGTAATTAAAGAGCTAATTGCCGAAGAAGACGGCACATATGAAGTAGGAGAAGTCATTTTAACAATTGAAACTGAAGGTGGCGGAAGCAGCGAGCCTCAAGCTTCTGAAGAAACTTCTGCACCAGCAAAAGAAGAAGCGCCAAAATCAGAAAGCAAATCAGTCGCTTCTACACCTGCAGCAGATGCACCTAAAGGTGGACGTTATTCTCCAGCTGTACTTAAGCTTTCTCAAGAGCATGGCATTGACCTTAGCCAAGTAGCTGGTACTGGAGCAGGCGGAAGAATCACACGTAAAGATCTAAACAAAATTATTGAGTCTGGTAATATTCCAACTGCTGATAATGCACCAAAAGCAGAAGCACCAGCAAAAGCAGAAGCACCTAAGCAAGAAGCACCAAAAGCGGCAGCTTCTAAACCAGCAAAAGCAGCAGGCACAAATGTACCAGTTGTACCAGGAGATGAAGAAATTCCTGTGACTGGTGTACGTAAAGCAATTGCAGCTAACATGCTTAAGAGCAAACATGAGGCTCCTCATGGTTGGACAATGATGGAAGTAGACGTAACAAATCTTGTTGAGTATCGTAACTCAATTAAAGGTGAGTTCAAGAAGAAAGAAGGCTTCAACCTTACATTCTTTGCTTTCTTCGTAAAAGCAGTTGCGCAAGCACTTAAAGAATATCCACAAATCAACTCTATGTGGGCTGGCGACAAAATTGTACGTAAAAAAGACATCAACTTGAATATTGCAGTAGCAACTCAAGACGCTCTTTATACACCAGTTATCAAAAATGCTGATGAAAAAACAATCAAAGGTATTGCGCGTGAAATCGGTGAGTTAGCTGGTAAAGTACGTGCTGGTAAATTAACAGGTGCTGATATGTCTGGTGGTACATTCACTGTAAATAACACTGGTTCATTCGGTTCTGTTCAATCAATGGGCATCATCAACCACCCTCAAGCAGCGATTCTTCAAGTAGAATCTATTGTGAAGCGTCCAGTTGTTATGGACAACGGTATGATTGCTGTTCGTGACATGGTTAACCTTTGTATGTCACTTGACCACCGTGTACTAGACGGATTAGTATGTGGTCAATTCATGCAACGTGTAAGAGAAATTCTTGAAAATACTTCTAAAGAAAATACATCTGTATACTAAGAAGTGATCGTAAAAAAAGAGAGGCCATTCGCCTCTCTTTTTTTTATGAAAATAAATATCAAGTTTCAAGAACCACAATAAATTACCCCATAAATAAAGTATTTCTAGATGATAAATTGATGGAATTCTACAAAAGATTGCAGCTTTTTCCTATCTATACTACAATAAAATTAAGATTTATTAGAATTTTATTAATGTTTTGATCGCTATGATGAGGGGAGGTCCTGTCTTTTTAGACAGATATTTTATGAATTTAAATAAAATGAAAAATGAGACATTTACAAAGCCGACTTTACGCGATTGGCAGGAGAAAGCAGAGGAATCATTAAAGGGTGGGTCCATCGATCGTTTATCAACAGTCACTTATGAAGGGATTAAATTGAAACCGCTTTATTCACGAGAAGATTTACCATCACCTATCCAAAATCCACTTCCAGGAAGTTCAGACTTTCGTCGAGGATATACCTCTTCAGGATATCTTGAAGAACCATGGAACGTCTCGCAACGGCTTTCTTCTACATCGGCAAAAGAAATGAAAAAACAATTATTAGAAGAATTAAATAAAGGGCAATCAGCCATTTCATTTAACCCTGATCTTTACAAGCTTTCAGAAGTATCAGCGATTGTTGAAGGCTTAGAAGAATATCCATTTTGTTTAATGACGGAAAATTCTTCACTAGATTTATACAAAACGATTGGTCAGCAAAATTCGAAGGGGTTTATTGGGAAAGATCCGTTAGCCAGTTTAATGAATAATAGTAAAGGTTACGATAATGATTGGTTAGAAGCAATTGTACATGCGAAAAAGTCCTCACCTAAGCTAAAAACCATTTTAATTCATACGACCATATATCATGAACTAGGTGCAAATGCTATTCAAGAACTGGCAATTGCCATTGCTTCTGCTGTTTCTCATATTGAGCGCTTGCTCAGCGAAGACTTCTCTATAGAAGAAATAGTAGATAAGGTCGTATTTCATTTTTCCATTGGCGCTCAGTTTTTTACGGAAATCAGTAAATTAAGAGCGGCAAAAATCCTATGGTCTAAAGTTTTAGAAGCATACGGACTAAATGAGAAGCTAATGAACATGACCATTTCTGCTCAAACTTCACCATTTACAAAAACATTGTACGACCCCTATGTCAATCTTTTACGGGCAGGGAATGAGGCCTTTGCAGCCATACTAGGTGGGATCAATTATTTACACGTGTCACCATTTGATGAACCTAGTGAAGCCTCCTCTTTTACTGCGAATCGAATTGCTCGAAATACCCAATTGATTTTAAGGGAAGAAGCGCATCTAAATAAAGTCATTGATCCGGCAGGAGGGTCTTATTATATTGAATCAATCACGAATCAAATTGCTGAAAGAGCTTGGGATTTATTTTTAGCAATAGAAGATCAAGGTGGTATGGAAGTTGCCATAGAGACAGGTTGGATTCAAGAACAGATTACGCAAGTGCAAAAAAAGCGGTTAGCTGATATTTATACGCGAAAGCAAAGTATTGTTGGCACGAACAAATATGCGAATTTAGATGAATCACCGCTGCAGAATGCAGTGACCCTAGGCAACCGTTTATCCATTCCATATGAAAAGCTGCGCTATCAAGTAGAAATGATGAAGGCGAGTAGCGTTGATATTCAGGTGGGCTTATTATGTCTTGGAGATTTAAAAAAGCATAAGCCGCGTATGGATTTTGTAACCGGCTTTTTAGCTCCAGGTGGTATTCGTTCTCATTTTATACCAATTATGCATACAGAGAACCTAAAGGAACAAATAGAAAATAATCCTTTATCTCATTACGTGATTTGTGGTGCAAACGATCAATATGATGATGATCTTTTAACTGCTGTGAAGTTAGTAATGACAGAGAAACAAAGCATATTTAAACTATATTTGGCTGGTCATCCTACAGTAGAGGAACAAAAATGTTGGAAAGAGGCGGGCATCACCGAGTTTCTCCATATGAAAAGTGATTGCTACCATATACTAAGCACCATTGTGGAAGATTGGGAGGGTGAAGTGAAATGACCAAACCTGATTTTACGAAAGTGAAATTATTTGATGAGGGTGACAAAGCGCAACATCCTGATAAAATCCATCATGATGTGTTTGAAACAAATGAAAGTATAAATATTAAATCAATTTATTCCCATAATGATCTAACGTCGATGGAACATCTTGATGATATGCCAGGAATCGCACCTTACACACGAGGTCCATATCCAACGATGTATGTTAATCGACCTTGGACTGTTAGGCAATATGCTGGGTTTTCAACAGCGGAAGAAAGTAATGCGTTCTATCGTCGTAATTTAGCGATGGGGCAAAAAGGACTTTCAGTCGCTTTCGATCTTGCTACACATCGTGGCTATGATTCCGATCATCCGCGAGTGGTTGGCGATGTCGGAAAAGCAGGCGTAGCCATTGATAGTATTTTAGATATGAAAATATTGTTTGATGGCATTCCTTTAGACCAAATGTCAGTCTCCATGACAATGAATGGAGCAGTTTTACCGATTATGGCGTTCTATATTGTCACGGCTGAAGAGCAGGGAGTGAGCCAGGAAAAGCTTGCGGGGACGATTCAAAACGATATCCTTAAAGAGTATATGGTGAGAAACACCTATATTTACCCACCCGATATGTCAATGAAAATCATTGCAGACATATTTGAGTATACGTCACATTATATGCCTAAATTTAATAGTATCAGTATATCTGGTTATCACATGCAAGAAGCAGGTGCGCCGGCAGATATAGAATTAGCATACACGCTCGCAGATGGACTTGAATATGTGCGTACAGGGATGAAAGCAGGGATTGATATCGATTCTTTTGCTCCTAGATTGTCCTTTTTTTGGGCAATTGGGATGAACTATTTTATGGAAGTGGCAAAGATGAGAGCGGCTAGACTTATATGGGCAAAGATGATGAAAAACTTTGCACCAAAAAATCCGAAATCGATGGCGTTAAGAACACACTCGCAAACTTCCGGTTGGAGTTTAACAGAACAAGATCCATACAATAATGTGACAAGAACTTTGATAGAAGCGCATGCAGCAGCGATGGGACATACACAGTCACTACACACAAATGCACTAGATGAAGCGATTGCCTTACCAACCGATTTCTCAGCAAGGATTGCGCGCAATACACAGTTATTTTTACAAGAGGAAACAGGCATAACCAATGTAATCGATCCTTGGGGCGGTTCTTATTATGTAGAAAGTCTAACAAATGAGTTGGTAGAGAAAGCTTGGGCGCATATTGAGGAAATTGAAGAACTTGGCGGAATGGCTAAAGCGATTGAAACAGGATTACCAAAAATGAGGATTGAGGAGGCGGCTGCAAGAAGGCAAGCACAGATAGATTCGAATAAAGAAACAATCATTGGTGTAAATAAATACCGGCTTGAGCAGGAGGAGCCTCTAGATATTCTAAATATTGATAATACTGCAGTGCGGGTAAAGCAAATAGAACGCTTAGAGCATTTAAGAGCGACAAGAGATGAAGATAAGGTGAAAGAAGCGCTTGCAGCTATTACGAGAGCAGCTGAGACAGGTGAAGGGAATCTTTTAGCTTTATCCGTTCAGGCGGCACGAGTGCGGGCATCTTTAGGAGAAATTTCTGATAGTATTGAATTGGTAGCTAAACGACATAAAGCGATGATTCGCTCTATTAGTGGTGTATATAGCTCCCATTTTTCTAATGAAGAGGAAATTAATGAAGTAAAGACAATGGCTGATGAATTTTTAGAAAATGAGGGGAGAAGACCTCGTATTTTAATTGCTAAAATGGGACAGGATGGACATGATAGAGGAGCGAAAGTCATTTCTACAGCCTTTGCAGATTTAGGGTTTGATGTGGACATTGGACCACTTTTTCAAACGCCAGAGGAAACAGCGATTCAAGCAGTCGAAAATGACGTGCATGTGGTTGGGTTTAGTTCTCTTGCTGCTGGTCATAAAACATTGTTACCACAATTAGTGGCTGAGTTAAAAAAGCTAGGGCGTGAAGATATTTTAGTTGTCGTAGGAGGCGTAATTCCACCGCAAGATTATGAGTATTTGCTTGCTAATGGTGCATCAGCTATCTTTGGACCAGGAACAGTGATTCCAGTGGCTGCGCAAAAGGTAATAAGAGAGATTTATCATCGTTTAGGCTATGAGGAAGTGACGAATTAATATGGACACATATAAGAAGCGTGGAAGGCCGTCTAATGAAGCTTTTACAGATTCTGTTCAGGCTGGTGACTTCTCATCCAGTTTTTCGTCTCTGACAAGAGGAAGTAACTTTAAAAAGAAAAAAGAAACCTCTCCACCCATTGATGAACTGGAAAAAGGCTTATTAGAAGGTAACCGAAGTGCACTTGCTCGTGCCATTACTTTAATAGAGAGTAATGCTGAGCATCATTTTCAAGGAGCTCAAGAGTTATTGCATAGAGTTTTACCACATGCGAATCAATCTATTCGTATTGGCATTACTGGGGTGCCTGGTGCAGGGAAAAGTACTTTTATAGAATCTTTTGGTTCGTATTTATGTAATGAGTTAGGGGCAAAAGTAGCTGTTTTGGCTGTTGATCCTAGTTCAAAATTAAGTGGTGGTAGTATTCTTGGTGATAAAACGAGAATGGAGCAACTCGCCAGAAATCCTCTCGCATTTATCCGTCCATCACCAACATCAGGAAAACTAGGTGGTGTCCATCGCAAAACAAGAGAAACGATGATCTTATGTGAAGCGGCTGGTTTTGATGTCATCTTAGTGGAAACGGTCGGTGTTGGTCAAAGCGAAGTGATTGTACGTGATATGGTTGATTTCTTCATGCTCCTTGTTTTAACTGGAGCTGGTGACGAACTGCAAGGAATGAAAAAGGGAATTATGGAGTTAGCAGACACGATTATCGTTAATAAAGCAGATGGGGAAAATAAACATGCAGCCAAAAAAACGAAAGCTGAATATGAAAAGATTCTTCATTTCCTTCAACCTGCAACGAAAGGATGGCCATCTAGGGCTTATGTTTGTTCTTCCCTTTATGAAGAAGGTATAAAAGAAGTGTGGGAAGTGATTCAACAATTTATTGCCAATACACAAACTTCTGGTGTCTTCGAGCAGAGAAGAAGAGAACAAGCGAAAGAATGGATTTATTCCATGATCACAGATCAACTTCATTATCGTTTTTTTGGTTCACCTGTCGTGAAAGAAATGCTGCCTAAAATTGAAAATGATGTGATTGCAGGTAACCGAACCGTAACAGCGGTTGTCGAGGAACTTTTTAGGCGGTATACAAGAGAATAAAAAAAGCTGCCCCTTCACCGTGATAGGGGCAGTTCTAGTATATATAAGCCTGCTTTACTAGCAGGAACACCCAGGGGGAGGGTTATATATTGTATGTTACCCCAAAGTTTTTCTTTTAAAACTAAAAGATAAAAGTTTCTATACTGTAAAAAAACTCACGACCTTGGTATGATATAATTATACGTAAACGAATAAAACGTATAAGGACACTTTGATCCTAATTATTCTTTAGGGGGAATGAAATCATGAGTATGGATTTTAATTTGTTTATGAATGATGTTGTGCAACAAGCTCGTAAAGAAATCGTTCATGCAGGATATACAGAGTTAAGAACAGCAGAAGATGTGAAACAAGCATTAGATAAAAAAGGAACAACGCTCGTAATGGTTAACTCTGTTTGTGGGTGTGCAGGGGGAATTGCTCGTCCTGCTGCAGCACACTCTATTCATTATGATAAGCGCCCTGATCATTTAGTAACAGTATTTGCTGGTCAGGATAAAGAAGCAACTGCTGAAGCACGTTCATATTTCACAGGTTTTCCACCATCTTCACCTTCCTTTGCTTTGTTAAAAGATGGAGAAATTATTACGATGGTTGAACGCCATGATATTGAGGGACACGATCCAATGGCAGTTGTTCAAAAGCTTCAAGCATCATTCGAAGAACATTGTGAAGAAGTATAATATCATTATTTTATCATGGAAAGAATAGCCGTTCCGTACGGTTATTCTTTTTTTTGCATTTAACACTTCTACCATTTTTTAATAGAGAATTGAAAACTAGTAAACTTTTTCTTTTCATATACAATTCCTTCCTTTATACTGAAAATTAGTTAGAAAAATCAAAAAAATATTATAAAAATATAATTATGCAAATATATCATTGCATATTCATGTGAATGTGTTAAAATACATCTAGATGAATAAATATTAATTGATTAAAAACGAAATTTATTTTCATACTATATAATTTTTAGGAGGAAAGATTGTGAAGAAACAATGGATACTTTTAAGTGCGTTATTGGTATTAATTGCAGGATTTTTAGCTGCATGTGGATCAAGTGAAGAAGCGGGTGGCGATAACGATAAAAAAACATTAGTAATGGGTACGTCAGCTGATTATCCACCATTTGAATATATCGATACAGCACAAGGAGAGGAAATTATTGGGATTGATGCTGATATCGCAAAAGCAGTGACTGAAAAGCTAGGATACAATTTAGAAATTAAAGATATGGATTTTGGTGGACTGATTCAAGCACTTAACTCCGAACAAGTTGATTTTGTTGCATCAGCCATGTCTGCAACGGATGAAAGAAAAGAGAATGTTGACTTTACTGAAATCTACTATACTTCTAAACATATGATTATCTCTAAAGAAGGTAGCGGTATTGAAACAGCTGAAGATTTAGAAGGAAAAACAGTTGGTGTACAATTAGGTTCTATTCAAGAGACAAAAGCAAATGATTTAGCTGAAGGGATAGATATGAAGGTTGAAAGCCGTAATCGTATTCCTGAGATCATTCAAGAGATTAAAGCAGGTCGCTTTGAAGCAGCCATTATTGAAGATACAGTTGCACAAGGCTTTCTTGAAAAAGAGAAAGATTTAGCTGGTGTAACGATTGAGGATGCTGACGGCGGCTATGCGATTGCTTTACCAAAAGGTAGTGAGCTAACAGAAGAATTTAATAAAGCCTTACAAGAAATGATTGATAACGGGGAAATCGAGGACATTATCACAAAGTGGTTCTCTGAGCAGTAAACCCAAATCAACGTTCAGAAGGGAAAAAACCTTCTGGGCGTTTTTTCCCTTCAATGGGTGGATCAAATGAATTTCAAATATTAATTACTGAGAGGAATGGCAATATATGAATTTAGATTTTACCTCTGTCCTCCCTTCTCTACCTTTCATTTTACAAGGGCTCGGTGTCACACTACAGATTGTTTGTTTAGCGGGTATTTTAGGGTTTTTATTAGGAATTATCCTTTCTTTATGTAAGATTAGTAAAATTAAGCTATTAAATTGGTTAGCGAATGCTTATACTTCCGTTTTTAGAGGTACGCCATTAATTTTACAATTGATGATTATTTATTTTGGCTCACCACAAGTACTAGGCTTTCAAATAGAGGGTGTAACAGCAGCCATTATCGGATTTGCATTGAACTCGGCCGCTTATATTTCTGAGATTATTCGTGCAGGCATACAAGCAATTGATAAAGGACAGCAAGAAGCGGCAATGGCTTTAGGCGTTCCGTATCGTCCGACAATGGTAAATATTATTCTCCCACAAGCAATGAAGAATATTTTACCTGCGCTTATGAATGAATTCATTACATTAACGAAAGAATCTGCCCTTGTGACGACAATTGGGGTAATGGATGTGATGAGACGAGCGTATCAAGTAGGAGCGAATCAGTATCAATTTATGGAACCACTCCTTCTTGCCGGAATTATTTACTATATCTTAGTAACGATACTCACATTCTTAGGCAAACTAGTTGAAGGGCGGTTGAGATCCAGTGATTAAAGTGGAAAAATTGCATAAATCCTTCGGGAAGAATGAAGTGCTAAAAGGTATTTCAACACAGATAAATAATGGTGAAGTTGTTGCTATTATTGGTCCATCCGGTTCAGGTAAATCCACTTTTTTGCGTTGTATTAATAAATTGGAAGAGCCAACAAACGGGAAGATATGGATTAAAGATGCGGATATTACCGATCGACAAACAGATATATTAAAAGTCCGACAAAATGTAGGGATGGTGTTTCAGCATTTCCACTTATTCCCTCATATGACCGTGTTGGAGAATTTAACTTATGCACCATTAAAGGTAAAAAAAATAACAAAATCAGAAGCGGAAAATAACGCTATGAAATTACTAGAAAAAGTCGGATTAGCTATAAAAGCACAGGAATATCCTAACAAATTATCAGGGGGTCAAAAGCAGCGGGTAGCGATTGCTCGCGCACTTGCGATGAATCCAGAAATTATGCTATTTGATGAACCAACCTCAGCACTTGATCCTGAAATGGTAAAAGAAGTGTTAGATGTAATGAAAACACTCGCACATTCAGGTATGACAATGGCTATTGTTACCCATGAAATGGGGTTTGCGCGTGAGGTGGCGGATCGAGTATTATTTCTAGATGGTGGCGTGCTAGTAGAAGATGCCCCGCCTAACGAATTCTTTTCCAACCCTAAGTCTTCGCGTGCGCAAGATTTCTTACAAAAAGTATTATAAAAGCGGAAAAAGATGGTCAAACTGATCATCTTTTTTTCATTATTGAAAAGTGAATACTGTATAATAATAAAACATAGCATTGTATGAGGGATGAGAGGACAATCTCTGTTAAATGAATGGTTGATATGTTATAATCATATATTTTGTAGGGAATGGTTATGAAGGATGTTGAATGATACATTTCGCTTTAGAATACGAGACTGATTCGTTCTTAATGCACTAGCATGATGAACATACGAGGAGTAATAAGATGAAATTTAGAATAGGCTATAGAACAGTGAAAACGGCAGTCGGAGCAACTCTTGCTATTATGATTGCGCAAATGCTTGGTTTGGAGAATTATGTCTCCGCCGGTATTTTAACAATTTTATGTGTGAAGGTGACAAAAAAAGATTCCTTGCGTGCTTCATGGGATCGGATATTCGCGTGTTTCATTGCTATATTTGTTGCGTCTCTACTCTTTGAAATACTTGCCTATCATCCATTAGTTATTGGTATCGTCTTACTTGTGTTTATTCCATTAGCGGTGATGTTCAAAGCTAGCGATGGAATTGTTACAAGTTCCGTTATTATTCTACATATTTATTCAGCTGAACAAGTGACAGTGGGACTGATTTTAAATGAGGTAGGAATTATTATCATTGGGGTTGGAATTGCATTATTAGCCAATTTATACATGCCTAGCCTTGACGTGAAATTAAAGGAATATCAAGTAGAAATTGAACAAAATTTCAAACTGATTTTTGATGAGATTGTCATATATTTAAGAACTAATGAAAGTACTTGGGATGGTAAGGAAATCACGGAGACGTATCAATTAATTGAAGAAGCAAAAGCATTAGCATTCAGAGAAGTGGAAAATCATGTATTAAGGAACGAGAGTCTCTATTATAGTTATTTCAAAATGAGAGAGAAACAATTTGAAATCATTGAGCATGTTTTGCCAGTGGTGACAGCGATAGATGAAAATGTTGAGCAAGCAGAGATGATAGCTGATTTTATAGAGGATTTATCCGAACATATTCATCCAGGAAACACGGCCAGTCTCTTCATCGATAAGTTACAACAAATGCGGGCCCAATTCGCTGAAATGCCATTACCACAAACAAGAGAAGAATTTGAAGCACGCGCGGATTTACTTTATTTTATTAAAGAAATGGAAGAATATCTCTTTATCAAAAGTCAATTTGCGGGGTTAAAAGGAAGCAAGAGTTTGTATCAAAATACAGCCACTGGAGAACAATAAAGGGAAAAAGGATGTGATTCTATTGCTAAATGTGATGAGTCATCTTTTTCTAGTGTTAATGATTTCTCCACTTTGGCCCATTGGCCCAAACCCGTTACCGGGAGATCCTTTCGTGATTGTAAATAAGCGCACAAATGAGCTAACTTTTATTGATAATAGGGAGGTTCAACAGGTTGTTCATGTTGCTACAGGAAAGACTGATAGCTTAACACCAGAGGGTATGTTTACAATTATAGTAAAAGCGGAAAATCCTTATTATCGAAAAAAAGACATTCCAGGAGGAAAGAAAAATAATCCGTTAGGCACACGCTGGATGGGGTTTGATGCGAAGGAGACAGATGGCAGAATTTATGGCATTCACGGCACCAATGACCCAGATTCGATAGGTCACTATGTCTCTAATGGTTGTATTCGCCTGAAGAATGACCATGTTGAAGCTTTATTTGAGAGAATTCCTATTGGAACGAAAATATTAATTGTTTCAACTGATGAAACCACAGAACAATTAGCGAAAAAATATGGCGCGTTATAAAAGGACGGCTCAACATTCGGAATTTCCGAGTGCTGAGCCGTCCTTTTTCTTGTTAAGCTTCAAGTAGTTCCATGCTTTTTTAATTTTATATTAGAAGAACATCGTTAGACCCATTAGAAGTGTTGATGCAAGCATAACGAAAATCATCAAATAGACTATGATCTTCATTGTTTTTTTCGGCAATTTCTTTCACCCTCTCCCTTGAGTGGTATTCCTCTTTATTTTACTAGGATTTTCTCATTTGAACAACATAGAGTTTTTTTCTCGTATATTCGACATATTCGTGGAAAATTATTATAATTATATATAGTTAGAAAATAATGATATTTTTAAATAGATAGAATAGGGGGGATTTCGTTGATCAAAAAAATTGATCATATTGGTATCGCTGTTCGATCATTAGCGCAATCATTACCTTTTTATACGGAAACATTGCAATTACCTTTGTTAGGAATTGAAGAAGTGAAGAGTGAAGGCATTAAAGTAGCCTTTATTCAAATTGGGGAGACGAAACTTGAGTTATTAGAGCCGCAAACAGATGAAAGCGCTGTAGCGAAGTTTATCGCTAAAAGGGGAGAAGGTCTTCATCATGTGGCATTGGGCGTCCATTCTATTCAAGAGAGAATCGAAGAAATGAAAACAAAAGGAATTCAAATGATTCAAGATCAGCCAAAATTGGGTGCAGGTGGAGCGAGTGTAGCCTTCATGCATCCTAAATCAACTGGCAGTGTTTTATATGAATTATGTGAAAAGAAGGGAATGACAAGCTAATGGCAGACATCTATGAAAAAATTAACGAACTTTATGATCGTAGAAGAGAAGTAGAGCTTGGTGGCGGAGACGAAAGAATTGAAAAACAACATGAAAAAGGAAAACTAACAGCAAGAGAAAGAATTGCTTTATTAGTCGATGATGGTACATTTGTGGAATTAAACCCGTTTATTGAACACCGTAGCAATGATTTTGGTTTAGATAAACAAAAAGGGCCTGGTGATGGGGTTATTACTGGATATGGAAAAGTGAACGGGCGTCCGATCTTTCTTTTCTCACAGGATTTTACCGTTTTTGGTGGTGCACTAGGGGAAATGCATGCAAAAAAAATTGTGAATGTTATGGACTTAGCCGCAGAGAACGGAGCTCCGTTTATTGGCTTAAATGATTCTGGTGGTGCCCGTATACAAGAAGGTGTCGTTTCTTTAGATGGATATGGACAGATTTTTTATAGAAATTCAATTTATTCAGGTGTTATCCCACAAATATCTGTTATTTTAGGTCCGTGTGCAGGTGGGGCTGTTTATTCGCCAGCTATTACTGACTTTGTTTTTATGGTCGAGAATACGAGCCAAATGTTCATTACAGGACCAAAAGTGATTGAGACCGTTACTGGAGAAAAAATTACGGCAGAAGATTTAGGTGGAGCAAACGTACATAATACGATAAGTGGCAATGCTCACTTTAAAGGAAAGACAGAGGAAGAGGTCATTGCGCAAGTTCGGGATTTATTAAGTTATCTCCCGCAAAACAATGAAGAACGCACACCAAGAAAAGCAGATGAATCAACAGATGATTATCGACCAGATTTAACGGATATCATTCCATTTGATGCAATTAGACCTTATGATGTTCGTAAAGTAATTGATCAAGTGGTGGATGCTGATTCTTTCTTAGAGGTGCAACCTGATTTTGCCAAGAATATTGTTGTTGGCTTAGCGAGGATAAAGGGAGAATCAATTGGACTTGTTTGTAATCAACCTAAAGTGATGGCTGGCGGGTTAGATATTGATTCATCTGATAAAGCAGCCCGCTTTATTCGTTTCTGTGACTCATTTAATATCCCATTAGTGACTTTTGAGGACGTAACTGGGTTCTTTCCTGGGATTAAGCAAGAACATGGGGGAATTATTCGTCATGGCGCAAAAATTCTTTATGCCTATTCAGAAGCAACGGTACCTAAGTTAACCGTCATACTGCGAAAAGCGTTCGGAGGGGCTTATGTAGCGCTGAATAGTAAATCTATTGGGGCAGACTTGGTTTTTGCTTGGCCAAACGCTGAGGTGGCTGTCATGGGCCCTCAAGGGGCAGCTAATATTATTTTTGCTAAGGAGATTGCCACGAGTGAAAATCCTGAACAAACGAGAGCGCAAAAAATAGAAGAGTATCGTGAAAAATTTGCCAACCCATATGTCGCAGCCAGTCGGGGTATGGTAGATGATGTCATTGATCCAAGAGAAACAAGAATAAAAATCATCCAGGCGTTAGATATGTTAAAAAATAAAAAGGAAACACGCCCGTTTAAAAAGCATGGGAATATGCCTTTATAGAATAAAACATTCTTTATTTGCTGATAAGTTTCGTTAGGAGTATACTAATTAGTGTTGAAGAGAACTGTTTAAAAGCATAATAAGGCTCGTGATATTTGGAGGTTATTGACGGATGATTAATGAAGAAAGACTGTTAAATGAGTTTTTAGAACTTGTGCAAATTGATTCTGAAACAAAGGATGAAGCACAGATTGCAAAAGTATTAAAAAAGAAATTCCGTGACATTGGAGTAGAAGTATTTGAAGATGATACGACTGCGGTGACAGGGCATGGAGCGGGCAACTTAATTTGTACACTTCAAGGAAATAAAGAAGGCGTTGACCCTATTTATTTCACATCTCATATGGATACGGTTGTGCCTGGTATCGGGGTCAAACCTTCAATTCAGGATGGTTATGTAGTTACAGATGGCACAACGATTTTAGGTGCTGATGATAAGACTGGGTTAGCGGTAATGCTTGAAATCGTCAAAGTACTTAAAGAGCAAAATATTGCTCACGGTACAATCCAATTTATAATTACTGTCGGTGAAGAATCTGGACTAGTTGGTGCAAAAGCATTAGACTCTTCTCTCATTCAAGCAAAATTCGGCTATGCTCTTGATAGCGATGGAAAAGTAGGTAATATTATTGTTGCTGCGCCGACACAAGCGAAAGTGAGAGCAACGATGATTGGCAAAACGGCACATGCTGGAGTAGCACCAGAAAAAGGTATTTCTGCAATTACGATGGCATCAAAAGCGATTTCTAGAATGCCTTTAGGTAGAATTGATGAAGAAACAACAGCCAATATCGGTCGCTTTGAAGGCGGAAAACAAACAAATATCGTATGTGATCATGTCGACGTTCTTGCGGAAGCACGCTCTCTCATTGCTGAAAAAATGGAAGCGCAAGTTGAGAAAATGAAAGTGGCATTTGAAAGTGCAGCAGAAGAAATGGGTGGCAGAGCAGAAGTTAATATTGAAGTGATGTACCCAGGATTCAAATTTGCAGACGGTGACCATGTTGTCGAAGTTGCCAAAAAGGCGGCGGAAAAAGTAGGGCGTAAACCGGAATTATTGCATAGCGGTGGTGGCAGTGATGCCAACATTATTGCTGGATTTGATATTCCTACAGTAAACTTGGCAGTAGGTTATGAAGAAATTCACACAACGAACGAAAGAATGTCTATCGAAGAACTCAATAAGTTAGCTGAAATGGTAATAGCAATTATCGAGGAAGTAGCAGCTTAAATCCTCACGATAGAGCATAGCTACAGCTCAAGTAAGGCCAACCTTGAAAGTCGCAGAGCACATTTTAATTTGTGCTAGCGGCTTTCTTTTTTGTTGATGAAAAATTATTCTTAGAGTGGTTTTGGTGAACATAAATGAGAAGAAAAGTAGGAGAATGAGTTGGACGGATAACCTTCATACACAGCGAATCTTTGCTAATTATTAGAAAGGTATATGAGCAAATGGGGTGTGCTCGTTCAATTCAAAAAGAAGAAAGTTTGGAAGTACATCATGTTAACGTGCAAAAGACAAAAGGATAAGTCAGAGGGTTGCACAAGTCACGTTTTCGTACAAAAAGCACTAGAAAATAGATGAATTTGCGATTATTTATTCCCGTAGTACATATTTGTACGTTCTTAAATAACCAAAATTGTACATCGTTAGAATTGACATTTACATAAATGATCCCAATAGAATTCAGTGGAAATGTTGTGAAGAACATGATAGAACCCTATCAAACATATAATTCTCCATTAGGAAAATAGTCCCTACTCTTCTCTCTTCTTTTTTACTAATTATATGATATATTTTTACTATGAACAAAAGAAGGAGTGAATCTTTTGGATAAATATATTGTGTTTCGATGTAGGCAGGAAGAGTATGCGATTACTATTGATCAGGTCATTGCTATAGAACGGGCAGAAGGTTTTACATCAGTCCCACAACTCCCGCATTATGTAAAAGGTATGATACGTTCTCGGGGCCACCTTGTCCCGGTTCTTGATATTGAAATGATATTTTATGATCGAGCGATTGAAGAAAGTAACGATAGAAGAATCATCATCATTCAAGGAGAAGAATTTGAATACGGTTTACTTGTTGCGGAAACGAAGGAGATTATTGATATAGCGGAAGGTCTTATTGAAAAGCCAGGACTTCTTTTACATATTCGTCTAGACTACTTAAAAGGGATTGCTAATTTTAAAAATAGATTAATTTCTATCATTGACAGCCATCGCTTCTTAAGCTCATTGGATGGTAATGTTTCCATTGCTGAATATATTACAGAATCTAAAGAAGCAGAGGCAGCTTTATAATCTATTTGCTATAATTGGAGGATACAAACCTAAAGGATGTGCTTTAAGTGAATTCAATGTATCCTAAAGCAGGCCGAGTGATTTTACATGTTGATATGAATAGTTTTTATGCATCTGTAGAAATGGCCTATGATCCGACATTAAAGGGGAAGCCTATTGCTATTGCTGGAAATCCTGAGGAGCGTAGAGGGATTATTGTTACTTGCAGCTATGAAGCAAGGAGATTTGGCGTAAAAACAACGATGCCATTGTGGGAAGCGAAAAAGTTATGTCCGCAATTAATTATTTTACGCCCTAATTTTGAAAGGTATCGTGCAGCGTCAATTGGTATGTTTGAGGTGCTTAATCATTATTCAGATCTTGTAGAGCCTGTCTCTATTGATGAAGGGTATATGGATATTACTGCTAGCGAACAGTTTGGCACTCCTATTGAAGTGGCTTCAATTATTCAGAACCGTATAAAAGAGCAGTTAGATTTACCTTGTAGTATTGGCATTGCACCAAATAAATTTTTAGCCAAAATGGCCTCTGATATGAAGAAGCCTCTTGGCATTACAATATTAAGAAAAAGGGATGTGCCTAGTAAATTGTGGCCTCTTCCTGTAAAAGAAATGCATGGTGTTGGTCAGAAGACAAGTGAGAAGCTTGATAGTATGCGTATTTATACGATTGGTGATTTAGCGAAGGCAGACACGTTCATGATAAAATCTTCATTAGGCATTAATGGTGAGCGTTTAAAAGATAGAGCAAATGGCATAGATTCACGTCCGGTTGATCCAGAAGCTGCCGAGGAATTTAAAAGTATCGGTAACTCAACGACACTCCCTCGGGATATGAGTAAGCAGAAAGAACTTTTTGAAGTGTTGAATCAACTCGCTTTTAAAGTGTCTACGAGGCTAAAACGAAAAAAAGTCTATGCTACTGGTATAAGCGTGATGATCCGTTATAAAAACCGCCATACGATTACGAGAAGTAAAAAAATTGGTTTTGCTATTCAGTCAGTGGAAGAAATCTATAATCAGGCTCAGCATCTCTTTATGAAACACTGGAGTGGTGATGCTGTGAGGTTGCTTGGCATAACTGGTACGGATCTTGTCGAAAAAGGACAAGCTGTGAAACAATTAGATTTATTTCATTATGAAGAAGACGCCAAAAAAGAGCCTCTTTACCAAACCATTGAAAGTTTGAGGAAAAAGTATGGCCCATCGATTGTTGATCAGGCAGCGTCTCTTGAGTCTATACAAAAGAAAAAAGCCAATATCGGTACATCAACCAGCTTTAATAAAGATTTTTTACAGCGATTAAAAAAAGAGAAAGAATAAGCGAAAACATGTACACCACAAACTATCTTGTTGTGGTGTTTTTTAAATCTTAAAAATTGAACCTAAAAATAAAAGCAAGGCATAAGGTTTTTTTCCCTTATGCCTTGCTTTTATATTGTACATTCATATTAACGATAGTCGCCACTTTCTACCGGCCACCAGTGGAAGCCGTCTTTTTCTAATAACTCGTCAGCCGCTTTTGGACCCATTGTTCCCGCTTCGTAGTTTGGAAATTGCTCTGCTTGTTGGTTTTCCCAAACTTGTGAGATCTTATCGACGAAGCTCCAAGATAAAGCTACTTCATCCCAATGAGCAAAGTTGGTTGCGTCTCCGCGCATACAGTCATAAAGGAGTCGCTCATAAGCTTCAGGTGTGTTCATGTGATCGACACTATTGTTGGAGAAGTTGAGCTTTACTGGTGTGGCATTCATTGTGTCACCAGATTTTTGTGCGTTTAAGTAAAGACTAATTCCTTCATCTGGTTGGATATGAATGACGAGTAAATTAGGGTTTAACGTCTTTTCATGCTGATAGTATAAATTCATTGGAATATCCTTGAATTGAACGACTATTTTTGTTGATTTCGTTGCCATCTTTTTTCCTGTACGGATGTAAATAGGAACACCGGCCCAACGGAAATTGTCAATTATCAGTTTTCCGGCAACGAAAGTTTCGGTATTGGAGTCAGCTTTGACCATCGGTTCTTGACGATAACCGTTAATTGGCTCATTATTTTTGTTGCTTGGTCCATATTGGCCACGAACAAAATTCTCCTTTACAGCCTCTCCTTCAAGTGATTTCAAAGCACGGAACACTTTTACTTTTTCAGAACGGATTTCCTCGTCTGTCAGTTTAATTGGTGGTTCCATAGCAAGTAAGGCAACCATTTGCAGCATATGGTTTTGCACCATATCCCTAAGGGCACCGCTATTCTCATAATATCTCCCACGTTCTTCAACACCTAATACTTCACTTGATGTCACTTGGATATTAGATATGTAGCGATTATTCCATAGTGGTTCAAATATGGCGTTGGCGAAGCGAATGACCTCTATATTTTGGACCATTTCTTTTCCTAAATAATGATCTATCCGATAAACTTCTTCCTCAGCAAACGCTTGGCGAAGGCGATTGTTCAATTCTATTGCTGAAGGTAGATCATGACCAAATGGTTTTTCAATCACTAAACGTTTAAAACCGTCAACATCTGTTAGTCCATCTGATTTTAAATGATCGGCAATTGTGCCAAAGAATTCTGGTGCCATCGCTAAATAGAAAATGCGATTACCTTCTAATTGATAATGTGTATCTAAGTCATTTGCTAGTGTTTTTAACGCTAAATAAGAACTGGAATCTGTAACATCATGGGAATGATAATAAAAGTGTGTGATAAACTCATTAAGGTCATCATGATGCCCCTCAGCTTCTTCAATAGATTGTCGCACACTTTCTTGAAAAGCACTGTTCGTTAGTTCTCGTCTAGCAACGCCAATGATACAATAGCGTTCAGATAGTTTTCCTCTTTTAAACAATCGGTAAAGTGATGGAAATAGTTTACGTTTCGCTAAGTCACCTGTTGCACCGAATATCATAATCAAAGCAGTTGGATTTTCTGAATTATTCACAATGATATTCCTTTCTATGTAAAAAAGTTCTATTTTTTAGGTTCATCTCAACGATGAAATATATACCCACTCAAGTATAAAATTTTATCGCTTAAAGTGAAAAACAGCAACCTTTTTTAAAAGGAAATAACTGTAGCGCTTTAGCTTTATGGTGTTTTTCTGTATGATGATAATAATGAATGAGGAGAAAGGAAGAAAAGGCAGTGAAAGTTTTTTTCTTAGGAACAGGTGCGGGTGTCCCTGCGAAAGCAAGGAATGTTACGAGTATCGCTTTAAAGCTTTTAGATGAAAGAAGAGCCATATGGTTGTTCGATTGTGGAGAAGCCACACAACATCAAATTTTACATACAACAATCAAGCCAAGAAGAATAGAGAAAGTTTTTATTACTCATCTTCATGGCGATCATATATATGGTTTGCCGGGATTTTTAGCTAGTCGTTCACATCAAGGCGGCAAAGAAAAGCTAACAGTGTATGGTCCAAAGGGAATAAAAGAATATATCGAAGTGTCTCTTTCGGTTAGTCAAACTTACTTGCAGTACCCTCTGGAGATTATTGAAATAGACGAGGGGGTCGTTTGTTGTGATGATCAATTCATAGTGACAGCGAAGAAACTTGACCATGGTATACCATCTTTCGGTTATCGGGTTGTAGAGAAAGATTTGCCGGGAACTTTAATGGCTGATCAATTGATAGAAGATGGTGTAAGGCCAGGTCCTATTTTTAAAAGAATTAAAGAGGGTGAGACAATTACTCTTGAGGATGGTCGCATAATTAATCCTAAAGATTATGTTGGGCCACCACAAATGGGGAGAATCGTGACTATTTTAGGTGACACGCGTTTTTGTTCGGCGGCAATTGAATTAGCACGCAATGCAAATTTACTTGTTCATGAGGCAACCTTTGCGAATGGTGAGGAACAGCTCGCACATGATTATTACCATTCAACAATTGCCCAAGCAGCTGCTGTAGCCCAGCAAGCGGGTGTAGAACAATTATGTCTCACACATATTAGTTCACGCTATGAACGTAGTGAGTGGTCACAGCTAGAAGAGCAGGCAAAGGTAGATTTTCCTGCAGCAGTCCTTGCTGAAGATTTTAAAGAAATAGATATCCCTAGGAAATAATTGCGTAGTTTATCGGTTTAACCAAATGCGACAGTAGGACCAACTCAGGACATAGGGAGAAATATCTGTTTCATTTTATCTTAAAAATTTAAAAAAACAGTTATTGACTTATAGATAGTAATCGTACTATAATCACATTTATACTTTTAAAATTATATTTTATAAAGCAATGAAGAGAAACTAGTAAACCTTATTTCCCTAGTAAAGAGAGTCAGCGGTTGGTGTGAGCTGAACTATAAATAAGATGAATTTCATTCTTGGAGCTTTTTCTTTGCTGTCATGTTCGGCCGAAGACAGTAAGGACGGTTATCAATACCGTTATGAATTCGAGTGGAAAGTCGCAAGCTTTCAAAAAGGGTGGTACCGCGTGAGTCACACGTCCCTTTATGAGCTTTGCGGCTTTTTTGTTTTATTTTCAATAAGGAATAGAGGATTTTTATAGCAAAATTCACGTAGACAAATGTCCTAATTTCCAGGGATGAAATAATGGGGAAGATATAGATAAAGGTTAAAAAAGGAGGAAAAAATCATGCAAAACGAACAATGGTCTTCTAAGCTTGGATTTATTCTTGCTTCTGCAGGTTCAGCAATTGGCTTAGGCGCGATATGGAAGCTACCCTATGTGACTGGGGAAAGTGGTGGTGGCGCTTTTATTTTATTATTCATTTTGTTCTCTTTATTTATTGGTTTTCCATTACTGCTGGCTGAGTTTGTTATCGGACGCAGTACAGGAAAAGAAGCGATTACTGCCTATAAAACGATTGCACCTAAAACAAAGTGGCATTGGGTTGGTTACTTAGGCGTATTTACTTCTTTCTTATTACTCTCTTTTTATAGTGTAATCGGTGGCTGGGTTATTCAATATTTATTTTATGGAGTAACAAGTGATAAAGGTGTAGGGATGTCGGGGTATGAGAGTCTGTTTAATGAAACTGTATCTAATCCGTATATTTCTTTAGGTGCACAGGCGTTATTCCTCATCATTACAATTTTCGTTGTTGCCAAGGGTGTACAGCAAGGGATTGAAAAGGTAAGTAAATTTATGATGCCAGCATTATTTATCTTGTTTATTATTATTATTATTCGTTCTGTTACATTAGAAGGCGCCTCAGAGGGAATAAAGTTCTTCTTGCAACCCAATTTCTCTTTATTAAACTCTGAAAGTTTATTATATGCGATGGGGCAATCATTCTTTTCTCTTAGTGTAGGGATTTCTGTAATGGTTACGTATAGTTCTTACTTATCAAAGAAAGAAAGTTTGTTACAACCGGCACTTTCTGTTGTCGCAATGAACTTATTCATTTCTATACTGGCTGGTTTGGCCATCTTTCCAGCCGTCTTTTCATTAGGGTTTGAGCCAACTGCTGGCCCTGGCCTACTATTCATCGTCTTACCAGCTGTATTTGATCAAATTATTTTTGGAAAAGTTTTCTTGTTGTTATTCTTAGCTTTGTTCTTATTCGCGACACTGACTTCTGCCTTTTCAATGCTTGAAATTGCAGTAGCTTCGGTTACGAAAGGAGCGACAAAAAATAGGGGTAAAATCGCTTGGTTATTTGGTTTGGCGATATTCATTGTCGGAATTCCTTCTAATCTTTCTTATAGCTTACTATCTGACATAACTATTTTTGGTAAATCTATTTTTGATAGTGCTGATTTCTTAGTGAGTAATATTCTTTTACCTTTTGGTGCTTTGTTGATTGCTCTATTCGTATCATATCGAATGAAAAAAGACTTATTAAAAAGCGAAATTATCATGAACTCTACGGCGCTGACAGGGGTATTTAATGTTTGGTTCTTTTTGATGAGATATATCGTACCAATCATTATTGTAATTGTGTTCTTAGATTCTTCTGGTTTATTTAATCTATTCAAGTAACAATTGAAAGACTGAGACAATATCAAGATGCTAATCGAGTGATAGAAATACGAGCAAATGGTGGTAATCCTGTTTGTTCGTATTTTTTTGTCTCAGTCCCTATCTATAATCAAGAAAGAATGCAAAAAAATGATGAATGTGCAGCAGTGTAAATATTGATACCAATTTATTAGGTTAAACTTTCATGTTATTAGCAAAAATCTCACCAAGCTTTTTAGACTGTGCTGTCGCTGCTTTAATGCATTCTACAAATGCTTCTTGTACCGCATGTGCTTCGAGTACCTTTAATCCTGCCTCTGTTGTTCCTCCAGGGCTAGTGACCTCTTTTCGTAATTGTGCAGATTCCTTTGACGATCTCTCAAGCATTTCTGCAGCACCTATTAAGGTTTGAATAATAAACTTTTTCGCTACCTCTTTTTCGAGCCCTATTTCTACTGCACTTTTTTCCATCGCTTCAACTAGATAATAAATATAGGCTGGACCACTTCCAGATAATCCTGTAACCGCATCTAAGTCTTCCTCTTTTACGATGGTCGTTAAACCAACTGTTTCAAACATTCCTTTAACTGTTTCTAATTGTAAATGGTTTACATTATGATTGATGGCTAATGCACTGGCAGATTTACCAATTGTTGCTGAAGTATTAGGCATGGCTCGAACAATAGCTAGGTCTGTGTCTACCATTTCTTCAATAGAAGTAATGGATACCCCTGCTAAGACGGAGACGATTAACATGTCTTTACGTAAATAAGCTCGAATACTTTGAATCGCTTCTCCAACATCCTTTGGTTTCATAGCTAAGCAGACGATATTGACATGAGAGAGGATGTCTTTTATGTCATAAGATATGTTGACACCATAAGATTGTTGTAATTCATAGAGTTTTTCTTGATTGCATTTGTTTGTTACCCATACATTGTTTCCACTTACTAATTTTTGCGTAATGATGCCAGATATTAGAGCTTCAGCCATCGAACCTGCGCCAATAAATGCGATTTTCATTTTTTTTTCCTCCTTGATAATGTTGATAAGGTTCGTACTTGCAAACTCCGTCAAGGTCAATAAAAAAAGCCCCTTCATCCTGTAAAGGACGAAAGGACGTGCTTCCGTGGTACCACCTTCATTTGTCATGTTCTTTAAATTAGAACAGACAATCTCGAATCCGTTAACGCCGGCTACGGTTAGTTTTGCTAACACTCATAAGGTAGGTTCGATGGACTAGTGGACGGTGAAACCTTTCAGCCTAATTGAGTTTCACTCTCTTTTCGTCTTATGTTCATCTACTATTCTTATTCATCGCGTTAAATCATTAATTTATTGTGATTATGAGGGATAACAAGGGAAATTGTCAATAACATTTTCATTCGTTTTTAGAGATAATTTGTTAAAAGTTATGTGAAAATAATGACATTGTTGAGAAATAAAGCTAAGATTAAATATATATATGTTTAAAGATTAGGTTGTTCTACACATATTTTATTTAAATATAATGATTGTTGGAGGGTATGAAAATGGCACAATGGATTAATGATATCGGTCGACTCGTGATTCCTACTCCTTTTCCTGTAGGTGATGTTAACCTTTATGTCATCAAAGGAGAGAAGCTAACCCTTATAGATGCTGGACCTAAAACAGAGGAAGCTTGGGTAGCGTTGCAGTCAGAACTAAATGAATTAGGCTTAACACTGTCAGATATTGAGCAAGTGATTCTTACTCATCATCATCCAGATCACGTTGGTCTGCTTGATTATTTTCCGGCTGATATGCAAATTATTGGTCATCCCTTAAATGAGCGATGGCTCAATCGGACAGAGGATTTCCTACAGCAAAATAATGATTTTTATCAGCATGTTCTCACTGAGTTTGGCTTGATTCAGTATTACGATAAAGTAATGACAAGACTACATAGTGAGCTTGCCTACTTCTGTGATCGCTCATTAGCTCAAGAGATTTGTGAGGGAGACGAACCTCCAGGGTTAAAGGGATGGCGTGTTATTGAAACGCCGGGTCATGCGCAAAGTCATATTGGTTTATTGCGAGAAAGTGACGGAATTTATATTGGTGGTGACCATCTGCTGGCTCATATTTCTCCGAATCCGTTAATGGAGCCACCTTTACCGGGGCAATCTGAGCGTCCTAAATCATTATTGCAATATAACGAATCACTTGATAAATTAAGCCGTTATCCGCTTGCACTTGTATTGCCAGGTCATGGGGAAGTCTTCACAAATGTAAATGAAATCATTCCTCAACGAAAAAAAGCACAGCATGAACGTGCGATGAAGGTCAAGAAATGGCTCATGGAAGAATCAATGACGGTCTTTGATATATGTAAACGCCTTTTTCCGAAAGCTTACAAAATGCAATTACCTCTTACGGTATCTGAAACAATCGGTCAGCTCGACTATTTGCTTGCGATGGGGGAAGTAAATGAGTATAAGAAGGACGGTGTGTCTTTCTATAGTAGCCAAATGAGGTGATAAAATGGTAAAAGATTTACATGGAAAGAACATTATTATTACAGGTGCATCAGGTGGGATAGGTGAAAAGATGGCAAGGCTTTGTGCGGAAAGAGGAGCCAATCTTGCTTTAGTGGCTAGAAGGACAGATAAGTTAGCTGCAATGAAAGAAGAGCTTGAGCAACGCTATTCTATTGATATTTATACATTTTCTTTAGATGTCTCTAATATGGAAAAGGTAGAGGAAGTTTTCCCATTGATTCTCGAACGGTTTAAGGTAATCGACGTCCTTGTGAATAATGCGGGATACGGCATTTTCACTTATGCTCATGATGCAGATATGAAAGAAGTAAAAAGCATGTTCGATGTGAATGTACTGGGTTTAATTGCTTGCACTCAGCAAGTATTGCCAAAAATGTTAGCGACCAAAAGCGGGCATATTATCAATATCGCTTCACAAGCTGGAAAAATTGCCACGCCGAAATCAAGTACCTATTCTGCAACCAAACATGCAGTATTAGGTTATTCTAATAGCCTAAGGATGGAAGTTGCTTCTCAAGGTGTGTATATTACAACAGTGAACCCAGGTCCAATTGAGACGAATTTTTTTGATATTGCCGATAAAGAAGGCACATATGTGAAAAATGTTCAGCGATATATGTTAAAGCCGGAGTATGTTGCGCGAAAAGTTGTTGATGTGATGTTGACGCCAACAAGAGAGGTCAATCTCCCAAGGTGGATGAATTTAGGAAGTAAAGTATTTGCCATTGCTCCCAGATTATTTGAATGGGCTGGACGCGGTGTGTTTAATAAAAAATAATGTTTCAAGTTGAATGGTTTGCATCGGGCTGTTTTTATCTATATGGTGAAATCGTGAAGATATTTATAGAGAAAAGGTGATAGATATGAAAGCAAAATTTGAACCATTATTTGAATCCTATACATTTCCTAACGGTGTGACAGTTAAAAATCGACTTGCACTCGCACCGATGACACATTATTCTTCTAATGAAGATGGCTCTATTTCGGAAGAAGAATTAGTCTTTATTAAGGCCCGTGCAAAGGATTTAGGTACAGTTATTACTGCTTGCGCCAATGTAACACCAAATGGTAAAGCTTTTCCTGGTCAACCGGCTATTTACGATGACCAATTTATTCCTGGTTTAAAAAAACTAGCCGAGACGGTTCAACAAGAAGGGGCAAAAGCGGTGATACAAATTCATCACGGCGGCATTTCATGTCCCTCTGAACTTGTTCCCGATGGTGATGTTGTATCTGCATCAAATATCGATCGTGATAACCAAAAGGCTCGTGCCCTATCGACAGGGGAAATTGAAGAAATCATCGAAGCTTTTGGAGAAGCAACGAGAAGAGCAATTGAAGCAGGTTTTGATGGAGTAGAAATTCATGGTGCAAACGGGTATTTAGTACAGCAGTTTTATTCCCCTTATACGAATAACCGTACGGATGAATGGGGTGGATCCGTAGAAAATCGGATGAAGTTTCCATTGGCTGTTGCGGAAGCTTGCCAAAAAGCGATTGATAAGCATGCAAAGAGACCATTTATTTTCGGTTATCGCTTCTCACCTGAAGAGCCGTCGACACCTGGTTTAACAATGACTGAAACCTTTCAACTAGTGGATGCCTTATCAAATCTTCCATTCGATTATTTGCACATTTCCCTTATGCATGCACTATCTACTCCTCACCGCGGGGCGGATACAGAGCGCACAAGAATTGAGCTGGTGAATGAAGTAATTAACGGACGCGTTCCGTTGATGGCCGTTGGAAAAGTGAATTCACCTGATGATGCATTAGCTGTTAGAGAACGAAATATCCCGCTTATTGCTATAGGTAGAGAATTGCTCATTTCACCAAGATGGGCTGCATATATTCAAGAAGATCGTCTTGAGAAAATAGAATATGCCCTGAATTTAAAAGAAAGAGATAAATATGACATTCCGAACGGATTATGGGAAGTGATCCTAGCTGCAGAAGGTTGGGTCCCATTTACTCGCTAGGAATCTTTAGAAAACAGGAACATGAACAATTTGTTCATGTTTTTTTTGTGTCTTATTTTGGTTACAAAAGAGATTTGCTCGTACAAACCGCCAAAGAAGCGGAGCAACACTGATTTTTTCGACTATCCATTAAACATTCCCGTTAAATAACAGGCATGTCAAATAAAAGAGGAAAAGCTGGGACTTTTTTTGATTATAGATTTAGGTAAAATATCATAATATGTCGAATATTTATACATAGAATAATGGAAGGAGCGGCCTTCTGCTGTACAAGAGTTTGTTTTACCCGTAGTCCATCTCATCTAATGATAGAGCTATTCTTATTTAATCCCAGGTTTTGTCTAGGCAGTCGAATATAAGAAATTCGTCGTAAAATTTCCATTGAAAGAGAACGTATATTCGGTTAATATTATGGGTATAAATAAACGGAACATAAGTTCTTATTTTATAGTGAGAAGAGGCAATCTAATGGTTGATTATAGTGTAATGCCAAAACAACAAATTTTATGTATAGATATGAAGAGCTTCTATGCCAGTTGTTCAGCTGTTATACGGGGATTAGATCCAATGGAATGCTATCTTGTAGTGGCGGGAAATCATGATCGTAAAGGTAGTGTCATTCTTGCTGCTTCACCGAGAATGAAGAAAGAATTTGGCATAAAAACAGGGTCGCGGCTATTTGAAGTACCCAATGACCCGCGCATTATTATTGAAGAGCCAAAGATGGCTACGTATTTACGTGTCTCTATGGAAATTACACGTGTATTTCATCGCTATGTACCAAAAGAGGCTGTGCACACTTATAGTGTCGATGAAAGTTTTATTCGTATTGACGGAACAGAACATATATGGGGTGACGCCTATACGATTGCCCAAAAGATAAAAGATGATATCGAAAGGGAATTTCAACTACCTTCATCTGTTGGAATTGGTCCTAATATGTTAATGGCAAAGCTTTGTCTTGATTTAGAAGCAAAGAAGGCTGGTATTGCTGAGTGGACTTATGAGCAGATAGAAGAAAAGCTTTGGCCGATTTCTCCATTAAGTCAAATGTGGGGTATAGGCAGTAGAATGGAGAAAAATTTGAACAGTATGGGCATTTTCACGGTTGGTCAGCTTGCCCATTTTAATCTAACTACACTAGAAAAAAAGTTTGGTATTATGGGCAATCAGCTATATTATCACGCATGGGGAATAGATTTGTCAGAAATCGGTGCTCCGATTTTACAAGGTCAAATTAGCTTTGGGAAAAGTCAAATCTTGCTTCGAGATTATACTGATAAAGAAGAAATCAAGCATGTTGTTTTAGAAATGTGTGAGGAGGTTGCAAGAAGGGCGCGCACACATCGTAAGGCTGGAAGAACCGTTCATTTTGGGCTTGGATATAGCAAGGATGAGTTTGGTGGTGGATTTTATCGTTCTCGGACAATGGAGGAGCCGACAAATGTAACAATGACCATTTATCATGTTTGTTTAGCTTTATTAGATGAACATTATAACGGCAAAACGGTTCGGAAGATTACTATTTCTCTTGGACAAATAACCGATGATCACGAGTATCAGCTTAGTTTATTTGATCAAAACGGCTTTAACAAGCGCAAGCTCGGCTATACCGTCGATCGCATTCGTGCCCGCTTCGGATCTGCTTCCTTATTGCGAGCGGTTTCTTATACCGATGCAGGTACAGCGAGACATAGAGCAACACTTGTCGGTGGCCATAAAAAATAGTAATGAGAAAGAAGGAATAAGTGATGCTTCGTGATCGTGGGAATAAGAAATGGGTTTCAATGATGCTACCGGAACATGTCAAGCTTTTAAGAGAGTATGATGAAAGTCACCATAAACAAACTAAACCTCAGTTAGATGAACAACAATATGAACAGTTCGATGAGGTGATTAGCGAGGCCATGGCGTTTCATACTTTGTTAACATTTACCTTGTTCCGTCGAGGAGAACAAGTGACTATTTCCGGTCGCATTCATTATGTAGATACATTCAAACAATCGCTTCGAGTAGTAAAGGAGGATGACAGTATTGATATCATTTTCCTACCAGAAATCATTCATATAGAAGAAAGTTAAGTTAACTATACCCCGTATCAATCGCCAACACTCTGATCGTCAAAATAAGTAAGAGCGATGTGTTTGAAAAAACGCACCGTAAATTGATGGAGATCAGTCGCAGCCTGAGAGAAATAACGTCCTTTATGCCAGGCGAGTCCAATATTACGTCGACAACGAGGAGCAGTGATCGGGAGTTGCACTGTTTTCGGTAAATTCTCTTGCAATAATGATAACTGTGGTGTAAAAGAAATCCCTAAACCGAGCTCAATCAATCGTAAAATAGCCCCTGCTTCTTCAAGTTCAAGCGGAGTATGGGGAGTGAAGCCTGCTTCAGAGCAAAACTGATCCGTTAAATCTCTAAAATCATAGCCCATCGGACGATTAATAAATACCTCGTTACATACTTCATTTAAATGAACCGAAGATCGGTGGGCAAGGTGGTGATCAGGTGGAACAGATAAAAAGATTTCCTCATCAAGGAGGGTCATCCACTCAATTTCTGTCCCTTCGATAGGCCTCATAGAAATACAAAAATCAATATCTCCATCCTCTAATTGCTTTTTCATCGCTGCTGCTGTGCCGGTGTATTGTTTAATATGAACATTAGGATGCTCCTTCATAAACTCTCCAATAAAGAAGGGTAAGATATGTGGCAGGGCAATGGAAACCGAAGTGATACGATGTTGTGTCGTTACCATTTCTTCTATTTCACGCTCGCCTTCCTCCAATTCAAAAAACACACGATTGATTCTATTTAAATAAGAGCGACCAAAATCATTTAAGCGAATGGTTCGTCCTTGACGATCGAAAAGAGATGCCCCCAAATCATGTTCAAGTCTTGCAATCATTTTACTCAATGCTGGTTGAGATACATGTAATTCATTCGCTGCTTTTGTGATGCTTTCTAAATGAGCTACTTTTTGAAAATAGCGTAACTGTAAAAGCTCCAAAACTATCCACCTCTTTCATAACTTCAAAGTTATAAATTATAGATAAATATGTATTATACGTTATTAAAAGACTATTTTACAATAGTAAACGTAGGACAAAGGAATAGGCAATCACTTATCCTAATTTAATTTACTTTCAAAGGGGAGACAGTTATGAGATTACAAAATAAAGTAGCTATTATTACAGGGGCAGCATCTGGTATGGGCAAGGCTGAAGCCCTTCGTTTTGCTAGTGAAGGAGCGAAAGTAATTGTTGCTGACTTAAATATGGAAGGTGCTGAAGCAGTAGTAACAGAAATAAAGGAAAACAACGGGGAAGCTTTAGCGGTAAAAGTCAATGTAACAGAACAAGCTGATTTAGAAAATATGGTAAAAACAGCTATGGATAACTACGGTCAGATTGATGTTGTTATCAATAATGCTGGAATTTTTGATAAATACACGAACAGTTTAGAAACAACAGAGCAACAATGGGATTTAATATTTGATATTAACGTGAAAGCCATTTATAAAATTACAAACCTTGTATTACCAAATATGATAAAGCGCGGTGAAGGAACAATCGTCAATATTGCTTCCATTGCAGGTCTTGTTGCACAAATGGGTGGAGCCGCTTACACGGCGTCAAAACATGCGGTAGTCGGTTATACGAAGCATATTGCTGCAGTCTATGGTTCAAAAGGTATCAAAATTAATGCGATTGCACCGGGAACAATCCGTACGCCATTAACAGCAGATATGTTAAAAACACGTCCAACAAATAAAATACCGTTAGACCGTTTCGGTAATGACTATGAAGTGGCTGATCTAGCCGTATTTTTAGCATCAGATGAATCGAAATTTATGAACGGTGCAGTCGTACCAATTGATGGCGGCTACACAATCGTATAATTACTTTTTGAAGATAGTCATTAAGCAGTAAAGGCTTAATGGCTATCTTTCTTTAAAGATAAGAAATGAAGCGATTGTTCGAAAAAGGGGGATAAACATGTCAAAATCAAAGAAAGTACCAAATCGCTGGTTTATTTTCACTAGTGCCTGGATCATTATTTTTCTCGTCGCCTCTATTGCGATTTTTAGTGTTTTTTCGGAACCGATGACAAAATTACATGGATGGTCAAGTGCGGACTATAACTTAGCTTACTCATTGTACACTTTAATTTTTGCTATTGTTGCCATATTTGCCGGCATGATTACTGACCGCTATGGGGTCAAGTGGCTGATGTATATTGGTGGGTTATTCTTTGGGTTAGGATGGTTTTTAACCGCTTCAGTGACAACCATTCCTATGCTTTATGTAACCTTCAGCCTAATCGCTGGGAGTGGAGCGGGGATGATGTATAATTCGGCCTTAGTCACAGCCATGCGCTGGTTCCCTGATAAGGGTGGAAAGATTTCAGGGTTATTATTATCAAGTGCAGCAATTGGTCCATTTATATTGTCTCCGATTGCGGCGATGATTATTGAACGTTTCGGTGTGCTAGTATCATTTCGTATACTGGGGATCGTCTTTTTTATCGGTGTTTGGGCTGTGGGTTGGTTAATGTACACTGCACCAGCTAACTTCCGTCCTAAAGGCTGGAAATTACCATCGGAAAAAGAACAAAGTCAAAAGAAAAAGGCGGCAATCATCAATCTAAATTGGAAGGAAATGCTTGCTACGCCACTGTTTTATCTATTATTTTTAACTTTAGTGGCAGCGAGTACGGCAGGAACAATGATGGTATCTTCTGCCTCTGTAATCGCTCAAGACCAAGTTGGGTTAACAGCGACAGTTGGTGCAGTCATTGTCAGTATTAGCACATTATCGAACTTTGTTGGACGCTTAGCGTTTGGTGTTATTTATGATAAATTCGGTTCCTATATCGCTCTATTAATTAATTTAGTTATGACGATTGCAGCATTATTACTATTAACGATGGCGACATCACTTGTGTACTTCACCATTTGTATTATTATTCTCGGTTTTGCTTTTGGTGGTTTACTTGTTGTGTTTCCGCCTTTAACTAGTCAGTCATTTGGTCAAAAGAATTTCGGTATGAACTATGCCATCGTTTTTCTTGGCTATTCTGGGGGCGCTTTTGTAGGTCCACGTATCGCTTCCTACTTCAAGGAAACAACAGGAAGCTTTACGACTGCTTATATCGCAGCAGCAATCTTAACAGCTATCGGTATTGGGCTTGTAGGTTTAGTGTTATTTTTAAATAAAAAGAAAGAAAAGAAACAGCAAGCAATCATTGCGTAAGCATAAGTGCTTCCCACCTGAACCTTTTAAGAAAAGAAGTTCAGGTGGTTTTTTATTTTTTTAAACCATTGACAATTTATCTACTTAGTCATATTATGTAGTAGTACTTAGTTTTACTATATAGTTAATATCGTTTATGTTAAAGAACAAGTTGTTTATGTATACTACCTAGTATTACTACTTAGTTAAGAATGAAAGAGGGGTTTAACGAGTGAAAGGGTTAACAGAGTTATTGAAAGGTGTGTTAGAAGGAATTGTGCTTCAGAAAATAGGGCAGGGGGAGACTTATGGCTATGAAATCACACAGTATTTACAAAACATAGGCTTTGAAGATATTGCAGAAGGAACTGTGTACACTGTGTTGCTTAGACTTGAAAAGAAAGAGCTGTTACATGTTGAAAAAAGAAAATCGGAGCTTGGTCCACCAAGGAAGTTTTATACGTTAAATGATTCCGGAAAGTATGAGCTCGATAAGTTTTGGGAGAAATGGTTTTTTCTCTCTAGAAAATTAAATGACATAAAGGAGAATGATAGTAAATGAAAAACCTATTTGAAAAATTAATTGGCAGTAAAAAGCGGTATAACGATTATAAAGCTGAAAAAGAGCAGTTGCCACAAAGTTACAAGGACGCCCTTCATGCGTTAGAACAGTATATGTGGAATTTCGCCAAAGGAGAAAATTTTATGGAAGTGTTAGAAAATATGCTTCAATTATTTAAAGAAAGTTCAATTGAGCAACTTCCATTACAGGATATTATGGGTAATGATCCTGTTGAATTTGCAAATGCCATTATGGCGCAATATCCAGAGGAACTTTGGTTTATTAAAAGCCAAGAAAAGCTCAGATTGGAAATAGAAAGATTAAATAATAATTAGATAATGGCAGTTGGATGGTTGTCAAATGGTACCTAATGGACTGAAGCTGTTATTCAATCATTTTCGTTGTTATAATCATGATTAACATAGGAAGAAAGGGCGGTAAAGTTGAAGATAACAATTACACCAAGAGCCATAATGAAACTAACAGAAAAATTAAAAAATAAAGATGGTTATTTAAAATTAAAATATGATACTGAAGGTTGTGGCTGTGTTGTAAGTGGTGTAACTGCTTTGTGGCTTGTGAAAGAACTAGAGCCAGATGACAGCGAAGTACAAACAGATTTCATGTCTATTTATATCGAGCCTTCTAAGGAAGTCTTTTTATCAGAAGAGGTAACGATTGATTATAGTGATAAGGCAAGATGCTTTCAATTAAAAAATAATTATGAATACTTGAATCCACGTATGGCTTTTATGGATTATACGAAATGAGAAAGAGAAGAAACAGAAATCTTCTCTTTTTTGTTGACTAATTTAGTAAACATATTTAAAATTTGTTTATATAAGGAGGGCAATATGGACTTTCAATCATTAACTGTCACTGAACTAAAGCAAGGATATCAATATCGATCACAAGAAGCTGTTTACGTATGTAATTATTGCCAACAGACTTTTGAAACAGGGCGGGTTTATCAATTTGCCGAAGAAATGTTTTTAGGAAAACAAGCAGTAGAGTGGCATATATCCGAAGAGCACGGAGGGAATTTTCTGCAGCTACTTTCAAACGAGAGTAAATATAATACGCTAACAGATAAACAAAAGCAGTTGTTAAGCGCCTTTCAATCGGGTAAAAAAGATGCCCAAATTGCAGAAGAGATGAATGTATCTCACTCAACGATTCGCCATCAAAAGTTTTCATTTCGTGAAAAGGCAAAGCAAGCAAAGCTATACTTAGCCATATATGAAAATGCGTTTCTAGGTCATCTTCAGGAAGAAATCATCCCTATTCATAACGGTGCGACTATGGTGGATGAACGCTACTTTATGACAATAGAAGAACGAGAGCAAATCATAAATGAAAATTTCGAGAGCCTCCATCCGCTCAAGTTAAAACGATTACCGAAAAAAGAGAAAAAGAAAATCGCGATTTTAAGTCGCATCATCAAAGAATTTGTTACTGGGCGCACATACGGAGAAGATGAAATAAAAGAAATACTAGTAGGCATATACGATGATTATGTCACTATAAGAAGGTATTTAATCGATTATGGATATATGAACAGGACGCCAGATGGCAAAGCCTATTGGGTAAATGATTAAGGAGGAATACTATTGAAACCCGATCGTAAGAAAGAATTAAAACAACAGTATAAAGAGATGAAAACCTATTATGGTGTGATTAGAATAAAAAACGAAAGCAATGGAAAAAAATTTATTGATGCTGTACCAAATGTGAAAAATCGTTGGCTTACTTCTAAAATGATCTTAAATGATGGTCGTCATATGAACAAAGAATTACAAGAAGATTGGCATAAATACGGTGAAGAAGTGTTTAGTTATGAAGTACTCTGGCAGAAGGATAAAAGTGAGATCAACGATATGAAGTTCGAACTGCAAAAAAAGAGAAAAGAATGGATTCTTAAAGAAGAGGCTTATGATGACAAAGGCTATCACCATAAACCCGAGGAATAATAGCCTTAGAAAAGTTATGCTAGGCAAATTTGATTTTCTATGCCTTGGTTGAGGGCATCTATAAAGAGCTGTGTGCGCTAAAAAGAGAAATGAGCAACAAGTAAAAACAAAAGCTTCAGTCTAGTCAATGATAGAGGGTGGGAATTTGGTTAAAAATCAGCTTATGGTAGGCTATCGCTCAAATTTATGGGCAGGTGAATCTTCCACTTGAAAGGGGATTCCATTATCCGTAAAGAAAGAGTCGATGGCTGCTTCATAGGCTTCTTTATTTTCATTGTATGATTGAGCATGTGCGCCATTTTTAGCAATGAACAGTTTTTTGGGTTCATTTTTTTGTTCATACAGCATTTCCGTCATAACAGGTGGGATAAATGTATCATCTTTACTATGGATAAAAAGAACAGGCTTACTGATATAAGATACGACAGCGAGTGGTGACACGTCATGGATGGAATATTTGTCACGCAATCTAAGAAAAACGTTACTTATTGGCAAGATTACTTTAGGTGGTAATTTAAAGGTCGTACGCAAATGATGAGTAAGTTGACCAGATAAATCAGAAAAAGGACAATCAGCAATATAAAAATCAGCATCATCAGCAAGGCTCCCAGCGTATAAGAGCATTGTCGCTGCCCCCATTGATTCACCATGAATACCTAAGAGTACATCAGGACCTTTCTGCCTTTTGAGCCAATCTACCACAGCTTTAAGATCATATTTCTCATAATAGCCATAGCTCGTTGTCTTCCCGCCAGATTCACCATGTCTTCGGTGATCATAAATAACAACATTGAACCCGCGAGATAAAAACAAGTTCATATATTTTATAGAGTTCGTTTTATTCTCTGTCACCCCATGAGAAATGATGACGTATCTATTACTAGGATAAGGTGCAGCAACGACAACTTTAAGAGAGTATCCTAAAGGAGAATGGATAAAATGTTCTTCCTTTTCTAATTGATCATAGGCTGAGACATTTAATCTGCCAGCGATGCTTTCTCTTTCAACGATAACCGCGTTATCTTTTTTACGAATATACATTAATTTATTTGTGAAATAGGTGCCAATAGAGAGAATAACAGTTAGCAGTAATAAACTATAGCGCAGGATTCTTTTCATTTTTTCCCTCCATGGTGTTTTCCTTTATTTTACCATTTGGACAAAAGAAATATCCATCTTAAAACACCGGTTCGTGTCATAAGATGGACGGATTGTTTAAGCATTTAGTTGAAAATAACTACTTTCAATTGTCCTTGTCATATGTGGCTTAACGAGATGAATGGCTTCAACTAACTTTTGCAAGTCTATATTGGTTGAGATACCCATTCTCTCTAACATATATACCACATCTTCCGTAGCAGCGTTCCCAGCTGCACCTGGAGCGAAAGGGCAGCCGCCAAGCCCACCAGCAGAAGTATCAAAACGGTCGACACCAGCTTGAAGAGCAGCAAGGATGTTAGGAAGAGCTAATTTTCGTGTATCATGAAAATGAGCGGTAATGAGTGTTTTAGGAAAAGCATCTTTTAACTTTTTAAATACATCAAATGATTCATGCGGAGCCGCCATTCCGATGGTATCAGCAACACTTAACTCATCTGCTCCTGCATTGACAAAGGCTTGGCATAATTTTAATGTATCATTTACATCTACTTTTCCTTCGTACGGACAATAAAAAGCTGTGGAAATACAAGCACGTACAAAATATCCATTTCCTTTTAATTCTTTGATTATTGGCACAATTTCAGCGACACTTTCTTCGGTTGTTTTATTAATATTCTTTTTGTTGAACGTTTGACTAACACCAACAAAAGTAGCAACGGCCTGGCAATCAGTAGCATAAACACGATCAATCCCTTTTCGGTTGGGAGCAAGCACCATATCTCGCGTATGTGATGTGAGGGTATCAGCAACAATTTCAGCTGCATCACTCATTTGCGGTACCCATTTTGGCGAAACAAATGAGGTAAGTTCCATTTCTTTTACACCAGCACTTTTTAATTTTTGAATAAATTGTTTTTTGATATCTGTTGGAACGAAGTTTTTTTCATTCTGTAGTCCATCTCTCGGGCCCACTTCAATAATCGTCACTTCTTTTGGCAGTGTAAACATTATATTCCTCCTTTTATAGAAAGCGTTTACTTTATTGTAGTGGTTTAATATTCAGAAATGCAAGAATTAAGTAAAGTGTGGCATAATAGAGAGGTAGATTCATAACAAGGTAACCATGGAGGGGAAAAACAGTATGGAACGAGCAGAAGTCGTTATTGTAAGCGCTACAAGAACAGCGTTAGGAACATTTAATGGGAGTTTAAAAGGGGTATCAGCGATAGATCTAGGAGCAGTAGTTATTAAGGAAGCATTAAAAAAAGCAGGGGTAGAAGCATCGGCAGTTGACGAAATTATTATGGGGAATGTGCTGCAAGCAGGATTAGGCCAAAACCCAGCAAGACAAGCAGCTATAAAAGCAGGTGTACCTGAAAGTGTTTCTTCAATGACTATTAATAAAGTGTGTGGCTCTGGCTTGAAAGCCGTTCATTTAGCAACGCAAGCAATTGTCGCTGGAGATGCAGACATTATTGTCGCTGGTGGCATGGAAAATATGAGTCAAGCACCTTATATTCTAAAAGGTGCACGTGATGGGTTTAAAATGGGTAATACTACTTTATATGACTCCCTTATTGATGATGGGCTAACATGTGCATTTAATCAGTATCATATGGGTGTAACTGCTGAAAACTTATGTGATAAATATGAGATTTCTAGAGCGGAACAAGATCAATTTGCGGCTGAGAGCCAAGAGAAAGCAACGCAAGCAATCGAATCTGGTCGCTTTAAAGATGAAATCGTTCCGGTAGAGATTCCGCAGCGAAAAGGAGAGCCAATCATTTTTGATCAAGATGAACATCCAAAAGCAGGTACAACGGCAGAAAAATTAGGTAAACTCCGCCCAGCATTTAGAAAAGAAGGAAGTGTGACAGCAGGCAATGCATCTGGTATCAATGATGGTGCAGCGGCAGTGGTAGTAATGAGTAAACAAAAAGCGGAAGAGTTAGGAATTAAGCCACTTGTTACAATTAAAGGAAATGGGAATGCTGGTGTTGACCCAAGTATTATGGGAATTGGTCCAGTAGAAGCGGTGAAGAAAGCATTAACGAAAGCAAATACTACATTGGAAGAATTAGAGTTAATTGAAGCAAACGAAGCTTTTGCGGCCCAGTCCCTAGCGGTTGATCGTGAATTGAACTTTAAGAAAGACATCTTAAATGTAAACGGTGGCGCAATTGCTCTAGGGCACCCAATTGGTGCAAGTGGCGCACGAATTTTAGTTACTCTCATCCATGAAATGCAAAAACGCCAAGCGAAGAAAGGTTTAGCAACATTGTGTATTGGTGGTGGCCAAGGTGTGGCAACTGTAATAGAGCTTGCAGAATAATTTATGGTGAGAGGGTTCTATGCTATAATAACCATACATTCTATACAAAAGAATGAGGGGGTAGGACACCAGTCATGAAGCAGAGAAAACAGCGAGCACAATCAAAGAAAATAAGTGAAGATAAGCCGCTTACTTTAGGAGATATGTTAAATCCTGAGCTTGTCAGAGGGTTGCAAGTGAAGAAAAATGAGCTAAAAAAAGCGGAAGAAATAAAGTTTGAGGAAGAATCACGTAGAAAAGCAGAAGAGCGTAAATTACGTGAGAAAAATAAAAGCTTTGAAGAGCTTTTAGGCGAAAGTAACTTAAATTGGAAAGAATTTAAATAATAGATTACGAGAAAAGATGACGTATCCAAAGGTACGTCATCCTTTTTGATTTAAGTAAGTGTTAACGATGTGCCTCGTACTTATTCATTTTAGCTAATTGTTCCATGAAAGTTAATTCTGACTTAGATAATGGCTCTGCACGAACGGCGGCAACATTCTCTTTAACCTGCTCCATAGAAGAGGCACCGGCAATAATAGAAGTAACCCCTTTATGTGCCAAGTTATATTGTATAGCCGCTTCTTGTAGATGGCGTGTTTCAGTAAACTTTGCTTTAAGCTCAGTCAGAAGAGCACGCAATTCAGTTTCACTATAATCTAAATATCCTTGTTCCGATAGTTTATCAATCCAGTTTTCACTTAATAAACCTTTAGCGAGTGGACCTCTCGTAACGACACTAATGTTATTTTCAGCTAATAGTGGTAAAACTTCTTCCTCTGGACGACGATCAAGTAAACTATATTGCATCATTACTGAATCAATAGAGGCATGCTTAACATATTCGCGAATCACATTAGGACGAATGGAGGAGATACCATATGCCTTAATAAAACCTTCTTGTTTAAGCTCTTCAAACGCGTCAATTGTTTCTAGTATATTATCTTCTAGCGTCCCGCCATGCAATTGATATAAGTCAATATATTCTACACTTAATCGTTTCAAGCTTTGTTTTACGGCTTCTTTTATATAAGCTTTTGACGGATCCCAGCGCCAGCCTTCTTTTCCTTCAGTCCACCGATTACCTACTTTTGTGGCAATAACGACATCCTCTCGTACGCGTTTTAACGCTTCTCCAACTAGCTGTTCATTCAAACCAAAGTCGTATAAGTCGGCTGTATCAAAATAATTAATACCTTCTTCTAGTGCTGTTTCAATAATCGCTTGTGCCTTTCGTTTATCTGTTCCAAGTGACATACAACCAAGACCAAGTGGAGTAACCATTAATGGTGATTTACCTAACTGTACTTTTTTCATTTGTGAACCTCCGCTCTTCTCTGAGTATTTTTTATCTATTTTACCGATACTGAGAGAGGTTAAACAAATCTTTTGATTCATTGCATGGAGAATTTATGAGTCACGTTCGCTATTCTTGGGCTCCTTGTAATAATCATCATTTGTTGTTCCATCTATCCATTCTCTAACATAAGTAAATGACTTCTGATAAACCTTTAGTTTTTCTTTTATTTCCCATGCCTTACCAACAAAGGTAATACCCTTTTCATGAACGTAAATTTTCATCAAGAGCTCTCCTAAACATAAGTATGTTAAAATGTATGAGCAGAATAATCGGATAGAACAGGAGTGACGAGAGAAAATGAGTCGCCTAGAAGAAAAAACGTTAAAAACGGAAAAAATCTTTGACGGTAGGATTATTCGACTCCAAGTAGAGGAAGTTGAACTACCGAACGGACAATTGTCGAAAAGAGAAGTAGTCAAGCACCCAGGTGCAGTAGCAATATTAGCACTAACAGATGAAGGAAAAATGGTTATGGTTGAACAATACCGTAAAGCACTTGAGAAGACGATAATTGAAATACCAGCAGGTAAATTAGAAGGAAACGAAGATCCCCTACAATGTGCAAAAAGAGAATTAGAAGAAGAAACAGGGTATGGGTGTGATGAGATAGAGTGGCTTATTTCTTTTTATACCTCTCCTGGTTTTGCTGATGAAATTGTTCATTTGTATATGGCAAAAGGTTTACATGTGATAGAAAATTCGGCCAATCTTGATGAAGATGAATTTGTTAATCTGAAAGAAGTCACTGTTCAAGAAGCTGTCCAATTAATAGGAGAGCAAAAAATCTATGATGCGAAAACCGCTTATGCAGTTCAATATATGCAACTAAAAGAAGCATTGCAGGAAAAATGAAATCTTATTATGCAGATTTGCATATTCATATTGGGAGAACCGCTACTGGAAAGCCGGTTAAAATCACAGGTTCAAAAAACTTGACTTTTACAAACATTATTCATCATGCAAAAAATCAAAAAGGGTTAGACATCATTGGGATTATCGATTGTCATTCTCCAGAAGTGATAACTGAAATAGAGGCTTTACTTCAGGAGGGTGAGTTACAAGAACATGAGGATGGCGGATTATTATTTGATGATATGATGATTATTCTTGGTTCAGAGCTCGAGATTTATGATCAATATTGTCATGGGCCCATCCATGTTCTATCGTTTTTCCCAACACTTAGCCACATGAAAGATTTTTCAAACTGGTTGTCAGTTTTAATGAAGAATATTCAACTGAGTTCACAGCGTGTTTATATAGAAGGACGTATGCTTCAACAAAAGGTAAAGGAATTAGAAGGTTTGTTTATTCCTGCCCATGTGTTTACACCTTTTAAAAGCTTATATGGAAAGGGCGTAAAGCATTCACTTAAGGAAGTATTTGACCCTCATTCGATTGATGCAATTGAATTAGGATTGAGTGCTAATACAGAAATGGCCGACAGGATAGCTGAGTTACATGACTATCCATTTATAACAAACTCTGATGCGCATTCATTAGCGAAAATTGCAAGAGAATACCAAAAAATCTCCCTCCAAGAATTAAGTTTTAAGGAGTTAACTATGGCACTGCAACAAATGGATGGAAGAGCAGTTGAAGCTAATTATGGATTAGATCCGCTTCTGGGTAAATATCATGAGACGGTCTGTGTTCAATGTGGTGTGGCCCAGCCACAAGGGACAGTACTATGCAGTAACTGTGCTAGTAAGAAAATCATTAAAGGGGTAAAAAATCGTATTCAAGAGTTAGCAAATGTAACTTCAATGGCTCAAGGGAGGAAACGACCACCCTATATCCATCAAATCCCTTTAGAGTTTATTCCCGGAATCGGGGTAAAGACATTAGAAAAGCTACTTCTTCATTATGGCACAGAAATGGCCATCATCCATGATGTTCCTCTTGCCTCATTGCAACAAGTCATACCTGAACAAGCAGCGCTTCTGATTGAGCAGGCGAGATCAGGGAGCTTACAATTTGACGTAGGTGGCGGAGGAAGATATGGTAGAATTCGCATTGATTAAATACTAGACTTGACAGACTACCCATGTCGGGGATAAGATACAGTGGTATAAATAATTGAATGCCAAAACCGGTACGGATTTGTGGACTTTTTAAGAGTAGACACTCTTTTTTCGCCACACATTGATGCAAGTAGCATCGATGTGTGGCTTTTTGTATTTTAAAAAAATGCTCTTATCTTTATTAAAACGATATTTGTCAACCGGTAGATTGAGGAGGAAATACGGATGAAACAATCAATGTATCCTTTAGCAGTCCTTATCGGAGGTGCTTGCTTTGGTGTATTATCAACCTTTGTCAAGCTTGCCTACGGTGAGGGGTTCGAACTTGCTGAAGTTTCTGGAAGTCAATTTTTAGCTGGGACGTTACTGATTTGGCTTATATTCTTGTTTACAAAAAAACAGAAGATAAGCTTCAAGCGTTTTAGCTTTCTCGTATTATGTGGTGTGCCAACTGGTTTAACGGGAATATTTTATTATCAATCCTTACAGTCTTTAAATGCGTCGTTAGCCATCATTTTCTTATTTCAGTTTGTTTGGATTGGTACGGCTATTGAGTTTATTGTTGATAGAAAAAAACCAGGAATGAAAAAATTACGTGCGATTTTGCTGTTACTTATTGGCTCTTTCTTGGCAACAGGTATTTTGTCACAAGGATTTAATGACTTTTCTCTAGTTGGTGCAGGATGGGGTATGCTTGCGGCATTATCCTTCTCCATCTTCGCCTATATTAGTAGCACGGTAGGGAAAGAAGTACCGCCGATCCAAAGAAGCGCTGTCTTTGCCATTGGTGGATTACTCATTACTTTTGTCATCTTCCCGCCAGTTTTCTTAGCTGATGCAGCAACTGTAACGGCACTTATGCCGTACGGATTGTTTTTAGGTCTTTTTGGTGTCACTTTACCACCATTGTTATTTGCAATCGGAATGCCTCATGTGGGTGCTGGGTTAGGTACAATATTGACATCGTCAGAATTACCAGTTGCTTTACTAATGTCTGTACTGGTTTTACAGGAAGAACTTGTCCCGCTTCAGTGGTTAGGGGTTTGTATTATCATTTTAGGGATTATTTATGGTAATGTGGCTCATAAAACAAAAAAGGACCACGACCTCATTCAGTCGTCAAAGGCGAGTTAATTAATCGGGGATATGTTTATTTTTTTCTTGAGATGGTGGGGGCTTTGTTTAAGATTTTGACAAGGCCCTCACCTTTTTGTATGAGGATATCAATTAGTCATCAACTTTTACTTTTGCATACACACATGTACTTCTTAGGGATATGTTATCGGTTGCTAAGCTATCGTTACGCAATATGCCCTCTAATGGGAAACCGAGACGTTCCGCTATTCGCCGACTATCTATATTTTTTTCATCACAGCGGATTTCAACTCTATTCGCTTTGAAATGCTCAAAACAGAAAGCTGTCAAAGCTTCTGCAGCTTCTGTTATATAGCCATTCTTAATTTGGCGGCTATCACACCAATAACCAATTTCAAATTTTTTAATATCCCAATTTATCCGGTGAAGGCCGATTGAGCCAACAAAAAGATGATTCTCCTTCAGATAGATATGTAGACGGAAATCGCTTCGGTTAATAAATTCGGCAAAAGATGCGCGTATTCCAGCTTCTACTTCTTCAACAGTCTCTTCTTTTACAGCAAAAGGCAACCACTTTTTTAGAGAATCTCGCGACACTGCAATGGCTTCATGCACTATCTTGCCGTCACCAGGCAAACATGGTCTAAAATACAAACGTGTTGTTTCTATTTTCTCTGGAAAATCTACTAAGATGGGATTCATTCTTTATTCTCCTTTTTAATTTAATAGCGCCTATCGCCGGTCTATCATACCCTTTTACATATAGTAAATGTAACTTTCTTAAAGTGTAAATAAATAACATCTTATTGACAATAAAAATTTTAATAGATTAGTTATATTATTTCGTATCTTTCTGTCATGATCTCAGCAAGTCTAGCATACATTCTAGTAAGTGAAATCATTTTCAGGAGGAAGAGCAATGATAAAAAAAATGTACCAGAACGTCGTAGCAAATCATTTCCGTGAGCATTCCTCAATCTACTTGTTTGTTATTATATTGTTTTTGATGGGTGTCATATTTGGAGCGGTGGTCGTAAACAGTTTAAGTTTGACGCAAAAAGAGGATTTATTTCAATACTTGACTCAGTTTTTTGGTCATGTTTCAAATGAAGAAATGGCGACACCGGCTAACATATTTGAACAAAGCTTACTTCATAATGGTAAATATATAGGCGTGATATGGCTATTGGGGATATCTATTATTGGATTACCGCTTATTTTAGTTTTATTATTTGTGAAAGGGATGGTCGTTGGTTTTACTGTCGGTTTTTTAGTAAGTCAATTAAAGTGGCATGGGTTTTTACTATCTTTTGTGTCCATTTTGCCACAAAATATGATTATCATTCCAATTTTTATTATTACATCTACTTTTGCGATTTCATTTTCAATGAAGATGATTCGTCGGTTGTTTATGAAGAAAGTAAATAATCCATTTATGCCGTTGCTAGGTAAATACTTAATTTCTTTCCTTATTGCCATTATTATATTAGCTGGTGCATCAGCTATTGAGGCGTATATTTCACCGGTGTTAATGAAGTCAGTCATTGATTCAGTCCTCTAAACTCATCGATTGCTTATATAAGATTTGAATGCTATAATTCTTTTATCATATGAGTTTAGTAATAATGACTACTTGGATAAATTATCATGTACAGAGCCTACGTTAGGTTCTGTACTTTTATGTTGTTTTAGCTATTATAACAATTCTAATATAAGAGTTATTATAAAGGTCTCTTTATAATGATTTTAGTTTGATTCTATACATCTATCTGTTATAATGAGAATGTTAGTGGTGAGGGAGGGACTTTCGGTATGGAAAGCAGAATTGACAGAATCAAAAAACAGTTGCATTCATCCAGTTATAAGCTAACACCACAACGTGAAGCCACGGTTCGCGTTTTGTTAGAACATGAAGAGGACCATTTGAGTGCGGAAGATGTATACCTCCTTGTTAAAGAAAAGTCGCCAGAAATCGGTTTAGCAACTGTTTATCGAACACTTGAATTACTAACTGAATTAAAAATTGTTGATAAAATTAATTTTGGTGATGGCGTTTCCCGATATGACTTACGTCAAGAAGGTGCTGCTCACTTCCATCATCATCTTGTATGCATAGAATGCGGTGCAGTAGATGAAATTCAAGAAGATCTACTAGAAGATGTGGAAGAAGTTGTTGAGAAGCGTTGGCATTTCAAAATAAAAGACCATCGTCTTACTTTTCATGGCATCTGCTATCGATGTCAAGATAAAAAAAATGATGAAGAGCCAGAAGCATAAGGTAAAACCCTTTTCTAATTTCATTGGAAAGGGTTTTCTTATTTTTCTCTAATTCTGCCTCAAGCTGCGAACGAAATTAAGGTTTTTGTTCGATAGAAGCTCACAGAACTTAAATGATTCCTCGTTGGAAACAGGTATAAATCTTGTCCAAAATGGCATACCCTCTAATAAGACGTTTTATTTGGGGGAGAAATGATGAGTGCATGGATCAAACTAGTCTATCAAACCATTAAGGTTTTTGTTCTTTTTACAGGAAGCACAATTCTTTTTTATTATGGTATTATGTGGTTAAATGAAGAGTATCAGGATTATCATCGTTATGATGAACCGAGTGGGGCAGCCGTGAAGGTAGCAGCAAGTGCGAATGCAACGGACTCTTCTTGGTTGGATCGGTTGATTCTGTTTTATTTAAATGGGGAGTAATGATTTTATGAATGATCATCTGCAGGATTTTATCCACTATTTAATGATTGAAAAAGGGCTAGCCAGAAATACGATAATGTCATATGAAAGAGACTTAAGAAGTTATATATTGTTTATTGAGAAGAAGATGATGAAGCAATCGATGAATGAGATTGAACGTGTTCATATTGTTCAGTTTCTAGCTCAGCTTAAGGATGATGGTAAGTCTGCTAAAACAATTGCAAGGCATATAGCGTCTATTCGTTCCTTTCACCAATTTGCACTTCGTGAAAAAATAGCAGATCACGATCCTTCTATTCATATTGAAACACCGCAAGCTGAAAAATCTTTGCCAAAGGTTTTAAATATGAAGGAAGTTGAGAGATTGCTAGACCTCCCGAACAATGGCAGCCGCTTTTATTTAAGGGACAAAGCCATGCTAGAAGTACTCTATGCAACAGGAATCCGCGTCAGTGAATTAATCCATTTAACAATAAATGATGTTCATCTAACCATGGGTTTTTTAAGATGTATTGGTAAGGGAAATAAGGAAAGAATCATTCCATTAGGAAAAACAGCACAAGCAGCTATTCAAGATTATTTAGATAAGGGTAGACAACAGTTGTTATCACCAAAACACCCGACAGAATACTTATTTTTAAATCATCACGGTAAAGGGTTATCACGGCAAGGGTTTTGGAAAAACTTAAAAAAAACAGCACAAGTAGCTGGTATTCAAAAAGAGTTAACGCCTCATACTTTAAGGCATTCATTTGCCACCCATTTACTTGAAAATGGAGCAGATTTAAGAGCTGTACAAGAAATGCTTGGCCATGCAGATATTTCTACGACACAAATATATACACATGTGTCAAAAACGAGATTAAAAGATGTATATAAACAATTCCATCCGAGGGCTTAACAGGAAATATGTAGAAAAACAGTGAAAAGTGATATAAAAGACTGTTTTTCTTTTTTTATTTTCAGTACAATATAGATGTCAGACTTCTGACGAAAGAAATCTTTCTTAAAGGTGAAGTATATTCATGACATTCCTCTTTGTTAGGTTCTAGACGTTTTACACTATCCTTCGCTGTTGATGAAAGCCTTTTTGGGGTATGATAAGTAAGGATTTCTGTAGTAAAGAAATAGTTAGAAAGGAGTGTTAATTGTGAACACATTTACATATAAACGTATTTTCCTTATTGTAATGGACTCTGTTGGAATAGGAGAAGCACCTGATGCGAAAAATTTCGGTGATGAAGGTTCTCATACGTTAGGCCATATTGCCGAGAAAATGGGCGGTTTGCATATGCCACATATGGAACGTCTCGGATTAAGTAATATCAATGAAATAAAAGGGATAGCAAAAGTCGCACAACCTGAGGCTTATTATACAAAGCTTCAAGAAGCTTCTGTTGGGAAAGATACCATGACAGGGCATTGGGAAATAATGGGCCTTCATATTCGAAAACCCTTTCAAGTATTTCCTAATGGATTTCCAGAGGAGTTAATTCAAGAACTAGAAGAAAAGACAGGTCGAAAAGTGATTGGTAATAAACCTGCGAGTGGAACAGTGATTTTAGACGAATTAGGGGAAGAGCATATGGAGACAGGTTCTCTTATTGTTTATACGTCGGCTGATTCGGTGCTACAAATCGCCGCCCATGAGGAAATCATACCAATTGAAGAACAGTATCGTATTTGTGAAATTGCTAGAGAATTGACTTTAAATGAAAAATACATGGTAGGTAGAGTCATTGCTAGACCATTTGTTGGTAAAGCGGGGGCATTTATAAGAACAGCGAATAGACATGATTATGCATTAAAGCCATTTGGCAGAACAGTAATGAATGAGTTAAAAGATGCCAATCTAGATGTCATAGCCATCGGAAAAATTAATGATATATATGATGGAGAAGGCGTAACAGAAGCAATTAGAACCACTTCAAATATGGATGGCATGGACAAGATGGTAGCTATAGCAAAAAAAGACTTTACAGGCATGAGCTTTTTGAATTTAGTAGACTTCGATGCCCTTTATGGACATAGAAGAGATCCACTTGGATACGGTCAAGCATTAGAAGAATACGATGCTCGTTTACCTGAACTGTTCGAGCAGTTAAATGAAAATGATCTTCTGATTATTACAGCGGATCATGGTAATGACCCAATCCATCATGGTACAGACCATACGAGAGAATATGTGCCATTACTTGTTTATTCTAAGCGCTTATCTCATGGAGAAGAACTGCCTCAAGGCAAGACATTTGCTAACATTGGCGCGACTATTGCAGAGAATTTCCAAGTAAAGAAGCCATTGATTGGAGAGAGCTTTCTTAAAAATGTCAAGGGAGTAGGGAAATAATGACTAGTTTACATGAGGTAAAAGCAGCGAAAGAATTAATTCAATCTAGAATAGACCAAACACCAACAGTAGGACTTATATTAGGTTCTGGACTTGGGGTTCTTGCTGAAGAGATAACAAATGCGATAAAAATACCTTATAGAGATATACCGGGTTTCCCGCAATCAACAGTAGCCGGTCATGCAGGTCAACTCGTTATTGGCCGATTAAACGGTGTAGCGGTTGTTGCGATGCAAGGAAGATTTCATTATTACGAAGGCTATACTATGCAGCAAGTTACGTTTCCGATCCGTGTAATGAAGGAGTTGGGAGTACAGAAATTAATCGTAACCAACGCTGCTGGAGGCGTTAATGAAACTTTCTCACCAGGTGATTTAATGATCATCACAGACCATATTAACAATATGGGGGTAAACCCACTTATAGGTCCTAATGATGACCATTTTGGTGTGCGTTTTCAAGATTTGTCATCAGCGTACAATAAAGAAATGATACAAGTCGCAAAAGAGGTCGCAGAACACCAACAATTAAACATACAAACTGGTGTATACGTAGCTAATACAGGGCCAGTTTATGAAACACCTGCAGAAGTAAAAATGCTTAGAATTTGTGGTGGAGATGCAGTTGGTATGTCAACTGTTCCGGAAGTTATTGTTGCGAATCATGCTGGTATGAATGTACTTGGAATCTCTTGTATTTCTAATATGGCTGCAGGTATTTTAGACCAACCATTAAATCATGAAGAAGTGATAGAAACAACGGAGAAAGTAAAACAACAATTTTTAAGCTTTGTCAAAGGAATCGTGACAAAAATTTAAATTTAGTGGGGGGAACGATACGATGAGAATGGTGGACATCATTGAGAAAAAAAGGGATGGTCATTGCTTAACGACAGAGGAAATTAACTATTTTATTCAAGGCTACACAAATGAAACAATCCCTGATTATCAAGCAAGTGCACTTGCTATGGCGATTTATTTTCAAGGAATGGATGAAAGAGAAACAGCTGATTTAACAACGGCAATGGTTAAATCAGGCGATGAAATTAATCTTTCAAACATTGATGGAATCAAAGTCGATAAGCATTCTACTGGGGGTGTAGGAGATACAACCACGCTCGTATTAGGGCCGCTAGTAGCTGCTGTAGGTGTACCAGTTGCAAAGATGAGCGGAAGAGGTCTGGGCCATACGGGTGGGACCATTGATAAATTAGAGGCTATAGATGGATTTCATGTAGAGATTGATAATGATGAATTTATGAATTTAGTCAATCGTAATAAATTAGCAGTCATAGGTCAAAGTGGAAACTTGACACCAGCTGATAAGAAGCTTTATGCGTTAAGAGATGTGACCGCTTCTGTTAATAGCATCCCATTAATTGCATCAAGTATCATGAGTAAAAAAATTGCTGCGGGTGCAGATGCAATTGTTTTAGACGTGAAAACGGGTTCAGGTGCATTTATGAAAACGATTGAAGAAGCAATTGCTTTAGCAAAAACAATGGTGAAAATCGGGAATCATGTTGGTAGACAGACAATGGCTGTCATCTCAGATATGAGCCAACCCCTTGGCCTAGCAATCGGTAATGCTTTAGAAGTAGAAGAAGCGATAAATACTTTAAAAGGAGAAGGCCCGGAAGATTTGACTGATTTATGTTTAACTCTTGGAAGTCAAATGGTCGTATTAGCGAAAAAGGCCGATACGTTAGAAAGTGCGCGCACGCTATTACAAGAAGCAATCAGTAGTGGTAAAGCGTTAGAGACTTTTAAAACATTTATCCAATCTCAAGGAGGAGATGTTGCAGTCGTTGATGACCCATCTCTACTTCCACAGGCAAAATATCAAATAAAGGTAGAAGCTGCACAAAGTGGATATATTTCTGAAATTGCTGCAGAAAAACTTGGTACTGCTGCAATGATGCTTGGTGCGGGTAGAGCAACAAAAGATTCTATTATAGATCTCGCAGCAGGCCTCCTTCTTCATAAAAAAGTTGGCGATTCTGTCCAAAAAGGAGAAGCGTTGTTAACGATTCATAGCAATATGGAAGATGTGGAAGAAGTAAAAGATATCCTTATTAATCATATTAAAATAGTGTCAGAAGAAGTAACAGCACCAACATTGATACATCAAGTCATCACAGAATAAAAATACTAGAAAAAGCTTAAAGGAAATAAAACCTTTAAGCTTTTTTAGTACAATTTAACTGAAAGATGCTCATTCTTAAAATATTTCCTTCGAATAATTCCCACATCAAAGCATAGAAGGTCTCATTTCATACCTCTCACCTTCCCGATCTTTTTTCAAAGTAAAACACGGAATTTCTCATTTATAAAATGTAGTTTATGGTATTTTCATTGGTATAAATTATCAACAAATGGTAATCATGGAAACTATAAAGAATGGAGGGTTTGTGCGATGAAGCGAATAGTTAGTGTATTTTTTATATGTATTCTCATGGTTTCTACCATAGCACCACAAGTATTTGCACGTGAAAGTGAAAAAATGACTGAAGAAGAAGTTGTGAAAAATGTAAAGTCAGCTATTTTAATTGAGCGAGATACAGGCAAAGTTCTGTATGAAAAAAATAGTGATGTTCAATTACCACCCGCAAGTATGACGAAGATTATGACGATGCTTTTAATTATGGAAGCAATCGATGAAGGCAAACTTAAATGGGATGAAAAGATTAAGACAAGTGAATATGCTGCTTCTATGGGTGGTTCACAAATTTTTCTTGAGCCTGGAGAAGAAATGACAACAAAAGAAATGTTACAAGGAATTGCAATCGGTTCTGGAAATGACGCTTCTGTTGCTGTAGCAGAAAGATTAGCGGGTACGGTAGATGACTTTGTCAATATGATGAATGCAAAAGCAAAAGAGCTAGGTTTAAAGGACACTGTATTCAAAAATCCTACAGGCCTCCCGGTAACGGATCATTTTAGTACGGCTCATGATATGGCGATGATGGCAAAGGAATTACTGAAGTATGAAGATATTACAAACTTTACCGGTACTTACGAGGCTTATTTGCGTGAAGACACCGATAAAAAGTTCTGGTTAGTAAATACGAATAAATTAGTGCGTTTTTATCCAGGGGTAGATGGTCTTAAGACTGGATTTACTCAAGAAGCAAAGTATTGTTTAACGGCGACAGCTGAGAAAAACGGCATGCGTGTCATTGCGGTTGTTTTCGGTGCACCTAGCTCAAAAGAGAGAAATGCAGAAGTGACGAAAATGCTAGACTATGCTTTTAATAAATATGAAACTCATGCCATGTATAAAAGGAATCAAGCGGTGGCAAAAGTGAAAGTGTCAAAAGGTGAAAAGAAACAAGTAGAAGCATTAACAAGCGAACCCATTTCAATATTAGCTAAAAAAGGTGAAGATATTAAAAACGTGAAACAAACGGTTGTACTCGATGAAAATATGAAGGCTCCTGTTAAAAAAGGTGATGAAGTCGGCAAGATTATTTTTGAAAAAGACGGAAAAACAATGGTTGAAAGTCCTTTAGTCGCAAGTCAAGATAGTAAAAAAGCCAACGTATGGACATTGTTTAAGCGTTCAATGGGAATGTTTACGAAAGTCTCAGAGTAATATGTCGAATCGAGTGAAGACAAGTCCTGTTTTAGCGAATAAACACTAGTTTTGTCTTCATGAAGGAAAAACAGTTCATAGTATAGAATTGGACTCACTAAAGGCAGGTTGATATTCTATTGGTGTCAATCCTGTCTAATCCATAGAGACAACTGATTACAAAGGAGGCTATGGTTAGTGAGTCTAGCAATTAATTTAGAAATAAAAAACAACGTATTATGTATTCGTTTAAGCGGGGAGCTTGATCATCACTCTGCGGATGAATTAAGAGCAAAAGCAACAAAAACGATTGAGGAACACGATATCCACCATATTATTCTTAATCTGGAACAATTAACATTCATGGATAGTTCTGGACTTGGAGTAATTCTTGGCAGATATAAACAAGTGAAACAAAAAAATGGCGAAATGGTTGTATGTGCAATTTCTCCATCTGTAAAAAGACTTTTTGATATGTCTGGTTTATTTAAAATTATTCGCTTAGAACCTACTGAAGCGTTTGCCCTGCAACGATTGGGGGTGGCGTAAGTGAAAAATGTTATGCAAATGCAGTTTACTGCTCTCAGTCAAAATGAATCATTTGCTCGAGTGACAGTGGCAGCTTTTATTGCTCAGCTTGATCCAACAATGGATGAATTAACAGAAATTAAGACCGTTGTCTCAGAAGCTGTAACGAACGCTATTATTCACGGCTATGATATGAGCCCAGATGGCATTGTACACATTTCAGTAACCATTGAGGAAGGAATAGTCGAACTGTCCATTAAAGACGAAGGTCTCGGTATTATGGATATAGAAGAGGCAAGACAGCCTCTTTATACAACAAAGCCAGAGCTAGAGAGATCAGGAATGGGCTTTACGATTATGGAAAATTTTATGGACGAAATTAGTATTGTATCACACCCAGGTGAAGGCACAGAGGTTCGTTTAAAGAAGCATTTATCAAATAGTAAAATGCTATGTAATTAAGGAGTCTTGCTATGGATGTGGAGGTTAAAACAGGAAAGACGCAATATTTAAAAGATCATGAAGTTAAAGAGCTCATTGGTAAAAGTCAAAATGGTGATCAAGCGTCTAGAGATTTGATTGTCCAAAAGAATATGCGCTTAGTATGGTCAGTTGTCCAGCGCTTCCTCAATCGAGGATACGAACCAGATGACTTATTTCAAATTGGCTGTATTGGATTGTTGAAATCGGTTGATAAATTTGATTTGAGTTATGATGTGAAATTTTCTACTTACGCTGTTCCTATGATTATTGGTGAGATCCAACGTTTTATAAGAGACGATGGAACAGTTAAAGTCAGTCGTTCACTTAAAGAACTCGGAAATAAAATTCGAAAAGCAAAAGATGAGTTATCGAAATCATTAGGTAGGGTACCAACCGTATCAGAGATTTCAGAATTCCTTGATATCCCAACAGAGGATATTATCATGGCCCAAGATGCTAGTCGACTCCCTTCGTCAATTCATGAAACCGTGTATGAAAATGATGGTGACCCTATTACATTACTTGACCAAATAGATGATGGGGATGAGGGGAGATGGTTTGATAAAATCGCATTAAAAGAAGCGATAAATGAATTAGATGAAAGAGAGAGACTGATTGTTTATTTGCGCTATTACAAAGACCAAACACAATCAGAAGTAGCAGTCAGGCTTGGCATTTCACAAGTACAAGTCTCGAGGCTTGAGAAGAAAATATTGAAGCAAATGAAAGAGCATATGGACTTATAGTCTATATGCTCTTTCATTTGCATCTTTTAAGCGAAGAAAGTCGACGTTTATGTATTTACTAATAACCAAGAAAGTAATATCAGTGTGAGGAAATTATTGGATTTCATGAAGTGAAATACCTTTACTCATACTATATGCAAGGAAATCTTTGTGTGGGAAGTGAAAGGATGGAACGTATTGTTTATTTACGCTTGCGACATCGATTGCAGGTTAAACCGCACGAAACTATTGTTTTATCGGATGTTGCGCAGTTGATTGCAGATGACGAAGTTTATGATAAATTAGCTAATCTCCTGTTATACCGTGTGTCTAAGGAAGATAAAAATATTATCATTATTGATGTTATGCAGGTAATTAAGCATATTACAAAATGTTTTCCGAGTTTGGAAATCCAAACGGTTGGGCCGACACAGATTATTGTTGAAGTTGCCGTGAAAAGAAGAAAAGTCTCACTTCCATTGTTTATGCTAATATGGTTTTTATTATTTTTTGGTGCTGCTCTCACCATCATGAATTTTCATGAAGACGTTAGTATGCAAGAAGTTCAACAAAAGATTTATACATTGATTACAGGTGAAGTAGATAGTCGGCCATTGATTTTTCAAATCCCATACTCAATTGGATTAGGCTTAGGAATGATTCTCTTCTTCAATCATGTATTTAAAAAGCGTTTAAATGAAGAGCCTAGTCCTTTAGAGGTAGAGATGTTTAATTATCAAATGGATTTGGATAATTATGTTTCCCTACACGAAAACAAAGAGAGTATGAAGAATATTGATGAGCGGTAAAATTATCTTTGCCATCTTTATAGGCTTAGCGAGTGGTATAGCTGTAGGTGGTGGAGTAGTTGCATTCTTATCTGTCTTAGGAATTATTCCAAGGCTTACACAACTAACAAAAACAATGAAGATGATCCATGCTTATGAATGGGCAGCGGTGTGCGGGGTGATTGCTGGAGCTGTAGCTTCCATGTGGGAGCCAGTACTACAAGCACCGCCCTTTATACTTATTCCGATTGGCCTGTTATGTGGAATCTTTGTAGGAATGCTTGCAGCTGCACTTACGGAAGTTCTAAATGTCTTCCCGATATTAGCTAAACGCATTGGTGTAGAAGGGAAAATTGTCTATTTATTAATGGCTTTTGTTTTTGGGAAAATTATCGGATCTTTATTTCAATGGATATATTATGTCAATCTGTAGATTTGCTCACTTAGAAAGGGAAATGGCGATGAAAGAACGGAGAAAAGTCATATTGATTACAGATGGAGATGAGTTTGCAAAGCGAACAATAGAGCTCATTGCTCATGATATTGGTGGTAGTTGTATTTCTGCTTCTCAAGGAAATCCAACTATACTGTCTGGTGAAGAGATGGTGCATTTAATTAAAAAAGCTCATTCAGATCCTGTTTATATCATGTTTGATGATAGTGGTTATATCGGAGAAGGTCCAGGAGAGAAAGCGATGACTTTCGTTGCCAATCACCCTGATATTGAAGTCATTGGTGCAATAGCTGTAGCATCAAGGACTCACCACGAGGAATGGACAAAGGTAGATGTAAGCATTGATCGCTTTGGTGAATTGACAGAATATGGTGTTGATAAATCTGGGATAGCAGATATGGATGAAGGCAGAATAGTAGGTGATACCGTTTATTGTCTTGAAATGTTAAATATCCCTTTTATCGTCGGTATTGGTGATATTGGTAAAATGGCAAGAATTGATTCAATAAAAGCCGGTTCACCCATTACGAAACAAGCTGTTGAACTTATACTGGAAAGGAGCGGTATGTTATGAGCGAAAAAGAAAAAATAAGAAAGAGACCATTACCCACATCCGTCAAGGAAGTTGAAGCGTACATGCAGGACCATGTAGGTCTTGGAACAAGTTTTGACCTTGGAGTGAGAAAGCTTAAAGTATTAAAAAAGGATGTTCATTTATACTTTATTAATGGTTTAACAGAGACACAATTTATCATTGAAATTGTTGAAGAGCTTGTAGGGATTAATGATAAAGAAAAATTATCGACCCATCTCTTTGATATTGTAGAGAACCGTATCGTTCATCAAGCAGTTGATCGCATTAAGACAATTGATGAGCTCGTTGACCAAGTATTATCAGGGCTTATTGTTATTGTGATGGAAGGTGAAGGTACCGCTTTAGTAATAGACGTAAGAAGTTATCCAGGACGAACACCACAAGAGCCTGATACGGAGAAGGTAATTAGAGGTTCTCGTGATGGTTACGTAGAAAATATAATTGTCAATACAGCTCTAACAAGAAGAAGAATTCGTGATGAACGTTTAAGGTTTGAAATGCTCCATGTTGGTGTAAGGTCAAAAACTGATATTTCCTTAGGCTATATTGAAGGGTTAGCTGATCCCAACCTAGTAGAAGTGTTACGTAAAGAAATTAATGAAATCGATATCGATGGGCTACCCATGGCAGATAAAACGGTAGAAGAATTCATCCTTCATCAAAGTTATAATCCATTTCCACTTGTAAGGTACACTGAAAGAGCGGATGTAGCGGCCACTCACTTGATGGAAGGTCATGTCGTGGTTTTTGTGGATACATCGCCCAGTGTAATCATCGCCCCAACGACTTTATTTCATCATTTGCAGCATGTAGAGGAATATAGGCAAGCCCCAGCTGTCGGTACTTTTGTTAGATTTATGAGGTTTATCGGACTTGCTGCTTCTTTATTTTTTCTACCATTGTGGTTTTTATTTGTCTTAGAACCGTCTTTGCTTCCGGATGCCATTGATTATATCGGGCCGAATGAACAATCAAATATACCTATTCTTATTCAATTATTATTAGCGGATTTAGGGATAGAGTTTTTAAGATTAGCTGCTATCCATACACCGACACCATTATCAACGGCAATGGGACTAATAGCTGCAATACTAATAGGAGAAATTGCAATCACTGTTGGATTGTTTGTACCTGAAGTTATTCTCTATGTTTCTGTTGCGGCAATTGGAACTTTTGCCACTCCGAGCTATGAATTAAGTGTGGCAAATAAACTTATTCGTATGCTCTTGTTAATATTAGTTGCAATTTTTCATACACCAGGTTTAGTTGTCGGAATTACGCTATTTATTCTTTTTCTTGTATCCATGCGTTCATTTAGAACACCATATTTATGGCCATTCATTCCATTTTGCCCTGGCGCTATCGTTCATATTATTTTTAGAAGAGCCGTCCCAGGGTCAAAAATCCGACCAAGTATTACCCATTCTCGCAATCGTTTTAAGCAGCCACCAAAATAATTGGGTAAATGGCGATTGCAGGCATATGGGAATTATGGTAAAGTATGTTCAACTGAATAAAGGGTTAAAGGATAACAGAATAGACAGTTTCTTAAGGATTCTGTCTATTTCTTCATTTTAGTCCGATAAAAATAAGCATCAATTCTTTGATTAGAGAAGTAATGGACGAAAGAGGGGAAAGCATGTTTTTTCACGGTACATCAAAGGTAAATGACAAAGGACACTTAGAAATTGGCGGTGTTGATACAGTAAAATTAGCTAGTAAATATGGCACGCCTGTTTATATTTATGATGTAGAGTTAATAAGAAGAAGAGCACGTGGATTTAAGAAAATGTTTCAGGAAAATAATATAAAGGCACAAGTAGCCTATGCAAGTAAGGCTTTCTCTTCTGTAGCGATGATTCAGTTAGTGGAAGAAGAAGGATTGTCTTTAGATGTTGTTTCTGGAGGAGAACTATACACTGCCATTAGGGCGGATTTTCCAGTTGAACGTATTCATTTTCATGGGAATAATAAAAGCCGTGAAGAATTAGAAATGGCGCTTTCCTATAATATTGGTTGTATCGTCATAGATAATTTCCATGAAATGAACTTATTAGAAGAAGTAGCTATATCAATGAATAAGCGCGTCGATGTGTTACTAAGGATTACTCCAGGAATAGAAGCGCATACACATGATTATATTTTAACTGGGCAAGAAGATTCTAAATTTGGTTTCGATTTACAAAATGGACAGGCAGAGGAAGCATTAAAAATCGCCCTTAATTCCCAACACATCCATTTACTTGGGTTCCATTGTCATATTGGTTCACAAATCTTTGAACCAACTGGATTTATCCTTGCCACACAAAAAATCTTTGCCAAATTGAAAACGTGGAGCCAAAAATATGATTATGAATCTGAAGTTCTTAATTTAGGTGGAGGATTTGGGATTAGATATACAGAGGAAGATGAACCACTCGACCCAGAAACGTATGTAGAGGAAATTATCAAGGAAGTAAAAAAACAAACAAGCCATCACGGGATGACTTTACCTGAAATATGGATTGAACCTGGAAGATCACTTGTCGGTGATGCTGGCACAACCATCTACCAAATTGGCTCATCAAAAGATGTTCCGAATGTAAGAAAATACTTGGCTATTGATGGAGGAATGAGTGATAATATCCGTCCTGCTCTCTATCAGGCACAATATGAAGCTGTTCTTGCTAATCGTGTCCTAGATGATATAGAGGAAAAAGTCTCTATCGCAGGTAAATGTTGTGAATCCGGAGATATGCTTATTTGGGATTTGCCACTTCCGAAGGCTGGAAACAACGATTTGTTAGCTGTTTTTTGTACAGGTGCATATGGTTATTCAATGGCAAATAATTATAATCGTATCCCTCGTCCACCTGTTGTGTTTGTGGAAGATGGAGAAGATCGATTGGTCATTAAAAGAGAATCATTTGAAGATATGGCACGGCTAGATTTACCTTTAAAAAACAAGGTTAATCAGTAATTAACATGAACCAAGAAACTTAGGTGGGTTTCAGAATCTTCATAAGGGACTCACCTATTATTCTACTTATTTGGCGAACTCCTTCTTTTAACATATTGGAATGTAGAAACCTTTCCTGTACAATAAAGATGAATGTATATCAAAAGGGGAGCTACTGAAGAAAGTATGGATAAAAAAAGTAATATTATGTTATTTGTCTTTATTTTAGGTATAGCTTTTATATGGGGGCTTATTTATTGGTTATTTATTGCCCCGCAATCATAACTAGTTCCATTTCAATCTATAGATACATATGATAAAATAGTTTATGTTAGTTGTGAAATGGAAATAATAGCAAATAAACGGTTTTACTAATAATGAGGGGTTATCATGTTAATACGCTATAAAAAGTCTTTTGAGAAGATTGCTATGGGACTTTTATCTTTTATGCCAAAAGAAAAAGTATTAAAGCAGTTGTTACAGACGATTAAAGAGTATGAAAGTGAAGAAAATCTGCAATTGTTTTTGTGGAAAGAAGACGAAGATATTATTGGGCTAGTTGGTGTATGCTTATCTGATCATCATATTGAAGTTCGTCATATATCAGTCAACCCTTCTCATCGTCAGCAAGGAGTCGGTAAGTCGATGATAAAAGCATTAAATGACACTTATCCACATAAAGAACTAACAGCGGACAATGTTACAGAAGCCTTTTTACAGAAATGTGAAGAGATAAATAAAGGCAGCGAATAATTTTCGCTGCCTTTTAGCGATGTCTTTGGAGGGCTTTCTCTCTTTCTGCGATGACATTTGACCGATCTCTTTTCATATGTCGATGAACAATTTCTTCGTTTTCAAGATTGCTTTCCTGTCCCCATCGGAATCCTTTAGAATTACATGTCTTTTTGACCTCATCTAATAAGGAAACATCGTTTATAGGGAAGTAATAGCTTTTATAAGGAAAGGCCTTATCAATTTCTTCTTGCATTGTGTGTATATCATTTAACAGTTGTTGATGGTCAATACCAAGTTGTTTTACTTCTTTTGGATATGACGAAAGAATAAATGCTGCTTTTTGCAATGTTTTTTTAGCACCATGAAAATTCCCTCTACGATGATGATAATTAGACACGGCGACTTGAATCAAGCCAACCCAGATGGATTGCTTGTTTCGATTGTCTACTTCTTTCCAATATTCCTCTAAAATTTCGTGGCATTCAAAATAATCACGATCGCCGTGATAATGAGCTAAATAGTCAATAAAAGCTTGGGGATGCAAAGTTACACTCCTCCTTCAAACATACAGTTGATTAATTTCATGGTATCATATAATAATGATGGAAAAAAGAAATGCCTGGCAAATTACAATGCCAGGCAATGTCTATTTACATTAAAATAACCAAGAAGCGCCTACGATAATAAGTAGGATGAAGAGAACAACGATTAAAGCAAAGCCTGCACCGAAACCGCCACCATAGCACTCTTCTTCTCTATGATGATTGTCACCATAATTTTCTCTGGACATATTTATACCTCCATTAGTACCTAATTGTCATTACCTTCTCATTGTATGTGAGTAGTTTGTCTCATGTTTGGGCTTAGGATAAAATAAAAAGTAAGTTTCTAAAAGTTGAAAAAAGAGTCCCTTGTTAAAGGAAAGAATTATGTTGGATTCGCTACGTTGAATCATCTATACTGTATAGAGTAAAGAAATAATTTTATAGAAATTTTGGTGGAACATATGGAGCATTATAATGTAAAGATTAACGCCTTCGAAGGGCCGCTCGATTTATTACTGCATTTAATTAATCGGCTCGAGATTGATATATATGATATTCCAGTCGCAGAAATTACTGAACAGTATTTAATCTATATACATACTATGCAAGAATTAGAGCTGGATATAGCAAGTGAGTATTTGGTTATGGCTGCCACGTTACTCGCTATCAAGAGTCAAATGCTACTCCCAAAGCACGAAGAAGATAACTATGACGAAGATATTGATATGGAAATGGAAGAAGATCCACGAGATGAACTCGTTGAAAGATTAATAGAGTATCGCCGTTTTAAAGAAGCAGCCGAGGACTTAAAGGAACTTGAACAAGAAAGAAGCTTATTATACACAAAAGCACCGAGTGACCTTTCTGACATGGCAAAAGAAGTGAAAATGGAACAGACCCAAGTCGACGTATCGCTTTACGATATGTTAGGTGCGCTGCAAAAGTTATTAAGAAGAAAAAAATGGAAAGAACCACTTGCAACGAAAGTAGCCAGGCAGGAAATTCCGATTGAAAAAAGAATAGACGAAGTTATACGTACACTTAGAAAAAGTAATGGCCGTAAAAACTTTAATGATTTATTTACTGCACATTCTAGAGAAGAAGTTGTTGTAACCTTTCTAGCTGTTCTAGAGTTAATGAAAAGACAGGCTGTGCTCGTTACACAAGATAATAACTTTGCAGAATTGTATGTAGAAGTAGCGGAGGGAAAGTAAGTGAGTAAGAAAGAAAATTGGAAAGCCATTTTAGAAGGGCTTTTATTTGCAGCAGGAGATGAAGGACTTAATTTGAAATCGATTGCTTCGGTATTTGAAGTGAGTGATCAAGAGGCAAGTGAAAGAATGAATCACTTAATGACTGAGTTAGCAAATAACCAAGGACGGGGATTACAAATCATTGAAATTGGTGGGTCGTATCAATTAACGACTAAAAAGGAATTAGCTGACTATTTAAAGAAACTCGTGGAAGCTCCTTCCTCCCATTCTTTATCGCAAGCTTCTTTAGAGACATTAGCAATTATTGCTTACAAGCAGCCCATTACAAGAATTGAAATCGAGGAAATTCGTGGAGTGAAGACAGAAAGACCATTACAAACACTTGTGGCAAAAGCATTAATCAAAGAAGTAGGAAGAGCTGAAGGTAATGGTCGTGCATATTTGTATGGCACGACAAAGGGTTTCTTAGATACATTTGGATTAAAAAGTTTAAAAGAGCTTCCAAAGCTACCTGATCAAGGAGACGAAGAGTTTGAGCAAACAGAAGCAGATTTGTTCTTTGATACATTAAATAATGTATAAGTGAAATAATTCTGAACAATCAACAGCTCATTTATGTTAATATAAAAACATTAAGGGTGATTTACTTGTTTAGCATAATTAAACACCAAAGGCATATATACATAATGTCAGATGGTACAAAAGAAAATTATTTCCCTTAATAAATTTATATCATCAGCAAACTTCATTATTATCAATCACGATGCTTATCAAAAAGTAGATTGAATCTGAAGGAGGGTTCTGATTGTTCATTCTGCAATCGAAAGGATGGTCGCTTGAAAAAACTCTTCCTAATTCCTTCGAAGATTTTTTTAATAAAAGTGAAGTCATTTATGAGGAAGATGGAGAGGAAAGAAAATTCACATTAACTTATTTGCAGTACTTTGAAGAAAAGCTTGATCAATTGACATCATATGAACAGTCAGTAAGTGATAGAACTTTTAAGGATATTGCAGCGCTAGCTTCTCTTCTCAATCATCCGGAATTGAAGCTGAGAAAACGGTTATTTATAAGTGATGAGACCGCTTTTATACGGTTATTTGAGGGATTTGATTTTAAGCAAATATCTAACATAATAGAAACAATGATGCAGAATAAATGAAGAGCTGATATAAACAAATTGGCTGAAGAACGAAATGGATAAAAGAGTAGCTAAATATACGGGAGGAAAATGATGGGAAATTCTATAGTTGAATCACAAATGGAAGATGTGCAACAATTCCTTAGTAATACGGTAAGCACTTTTGAGAACTTCTTAAATGAAACAACCTTGTCGGTACTTAAAGAGGAAGGACAGGGTGATGAGCGATATTATAAAAGCATTTTATCGAATTTGAGAAAGCTTCTAGTGTTTTGCGAGGAAGGTCATGAAGCATGTCGCATCATACTCATGAGTGATCAATTTCAGCGGGGAGCAGCTGAGCAAACATTGTATAAACTTTACCATCATTGTATTGAAGAGTTTTTCTCACCTAAAAATGATGCGTGGTATGAGAATAGTCGTTCAGCGTATACAGGAAAGAATTCAATTCGTTTTCATCACGAAGTACCCGTTCGCCTTGAGAACTTATTTAGAGGATTAGAAAGCGATTTCCAAAAGATAAGAGAAGAACTAGAATACTACGAAACAGATTATCGTACAAAAATGATGCAATCCAAATAAATAATGAAATACTTTAGAATGAGCTAAGGCACGGACAAATTTGTTCGTGCTTTTTTGTGTCTATAGCGTTCAAAATGATAAGCATCATGTAGAATGGCTAAAAAACGATATTATTTATCATTACTATACATATGATGTAGTGAAGAGGAGGGATTTAGCTTGAATCATCGTATGAATGAATACTTAAAGAATGTGTTTCAATGGAATGAAGATATGAGGGCTTTTTTGGAGAGTGAAAATATTGAAGAGAGCAATGAGCTATGGGATAAACTTGATCATATGACAGCCATTATGGAGACAATTGATCATAGTATGGGAGACAAGGAAATAGAAGAAATTCACGAAAAAGTAGAAGAACTTCACGGTGAGATGGAACAGTATTTCAATCACCGATTATCACTTGGACAAATTTATGTTAATGAAGTAAGTGTTCAAGCTGGAAAGCATGAACTTCCACCTTTACCTTATGGATATAATGCTTTAGAACCGTATATCTCAGAAGAAATCATGAGATTACATCATGATAAGCATCACAAAAGTTATGTGGATGGACTGAATAAAGCAGAAAAAGAATTAGAAAAGGCGAGAAATTCGGGCGATTTTTCTCTAGTTAAACATTGGTCAAGAGAATTGGCTTTTAATGGATCAGGCCATTATTTGCATACGATATTTTGGGGAAATATGAGTCCGCAAGGTGGTGGAGAACCTACGGGGGAATTGAAAAAAGAAATAGTCAAATACTTTGGTAGCTTTGAAGCTTTTAAAAAACATTTTACAGAAGCGGCAAAGCAAGTAGAAGGTTCAGGTTGGACCATTCTTGTTTGGTCTCCGAGAGCTAGACATTTAGAAGTATTACAATCTGAAAAACATCAAAACTTAACACAATGGGACACGATCCCGTTACTTGTGTTAGATGTTTGGGAGCATGCCTATTATTTACAATATAAAAATGACAAAGGTGCTTATATTGACAGTTGGTGGAATATTGTAAACTGGGACAATGTTTCAAGAAGGTTTCAAAAAGCACATGAAATGAAATGGCAGCCTTTTTAAGAAAATAGCACAAGAAAACAGGCAGTTGCTTATGTTTTTTACACCCCGCAAGAGTATTGAGCTTTCATCTCTTGCGGAACCTCAATCATAGTCAGTCAACAAAGTCCAAGTGATCCAACAGTTTACAATACCCGTATCCTTACCCCAATTTGAATGAATAGTTCAACTCCTTTCGATGAAGGTTGATAAAATACAGCCTACTAATTTATGAACCGATCGCCATGAATCTGTCATAACAAAACTTGTCCTGCATAGAATTGTACAAACCATAAAATGAGACGGGGTTTGTGCGATGAAGAAATGGAAAAACCTAATCACTATTCTCATAATGTCCACCTTATTGCTTAGTTTAAGTCCACAACTAGTAGAGGCGAAGCCCTCTGTTAGTGCTAGAAATGCAGTATTAATCGAACAGGAATCAGGTAGAATTATTTATGATAAGGCAGCCAATGATCGAAACCGGATTGCTAGTATAACAAAAATTATGACAGCAATATTGGCGATTGAATCAAATAAGCTAGAAGAAGATGTGAAAGTAACTGATACGATTTTAAAAGCAGAAGGCTCATCCATTTATTTGAAACCGGGGGAAGAAATCAAACTAGAAGATTTGGTTTATGGCTTAATGCTTCGCTCGGGTAATGATGCGGCAGTTGCGATTGCAGAGTATGTAGGCGGAAGCTTAGATGGCTTTGTGTATTTAATGAATCAGAAGGCTGAAGAAATAGGCATGACAAATACGCATTTTGAAAATCCACATGGGCTTGACGATCATGAAAATCACTATTCAACTGCCTATGATATGGCGTTACTTACTCGCTATGCAATGAAAAATGAGACGTATCAAAAAATAGCAGGGACAAAATCTTATCGATCTGAAAACAGAGATTACAGCTGGAATAATAAAAATCGTTTATTGACCCAGCTTTATAAATATACAACTGGTGGAAAGACTGGTTATACAAAAAGAGCAAAAAGGACTTTAGTAACAACAGCGACAAAAAACAATCTTGATCTAATTGCCGTTACGTTAAATGGACCGGATGATTGGAATGATCATATTGCTATGTATGAGGGTGCATTTGATCAATATGAACAAGTTGAAGTATTGAGTGAAGGGAGAATTAAGGGGGTAGAATATGCTTTCTACAAAGATAAGGTATCACTGCACTCCTCCTTTTCATACCCGGTAACAGAAAAAGAGAAAGAATCTTTTCGGATTAAATATAATTTTATTGAACCGAAAGAGAGTTGGAGAAAAGGTGAAAAATCACCTGAAATAGTAGGAAAAGCCGTTGTTTACTTAAATGATGAAGCAATTAAAACTTTGCCTATTCACTATAATCAGGCTGGAGTTAAAGAAGAAAAAGGAAAATTTTTTGATTACTTCAAACATCTGTTTATAAGGATATTAGGAGTACAACAACATGATTAATGTTATATGGGCAGGGTTAGCGATCATTGGTATCGTTTTTGCCATGATTAATGGAACTATAAGTGATGTAAATGAAGCGATATTTAAAGGGGCAAAAGAAGCAGTCACATTATGTATTGGTTTAATCAGCATATTAGTCTTTTGGCTAGGAATGATGAAAATAGCCGAACATGCAGGTCTATTAGACAAGCTGGCTAAACTATTTAAACCATTTATATCAAGACTTTTTCCGGATGTACCGAAAGATCATCCGGCAATGGGCTATATATTATCGAATATGATGGCCAATTTGTTCGGCTTAGGGAATGCTGCTACACCTCTAGGGATTAAAGCAATGGAACAATTAAAAGCATTAAATGGTGAAAGTACAGAAGCAAGTCGTTCTATGATCACATTTCTTGCCATCAATACATCAAGTATTACATTAATTCCAACAACAATTATCGCCATCCGCATGAATTACGGGTCAGCTAGTCCAACTGACATCGTTGGTCCTACCCTTATAGCGACAATTTGTTCGACCATTTCCGCTATTTTGATTGATAGATACTTTTATTACAGGAGATCACGAAAAGGATGAGATAGATGGAAATAGTATCTTTAATTTCTCTTTGGTTTATTCCCGTACTTATAGGTTTTATATTAGTCTACGCGACGTTTAAAAAAGTACCGACTTATGAGAGTTTTGTAGAAGGTGGGAAAGATGGCATTAAAATTGCTATCTCAATCATTCCTTTCTTAGTAGGTATGATGGTAGCTATTGCTATCTTTCGAGCATCAGGTGCATTAGAATACTTTCTTGATTTCATCAGACCATTATTTGTGGCTATCGGGATTCCAGCAGATGTTGTCCCACTCGCTATTATTCGTCCAATATCAGGTAATGCTGCCTTAGGAATGACAACTGATTTAATAGCTGAACACGGACCAGATTCATTAATTGGAAGAATGGCATCTGTCATTCAAGGGAGTACAGATACAACCTTTTATGTATTGACTGTTTATTTTGGAGCAGTCGGTATTAAGAAGATGGGTGATGCGTTGAAAGTTGGCCTATTAGCAGACTTAGCAGGTTTTATCGCTGCCATCCTTATTGTATTACTTGTCTTTTCATAATGTAGTCTTTTATTTATAAAAGAGGAAGCTGAACAAATTTGGATCATTTGTTTGGTTTTTTTTTGTGCAGTGTGATAACAGCTTACTACAATGCTTCTTTTATGTTAGAATTGCCTACTAACTGTTCAAATTCAAAGAGAAGGGAATGACTATTGTATACTTAGTTTAAAAATGTACAATTTGGTTAAAAAATGCGCTCTTTGAAAAAACTTGAACTTATGGCATAATTCATATGGACAGTAATAGAGATTTTGAGGTGACTGATAATGGAAAGATTACAGAAAGTCATAGCCCATGCAGGGGTTGCATCTAGGAGAAAAGCGGAGCAACTTATTGTAGATGGCCGTGTAAAGGTTAATGGTAAAATTGTAAAAGAATTAGGGGTGAAAGTGACACCTTCTGATAAAGTCGAAGTTGATGGTATCCCGGTTGAGGGTGAAGAGCCGGTTTATTTTCTTCTATATAAGCCAAGAGGTGTATTATCAAGTGTTGCGGATGACAAAGGTAGAAAAGTGGTAACCGATTACTTTGAACATGTGAAACAAAGAATTTATCCAGTGGGTCGATTAGATTATGATACATCAGGATTATTATTATTGACGAATGATGGTGAATTCGCGAACTTGCTTATGCATCCAAGAAATGAAATTGAAAAAGTATATGTAGCGAAGGTAAAGGGCATTCCTTCTAAAGAAAGTTTAAATCATTTACAAAGAGGTGTCCGCTTGGAAGATGGAAAAACGGCTCCTGCACGAGTAAAAGTGCTTAGTAGTGATAAACAAAAACAAACAGCGATAATCGAATTAACGATTCACGAAGGCAGAAACCGTCAAGTGAGAAGAATGTTTGAGGCTGTTGGTCATCAAGTGCAAAAGCTTAAAAGAGAAAGATACGGATTCCTTCAATTGAACGGACTTTCAGCGGGCGGGGCAAGAGAACTTACAGCACATGAAGTAAAGCAATTTAGGGCATTAGCTAAAAAGAGTACAGGTAAATAAATGAAAAAGTCATAGAGTTGTCACATTTCCTTCACACCGTTTACAAGGACTGTTTTCATACTAGTGATATAATAAATACCAAATTGTTAAAATAATGCTAAAAATTTGTGTCTTAACTTTGGGAGGAATTTTTCATGAAAAAACGACGGCTCGTTATGAGGACAGCGATATTAGTGATTCTATTTGCAGCCGTTGCTTACACGCTATATGCAAACTTTAATAAGGATAATGTGCATAAAGTACAAATAGGTAAAGAAGCTCCTGATTTTGTATTAGTCGATATGGGTGGAAAAGAGCATCAATTATCTGACTATAAAGGCCAAGGCGTTTTTTTGAACTTTTGGGGTACTTGGTGTAAGCCTTGCGAAAAAGAAATGCCATTTATCAACAATCAATATGAACAATTTAAAGATCAAGGGGTTCAAACAATCGCAGTAAACATAAGTGAATCGAATCTAGCAGTGAATAAGTTTATTGAAAGACATGGCATGACTTTTCCGGTAGTCATTGATAAAAATGAAGATGTAAAGGCAGCATATGGAATCGGTCCTTTGCCTGCGACTTTTCTCATTAATCCTGAAGGTGAAGTCGTGAAATATCATACGGGGACTTTGACAGAACCAATGGTAAAAGATTTTATGACGCAAATCAAACCGTAATTATTGGGGAGTTTTTATGATGAAACAAGTAAAGTGTGAATGTGGCCATGTAAACCCTCATGGTACAGTCCTATGTGAATCATGCGGTCGTGTGTTAGTAGAAGAAGAGAAAAGTAAAAAGCTCGTTGATATGCGTTATGAGGGCAGTGCGAGAAGGTCACAAACGTACAACAAAACAATCATTGATAAAATATGGAACTTCTTTTCTTCTGTTAAAGTAGGGGTAACTTTAATCATTATTACATTAGCCGCTTCAGCAATTGGTACCATTTTCCCGCAAGAAATGTATATACCGCCTACAGAAAATGCATCCGTTTATTATGAGGATCAATACGGGTTTGCTGGGGAAGTGTATTATACGTTAGGATTTCACAACCTGTATAGCTCATGGTGGTATTTATTGCTCATTGCTTCGATTGGCGTATCTCTGGTTATATGTAGTCTTGATCGTGTCGTACCTCTATACCGTGCCTTGAAAAAACAAAGAGTCGATCGGCATGAAGGGTTTTTAAAACGCCAAAGATTATATAGAGCTACAACCTTGGCTTCTGTAGAAGAGGATTCATTTGAGAAAATCAAGGCGAAACTAAAGGAAAAACGCTACAACATAAGAGAAGAGAATGGGAGTATACTTGCTGAGAAAAATCGATTTTCAAGATGGGGCCCTTATATAAACCATATTGGGTTGATCATTTTTTTAATTGGAGGCATGTTGCGTTTTGTGCCAGGAATGTATGTTGACGAATTGCTATGGATCCGTGAAGGTGAAACAGTCGTTATCCCAGAAACAAAAGGCGAGTATTATCTGGAAAATCACGAATTTATTCTAGAAACTTATGAAAAGGAAAAAGAAAATGAAGCGTTTTCAACAGCGATAGAAAACAATGGTACAGTCGCGAAGAACTTTCAAACAAATGTGAGCCTTTACAAAGAATCTGGAGAAACGATTGCAGGGCAAGACCCAGAACTAGAAAAGGTAGAAGACTATGAATTAAGGGTAAATGAACCTTTAAAGTTTGAACAGTTTGCTCTTTATCAACAAAGCTATAAACTAGGTGAGCTAAGCGAAATGTCGTTTGCTTTAACGAATAAAGAAACAAATGAAGAATTTGGTCAAATGACGATTGATTTACATAACCCACAAGATGAATATACATTTGAAAATGGATACAGTGTTGAGCTAATGAGCTATTTCCCTGATTTTGAATTTGATGAAAATTCAGAGCCAGTCACGAAATCACGCGTGCCGAACAACCCAGCGTTTATCTTTAAAATGTTCTCACCCGAACATCCTGATGGAGAAGTTAGCTTCGTTGCTATACAACAAACGATTGAACCATATGGTGATAATGACTTAAAGATGGCCTTTAAAGGAGTAGACACGCAAAATGTTAGTGCTTTGACCGTAAGAAAAGACTTAACACTTCCTATTCTAGCTATAGGTGGTCTCATCTTCATGATTGGTGTCGTGCAAGGTGCATACTGGAACCATCGCAGAGTATGGGTTAGAAGGTTAGGAGATCAAGTTTTAGTTGCGGGTCATACAAATAAAAATTGGCACGGACTTAAGAGAGAGATCACCCATGTATTTGATGGTAGTGGTATTCAAGAACCGATTGACCAATCAGATGAAACAACAAATAAGAAGGGTAAGGAGGAGTAATAATGGTTGCATTAAGTGGAAATTTATTATTTATCGCCTTTTTGCTCTATTTAGTAGGCACGGCTTTTTTTGCCGGTTCGATTAAGGACAAGAAAGCAAGAGAAAAAGATCATGGACCAAATAAGTGGGCAAAAATAGGTGTTACGATAGCGATTGCCGGATTTATATGTCAAGTAGGTTATTTTATTACAAGATGGATAGCAGCTGGACATGCACCAGTAAGTAATTTATTTGAGTTTACAACATTCTTTGGCATGTGTTTAGTTGGGGCGTTTATTGTCATTTATTTTGTTTATAAGCTTCCTGCCCTTGGGTTATTTACATTACCAGTGGCACTTCTCCTTATTGGTTATGCTGCCATGTTCCCAAGGGACATTACACCATTGGTCCCATCTCTTCAAAGTAATTGGCTTCATATCCATGTAACAACAGCAGCGTTAGGACAAGCGATTTTAGCGATTAGCTTTGTTGCTGGCTTAATCTATTTAATCAAAGCAGTGGATCATACGAAAAAAACAAAAGAGGCAATCTGGTTAGAAGTTGTTCTCTTTGGAGTTGTCTGTACACTAGGTTTTATTATCATTTCTTCCGTATTTGGGGCAACAGGCTATAAGTCAGAGTTTCATTGGGTTGATAATAATAATGTAGAAGAAACGTTAGAATATCACTTACCTGCTCTCGTTGGGCCTCATGAAGGTGAACATTTAACGCCGGATAAATTTAGCCCATTGGTGGAGACTCCTGGTATCATTAATGCCAAAAAGTTAAATACTGTTTTATGGTCATTGTTTACAGGAGCAATTCTCTATTTGCTATTTAGGTTATTTGTTAGAAAACGAATGACGCTAGCCTTGCAACCACTAACGAAGAGAGTAAATTTAGATTTAGTCGATGAAGTAGGTTACCGATCTGTCCTAATTGGTTTTCCGGTGTTTACATTAGGAGCGTTAATTTTTGCCATGATATGGGCACAGATCGCTTGGTCGCGATTTTGGGGCTGGGATCCTAAAGAAGTGTGGGCATTAATTACTTGGTTATTCTATGCAGCATACCTCCACCTCAGATTATCAAAAGGTTGGCATGGTAAAAAATCTGCTTGGCTCGGTGTAATTGGGTTTATTATTATCATGTTTAACTTAATTGTTGTCAACTTAGTTATTGCCGGGTTGCATTCCTATGCAGGATCGTGAAAATTTTGCTAAAATAGAATTGAGCATTAAGGTAGTGCTAGATTTTATGCCTTCACTTCACATGTAGTGGAGTGAAGGCTTTTTTCTATGAAAATAATCTTCATTCTAAAGGAGTGCTATAAATGGATAATGAAGTAAAAGTTTTAGTTGTTGATGATGAAGAGAGAATTCGCCGATTATTAAAAATGTATTTAGAGAGAGAAGACTATGTTATTGAAGAAGCAGAAGATGGTGACGAGGCACTAGATAAAGCCCTAACAAATGAATATGATGTCATTCTTTTAGATCTAATGATGCCAGGTAAAGATGGGATAGAAGTTTGTAAAGAAATAAGAGAAAAGAAAACAACACCAATCATTATGCTTACGGCAAAAGGTGAGGAAGTAAATCGCGTCCAAGGATTTGAAGTAGGTACAGATGATTATATCGTCAAGCCCTTTAGTCCTAGAGAAGTGGTTTTAAGAGTGAAGGCATTGCTAAGAAGGTCGTCTAAATCTTCTTACGTCCCACCAGAAACAACTGCTAAAGATATCATTGTCTTTCCTTATTTAACAATAGACAATGATGCTCACCGTGTATTAGCAGATGGTAAAGAAGTAAGCTTGACTCCTAAAGAATATGAGCTGCTTTACTTTTTGGCTAAAGCACCAGATAAAGTATTTGATCGTGAACAGTTACTAAAAGAAGTATGGCATTATGAATTCTTTGGTGACTTGCGTACAGTAGACACACATGTAAAAAGGTTGCGAGAAAAATTAAACAAAGTATCAGAGCAAGCTGCTAGAATGATTGTTACTGTTTGGGGAGTGGGTTATAAGTTTGAGGTTGTAAATGAATGAGGTTATGGCATAGTGTTGTAGGGAAACTATGGGCAACTTTTCTTATACTGGTCTCCTTTGTCTTATTTATTTTAACGGTTATGTTGCTGCAATTCTTTGAGAATTATCATATTGATCAAACAGAAAAGGGATTGAAGGCAACTGCCAATAAAATAGCAATGATCTTGGAAAAACATGATCGTGAAATAGGACTGGAAATTGCTTGGGAGCTAGTGGATGAAGTGACAAAAGTAATTATTATTGCTGATGATCAAGTGTACTATTCTCCCAATGAAAGTCAAACATTCGAGTTGCCACTATCCTATTTACATGGTGACCCAGATTTAAAAGCTGTTTTTACAAAAAATGAATCAGTTACTAAGGTGTCTTCTTATTTAACAAATGGTGGAGAAGGAAATATAGATAATCCTGATATACTGATTAGCGGGGTCCCACTTCCGCCTTCAAATGAAAGTGATGGTGCAGTATTTATATATCAATCTTTGGAGGTTATGCAAGAAACAACAGAGTCAACGACTAAGTTTACTTTATTAGCCGCTGGGGTAGCGATTATTTTAACAACTATTTTTGCCTTCTTCTTGTCAACGAGGATTACTGCACCACTTAGAAAAATGAAAGAAGCCGTCACAGCAGCATCACGAGGGAATTTTGATACAAAAGTACCTTATCTTTCTAAAGATGAAATAGGTGATTTAGCGATTACCTTTAATCGGATGGGCCGGCAGTTGAAATATAATATTGATGCTTTAAGTCAAGAGAAAGAACAATTATCTAGTATTTTAAGCAGTATGGCAGATGGTGTATTCACCTTTAGTAAAGATGGTGAAATTGTGATAACAAATCCACCCGCAGACCGTTTTCTGCGTAATTGGTCCTATGAACGTGAAGATGGTCTCACTAATAGTGTACCTGCTTATGTAATGGAGTTGTTCCAAACAGCTGTAAATACAGAAAGTGAAAGTATAGGTGAAGTAAATATTCAAGGGCGAACGTGGGTAATGATTATTAGTCCTTTATATAATGAAACCTATATTCGGGGTGCTGTTGCAGTTATCCGTGATATGACAGAGGAACGACAACTTGATAAATTACGCAAAGATTTTATCGCCAACGTCTCTCATGAATTACGGACACCAATTGCTTTAATGCAAGGGTATAGTGAAGCAATTGTCGATGACATCGCTGGTACTGAGGATGAAAAGAAAGAAATGGCTAAAGTTATTTATGATGAATCGTTAAGAATGAGTAGACTTGTGAATGAACTACTAGATATCGCAAGGATGGAAGCTGGCCATATTCAGCTTATTCGTGAAGCTGTAGAAGTAAAATCATTTATTCTAAAAGTTACTAGAAAGTTTCAAAGACTGGCGGCTGAAAAGAAAATTATATTAGCTGAGTCATTGGAAGATAAAGGGGTTTGGGCAAGCTTTGATCCTGATCGGATGGAGCAAGTCTTGACCAATCTGATAGATAATGCTATTAGACATACTCCTGAAGGTGGACAAGTCACTGTCGTTCAACGTAGTAACGAAAAAGGGCTAATGATAGAGGTTGTTGATTCTGGATCTGGAATTCCAGAAGAAGATTTGCCATTTGTATTTGAAAGGTTTTATAAAGCAGATAAAGCACGAACAAGAGGAAGATCTGGAACAGGGCTTGGCCTCGCAATTGCCAAAAATATTGTCGATACCCATAAAGGTCAAATCACTGTTCAGAGTAAAATTGGACATGGTACGACATTTTCCATCTTTCTTCCGAAAAGTCATGAATAGTCAGCGCTATTCTTGACGAATTCTCTTGATTCATAAGGAACATTCCAATCATAAAAATGAAATATAGTAACTGCGATTCAAAAAACCGGACATGAACTCCTAATTAAGAGTGCGTGTTCGGTTTTTTTATTCCTGTTTACGTATGAATGTCAATACCACATGGGATTAATATAAGGCCTTCTTTTGAATTTTATCTCTAACAAGTATAAAAGAGCTGGATATGTGATGATTCAGACAATCGATGTGCATTTGGCAAACCATTCATGTCAGAAAACAGAAGCGAAATAAGCAAAAAGAGATTTCCTAAAGAAACCCTTCCATTTTAATTTCATTAATACTATAGTTAGAGTGTAACTTTTTTAATTCTAATAACGACTATTATTTATGAACGGGGAGGGGAAGTTATTGGACTCCGTTTTCGATGAATTATATACAAAATACCATCAGGATGTATTTCAATTCTTATTCTATATGGTGAGAGATCGAGAGCTGGCAGAAGATCTTATGCAAGAAGTATATATAAGAGTTTTGAAGTCATATGATAAATTCGAAGGCAAGAGTAGTGAAAAAACATGGCTATTCTCAATTGCAAGGAATGTGGCCATTGATTCATTTAGAAAACAAAAAGGCTGGAAACAAAAAATAATTGAAAAATTTGATTGGTCAAAGCAACAGATTAAAGATGAACACCCTATGCCAGAGGAAGTAGTTATGCAGAGTCAGGAAATCCAAATGATATATCGGTGCATGGAGAAGTGTTCAGTGGACCAACGAACGGTTATTATAATGAGATATATTCAAGAACTATCCATTGCTGAGACGGCAGCAACTCTAGGCTGGACGGAAAGTAAAGTGAAAACTACGCAACACAGAGCATTAAAGGCTCTGAAGAAAAACATGTCTGACATGTGGGAAAAGGAGGGGTTAAATAGTGAAAAAACAAGATTGGAAAGATGATCACATCGAAGAACTATTGAAACAACTTCCTAAAATTACTAACCACATAAGTAAGCAAGATATGTATCAACAAATGATGATATTTAAAGAGCAGAAGAAAAGAAAAAGGTGGTTAACCCCATCTGTAGCTTCTGCAGTTGCTGTTTTATTGTTATGTATTCTCGTTCCGACCATGATCAATTTTCAAGATTCAGCCGGAAGTAATATAGATGATAGCGAGCAAGAGAATCAATTGGCATCGAATGCGACTCAACAAAAGGAAGTAAACGATGAGATAACAAATGACGAGAGTAATCATACGCAAGAAAATACGGAAGACATAGTAAAGGATGAAGAAGTAACTCCGCAAGAAGATATAGATCAGACGGATGAAATTTATGCTCAAAATGACCAGTCAGAAGAGGCCAATGATAATAATGAGCAACCAGTGACACAGCAAATTGAACCAACTGCAGTCTATGCGGAAGATATTAAAGATCAAGAGGAAGTTTTAACTTATTCTATACCGGATCATAATGTTCAAAATTTTATTCCCATTAGTGTGATGGTAAATAAAGAAGCAGATCTTTCTAAAATGGAATTATTCATTAATCATATGTCAGATTTAAAAGAAGCTGAATGGGGGTTAGGGGAGCTAAACCCATTTAATGCGGACTTTCATTATGATACTTCAAATCAAGTGCTTGCAGTTGATTTTCCTGCTGCAACAAATATTTCATCAAGCAGTCAATCAGAAGCAATAAAAGAAATATTAACGGATATGATGGCTGATTTTAATATAGAGAAAATCGATTTATTAACAGATGGTGAACAAGGGCTAGAGATGGGAAATGAAGGCTTTACAGAAGAAATAGATCAAGTTGATACGTCTAATAAATCTGCTTACTATTTTTACTATCCTAACGAAGAATGGACAACGCCTTTCCTTGTTCCGTTTAGAGAAAAAATAAACTCAGTGACAGATGCTTTTGCAGCAATGAAAAAAGGGATTGAAACTTATAACCTGAAAGCTTCTATACCTAATGACATAGACTTTGAAACGGAAGTCGTTTCCGATGAACAATTATTAATTACTTTTGAAGATGATGCCGATATAAAGAATGATGAGGAAACTTTATATACGATTGAAGCGATTCTATTAACAGCCAAGGAATTTGAATATAATGAGGTTAAGTTGGAAAATACCGAAATTGATCAAATTGGTCGGTTTGATTTAGAAAAAGAAATTCAAGTGCCGGTAGCACCTAATAAAAGGGATTTACCATAAGAAAGAATAAAAAGTTGGTAATTATGACTGTAAAAGTCTAATATTACCAACTTTTTTGCGTTTTTGACAAAGGTAATATTGAAAAAAGTAAAACACTCATAACTATAATTTTAAAATAAGGTGCTACATTAAAAAAAGAAAAATTTATTTTTATATACATATTTTTTAAAAACTCGTACATAGTAATGGATGTGTTTTTTGGCAGGATTTGTCGTAATCATAGAGTAATTAATTTGTCTATATAATATAACCGCTATAGGAGGCAAAGTTTTGAAGTATAAAGTAAGCCGTTTATTCATGTTCGGAAGTATATGTTTTCTTTTTTTAATATTCAGTAGTGAAAAAAATGCTTTAGCAGACTCTTGGCCAGAAAAAACAAAAAATTGGGTATGGCCAGTAGAAGGGGTCATCACAGATACATATGGAACTAGAGGAGGACATCATAAAGGGATTGATATTGCTGCAGAGATAGGTACACCTATTCACTCAGTGGATAGTGGAGTAGTTACAAGATCATATTACTCTGATACATATGGTAATGTTGTGTTTATACAGCATCATAACGATACAGAAACCATTTATGCTCATTTGAAAAAGCGTTTAGTATTTGAAGGTGAAGTGATTTCAGCAGGCGATACAATAGGAGAGATGGGGAATACCGGTGATTCCTCAGGGGTTCATTTGCATTTTGAAGTTCACGCAAACGAATGGACCTTTTCTAAGGAGAATGCGCTTGATCCTTTTTTAGTATTTAATCACGATGAGGATACGATACTTGTTTCAGGAAAAATGAACGGACCTTATATGGATACGTATGAAGTGAAAACAGGAGATACGTTATGGTCGATTAGTGAAAGGTATAATGTGACGGTAGCAGAATTGGTAAATAAGAATGGATTGCGGTCAGAAAACATATATCCTAATCAAATATTACAGGTTCCCTAAATTGAAAGGAATACATACAAGGTACGTACATGTAATATGAAAATAAATGAAAAGGTTGTATTTTTTTAAAAAATCGCATCTTTTTTCAATCAAAATAATTTGACGCCATTTAAGTATTGATTATTCTAAAAAAATAGTTAAATCTCATTGTCCATGCCTCTTTTAAGGCGTATAATTGTTACATACAATTGAGGAGGCAGGCAAAATGTTAACGGATTATCATAATCATTTAGAGAACGGTACACTTACATTAGACTATTTAGAACAATTTACAAACGCGGCTAATAATAAAAATATTGGTTCATTTGGTATTTCTGAACATGCTTATCACTTTTACCAAACGGCAGATATTCTGCAAAATAAATGGGTAAATGAAAGACGATATTATGATATGAAGGATTATGTATCATTATTTCACCAAGCATGGAATAAAGAAATAGATGTAAAAATGTCCATTGAAATGGATTATACACCTGGAAAGCATAAGGAAATGGAGAAATTCATTCAATCATATGATTTTGATTATGTGATTGGCTCTGTCCATTGGGTAGGTGACTTTGGCATAGATTTAGCTGAGTACAAAAAGGAATGGGAACGGCGCGATCTTTATGATGTATATCGTAAATATTATGATCAGATAGTTACTTTGGCTCAATCTAATCTATTTGATATTGTCGGCCATATTGACTTAGTGAAGATTTTTAAGTATGTTCCTCAGGATGAAGAGTTTCTATTAGAACAATATGAAAGAGCAACTGATGCTTTAGCACAATCAAAAACATGCGTGGAAATTAGTAGTGCTGGTTTAAGAAAACCTGTGGGTGAGCTATATCCAGATCCAAGATTATTACGAAAATGTTTTGAGAAGAATATACCAATCGTTCTATCGTCTGATGCTCATTTTCCCGAGCATGTTGGTGCAGACTTTGATCAATCGCTTGCATTAGCAAAAGAAATTGGATATTCATCCATCATGACTTTTTCAAAAGGTGAACGTAAAGAATACCCTTTAGGCTAGAAATAATGATGAATAGTGCTCAATTTAAAAAAGTCATTCATAAAATGAACAGGTTCTAATTGGAATCTGTTTGTGTTGTGAATGACTTTTACTTTTATCCTAAATATAAAAAAGAGTGGTCGACTGAGGGCCACTCTCTACAAAAAGGAATTATAAAATAATAGGATTAATAGAAACAATCTCATCTAAGTTGTTCAATAAGGAAAGCTCTTTGTCACTTAGTGGTTTGTCAAAAGCTAGCACCATAATCGCTTCTCCACCTGCTTGTTTACGACCTACTTGCATTGTGGCAATATTAATATGGTGATCGCCAAGGACTTGACCTACGTGGCCAATAACACCAGGTCTGTCCATATGTTGAATATAAAGAAGGTTACCTTCTGGTAAGAAGTCAATATTAAACCCGTTTAAATAGACAATTCTTGGCCCATAATGATCAATAAAGGTTCCTCTAACTGTAAATGCATTTTCTTCTCCTTTTGCTGTGACAGAAATGCAGTTGTCATAGCCAAATGCATCGGTGGAAATCTTTTCTCCAACAGTGATACCACGCTCTTTTGCAGTGAGTAATGCATTAACTTCATTCACGTTAACGTCAATTCTACCTTTGAAGAAACCGGACAGCATTGCTTTTGTTAAGTATGCAGTTTCTAAATCTGTCACTGAACCAGAGTAAGTAATAGAGAGTTCATGTACCCCTTCTTTAACACATTGAGTTAAAATATTTCCGATTTGTTTAGAGATTTGGTAAAAAGGTTGTATTTTTTCATAAATGTCTTTGGAGATAGCTGGTAAGTTAATTGAATTAGATACTGGATTTCCTTCAAAGTAAGTCCGAACTTCTTGAGCGACTTGTGTTGCTACATTTAATTGTGCTTCTTTTGTTGACGCACCTAAATGTGGCGTTACAATGACATTTTCATATTTCAAAAGTGGGTGTTCACCAGGTGGTTCAGTTTCAAATACGTCTAATGCAACTCCTCCAACATGTCCATTAGCCACATATTTAGCTAAATCTTGCTCATCAATGATACCACCACGGGCACAGTTAAGTAAGCGAACGCCTTTTTTTGTTTTTTTCAATGCCTCTTCATTGATAATCCCTCTTGTTTCAGGTGTAAGTGGAGTATGAACCGTAATAATATCAGATCTTTGCAGTATTTCATCTAATGTACTAGATTCTACACCGAGTTTTGCTGCACGTTCTTTCGTTAAAAAGGGATCGAATACTAACACACTCATACCAAATACTTTTGCTCGCTTGGCGATTTCACTCCCGATTCTTCCCATACCAACAATACCAAGACTTTTACCGAATAGTTCAGTACCTACATACTGATTTCTTTTCCATTCCAAATTCTTAACTGAGCTATGTGCTTGAGGAATATTTCTCATAAGGGAGGCCATCATAGCAAAAGTATGCTCTGCCGTAGAAATTGTGTTTCCGTCTGGTGCATTTATGACGATAATGCCTCTTTTAGTTGCTGCTGGAACATCAATATTATCGACACCCACACCTGCTCTTGCAATAATTTTTAACTTTGGCATTTCCGCCATTAATTCATCCGTTACTTTCGTGGCACTCCGTACTAACAAAGCCTCAATAGTTGATAAATCAACCTCGGGATCGTCGGTTTTCTTTTGAATAATTTCAGCATTTGTGTCGTTAAGTAAAGGGTATAAGCCTTCTTCACTAATGGCATCAGCCACTAATATTTGATACATGTATGAACCCTCCTAAGTTGGTTACTTAATTATCTGATTATTTTACAAGACGAATATTATTCTGTCAATTGGATTTATTGTTTGTGTTTAAAATGGAAACGCTTTAATGTAGTAAAATAAAACGATCTTCGTGGAAAGAAAATTTTATCTCCTGAAGACAAATGTGCATAATGAAAGGAATGTTTTTAATTCGAGATATTTACTATTTTAGGCTTCACAAATGAATTATTTTTCAGTATAATGAAGTTGTCAAATAAATATGGTCTATCTTCGGGGCAGGGTGAAATTCCCGACCGGCGGTGATAAGTATTTATACTTTAAGCCCGCGAGCCTAAAAGTGGAGTGCAATTAGCACGAAGCGTTTGTATTGGGCAGGATTTGGTGAGAATCCAAAGCCGACAGTAAAGTCTGGATGGGAGAAGATGGAGGTTCTGCTAACGTTCAAAGTATACACTACAAGAACGTTTATTAAGAATGTCTTTGTTCAATTCTCCCTCAAGTTTACTTGAGGGTTTTGTTATGCAAAGACGCTTATTTGCTGAACCTTTCTTCTATAGGAGAGATAGCCTAAAAGGAGAGAGGAAAATTGAAGAAGTTAAATGTCAAAGCTTTTGTTGCAATCGGTATGTTGAGTAGTATCGCGTATATTCTTATGTTGTTAAACTTTCCATTACCACCGTTTCCGAACTTTTTGATGATTGACTTTAGTGATATCCCTGCTTTAGTGGCTGCGTTAATATTTGGTCCGATTGCGGGAATACTGGTCGAATTGTTTAAAAATGTGTTGGATTATTTTATGACGGGAAGTGCTACTGGTGTACCTGTTGGTCATATTGCGAACTTTGTAGCAGGTTTATTATTTATTTTGCCAACCTATTATGTTTATACAAAGATGAAATCCAAAAAAGGTATGACAATAGGATTAATCATTGGCACAAGTGTAATGGCTGTATCCATGAGTTTGCTTAATTATTTCGTCTTTTTACCTGCCTATACAATGTTTTTAAATATGCCCGCTATGTCAGGACCAGAAATGCGTTCAACTGCAGTCATGTTTATTCTACCTTTTAACTTTATTAAAGGAATTTTAATGGCATCGGTATTTATGCTTGTATTTGCTAAGATGAGTAATTGGATTAATAAACAAAGATCGCTAAATACGATTGCTTAATTTATAAAGGAGGCATCTAACTTTGAAAAGTTAGATGCCTTTTAATATATAATTTTATGCCGCTTAAGTAGAATTGTCACTCTTATTCATCATATTACATCATTCGTAATAGCACCAATGAACTCATATGCAATCTTCGATAACTACTATTTTAATTCCAACTGGATAATTGATGGAGGGAACGATTTTTATTCGAATGAGTATACGAGTATGTGATTCCCTGTAGCTCATAGAAAAAACGAGCAAATCCCTAAAATAGGATTTACTCGTTTTCTTTTTTTACCATTAGATTTCTTTTTGTTCTATTCGTATTTTAACGGATCACCATCAAAGGCATCGTCTGCGACTTTTATTGAGTCAGTTGGACAGCCTTCAAATGCATCCATCATATCTTCTATAAGAACATCGGGAATTTCAACAATTCCTTCATTATCATCTAGTGTTACAAATGCGATGCCCTCATCATCGTAATCATAAATGTCTGGAGCTGCCGCACCACATGCGCCACAAGCAATACATGTTTCTTTGTCAACAATTGTATACTTCGCCATGGAATAACCTCCTATTTAAAATCTTTTTCATGTTAAAGCACGAAAATATCTGCCGAAACACTTACCACATGTTCTATTGTAAATCTGTCTTGTAAACATTTCAATAAAAATCTACCATCTAGAATAGTCTATGGTGGGACTTTTCATCTTGTTCATGATGAAAAATTGACTGATATTATCACGTATATAACGGTTTCATGATACAATAAAATTCAACAAAAAAAATTAAAATAATGTCGAAAAAGTCTGCAAATTCACCACGGAAATGCTATTCTAAAAACTAATTAGTCAATGAATAAAGGGGAGAGAAATGTGAGCGTTATTCAGAAATTGGTCTTATTTTGTCTAAAATCAATTGAGAATCAGAGAACTGCTTATGCCATTTTACATTTGCTTAATGGCAAAAAGTCATCTCAAACAATACAAGATGCTCATTTATTTCACTTGAAGCAATACTTTCATGTGTTACCCCATTTGGCAAGAGAGGAATTTAATCAAATATTAGATCATCTTTTAGAGGAGAAATATGTCACTTGTCTTGGTGAGGGGTCTTATCGAATGACGGAAAAAGGGGATATGTATCTCCAAGAGTTTGCTGAACCAATCATACCTAGCTATCTCAATGGCTGGTCATATAACAGGATGGACAAACTTTTTTGGGAGCGCCTTTCTCTTATGGTTCAAGTAATTTCTAACCTAGTCGCATATAACGGAAGGTATCTCCCTATTCAAAATAATAAACCTGATCTTGATTGGTTAAAGAACTTTATTCAAAGGAATAGAATCAATCGCCATGAGTTGGCAACACAACTGTTTAAGGAGTTACAACAAATTTTAACGAATAAAAAAATTGACCCTCTTATTCTCATTCTAAGGTTAACAGGAAGTAATCGAATTGGCTTAACACAGCAGCAGGCAGCCGAACAGTTGCAAATGTCAATGTTAACCTATCAGTTACATTTTACAAATGTGATTCACATGATATTAACTGAAGTAAAAGAAAATAACACCTCTTATCCGTTACTCGAGCAAATATTAGAGACAAAAGAGACAAATGAGTGGTTACAGCTAACACAATCAACAAGAAAAACAGCTATCTATTTAAATCAAGGATACGATATTGAGGATATTATTAAAATAAGAAAATTAAAACAAGGAACAATTGAAGATCATATTGTGGAATTGGCCATTGTTGATTCGTCTTTTAATATAGATGTATATGTTCCACCAGAAGTACAAAGTAACATTATAAAAACTTCAACGAACGGAATAAAGCAGCTAAAATATATCCGTCAATCAGTTCCTGAAGCAAGCTATTTTCAGATACGGCTTGTACTAGCTAAACATAAAAGTGCGGTGAGCGTATAATGAAACAATTACTGAGAGAAAAATTTGGTTATACGTCTTTTAGAGATGGACAAGAAGAAACAATAAAAGCGGTAGTGGCCGGTAAGCATACGTTAGCCATGCTCCCAACTGGTTCTGGGAAGTCTTTATGTTATCAACTTCCAACATTTATGCTCCCAGGCACAACTTTAATTATTTCTCCACTTCTTTCCTTAATGCAGGATCAGGTAGACCAATTACTATTGATTGGGGAAAAACGGGCTATCGCATTTAATTCTTTTTTAAATTACCAAAAAAAAATGTATGCACTTAAAAATTTGCACCAGTATAAGTTTATTTTTACTTCACCTGAAATGCTGCAATCAAAATTATTCATGGAGAGATTGAGTGAGCTTCATATTACATTACTTGTTGTCGATGAAGCTCATTGTATTTCTCAATGGGGACATGATTTCAGACCGGACTATTTAGCTATTGGCTCTGTAATGAAGGAGTTAGGACATCCGCCTATATTGGCGTTAACGGCTACGGCAACTGATAAGGTGAAACAGGATATTAAACAATCTTTAAACATGCAAAACAGTATTGATATTCTTTATTCAGTTGACCGACCAAATATCTCTTTACATGTTGAGAAAGTTGAAAGCTATCAAGAGAAAATCGATGTGTTAATTAAGAGGGTAAGAGCTTTACATGGTCCAGGTATTATTTATTTTTCTAGTAAAAAAACGGCAGAAGTTTGTGCACAATCATTAAAAGAGAATGGGATAAAAAGAGTGAGCATCTATCATGGCGGATTGAATCATGAAGAAAGAATACTTATTCAGCAACAATACATTCATAACCAACTCGATGTGATATGTGCAACAAGTGCATTTGGCATGGGGATTAATAAAGAAAATATTCGTTATGTTATTCATTTTCATATGCCAATGAATATGGAATCATATTTACAGGAAATTGGTAGAGCTGGGAGAGATGGCAAGCCTAGTCTTGCTTTACTGTTATATGCACCTTTTGATGAACAGCTGCCGATGCAGTTGGTAGAATCAGAACTAATTAATGATAGTCAAATGGAGAATTTAAAACGTTTTTTTTTAACAGATTCCCTAAGGTGGTGGGAGTTAGAAAAATACGAAGAGGATATAACAGTAATTGCTAATCTTAGTGAAACATCTATGCGAATATTAAAGGATTTTCATCGTAATGCTATCCTTGATCATAAGGAGGCAAGTTCCTTAGATGAACTAAAGGTGATTATGAATAAACAATTCCAGCTTAAATTAGGAGCCATTCAAACTGTTTATCAATATATTCATAGTTCCACATGTAGGCGAGAAAAAATCTTACACTATTTTGGTGAAGAGCCGACATTAAATATAGGAGAATGCTGCGATCATTGTAATGGTAGCAACTACCCTGATCTGCAAACTGAAGAGCTAGGGATAATGCCTTTATATGAAAATTGGGAAGAGATCCTACAAGACATTTTATTAAGTGAGACATCCAAAAATGAAGAGTAAATATGAAGAAACCATTCGTTTGTTATCTGATAAAGAATTAAGATTTCATTTATATTTAACACAAGTGTTCTTACTTTTCATTGCATTGGTTATTGGCCTATTTCTCTTTCATTCATGGGATTCTTTTTTTGCGCTATTTCAATGGGATGGACCATCTATTGCGATTGGTATATTATCAGGATTAGTCATTGTCATGCTTGATATAATAGGGATGCGGGTCCTACCTCCCTCCTATTATAATGATGGTGGGGTAAATATAAGGATATTCAGCTCACTATCACCAGCCCATATCGTAGTAATTACGTTAATTATTGCCTTTAGTGAGGAAGTGTTATTTAGAGGTGTGCTGCAAACTCACTTTGGGTTGATAGTGACTAGTTTAATCTTTGCTCTTGTCCATTATCGTTATTTATTTCAATGGTTCTTATTTTTAAATGTCGTTTTATTGAGTTTCTTCATTGGTTGGATATATGAATTAACTGGTAATTTGTTAGCGACAATTATTATGCACTTTATTATTGATTGTTTATTGGGGTTATATATATATATAAGTCAAAGAGCAGGAAGGGAAGATAGATGAATAGAGAGGCATCATATCGGGAGAAGGCAAAGAGAGATCGCCAAAGATTACAAAAAGTAAATGTTAGTGAAGAGTTGTCAATGGCGGAGATCAGCAGTACTAAAGAAAAACAAACAGTGGATAAAAAGTTGGACTACCCACTCATTCGTTTACTTGCAGCATTTTTTATTATGGTACCAATAGTGGCTTTGTCTGTTTATTATCTTGTTCCTATGCTAGCTGATCAGTCTTCAACTTCAGCAGAAAAAGAAGATTTTGAAACTGTTGGTATATCAAATAGCAGTAATAATGGGTCATCACAAAATGTTGCAGCCGCCCCTGATGATAAGGAAGAAGATAAGGAAGAACAAGAAAAGGAGAAAGCAGCTGAAGAGGCAAAATTAAAAGAACAAGAAGAAGCTGAACGAAAAAAACAAGAGGAAGCAGAGAAGAAAGCAAAAGAAGAAGCAGCCAAAAAAGAAAAGGAAGAGGCTGAAAAGAAAGCACGAGAAGAAGCTGTACAAAAAGAGAAGGAATTAGCAGAACAAAAGGCGAAAGAAGAGGAAGCAAAAAAACAAGCAACAAAAGTTGTTCAGCATACGGTTCAATCACAAGAAACAATGTATAGAATCGCTATGAATTATTATAAGTCACCTGATGGGATTGCAAAAATTAAGGCTGCTAATAATTTGCCATCTGAGGAAATTTACGTTGGCCAAGTATTAAGGATTCCCCTCGACTAGTCATGAATCCACTCCTCCAATCATATAATGTGGGCAAGCATAGCTATGACTGGGGGGATTTTATGGAAACAGCAATTAATCAACTAGATGAAAGAACAGACCAAGCAACGAGACAAATGCTTCAAAAAGTAGTTGAAAGAAAAGCGAAATATGATCACTTGAAAGAGTGGCATTTGGTTATTATGTGGCTAGTTGTATTTCTATCATTTGCTTATGTGATTTTTGTGTATTATCAATTTTATTTACCTTATTCCTATTCATTTGCTTCTGTTTTTTCTGTTTATATTAATCATCCATTCAATTTATACAGTATGGTAACGTTGATTGGCTTTTATGGATATATGGTCCTGTTACAACAGAAGCGTGATAAAGCGGAAAAAGAATATCATGCACTTAGATGCGAGATCATCGATAAGAGTAAGGACTTGTGGAAAAAAGAGGATGAGTGGAAAAATAGACATCATGTCTTTAATATGATGAAAAAAAATTATGATATTAATCTGTTTCATGAGAACAAATAATCATAGTTCAAAGCCATAGGGAGTAAAGACATTTAAACCTATCTCATACGAATGAAGAAGCAGAGAAATGAAGAGGAACTGCTGACTAAAACCTACCCCAGTTTGCGATTGCATGACATGAATCATTTGAAAATCTAAGAACTTACAGAACAACTAACGGTGATTCAAGTCATCATAGCGACAATCGGGCAAGTTCACATGAAATATAAGGTTTGTAGAAGCGAAATAAATGATATTTAGGTTGTTCGTTTATAGAGCATCCTTTTTTTATTGACTAACTTAAATTTTAGTACATATAGATGAGGTGGAGTCATGTATATTATTTTAGCAGGTGCATTACTGTTTATTTTCGTTGGGGTCGTCGTTTATATGTATAAGGAAGCACATAAAGATACAATTGAAGTGAGAAAGGTTGCCATACAAGGTTTCCCAGAGAGTCTTGCAGGATTGAACATTTTTTTTATTTCTGATATCCATCGTAGAGAGCTATCAGGAAAGTTGATTCAAGCTGTTAAAGATAGAAAGGTGGATATCGTTTGCATAGGCGGTGATTTAACAGAAAAGGGAGTACCTTTGGCAAGGACGAAACGGAATATAGAAAACCTTGTTTCTATTGCTCCGACTTATTTTGTATGGGGGAATAATGATTATGAAGTGGATTTTCATGAGCTAGATGCATTGCTATTAGATCTCGGAGTGAAAATTCTTGATAATTCAGCAGTCAGTTTTGAAGGCTCAGATGGTAAACGTATCGTGTTACTTGGAACAGATGATTTTAGTAGGGAAAGAGACCAGATTGATCTTGCAATTGAGGATGCTGGGAATGGCTGTCGTATTCTCATGAGCCATGACCCTGGTATTGTTGACTATTTATTACCAGAATATCAAATTTCGTTTATGATGTCAGGACATACCCATGGTGGGCAAATCCGTATCTTAAACTGGGGACCTTATGAAAAAGGTGGGATGAAATATAAGAACGGTATACCTTATTTTGTAAGTAATGGTTATGGGACAACAGCCTTGCCTTTAAGGCTAGGCGCACCTGCACAAACACATATTCTTTCTTTATATCCAAGTTTAGAAGGAAATGTTAAGGACGACTCACCAACTAAAGTATATACCATACACTAATCACAAGAGTCGGTTCTGGGCAGGGGGCAGAAGAAATGCAATTGGAGCGTTTGAATGATAATAAAATTAAAATTTTGCTTACTTTAGATGATTTGTTTGAGAGAGGCTTGTCAAAGGAAGATATTTGGAAGGACTCTTTAAAATGGCATCAGCTTTTTCAAGATATGCTTGAGGAAGCAAGTGAAGAATTTGACCTTGATATATATGGCACAATCAGTATCGAGATTTTTTCAATGCAAATACAAGGAATGGTTATGATTGTAACGATACAAGAAGAAGTAGAAGAAGAATGGCTTAAGGATGGAATCATTGATTTTCAAGTAGATGTAGACAAACAAGATTATATTTTATATGAATTTCATGATTTTGAGAATATTATTTCATTAAGTCACCGGAAAATATGGAAAGAAGAAGTGGTAAATTCATTATATGTGTATAACGGACTTTATTATGTATTGATTGAAGGCAATAGAAAACAAGCGGAAGAAAAACTGATTTCAATTTTAGCTGAATATGGTACCGTTTCTTTTGTTAGTTTATATATTATTAAAGAATACGGAAAAGAATTAATTAGAGACCATGCATTAGAAAAGATCGAACACTATTTTAAATAATGGTACATTCAAGCAAATAGGATTTAAGTGATCCTATTTGTTTGAATATTCAGGTGCCTTGATGTTTATCGTATTAGTTCTTTGGGAATAGGATGTAATATGGAGCTTATCGATGAGATTAATTCAATTTAACTCGATAAATACATATGAGTATTTTATGAATGAAATCAGCTAATAAAGGCAAAATAAAATAGATGTAAATATTTTTGAAAATAAGGAAAATACGTAATATTATAGCTTTGGTAGCGTTTACATAAAAATAAGAAAAAATTGCTTTTTCTCCTTGCATAAATAGAGTAAAGGTGTATACTATGTCTTGAAAGCGGACAACTAAAGAATGTGAATTTTTCTAGGAGGTTTCAAATAGTGGCCGATAAAGGTACTGATCATACGAATCAAGAAGATAAAATGGATGTTTTGAAGTCAACTCAAATCGTAATCCACAAAGCGTTGGAGAAACTTGGATATCCAGAAGAGGTTTTTGAACTGTTGAAAGAACCAATGCGTTTATTAACAGTGAAAATTCCTGTTAGGATGGATGATGGGACGGTGAAAATTTTTACTGGTTACCGTGCTCAACATAATGATTCAGTCGGTCCTACAAAAGGGGGAATTCGTTTTCACCCTAATGTAACAGAAAAAGAAGTGAAGGCACTATCTATATGGATGAGCTTAAAATGCGGTATAGTCGATCTACCATATGGCGGAGGTAAAGGCGGTATCGTTTGTGATCCAAGAGATATGTCTTTCCGTGAGCTTGAAAGATTAAGTAGAGGGTATGTTAGAGCGATTAGCCAAATTGTTGGTCCTACAAAAGATATTCCAGCTCCAGATGTATTTACAAATTCACAAATTATGGCCTGGATGATGGATGAATATAGCAGAATGGATGAATTTAATTCCCCGGGATTTATTACTGGTAAACCACTTGTACTTGGTGGTTCTCATGGTAGGGAATCAGCAACAGCTAAAGGGGTTACGATCTGTATTCATGAAGCAGTCAAGAAAAAGGGTATTAATTTAAAGGGTGCTCGCGTGGTTGTACAAGGTTTTGGTAATGCAGGTAGCTTCTTAGCAAAGTTTATGCATGATGAAGGCGCAAAAGTTGTGGGTATTTCTGATGCATACGGTGCCCTTCATGACCCTAATGGTTTAGATATTGATTATTTACTTGATCGCCGTGATAGTTTTGGAACTGTAACAAAGTTATTTAATGAGACGATTTCGAATAAAGAGCTACTCGAGCTCGAATGTGACGTATTGGTTCCTGCAGCAATTGAAAACCAAATTACTGAGGAAAACGCACATAATATTAAAGCAAGTATTGTAGTAGAGGCAGCGAATGGCCCAACAACATTAGAAGCGACACAAATATTAACAGAAAGAGATATTCTTCTTGTGCCTGATGTGCTTGCATCATCCGGTGGTGTAACAGTTTCTTATTTTGAATGGGTGCAGAATAACCAAGGCTACTACTGGTCTGAAGAAGAAGTAGAAGAAAAATTAGAAAAAATTCTAGTGAAATCATTCAATAATATTTATGAAACCGCTCAAACACGTAGAGTAGATATGCGCTTAGCTGCGTATATGGTTGGTGTACGTAAAATGGCTGAAGCATCAAGATTTAGAGGTTGGATTTAATTTTCGCAATTTCTTACATTTGAAAGAAGGTAAAAAATCTCCTATTATATACATTAGGAGATTTTTTTCAATTCTACATATATAAAATATCATACGGGTCAGTCCAAGAGGTGGATCATCATGAATAAAAAAGATGCGATTGTGGTTGGTGGTGGACCATGTGGATTAGCCGCAGCCATTTGTTTAAAAGAGTTAGGGAAAGATGTTTTAGTCATTGAGAAGGGAAACATTGTTAATGCCATTTATCGTTACCCGACTCATCAAACTTTCTTTAGTTCCAGTCAAAAATTAGAAATTGGTAATATACCGTTTGTAACGGTTGAACAGAAACCCAATAGAAATCAAGCACTTACCTATTATAGAGAAGTGGTTAAACGGAAAGCAATCAATGTCAATGCATATGAAAAGGTTGAAAGCATCATAAAGAAAAAAGATAATGACTTCTCTGTGCAAACAGATAAAGCGGAATATCAATCCTCTTATGTTATTGTTGCAACTGGGTATTATGATCAACCAAATTATATGGGGGTCCCTGGTGAAGATTTAGATAAAGTCTTTCATTACTTTAAAGAAGCCCATCCGTTTTTTAATAAAGATGTTGTTGTTATTGGTGGGAAAAACTCCAGTGTTGATGCGGCCATTGAATTAGAAAAGGCTGGGGCAAATGTGACGGTTCTCTATCGGGGCGATGAATATTCAAAAAGCGTTAAGCCGTGGATTTTACCGCAGTTTGATTCACTTGTTCGCCATGAGAATATTCAAATGGAATTTAATGCGAATGTCCAGGAAATAAGAGCAACTTCTGTTGTCTATGAGAAAGAAGGGAAAATTAAGGAAATCGCGAATGATTTTGTCTTTGCCATGACTGGTTATCATCCAGATCATCCATTTTTACAATCAATAGGCATTAAAAAAGACGAAGAGACCGGAAAACCTGAACATCATCCTGAAACAATGGAGACCAATGTAGAAGGTATATATATTGCTGGCGTGATTGCTGCGGGTAATAATGCCAATGAAATATTTATCGAGAATGGTAGGCATCATGGAGAAATGATTGCCAAAGCGATTAAAGAGAAAGAACAATAATCAAACAAGTTCAGACGAGAATATGAGCTTAAGTAAACCCGAACTTTATGCAAAACACTCTTTAATGGTGCTTTGCTTTGTTCGGGTTTTCAAATGATGTTGCATCACTTTGTCAATATTTTTTGCCTTTTGTCTAGGATGATTTTTCCATATGTTGAAATTTTGTGGCGTACTATCATTATGATCTTCATAAACTGCCAAAGGAGTGAGCGATCAACTCAGTAGACTTCCCATCTAATAGATGGAATAAAGAAAGTCAGTAAATCAAACATTTATAGTTGAAACATTTCTTCAAGTTTTTCGAAGGGCATCCTGCTTTCCAAAGCGATTAATAGTTTAATACGAGCTTTTTGCCCATTTAATCCATTAGAAAAAATGAGGCCAAGCTCTTTTAATTCTTTGCCCCCTCCAGGATAACCATAAACATCTTGGGCAATGCCATTAAAGCATCTTGATACGATAATAATGGGAATCTTTCTAGCAAGTAAATCTTTTATACCAGGAAGCATGGCTGGAGGAAGGTTTCCTTGTCCAAGCGCTTCAATCACCAATCCATCGCATGTAGTTTGTGCAATTGCTCCTAATAGGGTAGAGTCCATGCCGGCATGAGCTTTAATAAGCATCACTTGTTTATCTGCTTGTTCGATTTCGAAATGTGCATGTTGAACAGGGAGGTGATGAAAAAGTACACCCCTTTTTGTGACTATACCTATGGGTCCATATTGAGGACTTTGAAAGGTCGAGACGTTGCTAGTATGTGTCTTTGTCACATTTTCAGCTGTGTGAATTTCATCATTCAGCACTACTAAAACGCCCTTTCCATCCGCTTCATCGCAAATGGCAACACGAATAGAAGAAATCAGATTATATAACCCATCTGAGCCAATTTCATTACTAGAGCGCATAGCCCCAGTCACAACGATCGGCAAAGAACCCTTTACTGTTAAGTCAAGAAAATAGGCAGTTTCTTCCAATGTATCAGTACCATGTGTAATGACAACACCAGATACCTTATCCTTGTAAGAATGAATTAAGTTTCGTAATATAAGCATTTCCTTTTGCGTAATATGGGGAGAGGGTAATTGAAATGGTTCTTCGACAATCAAGTGCGCAAGCTCATTTAACTCTTTTGTTTGTCTTGTTAATGGGTTTTCTTCATTTGTTAATACTGCACCTGTTTCAACATCCTCACTCATTGAAATGGTCCCACCTGTATGAATTAGGAGTATTTTCTTTTTATCCAACTTGGTACCTCCATTTAATATGTAATTATTTTGGTAAATTTATTTTCAATCTTACCTATACATGATACGATTAAAGAAAAGCTTTGAAAAGAGGAACAGCCCATGCTGGGATTAATATCTGCTGCCATTGCTCCTGGCTTGGCATTATTAAGTTACTTTTATTTAAAAGATCAATATGAGACTGAGCCCTTTTCGATGGTTTTTAGAACCTTTTTATTTGGGGCACTTCTTGTGTTTCCCATAATGTTTATCCAATATGTATTTGAAGTAGAACAAGTGTTTACTTCTCATTTTGTTTCTGCTTTTCTTTCTTCTAGTATGCTTGAGGAATTTTTTAAGTGGTTTATCCTCCTTATTATTATTTACCCCCATGTGCACTTTGATGAACCGTATGACGGCATTGTTTATGGCGCAGCAGTATCACTTGGGTTTGCTACATTGGAGAATATCTTTTATTTATTGACACTCGGAATAGAGCATGCGCTAGGTCGTGCATTATTCCCGGTTTCTAGTCATGCACTTTTTGGTGTAATTATGGGCTATTATTTAGGAAAAGGAAAGTTTTCGAAAAAATCTAGAGGGAAATGGCTATGCTTATCTCTAGCAACTCCTTTCCTTTTGCATGGAACATATGATTATATTTTGTTAACATTAGAAAATTGGCTGCTGTTTATTGTTCCATTTATGATCTTTCTTTGGTGGATGGGGCTAAAGAAAGCCAAACAAGCGAGAATACTAAGTGCTAAATATAATCAATCATTAGAAGATACAAGAACAAATTATGGTTAACATAGGTTAAAAGAGGCTATAAGTAATGAGTTTCAGTTCAGATAAAGTAAGAAGGTGGATTTGAGTAAACTCAAATCCGCCTTCTTTTCTTTTTGTCAAATCACCAAGCTTCCTCCGGCTAACGGATGCCTTCTAAAGGAAAAATAAGTAATCAGAACATCTAACATAGAAGTTGAATTTTTTATAAAAATCGTTAAATTTCAAGCGTACGAGCCTCTATTTGATGGCCACCCTGTAAATGCTATATTTATCCAAATGATTTTCTCATTGAATTTGTATAAAAAGCCAATTGGAACCAAAAAATAGATGTATTGTTAGCTTCCTCGCTGATTAGTAAACGTGAAAAAGAGAGATCGAGGAATAACTGTTACAGCCATCATTTTTTACCTGCAAAACGCCATATTAGGTTACCTGATTGTTTAACAGATGAAAAGATGTATTTTTGGAGGTTAGTACGATGAAACAACTATTGATGTTTACTAAAGTGATGCTAATACTACTGCTTATAGCGACCACTATTCCAATGGCTGAATTGGATAAGTCGGCAAATGCTTTTTCGAATCAAGTGATTAGACAAGGAGCGATAGGCGATGATGTCATTGAGCTACAAGCAAGATTGCAATATTTAGGATTCTATAATGGTAAAATCGATGGGGTCTTCGGTTGGGGCACATATTGGGCATTACGCAATTTTCAATATGAATTTGGCTTGGATATAGATGGGCTTGCTGGTTCTGGTACGAAGGAAAAGTTGGTGAGTGCGTCAAATTATGATGAGCAATATGTGAAGAATCAAATTAATCAAGGGAATTCATTTACACATTATGGCGGAACGGATTTAAGTCAACAAGCACCTGCTAATAATAGTGGATCAAATCAAAATGATGGTAATGCATCAAGTGGTAATTCCGGTGGTACAACTTCGGCAAATGTTCCTAGTGGATTCTCGGAAAACGACATACAAATGATGGCAAATGCGGTGTACGGTGAGGCGCGTGGCGAACCTTATATAGGGCAAGTAGCGGTAGCGGCAGTAATATTGAACCGAGTAGAAAGTGCGTCTTTTCCAGATACGGTTTATGGTGTGATCTTTGAACCAAGAGCATTTACGGCTGTTGCAGATGGGCAAATTTGGCTAACACCTAATGAAACAGCGAGGGAAGCAGTGATAGATGCAATTAATGGCTGGGATCCGAGTGGAGATGCCCTTTATTACTTTAATCCAGATACTGCAACAAGTCCGTGGATTTGGACAAGACCACAAATTAAAAAAATTGGACAACATATTTTCTGTAAATAAGGAGTGAAGTCACGTGTTAAAAGGAATACTCATAACTGTTCTTTCAGTTGGTGTTATCGGAACTGCTGTCTGGGGTTATCAAGAACATCGTGAGAAAAATGCGATATTAATTAACGCAGAAAACAATTATCAACGTGCATTTCATGAACTCACTTATGAAATCGATGTATTACATGATAAAATTGGATCTACTTTGGCAATGAATTCTAGAAGTTCACTGTCTCCTGCGCTTGCGGATGTTTGGAGAATTACCTCTCAAGCACATTCAGATGTAGGTCAGCTGCCACTATCACTTTTACCATTTAATAAGACGGAAGAATTTTTAGCACAAATTGGTGAGTTTAGTTATAAGACAGCGATTAGAGACTTGGATAAAGACCCATTGACTGATGAAGAATATCAGTCTTTACAAGGATTATACAAGCAGGCAGCAGATATTCAATCAGAATTACGGAATGTGCAGCATATGGTCGTCAAAAATGACTTACGATGGATGGATGTAGAAACAGCGCTTGCTACAAATAATGAAGCAGCAGATAATACAATTATAGACGGCTTTCAAACCGTCGAAAAAACAGTTGAGGGATACGATGAAACGGATTTAGGTCCCGCATTTGTAAATATGCAAAAGAAAGATGAGAACTATCAATACTTAGAAGGAAAAGAAATATCTAAGAAAGAAGCTGTATCAGAAGCGAAGAAATATGCGCAATCCCCTGATGATGTTAAAGCAACCGTGGCAGAAAATGGCGAAGGATCGGATTATGGATTTTTTAGTGTATCACTAAGGTCTCCTAAAGAAAGTATAGAAACCAATTTAGATATTACTAAAAAGGGCGGTTATCCTATTTGGCTTATCACGGCAAGAGATGTAAAACAACAAAAAATTAGTCTGGAAGATGCTCATCAATCAGCAGTGAAATTTTTAAAAGATAATGAATTTGAAGATCTTGATCTATTTGAAAGTGTGCAATATGATCAAATGGGCGTGTTTACATTTGTGTCTAAACAGGACGATGTAAGAATTTACCCAGATTCAATTAAGATGAAAGTAGCATTAGATAATGGGCAAATTTTAGGATTTTCAGCAGAGGATTATTTGAAATCCCATCATAAGCGAGATATTCCTCAAGCTGTGTTAGCAAAAGAGGAAGCAAGAGAAAAAATCAATAGTCAACTAAAAATTATGGATGATCGGTTAGCGATTATATTGAATGATAGTAATGAAGAAGTACTTTGTTATGAATTTACTGGGACATTAGGTGAAGACACGTATCGCATCTATATTAATAGTGAAAATGGAAGAGAAGAAAAAGTAGAAAAATTGCAAAATGCAGAACCAATTTATGAAGATGTGGTATAAGGCAAATAAGGACCCGAAAAGGGTTCTTTTTGTTTTTTCTTTATGGAAATCATTGGATAAATAAAGACAGGAAGATGAAATATAAATGTAGAAAAAAATTAGGACTAAATAGAGTAATGTGATTATACCATGATGTTAATAATTCTCATCTCATTTAAATAAAAATATAGTTCTTTTGTAACAGTTAAGTGATAAAATAAGGAAAAGTAGAAAAGATTAGGAGGGAATACATTGTCACCAGGTGATCAATTGTATATAGAACATTATCTATCAAGTGAGGGCAAGTACATATCTAGAATTGCTGAAATTAAAGAGGATATATTACATATTCATTATCCCGTTTGTTTACAAACGAATCGGAAAATGTACTTAGTAGATGGAAGAAGAATTAAGTGTGTTGCTTACAATGCAAATGGGAAAATGTTTTTCTTCTCTGGAAGAGTGGTCGGTCGAATGATGCAGTCCACACCATTATTGAAAATTGCTTATGCAAAAGAATTTACTCATGAGAAGGAACAAAAGAGAGAGTATGTTAGAGTTGATTTCAATGAATCTGTTGAAATTCAACCCGTATGTGAAGGGATGTCTCACTCTATTATAGGGATAAGTAGAAATATAAGTGCAGGGGGAATAGCTGTAGTTGTTAATAATTTTACCTATTTGTATAAACCATCGCCCTATTTATTGCGTTTTACACTTGTGATAGAAGGTAAAAAGCGTTCCTTTGTTTTAGCGTCAGAATATGTAAGGAAAGAGGCATTAGCAGATGGGCGTCTCGTTATATCATTTAGATTTCCACAAATAAATGCAGAAGATAGACAAGCAATGATGAGGTTTTGCTTCGAACAACAGTTACTTCATATGAAGAAAAGTAAACAATCTTAAGCAGAACAGCATAAAATCTCTTTTGTGTCTCCATAATGATTAATGGAGGTGGGAGGATGAAAGTATTCGAACGCACGCTCATACTATTAATCATTTTTCATCTTGGGTTGTTACTATTATTTCAAACCGTTTTTCATTATTTACACCTATTTCCGCATTTTAATGAAGTGACAAGATATGAAGGAGTGAATCATCATTTAGAAAACAATGATGAGGAGGTATTCTACATAAAGAGGCCTTAACTTGATTTTATGATGAAAATCAGGCCAATAGAAATAATAGCTTTACAGACCTTTTGGATTGTTCTTCCTGAGAACATCCTTTTTTAGTGTTTCTTCTTATTTTTTAAAAGTTATCGTATTATTTTAACTAATAAAAAGACTCCCTATTAGGGGAGGGGATTATTAATAACACATAATCATTACAACTAATTAAGTGAATTTATGATAGAATATAAAACGTAAAGAATATATTTGTATAGGTATTTCAGGAGGGTTTATGAATAAAATATCAATTGCCATCGATGGACCTGCAGCAGCGGGGAAAAGTACAGTTGCTAAGATTATAGCTGAGAAGCTTCATTATATTTATATAGATACAGGGGCGATGTATCGCGCGTTAACATTTAAAGCGTTGCAGTCAGAAATAGATATAAATGATGAAGAATCATTAATTCCTTTGTTAAAAGAGACAGAGATTGTCTTAAATCCTGGAGAATCAGGCCAACGTATTCTTTTAGATGGGATAGATGTTTCTACGGAAATTAGAACAGCTGAAGTAACTAATTCAGTGTCTACGGTTTCTAAACATAAGCAGGTAAGAGAAGAAATGGTTGCCCGTCAACAACGCTTCGGTCAAGAAGGTGGTGTAGTGATGGATGGCCGTGATATTGGTACACATGTTTTACCTGATGCAGAGGTAAAAGTGTTTCTTTTAGCATCAGTGGATGAACGAGCAGCACGGCGCCATGCTGAAAACTTAGAAAAGGGTTTTCCTTCAGATTTAGCTCTTTTAAAAGAGGAAATTGCTAAAAGAGATAAGTTAGATTCGGAAAGGGAAGTTGCACCACTCAAAAAAGCTGAGGATGCAGTAGAATTGGATACAACATCACTAAGCATTCACGAAGTTGTTGATAGAATTATGAAGTTGGTTGAGGAAAGGATTCAATAATATGAGTGTATATACATTTGCACGCTCTTTAGTATACGGCTTATTAAAGCCCGTTTATCGCATGGATGTTAAAGGTAGGGAGAATGTCCCAGCAGAAGGTGGCGTCCTTTTATGTTGCAATCATATTGATAACCTGGATCCACCAATTGTAGGGATAACAGCGCCAAGAGACATTCACTTTATGGCAAAAGAAGAGTTGTTTAACGTGCCAATTTTAGGGAAGTTATTACCACATCTGAATGCTTTTTCTGTAAAAAGAGGAATGAGTGATCGTGAAGCATTGAGAAAAGGGTTGAAGGTTCTTAAAGAAGGGCATGTTTTAGGTTTATTTCCAGAAGGGACGAGGAGTAAAACCGGAGAAGTTGGTAAAGGTCTTGCCGGTGCAGGGTTCTTTGCTCTTCGTTCTAATGCTGCAGTCGTACCTTGTGCCATCATTGGCCCGTATAAGCCTTTTAAGAAATTAAAAGTCGTCTACGGAAAGCCTATCCCAATGGATGAAATCCGTGCAAACAAAGTCAATGCAGAAGAAACAACGGATATCATTATGAATGAAATCAAAAAATTAATCGAACAGAATCGCTAAACCTTCTTACTTGACAAAAGGTGCTATTTGTAAGAAGTTTATAAAAAGGCATTTTATATTTCAGGATCAAAGTGGTTTTACAACTCTAGTTTATTTAGTGCAATTTACACTTTGTAAGATTGCATTTTATAAGTGGAAAATGAAATTAGCCATTGGATTAAGGAGGAATACATATGTCAGAAGAAATGAATGAAATTGAAGTAGCAAATTTTGAAGTTGGCGATAAAGTAAATGGTAAAGTGACAAAAGTAGAAGAGAAGCAAGTGATTGTCGATATCGAAAATAGCAAATTAGATGGTATTATTCCAATTAGTGAACTATCAAGTCTTCATGTAGAAACAGCTAGCGATGCTGTTGCAGAAGGTGATGAACTACAATTAGAAGTGTTAAAAGTAGAAGAAGAAGCGCTTGTACTATCAAAGCGCAAAGTAGATGCTGAAAAGTCTTGGGAACAACTAGAGCAAAAATTTAATGACGGTGAAGTTTTTGATGCTGAAATCAAAGATGTTGTTAAAGGCGGATTAGTCGTTGACCTTGGAGTTCGCGGATTTGTACCAGCTTCTTTAGTTGAAGCACATTTTGTTGAAGATTTCTCAGATTATAAAGGTCAAACATTAGCTTTTAAAATTGTAGAGTTAGATAAAGATAAAAATCGTTTAATTCTTTCTCATCGTGTAGTTGTTGAAGAGGAGCAAGGAAAACAAAAGAAAGAGTTACTTGGATCGCTTGAAGCTGGAAGCGTGATTGATGGAACTGTACAACGTATTACAGATTTCGGTGCTTTTGTTGATATCGGTGGTGTTGATGGTTTAGTCCATATTTCACAACTTTCTTATGAGCATGTTGCTAAGCCTTCAGATGTTGTTACAGAAGGTCAATCTGTCAAAGTAAAAGTACTAAGTGTAGATAAGGATAATGAACGAATTTCACTATCTATTAAAGATACTTTGCCTGGTCCTTGGGATGGTATTGCTGAAAAAGCCCCTAAAGGTAGTGTGTTAGAAGGCACAGTGAAAAGACTTGTATCTTATGGTGCTTTCGTAGAAGTATTCCCTGGAGTGGAAGGGCTTGTTCATATTTCTCAAATTGCACATAAACATATTGCCACTCCGCACGAAGTATTAAAAGAAGGTCAAGCAGTACAAGTGAAAGTCCTTGATGTGAATGAAGGCGATGAAAGACTTTCTCTAAGTATTAAAGATCTTGTTGAAAAAGAAGAAGAACCAACTGATTATGAACTGCCTGAAGAGTCTAAGGGGTTCCAATTAGGTGAAATGATTGGTGAACAGTTAAAGAAATTAAATAAATAATGGTGGTAGTATAGTGACGAGAGCAAAGAGAAAATGGGATCATATTCAATATGCGCTAACAACTGGTCAAACGAATAACGCTGGATTTGATTGTGTTTCTTTTGTACATCAAAGCTTACCTAACACATCTCTCTCAAAGATTCATTTGGGAACGAAAATAGGCGAACTACAACTCAGTTCGCCTATTTTTATCAATGCAATGACCGGTGGCGGTGGTGCAAAGACACTTGAAATTAATCGCCTGCTCGCGCGGGTGGCTAAAGAGACAGGGGTAGGGATGGCAGTAGGCTCGCAGATGGCAGCAATAAAAAATTCAGAAGAACGCTTTTCGTATGAAATTGTAAGGAAAGAAAATCCAGATGGATTGATATTTGCCAATTTAGGTAGCGAAGCCACGGTAAACCAAGCAAAAGATGCTGTAGAGATGATACAAGCAGACGCATTACAAATTCATGTAAATGTCGTCCAAGAGTTAACGATGCCAGAGGGAGATCGTGATTTTTCGCATGCCCTCATGCGTATCGAAAAGATTGTAAATCACTTAGATGTGCCAATTATCGTTAAAGAAGTAGGATTCGGTATGAGTCGCGAAGCTGTAGAAAAGCTAAAAGGTGTCGGCGTTAATATCGTAGATGTCGGTGGTTATGGTGGCACTAATTTCTCTAAAATCGAAAACGAACGAAGAGAGAGGGTACTGTCATTCTTTGATGGATGGGGGATTCCGACTGCTACTTCAATTGTCGAAGCACAATCACATAATAGTGATATAACGATACTTGCATCTGGTGGAATTCAGACAAGTATGGATATTGCAAAGGCTATTGCGCTTGGTGCTAACGGTGTAGGAATGGCAGGGTACTTCTTGAAGATATTAGTGGATTCTGGTTATGAAGCAGTAGTAAAAGAAGTTACTTCCCTTCATGAAGAATTAAAAATAATTATGACAGCTATAGGTGCAAGCAATCTTAACGAATTACAACTTGCCCCCCTGATTTTTAAGGGAGAAGTACTTGAGTGGCTGCAACAGCGACAAATTAATACACATACATACAGTACAAGAATGATTCATGCAAAATAATGTTTAAAATAAGAGACTGCTTACAAAGGTAGTCTCTTTTATTACGTTAAAAACTATTGATTTTTAAACTATATAATTAATAAAAGTCATAAAAAGAAGAGCGCGACTTTGTTGACTGAATACGAAACAAAAGTCGCGCTAACACGCGAATAGGACAAAAATATTTAAAGTAAAACAGTTAAATAAAGAGTAATCCCGTTACTAAGAGGTTTACACAATTCTTTTAAGTTATTTATTATTATTTAATTTGCGTGCATTGTCTGGACTTTGCATTGTTGTTGCCCCTTCGTACTGAATACTTTGGTCACGATCTGATTCTACTCTCTTACTGCTTTTTAGTTTTTTTTCTTGACGATCTTTTCCCATATCTACACCTCCTAATTATTAAGATAAGAAATCAGACATTTTTTATTCAAATAGATTAAACTACATATTTTCTACCCATAATGGGGATAGTAGGAGGTGTATTTATTTGGAAGGTCTTTTCTTTTATTGGATTGGTTGGTCACTTTGGATTATTGTCACATTTTTCGTAAGTAAAGCAAATACATACCGTTATTTAGCGTCATTCGCACTATTATTGCTTATTATCATTACGCCTTATCATTTTTCAATTGGAACGACAGAAATTGGTGTGAGTTTCTTCCTTCTCTACATTGCCGCTAGTTTTCTCTTTGTAAAATCGCAATGTGGTCATCCTCTCTATTTGGTTACATGTATGCTCATTGTCTCATTTGCTTACTGTGCTTTTCTCTGCTTTGAGATGTTTGATCCAATCTGGGTTGTTTTTAACCGTGACTGGATGTTAGCCGGTATGTTAGCGTGTTTAGTCATACTTCTTCATAAGCAAGCGTTAAGCCGTATTTGTATATTAATATTTGCTGCATTAAACGGGGAGGTAATATTTGCCCTTATTATTCAAAAGTATGGATTTCCTTTCCAAATTGGATCTTTTCGTTTTCTTGATGTCCTAAGTATGGCATTTGTAGTTGTTTCTGGATGGAATATGATTGAATATTTGGCTGCTTACCTAGAAAGAAACTTAAATCCATTAGTAAAGGAGAAGCAAAATTATCATGAATGAATATATCTATCCAGTTGTTTTAGGTGTAATTGTTGGCACATTAACAAGGATTTATATGTTAAGAACAGATTATCGACAGTACCCAACCTATCTACATGGGAAGATTATTCATATTGCTTTAGGTTTTATTGCTGCTGGATTAGGCAGTGTGGCCATCCCGTCGATCATGGAGGAGGATTTTACTGCGATCACCTTCTTAACCGTGGCTGCTTCACAGTTCCGTGAGGTTAGGAATATGGAAAGAAATACGTTAACTGAGTTAGATAGTTATGAAATGGTTCCACGGGGTAGGACTTATATAGAAGGAATTGCTATTGCCTTTGAAAGCAGGAATTATTTAGTCATGTTTACATCTCTTATTACTACATTATTTTACCTCTTATTTAATCTTTGGGTAGCAATTATCGCTGCTGCTATTGCCGTCGTGTTATCAAAAGTAATGATGAGTGGTGGTAAGTTATCAGATATTGTGGAAATCAAATATGTGAAGCCGCATTTCGACGGAGCCGGATTATATGTTGACAACATTTATATTATGAACATTGGACTTCCGGAAAGACAAGAAGAAATTTTAAAGTATGGGATGGGTTTTATTCTGGTTCCGAAAAATTTTAATGTAAATACGACAATTGCAAATTTAGGGCAAAGACAAGCGATATTACATGATGTTTCAACGGCTCTAGGGGTCGTGACGGATTCTGGTGCCCCAGCACTTGTGCCATTAGCTAAACGGGATTTAGATGATGGGCGAGTAGGGGTATTCATCCTTCCACAGGAAAGAACAGTTGAAAAAGCAATTAAAGTAATTGGTGGTGTACCAACCCTGGAAAATGCAATAAAAATGCCAAAAGAAATGCATGTGCCAAAATAATAGGGAGGGATAAATGATGGAAATCAATAAATTTGTACTTGCAGTTATAACAACAAACCCAAAGAAAGTCCCTAGTGGTGCAGCAGTGTTTCATTGTGAGGATAAAAAAGAAATGGAAGTGATTGCTACAAATTTAGAAGCTATTTTAGACGGAATCGCTCATATGCTGACTGAAGAAATGTACGTGATTGTCCGCCATTAATCATGAATATGCAGCTTCTTCTTGTAAGGAAGGTGGCTGTTTGGTAATATATTATAGTTGAACCCTTCATTAGTTGAAGGGTTTCTTTTAAATCAAATTTGCTTACATTAAATTAATATAAGCAAGTATTTTAATGAAATTGAGGGGTGATGTTCGTGACAAAACCAGTACTGGCAATTGTCGGACGTCCAAACGTAGGAAAATCTACTATTTTTAACAGAATTGTTGGTGAACGAATTTCAATCGTTGAAGATATTCCTGGCGTTACAAGAGATCGCATTTATAGTTCTGCAGAATGGTTAACTCATGACTTTAATATTATTGATACAGGTGGCATAGATATTGGGGACGAGCCCTTTTTAGAACAAATTCGTCAACAAGCTGAAATCGCTATCGACGAGGCTGATGTGATCGTTTTCTTAGTAAACGGTCGTGAAGGTGTGACATCTGCGGATGAAGAAGTAGCGAAAATTTTGTATAAAGCAAAAAAGCCTGTTGTTCTTGGGGTCAATAAAATTGATAATCCAGAAATGAGACAAATGATTTATGACTTTTATTCCCTGGGCTTTGGTGAACCGTTTCCAATCTCAGGATCACATGGTTTAGGTTTGGGTGATTTATTAGATGAGGCAGCTAAAAGCTTCCCTAATCATGAGGAAAATCAATACGATGATGATGTCATAAAGTTCTCGCTTATAGGCCGACCAAATGTGGGGAAATCATCTTTAGTAAATGCTATTCTAGGAGAAGATCGCGTTATTGTTTCTAATGTAGCTGGAACGACAAGAGATGCGATTGACTCACAGCTTAAGTATAATGGTGATGAGTATGTCATTATAGATACAGCGGGTATGCGGAAAAAAGGTAAAGTGTACGAAACAACTGAGAAATATAGTGTGTTACGTGCTTTAAGGGCCATTGAACGTTCTGACGTGGTTCTCATTGTACTAGATGGAGAAGAAGGAATCATTGAACAAGATAAGCGAATTGCAGGCTATGCACATGAAGCTGGTAGGGCTGTCATTATTGTTGTGAATAAATGGGATGCTGTTGAAAAAGATGAGAAAACGATGAAGAAGTTCGAACAAAATATTAGGGATCATTTCCAATTCCTTGATTACGCACCGATTGTTTTTCTATCAGCATTGACAAAGAAAAGAATTCATACATTGATTCCAATGGTGAACATTGCTAGTGAAAATCATATGATGCGCGTGGAAACAAATGTTTTAAATGATGTTATAATGGATGCAGTAGCTATGAACCCAACACCAACAGATAAGGGAAGAAGGCTGCGAATATACTATGCTACCCAAGTAGCAATCAAACCGCCGACCTTCGTTGTGTTTGTTAATGATCCTGAGCTTCTACATTTCTCTTATGAAAGATTTCTTGAAAACAGAATTAGAGATGCTTTTGGATTTGAAGGGACGCCAATTAAAATTATTGCAAGAGAACGAAAATAAACTATTCACTATTAGCATAGTAAAAGCGGACAGCTGTATGATTTGATGACTCATCATTTCATAATAAGCTGTCTCTTACATAATTATGTTTCTAGCTTTATGGGACCACCGGTTCTTTAGTATATGCCAATTAGTAAAGGTAAAAAAATGACTATTCATCCGCTCGACTAATGTTTTTCTCAGATTGGCGGTTCCTTTCCTTCTTTTAAATAGGCGAAATGAATTGAAATGAGGTGAATGCAAGATGAGTCAAAAAGATAAAATAGCTGTTATTGGTGCCGGAAGTTGGGGTACAGCCCTTGCGATGGTGCTGGCAGATAATGACCATGAAGTGCGTTTATGGGGTCACAAGGAAAAACAAATCAAAGAAATTAATGAGAACCATACAAATGAAGCATATTTACCTGCGATTACTTTACCAAAAAATATTGTAGGTTATACAAAGCTTGATCAAGTATTAGAAGGTATCGAAACAATCATTTTAGCTGTACCTACGAAAGCGATTAGAGAAGTTTTACAGAGCATAGCTGAAGTGAGAAAAGAACCGTTGACCATCGTCCATGTGAGTAAAGGGATTGAACCAGATACTTCAAAAAGAATTTCCGAAATGATTGAAGAAGTGACACCTACATCCCTTTTAAAAGATGTGGTTGTACTATCAGGGCCTAGTCATGCAGAAGAAGTTAGTTTGCGCCACCCGACAACTGTAGCTGTCTCCTCTAAAAATATGAAGGCAGCTGAAAAAGTCCAAGATTTATTTATTAATCAAAACTTTAGAGTATACACTAATCCAGATATTGTTGGCGTTGAAATTGGTGGCGCTTTAAAAAATATTATTGCATTAGCAGCTGGCATTTCAGATGGACTTGGTTATGGAGATAATGCTAAAGCTGCGCTAGTAACTAGAGGATTAGCAGAAATCACAAGACTAGGTGTAAAAATGGGCGCAAGTCCGCTAACTTTCTCAGGTCTAGCTGGCATAGGTGATTTAATTGTGACTTGTACAAGTACTCATTCGAGAAACTGGCGTGCAGGGAATCTTCTAGGCAAAGGCAAAAACTTAGACGAAGTATTAGAAAATATGGGTATGGTTGTTGAAGGCGTTCGAACAACAAGAGCAGCCTATCAATTAGCAGAGAAATACGATGTGCAAATGCCCATAACATCTGTTCTATATGACATTTTATTTAATGATATCGATGCTAAAGATGGAGTTGACCGTCTAATGGCACGTACAAAAACAAATGAAATGGAAGATATTGCGGATATTTTTATGGCTCAAAATCAAGATTAACTAATAATTTGGTGCTGTTTATAAAAATATAGGCATATGAGGAGACGGGCGGCTTATCCTCTGCATACAATGCCTTTGAAGCAAACTGGTAAAATGAACAGGGTGAATAGGGTATTTTAGTCATTTGCCGAGGATAAGGAAGCCCCTTCTTATTCCTCGGTTATTTTTTTGTACTTTACTTGCTATGTTACAATTCATTTAATATGGAGAATAAGAAGTCAATTAGGGGATTCCTAAAATGGATATTGAGAATATTAGAGTAGTCCAATAATTGCTTGCCTTTTACTGCAATACATAAAATTATCTGATAATGCTGTCAAAGCGAACGAACTGTATGGTATAATACAATTCGGAAAAAGGAGTGAATGAGATGTCACCTGGTTTAATGAAAATGTGGATTGCCCTTGCTTCAATGGGCTTTATGTTTATTGCTATCTTACTTATTTATTTAAGTCGTTTTAAGTTGAAAAATGGGGTATTGAAAGGGGTAACTGCTCTATTTGCCTATAGTTTTATGGTAGTAAGTGGTCTCATTATTTTTCTAGTCGTATTTAGCGGTCCCGTTTCAGAATAGAACATCGCAAGGGGTTTCTCCCTGAAAATACATAATTAAAGGTTGATGTATATGAAAAAAAAGAGCTATGTAACTAGCTTATTTATACTCATTACCCTTCTTTTATCTGGATGTATGTACCCAGAAGAAGAAAGAGCAAAAAATCAAATTCCTTACGAGGATGAAATTAATCGCGTACAAACAGCCATCAAGCAATATCAAGATGAGACAGGTGGTCTATTACCTATAAAAACGACCGAAGAAGATACACCGCTTTTTCAAAAATATCCAATTGATTTTAAGAAACTTGTACCAAAATACATGGCTGAGTATCCTAGCAATGCATTTGAATCTGGAGGCGTTTTTCAATATGTACTGATTGATGTTGAAGATGATCCGAAAGTGAAATTGTCTGATTTACGTATTGCTGATGAAATAAGAGATATTACTCTCCGAATTCGCATGGAAGGATATCCACCATATAAGGATAATATCGGTGAAAATGTATACTCATTAGATTTCTCTAAAATCGGTTATAATGATGAACCGAAAGCTGTTAGCCCGTTTAGTGGTAACGAACTATCGTATGTGGTGACAACCGACGGAGAAGTATTCGTTGATTATCGTACCGACTTAATGCAATTAATGGAGGCTGGGGATATTAAAGCTGAAAACAATGATATACGCTTCCATTTAGTCGAAGATTCACCTTTTGTACCATCTTATTCATTACCGTATACAATAGATGAAAAAAAGAATGAACCAATATTTTTAGTGAATTAGTCATAACCCTCTCTCTACAAAATATATTGTAGAGGGAGGGTTTTTTTTCTCTTTTAATACAATAATGAAAAGCAACTATTGATTGCATAAAGAAAAAGTGAGAAAGGGGATTTTTTTAAAAAGTTGGCATATTCATATCGGACAACATCATAGATATATAGTGTACAAATATAAATTATTGGATAATATTATCCCACTAACTCATGATTCAGGAGGGGATCACTTGGAAAAGGTAGATATTTTTAAAGATATTGCCGAACGAACAGGCGGTGATATCTATTTTGGAGTAGTAGGTGCAGTCCGTACTGGAAAATCGACATTTATTAAGAAATTCATGGAGCTAGCAGTCCTCCCAAATATGGACAATGAGGCTGATCGAGCACGTACCCAGGATGAGCTCCCTCAAAGTGCAGCAGGAAAAACAATTATGACTACAGAACCGAAGTTTGTGCCGAATCAAGCTGCTAATGTCCATGTGGATGAAGGATTGGAGGTTAATATCCGTCTTGTCGATTGTGTTGGATATACAGTCCCAGGAGCAAAAGGATATGAGGATGAAAATGGTCCAAGAATGATTAATACTCCTTGGTATGAGGAGCCGATTCCATTTCACGAAGCTGCTGAAATCGGTACAAGAAAAGTCATTCAAGAACACTCTACAATTGGTGTCGTCATTACGACCGATGGTACAATTGGAGAAATTCCTCGTGCAAACTACATCGAGGCTGAAGAAAGAGTAATTGAAGAGCTTAAAGAAGTAGGAAAACCATTTATTATGGTCATCAATAGTGTGCAACCACACCATCCGGCAACTGAGGACCTTCGTTTGAAGCTATCAGAGAAATATGATATCCCTGTACTTGCTATGAGTGTAGAAGGAATGAGGGAATCTGATGTATATAGCGTGATGCGAGAAGCGTTGTACGAATTCCCTGTTTTAGAAGTAAATGTAAACTTACCAAGTTGGGTAATGGTCCTTCACGAAGATCATTGGTTACGTGAGAGTTATCAAGAAGCCGTAAAAGAGACTGTCAAAGATATTAAGAGGTTAAGAGATGTTGATCGTGTTGTACATCAGTTTAGTGATTTCGAATTTATTGATCGTGCGGGCTTAGCCGGTATAGAAATGGGTCAAGGGATCGCTGAAATTGATTTATATGCGCCTGATGATTTATATGATGAGGTATTAAAAGAAATTGTCGGTGTTGAAATACGTGGTAAAGATCATCTTCTTGAACTGATGCAAGAATTTGCCCATGCAAAATCAGAATATGATCAAATCTCAGATGCGCTTAGAATGGTGAAACAGACAGGATATGGCATCGCAGCTCCATCACTGTCTGATATGAGTTTAGATGAGCCTGAAATAACAAGGCATGGCTCAAGGTTCGGTGTACGCTTGAAAGCTGTTGCACCGTCGATTCATATGATCAAAGTTGATGTTGAATCTGAATTTTCTCCGATTATCGGAACAGAGAAACAAAGTGAAGAATTAGTTCGTTACTTAATGCAAGACTTTGAAGATGATCCGCTTTCAATTTGGAATTCAGATATCTTTGGTCGATCGCTTAGCTCGATTGTTAGAGAAGGAATCCAAGCAAAGTTATCATTGATGCCTGAGAATGCTAGATATAAACTCAAAGAGACTTTAGAAAGAATTATAAACGAAGGCTCTGGGGGACTCATTGCCATTATTTTGTAGAAATAAAAGGCGACTTTCATTCTATTCGGATGAAAAGTTGTCTTTTTTTTATGGGTAATAAAAGTATAAAACGGATTAGTATACTTTTGTTGATAAATAAAGTATTATCTAAAATGACAGAAGCGTGGAATTTCGGTAGAAGTCTTATTTGAATTACCCTATAAAAAGACCAATCAACCTTTCGTAACATAGAAACGAATAAAAATACAGTATGGTTACTTTGGTTTGTTCTTTATAAAGAATTACACTATGAAAATGAAAGAGCTTACATTTTTTATCTCTACAAATTTGTCAAGCTTTAAGCCTAGATTGACGGGTTTTCTCTCCCCTTATTACAAATTTGTTTCAAATAAGAAAAGATTGCCATCAAATCATGAAATATCCTTGATATGCTCAATTGATTATGATAATCTTTTAAGCAGAATTAACGTTGTAACGGTAAGAACCCTTATGAAATAAGGCTTTTTGCATCAAAAAAGTTGAAATTCTTCTTTTTTTGAGATATGATAAGTTTCTGCTTCAACAAAAATGCGTTACAACGTATAGAATTCAGTAATTTTGTTTACAAATGAATGTAAGGAATCTTTATTTTACTGGGTTTACGATATTTTTTGGGAGGAGGTGAAAGTAATGAACAAAACTGAACTAATTAATGCAGTTGCAGAAGCTAGCGAGCTTTCTAAGAAAGATGCTACTAAAGCAGTTGATGCTGTTTTCGATACAGTGCTTGATGCACTTAAAAATGGTGATAAAGTACAACTAATTGGTTTTGGTAACTTTGAAGTTCGTGAACGTGCAGCACGTAAAGGCCGCAACCCACAAACTGGCGAAGAAATCGAAATCGCTGCAAGCAAAGTTCCTGCTTTCAAACCAGGAAAAGCGCTTAAAGATGCAGTAAAGTAATTAATTACATAATTAATTGCTTAAGGAAAAACCGCGAATTTTTTTCGCGGTTTTTCTTATAAATTTACGATTAATTTCAAACATTGCCTAGTCCCATACAACAGTAGTGCAATCCACAAAGGTAAAGGGGCTAAAGACTACGGATTTTTTTCTCTTCGTTAAATGATTAAGAAGACCCCAATAACTGACTTACAACAAAATGAATGATTCTTGATCTTCATTCTCTTTACAAAATCAATGCACTTTCCACCATATCAAGTGAATGACCATTTTATGAATGAGTTATAAAAAACTATGTTTTTTACTACTATTTGTACTTAACATATAGATTTCTTTCTCAAAACCATCATAGGAGTTTGACGGTACTTGTGTTCATTTATATAATAGTATCCTAAAAGGAAGAAAGTTTATCCTTTATTTTTCTATAACTTTTTGTCTGTTAGGAAATAATTATGCTAGCATGTAAGATAATAGTTTATAGTTCCGTAATAGGAGGTAGCTGAATGTCAGAAGTAAATCGCGCTCAAATTGAAGAAGCTGTAAGGCTTATATTAGACGCTATTGGAGAAGATCCGAACCGAGAGGGGTTATTAGATACACCAAAAAGAGTAGCAAAAATGTATGAAGAGGTGTTTTCGGGCATACACCAGGACCCTGAAGAATATTTTGAAACCGTTTTTGGTGAAGACCATGAAGAACTTGTCCTTGTAAAAGATATTCCATTCTTTTCAATGTGTGAACATCATCTTGTCCCATTCTTTGGGAAGGCGCATGTTGCTTATATTCCTAGAAATGGTAAGGTGACGGGATTAAGCAAGTTAGCAAGGGCTGTAGAAACTGTTGCAAGAAGACCGCAACTTCAAGAGCGCATTACAGCTACAGTAGCAGATGCAATATTACATAAATTAGATCCTCATGGTGTGATGGTAGTCGTAGAGGCAGAACATATGTGTATGACCATGCGTGGTGTGAAAAAACCTGGTAGTAAAACAGTCACCTCTGCGGTTAGAGGTGTTTTTGCGGAAGATGGAAATACAAGAGCAGAAGTGTTGTCATTTATAAAAGGGTAATAGGATAGAGGTGACTCAAATGGAGAGAACAAATCCTGGCAATGAATATGTCGTCATTAAAGCAAAAGAAGATGGCGTAAATGTGATTGGTTTAACAAGAGGCTCAGACACGAGGTTTCATCATTCGGAGAAATTAGATGAGGGAGAAGTCATGATTGCTCAATTTACAGAGCATACTTCTGCTATTAAAATACGGGGGCATGCGTCCATCGTAACAGCATATGGAGAAGTAGAAAGTGAAAAGAAAGCTTAAAGGTATGATCGATTGACATGAATTTATATGCCTTTCCTTTATATTCCCCTAACAAGTCACTTTGTTTTATGATATAATTGTCACTGGCTTATCATTGAAGTCAAGCGCTCTACCATTCAAGTTAAATAAGCTTTAAAAAAGGAATGGACGCAATGATTTTATAAAAGTGAGAGGCTTTTTTTATGTCTAAGGGAGAACAATTAAGTCACTTTTTGGGCAATGTAAAAGGGAAGTGCTACTATAAATAATCTTTAGTAAATGATTGGTTCATATGTCGATCATAAGGATTGCCCGTATCGGGGGAATATATAATGAATGCAAACAAGAACGCCAAACTACAAGATATGAATACACGATTAATGAACTTAAAGGAAGTTCTTCAGAAAAAAACGCGTCAACCTTATATGTCAAAGATCATTCAACAACCATATATTGACGAAGACAAGCTTCTTTTAATCATGTTTATTGTCGATAACCTGCAAATACCGAAATCTAAAGCAGATAAATATATCATAACGACCATGCTTGTGCAAATCGCCCTTGATACACACGAAAGCGTTCAAAATGAACCTCTTCCATTAGAGCGTCTAAAGGGAAGGCAGCTCACCATTTTAGCAGGAACTTATTATAGTGGATTATACTACCAAATTTTAGCTGAAATAGATGATATTTTTATGATACGTACTTTAGCTGAAGGAATTATGGAAGTAAATGAACATAAAGTTTCTGTTTATAGCCATGCCAGAGTTACTGTAGAATCGTTAATGGAGTCTTTAAAAAAGACGGAGTCCTCTTTATTTGATCGTATTACTCACTTTTACAATAGAGGTGAGCTTGGTGAATTAGCAGCAAATCTTGTTTTTATTAATAGAGTGTTACTCGAGAAAAAGCAATTTTTAGCTGGTAAACCGTCCATTTTATTTGACGCTTTATCTAAATTATTTGAGACAGAGCAAAGTGTACCATTTACTTTGCATAATAATAAACAAAGTCTTATTCATATTTGTGATAAATACGTCTCCTTATCCTTTAAAGAAATTGAGCAATCCATTGATAAATGCGAACATACAGAGCTATTTAGAGAAAAACTAAAATGGATGAAAAGCCAGCAACAAGAAGCTGTTCAATCATTTGTAGAGGAAGGTTAAATACATGGTACAATCGAAAGAAGAACGTGTGCATAAAGTATTTGAAAAAATATATGGTAATTACGATAAGATGAACTCAGTCATTAGTTTTCAACAGCACCTGCGCTGGCGGAAAGATACGATGAAACGAATGGATGTAAAGCCTGGGGCAAAAGCGCTCGATATTTGTTGTGGAACGGGCGATTGGACGATAGCATTATCAGAAGCTGTAGGTGAAAATGGGGAAGTCATTGGTTTAGATTTTAGCAAAAATATGCTTAAGATTGGTGAAGAGAAGGTGAGCAACCACCCAATCAAGAACATAGAATTAGTCCATGGAAACGCGATGGAATTACCATACCCTGATAATAGCTTTGACTATGTAACAATCGGATTCGGCTTACGGAATGTTCCTGATTATATGCAAGTCTTAAAGGAAATGTATCGTGTAGTGAAGCCTGGTGGGATAGCTGTTTGCTTAGAAACTTCTCAACCAACAATGATTGGCTTTAAACAAGGCTACCGTTTTTATTTCCGTTTTATTATGCCGGCATTTGGTAAAATCTTTGCAAAAAGCTATGAGGAATATTCATGGTTACAAGAGTCTGCTAAAGATTTTCCTGGTATAAAAGAATTAGCGGGAATGTTTAAAAAAGCAGGTTTTCGTGATGTTGAGTATAAGCCATATACTGGTGGCGTCGCGGCGGTCCATATTGGACATAAATAATAATTTGTTCTGAAATGTAATTCATCATTGACAAGTATGAATGTGCATGAAGGATTTAAAGCTGGGTGAGTATCGATATGAAATTAAAGATGATCTATTCTTTTTTGAATGCTGACATCAATATTATTGAAAAAGAATTAGAGGACACTATACAGGCTGAATCGCCTTTGCTTCATGAGGCATCCCTTTCATTATTACAGGCTGGTGGAAAAAGATTACGACCAGTATTTGTTTTACTTGGTGGTAAATTTGGCAACTATGATATTAATAACATAAAAAATGTAGCAGTTTCATTAGAACTCATCCATATGGCGTCACTTGTTCATGATGATGTAATTGATGATGCAGATTTGCGTCGCGGACAGCCGACAATTAAATCTAGGTGGGATAACCGGATTGCTATGTATACCGGTGATTATATTTTTGCGAGAGCCCTGGATGTTCTCTCTAACATTAATAAGCCGATTGCGCACCAAATTTTAGCTCATACGCTTGTGGAATTATGTTTAGGTGAAATTGAACAGATTGAGGATAAATTTCAATTTAATCAAAATTTGCGAAAATACTTACGTCGAATTAGAAGAAAAACCGCTATCCTCATTGCAGCGAGCTGTCAATTAGGAGCGATCGCAGCTGATGTAGAGGATGAGTTACATAAAAAGTTATATTTTATAGGTTATTATATTGGAATGAGTTATCAAATTATTGATGATGTGCTTGATTTTGTGGGGACAGAAAAAGAGCTAGGGAAACCTGCTGGTGGTGATTTGAAGCAAGGGAATATTACTTTACCTGTATTACTTGCTATGGAAACACCTGCTATTAAAGACAATTTAGTAAAAATAACTGACCATTCAACAGAAGCAGAAATTGAGCGAGCATTAGAATTGATAAAAAATTCCGATGCGATTGATCGTAGCCTAACATTAAGTGAATTATACCTTGAAAAAGCGCTAAAATTGATTGCTGAGCTTCCACAAAACCGCGCAAAAAATTTACTGCGAGATATTGCGAAAACAATTGGTAAAAGAAAGTTTTAATCGAAACTGTCATTTTATCAATTGGAAGTTGCTAAATTGTCAAAACAATGATAATATTTTTGATGGATTATGGATGATAAATAATACATAGAGCAAGAGGAGTGTTTGAAAATGGAACAAACTTTTTTAATGGTTAAACCAGATGGTGTACAACGTAATTTAATTGGAGAAATCGTTTCTCGTTTTGAAAAGAAAGGCTTCCAACTAAAAGGCGCAAAGTTAATGAGTATTCCTACTGAGCTTGCAGAAGAGCATTATGGAGAGCATAAAGAGCGTCCTTTCTTTGGTGAATTAGTAGACTTCATTACTTCTGGACCCGTTTTTGCAATGGTTTGGGAAGGTGAAAATGTGATTGCCACAGCTCGTCAAATGATGGGTGCAACTAACCCTAAAGATGCTGTACCAGGCTCTATCCGTGGCGATTTCGCAGTAACTGTTGGTAAGAATGTTATTCATGGTTCAGACTCAAAAGAAAGTGCAGAACGTGAAATCGGTCTGTTCTTTAAAGAAGAGCAGATTGTCGAATACAAAAAGTTAATTAACGATTGGTCTAACTAATCTATTCACTCTAAAAACGTCTGGCAATTGCCAGGCGTTTTTTTTGCTTAAATAATGGCTCTAATAATTTTGGTGTTTATATACAGTTGAGGAGAAGGGATTAGCGCGTCCATCTGGAGTGAAAAAGAGAAAGATGGCGTAGCAAAATGGTATTACGCATCCGTCTGGATTAAAAAACGAAAAGATAGCGTGCCAAAGGGAATAACGCATCCATGAAGAGAAAAAAGAAAGCTGAGCAAAGTCGTTAAGGACAATTCATTAAGCTGCTTTATCAAGAGTAGAGAGAAAACGATAAACTCTCCGTTGATCTTTTGTATACTTTTTATAAAGCAGATCGAATTATTTACGGCAATTCAAAAAAATTTCAACATTATTTGCACTTTTGTTTTATACTAGATAGAAAATGTAGCTTTATAAGGGAGGTGTACACCTCATGTACGAACATGAATATGAGCAATTTATTGAAAAGGTTAAACAATATACGGGTATTGATTTGGCTCAATATAAAGAAACACAAATGAAAAGGCGACTCCAAGCTTTCTATGATAAAAAGGGGTATACATCTTTTAACCAGTTATATCTTGCGATGGTTAAAGACAAAAAGCTGTTGGCTGAGTTTTTAGATCGTATGACGATTAATGTCTCTGAGTTTTACCGAAATCGAAAGAGGTGGGAAGTGTTAGAAAAAGAAATACTACCTCCATTGTTACAGAAGAAAGAGCCATTGAAGCTATGGAGTGCTGCCTGTTCAACAGGAGAGGAGCCATACACACTAGCGATGATCTTATCTAAATATTTACCTCTTTCAAAAATCCGAATTTTTGCTACTGATATTGATGAATCTGCACTACTGAGAGCGAAAACAGGCATTTACCATGAACGTTCTCTTCAGGAGATACCTGATGAAATGAAAAAGAAGTATTTTTTTCAAGAAGGAAAACAATATATTCTATCAGATGAGATTAAACAAACAGTAGTCTTCCAAAAGCAAAATTTACTTGCCGATTCTTTTTTAAAAGACTATGACTTAATTATTTGTCGAAATGTCCTTATTTATTTTACCGAAGAAGCAAAAGCAATGATTTATAGCAAATTTAGTAAAGCACTTAAAAATGGTGGTTACTTATTTGTCGGAAGTACGGAACAAATATTTAATCCCTCTCTATATGACTTGAAAAATCAGCAATCTTTTTTTTATAAAAAGACAAGCGGACTGCCGTTAATAAAATAAATAGGCTTTTCAACCTAACTAGTTACATAATTTTTATAGAAATAAAAGATTATTTTTAAATTTATACTATGTTTATAGATGTTCATATGTTATATTGATACATAATCCTTTAAAGCGTTGAAGGGAGAAAGAGTAATGAGATATTTAACTTCTGGGGAATCACATGGACCCCAATTAACAACAATTATTGAAGGCTTGCCTGCAGGGTTGCCATTACTAGAAACAGATATTAATGAGTCACTTGCAAGAAGGCAAAAAGGATATGGTCGTGGCCGTAGAATGCAAATTGAAAAAGATACTGTTCAGATTACATCCGGCGTTAGACATGGATATACATTAGGATCACCGGTTGGCCTTGTCGTTGAGAACGATGATTGGAAGCATTGGACTAAGATTATGGGGCAAGCACCAATTGAACCGGAGGAATTAGAAGAAGTAAAAAGAAAAATAACAAGACCGAGACCTGGTCATGCGGACTTAAATGGTGCTGTAAAATACGGTCATAGAGATATGAGAAATGTATTAGAGCGCTCATCAGCTCGAGAAACAACAGTGAGAGTTGCAGCGGGTGCTGTAGCGAAAAAGTTATTATCATCTTTAGGCATTGAAGTTGTGGGGCATGTTGTGGAGATCGGTGGAATCGTCTCAAATGTGAAAAGTTATTCTTCAATGGAAGAATTAAAAACAATAACTGAAGAGTCTCCAGTTCGTTGTTTAGACAGTGTAGCAGCAGAAGAGATGATGGTAGCGATTGACAATGCCAAGAAGAATGGTGATTCTATTGGTGGTGTCGTTGAAGTAGTTGTAGAAGGTATGCCTTCGGGAGTTGGTAGTTATGTTCATTATGATCGTAAACTAGATGCAAAACTTGCTTATGCGATGTTGAGTATAAATGCCTTTAAAGGTGTTGAATTTGGTATTGGCTTTGAAGCCGCTAGAAAGCCAGGTAGTCAAGTACATGATGAGATTGCTTGGAGTGAGGAGAAAGGTTATTATCGTAAAACGAATAATCTTGGTGGTTTTGAAGGAGGTATGACAACTGGTATGCCGATTGTTGTTAAAGGTGTAATGAAACCTATACCAACACTATATAAACCATTAGAAAGTGTAGATATTGATACGAAAGAGCCTTTTAATGCTAGTATTGAACGTTCAGATAGTTGTGCAGTACCAGCGGCGGCAGTAGTGGCAGAGCATGTAATTGCTTGGGAGTTAGCAAGCGCGATTGTTGAACAATTCTATGCAGATCGCTTTGAGACGTTAAAGGATATAATTGCCGATCAAAAACGGTATGCAAAGGAGTTTTAAAGATGGTGCAGCTGCAAATTTCAACTCAACATCACTCTTATCCAGTCGTTATTGGTAGCGGTGCTATTCATGGTGTACAAGCATTCATTCAAGAAAATATGAAGGAAGTCACCAATATTGGCATCATTATTGATGAAAAGGTAGCGGATATTTATTGGAACGACTTAAAGGCAGCTTTTAGTGAGCTGCCCTTCTCCGTTTACATTGCACCTAGCGGAGAAAATGCCAAGACTTTTGATGTCTATTATGACATTACCGGCTTTTTACTTGAGAAAAAGCTCGATAGAAAATCGCTTATTATTGCAATAGGTGGAGGGGCAATTGGTGACTTGGCAGGGTTTGTTGCTTCTACATTCATGAGAGGTATCCCTTTTATACAGATACCAACTACCATTCTTGCTCACGATAGTGCAGTAGGTGGTAAAGTAGCCATCAATCATCCTTTAGGAAAGAATATGATTGGTTCTTTTCATCAGCCGGAAGCAGTTTTTTATGATTTAGAATTTTTGCAATCACTATCCTTGCAAGAAAAACGCTCAGGGTTCGCTGAAGTAATTAAGCATGGACTCATTCATGATGAAGTGTTTTATGCACAGATGCGTAGTGAACTCCATACGCTAGAAGAACTTTCTCCTACGTTACTTTCATCCTTTTTAACAAGAGGCATAGAAATAAAAGGAGAGTTTGTCGCAGCGGATGAAAAAGAAAAAGGTGTGCGAGCATATTTAAACTTTGGTCATACATTAGGTCATGCGATTGAGGCTGAAATGGGCTACGGCGGTTGGACGCATGGTGAATCGGTCGCAGTTGGAATGATTTTTGCTCTTAAATTAAGTCAGAAAAAATTAAATCTTTCATTTAATGTAGAAGATTTCACACAATGGTTACAGATTTTAGGATATACAACCACGATTCCCGATCATATAAGTCATGAAAAACTATTAAAAAGAATGAAACAAGATAAAAAGAGTGTGGCAGGCCAAGTAAAGTTTGTGTTGTTAACCAGAATCGGGAAACCAGTTTTAGAGGATATTTCCGATGAAATCATACTAGAAGAATTGGCAAGCTTTCATAAGGGGGGATAAAGGTGATACGTGGGGTGAGAGGTGCGGTTACTGTTGAAAAGAATGAAGAAAAAGAAATAGTGGCAGCTACCGAGCAGTTGCTACGGGAAATGATTAAGGAGAATCATATAGACGCACATTCTGTCGTAAGTGTATTTATTTCTGTAACAGATGACATCACAGAAGCCTTTCCAGCAAAGGCGCTCCGGGCAATTGAGGGATGGACATATGTGCCAGTCATGTGTATGAGAGAAATTCCTGTTCCAAAAGGTTTAACAAAATGTATTCGGGTAATGATGCATGTGAACACGGAGATTGCTCAAGAAAAAATTTCTCATATTTATTTAGGAAATGCAGTATCATTACGACCGGATTTACAACAAGAATTAAATAGATAAAGAAGAGGAGTATGAGGAAAATGAAGTGGAAGCAGCAAATATTAAATTTGACCCCTTACCAACCTGGAAAATCTATAGATGAAGTAAAAAAACAATATGGCCTAAGTGAAATAACAAAACTTGCTTCTAATGAAAATCCCTTCGGTTGTTCACCAAAAGCGTCAGAGGCAATTCAGCAACCTTCTGCATTTTTTGCTTTATATCCGGACGGCTATGCTACAAATTTGCGTGAAGCCCTAGCTAGTCATCTTGGTGTGAGTCAGGATCAATTAATCTTTGGAAATGGCTCGGATGAGACAATTATGATGCTTTCTCGTGCATTATTAAGTCCTGAAACAAATACTGTTATGGCTACACCAACCTTTCCTCAATATAAACATAATGCAATCATTGAAGGAGCGGAGGTACGTGAGGTACCGCTTAAAGAAGGGCAACATGATCTAGAGAATATGTTAGCGCAAATTGATGAGCAAACAGCAATCGTTTGGGTTTGTAGTCCGAACAACCCAACTGGCACCTATATTCCCAACGATGAACTAGTGGCGTTTATAAGTAAAGTTCCTGAAGATGTATTAGTTGTACTAGATGAAGCGTATTGTGAATATACGACAGCAGAAGATTATCATGATTCCATTAAAATTGTTGAGGCTTTTCCACATGTCATCGCTCTTCGTACTTTCTCTAAGATTTATGGACTTGCTAGCCTACGTATTGGTTACGGGATTGCTCAAGCACCACTCATTCGCGCGTTAGAGCCAGTCAGGGAACCATTCAATGCCAACCGCTTCGGTCAAGAGGTAGCTATACAAGCATTATCTGACGATGTGTTCATTGAAAAATGTAGACAAGAAAATCGAAGTGGATTAGCGCAATTTTATCAATTTTGTGAGGAAAACGGATTAGATTACTACCCATCCCAAGGAAATTTTATTTTGATCGACTTTGCTGTGGAGGGAAATCGCGTGTTTCAATCACTATTAGAAAAGGGCTATATTGTTAGATCGGGTCAAGCCTTAGGGTTTCCTACAGCTGTTCGTGTAACAGTTGGATCAAAGGAACAAAATGACGGTGTTATACAAGCGATGTCTCAATTTCTATCTGAAATCAAGACAGTATCTTAATTAGGAATTTTTTATTTCAGAGGCGAAATTCGTCTCTGAAATTGTTTTACACGAAAAAGTATTTGTAGGGTAGTGGTGTTTTTCTATTTAATAGTTTACCCTCATACCTTCGTCAATCAATGAGTTTTCTAACAAGAGGTGTGTTAAAACATGAATGGACAAGTATTTGTTATTGGTCTAGGATTAATCGGTGGTTCTATTGCACTTTCAATTAAGCATACTCATCTTGAAGCCAAATGTAGCGGTTATGATGTAAATAAAGAACAGTTAAAACTCGGTAAGATGTTGGGTGTAATTGATGAGTCAGTTTCAACTATTCGTGAAGGTGCTGAGAAGGCTGACCTGATTATTATTGCTACACCAGTAAATGAGACAAAAAGAATAGTAGAAGAACTCGCACACATGAATCTTAAAAGAGATGTAATTATAACCGATGCGGGAAGTACGAAGAAAGAAATTATATCATCTGCCAATTATTTAAAACAAAAAGGTTTTACATTCATTGGCGGTCATCCGATGGCCGGTTCACATAAGAGTGGTGTATCTGCAGCCAGACGACTTTTATTTGAGAATGCCTTCTATCTTTTAACACCTGAACCACATATTACGGAAGAGAAAATCAATCGTTTAAAAGAGTGGCTGACAAGTACAAAGGCTAAGTTTATTACAGTGACACCACATGAGCACGATTACTTAACAGGTGTGATTAGTCATTTCCCGCATATTATTGCTGCTTCTCTCGTTCGTCGAGCAGAAGAGAGTAGTCAAACACAAAAGCTCATTCCTCGTCTTGCTGCAGGTGGTTTTAGGGATATCACAAGAATTGCTTCTAGTAGCCCAGCGATGTGGCGTGATATACTCTTGCAAAATAATGAGGTGTTATTAGGTTTATTAGAAGACTGGAAAAAAGAAATGAACTATGTCTATGATATGCTTACTACTGCGGATAATGAAGAGATCTTTCAATATTTTCAATCTGCCAAAACCTTTCGTGATGAAATGCCACAAAAACAAAAAGGAGCCATTCCGGCCTTTTATGACCTATTTGTCGATGTCCCTGATTATCCAGGGGTCATTTCGGAAATTACTGGCTATTTAGCAAAAGAAGAGATTAGTATCACAAATATTAGTATTAGAGAAACGAGAGAAGAAATAACTGGCGTGCTTGTGATTAGCTTTCAAACAGAAGAGGATCGTGATCGTGCAATAGATTGCATAAATAGACAAACATCTTTTGAACATACAATTGGCATGTAACTATGTTAAAAAAAAGGGTGATTAAGTGTGAGTGTAAAGAATTTGAATTTTACACATAATGGATTATCTGGTGAGATTCATATCCCTGGTGATAAATCGATTTCTCATCGGTCGATTATGTTCGGTTCAATTGCAAAAGGTAAAACAGTCGTTAAGAATTTTTTAGCTGGTGAAGATTGCCTTAGTACAATTGCTTGTTTTAGAAAACTTGGTGTTAAAATAGAGCATGAAGATCAAACAGTTATTATTCATGGTGAAGGTATTGACGCCCTAAAAGAACCAGAAGAAGTGCTTGATGTCGGTAATTCAGGAACAACCATTCGTCTCATTATGGGTATCCTTTCTGGGCGCCCTTTTCATAGTGTTTTAATCGGTGATTCGTCCATTGGTAAACGTCCTATGACAAGAGTGGTTGGACCCTTAAAGGAGATGGGTGCTAAAATAGAGGGACGTCAATCAGGTGAGTTCACTCCCTTATCTGTTACTGGTGGTGAGCTTGAATCAATCACCTACACTTTACCAGTAGCTAGTGCTCAAGTGAAATCTGCCATCATCCTTGCTGGATTACAAGCAAAAGGGACAACAAAGATTATTGAACCTGAAAAAACGAGAGATCATACAGAAAGAATGATTCATGCCTTCAGTGGAAATGTTTCAAATGATAATGGAACGATTTCAGTTGAAGGTGGTCAGTCATTTACAGCAACGAATCTTATTGTACCAGGAGATATTTCCTCAGCTGCCTTTTTCCTAGCAGCAGGAGCTATCGTACCTAATAGTAAAATCATCCTTAAAAATGTGGGTTTAAATCCAACAAGAACAGGTATCATTGATGTACTAAAAGAAATGGGTGCAAAAATGACGATTGAGCCTTATGAGAGTAACGGTCACGAGGAGCCTGCGGGTGATATCTTTATTGAAACATCTGAACTTAAAGGTGTGACAATTGACGGAGATAAGATTCCGAGATTAATTGATGAAATACCAATTATTGCCCTACTTTCGACACAAGCTACCGGGAAAACGATTATTAAAGATGCGCAAGAATTAAAAGTAAAAGAAACGAATCGTATTGATACAGTTGTGAATGAGTTGAAAAAACTAGGAGCAAATATTGAAGCAACTGATGATGGGATGATTATTGAAGGTCAAACTTCTCTATCGGGAGGAACTGTCGAGAGCTATGGTGATCATCGTATTGGTATGATGCTGTCCATTGCTTCATTAATTTCAGACGGGGATATAGAACTCTATCAGCCAGATGCTATCGCTGTTTCATATCCAAGCTTCTTTGATCATATTGATCATTTATTAGTAAAATAAATCATATCTATTCGCTTGTGGTACATGCCAATGATGACATACGGTATGCACCACAAGTTTTTCTTTTTGTGAGCGAAATGTAAAAACTAATCATATATTCTTGTTTTCATCATAGCTTGTCTAAAAAGATGAGATAAGGATGATGATAAATGGTATATATGATTGAGAACGTTTATCGGCAGAATAAAAGCAAGGGCGCCTATGTTCCTACCTCTTACGTTATCGGTAATGAGAAAATCCTTGCCGTTAGAGAAGCACCCTTTAGGCAATATACGTATATGAAAATAGACGGAGACCCGTACGTGATTTCTCCTACCCTTGTTAAGTATGTTGAGAAAATACCTGACGATATGCCTAACTTCTTTCTTTCTGAGCTGATTTTAAAGGGATGTCTAGTGTTTATGACGAAGGTGGAAATAAGCTATAAACATCAATTAAAGTCAGCTATCCAACTGTTGGATGATAAGCTGAAAATTTCTCCAATTGATTATTTGTTAGGGGTGCAATTGCCATTGGCTTCACTGCAACCAGACATGATAAGATTATTAAGAAAAGAAAAAATTCCTGCTGTTTTTGTGGAAATAACGGGAATCAATGATTTAGACGATATGCCATGGGGATGGGTGAAAGAAGCGTTCTTTCCTTACTTTAGTACCTTAATCCCTATTTTTAAGCATGTTGATAATGAAAAAGACTACCGTTTACTGCAACAAAAGTGGGTGTATTATATGAAAAAGCATCGCCTGCCATATGTGGCTCATCCATTGAGAAATGGTGAATTAATCAATGAGCAAACGCAAGCAACAATCGGTATATACCCTTTTAAAACACAATTACAACCTGGATTAGAAGCGAATTATAATTTTTACAAACGAGGCAGGGAAATCACAAATATTGAAGAATTAGATGTATATCATTATCATAGAGAGAGGCTGGTCATCTCATGTTTACGTGGGAGAGTCTTACGGGCAGGTGATTGGCATCATCCGCTTGAAGGATTTGGTAAGAGAGTCATGATTAAGACACCATCATACTACCAGCTATCATAATAGTATTGAAAGGATATAGATATGGATAAAGTAAAAAAGATTATTGCCTTGTTAGAAAATGGGTTACATGATGAGGCATTAGAAAAATATAAAGAAATACTTTCTCACGGTACACATGAAGAAAGGTTTGTTTTAGCGGAAGAACTGATGCAATATGGGTTTCTAAAGGAGGCACACCAACTAATAGAGAGGCTGTTAGATGCCTACCCTGAGGAAGGCGAACTGCTTGTAATGAAAGCAGAAATCTTCATTGATCTAGGAAATGAAGAAGAAGCAGTGCTCGTATTAGAGCAAGTAAATCAACAAGATGCTAGTTATCCCCAAGCCTTATTATTGTTGGCAGACTTATATCAGATGGAAGGTTTATATGAGGTCAGTGAAAGGAAGTTATTAGATGCGAAAGCGATACTTCCCGATGAGCCAATTATCGATTTTGCCTTAGGTGAGTTGAGTGCAGAGCAAGGAAAATTTTTAGAAGCAATTAAATTATATGAAAAAGTACTGACAAAAAAGGAGCTTATTGGCGGTGTAAACGTTAACCAAAGAATGGCTGAAAGTTTAAGTGCAGGTGGAGCTTTTGAGGAAGCATTGCCTTATTATGAAAAAGCGCTTGAAGAAAAGTTGGAAATACATACGCTATTTAGCTATGCATTCACAGCTTTACAAGCTGGTTATAATCAAGTAGCCATTGAGAAATTTAATGAACTCAAAGAAATAGATCCAGAATTTCACTCGCTGTATTTGCATCTGGCAAAGGCATATGAACGTGAAGAACAAGTTCAAGAAGCTTTAGCAACAGTAAAACTGGGAATTAAACAAGATGAATATAATAAAGAACTTTATTTTTATGGTGGTAAGCTAGCCTTGAAAATTCCAGATGAACAACTAGCAGTTGACCTCCTAAGAGAAGCGTTAGCGATTGATCCAGAATATATTGATGCTGCTATTGTGATTAATAAAGTTTTTATGAATAACGAGCGTTTCAATGATGTAATTGAAATTGCAGAATTAATGCAAAGCGCAGAAGTGATTGATCCACAACTATTATGGGATGCAGCAAAAAGTTATCAAGAAATAGAAGAATATTCACAGGCATTAAACAAATACAATGAAGCATATACTTATTTTAAACAGCAGCCGGATTTCTTGGCAGACTATGGATATTTTCTAATTGAAGAAGGAAAACGAAAGGAGGCTGCCGAACTTTTTAGTAAGCTTACTCGTTTGGAACCTCACAACGAAGAATATCAGGATATCCTGCAGCGGCTTTCAGATGAGTCGTAGAGGTTTGCATCATCAGAAAGTCTACCTGAAGCTTAAGTAAAAAAAATTAAAGCTGCAGCAGAGGAGGGAATCAAAATGACGGCCCCTGTATCTGTCAATGAAAAGAAAGACTTTATTCGTTGGTTTCTTAATCATTATCAGTTAAAAAGAAGAGAGTGTGTTTGGATTCTTAACTACTTAATGAGTCATGATCAATTAATGGAGAAGGTTCATTTTGTGGAACAGGCTCAGTATTGTCCGAGAGGATTAATTATGTCTACACATTGTGTCGATGAAGCGCCTTTTCGTTTTTACAAAGAGAATGTAATGACAACTGACGCAGAAAAGTCATTTCATGATATCCGCTTAAATAGAGAAGAAGATATATTTATTCAGTTGAACTTCCATGCTGCCAATAAAGCTCATCAATATGCAGCGGTGTTAGAAGAAAATCCTTTTATGCCAAAGACATTAAGAATAAGTGAAAAAGACCGTATGATAGCTGAAAGATTCTTAACAGAGAGCTTAGCGCGTTTTCAAAAGGAAAAATTACTCAAAGAAATTGATGAGGCATTAGATAAACAAGATAAAGAAAGATTTATTCAATTAACAACAAAATTGAATAAACTTCAAACATAGGTTTTTTCTTTATATTTATAGAAAAGTACAGATAAAAAAGATATGCTTCCTGTTTTTCAAGGGAGTCATATCTTTTTTTTGATTTCATTATATGTTAAGACGAATAGATGATGAAATGAAAACAGGGGGCATATTATTCTTGTGAAAAGCGAATGCGGAAAGTCCTAATAAAGCACCAAGCTTTTTGAGTTTAATTCTAGAGTTTTAAGGTTTTAATTAAAACAATGGGCATGTAAGAGGCTAATGAATCTTAGGAATATTTATAATCCCTTTACCATCGTCGTCTAAGTATAAAAAGTATATTTAATTAATTCTGAAATGTTCAAAAAATAGACACTGTTGCCTTTTGATAGAAGGTCATTTCCGTGGTATGATAAATAAGGAATATTAAGGCGTAATTGGAGTGATTAGGATGAAGTGGCATACACAGGATATACAATTGTTTTTGAAAGAAAGAGATTATATTGATACAGTCATACTTCCTCTTTATCCGGTATCTTTTGCAGATGATATAAAGCAAACAGTAGCAATGACCGAATTTATTAACCTCTTATCTGGGCAACTTGAAAAGCAATTTAAAGGCAGAATTCTTATGTTACCAGGAATGAGCTATCTAAAGACAATTTCTGAGGAAAAACGGCTTGCGGATTTAATAGAATGGGAAAAAGAATTAATTTCTCAAGATTTTAAACATATTTTTTACATAACTTCTGATAGTGATTGGAAAACTGTAGAAGAACAGTTAGATGGAGGGTTAATTTGGATGCCTTCAATTCCGCTTGATAACATGGATGATCAGTACAAGCTTTCAATTTTGGAAGATCAGGTAAAACAATTACTGAATGTATTTGTGAAAAAATGGCAGAATAATGATTGAAGAGTCACATAAATCTCATAGTTGTGATGATTCAGTGAAGGATTATATTGACCTTCCATAAAGATTGATATATCATTGGTATGTCCTAGTTTTATATTGTGTTGAACTTTGTCCGTTGGACTTAACTTCATAATAGAGGGGGGAAAAGTATGAGCAAAAATCGTGTGACAAGACGTCAATTCCTTAATTACACACTCACAGGTGTAGGCGGATTCATGGCAGCAGGAATGTTGTTACCTATGGTGCGGTTTGCAGTAGATCCGGTCCTACAAAAGAAAGGTGAAAGCGATTTTATTGCAACAAATCAGAAGGTAGCTGACCTAACAACTGAGCCTACTAGGGTTGACTATTCGTTTGAACAACAAGATGGCTGGTATTCTTCGGAAGAAACTGGAACTGCATGGGTTTACAAAGATGAGAATGATAAAGTTGTCGCATTATCACCTGTATGTAAACATTTAGGTTGTACAGTTAACTGGAATGGAGATAAGGCAAATGAAAATCATTTCTATTGTCCTTGTCACGGAGGTCTTTATACAAAAGATGGTACAAATGTTCCAGGTACACCACCAATTGCAGCACTTGATGTTTTTCCAACAAAAGAAGTAGATGGGTTCTTACACTTAGGTAAGGCAGAACCGCGATAAGGAGGCGTAATCATTGTTCAATAAAATTTATGATTGGATTGATGAACGTTTGGATATTACGCCAATTTGGCGAGATATTGCTGACCACGAAGTACCTGAGCATGTAAACCCAGCGCATCACTTTTCGGCGTTTGTTTACTGCTTCGGAGGTCTAACGTTCTTTGTAACTGTCATTCAAATCTTATCTGGAATGTTCTTAACGATGTACTATGTTCCAGATATCAAAAATGCTTGGGAGTCTGTGTATTATTTACAAAACCATGTAGCATTCGGACAAATTGTTCGTGGCATGCATCACTGGGGAGCTAGCTTAGTTATTGTTATGATGTTTTTACATACTTTACGCGTATTCTTCCAAGGTGCTTACAAAAAACCACGTGAATTAAACTGGCTCGTTGGAGTAGGAATATTCTTTGTAATGTTAGCACTTGGATTAACAGGCTATCTATTACCATGGGATATGAAAGCTTTATTTGCAACAAAAGTTACCATTCAAATTGTCGAATCAACTCCATTTATTGGTGAAATGTTAAAAACACTTATTGCTGGGGATGCATCTATTGTCGGAGCTCAAACGATAACACGATTCTTCGCCATTCACGTTTTCTTCCTACCAGCAGTATTATTTGGCTTAATGGCTGCTCACTTTATTATGATTCGTAAACAAGGTATTTCTGGTCCATTGTAAAATGAAATCTTCTATTAAAAGGAGGGGAATTATTACATGCATCGCGGAAAAGGAATGAAATTCGTAGGTGATTCCCGTATATCTGCTGAACGTAAGACTTTCATTCCGAAAGATTATTCGGAATATCCAGGCAAAACAGAAGCTTTCTGGCCAAACTTCTTACTGAAAGAATGGATGGTAGGAGCCGTTTTCCTAGTAGGTTTCTTATGTTTAACAATTGCGCACGAACCACCGCTTGAAAAAATCGCGGATCCGAGTGATACAGCTTATATTCCGCTACCAGACTGGTATTTCTTATTCTTATATCAATTGCTAAAATACACATATGCATCAGGACCATATAATGTTATTGGTGCATTTATTATTCCAGGATTAGTATTTGGTGCACTTGCATTGGCGCCATTTATCGATCGCGGTCCTGAACGTAGACCTTCAAAACGTCCTTTTGCCACAGGTTTTATGTTACTTGCATTGGCGGGGGTTACCTTCCTTACATGGGAATCAGTTGCTCACCATGACTGGGAGGCTGCAGCAGAACAAGGGAAAATCGTTGCTGATGCTGAAGTCGATACCGAGGCAGAGGGGTATAAGCTCATGGAAGCGAATACTTGTTTAACTTGCCACGGTAATGAATTGCAAGGTGGTGCAGGTGCACCTGCTTTAATCGATGTTGAATTATCACCTGAAGAAATTAAAGATGTGATTCAAAACGGCCGTGGAGCTATGCCAGCAGGTATATTCACAGGTAGTGATGAAGAACTTGATAAAGTGGTCGAATTTATCGACAGTATAGAATCTGAATAAAGTGAAAAAGAAGCTGACCAGCAGTTGTCAGCTTCTTTTCGTATCGTACATAAAAAGTAGTAAGTGAGGTAGTCTATGAAACAAATATATACGATATTGGGTAATCGAAGCTTTTTAATTCTTCTATTAATCATCAATATTGCCGGGACTGTATATGGTTACGATTGGTATATGTGGCAATTAGTTGATACACCAGCAATATTCCTTCCATTTGTTCCTGATAGTCCAACTGCTAGTTTGTTTTTTGTTATTGTTCTTATTGCCTTTTTATTAGGTAGAAATTGGCCTATTTTTGAAGCACTCGCAATTGTTACACTCGTGAAATACGGTATCTGGGCAGTTGTGATGAATTTACTTGTGTTTCAAGTGACTGGTGAAGTGGAGATAACGGCGCTCATGCTTATTATTTCCCATGGTGCTATGGCTGTACAAGGTGTGCTCTATGCCCCTTTTTATCGCATAAAGGCTTGGCATCTTATAATTGCTGCTATCTGGACTTTGCATAATGATGTGATTGACTACGTTTTCTTTATGTTACCGAGATATTCTGTACTTAATGAATATATTCCTCAAATCGGTTATTTTACTTTCTGGCTTAGCATATTTTCTTTAGGCTTGACCTATCTATTATGTATTCGAAAAGGGCGATATCAGCTGAAAATGCCTTCGATTCATCAATAACCTTTTATCAATAAGCTATGTTAAAAATTAATGTTTATATTTATAGAAAAAAGGAACTTCCGATTTATGGAAGTTCTTTTGCTTAATATTTGCTTCTTCTATTATCGCAATCTTTAATCAAACACTTGTTACCTTGTTAATTCTAAAAAAAATTCATAACGAAAGGGTATAAGTATAGTAAAGTGAGAATAAAAAAAGCAATCAAGCCTATTACGGATATTAAAAACACCCAAACTTTTTTTATCCTTAACTGTACATAAGCAGATACCAACACAAGAAAAATAAAAATACCAATCAATGAACCCCAACCCCAATTATAAATTGGGGCTCGGTGTGGGTCTGGTGCAGCAATGCTAAACATTGGACCTATACCAATAAGAGCTACTAATATGAATATTAATACGTGTACCAAATATACTGCTGACCTAAACAATTAAACCACCTTCACTCTCCAGTCTCGATTATTAGTACAAACAATCCTTTCTCCCTTAAAGGCCGTTTGCCGTATGAAAATAATTTCTATATCGTGAATTTTCTTAACTTTAATGTATCATATATATGCTTCTGTATTTTGTGTAAGGTTCCCTTGGATAATCAAGTCTTTTATAGTAACTACATTGTTCTGATACTGTATGCTTTCTAAGACTTGAAACCAAGAGGTAATTGTCTATCGTGATATCGTTGTATCCAACCTTTTTGCATTCCTTGATAATTGTTTACGTTCTGAATATGATAAAGACCTTTTGTGCGTACTTTTCCATCTGATTTGAGTTGATATATTTCCATTCCCTTTTCATTCGCGTAAACTTTAAAAGCTCTTCAGGCATCAGTACATTATATATTACCTTTTGAAAGCTTATGTCCAATTGCTTTATCTAATTTCCCTTTGGTTATTCTACCCATACCCAATGTACGTGAAATTTATTAATTTATCACGGCCTCTTGCGACTAGAACACATACTTGTTCTTTGCTTATGCCACGTTTCCTTGCAGCATCACACTTACGAGGCTTTATCTCCTTAGATGATGCAGTTGGTTTTTCAATTAGATATTTTCTTTATCGGTGTTTCTCAGCTGGATTTAGTTTATGGATTGCTTTTAAAATATCAGTTACCTTCACATTCATCACCAACCTCGCTATTCATAGCTCGTTTGTTCGATAAAAACAAATATCAACAACAAAGATTAACATAGCCTATCAATAAAAAAATAAAGTTAGAACTTCCTTATAGAAGCCTTCTAGCTTTATTTCCTCATTATTGCCATATTGCTTCTAGTGTTTCGTAGATAAATCTATTGATTAATGGTCTAACCTTGTCCACATTGTCATACAATGCTATTAGCAATCCGATAAGGAGGACAGGTACGTATGAAATGGAGAGTTGTGGCTATTATTTTAGTTATTGCACTCATTTTCCCTTACATGATAGTAGCAGAGACAGAAAATGACGATGGTATGATGAATCAATTGGATCTATTATCAGATGAAGTTCTACACTTGGTTAAAGCGCAAAAATATGAAGATGCTAGTAGAATGTTGAATTATTTCACAGACCAATTTGTATTGGCTACAAGCACATCAACTGCGATGACGAGGGAAAGTTTGAGAACTGTCACATCTGTTCACCAAGAAGTAGTTGAAGAAATAAATAAAGAACAAAGCTCTTATGAGACGAAAGTACAAAAAGCAACAAAACTTCGGATATTAATGGACGCCCTATCTCCTGCGAAAGAACCGATGTGGCATGAAATGAAAGGTCCGATGTTAAGTACACTTGGGGAAGTAAGGGAGTCAATAGAAGCGGGTGATAGCGAGAGCTTTCATACACAGTATAATACCTTTCTCTCTCTTTATGATACGATTTATCCTTCATTAAAATTAGAAGTAGAGCCAGCAACTATTCAACAATTGCATACACGCATTCAATATATTGATCAATATCGTCGAGATGTAATGGTGAAAGAAGAAGGTAAAAGGGAACTAGAATTATTGAATAGTGAGCTAGAAGACATTTTTGATACAATTACGGATGATGAAGCTGATCCATCACTATGGTGGGTAATTATTTCAACTGGAAGTATAATTATCTTAACGCTTTCGTATGTCGGTTTTAAAAAATATAAGGGCGGAAAGAAAAAAGAAAAAAATCCAGAGAGCTAAGGCTAAACGCTTGAATTGTCTTATAAGAAAAAGGTAAAATAAAATCAAAGCATAAACATGATAAGCTTTTCCTTTAGATAAATTAAAGAAGGAAAAGGTAATGGGAGAATGAGATGGCAGGAAAAATGGACTTTCATCTTGAGGCATCTAGAGACGAAGCTACCCATTTTTTTTTGAATTGTTTGTAAGCAAGAATGGACCAATAATCAAGTTTTTTTAGAAACAAGTATCCATGTAAAGTCGTGTTTTCACTATTTACAAGGCCATTCTGTCATACTAAGAGACTAACTAAAAGCTTTAACTTAGTATGTGAATATTTCTTCCAGTGTTTGTCTACATGATGCACATGTAGATGATAAGCTTATACTTTATTAGGAGGTTCACCTATGTCGTTTTTGATTTACTTTATCATTATTATGATTGTCCCGATTGCTATTCAAATGTACTTGAAGAAGACGTATAAGAAACATTTACAAATATCTACTTCTTCAAATATGACTGGAGCAGAAGCGGCTAGAAAAGTTTTAGATGAAAATGGGCTTTATAATGTCTCTATCGAACCAGTAAAGGGGCAACTTTCAGACCATTATGATCCGAGAGATAAGACCGTGAGGTTATCTGAGGATAATTATTATGGATCTTCCATTGCTTCTGTATCAGTGGCGACACACGAAGTGGGTCATGCCATTCAAGATGCTGAAGACTATGCTTTCTTACGCTTTAGACATGCGCTTGTTCCAGTTGCGAACATTGGCTCTAACTTATCCTTCTTTTTCATCTTAGGAGGATTATTGTTTCAATTTACTGGTATGATGTTACTAGGTATCATTTTCTTTGCAGCAGCGGTATTATTCCAGGTAATTACATTACCGGTTGAGTTTAACGCCTCATCAAGAGCACTCAATGTTATGGTAAGCTCTGGTGTGATTAGAAATGATGAAGAGTCTGGCGCTAAAAAAGTATTAAATGCAGCAGCTCTAACTTATGTAGCGGCAACAGTTATCGCTGTTATGGAATTACTGCGTTTTGTTCTTGCTTTTATTGGCATGAACAATGATGATTAATATATTTTAAATGTAAAAGCAACTGCTCACTTGAGGTAGTTGCTTTTTGTTAGTTTTTTAGTAATCTCAGCGTTCTAAAGGTTTTTTGTTTTCATCCAATGTAAATCCTTCTCCTAAGACATCGTGCACTTGTGATACGGTGACAAATGCATTAGGATCAACTGAATGGATAAGGTTCTTCAATTTAGTTAGTTCATTTCGAGCCACTACGCAATATAATACTTCACGATCCAGCTTAGTAAATGACCCTCGACCTTTTAAAACTGTGACACCTCTCTCCATTTCATAGAGAATTTTCGCTGATATCTCTTCATTTTTCTCAGAGATAATCATTGCACCTCTTGCAGAATAAGCTCCTTCTTGGATAAAGTCGATTACTTTCGCGCCAACAAAAACGGCAACTAGAGTATACATTGCCTCATAATATTTGAGGTAAAAAATCAGTGATAATGCAATCACGCAAAAGTCAAATACAAACATCGTTTTACCCATAGAAGTACCGGTATACTTATTAACGAGTCGTGCAATTATATCAACGCCACCCGTTGTTCCACCATATCTGAAAATTATACCGAGACCAACACCGATAAAAACACCTGCGAACAGTGCAGCTAAAGTAAGATCATTCTTTAATGGCATATGTATTTGATATCTTTGGAATATTTCAAGGAAAAGAGAAACGCCTAGCGTACCAATAATCGTATAGATAAAGGCTTTTTTACCAAGTAGTTTCCATCCTATGAAAAATAAAGGAATATTCAAAATCAAATTCGTATAAGATGGATTCCAATCAAATAAGAAATACAATAAGAGCGTGATACCTGTAAAGCCACCTTCTGCTAAGTTGTTTTGCATATTAAAGTGAACAATACCGAAAGAGAATATACTAGCGCCAAACAGAATAAGGATAATATTCTTAATTTTCAATCCAAACATTCACTGTGCCCTCCGAAATAATGACATATATTACTTGCCATCTCATTATATAGATTCAATAGAGGATAAGCAATCACACATTAATAGGGGAGCATGGCAGCCGATTCTCGCATACATATACTATTTTTATGGGACAGAAATAAAGAATTAAACGATAGGAATTGTAAAAATGGTTATGTTTAGCTAACATGGAGAGTGTGAATAAAATGATTTGAAAAGGTATGTATATGAGGTGAGAAACAATGAGTAAGTCGATGGAAGAATTACAGAGGGAAGTAGACACCTATATTGGGCAATTTAAAGAGGGGTATTTTAGTCCACTTGCTATGGTGGCAAGATTAACAGAGGAATTAGGGGAGCTGGCAAGAGAAGTCAATCATACATATGGTGAAAAACCAAAAAAGAGTACAGAAAAAGAAAAAGCAATAGAAGAAGAAATGGGAGACATGCTTTTTGTTTTAATTTGTCTTGCTAATTCTCTAAATATAGATTTAGCAAAAGCGCATGACCAAGTGATGCATAAGTTTCAAACGCGCGATAAAGATAGATGGACACGTATTGAAGAAGGGGGAAAAAATAATGAAGACAATTAAGATCGTGATTGCAGGTCCAAGAGGTAGAATGGGGAGTGAGGCAGTTAAGTTAGTTCAGAAAAAAGATAAATATGAATTAGTAGCTGTTGTAGATCATAAAAATGATGGTGGTAATTTAAGTGATTTTAAAGGCTTTGAGGGAATCGATGTTCCTGTTTATTCTGATATAGAAAAATGTTTTAAAAATGAAGATTGTGATGTTCTTATTGATTTAACCACGCCTGAAGTTGGTATGTATCATACGAAAACAGCACTTACTTATGGAGTGAGACCAGTTGTTGGTACAACTGGATTTACCAAAGAGAACTTACAAGAACTAGAGGATTTATGTCATGAAACTAATTTAGGTGCGATTATTGCGCCAAACTTTGCAGTTGGTGCTGTGCTTATGATGAAATTTTCACAAATGGCAGCTAAGTACTTTAATGATGTAGAGATTATTGAAATGCACCATGATCAAAAACTAGATGCACCATCTGGCACTGCTGTTAAAACAGCTGAGATGATTCGTGATGTAAGAGAGAGTAAGCAACAAGGACATCCAAATGAAAAGGAAACGCTAGCTGGAGCTCGTGGGGCTGATTTTGATGGAATGCATATCCACTCCGTAAGACTTCCTGGCTTAATTGCACATCAACAAGTAATGTTTGGTTCTAGTGGACAAACACTGCAAATTCGCCATGATTCATACAATCGCGAATCATTCATGAGTGGTGTTGCATTAGCTGTCGATACTGTAGTTAAAATTGATACGTTAGTTTACGGATTAGAAAATATTATCGAGTAAGTATGGAGGCGGTGCCGATGAACATTGCATTAATTGCTCATGACAAAAAGAAGAATGATATTGTGAATTTTTCTAAAGCGTATCAAGTTATTCTTTCACAGCACCAATTATTTGCAACTGGTACGACGGGTTTAAGGTTACAGCAGGAAGCTAATCTAACTGTGCATCGTTTTCAATCTGGACCACTTGGTGGGGATCAGCAAATTGGAAGTATGATTGCGCAAAATAAAATGGATCTCGTCTTGTTTTTTAGAGACCCGCTCACCGCACAACCACATGAACCAGATATTACGGCGTTAATCCGATTATGTGATGTTTACGCTGTACCATTAGCGACAAATATGGGCACAGCGGAAGTCCTAATAAAAGGACTTGAACGAGGAGATTTTTCCTGGAGAGAAATTATAAAAGAGAGTGAATAGAAATGAACGAAATAAAGCTTGATATCCTTGCTTTCGGAGCGCATGCCGATGATGTAGAAATCGGCATGTCAGGAACAATAGCGAAGTATGTGGAAAAAGGTTATAAAGTAGGGATTTGCGATTTAACAGAAGCCGAGCTGTCTTCTAACGGTAATCCTACTCTGAGGAAAACAGAAGCAATTGCAGCAGGGCGAATATTAAATGTGTCTGTAAGAGAAGGACTTCATTTAGGTGATAGACAGTTATTTTTAACAAGTGAGCGTATCAAACAGGTAGTAGAAATGATTAGGAAGTATCAGCCGACAATTGTCTTTGCACCATATGAAATAGATAGGCACCCGGATCATGCGAATGCAACGAAAATTGTTGAAGAAGCAGTCTTCTCTGCAGGTATTCGTAAATATCAAACAAATGAGTATCAAACGGATCATAAAGTGAAAAGCTTTTACTATTATATGATTAATGGTTTTCACCAACCTGATTTTATGATAGATATTACATCAACAATAGACAAAAAGATCGCCAGTTTAAATGCTTACCAAAGTCAATTCACAAAAACGGAGGGAGCTGTCGATACTCCGTTAACAAATGGCTATGTGGAAATGGTTGAAGCTAGAGAACGCCTATTTGGACAGCAAGTTGGTGTCAAATATGCAGAAGGTTTTAAGGTGAAAAAACCTTTGATGATCGAAAACGATTTATTTGGAGTGTAAGAATGAATAGAAAACTTAAAATAGGGATTACTTGCTATCCGACTGTTGGTGGGTCAGGGGTAATTGCCACAGAACTCGGAAAAATGCTGGCAGAAAGAGGACATGAAATTCACTTTATTTCTTCTAGCATTCCTTTTCGTTTAAATAAGATATATCATAATATTTTTTACCATCAAGTAGAGGTTAATCAATACTCTGTTTTTCAATATGCGCCTTATGACATCGCGTTAGCAAGCAAGATGGCAGAAGTCATTAAAAGAGAAAATCTTGACTTACTTCATGTACATTATGCAGTGCCACATGCGATCTGTGCCATATTAGGGAAGCAAATGAGCGGGCGAGATGTTAAAATCGTTACAACTTTGCATGGAACAGATATTACGGTTCTTGGTTATGACTCATCGTTAACTGATGCGATAAAGTTTGGAATTGAACAATCGGATCGTGTTACTGCTGTTTCCAATGCATTAATCGCACAAACTTACGACTTAATCAATCCACAGAAAAAAATTATTCCCGTATACAATTTTATTGATGAGCGTGAATATGTAAAAAAAGATGTAGATTACTTGAAAGAAGAATTTCAAATAGCTGAAGACGAGAAGGTTATTATTCATGTGTCTAACTTTCGTGGTGTAAAAAGAGTAGATGACGTCGTGCGTTCGTTTGCTAAAATTGCCGAACATATAAAAGCTAAGCTCCTACTTGTAGGTGATGGTCCACAGATGAGTGATATTTCAAAATTAGTAGACCAATTATCCTTAAAACACCAAGTTATATTTCTTGGCAAACAAGACAACTTAGCGGAACTTTATTCCATTAGTGACTTGATGCTTTTATTGTCCGAAAAGGAAAGCTTTGGCTTAGTCGCACTTGAAGCAATGGCATGCAATGTACCGTGTATAGGGACTAATGTTGGAGGTATTCCGGAAGTTATCCAAGATGGTGTAAATGGATATATTTGTGAACTGGGTGATATTGAAAGTATTGCAGCAGTCGCATTAGATATTTTACAAGATGAAAAATTACATACAAAATTATCATTACAAGCTAAAGAATCTGTACTGACAAGTTTCCATGCCGATAAGATTGTTTCACAATACGAGCAGCTTTATTTTGATCTATTAAGTGAGGCGAAATGATGAAACCAATATTTCAAAGAGCTATTCCGATTATTGAAAAGCTTGAGGAAGCAGGTTATGAAGCCTATTTTGTCGGTGGTGCAGTGAGGGATCTTCTAATTGGTCGTGAAATAGCAGATGTAGATATCGCTACATCTGCAACACCGATTGAAATGAAAGCGATTTTTTCTAAAACGGTTGATGTAGGTATTGAGCATGGTACCATACTTATTCTTCTAAAAGGTGAAGCATATGAAGTAACAACATATAGGGCAGAGTCAACGTATAGTGACTTTAGAAGACCGGATGAAGTCCGTTTTATCCGTCATTTAAAGGAGGATTTACAGAGAAGAGACTTTACTATGAATAGCATTGCTATGGATAAAAATGGTGAATTAATTGACCCCTTCGCTGGAAGGGAAGCAATCAAAAATAGAGAAATAAAGACCGTTGGTTCAAGTGAAGAACGCTTTAATGAGGATGCCTTAAGAATGATGCGAGCGCTGCGCTTTAAAAGTCAATTAGGTTTCCTGCTCGAAGAAGGAACATATGATGCATTAAAAAAGAAAGTGCATCTACTGCAACATGTGGCAGTTGAAAGGAAGCTCGTTGAATTTAATAAATTATTACAAGGAGACTATCGAGTAGATGCCTTGACGCTTCTGCAAGACTCAAACTTGCATCACTATTTACCAATGCTTTCGCAAAAGGAGAAGGGACTTAATCAGCTCGTCACTTATCCTCTTCAATCATTATCTTTGCTTGAAATATGGGTTCTGCTCTTAAAGGTTTTTCAATTAAATGAGCATGAAGCAAAGATAGGATTAAAAGAATGGAAGATGTCAAGTAAAGACATGAAAGAAATACTCAATCTATATCAATGGTTCCAAAAAAGACTATCAACACCTTTTCAAGCTACTACAATTTACCAAAGTGGTTTATCAGTAGCAGTGAGTGCTGAAAAACTTCATCAAGTTTACAATCATGAAAGAGTAGAATATCCTGATCATTTAGTAGAAATGTATAGCAAATTGGCGATTACTTCAAGAAAACAATTAGCAGTCAATGGCAATGATATTATCACTTGGAGTCAGCAATCAGCTGGTCCTTGGCTAAAGGAATTGTTAGCAAAAGTGGAGGAAGCAATTATACTTGGAGAATTACAAAATAATAAAGAAGATATCAGGGAGTGGCTGTTTCAATGGAATCAGAAATAAGGAAGAAGTTATTAAATGCCTTCACGACTCACCAAGATGATTATTTGTCAGGGCAAGCTATTGCAGATTTACTCGGTTGTTCACGCACAGCAGTGTGGAAACATATAGAGAATCTTCGTAAAGAAGGGTTTGAATTTGAAGCGGTGAGACGAAAAGGATATCGCATCGTTGCTACACCCAAAAAAGTGATTGCTGATGAAATACGTTATGGGTTGAAAACAAATATACTTGGTAGTCATATCCATTATGAAGAATCAGTGGACTCCACACAAAAAGTCGCCCATCAATTAGCAACAGATGGTGCATGTGAAGGTACGATTGTAGTAGCAGAAGAGCAAATTAGCGGTAGAGGGAGAATGGATCGAAAATGGATATCCCCTAAATATACAGGTGTTTGGATGAGTGTCATTCTTAGGCCGCAGCTTCCTCCTCATCGTGCACCGCAATTAACACTTATTGCAGCTGTTGCTGTTGTTCAGGCAATCGAGAAAGTGACCGGTTTAACAGCTGAAATTAAATGGCCTAATGATGTGTTGATTAATGGCAAAAAAGTAACAGGGATATTAACAGAGATGCAAGCAGATGCAGATCGAATCGTTTCTATTATTATGGGGATTGGTATTAATGTGAATCAGAAATTAGAAGACTATCCCGAGGAGATTCAACCTATCGCCACCTCCCTTGCAATTGAAAAGAAAGAAGAAATCTCGCGCGCACAGATTATTCAAACCCTTTTATTCAAGCTCGAAAAACTGTATCAACTGTATTTACAGAATGGTTTTCAACCGATAAGAATTTTATGGGAAAGTTATGCCATTAGTATAGGGAAGAATATAAAAGCACGTACACTATCTGGTACCATAGTGGGCAAAGCGATAGGAATTACAGATGAAGGCATATTGCTTTTAGAAGATGAGGCTGGTGTGCGACATCAAATTTATTCTGCAGACATTGATTTAGAATAATATATATTTTTTATAGAAAGTTAACACAATTATTGATATACTTTGTGTGGGCAGTATCGGTAAGAACTGCACCTGTTTGACCATCATTTATACGCGAAATCTGCCTAGATCCATTTAGGACCAGGACAGAGGGATGAGTTTAATAATGAGAACACACACTATCCTTCTGCACTTTTTTGTAGAAGGTTATTTTTATGTCTTTCTCATTATCAGTAGTTCATCACCTCTTCCTATTAAAAAAGGAGGAAGTAGGATGAAACAAACGACTGATTTTTTGAAAATGAAAAGTAAAGGTGAGAAAATAGCCATGCTCACGGCATATGATTTTCCACAGGCTAAATTATCAGAGCAAGCTAATGTCGATATGATTCTTGTCGGCGACTCACTAGGAATGGTTGTATTAGGTTATGATTCAACGATTCCGGTCACAATGGATGATATGATTCACCATGCTAAAGCTGTGAAGCGCGGGGCAAAAGACACTTTTATCGTGGTAGATATGCCGTTTATGAGCTACCATATTTCCATGGAAGACGCGCTCATAAATGCGAGAACCCTGATTCAAGAAACTGGTGCTCATGCAGTTAAGGTTGAGGGTGGAGATGAAGTAATAGATAAAATTACTGCAATGACAAATGCAGGTATACCAGTTGTCGCACATTTAGGTTTAACACCACAATCCGTTGGTGTGTTAGGTGGTTACAAAGTACAGGGTAAAGATGCAAAAGCAGCCCAAAAACTAATCAATGATGCAAGAAAATGTGAACAAGCGGGGGCTTTTGCTCTTGTTCTTGAATGTGTGCCGCAACAGCTATCTAAAGAAGTATCATTAATCTTAAATATCCCGACAATTGGGATTGGTGCGGGTGTGCATACAGATGGCCAAGTACTTGTGTACCACGACATTCTCACATATGGCGTGGAGCGCGTACCAAAGTTTGTTAAGCGCTATTTAAATAGTGGAGAAATGATGGAAGAAGCCATTTCTTCGTATGTAAAAGAGGTTAAGAGTGGACAATTTCCAGAGGATAGCCATTCTTTTAATATGAAAGAAGAAGAACTTTTAAGTCTCTACGGAGGAAAGAAATGAAAAAAGTGACAAGCATCAAAGAAATGCAGAAAATCATCAAAGGCTTCCAACGAGAAGGAAAATCAATTGGGCTTATCCCGACTATGGGTTATTTGCATGAAGGCCACTTAACATTAGCTAAAAAAGCACGTTCACAAAATGATATAGTCGTCATGAGTGTTTTTGTAAATCCGCTACAGTTCGGAGAAAATGAAGATTTAGCCACTTATCCGAGAAATTTAGAAAGAGATATGCAATTAGCAGCAGAAGTGAAGGTAGATTACCTGTTTCATCCAGCAGCAGAAGAAATGTATCCGCAGAAGCAAGCAATAACAATGCATGTTGAAGAAAGAACAGAAAGACTTTGTGGTGCTTCTAGACCTGGACATTTTGACGGTGTTGTCGTGGTTGTTTCTAAATTATTTAATATAATTCAGCCGGAAAGAGCTTACTTCGGTAAAAAAGACGCACAACAACTTGCTGTAATAGATTTGCTTGTGAAAAATTTAAATTTTCCGATTGAACTTATTGCAGTGGATACGGTGAGAGAAAGTGATGGGTTGGCAAAGAGCTCAAGAAATGTATTTTTAACAGAAATAGAGCGCAAAGAGGCGGCTGTGCTTTTTGAGAGTTTACAGGCAGCGGAAGCAATCATCACAGAAGGAGAAAAAAATACAGCACGTATCATTGACGTGATGAAAACAATGCTCCATGAGAAGACAAGTGGTGAAGTCGATTATATTGAGGTTCTTTCTTATCCAGAATTACAACCAAGCGATGAAGTTAATGGTGTAATCATTATAGCGTTGGCCGTGAAATTTACCAAGGCCCGCTTAATCGATAATATCATCATCACAGCATGAGGTCATAGAGGAGGGTTTAATATGTACAGAACAATGATGAATGGCAAAATTCATAGAGCAACAGTAACAGAAGCGAACCTAAACTACGTCGGCAGTATTACGATTGATAGTGATATTTTAGATGCTGTTGATATGTTACCAAATGAGAAGGTACAAATCGTTAATAACAATAATGGAGCAAGATTCGAAACGTATATTATTCCTGGTGAAAGAGGGAGTGGTGTTATTTGTGTTAATGGCGCTGCCGCACGTCTCGTTCAACAAGGGGATATTGTGATTATCATTTCATATGCTCAAGTAGCGGAGGAAAAACTCAAAGGTCATCAACCAAAAGTAGCGATTATGGGAGCAGATAATCAAATCATTGATATGCTTCACCAGGAACCAGCTAGTACGATTTTGTAAAATTATAGAACTGTTTGAGAAAAATGCTTGAGTGAATAAGCACGAACAAATTCTGTTTTAAAAAAGGATTTGTTTGTGCTTTTTATTGTGTTTATCGATACAAATAGTTACTAAGCAGATAGGGGTCATTGCAGACTTGTTATATTCATAGTTTCTTTTTGCACAAAATGACAACAGTTTTAGTTAATAATGGTAAAATAATTCGTATGAGTATGAAGGGATAAAGAGAAATAAACCATTGAAGGAGACGGTCAAGGTGAAAAAAACAGCTTTATTATTAGCATTAGCAGTCTTGTCGATATTCATCATTGTTGCGTGTAGTAACGGAGAGACAAAAAAAGAAGAAGTTTTAGATGAGGATGAATCAATTGAGGCTGTAGCAGATAAAGCAAATGATATAAAAGATGAAGAAAATCCAGTTTCTCAAACTTCGTTACCTATTCCCCAATCGTTTAAGGAATCAGTTGACTATGGTTACACAGGGGAATGGGCGATGAAGGAATTTTCCAATGAAGTAAAGTCGGCACTTGATCAGCTACCCTCTATTACGATGGAGGCTACAGAAGAAGAGATTGATGCTTATGAACGTGACATCTTTTCCCTATTTAAAGAGAATTTAAGTATGCCAAATGTACCGATTGATCAATGGCAAGCAATGAAATTTGCAGATCCAACCGTTACAGATGAGGAAAGCCAATTAAAGAAAAATTATAATGTAGCTATATTACTTGATGCTAGTGGTAGTATGGGTGCCCTAGAAAATGGAAAAACAAGAATGGAACTTGCAAAAGAAGCGATTAATCAATTTGTTGATAGTTTGCCAGAAAAAGCGAAAGTTTCATTAACTGTATATGGACATAAAGGAACAGGAGATGAAGCAGATAAAGAAGTTTCATGCAGTACTGTAGAAGAAGTGTATTCTCTTTCAGCCTATGATAGTAAAGAGTTTACAAATGCTCTAGGTAAATTTAATCCAGCTGGATGGACACCAATGACAAAAGCAGTTGAACAAGCAATGGTTAATTTAGAATCACATGATGGTTCAGAGAATACGAATATTATTTATCTTGTGAGTGATGGAATCGAAACTTGTGGAGGAAATCCTGTACAGGCAATGGAAAAACTGAGTGATTCTAACTTAAGTCCAGTCGTTCAAATCATTGGCTATCAAGTTAATAACGATGGCTTAACGCAGTTGAAAGAAATGGCAAGGGCTGCAAATGGACAGTTTATTAATGTCCAAAATCAAGAGGATTTAAAGGCAGAATTTAAACGAACCACGGAAATGGCTGAAGTATGGTCAGAATGGCATAGAAATAGCAATGATGCCATTAATAATCTTAATAAAACGGTGCAAAAACAATTAAATGACTGGCATCAAAAAGAGCAGGAAAAGATGAATAGAGAGCGTAAAAATCTACAATTGGCTATCAATTATTTAAATGAGGAAAACAAGATAGATACCGATGTTTTCTTACGCTTAGATGAAAACTATCGGGCATACTATTTACAAGTCGATAAAGAAGCACGTAATCTTTATCTTGAACTGGATCAACTGAACAGGGAATCATTTCTTGATAACTGGGAAGAGATTAGTGAGATATTCTTAAAAAACGTGAGTGAATAAGAAGATAGAATGTACAATTTGCAAAAGTGTTCAGAAGAGAAGAAAAGCTCATTTGGTTAGGTGTAAATTGATAGGGTTATGCAAATTTTATTAGAATTATTTACTATAAACGAAGGGTATCTTTTTGATGATTAAACTCCTCATTTGCGAAATAAAGAAAGATAACTTTCTCTTTTATCCTTTTTATGATAACGTTTTGTGTGACAGAATGTTCGAGGTGTAACCATGAGTAATAAATATGTTGTCGTAGATTTAGAAACAACAGGAAATTCACCTAAAAAGGGTGATCAAATTATACAATTAGCAGCAGTAGTGATTGAAAATGGACAGATAACTGAACAGTACGCTTCACTTGTACAACCAAGTCACAGTATTCCTCCATTTATAGAAGAACTAACCGGACTAACAGACGAAATGGTGGCCACAGCACCTAAATTTTCAGAGATTGCCAAGAAAGTGGAGCAAATGCTTGAAGGTGCCTACTTCGTTGCACATAATGTCCTTTTTGATTTATCGTTTTTACAGGAAGAGTTTAAAATGGCTGGTTTAGCCGGTTTTTATGGGCCAATTATAGATACAGTTGAACTGGCAAGGATTTTTTTACCAAGTGAGGATAGCTATAAGCTATCTGATTTATCGCTAAACTTAGGTCTCTCTCATGTGAGACCACATCAAGCGGATAGCGATGCTTATGTAACAGCAGAATTACTTTTAATATTAGAACAGAAAATGAAAAGCTTACCATTGCTTACTTTGAAACAATTAAAAGATATTTCCTTTGGCTTAAAAAGTGACTTAGATTTATATTTAGATGATTGGATTCAATGGAAAGAGGAGAGCCATCAATCCCTTCCTAGCAATTTAGAAATTGATCATGGAATCGCTCTTCGTAAAAGTCAAAACAAGCAAGAAGGTAAATTAAACAAATCTGGTATCTTGTATCCTTATACAAAAGAAGAAAAAGAAGCTTATTTGCAAAAAGTGTTCAAACCTTTTGAATCACGAGAGGGACAATATCAGATGATGGATGCAGTTTATAAGGCATTTATTTCCGAACAACATTCACTTATTGAAGCGGGAACTGGTGTAGGTAAATCATTGGCTTATTTACTTCCTTCTATTATTTTTTCTTTGCAGGAAAACGAAAGAATTGTGATTAGTACCTTCACAACTCAACTTCAAGATCAATTGCTTCAGAAAGACTTACCTTTACTAACGCAAATGATACCAATGCCAATAAAGGCAAGTATTCTAAAGGGAAGAAATCATTATATTAGTTTAGCAAAGTTTATTCATACACTTAGAAGTCATGATGATAACTATGATACATGCTTAACGAAGATGCAAATTTTAGTATGGTTAACGGAAACAACAACAGGCGATGTCGACGAACTTAATTTATCTAGTGGCGGTCAATTGTATTGGAATCAAATTAAAAATAACCGCATGTTATTTATTAACGACAAGGACTTTAGAGAAAAAGACTTTTATAATCGTGCAAAGAAGCAAGCTGAGTCAGCACAATTGATTATTACGAATCACAGTATGTTACTTTCTGATACAATCAGTGATTATGATATCTTGCCATCATATCAATATGCAATTATTGATGAGGCTCATCATTTTGTAAAAGCTGCATCTCCTTATTTTGGACGCATGCTAGATTTTATGACTGTTCGGCTCACGATTAATAAATTAGGATTATTCGAACAAAAAGAGTGGATCTTTCAGCTTGAGCAATTGCTAGAAGAAGTCGGTGTTTCAAATGAGGTTATTCATTCATTTGAGGTAAATGAGATGATGGAGAGCTTACATACAGAAATGGATGAGTTCTTTTACTTAATTTCGAAGCTTGTGCAAAAATCTAGTCCTAAGAAGAGTAAATTAGTGCGAGTGAAAATGAATGTCCAAAACCTAATCGCTAAATATGGGCGTCAAATGGATATCCAAGTGGAGAGGTTTTCTTCTATTCTAAAAGAGGTTATTCAAATGTTGACAGCAAGGCTACATGCTATTCAAAATGGACCATCTCCTATTGCGGAAAAGTCACAGCCTCTATTAGAAGATGTCGCATCTGCTGTAAGGGAATTAGAAGGTTATGTCAATTCGTTGGACTTCTTTTTTAAAAACAGCCAAGATTCTCCCTTAGCATCATGGGTAGAAGTTGATTTACGTGCAATTCAGAATGTCACTTCTATTTATGCGGAACCATTAGATGTCTCTGAACGGCTAAGTCAGTCCTTTTTTACCAAGAAAAAAAGTGTTGTTTTAGCCTCTGCTACAATGACCGTAAACCAGTCGTTTCAATATATGGAGAAAGAATTAGGCCTAGAAGGTTTACCTTGTACTAGTCAGCAAATCCCTTCACCATTTCAATATGAAAGACAAGTGAAAATGATTATACCGAAAGACTTACCAGATATTAAAGCGGTGAAAATGGAAGAGTATATTGCCAGTATCGCAGAGCAAATTATTTCCGTTGCTGAAGTAACCAAGGGGCGCATGCTCATTTTATTCACTTCATTTGAAATGCTTAAAGAAACGTATCAACTCATAAAGGAATCGGACTTTCTTAGTGAGTACGCGATCTTTGCTCAAGGAATCTCAGGAGGTAGTCGCTCGCGATTGACGAGAAATTTCCAAAAGTTTGATAAAGCGATATTATTAGGCGCAAGTAGTTTTTGGGAGGGTGTAGATATTCCTGGAGAAGACTTATCATGCTTGATTATCGTTCGCCTACCATTTGCACCGCCTGATGACCCTGTAGCTAGTGCGAAAGCTGCAAAGATGAAAAGAGATGGGGGAAATCCTTTTAAAGAGCTCGCTATACCGGAAGCTGTGATTCGTTTTAAACAAGGGTTTGGCCGCTTAATTCGTTCGAATACCGACAGGGGTGTTGTGATTGTATTTGATAGAAGAATTAAAACTGCAAGTTATGGAAAAGCTTTTCTACAATCGATACCGTCTGTTGAAGCAAAAGAGTGTGATTTGAATGAAACGATTCATATCATTGAAGAATGGTTATAATTTTTAAAAACTAATCGTCTAATATTTATGCAAACCATTTTTACTGGTATACTATTAGACGTAACAGAGAAAATCGGCCTTACTTGTCAAGGAGGAAATACAGATGGAAAGCAAGATTGAGATCTTATCAACAGTAACGATTCAAAATAGTCCAGATTTATACAAAGTTGTTGATAGTTTAAACAGAACATTAAAAGAAAAAGATTTAATGTTCGGCTTAGCATTGGATAAGAATGATGATAGCAAAGCTGTTTTTACAATATATCGTACATAGGTAGTGAAAAGAATGAAAAAAATACTAATCATCGTACTAGCCATTATGGTTGTCATTATCGGTTTTTCGGCAAAAGTTTATATAAAAGCGATGGAGCCGATAAATCAAGCGGAAAAAGTGGCAAAAGAAAAAGCGGAAAATGAGGCGAATCTACAGACCGTAAAAAGAGTAACTCTATATAATGGTAATGAAACGTATTACATTATTGATGGCATTACACAAGAAGATGAAGAGGTGTATGTATGGGTTTCAGCCGATTCTGAGGATGAAGTGATTATAAAAAATAAAGAAGATGGGATTTCAAAAGAAGAAGCAATCGAAAAGGTAAAGAATAAAAAAAATCCCAATGATATTATTTCTGTCAACCTTGGAATGGAAAAATCTATCCCTCTGTGGGAGATTTCCTATAAAACTGGCGAAGGCCTTCTGAATTATTATGTAATAGATTATGAGACAGGTAACGAAGAATTAAAAATATTAGAAAATCTTTAAATAAGTGGTTTGGATGACTATTCCATGGTCAGCTTATATATATAAAGATAGATTACACATTCTGGAGGATTAGGATAATGAACTTTGAACTAGCACAAAGAGTGCAATCACTGACACCATCTACAACTTTAGCAATTACAGCTAAGGCAAAAGAAATGAAGGCACAAGGAATTGATGTTATTGGTTTAGGTGCGGGTGAACCAGACTTTAATACACCCCAGCATATTATTGATGAAGCTGTTCAATCTATGAATGAAGGATATACGAAGTATACTGCAGCTGCAGGACTTCCTAAACTCAAAGAAGCCATTTCTAACAAGTTTAAACAAGATCAAGGGATTGATATTCCAGCGTCGGATATTATTGTTACAAGTGGTGCTAAGCATGCGTTATACACTTTATTCCAAGTCATCTTGAATAAAGGTGATGAGGTCATTATTCCAACTCCGTATTGGGTAAGTTATCCAGAGCAAGTTAAACTAGCAGGCGGAAAGCCGGTATTTATTGATGGTCTTGAAGAAAATGAATATAAGGTCACGCCTCAGCAGTTAGAGACCGTTATAACAGATCGCACAAAAGCCGTCATCATTAATTCACCTAGTAACCCAACAGGCATGCTTTATAGCAAACCGGAACTAGAAGCGATTGGTGAATTTTGTTTGAAACATAATATCTTAATTATTTCTGATGAAATCTATGAAAAGTTGACTTATGATGGACATCAGCATATTTCGATCGCACAAATCAGTCCAGAATTGAAAGAGCAGACGATTATAATCAATGGAGTTTCAAAGTCTCATTCAATGACAGGGTGGAGAATTGGTTATGCTGCCGGAAATACAGCCATTATAAAAGCAATGACAAACCTTGCAAGTCATAGTACATCTAATCCAACTACTCCTTCTCAATACGGAGCGATTGCAGCTTATAATGGTTCACAGCAACCTGTAGAAGAAATGAAAAATGCGTTTGAAGAACGTTTAAATATTATCTATCAACAATTAGTAGCTATTCCAGGTTTCACATGTATTAAACCACAAGGTGCTTTTTATCTATTCCCTAACGTAGAAGAAGCAGCAAAGCTTACAGGTTATGAAGATGTTGATGCGTTTGTAAAAGGATTATTAGAAGAAGCGAAGGTAGCTGTTATTCCTGGTTCTGGTTTTGGATCTCCGAAAAATATTCGTTTATCGTATGCGACATCACTTGATCTATTAGAAGCAGCTGTTCGTCGAATACATGAATTTGTGAATCAAAAACTGCAGTAATCGTTAAAGGAAGTGGAGCCCTTCACTTCCTTTTCTCATGCTAGAGTTATGTATGATGAAAAGTTGCCTCGAGAATCAGAGAAGGGTATAATAAAGGCGACTTGAATCTAATTGGTAAATGTTTTTGGAAGGGGTATTAAATTGATTAAAACGACAATTGCTGAAACGTATAAATATGTTGATCAAGAAGTAAAAATAGGTGCATGGATTGCAAATAAACGCTCCAGTGGGAAAATTGCCTTTCTACAGCTACGTGATGGGTCTGGCTTTATCCAAGGTGTGGTTGTAAAAGCAGATGTTTCTGAAGAAGTATTTAAAGCAGCAAAATCGGTTACACAAGAATCTAGTGTGTACGTAATAGGGAAAGTACAAAAAGAAGATCGTTCACCTTTAGGTTATGAATTACTCGTTACAGATGTAGAAGTGATTCATGAATCTACTGATTATCCAATTACGCCGAAAAATCATGGAACAGAGTTTTTGATGGATCACCGTCACCTATGGTTACGTTCACGAAAACAACATGCTGTGATGAAAATTCGTAATGAAATCATTCGTGCTACATATGAATTCTTTAATGAAAATGGTTTCTCAAAGGTTGATCCACCGATTCTAACAGGTAGTGCACCTGAAGGAACATCTGAATTATTTGCTACCAAGTATTTCGATGAAGATGCATACTTATCTCAGAGCGGTCAATTATATATGGAAGCTGCGGCGATGGCTTTAGGGAAAGTTTTCTCATTTGGGCCAACATTCCGAGCTGAGAAGTCAAAAACGAGACGCCATCTAATCGAATTTTGGATGATTGAACCGGAAATGGCTTTTTATGAGTTTGAAGACAATCTGAAAGTGCAAGAAGAATATGTCTCCTATATTGTCCAAGCTGTTGTGAAAAACTGCCAAGTTGAATTGAAGACATTAGACCGAGATGTGTCTAAATTGGAGAAAATTCAAGCACCATTCCCAAGAATTTCATATGATGAAGCCATTACGTTTTTACAAGAAAAAGGGTTTGATGATATTACATGGGGAGAAGACTTTGGCGCGCCACACGAAACAGCGATTGCCGAGAGCTATGATAAACCCGTTTTTATTACACATTACCCAACAAAAATCAAGCCTTTCTACATGCAGCCAGATGCTGAAAGAGAAGATGTTGTCCTTTGTGCGGATTTAATAGCGCCAGAAGGATATGGAGAAATTATTGGCGGATCAGAGCGTATCCACGATTACGAGCTATTGAAACAAAGATTGGCAGAACATGAATTAGACATGGATGCATACAAATGGTATTTAGAATTAAGACAATACGGTTCAGTTCCTCATTCTGGTTTTGGATTAGGTCTAGAGCGAACAGTTGCTTGGATTAGTGGTGTGGAGCATGTGAGAGAGTCGATTCCATTCCCAAGACTTCTAAACCGTTTATATCCTTAAGCTTTTCACACAATAACAAACGAAAAAGAGTCATTTTGTGGCTCTTTTTCACTTTTTTACACCTTTTATTTGAATACATTTCTATACTTTTCTTAAAAGGGTTCATGATATACTTGTATGGAGGTGTGTATGATGCCAAAGAAGATATTATTAAAATGGTTACAGGAAAAAGACATTACAATTCCTGGAGCTTTATTAACGCAGTACAAAGCAATGAACCTAAAAGAAGAGGAAGTAGTCCTTATCCTCCATTTGATTTCAATTAGTGATAAGGGAAATGACTTCCCGACACCTTTTGAACTTGCAGAAGTAATGACCTATTCAGCAGAGGACTGTGCGGGGATGCTTCGCCGTTTAATACAAAAAGGGTTAATCACTATAAATGAGGGTTATAGTGAAGAGGGTATTCGCTTTGAAAAATACTGTTTAGATAATTTTTGGGAAAAATTAGCAGATGCTTTTTTAATTGCAGATAAAAGAAATGAAGCAAAAGAAAATCAGCAAGACGAAATTGATTTGTATTCAGTGTTTGAAAGTGAATTTGGCAGGCCGCTCTCTCCTTTTGAATGTGAAACTCTAGCGCTTTGGTTAGATGATGACCATCATGAGGTGAAAATCATTAAGGCAGCATTAAAAGAAGCGGTCATATCTGGTAAATTGAATTTCCGCTATATTGATCGTATCTTGTTTGAATGGAAAAAGAATGGTATAAAAACAGTAGAACAAGCAACGAATCAAGGGAAGAAATTTAGACAAAACCAAGTGAAGAGAATGAAAAGTGTAGAGAATAGTGATAAGAGAAATGAGTCGCTACCTTTTTATAATTGGTTAGAACAATAGTATGAATGGTGATGATATATGTTAAATAAGAAAGACATTAGATATTGTTTAGATAAGATGGGAGAAATGTTTCCCGATGCTCACTGCGAGCTCGTTCATAAGAATCCTTTTGAACTTGTGATTGCGGTGGCATTATCAGCGCAGTGTACCGATGTATTAGTGAATAAAGTGACGAGCAAGCTTTTTTTAAAGTACAAAACACCAGAGGATTATTTAAATGTATCCATTGAAGAATTACAACAGGATATCCGCTCGATTGGTTTATATAGAAATAAGGCAAAAAACATTCAAAAACTATGTCGCATGTTAATAGATGACTATGATGGTGTGGTTCCTGCTGATCGCGATGAATTAACAAAGTTACCAGGAGTCGGAAGGAAGACAGCGAATGTGGTTGTATCAGTGGCCTATAATGTCCCTGCAATAGCTGTTGATACACATGTGGAGAGGGTAAGTAAACGTCTTGGCTTTTGTAGATGGAAGGATTCAGTTCTAGAGGTCGAAAAAGCACTTATGAAGAAAATACCAGAAGAAGAGTGGTCTGTGACCCACCATCGCTTAATTTTCTTTGGGCGTTATCATTGCAAAGCACAAAATCCAAAGTGCCAAGAATGTCCAGTTCTTGATATTTGTAGAGAAGGTAAAAAGAGAATGAAAAGTTTAGGTGCGTAAAATAATATGAATGAGCGGTTAAAAAGGTTACAGCATCCTTTTTTTAATAATATACAGGATCAAGTAGGGGAGTTTGTCCCATTTTATTACGAAAGACAGTTGTATCAAGGAATAGCTTCTGAAAAACCTTGGGAAGAGTCAGAGCGATTCATCGCAATGATTCTTAAAGAATGGGATCAATTAAAGATCAGGCTAAAATCAGCCCATCAACAAAGAGATAAGCAGGAAGCAGAGCAACTCATGGTTTTGGGAGTTGCCCTTTTAGTTCAATATGTGTATTGGTTAAATGAAAAACCAGTCTCACTGGATGAACAACAAATAGGTGATGGTTTGGTACATCTCCCATTCAACTTTGCCGATCGATTACAATTTATTATGGGGCAACCTGCACTTCATTTAGCTTTTATTCAATTAATAGAACTCATGAATGAAGTAATTAAATTAGATGCTAAGAATAGGGTAAGAAAAAAACACTCGAAGCAATAAAAATGCGAAGAGTGTTTTTTATTATGCAGAAGCTTTAGCAAATGCCTTCTTGAATATTTTGAAACAATCACACAGGTAAGATAAAGGCAGAGAAGATAGCTTCTCTGCCTTTAACATAACGATTATTCCTCAGGGTTTTCATCTGGTGGTGATGGTGGTTGTTCTTCTTCAGGTGATTGATTTTCTTCTTCACTATTATCTTCATTACCATTACCATTACCATTCTCATTACCATTGTTGTTATCGTTGCCCTCACCATTGTTATTTCCATTTCCATCGCCATTTTCGCTGTTATTTCCGTCACCATTGCCATTCTCGTTCTCATTGCCACCTTCTTCGTCTCCAGGTGGTTGTTGTCCATCACCTGGCGTTTCTTCGTCAGGTGGTTCGACTTCTTCTGGCTCTTCTTCATTGGCCGGTATGTTAACAGATGTTTGGGCAGCATCACTTTCCTTATCATCTTGAACCGCTTTGACGGTGAAGGTATATGTGCTATCAGGTTCAGGATTTTCAATTGTAAGTGATGTTTCAGATGTTGTCGTGAGCTCTTGGGCACCGCCATCATTAATAGCGCCGGTCACCACAAACTGAGTATTATCTTTGTCTTTATGTTTCCATACGAGTTCGATCGTATTGGCTTCTTTATTATATTTGGCATTGAAACCATTCGGTGCTTCAAGTTTATCGAACTTTTCAGAGACTGTTTTTGGTGCATTTCCTTTGACAGCGTACTCTGTAATAATTTGATCACTTGGTGTATATTCGCTTGCTAGTTTTGCAGGGTTGCTACCTTTTTCAATCGCCACTTTTTCAACAGAGTTAGGCATTTTGAAATCAGCTGTTTCTTTCCCTTCTGAAGCATATTGCATAATGTTTTTAAAGAGCATTTGGGCAATCTTCTGATCGTATCCGTTTGATGGTAGGTAAGTCTTCCTACTTTCATATCCGGTCCAAATTGCTGCCGTATAATTCGTTGTATAACCAGCAAACCAGGCATCTGGTGTTGCACCGTTAGGGATATCATACTTTTGTTTTTCTTCTGCTGTATAATTTGTTGTCCCTGTTTTTCCAGCTACAGGTAATCCCGGGATATTTGCTGTTGTACCGGTACCGCTTGAGATAGCTGTCTTCAGCATATCTGTAATCATAAAGGCAGTGTAATCATTCATCACCGCTTCACTTTCAGGTGTGGTGTCAATTTTCGTACCATCACGCATTTCAATGGCTTTGACAGTATGAGGATCTGTATAGAAACCTTCATTGGCAAATGCGCTATAAGCACCTGCCATTTCCATTGGAGAAACGGCCTTTGTACCAAGTACAGATGACTCATAATATTCATCTTTAAAGTTAAAGCCTAGTCGATTAGCAAATTCCATTGATTGCTCAGTGCCCACTTCTTGAATAGCTTTAACAGCAGGTATATTCCGTGACTCTGCCAATGCTTGGCGCATCGTCATCGTCCCTTTAAACGAGTTATCCCAGTTATTTACTTCGGTTCCTTCACTGTATTTATATGGCTCATCAACAAGTGTATGATAAGTGCCCCATTGATTAAATTCAATGGCAGGTGCATATCCGGCGATCGGTTTAAATGTTGAACCTGCTTGACGTTTTTGGTCTGTGGCAAAGTTGAAGCCACGTTTTACTTCTTGATTCCGTCCGCCACCAATCGCCCGAACTTCACCATTACTTGAATCTAATAAAGTAATCCCTGCTTGGAATTCTTCATCAGGATATTGTATGACATCTTCGCTATTTAAGATATTTGAAACATATTTTTGGATATCTTTGTCTGCTGTTGTATGAATTGTTAAACCATCGGAAAAGATATCGAGGTCAGGATATTTTTCAGTTACTTCATCAATGACAACATCGACAAATGAATCATAAGGTGTATCATCTTCTATTTCTCTTTCACCTTCAGCAACTAACCCTTCAGTGACAGGAATGGATTGTGCTTCAGTCTTTTGCTCTTCGGAAATGAATCCATGTTGGTTCATTAAAGATAAAACAATGTTACGTCGTTTTTCGGCATTTTCTGGATGAGTAAACGGGTTATAGTTGTTTGGACTTTGCGGCATCCCTGCAAGTAATGCGGCTTCATGTAACTCCAGTTCATCCAAATCTTTACCAAAATATAAACGTGATGCTGTTAACACACCGTGACTATTTTCTGACATGTAAATTTTATTCACATACATTTCAAAGATTTCTTGCTTCGTATATTTTCGTTCCAATTGGAATGAAAGCCAAGCCTCTTGTGCTTTACGGCTAATTGTTTTTTCATTATTTAAGAATGAGTTCTTTACGACCTGTTGAGTAATCGTACTAGCGCCCTCAGAACCAAAACCTTTTGTTACGTTGGCGATAACTGCTCCACCTAATCGAATTAAATCCATGCCATTATGTTCATAAAAGCGAACATCTTCTGTTGCCAGAAAAGCATTTTCAACAAGGTCAGGTATATCTTCATATTCAACATAATCTAAATTTCCAGCACCGACTTCCGTAATTTTTTCACCATTTATATCGAGAAGTACCGACGGAATAGGGTCCTTTAATAGTGCTGGATCTAGCTCGGGAGCATCCTTAACCATAAAGGCAAATGTAGCTGCGCCTGCAATCATCCCAACAATACCGAGTGCAATTAATGTGAGAAAAATCTTCTTGAATAACGTTTTTCCTGATTTTTTCTTCTTCGGTTTAGGTGATTGCTGTTGTTGTTTTCGGCGCTCCTCCCTAGATTTATACTGTTCTGACATATAAGTCCTTCCTTTCTATCTCAAACCTTATGTTGAGCTATCAAGCTGATAAATGTTATCTAATATCTTAATATAATCAATTCTCGGTTGAAAGCCAAGTATTATGCGATGCCCTTTTTCTATCACTTCATCCTTTGTCATCGATTTCCTTCCGCCATTTTCCATGCGTTCCCAAAAAACGAGTAATTCCTTAGCTTCTAGTAAAAATAACTCGTCAGTTGTCGAAAAGCGTAAAATGACAAAGCAAATGCCCCTTTGTTTAATGATGTTCCTCATATGTTCAATTTGATGCAAATGGAAGTTATTAAAAGGAAATGAAGTGGTGTTTTTAGTTTCCTTTGCTTCGAAATCAATATACTTACCCTTGTAAATGCCGTTATAGTCAGTTGTCGATGCCTGTTTAAAGTATGCTTCTTTAATGACGGCAGCACTTCTTGCAGGGTAATCCACTTGAACAATCTGTACTGGTGTTGGTTTCTTGTGTATGACCGCGATCCCTCTATCTAAGTAATATTGGTTGCTGTCGTTTATATCGTCCTCCAATGTCATACCTCTTTTACCATATGACGGATTCTTGCGTTTTCTTTTTTCTAATGTGCTTTTTTCTGCAGGTACATATTTCCTCCCGTTCGGGTAATGAAATGCCATAGACTTCACCTCACAAACTATACCTTATCATACCAGAAGCAAGATGTAATCGGGTGGTCAAAAAGCACTAATCCAACAAGGTGTACTTGTTTTGTAATATTTGACGTAATAGAAGGCAAAAATGTTTCATTTTCTTTTCAGTGTTGCCGTTTAGTCATATTTTCAAACGTTTATTCATATGCTGTCGAAAGAAGGTCATTATATAAAAAATCCTTCTTTCTTTGCCGAATCAGTTCTAGTTTTGTCAATCGCAAAGGAGAAAAAAATAGGAAAGCGAATGTACATTATATCAAAGACGCGACCTTAAAGGAGGCATGACTTGTCAATGAAACCCAATATGACAGAAAAACAAGAATTATTACTCATGCTAGAGGATATCTATAATCAATTGGAGGCTTTAGAGACAGCTGTGCAAAAGAATCTACAACAATTAAAGTTCAATCAACAAGAAGAACAAATAGAAAAAGTAGAAGCGTGTCATAAAAAGTTAGAGGAATTAGAAAGATTTCCGATGGACGAGCTTCATCAACAAGATACGACGGATTCACATTTTGTGAAATACAAACTTGGTTATCGCTAATCATTTACGAGTAGTATAGTCGTAAGCTACAATAAGGTTAGCTCATCTATGATTTTTACAGAATGACTGGAGATGAACATGATGAACAAGCTAGCCAAACACTCAAAAGAGATATTAATGCATTTGGAATGGATAGAGAAGCGCTATATAGATGGTAGAAAAGAAAATAAGAAAGCGGATTTTTTCGGCGAAGTTAAGCCTTATGCAGACAAGGTGAAACAAGAGTTGGATGTATGGCAGGAAGAAGCACTTCATTTTTTACAGTCCAAAGCAACGAAGAAGCTGTGGCCGATGCAAATTAATTCCGCCTATGACCAAATTGAAACATGCTCCATTCAAGCCTTTTATCCTGAAACAAGTAAATCGAGATTTACAAATCAATTGCAGTCTGCAAAATATGTTGTTGAGACGTTGTTAAGAATTGTAGAAGAAAGTGAAGTGTGAACAAGACTAAGACTGAGGATTTAAAGGTCCGAACTTTGGGCGAATGAAATAATCGAGCGACTTTTTCTTACAAAGAATGAGAGGAAAAGGGAGAGCAGGATTCAGTATAAATAATAGAAGGAAAAAGGAGTCACTAAAAAGTGACTCCTTTTTCCTTCTGAGTTATGAATGTTTTTTCCTATTTCATAGTAATTAGGGATCCGTCTTTAAAAAAACTTTCAGGAATGACAGCACCTAATGATTCTAATTCACGAACAAGATTTCGATAATCCAAAATGGAAATTTCATTGTGGATATAAGCTCGTTTAGAGAAATCTAGTAGTTGGTTCGCGTGATCTGGCTTAACTTCCTTCACTTGTTGAAACTTCTGCTTTAGCTCGTGAATATTCATTTGAATCTTCCTCCCCCAAATAATGAAATAATCTTAAAAGGATACTCATCCAATCATGCGATGAAATATGAAGTTTTAAAGAAATGTAGGAAAAAACAAATCTTTAAATTTATAGTAACACGAAATAAATAGATTGTTTATTTTTCAAAAATTTAAACTTCCGACAAAGTTCAACAATTAATGACAGATTGAAAAGGAAGGATATCTTGTTTAAAATGGAAATATTATTGAGGATAATCACCTAATTCGCCTATTCATCATACAGTATAATGATGATGAATAAGGAGGATGTTTGCCCATGTTTGGCCGTAAAAGAAATGAGAAAAGTAAACGAAATATGCCTGTTGCATGGAGCTTTAATCCATATTATGCACCTTACCAATCTAATATGTCCTACCCTACTGAAATAAGACAACTGCCGGTAATGCAGTCCGTTCCACACCCAATAATGAATGGACAACAACAGCCATTATGGAATCAATCTCAAATAAATTATGCTTACACGAATAACTATCCCTATCAGACAATTCCATATGGGAATATGTATCCACCTCAACATGATGTAAATAATCACCAACCAAACTACCCTTTACAGGATAGTCCGAATTATTTTCACAATCCACTCGAGCCCAATGAACAGCCGGTAAATAAATCTTATAATATGCAAAGCCAATATAACACCATGAACCCGTATCCAAAACAATCTTTTGTTGCGAAACAACCTAATAATGTTCAATCGATTATGAATAGCTTTAAGTCACAAGATGGTTCACTTGATTTTAATAAGATGATGGATACAGCGGGACAAATGATGAATGCTGTAAACCAAGTGTCGTCAATGGTAAAAGGGGTCGGTGGTTTCTTTAAGGTGTAGGGTTTAAGCGCTCCTCAATACTTAGTTGCTCACAATTTGACCACTTTTCATAGCTTTCGAGAATTGGTCTATTAGATTTTGTTGCATTTCTGGTAGAACATGAGAATAAGTATCTAGTGTAATCTTAACGCTAGAATGTCCTAACCTATCGGCCACTAGTTTTGGTTTACGCCCATTTGTAGTAAAATAGTGGCTTGGGTATGTCTAAGGTCGTGAAACCTAATCAGGGAGCTTGGACTGTCTAATGAACCGAGAAAATAATTGGTTTACTGCAGTAGGGTTTATGAACTCGCCCGTTTCTTGTGCAAAAACCATATTATGTTCTTTGTAGACAGTCCCAAACTTCATCTTTTCAATGTTTTGTTTTACTTTTTGCTTTTTTAAAACTCTTATAAGATCGTCATCTATATATATTGTTCTAACAGATGAAGGTGATTTGGGAGATTGCAAGAGAAATTCTCCTGTTTTTTTATATAGTTCTATTGACTTTTAATTTTCTAGATTCAAAATCAACATCTTCCCAAGTTAACCCGAGAATTTCTCCCTTTCTCATGCCGGTATGTGCTGGAAGCCATAGAAGAATATTAAAAGGGAGTTGTTGCATTGAACACCGTTAAACCTATACGTGATTTAGAGAAAGTTGCTGCAATGAAAGAAGTCTTGATGAACCAGCATGAAAGGAATTACTTTTTATTCGTATTAGGGATTAATACCGGTCTTAGAATAAGTGATTTGCTTAAGTTGAAGGTAGGTGATGTGAGAAACAAAAACCATATCGTTATAACTGAGCAAAAGACTGGTAAATTGAAACGGTTTAAGATTAACAACGATCTAAAGCGCCATATTACGGATTTTACCGTTAAGAAAGAGAAGCAGAGTATTTGTTTAAGTCCAGAAGAGGATACGCCCGTATACACCGAGTGCAAGCTTGGAAGATATTAAATACTGCTGCCAAAGAGGTGGGCTTAGATGAAATCGGCAGGCACACCCTTAGAAAGACATTCGGATATCATTTTTATCAAAAGTATAAGGATGTTGCAGTTCTTCAACAGATATAATCATTCATCCCCATCTGTCACTATGAGGTACATCGGAATTAATCAGGACATTATAGATGAAGCTGTGGATGATTTAGTTTATAAAATTGTCCAGTTTCTAATTCAGGCGCGTTATATGTAATGTAAGTTATTTAAGAAATAGACTTTGTATTATGTTTCGTTAAGTAGTTGTTATAAAGTTCACGATTTTATCAATCCTTATCAAGATCATTCTTAAAAAAGGAATTAGAACTTATGTTATCTTCTTTAATTCCTAGTTTATCCTTTATCGTTGTTAGATCTCTTAGGATTTTATGAGTATTAATTAATGCAGTAATAGAGGCAAAAAAAGTTAATGCTAAGAAAATAATTAATATTATGTTGATCAAGTTATCGCACCTCAAAGTCTTTAACTATATATTACCATATTTTGGTCTTACACCTTCTGAATTAGGTGAACGGATGAACGAAATTGCTAAACAAGGATATAAAAGAGTGTTTCAAAGTAGTATTGAATGGTATCAAGGAAAAGGAGAATGGGGAGTCATTACATTTGAATTAAACGAGGACTAATAAACACGATAAGCAAGGAAGTGAACAAATGTCATATCTTTCGCAAATAGAATGGGTTTATGACCAATTACAATCTTTAAGTGCTGAAACATTAATTAAAATTATTGATGAACTAGAACTAGATATACCCAACAATACGTATAAAGAAATAACAACAGATGTTTACAATAAAGCAAAATCAGGGTCACCCATAACTCATAAGCAGAAAAGAGTTTTAGTGAATCTTATTGGGCAACCAAGATTTTATAACCAATACTAAATATAACTCTTTTAATGTGCTATATGTAATTATGATTCTTATTTAGGCCATGCTAGATAAACAGCAAAAAGTATGAGAATGATTCCTAGCACTAAAAAAACTTGTATAAAAAATGCCGTTTGTGAAGAATATGCCAAGGATAAATGACATGATCATTGCAATGAACCCCATTTTATTCATTCCTTTCGAGAGTAATTATACGTTCATGCCGATTGGCTACATCTAAATCATGAGTCACTGTAATAACAGTAGTATTAAATTCTTTATTCATATCAAATAGTAGATTGATAATTTTCTCTTTATTTTCCGAGTCTAAAGACGCAGTTGGTTCATCTGATAAAATTATTTGGGGATTCATAATTACGGCCCTAGCAAAAACGGCCCTAGATCGTTGGCCCCCAGAACAATCAAGTGGTTTTTTTTTCAAAATGGGCTCAATCCCAATTTTATTAGTAATCCGTTTAAAGCGCTCTTGTACAGTTAGATTTTTTTCAACGTTACCATACATAAGCGGCAATTTAATATTATCCTCTATGGTCAAAGAATTAATAAGCGAGGACTCCTGGAGAACAAAACCAATTTTTTGATTACGCCACTCAGCTAGTTTATTTCGTGATAAATCCTTAACAGGTGAATCAAAAAGCCTATAATTCCCTTGATATTTTGTATCAAGTAGGCCAAGGATATTAAGTAAAGAAGTTTTTCCAACTCCAGACTCTCCTACAATAGAAAGTCTTTCCCCAGGTTTCACTTCCAAATCAAAGTCATTTAGAATAGAAAAACCTTTCTTCTTAAATGTTTTTTTCTGGATTTCTAGCTTAATTATACTATTCATTGTAACACCCCTACGGATATCGGAATACTTTTAATTTTTTTTATCGTAAGTTCAACAATCACAAATGCAATAATAACATCTATAAAAAGAACAATAAGTAAAGCCATCCAATCCATGCTTATTAAGCCAAATATTCCGTAAGTAGCAAAAGTTGAATCGTTTCTTAACCAAGAGCCGTATCTATTATAAGCGGTTATCACAGATAATATGATTAGAATAATAGAGAACAATATTCCAAAATAGCTATAGAAAATTGCTCTTAGTTTGGAATAACTTAATCCAACTAATAAATTGATTGTAAAATCTCTTATCATTAATCGAACACTCACCAAATTATTCCATATAGCGAGACCTACAATGATTATAGTTAAAATAAGGGTGATAGTACAGATGATTATTAATGAATTTAAATAATAATCTTCAAAGAAATCAAAGTTTTCTTGTTGATTAAAAAAGTTAAACTCTAAACCTACATTTACCTTGATATTTTCTCTTAAATTCATTGCTTCTTCTTTTGTCGAATCAAGAAGCACAAGGTCCATTAAACCATTAACGTGGAGGTCAAGACCCGCATTTTGAATAAATTCTTCATTAATAGGTAGAAAAATTGAAAAGTTATGATAATTCTTTGAGTTGGGAGCATAAAAATTAGAACTTTGAGTATTCTTCTTCAAGACTCCTTGAACTTTTAAATTAACTAGTTGTTGGGTCACAGGATCTGTAATCTCAATATTTGACCCTACAGGATATGTTGTGGCCAAACCTGCACCTACTAAAATAGGTATATCATCTTTATTAAATTTATAATTGAAGTTTAAGTGGTCTCCTTGAGATAATTTCAATTGATTTATCTTATAAGCCTCCTCATCGATATAATTGAAAGGAACTTCCATCTTATGTTCATTAGGTAAAGAAGTAACAAAACCATCGACTCGCAGAGCATAAGTGTAATTGTTGTTTAAGTATTCATATACTTTTTGTGTATCTTCTATATTAATTTCATTGAAATCAGCTTCACTATCTGGGTCTAGATTAGCAATAATAGTCCCTTCTTGATTTAGATTTTCCATTTCTCCATAGCCTTGAAAAGTTGATATAACTGAACGAACAGTTGTAAAAGAAAGATAATTGGCTAAAAAAAGTAATGTTATCATACCCAAAACAAGTATCGGTCTTTTTAAAAATATTCTAAGTATAAAAAAACGTAAAATTCTCATTCTTTTTCCACCTTAGCTGCACTAATTAATATATATATAATAAAAATAAAAACTAAGTAGAGATTACTGGTAACATTCAACTCTAAATAGAAGTTTAATAAGAGTGACAGTAAAAAACTAAACACTAATATAGTTAGACTATTCAAGATATATCGAATTACAACATTTACCATTGTATCTCCTACGAGTATTCGGCAGGATATTTCTGTTTTCTTACGATTTAAAAATTGATAGTGAAATACTATTATAATAAATGTAAGAAAAATATTTATTACAAGTTGATACTCTATAATACTTTCTAAAAAAGACTCTAAAATAAAAGAATCTCCTAAATCCAAAGTTTGTACATAAATAAATATTAAATTTGTAGAAAAACACATTAGATAGATAGCAAACGCCTCAATAACGTCGATAAATCTAAATAAAGAATATTTCAATAGTATCACCTTTTAGTTGACATCAACTACGTAGTTATTATTCATAATTAAAGTAATGCGGTATTTTATAAGATTTAAAAGTCGAATCGGGCCCTGTAGAAAAGTACCTATCAGGCCCGAACGATTTTCTATATTATATTGGATTTTCTTAAAAAAATTATGAATATTAAAATTATAGAAAATTATTTTTTTGCTCCACGACTCCAAGAAAATTTCGTAGTATACTTGTCTCCCCATCTTAAATCGTCCCAAACAGAACCTGTCACTTTGCTAGAATAGGCGGTTTTGTTTAGCAAAGTTTTACCATTTCGTGAGTATTTAAACGAAGTAGACTTATAAGACGAACTAGAGTAATTCCAGGCAGCCCCATTATACCTAATTTCAAGAACTTCTTTAGTAGAGACTCAACTAGAAGAATTTCCGAAAGAGGCACCAAACGCTGTATTTGCACCTAGTCCAATTGAACCAACTGCCAATACCGAGCAAATAAGTCTTGTCATTTTCTTTTTTATATTTCATCCTTACTTTCCATTATTTGTTTATTACGAGTATAAAAATAACATAATTTTCTTTAAACTACAATATTTGGTATGTAAAAAATATAATTTTTTACAAATAATATAATGATTAACAGATATCTTATTAATATGATAGAACTACAATCCACCAATCTTTGTAATTAATTATATATGATTCTGAGTATGAAAATGAAAGTTTTACCAATAAAAATTTAGCTAAAAAAAGGTAGGAGGAGTTAATTACCAACAAACCGCCATGTGACCGCAAAAAATCACATGGCTTTTTATGATGACTTGTTTCAGACATGTCATCATAAAAAAGAGGTAATGCACAGTAATATTTGGCCGCCCTTTTTTCTTCCATTTGAAGGGCTATTTAATAAATATAAATCTGAATGAAAAGTCCTGTATTCGGAAATGGGGGAATTATCAAAAAAATATTGACAATAATGTAGGAAAGATGAAAAATAGTTAGCATGACGAAAGAAGCAGAAGGGGGAAAGAAATGGTTCGTTATATCCAGCAAATGATTATCGTCATCTTTCTTATTTTATTTCTAGCAACTTTACCATCAATCGTTTTAGTTAACCCTACTAATGGTACGGTTAGTTTGAATTTTGCTCAATTTCCATCAATGGTAGGAAATTTCTTTAAAGAGTTGAGCACCGGCAGCTTAGGTACATATTATGTAGGGATGGAGCAAAGGTCGATTGCTTCAGAAATTGGAGATAATTTTTTCACTTCCTTTTATATTGTTTTTGTGGGTGTATTACTTTCAATTCTATTAAGTTTATTATTCGGTATTTTCTTAAGTCGATTTTACTTAACAAAAATTTTCCGTGTCATGATGAATATTATCTCAACCATTCCAGATTTTATTTTTATTATTTTTGCTCTACTCTTTGCGGTGAATATTTATAAATGGACGGGCTTTAGAGTCGTCTCCTTTTTACCGAATGGAGGTGCATTGAATATTTGGTTCCCGATGGTTCTTGTTGCGATTGCTCCTTCTATTTATCTATTTAAATTGATTTCTGAGAGGTACTTTTTAATAGCTGGAGAAGATTATATTCGTACAGCTGTAGCAAAAGGCTTGAAAGTTGATCGTATTAATTTTCAGCATGTGTATAAAAATATTGAGCCGTTTCTCGTAGCTGATTTGGTGAAAGTTTTATCCCTTGCCATCGGTAATTTATTTATTGTGGAATATTTGCTCAACGTGTCAGGTCTAACCAAGTTTGTTTTTCAAAGTTTTGGTGATCCTCAGCCTATTGCCATCGGGCTATTTGGCATGCTATTCATTTCTCTACTTGTCTTTGTAGTTATTAGACTTTTACTTTATTTATTTAAACGAGGGTTTATTTATGAATAAGATATATAATCGAAATTACGCATTGTATTTAGGGATAGTTAGTGTAACGATTGTCTTATTTTTTACGGTATTTGGTCCGAAAATAGCACCACACTCCATCTTCATGGCCTTAGAGGTGAAGTATATTGATGGCGATGTCATTTCACCACCATTAAAACCATTTGAATCAATGGCTTACCCTTTAGGGACTGATCGGTGGGGGTACGATTTATTATCAATGATACTTTATGGTTTGCGATATACGGTGTGGATTGCCATTGCAGTTGCTACGATAAAGATGATAATCGGTACAGTACTGGGGATGTTTATTGGTACATGGAAAAAAACACCGTCTTTCATTATCGCTTTTGAAGGAGCTTGGAGTTATGTACCTGCATTTTTAATTTTATATTTCTGCTTGTTGCCTATTAATTTTGGTTCTATATTGGAAACGCCTATTCTTATAGCATATTTCATCGTTATTGCCTCACTTATTGGTACTCCTAGTATCGTATCTTCTGTTCGGCAAAAAACAGCTGAAATTTATAAAAGAGATTTTGTTTTGGCATCAATGACTCTTGGTGCAAAGAGGTGGAGGCTGTTATGGCGTAACGTGTTTCCCCAATTAAAAGAATCTTTACTTGTGATGTTCACAATGGAAATTGTTTATGTGATTACAATCATGGGACAGTTAGCTTTATTAAATATTTTTATCGGTGGAACGATTGTTAGAAATGATCCTGTTATCTATTTATCGGTTACAAAAGAATTATCTGGTCTTGTTGGACAAGCGAGAGAGAATTTGATGGGCAATCAATATATATTAATGGTGCCACTTATCATTTTGTTAATAACCACGATATCTTTTAGCTTATTAACCGCGGGGTTAAAAAATAAATTCCAAACAGATTATGCTAGAATGCCTTGGATCAAAACTGGAATTAAACCAAAAGGGAGACCAACACGAAAAAGATTAGGAGAAAAGCGATTTTTAAACTTTAGTTTACATAAAGTAGGTTTTGCTATCCTTTTACTATTATTTGTTTTAGGTGGTATATTTGTTAATCAATATAGTGATTCGAAAATTGGTGTAACAAATGAAAATAAAGGAGACTATTCTTTAGAGCTTTCCATGGAAAGTGCAAATGAGTTTACAGTGAAAGAAGAAGTGTCAGTTAAGAACGAATCAGAAGATAAATGGAAAGAGCTCATTTTTTTTGCACCGAGAAATTTAGCTCAATTAGAACTGAATGAAATCATTGTAAACCAGGAAAATCTACCATATGAAATAAAGGATGACGTTTATTACATTACGTTACCTAAAAAATGGCAAGGCGAGAGTCAATTTGATGTGCAATTTAACTATAGAATGAGAGGAATAGAGGATGCTGATATTTTCCAAGACTGGTATTTTACCTTAGCACCATATAAAAACGGAAGATGGGCAGAAGCGACAAAAGATAATCCATATATTCATCATCATCATGCATTATTGTCTTCATTTAAAGTGAGTTATGACCTTCAACCAGGATATACATTTATATCTTCTGCTATTGAGAATGACAAGGAAGAGGTTTCCATCGATGATGTGAAGAATTTCTCCTTTTCTATTGTATCTGATAATTGGGAGAAAAGTGAAAGGATTACACAAAAGGATACGCAGGTTAGCTTTTTGCATCAATCTTCATCACGGAAGGACTTAGCTGAAGAAGAGATCATGGCAGTTTTTGATTATTTTGAAGAGGCGATAGCACCTCTACCATTTAAGCAAGCAGATATTTTTATTAGCGATTCCTTGGAAACTGAGAGTGTGCCTGGTATGGTCATGCTGAATCCAGAAGAAGCTCGGAATCCATATATATTAGCTAAAGAGGTGGCTGCTCTCTATTATGCATCGGCTATCAGTCAGGATCCTCAAAATGATAGCTGGATTGGATCGGGTCTATCGCATTTAGCTGCTTATCAATACGGCGTTGATCAAGGTGAGGAAAGTAAGCAACAGGCTTTGGCTTACTTACAAGAAGAAATAGGGGGATTAGAAAAGCATGTGAATGGAAGCCAAGTATCCAATACCAATATCAATGAGGTTGAACATGAAGCCATATTAAATGCACAACCTGCTTGGGAAATAATCGAATTAATCGAAGAACATTACGCTTATAGAGGGATTAGTCCCGAAGAAGTAGGTGAGAAATATTTATCTTCCTTTTACGAACAGTTTGCCGGAAGAGAAGTAGATACTGAAATTTTCCTTCAGTTTACACGAGACTACTTCAGTGTACCTTCAGGAGCTTTTAATCAGTGGTTAAATACAGAAGCAAGTAGAAAATAGATTTACTACTTGCTTTACAGTCATTATATTATTGTAAGCTGATCCTTTTACCTTTTGGTTTAGGCACTTTTACGATGAGTAAGCCATTTGTGTGAGAAGCTTGAATGGTGCTTTCATCGATAATAAAAGGTAAAGGGATCGTCCTAGTTGATTGTTGGAATGCCTGTTTTTTTTGATATATTTGTTGTAAGTCATCTTCACTTGTCTCAATATCGAGTCGGTGAATCGTAATTTTAATATAATTATTAATGGCATTCAATTCAATTTGTTCACGGTTTATGCCTGGTAGTTCCGCTTTTATAATATAATCATCGGCGTTTTCATTTACTTCTACATGAAAAGAAGTAGCGAAAGGAAACGGATTTTTAAAAAAGTCGTCCATTGTCTGCATGAAGTTTTTTACAGGTTTATCATGAAAAAACTGATTCATGGATTTCATTAAATCTCCGAACGGCTCCTTTCTTTTTTCACTCATGTAACTCCCTCCCAAATAAATCAAACATTCCTTTTATTCTATGCACTCGATAAAGTTTGGGTGATTTTAAAACTCAAATAGGCTAGATGGAATAATATTCTAATAAATAAATCGTAAAAAAACCTTTTTCTGCGAACGTTTATTCGCTAGAATAAAGTGATGAGGTGAAGAACGTGAAGGTGAAAAAGAATTTACAAGAACTGATTAAAGAGCTCAAGCAATCCGATAAATTTGGAGAACAAATAACGTATTGGCATACATTGGAAGAGAAGGAAGCGCAAGTAGCGGATATGCCGATTGGACTAGATCCTCATTTAATGAGCGCCTTAGAAAAAAGAGGAATATCCCGTCTGTATACTCATCAGCGCTCAAGTTACGATGCCGTTATGGCTCATCAGTCCATTGTTGCTGTTACACCAACAGCGTCGGGAAAGACCTTATGTTACAATTTGCCAGTATTGCAGACTATCATAAATAATCCACAAGCAAGGGCCCTATATTTATTTCCTACAAAAGCACTTGCTCAGGATCAGAAAATGGAAATCAATGAATTGATTGAAGAGTCATCTCTTTCCGTTAATAGCTATACATATGATGGTGACACGCCTTCAAATATTAGACAAAAAGTGAGAAGAGCTGGCCATATTGTTATGACTAATCCGGACATGCTTCATTCAGCAATTCTTCCACATCATACGAAATGGGTATCATTATTTGAAAATCTTCGTTTTATTATTATTGATGAATTACATATTTATCGCGGTGTATTTGGTTCTCATGTAGCCAATGTTCTACGGAGGTTATTAAGAATCTGTGAGTTTTATGGAAGTAAACCCGTTTTTATATGCACTTCTGCGACTATTGCCAATCCCCTTGAACTTGCAGAGGAGCTAACAGAAACAAATATGAAATTAATTGACAATAATGGTGCGCCGAGCGGCCGTAAACATTTTGTGTTTTATAATCCACCGCTTGTCAATAAGCCATTAAATATAAGGAGAAGTGCGACACTCGAGGTAAGAAGGCTAGCAAGTGAAATGCTAATGAATAAAGTACAAACGATTATTTTTGCTAAAAGCCGTGTGAGAGTGGAAGTATTACTTAAGTATTTACAAGAGCTAGTCAAGCATAAGATTGGACCGAAAGCAATCAGAGGTTATCGTGGCGGTTACCTTCCATCTGAGAGAAGATCGATTGAAAAGGGTTTGCGTCATGGAGAGATATATGGAGTTGTCAGTACAAACGCACTCGAACTTGGCGTCGATATTGGTCAGCTGCAAGTTTGTATTATGACTGGTTATCCAGGGACAATTTCTAGTACTTGGCAGCAAGCTGGTAGAGCTGGGCGTAGACATAGTGAATCACTCGTTATTATGGTTGCTAGCTCAAACCCATTAGATCAATATATCATTGATCATCCTGATTATTTCTTTAAACGAAATCCAGAAACAGCAAGAATCAATCCAGATAATTTAATCATTCTCATTGATCATATTAAATGTGCTGCCTATGAATTGCCTTTTAAGAAAGGAGAGTCATTTGGTCGCTTTGAAACTGAAGAAGTATTAGAATATTTATCTGAAGAACAGGTACTGCACGAAAATCAAGACAAGTATTATTGGATGAATGATTCTTTTCCAGCTCATAATGTCAGTTTACGGTCCGCATCGCAAGAGAATGTTGTCATAATCGATCAATCAGATGTGGCGAATGTGAAGGTGATTGGTGAGATGGACCGTTTTTCTGCGATGACATTGTTACATGATGAAGCCATCTATCTCCACCAAGGTACTCAATTTCAAGTTGAGTATTTAGATTGGGAAGAGAAAAAAGCTTTTGTACGAGAAGTGGCAGTCGATTATTATACAGACGCCAACTTAGCTGTCGAATTAAAAGTATTAGAGGAAGATAAAACAAAGCGAATTGGAAACGAACAGATTGGCTATGGTGATGTGAGTGTAACGGCAATGGCAACGATATTCAAAAAAATTAAATTTGATACGCATGATAACATCGGCTCTGGACCCATTTCTTTACCAGAAGAAGAATTGCATACAAGTGCTACGTGGGTGACCTTTTTTGCAGAAGGATTGATGTTCGGAAAAGAACGACTGGAGCAAGGTTTAATTGGAGCCGCTCATGCCCTTAAAGCAATCGTGCCATTATTCGTTATGTGTGATCAGACGGACGTTCATGTCGTTCCGCAAGTAAAAGCTATTCATAATGAAAAACCAACATTATTTTTCTACGATAAATACCCTGGCGGTGTAGGATTAAGTGAGAAAGTCTACGATGAAATTGATCAACTAATAAGAGAAGCCATCTCAATGATTGAGAGATGTCCTTGTGAAACGGGTTGTCCTTCTTGTATTGGAACAGATCTTTCTTCTGAGACGGCTAAAGGTGATGTGTTAAAGTTATTTCAAACATGGCTATAAGGAGTAGGTGAGAAGTGTGTCATTAAAAAATAAATTGAATCGTTTACAATCACATATGTCTCATACTACCGAAAAAAAAGTAGAAGTAGAGCAGAAGTCCCCATCCGTTTTCCCTTTCCAAGACGTATGGCAACAACACCATGTTTCGCCTTATCATGATATAGAAGGTAGTACTTGTCTCATTAGAGAAATTCATTATCCCCTAGATTATTTACATGGAAATTACCGCTTTCAAGAATTATACAAGGTCATTGAAAAATGGAACGAAACTACCGAGTGTCACCCGTTAACAGCGAGAGGCCATCAAGCAGAGGATTTGTTCTTTTTTGATACTGAAACGACAGGGCTTGGAGGTGGAGTAGGCAATACGATTTTCTTATTAGGGTATGCGAGCGTGAGTCGAAAAGGCGTCACTTTAAAACAACATATATTACCTGACCCTGGAGGAGAAATCGCTTTATATAAAAGCTTCTTAGAATCAATTGATTATACAACCATGGTGACCTATAACGGTAAAGCGTTTGATTGGCCCCAGTTACAAACACGGCATACATTAATTCGAGAACATTTACCCAAACTACCGCCATTCGGTCATTTTGATTTATATCATGCTTCAAGAAGGTTATGGAAACATAAACTTGAGCGGACGAAGTTATCTATTGTTGAAAGAGAAGTATTAGGAGTAAAAAGAGAGGATGATATCCCAGGTTATCTTGCGCCGATGATTTACTTTGATTATTTAGATACTAAAAACCCTGAAGGCATGCTAGGTATAATGAAACATAATGAAATAGACATCCTCTCACTGATCACATTATATATCCACTTGTCTAACCAATTACTAGGGTTAGATAAAGAGCAAACCACAAGAGAAGCCTATGAGACAGCAAGGTGGTTTAGCTCTATTGGTGAAATCAAAAAAGCGCAAGAGGGGTATGAAGAATTAGCACAAATGAATGATGTGGCAGGTATAAAAGCGAAACATCAGCTGGCTTGGCAGTTAAAAAAGAAAAAGCAATGGGGGAAAGCAGCAGAGTTATGGCAGATGGTTTCCTCTGATGGTGATGACCAAGAAAAATTTAGCGCATGTGTTGAGTTGGCAAAAATATATGAACACAGGCTGCCTGATCTCATGAGAGCGATACAATATACAGATAAGGCGTTAAAGCAAATTGAAACGAAAGAGAAATATAAAAAGCATAAAGAGAGTCTGTATAAACGGCGTGAAAGACTCTTAAGGAAATTACAGAAAAGGATCCACCAGGATGAGTAATTGTCCCGGTGGAAAGCTTTGTTTATATACCTGAAGTATTCATTAAAATGACTCCCCAGCCATCAGGGTCTGCAAATGTGAAACCCTTCTCCTCCCAGTACGGGTTCTCTGGTAAAACAGAGTGGTATCCCAAGCTATGCAACCTATTTTTTATTTCTAGGATTTCTGATAATTGAGGAATATAAAAAACTAATAGGTCTTCTTTTGTAGGTGAAGGAACAGGCTGTCCAGATTCGTGTTGGATTATTTCTAAGTGATAACTAGCATTTGGTAAACCAATCATTATACCTTGATATCCACTATGACCTTGGAAAGACCCTATCTTTTGTAACCCTAAACCGCTGCAATAAAACCGTTCTATTTCTGTTAGTTGATTTGTCGGACGTGCGACTCTTACTTGAGCAACAGCTGCGCCGTTTGACCATATCTTTGTCATTGGAAAACCTCCATTTCTTTCTTCAATCCTATTATAGAAAGAGGAAAGGTTCTTTGCCGACAGATTGCTGTCTGAAATTTTATAAGACTTTAGACTTACTTCGTTTGCGACATTCGGATTTGTATTTGTAAAAAAACACCACTAAAAAGGACAACTTTCTTAGTTGTTTTATAAGATATTTCCTTGTACAATATTCCGTGTATGAAATGAATGCTAATTGCGAGGATGATATTTAAATGTACAGAGCTATTTTATATATTTTCTTTTTTGTCGTTATTATTACAGCCGTGTTTATGACCACGATGAAGGATAGTTTTTATAGTTTACTATTTATATAATGAAATAATTTGGGTGCGATTATAGGTGAATTTCTCAGGGCAGATTTCCTAACTTCTCATAGAATGAAAAAAAGGTTTTTTTATCGATTGAGAGGAGAGATTTTTATGCACCAATTTCCACCTAAACCAAATGACTTGCAACCGATTGTTCATCCAACTAATCATCATGTTAACCATGTTTATGAGACCATCATTATTCCACATTTTCATCCCAGTCATACGACAACAGTGAAACATATTAATTATCAGCATGTACATTTCAATCATCCTTCTTCAGAAGTACCGGCTTTACATGGGCAAGTACCGTATCGCCCTTTGCCAGTTCATCCTTTCAACAGAAGGTTTAGAAGATATTGAACATGAATCACTAAAGGGCTCATAATATTGTATGGGTCCTTTTTTAATTATTCACTAATAGCGTGAGAAAAAGAATATACAACATGTATTTGAAGGGCATATTATGATTGAATTTCGGTTTGCTATCCGAACTTTCTCAATAATGAGCAAAGTGAGGAAAGAAAGCTGAGAAACTTGCTCGTAAATATACGATTAATGTAGGAATAAAAATAAAGCTGGTTTAAAAAGTTCACTTATTAGAAAAGATTGGTTCGACATATAAGGGAAGAGAAACTCTATCATTTCCAGGTATCATCACGTTAAAACTAAAGATATCTTGTCCTCTCTTTATAATCTTTCGATTTAAATAAGGGAATATGTTAAAATTAGGCTAATAAGTATTTGAAATAGACGCAAGGAGAAGTTAAAATTGGTAAAAGTAACCACTGTATCAGGTTATAAGCCTTTCGAATTAGGAATTTTTAAAAAAGATGAACAAGCAGTGACGTATATTAAAAGAGCCATAAAAAAACAATTGCTTTCATTACTTGATGAAGGATTAGAGTGGGTGCTCATTAGTGGACAGCTTGGAACGGAGCTATGGGCTGCAGAGGTCGTGTACGAGTTGCAGGAGGAAGGATTTGAACACTTACAGTTAGGTGTGATTACACCTTTTTTAAATGTAGAGGGGAATTGGAAAGAAGATAATAAGGAATGGTATGAATCAATTGTAGCAAGTGCTGATTATGTTGATGCAGTTTCGCGTAAGCCTTATGAAAATCCTAATCAATTTAAAATGAAAAACATTTTTCATCTATCGAAGAGTGATTGTCTTATCCTTTTTTATGATACGGAAAAAGAAGGGTCTCCCAAATATTTATTTGAAGAGGCACTTAATTATCAAAATAAAAAAAATTACTCCATACATCAAATCTCGTTTTATGATATACAATTAATAGTAGAAGAAGATCAAATGACCCAAGATGGATTTTAACGCGTGAAACCGATAAATTAAATTGACAAAAGTGTTGTTATTTGAAAAAATAAAGAATACTATTGGCGATACTAGAGGTGAGTATAATGCTATCTGATAAAGTAAAATTAACAAGTAAGGATATATTAGAAAAAGAATTTAAAACCGCCATGAGAGGCTACAAACCTGAAGATGTAGATAAGTTTTTAGATTTAATTATTAAAGATTATGAAACCTTCCACACTGAAATTGAAGAATTACAACATGAAAACTTGAAATTAAGAAAAGAACTTGAGGAGTCTAATAATAAAAGACCACAAGCAGCTTCTCAACCAGCTGGTACAACAAATTTTGATATCCTTAAAAGGTTATCAAATTTAGAGAAGCATGTATTTGGGAGTAAATTGTACGATTAATTAAACATTAGTGACTTTCAAAAAAGCCCTTGCTATTCATAAGAATATTACATATAATATTCGTTGTATCATTAATAACGTTCGGGTAATCGCTGCAATTTTTTAAATTGTAGAGGAAAGTCCATGCTCACACAGGCTGAGATGCCAGTAGTGTTCGTGCCTGGCGAAGACATAAGCTAGGGCAACTTTAACAGTTGACGGCAGGGAAAATACCTAAGTCTTTTTAAAGATAGGGTATGAATACCTATAAAAGTGCCACAGTGACGAAGTCTTCTCAGAAATGAGAAGAGTGGAACGAGGTAAACCCCGCGAGTGAGAAACCCAAATTATGGTAGGGGCACTTTCCTAAAGGAAATGAACTGATAGGAAGGACAGGCGTATTCGTCTGTAGATAGATGATTACCACTATGTACGAGGCAATACATTGCCGTTTGTAGTACGTAGAACAAAACATGGCTTACAGAACGGAATTAATGTAAAAAAAGAAATTATAGGCTCTCCTATTATAAGGAGAGCTTTTCTTTCAATTAAAGAATAGAAATCAGTTAATTAGGTGTACTTTAATAAACGAAATTATATGCTTAGACTTAATAAACTTGCTGTTAAGCGAGACCGAATAAGAGATAAAAGGATGAACGTTGTGTCTAAATTTCAATTGATTGCCACCTCTGCAATGGGGCTAGAGGCACTTGTAGCCAAGGAAGTTCGTGCGCTTGGCTATGAATGTCAAGTTGATAATGGAAAAATCACTTTTGAAGGTGATGCGCATGCGATTGCACGAAGCAATATGTGGTTAAGAACTGCTGATCGTATCAAAATCAAAGTGGGAGAATTTAAAGCAAAAACTTTTGATGAATTATTTGAGAAAACAAAGGCTTTACCATGGGAAGCATTTCTTCCGGAAAATGCAGAGTTTCCTGTTTCGGGTAAATCCGTTAAGTCCAAACTATTCAGTGTTCCTGATTGTCAAGGAATTGTAAAAAAAGCGATTGTCGAACGATTGAGGCATCATTATAAAACAAATGGTTGGTTAGATGAGAATGGCCCATTGTACAAGATTGAAGTGGCTCTTCTTAAGGATGTAGCAACAATAACAATCGATACGAGTGGAAGTGGATTGCATAAAAGAGGTTATCGAACTGGACAAGGTGAAGCGCCAATAAAGGAAACTTTAGCAGCTTCACTGATCATGCTTACTAATTGGCATCCAGACAAACCATTTGTCGATCCTTTTTGCGGGTCAGGAACGATACCTATTGAAGCTGCTTTAATAGGTCAGAATATCGCTCCTGGTTTTAACAGAGAATTTGTTTCAGAAGGTTGGGGCATTATCCCTACTAAAGTTTGGGATGAGGTAAGAATGGAAGCGGAAGATCTTGCTAATTATGATCAACCACTAGACATTACTGGAACGGATATCGATCATCGAATGGTGAAAATTGCTGAAGAGAATGCTTTTGAAGCGGGACTTGGCGATCTTGTGCAATTTAAACAGATGCAAGTACGTGATTTTACAACAACAAAGGACTACGGTGTCATTGTAGGAAATCCGCCATATGGTGAGCGGTTAGGTGATAAACCAGCAGTCCAAAGAATGTATAAAGAAATGGGTGAAGCTTTGTCTTTACTTGATACATGGTCTATTTATATCCTTACTTCTGATGAAGAATTTGAACAAGTGTTTGGAAAACCTGCAACAAAGAAAAGAAAACTTTTTAATGGGTTTATTAAAACAGACTACTATCAATATTGGGGCAAGCGACCTCCACGCAATAATTAATGGACTCTCCATGAGATTTATGATTGTATTTCTCTTTTTAAAGCAGGTATATGATGCCATAAAAGTGAATAGAATACATATATCGAATGGTTCATGGAGGTCATGATAATGAAAGATACGCAAATTGATTTTCACAAAATAATGCAAGCAATTGATGGATCTATACAAGCGATATCAACAGATCAAATGAAAGATAGTGATGCACTAAAAAAATTGCAATCTGCCCAACAAGAAATTAGGCATGCATTATCGTATTCATTATCAAAAATAAATTAAAGAGATAGTAATCGCTTATCGAAACCTTGTATGATTGAGGGGTTTCGACTTTTTTTTGCTACAATAGGGTTCATAAAAGAAGAAAACGGGGGAACGTCATGCAACAGAGTCAGATGCCGTTTACGGTTGAAAAAACAGAATCATTCTACGAGAAACTTGGGGATTGGATTGGTGATGTATTCTATGATCTACTTCCAGAGAGTGGATTTGATATACGCGATGAACAAATTTATATGGCCTTCCAATTAGAAAATGCGATGAAAGATCGAAAGGTCGTATTTGCTGAAGCAGGAGTGGGAACAGGAAAAACCATAGTCTATTTATTATATGCCCTTTGTTACGCGCGGTACCGCCACCAGCCTGCGATTATTGCTTGTGCTGATGAAACGTTAATTGAACAGTTAGTAAAGCCAGAAGGAGATATTGCCAAGTTAGAGAAAGCTTTAAATTTAAATATCGATGTTCGTTTAGCTAAATCAAGAGAGCAATATTTATGTTTGAATAAGCTGGATAAACAGCTAGCATCGATTGATAGTGATGATATCTTTATGGATGTACACGAAAGCCTCCCATCTTTTGTTGAGGAAAATGTCTCGATGAAAAAGTTTACTCCTTATGGTGATCGCAAAAGCTATCCGGAGCTGACTGATGATCAATGGGAGCAGATTGGTTGGGACTCTTTGCAAGATTGTTTCACTTGTGAAAAACGTCACCGTTGTGGACAAACATTGCATCGAGACCATTATCGCCAATCAACAGACATCATTATTTGCTCGCATGATTTTTATATGGAACATATTTGGACAAAGGAATCAAGGAAGCGAGAAGGACAGCTACCACTATTGCCAGAAGCTTCAAGTGTTGTCTTTGATGAAGGACATTTGTTAGAATATGCTGCTCAAAAAGCTTTAACTTATCGACTAACTGAACAAATTTTAGAGTCTTTATTAACGAGATTAATGGCGAACGATGTACGTGAAAAAACATTGCATACAATTGAAGATACAATTTACCAAAGTGAAATGTTCTTTCGCATACTATCACAAACGACTGAGAAAATTACAGGCTCTGAAAAACAAATGATTAAACGAGAGAAAGCTTTAATAGACGAGGCGAAAAAACTATTTGCCCATATTAGTCAGCTAGAAGAAGAACTCGTGTTTGAGAGTGAAATGTATGTCATTAATGAATACGAACTAAAGGTTGTGGAAGAGTATCTTGAGCAGATATCCTATTCTTTATCACTATTTATTAAAGACCAAAGTGGTATCGCCTGGTTTGAAGAAGAAAAAGAAGAAAGAACATTGATCATTATGCCGAGATTGGTAGAAGAAATTATGAGAGAGGAAGTATTCTCTCAGAACATTCCTTTTATCTTTTCATCAGCAACTTTATCTGAAGACCAATCGTTTAACTATATTGCGAAAAGCTTAGGTGTGGATGATTTTCTTTCCTTCACAGTAGAATCACCATTTGATTACGAAAATAATATGACTGCCTTGGCACCATTCTTTGAGACAGGCGACCATCAACAAAAAATGGATTATATGATTGCGCAATTAAATAAAGTGCAAGGTGGTAGTTTACTTCTTTTTTCAAAGAAAGAAGAGTTAGCATTGTTTAAAGACTATGCAGAAGGAAAACTTACCTACCCGATTTATTTTGAAGGTGAAGCAGAAATCAGTACGCTCGTTTCAAAATTCCAAAATGAAGAGCAGTCCATTCTTGCGTCGGTTCATTTATGGGAAGGGCTGGATATTCCTGGTGCATCGCTTGAAAATGTCTTTATCTATTCATTACCTTTTCCACCTAATGACCCAGTGTTCCAATCAAAAAGAGAACAAACAAGTAAGGCTTTTGAAGAGGTGGACATGCCTTATATGTTGTTGCGCATGAGACAAGGAATTGGCCGTCTTATTCGTACAAATGAGGATCATGGTACAGTGCATATATTACTAGAAGATGATCAACCTGGAGATGTGAAAGATAAAGTGTTTAAAATACTTCCTGTGGAAGTGAATATACGGTAAAAATGAAAAAGGAGAGACTTGTCTGGTCTCTCTTTTTTTGATTCTACTGGTTGATTTTTATTATATATGAATAGTTTTTTTCTTAAAATTAAGCGAAAAAACAAATGGTTAATTGAGAATGAAGCGCTGTTAGGCCAATATAGTGATATTAAACAACAAGTTTTATAGAAAGGAATATGCTAAAATAAACCTAGAAATAAGAAGGGGGAAAGACGAAGATGAATGCGACGATGTTAAGCATTGAAAAAGAGTTTTTAGCGTTTGTTAAAAAAATGATGGCTTATAAAGAGGCTGTTTCACTCATGTACTGGGATTTAAGAACCGGTGCGCCGAGAAAAGGTGCCGAGCAACGATCTGAAACGATCAGTATGTTATCTTCTGAATTATTTGCAATGTCAACGAGCGAGGAGATGGCAGCATACATAGGAAAACTAAGTAATAAAGAGGCAAAGGAGAGTCTTTCAGAACGGACAAATAGATTGGTAGAAGAATGTAAGAAAGAGTATGACTTAAACAAGAAAATACCTGCAGATGAATATAAAGAATATGTTACAATTCAAGCACATGCAGAAACGATTTGGGAAGAAGCGCGAGAAAAGTCTGATTTCGCAATGTTTTTACCCTATTTAGAAAAACTTGTGTATTATAATAAACGTTTTATCGGTTACTGGGGATATAAAGAACATAAATACGATACATTATTAGATCAATATGAACCAGGGATGACAGTAAAAACCTTAGATGAAGTGTTTGGTAAGTTACGTCAATCGATTGTTCCATTAGTGAAAGACATCGCTGACTCACTGAATAAACCAAGTACAGATTTCCTTTATGATACTTTCCCGAAGGCAAAACAAAAGGAATTCACACTGCAAATTCTTGATCAAATGGGTTATGATTTTGATGCAGGTCGTCTAGATGATACGGTACATCCATTCGCCACTGGTATTAATCCTGGAGATGTCCGTATTACAACGAGATATGACGAGAATGATTTTCGCATGGCTGTATTTGGTACGATTCATGAAGGTGGACACGCCATATATGAGCAAAATATTTCTAAGGAGTTGGTAGATACACTTCTTTGTGATGGCGCATCAATGGGAATCCATGAATCGCAATCACTGTTTTACGAAAATTTTGTTAGTCGTCATCAAGGGTTCTGGGAACATAATTTTGAACTGCTCAATCAATATGCCCCAGACCAATTTGACCGCATTACCTTAGATGAATTTTATCGTGCAATTAATGAATCTAAGCCATCTTTGATTCGTATTGAGGCGGATGAATTAACCTACCCACTTCATATTATGATTCGCTATGAATTAGAAAAGGCAATATTTAATGATGAAATAGAAGTGAAGGATTTACCACAGCTATGGAATGAAAAATATGAAGAATATTTAGGGGTTACCCCTAAAACTGATGCTGAGGGTGTGTTGCAGGACGTTCATTGGGCAGGCGGAAGCTTTGGATATTTCCCATCTTACGCGTTAGGCTATATGTACGCAGCACAATTAAAACAAAGTATGTTGAAGAGTATACCTGAGTTTGATCAATTGTTAGAAGAGGGCAATCTTACCCCTATTAGAGAGTGGTTAACTGAGAATGTCCATCGCTACGGGCGTATGAAAGAGCCATTAGAAATCATTCAATCGGCAACTGGAGAAGGCTTAAATGTACAATATCTTATTGATTATTTAACAGATAAGTATCGTGCAATTTATCAACTAAACTAGATATCGCTAGAAACGGGGAGTGGAAGATGAAACGTATTCTGCCCTTTATAATGATTGCGGCTGGAGCAAGTTTATGGGGAATTATTGGCTTATTTGTGAAGGGATTAGCTTCTGCTGGTTTCACTTCAATGGAAATCGTAGCGATTCGCGCTATTTTTGCTGTTTTATTTTTATTGCTGATAGGTGTTATCCATTATCGCCAAGAGATGAAGTTACACGCTGTAGGTGATGTACGGTACTTCCTGGGTACAGGCATTTGTAGCATCGTGTTATTCAATTTTTGTTATTTCACGACAATGAGTGAGATGAGTATTTCCATGGCAGTTATATTTCTTTATACAGCACCTGCATTTGTAACGATTCTATCATTTATGTTTTTAAAAGAGAAAATGACAATAAATAAAATTATCGCCGTTATTATGACAATGGCAGGTTGTATATTAATTGCAGGCTTAGCTTTAGGAGAGAGTCAAATAACCATTTTAGGTATAATTACTGGTTTAGGCTCAGGTATTGGTTATGCACTTTATACAATATTTGGTAAATTTGCACTCAACCGCTATTCTCCGTTTGCCGTAACATTTTTCACTTTTATTATCGCAGCTGTTGTGCTTATACCAATAACAAGTTTGTGGGAGAAAAGTACACTCTTCATACAAACTGATGTCATGCTTTTAAGTGTTGGCCTAGGGCTTATACCAACAGTACTTGCTTATATTCTTTATACAAAAGGGTTAGAGAAAACAGAAGGAAGTACAGCCGCAGTCATTTCCACAGTTGAACCTGTGGTTGCTACAATAATGGGTGTATTATTATTTAATGAAAGCCTTGTTTGGTTACAAGTAGTGGGTGCCCTGTTTATTGTCGGTTCAGTTGTTGTGGTGAACTTACCGCAAAAGAAAAGGAAGCGCTATACAAGCGATGAAATCACCCAATAATGACGATTATTAAGATATTTAAACATCTGAACCTATTCATTGAAGTAGGTTTAGATGTTTTTTTGTTAGAAATGATATTGTTTGCAGAAATATCAAGAGTAAAGATGATTTTAAGAGAAGGGAACATTTTTATCATGGTTATTTCTTTATATAAACGGAGTAACGGAAAATGAGATTTTAGAAAATTACCAATAATATACGAATGATAATTACATGAAATTCTCTATTGTTCGTTTTTTCTATCATTATCCTATTGAATTTTTGAAGTCGCATGATATAATGATAGTAATTCAAATTAAATAACTTAATAGTTGTCATTCATATAATAGCGGAAATATGGTCCGCGAGTTTCTACCGAATAACCGTAAATTATTTGACTATGGGTGAGCAAGTGGAGGAGTAGTCTTTATCTGCTCTTGTTTCCACACCTTTAAAACCTAAAGGTCCTTGCTGCACTCAAGTTGAAAGTGAAGCGGATGACTTTTAGGTTTTTTGTATTATAGCCAAGGGGGATAATTATGGAGCTGCTTAAAGAAAAAATCAAACAAGAAGGAAAAGTACTTTCAGATACTGTTTTGAAGGTAGATTCTTTTCTTAATCACCAAATTGATCCTGAGCTTATGTTAGAAATAGGCAAAGAATTTGCAGCTCGGTTTAAAGAAGAAGGCGTGACGAAGATACTTACATTAGAATCTTCAGGGATTGCTCCAGCTGTCATGACTGGATTATATTTGAATGTACCTGTTGTCTTTGCTAGGAAAAGAAAATCCTTGACATTGGCTAATGATTTGTTAACTGCAGAGGTGTATTCATTTACAAAACAAGAAACCAATGAGATTTCAGTATCGCAAAAATTTATAAGTGAAAATGACCGTCTGTTAATTATTGATGACTTCTTAGCAAATGGGCAGGCAGCTCTAGGCTTAGCGGATATCGTGGACCAAGCGAAAGCATCTATCGCTGGTATGGGCATTGTCATTGAAAAGGGATTCCAAGATGGAGGAAAACAATTACGCGAAAAAGGTTATAAAGTTGAATCTTTAGCAATTGTTCAATCACTTGCGGATAGCAAGGTTACTTTTACACAAGTTGAAGAGATGGAGGAATCCTCAAAATGAATCAAAATCCGTTGAAATTAGCTTCCCTAGGAATACAACATGTGCTGGCCATGTACGCTGGAGCAGTTATTGTCCCATTGATTGTTGGTGGTGCCCTAGGTTTAACAGCAGAGCAATTAACCTATCTTGTATCAATTGATATTATGATGTGTGGGATTGCGACATTATTGCAAGTTTGGAAGAATAAATTTTTTGGTATCGGTTTGCCTGTTGTTCTAGGTTGTACATTTACAGCAGTAGGGCCGATGATTACAATCGGCGGAAACTATGGTATTACATCCATTTATGGTGCCATTCTTGTTTCTGGATTGTTTGTAATATTGGTTGCTACTTTCTTTGGTAAATTGGTTAGATTTTTCCCTCCTGTTGTAACAGGATCAGTTGTGACAATTATCGGATTAACTTTAGTTCCTGTAGCTATGAATAATATGGCTGGCGGGGAAGGTAGCCCAGATTTTGGTTCAACGGAAAATGTTATCTTAGCTTTTACAACGCTTCTTGTTATCTTAGTTTTGTATAAGTTTACAAAAGGCTTTGTACGTGCTATTTCGATTTTAATTGGTATTATTGTCGGAACGATTATTGCTTCTATCATGGGGAAAGTGAATTTTTCAGCGGTTGGCGAGGCGTCATTCTTCCATATGCCACAGCCATTTTATTTCGGAATGCCTACATTTGATTTGATTCCGATTCTTACAATGATTCTCGTGGCAATGGTCAGCCTTGTCGAATCTACGGGTGTATATTTCGCATTAGGTGATATTACGAATAAAAAATTAAAAGATAAAGACTTAGCAAACGGTTATCGTGCAGAAGGATTAGCGATCGTCTTTGGTGGTATTTTTAACGCATTTCCATACACAACTTTTTCGCAAAATGTAGGTTTAATTCAATTATCAGGTGTAAAGACCAAAAATGTTATTTATGTTGCTGGTGCATTTTTAGTCATTTTAGGGTTAGTACCTAAAATCGGTGCCTTAACAACAGTTATCCCATCTTCTGTTCTGGGTGGAGCCATGCTTGCTATGTTTGGTATGGTTATAGCATCAGGAATTAAAATGTTAAGCAAAGTAGACTTTAACTCACAAGAAAACCTACTCATTATCGCTTGTTCTGTTGGGCTAGGTGTAGGGGTTACATTTGTTCCAACGATCTTTGCGAATCTACCAGAAAATATCCGTATAATTACTGAAAGCGGAATTGTGGTTGGGAGTTTAACGGCAATTATTTTAAATATCGTTTTTAATATGCTTGGCAAAAAGAATGGAGTAAATGAAGAGCAAGTTGAGCAAGCGAAAGCTTCTTAATAGGTAATGGAAAGCAGCTGATATTCAAGTCAGCTGCTTTTCTTTGCTTTAAAAAAAGGCGGTTCAAATCCGATTCATTAAAAGTCGATTTGATTATTCGTCTTTGATATAAAAATGGATGATAGCAGAGGAAAAAAGGATTGCTCGTTCATCGAGAGAGAAATCGTCAAAAGGGATTTGCTCGTACATCTAAAGGAAATGCAAGATATTCGAGCAAAACTCGTTTTATTAGATATGTACTACGAACTGCTGATACATAAGAAAGTATAAACGACATGCCTTTGCCTTTTGTTTCATCTATAATCGGCAAGAATCTTTTCTGTTTAGTTATTAATATATTTTTCGAACACTGAACCGAAGTCTTTTTCATGTAGTTGATTTTTACTTGAGTCAAGCCAATTAAATGAAAATTCCGTGAGTGCTTGGAATTGTTTTGCTAGATCTTGTTCACCGATTCTCGAATTATGTAGAACTTGCACAGCTTTATCAAGGCTATCATTGGCCATTTTTAACATAATTTTGTTTTCATACACTTTTTCAGCAATATATAATAAGGCCTTATATAAATCTTTCAATTCATCTACTTGTTTTTTATCAACATCAATACTGAATGGGATACTACCAAGATTAAATTTAATCTCTACATCTAAATCAATCTTACCAGCTGTTTCTAACTTTACGTCACTGACGTCAAATTGGAAGTAAGGATAACGCTTCATGACTCTTTTTGAAGAGATTGCGTTTTGTCCATCAATATGAATTAAACCTAAGTTAGTAAAGCAATATTCATCACTTTTCGTCATGATAAGAAAATAGATTTTTTCATTATCTTCATGACGTACAAAATCATCTGATTGTGTTTTATCAAAATCCTCTGGTTTTATAATTTTTCCGATATCTGATAAGCCTAATGCATCTGAAGCAATTTTTTTAAACATTCAAATACGCCCCTCTGTAATATAATTAGTCGATTGTTTCCAACTATCATTATAAGGGATATTACATTAGATTTGCATCACAGATTTGTAAAATTTAAAATAAGTATGAAGTCAATTAAGAAGAAAGAATGAAAGAAACTAATTAATGCTTAATAGCGATTTACTTAACCAACTTAATTAAAAATTCGAGTTCGTTCCACTTGCACCAATCGGAACTTGAATCTGATAATCTCTCCCAAATAATTAAGTTTATATCAACCCTACTATAAATTCCTTTGATCTCTTTATCTATATCAATTGTAAGTAGGGTGAAATGTGACAGTTAAATATATCCCCAGTAAACAGCGACTACTCAAAATGAATAGTCGCTGTTTAATTACTGAGATTCTACTTCTTTTTGCTTCCAGTAATATTCACTAAAAATATCGGCAAAGGCATCTGTACTATTATCAAGTTCTTCACGGTTATTGTCGACACCGCCGACTTCTAGAAGGATGGCGCGATCGGATAAGTCTTGGTTGTAGACACCATTGCCTACTGAGTAATCTTTCTTTAAGACTCCTCTACTTAGACCAGGGTATTTTTCCTCTACAGCTTTATTAAGATCTTCTGCCAGTTTTAAATTCTTTTCGTAATTCTTACTCTCTGCACCGACAACAAAGAAGAGTCGAGCATAACTTTTACCATTAATGTCAATAGTAGTGACATCTTTTCTCTGTGAATCTCGATGAATATCAATAATGTAAGTTAAGTTTTTATTACTAGCCAATGCCTCAGAAACGAAATCTCTTGCCCTTGTATAAGCATCATTATGCTGTAATCCTTGACTATGCAATGCTTCTGTCATATTTGTTCTGTTATGTTCAACGCCGATACCCTCAGCATGTAAATCCTTTTGTAGTTTAGAACCAACTGAGATCACATTATACTTTTCATCATTACTTACAGCGTCGTCTGCTGTTTGTGCTTCTTTTATAAATGGAAGGTAAGATTCATAGCTATGTGAATGATAAATATACACATTTTTTTCTTTAGGTGAAGTTGTTCCTTCCTGCTCGTCATCGTTATTATCATCATCGTTTCCGAAAGTCTCTTTGTCTTTTATTAATTTATCCATTGGTACGTTTGTTGACTCAATTGGTAAAGTTGTATAATCTGTTCCTTTTCCAGCGATGTGAATTTTGCCATCGAAAAAGGAGAATAAAGGAAGTTCTCTACCAAGGAATGTTCGTGGATCCTCAGGTGTAATACTTGTTGCAAACTTAAAAGCAAGGTCAGAGATAGCCACTTCTTCAATCGCATCCTCACTAATAAAACTTTGGTTAGCACTTTTTAATAAGTGTAGATAAATGGAATGCGATTGAGGTCCATTGATGACAGAACTAGCAATATCAGAAGACATCTTTATTGTGACGAGTGCGACGGTACTTGCTAAAAAAATGCAAGCAATAGTAATGGAGAGAGCAGTAGTGTTAATAAATAGAAATAACTGATAGCCTTGTGATTTTTGCATATCATCCATCCTTTCTATTAAAATGCTTATGAAGAAAAAGAGAGAGATATGCTAAATTTAAGACTATCAATTTTGCCTTTTATAAAAAAATAACTAATTGTGGATATAAAAATAGTAGAGATAATGGAAGGTTACAAAACTGCTCTTATATCCAAGTAGGGATAAAAAATGGGTGTATCTTTTAAAGTCACTCAAATTAGAAAATAGAGTTGAGCGCCTCGTAAATTGGATTTGGAAGCCAATAATTAGAATCAAGCTGAGCTACTTAAAATGAACGTGAGGGTAAAGTGAGTGTGGCGTAAATCAATAAAACTACTAAAAAAAGAGGGCACGAGACAAGATGAGTAGGGCAAAATCAAAATGCGCTACTAAAAAGAGGAGAAGCGACAAGATGAGTAGGGCAAAATCAAATGCGCGACTAAAAGGAGGAGAAGCGACAAGATGAGTAGGGTAAATCAAAAAGCGCGACTAAAAAGAGAAGAATTAACAAGATGAGTAGGGTAACCTCAAAAAGCGCGACTAAAAAGAGAAGAAGAGACAAGATGAGTAGGGTAACCCCAATATGCGCGACTAAAAAGAGAAGAATCAACAAGATGAGTAGGGTAAAATCAAAAAGCGCGACTAAAAAGAGAAGAATCAACAAGATAAGTAGGGCAAAATCAAAAAGCGCGATTAAAAAGAGGAGAACCAACAAGATAAGTAGGGCAAAATCAAAAAGCGCGACTAAAAAGAGAAGAATCAACAAGATGAGTAGGGTAACCTCAAAAAGCGCGACTAAAAAGAGAAGAAGAGACAAGATGAGTAGGGTAACCCCAATATGCGCGACTAAAAAGAGAAGAATCAACAAGATGAGTAGGGTAAAATCAAAAAGCGCGACTAAAAAGAGAAGAATCAACAAGATAAGTAGGGCAAAATCAAAAAGCGCGATTAAAAAGAGGAGAACCAACAAGATAAGTAGGGCAAAATCAAAAAGCGCGACTAAAAAGAGAAGAATCAACAAGATGAGTAGGGTAACCTCAAAATGCGCGACTAAAAAGAGAAGAAGAGACAAGATGAGTAGGGTAACCCCAATATGCGCGACTAAAAAGAGAAGAATCAACAAGATGAGTAGGGTAAAATCAAAAAGCGCGACTAAAAAGAGAAGAATCAACAAGATAAGTAGGGCAAAATCAAAAAGCGCGATTAAAAAGAGGAGAACCAACAAGATAAGTAGGGCAAAATCAAAAAGCGCGACTAAAAAGAGAAGAAGCGACAAGATAAGTAGGGCAAAATCAAAAAGCGCGACTAAAAAGAGAAGAATCAACAAGATGAGTAGGGTAACCCCAAAATGCGCGACTAAAAAGAGAAGAATCAACAAGATGAGTAGGGTAACCCCAAAATGCGCTACTAAAAAGAGGAGAATCAACAAGATGAGTAGCGCGAAATTAACCCCTGCTACTAAAAAAAGAAGAACCAACAAGATAAGTAGGGCAACCCAATTCCCGCTATAAAAGAGAAGAACCAACAAGATAAATAGCGCAAACCCCGTTTCGTATAAAACCTCCTTTTAGAAGGCCACCATTGCTGTGACGGACCTTGACAAACATTTGAAGGGGATTGATTCCATATGAGAGAATCAGGCTTGAAAGCTTGATAGGGTTAGCCTTTTTTACGGGCTTGTTGAGGTTGCGTGGGGGATAACTAACGGTCGTATTTGATTAATGATAGATCATCAAAGCTGTATAAGGTAGATAATCTTAGCAGCATTTAGGAAAAAAACAGAAATGAAGATCGAGCACCAAAATAGACACTCATCTATGAGATTAAGTCATGGTATAAGAATAGCTTTAGGAAGTGAACGATTAACTAGAAAAGAAAGGAGGATGATGAAGTCCTCTATCTCGATAAGTTAGGTTTTATATGTAGCCAGAGGAAGAGGGGGGAGAATCTTTCTTTGTATAACTTTTATATTGCTCAGGGTGAATGATAATGAAAAACCTCCCACAACAATCGAGTGGGAGGTTTACTGCATTATTTATCTTCTTTTAATTCCCTACCCATGCCTTTAAGGAAATGAATACCGAATCCAATAGCGCGATTAATATCAGGGTCATTTAAAACTTTGGCCAATTGCATAATACCAATTTTCTTTTCTTCATGTAAGAAGTTTTTTCCTTCGTCCATGCCTGATACTGCACTTTTAATGAGTTTTGTTGTTTGTTCAGGGTCAGCTTGCATAAGTGCACCAGTTGCACCCATTAATGTGTTAATCAAGTTGGTTACAGGTTCTTTTGTGACTTGACCAAGTGCTACTTTAGCAATTTGTTCTTTCCCTTTTAACATGGAATTGGCTGCATCAAGCATACCTGCTTGTTGTAATTCGCCAATAAGAGCCATGATACTTTGTACTGCTTGATCATTTTCAGTGAGTAATGATTTTAATTCGTTAAGCTTTTGCTCTTGTTCAAGTGCTTCATTTCTCTCACGATGAATTTCAGTAATAGGCGCTGCCATAATGAATCACCTCTCCAATCTTTATTGATCTGTTAAATGAACATACCCTTCGCGATTCCATTTACGTTGAACTTCCACACCGTTTTGTGGATTGCGTTTTTTATTACGCGGGTTCGTTTTTGGTAATGGTTTGTCGCCGGCTTTGTTATTTAAAATTTCCATACGAACTTTCGTTTGTTTATAAGCCGGTGTACGCGTTCGTTTATCATATAAAGGACCAGTTAAGAAATTGATAGCAGAATCCTTATCAACTGAATTCATTGGTAAGTACAGTTCGTTTTTCTTCACTCGGTCTGTAATTAGAACATTCAATTTAACTGCACCAAATGGAGAGACGAGTCTTACTGTCGAGCCATCTGAAAGTTTTCTTTCTTGTGCTAGTTCTTCTGATACTTCCACAAATACATCTGGTACTTTTGCAGTCAGGCCTCTTGACTTATTGGTCATATTTCCTTCATGGAAGTGTTCAAGCATACGCCCATTATTAATATGGAGGTCATATTCTTCAGGGAAATATGCAGGTTCTGCCCAATCAGATAAGGCGAAACGCGCTTTTTTGTCTGGGAAGTTAAAACCATCTTCATATAACAATGGTGTGCTTGCTCCATCAAGACTTCCCCATAAGAAGCTACCCCAACCTTCTAGTACATCATAGCTTGCTTGAGAGAATAGTGGTGCAAGACTCGCCATTTCAGCAAAGATTTCACTAGGGTGTGTATATGTCCAATTTGCCCCTAGGCGATTAGCTACTTCTTGAATAATCCACCAGTCAGGTTTAGAGTCTCCTAATGTTGGTAACGCTTGGTACAATCTTTGTACACGACGCTCAGTATTTGTAAATGTACCTGTTTTTTCTAGTGATGGTGCGGCAGGTAAAATAACGTCAGCGTATTGAGCTGTGCGAGAGAAGAATATATCCTGAACAACAAAGAAGTCAAGACTAGAAAGTACTTTATCTACATGGTTCGCGTCCGAATCAACAAGTGCCATGTCTTCACCAACAAGGTACATTGCTTTCATTTCATCTTTTTCAATCGCTTGTAACATTTGAATATTATCTAAACCTGGTGTACCTGAGATTTCAACTCCGTAAGCTTTCTCAAACTTCGCACGAGCGATATCATCGGTAATATGTTGATAGCCTGGTAACCAAGTAGGTAAGGTACCCATATCACATGCACCTTGTACATTGTTATGTCCACGCAATGGATAAGCTCCAGCACCTGGGCGACGATAGTTACCTGTTGCTAATAACAGGTTAGAAATAGCAGCTGAAGTATCAGAACCACCAGTATTTTGCGTAACGCCCATACCCCAAAGGACACAAGTACCGTCAGCATCACGAATCATTTCGGCAATTTCGATGATTTGTGATTGTGATAAACCAGTCGTTTCTTCAGCATATGCTAACGTATATTTCTCTAAAACTTCATTAAAATCATCGAAGTAATTGACATTTTCCTTAATAAATTCAGCATCATGCCAACCTTGATCGATCATGTATTTGGTTACAGCCATTAACCAAACTTGGTCTGTTCCTTGTTTCGGACTTATAAATATATCAGAACGTTCAGCCATCTCATTTTTACGCAAGTCTGCGACAATTAACTTTTGACCGTGGTATTTATGGGCTCTTTTTACACGTGTAGCAAGAACAGGGTGACCCTCTGCTGGGTTTGCACCAACAATAATGACAAGACCTGCTTCAGCAATATCTTTAATGGTTCCAGCGTCACCGCCCATACCTACAGTTCTGAATAAGCCATCAGTGGCTGGTGATTGGCAATAACGAGAGCAGTTATCGATATTATTCGTTTCAAATACTTGTCTAGCTAATTTTTGTAATGAATAGCTATCTTCATTTGTAATTTTTGAAGAAGAAATAAAGCCAATTGAATCTTTGCCGAATTCTTCTTTAATACTTCCTAGTTTACTAGCTACAAGGTCTAATGCCTCGTTCCAACTAGCTTCTACAAAGCGACCTTCTTTTCTAATCAATGGTTTTGTAATTCTCTCTTCAGAATTAACAAAATCCCAACCGAATTTACCTTTGACACAAGTGGAAATTGCATTTACTGGTGCATCGTGGCTTGGTTGCACTTTCAAAATTTCACGGTCTTTTGTCCATACTTCAAACGAACAACCTACACCACAGAAAGTACAAACGGTTTTTGTTTTTTCGATTCTTTCTTCACGCATCGCAGCTTCAACTTCTGATACAGCAAAAATCGTGCCATAGTTCGGTTCTACTTCTTTTACAAGGTCAATCATTGGTGTCATGATCTCATCATCAATCTTTGTCATGAAACCTGCATTACCGAGCATTGATTTTTCCATTAAGGCATTACATGGACAAACCGTTACACATTGTCCGCATGAAACACATGACGATTCATCAATGGATACACCTTGGTCCCAAATAACTCTTGGTCTTTCTCTTTCCCAATCAATTGAAAGTGTTTCATTTACTTGTAGACTTTGACAAATCTCAACACATTGTCCACAGGCAATACATTGATTTGGATCATAACGATAGAAAGGATGCGACATATCGACAGCCGATTTATCTTCTTTAGGCGTATAAGGATACTTTTGATGCTCAATCTCTAATAATTCAGCTGTATTATGGACTTTACAGTTGCCGTTATTATTATCACAAACTGTACAATACAGTAAATGGTTTTCTAAAATACGGTCCATTGCTTCTGTTTGTGCCTCTTTGGCACGGTTGGAGCTTAAGCTAACACTCATACCACTTTCTGCTACAGTCGAGCATGAGCGCATAAGTTGACCATTTACTTCTACAATACATGTGTCACATGTTTGTATTGGGTCAACCTCTGGTAAATAACAAATCTGTGGATGTTCAATTTGATTTTGATTAATGATTTGGAGAATGGTTTGCCCCTCATGCCCCTCATAATCCACACCATTAATTGTAATGTTTACATTGGAAGTCAATTTTGTTTCCCCCTTACACTTGATCAAACAATGGTTTAAAGAGAATAAAGTGAGTGTTTCTGCTTAAACCAATAAAAAAACCACCATGTACTATACCGCTTTCAAAAAGCGAGCATAATCCATGGTGGAATAGTTAAATAACAACGCTTGCTATTATACCAATCCATACCATTTTTAGTATGTAGAAAGTACCATTGATAGAGAGACAACATGAAAATATTACCCCTCCAACAATTCCACTAGTTATTATAGCGCTAAAAATTAAATTTAACAATAATGAATTTAATCTTATAACGATTACAGTCCAATAGGGTAATTTTGGTATTGTGAAACAGTGAAGCAATCATCGTGCAATTTTTTTCCTATTTGCAGCCCCTTTCATTTTTTTTAAGCATGTACTATGATTATACAATTGAGACAGAATCTTATATAAAGGGGTAAAGAAGATGTCAAAAATGGTGCATGAGTTTAATGATATCATTCGTAAATTAAGAAAAGACTTATTTGGTAAGGGACCGGAGAAAATCCACACAGTGTTTGTAGAGAATATGGCCGTTTCGACTTTATACGGTAATCTCACACCGACAGAACAATTTATTTCTCGTACAGAAGATGGCAAAGAAATGGTGCATTCAGCAAGAACAAAAATGATTCAAGATGTATATGCAGAAGGTACGCCAGAAGGAATGGAAGAATTGGTCGGTGCGACGCTGTTACATTTGTTTTCTGATATTAAAGTGGAAGAGAATATGGCGATATCTGTATTTGTATTCGATAAAAATATCATAGATTCATAGAAAGAGGAGAAAAGATGAAGCAAGTGGAAACGAGTCGTAAAATCATACGAGTGACTGGAAATAAAGTTGAAAAAATGGAAGATACCATTGTTACCGAATATGCAGTAACGGTTAAGCTGAATGGAGAAGAGCTAGTCACAATGGTATGTACACCAGAATATATTGAGGACATGGTGATAGGTTATCTTGCATCAGAAGGTATCATAAGATCTTACAAGCATATTAAAGATATATGGGTACAAGAAAAGGAAGGGTTCGTTCATGTTACAACAGATCGTACAAATCCTTATATACAAAACTTCCAAAATAAAAGATATATTACTTCTTGTTGTGGTATGAGTAGACAAGGCTTTGTTTTTGTTAATGATGCATTAACAGCTAAGAAAATGGAAGATGTTAATATTCGATTAACTGTCAATGAATGTAATCAGTTAATGGAACAATTACAAGCGTCTGCGACTACATTTAAACAAACAGGTGGTGTACATAGCGCTGCGCTTTGTGACAAAAATGGGATATTATTAAGCAGAATGGATATTGGTAGGCATAATGCGCTTGATAAGATATATGGTTATAGTTTAAGAGAGGGCATCAGCATGAAAGGGAAGATTATTGTTTTCACAGGAAGAATCTCCTCAGAAATACTTTTAAAGGTAGCAAAAATTGGTTGTGAAATGATTCTCTCAAAATCTGCACCAACAGAGTTTGCTTTGCGCTCAGCAGAGGAATTAGGAATTACGACTGTTGGATTTATTCGTAATGGCAACATGAATATATATACTTATCCTGAACGAATCCTATTATAAAAAGAAATACTTCGCTACACGAAAAAAATAAAAAATAGTCTAGTAAAATTTTTTGTTTTTTGGTAGCATATAGTTTGCAATGGGTAAATGGAAGTAAGGCAAGCACTGTTTTATTTCTTTTTACAAACAATATAAATATGATGACTGATACTTCTGTAGGGGATTGCAGAAGGGTTAGGCAGCATTCTTTGAAATCCTTTACAAAAGTAAGGGATGTCTGAGTGCTGCCTTTTTTATTTAGGGGGTAGTTAGAATGGGATTTAGTAAACCGCAAGAAATTATGGAACAGACGATTGCAACAGGTGTTGCAAAAACGAAAATACCACTTTTGTCGCTGTTGGTTTTAGGCTTTTTAGGTGGGGCATTTATTGCACTAGGATTTTTATTAGACATTCGTGTTATTGGGAATTTACCGGCAGAGTGGGGAAGTTTCGGATCGTTTTTAGGTGCAGCAGTTTTCCCTTTAGGCCTTGTATTAGTAGTATTGGCTGGGGCTGAATTAATTACAGGTAACATGATGTCAGTTGCGAGTGCTTTGTTCTCAAAGAGAATTAGTCTTGGGCAATTATTGAATAATTGGTTTTGGGTGTTATTATCCAATTTTGTAGGGGCACTGTTTGTTGCTTATTTCTTTGGACATGTCGTTGGATTAACAGAGACAGGTCCATACCTTGATAAAACAGTAGCGATTGCTGGTGCAAAAATTGATGATACATTCTTACAAACATTTGTTTCAGCGATTGGTTGTAACTGGCTCGTATGCCTAGCTGTTTGGTTAGCTTATGGTGCTCATGATTTTGCAGGTAAAATTTTGGCTATTTGGTTCCCGGTTATGGCATTTGTTGCGATTGGATTCCAGCACGTTGTTGCCAACATGTTCGTTATTCCAGCTGCGATTTTTGCAGGTTCGTTTACTTGGGTAGATTTCATTGGCAATATCATACCTGCCTTTTTAGGTAATGTAGTTGGAGGGGCTGTGTTTGTTGGCCTAGCTTACTTTGTCTCTTATAAACCAAAAAATGAAACAAAACCTCAGTTGAAAAAAGCTTCATAATAGAAGCACATTCATCATAGCTTACATAAAATAATCTATTAGAGATATTGGATGTGAGCAAATGCAGCAATATTATTGTGATTATTGTAAAACGCTATATAAAGAACAAGGAGTTTGTCGTGTCTGTGGTCAAATCATTGATAAAACCATTATCATTGATGTGCATAAGCAAGGCAATAAATAAGCAATTATAATTGGTAAAGTTTGCGTAATGCCAAGAGAGCCACTTTAAGATATGATAAAAGGGCACAGCAACTCCTTCAAAACACATCTTTCTGAGCCGAATGAGATAACTCATTCGGCTTTTTTTTATGCAAAAAATGAACGAGAAAGATTAAAAACCAATCAATGCATAAATATCCTTATTAAGGAAAAAATACCCGTACATAGACAGAAAGGGAGTTCCTTATGCCAGCTATTTTATCTATCTCAGAAGTACCCCCATCAAATGAAATTACTCAAAATGAAGTGGTAGCATTTGCACGCCACTTATTTGGGCAATCTTTCAAAGATATCGATCGTTTATTAAAAGTATTCCAAAACGGACAAATTGAAAAACGTCATTTTGCCAAAGAACTAGATTGGTTTAAAGAGGACCATAGCTTTGCTGATAAAAATGATGCCTTCATTGAAACGGGAGTAAAACTTGGGTGTGAGGCGATTGAAAAGTGTTTAACAACGAGGGAGTTTCTAAATCAACCTATTAAGTATCAAGAGATAGATGCGATTTTTACGATTACTAGCTCAGGTTTAGCTACACCATCGCTTGAGGCAAGAATAATGAATCTATTACCCTTTTCTGAGCAAACAAAAAGGATCCCAATATGGGGCTTAGGCTGTGCAGGTGGTGCATCGGGTTTATCAAGGGCTTATGAATATTGCTTAGCTTATCCAAAAGCAAAGGTTTTAGTATTAACAATTGAATTATGCAGTTTAACTTTTCAAAGAAATGATCGCTCTAAGAGTAATCTTGTTGGTACTTCTTTATTTGCTGATGGTGTTGCCTGTGCATTAATCGCTGGTGATGAAAGTGGTTATCAAAAATATCAGAAATTGCCTGCCATCCCCCATATATACGGGACACAATCAACGACAAAAAAGGATTCGCTTGATGTAATGGGTTGGGACGTAAAGGATGATGGTTTATATGTCATATTCTCAAGAGATATTCCCACAATTATTGAAGGCTGGCTGAAGCCAAATGTACAGACATTCTTAAATCAATTCTCATTACAAATAACCGATTTGCAACATTTTATTGCTCATCCAGGTGGAAAAAAAGTGATTGATGCTTATCAAGCGTCTTTACAAATTCCTGCTGAGATGACCGCCACTTCACTTGACGTTCTAAGGGAGTTCGGCAATATGTCATCAAGCACAATATTATATGTTTTGCGAAGGTTTTTTCTCCTTGGAAAAAAGGATGATATAGGTTTGGCAACTGCCTTAGGGCCGGGTTTTAGCTCGGAATTACTTTTATTAAAATGGAGGTGAATTAAATGTTTTTTTATTTTCTTCTATTTGTTATTTCTCAACGGTGTATCGAGTTAATCGTCGCAAGATTCAATGAGGATTGGATGAAAAAAAGAGGTGGCATTGAATTTGGTCAAAGTCATTATCCACTAATCGTTATGGTACATAGTTTGTTTTTTATTGTTTTAACAGTTGAGGTAATTGTGTTCGGTAAAGGATTATCTCCTTATTGGTATTATTTACTGCCGTTATTTATACTCACACAAGTGATAAGAATATGGGCGTTATCTTCCTTAGGGAGGTTCTGGAATACAAAGATTATTGTTTTACCCAAAGCAAAAGTGGTAACTAAAGGACCATACCGTTGGCTAAAGCACCCAAACTATACAGTCGTTGCAATGGAGTTTCTTATTATGCCTCTATTGTTTCAAGCTTACTATACTGCCCTGGTTTTCACTCTGTTAAATTTCTTTATTTTAGCCATTCGTATTCCAGTTGAGGAAGAAGCATTAAAAGCATTAACGAAATATGAAGAAGCGTTTCCTATGAAGAGAGATGAAGAAATAGGAAAAATTTGAAAAAGGTTTATTTTAGTATTGAAAATCATTCTCGATTATGATAAATTATTAATTGAAGATGATACTTATTCTCAATTAATGAAAGGCGTGATACATTTGACAGCTCTTTTTGTGGTTGGCACTATCGCTGTTTATGGTGCAGTAATGAAATATGTGTTGAATGGTGTTACAAAGTCAGAAGCAAAATCTTAAATTAGCGTTTACCCCTTTATTACATATAGGAAGAAGCCTTAGTGAGTGAGGCTTCTTCTTTTTTTTGGTGAAAATACCAATTTTCATAACGAAAGGTTCACTTTACCCCATATTTATAATATATTAATACCTATATAGGAAAAAAGCTTGCGCAATTATAATAGTAGTAAATTGATGTGACAAGGGGATTAATTATGGTTCAAACAGTGGGTAAACAACTTAGTCAAAATGAATTAATTGAAAGAATAGCAGCATTATCATTGTTTTTTGAACAAAATGGAGATAATGTTTCTGCTTCAAGAGCAAGAGACCTCGTCTATAAATTACGAGATTCACAATACGCGATTGCATTTTGTGGACATTTCTCTGCGGGTAAATCGAGCATGATCAATAAAATTGTGGGAGAAAACTTACTGCCATCCAGCCCTATCCCAACAAGTGCGAATTTAGTTAAAGTGAAATCTGGAGAGGATTATGCCAAGGTGTATCTTAAGGAAGGGATGCCAAAGCTCTATCCTGCACCTTATGATTATGAAAAAATTAAAAAATATAGTAAAGATGGAGACCTCATTCATACTGTAGAAATTAGCCATTCGGAAACATTTTTGCCAAAAGATACGGTTATTATGGATACACCAGGAATTGATTCAACAGATGATGCGCATAGAATTGCTACTGAGTCGGCTCTACATTTAGCTGATATGGTCTTTTATGTGATGGATTATAATCATGTGCAATCAGAACTCAACTTCTTATTCACTAAAGACTTAACTGCAGCGGGTAAACAAGTATACTTAATTATCAATCAAATAGATAAGCATCGAGAAGAAGAATTAAGTTTTCAACATTTTACTGAAAGTGTAAAGGATTCTTTCGCCTCGTGGGGCGTTCAACCTGAAAGAATCTTCTATACATCGTTGAAGAAACCAGAGTTACCACATAATGATTTTTCTTCTCTTCAGAAGTTCATCTACGAACAAATTGGCCAAAAAGATAGGCTCTTACCACAATCTGTTCTTCACTCATTACAGAAATTAACTGAAGAACATTTTATCTTCTTAGAAGAAAAAGACGCTCATGACATAGCAGCTAATGAGGAAATTTTAGCAGCTCTGCCTGAAGATGAACGAGCGCTCGTATTTGAAAAGATTGAACAATTACAGTCACATAAACAAGCATTGCAGCAAAAAAAATATCAGGCAGAAATTGATTTGAATCATGATATGGAAGATATCTTAAATAATGCTTATTTAATGCCGTTTCAAACGAGAGAATTAGCTGAGAATTATTTAGAATCAATGCAACCTGGCTTTAAAGTGGGCCTATTATTTGCGAAGGCTAAAACTGAACAAGAACGAAGTACAAGGCTAAGTCTTTTATATAACGATTTAAAGGAAAAAGTCCAATCGCAAATTGAATGGCATGTGAAAGAGTTATTCTTAAAAAAATTAAAAGATGATCACATACATCATAATGAGTTACAGTCACAAGCTCAAAACATTAATATCAATATACCAGAAAGCCTGTTAAAGACAGCTATTAAAGAAGGGGCGAGGCTCTCAGGTGATTATGTTTTGCAATATACACGGGATGTGTCTGATGCTGTAAAAAAAGAAACGAAGAAACAAATAATCAACTGGAAAGAGTTGTATTTGAAAGAGTTAGAAGAGTTAGCTAATGAAAAAATTCTCGCAATGAAAGATGAATGGGATGCTTATGCTCGTTTCGGTGAGGCACTTAGTATATTAAAGGAAATTAAAGCAAAACAATCAGAGCAAAAAGCAGAAATTAAGAAACTATTGGCAGGAGAGCTAGACCATAAAAAAGTTTCAGCTTCCGTCCAAGAGTTAATGAGACCAAAGGATGAAGATGTCCAAATTATTCGTGAAGGTGAAGAAGAGTTTGTTGATACTAAACAAGTAGTGAGTACTCATTCAATTGTTGAAAAAGAAATGAACCAAGAAAATAATCATGAAGCTGATATCGAGGCTCTAATTAGTAAGCTCGAGCATACCGCAAAAGAGTTACGAGATATCCCAGGTTTCCACAAAATATCAGCAGAGCTATTAGAGAAAGCTGACCGACTACAATCACGCAGTTTCACTGTTGCTTTGTTTGGTGCCTTTAGTGCTGGAAAATCTTCGTTTGCCAACGCATTAATTGGTGAAAAAATCTTGCCGGTATCGCCAAATCCAACAACTGCTGCCATTAATAAAATTATGCCTGTTACTGCAGAGTACCCTCATGGTACCGTTAAGGTATTTGTAAAAAGTGAAAAAGTCATGTTTGCAGATATTAATCGTTCGCTACAAGTCTTTAATCAACAAGCACAATCATTTACTGAAGCTATAGGGAAGATAGATGTGATTTTAAAAGAGCATCATGATTTTGATGCGCATGAAAAAACGCACTTTGCCTTTCTTGCGGCCTTTGCCAAAGGGTATAATAATTTTCAAGAAAAGCTTGGTAAAGAAGTGATTACAGACCTCACAGAACTAGCAGATTATGTTGCTAAAGAAGAAAAATCATGTTTTGTTGAGATGATTGAAGTATTTTATCAATGTGAATTGACTGACAGAGGCATTACACTCGTTGATACTCCAGGTGCGGATTCCATTAACGCACGTCATACAGGAGTAGCTTTTGACTATATTAAAAACTCAGATGCCATTCTTTTCGTGACGTACTATAATCATGCTTTCTCCAAAGCCGATCGTGAGTTCCTTATACAGTTGGGCCGGGTTAAAGATGCGTTTGAACTTGATAAAATGTTCTTTGTTGTCAACGCTATTGACCTTGCAAGTGATGAAGAAGAGAAAAACGATGTCTTGCAATATGTTCATGATCAGCTCATTCAATACGGCATTAGAAGACCAACCTTACATGGGTTATCGAGTTTACAGGCATTATTCGAAAAACAATCAGGTGAAGAACATTCTTCTGGAATGAAGGATTTTGAAGAAAGTTTCTATCGTTTCATTAATCACGATTTGATGTCACTTTCATTATCTGCTGCTGAACTTGAGTGGAATCGAGTAATGAACCAATTGCGTACATTTATTGAATCTTCTAAAGAAAGTAAAGAAGCAAAGTTAGCAAAAAGAGAACTTCTAACGAATGAACTAGCGATTATTAAAGAGAAGATTGCTAAAGATGATCTTGATTTATTAACTCAAGCATTAAATCAAGAAGCGGACGAACTAGTGTTTTATATCAAACAAAGAGTTTTCTTACGATTTAATGATTTCTTAAAAGAATCTTTTAATCCAGGACAATTAAAAGAGGATGGCCGTGATATGAAAAAAGCGCTCCAAGTAGCTTTAGAGGACTTTTTACAAAGTTTCGGATTTGACTTTGCCCAAGAATTGCGAGCGACGACCATTCGTCTAGAAGTATTTATAGGAAAGTTATTACAACAAACATACGAGAAACGAAGTAACCAAGTAAACCAATTGAATCGCGATGTAACCTTTAGTCGTCCAGAAAATCCTTCTTTTGAAGGGGTGAATTTTGAGTCTGCTTTCAGTAACGTGGATCGCACTACATTTAAAAAAGCAATGAGTTATTTTAAAAACCCTAAGAACTTCTTTGAGAAGAATGAAAGAAAATTACTGGCAGAAAGTCTTGAGGAAAGCTTGCAAGAACCAACAGATGTATATTTACATGAATCATCTAAACAACTCAAAGATTATTATGATGAGAAACTTTCAACCGTTTATCAACAACTACTGTCTGATTTAATTGCTGAATCAGAAGAGTATTATAAAGGGTTGTTAGCAACATTATCTCAAGACTTCCCAATTGAACAGTTAGTTGCAACAGAAGAACGTCTGAGGGCCTATTAAGGCATTGGAGGTGACATGCTTGAAAGATGTAAACACCTTTCATGTATGTGCAACTTGTATAAACTTCTTAGCCGTTAAAAATGAAAATGGAATGAGATATTTTTGTGAACGTTTAGGTTATGAAACGAAGCCTAATTACAAGTTTAATTGCTGGGAGCCTAAGGATCATGTGAAAAGACTCATTGAAAAAAGAAAGGGTGACGGGGATGAACAGCTTAGTTAACGTAGAATGGCTCTTCCAACATCTAAATGATGTGAGAGTAATTGATTGTAGATTTAACCTCGCTAATCCTGAAGAAGGATTTGAGCAGTATCGCACCGGTCATATTCCCGGCGCTGTTTATTTTCACCTAGAACAAGATCTATCATCAAAAGTAGAAAAGCATGGGGGTAGACATCCACTGCCTTTAACAGAGCAATTTGTCGAAAAGGCAGAAGCGGTCGGTTTAACGAATGATACAAAAATTGTCGTTTATGACAACGGGGAAGGGTCATTTGCTGCTCGTTGTTGGTGGGTGTTTCACTATTTTGGTCATGAGAAAGTATATATTTTAGATGGCGGCTTTAAAGAATGGCTAGCTTCAGGTCATCCTACTGAAAGCAAGGTTCAGTCATTTGGACGCGGTGAATTCACAGCAACCATTCAAACGGACATGGTTGCCGATTACAAACAAGTAAAAGAAGCAATTGAGCATCCGAATAATGAAGTGGTGTTAATTGATTCAAGAGAAGAAAAGAGATATCTCGGTTTGATTGAACCGATTGATAAGAAAGCAGGTCATATACCTGGAGCAATGAATAAAGTCTGGATGGACACTCTAAGTGAAGGCAAGTTTAAATCAATTGATGAGCAAAAGCAACGGTTTTCAGAAATTGAGAAAGACAAGCAGATTATAGTTTATTGTGGTTCAGGGATTACTGCCTCCCCCAATTATTTAGCATTAAAAGAAGCAGGTTACAAAAATGTAAAGCTCTATCCTGGTAGCTTTAGTGACTGGATTTCTTATGAGGAGCATTCGGTTGCAACGAAAGAGAAATAATTTTTATAGGGAAATCCGAACTCTTTGTCACCTTAACTGGTTGCGATGACAACGGATTTTCCTCTTTTTTTTCAGCAATAAATCAGTTACAGAGCGAAAACCATACATTTTTTATATCTATGTTATAATAATGATACTTTAGATGGAGGAGGAACAACTTTGAACGAAAATCAACAACTACAAAACCCGCGATTCCTTCTTGTAGATGGGATGGCTTTATTATTTCGAGCTTATTTTGCAACAGCTGTAACTGGTCAATTTATGTATAACTCTAAAGGAACGCCAACGAATGGCATATATGGATTTATGAAGCATTTCTTAATGGGTGTGAACCATTTTAACCCTAGCCATGTTGCCGTTTGTTGGGATATGGGCAGTAAAACATTCAGAACAGATATGTATAACGGGTATAAATCAAATCGACCGGAAGCACCGATTGAATTGGTCCCACAATTTGAGCTGGCGAAAGATATGGTAGCGAGCTTTGATATTCCAAATATCGGTGTTACAGGTTATGAAGCAGATGATTGTATCGGCACGCTTTCACAGGTTTTAAAAGAAGAAGCAGAGGTTGTGATTCTTACAGGGGATCGTGATATTTTACAGGTATTAGATAAGAATGTATCGGTTGCCCTTTTGAAAAAGGGGATGGGTAATTATGAAGTCCACACACCAGATAGCTTTTATGAAGAGAAAGGGATACAACCAAGGCAGTTAATCGATTTAAAAGCATTTATGGGTGACCCAAGCGATAATTATCCTGGGGTAAAGGGGATTGGTGAGAAGACTGCACTAAAACTCTTACAAACATACGAGCACATAGAAGGCGTATTAGAGAACATTGAAGCACTAACAAAAGGGCAAAAAACTAAAATCGAGCAAGATTTGGACATGCTACATTTAAGCAGACAATTAGCAGAAATTAAATGTGATGTTCCTGTTGAATGTACTTTAGTAGAAGCTGAATGGAAATATAACGTAAATAAAGTTAATCAGAAGCTAGAAGAAATTGAACTAAGAGGTATTGCTAAATTACTGCGTCATCCTGCAGTGATTTAACGTTTAAGTCATTGGGAATGGTCATTCCTGATGGCTTTTTTTTGTTATACTAAATTACGTTTTCCCCAACTACACCTTCCAGTTCATCGTATATTGCACTTCCTCTCAATAAATTTACCAAAATTATTATAGCAAGTATTTAGGAAACTAACACAAAATGTATGATAGATCATTCATTAAAAGGAGACGTTATGATGAATTATAATGCTGGAGATATTGTTTATGTATTTTATCGTAATCCGCATACACAAGATGTAGCTAATATTCAGGCTGCTGCTGTCGTCAATAACCCAGAGCGACCAGGTGAGTTAGCATTGTTTTTATATGAAAATTATTATCCATTAACAGAGGAAGTGGCTGTTTTCTCAAATGAAGCAGAAGCATATGAAACATATGGAAACTATTTTGATGATACCCTTCAAGGAGGGATAGACGATTGAAGCCATTCGAGCCAAAACTTGTTTATTTTGAACCGAACGCGCTGGATTATCCACTTGGCCAACAATTAAAGAAGCGGTTTGAAAATACTGATGTAGAAATTAGATATACAACATCCCATAATCAAGTCAGAAATTTACCAGGGGACAATGATTTTCAAAAATATCGTGTTGCTAAATCTACGTTAGTTGTCGGTATAAGGAAAACGTTAAAGTTTGATACATCAAAGCCCTCAGCAGAATATGCGATTCCATTCGCGACTGGATGTATGGGACATTGCCATTATTGTTATCTACAAACAACAATGGGAAGTAAACCTTATATTCGCACATATGTAAATGTAGACGAGATTCTAACTGCTGCTGATGAATATATGGCGGAAAGAGCACCAGAAATAACAAGATTTGAAGCATCTTGTACATCTGATATTGTTGGCATTGACCATATTACTCACACATTAAAAAGAGCGATTGAACATTTTGGGCAATCAGAATATGGTAAATTGCGGTTTGTGACAAAGTTTCATCATGTCGATCATTTATTAGATGCGAACCATAATGGTAAAACACGTTTTCGCTTTAGTGTGAATGCTGATTATGTAATTAAGTTTTTTGAACCTGGAACATCAAGATTGAAAGATCGTATAGCAGCTGCTGGCAAAGTGGCGAGAGCTGGTTATCCACTCGGGTTTATTGTGGCACCTATTTATTTACATGACGGTTGGCAACAAGGATATTATGAAATGTTTGAACGGTTAGAAGCCGAGTTGCCAATTGAAGCAAAAAAAGATTTAACTTTTGAATTTATTCAACATCGTTTTACTAAGCCGGCGAAACGAGTAATTGAAAAAAACTATCCAATGACAAAACTTGAACTAGATGAGGAAAAAAGACGATATAAATGGGGAAAGTATGGAATTGGAAAATATGTTTATAAAAAAGAAGAAGAGGAAGATATAAAGGAGACGCTCTATCAATATATGGTAAAATTCTTTCCTGAAGCAAAGTTAGAATACTTCACTTAATATTGTAGAAACTTGTCGGAAAATAAGCTAAAATATAGGTATTGAGTAGGAGAAAAAGAGGGGACTGGCGCGACCATTGAAATCGTTAGAAGAATATTTATGCCATTTGGAAGGTAAAGGGTTTCAGCTTGAAGAAGATAGTATAGGCTTTATATACTTCGGTAAACATTACACAAATGCACCAGATGAATTAGTTAATACAGCAATAGAGATGACATTAAAGGCGCAAAAATCATTTGATGGCAGTTTTTATTTATCACTGTTAGAGCGTTTTATGGGAAATAATATACCGAACCGCAAGGAAGCAATTAACTATATGAAAACGAGTTTGCATATATCTATTTAAAAAATAAAAAATGAACAAGCATGATGTAGAGGCTGAACTGCGCCCCAAATTTTAGACATATGAGCTAACAATTGGAGGTACAGTTCATTTTTTTTCGATTGAATTCTCAGTAAAACGATTTTTTTTGCGGCCACTCAGCTAATATCATACCAAGTAGAATGAATAGGCAACCAAACATGGCGATGATCGATAAACGGTCTCCAGCAAAGATATAGCCTGTCAGTGCAGCGAAAACAGGCTCCATTGCAAATATAACAGCGACTCTTGTTGGAGAGGTGAATTGCTGGAAGTGTGTTTGTGCTAAAAAGGCCAGCCCTGTAGCAAAAATACTTGTAATGAGTAAGGAGAATATAACCTCTTGCCTGAATAATAATTCACTATCGTAAGACCATCCCTCATAGACAAAACCTGATAAAATAGAGAGTAAACCCACAGTTGTTACTTGTATAATAGTTAAAATAATAGCTGAATGAGCCTGTGCAAATAAATTTGTTAATATAATATGGAAAGCAAAGCCTAATGCACAAATGAATACAAAACCATCACCTTTATTAAATGCAGAGATATCTTGTGCTGTTAGTAAGTAAAGTCCTAAGGTAGCGACAAATACGCCAATAAAAGCATTACGAGTAATCTTTATGTTTAATATAAAAATTGATAATATAGGCACAAGAATCACACTCAAACCAGTAATAAAACCTGCTTTACTTGAAGAAGTATAATGAAGCCCAATTGTCTGAAATGTATAGGCGATAAAGAGACATAAACCTAACAAGATACCTGCCATTAGTGTACGTTTAGTTAGTCTTTCCCACTGCTTCCTATAAAAAATAATCGCCATTATTGTTAAGAAAAATGCAGCAATAAGAAAGCGGATACCATTAAATGAAAAGGCGCTAAGAGATTGGAGAGCATTTTGTACAAGAACAAAAGTAGTTCCCCAAATGAACGCGACAAGTAGAAGAGAGAAGTCTGCCGTTTTAGTTGACTGCCACATTATTTTTTATTTCTTCGAATAGCCGCTCTTGCCAATTCGTCCGCAGGTTTATTTTGTATACTTGGTATCCACTTCATAAAGAAAAGGTCGAACTGCTTACTTAATTCAAGTGCTTCATCAAGAAGTGGAGCAAACTTTTTATTACGGGCAAATTCCTTTTCAATACTCGCATTTACCACTTGTGAATCCGTGCGAAAGGAAACGGTTCGATAGTTATTTTCTATGCAAATTCTTAATGCTAAAATCAATGCTTGAAACTCCGCTTCATGGTTCTCCATATTTCCAAGTGGAATACTATGCCTCTCTACAATTCCGTTCGCTTTTATAAATATTCCTGCACCACTCGGACCAGGATTACCAGCACTTGCACCGTCTATATATACTTCAATCAATGCAATTCCTCCTTTTGTGATAAAATAGTGGGAGTTCTTTGTAATGCGATGAAGGAGAAATGTTCATAATAATCGTATAACATTAAAGAGATATTTTGCTACAGAAAGACATATGATGAAAAATACAAACTACAAGTAAGTGTAGCATACAAGCACCTTATTTTTGAATCATCATTTTATTAAAAGGCGTGTTAAAATAAATGAAATATCAATTGATTGCAGCTTATAAACTAAAAAATAACGAAAGCTATTTATTTTCTTCCGAATGGTTAGATGGTGAGTCTGCTCTTGATATGGGAGAAGAGTTTTCTCATCATCCTAAATGGACAGAAATAAAGTGTTTGGATGAAAACGGTACATCTTGGACCATAAAAGAATTAAATAAGCTATTAGAAGAAGTAGAGGAAGAACCGCATGATTTAGTGATTTATTTTGATGGTGGCTTTCATGACGAAACGAAGACCTCAGGCTTAGGTGCTGTTATCTACTATCGACAAGGAAAGAAAAAGTATCGTATAAGAGCCAATGAATGTTTTCACGAGTTAGAATCAAATAATGAAGCGGAATATGCTGCCCTTTTCTTTGCTCTTTCACAATTAGAAGAATTAAATGTCAGTCGGCAGAGTTGTGAAATAAGAGGAGATGCAAAAGGACTATTAATGCAATTAGCTGGCGAATGGCCTTGTTATGAGAAAGTATTAAATGATTGGTTAGATCGGATTGAGGAAAAGCTGAGCCTATTATCATTAAATGTAACGTACACTCCTATTGTAAGAAAAGATAATCAGGAAGCACATAAGTTAGCGACACAAAGTTTAAACGGGAAAAGAATCTATAGTAAAATGCAGTTGTTATAGGAAGGAAGGTTTATTGTGGATGAGAAAAAGAAATTAGTAAAAGAGGTTGATCAAGTCATTGATTTTTATTGTGAGGATTGTTTCTTATACAAATATCATCGTAAAGAATATGGACGAAACTTTGCTCACCGATTTTGTATAACCAAATGTACTGTGGGAGAAAAAATCCAAAGTATTGGCAAAAATTTTACATAATAAAAGGCTGGCAATTTTGCCAGCCTTGATTATATACAGATTAAAGTTTTACAACGTTAGCAGCTTGAGGTCCGCGGTTACCTTCAACGATTTCGAAAGAAACTTCTTGACCTTCTTCTAAAGATTTGAAGCCTTCGCCAGTGATAGCTGTGAAATGTACGAATACATCGTCTCCACCTTCAACTTCGATGAAACCGAAACCTTTTTCATTGTTAAACCATTTTACTTTACCGTTTTGCATGTGAACTTTTCCTCCTAAAACTTTGAAGGCTCCAAGCCTTCAGAAAAAATTTTCATCCAACATAAACATACTGCAATATTATCATGGAATATAGGAAATATATTCTGTTAAATGATGTATTAAATATACAATACTAATCGAATTCCGTCAAGAAATCTGAAAGTTTTTTCTTTAAAATATTGTAAAAATTTCAGTTTTTTCTCCAGGGTGTGGAGTGGCGCTACTAAGTTGGGTTATCAAATGGATATTTTGGTGATAGAAGTAGCTTTATTTAGAAGAATATAACCATCCTAAATGATTGGTTCAAAGTAAGAATGACAAGCTTAGATACATGTTTTTCTATTATGGTTATTAGGAAGAAAGTGTCATAATTAATCGCGGCATTCATATGATAGGTAAATCAATCAAAGAAGGTGGCCATATGTATCGTTTTCGCATCAATGAGAGGGAGTGGATTTTGCGTTTTGCTATTAATGTGGATGCTGATGATATAGAAAAGAATATTATTTTTCAATCGATTGTTAAAATGGGACATGAGATTTTACACTATAATCATGGGGATTCCTTTATTTTATTTGACAAAGATATCGGTGCGATCATTTTTTCAATTGAGACGATCCCATCATATATCCTCACCGTTGCTAACATTATAAATGAAGTCGATTGGTTCCAAATAAAAAATGGCATCGTTTCGAGGAAAAAAGATCAGCATTAGTGATTCTTTAGTCTCTTATGAGAAAAAAATGGTTCCTGAAGTTGATAAACGAACCTTAGTTTGATGCAGTTTATAATAGAAATTGAGAAACCCGCTGTTTGCGGGTTTTTTCTGTTTTGTCATGTTTACTTATTGACGGTTTTTTCACCATGAGTTAAAATGTTGCACATAGGAAACTTTTATAGATTTAGTTAAAAAAAGTGTATCGATTAAAAAAGTATGCATATAATCAAATAAGGAATATAAAGGGAGAGAAGGGTAGAGATGAAAAGAATATTAGTTACTATGTTTAGTTTAATGGTGCTTGCCGCTTGTTCAAGTAATGAAGCAGGAAATACCGAAAATGATCAATTGAAAGTAACAACGACTATTGCTCAAATAGCTGATGGTATTGAGCATATCGGTGGTGAACATGTGGAAGTAAATAGTCTGATGGGACCAGGCACAGACCCACATCTATATAAAGCTACGCAAAGTGACATTAGTCTGCTTCAAGATGCGGATTTAATTATGTATAATGGCTTGCACTTAGAAGGCAAGATGCTTGAAGTGTTAGAGAAAATGGGCGAGAAAACTACTGTTGTGGCAGTAGGCGATTCATTAGAAGAATCCAACTTACTAGCTGATAAAGATAATCAAAATGCGGTAGACCCACATATTTGGTTCGATATTGATTTGTGGATAGAGGCATTGACTACAGCAAAGGATGCATTGATTGAAGTTGATCCTGAAAATAAAGATGATTATGAAGCGAATGCAGAAGCCTATTTTACAGAGATGAGAGAATTAAAAGCATATGCCACAGAACAAATTCATTCAATTCCTGAAGAGAAACGTGTTCTAGTCACTGCTCATGACGCGTTTAATTACTTTGGTAATGCTTATGATATGGAAGTTATGGGTTTACAAGGGTTAAGTACAGACGCTGAATATGGTTTAGGGGATGTGCAACATTTAGTGAATACAATTGCAGATAGAGAAATCAATGCCGTTTTTGTAGAGTCAAGTATATCCGAACGATCAATTAATGCAGTGATTGAAGGAGCGAAGGAAAAGGGCCATACGGTAAGTATAGGTGGAGAATTATACTCTGATGCTATGGGAGAAGAGGGCACTGAACTAGGCACTTATGTTGGTATGTATAAACATAATGTAGATACGATTGTTCAATCATTAAAATAAAGATTGTTTTTATGTAAGTGTATATAGGAGTGATTATAGTGACAAATCCAATAGAAATAAAAAATTTAACTGTAGCCTATGATAAAACGGCAGTACTAAAGGATATTCAATTCTCAATACCAAAAGGCAGTTTAACCGGAATTGTTGGACCAAATGGTGCCGGAAAATCTACTTTGATTAAAGCGATATTGGGCCTAATTCCTAAAGTGTCAGGTGAGATTAAAATATACGGAAAACCTTACAAAGCAAAAGATCGTCTGGTGGGTTATGTGCCCCAACGAGGGTCAGTGGATTGGGATTTTCCAACAAGTGCATTAGATGTTGTCTTAATGGGAAGGTATGGCCATATCGGTTGGTTTAAACGACCAGGTAAAGAGGATACGGCACTCGCAAAAGAAAGTTTGAAGAAAGTGGGAATGGATTCCTACGCCAATAGGCAAATAAGTCAATTATCCGGGGGGCAACAGCAAAGGGTATTCTTAGCAAGAGCGCTCGTTCAAGATGCACAAGTTTACTTTATGGATGAACCCTTTGTCGGTGTGGATGCAGCAACAGAGAAAGCGATTATACAATTATTAACAGACCTTAAAGATCAAGGGAAAACAGTCATTGTTGTTCATCACGACCTACAAACAGTTGAAGAATACTTTGACCATTGTATTTTATTAAATAAAGAAGTCATTGCATCTGGTGTCACTGAAGAGGTTTTTACAGTAGAACAATTACACCAAACATACGGGGGCAAGCTAGCTTTTTTAGATAAAGGAAAAGTAATGGTGGAACAAAAGAGGTGACATGAGTGATGGAACAAATAGGGCAAATGCTACTAGCAGCAAATACGCAGTGGGTGTTAATTGGTACGCTCCTTCTAGGGTTAGCTAGCGGTATTTTAGGGAGTTTTGCCTTACTAAGAAAACAAAGCTTAATCGGAGATGCTGTTGCACATGCTGCATTACCAGGAATATGTATAGGGTTTATGTTAACAGGAGAGCGGTCGCTCATCATCCTTTTAATAGGAGCGACCCTTACAGGTTTACTAGCTGCTTATTGTATTCAATACATTGCCTCCGCGTCTATTTTAAAAGAAGATACGGCCATTTGTTTAATTCTATCCACGTTTTTCGGCGTAGGTATTGTCTTATTAACGAAAGTACAGCAAATGCCTTCTGGCAATAAGAGCGGTCTAGATTCTTTTATCTTTGGTCAGGCAGCAGGAATGGTTAGTAGTGATGTGAAATTAATGGCAGGGGCAGCGGCATTATTACTTATGGTGACCATTATTTTCTTTAAAGAATTTAAACTAATTACTTTTGATGTGGAATTCGCTAAAGGCTTAGGTTTACCGGTTAGCGCGTTAAACTTTTTGTTTATGACCCTTTTAGTAGCTGTTGTTGTAATCGGTATTCAGGCAGTCGGTGTCATTCTGATGGCGGCATTACTTATTACACCTGCGATATCTGCCCGTTATTGGACGAATTCACTTAGTAAAATGGTCATGATTTCTGGCATATTCGGAGCGATATCAGGTGTGATTGGTACTTTGATTAGTTCACTAGATAGAGGGATTCCAACTGGCCCCTTTATCGTAGTAACTGCTACGATTATCTTTTTTATATCCATTCTATTTGCACCTGCCCGTGGTATCATCACACTTAAAATCAAACGGAGAATGACCAATCAAAAGCTTCTTCGTGAACAAGGGCAGGTGAAGTAGATGAGTTATGAAATTTGGATTATTATTGTCGCATCATTAGTGGGCATTACTTGTGGTGTAATCGGCTGTTTCCTCATTTTACGGAAGTTGGCGATGCTTGCTGATGCAATTAGTCATACAGTCTTGTTGGGGATTGTGCTTGCTTTTCTAATCAGTCAATCAATGAATGGAATTTATATGCTCATCGGTGCTGCAATAGTTGGTTTATTTACGGCTATGCTTATCCAATTTCTTAATCATAAGGGCATTCAGGAAGACGCATCAATTGGCGTCGTGTTTACCTTCTTTTTTGCTATTGGCGTGATACTTATCACAGTGTTTGCTGATAGTGTTCATTTAGATGTCGACCATGCTTTAATGGGTGAAATTGCCTTTGTTCCATTCGACATGGTGGAAATCGGTTTTTTACCACCGCTTCCAAAAGCATTCATCATGTTAATGAGTATACTGATATTAAATATTATTTTGATGATGTTATTTTATAAAGAACTAAAAATTACATCTTTTGACCCTGCACTTGCTGCTTCTATCGGTATTCCAGTTATGTTTATTCATTACTTATTGATGGGCATGGTTTCAGTATCAACTGTCGCTTCATTTGATAGTGTCGGTGCCATACTTGTCGTAGCGATGTTAATAGCACCAGGTGCTTCTGCTTATTTATTAACCAATAAACTAAGTCATATGCTGTGTTTAAGTGCATTCTTCGGAGTAATAGCAGCGATTAGTGGTTATTATGTAGCTACCTGGATTGACAGTTCAATCTCTGGTTCAATGGCGATGATGAGTGGGGCTCTATTCGCTCTCGTGTTTATCTTTTCACCAACAAAAGGACTGTTAGGTAAAAAGCTGAATCATAAACGTTTTCGATCAGGAACTACTGCTCCTTAAATCGTGTTCATATGTAATAAAGGCTGTTATTTAAAATAGCAGCCTTTATTCTACTTTTGTTAAATAAAAGTTTACGAATGGGAATGTATAAATCATTTATAGTAATCCATCTTAAGATATCGACCTCTTACTTCTTGCTTTCTTCACATTTTTTAGTAAGATAGAAACATAATATTTTGATAGAAAAGAGAGTAAGAATGAAACTAATTATTGCAGAAAAACCAGACCAAGGAGCTACACTCGCTTCTGTTTTCCCCAAAAAGAAACACCAAGGCTATATCGAAATTCTTCCTAATCCTATTTTGACAGATGGTGGCTTTATCACATGGGCTATCGGGCATTTATGTCAACTCTCTCCTCCTGAAGTGTATAATACAACTTGGAAAAAATGGACATTAGATACACTCCCTCTTCTACCTAACCAGTTTCAGCACGAAGTCTCCAAAGATAAAATAAAGCAATTCCAGGTCATTAAAAAGCTCTTATCACATCAAGAGGTGAATGAAGTTATTCATGCGGGAGATGCAGGGAGAGAAGGGGAACTGATAATAAGAAATATATTGCGTCAAGCAAAATCAAATTTGCCAATGAAGAGATTATGGATTTCTTCATTAACGCCGAATGCCATTAAAAAAGGGTTTCAACAGCTATTAGATGAAGAAGATACGAGAAACCTTTTTTTCGAAGCTTATACAAGGTCATGTGCCGATTGGATTGTCGGAATGAATGCTTCTAGACTATATACGTTATTATTACAACAAAAAGGATTCTCAGATGTATTCTCGGTTGGTAGAGTACAAACACCTACATTAGCATTGATTGTAAAAAAGGAGCTTGAAATTGAATCTTTTGTTTCTGAACCTTTTTGGGAAGTAGAAGCAACCTTCAAGATCACCGGGAAAAAATATAAGGGGAAATGGGAAGATAAGGGTAATAGTCGTATTATGGACAGCGCATTAGCTGAGAAAATTGCTTTGTTTTGCCAAGGGAAGGAAGCAACAATAGCAGATATAAAAAAGGAAAAGAAAGAATTCCTACCGCCTCAATTGTATAATTTGTCAGCACTTCAGGCAGAAGCAAATCGGCGTTATAAATTCTCACCTAAGAAAACACTTGATATTGTTCAAAAGTTATACCAAAAAGGGTGGGTTTCTTATCCTCGTTCCGATTCAAGGCATATTACCACGGAGGAGGCCAACACATTGCCACAAATTTTGGCTCGTTATGAAAAAATAAAGGATTATGAGGATTTCTTTCCTTTACCGTTTTCCTCCATCATTCAGAATAAGCGCTATGTGGATGAAAAGAAAGTGACTGACCATTATGCCATTATTCCGACTGAGCAAATTCCAGACTTCTCCAAACTTGCTTCTGAGGAGAAAAAACTTTATGACCTAATTGCGAAAAGTGTCATCGCTGCCCACCATAAGAAAGCAATAATCGAGTACTCAACAATTAGAACTCTGGTTGATGAGCGAGCGATGTTCATTTCTAAAGGAAAAGTAATTGTTGATCAAGGCTATCGCCAAGTGATTTCTCCAGTTGAGAAAGATAAAGATGTGAATCTCCCCTTATTAGATAAAGGAGATAAAGGAATAACAGAAAAAACAGAAGTAAAGGAGAGTAAAACACAGCCTCCTAAAAGATACACTGAAGGTCAATTAATAACGTTGATGAAAACAGCAGGAAAACATATCGATGATAAAGAACTTGAACAAGTATTAACACAGACAGAAGGACTTGGAACTGAAGCAACAAGAGCGGGCATTATTACGATGCTAAAAGATCGTGGTTATATTGATGTGAAAAAGAATATAGTCTATGCTACTTCAAAAGCTAAGGTTCTCATTATCGCGGTTGGTAAAGAGATATTAGCATCTCCTGAAATGACGGCGAAATGGGAGCAACGCTTAAAGCAAATCTCTAAAGGAGAGGCATCGCCTAAACAATTTATGGATCAAACAAGTCAAATGGTCCATCATTTAATTGCCGCTACGAAGGAAGTAACGAATGAATGGATATTCTCTGAAGAAGATAAACAACAATTTATCCCAAAAACATTTAAGAAAAAGCGACAATCCCCATTAGGTAATTGTCAATTATGTGATGGTCAAGTGGTAGACAAGGGTAAATTTTTTGGTTGCAGCAACTATCAGAAAAAGAATTGTACATTTACCTTATCTAAGAAAATTCTCGGTAAGTCAATGACACAAAAAATAGTGAAACAACTGTTGAAAAGTGGTGAGACTGATGTGCTGGAGGGTTTCCAAGGGAAAGACAAATTGTTTGCAGCAGCATTGGTGTGGGATAAAAAGGAAAATAAAATTAAATTTAAGTTTCCAACCTAAGTCTTTCCGTCTATTCCCATATCTTCCTTGTTTCATGAGGATTCTTATAGTAATATTTTAAGTAGTGGTTTTTCATTTGCGTTATAACAGCTTATGAAACCACTATCATTATGCTTTTTTTGATCAAGTAAGCGGCTATACTGTATGTAACAAATATCGTTTATCATAGATGTTAGCCTTTTTTGGGAGGATCCACATGCCAACACCTAGTATGGAAGATTATATAGAACAAATCTATTTATTAATTGAAGAAAAAGGCTATGCACGCGTTTCTGATATCGCAGAAGCACTATCTGTTCACCCTTCTTCAGTCACTAAAATGGTGCAGAAATTAGATAAAGATGAATATCTCGTATATGAAAAATACCGTGGTTTAGTATTAACGACAAAAGGAAAGAAAATAGGCAAACGCCTCGTTTACCGCCATGAGTTATTAGAGCAAATGCTTCGAATTATTGGTGTGAAAGAAGAACATATATATGAAGATGTTGAAGGAATTGAACATCATTTAAGTTGGGATGCTATTGACCGCATTGGTGATTTAGTACAGTTTTTCGAAGAGAATAAAGATAGAGTAGAGTCATTAAGAGTGGTGCAACGAAAAAATGAAGAAGAATAAAAGCAGAGTTATGGAGGGTGGATAACTCTGCTTTTTTTACATTAATATAGACAGAAAATTAAATATTTTATATCACATAATGTAAAAATAGGTATAAAGAGGGTTAGGTGAATATTTGATGGCTGAATTTGATTGGAAAAAGGCATCTGCTAAAGAATGGGATAAGCGGTCGGATAGTTGGCATGAAAGATCAGAAAGTATGTGGAATGAAGGGAGCCGCAAGGAAATTATCCCTTTCTTCCTTCAGTACCTAAAGGCGAATAATCAGGTATGTGACCTTGGTTGTGGTGATGGAATGGGAGCTTATAAGCTTTCAACACATGCCATCAATGTAGTTGGGGTCGACGTATCTGATGAAATGCTTATAAAAGCAAACCGGGTGAACCAAACGAATGATAACCAATTTATCAAAGGGGATTTATCAGAACTTCCATTTGCTGAGCATCATTTTGACGGGGTGTTGGCAATAAATTCTATGGAATGGACAGAAAATCCGTATAATGCAATGAAAGAGGCTGTGAGAATATTGAAGCCGGGTGGTTATGGGTGTTTTGGGATACTGGGACCAACTGCCGGACCTAGAAACAATAGTTTTCCTAGATTACTAGGAGAAAAGGTCATTTGCAACACGATGATGCCATGGGAGTTTGAACAGCTAATGCAAGGGCTCCCAATGAAAAAAGTGGCAGAGCAAGGTGTTTATAAAAAGGCTGCAGAGTCGTTACCTAAAGGAGGATTACCTCTTCCATTGCAACAAGCACTATCTTTTATGTGGATTTTTATTTTTCAAAAGGAGTGAGCTTATGAGTAGGTACTCATTATCAGAGTTTGTAGAGAAAACAGAGCAAGAAGATAGGGGTCAGGGCCTATTTGAGTTAGAAACGGATCGGTTATTAGAAGTGAACTTACAACAGCAGATTTGGGCAAAAGCTGGTTCCATGATTGCGTATGAAGGTCAAATCAAATTTGTGCGTGAAGGGATTTTAGAACATGGAATTGGGAAAATGTTCAAACGTGCTTTCTCTGGGGAGAGCACAGCTCTTATGAAGGCAACAGGTAGGGGGAAACTCTATTTAGCGGATCAAGGAAAGAAGATTTCCATCATCCGCTTTCATAATGATACATTATGCGTGAGTGCCAATGATTTATTAGCGTTTGAACCAAGTTTGAAGTGGGACGTCAAGCTTATGAGAAAAGTAGCTGGCATCGTTTCAGGTGGACTATTCAATATTCGCTTAGAAGGAGAGGGAATGGCGGCAATAACGACTCATTATGAACCATTAACACTAAAGGTAACTCCTGATAAACCGGTATTAACAGATCCCCATGCAACGGTCGCTTGGTCTGGCCATTTGCAACCGGAATTCGTTGCGGATGTCTCATTCAAAACATTTGTAGGCCGTGGGAGCGGTGACTCAGTGCAAATGAAATTTTCAGGCGAAGGTTTTGTCGTTGTCCAACCGTATGAAGAAGGTGGCTATGTGCAGCAGAATTAGTGTACATGTATTGGTTGTTTGTATAGCAGAATTTAAAAGGGCCTCAAAAGAGAGACGCTGCTCATGGGCGATGAAAGTGACTATAGGGAGTAGTGCAAAAAGGGGGAAAACACCGCTTTTGATTATGGAAACTGACCTGATCATAATGCAATAATGAAACTCAGTTTTAAAATACTGTTTCCCAAGGAGAGGAATTAAGGAATCTCTCAATAATAGTTCTACTATTGCTCGAAACGGAGTAATCAAAATTATTGCCGAGATTGCTATTGTGACCATTTTTGTCCGAGTAGAATCCTCTTAATTGTCAACTGTCTAGTTCTTCAAAATCAATTCCTATTCACAATGTATGCAAAATAAAAAAATAGCCAATCCGTATATTCTACGGATCGGCTATTTTTAATCCCATTCATAGGGTGTTTGTTGATAAACATAGTAATTTAACCAGTTGGAGAATAAAAGATGGGCGTGCGAACGCCATTTGTTTTTTGGTGTCTTGGTTGGGTCATCATTGGGATAATAGTGATTCGGAATGGCTATGGGCAATCCTTTTGCCCGATCTCGCTCATATTCTTCAGCAAGAGTCGTTGCTTCATATTCAAGGTGACCGGTAATCATAATTTGTTTACCTTCATTGGCGCTCATAATAAAAGCACCCGCTTGAGGTGATGCAGCAAGAACCTTGACCTTACTATGATTCTTTAACTCTTCTAATGATATATCAGTATGCCTTGAATGGGGTGCGACAAAAGAGTCATCAAAACCGCGTAATAAGTTTTCTGACCAATTTTCTACATCATGGTCAAACACGCCGAAACATTTTTCCGGTAGCTCAAACTTATCAATATTGAAATGATGGTAAAGTGCTGCTTGTGCTCCCCAACAAATATGGAGTGTACTCGTGACATTGGTTTTTGTCCAGTCCATTATTTCTTTTAACTCTTCCCAATAATCGACTTCTTCAAAGGAGAGTAATTCAATCGGAGCACCCGTAATAATCATGCCATCAAACTTTTTTTGTTTGATTTCAGAAAATGTTGAATAAAACTGCTCAAGATGGATGTGGCTTGTATTTTTTGAATGATGTGTAACGGTTTTCAACAAGGTAATATTGACTTGAAGCGGTGTATTACCTAATAACCTTAATAAATGTGTTTCTGTTTTTTCTTTTTGCGGCATGAGGTTAAGTATAAGTATGTTTAATGGGCGAATATCTTGCCCCTTAGCGCGACCTTCATCCATAATGAATATTTGCTCTTCCTCGAGAATTTCCCGTGCTGGAAGTCCTTGTGGAATGGTGATTGGCAAGTGATCATCCCCTACTGTGTGAAATTTCAATAAACTTATTATAAAGACGTTTAACTTATTGAGCAACCTGAAAACCTTAAAATTATCATTAATTTGAAAATTTCTCGTCACATATCATTATTTAGATTTAGGAAGTGATACAATAGTAACGCTTGCAATGACAACTGGTATAGAGGAGAGGAAAAGCGATGGGGAAATATGTGAAGTCAGATATTGAAATTGCTCAAGAAACAACGATGAAACCAATTCACCAGATTGGGGAAAAGCTCGGACTTACAGCCGATGATTTAGAGCAATTTGGTAAATATAAAGCGAAACTTACAGCCGAAACACTTAAAAGAGTGGAGAGTAAGGAAAATGGGAAATTAATTCTTGTTACAGCCATTAATCCCACACCTGCAGGCGAAGGGAAATCAACTGTTACTGTAGGTTTAGGTGATGCATTAAATCTGTTAGGGAAAAAGTCGATGATTGCCATGAGAGAACCATCTCTAGGTCCAACAATGGGCATTAAAGGTGGAGCGACAGGAGGGGGCTATTCACAAGTCGTACCGATGGAAGATATTAACCTTCATTTTACAGGTGATATTCATGCGATTACTACAGCAAATAATGCCTTATCTGCCTTAATCGATAATCATATCCAACAAGGAAATGATCTTAAAATTGACCAGAGAAGAATTATTTGGAAAAGAGTGATGGATTTAAATGATCGTGCGCTAAGAAATGTCATTGTTGGTCTGGGAGGTCCTGCTCAAGGTATTCCGCGAGAAGATGGTTTTGATATTACAGTGGCCTCTGAAGTAATGGCTGTACTATGTTTAGCGAAAGACCTACATGATTTGAAGAAAAGATTAGGCAAAATGATTATTGCTTATAATATTAACAAACAACCGGTTACGGTGGCTGATTTAGGTGCTGAAGGTGCTTTAACCCTTTTATTAAAAGAGGCAATCAAGCCTAATTTAGTACAAACTTTAGCACATACACCTGCACTTATACACGGTGGACCATTTGCGAATATTGCACATGGTTGTAATAGTGTGATCGCGACAAACACTGCTTTGAAGTTAGCTGATTATGTTGTAACAGAAGCGGGATTTGGCGCCGATTTAGGAGCAGAGAAATTTTTACATATAAAAGCGAGAAATATGGGTGTAAGTCCTGATGCAGTTGTCATTGTGGCGACGATTCGTGCACTTAAGATGCATGGGGGCGTCGCTAAGGAAAATCTCAGCTCAGAGAACACGGCTGCACTAGCAAAAGGATTTTCTAATTTGAAAAAGCATGTTGAAACAGTTCAGAGTTTCGGTTTGCCGTTCGTTATTGCACTTAATCGCTTTAATGGTGATTCCGCAGATGAAATTGAGACTTTTAAAGAGTTGTGTGAAGAGCAAAATATACAATGGTCACTAACAGAAGTATGGGCAGAAGGAGGAACAGGTGGCTTACAGTTAGCAGAGAAAGTGTTAGAGCAAATTGCAAAAACAGACCAATCGTTTACACCACTTTACAATTTACATGACAGCTTAGAAGAGAAAATTGAAACAATTGCTAAAAATGTGTATGGTGCAAGCAGAGTTGAGTTTACATCGAAAGCAAAGAAACAATTAGCCGATTTTGAACGCTTTGGCTGGTCTTATCTCCCTATATGTATGGCTAAAACCCAATACTCATTATCCGATGATGCAGCAAAATTAGGTCTTCCTTCTGACTTCACAATAACTATAAGAGAATTAAAGCCCTCTGTAGGTGCCGGTTTTATTGTGGCATTAACAGGAGCTGTTATGACAATGCCTGGGTTACCTAAAGTACCCGCAGCGATGCAAATGGATGTGGATCAACAAGGACAAGCGAAAGGATTATTTTAATCAATATAAAGGGGAATTGATACATTGTTTGACCCAATAGCTTTTGATAATATGAAGGTTGTTTTAGAGGGGCATATTTATGATTTTGATTTAACGGGTGAAATGAAGATAATCGATCGAAATGATTGGATGAATCTAGCGAAATTTAGCCGACGCTATGACATCTCATTTACGGATACAACCGTTGCTAACACTTTATCAGCAAAAATTACCTTACAGGCCAATTTGCAACAAATTACGGCGGAATTGCAGCCTACGCACCCATTCACAAATGAAATCGGTGCTCATCTATCCATCTCTTTTATTCTGCAAAAACAGGAAAAAAATAAATTAGAATCAGCTTACGAGCAAGTCGTTAAACAATGGGGGAATCGCCGTACCATTCAACAACGATTAATAAAGGTAGAGAATGAATGGACGCAAGAGATAGTAGTCAATTTTGACAGACTGATAACAGAAGATCAATTAGAAGACTTACTTGATTTAATTGACTACACACAACAAACATTAATAGTATTAGATCAATATTAGAGGTTTGAGACAATAGGTGAGATGGTATTCTTACATGGCAACGCTAAAAAGCGGTGCTCAGTAGAACAATCCAGTTCCTATTGTCTCGACTTTTTTTATAAAAAATTGTATGAGTAAAGTTGATAAGCATGAATATATCACGGATCGCCATTTTTCATGTTACAATTAGCTATTAGAATAGTTAATAGACTAACCGCAATACAGCTGGTTTAGATAGATTAATGAATGGATGGTCGAAATGAAAAATATATCATTAGAAAATATAACAAAAACTTACGGTGAAAAAGAGCTATTTAAGCAAATTAATTTTACTATCGGAGAAAATGACCGCGTTGGCTTAATTGGTGTAAATGGAACAGGAAAGTCATCACTGTTAAAAATCGTCGCTGGTATTGATTTGCCTGATGCTGGAGAGATTATTGCGCCTAAGGATTATTCAGTCTCCTACGCTGAACAAGAACCTAAATTAGACGAACAATTGACTATACTTGAACAAGTATTTGCAGGCGATTCTCCTTTACTCGTGCTTTTAAGAGAGTATGAGCAAGCATTAATCGCTTTGAATGAACATCCAGATCATAGCGAAGTACAGGAGCATCTTTTCCAATTACAAAAAAAATTAGATGCTAATAATGGATGGGAAGCAAGTACAAATGCCAAAACGATCCTAACAAAACTAGGTATTGTCGACTTTGAAAAAAAAGTTGGTGAATTGTCCGGTGGACAAAAAAAACGGGTAGCGTTAGCACAAACGTTGATACAAGATAGTGATTTATTAATTCTCGACGAGCCAACGAATCATCTTGATCATGAATCGGTTCAATGGCTAGAAGAGTATCTTACCCGATACCGGGGAGCAATTCTGCTTGTGACACATGATCGCTATTTCCTTGATCGTGTGACAAACCGGATGTTTGAACTTGATGCCGCACAATTATACAGTTATAAAGGTAACTATGGAGCATTCCTTGAGGCGAAAGCGATCCGAGAGGAGAATGAAGCAGCTGTAATCGATAAACAACGGAATTTATATCGTAGAGAGTTAGAGTGGATGAGACGCGGTGCCAAGGCGCGAACAACCAAACAAAAAGCGCGCATAGATCGTTTTGATCAATTAGATGAAAAATTGACAAATGTTACTTCAAGTGAAAAATTAGACATGTCTTTAAGTGGTAGTCGGTTAGGAAAGCAAGTATTTGAGTTGAAATCAGCGACAAAATACTATGGTGATTTAGCCATCCTAAAAAACTATGACCTGCTAGTGAAACCAGGTGACCGACTAGGCATTATTGGTCAAAATGGGACAGGAAAAACCACTTTTCTAAATATTTTAGCCGGCAATTTACCGTTAGACCAAGGTGAGAGAATCATCGGTCAGACGGTTAAAATCGCTTATTACACACAGGAAAGTGAAGAAATGGATGAGAGCAAAAGAGTGATTGAATACTTAAAGGAAGCGGCCGAAGTAATCGAAACAACTGACGGAAAAACGATATCTGCTGCTCAAATGCTTGAGCGTTTTCTGTTTCCACCTTATATGCATGGTACATTAATTAGAAAACTTTCAGGTGGAGAAAAACGTAGATTATATTTATTGAAAATCTTAATGACTTCACCGAATGTTTTGCTTTTAGACGAGCCGACAAATAATCTTGATACACAGACGTTAACGGTGCTAGAGGATTATCTAGAAAGCTTTGCTGGTGTGGTTATAACGGTTTCACATGATCGTTATTTTCTCGATAAAGTCGCCACTCAATTACTTGTATTACAAGGAAATGGGGAAATAACAAGTTATTATGGGAATTATAGTGAATACCTTGAGAAATCAAAACAAGCATCAAGTAAAAAAGCGGAAGAGAAAAAGATAGTAGAAGTAAAGGAAGAAAGTAAACCAAAAAAGAAAAAGCTTTCCTATAATGAAGCAAGAGAATGGGAGCAAATCGATGACAAAATGGAAGCGATTGAAAGTCGTTTGAAAGAAATCGATGAGGATATGAACAATATTGGTAGTGATTTCGAAAAAGCTCAACAGCTCATGGATGAACAAAAAAAGCTAAATCATGATTTAGAATATCTCATTGAACGTTGGAGTTATCTGTCTGAATGGGCAGATGCTTAATCAATGTAGATAAATGAAAGTAGACGATGATTTATGTTAGAATAATTATCATGAGATAACAATTAAAGTAAAGGGTGATTTCATTGATTATAAAAGCGATTGAACCTACACCAAGTCCGAATACGATGAAGGTGATCTTAGATAAAGAACTGCCTATGGGGACAAGCAATAATTACAAAGTAGGTCAGGCTGAAGGAGCGCCGGAAGTCATTGTTGATATCTTAAAAATAGATGGAATTAAAGGTGTCTATCATGTAGCCGATTTTCTTGCAGTCGAACGAAATGCGAAATTCGATTGGAAAGATTTACTTCCTCAAGTGAGAGCAGCCTTTGGTGAAGAAGCTGAGAGTGCTGGGGGAACGGAAGTAAATGAACATTTTGGTGAAGTACAAGCTTTTGTGCAAACGTATAAAGGCATACCGATGCAAGTGAAATTAACAGATGGTACAGAAGAAAAGCGCTTTGGCTTACCGGAACTTTATGTTAAAGCTGTAGGTAATGCACAAGCACCTGATGATAATGTAGTCATGGTGAGAAAGTGGAAAGAACTAGGAGTGCGTTATGGTGAATTCGAACAAGTAGGTAAAGAAGTAGTGGATGAGATTCTAGCTGCATACCCAGAGGAAAGAGTAAAAACACTCATCACTGCAGCCCAAAGTCCAGAATCAGAAGAAGCATTGGCACCTAGAGTCCGTCTTAAACTTACCCCAGATGATTTAAAAGTGGAAGACTGGCGTATACGCTATCAAAAGCTTGAGCAAATGGCTGATCCTTCTCTAGATGATTTAGATGTACTTGACTTTGCCCTTCAAGATGAAAAAGCGTCTGTGCGAAGATTAGCAACTGTTTACTTAGGGATGATTGAAGACGTTCAAGTACTACCTTATCTATATAAAGCGCTAACAGATAAATCAGTCACAGTGAGAAGAACAGCGGGGGATTGTTTATCAGATCTCGGCTTCCCTGAAGCTTCTGAAAAAATGATGGAAGCATTATCTGATAAAAGCAAGCTGGTTCGCTGGCGTGCAGCAATGTTCTTATACGAAGTAGGCGACGAAAAAGCGCTTCCTGCCTTAAAAGCAGCTGAAAATGATAATGAATTTGAAGTAAGTCTGCAAATTAAACTAGCAATTGAAAGAATTGAGCAAGGCGAAGAAGCAAAAGGGTCTGTATGGAAGCAAATGACAGAATCACGGAAAAATGGATGAGTTAGAAGGACACCTGCATGCGCAACATGCAGGTGTCCTTTTTCAATCATAACCAGTATACGACGAAGCCGTAGGTAATTTTTTTGTGTTAGAACTGAGGATAAGCAGGGTTCAGTCCAAAAGAAACTCGATCAAAAAGTAGAGATAGAAACATAGATATAGAAGGTTTTTACATTGGCAGGAATAGTGTTATGTCGAGATGTGTGCGTGCCTCCATGAGTTGAGTGAAAAAGAGTGGGCAAACCGGAATTGCACGTCGGCCAGGTTAGAAAAAGGGAATGAGAGCTATGGAAATTGGATTTGCGAGTCACTCGGGTTTGGAAATGAGTTTGAGAGCAGTGCAAATTGGATTTGCGAGTCACTCAGGTTTGGAAATGAGATTGAGAGCAGTGCAAATTGGATTTGCGAGTCACTCAGGTTTGGAAATGAGATTGAGAGCAGTGCAAATTGGATTTGCGAGTCACTCAGGTTTGGAAATGAAGTTGAGAGCAGAGCAAATTGGATTTGCAGGTCACTCAAATTCGAAAATGAGATTGAGAGCAATGCAAACAGGTTTTGTGAGTCACTCAGATTCCCAAATGAAGTTGAGAGCAGAGCAAATTGGATTTGCGAGTCACTCAGATTCCCAAATGAAGTTGAGAGCAGAGCAAATTGGATTTGCAAGTCGCTCAGGTCGAAAAAAAGTAATGAGAGCAGAGCAAATTGGATTTGCGAGTCATTCAGATTCGCAAATAAGATTGAGAGCAATGCAAACAGTTTTTGCAGGTCACTCAGATTCGAAAATGAGATTGAGAGCAATGCAAACAGTTTTTGCAGGTCACTCAGATTCGAAAATGAGGTTGAGAGCAGAGCAAATTGGATTTGCAAGTCACTCAGGTTCGGAAATGAGATTGAGAGCAGAGCAAATTGGATTTGCAAGTCACTCAGATTCCACAAATGAGTTTGAGAGCTGTACAAATAGGTTTTGCAGATCACTCAGGCTCCCAAATGAGGTTGAGAGCAGAGCAAATTGGATTTGCAAGTCACTCAGGTCGAAAAAAAGTAATGAGAGCAGTGCAAACAAATTTTGCAAATCACTCAGATTCGCAAATAAGATTGAGAGCAGTGCAAATAGGTTTTGCAGATCACTCAGGCTCCCAAAGGAGGTTGAGAGCAGAGCAAATTGGATTTGCGAGTCACTCAGGTTCGCAAATAAGATTGAGAGCAATGCAAACAGTTTTTGCAAGTCACTCAGATTCGCAAAAGAGATTGAGTTCCTATCTGGTTAAGCAATTTGCAGAAATCAAGGTTTTAACACAGGTATATTTTACGATGGTAGATTAGTTGGGATGAGTTCACTTCATTTTATCAATTGGAAGAAAACATACGAGCATGGGATACTATTGAAGGTAAGGGGATAATTTCAATGTTGTGTAAAAGCACTGCTTGACTATATTCTCTGTGATTTAGGGCTTAATAAAGTCGAGATTCAGTGTGCAGAAGCAAATATTAAAAGTAGAAATATACCTAAACGTCTAGTGTTTAAACAAGAAGGTGTAAACCGTGAAGCTGAGTTCATCAACGGATGTTATAACAATATTGTCACTTATAGTTTGCTTAGAAAAGAGTGGAAGGGCAATCAATAGTAACTTCAGCGAGCAGCAGTTTTTATGGCTAATTGACTAACCTTAGGCAAAAATTTATAGTAGGACTATTCAATTGTGGGCTCTTGTGTTTGTTAGCTTAATGTGTGTGGGGATGTCTCCCTTTGAGACGTGATCTAACATCGCACTTTTGGTATTATCCGAAAAAAACACATGCATCAACACCTCAAAAAAGGCGAAACCCTGCAATAGACTTAGAAGCATCCGTCCAGTCATAAATATTTTGGATTTCCAATTATTCAATCGTCTATCATTGGCTATTCCTTTTATCCGAGAACGATAACTTTGCAATATAGGCTTGAAATATAGTATGCTTACTGTGCAATCATTAGTAAAGGAGGGGAATATTTATGTCTATGGCTTATGAAGAGTATATGAAACAAGTTGTGAAGCCGATGAGAGCTGAGCTTGTTCAGGCCGGTTTTAGCGAGTTAACAACTGAAGAAGAAGTAAACGATTATATGGAGCAAGCAGAAGGTACAACATTAGTTGTCGTGAATTCTGTTTGTGGCTGTGCAGCAGGATTAGCAAGACCTGCAGTGACTCAGGCTGTATTAAATGCAGAGAAGAAACCAGACAATTTAGTGACCGTTTTTGCTGGTCAAGATAAAGATGCAACAGCAAAAATGCGTGAATATTTCACAGGTATTGAGCCGTCTTCTCCATCTATGGCCCTTCTTAAAGGGAAAGAAGTGGTACATTTTTTTCCACGTCATGATATTGAAGATCACTCTATGGAAGAAATTATGCACAATTTATTAGCAGCGTTTGATAATAAATTATAAAAAGGATCACACGATAAAAGGTGATTGAATGCAGCAGTTAGGAGCACTCTTATCCTGACTGTTGCTTTTTAATTTCAATAAAATAAGTAGGTGTTTTGATGTTTGTTACAACATCAGCGAGGACAAATCCTGACGAAACCAATAAGGCAAAGCAGGTAGCAAGGACGCTGAACCTTCCCTTTATACATAGAAGAAAAAGAACAATAAAGAGTATGGTCAATCAATACGAAACGAACGGAATTGTCGTTGGAAAAGAGCGAATGGAACTATATAAAGTAGGTGAGGAAAGCCCTTTTTTCTTTCATCCTAGTTCAGCAATGTTCCGCCTTAAGCGTCTGCAAAAAGGTGAACATGATCCTTTTATAGAAATTTGTCAACTAAAAGCGGGTTCTACTTTTCTTGATTGCACACTTGGGCTAGCTTCAGATAGCATTGTGGCAAGTTATGCTGTAGGTGAGACAGGGAAGGTAATTGGGTTAGAAGCAAGTAAGGTGATAGCGTATTTCGTTGGTCAAGGTTTGAAAGAATGGCCAAATGACAACGTAATCATGAAAGGCAGTATGGAAAGAATCGAAGTAGTTCATGATTTAGCCATCAATTACTTGAAATCTGTCCCTGATGCTTCCTTTGAATGTGTCTATATTGACCCCATGTTTGAAACAACGATAAAAGAATCGCCTAATATCAATGCATTACATTCGATTACATACAAAGGTGATTTGACTGAGGATATGATTATTGAGGCGAAGCGCGTGTCTAAAGAGAGAGTGGTATTGAAGGATCATTTCCGTAGTGAAAGATTCCAAGCCTTTGCATTTCAGCAAATCAAACGTAAATCAGCGAAATTCCACTACGGTGTGTGGGAAAAAAGATAAAAAGATTGCTGTTGCCTTACTAATGGCTACAGCAATCGAAACTAATGGCAAACGTTTTTTAATCAGTGATACACATATAAACAAAGTAAGCAAGTAGTACTAAACCACCAACAAGCGCAATCCAACTAGAATCCATTATGTACCTTCCCCCTTCTTATTTTCTTATTTGTATATATCCCCCAAAAAAGCAGCAATTAATCATGAACCAATGCCCAAAAAGTGATAAAATATGGTAGAATAAAAGAAAAATTTTGTGAGGCAATGAACATGAATATTCAAATGGCAGCGAGAATGGAGCAATTCCAAGAGAGTATTTTTTCGGAACTAGCTGAAATCAAGCAACGGAAACTAGAAGAAGGCATAAAAATGATCGATCTTAGTGTCGGTAGTCCCGATTTACCACCTCCTCCAATTATAACAAAGATAATGGGCGAAATGGCAAGTGATCCAAAGCTTTATGGTTACACATTAAAAGGGATTCCGGAGTTTCATGAGGCAGTGGCGAATTATTACAGTAGAAAATACGGCGTAACCCTCGATGCGAAGGAAGAAACCACGTTACTGATGGGCTCACAAGACGGTTTGGTCCATTTACCAATGGTGCTTTGTAATCCTGGTGATATAGTACTCGTTCCAGATCCTGGTTATACAGCGTACGAAGCAGGTGTGAATCTTGCAGGAGGGCAAATGTATCGTATGCCTTTAAAAGAAGAAAATGATTACTTACCTTCTTTCGCTGATATCCCAAAAGAAGTTAGTAAAAAAGCAAAGATAATGATTCTAAATTATCCTGGAAATCCGGTTCCTGCCCTGGCGACAAAAGAATTTTTTGGACAAGCAATCGAATATGCGAAAGAAAATGAGATTGTCATTCTCCACGATTTTGCTTACTCTGAATTATATTTTGAAGAGGTGCCAATTAGTTTTTTATCAGTTGATGGTGCGATGGATGTAGGGATTGAAATGAACTCGTTATCTAAAAGCTTTAATATGGCAGGGTGTCGTGTGGCTTATGCTGCAGGAAATCGTAAAGTTATTTCTCTTTTAAGTAATCTAAAGTCTAACCTTGACTATGGCGTTTTTTATCCTATTCAAATGGCTGCTGTACAGGCGTTAGCTGATGATTCCTCCTTTTTAGATGAATTGAGAGCGGTCTATAAAAAAAGAAGAGATTCTTTTGTTCTTGGATTACGAGAAGTAGGTTGGGATGTGGCTTTACCTAAAGGGTCGATGTTCGTATGGGGGAAATTACCGGTTGGAATGAAATCTAAGCCATTCGCACTTGAATTAATTGAAAAAGCGGGAGTCGTTGTAACACCTGGAAATGCCTTTGGTGAATGGGGCGAAGGTTATGTACGCATGGGTATTGTCCAATCAGAAGAAACATTATTAGAAGTTGTTTCCCGTATTGAGAAAAGTGGCATTTTTAAATAAATAATGAAAGTCATCTGAGGAGGAGATACACTTGCCGAGTTGGTTAAGAAAATCATTAGTGGTGATGGTGACAATCTTTACATTTGGATTGGTAACACCAACGAGTTTATTACCTATTCAGCATGAAGAAGATAAGTCACCAAGAAAAGCAGTTTTAGCTGAAAGCTTACCAGATGTAAGTGGAGAAGAAACTTCACAAGTTTCGAGGGAGGATTTTATAAAGGAAATGGTTACTTCCGCGGAAAAGCATTCTTTCGAAAAGTTTGGTGAAAAAATTAAACCGGTCATTGAATCAGAATTTCAAATCGTCATCCTACCTAATATAGAAAAGGCGATTTCAGAAGTTGCAGAGCAGTATACAGAGGAGAATCTGCATCATTTGAGTATCACTGAAACGGCCTCTGCGGGCGTTTCAGAACGAATTTTTCATATAGCAGATGAGGCCAAGCAGAAAGATGTCATTCGTTTTCATGTCAGAAGAGATCATCCACCACAGCAAGGTTATTGGTTTAATTTCCATTATCATACTGCCTATGATCAATTCCAAACTCACCATGAACTAGGATCTATCTACTGGGATAAAAATACCCCGCCAAAATGGATGAGTTAATTTCAAAAATTGAAACTTTTCTAGTACATATTCGTATATACTAGGTGAGGAACGATAGTATATAAAGTTGATCAGGGGGAAAAATTCACTATGGAAATTATCGATGGGATCCTACATACCTATTCTAGTTTCTTTGATTGGGATATGTGGGTTGAGGCATTATCTCGACCAGATGCATGGGTGCTAATTGGCACATTGGTCATTTTAGAAGGCTTGCTTTCAGCCGATAATGCGCTTGTCTTAGCAGTAATGGTTAAGCACCTACCACCAAAACAACGAAAGAAAGCACTTTTTTATGGGTTGCTTGGCGCTTATTTCTTCCGTTTTTTAGCGATAGGTGTAGGTGTATTTTTAATTAAATTTTGGTGGATAAAAGTACTAGGAGCCGCTTACTTAGGCTGGTTAGCTATTAAATATTTTATCGACAAAAAGAAAGCAGAAGAAGCAGAAGACGAAGAAGCGTTGGAAGGAATCAATCAACGAGGCTTATTGATTCGTCTGTTTGGGACATTTTGGGGAACAGTTATTGCCGTTGAATTAATGGATATTGCTTTTTCAATTGATAGCATTTTAGCAGCATTAGGTGTGAGTCAAGAAATATGGGTACTTCTTGTTGGTGGTATGCTAGGTATCATCATGATGAGGGGCGTTGCAGGGGTATTCTTAAAATTAATTGACCGTGTACCTGAACTTGAAACAAGCTCTTATATTCTTATTCTATTAATCTCTTTAAAGATGTTGTTAAGTGCAGCAGGTATTCACATAGATCATATGTATTTCTTTGGCGTACTTGTGATTGTTTTTGCAATTACTTTTATTGTACATGCGAAGAGAAAACGTACTGAAGCAGCAGGCTCATAAGAAAAGGGGATGAATTGCTTCATCCCTCTTTTTTCACTCCATCAATATCTTCCAATATCTGCTAATAATTGCAATTATTTCTGGGTCCCCTCTATTAAATTTTTCTGAAATTAAAAAAAGGAGTTGGCGTATGAGGTTATTTACAGATTTATCTCAAGCTGCACTAGATGAGTACTTTTTTAAAGAACCGACGACATTTAATAAATATACACCGAAGAATGAGCTTGCATATGCATTAGCAGCCACCCTTTATATGCCTGCAACACGTCCTGCAATCCATCAAGATTTGATTAATAAAAAGCACGCTGGTCTAACATCAGTTGTCATTTGTTTAGAAGATAGTATTGGTGATCTAGAAGTGGAAATAGCGGAAAGGGAATTACAGCATTCATTACATAAACTTCAACAAGATATTTCTAGAGGCTTTATTACATTAGAAGAATTGCCATTACTTTTTATTCGTATAAGAAATAAAGAGCAGTTAGTTCGGCTAATAACTTTATTTAAAGATGAATGGCAGTTACTAACTGGTATTGTCATTCCAAAATTCTCTTCAATCGATGGTGAAGACATGCTGCAACTCGTAAGTGAGATACGAAATAGTGGCCATGAATTATATGCGATGCCAATTCTTGAAACGAAAGAAGTTCTATTTAAAGAAACAAGAATGGAAGAATTAAAAAAACTAAAAGGAATATTCGATAAGTACGCCCATTTTATTTTGAATATCCGGATAGGGGCGACAGATTTTTGTGGACTTTTAGGAATCAGAAGAAACACATCCACTTCATTATATGATATTGCTGTATTGAGAGATTGTCTAGCAGACATTATGAACTTTTTCCAAAGGGCACCTAATACTTACTTACTTTCTGGACCTGTTTGGGAGCATTTTGTTTCTAAAGAAAAAGTTAACGTACTAAGTAATCAAACGGAGCAAATCATGGATTCATCGTCATTTATGAACAAACTACCGAAAGAGATGAGAGGATTCATAGCAGAAATATTACTCGATATTAGTAATGGTATCATCGGTAAAACGATTATACATCCCACGCAAATTACGCCGGTACAAGCTTTAAACACTGTGACTTATGAAGAATACAATGATGCATTGGATATATTAAATCATTCAAATGGGGCCCGTGGTGTGATGAAAAGTGCGAGTCAGAACAAAATGAACGAAATGAAGCCCCATTATTATTGGGCAAAAAAAATCGAGTTAAAATCAAGAGTTTACGGGGTGCTAAATGAACAATACAACACAATTGATTTCTTCCAACAGTTATCACATGATAGACGTCATCGAGCCCATGCAGGTGAAGCTAAATATCAACTATAATCCTTACCATTTTAAATTCGATGAATTATTCCAGATGGCAGCAAGAAAGAATAAAAAAAGATCCTTTTTATTCGTTAGTAAAGTGTTAGGTAAACATCTGCCTATCTCGCCGGCAAAAGGGTTAGCAACGGGACTGTTATTAGCAGAAAGCTACCTTAAGGATGTGGAAGGGAAAAAGCTTTCGTCATCATCACCCTTTGTGGATGTACTGAAAAATAAGCAGTCTAAATTTAGTGATACAGCATTTATTGGCGATCAATATTCCCCCATCATTATTGGTTTTGCAGAAACTGCGACAGCGCTCGGTCAGGCATTTTTTCAAGCGTTTAAGAATGCAGATTATTTTCATACAACGAGAGAAGATCTTTTAAACGTTGAATCGATCATTCATTTTGAGGAAGAGCATTCACATGCTACTTCTCATCGTTGTTATATCGACGCCAATTTGTTGCAAAATAGTCGGGAAATTATATTAGTAGATGATGAGATGACGACTGGAAAGACAGCGCGAAATATTATCACTTCATTACATGATAAGTTTCCAAGGAAGCATTACACTGTTGTTTCTATTCTTGATTGGAGAAATGAGACCAACAAGAATGCATTTATTGAATTAGAGGAAGCGTTAGATATCACTATACGTCATATATCCCTTCTTGCTGGCGAAGTTGAAGTAGATGGGAACCCAGTTATTAAGGAGGAAGAAAGTGTAGACTTTTACCGTCCATCTACAGAAATGAATGAAATTTACATAGAAAAAGAATTACCTATGCTGTTTGCTTCTAAGTATTATCCTACGACAAATCAAAAGTCTCCCTTCAACACTGTTCCTTATATTGCTGAAAGTGGTCGATTCGGGTTGGATAGTAAAGTGAACGTTTTATTAAACTCAAAAGCAGAGAAGGTTGCAACATTTCTTGATCAAAAAAGAAAGGGTAAACATATTTTATGTATCGGCACAGGTGAGTTTATGTATTTGCCAATGAAAATAGCTAGCTTAATGGAGGGTAGTGTAAAGTATCAAAGTACAACCCGTAGCCCTATTCATGTCCATAATAAACCATCCTATGGCGCACGCTTTGGTATGACTTTTCCTAGCCCTGAAGTGGAAGAAGTGGTGAACTATATCTATAATATTCCACCGGAAACATATGATGAAGTATTTATCTTTTTTGAAAGATTAGTAGATGAACAGGTTTTAAGCAAGTTTTTACAACAGTTAAAAATACCAAGTATTCAAGTTGTCTTTTTGAAAGGAGTGAGGTGATTTGACTATTGTCGCCAGACAGCCTATGTTTGGGTCATATGACCGAAGAGAGGTCACCTTTCTTTTAAAGGATTTAAGTCATATCCATTTAGAAGATACAACAGAAAACAGAGAACATGCCATTCAATCAGGTGCTCATTATAGTGAAACCTTACCAATAGAATACCAGCCACCAAAAGCGTATATCGATCTTTTCTTTCGTTCTTTAGACGAATTTAAAGAGAAAGTGGCTTTAAGTATAGCTGTTGTAGCAGAACAGATTTATGCAGCTAAAGGCAAACAGACAGTTTTGGTTTCACTAGCGAGAGCAGGTACACCAATAGGCATTTTAATTAAAAGATATTTGTTTTTTAAATACCATGTAGATTTGCCGCATTATAGTATTTCTATTATTCGCGATAGAGGAATCGATGAAAATGCTCTTCACTATATTTTAGAAAAACATTCAAAGGGAATGATTCAATTCGTAGACGGTTGGACAGGAAAAGGTGCCATTTCGATAGAATTAACAAATGCTTGCCACTTATTCTTTCAGAAATATGGAGTGAAAATTGATGATACATTGGCTGTTTTAGCTGACCCTGGCCATTGTACAACCGTATTTGGAACGAGGGAAGACTTTTTAATTCCGAGTGCTTGCTTAAATTCGACTGTTTCTGGACTAGTCAGCAGGACGGTTTTAAATAATCAATGGATTGGTGAAAAGGATTTTCATGGGGCGAAATATTACCATCATATGATTGATGAAGATTTATCAAACATCTATTTAGACAAAATAACTCAGCAATTTCAAAAAGTTGTATCTATTGCAAAGCAGGAAGCAAGTAAAATAGTGGATGAAAATTACGGAGCGACCTTTTCAGGTATGAATGAAATACTAAGAATCCAAAAGGAGTTCGGTATCGAATCTTCTCATTTCGTTAAACCAGGTGTAGGTGAGACGACGAGAGTAGCTTTAAGAAGGGTACCTTGGAAAATACTGATTAAAGATAAAAATAGTCCTTATCTAAAACATTTGTTTGCACTTGCTGAGGAGAGAAAGATTGAATTGGTTTATTATCCACAAATGAGCTATACATGTTGTGGGCTAATTAAGAAGGTTATCCAATGAGAGGAGGAATTTTTGCCTCAGATTTAGATCGGACATTAATCTATTCAGAGACAGCGATATCGCAATTGGAAGCAATTCCAAGTAAATCTGCAACCGTTGTTGAATATAAAAATAATAAAGCTTTATCTGTGATGAGTGATCGTGCCATAAAATTATTACAACAAATTCGCAATACCCTTCTGTTCGTGCCAATTACTACACGAACACGGCAACAATTTGAGCGGATTGAATTTCCTTTTAGCCATCGTTATGCAGTTGTTGCCAATGGCGCACAAATTCTATATAACGGTCAGCCTTTGCTAAATTGGGAAGAAAGTATCAAGCGAGAAGTCTATGATAAGAGTGGAACGAAAGAGAAACTCTTGAATCATTTAATCCCCTTTAAGATAGAGGGTAGATTGCGTGAAGCAGATGGGTGGTTTTTCTACTATGTGCTAATGGAAACATTGCCAGATTGCCAATTGGCTGAAATACGCCTAACGGCAGAAGGGCTTGGATGGCGTATTTCTTTGCAAGGTAGAAAATTATATTTTATACCAAATGCGATAAGCAAAGGTAGGGCACTACAGTATATCGCAGAAAATGAAGGGGCCCAGTATTTATTCGGAGCAGGCGATTCATTATTAGATTATGACTTTTTAAAAATTTGTGATGAATCATTTGTTCCTGCTCATGGAGAACTGGCTCAACATATAAAAAAGTCTTCCCGTTGGTTAACAAAGGAAAAAGGGATGCTGGCAACAGAAGAATTCCTTACTAAAATACTTCAGACAGTTACCAATCCTTTCGACCGGAGAGAAAGATCCGATTTACAACAGAAAATACAACCAATCCAGCTGTGATAAAGAAAATAAAGATCATGCTCGTGTAGAAAATGGACTGGTGAACTGTATAAGTGAATAATGAAAGAAAGGCAGCCAAAAAGAGTAAATCAAGCATTATAAATATTGAGGAGTTTAAAGTTCGTTCCAGTATTTTTAATTCTGAATCGATATTAGGTAACTTGGAACGCTTCGCTAACATTCTCATTTTTAATCCATCCTTTGATTACATTTATCCTTTCGTTTGAAGCAAATACAGGTATCCTTAGTAATGCAACTATATGCATAACCACAGTAAATGGTGAAAATGGCAGAAGCCCTTATTCAATAGCTTCAAATCGTAACTATTTATGTTAAGATGAAATGGATACGTGTTTATAATCATTGTTTCTAAAACAACAATATATATACAAAATGAACCTGTAAGACGAATGTATTAAAGGGAAGGGATCAGTCAATGAATGTCACTCATAGTCATGTGAAAAATATCCGAATGGCAGTTACATATGAAGGGTATAAAGAAGCATTAAAAACGCCACTAAATGAAAGGCCGATGTATGAGGTGGCCAATCGTACACTTACTTATAATCAAATCTTTCTCCGGTTATTAGGTGTACCATTAGACGAGGATGCCTATTATAATGAACTGTTTGACCTAGCTAATGATCCAACGATCGATATTTCAGTAATTGGTGAAGACTATTTAGACAAATCGATGAATAATGAACATTTTAAGTCCATCCAAAAGGTTATTAATATCCATAGAGATCAGCAGCTTTCAATTAATCGATTTGTCGCTTTTTTAGATGGGGAAGGATTACTACTTCGTTCAGAACTACCAGCTATTCAGCGTAAAATCCGCGAAGCATTAATGGAAACATTACAACTTTTCTCTGATAAAGAGGAAGGTGGGCTTAAGCATAATGATTTGCGTAGAATCTTAACAGATCTTATTAAATGGTCTCATAACCATTTGGGAGAAAGCTTAACCAACGCTGATTTAACAGTAAAGCTCCCGAAATTTATTTGGTATGGACCTTATAAAAAAACGCATGCTTACTTTATTTACTATTTACTTTCGCTCGGTTGTGATGTGATTTACATATCACCTAGTGGAGAAGATGCGTTTGCCTCGTTTCAATTAGATTGGGCAAATACTCCGGTACATCATTTTCAAAATAAGAATGAGGCTGAACCTTTTCCAACTGAAAAGCGACGAAGAAAATCGACCGTTGCCTATCGTGCATCAAAAGAAATAGAATCGATACTTAATCAAGATGGATCAGGTATTTTTAAGCCATGGCAATTACGAGAATATTTGCCCGCGTCGCTGACGTTGAAAACAACTTATGATGAACTTTTTCTACTTGTTAAAGAAAAGGCGATGATTCGCCCTAATTTTGATGTGGCAGACAAGGTTGTGAAAATTCCGCACGTATTTGCAAAAATTCAAGGTGTCAGTAGAGACCGCAAAGAATACTGGGAAAGGCTTCACACACTTGAAGAAAACGATCATAGTTATTTAATCCGCTCTTTTCCTTTTTCAAAAGGGGTGAGCAGCGATTATCGCTACCATTATCGTAATGCACTTGATCAAGACGGATTAGTTGATCCAGATAAAGTGATGAATGCTCATTTTTGGACTTACAAGCATTTACCTAATGGCTTACAGCAAGGGATAGCCTATGCGATAAGAAAAATTTGTGAAAAATCATTATTAAAAAAACAAGCAAATGAATCTGAAGAAGATTTAAAGGTTTATATTTTCGCTCAAAGTATGCAACTCCAAGGTAAGATGCTACAACTCATTCAACGTTTTGATTATTCACAAGATGTACCTAAGCTTATCTTATTTAATAATGAATTAAATGGCTTAATGAGTCGCCATGATGCCGTATTGCTACTTTTGATGAATCAGTTCGGTGTGGATATCACCGTTTATAATCCAGCAGGACATAATGATATTGAGAATTATATTGATGAGCGTTTATATGATGTTCATTGGTTGGAAGATGTCATTTTTGAATTAGAGTATAAAGAACCATCTTTCATAAAATCTGCACTAACTAAATTTTTCAAGAAGTTATAAAGGAGTGAAATAAATGAATTCATCTGATATGCAAACGAATTTGGATGTCATTTCAACAAACCCAGAAGACAAGTTAACAGAAGCATCTGCGAGTCAAATTAAACTAGCTTTAAGAGAAAATAAAGAGGTTCAACAACTCTCTGCCTCAATAGACGAGCGCGATCAAATCCAAATTTTGGAATTTGGTAAAGAACCAGCTGAGGAGATATCCAAGTTTTCTGATCAAATTCTCGGCAATATGAGAACAACAAAAGTAGAGGATTCCGGAGAATTATTGAAACAGCTTGGAAAAATTATGGATCAGTTTGACCCGAAAGATTTTGAGAAAGAAAAGCCAGGTTTCTTTGATAAACTCTTCAAAAAGGGCGAAAAACTTATTGAAAAGTTGTTTGGAAAATACCAAACAATGGGCAAGGAAATCGATAAAATTTATGTTGAAATCTCTAAATATCAAAATGAAATGGTTGAAGCAACCACTACGTTAGATAGGATGTATGAGGAAAACTATCAATATTACCTTTCCCTTGAACAGTATGCTGTTGCTGGTCAGATGAAATCTGATGAACTCAAAGCCAATCAATTGCCACAATTAGAGCAAAAAGCAATTGCAGGTGATCAAATGGCCTCTATGCAATTAGATACTCTAAGAAATGCAGTCGAATTATTAGATCAACGAGTGTATGATTTAGAAATGGCGAAAATGGTTGCATTACAAACGGCACCACAAATCCGTATGCTTCAAAGAGGGAATACGAAGTTAATTGGGAAAATTAATTCAGCTTTTGTGACGACGATTCCAATCTTTAAAAATGGACTTATTCAAGCGATGGCAGCGAAAAGGCAAAAGCTCGTTGCTGATTCGATGAGTGAATTAGATCGCAGAACAAATGAAATGTTAGTTAGAAATGCGCAAAATATATCACAACAAAGTACAGACATTGCAAGACTTGCTGGTGGACCAAGTATTAAGATTGAAACAATTGAACAGTCTTGGGATATCATCATGAAGGGGATGCAAGAAACAAAGTCGATTGAGGAAGAGAATCGCAAATTAAGAGAAGAAGGAACGAAAAAATTAGAACAGTTGCAAGATAATTTTCGCAATATGAAAAACAAGAGATAAAAAAACAAAGGGGAGATAAACAATGGCGATTAGTTTACAAAAGGGACAAAGAGTAGATTTAACAAAAGGGAATCCAAGTCTTTCAAAAATACTTGTTGGTTTAGGATGGGATCCAGTAAAGCAAAAAAGTAGTGGTGGACTATTAGCTGGTCTCTTTGGAGGCGGTGGGGGTGTCGATATCGATTGTGACGCTTCGGTTATACTGCTTGGGGATAACGATAAATTACGTAACAATAAAGATGTCATTTATTTTGGAAATTTAAAAAGTGGTGATGGAAGCATTCAACATACCGGTGATAATTTAACGGGCGATGGAGATGGTGATGATGAACAAATCCTTATCGATTTGAGTCGTATTCCTAGTCATATCCATAAACTTGTATTTGTTGTTAATATTTATGATTGTGTAAAACGAAAACAACATTTTGGTATGATTCAGAATGCTTTTATTCGCATTGTCAATTCAAATAATCATCAAGAGTTAATTCATTTTAACTTAACGGAAAATTACGATGGGAAAACAAGTTTAGTTGCTGGTGAGATTTACCGCCATGGTCAAGACTGGAAATTTGCAGCGGTAGGGAATGGTACGCAAGCTGCTACCTTAAGCGATATTGTTCGTTCTTATTCATAAGTGTGCTAGATTAAAAGGGCTGATCTTTGATTAGTCCTTTTTATATTTAATGAAAATCTATGATATAATTAATAGACTAGTAATGATACGATTAATGATAGAAAAGGGAGGAACAGCTATGAAAAAGTGGATATTTACAGGCTTATTTTTAGTTGTTTCCTTAACATTAATGGGAAGTTCACAAGCCGATATCGGTGCGATTCAGTTAAAGAACTATCCATATTCTTCAGAACTAAAGCAAGCAGTTGATCTTACATCAGCGGATTTGTTAGGAGAGATTGTCTTATTACCAACAGAATCTTTTGATGAAATAGAAGCAGCTGCCATCATATCCCGCTTGGACCAATTACCGTCTACCTTATTACAAAAAATAGACAATCAAAATATTAAGATTAAGCTTTTTTCAGGCAGGTTGACAGAGAATCCTAGCGTAAAACATCTAACTGGAATGATTCCACGTGGATATACTTCATCAACGACATGGGATCAAGTTCCAGGCATTGGTGGAGGGAAAACAGTGCTTGTAAAAATAGGCTATAGTGACCAAGGGATGGACCATGGCTCCGTTAATTTGGAATTACATGAGCTGGCACATTCCATTGATCGTTATATCTTTGAGGAAATCCGTTCGAATAGCCAATTTATTCGTATTTGGCAAGAAGAGCAACCACGATTATTTCCAAATGACTCCTATTTCTCTACGTTTTCCGAAGAATATTTTGCTGAGAGCTTTGCCCTTTATTTTTTGAATGTAGAAACGAGAAGTTACTTGTATGAAAATGCGCCAAAAACGTTTTCTTTTATTAGACAAATGGCCCATAATCATTAAGATATAAAGTTTAAGAGGTGAGTGTCATGGAGAAACATCCAGAACAGGCATATTTAGACATGCTACAACATATTTTAACAAATGGACAAAAGAAACAAGATCGTACTGGTACTGGAACTTTAAGTGTTTTTGGCTATCAAATGCGTTTCGATTTAAGTCAAGGATTCCCATTATTTACAACAAAGCGTGTACCGTTCCGTTTAATTGCAAGTGAATTACTCTGGTTTATTAAAGGTGATACAAACATTCGCTATTTATTGCAGCATAATAACCATATTTGGGATGAATGGGCGTTTAAAAAATGGGTTGAATCAGATGAATATAACGGTCCTGATATGACAGACTTTGGTAGACGTTGTTTAATTGATAACGAGTTTAATGAAATCTATCAAAAAGAATTACAACAGTTTTGTGAAAGAATCCTTACTAACGATGAGTTTGCAGAAAAATACGGAGATTTAGGAAATGTATATGGAAAGCAATGGAGAAATTGGACTGCTTCAACTGGGGAAGAGCTTGACCAGTTAAAAGATGCGATAGAACAGATAAAAAATAACCCTGACTCAAGACGAATCATTGTGAATGCATGGAACCCTGAAGATGTGATCAATGCAGGTGGAAAAGGAAGCAAAGCTGCATTACCTCCTTGTCATGCCATGTTCCAATTTTATGTCATAAATGGTAAGTTGAGTTGCCATCTATTACAACGCAGTGGCGACACCTTCTTAGGGATTCCATTTAATGTGGCTTCCTATTCGTTGCTCACTCATTTAATTGCTCATGAGTGTGGTTTAGAGGTTGGTGATTTTGTTCATACAATCAGTGATGCGCATATTTATTCGAATCATCTTGAGCAAGTACAGGAACAATTATCAAGAACACCAAAGGCATTGCCGCAACTACGAATTAATAACAATAAAACCTCGATTTTTGATATAGAAATGGAAGATTTAACAATTGAGGGCTATGATCCTCATCCAACAATTAAAGCCCCAGTTGCCGTTTAAGTAGACCAAGCACTCATCATGGGATGAGTGCTTTTCTTTTGCTGAGAAGCTTTATTATTGGATTTTCTTTTCAAGTGCAGAGAATTATATTAAACTTATAATTAATTGCTAGTGCCGATTGGAGGATATGAAAATGATTTCATTAATTTGGGCAATGAGTGAAAATAGAGTGATAGGAAAAGATAATCAGTTACCGTGGCATTTACCAGGGGACTTGCAGTTTTTTAAAGAGACGACGTTAGGTCACCCAGTTGCGATGGGGAGAAGAACATGGCTCTCACTTGGAAGGCCACTTCCAGGAAGAGAAAATATTGTCATTACTAGGAATACAGATTTTTCTCCAGAGCAAGCAACAGTATTAAATTCGATTGAACAATTAATTACATACAGTCAAGAAAAACAGCAGGAAGTTTTTGTCATTGGTGGAGCGCAAATTTATCAATCTACTTTACCTTATGCAGATAAGCTCTATATTACCAAAATTCATGCTGAAATCGAGGGTGACACAAGCTTTCCATCATTCGACCTCACCGAATGGAAACAAGTGTCCGTCGAGAAACGAAGCAAAGACGAAAAAAATGCTTACGATTACGAATTTCAAGTATATGTTAGAAAATAAAATAGACGGCTTCTTTATGAGCCATTAAAAACACGAAGTGGCTTCGTGTTTTTTTCATGGTCTCCTATGAAGTATTTGTTCTTTATCTATTTGCCTACCCTAAAACAGGCAAGGAGTAAGAAAATGCATTATGCGGCGTAACTATAAACGTTAAGCTATTAATCTCTTTTTTTGATTACTTAAGAATGTCCAAAAACAATTATATGTTATGGGTGGGTACACCTACATTTATCTTTTTTCTGGTGATTCTTATAAAATAATATCATTTCTACCAGTTGTCATCTTTTTTCTTCTGACTCTTGCATGTAAACATGACATTGCCAATTTGCCCTCATACCATGAATAACGTAAAATCACATTTGAAAAAGCGTTCATCCCAGTTTTTACTTCTAAAAAATCGTGCAACCCATTATTGCTCGGGAACAATTATAAGTGTATGTACTCCAAGTCTTATGCCCGATTCACTATAATCTCCTCATCAATTTTTTTCTATGAAGTAAATGATTATTATTCCATATATAGGAAATTAAAAAATCAGAAATAAAGTAACCGTTTTCATTTTAAAAAACATGAATTTTTAAAAAATTGTGCATCAATCTATTATTCTCATGTTATAATGTACAAATTACAAAAGGAAAAGGGATGAGTTGGCAAATGGAACAGAGAGCAGTGAAAGAGAAAATGGTGCAATTGGAGGATATCTTAATTGCGTACCAGCACTTAAAGGATATCGTTGCCCATACACCGCTGCAAAAAAATAATCGCTTGTCTGAAAGATATGAGTGCAATGTGTATATTAAACGGGAAGATTTGCAACATGTACGCTCTTTTAAACTAAGAGGTGCCTATTATTCAGTGATGTCATTACCAGAGGAACGGATAAAGAACGGCGTTGTTTGTGCAAGTGCAGGCAATCATGCACAAGGGGTTGCCTATGCTTGCCATCGATTAGGTATTAACGGGAAAATCTTTATGCCGGCAACTACACCTAAACAGAAAGTAAGCCAAGTTGAATTATTCGGCAAAGATTCAATTGAAATTATTCTTGTTGGCGATACATTTGATGATTCATTCGCTGAGGCTCAGGCTTGCTGTAATCAGGAAGGGCGCACATTTATTCATCCCTTTGAAGATGAGCATGTGATAGCTGGTCAAGGAACTATTGCTGTTGAAATGCTTCATGATTGCGATGAACCAATTGATTATGTTTTCGCAAGTATTGGCGGGGGCGGATTGATGTCTGGTTTGTCCACGTACATTAAAAGTGTGTCACCTTTAACGAAAATGATTGGTGTCGAGCCTGAAGGAGCTTCTTCGATGAAGGAATCCGTTCAACAAAATCAAGTCGTGGCCCTAGATGAAATTGATAAATTCATCGACGGTGCAGCAGTTAAAAGAGTGGGTGAGATGACATTTGATATTTGTAAACGATATGTAGATGACATTATTAGCGTCCCAGAAGGAAAAGTTTGTACAACAATATTAGAATTATACAATGAGCATGCAATTGTTGCCGAACCAGCAGGAGCATTATCAATTGCAGCTTTAGACTTTTATAAAGATGAGATTAAAGGAAAGTCAATTGTATGTGTTTTAAGCGGTGGAAATAATGATATTGAAAGAATGCAGGAAATTAAAGAACGATCCTTGTTGTATGAAGGGTTATTGTATTATTTTATTGTTAATTTCCCTCAAAGAGCAGGGGCATTACGAGAGTTTTTAGATGAGGTGCTTGGTCCTACGGATGATATTGTAAGATTTGAATATACAAAGAAGAACAATAAAGGTAGTGGTCCAGCTCTAGTCGGTATTGAGCTAAAGAATCGACGTGATAATCATAGTTTAATCGAGCGCATGAATAAAAAAGGATTCTCTTACCAAGAAATTAACAATGATGAAAATTTGTTTCATCTTTTAGTCTAATGATTGTTAGGAATTAATTGACTTTTCTTTTAAAATAACGCTATAATGGGGATGGCTTGAACAACAGTTTAAGGGGATGTTTTTCATGTTTTCAAACATAGGTTTTCCAGGACTTATTCTCATTCTTGTGCTGGCACTCATCATCTTCGGTCCAAAGAAATTACCCGAAATTGGTCGCGCGCTAGGTGATACATTAAGAGAGTTTAAGAAATCTACGAAAGAATTAGCCAATGACGATGATGCTGAGAGAGAGACAATGAATAAAAAGGCCTAATCGAAAGGGCTACATATAGTTATGAAAATGAATAATTGTGAAAATTAGAAACATGTATTAGTCAAAGTAATCAACTACTTTTGACCTAACCACATGTTTCTCGTTTTTTGTGTAGGTTTTCCATTTTGTTCGTCTTTAAATAGTGGACAAAAGTGAAGCAAGATTCAACAGGTTAAATTGAAAACGAAGCAGGAGTAGGTTATGAAACAAGAAGAATTGAATTATATTGAGCATCTAGAGGAATTAAGAAAGCGGTTAATTCTTTGTATAGTGGCATTTGTATTGTTTTTTATTGTCGGTTTTCTGTTCGTCGATCATATTTACCAATGGTTTGTCCGTGATTTGAAAGAGCAGTTAATTGTACTTGGACCAAGTGATATCATTTGGGTGTATTTTACGATTGCTTCTGTTATTGCCATAGCTGGGACAATACCAGTTGTGGCATTGCAATTATGGCAATTTGTTAAACCTGGACTTGTGCCTAAAGAGAGAAAAATTACATTAGCTTACATTCCAGCTCTTTTTGTATTGTTTTTAGTTGGGTTAAGCTTTGGTTATTTTGTCATTATGCCTACATTGTTTAACTTTTTGACTGGGTTAAGTGAAGGTATGATGGAAATGAGTTTTACGGTAGATAAGTATTTTCAGTTTATATTTCATATGACGTTGCCTTTTGGAATACTATTTGAATTGCCAGTTGTGGCGATGTTTTTAACATCCCTCGGGATGATTAACCCATACGTGTTAACAAAAATCAGGAAATACGCTTATTTTGTTCTTGTAGTGATTTCTGTTATTATTTCACCACCTGATTTAATGTCAGATATTATCGTCAGTATTCCGCTTCTTGTCCTATATGAAATCAGTATTACCTTATCAAAAATCGTTTATCGCAGAAAGTTAAAGAAAGAACAATTAGAAGCATTGGAAAGCTCCTCATCATAATTTTAATAAGCACAAAAAATCTAGAAGAATTATTAAACGAAATGATGTATAATACGATTAAACGGGTGAAAATGAGGATTGATATTTTGATATGTAAAAGCCTAGAGTTCAGAAATGTATTTGGACAGAAGGTGAAGATTACAGAGATTCCTTTAGTGGATAAGGATAGTCCTTGTTTTTTCTTAGTACACATTCGACTACAGCAGTTTGTAACGAAAATTTATCATACGGAACATTGTAAGACAACTGTGTACTCATTTAAAGAGTATCTAAAACGTGTGATGAAGTGGTCAGATGTTGAGATGGTATTTCAAACAAAAGAATTAAAAAGCAATGCATGATAGATCCCGTAAAGGGGTCTTTTTTTAGTGTAGTGAACAAGTTGAGAAAGTTATAAAAAGGGTCCACATAGTTATAAAAGCTAATATGCCTGTGAAATCATGTATTTTAGTTAACATTTATTTTGAAAGGTTTTTTGTTTTGTTTATTGATTATTTGTCCAGTTTACCTAACTAAAAAAACATTAAATAAATGTAATAATCTTTTTTATTGTAATTTTGACAGTATAAAGACGTTTCAACATAAATCTTTTAATCGCAGTGATATACATGTATAATGAAGGTTGAATTGCTATGATAGGACGTGAATGAATGACTAGAATAAAAATTGTAACGGATTCAACTGTTGACTTATCAGCTGAAATGATTACAAAGTTAGATATAGCTGTTGTACCATTATCAATTAATATTAATGGACAATCTTATGAGGACCGTGTCGATATTACGCCCCAAGAATTTCTGGATTTAATGCGACAGTCTGATGAGCTTCCTAAAAGTTCTCAACCTGCAACAGGGACATTTGTAGAATTGTATGATCAACTAAACAAAGATGGTTACGACGAAATTATTTCTATCCATATGACTGGAGGAATGAGTGGGACAGTTGATTCTGCTCGAACTGCTGCAGACATAACAGAGGCCAATGTGACTGTTATTGATTCTCGCTTCATTTCAAAAGCGTTGGCATTTCAAGTCATAGCTGCTGCTGAACTCGCAGATAAGGGAGAAGATTACAAGCGTATTATCCAGAGAATTCAAGAAATTCAAGAAAATACGAAACTTTATGTTGTTGTAGACACTTTGGAAAACCTGATTAAAGGTGGAAGAATAGGAAAAGGCAAAGGTTTAATAGGCTCTCTATTAAATATTAAACCGATTGCTTCGTTAGCAGATGGCGTGTATACACCAATAACAAAGGTACGAAGTCACTCTCAAGTGATAAAGTTTTTATCCAAACAATTAGTAGAAGATGCAAAAGGAAAGACGATTAAAAGTGTAGGAATTACCCATGCGGGTGGTTTAGAATTAGCAAGAAAACTGAAAGAAGTAATCAGTGAATTAACAGGCTTTAATCATGTAACAATAGAGGATACAACACCAATTATTAGTACCCATACTGGTGAAGGCGCAATTGGTTTTTGTTATCACATCGAATAACCTTTAAGCAGTAAATGCCTCTTCTATTCGATTATTAGAAGAGGTATTTGCATTATTTTCCTTTGTTCACATAGATGTCATACTTTTTTCTTCATTCAAACAATTTCGTTTGGTACATTAATGTTGAATTGATAAATACATAAAAGCAGGTGAAAGTGTTGAAAAAATTAGCCGCGGTTATTGGTCTTTTTACAATTATTCTAGCCGCTTGTGGCCAAAGTGGTATAGAAAATGCACTAAACTATGATGTGGGAGATTTTAATTATACTAATCAAGACAATCAGGCTGTAGGTTTAAGTGATTTAGAGGGGAAAGTATGGATAGCTGATTTTATTTTTACTAGCTGTGAAACGGTCTGTCCACCAATGACATATAATATGAGTCAATTGCAAGATAAGGTTAAAGAAGAAGGGATTGAAAATGTAGAGTTTGTTTCTTTTAGTGTTGATCCAACTGTGGACAGTCCTGAGGCATTAAAAGATTTTGCGAACAACTATGAAATAGACTTTTCTAACTGGCATTTTTTAACGGGCTATACCCAAGAAGAGATTGAAAGCTTTGCTGTTGATTCTTTCAAGTCATTAGTAAAAAAACCAAAGAATGATGATCAAGTCATTCATCAGACTTCAATTTATTTAGTCGATCAAAATGGTGTGGTTATGAAGGATTATGATGGTGTATCCGATGTTCCTTATGAAGAAATCATTGCCGATATAAAAAAAATTCAATAATTTCATTCAACAGATCTTAGAAGCAAGACCAAGCCTAAAGTGTAAACTCAAAGCTTGGTCTTGCTTCTTTTTTGTGCTAATATATTTACCTCTTTAAGTGTTGCTTTTAACTTCATTTCATAAGAGTATCAAGTGAAAAATTGTTTCTTCTGTACCCATAGATGGTATTTTATTTAAATTATTCTCTTCATTTAAGTTTAATAGTGGTTAAAAGAGTATAATTTAATATTATTAAGTAATCACACTTTTTTATGTGATTACCACAACATGATATAATGAAACATACTTTAATAAAGAGGTGAGAAAGAATTGAAAAGAATATTCACCTTATTACTATCAATCATGGTTCTATTGGCGGGTTGTAATACCAATGCGATGACAAGCGATAATGAGGCCGCTGAAGCAAAACAAATGGAGGATTTAACTAAACAAGATATTCCTGCAGAATTTTTCCCCATTGATTTAAATGTCGTATCAATAGGTGATTCATTGACCCAAGGTGTAGGCGACACGACTGAAAGTGGTGGGTATATACCCTATTTAGAGAAGCTCTTAGAGGAACATCGGTCGATTAATTATACAAGTTTTATTAATTATGGTGTAAAAGGGAATCGGTCAAACCAATTATTAGAACGGCTTAATATGGACAAAGTAAAAAATGCGGTAACAGAATCGGATCTCGTTATTATTACTATTGGTGGCAATGATATTATGAAGGTAGTCAGATCTAATTTTACCAAATTAAATGTAGCTGCTTTTGAAAAAGAACAAGATGTTTTTGAAGATAATTTAAATACAATTCTACATACCATTCGCGAATATAATCCGAAGAGTACAGTATTATTAGTGGGATTATATAACCCTTTTTTAGAATGGTTTTCAAGCATTAAAGAGCTAAGTTTGATCATGCGTCAGTGGAATATAGCCAGCCAACAAGTACTAGGTGAGTATGAGAACATGTATTTTGTAAATGTAGATGATATTTTTGAAACGAGTGAAGAAAATCTACTATTCACAGATCATTTCCATCCTAATGATCGAGGATATGAATTAATGGCAGGGAGAATTTATCAAGTTTTAGATCAAATAGGAATTAAGTCTGTCATTGAAAATAAAGAGAATTAAGGGGGAGCTTCATTGAAGGGGAATAAATGGAAAGTGCTTTTCTTAGGGCTACTGGGTATAATCATTCTATTTGCGCTTATTTTATTTATTATGGTTAGTATTCCAGCGAAGGATGACCCTTATGAAAGTGTGCAATTAAATGAGGCGGATTACGCTCCATTTCATATATCAACAAATAAAAATGATTTAAACCTATTAATTAATCATTACTTAGAGGAAGAAATTTTAGACGGAGGACTGGACTATGAAGTAAGGTTGGATGATGAAGTGAATTTGTACGGCACCTTACCTGTATTCAGTCAACAGTTGCGTTTAAGAATGTCTTTTGAACCCTCTGTATTACCAAACGGGGATGTTGTATTGGAACAAAAGGATTTATCTATTGGCCAAATGGATTTACCGATCTCCTTCTTACTCAAACTAATTAATAATCATTATAAAACACCAGATTGGGTAGTCATCCAACCAAATGAAGAGAAAATCTATGTAGCGTTAACAGAAATGGATTTAAAAAGTGATATAAAAGTAAAAGTGAATGAATTCAATTTAGAAGAAGATGATATTGACTTTACTTTATTAGTACCGGTAAAGTAAGCATTAACCTGTAGCGAGTACTCTTATTGAGTAATATACCAGCTACAGGTTTTTATATGAACGAATAAGAAAAGTTCTGGCAGTTATTGAATAAGTACCATTAGTTCTAATGGTGGATCTCCTGTCACAGAACCAAAGATATAGATAAGATGTTGCTTTTGAGGCTGTAGGGGAAAGCGAAACGATGTGAGATAATCTCTATAAGGGTAACCGTAAATACAGCCTTGAAGCATACTAGGCGAAAGATTCATCCATTTACTCGATTGCTTGTATTGTATGAGTGGCAATTCCTCACTTTTGGGTGCTAATATTACCGGTTTGAATGATGGACCATCAGCGACCAGATGAATAAATTTTGCATTGAGTGAATTTGGTATAGCGATACTAGTTGGTGTATCAGTATATTTCATGTCATTTGCTTCACCTGAGAGTGCGATATTATGCAATGTTTCGGGGAGGACTTCAATTTTTCTACTAAGTAAAGATGAGACCATGACGTCAGTTGGATAAATATCAATATGGTAACTAGAGGCAGGTAATGCAAGTTTATTAGTCAATTGTTTATAAGAAATTTGTTTGTATATCTTGACACCATTTATAAAGATATCTATCATTTTGCTACTTGAAGAGAGATGAAAGAATTGGATATAGCCTAATGCATCTAAGTTCTGATTCAGTAGTTGATTGGCAGGTGACGACATTTTTTGTAAGACCTTTTGCTCTGAAGATGATTGCTGCACCATTAGTTAAGCCAACCTCCTTACTTATGATTTTTCATTATTGTATTCATCGAAATGTTTAATGCGCTAAAAAATTATAGAGAAGAGGGTTTCGGAGACCATAAGTAGAAATTGAAGGTTGTTTATTTGCATCTACATCCACTTTTCTTTATCTTAGTGTTACAAGCTATTTCTTTAAGAGCTAAGGAAAATAAAAATGAGGTGTGACAAGATGGCGAATAATAATGAGGAAAAAGCGACATTTGCCGGTGGTTGTTTTTGGTGTATGGTTAAACCATTTGATGAGTTACCGGGCATTAAAGCGGTAATATCTGGTTATACCGGCGGTGATAAAGAAAATCCAACTTATGAAGAGGTTTGCTCGGAAACGACTGGTCATTATGAAGCGGTGCAAATCACGTTTGATCCAACGATTTTCCCGTATGAAAGATTACTTGAACTGTATTGGCAACAAATTGATCCAACCGATACTGGTGGTCAATTTTACGATCGGGGCCAATCTTATCAGACGGCTATTTTTTATTATAATGAACAGCAGAAACAATTGGCCGAAGCTTCAAAAGAAAAATTGGAGAAAGAGGGGCCCTTTAAAGATCCAATCGTGACAAAGATATTACCAGCAAAAGCTTTCTATCCTGCAGAGGAGTATCATCAACATTATTATAAGAAAAATCCAACTCATTACCAGGCTTACCATCAAGGCTCAGGTAGAGCAGGGTTTATTAAACAAAATTGGGGTGAGAAAAAAGATGAGTGAGAAAAAAGATTTGAAGAATAAATTAAATGAGATGCAATTTTATGTCACACAAAATAATGGTACGGAACCGCCATTTAGAAATGAATACTGGGATGAATTTAGAAAGGGAATTTATGTTGACATCGTCTCAGGTAAGGCGTTATTTAGTTCAACGGAAAAGTATGATGCAGGCTGTGGTTGGCCAAGTTTTACCAAACCAATAGAAGAGAAAGAAGTATTAGAAAAAGAAGACCACAGTCACAATATGGTTCGAACAGAGGTTCGTAGTAAGGAAGCTGATTCTCACTTAGGTCATGTGTTTAATGATGGGCCAGGTGAGAATGGATTAAGATATTGTATTAATTCAGCCTCTTTAAAATTCATACCATATGAAGATATGGAGAAAGAAGGCTATGGGCGTTATCTGAAATTATTTGCTGAAGAAGCTTAATATAAGTGTATTTAGACCAAGGGGGATTCACTTTAGTTGAATCCTTCTTTTCATTTCCCAAGAAATCTTTTTCCGCTTGTGGAAAGGTTTTGAAAATGGTAAATTTATTGTAAAGTAAATATTATTTAAGAGGTGATGGATGCATCCATGAATGATCAAATGTTTAAAAAGAACTATTCGATGCAAACCTTACATAAAGCATTACAAATTCTACGATCTTTTTCTTATGAGCATAAAACTTTGTCATTAACAGAATTACATAAACGTACGGGTCTATCTAAACCTAGTTTGCAAAGATTGCTTTCTACCCTTGTTTATGAAGGCTTATTACATAAAAATGAAGAAACAAAAAGATATCAGTTAGGATTAGAGTTATTGTTTTTAGGTCATTTAGTAGAAAAAAACTCAAGTTTTTTAAACATAGCCGCCCCGGTAATGAAAGAAATGTGGGTGAAAATAGAAGAGTGCATTAGTTTAAATGTGATTGAAAACGAAAAAAGAAAGTGTATAGATTTTATCGCAAGCAGTCATCAACTACAAACAATGATTACGGTGGGACAAGAATCACCACTATATGCAGGCGCTTCAGCAAAAATATTATTGGCTTATTTCCCAGCAGACATCCAAAGAGAGTATTTAGCAAAAATCCAATTCGAACCTCTTTCAAGTACGACGATTATTGATAAAGATGTCTTATATGAGGAGCTACAATCTATTCAACAAAGAGGATATGCCAAAAGCAATGGTGAAAGAGTGAAAGGTGCGATTTCATATAGTGCACCGATATTTAATCCTCAAAATGAAATTTTAGCAAGTATATCTATTACCATCCCGTCTGTTCGTATTGATGATTATGAAGAAGAAGAGCTAGTTGAAACTGTCATTGAAGGAGCCAGGATTATAACAGGTAAGATACAGAAAAATTAGACTGATGTTATTTACTTCAATATCCCCCCATAATCATTTAATTTATCGCGCCATATAGAATGTACATGTGCTTGTTTTTTATTGGCAACGCCCTCTTTACTATAGATTTCTATCCAAATTTGCGGTCCATCAATACGAAAGTAGCTACCCGGTCGCTTGATTGAAGTTGAACCAGCCCAAGCAATCGTCGTTTTCTGAAGTTGTTCCTGAGATAAATACGTGTGTAGCAATGCCTTTCTTGCTTCATAAGGTGCATGAGCGACCCATTCCTCAATCATGTGTTTTACTTGTATTTGTTGCTCTGTATTTAGATTTTTTATAAGTAAACCTTCTTGAGTGGGAAACGATTGGTCATTTCCGGGGCCTAGTAAAATGTCGTTAAACTCATCATTAAGTTTACTTTGCTGTTTTTGCTCATTACATAAAGATAGTAAGAGTGCATGGACAGCATTTACTTTTGCATTCATTGGATGATACGTACGATTATTTATTTGAAAAATACGAGGTTGCGTCCCCGTAAACTCAGGGGTAATCGTCGTTTTTGAACGGTTAATGAAAATATTCTCTGCAAGATGATGCCCTGTTAGTTGAATCATCCAAGGTTTTGTATAGGAAGGGTTTCCATGTATAGAGATATAATATTCTTGTGCCCCCCATTTAAATGGAGGGTTCTTGATTGTTGTTGATAAAAAGTAATCAGCTTTAATGATTTCTGTCATATGCTCAAAGCCAAGTGGACTGAGATTTGCTTGAAGTAATAACATGGCGAGTATAAAACTTTGTGTATTTAGTTCAGACAAGGGAACGCCATTTCTACTTGCTTGATTAATAGGTAGATTAGACCATTTATGTGCAATTGCCTTATTTAGTGGAAGGATCATCTCTTCTTTTTGTTCTTCATTTAAACTTTCGAAAAGTTGATGTGCAAGTTTAACTGATTCTTCCTTACTCGTAATATGGGGTTCATCTAAGATATGGTTGAGTTGTTCAAGAATGTAGTCTTGTTCTTGTAATTCTGCCGCTGTTGGAGCAAAAGAGGCAAGCACATGATTGGAATATATGAAGGCTATGAAAACGAGTAATACTAAACATCGATACATGAGAAAAACTCTCCCTGTCCTTTTTTGTTAATGTGTGTAAAGGAAGGAGAGCTCATTCACTTATTTTGAAAAACGGTCTAGTTCGTACCCTCGGTAATGATCGTTGAAAGAAATATCTCCGCTTTACCTGACTCATTAAAGATGGATTTTTGCTTGGACACAGTAAATGTAACTTGATGAATACCTTTCTCTAAATCGCTTGATATATATAGATATCTTTCTTTTTCTAAAGGCCACCACGTTGATAATGTTCGTACAGGCTGACCGTCAATATAAATATCGAGCATGCCTCCTGCAGGGTGACTCTTCACTTTCATCCCGAGAAAAGTTCCAGAGAAGGAAAATTTGATTGTTTCTCCAGCATCTTCACTATACCAGTAAATACCTTTATATGGATGACTGGCATGTGTGTAGGCTGAAGATTGTTGTAAGGCGATATTTACGTCATCATGAAGAGGAGCAGCTAGTACAGCTATTTGCGTATCCTGATTCATCAAATTTTGTGTTTCTTGAAAAATCGCTTCGGCATAAAGTTGATAGCCTCTATCGTTTGGATGTACAAGGTCTGTCGTTAATTCAAAGGCAGAATAAGTTGATTCACTAAATACAGGTCGTAAATCAATATTTTTAGCTAAATAATGGGCTGAGATATCTGTGATCTTTTGAATGAATAATTCATTATCTAAAGGTGATTCTGTTAATGTATATATTTCTGTATCAGGATAATCTTTCTTTACTTGCCTAAGAAGTCCTTCATAAAATTGGGCAAACTGCTTTTCATTCATATATTTTCGGTCATTTTCCCCGAACACAATAAAAGTTAAATCGATGCTTCCTAGGTGCGGAGTGGCGTTCAGCTTATTTAACCCTTCAAAAGCAGTGCTTCCGCTTTGTACAACCATATGACGTTTAAAATCAACATCATATGTATCTTTCATTTTATTTTCCCATATTTGAAACCATCTTTTATTTGGCTCTGATGCCCCTGATCCTCTACCAATACTATCACCGATGATTAAATAGTTAATTGTTTTTTCGCTTCCTACTTTTTCATAAAAATTCTCTACTGATTGATCTCCCTCCACTTTAGGTTCTTGAAAGAATTGAAATAAAAATATAAATCCAATACATAACATGGAACATAGGAGGAGTGATTTTCTTTTCATTCTTTGTACTCCTTTAAATATGACAATTTTAGATTACCCAATTTATCTTGTAATTAAATTGTATGAGATGAAAACGCTTTACGTCTAGAGGAAAAAGAAAAAAACTGACATTCTAAAAAAATTGGGCAAAAACACATGCAGGACAAGAACCTATGTCATATGATGATTTTGAAAATGCCTAAAACAAAAAGAGGAGTGGAATGATTATGAATTACGGATATGGATGCGATCCTTGTGCTCAACAAGTTCAACCTTATTATAGCTATCCAGTAGGTGGATACGGTGGTTGTGGAAATGGAGCATTCGGTGGCTTTGCGTTAATTGTAGTATTATTTATCTTGTTAGTAATCATCGGTGCTAGCTGGTGTGGTAACTGGTAATAATAAAGAATAAGGAGGGGCTTTTAGGAGTCTCTCTTTTTTCATCAACATATTTGTCAGTGAATAACAAGTGGAAAATCGTTGAGTGATTATAAACAAGATTTCATGTATCTTGTCGAAATTAGATGAAAATTACGGTAAAATAGAAAGAAAAAAGTGGATGTGTACATAGATGTTTCCAAAGAGATTACAATCAGGAGATGAAATCAGAATCATTGCTCCTTCAAGAAGTATGGCTGTCATAAAGGGTGAACAAAGAAGATTAGCAGAAGAACGGTTAGCTAATTTAGGATTTAAAATAACATATGGTCAATATGTCCTCGAACATGATGATTTTTTTAGTACAAGTATTGAGCAAAGAGTGGCAGATATACATGATGCGTTTCGTGACCCGAATGTTAAAGCGATTATAGCTGGTATAGGCGGTTATAATACCAATCAATTATTAAAATCAATTGATTATTCATTAATCAAGAACAACCCAAAGGTTTTTTGTGGGTATAGTGATATAACAGCATTGCTAGCTGCCATTCATCATAAAACGGGCTTAATTACATACTCCGGCCCTTTCTTTGCTGATTTTGGTATAAAATATGGGTTTGAATATACACTCAATAGCTTCCTTCAAGCAGTAACGACTGATGGCATGTATGAAATTGAACCTTCGGATAAATGGAGTGATGATCCATGGCATCTGGAGCAAGATGAAAAGCAGTATATAGCATCCGAAGGCTATCTTGTTCTTCAAGAAGGAGAGGCAAGCGGAAAATTAATAGGTGGAAATTTATCAACATTAACGTCATTACAAGGGACAGAATATATGCCTTCATTGAAAGGTGCGATTATCTTTATAGAGGATAATGAAGAATCACATCCCTTTCTTTTTGAACGGGGGCTGCAATCTTTGCTACAGCAAAAAGATGCGAATGAGATAAAAGCGATACTTATCGGGAGATTTCAAAAGGAATCACAGGTTACAGATTATTTCTTAAAGAAAATGATTGAATCGAAAAAGGAAATTAGCGGTGTTCCAATTATTGCCAATATTGACTTTGGACATACAAATCAAGCAGCGACGATTCCGTTTGGGTCGTATGCTACCATTAAAGCGGAAAAAGAAGATGTGGAGATTTTTGTAGGTGAATAGATAGGGAAACAGTGTACTCATGAAATTGGGTATACTGTTTTTTTATTCGTTAAGTCATTAATACACAAATCAAGCTGACTTCACACTTAGAGCCTCCGTCAAATCCCTCATTCAATTCATAACAATGGCAACTAAAATATTCTTTTAAATCTTTAAGAAAGTTTTACATTTCTCAAACATACAATTGAAATAAAAACATAAATCAATCTGATTCGCCCGCTCCAAAAAAATAATAATACTTCATTGCTCGTTTACCTCACATGTTATTGGTAGGTTTTAGCGGGTTTTCTTTATGTACGTTTAAATGCTCGATTAGTAAGGGGGATGGGGATGGACCGCACATATTTAATCAAACCTGTAATAGATGCAGAGTATCCAATGATTGATTATGGCAAGGGTGTATATTTGTACGATAGTGAGGGGAAGGAATATCTCGATGCTTCATCTGGAGCGATTACGGCAAATATCGGTCATGGAGTTCAGGAAATTATTGATGCAATGACAGAACAGGCTAAGCGAGTATCTTTTGTATATCGCTCACAGTTCACAAGTGAGCCAGCAGAAAAGTTAGCCAAGAAAATAGCAAGTTTATCCTTCCCAGAGTTGAATTGGTGTTTCTTTGTCAATAGCGGGTCGGAAGCAACAGAAACTGCCATGAAAATTAGTATTCAATATTGGCAAGAAAAAGGTGTGATGACCAAGACAAAGGTTTTATCTAGATGGATGAGTTATCACGGAATCACTTTAGGTGCACTTTCTATGTCAGGGCATACTGGGAGAAGAGCGCGGTTTATTCCCCTATTAGAAGATTTTCCAGTAATTCAACCTCCTTATTGTTACAGGTGTCCGTACAATAAAGAAGCTCCTGAGTGTGGTTACCTCTGTGCAAATGAGTTAGATAATATGATTAGAAGGATAGGGAGTGAGCATATTGCTGCTTTTATAGCGGAGCCGATCATTGGGGCATCGGGGGCAGCTATCACTCCACCGCAAGATTATTACAAGATTATTAAAGAGATTTGTGAGCGCCATCAAATCTTATTTATTGCGGATGAAGTAATGACGGGATTTGGACGCACAGGTACAATGCTCGCTTGTGAGCAGTGGGGTGTTGAACCAGATATCGTTACATTAGGTAAAGGGATGGGGGCGGGATACACGCCGATTGCTGCTACTTTAGTCGGTGATCATGTGATGGAACCGATTGTCTCAGGTTCTAAGACAATTATGGGAGGGCATACTTTGAGTGCTAACCCTCAAGCCTGTGCCGTTTCACTCGCTGTCATAGAATATTTAGAAAAGAATAAAATTATACCTGAAGTAAAGAAAAAAGGTGAATATTTAAAAGCAAAGTTATTACAGCTACAAAAAAGTTTTTCATTTATCGGGGATATAAGGGGAAGAGGTTTAATGCTGGGGATAGAGTTTGTCCAGAACTTTGTAGAAAAGAAGCCATTCCCTAGGGCGATGAAAGTAACCGAAAGTATGATTAGTATTGCTCAACATCATGGGTTACTTGTTTATCCTGCTGGAGCAGGTTCAGACGGTGTGAATGGAGATGCAGTTATGATTGCCCCCCCTTTGAATATTACTTTTAAAGAAATGGATGACTTAATTCAACGCTTGCAAGAAACCTTACAACAATTTACGAACTTTTATTTAAAAGAAGTCGAGTTAAAGTTAGAAGGTGATGAAGAGTGAAACAGGCACTCAATAAAGTTTCATCTATTGAAGAAGTGGATCACTTATTTTTTGACGGTATGACATTAATGTATGGTGGTTTTGGTGGGGTAGGATCACCGCCGACACTGATTGAAGCGATTAAGCAAAAAGGGGTCTCACAGTTAAAGCTTATTGGTAACGATACTGGGTTTCCTCATATTGGTATTGGAAAAATCGTTAGCCTCGGCCGTGTGTCCCATATAATTACTTCTCATATCGGCTCTAATCCGATTGCAGGCCAATTAATGACAGATGGGAGGATGGCGGTTGAATTTTCTCCACAAGGGATACTGGCAGAGCGTATCAGAGCTGGCGGTATGGGGTTACCAGGGATTTTATCAGATATTGCAATCGATAATGATATCGTACAAAAGGGCAAGGTTTTTTGTGAAATCGCTGAAAAGCGCTATATGGTTGAAACGGCGTTAACAGCGGATATTAGTATCGTTTATGCTAAGAAAGCAGATACATTTGGTAATCTCATTTTTGATAAAAGTGCAAGAAATACGAATCCCCTTTGTGCGATGGCAGGAGACATTACCATTGCTGAAGTAGAAGAAATTGTTCCAGTTGGAAGTTTAGAGGCAGAAGAAATAATTACGCCTGGTGTATTTGTTGATTATATCATCCAATCTGAGGGGGTTGACTGGAAATGGGCTTGGCAATAGAAAAGCGAAATCGTATGGCCAAAAGAGCAGCTGCAGAAATCAAATCTGGAATGGTTGTGAATCTCGGCATAGGTATACCCTCATTAGTACCTGATCATCTCCCTAGAGATTTTGCCGTCATGTTTCATGCCGAGAATGGCATTATTGGGATGGGACCGAGCCCCATCCATGGCGAAGAAGATGAAAACTTATGCAATGCCGGTGGATTTCCTGTTTCTTTAGTTACAGGTGGTTCTTATTTTGATAGCGCGCTCGCTTTTGGCATGATTCGTAGGGGTAAGGTGGATTTAACCATTTTAGGATCATTACAAGTGAGTGAAACCGGTGATTTAGCTAATTGGATTGTCCCGGGTAAAAAGGTACCGGGGATGGGGGGGGCAATGGAGCTAGCCCAAAAAGCGAAAAAAGTGATCGTCGTCATGAATCAAACGGATAAACACGGTCAATCGAAAATTGTGCAAAAATGTAGTCTTCCTTTAACCTCAACTGCTTGTGTCAATATGGTTATTACAGATATGGCAGTTTTTTCGGTTGAGAAAAATCGTGGATTAGTTCTTCATGAGGTCTTTAAACCTCATACTATTGATGAAGTATTACAACTTACTGATGCAACTGTGTCACTCCATGACAAGATTATTTTTTCATAGGGCAAAGGAAAATACTTAGCATTAGCGAATAACTGAAAAGAAAGCACTTTTTCCACATGATTTAACCTTTTTCACCATCGACGATATCTTTAAAGGAGTGGGGCTTCGATGAATGAAGATTTAAAACTCAAAGACTGGTTAAATGAAAATCGAGCGAGGGGTACACGTTTTTTACAAAGGCTTGTTCAAGAAAAAAGTACGCGTGGAAACGAGAGTAGTGCACAAGCAATTATTATTGAAAAATGCCGTAAATTAGGGCTTGCCCTCGATATATGGGAAATTGGAGATGAAGAGCTGCTTAAACATCCTGCTTATTGTTCTGATAGAAAGGATTATAGTGGTAATCCAAATGTAGTGGCTGTTCTAAAGGGCAAAGGAGACGGCAAATCAATCATTTTAAATGGTCATATTGATGTTGTACCAGAAGGGGATATAAATGACTGGACAGATGATCCGTTTAGTGGGCATATCCAAGAAGGTAAAATGTACGGTAGAGGTACAACAGATATGAAAGGTGGAACAGCCGCATTACTACTCGCTTTAGAAGCGATTATTGCTTCAAATATTAAACTGAAAGGTGATGTTATCTTTCAAAGTGTGATAGAAGAAGAAAGTGGAGGAGCAGGAACATTAGCAGCTGTTTTAAGAGGTTACCAAGCGGACGGCGCAATCATACCAGAGCCTACTAATATGAAAGTATTTCCAAAGCAACAAGGGTCAATGTGGTTTCGTGTATCTGTGAAAGGTAAATCAGCACATGGTGGCACCAGATATGAAGGAATCAATGCCATTGAAAAATCGATGTTAGTCATAGAAGGACTTCAGCAGCTAGAGAGAGTGCGAAATGCGAGAATTGACGATCCTTTATATGAAAATATACCCATCCCTGTGCCAGTGAATATTGGCAAAATTAAGAGTGGAGATTGGCCATCTTCTGTACCGGATATAGCTATAATTGAGGGCAGGATCGGTGTAGCTCCTCATGAGAGAATGGAAGACGTAGAAAAAGAATTAGAAGCGGCCATTGATGAGGTGTGTGTGAAAGATGGATGGCTATCAGAAAATATACCAAGTATTGAATGGTTTGGAGGCAGGTGGCAACCGGGGAATCTAGAAAGTGATCATCCATTAATCACTACTGTCGGTAAAGCTTTTGAAAGGGTGACAAATAAAGAAGCAATCATTGAAGCCTCTCCGTGGGGAACGGACGGAGGCATCTTATCAAACGTTGGTCATACACCGGTTGTTGTCATTGGTCCAGGTGTCACAGCTTCTGCTCATGATGCTAATGAATATATTTTTTTAGATGATGTATTTGAGGCTGCTGAGGTAATTGCCCTCTCCATTGTTTCATGGTGTGGCATGGTTGAAGAGTAAATAGATAGTTGCTTAGGTTAGTTGTTGGTTGCAGAAGGGTAAATAATAGATAAACAAACAATATTAAAAGATTAGTAGGAGGCAATTTAGATGCAGCAATTATTATGGATTAACGGAAAACATAAAAATACGCAAACGTTAAAAGCACTAAAAAGTCCTTATAACCAAGAGGTAATAGCAGAAATCGCTCAAGCTTCATCAAATGAAGTAGAAGAGGCGATAGAATCAGCAAATGAAGCGGCGAAAAAAATGAGAGAAATGCCTGCTTATCAAAGAGCAGAGATTTTAGAATCTGTTGTTGAACAATTAAAGGCGCAAAGACAAAATTGTGCTGAGATCATTGCAAAAGAAGCAGCAAAACCGATAAAAGCGGCATTAGCAGAAGTAGAGCGGACCATTATGACCTATCGATTTGCCGCTCAAGAAGCAAGGAATATCCAAGGTGAAACAATCCCTATGGATGCGGCTCCAGGAGGAGAGGGAAGGGTGGCTTACACTGTTCGCGAACCACTTGGAGTTATTGCTGCGATTACCCCTTTCAATTTCCCTATGAATCTTGTTGCTCATAAAGTTGGTCCTGCAATTGCAGCTGGAAATGCTGTTGTGCTTAAACCAGCAAGTCAAACTCCGCTATCAGCCTATAAAATCGCCGAAATGTTTCAAGAGGCAGGTCTTCCAGCAGGTGCGCTCAATGTTGTTACAGGGAGCGGGAGTATAATTGGCGATGTTTTCACCAGTGATGAACGAATTGCGATGATTACTTTTACGGGCTCGCCTGCAGTTGGAAAATCAATTAAAGAAAATGCTGGTTTAAAAAGGGTGACGCTTGAATTAGGATCCAATTCAGCTGTTGTTGTTGATGAACATACAAATATTGAAAGAATCGTACCTCGGATTGTTGCTGGAGCTTATAATTTTCAAGGTCAAGTGTGTATTTCCGTACAAAGAGTCTTCGTTCATCAAAATGTTTTTGCTTCTTTTGTGAAAGCCTTTGTTGCTGAAACCAAAAAGCTTCATTTAGGAAACCCCCTCGATGACCGAACAGATGTATCAGCTTTGATATCTGAAGACGATACAGTGAGGGCTTCAGCATGGATTGATGAAGCGATAAGGAATGGTGCTGAGTTAGCATATGGAGGAAGAGAAGAAGAGGGTGTACTGCAACCAACTATATTATTAAATACAAGGTTGGATGATAAAGTTTCTTGTGAGGAAGCCTTTGCCCCGGTCGTTCATATTAATGAGTTTGCTTCATTTGATACTGCACTTGATTGGGTGAATCAATCTAAATATGGGTTACAAGCAGGTGTGTTTACAAATGACTTGCAAAGAGCGTTTCAGGCTGCGAAAAAGCTGCATGTTGGTGGTGTGATGATTAATGATTTCCCAACATTTAGAGTAGATCATATGCCATATGGAGGCGTGAAGGAAAGTGGAACAGGTAGAGAAGGAATAAAATATGCGGTGGAAGAAATGACTGAAATGAAACTAGTAAGCTTTCGCTTAGCGTAAGGAACCAAATGAGTGACAGAATATGAAGGCTCGGCGAAAGCCGGGCTTTTTCTATAATGGAGGGCGAAAAATGGTTGAAATCAGACAGGAAAAACTGTGTACAAATCATTACGTAATGGACGTTGTAAAGGATTTCTATAATAAACGAATAAGGATTGATGATTATCGTGGTGATATGTGCGCAATCATAAAAAAAATAACTGAAGTTTCCGATGAACATGAGATTGAAAAGGTAATAATTAAAGCAAGAAAGGAGGATTTTGAAACGCTGATACAGAATGGTTTTCTATGTGAAGCTACCATAAATCGCTATTTTCTTGGGTCTGATTTATTCTTTTTCTGTAAGTATTATCAAACAGAAAGAAGAAGAAGTGATGACTGGATAAAAGAAGATGAGATTGTTGAAAATGTTTCTAAATTGTCAAAGGAGTTTCAAATAAATATCCCACCCGCAGACTATCAATTAAGAAGAATGACAGAAAATGATGCCAAAGGGTTGGCTACACTTTATCGGGCTATATTTGAAGTATATCCAACGCCTCTTCATGACCCCGAGTATATTAAGAAAACAATGAATGATGGTACGATTTATTTTGGTTATGTTTATGCAGATGAAATTGTAAGCGCTGCTTCAGCAGAAGTAAATAATGAGTATAAAAACGCAGAGCTAACGGATTGTGCTACTTTAGTGGAACATCGTAAGCATGGACTAATGAAAGTGTTATTACAGAGATTAGAGAAGGAACTTGCAAATGATGGAATCTTTTGTGCTTATTCGATTGCTCGTTCTTTATCTTTTGGTATGAACGCAGCCCTACACCAATTAGACTACGTCTATCGTGGAAGGTTAGGAAAGAATTGTTATATTTTTAATAAACTCGAGGATATGAATGTTTGGGTAAAAGATTTATCAACAACGATCTTAAAATAATTTGCCCAAAAGTTGGCAGTGTATGACAAATTTTCGGCACCTCATCTGTATTTATGGAATAGAGGGGGAATGAGATTGACAAGCGAGTACGGTATTTCTAAAGAGGTCTTATCAGCAATTTTAAATAGCATAGACGAAGGGATTCATGTTGTTGATCAACATGGCTATACGATCTACTACAATGAGATAGCGGCCAAACATGATGGTTTAAAAATAGAAGAAGTGTTAGGAAGACCACTTTTAGACGTTTTTCCCTCGTTAAACAAAAATACGAGCACATTGTTTAATGTCATGCAAACTCAGCAACCAATGATCAATGAACAGCAAAGTTATGTGAACTTATATGGAAAACAGATTGAGACCGTCAATACTACTTTACCGATCGAGCTTGATGGGAAAGTTGCTGGTGCGGTTGAAATTGCGAAAGATTATTCGCGAATTAAAGAACTGAATGATAGTTTGATTGATTTAAGATCAAAAGTAAAAAGCAAAAGAAAAACAGCAACAAGTCATTCACATGCAACCAAATATACCCTTGATAGCTTATTAACAAAAGATGAGAAAATGATAGCGGTAAAAAACGAAGCAAAAAAACTAGCCCGTTCACAGTCACCGATGCTTGTAATTGGGGAAAGTGGAAGCGGAAAGGAATTATTTGTTCAAGGAATACATGATGCATCACTCTCGGCAAATGCTCCCTTTATTGCACAAAACTGTGCTGCTATTCCAGAATCTTTATTAGAAAGTGTCTTATTCGGGACAACGAAAGGAAGCTATACTGGTGCCATGGATCGGCCAGGATTATTCGAGTTGGCTGATGGGGGCACATTATTTTTAGATGAGATTCATGCGATGCCTATAGAGCTACAAGCGAAGCTATTACGTGTGTTAGAAGATGGTCAAGTGAGGAGACTAGGAAGCACAACAAACACATATGTGAACTTTCGCGTCATTGCGGCAATGAATATTCACCCTCAAATTGCCCTGGCAGAAGGGAAAATACGAGCAGACTTATTCTATCGTTTAAATGTACTCACGTTTGAATTATTACCTTTAAGAGAAAGGAAAAAAGACATTGTTTTCTTAACTGAACATTTCATTAAGCAATATAACGAGCAATTTTTAAAAAATATTACAGGTCTACACCCACAAGTACAGCAGTTTTTTTTCAAGTACAAATGGCCAGGAAATGTCAGGGAACTTAAGCATACGATTGAATATATGATGAATGTGTGTAATGGATCAACCCTGACTATTCAAGATCTCCCTCTAATGCTTAAACAATATGTAAAAGAAAAGAAGGACTCTACTAAACAAACTGACTTTGCCCTGCGTCCCGCTTTAGCCAAATTGGAGAACCAATTAATAGAGGAAGCCATCAACCAGACAGAGGGAAATATATTAAAAGCAGCTAAATTGTTACAAATTCCAAGGCAAACGCTTCAATATAAACTACAAAGGCTTGAAGTGATATCAGGTGCTAAAGAATGATAGGGGATGACTAAGCTTTGACATAATAAATGTTCTTCTTAAAGTGCCGAATAATCGGCATTTTTTTTATGACCACCATTTGTTAAGAGCCCTTCTATTAGCTGTTCCCTCCATTTGTATCCACTGTGTAGGTGTTCGCATATCTTATTCTTAGAATGAAATAGTTGGCATGGCTTTTGCATAATAAAATTGACGACTACTTTGAAGGGGGAAATCATGTGAAACAGTTTTTGTATAAGCCAAAAAGGCATTGGAAGGATATCGAACTTTGGAAAGACGTACCTGAGGAAAAATGGAACGATTGGTTATGGCAACTAACCAATACGATAAGAACGTTAGATGATTTAAAAAAGGTTATTGATTTAACGCCTGAAGAAGAAGAAGGGGTTAAAATATCAACGAAAACCATTCCATTGAATATTACACCTTATTATGCCTCACTTATGAGTCAAGATGATCCACGCTGTCCGATTCGCATGCAATCTGTACCCATTTCAGAAGAAATTCATAAAACCAAATATGATTTGGAAGATCCACTTCATGAGGACGAGGATTCGCCTGTTGCTGGATTGACTCATCGTTATCCAGATCGTGTCCTCTTCTTAGTAACTAATCAATGTTCTATGTATTGCCGTTATTGTACAAGGAGAAGGTTTTCCGGTCAAATTGGCATGGGTGTGCCGAAGAAACAATTAGATGATGCAATTGAGTATATTAGAAACACACCTGAAGTTCGTGATGTCCTCATATCTGGAGGAGATGGTCTATTAATCAACGATAAAATACTTGAGTATATTTTAAAAAGCTTGCGAGAAATTGATCACGTGGAAATTATTAGAATTGGTACAAGAGCACCTGTCGTATTCCCGCAAAGAATCACGGAGAATCTATGTAATATTTTGAAAAAGTATCATCCAGTCTGGTTAAATACCCATTTTAATACATCGATTGAAATTACTGAAGAATCGAAAAAGGCTTGTGAAATGTTAGCAAATGCTGGTGTGCCAGTAGGTAATCAATCAGTTATTTTGGCAGGAATCAATGATAGTGTAGCAATTATGAAGAAACTGATGCATGACTTAGTTAAGATTAGGGTAAGGCCGTATTATATTTATCAGTGTGACTTATCTGAAGGGATTGGCCATTTCCGTGCACCTGTTTCAAAAGGGTTAGAGATTATTGAAGGCTTGCGAGGTCATACTTCAGGATATGCTGTGCCAACCTTTGTGGTCGATGCGCCAGGAGGAGGAGGGAAAATTTCTCTTCAGCCGAATTACTTGATCTCACAAAGTGCTGATAAAGTAGTCTTAAGAAACTTTGAGGGAGTAATTACGACTTATCCAGAGCCTGAAAACTATGTCGCAGGTAAAGCTGATGATTATTTCCAAGGTGTATATGGAGATATGGAAGATATGAAATCAAAAGTAGGTATTGCGGGCCTATTGAATGATGAAGCATTTAATCTTGTCCCAGAAGGATTATCAAGATTAAATCGTCGTGATAATTATGACCATGATCCATCTCATAGTAATTTGAAGAATCGTAGGGAAAAACGTGACGAGTTAAAAGAAAAGAAATACCAAGCAGAACAAAAGAAAAGGTCAGAGTCGGAAACGGCAGCTTCTAATGAGTGAGGTGATAACAATGCATAGCCATTGTACATGGTGTGATAGTAAGCATATTGAAGAGACAAAAGCCAGTGTGTTTTGGGAGCTCCCAGATGGCACGAGAGCAATAGAAATTACCCAAACACCATCTATTTTGTGCCAAGACTGTGATATGGAATATCAACCTGATGAACAAGTTAAAGAAATTGAAGATCAACTTTTTTTAATTGATACGAAAACAATAGATAAGGAGATTTCTTTTGCTGAATTGATGGCTAGACCACGATTGCTTAAGAGAAATTATTTTGATTTCTCTCATTTAGATTAACCTAATGCTTGATTTGTTATTAACTTTCCTTCATGATGTAGAAAAACGGATTAAAGGAAGTTGGTACGATGGCAAAATCTTTTTATCATTTTTTAATGACCTACCGCCATCCTGAACCAAAGGATGAAATAAGTATTTTTGCAAACGATGCTTACCTTGATCATAGTTTTCCTAAAATGTCTAAGAACTATCAAGAAATCAGTTCTTACCTTGAGTTAAACGGATCTTATTTAGCAACGATGACTGTCTTTGATGAAGCGTGGGAACTATATAATCATAAGGGATAAATGCTTAGTGTTACTCAATTTCTTCGCCTATGATTCTATTAATATGGTGTAGACTTACGTTTTATATAAGAGAGTAGGAAGTAAATTTAAAAGTACCTTATAGAGTAGATACGTAAAAGATCTACCTAAAGGTGCTTTTTATTTATAATTGACTTGGGTATGACCGCCGTGTTTTATACTCCCTAGCTAGTAACATAATATCTTTGATAGGATCAAGGACCATAATCTTCATATGAAGTGAATGACATGTTTATTTAATGAATTGCCTATAATAATGGAAATATAATATTAAGAATAAATTGACAATTACAAATAGTTTTAATAAAATGTTAGTTAATAAGCTAGGCATACGCCCAAATCTTCGTTAGGAGGGGTAATAGAAAAGAGATATATTTAGAAAAAGCTGTAGGAATAGCTTGGTGTTTATACGCCCGTTTGCCATACCTTAATCATAAGGGCGAATATATCAGTATTTTTTTAACTTGTTATATAACGTCTACATACATGTATAAATGTATGGGGGAGTTTGAAGTTTCTAAACCAAAAGAAGTTGGGAATTTAAACTAAGGGTGAAATGAGACTTATTAAAGAGCTTATCCCAATAGTTTTCCTGAAAAAAATTTTTTAAGTTTATATATAACATCTATATACATGTATATATGTGAGGAGAGTTATGATGACTATTAATCGTGAAAGTTATATACCTTTATATAAACAAATTGCTCAAGACCTTCAAAGGAAGATTGAGAATAACATCTTTGAGCCAGGACAGAGATTACCTAGTGAACATGAATTAACAGAAGAATATGGGGTAAGCAGATTAACGGTTCGAAAATCAATAAAACTTTTATTGGAAGAAGACCTAATTATCATTCAACAAGGAAAAGGTATGTATGTTAAATTTCCAATCATTCAAACGGACATTATGAACGATGTATTAGACGTGCAAAACTTTAGAGGATTTTATGAAACTTTAACAGGTCAAGGTCTAAACGTGAAAATAAAGTTAGTCAAATACGGCGAAGAAGAGATACCAAAAAATATTGCCGAAGCACTAGAATGCTCGATGGATACTAAAATACGTACAATATACCGAATATTTTATTTGAAAGATATGCCGATCGCTTTTAACATTACCTATTTATCCCCTGAATTAGTTTTTACAGAAAAGATGATCGATGAAGTGGAGCACCAACCATTAAGTACATTGTTAAAAACAAGCCAAGATAATTCTCTGCTGGGTCTTGAGGAAATAAGATGTTCAATAGGGGTACGTCCTGTTTCGAAGGAAATAGCAAATAGGCTAAACGTCCCTAATAACCAGCCTCTAATGACATTAAGCCGAGTATTTTACTATAAAGATGCTTCTCCTCTTGTAGCAGGGCTCATGTATCTAAATACAGACTGTTATCAATTCACTATTAGAAGTAACAGTAAAGATAATAATGATAAGCCGACTTTAGAGATGTTATCAATTTACTGATAAAAAATAAATTTAAAATTAGGGGGGAATATTTTAATATGAAAAAAATGAAAGCGCGTTCATTCGTTGTTGTTTTGCTAGTTACATTAGTAATGCTAGTTTTATCCGCGTGTAATTCATCAGATGTTGCATCTTCGTCTGAAAAAGCAAAAGAAGAAAATGAAGGCTTACCAGAGAATTATCCTAATAAATCTATTGATGCACTTGTTGGTTTTGCTCCTGGTGGTGGTCAAGACATAATTATGCGTACAACGGCACAAATTTTAAATGATGCAGAGATAATAAAACAATCTTTTGTCGTCACTAATAAAACAGGTGCTGGAGGTCGTATTGCAAGTGAAGAATTAGCGAGGCAAAATAGTGATCCTTACAAGTTAATAGTGATTCCTGAATATGGTCCAGGTTGGGACCCAAGACTTAGTTTAAAGTTTTCTGATTTCCAACCTATTGCTTCCCTGGCTACTAGTGAACTATTTATCTATGTCCATAAAGACTCCCCATATGAAACGATAGAGGAGTTGTTAAGTTCATTAAAATCGGAGAAAGATGTAACTATTGGTACACTCGGTCCAATTGATGGGGGTGAAGCCTTTAAATGGGATCTAATCAAACAAGGTGCAGGTATTGATAAATTAAACTTCGTTCCAATGGAAGGGGCTTCTGAAGGCTTGACGGCTGTACTCGGTGGCCAAATTGATACAACCTTAGGTGTACTTCCATTAATTAATGACTATATCAAAACAGGTGAAGTGCGAGTGTTAGCTGTCCTTTCAGAAGAACGTTCTAAAGATTTACCAGATGTCCCGACTTTAAAGGAATCGGGAGTGGAAGTTGCTTTCCATCGATATACAGGAATTTGGACAGGTGGGGACGTTTCAGCTAAGGTTGTTAATTATTGGGCAGAAAACCTAGAGGAAATGACAGAAACAGATACCTGGAAAACATTTTTAAAGAACCGTGGTTTGTCTCCTTATTATCTAAATACGGAAGAATATACAAAATTAATTGAAGAAGAAGGAATAGAGTTTAAAAAATATTTGGAAGATTTAGAAAAATAATTTTCTTGTAATTATTAAATTTCATTTCTCGAAAGGAGGTTTCGTATGTTCGTTGAGCGCTATTTTGGATTGTTTTTACTGTTTATTAGTATTGTTTTTCTCATCATGTCGTTTGGTTTACAAGTATATTCGACTAATCTGGGTGCGGTTGGAGCAGGCTTTTTTCCACGAATCATTTCCATATTATTATTCCTGCTTCTTTGCTTCCACCTTATGCAGATAATGAGATTAAAGAAAAAAGAGTCAGAAGAAGAAGTCGATAAAAAAATCCGATTTCAACAAGTTTTCATTATCCTCTTTCTTGCAGTGACGATTGGATTATCACACTTCATTGGCATGCTAGCAAGTATAGGGGTGTTTATGTTCACCATTTTAGCATTTGTGCAGAAAATACCTTGGTTTAAAGCGTTTACCTTTACCATTGTTGTTTTGATTTTGATGTATTTGATTTTTGAATTGTGGTTAGATAGTCCGCTACCATTGGGTATTTTTGGATGAAAAATAATTCATTTCTGGGGGTGAGATTTTGTTATCGGAATTATTAACTGGATTTACAACGATGCTTTCAAGTCCAGAAGCAATGCTCTGGTGTGTAATTGGTGTAACTTTAGGCACAATCATCGGTGCATTACCTGGCTTGGGTCCTATTACCGGCATGGCCCTTCTGTTACCTTTAACGTTTAAGATGGACCAGTTAAGTTCTTTAATTTTATTAATGAGTATTTATTTAGGATCGATGTATGGGGGACGGATTAGTTCAATCTTAATCAACGTACCTGGAGATGGTGGCGCCATTGTGACAACATTCGATGGTTACCCATTGGCGAGAAAAGGAAAAGCCGGGTATGCCTTAACATTAAGTGCGATTGCTTCATTTGTTGGGGGCGTTTTTGGGTTTGCGGGTATGGTATTTTTAACCACCATCCTTGCTAGATATGCACTCATGTTTGGACCCACGGAATATTTCTCACTCATCTTATTTACGTTGATTGTAGCTTGTGGGTTAACGCAGAAAAATCCATTAAAACCAATTATCGCTACATTGTTAGGTCTGTTACTATCAACTATCGGAACAGATATGGTTACAGGTGAGGAACGTTTAACTTTTGGCTTAGTGGAATTATGGGATGGAATGAATATCGCTGTCATCGGTATTGGGCTTTTTGGTATTTCAGAAGTACTGTTTAGGCTTGAAGAGAAAGTAACTACAAGAGGGATGAAGACAGATATAAAATTCTCCTCTTTATTTCCAAAAGTAAGTGAGGTTGTTAGTAACACGGGTTCGATGATAAGAGGATCAATTATCGGATTTATCGTAGGGGTTTTGCCAGGACCCGGTGGTCTTCTATCCACGTTTTTGTCTTATACTGTCGAGAAAAAGTTGTCGAAGAAACCTGAGGAATTTGGAAAAGGTGCCCCTGCTGGATTGAGTGGTCCAGAAGCTTCCAATAATGCGTCAGTAGGTGGTGCACTTATTCCTACATTTGCTTTAGGTATACCTGGTTCCGCTTCTGCAGCCATATTGATGGGGGGACTCCTTATGGTTGGCTTACAGCCTGGGCCGCTTTTATTTGAAAATTCTTCAACCATCGTGTGGGCATCATTTGCAGGCTTTTTCATTGCAAATGTATTGCTGTTAATATTAAACGTTGCTTTTGTGCCTGCCTTTGCCTTTTTAATCCAAAAAATTGAACTGTTCCTAGTTCCATTTATTGCTGCATTTTGTTTTATTGGTGTTTATATGATTAATTATAGTTTTTTTGATATCTGGCTTATGATCATTTTTGGACTGCTAGGTTATTTTTTTAGAAAAACGAATTTCCCTTTAGCACCGTTCTTTTTTGCATTTATATTAGGACCAATGCTTGAGGATAATCTTAGGAAAGCAATCTTGACTGCCACAGGTGATTTAACCGTATTCTTTAAAAGCCCGATCTCACTATTTTTCCTAATAGCAACAGCTATCGTTCTAGTACTTCCACATATAAGGAAAAATAAAACAGAAAAAGATTCTTCCACTAAAAACATGTAAATAGGATAAGGAATCGTCATCGTTTGGTTTTATATAAGATGTATATAGATGTCTACACATAATCAGGAGGGAGTATATATGGTGATAACGAGTGAATCACAAGAATTACTTACTAAAATGCGTGACTTTATTTATAATGAGCTACTTCCATATGAAAAAGCAATGAATATTAAGACGGAAGAGGTCATTCCGAACGAAGCTATTCAATGGGTGAGAAATAGAGCCATTGAATTAGGTTTTTATGGGATTACTCTACCACACGAATATGGTGGTCAAAATGTAAGTTTAAAAGAGTTATGTTTGCTAAAAGAAGAACTAGCTCGGTCAGGGTCTGCTCTATGGGGATTTGTTTTAGGTGAAAAAGGCGGTGTCCTTAGAATCGGGCAGATGCTTGAATCATTCACAAAAGAACAGATTGAGAAGTATGTTAATCCATTAATTAGAGGGGAAACGAGTTGCTGTTTCGCTCTAACCGAGCCAGGAGCAGGTTCAGATGCAAGAGCAATCCAAACGACTGCCGTAAAAGATGGAGATGGATACATTTTAAATGGTATCAAGCACTTTATTAGTGCAGCACCATATTCAGATTTTGCTATTGTAATCTGCAAAGAAGTCGTTGAAGAAAAATTTGTTGGCATAACGGCCTTTTTAGTTGATAAAAAAACAAATGAAAAACCGGGTTATGAATTAGGTGAGACACAAATTCCCATTTCAGGAGAACGTGGAACAGGGGAACTGATTTTTAATAATTGTCGAGTACCTTCTGAAAATATTCTTGGAGCATCAGGGAAAGGATTTTTACTTGGAATAAAAAGGATCAGTCAAAATCGAGCCATTTGGGGGGTTACATATATTGGGGTGGCTCAAAGAGCATTAGATTTATCGATTGAAAGAGCAAATGAACGAAAGCAGTTCGGACAGTCAATCGGTGAGTTTCAAGCTATTCAACATATGCTAGCGGATATGGCGACAGAGATTTATGCTGCAAGGTGTATGGTGTACGATGCTATCGACAGAATCGAGAGTGGGGAAGATAATCGAGCAACTGCCTCAATGGTAAAACTGTTTACATCTGAAGTGGCTGGACGTGTGTTGGACAAAGCCGTGCAAATCTTCGGCGGCCAGGGGCTTTTGAAGGGCCATCCAATTGAACAAATGTATCGTACGGTAAGAATGTTTAGAATTTTAACTGGTACTTCTGAAATTCAGAGAAATACAATTGCGAAAGAATTGTTACAGACAAAGTAAAAATAAAATAAAGGATAGGTGATTCTGATGAGTATAGAGACTATTCAAGGTTATATGAATAAAGCATTAAAACGATTTGAAGAGCATCCTGCAGTAACATTCATGTCAACAAATGAAACCTTAACCTACCGTGAATTACGGAAAGAAATAGACAAAATTGCCAGTTTTTTAGTTCATTTAGGTGTAAAAAAAGGGTCGCACGTTGCTTATCTCATTCCAAATAGTATAGAATTCGTTCTATTTAGCCAAGCTGTTGCTCGCTGCGGTGCAACTTCAATTCCAATGGGTGTTAAGTTAGGCGTTCGTGAAGTTGACTTTATTTTAAATGATTCTGATACGGATTTTGTCATTATGGCAACGGAAATGCATATGAAAACAGTATTGAAATATGTAAATGATAAAAAAGAGCAACATCAATCCGTAAAAGTACTGGGATTGGCGGGTTTTAATCTACAATACCCTGAAGAATTTACTACGGTAAGCAGACAAGAGATTCAAAAGGTCGAAAATGTGTCGTCATTCCCAGACATGTTACCTGAGGATATCTCTATGATTTCCTATACCGGGGGGACAACAGGCAGGCCAAAAGGTGTTCTGCACTCTCAAGGAGGAAAAGCTGCTGCACTTATTGCGAGCTTCATAGAGTTTCCAATGGATGATCGCGATAAAGTGTTATTAACAACCCCGCTTCAGCATTCAGCGGGAAGTTTAATGCTACGGGCGTTAGCTGGTGGAGCGCATATTTATATTGATAATTTTAAGCCGGATACATTTTTAAAGACGGTGCAAGAAAAAAAGATTACAGTTACATTCACGGTGCCAACTATCATTTACAGAATCATCGACAAAGTGAAAAAGGTGAAATTTGATGTTAGTTCTTTACGAAGCATTCACTACGGTTCTTCGCCAATTTCTTCCGAAAGATTAAAAGAAGCGATGGAGCTGTTTGGACCGGTATTTGTGCAGCAATATGGAGCAACTGAAGCGAACGTTCTTATCACAAGAATGCACAAATTCGATCACGTACGAGCATTAGAGACAGGTGCTAAGTTTCTCCAGAGTTGTGGAAAACCTTGTTTAATGACCGAGATTCGAATAATAGACGAGGAAGGTCAAGATGTTAAAGCATACGAAAAAGGAGAAGTGATTTTAAAATCACCGTACTTAATGGAAGGCTATTATAAAAGGCCCGATTTAACATTAGAAGCAATCAAAGATGGCTGGTTTCATACAGGAGATATTGGACAATTTGATGAAGAAGGTTTTTTGTATATTGTTGATAGAAAGAAAGATATGATCATCTCAGGTGGAATGAACGTCTATTCTGTTGAAGTTGAAAAAGTTGTTAATCAACATCCTTCAGTTGTTATGAGTGCATGTATTGGCGTACCGGACCCAGATTGGGGCGAACTAGTAACAGTTTTTGTTGTTTTACGTGATGGGCTGAAGTGTTCCGATGAAGAAATTATTGAGTTCTGTAAAGCGCGGACATCTAGTTATATGGTACCTAAAAAAGTCTATTTTAAAGAAAATTTACCATTAACTCAAATAGGAAAAATTGATAAAAAAGAATTGAAAAAGGACTTCTGGAAAGATAAAGAAAGACAAATAAATTAAAAAGTATGAGAAATCATATCTCATCTCTTAATCTAGGAGGTATATTAAATGTCAGGTACTGTTCCGACAAGTCATTTATCCAAGCTCCCAAAGAATGCTACTACTGTGACAAAAAAAGCTAACAAGGATTTTTTTGAATCCCTAAATTTTGAAAACAAGCAAGATTATGAAGATGCAGATAGGGGTCTAATTGCTCCGTATGAAAATAGGATAGAAAATTTAAATATCCAAAATCAGCCATCTCCTGAAACTGTAAATCCAAGCTTGTGGAGAAATGTACAATTACAGGCAAAATCAGGTCTTTATAAAGTCGTAGAAGGTGTGTATCAAGTTCGCGGACTTTCGTTAGCTACCGTGATTTTTGTTGAAGGGAAAAGCGGAGTCATTGTCATTGATACTTCATCTAGTAATTCTGCTGCAGATGCGGCCATTGAATTATATTTTAGTTATCGACCTAAAAGGCCAGTTACTGCAATTATCATCAGCCAAAGCCATGCTGATCATTTTGGGGGTACACATTCAATTCTTCAATATGCTGAGACATCCACAATTCCAATTATTGTCCCTGAACATTTTACACAAGAGATGTTCAGTGAAAATGTCCTATTAGGTCCAATAATGTCTAGGCGTGCATCCTATCAGTTTGGTATAGGGTTACCAGTGGGAGAAAAAGGGTTTTTATCCGCAGGCATCGGAACTGTTTTCCACTCAGGTAATGGTTTTGAAATGCCTAATAGAGAAATAAAAGAAGAGATTGAGCAATTAACAATAGATGGTATTAATTTCGAATTCCTGTTAACACCAAATACTGAAGCACCAGCAGAAATGCACTTTTATATTCAGGATTACAAAGTATTATTTGTATCAGAAAATGTTAATAAAACAATGCATCAAATTTATACGATTAGAGGGGCAAAAACTCGCGATACGCTAGAATGGGTGAAGGCAATCGATAAAACCATTGATCTTACTATGAGTAAAGAGATTGATGCTTTAGTCATGGCACATGCCTGGCCAGTATGGGGAAAAGAGCAAGCTTTAGAACATTTAGTATTACAACGTGACCTTTACAAATATATCCATGATCAAACCGTTCGTCTAGCCAATTACGGGTATACAATGGAAGAAATAGCAGAAGAGCTCAAGCTACCTGAGACGTTGGACCAATATTGGGGTAATCGAGGATACTATGGTACTTTAAAGCATAATTCTAAAGGGATTTATAATTTCTATCTAGGATATTATAGTGGCCATCCTTCTGATTTGGATCCACTTCCCCAAGTTGAATCAGGTCAAAAATATGTAAGTTACATGGGTGGCTCTGCTCATGTGGTCAAACAAGCGAAAGCAGATTTTGAAAACGGGCAATATCGTTGGGTTGCTCAAGTATTAAAACATGTAGTGATGGCAGAACCGGACAATAAGGAAGCAAAAGAGTTATTAGCAGACACCTTTGAACAATTAGGATATCAGGCCGAATCAGCTAATTGGCGTAACGCTTATCTTATCGGTGCGTCAGAACTAAGAAATGGGACTAGGAAGAAGGGAGCAATAGCAAAAGGTCATTCGGGAATGATGCTTAAAATGCCATTTGATGAATTCTTTAAATTACTTTCTGTAAGATTAAATGGTCCGAAAGCAGCAGATAAAAAAATGATCATGAATGTTTCTCTATCAGATGTAGAGGAGAAATACACCATTTATCTCGAAAATTGTGTATTAAATAAGAGAAATAAACTAGATGATAATCCAGATCTTTCATTCATTAGTAATAAGGCAACATTTTATGCGATTGTAAATGGAATCCTTGACCCAAGGGAAGCTGTTACTTCAAACAAACTAAAATTATTTGGAGACCAAACAAAATTGGATGAATTTTTAAACCTACTCGATCATTTTGATCAGTTTATTAATATTGTAACTCCTTAATGGATAGGGCAGAAATGCCCTATTTCTTATCTTAGGCAGTACCAAGGTAATCTCTCTAATCTCATGTATAGAAAGCTCAAAAAGGATAGGTTGATATGTTAGATAAAAAATATAATCCTTTCACTTTGATTAGATCATACAAATTACAAACACTAAAAAAAGATTTCATTTCAGGAATCACTCTTTTTGTCATGCTGGTCCCCCAAGGAATGGCTTATGCGATGTTAGCGGGACTTCCACTAATAATGGGTCTATATGCATCAACCTTACCATTAATCATATATGCATTATTTGCTTCTTCTAGGCATTTATCCGTTGGGCCAACTGCTATAACCTCATTATTGGTTTTTTCAGGTGTATCTTTACTTGAAAAACCGGGCACCTATGAATATATCACTCTTGTAATCTTTTTAGCTTTGATGGTTGGGATTTTTCAACTTCTCTTAGCTGTGTTGAAAATGGGGATGATTGTAAACTATATTTCTCCGTCGGTTTTGGGAGGCTACACCTCTGCTGCTGCCATAATTATTGGATTAAGTCAATTAAAGCATTTATTGGGAATAACATTAGGAACTTACCTACAAATACACCTAATATTTATAGATTTAGTCAATGGGATTCCGAAGATACATTTTTTAACACTTTTGATTGGGGGATGCAGCATAGTATTTTTACTTGTACTAAAAAAAATAAATGCTAGAATTCCGGGTGCGTTACTATTGATTGTTTTTTCCATTATAAGTGTCTATGCCTTTGATTTACATGAACGAGGTGTTCAAATTGTCAGAGGGGTACCAAGTGGCTTGCCTATTCCGGTTTTTCCAACAATTACGCTAGATGCAGTTAGGCAATTAATCCTTCCTGCACTTACCATTGCGCTATTAGGGTTTATGGAGTCACTTTCTATAGGAAAAACAATTGCAGAAAAAGAAGGTTATAAAATAAATCCTAATCGAGAGCTAACCGCTTTAGGATTTGCCAATTTTTCAGGGTCCTTTTTTCAAATATTACCAATTAATGGTAGTTTTTCAAGGAGTGCAGTAAACTATCAAAGTGGTGGAGTTACACAAATGGTATCCATATTTACAAGCGTACTTGTTATAATTGCCCTCCAATTTTTTACTACTTATTTTTATTATCTGCCTAATGCAGTATTAGCTGCAGTTATCATCGTAGCGGTCTATAAACTAATAGATTTCAAGCAAATAAGGAAATGGTTTAATATAAAGGCAATTGATGGTTGGAGCTGGTTAGTTACTTTTACTGCGACATTAGTTATTGGCATTCAATGGGGAATAGTTATTGGGGTTGTTTTTAATTTCAGCCTTTTATTAATTAAGATATCTAGACCTAGGGTCATAGAAATGGGATATTTAGAAAAGGAGAAAGTATTTCGAGATATAAAACGATTTCCAAATGCAAAAACGCGAGATGATTTGATTATTGCACGAATAGACTCTTCTATACATTTTTCAAATATTTCATATTTAGAGCATAAATTAAATGAGCTTATATTGATAAAACCTAATGCTAAATTAGTCATTGTTGATTTTTCAGGAGTAAATGATATAGATGCACACTCTTTTAAATCCTTAGAAGAAATGATAGAACAATTAAAACATGAAAAGGGGATTTCTATATACTTTGTCGGTATGAAAGGACCCATCAGAGATACGGCAGCAAAAGCAGGATGGACAAAGAAGTTTGCAAAAGAGCTTAGCTATATCTCTATATTACAATTACTTGAAGATAAACAAATAAAGTTTTATGCTCAACGGGAAAGTGGTGATTCTTTTCTATATATGAGGTGAAAGACTGTTCATCACTTGTGAAGAGAGTAAATAGTTATGAAGGCTTTAATCAAAACAGTATAATCTTCTTTTGTTTCCCTAGACGATGAGAAAACAAAAGATAAGAAAAATAGAAATGATGATAAGCTTATAAACTTGAAGTAGATAACAAATAGATAGTAGTGCAATTCAAAATAGATAAAGAATAAAAAAGCTGAGTGAGGTGTTAATGTCCCCTTTAAGTAGACATTCAAAAAAACCTTCATGTTACCATGAAGGAAAGAATGCTACCTTGGAGGGGATTTTTCTATGGCAAAGAAAGGACAAACTTTTAATAGTTATTCGGAAGAGTTTAAACATAATGCCGTCATGAAATATGTGAATGGGTCTAAAAGTTATAAAGCATTGGCAGAGGAACTGGGAATCCGTCACTGCAGCCAGCTTAAAGTGTGGGTTAAGAAATGGAAAGAAGGAGCCCCGTTTGATGAGCGTAAAGGAGTTTCTAATCCTTTAAAAGGCAGGCCTAGGACTAAATTTAAGTCGGTTGAAGAGGAAAGGGATTATTTGAAAGCACAAGTTGAATTTCTAAAAAAGCAGTATCCAAATCTGGTAAAGGAGGAGAAAACCCCAGACGAATGAAATATGAATTGGTGGATGAGTTAAGGGTTACCTATCCGGTCTCCTGGCTGTTGGAGATTGCCTATATCAAACCGGCTAGCTACTACAAATGGAGAAAAAACAATCATAAACGCGAAGCAAAAGTTAGGGATGAACAAAAGATTCGAGAGCACATTTTGGGCATACATTTTATGCATCCCGAATATGGACGACCCCGTATTACAGACGAATTAAATGAAAACGGGTATTTAATTAATCACAAAAAGGTCTACCGATTGATGACGGCAATGAACATACAATCAGTCATCCGAAAAAAGAGAAAACGACATGGTCATAGTCCTTCTAACCTCTTTCCTAACCGTCTGAAAAGGAAGTTCAAGGCGGTAGGACCTAATCAAAAAATGGTAACGGATATCACATTTGTGTCTGTTGGCGAAGAATATTATTATTTATCGGTCATACAGGATCTCTTTAATAACGAAATAGTAAGTTGGGAGCTAGCCCAAAGAAATGATTTGGAACTTGTGTTAAAAACGGTAGAGAAATGGACAAAGAAAAAAGACGTGGCTGGAGCCGTTCTCCATTCGGATCAAGGCTTCCAGTACACGTCAAAAATATACGGCAACCGATTAAAGGATTATGGCATCAAAGGCAGCCACTCTCGCAAAGGAAACTGCCTGGACAATGCCTGTATAGAATCATTCTTTTCACACCTCAAAACCGAGAAGCTGTATATAAGTAAGTGTAAGGGAGAAGAAGAACTAGAGCAAGCTCTTGAGGATTACATTTACCATTACAATTACAAACGAAGACAAAAGAAACTAAAGAAACGCGCGCCGATTGAATATCGACACGCGCTCACTGCTTAGCTTTTTATGTTGTCTACTTGACAGGGGCAAGACCAAGGTAAAATCTTATTCAGTTTTTTTGCGTAAATAAACATATGATGAAGATGGCCCTAAAAAAATTTGGACGGCCCTGTATACGAGCGAAAATGCTTTTTCATGCATATACTATCTTAATTAAAAGTCACGACTATATTGGAAAGGATGAGGGCAATGGTTAATCGTAAAAAACCGAAATATGAAGTTGGTGATACAGTCGTGATTACAATTTATGGAACGGTAGGGAAAGTAACAGATGTAAAATGGCTTGATGGTATGTATGTTTATGAAGTGAATAAAAGTGATGGTCTCTATTTGGAGTCAAGTTTACAGCCTCTTTCAGAGTTTGAAGGAGATGTAAGTGATAAGGAGCATGTAGATATTGAGTACCAATACTTTTTTGGGGACCTTGTCCAAGTGAAAGGATATGGTACTGAGATTTTTAAAGTAGTCGGCTTCCGTACCGAGATTTGGCGTTATAAAGAAGATGCATGGGAAGACGTCATTTATGAGTTATCTCGAATATCTGACGGAGAGTGGCTTGAGGCTGGTGAAGAGGAACTTTCCTTATTATCTGATGCCGAACAGGCTGACGAATTTATAGAAAAATTAGGGATGTTGTTTCTTATTAACCAACAAGCATTGAACGAAATAAAGAATTCTGAGGATGTTTGTTATCAAGATGTTGATTCAAATCTAATGGATCGTACTAACGAAGAGAAACAAATCATAGATGGTTTGCTAGACATATATAATGACTATTCTTTTTTGTACAACTTTTTTCAAGATGAAGAATATAAAAAAGCAATGAAAATCATCTTGAAAAAGCTAGAAACCATCACAACAAAAGTAAAAAAAGTTAATCTTACAAAAGATGAAACAGTTGAATAATTGCCACTGACATGACAGGAATGCCTACTAGTAAAACAGCGATGAATAAAAAATGTAATAATCGATCAAATAGTTGTAGACATTTTCCTTCTTCATTATTTATATCTTCTACAAAACGATCGCAGACTGCTGTGAATTTTTCCATCTAATCAACCTTTCAAAACTAGTGATAGAAAATATTTATGTACTTTTACTAGATTTAATGACAAAAGAATAAAAAAATATTTTTCTATTGAAATGTTGCATGTTTCATTAATGTGTCACATACAATTTGTACAAAGGGGGAGTCGCATATGAAGGAAATTGAAGTTTTTATTGATACTGAAGAAATTGCAGAATTTTTCTTTCATGAGTTGACTAAAAGAGGGTTCGTTCCTGTAGAGCAAGAAGTAGATGAATTAGCTGATATTACATTTGAATACTTAATCAAAAAGTGTATTATCGATGAAGATGTAAGTTTTGATTCGGAAGAGTAAGAAACAAGATAAACAAAAACCCAACCAACTATTCATGTTCCTTTATGGAGCTATAGTTGATTGGGTTTTTATATTTATACAAAGAATCTTTCTAATAGTTTATGACCTTCTATAAATGATTGTAGAAATGCATAATATCTATTCTCTTCTCTCCGCTCCAAACTATTCGAAATAATTCCATCTACACCTAATAATTGCATTTGCTTGAACTGTGATGGGGTAACTATCGTCCAGGCATAGATCGTATATCCATAATGTTGTGCTTGTTGAATGAATGAATGTGTTAAATTCGTATAATGAATCGATAAAAAACTAATTTCTGTCTTATACGTATACATTTGAATAAGATTAATAGGCGCGGTTAAGACAAGGCCAATGGGAAAGTCAGGAGCGCGTTGTGTAAATTGCTGTAATGTATCAATATGAAAGGATTGGATTTGTAACATTTTTTCAGGGACACCAGCATTTACAGTTTGTTTTAGCAGAGTTGCCAATTGATCTACAATTTCTGGAGTTTCTGTGCCAGGTTTTATTTCTATTAACAGAACGATCTTTCCAGCAAACTCATCTAACACTTCTTGTAATAATGGAATTTTCTCTTCAGAAAAACGTTGACTGTACCAACCGCCCGCATTGAGTTTTTGTAACTCTGATACTGACATATTTCTCACTAAACCTTCACCATTTGTGGTCCGGTTAACAGATGAATCATGTATGACGACAATTTTTTTATCTTTACTTAAATGGATATCTAATTCGATAACATCAAAACCATTGTTTAGCGCAGAATGAAAGGCGGCCATTGTATTTTCAGGTGCTGAAGCAACGTCTCCACGATGTGCAATTTTTGTATAGTTTTTGTATGGGAATACCCAATGTAATGAGCTGCATATGATGGAAATACAAACAAACAACAAAAAGAATTTATGGAAGTGAATCTTCTCTCGTTTCAAATTATCCCTCCCTTTTGTACCACCACTATGTTTAATACTAGTTTATGAAAGAAAAATAAAATTGTAAGCGTTTTCATAATAAAATTTCTCTTTAATCGACAAAAATAGGCGAATTTCTTTGAAGGAAATAAACGTAGAAAAAGCTAATATATTGTTTAAAATAATCATTTATTGGAGGGGTATATATGATCAAGACTTTTGTAAAACCAAGAACAAAAGAATATGATGTTACCATTTTTCAAACTCCAAAATATAGAGAAACTCGGGGCTATCGAGAAGTTTATCGAACACTTATTGAAGGTGCAAATCATGAAGAATGTTTATCAACTGTATTTAAGCAATTTAATGTCCTTGATCGCATGCCGTTTGATTTCCAAGGGAGGTTTTTATCAACGGGAGATATTTTATATATTGATGAAGGGAGAAGAGGGCAATATTATTATCAATTAAAGTCGGGTGGTTGGGCCTTAGTGAACCGAATAATGGTTAGGTAATAAAATGTTTGTTCATATTTATCTATATGAATGGTATGTAGTGAAAAACTTAGCTTCCCCTTTTCATTTCCATCATCACTCATCCTATGCTATATTTTAGATAATGAACGATTAATAGATGGAGGAATATGATGAGTGTACATATTGGAGCAAAAGAACATGAAATTGCAGAAACAGTTTTACTACCAGGTGATCCATTAAGGGCAAAATATATTGCAGAAAACTTTTTAGAAGATGTAAAGTGCTATAATGAAGTCCGCAATATGTTTGGTTATACAGGCACTTATAAAGGTAAAAGAATATCTGTTCAGGGTACTGGAATGGGCGTTCCTTCCCTTTCTATTTATGTGAACGAACTGATTAATAGTTATAATGTAAAAAACTTGATCCGTGTTGGTACATGCGGAGCCATCCAAAAAGATGTAAAAGTAAGAGATGTGATCCTTGCGATGACTGCTTCCACGGACTCACAAATGAATCGTTTAACTTTTGGTGGAGTTGATTATGCACCAGCAGCTGATTTCGATCTATTGCGCAGAGCTTATGACAGTGGGGTAAGTAAAGGATTGGAATTGAAGGTTGGGAATGTTTTTACAGCTGATATGTTCTACAATGATAATGCTGAACATGAAAAATGGGCACAGTACCAAATTCTTGCTATCGAAATGGAAACAGCAGCACTTTATACGTTAGCAGCTAAGCATGCAAGAAAAGCTCTTTCTGTCCTTACAGTGAGTGATCATATTATTACTGGTGAAGAAACTACATCTGAAGAAAGACAAACGACTTTTAACGAAATGATTGAAGTAGCATTAGAAGCAGCAATTTCATAAATCGTACATGTTAGCGAGTGATTATTTTTTCATAGTCACTCGCTTTTCTTTTGCCTTAAGGTAAAAGTTAAAGCAGATGTACATCCGTATGAAGGGAAGTATTTTATGAAGACATCTTTTCTAAGAATTGTTATTTCCCTCGTTTCTCTAGTGAATCTGTAGCTACTTAAAGTGGTCCTCTTCTCATTTGTTATTGGTAGAATCACTAATAGTAAGGTTCATAGATTATGCCTTTCTCTTCTTTCGCAATTTATTATATAAAGTGTTATGATAGACGTTGACATAAAGAAAGAGAATAGGGGAAAAGTAATGAAGAAAGTACTTGCAGGAACAGTTACAGTTGCTCTTTTTCTTGGAGGCTGCAGTCAATTAGATCCTTATTTAGAAAAAATACCTTTTCTATCTAATTCGGAACCAACTTCAGTAGATGAGCCTGTAGAAAAAGAAGAGGACAATCAGCAAGAAACAGAAAACAATCCAACTGAACAACCTCCCGAACAAGATGAACAAAATGAAGATGACCTAACATTAGCTTCTCAATTTTTTAATCAAATTGAAGATGTGGATGGAAAACCAACAATAGCAAACCCAACAAACTTGATGGTAATGGTGAATAAAGACTTTGCTTTACCGGCAGATTATGCTCCTGAAGATCTTGTTCGTGCAGATGTTGAATATTCTTTCGGAGATCAAGATATTGAAAAAAGTTACCTTAGAAAAGAAGCCGCAGATGCATTAGAAGAATTATTCTCTGCAGCTAAAAAAGAAAAAATAGCGTTATTTGCTGTTTCGGGGTATCGTTCATATGATCGGCAGGAAGCAGTTTTCCAAGCAGAGGTAAATAGCGTAGGTGAGGAAAAAGCTTCAGAAGCAGTTGCTCTACCTGGAAGTAGTGAACATCAAACAGGATTAGCGATGGATATTTCAAGTCCTTCAGTCGATTACACGTTAACTCAAGATTACGAAGATACAACAGAAGGTAAATGGCTAAAAGAGAATGCACATAAGTACGGCTTTATTTTACGGTATCCAAAAGGTAAAGAAGAAATAACAGGATACAAATTTGAACCTTGGCATTTTCGCTATGTTGGAAAAGAAGCAGCGAAAGTCATTTTTGAGAAAGATCTAACATTAGAAGAATACTTTGAGTCTGTAAAAGAAATTTAAGTACGCTTCTTCATAAAAATGTACCAAAAAGCGATTAATGGAATAATAGGGAAAAGAAAAAAGTATTGAAAAAAATGATCAATACGAAATAAATAACAACTCAATGGCAGGAATAAAACGAAACTTAATAATGCTTGAACATAAGAATGATTAAATATTCCTGAGATAAGAAAGATAATAGATAAAGCAAAACAGCACCATAGTAATATACCAGGAATCATGCATTCATTCTCCTTTCATCATTTATGTAATGATTATGTGGGGTTTGGGGAAATTAGAAGTGAACAAATGAGATTCACTTTGTAGAAGAAGACTTTCCCCATTTAATCGATACATAATAAAAGAAGCTTGAATTCTTGAGATGAAAGGAATACATAAGAAAAATCTTCCTCTTTTCCAAAGAAATAAGATATAATTTTCATTACAGTAGTACAGTTATTGATACCGATAACGCCAATAAAGAATCTTAAACTTGAGTAAGCATCACAGCTTACAGTGATGAAAGTGGTGAAAGGGTTGTCTAATGAAGTAAATAATGATGAAGAAAAACAGGAAGTAAAGGATAAGCCTAAGCTAATAAAAATGAAGTTATTCCCGTTTATTATGCTTGTATTCATCCTCGTTTTTGTTACAGCTGGAATCACCACATTAGCATTGTCTTTCGGTGATGAGAAGGCCGTAAATGTAGGAACGAATGAAAGAAGTGAATTTTCAAAGTTATATAAAGCCTATGATTCCTTGAACGAAAATTATTTCCAAGAAATTGATTCGGGTGAATTAATTAATGGAGCTATCAATGGGATGCTAGATTCTCTAGATGATCCATATTCTGATTATATGAATGAAGATGAAGCTGCTAATTTCCATCAAAGCATCTCCTCTTCTTTTGAAGGAATTGGCGCTGAAATTACAGAACAAGACGGACAAATTGTCATTGTTTCACCATTAAAAGGTTCACCTGCAGAAGATGCTGGTCTACAACCAAATGACCAAATTGTCTCTGTTGATGGCAAGAGCTTGCAAGGAATGAGTTCTTCAGAAGCTGTCCTATTAATAAGAGGCGAAAAAGGTTCCAAAGTAGAACTGGAAATTGCTCGTGGTGGTAACAGTGAACCGATGAATGTAACAATTACGAGAGATACAATTCCTCTTGAAACGGTATATGGCGAAATGTTAGAAGATGATATCGCCAAAGTTCAGATCACTTCTTTTTCTGAAAATACAGCGCAAGAACTCGTTGATGTATTAAATGATTTAGAGGAAAAAGGGATGAAGGGTCTAGTTTTAGATTTAAGACAAAACCCTGGCGGATTATTAGATCAAGCAATTGAAATTTCGAGCTTGTTTGTACCTGAAGGCGAAATTTTATTCCAAATTGAAGATCGTAATGGGAATAGGGAGGCCGTGCAAGCTCCTAATGGCAAGCAAATGGAGACGCCTCTAGTAGTAGTTATTGATGAAGGTAGTGCTAGTGCTTCTGAGATATTAGCAGCTGCCGTTCATGAATCAGCTGATGTAAGTCTAGTCGGTAAAAAGTCATTTGGTAAAGGAACTGTACAACGTGCTCAAGATTTTACTGACGGCTCAAATATGAAATTTACAACAGAAAAATGGTTAACGCCAGATGCAAATTGGATTCATGAAAAAGGTATTGAGCCTGATTATGAAGTTTCCTTGCCTGAATATGCTTCCTTGCCTTATATTAATCCTGAGAAACCATTAAAAAAATCGGAATCATCAAGTCAAATTAAGGCAGCACAGCAGATGTTAGAGGCACTGGAATATGAGCTTGATAAAAATGATGGATTCTTTGATGAAGAGACAGAAGCTGCAGTGAAAGCATTCCAAAAGGATAATGAATTGGATGAAACTGGAGTCATTGAAGGTGAAACAACCGTGAAACTAATGGAAGCTTTACGTGAAAAGCTTCTAGAGAACGATACTCAAATCAAAAAAGCAATAGAAGTTTTAAAAGAAGAAATGAAAAAATAACTCATTCTAGCTTCTATACAACATGTGAAAATCGTTTAAGCGACCATAACCCTTTAATTTATAAGGGTTATGGTCGTTTCTTTTTTTAATCAAAATCAACAATTGATATGCTTCTTTTTTTTTGTGAGATGGTAGTTTTTACAGTTAATTTTAAGACTGAGAAAGAATATGATGAGTTTACGCTTCATTGAAAGACAAATTATGTGAAACGCCTCGCAAAAGAGGGTTTACTTGTCATTTAGATAGCCCGAGATTAGCACTAAATAGAAAATAGCAAACGGAGGCTTTAGTTGTTGAGCTTTAATATAAATTTAAAATATTTATTTCGCTTGACGAATTTATTTAAAAAAGACTGATGTTTTTTTAAAGGTTTTATGGTAAATTAGCAATATTCTAAAATTGTATTGAAGATGGAAAGAAGGATGTGTGATGTACGAAACGAGTGAATTAAGTAACGATAAGGAGGAAAGTAGAAGTAAGCGCCTCATGCTGGCCGTTATTCTGGGATTGTTATCTGCTTTTGGGCCACTATCCTTAGATATGTATCTTCCGGCATTACCTAATCTAGCAGATGATCTGCAAACAAGTGCATCCTATGCACAATTAAGCTTAACAGCATGTATGGTTGGTTTAGCTTTAGGACAAATTTTTGCCGGGCCAATTAGTGATATGGTTGGCCGTAAGAGGCCGTTAATAGTTGGACTTATTTTATATTGTCTCATTTCAGTTGCCTGCATGGCCTCTCCAAACATTGAATTATTCATCATATTAAGGTTTATTCAGGGATTAGCCGGGGCTGTAGGAATTGTTATATCAAGAGCCGTAGTTCGAGATTTATACAGTGGTACACAATTAACTAAATTTTTTGCCACACTTAGTTTAATAAACGGGGCAGCCCCTATTTTAGCACCCGTTTTTGGTGGCCAACTATTAACGATTACCTCTTGGAGAGGAGTATTTTTTGTTTTAACATTAATCGGGTTTCTTAGCTTATTACTGGTTATCTTTTCATTACAAGAAAGCTTGTCTGTTGAGAAGAGGTTAAATGGAGGCGTTTTTGTTTCCTTTAGCCGTTTCGGAAAAATCGTAAAAGACCGTAAATTTATGGGATACGCTTTATCTCAAGGTTTTGTTGGTGCTGCAATGTTTGCTTATATTTCTGGATCTCCCTTTGTATTGCAAAATATTTATGGTCTTTCTCCGCAAATGTTTAGTGTTTGTTTTGCAATAAATGGAATTGGCATTATTTTAGGCAGTCAATTAACGGGAAAACTTTCAGAGCGAATACATGAGGGAATTTTATTAGTAGGTGGATTGATGATTGCTTTAGTTGGAGGGGTTACATTACTTCTAAGTGAAATTTTCCATCTAGGTATTTGGGGTGTTCTAATTCCGTTATTTTTAGTTGTTTCTGCTGTTGGAGTAGTTAATACATCAACTTTTTCGTTGGCAATGGCTTCACAAGGTGAAAATGCTGGTAGTGCTTCAGCCTTAATTGGCTTAATGACGTTCTTGCTTGGTGGTATGGCTGCTCCGTTAGTTGGAATAGCTGGTGAATCTTCTTCATGGCCAATGGCATTTATTATTGCTAGTGCAGAAATCTTAGCTCTATTATCTTATTTGTTTCTAGTTAAAGGGCGTATTGTAAAAGAATCGAAAGGATAACCAACATGATTAAACGATTACAAGATTATTATAATCAGTTTCATCGCACGATATGGATTTTACTAGTTGGTACAATCTTATCTCGCGGGGCGGCATTTATGACGTTGCCTTTTTTATCTATATATTTAGTGAATCAGGACTATCCTTCGTTTTTAATTGGCCTCATTATCGGGATGGGTCCATTAATGTCGACAATAGGTGGTTTTATAGGGGGGCATTTATCTGACCAATTTGGAAGAAAGCCGATTATGCTTGTTGCATTAATTGGTACAGCAGCCGCTTATTTTGGCTTTGCTTTGTCCGCCTCAGCTCTTGCTTTTTTGCTACTCAATGCTTTACTTGGTTTGTGTAATTCCTTTTTTGAACCAACTGCACAAGCATTGATGGCCGATTTAACAAAAAAGGAACAAAGAATGAAAGTATTTTCCTTAAGATATGTCGCAATTAATATTGGGGCAGCTGTTGGCCCATTAATCGGGGCTGTATTAGCATTAACAAATGCGACTCTCACTTTTTATATTACTGGGGGTATTTATTTAGCATATATGCTCATTTTATTGTTTACGATTCAGCCTGTTCCTCGTTTGGAGAATAAAGAAAATGTTACTTTGCCTGTTGCCTTTCACATTGTTAGGAGGGATAGGTCGCTATTGTATTATATTCTAGGTGGTATTTTACTTGCGATAGGTTATTCGCAAATGGATTCTAACTTACCACAACACTTTGATAATCGATTGGAGAATGGAGTCGTCATTTATTCATTTCTTTTATCCATTAATGCCATCCTTGTAATTATATTACAATTACCTTTTGCAAAACTGATGGAAAAGGTTCGCCCTTTAAAATCTATGATTATTGGTTCGGCTCTTGTAGCTATTGGGTTATTCTTTTTTGCTATATCCACTCATTGGATAATGGCAGTTATCGGTGTAATCTTATTCACCTTTGGAGAAATATTATCGTTTCCAGCAAGTAGTATATTAATTGATCAATTAGCTTCAGAGGAATTACGTGGCACGTATTTTGGTGCTGCTCAGTTCAGGAATACAGGAAGTTTTATAGGCCCAATGATTGGTGGATACTTGATTGGTATCAGCGGGGGAACGATTGCCTTCTTTGTGATAGCCGTCATTTGTTTATGTAGCATCATTTTCTTTTCAGCAGGAATTAAAAAAGAAGTGATTGTGACAGTTGAAAAGAAATTAAGTTGATAAGCACCGAACAAACTAACAACACGCGTTATATGGGTTGTTAGTTTGTTCTTTTTTTATGAGAAACCGCTCTTACTCTAGGAAGGAAAAAATGTAAAAAACTATTTCCTCTTTTTTAAAGTATAAAGTTGTTCATCTATCCCTACAATGAATGAATAAGGAAAAATAAGGAGGATGAACCGTGAGAAAATATGTCATCATTTTGTTAGCTTTACTATTAGCAGCATGTTCATCTGGCATATCTGAGAAAGATAACCGTCAAAAGGAGAAGGGAACAACATGGAACAATTCAGAACCAAAAACATTTTTACTTGTTGGTGTTGATTCTAGAGGAGAAACAGATTCAAGATCTGATACAATTATGTTAGCTCGGTATGAACCAAAAGAAGAAAGAGTTAAACTAGTCTCTATTATGCGTGATAGCTATGTAGAAATTCCGAATTATGAAAAAGGATACCATAAATTGAATCATGCCTATTTTTTAGGAGGAACGGAATTACTTTCACAAACAATCGAAGAAAATTTTCAAATAAATATTGATCATTCAGTTGTCATTGACTTTAAAGGATTTGCAAATATCCTAAATACTGTTGCTCCAAATGGACTGGAAGTTGATGTTCCTGCAGCAATGATTGAAGATATGAATATGAACATTGAGCCAGGTAAAAACTTTTTGAATGGTGAGCAACTATTAGATTACGTTCGATTTCGTCATGATGATGAATACGATTATGGAAGAGTAAAGCGACAACAGGAAGTGCTTGCTTTATTAAAGGAAGAACTAAAAAACCATATGACATCTATTGAAGGAATCGCCAAATCACCTGAAATGATGAAAATGATTATGGCAAATGTTGATACAGATTTACATATTGATCAGATGTTTGCGATGGCGACCTCTGTATTATTGAATCCAATAACAGATATAGAGACAATGCGGATTCCGGTAGACGATTCATTTGTTGACAAAAATTCTCCACATGCTGGCGCTGTGTTAGATATGGATTATGAAGAAAATATCTCCGCTCTCAGGCAGTTTTTCAAAGAGAAGAATGTCACGGAGGTCAATGGGTGACCGTAATATTTGTGCCATTCTCTTCTATCCTTTACAATGGTTCAATGAAAGAGGTGGTTTCCATGAGGCAGATTGTTCAAATGAATGATAATATGAAGAAGGAGGTCGTTCAGGTCGAACAAACTTGTGAAATGTTAATCGCTGAAATGCTAAGACATTACAAACAACATGAACACTTGGTGATTGAATTCATTCGCTGTAAAAAAGGAAAAGAAGCACAACATGATCAATGTTTAGAAAGCGACTACCAATCTTTTATTGAAGTAGGATTAGAAGAAGAGGATGAATATTTCCCACATGGTTATATTCCCGTATGGAAATGTAAGCAAGAAGAGTTCCAAAAAATAGGTTATATCACCGACGATACGTATGAAATAATAAAAAACAAACTCAGTAATATGATTGAAGAGACAATTGCAGAATAGACTTTAAGGGGAAAAAATAAACATGAGTACAGAGATCTATATATTAGCTGGATTTTTAGGGAGTGGAAAGACAACACTGTTAAAGCAGTTGCTACAGGATGAAAAAGAGAACGGTAGAAAAGTGGCTGTTTTAATGAATGAATTAGGAAAAGTATCAATTGATTCAGATGCAATAGATGAGGACATTCCATTAAGAGAATTATTGGATGGCTGCATTTGTTGTACCATTCAAGACAAATTAGAAGGACAGTTACAAGGTTTATTAACGCTTGAAAAACCAGATGTCATCTATATCGAAGCGACAGGAGCAGCACATCCAGTGGAAGTCTTAGATGCTGTGCTTTCACCACTTTTTGCTAACTCAATTGTCCCTAAAGGTATTATTTCAATCCTTGATAGTGCAAGATGGCTACACAGAAAACAATTGACACCGCAAGTGCTACAGCTTTTAGTTGAACAAATTAGACATGCAGATTGCCTACTTGTTAATAAAATTGACTTGTTATCTGAAGATGAACAAGCAAATGTCATCCAAGAAGTTCAAAGTATTAATTCGACAGCTTTTACATTGTTAACAAAAAATGCAAAAGTACCAATTAAACGAATAAGAGAATTGTCCTTACTGCCGAAAGAAAAACAATCTAGCAGCAGGATTGGCACAGATTTACATTTGAGCACCTTTGTTTATCAATTTAAAGGAGCTGTAGATCGATCTGCTTTTGAGGATTTTTTGAGGGAATTACCTGACATGCTCTATCGAATGAAGGGATATATTAAGTTCTCATCTTTAGCCTATCCACAGCTTTTCCAATTTTCATACGGGATGCCTGTATATTTTCAAGAAGATATGAATATTCCTTTAAACATGGTATTCATCGGAGAAAATATTGATTGGGATAAAATCGAAAGCGGACTACAATCTCTAGAAAAACCAAAAGAATAAATTGATTAAAAATAAACTGAGTAGGATTTTGTTCTTACTCAGTTTTTTTGTGGAATACAGTCCAAGCCTTTAGCTGTTAACAAGTCGAGAGGTGTAATTCTAGAAGCTACTCTGTTATTGTTTTTCATATGGACAAATCCATCCAAAAGTTACTATACATATAAATGCTCATCTTTAGGCAAACTTTACGATGAAACCTAATAAAGAAGAGTGATAAAAGATGAAAAAGTTGAGCATTGTCTCCCTGTTTTTAATGCTTTATTTAGTGTCCCCTATAAAGATGTATAGTATGGTGGATGATGAAATTGGATTACCTATCCAGATGTTGCCTTGGAAAGAAGCGAAAGAACATTTACCGAAGTTTAAGAAGTTTACTGTGCTAGATGTCGATACTGGTAAGCGATTTGATGTCCAACGAAGAGCTGGTAGTGAGCATGCAGATGTTCAACCATTAACGAAAGAAGATACAAAGACAATGAAGGAAATTTATAATGGAAAATGGAGTTGGAAGCGAAGAGCAATTATCGTCATTAGTGATGGAGAATGGATTGCTGCTTCCATGCACGGGATGCCACACGGGGCAGGTGCTTTATCGAATAATTTTCCAGGTCATTTTTGTATTCATTTTTTTGGTAGTACGACACATCGTACCAATTCAATGGATTTATCTCATAAATTGATGATTCTCAAAGCTGCAGGTAAACTTGATGAGTATATGGCAATATCTGATCCGGAAAAAGTATCAGCTGCCTTTATAGCAGGCTTGAAACAACAAGATGCTTATCTCCTGTCTCTTGTCGCATTAAACAAGATAGATGACAAAGCGATTCGTTCGATTGAAAATGTAAAGTTAACTTCAATTGGTCACTTAGAGAAAGGAAATACTGCATTAGTAGTTAATCTTCCCATTCAAGTGGATTGGTATATAAAGAATAAAGGCAAGAAGAGCTATCGGGGTTCCATTCGTTTAGTAAGATTCTCTCCACTTGATCCATGGCAGGTCGATGCTAAGAATTTTTTGTTGAAAAATCGCATTTGACTTTAAATGAGATAGGGAAATGACAAGATAAAAAAAGCGTTCTTAATCGTATCGATTTTGAACGCTTTCTTCATTACTACACCCTTATTTTTTATTGGTTTTCTCCAAACTTAATAAAAGTTTTTTCATCTTCTATTAGGCCACATGCACCGCATTGAATTCTTACTGTTGGACCATTATATTTTAAATGGAAAGCAGTTAAATTTTCTGCTGCGTATTCTTCCAGTACAGAGCCAGATTGTGGATCAAGCTTAACTGAACGCGGATGTTGTTCAATAATATTAAAGCGTGAACGATTAGTTTTACATGATGGACAGCAATATGGTGTAGTCATAGACTAGCCCCTTCCTATTAATGAATTACTTTTATTTTTAACGTTCAATTGAAATTTATGTATGAATCAAGTAGATTCAATATGAGAGGAGTGAATTAAAATGAATAGTAAGGATCTTTTACAAAGCTACCGTTCATTATGGAAAAATAGAGCACTGGCAACAGATGAAGAAAATCCGGATATTGTGTTAATGATAGCAATAGAAAAAGAATTAAGAGATGAAAATGCTCACCCACGAGTAAGAAGAGATAAACAAAAAAAGTTAATTGCTGCGATTAAAAGAATTATTGACTCCTCACTTTCTTCTGATATGAAAGTCGCACTCATTGATATACATTTTGAAATTTTCGATACAATCGATTGAAGGTTTTCACACTTTTAACACAACCATCCGGTATCCTTGACTTATAAAAACATTAAAACTGGGGAGAAACTTTATATGCGTTATTACAAGGCGTTCATATTTTTCTTACTGATTTCTTCTTTCTTAACTGGTTGTAGACAAGAAGAATTCACTAATATACCAGCTGAGCGGGATATTGCGATAACAGTAAATATTAAGGAGATGAGCCTATCATTTATAGACATACAGGCGCAAAAAAACATTGGTTCATGGAAGGTCAATAAAGCATACACAGGAGGAAGTGTACTATCAGATGGCGACACTCTGTTACTGTATGGTGAAAAGTTAAACACCATTGATCTTTATTCATTATCTAAAGGGGAACTGATTCATCAGTGGACAATTGGTGAGGGTGTTGTAGATGTTGAGGAACTAAGACCTGATACAATAGTTGCTTTAGATGAAAGAAAAAATAGCGTCCGTTTTTTTAATAGTAATGGAGAAGAAACGAGTCATATTGATATCTTTGATCGACCACTCGAGATGAAACATGATGAAGCTCGGGATGAACTCATCATTATAGGGTTTGATGAAAATCTTCTTACAAGTATTGATTTGGAAAGAATGGAAATAAAAGAAAACTATGAAATACATACACATGCAACAGGTTTGTTCCCATTAGATAACGAAATATGGGTTGGTGGACATGGTGAAGGATTAGATATTGAAAAATATGTACATGTTTATGATAGAGAGACCGGAAAAGCATTAAGAAAAATTAGTGTTCCTTCGATGCCAGTCGATTTTACCAAAGCTGATGAGGCGATATTTGTTGTGAGCCATGGAACCAATTTGCTGTATAAGTTAAATGAGGCTGGTGAAGTAATAGGTGAAATGAGCGTAACAGCCAACCCTTTCACAATTGAAACCTTTAGCGATATAGTATTAGTCGCAGGGTATGATAGCTCTGAGTTACAATTTATCGATTCAGAAACAATAAAACTGAAAGGATCAGTAGATGTAGGCGAAGGTCCGTTTCAAATTTTGCTTAGGGAGAACGAGGATTCATGAGAAAAGTAAATATATTAATTATTGATGATGAACCAGATATGAGAACATTGATTGAGATGTATTTGGAGAATTCGGGATTTAAATGCTTTACAGCAGAGAGTGGTGAAGAAGGCTACATGATATTGAAGGAAGCTGAAATTGATTTAGTCATTTTAGATATTATGATGCCAAATGAAGATGGATATGAAGTTTGTCAAAGAATACGTACTAATTCAGATATTCCAATCATTTTTCTTTCGGCAAAAGGAGAAGAATGGGATAAAGTGAAGGGGCTACAATTAGGCGGGGACGATTATATTGTTAAACCACTTAGTCCAGGAGAGCTTGTTGCTAGAATACATGCAGTCCTTCGGAGATCTGGAAAAGTGAAACAAGAATCAGAGCAAATAAAAATAGGAAAGTTATCAATAGATAAAAAAGCGCGGAGAGTCCTTGTCGAAGAGGAAAAAATATCTTTAACATTAAAAGAGTTTGAAATGCTTTCTTATTTAATTCAACATGTTAACCAGGCTCTTTCAAGGGAGCAGCTCCTTGAACATGTGTGGGGAATTGAATATGATGGTAGCCTACGAACGGTTGATACCCATATTAAAACATTAAGGATGAAATTAGGTATAGCAGATTACATTCAAACCGTATGGGGGGTAGGTTATAAACTAGAGGTACCAGACAAATGAAGTACCTTACCGACACATTAGCCAAAAAGTTATGGTTAACGGTGACGATAGCGATACTTATCACAATTGTTTATTCCTACATATTATCTTATCTGTTTTATGAGAAATTATATGTCGAAAATGTAGAAGATACATTATTAGAAGAAGGATTAGCCTTAGCGTCTGATTACAAAGGTGGAGAAATAAGTACAGACTTAAAGGAAAAAGTAGCTTGGTACAATGATAAATCAGAAACCGATATCATCATGGTAGATAATCCTAGGGAATTGAGCGCATGCTTTCCATTTGAAATGAAATATGATTCGCTCATTAACGGAGAAGAACGAGAGCAATTATTAAAAGGAAATCCAATTTACAAAACGGGTTTTGAAGAAAGGTTTGATACTCGTATTATGGGTGTCATTATCCCGTTATTAGATGATAATCGTCTCGCTGGTATTATATATGTTTATTTACCGTTAGAGAAAATTTCTGATATTACACAGGATTTCGCTTATCTTTGGATGCTTGCCGCGTTCATCTTTCTTCTATTCGCCATTATGACAGGTACTTTCCTCATTAAAAGAATGACTAGCCCGTTAATGGAAATGAAGTTAGCAGCTGAACAAGTGTCTAGAGGGAATTACAATGTGCAACTATCGACAAATCAACAAGATGAAATTGGTGAACTGGCTAGTGCTTTTAATTCAATGGCCACATCTATTCAAAAAGAAGATGATAGAAAGAGAGAATTTCTTGCTAATGTGTCTCATGAATTAAGAACACCGATTAGTTATGTCAAAGGATATAGTGATGCACTAAAGTCAGGTCTTGTAACAAATGAAGAAGATCACGAAAAATACCTTGCACTCATTTATCGGGAAGCAACTCGGATGGAGAGACTTGTCGGTGATTTATTAGATTTGTCAAAACTTGAAACTGATGACTATCGTTTGGTGAAGGCGCCAATACCCCTAGCCCAGCTTTTGGAAGATGTCGTGCAAAAGTATAGTCCGCGAATTAAAAGAAAAGGCTTATCTATAGAAGTAGATCTTGATCCTGATATCATTATTATTGCAGATGAAGGAAGAATCGAACAAATTATGCAAAATATTTTTGATAACGCGATTAGATATACTGATGAGGGCACATTACTACTTGATCTTTTCCAAACAGAAGATGGCTGTTGTATTCAATTGGAAGACTCTGGGATTGGGATACCTGAAGAAGACTTAGATAAAATCCGGCAAAGATTTTACCGAGTGAATAAAGCAAGGACAAGAGCTGATGGAGGTACAGGGCTTGGGTTAGCTATTGTGGAGAAACTCGTACATTTACATGAAGGGCGCTTGCTTATTCAAAGTGAATACAATATTGGGACAACGATACAAATTATACTTCCGATGGTAAATGATCATTAATTTTTAAAGGCTACTCTTTCTATAAGAAGAAGAGTGGCCTTTTATATAGAAGGATAGGGATGTATTTCCCTTCCTCTTCAATAGGCAAATGAAAATAGGTTTATATGCTACAAACCGCCTTATATCAAGGTTTTTAGGCTTTGATATCATTTCATTATAGTTGCATAATAATTATCACGAATGTTACCTTCATGTAATAAACGTAAAAGAGAAAAAGGCTTTTTTAAGTTGTCAAGTATAGTATTCTAGTATATAAATGGAAACACGATAGTGTCATTACCAATTAATGATAAAAAAACCTATTCTCTAAAAATCAAACAAACCTACTAATCATAACGTTTTTTCTTTCTATTTTTAGATAGAACCATACAAGAATAATTCATTGCTATTTCCTCCCAAAAATATTACAAAAAAACCTATGATATGATTATGTCACAGCAAGAAACAACAAAAAACATCCATTAGGGAGGAAATAGATTATGAGTAAGAAAGTTATTTTTTCAGTAGCGGCAGCAGCTGCATTACTAGTATCAGCACCAGGTTTAAACAAGGCAGAAGCGGCAGAGCCAGCTCAAGTAAAAGTAGATACAAAGGCTTTTGTCTATCAAACTTCTAATATGTTAAACCAAGATTATATTAATAAAGTGATGCAAGATTGCATCGGTAAATATAATGTAAATTGGAATCAAGAGGATATTCAAAATATCTTAAGTCAAGCGAAAGAAAAAGCACAAGCAGCATTAGAACAAGGTAAAGCGCATGCAGCACAACCAGAGCAAGCGGAACAGCCAGCTGAAGAAGCAGCACAACCGGAAAAACAACCTGCTAAAGAAGCAGCACAACCGGAAAAACAACCAGCTGAAGAAGTAGCACAACCAGAAAAACAACCAGCTGAAGAAGCAGCACAACCAGAAAAACAACCAGAGCAAGAAGTAACTGAAGAAGAACAAGCACCATCAGAAGAAGCTTCATCTGAAGTTAGTGCATATGAACAACAAGTACTTGATTTAACAAATAAAGAGCGTGCAAATGCTGGTCTTCCTGCATTAAAACTTGATGTGGAGCTTAGTAAGGTAGCGCGTGAAAAATCTCGTGATATGCAAGCAAAAGGGTATTTCGATCATAACAGCCCAACATATGGTTCTCCATTTGATATGATGAAACAATTTGGTATTTCTTATACTTCAGCAGGTGAAAACATTGCCCAAGGTCAACAAACACCAGAAGAAGTAGTACAAGCTTGGATGAATAGCCAAGGTCACCGTGAAAACATTCTTAACTCTAGCTATACTCACCTTGGAGTAGGTTATGTTGAGAACGGTAATTACTGGACTCAAATGTTCATCGGTAAATAATTATCGGATAAATATGCTTAAATTATCCTTCAAGATGAGCAACACCTGTATCATATGATGCAGACGTTGCTCATCTTTTTCTTATTCCTCTATAAAACAAATGCATATTCAGACTTTATGATTTGACTTATTGTAGCAAAGTAAGGTTTATTCATGAATGTTTACCAATATAGTTTGTGTTTGTGTACATGAATTTGATGGATATCAAATTTAAATTTTACAACCATCTGATTACAACTATATACCTGACGGCTTACTCATCCAATTCTGATTAAATTTCCAAATCGTTCTAATTAAATGATATAATGGATAAATAAAGAGTAATTAAACAACGGAGTGAATGGTTTGAAGGATTTTTTATTTAATAATGAGCATCGATTTGGTGAATCGCTTCCCGAACAAATTGCCAAATACATATTAACGAAAATCATGGAAGGTTCTTATATTCCTGGAGATAAAATTGTGGAAGAGAAAATAGCAGAAGAGCTAAAAACGAGTAGAGCACCTGTGAGAGAAGCATTATATTTACTTCAAGTAGACAATATTGTCGAGCGTATTCATCGAAAAGGGACAGTTGTAAAATCCTTTACGACAGAAGATATTAAAGAATATACACATGTCATGGTTGGACTCATTCAAATGGCACTAGATATGACTTCGCATCAATGGCATGATGAAACGAAAGATACGTTAAAATTAAAACTCAATGCAGTGGAAGAAGCTTTCCTTGCAGGTGATCTCATTGGTTATCAAATGAAGTCCACGGGTTTAACTACGTTCTTTTTTGAAGTGGCGAATAATAAAGCACTATCTAAATTTTATTATGAATCTGTTTATATATTAACAGTGTTTGCCCAAGTGAAATGGACAACGAATACGATGAATCGTTTTCATCCAAAAATGAAATTAATCACCAAGAATCTAATGGAAAATAAAATTACTGAAGCGAAGGATATAGTTCCAGCTCTTTTATTAGAAACGTTAGAATAAGGATGCCACTTTTTGGGCATCCTATTATAGCAAACAAAATTGTCGACAATATACAATTTTAGTAGTATGATTATTTTGTATGAGACAAAAGGGAGGAATATGAGATGAATTTCGCAAACAAAGTAGTTCTAATTACAGGTGCCGCAGGTGGTATTGGAATAGCAGCAGCTAAAGCTTTTGCTAAAGAAGGTGCCAAGCTCGCACTAGTAGATTTATCTAAAGAAGCATTAGAAAAGGCTGCTGCTTCTATTGATGCTGAGGAGATTTTATTGTTATCAGCTGATGTAACAAAAGAAGAAGATGTAAAGAAATATGTTGAAGATACACAACAAGCATTTGGTCGTATCGATACATTTATAAATAACGCTGGGATCAATGGCGATTTTGCCATCTTAGATGAGCAAACAAAGAAAAATTTTGATGCAGTATTTGGTGTAAATGTTTACGGTGCGTTTTTAGGATTAAAATATGTTTTACCTGTGATGAAAGCTCAAAAAGGTGGGGCAATCGTTAATACGGCTTCAAACGGCGGTTTATTAGGTGCACCAGGTATGGGACTTTATGTTGCATCTAAACATGCGGTAATCGGGTTAAATAAAACGGCTGCATTAGAAGCGGCAGATTATGGTGTTAGAGTCAATGCAGTAGCACCATCTGGTGTAGATACACAAATGATGAGATCCATTGAAGCAAACGCCATGCCTGAACAAACAGAGAATGCACGTACACAATTTGAAAGCTCTGTACCAATGAAAAGATATGCAACAGCTGAGGAAATTGCTGATCTAATGGTATTTTTATCATCAGAAAAAGCTTCATTTATTTCAGGTTCATATTATCGTATCGATGGTGGACAAGGTGCTACATCGGTTTAATTTGTAAATAAACTTACGCGAAAGCATATCATCACGAGTGGTGTTACAGTGATTGGCTATTTAGATGTCAAGGCATGCAGTGAAAAATGTGCAAACGTTGTCATTGCTGATATGAGCGTAAAGATGGGTAAAGCTTACTTACGGTTCAATCTGTAACAGTTGACGGTGGATATACTGTTACTTAAATAACATATACGGTGAAAAGGTCTTTGTATTATTTATGGCTTTTTCACCGTTTTTTTATTATGACTATTCCCTCATGTGAATTTCTGCCGCTGCACGAATACCTGACTCGATTGCTCCTTCAATCCAACCAGGGAATAAGGATGTATGCTCCCCAGCAAAATGAAGTTTGCCTGAGGGTTTACTTACCTCCTCACCGAAATGTTTTTGTTGACCTGGTGCATATAACGTGAAACAACCTGCAGAAAATGAATTTCTGCTCCAATTAAATGTAAAGGTTCTAAGGTATTCTTTATAGACAATATTGCCATATACTTCACTTAAGCATTTCAAGACTTCCCTCGTAATATCTGATTGTGACAAACTATTCCATAATAAAGCGTCACTGCCCCAACTATAGCTTGCAAGTAAAACCGCTGGTGCATCATTATTTACTCTACTTGGAATATAGCTAAAACGAATCGGTAAATCAGTTATGACATGACCAAAGTTGTACCTTTCCCAAAAAGGGCTACTAAACTCAATTCCAATTTTCATAGAAGAAATGTTTTGCAATTCTCTAATTGCCTGCCATTTTTTTTGACTAATGCTATTTTTGGGTAGTAAATCTATAAATTGAAGTGTAGTAAACGGTAAGGTAATAAGACAATAATCGCCTGTATACGTTTTAAATGTATGTTGATATGTATCATGTACGTATATATTTACTTTATTACTACTTTGTTTGATTCTTTCTATTTTTTGATTGAAAAATAGGTTCGATGCTAATTCCATTTGAAAGGAATAGGGAAGTTGATCATTCCCACCTCTTATTTCAAAATATTGGATATCAGGTTGAAAGAGTGGGGAGAGAACACTAGATAAAATCGACATAAATGATAATTCTTGAAACCCTTCAATACCTAAGAGAATACTAATTAATCTGATCGCATTTGAAGATAAAGGCGTTGCTAAAGGGTTAAACTTTAAAAAATCGACCATTGAATATTTGTCGTATTCTGAGATCATTTTTTTCTTTTCTTCTTCTGTACTATTATTATAGAGAGTGATAAATGGCTCTACGGCATCTTGTAATAGTGTAAAGGCTGTCTTTCCTTGCTCATTTTTATTTAAATGAAAATCAAGTAAGTTTGGATTTTCTTCGTATTGTTTTCTTGAAATCTTCCTATTATTAATATAAATAATATCGTTTGGATGACTATTAATAAAACGGGATAATGGCAATTGAAACTTTTCTATATATTGTAATACGAGTTTATGTGTATGAGGAATTCTCATCGCACCCATATCAAGATAATTTCCATTTGTAAAAGGGGACCTAAGCGTGTAGATTCTACCCCCTATACGGTTATTCCCTTCTAGAACAGTGACAGTATGACCCGCTTGTTTAAGGAGTGAGGCTGAAACTAATCCAGCCATGCCTGCACCTGCAATTAAGACTTTCTTCTTTCTTTTTTTTATATTTGGTAATCCATTTTTGATGATTGAAAGCATGTCGTTAGGGTATTCAGGTAGTAACATAATATTCCCCTCCTAACTAATGGTCATCGACATGTATTTCAGATAATTGCCGGTCAATCAACTTATAAAGTTGGATTTCTAAAATGGCATCTTGGTAGTCTGCTTTAGCGCCTTTTTTATTTACAAGAGTCGGTAATGTAATAAGTGTTTGGTCACTGTCTTTTGGAATATGTTCGAGAATGAGTTGATTGGTTGTATGATACATTTTTAATTGCTTTAACCATTCTCGTTTTTGGATTTCTATTCGCACAAAAACATATTTATGTGTCTCCAAGACACGAAATCTTAATTTACTTTGTGATGGACTATTTTCTGTTGTATGTTGAGTTTCTTCTTGTTTTTGCTCGTTTGAATATTGAAGGTCATTCGGAAAGACTTTTCCGAGCATCCCTTGTACATACTCATTGACTTCTTTTTGGTTTAATTTTTCGAATTTGGACTTCATTTCTTTATTAAATGGGAATTGATTCCAAGGGAACATACACTTTTCACCCTTCCAAAAAAAGAGATGATCTTTCCGATGATGATAATCGCCTATTCATTAATTTATGCAACATTTCTATTTTCGTTAAAAAAACATCAATTCAAAACACTTGCAACATTACTTTATAGTGATTAGTATTAAAATTAAATAATAATTTTAAAAATTCTAACTAAAAGGGGTTGTTTTGTGAATACAAAGACAGCGTTAATTACTGGTGGGTCAACCGGTATCGGTAGCAGTATTGCTTGGAAAGTAGCAGAGCAAAATGTAAATGTGATTATTAATTATAGACATAGTGAACAAAAAGCAATTGAACTTTGTGAGGCCCTTACTAACAAATATGGGACAAAAAATATTGCAATTAAAGCAGATATTACGAATGAAGATGAATGTAATCATCTCATACAGCAATCATTAGCGAAAACAGATTCAATTGATATCTTGATACATAACGCGGGCCCATATATTCATGAAAAAAAGAAAATGATTGAATACTCTTTAGATGAATGGTCTTATTTAATAAATGGAAATCTACAAGCTTTATTTATATTAGGAAAAGCCATCATTCCACTCATGAGAAAGGGGAAGTGGGGGAGAATCATAACAATAGGTTTTGATCGCGCTGAAACTGCCCCAGGATGGATGTATCGTTCGGCTTTTGCTGCAGCAAAATCAGGTGTAGTCTCATTAACAAAGACGCTTGCCTTAGAAGAAGCAGAAAATGGCATAACAGTAAATATGGTTTGTCCAGGGGATATTATTGGCAAGTGGAAAGAGAGTGATATAGACGATGCCTGTACAGTAAAAGATGATCGAACTCCTGTCGGGCGCCCTGGCACAGGGGAGGATGTGGCGAGGGTGATTGCTTTTCTTATTGAACCTGCATCTAGTTTTATCACGGGTAGTGTCATTCCCATAACTGGAGCAAAAGATGTGTTAGGAAAAAACCTTCATCAATAAGCATGTCTCCGATTCTTATCACATATATTGTTAAAAAGACTGTGGGAGAGATGAGGATGGCTTATCAAGGTTCAAAAGGCTGGTATATTGCAAAACTAAAAGAATTTGGTGTTAATAGACATCCAATAGAGTTGCGGAAATTAGAACTTTACAAGACCTATGAAGTCAGAAAAATTTATCAACAGGTTTTAGCGAATAAAAAACAAGGGTAGCTATTAAGCTCCCTTGTTTTTTAAGCTTCTTTTAGATGAGTTGTATCTTCCACTGTAAGTCCTTCTCTAAGCATATGAAGAGAATAAAGATCTTTAGGAATTTCAAATAAATCATAAATCTGGCCAGTTTCATTTATTTTATCATACAAACTTTTACGTGATTCATTGGCATAAATGGCATAAGGTAGTTTCTGGGCAGCTTTTAATGAACGAATATTTTCTTTTTTTATGCGCATAAAAATAGTTTCAATATTTAAATCATAAAAAAGTTCATTAAAGAAAGCATCTTTGGCTAATTGATTATAACCTTTACCATGATAAGGTTTACCAATCCATGTGCCAAGAAAACCAGCTTGGTTTTCAATGTCATATAAGCTAATTGTGCCAATTGGATTATTCCATTCATCTGTAATGGTACGAGAGATGAGCTTTTCTTGTTCCTCAGCTTCGAGCGTTTGTTTCGTAATAAATAACAGTTCTTCATAAGATTGAGCTTTATGACGCACAAAAGGGAAGACATCGGGGTGCGTCATCAATTCGAATAAAACTTGACAATCATTTAGGTCACGTTTTTTCAGCATTGGTTATCCCTCCACGTGAGAGTAAACCTACTCCATGCCAAAAAGACAGAAAAGGCCCACCCTCGAAATTTTTTGTAATGTAACTAAAAAATTTCGGGGTGGGAATCGAACCCACTAGAACCAGTAAACTGGTGGCGCACCATTTGCCTTCCCAATATCCAAAAACAAAAGATATTATCGACTAAAAATATTATTTTATGAAAGTATAATACTAAAAAAATAGCAAAAAGGGAATAGATTTTTTACCTTATTTTTAAGATTATTTTTCGCCAAATTTCTCCATTTTTTGCATACCGGATTCTAATGGTAAAATTGCAAAAAGGAACCAGTAAATGAGAAGGTGAAAAAGGTACCATACATTGAGGTAAGAGAGGTAGGGACATAGAAAACAGTTTATTGATTGGAGATAAATGGTGAAGAAACCTTATCATCATTTAGACAAAGATAGGAGACGGAAATTCCAATTTGAAGATAAATCGCCTCCTTATCATTTTATTTATCCACCGCATTTGTATATGCCCAATTGCCTGAGACCATTGTCCATTTTGGTTTTGCTAGAAAATGAAAAGGATGATGGCTCCAGAGTACAAGATCAGCTTCTTTCCCTTCTTCAATGCTTCCAACGATATGATCGATTTTTAAGTTTTTAGCGGCAGCGATCGTTATTCCCTCCAATGCTTTTTGTTCGGATAAACCTTCTCGAACAGCAATACTTGCGCAAATGTTTAAGTATTGAATAGGTGTATAAGGATGATCGGTAGTAATTGAAACGGAGACACCTGCTTGATCGAGGATTTTATAAGTGTCCCACGTCTTGTTTTTTAACTCTACTTTTGATCGTCTTGTTAATGTTGGTCCAACGCTCACTTGTAGATTCTTTCCTAAATAAGGAGTAATTAAATGACCCTCTGTACAATGTTCAATTCGAATATCTAAATGAAATTCTTTAGCAAATCGTAGTGCAGTTAAAATATCGTCTGCTCTATGGGCATGGATTCGTACAGGTATTTCTTGTGTAAGTGCTTTAATAATAGGGGATGTGCGCAGGTTTACTTCATTTGGATTAGCATGAACATTATAAAAAGCTTCTCTTAACATCCCCATAATGCCCATTCTAGTAATTGAATGTTCATTGCTATGACTATGAACCTTTTTAGGGTTTTCTCCAAGAGCAATTTTTAATCCAGCAGTTTCTTTAACAAGCATTTCTTCAACACTATTGCCGTACGTTTTCAAGATGGATGTGGTGCCACCAATAATATTCGCACTGCCTGGCATTACGTGAACAGTAGTTATCCCAGCTTTAAGTGCATCACGAAAAGCAGGATCAAAAGGGTGGATGCCATCGATTGCCCGAATATGAGGTGTTAATGGCTGTGTTGTCTCATTCGCATCATTACCAGCCCAACCAGTCCCCTCGTCATATAATCCAATATGTGTATGCACATCAATAAAACCAGGTAACAGAAAACCATGAGAACAATCAACGACTTGTGCATGCAAATCTTGAATATCTTTTCCGATCTTTTTCACTATACGATTTTTTATTAATACATCTCCATGGAAAGGCTTTGAAGTAATGGGATAGACAATGGCATTTTTAAAAAGTATCGTTGACATCAGCATCCAGTCCTTTTTCTAATAAAATTCATCCTTAGCAAATACACTGTTAAAGTGACAAAAAAGTGAGTAGAAATCAAGAACCTACTCATGATAATAAATTTAAAAAATGCCTGCCATTTGCATAAATAGGATTGTTAATCCTAAAATCCAAACATAAACGGCAAATATCTTTAGTGATTTTCTTTTTAGAAAATTAATCATCCAAACAACGGCAATATAACCGAAAATGGCTGATGCAAGTGTGGCAATTAACATACTGCCAAAGCTAATAGCTTCAATATGGCCAGCATATATTTCTCCAAATTGCAGTACAATGCCTCCTGCTATGGTCGGTATAGATAGTAAAAATGAAAAGTATGCAGCTGTTTCTCGATCAAGTTTACGGATGAGCCCTGCAGCGATTGTTAAACCTGATCTTGAAATAGCAGGGAATATCGCAATTGCTTGAAAACTACCAATAAATAATGCATCACTATAGCTAATATCTTTCATTTTTTTCGCACCATTTTTAATACTATCTGAGAACCAAAGAATGATTCCGGTAATAATAAATTCCCAGCCAATGGTGACGCCGGTTTTTGAGATCGACTCAAATAGATCATTAAATAATAAACCAACAAAAACAGCAGGAATCGTACCAATGACAAGCAGCATAGATAACTTTCCGAATGGATTTTTTATGATTTCTAGTAACTCATTTTTATAAACAACAAGGACAGCTAATAGTGTACCAATATGGAGCATAGTATCTAAAAATAATCCTGCTTCATCAAGACCAAATAAATGTCTTCCAAGATACAAATGCCCAGTGCTTGAAATAGGAAGAAATTCTGTTATCCCTTGAATGATTCCAAGAATAAATGCTTCAATTTTTGACATCATATAAATCACCTATTTGTTTATTTTTTTCCTAGTAGTAAAATAAGGGGAACTCACGTATCAACTTGTTTTCTCTCGCTTTTATAAATGTATTCAAGTTGTCCAATAGAAGAACCGAAATTTGAAAATAAAAACTTTGAAACTTTTTATAATAATCTTCGTAAAATAGGTATATAGTACAAGAAGGAATAAGAGAAAGGGGAAAACAACAATGAAAGATTCACAAACAGACAGAATACTTGCTGCTGGCATTTATATTATTAGTTTCTTTACTGTATTTATAGGACCACTTGTTATTTGGCTCATAAAGAAAGATAGCTCAAAGCTTGTAGACTATCATGGTAGACAGTATTTTAACTTCCTCATTACTTACTTTGTTTATGGAATCATTAGTACGATCTTGATGTTAGTGCTTATTGGTTATTTATTAGGAGCCATATTTGGCATTGCATTTATCGTATTTACCATTATTGCAGCCGTTAAGGCGTTTGAAGGGGAAGAGTATCGCATCCCGTTTATCATCCGTATCCTCTAATAATTATGTAAGTATAAAAGACCAAAAAGAAAACGCGAATAATAATTCGTGTTTTCTTTTTGGTCTTTTTATTAAAAGCCGGATTATTGGCTCATAGAATAATATATTTACCAATAAGGAACAAAGTAAATGATTCCTTCATTCATAAAGGAATGCTTATTCGGGGATTCTTTGATTTAAGTAGGTTTGGGTATCAATGATAGGGTAGCTGATGTATAGAGATAATAAAGCCGTTTAATTTTGAAATAATAAACAAATGCCTTACTACGATTTATTGTAATAAGGATTTTTTAAAGTTGTTTAATTTTGTATCAATATAATTATTCTTATCTTCGAATTTGATATTGAAGTTATTTCCCTTTGGACAAAAAAAGCTTCTCTACATGATAGAAAGAAAAAAAGCGAAAACCTGAAGGAATCTGCAAAAGGGGATTAACGAGATTAGATACATTTCCACTCGTATCTTTTTATTGGTTTGTTAATAATTCGGGTTCTCATAATAATGTCCTAAATCTTCCAATTATAGTTATCCCAAACTCCAAAAATAAGGGTGGCATTTATTATAAAAAGGAGTAAGAAGATGAATATTAACATTAGAAATAACTGCATTAACTTATGGAGCATATCGTTCCATTATGCGTGTTCGTATAACAAGGTACAAAGGAAAAAATAACTTTATTGGACGGAACAGCAATAAATATGAATGATGTACTTCTTAAATCCACCTACTTAATGTAGAATTACTAAGGCAGATACCATGAGGGAGCTTAGGAATTATATAGGAATATACTTAGATTTTCCTTGCCATCTAAGGTACCAAGTAGAATATCTTTGATGGTTATATTTGGATAGGTATCTTGAAGTTTTTTAAGAATCCATTCTTCATCCCTGCCTAATTGATGCAATTGTTTACAATTAATCGTTCCCTCTTTTATAACGGTATTTGGAAAATAAAAAGGTTTGACTGGTTTGCTAAATGTGACGGCTGTTAAAGGCAAATGTTCCGTCTTCAGAAAGATGGAAACCTTGCCACCATGCTCCCATAAGGCAAGAGCGACTTTTTGGATTTCTTCAATATTCTTCATTCGCAATTCGGTCTGCAGTTCATCAAGTGAAATTCGGGCACGTTTCATATTACGGTTATTAATCATTCCATTTTCTATTAATGGAATCGGATCGGTGATAAACCACTTTCTAAAATGTCTAAAATGCAAACTTAGGTAGATTCCGATTATATACAAGATTAAAATAACACTCATTGTAATCATCGACCCTTCCAGACCTAACCCTTCATCTGACAGCGGATGGGCAATAATATTTCCAATAATCAGCACGATAACAAAATCGAGAAGTCCTACTTGGGAAAGGGAACGCTGACCCATTAATTTGACAAGTATGACGAAAAACACAAATCCAACAATTGCCCGGAGCATCCATTGGACAATAGTTAAGGATTCCTGCGAAGTAAAAAATTCCATAATCTTACACACCCTTTAAACAGAATTAAAAAAGAAGACTTATCTTGATCAGCCTGTATTCATAAGATAAGAAAATATATATTTTGGACAAAGTTAACTGGTTTTAGCAGTGCCGTGTACGGCACGAAAGCTGAAGTAAGACTTCCGAAACCTCATGACTCTATAAGGGGGTATCGACTCGAGCGAAGTTTCCCCTGTATTTCCTTTGCTCCCTCATTCTTTATACTATTATTTTCCAATTAATAAAATTTATTACTATAAATTGATTCCAACGGTTAGTTATTCTTTTATCTGAAACAGTGACAAGAAAAAAGATCGACTTTAATGACGATCTTCTGATTCATTCGTATTCAATTAACCTGCCCCGTTTGTTAAACAAGAAAAAAAGAACGCTCCAGCAATCCTCATCTTTAACTCTTGCATCTATTTTGTCGAATGAGAGGAAAGTCCTCTCCCGATAAGGTTTGCAGAAACCGGTTTCCTTCCCAATTCTCTTGCCCAAATTGATAATTGTCCTATATGGTGAATTTCGTGAGCAATGGCATGGCGCATAACTTCACCCCAAGTATCTGTTACAATTCTTCCATCTGGTAGGGTATCGTAAAATAATTGATTTTCCATACTTGCATCCCAGTTGTTCACAAAGTTCTCTACTTCCATATGAAATTCTGCGTCCAATTTTCGAACCTTGTCCAAGCTGTTATAATAATCAAAACTCTCCTGAAAGTCCGCTTTTCCCTGTAATAGACGTATCCAGCTCCACTCGACATCAACAATATGGAAAAGTGTATGTAATATACTGCCCATACCACCAGTTCGATTTTGCAAAAGCTCTTCCTCACTTAAATCTTCACACCAGTTATACCAATCTTTTCGTATCATCCAGTTATATTTAAAAAGTGTTTGCAATAAAACCCCTCCGCATTAAAAAATATTAACCTTAAAATATACGTTTGGAATATAAAAAACTTTACTTACTATATACTATTTCTTCAGTCATAGTTTAAATTCCTTGTTCAACTAACCTGCCCGGTAGTTCAAGAAGAACTGACAAGATCACGATGTATGCTCTTCATTTTTAAATAACTTTATTATTTTTTAAATATCATTATTATTCGTGAACAGCTGACCGTGTTTAATAAAAGGAGTGGGGTAGCTTCTTAGCAAACTATTTTATATGCATTCACTAGGACAGAGTACGCCATGCTATTTTCGTTTTTATCACATTTTTATCATTCATCGCATACCTCTCTTTCGTAGAATAGACAACTCAAGCTTGATATAATAGAACAAGGACTTTAATAAGAAAGGATTCGTTGTGAGAATGAATGTACATCAAACAGCCCTTGTATTAGAAGGTGGAGGAATGAGAGCGGCATACTCTGCTGGTGTAATGGAATTATTTTTAGATAAAGGTATTACTTTTCCATATGTAATTGGTGTTTCTGCAGGAGCCGCGAATGCTGCCTCATATTTATCGAAACAAAAGGGCCGTAACAAGAAGGTAAGTGTGGAGTATGTATCTGATCCTAGATACTTCTCCTTGCGAAATTATCGAAAATCTAAACAGTTATTTGGTATGGACTTTATTTTTGATGAAATTCCAAATAAGCTCGTTCCCTATGATTATGAAGCGTTCTCTCACGGGAAAAGTGAGTTTATTATTGGTACAACCGATTGTCTGAGTGGAGAAGCTGTTTATTATGGGAAGAAAGACTATGGGGAAAACTTATTGCTTCTTTTAAAAGCGTCAAGTTCATTACCTTTCATTGCACCTGAAATTTCTTTTAATAATCGAATGTTACTTGATGGTGGTATTGCTGATTCCATACCAATAAGAAAAGCACAAGCAGATGGGTATGATAAAGCTGTTGTTGTTTTAACACGACCCAAAGGTTACCGAAAAAAACCATCAAGAATGAGTTTTTTATTGCGAAGAAAATATCCACAATATCCAGGGCTTCAAAGAGCAATGATGAATCGTTACAAAATGTATAATGAAACCGTTGAATATTTAGAGGAGCAAGAAAAAAAAGGACAAGTGATGATTATTAGACCTGAGAAGGTAGATGTAGGAAGAATGGAAAGAGATTTAAAAAAATTATCTGCCTTTTATGAGCAAGGCTATAAGGATGCAGAAGATAGTTTAACAAGGTTTATATTTTAATTGAAAGTTTGGTGAAAAAAGATCATTCTCTTCTCCCATAGAAGAGGAGAAATGTCTTTCTCTTTTGGTTTTTAGCGGTAAAAATGAATATTACTCATGATTTCCTTCGTTCTATAATAGATTGGTAGTAATACATTTATTGAGAGAATCGGGGTAGGAAGTTCATGAATATTCAGCAATATTATCAGCAATCAGCACAAGCCTCTCTTAATGGTAGTTTAGTTGCGTGTATACCACTATGGATATTAGTCATATATCATAGTTTCTTTCAGGAGATTAGCGGGCTTCTTTGGTGGTGTTTACCCTTTGTTTTATATAGTGGGATGTCTTATCAAAGCTATGTGTTAGCAAATAATCAAGCAAAGATAAGTTCATATGCATCAACAAATAGCAAGCAAAAAAATATATTTTCACAAAGGGAATTTCTTATAGGTTTTTTACCAGCACCGAATTTAAGATTATTATTATTTAATAGAGATGGTAGAACGGCTGCTGAAATTCGTGATTTAGCTTTTCATAAGTGGCGCTGGTTTTTGCCTACATTTGTCGACCGCTGGATTTATAGAAATCGCTATGCTTTAGTTGTTGATCAAAGGGTGCTTGCAATAATTACAGTGCGAAAACACAATATCCAGATTGATTATAACAGTAATACGATTCTTCTCCACAATGACAATAATAAACGCTTTATTTGTCAAAAAGATAGCCGAGCTTATACGCTAAGGTATGAACGGACTTTTATGAATCTATTGGTTCAATCTGAGAATGGAAGGGAGCTTGGGAAATTACAAAAAGGATGGATTCCGAGAGAATGGATGGAATCGTTCAAGGTAAACAACACCCCCTTTTTAATGATGAATCAACCTTTGCCCGCTGATGAACAATTAATTTTTTATAGTTTATTGATCATGTATGTAAAAAACATTCAACATTGAAGTAAAAGATTCGCTAAAGTTGTCTCAACTATAGTATGATTAAGACAGTTTTGAAAAGTGTTCTAAGTTGAGGTGTTCTATGAGAAAGTTTTTAATCATTGCGGCTTCATTACTTATTATTTTATTAATCGTAGATCGGACCATTCTAAAGGACAAAGGTTTATTGTCACAAGTACAAATTGACCAATATGAGGAAATAGAAAACCCTGAAAATGTAGCTGTTGGCCTGGAAATTGGTCAGAAGGCACCTGAAATCCAGTTGGAAACACTGAATGGTGAGTCATTTCAACTAAGTGACTATGAAGGAAAGAAAATATTACTTAATTTTTGGGCAAGCTGGTGCGGACCTTGTGAAGAAGAAATGCCTTATATGGAAAAAGTTTATAAAGAATATAAAGATGACGGATTTGAAGTCATAGCTGTAAATATGACCAAAACGGAAAGAAACGAAACAAATGCCGCTGATTTCGTGAAAGCGAATGAACTATCCTTCATCATACCAATGGACCCTGAAGGCGTTGTCTTAGATAACTATGAGGTGATTGCCTACCCAACTAGTTACTTCATTGATTCGGATGGGATTATTCGAAATAAAGTATTAGGTGCGCTAAATGAAGACTTCTTGGAAAAGGAAATTTTACGTTTACCATAGAGGATGTTTTCTAAAACGAATGTGTGGGTATAAATGTATAATAATATTAGATTAAGCAATAAGGATGTGGCAAATTGAGTACATCAACAATACTAAAATGGATAACAGGTGCATGTGAAGCATTTCTTGGCATTCCTTTTCTAGGAGGAATTTTTATCCTCGCAAATGGATGGGTGCCACTTATTGTTATGTTTTTCCTTCATGTAATCACACTTGTACTATCCGTAAGAGCTGGAGAAAACAAGTACGGTAGTATCACAGGTATCATTACTTCTATTATTGGTTGGATTCCGGTAGTTGGAATGATTATGCATATTATTACAGCGTTGTTATTATTTGTAGATGCTGGTCTTAGTTCAAAACAAAATAAAACAAAAGTATATTAAATGAAACGAGCCGATGAAATCAGTCACGGCTCGTTTTTAGATTAGGCTTTATTATATGGCAGTCCAACCGCCGTCAATCACTAACTCTGTACCTGTAACAAATCTTGCCTCATCTGATGCTAAGAAAAGGACACCGTAAGCAACATCTTCAGGGTTGCCGAAATAAGGCAACTGCGTATAAGTTTGATAGAACGGTAAGGCAGATTCAATTGAAGGAGCTGTCATTGGGGTCGAAATAATCCCAGGATGTACAGAATTGACTCGAATATTTTCTTTTCCATATTCTATTGCTGCAGATTTGGATAATACTCGTAAAGCACCCTTAGCGGCTGTATATGGACTTGTCCCTGCCATGCCAACTATACCGCCGATGGAAGAAATATTGACAATGGAACCGCTGCCATTTTTCTTTAATTCGGGAATGACATATTTCATGCCGATTACACAACCATTTAAGTCGATATCTAAAATTTTATTCCATTCATCCATTGACATATCCTCTAGAGTTTTGGGAGAAGCGACACCAGCATTGTTAATCAGGATATCTAGTTTACCAAATTGTTCAATGGCTTCATTTATAACTGCTTGCCATTGTTCTTCAGACGTCACATTATGGGCAAGGGCAATCGCCTCACCACCTGCTTCTTTTATCTCTGCAACCACTTTATTTAAAGTTTCCATTTGTAAATCAGTCGCTACTACTTTAGCGCCTTCTTTCGCGAATAACTTTGCTTCTGCTGCACCCATCCCGTTAGCTGCTCCGGTAATAATGGCTACTTTTCCTTCTAACCTTTTCATGATATACCCCCATTTGGTAAAAACTTAGACAATATCGTACGATTTTTAATACAACTAGTTGCTTTATCAACAATCCGTTGATAATCTGATTATATCAACTGATGAAAAAATGAAGCAATGAACAAAAAAGTTGAGATCGTTGTATACTCAACAGTTCATACAAATTTGTTTAAAAATAAGAATAATTAATACAAGGAGCAGAAAAATGTCGAAAAAAGAAAAAGTCGATCCCCGTGTAGTAAGAACAAAGCGAATGTTAACTGACGCCCTTATTTCTTTAATAGAAGAACAAGGTTTTGAAAAAGTAACGGTGCAGGCAATTACAAAAAAAGCGATGCTGAACCGCGCTACTTTTTATCTCCATTTTACAGATAAATACGATTTGCTTGAGCAAAGTACAGATGACATGATTGATGAGTTAAAAGAAGCAATGAAGACTTCTTTTGTAGCAAGTAAAGGGACGTATGATACTGAATCACCAAATGAAAGCTTTATTCAATTATTTGCGCAAATTGGCACATATGATTACATATATAGAGTGTTGCTGTCTGAAAGTACAATGCCTCATTTTCGTGATAAACTAACAGCTGTGTTGAGCGAATTTATTGCAGATGGCATGACCGTTATGCAACCAGATGATGACTTATTGACTATACCAAGAGAAATGGCCATACGCTTCTACGCTTCTGCGTTTTTAGGTGTGATTATATGGTGGTTGAAAAATGATTGTCCGTATACCGCTAAATATATGGCTGCGCAACTCATGAAAGTTACCATTCAAGGACCGTATAAACAAGTGGTGATAGAACAGAAATCCTCTCTATAAAAAGGAGGGATAAAATAAAGTTGACAAAATTTTAATAGATGGTAAACTAAATTTGTGTAAACGGTTACAGATGAGTGTGTAACGCGTTACATATCAAATAAAATAGTAATTAATAGATTTTGTTTTTTTTCTGAAATATGTAACCCGTTACATGCCTTTCCTAGTCATGAGAGAATAACGCTTCAGATAGTGAGTGTCTAATATGTAACGGGTTACATACTACCTTTTAATATAAGTTTAATAATAGCAGTATTAACAAATGTAAGGTGATGATTCATATAGCCACAATTAAAGAAGTAGCAAAGTATGCAAATGTATCTGTTGCGACTGTATCGAGAGTGATAAATAAAAAAGGATATGTCCAAAAGGAAACGCAAACAAAAGTGGAAGAAGCGATCAAAGCACTTAACTACCGACCTAATAATGTAGCGCGTAGCCTATTTAAAAAGCAGTCAAAAATGATTGGGTACATTGTCCCTGATATTACAAACCCATTCTTCCCACAACTTGTCCGCGCTGTGGAAGATGTGACAGTAGCACAAGGGTATACTACTTTTCTATGTAATAGTGATGACAATTTAGAAAAGGAACTGATGTATTTAAATAAAATGGCGGAAAACTATATTGATGGCGTAATCATTGTATCCAATCATATGAATGAAAGCCATCTCGCCAATTTACAGATCCCGGTAGTTGCACTTGACCGTGTGTTCCATGAAAGTATTCCCTCAGTGACGATAGATAATTATCAGGAAGCGAGAAGGGCAGTTATGCATTTAGTTGAAAATGGCTGCGAGAAAATCGCCCATATTAGTGGACCAGAAAATATTATCAATTCCCAACTGAGGAAAAAAGCATACCAAGATGTCATGATGGCACTAGAAAGACCTGTGTATATAAGTGAAGGTCATTATCAAATGAAAACAGCCCAAGAAGCTACATTTCGTCTCCTGCACGAACAGAAGGACATTGATGCCATATTCACAGGTAATGATGTGATGGCAGTTGGTGCCCTAAAGGCATGCACAAAGCTCGGGATTAATGTACCGAAAGAACTTCAAATCATTGGTTTTGATGGAATTGAGTGGACGGAAACTGTTTCACCAGAAATTACAACCATCGCTCAACCAATATATGAGATGGGGAAAAAAGCAGCAACCATGCTTTTGAACCGTATCAACGGAAAGGAAGAAGGTCAGGATCATATTGTATTCCCGACCGAACTAAAAATAAGAGAAACAACAACGCATTAAAACAGAAGAAGGAGAGTGATTAGATGATTACAGTAATCGGAAGCATCAATATGGATCTAGTCACGGTAACAAGTATAGACCCGTCAATGGGTGAAACCGTGATGGGAGAATCATTTTTTACTGTGCCAGGTGGTAAAGGAGCAAACCAAGCAGTGGCTGCAGCTAAGCTTGGAGCGAATGTGAAAATGATTGGTAAAGTCGGCGATGACCCTTTTGGTCAAGAGTATATGAATTATTTTAATGACATGCATATCAATACGGAAAGTATCCAAATAGAAAAATCTGTACGTACTGGAACAGCAAGCATAACAGTGTATAACCATGATAATAAAATTATTGTTGTACCTGGTGCCAATCATTTAATGACAAGTGACGTTATAGAAGCATATCGCGATGATATTTTAGCGAGTGAATGGGTGCTTCTGCAATTAGAAATTCCATTGTCTGCCGTAGAAAAAGTACTAGAGATTGCGGCAGAGGGCAATGTCGGTGTCATTTTAAATCCAGCTCCCTTCCATCATATTCCTTCTCATTGGTTTGAGTTAGTAACTTACCTCACACCGAATGAATATGAAGCGAAACAGTTATTCGAAGCATATGCAAATGATACAGAGGCAACGGAACTACTGAAAAAAAAGCTTGTCATTACAAAAGGAAATGAAGGTGCCGCGTTCTTTAAAAACGGGGAACTTATGACCATTCCTGCTGTTAAGGTAAAGGCGGTTGATACGACTGGAGCAGGAGATACTTTTAATGGCGCTTTAGCGGTTGCCCTTGATGATGGCTTAACAATAGAACAGGCAATTACGTTCGCAATAAAGGCTGCAGGTTTATCTGTAACGAAAATGGGTGCACAAGTAGGAATGCCGACAAAAGCTGAAATTGAAAAAATGGAAGTGAATCATCATGAAGAAACAAGGAATGCTGAATAGTGATATAACAAAAGTCATCAGTGATATGGGACATACAGATACAATTGTTATTGCTGATTGTGGACTACCTATCCCAGATGGTGTAAAAAAAATTGACCTAGCTCTAAAGCTAGGGACACCTTCCTTTTTAGACGTCTTAAATGAGCTTGAAAAAGAATTAATGATAGAGAGTGTCACATTAGCAACTGAAATTAAAACAGATAATGAACCGTTATTTTTAGCAATTAAAGACAAGTTCTCTGATTGTAGCTATGTCTCGCATGAAACATTTAAGAAAAAAACGGAAAAAGCAAAGGCGATTATACGAACTGGAGAAGCTTCCCCTTACGCTAACATCATATTAACGTCAGGAGTGATATTTTAATGAAGCAATCATCAATAATAGAAATGAAGAATATTCATAAATCCTTCTATTCGGTGGAAGTACTCAAAGGCGTTGATTTTGACTTGAGAGCTGGGGAAATCCATGCGCTTATGGGTGAGAATGGGGCAGGGAAATCGACCTTAATTAAAATCCTTACAGGCATTCATGAAAGCAATCAAGGTGAGATTTATTATAAAGGGAATAAGGCCGTATTTTCTTCACCGAAAGATGCAGAAAAAAATGGTATTGCTGTCATTCATCAAGAGTTAAATATTATTCCTTATTTAACAGTGGCTGAAAATATGTTCTTAGGTAAAGAATTAAGTACTTTCGGTTTATTAAAGACGAGAGAGATGAATGTAAAAGCAGAAAAGCATTTAAAGCGCTTAGGCATTGAAATGGATGTAAAACAGCCTGCTGGAGAACTTTCCGTTGGACAACAACAAATGATTGAAATTGCAAGAGCAATCGCTGCCAATTCTGAAGTTCTTATCATGGATGAACCAACAGCCGCTTTAACAGATAGAGAGATTGATACATTATTTTCCGTTATTGATCAATTGCGAAAAGAGAATGTGGCAATCATTTATATATCTCATCGCATGGAAGAGATTTTTAAAATGTGTGACCGTATTACGGTTTTACGAGATGGTCAATCAATAGGAACGAAATATACCACAGACACCTCATTCGATGAAATCGTGAAAATGATGGTTGGTAGAGAAATTGGTGAGCGTTACCCGGCTCGGACGGCAACAATTGGTGATGTTTTTTTCAAAGTCGAGAACTTAAGTGTGAAAGATCATTTTTCTAATATTTCATTTGATGTTAGAAAAGGTGAGATACTTGGCGTCGCCGGTTTAATGGGAGCTGGAAGAACGGAGATCATGGAAGCGATTTTTGGGTCACGAAAGAAATCGTCTGGGAAGATATTTTTGAATGGTCAAGAACTACACATTCGTGCACCAAAACAAGCAATTGCTGCCGGTATCGGTTTCATTACAGAAGACCGTAAAGATGAAGGTCTTATACTTGGATTAAGTGTAAGGGAGAATTTAGCCGTTCCTAATTTAAAAGCGCTTTCGCAAAGTGCCATTATGTCTACTAAAAAGGAAAAAGCTTTCTCCAAAGAAATGATAGACAAGTTAAAAATTAAAACAGCCGGTCCAGAACAAGAAGTTAAGAATTTAAGTGGTGGGAACCAACAAAAAGTGGTCTTTGGAAAATGGCTTGGAATCGATCCAACACTGTTAATTTTGGACGAACCTACTCGTGGTGTGGATGTAGGAGCAAAAAAAGAGATATATACGATTATGAATGAAGAAACAATGAAGGGCCATTCCATTATTATGGTCTCATCTGAGTTACCAGAGATACTAGGTATGTCAGATCGTATTATGGTGATTCATGAAGGGAAAGTAGCCGCCATTCTGGAAAAAACAGATGCGACTCAAGAAAAAATTATGGAAGCAGCAACAGGAGGGACAAAGCATGAACAAAATTAGTAAAGGCATCGGCTCCATTCAAAAGCTAGGACCGGTTTTAGGCTTACTGCTCATCATTATTATTTTATCGGTTATGAGTCCAAGCTTTACAACAGCTGACAATATACTGAACGTATTAAGACAAGTTTCAATCAATGCTTTAATTGCGTTTGGAATGACATTTGTTATCTTGACAGGGGGAATCGACTTATCTGTCGGTTCGATTTTAGCGCTATCTTCCGCACTTACTGCAGGTATGTTAGCTAGTGGTATGGATCCGGTAATTGCGGTTCTTCTCGGTTTATTAGCAGGTGCTTTAATGGGACTTGTCAACGGCGTAATTATTGCAAAAGGTAAAGTCGCTCCTTTTATTGCAACATTAGCGACAATGACAATTTTCAGAGGGTTAACACTTGTTTATACAGAAGGTCGACCAATAACTGGTCTATCTGATGCTTTTAGCTTTCAAATGATTGGTAAAGGTTATTTTCTCGGGGTACCATTTCCTGTTGTTACGATGCTGTTAGCTTATTTATTTTTATACTTCTTGCTAAAGAAAACAACTTTTGGTCGCGGTGTTTATGCGATTGGTGGGAATGAAGAAGCCGCTAAGCTCTCTGGTTTAAAAGTGGATCGCTTGAAAATGGGTGTTTATGCGATTTCAGGATTATTTGCTGCAGTTGCCGGAATTACGTTAACTTCTCGTCTTGACTCTGCACAGCCAACAGCTGGTACAAGCTACGAATTAGATGCCATTGCGGCAGTTGTTCTTGGTGGGACAAGTCTTTCAGGCGGACGCGGATGGATCTTTGGTACATTAATTGGTGCTTTGATTATTGGTGTACTTAATAATGGTTTGAATTTATTAAATGTATCATCTTTCTACCAACAAGTGGTGAAGGGCGGCGTCATTCTATTAGCTGTACTAATTGATAGAAAGAAAGCTGCTTAACATATATGATTTGCAAACCTATGAAGGAGGAATACTCAAATGAAAAAAATATGGAAGCTTCTTACTTTGGTTTTAGTAGTCGCTTTATTAGGTGCATGTTCATTAAATAATGGGGCTGATGATAATGAAGCAACTGATAATGATGAAAAAGCATCAGGAGAAAAAACAATTGGTCTATCGATTTCTACATTAAATAATCCTTTCTTTGTTACACTACGTGATAGTGCAGAGGCGAAGGCAAAAGAGCTTGGTTATGCGATTAAAACAGTAGATGCACAAGATGACCCAGCAACACAAGTAAGTGATATTGAGGATTTAATTCAACAAGGTGTTGACTTATTAATTATTAATCCAGCTGATTCAGCAGCGGTTGCTTCTGCCATTACATCAGCTAATAATGCAGATATCCCGGTTATTACTGTTGATAGAAGTGCAGAAGGTGGCGAAGTTGTCGCTCACGTAGCTTCTGATAATGCAGAAGGGGGTAAAATGGCAGGAGAATTTATCATTGAACAACTTGATGGCGAAGGAAAAGTAGTTGAACTTGAAGGGATCCCTGGTTCATCGGCAGCACGCGAAAGAGGTGCGGGTTTCAATGAAGCCATTGAAGCATCTGACAATGTGGAAGTAGCAACAAAACAATCTGCGAATTTTGATCGTGCAGAAGGCTTAACAGTAATGGAAAACATCATCCAAAGCAATAAAGATGTCCAAGCTGTATTTGCTCATAATGATGAAATGGCACTTGGTGCTTATCAAGCATTAACGGCTGCTGGATTGAAAGATGTCATTGTTGTCGGGTTCGACGCAACAGATGATGCCATTGCTGCAGTTGAAGGTGGCGATATGGCAGCAACAGTCGCTCAAAAACCAGACAGAATGGGCGAGCAAGCTGTAGAAATAGCCAAAAAAGTACTCGATGGTGAAACGGTGGAAGAATTTATCCCTGTTGAGTTAGAGTTAATTAAATAAGGAAATGATTGAATGAAGCACGTGTAGATTCTGCTTAAAGGTGGAATGAGCACGTGCTTTTTTATTTTCTAAGTGAACGCAGGTTAAGGAAAGAAGTGTGAAAGAAATATATAAGCGGTTAGTATGAAATGAGTGTATAATTATGGTAATCATTATATTTTGTGAAGAAGCGAGTGGTAGAATGATCCCTGCAAATACTTTCGGTGTTGATATGACGAACGCCGCAACGCCTTATTTTCAAGTAGTGAAAGACAATCGAATTCGGTTCGGTTTAGAGACATTCAGGCAACATCCAGGTTTAGCGAAAAGCTTATTTCATCATCTATTTCCTATAGAGGAAAAGTTAGATATGACGTTTATTTCTGGTTATCAAGATATTGATAGCACAAGGGTAAGGAGAGAAAAGTTAAATTTACGGCGGTTTTTTAAAATAAATAATTGGTCTAATGAAGTAGTTTGGCAAGAAGAGATGAGCAGTTATTTTGTCTTTTCAACAGTAAAGAACGTCAAATCATCTGCGTTTTTTCGCTATACCCTTAAAATGATTGATGGTCACACGTCACTCTATATTTGTTTTGTGCATCGTGCTTATTTTATATTAGTTCTGATGTACTGGATATTGTTGCAAATGCGCATACGATAAGGAGATTAAAAGATCTATTCCCTGAAATGTATGATACTTTCTACGAAGATGAGTAATCTTCTGTAAGACGGATTAGCAAATAGTGTTACCGTCATTAAGAAATTACCGAAAAAACGGTTCTATGTAATTCGATGTCCAACAATTAAAGGATAGGAGAAAAATGATGAACATAAACAGGAAAGATTTACTTAATGCTGCTTGGATTATTGGAATTTGCTTTATATTGGGATCCTGTACTATTGCTGGAGCGATTGAGAGTTTACTAGATAATAGTTTAGGGAATGATGGTCATTATGAACAACAAAGATTCAATGACAATTTTGAAAGGTATATTGAAATACTCGAAAACAAAGGGGAATAAACTGTCAAAAAGAAGATGGTTGACTGAAATATCGCCGGTGGATTGTGTGCTTTCCACAGGTAATAGAAAAAAGTAAACGGGGTGATCAGATGTCTAGCGGTCCAAATAGAATAAATACTTTGTTTGCCGAAAAAGCAGAATACTGGGATTTAGATGATTTACAGATTGATTATTTAAATGAATCCATTACATTAAAATTACTTAGTTGTCATAAACAACAAATTAAGAGAACCTACATCTTCATAAAGGAAGTGATGTCGTTCTTTGTTTATCAAGAGCCTAATGTAGGAACGATACGCTTAAATGACCGTAGTTTTACTGATGCGAATTTATTAAGCGAAATTAGTTATCACAAGAATGGTTTTGGTCATATAAAAATTGAAAGTTTAGAATCAGATTTGAAAGAAATCGAAAAATTACATGCTAAAACTAATTTTTACTTTCAAGTAAATAATAAAGACTCATTTTTTATTGAAGCCAATAGTGTGCAAATCAATGATGAACGGTTTGTAAACCTTTTTGCAGATAGTAGAACACTGAAATATTGTGAATGAAGCAAACTTTATTGAGTGTGATGAATTTATTATAGAAAGAATTGGAGCTATTTTTAGATAAAAATACTGTCAGCAATATTAATAGCGCTATTTGCTTTATGCAAATGATAATATTAAAACGGTAAGATGAAAAAGCGTTTCTTTCTTTCTAGTTTTATTTCCTCATCAAATTCCTTGTTTTCGTATGTCCATTTAATTTGTAAAGAGTAATTAGCATATAACGGGGCGTCTCCAATACTGACAAATTCAATAACATCTCCCTGAGGAAAATCACTTGGCTTATCGTATAAAGTGACCATTTCCTCTCCAGATTTAAATACCAAAAAATTCAGAGTAGGGAGATTGGTCCCTCCTAACCAAGTTGCCTCTCCTTTCCAAATCCCTTTAGGGTTAGGAGAATGATGAGGGCTATATTCCGCTCTCCAATTTCCATCGGAGCTCTTTCCTTTTAGTACAATTGGTTGCTTACAAGAATAAATCATCCAAGACACTAAAATTAAAGGAAAGATGAAAATAATAATTAATTTTCTATTCATAGATGGGCTTCCTTTTATAGTTGGATTTTGTAATTTTTATGTTATCTTTATGTCCTGATGAATAGTTATTTACAAAAACACACCTTCTTTTCTATGTAATTTAATAGAAATAATGTATTTAACTGTATTTAACTGTATTTTATATCATACATAGATGAATTGACAACTTTAAGGAGTAAAGAAAAAATTGAGGTAGGGTTTTGAAATATAATATTAGATATATAACTATTATCCTTTTTCTGTCTCAAATGTTAGGGTGATGGTTTATTTTAGTTTTCTTTATGTATAATCTCCTATTTAACACTCTTTCTATTGATTAATTACTTATTTACATTTATCCTATATTTAGATACTGTAATAAGAGCAGGGGAATCTTTATTTATTTTAAAAGTATTAGATACTGTCTGTTCTCTATAGTATCAACAATTTAATAGAATATCCTTCGGGGCAGGGTGAAATTCCCAACCGGCGGTGATGAGGGTGACCTCTTAGTCCGTGACCCGGGCTCAGGAATGAGAACGGTGGATTTGGTGCAATTCCAAAGCCGACAGTATAGTCTGGATGGGAGAAGGATGCGTGTGTGTAAAAACGTTCAAAAACAGTTGATTTTGACGTTTATTTGGCCATGATTACTTTTCCCGTATACGTATTCGTATACGGGTTTATTTATTCATGAGTATTTTAAAAAGGGTGGTGATGATATGGGATAACGATAAGTGTGAGTCCAACTCTTTTTGTAATTTTCAACAAACTCTCCCGATACCGCGTATTTGCCCCGAGCGGAAAATTTCAACTTTTACTTAAACGAATAAATCTTATGCAGAGAGGTTGATCATTCTGTTTACAGGTATTATCGAAGAAATCGGTACTGTACAAAGAACGATTCATCGTGGATCTACTATTCAATTAGTGTTAAATGCTACAAAGATTATGGATGATATCCATATCGGTGATAGCATCGCTGTGAACGGTGTTTGTTTAACAGTGACCGAATTCCAACAAAGAAGTTTTACAGCAGATGTGATGCCAGAAACTTTTCATGCGACATCGCTTTCCTCTTTAAAAGTAGGAAGCAATGTGAATTTAGAAAGAGCGATGTTAGCAGGAGGAAGATTTGGCGGCCATTATGTAAGTGGTCATGTGGATGAAACGAGAAAAATTTTAAAAAAACAAAGACAAGAAAATGCGATTTATCTTTCAATTTCACTATCAGAGAAGTATCAGCATCTAATTCTACCTAAAGGATCTGTTGCTATTGATGGCACTTCATTAACAGTGATGGAGGTAGGGGATGGTTATTTTACGATTGCGTTAATTCCTCATACAGCTGAAGAAACGGTGATTAGTGAAAAAAAGCCAAATGATACTGTCAATATCGAATATGATTTATTTGCTAAATATGTATTTGCCTTTTCAGACACATCGAAACGTGAAAGAAATTTCGAACAGTTATTAGAGAATAATGGATTCTTAAGTTAGGAGGGAATATATGAGTCACTCAATTGAAGAAGCGATTGCTGACTTGAAAATGGGAAAAGTGATTATCGTTTGTGATGATGAGAATCGTGAGAATGAGGGCGATTTTATCGCTGTTGCCGAGTATGCTTCAGCTGAAACAATCAATTTTATGGCGACAGTGGGAAGAGGGCTTATTTGCGTGCCGATTGAGCAGTCAATCGCCAAAAAATTAGACTTGCATCCGATGGTAACTAATAATACAGACAGCCATCAAACTGCTTTTACTGTAAGTATTGATTATAAAGAGACAACGACTGGTATAAGTGCATTTGAACGGTTTTTAACCGTAGAAAAAATGTTAGACGACAAAACACAAGCATCAGACTTCAATCGTCCAGGTCATATTTTCCCCCTTATAGCGAAGGATGGTGGCGTCCTTGAGCGTTCAGGCCATACGGAAGCGGCAGTAGATTTAGCAAAATTGGCTGCCGCAAGTCCGGTCGGGATTATATGCGAGATTATGAAAGAAAATGGTGAAATGGCTAGAGTAGCAGAGTTAGAGAAAGTAGCAGAAAAATATGATTTGAAGATGATTACGATTGAACAATTAATATCTTATAAGCAATCACAATTATTATTAAACTAATCTAATTTAGGAGTGAAGTAGAATGAATACAATACTAGAAGGACATTTAATTGGAACGGGAATAAAGGTAGCTGTTGTTGTATCACGTTTCAATGAGTTTATTACAAAAAAATTATTAGATGGTGCATTAGATAGCTTCAAGCGTCACGATGTGGCTGAAGAGGATATTACGGTAGCTTGGGTACCAGGAGCGTTTGAAATTCCTCTAGCTGCGAAAAAACTTGCGGAAAGTGGCGAATACGATGCGGTTGTTGCCCTTGGAACAGTTATTAGAGGGGCAACACCACATTTTGATTATGTGAATGCAGAGGTAGCCAAAGGAGTGGCAGCAACTTCATTACAAACTGGCATTCCAGTAATTTTTGGTGTGTTAACAACTGATTCTATTGAACAAGCGGTTGAGAGAGCGGGTACAAAAGCAGGCAACAAAGGCTGGGATGCAGCTGTTAATGCGATTGAAATGAGTAATTTTAATAAACATTTTCGTTAAAAATTAATTTTCTTTGCTCCCTCTTTCTTTTTCTCGTTATAATAATATTACGTTTATATTCACATGAACAATGGTAAAAACATGTATAGAAGATAAATGAAGAGCCTAAAAGAGAAAGAGGGTTTATGATGAAATTAGAATTAATTAAATGTCACGGTTCGGGAAATGACTTTTTTATTATTGATGAAATGGAGCAGTCCTTCGGGTGGAGTGATGAAGAACGAGCGAAATTAACGATTAGTCTTTGTAATCGTGGCAGTGAGCTCGGTGCGGATGGGATTTTATTTATATTAGCCAGTGAAGTTGCTGATGCAAAAATGCGCGTATTTAATGCAGATGGTTCAGAAGCTTCCATGTGTGGTAACGGTCTTCGTTGTGTCGCGAGGTATGTTTGTGAGAAACTGAAAATCAAAGAGGCGACAATTGATACGATGAAAGTAACCCTTCATGTTAGTAAAGAAAGCGATATTTATAAAGATATCCCTACTTACAAGGTAGAAATTTCACCGGTGTCATTTGATGTTGCTACTTTACCACTTCACATCAATCAGCACCAATTAGTCAATGAAAAGATGGAAGACCTTTCGGAAGATATCGCTTTTACTGCTCTTTCTGTACCTAATCCCCATCTTGTTGCTATTGTCGAAAAAGAACAGATGCAATCAGATATTCAAGAAGAAATAAGTTTGTATGTCAACGGAGAAAATGATTACTTTCCTGATGGTGTAAATGTGAGTTTCGTCAAACCACTACCAGAAGGTGGGATTTTTGTTCGTACGTATGAAAGAGGGGTGGGCTTTACGAATGCATGTGGGACAGCGATGTCGGCTTCAAGTTTAGTCACATGTCTGCAAAGTATCAATACCTATGAGCAGCCGATTGAGGTTTATAACAATGGTGGTAAGGTCCGTTGCATTGTTCATAAGCAAAATGATAGCTTTACAATCGACCTTATTGGTAATGCTAGCTTTGTCTATCAATGTACAATTGAGATAGATATAAATCATCCAGGGACATTTACCGTCGATAATAGCGAAGAATATATTGAAGAAATGATGCAATATGCGAAGTTGCAACAAGAAGCTTCTGCTTTTTTAACCAAGCAATTAAATGCTTAAGAAATGTTTAAGAAAAAAGGGTTTTGGACCGAAACGGCACTATGAGTAAATAGTGTTGGTTCGGTTTTTTGTTTTTTCATCTGAATAACGCGCAGGAATTGCATTAGCAGGTCGTTTCATATGTGTTTTCGCTCCTTGATATCGTGCATGCTGAATGAGCAAAACGTTCAAATCAGTTTTAGCTTTTGAGTGATACGTAAACTGAAAAGGCAATCGTTTAAATGCGTTTTGGCTTTGGATAACGTGCATATCAGATTTACTTAGCTTTCACTTCCTAAAACACAAAAAATCGCATATGCTTGCGTATAGTTTTATCCTTTTAATGAATCTATAATTTTTGCAATCGTGTCATTTTTTGTTTCGAAAAAGGTTGCCATTGGACAGCAATCAGTTAAACGATACTTGCGGATGTTGTCTAGTGAAAAATTCTCCCGCTGCAGTTGTTTATTTACTTCATCCCAATAGAGTGGGGCTGCTATTATCGCGCCTTCTCTGCCTCTAGGAGAGTATGGAGCAATCATCGTTTTTCCTTCTGCATGCTGTATATAATCGATATATAACTTTTTCCCGCGATTCTTTTTCATTCTTTCTGTCGTAAATAAATCTGGGTTTTTCTCAACTAAATAGGCTGCTATGAACGAAGTAAACAGTCTGGTATCTTCATAAGAAAAATGATGATGCATAATTGGGATATGTACTTGTATACCCTTACCTCCAGTTAATTTTGGGAAGCCGATAATATTTAATTCTTCGAAAATCTTACTTAGTTTCTGTGCAGCATCAACAGCTAGTAGAAAGTGTGTTTCATCTGGTGGGTCAAGGTCGAACACAATATCTACCGGATGGTCGCTGCCAATTGTTTCAAAAGGGGTATGATACTCTAGTGCTAATTGATTACCTAGCCAAACAAGGGTAGATAAATCATTACAAAGGATATAGTCGATTTCGTCTTTTGTAAAAGAATTCACAAATGACGGTGCATAATCAGGTTTATTCTTCTGATAGAAACATTCTTTCCCGATATAGCCATGTGGATAGCGAATGGTTGTTAACAATCTATTCTTCACAAACGGTAACAACCGTGGAGCGACGCAAACAAGATATGCAATGAGCTGCTCTTTATTGATTTTTGGGTTGTCCCATAACGGTTTTTCTGGGTGGGTCACTTCTATAGAAGAGTCGATATTTGCATTTTCTATCAGTAATCTCTCCCAAGTACATGTTTCCCATTGCTCAGTTGGTAAGAATTGCATAAATTGAGGGTGGATCAAGGTATCCTCCATTATGTCGGGAAAGCAAAGTTGAATACAAATGCTTGGGGAGATGCTGTATTTTACTTGACTTACTTTTTTTCCATTCTTTTGAATCAAGCTGACTAAAATAGCCAATTCTTGTTCATTTAGACCTTCGGAAAATTCGCCCATTGCCTTTACTTTATTTTGATATACGATACTATATTCAAACTGATTAGTTGTAACATTCCAGCCAGTAATAAAGAAACGACCTTTTTTCCTCATATGATCTTCAACCATCCTTTTTCTAGATTTTGGTTTACATTCATAAAACCTATTACACATGGTCATAGTATGGTTAGATTAAAAAAAGACATACAAGTGAGGATCGATCCAATGAAGCCAATTATTCCTTTTGAACCAAAAATGACAAATGAGATTCCAAATGGCGATCAATGGATAGCGCAAGTAAAGTGGGATGGTACAAGGATATTGACTTATTATGAAAAAGAGAATTTAAGGATTTTTAATCGAAAAGGAAATGAGCGCACCATCCAATATCCGGAATTACATCAATTACCCTCATTAATTAAGGGGAATTCCTTCATTTTAGATGGAGAGGTAATCGCTTTTCAAGACGGTGTTCCCTCTTTTTATGATGTGATGAGAAGAGATCGGCGGAAGAATACGGTAACAATCAATCATTTACAGACAGAAATTCCTATTACTTATATGATATTTGACCTCTTATATTTTAACGGTAAATGGCTGATTGAAACCCCATTATATAGACGCCAGGAGATGTTGAAGGAAATCATCCAGCCAACAAATGAGATTCAAATCGTCCAAAGTTTTAGAGACTGTCAATCATTATATGATGCTGTTATAGAGCAAAGATTAGAGGGTATTGTTTGTAAGGATTTATATAGTGCTTATATATTAGGAGGAAAAGATGAACGCTGGTTAAAAAAGAAAAAAGAACAGGACCTTATTGCTATTGTTGGAGGGGTTACTTATAATGGAGCACTTATTCGTTCAATTGATTTAGGTATATATAATGAAAAGGGTGAGCTTATTTATATCGGCAGTGCAGGCTCGAGCAAGCTTACTTTAAAGGATTGGCGTGAAGTGACTGAAGTGACTAACCAAATACTTCAGGGAGAAAGTCCGTTTCATAATTATAGCGGCTTATTGAAAGATCATGAATGGCTTTCTCCAATTTTAAAAGTGAAGGTTACTTTCTTAGAGTGGACAAAAGATCATACAATGAGGCAACCAGTCATTCAGTCGTTTGTTTTTTAAATCGTTTTCGGATAGGTTTTTGCCTACAGCAAATTTAGGTGTTTTACATAGTTTATAAGGAGTATATAAAGAGAACGACAGAGGAGGTTAAATGGTGAATCAACACTTTTACCCGGCATATACACAGACTCACTTATATAGAAGGCCTTATGGTGGTCGTCCTGGTTTTGGGGGAGGGCCAGGCTTTGGTGGCCCCGGCTTTGGGAGACCTGGTTTTGGTTTTGGTGGTCCATTTTTAGGTGGTGTAGCGGCAGGTTTATTAGGTGGCGCATTATTAGCACCTCTGGTGTACCCGCCTTATCCACCATATCCTGTATACCCACCATACCCACCTTATCCGGTTTATTAAAAAAATGGCTCAGATTTCACAAACACCACAGATTCAGCTGTGGTGTTTATTGTTTTTAATGCTTGTTTTTTTGTGAAGACAGTGTTAGATGAAGAGATATAAAAGAGATATAAAAGAGATGTAGCTAATCTTACCAACATTGTACGTGTATATGAATAATCCTCAGAGAAAAAATACAATTAATAAGAATGGAGGAGGTTTTCTGATGCACACAATGTGGAAAGGAAGCATTAGTTTCGGTTTAGTCAATATCCCGATCAAATTGCATGCGGCAACTGAAGATAAAGATATTAAATTGCGTAATTTGCATAGTAAGTGTCATTCGCCTATTAAGTATGAGAAAGTTTGTCCTGTATGTGATGAATCTGTTGAACAAAGTGATATAGTGAAAGCATATGAGTACACGAAAGGGAAATTTATCGTACTTGATGAAGAGGAATTACAAGCGTTAAAAAAAGAAAATGAAGATAAAGCAGTGGAGATTTTAGATTTTGTCAAAATCAATGAAGTAGATCCGATATATTTTTCTCGATCTTATTATATATCTCCAGGAGATAGTGGATCGAAAGCTTATGCCTTGTTAAGGGAAGCTTTGAAGGAGTCTGAAAAAGTAGGGATAGCGAAAATCATCATTCGTGCAAAAGAACAGCTAGCCCTTCTAAGAGTTTTTCACAATACTTTAGTAATGGAAACCATCCATTTTCCTGATGAGGTGAGAAATTTTGCAGATGTGCCTAATATTCCTGCAGAAGAAAAAATAGCCAAAAAAGAATTAGACACCGCATTGTTATTGATAGACCAACTAACGACAACATTTGAACCTGAGAAATATACAGATGAATATCGCCAAGCACTTCTAGAGTTGATTGAAACAAAGAAAAATGGGGAAGAGGTAGTAATAACAAATCAACAGCAACCAAAGACATCCAATGTTACTGATCTTATGGCTGCATTGCAAGCATCCATCGATCAAACAAAACCAACACAACCGAAAAAAGAAAAAACGACGACGAAGTCAAAAAAGAAAAAATCAACGAGTGCTACAAAGACAAAGAAGGAAGCATAGTTTTGTTTATTCAATTGGAGAAGTCTAGACTTCTCCAACTTCCTAAAAAATATAAAGGAATGGGCAATGAAAAAATCAACCTTATACATAACGACAAACATCATACTATTCATTCTATTTTTAGGTATGTTTTTGTTTATCGTTTTCGATTACACAAACAATGATCTTGCTTGGTTTGATATGGAGGTCATTCATATTGTCCAGCAAAATGTAACTCCTGCATTAACCACATTTATCGATCGTTTTACTTTCCTAGGTTCTGTGCTGTGGTTTGTCATAGCCACAGTTGTTGTAATAGTCCTTCTTGTCTTAAAAAAGAAGTATGCATTAGCTATTTATATTTGTTTGACATCGGGAGTAGGGGCTCTTTTAAATTGGACTCTTAAGCACTATTTTAAAAGGGAAAGGCCAGATATCCTTCCATTAATTGAAGAAACTGGCTATGCCTTTCCAAGTGGACATTCAATGGGCTCGTTTATATTCTACGGATCGCTTGCTTTTGTCATCATTCATGTAGCTAAAAAGACAAGTATGAAATGGGCTGTAGCAATCATCATGGGGTTACTGATTTTGTCGATTGGGTTAAGTAGGATATATTTAGGTGTCCATTACCCTAGTGACGTAGCGGCTGGTTTTTTGGTCGGAGCGATTTGGTTAATGCTTTCAATTATGGTTTTTCATATGTATGAGCATATATTTAATAAATAAAAGGAGAGGAAAAGGTTGGAAAAATATATTCTTTCATTAGATCAAGGAACAACGAGCTCTCGAGCAATTTTATTCAATCATGAAGGGGAACCAGTACATAGTGCGCAAAAAGAGATTAAACAGTATTTTCCGAAACCTGGATGGGTGGAACATAATGCGAATGAAATTTGGGGAAGTGTACTGTCAGTGATTGCTAGTGTTTTATCAGAGGCAAATGTTACTCCCATTCAAATTGCCGGTATAGGTATTACGAACCAACGAGAAACAACAGTTTTATGGGACAAAGAAACGGGAGACCCCATCTACCATGCCATTGTTTGGCAATCTAGACAAACGAACGACATCTGTAAAGAGCTTAAGAAAAACGGAATGGAAGAGAAGGTGCGTCAAAAGACTGGTCTATTAATTGACCCTTACTTTTCTGGAACAAAGGTGAAGTGGATCCTAGATCATGTGGAAGGTGTACGTGAAAAGGTGAAAAAAGGGGAAGTATTATTTGGGACCATTGATACATGGCTTATATGGAAATTATCCGGTGGTAAAGCTCATGTCACGGACTATACAAATGCGGCAAGAACTCTAATGTTTAATATTTTTGACCTGAAATGGGATGAAGAACTGTTAGATTTATTTGGGGCAAACCATTCTATGATGCCTGAAGTGAAAAGTTCTTCAGAGATATATGCAGAAACGGCTCCTTATCATTTTTTCGGTCAGTCAGTTCCTATAGCCGGCGCAGCAGGTGATCAACAAGCTGCATTATTTGGTCAAGCATGTTTTACTGAAGGTATGGCAAAAAATACGTACGGTACGGGCTGTTTTATGCTCATGAATACAGGTGAAAAAGCAGTACATTCAGATAATGGTCTCTTAACAACGATAGCATGGGGGATAGATGGTAAAATCACCTATGCGCTTGAGGGGAGTATTTTCGTAGCCGGTTCTGCTCTTGGATGGTTACGAGATGGTTTGAGGATGTTAAAGCATGCGGAGGATAGTGAAGATTACGCAACAAAAGTACAATCAACAGAAGGTGTGTATATGGTACCTGCATTTGTTGGTTTAGGTACACCTTATTGGGATAGTGAGGTAAGGGGAGCTATTTTTGGATTAACTCGTGGAACGGAAAAGGAACATTTTATAAGAGCCACTTTGGAGTCACTTGCCTATCAAACGAAGGATGTATTACAAGCGATGATTGAGGATTCGGGGATTGATATCACTTCTTTACGGACGGACGGCGGTGCAGCAAAAAATAACTTTCTCATGCAATTCCAAGCAGATTTACTGGATACAGTTGTTGAACGGGCAAAGATTAATGAAACGACAGCTTTAGGAGCAGCATATTTAGCAGGCTTGGCTGTTGGTTTTTGGGAAAACAAAAAGCAACTTACCAAGAAGTGGGATCTAGATAAAGAATTTCAACCAGAAATGGATGAAAAAGAAAGAGATAAACTGTATCAAGGCTGGCAAACAGCAATCAACGCAACAATGGCATTTAAGTAAGGTACTTCACCATTTGAAAAAACAGGAGGGTACGAAAATGAAATTTTCTGTGAAAAATCGTTCTACTACCATTCAGCATTTAACTAACAATGAGTATGATCTCGTTGTTATCGGTGGAGGTATTACAGGAGCTGGAATTGCCCTTGATGCTGTGACAAGAGGGATGAAATTAGCTTTAATTGAAATGCAGGACTTTGCTGCAGGAACGTCAAGTCGCTCAACTAAACTTGTGCATGGTGGTCTTCGTTATTTAAAACAATTAGAATTTCATGTCGTTTCTGAAGTAGGAAAAGAACGGGCGATTGTGTATGAAAACGGCCCTCATATTACAAAACCAGAATGGATGGTCTTACCTTTTTATCAAAAAGGAACTTTCGGGAAGTTCACAACATCAATTGGGTTGAAGGTCTATGATTTCCTTGCGGGAGTTAAAAGAGATGAAAGAAGAGAAATGTTAAATAAAGAAGAGGTGCTAATAAAAGAACCATTATTGAAAGAAGAAGGTTTACTTGGTGGTGGTCATTATGTGGAATACCGGACTGATGATGCACGGTTAACTATTGAAGTGATGAAAGAAGCCGCTCATCGAGGAGCAGATGTGATTAATTATGCTAAAGTAACTGATTTTGTTTATAGGGATGGAACGATTATTGGTGTTGAGGTGCAAGACCAACTAAGTAATGAGTCTTTTCAAGTTTTCGGAAAAAAATGCGTGAATGCAACCGGTCCTTGGGTGGAACAGCTTTTAGATAAAGATGAGCAAATGAAAAATAAATCTTTAAAACTAACAAAAGGTGTTCATATTGTCATCGATCATTCTATTTTCCCATTAGAGCAAGCTATTTACTTTGACAGTGAAGATGGTCGAATGATTTTTGCTATTCCAAGGGAAGGGAAAACCTATGTTGGAACGACCGATACCTTTTATAAAGGTGATCCTGTGCATCCTTCGATAACAGATGAAGATAGGCAATATTTACTGAACGCAATTAAAGGGATTTTTCCAAACGTGAAGGTGACAGAAGCAGATATCGAATCTAGTTGGTCAGGTGTGCGTCCACTTATTCATGAAGAAGGAAAGTCACCGTCAGAAATTTCGAGAAAAGATGAAATCTGGGTGTCAGAGCACGGTTTAATTACGATTGCTGGTGGTAAATTAACAGGTTACCGGAAAATGGCCGAGACAATTGTAGACAAAGTTTCGTTTATGTTAAAAGAAGAATATCAACTATTGTTTTCAAAAAGTATGACAAAACATCTACCGTTGTCAGGTGGAAGAGTAGGCGGAGCAAAATATTTCCCTACTTTTATTGAATCAAAGAAACAGGAAGGGATAAAAGCTGGATTAAATGGAGAAGAGTCTCTTTATCTCTTAAGGCGTTACGGTTCAAATGCGCCGGTTTTATTCTCTTTGGTTAAGCAATATCATAAAGGAGAGCATCTAATCCCACGAGTCTTATGGTTAGAGCTAAAATATGCAATTGAATATGAAATGGTTGTTTCGCCTGTAGACTTTTTTTTCCGCCGGACAGGCGCATTGTTGTTTAACATTAAGTGTGTGTTCACATATAAAAAGGCTATCATTGAGATCATGGAAGATGAGCTTGACTGGACAGTTGAACAAACACGATCATATACGAACGAACTAAATGAAGTAATTAAATGGGCGACAAACAAAGGGTGAAAAGATCGTGGGTGACGACGGGATATAGTGAGCCTCTCTCATATCCTGTCGTATAAAACCAATGAATTTGACATATATCTACCAAAGTACTATAATAGATTGTGGTATTTGAGATAGAAAGATAGTCGGTAGTCATACGGCTTTTCTTGATGTGAAAGTTACTCTTTAGAGTAAAGTTCGCTAAGCAAGGTTTATAATTAAGAACTATTTTGTGGACAACTTCATAAGTAAGTTGAAATTCTTCTTAAATCATCTTCTATTTACCCATAAATGAACTTTATATGGTTACTTCAATAATTAAACCCCAATATACAATTCAACAAAGAGTTACTTTTCTCAAGAACAAATGAAGATTTAACCTGATTCTCACTGGCGCAGCTTCGGGGTTGCAAGGATGGAAGAGAGGTAGGGCTTTCGTTGTTTTAGGTAAAGAACTTATTGAAATTTAATAATCTCAAATATAACCAGCGAACCGTCATTGAAGCGGTTCGCTTTTGATTTATTCTTTATAATAGAGATAAAGTCGTGTAGCGTTAATTAAGATAAATTCCCTTCATTTATGTAGTTCTCAGCATTACCTTTGATTCTCAACAAAAATTATGCAATAATCAACCAATAATCAAATGTAAAGTAATAAAATAGCCTATGACGTAAATTCAAAAAGGCGAACAATAAGCGTATTTTTTATTGAAACATATGTGTTTTCTGTTATAATAAAGAGGAAGCTGAAGAAATCGCAGTAACTGACGACATTGCGGAAATAACCGCTGGGGAGCTGCGTCTATGTTTAGCCGGTCGTCTGGGCAGAGGTAAGTTTTCCTTATCTCTTTTTTATTTCGGAGGGAATAGACATGGAAGAAAAAACGATACTAGACGGACAAAAAGTTTCGAAAGATGTAAAAGAAAACTTAAAAGAAAGAGTATTAAAATTATCGGCACAAGGAGTAACGCCTTGCCTAGCTACTATTTTAGTGGGAGATGATCCATCTTCTGCTACGTATGTACGTATGAAAGGTAACGCCTGTGAAAAACTGGGTATTTTATCAAAGAGAATACATCTAGATGCAAGTATTTCTACTGAAACACTCATAGAAACGATTCAGGATTTGAATAATGATAAAAATGTACATGGGATCCTATTGCAACATCCAGTACCTGCACATATAGATGAAAGAAAAGCATTTGAAGCGATTGACATCGAAAAGGATGTGGATGGTGTCACCAGTCTTGGCTATGGTCAAACAGCACTTGGTTTTGGGGTTTACCCATCTTGTACACCTGCTGCTATTATGGAAATTATTGATTTTTATGATATTCCTGTTGAAGGGAAAAATGCAGTTGTGGTTGGAAGAAGTCCTATTTTAGGTAAGCCTGTTTCTGCATTACTACTCAATCGTAATGCAACCGTAACGACTTGTCATTCTAAAACAAAGGATTTAAGTGAACATTTAAGCAAAGCTGATATTGTTGTTGCAGCTGTTGGGAAACCTAATTTTATTCAAGGAAGCTGGCTAAAAGAAGGGGCTGTTGTGTTAGACGCGGGATACAACCCAGGAAATATTGGCGATGCTCATTATGATAGCTGTTATGAAAAAGCATCTGCCATTACACCTGTCCCTGGTGGAGTGGGCCCTGTAACGATTTCTATGTTATTAAAACACACTGTAGCTTCCGCAGAGAAAACGGTTCAGTGAGAAATAACTATTGACATCTAGCGATAAAACAATGTATTATAAAATATACGCTGTAAAGTTCGTTATATATTATTTGGATAAGTGGTCGTAACTGCAAGAAATGTAGGCGATTGTACTCTTCATTTCTTTCAGTTACGGCCTTTTTAACTTCATAAGAAAATTAAAGTACGAGGCATTCCACTTTTCTCTATAAGCTTATATAATTATGACTTTTTAGTGATTATTTTTTGGAGGTATTATCATGAATAACGGTAAAGTAAAATGGTTTAACGCAGAAAAAGGTTTTGGTTTCATCGAGTCTCAAGAAGGACAAGACGTATTCGTACATTTCAGTGCGATTCAATCTGAAGGTTTCAAAACTCTTGAAGAAGGTCAAGAAGTTACTTTTGAAATCGTTGATGGCGACCGTGGCCCTCAAGCTGCAAACGTTGTAAAAGCATAATAATGCGGTGATGCATGGCCTTTCATGCATCACCTTTTTATGTGAACTACTCCCCAACCGTTCTTATACCGTTACAATGATTTTACTTTTATTGCTTATAAATTGATAAAAATTAATGGAAACTGGATACACTCATACTATAGATTATTTTGAAGTATGTTTGAAATACAAGGAGGATTTATCTTGGTAAAATTTTCGGATTTTGGTTTAAGTACAGAGCTAGAAAAAGCTCTTTCTAATATGGGTTTTGAAGAGCCAACACCTATTCAAGCACAATCACTACCAATCGCATTAGCTGGTGCGGATATGATTGGTCAAGCCCAAACAGGTACTGGTAAAACAACGGCATTTGGTGTCCCAATGTTAGAGAAAGTAACGAAAGAAGATGGCATTCAAGGTTTGGTTCTTGCTCCAACAAGGGAACTAGCTGTGCAAGTGGCTGAAGAATTAAATCGTATTGGACAAGTGAAAGGAATCAGAACTTTACCGATATATGGTGGTCAAGATATTGGTAGACAAATTCGCGCACTTAAAAATCGTCCGCAAATAATCGCTGCCACACCAGGCCGTCTAATTGATCATATTGAAAGAAGAACGATTCGTCTAAACAATATTAAATCAGTTGTTCTAGATGAAGCGGATGAAATGCTAAATATGGGCTTCATTGAAGATATTGAAAGAATTCTTGGTGAAATTGAGCATGAACGTCAAACGCTTCTTTTCTCAGCAACAATGCCTAGACGTATTCAAACTCTAGCTGAGAAGTTTATGAATGACCCACAAATTGTTCGTGTAAAAGCAAAAGAGTTAACAGTAAAAAATATTGAACAATCTTATATCGAAGTGCATGAAAAACAAAAATTTGATGTATTATGCAGCTTATTGGATATTCAATCTCCTGAACTTGCGATTGTATTCGGTAGAACGAAAAAACGCGTAGATGAAGTGGTAGAAGGATTAATTAAACGTGGATATTCTGCAGAAGGTATTCATGGTGATATTCCACAAGCGAAACGTGATCAAGTTATTCGTCGTTTTAAAGATCAAACAATCGATATTATGGTAGCAACAGATGTTGCCGCACGTGGACTAGATATTTCAGGCGTTTCACATGTCTATAACTTTGATATTCCTCAAGATCCTGAAAGCTATGTGCACCGTATTGGACGTACTGGGAGAGCTGGGAATAAAGGTTTAGCTGTTACATTTGTTTCTCCACGAGAAATCGATCACTTGAAAATTATTGAAAATGTAACAAAGACAAAAATGAAAAAAGAACCAGTGCCAACGTTTAAAGATGTTGTTGCAGGTAACCAACGTGTGACAATTAATCGTTTAATGAATACGATTGATAAGAATGACTACGATGAGTATAAGCGTATTGCAGAATCATTGTTAGAAGATACAGATTCAGTGACAGTATTGGCAGCAGCATTAAAATTATTAACAAAAGATCCAGATGTCACACCTGTAAAAATTACAGCTGTAGAGCCACTTCGTTCGAAAAAACCTAAAAATAGAGATGGACGTAACCGCAGTCGCTTTGGTGATCGTCCGAGATCTGGTGGAAGAGATCGTAAAGGGGGCGGACGTGACTATAAAGGTCACGAAAGACGTCGTGTAAAAAATAATAAGGGCCGCGATTGATTAAAATAAAGTAAATTGTGGTATATTAGGAAATGCAGGAGATTATTCCTGTGAGTTTTTCAAATGTTTAGGAGGAAAAGAAAAAATGGCAACAGGTAAAGTAAAATGGTTTAACGCAGAAAAAGGATTTGGCTTCATTGAACAAGAAAGTGGAGATGACGTATTCGTACATTTCTCTGCAATTCAAACAGAAGGCTTTAAAACATTAGATGAAGGACAAGAAGTGTCTTTTGATATAGAAGAGGGGCAACGTGGACCTCAAGCTGTAAATGTGACAAAGCTATAATACAAATGTTCAATCAAAGAAAAAAGATCACTTCCATTGGGGAGTGATCTTTTTCTTTGATTCATGGTTATTAGTACTCCACTGCTGTATTTGAAGAGATTTATATAGAAACCCATTCAGATGGAAACGAATGTGATTGCCTATCTATGGTTTTTATTGAAATGATAATAATCCTGACTGCCACACTCTTTAAATCCGCACTTTTTATAAAGCATGAGTGCCCGGTTATTCTGAACTTCAACCTCTAGGTGAATGGAATAATGCCCTTCGTATTGTTCAATGATTTGACGCAATACTTCACTTCCTAACCCTTTACCTTGTTCATCGGGATGAATGGCGAACCCGTATATCCATAAATGATGATTCCTTATTTGAAGACGTATCTTACCGACTCTCTGATTGCCATCGCAAATGACTAGTAATTGATTATCTTGTTTATGTAAATTGAAATCACCATTGATCGCTTTAGCATCCTCTTCTGAAAGGTTAAAACATAGTTGATCGATTCGGTTGCAGAAAGTAGAGTCTGCTAATTCTGCGATTCTGAGATGAATATTTCGCTGCTCTTTTTTTGTCGGTTGGTCTCCTTCATAGACCATTTGATATTCTGTGTAAGCATAAGGTTGTTTCCATGCAGACATAACGGTAGTACCCGTATGTGATTGACCTGGTATATTAATTAGTACTTTTTGATAGTGGTCAATCATCGGCAAAGCTTCTGTAAATAATGAAGAGAATATTCCTTTTCTACGATAATTAGGATGAACCATACCACATATTTCAAGTTTTGACCCGAATGGATAAAGTGCAACAAAACCGATAAGTTGACCATCAATAGAGTGCTTGTACAAAGGTGTTTCGGTTTGGGAATTTTCTATCATATCAAAGTTTAATTTAAGAATGATATCATCATGTTGTTCACAAATTTTTTGCAACTGATAGATCTCGTGAATATTCATATTCTTCACACTCCTTTAAGCTATTATATCTGTAAAAATTAAAATGAGAAGTTTCTTTTTTATTACGAAGGTAATAATAGGATAATACAGGTGTTTATGCTATCATCATATAGAGAAAGTGAGGGAGATGTATGCAATCATTTAGAGTACAATTCCATAAAGAAGATCAAGTAGATGAAATGAATGTAAACAAACTATCAGAGGAAGATTTTAATCGAATGACAGAAGGTGGAACAAGACACCTGTTTGAGTTAGATACGAATATTGGCTTTTTTGTTTACTTTGATGGTCTTAATAAGGATGGACAAGAGTCGTATATGGTTCTTCATTATGAAGGCGAAGAAGAAGAGCCAACCGCTTGTTACAGTTTTTCATTGCCGGATTTTTACCAGTTTGTTGCCTTGCATTTAAATGATCTAGAATTTAACGAAGAAGAGCAAGAGGATGAAGAAGTGTATGGTCCAATACATCACCTTGCCCATTTAATGTATCATATCATTGAAGAAGGTAAAGAAGTAGAGGAATAATCATAAAAATGCCTAGGAGCTAATCCTAGGCATTTTATGATTTATTCTTCATTTGCATTGAGATGTTGACTACAGAATTTAGTGATTAATATTTCTTCTTCTTCCTCTAATCCAAATTCCAAAATCTCTTCATTATTATTCTCTTGGAAGTGATAATTAAGTATCTTCATTTCGTCCTCACCTTTATAAAATAACACGCGCAAGCGAATACCTTGTTCTGAATATAATTCATCATCTTCATCAACATCAATATCTAAAAAGAATTCGTACCTCTCTCCAGACAGTATACCAGTTGGATCATTGATCTCTTCCACCGTATAACTAGAAATATGCAAATGTCTTCATCCTTTCTTTAAAGCAATCAGCGTCTCTATTATACACTTTTTCCACTATAATTCATACATAAAGGTTGTTTTTTATAGGACAACATGTTAAAGTGGAAGTTTCCTTGTTTTGACACGGATAAAAAAATGTGCTATACTAATATTTGTTAAGTAAAAAATATCACACACACTTGTTATAAAGGACCATACTGGTTTGGCATAGCGAGTGATTTTTATTTTTTTCGGATGATATGTTCTACCTTTAGGAGGTGCCTGATAATGGCAATGGGATTTGGAAGAAAGAACATGGAAGAAGTGAAGACTGAAGAGATTAAAATTTGGGAATGTTCCTCAGAAACATGTAATGCTTGGGTGAGAGACAACTTTAAAAGTACACCAAAATGCCCAATTTGTGAGAGTGAAATGGTAGCAACAACAAAAGAATTACAAGTAGTTAATAACAATAGTCTTTATAACAAATAATATTCTTCTGTTATTTTTTTGGCTTCCGTTAAGTCAAGGGTAATTGAATGAACAGGATAAGACGAGTGGTTGTTTGATAACCACTCTTTTTTATTTTATTTAAAAACTTTATCAATATAGGTTTATTTATTGTAAGAACGGGTATGTAGATATCTTAAGGGGGTGAAAAGACAGAATTTTTTAATAAATACAGTAAGTATTCATTTATATTAAAGGGGGATTTGATGGAGTTTATTGAAAACATTGTGAATATGAGTAATGAGGTATTATGGGGTTATGTTCTTATCTTTGTGTTAGTGATTGCAGGGCTGTTTTTTAGTATAAGAACAAAGTTTGTTCAAGTCAGGCATATTGGTGAGATGGTTAGGTTACTGTTTGTTAAAGAAACCGTTACAACAGAATCTAAAAAAACTATTTCGCCTTTACAAGCGTTTTTTGTTGGTGCAGGAACGAGAATAGGTACAGGTAATATCGCCGGAGTAGCTATTGCGATGGTATTAGGTGGTCCTGGAGCAATCTTTTGGATGTGGTTAATTGCAGTAATTGGTAGTGCTAGCTCATTTGTCGAAAATACGTTAGCGCAAACTTATAAGGTTAAGTCTGGTATAGGCTTCAAAGGCGGTCCAGCATATTATATCAAGAAGCAATTAAAACGTCCTTGGATGGCTGTGTTATTTTCCATTATGATTATCTTATCGTATGGTACGACATTCAACGCTGTACAAAGTAATACGATAGCTGTTGCAATGGAGAACTCATTTGGGATTCAGCCTGTTTATATTGGTATCATTCTTGTTTTCTTAACAGGATTAGTAGTATTTGGAGGAATTAAGCGAATAGCAGATATTTCTTCTTTAATCGTGCCGTTTATGGCTTTTGGTTATATTCTGTTAGCTTTATTCGCAGTTGCTTCAAATATTACTGAGTTACCAGCAATGTTTGCTCTTATTTTTAAAAGTGCATTCGGATTTGAGCAGGCTATTGGTGGAGGGATAGCTGCTGCTATTGTTAATGGCATTAAGCGCGGATTATTCTCCAATGGTGCAGGTATGGGGGGAGATCCGATTGCAGCTGCAACAGCGACTGTATCTCATCCAGTAAAACAAGGCTTTGTTCAGGCTTTAGGGGTATTATTTGATACTTTATTGGTTTGTTCTGCTACTGCTTTTATCATTTTATCCTCCGAAAGCTATGCTTCAGGCTTAACAGGTATCGAATTGACTCAAGCTGCGATGTCGGAACACTTTGGTACAATAGGTGGAATGTTTCTCGGTATTGCTATTTTTTTATTTGCTTTTACTTCTATTATCGGATCATATTATTATGGTGAAGCAAACTTAAATTTCATTCATAAGAGTAAAGTATTTCATCATGCTTATAAGGTAGCTGCATTAGGAATGGTCATGTTTGGTGCAATTGCTAATTTAGAAATTGTTTGGGGAATGGCAGATTTAACAATGGGTATCATGGCGCTTGTCAATTTAACCGCCATTACGATGTTATCGCCTATCGTAGTTAAGCTGTTGAAAAACTATATGCAGCAACGGAAAGCGGGCTTGGAACCACAATTTTATCAAGAGGATATCCCTGATCTAACAGGAGTAGAAGCTTGGCCTGTCAGAGAAAAGGAGAAAAGAAAGAAAGCAATGTAATCGAAATGAGCGAATCCTAATTTTTAGTGGTTCGCTCATTTTTTGCGTAAGTCAGCTAATGGAGGAGGTGAGCAGATAATTGCGAATGTGCCTCGGACGCAATATGATTGAAATTGCTATCAATGTTAATTTCGCTTCAATTTAGCGTTAGGTTCTCGATTGTAATAAAAATAGCGGACTAAAGTCCGCTATTTTATTATTTCATCTCCCTACTTGGTAGGAAAGAATGCATTGCTATCTAAAATTAACTTTTAAACAAAAAGTCTGCTAATGCCGCTTGATTCTTCGTTAGATCAGCTAATGTATATTGATCTAGTACTTCTAAATACGCTTTTAATGCTTTATTTAATACATGTCTTAGACCACAAACAGGTGAAATGACACAATGATTGTTATTAGTATCAAAGCATTCAACTAAATGAAAATCTTCTTCGGTTTTTCTGACCACTTCACCAATATTAATTTCTTTAGGTGACATCGCTAAACGAATGCCGCCATTTCTTCCTCTTATCGTCTCAACATATTGATTTTTCCCTAATTGATAGATGACTTTCATCAGATGATTCTTAGAGATTTGATATGTGTCTGCAATTTCTTTAATATTTGTAAGCTGGTCTTTTTCAATTGTTGCTAAATATATGAGAACTCTTAATGAATAATCCGTGTAGTTGGTAAGACGCATTATGAATCACACCTTTTTTCTATTAATAGTTCTATTATACATATTGCTTGTTATGGAACCAATTGTGACAACTTTTTAAAAGATGTATTTAAAATATTGCTTTAAATTTGGAAACGGTATATTTTAAAGATGTATTTAAAATATTGCTTTAAAATTGAAGGGTGGAGATATTAATGTTAAAACAAGAGACGATTAAAATCATCAAATCAACCATACCCGTATTAGAAATTCATGGAACCGCTATCACCACGCATTTTTATAAACGATTATTTGCTGAACATCCTGAACTACTTAACATTTTCAATCATGCTAATCAAGAGAAGGGAAGACAGCCTAAAGCACTCGCTAATGTATTATTTCAAGCAGCTAACCATATTGAACATTTAGAAAATTTAGCGCCGGCAGTTGCTACAATTGCTCATAAGCATCGAAGCTTAGGGGTTAAGAAGGAGCACTACCCAATCGTCGGGGAACATCTATTAGCAGCGATAAAAGAAGTTCTAGGTGATGCAGCAACAGAAGACATTATTACGGCATGGGCAGAGGCTTATGGAGTGATTGCCGCAATCTTTATTTCCACAGAAGAAGAGCTATATAATGCATCAGCATGGGCTGGATTTAAATCTTTTAAAGTAGTAAATAAGGTACCTGAAAGTGATCTTATCACTTCTTTTTATATTGAGCCAAATGATGGTATTACTTTACCAACCCACCAACCTGGCCAGTATGTAACGATTCGGGTAAATATAGCTGGCGAAAAATACGACCATAACCGTCAATATAGCTTATCAGGAAAACCATCAGAAAAGACGTATCGTATATCTGTTAAAAGAGAAGAACATGGTAAAGTCTCCAACTGGTTACATGACCATGTGCAAATAGGAGACAGTTTGGATGTTAGTGCACCAGCCGGTGAATTTGTATTATCATCCCAAGCAGAGACACCAGTGGTATTCATCAGTGGTGGTGTTGGAACCACACCATTATTGAGTATGCTTCATACATTAGAAGGGACAAAGCGAGAAGTAAGTTTCCTTCATAGTTGTAAGAACAAAAACTTACATGCGTTTGGAGATGAAGTGAGGCCGTTGATAGCAGGAATTGAAGATGGGCGTTTCCTAGTAAAATATAGTGATGACGAGGGCAGATTAGATAGTGAGGATTTAAAGCAACATATTAGTGAGGAAGCAGAGTACTATCTATGTGGTCCTATCAATTTTATGGAAAATATGAAGGAACAATTATTGATGTTAGGTGTGGAAAATTCGCATATTCATCTTGAACTGTTTGGTCCAGCCGTTCCTCTAAAAGAAAAGATCAATATGTAAAAGAAGAGCTTTTGAAATATTTCAGTAGAAAAGAGATGAAAACTCATCTCTTTTCTGTTTATTCAATTTTGCCTTTTCCCTTTCAACTTACACGATATAAATGAATAAATTAAAATCAATCCATTGTTAAGACCTTTCATCTCTTAGTAACCTTAATTGTATATTGTCGAGAAGTCCTTCATCAACAAATGAGTTCCTTTCGAAATGTATAAAAAGGCTAAAATGTTAAAGAATATATTTATCAATTATGAGAGGTGAATCATATGGAAACAAAGAGGATAAAACAAATACTTTCATCATCGAGTGATGTAGAAGTTCAATACAATGGAACTTCTGTATGGATAGATAAGTTACATGAAGATGATAAAACAGTTACTGTACATTTAAGAGGAATTCCTTTAGAAGAAAGAACAGAAGTAGATATTTCAGACCTTAATGAAGTGTAATTACAATTCAACATGTTAGAGTGTAGGTAGATACTGCTACCTACCTTTTTTATTTATAGTGGAGAAATGAACCATATTTAAAATTTCTTTCACTTTACATAGGGTACCGGGGTATAATATAATATGTGTAAGGGAGGCGATTCAATGGGATATGAAGAAGATCAGGTAAGAGAAGAAACAATGTGCCTAGAGCATGCAGATAGACGAAGTCATCATTCAGATAAAGTAAAAAAGAATTTAGTCACTCGATTGAATCGTATCGAAGGACAAATTCGAGGTATTAAAGGTCTAATTGAAAAAGATACGTATTGTGATGATGTGATTACACAAATATCCGCAACACAATCTGCCTTAAATAGTGTCGCTAAGATTTTACTTGAAGGTCATTTAAAAGGGTGTGTCATTGATCGGATAAATGAAGGTGACGAAGAAGTGTTAGATGAATTTCTTATTACAATTCAAAAATTAATGAAAAAATAGGAGGATTTTAAACATGGAAAACGTAATTTTACATGTAGAAGGAATGTCTTGTGGTCACTGTGTGAAAGCGGTAGAAAGTAGTGTTGGTGAACTTAAAGGAGTAGACACGGTTAAAGTAGATTTAGATAGAAAAGAAGTCAAAGTTGCTTTTGATGCTTCATCTGTAAAGCTTGATCAAATTAAAGAAACAATTGATGATCAAGGTTATGAAGTTAAATCTTAATCGTGCAGCTTTGCACGATTTATTTTAAATGTTTATATAGGGTAGTAGGGTATAGTATTTAAAGAAAGGTGTGGTAGGAGCATATGTCTAATCAAGACGATTCTCACCAAAAAATTCATTTGCCAATTACGGGAATGACTTGTGCTGCCTGTTCTGCGCGAATCGAAAAAGGGTTAAGTAAAATGGATGGTGTAAACGAAGCGAATGTGAATCTCACTTCAGAAATAGCAACCATTTCCTATAACCCTCAAATAGTAGGAGAACATGCATTTCAGCAGAAGATTAAAGATCTAGGCTACGAAGTTGTTTTAGAGAAAGCTGAGTTTGATATTTCAGGAATGACTTGTGCTGCTTGTTCTGCGCGAATCGAAAAAGTTTTAAATAAACAGTCCGGTATTGCGCAGGCAAACGTGAACTTAGCTTTAGAAACAGGTACTGTAGAATACAATCCTGAACAGGTTTCAGTTGAAGAAATTATTGCAAAGGTAGATAAGATTGGGTATAGCGCTTCGCTAAAAACAACAGCCAGTGCAAATGATGTGAGGGAACAGCATATTAAAAAGCAGCAAAAGAAATTTATCGCTGCTGCTATCCTTTCTCTACCATTACTTTGGACGATGGTTGGGCATTTTGAATTCACTTCATTCATTTTTCTACCAGATTTTTTAATGAACCCTTGGATACAGTTAATTTTGGCGACACCTGTACAATTTATTATCGGTTGGCAATTTTATACTGGTGCATATAAATCATTGAAATCTGGTAGCGCGAATATGGATGTACTTGTTGTATTAGGTACTTCTGCAGCTTACTTTTATAGTTTGTTTCTAACATTACAATCGATGAATGCAACACATGGTCATCATGTTGAGCTCTATTATGAAACGAGTGCGATTATTATTACCCTTATTTTGTTAGGGAAATTATTTGAAGCACGTGCAAAAGGAAGATCATCAGAAGCAATAAAAAAATTAATGAATTTAAAGGCTAAAAAAGCCGTTGTATTAAAAGAAGGGAAGGAAACCATTGTCCCTGTTGAGCAAGTAATGCAAGGCGATATGGTTATCATTAAGCCTGGTGACAGAATTCCTGTAGATGCAGTAATCATTGAAGGGCATTCAGCAGTTGACGAATCAATGTTAACAGGAGAAAGCGTGCCAGTTGATAAGAAAGCTGGTGATGAAGTAATAGGAGCAACTGTAAACAAAAATGGCCATTTAACAGTTGAAGCAACAAAGGTTGGAAAAGATTCAGCGCTTGCGCAAATTATTAAAGTAGTCGAGCAAGCACAAGGGTCAAAAGCACCTATTCAGCGGTTAGCCGATAAGATTTCGGGCATCTTTGTTCCCATTGTGGTAGCTATTGCCCTTGTTACCTTCTGTATATGGTTTCTTTTCTTGCAACCGGGTGATGTAGCTAGTGCGTTAGAAAAAATGATTGCTGTACTCGTCATTGCTTGTCCTTGTGCACTAGGATTAGCGACGCCTACTTCAATTATGGCAGGGTCTGGCCGTTCAGCCGAGATGGGTGTTTTATTTAAAGGTGGAGAGCATCTCGAGATGACACATGAAATTACAACTGTTGTGGTTGATAAAACAGGTACTGTTACAAATGGTCAGCCTGTATTAACCGATATCATAGTCGAGCCTGGAACAAATGAGGCCCATTTCCTTTCCATTGTTGCTGCGAGTGAGAAGTCATCTGAACACCCTCTTGCTGAAGCCATTGTGAAAGGGTTAGAGGAGAGAAATATAGAAAAAGTAAAAAGTGAATATTTCGAAGCGCTACCGGGTTATGGTATCTCTGCGAAAGTTACAGGAAAAGATGTACTGATTGGTACAGTTAGATTAATGGTAGAGAATGGGATAGACTCCTCTTGGTTCTCGAAACAAATGAAAGAATTAGAAGGTGAAGGAAAAACAGCTATGCTTGTGGCTATTAACGGTAGAGCAAAAGGCCTCCTTGCTGTAGCTGATACGATAAAAGATTCATCAAACGAAGCGATTCAAAGGCTACATGATATGGGGTTAGAAGTTATTATGATGACTGGAGATAACCAGTTAACCGCACAAGCCATTGCTAAAGAAGTAGGTATATCAAAAGTCATTGCAGAAGTCTTACCAGAAACGAAAGCAGAAGAAGTAAGAAAGCTACAAAGTCAAGGGAAAAAGGTAGCGATGGTAGGAGATGGTATTAACGATGCCCCAGCATTAGCAACTGCCGATATCGGCATGGCTATCGGTACAGGTACAGATATTGCCATGGAAGCAGGAGACATTACACTTATGCGTGGTGATCTAAATAGTATTGCTGATGCAATCATGATGAGTAAAAAAACCATTCGTAATATTAAACAGAATCTTTTTTGGGCGTTTGGCTATAATACAATCGGTATTCCTATTGCAGCTGCAGGTTTCTTAGCACCATGGTTAGCAGGTGCTGCGATGGCGTTTAGCTCTGTGTCCGTTGTATTAAATGCACTTCGTTTGCAACGTGTAAGATAAAAATAACAAGTTCCGTATGAATTTCTATAAAACATTCTATACAATAAACTGAATGAGAAAAACAAGCTAATTTAAATAGTTAGTTTGTTTTTCTATTTTTATAGAAGACATGAAGAAGATTGGTAAAAAAATTTTGTCCTTTAAGATAAATTATTTTCTTTTAATATGGAATATACCTTTAATTAATTTTTGCCCCACAACTTTAACACCATTGATTTATTTCAACAATTCTATGATTTTTTAATTTATTTACCAAAAAACTATTACTTTTCTGGTTTAAGCATACTCGTTTGAAGGTAAAAAAGTAGAGTTGGTCAGCTTGAACAATTTTTAATGGATTTCAAGACTTTTTTACACAAATAAGAAATGCTATTATTTATTATGGTCTTAAATTTACCGCTAAAAGAACGAAATGTATATTTTAGATTTAGATAAAAGAAATAAATTGTATTCTATGAAATGATGTGATATGATTACTCATACAATCTCAGATACAATATATAGTTATTTTTTTACTTCTTAACAACTACATATAGTAATTGGTTGAAGGAGTCCAAATGGACTTAAAATGGGAATCCGGATAAGCCGGAGCTGTACCCGCAACTGTAAGTGTGACGAAAAGAGGAAACCACTGTTCTTTTGAAAGAATGGGAAGGCTCTTAGTAGATTGATACACAAGCCAGGATACCTGCCTTCTTAATCAAAAGTTTCAATTCTTCGGGGCTTGAGAAGATGAAACGACAGTTGATGAAAAGAGTGTATTGTACACTTGTATTTATACTGTCGTTTGATCCGCTCAAGGTGTAACTGGGGCGGTTTTTTTTATGCCTAAATTTGATAGAAATAGTTTGAAGGAGGAAGGAATTTGAAAACAATGATTGATACGACAGTCAATTTTGAACAATTATATCAACAATTCAACAACTTACCAATTAGTGCGTTAGAAAAGCGTGCAGATCAATTAAATCACTTAGAGTTAGATAGTTTCTACGATCAGTTAATACTAGAATGTCTTTCTTACATAAATGTTAATGAACCTGATTGGACATATGTGGCTGCCCATTTATATTTAAAGAAGATTTATCAACAAGCAGCTGAGAACCGAGGGTACAGTGGTCAGGCTTATGGTGATTTTCATTCTTTAATTCAACAATTAAGTGATATTGATATTTATAGTCCTATTTTATTATCTAGTTATACAAAAGAAGAAATTGATGAATTAGGCAAAGAAATTGTCCCTGAAAGAGATCAGCTCTTTACTTATCTCGGGATCAAAATGCTTACGGATCGTTATGTAGCAAAAGATCGCCAAAAGAGGATTTTTGAATTGCCTCAAGAACGCTGGATGGTTATTGCAATGATTCTTATGCATCAAGAAGAAAAAAATCGGCTGCAATTAGTAAAAGAAGCTTACTGGGCAATGAGTAACTTATTTATGACCGTAGCTACACCAACTTTATCTAATGCAGGTAAGAATTGGGGACAACTATCTAGCTGCTTTATCGAAACAGTTGATGATAGTCTAGATTCAATTTATGACAGTAATACAGACATTGCTGCACTATCTAAAAATGGTGGTGGAATCGGCGTTTATTTAGGTAAGATTCGTAGTAGAGGTAGTATGATTAAAGGGTTCAAAGGCGCTTCATCTGGGGTGCTTCCATGGATGAAACAACTAAATAATACAGCTGTAAGTGTCGATCAACTTGGACAAAGACAAGGGGCAATTAGCGTTTATTTAGACGTTTGGCACAAGGATATCTTCTCTTTCCTTGATGCAAAGTTAAATAATGGTGATGAAAGATTACGTACACATGATTTATTTACCGGTGTATGTCTACCTGATTTATTCATGGAAAAAGTAGAAGAGCGTAGTAACTGGTATTTATTTGACCCACATGAGGTTCGACAAAAAATGGGCTTCTCACTAGAAGATTATTATGATGAAGAAGTTGGTGCAGGTACTTTTAGAATGAAATATCTAGAATGCGTCAATAATGAAGAGCTATCGAAGAAGGAAATTCCTGCTATCGATATTATGAAGTCTATCATGCGTAGTCAATTAGAAACTGGAACACCATTTATGTTCTATCGGGATGAAGTGAACCGTATGAATGCAAACGCACATGCAGGTATGATCTATTGTACAAATCTTTGTACTGAAATCGTTCAAAATCAAAGTGTAACAACAAGAGAAGAAGAGTATACAAAAGATGGTAAAATTGTCATCGAGAAAACACCTGGAGATTTCGTCGTATGTAACCTGTCTTCTATTAACCTTGCCAAAGCAGTGAATGAAGCAGTCATAGAACGATTGATTCCTATTCAAGTAAGAATGCTGGACAATGTAATTGATATTAATAAAATCCCTGTTATCCAAGGGCAGTTAACGAATAAAAAGTATCGCGCGATCGGCTTAGGTACTTTCGGCTGGCATCATTTATTAGCTACTAATAAGGTCGTTTGGGAAAGCCCTGAATCATTAGAATTTGCAGACCGACTTTACGAGAAAATTGCTTACTTAACAATTGAAAGTTCTATGAATCTAGCTGAGGAAAAGGGAGCCTACCCCGCATTCAATGGTTCAGATTGGCAAACAGGTGCCTATTTCGAAAAAAGAGATTACCTGAATGCTGATAGCGAACTTGATTGGCAAGGACTAATGGAAAAAGTGAGAGCAAAAGGAATTAGAAACGGCTATTTACAAGCGGTAGCACCAAATGCGTCAACTGCATTAATTGCAGGTAGTACACCGAGTATTGATCCAATCTTCAACAAGCAATACTCAGAGGAGAAAAAAGACTATCGTATTCCTGTAACTGCACCAGACCTAAACGCTCAAACTACGTGGTACTATAAATCTGCTTACCATATCGATCAAAAATGGAGCATTGCTCAAAATGCGAAACGTCAAAAGCATATTGACCAAGCAGTGTCATTTAATCTTTATATTAAAAATACGATTAAAGCAAAGGAATTATTAGATCTTCACGTATCGGCATGGAAAAACAGGCTGAAAACAACGTATTATTTACGTTCTACTTCCACAGATATTGAAGATTGTGAATCATGCTCTAGCTGATTTCACCGAGAGGAGAATGAAATAAATGAACACTTTAAATAAACGTCCCATTATGAATCATGAAGCACCAAACCGTTCAACAGGTATTATTAATGGAGAATGTTCGAACGTTTTAAACTGGGATGATGTAAGATTTTCCTGGGCTTACCCTAAATATAAAAAGATGTTATCTAATTTCTGGACACCATTTGAAATTAATATGTCTCAAGATATTAAGCAATTCCCTGAGTTATCTGAGGACGCACAAGAAGCCTTTTTAAAGATTATCGGTTTACTAGCGTTACTAGATAGCATTCAAACTGACTATGCTGGGAAGACAGCAGATTATTTAACAGATTCTAGTCTTTCAGCGTTAATGATTATTCTTGCACAACAAGAAGTTATTCATAATCACTCGTATTCTTATATTCTTTCTTCGATCGTTTCAAAAAGTAAGCAAGATGAGGTCTTCGATTATTGGCGTACAGAACCAACATTAAGAGAACGAAATGATTTTATTACAAATGGTTATAAAGATTTTGTAAAAGAACCGACGGCGGAAAATATGTTAAAATCAATCGTTTATGATGTAGTATTAGAAGGCTTATTCTTCTATTCCGGTTTCGCTTTCTTCTATTATTTAGCGAGAAATCAAAAAATGGTATCTACATCAACGATGATTAACTATATTAATCGTGATGAACAAATTCACGTTGATTTGTTTGTGAAAATCTTTAAAGAAATCTTAAACGAGCATCCTGAATTAAACACACCAGAATTGCAACAATTTGTAAAAGATACCTTTAGAAAAGCTGCAGATCTCGAAATTGAATGGGCACGTGAGGTAATCGGTGATAAAATGGATGGTATTCTTATTACTGACCTTGAAGCATACATCAAATTTTATGCCAATGTCCGCAGTAATCAATTAGGATTTGAACGACCGTTTGAAGGATTTCGTAAAAATCCACTCCGTTGGATTGTTGCTTATGAAGAGGTAGATCAAGGCAAATCTGATTTCTTCGAACAAAAATCAAGACAATATACAAAAGTGAATCAAGTCGATAATGGATTTGATGAATTATAAGTTTTATAATAAACCTTGCATATCATATGCAAGGTTTATTATTTCTTCTTAATAATTGAAGAAATGATAAGCTTTAAGAAGAAGAGGTGTTTCTTGTGAGAAAAATTTTAATTGTTGATGATGATCAACATGTTCGCTATTTAATGAAGGATAGTTTACAAAAAGAAGGCTATCAAACCACTGAGGCAAAAGATGGACAGGATGCGATGGCAATATTAGAAACGGAAGTAGTCGATCTTGTTATTGCGGATATAATGATGCCGAACATGGATGGCTATCAACTAACAAAAACGATTCGTAGGGATTTTGACCTCCCGATTATCCTGCTTACGGCAAAGGGACAATTAGATGATAAAGCAAAGGGATTTTCAGTCGGTACAGATGATTATGTGGTAAAGCCATTTGAGCCGAAAGAGTTATTATTCCGTGTCAATGCTTTATTACGAAGATATGGTAAGGTAGGAACAACGAGTATCAAGCTCGACCGATTATATATCAATAAAAAAAGCTATGAAATTGAAGTGAGCAATAAAACCTATCTATTACCACTGAAGGAATTTGAGTTATTATATTTTCTGGCCGCTAACCAAAATAGAGTGTACAGTAGACAGCAATTAATTGAACAAATCTGGGGCATTGATTTTTCTGGGGATGAAAGGACCGTTGATGTACATATTAAACGTTTACGTAGCCGCTTATCTAAGTTAGAGGTGGATGTAATAATAAAAACGATTCGTGGTATCGGTTATTCATTGGAGATAGCCAAATGAAAACACTTTACTCAAAAATTGCTCTCACAACCATTTGTATTATGCTTCTAAGCAGTGTCATTTCATTTATTTTGAGCAATGCATATTATCAACAAACATTAAAGCCCAAAAACGATGCCAAAGTGACAGAAATGGCGAAAGCTACTATTACCTTCATGGAGGAGAATCCACAAATCAATAAGGAACTATATCTTACGCATATCAGCTCTTTTGGTTATCAAATATTTGTAACTGATGGTCTTGGAGAGGAATCTTTTTATGGAGCGGAGTATCGCGAACATAATTTAAGTAGTGCTGCTGTTCAACAAGTCTTGAATGGTCGGATTTATCACGGTATTAATCTCTTTCCACATGCTACATTTGTGACCGGTTTTTTTGCTAACGAACTTAAAAATACTGTCGGTGTACCATTTACTTATCAAGGAAGGGAGTATGCTCTTTTTCTCAGACCTGACATTTCCCTTTTATTTAGCGAAATGCACATTATGTTTGCTTGGTTATTGATTGGTATCCTCTTATTAAGTATTTTATTCGTGTTCATCAGTACAAAGTATATTGTAAAGCCGATTAGAAAGTTAAATGAAGCAACAACAGTAATTGCTAATGGAGAGTACAGTATTGAGTTACCTACTAATAGAAAAGATGAAATTGGTTCTCTTACTCAAAGTTTTATGAAAATGACGAAAAAATTAGAAGCAGCAAATGAAATGCGCAAAGAATTTATTACAAATATCTCACATGATATTCAATCGCCTTTATCAAATATAAAAGGTTACTTACATCTTTTTAAGGAAAAGAAAAGAACAGATGAAGAAATGAATCAAATGACTATGATGGAAGAAGAAGTAACCCGTTTGTCTGTTTTAACAAATCAATTGTTATTATTATCTTCTATCGACTATAGGAAAGATATGGTGAATATCGTTTTATTTAATATGAGTGAACAACTAAAGTTAGTGATTAAACAATATCAGTGGCATTTAGAAGACAAAGGCATGATGCTAAGTTATTCATTGCCTGAATGTATGATCGAAGGGGACCCCTCCTTGCTTTATTCTGTTTGGGAAAATTTACTCACAAATAGCATTAAATATGGAAAGGAAAATGGGGATATTTCCATTATTCTTATAGAAGAAGGGGGCTGGATAAAAGTACAATTTCAGGATAATGGTATTGGGATGAATCAGGAGGAAATGAAAAAGGTTTTCAATCGTTTTTATCGTTCCGACCTTTCTAGAAATCGTTCCATTGCTGGTTCTGGCTTAGGACTTTCCATTGTTTATTCAATCGTAGATCTTCACCAAGGAGAAGTGCGAGTTGAAAGTGAAGAAGGAGAAGGAACGATTTTTACAATTATGCTACCAAAACAATCGAATTAGTAAAACATTTCTATTGTAAACCATTGTTCATACTCCGTTCATATTCATTCTATAACCTTATTTTGTCAGTCATAAAAGGTGAGATAGGACATATGATGACAAAATAAAATCAAATGAATGAAGATGAAAAGGGTGAGTGTCAATTGAATAAATTTAGCAAAATATTACTCAGGTTTTCTGCTATCTTTGCAGTGATAGGTGCTTTTCTAGGATCACATATGGCCGGAGCAGGTAGTTATGCTTTCAAACCCATCCATGCTCATAGTTTAGTTGTTGGCTGGCTATCACTTTTCGCATGGGCGGTATATTATCAATTATTTACTCCGAAGCTAAGATTCCTTGCAAAATTACATGTCACTAGTGCCATTATCGGCACCATTGGTTTAACAACTGGAATGGCTATGTTTATCTTTAAGCCAGGTTTTATGCCAGAGATGATTAATACGGTTTTTTATATTGTTGGAGGAAGTATCCTATTGATTAGCTTTGTTCTTTTCTTATTACTTACTTTTACAAAACATGAAAGTGATATTAAAAAATAGCTTTCAGCTATAGGTTTTAGAAAAAATAAATGACGCTTAGAAATTGATATGTGGATGGTGAGTTCTTCTTGTTGACTTCATACCAATAGGGGTATAGAATATGAGGGTGAATATAACATCCTAGGGGGAAAAATGCTTACGTTTATTAGTATACTCTTAATCATTTTACTTTTGACTTTTATATATAGTAGATATTTGCCGGTATTAGGTGTGAAGGCACAAGTGTTACAAGACAATCATGATAGTGATGTTCGGATTGTTGATGTGAGAGACTATAATGAAAAAGTAGATCAGGCTCATCATCGTCTCCATATTCCAATTGCTTATCTCCATCGCTTTTATCATGAAATCGATGGAAAGAGCGTACACGTTATTGCTTCATCAAAAATAGAAAAAAACATGAGCATTCGATTTCTTAGAAGAAAAGGATATAAGGTGTCAGGATACACACTATGCAATGAATGTTGAACAATATAAATATAGAAAAGTAGTGCCACAGATTAAGTAATCTGTGGTTTTTTGTTGAAATGTAATTTCATTTGTTTCTAAAACTGTAAGAAGAGTGATATAAGGGCGAATTCTTGCTTTTAGAAAAAGCCCCCAGAATAAAAATATCCTAAATGAGAGAATCGCTGCTCTCAGACGAAACCCCAAGAATGAGAGCGCCGTATAAGTAATAGTTCCTTTGCAAAACAGAAAATAACAGTTAATAACCACAGCTCAAATTTTGAATAACGCTGCAAAATAAAATCCTCTTCTACACACTACGCTCAAAAAAAAACTTAAATACTCGTATTTTCTACATTAATTATTCTCTCATTTAGTTTTCTTAACTTTTCTTCATTCATTTGATACTGCATGATGAGTTGTTGTATGGCGAGCATATTTTCTTCAATTTTAAGGTGGTTGTCATTCAATGTATATTGTGTTCTTAAATGAAAATAGTCCTCTTCATTAGGTTGCTTTGATGGCTGTTTCAGATGCAGTATAGTATCTTGCAATAATCTCATTAAGTAAGGTGATGGTGTAAGCTCTTTCAAAGAAAGGTTTACAAGCTGGAATAAGTGGATGAACGCTTGTTTTAGGATATTTAAATGCCTTTCTTTCTGCCTTAGGTAAAATACATCCTTCCTAGAAAATTTATGAAAGCGCCATTCATCTTTTTGATATTGTATCAGCTGTTGGTAATGTGCTATTTCTTCCTCAATCTTTGCAATGACTTGTTTGATCTCGTTTCTGCTGCTATTTCCTTGTTTGATGTTGTTCGTCACATATACAAGAATATTTTCCATACGATTCATTAACTGAGTAGACGTTTTGCTTATTTTTAGTAAATAATTCGGGGGTAAAATAAATATATTTACACAAGTTGAAATTAATAAACCAAGTGTTGTACCTCCAAGTCTCATTAACAATGTTGCCATATAAGCTTCTTGGACAATTGATATCATGGCCATACCGGTTAAAGCGGCAACAAGTAGGCCATCTTCTAGTTTTAACTTCGTACATATCATCAAAGTGAAAACGGCTGTTAGAGCGTAAGCCAACGAACTATCTGAAAAGATAAAGGTAAATAAAACGGCGAAAGAAGCTGCAATAGAAGAAGCTTGAAATCTAGCTGGTGCTTTGCGAATGGATTCTTTCGCCGTAGGCTCAATCGTAACGAGAGCGGTAATGACTGCAAAGGTTGGTGGCCATGTAAATAGCTGACATAGAAATGCAGTAATAAAGACAGAAATGCCTGTTTTGAAAATTCGTCCTCCAAATAGTCTGATCATAGTTAGTATCCTCTTTCTATTTGCCTTACATTTATAATGAAGGAAGTTTAAGTAAACACGCTGCATTAACAGAATGACCAATTGAACCTTTTTCAATCACAAGAAAGAAAAAAATATAAAAAAGAGAAGGCTCATTTGTAATTCCTCCTATCGGTATTTTGGGCAGTTATAGAGAAATTATTGCAAACAAGTAGATTTGAAATAAAAATGTCATACTATGTTCGCTTTTGTTTGGTTTTAATTGGTAAAACAGAGTATGGTATACTGAATAATAAGAATACTCTATTAATAGGGAGGGCAACTCTATGATTCAATTTCCAAAACCTGAGATGGATCAGTTTTTAAAAACGTTAAGCATTAATGATTTTGTCGTCAATTCCGATGAGTCCCAAGTTGTGTTTAGTACAAATTTAAATGGCTACTATAATTTATGGGCAATGAATTTGCCGCAACAATTTCCAGTTCAGTTAACATTCAAAAATCAAGTGTGCATGGGTCTCCTCTATGATAAAAATAGCAAGTTTATACTTGCGGGTTTTGATCATGATGGGGATGAGTGTGCGCAATATTATGCAGTCCATCCAAGTGGTGGGAAATTGAAACAACTAATCAATAATGAAAAAACGAGGAATTTTAATCCCTTATTATCAAAAGATAGCCAATATTTATATTATAGTTCGGGTAAAGATAATCCAACTTATTTAAATGTTTATAGATATCATATAGAAACGGAGAAAGAAGAACTTTTCCTAGAGGGTAAAGAAGGTATGACCTTTCTAGATAGTTGGAGTCCAAATGAAGAGAGTTATATTTCATCTACTGTATATGCCAATACGCATTCTCTCTCTTATGTACATACGGAAAGTGAAAAGCTTTGTTTAACTGAAAAAGAGGAAGAGGCGCATACTGTAACTGGATCTTTGTTTACTACGGAAGACACGATTTATTTGATCACCAACTTTAAAGAAAATTTCACTTATTTGGCCGAATTTAATATCATGACAAAGCAATTTCGTAAAGTCATCGGGCTTGACCATGAAAGTTTCTCTTCCATTCATTATGATAAGCGTAATCACATCATCTATTTAACTTCTGAAAAAGGAGTGGAGGATTTTCTTTATGCTTATTCATTAGATTATAATACCTTACAAAAGATAGAAATCCCTTGTGATATCATTGAAAAATTAGTTGTTCATGACTCAGGAAATTTATATCTTTTAGGAAGAAGCGCTATTAAACCGCACAATATTTATCAATTGAAAAAGGGTGAAAAGTGGAAGCAGTTAACTGAATATCACGTACCAGGTGTGGAAGAATCAGAGCTTGTCGAGCCGACAACGATTTACTATCCTTCATTTGATGGTTTAGAAATTGAAGCATTATGGTTTGAAGCAAATAAAGAGGTAAATAATGGCGAAGTTATATTTTGGCCACATGGTGGACCCCAAGCAGCAGAGAGAAAATCTTTTCGTTCCTATTTTCAGTTCCTTATCAATCATGGATATAGCATCTTTGCCCCTAATTTTAGAGGGTCAACGGGTTATGGGCTGTCCTTTATGAAAATGGTAGAGGGTGATTGGGGAGATGGTCCTAGGTTAGATAATATAGCTGGTATAGAGTGGCTCATTGAAAAAGGTTATACAAAGAAAGGTGACATTCTATTAATGGGCGGAAGCTACGGCGGATATATGGCACTACTTTTACATGGTAGACATCCAGATTATTTTAAAGTGGTGGTCGATATCTTCGGACCTTCTAATTTATTTTCGTTTATAGAATCAGTTCCAGAAGATTGGAAACCGATTATGGATCAATGGGTTGGAAATCCCATAAAAGATAAGGAAAAACTCACTGAATATTCCCCTATTACTTATTTGGAAGCTATGACTAAACCGATGCTCGTTATTCAAGGAGCAAATGATCCCCGTGTAGTGAAAGAGGAATCTGATCAAATTGTGCAAGCATTGAGGGAAAAAGGACGTGAAGTTAAGTATATTTTATTACAAGATGAGGGACATGGATTTTCTAAAAAAGAAAATGAGCAGCTTGTGTTTGAAGAAGTTCTCTCTTTTTTTGATCAGCACACAAAGAAAACCGCCGATACGAATAGTTAATCCACGTTCCAAGCTAGGAGGAAATATAGTGAAATTATTTCCTCTATTTTCTTACCATGTGAAGAGGTGAAGATAGTAGATGATTGTAAAGAATCGTAATCTTTTATTGACAGTAGAGACAACGCTCACTGGTGAGATTATTTCGATGAGCGAATCATTACGTATCTTGATAAAAGGGAAGCCTTCTACATATATTGACGACCTATTTCCTAGATGGAATGCGTATGGTAATGAAAAGATAAAGGTTGCCTTTTTAACGGATGAAGATTTTCTTCTGTTTATCAGAAGTCAATCAGGACAACATCACTACTTATATATAGGGATTCTATCTTCCGAATTGTCTCAATTAATGAATAAAGTAAGTGACTTGATGAAGGCAAATACGCTACTAGAAGCAATAATAGAAAACTCTTACGATGGTATTTATTTAACCGATCGAAACGGTAATACCATTTTAACCAATTCCGCAATGGAGAGAATTACAGGGATACCAAAAGACTATTATATGAACAAAAAGGTCGATGCTTTAATTGAAAGAGGAATTCTCGAGAGTTCGTTAACGAAAAGGGTGATAGAAAAGAAAGAAACGATTTCACATGTCCAATTTAATCGAGCTGGCAATGAGTCGTTGCTTCTTACAGGAAGTCCAGTTTTTGACGATACGGGTGAAGTAGAAAGTGTTGTCACAAATATTAGAGATTTATCACAGTTGATAGAACTACAAAATGCTCTAAAAGAAGCGAATAAATTAAACCTCTCTTACCGTCAAGAAATTGAAAGGTTAAAACAAAACATTAACATACATCAGCAATCGATTGTCATAGAAAGTGAAAAAATGAAGCATGTATACGAAACCGCTGAAAGGATTGTTAATGTGGATGCCACAGTTCTTCTTCTTGGTGATACAGGCGTAGGAAAAGATGTTCTTGCTAAATATATTTACGAAACAAGCAATAGAAGAATGAAGGGCAAATATATTAAATTAAACTGTGGTGCGATTCCAGAAGAATTAATTGAATCTGAGTTATTCGGTTATGAAAAAGGTGCTTTTACAGGTGCAGATAAACAAGGGAAACCAGGGATGTTTGAACTAGCCGATGAAGGGGTTTTATTTTTAGATGAGATTGGGGAATTACCGTTGGCTTCACAAGTCAAATTGTTAAGAGTTATTCAGGAAAAGGAAATCCAACGGGTAGGCGGAACGAAGACGAAGAATGTAAATGTAAGGCTCATTGCTGCGACCAATAGAGATTTAAAAGAGATGGTGAATAAAGGTCTTTTTCGCGAAGATCTATATTATCGATTAAATGTGATTACCATTGAAATCCCTTCTTTAAAGGATCGGCGGGAGGATATTTATCCTCTAATCGAATATTTCTTAAAACAGACGAACGAAAAGTATCATTTCAACAAGGATCTACATAATGATGTAAAAAAATTTTTATATCATTATCAATGGCCAGGCAATATTCGTGAATTAGCCAACCTAATTGAGAGATTGGTTATTGTCTCACAAGAGTCTATCATTACAATGAATGATCTTCCACCAGAATATCAGCGAGAAATAGATTTTCCATATGAAAATGAAAAAATAGAGACATTAAAGGATGTAGTAGAAGCAGCAGAAAAAAAAGCTATTATGAAAGCTTTAAAAAAATGTACAACAACCTATGAGCTCGCATCCGCTTTGCATACAAGCCAGCCGACAATTTCAAGAAAGCTTAAAAAGTATGGAATAGAGTTGATTCATTTGTGAATCAACTCTATTCTTTTTTGAATCAAAAAAGTAAGCGTTTACTTTTTTGCTGATTTAAATAATGCGGAAAAAATAACTATATAACTTGTGTTAAAGCTATTCATTAACGATTTATCATGAGTTAAAAATGATGGCATGGTTTTTGCATCTATATTAATAAAGCAAACAAAGGAGTGATCTTATGTTCACAGTTCAAAACCAAGAAATCGATCAAATCGTGCAGATGGTTCACCAATTTGTCGAGAAGGAAGTAGAGCCTTTAGCACAACAAATTGAAGATGAGGACCGTATACCAGATTCTTTGGTTCAGCAAGTGAAGGAACTTGGATTATTTGGGATGAGTATACCAGAAGAGTATGGGGGTATTGGTCTTGGCATGGTTGGGAAAACCGCTGTATTAGAACAATTAGGTCGCACGCATAATGGTTTTGTTAGTTTAATTAGTGCACACACAGGTATTGGTAGTACAGGTTTAGTAAGGCTTGGCTCTCCTTACTTGAAAGAAAAATACTTACCTGCTTTAGCATCAGGAGAAAAAATTGCTTGTTTTGCCCTTTCAGAGCCTGGGGCAGGTTCTGATGCTACTAATCTTGCGACAAAAGCAGAAAAAAAGGGAGATAAGTGGATTCTTAATGGGTCAAAACATTTCATCACGAATGCGCCTGTAGCAGATGTATTTACGGTCTTTGCTGTTACAGATAAAGACAAAGGCGCAAAGGGGATTACTGCCTTCTTAATAGAAAAAGATTTTCCTGGATTTACAGTAGGAAAAAAGGATAAAAAAATGGGTTTAAAAGGTTCATATACTGCACAATTATTATTTGATCAATGTGAAGTGCCAGAAGAAAATGTTATAGGAGAAGTGGGTCTCGGATATGTAGCTGCACTAACTATTTTAAGTGAAGGACGGATTGGGTTAGCGGCAAGGGCAGTTGGATCTTGTGATAAACTCATTGAATTATCAGCGAAATATGCGAATGAACGTATTCAGTTCGGTAAACCAATTGCAAAGAATCAAGCAATACAATGGATGTTAGCTGATATGGCAACAGAAACAGAAGCAGCAAGAACATTAACATTAAAAGCCGCCCATTTAGTCGATCAAGGCAAGAAAGTTGTGAAAGAATCCTCAATGGCTAAACTTTACGCGTCTGAAGTGTTTAATCGAGTGGCTGACAAAGCAGTGCAAATTCATGGTGGCATGGGCTACGTCGCTGATTATCCTGTTGAAAGGTATTATCGTGATGCAAGAATAACGAAAATCTATGAAGGCACAAATGAAATCCAACGGCTAATTATCGCAAGAGATATATTAAAAGACTATATGTGACACATAAAGGAGGAATGTGTCTTGAGTAATCTCTCATTAAAAAGAGTATGGGAAAAATATTATGAAGATCGGTTACCAAATTTCCACATACCTCATATTGGCCTATATGAAATGCTAAAGGAAACTGCGCAGTCTTATCGAGATCATGTGGCTATCATTTTTAATTACGAAACACTTACCTATGAGGAACTGAAGAAACGAACGGACGCACTTGCTTCGTATTGGCAGAGTTGTGGGTTAAAAAAAGGGGATAGAATCGGGTTATGGCTCGGAAACCATCCAGATTATATCACTGCCTATTATGCTAGTCTTGCACTGGGTCTTATCATCGTGCCAATTAACCCAGCCTATACACCAAGAGAGGTATTGCAAGTGTTTCATGATACAGCATTACGCGCACTAGTGGTTGGTGAAAAATCAGTCACTGCACTGCAGAAAATTAGAGAAGTGTATGATTTAGAACATATTATGTATGCCACAAATGTCAGTATTAATAGGGAAGTATCTTCAATCGTTCATCATATGATAGATATTTTTAAAAATGGAAGTATCAAATTTACTGAAGCGTCTATAGATCCTAAAAACGATTTAGCCATTATACAATACACAGGCGGAACAACGGGAACGATAAAAGGAGCCATGCTTACACATCATAATTTAATTGCGAATGTTTACCAAAGTTATGTGATGTATCGACAAAAAGTGGCTTTTGGAAATGAAACGATATTAGCGGCAACCCCGCTTTATCATGTGTATGCGATGACAAGTGCTATGAATGTAGGCATCTTTTTAGGAGCGCGAATCTTGCTCTTTGAACGATTTGACGTTGATGAGGTTTTAAATCAAGTGAAGAAATATGCACCAACCATGTTTCCAGGTGTCCCTAAAATGTATCTCTCTTTTATCCATCATCCAAATGTACGATTCGCAGGACTAAACTCTCTTAAAATATGTTCATCCGGTTCAGCGCCATTGCCAGTAGAGGTTATTAAACAATTCAAGCAATTAACTGGTTGTACCATCTTAGAAGGGTTTGGTATGTCGGAAACATCTCCAACGACTCACCGTACGCCAATAAATGGCACACATAAACATGGGAGCATCGGTATTCCTGTTCCTGATGTAGATTGTCGTATCGTTGATCAAAAACAGGAGGATTTGGGGATCAATCAGGTCGGTGAATTGGTCATTAAAGGTCCACAAGTGATGAAGGGTTATTGGAACAATGAGAAAGATACAGCCTCTACGTTACAAGATGGCTGGTTGTTTACAGGTGATTTAGCCACAGTAGACGAAGATGGGTATTTCTATATTGTCGGTCGTAAAAAAGAAATGATTCTTTTCTCGGGGTTTAATATTTATCCTCAAGAAGTGGAAAATGTCCTTTATGAACATCAAGGTATTGCTGAAGTTGCCGTAGTCGGTATCCCTGATTCTGAAAATGGAGAGATTCCGAAAGCATTTCTTGTCGCTAAAGAAGGTTATACGCTTCATCTTGAAGAAATTAAAGCATTTTGTTATACGAAACTAACACCTTATAAAGTACCGAGAGTTTTCGAAGAAAGAAGTCATCTACCAAGAAACGGTGTTGGTAAATTATTGAAAAGATTACTTGTGAAAGAAGAATTAGAAAGGAGAAATAAACGAGAATGACAAATATAAAAAAAGTTGGTGTGATTGGAGCGGGAGCAATGGGTGCACAAATTGCTGTTGTAGCAGCGCTTCATCAATATGATGTCGTGTTACAAGATATATCTAACGATCGTTTAATAAAAGCGAAAGAAGTGTTAGAAACACAGTTAGAAAAGAGGGTGAGAAAAGGAAGATTTTCGCGTGATGAGGTGGATAAAGCTTTCGAACATTTAACATTTACTACTGAAATTAATCAGTTACATGATGTAGATATTATCATAGAAGCTATTATTGAAGATTTAGAGGCAAAACAAACATTATTTCAATCCTTAGAAAAGATTGTCTCGGAAAATTGTATCATTGCGACGAATAGCTCCACTATAGTGAGTTCTAAATTGATAGATAAGTTAACCTATCAAAATCGTGTATGTAATATCCATTTCTTTAACCCCGTACTTGTGATGGAGCTTGTCGAAGTTGTTCAAGGTCCGCATACTTCAAAGGAAGTTGCACAGCAAGCGATGACATTCATTCAAAGTATCGGAAAAAAACCAGTACTTCTACAAAAAGAAATTTCAGGTTTCATCGCCAATCGTATCTTAGCGAGACTTATGGATGAGGCGATTTATTTATATGAACATGGATATGCCAGTTATGAAGAAATCGATTTCGTAGTCGAAAAGGCTTTAGGTCATCCTATTGGCCCATTTGCATTAATGGATTTAACTGGTCTTGATGTGAATTATGCTGTAAGGAAGCAAAGATATGCAGAAACAGGGCTAGAGGTGGATCGCCCGAAACAGTCGGTAGTAGAAAAAGTGGAAAAAGGTGAATTAGGTAGAAAAACAGGTAAAGGATGGTACGCATACGATCAACACGGTAAGAAAATAGTGAATATTCAAAAATAAAGGGAGGCCGATGATATGAGTTATACAGTAAGTGAAGATATCGAAGTGTTGAAAAAAGGTGTTAGAGAGTTTGTGCAAAATGAAGTGGAAGCGGTTGCGATGCAGATCGAAAAAGAGGATCACATCCCAGATAAAATTGTAGAAATGGCAAAAGAGCTCGGCTTATTTGGTTTAAGTATTCCAGAAGAATATGGTGGGTTAGGCATTGGGATGGTAGGCAAATGTGCATTGTATGAAGAAATTGGTGCCACGCATAATGGATTCACAACTTTGATTGGTGGTCATACGGGTATCGGATCAGTGGGCATTGTGGAAATGGGAAATGAATATCAAAAACAGAAGTACTTACCTGATATGGCTACAGGAAAGAAAATAGGCGCCTTCGCATTAACAGAGCCTCAGGCTGGTTCGAATGCCACTAATTTAAAAACGACGGCAGTACGTAAAGGCGATAAATATATTTTAAATGGGTTAAAACACTATATTACAAATGCACCTCAAGCAGATGTTTTTACGGTTATGGCTGTCACAGATCCATCTAAAGGTGCAAAAGGGATTACTTCTTTTATTGTAGAAAAAAGTTTTCCTGGTTTTCAAGTAGGAGCGATTGAACATAAAATGGGCCTTCGTGGTTCACATTCAGCAGAAATAATTATGGAAGACTGTGAAGTCCCAGTAGAAAATGTCCTGGGTGAAGAAGGGAGAGGCTATGTGAATGCATTAACGATTCTTGCCAACGGACGTGCAGGTTTGGCCGCCAGAAACTTAGGTTCCGCCCAAAAATTATTAGATCTTTCAATGACGTATGCAAAAGAACGGGTGCAGTTCAATGTGCCAATTATTGAGCATCAGGCCGTTGCTCATATGTTAGCGGAAATGGCTGTCGATATAGAAGCATTACGATCTTTTACGTACCGAGTAGCTACGATGGTTGATGAAGGGAAGAAAGTAATTAAGGAAGCAGCGATGATTAAATTATTCGGCTCAGAGGTATATAACCGTGTGGCTGATAAAGCCGTACAAGTCCATGGCGGGATTGGATACATTTCAGATTTTCCTATTGAACGGTTTTATCGTGATGCGAGAATTACGAGGATTTATGAAGGAACATCAGAAATCCAAAAAAATATCATCGCTGCTCAATTAAATAAAGAATATAACTAAGGGGGGAAGAAAATGGACCTAAACAAAATCGTCATTGTAGATGGCGTAAGAACAGCGATTGGAAGGTATGGAGGAACATTACGTAATATATCTTCTAGCTACTTAGCATCCGATGTTATATCTGGCTTACTTAAACGTGTCAATGTGAGCCCATCGACTATTGAAGAAGTCGTATTAGGAGAAGTGAGACAATCTTCGCAATCATCCAACGTGGCAAGAGTAGCTGCTTTAAGAGCGGGCATTCCTGAAACTTCCCCCGCTTTTACTGTGAATCGATTATGTGCATCAGGGATGCAAGCCATCGCTTCAGGTATGCAACAAATCTATTCCAAACAGGCAAATGTTGTTATCGCAGGTGGTACGGAAAGTATGAGTAATTCCCCCATTTTTATTAGAGGCTCACGCTTTGGAGGTGACCAAACAATACTAGTGGATGCCAATAAAGAGAATGGTCAACAACCGCAAGAAATTTATGGCGCTCATTTAGGGATGGGGATGACAGCAGAAAATGTTGCCGAGCGATACAATATTGCTAGGGAAGATCAAGACCAGTTTGCATATGAAAGTCAGCAAAAGTATAAAAGGGCGCAAGAAATGAACGCATTTCAACAAGAAATCATCCCAGTAACAATACAAAACAAAAGAGAACAAATCACTTTCGCTCAGGACGAACATCCAAGACCGGAGACAAAACGAGAAAAGCTTGCCAGCTTAAAGCCGGTATTTAAAGAAGGTGGTAGCGTAACTGCAGGAAATGCGTGTGGAAGAAATGATGGCGCCTCAGCACTCTTGCTTATGACAGCACAAGAAGCTGATAAAAGGGGATTATCAGCAAGAGCAATGATTCATGATTGGACATCTGTCGGTGTTTCACCTGAAGTCATGGGGATTGGACCTGTACCGGCAATACGGAAGTTATTGGCAAGAACAAAGCTTAGTATCGCAGACATAGATTTATTTGAAATAAATGAAGCGTTCGCTTCTCAAGCCATTGCAGTACAAAGAGAGTTGATGCTACCACCTGAACGAATAAATATTAATGGCGGAGCAATTGCTCTCGGACATCCACTTGGATCAACCGGATCTAGAATTGTCGTTACTTTAATGCATGCACTAGCAAAAAAGAAGGGAAGATTTGGCATTGCCTCTCTCTGTGTCGGTGGCGGCCAAGGAATGGCTATGTTGATTGAAAACCTTCAAAAATAAGAAGGAGGAAATCTGATGTATGAAAACATTATTGTAAAAAAAGAAGGTCAACTTGCCTATATATATATTAATCTACCAGAAGTAAGAAATAGATTAAGTAAAGAAACGCTTAGTGAGATAAGGGATGCTCTTGTAGAAATTAAACATGATGGAGTGTCCCAGCTTGTTGTATTTACAGGAGAAGGAGACAAGGCATTTGCAGCAGGTGCAGACATTACCCAACTAAATGAGAAGGAAATGTTAGATGTTTTTGCAACAGGTAGTATGCAAGAAATTTATGATGAAATTGAAGCTTATGACATGCCGACAATTGCCATGATTAATGGTCTTGCTCTTGGTGGAGGATGTGAACTGGCATTAGCATGTGATATACGAGTGATGGCGGATCATGCCAAGATTGGTTTGCCAGAATTAAATTTGTCAATTATCCCAGGTGCAGGTGGTACGCAAAGGCTATCGCGAATTGTTGGAAAAGGAAAGGCGTTAGAAATGATTCTATTAGGAAAATTTCTTTCTGCTGAGGAAGCAATGACACATGGCTTAGTAACAGAAGTTGTCCCATTGCAATTTTTGAAGGATAAAGTAGATGAGATAGCAGAGCAAATTTTAGCTAAAGGTCCATTAGCGGTTAAGCTCGCTAAAATGGCTGTACAATATGGTGCAGAAACCGATCAAAAAACAGGACAAATAATTGAGAAATTAGCACAAGCAGTTTTATTTGCAACAGCGGATAAAAAGGAAGGAACAAAGGCCTTTATGGAGAAAAGAAAACCTGTTTTCACTTCAAAATAAACGCACTCATCCTGCCGGGGGTCAAATCCCTGGCAGGATGAAATAAATGATTTTCTTGGCTTAATCGGGTTGTTTAATAAACTTTATCACCATTAAAGATTGAGTTTTTTACTACTACATAATCTACATTGCGGATACTCTCAAGCCTATTTCCACCAGCATAAGAAATAGAAGATTGTAAATCTTGTTCCATTTCTTTTAATGTATCCACAAGAGAACCTTTATGCTCGACGTACATTTTTTTGCCTTCAACATTTTTACGTTCGCCTTTTTGGAATTCAGAGGCTGAACCGAAATATTCTTTGTAGAGCTTACCATCTTTTTCAATTGTTTCACCAGGTGATTCTTCATGACCAGCAAACAATGAACCGATCATGACCATTGATGCGCCAAAACGGATAGACTTTGCAATATCGCCATGTGTTCTAATCCCACCATCAGCAATAATAGGTTTGCTTGCTGCTTTTGCGCACCAACGAAGTGCAGCTAATTGCCAGCCACCTGTACCAAAACCAGTTTTTATCTTTGTGATACAAACTTTTCCTGGCCCAATGCCTACTTTTGTTGCGTCTGCACCGGCATTCTCTAATTCGCGGACAGCTTCAGGTGTACCTACATTACCAGCAATAACAAAAGCATCAGGCAAATGTAATTTAATATGTTGAATCATTTGAATGACTGCATTGGAATGCCCGTGAGCAATATCGATTGTAATATAATCAGGTACAATTTTTTCATAAGCTAATTCTTCAATAAAACCATATTCTTCTTCTTTTACACCAACACTAATAGAAGCAATGAGTTCACGTGCATGCATATCCTTAATAAAGTTTTTACGCGTCTCAGGTTGGAAGCGGTGCATGACATAAAAATAACCGTTTTCAGCAAGATAAGTAGCAATTTTTTCATCGATAATTGTTTGCATATTTGCAGGGACAACTGGGAGTTTGAATTTATGTTTTCCGAGCGTTACAGCTGTATCACACTCAGAACGACTAGTCACAATACATTTAGCAGGAATTAATTGAATGTCTTCATAATCAAATACGTTTTCCATAGCTAGCACCTCAAAATACGAATATTATATTGGGTTAACATATTAATTGTTCGCCCATTACGTAATTTACATCATTTTATCCAACTTGTCAAAGGTTATCTCTAGAAAAAAGCTAAATGTTAGAATTTATTAAAATTTTAGAAGTCAAGGGAAGAGACAGGAAGATAAACAAATAGAATTATTTTTAATAATAATAATAGTAGTAGCCACTTATACTAGGAGAATATATATTAAATAGTATGATAATAACGATTTTTTGATAATATATATAAAATGGAAAATCATTTCATCTCAGATTCTCGTCCATTTTACAAAAGAGAATGAAGGTGGCGAAGGAAATGGAAGCGGTTTCAAAAGGTCAACTTTTATGGCAACCGAGCGAAAGGGAGATAGAGAAAGCAGGGGTAACAAAATTTCTTCATTGGATCAGAAACGAAAAGAAGCTCGAATTAAATGATGTCCATCATTTGTGGAAATGGTCAGTTGATGAATTAGAATTATTCTGGGGATATGTATGGGAATATTGTCAAATCATTTCATATACGCCATACTCACATGTTTTACAATCTCGAAAAATGCCAGGAACTAGTTGGTTTGAAGGCTCCTCATTGAATTATGCTGAGCATGTGTTCAGAAATGATAGAGGTGATGAAACAGCACTTATTTTCCGATCAGAAATGGAAGATATAAAGGAAATTTCCTGGAAAGAATTAAGGGGAAAAACGGCTTCACTAGCAGGTTATTTAAAAGAGATAGGTGTAAAAAAAGGAGATCGTATCGTTGGTTATATGCCTAATATTCCTGAGACGATTATTGCTTTTTTAGCATGTGCGAGTATTGGAGCAGTATGGTCTTGTTGTTCACCTGATTTCGGTATGGAAAGTGTGGTGGAACGGTTCAAACAGATTGAGCCGAATGTACTCATTGCAGTGGACGGTTATGTATATAATGGCAAAACATCAGACCGAGTTGATCAAGTGGCTCACTTACAGAATGCACTACCAACTTTGAAGCGAACCGTGTTGTTTAAGAGCATAAATAGTGATTATAAACGGTTAAATCCACAGAAAACGATCGACTGGCAAGAAGTAATGAAAAGAAAGAGTGAACTTGTTTTCGAACCAGTGCCTTTTAATCATCCTTTATGGATTTTATTTTCATCTGGAACGACAGGACTGCCTAAACCAATTGTACACAGTCAAGGAGGCATTGTACTTGAACATTTAAAAGTATTAGTCATTGAAGAAGGGGTTACAAACGAAGATGTATTTTTTTGGTTTACGACAACGGGTTGGATGATGTGGAATTTACTTGTTGGTGCCCTTTTAACAGGTGGAAAGATTGTTTTATATGATGGTAGCCCAATGTACCCAAAACCCGATGTTTTATGGGAATTAGCCGAAAAAACAAAAGTAAGTTTCTTTGGCACGAGTGCTGCTTTTATACAGGCAAGTTTAAAATTAGGAATTAAACCGAAAGAAAAGTATACATTCCCCCATTTAAAAGCCATTTGTTCCACAGGATCTCCCCTAAGCATAGACGGTTTTAAATGGGTATATAACGAGGTTAAACAGGATGTATGGTTAGCCTCCGTAAGTGGAGGTACAGATGTATGCACAGCTTTTATTGGAGGGTCCCCCGTTTTGCCCGTTCGTGCTGGAGAAATTCAAACAAAGGCTTTAGGTGTAAACGCTCAAGCTTTTAATGACGATGGAAAGCTCGTACTTAATGAGGTAGGGGAATTAGTGATTCTTAATCCAATGCCATCGATGCCAATTTATTTTTGGAATGATGAAGGTGACAAGCGTTACAAAGAAAGTTATTTTAGTACTTTTCCGGGAATTTGGCGTCATGGAGATTGGATTCAGTTTGATGATAAAGGGAGATCCATTATCTTTGGCAGGTCAGACTCAACCATTAATAAACAAGGCGTTCGCATATGTACTAGTGAAATTTATCGAGCAGTCGAAAGTATAGAGATTGTAAGCGATAGCTTAGTAGTTGATTTAGAAGCACTAGAAGAAGATTCATATATGGCTTTATTTGTAGTGTTAAAGCAAGATCAACTACTCGAAGATGGACTCATTTCACATATTAAAGATGTCATACGACAACAAGTTTCACCACGGTTTGTTCCAAATGAAATTATTGCTGTGGAGCAGGTGCCGAGAACGTTGACCGGTAAGAAGATGGAAGTACCGATTAAAAGGATATTATTAGGTCATCAGCCAGAAAAAGTGATTAATGTTGGTTCAATGGCTAATCCAGAAATACTTAAAACGTATATTGAGTTTGCTCATAAAAGAAGGGCAATCAATCATTAGGTTTTCAATTGGTGAAAGGAATGGATAGTACTTTTCTTTCACCATTTTTATCAATATTGTTCAGAGGAAATAGCATACAAAAAGGAGGACTGGCTTAAATTGAAAAAAATTAAAACAAGTATTGTTGTTCGTGAGAGTGATATAGATGAACTTGGTCATATGAACTATTTGAAATATTTCAACTACTTCGAATGTGGTATTGATGACTGGTTTTTAGCGCTTGGTCTAACGAATCAATATTTACAATCAAGACATATCGGTTGCGTTGTAAAGAAAGTGGAAAGTGAGTATATAAAAGAGGCATTAGTGGGAGAACTGTTAGAGATTACGACAACATTAAAGAGAGTTGGTCATACGAGTTTTGTCATTTCTCAACAAATGGCAACTAGAGATCAAAAAATCATAGCAACAAGTGAAAAAGTTTTTGTTATGTTCCATTTGCAAACAAGAAAAGCAATTCCAGTAATCAAAACGATTACCTCTGCCTGTTAGTGAATTATTTATGTGTCACTTTGTTTTTCAAGTTCTAACTCAAAATCACATAAAGCGGTTACTGCAAAACTAACGAGCATAATAATCCATAGCTCTGCACCATTGAGGGTTTGTGATTGATAACATTCTGTTAATAAAAAAGTAATTCCACCAATTGATAATACAGTGAAAATACTTCCTGCAATATAAAAGATGACTGTTTCACTAGATGGCTTTGCCATGATCCATACTCCTCTAAATTTTAATCACTTCGTTATAATTGAATCAAAACAATAGTAATATATTGCATTTTTCATATTGTAACATGTAACCGGACTATATGGAGTTATTTTATTTACCTATTTTAAAAATAATGATTTCTTTAATTAATGATACAATGGTCACAGAATAGTCATAAAAATAGTAAGAAATGCATACGTAAACATCTATAGTTATACAGGAACTTTAGATATACTGGAAGTATCATTTTATTTCCAATCGTTGGGTGATGATATAGTCAATAGGAAAAAGATAAATAGAAAAAAGCCGTTTCTTATCAAGAAACGGAAAATGAGACTATGGATGAGGATAATCTTGCAAAATACAATATATAGTGATTAGTGAAGTTGAATTTAACTATATATTGTTATTTTGATTCTAGCATACATGAACAATTTCAGCAATTATCATTTGCTAGAAAAAATGATTGATTTTCTTATTATTTTTTGTATGATTGAAAGATAAAAAGACTTTTTGTTAGTGGAAAGGAGAGAGGTATTGAATATTACTGATTTATTAAGTGAAGAATCAATTCTTCTCTCACTTGAGGAAGTGACAAAAGTAGAAGCGATTACTGCGTTAGTCGATACGCTATACAATGATGGTGGTATAAAGGAAAAAGGGCTTTTCCTTGCTGATGTGCTTAAACGAGAAGCGCAAAGTACTACAGGTATAGGCAACGGCGTTGCGATTCCCCATGCGAAATCTAGGGCAGTCACACAAGTTGGTATTGCTTTAGCAAGGAGTCATGGAGGGATAGAGTTTAACTCTTTAGATGGTGAAAAAGCCCATCTTATCTTCCTTATTGCTGTTCCGGAAAACGCCGATGAGCTTCATTTGGATATATTAGCTAAGTTATCAACCATTTTAATGAACAAAGAAACTCATTTCAAACTAATGACGGCAGAGTCAAAGAGTGATTTACTCTCGATTATTAGTGAATTGGATAAAGATGATACTAGAAATGAAACTTATGAAACGAATGAAGAGACTCCATTTATTTTAGCAGTTACAGGTTGTCCAACAGGGATTGCTCATACTTATATGGCGGCTCATTCCTTAGAGTCAGCTGCCGCCACTTTGCATATTCCTCTAAAAGTCGAAACAAATGGCGCTGCTGGGGTTAAGCAACATATTACAAAAGCTGAAATAGAAAAAGCAACTGCCATTATTATTGCAGCCGATACAAAAGTAGAGTTGGAGCGATTTAGTGGCAAACATATGGTGCAAGCCTCTGTTGCAGATGGTATGAGTAAACCTTTTCAGTTATTAGAAAAAGCTGTTTCACAAGATTGTGACATATATGACCATAATCATGTAAATAAAAATAGTAAAACTTGGTCAAGAGAGCTTTATCAACATGTGATGAATGGGTTATCTAATATGCTCCCCCTTGCCATTGCAGCTGGATTTTTATTGTCATTAACGATTTTTAGTTCAGATTTCCGTCATCAATTTTGGGAGATTCTCTCTTTTTTCGGTGATCAAACAATTATTGTTTTATTAATGCCTATATTTGCTGGCTATATTGGTAAAAGCATTAGTGATCGCCCAGGATTTGCGCCAGGAGCAATTGGTGGTTTATTCGCTGCAATGAATGGTTCAGGCTTGATTGGTGGGATATGTGCAGGTTTAATCGGTGGGTTCATTATTAATCGTTTAAAGAAATGGACGAATTATTTACCATCCTCTATCACAGCGATGTCGAACATTATCATTTATCCTGTCATCGGCATTTTGATGACTTTATTGGCGATGTTTGTATTATTACAACCATTAACCTGGTTAACACAATCCATTACAACATTATTCCAAACGATGACGACACCTTTGTCTATCTTGATTGGTGCGATGTTCGGACTATTAATGGCCATTGACCTAGGTGGTCCTATTAATAAAATGACTTATTTGGTTGGTATTGGATTTATGTTAAATGGTGTATACGAACCATTAGCTGCTATTATGGTTGGTGGAATGGTTCCCCCACTTGCCATTGCTTTTGCGACGAGTATTTTTTATTGGAAGTTCTCTAAAAATGAACGTTTATATTATCGTACAAATTATGTAAAAGGGTTTTTGTTTATGACTGAAGGAGCGATCCCTTTTGTCGAGCGGAATAAGAAGGCGTATATACCACCAATTCTCCTTGGTTCTGCAACTGCGGGTGCGTTGTCGATGGCAACACATACAGGGATTGCGATTCCTCATGGAGGAGTATTAGTTACACCTTTTGTGTTCGGTTCTTCTCTTTCCTTTTTGTTGGCCATTGCGGTAGGTAGTCTTTTTGCTGCACTGTTGCTAGGAACCATCAAAAGAAAACCTAATGTAGAATAGGTGGATAGGCTCAATTTTCAAAAACAGAACATGCGTTCTTATATTTTTGTGAAAATATGTTATAATGGAAGAGCGATAGTGTTCACAAGGGTGGTCGGCTAACCCCGTAGAAAGGGGGTGAGGCCTTTTGACAGTATTTGAATCTCTAATGTTGATGATTTCATTTACAACACTGATTATGGCGGTCTTAGCTTTTAATCATAAAAAATAGACCCCCCTTGAGCCTTTAAACTTTTAGGGTGAGGTCTACGTCAAACTTATTTGGCCGTCCCCTTTTAGGACGAACCTATTGCAGATGGCCACAGGTGCTGCAACACTTGTGGTCATTTTTATACGAAATATATAATAAAATCATATCATATGAGTGTTCAGTTGTCACGGGTTTATCTTCTGTGTTCCTTATGATTTCGGCTTAATTGCTAAGAAGGTTGCTAATGCAGCTATCAGTAAAATAAGACTAAAGATATAGAACATCCAATTTTCTGCATGCTTTAACAATAATGCCGTAATAGGTGGTCCTGCTGCGACACCAATAAAACGCATAGAGCTATAAATAGAAGATATCGTCCCTCTTTGCTCTTTTTCAATGCCTTCAGTAATCATTGCATCCAAACAGGGCAACGCCGCTCCGATACCAATTCCGCATAACAGAAACAGCATAATCATAAACCAGAGCTGGTCATTTAAGCTTAGTAATGCTACAGAGATCATTGCTCCTAAACAACTGACAAATATCATCCACTTCATCAATATTTTGTTTTGCTTAATTAACTTTCCTGTAATATAGGAAGATGCACAGAGTGAACATAAAGGTAATGCCAGGAGCAGACCTTTTTTTATATTTTTTATATGATAGCTTTTCTCTAATAAATCGGATAAATAAAATAATATCCCGAATAGAACAAGCATGAGGATTGCACCAATAAGAAAAATGGCATATAACCATTTTCCTTTTTGTGTAAATATGTCTTTTATATGCTGAAAAAACTCCTTAAAAGGAATAGGTTCTTCTCGCTTATTGGGTGTTTTTACGAGAAAAAGCATTAAGATAATCGAACATAAACAAAAAACAGGAATTGAAAAGAAAGGTAAAAACCAAATTACTCCGGCAAGCAAAGCTCCTAAAATGGGACTTAATACTTTTCCGAAAGTATTGGAGGTCTCGATTAAACCTAACGAACTACTTACATCATCATCATTTTTAAACATATCACCAACTAATGGCATGACTATTGGTTGAGCTCCGGCAGCTCCTACCCCTTGAAGGGCTCTTCCAATCAAGATGACCGTATAGGGATTTTCCAACTTCCATGCAGCCCAACCAGAAACAATTCCACCAATTCCTGCAATCAACAGACTAGGGATAATGACTTTTTTTCTTCCAATATGGTCAGAAAGATAACCGGCAATCGGGATGAGAAAGATGGCGACAATGGAATATATTGTGATAATCATACTTACTTGGAAAGAATTAATTGATAGTTTTTTTTCCATAACTGGTAAGACAGGTATGAGCATAGAATTTCCAAGGGTCATGACAAGTGGAATGGAAGAAATAGATAAAATAGCCCATTTTTGGTTATTCTTTTTATTTTGTTTTTTATTTTTACTCGTCTTTTTTTGTATGGCTTGTTCAATATGGTCCATGGTTAACTCACTTTCAATTGTTTTTACCCTCACAAACACTATTTATTAATATAAACGAAATGAACAGAAAGTATGGCTACAATTTTGTTTTTTCCTAACTAGTAAAAATTAGTAATAAAAGCTAAAATGAAAGGTAGATAAAGGGGGCAGGAAATTGAGAATTGTATCTTTAAGTAAAGGTAAACCTAGAGATTATCAATGGAAAGAAAAGCATGAAACATCTGCTATCGGTAAAACACCTGTAAAAGAACTCTTTTTAAAAAAAGATGCGATTGAAGGCGACGGAGTAGCTAATACAGATTTTCATGGTGGGATTGACAGAGCATTATGTCTTTATCCGTACGAACATTATGAAAAATGGCAAAAGGCATTTAGCCGTACTTTTATGCTTCCTTCTTTTGGTGAAAATATTAGTACAACAAATATGACTGAGAAGGAAATATATATTGGTGATGTGTTTGCAATTGGTGAAACGATTGTTGAAGTGACACAAGGGAGAGTTCCTTGTTCAACCATCTCAAAATTTAATGGTGAAGATCAATTATTAAAAAAGGTTTTTCAGACGAATCATACAGGTTATTTTTTCCGTGTGTTAAAAGAGGGAACGATTAACCTTCAGTCAGAAATTCAATTAGTCGAAAGAAAGCAATCGGAACTGTCTGTATGGGATGCGACTGATATTATACTACATAAACTAAAAGATATTGTAGCAATGGAAAAATTGTTGAATGTATCTGGGTTATCGCAAGAGTGGACAGAAATATTAGAAAAAAGATTAAAAATTAAACGAAAACCTATTGACAATTAAAAGAATCAGGCATATCATATGTAACAAATAAGACGTAAGCAATGACGAAGAGTAGTATCTTATATATGCTCATTTTAGAGAGCTGATGGTTGGTGGGAATCAGTGGGTGATATAAGTGAATGGACTTCCGAGCTTCCAGACCGAACCTTTTATAACTAGTAGGCTCTGGCGAATGTCTCATCGTTAAAAGAGATAAATACGAATTTGTTATTCGTATTTGTTAAGTGAGTTGTAATTTACAGCTAATAAAGGTGGCACCACGGGTCTCTCGTCCTTTTTAATAAGGAGAGAGGCCCTTTTTCGTTTAATTTCATAAAACAAATCGTTGATCAAGAGTAGTATATTTATCGTTAATCACATAAGAGAGCTGGTGTTGGTGGGAATCCGGTGTGATCGATAAATGGAATGGACTTGTGAGAGGTACCCTGAAAAATGTAAGTAAGGGGCACGGGATTCCGCCGTTAAAAGGATAGAGTATCGATTTTGACATCTGTACTTGAAAAAGAGAATGTCCCCATGGACATTCTGAACTTGAGGTGGCACCACGCATCTATATAGATACGTCCTCTATACCTAAAGCTATTGAGCGTTTATGGTATAGGGGATTTTTTGCGTTTAAATTCGATTTATTATTGATAAGGAGAAGTGAGAACATGAATCAGACTTTAGAAACCCTGGTTATTTTAGAAGTCAATGATGGTGATTTATTAACACCAATTGCCATTTATCAAAAGCTTTCAGGTAAAAAGAAATTTTTGTTTGAAAGCTCTTTAAAACATGAAGACGCTGGTAGATTTTCTTTTATCGGCTGCAATCCCGTTTTAGAAGTGCAAGGAAGTGCAAGATCTACGATTATACTCTCAGAAAATGAAAGAGAAGAAGTAAAAAATAAACCGTTAGAAGTAGTCAAAGAGCAAATGAAAAAAATTGGCATTCACAATTCTCAACAATTCCCGTTTATCGGTGGTGCCGTGGGGTTTGCTGGTTATGATGTTATTAGACAATATGAAGAAATAGGAATTGAAATACAGGATGATTTGCAAATTCCCGAAGTACATTTCATGTTCTTTGAAGAAGTGATTGTTTTTGACCATCTAAAGCAAAAATTATTTTTAGTAGGAGTACCAATCGTATCAAATAAAAGGCAACTAGAAGAAAAATTAAGTAAGCGTAAGGCAGAGCTATTTTCTATGGAGCAAAAAACGGGTGAAAAAGCGCGAATCAGTCAATATAGACCACTAATGAGCGAAGATGCATTTATCTCAAAAGTAGAAAAAGCAAAAGAATATATAAAGGCGGGAGATATTTTTCAAGTAGTATTATCCCAGCGGTTACAAGCAGAAATAAGTGGAGATCCTTTTGATTTTTATAGAAAACTCAGAATTGATAACCCTTCTCCATATATGTATTACTTGGACTTTGGTGATTACAAAGTAGCGGGGGCTTCGCCAGAGAGTTTAGTAAAGGTGAATCAGCACAAAGTAATGACCAATCCAATTGCCGGCACAAGGCCTAGAGGGAGAAACAATTTAGAAGATGATTTGTTAGCAAAAGAGCTCAAGCAAGATGAAAAAGAGGTGGCAGAGCATCGAATGCTTCTTGATCTTGGGAGAAATGATTTAGGTAGAGTATGTGAATTTGGGACGATTAGCATTCGGAAATATATGAATATTGAAAAATATAAACATGTGATGCATCTTGTTTCTGAAGTAGAGGGGCAGTTAAAGAATGAATGTACAAATATTGATGCACTTATTTCTTGCCTGCCAGCTGGTACAGTATCAGGTGCACCAAAAATAAGAGCGATGGAAATTATCAATGAATTAGAGGAAACAAAAAGAGGTATCTATTCCGGAGCCATTGGTTATTTATCCACAAACGGTAATATGGATTTTGCTCTTGCTATTCGAACGATGGTAGCAAAGGATGGGAACGCATATATTCAGGCTGGTGCAGGAATTGTTTATGATTCGATTCCTAAAAAAGAATATGAAGAAACGATTCATAAATTAAAGGCATTTCTGGAGGCAAACAAATGATTTTATTAATTGATAATTATGATTCATTTACTTATAACTTGTATCAATATTTAGGAGAACTAGGGCAAACGGTCGTAGTGAAACGAAATAACCAAATAACTGTCGAAGAAATTCGTTTATTAGATCCGACTCATATCATTTTGTCACCTGGCCCTGGGCGCCCAGAGAATGCAGGTATATGTGTGGAATTAATTCAACAATTACATCAAGAATATCCCATTTTAGGTGTTTGTTTAGGTCATCAAGCAATTGGATATGCATTCGGAGGTGAAATCACTGAAGCGAAGAAAATTATGCATGGAAAAACCTCAAACATGATGCATACAGGTGGGGGGGTATTTCAATATATGAGTCAACCGCTGGTAGTGATGAGGTATCACTCATTAGTCATCAAATCAGGTAGCCTTCCAGGGTACTTCAACATTTCAGCACGTTCACTAGAGGACGGCGAAATAATGGCTATTAAGCATGAAGCATTTGATTTATATGGATTTCAATTTCACCCTGAATCGATTGGTACATTACAAGGCCAAAAGATGTTGAGACATTTTATTGAAAACACTAAAAGGAGAGAGAATGATGAAAGAAATTCTGCTGCAATTAACCAATAGCATTTCATTAACAGAAGAAGAAATGATAGAAGCTGTACAATATCTGTTTTCGCCAGATATTACGGATAGTGAAATTGCTGCCTTTCTTGTTAGCTTAAAAGCAAAAGGAGAGACGGTTAATGAAATCGCAACATTTGTAAAAGCATTAAGAGCTCATGCGTTAACCTTTGATACATCTATTCCTCATTTAATGGATAATTGTGGTACTGGAGGAGATGGTTCAAAAAGCTTTAATATTAGTACTACTTCTGCTTTTGTTATAGCTGCAAGCGGTATTCCTGTAGCGAAGCATGGAAATAGGAGCGTATCAAGTAAAACGGGCAGTGCAGATGTCTTGGAACATTTAGGGATTCGTCTTGATTTATCACCACGACAAATTGAAGGAATATTAGAAAAGATTGGCATCGCATTTTTATTTGCACCTAATGTTCATCCGCAAATCAAGAGGATTATGAAAGTAAGACAAGATTTAAGAATTCCGACAACATTCAATCTATTAGGTCCGCTAATTAATCCAATGAATTTAGAAAATCAATTATTAGGCATTTATAAAAGAGATGCTGTTGAAATGTTTGCTGAAGTCCTTCAAAAGCTAGGGCGAAAAAGAGCGGTCGTTATCAATGGAGCAGGGTATATGGACGAAGCTTCTTTACAAGGTGAAAACTATTTAGCTATTTTAAAAGACGGAAACATTCAAACCACTATGCTTCATCCTGAAGAAGTGGGTTTACATGTGTATGCGAATGAAAAAATTCGTGGTGGTTATGCAAAAGAAAATGCAGCAATTTTACTTCGGGTCTTAGAAGGAGAAAAAGGGGCGTATCGAGAAACCGTTGCGCTTAATGCTGGGATAGGTATTTTTGTTGGTGGAAGAACTGAATCAATTAAGGAAGGCGTGCAACTTGCTTTAGAAATCATTGATTCAGGCGCAGCAATGGAAAAGTTAGAGCAACTAAAAACATTAAGTGTTCAATCTACAGAAAAGGTGATATAGACTCATGACAATCTTAGATCGTATCATTTCAGAAAAAAGACGAACTTTATCAAATTTAGCCTATTCCGGAAATAGTCGAAGGAACGGAACTACACGCTCTTTATTAAAACAATTAGAAAAAAATAAACCTGTGATTATCGCTGAATTTAAACGAGCATCTCCTTCTAAAGGAATCATAAATAATCTATTACAACCTGACGAGCAAGCCTGTTTATATGAGCGCTTTGGTGCTGATGCGATGTCTGTTCTGACCGATACCCCATTTTTTAAAGGAAATTTTACAGATTTAACAACTGTTTTTGATGCGGTATCGCTACCTTTATTATGTAAAGACTTTATTATCGATGAAAGGCAAATCGTTTATGCCAAAAATCATGGGGCAACAGTTATTTTATTGATTGTTGCAGCATTAACGAAAGATCAGTTAAAACAACTCTTTCATTTTGCAATCAATGAGGGTCTTGAGGTTTTGGTCGAAGTACACAATAAAGCTGAAGCAGAAAGGGCAATAGAATTAGGAGCTGAAATCATTGGTGTGAATAATCGTGATCTTCATACATTTGGTGTGGATTTGCAGGTAACGGAATCACTCGCTCCACTTATAAAAGAATCAGGAGCGTTCTTAATTAGTGAGAGTGGTTTAAAAACAGGGGAAGATGTAGCAAGAGTAATTAATGCTGGAGCAGACGGTATTTTAGTCGGGGAAGCATTGATGAAATCTGAAAACTTAGAATTATTGATGAGACAAATGAAAAAGACGCAAAATTTGGCTGGTGGATCGAAATGAAAGTGAAAATTTGTGGAATTGTTAGTGAGGAAATTGCACAGCAAGCAATAGTCTATGGGGCTGATGCCCTCGGATTTGTTTTTGCTGTAAGTAAACGTAGAATTTCTACCGAGAAGGCGAAAAAGATTATTAAAGGTTTGCCTATAAATGTATGGAAGGTCGGAGTCTTTGTTGATGAGCCAATAGAATCGCTTCTTCTTATAGCAAAAGAAGTAGGCTTAACACATGTGCAATTACACGGTGATGAATCGAAAACCTATTGCACAGAAATCAAATCCCAAGGTTTTGAGGTAATTAAAGCGATACAAATGAAAAGCGAAAAAGATATCGACCTTATCTATGAATACGATGATGATTACATTCTTGTTGATAGTCCAAGAGGTAAATACCATGGCGGTAATGGAACGAGCTTTGATTGGACATTGCTGCAAGAAATGCAAAGAAAACACCCGAAATTGATCCTCGCTGGCGGTTTAACAGCAGAAAATGTTAAAGTCGCCATTTCACAATGTGCTCCCTTTATGGTTGATGTAAGTTCAGGTGTTGAAATAGATGGAAAAAAAAGTCCGAGTAAAATTAGAAGATTTATAGAAGCAACAAATTAAGAGGAGGAATAAAAATGACAACAACTACCCTACCAGATGAAAAAGGACATTTTGGCACGTATGGAGGAAGATATGTACCAGAAACTCTTATGCAGGCCATCCTAGAATTAGAAAAAGAATATGAAAAAGCAAAAGTCGATCCTGCATTTCAAAATGAGCTAAATAATTTATTAAGAGATTATGTTGGAAGAGAAACACCACTCTATTACGCGAAAAATTTGACAAAATACGCTGGGGGTGGAAAAATCTATCTCAAGCGCGAAGATTTAAATCATACTGGTGCCCATAAAATAAATAACTCTCTTGGGCAAGCATTATTGACTAAAAGAATGGGAAAATCAAAGGTTGTTGCAGAAACAGGGGCTGGTCAGCATGGTGTAGCAACTGCGACGGCTTGTGCGCTTCTTAATTTAGAATGTGTGATTTTTATGGGAGAAGAAGATATATTGCGTCAGCAATTGAATGTATTTCGGATGGAAATACTCGGTGCAAAGGTCATCAGTGTAAAGTCTGGAAGTGCAACTTTAAAAGATGCAGTTAATGAAGCATTAAGATATTGGGTGTCAAATGTAGAAGATACGCATTATATACTGGGCTCTGCTATGGGACCACATCCCTTCCCTAAAATTGTTAGAGATTTTCAAAGTGTGATTGGCCAGGAAACGAAAAAACAATTTATCGAAAAAGAAGCTAAACTTCCAGAAGCGATAGTGGCATGTATCGGCGGAGGGAGTAATGCAATTGGGATGTTTTATCCGTTTTTAGAAGATCGTGAAGTAAAACTTTATGGCGTAGAGGCTGCTGGCTTAGGACTTCATAGTGAAAAGCATGCAGCATCATTAGCGAAAGGCAAACCTGGTATTCTTCACGGAGCCTATATGTATCTCCTCCAAAATCAAGATGGTCAAATTCAAGAAGCCCATTCAATATCAGCAGGTCTAGATTATCCAGGGATCGGGCCTGAACATTGCTATTTACATGATATTGAACGAGTGAAATATGATGCCATTACCGATGATGAAGCACTGGAAGCGTTACAGGTGCTCTCGAAAACTGAAGGAATTATTCCGGCATTAGAAAGTGCCCATGCAATTAGTTATGCGATAAAACTTGCAAAAGAAATGGAGCCAACAGAACATATCGTTGTTTGTCTTTCGGGTAGAGGAGATAAGGATATGGAGGCTGTTAGATCGAAAATAGGGGGAGTAAAAGCATGAACCGCATCGAAAAAGTGTTCCAAACAATGAAAAAAGAAGGAAAAAAAGCATTTGTACCTTATGTAATGGCTGGGGACGGTGGCTTACCATCTTTGAAAGAAAAGTTAGTGTTTTTACAAGAAGCAGGAGCAACTGCCATTGAGATAGGTATCCCATTTTCTGATCCAGTAGCTGATGGTCCCGTTATTCAAGAGGCTGGTATTAGAGCTTTAAATACGGGTGTAACATTAAAAGAAATTGTTGATTGTATTAGAGAAATACGACCAATTATCCATATTCCATTGATCTTTATGACGTATATGAACCCATTATTATCTTATGGGCTGGAGCGGTTCTCGAGAGATATTCAAACATCCGGTATCGATGGATTAATCATTCCTGATTTACCTATTGAAGAAGAAGAGATTATCACTTCTTACTTAGAAGAAGTTAAGATCGAATTGATTCGTTTAGTGACATTACAAAGTCCAATCGAAAGAATTGAGGAAATAACCAAGCGAGGTAAAGGTTTCGTCTACGCTGTTACCGTAAATGGCATTACTGGTACGAGAGCACAATTTGCTTCTCTGCTCTCAAGTCATTTAGAGAAAATAAAAAGTATAAGTCCACTACCCGTCTTAGCTGGATTTGGAATCTCCACACCAGAACATGTAGAAGAAATTCTTCAGTATTGTGATGGTGTCATTGTCGGATCAAAAATTATAGAGCTAATGGAAGCTGATAATTATGAACAGATCCAAGCTTTGATTAACGCAACCAAGCTACCTATTGCTTGAAAAATGGAGTACGAAAAAGAGCCGATTGGCTCTTTTTTTTACCTAAAACTAACAACAGAAAAAGAACATAATTAACGACTGATAAATTAAAATATGATATAGAGAAAAAATATCCCCGCGAAAGGAGAAAAAAATGCAATATGGTTTAGAAGACTACCAGAGCACACTTGAACAATATATAAAGGATATCGAGGCTCAGCTTTCTCACTTATCAAATATTAATATTGGCGTTGATTGTTGCATTTTAACCGAGTTTGAACAGCTCCAACAAATCGTGTCTGATGCCCATAATCTAACTGCGACTTATTACTTGCAGCATTATTTATCACCGTTTACAAACCATTTTTCTAGCATATCATTAGCGGGGCAAACACTATCGAACAAAGCTCACGGTGGCTTAATCATTATCGAGCGCGAAGTGGATGTTACGCCTTTTATCCATAATGGCATTCAAATCGATGCAAGGGTGAGTCAAGCTTTAATAGAAACGATTTTTTATCCAGGTGGTCCTGTACATGATGGAGGAACATTAATTCGTGGTGATATAATCATTTCAGCTGGAAATATTCTTCCTTTAACCAATATGGAAGTAGATGGGCGCGTTCTAGGTACACGACATCGGGCGGCCCTTGGTTTATCGGAACTTACAGATGCGGTTATCTTAGTTGTATCAGAAGAGTCTGGCCGTATTTCTTTTGCTTATAAAGGAGAGTTGTTTGTTGTTCGTCCATAAATTTATACATAGAAAATGTCTAACTTGCACATATTACTCAAGGAAAGATATGTAAAAGGAGGCTTTTTTCTATGAATAATGATCATAATGGTGAAAATGAAAAATTCGAACAAGAAGAAACCTTGACTAACCGCCAAGGACATCCGGTTACTAATAATCAAAACATACGAACAGTAAGTAACAGAGGACCAGCGACACTAGAAAATTATGATTTTATTGAAAAAATTAGTCACTTCGACCGTGAGCGTATTCCAGAAAGGGTCGTGCATGCAAGAGGTGCTGGCGCTCATGGTTATTTTGAAGCGACAGGCATGGCAGGTGACGAACCAGTATCTAAATATACAAGGGCAAAACTTTTCCAAGAAAAAGGAAAGAAGACACCCGTGTTTGTTCGTTTTTCATCTGTTATCCATGGTGGTCACTCACCGGAAACACTTCGAGATCCGAGAGGGTTTGCAACAAAATTTTATACAGAAGATGGGAATTGGGACTTAGTAGGTAATAATTTAAAAGTATTTTTTATTCGGGATGCGATGAAGTTTCCTGACATGGTGCATGCATTTAAACCAGACCCATTAACCAATATTCAGGATGCAGAGAGGTTTTTTGATTTTTGTGCTAATTCACCTGAAAGTTTCCATATGGTCACATTTCTTTATTCACCTTGGGGAATACCGGCAAACTATCGCCAAATGCAAGGCTCGGGTGTGAATACATATAAATGGGTTAACGAAGAAGGGGAAGCGGTACTTGTAAAGTATCATTGGGAACCGAAGCAAGGGATTAAAAATTTAACACAAGAGGAAGCAGAACAGATTCAAGCAAAGAATTTTAATCATGCTACACAAGACTTATATGACGAAATTGAAAAAGAGAATTATCCTGAATGGGATTTTTTCGTTCAAATCATGAGTGATGATGCGCATCCAGAATTAGATTTTGACCCCTTGGATGATACAAAATTATGGCCGGAGGATCAATTTCCATGGCTTCATATTGGTAAGATGGTGTTAAATAAGAATCCTGAAGATTATTTTAATGAGGTCGAACAAGTTGCCTTCGGAACAGGGGTACTCGTTGATGGTCTTGATTTTTCTGATGATAAAATGTTGCAAGGTCGGACATTTTCTTATTCAGATACGCAAAGGTATCGTGTTGGACCTAACTACTTGCAATTACCTATTAATAAGCCGAAAACAAATCAAGCGACAAATCAGCGTGGAGGACAGATGTCTTATTATGTCGATAAAGCACCTGGTCAAAATCCGCATGTTAACTATGAACCTTCTAGTTTAGGTGGTTTAAAAGAATCAGAGCAATCCGGTAAAGAGCATACACCAAAAATCAGTGGTGAGCTCGTTCGAGAATCGATTGATCGTAATGATAATACAAAACAGGCTGGACATACCTTCCGTGAATTTGAGGACTGGGAAAAAGATGAATTGATATCAAACTTAGTGAATGATCTTTCCACATGTGCTAAGGTGTTACAAGATAAAATGATTACATTAGCTGAATCAGCGGATGATGAATATGGCAAGAGGCTAAGGGAAGGTTTAGCGAATGCTCGGAAAGAGGAAGGGATGCATAAAGGTCGTCCACTTGGTGATAAAGATGGCGATGACGCACCCGGACATGCTGAACAGATGGGGCATGATGCAGATCGTTATTAATGAAAGGAGGGCTTGTTGCCCTTCTTTTTATTTTATTGGAATTAAAAAGTAACTATGAGCGTTACTACTCACGTAATTAAGGTCATGAAAAAAGGTTATTAGGGTAGAAAATAGATTTCTTTGGATTGCTCAGGCAGCTATATTTTTACGGTTTTGAATATGAGTGGTATATGCTTTTAATAAGAAAAGGGTTGTCATCATGTGTGGTCGATTTACCTTATCTGAAGAAGTGTTCATTCTACAAAAAACATTTGAGTTTTATTATCATGATGAAGCGGATTTACCCAGGTATAATATTGCACCGGGGCAAAAAATTTTAACTATAGTAGAGGAGCAAGGAGAGAAAATTGGGAGGAAAATGACATGGGGTTTCATACCACCGTGGGCAAAAGCAAAACGTAATAGCACTTCATTAATTAATGCACGTGCAGAAACAGTGGATGAGAAACCTAGCTTTAAGCACTCTTTCCATACAAGGCGCTGTTTAGTCTTAGCTGATGGCTTTTATGAATGGAAGAAAATAGAAGGTGGTAAAAGCCAGCCTTTTCATTTTACATTGCTTGAAAATAAGCCGTTTGCGATGGCGGGAATCTGGAGCGAATATAGACAAGGGGACGAACTTTTTACATCATGTTGTATTTTAACCACAACCGCAAATGAGATCATGTCGTCTGTTCATCATCGTATGCCGGTCATGTTAACAGGTAATGAAGGTGATAAGTGGATGTATAGCAAAGATAAACAACAGCTGAAATCATTATGCAAACCTTTTCAAAGTGAAGAAATGCAAATGGTTAAAGTCTCAGAATTGGTGAATTCTGTGCATAATGATTATCCTGAGCTACTGAATAGTTTATAATCTAAAAAAATTGTTCAAGAGCTCCTTCTTGAACAATTTTAGAATGGTTGTACGAGAGGATGTGGATGGCGTATAAAGAATCCACCATCGTTATAATCAATCATTGTATCCCGTAGATAAGGTAAATCTGTAGGGTGGTATATGACTTGCACTGAATCATGTGTATAGATAGCGTCTTGTGTTGTGATTGTATCGGTTAGTGTAAGATCATATTTTCGTTGGTTACAACAAGGGGTCGTAATTCGAAAGCGAATCATTACGTTGTCTTGACCGCTCCATTCTAAGAGTGCCTGTGTGGCCTCTTTTGTAATTGCAAACAAGTTACTCAACTCCTGTTTTTTTGCGCCCTGAATTTTATTAATTTCTCTTTGAAATGAGACCATCTCTTGATTCGAGTTGTGTTTTCATCATTTTCACGGGTTTGATAAAAAAGTGAACGATGAACTACATAATGTATAACTTCTTCAATGATAATTAATCCTACTAAAATACTTAAGGCAATAGTTAACCAAATTGGCAATTATAACCCTCCTAATAGTGGGAATATATTAATCAGTATGAGGAAAATCTGAGATGACTTTAATATTCATTTTATCATATTTTTCGTACAACATGGTTGTATATAAACAGAATGGCTGGATAAATAAAAAAAGAAACGAGCTCAATCGAAGACTATTACTAGAAATTGAGTTCGTTTCTTTATATATAAATGGTTACGTAAATAGGAATAAAATAATTAATATGTATGTTCCATAATCTCTACATAATTAGTTAGAGAATTTAACAAAATAGCCCGATTTTAACTGTTTTGTACAAGGCGAAGAAGTTTATGAGCATCATCTCCTGTAAGAGCCGCATAATACTCCCATATCTCGTCTCTTAATAAGTCGAGTTCAATAATTTTTTTCGCTAATTGAACTGCTTCTTCATTTTCCATTTGTTAAATCCCCCAATTAATTTTGATTATTTAATTGATAAATGTTTTTTTGATAATCCCTCAAGTTCAGAGAGTGTTAAGCTTTGAAGTTTCTGATCGTGCAAACCGTATTCTTGTAATAACTTAATCAAATAATTTCGTTTCTTTTCTACCGCTTTACGTAAATATTGCATTTTTATCTGCTCCTTTAAATTGATGATGATGTCATTCTAAAACGTTTGTTACAAAAAATCATCTGAATTGTTAGATAATCTAACATGGTTTATTTTATGTTATTTTTTTTAACATAACTAGTGAAATTTTTTAACAATTCTGTATAATAGAAATAAAACCTTAAAAATAGGGTGGTCTGCAGATGGAAAATGAATGGTCATATAAGGAAAGAAAAGTCATTTCAATTGGCGCTGTTAGTGAACTTACTGGATTAAGCGAAAGACAAATTAGATACTATGAAGAACGGAAATTGATATTTCCTTCAAGGTCTGATCGTGGTAATCGCAAATATTCTTTTTCTGATGTAGAAAGGTTAATAGATATTGCAAATAAACGAGAAGAAGGTGTGAGAACAGATGAAATTCGCATGGAATATAAAAAAGAAAAGGTGAAAGAAGATCGCGAAACAAGAAAGAAAATGATACAAGGACAGCTCAATGCGAGATTTATGGGGCAAAATAATGGAAAGAGATTTAATTGATATTTGAAAAGAATAGATGGTGACAGGGTTCTTTTAAACAGGATGACGAAAGTAGTCTCCGTTTTTAAAGCCCTTTTTTTATATCGTAAGTTACAGAATAGGATGTTAATGGTATTCTGTTATATATGATGACATAAATACATATTCTATGAGAAATGAAGGCTGTCCCTCTATATTGCTTTTAGAAGGGATTATTAAAATAATTCTGTATTTCTGCTCAATACTTCCTTATTTTAACGAATTCGTATACGATGGATAAGCGTAATTGTGGACCTTCAGAATAAGGTTTTGACGACATGGAGGGATATTTCTTTGAGTAAAAATAATGAACATGTGTTTGAAGTAATTGAGCTTTGTTTATTAGCGGGTAAAATTATGCTGCAATCCGGAGCAGAGACATATCGAGTGGAAGACACAATGACGAGAATAGCGGAAGCATTAGGTATTCCTAATTCACATAGTTATGTTACTCCTACAGGAATTGTTTTTTCGACTGATGACACCAACCCAGCGAAATTAATCAGAATCTCAGAACGTTCTACAGATCTATATAAGGTGACATTAGTAAATGGTGTATCGAGAAAAGTAAGTAATGGCGAACTGACAAGACAAGAAGCATTTGAAAAGTTAATGGAAATTGAAAAGGCAAATTATACATTTCCAATTTATCAACAGGTACTTGCAGCGGCTATTGCTAGTGCTTGTTTTATGATTATGTTTTTAGGCCAGTGGCATGATTTTTTTCCTGCCTTTATTACTGGTGGTGTTGGTTTCCTTTCTTTTATTTTTTTGCAGAGAGTAGTGCAAATTCGCTTCTTTTCTGAATTTCTTGCTTCTCTAATTATTGGTGTGATCTCGATGCTTTTTGTCAAAATCGGAATAGGCGAACAACTGGATAAAATCATTATTGGCTCGGTCATGCCACTCGTACCTGGATTACTGATTACTAATGCTGTGAGAGATTTGATGGCGGGGCATCTTGTTTCAGGGTTATCCAAGGGCGCAGAAGCGTTTTTAACGGCATTTGCTATAGGTGCTGGGGTGGCCGTTGTCTTTGCAACAATGAGTTAAATGAAAGTGAGGTGCGAAATACATGACAATGGTTATTACACATTTGTTTACAAGTTTTATTGCGGCAGCATCGTTCGGTGTCATTTTTAATGCGCCAAGAAAATCATTATTGCGTTGTGGGTTTGTTGGTATGATTGGCTGGATCATCTATATAATTCTTGTGAACAATCATTATGATGCGATCCCCGCTTCGTTAATTTCTGCAGTGTTCATTTCAGCAATTAGTCATATTTTCGCAAAAATCTATCGCACGCCAATAATTATCTTTAGTGTTGCTGGTATAATTCCATTGGTTCCAGGTGGTATTTCCTATGATGCAATGAGACATTTTGTGTTAAATGATTATAATATGGCCATCCAATTGGCAGCAAAGGCATTTATGATATCAGGTGCGATTGCGGTGGGACTTGTCATTGCAGAAGTGTTTTTTCAATTGTTTATGAAAGCAAAACATAAAATAACGTCCAGAAACACATAATAGATAGGAGGTGCGCATAGCACCTCTTTTCTATTAATTAATGAAAAGATGTGAATGCAGGATGAGACGTGTCATAATTTGTATTTGTTTTATGTTTCTATTGCAAAATGCATTGGGGGTTCAAGCTTTAACTATAGAAAAAGCGAACGTACCACAGCAACTCCATGAAATGAGTTTAGAGGAAAAAATAGGGCAAATGTTGATGATAGATTTTAATCAAACAGTCGGGAGCGGACAAATAGGTGTAAATGATTCAATTATTCGGGTAATAGACCAAATCCAACCTGGTGGGATCATTTTTTTTAAGGAAAATATTCAATCGATGGAACAAACAAAGCGATTTACAATGGAATTACAGCATCGCAATCGTGGAATTCCTTTCTTAATAGGTGTAGATCAAGAAGGTGGGGAAATTGTGAATAGACTCCCTTTCTTAACAGAAATGCCAGGAAATATGGCATTAGGAGCTAGTAGTGATCTTGGACTTACCAAGCGTGTCGCCTCAGTATTAGGACAGGAGTTGGATTCACTAGGGTTTAATATGAACTTCGCACCTGTGGTTGATATGAATAGTAATCCTTTAAATCCGATCGTAGGTGTCCGCTCTTTTGGGGAAAATCCATACTTAGTTGCAAAAATGAGTGCAGCTTTTATGGAGGGGCTCCATGAAGCAGGAATATTTGCTGTAGCAAAGCATTTCCCGGGTCATGGTGATGTAACGGTTGATTCTCATAAAGGGTTACCCACTGTGTCTAAATCTATCGAGCAATTAAAGAAAAATGAGCTCATACCTTATCGATTTTTAATAGATAATGGTATTCAATCCATTATGACTGCTCATATTGCTTTTCCAGCTATTGAGAAGTCAATATATCCAGCATCACTATCTCACGCTATAACAACGAATCTTCTGCGGCAAAGTCTTGGGTTTAATGGAGTAGTTATAACAGATGCCCTAAATATGCAAGCGGTAGCGAGCACTTTTACAGCAGCTGATGCCGCTATTTCAGCTGTTAATGCTGGTGCAGATATATTATTAATGCCAACGGAAGCATTAACTGTTAAGCGGGCACTAATAAATGCCGTCAAAACAGAGGTTATTAGTGAGGAAAGAATTGATTTATCTGTGCTAAGGATTCTAAAATTGAAAGCACAGTTATTTAAAGAGCATAACACGATTGATGTCATACGATCTAAAGAACATCTTAAGGTAGAAAAAGAAGCGGCTGAAAAAGGGATTACAATTATAAAACGCGATGAAACGCTCCCGATTCAAAAAAATGAGAGGGTAGCATTCATAGATGATGGCAGTAATCATCAATCGAACAAACTGTTAACAGAAATGTTAGTTAATGCGGGAATCACCGTTACAACAGAAGAAGAGGCAGAACGACTCATTTATATTTTACATCATAAAAAAGACGCGTTATTGAATAACAACCTACAAAAAGAAAAGAAGCCAATAATAGTGATTTCGACTACAACTCCTTATCACTATGAACAATGGGAATTTGTACAAGGATTTATTTCTACATTTAGTCAATCGAGAGCTAGTATACAGGCAGTAAGTGATTATCTTATAGGGGAATTGTTAGCAACAGGATGTTTACCAGTTTCAATATACGATTCAACAGGAAAAGTGATTGTAATGAGCGAACAGGAATGTAAATAAAGGAAAAAGGTATTGTAACTTTTATCTTCGAAGCATATAATCCAAGATATATTTTGAAAGTTAGGAGAATAGCATGTTTAGAAGATTTTTGACTTATTATTTACCTCATAAAAGACTATTTATTATTGATTTTAGTTGTGCAATTATCGTTGCTCTACTAGAATTAGCTTTTCCATTAGCTGTTAGTTGGTTTGTAGATGAATTACTACCAACCAACAATTGGTCGATGATTGTTGCGGTTAGTGCGGGTTTGTTTGCTCTTTATTTTACGAGTACTGGGCTACAGTTTGTTGTTAACTACTGGGGACATAAACTTGGTATTAATATTGAAACAGATATGAGACAGCAACTATTTACACATGTGCAGAAGCAATCTTTTCGTTTCTTTGATAATACGAAAACCGGTCATATTATGAGCCGGACAACCAACGACTTAATGGATATTGGTGAGTTAGCCCACCATGGACCAGAAGACCTTTTTATTGCAGCGATGACTTTTGTCGGCGCTTTTTGGATCATGTTAACAATTAATGTGAAGCTTGCGCTAGTAGCAATATTTATTGTACCGTTCCTTGTATGGCTCATTGCATATTGTAATATTTCTATGAATAAAGCTTGGAGAAGAATGTATACAGAAATTGCCGAAGTGAATGGTAGGGTTGAAGATAGTGTTTCTGGTGCCCGTGTTGTTCAGTCTTTTACGAATGAAGCTTTTGAAATTGAAAGATTTACAAAGGATAATAGAAGGTTTCGTTCGGCTAAACTTCGTGGCTATAAAGTCATGGGGATCACATTATCTGGCGTCTATTTCCTCACGAGAGTGTTAATTCTGTCTGTTTTAGTTTTTGGTGCTTGGTTAGCTTTCAATAATCAGTTAGCACCAGGAGAGTTGGTCGCTTTTGTATTGTATGCTAATCTTTTATTAAAGCCGATTGATAAAATTAGTGCGTTAATGGAGCTCTATCCAAAAGGAATGGCAGGGTTCAAGCGTTTCACCGAAATGATTGATCAAGAACCAGATATAAATGATAAGCCTGATGCAATAGAAGTTGATTCATTACAAGGGAATATTACCTTTAACGATGTCACATTCGGGTACAATGATACTCAAAAAGTTTTACAAGAGTTGAATTTTTATATTCAATCTGGACAAACGGTTGCCTTTGTTGGTCCTTCAGGCGCTGGGAAGTCTACGATTTGTTCATTAATACCTAGATTTTATGATGTTGATAAAGGAGCCATCACGATTGATGGTATCAACATTCAAGATATGACGAAAAACTCTTTAAGAAATCAAATTGGTATCGTTCAACAAGATGTCTTTTTGTTTACAGGCACTATTAAAGAGAATATTGCTTATGGCAAGTTGGATGCAACGGAAGAGGAAATCATATTAGCAGCAAGTAAAGCCCACCTAACGCAATGGATTGATACGTTACCTGATGGTTTCGAGACACAAGTTGGCGAGAGAGGGTTGAAACTTTCTGGGGGACAAAAGCAACGTTTAGCCATTGCGAGAATGTTTTTGAAAAATCCACCGATTTTAATCTTAGATGAAGCCACTTCAGCACTTGATACCGAAACTGAAAAACTCATCCAGTCGGCCTTAACTGAGTTATCTAAAGACAGAACGACACTTGTTATAGCCCATAGATTTGCCACGATTAAAAATGCCGATAAAATCATGGTTGTAACTGAAGATGGTATAACCGAAGAAGGAACTGAAGAAGAGTTACTCGCTCTTGAAGGGATATTTGCGAACCTACATCATGTGCAGTACCAATAAATAAAGGTTGTCAAAGTGAAAAATATTTATCATAATAAAAGTTATGAGAAAATTAAAGAAAGACTTGACTTGTTTACCCGGTAGAAAGAATGCGGCTTTTCTTTCTCTGGGTTTTATTATGCCCAAAAGATAAGGAGGATGACAATGAAGATGAGAGTTTCTAGTGTGCAGTATCATTTGCATACGATTCGTTCGTTTGAGGATTTTGCTCGACAATGCAAACACTATATTCTTACTGCAAAAGAGTTTGATTCTGAGTTTGTATTGTTTCCAGAATTTTTTACTACTCAATTACTATCAATTGGTAGTGAAACGGGTGAAAGTTTATCCATTGCAGAATTACCAGGTTTTACGAAACAATATCAATCGCTGTTTACTCAATTAGCTGCTGAAACAAATATGCATATGATTGCAGGGACTCACGTAATCAGGCGAAATAATCGTCTTTATAATATGGCCCATCTTTTTTACCCGGATGGAAGGATAGAAGAACAAGCAAAGCTTCATTTGACACCCACTGAAATATATGAATGGGGCATAACAAAGGGTGAGGACTTAAGAGTTTTCGATACAGAAAAAGGTAGGATTGCGATTCTTACATGTTATGACATAGAATTTCCTGAGATTGTCCGTATGGCAGTAGCGAAAGGGGCAGATGTTATTTTTTGCCCATCGTGTACAGATGACCGCCATGGTTTTCATCGCGTCAGATATACTTCTCACGCAAGAGCAATCGAAAATCAAATCTATGTAGTAGGTGCAGGGACGGTGGGATCACTTCCCACAGTTGATTTTATGCGTGCAAATTTTGGACAAGCAGCTATCATGACACCAAACGATATACCCTTTCCTCCGCAAGGTGTTTTAGCAGAGGGGGAATTAAATAATGATATGATTATTACAGCAGACATCGATCTTCATTTATTGGATGAAGTAAGAAAAAAAGGATCTGTTACAACTTGGCGTGACCGGAGAACGGATTTATATTATGATTGGGGAAAGGCAAGATAGGATTATTGAACATGTCATTGGTTTTCCACTAAGAACTGTGAGTATGTGTCCATATTTAGGGAGAACCTTGAGATAAACAAACGAGTTAAAACTCAGTAACAGATAAAAATAGGATTGGATTAAATTATGGTTTCGATAGGCGGTGTTGTTGTGAAAAAATATCCTGGCTTTCTTCTTATATTTATAGGTATTGTTTTACTCTATTTTTCCTTTAAACTAGATGTTTCGCCAATCGTAGCGATTCTATTATTGCTTTCAAGTTTAATCGCTAATATCGCAGGTACGGTTGTATTAGTAAAGCTAATTATTACAATTCAAAGGAAAGCAGCCGAATTGAATAAAGAAGAATGATTAGAAGGGTTCGCTCTATGTTCGAACTACCTTACGAGTGTGGTGCTGAGAAATCAATTAAGGGCAAACACTTAATGAATATATATGAGTGCCAAAGGATAGAAAAAGTCAGTCCCGTATATGAGTGTTAACGGGACTGACTTTTTCTTTTTATCTATCGTCTTTATAAGTTTATCTCTACTATTCAATCTCCATCTTTTTTTCTGTACCATCAGCAAATATACGGTATTCTTCAATTTTCTGCTCATCGTTTACATAATAGAGTGCTGCACTTCTAATATTTTTGTTATCATCAAAATCAAAGTATATAATGGCCTCTAATTGTTTATTTTTTAACGCATCCATATCGACGAGCTGATAATCAGCATCTAATGAATAATGTTCATCATGTTTAAAATCATAGCGAAAAGAGGGTAAGCCGTACATATCATCATTCATTTTTTGATCAGGCTGACCAAACTGATCGATTACGTCTTGTTCTGTCAGGTCGCTATGTAGTTTATCTTTTAATGTCGAAACGATATTTGCTTGTTCTTGAGTAGTCACATTTTCAACTGTAGTATCCTTTGCTGCCACCGGTTCCCCATTTGGTACCGCAGTTAAGTTCAGAAATAGGACGAATGTTAGGACGGATAAGGAAAGTATAAACTTAAACATTTAATCTCCTCCGTTTATATTTTCTGTTGCTACTATTCATATTTCCTTTTATACACTTTCAAAACATCAATTCAACAATTAATAGAAAGTTTTTGCTATACAATCTTTATGTATAGGTTTGTTATAATAGAAGAACATTTGAAAAAAGGAGCATGATTTGTGGAATTGAACCTCACTGACAAGATGATTATTGAAAGATGTGGAGCTGTTTCTTATAAGCGCGGTAAAGCTTTTTTCTCTGCAGGGAAAGTCAACTTTATAATAGAAGAAGAAAACAAAATCTATGCAGTTGTTAAAAGCGGAGAACACTTCAATGTAGAAGTAGAACGGATAGATGGTGAGATACAATCAAAGTGTAGTTGCCCTCAACTCTCTTCTTATCGTAAAGAATGTCAGCATCTAGCAGCTGTTTATATTGCCTGTCAAAAAAAGAACAGAGTGAGAGCGGACTCAGATGCGAATCAACTATTCTCCTTATTTGCAAAAGAGATTCCGGAAGTAAATGAACAAGCCCATTTTGAGTATAGAAAAAAATTAGATATACATATACAATGCTGTACGGTGACATGGAAAAATGAAGCAAGGCTAGCGATATCATTTATCTATCAAGGTCTACCTATTTCGTCCCCTCTCGATTGGTTCCGTTCTTTTATGGAAGGAAGGGTTTACAAAGAAAGTAATGGATTTCTATTGGATGCTACTAAACATTATTTAGCCGAGCCAATCGTCAATATTATGCAACTATTAGAGAATGCAGAAAGAAAGCACGAATGGTTATTCATTCCTTCATTAACTTGGGAAAAAGTAATGGAGAACATCATTCAGTTAGAAAATAGTCACTTTAAAGAAGAGAACAAACAGTTACAAACGATGAGATTAACAGATCAACCTTTACCCATCATTTTTGAACTCTCTTATAACGAAGAAGAAAATATGGCTATTTTATCTTACAATCATAATGATTCTTTTCAGCTTTTACCATATTATCAAGCTGTATATAAAGAGGGATGCTTTTATCATTGGCCTAAACATGACTTTAGACGTTTAACTGAATTGTTAAAGATGATGCAGGAAGATAAAAAATTGATGATTGCTGATGAACAAATCTCATTTTTCTTAAATAAAGTAGTGCCTGGGTTAAAGAGGCTTGCGACCATAACCATAGCTGATACGATTAAAAAGCAATATATGCAAGCCCCCTTAGTGGCAAAGCTTTATTTAGATCGCTTAAATCATAAATTATTAGCTAGTCTGGAGTTTCATTACGGCAAATTAAGTTTTAATCCATTAGATGACGAAAAAGCTAAAAAGGTTCTATTTAGAAATAAAGAAGACGAGGAGCAAATCCTCTCTTTAATGGAACAGGCCTCTTTTACAAAAACGGATGAAGGTTATTATATTCAAAATGAAGAATTGGAATATCATTTTTTAATGCATATTTTACCTGATTTACAAGAGCATGTACGTATATACACGACTACAGCCATAAAGATGAGGATTGATAAAGGTAAAACGCGTCCAGTTATTAGAGTGAAAATGAAAAAAGATCGAATGAATTGGCTGCAATTTAAATTTGATATTGAAGGAATTCCTGAGCAAGAAATTAAAGAAATCCTAACTGCAATTGAACATAAAAGAAAATACTATCGCCTCAAGAACGGGGCATTATTATCATTAGAAACAGAAGATTATCAACAAATTAAGGCTTTTTTGAACGAAGTACCTCTGCAAGCTGAAAATTGGAGTGAAACGACACTTGTACGTGGCTTACAGCTTATTGCAAAAACGAAGGAAGAAACGATTGCCTTTGAAGCATCTATAAGAAATTTTCTTCAAGATTTTAAAAATCTTAACGAAGATGACTACCCTCTACCAGGGAATTTTTCGTCCATATTAAGGCCTTATCAAATAGAAGGTTATCAGTGGATGAGAAAGCTGGCAGAAAACCAATTTGGTGGAATTTTAGCAGACGATATGGGGCTTGGGAAAACGGTACAAGCGATTACTTTCATCTATTCTTATATAGATGAAATAAGACATAAACAGTCACCTGCTCTTATTGTATGCCCCTCATCCGTACTTTACAATTGGTTACAAGAATGGATGAAGTTTGTACCGGATATGAAAGTTGTGATTTTAGATGGCAAACAGAGCGAAAGACAATTAATACGTAAAGATATTCATGTAGCAGACGTAGTTATTACATCATATACGTTAATAAGGAAAGACATTCATTGGTTGAAAAATGAACGTTTCCACACGATTATCTTTGATGAAGCACAAAGTTTTAAAAACCCATTAACAGAAACACATAAATCTGTAAAACAATTATCATCACAATATAAGTTTGCACTAACAGGTACACCGATAGAAAATGCAATCGAGGACTTATGGTCTGTCTTTCATATTATCTTCCCAGATTTATTTCTCGGCTTACAACAATTTAGTGAACTAAATAACGCTGCGATTGCCCGAATAATTCAACCTTTTGTTTTACGAAGAATGAAAACAGAGGTATTGGAAGAGCTTCCAGTTAAGGAAGAAAAAATCGAAAGAATAGATTTATATAAAGAACAACAAAAAATTTACTTAGCGTATCTAGCCAAATTGAAAGAAGATACATTAAAGCATTTAGATAAACGGACGTTAAGGAAAAATCGTATTAGAATTTTAGCAGGACTAACGAGGTTAAGACAGTTATGTTGTCACCCGGCATTATTTGTAGAAGGCTATCAGGGACGCTCAGCTAAACTAGATCATTTATTGACTTTATTACAAGAAGCAAAACAGGCGAATCGCCGTGTGCTCATTTTCTCTCAATTTACGAGCATGCTTGAAATTATCAGTAGTGAACTCTCCTTTCAAGGGAAAGAATTCTTTTATTTAGATGGTCATACAACCGCAAAGGAAAGAGTAGAAATGTGTGAACGGTTCAATAGCGGGGAAAAGAATCTTTTTCTGTTATCATTAAAAGCTGGTGGTACTGGTTTGAATTTAACAGGTGCAGACACTGTTATTTTATATGACACATGGTGGAATCCAGCAGTTGAAAGCCAGGCAGCGGACCGTGCCTACCGCATCGGTCAAAAAAAAGATGTCGTTGTCGTGAAATTAATTGCTAAAGGTACGATTGAGGAAAGAATGGAAGAAATGCAGTATCGCAAAAAAGATTTAATTCATACAATTCTTGACCGGGAAACAGAAGACTTTCTTACGGAAGAGGATCTATTACATCTTTTAGATATAAGAGACTAATGGGTCTCTTTTTTTTGTTTCTGGTCTCTTGCTTAGGTGTTATAAAGGCAAGTAATATTCCTAGTTCATCCACTTAATGTTGTTCATCATACAAATATTTCACTTTTGTATATAAAGAAGAAAGTCTACCAATTTTAAATTGGAATTCTATAGTTTTCGCTAGCTAGCTCACTCAATAATATAACTCAATACCTTTACGTATTTATTTAACCTGTGTCTATTCTAAAGGAGTTAATCATTGAAATGTTGAAGTGAATATGTTTTCATGGAGACTGAATTAAATAATTGAAATAACTAGATTTTTACAGATGAAGCATCCGTCTTTATTAGGCCAAAGAGATTAGGAGAAAGGTGCAAAAAAATACAAGTTTTTAGGAAAAAGTTTCAGTTTGTAATAAAAAAATGATGAAATATGTCGGATTAGTAATATATTTGTAACATTGCTATTACCTGAATGTCAAAAAGGGATGATATAATGCATTTTGTACTAGATAATATACCGACATATAAAAGTGAACTATAGTAAAAAAAACATAGAAAAATAGACAATATAGATAAAACATACATAAAAAGGAAAAATGTTAAAAAGGCAGGGGAAAATGAGTGAAGAAAAAGATTATCGCATTAAACACAACAATTATGTTAGGCCTTGGAGCCTTCGCACTTCCAGCAGTGAACGCAGAATCTCTGGATGACATTAAAAAAGAACGCTCTGATGTCAAATCTGATCTTTCTAAAGCAGAAAAAGAACTTGCAGCAGTATTAACAGAATTAAATGGTTTAGAAGAGAAAATCGCAAAAGTAGACCAAGCAGTAGCCGATAACGAGAAAATTGTTAAAGAAACAGAAAAAGAAATTGAAGAAGCTAAAGCAAAAATAAAAAAACTTGAAGAAGAAATTAAAGTCATTCAAGAAAGAATTGACAAAAGAAGTGAAATCTTAAAAGAGCGTGCAGTGGCTATCCAAAATAGTGGTGGTTCTAACGTTAACTATATTGAAGTCCTTCTAGGTTCTACTAGCTTCAGTGATTTTGTTGATCGTGTTGGTGCGATTTCTAAAATTGTCGATGCAGACGAAGAATTATTAATTCAACATGATAAAGACAAAAAAGAAGTAGAAGAAAAGAAAGCAACAGTAGATAAAGAGTTAACTACACTAAATGAAAAAATGACTGATCTTGAAGGTATGCGCGAGCAACTAAAAGAACAGGAAGCACAAAATGATAAGCTAAAAGCTGAATTAAAAGAAAAAGAAGAAGTTGCAGCTGAAAAAAAATCTAAGTTACAAGCTAAAGATGTTGATCTAGCAGCAATGCAAGCTGAAATTGAGAGTAGCATGGCGAGACAAGCTCCTGTAGAAGCAAGTGTTACAAATAATGAATCAACTTCAACTTCAACAAATACTACAAACTCTAATAGTAGTTCTAAATCTAAGTCTTCAGCAAAAGCATCTTCTGCACCAGCATCTACAACTGTTGGTAGCGGTATGCAAGCAGTTATTTCAGCAGGTAATAAATACATCGGAAATTCAGTTTATGTATTTGGCGGTGGTCGCTCAGCATCTGATATCGCTGCAGGTCGTTTTGATTGTTCTGGGTTCGTACATTGGGCATTTGCTCAAGGTGGCTATAGTGTAGGTGCTAGTACGGATGCATTGAAAAATCAAGGTACACCAGTTCCAGCAAGCCAAATGCAACCTGGGGATATGGTATTCTTTAATACGTATAAAACAGATGGTCATGTTGGTATTTATATCGGTGGCGGTAAATTCATCGGTTCACAAAGCAGCACAGGTGTAGCCATTGCTGATATGTCAAGTGGTTATTGGGCAAAAGCATTTAACGGCCGCGTTAACCGCATCAACTAATCTATCATTTGAATTTTTGAAAGAGCGTCTTGTTACGAATGTAATAGGGCGCTTATTTATTTTATACCCAATTCTGTTCTCGTCTTAAACATGGATCTTGAAACCTAATCATAATCGGTAAAGGAGAACAAGCTAGTACTAAGTTGTATTATCCCATCAAATAATAGATCAGCACTTAAATGATTGTGGTGTTTTTCAAACTTCCTGTTTTATTCTCCTCAGCTATCGTATTCTCTATGTAAATAGGTTCCAAGTAAAATTGTAAATCTGACTTATCTTCTATAAGTAGTTATAAAATTATCAGTTAATTCTAAAAATAGTTGCAATTATTCTTATTAGGTGTTTTAATAAAATTAACTTATCTGATATGTGATATATAACAGGATGTGATGATTTTGGCAATTGAAAAGATTGAGACGAAGAAAGTCTCACATATTATTGAAGAGAAGTTAGAGGAAATGATTCTCGATGGTCAATATCAAATCGGTGAAAAACTTCCATCAGTCCGCATGCTTTGTGAGTCTTTTGGTGTCGGGAGATCAGCGATTCGAGATGCAATCACTGCATTGAAAGGGAAGGGATTAGTTGAGGTAAAACAAGGAGAAGGTACTTATGTGAAGGCGTTTGATGTTCATACATTGCTGGGGAGTAAGTATTGGAATTTGTATGAAAAGGATATACAAGAACTCTTTCAAGCACGTAAGATCGTCGAGGTAGGTTTAGCGGAATTAGCTGCCAATCACAGATCAGAAAAGGATGTAGAGGATTTACATTATATACTTACAGCAAAAAAGGGGTGGGAATCGGATTTTTTATTTCACCAAAAGCTTGCTTGTATTGGAGGTAACACAGTTTTAATGCAATTTATAGACTTCATATCAGCACCATTGAAGCAAACGCTAGTAAAGTTCCATCAATATATACAGAACAGTACAGAAAAAGGTTCAATCATTGAAGCCCAACATAGGAACATTTTCCAAGCAATTAAGGAACGAAATAGCAAAAAAGCTTCAGAAGAAATGCTGGTGCATTTGACCACAGTCGAAGATATGTTACAAGAGACATCTACTATGGAGTAAAAATTTTTCGCTATTTGAAAAACGGTGTTTTGTAATAGCGAACAATTAGGAGGTAAGGAAATTGATGAATGAGGTGCTTTCTATAGCGGAGTATTTAACAACTTATAAACTAGACTATGAAATGTCTCAAGCTGATTTGTATGGTAATAGTGGACAATACACCGTATATCCAACCTCAGAAGAAGAGTTAAGTGCAATATTCGCTTTTGTTCATAAACATCAATTCACGGTCAATATCCAAGGTGCTGGATCTAAAAGGGGTTACGGTGGATTAATTGATCAAGCTGATTTACTTATTTCAATGGAAAAATTTACGGGAATCGTTGAACATCATAGTGGAGATATGACTTTAACCGTTAAAGCAGGAACGAAACTTGAGGATGTTCAACGTTATTTAGAGGATTTTAATCAAAAGTTAGCACTAGATCCCTTTATGCCTCACGTAAGTACAATTGGTGGAGTGATAGCAAGTAATGATAGTGGACCGAAGAGACTAAATTATGGATCTGCCAGAGACGCAGTCATCGGTTTAAGAGTAGTATACCCAGATGGTAAGGTGATTCGTACAGGTGGTAAAGTAGTAAAGAATGTTGCCGGCTATGACATGAATAAATTGTTTATTTCTTCAATGGGGACACTTGGAGTGATAACAGAAGTCACGGTTAAATTATGTCCACTGGCAAAGAGTACAGCCACTTGCATCATATCTTTTCAAGGTGAAGATAGAAATACGATTTATTCTTTTACTAGAAATTTATTAAATAATAGTATTGAACCAATTAGTTGTGAGTTACTTGATCCTATTGTTTCATATAATATTAGCGGCATAAATAAACTTTCCTTACTCGTAAGCTTCGAAGATGTAGAAAAATCGGTGGAATATCAAATAAAGTATATTCAAAGTTTGATAGAAGAAGAAATGAAACTGACTATTCTTAGAAATAGTGAGGAAAAACAGTTATGGGACCGACTTTATCATCTGCCTATTGATAAAGAGGATGAGTATAACAACGGTGAAAAAATCTTTGCTGTTGCTAAAATAGGTACAATCAATCTAAACGTTATAGACATTCTCCTAAAAGTAATGGAGATTAGAAGAAATACCAACATTGATATTTATACGCATGGAGGAGTCGGTCATGGCTTGATGCAGCTATATATCAAGGGGAAAGAAAGTGAAATGATTGAAGCGCTTACAAAAATGAGAGAAGTAACAAATGAAAATGGTGGTTATTGTATCATAAAACATTTACCGCTAGCTCAAAGGTTAGTGTTTGATACATGGGGAGAAACGAAAGGTGCTCATTACTTACTAGAAGGAATTAAAACGAAGGTCGATCCAAAAAAAATCTTAAACCGTAAACGTTATGTAGGGGGGATATAGGTGACAGTCTCACAACAAAAATCAAAGCAACCAGCTTGCAAAGACGGGGTGAGCAATTATTTGTGGAATGATGCGCCTGATGAAACGAAATGGGCAGATTGTGTGCATTGCGGAATGTGTTTAGAATCTTGTCCAACCTATGAACAAACAGGTCAGGAACAGCATTCGCCAAGGGGAAGAGTTTATTTAATTAAGTCTGTGGCAGAAGGGAAATTAATGGTAAATGAAGAGTTTATGGATCCTGTATTTGCATGTTTAGATTGTCGAGCTTGTACAACAGCATGTCCGGCTGATGTTGATGTCGGTGGATTAATTGAAGAAGCACGTGGGCAAGTAAGGCAAGCTATTCCTCTAAAAGGATGGAAAAAGTCTGTAAACAAGTTATTTTTACATGGGATATTTCCACATGAAAATCGTCTGCAAACTTTAGGTGGACTGCTGAAGTTCTATCAAAAAAGTGGAATGCAAACATTGGTTAGAAAAACGAAACTCATTCAAATAATGCCTAAACATTTAGTTGATATGGAAGGGGTCATGCCAAAGATTCATTCATCAGTAAAGAAAAAACATCGTAACGGATCAGTAATTAAAGCGAAACAAGAAACTAAACGTGAAGTGGCGATGTTAACTGGTTGTGTAATGGATGTTATGTTTAGTGATGTCAATGAATCTACTATAAACGTGTTAACACGTAATGGTAATGATGTCCATATTCCTCAAAATCAAACCTGTTGCGGGGCTTTACATGTTCATGCAGGTGATCGAGATATGGGTAGAAAACTGGCAAAACAAAATATTCTTGCCTTTGAGAACGACGATACAGTAATTGTCAATGCAGCGGGATGTGGCTGTATGATGAAAGAATATGGTGAATTATTTAAAGAGGAGCCAGAGTGGCGAGAAAAAGCAGAAGCGTTAGCAGATAAAGTGGAGGACATCTCGAAGTTCCTTTATGATACAGGTTATGAAAAGCCAAAAGCTTCCTTGAATAAAAGAATTACTTATCACGATGCCTGCCATCTTGCTCATGGTCAAGGTGTGAGAGAGGAACCACGAGATTTGTTATTAAATATTCCTGGAGTAGAGATGGTCCATATGCCGAATGCAGATCGTTGTTGTGGGAGTGCAGGTATTTACAATATTACCAACCCTGAAATGGCGGGAGCTGTATTAGCAAGTAAAATGGAAAACGTGCCAGATGATGTCGAGATGATTTCCATGGGGAACCCCGGCTGTATGTTGCAAATGGCCATTGGTGTGAAAAATCATGGGCGCAGTCAAAAGGTTGTTCATACCGTTCAACTATTAGATTGGGCTTATCAAAAGGAGAGTAGAGGATGAAGAAATGGAAATTAAAAACAAAAGATCGACATATTCATGGACTCTCTCAATTGTTAAATGATAAACAGGCTATTCTTTATCATAAAGAAGATTTAATCAGTTATGATTGTGATGGGTTTACGATTCATAAATCATTACCAAGAGCGGTTGTTTTTCCTCATTCAACCGACGAAGTGGCACGTATTGTCAAGTATTGTCATGATCATTCCTTACCTTTTTTAGCGAGAGGTGCGGGTACAGGGTTGAGTGGTGGAGCGATTCCCCTTAATAATGAGGTCATTATTAGCATGGTTAAAATGAAAAGATTAATTAACATTGACCTTGATAACAGGAGAGCAGTTGTCGAGCCTGGTTATGTGAATTTGAAACTCACAAATCAAATTATTGAACGCGGATATTACTATGCACCAGATCCATCGAGTCAATATTGCTGTACCATTGGTGGGAATGTGGCAGAGAATGCTGGAGGTGCCCATTGTTTAAAATACGGTGTGACAACAAACCACATTTTAGGGTTAGAATTAGTTCTACCAAATGGAGAAATAGTTGAAATCGGTAGAAACGGTATTTTAGATGAACCTGGTTATGACCTATTAGGCCTTATTACAGGTTCAGAGGGTACATTAGGTATTGTAACAAAAATCATCGTCAGAATATTAAAAAATCCAGAAGGAAAACAAACCGTGTTAGCCTATTTTGATGATATTGAAGACGGTAGTCAAGCAGTATCGGATATCATTTCAGCAGGTATTGTTCCGGCAGCACTTGAAATGATGGATAAGACAGCTATTGAAGGAGTAGAAGCAGCGGCCTTTCCGGTTGGTCATCCGAAAGATATAGCAGCTGTTTTATTAATCGAAGTAGATGGTATTGCAGCAGGAATCGATGAACAAATTGAGCAAATTTTATCGGTTTGTCGCCATCGTAATGTTAGAGAAGTAAGAGCAGCAAAGGATGAAAAAGAACGGGCAGCATGGTGGGCTAATAGAAAAACAGGATTTGGTGCAATGGGGGCAATATCACCTGATTATCTTGTTCAAGATGGCGTTATCCCACGTAGTAAATTACCTGAAGTTCTTCGAAGAATTAATAAGATCAGTGAAGAATATGACTTGCGAATTGCCAACATATTTCATGCTGGGGATGGGAACTTACACCCGCTCGTTTTATTTGACGCGAGAGTTCCTGGCGAAACAGAGAAAGCGCTGGCAGCTGGTAGTGCATGTCTAAAAGTGTGTGCAGATGTTGGTGGAACAATTACAGGTGAACATGGAGTAGGTATTGAAAAGAGGGAAGAAATGCGGTTCGTTTTCACTGATGAAGAAATTGCAGCACAAACGGATATTCGATCTGTGTTTAATACGGATAATCTTTTGAATGCTGGCAAGTTATTTCCGTCTCCAAGTAGATGTGCAGAAGTGAAAAAAGAAATAAAAGAGAAAATTATTGGATAAATAATCGTAAGAATAATCTAAAAATCATTGAAGCGATCAGTCAATCATGGTATATTTTTTTTAGAATAATAGAAACAGTGTTTTGTAATAACAAACAAGGAGGATTATCATGACGCAATATGTAGAAAAAGGCAGTCTTAAAATCGCGGAGGAATTATTTCATTTTATTGAAAAAGAGGCATTACCAGGAGCAGAGGTAGATTCAGAACAATTTTGGCAAGGATTTGAAAAGTTAATTGCCGATTTAACTCCGAAGAATAAACAGTTACTACAAAAAAGAGAAGACATACAAACAAAGATTAATGAATGGCATACAACACAAAAAACGTTTGATGCGAAACAGTATAAGCAGTTTTTAGAAGATATAGGCTACTTGCTCCCAGAAGCTGATGATTTTGAAATTACTACTCAAAATATTGACGATGAGATTGCCATTCAAGCAGGACCACAATTAGTTGTTCCAATTAATAATGGGCGCTATGCAATTAATGCTGCCAATGCGAGATGGGGCAGTCTATATGATGCTTTGTACGGCACAGATGCGGTTAGTACTGAAGATGGGGCAACGAAAGAAGGTGCATACAACCCTATTCGTGGAGAGAAAGTAATTGCTTTTAGTAGAAACTTTTTAGATGAAGTAATCCCATTACAAGAAGGCAGTCATAAAGACGCGATTGCTTATACTGTTGAAGCCAGTGAACTAGTTATTACATTGAATAGTGGGACAAAAGAATCTCTTCGTAATAAAGCATTATTTATCGGTTATCGCGGGACAGAAACAGAACCAACGGCCATTCTTTTGAAAAACAATCAACTACATTTTGAGATTCAAATTGATCGTCAACATCCAATTGGAAAAACCGATGATGCCGGAATTAAAGATATTTTATTAGAAGCTGCAGTTACAACGATTATGGATTGTGAAGATTCAGTTGCAGCAGTTGATGCTGAAGATAAAGTACTTGTATATCGTAATTGGTTAGGATTGATGAAAGGAGATTTAACTTCTACATTTAAAAAAGGTGACCGATCGATCACAAGGGCTATGAATGATGATCGTGAATATTTGGCACCTAATGGAGATACCTTTTCGCTTAATGGACGCTCACTCATGTTTGTCAGAAATGTGGGTCACTTAATGACAAATGAGGCGATATTAACAGAAAATGGTGAGGAAATTCAAGAAGGAATTTTGGATAGTGTGATTACTTCACTAGCAGCAAAACATACATTACTTGGAAATGGAAAATATCAAAATAGTAAAAATAATTCTATCTATATCGTAAAACCTAAAATGCATGGTCCAGAAGAAGTGGCTTTTGCCAATGAGCTTTTTAACCGAACAGAAGATTTATTGGGACTCGATCGTTATACATTGAAGATAGGTGTAATGGATGAAGAAAGAAGAACTTCTTTAAACTTGAAATCTTGTATTAAAGAAGTAAAAGAGAGAGTTGTATTTATTAATACAGGATTTTTAGATCGTACCGGAGATGAAATGCATACCTCAATGGAAATGGGCGCAATGATTCGTAAAAATGATATGAAGTCAACAAAATGGCTGCAAGCATATGAAACATCTAATGTGTTAACAGGGCTTTCTACCGGTTTTAAAGGGAAGGCGCAAATAGGAAAAGGTATGTGGGCGATGCCTGATTTAATGGCAGCCATGCTCGAACAAAAGGTGGCCCACCCTAAAGCTGGTGCAAATACAGCTTGGGTTCCTTCACCGACTGCAGCTACACTTCATGCCCTTCATTATCATCAAGTAGATGTGGCTAAAGTACAGCAATCATTATCAGTGAAAAAGACTGACTTAAGAGACGAGATACTTGCCATACCAGTGGCAAAGGATACTAATTGGACTGGGGAAGAAATCCAAGCAGAGTTGGATAATAATGCACAAGGGATATTAGGATATGTCGTTAGATGGGTTGATCAAGGCATCGGTTGCTCAAAAGTCCCAGATATCAATAATATTGATTTAATGGAGGACCGAGCGACTTTAAGAATTTCGAGCCAACATATGGCGAATTGGTTGCATCATGGTATTGTATCAAAGGACCAAGTGATGACTACTCTAAAAAGAATGGCGAAAGTAGTGGATGAACAAAATGCGGATGATCCATTGTATTATCCGATGGCACCGAACTTTGAGGAATCTGTTGCTTTTCAAGCTGCATGTGAACTAGTTTTTGAAGGAGTTAAACAGCCAAGTGGATATACCGAACCAATTTTACACCGTCGTAGAATTGAGGCAAAAGCGAAGTTTGCTGTAAAACAGTAAAAAAATAATGAATAAAAGAGTGGTTCGTTTGTGGCCACTCTTTCTAAATATAGTAAGAAGAGTGGGAGTTGAAATTGTAATTTAAAACTTAAATGATTGTAGTAGGAGGATTTTAAATGAAATTTGTAAGATTTACGATTAATAATCAATTATTACAAGGTATCATTGAAAATGGGGAGATCAAAGAAATCTCAGGTGATATATTCAATAAGTGGGAAGAGACAGGCACCTATTATGATCAAAGTGATGTTAAACTTGTTTCTCCTATTGTTCCCACCCAAATTATCGGAATCGGTGCAAACTTTGTTAGTGATAAACAAGAACTACCAGAGGAATTACCAGCAGTTCCAGTGTTTTTCTTTAAACCGGTATCATCCGTAATCGGTCCGAATGAAGAGATAATCATTCCTAAAGGGATTGATCAAGTTAAATTTGAATCAGAATTGGCAGTAGTGATTGGTAAAGAAACAAAAGATGTCGCTGAAGAAGATGTGTTTGATCATATTTTTGGTTATACGATTGGTAATGATGTAACAGCTCCTCAATTTTTCCATCAAGACGGTCATTGGACGGTCGGTAAAGCATTTGATACTTTTACTCCTCTTGGGCCAGTTATAGAAACAGAGCTTAAGCTAGAAGAAACTCGCATTAGAGCCAATCTGAATGGTCAATTAAAGCAAGATAGCCCACCTGAGTTAATGATTATTTCTATACAAAAGATGATTGCTTTTCTATCGAAGGTAATGACTTTGAGGGCTGGAGATGTTATCCTTACTGGAAGCCCTGTAGGCGCCGAATTGATTGGTGAAGGTGATATAATTGAATGTGAGATTGAATCAATCGGTCAGTTAACAAATACAGTCGTAAGAAGTAAAGCGGAAGTAAAGTCATAAATGATTTTTGTAGGTTTTGATTGAGGTGAAGGTATGGAAAGAGATAATATGGTGAAATCGGTAAGTAGAGCGCTTGATATTATTGATATGATCAGTTTAAGAAAGTACGGTATGGGTGTGACTGAAATTGCAAATGAAATGGATATCAATAAAAGCTCCGTACACCGCATATTATCAACTCTTGTGAAGTATGGTTATATCGAGCAAGTAAAAGATTCAGGCAAATATAAAGTAGGTTACAAAATATTAAATATTAGTACTAGATTGCTTGATTCAATAGATATCCGCTCAGAAGCGAAGCTTTATTTACAGGATTTGGAGCAAAAGACGAATGAAGTCATTCATCTAGTGGTACCAGATAATGACGAGGTAGTTTATATCGAAAAACTCGATGGGAATGAAGCATTGAGAATGCACTCATCTGTTGGCAAACGTGCGCCTATGCATTGTACATCTGTTGGTAAAGCGATATTAGCACATCAACCAGTACAAGTAGTCAAAGATATTATACAGAGAAAAGGGTTGAAACCTCATACAGAGCATACAATTACAGATGAAATGGCATTGTTAGAAAATTTAAAGATGATTAAGACAAAAGGTTTTGCTCTTGACTTAGAGGAAAATGAAAACGGAATTGTGTGTATTGCTGTTCCAATATTTGACTATCAAAACAATGTATGTGCTGCGATCAGTGTATCCGGTCCATTAATAAGAATGTCACAAGAGCGTTTGCAGGAACTCGCTCCCTTTATGGTTGATATTGGAAAGAGTGTTTCTATACGGTTAGGGTATTTAGATGAATAGTCATCTTTCAATTAGTAAAAACGCTCCCTTATAAAAAAGGGAGCGTTTTTACTTTTTTAGACGAATAACACTTGTTATTACCTCATCTGTTGATCAATCATTCTACTTCTTAAAAACTTTAATTATAAATAAAAAATATCAATTTATAATTTTCAAAATATTGTTGTAATTGCATAATAAATTAGTATAATTAATATATATAATATTTGTTGTATAACAAAATATTTTAGTTATATAACAACAAAGATAATAAGGGGGAGTGTGTGTGAGTACAGGCGTTTTAGCAGTTATTTCATTATTACCGATTATTGCTGTTGCCATTTTTCTTGTAGGACTTAAATGGCCGGCAAGTAAAGCAATGCCGATTTCCTTTCTAATTGCTGCCGCATTAGCATTATTTGTATGGAAGGTTCCATTCAATACTGTAGCTGCAGCAAGTGTAAATGGTTTAGTTGTGGCCATTACACTGTTATATATTATTTTTGGTGCAATATTATTATTAAATACTGTACAAGAAAGTGGAGCCATGAGAACCATTCGCCAAGGCTTCATAGATATTTCGCCAGATCGAAGAATTCAAGTGATTATTATTGCTTGGCTCTTTGGCTCATTTATTGAAGGGGCATCAGGTTTTGGTACACCTGCTGCGGTAGCAGTTCCGTTAATGGTTGGTTTAGGATTTCCTGCAATGGCAGCTGTTGTGGCTGGCATGGTCATACAAAGTACACCAGTTACTTTTGGAGCTGTGGGTACACCTGTATTAGTAGGTGTACAAACAGGTTTATCTGCTAACCAAAGTATAACTGACAATCTCTTAAATGTTGTAACAACGATTGGTGGTCATGCCGCAATCTTGCATATGATCGCCGGTACCTTTATTCCATTATTTGTTGTTGCTTTAATGACTCGCTTTTTTGGTAAAAATAAATCTTTTGCAGAAGGAATTAAAGTATGGAAATTTGCGCTGTTTGCAGCTTTTGCAATGACGATTCCATACGTTATTGTTGCAAATACACTTGGACCAGAATTCCCATCTATGACAGGGGGACTAGTTGGTTTACTGATAGTTGTACTTGCAGCTAGAAAAGGTTTTCTCCTTCCAAAAGATGAAACGTGGGACTTTGAAGAGAAATCAAAATGGGATCCTGAGTGGACAGGTAGAATCGAAGTACAACTAAATAACAATGGGAAAAAAATGGGGTTACTAAAAGCATGGTCACCGTATATCCTAGTGGGAGTCTTTTTAGTTTTAACTAGATTGAAAACGCTTCCTTTAAAAGAGTGGTTACAATCTATTGTTATTAAATTGGAAAATATATTCGGCTCAAGTATTACTGCAAGCTTTGAGATTCTTTATTCACCTGGAACAGTTCTTATTTTAGTATCAATTATTACATTTTTCATCCATGGAATGAATTTTAGCTCCTATAAAAAAGCATGGAGTAGTTCGGCAAAAACAACAGCTGCAGCATCAGTTGCACTTGTATTCACTGTTCCAATGGTTCAAGTATTCATCAATACTGGTGGTGGAGCCGCCGGTTATGAACAAATGCCAATCGAATTAGCAAATGGGGCAGCGGCATTAGCTGGAGAATTCTGGCCATTCTTTGCTACCTTTATTGGTGGGATTGGTGCATTTATCGCTGGTAGTAATACGGTTAGTAATATGATGTTTTCCCTTTTCCAGTATGATGTCGGTAGCCAAATTGGGGTGAACCCGAGCTGGATTGTAGCTTTACAAGCAGTTGGTGGAGCAGCGGGTAACATGATTTGTGTCCATAATGTTGTTGCTGCTTCTGCAGTAGTAGGACTCGTCGGTAAAGAGGGAGAAGTTATTCGTAAAACACTCTTGCCATTTGTTTATTACGCTTTATTTGCAGGTGCTATAGGGTACTCTATTGTATGGTATTCAAGTAAAGGCTTATTTAACCTCGGCACACTGATTGCTGTTCTTATCATTTTGGCTGCATTTTATATTATAGCCACGAACAATAAAAGGCTTAATACGTTGCATCAATATAATCAAACAATTTCAAAGTAATAACAAAAAAAGTAACCGCACTATATTTAGCGGTTACTTTTTTGTTGGAATTACCAGAAAAATAAAGGAAGAAAGACTAAGGCAGCAATAGCACCTAAAGCAATCCCTGCGCCGAATCCCCAGCCCCAACCGCCGCGACCGCAACCACCACGACCGCAACCACCTCTGCGGTATCCGCCTGCATAACCGTAACCACCATAATTTTTGTTCATTGGACGTAAATACACTCTGTCGTTAGATACTCTTTCAATAATTCCACGATGAATTCTACCATCATTCATTTTGATTTCTACAGGCTTTCCTATTCCGTTATAACAGCGATGATAATAACCACTCATTAAAATAACACCTCCGGGAAATAAAAATGCTTTCTCTCCTTATGGTATGTCCACCTTTCTTTTTTGAATAGGTACATGTCCTATATGAAGAGCGGAGTTTTTATCCAGTGTCAACAACTAGAAAGTTAGAATAATATAGATAGTATACAAGGAGGGGAACAATGAAATATTCTTATGAAGATGCTTTAGCCTATTTTCAGGTCCCATTTGCTCACCCTGGAGGGAAGCAACTTACGAGCGAGTTACTAATTAATGAGCCTATTACAACAGAAACGACTATTCTCGACGCAGGCTGTGGAACAGGAAGTACATCTTATCTTTTAAGTGATATATATGGTGCGAGAATAGAAGCAATAGACAAACATGCAGAAATGGTACAGGCCGCAAGAAGAAAGGCGAGCTTGTTAGCAAAACCCTTTCACGTATCGGTAGGTAATGTGGAGAAGTTATCTTTTTCTGATCAACAATTTGATCTGATCCTATCTGAATCTGTTATCGTCTTTACTAACGTGGCAAATACCTTAAAGGAATTTGCACGTGTATTAAAAGACAAAGGGAGACTCTATTTAATAGAGATGACAAAAGAATCATCAATGACTAGTGAAATGGAAGAAGAAATGAAGGCTTTTTATCAATTAGAAAAACTGTTAAGTGAAAAAGATTGGACGAAGGCTTTAGACACTGCCGGCTTTAAAAAGGTCGAGGTTTTAAAGGCAAGTACGATTGCAGAGATGATTGCAGAAGGAGTGAAGATGGGAGACGATAGTTCCCATCAACATATTAAGTTATTAAAAGAAGATTTATCACAAGTGTTAATTGATCATTACCAACTTAACTTACAATTAAGTAACCATCTAGGCTACCGAGTGATACGAGCGATGAAAACGTAGCTCACATTTGATCGAGGGTAAGATTTAACTTTTGATAGATTGCTAATAGTTGTTTTATTTCTTCATTTGTGAGCTGTGCAAATGTATTTTTTTGCAGTTGATGTCCGTCTTCAGCTGCCTTTTTTAATACTTCTAAGCCTTCATCAGTGATTTCTAAATATGAAATCCTTTTATCATTTAAATCAGGTATTCGTTTAATATAATACCGTTTGGATAACTTCTGAATAAGATGCGAAATAGAAGATGGTGCGATACCAAGGCTTTCTGCCAGATCGATAGGTTTCATTTTTCCATCGCGCTTTAAATGACTAAGCAGAAGAATATGAGAAATACCTAATCCCTCATTAAAAGATTGATTCCATTTAATAATCATGCGGTTGGTTACTTGTTCCATCGCATGAATAAGTTCAAAAACAGTTTGATCATTCATTTTATGCCAGGTCCTTCCCTACGTTCATACAGTAATCATATCAAAAAAAAATAATCATGCAACAAGCGTTAGTAGCTTTATGATGTTATTTCTAATAAATGGATATTATCTGTAGAAATCAACTTCACGAAATCCATTTCATAATTACATATTGCTTATGTGTGGGATTTATATTAATAATATTCGAAAAAATAAGAAAAATATAATAAAATATAGAAAAGGAGGAAAGGTAAATATGAATGATACATATATAACAGAAGAGCACGAACTCTTTAGAAAGTCTTTACGGAAATTTTTAGATAAAGAAGCTTATCCCTATTATTCACAATGGGAAAAAGATGGTATGATTCCTAGAGCTTTCTGGAGGAAAATGGGTGAGCAAGGCTTCTTATGCCCAAACATCGACGAGGAATATGGTGGAAGTGGTGTTGATTTTGGCTACTCTGTCGTTATAAATGAAGAATTAGAAAGGGTCGGATCCGGAACGATTGGTATCGGCCTTCATAATGATATTGTTATCCCTTATATCACAACATATGGTACAGAAGAACAAAAGAAGCGATGGTTACCAAAGTGTGCGACAGGCGAATTCATTTCGGCGATTGCCATGACTGAGCCGGGCGCAGGTTCTGATTTGGCATCGATTAGGACGACAGCTATAAAAGTTGATGACCATTATGTACTGAATGGTGAAAAAACCTTCATTACAAATGGAATGAATGCAGATTTGGTTATTGTGGCAGTAAAAACAGATACGAAGGTGACCCCTCCATATAGAGGAATCAGCTTAGTTATAGTAGAGAAAGGAATGAAAGGGTTTACAAGAGGAAGGCAACTAAACAAGGTTGGCTTACATTGTCAGGATACAGCAGAGCTTATATTTGATGATTGTGTCGTATCTAGTGAAAATCTACTCGGTGAGGAGGGTAAAGGGTTCTACTATTTAATGGAAAAGCTTCAACAAGAACGGTTAATTGTTGCTATTGCTGCCCAAATTGCTGCCGAAGAAATGATTAGAATGACAATGGCTTTCATCAAAGAAAGAAAAGCGTTTGGAAAGGCTATTAGCTCTTTTCAAAATACGCAGTTTAAAATGGCAGAGATGGTAACAGATGTAGAGATGAGCCGTGCCTTTCTTCAAAAGTTAATTTATGACCATATGAAACAAAAGGATATTGTCACTCAAGTTTCAATGGCTAAATGGAAATGCACAGAGAATGCGAGAAGAATTGCGACAGAATGCATGCAACTTCATGGTGGATACGGATATATGGAAGAATATGAAATAGCAAGAAGGTATAGAGACATACCTGTTGCCAGTATTTACGCAGGAACCAATGAAATGATGAAATCAATTATTGCTAAAAACTTAGGATTATAAGGGAGGATTTCTTTTGCGCGAAGTAGTTATTATTGATGGGATAAGAAGTGCAGTCGGAAAAAGGAACGGTTCTTTAAGAAATACACGTCCTGATGACTTAGCTGGTGCAGTCATTAAAAGTTTAGTAGAAAAAACAGGGTTAAATCCAACACTAGTAGATGATGTTATTTTAGGATGTGTATCACAAATAGGTGAACAAACAGGAGATATTGCTCGTGTGGCGGCTCTTATCTCTGGATTGCCAATTACAGTACCAGGAACAACGATTGACCGACAATGTGGGTCGAGTCAACAGGCGGTTCATTTTGCCGCCCAGGCGATTTCATCAGGTGATATGGATATCGTTATTGCCGGTGGCGTTGAAAGTATGTCGAGAATACCAATTGGTTCAAGTTATCAGGGTGTAAAACCGAGTGAGCAATTGACAAAGCAATATGAGATTATCCATCAAGGGTTATCGGCGGAAAGAATAGCAGAAAAATATCAGTTCACTCGTGCTCAACTAGATGAGTATGCATATCACAGTCAAGAAAAGGCACTACTTGCTCAAGCAGAAAATCGCTTTAAAAATGAAATTATGCCACTGGAGTTAGTTGACGATAGTGGGGCAACATTCAATTTTGATCAAGATGAGGGGCCAAGAAAAGGAACGAGTATAGAGAAGTTAGGCGGATTGAAACCTTCATTTAAAGAGAATGGCATCATACATGCTGGAAATGCAAGTCAAATAAGTGATGGAGCAGGTGCTTTGCTCATTATGTCAGGTGAGAAAGCACGTGAATTAGGATTGAAACCAAGATTTAAGATAATTACCCGCGTCGTTATTGGGTCAGACCCTACCTTGATGCTTACAGGTCCGATAGCTGCAACTGAAAAAGCATTGCACAAGTCTGGATTAACCTTGGCAGATATGGATGTATTTGAAGTGAATGAGGCCTTTGCTTCTGTGCCATTAGCGTGGTTGAAAGAAACAGGAGCAAATGCGAATAAACTGAATCCAAATGGAGGTGCTATTGCCTTAGGCCATCCACTGGGTGCAAGTGGAGCTCGCTTATTATTAACGATGATGAGTGAATTAGACCGTACAGAAGGTAGATATGGGTTACAAACAATGTGTGAAGGTATGGGTATGGCAAACGCAACAATTATAGAAAAAATCTTTTAATAAAAAAGGGAGGAATAATAGATGACAATGACGATTGCAGAAATCTTTGATTTAACGGTAAGTAAGTTTCCAGAGAAGGAGGCGCTATATGATGTCAGAAAAGATTTGAGGTTTACTTATCGTGAGTGGGCAGACGAAGTCAATAGATTAGCACAGGCGTTACATGTAGCAGGAGTAAAAAAAGGAGACCGAGTTTCTACCTATTTATATAATACAGAAGAATTAGCAACGACGTTTTTTGCCTGTGCAAAAATAGGTGCAGTATTTAATCCTATTAATTTCCGGCTGATGTCAGAAGAATTGTCATTTATTATTTCTGATGCTGAACCAAAGGTGTTTATTTTTGAAGAAACTCTACAGACAGCTGTTGAAAAAGTGGCCAATAGTTTCCCCACAGTTCAATTTTGGTCAATTGATGGCAACCATCCTCCTTTTGCCAAAAGTTATCATGAGCAAATCACAGCTGTTAATAGAGAGAACGTAGAAGTGAAACTATCATCTGATGATCTATATGCGATTATGTATACGAGTGGGACAACTGGGAGACCAAAAGGCGTGCTGCATCGCCATAAAGATATGACAGAACAAAGTCTGATTGTTATCCATGCACTAAATTATCATCAGAATGATAATGGTTTAGTTGCTGCGCCTATGTTTCATTGTGCAGAGTTACATTGTGCTTTTTTACCAAGAGTTCATATTGGAGCGAAGAGTACCATTCTCCACCAGTTTGATGCAAAAAAAGCATTATCACTGATTGATTCAGAAAAAATTACCGCTTTCTTTGCAGCACCAACAATGTGGAATATGATGCTTCAAGAAGATTTACAGGCGTATAATCTTTCAACATTAGAAAAAGGTTTATATGGTGCAGCTCCAATGGCCCCTAGTCTCGTATTTGCTTGTCGGGAGAAATTGGGTGTTAAGTTAACTCAAGCATATGGGATGACTGAAATGGGACCAGCAATTACGTTCCTTAGTGATGAAGACCAGATTCGTAAAGCAGGCTCGGCGGGGCAAGCTTGCTTGAACCATGAGATAAGAATTGTTACACCTAATGATGATGGTCATTCATATGATGATCAAGTCGTTCCAACTGGTACAGTAGGTGAGATCATTGTGAGAGGACCAAGTATGATGCAAGGTTATTATAAAAGAGAGGAAGCAACTAAAAAGGCACTCCATAACGGCTGGTATCACTCAGGAGATATGGGCTATCTCGATGATGAAGGCTTTCTTTATGTGAAAGACCGTGTTGATGATATGGTGATTTCAGGGGGAGAGAATATTTATCCACGGGAAGTAGAAGATGTTATCCATGCACATCCTTCCGTGTTAGATGTAGCTGTATTAGGTGTACCAGATGAGCATTGGGGAGAAGTTGTTATTGCTTACATTGTCAAAAAAGAGGAGAATATTACTGCTGAAATTTTAGATGCATTTTGTAAGCAAAGTGAAAGCCTTGCAAATTATAAAAGACCAAGAAGATATGAATTTGTGGACAGTCTACCGAGGAATGCTAGTGGGAAAATCCAAAAATTTGTATTAAGAAATCAGGAACTATTGCAAAAATAACCGCCAGTAAATGAAAGGGATAATATATGTTAACAGGTGTGAAAATAATTGATTTTACAAACTATTTACCAGGTCCTTTTGCCACGCTTAGATTGGCAGAACTTGGAGCAGAAGTAATTAAAATAGAAGGACCGAATGGTGATCCTGCACGACATTTAGAGCCGATGGGCAAAGGCCAAGGTGTCATATTTACGAGTAATAATCGCGGTAAAAACAGTCATTTCCTCGATTTAAAAGATACAACGGATTTAAATAAGGTGAAGGAACTAATACTAGAAGCAGACGTAATCATTGAAAGTTTTCGACCGGGTGTGATGAAGCGTTTAACATTAGACTATGAAACGATCCAAACATACCATCCCACAATTGTCTATTGTTCATTGGTTGGGTATGGTGAAAATACTTTTTATTCTACCTTTGGAAGTCATGACCTGAATTATATGGCCATTAGCGGGATGTTAGCACAATGGAAGGATGATAAGGGACGTCCCATTCATCCTTCTCAACAAATAGCTGATTTAGTCGGAGGGATTGTGGCAAGCGAAAGAGTTTTAGCAGGTCTTGTTCAAAGAGGGATAAATGCAAAGGGTAGCTACCATCAAGTAAGTATGGCAGATACAATGACGGCTTTGATGGGTAACCACCATCTCGTTCATCAAGTGACAGAAATGAAACAAGGTGTAGAGGTTTTAGCAGGGACCATTGTTAACTATTGTTTATACGAAACAAGTGATGGTCGCTATATGGCATTAGGCGCATTAGAGAAGAAGTTCTGGCAATCTTTTTGTTTAGCTGTTGAACATCCCGAATGGATAGCATGTCATATGATGAAGGTAAGTGATCCTGTTTATAAACAAGTTTGTGCAGTTTTTAAGGAGCGATCATTTACTGATTGGATAGGTGTTAGCGAGCAAGTCGATTGTTGCTTAACACCTGTGTTAGAAATCGATGAAGTACCCAAAAGTAATTATCATCAACAAAGAGGGAGTTTCGTTTATGATGATAACTGGTCTTGTATTCAACAATATTCTGACTTGAGAAATCCTCAAAAAAAGAAATAGGGACAAAAGAACTTAATAATCGTCAAACATATATAGTAACAACTTAGAATATAGTGTTATAATAGATAAACCTTAAAAAGTGATTTGTGTTTAAATGAAGGTTTATTTTTGCAACGTAGATCACAAAAAAGTGAGTGATGATTGTAAGTGAAATTTATTAAGATGATACCAAATATGCTTACTTTAGGCAATTTATATTGTGGATTTTTGTCTATTGGATTTGCTGCTCATGGCCAATATAATAATGCGGCGATATTGATTATTATCGGTATGATGCTTGATAGTATGGATGGTCGTGCAGCGAGAATGTTAAAAGCAGATAGTACGCTAGGCAAAGAATTAGATTCATTAGCGGATGTTGTAACTTTTGGGGTTGCACCGTCATTTCTCGTATATTATACATACTTTTACCAATTTGGTTCTATTGGATTATTAGTTTCTGGGTTATTCCCGCTATTCGGTGCATATCGCTTAGCACGATTCAATATTGGTACTAGTAAGCAGTCCATGCATTATTTTATCGGTGTTCCGATTACTGCCGCTGGTGGTATTTTAGCTATTTTAACATTGTTTGGTCACTGGGTGCCCAGTATTATTACGACAGTTGTATTTACCGCGCTATGTTTTTTAATGGTCAGTCGTATTCGTATTCCGAGTTTAAAAGATATCCCATTACCAAAGTACGGGACAATTGTGACAATCTTTTTAGGCTGTATGCTTTTTGTTCTTTATAAAGGGACATATGGTTCCTATCCTTATTTAATTTATATTGCCACTCCATTATACATTGCCTATTTAGCGTACCGCTTTAAAAAGAACCAAAATAATAAGACTTCCGACTAGTAAGAATTTTACAGTTTGGGAGTCTTTTTTTTGTTGTTAGGAAACCATAAAGTCAGGAATTTAATTGAGTCTTTCGGAGAGAAAAATCATTTTATAAAAAAAGGATGAAGGAGGTTTCTCCTTCATCCCATAACTAAAATAAAATTAGCTTGAAAAGAAAACTTTTTCAGTATTATATTTTGCTTTTAACTTATTAATAATGTAGGTTTCGTATATTTCACGCTCAACAGGATCATCAACATACATACATGCAATTTTAGACACTTGTTCACGGTGATTTTTAATGGGAGACACTTGGTCGTCGAAATGTTTTTTTACACGTTGTCTTAGTTTACGTGCTTTCCCAACAAAAAGAAGGTTCTCTTTTTTGTCAAAGAATAAAATCATTCCACCTCTATCTCTTGGAATCTTTGTAAAGTCCGTAAAACCATATAAATGGCTGATGGCCGTTGTTCCTTGTTCCCCGCCAGGCTTCTTTTTAGTGATAACTAAGTCTGGATGAGGTATTTCAATATTAATCATCAATAATCACTTCCTATTCTAGCAATCATCGTACCACAACCTACATAAAAAAGCCCATACTTCCGCGTATTTTTCTTTAAATGTTTTTAAATCATATAATGGAGAGATAATAAACGTATTCTAAAAAATGAAAGTTTGAAAAATTAATAATATTATTAGGTTGATTTTTACAATTTCTCCATAAATTTATGGGTATATTGATGAAATTTACAAAGGCTTTACAAAAGGTTAATAGAGAATTAAATATGATTCGTTATATTGGGATTAACACAAACAAAATAGCTAAAAGCAATCTAAAGTGGAGGTTTTTCTATGTTAAAACTTCGAAAATGGAAGAGTATTTTGTTACTTTTGTCACTTACTTTAATTTTGACTGCATGCAATGGTGGTGAAGAAGAAGGAGAGGGACAAGCTAGTACAGGTAACGGAAGCACGATATCCATTTCTGGTTCTACGTCAGTTGGTCCGCTAGCAGAAAAGCTAGCTGCTAAATATATGGAAAATGCAGATGTGAACATTGAAATCAATCAAATTGGTTCCTCAGCAGGAATTACAAATGCAATAAATGGAGTTTCCGAAATTGGCATGTCTTCTCGTAACTTAGAGTCAGGAGAAGAAGAAGAAGTATCACCTACAATCATTGCTTTTGACGGAATTGTAGTCGTTACACACGCAAACAATAAAGTAAAAGATTTAACAATGGAAGAAGTGAAAAAGATCTTTACTGGTGAAATAACAAACTGGAAAGAGGTAGGCGGTAAAGATATGGAGATTGTTGTCGTTTCACGTGAAGACGGGTCAGGTTCGAGAGATGCTTTTCAGGAAATTGTTGACTACTCTTCTGGTGAGTTAGTACGGAGCTCAATTATCGCTAGTGGAAACGGAAATATAAAAACGACAGTTGCAACAAATGAACATGCTATTGGGTTTATCTCTTTTGAATATATAGATGATACAATTTCAACGATTAATATTAATGGGGTAGAACCAACCGCTAAAAATGTAATTGAAGAGAAATATCCATTATCTCGTCCTTTCCTTTTCGTGCATAAAGACTTATCAGAGGAAAGCCAAGCGTTTATTGACTTCATTTTAAGTGAAGCTGGGCAGGAAATCGCTGCAGAAGCAGGGGCTATACCAATTATAGAAGAATAACGCTACATCAAACAATTAGCAAGTGACTTTGGAGGTATGTGTTTTGCCAAATCCATCAGAAGTAAAACAAACAAATAAATCAAATCGATTAAAATATATTATGGAGTTCATTTCAGAGAAATTGTTTTTAATCTGTGCGTTAATCTCTGTGCTTAGTTTATTTCTCATTATTGGATTCGTCTTCTTTAAAGGATCAAACCCATTCATTGCAGACGGGTATAGTTTTATTGATTTTATCTTCGGGTCTGATTGGGTACCGAGTGAAGATAAGTACGGCATTTTTCCGATGATTGTCGCTTCCATTTATGCAACGATTGGGGCGCTTGTCATTGGAGTACCAATTGGGTTATTAACGGCGATCTTTTTATCGGAAATAGCCCCGAAACCAATTGCAAAAATTATTTCACCAGCTGTACAATTGTTAGCGGGTATCCCATCTGTATTATATGGTGTATTCGGCTTAGCGATTATTGTTCCTTTCTTACAAAATAATCTTGGCTTAGTAAAAGGGCAAAGTTTAATAGCGGTTATTCTCGTATTAGCGATCATGATGTTACCTACAATTGTAACCGTTGCTGAAACAGCCATTAGGGCAGTACCGAAAACGTATAGAGAAGGTTCCTTAGCATTAGGTGCCTCGCCAATCGGAACCATATTTAAAGTCGTTGTTCCAGCAGCAAAATCAGGTATTATGGCAGCCATTGTATTAGGGCTAGGACGAGCAATCGGAGAGACGATGGCAGTCATTCTTGTTGCTGGTAATAGTTTGATTATACCAACAAGCTTAACTGATAGTGTAAGACCACTTACAACGAATATTGCCCTTGAAATGGGTTACGCTTATGGTACACATCAAGAAATGTTATTTGCGACAGGAATTGTATTATTCTCATTCATTCTAATATTGAATTTCGTATTAGCAAAAATAAGTTCGAAAGGTGGGAAGTAAAGTGAGAAAGTTTAAAGATAATTTATTATTAGGCTTATTGTGGTTTGGCGCTTTCTTAACTGTAGCTATCCTACTTATTATCGTTGGTTATATTTTTTATAAAGGTATCGGATTAATTAATCTTGATTTTATCTTTGGTGACTATTCACCTGTCGGCGGCGGTGGAATTTGGCCAATGATTATTACTACCATTTATACAATTGTGATATCGCTAGTCATTGCCACTCCAATTGGGATTTTAGCAGCAGTTTATTTACAGGAGTACGCGAAACAAGGAAAGCTCGTTCGAATGATCCGGTTTGCAACAGAGAGTTTAACGGGTATTCCATCTATTATATACGGATTATTCGGTGCTGTATTTTTTGTTACCACATTGGCGATGGGGATGTCTATTATTTCAGCATCCTTGACCTTAACAATTATTGTTTTACCAGTGATCATCCGTACAACAGAAGAAGCTTTAAAAACAGTACCAGCTAGTTATAGAGAAGGTTCCCTTGCATTAGGTTCAACAAAGTTACAAACACTATATAAAGTCATTTTACCTAGCGCTATGCCCGGGATTTTATCAGGGATTATCCTCTCTATGGGACGTATCATTGGTGAATCAGCAGCGATCTTTTTAACAGCAGGTACAGTAGCTGCAATGCCTGAAGGGATTTTCTCCTCAGCGAGAACATTAACGGTTCACTCGTATCTTGTTACACAAGAATCTGGTGATATTGAATTAGCAGCAGCAATTGGTATTGTGTTAATTGTAATGATTCTTGCTCTAAACTTTGCTGCAACATTTATTTCTAAAAAGCTTAATAAAGCTGACTATTAAAAAGGAGTGTTCTATTCATGAATACAACACTAGAACGTAAAGAAGTAAAAGAGTCTGCAAATGTTGAAAATCAAAATGATCAGCGTTCAGTGAAAATTAGTGTAAGAGACTTAGATTTATTCTACGGTGATAACCAAGCGCTTTATCAAGTGTCATTAGATATTCGTGAAAAAGAGGTAACAGCATTAATTGGTCCTTCTGGATGTGGAAAATCGACTTTTTTAAGAACATTGAATCGTATGAATGATTTAATTGATAGTGTGAGAATTAATGGAGATATCCACATTAATGGCAATAATATATATCAATCAAAAGATGTTATTGAACTTAGAACAAAAGTCGGTATGGTTTTCCAAAAGCCAAATCTATTCCCAATGAGCATCTATGATAATGTAGCCTATGGGCCTAGAATGCAAGGGATTAAAAATAAAAAAGAATTGAATAAAATTGTTGAAGAAAGTTTACGTGGAGCGGCGATTTGGGACGAAGTAAAGGATCGTTTGAAATCTTCGGCACTTGGTTTATCAGGTGGTCAACAACAACGTGTTTGTATTGCCAGAGCAATTGCCATGAAACCAGACGTCATATTAATGGATGAGCCAACTTCAGCACTTGACCCCATTTCAACACTTAAAGTGGAAGAACTTATTGCTCATTTGAAGAAAGATTATACGATCGTCATCGTTACTCATAATATGCAACAAGCTGCTCGTGTATCCGATAAGACAGCGTTCTTCCTTAACGGAGAAGTCATTGAATTTGAACAAACCGATCAAATCTTCTCCATGCCAAAAGATAGCCGTACAGAAGATTATGTGACTGGCAGATTCGGCTAAAAAAAATAAACGTTAGGTGCCGAACAAATTTCCATTATTAAATAGGGATTTGTTCGGCTCTTTTCTTTGGGAAAATGTATGATTGGAAGAAGTAAATGCATAGCTACCAAACTAATGAGATGTGAGATTAGCGCAAAAGGGGAGAAACAGGCAACAGGTGAGCAATTTCGGACATGGGCAATGTAAATAGCTAAACATAAATAACAATAGGTCACCTTCCAATTTAGTTGATGCAAAACGGAAACTAATCTAAAGAAGTAAACCTAATCATTGGTCTTCTTCCCTTAAGAACCATAAAAAGACTAGAACAAACGTTCAATGATAACAGTTTGTCCTAGCCATTCTGTAATTTTTGACATTTGTCCAATTCCTCAAAAGGATTAATTACTAATGACTTTCTCAATATACACTCTGCCAGAAAAGAAAGTCGCCCCGCCTCCCATATCAGCGACTCTATCAGGTGTGAGGGTATTAACGAGTTGTTTCTTACCTGGCTCATCAGCCCAAAGACCTTGACTAACAACAACCCCAGGAAGTACGTTTTCTCCGACAGCAGCGGTTAACTCACATTCTCCCCGATCATTAAAGATTTTTACTGGATCTCCATCTTCAATTTGATAAGCTTGTGCGTCCTTGTTATGCAAGTGGAGTTTTGGTTGTTTTTCTAATTTAATATGCTTGTCATTATTTGAAAAAGTACTATTTAAAAAATTATGGTTTGGTGCTGGAACGAATAAAAATGGCGCATCGCCTTCTTCTACAATTGGATTGTAGGTCGGCAGTGGATTTAAACCGTCCTTCTCCATTAATTCAGAATAAAGTTCGATTTTTCCACTTGGTGTCTTAAGTTTGCCAGGAAGTAATGGACGTACGTCTGCTTTCATAAAGCGATTTTCTTTTAGACGCTCAAAATTAATTTCCTTCATATATTCATTCTTTGTATTCTCTAAAGCGGATGTGATTAAATCTTCTTCGGAATCCTTAAATAAATCTTCAGTATATCCCATATAATGTGCTAGCTGTTGAAAAACATGATGATTGGACCGTGACTCACCATACGGTTCTATTACAGGTTCATGCAAATGAATATAATGGTGCCAATAAGAAGTGTAAAAATCTGTATTCTCATATGATGATGTAGACGGCAAGATGATATCAGCAAATTGAGCTGTTTCCGTTAAGAATAAATCATGAACAACTAAAAATAAATCTTCTCTTTCAAGCCCTTTTTTCACTAGATTACTATTTGGTGCAATAACAGCCGGATTACTACCATAAACGTACATGGAGCGGATAGGTTTATCTTTTTGTACTAAAGCTTCGCCTATGAGATTCATATTAATCGATCTGGTCTGTTTATTTGCTAATAAATCGGGACGCTGCATAGCCGCGGTATTGAAAGCTAAAAAACCAGAGTTTGATTTTAGTGCGCCACCACCTTTATGCAGCCATTGGCCTGTTAGAGCAGGAAGGCAAGATATGGCACGTACATTCATCCCACCATTATCATGATGTTGCAAGCCATTGCCAATCCGGATAAATGAAGGGGTACTCTGACCATATTCTCTTGCTAATTGATAAAGATCATCTACAGATACCCCTGTAATAGACGAGACTACTTCTGGCGTATATTTTTTTACATGTGTTCGTAATTGCTCATGTCCAATGGTATATGTTTCAAGAAATTTCTCATCTACCATATGCTCAGCGAACAAGATATGCATCATCCCAAGTGCAAGCGCACTATCCGTACCTGGTTTAATGGGAATAAACCAATCAGCCATTTTGCCTGTTTGATTTTTATGGACATCAATCACGATGATTTTTGCTCCATGTTTTTTTGCTTTTCGGGCAAGGATAACTTGATGCATATTTGTACTGACAGCATTAATTCCCCAAAGGATGATGAGCTTGGCTTCACTTGTTTCTTCCGGATCAGTGCCAAAGCCTCCACCCATTGTGTAACGGTAACCTTCTTTACCTGCTGCTTGACAAACTGTTTGTTCTAGTCTACTGGCACCTAATCGGGAAAAGAAACGGCGGTCCATTCCTTCTGCAGCCACTCTACCCATATTACCGTAAAAGCTATAGGGAAGAATGCTCTCGGGACCTTGTGTTTTAATTAAATCTTTCCATTTATCTGTAATTATTTGTAGTGCGTCATCCCAACTGATCTCCTCAAATTGAAGACTACCTTTTGGACCAGTTCGTTTGAGAGGGTGAGTTAATCTCTTCGGGTCATATAGCCGTTCAGCCATATTTCTTACTTTATTGCAAATATTCCCTTGCGTTACAGGATGGTTAGGATCGCCTTCCACTTTAATGATTTTCCCCTCTTTTTTATGTATGAGTAAACCACATTGGTCCGGACAATCAAGTGAACAAACGGACGTGAAAATGCCCTCTTTCTCGGTGTGAATCGTCATTTTGTTATCTCCTTTATTCTAGGCAAGCTTTATTGTCTATTTAACATGTTTTTATTAATAATTATTATAATAGGTTACTTCTCTTCATCCTGCAATGATAAAATATTTATTTCTATTGACAATTCATAATTATTAACATATGATACTTTCATATTAATTAAATTCTATTCAATTCGTTGACGAGAAAGAGTAGTTGTGCACATCTTATCCAAAGAGAGTTAGCCATTTGCTGAGAGGCTGACGTTAAGACCACAATGAAAATCCTCTCTGAGAAGCAAAGCTGAAGTGAAACTAAGCTTTGACGGCATCCAACCGATAACCTGGACGCGTATGATGGTACGTAGTGAGAGCAAATACAAACCACTACAGTTGGTTTTTTTTGTTTTTTAGAGGGGATATTTTAACTCGATTCTACGTATAGGAATCGAGTTTTTTTTCGTATATGAATGGATATCGAAAGGGGTCTTTACAAATGAAAGAACGAGATGTGGAAAAGGAGAGGAAGATTTCTGATTATTGGAAAGAAACACGGATATTTCAAAAGTCCATACAGCAAAGGCAAGAGGCGCCATCCTTTGTTTTTTATGAAGGCCCGCCAACAGCAAATGGTATGCCACATGCTGGTCATGCACTTGGTCGAACGATAAAAGATTTTGTTGCCCGTTATAAAACAATGACGGGACATCAAGTTTTAAGAAAAGCAGGGTGGGACACACATGGGCTCCCTGTAGAACTTGAAGTACAAAAGAAATTACAATTGCATAGCAAAGAGGATATTGAAGCATTTGGTGTAGAAGCATTTATCGCAGAGTGTAAGAAAAGTGTATTCACATATGAAAAAGAATGGCGACAGTTTACTGAGCTATTGGGCTATTGGGTGGATATGGATAACCCCTATATAACTCTCGATAATGAGTATATTGAATCAGTTTGGCATATATTGTCAGTAATTCATCAAGGTGGGCGTTTATATAAAGGGCATCGAGTTGTCCCGTATTGTCCTCATTGTGAAACGTCCCTAAGCTCGCATGAAGTCGCACAAGGATATAAAGATGTGCATGACCTTTCAGCAACAGTTAAATTTAAAGTGGCTGAAAATGAATACTTACTTTGTTGGACAACAACCCCTTGGACGTTACCGGGAAATGTAGCTGTAGCGGTAAACCCTAAGCTACGTTATGTGAAAGTCGAGCAAAATAATGAACGATTGATTGTTGCAGAAAGCTTGGTTTCAACTGTACTTAAAGAAGGTTACAAAGTTATCGAGTTTATACGAGGTGAAGAATTAATAGGTATAAAGTATGTAGCACCATTTTCATTTGTTCCGCTCAACAAGGGGCATATTGTAATTGCTGCGGATTTCGTAAAGGATGATTCAGGAACTGGGTTAGTCCATATTGCCCCTGCACATGGTGAAGATGATTACCAAGCTGTAAAAGAAAATGGATTAGATTTTCTTCAAGTCGTGAATGAGAAAGGGAGGTATGTTCAACAAGTTGCCCCGCTAGCAAATAAGAGAGTGAAAGAAAGTGATGTAACAATCATTCAAATGTTAGCACAGCAAAATCTACTTTATAGCAAGAGGAAGTATGAGCACAGTTATCCGTATTGCTGGAGGTGTGACAATCCACTGATTTATTATGCGATGGAAGGATGGTTCATTCGAACAACTGATGTTAAAGAAAAAATGATAGACAATAATCAAATGGTTGAGTGGTACCCAACGCATATGAAGAATGGTCGATTCGGTCACTTTCTTGACCAACTTGTTGATTGGAATATTGGAAGAAATCGTTTTTGGGGAACGCCGTTAAATGTATGGACTTGTCAAACATGCGGATTAGAAAGTGCCCCAGGTTCCATTGCACAATTAAAAGAAAGAGCGATTGAAAAAGTAGATGTTCGCATCGATCTGCACAAACCTTATGTTGACCGTATTCATTTGAGATGTTCTTGTGGTGGTGAAATGAAGCGAGAGAAAGAGGTCATTGATGTATGGTTTGATAGTGGTTCAATGCCATATGCCCAATATCATTATCCTTTCGAACAGACCACGCCATTTAAAGAACAATTTCCCGCAGATATTGTAATAGAAGGAGTGGATCAAACGAGAGGATGGTTCTACAGTTTACTGGCCGTATCCACCCTATACAAAGGTGTTGCACCGTATAAAAATGTCTTATCTCTTGGCCATATATTAGATGAACAAGGACAAAAAATGTCTAAGAGCAAAGGGAATGCTCTAAATCCTACATCGTTGATTGAAGAGTTTGGCGCAGATGCATTAAGATGGGCTCTTCTTAGTGATAGTGCCCCTTGGAATAATAAGCGATTTTCTAAAAAAACCGTTCAACAAGCAAAATCAAAAATAGTAGATACGTTGAGGAATGTTTTTTCCTTCTATGATATGTATGCAAAGATAGATGGCTTTGACTTCAGGCAACATCGAGTCAAGGAATTTGCACTCTTTGACCAATGGATACTTTCAAGATTGCATCATACGATTGCGGAGGTAAGAGAAGGGTTAGAGCGTTATGACTTTTTTAAAAGTGCTAAATTACTGGCAGAATTTTTGGATGATGTGAGTAATTGGTATGTAAGACGATCACGGCAAAGATTCTGGAAGGAAGGGTTAGATCACGACAAAAGGGCAGCGTATACAACTCTTTACGAAGTGCTTCAGCAATCAACACGATTATTTGCACCCTTTATGCCGTTCGTCACCGATGAGATTCACTTACAATTAGTCGGCAGTAGTGTTCATCTAACTGACTACCCTAAACAAGAGAAAATGAAGACTATCATCCAATTAGAATCGGAAATGAAAGCTATTCGACAAATTGTTGAACTCACTAGATCGATCAGGATGTCAGCTAATATCAAAACAAAGCAGCCACTTCAAACATTAATCGTAAGTGCTGTTAATGGGAAGGTTAATTTGTCACCCTATGAACAGATTATAAAAGATGAAACAAATGTAAAAGACATTGTTTATGAAAAATATGTAAATAAATTCATGATGATTGAGTTAAAAGTTAATTACGCAATTGCCGGCAAAAAATTCGGTAAAAGAGTAAAAATGATTGAGCAAGTAATAAAAGGATTAACGGTCCATGAAAAAGATAGGTTACTGATGGATGGAATATTAAACATAGAGAAAAATGGAGAAATGCTCTTTTTAGAAAATGAGGATGTGTTAGTAGAGAAAAAAGCAAAACACCCATATAGATTTGCGGAAGGAAAAGATTGTACGGTCCTACTGGATATCGGATTAACAGAAGAGCTTTTGCAGGAAGGGTTAGTGAGGGAAGTAATTAGAGAAGTGCAAAACACTCGAAAAAAGCAAGGGTTAGCGGTTGAACTACGTATTCATCTAACAATGTTTGGCAATGAAAGGGTTTTAAGTGCGTTAGAGAAGTTTTCGGCGCTTGTACAAGAATCATTACTTGTCCAGACCATTACATTAGCAGAAGTTGAAGAAATGACAAATCTTGATGTTGATGGAGAAACAATCAAATTCAAAATAGACCATTAAACAATGAAAAATCACAGCCAATGGCGGATGGCTGTGATTTTTACTGGGGGATATGTTGTTTAACCATTCATCTTTACGTATCCATTTCCCTACAAAAAGTGTAATGGTAACCTTTTAGTATAGGCTTTGATTATTAAGCTATTAAAGTTTCGTCTGATGAGAATGCGACTGAATTTGAATAGTGGATGAATGATATTTCAACAATAAATAATTGATGTAGGCTTGTAGGTTAAATTCATTATTCTTAACAAAATACGAAAAGTTAGTTCTTTTCAAGCTTAATCACAACCTTTATATATGTACTAAATAAAATGATCACCATTGAATATACCGGCCCCACCTTCGCCAAGTACGTTGATAGCCACACTTGCTATCCGCCTAATACTTAGTATATATGAAAACGCTTACATAAACAATAAAAAATTTTCACTTTATTTCGACAAAAAAATAAGTAAAATGATTATACTTTATTGGAGGATTTTAAGCTATAATTGCTTAGATAGTCGAAATATAATATATTCATTTTTTTGAGGAAGAAGGTTGAACATGCACACGTTAGGAGGCAAGCTTTGGACCAGACAGTATATCATGGCCCTTATGCTTACTTTTTTATTTTTTTTAAGTTTACAATCCTTGTTAGGGGGATTTCCAATCTATGTTACTGCATTAAGTGATAACCCGACGTATGGAGGGTTAATGACTACAGCATTTATGATTGCTGCTGTTATATCTAGACTTTTCTTAGGATTTTGCTTACGGTATTTGAATCAAAAAGCGTTATTAATTCTATCTTTAATAGGTATGTTGGTGTTTATTTTTGTGACAACATTCACAAACTCTATCGTTCTATTCACTATCCTTCGCATACTACAAGGAATTGCTTTCGGTTTTATTACTACTTTATTAGCAACTATAACCACAAATTTAATTCCTGACCACCGTTTAGGTGAAGGAATCGGTTATTTTGGGTTAGCTACTAGTGTAGGTACAACAAGCGGACCTTTTTTAGCTATTTCAATGATTAATGTCTATTCATTTGAATCCGTTTTGTACTTTTCTCTTATTCTTATTATAGTGATTACAATTGGTAGTCTGGCGCTTAAAACTTCTCAAAACATAAATCAGCAGACAGTTAGTAAATTGTCAATAGTTGAATCCGCTTTTGATTCACGCGCTTTTTTACCATGTTTTTTAGTATTATTATTTTATTTTACGTTTGCTGGAGTGGTGAATTTTATTGAAGGCTTAGGAAGTTCTATTGGGGTTGGGGAACAAACCTCTTTATTCTTTCTCATCTTAGTGGCGATGCTCATTATCATTCGCCCATTTTCAGGGAAGATTTTCGATCGCTTTGGACATGCTTATTTAATATATAGCGCAACAATTGCAGCATTTATCGGGTTGTTACTGATTGCATTTGCAAAAGGTGTTTCAACATTATTTATTGCCGCTGTTTTTTATGGCATTGCATATGGTGTCATGCAACCGACATTCCAAGCTTGGGCTGTTAGACTCGTACCAAAAGAAAAAAGAGCGACGGCTAATGCCATGAGCTTAAGTTTTATGGATATGGGTTTAGCAATGGGCGCATTACTGCTTGGTATTGCTGCAAACGAAAAGGGATACGGTTTTATGTACATCCTATCTTCTTTACTCGCCGTCGTTATCTTTCTGCTCTATTTTGTTGCTCATATAAGAAGAAAAACCAAATTAACGCTATTGCCATCTCATAATAGAAAAGCTTCGTAAATGAGTAATGACATGGCCATTCTTTGTCATTACTTTCTTTCTTATCATGTTTCTTATACATATTTTATGGGGAAAGTAATGTCATGACCTTCTATAGGTTGATGAAAGGATAATGACAATGAATTTAAAAACTGGCAAATTATATTGGCCCATTACTATGAACAACGTGAAAAAGTATGGCAGCTTGCAAGAGAATAAGAAATGTGACGTGTGTATCATTGGCAGTGGTTCGAGTGGGGCTTTTCTTGCTTACCAATTAGCGAAAGAAAACATCCGAACAATCGTCATTGATAAACGAAAAATCGGTATGGGTAGTTCCTCGGCAAATACTGGATTACTACAATTTAGTAATGATAAATCATTTACATCTTATATTAACTCTTTTGGCATAAGGAAAGCGAAAATGCATTTACAGAACTGCTTTCGATCAATATCTAATTATGAAAACACCATTTTGCCTACTTTAGAAGATAATCCCGATTTTTTAAAAAGAAAAAGCTTATATTTTGCTTCTAAAAGTGAAGATATAACAATGCTGAAAAAAGAGTTTGCCAATTTACAAGCACATCAGTTTCCTGTGCGCTTTTTGTCAAGGAGAGATATGAGAGATAGTTGGTCCTTTGAAAAAGAAGGTGCCATTGTTACTGAAGGAGACGCTGAGATTAATATATTTAAAAATGTTCACTATTTACTAAGTGCGGCTAGTAAAAAAGGGGTGGACGTTTTTGAAGAAAGTGAAATTGTAGGTCAAAAATGGGGGAAAAATACGGTCGAATTATATACTGATAATAAAAACGTAATTGAAACGAAATATGTAATTTATGCTACAGGGTATGAAGCGCAGAGTGATATAGCTGAAAAGAACGGAATGATTGTAAGCTCATACGCTTTAGCTACTAACCCAGTTGATTATCAATGGCCAGAAGATATGTTAATTTGGGAAACTGCCAGACCATATTTATATTTGCGCCGTACATTAGATAAAAGAATCATTATTGGAGGTCTTGATGAGAAAACTTCAGACTCTAAAAAAAGAGATGGGATGTTAGTCCAGAAAAGGGATCAATTATTAAAACAATTATTTTTGTTATTCCCCACGTTAGAGGGTAAATTAGAACCTGTCTATTACTGGACAGGCTTTTTTGGAGAGACTCATAATGGCTTACCTATGATCAAACGACATCCGAATTACTCAAACGCCTATTATCTTCTCACATATGGCGGCAATGGCACGGTATATAGTATGATTCTATCGGATTTAATGAAGAAATTCATTGTCAATGGAGACTCAAACGGTATGGAACTATACTATCATTAGAGTGATATAGTGAGAAAGTTCACACAGTTTGTTCAATAATAGGATTGATTGTAATCACCCTTATCGTTTTGTATAATCACAGATGAGGGTTATTCTATTCTTGACTAAAGTATCAGTCAAGAAAAAATGAAAGACGAAAGGACCAATTAAATGAGTAAACAACAAATAGGTGTTATTGGATTAGCAGTAATGGGGAAAAACCTTGCTTTGAATATAGAAAGTCGTGGCTTCTCAGTAGCTGTTTTTAACCGTTCTTATGAAAAAACAGAAGCATTCTTACAAAATGAAGCAAAGGGCAAGAACTTTACTGGTGCTAAAACTATTGAAGATTTTGTTCAATCACTCGAAACACCAAGAAAAATCTTGTTAATGGTTAAAGCGGGTGCAGCGACAGATGCGACAATTGAATCGCTAAAGCCATATCTTGAAAAAGGCGATATCTTAATTGACGGTGGTAATACATATTTTGAAGATACCATCCGCCGTAATCAAGAATTAGCAGAAGAAGGCTACCATTTTATTGGTACAGGCGTTTCTGGTGGTGAAGAAGGAGCTTTAAAAGGACCTTCAATCATGCCAGGTGGTAAGAAGGAAGCATTTGACCTTGTACAACCAATTTTTGAAGCTATTTCTGCTAAAGTAAATGGCGATCCTTGCTGTACATACATTGGTCCAAATGGGGCTGGTCATTATGTGAAAATGGTTCATAATGGGATTGAATATGGTGATATGCAGTTGATTTCTGAAGCTTATTTTATCCTCAAACATGTACTTGGTTTAGAAGCGAATGAACTTCATGAGACATTTGCAGAATGGAACAAGGGTGAGTTAGATAGCTATTTAATTGAAATTACAGCTGATATCTTTACAAAAGTAGATGACGAAACTGGCAAACCACTTGTTGATGTGATTCTCGATAAAGCGGGTCAAAAAGGGACAGGTAAATGGACAAGTCAAAATGCTTTAGATCTTGGGGTACCCCTCCCGATTATTACAGAATCTGTATTTGCAAGGTTCATTTCCGCAATGAAGGAAGAAAGAGTTCATGCTAGCAAGATTCTTGCAGGACCTAAAGAAGACACCTATAGTGGAGACCGTGCGGAATTAATAGAAGCTGTTAGACAAGCATTATATATGAGTAAAATTGTCTCCTATGCACAAGGGTTTGCTCAAATGCGCGCAATGTCTGATGAAAAGAATTGGGATTTAAAATATGGCGATATTGCCATGATTTTCCGCGGAGGTTGTATCATTCGTGCCCAATTCTTACAAAAAATTAAAGATGCTTATGATCGTGAACCAGCATTAGCAAATTTACTATTGGATCCATATTTTAAGGGAATTGTTGAAAGCTACCAGTCTTCATTAAGAAAAGTTCTTTCTATTGCTATTGAACAAGGTATTCCTGTACCTGCATTCTCGAGTGCTATTGCTTATTATGATAGCTATAGAACGGCAACATTACCAGCTAATCTACTGCAAGCACAAAGAGACTATTTTGGAGCACATACGTATCAGCGAGTAGATAAAGAAGGAACGTATCATACTAATTGGATGGAAAAGTAACAAATGAAACTAGAAACGATTACCAGCTTTAGTATGGTATAATGTTAAAGGAAGCTAGAAAGGGAGGTATTTACAATGAAATTTTTCATAGATACAGCAAATTTAGATGAAATTAAACAAGCATACAAGTTAGGTGTCCTTTCAGGCGTGACAACTAACCCTTCACTTGTAGCTAAAGAAGGGATTAAGTTTGAAACAAGAATTGAGGAAATTCTTCAAGCTGTTCCAGAATTAGAATCAGTATCTGCTGAGGTCACTCCTTCCGCAGAAACAGCTGAACAAATGATTGCAGAGGCTGAGGAACTGATTAAGATAAATAATGGTGATAAGAACATTACTATTAAAGTGCCAATGACAATGGCTGGCCTCGAAACAACAAGATATTTATCCAAAAAAGGTGTTAAAACAAACGTCACATTAATCTTTACTGTGAACCAAGCATTACTTGCTGCAAGAGCTGGTGCTACTTATGTTTCACCATTCTTAGGCAGACTTGATGATATCTCAGAAGACGGGATTAACCTTGTTGCTAAAATTGCTGAGTTATTCCGTATTCATCAAATAGATGCTCAAATTATTGCTGCATCTGTTAGACATCCGGATCATGTCACAAGAGCTGCATTAGCAGGCGCTCATATTGCGACAATTCCGTATAAAGTAATTGAGCAGTTAACGAAGCATCCATTGACAGATCAAGGGATGGAAAAGTTCGCTGCTGATTGGAAAACAGTATAAGCCTTTTTTAAGCCCTCTCCTTCATTTTTAGGAGAGGGCTTTTTGATTGGTCTATTGTTCTATACTGATATTGAAAATTAATTGATATTGCGTGAGGAGAATGTGTTACCTAGTAATTAGAGCAGAGCTAAAAAGAGTATGTGTGCATACTTCGATAATGAAATGGGAATATATAGCTGAAAAACATCCTTTTCTCTGTCCATTCACGCTTTCCAGTTAAAGGCAATGGCAGTAACTTATACAAAACTCTTTGCCAAATAATTAAAGGCACTCAACATTCGACTTGTGTTGCTCAGTAGAAGTTTCGTTATTCGACTTGTTCATCCTCTGTGTGCTTTTCTCTTTCTTGAATAGTCACCCAATCATTGAAACGACCACTTCCTTCGCATCCTGGACAAAAGAGTGTATCAGAATGTAGGGAGTACATAAGGCTAGGATATAATAAAAAGCCTTGTCCGTAGCATTCTGGGCATCTATTACTTCGTTTCATCTTTTCTAAATGTTTATGTTCTCGTGCATTTTTCCATTGATTAAAAGATTTACCTAGACTCATCGGCTTCACCTCTGCATCGCTTTTTAATGAAGCGATAAATTGTCGTGATGCTAGACAAACTACTGTTAAACTTCATGCTTCAACTATGAAAGGTCTTGAATATACCCGTACATCTTATAGGGTGCAAAAGTTTGTAAACATTTCTGTTAATTATTATATTAAAAAGAATTATTTTTGCTCATACTTTATGAGAGGAAATGAAAAATATTTTGTTAGATTAACGAAACTTTCGGGTAGCGAATCTATTTGATATAATAGAAGAGTATAATAGGTTCAATTCATTTAAAGGAGTCTTGTCAATGGAAGTATTAAATCAGTTGTTATCCACCTATGCATCATTTTTTGATTGGTCAATGTGGAAAGAGGTTCTTACAGATCCTGTTTCTTGGGGTTATATAGGCACACTCATTGTCCTAGAAGGTCTATTATCAGCTGATAATGCATTGGTATTAGCCGTTATGGTTAAGCATTTGCCGAAGGAGCAGCAAAAAAAAGCACTTACTTATGGCTTAATTGGCGCTTATTTTTTCAGATTTTTATTTATCGGTTTAGGTATGTGGCTGATTAAATTTTGGTGGATTAAAGTACTTGGAGCTGCTTATTTAGCTTATTTAGTGATTAAACAATTTTGGTTTAAAACCCCTGAAGAAGATATCGACGGAGTAAAGAAAGACAGTTGGATGATTCGTACTTTTGGTGTTTTTTGGGGAACGGTTATTTCAGTAGAGTTAATGGATTTAGCTTTTTCTGTAGATAGTATATTGGCTGCCTTTGCTGTTTCAGATAAAGTATGGATTTTGTTAATTGGAGGTATGCTTGGTATTTTAATGATGCGTACAGTAGCTAAGTTATTTTTAGTGCTAATTGATAAGATTCCTGAGTTAGAGACAACAGCTTTTATTCTTATTGGAATCATTGCAATTAAAATGTTATTAAGTGTGTTCCATATAGAGATTGGACATATATTATTTTTTAGTATTATCATTGCAGCCTTCGTTATCACATTTTTTGTTCATATTTATCATAATAAACAAGGTGGACATGATCACGTGGCATAAGAAAAAGGCTAAGATTCCAAAAGGAAAACTTAGCCTTTTTGCTTGTCTTATTTATTAAGAATAGTTTCTTCCACATCTTCAATGATTTGTGTATTCGCTATCGTTCCAGTGTATAACCACCCTGTGTCTCTAGAGAATTCATACACATTCTCATTTTTTACTGCCGGAATATTTGCCCATAAAGGGTCAGATAAGACTTCTGCTCCTTCACCATCACTATTAATAAAGAATAGGTGGTCCACATCCATATCTGCTAATTTTTCTAAAGAAATCGCAGACCAGTTCCCAGTAGCATCTGCTGAAATTTCTTCAACGACAGAAGGAACTGCCATACCTAGATCATTATAAATTACATCACCTGCAGAAAGATCCTTGCTTACGACAAATAAACTGTTATTCACTAACCAAATAGCTGCAGCAGATTCACCAGCATGATCTTTTTGTAGCTCTTCTTCAACTTGTGCTGCTTTATCTTCGTACTCTTTAAGAACTTCAGTTGCCTTATCTTCTTTACCGAAGATTTTACCAACTGTTTCAAGTTCTGTACGCCAATCACTATTTTCTTCTTCACCAATCACGTAAGTTGGCGCAATTTTCGCATATTGATCATATTTACCACCTTCAACCATACCTGCTCCATCCATAATGATTAAATCTGGATTTTGACTAGATACCGCTTCTAAAGGTAAATCATGAGCGATCGTAGGTACATCTTTTAAATATTCTTGAAGGTATTCTTGTTTGCCGTTAGCAACTGACCATTGTACAATAGGTGTAATGCCTAAAGCGACAAGATGATCTTCTAAGTATGTAGCAACTACTCGTTCAGGATTAGCAGGAATTGTTACTTCGTTTCCTAATGCATCAGTTAATACACGATCCTCGGTTTGCTCAGCTGCTTGGTTTGAGTCATTGTTACTATTTTCAGCATCCTCATTACCACAACCAAAAAGGGCAAGAGATGTTGTAATTGTAGCAATTAATAATAAGTTTTTTTTCTTGTGAAATGAAAACAAGATGTTAACCTCCTAAATGAACTATGATATAATTAGCCTATGCAAATGATAACAATTATCACTATCGATTACAAGATATTTCTTGCACAACTTGATGAAAGAGAGATACATAATGGCTTTACTTAATGGAACAAACACGAGTAGAAATCGTTTTTTTGCGATTATGATCGTCACATTTGGTACAATCATCCTTTGTTTATCGATGGCTGCTTCCATTGCTTTTGGTGCAGTGAATATTAATCTTTCAACTGTATGGGAAAGTGTTGTATCATATGACCCGTCTAAAACGACACATCAAATTATTATGAATTTAAGGGTGCCTCGAGTAGTGGCAGCAGCACTAGTTGGATCTGCACTTGCCATTGCCGGAGCAATTATGCAAGGGATGACAAGAAATCCACTAGCTTCACCATCTATAATGGGGGTTACCTCTGGCGCTACATTTGCAATTGCAGTTGCTTTAGCCTTATTTACCACTTTAAGTCCAATTGGAACTATGTTTGCTGCTTTTATCGGTGCAAGCATTGGAGCAGGGCTTGTTTTTGGTGTCGGAATGCTATCACGAAATGGGCTGACTCCTGTTAAACTGGCTCTTGCAGGTTCTGCTATTACGGCTCTTTTAAGTTCTATCTCGTCTGCAATTGCTATTCACTTTAATGTCGCAAAAGATTTAAGCTTTTGGTATGCAGGTGGTGTGGCTGGTATCCAGTGGGAAAGTGTAGTTCCTGCTATTCCTGTTTTTATTATAAGTATAATCCTAGCAATTATGATTAGCAGTTCCATTACTGTTTTAAGTATGGGAGAAGATGTAGCTATCGGACTAGGGCAAAAGACAGGTTTGATACGTACAATTGGTTTTATAGTTGTTTTGCTTTTAACTGGAGCAGCAGTTTCTATATCGGGTACGATTGGATTTGTGGGGCTCGTGATCCCACATATGATTAGGTTTTTAGTTGGAACAGATTACCGCTTAATCATTCCTTGCTCAGCAGTATTAGGTGGTCTACTACTTGTGTTAGCGGATATTGGTGCGAGAATGATAAATCCTCCTTTTGAAACACCAGTTGGTGCCATCATGGCATTGATCGGCGTACCTTTCTTTCTTTATTTAGCAAGAAGGGAAGGGGGAAGATAATGATGTATAAATCTAGGAAACAAAAATGGAAAGTGGTTGTATTCTTTCTAACGATATTATTAGCTTTACTCTTCATTGCTAGTTTGAGCTTTGGAGCCAGTTTTATTTCACCCGTTGCTATTTTCAATAGTGTTTTATCTTCTACACCTGGTCAATATGACTTAATTCTTTTCGAATTTCGTTTACCAAGGATTGTTCTAGCCATTTTAATTGGTATTGGTATGGCTGTTTCTGGTGCGATATTACAAAGTGCGACTCAAAACGGTCTAGCAGATCCGGGGATATTAGGTATTAATAGTGGTGCTGGATTTGCTGTAATTTTGTTTATCTTTTTTACACAAGGTATCAGATTTGAATCTGAGTTATTACAACTGTTTATTCTTCCTATATTTGCATTATGTGGGGCGCTGCTTGCAGCATTTTTGATTTATATTTTCTCGTGGAAAAAGTCTTCTGGTGTTACACCTATAAGGTTAATCTTAGTAGGTATAGGTATTAATGCGGCTTTTTCTGCTTTAATTATTATCCTCCAATTAAAAATGGACCCCCGTTCCTTTACACAAGCAACTGTTTGGTTATCGGGTAATATTTCTGGGGTGAGTTGGAGTTATACTTATGCTCTTTTACCATGGTTAATTGTGCTGTTACCCATTGTGTTATTCAAGGCGAGGTATTTAAATGTTCTTACACTAGGAGATGCGATGTCTACTGGCTTAGGTGTCAATGTCAGTCGTCAAAGAAAATGGTTATTAATACTTGCTGTTGGACTAGCTGGTTCTTGTGTGGCTGTTGGTGGAGGCATTTCATTCTTAGGTTTAGTGGCTCCTCAACTAGCGAAAAAACTCGTAGGGCCAAGAAATGAAATTTTATTGCCTGTTTCAGCGTTAGTCGGTGCGGTGTTACTACTCTTTTCAGATCTTGTTTCACGTACCATTTTAGCACCTTCAGAAATTCCAATTGGCTTAGTCGTTTCTGCAATTGGCGCACCTTATTTTATTTATTTATTAATTAAAAGCTAAATCGACCATACTATCGTTAACAATAGATGAAGGGTATGAAAACATGGCTAAAAAGGAAGAAAATAATAGTAAGGAAATCGACCATCTCAACTCTATGCTTGCAGCTGTAATGAATTATTTAACAGATGAAACAGTCGAGGAGATAGACTTTGATTATCTTCTTGATTCTACTGAAGGACTGAGACAGTGGTGGAATGAGTATGAAGAACGACATAAGAAGGAAATTGCAAAAGAAATTAAACAATCTTTAGAGGGTTTATCTTTAAAAGAATTACAGCAAATCAAAAAACAAATCACACCTTAAAGTCTTCACAGTAAAAGTGGAGGCTTCTTTCTTTTTATATATGTAATAAAGTTATTTAACATTATTTTTGTAATTAAGAAGCAATTAGTTGTTTTCAACAAACGTCTCTGATAATATTTTTTACAGTTCTATACTTTATACATAATGTAAAGGGGAAAAATATGCTTACATTGTTCGTTGGCATCACAATGATACTTATTTATGGCTTAACTTGTTACTATATTGGCTTTAATACATGGCGTTGGTTAAGTAAAACATTTTCTTTTCGATTCAAAAAAACATTTATCGTGGTTGTTTTTCTTCTTGCAATATCATTTTTTGTTGGATTTGCGATTCATCTGCCGGTCATTGAATGGATTGGTGGATATTGGCTTGTCATTGTTGGCTATGGTATTCTCCTATTACCGATTATCAATTTGCTTTATTTTATTTCAAAGAAAAATGCTAAATTTTTCACTTACTCAGGGTGGGCGATGGTTGCGTTTTTTACGTTTGTCTTTGTATATGGTACATATAATGCATGGACTCCGATTGTGAGAGACTATCAAATAACAATCGATCAACCGACAGAAGCAAAAGAAGGGAAGTTAAAGGTTTTATTAGCGGCAGATTTGCATCTGGGTACGATTATAGGAAATAATCATCTTGAAAAGTTGGTGAAAATAGCGAACCAGGAGAAACCTGATATTATTCTTATACCTGGTGATATTATTAATGATGATATTACCCCATATGTAGAACAGGAAATGAATAAAACGATGGCAAAACTAGAAGCCCCACTTGGTGTTTTTGCTTCTCCTGGTAACCATGATTATTATGGTGGTGATAATGAACAGTTGAAAAAGGAATTAAATGAAATCGGTATTCATTATTTAATGGATGAAGCAGAAATTGTAAATGACCAATTTGTAGTAATTGGCAGAGAGGATTTAACGAACCCAAATAGAAAAACCATAGAGGAACTTATTGCTACGAATAAAACAAAAGATTTACCCGTTATTGTATTAGATCATCAGCCTCATGAGATTACAGAAGCACAAGTGGCTGGAGCAGATGTGATATTATCTGGTCATACACACAGGGGGCAGTTATTTCCAGCAAATTTAATTACTGCGAAATTGTTCGAGAATGATTGGGGTTATATGCAAAAAGAGCAATTACATTCTTTTACTACTTCAGGATTCGGATTATGGGGGCCAACACTACGTATAGGATCTCAATCAGAAGTAATGATCATTGAAATAGATTTTCGATAAAAAACCATCTCCAGAGATAATGCTGGAGATGGTTTTCCTATGTTTGTCTATTTAAATAAATTCAGGAGGAATATCATTTAATTTGGTTACTTTCCCATATATCATACTCACCACTGCCATTACAGCTTGCACAGTAGTAGGCATCGTCGTCCATAAACATATATTCTTGACCAGCAAAATATTGAAATCCCTTTCCACGACAATCAGGGCATTTTTCGAGATCTTTCATCTTCTCTACGTGATTAGCATATCTTGTTTCACGCCACTCGTTAAAAGCATTGAGTAATCCCATGAAAGTCCCTCCTTACTTTTTCTACTAGTTTGCATCAAAGTGTGGAGAGATATACCTACTTTATTTTTTTAATGTGTCTTCACAATTAAAAGTAATCTTTCTCTTTTTAGTAGTCCAAACAAGAAGTGTGGGTAATAAGAAACCACGAACAACAAAAGTATCCAGTAAGATACCAATAGCCATCGTCATTCCGAAAAGATATAATTCCTGTAGAGGTTGTGTGATAAGCACTGCAAAAGTTGCTGCTAATATAACCCCTGCAGACGAGATGACTCCACCTGTTAGCGTCACGCCTTCTTTCACAGCTTGAATCCATTCAACTTCTTTTGCTCTTTCCTTAATTCTTGCTAGCAACATAATATTATAATCAATTCCAAGGGCTACCATAAAAACAAATGTATAGACGGGTATTCGATAGCTGATGGCATCTAGCCCTAGTAAGTATTTAAATATCAACCAACTGAAGCCTAATGAGGCAAAATAAGATAGTAAAATAGTTGCTACCATAAGGAACGCCAATTTAAATGATTTGGTTTGAATTGATAGTAGCCCTATCAGCAGTAGGGTAACAAGTGTTATCAAAACGATAGTATCCCGTTGATTCATAGATTGGATATCAACTAATTTAGCCGTTTGTCCGATTAAATATAGTTGAGTTTCTTCAGAATCAAAACCAGCATTTTTCATTAACTCATCTTTTTGTTGCAACAAGCTTTCCACCGTATCCATACTCGATTGTTCATAAGGGTGATCATCTAGTATAATTTGAAAGGAAAAACTATTTAGAGAATCTGATTGAAAACCTTTTGGTAATGATACTTGTGCAGATACCATCTCATCTGTAATGGAAGGCGAAATAGTTGATATTCCTTCTGTTTCTTCTATACTTTTTGCCAACGCCTGCAAACTTGCTACATTTTCTGCAACATTGTTAGTCGCAATTTGATCTTGATGTACTAACACTGTTAACGGCGCTAATTGTCCGGCTGGATAGTTCTCTTCTAAGATTTCGAAACCTACACGTGAGGATAAATCTTCGGGAAACGATTTTAATAAATTATAAGAAGGACTAATCGTGCTGAATTGATAAGCACTAAGTCCAAAAATAATTAATAGTAAAACAGCCATTCTTTTTGGGTATGTCACAATCAATTGACTAGCTTTTTCCCAAAACGGATGCTTATTAGTATCTGCTGCATCCATTTGAGGAATAAAAGGCCAAAAGGCTTTTCTTCCAAATAAGGCAAACATGCTGGGAATCAAGGTTAAACCTGCTAATAAGATTAATATGACAGCTACAGCAAACACTGGTGCAAAATGATTATAAGGCTTAAAAACAGTAAAAAATAATGTCAGCATTGCCATTAATATAGTACCGCCACTAAAGAAAATAGGCTCAGCTAAAGGTGTAGCCGCATGGTGCATCGCTTCATAATGAGACGGATATTTCTTCAATTCACTTCGATACCTAGAAAAAATAAAAAGACTATAATCAGTTATGACAGCAAATAGAAGGACGAGCATAATAGAGATACTGGCACTATCGACAGTAAACCAATCCCATTTTCCTGCTATACCAAGGATGCGGTCAATCACATCATATGCGATTAAGGCAATTATTACTGGTATGATTGCAATGATTGGTGAACGGTAAATGACCATCAGTAAAAAGAATATTAGTAAGATGGTTGTAATCATAAGCACAAAGTCTGCATTTTTAAAAAGGGTCACTGTATCAGCGGATATACCTGCTGGTCCTGTTATTTCGAACTGAATATCTGTTGCTCCCATTCTTGTGAATTGATTACGTAAAGAGTCAAATGCCTGATTAGCTACATCAGAATCTATATTTTCTTTTAAAGATGCATTTATAATTAAAGTGGATTGATCTTTAGAAAACATTTGATTTTGTATAGATTCATTAAATTGATGAAAAGGGAGGACAGAAGAAAATGCTTCTGGCTTGTCATCAGTTGTTAACCATTCACTAAAAGAAGTAATTTTTTCTCGATCTTCAACTTTAAGACCACCTTCACGGTGGAAAACGAGTAAAGCAGTTAATCCATCATCTGATGGATATTCTTCTTCGTATAAGTCTTGAGCGATTTCTGATGGCATTTTGCCAGATATGCTGCTTTCACTACTATTTGAAGCATATTCTTTCGAACTAGGTGCAGTAAAACTTAATAGGATCATAATGACGATCCAAAAGAATATGACCCATTTAGCTCCTTTTTTACTGCTGGAAAATTGCACGATTTTTTTTAATGATTTCATTATTCGTTTCATCTCCTTCAAAATCAATCCTATCTAGCTAATTTGAACGGAGAATGAACATTAGATGACATTTGATTCAGCCTAAGCCAACGTATGCAAAGAAAATAAAAAAACATGTTAGATTATTTAACAAAATAGATGCAGAACGAAAAGAATCATAATATAGTAAGTATATGATCCTAAGCCCCACTTGGGAGGAAGCCTGATAACTATTGTTATCAGGCTTTTTTTGATCGTTGTGGTTACCGTCTGAAAAATTTAGTCATTTTAGAAATGAAATGATGGAAATATGACAATTTTGATAGTGGGGAAGTTCTCTATGAGAATGAAGAAAAAATTAATTATATGCCTACATGAATCCAAAAGCGAAGATGAGCTTAACCGAGGTAAAACAACGTGTTCTGAATAGAAGGAATGAACGAATGATTTTTATTACAAAGTAGAATATATAACGCTCGTTTAATAAGTTATATCGAATTTTCTTAAATTAAATGCTATGTAATTGTTGATCCACAGCGGATAATACTTCTCCAATCTTCCTCTCATTAATGACTAAGTCAGCATAATGATCGAGATCGGTTGATTCTTCATTAATGATTATTAATTTTGCTCCTGCTTCTTTTGCGATTAAAGGAAATTGATTGGCTGGGGCTACAGAAAGAGAGGAACCTAAAACAATAAAAAGGTCGCAAAATGAAGAGAGATGCGACGCATCTTCGAAAGCTTTATTTGGTAACTGCTCACCGAATAATACGATAGACGGTCTTATCTTACCACCACAGTGACATTTGATTTGTTGCTTTATAAAATCTTCCCTATCCTTTGTCTCCCCACAGCTTTGACAGTGAAATCTTTTTAATGTACCGTGCAGTTCTGCTACATGTGTAGAACCTGCTTCTTGATGTAAACCATCAACATTTTGCGTAATAATACCTTCAATTAACCCTTGTTTTTCCCATTGTGCAAGAATGCTATGCCCTTGATGAGGCTTTACAAGCTGTACACTGTTCACTCTTTCTATATAAAATTGCATAAAATCACTGAGTTGATTGTTCAATGCGTCAATACTAGCTAATTGCTTTGGGTCGAATTGCTTCCATAGTCCTGTAGATGAGCGGAAATCTGGTAACCCACTTTCTGTAGACATACCAGCCCCGGTAAAAACAACTGTTGAATGTGCATTATTCAGCCACTTTGTTAACATATCCAATTTCCTCTCCGCCTTTCATTACTTTTTATTATTATAGACAATCAAGTATCGAAGGAAAAGAAATTCAGATTATGGCTAGATTTTATATGATGTTATTTGATATTAACTATAGCGTTTGTTTAAAAACTTGATGATATAATGGCCATACACACCACAGATGATCAATCAATGTGAAAGCTTCATAAGAGTTGGAAGACTGGGGGATTTGTAAAATGATAAAAACAATTGATATTACTAACTTTGAGTCAGCTCAAGAGGTGTTCTCCATTCAAATCGCAGCATATAAAATAGAAGCGGCGATTATTGGTTCATATGATTTACCCCCATTAAAAGAGACAATAGAAACGCTGCAAAATTGTGGGGAATCTTTTTTTGGTTATTACAGCGAAGAACGGTTATATGGGGTTATATCAATCAATATTGATAGGCATGTGATAGAGGTTTGCCGTTTAGTGGTCCACCCAATCTTTTTTAAAAAGGGAGTTGCACAAGCACTATTAAACTTTATTGAGAATGAAAACAAGTCAAAAAAACTGAAGGTTTCGACAGCAACTAAAAATACACCAGCAGTCAATTTTTATAAAAAAAATCGTTTTCAATTGGTGGGCGAGAAGATAGTAAGTGAGCATATTACTTTGGCTTTTTTTGAAAAAAACGAGAAAAAGCTTGATAGATAAAACGAGTTTGAAATTGAAAACTAATAAATTCGCCCACCGAGCAGACTTTGTCACTAGGTGGGCCACAAGGCGAAGCAAACTGGTTTTAGCGGGAAAGAAATTTTTATTCGTTAATATCTTATGATATCAGGACAAGTATGTGCATCATACGAATAAAAAAATAAGAAAAATCGGTATGTAAAACAATAAGAAAGGGATTGAACAATGTTCAATCCCTATTTCAAAAGGGGGGGAATTTGTTTATGTCCTAGCTGTATTATTAATATACACATAAAATATGAATAACCTATGAACGCAAGATGAAAAAAGCGTTAACTTTTTGGAGGGGAAAAGAATGACGACGATTTGTTTGATTAGACATGGAGAAACCGATTGGAATGCTGCGAGAAGAATTCAAGGTAGAACGGATATTATCCTAAACGAAAAAGGAAAGCTACAAGCGAAGCAATGTGGAAACTATTTTTCTGGAACGGATGCAGATGTAATGATTGTAAGTCCCTTGAAAAGAGCCCGACAAACAGCAGAAATTATAAATGAGAAGCTGCAATTACCTATTGTTGTCATGGATGAATTTATTGAAAGATGTTTTGGAGAAGCAGAGGGAATGACTTATGAAGAAAGAAAAGAGCAGTTTCCATCACATAATATCCCGGGTTATGAAAGTGATAAAATATTAATGGAAAGAATAAAAATCGGTTTATCAACCATTCATTATCAATATCCTCATAAAAAAGTCCTTCTTGTTGCACATGGTGCGGTGATTGGCACACTACTAAATCATTTTTCAAAAGGAGAAATTCATCAAAAAAAAGACCGTCTATTAAATGGTTGTATTAATACAATTACTTTAAAGAAAAAAGACTGGCTCATAAAAGAATATAATATAACCCATCATCTATATGATTGAAATAACTTAGAAAGTGGGATAAACCAAAAATAAAAATAGTTGTTCATTTTTCGAAAGAAATCTTGCTTAGTCTCGCTATAATTATAGTAGCGATTAACCGAAATAAAGGAGGGGGCAACTATGGTTATAGGCGAGGAAAAGGCAAGAGAGTTTTATCAAGCTTTAGTTGACAGAAATCCAAAATATGATGGTATTTTCTTTGTTGGTATAAAAACAACCGGTATCTTTTGTCACGCGACCTGTTCGGCAAGAAAGCCTAAGTATGAGAATTGTGAATTTTTCTTAACTGCAGAGGAAGCATTATTAGCAGGATATCGCCCTTGTAAGCGGTGTACACCATTATTCTATCCAAATAGCATTCCTAAAGAAATTGAGAAATTAGTTGTAGCCGTTGAGGGAAGCCCGGAAAAAAGATGGAAGGAAGCAGATTTTCGAGAAATTGGTATCCATTCAGCAACTGCCAGAAGAAGGTTTAAAGAAATTTATGGAATGACATTTGTGCAGTACGCCCGCTCAAGAAGAATGGGTATCGCCTTTAAAGAAATATTAAATGGAAAAAAAGTCATAGATCAACAAGTATTACTCGGGTATGATTCATCGAGTGCGTTTAATGATGCATTCTCAAAGATTTTTGGTAGGTCTCCTAAGAGAGCTTCTTTATCGATATTATATGCAAATATTGTATCAACACCTCTAGGGCGGATGATCAGTATTAGTGATGAAAAGTATTTATATTTATTGGAATTTGTTGATAGACGTGGACTTGAAAAAGAGATAGAAAACTTAAGAAACAAACAAAATGCGCGAATTCTACCAGGGGATACAAAGATTAATAGAAACCTAGAAGAGCAGCTCAAGCTTTATTATGCTAAACAACTTCGACAATTTACAATTCCTTTTTTCCTTCAAGGAACTCCTTTTCAACTCGAAGTATGGTCTCTTTTGCAAAAGATTCCTTATGGACAAACTGTATCTTATCAGGAAATTGGTCAGCTATTAGGAAGTAGCAATTATGTAAGGGCTGTCGGAAATGCGAACGGAGCCAATCAAATAGCCATTATAATACCGTGTCATCGTGTGATTAAAGCAGACGGTAAATTAGGTGGATATGGCGGAGGAATAGAAAGGAAGGAGCATCTTTTACGTCTCGAGACAGAGAGTGAAATAAAATGAGTATCTTAACGGATATTTTTCTATTCACAAAAGAAATTTAGCGTAAATTTTTAAAAAATTCTCGGATTTCCCTCAAATTTGATTCATTTTAGTGTATTATCGGAATTGATAAGGAATTTTTCCTTAATGATTTGATAGAGGGAGAGATCATTATGACCGTTTCTTTTAAAGGCGAAGCAAAAGAAATAGCTACTGAATTAACATTGTTTAGACGTGAGCTTCATGAGTATCCAGAGCTAAGTGGCGAAGAAGTACAAACATCTTCGAAAATACAACAGAAATTAAACGATTATCAAATACCATATCAAACTGGTTTTGCAAAAACTGGTATTCTAGCAATTATTAAAGGGGCAAAACAGGGACCGACAGTATGTTTAAGAGCGGATATTGATGCCCTACCGATTGAAGAACAAAGTGGTGTCTCTTATTCTTCGAAAGTAAAAGGTGTGATGCATGCTTGTGGTCACGATAGCCATGCAGCAATGTTATTAGGAGCTGGAATTATTTTAAATAAACATAAAGGTAACATATCCGGCACAATCTTGCTCTTATTTCAACCAGCGGAAGAAAAGTCTCCAATAGGTGGAGCGAAAATCATGATGGAAGATGGTGTATTTGATGAATATAAACCGTCTGTTATTATTGGTCAGCATGTATGGCCAGACCTTCCGCCAGGTCAAATAGGAGTTAGACCGGGACCAATGATGGGTAACTCTGATCGATTTTCTTTGAAAATCACTGGTTCAGGCGGGCATGCAAGTATGCCCCATACGACAATAGATGCAATTATTATAGCGAATCAAGTAATTACAATGTTGCAAACGATCGTAAGCCGAAACATTGATCCGCTAGAATCGGCGGTAGTCACAGTTGGTAAGGTGTCTGGCGGTGTTGCCCATAACGTCATTGCGGAAGAAGTAATTATTGAAGGTACAGTAAGGACTTTAACAGATAAGGTAAAAACACAAGTGAAGAATCGTTTTCATCAAATCGTAACAGACACTGTTAAGGCGCTAGGTGGACGTGTCGAAATCACATACCTTGATGGTTATCCTTCCACAGTAAACACTCCGGAATGGGCTGAAAGAGTAAAGGAAACAGCGGCAAAATTTGTAGGTAAGGAAAATGTCCCAGAAGTCGCACCCTCAATGGCAGGAGAGGATTTTGGCCGCTTTTTAAAAGAATATCCAGGTGTATATTATTGGCTAGGTTGTTCAATAGGAAATAATCAAAAGCCGCTTCACAACCCTTCTTTTCAACTTGATGAAAACATTTTGCCGATCGGTATGGAATTAATGGCTCAAGTTGCCATTGATACAATTGAACAATTACAAAGTAAGGGTTTATAGGAGGAATTTTTTTCAATGGAAGCATTCATAAAAGACATCACCCCGTATTTAACTAAAATGAGAAGAATGTTTCATGCATATCCAGAGGTAGCGTGGACAGAGTATGTGACAACTGCAAAAATTGCTGAAGAGATAGAAAAGCTTGATTTTGAAGTAGAGATGGGACAAGCGATTCTCCATCCACATACAAGAATGGGGTTGCCAACAGAAGATCAGATAGAAAAAGAAGAACAAAGAGCGATGGAAGCGGGCATAAATAAAGCGTATTTATATTTAATGAAAGGTGCTTTTACCGGACTTAAAGCTTATTTCGACACTGGTCGAAAAGGAAAACATATTGTTCTACGATTTGATATTGATGCCCTGCCGATTAATGAAGCAGAGGATGAAGCACATTTTCCTTTTGTGCATGGGTTTCATAGTAACAGAGCGGGCTATATGCATGCGTGCGGTCATGATGGGCATACCGCCATTGGTTTAGGTGTGGCGCATTATATTCATGAAAATCGCCATCAATTAAACGGCCGTTTCACCTTGTTATTTCAACCTGGAGAAGAAGGCGGACGAGGGGCAAAGCCGATGGTGGATAAAGGATTGTTAGATGATGCCGATGTCTTTTTAAGCGGACATATAGGGATCCACTCATTAAACATTGGTGACATCGTTGCAACAACAGATCAGTTCTTAGCGAGTACAAAGATAAACGTTGAATACTTTGGCAAATCAGCACATGCTGGATTAGAGCCAAATGAAGGCAGGAATGCTCTATTAGCCGCTGCAGCCTCTTCATTACATTTAAATGGTATTACGAGACACGCAGGTGGTGCGACGCGCATCAATATAGGAACACTAGAGGCTGGAAGTGGCCGAAATATTATTGCTGATTATGCGATAATGCAATTAGAAACCCGAGGTGCTTCAACTGAACTTAATGAAGAGTACATGGTCCTCGAAGCCATGAGAATTATTCAAGCTAGTGCAGCACTTTATGATGTCACAACAAATGTTGAAATCGTTGGCCAAGCGCCAAGTGCAGAGTGTCAAGAAGAATGGGTGGATTTTATTAATGAGGCAGTGAAAGCCAGTACAAATATTAAAAATGTGATTCCAAAACTACCTCTAGGGGCCTCTGAAGACGCTGCCTTTATGTTAGAGAAGGTGAGGAATAATGGGGGAGCGGCGAACTATATGTTATTTGGAACACCGCTCGCTGCTGGACATCATCATCCATGTTTTGATTATGATGAAAAGGTACTGCCTATCGCCGTTGAATCAATTTGTCGCGTGATTTTAGGATGGCAATAAGTTAAAAAAGAACGAACCTTAACCAGTCATGTTAAAATAAGGCTATATTGTTTAATTTGTTGGAGGCAGGTGCGTTGAATGAAAATTCGAGTGGGGGTTATTGGACCAAAAGATTCAGTTAAAATGATTATAGATACAGGGGCGGACTACGGCGAACTTCACTTTATTCCCTTTGTGTATGAATCGACTGAAGAAACTGAGCAAATTATTATTAGAAATAGAGAATGGGTTGACCAGTGGCTTTTTTCAGGACAGGCGCCATATTTTTATGCATTATCCAAGAAAGTGATTACAAAAAAAGAAGCGAGTTATATTCCTTTAAGTGGTGCGAGCCTGCTTGCTGTCTTAGTAAAGGTTTTTTTAGATAGCGATCAAGTGCAAAAGCGTTTTAGCTTGGACACTATTCAAGAAGAAGAAATGGATAGAGGACTCGATCCGTTAGTGAGGAATCGAGTCCTTTTCCAGATGAATTCTTACGATGGATATATGCCAGCTGAAGAAATTATTGCTTTTCATAAAGAATTATATGAAAGTAACAAAGTCGATGTGGCTATTACTTGTTTGAATAAGGTGTATAAAGAATTAACGAAGATGAATATCCCAACTTATCGCATTGAGCAATCTGAACTAACGGTCAGACGTTCTTTAGAAACGATTAAAGAAAAGGGGCAAGCATCATGGTACCGGAAATCACAGCTTGTCATTATTGGTGTCGAACGCATCGTTGCTTCTTCTGAAAGTGAAGAAAGAAGGCGATCCTTCCGGTTAAAGCATCAAGAACTAGAACTAAAAAAAGTCTTGCTTGACGTTGGTGAACAAATGAATGGTTCGATAGTCCAGATGGATGATGGCGTTCACTATATTTTTACTACGCGAGGAGAGCTTGAGCTATTTATGCGAGACCAATCGATGTTGACGATCAGTGAAGAGATTTTTGTTCATAGTCGGTTACGTGTTCGCATAGGTGTAGGCTTTGGCTTAACGGTATTAGAGGCTGAGGAAAATGTGAGTATGGCTTTCTCTCATGCCCGTGAATTTAAGGGCCCTATTGTTATCTCTGTTAATGAAGAGAAAGAATTAACAATTATTAATAATGAAAAAGAAGAAATAAGTTTTCATTCAAGGATTTACGGAAATGATTGGGAAAAAATATTTAAAGATGCAGGTATAAGTAGTAAGATTGTTGCAAAAATTGAGTCTTTATCATTACACTACCAAAAAAATAAGATTACTTCTCAAGATTTATCTCATTGGCTAAAAAGCACTGATCGCAACGCAAGAAGAATATTGATGGAGATGGAAAAGATAGGTTTAGCTGAAATTATAGGAGAAGAGACAGGTCATCGAGGGAGACCACGAAAAATTTATCAAATAAACTTTAATCAGTTTGCCAAACAATAAAAAATAAATCCGTATGATTTGAACCTAAACACTAGAAATATCACTTATTTCCAGTTGTTTAGGTTTTTATAATCGTTTAAGTTAAATAACACCTAATAAAAGACGAACATTGAGAATCATTATCAGCCATATAATTCCTATATATTCTTTTATTTGTAAATAAAAATGATATTTATTAGAAAATTACTAAAAAAGACAAAAAAGATTAAAAAAAGACTATTCACAATATAGATGTGATGATATAATAACGGAAATGTTAAGGATAAATTCCGATAAATTTCGAAGTAAGGAGAGTGAAATAATTTGCAAGCAAATGTAAACAACGAACAAGAAAAGAAGGGCTTGATGTCCAAGTTCTTGTCAGGCATTGAAACGATAGGGAACAAACTACCAGATCCATTTTTTATTTTCGTTTATCTCGCAGCGTTTGTAATGATATTAACGTTCATTGTTAATCAATTTGATGTTACTGTTGAGCACCCAGGAACCGGGGAAGAGTTGGCAATAAAAAGTTTAATTTCTGGAGAAGGATTGCAGTTTATATTAACTGAGATGCTGTCTAACTTTACTGGCTTCGCCCCACTAGGTCTTGTGTTAGCTATGATGCTTGGTGTAGGCTTAGCTGATAAAGTTGGTTTACTAGAAACAGCCATTAAAAAGTCGATCTTAAGTACACCAAAGTCATTAGTCACTTATGCTGTTTTCTTTATTGGTATTATGGGGAATATTGCTTCAGATGCGGCGTTTGTACTTGTACCACCTTTAGCTGCGATGGTTTTCTACACTGTTGGTAGGCATCCATTAGCTGGTTTAGCAGCCGGCTTTGCTGGAGTAGGTGCAGGTTTTTCAGCTAATGTCTTAATCGCTGGAACAGATGCATTATTAGCGGGAATTACTACTGAGGCTGCTAAAGCAATCGATCCTTCATTTGTTGTATCACCTGTTGATAATTGGTATTTTATGTCGATTTCTACTGTTCTCTTAACTTTAGTCGGTGGATTCTTAACTGAAAAGGTAATTGAACCAAGATTAGGAAAATATGATGGGGATTTGAAAAAGAATTTTGAACCGGTTTCAGCTATCGAGTCAAAAGGGTTAAGAAATGCCGTTATAGCGGGTCTAGCATATATTGCTATTTTACTTACAATTATCTTCTGGCCAGACTCCCCTCTTAGAAACGAAGAAGGTCGTATGATTCCTTCCCCATTTTTAAGTGGAATTATCCCAATTGTTTTATTATTCTTTATAACGATGGGAACAGCATACGGAGTAACAGTAAAGAAAATCACAAAAAGTGCTGATATTCCAAAGTATATGGCAGATTCGATGAAAGATATGGCAGGCTATATCGTCCTTATATTTGCTGCGTCACAATTTATTGCTTATTTTAACTGGTCCAATTTAGGTACTTGGATTGCAGTCAATGGTGCGGAATTCTTATCTTCCATCAATTTAACTGGTATTCCTGTTATTATTGGATTTATTATTTTCGTCTCTATTCTGAATTTATTAATCTTTAGTGGGTCTGCTCAATGGGCATTATTAGCCCCAATTTTTATTCCATTGTTTATGTTACTTGATTATAACCCTGCTTTTATCCAAGCAGCGTATAGAATTGCCGATTCAACTACAAATATTATTACACCACTAAATCCGTATATCCTTGTAGTTCTTGCTTTTATGAGAGAATACGATAAAAAAGCAGGTTTAGGCACGCTTATTTCCTTAATGATTCCTTATTCAATGGTTTTCTTAGTAATTTGGGTAGTCATGCTATTCATTTTTGGATTATTCGGTATTCCGATTGGACCCGGTATCGAAATGTATTTGTAATAATGCGGTGTTGTTGCCCGAACATAAATGTTCGGGCTTCTTTATTTGTGAAAAATGATAAAATAGATAGAGGTATTTTTTTACCGTAAGGAATTAATCGTTATACTTAAGGGCTATAAGTAGGGGAGAGATGGTCAGTGGTTAGTTTCAGAGATATACATCATGATGGTAATTTAATAGCAGAAAAAGCCAATTTTGATCACTATGGCACAAAACAGTTCTATTTTAAATATGATGCAAACTTTATCCAATTTAAAATAAATCCTAGTTTGCAAGATTTTCAACTGGCACAAATGTATTTGGAAGACTATCAGAAAGAGCATAAACAAGAACATTTGAAGTTTTATTTACCAGCAGACGAAATGATTCAAGAGGATGTTTTATTATACCTTTATCAACAATTCTATACAATCGGGTGTCAGGAGTTATATGAAATTAACCCTCTTCAATTTATCTATAAAGATAGAAAGAACGAAATCGTGGTTGAGGAAGTGACAAATGATAATTTACGAGAATATCTACAATTGCAGAGAAACTTTGATCTAGATTATGGTGAGGAATATGTGAACCTTAATAGAAGCATGCATTCCTATCATCATAATGCAAAAGATACATTACAGTTACTCGCATATGATCATGGTGTGCCAGCAGGTTCATTACAAGTATTTTTTAATAAGTGTACAGCTGAAATTGATAATGTAGGTGTGTTACCAGCTCACCGATTAAAGGGGATTGCTGCAAGCTTGCAATATGAAGTAATGAAGCGATTTAGCAATCATAGGGTTATACTTGTAGCCGACAGCAATGACACGCCAAAGGATATGTATCGTAAACAAGGGTATAAAAAATTGAGCTTTCGCTATGAAGTAATGAAGTTATTATAAGTAGTAGTTTATTATTAATATAGAACAAGTAATGTGATAAAAACTCTACAAACTGATATTAATAAATCTGCAGGTGGTGAGAGTAGCCATCTGCAGATCATTTATAAAGAGGTAAATTTTGATCAAGGTAAAAGCGAGAGAACAGCAAAAAAATGCATAATCGAACCAGCAAGAACAAAAACATGCCACAATGCGTGATGGTACTTAAATCCTCTCCATACATAAAATATTGAACCAGCAGTGTATAGAACGCCACCGATAATGAGGAAAATCATTCCTTGTGTAGGTAAGTGTGTAACCAGAGGCTCCCAGGCAAATATAATTAGCCAGCCCATCAAAACATATAGTAATGTCGAGAAGACTAAAAATTTTTTAACAAAAAAACATTTGAAAACTGTTCCAGCAATTGCTAGCCCCCATACAAGACCAAATAAGGTCCATCCTAAGGTTCCTTTAACTGTTATAAATAGAAACGGTGTGAACGTTCCAGCAATAAAAAAGTAAATGGAAGAATGATCGAGAATCTCAAATACATCCTTTGCTTTTCCAGCAGGTAAACTATGTAGCAAAGTTGATGAGAAATATAAAATAACCATCGTTGTACCAAAAAGAACAAAGCTGACAATATGCCAAGCTGTTCCATATAAGGATGAGAAAACAGTTAAAATGACGAGAGCCGCAATACTTAATAGCGCACCGATTCCGTGTACGATCGCGTTGGCGATTTCTTCTCCCTTTGAAAAAATATGTGTTTCCAAGTAGTATTCACCCATTCTTTATCCAAAATCATAATTCTAGTATAAACATTTTTTTAGCTGATAAAAAGTCGTAAGCTTTCATTATAAAGAAAAACTTCACTAGGCGAAGAGGGTGGAGAGTGTAAATGCATGGAGAATATTTGGAGTTATCCATCCTTGAGTCAATGCCAATTTAAGCCGCGGTGTTAGATCAGTTGAAGTGTTTAGGTAACGACAGCATTCATCCAACTTGTTCATAATCGTTACTGAAAGAGAAGCTTGACATTGCTCAATTCCTAAACTTGCAGTTTCCATTTAGGTTGACATTTATTGATAAGATGATAACATAACTTTGAAAGCATAATTGAATAAATCCACTAGGGGTGCCTTTAAAAGGCTGAGATTAAAGTGTAATAACTTTAAGACTCTTAGAACCTGATCTGGTTGATACCAGCGTAGGGAAGTGGCGTATATAAATTTAGTTAACATTATAACTATAACTAAATGAATAATGTATACAGTAACCACTTTCTTATAGGAAGTGGTTTTTCGCTTTTCTGGATTTTTTATGCTCGATAAAAAAAAGAGAAGAGGTAGAAATGATGACAACAAAAGAAACGTTTACACAATCGTTAAGGAAAGAAGTACATGATATATGGGAAGCGAATTTTGAACACCCTTTCGTTAAAGGAATTGCTAAGGGAGATTTACCAATTGAGTGTTTCCGCTTTTATGTGTTACAAGATTCTTACTATTTATCACATTTTTCTCGTGTGCAAGCAATCGCTGCTTCTAAAGCAGAGAATTTATATATGACCTCAAGAATGGCCTCGCATGCGCAAGGTACCTATGAAGCTGAACTAGGGTTACATAACAAATTTATGGAGGTATTAAAAGTTTCTGAAGAAGAGTTAAACCAGTTTAAACCCGCTCCTACTGCCTATGCATATACATCCCATTTATATCGTGTAGCAGAGACAGGCACAGTTGGCGAGGTCATCGCTAGTTTGCTTCCGTGTTATTGGATTTATTATGATATTGGGCAGAGCTTTAAAGGGGCAAAACCAAAAGAAGAAATCTATCGTACCTGGATTGATACATACGGTGGAGAATGGTTTGTTAAACTTGTACTGGAACAAATTCATCATCTTGATCGGCTTGCTGAAATGGCATCTGAAACAGAAAAAGAAAAAATGAAAATGGCATTTACCATTAGCTGTCAATATGAATTAGCTTTTTGGGAAATGGCTTATACCCAAGAAAAGTGGCTAAGTGATAAAACATATGCATAAAACTTCATAAATGAAAGCGGGAATAGTGTTAACAGAATAAGGTTAGTTCATACTAACTCAATTCTGTTAACATCATACCCTTTATAATCGTTGTAGTATCAGGTTTGTTTATGGAATAAAGACAATTTGCCGTATCGGATTTTCCTAAAAAGAATTTCGGACTTCAAAAACTACTCATCTAGTCAATAGAAATGACTTCTACTTCTCCACCCTCATAGACATATAAACTTCCTATATATATATAATGACAATAAGCGTATAATGAGAGACGAATGTTAAATTGAGGAAGGCGTTTTAAAAATGAATAAACAACAAAGTAAGTACAGATGGGTTGTATTTGGTGTTTTACTTTTAGCCTATTTATTTATGGTTAGTCAAAGAACAGCACCTGGTTTAATTACTGATCAATTAATGGAAGAATTTCATTTAACTGCAGCAACGATTGGGCTGATAACGAGTATTCAATTTTTTGCTTATGCTGGATTGCAAATTCCCATCGGATTATTCTCTGATAGATTTGGTCCAAATGTATTTCTAGTCGCTGGAACACTGCTAAACGGGCTAGGTACCATCCTGTATAGTACGGTAGATAATAGTTATATGCTCATCTTTGCTAGGTTATTATGTGGAATTGGCGATGCTACTATATGGGTCAATTTAGTTCTTGTATTGAGCATTTGGTTCAAGCAGCAGGAGTTTTCGATGCTAGTGGGATTTGCCGGAATGACCGGAAGTTTAGGATTCTTATTAGCAACAGTTCCTTTTAGTTCGACCATTTCTCTATTAGGGTGGCGACTTCCATTTTTAATTGTTGGCATTGTAATATTCACCCTTGGTATGGGACTTTATGTGGTTTTAATAAAATATCCTAAGAAGAAATTTCAAATGGAAGAAGAAAAAAATCAAAAAGAAACAAATGAACCGTTATTAGTCATCATAAGAAGATTACTTGTCAATCGCCAAGCTTGGGCGACATTCCTTTGTCACTTTGGTGTAGTGGGCACATATATCGGCTTTATTGGCTCTTGGGCAGTTCCCTATGGTATGGACATTTACGGTTTATCAAGATCAAGTGCAAGTGAAGTAATTATGTACGGCTTATTTGGTGCCATTATCGGAGCACCATTAACAACCTACCTATCTACTTTTTTTGACAGAGTCAAAGCACCGTATGTCATTGTGCAGATGCTGTCGGTTTCTGCTTGGATCGCTTTAGTATTGATGGGTGGAGAGCCACCATATTTATTATTCATTCTTTTATTCGTAATCATAGGTTATGCAAATGGTGCCAGTGCTCTAACCTTTACAGTTGTTAGACAGTCCTTTCATATAAAGGAAGTGGGGCTTATTTCCGGTTTCGCTAATACGGGAGGCTTTCTTAGCGCAGTGTTGCTGCCAGCAATTTTTGGAAAAGTATTGGACCATTTTGCTAATTTTGACGTTACAACCGCTTATCAATATGGACTTTATATTCCTTTAAGCTTTGCGATTATTGGGTTAATTGGAGTATTCATGTTATATGAGCCAACAGTATATCGTCAAAAACTTCAAATGAGTCAAATGAAAAAATCGGTTGGTTAACAATCGATTTTTTTATTTAGCTAATAAAAAATGAAGAACAATCATCACTTAAAAGCAGTCGAGTGGATACCTGATTTGTTCACCATCTAGCGTCTTTAGAGAAATGTTACTGAAAGTGTAAAATTGATCTTTTTTTATCAAATATTTCTTCATAACAATTGAAAAAATTGGATATTTGTTGTAAGATAGTTTATATTATTAATCTAATTTTAATAGATAACATATTTGTGAAATATAATAGTTACATATAGTAATAATTAAGAACATTCATACTTTGATGATTGGTTGTGTTGATGATGGCGGGAGAACAGAGAAGAAAAAAACGAAATAAAAAAATGGTTTTTCGGATTAATTTAATGTTTTTTGCAGTATTTATACTCTTTTCGATTCTAATCTTCCGCTTAGGTATTGTTCAAATTGTTTACGGAGAGAATTATAAAAAAGAGATTGAACGGGAAGTGGAGGTGCCAGTAGCAAGCACGGCACCTAGGGGGCAGATCTATGATAGTAAAGGTAGACTGGTTGTAGGGAATAAACCCCAATTAGCCATAAGTTATACTCGCTCCCAATCTACAACACAAGAAGAAATGATTCAGACATCAGAGCTTTTAGCGAAGATGATTAAAAAAGACACGGAAGAAGACTTGAAGGCGATTACTGAAAGAGATAAACAAGACTTTTGGATAATAAAGTATCCGAATGAAGCAGCAGAAAAAGTATCGGATAAAGAAAAAGATAAATTGCTAGCAAGTGATATGTCATCAAAAGAAGTAGATGACGAAATATATAAACGAACGCGGGAACGAATAACAGAAGAAGAACTGAATGCTTTTAAGAAGGATGAACTAGAAGTTTTAGCGATATTTCGAGAAATGGCAAGTAGTCGAATGTTGACACCTCATTTTATTAAGAACAAAAATGTCAATGAAGATGAATTTGCTCTTGTTAGTGAGAATCTTCATCTATTACCTGGCATTGATACAACGGTAGACTGGGAACGTTATAATGCTTTGAAAGACGAAGACGGCGAAGTGACATTAAGTTCTGTACTTGGAAATGTTTCAAGTTCAAAAGAGGGCTTACCTAGTGAAATGCTCGAATATTATCAATCTAAAGGTTATAGTCGTAATGATCGTGTTGGCAAGAGTTATTTAGAATTGCAATACGAGTCTGTTTTACAAGGGCAAAAGAAAATCATGAAAAATTACACAGATAAAACAGGTGAAGTAACAAAGCAAGATGTGGTAAGAGAAGGACAAGCAGGAAAAGACCTTGTCTTAACAACTGACATCGAATTCCAACAAGAGGTAGAAAAAATTATTGAAAAGCATGTTCGGAGTCTGAGGGGAAGTAATTACTTTTTAGATCGTGGCTTCGTTTCAGCGATGAACCCACAAACAGGTGAGGTTCTCGCAATGGCTGGCAAACAATTTGTCAAAGATGAAAAAACAGGTGAAACAGAAGTCATGGATTACGCCTTAGGTAATATGACAAGTCAATATTCAATGGGTTCCACTATAAAAGGCGCAACAGTGTTAGCAGGTTACCAAGAAGGGGTAATCTCACCTTGGAGTGTTTTGGTGGATAGACCTTTGTATTTTGACGGAACACAACCTAAACGATCTTGGAATACGGCAGGATTTGGTGCCATTAATGATCTAACGGCCCTTAGGAAATCGTCAAATGTTTATATGTTTTTAATAGCGATGAGAATTGGTGGGCAACAAGAATACATTCCGCGAGGTAAACTTCGTATTGATAAAGATGAAGGTATTAGAAAGTTACGATATAATTTTCACCAGTTCGGTCTTGGGGTGAAAACGGGTATCGACTTACCAGGTGAAGTAACAGGACAATCACCCATTCCTCCTAATGGAGGGAATACGCTTGATTTTGCCATTGGACAATTCGATACTTATAGTCCGCTACAATTGGCACAATATGTATCAACGATAGCAAATGGTGGTTACCGTATGCAACCACAGATTGTGAAGGAAATTCGTGAACCGAATCTCGAGAATAATCAACTTGGTGCGGTTTATCAATCCATTGAGCCAAATGTTTTGAATAAAATTACGATGAAGGATGCATGGATTGAACATGTACAGGATGGGTTCATCCAAGTAGTCAACCATCCGCAGGGAACAGCAAATAGTGGGATTACAAATAAAAAGTACAAGATTGCAGGTAAAACAGGAACAGCCCAAGCTTACTACGGGGGGCCGCTTAAGGTGCAATCAAATCCGGATACTTGGAATTTAACCTTTGTCGGTTACGCGCCGTATGATAACCCTGAAATTGCCATTTCAGTCGTCATTCCATGGTTGTCTTCAGATAAATCCAAGATTAATCTTCATATTGCTGATGAGGTATTTGATGCTTATTTTAAAATGAAGACTAAACAAAAAGACGAAGAAAATGAAGAACTTTAAATAAAAAAGAATAGAGCTCTTGATGTACACCCCGAAAGTCTAACACTCGGGGTGTTTTTTATGGTGAATGATGATGGGGCTATTAAGCAAAAAATTGTTATCCTCTCTCTTGCTAGGGAAGGTGGTCACGCTTCCTTAGCAAAGGTAGTTGGAATCCGTAGTAAAACGATTGTAAGATAATGGGTGTGTGTTTTGAAAAGAGAGGGTGGTTCCCTTAGAAGGACTAACAAAACAAGTCATTCTATTCAATTTAAGGTAAATGTCCTACACTAGAAATTTAAACAGGAGAATCTTTTGACACAGTTGGTTTTTAAAATTTGGCATTCGAAAAAAAAATAAAGAAAATGAGTGTAAATGCATTCAACTCTTTTAATTTTCCAAAAAACCGGTTCTATTTTCCTGATTTTTCTTTATTCTACTTCCGTATAATTACAATAAATATTTAGAAATATTAATAAGAATATTTCTTAAAAAAACTGATTGTATTTTTTTACAAAAATGCTATGATATTAATAGTTTTCTATTCTTTTAAATACATTTTTTAACATCTGTAATACGGAAAACATAATTGAATAATGAAGGTGAATGAATCAATGAAAATTGTTTCTTTTAATGCATTTCGCACGATTGGTATGCCCAATGTGCACTATATAAAGCCAGAACATATGTTTAAGGAAATAGATGCAATAAAGCAAGCAGACATCGTGTTATTTCCTGAAACGTGGCAAGTACCGTCACTTGTGTATGGGTTGAAGAAAAAGATTTTTCCTAGCATAGAAACAATGCAGTTAGGTTTTAGTAAAATTGAAATGACAAGGGCCCTTTGGTCGGTGAGTCCTGAGCATGCTCCCTATACTGAAATCCTTGCTAATACAAGGAGCAATATTGAGTATGTGTTAGATACTTTTCCCTTTCCTTTTGTAGCAAAAGAATCACGAAACTCTATGGGAAAAGGTGTTTTCCTTATCCAATCGAGAGAAGACTTTCTAACGTATTGTGAGAAAGTGGACGCTTTATATATCCAAGAATATTTACCGAATGATGGCAAAGATTTACGTATATGTGTGGTTGGGAATGAAGTACTGGGCGCCTACTGGAGAGTGGGACTAGAAGGAGAGTTTCTTCATAATATTGCACAAGGTGGAGAACTATGTGCCGATTTTATTCCACAAGAAGCAATCGACCTTGTTTTAGATATCGCCGGTCAATTAGGTATTAATCATGCAGGGTTTGATGTCATGGTAAGCGAAGGGAAATACTATATTATCGAATTTAATGTGTTATTTGGGAATCAAGGGTTAAATAAACTAGGAAAATCAGTGGAACAAACGATTTATCAATATTTATTATCACAATTTCTACCACCATTTCCAACATCGCCAACACCAGGAAATAAAGTTGTTTCTTAATGGTAAAAGCCTAATTTCTTTCAGAGGAAACTAGGCTTTTACTTATTTATACATTGCGTATTTTTCTTTTTGTACCATATTAATTAAGAGGTCGAGTTCCTCGCTTATTTGAATAGTGAACGGGTCTGATAGTCCAAAAATATCCCCGATAATTAAAAGCATTTCTCTTGTATCTTTTATCTGACTCTCTATGTCTATAGAAGTTACCTGCATCTGTCATTACCTCGAATTCAAAATATCATAACTAATTATATTATCACATATTTTTACATATTATACAATCAATAGTTATCTCTTTAAGTTATAACAGAGCTGCAGTTTTTATAACCTGAATCAAAATGCTATAAATCTAGTAAAAGGATAAATTGTGTCATGCCCAGTATTTTGCTTTCGTTTTAGCAACGAGATGAAAAAGAAGAAAAAGAGAGAAATTAAAAAAATCATTGAAGAGCATCAGATAGTTATGGAGAGCGATAAATAGATGATTCATAAATAGCACAAACAAAAACGATTTTTTAGGAGTTTTTGTTTGTGCTTATTCACTGGGTACAACGAATGATTATAAATCTTGTAAAGCTTTTTCGAATATCTCCAAGGTTCTATTAATTTCTAAATCAGTGTGTGCTGTAGATAGACTGAAACGATTCATTGGTTTTGTATATAAACCATTAATTAATAATAATAGATCTAATCTTTTTCGTAAGGCAAAATTCGCTTCCTGTAAGTCGCGATAATTCCATATTTCTTTATCAGTAAATACGATGTTAAAAATGGACCCGAGTCCAATGGTTTGCATCGTTAATCCTTTTCTCTCAAAAAGACTTGTTAGTTCTTGTTTTAAACGATGCGTTCTAGCTATAACAGTAGAGATTTCATTTTGTAATACGTCAATGGTTGCCATACCTGCTGCAAGGATTGAAGGGTGACCATTATATGTCCCGCTATGGAAAAGAACATCTTTGGCACTGGAGTTCTTACCTGTACTATGGTCAAAAACATCCGAGAAGGCAGAAGGAGCACAACACATCATTATCTCTTCTTTGCCTCCAACCATACCAACAGGAAAACCCCCTCCAACTACTTTACCTAAGGTTGTTAAATCAGGTGAAATATGATAAATGGATTGTGCACCACCAAGCCCCAATCTAAAGCCGGTTTTTACTTCATCAAAGATTAAAACAATACCTAAGTCTTCCGTTATTTTTCTCAATCCAGTCATAAATTCTTGTGTAGCAGGGATAAAGCCACTTTGAGCAGGTTCTAAAATCACTGCTGCTACCTCATCTTTATGCTTTGTCAAAATTTCTGCTGTTGCTTCTAAATTATTAAAAGGTAAAACAATCGTATGTGTTTCGTGATAGGGATCAACACCTTTAGATTCAATTAAAGCATTTGGTTCCGAAGCTGGACCTGCTTGATCTACTTTTGGATTGACACTAATAAGCATTTGATCATATCCGCCGTGGTAATGACCTTCAAACTTAGCAATCTTATATTTACCAGTGTAAGCATAGGCTAATCTTATTGATAATAAAGTGGCTTCAGTACCTGAGTTTGTATATCTAAGTTTTTCCATCGAAGGATAAAGTGCTTGTAATTTTTTTGCCATTTCTAGTTCAAGTTGATGAGGCGTCCCGAATAAATGTGTACCATTCACTTGCATTTGGTCAGCTAATGCTTTTTGCACTTTTGGGTGACCATGACCGAGCATTAAAGAGCCATAAGATAATAAGTAATCGATGTATTCATTGCCATCAATATCGAATAAGTAAGCGCCACTACCTCTTTGCATAACAATCGGGTATGGATCAAAGTATTTAATATTTGCTGTCACACCGCCTGGCATATAGCTTTGGGCATCTAAAGAGAATTGATATGATTTACTCGTTTTTGCTTTTAATTGTTCGTGTACATCATCTAATGAACTTGTTTTCACTGTATTTTCCACCTCTATAATGAAATGTATATTTCATATTTATTAATATAAGAAATATATAGAACATCATACGCTGAAAAAACCTATTTGTGAAGTATTAATTTCATTTTTAATTAAAATGAAATAAATAATTCATTGTTGGTTATACAAATTATCAATTTTTAAGCTTTTCACGTATAATAAAAAGGATGAGAAAGAAATCTGTTAATTTTGAAGAAAAGGTATGACTTACAAAATGGAGAATATCGAAAAGTTAATCGCGGATCAATATCCAATAATGAGTAAATCTCAAAAGAAAATTGCTACATACATGCTTGATCATAAAAATGAAATTCCATTCTTAACTGTCGCTAAACTAGCCAAATCTACGAAAGTTAGTGAAGCTACTGTTGTTAGATTTGCCGTTTTTCTTGGATTTACTGGTTACTCTGATCTACAGCAATACATGCAAAGCTCTATACAAAAACAACTCACTACAACAGAGAGATTGAGAATGTCATCAGATGTGTATGAACACGAAAGAGAAGGGGTTGTCTCTCTGTTCCAGGATGATATGGCTAACATCCAATTTACGATGGAAAAGTTAGATGAACAACAATTTATGAGAGCAGCACAATATATATTAGAGGGAAGAAGAATATACATCAGTGCCAATCGCAGTGCTCGGTCATTAGGTGTATTTCTGCAATATTATTTAAATATTATCCTTGGACATAGTGAATTAATAGGGGCTGCTGACACTGTATCAGAACAGTTATTTAAGTTGGATGAGCATGATGTAGTGATTGGTATCAGCTTTGCTCGTTATTCAATGAATACAATTGAACAAGTGCAATATGCAAAAGAACATGGAGCAAAAGTGATTGCTATTACTGATCATCTAACGTCACCATTAGTGCCATATGCAGACGTAGTATTAACTGCTTCTAGCAAGCTTCCGACGTTTATCGACTCCTTTACCGCACCACTTAGCTTAATTAATGCTTTAATTGTTTATTTAGGGAAAGAGCGGACAGATGTTGTAGAAGAAAGGTTAGAGAAGTTAGAAGACTTATGGGAGCGGTTTGATATATTTTATAGAAAGAAATAGGAGGAGTAGTCAATGGATTTAAAAATAAAAGGTAAAGTAGCTTTAGTATTAGCTTCCAGTCAAGGTTTAGGAAAGGCGATTGCCCTTGAATTAGCCAAGGAAGGCGCCAAAGTAATGATTTCGAGTAGAGATGAAAGTAAACTACAAGTCGTACAACAAGAGCTAAAATCAAGTGGTTTCATGGAAGTGGAGTACCAAGTGTGTGATATTACAAAACAGGAAGATATTGAAGAACTTGTTCAAAAGACAAAAGCTACATATGGAACCATTGATATCCTTATCAATAATGCTGGAGGACCCCCTGGTGGCGGATTTGAGGATTTATCGGATGAAGATTGGTATCGTTCGTTCGAATTAAATTTACTTAGTTACGTACGAACAATCCGAAGTGTATTGCCTGAAATGAAGAAACATGGTGGGAAAATCATTAATATTGCTTCCACATCTATTAAACAACCAATTCCAGGTTTATTATTATCTAATACATTTCGCTTAGGAATTGTCGGTTTGACTAAAACGCTTGCTGATGAATTGGCTCCGCATCAAATATTAATCAATACGGTTGCACCAGGTAGAATAGCAACAGATCGTATTGACTATCTTGATCAATTAACGGCCAATAGAAAGGGGATGACGAAAGAAGAAGTGCAAAAAGCATCAGTACAATCGATCCCGTTAGGTCGTTATGGTACGCCGGAAGAATTTGCTCAATTTGTCACTTTCCTATGTTCAGATATTAATACTTACGTAACGGGTTCTTCCATTTTAATAGATGGCGGAATGGTGCGTTCTTTATAAATATTAACTATTGACTGGGAAAAAAGAGGATATTAAAATAGTATTAGCACTCTACAAGATAGAGTGCTAATTTAGTCTTTGAAAATTTCATGATAAAGGAGAGACTGTGAAGATGGCAGAAAAAATGCAATTCCAAGCTGAATCGAAACGATTGCTTGATATGATGGTACATTCTATTTATTCACAAAAAGAAGTGTTTTTACGTGAATTAATTTCTAATGCAAGTGATGCAATTGATAAAATCTATTATAAGGCGTTGACTGACGACCAACTTGTTTTCGAACAAGACGATTATTACATAAAGGTGATTCCTAATAAGGAAACACGCACATTAACCATTATTGATACTGGTATCGGAATGACAAAAGAAGAACTAGAAAATAATCTAGGTGTCATTGCTAAAAGTGGGTCCCTTGCTTTTAAATCAGAAAATGAAGCAAAAGATGGTCATGATATTATTGGGCAGTTCGGTGTCGGATTTTATGCAGCATTTATGGTAGCAGACGAGGTAAAAGTATTGTCCAAAGCTTTGCATAGTGACCAAGCTTATCTTTGGGAATCTCAAGGGGCCGATGGATATACTATTGTGGAAACAACGAAAGATCAAGTAGGTACAACCATTACACTTAAATTAAAAGAAAATGAAGAAGAAGAGAACTTTGATGATTTCCTTGATGAATATCAATTAAAATCAATTATTAAGAAATATTCTGATTTCATTCGTTATCCAATCAAAATGGATGTCACAACGAGTAAACCGAAAGAAGATAATGACAAAGAATTTGAAGAGATCATAGAAGAACAAACCATTAATAGCATGGTTCCAATTTGGCGTAAAAACAAAAATGAATTAACGGATGAAGATTATCAAAACTTCTATCAAGAGAAACGGTATGGGTTTGATCAGCCATTAAAGCATGTGCATGTAAGTGTCGATGGATCCATTCGATATAATGCCATTCTTTTTATCCCAGAAAATCGTCCTTTTGATTATTACTCTCAAGAGTATCAAAAAGGGTTAGAGTTATATTCAAATGGCGTGTTAATTATGGAGAAATGCCCAGACTTATTACCTGATCATTTCAGCTTTGTTAAAGGGATGGTTGATTCTGAAGATTTATCCTTAAATATTTCAAGAGAAATTCTCCAGCATGATCGTCAATTAAAATTGATTGCCAAAAATATTAATAAGAAAATTAAAAGCGAGTTAAAAACATTATTGAAAAATGAACGTGAACAATATGAGAAGTTCTATGAATCATTCGGTCGCCAAATCAAGTTTGGTGTGTACAATGAGTTTGGTACACATAAGGATTTATTAAAAGATTTACTATTGTTCCATTCGTCCAAAGAGAAAAAACTAGTAACATTAGATGAATATATAAGCAGAATGCCAGAAGAGCAAAAATATATTTATTATGCTACAGGTGATTCAATTGATCGTATTGACAAGCTACCACAAACAGAAATCGTAGCCGATAAAGGATATGAAATTCTTTATTTTACAGAGGATATTGATGAATTTGCGATTAAAATGCTTGTTAACTATGAAGAAAAAGAGTTTAAGTCAGTATCTAGTGGAGATTTAGGAATTGATGCGGAAGACAAAGAAGAAGACAATGAAGATGAAGTAAAAGAAAATAAAGAAATATTAACGAAAATGTCTGAAATACTTACTGGTAAAGTAAAAGAGGTCCGTGCATCCAAACGACTAAAATCTCATCCTGTTTGTTTATCAGCTGATGGTGAAGTAACCATTGAAATGGAAAAAGTATTAAGTATGATGCCAGATAATCAAAATGTCAAAGCTGATAAAGTACTTGAACTGAATATCCACCATTCTGTTTTCAATAGTATCCAAGCTGCATTTAATAATAATGATGATGAAAAATTAGCTTTATACACTAATTTACTTTATAACCAAGCATTACTGATTGAAGGCTTATCTGTGGAAGACCCGGTAGCGTTCACAAATGATATTTGTAAGGTAATGCAATAATCTACTTTGAAATAGTTTTTTCAACATGAGGCCCGATCGATTGTTCGGGTCTATTTTAATTTACGCTGTTTCCGATTATTTTGGGTTAACTTCATCGTGGTTAAGGAAGCATTTCAATTTGTAAGAAGGGTTTCAAAGGAACAATTAGTGCTTGTTAAAGCTATTAGAAATGACTTGTTTCCAGGAAATTGATAAGCTTATTATTCGTTAAAATCGTTTTCATAGTGATAACGGAAAGTACAAGATGTATTATATTTAATTTTACATTTAGGAGGGATATAAATGATTTTTGAAATGACTACTCAAGTTAGAGTTGCCAATATTGAAGAAGGGCAAAAGTGGTATGAAACACTGCTTAATAAGAAGCCTGATTTTACTCCACATGAGGGGTTCGCTGAGTGGGAACTCATTCCTGGATGTTGGTTGCAGGTCGCAGAAGGAACTCTTTCCGAGGGTAACGGACCTCTGCGTTTAGGAGTTACTAATATTGAGGCTGAAAGAGACAGACTTATAGAAGTTTTAAAAATCAATAGGTTTGAAATACATTCAAGACCTGAAGTACCAGTGAAATGGGGAACTTTCACAGACCCATGGGGAAATCGACTTGGTTTTTTCGAATACTTAGATAAGGGAGAAGAGCAAGAACGTATTAAAACGATCAAAGGAACAATAAAAGTTTGAAAAAGTCTGGTAAGAAAGGGAACAACGAGAGAGGTTCTCTTTCATTTATGTAAAAAACAACAAGGTCACGAAAAACAGTGTTAATTTAAAGTAGATCAATAATTAAGAAATAGGTATATACCTAATAAACATAAGAAGTCTGTAAAAAATGATCTTTGAAAAACACTTGCTTTGTATGAGCTCACTACTGTTTTCGTTTTTCCATACATAAAAAATAAATAGAAATAACATTATAGTGAATTGCAAAGTCCTTTCCACTCGTATCCTCTTAAAAAAACATCTCTAGGGTCTTGTAAAGGCTCTCCCTAATAATTCTTTACATTAATATTTAAGGTTTATGATTCTATTTCTTACAAGATCTTAAAACAAGCATTATTCAATTATTATTTGTGAGACATAATAAATTGCGTCGGCTTGCCATTTAAGGATATAAAAGAACAATAATATTTACAGGGTATGTAAGGATAAATAACATTTGAAAATTAGAAAGAAAAAACTATTTGGAACAAGTATTAAGTGAAGCGCTTACAAACCTTTGCTTTTTACATTTTGACAAGCAAGACTAGTGAACTATTTTACGAATTGTATAATGATTAATCGATTAGAACACAGTAAAATGATTATAAGATTCTAACAATTCAGTTTAATTAATGTTAGAAAAACTAACATTCAAAGATGCTATCTTTTAAGGAGGTTACTCTATAGTGAAAAGCGACCGAAAAGAGACATTAGCAACACTAAAGCTGAACTTTGAAGAAGTAGAACCGCCTTTTTCTAAGCATGATGCACTGGATGAGGCCAATCGATGTTTGTATTGTTATGATGCTCCTTGTATTCAAGCGTGTCCAACGGGAATTGATATCCCTAGTTTTATTAAAAAAATTGCCACAGATAATTTATTTGGATCTGCAAAAACAATTATGTCTGCTAATCCTGTAGGAGCTAGTTGTGCGCGCGTTTGCCCGACAGAAGAACTTTGTGAAGGCGCATGTGTACTCAATCATTCTACTAAACCTATTTTAATAGGAAATTTACAAAGGTATGCAACGGACTGGGCAATTAAGAATGAAGCGACCCTGTTTCATGCTGGAAAGCCAAATGGAAAGAAAGTAGCTATTATAGGAAGTGGTCCTGCCGGTTTATCAGCAGCCAGAGAATTAGCAAGAATGGGTTATAAAGTGACGATTTACGAAGCAGAAAGTGAAGCGGGAGGATTAAATACTTACGGAATCGTCTCATTTAGATTACCGCAGAATATATCTTTTTGGGAAGTAGAACAAGTAAAAAAATTGAATGTAGAAATTGTTACAAATACGAGGGTAGGGGTAGATATCTCTGCTAAAGAAATTCTGGAACAAAATGATGCTGTTGTTTTAGCCATTGGTATGTCATCTGTACCAGAATTGGGCATTCTTGGTGAAGACTTAAATGGCGTTCATGATGCGATTGAATTTGTAAAAGAAACAAAGACAGCACCAATTCATGATGACTTATACAAAAAAAAGGTAGCAGTAATCGGGGCTGGTAATACGGCTATCGATGCTGCAACTTGTTCAGTTAGATTAGGAGCGGATAATGTCAAAATTTTATATAGAAGAACGTTGGCTGAGATGACTGCTTATGATTTTGAATATGAATTTGCAAAGCAGGATGGTGTCGAATTTCGATGGTTAACAGCTCCGGTTGAAATTTTAGGAGATGAGGAAGGGAAAGTTACAGGTATTAAATGTGTCAAGATGACTTTATCGGAACCTGGTGAAGATGGAAGGAGACGTCCTGTACCCTTAACTAATTCTGAATTTACGATTGAAGTAGATGCAGTGATTAAAGCGATCGGACAAAGTCGTTATATTGATTTAATAGAACAATTTGAAATTAGTCACGATGGTGGTGTTGTGACAATAGATAGTGAAAGCTTTCAAACATCTAACAGTAAGGTATTTGCCTGTGGAGATTGTATATTTGGTAAAGGACAAGGTGAAGCAATGGTTGTGTCTGCTGCACAACAAGGAAAAGCGAGTGCTATAAGCATCCACCGCTCTCTATTAAAAGAAACGATAGAAACTGCTTAAATATCTTGGAGGTGAAATAATGGCAGATTTAAGTACAAATATAGCTGGAATTAAATCCCCAAATCCATTTTGGTTAGCTTCAGCTCCGCCAACCAATTCAGGTTATCAAGTACAGCGCGCCTTTGAAGCTGGGTGGGGAGGTGCAGTTTGGAAAACATTAGGTGACCCCATTTTAAATGTTTCTTCACGTTTTGCAGCAGTGAGTTTTAATGGTCAAAAAGTAGCAGGGTTTAATAATATTGAGTTAATTACTGATCGACCGTTGGAAGTAAATCTGAGAGAAATCTATGAAACAAAAAAGAAATATCCTAATCATGCAATTATTGCTTCGTTGATGGTCGAACCGAAACAAGAAAAATGGCATGAAATTGTCAAGAAGGTGGAAGAAGTGGGTGTCGATGGACTTGAATTAAATTTCGGTTGTCCGCATGGGATGGCTGAAAGAGGAATGGGAGCAGCCTCAGGTCAAGTACCAGCACTTGTTGAGCAACAAACTTATTGGGTAAAAGAAGTAGCGAAGACACCGGTAATCGTGAAACTAACACCAAATATCACCGATATAACTGCAACAGCTGAGGCGGCGGTTAATGGTGGAGCAGATGCAATTAGTATGATTAACACGATTAATAGTTTAGCAGGTGTAGATATTGAAACGTGGAATACCATTCCGCATGTTGGAGGGAAGGGTGCCCACGGTGGCTATTGCGGACCTGCAGTGAAACCAATTGCTCTAAATATGGTTGGAGAATGTGCCCGTAATAGTAGAATTGGTGTGCCAATCTCAGGAATTGGTGGGATATCTAATTGGCAAGATGCTGTGGAGTTTATGCTCATGGGTTCAACAAGCGTACAAGTTTGTACAGCGGCCATGCATCATGGCTTCCGCATCGTAGAAGATATGATTGATGGCCTGAGTTATTATTTAGATCGTAAAGGGATCGCTTCGGTAAATGAAATCATCGGTAAGTCTGTACCGAGATATTCTGATTGGGGCGATTTAGATCTAAACTATCAAATTGTCGCACACATTAATAATGATGTTTGTATTAATTGTAATAAATGCCATATTGCCTGTGAAGATACCTCCCATCAATGTATTGATATGCTGACCGGAACTGATGGTAAGCCTTATCTCCAAGTTCGCGAAGAAGATTGCGTCGGTTGTAATTTATGTTCGATTGTTTGTCCTGTAGATGGAGCAATCGTTATGGTCGAAAAACGAAATGAACTACCACCTATGACTTGGAATGAAAGGCAAGAAGCCATTGCAAATATAAGCTATGTTGCAAATAGTACAGCGAAGTAAAAGAGTGAGAAAGGGTGGTTACTTATGAAAAAAATCATAAAAAATGGAGTAATTGTTACAGCAACAGATACTTACAAAGCAGATATCCTAATTGAAGATGAAACAATTATGCAAATCGGAGAGAATATTCAAGAGAGTGGTGCGGAAGTCGTTGATGCAAAAGGACATTATGTCTTCCCAGGTGCGATTGACCCCCATACTCACTTAGACATGCCTTTTGGTGGAACGGTCACTAAAGATGATTTTGAAACGGGTACAAAAGCTGCCGCATTTGGTGGAACAACTACGATTGTTGATTTTTGTTTAACGACAAAAGGGAAATCACTCAGTAGCGCGGTTGAAACTTGGCATCAAAAATCAAAAAATAAAGCGGTCATTGACTATGGTTTTCACTTGCAAATTGTTGAGAGCAGTGACGCTGTATTAGCAGAGATACCGAAAATGGTTGAGGAAGAAGGCATAACTTCATTAAAAGTATTTATGGCTTATAAAAATCAATTCCAAGCAGATGATGAGACCCTATATAAAACTTTACTTGCCGCTAAAGAACTTGGGGCACTTGTCATGGTGCATGCTGAAAATGGTGATGTGATTGATTATTTAGTAAAAGACGCATTAGCAAAAGGAAATACTGACCCTATTTATCATGCTTTAACTCGTCCCCCTGAAGCAGAGGCAGAAGCAACAGGTAGAGCTGCAACACTTACCGGACTTGCTGGATCCCAATTATATGTCGTGCATGTATCGTGTGCAGATGCGGCTAAAAAAATAGCTGAAGCTAGAAGTCAAGGTATTGATATCTGGGGTGAAACCTGTCCGCAATATTTGGTCTTGGATCAAACCTATTTGGAGAAACCAGATTTTGAAGGAGCTAAATATGTTTGGTCACCGCCATTAAGAGAAAAATGGAATCAAGATCATTTATGGAATGCGTTAAAGACAGGTCAATTACAAACGCTCGGATCTGATCAATGTTCTTTTGATTTTGTTGGTCAGAAAGACTTAGGAAAAGGTGATTTTTCTAAGATTCCAAATGGTGGTCCATTAATTGAAGATCGCGTAAGTATTTTATTTTCAGAAGGTGTGAAAAAAGGGAGATTATCGCTTAATCAATTCGTAGAGATTACTTCAACCCGTGCAGCTAAATTGTTTGGATTATATCCGAAAAAGGGTACGATAGCTGTTGGCGCTGATGCTGATCTTGTTATCTATGATGGCAATGTCGAAAGGACGTTGTCGGCTAAAACGCATCATATGGCAGTTGACTACAATCCTTTTGAAGGCATGAAAATTACAGGAGAACCTATTTCAGTGTTATCTAGGGGTAACTTTATCATCAAAGATAAACAATTTGTAGGAGAAGCAGGTCAGGGTAAATTTATTAAGCGTGCTAAATACGGAGAAACATTAGAAAAACTACCAACAATGATTTAACTTTTATTGCGCCCTGCTGAAATGATTTCAGCAGGGTATCCAACTTCAAGAACTTTACTAAATGTGTTGTTCATATTAAGGGGGTGTCCATATTGGAGAAGAAAGATAATTATTTAAAATCACCGGACCTAATGCCAATTGGTTATAAGGAAAGGAAAATTGGTACCTTTGGTTTTGCAGTTATTTGGATTGGTATGGCGATTGTGCTAGCAGCATTTGCTATTGGTGGTGGCGGAATTGTTCATTTATCGCTTCCTATGGTTCTGTTAGCAACCATTATCGGCTCAGTGGTCATTGGGATATTGATGTCCTTAATTGGTGATATTGGTGTGGAACATGGACTTTCTTTTCCTGTATACATGCGGGCGCCGTTTGGAACAATTGGCACACATATTCCTTCGGTTGTTAGGGGGATAACTGCTTCATGTTGGTTTGGCATAAACACTTATTTTGGTGCTTCCGCTATAAACGGGATACTTAATCTTCTTTTTGGCTTTGATCAGTGGTTCGTATGTTTTATTCTTTTTGCTGCTGCACAATTAGTCAATACAGCATTAGGGATTAAATCGATTGAAAGGTTTGCTGATTTAGCTGCCCCTATTATTATTATAATCTCATGTTGGATGTATATTACATTATCAGATAATGCAACAAGCCAAGGTAAAGATGTCTGGACCTGGGTGGAAAATCCTGCGACAGGTGTAACTGCTTTTACAGCTTTTATGGTTGTTATTATGGCAAATATGGGCTTTTGGGCTACCCTTGCAGCAGATATGCCAAGCTTATCAAGATTCTTTAAAGCCCCAAGAAATGAGAGGAATTGGTTTAAACGCAATAAATCTCAGTTAATTGGTAATATCATCGTGATGCCAATTGTGAATACATTCATGATTGCGATTGGCGCTGTATCATATATGGCAGTTAGCACATCAGATCCAATTGTGGCATTACAAGAATCAGCTAGTGGTTTTATTTTAGGCATTCTTCTATTAATGATTGTTTTAGCACAGTGGTCTACAAATACTTCGGCCAACATTATACCAGCAGCAACTGTTTTCTCTAATGTAGGCGGGCCGAAAGTACCTTTTTGGGTAGGGGTCATTTTTGCAGGAATCATTGGTACTCTTGCGCAGCCATGGAGCTTGTTTGATGTGCTTAATCAAGCGCTATTAGTCATTGGGGGAATCCTAACATCTATCGTTGGTATATTATTTGCTGATTATTATTTATTAAGAAAAAGAAGAGTAAATGTGCCAGCATTATATGAGAATGAAGGGCAATTCAAATATTTTGCAGGTTTTAATGGTGCTGGACTAATTGCTTGGATTGTCGGGGGGATATGTGCAAATCTATTGTCTACTTACTCTTCCATTGTAGGTTTTGTCGTTGGAGCCGTTCTCTATTATGTTTTAGCGAAGTACTGGTGGTTTAAAAAATACAAGCAAAGCGAAATGAATGATCCTAGTGATGAGAAATACTTGGGAATTACAGTCGGAAGAGATTGGGTTTTATCTATTGATGAACAGGAAATAGTAAATACTAAAGTCAAAGAAAAAGTCCAATAAAGGAGATGGTCAAATGTCTGAGCACATTGAATATATGAAAGAAAAAACAAGCATTGATGTCCTGTTAAATAACGGTTATACAATTAAAAGCATTACAGAGAATTTAAGTGGTGCCTTTGTGGAGTTTGAGAGAATTACAGGTTCAACGATTTACTCTGAAACGTTACACATATTAACAGCTGATGCACGCAAGTATTTTTCTGTCCATTTAATTAATCGTAAATAAGTAGTTGAAGGAGATGACATTTTGGAGAAACAAAAAGTAAGGATTAATAGTGAGAGATTAACAGAAACGATTGAACATTTCGCGAATTTTGGTAGGACAGAGAATAATGGTGTAACAAGATTAGCTCTATCAGAAGAAGATCGTTTAGCACGAGAATATTTTAAAACCTGCTGTGAAGCACTGAAAATGGAAGTAAAAACTGATGATATGGGTAATATGTATGCTCTCTTACCAGGTTTAGAAGAGCGTCCACCGGTGGTCATCGGTTCCCACCTTGATTCAGTAAAATGCGGAGGTCGTTTCGACGGTGTTTTAGGGGTAATTACAGGTTTAGAAATTGTGAGAACACTTGTTGACAATAATATTACACCTAAGATTCCTATTATGTTAGTTAATTTTACGAATGAAGAAGGTGCTAGATTTGAACCTTCAATGATGTCCTCCGGAGTTTTAAGTGGAAAGTTCGATAGTGAAAAGATGCTGAACAAAAAAGATGCTGATGGCAAGGTCTTTAAAGAAGAGTTGGCGAAGATCGGTTTCAATGGCTCTGAAGCCAATAGATTAAAAGAAGCGTATGCCTTTTTAGAGCTACATATTGAACAAGGGCCGGTTCTTCAGCATGAAGAGTTGAAGATTGGTGTAGTTGACTGTGTAGTAGGGATGGTCTGTTATGAAATTAAAATCGTAGGTGACTCTAATCATGCGGGCACGACGCCTATGCATTTACGTAAAGATGCACTATTTACAACCAATAACTTTATTCAAGATATTAGAAATGAATTAAGTAGTTTACCAGATGACCTCGTATTTACTATAGGAAGACTAGATGTTTCTCCTAATGTTCATACGGTTATTCCAAATGAAGTAATCTTTACTATAGAAGCAAGGCATAAGGAACCTGAAGTAATGGCAATTGTAGAAGAAAAAATAAAAAAAGTACAAGAAACCGTAAATAGTGAAGGATGTACTGTATCCATTGAAAAACTCTGGGATCGCTCGACCGTCCATTTTGATAATGAAATGGTTCAATTACTAGAAAGTGTGACAAAAGAACAGAGATTACCATATAAAAAAATGGCCAGTGGTGCAGGGCATGATGCTCAGTTTATCGCAAGTATGATTCCTACTGCTATGTTATTTGTACCTAGTATAAATGGAAAAAGCCATAGCGAAGATGAATTTACTCCATATAACGATTGTGCAGCAGGTGTCAATGTAATGTTAGAGGCTGTATTGGAACTTGTAAAATAATAGAATGAACAAAGAAACGAACTTAACAGTGACATTCACTTAGAGTTCGTTTCTTTTTTATCTGGAGTTTAATAGAAAATAAAGGTTTTTTAAAAGAAAAATGAATGAATTTCCAAAAAAGCACCTGTATTTTTTACTATAGATATTTAAATAACTTTTCCTACATTTATAAAATTTTTTGGTTCAATCGATCGTCATTCAATCCTTAATTTTCCATTAAAAACAAATCAATCCGATAAAAAACCATTCGTTTTCATCGAAATAGGATTTTTTTCCTCCTTGACGAATATTAGGAATCTATACTATTGTTAATATTGTGATGTGATAATGAGAATCATTATCATTTCAAGCGGAATTTTTTTTCTAACAATCTAAGAAAGAAATGAACGCTTTCTTTTTTAATTTTAATTGAGAATGATTATCTGTTGAGAAAGGGTGTTCTGATGCTTAAAGGAAAAGTTGCAGTCATCTCAGGTGCAGCAAAAGGAATGGGTGCCGCTTTAGTCAAGCGTCTCTGTTTTGAAGGTTGCCAAGTGGTTGGGTTAGATATCGAAGCAGAAAAACTAAAACAACTATCGGAAGAGTTATCAAACCGGGATCAAACATTTGAAGGCTACATCTGTGATGTATCAAATAAAGCACATGTAACAGATACGATACAACTAGTAATAGAAAAATATAAAACGATTGATATTCTTGTCAATGTTGCTGGAGTGATATCAGTAAATCCGATTCAATCTATGACAATGGATGAATGGGAACATACTTTTTCTATTAATACAAATGGAGTATTTTATCTATCCCAAGAGGTGAGTAAAGTGATGATTGCCAAACAATCTGGGGCAATTGTTACAGTTAGTTCAAACGCAGCATCTGTACCGAGAACATCTATGTCAGCGTATTGTGCATCAAAAGCTGCTTCTCTCATGTTTACAAGATGTTTAGGGTTAGAGCTTGCAAAATACAATATACGTTGCAATATTGTTTCGCCAGGTGCCACTGACACAGATATGCAAAGAGACTTCTGGAAGGACGGTGCTATTGAGCAAGGAATTAAGGGTGTTCAAGAAGAATATCGCGTAGGTATTCCATTACAAAGGATTGCCACTCCGGAAAATATTGTTGATTCGATTCTTTACCTCGTTTCAGATCAGGCAAGTCATATCACTATGAATAATATTGTGATAGATGGTGGAGCGAGCTTAGGTGCACAATGACGAAAAAAGAGGTGAATATTAATGGCGATATTACAAGAAAAAAGCGTCAATAAAATGGCGGATTTATATAATAATGGCGATAGTTTCCTTGGTTTTCCCACAAAACATATTTTAGCAAAGGGAAAGGAAGTTGAATTACATACGGAAGAACAGGAAGGAAAATCCTTTAGTGAACGGGTGGATTTACTTTGGCAGAAGTGTCCCCGGACATATGGACATCATGATCTGATGATAGCAGCTTTTCCTTTCGATCAAAAGGATGTGGCAACCTTATTCATCCCTAAAGAAGTGATGTTGGAGAAACCGTTGACTAGTACAAGATATCAAGAAGGAAATCGACTCCCATTACCTAATAAGGTGAATTTTCATCCACAACCACAGGAATATATGATGATGGTCGAAAAGGCTGTAGCGAGAATAAAAAATGCAGAGCTTAAAAAGGTTGTTTTAGGCCGTTTAATGCAAATTGAGTTTAGTAAAAACGTGAATATTCGTTATGTTTTACAGAATTTATTAGCAGATAATGAAGATAAATTTAATTTTGCGGTTCATTTATCAGATGAAAAAAATACGTTGATAGGATCTAGCCCGGAATTGCTGATTAAAAAAGAGGGAGGAAAAGTGATTACCAATCCTTTAGCAGGTTCAAGACCGAGGATGGCGAACGAAGAGGATGATAAAAGAATGGCCCAAGAATTAAGTTGCTCTGAAAAAGATTTATATGAACATCGCCTTGTCGTTGAAGCGATTGAAAGAAATCTTAAGCCATATTGTCGAACACTAACTGTTCCCGCTCGACCTTCTGTTATTTCTACAAAAACGATGTGGCACCTTTCAACAAAAATAGAAGGGGAGTTGTATGACGAAGGCGTTTCATCTGTTCAATTAGCCGAGAGTATTCACCCGACACCAGCTATTTGTGGTACTCCAGCAGTTGAAGCTTTTCAATTGTTGAATGAACTCGAGCCATATAATCGTCATTATTTCACAGGGATGATTGGTTATAGTAAAAGGAACGGTGATGGAGAGTGGGCGATTTCGATTAGATGTGCAGAACTGAGTCAACGAAAAATGAAGTTATTTGCTGGAGCAGGAATTGTCGCTCAGTCAGTACCACAAGAAGAATGTGATGAAACGGCCGCAAAATTAAAAACGATGTTAAGTGCATTAGGTATTGAATAATTCATAAAGGAGAGTTGTAAATGTTACAAGGATATACACCTTGGCCAGATGAATTGGCAACAAAATATCGCTCAAATGGATGCTGGACTGGTGAAACTTTTGGTGAAGTATTAGAAAGGATGGCAACATTAACACCGACATCCATTGCACTGATTGAAGGAAATCGTAAAGTTACGTATGAAGAGTTAAATGATAGAGCCAATCGCTTAGCCCATGGATTCATCCATCTTGGGATAAAGAAGCAAGATCGAGTAGTATTGCAACTTACCAATACCATTACCTTTTTTGAAGTTTGTTTTGCGCTATTCCGTATGGGGGCTCTCCCTATTTTCTCTTTGCCATTGCATCGACAAACAGAAATTACTTACTTTTGTGAACATACAAAAGCCGTTGCTTATGTGATACCTGATGTTTTTGATAGACATGATTATGTGAAGATGGCCAGAGAAGTGAAAGGAAAAGTCAATACATTACAACATATTATTGTCGCAGGAGATGAGCAGGAGTTTTTAAACGTTGAAGCACTAATGTCTGAAGAATCTGTGAATCTACCAAATATTTCGGGTAGTGACTTAGCATTTTTCCAATTATCTGGTGGAAGTACTGGGTTGCCTAAGTTAATTCCGAGAACACATGATGAGTATTTATATAGTATTCGAAAAAGTGTAGAAATCTGTGAATTAAGTGAAAGGACGAAATATCTAGCTGTATTACCAGTAGCACATAACTTCACGATGAGTTCACCTGGTGTTTTTGGTGTCTTATATGCTGGTGGGTGCATCATTTTAAGTCCCGATCCTAGTCCAGATACGGCATTTCCATTAATCGAAAAAGAAAAAGTCAACTTTACATCACTCGTTCCTCCGCTAGCAATTATTTGGATTGAGGCAAAGAAGTCAAGAGGTTATGATCTTACTAGCTTAGAGGTGATTCAAGTAGGTGGGGCAAAATGTAGTGCTGAAGTAGCGAAAAAAGTGGGACCTAGCTTTGGCTGTTCACTACAACAAGTTTTTGGCATGGCTGAAGGATTGGTTAATTATACGAGATTAGATGATACAGATGAGAAAATCGTTTATACACAAGGGAGACCAATGTCTGAATTTGATGAGATTCGTATTGTAGATGAAGAGGATCAGTCTATTGCCGTTGGTGATACGGGCCATTTACAAGTAAGAGGACCTTACACGATAATTGCCTATTACAATGCAGAGACTCATAACGAAAAAGCATTTACTCATGATGGCTTTTATCGGACAGGAGATATTGTTAAACAAACGGAAGATGGTTATTTAATCGTAGAAGGAAGAGATAAGGACCAAATTAATCGTGGTGGAGAAAAGATTGCTGCTGAAGAGGTTGAGAATTATTTGCTCTCACATGAAGATGTATTAGATGCAGCAATTGTCAGTATGCCAGATGCATTCCTTGGTGAAAGATCTTGTGCATTTATTATCTCGCAAAACGAACAGCTGACAGGTCAAGCTTTGAAGTCGTTTCTACAATTAAAAGGAATTGCCGCATTTAAGATACCTGACCGTTTTGAATTTGTACATGAGTTTCCACAAACACCACTTGGAAAAGTAAGTAAAAAAAGCTTAAGAGAAATCATCCAAGAAAAATTAGCTACTAAAATATAAAAGGAGAGATTCCCTATGTCAATACCAAAAATCAAAACCTATCCATTACCTGAGGCAAATAGTTTACCAAAAAATAAAGTAGATTGGCAGCTTGATAATAAGCGCGCAGTACTGCTAATTCATGATATGCAAAATTATTTTATCAACTATTATGAGAATGGTTCTCAATTGATTGAGGGAGTAATTGAAAAGATTGCTCATGTAAAAGCTTATTGTCAAAGTGAAAATATACCAATTGTCTATACGGCACAACCAGGTAATCAAAAAGATGAAGACCGTGCCTTATTAACCGATTTTTGGGGGCCAGGACTAACCGAAGATGAAGCGCAAACAGGTATTGTACCTGAGTTGGCACCAACAGACAATGATACGATTCAAACAAAATGGAGATATAGTGCTTTTAAGAAATCAAATTTACTTGATCGTATGAAAGAAGATGGTCGTGATCAACTTATTATATGTGGTGTGTATGCACATATAGGTTGTTTAGCTACGGCAATGGAAGCATTTATGTATGATATCCAACCATTTCTAATTGCCGATGCAGTAGCTGATTTCTCTTATGAGGAACATGTACAGGCATTAAATTATACAGCAACTAGATGTGGGAAGGTTTTATTAACAGAAGCACTACTTCATGATTTATCAGGAAAAAACGCATCTAATCGTGCGCACAGTGAAATAAAGGCAAAAGTAGCAGAGATACTAGATATCTCCCCTAATGAAATCAAGGATGATGATGACTTAGTGAGCTTAGGGTTAGACTCCATTAGGATGATGACGTTAGTAGAAGAATGGCGAGCTGAAGGAGCAGATGTAAACTTTATGAAAATGGCATCAAATCCAACCCTACAAGCTTGGTATGAAATGTTTCCACAAACAGACGAAGTCTATTCTTAAAAGGAGGAGCATGTAATGATCAGTGAAGCAACCAAACTGCAAGCAACAGATGCCCAAGCAGGTATTTGGTACGCCCATGAATTAGATGAAAGAAAGACAGCTTATAATACTGGCGAATATGTTGAAATAAACGGGCGAATAAACGTGTCGTTATTAATAGAAAGTATTAAGAGTACTGTTCAAGAAGCAGACAGCCTCCACATTACCTTTTTTGAAGAGAATGGAAAATTATATCAAGTTCTTCAAAAACCGAATGAAGTGCCTGTTCAATATATCGATGTGAGTCTAATGAAGACCCCTAAGCAAACAGCTATTGATCTCATGAATGATGACTTATCCCTGTCAATTGATTTGAAAAAAGGTCCGATATATAAGCAAATTCTCTTTAAAATAGCAAGTGATGAATATCTTTGGTATCAGAAAATACATCATATTGCTTGTGATGCATTAGGATTTTCATTGATAACAAACAAAGTGGCAAGTACTTATTCAGCATATCTAAAAGAAAAGTTTGAGCCAGAACCTGCTTTTAAACAATTGTCACTATTAATTGAAGAAGAGAACAAGTATAAAGAATCTTCGTTATATATGGAAGATCAAAAATATTGGAAGGAAAAATATAAAGGAGTCACACACGACGTTTCATTGTCTCAGAATGAGCTTCAATCTTCTGAGGCAACATCTACGATAAAAATTGCTGAAAAATTAACAGCCACAGAGTTTCAAAAGATAAAAAACAAGGCAAAAGAATGGAAAATCGCGTGGCCACATCTCGTGATTGCAGCTATGGGGGTTTATCAATATAAGATAACGGGGGATCGCAAGAGTTTATTAACATTACCGATGATGAATCGTTCAACAGTTGCGATGAATATTCCAGCAACAACAATGAATATTCTACCATTACTGCTATCATTTTCTAATGATTCGACTTTTATGAGTCTGGTGAAAGAAGTTGTAAATGAAACGAGAGAGAATAGTAAACATCAACATTATCGTCAAGAACAATTACAAAGAGATTTAGGAACTATTGGCCAGAGCAGTTTTTTGAACTCTTTTCAAGTAAATATTATGCCGTTTACGTATCAACCGATTTTTGGCGATGTCGCTGCCACTACTTATAAATTAGCCACAGGTCCGATTGATTTAATGAATATGAATATGTTTGAGCAAGATAGAGATGGCAGTCTAAGAGTAGATATTGAAGCAAATGGTACGAAGTTTCAGCAATTGGAAGTAGAGCAACATGCAAGTAGAATAATCCATTGGCTAAAGAGGTTACCAAGTATTGATGGCGGGCAACCTATTTGGAAGATTAATTTATTATTAGATGAAGAAAACGCATTGATGCGAAAAGATTTAGGGTGTGAGACAGCTGAAAGCGTTCATCCGCTTATTCAATTCAAGGAAATGGTAAAGAAATATCCTCAGCATCCGGCATTAGAATATAGTGGGGAAATATGGACATATGAACAGCTAGATAAGATGACTTCAGCATTAGCAAAAGAAATGATTAGCACGGGGTACCATTATCCCTTTATTGCGGGGATAGCTGTAAGCCGTTCTGCCAATATTTTGGTTGCCATATTGGCTGTTTGGAAAGCTGGCGGTGCCTATGTGCCAATTGATATCGATTATCCTGAGAGTAGACTCAACTATATGTTAAAAGATAGTCAAACACAACTAATTCTTACTGATACTGAAGGGAAGCAGAAACTACCAAAAAGTTTCCAACCATATCTTATGACCATCGATGTTTTTAAGGATAAGAGTGAAACTTTGCTACCTCCCGTAAATAGTGGAGATCCAGCGTATATGATTTATACTTCAGGTTCAACTGGTAATCCAAAAGGTGTTCTCGTACCTGCAAAGTCACTTTCTTATTTCTTATCGGCAATGAATAAGCATTTACAGTTAAACCATATGGATCGCTTTTATGCTTTAACGACGATTTCGTTTGATATTTCTATATTAGAATTGATTTTACCCATCACGGTTGGGGGCACATGTGTGATCGCTAAGAATGCAGTCATTTCTGATCCGCCAAATATTGTAAAAGAATTAAAGGAAAAGCACATTAGTGCGGTTCAAGCAACACCGACACATTGGCAAATGATCCTGCCATTTATAACAGAAGAATTACAGGATGTCAAAGTATTAGTTGGGGGAGAAAAACTTCCTTCACATACAGCTAAGCAAATGCAAACGTTATGTCAAGAAGTACATCATGTTTACGGTCCAACTGAAACGACAATTTGGTCTACACATTATGTATTAACGTCAGTTGATGGTTTTACTTCACCACCACTGGGAGACGCCCTTTCAGGCACAGAAATTTACATTTTGGATGAAAACCTGCAACTAGTTGCTCCGGGTAGACCAGGTGAAATCTATATTGCGGGAGAGGCTGTTACATACGGTTACTATCGTAAGCCAGCGCTCACCTCCTCAAGGTTTGTGGCTAATCCATTTACTGAAAACGGCCAAAGAATGTATCGAACAGGTGATATTGGCATAAGAGATTTATCTGGAAAACTTCATTATGTGAAACGAAGTGATGATCAAGTAAAAGTCCGTGGACATCGGATGGAATTAGGCGAGATTGAGCATCACTTGTTAGCACACCCTAATGTGAAAAGCTGTAAAGTGATTGTAAGAGAAGATCAACCGGGAGATCAACGTATTACGGCTTATATAATAGCGGCAGAGAACGTGAAGAAAACAAGTGAAGATTTCAATTCATACTTACGTGAGTTTTTGCCAGATTATATGATTCCTAGTTTCTTTATGTATTTGGACGCTTTCCCATTGACGCTTAATGGAAAGTTAAATTTGCGTGAATTACCTAATCCGCTGGAAAGTAACGCAAGCTATACAGATGACGAATGTTGGACTCCTTTGCAGAAGGATGTTTATAATATTTTCCGCCAAATATTAATGTTGAATGAAATACGCGAAACCGATTCGTTCTTTGCTCTTGGCGGTCATTCATTACTTGCTTCCCAATTACTGGGTAAGCTTCGTGAGGAATTCGGTCTAAGTTTATCATTCTCAGCATTTTATCAAAACCCAACAATCCAATTTATTGTTGAACAAGTGAAAGAACAATCAGACAACAAGTTTGAAGGTAGAAAGTTAAAGCCACATAAGAGAGATCAGTATGCTCCAATGAGTCATGAACAAAAAAGATTATGGTTTATCGAACAAACAGAAAATGTAGGTTCTACTTATTATATTCCTGTAGTAGTCAAGTTGAAAGGCACACTCCGAAAGGACGCTTTATACGAATCTTTAGTTGAGGTAATGAAAAAGCATGAAGCGTTGAGAACTGTCATAGAAACAAAAGATGGTGAAGTATATCAAAGGGTATTATCAGTTGATGAAGCAACATTGAAATACTATGAAAAAACGATTAATCGAAATGAGCTCAATCATGAGATTGATGAAGCGATCAAAATGCCAATCGATTGGGAAAATGAATTAGGTTGGCATAGCTATCTATTTAGAATAAATGAAAAAGAGAATATATTATGTATTGTTTATCACCATCTATTCGCTGATGGGTGGTCGATTGCACCATTTATGGAAGATGTATCAACTGCTTATGAGGCCTTTGTTAAGGGTGATCAGCCAGTTTTATCTTCATTACCTATTCAGTATGGTGATTATGCCTTCTGGCAACAGGAAATGTTAGTGGATGATATGGAGGAAAAGCTTGCCTTTTGGAAAAAACAATTAGCCCACATACCTGAGGCCATCCCACTACCACTTGGGGTTGAAAGACCAGAAAAAAGAATGGTTGAAGGTGGACGATTGACTTTTGAGATGGACAAAAACCTTTATCGACAACTCAATCAGTTAGCAAAAGATGAAGATGTTACGTTGTTTATGGTTCTACAATCAGCATTAGCAACACTGTATCATCGTTTAGGCGCTGGTGATGATATCCCATTTGGTACACCAGTAGCTGGGAGGAATGAGCCGTCATTACAAGCAATCGTTGGCTTCTTTGTTAATACAATTGTTCTACGTACAGATGTTTCAGGCAATCCATCATTTTTACAGTTACTACATCGCGTGAAGAAACAAAATATGAGTATTTATGATCAGCAAGACACACCGTTTGATAGAGTGGTAGAGGCGATTAACCCAACCCGTTCTAATAAAGTTCATCCATTATTCCAATCAATGATTATTATGCAAAACACACCACAACCGTCATTTAAAGTGGAGGGAGTGGATGCAGAAATTCAAATTAACGGTACGAACACAGCGAAATTTGATTTAACTTTTGAATTTTGGCAAGGATTTAATCAAGATACATTGGAAGGTGCGATTGAATATAGAAAAGACCTTTATAAGCATGAACAAATCCAACATTTATTGCAACAATGGTTGACTCTCTTAAGTTCAATCATTGCTACGCCGAATCAATCTGTTGGAAAGTTACCGATTCTATTAGACACAGAAAAAAATGAGTTATTACATCTACAATCAAAGAAAGTAACAGCGAAACAAGAACATATCGTTCATAACTTTGAACAAATGGTAGAACAATACCGCAATGAAATAGCGGTAACATATGATGAGACATCAATCAGTTATCAACAACTAAATGAAAGAGCAAATCAGCTTGCTAGAATGTTAATTGATAAAGGTGTAAAAGCAAATGATTTTATCACCATATCATTACCACGGTCCTTGGAGTTAATTACAAGTATTTTAGCGGTATTGAAAGCCGGTGCAGCCTACGTACCAATAGATCCGGATTACCCAGAAGATCGCAAACAATATATCCATCGTGATGCTGGTGCGGCTATGATGATTACTGATAAAAAACAGGTAGAACAAGGGAATCAAATTGTGTTTGATCTAGAATTACATCAAACATTGACATTGTATGATACTTCTAACTTAGAAGAAATTGAGGGGAATGAGATATATCCGAGTTCACCAGCTTATATTATTTATACATCAGGTTCTACCGGTAAGCCAAAGGGTGTGCTAGTTCCACATAGCAATGTGGTAAGACTGTTTGCCTCAACGAATCAATGGTTTTCTTTTGATCATGATGATGTTTGGACACTTTTCCATTCATATGCTTTTGATTTCTCTGTTTGGGAGATATGGGGTGCATTATTATATGGTGGAAAACTAGTTATTGTCCCATACGAGACGACTAGAAACCCACAAGCTTTTCTACAATTATTAGTTAAAGAACGAGTGACTGTATTAAATCAAACACCATCTGCATTCTATCAATTAATGGAAGCTGAAAAAGAAAGAATTGATTTATCGGATATGTTGCGAATCAGATATATCATTTTTGGTGGAGAGGCGTTGGAACTACCAAGATTGGAAAGTTGGTATAACCTGCATGCAATGTCAAAAACAAAGCTTATTAACATGTACGGTATCACAGAAACAACCGTTCACGTCAGTTACTTAGAACTAACGAAAGACATAATTCGACAATCTGCTAGTAGTTTAATTGGTGAAGGTATCCCTGATTTAGGTGTGTATATATTAGATGATTACCTTCAACCTGTTCCTAAAGGTGTAATAGGAGAAATGTATGTTAGTGGGGATGGACTCGCTCATGGTTATTTAAATCAACCAGCACTGACAGCGGAGAGATTTGTCGCTAATCCATATGGATCAGCAGGAAGTCGAATGTACAAAACGGGAGATTTAGCAAAATGGACAGAAGATGGTTCACTTGACTATATTGGTCGCTCCGATCATCAAGTGAAAATTCGTGGTTTCCGCATCGAGTTAGGTGAAGTGAATGCAGCACTTCTTCAGTATCCTGCAATTAAACAAGCTGTAACAACAGTACTAACGATGCATGGTGATAAGCAATTGGTTAGCTATTTCATCTCTCACAATGAGATTGATTACAAAGAACTGAGACAATTTTTACAAATGAGATTGCCTAAATATATGGTTCCGAATCACTTCGTTAGAACAGATGATATTCCATTAACGAACCACGGGAAATTAGATTTGAAAGCTCTCCCGAAACCAGAGATGGAGACAATGCAGGGAGATAGGCATCTACCTAGAACTCCACAAGAAGAAATACTTACGCAGTTATTTGCAGAAACCCTACATTTAACTGAAGTAAGTATTGATGATAGTTTCTTTGATTTAGGAGGGCATTCGTTATTAGCTGTTCAATTAATGAAAAAAATAGAATCAACATTCGGCAAAGAGTTAGGCATTGGTGTGTTATTTGAAGCACCAACTGCAGCGCAACTCGCAAAAGTGATTGAAGGTGATGCAGAAGAAGGCGCTTCATTACAGTCATTATTGGGTTTACGAAAAACAGGAAGTGAGACGCCATTATTCTGTGTGCATCCAGCAGGTGGTTTAAGCTGGTGCTATGCTGGATTGATGTCGAAACTAGATAGTCGTTTTCCTATCTATGGCCTACAAGCAAAAGGGATTAAAGAGAAGAAAAATAAACCTACAAGTTTAGTTGAAATGGCGAAGGATTATATCCAAGAGATTCGTTCTGTTCAACCAAAAGGTCCGTATCGCTTACTTGGCTGGTCGTTAGGAGGCAACGTTGTTCATGCAATGGCAGTTGAATTACAAAAGCAGGGCGAGAAAATTGAGTTTTTAGTCATGATGGATTCCTATCCAGGTCATTTCATTTCTATGAATGAAGAAGAAGCAGAAGATGATGCGTTAATTGCGATGCTAGCACTTGGGGGCTATGATCCTCAAGAAGTGAAAGGCGATCAATTAACAATACAATCGGTTAAAGAATTACTTCAGGAAAAGGGGAGTGTACTTGCATCATTGGATGAAGAAACAATCGAAAATCTTAAAGAAACCTATCAAAATTCCGTTCGTATAATGTCAGAATATGACCCAGAAGTATATGAGGGAGATATGATTTTCTTCAAGTCAACAATTGTTCCAGAGTGGTTTAAAAATGATGATCCAGCGAGATGGTTACCATATGTTCATGGCAGGATGCGACAATATGATATTGCTTGCCGTCATAAAGATATGTGTCAACCAGAACCTTTAGCAGAAATAGGAGAAGGAATCGCAAGAGAGTTAAAGTGTTTAATTGAAAACAAGCATTTAGAAGGGAGTCTACAAACATGAGTAACCCATTTGATCAAAAAGATTCTTTGTATTTTGTTTTAATGAATAATGTAGGGCAGTATTCATTATGGCCAAGTTATATTGATGTGCCTACAGGCTGGCAAGTGGTTTGGGGGGAAACTACCCTTTCAAGCTGCCATCAATATATTGAAGAGCATTGGGAAAGTCTACTTCCAAATGAAAAAGAGAAGGAAAGTCTATCACTGTAATGACAATGGATAGAAAAGTTAAATACCAAAGAAGAGCATTATGTACAGTGTATATACTAGCTATGTTTATGGCGGCATTAGACGGAACAATCGTCTATGTTGCCCTTCCTTCGATTGCTGCTGAACTGGGCGTAACATCCGCTCAGTTAAGTGGATTGACTGTCTGGTATCTTGTTGGGGTTAGCATGATTTTACCTTGTGCAGGGTATTTAGGTGATCGTTTTGGAAGTAAAAAGATGTTTATGGTTAGCTCACTCGTTTTTACATTCGCTTCTTATATGTGTGCTTTAGCAGATTCAGTATCGATGTTAAACATAGCCCGGTTTCTGCAAGGATTAGGAGGCGGCTTGTTTGCCCCTATAGGCATGGCGATGATCTTTCGGACGTTTTCCATTGAAGAACGTCCGAAACTGTCGCGGTCTTTCGTCATTCCAATTGCTATAGCACCTGCCCTTGGTCCGATAATTGGTGGGTTAATCGTTACTTATTTACCATGGCAGTGGATCTTCTTAATTAATATTCCGATTGGCTTGTTCATCGTTATAATCGGTGCACTATTTTTACAGGAAAAACATGAGTATATGGGTAAAAAGCTAGATGTGAAAGGCTTATTATTAATGGTGATTGGTTTTCCATTATTTATGTATACGTTGAATCGACTAACAGCAGGAATGAGTCTGCCAATAATCGTTTTTGGGATGATTGGGCTAATAATGATTGTTACATATGTTTTTCATGCATTAAAAGCAGATCAACCCTTATTGAACTTAAAATTATTGGAGGAAAAGACATTTAAACGAATAAGCATGCTCTCTTTTCTTGGAGCGGCAGGCTTACAAGGTTTCTTGTATTTGTTCCCGATTATGTATCAATATACAACTGGTGCATCACCATTAAAAAGTGGATTAACTATTTTTATTGAAGCGATTGGTTTAATGGTGGCATCAAGAGTAATGCCCCTGACATTAAAACTTCTCGGCGTTTATCGTGTGATTGTTTATGGATTCTTATTATCCAGTGTCTTTTTCCTACTCATCAGTTGGATAGGCCCTACTGGTTCTATCATCGGTTTACAAATTTGTTTATTTGGAATTGGACTGACGTTAGGACATGCCGTGATTGCCATGCAGTATACGGCATTCCATCATATTAATAAAGAAAAGATGTCACAAGCAACCACATTATTTAATGTGCAGAACCGCTTGGGTGCAGCAATGGGAATTGTGAGTATTTCTTTAATTATCAGCATGTTCTCAATCGGAAATGAGCAATTATATCAAGTGGCTATTATTTTTTGTGCTATGCTTCTACTTGCTGCGTGCTTGTTTGCGATCAATAGTCAAACCGCTATTAAGTCAACATCACCAAAAATGAAAAAAGCAAGCTAGTATAAGAAGGAGGGGAAGGTATGCTTGAAGTTTTTGCTTGTCGATTACCGCAAGTACATTCAGAGGTAACTTTACATCATTATAGCGACTATTTACCACCATTAAAAAGAACACAAATCCACCGTTATAGAAGAATAGAAGATGCATATCGTACGTTAGTAGGTTATCTATTATTAAGGAAAATACTTATGAAAAAGTTACCTAAAGTTGATCTTACAAAGCTCGAATTCAGCAAATACGGTAAACCTTTTTTGAACGCGGACCCTTTTCCCCCTTTTAGCTTGTCTCATTCTGGTGATTGGTGTGTGTGTGCCGTTGGATCTGATGGAATGGTAGGGATAGATTTAGAAAAAATAACTAAACCAAAGCCAGAGTTACACTCCCTTTTGTTTCGAGAGGAAGAAGAGTGTATGGGAGCGAAAGATTTTTTTAATCGTTGGACGATAAAAGAAAGCTATTTAAAAGCCATCGGTACTGGTTTACTTGTAGACCTCCAAGAAATAGAACTCGAAGAAAAAAATCGGAGTGAATTCGATGTCAACCATCAACAAAAACGGTATCCAGGGGGAAAAGTAAAGGTATATAACCTCCTAAAGCAATATAGCTTATCAATTTGCGCATTGTCACCCGAGGAAAAACTTCCTCATCATCTACAACTTGTCACATTTGAAGAAATTATCAAACCCAGCGTACAAACAGTATAAAGCGCTGGGTTTCATTTTATGAACCTCATTTATATGACGGAATACATAAAGAAATCTTGCTGAGTATGGAGAGCGTTTGATCAGAAGAATTGTTGCAATGCGTTTAAGAAATGTGTAAAAAGAATAAACATTTATTTTCATGGGAGTTGACCTCTTATGTTTACTGAATGTATTAAATATTTCTATTATATTTGACAATTTGTCTAGTTATCTATTAATATTCTATATATTCAGAATTTAGGAGGGCGAGAATGAAATCCTATTTAACCGTCAATGATATCTTGCAAAGGAAGCATTTCGATCAAATAGAAATAGTTGCAGGGAAAGATGGGTTAGTAGATCAAGTGAAGTGGGTTCATATTGTTGAGGTAACGAAAATAGGGAATCTTTTAAAAGGAAATGAACTAATCCTTTCAACCGCTGTTGCATGGCGAGAGAGAAAGGAATTATTTATCTCAATTGTACAACAGTTAATTAAGTCGAATGCAGCAGGCTTATGTATTGAATATGGCACTTATACGAAGGGCATACCTCATGAAATTATCTCTATGGCAAACAAAGCGAATTTCCCCATTATACTCATATTAAAGGAAGTTCCTTTCGTAGAAATCACGCAAGACATTCATACATCTTTAATTAATCAGCAATATGATATGTTAGCTAATTTAGAAAAAATCTCTCATATCTTAAATAAGAAACTTCTTTCTATTAATCATTATGATGAACTTTTGAAGGTCATTTATGAAGAATTGCAAGTGCAAATTCTATTATTATTTCAAGATGAAAGTGCGAAGTTTTATCCTGTACTACCAGAAATAAAAAGAGAAAATATCCTAAAGAAGGTACAAGCCCAACAAGAACCTTCACGTTTTGTCGTAAGAGCTACTATTGAACTTTTAGGAGAGAAATTTGCTGAACTTATCATCATTTCTTCATCTCATCACTTAACAGAATATGATCAGCTAATTGTAGACAGAACAGCTAACGCTCTAGCACAATTCTTTATTCGTGAATTATATGTAGAGGAAAAAAGAAGGTTAGAAGAAAGTGAGTGGGTAAATTCTTGGTTAGAAGGTAAGGAAACGACGCCTTCATTACTAAACCATGTATCTGCCTATTTACCGAAAGCACCTCGAGGGGCGGTTGTATGTGTCTATCAAGTGGAAATGTTAGAAAATTTAACTTACTTCAAGTTGTATTTTCGCTCCATATTAGAACAAAAAGGTTTTTCTTTCTTAGCCGTTGAGAAGCACAAAGCAATTGTATTTATATTATTTAATGAAAGAGGATTAACTGATTGGAAGAGGAGAGTAGTACAAGCAATTGAAAAAATGAAGCAATTATTTTCGGATATGCAATCAGACACGACTTTTAATTTTGGAATTGGAAAATATGTTTGTGATTTGAATGCCGTGCATGAGAGTTATCAAACGGCATTAGAAACAATCCAAGTGAATCAACAATTTTATCATCGTTCGTATTCAAGTATGTTTTATGATGACTTACATATATTTCGTATTATCTCAGTTGCCAGTAGACATATGAATTTACAAGGAATGATCGAAGAATATTTAGGACCGATTGTTGAATATGATACTGCACATCAATCAAAGTTAATGGAAACATTAAAAATGTACTTAATTTGTAATGGCTCAAAAAAAGATACGGCACAGAAATTGTATATTGTTAGACAAACTTTATATCATCGGTTGGAAAAAATTGAGCAGTTATTAGGCTCCGATTTTATGAGTCATGAGAAAAGATTGGCATTGGAATTTATGCTATTAAGCTATGATTTTATCCAGCGACCAATCGATAAAACAAATAAAGTAAAAAAGAATGAACCGTCTCTATAGTAGTCGGTTTATTTTGCTTGTTACGATTTCCTTTGAGGCACTGATTTCAAGATTTACCCTATTCTTTCATATAGACCGTTTGTTTATGAATGACCGTTATCCTTTTTACAGTATGTCTAATGAAAAAGGGATAATAAATAAGAGATAATGAAATCAGAATAATCAATCTTTAATAGGAGGTTTGATGATGAGCGTAATTGAACAGGAAACGAAAACTTTACAGAATTTTATTAATGGCCAATGGGTACCTTCACAATCTACAGAAACAATGGAGGTGCCTAACCCAGCAACTGGGGAAATTATTGCAAAGGTACCTATATCCACGAAATCAGATGTTGATCAAGCAGTAAAGGCAGCAGCAAATGCTTTTCAAACTTGGAAAAAAACACCGGTTCCAAAAAGAGCGAGAATTCTCTATAAATATCATCATTTGTTAACGGAAAACCATGAAAGATTAGCAAAATTAATCGTAGAAGAGAATGGTAAAGCATATAAAGAAGCATATGGGGAAGTGCAAAGGGGAATTGAATGTGTGGAATTTGCCGCTGGAGCCCCAACACTAATGATGGGAGAAACTTTGTCGACGATTGCAGAAGACATCGATTCACAAATGTTTCGTTACCCACATGGAGTTGTCGCTGGTATCACACCATTTAATTTCCCAATGATGGTTCCTTTGTGGATGTTTCCACTTGCCATTGCATGTGGCAATACTTTTGTTCTTAAGCCATCAGAGCGAACGCCTATTTTATCTAATGAGTTGACGAAGTTGTTTATGGAAGCTGGTGCACCAGCTGGCGTCTTAAATGTTGTCCACGGTGCGCATGATGTAGTTAATGGCTTACTGGAACATCCCCTCGTCAAAGCAATTTCATTTGTTGGTTCTCAACCGGTTGCGAAATATGTCTATGAAAAAGCGGCTTCTTACGGTAAAAGAGTGCAAGCATTATCAGGAGCGAAGAATCATCATATTGTTATGCCAGATGCGGATAAGGAGAAAGCGATTAGCCATATTATAAGCTCTACATTTGGCAGTGCCGGTCAGCGTTGTATGGCTTGTAGTGCGGTTGTTGTGGTAGGTGATGGATCTGAGTTTGTTGAAAAGCTTTCTCAAGCAGCAGATGAATTAATTATTGGTGAAGGATCTAATGAAGAAGTCCTGCTAACACCAGTTATAAGAGATTCTCATCGTCAGAAAGTTTTAGGATATATTGAGAAAGGCATTGAAGAAGGAGCAGAGCTGTTACGTGATGGTAGAGCTGTTATGTCTGAAATGAAAAACGGCACATTTTTAGGTCCGACAATTTTTGATCAAGTCACACCTGATATGACCATTGCAAAGGATGAGATATTTGCCCCAGTGCTAAGTTTATTGCGAGCGAAAGATTTAGATGAGGGATTAGCTTATATTAGTCAATCAAGATATGGAAATGGCGCAACGATTTATACGAAAGATGCGCGTGCTGTCCGTCAGTTCAGAGAAGAAGCGGATGCAGGTATGTTAGGGATCAATATTGGTGTCCCAGCAACAATGGCCTTTTTTCCTTTCTCTGGGTGGAAGGATTCGTTTTATGGTGATTTGCATGTAAACGGGAAAGATGGTGTTAATTTTTATACCCGGAAGAAGATGATTACCTCACGTTTTGATTATTAATAAGGAGGAAAAGTGCATGGCTGAAATTAAGGAAGAGAAAGGGTTGCTTAAGAAAGATGCAGAGGTTGTTTGGCACGCGATGAAACCATTTAGCCCTAATAGCACAATTATAGCGGAAAAAGCAGATGGTGCTTGGGTTACTGATCATGAAGGTAATCGCTATTTAGATGCAATGGCAGGTTTATGGTGTGTTAATGCAGGCTATGGTAGAAAAGAGCTCGCAGAAGCAGCATACGAACAATTAAAAGAGATGAGTTATTTTCCTTTATCACAAAGCCATACACCAGCGATAAAATTAGCTGAAAAACTAAATGAAATGCTCGGTGGCGGCTATGTATTCTTCTTTTCAAATAGTGGCTCAGAGGCGAATGAAACCGCATTTAAAATCGTTAGACAGTATTATAAACAAAAGGGAGAACATGAACGCTACAAGATTATTTCTAGGTATCGTGGGTATCATGGGAATACGATGGCAACACTTGCAGCAACAGGGCAGGCGCAAAGAAAATATAAATATGAACCGCTCGCACCTGGCTTTATTCATGTCGCACCACCTGATATGTATCGCCAACCGGAAGATGAAACCTTGGCATCTACCAAGCTTCAATCAGTACAGGATATAGATAAAGTAATGACATGGGAGCTAAGCGAGACCGTTGCAGCTGTCATAATGGAACCAATTATTACAGGTGGCGGGGTTATTATGCCACCAGAAAACTATATGAAAGGAGTAAAAGAGGTTTGTGAGAAGCACGGGGCATTGCTCATTAGTGATGAAGTTATTAATGGCTTTGGTCGCACGGGTGAACCGTTTGGATTTATGAATTATGAGGTCTCACCAGATATTATTACGATGGCAAAAGGGATAACAAGTGCGTATTTACCATTGTCAGCTACCGCAGTGAAAAAAGAAATCTATGATTATTTCAAAGGAACAGAAGAATATGATTACTTTCGCCATGTGAATACTTTTGGAGGAAACCCTGCTGCTTGCGCTTTAGCATTGAAAAACCTAGAGATTATGGAAGATGAGAAGCTGTACGAACGGTCGAAAACAGCTGGGGATGCGCTAAAGAGGACATTACTGCAAAAGCTGCAACATCACCCTTATGTAGGGGATGTGAGAGGAAAAGGTTTATTAATAGGTATTGAGTTAGTAGAGGATAAGGCGACGAAGGAACCGCTAGCTGTGGAGTATGTGAATAAGATCATTTCCGGATGTAAGGAGAAAGGTGTACTAATAGGTAAAAACGGAGCAACTGTTGCTGGATATAATAATATTATTACACTTGCCCCACCGTTAAATATAACTGATAGTGATATCACTTTTTTAATTGATACATTAACAGAGCAAATGAACCAACTTTAAATATATGCTGCACTGGCTTGCCATTGATTGCAACCAGTGCTTTTTTCCATAGATGTATGTATGAACGGTGTTAAGAAGTCATTAGCTAGTTTTTTTATTTGTTATGAGAATATATTTCTCACCATTCATTTTTCTATGTAGGTTGTATCATTGGTATTTAATAAGCAAATCAATATAACATCCACTCATTATTTGCTAGAATAAAATTTGTAAGGAAGGAGCAGACGATAATGGTTCAAGAGATACAATTAAACAATTATACATTACCTATTAATCAATATAAGGAAACCTCAGTAAATGGTTTAAAACAAATTGCCATTGACTTTAAAGTAACGAGTGAGAACTATCATGATATTGCTGTGCTTTTATATGAAGAAAATTTTGATGTGCAAGTTCCGGCGAATAATTTTAGAATGAAGGCCGCAATAACTCAATATTATACATCAGTAACAAATCTGTATCGTGAAGGTGAAATTGGCGACTATCATGTAACCTTACGGGAAGTTTTAGGTGAATAATCAAGAATAACGTAATATTGTGCTCATAAAGGCATAATATTACGTTTTTATTTTATCGAAAAATTCATTGCTAAAAAGTGTTAAAATATATATGTATAAAAAAGAGAAAGGAGTGAGGGATGATATTAACGAAAATAAACAGTCAGCTAGATAAAATGATGCCCTTGATTACTCCTACTAGTGTCATATTGGGTATATGCTTTGCTATCTATTTAAAAAATCTAGATAGTCTTATCCCATGGATCTTTGCATTTATGACATTCGCAGGTAGTTTGAAAGCAAATTTTACATCGATGAAAGAAGCCATCACTCATCCTTTGCCACTATTTATTGTCTTATTTGTTCTACATATTTTTATGCCATTATGGGCCTTTACTGTTGGTCATATTACTTTTCCAAATGATACTTATACAATTACTGGTCTAATTTTAATGATGGCAATACCTACAGGAATCTCAAGCCTGATATGGGTTTCCATTTACAAAGGCAGTATTCCATTGACTTTAACGATTATTCTCGTTGATACGTTATTATCACCAATACTTGTGCCACTTACACTAAAGCTCTTAGTAGGAGCAAAAGTGGAAATGGATGTCATAAGCATGGTGAGTGGGTTAATCATGATGATTGTCATTCCATCTATTTTGGCAATGATTGTTAATTCGATCGCAAAAGAGAAGGTTTCAAACATACTTAGTGCAAGACTTGCTCCATTTTCTAAAATAGGTATGGCGACTGTTGTAATGATTAATAGTGCCGTTGTTTCATCCTACTTGACTGCCTTCGATTTACGTTTACTAGCATTAGTTGTCACCGTCTTCTTTATAGCCTTTACAGGATACTTAGTAGCTTTTTTAATTGCTAGAAAAATAGTAGGGAAAAATAGAGAAGCGGTGATTGCGATTACTTTTAATGGTGGTATGCGAAACATTAGTGCAGGCTCTGTATTAGCAGTTGCCTATTTCCCACCGCCAGTGGCCGTGCCTGTTGTTATTGGCATGCTATTTCAACAAATATTAGCAGCTTTATTTGGGATGATTATAAATAAGGTTGAAGAAAAGGATCGACTGAATGTGAGGAAAGAGGCCGTGTGAAGATAAAAGAGACAGTCCTATGAAGGTGGTCTAATCTCGAAGCTTGGAGATAATAGTTTTTGGTATAAGTCATAATTAAAAACCCGAAAAACATTTTAATCACAATGAAAAAATGTCTTTTCGGGCTTTCTATTAGGCTTATTTTTTTACAAGATTGTTAGCGGTTCTTTCTCATTTGTAATAACATACCAATATAGATGAATAGAGAAACAACAACTGAAATGGCAGCAACGATATAGATAGAGCTATATCCTAAGTAAAAAGCGATTTGCCCAAACATAATTGATCCAATACCGATTCCTAAATCAAAAAAAGAAAAGAACGTGGCATTAGCCATTCCTCTACGATTGACCGGTGCTTCTTTAACAGACCAAGCTTGCAAAGCTGGTTGGATCGTACCGAAACCTAAACCATATAATATGGCTGCAGTAAATAGAATCGCATTACTCGGTAACCATGCGAGTAGAAGCATGGCAGCAATAATAAGGAGCACACCTGGAATAAATACAGCTTGATGCCCTCTTTTATCATAAATTCTACCTGCAAAAGTACGGCTGATGAGCAGAGCTAAAGCATAGAGAAAGAAATACCATTCAATTCCATCAATACCTTTTTGTAATGAATAGATAGGTAGAAATGTAGCAATCCCTCCAAATGTAACGGTTACAAAGAAGATTAATATGGAAGGGGGCAGAGCGGATTTCTCGTAAACATCAAACTTTTTCTTTTCTACTACGCTAGCAGTATAATCTACTTGTTTATATTTTATGAATGATGAAAGGATGAAAGCAGCGAGTCCTAATAAAGAACAGATTAGAAATAAGGAAGTAAAGCTAATATTACCAATGAGTGCTAATCCTAAAGTAGGACCAAAGGCAAGAGCGAGATTACCTGATAGTCCAAAGTAACCCATCCCTTCGCCACGTCTTTTCTGTGGAATAAGATCTGTTGCGATTGTCCCTGAAGCTGTTGTAGAGAATCCCCATCCTAAACCCTGAACTAATCTGAGTATAAGGAGAAAGGCAATACTCGTAATAAAGCCAATGACTCCAACGGAAAGAACAAATACAGCTAGTCCAATAAGAAAGACAAACCGCCTGCCTTTTGATTCTAACGCATGTCCCGCAAAAGGACGCATAATAAGGGATGAAAAGGTAAATATCCCGATGACTAACCCGATTAATTGGTCATTGCCACCAAGTTCTTCGACAAACAAAGGCAATGTTGGTAATGTCATTTGAAAACCTAAAAATACAAAGAAGTTTGCAAAACAAATTAATGTAAAATCCTTAGTCCAAATTCTTTCTTTTTGTAATGAATTTGTTGATTGATCCAAAACCCCACCTCATTTATAAATATATATACCAATAGATATATTTTGATTCCCTAAATATCCATTATAGTAAAGAAAATTATATTTGCAAGGAAGTGAATAAACATATTTTAAAAAGGTTTAAATCAAGATAGTACGGGGTAATATTTATATTAACAACAATTAATAATAGAGTATAAGATAAATTTCATTTAAGGTTTGAATTATCAGAAATTTTTTGTTATAATAGAAAAAAGGTCAAGGGGTTGATTTCAAAATGGAAAAGTACACGCTTAACTCAACAGTCCAAACCGATGAAAACCAATACTCAGTCGTAGCGGAACAAGTGTTAAATAAGGCTATACTTGACTTCAGAATGAAAAAGCTCCGCCAAGAAATTGATAACGCTCTTGAAGAAAGAAACGAAGAGAGATTTATTGAATTAACTGATGAATTAAATAAGTTAACGAATGAATAAAAAAAAGCAACCTTCTTCAAGGAAGGTTGCTTTTTTGGTATTGAAAGAAATGGAGAGAAAAGCATTGAAAATACGAGAAAGAGGAATAATCATTGGTAGTATACCAACAGGGGAAAATAATTGCTTGATTGATGTTCCCGGGGTGAGAGTCGGTCATAAAACCATTGATGAAAAGACGGAAACAGGATATGCCTGTACAGGTGTCACAGCCATTTTACCACATGGTGGTAATTTGTTTAAAGAAAAAGTAGTGGCCACATCGTATGTTATTAATGGTTTTGGTAAAACCACTGGGCTGGTACAAGTAAATGAATTAGGACAGATAGAATCACCCATTATGTTAACCAATACATTTTCAGTCCCGGCAGTTACACAAGGTACCCTGCAATATATGTTACAAGAAAATAAAGACATTGGAGATACAACAGGGACGATTAATATTGTCACTGGAGAGTGTAATGATGGTCTACTGAATTCAATAAGAGAAATGGTTGTTACACCTAAAGATACTATAGAAGCCATCTTGAACGCTTCAACAAATCCAGTGGAAGAAGGTGCAGTTGGTGCAGGTAAGGGAATGGTATGTTTTGGCTATAAAGGAGGGATAGGTACTTCTTCTAGAAAATTGTCAGTAAATGACGGGAGATTCTTTCATGTAGGATGTCTTGTCTTAAGTAATTTTGGAGGAAAACCTGAATTCCCTTTTAATCGTTATTTTAAAAACAACCTACATTATCCTTTAGAGTTAGATAAAGCAGCTGACGGATCAATTATAATTGTATTAGCAACAGATGCTCCGTTAAGTGATAGACAATTACACCGAGTTGCTAAAAGATGTGGAATTGGACTGGGTAGGACGGGTAGCCATTATAGTCATGGTAGTGGAGATATCGTTATTGCTTTTTCTACTGCAAATACAATAAAGCACAAACAATCATCTTATTTGCATACGATGAAAACTTTAAGAGAAGATCATTCAATTATGAATGAGCTGTTTGCAGCAGCAGCAGAAGTAACAGAAGAAGCAATTATGAACTCATTATCCCAAGCTGAAACGACCATTGGAAGAAATGAAACGGTTGTACACTCCTTATTTGATTTAGCTTAAATAAGGAGTGAATATTAAAAGTGGATTTGACATTATTCATACTTATACAAATGAAAAAGGAATACATAAAATAATCCTCGAAATAAATTTAGTTGAATAATACAGCAATCAAAAAATGATCAGACCATTATTTATTAAACTACAAATGTTGAAGCGGAGACATTTATGATTCAATTTGTCTCCGCTATTACTCTATTATGTGAAGTTTTGTTCATATAAATAATCAGTGTTTAATAAGATAGAACCTACAACTGGTCAATCGTATATGTTAAAGAAAGCTATATTATCTAAAGGCGATTAATTATTGAATAAACAATAGCACAATAAAAAAAGCAAGCATAAATACTAGTCCTATAGGTAAACCGATTTTCGCCCATTCTTTACTCGTAATATTTAATTTACCGGCTGCAATAATATTCGGGATATTGCCGGGGACAAGCATCCCACCGCTTATTAAAAGGCCGAGTAATATCGCTTGAATGGTTTGATTACTCATAGAAGGGCTAATTTCCGCAGCAGCTAATGTCGCATTATCAAGTACTGCAGATAATGTATTAATCCAGTACAGAGCAGAAGGCGATAGGTTGATCAAATATTGACTAATTAGTGGTTCAAATCCTGCACCTAAAAATGTTAACCCCATTACGAAGAAATAAATTTTTAAAGAACGGATACTTATTTCACCATAGCCTTCTTCCTCGTTGTGCACCATTTTGCTGAATTTATCTGTTTGGCTGGGTGATTTAACAAAAATAGCGGCTAGGAAACCGAAGAATAACAAGGCAATTAGAATCTCTTTACCAACTAAATTGATAAGAAAGAAGAAATCCTCATTTAATTTACTAATAGCGATTGTTGAAAGTGGTTCACCAATCGGTGTTAAAGATGCACCTAGACCAATAGAAAAACAGGAAAGAACAACAAAAATGATTAGTGATTGCCTATGTAGTGGAAGTGAAGAAGCAATAAGGACAAGAATGAGTGCGGCAATAATTGCAGTAATAACACTTGAAATCAGTCCTAAAAAGATCACTGTGAAAAAAATAAAAAACCAAAAGGGTACGCGTTCACTAACATAGACGATTGAATTTTGCAGTCCGCGTCGAAACCACTTGAATAACACACCTGCTATAAAAACCGCTATTGCGATGTTAATTGGTGCAATTGCTGCCTTAAAAAATAATGCTTCCGTATAGACTTGACTAATAAAAACAGCTAAAACGCCCATAATGAAAAGAAATATTTCTAAATTTTCTTCGACTACTTTCGAACTAAAGGGCAGAAACAACACAAGTAAAAAAATGATGATCAGTCCAGTTAACATATAACAATCCCCATTTAATTGTTTTTCCTAACCTTAGAAACGGTTGGATATGTTATATATATGAGAAGATAGGACAAACTTTACAAGAAATATTTAAGAAAGGGTATAGCAAATTCTTTAGTATGGCTTCGGTACATGTTTAAATACTTCCCCACTTTCAAAAAACTCCACAAGATTAGCTAGCCATTTGTAGTATTCCATCCATTCCTTTGCTTCGGCTAATAATTCATTTATCTTTAATTCATCTTCGGCGGTCAGTTCCTTTTTTGATGTGATAAGGTGTAGTTCTTCTTTTATTTTCTTTTCAAATTGTTTGTTCTTTTGTATCGCTTTTTGCCAATTGGAAGTGAATAGTGATACGAACGTTTGGTAATAGTCTTGTTCAACGTTGTATAAGTCTTTACGGATGCCCTTCTCAAATACTTTTTCCGCTATATTTAACTCCACCATTTCTCTTACTACTTGACTCATTCGTGTTTTGCTCATGCCCGTTGCTTCCGATAATTCGCTAAGTGTCATCGGTTTTCTGTGCATATAAATAATTCCTAACACTCTACCCACAGTTGAGGAAACACCATACGTATTCATATTATCAGCTATTTTATCAATAAAAATAGATTCAATTTGCTCAAAACTTTCGCTCAATCCAATCACCCTTTCAATATAAGGATCATTTAGTTAATGTCAATGTATCATATTTGTAAAAATTTACATAATCACACCTTTGGGAGTAATTCGTATGATTACGTAGCTATTATAAGATATAACGAGTAAAAACATTATACAATATTTATTTTAACTATTTTTTATAAAATATGTACACTTTGTAAACTTTTTATTTTACGAAGTTTATAATATACTACGTTATGTAAGTAAAAAGTCTGACAAGAGGATTCATATTACGGAGAACTGGGTATTGTTTGTGGTAGAGAAAAAATGGGGGTGTTATAAATGCTGAAATTTGAGCATGTATCAAAAAAATATAAAGGCGGTAAAACAGCCGTTTCTAATTTAAATTTAGAATTTAAGAAGGGTGAATTTATTGTATTTATCGGCCCAAGTGGTTGTGGAAAGACAACAACAATGAAAATGATCAACCGCTTAATTGAACCAACAGAAGGCAAAATCTTCATTAATGGTGAAGACATTATGGAAAAAGATCCGGTTAAGCTGAGAAGAGAAATCGGTTATGTTATCCAACAAATTGGTCTATTTCCACATATGACTATTCAAGAAAACATTTCACTTGTGCTTAAACTTTTAAAATGGCCAGAAGAAAAAAGAAAAAGTCGGGCAGAAGAGCTTCTTTCTCTCGTTGATATGACTCCTGATTATTTAGAGAGATATCCACATGAATTAAGTGGAGGGCAACAGCAACGTATAGGTGTCTTGAGAGCGTTAGCTGCTGATCAACCGTTAATCTTAATGGATGAACCATTTGGTGCACTCGATCCAATTACGAGAGATGCCCTCCAAGATGAGTTTAAAAACTTGCAGAAGAAGTTAGACAAAACAATTGTTTTTGTTACGCATGATATGGACGAAGCGCTTAAACTAGCAGACAGGATTGTCATTTTACGTGATGGACAGCTTGTACAATGTGGGACTCCTGACGAAATTTTACGTGAGCCTGCCGATGAATTTGTTGAAGAATTTATTGGAAAAGAAAGATTAGTGCAAGCAAAACCAAACATTACAACAGTTGAGCAAATAATGAATGCGCATCCTGTAACGATTACAAGTGATGAGCAATTATCTAATGCTATAACTGTTATGAAAACAAATCGTGTAGACTCATTATTGGTTATTGATCAAGAAGGAGTTTTAGAAGGATATATTGATGTGGAAGCCATTGATCAAAACAGGAAAAAAGCAAAAGATGTAGCCGATATCTTAATCCCTGATACATTTTCTGTGTATAAAGATGCGCTTGTACGTGATACGATCAGGCAAATATTAAAGAAAGGGCTCAAATATGTGCCGGTTGTAGATGAGCAAAGACATCTTGTCGGTATTGTGACAAGAACAAGTTTAGTCGATATCGTTTACGACTCTATTTGGGGAGACGAAGAGCTAGAAAGTGCACAGTAGAAGGGGGAGATATAAATGAGTGCCATCATAGACTTTTTAAATAATAACGGTTCGGATTTATTGATCAAAACTTGGGAGCATTTATATATATCAGTCATTGCTGCAGCTCTTGGTGTCATTGTAGCTGTTCCTTTAGGTATTCTTCTTACAAGATTCGATAAAGCGGCATCACCCGTAATGGCAGTGCTTGGTATGATTCAAACAATTCCAAGTTTCGCAATTTTAGCTTTTTTTATTCCTATTCTTGGAATAGGTAAAATCCCCGCCATTATTGCTTTATTTTTCTATTCAGTCCTGCCTATCTTAAGAAACACATATACAGGTGTGAAAGATGTTAATAAAAGCTTATTAGAAGCTGGCCGTGGGATGGGCATGACTGGATGGGAAAGAATTCGATATGTTGAACTACCACTGTCCATCCCTGTTATTATGGCGGGTATTCGTGTATCGACAGTATATTTAATTGGGTGGGCTACGTTAGCTGCGTTTATTGGTGCAGGCGGTTTAGGTGATTTTATTTTTAGCGGGTTAAATTTATATCAAACTGAGTTTATCATTGCAGGTGCGATTCCTGTCACCATACTCGCATTAATAGTCGATTTAATACTTGGAAAATTAGAATTTAAGGTTACGCCTAAATCAATGCGTGACAAAGAAAAAACAGCATAAGGTGGTGATTAGTTTGATAAAAAGCAAAAAAATTTTCATGACGATGATGTTAACGATGACTCTTTTATTATCAGGCTGTTCACTTCCTGGTTTAAGCGGATCTAGTGAAGATTCTATTTCAGTAGGGACTGTGGTCACCTCTGAATCACAAATTGTCGGTCAAATCATTAAACAGTTAATTGAAGAAGAAACCGATCTCAGTGTAAATATGGTTAATAATCTTGGATCTTCTATTGTGCTTCACCAGGCAATGGTGAGTAATGATGTAGATATATCATCTACTCGTTATACAGGCACAGATATCGCAGGACCATTAGGAATGGAGCCAGTACTTGACCCTGATAAGGCAATGGAAGTTGTCCAAGAAGAGTTTGACGAGAAGTTTAATCAAAAATGGTATGATTCTTATGGGTTTGAGAACTCGTATGCTTTTACCGTAACTGATGAATTAGCAGAAGCAGAGGATTTAGAAACGGTATCTGATTTAGAGGCATTAGCAAATGAAATAAATTTCGGTGTAGATACTTCATGGTTGAATCGTGAAGGAGATGGATATGATGGTTTTGTTGAAACATATGGTTTTGATTTTTCGAATGTGTATCCTATGCAAATTGGACTTGTTTACCAAGCAGCGGCATCGGGCGAAATGGATGTCGTTTTAGCTTACACGACGGATGGACGTATAAAAGCCTTTAATTTAAAAGTATTAGAAGATGATAAGAATTTCTTCCCTCCATATGATTCCTCTACTGTTGCGAGTAAAGAAATTTTAGAGAAGTACCCTGAACTTGATCCATTATTAGAGAGATTAGTTGGAAAAATAAGTACAGAAAAAATGCAAGAATTAAATTATGCAGCAGATGGGGAATTAAGAGAACCCGCAATCATTGCTGAAGAATTTTTAGAAGAAAATAATTATTTCCGTGATAAGGAATAGGGGGTGGCTTAAATGGATGTGTTTTCTGACTTAATTACTTATTTTACAAATAACGGTTCTTATGTATGGGAACAGTTCTTTAGACATTTTCTAATGTCAGCCTACGGGGTTTTATTTGCAGCGATAGTAGGTATTCCTGTTGGCATCTTGATAGCAAGATATTCACGTTTGAGTAGTGTAGTTCTCTCGTTAGCCAATGTTATTCAAACGATCCCTGCACTCGCTATGCTCGCAGTATTAATGCTTGTGATGGGCCTTGGAACAAATACAGTCGTTTTTGCACTATTCCTATACTCCTTATTGCCTATTATTAAGAATACTTACACAGGAATTAGGAATGTAGATCATACTTTAATAGAGTCAGGTAAAGCAATGGGTATGACAAAATGGCAAATATTAAGAATGGTAGAAATCCCGCTTTCTCTTTCTGTCATTATGGCAGGGCTTCGAACAGCTCTAGTCATTACGATTGGTATTGCAACAATAGGTACTTTTATTGGTGCTGGGGGACTTGGTGATATTATTATGCGTGGAACAAATGCGCAAGACGGAACGGCAATCATTTTAGCTGGAGCTATTCCAACAGCATTTATGGCAGTAATTGCAGATGTGATAATGGGCTGGTTGGAAAGAAGCTTAATGCCAGTGAAGAAGAAGAAACAGGAAAGTAATGAGCAAGAGGAGGTTACGGCATAAAAAATGATGGTGATTCATCTTTAAAATGAATCACCATCATTTTTTTGTTCTTAATTTCCGTAACCATTTAACCCCGTCCCGAACGTATCAAATTCTGGTTTTCTTTCAATTCTTTCAGCAGCTGTCTCAACTGTCTCTAATTCATTTTCATGATTTTCGCCATTATCTTGTGAATGAAAAGAATGCTGTTTCTTGTTCATACTGGTATCCTCCTTTTACAATGTAAGATAGAGTATAGCTAGTTAAGCCTAAAAGGGAGAGTGAAATAAATTTGCTTATTGTTATTTTATGCTAATGCCCAATTTAGGTTATTTCTTTATTTTAACATAAATTTGAAAAATTATCCTTTTGTTGCTATGGGTGAAATTGGTTTCTGTATCTTCACTTGTTTGACTGTATGAAGCAAGCTAAAAGCAATTAAAAATTGTGCTAAATAATAGGTAATCATAATAATGCTTCCAGAGAAAGGAATGGAAGAAATAAATTTATTCCAAGCTAACACACTATCAGAAATGACAAAGAGTAAACTACCAATGATGGCATACAATTGCCCTGACATAATAGCAGACCAAAACATCAATGATATGACAGCGATATAAAGGATAACTGGTATAATCAATTCATTTTCATTGCGGTTGTGAAGAGCTTCCACAAATTCAGAACTCATAAAGATGCCATAGGCAAGAATAGGAATAAAAGAAAGAAACCTAGCTAAAGAGTATTCCCAGATCTTAAAGAAGCCAATCGTATAGAATATATGACCGATTAAAAATGCAGTTAATCCAACCACAAACCAAATGAGTAGACCGTCACCGAACATACAAAAAATAAGACCTAAAAAAATAAAATAGTAGTGAATAGGTTTAGTTTCTTGCCGATTGCGATAGGTGTATAGAATAATAAGAATCATCGGTACTAATTTGAAAAAGATTTTTAGGACTGTCGGTTCCTCAGGTATAAAAAATATATAAAGAACAGCAAATAGAAGAATCAAATATGGCAGTTTTTTTCGCATAGGATTCACCTCATTTTTTTAGTATATATTCAAGAGTGTAAAACCATTTTCCTGCAGGAGGTATATAAAATTGAAAATAGAAAGAGGGAAGAGCATGGAAAAAAATATTTTAGCACAGCAAAAAGCATTCTTTCATACGGGTAAAACAAAAGCACTTACATACCGATTGGACGCATTATATACATTAAGAAGTTTAATTAAGGAGAACGAAAGCAGCATAGCGGAGGCTTTGCAAAAAGATTTACGGAAATCATTTTTTGACTCCTTTTTAACAGAGATTGCTGTTTTACTAGAGGAAATAAAATTTACAATTAAACATGTGAAAAAGTGGTCGAGACCTGCAAAAGTAAAATCATCTTTAACTACGTTCGGTTCAAAAAGTATGATTTATCCTGAGCCATATGGTAATACATTAATCATTGCACCATGGAACTATCCCTTTCAATTAGCGATTGCGCCATTAATTGGTGCAATCGCCGCAGGCAATACAGCAGTCATCAAACCTTCCGAATTAACACCTCACACTTCTCGTTTAATTGCTCACCTTATCGAGGAGCATTTTCCAGCTGAATATATTACAGTTGTGGAAGGTGGCGTGGAAGTTAGTCAAAATTTGTTAGAAGAATCTTGGGATCATATTTTCTTTACTGGGAGTGTAGCAGTGGGTCGACACATTATGAAAGCAGCCGCTAATCATTTAACACCTGTTACGTTAGAACTGGGAGGAAAAAGTCCAGCAATTATTCATCATGATGCCCAAATAAACCATGCGGCCAAAAGGTTAGTATGGGGGAAATTCTTAAATGCTGGACAAACATGTGTAGCACCCGATTTTGTTTATGTCCATCAAGAGATTCATGACAAGTTTCTTAAGGAAGTCACAGCTCAGATAGAAAGTCTTTATGGAGAGAATGCAATAGAAAATACATCTTACACAAAGATTGTCAATGAGAAGCATTTTAAAAGGCTTTCTACATTTTTAACTAATGGTCAATCTTATTATGGGGGGAGAGTGGATGAATCAAATCATCTGATCGAACCGACCATCTTAACTGAAATTAATTGGCAAGATCCGATTATGCAAGATGAAATTTTCGGTCCGATCCTTCCAGTATTGTGTTATAAGGAATTAGATGATGTCATTAGCAAAATAAATGAACAACCGAAACCGCTAGCACTTTATCTTTTCTCAGATGATAAAAAAGTCCAGCAAAAAATCTTGCAATCAATTTCTTTTGGTGGTGGTTGTATCAATGATACAGTCATGCATTTAAGTTCCCCACATTTACCATTTGGTGGTGTAGGCAATAGTGGAATTGGATCTTATCACGGACGGGCAAGTTTTGATGCATTTACGCATTATAAAAGCATCTTAAAACAAACAACAAAAGTGGATTTTCCATTTCGGTATCCGAGTGAAAAGTCATTAAAGCTATTAAAAAAGTTAATTAAATAAAGAATAGAAGGGCTAATGAGTAAAATAGACATCTATCTCACTTAGCCCTTCATTTTTTTACACAAACATAATATTGCCATGACCAATCAATTTATTAAAGAACATAGCCATATACGCTAATAAAGTGACAAAGCGTTCCTAATAAGATAAAGATATGAAAGATCTCATGAAACCCCATATGTTTAAATTCCATGAATTTAGGTTTGACCGCATAAATAACGCCACCGATTGTGTAAAATACGCCCCCTTGAATTAACCATACGAGACCTGCTGTGCTCAATGCTTTACTTAATGGGAGGAAGGCGATGATGATAACCCAACCAAGAAGAATATATAAAAAAGTGGATAACCATCTAGGACAACTAAACCAGACCATTTTAAATAATACACCAAGAATGGATGTCGTGATAACGAAAGCGAATAAACTTATTCCTAATACGCCATCAAGTGCGATTAAACAGAAAGGTGCATAAGAACCAGCAATTAAAACGAAAATCATTGAATGGTCAACTTTTCTCAAGAAAGCAATAACTGTATGTTTTGCTCTCACCCCATGATAAGTGGAGGAAGCGAGATAAAGTAACATCATACTAATACCGAAAAAAGTAACGGAGAATATGGCAATGTTTGTTCCGTTATGTAATGATGCTTTGATGATTAAGGCCAGTAAACCTATAAATGACAATATTGCGCCAACGAAATGAGTTAAGCTATTGATGGGTTCTCTTATAAACGACATGATAACACCCCTAATAATATTATAAGTAGTTTTTAATACTACATATAATATTACTACTAACTATAATATATAGTCAACATTTACATTTCTAATGATAGGATGTATGATAGTAAGAAAAATAATGAGGGATAAATGATGGAAAAACAAGAAAAAATCAGACAAGGAAAGCCTATTCGCATGGAAGACATTCCGTCTATCGCTTTATATATGGATCAAGTCATACAACTGTTTGAACAAAACTACCATTCTTATAAACGAAATGAAGATGAGAAAATCTTAACAAAAACAATGATTAATAATTATGCCAAAGGAAAACTATTACCACCCATTAAAAATAAGCGTTACAGTAAAGAACATATATTAACGATGAGCCTTATTTATCAACTGAAAGGTATATTATCGATTCAGGACATTAAAACAACGTTAGAGAGTCTGAACGAGGAAGTGCAAAAAGAAGGAGTGAATATAGAAGACGTTTATGATATGTATGTTGACATGATAAATGAGAATGAAGAACAATTTAATGAAAATGTTGACTGGATGGAGAAATCGATTGCTGAAAATTATAATGAAAAAATCCCCCAACCGAACAATGAAATGAAAGAGGTATTAATGATTAACTCATTGGTTCATATGAGCAATCTTTATCGCCGCTTAGCTGAAGCAAAAATTGATTCACTTTCTAGGGAAGAAGATCGGAAGTGAATCAAAATGATGGATGAGGAAGGGTGCTCCGTACCACAACTAAAACCATGTAACCCAGACTTCTAAATACGATCGCATATGAAAGAGAACAATGGGTTCGAAAGCAAACATGCAAACTAGATTTCAAGTAGTTTTGTTTGCTTTCGATGTTCAAAGTTCTTAAGCGTTTATTTCCTTCATTACATTTGCCACATGCTGATAAGATGCTTTTCTTTTATCATGGTCATAGATTTGAGCATTGACGATGATCTCATTTGCGCCAGTTTCGCCAAGGAATATTTCAAGCTTTTCTTTCACTTTCTCAGGACCACCAATAATGGAAGAACCTAATTGTTGTTGTAATAATTGTTTCTCTATAGGTGTCCAAACTTCGTCCATATTCTCAACAGGAGGCAACATCTTTCCACGTTTATTACGCATCATGCCTAAGAAAGATTGATAAAGAGAGCTTGCTAGGTATTGTCCTTCTTCGTTTGATTCCCCTGCAATGATATTCACACCAACCATTACATAAGGTTCTTTTAATACATCAGATGGTTTAAAGCTCCGGTGGTATAGATCAATTGCTGGTAATGTATTGTCCGGTGAAAAATGGCTAGCAAAAGAGAAAGGCAAACCTAGCTGACCCGCAAGTTGCGCACTATACCCACTTGAACCGAGTAACCATATTGGAATATTCAAGCCTTCTCCTGGAACCGCTCTAACTGGTAATGGTTGTTCCGAGCGTGAAGGATCAAAGTAAGTTCTCAATTCTTCCACTTGTTGAGGGAAATCTTCGGCATCTGTTCGTCGAGTCCTTCTTAATGCCGCCGCAGTAAGTTGGTCAGTACCTGGCGCACGACCTAAGCCTAAATCAATTCTTCCTGGGTAAAGTGATTCGAGTGTACCGAATTGTTCAGCAATCACTAAAGAAGAGTGATTCGGTAACATAATGCCCCCAGATCCTACTCTAATTGTATTGGTAGCGCGGGCAATATCACTTATGACAATAGATGTGGCTGAACTAGCAATGCCCGGCATATTATGGTGTTCGGCCAGCCAATATCTCGTATAACCTAATTTTTCTGCATGTTTGGCTAAATCGCGCGAGTTCGCTAATGACTCACTAGGTGATCCACCTTCAAGGACTGGTGCTAAATCTAAAACAGAATATTTTATCGTTGACATCGTTTTCAGCTACTTTCTTTTTAGTATCTGTACATATTGTAGCAACTTCTATTACATGAATGAAATTATCTGCTTTTAAAATGAATGATTCGGTTATAAAATGTTACCTGATATGATCATTAAAGGAAAGCTCATTTAAACGTTTGTCTTAAGTGTGAATAGTTATATTAAATGGTTTGCAGTATGAAAAAGAGCATGTCAGAGCAGTTCTGCATGCTTATCTTTTCGTATAAAAATTTTCTGTGAAATAAGGCTGGTTATCATCATTAAATGCCACCCCAACACCAAGAAGCTGGTAATCTTCTTTAAGGATGTTTTTCCTATGTCCAGCAGAATTCATTAAGCCTTCATGGGCAAAAATACTACTAAATTGGCCATAGGCTAAGTTTTCGCCAGCTGTTCGAAACAGAATATCATCCGCATTCATCCGGTCAAACGGTGATTCACCTTTTAAGTTATCATGACCGAAATAATTATTAACAGCCATATCAGCACTATGATCTCTAGCTGTTTGTCTCACGGGATCATCCCAAGTTAATGTAGGTAAACGATAATTAACTCTCTCAGCATTTGTTAAATCAAATAACTGGAATTCAAAACCTTCCTTTAAAGCTGCACTTTTTTCACCATAGAAACCAACTTTATTAAGTTCAAGCTCTTTACCAATTAATTGAATGGCAGTTACTTGGTTATTTTCATGAATATCATAGAAAACGGTTAAATAACTATCATCGACCTCATAAAGTGCATAATTACTATCGGTTGCATATTGATAATTGGTTATACCTTTACGAATCGCGCTAATCGGTTCCCCGAATATTTCTGTTACTTCCTCTTTTGTCATATTCATTTGAAAGCCGTTTTTAGAAGTAATTAAATCTTGATTCGTATAGATGCCATTAATTAATTCATTTTCATCATAGGAAATCATGATGAAGTGATGATAATTATCATGATAAGCATGCCATTTACTACCGTATTCATTTGCTGTAATTCTTTGTGGGGATCCTAATGAATTCTCAACTTCCGCTTTCTTCTCACCGATTTCAAAATTATAGACTGAGATTGTTTGGCTATCAGGTTTAGATAATGCGGGCTTCTCGATTGATTCATCTTCTGCCGGAGGAGAGTCATTAGGTGAAGGCTGGATCCATTGTTCAAAATTGATAATCATTTGATTAAAAGCAGTAACAGCATCTTCTGTAAAGCCTTGAACATCTTTTTCTTCAATAGATGATTGAATTTCTTTCAAGTGTTCGTTGGTTTTATCCCCTAGAGCTTCACGAATTGACGGCCAACTTATATAAATAAGTAAACATATTAAGAAAAATATACTAATCTTTTTCAAAATAGAATTCCTTTCTAACCTTGATACTACTCTTTATTGCCTAAATTATAGTCTCGTTAAACATAGGTAACAACTCATTCGACTTATCCATAATTATCCATCAAGGGTGTATTTCCTGTTATTTACAGAATAACATAATCTGTTTATGAAAATATAGTTTTGTTTTAAAGGATAAATGTTTTGGCTTTCTAATAGTATGAGAAGTCATTGAATGGAGAGATAATACCCTGAATAAATGGGGAATGGGACCGCTTTTAAGAAGATTAACTAAAAAAGGGCTGGAACATAACTAAATGACCTAACCTCAAAAACGAACAATAACAAATTAGGATCTATAAAAAATCAGATGAAAACAAGTCCGTTCCATTGCACAAACAGACCCTCGCTTTCCGCGGGGAGGGGCTTGAGCGTCCTCGGCATTGCCTGCCGGGTCTCAGCTTTCCTTCTATTTTCCGCAGGAGTCGAGTGTCTTCCGCTCCATTCCACTATTCTTTTCATATAGGATATAAATCACACAAAAAAACCGAATGATTAGAAGTTGTATACTCCTGTTCATTCGGATAAATCTTTAGCTAGAATATATATGTCCCAGCTTCTTTTAGAGGGTATTATCAGGCGTGTTAGTCTTTAAGCATTTGCATTTTGTGTTCAAATTTTTCAAGTTTTCTTTTTAACATCTCCATTTTCGATTCCAGTTCATCTAGACGAAAATCTACACGATGATGATCATTGTCCATTGTAACTAATAATTCATCCACATGATGCGCTTTTTGCTGTTTTTTCATTTGATAAAAACCCCTTTATATTGAGGGGATACTCGCCCCTACGAATTTATTTTTTCCACTTTTGCCACCATTTTTTTTCTTGCTTACTCGCTGCAGCATCTCGGAAAGATAGCATCATATCTTGAAATGCGTCTTCTCGCTCACGTAATCGATGTAAATATTCTTCATGTTCTTTTCTCATTGTTTCGACATAAATATCACGATCGGCATTCATGCTCTCTTTTAATTCATTTATTTCATTGCTAAATTCTGTACCTGTTAATTCTTGCGAGCTAGAAATATAATGAATCATTGTTTTGAACTCTTCAGAGGATGCTTCTGAGGATTCGGTAATTTTGTTCGTGATATAGTGCATCTGGTCTGTCGTTCGCTTCGACTGTTTCGCAACTCTTTTTGACAAGGTTTCGAGCGCTCCGGAGCTTTGTTTTGAAGCATGCTTCCATTCGTCAGTCATTTCTTGAATTTCTGCTTTCGTCTTCTCGTTGGATTTATAGATGGAGTCTGAAATGGTTTTAACAGTATGAAGAGAATTTTTGGAAAGCTCCATTTTCATTTCTTCTACAACTTCTTTTTTAAAGTTCGTTTTTAATTCTTGCTTGATCTCTTGTAATAAATGGTCCTGGAATTGTGTCATGACCATAGATAGTTGTTCGATATTGAGAGGATGATGATCTTGCTCAGTTGTTGCTTCATGTAGTATAGGATTCAATGATGTTTCTAAGGGGTTCTCTTGTTGGTCTGCTATTGACTCTGAATCAAGATGTTGCTTAAGTAATCTGCGAATCATTTTTTGACTTAAATTTTGATTACGCATCTTTTTCACGGTGTCTAGTAAGCTAATTTCTTCATCTGTATAATATCTTGCCCCATTTTTAGATCGGGGAATAACTAATATATCCTTTAAATCTTTTTCCCACTGTCTTAGTGTTCCCGGCGGAATATTTAATTGTTTAGATACTTCATTAATGGTATATGCTTGCATAATTTGATTCATGAATAACTCCCTTTCATCATAGTGTAATTTTTCATCTTTCGGAAGGGGATTCCGAACTACATAATAAATTCCGTATAATTAGCTATTCCGCATTGTAGCCCGTCTTTTCCTGCCTGCTGACAAAAGATATCAAAACAAGACGTTATTCCACAAATGTAGGCACTTTATAAGGAAATTGACTATTTTGACAATGAATTTTGTAGATAAAAAACAGATTTAGGAAGGAATGGGTAAATGGTCCTGAGATGAGGGTAGATCATTTGGGATAGGCAAAAAGGGTCACCAACTGGTTACCCTTTTTCTTTCCTATATCGAAAAAATAGATATTTTAAACAAGGTGGTACAATAAAGAAGATGAAAAATACCCGAAAGAGTTGATAGCCGGTTACAACAGCTAACTGTGCATCGACTTCATGGGCAATAATAGCCATTTGATCCATTCCGCCAGGTGATAAACTTAAGAAGCTTGTAGCAAGGGAAAACCCATAAAAATGACTAAGAAGAAAGCTGAGAACCATCGAAATGACAATTAATAAAGCGCTGCTCAATGCACCTAAGCTTAATAATTTCCATTTGTTTTCAAGTTTTTCTGGATGCATCATGAGACCAATGTTAATACCAATAAAAACTTGTGCAATCTCAAGTAAGCTGTTAGGTAATTCAGGACCATTGATATTAAGCAGTGTCATGAGGCTTGTTGCAATAATAGGACCGAGAAGAAATGGGGTTGGTGCGTTCCATTTCTTAAAAATAATAGCTAAAATAAATGATAGAATCATAAATGGAATAATGTCAGGTAGTAACTGCTGCCAACTAGCCGTATGTTCATAGGTTGGTAAAATATTACCGCCATTATGGAAGAACGGACCAAATATGAGAAAAGGAACAAAAAAGATTATAAGTATTAATCTTACTACTTGTAAGAAAGTAACAACAGTCACATTCATTTCTTTTGTTTCTTCAGCTAATACGAGCATTTGTGACAAACCGCCAGGAATACTACCAAGCAATATCGATGGATAATGGATACCGGTTAATTTTGCTATGAAGAATGAAGTGATTAAACTGAACCCAATAATAAGTACTGTTAAAAATAACATGGAGGGTAGTTGGTGCAAGATGAACACCATCGCTTCTTTTGTTAATGAAAGGCCCATACTGTATCCAATTATAAAGATCCCGATGTTTCTAAAAGATATTGGCCAGTATAACGTCTTCTTTGATATTATAGAATAAAGCATAATACTTGTTATGGATCCTAATAGCCAGCCTACAGGGATATGAAGTAGGGTGAAGATGCCCCCACCTGCTACGGCAATAATAACTGCTAGCAATAGTGAATAGCTTTTGTTCATGTGCAGACCTTCTTTTTCTTATGAGAAATTTCGATTCTGGAAAGATATGTTTATCATACCATAGACAATGGCATATTTTTAGTAAATGCTTAAATGAGACATCCTAAAAACAGGAGGAGAGACCTTGCTAAGAAAAATAAAGAAAATAAGTAGTAGTCATGAAAATACCTATCCTTTATCCATTCCCACGATTGCATCAATGGATGAAATTCAATTTAAGTCACCTGTAACATTCTTTGTAGGTGATAATGGTTCTGGCAAGTCAACCTTATTAGAAGCCATTGCCCATCAATGCGGTTTTAATGTGGCTGGAGGGAGTAGAAGTAATAGTTATGAATTACATGCCTCCGAATCTTCCTTAGCTGCCCACATTAGGCTTTCTTGGATGCCGAAGTTAACAAATGGCTTTTTCTTAAGAGCCGAATCTTTTTATCAGTTTTCTTCACATATTGATGAATTAGAACGGGAATGCCCAACAGGATATAGTGGTTATGGTGGCAAGTCATTACATGCACAATCACATGGAGAATCGTTTCTATCACTCTTTCTGAATCGTTTTGATGGAGAGGGTATTTATTTGTTAGATGAACCTGAAGCGGCATTATCGCCTGCAAGGCAGCTTGCTTTTCTTAGAATCATGCATGATATTGTCTCAGCAGAAGAAAGCCAATTAATTATTGCCACCCATTCTCCGATACTACTTGGCTTTCCAGGAGCAACAATTTTAAATTTCGATGAAGGTAGCATTGCGGAAACAACGTATGAAGAAACAGATCATTACCAAATAACGAAATACTTCTTGGAAAATAGAGAGAGATATTTACATGAAATATTTAAAGAAGAAGACTAATCAGTACCTTGCTGTATAAACAAGGTACTGATTAGTCTTTTATTATCTTATATTCCATCAAAGATCAGTCATCGTGTTATATAAGGTTACCAATCTTGTCTTTAGAAGAATCCAGCAATTATGACCACCGCAAAAAAAGTTGAAAATAAAAGACATGCTAGAGTTATAAGTAACACATACCTAAGAATCATACTTTTATCCCTTAGAGAATAAAAACTGGGTCTACCTACTTGCAGGGAGGCCAATATTTACTCTAATAATGACTTTAATCCATAGAATTGTAAGGGATTTACACGTGTACTATTGTTATATATCGTTCATAGGTGATAGGTAATCCTTTAACTGTTTGATGTTTCTTGAAAATGTTAGTGATCTCTCGTATGTCGGAGCTAACTACTTCATAGATTTCTTTTTTTGTCCAAAGCAACGATAGTGGATGAGATCAAGGGGTGAATGTAAATATTCAATCGTATGATACGGGTGAATTTCAAATTTCCTGAAAGGAGCCTTTGTAAAGATCTTTGTGAGATGTTGTTGAATGGGTATGTTATGTTGGTTGTTTGGAAAAAGTTTAGGAAACCAGTTTGATAACTCTTTTCCTTCATTTTCACCAGGGTGCAACCCTAAAATGAGCCCTCCTTCTTTTACATAAAGAGGTAAATGATGATAAATGGAAGTAGGCCCTTTACGGATAATAGCAATATCAAAGAATGCTCGTTTAAAAGGAAGTACATGTTTTGAATGAGCAACAATAAAGGATGTATTATCGGGCTTTGTCTTCATTGCCGTCTGAATAAATTGCGTAGAAGAATCGGCACCAATCATTTGCTTGGCATATAAAGCATATTTTTTTGTGAATCTTCCTTCACCGCAGCCAAAATCAAGGGCGACTTTATCTTTTGTATGTAAGCAGACGAGTTGATCAAAGATATTCTCTGCAATAGGTGAATCAATTGTAGATTGCCATGGATAAATGTATGCATTCCCGTTCTTGCTTATTTGCCTATACCATTCAGGGGAGTGAGGAGAAAGCCAATAATTGGATAATGTAGGATTTTTCAAATGAATACCTCCATAATAAAAAGTCAAAAATTTCAAATAGTAATCTATTGTAAATTTTCTAAAAATTTAATTGACATAGTCAAGAAGTAACGATTATATTATTCTATATCGGAAACTTTGTTTTATAGGTAAAACATTCCAATTTTCATCTTTACTATTAAATATATACGCATTGGAGGGTGATGTCGATGACAAATGAACAGCTGGAAGTAATGAGGGCAATACAAAAACTAAAAGCTAAGAAGCTTCCTTGTGCGCTAGCAACAGTTATTAAAGTAAAAGGATCGGCTTATCGAAAAGAAGGGGCAAAAATGCTAATCGATGAGGATGGAGTTACTGTCGGATTAATATCGGGGGGCTGTTTAGAAGCAGATGTAGCAGAAATAGCCAAGGAAGTAATAGAGACAAAAACCCCAATAATTAAAACGTATCAATTAGATGAAGACGAGGTATGGGGGTTAGGTCTTGGCTGTCCAGGAACGGTTCATATCTATATTGAACCATTAATGTATACAATACAGAATATTGAGGAGGTGGATGAATGTGCAAAAGAAATTGCCTCCTTTTGATGCTTGGCTAGATGCCATTGACCAACAACAAGCTGCTGTTTTAATGACCATTACGGAAGCTAGCTTGTCACAAAAAAATTATCGGATTTGCTATCTAGAAAATCAACCCCCAATTGGATCTTTCTATGATCAAGCATTGGAATTGGCTGCTTTATCCATTGCTAAAGAAAAGTTAGGGCAATCCAACCCGCAATCAGAAAGTTTAATGATACAAGATGAGAATGAATTAGATGTAGACATATTCTTCGATGTATTTGTTCCATCACCTACTTTGATGGTGTTTGGTGCAGGACATGATGCGATACCAGTTGTTAAATATGCAGCCGAATGCGGGATGAAAACGGTTGTCATTGATCAAAGAAGCCTTTATAACAATGAAGAAAGGTTTCCTCATGCCGAAAGAATAATAGCTAGACCAGAGGATTTCTCAGGTTGTATTCGCGTAACAAATCGTACATATATTGTCGTTATGAATCATCATATTGAGAAAGATAAGCAGACATTAAAATTTGCCTTATCTTCACTGGCTCCTTATATAGGCGTCTTAGGGCCGAAATCACGACGTATCAAAATCCTCGATCAGCTTTATTTGGAAGGTTGTCACTTCACGTATACAAACTTACAAAGAATGCATAGTCCAATTGGACTTGATATTGGAGCCGTATCCTCTGAGGAGATTGCTATTAGTATTGTTGCTGAAGTGATTGCAGTTAGAACAAGACATAAAGGAGGCTTTCTACAAGGTGCGGAATTTATCCACCAATCATCATAAACGTCCAATAAAAGCAATTATTCTCGCAGCAGGATTATCTACGCGAATGGGGCGGTCGAAGCAGTTGCTGCCGTTTAAAGGGGTAACTATGCTTCATTATGTCATTGAACAAGTATTAAAGTTACATTGTAAAGAAGTGATAGCTGTTATTGGTCATGATGCAGTTACCATTATGGAAGAAATAAAGATAAACGACCCTTCCTTTTCTTGGGCTTATAATTCGGATTATGCCAATGGTCAATCGTCTTCACTGTACAAAGGACTTACCCAAGTTGCCTTTCCAAAGGAAGATGCACTCGTATTTTTAGGAGACACCCCCTTTATAGAAAAGGAAACAAGTGAAATGATTATTCACAGAGGGCAGCAGTTAGCGAGAGATAAAAATCATCCAATATCTATAAGGCCATCATATGATCAAACGCCTGGCCATCCTGTTTATTTTGCAAACATCAATAATACAATGATTCAATCGATTCAACAACAAAGTGGAAAGAACTTTATTCAGACCATCCCATATAAGGAAGAAATAGCAGTGAATGATCACGGTATTCTATTAGATATAGACACAATAAAAGAGTATGAAAAGCTAAAATAATATTGTAGTTTTACATTCAAAACAAAAAAACAGATTTCTTTATCTAAAACAAACTTATTTACAAATTTATGTTTTATATAATAAACGTTATTTAGTTAACAAAACAAAAACATCCGCATTTTATTGACAAAATTTTTTGAAAAAATTAATATTATTACTATTAGAACAATTCAAAAAGTGTAAAGGGGAGAAAATAATGATCTTATCAGGTCAAGTGAAAATGAAAAAAAATAATAAAGATGTTTGGGATGCACTTCATAACCCTCAAATATTAGAAAAAGCTATTCCAGGATGCAAAAGCCTACTGTTAAAAGAGGACGGAACCTATGATGTTGAAATGAAATTGGGCATCGCTTCAGTTAAAGGGGATTACAAAGGGAATGTAAAACTTGAAGATATCGAAGCACCTGTACACTATCAATTAATAGCAGAAGGGAGTGGGAAACCAGGATTTGTTAAAGCAAAAATGGATTGCTATATTACTGCAATTGATGAAGAAAAATGTGAAGTGAAATGGGAATGTGATGCTGAAGTTGGCGGCATGATTGCTGGTGTAGGAAGCAGAGTAATGAGCGGTGTGGCGAAATTTATTGCTGGAAACTTTTTTAAAGATGTTGAGAAACAAATCACTTTACAAAAGGCGTAACGAAAGGGTGGCACAAGCATGAAACCATCAAAATTTAAATATTTAAAACCGTCAAGTGTTAATGAGGCATTAACCTATCTAGAAGAATACGGAGATGATTGTAAAATCATTTCTGGGGGACAGAGTTTAATACCTGTACTGAATATGAGGCTATCCACCCCTGACTTTTTAATCGATGTGAGCGGAATAAAGGAGTTAAATTATATTCGTGAAGAGGATGGATATATTGCCATTGGTGCACTGACAAGGCATGTGGAAGTGGAAAATTCACTATTAATTAAAGAAAAATGTCCGTTGCTTATTGATGCAATTAAGTGGGTAGGTCATAAACAAATTCGCAATCGTGGGACAATTGGTGGCAGTGTAGCTCACGGTGATCCTTCGGCAGAACTACCGTGTGTATTGACAACATTAAGAGGTGAGATTGTGATTGCTTCAGTGGATGAAGAGGAAGTTGTCGGTCCTGAAGATTTTTTTCTCACTTATCTCCTGACGTCATTACAAACAAATCAATTAGTGAAAGAAATCCGCTTTCCAATTATGACACAAGGAGAGAGAGTGGGGCATTCTTTTGTAGAAGTGGCGAGGAGACATGGAGATTTTGGCTTAGCAATTGCTGCAGCAGTAATTGAACTTGATAACCAAGGACTTATTCAAAAGGCACAACTAGCTGTAGGAGGTGTCAATCCAGTTCCTCTTATAATAGAAGAAGCTGAGGAATTATTAATAGGAAAAGAAGTGACAGAAGCTTTATTAAAAGAAATAGCTGAATTAACGAGTGAGTGTGTGGACCCAGAAGGAGATTTGCACGGAAGTGCTGATTATCGCAGGGAACTTATTGGTACCCTATTAAAACGTGCAATAGAAGAAGCAATAGCAAGAGCATGGGAAGGAGAAGAGAAGGTTGGATAAAGTTAATATTTCTTTAAATGTAAATGGTGAAAAAGTGGAAAGAGATATAGAACCTAGGCTCTTATTAACAGACTTCTTAAGAGAAGAATTATTTTTAACAGGCACACATGTCGGATGCGAGCATGGCGTATGCGGGGCATGTACAATACTTTTAAACGGTGAAGCGGTTCGAGGTTGTTTAATGCTAGCTGTTCAAGCAGATGGGGCTACAATTGAAACGGTTGAATCGCTTGCTGGTGAAGATGGACAATTAAATCCTCTTCAACAAGCATTTACGGATTGCCATTCCCTCCAATGTGGATTTTGTACACCAGGGTTCTTAATGACATTAACGCAATTTACGAAAGAAAATCCGAATCCGACAGAAGAAGAAATTCGAGAAGCCATTTCAGGAAATCTTTGCCGTTGTACAGGCTATGCGAATATTGTTAAAGCAGTAAAGCAAGTTACACATCAAACGGTATAAAAGGAGGGAGAAACATGCATAAATATATCGGAAAAAGCATGCACAGAAAGGAAGATTATCGCCTTTTAACTGGAACGGGCATGTTTGTAGGTGATATTAGTTTAACCAATATGGCAGAGGCAGTATTTGTAAGAAGCCCTCATGCACATGCGAAGATTGTGGACATAAATATAGAGGCTGCAAAAGCATTAAAGGGTGTTTATGGGATATTTACTGCAAAAGATATTGAAGACCTAAAACCATTGACGCAATTTGAATCACATTGTTTTTTACCACCCAATTTGGTTGAGGCTATATCGCCAACAATCAACTTTAACTATGAAGATATTTTAGCTAAGAATAAAGTTACATATGTTGGCCAATCTGTAGCAATTGTTGTGGCGAAAAACCGTTACATCGCCGAAGATGCAGCTGATCTAGTTGAAGTAACTTATGAGCCGCTACAACCCCTTGTTGACCCATATGAGGCGCGAAAAGAGGATGCAATTCTTATACAAGAACATTTAGAAAATAATATTCAGTCCCATTTTCATGTGACAACAGGTAATGTTGAGCAAGCATTTGCCGAGGCGGACTATATAATGAATGAAAAAATTCGCACCCCCCGACTCGGATCAAATCCGTTAGAAACAAGAGGAGTAGTGGCGAAATTTGATACAAGAAATCAAGAGCTGAGAGTTTGGTCTTCTTCGCAAATGCCTTATGAAATCAGATCTACTTTAGCACATTGTTTGTCATTACCCGATCTAAGTATTCGTGTTACAGCACCTGATGTTGGAGGCGGATTTGGACCAAAAGGTGGAGTTCACCCAGAAGAAATTGTTATTCCTTACTTGGCTAAAAAATTGCAGAGGCCGATAAAATGGGTAGAGGACCGAATGGAGCATTTAACAAGTGCAAGGCAATCGAGGGATCAAATCCATGATGTGAAAGTTTCATTTAAACAGGATGGAACGATTACGGCAATTAAGGATTTTTTTGTGATTGATAGTGGTGCTGTTAATTTCTTCGCCTTAACTTGTGCTTATAATAGTGCTTATCATTTAAGAGGGGCTTATAAAATCCCTAATTATGATAGTGAATGTGAAGTCATCTTAACGAACAAAACACCTAATGTGCCATTTAGGGGAGCAGGTAGACCTGAAGTAGTCTTTGTAATGGATCGAATTATCGACATCGTCGCAAGAAAATTAAAAGTAGATCCAATCGAAATTATGAAGAAAAATATGATCCAAGCTGAAGACATGCCTTATGATCAAGGAATTCTTGTAAAAGATGGCCATCAGCTTATTTATGATAGTGGCGATTATCCTGATGCATTACGCAAGGCAGTTGATTTAGTTGACTATGATGCTTTTAGAAAAGAACAAGAAGAGAAGAAGAAAGAAGGTAAGCTAGTTGGTATCGGCATCTCTTCTTACGTAGAAGGTACGGGCGCAGGACCTTATGAAGGGGCACATATCTCTATTGACCCTTCTGGTCATGTAACAGCTTATTTAGGCTGTACCCCTCAAGGACAAGGGCATGAAACAGTATTTTCACAAATTGCAGCAGACGGATTGGGTGTAAACCCGCAAAATATTACTGTTCGAGTTGGCGAAACAACTGTGTTGCCAATGGGCCAAGGAACTTACGCAAGCCGAAGCGCAGTAAATGCAGGTTCAGCTATTTATGAGGCAGCATTAAAAATGAGAGAGAAAGTGTTAAAAATCGCCGCACATTTGCTAAAAACGGATGAAGATTTAGTCATTGATGAAGGGAAAATATATGCAGAGACTTCTCCTGAAAAGTTTGTCACCTATCAAGATGTTGGGCGAGCGGCGCTGCCTGCTAAATTAGGGAATTTACCAGCAGGCATGGAAGCAAGCTTAGAAGTAACACATTATTTTGCCCCTCCAACGGTTACATTTGCTGCTTCGATTCATATGGCACAAGTGGAGGTTGATAAAGAAACAGGTTTTGTAGATTTACAGAAATATAGTGTTGTACATGATTGTGGTACGGTTATTAATCCGATGATTGTTGATGGTCAAGTGCAAGGCGGTATTGCACAAGGAATTGGTTCAGCTCTTTACGAAGAAATCGTCTATGACCAAACAGGGCAATTGCTTACCGGTACTTATATGGATTATTTATTACCAACATCGATGGAAGTACCAACGGTGGCAAAAGCACACCAGGAATTCAAATCAACAAGAAATCGCCTAGGAATAAAAGGTGTAGGTGAGGGGGGGGCCATCGCGCCACCAGCTGCAATAGCAAATGCAATCGTAGATGCACTTCATCCATTAGAAATTAAAACAAATGATTTACCTATCAGTCCAAATAAGTTAAGAACATGGATTAAGGAAGCAGAGGCATCTTTTCAAGCACTACAAACAAATTAAAGGAAAAAACAGGTATCTTCCAAAGGATTTTGTGGGAAATCCCTTTGATTGCAAGATACCTGTTCTATCTTAAAGATTACTAGGAAAGCCATCAATAAGAGTGTATTTATTATATCACTCTTCTACTAACATGCCAATTTTCACAAGGAGTGATTCAACTATGCAAAAGGCAAATGTACTTCACGAAGAAAACATGACAAAGGCAACAAATGCTAGGTGGATTTATATTTCACTACCATTAATGCTACTGTTCACGGTTTCAATGATCGATAAATCTAATATTAATATATTATTTGCAGAAAGACAGTTTTTACAAGATTTAGCTATTAGTGATAATGTGATCAAGGGAACATTAAGTTCTGTCTTTTTAATTACATACGCATTAGGGCAGTTTTTCTGGGGGTTTGTAGTCGACCGTATCGGCGCATTTAAAAGTGGAATGATTGGTATAGCCATTTGGGGTATAGCGATGATTATCGGTGGAGTAGCTACATCGGTTACGGCATTATTATGGTCAAGAGCATTACTAGGGGTAGGTGAAGGCGTTTTATACCCCATTGCACTTACCTTAACTGCTAAGTGGTTTCCGCAACAAGAACAAGGGAAAGCACAGTCTTTTTGGTTTACAGGGAATGCAATCGGACCAGTTATTGGTATTCCAGCGATCGCATTAATTGCCGCCTCTTTTGGGTGGAGAGAAAGTTATTTCGCACTAGCGATTATTTCTTTTATTTGTTTGGCCATATTTATTTTTATGATTAGAAACAAACCATCTGAACATTATGCAACTAATGCTGCAGAAGTAAACTATATAGAAAAGGGGCAAGGAGTAAAAAAGACTGCTAACATCGATACAGGAAGTGTTAAATCTGTTTTAACGAGTCCTCTGTTCTGGATATTAACAACAGTATATGCTTGCGTCTCCATCGGTTTTTTTGGATTTTCTACATTTTTGCCAAGCTATTTAACAGAAGCAAAAGGGATTGATTTTGTTAATTCAGCTATGATTAATGCAGCGGGTTATGCTCTTGCCATCATCGTTCAATTAGTATGTGGCTATCTTTCTGATAGATGGATGAAACGGGCTGCGTTTGTCGCCGTAGCAAGTGTCATCATCATAGGCTGCTTCGTAGGCTTCTTATACACTACGAATACTACAGTCGTTATTCTACTTACAATTATTCTATTAAGTGTATTATACATGCCAGCACCGATAACCATGACGATGCTCCATGAAGTCGCTTCATCCCAAGTGATGGGGAGAATAAGCGGTACATTCGGATGTGTATCTTATTTAGTAGCAGCCGCTGGGCCAATGGTTGTTGGCTTTTTCAGTACAACAACAGGCTCTTTTACAGGCGGTTTTATGGCGTTAATTAGTTTTATCGTTCTTTCACTTTTATTATGTGTGTATTTGATGAAAAAAGGTTATTGATATAGAATCATTTTAAAAAAATTAAAAAAGTAAGAGTCGTTCTGAACGAAGTGAACGGCTCTATTTTTATAAGAAACCTTAGTCTTGTGATAAATAAATCCAATTTTTTTCATCAAATTCTTCTATTATATAATTTGAACCAATACTTTGTAGGATTTTATTAAAGGATTTTATATCGTCTTTGTTCTCATACAAACCTTCTTGAATATATTTCTTCATAATAAAATTTGTTAAGTGAGTATTGTTAACGAAGTCCGAAAAATATAATCGTAGTGTTTCCGAATCCTCTTCGTTTAACTTTTCATCATTAAGGATAGAAATTCTGAAAACATTTAGTATCTCATCAATATCTTCTTCATCCATATAACATAGTGGCTCTAGTTTTTTATCATCAATTGTAAAAGGTTTTCTAGTATCTTCAATGATTACATAAGATAAGAAATGTTCTTGCTTCCATACATGAAAGATTTCTAAATCACGTAATTTTAAGACTCTACGAAGTGATAACATAAACTTCCTCTTTTCCATATTAAGTTAATGGCTGTACTAAAGTAGAATTTTTTCTGTTTTTTGTTCCATTGTTTGCTCAGTTTTTACCTTAACAGGCACTCGATAACTCCCTAATGTCGCAACAATCACACCACAAATAATTAAAAAAGCACCTATGATATCTCGAATGGTAAATGCTTCACCAAGAATAATAACAGCTAGACCGGCAGCGAAGAGAGGTTCTAGCGAAAACATTAAACTCGTTTGTGTTGGTGATGTATGTTTTTGTGCCACTGCTTGGGAAATAAAGCCAAAGGCACTACATAGGATCGCTAGTCCAAGTATACTCATCCAAGCAACTGTGTTTTGGGGCAGGATTGGTGATTCAAAAAAGCTACTTAAAACAAGAGCGAGTATACCAGCAAAGCCGAGTTGCATGATACCAACTGTAATAGGTTCATGATCCTTAGTGACTCTTCCAATAATCAGAATTTGAATAGCGTATGCGAGAGCGGAAAGCATACACAAAATATCACCGTAATTGAATGATAAGGAATGTGTAATTGTCATGATGATAATACCAACAAATGTAATGATGATGCCTATTCTAACTGGCACGATTGGTAACTTTCTTTGCAAAATACTTTGGATCACCGGAACGAATATGACCGTCATACTTAATAAAAATCCGGCATTAGAAGCATCTGTCATCGTTAAGCCAACGGTAACTAAAGAGAACACAAGTAATAATAAGAAGCCTAATAGAAAACTGTAAAATAAAAGTTCGATATTTACATGCCGTAAAGAACGATAAAAAAAGGTAGCGGCAATTATAAAGGCAATTAAACATCTTAATGCGACAAGGTTAAATGGTTCAATCGACGCGATTCCCATCTTCATAAAAATATAAGATAATCCCCAGAAAAAATTTACCACAACTAAAAGAATCGTTGCTTTCGTGCGCATACTCATAACCATTTCTCCATTCTCATGATTTTCTACATGTATTATAATGAATCTATTAACATTAATAAAACGAATCTTTTTCATTGTTTATATGAAATAATTTCATGAAAAGGAGTAGCGAGATGAGTTTAGTTAAATATGAGATTTATAGCAAGGTTTCTGAGCTTCAAAGTTTTACGAAAGCAGCAGAAGTACTAGGGATGACACAATCTGCAGTCAGTCATGCGATGGCTAATTTAGAAAAGGAATTAGGTTTCACGCTTTTTCATCGCTCAAGAGGTGGGCTTACATTGACGAATGAAGGAAGAAGCATGCTTGTAAGTATACGTAAGGTGTTACATTATGACGAACAAGTACAACAAGAGGCAGCGAAAATAACGGGTTTGATGAAAGGAACAGTAAAAGTAGGGACATTTACAAGTGTTTCATCTACTTGGTTACCCGAAATCATTAAATCAATGGAGCAAAGTTACCCACATATCCGTATTGAATTAATTGAAGGAGATTATGAAGCGATTGACCGTTGGATTCTTAATGGAAAATTAGATTGTGGCTTTATTAATGTCGATAGCTCCAGTCATTTTGATGTTATTCCGTTAAAAAAAGACCGTTTGCGTTGTATTGTGTCAACAGATCATCCTTTTTCAAAAAGAAGTGAAATAAGCGTACAAGAGTTAAAGGATATCCCTTTTATCATGCCGACATATGGGGGGTACCATGAAGTAAAAGATTTATTTGCTAAAGCGGAGATCCAACCAAATATTCGCTTTGAATTAATGGCAGAAGATTCAATTAAGTCAATGGTTGCTCATAATTTTGGTGTAAGCATATTGCCAGAATTATTATTAGAAACCATTCCTAAAAATTGTGTGGTAATGCCATTAAAGGAAGAAAGCTATCGCACATTAGGATTAGCGATGAAGTTTAATCTGTCACCAGCAGCCAAAAGATTTGTAGAAATCACGGAGAAGTGGTTGGCGTCGTTTTATTAAATCCTCACGCCTCTAGTGAATACCTGTAAGAGACGTGGATTGAAAGCAAAACTTTTATCTAATGGTTACTTCTAGTTCAATATCTACATTGCCTTGTATGGCGCGTGAAATCATGCAGGATGCTTCTGCTTTTTTAGCCAATCTCAGAGCAAGATCTCTGTCACGTTCATTATCACGGTTAGTAAGTACGATGGTTGGTTTATGAATGATTTTCTTATAAGTTAAGACGCCATTCGTTTCGTTAACAATTGCAGTTGAGTCCATCGATAAATCATTTTTTTCCACTTTACTTCTTTCCATCATGGCAGCTAATGTAATGATATAACAAGTGGCAGCAGCACCTAGAAGCATTTCATCTGGGTTAGTCCCTACTCCTGGACCGTTCATTTCAGGTGGAATAGATACTTTTGTATGCAGTTGTCCACTTTCGATTGTTCCGATGCTATTTCGTAATCCTGGAAAGTGTGCTTTTAAATGAAATTGATGATCAGCCATTAGTATTCCTCCTTCAACTATACGTAAAAACTATAGCAAATCACAAGGCTTTTATCAAAGACAAACTTCCTATAGAATAAGAAGGGTCAGATAGAGATAAAGGGGAGTTTAGCAACATGAAATTTGTGTCATGGAATGTAAATGGTTTGCGTGCTTGTGTGAAGAAAGGCTTTCTCGATTTTTTTGCAGAAGTGGATGCGGATGTGTTTTGTATACAAGAATCAAAGCTTCAAGCGGGTCAAATTGAATTAGATTTAAAAGGCTATCATCAATATTGGAATTATGCTGTTAAGAAGGGCTATTCAGGAACCGCTATTTTTACGAAAGAAAAACCTTTATCAGTAAAATATGGCGTAGGGGAAAACGAAGAACAAGAAGAAGGTAGAATTATCACGTTGGAATTTGAAACGTTTTACCTTGTAAATGTATATACACCGAATTCAAAAAGAGATCTATCCCGATTAGACTATCGTTTACAATGGGAAGATGAATTAAAAACATATTTGCTTTCGTTAGAGGCGGAAAAACCGGTGATTTATACAGGGGACTTAAATGTTGCACACCAAACAATTGATTTGAAGAATGCAAAGTCCAATATTGGAAATTCAGGATTTACTGATGAAGAACGCGGGAAAATGACAATTCTCCTTGAATCAGGGTTTGTCGATTCTTTTAGATACCTTTATCCAGAAAAGACAGATGTCTATACATGGTGGTCGTACATGGCCAAAGTGAGAGAGCGGAATATTGGCTGGCGAATTGATTATTTTATCGTGTCGGAAAAATTAAAAGCACAAATCAAAGATGCCGGTGCACACTGTCAAACAATGGGTAGTGATCATTGTCCGATTTTCTTAGAATTAGATATATAGGGAGAAAATGAAATGAAGTCTAATAAGGCTTCATTTTTTTGTGTTGTTCATATTAATTGACAAAGGATAAAGCAATCTATTGTGCAACTAACAAATGTAAAATTAAATAGATGTTAACTAAGCAAGCAAAACTTGTGAAGATGGTGCGAGAATCTTGATTCTTTAAATAAGAACCCTTGTATCTATACAAAAAAATTTCATTAGTAAAAAATCTATTTACTCCCCTCAAACTTCAATGGTTTTCTGGATACTTTTTCTAGTTCTGCTCATACTAAAGGCAATGATTGTAGGAGTGAAGTCAATGAATGAGACATCGGTCGTTATTGTAAGGTCGATTATTGCTTTTGGTACATTACTTATATTTACACGATTTTTAGGTAAACAAACAGTGAGTCAAATCACATTCTTTGATTACATTTTAGGTATCTCGATTGGTTCTATGGCCGCAAATCTTTCAGCAGACATCGCGACAGATGCTTGGCCATATTGGGTGGGGCTATTTACATGGACGGTTCTTGTATTATGTCTGCAAAAAGTAACAATGAAGTGGCGACAAGCATCAATCTATTTCGATGGGGAGCCTGTCATCGTTATTATGGATGGGGAAATTATGGATGAAGTTATGAAGAAACTGCGTTACCGTATCTCTGATCTCCAAGAACAACTAAGAGAAAAAGGGATATTTGATTTAAAAGAGGTAGATTATGCAATTGTAGAAAAAGATGGGCAAATATCCGTGTTAAAAAAAGCGGATTATTTACCAGTTACCCCAAGAGATTTACAGTTAAAGTCTACATATAAAGGAATAGGGACGGAATTAATTTATGATGGTGTGCTTGTCCGCAATAATTTGCAGCAATTGCAAAAATCTGAGGAATGGCTGATGAAAGAATTAAAAAATCGTGGATATACAAAAATTAGTGATATCTTTCTAGCGATTATTGATAGCAACGGGATGCTCTTTATTGACGCTTATCATGATAAAATGAAAAAACCCGTAGATATAACAGATTTTAAAGGATTGAAGTAAATGAAAGAGTTTATTCTTTATAAATTGATTCCATTACTTATATTGGCTATTTTTATTTTCACAATGAAGTCTGGAGATTTTCTTAAACAACCACTTGTTGATGGGGATGATGTAATAGGGACGCTTTCTTTAGTTGAACAATCAATTCACGAAGGTGATTGGAAAAGTGCAAAAAAACAAATCAATAGAGCCAAAGAAGGGTTTTTAACTGTTCAGATGCGAGTGCAGTTTTCTGTAGAGAAAAATGAACTGAATCAAATAGGCACAAGTTTAAACCGCGCAATTGGCTTTATTGATGTTCATGATGAGGGAGGAGCTCAGGCTGAAATAGAAGAAATCAAATTTGCATGGGAGGGGTTAGGAAAATAAAATAACAGTAAGACCATTAAATAAGAGAATGAGGAGAATGATTTATGTTGGCTAAGAAAAAAGTAGTTTTAACAGGAGGGGGATCAGCGGGGCATGTTACCCCTAATCTCGCCCTTATTACAGAATTACAGAACGAAGTCGATTTTTTTTACATAGGTTCGAAAACAGGCATTGAAAAGGAGTTAATCGCAAAGACCGAGGTCCCTTATTTTTCAATTTCCAGTGGGAAATTAAGAAGATATATAGACTTAGAGAATGTAAGGGATATCTTTCGCGTCATGAAAGGTGTAATTGACGCAAGGAGAATCTTAAAACAGATAAAACCTGATTTGCTCTTTTCAAAGGGTGGATTTGTATCAGTCCCCGTAATAATTGCTGCTAAAATGCTAAAAATACCAGCATTTATCCATGAGAGTGATTTAACACCCGGATTAGCAAATAAAATTGCCCAACGGTTTGCTGAAAAGGTGTTCACTTCGTTTGAAGAAGCGAAAGCTTATTTTCCGCGAGAAAAAGTGTTTGCCATTGGCTCACCAATACGGCCAGAAATATTTAACGGCGATAAAAACACGGCCCTAAAGTTGCTTCATTTTTCTAGTGTAAAGCCAATTATTACTGTTATGGGTGGTAGTTTAGGTGCTAAAAAGATAAACGAACAAGTTCGCAAGGAATTACCGAATCTATTAGGTAACTATCAAGTTGTGCATATTTGTGGAAAAGGTCAAGTTGATGAAAGTTTACTAGGGAAAGCAGGTTATAAACAATTCGAATATATTCATGAGGAATTACCACATATCCTTGCCGCTACTCATTGTGTAATCACAAGGGGTGGATCCAATGCGTTATTTGAATTTTTAGCACTAAATATGCCCATGTTAATCATTCCCCTATCTAAAAAACAAAGTAGAGGAGATCAATTGTTAAATGCTGAGTCTTTTGCACAAAAAGGATTCGCTAAAGTAGTTGAGGAAGAAGCAATTGGTTCCTTATTACATACGTTAAGACAAATGGAATTGGATAGAGCAGAAATGATTGCTAGTATGAGCAAATCTCCTTTGGCGAACGGTTTAAAAGTTATAGTGAATGAGATTAGGGAAAGGTAATGGTTACAAATCTATTTGAAAATGCTTGTCAAAGCATGGTATAGTATTCTACGGATAAATATGAAATAGACATCTAAAAAAGGATGTTGTAAATGGGATTATTTAATAAAATTTTTTCGAAAAAAGAACAAGTTACGATAGAATTTTGTGAAAAGAACCTCGATCGTTTTTATACTGATGAAGACTTTACGCTATTTGGTCCTTTTCTTTCTAGTAAAGAGGTATCTTACAAACAATATGAATGCCAATCACATTGTAAGCAATGCAAGAAAAGTCCATATGCAATAGTTAATGGCGAGTTTATACAATGTGAAACGCCCAGTGAACTATTATCGCAAATGAAAGAACAGAAATAAGCAGGTGGAAGAAATGACAGAAGAAAATAATCAATACCGCGTCTTACTCTATTATAAATATGTAACAATCGAACATCCTGAAGCCTTTAGTAAACATCATTTAAAAGCATGTCGTGAGCTCGGATTAAAAGGAAGAATCCTTGTTGCCAAAGAAGGTATAAACGGTACGGTTTCAGGCACAGTGGAACAAACAAATGCGTATATAAATATGATGAAAAACGACAAACGCTTCAGTGATATGGTCTTTAAAATTGATGAAACGAATGGCCATGCATTCAAGAAAATGCATGTCAGACCTCGTAATGAAATAGTGACATTAAAACTTGAGGATGATCTCAATCCTAATGAGATCACAGGCAAATATTTAGAGCCAAAAGCATTCTTTGAAGCAATGCAAGCAGAGGATACTGTTGTTATTGATGCAAGAAATGATTATGAATATGATATCGGCCACTTTAGAGGGGCGATTAGACCGGATGTTGAAGCATTTCGTGATTTACCTGATTGGATACGTGAACATAAAGACCAACTTTCTGGTAAGAAGATTTTAACATATTGTACAGGTGGCATACGTTGTGAAAAATTCTCTGGTTGGTTAGTAAGAGAAGGTTTTGAAGATGTGAGTCAGCTACATGGTGGCATTGTCACATATGGTAAGGACCCAGAAGTTCAAGGTGAACTATGGGACGGTCAATGTTATGTATTTGATGAAAGAATCAGTGTGCCAATTAATCAGAAAGAACATACCATTGTCGGAAAAGACTATTTCACTGGTGAATCTTGTGAACGTTATGTCAATTGTGCTAATCCTGAATGTGATAAACGTTTTATGACGACAGAAGAAAACGAGCATAAATATTTACGGAGCTGTTCGGATGAATGCCGCACACACCCTGATAATTTATACGTGAAAGAAAATGGTTTAACAGATGAAGCGTGGCAAGAGCGATTACAGAAGATAACCATTGATGCATAAGAAAAAGGCTCATAACCAAAAATGGTAATGGGCCTTTTTACTTTGATTAATCGAAGATGGGGAATTTATGAGGATCTTTAAGGTAGCTAAAAGCCATTTTGATTTGTTCTCCCGTATTTCGATTAAGGGATAAAGGAGGTAAGTTGTTTTCAGTGAAAAAATCAATCGCCTCGGTTTCTATACCACAGGCAGCTTGTCCGCCCGAAATCTCACATAAAATAAATATTTTATAATAATGGAAGAATTGTTTGGGGTGTGGGTGCTTATTCATATCCAATAAGGCTATGAGCTTCTTCGCAACACAAATAAAACCTGATTCTTCTTGAATTTCTTTTATAACATTCTCACTTGCAGATAAGCCAACATCACAAAAACCACCTGGTAAGGACCATTTGTTATCAACATTTTCTTTCACTAGCAAAATTTGGTTTTTCCTGAAAACAACCCCTCGTACGTCAATTTTCGGTGTTTGATAGCCTGATTCATTACTTAATACTGCCACAATCTCATCCATTGTTTGCCCTGAGTACTCACCTATGATCTCAGCACTCAGTTCTTTTAACTGCTCATACCTTTCAATATCATAGATATCTTTTGAAAAAGCTAAGCCTGATTGTGCAATCGCTTGGATTTTCCTCGCCCATGTTAACCACTGGTCGCTCATTATTTCATCCCCTTTGATAAGCTTTACACAATGTTTATCAATCATCCAATTCGGTATTTGCTTGTAGTTGAAACTCCGTCGTTTGGTAAGCTTTAGATGTTTTCAGAAATCCCTGATTCTGATGAACCTAACATAGATTGGCATTCATGATGAGAAAGTGTACACTCATTAAATGTTAAACATTTAACGCAGCGTTACAATTTAATGTGTTGGCTAACGTACCATCGAAATAAATGGAGGACTGCTTTCATAAAGTCACCCTCTCACTCATTGTATCCCAAGTTTAACAAAATAAGGTGGAAATAAGGAGTTTTATTTTCTAGTTACTTTTTATACTTATTAGTTGAAAAAGTAGATAAGGTATTCTAAAATATAGAGTGTAAATAGATTTTACATATTAGGAGGAATTCAAAATGGCTAAACACGAATTACCAGCATTACCTTATGCAAACGATGCGCTTGAACCACATATCGATGCGCAAACAATGGAAATCCACCACGATCGTCACCATGCAACATATGTAAACAACTTAAATGCTGCATTAGAAGGACATGACGAGTTAGCTAGCAAATCTATTGAAGAACTAATTGCTAACTTAGACGCTGTTCCTGAAGATATTCGTACAGCTGTACGTAATAACGGTGGCGGACATGCAAACCACAGCTTGTTCTGGACACTTCTTTCTCCAAACGGTGGCGGTGCACCAACTGGTGACGTTGCTGGTGCAATTGAAGAAGCTTTTGGTAGCTATGATGCATTTAAAGACCAATTCGCTAAAGCTGCAGCTGGACGCTTTGGTTCTGGTTGGGCATGGTTAGTATCTGAAAATGGTCAATTATCTATTACAAGCACACCAAACCAAGATAGCCCAGTAATGGAAGGTAAAACACCAATCCTTGGTCTTGACGTTTGGGAGCATGCTTACTACTTAAAATATCAAAACAAACGCCCAGATTATGTTCAAGCATTCTTCAATGTTGTGAATTGGGATGAAGTAAACAAATTATTCGCAGCATCAAAATAAGGATGTTGATGAGGGACCCAAAATTTGATTTTGGGTCTTTTTTATATACATAATGAGAGGTAGAAGCATTTAAAAGGTAAAAACAAAAAGCACACAACCTATGAGGAATCTAGGAAAAAGAGGGGACAAATAGAAAATACACACAAACCACAAACACAAAGTAAAAAATATACTCTGTTGTTCCTATTCGACATGTCATAAAAAGAAGATATATACAAAAAGGGAAGCCCTAAAAATCCACAAAACAATCAACCGACCAGTGTCAATAAAAAAGAAAAACTATTACTCCATCAAGTAATAGTTCAGTCAATTAAATTTAATTTTAAATTGGCAATGATCATGCCCTTCTGTTTTGCATCTTACACGGTGGACTTGATTTGTGTTTAATGCTTGCTTGAACAATTGGGTTTCACAATGACAAGCTGTTTTATACGATTGGGCTATGGAAAGAATGGGACAATTAAACTCTGTGAGCTCATATTCGTCTGTTCCTGTTTTTGACAAGTATGCCATATAGCCTTTTTCATTTTGAATGTTTAAAAATGTTTGCATTTTCATATCAGGCGCTTGTTCTAGTAATCTATTTTCGTACTCTTCCACTAGTCGCTTTTCCCGTTTCATAAATAAGTTTTCAATTGCTTCACTGCCATACAATTCTTCGATATCATTGAGAAATTCAAGTGATAGACCTTCATAATTTTTCGGAAAATAATGTTCGCCTTTACTTGTTAAATAGTAGAATTGAGTCGGGCGACCTAGCGCTTGTTTCGTTTCTATAGATGCGATTAAACCGCTATTCTCTAATCCGGTTAAATGTTTTCTCACCGCCATATGGCTAATATTCAGGCGTTCCTTAAGGTCGTTGACAGACATGGAAGACTCTTTTTTTAATAAAAATAACACTTTATCTTTTGTTGTTTCTGCATGAAATTCCATTCTATCACCTCAAGTATGGACAATATTCGCGTGGCAATGGTCGGTTTGACAATCATACTTATTATACTATATTGTATAAAAAAACTTAAGAGATAATCATTGCCAGTGAAATTTTTAGAGAAATAAGACATTTTGATTGAGTGCTCACTCAATCTTTTTTAGATAAATAGTTTAGTAGGGGGAATAAGGTCATGATTTATCCAATAACCATACCGACAAACAGTGATTTGCGGTCTTTTAATTTTTTTATTGTAGAAGGCAGTAAAGGATTAACATTAATAGATGCTGGAATTAATCATGAAGCATGTTGGCAGCAATTTCTTCAAACACTACAGTGCCATCAATTTCTGTTAGAGGATATCAATGAAATCATCCTTACTCATTCACACGAGGATCATATAGGCTTGATTCCTAGAATCATTGAAAAGCATAATATCCCCGTCTATGTTCATGCTGAAGCGATTCCTCGGTTAAAGAGGGAAAAGTCATTTTTTGAACAAAGAACTTCTTTTTATGAAAGGTTATATCGTGAGATGGGTTGTGGGACGGAAGGTGAACAAAGAGTACAGCAGCTTAAGAATATCGTCATAGAAAAACAAAACGAGGGATTGCGTGCTGATTATAGAACGTTAAGTGAAAATGATTATATTATTAATAGAAAAGTAATTGAAACACCAGGACATGCCCCTGATCATATCGCTTTAATAGATGAAAGAAACAATGTGATGTTAGGTGGAGACCACCTTATCGCCCATATATCAAGTAATGCTTTAATTGAACCTTATATGAATGGTGAAAGAAGAAAGACGGTCCTTGAGTATGTGGAGTCACTGCAAAAATGTTTAACCTATGATATTGACTATTGTTATAGTGGGCATGGGGAACGTATAACGGCGCCACATTTACTTATACATAAAAGGTTGAAAGGGATAGAAAGAAAAGCTGAAAAATTCCTGTCCTATATTTCTGAAGAAGAAAAAACAGCGAGTGCACTTGCCCAACATTTTTACCCTGACAAATATTATACGCAGTTCAGCCTTGTAATGTCAGAGGTGATTGGTCACTTAGATTATTTGGAAGAAAAGAGGAGAGTAGAGAAGGGAATGGAAAATGGAGTTTGGCGATATAAAGCCGTTAAGCACATTAAGTAAAAAGTTTTTATAGGGGAAATGGATTTTCTCATATGGAACATTTTATGAGGTCCAATCCCCTTTTGTTTTTTAAAAATCTGTCCACTTGATATTAAATAACCCTATATACAACTCTTTGTGACAATCATAGAATAATAGAGAAACGGCATAGTTAAATCTCAACTTTTGGTGTTGGATGAGACAAATACCTAAGTACTATAGGTAGGAGAAGGGCAAAGGGAATAACAAGCTTGGCATATAACAGGGTTGCTAATAGTAAGCTTGAAAAATCACTTTTTCCACCTAAAATAATGGTAATAAATACCTCATTTTTACTAAAAATGTGAAAAATGAAGGAATATGACTATATTTAAATAGGGCATAGGAAACTTAATTCCAACCATTGATTCCTTTATGTTTGACGTAAGCTTTTCTTATAAGTCTCAGCAAATGAAGAAAAGTCAAAATAAAGGGTTGAAAGGAGCAGATTTACTATGGGAGTGAAAAGAAAGCTTGCATCTGGGATGATGTCAGCAGCACTTGGATTGGCTCTGGTTGGAGGAGGGACATTTGCCTATTTTTCCGATGAAGTAGCGACGAATCATGTATTTGCTGCTGGCACACTAGACTTATCAATTAATCCTGAGGTTGTGTTTCAAGTTGAGAACATAAAACCGGGTGACACAGTCACGAGAGAGCTTGTTTTAAGTAATAGTGGTTCGTTGCCAATTGAATCCGTTCACCTGCTTACAAATTACCAAGTATCGGATGAATTATCTGATAATACAGAAGATTTCGGCAAGCATATTCGTGTGAACTTTTTGTGGAATTGGGAGAAAGAGTCTGAACCTATTTTTGAGACAACTTTGTATGAATTGAAAAATATGGACCCTGATATCGTTCAAAGAGACCTATGGGATCCTTTATGGAAGCAGAATAGTGGCCTAGCTCCAGGAGAAACAAATGAAATATGGGTACAATTCGAATTTATTGAAAACGGTGAAGATCAAAACCAATTCCAAGGGGACCAGTTAAATCTAGAATGGGTATTTAATGCTTCACAAACAGCTGGTGAGGAGAAGTAAATTAAAATAAGCAATGGGGAGGCGTTTTTGCATGTCGATAAAAACGAAAGTATTATCAACAGCATTCATTTTAGGAATGCTAGCGAGTCCTATTCAAGGACAAGTTTATGCAAATGAATCACAAACCAAACTGAATAGCCACTCATCTAATCTTACTGAACATATGCAGGCAAGTGAAATTGTTCAGCCTAAACAAGTACTTGAAAGCTATCTTCTTTCTAAAAGTAAGCAATTTAATTTATCTAATAAACAAATAAGCGAAAGTTTTACAGTAAAAGATTATGAGTTTGACAAAAATGAAAACTTTCATCACTATCGTTTGCAACAATTATATAAAGGTATTCCTATATATGGAGCAGAACAAACTTTTAATATTAGAACAGATAGCGATAAAGTTAGTTTTTACGGTGAAGTGGTTTCAGACATCGATATTGATATAAAAACTTCATCCGAACAAATAAGTGAAAAAAAGGCTATTTCCATTGCAACAGCAGGAATAGAAGCATCAATTGGCGAAGTAAAACAATATGATAGTGAAGTAACAGCAGAAAAATTCATTTACAAGTTTAATGATAACTATTATCCTGTTTATCTTGTGAAAGCTTCCACCACCTCTCCGGAAGTAGGGTATTGGCATTACTTTGTAAATATAGAGAATGGGCAGATTATTGATTCCTTTAATGCAGCAAATGAAATAACGGCATTTGGTTATGGTGTATTCGGAGATAAACAAATGTTTAAGGCATCTTACATTGATGGTTTGTTTAAAATGTATGACCAAACAAGAGGTGATGGGGTCATTACATACGATTATGATAATAATATTAATGAAGATATTGTTAGTAGAAGTAAGTTATTTACTGATGGTGCTGCAGTTGATGCTCATGCCAATTCTCAAAAGACATACGACTATTACCAAAAAACCTTTGATCGCAACTCTGTAGATGATCAAGGGCAAAGATTACTCTCCCGTGTCCATGTTGGGGATAATTGGAACAATGCTTCTTGGAATGGTGTATATATGTCTTATGGAGATGGTGATGGTATTAGATTTCATCCGCTAGCTGGTGGTCTCGATGTGGCTGCACATGAAATGTCTCACGGTGTCATTCAACATACAGCAGGGTTAATTTACCGCAATGAATCAGGTGCGTTGAATGAATCATTTGCTGATATATTCGGTGCTATGGTCGATCGAGATGATTGGATTATCGGTGAAGATATTATGGCGAATGGGGCGATTGGATTACGCTCTATGGAAGACCCAGCTAGTTTAATTGAGAATAGAACACAACAACCTTATCCAGATCATTGGGATAGAAGGTATACAGGCTCTCTTGATAATGGTGGTGTCCATATTAATAGTAGTATTAATAATAAAGCTGCTTACCTTGTCTCTGAAGGGGGAGAGCATTACGGAGTGGAAGTAACTGGTGTTGGCCGAGAAAAAACAGAACAAATTTATTATCGGGCCTTATCGGTTTATTTAACACCAAATTCAACATTTGCCATGATGAGACAAGCTGCCATCGATGCTGCAGAAGATCTCTATGGTGAAGATTCAGCGGCAGTTACTGCAGTTGAACAAGCTTATAATGCTGTTGGCGTTCAGTAATTAAAACATGCTGGGGAAATGATCTTTGTTCCCCAGCCCTTGAAAGAAAAGGGGATATAACATGAAGCGCAATGGAAAAATTGTTTTATTACTCTCTGTTCTGTCTATCTATTCTCTCATTTTGACTTTCCATTCAGTTTTAATAGGACAAACAAAAGCAAGTTATACATATTCAACCTCCGTTGATGTAAATGTAGAGAGTAAAGTCTGGTCATCTAATGCAGAAGTAGGCGATAGTGAGAAAAAACGAGAGACAGAAAATGAGCATGAAAAGGAAAATGACCAAGGGATAGAAAAGCAAGAGGATGAAAAGATGCCAAAAGAAGATAAGCAACAGCAGGAGGAGCAAAACGAAAGTACTGAAGAAGAAGAAGAAAAAAAAGTCGATGTTGAACATAACCAAGAAGAACTGGAAGAAGAGGAAGTTAGTAACGAAAAACCATCTTCTGATGACGAAATTGAACAAACACTGGAAGAAGAGGAAGTTGAATAAATGAGAAAGGTACTTAATTGGTTTAGTACGGCTTTGACAGTTTTCTTAATGGTGATAGTTATCGTGTTAGCGGTTGTTGTTGTTGCTGCTAAAGCATCAGGCGGGGAACCAACAATTTTAGGGTACCAATTAAAGTCTGTGTTATCTGGTTCTATGGAACCAACGTTTCAAACAGGTGCAGTTATTGCCGTTAAACCATTAGAGCAGGATGAAAAGCAATCTTTACAAAAGCAAGATATTATCACTTTTCAAAGTGAAGAAGGCATTCCTGTTACCCATCGTATTCATAATGTTATCCATAGTGGCGTGCACACCATGTATGAAACAAAAGGAGATAATAATAATACAATTGATAAAGATCTCGTACTTTCCGACAATGTAACAGCTAAGTATACCGGCTTTACTATCCCTTACGCAGGCTATTTTACACAATTCGCACAGTCTAGGGAGGGAAGCGCGTTATTATTAATTGTTCCAGGTGTTTTCTTACTTATATATGCTTTATTTTTAATTATAACGGGTTTAAAGTCCATTCAAAATCAACAGTAAGGAAACCTCACGAGAACAACTACCTAGGAGGTTTCTATTTTATATTTCTTATCGATTGTTACTAGGTATTGAGATCAATTTAAAGTAATAAATCGTGTTGAAGCAATATAAATGATGGAATAGACCACATTAATCGGGAGTGTATAAATTCAACTGATCTAACGATAATGTCGTCATTCACAGCTAAAAGTTTCAGGAGAAAAATAAAGATAAACGCCGTGCTATATGCACGGCGTTTATCTTATATTTACACTTTTACCGACTTTTTTCCTGTCGTTTGCACATCTAATACATCTAGTAAGAAGACAAACACTGGTATACCGACAATAAGTCCCCATACGCCAAAGAAATGTTCGCCAAAAATCAATACGATAAAAGTATAGAAGACAGGTAAATTGGTTTTTGATGACATTAGCTTTGGATTAAGTATATATGCTTCGATTGCGTGAATAATCATAATAACGACTAATAAATAAATGACTAGCATGAATCCACCAATCGTATATCCGATTAAACTTAATGGCACCAATGATATAATCACGCCCGCAACTGGTATTAAGCCTAAAAAGAAAATAAGAATAGATAGTCCCATTAAATGGGGGAAATCCATTATCCATAGTGCAAATGTTGTTAATGCACAGTTCACAAGGGCAATAATAAATTGTGCCTCAATTACTTTGCCAAAAGTTTGAACAAACTTAGAACCAAAGTAAGCAATCTCATTATAAAATGGTGCAACTTTGCTATATTTGAATTTGTTTGTAAAGGCCATCAATTTCGGCTTCTCTAAAACGAAGAAAATACTTAAAATAAGTGAAATCAAAAATTGTATGCCAAATGAACTTATATCAGAGAAGTATTTCAGTAGAACCGTGACCCCTTGTTCTAAATAAGATGATATTTCATTTCGTTCATATAATTCAGTAATATAGTTCATGATAATATTGTCGTGCTTTTGGCTAAAGAAGCTTTGCATTTGTCCAATCAGTTGCGAGATTTCAAAAATAATAACTGGTAAATATCTGCTGATTCCAACAGTAAATATCGCAATAATGAATAAGTAAAGACCGATTACTGTGAATTTTCGATTTATGTTCACTTTCTTCAAGACAAGATTTACTAAGCGGTCCATTAGAAAGGAAATAATAAACGTAATAAGGATGACATTAATCATACTTCTCATTAAAAATAATGCGAATACGAGAATTGCAAAAATAATAACTCTTTTAATCCCGCTGCTTTGTAACCAATTCTTTAAATTTTCCATTTTCACATTCCCCCTATAAAATCTTCAACAATAAAGCATCTTTTTATATAAGGAGATTAGATAAATAACTGGATTGATACTGGACTGGTAGTTGAAATCGATCCTGTTTTGATTGTTGGTTCTCCTGAATGATGCTATGGGGTTCTTCTAAGCGAACAAAATCATTGATTTTATGTACAATAGGATTATTTTCTTTTGGTATAACAATCTCCGTAGGCTTTTTAAATGTAGCAATAGTAGCCGTTAATTGAACATCATCATCATAATGTAGAGAACGATGTTCGTTTATATCCTCAGTAAAAAATGGCGTAATGAACATATAGCAAATGAACATCATTGATAAACATATCTTATACAAAACCTACATCCTCTCAGTATTTCCTTCTATTTATTATTCTATCCTACTTTTTTTTAATTTCATATATTTTTCTTTAGATAAAAAAATATAATAGCTTGTTCTAACATATGCACAATACTTGTCATAAATGTGCTAATTGGAATAAAGTGGTTTAGGACAATTCTACTTTCCATCGAATGATTTTAAGTAAGTCATGACAAAATAAGAATTCATCAAATGTGTTGAGGTGAAATGATGAAAAGTCATATGCGAAAGATAACTGTCGTTTTCTTTATCCTTCCTATCATTGGATGGCTCTTCGGGTTTTCGCTATTTACTAGTGTTTATGCCTCATCAGCTCCGGTTAAATTACGGATTCTCCAGACAACAGATATGCATGGTCATTTAATGGATGAAAACGATGAAGGCGAATCTGTTAGCGATTTTGGACTTGTTAGAACCGCAACCTTAATTAAAAATGAACGTAATGAAAACAAAAATGTCCTGTTATTTGATACTGGTGATATCTTAGAAGGAAATGCCTTTGCAGATTATATATTTCAAACAAGATTGATGCATTTAGGACAAACTCACCCGGTTATTAATGTCATGAACACACTAAGGTATGATGCCATGACACTCGGAAATCATGAATTCAATTATGGTATCGGCTTTTTAACAGAAAGCTTAAGAGATGCGACTTTTCCCATTATAAGTAGCAATATATACAATGAGGATATGACGAAAAACATCTTTGATGATGTTTCATATATGAACCCATATGTGATTCTTGATCGGACATTGGTCGATGCCAATGGGGATGAACGTGCAATTAAAATTGGTGTGATTGGTTTTTTAACCCCTATTGTCGCCGATTGGAATAGTAATTATTTTAAGCAAAAGCTAAAAATGAGGACAATCACTGAAACGGCTAATCAGTATATTCCACAAATGAAAGCAAAAGGAGCAGATATCATCATTGCTTTAGCTCATGTTGGTGTGAATGCCGATAAGGGCCTTTCTGCGCAAGAAGGGAATAGTGTCAATGAATTAAAATCGATTGAGAATATTGATGTGATTCTATTTGGACATAGCCATAATATTTTTCCAGAAAAACCGAATGAATGGTTTCAATCTCAGACAACACCATTCATTGTTCAAGCGGGGCATTGGGGAAATCATTTAGGAAGAATAGAACTTGAGTTAACTCAAAATGGAAATAAGTGGATTATTGAAGGAGGAGCTACTTCTGTAATCCCAATTTATAAGCAAGTTAAAGGAAAAAAAGTACCTAATGTTTCTAAAGATAAGCAAGTAGAGGCATTAATAAAGAGGCCCTATAAAGAGTTAAAGAGTTTCCGCAAGTGGCACGCGCATTGATTGTAAACGGAAGAATGACAAATGAAAATCAAAATATAATAAAGAAAATATATGAAGCATTTCAGTTAAAAGTTGGGGAGTTTAAAACTCCTTTTTTTCTTCGTCTCATTTTGTAGGAATGATGGCTCCAGTTACTGCATTTTAATCGCTATTGTTGTAGTTTTCGTTTTCCTTAATTTTGATAAGTTTTAAAACGGTAAATAATATACTGTTCTTCTTGGTAATCGGGTCCGATATCTATAGTGTATACGCGATGCTGAACTTCTTTACTTTGGCAACCATTAAAAATCAGACAAGTAGTATGTTTGTGAATGAACACCTTCTTTAATCATTGTCACTATTTTTTCGCGTTTTGTCTTTAACACCGTAAGATAGATTTCTCTTTTTCTGCAGGCTAAAAGGAAGTGTAATGAACATTTTTAGTTCTTCTGACCACTTTCTTTGCCTTGCTAGAGTTAAAAAAGGCATACCAAAGGATTTGAGGGTAGATAAGTGGATAAATACACAAATTAACGAAAGAATAAAACCAAAAATACCAAAAGAATAGCTTATTAATAAAACAGCAATTCTTAAGAAGAAGACATTACCTGTAAGACTGGCATTGACAAGAGTAAACCCTGCGATGGCCGTTATTCCTACAACAATGAGTAGCGTCGGCGAGGTTATACCAGCTCTGATTGCTGCATCACCAATGATTAATCCCCCTATAACAGCAACTGTTTGTCCAATTCCTTTTGGCAGTCTTGCACCCGCTTCTTTAAACAACTCAAACATAATAAAGATTGTAATCATTTCTAATAATGTAGAAAACGGCAAACCCATCTTTGCAATCGTAATAGTGGCAATAAACGGCAAAGGTAATTGTCCAACATTATGCATAACGAGTGCTGTATAAAAACCTGGTAAAAACACCGTCAGGAATAAGCTTAGTAAACGTATCATTCGTTCTACAGAGGAGTAATAAAAGCTAATATTACTATCTTCGGCTGTTTTAACAAGAAAGCTCAAGTTGATGGGGGCGATAATCACTGTTGGGGCACCATCAATAATAATTGAAAACCTTCCTTGATTGAGTGATTCAACAACAAAATCAGGCCGTCCTGAGAAATTTGTAAGTGGTAGTAGTGAGAATTTATTATCTACTAGTAACTCTTCCAATTCATCACGACTTTGCAAAATATCGACATCAATGTTATTTAGTTTCTCTCGGACATCGTTAATTACTTGTTCATTCATCACATCTTTAATATATAGAAGTGCAACCCTCGTATTTGACCGACGTCCAATTACAAACTCTTCATTAACGAACGAGGGGGTTTTTAACCTTTTACGTACAAGCCCAAGGTTAGTGTCAATATTTTCGATGAAACCGTCTTTCGGCCCAGTTACTGATACTTCAATAACGGATTCTTCTGGTTGTCTATTTGGTTCTTCTTTTACATCATAATAATAAATGCGTTCACGGAAGTTTGATATCACAGCTAATTTACCACAAAATACTTGGTTAATTAATTCTTCTTTTGTTAATTTAGCTTTTAAACTGTAGTCACTTTGTATGTAGTTATAAAGTTTTTCACTTTCCCTTTCCTCATCCATTAAATAAGGAATCACAAGAGAGTGGACTAATTTTATATTTACAATGGGACGGCAATAGATAATAATTAGCTCTCCCTTAGGAGTATGACGAACAGGGATGCTCTTGATGTGTATATCTGCAGAATGGTTAAAGATTTCTGCTAACTTTTCTTTAGTAAAAAGGGATTGCTCATACAAGCTCTTCATCCTCCTAGGAATAATTGTTTATTCTTAAAGATATATATAGAAACCATAATAAATTGAATAGGAAGAACAATAGTTGATATGGGTAAGAAGTAACGAAAAACAAAATTATAAAATTGGTCTTGATCTAACGGCATAACAACTGCAATGAATAACAAAATAAAAATGATAGAGATGGGTGTTCTGTTTTTCCCCCCTTTCGTAAGAATTTGAGAGGTGAGGTAGATAAAAAATCCAATTCGGATCGTAGCACCTGAAAGCCATTGGAAAATAGCAAAAAAGTCTGTATGAGAAATATATCTTCCAATAGATATTATTCGCCACTCTTCAAATGCTGGGTACCTAAATTCGGAAGCGTATTTAGGACCAAATTCCACTATCGCTCCAATTGCAGGCCCAATCATTAACCCGATAATAAGTAAACCCAGAATGATTAAATGTTTAATTTTAATCATTCCTTTCATATAGGGTAGGAAAAACAAAACAAAAGCAATCTCAATAATCGGTAAACTTGTGTAAAGCATTCCCTTTAGAATATCTAGTACACCCTCTTGGAATATGGGTAATAACAACTCATAATGTTTTTTCTTCATATTGGCGAAAGAAACAAAAAATCCTAAAAATACGACGGCTGGTAGTAACAAGCGGCTAATAATGGCCATTGATTCTACACCGGAAAAACTACAATAGAAGCAGGCAATTAATAGTACACCGCCAATGATCATACTGGAGAAATTCTGCATAAAACTTAGCTGTGACCAATAGATAATTTCTTTTGTAGAGACAAAGGCAGAAATTATTAAATATACGAGTAAAGGGAAGAATAAAATATAGAATTTGAATCTCCCTAATTGTTCACTAATAATTCGAATAAATGGTGTTCCTTTAACTGTTTGCCCCACTTTATAAATAAGAGGGGTGAATAGAATCAAAGGAATAATGGCAAGTAACATACTGATCCATGTATCGCGTCTAGAAGTAGACAATACAGCAGGAATAATTTCAACATGAGCAAATAAACCGATGCCGAGAATAATAATATAGGCAATGCTAATAAAGCTTAGTTTTTGATTCACAATTACTCACCTGTTTTTTTCCTTATTGTTTCAGCAATTCCAATTATTATGCGTAGATAAAAATATCTATATATATTTATTATTGTGTATTGATTATCAGTTTTTTTTAATCTAGAATTACTAAGGAATATCTTATAGAAGAAGGAGATTGAAATGTCAGACCAAACTATTATTCGTTTTGAAAACGTAACAAAGCAATATGACAATGACCCGGCTGTCTTAAATGATGTTTCATTTGAAATAGAGCGTGGGAAATTCTATACTTTGCTCGGTCCTTCTGGATGCGGAAAAACGACCATACTTCGCTTAATTGCCGGATTTATTTCGCCATCAAAAGGTAATATTTATTTTAATAATAAAAAGGTAAATGAAGTACCTGCAAATAAAAGACAAGTGAATACTGTCTTTCAGGATTATGCACTTTTTCCTCATTTGAATGTCTTTGAAAACGTAGCATTTGGACTTAGAATAAAAAAATTAAAATCTGAAATGATTAATCAAAAAGTAATAGAAGCTTTGAAATTTGTAAACTTAGAAGGATATGAAAAAAGAGAGATAAAAGAGATGTCAGGTGGGCAAAGGCAACGTGTTGCGATTGCGCGAGCGATTGTTAATGAACCTGAGCTTATTCTTCTTGATGAACCATTATCTGCACTAGATTTAAAGTTGCGAACAGAAATGCAATATGAATTGCGAGAATTACAAAGAAATTTAGGCATCACCTTTATTTTTGTGACACACGATCAAGAAGAGGCATTAGCGATGTCCGATGAAATTTTTGTTCTGAATAACGGTAAAATAGAACAGAGTGGGACGCCTAATGATATTTATGATGAGCCGATTAACCGTTTTGTTGCCGATTTTATCGGTGAATCTAATATTGTCGAAGGTGTAATGGTTGAAGATTATGTCGTTCGGTTTACAGGCAAAACATTTGATTGTGTTGATGGCGGTTTAAATCCAAATGAAACGGTTGAGATTGTCATTCGCCCCGAAGATTTAGAAATTACTAGTCCTAATGTAGGTAAGTTAAAGGTGAAAGTAGACTCACAATTATTTAGAGGCGTACATTATGAGATAAGTTGTTATGATGAAGATGGCAATGAGTGGCTCGTTCACTCGACAAAAAAAGCAATTGTCGGAAGTGAAATTGGTCTCAACTTTGAGCCAGAAGACATACACGTCATGCGTCTTGGTGAAACAGAAGAGGAATTCGATAAGCGTCTTGAAGCATATGAAGAGGGAAGTTATGAAAGCTAAATCTCGTAATTATTATTTAATTCCTTATGTTTTATGGATTGCTCTTTTTGTTATCACACCAATTGTCCTAGTCGTATATTATTCTTTTTTTAATATAGAAGGTGAATTTTCCTTAGAGAACTACCAAAAATTCTTTACACCAGTTTATTTAAAAATGACACTTAGCTCCTTTTGGTACGCGTTTTTAATTACATTTTTCACGTTATTAATCGCTTATCCAACTGCTTATTTATTAACAAAAACAAAGCATAAACAACTATGGTTACTCCTTATTATCGTTCCTTCATGGATCAATTTATTATTAAAGGCTTATGCATTTATTGGTATTTTTGGCACATACGGTGCAGCGAATAAATTTCTTGAAGTGATGGGTGTAGGTGGGAAGCAAATTTTATTTACTGACTTTAGTTTTGTGTTTGTTTCTGTTTATATCTTTTTACCGTTTATGATTTTACCAATATTTAATGCACTAGATGAACTGAACCCATCTTTTATTGATGCTTCAAAAGATTTAGGTGCTTCAAGCTGGCGAACCTTTTCTCGTGTCGTTTTCCCTTTGACTTTAGATGGGGTGAAATCAGGATGTCAAATCGTATTCATCCCTGCCCTCTCTTTGTTCATGCTGACAAGGTTAATCGCAGGAAACCGAGTGATTACATTAGGAACCGCAATTGAGCAACATTTTCTCGTGACGCAAGACTGGGGAATGGGAGCAACCATTGCTGTTTTCTTAATTATCTTTATGGTTGTCATTATGCTTCTTACTGGTAGAAGAAAGAGAGGCGAAATGAGATGAAGAAATTTAAATGGTCCTCTCTTTATTTAATCATTGTTTTTATGGTTTTATATGCACCGATTTTTTATCTGATTTTTTATTCTTTCAATAGTGGCGGTGACATGTATCACTTTGAAGGGTTTACATTGGATTGGTATAAAGAAATATTTAATGACACTAGGCTACTCATTATAGTATTAAATACAATTATTGTTGCCCTGCTTTCATCAGCTATATCAACAGTTTTAGGGGTAGCTGGCGCTTTGGCCATTTATTATGCAAGAAGAAGAAGAACAAAAAATACTTTATTGTCGTTAAATAATGTTTTAATTGTTAGTCCAGATGTTATTATCGGCGCATCTTTTCTCATTTTTTTCACAATGATTGGTATAAAGCTTGGCTTTATTTCCGTCTTATTGGCACATATCGCCTTTAGTGTACCAATTGTTGTCTTAATGGTATTACCTAAGTTAGAAGAAATGAGTACGAGTATCATTTATGCGGCACTGGATTTAGGAGCAAGTCGATTAGATGTGTTAACAAAGGTTGTATTACCTTATATTACACCTGGTATATTTGCTGGTTTCTTCATGGCACTTACTTATTCTTTGGATGATTTCGCTGTCACCTTTTTTGTGACCGGTAATGGATTTTCAACTCTTTCAGTAGAAATTTATGCATTGGCGAGACAAGGGGTATCTCTAAGTATTAATGCTTTATCAGCCTTGTTATTTTTATTCACCATGCTTTTAGTTGTTGGTTATTACTTTATAACAAAGAAAACGAGCAAGATAGGTCGAATGGGGGTTAGAAAATGAAAAACCTCATACGTGCTTTGTCACTTGTATTAATTGTTTCTTTTGTCTTGTTGTATATCGTTCACCGCTTAAATACTGCACAAGGATATACAGGTGAGAACACGATTACTGTTTATAACTGGGGAGATTATATAGACCCTGAATTATTAGACCAATTTGAAGATGAAACAGGTATCAAAGTAATATACGAAACCTTTGATTCAAATGAAGCCATGTTAACAAAAATCGAACAAGGTGGAACTTCATACGATATAGCGGTACCTTCAGAATACATGATTGACAAAATGAAACAGGAGGATTTACTTCTCCCCATTGATCATGCACAACTGCCGAATTTGAAAAATATTGATCCACGTTTTCTTGATTTAGCTTTTGATGAGAACAATGAATATTCTATTCCTTATTTTTGGGGAACAGTAGGTATTCTCTATCATCCTGATAAAGTAAGTGATGAAATTGATTTTAAACAATGGGACGATCTTTGGCATCCAAGCTTGAAAAATGATGTATTACTTGTTGATGGAGCGAGAGAGGTCATAGGTTTTGGATTGAATAGTCTCGAGTATTCATTAAACGAAACAGATAAAGCAAGATTACTGGAAGCGAAGAATAAACTGGATACATTAACACCAAATATTAAAGCCATCGTTGGTGATGAAATTAAATTATTAATGCAAAATAATGAAGCGGCCGTTGCTGTTTTATGGTCTGGAACTGCCCAAGATGCGATGTGGGAAAATGAATCACTGGAATATATGGTTCCTGAAGAAGGATCGAACCTTTGGTTTGACAACATGGTCATCCCAAAAACAACAAAAAATAAAGAAGCGGCTCATCAATTTATTAATTTTATGCTAGATCCGAAAGTTGCTGCGCAAAACGCTGAATATGTAGGTTACTCAACACCGAATAAAGCAGCTCTTCCTCATATGGATGAGGAAACAACGAGTGATGAGCGCTTCTATCCAGATGAAGAGCAAACAGCTAAGTTAGAGGTATACGAGAACCTAGGTAAACAAATGCTTGCTTATTATAACGAACTATTTCTTGAATTTAAAATGCATCGTAAATAAACAATAAAATAAAAAGGAACAGAAAAGATCGTCATAGCAGCCGAAAAGCGGACAAATTTCAATGGTGGAATTTGTCCGCTTTTTTAATGGAAGAGTACAATGAAATGCTTATAAGCAACAAATGCTGTTCGTACTTTATGATTATTTTGGCGAAAACAATGGTGGCATTTAAAAATGCTGAGCCGTTAAATTTATAGGAAGGGTAACGGACGTGAGAGCTAGCCATGCTTGGATAAAAAATAAAGAACTTACTCTAAATATAAAAGAAATATATGGCAGTTGAAACTTTTTCTCTATAAAGCATTGAAATAACTGAAAAATTGTGATAATTTACTATAAATAAGAAGTTAACACTTCTAATATATTGCATAAAAAGTACAGACTTCATTTTGAGGTAGGTGTTCAGGTGAATCTGAAAGAAGTTATTACAGGGAGCTATGAAAAACTTTCGAAAACCCAGCAGAAATTAGCAAGTTATTTACTAGACAATTATCAAGATATAGCCGTATTGTCTGCAAGTGAATTAGGTAAAAAAGCAGGTGTGAGCGAAACCACTGTCATCCGTTTTTGTTATCGAATAGGATTATCAGGATATACTCAATTACAAAAAGAAGTTCGTGAGCAATTATTTCATGATAAAAGCAGTTTGGATTCTTATATTCAAATGAAGCAACCATTTGTTGGCGAACCACATTTTCTTGAAAAAGTGATGAACATGGATGCAGAGCGAATCACACAAGCCATTCAGACAATAGATGAAGCGAAATTTGATTTGACTATTGAGCAATTAAAATCAGCCCAAAAGATTTATATTATTGGTGCAAGAACATCATTTGCTGCTGCAAGCTGGTTAGCATTTACATTAGGGCTTGTGAAGGATGATGTCCATCTTATTCGAACAGAGTCCGATGATTTATTGAAAATCCTCCATTCGATGGATGAAACTTCAGTAGTGGTTTCAATCAGCTTTCATCGTTATGTGAAAAGCACGACTGATTTTACAAAGCAAGCAAAAAGCAGAAATGCCAAAGTTGTTGGCATTACTGATACGCCACTATCTCCATTAAAAAACAATGTCGACATTCTCATTCCACTTTTTTCAGGAAAGAAACCTACACTTGATTCTACTCCAGTGCTTTTTTCATTCTTGAATGCGTTGATTGCGGCAATGATGACAGAGAATAAAGGGTCATTTAAAGAAGAAAAGGATTACTACAATAAAGTATTCCATGATTATTTTGAGTCCAGTTAACAGATTAAAGAGGTGAAAGAATTGCAGGAACTTGAAGCACTAAAGCCAAAATTAACAAACATATTTAATCATCTCCATCAAAATCCGGAAATAAGTTGGCAAGAAACAAAAACGACAACATTTATTGCTGAAGTTTTAAAAAAAGAAGGGATCCTGTTTCAAACCTTGCCAAAAACGACAGGACTTGTTGCCGAAATAGGTAGCGGTGAAAATGCCATTGGCGTTAGAACTGATATAGATGCATTGTGGCAGGAAGTCGATGGAGTAATGCAGGCCAATCATTCGTGTGGGCATGATGCACATATGACCATGGCGATTGGTACATTACTTGTACTACATCGTTTGAATGCTCATAAAAAAGGCAGGGTTAAATTTCTATTCCAACCAGCTGAAGAAAAAGGTACTGGTGCATTAAAGTTTATTGAAGAGGGATTAATAGACGATTTGAGCTATTTATACGGTGTACATCTAAGGCCGATTCAGGAGTTGAGAGATGGTCAATGTTCACCAGCAATTATGCACGGAGCTGGACGGTTCATTACTGGAGAAATTATTGGTGAAGATGCCCATGGAGCGAGACCTCACCTCGGGCAAAGCGCGATTGAAATAGGTGCAGCGATTGTTCAAGAATTAAATCGGATTAAATTAAATCCTATGGTTCCGCATTCAGTTAAAATGACGAAGTTCCAAGCCGGTGGTGAGTCAAGTAATATTATCCCAGGTAAAGCACATTTCAGTTTAGATTTAAGGGCACAAACAAATGAAGTGATGCAACAATTAGCAACTAAAGTAGATGCGATATTTGCTCATATTTCTTCTCTTCACGAGGTAGAAATTCATTATAAAACAACGGCTGATATTGCTGCTGCACAAGTAGATACTGACGCAGTGCAATTAATGAGTCAGGCAATTGTTGATACAATCGGTAAAGACAAAATGATTCCACCAATTATCACATCTGGAGGAGAAGATTTTCATTTTTATACTTTGAAAAGACCTGAATTGAAAGCAACGATGCTCGGACTTGGTTGTGGATTATCTCCTGGCTTACATCATCCTGAAATGAATTTTAACCATGAAGCGATATTTACGGGTATCGAAATTCTTGTCAAAACCGTCTTAAATACGTTAGAAAAAGAAGGTGCGTAACCCATGCTCACTAGCTTAGAGATAAAAAAATTGACCACGATAGAAGAGATGGAAACAATCCAAAAGTTAGAGCGAGACGTATGGGGAATGGATCCCATTCCTGTTCATCAAACAGCAACAGCAATAAAAAACGGTGGTCTCATGCTAGGCGCCTTTGATGAAAATGAATTGATTGGGTTTAGCTATGGCTTTCCTGGTTATGCAAATGGAGAAGCTTTTCTTTGTTCTCATATGCTCGGTATCCATCAAAGCTATCGTGATAAAGGAATTGGTGCTCTACTAAAAGTTGCACAGAGGGAAGCTGCTGAGGAAATGGGATACAATCTGATTCGTTGGACATTTGATCCTTTACAAAGCAGGAATGCTTACTTGAATTTATCAAAACTAAATGGTATTTGTAATGATTATCTTGTGAATTGTTATGGTGAAATGGTAGATGGAATTAATAAAGGCTTACCAAGCGATCGTTTCAACATAGAGTGGCGAATCAGCAGTTCACATGTCAAACAACAACTTAACTATGATGTGACACCGATATATCCATTTGAAGTTTTGAATCGAAACGATTTTCCTGCGATAAACGATATGGAACAAACTTTACAAACCATTGATTATAATGAAATGAGTATTGCTGTCCCCATTCCCGCGGAGTTTATGGAAATTAAAAAACATAATCCTTCACTAGCTAAGGAATGGCGACAGGTGACAAGAAGAATTTTTCAGCAATTATTTCAGCATGGGTACACCGCGTATGATGTCCAAAAAAATAATCACGTAAGCTATATCATCACTATCAAAAGACAAAAATTACTATTAGATGTGAGGAGAAGAGATCAATGAAATTAAAGGAAGTAAAGTTACGCCATCTAAAAATGACAATGAAAGCACCATTTGCCACTAGCTTTGGATCTTTTCAAGATAAAGAGTTTATCTTATTAGAAGCAACTGATGAATTAGGTAATACTGGTTGGGGAGAATCTGTTGCTTTTGAGGTGCCTTGGTATAATGAAGAAACCTTTAAAACGAATTGGCATATGCTTGAGGATTTTCTCATTCCAGCATTATTAAATAAGGAAATTACTCATCCAGATGAAGTAAATGAAATCTTTTCTTCTATTAGAAAAAACAATATGGCCAAGTCTACAATAGAAGGCGCTGTTTGGGATCTATATGCAAAAAGAAATCAAATCCCTTTGGCTAAGGCACTTGGTGGAGAAAAGAAGAAGATTGAAGTAGGTATCAGTATCGGCATACAGAAATCTGTAGAAGATTTACTACAATTAATTGAGGGCTATGTAAATGAAGGCTATAAAAGAATGAAAGTAAAAATTAAGCCGGGCTGGGACATAGATGTGATGAGACAAGTGAGAGAGAAGTTTCCTGATATTCTACTAATGGCTGATGCAAACTCTGCTTATCGTTTATCAGATATTCAGCATCTTAAACAATTAGATGAGTTCAATTTAATGATGATTGAGCAACCTTTAGCTTCGGATGATATTGTTGATCATGCTAAACTTCAAGCTGAAATGAAAACGCCGATATGTCTAGATGAAAGCATCCATTCGTTGGAGGATACACGAAAAGCTGTGGAGTTGGGTAGTTGCAAAATCATTAACATCAAAATTGGACGAGTAGGCGGCTTAACAGAAGCAAAGAAAATTCATGACTATTGTCAAGAACAAGGAATTGCTGTTTGGTGTGGAGGAATGTTAGAGTCAGGCGTTGGAAGAGCTCATAATGTTGCTTTAACCACTTTAGCCAATTTTATTATGCCTGGTGACACTGCAGGTTCCTCAAGATATTGGGAAAAGGATATCATAACACCTGAGGTTGTTGTCGAAGACGGATATATTACCGTACCTGAAAACGACGGAATAGGTTACGCCCCAGATTTAGCGGTCATTGAAAAATATACAATAATGGAAAAAACATATCAATAATGTCTAATAAGAAAGCCAGCTGTGTGTATATAGGCAGCTGCTTTCATTATGATAAAATATCAGAAAATTCAATATAAGGATGAGGTTTTATGAGAAAAATCATTCAAATAGCAGGTGCTTATATTGGTACAATCATTGGAGCTGGTTTTGCATCTGGACAAGAGGTATTGCAATTTTTCACTAATTTTGGCTGGTTAGGTTTTATTGGTACAATAGCCGCTACGATTTTATTCATTTTTCTCGGTATGAATATTACGCAAATAGGTAGTAGGCTACAAACAGAATCTCACAAAGATGTTGTTCACTATATTTGTGGAAAATATATAGGAAGAGTAGTGGATTTTATTATTACTTTCTTTTTATTCGGTGTGGCAACAATTATGTTTGCAGGTGCAGGTTCAACATTTGAACAACAATTTGGTATTGCGAGTCAAATAGGAAGTTTAATCATGGTCCTGTTAACAGTGTTCACTTGTTTTGTAAACGTGAATCGAGTCATGACTATAATCGGTAGTATCACTCCTTTTCTTCTCATGCTTGTCATGATTATTTCAGCGTATGCTCTATTTACAGCTGATGCAAACTTCTCACAATTGAGTCTCGTAGCTCAAGAAGGTAGTCCAGCAGCACCACATTGGTTACTAGGTGCAGTACTTTATGTTTCCTATAACATTACATGTGGAGTGGCGATGCTAGCGGTTATGGGTGGCACAACTAAAAACGCGAAACAAGCAGGTTGGGGCGGAGTTCTTGGTGGTCTGGGTCTTGGTCTTATGCTAATACTCATTAATGTCGGAATGTTCACAAGAATAGAAGATGTGGCAACACTCGATATTCCGATGCTCTATTTAGCAAATGAAATCTCTCCAATCATTGGTGTGTTGATGACAATTATTCTTTTAGGAATGATCTATAACACTGCCGTTGGAATGATCTATAGCTTTACTTCAAGGATAGTGAAAAGAGAAAGCAAACACTTTAAATGGGCAGTTCTTGCCATTAGTTTGACATCGTTTGTCTCTAGTTTCTTTGGATTTACTAACTTAGTTGGTATCCTGTATCCGATTACTGGTTATTTAGGTTTAGTTCTTATTGCTGCTGTAATCATCGCGTGGGTTCGAAATAGAAAAACGTCCTACACGCAAGTAGAAAAAAAATCAGCTTTATAAAAAACAAATGCAATTTTCTTCAAAGTTATGGGAAATTTAACTTTGAGGAGTGATGAGATGAAACGATTATTGTTCATAAGCTTGATAGTTCATATCATGTTATTTCCATTAATGAGTAAAGGCAGTTTCGCACAAGTTGATGAAGGGGGGAAGCCTTCTTTATCAATTGTGATTGATGATTTAGGTAACCATATGAATGGAACAGAAGATATTCTTAATTTACAGGCAAAGTTAACTGTTGCGATTATGCCGTTTATGCCTTCAACAACTGCAGATGCCAATGCAGCATTTGAAAAAGGTCACGAAGTAATCGTTCATATGCCGATGGAGCCCAAAGTAGGGAAAAAAAGTTGGTTAGGTCCAGGAGCGATTACTGCTGATCTGAGTGATGAAGAAATTCGCAAAAGAGTAGAGGACGCAATTGAGAATGTACCACATGCTGTTGGAATGAATCATCATATGGGGTCGAAAATCACTGAAGATAAAAGAATTATGCAAATTGTGCTAGAGGTTTGTGCTGAAAGGGGATTATATTATCTTGATAGTAAAACCACTGGCAAGAGTGTCATACCAGAAATAGCAGAAGAGCTACACTTACCTTATCTAGAGAACAATCTTTTTTTTGATGACACTTATTCCGTCAGTCACATTGAAAAACAAACTCAGAGACTGGAGAATAGACTTAAAACTGAAAACCGCCTAATTGCGATAGGGCATGTTGGCGTTTCGGGACCAATGATGGTTACCGTATTAAATCGACATATTGAGCATTTGAAGGAAAAGGCTCATATCATTCCTTTATCTGAACAGATTGAAGGAAGTGAATGGCTTCGTTAATAGAATGGTTCCGAGAAGTTAAGAACTAACTTATGAAAAGATATATTAGAAGTGATAATTTTAGATGAAGCGATTATCACTTCTAATATATAAGGAAATAAGGACTTTATTCTCTTGTTATTTCCTAGGCAAGCGCAAGAAGTGACATATTCCTTCTTCATTGAGGGAAATGCGACATCGTTAGACAGAATCTGATGTGGAAAAATACAAATGAATGGCTGTTCCTTCGTTCTCATTACTTTCTATTTCATATTTCCCATTCATTTTTTTAATAATATCAAAGGCAATCATTAAACCAAGGCCAGTTCCCCTTGTTTTTGTTGAAAAATACGGTTGTCCGATTCGTGATAACTCCTCTTTTGACATTCCTTTCCCATTATCTCGAACCGTAATTTTTACTTTGTTTTTTAAGGAAATAACCTCAATCTCTACCGTACCATTTTCATTAATGGCTTCAATAGCATTTTTAATAAAATTAATTAGCAGTTGTTTTAACTCATTAGCATTTCCATCTATATAAATGGGGTAGTGGGTTATTTTACACTGCAATTGAATATTAGACAGATGGGCATATGATTTCATAAATTCAGTTACATCTTGAATGTTAGGAATAAGATCAAATGTTATTACAGTGTTATTAGCAGGTTTTGATAAAGTGAGAAAATCATTAATCATTTGATTGGTTCGTTCTAGTTCTTTTAAAGAGACTTCGATGTACTGTATTTGTGTCTTAGTAAGATTTTGCTCAGCGTGCATTAATTGCATAAATCCTTTTACAGTAGTCATTGGGTTTCTTATTTCATGAGCGATGGATGCAGCTAATTGACTAATCGCATTGAGTTTATCTGCCGCTTGGATCGTCTCTCTCATTAATAAATGAGATTGGTGCATTTCAATCATATAAATAATCAATATTAATGTTAAAGCGTAAACGAAGACAAGAAATAATGCTTGAATAAAAAATTGTGTTTCTTGATTCTTAAAAAATATAATCATTCTAGTACTGGCGATAGGAATATAAAATAATAATCCTATCAATATTTTCTTTCTTAAAGAACTTTTTTGGTAAAATTTTGTTAGTAAATGAAATATGAAAGCGAGGACGAGATAATTGACTATGAGAAATACATCGCTAGTATCGCTTTCAATCAAACGGTAAATAAGAGCGAAAAATAATAAGCATAAGCCGGTATACTTATGAACATAGAAAAAACAAATAAAAATGGGTATGTACATTAAATCAAAAACAGTATGGTTAGAAAGATGCACTGGAAAAAGAATAGTTAAGGTTAAGGAAAGTAAAATAGAAACAAAAAAAATGCCAACTTTCTTTTTATGATGATATTTAGAAGGGACAATTATTTTTGTTATTGGTATAATCATTAAAATCAAAAAATGCAGTATAATATTTGTGATGAATTCATACAAAAGCATCATTCCTAACATGGTTATATATTCATATATAAACATTATACATTTAGTTGGATATTCCTGCTTCATTTTGTCGAATAATAGAATCGTTGAGGAGAGGGAAGAAGTAAAAAATGAACACTTTCAACAGGCGGTTGAAAGTGTTCATTTATATGTGTTGGCATATTCATTTGTTTCGTACTAATTGTTCAATTACATCTCCATCTAATGTTTCATAAGACATGAGGGCGTGAACAATGTCTGCATGCGCCTTACTATGTTCGAGTAGTAAGGACTCTGCTCGTTTTAATGCTTGAAAATAAAGTGATTGTAATAATTCGTCTTTACGCTTTGATTCAAAAGAAAGGGTGAATCCATCTTCTAAGAGACCGTTTTCAACCATCTGTTCTAATAGTTGCTTTGCTTGTTGGACATCCCCACTAACACCGATACTATGCTCTCCTAATAGTTGTCTTTCTGCTACTCCTCCACCTAAAATCATTGCCACTTGATCAAGCAGTTCACTAAAAGTAGATAAATGGAGTTCTTTTTGAATAGGTGCAACATAACCCAATGCTTGGCCACGAGGAATAATGGTCGCTTTTCTAACTGAACCCGGTTTTGTCACAGCTGCAATGAGGGCATGGCCCGCTTCATGGATGGCTACTCTTCGCTTAATATTTACATCTTGTAAAGGTAGGCTGCTATTTCCTAGTATAGTTCGGTCCAATGCAAAATTGAGATCATCTTTTGTAATTTCTTTATGATTATTGAGTATTGCTTTTCTACTTGCTGTTTCAAACAGAGAATGGAGATCAGCTCCAGAAAAACCGGATGTTGATTCAGCTAAAACAGTAAGTGAAGCTGAGACATCACTGGCAAGTTGTCGATTTTTTGCATGAATATCAATGATTTCTTTTCTTCCTTTCAAATCAGGTAACTGAATATGAAAGCTGAAGTCAATTCTGCCTGGTCGAAGAAAGGCATCATCTAGCATATCTTTTCTGTTCGTTGCTGCAATAAATAAAATACCATCATTTGATAGCCCGCCATCCAATTGAACGAGTAATTCCGTTAATGTTTTTTCACTTTCTTCCCCGCCATGAGGCTTTCTTTTGCCTGCCAAAGCATCTACCTCGTCAATAAAAATAACAGCAGGTTGATTCTTGCGGGCATTTTGAAAAAGTGAACGTACCCTTGCAGCACCAATACCAACAAACATTTCATTAAAAGCAGAACCACTTGAAGAGTAAAATTGCGCATTTAATTCCTTAGCTATTGCTTGTGCAAGCAATGTTTTACCAGTGCCAGGAGGGCCATAAAGAAGAATCCCTTTAGGAGGCTTAATCCCTAATTCTACTGCTTTAGCTGGCGACTTTAAGGATGATATGGTTTGTAATAATTCATCCTTCATTTCTGGTTGCAAGCCTCCAACATCATTTAATGTTGTCGAGGGGAGCGGTTTCGCTTTAGATACAGATTGTTTTAGTTGATTGGTTGCACCCATTTTTCCTGATTTAAACAAATAAATAACTGTTGCAATTAATAATGATAAGAAAGCAATAATAATCCATATACTATATGAGTTAGTCGCAGCATATTTATATTCTATTGGATAAGTAGCGACAAGGTTTTCAACTTTATCACTATTAGGTGTGATATGAGAAATAAATTTTTTCTCGTCTATTACCACTTCTATTTTTCCGTTTTTATATTCCTTCATTTCAATGTCAGCTTGGGAATAATTTTGTATATTGGCTTCTAATTGAGAGAAGGGGATTGTATGAGTGGTTGGTTTATTCATCAAATAATAGGTGATAAAAATAGCTAACATAAATAACAGTGATATAAGAATGAGAGTTGCACGTTTTATTTTATGTGACAAATTTATAACCCCCAAAAAAATTAATATCAAACATGTTTTGGTAATGTAAATATATGTCCATTATAAAGGGAGAGAAAAGCTATTTTTAGTATAAAACGTTGTTAACATAGGAATATAATGCATAATTTGTGAAGAAAATAAGTGGTGAAACCGTTATTTTTGTCAAAAATAAGGCTAAAAGTAAAATCAAACTATAATTATTTGCATAATATAATAAAAAATAACTAATTAATCGAAAAGTCAACCATAAAAAAGAGATAATTTTGTCAAATTCGCGAAAAAATATTGACATAATTGTGAACAGGGTGGATAATGGATGAAAAGGAGGATGATGGAAATGAATACATCAAAAGCTATGTTAAAAGCAGTTAAGTATTATGGAGGTACATTATTGATTGCCGGAATCATCATCTTTTCGATCGGATTCTTTGGAAACGTTTCCAGTACGTTAACTGGTATTGGTATTGGTACGGTAATGGGAGCCATTTTTGTCTTTTTAATGGGCGTCTTTTTTGTAGCTACAGAGGAAGTATTAGAAAAGACAGGTAGAAGAAAATCTAAACTAGATACATTAGCAAAAGTAACAGCAACATCAATTAAAACAAAGTAGGAGCGCCCGAAAGAGGACGCTCCTTTTTTATTTATTGAATTTGGTAAGTCCAAACCATTGTTAGTAGGGAACCAAGAATGGTGAAGATTGCAATTAATACACCATAGTAAATTGTAATATAGATGGCGTTTTTATCTTCTGATTCACCAGCATGCATGAATAGTACTAATTGTAGCCCTGCTTGAATAAAAGCAGTTACAAGTAAGATTGTCATTCCAACTGCAAATGACATATCAAAGAAGTAAACCATTAGGGCAACAGCTGTTAGCACGAGTGAAAAGATAAATCCCATCACTTGTTTCATCGGGAATAATTCTTTCATCATTACATCATTCCTTTCAGATAGACGAAGCTGAAGATGAAGATCCAAACAACGTCTAGGAAGTGCCAGTAAAGAGAGAAGATAAATGACTTATTCGTTGTTCTTGGTGTTAAGCCATATTTCTTTACTTGAATTAGGATACATGTTCCCCAGAATAACCCGAAAGTTACGTGCGCGCCGTGTGTTCCTAAAGTGGTTAATAGGATTGCACTAAATGCACTTGTTTGTAGTCCTGCGCCAACATGAACATAATGAACGAATTCATAAATTTCAACACCGAGGAAGATAGCCCCAAGTACGATTGTTGCAATAAAGAATCCCATCATTGCTTTTTGGCGACCAAGTCTCATCGCGTGAACCATGAGGCCAATTGTGAAACTACTTGTTAATAGAACGAGTGTTTCAATTAATACAGGTGTGATTTCAAAAATTTCAGCACCCGATGGGCCATCACCTGTACCACCTGACAAAATAAAGTAAGATGCAAATAATGTTGCAAATAACATAACTTCCGCACCGAGGAAAATCCAGAAGCCAAGAATCTTTAAGCGATTTTCATCAGTACTGTACTCAAGAGGGAGAGAGTGATCAATCTTCATTATCTTTTACCTCCCAATTCTTTTTCTGTTTCTTCTATTTCTTCAATAGAAATATATCTTCCATGATCATTTTCAAATGATTGATAAGCCATACAAGCGAAAATACCTAGTGTACAAATAATTAACGGAATCCACATTGCAAAGACGAACGAGAATCCCCACATGAAGAAGATAATTCCCATAATGAATGGAATACCACTGTTGTTCGGCATGTGAATCTTTTCAATTTTATCTGGGAATAACGGTGTGCCTTTTTTCTTTGAATCCCAGAATGTTTCATAGGAATCGATCTTAGGCATAGTTGCAAAATTATACTCAGGAACTGGCGTATGTGTAGCCCATTCAAGTGTACGTGCATCCCAAGGATCTGATCCAATATCTCTTGGTGCATAACGGAAACTATAGTAAATATTATAAACGATTAACGCAAATCCAGCTGCTAACATAAGGGCGCCAACCATAGAAATCATATTCCAAATACCAAATCCACTTGCTTCAGAATAAGTGTACATACGTCTAGCTTGACCATCTAAACCAGAGATGAACATTGGCATAAAGGCAACTAATGTACCAATCGCAATAATCCAAGCGCCGATTTTACCAAGACGATCATTTAACATGAAGCCGAACATTTTTGGCCAGTAGTAATAAAGGGCAGCTAGCATTGCGAACACAACCCCAGGAATGATTACCATATGGAAGTGAGCAACTAAGAACATTGTATTATGGTATTGATAGTCAGCTGCTGACATACCAAGCATAACCCCTGTTACACCACCAAGTGTGAAAAGTGGGATAAACAACATTGAGTAAAGCATTGGCGTTGTCATCACGATTTTACCTTTATACAGTGTTAACAACCAGTTGAATATTTTTACACCGGTAGGTACTGCTATTGCCATCGTTGTAATAGAGAAAATACTGTTAACGAAAGCGCCTTGACCCATTGTAAAGAAGTGGTGAACCCATACAACGAATGATAATAGTGAAATGATTACCATTGAAGCAACCATTGATTTATAACCATATAGGTTACGTCTAGCGAAAGTAGAGATTACCTCACTGTAAATACCGAATGCAGGCAAGATTAAGATATATACTTCAGGGTGTCCCCAAACCCAGAAAAGGTTGGCCCATAACATATCCATACCGCCATTTGTTGATGCAAAGAAATGTGTACCGAATAAACGATCTAATGTACCCATTGCAAGCGCAACTGTTAATACAGGGAAAGCAAATACGATAATAACGTTCGTAATTAATGCTGACCAAGTAAACATTGGCATTTTCATTAATGTCATGCCTGGAGCACGCATTTTCAAGATTGTCGTCATAAAGTTGATACCTGTTGCTAATGTACCTAGACCGGCAATCTGTATCGCAATCATATAATAGTTCGTACCGACAGAGGTACTAAATTCATTATCTGCTAACGGGAAGTAAGATGTCCAACCCGCATCTGGTGATCCTCCGATAACGAAAGAGATATTAAATAACATTGCACCGGCAAAGAATAACCAGAAGCTAAGTGCATTAAGACGTGGGAACGCAACATCGCGAGCCCCAATTTGCAGTGGAACAACAAAGTTCATAAACCCGATAATAAATGGCATAGCCATGAAGAGAATCATAACAACACCATGTGTAGTGAATATCTCGTTATAATGCTGTGCATCAAGCAATTTGTTCTCAGGTGCTGATAATTGCGCACGCATCATAATTGCGTCAGCGCCTCCTCGGAATAGCATGAGGATCGCTGCAATAATATACATAATACCTAATCGTTTATGGTCAACAGTTGTTAACCATTCACGCCATAAATAACCCCATTTTTTAAAATATGTTATCCCAACTACAATGGCAATAGAAACAATTGCAATTGCTACCATTGAAGCATAAATAGCTGGACTTGGATGTGGTATGGCAAAACGTTCAAAGAACTCCATCCTGTATACTCCTTTCAGAAGATGTCAATAGACACTTCATCTAATTAATGGCTACTGTGGTCAGTGTGACCTTCGTGCTCATCATGATTTTCATGATTTTCTTCTGAATCTTCATCATTTGATTGATGATGTTCATGCCCTTCAGGTGCTGGGCTAAAGTCTAAATGAGTGCCAGTAAAGGTCATCTTACCTAAGTGACCTGGCTCTAGTAACTCTTCAAATTTATCTTCAGTAATTGGATCAGCTGTTTGATGAACTTCATCTACCCATTCCTCAAATTCAACTGGAGACATTGCTGTTACATCAAACGTATTTTCAGCAAAACCTTTTCCGCTGAAGTTTGCATTTCTACCCATGAATTCACCAGGATGATCAGCAGCTAAATGTAATGTTGTTACCATATCGGCCATTGCATATTTCTGTCCGCCAAGTTGTGGAATCCAGAAGCTTGTAATTGGACCGAATGAGTAAAGTTTAAATTCAAGCGCTCGATCTGTAGGTATATATAAGTAATTTACTGTCTCAATATCTTCTTCAGGATAGCTGAAGTGCCATTTCCAGTTAGATGATGATGCATATACAACTAATGGCTCCTTATCTTCATACCCTGGTGGTGTTGCTTCAACTTTATAGTTACTTTGGACAGAAACAAATGATAGATAAGCAACAATTAGTACAGGTATTCCGACACAAACTGCCTCCACCCATTTATTTCCCTCGATGTGAGGTGGTTCATAATCTTTTCCTTGTTTAGATGAACGAAATTTAATGAGCATATATGCAAGCATTGCAAAAACTACAATAACAATGCCAGACATTAACCATATGGACATCATAATATCGTTAGCCTGGACTTCGGCCTGTGGACCTTTAGGATTTAGAACAGTAAGTGGTTCACACCCAGCAAGTACAGCGGCAATGGCAACTATAGCCAATAAAAGAGCCCTTTTCAATTTCATTGATGTACCCCTTTCTATCTTTCTAAAAATCTATTGTTTTATTTGAACGTGAATATCACGCCTGTAACCCTATGTTAGTATCATAAATGGTTAAAAACAATTGAATGTGATAGGTGTCACAAAATGTTCATGAACAAATGATGAATTTGGTCACAAAATGTTCATGAAACTGAAAGTAAAAAGAAAAAATAATATTATTTAAATACTCTATTTTAAGAAAAAACTGAAAAATGAATATTGCATCGTTCAATAAATTTTAAAGGTTGCTTCTTTATTTATTATATTAATATAAATGATGTTGTGTATTTGACTAACAGTACCCACAAAAAAAGTGTGAAGTCTTCGAATGGTTTTGAAACGGATGAAAAAAGAGGAGGGTTATCTTGTTAAAGAAATTTGATATTGATCAATTTTTAGACGGTGTATATAACCCGACTGATGATATTCATCATTTAATAGAAATAATTGAAATAGATGATTTACTTGAGAGAACAAAATAGGCCTTTATGTCTTCCACTTTTTGTTTTAGATGTTGTACGATTACTTTTATTAAAATAATCATATCTAAAACTAATCAAATGAAATAATAATGAACATTTTCTTATATTTTTTAAAGGCTATGTTGACATTTACGATATAAGGGTTAATGGAACAATAGATAAAGAAAAGCGGGCAAGTTTTAACCATTAACTTGCCCGCTTTTCTTTATCTATTGATATTTACTTTTGCACTAGCAAGTTTTGCTTTGAATTTTTCTTTCATTATATAACCCATTTCCCAAAAAAACTTTCATAAAGAATAAACATTGAAAAGATAGTAAAACTATAAATATTTCCATCAAAAAATAAAAGTGAAGAGGTGAGGAGAAAATGGAGAAAAGAGTGTTTCTCTCAATTGTCATAGTGTTGTTTAGCTATATATTTATTTCAAGCCCTCAAACAAGCTTTGCCGTTTATGATGCACCTTCTTATGCGAAATGGGGTAAAGAAGCGATGATGATCGCAAAGGAAAAATATCCATCAGCAGATATTGTTGATTATCAGCATCTTGGAAAAGAAGTAAAGGATGAGACAGAAATAGAAAAGTTTAAACTTTGGATGCGTCAACAGGAGATAGAATATGGGCTCTATGTGTTTATTGAATATGATAAAGATTCGGAGAAAATCGTCCGTATTTTAACGAAAAAAACGGACCGTTAACGTATTGTATTTTCTTCTATTAATTGTGCGAGTGGAACAACTTGATTCTTATCTACGTTGTTTCTTTCGCACACCCTTGCCATTTTAGTTAATTCATAGAGATCGACAATGACGATATTTACGCCATCGAAAGTTACTTCATATTCGTTTTGACTTTTTAGTAGTTCCCTCGCTCTAGCTAAATCCATAAGTTCACATCCTCTCTCGTAGTATTTTATTCAGTTTGAATATTTAGTGCACAATTCTACCAATAATAAGGCTTTTGATATATACTTAAATAGGCAAACGGTTTAGAAGTTGAATGATTATCAACTTGTAGACGTTAGTTCATCTTTCCAATTTATTACACTAATAGGCGTGATATAGGAATTAAATTAATTCACTTTTTTAATATAAGTATTTTTTCTAAAAATATTAGCTGTATTTTCGTGATTTTCTCTTTTTTCCCTTTGTATATGCGCCTTTAACGTGGTAAAATGGCTTAGGAAACATTTCGTCCTCTGGAAATTAACATTATTCGGAATTTTAATATACGAAATAATATTGTTACTATCCTAGAATGGATATGGGGCGGAAATAAATTATCCAAATATATTTAAAAAAGAGTTGTGGAGGTAATTTTCCATGAAGAAGCCTTCAGAGGGTAGCGGACCTTTAGAACAAAGTTTTTATGGTCCTAACCTTGGCTATGTAATCGAGCTTTATGAGATGTATTTAGAAAATCCAGAATCAGTTGACCAAGAAATGAGAGAGTATTTTGAGGTTAATGGTTCACCATTGCAACAAACAGGGGTAGCTCCTATAAGTTTAGGAGCAGAAAGCACTGGCGTAAGTCCAGCACAAATTGAAAAAACTTTATCAGCTATTCGTCTTGCCGATTTTATTCGTTCAAACGGACATAAAGCTGCTGATATTTATCCCCTAGTTAATAGGGAAGAAAAGAATGTTGCTATTTTTGATTTAAGTAATTATGGATTAACAGAAGCAGATTTACGTGCAATACCAGCTCATCTTATATGTACAGATGCGAATATTCCGTTAAGAGATGGATTAGAAGCATTTGAATACTTAAAAAATGCTTATATGGATACGTTAGCATTTGAGTTCACTCATGTTGACAATTTAGAAGAAAAGGATTGGCTTCGTCGCAAGGTTGAAACAAATAGCCTTAAACTTAACTTGCAAAAACCTGAAAAAGCGAAAGTGTACAAAAGATTAACGGAAGTAGAAGAGTTTGAAAAATTCTTACACCGTACTTTCGTCGGTCAAAAACGCTTCTCTATTGAAGGTTTAGATACGATGGTACCAATGTTAGATGAAATTGTATCAGGTTCAGTGGCGAATGGCACAAAAACAATAAATATTGGAATGGCACACCGCGGACGTTTAAATGTGCTTGCTCATGTACTTGGTAAGCCTTATGAGATGATATTCGCGGAATTTCAGCATGCGCCGAACAAAGATCTTGTCCCATCTGAAGGTTCTATTGGTATCAGCTATGGATGGACAGGCGATGTAAAATACCATCTGGGATTAGACAAACAAATCAAGGCTGAAAATACAACAGTTGCAAACTTAACACTTGCGAACAACCCAAGCCATTTAGAGTTCGTTGGTCCTGTAGTTGAAGGATATACAAGAGCGGCTCAAGATAAACGTACTACTGGTGGTTTCCCAGAAGTTAATTACGACGAAGCACTTTCCATCATTATTCACGGAGACGCTGCTTTTCCAGGGCAAGGTGTTGTCGCTGAAACATTAAATCTTGGTCAATTAAATGGCTATAATACTGGTGGTTCCATCCATATTATTGCTAATAACACGATTGGCTTTACAACAGAATCTTATGATTCTAGATCGACTAGATATGCAAGTGATTTAGCCAAAGGCTATGAGGTTCCAATCGTGCATGTAAATGCAGATGATCCCGAAGCAGTCATCAATGCCGCTAAATTAGCTATTGAATATAGAGATAAATTCCATAAAGATTTCTTAATTGACTTAATTGGGTATCGCCGCTTTGGTCACAATGAAATGGACGAGCCGATGACCACAAACCCAGCGATGTATAATATTATCCATAAAAGACCAACGATTAAAGAGCTTTATGGTGAGAAATTAAAAAAAGATCAATACTTATCAGAAGAAGAGGTTACTGCTATTCATTCGGAAGTAGCTGAAAAACTTCAGCAAGCTTACGATAAAGTGCCGGATAAACAAGAAGATGCAACTGAATTAAATCCACCTGAGACAGTGGAAAATGGTATACCAAGCATTCAAACTGCTGTGCCATTAGAGTCTTTACAGCAATTGAATGAAGAACTTCTAAAATGGCCGGAAGAATATAAAGTCTTTAGAAAGCTAAGTAAAATATTACAACGTCGTAAAAATGGACTAGAAGAGGTTGGGAAAATTGATTGGGGTCACGCTGAAACATTAGCATTCGCTTCAATTATTTCAGATGGTACGCCGGTAAGACTTACAGGTCAAGATTCAGAGCGTGGAACATTTGCCCATAGAAATATCATGTTACATGATGAAGTGACAGGTAAATCGTTCTCACCTTTACATCAAATCTCAACAGCTAAAGCTTCATTTGCTGTTCATAATAGCCCGTTGTCAGAAATGGCTGTTCTAGGCTTTGAATATGGTTATAATGTGTCAGCTCCAGAAACTTTAGTTCTTTGGGAAGCACAGTTTGGTGACTTTGCGAACTCTGCACAAGTTATGTTTGATCAATTCATTTCTGCTGGTCGCGCGAAATGGGGACAAAAATCTGGTCTAGTAATGCTTCTTCCACATGGATATGAAGGACAAGGTCCAGAGCATTCAAGTGCAAGATTAGAAAGATTCCTGCAGCTGGCAGCTGAAAACAACTGGACAGTAGCTAACCTTTCTTCAGCAGCACAGTACTTCCATATTTTAAGAAGACAAGCAGCGATTTTGAATCAGGAAGAAGTAAGACCATTGGTCATAATGTCACCTAAGAGTCTTTTACGTAACCCTACAGTTGCTGCAACTGCTAAAGATTTATCAGAAGGACAGTTTAACTCGATTCTCGAGCAATCTGGCCTTGGTGAGAAAAAAGAGCAAGTGAAAAGAATTGTTTTCACATCAGGAAAAATGGCTATTGATTTAGAAGATAAATTAAAAGATATTGAAGATAAAGAGTGGTTCCATATTGTACGTGTAGAAGAGATTTATCCGTTCCCATTTGCTGACATTACGGAAGTAGTAAAACGTTATCCAAATCTTGAAGAAATGATCTGGGTGCAAGAGGAACCGAAGAATATGGGCGCATGGAATTTTGTTGAACCAAGGTTAAAACATATTGCCCCTGACGGAGTAGAGGTAAATTATATCGGTAGACGCCGCCGCTCAAGCACAGCAGAAGGCGATCCAGTCGTGCATAAAAAAGAGCAGCAGAGAATTATTGAAGAATCTTTAACACGTAAGTAATAAGGAGGAAATTATTGTGGCAGATATTAAAGTTCCTGAATTAGCAGAATCAATTACAGAAGGTACGGTCGCTCAGTGGCTAAAACAACCTGGTGATACAGTCAATAAAGGTGATTATGTTGTTGAGCTTGAAACAGACAAAGTAAATGTAGAAATCATTTCTGAATATAGTGGTGTACTTGCAGAATTAAAAGCAGAAGAAGGAGACACTGTGAATGTAGGGGATACCATCGCAGTTGTAAGTGAAGGTGGAGAAGCTCCTGCTCCTAAAGCAGAAGAGAAAAAAGAGGAAGCACCTCAAGAGGTTAAAGAAGAAGCGAAACCAGCTGATTCCAAACCAGCGGAAGATAATAAACAACGCACAATTGCTTCACCGGCAGCTAGAAAAATGGCGCGTGAAAAAGGAATCGATTTAAGTGAAGTTCCAACAACAGATCCTATGGGAAGAGTACGTTCACAAGATGTTGCGAACTACGATCCAAATCAAGCGACACAAGCAGCGCAGCCACAAGCTGCATCTAAGCCAGCTCCTAAGCCAGCAGCAACTGATGCCAATAGTGAAAAACCAGTAGAACGCATCCGTATGAGCCGTCGTCGTCAAACAATTGCGAAAAGACTTGTAGAAGTTCAACAAACATCTGCTATGTTAACAACATTCAATGAAATTGATATGACAAATGTAATGAACTTACGTAAAAAACGTAAAGATAAATTCCAAGAAGAAAATGATGTTAAACTTGGGTTTATGTCTTTCTTCACAAAAGCGGTTGTCGCAGCACTTAAACGTAGCCCGTTATTAAACGCTGAAATTGACGGCGACCAACTAGTTCTTAAAAAATTCTATGACATTGGTATCGCTGTTTCAACAGATGAAGGTTTAGTAGTTCCAGTTGTTAGAGATGCTGACCGTAAAAACTTTGCAGAAATTGAAAAGGATATTATGGGTCTTGGTAAAAAAGCAAGAGATAATAAACTAGCTATTTCTGACTTACAAGGTGGAACATTTACTATTACTAATGGTGGTGTGTTTGGTTCATTATTATCAACACCAATCCTTAATGGACCACAAGTAGGTATCCTAGGGATGCATTCTATCCAAACTCGTCCAGTAGCTATTGATGCTGAAAGAATGGAAAACCGCCCAATGATGTATGTTGCACTTTCTTATGACCACCGTATTGTTGATGGTAAAGAAGCAGTAACATTCCTTAAACGTGTGAAAGAATTAATTGAAGACCCTGAGTCTTTATTATTTGAAGCTTAATTTAAAATAAAAAATAAACTAATACTCAAAAGGGTTTAAAGCGAGGAAGTGAAGCGATTTATTGTTCACTTCCTCGCTTTTTGTTGTAAGTCACCCTTGGTTGAAGCCTTCATCTGAATCTCGAGGGGTATTGTAAAAGGGGAATATCCCTCTATAAGAGAAGAAATCAAAGCTTTGATCCTGTCACAAAAGGAAGAATCACAGCCCTTTAGCAGTAAAACAAGATTGGTGATGGTAACAAATAATATTCACATTTTCCTATATCATTCTTCAACATGCTACTCACACCTTTTATTGTTGCATTAAAAAAAAATCATGTATTCTTCACTATTAATCATAAATTCAAGCACTATAGGAAATAGTAAGGGATATGCACTTGATAAAAAGATTTTTAGATATGTAAAAATGTTGCGTGAAGGAAACTTTATTGATAAAATGCATATTATGATAGAAAAGCAGGAGTGATTACTATGAGAGGAAGGAAAAATAGGATATTGAAATATTCTGTACTGTTCAAAAAGCTAGGTGTTATTTCTGATATGGACTATAAACAGATACTACAAAATAATGAAATCCAAACCACTAAGGAAATAAAGCAAAGATAATTAAAATGAGATGGATATCTTCCGCGTCACCGAAAGGATAAAAAATAAAAAGGCGAGCAAATATTTGCTCGCCTTATGCTTTACTCTTTAAATGGTTTTAATCCCCGTTTTTGAATTTCATCTTTAAGTATCCGAATCCATTCCTTTTCAGAACCTGACTTTAATGCATCACGATACGAGACGACCAACTGTTCATTACTCATTATCTTCATTTGATACATACCTCCTAGGTAAAGGATTGAATATTCTTTTATTTATTGTAAACGTTATCCCCTGTTTTGAAAAGGAGAAATGTATAAAAATTTTAATTGTTAAGGAAATGTAAAATGTTTATAAAGGACACACAATTAAATTAAGAAGTAAAAGTTGTGTGAAAAACATTCATAGATAAGTAGAAAAGTTATGGTAAACTAATCTTAGCTAAGGTAAAGTTGGATGAATTTTCTTTTAATGAAAGGGGTATCCTTCAATGCAACTTGATCATATCGTTCATTTTATTAAACGAAACCCGCAAGAGATTATCGATTATTTATCTGTTATGAATATAAAAGCGGTTCAGGGTGGTAGACATGAAAAATGGGGAACATATAATAGTTTATTGTACTTAAACTCATCTTATATAGAATTTTTAGCAATAGAAAATAAAGCGAAGGCTACGCAATCAGATAACCCTTTAGTACAACAAGCTGTGCAGGATTTATCTACATTTGAAGGGTTAGGTCAAGTATGTTTTCGCACAGAAAATATTGAAGCGTTAAAGCAAGAATTGAATGAAAAGGGATATAAAACCTATCCGATCTTTCCTGGAGAACGGATGAGGGCAGATGGGCAAATGATTAGATGGAAGATGCTATTTTTGCAAGCAAAACGAGAAGTGCCTTTTCCTTTTTTTATTCAATGGGAACAAGATGACCATACGAGATATGAAGAATTCAAATCATTAGGTATGATAGATCAACAACTTATCCATACAAAAATAAAGGGCATTAAGTATAATGTAGAGTCACCTGAAGAAACAGCTGCAGAATGGCGTGAGTTGTTTCAAGGAAAACAACAAGGTACAAACGTTATGATTGCAGACGTATCCTTTGAGTTTGCAGCATATAACAAAAAATACGCCAATAAGAACCGTCCCGTTCATATCACATTACAACCTTTTTTGAAGAACGAGGAAACAATACAACTCTTTGGCTCTTCTTATCATTCGTTATAGAAAGAGGGGTGTCATATGCACATATATGAAACGAAACGAATGTCATTCTTTGTATTTAAAAAAGAGTATATTAAGCAAATGAATGAAATTTGGGGCAATCAGGAAGTGATGGCCAGAAGTGGAGGAGCAGTTGCTTCCGTTAAGATTCCTAAAATCGTCAAATGGTATGAAGACTGTCATAAAGAGTACGGCCTATCGGTATATAGTTTAAAAGATAAGAAAAACAATGAAGTTATTGGAGCGGCTGGATTTAATATTGATGCATCAGTAAAACGAATTGAATTAATTGCCCATTTCAGAAAATCGTATTGGCATAAAGGCTATGCGACAGAAGCTATCACAGGTTGTATCAAATTAGCTAAAAGGCATAAAAAAGTAAAATATATTCAAGCCTCATGTGATCCAAAAAACGAAGCATCCATAAGAATTATGGAAAAATTAGGGTTTACGTTATTAGGAAAAGAGTGGTTTGAAGACACTCGCCAAGAAGAACTTGTATATGAGTTGAAATTATTTTAATAACGATAAACTGGAGGAAAATGATATGGAAACTACTACGTTTAATAAAGTAAAAGAATACGAGGCAGTCATCCTCAGTTCTTGGACATATCCATCTCCTTACGATTTTTATAATCACGCTCAAACAGAAGACAGTAAACAAGAGTGGCTAACGGGAAACTACTTTTGTATATATAAACAGGAAGAAATGATTGGTTTTTTTTGTTACGGTGAATCAGCAAGAGTACCGGTGAATAGCAGTCATCTATATATAGATGATTGCATTGATATTGGCATAGGGATGAGACCGGATTTAACAGGAAAGGGATTGGGAAGCAGTTTTTTAACCACGATCCTTATGGAAATAGAAGTGCTCTTCCCAAGCACCCCAATAAGGTTAACAGTGGCTTCCTTTAATCAACGAGCCATCCATCTCTATGAAAAACTCGGTTTTAGAATTCAACACCATTTTCAAAGAAAAAGTACAAACTTTTATATAATGGTAAGAAAAAAATAAAGGAAATTATACGAGAAGGTTCGAATATATAAATATTCGAGCTTTTTTATTTTTATTAGAATAAATCTACATTTGTTTTTAACTGTTGGACATAAAGCACCATCGGAATATGAAAATTTAGAAACTTGGGTTGGTTCATTTTGAAATTGACTTTAAAATGATAAGGACTAAAATAATACATTCAAAATTCGCATAAAAAAAATGAAAGCGTTTCAATTTTAATTTTCTGAGGAGGAAAAAAATTGTCTGAATTATTAAATATAACGATTGGCGATTTATTAGAAAAAAGAGCAGAAGAAAATCCTAATCATGAAGCATTAGTCTATGCAGATAGAGGTTTGAGGTACACATATCATAGCTTTAATGAGTATTGTCGTACAGTTGCTAAAGGTTTCATGAAGCTCGGCTTAGAAAAAGGAGAACATGTAGCGATTTGGGCTTCTAATACACCTGAATGGGTAAGTGCTCAGTTTGCAACAGGTAAAATCGGATCTGTGTTAGTAACTGTCAATACGAATTATCAAGCCGCTGAACTTGAATACTTATTACAACAATCTGATGCTACCACTATTATTTTAATGGAAAAATACCGCGACCAATCATATATTGATATTCTCTATAAAATCGCACCAGAATTAAAAACATCGCAGCCGGGCCAGTTAAAATGTAGCAAGCTTCCCTTTTTAAAAAACGTCATCGTGTTAGGAGAGAAGCGCTTTGCTGGCACCTACAGTTGGGAAGATGTTGTAGCTCTTGGTGAAGGATGTAGTGATGAGAGTTTAAATGAGCGTTTGCTTTCACTTCAGCCGGATGATGTGATTAACATGCAGTATACCTCAGGAACAACTGGATTTCCGAAAGGCGTTATGCTCACACATAGTAATGTCGTGAATAACGCATTAAATATTGCCGCTTGTATGAAGCTCACAAAAGATGATCGACTATGTATTCCTGTACCATTCTTCCATTGCTTTGGTTGTGTCATAGGCACCTTGGCTTGTGTGTCAGTTGGAGCAACGATGGTACCTGTACAGGAATTTCAACCTGATACCGTTTTACAAACGGTTGAACAAGAGAAATGTACGGCCCTTCATGGAGTGCCAACAATGTTTATAGCTGAAATCAATAGCAAAAATTTCACAAAATATAATTTACAATCATTGCGAACAGGTGTGATGGCTGGTTCCAATTGTCCGATTGAAGTAATGAAGGCTGTTATTGAAAAAATGGGTATTGAAGAGATTACAATTTGTTATGGCCAAACGGAATCTTCACCAGTTATTACACAAACACGCACTGATGATCCTATTAATTTACGCGTGGAATCAGTTGGTCGAGCATTGCCAGAAGTTGAAGTGAAAATTGTTGAACCTGGGACAGCACATGAAGTGCCAATTGGTACTCAAGGGGAACTATGCACAAAAGGATATCATGTTATGAAAGGTTATTATAACAATCCCGAAGCGACAGAACAAGCTATCGACAAAGAGGGATGGTTGCACACTGGGGATTTAGCTATTATGGATGAGAATGGTTATTGTAAAATAACAGGTCGCCTGAAAGATATGATTATAAGAGGGGGAGAAAACGTATACCCTAGAGAAATTGAAGAATTTCTCTATAGTCATCCAGATATTTTAGATGTTCAAGTTGTAGGTGTTCCTGATGAGATATACGGTGAAGAGGTAATGGCATGGATTATTTTAAGAGACTATGCCAACATTACGGCTGAAGAAGTTAAAGAATATTGTAAAGGCAGAATATCCAAGCATAAAATACCTAAACATATTACTTTTACGAAAGAATATCCAATGACTGCTTCTGGTAAAATACAAAAATTCAAATTAAAGGAACAAGCGATTCAATCCATTACTGCACAGAAATGATGAGTGAAAAGAAGAAATCAAATATAAAAAGTGGAGAGTAAAGAACAAGAGACAAGGCAAATCGTTTGCCTTGTCTCTTATTCACCCAAATGCTTAGCTTTATTGGATATTGGTGATATTTAGTTAAGGTAAAAATATGGTAAAAAATTGTTAATATGGAGGGAATCACTTTCGAATTGTTGAATATTGTAGGAGGAGGAAGAATAAGTATATTACTATAGTGACAATAAAGGAGCGCATTTATGGGTATGGCAACGATTCACCTCTTTGTGTATGGCACATTACGAAAAAATGAGATCCATCATGATTATTTAACTGAAGCTCGTTTAGTGGCCGAACAAGCTTGGATAAATGGAGTCATGTTTGATACGGGTGATGGTTATCCGAGAGTCGAATTATCAGATAAACTAGCTGAAAAAGTATATGGAGAATTATACGTTTTAAGTGCCGAACATTTAGAGGCAATTGATGTTTTAGAAGGGTATGTAAAAGATGACAAGCATTCATTATCTGTAAGAAAAAAAGTACACGTATATACGGATCAGGGAGTGCGACAAGGTTTTATTTATGTTTCCCCCGCTGAAGGTCTACAGCAAGATGCAATTAAAGTTTCAGACTGGAAGGTATACAATCTGCAAATGAATTCCCCAAAGACATTTTACTATTTTGCATATGGGTCTTGTATGGATACTGAAAGATTTATGAAAGCTGGAGTTGGCCATTTTTTTAAAAATGTCGTCGGTATAGGTGTATTAAAAGGCTATCAAATGGGCTATTATTTCTATGCACCTGATGGGAATCGAGCGGACATCATTGAAGGTTCTGGTGAAACAGAAGGTATTGTTTATCAATTACCGATAGAAGCAATAGATTATTTATTCCAAAGAGAAGGAGTCACTGTTGGTCACTATCGACCGACTTTTGTTAATTTGACAATTGAAGGGGAAATATATAAAGATGTGTTAACCTTCCATGTTTATGATAAAAATCCCCAGTCTTCACCACCATCCTTTTATGCGAGGGAGATTTTGCGTGCAGCTGAAGGGAGACTCAGTTATAAATATGTTCAGCATTTAAAAGAAGAGATAAATAAGCTTGGAGTCGTGAATTAAACAAAGAAGTTTACTATAAGCTACTTTGGTGGTATATAACAATGTCACCAAAGATGAAAGAAGGTCGTCTAAATGAAACAATTGACGAAAACATGCTTCTTTGAGATTGTTTATGATAAGCAACATTATCAATACTTGGAAATGATTAGAGTCGATTATATTTGTGATATACTATATATAACATTTAAAGATTTTTTCACAAGTGAAATGTATACTTTTGAAAAGGAAAAAATTTCTTTTTTACAAAAAGTATTTCTATAAAAACACATTTCAAATAAGTATTTACCATCCTAAATAGAAAAAAATCACTATACAGCTTGCAGAACACATTTAATTTTTTTACACTGTATAAGAGAACACATAAGGAGTGGCAAAAATGATTCATCAAACATGGCATGAAAGTGACACGTTAAAAAAGGTAAAATGTGTACATACGAATGCAGCAAAATATATTGTTAATCGTGCTTTAACTGAAGGAAAAATCTATGATGTGAAAAATGAAACAGAAGAGTTTTTCTTCATTGTTGACAACTCTGGTAAAGTTAGTGGTTTTTATAAAGACTATTTTAAAGAAGTTTAAGGCAAAAAGCTGTCAGATTGACTGACAGCTTTTTCGTGTGCAATAAAATAGCTAAGTTCATAATATATGTAAAATGTACCTTTGAGAATTCTTGCAGGTGGTGAAAGAGCTGGGACCATAGAGGAAAGCATTGAACCGAATTTTTATCATTACTTGAATGGATGGGAATAGGTTTTTTTATGATTAATACTTACAAAATCTGTTATGTATAATTAGGACTGATAGGGATATTCCCTACCAGACCATAAATTGACCATTATTCATGATTAGGAAACATTCGTTTCACTGTTTCACTAAATTCATCGAAGAAGCCTTCAATTGGTTTTCCATTGCGAACATCTTTTGCATATGTGTCCACACGGTTGTAGAAATCAGGGTTTACTGATACATAGACATCATCAATGTTCTGGTCAGTTGATTTTACTTGATCAGCGATTTTCTTTTCTAGATCTTGTGTTAATTCATTACCATTCGCTAAGGTTGCTGCCACATAGGCATTGTCGCCAGTAAGTAAAACCCTTGCTCTTTTAACTTCGTCCATTTGTGTAATATTATCTGCTGTTTTATCGGCAAACCTCATTGAATGTTGTGTTCCATCATAATCGACATTACGAGTATGAATATTGTTGTCAATACTTGGTCTATCATTGTTACCATTTCTTTCATATCCAACTTTTGCGGGGTCATGCATATCTGGTGCTCTATAAGCAGTGTCGTTCGTATCTTGTCCATTATTCATGCCACAAGCTGTTAATAGTAGAGAACTTGAAAGAGCAACAGCAATGATTGTACCTTTCATCTTTTAACATCCTTTCTTTTTTTCTTTCACTGTTAGCTTGGCTCATTTAATCGATAGTATGCATAAACAATTTTTTTGAAGCAAGGAGGTAAAGGATGAAGTATCTATATATTGGAATTGGCGGGATGATAGGTGCAAGCATGAGGTTTGCTATCTCAATTGTCATCGGACAGTTTTGGCAGAGTGCATTTCCTTTAGATATTTTGATAATTAATGTGTTTGGTGCCTTTATTCTCGGCTATTTATCGTCCATCACTTTACCGATTGATCCTAATCTTAAACAAGCAATCACTGTAGGGGTAATTGGATCATTTACCACATTATCGACTGTTAGTGCGGATACGGTTTTATTAGTTGAAAATGGATTTATCATTCAAGCTTTTGTATATATCGTATTTAATATCGCACTAGGTTTAGTGATGGCCTATCTTGGTATTGTTTTTGGTAAACGTAAAGAGGTGAGGGGAACAAATGAGTGAAATACTTTATGTGATGATAGGTGGATTTTTTGGTGCAATAGCCCGTTTCTCCTTATCAACGTTGATAAATAGCAAAACCAACTCACTCTTTCCCTATGGAACGGTTATCGTTAATTTACTTGGTTGTTTCTTAATGGGTGTGGTTGTTCACTTTCTACATTGGGAAAATGTATCAGCTTTACTTGTAGTTGGTTTTTTGGGGGCATTTACAACTTTTTCATCTGTTCAGTTGGAGATGGTGGAATTAATTGTGAAGAAACAAAAGATGGCATTTATATATTTTTTTGTTACTTATATAGGCGGTATAGCCCTTTTCATGTTAGGCTTAATAATGTTGCCATAAATCGGTTGTTCATTTATGGACAAGTATTGAATACATATTTAATAGGATCGAAACAAAAGGGGAATGAAAATGGTTGTAAAAGTAGTGAATAAGGTGAATTATCGTGTCAATTTTTTCTAATCAAAAATTAATTCAAATAGTAAAATATGTTATGCCATGTATTATTTTGCTCATTGTAATAATGGAAGCAAATAAATTTTTTAAAGATTTCAACTGGGCTTTACTTGAGCATTATTTGGATGAGCTTTCATTTTGGCGGATTTTTTTCATTATTATTCTAGGATTAATTTGTTTGTCTCCAATGTTTTTTTATGATGTTATTTTAAATCGATTACTGCAGGTTAAAATTCCGATGCAAAAACTGTTAGGGTATTCGTTATCTGCAAATGCTTACTCAAACTTAATTGGGTTTGGCGGGGTAGCCGGCGCAACATTAAGAACGGTTTATTACCGCCCCTACTTAGACAATAATATCCCATATATTAAGGTAATAGCTAAACTGTCATTATTTTATCTTTGTGGTTTATCCATCTTGTCTTGGATGGTATTATTCAATGGATCTGAACTTTTCTCAGAGTTAAGATTAGCTCATCTTGCTATTTGGATTGTTGCGCTTTATACCCCTCTACTACTTTTTGTCTATTTTATTAAAAGAAAACTGCAAAGTTTGCCTATCAAGAGGGAGTTTATAACGGAACTATTAATGATCTCTGTGTTTGAATGGATATTTGTCGTTATTTGTATTTGGGGTATTTTAAATATAGTCGGTGTCAATTTTTCTTTATTTTCTGTTTTCCCAATTGTCATTGTAGCTGCTTGTGCTGGCATAATAAGTATGTTACCGGGGGGAATTGGTTCGTTTGATTTAGTTATTCTAATCGGTTTTGAATCTCACGGAATACCTGCAGAATTAACATTTATGGTTTTAATGTTTTATCGCCTTAGCTATTACTTTATTCCTGCGGTAGTTGGTACACCGGTTGTTTTGACTACTATTTGTGGACATTTAAAAACAAAAAATTTTTTCAGCTAAGGATGAAATAATAAAAAATCGACTATTTAGATTTAAACTGCATGCATACTGGAATGTGGGCAAATATATAAAGTTGGTTAGACTAGAGATAAGAGGGCTTAAAAAGGGTGTTAATCAATCATATTAAATGTGATTATGGAGATAAAAAAAAATCAAAGAGAAAGTAGTAAGCTTAGGAGTGAGAAATGGACTAAGACCAGTGTCGATTTAAATCCAATGTATATATAGAGGGAATGTAAGATTATAATATTGAAAAGTAAAATGCGCACACAATTTAGATGTATGCGCATTCGTTCACTTTTTAAAAAGATAATATCATTAAGAGGCTCTTTTATCGACTACCTTAGTTGATAATTGATTCGTAAAAAGTAATCGAGCACTAATGAGTCGTTTTCTAACTAGCAATCCAATCCATGCTGCCATCAACGCTTTAATAAAACCACCGATAATAAATGGAGCGAACCCTGACAGAAATGCTGCGGTCCAACTTAAGTCAGCCATCCACTTTAACCACGCCGTTCCAATAATTAACGTAATAAACATACCTATGATATTTGCTGTAAGCGCATGTGCAAATGTGAATTTTGTTTTCTCAAGGTATTTAGCCATAATCCATACTACTGGTATATAGCTAATTAAATAGCCACCAGTCGGTCCGACAATAACTGAGAAACCTGCAGAAAACTCTGCAAAAACGGGCACGCCAGCACATCCTAAGGCTAAATATAAGAGTACGGAAAAAGTGCCATATTTCGACCCTAAAATGACGGCTGCTAATCCAATGGCTAATGTTTGTCCAGTAATTGGGACAAGTGGCAAAGGGATAATTAATTGTGCCATAATCCCAATAATAGCTGCGAATAATGCTGTCGTAAGGAGCGATCTTAATCGTAATTGTTCTTTCGTCAATTCTTTCACCTCATTTATAATGTTAACCTTATGTATAATATAGTTTACATTATAATTTGGAGGGTTTTTTATGTCAACTATGTTTTATTTTTGGTTTACTTATTTTTCGTGCTTTTATATATTCTTTTAATTGTTTCTAAATGCATCCCTTCATGAAAGGTAGAAAAAAGGATACATTCGCCAACTGTTTGAAAAGTAATCCCCATTTTATTGGTGAATGGGGTTGGCAAGGTTTTAGTAAATTTGTTTTTGGTAACGGAAATGACTCTCTCTGTCTGTTCTTGTAATACACCTTTGATTTCTAAAATAGATGGCGGATTCCCTTGCCAAAGATGTGGTGCAGTACCTGCAGCAAAAAATGTTTCATACTCACTTCCAATCCCCATTCGCTCTCCTGTTAGTTCAAATACAAGTCTCTCCTGTATATAAGCGATATGACCGAAATTCCAGTGAATATTATTATTAAATCCTTTTGGTACAGTCGAAATGAATGCTGGATTTATTTTATCAAGTGATTGGATTGTTAATAAACGTACTGTTTGTATATGATTCGAGACATTTTCAATCATGGTTTCTTTCCTTTCCAAAAAAAGTATTATTCCTCCTCTCATATATTCTTTAGGAAAAAAGAAAACTCCTGCAATCAAATAAATCATTAGAGTTGAAGTTTCTTTAAAGTAGGGTAAAATATAATTAACAATTATCAAGTTGTTAATTAATTCATGGTGGTGGGGCAATTACCTTATGACTAAAAAATATCGAACACCAGATGGCTATACAGCAGATATTGCTGTTTTTACCATCGTAACAGAAGAATCTAAACCATTTACTCCACCCGATATGAGCTTAAACCTTTTGTTAATTGAAAGAGCTAAGTGGAATACAGAAGGGGAGTTAAACACAGAGGGAGGGAAATGGGCGCTGCCAGGCGGCTTTGTTGGCGTTCATGAAAACGCCTTACAAGCAGCTGTTAGGGAATTAAAAGAGGAAACTGGGATTGATTGTGTGCATATGAAGCATTTTGGTATATACGATGAACCCGGTCGTGATAATAGAGGTTGGATCATATCCAATGCGCATTATGCAATTATCTCTGAGGAAGACTTAAGGGAAATGAATGCAAATGATGACGCATCTGCCGTTAAATTAGTGAATATTCATGATGTCCTGCAATTAGAACTTGCATTTGATCACCGACAGATTATTTGTGATGCATTGAGCGTAATAAAAAGAGAGCTGTTACAAACAACAGCTGCAAAAAATTTATTACAAGATGAATTTACATATTCAGAATTACAAGCCGTATTATCAACAGTTACAAAAGATCCCGCTATACTAAATGAGCAAGCATTTGCTAGAAAAATTAAATCCCTTCCTTTTATAGAAAAGGTTGAGGGTAAAACCACGCAAAGAACGTCAAAAAAAGCAACGCAATTATATAGGTTTAATGAAGTCGAAGTAGTGAAACCTATATATACAGGTCGATACCAAGAAAGATAACGGGGGAGATACTAGTGGCAAGGGCTTTGATTAATATCGATTATACCAATGATTTTGTTAACGGAGCATTACCTTGTGGGGAACCGGCAATTGCTATTGAAGATGAAATTGTACGAATAACAGCTGATTTTATCAAAAATGGTGATTTAACGATCTTGGCTATCGATAGACACGAAAAAAATGATCATTTTCATCCTGAAACAAGGCTATACCCGCCTCATAATATAAACGGCACAGTAGGTAGAGAGCTATATGGTAATTTAAAACAAGTTTATGAGGAAAATAAGGGTTTAGAGCATGTAAAGTGGTTAGATAAAACAAGGTACAGTGCATTCTGCGGGACGAATTTAGAACTTTTACTAAGAGAACGAAACATTAACGAATTGCATTTAGTTGGCGTTTGTACAGATATATGTGTGTTACACACTGCTGTAGATGCCTATAACAAAGGGTTTTCAATTGTTGTCTATGAAAGAGCTACAGCAAGTTTAAACGAAATAGGTCATAAATGGGCACTCGAACATTTTAGTGGTTCTCTGAATGCAATAGTTAAATAACGAAAAAGGGGTATAAAATAGTATGAACAAGCCATATCCAGATGACAGCATGGCATTACACACAGACTTATATCAAATTAATATGGCACAAACCTATTGGCAAGATGGTATCCATGATAGAAAAGCGGTTTTTGATATTTATTTTAGGAAACTACCTTTTGGGAATGGCTATGGCGTGTTCGCTGGTCTTGAGCGCATCATTGATTACCTGCAAGGGTTCGAATTTTCTAAAAGTGATATTGCTTATTTGCGAGATGAATTACACTATCCAGAAGCGTTTCTTGATTATTTAGCGGATTTGCGTTTTACAGGTAATATTCGTTCAATGATTGAAGGAGAGCTTGTTTTTGCCAACGAACCAATTGTACGAATTGAAGCACCGCTTGCTCAAGCGCAATTAATAGAAACAGCATTATTAAATATCATCAACTTCCAAACATTAATTGCTACGAAAGCTGCACGGATTATGGAAGTGTTAGATGATGGTGTGGCAATGGAGTTCGGTTCCCGAAGAGCCCAAGAAATGGATGCCGGTGTTTGGGGAGCAAGAGCAGCTGTAATTGGCGGGTTTGGGGCTACGTCAAATACGCGTGCTGGTAAAATGTTTAATATCCCAGTAGCTGGGACACATGCTCACTCACTTGTACAGGCATATAAAAATGAATATATCGCTTTTCATAAATATGCACAAACACATAAAGATTGTACCTTCCTTGTTGATACATACGATACGCTTCGTTCTGGTGTACCAACGGCTATTAAGGTAGCAAAAGAGTTAGGTGATCGTATTAATTTTGTCGGTATTCGAATTGATAGCGGGGACTTAGCTTATTTATCTAAAGAAGCTAGAAAAATGTTAGATGAAGCTGGATTTACTAACACAAAAATTGTTGCTTCTAACGATTTAGATGAATATACAATTATGAATCTTAAAGCACAAGGTGCCAAAATTGATTCTTGGGGTATTGGGACAAAGTTGATTACAGGTTATGACCAACCTGCACTGGGTGCTGTGTATAAAATGGTGTCTATAGAAAATGAAGCTGGGGAAATGGAAGATACAATTAAAATTAGTGGGAATCCAGAAAAAGTAACAACCCCAGGTTTGAAACGTGTTTATCGAATTATAAATAGGGAAAATCACAAATCAGAGGGTGATTATATCGCGCTTGAGAGTGAAAATCCTAAAGAAGAAGAACGTTTAAAAATGTTCCACCCTGTCCACACCTATATTAGTAAGTTTGTCACCAATTTCGAAGCGAAAGACTTACATCAGGACATTTTTAGTGATGGAAAATTAGTTTATGAAAAGCCTAGTCTTCAAGAGATACAAGGATATGTGAAAGAAAACCTATCTCTATTATGGCATGAGTATAGAAGGTCATTAAATCCGGAAGAATATCCTGTAGATTTAAGTCCAAATTGCTGGAATAACAAAATAGAACTGATTGATTCAATAAAGAAAAAAATTAAAGATAGCCTAAATGCTAAAGCTTGATGAAAGGATGAGGAATGATGTCCATACAAGAAAAGATTCGCGCTGATTTAAATGTCAAATCATTGATTGTTCCGAAAGAAGAGATCATTGAACGAATCAATTTTTTAAAAAATTATGTCAAGCAGGCTCGTGCAAAAGGATTTGTATTGGGTATAAGTGGTGGTCAAGATTCTTCACTAGCCGGACGATTAGCACAGATAGCAGTAGAAGAATTACGGGCGGAAGGATATGAAGCCAAGTTCGTGGCGATTCGATTACCATACGGAGAACAGCATGATGAAGATGACGCACAAAAAGCATTGCGATTTATTCAACCGGATGAAACATATGTTTATAATGTGAAATCACCAGTCGATGAGATTCAAAAAGTATATAATGAAGTGGCCGATATTGCTGAGCTAAAAGATTTCCATAAAGGGAATGTGAAAGCAAGAACACGTATGATTGCCCAATATATTTTCGGTGGAGAAATGGGTCTTTTAGTAATTGGTACGGACCACGCTGCAGAAGCAGTTACAGGATTTTATACAAAGTACGGTGATGGAGGAGCAGACTTATTGCCACTAGCAGGCTTATCTAAGCGACAAGGTAAAGCTCTATTAAAAGAACTAGGTGCAGAAGAGAGCATCTATATGAAAGTGCCGACAGCAGATTTACTTGATCAAACACCAGGACAAGCTGATGAGACAGAACTAGGAATTACTTATGATGAGCTTGATGACTATTTAGAAGGAAAAGAAGTCAGTGCGGAAGCTGCAAAGAAAATTGAGCAAAGGTATATCATAACGGAACATAAAAGACAAATGCCAGCATCTATGCATGACGATTGGTGGAAATAATCTTGTAGGCAGACTGCTAGTTGGCAGTCTGTTTTTTTAACAGGTAAGTGTAATTAACCAACATGATTAGGGGGATAACCAATCTACTGAATTTAAAAGCTAATAAACAACTAAATAAGTAGACAGTGTTAACATATCACGAAGATAAAACGAAGGTAAAAGTCGGGCCAAAACGGTTTGCGTTACTTCAAATAGAAAACCTGAATGAATACCGAGTATAAGTCGTTTTCACCGAATCATTGTGCATTTTCGCTAAATTATTGAGCAAATGCTACATAATCTCCCCTTATTTTTGTTCAATAACAGAAAGGAAAAAAAAGAATGGATCTAAAAAAGATCCATCCCGCTTCTATCGATTTACATGTCTACCTTTATTTTTTCTTGGCCATACTTTTTCTTCTATTTTTTCGTATACTTCTAAAAGTGTCGTGAACAATTGCATTCTACCTATAAGGTTATACATGATAATCGCACAAATGATGGCAATGAGTGCCCCTGTTATCACATCAAATGGATAATGAACACCAACCCATATTCGTGAAATCCCTACTAATACAGCAAGAATGGGCCACAATACATTTTTCTTATTAAATAACCAAAAGACGATACAGAATGAAAAGAATAATATCGTATGATCACTTGGAAAAGAATTATTTGCCGTTTTATCTATAAGCTGATTGACATTATCCAATTCGACAAAAGGTTGGTAGTTAAAGTGAAGTTTGCTAACAACGAACTTACCAATAATTTCAGCTAAAATAAATGTGAATCCTGCCGTCATCACCATATAGCGATGTTTTGTTTTACGTGTAAACCAATACATCAAAGTTATTAAGGCTAATAATATTACGGTATATTCGGCAATAAAAACAATTATTGGGTTCAAATCTGGATATTCAAAGCCTAGGTCATTTATTCCTCTAAATAAACTAATATTGATTTCGTTCATCTCTCAATACCTTTCTATTCTATCAGTTTCTAGTGTCATTACTCCATTATAATCATTTTTCCTATTGCTGTCATCTGATTCTAACAAGTAACTAACATTATCATAAGAATAGACGAGAATAAAGGCAAATTCCCTACACCATTGTTCAATAAAAGTTTTAATGACGTAAAAAAGTAAATTCAGAGCAGATTTCAAATTTATAGGTAATGATTTTTCCTGCATTACCTTTCATTTACTATCTAAGCTTCTTTTACCCAATGTAGGCAACAATTACCGCTATAATAGTTTAATAGATTTTGGTTTAATATGAATATGAAAAAAATAACTAAATACTTATCATTATTTTTGTTAACTGTTACTCTTGTCTTTGGAATGAAAAATATAGCAAGTGCTCAAACCATACATACAGTGCAATCCGGAGATACAATGTGGAAAATAGCGGTGAAGTATCAAGTAGGGGTGCAAGAGATTATTCAAGCTAATAAACAAATTGGGAATCCCAACCTAATTTACCCTGGTCAAACAGTTCAAATTCCATCCACTGCTCAAGCAACAATATCAATGGAATCTCAAGTCGTTCAGCTTGTAAACGAAGAGCGCGCTAAAGTGGGTTTAAAACCATTAAAAGAAAATTGGGAGCTCGCGCGAGTGGCACGCTTTAAATCTCAAGACATGATCGATCATCGTTACTTTAGTCATCAATCTCCTACATATGGCACTCCTTTTCAAATGATAAAAGATTTTGGTCTAACATACAATGCAGCAGGGGAAAACATTGCAGCTGGCCAAACAAGTGCACAAGCTGTTGTAACAGCATGGATGAATAGCGATGGACACCGTAAAAATATCTTATCTAGTCAGTTCACTGAGATTGGTGTTGGCTATGTTAAAGGTGGTTCTCACGGTCATTATTGGACACAAATGTTTATTTCAAAATAATAATATAGAAGGAAATTCTACTGTCGTACGAGTTACGGCAGTTTTTTTATGAAGCATATTGCGATTACCGAATTGTGTTTTTTAAGGCTATGTTTTAGCGCTCTTTAACTAGTTTACTGTATTGAATTTATTATCGAATAAATTCTTGAAAACAGAATACTGGTAAAAATAATAAAGGCTATGTATCTCTTTTGCAGGTTTGATAAGTTCGTTGGAGAAGAAACCCAATCATAGATATGATAGCACCAAAAAGAAAAACCATATCTTTAGACACCTTTGTCCCTCCTGAAAATTAAATTATAAGAAAATAGAATCGTTGTTTATGATTTTTGATTTTTCCAAGCGATATTCTCTGGATACATAAAGGAGATTATAATAGGAAAACGAACAAATCAAAAGTATATTCAATTTGTTCGCTTCATTATTCATTGGCTATTGTCTATGTTGAATATTCTTAGAGAAAATGATAATTATTGTACAACAATGTAAGCAATCATTTTTCCGTGATCTTCCTCTTGGGAATGGTTATGGCAGATGAGTTGATAGGTACCTTTTTCGTCAAATTGGAGGGGGACTTTAGTTTCTTCTCCTTTTTGAACCACACCTTTAATATCAGTTCCCTCTATATAAAAGGAATGTTCCTTACCCATCACACCTAGTATGTTTAAATTGACCTTTTCTCCGACCTCTAAAAATACAGTTCCTGGATCCCAGCGATAGACTTCCATTTCTTCCCCATTTTCCATTGTTGTTTTATATTCCGTTGTTACCATTTCAATCTCCCTTGTCGTTTCTGTCGTATTCCCAAACACCGCTAAACTCCCATTTTTTGATATAAGCCATACCGAAGCAGATGCAATAAGGGCAATTAATAATAAAACAGTGATTATCGTTTGCTTTGTAATAATTAGAAACTTCATTCTATCTCTCCTCATTATTAGGTTGTACTTCATATGTATGCAGGTTGAACAGCAGAACTTGTCTCATTTTTATCTTTTTTTTCAAAATTGTTTACTTTTGCATTTTAAGCTAACATAATAAAAAGGAGATGATTTTAATGTATAAAATTTTGATTGCTGATCGAGATAACGTCGATGCAGAGGGATTAAAATGGTTAATTAAAACCGTATATCCTACTTGGCAAATTGAAATAAGATCATCTACAAATGCAGTATTTACAACCTTGGAAAAACAAAGTCCGGATCTCTTATTGTTGGAAATGGAAATGTTCGATTCAGTGGGATATAAGAAATTAAAACAGCTTGTGCCTATCTTAAACATAAAAATTTTAGCAATGACGATTGAACCTACTTTTGATCAAGCAAAGAAAGCCATTGAAATAGGAGTGAGTGATTTATTAGTAAAACCTGTGTCACCAGAGGATGTGCTTCGATCACTTCAGATTCTTTATCGTATGCATAGCAAAAGCCTGAACCATGCGCAAATAGCAGAAGACAATACTGAAGATAGAACCTTACTGCAAAAAAATCAAGCCCATCATGTAAAGGTCATAGGAATGAGAACTATTCATCCAAATGAAATATTTAAGTTATATACATATGTAATGGGTCATTCATGGGCAAATGTCAAAAAAGTATTTCTTTTACCTGAGATGATTTTGTGCCTTGTAGAGGAGAATGACCAAGATCTTTTAAGAAAATGCCATACCTTTATTCGTGGATGGGAAAAAGAATCAAATGAAGCGATTATTTTAGCCGAAGGAAATACAAATGATACAGGTCTACTGCAATCACAGTACGGTAAGATTAAGCAACGAATGGAGCTTTCTTTTTACACTGGTCTAAATAAGCTTATTCCATGGTCAGCAAACGAATGGGTGAGTATTGACCCTTTTTTAACACCAAAAGAGCAGGAGTTTTGGATTGATTATTTACGGCGAGGGGATATAAAAGCAATCAAAACATGGCTATATGAGCAATTTTTAAGTCTAACTTCGCCTTACCCTGATCCAGCTATTATTAGAATTAGGTTAACGAGTATTTTGGCACAAATTAGACGATATATGATTTCAAGGCATTTAATTGATAAAGAAAAGGAAGAAAAATATCAAGCGTTATTCCAAACGATTCTATACTCACCACTTATTTATCGAGTAATAGAAGAAATGATCAAGCTGATAGCTAGTTTAATAGATACAGACATGCAAATAGACTCGAAGTCCGAGAAGTTAGCCAAGCAAATATATCATTATTTAGAAGAACATTATCATGAGAAAGAGATAAGCTTAGATATGATTGCTGCCAAATTTAATCGTAATACAAGCTATATTAGCTCCTTATTAACGAAGTATTATAAGCAATCCTTTAGAGAGATTGTTACGATGCGTCGTATAAAAAAGGCGACCCAGCAATTGACGGAAACAAATCTTCCTATTAAAATAATTGCGAAAGAATGTGGTTATCGTAATCAACAATATTTTAATAAAGTATTTAATCAAATCATGAAGTGCTCTCCAAGTACTTTTCGTGCAAACACCAGTCGTACGTACTAACAAAAATGAACATAAAGGTGAAGATGAAAATGAAAGTTTTATATTTAATTAGAGATCCCTTTATCGAGGAATATCCGACAATCATAGAAGAAGCGAAGCAGTTAAATGCAGAAGTGAAGTTCGTTCATAGTGATAGTGGACTTACAAAATCACAGTTATTAAAAGAAGTCGAAGATGTTGATATCATCGTCGTTGCTATTGTGAAAATTGATCAAGAAGTCATTGACCATGCCCCCAATTTAAAGTACATTATTAAATTCGGAGCAGGGTACGATAACATCGATGTGAACTATGCTGAGAAAAAAGGGATTGTTGTTACAAATGCACCAGGGGAAAATGCACATTCCGCAGCAGATCTTGGCTTTTCGTTATTATTGTCAATTTCAAGACAAATTGCGCAAAAAGATCATGAGATGAAAAATGGTAAATGGCAGCTCTCTATGGGGAACGAAGTTTACGGGAAAAAGTTGGGAATTATTGGTTTCGGTGCAATCGGACAAGCAATTGCTAAAAGAGCAAGTGGTTTTGATATGTCAGTCATTGCTTTCGGCCATTACCGAAACGAGGAAAAAGCGAAAGAGCTGAATGTTACCTTTACTGAACTTGACGATTTACTATCAACTGCCGACTACATTATTCTCTCTACGTCGTTATCTGAGAAAAACCGCCATCTAATAAATGAAAAAACGTTAGCAAAAATGAAGCCGAGTGCGTTTCTTATTAATATCTCACGCGGCGGATTAGTCAATGAAGTGGACCTGCTTGCAGCATTAAAAAATCATGTGGTTAAAGGTGCTGCATTAGATGTTTTTGAAAAAGAGCCTTCTATTACGGAGTTGTCAAAACAAGCAAATGTGATAGCAACTCCTCATATAGGTGGGGCTACTTTTGAAGCAGTCCAAAGAATTAACCAGCTGACGCTAAAAAATATACAGCGATTTATTAATGACGAACAGCTAGAACATCTCGTCTCGAAATCATAAACAAAACTCAATCTGAACAATCATTCAATTTGCTCTTAAAACCTAGAATGATTGTTTGGATTTTTTTTGTTTTGGCCGATTAATCAATCCATGGAAAGTCTCATTAAACATATTGTCGAGTCTGGCATGAAGAGAGCAGAATCAACATTAATTAAAAGAGGCAATTCTACCGTGAAAGAAACGGAATTGGTTCAGGTCAAAAAAGAATTAGATGGTTTATAAATAGAAGAATAATAAAAATAGAACGGCAGAATTAAAATGGTTTAGTTATATAATCTTTATATTTTTATATAAATCAAATAAATGAATAAATAACTATATAAATCAAAGTAACAAATCACAAAAAAATATAAATAATCCAATATTAATAGACGGTTTATTCTGAAAATTCTAAGTTAAAATAAACTTATGAATGAGTTGGAGGGATAATGATGGAAAAAGTGAAGAGAGAAATTATTAATTATACAGGTAGTGAACTTCATGCAAAAGGTTGGATTCAAGAGGCTGCTATTCGTATGTTAAGAAATAATTTAAATAAAGAAGTCGCAGAAAAGCCTGATGAATTAATTGTATATGGCGGGATTGGTAAAGCGGCTCGAAATTGGGAGAGCTACGATAGTTTGATGGAAACTCTTCACCAGCTTGAAAATGACGAAACATTGCTTGTGCAATCAGGGAAACCTGTTGCGGTTTTTAAAACACATGAAGATGCACCCAAAGTATTAATTGCCAATTCTAACATTGTTCCTGCATGGGCAAATTGGGATCACTTTCATGAACTAGACAAAAAAGGTTTAATAATGTACGGCCAAATGACTGCAGGTAGTTGGATATATATTGGCAGCCAAGGAATTGTGCAAGGAACGTATGAAACATTTTCAGAACTGGCAAAGCAACATTTTAATGGTTCTTTAAAGCAAACGATTACACTTACATCGGGCCTTGGGGGTATGGGAGGGGCGCAGCCATTAGCAGTGACAATGGCTGGGGGTGTTTGTATTGCAATAGATAAAGATGAGACGAGAATAGACCGAAGATTAGAAACAAAATATTTGGATAAAAAAGTTTACGATATGAAAGAAGCGATTGTGCTTGCACAGGAAGCAAAAGCAGAGGGAAAGTCACTGTCAATTGGCTTGCTTGGAAATGCAGCTGAAATCCTCCCTCAAATGTTGGACGACGGTTTCATCCCTGATATATTAACAGATCAAACATCCGCGCATGATCCGTTAAATGGTTATATTCCAATTGCTTATTCAATGGAAGAAGCAGCCAAGTTAAGAATTGAAAATCCACAAGATTATGTTCAAAAAGCTAAGAAGTCAATTGCCATTCATGTGGCTGCTATGCTTGAAATGCAGAATAAAGGTGCGATTACATTTGATTACGGTAACAATATTCGTCAAGTCGCGCATGATGAAGGTGTGGAAGATGCTTTTGCCTTTCCAGGATTCGTCCCTGCTTATATTCGTCCACAATTTTGTGAGGGGAAAGGCCCTTTTAGATGGGTAGCACTTTCGGGAGATCCAGAGGATATTTATAAAACAGATGAAGTCATCTTAAGAGAGTTTGCAGATAATAAGCATTTATGTAACTGGATTAAAATGGCTAGAGAAAAAATTCAATTTCAAGGGTTACCTTCAAGAATTTGTTGGTTAGGTTATGGCGAAAGAGCAAGGTTTGGAAAAATAATTAATGATATGGTTGCATCTGGTGAATTAAAAGCACCAATCGTAATTGGGCGAGATCATCTTGACTCAGGCTCTGTTGCCTCACCTAATAGGGAAACAGAGGCCATGAAGGACGGCAGTGATGCAGTAGCAGATTGGCCAATTTTGAATGCTTTAATTAATAGTGTTGGTGGTGCTAGTTGGGTGTCAGTACATCATGGCGGTGGAGTAGGTATGGGCTATTCCTTACACGCTGGCATGGTGATAGTTGCTGATGGAACGGAACAAGCAGAGAAGAGATTACAGCGAGTGCTAACAACAGATCCTGGTATGGGTGTAGTTCGGCATGCTGATGCTGGTTATGATCTTGCGAAACAAACGGCCATAGATAAAGGCATTCATATACCAATGTTGAAGAGGGGTACCGAAAAATAATCGATAGAGGAGAGGTGAGGTAATGAGCTCAACTTATTTGTTTATAAAGCATGCGAATGAACTACTTACATTAAAGGGACATTCACAACAACCAGCAGTTAAAGCAGCAATGAATCAATTACACGTCATTAATGATGGGGCGATACTAATGAAAGATGAACAAATAGTCGCCATCGGTGAAACAGATGAATTGCTCAGCCAATTTCATCAGGAAATAAATTTAGCAGAGATAATTGATGCGAGTGGTAAAGTGGTCATGCCTGGATTAGTGGACCCACATACACATTTAGTTTATGCAGGGAGCCGTGAAGAAGAATTTAATATGAGGTTAAATGGTGCCACCTATATGGAAATCATGAACAACGGAGGTGGCATTCATGCCACCACAACTAAAACGAGAGCAGCGACAATAGATGAATTAAAGGAGGAGAGTATAAAACGGTTAGATCGCTTTTTAATACACGGTGTAACAACGATTGAAGCAAAAAGTGGCTACGGCCTTGACTGGGAAACTGAGTATAAGCAATTGTTTGTAGCTAAAGAACTCAATCATCTTCATGCAATCGATATTGTCAGCACCTTTATGGGCGCACATGCCATACCTGTAGAATACAAGGAGCGTCCAGATGTTTTTATTGATCTAATCATCGATGAGATGCTCCCGCTTGTGGTAGAGGAAGAGTTAGCTGTTTTTAATGATGTATTTTGTGAACGAGAAGTGTTTACGCCTGAACAATCGAAGAGGTTACTGTTAGCTGGTAAAAATCTTGGATTAATACCAAAAATTCATGCAGATGAAATTGAACCGTATGGTGGAGCAGAATTAGCAGCAGCAGTAGGTGCCATATCAGCTGACCATTTATTGAAAGCATCAGATGAAGGGATTAAAAAAATGGCGGAAGCAGGTGTCATTGCTGTTCTTCTTCCTGGTACAGCCTTTTTCTTAATGGAAGCAGCAGCAAATGGTCGTAAAATGATTGATGAAGGAGTAGCAGTTGCTTTGTCTACAGATTGTAATCCTGGTTCCTCACCAACAGCTTCATTACCTTTTATGATGAATCTCGCTTGTATGCATATGGGCTTAACGCCTGCTGAAGCGATTTACGCGGCAACAATCAATGCTGCCCATGCGATTGGGAAGGGCCATGAGATTGGCAGTCTGGAAGAAGGGAAAAAGGCAGATGTTCTTATACTTGATGTACCTAATTATATGCAAACGCAATATTTATATGGAATGAACCATACGCATTCGGTAATTAAAGCTGGAAGAATAGTTATTGACAATGGTGCCCTAGTAACAAACAAGCTTAAAAGTCACTAATAGTAAGGGAGAGATTGGTATGTGCCAGTCTCTTTTTATAAAAAATAACATTTAAAGGAAGATAGGATGTGAGGAAATATGGAAACTGAACTGAGTAATCCAAAAACCAAATCTCAAATGAAAAACGCCAATAGTCATGTATGGAAGTTTTTCATATACAGTATGATTGGTATATTTATGTTTTTTATTCCGATAACATTGAACGGGCAATCTTCCATCATGATCGATCATATTGTGAGTGGGTTGCGCCACCTTCTAGGTAATGTTGTTCCTTATTATTTGCTATTGATTATCATGATAGGAGGCCTATATCCTTTTATAAAAGGTAATTGGAAAGAAACGATTGTGACAACAGTATTTTCCTTCTTAAAACTTTTGGGTGTAGTTATTGCATTTATGGTTTATTTTAACTTGGGTCCCGCATTCATATTTGACCCAAATATGGGTCCTTTTTTATTTAATAGTCTTGTTACGCCTGTCGGTTTATTAGTTCCAATTGGTTCTGTCTTCTTAGCTTTATTAGTAGGCTATGGTCTGCTTGAATTTATCGGAGTGATAATGAAACCGGTTATGAGACCGATTTTCCAAACACCTGGACGGTCTGCGATTGATGCCGTTGCCTCTTTTGTCGGTAGTTATTCTGTCGGTATTTTAATTACTAATCGTATCTTTAAAGAAGGTAAGTACTCAATGAAAGAAGCAGCAATTATAGTGACTGGGTTTTCCACTGTTTCTGTTACTTTTATGATTGTCGTGGCTAAAGCGTTAGACTTAATGTCTATGTGGGCGATTTATTTTTGGACATCCTTCATAATTACATTTGTAGTAACAGCAATTACGGTAAGAATTTGGCCAATTAGAAACATGTCAAATGAGTATTATCAAGGTGTGAGGAGAGAGAAAGATGCATATGATAAACCTCTGCTAAAAACTGCGTGGAAAGAAGCCATGAAAGCTGCTGCTTCAGCACCATCAATATTTGAAAATGTGAAACAAAATTTAAAAGATGGTGTATTAATGACGATGTCCATTCTGCCTTCAATTATGTCTATTGGGCTTATTGGCTTGGTATTAGTCGAATACACGCCAGTTTTTGATTGGCTTGCATATTTATTTTATCCATTTACAGCTATATTAGGATTACCAGAAGCAATGCTAACAGCAAAAGCGACATCGGTTGGGATTGTTGAAATGTTCTTACCTTCTATGGTAGTGACAGAAGCCGCTTTGATGACAAAATTTATTATTGGTGTTGTATCTGTTAGCGGCATTATTTTCTTTTCGGCTTTAGTTCCTTGCATTTTATCAACTGATATTCCTATTACCATTAGGCAAATGGTGATTATTTGGTTTGAACGAACAGTGCTTGCTCTTATTCTTGTCACACCTATTGCATACCTTCTGTTTTAATTTAATGCCCTGCGGTTTCATGCAGGGTTCTTTTCATATATAATAGTACTAACTCTTTTGGGAGAGCATACATATTGAAATATTCTAGAACAGCGGGTGAAGTAATGTATAAATTATATTCTCATAACGACTTAGATGGTGTTGGTTGTGGTATTATAATCAAGCTAGCATTAGGAGAAGAAGGGCAAGTTTATTATAATTCTGTCGGAGGCTTAGACTATAAAGTCGAGAAGTTTTTTTCTGAAAAGGACCATAAAGATACCAAGCTTTACATAACAGACTTATCGATCAATGAAGATAACACGAAAAGAGTAGATGATTTTGTCAATCAGGGTGGTCATGCACAACTAATTGATCATCATAAAACGGCCCTACACTTTAATGAATATGAATGGGCTACAGTAACAGTACAATATGATGATGGTAGACAAACTTGTGCTACGTCATTATTATATGAGTATTTTGTTGAGCAAAAAAAACTATCTCCAAAAAGGTCCATTGAACAATTCATTGAATTGGTTCGACAATATGATACTTGGGAATGGGACGAAAATAATAATGTAAAAGCGAAGCAGTTGAATGATTTATTTTATATGTTTTCTATAGAAGAATTTGAAGAAATGATACTGCAAAGATTAAAAACCGCAGATGATTTTGAATTTGATGAGCTTGAAGCGAAATTATTATCAATGGAAGAAGCTAAAATTGAACGCTATATTAAGCGTAAAAAAAGAGAACTTATCCAAGCGTCGATTGATAAGCATATTGTTGGTGTTGTTCATGCGGAATCTTATCATTCCGAACTCGGCAATGAGCTGGGAAAAGAATACCCTCATTTAGATTATATTGCAATTCTTAATACGGGTGGTCGCAAAGTCAGCTTCAGAACGATTCACAATCACATTGATGTTTCGGCTGTTGCAGGCACGTACGGTGGGGGTGGTCATGCGAAAGCATCAGGCTGTACGATGAATGAAGAGGCGTTTAGAAAATTTGTTGTAGAATTATTCACAGAAGAATCATTAAAAATTGATGCACCTAAAAATAAATTCAACCAAAAAGAAAATAGCCATGGTACGATTTATGAAGGACGCTCTGGTGACATTTATCGTATCTACCAAAAACAAGAGCAGTGGAAAATAGAAAAGAATCATCAAGAAAATGCGACAGTATTTAAAGATTTCCAATCGGCAGTGAATGCAATTAAGATAGCTGATTTTGCTTGGTTAGCGAAAGATGATGTATACGATAATTATATGAAAAAGAATAAGTAAGTCATAGCTCCTCGAAAAGATAGCAAACCTTTCGAGGAGTTTTTTATTATGATTAATCATTGAATGAAAAAAACCTAACGATAAAATTTTTTTGAAAAATTTGGGGTAAAGCATCGCTTTTGAATGCTTGGTTATAATCTTCCAAATTTATGGTGGGGTGCCAATATCTTGTGTATAATGAGCGAGAGGGGGGAAGAGAGAATGTTGTACTTATTTATAATTTTATTTATCATCATGATTCTCGTATTTGCCAAATTCTTAAAACCGACTGTAAAACCTTTAAAGGAATTGCCAATCCCGAATAATCTTGGTTTAGTTCAGCCGATAGCACATTCTTTAGTTCATCAAGTAGAGAATTCATTTACTGAAAGTGATAAAAGGCAGTTAAGAAATCGTGTGCTAAAAGAACATCCAAAATGGAAAGATCATGAATTTGATTGGCTTTTCATGGAATTGAAAAGATATTTCTTTTTATGTAGCTTGTTTAAAACAGTACCCATGTATAGTAGCAAAGTAGATGCATTATGGCATGAAATGATTTTGTTTACACAAAAATATGCTGATTTTTGCCAGCAATTATTTGGTCAATATTTACACCATACCCCTAACATTGGAGGCAATCAATCTGCACATAATGAAAGAGCATTTTTTGACTTTTTGTATTTAAGTTATTTCCAACCATCTGAGAATAGTGTGAAAATATGGGGATCTTTTATGAGAAAACCTTTGCACCCGCAAATTATAGCTGATTTTAAAGCTTTAAGTGAAAAAGAATTGTTAATGACTTATTTTCGGACTCATTCTAAATGGAAGAATATCCAATTGGAATTAATTCAATCGATAAAAGAAAATATTAAATTAGCAACTGATTTTCATGAAAATCAAGAAAAGAGTTTGCAATCAAAGTCCGTATTTCCCCACCAAAGTATTCTTTTTATAAGCATTTATTTTTCAATGTATGATTATGACAATTTTGAGGAAGCGGTAAGTAGTTATTTACCTGAAGAGATAGCTAAGAATAGCTTTACTTCTTCTTCATGTAGTGGTTTTGCCTGTGCTAGTGATGCATCGTCACCTTCCAATGATAGTTCTTGTTCTAGTGGTGATTCAGGTGGGAGTTGCGGTGGAGGCTGCGGCAGTAGTTAAAATCATATAATTAGTAAATTAGGGCATCTAAATAAAGGATGCTCTTTTTTATGACAAAAAATTAGGTGCGTAATAAGTTTAGTTCTGATCACCAGTATTAGTTAAGTTATTACAAAATACGACAATGTTCTTTCAATTATGTAACAATTTGTTATCATCTTTAATTAAGTCTAATTTTTTTGGTACAATTCAATAGGGTAAAAAGCACTAGAAATGGAAGTGGATGAATGAAGAAAAAATGGATGATCATCTTCCTATTCCTCATGTTATTAGGTACACAAGCATATGCAAAGGATGATGAACCAGAAATTGTCAGTGAAACGGCAATCGTTATGGAAACAGAAACGGGCGCTATATTGTATGAAAAAAATGCAAACACAAAAATGTATCCAGCAAGTTTAACTAAAATTGCAACCGCTATTTACGCAATTGAAAACGGAAACTTAAATGATGTGGTTACCATTTCTAAAGAAGCAGTAGATGTTGATGGGACAAAAGTATACTTAGAAGAGGGCGAGCAGGTAACTTTAAAAAAGCTCGTTCAAGGAATGCTCATTAACTCAGGTAATGATGCGGCAAAGGCAATTGCCATTCATTTGGAAGGTAATGAAGAGAATTTTTCGAAAAAATTGAATGCTTACATGCGAAATAAAATAAAAGTGACCGAGACTCATTTTACGAACCCCCACGGATTATTTTCCGAAAACCATTATACAACGGCAAAGGATATGGCAATCATCACAAATTATGCTATGAAAAACGAGACCTTCGCTGAAGTTTTCGGTACTGTAGAATTAAAATGGGATGGTGAATCTTGGGATACGACACTCATTAGCCATCATCAACTCCTAATTGGACAAAGACCGTACGAATGGATTACTGGTGGGAAGACTGGATTTGTCAGTGAATCTAAACAAACACTCGCATCTACTGCAGATAATGGGAAATTGGCATTAACAGCGATTGTTATGAAAGCAGATTTTAAACGTGATATTTATAAAGACACCAAAACCATCTTTGATTACAGTTTCTCTCATTATGAAAATAAAGAACTTGTCCCTGAACAAGAATATTTTGTTGGTGAAAAAGTGTTTCAACCGACAGAAAATAGCTACAAGGTATCTTTACCGATTGAAGGATTTACAGAACACTTAAATAATCAAGGTGTATTAGAAATCGTGGATAATAATGACAAAGTGATACAAGAAATAACTTTGGAAAGAGAACAGCCTAAACAAGAGGTAGCGAACCATCATACGATGAATGAAGCTAGTGATGATACTGAGAAGGAAAATACGACTCTTATTATTTATATTGCTATAGGCTCGGTTGCCATCATTTTGATAGTGGTTTTCTTATTTATACGAAAAATGAGGAAACGTAACCGATATGATATCCATAATAGAAGATGGTAGGAAGGAAGCGCAGTAACTTTACTGTGCTTTTTTGCTTTTATATAGATGTGAGTAAATGTGAGAATATAACTTTAAAAAGAAAGAATTATGTTACTATTATCAATAGAAAAGATTGTTTGGGACTAACAAATGGCGGTGAAAACATGATAGTAGTAAGTGTATGTCTAGCAGGAATGAATGTAAGATATAATGGATCTAATAGTTTAGACGAAAGAATCCAGAAACTTTTATTAGAGAATCAAGCGATGACTGTTTGTCCGGAATTACTCGGAGGTTTTACGACGCCAAGAGAGCCAGCTGAAATCGTGGGCGGAGATGGTGAAGATGTATTAGACGGAAAAGCAAAAGTGATCGAAAAGTCAGGTAAGGATGTTACAAAACAATATATCAACGGTGCATATGCTACATTAAAAAAAGCTCAAGAGTTGGGAGCAGATACAATTATCCTTAAGGAAAATAGTCCATCATGTGGTAGTTCAGTTATTTACAATGGAGAATTCAAAGGGGAACAAATAGTTGGTAATGGTGTCACAACAGCCTTATTAAGAAAAAATGGTTTTAAAGTCATTTCGGAAAATAACTTTAATGAATATTCAATACTTGAAATTAACTAAGGATATATTTATGTATTTTTACGTAGGTGTTTGTTATAGATACAACTTTGAGTGTCCTCAGGTATTCGCGACTTTACATATCCATTTAAAGAAGCTGGTAGCCGTATATGGCTACCAGCTTTCTTACAATTATGCCTGATACATTTTGGCGATTTGCTTTTGTAGCTCATCGTTTTCAAGGTATTCATCATAAGTTACTTGTTTGTCTACGATACCGTTTGGTGTGATTTCAATAATTCGGTTAGCAATCGTTTGGATAAATTGATGGTCATGTGATGCAAAAATCATCGAACCTTTAAAGGCAATTAAACCATTATTTAAAGCGGTAATGGATTCTAAGTCTAAATGGTTAGTAGGTTCGTCAAGTAAAAGTACGTTTGAACCACTTAGCATCATTTTTGATAGCATACAGCGAACTTTTTCTCCACCTGACAGCACGCTTGCTTTCTTCAATACTTCTTCACCTGAGAAGAGCATACGACCTAAAAAGCCACGAAGGAAGCTTTCACTTTCATCTTCAGGAGAATATTGACGGAGCCATTCGACTAAATTCAGCTCACTATTTTCAAAGAAATTTGAGTTATCCTTTGGAAAGTAAGCTTGAGAAGTTGTTACCCCCCATTTAAATGAACCTTCATCTGGATCCATTTCACCCATCAGAATTTTGAATAAAGTTGTTTTAGCAAGTTCATTTGTACCCACAAGGGCAATTTTATCGTCTTTATTCATAATAAAGCTTATATTATCAAGCACTTTCACACCGTCAATTGTTTTTGATAGTCCATCTACTCTTAATAAGTCGTTACCAATTTCACGGTCAGGTGAAAACCCTACATACGGATAACGTCTTGAGGACGGTCTAATGTCATCTAAAGAAATTTTATCAAGTAATTTTTTTCTAGATGTTGCTTGCTTAGATTTTGACGCGTTCGCACTAAAACGAGCAATAAAGTTTTGTAGTTCTTTAATTTTTTCTTCTTTTTTCTTATTTGCATCCTGTGCCATTCTTTGTGCTAATTGACTTGATTCATACCAGAAATCATAGTTACCGACATAAATTTGAATTTTACCGAAATCTAAGTCAGCAATATGAGTACAGACTTTATTTAGGAAATGACGATCATGAGATACAACGATGACTGTGTTTTCGAAGTTAATTAAAAACTCCTCTAGCCATGCAATTGCTTTAATATCCAAGTGGTTCGTCGGTTCATCTAGTAATAAAACATCAGGCTTTCCAAACAATGCTTGAGCAAGCAATACTTTTACTTTGTCTCCACCTGATAAATCAGCCATTTTCTTCATATGCAATTCTTCTGGAATGCCGAGACCTTTAAGTAAAATAGCCGCTTCGGATTCTGCTTCCCAACCATTTAACTCAGCAAACTCACCTTCTAATTCAGCAGCTCTCATACCATCTTCATCTGAGAAATCTGCTTTCATGTAAATAGCATCCTTCTCTTGCATCACTTCATAAAGGCGTGCATGACCCATAATAACCACTTTTAATACTTCATATTCTTCATATTCAAAATGGTCTTGCTTTAAGACTGCAAGCCGTTCCCCTGGTCCTAAGCTAACATTCCCGGACTGTGATTCAATTTCGCCAGATAAAATTTTTAAAAAGGTGGATTTACCCGCACCATTTGCGCCGATTAAACCATAGCAATTGCCAGGTGTAAACTTAATATTAACATCTTCGAATAATTTGCGATCGCCATAGCGGAGACCTACGTTTGTAACAGTTAGCATTAATTATATTCCTCCATGCATCATAATCGATAAAATTATAACATTAACTCAAGTCACAGTGTTAATCTAGATCATATTTATTTGAAAAACATGAAAAAATAGAGGGATTTTACCCCTTTAAAGCGAATATAAATATTTATGGTTTGAAATGAAATTGTTGAGGTTTTGTCATAATTCTAAAAGGGTAAGTAATGATAAAATAGACAATGCGATGCGTTGGACAATACATACAAGCAAGTTTTCACTTTATCCAACAAAATCATAATCCTTTTATACTTTTTTCACAAAAAAGTTATAAAAGAAGGAAAAAAATAAAGGATTGTTCATAGTTTTTTCATAATTATCCTTTAATATATAAAGTATAAAGGCAGGAAAAAAGGAGTTTTATAAATGGAGAAAACACAGATCGTAGATTTAGTGAACCGTTTAAAAAAAGCTGGTATTAAAGTGAGCCTTACAAAACCAAGATCATTATTAACCATTCAGCCATGTAAAGCAATGCCATCTGCTTCTAACTAAGCATGGTAACTACATAGGATTATTTTAGAGAGGTGAATTTTTCACCTCTCTATTTTTTTAACATTCAATAAGTATATTCAATATCTTTTAATAGAGGATTGTTGTTTGAAAGGAACATCTACACATATAAGGGGTTTTATTTTTGATTTGTATCCTGACTTATTAACAAGAGAAGTTCAAAGAAGACATGATTATGCGATTGTATAGAACATGCTACAGAAAACAGGATTTACTGATATACAGACTTTCAAGCTTTGGGAAACAAGAAACACATATACCCTAAAAGAAACATTGCTTGAGGATATCAAAGCAAGGAGCGGCAGAAGTATTCTTCATGAATTAGATGATGTACAATTAGAAAGATTAGTTGAGTATATAGATAAACAGTTAGGTGATAAGAAGATTGTGGAGAGTGATCGTTGGACCATGTGGCTAGCTAAAAAATAAAAAAGTTATTTTATTTTTCTATTGACCTTAACGCAACGTCAACATTTAGTGTAGTGATTAGGAGGTGAAGTGATGTTATATTCAATCAAACAGATGGCTCAAATGTCGGGTGTAAGTACGCGAACATTAAGATATTACGATGAAATAAATTTATTAAAACCAGCAAATGTCAACGAGGCAGGTTATCGCTTCTATTCAACAAGAGAAATCGATAGGCTGCAACAAATTTTATTCTATCGAGAATTAAATTTTAAGCTATCAGATATTCAAAAGATTTTGTCATCATCTGAGGATTCTTCTATTCAAAGTATATTACACACGCATTATGAGGCATTAGTAGAAAAAAGACATCATATTGACAGCCTAATAAAAGCAGTTGAAGATACAATTGCTTATCATAAAGGAGAGATAGAAATGAGTAACGAAGAAAAATTTGCCGCATTCAAAAAGAAGAGAATAGAGGAAAACGAAAACAAGTTCGGAGAGGAAATTCGAGAAAAATATGGAGAGGAAGCAGTAGAAGAGGCAAATCAATCATGGATGGGAATGTCAGAGGAAAGCTATAAAGAGATGCAAGAGATTGAGAGTGAATTGATTGAAAGACTAAAACAATTCAATCAACAAAAAAATCAACAAAAAGAAGATGCGAAGCAAATCGTGATGTTACACAAAAAATGGTTACAATATACATGGTCGACTTATTCTTCTGAGGCACATAAAGGTTTGGCAGACATGTATATCGCTGATGAGAGATTTACACAATATTACGATGAAAAAGCAGGTGTTGGGGCTGCTCGACTTTTAAGAGACAGTATTTTAGCATATGCTTAAAAAAAGAGTAGCCATTTTTTGGCTACTCTTTTTATTCTATATTATTTCATTGAAATCCAGACACTTTTCACTTCAGTATAATTATCAAGAGCATAGGAACCCATTTCACGACCGATTCCAGACTGTTTGTAGCCACCAAATGGTGAAGCAGCATCAAAAGCATTATAACAGTTAACCCAAACAGTGCCTGCTCGAAGTTTATTTGCAATATAATGAGCATTTGCTACATCACGTGTCCATACTCCCGCAGCCAAACCATATTCTGAGCGATTAGCCCGATCAATAAGTTCATCCAAATCTTCATATGGCATTGCGGAAATAACTGGACCGAATATCTCTTCCTTAGCAATCGTCATGTCATCTTGCACATTTGCAAAGATTGTTGGTGAAACAAAATAGCCATCATCCTGTGGTTTCGTTCCTCCTACGACAAGCTCTGCACCTTCACTTACACCTTTTTCAATATAACCAAGGACTCGTTTTTGTTGTTCAGTTGACACCAGTGGTCCAATTTCTGTGTCAGCATGTATACCTGCTCCTTGTTTGATATTCTTAGCATGGCTTGCCATATCAGCCACTACATTATCAAATTGTTTCTTTTGAATGAACACACGAGAACCGGCACAACACACTTGACCTTGGTTAAACATGACACCATTTAGTGCCCCTGGAATCGCTTTTGAAAGGTCAGCATCAGGTAAGATAATATTAGGTGATTTACCGCCAAGCTCTAGCGTTACTCTTTTTAATGTTTTAGAAGCACTTGACATAATCGATTTACCGACTTCAGTAGAGCCAGTAAAAGCAATTTTGTCGACCAATGGATGATCCACTAATGGACTACCTGCCGTTTCACCAAATCCAGGAACAATATTAATAACACCTTTAGGGAATCCAGCTTCCTCGACTAGTTCTGCTAAATAGAGAGCAGATAGAGGAGTTTGTTCAGCTGGCTTTAATACAACCGTACAACCGCTAGCTAGTGCTGCACCGATTTTCCACATAGCCATTAACAATGGGAAGTTCCATGGGATGATTTGTCCTACTACTCCCACAGGTTCATGTCTTGTATAATTAAAGAATGGACCACTTACCGGTATCGTCTGTCCTACGATTTTTGTTGACCAGCCAGCATAATAACGCATATGCTCTACAGCTAGTGGGATATCGGCATTTGTTGTTTCTCTAATAGGCTTTCCGTTATCTAAGGTTTCTAATTGTGCTAATTCTTCACTATTCTCTTCCATTAAGTCGGCAAGTTTATAGAGAAGTCGACTGCGTTGTGCAGCAGAGATCTTTGACCATTTACCATTATCAAATGCCTCGCGAGCTGCTTTGACCGCTAAATCAATGTCTTCCTTGTCAGCTTCATAAACATGGGCGAGTACTTCACCTGTCGCTGGGTTATATGATTCGAATGTTTTGCCTGATTTGCTTTCGACAAACTCCCCATTAATATACAGCTTTTTCTTTCCACTTAAAAATTTCTCCACCTTTTCTTTCACACTTACAGTTAACTGACTCATCGAATTCCTCCTTAAAAATAGTGTCTATGTACTCTCATGGCTGGAATTGTTAAGCATAGAAACCGTTTACATGAATATAGTACCATTTTTTAAAATTATAAATCAACTAAGAAGATTTATAATTTTCCGTCTATATTCGACATAACATTTAATGAATATAAGAAAGAAGCTATTTATCGGACAGCACTAATGTAAAGGTTTAACATCGGAATTGATATCTATATGTATGCGTGGATTAACAGGTATTATATTCATCCTAGAGCCGTGTGAAAATACATTTGTATTCCAACAAGAAATGACTTTTTCAACATACTCATGAGCATATAGGAAAAGGTCTTTAATTCTATTTTTAGATTTTATGTCGAATTTTTTTATTTATTTCTTGTACTTTTAATTAAAATGCGACAAAATTTTATCATTTATTTAATCTCAGTTTTTTCAAAGATCAATAAATGTGCCGTTCCACTTTTGTTCCAAATTTCATAAATTAATTAGAAAGTTAATTTAAATTAAATTCACTTGTATTCTCTATAAAAAGGAAGGTGACAACCTATGCCAGAATTCTTTGATGGAATAATATCTCAAAATGCTTCCTATGCCAATTCTATAAACATTCCAACTTCATCTGCTTACCAAATTTGGGGACAAGTTGGCCTTAATGTTAGTGAAGCAATCCCCACTTCAAACATTCGTGTTCAATTTGACGGTATTATTACTTTAAAATTAAGTCCCACAGCCAGTACTTATACAAATTTTGTAGAATTAAAAATTGTTCGAGGGACTAATCCTAATGCTAATACTATTTTTACAGGTATCAAGACTATTGTTCTTAATGGTTCTGAGGACGGTCCTCAAGAGTACGCATTTTCCGCTTCAGATTACAATGTCCCCAAAGGTTCTGGGTTTTTAATATATACTGCCTATGTTCGTAATATTACTGGTGCAGTTAATTCAGATGTAACACGTGTTGGCCCAGAGAGTTTTAATGCGACAGCTAGTGGAATTACAGGTTTGAGTGGAGTTACAGGAGCCACGGGGGCGACCGGAGTAACCGGTGCCACGGGATCCACAGGAATCGCAGGTAACACAGGAATAACCGGATTAACTGGTCCAACAGGATCGACTGGAGTGACAGGATTAACCGGTGCTACGGGAGTCACCGGAATAACAGGTGCCACAGGGTTAACAGGAACAACAGGAATAACTGGAGCCACCGGATTGACCGGGGTCACAGGTAATACAGGTCCAACAGGATTAACTGGAACAGCAGGAGTAACTGGAGCTACAGGAATCGCAGGAGCTACGGGAATAACAGGAGCAACAGGAATCACAGGAGAAACCGGAATAACAGGAGCTACCGGGACGACCGGAGTAATCGGTCCAACAGGAGCAACGGGAACGACTGGAATAACCGGGGTCACAGGAGCAACCGGAGTAACAGGAGTAACAGGATCGACCGGATTAACTGGAACAACGGGAGCAACAGGAACGGCTGGAGTAACAGGAGCCACCGGAATAACAGGAATAACCGGAGCACCAGGAATCACAGGAACAACAGGAATCACAGGAGCCACCGGAGTAACGGGAGCCACCGGAATAACAGGAGCCACCGGAATAACAGGAGTAACAGGAGTAACAGGAACGACTGGATTAACAGGAACAACAGGAATCACAGGAACAACAGGAATCACAGGAACAACAGGAATCACAGGAACAACAGGAATCACAGGAACAACAGGAACAACCGGAGCAACCGGATTAACTGGAACAACGGGAGCCACAGGAACGGCTGGAGTAACAGGAGCCACCGGAATAACAGGAATAACCGGAGCAACAGGAATCACAGGAACAACAGGAGCAACCGGAGTAACAGGAGTAACAGGATCGACCGGATTAACTGGAACAACGGGAGCAACAGGAACAACAGGAATCACAGGAGCCACCGGAATAACAGGAGTAACAGGAGTAACAGGAACGACTGGATTAACAGGAACAACAGGAATCACAGGAACAACAGGAATCACAGGAACAACAGGAACAACCGGAGCAACCGGAGTAACAGGATCGACCGGATTAACTGGAACAACGGGAGCCACAGGAACGGCTGGAGTAACAGGAGCCACCGGAATAACAGGAATAACCGGAGCAACAGGAATAACAGGAATAACCGGAGCAACAGGAATCACAGGAGCAACCGGAGTAACAGGAGTAACAGGAACGACTGGATTAACTGGAACAACGGGAGCAACAGGAACAACAGGAATCACAGGAGCCACCGGAGTAACGGGAATAACAGGAGCAACAGGAATCACAGGAGCAACCGGAATAACAGGAGCTACCGGGACGACCGGAGTAATCGGTCCAACAGGAGCAACGGGAACGACTGGAATAACCGGGGTCACAGGAGCAACCGGAGTAACAGGAGTAACAGGATCGACCGGATTAACTGGAACAACGGGAGCAACAGGAACGGCTGGAGTAACAGGAGCCACCGGAATAACAGGAATAACCGGAGCACCAGGAATCACAGGAACAACAGGAATCACAGGAGCCACCGGAGTAACGGGAGCCACCGGAATAACAGGAGCCACCGGAATAACAGGAGTAACAGGAGTAACAGGAACGACTGGATTAACAGGAACAACAGGAATCACAGGAACAACAGGAATCACAGGAACAACAGGAATCACAGGAACAACAGGAATCACAGGAACAACAGGAACAACCGGAGCAACCGGATTAACTGGAACAACGGGAGCCACAGGAACGGCTGGAGTATCAGGAGCCACCGGAATAACAGGAATAACCGGAGCAACAGGAATAACAGGAATAACCGGAGCAACAGGAATCACAGGAGCCACCGGAATAACAGGAGTAACAGGAGTAACAGGAACGACTGGATTAACTGGAACAACGGGAGCAACAGGAACAACAGGAATCACAGGAGCCACCGGAGTAACGGGAGTAACAGGAGTAACAGGAACGACTGGATTAACAGGAACAACCGGAGCAACCGGAATAACAGGAGTAACAGGAGTAACAGGAATCACAGGAGCAACCGGAGTAACAGGAGTAACAGGAACGACTGGATTAACTGGAACAACGGGAGCAACAGGAACAACAGGAATCACAGGAGCCACCGGAGTAACGGGAGTAACAGGAGTAACAGGAACGACTGGATTAACAGGAACAACCGGAGCAACCGGAATAACAGGAGTAACAGGAGTAACAGGAACGACTGGATTAACAGGAACAACAGGAACAACCGGAGCAACCGGAATAACAGGAGTAACAGGAGTAACAGGAACGACTGGATTAACAGGAACAACAGGAATCACAGGAACAACAGGAACAACCGGAGCAACCGGAGTAACAGGAGTAACAGGAATCACAGGAGCAACCGGAGTAACAGGAGTAACAGGAACGACTGGATTAACTGGAACAACGGGAGCAACAGGAACAACAGGAATCACAGGAGCCACCGGAGTAACGGGAGCCACCGGAATAACAGGAGTAACAGGAGTAACAGGAACGACTGGATTAACAGGAACAACAGGAACAACCGGAGCAACCGGAATAACAGGAGTAACAGGAGTAACAGGAACGACTGGATTAACAGGAACAACAGGAATCACAGGAGCCACCGGAATAACAGGAACACCAGGAACAACAGGAGCCACCGGAATAACAGGAATAACCGGAGCAACAGGAATCACAGGAACAACAGGAGTAACAGGAGTAACAGGATCGACCGGATTAACTGGAACAACAGGAATCACAGGAGCCACCGGAGTAACGGGAGCCACCGGAATAATAGGAATCACAGGAGCCACCGGAATAACAGGAGCAACAGGAATCGCAGGAGCCACCGGAATAACAGGAGCAACAGGAATAACAGGAACAACAGGAATAACAGGAACAACAGGAATCACAGGAGCAACCGGATCGACCGGATTAACTGGAACAACAGGAATCGCAGGAGCCACGGGAATAACCGGAGCAACAGGAATCACAGGAGTCACAGGAACAACAGGAATAACAGGAACAACAGGAATCACAGGAGCCACCGGAGTAACGGGAGCCACCGGAATAACAGGAATAACCGGAGCAACCGGAGTAACAGGATCGACCGGATTAACTGGAACAACGGGAGCAACAGGAACAACAGGAATCACAGGAGCCACCGGAATAACAGGAGCAACAGGAATAACGGGCGCAACCGGGACGACCGGAGTAACCGGTCCAACAGGAGCAACGGGAATAACAGGGTCCACCGGAATAACTGGCATAACAGGAACAACAGGAGCCACAGGAACGGCTGGATTAACCGGTCCAACAGGAATAACAGGAGCCACAGGAGTGACAGGAGTCACAAGTGCAACCGGTCCAACAGGAGCGACCGGAGTAACGGGAGCCACAGGAACTGGATCTCAATTATTTTTTACAGAAGTAGCTGGGCCAATTGCGCTAATAACTACTGGAACTGAAACGACAGTGGCTACATTAAATGTACCAACTACAGTTGCTCAAAACATTAAAATTGACTATGCGATATCAGTGGATGTAATTACTACGGCCAATGCTAATTTCACCTTCCAAATAAGGCTATATCTTAATGGGACTTTACTTGATACGCGTTCCGTTCAAAGAAGTGTTAGTTCGGCAGGTACATCAAGATTTCCTGTTGCATCAACCAATGTAAATACTGCTACTGTCACTGGAACTGCAACATATGAAATTAGAATAGCTTATACGGTAGCTTCAAATGTAACCTCTTCAAGTGCTTTAAATGTCGATATTAACGCAATACGCTTTCCGTAACAAAAGTAGATCAATAAAAGTTAAAAGCTATCCTTCAAATGAGGATGTCAACATGGGACTTACGGATAAATATAAGATAATAGAGGTTTGTTATAATGACGTTACAACTTCTTAATTTAAATCCTATGGTAAAAAGAATAGGAAGAAATAAGGTTATCCATATTTTTTACGATACTGTGTTTAATTATATGGGTTCAGGATACGAAACTGTCTTAAAATTGATCGATAAATAAAACGCGAAGCAGCCGTAATGGCTGCTTTATTATTTTTTAATACTTCTGTTTTTAATTTTTTTGAATTTTGTTATGCTACATTGTCAAATTTCCGCAACTTCAGGTTGGAACCATTTACTTTCAACTTGCAAAAAAGTATTCAATAAAGAATAATCTTCTGTATTATATTTTTGGAATTTTCCTCCGAGTTTATCTTTTTATTTCTTCCAGCCTTCAACCTACCTGTGTTCATGTTAATATTCATCAACCAGTCAAATTCTGCAAAAGTCTAATGAAAATGAAATAGAAGTTTTTTGTCATAGGCTTATCTTTTTTTAGCTAAGAAGGTATTCATATTAATCATGTGAACAGTTATTCACTGCTATTTAAATCGATGACCATTGATTCCAAGTGTGATGGGTTCTATCTATGCAATCATGTTGGACAATAGTACATAAATGCTTGAGAACTGTATGAAAAAGTGAAATTTGAACACAATAGTATTACATGAAGGGAGGATAACAGATTTGAAAGAGTATGAGGATATGCCTTTAAGTGAATCCAAAAATCTTTATGAGAATCTATCCTTGCTAAATGGTGATTTAGAAAATTTTGATGAAAATTGGGATGCTATTGAAGGTATTGACATCGCGATTCCAAGAAAAAAATCACAGAATTAAGTTAAAGAAGCTGCTTACTGGCAGCTTCTTTAGTTACGCTCATTTTTTGAATTTAAAATATTTTGCAGCTAATAATGTTTTTACTTCATTATAAGATAAACCAGACTGTTGATTTAGTCGTTTCACTTCATTAATATCAGTTCCTGCTACTGTATACCGTTTTTCTTTTGATGACATTTATATTCACCTCTTTTATAGTTTACGTTACTTACGAAAAAATACACAGAATTAAATTCATTAATCCAAGCAAAGTTGTCCATACTAATAGTAGAAGATAAAATTTAGAGGGGGATCACGATGTTTTTTAATAAAAAAGCACAAGAAGAAAAACCTGAAGTAGTAATTTTAAGTACGGATGTATATGCTTGTCTAGATAATACATGTAATGGCTGGATGAGAAAGGATTTTGTATCTGTAGATTTGAAATGCCCTTTATGTGGTAGTGACACAACTTTAGAAGTAAGAGATCTCCCAGAAATCTTAATGTAATTTGACTCCAGTTAAAAATAAAGCAATTAGCATAGTATTTTTGTGATAATCGCTTTATTTTTAGCAAGATTAATACAAAAACCGTGTAGTCTACAGCGACTACACGGTTTTTGTCGTTCTATTCACCTTTTTTTGAAAGACAACGATCACATTCCATTAAGTAGGATTCCGCTTGTTCCTCCATTATTTGACCGCACTCTGGGCATACCTTCTTAGGTAAAGTTTGAAAAAATTCTACTGGACTCATCATTTTCTTCCATCTCCTTTTATATAACAATTATTTTATTATTACTTCTGTTATGATACAGTATACACGAGTAAAATAAAAATGTGTACCTATTTTTTGAATTTTTTAATAAAAAGGAAGAAAAATTTTCATTTTAAGGAAGAAGAATTACTATTAATACATTTATTAAGCAACAACCCTCATTTTGTTAAACTTCTGTTATATAAGTCATTAGATTATTATTGTCCTGTTCTTTTCCTGTAACGAACTTTTGTTATGATTATCACCGTTAGCTAATACAAGCTATACAGGAGGTTATGCGAAATGAAAAAATCAGTATTATCATTTTTAGCTGTAGCAACTATTGCAGGAGGAGCTGCAGCAAGCGTGCAAGCCGAGGAAGTAACTGTCAAAAAAGGAGATACAATATGGAGCATCTCACAAAAATATAATACGACAGTTGAACAGGTTAAAGAGTGGAATAACTTATCTTCAAATACAATTTATATTGAAGATGTGTTAAACGTATATGAGGAAGAAAAATATAAAGTAAATAAAGGCGACACGCTTTGGGGCATTGCAAAAGAACTTGATGTGAAGGTTGATTCATTAAAAAACTGGAACAATTTAAGTTCAGAAGTGATACACCCTGACCAAGAGCTTGTTGTATATCCCGGTGCACCGAGTAGTATCGTAAAAGAAAGCACGGTACATACTCCGGTAGAAAATACCGAATCTACACCAACTAAAGAAGAAAAACCAGCGGTGAATGAAGATACGAACAAAGAACAGGCAAAAGAAGAACCTGCAGAGACAGTAGATGCACCTAAGGAAGAGAAAAATACAAACAATACCCCTTCAGAAGAAGGAGCAAAAGAAATTACAATGGAAGCAACTGCATATACAGCATCTTGTGAGGGTTGTTCTGGTGTAACTGCAACTGGTATTAACTTAAAAGAGAATCCAGATGCGAAGGTCATTTCAGTTGATCCAAATGTTATTCCACTTGGCACAAAAGTATATGTAGAAGGTTATGGTGAAGCAATCGCAGGAGATACTGGCGGTGCAATTAAAGGAAATAAAATTGATATCTTTATTCCAAATAAAGAGGATGCCATTAATTATGGTAGACAATCAGTAAAAGTAACAATCTTAGATTAATTGTTAAATAGAAAATGGTTAAACTAGTATGATAGTTAGCTGACAAGTCCGAACACATTTTAAACCTATAAAGGTTTATGTGTTCGGATTTTTTTGCTCTATGGGTCTTTCTTAGACTGAAAGAAAGAGTTGTGATCACTGCTATTTCGTATTCAAGTTTCATTATATTTTTTTCTTTGAACGTTGCACAACCCCTTTTTACTCAACCATCTTGCGCAATGTACGAACTAAACTTATTTTGCCTTGTTATTTTTTGCTATGATTTTAGGAGTATATATCCTTATTCTCTACTAAAAAATTATTATAGACTCAGGTTCTGTTTATTGGACTGTGCCAAACCTGCCTTAAGGTCCAACATAAACAATATGCAAGTTGAATGCACTTGTCATTATTAAAAAGGAAAATGAGAAAAAGAAAGGTGATGATCATTATAGTGATTTAACATATCAGTGGAGGAAAAAACAATACTCATTTCATTAGATTCGTTAAATTACTAATAAAACGAAGAAATCTATATTATGTAATTTCTGAAATTACGGATGATGAGTGCAACGGGGAAATAAATGCGCGATGAGGCAATTAAAATAAACCAAAATCATCGCGCAAGGAATAATATAAACCGGACTTATTTATTTTTGCTTTTCTCCTCATGATGAACAAAAAAACTTTTTACTGGAGAAATAAGTGACTTAAAGTTTTCTGTAAGGTAAGCTGTTCTTTCAAAAATAATCGATTTTAAATGATCGATTTGTCTTGATAATTTCTCATTAAGTGCATCTTGAGATTCGAGTTTTTCCATAACAGATTGATGATAGATATCTTGTGTTTCTATTTTGTCTTTAATAGTAGCTTGATCATCGGTAATGACTGTTAATTCCTCTAGGATTTTTTCAGTCGGTTTCTCAAGGTTATCTAATTTTCGTGAAAGTTCTAAGATAGCTGTTTCCTGAATAGATGATTGTGCTAATAGAGTTTCATATGAAGACTGACTAGTTCTTAGTTGAATTAGTAATTCTTCGTTTTTATTTTCAATTTGTTGAAGATAACCATTCATTTCGAGTTGGTTTTGCTCTTGAGCTTGGTAGGCTGATTGAAGAGCAGTCCAGTCCTCATTGTATTGCTGTATATTTTTTTCGTGGCGTATACTCTCATCTTTAGCAAAGCTCATTAAATCTTCATACGTCTCCTCTAACTGATGTTGTAAATCGCAATGCTGTTTTGATACTTTATGATTAAGCTGTGATTGTTCTTCTAAAAGGTCAGATAGATAATTTTTTCTATATACATCTTGATTACTAGTGATTTTTTCCTTAAGAAACAATGATGGTGTTACTTGCTCATGTTTAGACAGAATATAAACCTCCCTTCAGATCTGTTTTTATAGCATATGAGTGTCGTTGTTAAACTGTGGCAATAATAGGCACTCACCTATTAAATGAAAAATTTTTGAAACCATTTATCAGGAGTTTACGTATGTATTATAGACAGGATGCGAAAGAAAATGAGAGTCAGAAATGAAAGAACTCCATTTTCCATAAGCATAAGAAACCATGTTAATTGAATAGGTTTTTTTCACTTGCTTTTTTAAGAAGAAAAGCGAGGGTATATCAGTTTACGTTTTTCTAATAAACGTTTAAACTGAATGTATACATATTTACAATTTTCAATGAAAAGGGAGAGATGAAAAGTGGCAATTTCATTATCAAAAGGACAAAAAATTGATTTAACCAAAACAAATCCAGGGCTATCTCAAGTCGTTATCGGTCTTGGTTGGGATACAAATAAGTATGATGGCGGCCAAGATTTTGACTTAGATACTAGTGTGTTTTTATTAGATGAATCTGGAAAATGTTCTTCGGATAAAGACTTTATTTTCTACAATCAATTAGAAGGTGGAAATGGATCAGTTGTACATGCAGGAGATAATCGCACGGGTGTGGGTGATGGCGATGACGAAAGTGTAAAAGTTGACTTATCCAATGTACCTGCTTCTATTGCAAAAATCTCGTTTGTAATTACGATTCATGATGCAGAGGGAAGAGGGCAAAATTTCGGACAAGTATCTAATTCTTATGTTCGTATCTTAAATGAAGAAAACAATGAAGAATTGATTCGTTATGATTTGGGAGAAGACTTCTCTATTGAAACAGCTGTAATTGTTGGGGAATTATACCGTCATAATGGCGAATGGAAATTCTCTGCAATTGGTTCAGGCTATCAAGGTGGTTTGGCAAGAATTGCAACTGATTACGGCTTACAAGTAGGATAATCTTAACGCGATAAAAGGGGGAGTCTCTTTGGCTATTCAATTATCAAAAGGACAAAGAATCGATTTAACGAAAACAAACCCGGGATTAACTAGGGCAGTGATCGGTCTCGGTTGGGATACAAATAAGTATAATGGCGGGGAATCCTTTGACCTAGATGCTTCTGCATTTTTAGCAGATCATCAAAACCGTTGCCAGCAAGATCAAGATTTTGTTTTCTACAATCAGTTGGAACATCCATCAGGTTCGGTCATTCATACAGGAGACAATCGTACCGGTGAAGGAGACGGGGATGATGAACAATTAATTGTCGAATTTTCAAAAATCCCTTCAACTGTTGATCGTATCGGAATTGCTGTTACCATTCATGATGCAGAATTAAGAAAGCAAAATTTCGGACAAGTTTCTAATGCGTTTGTCCGTTTAGTAAATGAAGAAACAAATGAAGAACTTCTACGTTATGATTTAGGAGAAGATTTTTCCATTGAAACAGCTGTTGTTGTATGTGAGCTTTATCGCCACAATAACGAATGGAAATTTAATGCCATTGGTAGTGGCTTCTCAGGTGGACTAGCAGCATTATGTAAAAACTATGGCTTAGAAGTATAAGGAAGAGAGGCTCAATCATTTTTAAAAATGATTGAGCCTCTTTCATATATCTCTGGTTCATTTTTGATTGAAGAGAGTCATTCTTTACGACAAGGACGTTCTATAATAAGTAACTAAATATGCAAAATCCTAATATTGAAAGCATATTAGAAAAGTATACATGAATCAGTCATATTTTAAAGGAAGATAGGTGAAATTAGTGGCTTTGAAGTATACAGAATACGGTGATAAAAGTGCTTCTTTAATCGTATTTTTACATGGTGGTGGCGTAAGTGGTTGGATGTGGGATAAACAAATTCAACATTTTTCGAACTATTATTGTATTGTTCCAGATTTACCTGAGCATGGTTTGCACAGTGATGATATTAAATTTACTATAAAAGGTAGTGCAGAATTAGTTATAAACTTACTCGAACAAAAAGCAAACGGTAAGAAAATAATATTAATCGGCTTTTCATTAGGTGCTCAAGTGATTATACAAATATTAAGCATGAAACCATATTTAATAGATTTCGCCATCATCAATAGTGCGTTGGTCAGGCCATATCCATACACAGAAAAATTGATAAAAACCACAGTTAAATGGTCATTTCCTTTAATCAAACATAAATACTTCTCCAAGATCCAAGCTAAAATATTGTATGTGAACGAAGCCTACTTTGACAAATATTATGAAGAAAGTGCTCGAATGAAGATTGAAACTCTCATGAGAGTATTACAAGAGAACATGTCGTTTCGAATACCTAAAGAATTTAAAATGGCAAAAACTAAAATATTGGTTACTGTCGGTGAGAAAGAAAAAGCAGTCATGAAAAAATCTGCAACAGACATTGTAGCTTCACATTTAAATTGCCAAGGCGTGACTTTACTGAAAATTGGCCATGGATTTCCTTTGGCAAAACCTGACTTATTTACTTATATCGTTGAAACGTGGTTACTAAAAGGTGATTTACCAAACGAATGTAGCGAGATTAGATCATTTTGAACTGAGTATGGTGCTGAAGACTAATTACCTTTTTATTGCAAGCAGAGTCTACTTGTTTGTAAATATGGTATAGTAAATATTTATGAATGAAAACAAAGGAAGTATGAGCAAATGGTATCAACAAAAGTTTATATAAAAGAGTGGCAAAAAGCGATTGCAGCAGAAATCAGTCACTTAAAACAATATGGTAGTAAGAGTTTTCATATTTTTGCTGGAAGAAAATTAGATGCAAAAGAGGGCTATAGCTATTACTTTGAAGTCCATTTTCCATTATCAATTCCAATTGGTTCAACCATTACCGTTCTTTGGGGAGAAAGAAAGTCAAAGGGCCGAATGGTATCTGTAGAAGGAAAAAATATTATTGTAACGATAGAAGATTATTTCGGTGAAGAGATTCATGAAGCCCATTTGCAGCATGACCCTTGGGAGTTATTAGATCAACTCTATCAGAGGATAGCGGAAATAAAGGATCAAAAGAAAAAAAGAGTAAGAATAAAGCATCTAATGAATCCCTCAACTGAGGTAAAGCATCCGCAAGATAAAATTAAATCATCATTACATGAGTTAGTACTACGATCGAAGTATAATCCAATTACTTATATTTGGGGACCTCCTGGAACCGGTAAAACCTATACGTTAGCAAGAGTAGCTGCAAATCAATATTTAAAAAAGAAGCGGATATTAATTGTCGCACATAGTAATCAAGCAGTGGATGTACTCATGGCAGAAGTTTATCAGTTTCTCTTGAAAAAGGATAAATACAATCTTGGTGATCTATTAAGGTATGGCAGACAATCAGATGAATTCATGAAGCAGTTTGTTTCAATTACAGCGACTGGCTTATTGAACATGAGCGATGGTGATTTAATAGAAGAGAAAAATCAATTAATGGAGGAAAGAGCAGGATTAAAATTAGATCTATCCTCTTCCTTTAGCCAACGTGATAGTAGGCAATTAGTTGAAATAGAAAAAAAGCTTCATACATTACATGAAAAACTAAAGAAAAAAGAAAATACTCTAGTAAAGCAATCAAGAATCATTGGCACAACCTTGGCGAAAATGGCAACTGATACCTTAATCTATGAAGATGAATTCGACTATATCATTTTAGATGAAGCAAGTATGGCATATATCCCTCAAATTGCCCTTGCGACTTCACTAGGAAAACGGACAATTATCTGTGGAGATTTTAAACAACTACCGCCAATAGCTTCAGCAAAGCATCCTTTAGTAAAAAAATGGTTGCAAGAAGATATTTTCCATCATGCCGGTGTTGTAAGTCAAGAGAATAAAGGGAAACTGCATCCGCAGTTGTTCTTATTAAATGAACAAAGAAGAATGCACCCAGATATATCGAAATTCACGAATGAATATATTTATCAATCCCTTGTTGTCGATCATCCATCTGTCTATCAAACGAGAGAGAACATTGTAGAAAGTCATCCATTTCCTCAACGTGCCTCTATATTGTTAGATACATCAAGTACAGGTGCCTATTGCATAAAGGAAAAATCAACGCATTCACGTGTGAACCTATGGCAACTATTGCTCTCTTTTCAACTCATTCATGAAGCTTATAAGGCGGGTAATCGCTCAATAGGCTATGTTACACCTTATAGGGCACAAGCGATATTAATGACACAGTTCTTAGATGAAGTCTATGAGAAAGAGAAAATGACTGCGCAAATTGTGTCAGCGACTGTCCATCGCTTTCAAGGGAGTGAACAGGATATGATGATATTTGATACAGTCGATGGGGATCCTGAAACGAGACCAGGTGTGTTATTAACCGGTCAAAATAGTGAACGATTATTAAATGTTGCTCTCACACGTACAAAAGGAAAGTTTATCCATATAGCAAATGGTACGTTTATAAGGCAGCATGTATCAAGTAAGAAAATATGGAAAAAATTATGGCAACATCAAACGAGCGAAGGACATGTGATTGGCCCCGCTGAAATAGGGCAATGGATGAATCATTCTCATCCGAAATTGTCTTGGCATTATGCTAAAAAGCGTGAACGCCTACTATATGATTTACATCATGCTAAGAAGCAAGTAATCATTGGATTGCCGAAAATATTTAGTGTTGGGTCCTCTTATATAGAGGTATTTCGATCATTAATGAAAAGGAATTTACTTACGATTTGTAGCGAGTCTCATTTATCTGAGCTTCCTTCGGCTAATCATATAAAAGGTCATCCTTGCTTTGCTTTTATCTTGATTGATGATGATATTTTATGGCTTGGAGCTCCTTTTGAAGCAATGACTAATCTATTACCCCCTTATGTCAGTGCAAGAATCATATCAAATACATTAGTCAACTGGGTTAAATCTAATGGTTGGTAGAAGAATAATATAAAAGTGAAACTTATTTTTATTTATTACGTTCTATTTAATAGAGGAGAGGAAATAAAAACTTTTCACTATTGCATTTATATGAAGGAGTAAAACAATGAAAGCTCAACTAAAAGAGAGATTAAAAACATTATGGCAATGGATAAAGAAGTTTTGGAAAAGATATCATTTAACGCAAATCGGATTATTATTAGGTTTGACTTTTATTTTACTTGCGATTCTATTTTTTGCCTTTCTTGCCGTAAATGCCAATGTTTCTACATTACAAGAAGGATTAAAGCAGTCTACGATCATATATGATAAGGATGGGGATGAAGCGTCAAGCTTTGCCACAAATCGTAGTGAAGGAGTAACATTTGAAGATTTACCAGAACATTTACCAAATGCGGTTGTTGCCATAGAGGATGAACGCTTTTATCAACATAATGGCTTTGATTTAAAAGGAATGACAAGGGCATTTGTAAGCAATCTATTTGCTGGTAGAATCACAGGTGGAGGTAGTACAGTCACACAGCAATTAGCTAAGAATGCACTACTAACATCCGAACAGACATACCGCCGAAAAATAGAAGAACTATTCCTTGCAGTTGAAATTGAAAAAGAATATGAAAAAGAAGATATACTACAGATGTACTTAAATCAAGTTTACTTTGGTAGTGGTGCCTGGGGAATTGACAGTGCCGCCAACCAATACTTCAGTAAAAATGTCGGTGAGTTAACAATAAGTGAATCAGCCATGCTTGCAGGTTTATTGCAATCACCTTCTTATCTGGACCCTTATAAAAACTATGAAGGCGCAATGAAAAGAAGAAATATCGTATTAGCTAAAATGCAGGAACTGAACATGATTACTACTGCTGAGTACGAAACAGCAGTTGCCGAAGAGATTGTCTTAAAAGAAGGGGAAAAAAATACATTCGAGAGACAATACCCTTACTATATAGATGCGGTATTAGATGAAGCGATCAACCGTTATGGTTTAACTCAAGAGGAAATTTTCACAAGAGGATATAAAATATATACACAAATGGACCAAAATATCCAAGCAAATTTAGAAGTGACTTATCATAATGACTCTCTATTCCCGAATGGTAATGGAAGTACTCTTGTTCAGAGTGGAGCTGTTCTACTCGATCCACAAACTGGTGGCGTCCGTGCAGTGGTTGGTGGGCGAGGTGAACATGTTTTTAGAGGATTTAACCGTGCCACACATATAAAGGCACAACCAGGGTCAACCTTAAAGCCGCTTGCTGCCTATACCCCTGCGCTTGAAGAAGGTTATGAGCCAGATTCAATGTTACAAGATGAAAAAGTCACTTATGGGGACTACACACCAACAAATGTGAACGATCAATACCTTGGTGAAGTAGAGATGACAAAAGCTGTTGCTGAATCTATTAATGCACCTGCTGTCTGGTTACTTGATCAAATCGGATTAACGAAAGGGTTAGATTCCTTGCAGCGATTTGGCATACCTTATGAAAAGGAAGATGAGTATTTGGGTATTGCTTTAGGTGGTATGCATAAAGGGATTTCTCCTTTAACACTAGCACAAGCTTATTCTGCTTTCCCAAATGAAGGGAAGCGGTATGATGCTCATTTTATTACGAAAATCGTTGGTCCAACTGGTAATGAGATTGTTGCCCATGATGATAAAGCTACAAAGGTCACATCAAAATCAGTCGCAAAAAAAATGGATACAATGCTTGAAGATGTCATTGAAAATGGAACCGGCGCAGGTGCCAAAATAGAGGGTGTGTCACTTGCTGGGAAAACAGGTTCGACTCAATTGCCATATGCTGATTTAAATGGAACAAAAGATCAATGGTTTGTTGGTTATACAGATGAAATCGTTGGCGCAGTGTGGTTGGGGTATGATAAAACGGACCGAGAACATTACTTATCAGGAAGCACCTCGACAAATGTTGTACCGGTTTTCAAAGCGGTAATGGAAGGCGCTATTGAACCTAAAGAAGTCAACAACAGCACGGGCGAAACTTTTAACAAAGCAAAAGAGAAAATGGAAACAACCATTAAAGAACAATCTGACAAACTAGGGGAAAAAATAAAAGAAGAACTACCCGTTTGGAAAGAATTTATGAAAGAAAGCATTGAAGACGGAAAAGATTTCGCGAGATACTTGCGCGATAAATGGAATGAATATGTAAATTAAGAAGGAAGTAGATGGGACTTAAGTATTCTAGTTGAGGATTTATCCGAATGATTAGTAGTATACATATCTAATCATTCGGTTTTTTTTGTGTTTTTATTCTTATATAAAAAAATAGTGCAATGGAATGGGCTTTCTTACAACTGATTTTTATAGAACATCATTGGTGATTGTTCGTTTTTAAGGTTAGATCATTTTAGTTTTGTCCCAGTCTTTTTCTTACGATGAGTCAATGATGTTTTTTTATGAGGTGGTAGAGACATTGCTCACAAACATTTTTGTTAGATAATCAAACAAAACACTAGCAATTTTAAGAGAAAATAAGTAAAATGTATAGTTAAAATATCAATTTCCACATAATATGCCCTAACACTTTCGACAATAATAATGTATATGATAACTTTATAAGCCAACGTTTGTTTAGCGGGGTATAAATATGGTAAAGGATAAAAAGAGGAGGTTATTTTTTATGAGAGATGTTACATTAACTAATATTTTTGATCATCATATTGCCAAAAAATATGTGACAAGATCAGGTCTTGCCCATGCTGTAGCGGTTGCTTATCACGCAGTGAAATTAGCAAAGATAGAAAATGTGGATGTCGACTTAGCTGCAAAAGCAGGGTTTTTACATGATATCGGTCATTACACTTGGTATAATCAAAATGGTAAATGGGACTATGAGTTATATCGTAAAAACGATATTCATGCGATCAAAGGAGCGGAAAGAGCCCATAAATTACTGATTCGCTTAGGTGAAAATCCGATTAGAGCCAAACAAGTCTCACTTGCAATATTATTTCATACTGATTCTTTCTTACCAGGTGGAGAAGTGGATCGTACGGCCTTACAATCCATTGTTAAAAGAGCAGATGAAAAGGATGAAGAACCAGGAGGAGCCCATCATTATCGGACCATTACTGCTGACAAAGCAAGGCAAAGTCTACAAAAGTTAGACAGTATCATTGATCGTCATTTAACTCAACAACTTCAGCAAAGACAAGCTGAATAAATGGCACTTCATACAAACGAAGGGCTATTTATTTTGCTTAAAGTTGGAGGATTTTGTCATATGAATAACGAATATTATTAACATCTACATAAGGATGGTGATGATATGCAAAAACGGACGAAAAGACAAACTTTTAACACTGAAGAAATAAAATTCAACCTCACTACTTTTTTTCTCCATGTCTCATTTTATGCATCGATCATATTTCTTTTATTACTATTCTTAAGCTTATTTGGTACATAATAAATGCTTCATTTAAATTAATTAACCTTCAGATTTTATTCTTACATAAAAAAATGTTATGATAGAAAAGATTTTGAAATATAAAGGAGTGTTATACATGTCTGAAAAAGGATACATACAGCTACAAAATGGAGAAAAACTTGAATTTGAATTATACCCAAATGAAGCACCAGGTACAGTAGAAAACTTCAAAAAGTTGATTAACGAGGGCTTTTATAACGGGTTAACTTTCCACCGTGTGATTCCTGGATTCGTTTCTCAAGGTGGGTGCCCTTCAGGAACAGGTACAGGCGGCCCCGGTTATACAATTAAGTGTGAAACAGAAGGCAATCCTCACAAACACGAAGAAGGATCACTTTCTATGGCGCATGCTGGTAAAGACACTGGTGGAAGTCAGTTCTTCATCGTACACGAGCCACAACCTCACCTAAATGGTGTACACACTGTTTTCGGAAAAGTAACATCTGGCATGCCAGCTGTGAAAGCAATGAAAAATGGTGACGTAATGGAAAAAGTAGTTGTAGAAGACTAATAAAGCTAAGTAAGGCTCCTCTTTTATGAGGGGCTTTTTATTTTAAAAAAGGAATGGTTTAGGTTATTTTTTTAAAAAAAAGAAAGAATATGCTTAAAGTATGAACGCATTCAGTAGAAAAATAAAATGTTCGCACTGTGATAAAAAATATGAAGTTTAAAAAAGAGAGTAAGGGATTTTTTTTTCAAGACCTAAATTTAAAAAAGATAGAAAAATGAAAAGGTTCTACATATTAGATATGACTAATATGTAGAACCCTTTCTACTTTTTACGAAAGCCACCCGTTCGTTATATAAGGTTAGCCAAAATTTTCTGTCTTTGATCAGGATTTGGAACCACCTGTAAGATGTGCGTCAAACATATCAATGATTTCTAGGAACCTATCAGCTTCCCGGAAAACATGGTCGGCTAACAGAGGATGAATAATACTCTTAATTTTACATTGTTCAATTAAATCACGGGCTGTTTTCTTGAAGTCCCTTAGAGATGAAACTGACACCCGATTTTGATCCAGGAATTGATCTAAAAGTGGACCGGTTTGAGATTGTGGCCTCATAGATTCTAAGTCCTTTGCTTGATACAGCAATTGATCAAAATCATTGCTGAAATCCCGTGCTACATCAACCAGTTTCCTTTCTGACGGATCAAGGAGATGACCAATAAATTTTGCATGGTCTGCCATAATCCTTAAGAAGAAGACATTCTCTTTAATAATAGCATCTGGAAGCGCTTGTAATTTCCCTTCATTTAATTCAATTAATCGTTTTCTAAAATAATTAGCTTCCCTACTTGTATGGTCCACTAATAGTGGGAAATTATTTGCCCCCGGCAATTTGCATGTAAGAATTAGTCCTAGCACCTTCCTTTTAAATGCGAAAATATTAGTTGCAGCTTGTTGTACCTCTGAATTAAATCTTCTTATTTGTTCGGGATCTGTTTGATTATTAAAGGAATGTGCAGTTTGTTCGATTTGTTCAAATAAGCGATAAAATTGATTAGCCTCTTGAATTAGTTGAGTATCTTCTGCTCTAAAACCTAATCGAAGAAATAGAGAATGTTCTTTCATAATCCTAGCCCAAAAACGAATTTCATTTAAAGATCTCTCAACAAACAATCCGGATGTAACACCGGTATCAGCATGCAAAGATGTATCATCCCCGTTCATTCAATAACCTCCCTGAAATACTTCTTCTGTTCTATTCTATTCATATTTACATAGTCATTTGAATATGCCTTAAAGCAATTCCGTTTTATTTTGAAATCATGAAATAACGAGGACGAAATAATGCCTCCTCCTTTAAAAGGTCCTTTAATGAAAAAAGAGCGCTATCCTTGTTCAAGGATAACGCCGGATTGTTAAATCATTAAAGGGAGTGAGTTATTTTTTCAAATAAGTCACCTTCCCAACATATTGTTTTCACTCTTTTTCTAATAAACCACATCACCACTTGTTGAATAAAAAACGATAAATACACCTAACATTAAAAACGAATATTGGTCTTTCACTCGATCAATAAAAAAATAAGTACCTGAGTATGCCAATAACCAAAATAATCATACAGGATATTGTTACTAATATTTTGGGATTTGGAATTTATCGAAAAAAGCGAAGTAGAATTGCCAGAAGTACGGTAACAAGGAACTGAAAAAGTAGAAAATACTCTTATAAAAGGGGTAGTTAAGAATAAGTCCTTGGAAAGCTTAGAGCAGTTTAGACAAACTTATATAACCAGAAGGCAGGAATATAGCGCAATGTTTTATCCTTCTATTACTCTTTTATTGTTTTTTATCGTAACCACTTATATTATGACAATGATACTTTTAAAAACATGAATATTTTTTATGATAGAAGAAGGTGATAAAGCTTTTATAATGCGGAAATCTCTTAGAAACGAATAAGAACATGATAATAAAGAAAAGCGCCCATTAAAGAACGCCTTCTATCTTTTCTTATTTGCTTCACTTTGCAATAATTCTATAATTTGGTCCAATTTTTGCTCTACCTCAAGGTTTGGTTTCATACTATTTTTCCGAAAAAGAAATTTTACAGCGGCAGTGAATATGAATAGAATAGCTAAAAGGAGGAGGAACAATATTAGTTGAAAGACCATATCCCCAGTCATTACCTATATCACCTCATTTAATCGCTTTCTAACCATTATACATGTTATAGTAATTATTGGAAATGTGGATTATCTTTTTTCAGCATCCTCAATAATATCTTCGCCAATAATTTCCTTCCATTTATCATACACTGGCTGTAAATGCTCTTTAAAAGCTTCTATCTCTTCATCAGTCAGTTCATTTATTTCTATATCGCTCTCATTTTGTATTTTTACATAAGCTTCATCATTGAGCTTTTCAGCAGAATCTCTAGCAATCTCTGTACCTGCGTCGATTCCAGCTTGCACAATACGCTTGCTCTCATCATTTAATCCATCCCAAAAAGTTGTGTTTGTTAGTAATGCATAGTCAACACGGTTCATACCGATAATGGTTAAGTACTCTTGTACTTCAGCAAACTTTTTCGATTCGATGTTGCTATACGGGTTATCTTGACCATCGACCGTTCCTTGTTGCAAGGCAGTATATAGCTCTCCGAAAGGGATCGAACTTGAGCCGGCCCCTAATGATTTATATAGTTCTTCTAATAGTTGCCCTCCAGTTGTCCGCACTTTCAATCCAGCAAAATCACTTGGAGAGGATATAGTACGGTTATTATTTGTCACATGCTTGGCTCCGTTTGGCCACATGGTTAACCCTAATACTTTATCTTTCTGTAAACGCGCTAATACTTCTTTCCCCTTTGGTCCATCCCAAAAATTTTCAGCAGCTTCATCATTTTCAAATAGAAAAGGCATACCTGGAATATTAAAACCGACTTCAGAACCAACTAATTTTGTCATTTCCGGCATGATGAATTGAACATTATTGGCAATTAAGTTTTGATACTCATCTTTATCACCGAACAAGGAGCTATTAGGAAAAATCTCAACTCGGATCTTCCCATTGGATTGTTCTTCAATCACTTCTTTCATTTTTAATGCCCCTTTATGCTTGGGGGTATTTTCTGCAACTACGTGGGATATCTTAATAGTCATTGCTTGAACGCCGTTTACTTGGGTAGCATCTGCATGTGTAGGGTGACTTTGACAACCAGACAGAAGTGTTCCAACGATAATCAAAAGGCAAAGGACAAAAATCGATTTTACTCTTAACATGGAAAAACCCCCCTAAGTTACAAAAGAAATCGCTTACAAAATAGTATATTGGATACAATATCTAGAATTATAACAAAATAAATGAAAATTGTGAATAAATAAAAATAAATAAATATTCTGTTTATTATTCATTTGTTTTATAGTAAAGTATAAATATTGGATACAATCTACAAAAGGGAGTTGATAATCGTCATGCTTAAGAAACTATCAAGCTTAGAAGAGGGAATGGCTGGTTTGTTATTTATTGCTGGTGTGTTTGTAAGTCTGTATGGGGTATTTACACGGTATATCCTCAATATGCCGCAAGCTTGGGTGACAGAGATTTTTGAATTTTTGATTGTTTGGTCCATCTTTTTGGGTTTTGGTATCGCTTTAAAAGAAAATCGTCATATCAGTGTAGAAATCCTATTTGATCGTTTATCTTACAAAGCAAAAATGATTATTAACTGTATTAGCAATTGTATCGGTGCGGGTTTTGCCTTTTTTTTAATGTTTACAAGCATTAAATTGGTAACGCTTACAAGAGTGCAAGGTACTGAAACTGTTGATGTAGGTATTCCGATTTGGATTACTTTACTTGTATTACCTATCAGTATGGGACTACTAGGGCTTTACTTCATTAGAAAAGCTTATAGATCTGCTAAAGGAGACAAGAAAGAGTTAACAGGTGAAGTAGAAGAATTATATGAAGAAATTGAACAACAAAATAGAGAAAATCATAACAAGGGGGTTAGTTTATGAGTGCGATTATTGTCCTCTTTGTTGTATTTACGATTCTTTGTTTATTAAGAGTTCCAATCGCAGTCAGCCTTGGCCTATCTAGTATCGTTGCTTTATTTATGGTAGATTTTACGCTTTATACGGTTGGTTTGAAGATGTTTAATGCTTTAAACTCAGCAACTTTAATGGCAATTCCCGGATTCGTTTTTGCAGGGGTGATTATGTCCAAAGGTGGCATATCCTTTCACTTAATTGAAGCACTAAAATCATGGGTCGGTCATTTTCGCGGTGGATTAGCTGTTGTCACTATCCTTGCCTGCATGATTTTTGCTGCCATCTCAGGCTCAAGCCCAGCCACAGCTGCAGCAATTGGTGGGATTATGATTCCTGCGATGGTAAAGGCAGGTTACAGTAAAAGATATTCGATGGGTTTAGTGGCAGCTGCTGGTACGCTAGGTATATTAATCCCACCGTCCATTCCGTTAATTATTTATGCAACAGTTGCAGAAGCCTCAGTAGGTAAATTATTTGCTGCAGGAATAATCCCTGGTTTGCTACTAACAAGTTTACTTTTGTGTTCAGCTATATTTCATGCAAGGAGACATAATTATGGTAGATTAGAAAAAGTTCCCTTTCAATTGAGATGGAAAAAGACATATAAGGCAATCTGGGGCTTTTTACTACCCGTTTTTATTTTAGGTGGCATTTATAGTGGGGCTGTCACGCCAACTGAAGCAGCTTTTGTTTCTTGTTTATACGGTTTAATTGTGTCGATATTTATTTACAAAGAGATGACTTTTAATAAATTTCGAGAAGTATTAAAAGAGTCTATTAATATAACTGCGATGATTTTCTTAGTAATTGCTTCAGCCATGGTTTTTGGGATGTTCTTAACAACGGAACAAGTACCACAGATTTTTGCTCAATGGATTGAAGCTAGTGCAGCAAATAAGTGGATATTTATAATTGGTGTCAACTTGATGTTTTTCTTATTGGGGATGTTTCTGGAGGCAACAGCGATTATTTTAATCACTTTGCCAATCTTACTACCTGTATTAGTATTGTTTGATATCAATATCATACATTTTGCCATTATTATGACGATTAATATGGAGTTAGCGATGATTACTCCACCGGTAGGGCTAAATCTATTCGTAGTTAGTGGAATTACAAAAGAAAAAATTGGTGAAGTGATTAGAGGTGTGGTTCCCTTTTATTTGCTTATGGTGGTTGCACTGATTCTTGTTATCATATTCCCTGAAATCTCTTTGCTGTTAGCAGAGTAAATCATTGAATAATAGAGCCGTCCAAAGCAATGTCTTTGGCGGTCTTTTTGTGTTGTTATAAATCAACAAATATAAGAAATATGTAAAACCCTTTAAGCGGTTGTAAATGATATTTAAGGTTTTGTAAATGTTTGTGAGATTCTCTGACAGGATGATATACATGTGATATTCTTGCTTATATAATAAAAAACAACATAAAACAAAATAAAACAAAGTAAAACAACAAAAGAATTTTGATTAAGGGAGCAAACATGGATGTCTCTACTAGCCGAAGAAAGAAAGAAGAAGATTATGAGTTTAATCCAAGAGTTTGGACAAGTGAAGGTTAATCAATTGGCGAAAGAATTTCATGTATCAACGGAAACCATTCGTAGATACTTAGAAGAATTATCAAATGAATATAAAATAAAAAAAGTTCATGGTGGTGCAGTCAAAGTTGAGCCTGTAAATAATGAATTGTCGATGTTTGAAAGAGAAATTCTTCATATCGACGAAAAGAAATTGATTGGTAAGAAAGCAGCTTCACTTGTTGAAGATGGTGATGTACTTTTCATTGATGAAGGAAGTACAACGATGCAGATGGCTGATGGTTTATTAATGAAAGAAGGCATTACAGTGATAACGAATTCCTTTCCCATCGCGATTAAATTAATGGAAAGAGAGGAGTTAAGAAGTTTCACAGGTGAACTTATCTTCTTAGGTGGACATGTTCGTAATGATCACTTCCGTACAACCGGATCTTTGGCAGAAAAAATGGCAAAAGAATTTTATGTCGATAAAGCATTTATTGCCATCGACGGTGTGGCTAATCAAGCTGGATTTACAAGTTATGACTTAGATAAATGTCTTCTGTCACAAGTTTTTATCTCGCAATCAAAAAAATCTTATGTGCTAAGTGATGATTCTAAGGTGGATAAGGTAGCCAATTATAAAATCGCCTCATTAGAAGAAGTGAATTACTTTATTACGAATATCGATTATTCGGACACAGTTGACCTTACTAAAGAACAATGGATACAGAGCTAAAAGGAGAGGGATGCAGTTTAGGTAGCTGATTGCTGCCCTCCTTAGTTCAGAGGGGAATGGAAAAATGATTATTCCAATGCCGGTTGCCGCACTATTGTATCGTGGTTAGGATTTCTAGATGCTGATTTAATTATGAAAAACGGTTTTTAAAGTAAAGAGACTTACTTCAGCAGCGATAATATTTTTTGTAGGCGGTAAAAGGGTCTATAACATGGTTAATTTTTATCATTGTGACACTTTTTATCATTCCTCTTGGTAAATATTTGGAGATTAAAAGAGGGGAATGCTCAGTTTTAAATACTGAATTTTCTAACTATTGGAGGATTTAAATATGCTCAAACTTCAGAATGTATCTAAAAAATATCATAACAAATCAGTATTAGAAAATATTGATTTAGAAATACAACCAGGAGAAATCGTGTCACTTCTTGGTCAAAGTGGAAGTGGAAAAACAACGTTATTAAACATCATTTTAGGATTGACAAAAATGGATAGTGGAAAAATTTATTATGAGAATGAAGATTTAACGAATGTAAAGATGAAGGATAGGGGCTTTAATATTGTTTTTCAAGATTATGCATTATTTCCCCATCTAAACGCCTATGAAAATATTGTATATGGCTTGAAGAATAAGAAATCTATGGACTCAAAGAATGAATTACACGAATATATTGATTTCCTTGAGCTCGGTCCACATTTGGACAAGAAAATCAGTCAACTATCTGGCGGGCAAAAACAAAGAGTCGCGCTTGCGAGAACGTTAGTGATGAAACCAAGAATTCTTCTATTAGATGAACCGTTAAGTGCATTAGATGGGGTGATAAAAGAGTCCATTAAAGAAAGAATCAAGTCGATTGCTAAGCAATTTCAATTGACAACCATTATTGTTACGCATGATCCGGAAGAGGCGTTAACTTTGTCAGATAAAATTTTAATTATTAATCAAGGTCATGTGTCACAATTTGGTACCCCACATGAAATCATTCATGAACCGAATAATGAATTTGTGAAAGATTTTATACTCAAACAACTCCACATTAAAAGGCAAAATATTTTTCATTTGTTTGGTGAGCAATATGCCTAATATCAAGTTGGAAATGAAAGTCATCTATATGGCTATCATCCTATTATTCTCGGTATTTCTAGTATCGCCAATGCTGGCATTATTCTACCGCTCCTTCCAAACAACCAATGGCCTTGAATTAACTAATTATATAAATGTACTAGCGAATGGCGAACTAATAACAGCGTTCATGAACAGTATAAAAGTTTCAGGATTAACAGCCGTAATTTCAACTGTGTTAGCGTTTATGATTGCTTACGCATTACATTGTACGAATATTGAAAAACGTTATAAAAGTATCATTAAAGTTGGGATACTTATTCCTATGTTGTTACCTACGATTACATACGGTTTTGCGATTATGTATTCTTTTGGTAATCAAGGATTAATCACGCAGCTCATGGGACAACCCTTATTTAATATCTATGGATTTAATGGCTTGTTGTTAGGCTATACAATTTACACTTTACCGGCTGCCTTTCTTATTATCAATAACTCATTTATGTATATAGATAAGAGATTCATGGTTGTTTCAAAGTTGATGTTAGACGGTACTTGGAGAAGTTTTTTTCATACGATCTTACGTCCATTAACTGGAGCTATAGGTGGAGCCTTTGTACTCTCATTTATTCTAAGTTTTACTGATTATGGGATACCAGCTTCAATTGGCGGAACATACTCGGTTGTTTCTACTCAGCTTTATCAAGTGATGCTTGGTTCAATCCCGAATTTCAGCCATGGGGCAGTCATCGCTATATTAATGCTCTTACCAGCCTTATTCGGTGTTTTTTTACTGCAATATTTAGAACGATTCAATTTCCATTATGACAAATTCACTGAGATTGAAATGGTTGAACATAAAGGCAGAGATATGAGTTTTGCGTTATTATCTTCCATTGTCATCATTGGTATGTTATCTGTCTTTCTGGTGATGTTCATTGCACCGTTTTTAACAAGTTTTCCTTACGATTCAACTTTTACATGGAATCATCTCATCAATGTATTTCAATCAAATGACCTCATTGGTGTGTATAAGAATTCTCTAATCGTTGCTCTTTTTACGACATTATTTGGGATATTGATAGCCTACAGTTCAGCGATTATTAATGCGAGAACAAAGATAAAAGGAAAAGGCGCATTTGATATTGTTTCAATGATTACAAATACCTTGCCTGGTATGGTACTTGGTCTATCGTATCTATTACTTTTCAATAATAGTAGTCTAAAAGGCACGTTTATCATTATTATTGTATGCAATATTGTCCACTACTACACAACGCCTTACTTAATGGCGAAAAATTCTCTATCTAAGATGAACCCGACATGGGAAACAACGGGAGGATTACTCGGAGATAGTTGGTTTAAAACGATTTACCGAGTGATTCTGCCAAACTCTTGGGGCACAGTGATAGAAATGTTTAGTTATTATTTTATCAATGCGATGGTCACGATTAGCGGAATTATTTTTCTCGTATCTGCTCAAACATCGCTTGTTTCAAGTAAGATCAAAGAACTACAGCACTTTGCTAAATTTAATGACATTTTTGTACTATCTTTACTGATCTTCTTCACTAATCTCATTATCAAACTACTCTGTGATTATTTACAAAAAAGAAGATCATTAAAAAATATATAAAAGTGAGGGATGTAACATGAGAAAAAATAAAAAATGGTTCACACTCTTGTCAGTTGCTATCGTCATGATTCTAGCTGGATGTGGAGGGGAGGCAGCAAGTGGTGACAGTAATCAAGTCGTGATCTTATCAAATGGTGATGAAGAAGCAGTAAACGTGATGGAAGAAACATTAAACGATGCTGGCTTTGAAGGAGACTATTTAATTCAATCATTAGGAACATCAGAATTAGGAGGAAAATTATTAGCAGAAGGGAAAAGTATTGAAGCAGATATCGTCACAATGAGCTCTTACTTTTTAGAAAGTGCTGAAAAGCAACATGACATGTTTAAAGATTTAAGTTTCGATACAAGTAGTTTAGAAGAATATCCTAACTTTTATACTCCTTTATTAGCTAATACTGGTTCGTTATTTTATAACACTTCTCTTTTAGAGCAAAAAGGGCTAGAAGTCCCGACCTCAATAAAAGAGTTGGCAGAACCACAATACGAAGGCTTAGTGTCAATTCCTAATATTATGGATTCTTCCACAGGATGGATGCTTATTCAGGCAATTATTAGTGAGTATGGAGAAGAAACTGGTAAGAAGGTAATGGCTGGGATTATAAAAAATGCAGGGCCCCATTTAGAAAGTTCAGGTTCTGGTTCTATTAAAAAGGTGCAAGCAGGGGAAGTCGCGGTTGGATTTGGATTGCGTCATCAAGCGGTTGCTGCAAAAACGGGAGGCGCACCAATTGATTTTATCGATCCAACAGAAGGGAACTTCTCAACTACAGAATCGATTGCCGTCATTGATAAAGGTGAAGGGCAAAAAAAATTAGCGGAAGAAATGGCTGAAGTTCTGGTAAAAGAAGCGAGAGAAGGTTTAATCGACTATTATCCAGTTGCTTTATACGATGGCGAGACGGTTGCAGATGAAAACATTGCTAGCAATCAAAAAATATTCTCAGAACCAATGACAGTAGAGTTATTAGAGAAACATCAAGCATTCTTTAATTCAGCTAAATAAAGGAGAGTTTACGAATGAAACAATATAAATTATTAACACCAGGTCCATTAACAACGACAGAGGCGGTTAAAAGAGAAATGTTGTTTGATCGTTGTACTTGGGATGATGATTATAAGCAAATTACGCAAAAAATTCGCTCAGATTTATTAAAACTTGCTCATGCAGAAAATGATGACTATACCGTTGTCTTGATGCAAGGAAGCGGCACTTTTACAGTGGAATCAGTTATGACTTCTGCTTTTAGTAAAGAAGATAAAGCATTGATTATTACGAACGGTGCCTATGGTGAGAGGATGGTCAAAATCGTTAACTATATTGGTATCAAGCATACGCATTACGCTGTTGCCTATAATGAATATCCGAAAGAAGCAGAGATTAAAAATTTATTGTCTTTAGATAACGAAATTACACATATCGTCATGGTCCATTGTGAAACAACGACAGGTATTCTTAATCCACTTGAGATGATCGCCAACGTTGCTAAAGAAACAAATAAAACATTAATTATTGATGCAATGTCAAGCTTTGGCGGAATGGAAATTGATATACCTGCACTTGGAATTGACTTCTTAATAAGCAGTGCGAACAAATGTATTCAAGGAGTGCCAGGGTTCGGATTTGTGATTGCTAAAAGAGAGAAAATCATCTCTTGTAAAGGTAATGCACGAAGCCTTTCACTCGATTTATATGATCAATGGGTAGTGATGGACAAAGATGGTAAATGGCGCTATACTTCACCAACTCATGTCGTTGCTGCTTTCGGGAAGAGCTTGGATGAACTGGATACAGAAGGAGGGATTCCTGCTCGTGAACAACGATACCGAAATAATAATCAGTTATTAAGGAAGAGAATGAAAGCCATTGGATTTGATACATATATTAGTGAGGACAAACAATCACCAATTATTACTTCCTTTATTTATCCGAACGATCAATTTAGTTTTCAAGCTTTCTATGATTATATGAAAGAACATGGGTTTGTTATTTATCCAGGAAAACTAACTGATGAAGATACTTTTAGAATGGGCAATATTGGCGAAATTTACGAAGAAGATATTAACCGTTTATGTGACATTATCGAAAACTATTTGGGAGTGAAAGCATAATGAAAAAAATAGAAGCAGTAATATTTGATTGGGCGGGTACGACAGTAGATTTTGGTTGTTTTGCACCTGTAAATGTCTTTATTGATATTTTTAAAGATGCGGGTATTGAGGTGACGATGGCAGAGGCGAGAGAACCAATGGGCATGCTAAAGATCGATCATATTCGCGCCATGCTGTCGATGCCCCGGATTGCATGTCTTTGGGAAGAAGAAAATGGCAAGCCATTCACTGAAACAGATGTAGAAAGGTTGTATAGCAAATTCGAACCGGCTTTATTGCAGTCATTAGCTCATTTTACTGATCCGATAGCTGGGGTGGTCGAAACGGTTAAAGAGTTAAGAGCAAATGGTTTGAAAATAGGGTCAACGACAGGCTATACGAGCACAATGATGGATATTGTTGTACCCTTAGCAAAGGAAAAAGGCTATACACCTGATTGTTACTTTACGGCTGATGATACCGATTCGTACGGTCGACCGTATCCGTTTATGATCTTTAAAAACTTGCAGGCATTAAAAGTATCGAGTGTGAAAAACGTCGTGAAGGTTGGAGACACGATTTCAGATATGAAAGAAGGTGCGCAAGCCGGCGTATGGACGGTTGGGGTGATAGTTGGTAGTTCTGAAATGGGCTTATCAGCAAATGAATTTAACAAATTATCTGGAGAGGAACAACAGAGAGAAATGGCACGAACAAAAGAAGCCTTTATAAGCGCAGGGGCTGATTTTACAATTGAGACAATGACAGAATTACCTTCACTGATAGAAACAATTAATCTTCAAGGATCCGGGAAGGAAAGGGAAGCTATTGAAAAATAAAGAAGCACTTCACCGTGAAGGAGACGTGAATAATAGCCCTTCACGGATGAGGTGGAATCATTCACTTGATCAGGTAAGTCGAGAAACACTTTGGCGCGACGAAGCGGTCTTTATAAGGCAATCGATGTCGACTCCTTGTCTACAAACCATTGTTGACGCAGACGGTTGCTACTTAATCGATCGAGAGGGAAAACGTTATTTAGACTTCCATGGCAATAGCTTGCATCAAGTCGGCTATAAAAATCCGTATGTGATTGAAGCTATCACGAAACAAATGAGTACTTTGCCTTTTATTCCGCGGAGATTTACTGCTGACATTGCGATGGAGGCAGGAGAAAGGTTAGTAGAGAAGACGATCTCAAAAGATTTCAAAGTATTATTCGTTCCATCAGGCAGTGCAGCAGTGGGACTTGCTATGAAAATTGCTAGAAAAGTGACTGGCAATCATAAAGTGATTTCCATGTGGGAGTCATTTCATGGGGCTGGCTTAGATGCAATCTCTGCGGGAGGAGAGTCTGTATTTAAAAACGGTATTGGTCCGATGTTACCTGGGATGATTAAAGTAATGTCCTACCAGTCCTACCGGAATGTCTTTGGTGCAAGCTCACCAGAAGATATCGCTGAAAAGTCGTTAAATTATCTGGAGTATGTGATTATAAATGAAGGGAATATTAGTTGCATCTTACTAGAGCCAATTAGAGCAACAGACACGCATATTCCTCCACAATCTTATTTTAAAAGGTTAAGAAAAATATGTGACGAACATGGAATCCTACTCATTTTTGATGAGATTCCAACCGCCTTTTACCGAAGCGGTGAATGTTATGTGCATCAATTATATGATATTGAGCCAGATATCCTTGTATTGGGAAAAGGATTAGGCGGAGGCATCGTGCCACAAGCTGCTGTTTTAGTGAAAAAAGTGCTTGATACGGCGGCAGAAGTTTCACTCGGTCATTATACACATGAAAAGCCAGCAATAGGCAGTGCGGCTATCGTTGCCATGCTTAACTATATTGACGATTACAGGTTAAAAGAAAATAGTTTGAGCCAATCTCAATTCATGGCGGCTAAGTTAAAGAAACTAGCGGAGCAGTATACTTGCATTGGGGATTTACGAATCTGCGGATTGTTAATAACGATCGAGCTTGTTAAAAGCCGAGACACAAAAGAAAAAGATGAGCAGTTGACCGAGTTTCTTCTCTACTACTGTTTGCAGCATGGTCTATCGTTTAAAGTAGCAGCTGGCAATTGCATCACATGGCATCCACCCCTTATTATCAAAGAGAAAGAAGCAAGCTTAGCTATTGAGTTATTGGAGAATGGCTTGAGAGCATATCATGCATAAAAACCTCTCATTTTTTAGAGAGGTTTTTTTGTTTTCTGCATGCATAGTGCAACATCATAAAAATTAGGAATCGTCTAAACAGCACTTAAAATGATGAAAATGATTGTCGGGATAATCACTGTCCATTTTTAAGATTGTAAACGTATTTTTTTCTAGAACATTCATACAAGCAATTGATCATTTTTTCCTTCCACTCAAAAAAATTGTAGATTGTATCAATGCAAAAATGATCATTCACATGCTATGGTTATTGTATGAAAAAATAAAAGGAGTAAAGATAAATGAAACCGATAGATGATCATCTCAAAAAGGATTTAAAAGTCATATTTATTGGGTTTAACCCGAGTGTAAAGTCTGCAGAAACTGGATTTCATTATGCCAACCGTCATAACCGGTTTTGGAAAATACTCTATCAATCTGGGCTGACTGAACGGGTTTACTTACCAGAAGAAAATCATCAATTACTTCAATTAGGATATGGTTTAACAAATATTGTCTCAAGACCAACTAAAGCGGCTAGCGATATTACGAAGGAAGAATATCAAGCAGGTAGATTAGAACTATTAGAAAAACTAAAAAAATATCAACCTGAAGTGGCCTGTTATGTAGGGAAAGGTGTATATCAAGAATTTAGTAAGAAAAAGAAGGTATCTTGGGGATTTCAGAGCGAATCGGTTGTACCAGGTGTAATTGATTTTGTTGCACCTTCATCAAGCGGGCTTGTAAGAATGAAAATAGATGAAATTGTCGATATCTATAAACAATTGAGGGAAAAGTTACGGAAGTAAAAAACAGGAAAAAAGACCGAGAGAAAAAAAGGTCTAATTTCTTTCAGAATATTTAATCTTTTGTTATAATAATGATACAACTTGTATCGCTTCAAAATTCTCTTGTCTATGCGTTGAAGGGACCAAATGGTTTTCACGATTATGTTAGGGAGGGATAAAGGATGAAGCAATTAGTTAGAGTAATGCCTTACACAGTCAATGATCAAGTGACAGATGTCAATGAAACGCCGCAAGGAATACAATTGATTCAGGCACCTGAGATTTGGAAAGAGACGAAAGGAAAAGGCATGAAGGTGGCAATATTAGATACAGGTTGTGACATAGACCACCCAGATTTAAAAGCGAGAATTATAGGTGGTAGAAACTTTACAGACGATGATGGGAGTTCACCAGATATCTTAGATGACCATAATGGTCACGGCACACATGTTGCTGGTACAATTGCTGCTACTGCTAATGAATCAGGAGTAATTGGTGTAGCCCCGGAAGCAGATTTGTTAATTGTAAAAGTATTGAACAAAGATGGATCTGGTCAATATGATTGGATTATAAATGGAATATTGTATGCGGTTGAACAGAAAGTAGATATTATATCGATGTCACTAGGTGGCCCTGAAGATGTTCCAGAACTACATGAAGCGATACAAAAAGCCGTCGGAGAAAATATTCTCGTTGTTTGTGCAGCTGGAAATGAAGGTGACGGGGATGATAATACCGATGAGCTTGCTTATCCAGGTTCATATAATGAAGTCATTAGTGTTGGTGCTGTTAATTTAAACCGCGAATCATCACCTTTCAGCAATTCTCATACCGAAATTGATTTGGTCGCTCCTGGTGAAGAGATATTATCTACTTTTTTAAATGGTAAATATGCAAAACTAAGCGGTACATCAATGGCCGCACCACACGTCGCAGGGGCTTTGGCGTTAATAAAAGATTTTTCTCAAGTTACATTTGAAAGAGATTTCTCAGAGCCTGAGTCATATGCGCAATTGATTAGAAGAACTGTTCCGCTGGGCTATTCGCCAAAATTAGAAGGAAACGGTCTACTTTATTTAACTGTACCAGAGCATTTAAACCGTGTATTAACTGAAGTAGTAAAAAATAGATTAGTAAAAAGTTAATATATTGATTGTATTAAAAACAAGAACAAATTCTGTTTCATTGAATTTGTTCTTGTTATTTTTTGTCTAATAAGTTTCTCTAGGCATGGTTTTTTTATTTTATTGATTACATGTATTTTATGATGAATGAATTGAGACTATGTTATGATCCTTTAGTTTATTATACTAGTAACAAAACGAGCGCGTTTGGAGGAAAGGATATGCAGCCATTTACAGCAACAGTGATTAAAATAATTAAAGAAATCCCTAAAGGAAGAGTAATGAGCTATGGACAAATCGCAACATATGCTGGTAGCCCCCGTGGTGCAAGGCAAGTTGTTCGCATTCTCCATTCAATGAGTCATAAATATGGTTTGCCCTGGCATAGAGTGGTCAATAAAGTAGGTGAAATTAGACTAAATGATAGCCACCAAGCCGATATGCAAAAAGAGTTACTTGAACAAGAAGGTGTTTTCTTTATACAGGCTCATCAAGTGGATATGAGTCGCTCACAGTATGACCGCGCCAAGTGAAGCACTAACACACAGTCAAGGTTTGTTCTCTATCTTTCCTCTTTTTTTCCCCTAAGTATGCCTAGTTTTGCTGAAAGAAATGATTGACTAGTCATTGCTACCTATTTAGGACAGAAGGAAAAACACATCCATTCACTTAAAGGAGAAAAATGAAGAAAAAGCGAAGTTCAATACATATAGATGTAGTTTTTTGTCAATCTATGTAGGAGAAATGTAGACAGGAAGAATATAGGAGGGGATGAGGGAAAATGAAAAAAGCTTTAGTGAGTTTGTTGACGGTTGTACTACTATTTTCAATTGCCTATACACCGTTTCAATCAGCAGTGGAACCTAAAGTTTCGGCTAATGAAGAAGGTGATGAGTTAGTTCAGAAGCTTAATCAACTTATTAACAATGATCCACTGTTAGCGGGAGCTCTTGCTGGTGTTAGCGTGAGGAGCGCAGAAGAAGGGAAGATTGTTTATGAACATATAGCTGATACTAGATTACGACCAGCTTCTAATATGAAACTATTAACAGCAGCAGTAGCACTGTCAGTATTAGGTGAAGATTATCGCTTTAAAACAGAATTATTATCGATAGGCCAGCAACGGGGCTCTGTCCACCATGGGGATATTTATTTAAAGGGGTATGGCGACCCAACTTTATTGAAAGAAGATTTTACTAACATGGCTAAAGCATTAAAAAAACAAGGTATTAAAATGATTAAGGGTCAACTTATTGCAGATGATAGTTGGTATGATGATGAACGTTTGTCAGAAGATATCATCTGGAAAGATGAGAGTTATTATTATGGTGCGCAAATATCAGCATTGACTGTAAGTCCGAATGAAGATTATGATGCTGGAAGTGTAATTGTCGAGGTAAAACCAGGTAAACAAGAGGGGAAAAAGCCAGAAATAACTCTGCAGCCGAACAATAGATATGTCAAAATCAACAATAACGCTAAAACCGTTGGTGCATCAGATAAGAAAGAAATTGATATTGTAAGAGAACATGGTACAAATGAGATAACCATCACTGGGACGATTCCTATAGAAGCTACATCTAGTAGAGAGTGGATTGCCGTATGGGAGCCAACACAGTATGCTTTAGAGTTATTAAAGGATTCTTTAGCAGATGAGGGTATTAAAATCCATGGTGGCGTTAAGGTAGGAGTCGCACCTAATCAAACAGAAGTGTTGTATGAACAACAATCCATGCCGTTAAAGGAATTGCTCATTCCCTTTATGAAGTTGAGTAATAATACACATGCCGAAATTTTAATCAAAGAAATGGGGAAAGTAGTTAAAAATGAAGGCAGTTGGGATGCAGGATTAGAAGTTTTAGCAGATGAATTGAATGCTTGGGGAATCAATCAAGATACCATGCTTTTAAGAGACGGATCAGGCATCTCTCATGTCACTTTATTACCAGCTAAGGAGCTTTCCAAACTCTTATACGAAGTACAGAAGGAATCTTGGTTTGATGTGTATTTTCATTCATTACCAGTAGCTGGTCATGCGGACAGAATGGTAGGGGGTACATTAAGAAATCGACTGAAAAACTCTCCAGCTGAGGGTCATGTTTATGCAAAAACAGGATCGATTTCAACTGTTAGCTCGCTTTCAGGCTATGTGGATAACAAGTCAGGAGAAAGATATGTATTTTCTATTATATTGAATAATATGGTAGATGGGTCAAAGGGGAAAATCATTGAAGATAAAATTGCTACCATTTTAGCTGAACAATAAACTACGCTCTATCATTACAAAAACGCTTGGATGCTGGACACCAAGCGTTTTTGTAATCGTCTTTATTTCTAAATAAGATTCAGATAAAAATTAATCACCCTTGCTAGCCTGAACATCTAAACTAATTTTGATTTTGTCTCCGACAAGAACGCCACCCGTTTCTAATGTAGAGTTCCATGTTAATCCATAATCATTTCTGCTGATTGATCCAGTTACGTTAAATCCAGCTTTTGTATTTCCCCATGGATCAATTCCCGTTCCTTCAAATTCGACTGCAAGCGTTTCTTGTTTTGTTGTATCTTTAATCGTCAGATCACCTGTCACGCTATATTCATTTTCCCCATTTTTTACAATATTCGTTGCTTTAAAATTAATTTTTGGATAGGTTTCAACATCGAAGAAATCTTGTGATTTTAAATGATTATCACGATCTTCGTTTTTGGTATCAATACTAGCTGAGTCGATTGTTAATGAAATATCCGCTGTTGTTAAATCTTTAGGATCAGCTTCAATAACAGCATCAAACGCTGTAAATGATCCCTTTACATTAGCAATCATCATATGTTTAACAGAAAAATCAACACTACTATGTGCTGGGTCTAACGTCCACTTTGTTTTAGCCATTTTATTTTCCTCCTATATATCTTTGATTAATAAATCTCAAATTAAAAATAATTGATTTCGAAATAATTATAATCTCGCCATCCGTGTTTGTCAATTTTATTTTTAAATTTTCTAATAATTTTTTCGCGGAAGTGCGATATGTTATGGTAGTGAAGTGACAAGAGTTCGTATACAATAGGAATAATATGTATTTGTTAGAGGAGTTAAAGGAATGAAGCAATTAGAGGATATCCATCGTCAAGCGATTGAATATACAAAAATGAAAATTTATGAAGATATAGATTATTATTTAGGTGCAAATGAACAAATGTTAAGTTTTTCACAATATATCAAAGATCGAGCTCCGTTTTTAGCACAAGTTTGGCAAAATGTGTGGAGTAATAAAGCGACAAACAAACTCTCTCGTTTTCATAAGAAGGAATATTTAAAGAAAAAAAACTATGTTATTGAAGATATGAATAAGAAAACGTTAAATCAAGCATTTAGGAAAGAAGTCATTGAGTTCCGTCCATTAAATGTAAATAGTTTGCTACATTCGATTTTTGCAGATCAACCTGAAAAGTGGGCCAAGCGTTATGTTTATGCAAGAGAAAGATATCTTCAAGAAGAAAAAGAACGCCAGATCAAACAAGAAAGATACGCCTATCAAGAATTTCTATGTGAAGAAGCAGAACAATGGTTGTCAAAAAACAGTGAAAATCTCTTTTTAGCTTTAAGACATAAATTGGCTTTAAAGCTTGAAACGGATTTAGCAAATAGAGTGAAGTATCATGAGACGGAATCACGTTACTTAGAAGAACCTTTAGTGGAAGTGGGGCCATTTAACGTTGATGATTACCCCCGTGTAGAAGATTTCTTTGAAGAGTTTACAGGTAATCTCCACAAAGTGATGATAAAAAATAAATGGTATTTTGAGTATGAAACATACTATTTTGAATACGAACAAATGGTAGGAGAAACTTTACATACGCTTATACAACAAGCGCTTCTATTACATCTTGGTCAAGGGCATATTGATAAGTATCAATCTTTGTTCCAGCATAGTTTGACTGGAGAGAAGTTGTTAGATCTAATTGATTGGGAAGATTTAATTCCAAATGCACTAGGCCGAATCATGGAAGATTATGTGAAAGATTTATTGAAGATAGCAAATGAGAATTTTGATTTAGAAGAGCAGCGAAGCTTATATGAAATACAAGTGAAAGAAAGAAAAATGAAGCGCAAACAAGAAGAACGGGAACGGAGACAAAAAGAAGAACAACAACAAAAAATGTTGAATGATATTTTTGGCTCTGCTTATGAGAGCCGAAAGAATATTTATCAGAAATTTGTTCTTCATATTGGTGAAACAAATACAGGGAAAACGTTCCAAGCACTAGAGAAAATGAAAGCAGCCCCAACCGGGTTATATTTAGCCCCATTACGTTTGTTGGCGCTTGAAGTCTATGAAAAGCTAAACAATGAAGGAACACCCTGTTCTTTAAAAACTGGAGAAGAAGAACGAGAAACCTCAGGTGCGACACATTTAGCTTGTACGGTTGAAATGTTTTATGAGAAAGATGATTATGATGTCATTGTTATAGATGAATCACAAATGATTAGTGATAAGGACCGTGGCTATGCTTGGTTTAAGGCAATCACAAAGGCAAATGCGAGAGAAGTGCATATTATTGCGAGTAAAAATGCCGAAGCTATGCTGTTGCAATTAATTGGAGATAGCAATGTTGAAATACATAGATATAAACGAGAAGCCCCTTTGGAAGTAGACAGTGAAGAGTTCACTCTAAAAAACGTAAAAGAGGGTGACGCGCTGATTTGTTTCTCACGTAAAAGGGTACTTGAAACAGCGTCTATGTTACAAAGAAAAGGTCATCAAGTGAGTATGATATATGGCAGTATGCCACCTGAAACGAGGAAGAAACAGGTTAATCGCTTTACAGCTGGTCAATCTGATGTCATTGTCTCAACAGACGCAATCGGAATGGGATTAAATTTACCGATACGACGGATTGTTTTTTTGGAAACGGAGAAATTTGATGGTACGAAACGTCGCACACTGTCATCTCAAGAAGTGAAACAGATTGCTGGGAGAGCGGGGAGAAAAGGTATTTACCCTGTAGGTAGAGTGGCCTTTTTTGACCGGATTAAGTTAATGAGCAGTTTATTATCACAAGTAGATGCTCCGATTGAAAGTTTTGCTATTGCACCTACTTCAGCCATTTTTGATCGCTTTCTTTCGTATTATCGTGATTTAGGGAAGTTTTTTGAACTCTGGGATTTATTTGAGAGTCCAAAGGGAACTAAGAAAGCAACATTAAGTGAAGAAAGGGAGCTTTATGAACTGGTTAGAGGGACAGAGATTGAGGCGAGAATGCCTTTAAAAGATTTGTACAGTTTCTTACATCTACCTTTTTCAAAAAAAGAAGCGGACTTGATTCGGCAATGGGAGCAGGCGATGTACAGTATCATTGATCATGAAGAGCTGCCTGAACCAAGGTTAAGAAACCGTAATCTTGAAGACCTTGAGTATTCATATAAAGCAATAGGTCTTCATTTACTATTTCTCTATAAATTAGGTCAACATACTGAAGCCATCTATTGGGAAAGAGTGAGGGACGATATATCTAATCATGTGTTTGAACGATTAGATGATGATATTGCAAATATGAAAAAAACATGTAAGCGTTGTGGAAAATCTTTAGCTTGGGATCATGCCTTTAACATTTGCGATGATTGCCATAAGAATCAACCGAGTAGAAGAAGACGTTACTATAAGAGGTAAACAGGAGGGGTAATGTGAAGCTGAGTATTTTAGATCAATCACCAATTGCAAAAGGCAAGACAGCAAAAGAAGCACTTGAGGCATCACTGCAGTTAGCAAAAACAGCGGATGAATTAGGCTATTACCGCTATTGGATTGCAGAGCATCATGACTTGCCTGGGCTCGCTAGTTCCTCTCCTGAAATTATGATGACATATATTGCATCACAAACGTCAACTATAAGGATTGGCTCGGGTGCGTTGTTACTACCGAATTATAAACCTTTTAAAGTGGCAGAGAACTTTCATTTGTTAAGCACACTTTTTCCAGGACGTATAGACCTCGGCATAGGAAGAGCACCAGGTGCATCTGCTGAAGCAAGTATTGCACTAGCAGGGAATTATTTGCAAGCTGTCAAAGAGTGGCCCCAGTCTATTGATACACTACTTGCTTTTTTAAATGACCATCATCCAGAAGACCATCTTTTTCGTAAAGTAAAGGCAAGTCCCATCCCCCCAATAAAGCCTGAAGTGTGGATGTTAGGAACAAGCCATAAAAGTGCTAGTTTAGCAGCTGAAAAGGGGTTACATTACTGTTTTGGACAATTTATGAGTGATGCTAATGGAAAAGAAGCGATTGATCTTTTTAAAGAGAAGCGCAAGAGCGAACAACAAAATATGATGTTAACCGTCTCTGTTATTTGTGCTGAAACAGATGAAAAGGCTGAAGAAATCGCTACCTCAGTATTATTATGGCATCTCCAATCAGATGATGGAGAGAAGCAAGAAGTACCTTCAGTAGAGGAAGCAATTAAGCATCCCTATTTCATTGCAAAACAAGAAAAAGTCGCTAAGATGAAAGAAAGAATGATTATTGGTAATCCGGAAAAGGTCAAGAGAGACTTGTTAAGTCTTACAAACCAATACGGCATAGATGAAGTCATGATCGTGACAATAACACATGATTATGACGATCGTCTAAAGTCATATAAATTATTGGCTGATATGATTAACAAACCAGTTTTTTAGAGATATAAAGGGAATGTGAAGCAACCTACACATTGTTTCTTCAATATTTGTAGGGGGAAGCTCTTATCTTTTTTTGTCATGGTCAAACGAAAGCTGGTTGCTATTCCTCTATAAATAAATATTTATTGCTCATGTCTAGAAGAATTTATTCTCTTTATTTCCGCTCTTTAAAAGGGCAAACATGAGAGGTATATCGGTTGTATTAAATTGAAGCAATGTCAATTTTAAGCAAGCAGCTTTTACCTCTAAAGTTTCTAATTTGTTTTCGTTTACGATGCGTTAATCATAAATTCGATAGCATGTTTCCCTTACTGCTTGAATAGAAATAAGGCAGTAGCATCTAAGACGAGAATGAAGGAGAGAGGTATAATGGCAAGCTTTCATCATGAGAAAAAGGTAAATGTATCGATTGACCACCTATGGCAGTTTGTTAGTGATATGAATCATTGGGCACCACTTGTTCCTGGATATATAAGGCATGAAATATTAAATGAAAAAAGCTCCATCTGGGTGTTTAAAGTAGATGTCGGCTTAATGAAAAAAAAGATAGAGCTACAGGTCGATATCACTAGATGGCAGGCGCCTAATAAAGTGACATTTAACTTAACAGGTATCAATGAGAAATTTAAGGGCAATGGTTTTTTCTCGAGTGTAAATTCTTCTAAAAAAGAAGTAGTGATGACGGGCTTTTTAGAGATTGTAGCTGAGGGAATGATGGCAAAAATGGCGAATGCTATTTTAGAAACCTCTCTTCCCGAAATTACAACTGAGTTAACGAATGCAGTCGCAGAGAAAGCAGAACAGCAGTATTCACTGCATCAGTAATTTATTTTGTGAATTTATTTGCATAACTAGAGGCGACATATGCCTCTGGTTTTATTTTGGCTTCCACACCAATGGATTCCATTCTTGCGACCATTTCAGCTACATATTCCTTCGTTTTATTACGAGAGCCGGCACCAATATCTAAATGGCCTTCCATCGTAAAACTTGCACCTTGGTAAATAAATGGTAAGACAATATCAATCATCTTGTTTTTCTTCTCTTCATCAAATAATGCAACAATCTCTTCAGTTAAAGAAGTTTCAAAAGAAATTCTTTCATGTAGATGAAGCATCTTTCGTGGGACGGAACATTTTCTAATACAAGCCCACGCTCCTTTTCCTGCATTTTGAATCACTATACCAGTGATAAATAAAGTATGGGCAGGATGTACTTGAGAGTCTGTTCCAACAATCAGTTTATAATTTCCTCTCGGTTGGATGTACATGAAGTGAAGAATGCGCTCAAAGACATCTTCAAATGTTAAGTTTTTCTCTTTTAAATTTTGAAAAGGAAGTATTTGCAAAGTCATCACCACATTTTTAATTTATAGTTTATGCATTCACGAACCTTCATGAATCAATTGCAGCCTATTTTATACATATGAAAGAAGTAAAGATTTTAAGATAAATTTTATGACCATGCTGCAAGCTAAACGGATTGAAAGGCTAAGATGGCCTTTATTGGGCCCATTGATAGTGGATGTTCGTCTATATTGATTTTCCATTGTTGAAAGCATGATAGAGAGTTGTGTAGAATGTAAAGGAGAAAAACTTGCAATGAAAGACAAAGAGGTGCGAATAATGTTTAAAGAACAGTTAGTCGAAAGAATCAAACAAGCAAAAGATAATGGGGAATTACTATTTATTGAAGAATTAAACTACGCTAAAAAGCAGGAGATAATAGATGAAAAAGAGGTAAATGTCCTCGACCCTAAAAAGCGCTTTTTTGATAGTTATATTGAAAGAGGCGATAAAGAAACAGAAAACTTTCTTGGGACAGAATCGGCCAGTGAATTTTTTGAGCAGCCGATCACTTATTTTAAGCAACATATCAATGAATTCGTCTATGTTGAATCCGTATGGTTCGATCAACTAAATGTTGAATCACTTTCTTTTGAAGTAGATGATTTATTCCGTACTTATGATTGCTTGATTGGTTTAAAGCAGCCTAAGAAAAAGGAAAAAGAAATTAAAGCCTATTTTATGTCAATCTTCACAAGTGAAGAAGCGCGACTCAGCCCCATGTTTAATCAAAAAGATGGCTTATGGGAAATTAACTTTACGTTAGATTATATTGAAGGATTTTCTGAAGATATGAAGATAGGCGAAGCTTTTTCACTTATATATAAAGTTTTATTTGACCTAATAATTGAGCTTGAAGGCTGATATTAGTAGTTGGTCTTAATGGATACATGACATTTATCATGGTTGCGTGATGACACCTATGTCTTCACAGTATTTTCAGACGTCTTTATTATTAAATTATATTGAAGGAAAGGAACTTACAATATGACAAAAGAACGTTTGAAAACATTGAGAAAACAAATGCTGCCATTTGAAAAGGCGAATCGTAACAAAAGTATATATCAATTAATCAATACGCTTGTACCATTTTTTGGTTTATGGACACTTGCTTATTTTTCACTTTCCATTCATTATTTATTGACATTAGCTTTATCTGTTTTAGCGGCGGGCTTTTTAATACGTATATTTATCATCTTTCATGATTGCTGTCACAATTCATTCTTTAAAAGCCGCAAAGCGAATAAAATTGTGGGAACGATTGCTGGGATTATTACGATTTTTCCATATAGCGCTTGGGCACATGATCATTCCGTTCATCATGCAACAAGCAGTAACTTGGACAAGCGTGGGACAGGAGATATATGGTTATTGACTGTTAAAGAATATATGGATGCCTCTTTTTTAACGAAGGTTGGTTATCGACTTTACCGTAATCCAATCATTATGTTTGGATTAGGTCCGATTTACACATTTTTAATTAAAAATCGTTTTAATCGAAAGGGTGCTCGTTTACCAGAGAGATTAAATACGTATTTAACCAATGTAGGAATTGTTGCTTTATATGCTTTCATGTGTTATCTCATCGGCTGGGAAGCATTCCTACTTGTGCAAACCCCGATTTTCCTGATTTCTGGTGCAGCTGGTATTTGGTTATTCTATGTCCAGCATACATTTGAAGATTCTTATTTTGAGCCAGATAAAGAGTGGGAATATGTGAGTGCAGCAATTGAAGGCAGTTCATTTTACAAATTGCCAAAACCACTGCAATGGATGACAGGAAATATTGGTTACCATCATGTACACCATCTAGCTCCAAGAGTCCCAAATTACGAATTAGAGAAAGCACATACTAACAGTGAGCAATTACAAAATGTACCGACCATTTCACTAGCAACAAGCCTAGAATCTCTTCGCTTTAAGCTTTGGGATGAAGAGAAGAAAATATTTGTCGGCTACCGTGCAGTAAAACAATACCGAAAAGTACCGGTATCTTAATAATAATCTGCTATAATACTGTTAAGAAACTCCTTTGTATGAAAGAAACAAAGGAGTTTTCTATTTCTACATTGAAGCGGAGGTTTATAATGTCATATCCACTTTTATATAAATTAAAAAGCTCTGGGATGACACCATACATATGGATTATCCTGACGATTCTCCCTTTTTATTTTATCTTTCAATCTTCAACGACTTGGGAGACTATTGTTGGTATCATATTAACGGTCGTCTTTTTTATCACTTTTCGTTTTGCCTTCATATCTAATAAATGGCCAGTTTATATATGGTCTCTTTTATTGATTGCAGTTTCAATGACAATGTTAATTATTTATCAGTATGTGTATTTTGCTTTTTTCATCGCTTATTATAATGGATATATAAGAAATAGAGTGGCGTTTTTTATTGTTTATATCATTCACATTGTTTCAACGACTGTAGCCATTAATTACAATATCGTTGTTAAAAGTGACATGTTTTTAAGTCAAATTCCATTTGTGATTATTATTTTAGTGAGTATGATATTGTTGCCTTTTAATATCTATAATAAAAGAAAACAAGAGAGGCTAGAGAAACAATTAGAATACGCGAACCAAAGAATTGCCGACCTTGTTAAACAAGAAGAACGTCAAAGAATTGCGCGTGACTTACATGATACACTTGGTCAAAAACTCTCACTAATAGGATTAAAGAGTGACCTGGCGAGAAAGTTAATTCAAAAAGATCCAGAACAAGCAAAAGTTGAATTAAAAGATGTTCAGCAAACAGCCCGTACAGCATTGAATGAAGTACGGAAAATGGTATCGCAAATGAGAGGAATACGATTGCAGGAAGAAGTCGTTCGTATAAAGGAAATTTTACAAGCAGCGCAAATGGATATGGAAATCAATGAACCATTAAAAGAAGCTTACACTTCCATTTTTATAGAAAATATTATTAGTATGTGCTTAAAAGAAGCGGTTACAAATGTAGTCAAACATAGTCGAGCGACAAAATGTTCGGTAGCAATAGAAGAACGAAATAAAGAATTAGTCGTTACAGTAAAGGATAATGGAATAGGCATTACGAATAGTGAGAAAAAAAGCTATGGTAATGGGATTAATGGCATGAAAGAAAGATTAGAATTTGTAAATGGCCATTTGGACATCAGTTGTGACGAGGGTACGACAATTTCAATTATTGTTCCACTTGTCGTTAAACAAGTTGAAGGAGGAGATTTGGCATGATTCGAATTGTCATTGCAGAAGACCAAAGAATGATGTTAGGAGCACTCGGTTCGTTACTGAACCTTGAGGATGATATGCAAGTCGTTGGTCAAGCCTCCAATGGAGAAGAGGCCGTTACATTAGTGCAAGAACTAAGTCCCGATATTTGTATTATGGACATTGAAATGCCTTTAAAAACAGGGTTAGAAGCAGCTGAAGCAATTAAAAACAGGGGCATAAAGGTTATTATTTTAACCACTTTTGCAAGATCTGGATATTTTCAACGAGCGATAAAAGCAGGGGTACGGGGCTATTTATTAAAAGATAGCCCGAGTGAAGAGTTAGCTGATTCGATTCGTAATGTCATGGCAGGCAAAAGAATTTTTGCCCCGGAACTGATGGATGATGTCTACCGAGAAGAAAATCCCTTAACAGAACGTGAGAAAGCGGTACTTGAATTAATGGCAGAGGGAAAAAGCACTAAAGAAATTGCCTCTATATTAACGATTAAAGTTGGTACAGTTCGTAATTATATATCAGCTATATTGGAGAAGTTAGAAGTAACAAACAGAATCGAAGCCATCACAGAGTCAAAAAACAAAGGCTGGTTTCATTAATGAATACTCGTGACGAGCAGGAAGTCACGAGTATTTTTTGTATTTCTTGACTAATTATCTAAAAAACCAAACCTTTTTTTTGCATAATATTTCATGCAAATCATTTCAATAAAAAGCTAGTAAAATCCTGTATTTATAGGGAAATTATAAATTTGTAAGAATAATAGAAAAGTTTCAGAAACTGTGTTGACAATACCAAAAATAGGGTTCATAATATTTTAAACAATCAATGTACTTTATTAAGGAAATGTTATATTGATTTTATGTATTAAAGTAATAAATTCTTAATATCGTATAAATTGCGAAGGAGTAGTTTAATCATCAAAGTATTTCGTTTACAATGGTGCATAATACCACAAGAAAAAGAGTAAAGATGTTTAACGGCACTTTAAATTGATCTTAGACAGGGAGTAGAGTAGAAATGAATGATTATCAGTTTGAAATCCAAAGACGTGCAACCAAAAAAGAAAAACCGGCATTTGATCAGTTGATTTTCGGTAGGAACTTTACAGATCATATGTTTGTAATGGACTATCATGCAGACAAGGGGTGGCATGATGGACGTATTGTCCCTTATGAGCCATTACAAATTGACCCGTCTGCAATGGTATTTCATTATGGCCAAAGTGTTTTCGAAGGATTAAAGGCATATTTATCTGAAGATCAGGAAGTGCTCATGTTCAGACCATATAAAAATATGGAGAGACTGAACAAATCGAACAACAGACTCTGTATTCCGCCAATTGACGAAGAACTTGCTGTTCAAGCATTAAGACAATTAATTGCAGTTGATCGTGATTGGGTTCCAAATGTAGAAGGAACATCGCTATATATTCGTCCATTTATTATTTCTACAGAACCTTATTTAGGCGTTGCTCCATCACATCAATACAAATTTATTATTATCATGTCACCAGTCGGTGCCTATTATAAAGAAGGAATTAACCCAGTGAAAATCGCTGTCCAAAGCGAATATGTTCGTGCAGTCAAAGGTGGAACGGGTAATGCCAAAACAGGAGGAAACTATGCTGCTAGCCTAAAAGCACAAGAAGTAGCAGAACAGGAAGGATATTCACAAGTACTTTGGTTAGATGGCAAGGAAAATAAATATGTTGAAGAAGTAGGAAGCATGAATATTTTCTTTAAAATTAACGGTGAAGTCGTTACACCTGAATTGAACGGAAGCATTTTAGAAGGCGTTACAAGAAACTCTGTTATTGAACTCATTAAAGACTGGGGTATTCCTTTATCTGAGCGTCGTATCTCAATCGATGAGATCTATGAAGCGCAAAAAAATGGCACGCTAGAAGAAGCATTCGGAACGGGTACTGCAGCGGTCATTTCACCAGTCGGAGAACTATTCTGGAATAACGAAAAACTTACCATTGGTGGCGGACAAACAGGTGAAATCGCCGGCAAACTTTACGAAACGCTAACAGGAATCCAAAAAGGAAAAGTAGAAGATAAATTTGGTTGGATTGTGAAAGTAGACGAAGAAAAAGCTGTTACGACAGCAATTTAATAGAAGAAAAAAACCACTTGCCATTGATGGTAAGTGGTTTTTTAAAGGGTTAGACTAGAAATGTGGTTCTGTAAAATGGACAAAAACTGAAAAGAATAAAACAGAAGTGATGGATATAGTGAGAAAATGGAACGAGTACATATATTATTAGCGCTGTAAAAGTGGACAAAAACTTAAAGAACAAAACAGAAGTGATGGATTTAGAAAATGGACTGACTGTATATATTATTATCGTTTGATTTTGCTACTTCAGCCCTACAATCACAAAAGGATTTTACGCTTTTTAACAAGCAAGGTTGTCCTTTCCGAGAGAAGTTAAATAAATTGGTATTTTTTTCATGTGGAAAATTCGTTATAATAGAGTAAAAAGAAAGGATGAAGTAATTTGCCAGACCTAAAACCGCTCAATCCCTCTTACCAACTCCGATTATTACGCGTGCTCCATCTTAGATCAAAATTGTCCCCTGAGAATGAACAATATCTCAAAATGTTAGAAAAAGGATATGAAGGAGAAAGTAAATGGCGAGATGATTTGCAACAACTTTCACCAAAATTCCCCATCCTTTATGATATATTGCTAGAAATAAATCATACATCCTTTCAAATTGATGCACTCTGTGTAACTCCCCACAAACTCATTGCTTTCGAAGTGAAAAATTATAGTGGTGATTTTATGGTTCAGGAAACTAAATGGTATTCACCAACAAATAAGGAAATTAAAAATCCCCTCCTACAAATCGAAAGAAATGAAACCCTCCTACACCAATTCCTTACTAAGCACGAATTAAACATTGCATTTGATTATCTACTGGTTTTTGTTCATCCGGAGTTTATGTTATATGATCGTACAAAGAAACAAAATGTTATTCTTCCACCGCAAATTCCACGATTATTAAGAGAACTAAATCAAATAGACATTCAACACTCTCCATTTTATACAAAAATTGTTCATGCTTTTTTGAGTCATCATAAAGAAGAAAAGAATTACGCTAGAAAAATCGAATATTGTACGGAGGATTTGGTAAAAGGTGTGGTTTGTCGAGAGTGCGGTGTGCAGATGAAGCGAGCGAGTTTGCGCAAATTTCATTGCTCAAAATGTAGGAGGAACATTTCATCTTGTGATGCATTAAGTGAAGCAATCAATGACTTTATTATTCTTTTTCCATCAGAAAAAGTAACAAAGACGGCGATTTATGATTGGTGTGGTGGAGCAATAAGTAGTTCCGCAATACAACGATTCTTACAAGAGAAATATACACTTAATGGTGGTGGAAATTATTTTTATTATCATTAATGGGTTTTAAAACCGAAGAAACAGTTGAATTATTTAGTAATGAAGAGAAGTGACAGTATCTTATAGATTGAAATGTATTCTGATGGGGTCAATCTATTAGTAAGCAGTTATATGTTGAACAAAGGACTTTGTGCACAAAAAAAATCTATATAACATCACAATAAAAGTGGATAGTAAGTCACTCAGTAGGAGAATCAGAGATGAGCGCCTCGCAAAAGGGGTTAGCAAGTCACTCGGAAGGGGAATCAGAGATGAGCGCCCCGCAAAAGGGTTTAGCAAGTCACTCGGAAGGGGAATCAGAGATGAGCGCCCCGCAAAAGGGTTTAGCAAGTCACTCAGAAAGAAAACCAGAACTGAGCGCCCCGCAAAAGGGGTTAGCAAGTCACTCAAAAGGAGAATCAGAGATGAGCGCCCCGCAAAAGGGATTAGCAAGTCACTCGGAAGAAGAATCAGAGAAGAGCGCCCCGCAAAAGGGTTTAGCAAGTCACTCGGAAGGGGAATCAGAGATGAGCGCCCCGCAAAAGGGTGTAGCAAGTCACTCGGAAGAAGAATCAGAGATGAGCGCCCCGCAAAAGGGGTTAGCAAGTCCCTCAGGAAAGAAACCAGAGATGAGCGCCCCACAAAAGGGTTTAGCGTGTCCCTCAGAAAGAAAACCAGAGATGAGCGCCTCGCAAAAGGGTTTAGCAAGTCACTCGGAAGGGGAATCAGAGAAGAGCGCCTCGCAAAAGGGTTTAGCAAGTCACTCGGAAGGGGAATCAGAGATGAGCGCCCCGCAAAAGGGTGTAGCAAGTCACTCGGAAGGGGAATCAGAGATGAGCGCCCCGCAAAAGGCTTTAGCGAGTCCCTCAAAAGGAGAATCAGAGTTGAGCGCCCCGCAAAAGGGATTAGCAAGTCACTCAGAAAGAAAACCAGAAATGAGCGCCTCGCAAAAGGGATTAGCAAGTCCCTCAGAAAGAAAACCAGAGATGAGCGCCTCGCAAAAGGGTTTAGCAAGTCACTCGGAAGGGGAATTAGAGATGAGCGCCCCGCAAAAGGGTTTAGCGAGTCCCTCAGAAAGAAAACCAGAAATGAGCGCCTCGCAAAAGGGTTTAGCGAGTCCCTCAGAAAGAAAACCAGAAATGAGCGCCTCGCAAAAGGGTTTAGCAAGTCACTCAGAAAGAAAACCAGAGATAACCGCCTCACAAAAAGGGAGTTATTCAGCAATTTATTTAGAACCAAACACAAATGAAAGCCGAGGAAGGGAGTGCCCGGCTTTCATAAATTCGTTTAGGATAATGCGAATTACTTAGATAGTAAAAGAAACATTCTAATGAACTATAACCATAATCATCACAAGCTTTATCCTATCCCACTAACAATCAATTCAGCAGCTTCTTCAGCTGTTTTCCCGTCAACATTGATTTTTAGATGATATGGTTGATAATGAGCTTGTCTTTCTTTGTAGAGATGATACATTTCGTCAGTAGAAAGACCATTCAATTTCGGTCTTGTATCTTTAATCAATGGGTATCGATCGAGCCAATTTTCCCATGAGAGCTCGATAAGGACAACGGTACTGTTTTGTAAACAAATTTCGCGGTTCTTACTGTTTAAAAAGGCGCCGCCGCCTAATGAAAGAATCTGTTTTTCTTCGGCAGATAGTTGTTCAATCAATTCGCTTTCAGCTTTTCGAAAAACTTCTTCACCATGATCAAGGAAAATTTTTGAAGTTGACATTCCAAACTGTTGTTCAATGCGTTCATCCGTGTCGATTAAACCCCACTGTAATTTCTTAGCTAATTCCGTTCCTATGGATGTCTTTCCGACCCCCATAAACCCAATAAGTACAATACTCTTATCTTCCATAGACTGTCCTCCCGAATATTATATAAAATATCATATCATAACGTTTTATGTCGCAACATCGTTTCTATCCAATGTTTTTTATTTTCATTTCTATCATTTCATGTTATATTGAGTGCATCATATGTTATAAGTTTTCACTGGGGGTGCCTCCACATAGAGGCTGAGATTGAATGCCGTCCGTTCAAAACCCTTTGAACCTGATCTGGTTTGTACCAGTGGAGGGAAGTGTGTCGATGTAGTCGTCCTCGCTTCCTTTTGGAAGTAGAGGATTTTTTTTATATATGAATAAATGCTAGGGGTGCCAAATACTTGGCTGAGATGAACCCTTTGAACCTGATCTAGTTAATACTAGCGTAGGGAAGCGAGTGACGTCATACATATCATGATGACCAAAGCCGCTTATTCAAAATAGCGGCTTTTTTATTTTTATCGAAAGGAGGAAAGGTCTATGAATAAAATCCAAAAAATGACGATGACGGCAACGATTGCAGCCATCACTACTGTGTCGAGTAGTCTCATTTTTATTCCGATTGGAATAGCGAAAATTTTTCCGATTCAGCACTTGGCGAATGTATTATCTGCTGTACTTCTTGGACCATGGTATGCCGTTAGTCAAGCGTTTCTTTCATCTACATTGAGAAATATGATGGGGACTGGAAGTGTTTTTGCCTACCCCGGGAGTATGATTGGCGCATTACTTGCAGGGTTCCTTTATCAAAAAACGAAAAAAATTGGCTTCTCAGCACTAGGTGAAGTCGTTGGAACAGGAATGATAGGGGCAGTAGCGACTTATCCGATTAGTACATTACTTTTAGGACAAGAAGCAACCCTTTTCGGATTCCTACCAGCATTTATGGTGAGCTCGTTTACTGGAGCAATTTTAGGATATGGTTTATTAAGAGTATTAATTAAGAATAAAGCTATTGGAGGTTACATCAATGAAAACAGCATTAACGATCGCAGGTTCTGATTCAGGAGGAGGAGCTGGGATTCAAGCAGATCTTAAAACTTTTTCCGCCAATGGTGTGTTTGGCATGTCCGTCATTACGGCGATTACCGCTCAAAATACAGTAGAGGTACGTTCGGTACAGGATATAGAAATCAATATTATAAAAGACCAAATAGAAGCTGTGTTTGATGATATCCAAGTTGATGCTGTCAAAATCGGGATGTTGTCATCTAGTGAGACTGTAAAAATCGTCGCAGACCGTTTAAATCATTATAGTCCAAAAGTGATTGTGTTAGATCCTGTTATGGTTTCAAAAGGTGGACATCATCTTTTAAAGGAACAAGCTATTGAAGCATTAAAAGCGAAAATGTTACCACTTGCGACTGTAATTACGCCAAACATTCCTGAAGCTGAAGTACTTTCGGGTATGACAATTCGCACGGTTGATGATATGGAGCAAGCTTGTAAAAAATTATATGAATTAGGGCCAAAAGCCGTCTTATTAAAAGGTGGACATTTAGAAGGAGAACCGAATGACTTATTATGGGATGGACAAAGTTTCAACTGGTTTAATGGTCGAAGAGTAGAGACAAAAAACACCCATGGTACAGGTTGTACTCTATCATCTGCCATTGCTGCTGGGTTAGCAAAAGGGGAAGAACTTATTGAGGCCATACAGTCTGCGAAAAATTATATTTCCATAGCGATTGAGCATAGCCTAGCACTCGGTAATGGGCATGGTCCGACAAATCATTTTTATGAGTTATACAACAAAGCAAAGATGGAGGAAAGATAATGGCGATTTCAAGTGAAGCAGTTGAGAGAGTCTTTCAGCAGTTACAAGAACATACCCCACTCATTCATCATTTAACAAATACAGTAACTATTAATGATTGTGCAAATGTGACCCTAGCAATGGGCGGTTCACCTGTTATGGCCACCCAACTCTTAGAAGTAGAAGAAATGGCTATGATGGCAGATGGGCTCGTAATTAATTTTGGTACTATTAATGATGCGATGTTTGCGGCAATGATTAAAGCTGGACAAACTGCCAATCAAAAAGGGGCCCCAGTAATATTTGATCCAGTTGGTGTTGGTGCAACCACTTATCGCACAAATAAGGCAAAAGAGCTAATTAGCACAATAAAAGTGTCCATTATTCGCGGCAATGCTTCTGAAGTTTCTGCTCTTATTGGTAAGAATACAAAAACGCGTGGTGTTGATGCAGGGGCAATTGAAATAGCACCTGAAGCACTTGCAAAGGAGGCAGCTGAAGTCCTAAACTGTCTCATTGTTATTAGTGGAAAAGAAGATGTCATTACAGATGGGAAGCAATTAGTTGTGATTGATAATGGAGATTATCTTTTGACGAAGGTAACAGGAACTGGCTGCATGACAGCTTCATTAGTAGCAACTGCTGCTGCTGTTTCAGAAAATTGGTTTGACGGGGCTGTTATTGGTATGGCTACTATGAGTCTAGCAGGGGAAATCGCAGCTAAGAGCTTACATGCCGGTGAAGGGTTAGGTTCATTTCGAGTGAAGCTAATGGATACGATTAGTACAATGAATGCAGCCATATGGCTAGATGGAGTGAGGCAAAACTAATGGATTACCGTTTATATTTAGTCACAGATGATAAAATAGCAAACAATGAATTATATGATATTGTTCGAAGTGGTGTAAAAGGTGGTGTGACCATCGTTCAATTAAGAGAGAAGACAGCGGATGGTCAACTCTTTTATGAAAAGGCGAAAATATTACAATCTATATTAAAGCCATTGGATATTCCACTGATTATTAATGATAGAGTAGACATCGCTTTAGCGGTAGGTGCAGCAGGTGTGCATGTTGGACAAGATGATCTGCCATGTGCCGTCGTTAGAAAGATTGTTCCTGATGATATGGTAGTTGGTATCTCTGTATCCAATGTGGAAGAAGCGAAACTTGCTCAAGAACAAGGAGCAAATTATGTTGGAATAGGTTCGGTGTTTCCGACAACTTCTAAATCAGATGCTGATTTATTAGCACCAGGTATGCTCGAGGAAATCATTGCAGCGATTGATATTCCTGCTGTCGCTATTGGTGGTATTCAACTAGAAAACATAAAAATGCTTAAAAATCGAGGGTTAGCAGGTGTTTCTGTTGTCTCAGCAATTAGTAAATCTAAAAATCCAGAAAAGTCAGCTCGAGATTTACTTCAATTATTCCTTTAGACCTAAAAAATATCATAAGTGTAGTTAAAGAGAACTTATTCCATTGACAAGATACTATTAATATACTAAAATTACTTTTGGTTCGAGATATTTCATTTTAGTGTATTTCGAATAAATTATTACGACATTCGGAGGTCTTCACATAATGGCAAAAGTTCTATTTGTAAACGCAAGTGATCGTCCAGTTGAAGCTGGAATTTCTGTAAAAATGTATCATGCATTTTTACAATCATATAAAGAATCAAATCCATCAGATGATATTACGGAATTGAATCTTTTTGAAGAAAACATGCCTTACTATGGTAATGATGCAATCAATGGTACTTTTAAAAAGAACCAAGGGTTGGAATTAACTGCTGCAGAAGAAAAGGGTGCGGCGCTAGTTGAGAAGTATTTAAATCAGTTCTTTGATGCTGATAAAATCGTTTTCGCATTCCCACTTTGGAATTCAACTGTACCAGCTCCATTGATCAGCTATGTTTCTTACTTAGCTCAAGCAGGTAAAATGTTTAAATATACTGCTGAAGGTCCAGTAGGATTTGCTGGCGACAAGAAAGTGATGCTTTTAAATGCTAGAGGTTCTGATTATTCACTAGAAGGTATGGCTGCTGGCGAAATGGCAGTTAACTTAGTAAAAACAATTATCAGCCTTTGGGGCATTACTTCTCCGTCAGAAGTAGTGATTGAAGGACATAACCAATACCCAGATCGTACACAAGATATTATTGAAGAAGGATTACAAAACGTAGCTAAAGCTGCTGCTCAATTCTAATTCGATACGAAAGCATCTCTATATTTTTGTAGAGGTGCTTTTTTTGTCTAAAGGACGTCCTAAAACTTGTATATAGGAAATCACGGTCGCTCATTCTTTGTGTAAACCTTTAATAAACTTGACCAGTATCACACAACTCGATGATGTGTAAAGAGATTAGGGTTCAAAAAAGGAAGACATTTTAAACAAGCTAGTAAGATAAAAACGTATACGCAATTAAATATGTTTTTTAACTACAAGCATGAATGATTGCTGAGGAACTATTTGTCGAATCAGTACCCAATCTGTTACGAGATTACTTGCTTATCTTAAAGTAGAACAAAACAGAGTGAGGAATGGCCTCACTCTGTTTGCTATTGTTTTTCAATTTTTGAAGGATTGTTTATTTTATAAGGTACTGTTTCTTCTACTTTATGCTCTTCATCGACATCGTCTTGGGCTTTTGGTAATTTCTTTTTGACGATTTTGCCATTAAAGGAAAGTTTGTCTCCGATAGCTAATTCTTGTTTTTTTAATGTTTTAGAGTGACTGCACCAAGCTAGTCCAATTGGTAAAGGGTCGTCTTGATGAATGACAACCTCATCGAGCACAATGACTTCATCATGGTCCTCAGTGAAATGGTTATAGCTTAGCGCAAATTGCTTCACAATTGCTGAAAAAGCGACCTTATCTTCAGGAAGTTGGATTTTTTTAGCTGCTTCTTTTTTCTTTGTTTTCGTTTTTGTAGCTGTGATTTTCGGCGGTGTTGGCGCTTGCTCTTTTGTTTTTTCGTCGGCCTGTTTTTCTTCTATTTGTGCGGTGTTTGGTTGTCCAGCAGCATCAAAAGCTTCTTTACCAAAGTTGCCTGCTTGCATTTCTTTTAAATAAGCCGGATGAATGCAACTTAGTTTTCCATCTTGGAACTTGATTACAATGGTGTAATGATCATCTTCTTCACCGTATGCTTGATAGCCGACAATTTCTACTTTGCGTTGATGGGTTTTTTGTTTAAACCAAAACGTTTTCTTGGCAGGCAGCTTCCATTCTTTTAACTTAGTTTCGTATTCTTCTTCAGATTCAAACGGTTGAATCTCACCTTGAGGTGGGAGATAATTAGTTTGATTCGCATCCTCGATATGAGGTAATGTAATAGCCATGATTGGATCTCCTTTCCTTTTTCCATTATTAATTACTATAAAAAGGTTTAAGAATGGCGAAATAGAATATATTTAGTTAATATAACGCATATGAGCAAAAAAATGAACTATTTAAGGAGTGTTAAAAATTATGACGACCTATTCTAGTCGAAAAGAGATTCCCGTAGAAGAAACTTGGAATATCACTGATATTTATAGTGAGGAGTCTGAGTGGCAAAAGGATTATGAATCCATTCAGTCGTTAGCGCAGGAGTTAGCTGGGTTCGAGGGGGAAATAAGCGATGGTCAAAGTTTATTTCAATTTCTGAAGAAGCAGGAAGATTTATCTTATTTGTTTGGTAAAGTATATGCTTATGCGATGTTACAATCTGATGTTGATACAAGGGATAGTCGTGCTCAAAGTTTATTAGATCAATCGAAACAACTAAGTGTAAAAGTAAGTAGTGCAACTTCTTTCTTTATGCCGTTTTTACTTAGCTTAGATGAAGCGACATTAAAAGCTTATATTAAAGAAGAAGAAGGGCTGCAATATTTTGAAGAAGACTTACTCGAATCGTTTCGTTATAAAGCGCATGTGCTTTCAACTGAGCAAGAAAGTTTATTATCACAACTCGGTGAATCACTTTCTGCACCATCAAATACATATAATATGATTAATAATGCTGATATTGAGTTTGGTCTCGTAACAAATGATAATGGTGAAAAAGTAGAACTTACACGAGGAATGTATGCGAAATTAATTGAAAGTGATGATCGACAAAAGCGGAAAGAAGCGTATAAAGCGTATTATAAGCCTTATGTACAACTTAAAAATACAATCGGCTCGACTTTATCAGCAGCGATCAAGAATAATGTTACAACCACAAGAATAAGGCAGTATCCTTCTGCATTAGAAAAAGCATTATTTGGTGATAATGTTCCGAAAGAGGTTTACCATAATCTAATTCAGTCCACAAGAGACCATTTGCAAACGATGCACAAATATACAGCATTAAGAAAAGAGTTATTGCAGTTAGATGAATTAAGACAATACGATTTAAGTGCCCAGCTTGTGAAAGATGTCGATATGCAGATTCCATATGAAGAGGCATTTGCCACGATGTGTAAAGCGTTAGCGCCACTAGGGGAAGAGTATATTTCTACATTGCAATCGTTTAAAGAACATCGTTATATTGATGTAAGAGAAACGAAAGGAAAGCGCTCTGGTGCTTATAATATGGGGGTATATGGTGTACACCCTTATATACTTTTAAATCATCGTGATGATCTTGATAGTATGTTTACACTTGCGCATGAATGTGGCCACGGTGTTCATAGTAAATGGAGTGCCCAGCATCAGCCGCAAATTACGGCAGGCTACAGTATTTTTGTCGCTGAAGTTGCATCAACTGTAAATGAGGTACTTTTAATAAAATATTTACTTGATCACGAAAACAATGAAGACATTAAACGACATTTACTTAATCATTTTATTGATCAGTTTAAAGGCACATTCTTTACACAAGTCATGTTCAGTGAATTTGAATGGAAAACGCATCAATTAGCAGAAGAAGGTAAAACGTTAAATACAGAAGTGTTTAATGGTATTTATGAACAACTATTTAAAGATTATCATGGGGAAAGCCTTGTATTAGATGAAGAGGTAAAATATGGTTGGTCAAGAATTCCGCATTTTTATCGACCATTTTACGTATATAAATATGCGACAGGTTATGCTTCAGCCATTCAATTAGCAACGAAGATTTATAATGGCGATGAGGAAACATTAAAGACTTATCTTGAGTTTCTAAAAAGCGGAAGTTCAGAATTTCCATTAGACTTATTAAAAAATACGGGCGTGGATTTAACGACGTCAAAACCGATTGACGAAGCGTTACAAACGTTTGAAGAGCTTGTGGAAGAGTTCGCAAGCTTAAGCTAGAAAGAAAAAAGACGGAAAGCATATTGCCTTTCGTCTTTTATCCATGATGGAGGAAAAAATATGCAACAAATGATAGTGATTGGAGCAGGCATACTAGGTGCATCTACGGCTTACCATTTAGCGAAAGCTGGTTTTAAGGTGACAGTAATCGATCGGCAAGATGCAGGGCAAGCGACAGAAGCAGCTGCGGGTATCGTCTGCCCATGGTTGTCACAACGTCGAAACAAAGCGTGGTATCAGCTTGCTAAAGGGGGAGCAAAGTATTATCAACAATTAATTCCAGCACTTGAAGCGGAAACTGATCAAGACACCGGTTATAAAAAAGTAGGTGCGATTAGTTTACATCACGACGAAACAAAACTTGAAAAGATGATAGATAGGGCGATAAAAAGGCGAGAAGATGCACCAGAAATCGGTGAAATCAAAAATTATAATCAAGAAGAAACGAGAGACGCCTTTCCACCACTGTCGCAAGATTTTCAATCAGTATATGTGAGTGGAGCGGCTAGAGTAGATGGGCGTAAACTTAGGAAGGCACTGCTAAAAGCCGCCGAACTATATGGCGCTGATATCATTCATGGTGAAGCTTTTTTAGTAAGTGAAAATGGTCAACTAGAAGGGGTAAAGGTGAATGGAGAGCTATTACATGCAGATAAAATCATCGTAACCGCCGGCGTTTGGGCAAGGGAATTATTAGAGCCAATAGGGCTCAACTTTCAAGTTAGCGCTCAAAAAGCACAAATTGTCCATCTTCACGTACCTGATACAGACACATCTGAATGGTCTGTGGTTCAGCCTCCAACAAATCATTATTTACTCTCTTTTGAAGATGGTAAAGTCGTTGTTGGTGCGACACATGAGGATGAACATCCGTTTAATACGAATGTGACAGCGGGGGGCGTGCTTGAAGTATTATCTAAAGCGTTGACTGTGGCACCTGGTTTACAAGCAGCAACTCTTGTTGAGACAAAAGTGGGATTTAGACCGTATACACCTGGTTTTTTACCCGTTATAGGTCAAGTTCCTGGGTACGAGAAACTATATGCTGCCAATGGTTTAGGAGCATCTGGATTAACATCTGGTCCGTATTTAGGTGCGCAATTAGCAAAGCTTGTAAGTGGCGAGGAATTAGATATTGATATAGCCCTATATAATATTAAAGACGCCTTTAGGTAATAAAAAAAGAGGGAGGTGCAAATATAAGAATATTATAGCACTTACCTCTTTATCCTATTGATGAAAGAATATTAGCGAACATTCATATCCGATGGATCTGGTCCTTTTCTTTCATTGCGATTAAGTTTATTAATGGTTTCCATTTGTACTTGCGAAAGCTCAAAATCAAAGACATCGAAGTTTTCTTTAATTCTAGAAGGAGTAACTGACTTAGGAATAACAATTGTATCGTTCTGCAAATGCCAACGCAGAACTACTTGGGCAGGTGTTTTTCCTACTGAGTTGGCTATTTCTTTAATTGAATCAAGCTGTAATACTTCCCCGCCTTGTTGTAAGGGGCTCCATGCCTCAACATAGATATCATGTTTCTTACAAAATTCCTTTAATTCGTTTTGTGATAAATAGGGGTGACATTCTACTTGATTTAAGACAGGTTTGACTGAACACTCATTTAATATACGTTCTAAATGTTCAATATGAAAGTTGCAGACGCCGATCGCTTTTACACGACCGTCTTTATATAATTTCTCTAGTGCTTTATATGTATCTACATAAGTATCGAATTGTGGTGTTGGCCAATGAACCAAGTACAAATCAACATAATCTAATCCTAACTTTTCTAGACTTTCGTCAAACGCTTTTAATGTTTGTTCATATCCTTGATCAGTATTCCAAACTTTTGTCGTAATGAATAGATCTTCTCTAGCAATACCAGCATTTTTAATGGCTTTGCCGACACCTTCTTCATTTTGATAAATCATCGCTGTATCAATGGAACGATACCCAACTTCAATGGCTGTTTGCACAGCAGCGGTTGCTTCCTCATTTTGCACTTGCCAAACACCAAAGCCAAGTTGGGGTATTTCTACTCCATTGTTTAAAGTAATTGTATTCATGTAGTACCTCCTTTAATGTTATGGTCATATTATGGCATATGATGTAATTTTTGCAAAAAGAAAAGCTTCGTGACTAGAAAAAAACAATAAATGCACAATAATTCAAACTTTTTGTTTTTATCTGTACCCGTTTCCATGTATCATAGAATGAAAGGAAAAAATATAGAAGGATGGTTTAAAGATGGGAAAGACTGCGCTGATAGCAGGTGCAACAGGCCTAGTTGGGCAAGAATTATTAAAATTATTACTACAAGATTCGTATGAGAAAGTGATTGCTATTGTTAGAACACCGCTTCATATGAAACATGAAAAATTGATTGAATTAGTCATTGACTTTGATTATTTAGAAGAATATGCCGAACATTTTTGTGTTGATCACGTTTATTGCTGTTTAGGAACGACCATTAAAAAAGCAAAAACAAAAGAGAAAATGATTAAAGTAGATGTAGATTATCCTTATACGATGGCAAAATTAGCGAAAAGTCATGAGGTTGAACATTTTGTCATTATAAGTTCTATCAATGCAAATGCTCGTTCTAAATTGTTCTATCCAAGGATTAAGGGCTTACTAGAAGATAAACTAAAAACATTGTCATTACCTGCATTATCGATTGTAAGGCCTTCATTGTTAATGGGAGAACGATTAGAAAAGCGTAGAGGGGAACTTGCGGGTAAAAAGCTGTATCAACTTTTGTCGCCATTATTGAATGACGAGAAAAAAATGAAATATGCCATTGAAGCCAAGCATGTTGCTCAAGCAATGAAATGTATCACTGATATGGAGAAACAAGGGGTTTGTATTTATTCTTCAGAGCAACTAATGAAGATTGTTCAGTCTCAACAAAACATATTGTCAAAATAGGGGAGGAGTTGACGTCTGTTTTGGAAAAAATGAAAACTATTTCAAATGAACTACAAGATTGGATTATTGATACATTAAAACAAGGAGTAAGTCCATTAGCTATTACGAATGGTCTGATTAAAAAAGGATTTGATGCTAGGTTTGCCTATGAGACAATGTTTGAAATTGCGTTTGCCAGTTCAGATATTAAAGGTGCCTCAACTTATCAATATGAACCTGTCTATTTAAATGAACAACCTCATTCCATTGTGGTAGATAATCAAATGGTGTTTGTTCGCTCTAACTTTATAAAACCCACGATTATCCAATTAGACCATGTATTATCAGATGAGGAATGTGATTTTCTCATTGAACGGGCGAAATGCCGCCTTCAGCCTTCTAAAGTCATAGATGCGAATTCTGGAGCAGAAAAAGCCGCTGCTGGTAGAACGAGCAAAGGGATGTATTTTAAGCTTCAAGAAGATGATTTTATTGCTCGAATTGAAAAACGAATCAGTTTGCTGACCTCTTATCCAATTGAAAATGGGGAAGGTTTGCAAGTATTGCATTATGAAGTCGGTGATGAATATAAGTCTCACTTTGATTTTTTTCCGGAAAACCGTGTAGACAATCGTAAAGGCGGCCAAAGAATAGCGACGATGCTAATCTATTTGAATGATGTCGAATCAGGCGGTGAAACGATATTTCCGAAGATTAATGCTTCATTTACCCCTAAGAAAGGATCTGCTGTCTTTTTTCACTATAGTAATTCTCTAGGTGAAGTCGATCGCAAATCATTACATTCAAGTTTACCGGTACAAAGAGGAGAAAAGTGGGTGGCAACCAAATGGATTAGACAAAAAGCGATTGATTAAAAGCGTGGTGATGATAAAAATATGGGTGCTGTTTTTTTATCATTGTTTTTTTATTTAGTATAGCTTTTTGGATTGATAGAAAAAGGAGGCATCATCCATATTCGCCTCCTACTAATGTAAATATGAGAGAAGATAAAATGATGATGATGGGTGATGACAAGTATTTAAATGGTGGAGAATGACGATGAAACTATATTGCGGGTGCAACAATTTCGACCTTTATCCGGTCTGGATCTTCAAAATAAACAGCATAATGCCCTGTACCACCAGCGAAGGGGTGCTTATCTTCATAGAGAATTGTGACATGATTTTCTCTTAATTTTTCTGTAATCACATCAACCTGCTTTCGTGACTGTGCATGAAAAGCTAAATGATTAAGGCCAACGCGACAACGATGATAGGGGATGTCTAAATATTTCTCTTCTGCTTGTACAATGACTAAATAACTGTTCTCTATTTTCCAACTTTGTCCGTACTTCCATGTTTGAAAACGACTGTAACCCAGCTCTGTTAGTAATATATCCCAAAAAGCTATACTACGTGAAAGTTCTGACACATACAATTCTATATGATGAATCATTCCTTTAGACATTGGTAATACCTCCTTAGCTTGCCTGATTAATCACTTGATTCCACAGAGAATGCTCATCTTCATCCACCTTTTTAGTTAACTTACACGGTATCAATAGCAACATCATCTTGTAGAAAAGTTACGGTGTTACTGCATAATAACCGATTATACCGTTATGTATTTGAACTTCTTCTAATTGCGAGCTTTCTATATCCGTTATAAGGGTAACTAAATTTAATGAGCAGGTTTCGATTAATAGCCCTATTTTTTGTCTTTGTTAGAAATCCAATCGGAAGGGCAACAAGTGGTTTTTTTCTACTATCCTTTATACAACCACAAAGTTTCTCATTATAAGATTGCTGTCACAAGATATCAAATCAGCGTTCTGTTGACACTCTGTTAAATAGAATGTGAAGGGAAAAATATGAAAAGATTATTTTTTAGTGCAAGTCATGTGTTCATCAACTCAGGAAACATCCCCCAAATTAATTGGGGGAAGCCTTCATTATCACTTAATGGACCCGGCTGCAAATCAACAGGCCGTTTCTCACCTATAGTCAACATATTATTTCTCAAGCTCAGCTTTTAAACGATTAAGCCTTTGTAGTTCTTCTTCAATTTCTTTCATTCGTAATTCTTGTTTCTCAACTGAACGTCCAAATGACTCTAACTTTTCGATATCATCTTGTAAGCGCATATAGTCCATTTTTAACTCTGCTAATTGGTTTTCAATTTCCTTTAATGTCATTTATTCTCCCCACCTATGTATATAATCCTTTTTAGTTTAACGTATATCTTCACTGGTTACTAGTATATGGAGACATAATGAAGACGCTTCTGCATATAGATGGAGTAAGGGAAACGTAAGTCTTTACTTCTTAGAAGAAACGGAGGAATGAACTTCACCATTTATGGAGGAGGATGATTCCGATCGAAGCCGATGTCTTGATTCAATTACTCGTGTTAATTGTCATGATAATCGATCTCGCCAAAGAAGAGAAGTAAAGCAGTGAATAATAAAAAGCGAGACGCTATAGTCTCGCTTTTTATTATTGCTCATCTTCTTCGTTCTCTACATATGGTTCTTCTTCATAAGCTTTTAAATCACCGAAAGTGGTCATAATGCCTTCTTCATCAAGTGCTTCTTCATAAGCACGTAACTGTTTAGTGTCAAAAATTTGAATGTTTTTGCCATCGATATCCGTTCCCACACTATTTTCGAACTCTTCTGTATAGCCAACATTTTCACCGGAATTAAGATACATTTTTTCATAATCTGTTGGGGCATCGTATAAATCTGACGGTCCATCTGAATTCCCCCATTTTGCAACAGATTGCCAGCTATCTTCTTCATCAAAACCGTTATTATCATCATGTGGTACCTCGACATCGGCATTAATGACTTCTTCTTCTATTGGTCTGTACTCATTTAAGTTCTGCTGTTGACTATGTTCAATGCAAGTTGTTGCTGTTGGCAATGCCTCAAGGCGGCTTAAGGGAATCTCTTTTTGACAAACTTGACACACTCCATAAGTTCCTTTTTCTATAGCAGTAAGAGCTGTGCGAATTTCATCCACTTCATCTCTATAATGATCGTCTATGGCTAGGTCCTTTTCTCTTTCATATAATTCAGTCGCAGAATCAGCTGGATGATTATCGTAATTAGATAATTCTCCTGAAAAACCAACATTATTTTGATCTTCATGTAGTCCGAAATGATGATTTTGCTCTATTTGTTGTTCATTTTCCTTCAAAGATTGTGTTAACAATTTTTTAAAATGATGTAGTTGTTCAGCAGATAACATAATGAAGTCCTCCTATCTTTGTTGCTTATATTGTCAGCGGTTTGTCTCTTTATTATGTAAGGTTTATTCAAAGTGATTTGTGTTTGCATGTGTTTGTTTTTTTAGGAATAAAATAGTAGGCAATCTGTGATAGGAGGAATGATTATTTTGTCTTTTTAAATAATTCTCAGTAATTCAAAGAAACAGAAATATACCTTGAGCTCGCCAAACTTATGCAGATTCATTTATGAGATAGCCGAAGAGTGTTATAGTAGAGTGAAGTTATACCAAAGGATGATGAACAATGACAGACTTGACTATGAAGTTTAAAGAGAAAATTCATTTTCAAGAGAAGATTACATTTAATAATCTGGACGAAGTTCTAAGAAAAACAACAAATATCTTCCCGTTTGAAAACACGAGTATTATGGCGAGAAGTACAACACCTATTACGAAAGAATTAATTGAAGAAACTTGTTTAAACAATGGATTTGGTGGTGTTTGCTATCATTTGAACCCTTTGCTTTTTTATGTATTAAAAGATGAAGGATTAGATGTAAAATTAGTAAAAGGGAATGTCTATGATCACACTAATCAAAAATGGTCAAGTACTGGGGACACGCATGTATGTATCATTCTCACTAAAGAAAATAAACCTTTCTTAGTAGATACAGGTTTTGGCAATAATTTACCTTTAAAAGCTGTACCGTTAGACGGTGAAGAAGTCAAATCAGCGAACGGTTTTTTTAGAATCACATACAATAACGATGAATATATTTTAAATATGAAAAAAAACGGTGTACATGATTGGAAAACAGGGTATAAATTCTCTTTGGCAAACACTATACAATCAGAAGATGAATTAACGACCATACAAGACACCATTATTCATAGTGAATCATCACCTTTTAATAAGGGTTATCTATTCACATCTATTAGAGAATATGAAACGGTTACGTTGACAGAAAGTTCCTATACCCTAAATGTAGGGGGAAATATAACGAAAAGAAAAGTAGCAACAGCTGAATTTTTACAATTAGCTAAAGATCTATTTGGGATTACATTAAAGAATAAATAAAAAACTGGAGCCTTTATTAGGCTCCAGTGTGAATGAATTATGCGAACAATGCCAGTTCCTCTTCTATTTTAATGCGTATATTTTCAATGCATTCCGGCAAGTCTTTTCCAAATATCCTTTGTCCGTTTACAAGCGCATATGGTCTCATTTTGCAAAGACCACATAAGTTTTGACAATCATAGCTCATAACAGCTACTTCGGGATATTTTTCTAATAGTGCTTGCAACGCTTCTTCTGACAAGAGGTTCATGTCGCAAATTTCTAGTAATATTAAACCCATGGTTATCACACTTTCTTTCGTCTCACAAAGTACTAGATAAATACATGATTTCATGTTATTTTATTTTTATACCTTTCAGTATAAAAATGCATTGACTTTTTGTAAAGCATAACAGATTGGAGTAAAAAAATGAACATCAAAGAAACATTACGTCAGCTATTAACGAATAGTGATATCTATCATCAAGAGCCGATGTCAAAACATACATATATACAGGTTGGTGGCGAGGCGGAAATTTACGTACAGCCAAGAAATACTGAAGACGCACAAAAGGTCGTAAAATTTGCCTTCGATAAAAAGATTCCTCTAACTTTACTTGGAAAAGGAGCAAATGTCATTATTAGTGATCATGGTTTACCTGGAATTGTGTTAAACCTGAATCATTTTAATGATATTTCTGTTAATGAAAAACAAATAACAGCAGGTAGTGGCGCTGTAATTATTCATGTTTCTCGTACTGCATATGAACACGGGTTAGATGGGTTAGCGTTCGCATGCGGGATACCAGGAAGTGTAGGCGGTGCGGTATTTATGAATGCAGGGGCATACGGTGGTGAAATCTCGAATGTATTAACAAAGGTCATTGCTTTAAATACGGAAGGTGAGTTATTAACGCTAACACCAGAAGACTTCGATTTTGCTTACCGTACAAGTGCATTTGCTAAGAAAAAGCTAATTGTACTAGAAGCGACATTCACGCTACAAAAAGGAAATAAAGCAGACATAAAAGCAAAGATGGATGAATTTACCTTTGCGAGAGAATCGAAACAACCACTAGAGTATCCTTCTTGTGGTAGTGTCTTTAAACGACCTCCTGGATACTTCGCTGGGAAGTTGATTCAAGATAGCGGCTTACAGGGCTTAACGGTTGGGGGCGCGCAAGTGTCGACGAAACATGCAGGTTTTATGGTGAATATGAATGAAGCGACTGCTAGTGATTATATTCAGCTCATTCATCTTGTACAAGAAAAGGTCTTTGCCAATTTTGGTGTGAAGCTAGAAAGAGAAGTACAAATTTTAGGGGATTATGAGGAGAATGAAAGGGGAAAGAATCATGAGTAAAACAGATTTATTTAAAGAAGTCATGGGTAATTACCCTACAGGTGTCACTGTTGTCACAATGATGGACGAAGAAGGCACACCTATCGGTTTAACGGTGAATTCATTCGCTTCTGTTTCATTAGATCCAATGTTATTATTGTGGTCAATAGATAAAAGAGTATCTTCTTATGAGAAGTTCACGCAAACGAAAAAATTTGCTGTCCATGTATTAGCTCATGATCAAGCAGAAGTTTGTTCATTATTTGCTTCAAAAGGTCTTGATCGTTTTAAAAATACTGATTGGTCTGAATCAGCCAATGGATTGCCAATTATTGCTGATTGTGCTGGTGTATTTCAATGTGAGATGCATGACACAATTGAAGCTGGCGACCACAGTATTTTAGTGGGAAAAGTGGTTGATATAGAAAGCAATAAAAAAGAACCGTTATTATATCATAAGCGTAAATTCGCAGGTATTCCTGACAGTTTTTATGAGTGAAATGAATAATTTACATAAACAGGACGGACAAAAGCCAAAAGCACCGTTCTGTTTTTTTATGATGTAAATAACAGAATTTTTGGTTTTTAGGGAGGGTAAAGATGGATACAGTGCTTCAAATAGAAAATGTCTACTGGTCAAGAAATCAGGAGCTCATCCTACAAAATATGAATTGGCATGTAAATAATGGGGATCATTGGGCAGTGCTTGGTTTAAATGGATCAGGAAAGACCACATTATTAAATATGGTTATGGGCTATATTTGGCCAACAAGTGGACAAATATCAGTATTGGGTCATACATACGGAAAAGTAGATATACAGCAAGTAAGGCAATCCATTGGATGGGTATCCTCTTCTTTTCAAGAGAAGATTCGTCCATATGAGCGAGTACAAGATATTATAGTAAGTGGGAAATACGCATCTATCGGACTTTATGAAGAACCTTCAACGGATGATATTGAAGAAGCAAATGAATGGTTAGAGCAATTCCATTTAACCCAATTACAGAATGAAACTTATCAAACTTGCTCTCAAGGTGAGAAACAAAAAATATTAATCGCTCGTGCCCTAATGGCCCATCCAAAATTGCTCATTCTTGATGAACCAACAACGGGACTAGATTTTGTTTCTCGTGAACAGCTGCTGGATTCAATTGCTCGTATCTCAAAACAAAAAGAAGCGCCGACCATTATTTTCGTTACCCATCATATTGAAGAAATCATTCCTATTTTCAATAAATCTCTATTAATCAAAGACGGTACGGTATTTAAAAGTGGAAATACATCTGAGTTACTTACGAGTGAAACATTAACTGATTTTTTTGGCATAACAGTTGAAGTAGACAGGTATTCAAAAAGAATGTCTTTGAAAAAAACATATTGACACAAATATGAAAATAGTGGTAATATTCAAAAGACGCTATTTACAAATGAGAGGAGGTAAGGACGATGAAAGCAAGAGTGAAGGCATTCATGAATACAAATTCATATTCGTCCCTACCTTTTTTTCGATAATGCTTTATTCTTTTAATGAATAGAGGTATGGCAACACGTTCATACCTTAGAAGAGAAATGCGGCCTCTTTATGGGGGCCGCATTTTCTTTTTTTTGGAGAAGTAAATAGGGGAGATAAACAGAGACTTGCCATGTAAATTTCGGTGCAAGTCGAGTTTTTCTAATAGATAGTTGAATAAAGATAAGGGGATGTTAAAGATGAACAGAAAACAAAGAATATTACTATTAAAAAAGCAGCGTATAGGTTGTGGGTAGAGGAATCAGACAGCAAGAGAGGAAAGGTTGTGTAATAAATGTTTGATGTGTTAAAGAAACTCGGTTGGTTTTTCAAAAAATACAAAAAGCAATACGGTATCGCCGTTCTATTATTGATGTTAGCTACTGTATTAGAAATTATTCCACCGTACTTAATTGGGGTCATTATTGATTACATTACAGAAGGTGAAATGACGCGTGATTTACTCATTCAGTATGTAGCGGTCTTCTTAGGTATTATTATTTTTAGCTATATGTTAAATTTCTTTTGGCAATACGGTCTATTCGAAGGATCCGTCAACTTGCAACGATTAATGCGGCGAAAATTAATGAGCCAATTTCTGCGTATGACACCGACTTTTTATGAAAAAAATCGCACCGGAGATCTTATGGCCAGGGCGACCAATGATTTGAATGCTGTCTCGTTAACCGCAGGATTTGGGATTATGACGTTGATTGACTCTACTTTCTTTCTCGGTGGTATTATCTTAGCGATGGGCTTCATGATCTCGTGGGAACTTACTTTTTTCGCCATGTTACCTGTCCCAGTTATGGCCATATTAATTCAATATTATGGCAAACTTGTCCATGAAAGGTATATGAGAGCACAAGATGCTTTTGGCGAGATGAATGATAGTGTTTTAGAATCCGTCTCTGGTGTTAGAGTTATTCGCGCCTATGTGCAAGAGAAGGCAGATGAACAACGTTTTGCTGATATGAGTGAAGATGTTTTTGAGAAAAATATGCATACCGCCAAGATAAATGCTTTATTCAATCCAATCACAACAATTGGAACCGGCATTAGTTATATTGTCGCACTAGGTTATGGATCAGTATTAGTGGCTAATGGAGACTTATCTGTTGGGCAATTAGTTACCTTTAATGTTTATTTAGGATTAGCGGTTTGGCCAATCTTTGCTATTGGTGAGTTAATCAATGTGATGCAACAAGGGAACGCTTCTTTAGACAGGGTGCAAGAGACATTAAATTATGAAGCGGATATCATGCCGCCAACAAAACCTTTAGCAGTCGATAAGCCCCATACTTTACAATTCCAAGAGTTAACCTTTCAATACCCTACGAGTAAAGTCGTTAACCTCTCAAATATTAATTTAAGCTTAAGAAGTGGTGAAACGTTAGGAATTGTGGGTAAAACAGGCGCAGGGAAAACGACCTTTATTCGCCAATTGTTGAGGGAGTATCCTTTAGGAGAAGGAGGAATATCTATTGATGATATCGACCTTTCCCAACAGACGAAAGAACAAGTATTAGATTGGATTGGTTATGTACCGCAAAGTCACGTGCTTTTTTCTCGAACAATTAAAGAAAATATATTATTCGGTAAAGAAGATGCCACAGACGAAGAAATAGAAAAAGCGATTGATTTGGCTGCTTTTACAAAAGATTTAGCTTATCTTCCGCTCGGGTTAAATACGTTAGTAGGTGAAAAAGGTGTTTCCTTATCAGGGGGACAAAAGCAGCGGGTATCGATTGCTCGCGCATTAATTAAAGATCCTGATATTTTAATATTAGATGATTCCTTATCTGCTGTAGATGCAAAAACAGAGTCTGCAATTATCAGCAATATTCAACGCGAAAGAGCGGGAAAAACGACAATTATTACAACACATCGTTTATCAGGTATTCAACACGCAGATCAAATTATTGTTTTAGATAATGGTGTGATTACACAAGTAGGTACACATGATGATTTAATTAATGAAGACGGTTGGTATAAAGAACAGTATGTACGCCAACAGCTAGAGGGGGCCAATTCATGAGCACAGGCAAACAATTACTATCGTATGCGCTAAGGTTTAAAGGCACCATTTTACTCGGGTTGTTATTTCTATCCATTGCAGTGTTCACTGACCTAGCGGGCCCCTTTATTGCTAAACACATCATTGATAATCATATGACAGTCGGCCAATTTGACTTTACACCAATTCTATACTTACTCATTCTATATTTCTCGTTATCAATTTGTACGGCTATTTTCCGTTATTTTATGTATTTACAATTACAAAAGGGTTCAAATAGAATTATTCAAGCATTAAGAAAAGATGTATTCAAGCATATTCAAACATTACCAATTGGTTTTTTTGATCAATTACCATCTGGTAAAATTGTTGCAAGAGTGACAAATGATACAGAGGCAATAAGAAACTTATTTGTGCAAGTACTTTCGAGTTTTGCTACGAGTGCCATTTCTATAACTGGTGTCTATATTGCCCTATTCATTTTGAACTGGAAAATGGCTTTAATCGCACTCGTTATGATACCAATCGTTTATATTTGGATGATTCTATATAGAAAGTATGCTTCACAGTATAATGACGTGATCCGAACAAAAATTGCTGATATTAATGCAATGATCAATGAATCCATTCAAGGGATGACTATTATTCAAGCTTTCCGTCGAGAAAAACAAATGACGAAAGAGTTTGATGAAATGAATGAAGAACATTATCAATATGAGAGAAAGCTAATTATTCTTGATTCTGCGACTTCTCATAACCTTGTAAATACGTTAAGGCTACTGTTATTTACATGTTTTATCATTTATTTTGGGACACAATCATTTAGTGGTACACAAATAGTGACAGCTGGAACACTATATGCGTTTGTTGACTATTTAACAAGACTTTTTAATCCGATTACAAATATTGTGAATCAATTTTCGCAAATGGAGCGTTCACTCGTAGCCGGTAATCGTGTATTTGAAGTCTTAGCATTAAAAGGTGAGAAGGTATCTAATGAAAAGATACCAAAATATAAAGGGCATGTGGTGTTTGATCAAGTATCCTTCGCATATAAAGAACCTGATTTTGTTTTAAAGGATATTTCATTCCAAGCAAAAAAGGGAGAAACGATTGCGCTCGTGGGTCATACAGGTTCAGGAAAAAGCTCGATTATGAACTTATTATTTCGCTTTTATGATCCAACAATCGGTAAAATTTATATTGATGGAGTGGATATTACGACGATACCACGACAAACGATTCGTGAACATATGGGGATAGTTTTACAAGACCCGTATCTTTTTACCGGGACTATTGCTTCGAATGTAAGTTTAAATCAACCTAATATTACAAGAGAAAGAGTGGAGCATGCGATTCAGTCAGTTGGTGCTGATCGAGTGCTATCACATTTAGAAAAAGGGATAGATGAACCGGTAATTGAAAAAGGAAGTACTTTGTCCTCCGGTCAAAGACAATTAATCTCGTTTGCACGGGCGCTCGCTTTCGATCCAGCGATCCTAATCCTCGATGAAGCAACATCAAATATCGATACAGAAACGGAAGAGATTATTCAAAACGCAATGAATGTTCTAAAACAAGGAAGAACCACTTTTATCATCGCTCATAGACTGTCTACAATTAAAAATGCTGACCGCATTTTGGTGCTTGATAAAGGTGAAATCAAAGAACAAGGCAGTCATGAAGAGCTCATTGCAGCAGGCGGTATATACGAACAAATGTACGAGATGCAAGCGAAATCTTTACAAGCATAAGAAAAAAAACCAATCTGAGTGTTAATGTCCCCTTTAAGTAGACATTCAAAAAAACCTTCATGTTACCATGAAGGAAAGAATGCTACCTTGGAGGGGATTTTTCTATGGCAAAGAAAGGACAAACTTTTAATAGTTATTCGGAAGAGTTTAAACATAATGCCGTCATGAAATATGTGAATGGGTCTAAAAGTTATAAAGCATTGGCAGAGGAACTGGGAATCCGTCACTGCAGCCAGCTTAAAGTGTGGGTTAAGAAATGGAAAGAAGGAGCCCCGTTTGATGAGCGTAAAGGAGTTTCTAATCCTTTAAAAGGCAGGCCTAGGACTAAATTTAAGTCGGTTGAAGAGGAAAGGGATTATTTGAAAGCACAAGTTGAATTTCTAAAAAAGCAGTATCCAAATCTGGTAAAGGAGGAGAAAACCCCAGACGAATGAAATATGAATTGGTGGATGAGTTAAGGGTTACCTATCCGGTCTCCTGGCTGTTGGAGATTGCCTATATCAAACCGGCTAGCTACTACAAATGGAGAAAAAACAATCATAAACGCGAAGCAAAAGTTAGGGATGAACAAAAGATTCGAGAGCACATTTTGGGCATACATTTTATGCATCCCGAATATGGACGACCCCGTATTACAGACGAATTAAATGAAAACGGGTATTTAATTAATCACAAAAAGGTCTACCGATTGATGACGGCAATGAACATACAATCAGTCATCCGAAAAAAGAGAAAACGACATGGTCATAGTCCTTCTAACCTCTTTCCTAACCGTCTGAAAAGGAAGTTCAAGGCGGTAGGACCTAATCAAAAAATGGTAACGGATATCACATTTGTGTCTGTTGGCGAAGAATATTATTATTTATCGGTCATACAGGATCTCTTTAATAACGAAATAGTAAGTTGGGAGCTAGCCCAAAGAAATGATTTGGAACTTGTGTTAAAAACGGTAGAGAAATGGACAAAGAAAAAAGACGTGGCTGGAGCCGTTCTCCATTCGGATCAAGGCTTCCAGTACACGTCAAAAATATACGGCAACCGATTAAAGGATTATGGCATCAAAGGCAGCCACTCTCGCAAAGGAAACTGCCTGGACAATGCCTGTATAGAATCATTCTTTTCACACCTCAAAACCGAGAAGCTGTATATAAGTAAGTGTAAGGGAGAAGAAGAACTAGAGCAAGCTCTTGAGGATTACATTTACCATTACAATTACAAACGAAGACAAAAGAAACTAAAGAAACGCGCGCCGATTGAATATCGACACGCGCTCACTGCTTAGCTTTTTATGTTGTCTACTTGACAGGGGCAAGACCAGAGTATAAATCTTAGATTGGTTTTTTTATTTAACTAATAAATTAAACGAACTATGTTCCAAATATTCAATAGGAAAAAAATAATAAATACACAATTAAGAGTAAAAAAAATCTTGAGGGAAAAGTTAATAACAGAGGTGATTAAGATGAAAAAAATGTTGATCTTACTTTTTTTCGCACTATTATTATCATTTGTTTCAACAGTTTCAGCACAAGGACTTCCGCAAGTGGAATTGTTTGATGTGGAAGTCAACGACGTTGTAAAAAAACGCCCCCCTAATGAACAAATACAACAAGAAGCAACATCCATTCTTCAATCAATCAATGGGATATATGTGAAGATTAATCCTATGCCTAAAGACGGCTATATGGTTCGTATTCCGTTGGCACCATCATTGACCGTAAAAAACAAATGGTTTAATGATTTTATCAACGAAATGGTATTAATTATTCCTGAAGAAGAAGAACCTTATATTATGTTATTAGATGACGAAAATCATCCCCACTTCCTCATAGCACAACGAGATTTCTACCAAATAGTGACACTTATAATTGGCGAATCAAACAGCTTAAGATGAAGATGACAAGATTAAAAGCTACCAAAGAAGAAGCAATTGTGAACATTATCGTGGATTGCTTCTTCATATCGTTGTTGTATACTCGGAAAAATGTTGGTTTTTTAATATAGGAACGGTTTGGTAAATATTTAAACGGCTACAATGCTTCACATCTTTTTCAAACCCTCTTTCTCTTAATTCTACTCCACTCGTACATTCCCATATTAATCTACTAAGTGTTGATTTTGAATACTGAAAAGCGCCAATACACACTTGCACCTCAGCTGATCGCTTTCCTTCTATCCTAGAAAGGATGGCCCCAGCCCCCAAGTAGTCTTCCATTGCAGGACGAAGGGAGTCTTCAAATTCTTTCACGCCATTCCATAATTCTCCACAAGGAACAACAGTAATATTAGCGTTTAATGAAGCGGATAATTGGTTTGCAGCTGATGCTACTGCAGAAGCGTTTAATAAGAGCCAATGAATAAAGCTGGTATATGGGAGGCAATCCAAGTACAAAAGGCACCATTTAAGGAACTCAAAACATATTTTTGCCTATCATGTGAGTGGTTAAATGTAACAGGTGATAAAGTGGGTGCACCTAATCTCGCTGCCTCAGCTCTCCCAAGAATATATTGCGCTCCCAATGATTGCGCGTATGCTTTGCCATTTAAATGAGGGGGATAAGGATATATGATTGCTCCATAATTTAAACCCGTTACAACTGTAGAAGAAAAACTGAGGACATCAACAATAATCACAATATCTCCTCGATTTGCTGCTTCTCTCACACCACGTTTTCCCCATTCTATCTGACATTCAGGTTGTATGAAATGATTATTCTCCTCTTTTCTAAATGACTTTATTTTGCTGCATTCGCGGTTAAATAGTTTAAGATAACATTTTTCATTGTTACTAGTTGATGCTGCGCAGGTAATTCCGGTTCGATTATATTCGTTTTGCTTTGTACAGCAAGTTTAAATGTGAAAACAGTGAAATTGTTAATAATGGTTGGAATTACTTCTCTGGCATTAATATCTGAGCGAATTGTTCCATCATTAGCGCCAGCATCAATCATGTCGAAAAAAAGGCTAAACAATTGATCTCGGACATTTAAATAACATCGATTTTCTTCAAAGGAAAAATTGTTGACAGCAATGTAATTGACGATATAGTCTAAAATTTTCGGTAATGCGCCTGATTCTTTGTTTGAATGAAAAATGAAAAAATCCAAAAGGTAGGTGATTTTTTCAAGGTACGAGATATCTTCTTTTTTACTCAATTCTTCCATAAAAGAAAGCAATATTTTCAATTTCTCAGCAGCAACCTCATCGACAATCATATCTTTTTTTGGAAAATGTCTAAATATCGTTGCAACACCCATTTCTGCTTTGACTGCTATGTCATTCATTGTTGTTTTTTCAATACCATTTTCAACAAATAGAATTTCTGCACTTTGTAAAATCTTTTCTCTCTTTTTCTTTTTCGTATTCTCTCTCATAATACCGGCTTAACTCCTCATATTTTTTGCGAATGCATAAGCATAACTATATTTCATTTATATTATCATAACTATTTCATGAATTTCTCTTTTCTAAGGGTACCAACAGAAAAATAAAATAAATGATAGCATTAAAAAATAATTTACAATTGTAAAAAAACTTATTTACTAACAAACGGCCGCATGATAAAATACCCATGATAGTTAAACTATTATTTTTAAAAAATTCAATTTAATCGTTGGGATAAGGGGGAAAAGAGATGTCTGCAAAGAAACCAGAGAAATGGGATTATGAAACCGATGTCGTTGTCATGGGAACAGGGGGAGCAGCATTAGTTGCAGCCATTACGGCACACGACCAAGGAGCTAAAGTTGTTGTTTTAGAAAAGACTCATCAAATCGGTGGAACAACAGCTTTTTCAGGTGGTGTACCATGGATACCGTTAAACAGATATATGAAAGAAGTAGGATTAGAGGATACAAGAGAAGATGCACTTGCCTATATTAATCGTGTAACTGGTGGCAAAGTACCAGATCCGAAATTGCTTGAGGTATACGTTGATAACGCTTACAAAGCGATTGATTATTTATATGAGCATACTCCGGTAAGATTCGCTGTACCGGGAAGTTATCCAGAATATTATAGTTATTTTGAGGGTTCTAGAAAGGGACGTTCATTAGATCCCCTTCCATACGATTTAAATGAAATTGGTGAATGGGGAGCACTCATTCGTCACAATCCAACTTTCCCACCTTTAACACTTGAAGAAGGTGGAGCAATTGGTGGAATTGACTTCGTAAAGGTCGCAGAGCGAATGGAAAATAATATTGTGACAATGGGACGATCACTAATCGCTGGATTGGTTAAAGGTTGTTTAGATCGAGGTATCGATATTGTGATGGAAACATCAGGTAAAGAGCTTGTGTTAAATGACGAAGGTGAAGTCATTGGCCTCATTGCTGAAAATAAAGACAATCAAATTTATTACCGTACCGAAAAAGGAGTGATGTTAGGTTCAGGTGGTTTTGAATGGAACAAGGAATTAATTAAAACCTTTTTAAAAGGTGAGATTACTCATCCACTTACACCTTGGGGGAATGAAGGCGATGGCTTAATTATGGCCATGGAAGCTGGAGCAGCATTAGGGAATATGAGTGAGGCTTGGTGGTATCCGACAATGCAAGATCCCACGTTTGAATATGAGGATCGTGTGATGAACCAATTAGCTTCAGGCGGTCGTACGGGTCCTAATAGTATTATTGTAAATGGTAAAGGGAAACGTTTCGTCCATGAAGGAACGACCTACAATGATTTACCAAAGTCATTTTATGAATTTGATCCAGTGAATGTAGAATGGCCAAACGAAAAAAATAACTGGATGATTTTTGATCAACAAGTAAAAGACGCTTCCATGATTGTTACTGTTATGCCAGGTGAAGATGCACCAGAATGGATGACGAGAGCAGATAGCATAAAAGAATTGGCTAGTAAGATTGATATCAATCCAGATGCCTTAGAAGAAACTGTCAATCGTTGGAACAGCCAAGTTGAAGCAGGGGAAGATAAAGATTTCCACCGTGGAACAACTTTCTTTGAAGGTTTAGCACTTGGCGGAGGTAATAAGGAACTAAACCTTGGAAAGATTGAAAAAGGTCCTTACTACGCTGTACAAGTTCACTTTGGGAGCTTAGGCACAAATGGGGGACCAAAAATAGATGAAAACGGACAAGTAATCAGTTTACGTGGTAATAAGATTAAAGGTTTATATGCAGCAGGAAATGCAGCGATGGGCATCTTCGGCCAAGGATATGTTAGCGCTGGTGGAACAATTGGGCCTGCACTTACATTTGGTTACTTAGCAGGATTGGCTATAAGTCAAGAAAATGAATGATGAAGTTAAATACAAAAAGTGAGGGAGTGCATATATATGCCAGCAGGAACACATACCATTACGTTACCAGTGGGAATTGAAGAAATCTGGTCTTTTGTAAGTGATATGAACAAATGGGCCCCATTAGTCCCTGGTTACATCGAACATGAAATTCTCAATGAAAATGAATCGACTTGGGCTTTTAAAGGTGATTTAGGGTTTATGAAAAAAACAGTTAAGCTAAAAATAAATATTATAGAATGGAAAGAACCAACAACAGTTACCTTCGATTTAAAGGGGATATCGGATAACTTTAAAGGAGGCGGTTATTTTAATGCTGTTGTTGTTAATGATCGAACCACGGAAATGACGGGTAATCTGGACATCACGGCCGGTGGTGCTATGGGTCCAATGATTAATCAAATCCTAAAATCATTTGTACCAAAAACAACTGAAGAATTAACTGAAGCTGTTGGTGGGAAGATTTATGAAGTTGTAAATGCATAAACAATCATGATAAAACATTCGCTTATTTCTTGGCGAATGTTTTTGTTTCCTATTATCAACGAACGTAAAAACAAAGTAAATTTTTTATTAGCACATGTTTTTATCTTGTCAAAGGTAGATGAGCATTATATAATTTAAAGAACTATAACGTTGCACTTTATCTTTTGGTTAATTACCTAAAGAAATGTTAGACAATTGTAACGTTTCACTTTCAAAAAGGGAGTAATGGAATTGATTAATTGTTTAGTAAAATGCGTTACTGATTGAAAGCTTATAATTTTAAGGTTAAAAGAAGGATAAATAATTTTAAAAAATAATTATGTAAAAAAATTCTTTACCATTATTTCTATCATATACTATTATAGGTTAGTACGATTACAAACATAGTTATTAAACAATATATAAGAAGGTATAGGTGACATAGCTAGAATGCTTAAAAAATATGCTCTAAAAATGGGTATAGGAATGAAGAAAATTCATTTATCTACTAATGAAAAAGAATATAAAGAAGGCCATATTATTGAAGGTGGCATAAAATTTTTTGGTGGTCTTATCCCACAGAAGATTAGAAGATATGATATTGATTTGATTGCTTGCAACCAAAAAAATGATAAAGAAGAAATTGTGAGATCTCACTCTGTATTTTGTTCGATTCCTGTCCAACCGAATGAGCAGAAAGAAACAGTATTTACATTGGAAATTCCATCAGCAAATGAAATGAATGCTCAAGATAATGATTATTATATTCAAGCGAACTTTATGCTCGATCATAAATTAGAGCAATCAGTAAGAGTTGCAGTGAAAATTAGCCCCTTAGCAACTATGTAAATTAAATAATCAAAGGATAGAGCGATCATACAAAATGATGGCTCTTTTTTATAAAGGAGTAAAAAACACTTGCAAATCGTAATGATTACGTTTTATACTATGAGTTGAAAGTATCTGATTGTTTTTAGTTTTTTATGAATAGGAAACGGAAAGGAGATAAAAAATTGAGTGTTAAAATCACACTAGCCTGCACAGAGACGGGTGATAGAAATTACATTACTTCAAAGAATAAAAGAAATCATCCAGATAGAATTGAACTGATGAAATATTGTCCACGGTTAAAGAGAAAAACTTTGCATAGAGAAACAAAGTAGAGAATTTAGAATATAGAAAAGGAATGGTGAAAGTTGGCTAAGAAATCTAAAATAGCAAAAGAAAAGAAACGGCAAGAATTAGTGAAAAAATATGCAGAAATTCGGAAGGAGCTGAAAGAAAAAGGTGACATTCAAGGTATTAGAAAACTACCGAGAGATTCGTCCCCGACAAGGTTAAAAAACAGATGCGAATTAACCGGAAGACCTAGAGGTTATCTTAGAAAATTTAAGATGTCTCGTATAGCTTTTCGCGAATATGCACATAAAGGTCAAATACCAGGCGTTAAAAAATCGAGCTGGTAATCCACAATCCTTATTAGATGGGAGTATATAAACGAAGATAAGAAGAGTATTTTTTTAATTCTTAAATCGTAATCATTTTGATTTATAGGGGTGTTTAACAATGAAAAAAATTCCAGTGACCGTTCTTAGTGGTTATCTAGGTTCCGGTAAGACAACATTATTAAATCATATATTAAATAATAGAAACGGTTTAAAAGTAGCAGTCATTGTAAATGACATGAGTGAAGTAAACATCGATAGTGAACTTGTTCGAAAACAAGGAAACTTTTCTCGAACGGAGGAAAAATTGGTGGAGATGTCAAATGGATGTATATGCTGCACTCTTCGAGAAGACTTACTTATAGAAGTTGAACGATTAGCTAAACAAGGTGAAGTAGATTACATACTGATTGAATCTTCAGGTATTAGCGAACCTGTCCCTGTAGCACAAACCTTTTCTTATATCGATGAAGAAATGAATATAGATTTAACTCGGTTTTGTAAATTAGATACGATGGTAACGGTTGTTGATGCGAATCGATTTTGGCATGATTTTGAATCAGGAGACACATTATTAGAACGTAGGGAGGCAGTTGGGGAAGAAGATGATAGAAATATCGCTGATTTACTCATTGACCAGATTGAATTTTGCGATGTGCTTATATTAAATAAGTGTGATTTAGTAAATGATATAGCCCTTGATAAATTAGAAAAAGTGATTAGAACACTGCAGCCACAAGCGAAGATTATTCGTACGGTAAATAGTGAAGTAAATCCGAATGAAATATTAAATACTGGGCTTTTCGATTTTGATGAAGCGAGTCAATCTGCAGGTTGGTTACAAGAGCTCTCGATCGGTCCTTCTGATCATACACCTGAAACAGAAGAGTATGGCATTTCATCTTTTGTCTATTACCGAAAATACCCTTTCCATACTGAACGTTTTAATACTTGGTGTCAAAAAATGCCATCACAAATAGTTAGATCAAAAGGGATTGTTTGGTGCGCGAGCAGAAATAACTTAGCTATATTAATGTCACAAGCTGGTCCTTCTGTAATGATGCAGCCCATATCCTATTGGGTAGCATCACTACCAGAGAAGGAAAAAGATGAGACCTTAAAGGAAAACCCTAGTTTGTTAGATGATTGGGATGTGGAATTTGGTGATCGTCATACTAAACTTGTGTTTATTGGAATGGATATTGATGTAGATTTAATAACAAAAGAATTAGATGACTGCTTGTTATCACCAAGTGAGTATGATGCCAAGTGGGATGAACTGCCAGATCCATTTAGCTGGACAATCAATAGTTAGATAAATCGGTCCAGTTATAAAACATGTTGATGTTGTCGAGGAAAGAAAAATTATTTTCTTTCCTCGTTTTTATTTTTAATAGGAGTTTTCATAAGATACTGTTATGCATTTTAGCCTTTGATATTAGAGGTTAACTAATCATTACAAATGCATGAGTACATGATATAAGAATGGACACATTAATAAAATACAATTTCAATACTGGTGGTGTCTTATGGATCTGATTACAATATTAAATTTACTACTACTGGCCTTCTTGATCTTTGCGACCGGTTTTTTTGTAGCAGCTGAATTTGCTGTTGTCAAACTAAGAATGTCACGGATTGATCAGCTTATTGATGAGGGGAATAAAAAAGCAATTACTGTCAAGAGGGTAGCAGATAACTTAGATTATAATTTATCAGCTTGCCAACTGGGGATTACCGTAACAGCTTTAGGACTTGGTTCCCTTGGTAAGCCAACCGTTGAGAAGATATTATATCCTGTTTTTGATTGGTTAAATATTTCACAATCATTATCATCAGTTCTTTCATATGCCATTGCCTTTATTTTAGTAACCATTCTACATGTAGTTGTCGGTGAAATGGCACCTAAGACCTTAGCGATTCAATTTGCCGAAAGAATGAGCTTATTATTAGCGCCCCCTCTTTACTGGTTCGGAAAAATCATGTTTCCTTTCATTTGGTTACTTAATGGAACATCAAGAGTAATATTACGTATGTTTGGCGTGCCGGCAAAAGCAAAAGAAGATTCCTATACGGAAGAAGAATTGAAAATTGTCATGACGCAAAGTTATCAAGGCGGTGAAATTAACCAAACCGAACTCGAGTATATGGAAAATATTTTCTCCTTTGATGAAAGGGTGGCCAAAGATATCATGGTTCCGAGAATTAATATGGCTGTGTTCGAGCAGAACATGGCGAAGGAAGAAATTGCGCAAACCATGATAGAACATAATTTTACAAGATATCCTGTTATAGATGAAACTAAGGATCGAGTGATCGGGATCGTTAATGTTAAAAAAATGTTGGCAAAGATGGCAGGCAAAAGGGATTATCACTTGTCTGATTTTATTCAATCTATTCCGTTTATTTTAGAAACAACAAAAATATACGACGCATTCATCAAAATGCAAAAAACCGGTGTTCACATGGTGATAGTTGTGGATGAATACGGTGGTACCTCTGGTTTACTGACGATAGAAGATATTTTAGAAGAAATTGTTGGTGAAATTCGCGATGAATTTGACGAAGAGGAAGTCGAAGAAATTGAGTATCGTGCACCTAACAAATACTGTATCTCTGGACGCGTTTTATTGGATGATTTAGAAGAAAAATTCGGGATGACATTCGCAAATAGTGATCAAATTGATACATTAGGCGGTTGGATTCATCAAAAATTAGCGGGCATGGCAAAAAAGGGAGATGTCATAGAAGAAAACGGTCTCACTTGGACAGTAATGAAAGTAAAACAACTACAAATCCAAAGAGTACAATTAGAAGGACTTCATATTGGAGGTGAACCCAAAGGGGATTGAGAATGGACGGTATGATTATTTTAAATCTATTTCTTGTTGTTGTGTTTATTATTTTAACCGCATTTTTTGTTGGTGCAGAGTTCGCTATTCTTAAGGTGCGAATGTCACGAATTGACCAACTGATTGAAGAAGGAAATAAAAAGGCTAAAATATCGAAAAAAGTGGTTGTGGGGCTCGATTATCATTTATCGGCATGCCAATTAGGAATTACTGTTACCGCCCTCGTACTCGGTGCATTGGGTGAGCCAACAGTAGAAAAAATTTTACATCCTGTTTTTGAACGATTCGAAGTATCTAAAGCAACAGCCACTTTATTGTCGTATTTCATTGCTTTAGCGATTGTCACGTTTTTCCACGTTGTCTTTGGAGAATTAGCTCCAAAAACATTGGCGATCCAATATTCAGAGAAGATGACATTGTTACTTGCTCCACCATTATATTGGTTTGGGAAAATAACAAAACCGTTTATCAAATTCTTAAATGGAGCTTCGCAAAGTCTTCTAAGATTGTTTGGTGTCGAACCGTCGAAACATGAAACAGCGCATACAGAAGAAGAAATAAAGTTGATTGCCACACAAAGCTTTGAAAGTGGTGAGATTAACCAAGCAGAACTTACTTATTTAGAAAATATTTTTAGTTTTGATGAACGAAAACTAAAAGATATCATGATTCCTAAATCAAGTATCATTACACTTGAAAAAAACATGAGCCTTGCCGTATTATTAGATATTTTAGAAAAACACGCTTTTACTCGTTATCCTGTTAAAGACAAGATAGATGGAAGGATTAAAGGTTATATAAATGCAAAGGAATTATTAACGAAAAGTCTAGTGGATCAAGATGTATCTATCAGTGATCTTATTCATGAAATTCCAAACTTTCTAGAGACTTCTCCAATTAAGGAAGCTTTACTAACGATGCAAAAAACAAGAAAGCATATGGCACTTATTCATAATGAAGAAAATCAAGCCGTTGGTATTGTCACAATGGAGGATGTTCTAGAGGAAATTGTTGGTGAAATTGGTGAGGAAGGCTATAGCGTAACCTAACAACTATATGATTTACCTAATGCGTGAGAGTTTAAGACCGACCATAGGCCTCGTATGGTATCGTAATTAGGATTATCATCTTTCATATTTTTGATATGAATGATACTAAACAATAGAAGTGGTATGATCTTGTGCAAAATATATGCAATATCATAGCAGAAAAATCCCTCGCTCAACTATAAGGTAGTAGGTGAGGTGAGCGAGATGTATCAATCAATTCTACGAAACAACCGGGCATTCAGATTTTATTTACTAAGTAAGAGTTTCACCAGTTTAGGTAATATGATGATAAATATGGCTTTATTGTTTTTTGCTTTCTCATTAACTGGTTCATCTAGCTATGTAACTGCTATGGTGGCCGCACAGGTGTTGCCATATTTGCTATTTGGATTAATAGGAGGCGTATTAGCGGATTGGATTCCTATTAAGAAATGGCTTATTCGGATGGAAATCATTAAAATACCGATAATCATGATAGTGATTGTTCTATTTTATACTCAGCAATTACAATATTGGCAACTTATTTTTCTCTGTTTATCTATACATACAATAGGTTGCTTATATGATCCTGCGAGTAGAGCGTTATTGATGAAAGTGACGGTTGAAGAAGAGAGAACAACGGCCAACAGTTTAGTTGACTCTATTACAAGAGGTGTTGTTATAGTAGGCCCAGTTGGAAACCTCATCATTTTAGCTACGATCGGTAAAATACATTTATTTACAGTTTCGATAGTTAGCTATCTTGTTAGTACAATATTCCTTTCATTTGTGAAGGTATACATTCATAGTGACATCAAAACGAATAAATTAAAAATTTACAGGTCCTTAAAGGAATTTTTTCACTGGTTAATACAGCACCATATTCTTAGGAATGTCATTTTCATCACTGTTGTGATTGTATTTTTCCATACTTGGGTCTGGCAAGTAGGATTATTTTTGTTAGTAGAACAAATGGTTACAAAGGGAGAAGAATGGTACAGTATTTTAACCAGTTGGTACGGCCTATTTGTCATTGTTGTTAATGTAATCATTCCTTTATTTATCAAAAGATTCACTATGATGCAATATGTAATTGGTTCATTTATATGGGGAGCTGGCATTAGTATCGTCGGTTTAGTTAATGGGCTCCCATTTTTGTTTATTGGTGTGTCCCTCGCAGCGATTGGTCTACCGATTTCAGGGTTAGCTAGAGTTTATTTGTTACAAAAACACCTACCAGATGAGATGTTAGGCCGAGGATTTAGTTTTAGCGCATTTACTTTATATTGTGCGAATGCCTTTTCCTTATTATTATTTGGTTTATTCTCACATATTGTACCAGTAAGATTCCTCTTTGCAATATGTGGCCTTTTTATATGTCTCTTCACATTTTATTACTTCGTGAAGTTGTTTCGAAATGTTCGAGGTGAAATGCCATATACTCTTTTAAAAAGGCGATTATAGACAGCAATGGATGAAAAACCTGCGTTCAGAGCCGTATCGAGAATAGTCGTATCATTCTGTTTCAATGAAAACAAACTTCTTTGCAGACGATAGATTTGTAACCACGAATAGGGCGAAACCCCGACGATTTCCTTAAAATAATGAGAGAAATAATAGACATCCCAATCAATAATTGTTGCCATGTCCTTGAGGGTCCATGGTGATTGATAGGCTTCTTTTAATGAGGACGTAACTTTGTAAATAGCAGGTGCTACGGTTTGATAATGCTCTGTTGGTAGCTGATGGTTATTCGTATGTATCGTGTGTTTTAATAGAAGGATCGCTAGCTGTGTGTAGCTGTTCTCAAGGAATAAGCGAAACATCGGCTGTTGATCGTCTTCTTCTAGAGTCATCATTTCAATTACCAGCTCAATCCATTTCGTGATCATTGGATTGAGCTGAATAACCGCTGCAAATGCAATATCAATAGGTTCAACACCAAAAGATTCATTCACATCTTTTAAAAAAGAAGGGTTGATTTCAATAAGAAATTTTTGCTTTTCAACAAATAATTGCTGATGAGGTGTAAATGGATCAATCATAATAAATTGATTAACCTTAAGTTTTTCCACTCTTTGTGATAGATGGTAATGAATGGGTCCGTTTAGAGCATATATCAATTTATACGAAGCATCTGAACGTAATAAGCTTTCTTGTTGAAAGGTGTTTTTATAGAGAAACAGTCCCTTTTTTGAAGGAATTAATACATTTCCATGTTGCATAAGAGCTCTCCTATCTTAATCATAGTTTTCCTCATGATTACCTTCTTTGAAAATAGTGGCAGCGTCTTGTTTTGTCCATTCCGGAATACTCATTTTCGGATTTTTCTCAATGTAATTTTTCACCATTCGGTAGCCCTCAGAATAGCCATACAATGGTGGCAGTGGATCAAATCCGCCATAAAGAATCTCATTAGAGTGCTCGAGTGTTCCTTTTTCGAAATGAGGTGAAGCATAATCCCATGCCTCTTGGTCATAAATCTCATTTGTATTGATCATTTGTTGATTAGGGTAAATGATCTCTTGAAACATCACTGCCTTTCCTTCAAAAACCATATTATCTAGGACAGTCCATTTCTCAGATGGCCCTCTATATGCAGCTTGCCAGGCACTATGATGATATTCATGAGCGAGTGTAACCTTAAAACGATCGATGGAAAGGTACTCGTCAAACAAAATGAGAATCTTATCTGATCCTACTGCCATTCCAAAACCAGGGTAGGAAACAGGAAGTAAGCATACATTGATTTCCTTTTCTATCGGTAAGGCAGCAGCAGAAAGCTCTAATGCTTCTGACAAGTTATCTTTTACTTCCTTACTATTCATCCGTTCGATGGCTCTTTGTAGTTTGTCGAAATTCTCCGGGTTATGTGACAATACATCTTCAGCGATATGAAGAAATTCGCCGTCAAGAAAGCAATCATTATAAATAGGATCAATGACCGCTTCTTTATAATCTGCGAATATAGCATCTTCTTCATCATGATCTTTTATGTACTTTTCCATTAAATGTTGGATTTCTACAATATTAAATGATTGTCCGGTTTCAGTTTGGAAAGACCAGTTCGTTTCTAATTTTTCATTCCTACTCATTTCAGAACACCCGCATAATAAAAACAACACTGTTAAGCTAAGACAAAAATAAGTAAAACGCATATATACCTCCGATTAAAATTTCCGCCCAATGTAGCTAGCAGAGACAGGGTGTAAATTCATTTCTCTCGCCCAAATAGACAACTGGCCGATATGATGAATTTCATGGGCAATTATATGATGAAGAATCGCAGTCACATTTTGGTGACTAGAGTCCCAAGGAATAAATACTTGTTTATCTATAGGTACATCATGAGGAAAGGTAGCGCTTATTTCAGTTCTTAGTTGATTTGATAGATAATGAATACGATCAAGTGTCTGATAGTCACTATAATCAAATAGTACATCTTCTTTTCCATTGATACATCGTAGCCAGCTATACTCCACATCAATGATATGGAAGAAGGTATAAAGAATACTCTTGACACCACCGACCCTCTCCTTTAATAGTTCATCAGGAGGGATGTCTTTCAACAGTGTCAACCATTCATCTCTCACTTGCCAATTATATTGAAAGAACTGGAACAAAATCATTTCACTCCTCTTACAAAATTACATTTTTTCCAAAATATGATACTATTAATTATAGCAAAAAAAGTAATAGGAAGTTGAATAATTGCAAGAAAAAATAGGAAATACAGAAAATAAAATAGGCTACAATTTATAAATTGACCAGATAATCATCTGTATCAAATTTCCACCTGTTTTTTATTGTAATCGAAATGTAAAGTAAAGCATGGAGAAAAAGAACGTGCTCTTTTTATTTTCAAATGGATAACTGGAATCTCGAGAGAAAGACATTCATGCCAAGCAATATCAAAATAATAGTAATCGGCTATTTCGTTTTACAAAAAAGGCATTGTTTCTCGCCAATCTTGTTCTATAGAATGGGATGTGAGGCCGTTTAGCAAAGTGTGTTGGTTCTATATCCATAGAAACTGGACTTCTCGTTTGTTTATTTAATGCCTTTTATCTTTAATCATTAAGACTTTCATATTGAAAGGAGTGATTGCCATGTTCACAATGAATCTAACAATAATTGCATGTAGGTGTTTAGGGGATTCTTTTACTTAAGGAGAGAGTAAATGGAAATAAGAGCTTATAGACCAGAGGATGAAATAGGTTGGGTGAGATGTAGAGTACTTGCCTTTTTGGATTCAGCTTATTATGACAATGTTTTAACTGCAAAAGAGCATTACGAAAATCAAGCGATTGAACTCACAGCTATCATGGACAAAACAGTTGTCGGCTTGATCGATGTAGAATATGAAAATGAAGAAAAAAGTATTTGTTACCATGGGAGTGGACTCGGTGGCATGATTTGGCATATCGCTGTCCATCCCGATTACCGAAGACAAGGGATTGCCCGGGCATTACTGACAGAAGCTGAGCGAATAGCTCGTAAAAAAAACATCAATCGGTTAGAAGCGTGGACGAGAGACGATAATGGAGTCAACAGTTGGTACCAGCAAAACGGATTTACTAGTGATTACTCCTATCTTCATCTTTATATCAATGAAGAAGAGGGTAGTGATATCATTTATAGCAAAGAAAAAAATATCCTACCAATGACAATCTTCGCGCATTATGTCGGTGATAACAAAGAAGAAGTGAAGTCACAGTATAAGCGAGCATATGAATGTTTTTGTTATGAGAAGTTTCTGTAAAACCAAATCTATTATAAGTATGATAAAGATTAAATAGAATAAAGAAAAGGCATGTTGGATGTTTCACACCATGCCTTTCGCAAATTTATAGTTCCCCATTTTTAACCTTCTCAACTCAACTACTGTAAATAAAGATGTATAGATATCTCGTACTTCATTTTTTTGGTCCTTCTTATCCTCAATTGGATAAGTAAAATAGCAAAGCAGGGTTAATCGCACATACTTATGAGGTGTTGCTTCCATATGGTGCTCGATTATTTGCAGGCTTTTCTTTTCCCTAGGTCAAGATAAACATGAGGGTGGAGCAGAATAAAGAATGTCATTTTGCTCGATTCTTAGCGTAAAAAGAAGAGTAAAGATTGTATAAAGAATTTTATATATTTGGATTTACGTTAACTATAAGACTCGAAATTATCGGAATTTTTTTTCGAGTCTTATAGAGAATGATAGGGGGAAATCTATGGTAACGACAATATATATGGTTAGACATGCAGAATCGCCGTTTATATTTGGTGAGGAGAAAACGAGAGGTTTATCGCCAAGGGGAAGAGAAGCAGCAATTAAGGTCACTGAGATTTTAAAGGATAAAAAGATTGATAGAGTCATCTCTAGTCCATATACACGCGCAATCGAGACTGTTCGAGAGGTTGCAGAAAATAGGCAACTACAAATCAAAACATATGAAAATCTAAGAGAAAGACCAATTAAGGGGCTCGATTACCATGCAGAAGAAAAGGAATTATTATCCGCCATTGAGCAGTCATTTAAAGACGAAAATTACTGTTTAGTTGGAGGAGAATCCACAGTTGCCGCACAAGAACGTTCTATTCCAGTCATAAAAGAGATTTTAAACAATTATAAGGGAGAATCTATTGTTATTGGGACACATGGAAATATCATGACGATTATAATGAATTACTTTCAAAAACAGTTTGATTTTCAATTTTTTCAACAAACAACAAAACCTGATATTTATGAGATGGCTTTTGCTGAAGAAAAACTGTTAACGGTTAATCGCCTATGGGGGAACAGTCATCATGAAGAAAAACAATAAAATACAAGCCGTTTTCTTAGATAGAGATGGCACAATTGGTGGCGATGACACCATCCATTATCCTGGGGAATTTAGACTCTTTCCCGGTGTAAAAGAAAATATAAGCAAGTTACAGGAAAAGGGAATAAAGGTTTTTGCTTTCAAGAACCAACCTGGAATTGCGAAAGGATTAACGACAAAAACGGCATTTATTCACGAATTACTTTCTTTCGGATTCGATCAAGTGTATATTTGCCCTCATGCCCCTGAAGCGGAATGTAAATGTCGCAAACCAAATACTGAAATGCTCCAGCAAGCAGCAGAAGATTATAAGCTTTCCCTAGCTCGAACCGTCGTAATTGGCGACCGCTGGAGTGATATGGTTGCCGCTTCAAAAGTAGGTGCAATGAAAATCTTAGTCAAAACTGGGGCAGGAGAGCAAACATTAAAAGAGCACCAGGAGAGACTCAAAGACATTGAGTTGGATAAGGTTGTTGAAGGGATAGACGAGGCCATGAACGTTATTCATCGAGAGTATATATAAATGTTCGATATGTACGGAACGCTATTTCAAACAGATAAGATATTATGATACTTGAAAAATATCTTAAATGAATGTTGAAATTTATCTAGAGGTAAAGGTAAATAGAACAAAGTTTAAGTGGAGAGTTAAAAAACTACTTAACCTCTGAATATAAATACTCTAAATAAAAGTATCTATAAGATAAATTAAGGGTGGAGATAGTATCCCCACCCTAACAAGACATAGAACCAGAACCTTATGAAGCTTGGTTTTATGATGTTGTACCATTTACTGCTGTTCTTTCAAAGTGATTTTTTCTTTTTGGTTTTGTTTCATCACTTTTTTTACTATGATTGCTATCACAAATAGGGCCAATAAGATTAAAGTGATAGTGGCACCCGGAGGCGTACCATACTCATAAGATGTAAATAAACCACTTAACATACCAGTCAACGCAATAGGTATCCCTAATAGAATTGTGCTTGCAAAGCTACGGCTCAATCGCATAGAAATGGCTGCAGGAAGAATTAAAATGGCGGATACGAGCAGGGAGCCAACTATAGGCATAATAATAGCAATCGTTACTCCGGTTAATACATTAAAGGCAATCGACATCGTTTTGATTGGTAATCCAGCAGTAAACGCTGTTTCTTCATCAAATATTAAAACGTACATCGCCTTACGGAAAATGATATATAGTATGACGATGATTCCCGCTAAGAGATAGAGCATCCATACTTGTTGTGTGCTAATTGTTACGATAGAACCGAATAAAAACTGATTGATATTAAGTGTAGTTCCACCTTGGTTCAAACTCATTAAAAACAATGCTAAGGCCATCCCGCCAGACATTAAAATAGCAATTGAAACTTCTGAATAGGTGCGATATAACATACGTAAGTATTCCAGTAAGATCGCAATGATCACCACCATGATAATGTTCGTCCAAGTCGGATTGATACTAACTAATAATCCAAGTGCTACACCAGCTAAAGAAACATGAGCTAGAGTATCTGCCATCAGAGACTGTCTCCGTAGTATGAGAAACAAGCCTAGCATAGGGGCAATTAAAGAGATGAGAATCGAGGCTTGGAAAGCTCTCTGCATGAATTCATAGAGAAACATCTCCAAGGCAATTCCTCCTTTCGAACAAGTTCAATATGTTTATTACAATAATTTCGTAATTCGTCGTGGTCGTGCGACACCATCAGAATTGCTTTTTCGTGTATTTCACTTTGATGTCGCAATAATTGGTAGAATTCCTCCCGTGATTTTTTATCCATTCCTGTAGTAGGTTCATCTAGAACAAATAAGTCCGGATCTGTAGCAAATACACGTGCGATCGATATTCGTTGTTTTTGGCCTCCTGATAATTCACCAATTTTTTTATGACGCATCTCCCATAATCCTACAGATTCAAGGGATCGTTTCACTTGATCTTTATCCGCTTCAGTCAACTTTTTAAACCACTTGCCCCTTTGATAGAGTCCTGATTGAACTAATTCTAAGACTGTACTAGGAAAACCAATATTAAATGAAGATACTTGTTGGGGAACATATCCAACCACTAACTTCTCACCATATCGATTCGTAGGAGACTGCGTAACTTCCCCCATAGTAGGCTTAAGCAATCCTAAGATATTACGTAACAAAGTTGTTTTTGCGGCGCCATTTTCACCGGTTAACATGACAAAATCACCCGGGTTTAGCTCAAATGAAATATTTGTTAAGACGGGTTCTTTTTCGTAGTGGAAAGAGAGATCATCTACTTTTATATAGAACACTTTTTCATCTACCTTTCTTCATTTTCCAAAAATAAGGTGGAAGGATTGCAGGATCGTCTATCTGATTCTTTATCTAATAGATAGAAGTTAAATTAACCAGATGGGCTAACTAGAATGATGCAAACCCAAACCTTGGTTAGTTAGCCTTTTTTAAATAACCGCCTTCACCAATTGATTCTAATGTACACTAAGTTGCAATGCTTTAAGGTTATGACGCATAGCTTCAATATAACCTAAGTCATTTTCTAATAATTCTTCAGAAAGTACCTCTAAATCATACAATACAGCTGTGTCTGTTCCTGTCTCTGATGCAACGGTTTGAGCAATGGAGGAGCTCGCTCCTTGTTGATAATAAATCACAGGTACGTTATTCTCTTCGACTAAATGACCGATTTCAGCAATACGTGAAGGACTGGGCTCAACTTCTGTAGATAATCCCCCAATCGCAATTTGTTCTAGGTTGTAACGTTTCGCTAGATGGCCAAATGCCTGGTGTTGCACGACAAAAACACGATTTTTCGCATCTTTTAAAGTAGTTTGATATTCCTCATCTAGATCCTTAAGTTCATTCATAAAGGATTCAGCATTCTTCTCATATATTTCTTCTCCACCTGGATCTGCCTCAATTAAGGCATCACGAATCGCTTTGATTTGATTTTGTGCTAAAACTGGATCAAGCCATATGTGAGGATCTTGTTCTTCGTGATCATCAATTAACACAGATACAGGGTTAGATTCTGCCTGAATATGATGTTTATCATCATAAAGAACAGCTTTCAATTCAAAGCTTTTTCCTGTGGTTTTGTACTCAAAATGATCGGTTACTTGTTTTGGTACTGCTTTCCATTCTTGGTTAGCATCTTCTCTCATCATCCAATGCCAATGATTATGATTGAATGAATCAGTCGGCACAGCTTCTAATGTAACAACATCACCTGTATGATAATGATCTGCTAACCCTTTAATGTTTATTTCCGCTTCCTTCTTGTAATGGTTATGTTCAGTGTCTACCTGGTTATCATGGTTATCAATATTAATTTCTACTGGCTCTGATTCTGCATATTTATTATGATTATCATCATAAATAACAGCACGAATATTTAAACTTTTATCTGGAGCAACCATTGTCAACGTTTCAGTACTTTGCTCAGAAATAGCTTCCCATTCTTCACTCTCATCTAACTGCTGATACCAATGCCAGTGATCATAATCGGCATTTCCTATTAATTCAGCTGAAAGTTGAATTTCATCACCCGTATGGTAATGATCTGCTACCCCATTGATCTTCACTTGTTCTGTTCCAGTTGAGTCGTGTTCATCATGCACATTTTCATGGTTTGATTCATAGAGACCGTCTGCAGCACGTGCTATAACGAGATTGTTGTTCTCTACCGTATTAAGTAGGCTCTTTACCCAATACTCCATTTCTTCACTACTGTAGACAAACACATCTGCTTGACTGACAGCAGCTACATCTTGGGCACTAGGCTCGTAGTGATGGGTATCTTGACCTTCTGAAACCATAAGTTGAACATTTGCTCGATCACCAGCTACTTGTTTGGTGAATTCATACATCGGTAAGAAGGAAGCGACAACAGTTATTTCAGATTCATTCTTATTTCCAACTTCTTTTGAATTTTGAGACTGACAACCAAAAAGAAATGCTATCACGGTAAAACATATGAATATAGTTTGGTGTTTTTTCATTTTATCTATGAATCTCCTTGTTAGAATGTGTTGCAAAAGTAGAGAGAAGAGAGGACCAATCCATCTCTTCTCCAAAGTATTAATGGGCTAATTGATCACGGACAATATCATCGCCGTCTAAGTTAGATGGATAATAAGTCGGCCAGTGAGTTACTTCTTCCAATAATTTCTCGCGATCATCTCCCCAATAAAGATGAAAATGACTAGATTTCTGAGGGGATATGATATGGTCACTAAATTGAATGTATTGAGGCATCTCATTAGATTTTTCTGCAAGTTTATAGATAAAACGAACACCGCGATTTCCTTTTTCATAAGTCAGAATTTCATAGCCATCATATTCGTAGTCTCCAGAAAACTCTTCTCCGTCCTTGTAAAACGTTACATTACCATGATCAATAACAATACGCTCGACGTCTGTTACATAACCTTCTGTATAATAGTCTTTGTATTCTTCCGCAGTCATGTCACCTTCTTCAGCTTTATGTGCAAAGACTTCATCTAAATCACCATTTAAAAGGTAAGGGTAGACAGACTGCCAATCGCCTTCCCAGTCTGTTAATTCACGATCTGCTACTTGATCATCATCAAAATACCCTTGATAAATTTGTTTGCTTTCTTCATCATTCCCATGATGATCATCAATAACAATAGTTACCGGTTCTGATTCAGCAAATACCTCATGATTATCGTTGTAAAGAGCTGCTTTAATTTCTAAACCATCGACGCTTGCTTCGCCTGAGAAGGTGTCACCTTCTTGACCAGATTCAACCTCCCATTCTGATTGACCACTTTCTCTTGTATACCAATGCCAGTGATCATAATCAGCATCTTCACTTAATACAGCAGCCAATTCAATGGTATCCCCAGTGTGATAATGATCACCTAAGCCATCGATCGCAATATCTGCTGTTTCTGCTGAAGTTGCATTATCATTTGTAGATTCCCCTTCTTCTGCAGAAGTACTGTTAGTAGTTGCTGTTTTTTCTGAATCTTGACAAGCTACTAATGCTAAACTTAAAGCCAATACACTTAAATATAAATACGGTCTTTTCAAAATAAACATCCTTTCGCGTTGGAATTAATCGTAACGATTACGTTTTAAAGAATATACTTTTAGAAGGCTGATCAATATGTATAGAGTATGATTTCCTCAGATGCATGTCTTTTCTGTTTAATCGTAACGATTACGTTTTAAAGAGTATAATGTTTTTAGTGGTTTGTCAATATGAATATATAATTTTTAAAAGAAGATTGATATTTCATTAGCTGAAAAGAGAGCAAAATAATTTGTTGGGTTCACTTTCAAAAAAGAAAGCTATTAATAAATGAGGAAAATTAGTTTATGAAAAATGCGATCAGATTTAATAGCAAGAAGAGTAGTGCTGAATAAGTAAAAATGACTAAGAATTATTCCTCTAGAAGATAAATCTGAAGATGCAGAGTCACAGTTCGTTTTAGGTAGGTGAGGATAATAAGAGAGTAAGATTTTAGTAATAAAATCAGAGTACTATTTTGTGTGTTTGCTATTTATTAAGTGTACAAAAAATAGCATACCTGATAAAAACGTTAGGTATGCTAATTTTTGAATGTAGAAACAATAAAATTAATTGGTGCTTTGTTTAAATACATTTTTTCTAGATGTATTTTTGTGATTCTTTGCTTTTTGAGTAGGCATAAAACATGCTAAAATTAGTGCCGCAAAAGATAAAACTAACATAAATATATAGGCACTACTTGAGCCAAAGATAGATGCCAATTTAGCAAGTTGAACGGCAGAAATATGCCCATTTTCAAGGGATAATTCTTGAGCATAAGATGTAGATTGAATGGTGTAAATCGTGATAACTACTGCAGTACCAATCGCACCTGCTAATTGACGAATAGTATTGTTTACTGCTGAACCATGGGAACCTAACTCTCTTGGTAACGCGTTTAAACCCGCTGTATTTATAGGCATCGTAATAAAGCTTAAGCCAATTCGTAAAATACATGTTCGTAACAATAAATAAAAATAGGTAGTTGATGCTGATAAATCAATCACGCCCCACATCGCAATAATAATAAACACTAGACCTGTTATAAAAAGTGGCTTGGCGCCGTATTTATCATACATCCTACCTGTGACCGGTGATAAGAAAGCATTAATTATCGCACCAGGTAATAAAAGTAAACCTGCTTCAAAAGCTGTAAAACTTCGACCATCCTGTAAGTAGATGGGTAGTAGGATTAAATCAGCATACATAATCATAGTAATTAGTACATTGATTAGTGATGTGAGTGTAAATATTTTATACTTAAATATAGATAGATTTAACAATGGATCTTTGGAAGTCAATTGACGTGAACAAAATAAAGTCGTAACAATTAATCCGGTAATAATGGTCGTAATAACAACAGGGTCATCCCAGCCTTTGCTTCCTGCACTACTAAATCCAAATAAAATAGAACCAAAACCAAATGTTGATAAAATGACACTTAGAATATCTAACTTTGCTTTTGATGTTTCTGCCACATTCATTAAATATTTAAAGGCAAGTATAATAACGATTAATATAAAAGGAGTTATTCCAATAAATAGCCATCTCCATGATGAAAATTCCATAATAAAACCGGATAATGTAGGAGCAATAGCTGGTGCAAAAATCATCGCAAAGCCAATAGTACCCATAACACTTCCACGCTTTTCAATCGGATATAAATACAAAACAACTGTCATTAATAAAGGTATGATAATGCCAGCACCAATGGCTTGAATCATTCTTCCTGTTAATAACATGCCGAAATTGATTGAACAAGCACATAGGACTGAACCAAACAATAAAAAGAACATCGAGCTAATAAATAGCTGTCTAGTTGTAAATCGTTTCATTAAAAATGCTGTTATCGGTACTAAAACCCCGTTTACTAACATAAATCCCGTTGATAACCATTGTACAGTTGCAGCGGATACTTCAAAAATGTCCATAAAACCACTCATAGCCACATTTAATAAAGTCTGATTTAATGTTGATAAAAAGCAGCCAGCAATTAATACAACCATTAAAATATTTTTACTTCTTTTGGTTATTTCCTTTTCCATATATATACTCCTTACTCCAATTTGCATTATCAACATGACGTCGATAAAATTTATAGTAACAAATATATAATTTGATGACCATGAACAGTTTTATTTGCGAGTGTATACTAATCGACATATTGATCAGTAGTTGTCGTTGAAGTCAAATGAAAATATACGAAGGAGTTATAAATGTCTAATTCTAAAAAAGAAGATCCACGTACCATACGTACAAAAGAAATGTTTAAAAAATCTGTACTCTCTCTCTTAGGAGAGGAAGGCTACACCATTTCGAATTTGACAGTTCAGAAAGTAGCTGGAAAAGCAGGCTTAAATCGAACCACATTTTACTTGCATTATTTAGATATAGAAGACTTATTAACGCAAGTGACAGAAGAGCTAGTAAATGATCTTTCTTCTAGAATCTTTTCATTAATTCAAGTAAAAGATTTAACAGAAAAACAGCAACTAACACATTTATTAGATTTCTTGTATATCCATCGAAACTATTTACAAACTTTATTCAATTTAAATCAGTTTGAGGATCAATTATTTCTACAGATAAGAAAATTAATAGAAGTACGAAGAGAGAATACAGAGAAAGATTTACCTGACGATTATGTTTCCATTGAAATTAAAACTGCCTCTTTAGTAGGCATCATTATGTGGTGGATACGAAAGGGGATTCACTATAGTTCAGAGTATATTTCAGATCAGATATATTTAATGTACAAAGTGTAGTGTTGCTAAATGACTCTAACTTGTATATGGTATCTGTTTACCAAACGGTGTTGATATGAGTTCAACTATACATATCTATAATTTAAGGTAATAGATGTCAAAAAATGTTGAAAATGTCGCAATGGTTAGATAAACATATGAGACATAAATCACATAAGTCTAACTTAGTTGTACAAACAGTTTTTATAGTTCATTCTTTTATTTAAAGCTATAACAAATAGAGGTGTGAATAGCGAAAGTCATTTACAAATCCTAATAGTTTAAAATAATGTATAATTATTACATCCGGTATTTTTGACTACTGCTATTATACTTATTTAGTATGATTTTAAAATTGGTTACCAAGTTTATATAGGGAATTCTAGGGTTAGATCTAACCCTAGAATTCCCTGGTTCGTGCTTAGAAAATCAAAATCTTAGCGAGCATTTTATCATTTTATCCTTTCCAAACGACGTTTTCCTGTTCTTTTTCATTGATAGTAAGTTGAAAGATATCAGGCCTTGCATAATGGCCAAATACATCAAAGTCAAATTTGCTTTCTGCTATTTGGTCGAGAATAATATCGGCATAAATAATCTTTTCTTCTCCGTATACAGGCTCGGCTATAAATTGCCTAAGTGGGTTGACGATGGAGCTACCTCCACTCGTTAGTTCATTTTCTAATGATTGAAATTCAGGTCTTGATGATATTTCTTCAAGGTAAATCTCAGCAGAAGAAGCGTTCTTTTTGATAAATCGGGCATAAATATCATTAACTAATAACCTAGCAGATGAAAATAACGCCCTATTAATAGACGAGATTCCCGCTGCAATTACAGCTGCTACTACAATCGCCCCAAATACCGGTGCATAAGTAGAGAAGAATAACGGAATAATCCGATCACTTGTTTCAACTGTTAAGCCGGTACTAAACCACGGGTATGAGCGAACATCCCGATAAATAATGCTTCTAACGTCATTAACCAGGAGTTCCAAAATGGTGTGATTATAGAGCTAGAAAGAGTGATTTATATTAATATATTTAGTTTCTAAAATTGGTAATTAATTAAAATTAGGGAGGCAAGCAATATTCATTTTAGAAGTTAGCTAAGTGTTTAAGGCTTTACAATGCAATCTTGGAAGATTTTATGAGTTTAATTCAAGTGATTTAAAGAACTATCCGATTTTGATTCCGTTAAGACGAAATATTATACTAGAAAACAAATATTAGATTATAATGATATGCTCCCTTTTAGATAGAATAAAAGTATAAAATTCCATCTTTTATAGAGGGGTATTTCTTTTATCCAAAACCTTATTCTACATTATATAAAAAGATACTTTTATGAGCTGTATTTTTTCACAAGAACGTAAAGAGATTCTAACAAAATCCCATCTTATTTAAGAATATTTTTTTGAATTAAAAACGCTACAGCATGTGTTCGATTTAATGTATTGGTTTTTACCATGACACTTTTGATATATTGTTTAATCGTCGTTTCACTAATCTCTAATATATGGGCAATTTGTTTCGTACTATAACCGCTTGCAGTACATTTCATTACTTCGTATTCACGTTTCGATAGTTTTATTTCTGCCTCCTCGATAAAATTAAATTGATTGAATAAAATTTCTCCAATGTCCTTGCTAAATAAAGTTGCTTCTATTAATAGTTTAAGGTCAAAGGGCTTCTTAAATTGGGATCCTAGAAAATAGCCAATGACAACTTGGTTAAATATGATAGGAACAACCAATAGAGCATCTTGGTTATCTGCGATAATATATTTTTTTGATATATTTAAATGGAAGTTATTTCCTTCGTAATATTGGGGTGTTCTCGTTTTAATAGCTTTGAATATGGCCGGAATAGAAGTGATATCATCCCTTATAGAGGAAATATGTTTGAACTCTGACTTAGTAGCAGAAAGTATCCCCTCCGCTAAGTGGTCTATCGGAGAATATCGAAATAACATCGCTTCATTTAATGAAAAATCAGTAAGAAAGCTTTCCAATATTATTTTAATTTTATGCTCTTGATTGATAGCTGCCTTTATTTTATCTACGTTACTTTCCCATTTATCTAATTTAACCAATAAATACACTCTCCTTTTTTAATTTAGTCTTATATATTCATTACCTAATGGCATAGTTTATTTGTAATTTGACTTAAAGTATGTACTGTTTTATCAAAAAGTAGGAATAGTTGTTAGAATATTTAGATTATACAATATCATTGTAAGCGATTACAATTTTCTGAGTAAAAAGGAGGAGATCATTTGGCAAGTTTATCTGAAAGAGCAAAATTGTATTTGGAGAGCTTTTATTCTGGTCCGAAAATCGAATCATTTGATCCAATTGAATTAAAGGAAATTCAGAAAAATGCCCCAATACCTGAACAAAATATTCTACCTCATATTCATCGCAGAGAAGAGCGCTTAATTAAAGTAAATGATGGAGCAGAAATACGATTATGTATTTATTCACCGGAAGGAGAAGGGCCTTTTCCAGCACTAGTTTATTATCATGGAGGCGGTTGGGTCATTGGTTCTGTTGAAATGTTTGAAGCGGCCAATCGATTAGTAGCGACAGAGGCTAAAACGGTAGTTATCTCTGTGGATTATCGTCTTGCTCCGGAAAATCAATTTCCCATTCCAATGAATGATTGCTATACAGCACTAGAATGGGTAGCTAATCATGCAGAAGAGCTTAATGTAGATTTAACTAAAGTTTCTGTTGGTGGAGATAGTGCTGGTGGGAACTTATCCACGGTTATTGCCAAGAGAGCTTTAAACAATGGGCCATCCATTCAATCACAAGTTCTTATATACCCAGTCACAAACTTGGAATTCAATACCAATTCTTATAATGAATTTGCTGAGGGATATGGTCTCGATCGAGATCTTATGAAATGGTTTGGTTTCCATTATGTAGGTGATGAAAAAATGTATAGTCATCCCGATGTATCACCATTAAAATACGATACTGTTCAAGGGCTACCCCCAACTATTATTATCGCAGCGGAAAATGATGTTCTAAAAGATGAGGGAATTGCTTATGCAGAAAAGTTAAGACGAGACGGTGTACCTGTTCAATATGAAGTGATATCAGGGGCAGTCCATGGTTATTACAGTAATATGGATTTCTTTGAAGAAGAAACAAAAGAGTCTGTTCAACATATTGTGAAATTTTTAAATAATGTCCACCAAGGGGGAGAGAAAGCAGTAAATAAGTAGCTAAAGATCATATGTTCTAAAAATCATCTATTACACTACAAAGGGGGATAAGGAATGACTCAATATGTTGACGCTGTAGTGATTGGTGCTGGCTTTTCTGGAATCTATATGACGTATAAATTACACGAAGACGGTTTTTCTGTAAAGACATTTGAAAAGGCAGCTGGAGTTGGTGGCGTGTGGAATGTCGCTAGGTATCCTGGTGCCCGATGTGATTCAGATAGTTTTTATTATAATTTTATGTTCTCAGAGGATTTATATAAAAAGTGGTCTTGGTCTAAAAGGTTTGCTGGTCAAGATGAAATTTTAAGCTATTTGAATTTCGTAGCTGATGAATTAGATGTTAGGCAATATATGCAATTTAATACGGAAGTCAAATCGGCCGTTTGGAATGAAGAACATTCAATGTGGCACATTACAACGGGAAAAGGTGATGAGTTTGCAGCAACTTACTTAATTTCAGGCGTCGGCTGCCTATCCACCTCAAGTATTCCCAACTTTAAAGGGATTGCAGATTTTCAAGGTCAAAGCTACCATACCGGTGAATGGCCACATACTGACGTTAATTTTAAAGGCAAGCGTGTGGGAGTGATTGGCACAGGCTCTAGTGGTGTACAATCGATTCCTGTTATTGCAGAAACTGCGAAAGAAGTCTATGTATTTCAACGAACACCGCAATATTCTGTACCAACTAGAAATCGTTCATTTACGCACGAGGAAGTTGAACAATTTAAAGATGAGTTTCATTCAGCACGAAGAATCATGTTAACCTCACCTTCAGGATTACCCATTCCTAAAGCAACCAAATCCATAGTAGAAACGCCAGAAGAGGAACGCAATACAATCTTAGAAAATGCTTGGGACAAAGGGGGGATGATTTTAAACAATGCATTTAATGATATAACGATTAATGAGAAATCAAATGAGTTAGTATCAGAATTTCTTAGAAATAAAATTCGTGCAAAAATTAAAAATCCTGAAGTTGCTGAAGATCTCCTTCCATATTATTACTACGCAACAAAACGCCCAATCTTAGATACAAACTATCATGATACGTATAACCAAGAACATGTCACATTAGTAAATTTACAACAGCAACCAATTGAGTGTATAACAAAAAACGGAATTAAAACAACGGAAAAAGAATATCCACTAGATCTGATTGTTTTTGCAACTGGTTATGATGCCATGACAGGGACGCTATTGAAACTAGATATAAAAGGACGTAAAGGGCTGTCCCTTAGAGACAAGTGGCAAAATGGGAAAAAAGTTGAGACGTATTTAGGACTTGGCTTAGCAGGATTCCCAAATTTTTTTACGATTACTGGGCCACAAAGTCCTTCTGTTTTAACCAATGTACCGTCAGCCATTGAACAACATGTTGAATGGATATCAGATTGCCTAAAGTACATGCGTCAACATCATCTGAAAACGATTGAGCCAACTGAGGATGCACAAAGGCAATGGAGTAAGGATTGTACAGAGCTTGCCCATAATACGCTATTTACAAAAACAGCGTCCTGGTATACAGGATCTAATATTGATGGAAAGTCACCAGATTTCTTAATTTATTTAGGTGGTTTAGACAATTATCGCCAAATATGTAACAAGGTCTCTCAACAGGGTTACAAAGGATATGTTTTAGGAGTTAATAAAATTCAAGTCTGATTAGGAGGAATGAGTATGGCCAATACTACGTTAGAAATTAATCCGATCGTTCAAGCGTTTTTAAGTGGAACAAAGGAAATGTTCTTAAATGGAAAATGGGTTCCGGCAATTAAGGGGAAAGTGTATGAATCTATTAACCCAACAACGAATGAAATTCTGGCAAAAATCTATGAAGGGGATGAGGAAGATCTCGATGTAGCAGTAAAGGCTGCCAGACGAGCTTTTGAAGGTAGCTGGAAAAATACAGCTCCAAGAGAGAGAGCTAGATTATTAAATAAGCTAGCGGATTTATTAGAAGAAAATTTAGAAGTTATTACGCAACTGGATGCCCTTGATTATGGTGGTACACTTGCAGTTGCAGGTGGCTTTGCAGAGAATGCAGTACATCATGTTCGTTACTATGCTGGTTGGGCAACAAAGCTTTATGGCAATACTCTCGAACTAACTAGTGGTGGAAATATCCATGCATTTACTAAACGTGAACCCCTTGGTGTTTGTGGTCAGATCACCTCATGGAACTTCCCTGCTTTAGTTGCATGTTGGAAGATTGCTGCTCCAATAGCAGCCGGGAATACTGTTGTGATAAAACCTTCACAACAAACATCTTTATCTACTTTATATATTGGTAAATTAATAGAAGAAGCTGGTTTTCCCCCTGGAGTGGTTAATATTGTTACAGGTGCAGGAGGTAAGCTCGGGGAAGCGATTACATCACACCCTGATATCGATAAAATCGGTTTCACAGGCTCAACTAGTGTGGGAAGACGAATTATGGAAAAAGCCTCGAAATCTTTAAAGAAAATCACGCTCGAACTAGGGGGCAAATCGCCAAACATAATCTTTGCAGATGCGGATTTAAACAAAGCGATTCCTGGCGCTATAAAAGCGATCCTCATGAATACAGGGCAAGTGTGTGCGGCAGGCTCACGACTATATATTGAACGTTCTGTTTACGATACGGTCAAGGAGAAGCTTGTTGAAATAGCAGAAAGCTTTGTTTTAGGTGATCCTCTTGATCCAAATGCTCAAATGGGGCCACTCATTTCGAAAAACCAAATAACCACTGTAGAAAAATATGTTGAACTTGCCAAAAAAGATGGAGCTACCATTCTCACCGGGGGGAAACGACCTGATAGTCCAGATCTTCAACAAGGAAACTTCTATTTACCAACAATTATCGAAGGACTTGATGAAAAATGTCAGTCTGTCTATGAGGAGATTTTTGGTCCTGTCCTTTGCATTATGCCTTTTGATTCAATCGAGGAAGTCGTTGAGAGAGCGAATGCTACAGAATATGGACTAGCTTCAGGTGTGTGGACGACAAATATAGAGACAACCCATAAAATGGTTGATTCATTAAATGCTGGTTCTGTTTGGGTCAACGAATATTATTTAACTGATGACAATATCCCATTAACTGGATTTAAGCAAAGTGGAATAGGGTCGGAATTAGGATTAGCAGGTATAGAAGCTTATACAAAAGTAAAAAGTGTTGCCATTAACCATGGATAGGGAGCTGATGTTATGAAGGCATTAGTAATTGAAGGAATAAAAAATGCAATTGTTCAAGAGGTCGCTGACCCTACAATTGATGAGAATGGGGTGATTGTAAAGGTAAAAGCAAATGGCGTTTGCCGTAGTGATTGGCATTACTGGGCAGGAGATATACCGATTACCCAAAAAATATTAGGTCATGAATTTACTGGTGTTGTCGAAGAAGTAGGTAAAAATGTGAAAAACTATAAAAAAGGAGACCGCGTTATCGTTCCTTTCTCTGGTAGTGATGGTACATGTCCTTATTGCCTACAAGGCCACTCTAACCTCTGTCACTCTTCCTTTATTCCGGGTTCGACTTACAATGGGGGGTATGCGGAGTATGTAGGAGTTCCATTGGGTGACCGCAATATTATTCCTTTAGCAGATGAAATTAGTTTTCTAGATGGTGCTGCATTAGGTTGTCGTTTAATGACAGCTTTTCATGGAGTAGTCGATCGAGCAAAAGTGGAACCAGGTGAGTGGGTAGTGATCTATGGATGTGGAGGAGTGGGCTTAAATGCCATTAATATTGCTGCTTCCATTGGTGCAACCGTCATTGGTGTCGATATTAATCCAAAGAATCTAGAGTTGGCTAAGCAAATGGGAGCACATGTAGTGATTAATAGTAAAGAAGTAGATCCGGTTCATGCAGTGAAGGAAATCACTGGTGGTGGGGCGAATGTATCAATTGATGCCCTTGGTATTGCAGATACATGTTTAAATGGGATTAATAGTTTAGCTAAACGTGGTCGTCACTTGCAAGTTGGAGTGACAACAAAAGTTGAAGGCGGAAAGATTGCCTTACCTATTGATCAAATGGTTATGCAAGAAATCCAATTTATCGGAACTTTAGGGATGCCGAATCACCGTTTTGATTCATTACTTCCTTTAGTATTGCAAGGGAAAATAACACCAGGTAAGATGGTAACAGCAGAAATCAGTTTATCAGAAGTAACAAAAATCTTTGAAGAAATGAGCAATTTTAATACATCAGGAACTTACATTGTAACAGAATTCGATAAAAGCACTGTAACAGCATAAAGTAATGGAGCGTCCTAATTTTTAGGATGCTCTTTTCAATTTTTTTTAGAAAAATTTTAAATCTTGCAACATGCTAGAATAGTTAATTATAAATGCACATCGAGTGAATGTGGCTATTGCTAGGTGGAAAGAACTGAAAGGAAAGGACTAAAAGAATAATACACAATGGTATGTATATATCGCTTTTTTTTAAAATACGAAAATAATTTGCAGGGTTTCACTACTCAATAGTCGAATGTATGTTCTTAAGAGGTGAAAGTATGAATAATGAAACGTTAGTACAAAACAAAAAAAGTTGGGATAAAGCCGCAGAGCGTTTTTTTGCTAGAAACCCGCTACCTGAATATGGTCCGTTCGCACCTACAGAAGAAGATTTACAGTTATTCGGTGAGGTGAAAGGAAAGAGGATATTGGAATTAGGATGTGGGAGTGGTCATTCAATCAAATATTTAGATGGAAAATCTCCTAGTGAGTTATGGGGGCTTGATTTATCTCATGTGCAAATTCAAACAGCTAAGCACTTATTAGCAGAAAGTAATACATCGATTCAATTATTTGAGTCTCCAATGGAAGAGAATCCTGGTATTCCAAGTGCGTATTTTGATATTGTCTTTTCAATATACGCGATCGGATGGTCGACGGATTTAAGAAAGACATTGGCCAATGTCTTTCAATATTTAAATGATGGTGGTTTATTTATCTTTAGTTGGGAGCACCCACTATATAATAGAATGAGCCACGAAAATGGACAACTCGTTATGACTAAAAGCTATCATGAGGAAGGTGCTTATAATCATCATGCATGGCAGGAACCAGCAACAATGCAACAATATAAATTAAGTACATATATAAATTTACTTATTGCTTCTGGCTTTCATATTGAGCAAATAATCGAAGAGGTCTGTATAACAGAAGAAGATAAAGAAAGACATAGTAATGGCTGGTATTCACCTGATAAAGCTAGTCTATTACCGACTAGCTTTATTATCAAATGTCGTAAGCCAAACATATAGGGTAAACAAAAAAGACTTTCAAACTAGAAATGGAAGTCTTTTTTTATCATGCACATTCAATTATTTTATAGCATTTTTTAATTACGAATAATAATATAAACCAAATAAATAATGTATGCGACAGCGAGAATGAACCCTTCTCTTTTGCCGATTTTAAAACTGGTCCGCGAGAATATAAATAGAACAATCGTTAAGATTATCATAAGAATGACATCAATAAAGACTTTATCATTTACGGCTAATGGTGAGATGGTTGCCGAGGCACCAAGTACAAATAAAATATTAAAAATATTACTACCTACAATATTACCCAAAGCGATTTCGCTCTCTTTTTTTAACGCTGCAGTAATTGAAGTTACTAGCTCCGGTAGAGAGGTCCCTATTGCAACAATTGTTAACCCTACTAATGTTTCACTCATACCGAGGGAGTACGCGATTTCTGTCCCATTGTTAACGACCAAATTCCCACCAAAAATAATGGCCGCCAGACCTAAAATCGAAATGAATATATTTTTACCCCACGTAATGTCTTTAGGAGTAGTTAGATTTTCTTTATTCTGCCTACTTTTTAGACCAATTTCAATGACATAGTACAGAAATATAGATAAAAATAATAAAAAGACAAGACCATCACTACGAGTAAGTAAATTACTGTCAAAACCCTGTAATGCCACATCACTCATAAGAATGAGCAAAGTAACACTTGCAAGTAATGTGAAAGGGATTTCTTTTTTTATGGTTTCACTTTGTACTTTCAATGGATATAAAAAGGCTGTAACACCGACCACAAGTGTGATATTAAAGATATTGCTTCCAAGTACATTCCCTAGTGAAACATCTGCACTTCCTTCAAGTGCCGCAATAATACTAACAGTAGCCTCAGGTGAACTTGTACCAAATGCCACAATCGTTAACCCAATTAAAATGGGCGGGACTCTTAACAACCTAGCAATATTGGAAGAACCGTCAACAAAAAGATCAGCCCCTTTAATCAATAATGCGAATCCAACAAGTAATAAAATATAAGTCATCATCCACGCTCCCTTTTACATATATGGATACCTACTATTATTTTCTTCCTACACCTGTTTATACCATGAATTTGTTGTGGATGTATATTAATTATGTTTGAAAAAATGAAGCGTTTATCATTAATCAATGAAATTTCAAAGCAATGGGAAACAAGCACTAAAAGATCAAGATAAAGGGAAGCGTGTTCAATTGTTAATAGCTGATGTTGTTTGCACAAACTCTGAGAAGTACTTAATATGTAAAGAAGATGATTTTCCCTGATTGAGGTGCTAACTTGTAGCTTTTACTTAAAACTGATGAATGCATTTTTACATACGTCCAGTATGGAAAGGATAAATAAAAGGGGGACAGGTTTATGTCAATTGTCTCTAGGAAGGAAGCGTAAGGATGAAAAAAATTTTAGTAATAGAGGATGATATTTCACTGAATCAAGGCATTACCCTGAGTTTGAAACAAGATAATTATTCATTTACTCAAGTATATACATTAGAAGAAGCGACTGTTGCTTTACATAAGGATATATATGATTTGATGCTTGTAGATATTAATTTGCCAGATGGAAATGGTGTTGAATGGATTCAAGCTATGATGAAGAATGACTTGTGTCCTTTCATCTTTCTGACAGCAAATGATCTTGAAGTCGATATTGTGAGAGGGTTAGAACTTGGTGCCGATGACTATATAACGAAACCATTCAGTTTAATGATCTTACGGGCAAGAGTTTCAGCGGTGTTCCGTAGACAACAATCTCATCAGAATACAGATATTTATCAAATCGGAAATTTTTATTTCAACTTTGAAAAAATGCAATTTATGAATCAATCACTGCCAATAGAATTAAGCAAAACGGAACAGAAATTGTTGCGCTTATTAATCATCAATAGAGGGCAAACTCTACAACGAGAACTGTTGATAGATAAGGTATGGTTGGATGAATCAGCATTTGTTGAGAAGAATGCTCTTTCGGTTGCTATTAAAAGGCTGAGAGATAAGTTAGGGGTAGAGAATAGAATTGAAACAGTATACGGGATAGGCTACTCATGGAAAAAATAGCTGTTTTGTTGGTGATGATTGTATCTATTATAAGCACATGGCTATTTGGGAAATGGTATTATGAGCGAAAAATGAGCCGAATGTTAAATCGCTTATCTGAGATGATTGAATCAGCTAAGAACGGACAATTCAGAGAGTCGACGTATGATGAGTCAAAATTATCCGCGATAGAAACAAAGATGAGGCAGTATCTCTTAGAAAGTGGGACATCTAAAGAACAGCTTTCAAAAGAACGTGACGAGATAAAGACATTAATATCTGATATAGCCCATCAAACTAAAACACCCATATCCAATATTATGCTTTATGGGCAACTGTTAGATGAGGAAGGCTTATCAGTGAATGGAAAGACTTATATTAATCAATTAAACCATCAAACGACAAAATTAAGCTTTTTAGTACAAGCCTTAGTAAATACCTCGCGATTAGAAACCGGTATGATCCATGTGACGCCAAAACGACAGTTATTGAGACCTTTACTAGAAGATATTATTAAAGATTTGCAGCCCATGTTTAACGAGAAGCAACAAAGTATTCATCTTCAATGTGGGCTAGAACAAGCTAGTTTTGATTATAAATGGACAAAAGAGGCATTATTAAACATTGTTGATAATGCTAATAAATATACGAAAGAAGCAGGAGAAATAACAATTAAAGTACTTGAATATGAAAGCTTCTGTAGGATAGACATCCAGGACTCAGGCATTGGAATAAAAGAATCAGAAATAAACAAGATTTTTATTCGTTTTTTCCGCTCTAAAGAGGTGTATCATATGGAAGGTGTAGGGATAGGCTTGTTTTTGACAAGAGAAATTATTATGCTCCAAGGTGGTTATATTAAAGTTGCCTCTAAGCAAAATCAAGGATCATTGTTTTCAGTTTTTCTTCCAAAATCATAAATACTTTTCATTTCTTTCAATTGTGACAGATTTCAGAAAGAACATAGAAAGATTTAATTTTTACAATTACATTGTTAACAAACAAGTATTTTGGAGGAGAGACATTTGAACATAGTTACAGCAAACGCTTTAAAAAAACTCTATGGTAGTGGAACGAATATTGTCAAAGCATTAGATCATGTTACCTTAGAAATTGAGCATGGAGAATTTGTAACGATAATCGGGACATCAGGTAGTGGGAAATCCACTTTACTCCATATGCTTGGTGGTTTGGATTTTCCAGATTCAGGTGAGGTAATCGTTGATGGTCAATCTTTATTTGCCTTAAGTGCAGACGAACTAACCATTTTTCGTAGACGTAAAATTGGGTTTATTTTTCAACAGTTTAATTTAATCCCTGTCCTTAATGTATATGAAAATATTGTTTTGCCAATAGAATTAGATGGCAATCAGGTCGATGAGGAATATGTTCAGGAGATTATTACATTATTAGGGTTGAAGGATAAAGTATACAATCTTCCTCATCAACTTTCAGGAGGACAACAGCAGCGTGTTGCTATAGCAAGAGCACTGGCAACAAAACCCTCAATAATACTTGCAGATGAGCCTACAGGAAACTTAGATAGTAAAACGAGCTTAGATGTGATTGGCTTATTAAAAGTAACAAGTGATCGTTTTAAGCAGACAATTATTATGATTACACATAACGAAGAAATCGCACAAATGGCGGATCGCACCATACGAATAGAGGATGGTCAGATCGTAGGTGGTATGGGTTATGCTAAAGGTTAATAATCGAAAGGTCATTCATACATTATCTAAACGTTTACTGAAAGAAAATAAGTCTAGAAATAAAGTAGCATTACTGGCGATTATTTTAACAAGTTTTATGCTGAGTGCCTTGATCCTTTTTGGCATGAATGCTTATCGGTTCAATGAAGTAAATTGGATTCAATCTGCGGGAACAGCAGCTGATGCATATTTAACCAATCCGACAGAATTACAGTTATCTACTTTAGATAAATCATCTTCAGTTGAACGAATAGGTCAAATTACACAAGTTGCAAGTAGTGAAATGGATGATGATCGTATTGAATTAAGTTACTTATCAAAAGAAGCATTTCAAATGAAGCAAGATGCATTATATCCAATAAAGGGAGAATACCCGAAAAAGCAAAATGAAATCATGCTCTCGGTTGAAGCAGTTAACCATTTAACTGGTTCAACACCGAAAAAGGGATTGAAAATTGAATTACCGATTTCTGATGAGCACGGGAATCAGGTTATGCAGGAATTTATTCTTACAGGGTGGTTTACTGATCCACTAGCTTCAAATAATCCTTTAACCAGTATTGGGTTTGTTTCAAAAGCCTACTTAGAAAGTACAAATCACACCATAGAAAATAACGGGTATGCAGATGTTCAGTTTAAAAGAGGAATAACCGCAGTAGATGAAGTAGAACGGTTAGAACAGCAAATAAAAACACTTGATTCTCAAGCATTTGCAACATACTTTAATTTATCTGGATCAAGTGATCAGATGTTGATGCTTGTAGGTATTGGAGTAGTTGTCCTCCTCATTATGTTTAGTGGATACTTACTTATTTATAATATCTTTTATCTATCGATTTCACACGATATTCGGTCATATGGACTTTTGAAAACAATTGGAACTACTGCTAAACAGCTTCAACAAATTATTAGAGGACAAGCATTGAGCCTTTCTGTCATTGGTATTCCAATTGGTAGTGCCATAGCTATCGCTTTAGCTTTTGGTTTTGCTTTATATGGCGGCCTACCCAATTTCTTTAGATATTGGCAAGTACAGTTAGTACTCATTATATTAAGTAGTTTCTTCGCATTTATGACTGTTCTTATTAGTGTATGGAAACCAGCCCGAAAGGTTGGGAAGATATCACCAGTAGAAGGAACTCGTTATACAGATATAAAAATTCAAAGTAAAAAAACGAAGTTAACAACCCATGGTGGGAAAATAGGGAAAATGGCATGGAGAAACATTTTCCGACATGGTAAAAGGACCACTGTAGTTTTTATGTCCTTATTCTTTGGTTTAACCACATTTTTATCGGTTTTTACAGTTGTTGAAAGCTTGGATATTGAGAATTATGTGTCCAGAACTATGGTAAGCGATATTGAAATGCGTAATAGCTATATGATTGGTGATGATGGGGAATTTGAACCGGTTTACAATTTATCGAGCAAACTAATCAATGAAGTTAAAGCAGTTCCTGGAGTTACTGCTGTTATGCCGCAGTACGAATCTAAATATAAAGCAGAATTTTCGGATGAATTTTCATCTTATTATAATTGGGCTAAGGATAGTATTTCAAAAGCAGATCTGGCAAAGCGATTTGAGGGTGAAATTATTAGCTTAGAAAGTGAGGATTTCGAACGTTTATTTAGTATTCAGACCAGTGAAATAACTAGCAATATAGATTTACCCAAGTCAAATACGGTCTATTTAAGTCAATCACTGGAGGGAACCTATGAGCTTCCAAGTCATTTTGATATCACTCATCCAATCTCAGGTAAAGAATATAAAGTTAATTTTGGAGGCTACCTACCAATCTCTCTAAGATCATCCGGAATTAATCACTGGGCACCGACCTTAATAGTACCGGAAAAATTTATGGATACCTTCAATGGTAAAGTTCAACCAGTGATCGGGTCGGTCTATGTGTCCGTCGAAAAAGGAAAAGACAAGGAAGTCCATCAACAAATCCAACAGATATCTGAGAAATACGGTGATTTCCAAATCGAAACAAAAGAAGCCCTACGTGATAATCTGCAGCTATCAAAAATTGCAATCTCACTTATTGGTGGTGGGTTTTCTGTTCTACTTGCCTTAATAGGCATTGTGAACTTTATTAATATCATGTTTACCGGAATAATCAACCGAAAACAAGAGTTATCTGTATTAGAAAGTATTGGCATGACAAGGAAGCAAGTGAATAAGATGGTTGCGATTGAAGGCGCATATTATGCTATGATTTCCTTGGGATTAGTATGGACATTAGGAAATGGAATAGCTTATGGATTATTCACTTTATTTAATTCAGTCTCAAAATATGCAGTCTATCAGTTCCCAGTCACCCCAATGGTACTTGTGTCATTAGTCGTAGTCATTATTTGTGTGACAGTTCCATTGCTAACCTACAAAAAAATGACAAAACAATCAATTACTGAGCGATTGCAGGAGAATATGTATTAAACGTGTCCATCCCTATTGCCATTTGACTGTAAAAGTCTTAAATGAAAAATGAGTTCGGTAGTGTACCGAACTCATTTTACCCAAATGCCTAATAATATAACTGTATCTAACTTATTGATGCCCCTTCGTTTCGGGATGAGATACCATTTTAAATCTTAATATCAACTTTCCCTTTTTCTTTCAAGTCATCAACATGTTGAGCAAGTACTTCTTGTTGTTTTTGCTGTTGGATAGATGCTTTAATTTGTTCTTTTACATCTTCAAGTTTTGGCACTTCTTGATCGGCACCTTCACTTTGTGTTTTTACTTCTTCATACGCTTTTTTGATTTCATCTTCTGATACTTCACCAGTAGGTACTTCTTTTTCAACGTATTGGTTGAATTGAATGCTATCAGCGATTTGTGCTTTTAATTCTTTTTCATCTAATTTAGATTGTTCTAGAGCAGCTGCAAAGGCTTTTTCATCTTCAAACTGACCTTTTGTCTGCTCAAATTGTTCATTGATATCTTCTTCAGAAGCTTTAATCCCTTTTTTATCTGCTTCTTGAAGGATAAGTGCTTGTCCAATAAGGCTATCAATTACTTGAGTCTTCATTTGTTCAGATGTTTCTTTAGTAGTTGGGTCTTGACCCATTTGTTGCATTTGCCCTTGTAGTGTAGTAAGTGTCAAATTATAATCAACACCTAAGATTTTTTCATCATTCACTACAGCAACAGTTGAATCATCCTCAACCATTTGTTCGTCTAATTTCTTCTGCATTTCTTCTTGTTTTTTCTTATCTTCAGCAGATAGTTCAGTGTTTTGCCCTTCGTCCTTCTTCTCAGCATCTTTTGCTTCTTCGTCTCCTCCACAAGCGGCTAAGAAAAGCACCATCAAACTTGTCATTAATAAAACTGTCCATTTCTTCATAATCAATCTCCTTCCTGCAAGCAGAATGATTTTTTGATTAAAATCATCTAGTGCGCATTATATAGTATGTTTGGCTAAAAAGAAACCAATAGACCCTCCAATTATGCGATGTAATCAAATTGAAAAATCAATAAAAATTTTAACTATTTACATATGATACCAGCAAAACAAGAGATTAGCCATTCTTTTCATATTAAAGAGGAAAAAATGCCTGTTCTTTTATTACAAAAGTAACAAAAATTATAAGAATTTTCAGAGGGAATATCACATACTTAAACCTAGATAAGATATGATAGAAAGTAGAAGGATAGAGGATATGCAAATTGCTTTCTTTGCGCGACTTGCACCTTTCAACCAACCCCATCTTTTTCTATCCCTATCAAAGTTAAAATAATCAACAGCAATAATTAATAAGAGAAAAGTAATCATACCTAACAAATTCATTGCTAATAGACCTCCTAAGTTAGAATGTATTCTTCTATAATTATATGGAAGGTTTCTACTATCTATGAAGCTTAAGCAATAGAATGAATGATAAGGCGCAAAATGATATCGAATATTAGTGATGCTTTCATTATTCACGATATATTGCTGACGCGTTTAGTGAATATAATGATTCTTCATCTAGTTCCTTAGATGAAACAATGGCAGAAGGAAAAGAGGCAATAGAAAACGGTGAACAAAGTTTAAACAGCTCTCATCAAGATATGCCAGTAGCCGTGGTCAGTTTTCTAATCTTGACTAACGAGCTCTATTCAAGACGCTATGATTAAGGAGGAGACAGGATGAATAAAAAAACGAAGATTTGGATGCAGCGTAATGCTCGACCACTTGAATTGGCACGATGGGAATACCTATTTGATGGAGGGTCACGAGAAAGGGTCATTCAGTATTTAGCGTCCTACCAAAACGAAGATGGAGGTTTCGGCAATGGATTGGAACCCGATTTCTGGCTGCCAGATTCTTCGGCTATTGCTACATGGTCAGCGTGCCAACAATTAATAGAAGTGAATGCGACTAAGGATGAAAAGATAGTAAGGAATCTCGTCAACTATTTATTACTTTCTTATAATAGAGAAGCGGAACTTTGGCTCACAGTAACACCAGAACATAACCTTTATCCCCATGCCCCTCATTGGCAATATACAAAAGATGTTCAATCTAAGTGGATGTATAATCCATCAGTTGAATTAGCTGCCTATTTGATACATTGGTCGAACGAGGAGAGTGAAGCAAATAAGTTGGGATGGCAAGTAATTGAAAAAGCCTTAACCTATCTGCAGCAAGCGGAAGACATGGGATTTCATGAGATTAATAATTATCAGAAGGCAGCTAACTTATTACAGGACAAAATGGGTGATTCCAAAAAAGTGCTTGCTAAAATCCATCAACTAGCAGAGCGAGCGATGAACAAATTACCAGATACATGGGGGAAAAGTTATGGCGCAACGCCACTAGATTTAATTCATAATAAAGAGGACCTTCTATATCATCAATATCGCAATCTTGTAGAAGAAAATATTGTTTACTTACATAAAACAATTACAACGGAGGGGGTATGGAACCCTTCTTGGGATTGGGGAGACGATCAGTTGAATTTTGCTGTAGCTAAACAACAATGGATAGGCATTATTGCCATTAATAATCAGCAGAAATTACAGATCTTTCAATAAAATCTTTTGCTTCATAGGGGTTGTACATATGAACACGGATAAAAACCAATCCATTCTATCATATATAATGAATCTATTAACTACACTCACTTTCTTACTTATTCTACTAAATGTTTTCCTTCTAAGTAGTGTTGGTTTTGATTTATACGCATGGAAGCAGTCATATCAATCATGGGTTTATCTTTATTGCATCATTTATGCTCTACTCGTTGCTGTGGTTATTGATGGGTTTTCGGTTAAATTAACTTTATCCTTGTCAGCTCAGGCCATCTTTTATACAGTCGCTGGCTTTATAGCTTTCTTTCCTCTTACGGGATTCAGCTTTTTTACCTTTTTCGCAGGTGTTTTCGCTGCATTTATAGCTGTTATCTTTTTCTTTTGCTATAAAATCGTGAAACACTATCATAAAAAGTTATGGGTAATTGTCCTACTTCTTCCCGTGTTAGTTGCCTTATCCACCATAGATTATACAGAGAAGAAAGACTGGCATGAACAAACGTCAGAAAACTCATTTTCTGCTCAATTTACTCATTTTAATGGTATGCACCCTATTCCTATTTCACTTGCTCGTGGTGAAATAGTCTACATAACCATTCAATTTTTACCTGAAAATGAGGGTGGCTATGGTTATTATATTTTAGACGAAAAAAATCAAGATGTGTCTTATCAGATGATAGAGGCAATCGATCAAGACGTGAACAATTTTCGAATCTATTTTACAGCAAATACAACAGGTGAGTATCGTGTTTTCATAACTGGTTCAGATTTAAAGGGGAGAATAAAAGTCAATTGGGAAGTGAAGTGATTACTGAGTGAGGTTTAGGCAAATGGCCGTTGCGTTTTTAACCAATCGAAATGGTGAAGTTTTATTATTACAAAAACCTTCCACGCACGCATTTCTTCCAGAGAAACTCGTTCCAATCGGTGGTCATATGGAGCCAGATGAGCTAAATGACCCAGAACGTGCGATTATAAGAGAAGTGAAGGAAGAGACTGGACTTATGTTAGATAAACTACAGTTAAAGTATATTGTTCATAGATTAAAAGCAGATGAAAATGAGATAAGGGTTCAATATGTTTTCTTTGCAAACTTAAAGGATAATGTACCGATTATTTCAGGTGAGGAAGGAGAATTGTGCTGGGTCAGGATGAAAAATCTGCAAAAAGAAAACGTTTCTGAAACGTCGAGAGCCATTGCTAGTCATTATAATGAACACCTGGAAAATGAATTAATCTATACCGGCACAATGAAATCAGACAACGGCAAAGCCACTATTAGTTGGAGTGTACTAGAAGATTGGTTGTAGGAAAGGACGGCATACATGACTAAAGAATTCTTGAAAATCTTTGATGAACATTATAACGAAATTGGTATAGCAACAAGAGACGACGCGCACGACAATGGCTATTGGCATGAAGTCTTTCATTGTTGGCTACTAAGTCAGGAAGGAGAAACAGACTACCTCATTTTACAAATCAGAAGTGCGCAAAAGAAAGATTATCCTAATTTGCTAGATATTACTGCTGCAGGGCATTTATTAGCGGATGAAACCATTGAAGATGGAGTTAGGGAAGTAGAGGAAGAGCTAGGCATCGATGTCTCTATAAAACAACTTTCCTCTGTTGGTATGCTTCGCTATGCCATAGAAACCGAAAAGATGAAAGATAGAGAGCATGCACATGTTTTTTTATATCGTGGATTATTCAACTGGGATCAATTTTCTCTTCAAGAGGAAGAAGTAGCCGGTTTGGTTAAAGTGAAATGGACTGATTTTTGCCGATTATGGGTGGGGGAACAAGATACGATTCCTATTATAGACCGATCTATCTTAGATCCTAGGCAAAGTGATGAGCTGAACACTAATATATCTCAAGCAAACTTTGTTCCGCATTCTCCTTCATTTTATCAAGATGTCATCAGACTGATTCAACCATTGCTAGTAAAATAAAGGAGGTAGTTGATGGCTTTCAAAATTGAATTATTTGTCATAGACTTGCACCAGTCGATTCATTTTTATCAAGAAATATTAGGATGTAGCCTTATGAAACAAGGGGAGAATAGTGCCTTGTTTAAGAATGAGGATACTTTTCTCTTACTCACAGGAGAATCCATTCTAGACGAGGACCATTACTTTAGAAAAAGGAATTTAGCAAATAAGGGAGTGGGCGTTGAGTTGATTCTAAGTGTGGATGACGTCAATGATCATTACGAGCAAATCACAAAAGTCGCACTAGGAGTCATAGAATCTCCTATTAAACACCAAAGTTGGGGGGCAACTGATTTTAGAGTCATTGACCCAGATGGATATTATATACGGCTAACTTCAAAAGGATAGACCTCCAGTACAGTTGAATATTCGTCTTATAAAAATTTTAGGGGGGAAGAGAAATATGCAAAAGGTAGTTGAGGGGATCAATCATTGGATAAAAACATTACCAGATGAGTACAATTCTATGTCAGAATTAGAAATTTCGAATCGACCATTACCAAATAAATGGTCAAAAAAAGAAATTTTAGGACATTTATGTGACTCTGCAATAAATAATATTGAGAGGTTTATAAAAATTCAGTATGAAGAACAAATGTATGTTATTCAATCATATAATCAAGATCAATGGGTAAAGCTTCAGAATTATCAAGATAGACCGCTTGGTGAAATAATAAACCTTTTTCAGACATTAAATAAGCAAATTCTCAATATTGTTAAAAATGTTCCTAGAGAAAGCTTATCTAAACTTTGTGACATAGGCAATAATCAACATAAGACACTCGAGTGGCTTATTCAAGATTATCTTTCGCATATGGAACACCATATTCACAATCAAATTTTAATTAAAAATAACGATTGATAAATTTAGTTCTTATTCGAGAATAGGGCGCATTTTCGGAGGAAGGAGTGTGCTCTTTTTACATCTATGTATTTATAACAAAAACCAGCTAATGTACTGTCTAGGGATTAGCTGGTTTTTTGCTACTAATCGAAATAATAATTTAAGAGACTTTTAATTTAATAAGTAGCCGCTAAACCATATCAAGTTCAAAAGTTCCGAATGTATTTTTAATGGTTATTCCCTTATGAATTGATCTCATTTTCGAACATAGGGAATCTAGCTTTTTCGTTGCGCGATTTGTTGGTTAAGTATTATACATGTTAAGAAATAGTGATAAAGCACGATTCGTTTTTTTAAAGAATGAATGAAAACATGCCTCAAAACACGATCGTGATAAAGATAATTGGGCATGTGAGAGATAATTTTATTACTAATTTAAAATAAAGTATACCCCCATCGAACTAATACTTTTAAATTTGACTTATTAAAGTCTATCAATCGTTAGTTTAAGTGGATTATTCCATGAAATCTTTTTTGAATTCTATTATATCTTTTTATTACATCTCCATATTAAAGTCCTTATACCACTAACTATAATGTAAGCAAGTAGCGTAGCAGTAAGCAGTATCAGAAAGTTTATCTTTATTTCAGATAAAAAGAGTATACCCCAGCTAATTAGTATTGATGTTACTTCCCAAAGTGAGAATTGATTAACAAATTTAGTTAAAATAAAGATTTAAAAGCATTAAAAGTGTTTTTTAAGTTCATACTTTAATGGAGAAATATATTTTGAAGCTAAAGAAGAAATTTAGTTTCTTAAACCATCCTATAAATGTATTTGATTCTTAATCACTCAAGATAGGCGGTGTTGAAATGGATAGAGTATTCATTCCTGACAAACGCAATGAAAAAGTACTAGTTGTTCTTGATATGGATTCGTATAGTCCGACTACTATTCAAAGAGGTTATAAATTAGCTAAAACATTTCAGGGGACATTACATGTTTTATTTCTTAAGAAAGACTCAAACAGCACTGAGCTGAATTTTGTATTAGCTGAAAGTAAAAAATTGAGCTTATATTTTCAAGCAGACAGTTATGAAATTAAACTGTATAGAAATGAAGAAGATTATTATAAAATCTTCATTGACATTAAAGACAAACTCAATATTACACAGTTAGTGATAACTCATACGGGTGAAAACAGATTGGAAGAAATTGTTCATGGGTCGTTTATTAATTTTTTGATAAAAAACCAACCCGATTTAGAAATTCATATAGTACCCCAAAACCTAGCTTTTCCTTATAAAGATTGGGATTACCATATTGGAAGAAAAGCCTATATAAACATTGAAAATAATGAATTAAGCTTTGATTATTCAAAGAATAATATTGATGGCATATATTTCAAAGATAAATCAACAGATTTTGAAACGGGATTATTTTTATCTGTTAAGGAAAATGAAATATCTGTGTTTAAGATAAGTAATCGGAAAGTTATAAGTAAACATATTGAACTTTATGATCAACTTGATTAAATGGATTTCCTAAGGAAATCCATTTAATTTTATTTAAAAAGGGTTGTAACTCTATCTTCAATATCTTTAATCATTTTTTTATAAGCTGATTCTGTTAAATTCCCTATATCGGAGAAAAATAAATGGTCCAAAGGCGCTATCCCGGTGAAATCTAAAATTCCAATATCAGAAGTGTTTCTCATGGCTTCATTCATATTCATCTGTTCGTATATGTCATGAGGTGTTCCATAAGTATTTATAATTAATCCAGTTTTTCCCTTTAACAATTGCATAGTACCTTCCTCAGTGTGAACATATGCAAAACCAAAAGCAAAAACTCGGTCAATATAGCCTTTTATAATGGCAGGTAAACCGGTCCACCAAATTGGATAAATTAAAATGACATTATCAGCTTCAATTAAGTACTTTTGTTCAACTGCAATGTCTTCTGGCGTATTCCCTTCTTTCATTCTCGAAGTGTCTTCTGATGTCAAAACAGGCTGGAAATTCTGTTTATAAAGGTCCCTTACAATATATTCGTGGCCTAACTTGTCTAATGCTTGAGTAGTTGAATCTAAAAATGAATGATTTAAACTATTTTCATGTGGATGAGCAAAGATTATCAAGTGTTTCATTTTACAGGCTCCTTATCATATTTTTTTCAATCAATTAAATAAACGACCGGTCGTTCACTTAACTTGCCGTAATGTTAACACCTAATCAAATTAAAGTAAAGCTCAAGATAATATAGTAAAAATGACGAAGGTATCATTAGCTTTTTATAAGGTCTTATTTTTACTATTATAAACAGGTTTAATACAACAGTATTTGGAAACTAATATCATTAATTAGAAAAACTTCATTACTTGACCGATTGTTCATTTAACGTTAATATAAAATTATAAATCTTAATTTTAAAGAGTATGGGTTATAATTTAACGTAGTTTACTCCTTATATATAATGAGAAAGGCGTGAAAATATGGTTAGACCCGCAGGACAGGGCGAAGTAACAAGGAAAAAGATTATTGATAATGCAACCATCTTATTTGAACAGAAAGGATACACTAGTACATCTATAGAGGATATAAGAAAATTTATTGGAATTAGTAAAGGAAACATCTATACACATTTTTCTAGTAAAGAAGAGCTTTATTTTCAAGCTTTAGAAGAAAGTTTCAAGCAGTGGAAAGTGGATATTCTAGAAGAAATTAAAAACTTACCAAGTGCTAAAAACAAACTTTATGCCATAGGAAAATACTATAGCGATAATGTTAGTTATGGTTTAGAAAGAACTGTGCCAGAATTCATTTCGACTGTAGGTACCGATGAATTTAAGATTAAGGCAAGATATCTTATTCAAGAAGAATTTGATTTATTTTATGGAATTATTAATGAGGGTGTTAAACATAACGAATTTAAATTAATAAATATTCATGATGTAACTTTAGCACTGTATAGTGTTTTCACTAACCTTAGCATGACTAAATACTTATTGGATAGTGTAGATGATCTTGATAAAACTTATGAAAATGTCATTACTATTTTTCTACAAGGTTTAGCAAAAAATTAAGTATTTTTATTAACATAAGGAGGTGAAATTTTTTTTATAATTATATGACCAAAAGGTCATATAATTATAATTTCCTATTTCCTATAGAAAATCACAAAAAATTTTATCAAATAAATGAACGAATGGTCATATAAATGGAGGAGAATTATATGAATAACAATAGTAAAAAGGTAATCATAAGTGGTGGAGGTATAGCGGGATTAAGTTTAGCTCTATTTATGAAAAAGGCAAATTACGAAGTTCGTATATGTGAAGGGTTTCCACATTATGCAGACGCTGGTGCTGCTTTTGAAATACCACCAACGGGAGTTCGTGTGTTAAAGGCTTTAGGGCTGGAAGAATATATATCGAAAAATAGTTTACTTCAAAAGAGGGTAACAATCAGAAATAAAAAAAATGAAGAGGTTATGAGATATTCATTACCAAGTAGCAGTGAATTTGGTGAGCAATCTATAACAATTAATCGTTCTTGGCTAATAAAAGCTTTGATGAGTAAAGTTGAAGAAGTAGGATTGAAAATCGAATATGGAAAAAGACTCAAAACATTTGTTGATAGTGGAAACGAGGTAACGGTTTACTTTGAGGATGGTACACACGATACAAGTGATATTCTAATTGGAGCTGATGGAATTCATTCAGCAACTAGAAAAACTTTGTTTCCACATGAGGCTTTAAAGTATTCAGGGATGTGGACAATGGTAGGACTAACATCATCAGATATACTAGAAAATAGTGAAAAATTAATTCAAGAAAATTCAACTATCTATCAAGACGAAAATTTAACAATGTATGTATTTAGAAGTCACCCAACAGGTACTGACAATATTTCCTGGCAAATTGGTACGTTCGAAAAGAGAAAATTGGCATCAAAAGATTTTGAACAGAATGATGTAGATAAGGTAATTAAAATGGTTCTTGAAAGAATGAAAGAATGGGATAATCCAGCAAAAGAAATAATAAAAAACTCGAAGTTCGTATTACCAAGGCAAGTGTATCATATTAATCCTTTACCTTCTTGGTCAAGGGGAAGGGTTGCATTAATAGGTGATGCAGTTCACACGACAAATCCAAACACTGGGTATGGTACTTCATTTGCATTAGAAGATTCCATGTATATTGCTAAGATGTTAAATGAACACAGTTATCAAGATGCATTTCATTATTACGAATTCGATAGAAAAGAACGTGTAGAAGCCATTAAAAATTCAGCATTTGCGACATCTGAAGCAAATATTATTGAAGAGTTTATGACAACAGATGATTATAAGATAGATTGGAGTTCTTAATTTGTAACATACGGCTACTTTTAAGTAGCCGTATACCATTTTTTATAGTGATATCTTTTAATATGAATATATAATATTAACCGTCAAATAATATAAACGAACGTTCATTCAGATTTAAAAACCAACTAAAGGAGGGTCCTTATGAATGAAATAGAAACACCTTTATTTAAAAATAAAACCTATGTATTATTACTCATTGCAGGGATTTTTGCTGTTGTTGGTTTTAGCATGTTTTTAACAACTACAACATGGTATGTAATTACTGAATTAGGATCGGCAGGTTCACTTGGATTGGTTTTAGTTGCAGCTACTGTCCCTAGATTAATCATGATGACTTTTGGTGGCGTTGTAGCTGATAGATATAAAAAGACCACTATTATGTTTGGAACTAATTTAGCTCAAAGTTTACTGCTTTTAATTCTCTTTCTATTAGTTGACACTGACAATATGAATTTATGGATCTTATTGATATTGGCAGGATTATTTGGAGCTTTAGACGCTTTCTTTGGTCCTGCTAGTACATCAATGATTCCCAAAATAGTTAAGAGACATCAATTGCAAAAAGCTAATGCCTACTTCCAAGGTGTTGATCAGGTTGCTTTTATTGCTGGTCCAGTTTTAGCGGGAATAATTATGGAATCATTTGAGATATCAACGAGTTATTTTATTGCTACAATCTTAGTATTTCTTTCAGCATTTGTTATATTTCCGCCTTTCATAAAAGAAGCTCCTGCAGAAGATTTAGGAAAGACTACTCCTCTGCAAAATTTCAAAGAAGGTTTTTCTTATATTAGGAAAAGTAATTTTTTGCTAGTGGGTATAATTGTATTAATAACTTTAAACTTCTTTTCATTTGGTACTCTTCATGTAGCAATTCCTTTAATAGTAGATAACTTTAATGGAACTCCCATTAACCTAAGTATAATGGAATCTGCATTGGGAATTGGAACACTTAGCAGTACAATATTGCTTAGTTTTGTAAAGATCAAAAGGAAAGGGTTGGTCTCTACACTTGGTTTATTTGCCACATTAATTGTAACTTTAATATTTAGTCAAGTCTCAAGCTTATTACTATTGACTATTGTTGTATTTTTTATTGGATTTTCAATGTCATTTGTGTTTATTCCATTTTTCACAGCCGCTCAAGAGCGGACTGATAGCAGAATTATGGGGAGGGTTATGAGTATTATATTTCTAGCAATGAATGGCTTTGATCCAATAGCCTATGGACTTGTAAGTGGCCTTGCTTCAATCGGAGTAAATATACAAACAATAATAATGACCTTCTCTCTTATTGGTATTGTAATTGCAATTACTGTATATTTAAAAGCCAAACATTATGTCCGTAACTGATGAGATTCTAAGCTATTGTAGCTAATTACCTGTTAAACTTCGGTAGTTATACGTAACCCAATAAGTTACGGTTTTAATTATAAATAAATAAACGTAAGAAAGTTACTTTTTATTTATTTGAAAAAACCAATGGAATTTCTTCTTTTACAAAGATATTAGCTTGCGATATCCCCTCGAAAGTATACTATTAATGAGTGTATCTATTCGAGGGGATTTTAATAGAACTATATTATGATTCAAAATTATTTTCAAAAGACACACTAAATTATAGAAGAAACTCGCTTTATTAATAAGTTCTTTGAGGTATTTATGACTGACAATAGCTCTGAGAAAAAATTAAATATCATCCCTATTCCCTTTATAAGTAAATTATTTCATTCTGATATGTAAGATTTATACTCAAGTATAAAATCTAAGAAACTATGACACTGTCTTAAAGCAAACTGACGAAATAAGGGGATTGTTTTAATTAAAAAAGTGGAGAATAAGGCGGGTCCGACTGGATAGTAACTGTCCCACTTACCATCAATATCAAAAGGATTGTATTCGGCCTTGAGAAAAGTATCATTCAATTAAGGTTGGATACCTGCAGGAGTTGCTGCTATAGTCATCTTTGAGGAACTTACTCCTATACCACTGCTTTTTTTGGAGCAGGAAGACTACACTTTTTAGCTAGCCTTTTTGTAATTGTGATAAAAAACAACAACGTCTTTCAAGAGTCGCTTAATAAATATTTATTTTCATCAACAGAAACAAAAAATAGGAAGGTTATGTTTTACTTTTTCACATACCATCGTTCATCTACTCATACAATTAAAAATGTTCAACAGTATATAATGGGAGTGGTGTGCATGGGGGCGAGTGAGTTAACTGGACGTGTGATCTTTAAAGGTGAACCAGGTTACGACAAAGCTGTTTTGAATTGGAATCCTTATGTTGATACTTTTCCACTTGTATTTGTTTTTGCACAAAACGCAAGAGATGTAAGCAATGCAATAAAGTGGGCGCGAGAAAAAAATGTTCCATTGCGTGTGAGAAGTGGGCGTCATGCATTAGATAAGAGCCTTTCAGTTGTGAAGGGAGGCATTGTGATTGATGTCAGTGACATGCAAAAGGTGCATTTGAATAAGACAAAGGGTATTGCGACAGTGCAAACGGGTGTTCATGTTGGTCCACTTGTAAAAGGCTTGGCTCGCAATGGCTTTGTTGCTCCCTTTGGAGATAGTCCGACTGTTGGTATTGGTGGCATTACAATGGGTGGTGGGTTTGGTGTACTATCACGATCGATTGGGCTAATTAGCGATAATCTTCTTTCGTTGAAAACTGTTGATGCAAATGGAAATATCATTACTGCTAATAAAAAGGAGAATACGGACTTATTTTGGGCTTCCAGAGGGGGCGGTGGCGGTAATTTTGGCTACAATACTGAGTATACATTTAGTGTACGACGTGCACCTAAAGCCACTACTGTATTTAATATCGTTTGGCCATGGGAACAATTTGAAACAGTTGTGAAAGCATGGCAAAAATGGGCACCATTCGTGGATGAGAGGTTAGGCTGCTTATTAGAGGTCTATAGTAAAATCAATGGATTATGTCACGCAGAAGGTATATTTCAAGGTTCTAAAAGTGAACTTACAAAATTGCTACGACCTTTAACTAGCGCCGGAACACCTTCGAGAATCGTGATTGAGACCTTACCGTATCCAGATGCAATCGATTTCTTAGATCCTGACGAGCCCATTCCAGGTCGTTCTGATCAAAGTGTGAAATTTTCTTCAGCTTGGGGTCTAGATATATGGCCAAATGAACCGTATGCGATTATGAGAAAGTTTTTGGAAGAAGCAACAGGAACAGAAGCTAATTTCTTTTTTATCAACTGGGGTGGTGCATTGGGGAGAGTCCCAACTGACAAAACAGCTTTCTATTGGCGAAATCCTTTATTTTATGTGGAATGGAATGCAAGTTGGGAGCATAAATCACAAGAAGCAGTTAATATTGCATCTGTTGAAAGAGTAAGAAAGCTTATCAAGCCATATGTAACGGGTTCATATGTAAACGTACCAGATCAAAATATAAAAAATTTCGGAGAAGCATATTACGGTAATAATTTTGCAAGGTTACGAGAAGTAAAAACGAAATACGATCCAGAAAACTTCTTTCATTTTCCACAGAGTATACCGCCCTATGATTAATATCAGTTAAATAACAGCTTACTATGAAGAGCCTTACTATGTATGAAATAGTAAGGCTCTTCATAGGGATGACTAAAATCACCAATACTTCTATATGCTATTCATCTTTTTACATATTGAGGTTGTTTTAACCTTATAAAAAAATATTCTGCATAAATGAAGTCTATTTGATTGCTTTTATCAACTGTTCAGTTGTAAGTATAGTAGCGAACTCTTCATTTAAAGTTGCAAGAGAAATATTATGTATCGTCTCAGCATCATAACAGTTATTGTGCTGGTCTTTTAAGGAAAATGCTGCCGTTGCATCTGAGATAAGATAAGTGTTAAAACCTAAGTTTCCACTCATTCTTGTAGTTGTTGATACACAATGGGGAGTAGTTAAACCCACTATTACGACAGATTTTAATTCATTAGACTTGAGATAGCTCTCCAAGTTGGTACCGATAAAACTACTATTCACCTTTTTAGTTATTACTTCTTCACCTGAAATAGGTTTAACACATTCTTTTATCGAGAACCCTTCATTAGCAGGATGAAAAAGCGAATGCGGTTGATCAGATTTGTGTTGAATATGTATGACTTGCCAACCTTTTTTTCTCCAAAGTGTTAGTATTTTACTAATATTTTCCTCTGCATTTAAGTTGTTACGTTCTCCCCATTTAGAATCATCAAACGCTTGTTGGACATCTACAATTATCAAACCCATATTCTTTTGCTCCATGAAAATCCCCCTGATTCATTAATACTCGTTTTATTTTTACAACAGCCAACATTATAAGACAGTTTTCACTTATTTTTTTAAGTTTACAATAACTCCAAGTTTCATTTAAAATAAAACCATAAAATAATAGATAACTATTAAAAAACCAATCCATGCTGCATTGTTTGATTGTAATGGTTTACACAAATACTTAAAAGAAGGAAAAAAACTTCACCTTTTAATCATTGCAGCAGAAAAAATAAAAACTTTAAATTATGATCGAGATAACGAATAAAGTTGTATAAATGTATGAAAAAGCCTAATTACCATATTTCTACTTAATCTAATCTTTAATTCCGTAATTTTGTAGATAAATCCCTATTTGATAAATAACTTCATATATAGTGTAGCGTTTAGTAGTCCCTTACTAAAGTAAATTTGTCCCGAATTGCTAATAAAGTTAAGATATTAAAGCCAAAGGCATTTATTGCAAAATATGTAAAAAGAACTTTTTATTCTTCTAAACAATTGGGCTCGAAGAAAGGAGCGTATTTTTACCGAAGTAAGCAAGTGTGTTTCGGCATCTTGCCATTGATAATTTCTCACGATTAGGAATAGATTTGCAGGTTAGGAACAGGAGAGTAAATCAATACATAAAGAACCCGGAAAATTCCTTTTAGGAAACAGCTCTTTTCCGGGCATTTCTTTTTAAGTTATCTGTAGCAAGGCTCTTTTTGTAATTTAATGAATGGTAGACATTTGATGTGCTTGTTTTACCATCTCGATAAATAATTTCATCCAACGATTATCCTCTGTCAGTTCAGGGTGGAAGGAGGTAACAAGTAGATGATCTTGTTTGGCAGCTACAATTTGGTTATCATATGTAGCTAACACTTCCACATGCTCTGTTACTTCTGTAATAATGGGCGCTCTAATGAATACTGCTGGAACATTGTCTGTGAAGCCCTTTACTTGTAACATTGTTTCAAAACTGTCCTTTTGTCGACCGAAGGCATTTCGCTTTACACTTATATCCATTAACCGTAAATGCGCTTCACTACCATCGGCTAACTCATTAGCTAGTAATACTAAACCCGCACAAGTGCCAAAAATTGGTTTCTTTTCTGCTGAAAACTGTTGAATTGGTGCTTTGAATTCATAATAATCAATTAGTTTTCTTATTGCCGTACTTTCTCCACCAGGAATAATTAAAGCATCAAGTGATGATAGTTCACTTGCTTTTTTTACGGCTACAGCGGCTTGCCCGGCTGACTCGATTTGTTTTATGTGCTCAGAAACGGCTCCTTGCAAGGCGAGTACGCCAATTTTCAACATTACCAACCACGCTCCTGCATTCTTTCTTCTAAGGATAATTTAGAAATATCTAATCCTTTCATAGCAGCACCGAGTTCTTGCGAAAGCTTCCCGATTAAATCGTAGTCTTTATAATGCGTTGTTGCTTGCACAATGCTATGAGCAAACTTTTCTGGATTTTCAGATTTGAAAATACCCGATCCTACAAAGACACCGTCAGAACCAAGTTCCATCATAAGAGCAGCGTCTGCTGGTGTTGCAATCCCTCCAGCAGCAAAGTTTACTACTGGTAATTTGCCATTTTTCTTAATTTCACGAAGGATATCATATGGTGCACCTAAGAGTTTAGCTTCTGTCATGAGTTCATCATCATTCATTAAAGTGATTTTCCGAATTTGTGCTTGAACTTTTCTCATATGTCTTACTGCTTCAACAATATTACCTGTGCCCGGTTCACCTTTCGTTCTTAACATGGATGCACCTTCACCAATTCTTCTTGCTGCTTCACCTAAATCACGACATCCACACACAAATGGAACCGTAAACTCACTTTTTAAAATATGGTACTCTTCATCTGCAGGGGTTAATACTTCACTCTCATCTATGTAATCAACACCCATTGCTTCTAACACTCGTGCCTCAACAATATGTCCAATTCTAGCTTTGGCCATGACAGGAATAGACACTGCCTGCATCACTTCTTCTACAATTCTTGGATCGGCCATGCGAGCGACTCCTCCAGCTGCACGAATATCCGAAGGCACGCGCTCTAATGCCATAACAGCAACTGCGCCTGCTGCTTCAGCGACCTTTGCTTGCTCAGCATTGACGACATCCATAATGACACCGCCTTTTTGCATTTGTGCCATCCCGCGTTTTACTGTTTCTGTACCTACTAATTGACTCATTTTCATTCCTCCATTGCATTTTTCAGATTTGTTTATTAGTATAAAAAGGAACTGATATGATTGTAAGTATCAGTTTTTGATAATTTTATAGTATCAGTTAGAGGGGGCAGTTAGATGGATTACTTAGCTTGTGAGTTGTTAAGAGACAGTGATGTACCTTTATATGAGCAATTATATGACTATATTAAAGGCGAAATAACAGTGGGAAGATTATTAGAAGGAGATAAGCTTCCATCTAAACGAAAATTAGCCACCTTGTTAAAAATAAGTCAAAATACTATTCAAACAGCGTATGAACAGCTTGAAGCGGAAGGTTATATTGAAGTACAAGCGCGCAGAGGCTACTTTATATTACCATTAACAGACTTAGAATATATCGAAAGTAAAATGAAGAATGAAGGTTCAACAGTTGGTGTTTATCCTAAAGAACAAACCGCGATTTATGATTTTCACCCGAGCCAAATTGATACTGTTCACTTTCCATATGATAAATGGCGAAAGTATGTGAAACAACATATTGAACCGGTTCATCAGTCCTCATTACTGCTTGGTGAAAACCAAGGGGAACTTGATTTAAGGCAGGAAATTGCGCAGTACTTATATCATTCCCGTGGCGTAACTTGCAAGTCTGAACAAATAGTAATTGGTGCAGGTGTAGAAGTTCTTTTACAACAGCTGATTTTTCTATTTGATAAAAATACAGTCTATGGGGTGGAAGACCCAGGTTACCATTTAATGATGAAGATACTACATAATTACGGATATGAAGTGTATCCACTTTTAGTGGATAGACAAGGAGTCGACATTCACGCCATAAAAAAATCACCTATAGATATCCTGTATACGACACCTTCACACCATTTCCCTTATGGAACCGTTTTACCGATTCAACGAAGACAACAATTGTTGAATTGGGCAGCAGAGAAGGATGATCGCTACATTATTGAAGATGATTATGACAGCGAGTTTCGCTATAACGGAAAAACGATACCGTCTCTGCAAAGTATGGACAGAGGGGAAAAGGTTATTTATTTAGGCTCTTTTTCTAAATCTTTTATTCCATCATTGCGAATTAGTTATATGGTTTTGCCAAAACCCCTTGTTAAATCTTATAAAGAAAAATTATCTTTTTATCATTGCACGGTTTCGAGAATAGACCAAAATGCTTTAAGTGGATTTATGAAAGACGGGGAGTTTGAAAAGCATTTAAACCGGATGAAAAAAGTTTATAGAAGAAAGGTCGAAATAGTTCTAAACGTACTCAAGTCCTTTCCGCAATTAGAAGTTATGGGAGAAAGCTCTGGATTACATGTCGTATTGATTGTCAAGAACGGAATGAATGAAAGCGAACTCGTAGCACGCGCAAAAAGAGAGCGCTTGAAAATTTATCCTTTATCTAATTACTCCATAATTAGAAGAGATGATAAAGAACCGCAAATTATATTAGGCTTTGCAGGTATTCGTGAAGAGCAATTGGAACACAGCTTGAAAGCATTGTTCAAAGCGTGGGGGATGGATGAGATTGATTAAATAAATCTCTCTTTGCTTGATTCAATAAAAAAATTAGAATTAAGTACTTTAAGATAATCAACAACGAACAAATTCTTATCATATAACTGAACTTGTTCGTTGTTAATTTTACTTAGAAAGGTTTTAGCGAGTAAAGTTAGGGCATAATCCGATGGCCAAATATATTAAGTGTACCCAATCGATAGGAGACGTAATAGGCGATTATTAATATGATAAGCATGATGATAAAAAATAGGTAATCAGTCGCTTTGATTTTCATTACAGTATAATAGGTTCGATCTTTTGACCCTGTAAAACCTTTTGATTCCATTGCAATTGCGACTCTTTCAGCCTTCCGAATGGCGCCAGCTAATAGGGGGATAAAATATTGTCTCGTATGTTCCACGCGATTTCTCCATCCTTTTGCACGACCAAGGCCCCGAACACGATGAGCTTTCTTTAACAAGTCTAATTCGTGCTTGAAGGTTGGAACAAAGCGATACCCTGCCAAAATACCATAAGTTAACTTAGGTGAAAGGCGAACTTGCTGCATTAAACTTAACATAAATTTTGTTGGATCAGTTGTAAAAGCAAAGAGTAAAGATAACCCTATAAAACACAATGACCTTAGTGCTAAACTCATACTAACTATAATGCTACCCATCCTAATATCAAAAGAAAAGAACGAAAAAACAATAGGACCAGTTGCGTACTTATCATCCGTATACAGCATTGTCATCCAAGCTAACCCGAGCGTAAAAAAGGACATCGGTATAAAGTAAAACAACCATTTCTTTATGTTCAGTTTACTGAAGAAAAAGGTAAGTATCAGGATATAAATAAACATAATCGCTGGTGTAATAATATCAAAGGAAAAGCTCAACAAAATGGCAGGTAAGATAACCGTAATAGCTTTTATGGTTGGATTTAATGAGTGTATCATATCGTCATCTCTTCATTTATCAACCGTAAGCGGTAAGGTATCCTTAATCTGGCTCTTTCTAAAAGGTCAGTTTTTCGCCAAAGTGCTTTAGGTGTACCATCATAAACGATCTTTCCTTGTTGCATAACCAAGACATTATTACAGTATGAATCAACTAAATCCATGTCATGTGTAACGAAAACGATGGTGGCCCCTTTATCATTTAGGTGCATGACTTTACGCATAAATTGAGAGGTCGTATAGGCATCTTGTCCAAATGTTGGTTCATCGAATAGAAGTAAATCAGGTTTGGAATGTAAAATCGTTGCTACACTTAGCCTTCTTTTTTGGCCACCACTTAAGGAAAATGGATTTTTCCACTTATCAGATAAGAGATCAAAATCGGTTAATAAATGATGAACCATTCTTTCTGTTTCTTCTGTAGAATAGCCACTTAGCTTGATACCAAAACACACTTCATCGTATACAGTTTGGTTAATAAATTGATGCTCAGGATTTTGAAATACATAGCCCATATTCTTATACAATTCGTTTTCATGCCAATTACTTAATGGAGTGTTTAAAAAATCGATTGAGCCTGATACGGGCTTAATTAATTTGGCTATTAACTGTAATAAAGTAGATTTACCAGCACCATTTTCGCCAACTATTGCGCAAAAGTCCCCTTCTTTGATTGAAAAGGAAAGTTCATTTAGGATTTGCTTATTTTTATAGTTAAATTGTATATCTTTAAGATTGACGATTACTTCTGTACTTTCTTTCTCACTTGATGGTCGACTAGGCATTTTCCTATTTTCATACCTTTTAGGAACTCTTATACGATTCTTCGTCAACTTATGTAAATGATTTTGAAAACCTTCCTTCGGCGTACTATCTAAAAGTATTTCTCCTTTTTTATTAAGCGCAACCAACCGATGAGCGTATGGTTCCCAGTCATCGATTTCGTGTTCAATTACAAGCAAACCAAATCTTTGTTGTTTTTGAATCTTAATAATTGTCTCGATAAACTCGAGGCTAGATATCGGATCTAAATTTGCTGTAGGTTCATCTAAAATTAAGTATTGAGGGTCCATTAAAAGGATAGAAGCTAGCGCAACCTTTTGTTTTTGTCCTCCTGAAAGATGGTGAATGTTATGTTTCATATATTGTGATAATCCTACAATATCTAGCACATGTTCTATTCTTTGTTTCATTTGGCATCTGGGAATAGACAAGTTTTCTAACACAAATGCTAATTCATCTTCTACACGAACCATGCAAAACTGACTTTCTGGATCTTGAAAGACAATGCCTATTTCTTGGTTTATTACTCCTTTGGGGTAGGAGGAGATATTTCTCCCTTTATATAAAAGGTCCCCTGAAGTAAAACCTTCAACCGCCTCAGGATATAGACCATTTAAACATAGTGTCAGTGTACTTTTGCCAGAACCACTTGCTCCAAGTAATAAAGTCACTTCCTCTGCATATAACTTACAGCTTACATTATTTACAGAAGGTTCATCGTGTTTATCAAAGGAAAATGAGAAAGAGTCTAATTCAAAAATTGGTTGATGATTTTCCATGCCTTGCTAGTACCTCCTTCCCAATAGGGTACCCATTTAAAACACCAGTTTTCGCTAGTTGATCTGCTAATATTTTTCCTAAATAACCAGCAATGATAGCTCCACTTAAGAGACGTATAACAAACATTGTCATAATAAGCCAGGATTCATAGGCATGAAAACCTGATACAAAGAAATGGTAAGGAAAACTAATAAATGCAGCGCTGACACCTGAAAAAACGAGAATACGAGGTTGATAATTTTTCCATTTTGTCAGAGCAAAAGCGATTTCCGCCCCTAATCCTTGCACCATCCCTGAAAGAATTAAAGTGGGTCCAGATGTTGAGCCGACAAGTACTTCGGTAATAGCAGCAATGGTTTCTGCTGTAAAAGCAACGCCTGGCTTTCTGATAATGTAAGCAGCTATTATGGATACAATAAACCATATGCCATAAATCAATTCATAACCAATGGGTCCAAACCCAAACGGGGTAAGGATGGCAACAAGAACTTTACCGACCCCAAAAAACCCTAAATAAATAAAGCCAAATACGACACCCAGGACTGACATGAGAACAATATCTTTCAGACGCCATGATTTTATCATGAGACTTTCACTTCTTTAGCTTTTCCAGTAGGGCTGTTAGCTGATAATGTGAATGTCATTGTCACATGAGATACATCTTGCTTGGTCTGATCGAAAACGTTCTGTAACAAGTTAAAAATATCATTCACCTTGCCATCAAGCCTTGTGGCATAATGGCTATGGCTAACGTTTACTTCAGTCTCCTTGGACCAATCAATTTGCTCATAAATTTTTTCCATATAATCTTCCCTCCCTAAGGGATAGAGGGCAAATTTACAACCTGCAAGCTGGTCTATTTCTTTTGTATCATCCTTGTTCAAGGCAATGTCAGATTCGTCCATGTATACATCTGCTGCTGAATCTCCTGGACAACCAATCGAAAAGGTACCACTCATAGCGATGTGTTCTCCTGTTTTAGCTGCGTGTAAAAAGATTGCCCTCACTACATCAAAAACATGAATTTGCTTGCCACGGATACAAGTAGATACATCATCAGTTTCTGACCACACCTTTGACATGTTCACTTCTTTAAGGGCAAATAAGATGATGTCCACATACCTCTCACTCATTGGAGAAAGCGTAAACTGACAACCTACGATACTACTTGTTCCACATAATTGATTCATACAAAAATCTCCTTTTAACATTTTTTGAACAAAAAAAACTGCACCCCGATGGAATGCAGTTTGGCTATGCAGAAAAAAAAGAGAATACACTGACCAACTGCACTTCCCCACGCTAGTATTATCTAGATCGGGTTATAAGGGTCAGGCAATTGCCTTCTCAGCCATTAAATATAGCTCCCCTAGCGCATTCGATATATTTTATTTGTTCGTCTATCCTATCATAAGCAAAAAATCATTATCTGTAAACCAATACTTGTCAATTGATAATGTAGTAGAGATAAATACAATTTACTAATTGATACGTAAATGATGCAAAAGAGTAAGGAATACAGTTTAAATCGCAATATAGTAGAGGTGAATAAAATATTGATGTGAAGAATGTTGATATATTCGCATACTATTTAGAATGAAGAATAACCCGATTACTAATTTCAGTAATAATGGTTGTCATTTCTTCCGGAGATTCTTTCATCCCATTCATTAACCATTTTTCAATTACATAAATACATCCACTAATTACAAAGTAAATCATATATTTTGATTTATCTATATTTATGACCTGCCGATCTTCCTTTAAACTATTAATAATGATTGATTGTGCAGTATCAATCACTCTCGTTTGAAAAGCTTTGTTACCATGGTCACTAAATAAAACAAGAAAATCAGCACTTCGTTTATAAACATAATCTAATAAATACTTCGTCATTGCAAAAGTTTCATTTGTCTCATTATGGTTGTACTGTTTTAAAGTGACCTGTAATTCTAACAAAATCTCATCTTCAATATGCTGAAGTAAATCAAATTGATCACGATAATGGCTATAAAAAGTAGAACGATTGATATCTGCTTTTTGACATAATTCTTTAATGGTAATGGATGAAATTATCTTTTCTCTTAATAATTCCATTAAACTTTCCTTTAACACCATACGAGTATATTGTTTCCGACGATCCAATTTTTTGTTCATCATGCCACCCTCACTTTTTTAGAGAAATCCAACAAAGTACGCTTAAATGTTGGATGTTAAACATTTTTTACACAACTGTTTGTTGTTTATCTAACACAGTGGTATGTATAATGTTACTGTAAAAGAATTTCAACATCAAGAAGTGGGGAAACCAATAATGATTGAGTTTATTATTCGTTATAAAAAATCTGTAACCATCATTTTCTTTTTGTTATCAGTGCTTTCTGCTATTGGATTTCTGTTTGTGAATGTTAATTATAATATGAAAGATTATATCCCAGCAGAAGCTGAATCTACCGTTGCTTTAGAAGTGATGGAAGATGAGTTTACTAGTGGCATTCCAAATACAAGCGTAATGGTTGAGAATGTAACAATCCAAGAAGCGCTCGTTATTAAAGAGAAATTAAATAAGGTTCAAGGTGTAACTGATGTGATGTGGTTAGATGATGCGATGGACATAAGAACACCAATAGAAACCGGAGACCAAGGCACAATAGAAAATTACTACAAAAATAATCACGCTCTTTATTCTGTCACCATTGAGAGTGGCAAAGAGGTCGAAGCAACAGAAGATATATATCAAATAATTGGTGAGAAGGGATCACTTATTGGCGAAGCTGCAAATACAGCTACGCAGCAGAAAATGACAGGGCAAGAAACGTTACTCGCTGCAGGGATACTTATTCCCATTATTATCATTATACTAGTTCTCTCGACAAACTCTTGGGTCGAACCGCTCTTTTTCTTAACGGCTATCGGTGTATCGGTAATTATTAATTTAGGGAGTAATGTTTTTATAGGAGAAGTGTCCTTTGTGACACAATCAGTCGCACCAATTTTGCAGTTAGCTGTTTCCTTGGATTACGCTATCTTTTTATTACATAGTTTTCAAGATTATCGTAAACAAGGGCATGAGCCAAATCTAGCTATGAAACTAGCTATGAAAGAATCGTTTAGTGTCATTGCCTCGAGCGCATCTACAACTCTATTTGGATTTATTGCATTATTGTTTATGGATTTTGAGATTGGATCAGACCTAGGTTTAAACCTTGTTAAAGGAATAATTTTAAGTTTTATAAGTGTGATGGTATTCCTTCCAGCACTTACATTATTATTCCATCATTGGATTGAAAAAACACAGCACAAATCATTAATACCAAATTTTGAAGGTATTGGAAAAAAAACATTAAAGTTAAGGTTTCCAGTCTTGATTTTCGTCTTACTTCTCATTATACCTAGCTTTTTAGCACAAAAAGAAACCTCATTTACTTATGGAATGGGGGATCAACCTGATAGTACTAGATTAGGGCAAGACATCCAAAAAGTAGAAGAAATATTTGGCGAATCAACCGCTGTAGTATTATTGGTACCTAATAATGAAATAGGTAAAGAAAAAGAAATGATTGAATCTATTGAAGAGGTTGACCATGTCTCAAATGTAATTGGATACGCGAATATGGTTGGCTCGACTATTCCGCAAGAATATTTGGAGGAGGAAGCAAAGGAACAATTCTTATCTAATAATTACAGTCGAATCATCATTAATACTGATGCAGGAACAGAAGGAGATATTCCTTTTCAATTAGTAGAAGAGGTAAGGGAAATAGGTACTAACTATTTTGGTAATCAAGCGTTAACTTTAGGCGAAAGTGTTGCACTTTATGATATGAAATCAACTGTTACAGAAGATAATTCTTTAGTAAATACTTTAACCGTTATCGCGGTTGGACTCGTGTTACTTGTCACATTCAAATCATTATCATTACCGATTATCTTATTATTAACAATACAATCTTCTGTTTGGATTAATCTCGCCATACCCTATTTTACCGATACGTCATTAGTATTTATTGGTTATCTCATCGTTAGCACTGTACAGCTTGCAGCAACGGTCGATTATGCCATTTTATTAACAGAGACTTATAAGCATAATCGTGGAAAGTTATCTCCAAAACAAGCGATGAGAAAAACAATTGATGAGAAATTATTTTCCATTATCGTTTCAGCGTCCATATTATCAAGTGTCGGATTTATATTATGGCTAACTTCCTCAAATCCAATCGTCGGTTCTATAGGATTATTATTAGGTAGAGGAGCATTGCTCGCGTTTTTACTCGTTATACTTTTTCTACCTGGATTATTATTACTATGTGATAAATTGATTCAAAAAACATCTCTTCAAATGGACTTTAGTAACAAGGAGGAAAAAAATGAAGATCATTAAATGGATGCTTATCACTGCTTCTCTATTTTTCTTTCCTGTGATGAATATACATGCAGAATCACAACCTGTTAAAGATGGAATGAGTAAAGGGAAAGTAGCAAACAAAAATGAAGTGATTTATGCTAACTTGCTAGCAGACGGTAACCTAACCGAATTATATGTTGTCAATTCTTTTGAAATGATAGAACCTGGTGTGATTGAGGATTTTGGAAATTACGAAAAAGTTAAAAATCTAACTGACACATCAAAAATTAGCAAAGAAAATAATCAGATCACATTACAAGCAAGAGAAGAAAATTATTATTATCAAGGAAACTTACCAAATAACTCTGAGTTACCTTGGCGTTTTACAATTAATTATTACCTTAATAATAAAAAGATTAATCCAGAAAATTTAGCTGGTAAATCTGGCGATATAAAAATGGAAATTGCTGTAGAAGCGAATGAAGGTAAGCGTTCTTCATTCTCTGAAAATTATATGCTGCAAATTAGCGTACCGCTGAACACTGAAAAATTTAAGGATATAAAAGCTGAGAATGCCACTGTTGCACAATCCGGCAAAGATAAGCAGCTCACTTTTACCGTTATGCCTGAGCAGGAAGAAGTATTTACGATTGAGGCAGAAACAAATCATTTTGAAACAGAAGGTGTGCAAATATCTGCTTTACCTGCTTCACTTGCCATTGATAGCCCAGATACTGAAGAATTGACGAGTGAATTTCACTCATTAACTGAGGCAATTGGTGACATTCATCATGGTGTCGGAGACTTAGAAATAGGAATGAATGAACTTTCATCAGGCTTACGGTCATTAGAGGGTGGGTCTGCACAATATAAAAAAGGACTAAATGAATTAAGTCAGTCTGGTGACCGATTAACTGAAGGATCAGCACAAATAAATAATACTTTATCATTGATTAAAGATGAGATTAAACAAGCCAGTGGCGTGAGTGGTATTGGGGAACTCGAGAATGTAACAATCGATCTGCCTGAGGTGGCGGATAATCTAGAACAAGCAGCTAATGATGTAGACCAAGTAGTTGTTAATTACAATGAGGTAAAAACACAAATCAACCGTGCTCTGGAGCAGATACCAGATAACCAAATTTCAGATAAAGAGATAAATAAATTATATGAAAGTAATGCGGATAAAGAGGTAATTGATCAATTGGTAGAAACCTATAGAGGGACAAAAGTTGCTCAAGAAGTTCTACTACTAGCCAAAGATAACCTTACAGACATGGTTGAACCTCTATCAACCTTTAGTCAATCAATGAGAGAAGCAGCAGGTAACCTCCGTGCAATATCATCTAATATAGATGAATCTATTCTTCAAATTGACATTGATGAAGGTTTAAAACAATTGACATCTGGTGTTGAAGAAATGGTATCTAACTATAATCAATTCCACCAAGGGTTACTTGCTTATACAGGCGGTGTTTCTGAATTAAGTACATCATATAATGACATCCATGAAGGAATTAGCGGTTCTCTATCTGGAGCTGAGCAACTAACCAAAGGAGCTGGCTCGCTTCATAATGGAACTGGACAATTACATGATGCAACTAAAGACATTCCTGATGAGGTGACAAAAGAAGTGGATGAAATGATATCGCAATATGATAAATCTGATTATGAGCCAATTTCTTTTGTATCAGATAAAAATAATGAAAAGTTGGAACTAGTCCAATTTGTCATCCAAACAGATAAGATTAAAATAAAAGATAACAAAGAAGATGTAAAAGAAACAAAAGATAAAGTAGGATTCTTCGAGAAACTTCTTAACTTATTTAAGTAAACTTGAAAAACACGCCACTGCAATCTAGGAGGCGTGTTTCTCTTTTTGGTGGTAAATTTATATAAACCTTTCATGTTACATCAAACGATCGGTCAAAATGAAGAATTAGGCTTTCTTCTACTCGGGTTGTAGGAGTGGATTTAATCAATGACTCTAGCTTATATTGTGGTTGGAAGAAAAATGATAAAGAGCCTAACTTTTTCATCATTTTAAGCTGAGAATACATATTCTAAAAAATAAATTGTAAATTTTCCGAAAAATTGATATATTGTTAGTGTGAAAACTAAATAAGCTAAATAAACAGGTGCTTGTTCATCAAGCTTAAAAGGGAAACCGGTTAGACTCCGGTGCTGTCCCGCAACTGTATATGCGAGCGGATTGTACATAACCACTTATTCATTATTGAATGGGGAAGGAGCAAATCCGCCACGACCATAAGCCAGGAGACCTGCCTGTTTTAGCCAACATCATTACCTACGCGGATAGGGGGTGTTAAGTGCGGATAGAAGAACATGTATATAACACTACACATGTTTATTTGTTTGTCCACTCGTTACTTAACAACTTCTTTTAATAGGAGTTGTTTTTTGTTTGAAGGAGGTTTGCTTCTTAGTACTGATTTGAGCAAGCGCTCAATCAAAGGAGATAGAAAGATGTAAAGGGAGTGCACGATGGCGAAGCTAAAAAAAACGCTAGAAGAAAAGGGAGATATTTTTTCTCCTGAAGATTTTCTTGAAGAGGAACAACTCATTGCACAAACGGCAGAATTATTTATTAAGAATGAAGTGTTGCCCCAAATAGATTCATTAGAAAAAAAGAACTATGAAGTGGCTAAGAATCTGTTTAAAAAATCAGGGGAACTTGGTCTACTTGCTATTGATGTACCTGAAGATTATGGCGGGTTTGCACTTGGTAAAAAATTATCCGGGCTTATTGCTGAAAAGATAGGATACGGTGGGGCTTTTAGTGTTTCCTATAATATTCATGTAGGTGTTGGTACATTACCGTATGTTTATTTTGGTTCAGAAGCACAAAAACAAAAGTATTTACCACAACTCATCTCCGGGGATTGGATTGGTGCTTATGCCTTAACGGAAGCAGGAGCTGGATCAGACGCACTTTCACCTAAAACAAGAGCTATTTACAACAGCAAGAGTGATAGTTGGATAATAAATGGGGAAAAACAATGGATTACCAATGCTCACATAGCAAATGTGTTTGTTGTGTTTTGCCAAACAAATGACGGGATGACTGCTTTTATTGTTGAAAAAGACACAGCAGGCGTATCTATTGGTGTAGAAGAAGAAAAGATGGGTATTCATGGATCATCAACAGCTACACTTATACTGGAAGATGTCGTTGTGCCATCCGCTAATATACTAGGAGAAAAAGGAAAAGGTCATCAAGTTGCCATGAATATATTAAATCTTGCTAGATTGAAGCTAGCTTTCTCGAATATTGGCACAGCTAAACAAGCCTTCAACTTTTCTCTAAACTATGCGAAAGAGAGGCAACAATTTAATAGAACGCTGGTTGAATTTACTTTGATACAAGAAAAATTAGCTGATATGGTGACATCTATTTATGCAAGTGAAAGTGCCGCTTATCGCACAGCAGATATGATTGATCAAGCTCCAACGGATGAAGGAATCACCTCTTTAAAAGCATTCGCAATGGAATGTGCCATAAACAAAGTGCGATGCTCTGAAATGCTTGGGCATGTAACAGATGAGGCCGTTCAAATTCACGGTGGATACGGTTATATGAGAGATTACGATGTTGAGCGACTATATAGGGATGCTCGAATCAGTCGTATCTTTGAAGGAACAAACGAAATCAATCGCTTAACCATAGCAAAAAACTTACTTCACAAACACTCATCTAAAGATATCACAATCAATACCCCTACACCATTACACCAAGATAGAAACAGCCAATTTATTGAGTTAGGAAAAGAACTGTTATCGCTGTCTTTGGAAGCGGTTTCAAATGCAAAGATTGATATAAATAGAGAACAGCAGTATGCACGTCTTTTAGCTAATATCATCACAGAACTATACACAATGGAATCGACTTATATGCGGACATCAAAACTGCAACATCGAAAACAAAATCAAAAGTGGAAAGATTTAGCGACTGATATTATATGCGAACAATGCTTTCAATATTTGAAACAACAAACGATTAGCCTGATTTCAGCAGCGATACTTGATGAAAAAGAACGATTCGTTGCATTCACAAACATTGAAAATTACCAAATCCCACTCTACAGCAATCTGTTATTGAAAAAAAGGCAATTAGCACAAATACTTATTGATCAACCAAAATTACTGAAATGAAGGGAGCTTAAATGATGGGTGAGAAAATCGGTTTTATTGGATTAGGGAATATGGGTTTACCGATGGCGCAAAGCTTATTATCAGAAGGCAATGAAGTGTACGGCGTCGACCTCAACAAAGATGCTGAAGCGGCATTGCTAAGGTCGGGAGGTGTGATTGGATTATCTATCAATAATATCATAAAGCAAGTAAATTTTATTTTCACAAGCTTACCTTCAATGAAAGCGGTGGAAGAAATCTATTTAGGTGAGGAAGGATTGATTACAAAAGGACGTGAAGGCATTGTCCTGATTGATACAAGTACGGTTGCTCCTAGCTTGAATCAAAAATTAGCAGAAGAAGCAAAAAAGAAGAGCATTCATTTTCTTGCTGCTCCTGTCAGTGGCGGTGTAATCGGTGCTGAAAATCGTACTTTAACCATTATGGTCGGTGGTCCTAAAAAAGCTTTCGAGCAATCCCAACCATTGTTAAATATTCTTGGAGAGAATATTTTTCATGTGAATGAACGAATTGAAAGCGGAACTGCAGTCAAATTAATCAATAACTTACTTATCGGTTTTTATACTGCTGGTGTAAGCGAAGCCTTAAATCTGGCAGAAAAAAGCAACATTAATTTAGCACAATTATTTGAGATGTTGAATGTGAGCTACGGCCAAAGTCGGATATATGAAAGAAACTATAAAAGTTTTATCGCGAACGAAGATTATCGTCCCGGTTTTACCTTGCAGCTATTAAATAAAGATCTTGGTTTCGCGCTTGATTTAGCCAAGGAACACGAATTGCAATTGCCAGTTAGTGAATTACTATTAAATATATACAAAAATGCTGAAAACGAGGGTTATGGTAGCCAAGATATGGCTGTTCTTTATGAAAAAGTGAAAAATGATCAAACAAAAAATGCGAAAGAAACGGGGATGAAGGAATGATTAAAACAGAAATTCCAACAATGAAAAACCATATTAATGGTGAATGGGTTGATTCAAGCAGTAAGGAAGTGGAAGCCGTACCGAACCCGGCGAATGGGACAATTATTGCTTACGTCCCCCTTTCTGGTAAAGAAGATGTTGATTTAGCTGTCAAAGCTGCTGCTGCGGTCTATCCTAAGTGGGCTGAAGTACCCGTCCCAAATAGAGCGCGTCTGCTTTACCAATACCTTCATTTGTTAAAAGAGGAAAAAGAAAACCTCGCTCAAATTATTACAGAGGAAAATGGAAAAACATTAAAGGATGCGCGTGGTGAGGTACAAAGAGGAATTGAAGTCGTTGAACTCGCAACCTCCACTCCTAATTTAATGATGGGAGATGCACTTCCTAGTATTGCCGAAGGGATAGATGGCTCAATTTGGCGCTATCCGCTTGGTGTTGTTGCTGGGATTTCCCCTTTTAACTTTCCAATGATGGTTCCTTTATGGATGTTTCCTCTGGCAATCGCCTGTGGGAATACATTTATACTGAAAGCTTCTGAAAGAACGCCGATCTTGGCTGGTAGACTCGTAGAGTTATTCTATGAGGCAGGTTTTCCTAAAGGGGTACTAAACCTTGTACATGGAGGAAAAGACGTGGTTAATCGCTTATTAGATCATCCAGAAATTCGTGCCATTTCATTTGTTGGGTCAGAGCCGGTCGCCAAACATGTTTATCAAACTGGCACCGCTCACGGAAAGAGAGTACAAGCATTAGCTGGTGCGAAAAATCACGCAGTTGTAACATCTAGTTGTCATCTAGAAAAAACGGTTCAAGGTGTTATTGGCGCAGCGTTTGGAAGTAGTGGGGAACGATGTATGGCTTGTTCTGTGGTAGCCGTTGTAGAAGATATAGCAGATGATTTTATGAACCTACTTGTAGCAGAAACGAAAAAACTTACTGTCGGGGATGGCCGGTTTGAAGAGCATTTTGTTGGACCACTCATTCGTGACACTCATAAATCCCGTGTGTTACAATATATCGCCTCAGGGGTATCTGAAGGGGCCCATTTAATCGTAGATGGTAGGGATACAGAGACGACAGAAGATGGTTATTATGTAGGTGCGACAATATTTGACAATGTAACATCCGATATGAAAATTTGGCAAGATGAGATTTTTGCACCGGTCTTAAGTGTCGTTAGAGTAAAAACATTTGAAGATGGTATCGCCTTAACGAACCAATCAAAATTTGCCAACGGAGCTGTTATTTATACATCTAGTGGTAAAGAAGCACAAATTTTCAGGGAGAAGATTGATGCAGGCATGATTGGTGTAAATGTGAATGTACCTGCTCCTATGGCCTTTTTCTCTTTTGCTGGTAACAAATCATCATTTTATGGGGATTTAGGAACTAACGGAAAAGATGGTGTTCAATTTTATACAAGAAAGAAAGTCGTAACTGAACGTTGGTTTTAAAAAAATGGAAGGAGAGATTGTATGACAGATGAAGTACTCTTCACAGTAAATGATAAAGGGTTAGGTGTGATTACACTCAACCGTCCTAAAGCGCTAAACTCACTTTCTTTAGCAATGGTTCAACCACTTAAAGAAAAATTACTGCGATGGAAAAACAATAATCACATACAGATAATTCTGATCAAAGGAGCAGGAGAAAAAGGCTTGTGTGCAGGTGGAGATATAAAAGCTTTATACGATGCCCGCTTGAATGAAAAAAATAAAAGTCTGGCAATGCAATTTTTTAAAGAGGAGTATGAATTAGATCAATTAATTTATGACTATCCAAAGCCCATTATCGCTTATCTTGATGGTATTGTAATGGGAGGGGGAGTTGGACTGACTTATGGGGCAAACTATCGTATCGTAACTGAACGGACGAAGTGGGCCATGCCTGAAATGAATATTGGCTTCTTTCCTGATGTCGGTGCAGCCTATTTCCTTAACAAAGCTCCAGGCTATATTGGCCGTTATTTAGCGTTGACGGCAGAGACGATACATGCATCTGATGTTCTCTACATAGGAGGAGCTGATTATTTCATCAAGAGTGAACAATTTAACTCCCTCTTAGAAAATCTAGAGAATATGAATTGGTTAGATGTAAATCTCGATTATAACTTGAATGATTTCCTCAATCAGTACGCCAACAACGAAAGCGGAGAAAGTAAGTTATCACAATTACAAGAAGAAATTGATTTGCACTTTTCTTTTCAAACATTAGAAGAGATTCTACACTCTCTTCGTGAACACCCTAGTGATTTCGCTACAACGACAAGTGATATCTTATTATCTAAATCACCTTCATCACTTAAAGTCACACTTAAGCAACTGATTGACGGTGAAGAACAATCTCTCACAACTTGCTTAGAAACAGACTTCATACTTGCTAGAAATTTTTTAAGCCATAGTGACTTTTATGAAGGTGTACGGTCTGTGGTCATTGACAAAGACCGCAATCCCCAATATGACTTTGCACAATTATCCGATTTTACATCTCAACATGTTGAGGGATTCTTTCAAAAAAAGTAAGCTAACTCTTAACGAAAATCAAACGAAACAGCAAGGGCATGAGCTTATTACCATATCAAATAGAAGAGAAAGCAATTTTTTTCTATAATATTGATATTTTTTGAGAAAGAAATTATACTTATATAAGTAATATATGGCTAATAGGTAAAGAGATTGCCTATTACTATATAATAATAGGTGAATGGTGAGATGGATAACGAGTAGCTTCTGCTGCTTTGCTATTAGCCCGCCATAAAATAGTTTATGAAAACAAACTATTTTATGGCGGGCTTATTTTATGCATAGAGAAATAGGTTTAACAAATGGGCACATGAGGACCATAAGATTACATTTTCACTATACACTTACCTTGGAAAAACTGTGACTTTATTATTGGAGGACGCTTTTAATGAATATCGAACATCAATTCAATATGATTATAAGAGAAATTCGAAAAAAACATGTAGGCAATGGACCAAGAGAAATGACTACAAAATTTACAGGCTGTTGGGCGATTACGGAAATGAAAGGGAACTTAACAAATGTCGAGAAGTTCATGATTGAATCAACGAAAGGCTACCAAGTAGTCCATGAAGCTCGAACAACCCTTATCAAACAATTATATAGCGATAAAGAAAAGGTTGAAAAACTTGAAGTACTCGTTGGTGCTCAATTAATCAATATTTTTACTGATATTGATTTGGAAAAAGATATTGCGATGACGATTTATGTTTTTGATAAACCTTTGCAAGTATAACTCTCAACTCTTTAAGATGATTAAAATTGGAAAAATAGGTGATTAAAATCGATATAAAAGAAATGTTAAATCAAGTTCCTGTTGTGAATGAAGAAGAAGGACGGTTATTATTAACTAACTTAAATACGCAAATGATTAAACTATTTCAGGAAAAGGAAATCGCAATCTATTATTCACTATTAGAGGATGTTTTGAAGATTGCAAAACATTTAAATTTAGATACGGTAATTAAATATTTCGGAATCACCCCCGTGGTGAAGGCAAATGAAAGCATGCAGTTCCAAGAGATCTTTCGTTGTCTTCACACAAAGGAAAGGAATAATAATTGGTTCTTGGATTTCTTTTCTTTATATTTAGGTGTTTCTGTTATTTATGGCTTTAAACCTGAAGAAATTAAAAGAGCTGATTCCTAATAAAGAGAAAACATTTCAATCCCTTTTGTTGAAATGTTTTTTTATGCAGTGATAAATGAATAAAATATTCTGTTAATTGAAAGCATTTTACTTGTATTTGTTATCATTCTTTGTAAAATGAAAGCAAGGAGTGATAAAGATGGTAGAAAAAATTGCAGGGCATAGTTTATTGGAAAAGGTGTCATTTGGAAATGGGCAATTAAAAAGCAGGGTAGTAATGGCACCAATGACAAGAGGGTTCTCACCAAATGGTGTACCAGATGAAAAGGTAGCACAATATTATCGCAGGAGAGCAGAAAATGGTGTAGGCCTTATTATTACTGAAGGCACAGCGATTGATCATCCATCAGCAGTTGCTGGTGAAACAATTCCCCTTTTTTATGGCGAGGATGCACTAAAAGGTTGGGCAAATGTAGTAGCTCAAGTACATGAAGCCGGCGGGAAGATTATTCCACAATTATGGCATGTTGGTGCAGCAAGAAAAGCCGGGAGTCTACCTAACATCGATTCACCGCCTGTCAGTCCTTCAGGCATCACGTTAAAAGGAAAGAAAATTGATCAGATCAAGGTACTTACAGAAGAAGATATACATGACCTAGTTGATGCGTATGCAAAGGCTGCTAAATCTGCCAAAGAGATTGGATTTGATGGCATCGAATTACACGGAGCTCACGGTTATCTAATTGATCAATTTTTCTGGGAACTGACTAATAAACGGACAGATCAGTATGGTGGAGACCTACAGGAACGCTCTACATTTGCAGCAGAGGTCGTTAAGGCATGCAGACAAAGTGTTGGGCCCGATTTTCCAATTGTTTTCCGCTATTCTCAATGGAAGGGTACAGATTACAAAGCCAAGTTAGCGAATAATAGTAAGGAGCTTGAGACCATATTATTACCTTTAGTTGAAGCGGGTGTCGATATTTTTCATTGTTCAACAAGACGCATATGGGAACCAGAATTTGTAGATGAACACCCTACATATAACTTAGCTGCTTGGACAAAGAAAATCACACAAAAACCAACAATTGCAGTTGGATCCATTGGCATTAATCGCGCATATTTGAGTAGTGAAGATAATGCACAAATCACCATTGAAAAAAATCTTAAAATTGTCGATGAAAAAATAAATGCTGGTGAATATGATTACGTGGCAATCGGTCGTGCCCTACTTGCAGATCCAGAATGGGTAACCAAGTTAAAAGATGGGGCACTTGATCAGGTGAAGATTTATACAAAAGAAGCAGAAAGCACCCTCTATTAATAATAAACTATTTTAAAAACCGATTGATAAGAATCGGTTTGTTTTTTCCAGTTGTTTCTTCCCGCCATAGAGGAGGACCTTATGTAGCAAGATTGAATGTAATGAAGAGACGAATCGAAAAGATATTTTCTTATAATTATTGGTATGAATGTCGAATGTCTTTACTTAATTTCATTCTCTCTATACAATGAACAGGTTTCGTAAGATTGTTTTTTTGCTCGAAAGCTTTCATAAGATAATGATTTCTATGATTATGCTTTTATCAATGTTTTTGTCCTTTGTAAATAGGGAATATTGAAAGTATAATGGCTTGTAGCAGAAAAATGAACATCGCAAACCTAATTCCTTGTAAACAGATGGGTATAATGTTATATTAATCAAAAATCGAAAGAGGAGAGAAAAGTATGACCAAAACTATTCCACCAATTGTTTCAACCCAATGGTTAGAGGAACATTTAAATGATGAAAATATCCGCATACTAGACGCGACGACTTTCTTAAAGTTACCAGATGGTGATGGACTTTACTCTGTAACGAACGGACGAGACGCTTATAAAGAAGAGCATATTCCAGGTGCTGTGCATGCAGATGTAGTAAACGAATTAGCAAACCCAGATGATCCAAAAGCATTTACATTGCCATCCCGAGAAAGGTTCGTAGAAGGGATTGAAAAATTGGGTGTCGGTGATGGTACGCATGTAATTATTTATGACAAAATCGCTGAAGTCGGCTCCCCAAATGCCGCGTCTGATTGGGCATCACGTGTTTGGTGGCAACTTCGCTTCGAAGGATTTGATAATGTCTCAATCTTAAACGGCGGGTTTAGAAAATGGAAAGAAGAAGGTAGAGAAATTAAGTCTGGAATTGAATATTATCCAAAAGCAACTTTTAATGGTAGAAGAAGACGGGAATTATTAGCTACAAAAGAAGATGTCAAAAAAGCGATTGATGATCCCAACATGATTATTATGAATTGTTTATCACCAGATGTCTTTAGTGGTAAGAAAAACACTTACGGCCGTCCCGGTCATATCCCTAATAGTAAAAATGTCTTCTTTGCCGACTTATCAGATGATGAATCACTTCTCATTAAAGATGAAGAAAAATTACGTGAAATTTTTGAGCCGACCGGTGTATTTGATCAATCTAAAAAAGTCATCACATATTGTGGCGGTGGGATTGCTGCTACATGGAATGCTTTCATTCTATATACACTAGGCCGTAAAGATGTCGCTGTATACGATGGTTCCATGACAGAATGGGTGCAAGACGAAAACGCGCCACTAGTAACAACCAATAATGAATAAATTCTTTCCACGAATGTTCTAGCATTTGTTGATTTAAAATAAAATTTATAAGTTGTAAAAAAGTTCGATAATTTATAAAAAAGATTGATAACTTATAATAAAGTTTGATCAAAAGTCCTGTATTGATGCAGGACTTTTTGTTCAGCAATCGGGCCATATTCTTTAATAAGAGCAGTTGTTATTTGAAAAAATTTTTATGAATTTATCCCCTTTCAAACTCTTTATTTGATAATATTGGAAAGAGAATGGAAATGAAGGGATGGGTGTTATGAAAGCTATTATTTTTGACTTTGATGGAACTTTAGCAAATACTTTACCAATTTGTTATTATGCCTTTCAGAATGTCTTCAAAGAATTTGATAATAAAGACCTTTCTTCTGAAGAAATAAAAACAATGTTTGGTCCTTCAGAAACAGGAATTATTAGAGAAAATCTTGTAAATTCGAATAAAGAGCATGCTATTGAATTGTATTATAAAAAGTATTTAGAGAATCATTCTAACTTGGTTAAACATAATGTGGAAATTGATGAAATGTTAAAACATTTAAAAGACAATGGTATTAAATTAGGGATTGTTACAGGAAAAGCAAGAAGGAGTTTAGATATTTCATTAAAAGCTCTTCAAATGGATAATCTTTTTGATGTCATAATAACAGGGGATGATGTTATTAACCCAAAACCTCATCCAGAAGGAATAATCAAGGCATTATCACTATTAGGTGTGAGAGATAATGAGGCTATGTTTATTGGAGATAGTGATGCAGATATACAAGCAGGAAGTGAAGCAAATGTACATACGGTAGGAGTTCAGTGGTTGCCAGATTATCAAACTTTAGAATTTAAAATAGAACCTAATTCTTTTTTTAACAGCGTTAATCAGTTTGTTGATTTTATAAATATAGGTAGTCGTAATGAGTTATAAATGGTTAGAATGGGCAAAGAAGATACAATCAATATCTCAAGCAGGATTAACCTTTTCAAAAGACGTTTACGATATTGAACGTTATGAAGAATTAAGAAATTTAAGTGCCGAGATAATGAGAGAATACACTGGATTAGAATTGAAAAAAATCAAGGATTTATTTACTAATGAAACAGGTTATCAAACACCTAAAATAGATGTTCGAGGAGTAGTATTTAATAACAATAAAATATTAATGGTAAGAGAAAAAATTGATGATAGATGGTCTTTGCCAGGTGGTTTCTGTGATATAGGTTTGTCGCCTAGTGAAAACATTGTAAAAGAAATTAAAGAAGAAGCAGGTTACGATGTAGTTCCTGCGAAATTACTTGCTTTATTGGATATGAATAAGCACCCCTATCCACCTCAACCATATCATTATTATAAATTGTTTATTCAATGTGAGGTTATTGGTGGGCAAGCAAGAAATGGTTTGGAAACAAAAGGAATAAACTTTTATAATGAAGATAATTTACCAATGCTTTCTCTAGGAAGAAATACAGATACTCAAATCAAAATGCTTTTTGAATTCTTAAGAAATCCTAATAAAGATACAATATTTGATTAATAGTTATGAAGCTAATGGAAGCGTTAACTGAGAAAGATTGAATTTACTATGCTCAACAATCGGGCGCATTTCAGGAGTAAGAATTAGCCTATTCGTTTTTATATCTGTATTGGATCTCTCGTTTTTTTTTGGATAATTATGTTAAAATAGATGAAGGTTATGAAATTTGTGCACTTAAACTCTAGAGCAAGTTTCTATTTTAAGTGAAGACACCTATTTTATTAAAAGGTCAGGGTTTTTAGGTAATAGCAATTTTGTGCCTAATATAGTTTTTATAACTTGAGGATGGATGATTATGGCATTAATAATCTTGTTATTATTTATTTTGACAGTTGTTATCATAGGAAGGCTTTATAAAGCTAAAGAGGTTATTCGTAAACTTTCTTGGTGGGAACGTATTTATACGGTTATATTATATGTTGGATTATTTGGTGGTTTAATTATAGGGATGTCTGAATTAAAGGATTGGGTACGGCAATTCGATTTAATTTGGATATATGAATTTAGCATTCAACTTATCTTATTATTAATAGGTATTTGGATTGTTACCAGCATTTTAAGTAGATTATTACCTGAAGGTATAATGAAAAATCTGTAATGTTGAAATTGAGGATAATTGCATAGCAAGAACAGTCGCTTGTTGTATTAAAGGGATTTGGTTAAAGTTCCATTTTAAATGTTAGCTGTCCATGTTCTAATAACAATCTTCAAGAATCGGGCGTAATTCTTGAAGACTGGAATTGTGCCTCTTTCAGTAATAGGCCATTTAATGGAGCAAGAATTATCGAGTAAACGGGACAGTCTGATAATGAATTTAAACAATTCTGAATTTTATATAGTAAAATGAGGAAGGTAATTGATACAGAAAGGAAGCTTTATATGAACAAATATAAGATAATTTTATTTGATTTAGATGGAACACTTTCAGACCCAAAAATAGGTATAACTAAATCTGTTCAATATGCGTTAAAGAAAATGGACATTGATGAACCTAATATCGATAAACTTGAATGTTTTATCGGTCCACCACTTCAAGTGTCATTTGCTGAATATTACGACTTTGATGAAGGAAGTACACAAAAGGCAATTCATTTTTACAGGGAAAGGTTCAAGGATAAGGGTATGTTTGAGAATGACCTATATTCGGAAATTCCTTTTCTACTAAAATCCTTAAAAGAACAACAATATATTTTAGTTGTTGCAACTTCAAAGCCTACTGTATTTTCTGAACAAATACTAAAGTATTTTAACATTGACCATTATTTTGATCTTGTTGTTGGAAGTAATCTAGACGGAACACGAACATCAAAAACTGAAATTATTCAATACATACTTGATAAGTACAATGAGCATAGGCTAGATGATTTTATTATGATTGGTGACAGAAAACACGATATGATTGGTGCAAATAATATTGGTATTGACTCTATCGGAGTAACTTATGGATATGGTTCATTTAAAGAATTAAGTGATACTAACCCTACACATATTGTTAATTGTGTTGACGAGATAACAGATATTTTAATAGCAAGTAAAGTTGGATAAATAACGAAATTATATTTCCGAAATAAGGAATTGGCAGCTATTCTGCATGAAAAGGGTGCTTTTCTTAGGTTATAAATCGTTTTATTTTCTTTTGTATATTAAAAATAGTTGACCAATATGAATACAAGGTGATTAATCATGAGTGATTATCAATGGGTAGGAAGCCAAAAACATTATGTAGATGAAGTTCACACTAAATTGTTGAACAACGATATTGTAATAGGTCATTTTGGTGGTAACTCTTCAACTGGGCAATTTAAGAATGAAGATGGATGTTTAATTTGGGTTAATCAAGAAGAAGATTGGGAGTTTGTTATTATTCTTGATGCTCATAATACAGCACAAAGTGCAGAATTAGTTCTTAAAACCTTTGAAAAAGAAAGAGACTCAGTGCAACAAATCTTAAAAATGCAGACAGTAGAAGCTTTCGACACCATATCCACCTTCATTCTAAATATTTTTAAGGGTCAAAGCTTTCGAGAAGCTAATCAAAATGTCCAAGGAGAAACTGCTTGCCTATTTGTTGTTAGGAAAGGAAAATTCCTTTGGTGGCTGTCGATAGGAGATTGCATTCTTTATTTGTTTCATCCTGAACTTAAAGCACTAGGAGAATTTCAACAGAATCATAGAAGTTTTTATGAGTGGGTAGGACAAAAGAATACTTTTAATTTAGCTGTACCTTGTTACAGTTCTGGAAGGAAAGAATTACGGAAAGGAGAAAATCATATTTTCTTAACAACAGATGGGCTTATTGAGTGCCCAAATACTAATTTTGACAACCCATTTGAAATATTTAATACCTTCGAAGGGATAACCAATCAATATGGTGTTAAAAGATTATTAGAAGAAATTAAGGAAAATAATGTACGTGATAGTACAACAATAATTTCATGGAAAGTAACTATCAACAATTCAGCTACTTTACCTAGTGATATTCCGCAATAGGGCGCTTTTCAAGAACAAGGAAAGCTCTCTTTTTGTAGTAAATGATTTGAGTTAGTTTGTATATTTTGAAATAATTGGTATTAAGCAATAGGACATTACTTTTGTATAAGGCTTAAAATAATTAATTCAAATTAAGGGAGGGTAAGAATTATGGGTAATGAAGAAGATAAGAGTTCTGTTTGGATTGTTAGCAAGAAAGAGAAAGTTTGGAACGCAATAATAAATGAAGATAAACTTTCACAGTGGTATGCACCTGGTTCACCTTGGGTAATTCCTAGTCTGAATGTTGGTGAGAAAATTACTTTTACGTTAATACCTAGTGTACATAATAACCTTACAGAGAAACTTCCAATGACCTTAACAATTGAGAATGTTGTTACCTATCAGGAATTTGCCTTTCGTTTAGATTCACAACAAATTCTAATATCAATTACATTAAAAGATGAATCAAATGGAACAAGAGTAACAATGAATTCGGAAGGTTTTGCTGCCTCTTTAGAAAATTTGAAAGCCTTAGTAGAAGGAAATAAAATACGTAATATTTAAAAAAAGTTATTCAATTATAGGGCGCAATTATTGAGCAATGATGGACTGTTTCAGGAATTCATTTTCTTGTTCTTTAATCAGTTAAAGGGCAGGATAATTGAAATGGACCCATATTTATTGTGTTAACATATTGAATTTGACATACTTAATTACAAACTAGAAGAAAATGTTGGAGTAAAGAAGATCTATTAGCTAATAAAAGGAGTGTGCTCATGATGGTAGGAGTAGAAATTGATTTGGTTGTTACAGATAGTTTAAAAGCATTGGAATTATACGAAAACATATTTGAAATCGAACGTGTTGAGGTTTCGGATTTACCCAAAGGTACAAATGAAGTGGTTTTTACTCTTTACGGCGTACGCTTTCACATGTTGGATGAAAATCCAGAATTTCAATTGATAGCCCCAACCCCAGATGACCCTAAAACAATTTGGTTTAACGTCTCTGTCCCTGATATCAAGGAAACATATACAAAGGCAATGAATTTGGGGTGCTCCGAGATACAACCGGTTACTGAGTTACATGATTACGGAGTGTCAAATGCAATATTTATGGACTCTTTTGGCTATGTATGGATGCTTCATCAAATCCATAAAGTAGTGAGTCATGAAGAGCGTATTCGACTTTGGGAGGAAAAAAGGAATCAGTAATATTAGATGTATTAAATATTTATGAACCTCTCAGGAATAAATTCACGAGTGTTATCGGCTATTTAATAAAATCTAATAATTGGTTCTTCTAGTAAAGGGCGCCATTCTTGAATAAAGAAGGTGCTCCTTTTGCATCGATTGTATTCTGGTTTTATATAGAAAGTTTGCAAAGCGAGGTTGTAGTGAAAATAGAATAATATTGTTCTTGATTATTTAATATATTTAAGTTATAAATAAAAGTATTATAAAAAACAGGAGTTTTGCTCGATGTTGGTATTTGTTCTTAACTAATCAATCAATTTTATATGGTTCTTTCTATTTCACTGGCAAAAATCTACTTTTTTAAGTGGTTTATTTGTAGTGGACAAAAATAGATGAATCAATATCGGTTAAGAACACAACGGCCATCCTTAATGTATAATTGACTACAAACAGCCGTGCTCTTATGCACGGTTCTATTTTTTATGCCCATGTTAGAAATAGGTTTTTTTAATGACCTGTATCATTCCGACAAAAGTAAATTGGTAGTCAATATCCTAAAAAGGACAGAAGATGGACTATATGTTCATTTTCTGTCCTTTTTTATGTGGGATTAAGTATCTATTGGATGACGTGTGTGCTTTTCCAAAATGAATATAGCACATTAAAAATATCGACAATAAGAGAGTGATTCTATGAAAAATTATATTGAACTAGTAAATGCAAACGTACGTCTTCAAGAGGGTCCTTTGGTAATCGAACAACTTTTGGTTGAATGTTTTATACAACCTGGGATTTCCACAAAAGAACTAGCACGAAAAGTCCTTCTGCCTGTTCCGGTAGCTACTGCGGTTAAGAAGGAACTCATAAAGGCAGGTGCTTTAATGCAGGATCGTGGGGTGCGTTGTACCTATAATGGAATTTCTTATATCGAAAATGAGTTAGGATATGGTGGATTAGACAAAGCCTTATATCAAAGACTTATGACCAATGGAACAGTTTGGAAGATAGAGCTTGAAGAAATATTATCGTTAATTACAAAGTTATTTCAATTACGACCACAAGTTAATGTGCAAATTGATCAATCGAAATGCACACCCGAAACGAGTTTGCGTCGGGCAATACTTTGCCTAAGAGAGCATGCGTTGATCGGAAAAAAAATCTTGTGTGTTGGTGATGATGACCTAGTGAGTGTGTCACTTGGCCTCCTTCTTAACCGGTTATTTCCGAATGAGGGGAATAAAAAAACCATGATAACCGTCATAGATAATGATGACCGATTCTTAAAGTATATTCGTGATATTAAGGTGCGAGAAGGACTATTTATTAATGACCTTCATATGGATTTACGACAACCGCTACCAGAGTATTTTCACGGACAATACGATTGCTTTTTCACAGACCCGCCTTATACGCTACAAGGAATGTCCTTGTTCCTTTCTCGCGGCATAAGCGCTATAAAGAAAGCAAAAGGATTGCCAATCTTTTTGTCATTTGCTCATAAATCACCAGACTTTATGTTGGCATTTCAGCAAGAGCTAATACACATGAGTCTCTCAATTAAAGAGATTATTGTACATTTTAATGAATACGAAGGGGCACAAATGATTGGAAATAAAGGACAAATGATAGTCCTTCAAACAACAGAATCTACAAAGCCTAATATTACGGATCGATTCGAAGACACAATCTATACAGGCGAGGTAAGGCAAACAATTCGTACTTACCAGTGTAAGTTGTGTAATAGATCAATCCTAGTGGGCATCCAGGGTGATTTTCCTACAATCGAAGTGTTGAAAAATCAGGGGTGTCCGGTTTGCAATCAAAATAAATTTTGCTTAATCAAAAAACAAATTAGGAGGAAATGAAATTGAATAATATTGATATGAAAAATTTAGGACTTACTGAAGAACTTATACAGGAGTCTAAAATATATAAAGACCTTTTTATTGGTCGAGTTTCATCACAATCTAAAAATTTATATAAGGTAATCACAGAAAAAGGTGAGATCGTTGCTGAGATATCCGGTAAGTATCACTATAGTGTAAAAGGAATTTCTGAATATCCTGCTGTTGGAGATTTTGTTATGATCGATAGAACAAATAATTTACAGGGAAACGGAATCATTCACCACATACTTTCACGAAAAAGCGTATTTGCGCGTGAAATGGCAGGAACTAAAGAAGATATTCAGATTGTCGCTACAAATATTGATACGGTTTTTATTTGTATGTCACTGAACTATGATTATAATTTACGTAGACTAGAGCGTTATCTTTCTATCGCTTGGGACAGTGGTGCAGTACCAGTTATTGTCCTTACAAAATCAGATTTGTGTAAGGATATAGAGATAAGGCTTAACGAAATTTCTTCTATTGCAATTGGTGTAGAGGTGCTTGTTACAACAAGTACTTCTGATGAAGGGTATCAATCTTTAAAAAGATTTCTCTCTAGCGGTAAGACAGTAGCGCTCATAGGATCATCTGGAGTTGGAAAATCAACCTTAATCAATTGTTTGCTCGGTCAAAATATATTAGACACAAATGGGATAAGAAATGATGATAAGGGCAGACATACTACGACAAGACGAGAACTGATTATGTTGCCAAATTTAGGTGTTGTTATAGATACTCCGGGTATGAGGGAACTGGGGATTATAAGTGCAGATTTAACGAAATCCTTTTCCGATATTGAAGAACTTGCTTTTGATTGTAAATTTAATGACTGTACACACAAAAATGAGCCAAACTGTTCAGTGCAAAAAGCCATTAAAGATGGCTTTTTGTCGATAGAAAGGCTAGAAAGCTACTGGAAACTTAAAAGGGAAACTAGGTATGAAGGCTTGAATTCTAAAATGATTGAAAAAGAAAAGACAAATGAAATGCTTAGTAGTATGGGTGGCATGAAAAACTTTAGGAATTTCAGGAAATCCATCAAAGAACAAAATAGAAATAAAAGAAGGTGAAGTCTTAGAAATGTTTAAAATGAAGATTAGGGTAACGGCTCCATGTTGAGCTGATACCCTATTTTTTTGATAGATAGGTTGTATAGTTAAATGAGATATTATTTATTATATTTATGAAGGTGTACATAAACTGACGGGTGCTTTACTACAAGAACAATCTTCTACAATCTGGCGCATTTCTGGAAGAAGAAATGCGCTTTTCTTATGAATTGGACCAGATTATTGAGTATTAATATAGGAAATTTAGTATGGAAACTTTTGTTCAATAATCGTATCATTATTACGATCTGGCCCGATGCTTGAGTAAGGGCATAGCTTAATTTCTTCGATTAAAGGTAGGTTACTTCAATAATAAACATAGTGAAACTAATACAAATTATTCAATGTCTAATTTTTAGATAGGGGGAAATTTGTATGAAAATTAAGCATTCACTTTCTCTTGTAATTTTATTTATTTTATTAGCTTCTTTTTTATTTCCTAGTAAGCTATTAGCAACATCTTGGGCTTATCCATTTGTAGTTTGGGATGGATATATTTATGTAGTAAGTGATGAGTACGTAACGGATATAGATAGCAAGATTGGGCAAGTCACTAAGTATTCAGATATGGAACAGTATTCTGGTAACTTCTCGAACGCTTATAAGAAAGGTACTAAATATTATTCTATAGAAAGTATTAGTACAGATGAAGCGATAGCAATTCAAGACAAAGATGGCAAGTATAAAAAAGCTGTCAGGGAAGTAGAGTACACGTACGCAGAAGAAAAATTTGATTTTTCAGGTTTAGTAGTTGGTCTTTTGGTTCCATTTTTTTTTCCGTTTTTGGACAATTTAATGGAATAGGAATTAGGATAAATGTATAATCGTAGTATTAAAAAGTATAAAGGTAAAATACAACAGTAAGAAGGTATTAGGAGAATGATAATTATGGAAAATACAGCATTAATAATTATTGACTTGCAAAAGGGTGTTCAGCCTGAAAATATTCCACTTTATAACTTAGAGAATGTTTTAAATGGGGTTAATCAAAGAATTCATTTTTTTAGAGAAAAAAACAATCCTATCATTTTTGTTCAACATAATGATAGTGATCTGGTTCTAAATTCTCCAGAATGGCAACTATTTCCCGAACTAGATGCTAAAGATAAAGATATCTATATCAATAAAACACATGCTAACTCATTTTACAAGACTAATTTGGATGAACAACTAAGGAATTTAAATATAACAAAACTTGAAATTTGTGGCGCACAAACTGAATATTGTGTAGATACAACTATTAGAATGGCTCATGGATTAGGATATAAATTATTTATGAAAAAAGGGTTAACTACCACCCTAAACAGTGACCTTTTGGAAGCTAAAACAATCATTGAACATCATGAGAATCTCTGGAATAATAGATTTTTAACTTTTTTATAGAATAGAATTCCTTTCATCAAAAAAAGTAGTGTCGAAAACAATAAATACCATGCTCCAATGGGGATAAAATTGTTTTTAAATTTTAAAATTTTTAAATTAGGATTCACTCTATTTAAGGGCACCTATTCAATAAGATTAGCTTAATTATTTTCCACAATCGGGCGCAAATCTAGAACAAGAACTTGAACAACAGGGCCATTTAATTGAATAAAGCATTGAGATTTATAGAGGTGATAAGGTGAATATTAGATCAAATAAGAATACAGAAGTCAATAAGTTAGTAGAAATATGGTATAAAGGTTCTTTAATAACACACGACTTTATTGATAAGAATTATTGAAAATCACAGCAAACGGAGATGGAAGAAATGTATATCCCAATGTCTGAAACATATGTTGTAAGTAATGAAAAAGATGTTGTCGGCTTCGTATCAATGATGGATAATTATTTAGCTGCATTATTTATTGATGTTAAGCATCAAGGTGAGGGATATGGCAAGGGATTGTTAGATTTTATAAAAAAACAAAGGGAAAATATACAATTAAAAGTGTACAAGCGAAATAAAAAAGCTGTTGATTTCTACTTGAAAAATGGCTTTGTAATAAAAGAAGAAACATTAGATGAACAGACTTCCGAGGAAGAATTTTTAATGGAATGGGAAAAGGGTTAAGTGTCGTTAGACGAGTTAGATTATTACTTGAAAATAAAAACGAACAATCTTCATCAATCGGGTGCAATTATTGAAGAGAAATTGTGCCTTTTTCAGTAATAGTGCAATTATAAATAACTAATGAAATCGAGGGGTTTTGTTATGATTCCGATTTCTCATTGCGTTTCATAGCAGCTTTGCTGGTATTAGGCCATATATATGAGTTTCTAGTAAAGAACAAAATGAAGAATGGTAGATACAAACCAGGATGAAGGAAGGAATTAATGAAAGAGATATACTTATAGAAAAAAAGAGCGGGGAAAATTTTGATCGACCTACATATCAATTGGTAAAGCAATTAGTGCGTGAAGGGGATGAACTTGTTTTTGACTCTATTACCAGGATGGGACGAACCATGAATGAAACATTGAAGGAATATGAGTGGTTTGTTGAACATGGTATTCACTTAACTTTTATAAAAGAACCTATGATTAATACTTCTAATGATCAAGATGATGTAATTAAAGTAGCTATACAGAAAGTTATTCTTACTGTTCTTGCGGCTTTTGCTGAAAAAGAACGCATTGATACAAAAACTCGACAGGCAGAAGGAATCCAAGCTGCAAAGTTAAAGGGAAAACATTTAGGACGTCCAAAAACTGTAATTACAGATGAATTTAAAGAAATTTATGCAAAATGGAGAAAAAAAGAAATAACAGATATAGAAGCTATAGAAATGTCAAAAGTGTCTAAAGCTACTTTCTATAGGTTAGTTAAAGAACTGGATAGATTAAAAAGAAATTATAAGAAAACCAACACTAATAAGTGAGAAAGCTTTTTTGTTCATTCAAACAAGTCTTCTAGAAAACTAAAACCCGTATTTTTATTAAATACGGGTTTTAGTTTTAGCCTTTTATATCATTTAGTTCAACATAAATATTTGTTCTAGTTAATTCTTGTATGATTAACTTTAACCGGTCAACCGGGATCGGTGCAAAATTCGTATGTAGATAGATGGCAGTAACTAATCCTATAACAACTAAGCCGACTCCAAAGTAAACAGCTTTGCTGTACCATAGTTCAGGTGTGTGCAAAGTTTCTAATAAAAAGATCCACATATCGATACTAACCCCCGTTATAAATGCTGTTAACAACCCCAAAACTTCTAGTTTTGTTTTTTAAAAAGTGAATTACACCCTAATAATATAAAAGCAATGATTATTTCCCAAATACCGACCGTAAAACCCACATGGATAGACAGTCCTACCAGAAGGGCGTCAAAAGGGGAAGTCCCAAGGTCAAATTGTATCGTGCAAGAAATGCCGAGGATTAAAATCAAGATTCCTACTACATAAAAGAAAAACTTCACACTAATCTACCTCTTTACTAGTATTTTTTTGTTGCATATACAACAAAAATAAGTTAGGGTAAATATATATAAATGATGCATTTGCAACAAAATTATTGCGTGAGGGGTTAAGTATGAAGGAAATACTACGTGAAATTGGAATGATAGCAAGGGCGCTAGATTCAATAAGTAATTTAGAATTCAAAGAATATGACCTCACAAGAGGGCAGTATTTATACCTTGTGCGAATCTGTGAAAGCCCAGGTATTATTCAAGAAAAGGTAGCTGAGATGATAAAAGTAGATCGTACCACAGCAGCTCGCTCTATTAAGAAACTTGAAATGAACAGCTTTATTGTGAAGAAAGAAGATGAACATAACAAAAAAATAAAAAAACTCTTTCCAACAGAGAAAGGTACAATGGTTTTTCCTTTTATAAAAAGAGAAAATGATCATTCCAATACAATTGCTTTAGAGGGTTTGTCCGAAGAAGAAATAGAAAATCTTTTTGACCTTCTTCAAAGAGTAAGAAGAAATATAGAAAAAGATTGGGAATTTGTAAAAAAAAGAAACAAGAGAAGTTACTGATTGTAGAGAGGAGCGAAAGGTTTTTATGAATATAAATATGACAAGATGTACAGTGGGAGATTCACGAAAACTTCAAAAAATTGGTTATGAAACATTTAAGGAGACATTTGAGGATCAGAATTCTCCAGAAAATATGAAGGCTTACTTGGAAGAGGCTTTTAACATAAATCAAGTAGAAAATGAGTTATCCAATCCTTCATCCCATTTCTTTTTTGTTTCTTTTAATGATGAGGTCGCTGGATATTTAAAGGTTAATACCGGGGATGCCCAGACTGAAAAAATGGATGATGACGCCCTTGAGATCGAGCGGATTTATATTATTAATAAATTTCAAAAGCTTGGCCTTGGTAAATACCTGTTCAATAAAGCTATGGATATTGCTATGGAACAGAATAAAAAGAAGATCTGGCTGGGCGTGTGGGAAAAAAATAAAAATGCCATTTCTTTTTACAAGACATTGGGTTTTACCCAAACGGGAGCGCACTCTTTTTATATGGGGAATGAAGAACAAACGGACTTAATAATGGTTAAAAAGCTCTAATAATTAAGTAAAGAGGTGAATAAGGATGTATATCCCAAAGCATTTTAAAGTCACAGACTTTGCTGAAATCAAAGACTTTATTCAGAGGAACTCTTTCGGAACGATCGTAACGACAGAAGAAGGAAGACCTATAGCGACTTACTTACCTTTGGAGTTGCATAACAAGGGGATGACTACTATCTAACTGGACATTTCGCTTATGCGAATCCACAGTGGAAAACTTTCGGGGATGATTCTGCTCTTGTTATGTATCAAGGCTCCCATGCTTATATTTCATCCTCGTGGTACGAGTCAGAAAATGTGCCCACATGGAATTATCAAGCGTCCATGTATATGGAACAGCTAGTCTGATGAGTGAACAAGAATTGCAGGAAGCAAAAGTATGAACAACACCGTGAAAGTGCAGCGTTATGGGAGAACTTCTCTCCAAAAACCAAAAACCAAACTAAAGGTATTGTTGGATTTAAGTAAAAGTGCAAGAAGTTCAAGCAGCCTTTAAATTGAGTGAATAACGAAATGAAGAGGACTATATCAATATTATTGATAAACTAAATAAGGAAAAAGATTTAAACTCTCAACAATTAGCAGAAGTGATGAAAGCTAGGAAAACGAAGTGATCAATTCTATCTCATAGTTTAGATGTTTATATCGTGAATTCGATTTTTAAACAATTGAGGGAAAGCAGCTCAGTGGATATCGATTATTGTGCTAAAGGCAGTTCAGTACAAGTATATAAAAAGGAAAAGAGGGATAACAAAATGCTAACCGAAAATGTTCATATTGCCGTACCAACAGCTTTTTTTGAAGATGAATCTATAAATGTTCAAGGAACAATAATCCACATAAAAGACCTGTATAAACAAGGTGTAAAATCTGTTCTTGTCTCTGGAACTACTGGAGAGCAGCATAGTCTAAACCTCCAAGAGAAAATTGAAATAATAAACGGATTAGAACTGGAAGAAGAACTTATTAGTAATATGGAAATTATATTTGGTGTAGCTTCAATTAGACAGAAAGAAGCAGAGGAATTAGCTGAAAAGATTCGTCATTCAAAAATATCAGGTGTAATGCTTGGGTACCCCCCTTATGTTATACCGACTCAACAAGAAGCATTCGTTTATACAGAGAGGATTATCCACCTTAGTAATAAACCTACAATCTTATATAATAATCCGAAAAGAACTGGATTTGATTTATCAGAAGAAAGTATTATTCAATTAAGTAAGAATGACTTAGTGGTTGGAATAAAAGATGCTGGCAATAAAGAAAAAGTTGAACGAATAAAAAAAGGTATGCATAACGATTTGTACTTTTATGCTGGTGGAGAAATGGATTTAGAAGAAAAAGTATTACATGGATATAATCGCCTTTCTTCCATTGCTGGGAATGTTTTACCGACGGAAATTAGTCAATGGTTCCAAAAAATGCTTACGGAGCAAATAGTAAGTAAACAAGAAAGCGAAAAAATAAAAAATATTATGGAACATGTTTATCAAGGAAACGCTATTGTAAATCTTAAAAAGCACATTAATCATAAGGGGATTCCAATAGGGGTTTGTAGAAGTCCAATAGGAAACATTTAATTATATAGTATATTTCTGACCGATCGCTAAATGTTTATCCCTACTAGTATTATGGAAATTTAACATTATTGATTTATTCCAATATATCTCGAAATCAAGTCTTTATTAAACGGGCGCGATTGTTGAGCAACAAAGGTAGAAAATGATCAAACTTTTTTATAAAAATCGTCTTCGTAAAATGTTTAAAAAGCCTGTTTTTATCAAACTCTTTTTCAAAAACAGGCTCTTTTATATTTGGGAAATTAACATAATAAGACGTGCATTTGATCAAACTTTTTTATAACCCAATAGCATTCATGGTTTTTTATTTCGCAAAAAATAAGCATTTACATAAATGATCGTTTACACTATATTCTATATTAATACTAAATAAGGTGTGGACAAATATATGACTCAAAAAAGATTATCCGATTCCATTGCTGATGACATTATCTCTATGATTGTCATTGAGAAACGTTTTCAACCTGGAGATAAGCTACCTAACGAAAATGAATTATCGGAAGAATTGAATATTAGTCGAACAACTTTAAGAGAAGCGATTAGAATCCTCGTTACAAATGGCATTGTCGAAATCAAAAGAGGTAAAGGGACTTTTATAAAAGAAGCTTTGGATATTGACCATATGCAACATTTCGGATTGCTTACAGATGCAAAAATTAATGCGAAAGATTTGTATGAAATGCGCTTAATATTTGAACCAGAAGCTGCATACTATGCGACCATTCGTGCAAGTGACCAAGAAATGAAAAGAATTATCGATTATGGATTACAAATTGAAGAGAAGATTAAAAAGAAGCAAGATCGAACGGCTGAAGAGCAGAAATTTCATCAATCAATTGTTAAAGCGACCCATAATGAATTTATGGAAAAGCTCATGCCTGTCATTTATCAAGCCATCGATAAAGGTGTGATTTTATCAGTCGAAAAAGAAGTTGCAATTAAAGATACATTGAATGATCATCAAATGATTATGGATTTTATGAAGAATCGTAACCCTGAGGGAGCAAGAAGTGCGATGAAAATTCATATATTACATGCAATGAGTGAATTAGGAATTGAATAAAAAAGCAAAAAATAGCATCTTTTTATAAAAGATGCTCTTTTTTGTCTAACAACGTTATTGACAGCAGACAACATACGTTTTACAATACATTATACAAATAATCAAAATAATGAAAATTGAAGGTGTGGTTGTAAATGAGAAGAAGCGATACGATTAAACTTGGAGTAGATAGAGCTCCTCACCGTAGTCTTTTATATGCGACAGGAAAAGTAAGAGCAAAAGATTTAGAGAAACCATTTATTGGTGTATGTAATTCATATATTGATATTATTCCTGGACATGTTCATTTACGAGAATTTGCAGATGTGGTTAAAGAAGCAATCATTGAAGCAGGTGGCATTCCCTTTGAATTTAATACAATCGGTGTTGATGATGGAATAGCCATGGGGCATATTGGTATGCGTTATTCCTTACCTAGCAGAGAGTTAATTGCTGATAGTGCAGAAACCGTTATTAATGCCCACTGGTTTGATGGCGTCTTTTATATTCCAAACTGTGACAAGATCACTCCTGGTATGTTAATGGCAGCCGCGCGTACAAATGTCCCTTCCGTCTTTGTTTCAGGTGGACCGATGGAAGCAGGAACAAGTGCGAGCGGAAAACAACTTTCATTAACATCTGTTTTCGAAGGAGTAGGAGCTTTTAAGTCAGGAAAAATGACAGAAGAAGAGTTCAATGATATTGAAAATAATGCGTGTCCAACATGTGGGTCTTGTTCAGGGATGTTTACAGCTAATTCAATGAACTGCTTAATGGAAATGCTAGGTGTCGCTCTTCCTGGTAACGGATCGATTGTCGCAACAAGTGCAAAACGGAAAGAGTTAATCTATGAAGCTGCTAAACATTTAGTTCGCATGATTGAAGAAGATGTGAAACCACGTGACATCATTACGAAAGAAGCTATTGATGATGCCTTTGCTTTAGATATGGCGATGGGTGGTTCGACTAATACAGTGCTTCACACTTTGGCAATCGCAAATGAAGCTGGTATTGATTATAATCTTGAAGATATTAATAAAATCGCTACCCGTGTTCCATATTTAGCAAAAATTATGCCAGCGTCAGATTATTCAATGGATGATATTAATAAAGCTGGGGGCATTAGTGCAATCATTAATGAATTAACGAAAATTCCAAATGCCATTCATCCAGAGAGAATAACGATTACAGGTAAAACAATGGGTGAGTTGGTAAGTGGACATGACATTACTAATGAACAGGTTATACGTCCTAAAGATAATCCCTATAGCCCAGTTGGTGGCCTTTCCATCTTATATGGAAATATCGCCCCTGAAGGTGCTGTCATCAAAGTCGGCGCAGTGGACCCAACGATTCAAGAGTTCGAAGGAGAAGCAATTGTTTTTGAGTCACAAGAAGAAGCACAACAAGCAATCGATAATGGAGCTGTAAGAGAAGGCCATGTTGTTGTCATCAGGTATGAGGGACCTAAAGGTGGTCCAGGAATGCCAGAAATGCTAGCACCAACTTCAGCCATTATGGGTCGAGGATTAGGTAGTTCAGTTGCTTTGCTAACAGACGGTCGTTTTTCCGGAGCATCACGTGGAATTTCCATTGGTCATATTTCTCCAGAAGCTGCTGAGGGTGGTCCAATCGCACTTATTGAAAATGGAGATATCATTGTGATCGACTTACCTAACAGAACGATGAACGTAAAATTATCTGATGAAGAATTAGCTAACCGAAAAAAATCATTACAACCATTTGAACCAAAGATTAAAAATGGCTGGTTAGGAAGGTACTCCAAACTAGTAACAAATGCATCAAAAGGTGGCGTAATGAGCATTTAAGTATAGTAAAGTAAAGAAACTTCATTATAGGTAATGAGGTTTCTTACTTATTATTTTCAAGACTATTACTATAATTGATTTAGTAATGGACGAACAAAGTAATTGGCAAGCCCAACATTTTTAAAATATTAAAAACATGGGTTATAAAAAATGATACAACTTTCACACATCTCTGAGATTGGAGATGTGTGAAAGTTATTTTTGATCATTACGAAACAGTCGAATAAAATCAATAAACTCTATTAACTACGTGGAATCTAGCATTCCAGGTAGTTTTTAAATAATTACTTAACACGCTTATTCCAGCAATAATTTCGTCTACTTTGTAAGTAATATACATTTTTTCTCTACTATAATTATAAATTTCGCTTAATTTTCAAAAATATTTGTAGCTGTATGATAAAAGTAAGTCTCTTATTCCATCTTAGAACTTGTATTTTATGTGTTTCTTCCTTTATGAAAATTCAAAATACCTTTTAAGTTTACCAAAAAATCTCATTAATCGCCTCAAAACTAGAGGGAATATGTTTTCTGTTTGTCTAAATATATATATAACCTAAGTTAAATTGAGATTCATTTGATCGGACTCAATTCTACAAAAGAACATATGAAGTATTTTAAGGTCTGAAGTAAAAAGAGCACTTATTTTTAAAGGAGGATATATGGAAAAAGAGTATCTTGGTCAATGTCGTAGTTGTGGTGAGGGGATTTATTGTCATGGCGGATTTTTAGGTGGTGTTCTTGAAGCTGATGGTAAAATGATTTGTTTTTCTTGCTTTGAGGAAGAAACCACTGGTTATCATTCAAAAAAACAATAGAGCAATATGGATGGAATTACTCGCCTCGTGATTTGATAAGAAGAGGGCTTGTATAGAATTTTCTCGAACGGTCCACAATACTCCTTAATAGAAGGGAGTGAAGCAGTTTGACGAAAGTACCTAATAACGGCAGTAAGAACCAAAGCTCACCGCAAGGAACTCAAAGCGCAATAAGTGGTGATAATAGTAAGGGAAATAAACGAAACAAAGATCAAAAAAGAAAAACAGAATAAGATCATTTTTGGCTTGTTAGCTTTTGAAGTTAACAAGCTTTTATTTAGGTGATTTTTAGTTTCACTCAATACAGGCGTCGAGTGGACTTTAACTTGAATGGAATAATAATAATTTAGTCTGCTATATCACTTTAATGTTGTAAATTTTATTTTTAAGAATTGTTTATGAAAATTTTCGATTTAATCTCTAAAAGAAAAATGCTTTGAAATGTGCATTGTTCAAGAGGTAGTTTTATGGTAAAAATAAGTTAATGAAACTTATATACAGCTATATTACCTCAGAGGAACTTCATTAAAAAAGATGTAGGGAGCGTTGAGTGATGGATAATAAACGTTTTGAAACAATTTATTCTCAAGGGAAAATAGAAATTTTTAAGATTATTCGAGATAATGAAACCGGAGTGATGTATATGTTCCATTATGCAGGTCCGGTCAGTGGATTAACTGTTATGGTTGATTCAGATGGTAAACCTTTAATAGATAAGGACTTTAAGAAATAGTGTGTAATTTATTAACTGAAAATTCAGTCCTATTAAGCAGGTATGCGTACGGATAAACATGTGAATAAATAACCGGAATTTCAGTTGTTTCTCTTTGGAACAGTTAAGATACGATTATTTTTCCAAGTGGAGATTTTTCTTATTCGGTAGGTTGGACGTTCAATCAATCTGCTTTTATTCGTGCGAGAGGTCACTCTATATCTTGAACAGGAGAGTTCGTGTTGAAGGAAAATGATTTATTTATAAGAAAAATGTGTGAAAATGACTATCAGTATATGAGTAAATGGTTAAGTACGAAAGAAGTATTGACATTCTACGGAGATGTCAATGAACCTTTTTCTCTAGAAATGGTGAAAGAGAAATACGGTCCTCGTATAGACGGCGAAATCAATGTCCCACCATTTATCGTAGAACTCAAAGATCAACCGATTGGATTTATGCAGTATTATCAGGTAGATAATGAATATTTTGGATTTAGGGACAATGAACTGATTTATGGAATCGATCAGTTCATCGGTGAACCCATGCTTTTCGGAAAAGGTATTGGAACAAGAATGGTGAAACTATTTGTTAAATACATTGCGCAAAGAACAGAAGCAAAGATGGTTATTTTAGATACTGCGACAAACAATCATCGTGCTATTGCTTGTTATGAAAAAGTTGGGTTTACGAAAGTGAGGAAAATGAATAAGGATAGTAATTGGTTGATGGTATATCCTTTGAAGTAATGTGCAATGTATGGGTAAAAGAAATTAAAATTGCAAAGATATGTTCGTTGTTAATATTGACTAGAAAGCTTCTTTATGTTGAAGGAAGCTTTTTTTTTATAAAAATTATATCATTTTATGATATAACTATAGACACTTATATCACAAAATGATATATTATGAATATATCCATTTGTGATATATCAAAAAAGAATACATTAAGGATGATGTAAATTGAAATCAGAAGGGCAGATAACCGATTCTATGTTTTATATTATGACGGCACTAACCCGTCCAAGGCATGGATATGCAATTATGTCTTTGATAGAAGAGACTACACAGGGGAGAATAGCCATTGGACCAGCCTCGATGTATACGATTATAAAGAAGCTCTTAAAACAAGAATGGATTTATTTGCAGGACGGTTCGGATTCAAGAAGAAAAGTATATGAATTGACTAATCAAGGTAAAGTGGTATTAAAAGATGAAATGAATGTGAGAAAGCTAATGGTTCAATTAGCTGAAGAAGGATTGGGAGGAATGGACAATGAGTAAAACAAAGTATATGATGTCTGGTGGATTAGCATTTGCAGAAAGTAAAGATATGGAGAAATTGAGGCAGCAGTCTCTTAAAGGGTGGCATGTTAAAAAGCTAAGTTTCATGGGATATACATTGGTGAAAGGTGAGAAAAAAGAGTATGTATACAGCATTGATTACCGTACAGTAGAAGAAAATGAGGAAGAGGAATACTTAAGCTATTTTGAAGACGCAGGTTGGAACCACGTTTACTCAGAAGCAGGTATTCATTTATTTCGCGCCGATCCTGGTACTGAACCAATTTATTCAGATAAGGAAACACTTGCCCAAAAACATGAAGAATCTTTAAGTAACACGGCAAGGTGGGGAATAGGAGCATTAGTGTTGTTTGCAGTAAGTTCTTGGACGGGTACAATATTTACAACTGGAATGATAGCAAATATACTCACTGTTGTATCAATAATATTAACGATCATAGCAGTACCAGCTGTTTGGACAGCAATGAAAATTCAATCAAATAAATGGAAAGTACAAGGGAAACAAAGAAGTGTATTTTTCATAAATACAATAATCATATTATTTTTAGCTGCATTGACAATTTTTCTGTTATATGGAAGTGGCCCAAATGATGCAATTAAAACGCTCGCTTATATGCTTATAGGTGCTTTTGCACTACCTATACTCATCTGGTCAATTTTATCTTTTTATTATAAGCACTTAGGGCGGTAATCTTACATTTAATCAAAGTAAGTATAGGTTCAGTTGAACAAACTCATGATTTTAACACGAAAAAAAGGCATATATCGCTATGCCTTTTTTTCGTGTTTAACTAAATAAACCGACCATAATGGATGTTAAGGTAGATGCCATGGTTGCTGCTAATAGAATCTTCAAACCAAATTTAGCAACGACTGCCGCTTTTTCACCATTAATAGCTTGAATCGAACCACTAATAATACCAATTGAACTAAAGTTAGCGAAAGAAATCAAGAATGTTGAAATAATCGCAACTGTTTTCTCTGAAAGCTCTCCAATAAGTGGTTGGAATTGTAACATTGCAACAAATTCGTTTGTAGCAAGTTTTGTTCCCATAATGGATCCTGCTGTAATAATTTCATTTGATGGTATACCCATCAACCAGGCAATAGGAGCAAATATATAACCTAGTATTGTTGTTAGATCCATACCGAATATTCCATCAAACATGGCATTAAGTAAAGCCATTAACGCAATATAGGCAACAAGCATAGCTGCAACGATTAAAGCTACTTTACCACCATCAAGTGCACCGTTAGAAATAGCTTCGAATAATGATTTTGACCCCGTTACGTCTTTTACATCAATTTCTTCTTTTTCATTGTTTTTGATCGGAGCCATCATTGTCGCGATAATCAAGCCTGAAAGCGAATTCAAAATCATCGCTATTAAAACATATTGAGGAGGAACCATTGTCATGTAAGAGCCCATAATACTAGCTGATACACTCCCCATTGCTGATGTACTAATAATAAATAGTTTGTTATCACTCATTCTTGCTAAATGTGATTTAATCGCCAATAGTGCTTCACTTTGGCCAAAGAAAATGGAGTTAATACTATTGAATGTAACCACTGTTGACAAACCGGTAATTTTCGCTAAAAACCCACCAATATACTTAATAGCGAGTGGTAAAACTCTAATATAAGTAAGAATGGATAATAATGCTGAAGTGAAAATAATGAGCATAAGTACATTCATAAAGAAGACTGTTTGTCCTTCTTGCACCAAGCCACCTAATACAAAATCAATACCTTCATAACCAAAATTTAAAACAGTTGTAACGCCATTAGAAATCCATTCAACTAACTTTAAACCAATGGTTGTTTGGAACATGAATAAAGTAATGATAATCTGTAAGACAACCATAATAGCAATCGCTTTATAGTTGATATTTTTTTTATCATTGGAAATAAGGTATGCTAAGCCGAGAACGAGAAAAAAACCTAAAATTCCTATTAAAATATTTACCATGATGTCTCCCCTTAAAAAGTTTTCTCCAATAGTATTGATGATAAGGTAGTATGACATCTGATGTCAAATGAATATTAAAAAATGACAGAAATTGCATTATTCAATGTATTAAGAATGAGTGCACAACTTTTCATTCTCACTACTTTAGTAATGGGTATAAAGAATTAAAACAATTATAACTCCTTATTTACATTCTCTTTATATTTCACCCTCATAATGAGAACAAGGGGGAGAGATATATGGAAAATGTTTTAGACGCCATCAAAGGGATTGTTGGAAAACTTTCTTTACAAGCAAGGCTATTGATTATTGTTATTACTATTCTGCTTTTTTCAGCAACAGTAGTGACAATGATTTCTATTAGTAAATCAAAAGAAACTATTATTGGCTTTATGGAACAAAGACTTGATAAGGAAACGAGTTATATTTATGAAATTGCCCAAAATTTATTACTCATATACATAGGTGACGAGAATGAGTACACAACAAAACTGAATCAAGTGATCAGAAGACAGGAATCACAATTAGCCCAAGATGGATTCAGTGCATATTTCTTTTTGATTAATCAAAACGGAGCAGACCCTTTTTCTGTCAGTGAAAATCGACCAATTAACTTTCCTGATAACGTTGTTGAAACTATTACTCAACAACAAAATGGAATCATTGAGCGTGACATGAATGGGGAAACCTACACGATAGCATTTCGTAACATTCAAGAATTAAAGGGAATCTACACTATTGCTATACCTCAATCACAGTATCTACAAACATTAACAGAAATGAGCCAGTTTATTGGTGTAACAGTCCTTTTATGTTTGTTAGTAACTGGAGTGATTGTCATTCTTTTAGTAAGAAATTTGACCAACCCTATTTCAAAGTTAACAATAATGATGAGACAGGCTAGTAAAGGACAACTAATAAATGATATAAAAATGGAAAGTACAACACCTGAAATTGTCTCACTTATTAATAGTTATCAAACAATGATTGCTCATATGAGGAAGTTATTAACAAATATAATGGATGCTACAGACAATTTATCCCAATCAGGCAATAGTCTTGATCATATTTCTCATAAAGTAAAATTAGAAAATGAAGAATTATTAGTCGGTATTCAAGTAGTAAAACAGGGAGCAGAGCAAACTGCCATTAGTTCTGAAGAGAGTATTAAGAAGTTTCAATCTATGAAAGAAAAAACCAATAAATTATTTGATAGTATGGATAGTATGATGAAAAAAGCATATACAATGGAAGGTACTGCGGTAGATGGTGAAGAGAGTATAAGTAAAGTCATCGCCACATTTGAATCTTTTTCAACTTCATTTTCAAAAATGACTCACACTGTTGCCCAAATGAATAACTATTTTTCTTCTATTGAAAAGGTGACCTCAGTTATACAAGATATTTCAACTCAAACAAAGCTGCTAGCTTTAAATGCTTCCATAGAAGCAGCGCGAGCAGGGGAATCAGGGCGCGGTTTGGCAGTAGTGGCAACTGAAGTCGGGGCTTTGGCAGAAAAATCAGCACAAGCTGTTGAACTAGTCAAAGAAAATATTATTTCAATGAAAGACATCTCATCTAGAACACTTTTTGAATCTGAAGAAACGAATAACCATTTTATACAATATAAAGAGATCATGACTAAGAATCGAACAGCATTCGATTTGTTAATGAAAGAAGTCCTTTCTGTTTGTAACATTATAGATGAATCAAAACGACAATTAGTTGGTTTACAGACTATTCTACCGCAAATGGAGGACAAAACAGAATATGCTTTAGCGATTTCGCAAGAGACTTTAGCAAAATCAGAGCAAATGGTGAAGGATTCAAACCATTTAATGAAGGAAGTGGCACAAAGTCACGAAGAGGGTTTAAAGATTAGCTCACTTGCACGAAAATTAAAGGAAGTAAATAAGGGGTATCAAATTTAAGTATAGCCCAAATTTTTAAAAATAGACCATTGTCCTTGTCCACATTCCCTGCTTGTACATATAGTATAGTAATCCTTCTGAAAAACTGATTCACCTCAAACGGAGAAAAAGACAGCTCGCCCAGGCTGTCTTTTTCATATTTCTATTCAAACAATCCAATGAAGGCAACCAGCTTTTCATCAGTTAATAGTTAACAAAGTATTTGGGAGAATCTTTACTTGTTGAGATAGGCATATAATTTGCATGATACATAATTGTTTAGATACCTATGTGAGGAAGGGGAGATTTCGTTGAAAAATGAGCTATGGGATAAAGAAATACACCGGATGAAAAACAATCATTTTCGTCAACTAATCGGGGTGAAGTTGGAAGAAATTGATGATGGTAAGGCGACACTTATTCTACCGGTAAGTAAGAAATTACTTCAACCGAATCTAGTTGTTCATGGAGGCGTAATATCAGTTTTAATCGACTCTGTCATTGGGACAGCTGTTAGAACCATTCTCACAGATCATCATAATGCTATGACAGCTGAAATGAATATTAATTATTTCCGCCCAGTTTCAAAAGGCGTGATAAAAGCAGAAGGCAAAATTATTCATAAAGGAGGGACCCTTGTAGTTGGTGTAGCAGATATATTTGATGAAGATGGAAAGCTATTAGCAACAGGGAGAGCAACTTATGTATTAAAAAGCAAGAAACAATAGCGTTTATGATTGAGGATCCCTCTGCTTGCAGGAGGGATTTTTCAATTAAAAAAGCTAGCATCCAACCTAACCGCCGCCCCATTTATCCAGTGTAATTCAAACCTGCTCAGTTAAAAAACTAACTATGCGTTTAATAAGACTAAAATTCATGAAAATGATGTTCCCAAATAACAGTATGAAATCTTTTATTTGTTTCATTTTAAAAAGCTAGTATTTTATTTTGAAACACATTCATCGTTTTGATATTTGAATTTCACCCTCCGTCACTTAAGATTCTCTATAACAAGAATAGTTATCTCCATTATTTTAATTATTCTAAATTTTTTGGCACACAAATTGCAACAAGGTTAATAATTACTTCATGAAAGGAGTCTTTTATGCGGAATGAATTAAAATCTCTATTTGAGCCTGAAAGTATTGCCATTATAGGCTGTTCCCCTGACAAAAAAAAAATTGGTGGCAGACCGTTAGATTATTTATTGAAATATGGATTCTTAGGAAGCATTTTTCCAGTTAATCCTAATTATGAAATGATCGAAGACATGCAGTGTTATGAGACCATTATGCATGTTCCAAGTGAGATTGATCTAGCAATTATTGCGTTGCCACAAAAATTAGTTCTCCATACATTTCTAGCTTGTATCAAAAAGAATGTGAAGTCTGTTGTTATTTTTAGTGCTGGCTTCTCAGAATTAGGGGAAGATGGCAAAAAAGACCAAGAGCAAATTACTGCCCTTGCCAAAAAACATCATATTAGAGTATTAGGGCCGAATTGTTTAGGGTTATTTAATTCAAGTAAAAGAATGTATGCTACCTTTTCCACCATATTAGAAAACGAAGAACCATTACCTGAAGGGAAAATTGGTTTCGTCAGTCAAAGTGGGGCATTTGGATCACATGTTTTTACTTTAGCAAGACAACATCATATCGGTTTTAGTCACTTTGTTGCCACTGGAAATGAAAGTGATATTGATGTGGCAGATTGCATCGAGTATTTGGTACATGATGATAAAACAAGTGTGATTGCCTGTTATCTTGAAGGAACAAAAGATGGAAAAAAATTAATCAATATGTTTAAGTTAGCTGCGCAAAAGAAAAAGCCAATCGTCTTACTAAAAGTTGGAAAGTCAGATGTAGGTATGCAGGCGGCTATGTCACATACCGGTTCAATGGTCGGCTCTGATTCGGTATATGACACGATTTTTAAACAGTACGGCGTCTACAGGGCAGAGACGATCGATGAGTTTATTGATGTAGCAAACGCATTCGCACAATTATCGCGGATGAAAGGGGACCGCGTAGCCATTTTTACGGTCTCTGGAGGTGTAGGCATTATGCTTTCCGACCAAGTAATAGAAAACGGACTCACTTTACCAGAAACGCCTAAAGAAGTTCAAAGACATTTAAAATCAATTATTCCTATTGCTGGAGTGAAAAACCCCCTCGATACTACAGCACAAGTCTCTTACATGCCGACATTATTAGAAGATTTTATGAAAGCGGTTTTAGAGAGTGGGCAATATGATGCAGCAATAGTGTTCTTAGGCTTTTCAGGATTGAAACCGGATTCATTAGCTACAAAGCTTACATCTCTGATGCATATGAAACAACAATTTCCTGATATTCCTTGTGTCATGGTTACATTATGTAATCCCGAAGCAAAAAAATTAATCCATGAATCGGGAATGGTCTTAAATGAAGACCCAACTAGAGCTGTAAAGATTCTTTCCGCAATGAATGAATTGAGAAAATCTAAAAACCATCTAGAAGAAATGTCTGCTGACGAGGGTGTGAGGATACCGCTTGATCGAATCAATCAATTCATTTCATACTCTAGTAAAAAAGCGTTAACAGAATTTCAAAGCAAACAAATAGTAAGTCATTACAAGATTCCTATAACAGTAGAGCAATTGGCACTATCTCCAACAGAAGCGGTGGAATCGGCAAATTCAATAGGGTATCCAGTAGTGTTAAAAGGCATGTCACCACAAATATTACATAAAACTGAAAAGGGACTAGTGCAATTAAATATTAACAGTGACCAAGAAGTAAAAGAAGTTTTCAATCAAATTAAAACGATTATTCAAAACGAAGAAGAGGCAGCATTTGATGGCGTGTTAATACAGGAAATGATAAACGATCATTCGATAGAAATGTATGTCGGTGCAAAGAGAGACCCTATTTTTGGCCAAATGATACTTGTCGGTTTAGGCGGAATTTTTATTGAAGTTTTTAAGGATGTCTCAATGAGAAAAGCGCCGGTATCGCCAAAAGTTGCGAAAGAAATGGTAGAGGAATTAAAAGCAAGCCAGATTTTAAAAGGGTTTCGAGGAAAAACTCAGTACGATGTTGACTCATTATGTAATCTCATTTCACAGTTTAGTTTTGTAATCAGTATGCAAGAAGGGGTTTTAGAGGAAGTTGACCTAAACCCTATTATGGTGTTTGAAGGTAGGAAAGGTGTAAAGGTTGCGGACGCATTGATGAAATTAAGTTAAATAAATAATGAAGGAGGATTATGCATGAATTTTACTGTACCAGAAGAAACTTTAGAAATTATAAACGGCTTAAAACAATTTATTGATAAAAAGGTCATTCCTTTAGAAGAAGAAAACGCAGGATTACTCTACAATGAAAGGAATTATTATCTAGAAAATGGTAGGCGTCATCCAAAGGTTGAGAGCTTAAGAAAAGAAGTAAGAGTGGCTTCAGCAGAAGCTGGCTTTTATACAATGTTCGGGGACAAAGAACTAGGGGGAGAGGAACTTGGACCTATTACGGCATTATTAACGCAAGAAGCGATTGCAAAAAACTATCCTAATCGAAAACTAATCGACCCTATAGTGATTCCCTCTCCATTTACCAATGGAATTACACCAGTACTGAGAGGGTTGAAACAAGAATTAAAAGATGAGTATCTAGATGGGATAAGAAAGGGAGAGAAAACATTATGCTTTGGCTTAACTGAACCAGATGCCGGTTCTGATGTTTGGGGGATTAAAACAAAGGCTGTTAAAGTGAACAATGAATGGGTAATAAATGGAACAAAGCAGTGGATAACGAATGCACCTTATGCGGATTACTGTATGTTATTTGCAGTGACAAATCCCGAATTACATGCGAAGAGAAAAGGTGGAATTACTTGTTTCTTTGTTGAAACAAATAGCACAGGCTTCAACGTAGATTCAGTCATTCCAGTTATGGGGGAATTAGGAGGGGATGCTGGAATTATTAGCATCGATCAATTAAGAGTTCCAGAAGAAAATATTATTGGAGAATTAGATCAAGGCTTTACAAAAGCTATGCACGGGATTAATAATGGCAGATTAGGGATGAGCGGGAAATGTATCGGTTCTGCTCAATGGGCATTGAAACAGGCAATAGATTATGCAAATATGCGAAAAACGTTTGGAAAAACAATAGGTGAGCACCAAACTATTCAAAATATGATCGCAGAATCTGCCATGGATATCTATGCTGCTAGGAATATGGCTTTACATTGCGCATGGAAAATTGAAAACACGAAAAAACAACCGGTGAAAGAAATCTCGATGGTAAAAGCTTACTGTACGGAAATGTTAGGGCGTGTATATGATAAAGTCATCCAGGTTCATGGAGGAGTCGGCGTTTCAAATGAATTAAAGCTTGAAGCAGGATACCGTTATGCCAGAATCCTGCGAATCCCTGATGGTACATCAGAAATCCATAGACGAACAATAGCTAGAAGCCTATTAAAAGGTGACTTGAACTTTAATTAAACAGAAGGATTATTACAAGGGGGAGCTGAAATGGGGAAACTAAAAAACAAGATTGCGCTCGTCACTGGAGGAGGCTCAGGAATTGGCAGATCAATTGTCGAGCGTTTTGTTCAAGAAGAAGCTCGCGTGATTGTATTAGATATAGACGAACAATCTTTACATGTCACTTGTAATGAAATCAATCATCAAGTTCCTGGTTCTTGCCTACCGAAGATTTGTGACGTCACATCGAGTAATCAAGTGAACAATGTCATCAAAGATTGTTGGAAACAACTAGGTACTATCGATATTTTAATAAATAATGCGGGTGGAGGTTGTATGGAACACCCCATTCATCTATTGGAACTAACAGAAGACATGTGGAATCGTGTATTTGATTTAAATACAAAAAGTATTTTCCTCGTATCTCAATCGTTTATTAGAAATCATGTTGAAAAAGGGACACAAGGAACAATTGTCAATATGGCTTCACAAGCAGCAATCAACCCAAATAATTCGATGAGGCCACATTATAGTGCAGCAAAGGCGGCTGTTATAGGTTTAACTAAGCATATGTCAAAAGAGTTTTCCCCATCAGGATTTAGGATTAATGCAATTGCTCCAGGCTATTGTGTTAGTGGTGAGAGAATGCAGAAAATATGGAAGAACCGAGATGTTGGATCTACATTAAGAAATGTTCCAATCGGCAGACCATCCGCACCTCATGAGCAAGCTGCTGCTGTTACATTCTTAAGCTCAGACGATGCATCTTATATTACAGGTGTAACATTGGATGTTAGTGGTGGTGGGTTTTAAAAAAATATATATGGGAGGTTATCAGATGTCTGAATTATCAGTATTAAAAGAAAGAAAAGGAAGAATAGCCTATATCATACTGAATCGCCCAGAAAAATTAAATGCTTTAAATAACCAGCTGTTAACAGAACTTGATCAAGCGCTAAACGAAATTGAACAAGATGATTCTATTAGTGTAGTCATTATAAAAGGAAGTGGGAGAGCCTTTAGTGTAGGCTACGATGTTGGTAAGTACAGTCATCCGACTGTCACTGAAGACCGAGATAAATTAGAGGAATTTACGAAAAGATGGTTAAGAATATGGGCCTTTCCCAAACCAATCATTGCTCAAGTGCATGGTTATGCATTGGCAGGGGGTACACAGCTATTAGCTTCATGTGACTTTGTCATCACAGCGGAGAATGCCCAATTTGGCTTTCCCTCTCTGCCTCTTGGAGGAGGATTTGTCGGGATTTATTGGGGGTGGCATATTGGGCATCAACGAGCAAAATTACTAGACTTAACAGCTGGAAGTAGAATAACAGGTATTGAAGCAACAGAGTATGGATTTGCCGCTCGTTGTTTTAAAGAAGCTGAATTAGAAGATAAAACATTAGAAATTGCTAAAGGAATTGCCAAAACACCTCTTGATATTTTGAAGTTAAAGAAGCAAGCACATAATCGCGTAATGGACATTCAAGGATTTAGAACGAGTGTGATGTTCGGTCCAGAACAGGATGCAATTATCCATACGACTGAAGGGATTCAATCAATTAGAGAGAAAATAAATGAATTGGGCCTTAAGCCAACCATTCAATGGTTTAATGAACAAGAAATTTAAAAGGAGGAATGGATGCCTATCAGGATGTTCAGAGGGAAAGTGGCTATTATTACAGGCGGTGCAGGGGGAATAGGCGAAGCAACAGTGAAGAAATTGTTGAGTGAGGAAGCAAAAGTAGTTGTTTTTGATTTACAACAAGGAAAATGGCAGGGCTATCAAGACGATATTGAGGAAATAAAAGTAGATATTAGGAATAGAAGAGAGGTTGAAGAAGCTGTAAAGAGTGTATATAAAAAGTTTAATCGCATTGATATTTTGATCAATTGTGCTGGAATATTAAAAGATCATCTAATTGATGATATGTTGGATCATGAGTGGGATACAGTCATTGATGTAAATTTAAAAGGTTCCTTTAATTGTTGTAGAGCGGTTACACCTTATATGAAGAGACAGCAACAAGGAAAGATTATCTTAATTTCATCCGTCGCAGCTCTAGGTACACAAGGAAGAGTCAACTATGCTGCTGCAAAAGCAGGCATTCAAGGACTGACAAAATCTTTAGCCATTGAACTTGGTCCCCACGGCATCCATGTTAATGCGGTTGCCCCCGGCTATATCGAAACACAGATGAGTAAAGTGTCTGAAGCCGATGCACATAAGAGGGGAATTGATAATTTCAATCAAATGAAGCGAGCGATACTCAATCGGAATCCAATAAGAAGAATTGGTCAACCAGAAGATGTGGCAAATGTAATTGAATTTTTGGCAACAGAAAAATCCGATTACGTTACAGGGCAAATCATCTATGTATCAGGAGCTCCAAATAGTTAACAGACTATAAAAGGGGATAGAAAAATTGATCATGTAGAACAAGTTAAGCCACCAGTTTTGCTTGACGGATCAATCCATCTCTTCGTCCTACGGAAGGAGGTTTTATCGTTGAAAACTAACGGCAATACTAAAAAAACCATCGCAAAAGATTAACTAAAAGAAATGGGTTATTGGGATTCGATAATGGATTATATATCGACTTTCGATACTGACTTTTATCATATATACAAAGACTTCTTATGTACTCCTTATACAAATAGTATTTTTGATGCAAAAACAATTGAGCTGATTCATATCGCAATAAACGCTTCTCCGACAAACCTTTGCCAAAGCAAACTAGAAATGCATATGAAAAACGCAATCAATCACGGGGCAAAAAAAGAGGAAATCTTCGAGGTTCTTAAACTCGTTAGTGTGCTAGGCATGCATACTTGTGCAGTAGGAATACCGATTTTAGTAGATGAATATAATGCGTACTCAAACGATTCTATGCCTGTAAAGTTGAACGAAAGCCAAAAGGAACAAAAAGATCAGTTTATAAAGAAAATGGGCTATTGGAACCGTTTTCGTGACATACTTCTAGTTAATGATGAACCATTTTTTGAAAGTTATCTTAAAGTTTTAACAAACCCTTGGGAAAAAGACATCATCAGTGCAAAGCTAAAAGAATTTATTTATATTGCAATCGATAGCTCTACAACACATTTATTCGAGAATGGGATTCGAATTCATATAAGAAATGCATTGAAGTATGGAGCTAGCTTTGAAGAGATAATGGAAATTTTAAAAATTGTCAGTACACAAGGCAGTAGTACTTTTCATATAAGCTTGCCCATTTTGGAAGAAGCGCTTTCAGACATATAAAAAGAAGTCCTTAGATTTAAGGGATTCTAAAGATACAATTATAGTCTCTGTTTAAATTTTTGTAATTTTTAGTCAAAAGTTGAAAATCAAATGAAATGGAGTGTTGGATAATGCCTATTTTAGGAAAAGATATGACATTTGGACTATTCTTCTTGAATTCGGTAGCCCCATGGAAAACTGATGCAGAAGAGTTACGTGATGGATTAGAACAAATAAAGGGTGCTGATCAATTAGGATTTCATTCAGCATGGATTGCTGAACATAATGCTCGTGCTTATGGTGTTGTTAGTTCTACATCTGTTTATCTGGCAGCTGCAGCCGCACAAACGAATACAATTATGCTGGGCTCTGCCGTTTCTAGATTACCTCTCCATCATCCATTACAATTAGCTGAAGATATGGCATTAGTCGATATTATCAGTAATGGTAGATTGTATTTAGGCGTTGGTAAAGGCTACGATGCATTAGAATATGAAGCATATAATATTGACTTTGATCAACGTCATGAAAAATACTTAGAGTCATTAGATATTCTTACAACCGCATTGAAAAATGAGAAGGTTACTTATGCAGGAAAATTCTTTGATATCAAAGACATTCCTGTTTACCCAAGACCCGTCCGTCGTTCAGGACCACCGATATTTGTAATGGTATCTGGTAATGATTCTTCTATCATTAATGCAGCAAAACAGGGGCATTCATTTGTTCTAGGAGGAATAACAAATGAAGATACGAATCACAAGATTGCATTGTATAAAAAGTCTGCACTTGAATCAGGTTTAACTCCTGAATATGTTGAAAATGCGGTTGCTCGATCTGGAAAGTTACTTTTCTGCTATGTTGCAGAAACGACTGAACAAGCACAAGAGGAATATAGAAAAGGGCTTGAATGGTATATGAGTGAAAGGGATAACCGACCAACATTTGGTGTGATTGATAGAGAAAGAAATATAGATTACCAACGTTTTTTACAATCGGAGAATACATTAGTTGGATCACCAGAAAAAGTAATACATGATATACAAGAATACAAGAGAATTACAGGTTTAAATAATATGATTCTTTGGATGAATATTGGCGGTCAACCACAACGGCAAGTGTTAAAGTCGATGAAGTTGTTCTCAGAAAAAGTGATGCCATATTTTTCGCAGACAGAACATTCCATTCGCTAATGCGTCCTAATGAAAACGTTTACTAAAAAGGGGGAACTTTATGAGATACAAGGCAATAATAGTTACACTGTTCATTTCACTCTTGTTTTTATCAGCTTGTTCTTCTCAAAAAACAGCTTCCGGCGAAAAAATATATCAATTAAACTTAAATGTTTCAGCCGGACCTGTACATCCTTTTACCAAACAAGTAGCAGAGCCGTGGGCAGAAATGGTTGAAGAAGAGACGAATGGGATTGTTCAAGTTAATATTTTCCCTAGTGCTGCTTTAGGAGAGCTTTCTTCTGCCTATGAAGATATAAAATCAGGCCTTTATGAAGCTGGAATTGTATCACCAGGTAGACATATAGATACAGACCTTTTCCCGTTAACTATTGGTGATTTGCCTTTTCTAATTGATGACCCCGCAATCGCAGAATCTGTCCTTACTCAATTCAAAGATAAATATATGAAAGATACTTTTAAAGAAGGACAATTTATGTCAATTTCTTCCACTGACGCTTATCAATTATATAGTACTCAACCAATTCGTACGATGAAGGATTTAAAGAAACTGAAGATAGCCGATTCAGTTCTTGAAAGAATCGAGTTATTCAAAGAGTTAGACGCCATACCAGTATCTCTGAATAATACAGAATTATATGAATCTGTTGAAAAAGGCATAGTCGATTCCGTTGCTTACACTGCAGTCGGTGCAAATGGATTCAAATTAGAAGAAGTGAGCCCTTATATGACGAAATTAGATATTGGTGTGGCAACACAAATGTTTATGATGAATCATGATTTTTTAGAGAGCTTACCTGAAGAGATAAAAGAGATGTTTTATGAAAAATTTGGCCCTGCATACGCTAGTTTGATTACAGACCTTTACACACAAAGTGCTGACAAGGCGATAGATACTTTTGAATTGAATGTAAAAGAAGATGGAGGTAAAGTGATCGTTCCTACTGAAGAAGAACTAGCTATGTTTAGAAAACCTGCAAAAATTGTAATGGATCAGTGGGTAGAAATTGCAAATAAGAGAGGCTATCCTGGCGAAGAAATGATGGCGTACTTTACAAGTCTACTTGAAGAAAAAGGGATTATCATTCCAGAATAGTGAAAAGGGGCTACCAAGTGAGCCCCAACATATTTTAATAGTAATGATCATTTGTGATTGGAGGGTTAAAAATGTGGGCGAAAATAATTTCCATATGTAATCAAATCAATAAATGGTTGGCATTCCTCTCATTGATAGTAATGATGATAATTGTTGCCTTTTCAGCTATATCAAGAGGTTTAGGTAGTCCGATTGTCGGTGATGTTGAGCTTGTCCAATTAACAATGGTTACATTGATTGTCGGTGCCCTTTCGTATACTGAATATCATAGAGCTCATATTTCGGTAGGGATTCTAGCAGATCATTTCCCAATAAAAGTTCAATATGTGATTGATTTAATTTCTTCTATATTAATTACTATTTTTGCTTTTTTAGTTGCTTATGTTTTTTTCATCAAATTTGATCTCGCCGAAGCCTCTATCATTCTCAGGATACCTTTTTTCTACTTTAAAGCCCTATTAATATTTGGTTTCATCGGCTGGGGATTTGAATCAATCAAGCAGATTGTTGGTAACATTAAGTTGCTCACACAAGGAAAGTAGGGAGGGGATTCGTTTGGATGTATCTGCTATAGGTGTGCTTGTTTTAGTTTTTGTGTTTATTTTAATGTTTTTAAGAATACCGATTGTAGTAGCAATGGCGGTGCCTGCCTGTATAGGTATTTTAGTCTTAAAAAGTGAAAATGCATTGTTTACTGCTATTGAAAGCATCATTTGGCACCATAGTTATAGCTATACATTAAGTACCATTCCTCTATTTGTATTAATGGGACAATTTTTATATGTTGCTGGATTTAGTGACGAATTATTCACCGCATTCAAGAATTGGTTTGGCAAGCTTAAAGGCGGCTTAGGTATAGCAACCATTGGGGCATCGGCTATGTTTGCCGCTTCATCAGGTTCGAGTTTAGCAACAACAGGTACCATTGGAGTCGTCGCATCAAAAGAAATGCTCAAAGCAGGCTATGCAAAAAGCTTAACAGGTGGATCGATTGTCGCAGGAGGAACATTAGGCATACTTATCCCTCCAAGTACCATGTTCATTCTTTATGGCATGATGACCGAGCAATCTATAGGCAAGTTACTAATGGCAGGCATTGTACCTGGAATTTTATTGACGCTTTTTTTTATGCTAACGATATGGATTAGTATATTGATCAAGCCTAGTTTAGTTTCGGGGACTTATGAGAACAACGTACCTTGGAGTGAAAAAGTTAAATCTTTAAAAACGAATATATGGATTATTTTACTATTTATCCTAGTTATGGGTGGAATATATATCGGATTTTTCACCGCTACAGAAGCAGCTGGTTTTGGGGCATTAGGTGCTTTACTTGTTGCCTTATTAAGAAAAAAACTGACATTCGCTCGATTTCGTGAAGCGATTTTTAGTACAGTAAAAACGACTGGTTTTATTTTCGCTATTGTGATGGGGGCATTTCTCTTAAACTTTATTTTGACGATTACGAGAGTACCGAATCTATTAGCCGACTTTTTATTTAGTAAAGAATTATCACCAACAATGATTTTTTTACTCATTGTGCTTATGTATTTAATTTTAGGAGCCATTATGGATACAATGGCAATGATTGTCGTCACAATCCCAATCATCATGCCAATCATTCAAGCGCTTGAATTTGATTTGATTTGGTTTGGCGTAATTATTGTTCTCCTCGTAGAGATGGCCTTAATTTCACCACCAGTTGGGATGAATTGTTTTGTGTTGAAGGGCGTCGTGGACGACCTTGACCTTCAATCCATATTTAAAGGCGCACTATTGTTCATGATTCCAATTCTATCATTAATAATATTGTTATATATTTTCCCTGAAATCGCCCTATTTCTACCGAATTACGTAAGGTGATTCAATTTTCTTCAAAAGTACATCCAACTTGCTTCAATCAGGGAGAAGGTGAAAATGAAAACGTTTACTACATCTATCTTCTCCCTTCATTTGTATTCAAAATTATAAATTTATGAAATAATTAAAAAATGAATGGAGGTTGAATATATGAAAGTAATTCATTCGGTTACCGGGCCAATTGAAGTCAACAAACTAGGTAAAACACTTATCCATGAACATTTAAGGACAAGAGCAGAAGAAGTCGCTGTTCAATTCCCCCATTTATACAATCATGATGAAGAATATCAATTAGCTTTAGAACAAGTGCTTGGTGTTAAGAAACAAGGGGTACAGACTATTTTTGATCCAAGTGTAATGGGACTAGATCGTGACGTCAGATTTATGCAAAGGGTTTCTAGGGCATCAGGAGTAAATATCATTGCTGCTACAGGTATCTTTACATTTCATTATTTACCGACACGCTTTATGTTCAATGACATCGACTTTATGGTAGAACAATTTGTAAGGGATATTGAAGTAGGCGTTCAAAATAGTGAGATCAAAGCAGGCTTTTTAAAATGTGCAACGGATGTTCCTGGTCTTACTCCTCAAGTAGAAAAAGTTTTAAGAGCAGTCGCTCGGGCACACCTCCGCACAGGAGTACCTATCATGACTCATTCAGTACCCTCCAAAGAAAATGGCCTCACTCAAATTGAAATTTTTGAAGAGGAAGGCGTTCAATTGAATAAAGTCCTAATCGGTCATTGTGGGGACACTGACCAACTGGGTTATCTCGAAAGATTGTTAGATAAAGGGGTTTATATCGGAATGGACCGCTATGGTCTTACCTCTACTTTATCAACAGAAAGACGAAATGCGACAATAAACGCGCTTATTCAAAAAGGATACACTAATAGAATGTTTTTATCACAAGATTATTGTTGTACGACAGATAGATATAAACCTGAAAGTTTTAAAAAGGAAGTATACCCCGATTGGTCAATGACATTTTTATTAGATAAAGTGGTTCCTATGTTGATAGCTGATAGGGTAAGTGTAGAACAAATCCATACGATGCTCTATGAAAATGTGAAAACATGGTTAAATTAATTGAAAATCAACATACCCAAATGTTTCATTAATATCGTTAGATAAGGGGGGATGAGGATGAAGTTATTTGTAACTGGTTTTTCACCTTTGGATGTGTTTGTCGAAGAAGAAATCTCAATAAGGAAACAAAATTTCCAAGAATTAGTAGTACAAAAATTAGAAGCAAAAGATATTTTGAAAAACCCTACCTATATACAAAATGATGATGTATTAATTTGTGGTGCTACCATTTATGAAGAGTTTAAGAAGCGTCATGTTAGAGGGCATTTGATTCCATTTCGCGTACAAACGAATGAATTTCTAAAAGCATTAAATCAAGCCGTACGACTTGGAAATGAAATTAATATTATTAATTATAAAGAAAAGTTTTTTAAGGAAGATTTGTCGGATTTAGAAAATTTATTGAATATAAAGATTAACCAATACTCTTATCCGAATGTAGAGTCCATTGATGATTTAATAGATAAGCTTGTTGCGAACAAACAAAAAAGTGTCATAGGTTCTGGCTTAATTGTCTCTAAAGCTATTAAAAAAGGATTAAGCGGGTTCATTTGGTATGGAAGAGAAAGTGTAAAACAGGCAGTCGATATTGCATTCAATGTATTAGCCGGGAGATTTGAAGAGCAAAGTAATTTAAAACGTCAAGAATATATATTAGAACATTTTAATGAAGGTGTCATTAGTTTAAACGTAACAAACAGAATCCTTCAAATCAATCAAAAAGCAATCGAATTGTTAGATCTACAAAAATATCGAGATTTGAAAGGAATTTCAATCAATGAAATTGGGGAGTTTGGTTTTATTTCTAAAAGCTCAAAACAAAATGTTCTTATCAAGGGGAAATTACTTGATTATAAAAACAAAACTTTATTTTTAAACTCCTTCCCAATCTATGTTAAAGATATTTTTGACGGAACGGTTATCATTATTTCGGACACGGACGAGATACAAAAACATGAAAAGAAAATAAGAAAAAAGTTATATGATCAATCCAATCGCGCCATTTACGACTTTCATGATATTGTCGGTAAGAGTACAGCGATTCAAAAGACAAAGTTAAAGGCCAGAAAGTTTGCGAAAACCGATGCAAATGTTTTAATCATTGGAGAATCAGGAACTGGGAAAGAGCTTTTTGCACAAAGTATACATAATGAAAGCTCTCGCTCATCTGAACCTTTTATTGCAATCAATTGTGCAGCAATCCCGGAAAACTTAATTGAATCAGAGTTTTTTGGTTATACAGAAGGTGCTTTTACAGGCGCAAAAAAAGGGGGAAAAGCAGGTTTATTCGAACTTGCTCATAAAGGTACTGTATTTTTAGATGAATTAGGAGAAATCCCATTAAGCATGCAATCAAAATTATTAAGAATTCTTCAAGAAAAAGTCGTTAGACGTGTGGGAAGTGCTTCGATTATCCCAATAGACGTGAGAATTATTGCTGCTACAAATGTGAACTTGCTTGAAAAAGTGAGGAAAGGTGAGTTTCGTTTAGATTTATTTTATCGTATTAGTGTATTAAATCTTATTTTACCGACATTAAATCAACGCAAAGAAGATTTGGAAGATTTGGTTTTATCTTATACTGCCAAGCGATATCCTCATTTTTCACATACGATAAATGAGCACATTTATGAAATGACAGAACTATTAGCAGAGTACCAGTGGCAGGGAAATATCAGGGAATTGGAAAACAATCTTGAACGATTATTTGCCTACTTAGAGTCACCAATAAAGTTGACTAGAAAAGAGTTAATGAATTATTTAATTGAAACATTAGAGGATAATGACTTTTCACAATTAAGTGCTGACCTTTATGCCGAAAATACGTCATATCAAGATCTAATAAAAAAGGCAGAGATGAGTACAATCAAAGATGTGCTAAATAAAACAAATGGGAACAAAAGTGAGGCAGCAAAATTACTAGGGATCAGCAGAAGTACATTATGGCGGAAGTTAAATGAAGAAGAATTAATTTGAATATAATCATCGTCGAATCTTAACGCTCCCAATGTTGCAAAATTCATCATATTGGTTCGAATATGATACATATAAAATAAGCTGTGTCATCTAATCACTACTTTTTAAATTGGCATAAATATTGCAACTTAATCTTATATTAACAATGCTAAATAAAGGGGAGATTAAGGATGCGATTATTAGGGATTTCTGGAACAATAACAGGCTCGAAAACGTTAGTCGTAGTAAATAAAGTATTAGATGAATTAAAATCAATTCACCCTGAAATAGAAGTAGAGTTACTAGACTTAAAGAATTTTGACCTGCAATTTTGTGATGGCAGACATCCTTCTGATTACAATGATGATACAAAAAAAGTGATTGAAACCATCACTTACGCTGATTTTTATGTTATCGGATCACCTATTTTTCAAGGATCGATAACAGGCGTACTTAAAAATTTGTTTGATTTAGTTCCTCCAGATGTATTTCGTAACAAAGTCATGGGATTTATTGCGACAGGAGGAACATATCAACATTATCTCGTAATTGAAAATCAATTAAAACCGATTGCAGGCTATTTTCGTGCATATGTATCTCCAAGCTATGTGTACGCACATATTGATCATTTCAATCATAAGAACGAACTAATTGATAAAGATGTCTTATTAAGAGTGAAAAACTTAGCCAGTGAACTGGCTTATATGAATCAAGCATTATCTAAAACACAATATATTAAATAGGAAGAGACTCAATAAGAAGATAGCGATTACTCAAAATCAAACAGCCTATCTCCGCATGTAGTAGCGCTTATTTTCATCTTATTGTTAGACATCATCATATTTTCAAAAGAGGTTGGGACATAAGTATTCTAGCTAAGGATTGATCCGAGTGATTAGGCGTATCTAACATCTAATCATTCGGATTTTTTGTAATGATTTCCTTATATGATGTAAATAGTGAAATGGGAAAGCTGCGACCCCGCAAGCAATGCCGTGGAAGCTCAGCCCCTTATCTCGGAAAGCGAGTGTCTGTAGCACAATGGTAAGGACTTTTTTGCAAATGATGTTCTTAAGATCATCATTTGTTACTGATTGTTTTTAAGGTTAGCTCATTTAGTGATTACCCAGCCCCTTTATTGAGTACTCCCACATAAGCAAAGGTAAAAATTGTAATGAGCTAAACTAAAGGGTACGGACTGACATGAAATCTAAAGGTAGCAAACGACAAACGAATGCAGAGTGATAGAGAAAAAGCTTATATTCTTTTCTTGATAGATATGACTATTCACCAATTTAAAGATAAACAGGCGAATAGTCCGAAGCCATTGCCTCAAACATTCAAAAGGGGATGGCATGCAAAACAAACTTTATAGGGGTATTATTGAAATATAGACACTTTTTGTAAATGTTTAAATGAATCATCTTGATTAATCCTTTCCAAGTAGATATTGGTAGTCGATATATCTGCATGTCCAGCCCAATCTTTGACAACGGCAAGGGGGACATCGTTTTCGAGCAACATCGTAACAAATGTATGTCTGAACCAATGCGGGGAGATATTTGATTGTTTTCCTGCTAAGGTAACGGCTTCTTTTACAATTTTATACAAGGCAGGATAGGACAAGCGCTTTGGATCTGTCTCAATATCATTTTTATTGTAGAGGGAGAAGAAGAGAGGCGTTGTATCATTGCTATTCCATTCTATCGGTGCACAAATACTTTCTCGATAAGTAAAGAGAACTTCTTTTACTTCTCCTCGAATGGGTATGGAACGATGCTTTTTTCCTTTTCCTAACACATCAGCATAAAGTGCTCCTCTACGGTTAATACGAAAACTTCCCCAGTTCAAGCTTAATAACTCACTGGCACGCATACCGGTTGTATAAAGTAAATATCCAATTAATAAGTTGCGATTTTGCAAGGCCTCTCGATTTTTCTTTGCTTTTACAACTTGGGGAAAGCAGGCTATCAAATGTTCAGCATCATGAGGTGTTAGTTCTCGTACTTGACCGCTATCCGGTTGGGCAAAATGCCCTTTTTTACTAGAAGGTTTCGAAACCCACGTAGATAAATGTGCGACATAAAATTGTGTCTCATAGCCAAAGTCTAATATTCTCCGAAAAAATTCTAATTTTCTAATTGCCGATTTTGGTGCATATTTTTCATTAATATAATGATTATAGGCTTTCACTTCTGGAAAACCGATATCTCTAAATCCAAGCTGATGATCATTCATAAAAATTAATAATGTTTTTGCATCTGTACGATAAGCTTTCAAAGTATGGGGAGATAACTCTTTATTACTTGTAAAAATCTTTACGACAAAAAACATTTCAAGTAATTCTTGATCACTTGCATTTTTCAAGCTGAGATTTCGATTGGAATCTAGTAAGTTACTAGATGCTAGCCGATTTTGTAATTGCCGTAAATAATCTTCATTTGAAATGGTATGTAATAAAATTAATTCATCCATAAGAAGGAACTCCTTTATAATTAACAATAATTATATTATGTATAGTAAAGATAATGCGTAATTATCTTTACTTATATATTATCATAGAAATCTATGAAAATAAAATTATATTTTTCCAGTAATTAGGATGCTTGAGAATCGCCCTCAGACGAAATTATCTTTTTTTTAATAGGTATTTACTCATTCGTTTCTTATAAAATATCTCTTGGTATAAAGGGATATTATTCAGATAAATGAAAGAATCAGATTTCAAAAATATTATTAGTAAATATAATAAAATATTATAATTAATGAGATTTAGCTAAAAACCACTAGGAGGGATGAAATCAAAAAGAAGTGGCAATGTGCTAGGTATGGAATCGGAAGGCGTCGATTTTGCTTCTACAAAGGAGAGCTTTTTGTTCATTAATTGTACATATGTAAGCCAGGAATAAGTTGGCTATTTTCCCTAAGTTCATTTTTACATGTATTTTGATTATAAAAAACAATGTTTTGCATAAATGCCCTACGATTCGAGCAAGTGTACCACTGGAAATCTTAATTTCCAGTGGTACATGCAAGCTCCCTTATAGTCGAACAGAAGAAGGCATGATATATCTATGTCTTTCATCTCTCTTATAATTGTCAATAAAAAGCGCCAAAATGGGATTAAGAATAAGTTTTATGTTCCTTCAAATAAGGGACTAATCCACCTTCATTTAGTATCTTTACCATTACCTCAGGGATTTGTGTCCCCTCATATACTTCATTTTTTGATAAGTTTGTCACTTTTCCGTTCTTTAAATCTACTTCTACTTCATTATTCATATTGATAGAGTGATCCTTCACTTCAATAACAGGCAAGCCAATGTTGATTGCGTTGCGGAAGAAAATGCGCGCAAAGGATTGCGCAACAACGGCAGAGATCCCTGCTTTTTTTAACGCAAGAGGGGCCTGTTCTCTTGATGAGCCACAGCCGAAGTTGCTTCCTCCCACGATGATGTCACCTTGTTTTACTCTTGTGCGAAACTCAGGATCTAAATCTTCAAGGACATGATCGGCTAAGTCTTGTAAATTTAGTGTTTTAGTGTATTTTCCGGGTATAATCCGGTCAGTATCGATATTATCTCCGTATACATGTGTTTGACCTTTAATAATCAAGAAAATGCCTCCTTTAGTGTTGTAGGGTCAGTGATTTTTCCATTCAAGGCGGAGGCTGCAACAGTTGCTGGAGATGCTAAGTATACATTGGAGTGACGATTTCCCATTCTACCTTGAAAGTTACGATTTGTCGCCGAAATAACGTTTTCTCCGTTCCCTGGTACCCCTTGGTGCGTCCCAACACATGGCCCGCAGCCTGAAGATATGAAGGATGCACCTGCTGCAGTTAAGATCTCCACAGTCCCATCCTTTAGTGCATCTAGTAATACCTTTTGCGATGCGGGAGCAATGATTAGACGAACATCTGGATGAATATGCCTTCCTTTTAAAATCTCTGCTGCCGCATGTAAATCTTGCAATCTGCCATTTGTGCAACTTCCGATAAAAGCCATTTGGATAGGTGTGTTAATGGCTTCAGCAATATCTCTTACATTGTCTGGAGAATGAGGGATGGCAATTTCAGGATTAATTTGGCTGACATTAAATAAAAACTCTTTTTCATACGCTGCATCCTCATCACCATATATATGATCAAAATCGTATGGAAGCTCTAATCCTGTAGTATCAACAAAACAAGCTTTAGCTCCCATTTCAATGGCCATATTGGAAAGAGTCATCCGGTCATCAAGTGAAAGTAATTCGACTGCAGGGCCTGTGAATTCGATTGCTTTATAGGTTGCACCTTCAATTCCTAACTGACCGACGATATATAAAATTAAGTCTTTAGCAGACACACCTCGTTGCAGCTTTCCATTCAAAGTGATTTTGAATGAAGCAGGTACTTTTAGCCAAGTTTGCCCTGTCAACATGACTCCTGCCAAATCGGTTGAACCCACACCTGTAGCAAAGGCACCCAATGCACCATATGTACAAGTATGGGAGTCCGCTCCTAAAAATAATTGACCTGGCTTCACATGATGATTTTCTACCATCAGCTGATGACATATGCCTTCACCGATATCGTAAAGCTTTATATTCTGAGCTTTCGCAAACTCTCTCATGAATGTATGAAGATTTGCGATTTTTTCGTTAGGCGCTGGTGCAGCATGGTCAATAATAAGGAAAACCTTTTTTGCATCCCATACCTTCCATCCACCCATATCCTGAAAGGCCTTAATTGTAAGAGGGGCAGTTGTGTCGGTAGCCATCACACCATCGACATTGACAATTGCAATTTCATTTTGCTTAACTTGTTTATTTGCATGTGCTGATACGATTTTTTCAATAATGGTTTGTCCCATAATGAATCATCCTCCTAATTTTTGATAACCCATCATAGCTGATAATTTTTTTGCTGACTGTATGGCTGCTTTTATAAATAACTGTTTATTATTATCTAGCCTTGCTGATAGCCCTGAGATAGAGAGTCCGCCAATTAGCTGCTGCTGGCTATTTAAAATGGGGGTGGAAATCGCAAATGCTCCGATAATTCGTTCATCCATGCTGAAGGCAAATCCCTGCTCCTGGAAAAGTAAGAGGTCTTTTTTTAATTCTGTTGTTTCATTCTTCGTCAATCCGGATCCTTCAATAACTTCTTCAATTAGTTCGTCTTTAGAAAAGGCAAGCAGCAGTTTACCTGAAGCCCCTTTATAAAGAGGGTAAGGAATGCCTAAGTTGATAAACTGTCGAATATCTTCCTTTCCCTCTAATTTCTCAATACATATTCTCGAAGCTCCTTGTATGATATTCAAACTTATTGTTTCTTTCGTAATCTCATTAAGCTCATTCATGATAGGCAGGGCCATTTTTCTTAAATCTAGATTTTCAGTAACAATCTGGGCGAAATGTATAAAAGGTAGACCAAGTCGGTAAGTATTCATAGCTGCATTTTTATTAATCAGTTCTTTTTTCATCAAAGAAGAGAGTAATCGAAAGACCGTTGTCCGATTCAGCCCTGTGCGTTTGACGATATCATTGAGTGAAAGCTCCGGTGTTCGTGTTGTGAAGCAATATAATAGTTCAATCGCTCTTTCAACAGATTGAACCGTTTCAGTTTCATTTGTTTTCAATTTTTAATCCCCTTATTACATATTATGAACAACATGTTCACGATACGAACATACAAACATCGTAAGGGAAGTATTAGGAGAAGTCAATACAATTATCAGATTTATTAAAATTTAAAATTAATTCAAAACTTTTTAATGAAATTCATTGACTTAAAAATTTAAATAGTGATAGAATTTATAAAAAATAGAACATGTTTCATAATATGGAACAATAGAAGGTGTCTGAATGGAATATCAACAAGTTTTAAGTGAGTACGCAATCAAATTTCAACTTCATAATGCATCAGAAGAAGTAAAACGGAGAGCGAAATTAATCATTCTTGATTCAATAACTGCCATTATCCATGGAAATCAGTCTTCACATATGCTCAAGCTACAAGAGGATATCAGTCAGAATGAAGCCAATAAAGGCTACGCAACTATTGTAGGCAGACAAGCTTCTATTAACCCTCAGATGGCAGCCTTTATTAATGGGATTGCAATGGTGAGTGAGGAGATGGATGAAGGTAATCCGATAGCAAAAGGGCATCCAAGTTGTCACTTCTTTCCTTCTTTATTGGCCTATGCTGAAACGAGTCACTGCAATGGAAGAAGTTTTTTAGAAAGCTTTATACTCGCCTATGAGATTGCAACTAGAGCAGGGGCAGCTATTACCTTGCGCGACGACATACATCCCCATGGAAATTGGGGAGTAATTGGGGCTATATTTGCTTTAGGTAAACTGAAAAACTATCATGCAAGTGATTACGAGCGAGGATTTTATTTAAGTAGCTCATTGCCTAATGTATCTTTATGGCAGCCTGTGTTAGAAGGTCATCGGTTACGGGATGTATACATTGGTTTGAACAATATGCATTCATTTTTAATTGACCATCTTATTACAGCTGGTTTTTCGAGCAGTCCTAACGCTATGAAGCAAATTTATGGTGATGGAATATTAGGAAAGCGTTTTCAAAGCGAAAAATTAATAGAAAATCTTGGCGTTGAATACTACTTGCTGAAAACTTATTTCAAATTTTATGACTTTTGTCGTTTTTGCCACTCTCCTATGGATGGAGTAATTAAACTATTAAAAATGGAAACAATCCTCCCTAAAGATGTGAAGAGAGTAGATATCTTTACCTATTCAATGGCAGCTAGGCTAAATAATCAAAATGTGAAAAATCCATATGCAGGCAAATTTTCTATACCTTATGCTGTGGCAAGCTTATTTTATCCAAAGGAAAGTCAGAACGAAGAGAGGCTCAATTTTACCAAGAAAGTATTTGTTCATGAGGATGTTAATATGACAAAATTGCTTCCTGACCAACGCGATTCACGTGTTGTACTTAAAATGGTAAATCAACAGCAATTTACGATGACTGTTAGTGGAGCTAGCGGAGATGCTCATGAGGTAGGACTTGAACAAAAAGTAATAGAAAAAAGCGAAAGAACTTTAGGAAAGGTTCTTAGCTGTCAGCGTGCAAAGGATCTTATAGAAAAAATTCTTTCTTTAGAAGAATTGGAAGATATATCAACAATCACAGAATTGCTGAGACCAGCTCATTAATTATTGCAAAATAAAAAATATTGTAAATAAATATGACATCTTAGTTGTCAATTTATTTTATAGTGTTACTATGATAATTAAATGAAACTAGTTTCACAATATGGAACAAATTGGAGGATTCAACATTATGTGGGATGCTGAGTTAGATGTAGTTGTAGCAGGGGCTGGTGGTTGCGGCTTGGTGGCTGCATTAGCAGCAGCTGAAAAAGGCTTAGAGGTAGGAGTTTTTGAAAAAACAGATTTTGTTTTGGGCAATACAGCTGCCAGTGCCGGAATGATTCCTGCAGCGAATACAAGATTTCAGAAAGAGGAAGGAATTTTTGAGACAGCAGAAGAGATGACAGAGGATATCTTAAGGAAAAATCATCATGAAAGTGACTATGATTTAACCTTAGCTTTATGTAAAGAATCGGGCCCATTAATTGAGTGGATGGCAGATACGTTGCAAATTCAGCTTTCACTTGTAAAAGAGTTTAAATATCCTGGTCAAAGGAATTTTCGAATGCATGCACCGCCCTCGAGATCAGGATTAGAACTAATAAAAAAGCTTAAACAAGCTGTTGCAAAGCGGGACAACATATACTTGCTATTAAAATCAGAGGTAAATGAATTAATAACAAATGAGAACAAAGAAGTCATTGGAATAGAAGTAAAAACAGATGATGGTGTCCAGCGAATTAAAGCAAAAAAAGTCATACTAGCAACAAATGGGTTTGGGGCAAATAAAGAAATGGTACGTAAATATATTCCTGAAATAGCAGATGCGCTCTATTTTGGTTATGAAGCAAATACAGGTGATGCTATTAGGATGGGCGAGAAAGTAGAGGCATCATTTGCCTCCTTAACAAGTTATCAAGGGCACTCTGCTGTTGCAAAATCACAAGGTATTTTAGTTACATGGGGAACGGTTATGATGGGTGGATTTATGGTCAATCAAAATGGTGAGCGATTTGGCGATGAATCTCATGGATACTCAGAATTCGCTGTGCAAGTATTAAGTCAGCCTGGCCAATGCGGATATATTATTTTCGATCAGCATATATACGATCAATTGATTAGTATTGAAGATTTTAACCAGCTTGTTGGGATGAAAGCTTTTAAAACAAGTGATTCGATTGATAAGTTAGCGAAGTTGTTAGGTTTGCCTGCAGAAAATCTACAAAAAACTTTCGAATCAGTTGATGTAGCTGTTGATGAAGGCAGAGATGCATATGGAAGAGCAGAATGGCCGAAGAAGCTTACCCCAACTTATTATGCGATCAAGGTATCGCCTGCTCTTTTTCATACACAAGGAGGTTTGCAAATAAATTCCAATGCACAGGTGATAAATAAGAATGGTAATTCTATTAGGAATTTATATGCAGGCGGAGGGGCAGCGGTTGGAATTTCAGGTAACCATTCTTATGGTTATATGTCAGGAAACGGCCTCTTAGCTGCATTAGGTTTCGGGAAAATTGCCGGAGACCATGCGGCACTATCAATTTTAAATGAAGGGATAGAAATATTATGACTAGACCATGGGAAGATATGTTGACTGAGGTAGATAGAATGGTAATTCAAAAAGGAGGATATGGAAAAAAGAGAGGATTAGGGAAAAAGCCTGCTCTTGTTATTATAGATATTCAACATAACTATGTAGGGGCAAACCTTCCGATAGCAGATCAGCTTGAAACATGGCCAAGTGGGGGAGGTGCAAAGGCATGGGAATCGATCGAGAAAATAAAGAAAATGAAAAAGCTGACAGATCAATTAAATATACCAACAATCTATACAAGGAATGTGCAGAAGAAAACCATCAATTTTGATTCATTTGCGGTTAAAGCTGAACGAGATAATTCTAAGTACATTGACGGAAGGCCTGAGGCACAAATTGTTTCTGAACTTGAGCCAGAAAGCAAGGATCTTGTTGTTGATAAAAGCTATGCAAGCGCCTTTTTTGGTACGCCACTGATTAGTTATCTAGTAAAAATGGGCGTCGATACATTGATTATTGTAGGTGGTTCGACGAGTGGATGTGTCCGTGCAACAGCCGTAGATGCAGTCACGCATAATTTCAATGTGGCTGTTGTTGAGGACTGTGTTTATGATCGGATCGAACTGTCTCATAAAGCCGGTCTACTTGATCTATGGATGAAGTATTGCGACGTATCACCGTCAGAAGAAATTTACGATTATCTAAAACAATTTTAAGAAGGAGGAGTTAAAGTTGAAGGTTAATCAACTGATTAAAAATGGGTTAGTCGTCTTCCCTAAAGAAGGAGTTAAGGCGGTTGATATCGGTGTCATTAATGGTAAAATTGCTGGTATTTATAATCAGAACACAGAGATAGAAGCTGATGAAGTAATTGATGCAAACCGTTTACATGTGTTCCCTGGAGTGATCGATGCCCACCAGCATCTAGGAATCTATAACTCAATTGAAAAAGATTTTCTTGATACGAAACAGCATGCCGTTGGAGGTATTACAACGATTGTCAATTATGATCGGCAACCAGTTAGCTATTTAGATTTTTTTCCTAAAGTACAAGATATCGGTGAAAAACATAGTTATATTGACTTTACATATAGCTTAGGTATTTTGACAGAACAGCACATTGATGAGCTTGAAGAGACGGTTACACGTTTCGGGCTAACATCATTTAAGTTTTTTAGGAATTATGAACGACAATTAAATGATAAATTCAAAATATCCAATGGCATTAACTTATCTTCTTATGATTTAATGCGTCTTCTGGAGAAGTTTAAATCTATCTCTCCTAAACTGCTATTAGCGATTCATTGCGAGAATATGGATATTAATCGCAGTTTGATTAAGAAGTATAAAGAAGAAGGTGCGGAAGAAGGATTAAAAACATGGTCTCTTACAAGCCCTGGTTTTGCGGAAGCAGAATCATTACTAAGCACATTGTATATTAATTCCATTGTTGGTGGAAATGTTTTTATTGTGCATTTGACGTCAGGTGCTAGTATCGATGTGCTTGAAAAGATGCCTTGGCTACTTGAAAAAGGGGTAAAGGTAGAAACTTGTCCCCATTATTTGAACTTAACAGAAGAATCTTCAACTGGATTAAAAGCAAAAGTAGGTCCACCTATTCATGGTCAATACGATTCAGATCGTTTATGGGAGGGGATTAAGGAAGGAATTGTGAATGCAATTGGAACAGACCATGTGCCTGGATCACTTGCAACCAAATTTTCTAAAGGGAATGGAGTATTTGAAGCAGAGTACGGATTCCCAAGTGCTGGTGCACTATTGCCAATGATGATTACTGAAGGTCATATGAAAAGAGGAATTCCGCTTGAAAGAATTGCTGATATCACTTCCTATCAAGTAGCTGAATCGTTTAATTTGGAAAATAAGGGGCGAATTGAAATAGGAGCAGATGCTGATTTCGCCATTGTGGATTTAGCTAAAGCCAAAACGATTTCGCCAGAAGTACTTCATTCGAATTCAGATTATTCTATATTTGATGGATTTGAGACCGTAGGATGGCCAGTGTATACCATCAGTAGAGGAGAAGTAATCGTAAACAATGGAATACCAACAAAGGAAAGTGGTAGAGGTAAATTCGTTAGAAGGTCCATTTAATGATAAAAGTGGGGGATGGAATTGAAAAAAATCGTTTTTCTTATGCTGGCGACGCTGTTCATATTGACAGGTTGTACTGGAGAAGCACAATCAGACGATGAGAATATTGTTAAAATCGGCGCACTTCATCCATTAAGCGGCGCATTGGCTAATGAAGGTCAGGAAATGCGTGATGCAGCAAGACTTGCAGTTGAAGAAATTAATGAAGCAGGCGGAATCGAGTCTTTAGGCGGTGCAAAGGTCGAATTAATAGAAGCTGATCATGAAGGTGCACCAGAAAAAGGGATGTCTGAAATTCAAAGGTTAGATCGTGAAAAAGTAGTTGGTGTTATTGGCGCTTATTCAAGTGGTGTTACATTACCTGCAACCCAAGAAGCTGAAAGAGCAGGAATCCCATTCGTTGTCGATATTGCTACAGTCGAAGAAGTTACAAAGAGAGGCTTTAAATACACCTTCAGAGTTCAGCCGCCAGCATCGACTATGGCAGCGAACTTTTTAGACTATTTTAATGTGCTTAATGAAATGAGTGATTCCCCTCTAGAGACAGTTGTTCTTGTTCATGAGGACTCAGTTTTTGGGACAAGTATTGCTAGTTTGATAGAGAAAGGGGCAGCAGATCACGAAATTGAAGTGCTGGATAACATCCCTCACGCTGCAACAACAGCTGATTTATCATCGACAATCAATAAAATTAATCGGCTCAAGCCTGACGCAGTAATCGCAACAACCTATTTGCGTGACGGCACGCTACTGGTAAATGGATTAAAACAATCTAACTTTCAGCCTAAAGCAATAATCGGTGTTGCTAATGGAGCTTTTAGCAATACGGCATTTATTAATGATGAAACAGAAATCAATCAATATATTATGGATGTCAACTATTCTATCAACCCTCAAAGTAACCTGGCAATTGAAGTTTCAAAAAAGTATGAGGACCTATTTAATAAACATATGGGGCCGAATGCAGCTTATTCTTATACTGCCACGAAAGTCTTAATTGATGCAGTAGAGAGAGCTGGATCAACCGATCGGGCCAAAGTTAAGAAGGCTTTATCCGAAACAAATTTAACAGAGCATATTCTCCCTCAAGATTCAATTATTTTTGATAAAAGTGGACAAAACGCAAATGCCCAGGCTGTTTTAAATCAAATTATTAACGGTGAAACTAAAGTTATTTTCCCTGATGAATACAAGAATGCCGACGCTGTATTACCAGCAAAGTAATGAAAAGAGGGAACGAAGAGAGAGTACTATGTATAGACAATATTAACATTTAGGGCCTTCAGTTGTACTTGTGGCCGGTTGTATACTCTTATCTCATTTGGAAGCTTGCGTCATATATCGGAAAACTCCACCCCAACTTTCAAAATTAGGATGATTGAGGGAACGAAATGGGTTCTCTTTTATAAAAAACACTAGGTATAGGAGGGAAGTTGATGCTCACTTTGATTTTACAGTCCTTGGTGGACGGTATTTTAATGGGAGGTATTTATGGACTGGTAGCTATAGGCCTCACCTTAATCTTTGGGGTAATGAAAATTATTAATTTTGCTCAAGGGGCATTATTAATGTTAGGTATGTATGTTTCATACTGGTCGTTTAGCCTTCTTGGGCTAAATCCATACTTATCAATACCATTAAGCGCCATCTTCTTATTTTTCATTGGAGCGATCATTCAGAAGACAATCTTATCTAAAATGTTAAATGCGCCAGAGCATAATCAATTGCTAGTGACACTTGGAATTATGCTTGTTATCGAAAACCTTGCGTTAATATTATGGAGTCCTGATTTTCGCAGCGTAAAATTAGAAGGTTTTATTCAAACGTTTAATATAGGTGAAGTAGGCGTAAATGTCCCAAAATTAATTGCTTTTATTGCAGCGATTGTATTATCCATAGGCCTGTTTTTATTTCTTAAAAAAACGATGCTTGGAAAGGCGATACGCGCAACTTCAATCAATCGGAACGGTGCAATGCTATCAGGAATCAACACGAACCGAATAAACTATATTGCCTTTGGATTAGGCGCTTCACTTGCAGCAATCGCTGGTTCGCTCATTACTCCATTTTTCTATACTTCGCCTACAGTAGGTGCCACTTTTATATTAAAGGGATTTGTTGTGGTAGTTCTTGGCGGATTGGGCAACTTTATCGGTGCAATAATAGGTGGGCTCATTATTGGCATTTCTGAAGCGTTAGGAGGAGCTTTTTTACCTGGTAGTTTAAAAGAACTCATGACCTATATTATTTTTGTCATTGTCCTAATGGCAAAACCTAATGGTTTATTTGGAGGGAAAGCACGATGAGAAAATCTCCTATTCTAATCATCTTAGCATTACTTATCTTTACGTTCTTTCCACTTGTTGTAAAAGACCAGTACTACATGCACATTGCCATTCTCATTTTGTATTATGCATTGGTGAGCCAAGCATGGAATATACTAAGCGGTTACTCGGGCCAGTTTTCATTTGGGCATGCAGCTTTTTTTGGAACAGGTGCTTATACATCAAGTATATTATTCACAAAGCTTGGTGTATCACCTTGGATTGGACTTTTTGCAGGGGCCATAATTGCAGCCTTAATTGGTCTATTTATTGGATATCTGTCGTTCAGATTCAAATTGAGAGGTGTGTTCTTTTCGCTCGGAACACTTGCATTTGCGGAAATTCTGCGAATCATTATTCAGAATTTTGACATTTTCAATAAAACACTTGGTGTACTTATTCCGTATAAACCAGATCCCCTTATGTTTCAATTTAGCTCACGCACCACTTATTATTACATCATTCTATTATTTGCTATCGCAGTCACTGTTTTAGTTTATTATATTAGTCGTTCTAAGTTGGGCTATAACTTGGTCGCCATCCGCGAAAATGAAGATGCTGCCCAATCACTAGGTGTAAATACGTATAAGAATAAAATGATTGCTATTGCAATTAGTGCAAGCCTAACAGCAATAGGAGGTACATTTTATGCACAATATATGCTCTTTATTGAGCCTGCGACGACTTTTTCTAATGATGTATCGATTAATATTTTGTTACCGGCTATCATTGGCGGGGCAGGAACGGTTTTAGGTCCTATTGTAGGTTCACTCATTATTATTCCAATTGGGGAGATTACAACCACTTTATTTGGAAACTTTGTCGGAGCGAATTTAATGGCTTACGGGGTCATTTTAATTCTTGTCATGCTGTACTTGCCTGAAGGAATTGTTGGGTGGTTCCAAAATAAATTTGGGAAGGAAAAAAATGCAAAGAAAAAGAAAGATAATAGCATAAATGGGAGTGAAGACGTTGGAACTTTTAAAAATTGAAGGATTGACAAAACGCTTTGCTGGCCTAGTAGCAGTAAACAATGTCAACTTAACGCTCAATAAAGGAGAAATTGTTGGGCTGGTTGGTCCGAATGGAGCAGGAAAGACAACTTTATTCCATTCTGTATGTGGATTTCACACACCGGAGGAAGGATCTGTTAAGTATAATGGTAAAGAGATAATTGGAAATAAACCGGAGCATATATGTAAAGAAGGGATTGCGAGAACATTTCAAATTGTGCAGCCTTTTGGCAATCTGACAGTGTTAGAAAATGTCATTGTTGGCGCATTTAATCGAGAAAAAAGTTATAAAGAAGCAGAAAGATTAGCTTTGGAAAACTTAGATTTAATTGGTATTTCATCTCTTGCCTATTCCAGAATGAAAGACCTAACCTTTCCAAATCAAAAGAAAGTAGAAGTAGCCAGAGCTCTTGCTACAAGCCCTGAAGTTCTTTTTTTAGATGAAGTAATGTCAGGGCTTAATCCATCTGAGGTTAATGAATTCATTGAGCTTATTAAGAATATTAGAGACAGTGGAATTTCCATCTTCTTCATTGAACATCTTATGTCTGCGGTGATGGCACTATCTGATCGTCTAGCTGTTATGCATCTGGGAGAAAAAATAGCTGATGGAGACCCGCAGGAAGTAATGAAAATTCCAACTGTAGTAGAGGCGTATTTAGGAGAGGAAGTATCATGATGCTAAGAGTATCGAACCTGAATGCAGGTTATGGAAATTTACAGGTTTTAAGAAATATCACTTTTGAAGTGAACTCCGGTGAATTAGTCAGTATACTAGGAACGAACGGTGCAGGGAAAACTACTTTGTTGAGGACCTTATCTGGATTAATTTCTACTACCAATGGACAAATAGAGTTCAATGGAAAGCATATACAAAAAATGCAACCAGAAAATATTGTCAAGGAAGGATTAATACAGGTGCCAGAAGGCAGAATGTTATTTACTGAAATGACAATACGTGAAAACTTAGAGTTAGGTGCTTATTCTTCAGGGGCACGTAAAAATATGAAGAAAAATATCGAGTACTGTTTTAAGCTATTTCCGATTTTAAAGGAAAGGGAAAACCAGATGGCAGGAAGCTTCAGTGGAGGCCAGCAACAAATGCTTGCAATAGGTAGAGCACTGATGGCTCAACCTAAGATTCTATTATTAGATGAGCCTTCTACAGGGTTATCGCCTTTATTAACAAAACAAGTATTTGACATTATTAAGGAAATTAAGCAACAGGGTGTCACTGTCCTATTAGTTGAACAGAATGCACATCAAGCATTATCCATGTCTGATAGGGGATATGTGATTGAAAATGGAGAGATAGTGATGTCAGGTACAGCAGAGTCTTTGCTGCAGGACAATAAACTTAGAGAATCTTATTTAGGTCTAGCCAATTAAGACCCTTGCACCGAATAGTTTTTTGATAGACTGGAGAGTTCACAAAATGAAAATAATTGAAAAAATGGCTAAAATACTATCTTTGTACTCTATGAATAGAACAAGCTTATCTATTAGTGAGGTACAAGAGGAATTGGGATACCCTAAAAGCACCGTCTTTCGTATCCTCAACGCACTAGAAGAATTTGATTATATTGAAAGGAACAAAGATACTCATAGATACTCTTTAGGTGTTAATTTTTTTAGGCTGGGTAGCATTGTTCAAAGCCAATTGGATTTTAGGCATGTCGCCATACCGATAATGAAAAAAATGGTAGAAGAAACAAGCGAAACAGTAGAACTTAATATTAAGGACGACCTTAATCGAGTATGCGTAGAAAAGGTTGATAGTCCTCAGGATGTCCGAAACTTTGTAAGAATTGGAGAACGAAAGCCACTTCATTTAGGTGCTTCAGGTAAGGTATTGATTGCATTCGAGAAGGAAACCGACAGAGAAAAAACACTCGATAATCTAGCTATGCAAAACAGTCTTATCCCTATTCAAGCACTACGAGAAGAACTCAATCAAATCAATCAACGTGGTTTCTGTGTTACGAAAGGTGAAAGGGTTCCTGGGAGCTTTGCTATTGCTGCACCTATATTTGATCAAAACAAAGAGATGGTCGCAAGCTTAACGATTGCAGGTCCTATCCAGAGACTTACGCCAGAACATGAGGAGGAATTGATTGCAAAAATAAAGGAGGGAGCTAGACAAATCAGCAACAACCTAGGTTATTTTGAATAAGAGAAGGGGGAGAAGGCCGATTGATCAAGAAAGCTTCAGCAATATATGATGCAGTTTGGTCAGACTTTAATGAAGAAACAATTGATTCAGCTAAATGGATCTTGTTAGATACATTAGGAGCTTTGATTGCTGGCATGCAGCAACAAGATACGCTCGAATTAGCTAAGCAATTTTCTGGAACGGGTAGCTATCAGCTGCTTGGTACTACCCTCCATGCAGATATGTATAGTACTGGACTTGTACATGGTACGGCATGTGTGGCTACAGAGATGGATGAAGGAAACCAATATAGTAAAGGCCACCCTGCGGCTCATGTGATTCCTGTTATTCTCACGATGCTTCAGAGAAGCAAAAATGTTTCTGGACAAGAACTGATTAGTATGATTATTAAAAGCTATGAATACTGCTCAAGATTTGGTAGAGCGACTACTCTATTACCAGAAGCACATGCTCATGGTACATGGGGAGTAATGGGGGCTGCAGCAACTGCACTCATGATTGATGGAGCAGATGAAGCAACATTTCAAGAAGGTGTGAACCTAAGCGCTAGCTTCTCATTGCCAACCTTATGGACATCGGCATTAGAAGGTAAATTAATTAGAAATATTTACGCTGGCCATGCGATTGAAATGGGAATGAAGAGTGTGATATTTGCCCGTACCAATCATTTGGCGCCGAAAAATAATGTTTCAACTGTGTTTTCCACTATTCTCGGCAGTGGATTTAATTGGACTGATTTAGAGAGGGGTAAGAATGTGCCCTGGGATATTGAACTCAATTATTTTAAACCCTATGCTTTTTGTCGTTATGTGCATTCACCTATTGATGCCTTTAAGTCTATTCTTGACAAACAGCAACTTGGTCCAGATCAGATAGAAAAAATAAACGTATTTACCTATGCAAGAGCATCCTCTTTATTACATCAGGATTATGAAAATATACTGTCATCGAAGTTTAGCATACCTTTTGCTATTGCTGTACAGCTCTATCATCAAAAAGCGAATCAATCTGTTTTCATAGATCAGCTACACAAGGATAAAGAGATAAAAGAGTTCGCTAAAAAGGTGTTTGTTCAATATTCTGCTGAGCTCGAAAAGGACTATCCTCTTCAAATGCCCGCTCGAGTGGAAATTATAGATTCATATGGAAATATATATAGCGAACGTGTAGACATTGCAAAGGGCGGGCCGGGTAAAAAACTATCTGAAAGCGAATTGATAGAAAAATTTAAGACCTTGACATCTGCCGTCTACAGCAGCAATCAACAGGATAAAATAATTGATTTTATTACTCATTTAGAAACGGAAACAAATATTGAGAAACTATTTGTTTTGTTGGAGTTGAAATAAGAGTATATTTTTTAAACAGAAGAGAGGTTAAAAGTAATGAATAATAAACAGAAATATGGCCCTCTAACTGGTAAGAGAGTGTTAGATTTGTCTACAATGATTGCGGCACCTTTTGGCGCTACATTACTAGGGGATTTTGGAGCTGAGGTTATTAAAGTAGAGATTCCCGGTAAAGGGGATACATTAAGAGGCATGGGTCCTTTTCGTGAGGATGAACCATTAAGGTGGCCAGCTTTAGCAAGAAATAAAAAATCACTTACTTTAGATTTGCATAAAGAAGAAGGGAAAGAAATTTTAAGAAAGCTTGTTAGAGTGTCAGATGTAGTAATAGAAAACTTCAGACCAGGAACGTTGGAAAAATGGGGGGTTGGATACGAAAATTTAAAGAAAGAGAATCCGAACTTAATCATGACAAGGGTTACAGGGTATGGTCAGACAGGTCCAAATGCCAGCAAAGCAGGATTTGGTACACCAGCGACTGCCTATAGTGGATTTACTTATTTACATGGATACACGGATCGACCTCCCATTAGTCCGTCTTTTTCATTAACAGATTATGTGACGGGTATTTACGTTGCTTTTGCAACGGTTACAGGTCTATATCATCGTGATACAGCAGAACAAGGGGAAGGACAATATATTGATATCGGATTATATGAATCTATGTTTAGAATGATGGAATTTCTTATTGCGGAATATGATCAAAAGCAAATCGTGAAAGAGCGTACGCCAGGTTTGAGCGGACACTCCAGTCCGGCAGGAACATTTCAAACAAAAGATGGTCACTGGATGTCTCTTGTCACTAGCTCTGATCGTACATTTGAACGTTTAGCAGCTGCAATGGGCAGGGAAGATATGCTTGAAGATGAGCGATATCATAATAATGCCGCCCGCCTTAGCCGATTTGAGGAAACAAACGGAATTGTTGCCGATTGGGTGAAACAATTTAATAGAGAAGAATTGCAGAATCTGCTAGATGACTATGGGGTCCCAATTAGTCCAATATATAGTATTAAAGATATCTTCGAAGACACTCACTATAAAGAACGACAAAATATCATAGAGGTTGACCACCCTCGTCTAGGAAAAATAAAAATGCCTGGTATCATCCCTAAATTCTCTGAGACACCTGGGGCTGTTCGAAATGTAGGCCCAGATTTGGGAGAGAACAATGAGGAAATCCTTTCTGGCATTCTTAATTATAATCATGAAGAAATTGAGATTTTAAAAGAAAATAACGTAATCTAAGGAGGGAAAAACATGAATTTGAAAGAAGAGGTCATTATTTCTGAAGTTTGCCCCCGCGATGGCTTTCAAAGTCTGGCAGAAATCATTCCTACAGAAGAAAAGGTCGAATTGATTAATTCAATGATTAGCTGCGGTTTCAAGCAAATTGAGGTCACATCTTTTGTTCACCCAAAAGCAATTCCTCAGCTGTCGGACGCTGCTGAAGTACTGCAAAAAATAAAGCGCAAGCAAGGGGTAAAACTACGTGCGCTTGTCCCGAATTTACGAGGATTAGAAAGAGCGATTGAAGCAGAAGTAGATAAAGTAAAACTAATGCTTTCAGCAACAGATTCCCACAGTATCAGTAACGCTAATAGCAAAACGTTCGATGCAATGAAAGGTTTTGAACCTCTAGTAAAACGCGCAACAGAAGCTTCTATGGGTGTATCAGGCAGCATTTCTGTCATATTTGGATGTCCTTACGAAGGGGATGTACCTTTGGTAAGAATTGAAGAGATTTGCAAAAGATATATAGATATGGGAATATACCAGTTATCGTTAGCTGATACAACAGGGATGGCGAATCCGGTAAAAGTTAAGCGCATTATTGGGCATCTCACTAGTAAATTCCCAGAATTATCCTTATCCTTACATTTGCATAATACGAGAGGTATGGCTTTTGCCAATGCCGTAGCAGGCTATGAAATGGGTGTTCGGGATTTTGATAGCTCGATTGCTGGACTAGGTGGCTGCCCTTATGCACCAAACGCCACTGGAAATATCTCCTCTGAAGACCTTATTCATGGTTTTGAAGAGATGGGTATTTCAACAGGTGTAGATTTGGATAAAGTCATTAAGCTAGGAAAAAAAATAGAGATTAAATATCCTGAATATTCTGATAGCTTTATTTTGAAGGCTGGTAAATGTTCTGACTTACACCTAGCTCCAAAAACCCAAGAAAAGTTGGGATAAAACTTCTATTCTTATTAATCCTCCTTTAAGAGAATGAAGATAGATTGAATTTTACTTTTAGCTAAGTGAGAAGTATTATGTCTTTAATTTTTCAAGGGCAGCTTTTGGAGGAAATCTTTTAGTTGTAAATGCAGTATATAATTCTCCTAATATGATTATTTTCGATTTTAATTTCAAAGAACAATTGAGACCATCAAAAGAGAAGCTCATACCATGTTTTTTACTATATCTTTAACTAATTATTAACGGCAGTTACATCCTTTATAAAACGTTATTTCTTTTATGAGGATATTTGAGAAGCGCTCTCAGAAGAAATTAACTTTTTCTTAACGTTTATGTATATTCATGAGTTTCAATTAAATAATTCTGACAAATCATAAAAATTAGATTTTTGTATTGACTTTTATTGATAGTATGTTAGGATTTATCTTATCCAATATTTTCTTATCCAGAGAGGTGGAGGGACTGGCCCGATGAAACCCGGCAACCTGCTTAATGCAAGGTGCTAATTCCAGCAAAATGTTGATTCATTTTGAAAGATAAGGTGTCATGAATCGTTATCTCACACCTTTTCTTATTGAAAAGGTGTTTTTTGTATAAGAGGTGATTCTTAAAAAATAATAGTCATTCGCTGATTAGACAACTAAAGGCGGACATTTTCCTTCAATGGGGAAATGCCGTCTTTTTTTATCGGAAAAGGAGGGATGAAATGCAACAGGCGATTACTTATGAGAACTGGCAGGATATTTCTGCAAGCTTTACTACCGATGATCACTCGAAAGGCGCTTTGTCTGTTCTAGAGTGGGCCTATCACACGTACAACGAGGATGAAATTGTGTATGCTTCTAGTTTTGGTGCCGAAGCCATCGTCCTTATCGACTTAATTACGCAAATCAAAAGAGAGGCTAAGTTGGTTTTTCTTGATACGGATTTACACTTTCCTGAAACTTATCAAGTGATTGAAGATATAAAAAAACGTTTTCCAGCGCTTCAAGTTGAAATGAAAAAACCTCATTTAACATTAGATGAACAAGCCGCTCGTTACGAGTCGGCATTGTGGAAAAAAGATCCGAATCAATGCTGTCAAATACGTAAAATACTACCTTTACAAGAAGCAATGGTGGGAAAAAAAGCGTGGATTTCAGGTCTTAGGCGCGAACAGTCACCCACAAGAAAGTATACTAATTTTGTGAACAAGGATGAGAAATTCACAAACATCAAAATTTGTCCACTTATTCATTGGCGGACGAAAGATGTCTGGGATTATATCAAAGAAAAACAATTACCCTATAATGCTTTACATGATGTGAACTATCCGAGTATTGGGTGTTTTCCTTGCACGCAACCAACAAATGAAGACGCTGATTCCCGCGCGGGTCGTTGGCAAGGCTTAACGAAAACAGAATGCGGCTTGCATACTAATTCTTAAAAGGAGTAAACAAATGAGCTTACCTAGTCCACATGGAGGAACATTAATTCAAAAATATGAACCACAATTCGATCTAGCTAAAGTGACAAAAACAATCGCAATCGACCGAATTGCATTAAGTGATTTAGAGTTGATTGCTATTGGCCTATTTAGCCCACTAACCGGTTTCTTAGGCAAAGAAGATTATGAATCTGTCGTGAAAAAAATGAGATTAAGTGATGGCACGGTTTGGTCACTTCCCATTACATTACCTGTTGATCTATCGGTTGCAGAACAACTCGATAAAGGGGAACAATATCGCTTGGATTTCGAGAATACAACTTATGGAGTCATCACAGTGTCGGAATGGTTTAGACCAGATTTAGAGATAGAGGCACATCATGTTTATCAAACTAACGACCATGCGCATCCAGGTGTGAAACGACTTTTTGAAAGAGGCAATCATTACGTAGCTGGTGAGATCACCCTTATAAGAAAACCTGAGAAAAAAGACTTTACAGATGTTTGGTTAGAGCCAAAAGACACTAGGGCTTTGTTTGTAGAAAAAGGTTGGCAATCGATTGTTGGCTTTCAAACACGTAACCCGATTCATCGTGCCCATGAGTATATTCAAAAGGCCGCCCTTGAGACTGTCGATGGCTTATTTGTGAACCCTTTAGTCGGTGAAACGAAAGCAGATGATATCCCGGCAACTATTCGTTTAGAAAGTTATCGCATTCTTTTAAAAGAATATTTCCCTCGTGAACGTGTTCACCTCGGTGTATACCCAGCAGCAATGAGATATGCTGGGCCGAGGGAAGCCATCTTTCACGCTATCGCTAGAAAAAACTTCGGGTGTACACATTTTATTGTTGGGCGAGACCATGCTGGTGTTGGCAATTATTATGGTACATACGATGCCCAAGAAATTTTCCACAACTTTACGAAAGAAGAGCTGGGTATTACACCGTTGTTCTTTGAACATAGTTTCTATTGTCACCGTTGCGAGGGAATGGCTTCAGATAAAACTTGTCCTCATGAAATGGAAGATCGTGTAATTTTATCTGGTACAAAAGTACGAGAGCTATTAAGTAAGGGTGAACAGCCACCTTCCACATTTAGTCGTAAAGAAGTGATTGATGTATTGATTAACGGATTAAAGTCAGATGCAACGGTTACGAGAGGGTGAATGAATATGACGAATCGTAACCTTACTTGGCATGATGCCGTGATTACAAAAGACGAGCGCCGTAGTAAACAGCAACATAGCAGTTGCACATTATGGTTTACAGGATTATCAGGTTCTGGTAAATCAACTTTAGCGAATGCCTTATCAGCCAAACTATTTGAGAAGGGCATAAAGGAATATGTGCTTGATGGAGATAATATCAGACATGGTCTAAATGCAGACTTAGGCTTTACTGAAAAAGATCGTACAGAAAATATCCTCCGTATTGGGGAAGTAGCTAAACTGTTTGTTGATAGTGGAACAATTGTTGTTACGGCATTCATCTCACCATTTTCTGCAGACCGTGATTGTGTACGTGAACAGTTTGCTTCCAATGAATTTTTTGAAATATTTATTGACTGCCCGTTAGCAGAATGTGAGAAAAGAGACCCGAAGAAATTATACGAGAAAGCGCGAAGAGGTGAAATAAAAAACTTCACCGGAATCGATTCACCTTATGAGCCTCCTAAACATCCGGATTTAACTATTAGGTCCGACCGGTTATCAGTTGAGGAAGCAATAACTGAAATACTATCGTTTTTGCAACAACAACAAATCATTAAGGAGTTGTAGGCAATGGCTTATACAAAGCATTGGTCAAATAATGAAAAACTAAACAAAAGCGAAATAGCTAAACTCGAAAAAGATGGACTGAAAATTTATGAAGACATTCCACATTATGCAAAGAATGGCTTCTCGTCTATTCCTAAAGACCAATGGGATCTTTTCAAATGGGCAGGCTTGTATTTGCAAAAGCCTAAAGAAGCAGGTTATTTTATGATGCGCGTAAATGTACCTTCAGGAATTTTAACGAAGGAACAAGCGAATATTCTTGCTGGTATTGCCAAAGATTATGGTCGCGGGATTTTCGACATTACGACGCGACAAGCGATTCAATTTCACTGGTTAACAATTGAGGAAATCCCTGATATTTTTACAAGACTAGAAAGTGTTGGCCTTTCCAGTGCTGGTGCATGTGGGGATATAACGAGGAATATAGTCGGAAATCCGATTGCAGGCATCGACCCTGACGAATTATTTGATACGAGAGATATTGTCAAAGAAGTGTATGAGTATTTTCAATTTAATGAGGAATTTTCGAATTTACCAAGAAAATATAAGATGTCTATCAGTACAAACTTACACAACGCCGCTAATGCAGAAATTAACTGTGTCTCTTTTACACCGGCTGAAAAAAACATTGATGGTGAAGTAAAACAAGGCTTTCATTTAAAAGTAGGGGGAGGCCTATCTGCTAAGCCTTTTCTGGCAGAAACCGTTGATATATTTGTAGAAAAAGAGCAAGTGTTGCAGATTGCTATTGCCGTAACGACAATATTTAGAGATTACGGTTATCGAGATAAACGTCATCGTGCTAGATTAAAGTTTTTAATTGCTGACTGGGGTGTAGAGAAATTTAAAGAAAAACTTGAAGAATATACAGGGCAATTGCCTTCTAAAGGAGTTGAACCCGTGAAGAAATGGAATGCAGGGTATTTCTATGGCGTCCATGATCAGAAACAATCAGGGCTTAAGTTCATCGGTTTTAATGTACCTGTCGGCCGTTTAACAGCTGATGAAGTATTTGAACTTGTTCGAATCTCTGATCAATATGGTCAAGGTGAAATTAGAACATGTAATTCACAGAACTTGATTATTCCCCATATCCCAGAAGAACATGTAGAATCGCTACTAGCCGAGCCCATTTTTAATAGAATTACAGTGAATCCGAATTCTTTCATCGGACATTCCGTTTCTTGCACAGGTATCCAATTTTGTAACTTAGCCTTAGTTGAGACAAAGGAAAGAATGCGCCAAATTGCAGAAGAACTCGATCGTCGCTTAACTGTTGATGTTCCGGTACGCATGCATATGATCGGTTGTCCGAATTCCTGCGGTCAACGGCAAATAGCCGATATCGGTTTACAAGGTGTGATGGTACGAAACAAGAATAAGGAAATGGAAGAAGCTTATGAAGTGTATGTTGGAGGAACGTTAGAATCTGGCGGAGAGTTTAACAAAAAGTTAAAAGGAAAAGTACCAGCCAACTTCCTCACAGATACACTTGAACATCTACTACATTTTTTTAATAAAGAAAAAATGGCAGGTGAGAACTTTTATACTTTTGTACAAAGAAATGGCACACAATCTTTGCAAGATCAACTAAATATTGTATTGGAGAATCATAAAGATGGCCTTTCTATATAGGTTTGAATTGTCATTGGTAAATAAGGAAATTCCAGCAGTCATTGTAGCTGATTCTGATGATGAAGCATTTACCCAATTAGATATTGAACTAGAAAAATATTATTTAAAATTGCCAGAAATAGACGAGGTCACGTTAAGAGAAAAGAAACGAATAACGAAAAAAATCGGTTTTATATTAGATGAATAATGGAGGCGGATAAATGAAGGGTTATGTTTACCTTGTTGGTGCAGGCTGTGGTGATCCTGAATTACTTACATTAAAAGCAATAAAAAAAATTCAGCAAGCGGATGTAATTTTATATGACCGACTAGTCAATCAGGAAATTTTATCATTTGCGAGAGAAGAGGCACAATTGATTTATTGTGGGAAGCTTCCTCATTATCATACGATGAAACAAGTAACGATCAACAATTTCCTCGTGAAATATGCAAAAAAAGGATTAGCAGTTGTTCGCCTAAAAGGTGGGGACCCCTTCGTGTTTGGTCGTGGAGGAGAAGAGGCCCTTGAATGTGTGAAACATCGTGTTCCATTTGAAGTGATTCCTGGGATTACTGCTGGCATTGGCGCTGCGAGCTATGCCGGCATTCCTGTCACCCATCGGCAAATCAGTCAAAGCTTTGCATTTATTACCGGTCATCAAGCGGGTGACTCAGTTGCTGACCAAAAATGGCATCACTTAGCACATGGGGTTGATACACTTTGTATATATATGGGTGTTTCACAATTGCCTGTCATTGTCGATCATCTTATTAAAAGCGGAAAAAATAGTGATACCCCAATTGCTATTGTGGAGTGGGGAACAACATTAAAACAACGGACGATAACTGGAAATTTAAAATCGATTGTAAACTTAGCGGAAGAAGAAGCAATCATCAATCCAAGTATGATTATTATTGGGGAGGTCGTTAAACTACGAGACGAACTGAACTGGTATATTGAAAATGGCTCAGCCCTTCAGAAGGTACATAGCGAATGAAAGCCATCCTTTATATTGCTCACGGCACAAGGTCAAAAAAAGGGATACGGGAAGTAGAAGGTTTTTTGCAGACCATCATGAAACAAGTAAATGTCCCTATACAAGAATGGTCCTATTTAGAAATATGTGCCCCAACGATTGAGCAAGGAATAGAAGCTTGTGTTCATCAAGGAGCACGGGAAATTGATGTCATTCCGTTACTTTTATTAAAAGGAGGGCATTACAAGAAGGATATTCCTGGCCTTCTACTATTATTGAAGAAGCGCTTTTCAGCTATTAAAATCAATTTGCATCCACCTTTTGGCGTCCAGAGCTATATTTTAGACGGAATAACTGATTTAATAAACGAAAAATATTCTCCCATTACCGAAACAGATCATTTACTTGTAGTAGGACGTGGAAGTAGCGATATGAACATTTATAAGGATTTCCACTTAGTTACAACTGGGTTAAAGGAAAGGTTAGCTGTGAATAACGTAACCTCCTGCTTTCTTGCTGCAGCCACTCCTCGACTTGAAGAGGGCTACCATTTATCACAGAATCGTACAAATAATAGAGTAATTATTATCCCTTACTTATTATTTTCAGGGTTATTACTAGATGAATTGCAGCAATTCACCGAACAAAAAAGAGCTTTAGGAGATCAAACTTTCATCATTGAACCGTTAAGTCGCATCTCCAACATACAACTTCGATTGATGCAATATTTAAATAAAGGGGGCCCAGAAGATTGCAACCACTCGTTATTGATTTAAGTAATAAGGCAATTGTCATTGCGGGAGGTGGGAAGATTGCCGCACGCAAAGCGAAAGTTTTATTAGAACAAGGAGCCAATATTACTTTTATCGCACCTGCATTTTCAAATGAAGTCTTGAAATTAGCGCAACAAAATCATTTTCAATGCATAGAAAGAGAGGTCGAATTGGCTGATTTCGAGGATGCGTTTCTTTGTATTCTCGCCACCAATAATCGAGCGATTAATAACCATTTTGGCGAAATATTAACCCAGCAAAAGTTAGTTTGTGTAGTAGATGAATTAACGGATGGCAATACAATCTTCCCCGCTACTGTAACGAGAGGGCATCTGCAAGTAGCGGTTACTTCAAATGGCAGTAGTCCAAAGTTAACAAGAGCATTAAAACAACAATTAAGTAAACAATTTGATGAAAGTTGGACGGAGTATACAGCGTTTCTTGCCGAATATAGGCAGTTGGTTAAAAAATTGCCTATAAGTAAGATTGAAAAAAATGACTATTTACAAGAGGTACTAGCAGATGAATTCCGTGTAAATAATAAACAACAAAGAGAGAGCTTAGAAGCATTACATATAGCTGCTGTTCGGTCAACCGAAGGCAAAATCTAGAAAATAGATTTTGTCTTTTTTTATTTAACGAAAGAGGTGTTACCCATGAAAAATTTATTGCTTTTTATTTTTATTGGTTTATTCGCACAGTTAATTGATGGTGCTCTTGGAATGGCATACGGAGTGACTTCTACATCGCTTTTACTTGCTTTTGGCATTGTACCTGCCGTTGCTTCCGCATCGGTACATCTTGCTGAAGTTGTCACTACTGCCGCTTCAGGTATCTCACATATTAAATTTGGCAATGTAGATAAACAAACAGTATTTAAGTTAATCATCCCTGGTTCCATTGGTGCGTTCTTAGGTGCCACATTTTTAAGTAATATCCCAGGTGATTTAGCTAAGCCATATATTGCCCTTTTCCTTTTACTATTAGGTGTTTTTATCTTTATACGATTTTTATTTAAATATAAGGAAAGTAGCCACAAGTCATCGATCAATCTCAGTAAAAAGCAATCGATTCCTTTAGGTTTTATAGCCGGATTTGCTGATGCCACAGGTGGTGGCGGTTGGGGTCCAGTTACAACACCAGTATTGCTTTCAAAAAAAGGGGTAAGCCCAAGGAAAGTTGTTGGGACTGTTGACACAAGTGAATTTGCGATTGCCCTTTCTGCATCCATTGGTTTTCTTATTTCTTTAGGATGGAACGAGGTAAATTGGCTTTGGGTGGGAGCACTCATGGTAGGGGGGGTGATTGCAGCACCGATCGCTGCTTGGCTTGTACAGAAATTAAATCCACAATTAATGGGGGTGCTTGTTGGAGGATTCATCATTCTCATTAACATTCAAACAATTGTACAAACATGGATTAGTAATGAAGAGATTCATCCCATTGTGTATAGTGCTGTCGCAATCATATGGGTAACAGCAATTATCTTTACAATCATTCGAATCTACCATAAAAAAATGCTACATTTAAACTCTTAAAACACCAGTAAGGCTGGGATGAAATGATCCCAGCCTAGTTTCTTTACTCTTTCTCTTCAATTACCATCGTCAAGCCACCAAACTTTCCAGCTAACCAATTATAAATAACGGTCATGAGTGCAAGTATGCCAAAATAAATGGCCGCATACAATACAGATAATAAAAGCATAAATAAAATGCCAGTAAAGGCGATGACACCATCTTCGGTAAACAATAATAAGGAAGAAAATAATCCGAAAATAATCATCCCAATAATGGGGATAAATAATAAGTACAATGTGCTTTTTACAACACTACTAACAGAAAATCTTTTTATCTCTATCGTCTTCATGTAAATTCTCCTTTCTTATGACATATCCACTTTATGTAAGCGGCAAACCTTTTAGACTATAATACTATAAAAATGGACTAAATACTTTAGAGGATATATTTTATTCAGTTTGACCCCTTTTTTACAATAAGTGTAAATTGTAAACTGATATTAAAGATATTACTACAACACATGTTGAAAAAAGCAAGTATAATCCTTTGTTTATGGAAAATCACGATGCATAATTATACTTTTAAAAGGATATTATTACAAAATTATCGGGGCTATCATCTAATAAAATTTATTATTATACAAAATTTACACCTAATCCGGTAATTTATCCTTATTTGCTTCACTGTAATAATTTTTTGTATACATGACAATCTAAAGGAGGATTAGTTTACATAATAATTTTATAGTAACTAATATTGATCAAGATACAATAATTTTCAAAGTAGATGAATGATACTGTTATTATTAATAGTGGAGTTGCTCCGAACGAAGTGTTTAAATCATTAGATATAGAAAGAAAAATAATTATAGTGATTATAGATGAGAGTAATTTTACATACTCTGAAGTAGATTGGGCTAATTATTATCATATTACTGATTTTTTTGAGTACGAGTTCATTATATTTTAGAGGACATTGGTCTCATCCAAATCAAGGGGGCCTGGTAGCAATACGCGGAAAACATACGCTAAGCAAATTTGATATTAAAAAAGTCGATTTTGGTTATTTAATTTAACGATTTTAAAGAGCCCTACTACATTTTATACATAGTAAGGCTCTTTATAAATCGTTACTAAATGTTTGAAAAAATAATAGTATTTAATCATACATTAAATTGCTCTACTTTTCTAATATACTAAGAAAAGATTGTAGTACTGGAGAGATCCATCTGGATTTATGATAAATCACATTACTTTTAATAAGTTGTGATGCTTCAATTGGCTTAAAGATTAGTTCGTTATTGTTACAATTTTCTTTCACAACAATATAAGGAAGAATAGCAAGGCCCAACCCACACAAAACTGATTGTTTAATAACTTCAATACTTGAACTTTCAAATGTTCTGTCAGGCATCTGTCCACTCATACGTATGTAATTATCCACCATGGATCTGTACCCACAATTTCTCTCTGTATAGATAAACTGATAATCCTTTAATATCTTTAATGGATTTTCACATGAAGCTAAGTCAGCCGGTAAAACCCAACCTAAGGTCTCATCAAACAAAGGAGTCGTAATGAGCTCATCGTACTCCATTGATTGTCCAATCAAAAAAATGATATCTGTTTCTCCATCTCTCAGCTTCTTAATTGCTTGTTCATTTGTTCCTGTCTCAAGAACAATATTCACTTTAGGATTTATCTGTTTATATTTTTGTAGTATATTTGGTAATCGATAAACAGCTAAAGATTCATTCGCAGTAATCGTAAGCGTACCTTCAGGATGGTTGCTATCTTTTGGGATTTCTTGTGCTTTTTCGTAAATCGCAAGTAACTCTAACGCATAAGGATGAAAATGATGCCCCGATTTTGTTAAAAGTACTTTTTTCCCTAACCGATCGAAAAGTGGAGATTGTAAGTCGTTCTCCAAAGCTTTAATATGCGTTGTTACAGTGGATTGTGCATAATCTAATTCACGCGCTGCTTTTGAGAATCCACCATATTTAACAACAGCACAGAAAGTCTTAACATGTCTCATCTCCATAGCTAAACCTCTTTTTAGTATCATAATTTATGAATGATTATATCATATATTTCAATTTATCAAATAATAACTCTTCCATTATAGTAAAAGTAGGAATAAAAAAATGGACCTATTCCACTTCTTAAAATTAATTAACGGAGGAGAATAATATGAGGAAAAAGAGCTATCATATCGCTGTTGTAGGTGCTACTGGTGCAGTAGGCCAGAAAATTATTAACTTACTGGAGCAAATAACTGAATTTAATATAAACGAAATCACTCTTCTTTCATCGAAGCGATCTGCTGGTAAGAAAATTTCTTTTAAAGGTCAAGAAATCATCATTAAGGAAGCGGATGAAGCAAGCTTTAAGGATGTTGATATTGCATTTTTTAGTGCTGGCGGAGAAGTTTCCAGACAATTAGTAAGATTCGCGGTCGAAAGTGGCGCAGTGGTGATTGATAATACTAGCGAATATCGTATGTCAAGTGAAGTCCCACTTGTTGTTCCAGAAGTGAATGCACATACTCTTATTAGACACAAGGGGATTATTGCAGTACCCAATTGTTCTGCTTTACAAATGGTGACAGCACTTCAGCCAATTAGAAGATTATTTGGTTTAGAAAGAATTATTGTCTCTACATATCAAGCTGTATCAGGAACTGGAATACATGCCATCAATGAGTTAAAAGATCAATCAATGAGTTTACTCGCGGGTGAAGAGGCTACCGCTTCTATAATGCCTGCAAAAAAAGATAAGAAACATTATCCAATTGCTTTTAATGTAATTCCACAAGTAGATGTATTTACTGAAAATGATTACACCTTTGAAGAGGTAAAGATAATTCAAGAAACCAAGAAGATATTCGAAGATTCTAACCTAAAAATGGCTGCCACTTGTGTCAGAGTGCCAGTTGTAACAGGGCACTCTGAATCTGTTTATATTGAATTAGAACGAGTAGCAACTGTTGATGAAATGAGAGAAGTATTATCTTCGGCACCGGGCGTTGTTTTGCAGGATTCTCCAAGTAATCAACTATATCCAATGCCTATTTACGCGGTCGGAAAAACAGAAACGTTTGTTGGAAGAGTTCGAAAAGACCCTGACAATCCATATGGTTTCCACCTCTGGATTGTATCAGATAATTTATTAAAAGGGGCTGCTTGGAATTCAGTCCAGATTGTATTGACAATGGTCGAAAAAGATATCATTTGATCTCAACCTACTTGAAATGGAACAATAACAATAATAGCAACACCAGAATCTGTTTAATTGTAAATTGTATAAAAAGATTAAGGAAAATAATAAAGACTTCAAAAATCAACAGACAGGAAGCGTAAACAAAAATCCTCAACCAATTTTCTATTGGAAGAGGATTTTTTATTAACACTTTACTAATTCACGAATGATTCTCTTAGCATCCTTTTCAGAAAGTTTATACTTCGTTTTTCAAAAGCGGTATTTAATAAAGTATGGATTTCTTGCTTTTACTACATATACGATTTGGCAGGTACATTTTTTATGCTTTTCTATCTCCCGGGACTGGGTCAGGAAATAATAAGATCCTCCCTATAGCATTTTGTACTTAGGTCTCTTTCCTACGGTTATTCCTTATCTTGTATTAGTTTATGTAACATCTCGGGTAGGAGCTTCAGAGGCGACAAGCTCCCTTTACTTAACACCAGCTCTTACATTTGTGATCGCTTGGGTTTGGCTTGGAGAGGTACCGACTACCGTTTCTGTTATAGGAGGAATCTTAACGCTATTTGGGGGTTTGTTCATTCATATAAAGAGAGATAAATAACCGAAAAGAGAAAATGAAATATACAAATAGAAGATTATTTTATTATTGAGTTCAGTCCGGAAAGTCATCTTTTTCTGTAGAAAATATTTTGTAATCTAGTTTTCTATATTTTATTGCAAATAATTCACATTAACTCTGTTAATAAATCTATGTTTCCTTAATACCATTGCATCAAGTTATGGTACAATTATTTTTGGGAATAATTAGAAATGGTGGTTCTCTATGAAAATAGTTAGCTTGTCTATCAACTGGTCTTCAGAAGTTGGACTTGCAATAGAGCTTTAAAAAGTCATGGTTGTGAAGAAATCTTAACTGACAAATGAGTGGATTAAAAGAGTAAAGAAAAGGATTTGAGGAATCTCTCCGGAACGAAACCTTATTCAAGAACATTCAGCAAGCTGAAGGATAGCAGCGAAGGTTAGAAGTAGATGAGGCTGAAAATCAGTAAAATTAGAAAGGAAGAAATAGTAATGCAGAAAACAAATTTGGCAAACGGCCTCCCTATAAAGGATGTTGCTTAAATGGGGGGATTTCTTCGTAGAACTATCTATTGTTATTTAGATAAGGAAGCAGGCTAAAAAAGGAAATGAAAAGTGAAACATAAAGACATCCCTGTATCGACATTAATGCCAAGCAATTTTGTAAGATAGTAAAAGAATGTGGTTAAGAGGAAGAGCATAGCTTACATCAGAACCAAGGTTAGCGTTTGTTAGCATTTCTGATGATATAAGTGAACAAGTTTGCGTTTTGCTACTGGGCCCCATCAATGAGTATAAATTACTCAAGCAATCATTATGGTTTCTTAAAATGAACTAAAGGGTATTCAATTAAGAAATTCACGAGTGGTGGAAGAGGATAAGAAACGATAACGTTAATCCTCAATTAACTTCGTTCAATCGTTTAATTGTAGGTAATAAACGAATCATTGTGTGAAAAACACATTGTTGAGCAAAACTAGTGAAGGGAGGAATGAAAGATGAAAATAATTATTATTGGTGGCGATGCTGCCGGGATGAGTGCAGCGATGCAAATCATTCGCAACAGCAAGGAAAATCACGAAATTACTGTATTAGAAAAAGGAACGATTTATTCTTATGGACAATGTGGTCTTCCCTATTATATTAGTGGGGTAATTCCTCAAAAAGAAGACTTAATTGCCCGTTCTGTAACAACTTTCCGCGAGAAATATGGAATTGATGCCAAAGTACAACATGAAGTCTCTAATATTAATACAGATACGAAAATTGTTGAGGGATATAACTATATTGATCAACAACCATTTCAACTTACATACGATAAATTATTGATTGCCACTGGAGTTAGTCCTGTTATGCCTGATTGGGAGGGGACTGATCTTCCAGGAATATTCACTTTAAAAACCATACCTGACGCAAATGAAATAATCCAGGAAATGAATAATCGAACGATTAAACATGTGACGATTATTGGTGGTGGATACATTGGTTTGGAAATGGCTGAAAGCTTTGTGAGGTTAGGGAAAAGGGTAACCATTATCGAGCGGAATAAACAACTTGCTACCATTTTTGATGAAGATATGGCACAGCTAATCCATCAAAAGGCTAAAGAGCATCAAGTAACTTTAAAATTAGGTGAAGAAGTTCAATCCTTTTCAGGAAAGGCTTTTGTCGAAAGCATTACGACTGATAAAGGGTCATACAAGACAAATCTTGTCTTAGTGGCAATTGGTGTCAAGCCAAACGTAGCATTTCTCAAAAAAACAGATATTTCACTCAGTCAGCACGGGGCAATACGGGTGAACAATTATATGCAAACCAGTATAAAAGATGTATATGCAGCAGGAGATTGTGCTACGCAATATCATCGAATTAAAGCGTTAGATGATCATATTCCTTTGGGCACACACGCAAATAAACAGGGACAAATTGCAGGTCTGAGCCTATTAGGAATTCCTAAGCCGTTTAAAGGAATCGTAGGATCATCTGTCATTAAATTTTTTAACTTAACATTAGGAAGAACAGGTATTTCTGAAAAGGAAGCTAAAGAACTAAATATTCCTTACGAGTTTGTCGTAACAGACGCTCACGATATTGCTGGGTATTACCCAGATGCAAAAAGAATGAAGGTTAAACTTTTATACCATAAGAAATATCGCACATTACTTGGGGGACAAATAATTGGAGAGTACGGGGTAGATAAGCGAATAGACGTTCTTGCCACTGCGTTATACAATCAAATGTCTATCGATGACTTAATGGATTTAGATTTATCGTATGCGCCACCTTTCAACGGGGTATGGGACCCAGTGCAACAAGCCGCACGCAGAAGCAAATAAGAAGAACGCCGTCTACATAAGTAGCGGCGTTTCTTTTTTGAATAATATTACTTGCTTAATACGGCATCCTTGATTTTTAAATCAAAACGATCGGCATTCATTACTTTAACCCAAGCGGAGATAAAGTCTTTAACAAATTTCTCTTTATTATCTTCTTGTGCATATACTTCAGCGATCGAACGTAATACAGAGTTAGAACCAAATACTAAGTCCACTCTTGAAGCGGTACGAACAACTTCACCTGTTTGGCGATTACGACCTTCAAAAATACCGCCTTGAACTGGTTTCCATTCTACACTCATATCAAGTAAGTTCGTAAAGAAATCATTGGATAGTGTGCCTACATTTTCAGTAAATACGCCATGGCTTGTGCCACCATGATTTGTACCTAATACACGCATACCGCCAATTAACACAGTCATTTCAGGAGCAGTTAAGTTTAGTAGTTGTGCTTTATCTACCAATAACTCCTCAGAAGCTACACTGTACTCTTGCTTTTGATAATTACGGAAACCATCAGCAATTGGTTCTAATACTTCGAAGTTTTCTACATCCGTCTGATCTTCTGTGGCATCTCCACGACCTGCTGAGAATGGAACAGTGACGTCAAAACCAGCATTTTTTGCTGCTTGTTCAATCGCCGCACTACCACCAAGTACAATTAAATCAGCTAAGCTGACTTTTTTATTTAATCCAGCTTGTAAACCTTCTAATGTATGAAGTACTTTAGAAAGTTGTTCAGGTTGATTCACTTCCCAGTCCTTCTGTGGAGCAAAACGGATTCGCGCACCATTTGCACCTCCACGATTGTCAGAACCACGGAATGTACTAGCTGATGCCCATGCAGTTGTAACAAGCTCACTTATTGATAAACCTGAATCTAAAATTTTGGCTTTTAACTCAGACACTTCAGCATCTGTTAGTTCATAGTCTACTTTAGGGATGGGGTCTTGCCATACTAATTCTTCTTCTGGTACTTCTGGGCCTAAATAACGATCACGTGGACCCATATCACGGTGCAGAAGTTTAAACCAAGCACGTGCAAAAGCATCGGCGAATTCTTCTGGATTCTCATAGAACCTACGAGAGATCTTCTCATAAGCAGGGTCCATACGTAGCGCCATATCAGCAGTTGTCATCATTGTTTTTACACGGACAGAGCTATCTGCGGCATCAGGCGCCATATGTGCTTCATCTTGACCTACTGCTTGCCATTGATACGCACCGGCAGGGCTTTTTGTTAATTCCCACTCATATCCAAATAATTGTTCGAAGAAACCGTTATCCCACTGAGTAGGGTTTGCAGTCCATGCACCTTCAATTCCACTTGTAATTGTGTCACGACCTTTACCACTACCATGTGAGCTGATCCAACCAAGTCCTTGCGCTTCAATTGGCGCTGCTTCTGGTTCTGGGCCAACTTGCGCAGCATCTCCAGCACCATGTGCTTTACCGAAAGTATGTCCACCTGCAACAAGGGCAACTGTTTCTTCATCATTCATACCCATACGTGCAAATGTTTCCCGAATATCTTTACCACTTGCTACAGGATCTGGTTTCCCATTTGGACCTTCAGGGTTCACATAAATCAGACCCATTTGTACAGCCGCTAAAGGATTTTCCAATTCACGATCTCCTGAGTAGCGGTTATCACCAAGCATTTCTTTTTCATTACCCCAATATACATCTTCTTCAGGGTGCCAAATATCTGCTCGGCCACCACCGAAACCAAATGTTTTACCACCCATCGATTCGATGGCAACGTTTCCTGCTAATAGAATGAGATCTGCCCAAGAAATTTTGTTACCGTACTTTTGTTTAATAGGCCATAAAAGACGACGAGATTTATCAATGTTGGCATTGTCTGCCCAACTATTAAGAGGGGCAAACCGTTGTGAACCTGTACCGCCACCCCCGCGGCCATCACCTGTACGGTAAGTACCTGCAGAATGCCAAGCCATACGAATAAACTGTGGTCCGTAATGACCGAAGTCTGCTGGCCACCAATCTTGGCTATCCGTCATTAATTTATGAAGATCTTGCTTTAAAGCATAGTAATCTAGTTTAGTAAATTCTTCAGTATAATCGAAATCTTCACCCATTGGATTAGACTTTTTATCATGTTGGTGAAGAATATTTAAGTTTAATTGATTGGGCCACCAATCTTTGTTAGTCGTTGCTTCAGATTGCTGCTTCGTTACACTTCCATGATGAAAAGGGCAGCCACCTCCGCCTGAATGGTTTGCTTCAGAAATAATATTATTTTCGCTCATACTGATTCTCCTTTATTGTGAAGTGAGGTAATTATCATCATCTACTAATCAATCTCAGATAATAATAATTATTATATAATGATTATAATAAAATACAATAAAAAAAGTAAAGGGAAAAGATGAAATTTACGAGAAAATTATATTCTAAGAGGATAAACAATGGAATATTAGGGTCCTTTTATTCTTGTAAAATAGTAAAAAGAGAAGGAGGATATGAGAAAACGCAAATTAAATTGATAAAATTAATATGTAAATGAAAATAAATCAGTAAAAGGTATTATCAGTTAATAGAGATCATAAAATAAAGATAGAAAAATCTGACTATTTATCTTTTATTGTAAATGAAAGTAACTAAAATGGAAAGTATTAGCCTTTGATTAATATAATCTTTCTTAATAATCCTTTTAAATAGGTGGGGAAGGCAATGATTCATCAAAAGGAAAACAGCTTCTTAATCATCATCATTACTCTATTACTATTATGTATTACATTGATTCTAGGGGCTTGTTTACATATCATGTTTGAATGGGACTTGACCATTATAGCTGGTTTGATCGGATTTGTTGGAGCGATTATTGGCGGAATGATTACCTTCTACGGTGTTAGAGTAACCATTTGGCATCGTGATAAGGAAATCTTTCTCTCAACCGCCACCTCAAAACTACTTTTAATAACGACGAAGATTGAACCTAAATATAAAGAGATTGCTAATGAAGCATTACTATACTCTAATGTTTTTAATTTAGACATTGATTACCATCTGAAAGCAAAAAGATTACACGAACTAATGAAACGGTTCATCTATACATCATATGAAGATATGGAAACACTCTATGACATTATGGAATATGAAGACATTAAAGGCTTTCATCAATCACTTAAAGAGATGAGAGAAGAAGTAGTGAATGAATCGAATGTGCAACTAAATGATTTAATTCAACTTATTCAGCAAAGCTACCAATATATCTTTGCAACTTCTGCAAAATTAGAAAAGAAATATTTCCAATACAAGAAGCAAGTTCTTTAAACCGTCAAAATTCTTCAATGAAATTTTGTGAAAAAGAGGGTTTAATCGCTGATAAATGGAAGTTTTATGTATGCGCTCGCAGTAACATCGCAGCTAATTAGAAGGAGGGAGAAGCAGTATGAAAAACTTTGGACATACCCTCATTTTTGGAGGAACAGGTATGTTAAAGGAAACAACAAAATGGTTAATTGATCGCACGACTCAAACAAGAATCTATGGAAGAAAGAGCAAATCCCTAGAGCATTCAAATACAACTTATCGCCTTTTAGATTACACAGATACTGACAAACTTATTGAAGAGATTACCCTTGCTCACAAAGATGGCGGTCCCATTCACACTGTTTTAGCATGGATTCACAATACAGCCCCCAACGCTATTCCTATAATGAACAAACAAATAGAGCAATTACAAAATGAACCTTGGACACTCTATCTTGTAAAAGGCAGCAGTTCAGACATCGAAAGTATCAAATCCTCCCAACAAAACTACCAAGACCAATGTAAGCTTAAAATCATCCAACTAGGCTTCAAATATAACGGAACATCTTCCAGGTGGCTCACACACGAAGAAATATCAGCTGGTACAATTGACAGTATGCAATCAGAGAGGGATTTCACCATCATTGGCACACTTAAGCCTTGGGAGGCGCGACCTTAATTCACCTTTATATGAATGGAATTATTTAAACTAAGGTTTATTTTTCATAAGATCATTTAAAGTAACATTGATCTAAATGCGTCAATATACCAATGGGAAATCTAGATTATTTGTTATAATAACTTTAATCTCAGTAAAAGTGGTGATCCTGTTGTTATCTGAATTATACAAAAGTGAAATAACGACAATTGCTATAAGGTTCTTTCGCCACTATTCTTGTAAGATACATATCTATTTTGAGAATTGTGATAGGGAGAATTCAACCTTTAGTGTCCTTATTGAAGAAAAACTCCGGAAAACGAGGAACCATATTGGACAATTATTTAAAGAATCATGTAGCATTTGTACTGACTTATGTACATTAACTGAATACCCAGATGAAGAAATAAGTATGACCCCAATTAGGATAGCGGATCAAATAGTGGCATATCTTGTTATTCAAAATGGTATGAAAAATGAACAGCGATATGAAACATTAGAACTCATTGACTCTCAATTGGACTTATGTAAATCGACGATCGAAATAAAATTACAAAGTCTAGAACTAGAACGTCTTTATCATGAAACGTTAGATGAACTGCAAATCTTTTTACAAACTACAAGCGATGTATTTGTCCTAATTAACAAAGAAGACATCATTGAAACGACCAGTCAAACATTCTCATCTATTAATGAGGATAGATTAAATGTAGTAGGCTTAAATATTTCGACTTTAATGTACAGTAAAGATTGGGAAAGACTCAAAAAGGATAAAGTCATTGAAGAGGTTGAATTATTAGTGAACAAAGGAAAAGCTACGGTTTCTTTAAGAACAATCAAATCAAATGATGTAACAATCTCCTATTTAATACAAATATTAATGGATAAAGGAACTGTGAAAAAACCGATTGCTAAACAAACGCTCTATACTTTTCAACAAATTAAAGGGACTAGTCATAGTATTCAAAAAACGATTGAAAAAGCACAGAGAGTAGCTAATAGTGACTCATCTATTCTATTAAGAGGTGAAAGTGGTACGGGAAAGGAAATTTTTGCCCAAGCTATTCACCATGGAAGCAATCGAAGTAAAAGGCCATTTATTGCACTAAATTGTGCGGCCATACCGGAATCATTATTAGAAAGTGAATTATTTGGTCATGTAAAAGGTGCATTTACTGGTTCACATACCACAAGGGTTGGGCGCTTTGAGCTCGCAAATGGCGGTACGCTTTTTTTAGATGAGATTGGTGATTTATCTCCTTCTCTTCAAGCGAAGTTATTAAGGGTTGTTCAAGAAAGAAGAATAGAAAAAGTAGGTGATAATCAATCAACCCCAGTTGATGTAAGAATCATTACTGCTACTCATCAAAACTTGGAGCAATTGGTTCAAGTAGGTAAGTTCAGAAAAGATTTATATTACCGTTTAAATGTTATACCGATTGTCATCCCACCTTTAAGAGATAGAAGGGAGGATATCCCGATATTGATTGAATATTTTATGAAAAACTTATCAAAACAAGCTGGAAAAAAACCGAAAAGAATTTCTAAAGAAGTATTGGAGATTTTATTGAAAAACAATTGGAGCGGCAATATTAGAGAGTTACAAAACGTCGTTCACCACTTTGTTCAATTAGAAATCGGTGAATTAGTGACTCAAAAAAGTTTGCCAACGTATCTTAAAGATGAAATACAATCTCAAATACAATTACAACCAAATCAAAAGCGTTTATATAGAAAACAATCCAATGAAAACAAAGAGGAAATCCTCCGACTATTAGATGAATTCGGAAGGGATACCTTGGGTAAAAAAAGAGTAGCAAAATCTTTGAATATAAGTTTACCAACCTTATACCGCAAACTGAATAAATTAAGAATTAAGTAATTTGAGAAACAAAGAGAAAAGTTGAGAAAAAATGAGAAATCAATGTATTTAACCTGTTTTTCTCAATTATCATTCTCAAGTAAATATATAAAAATCCTCTCACTTGAGAGGATTTTCACGTTTAATCTAGATACATAAAGTTACGAGATTCGTGGTTTTTTAAGTTATTATTTTATTTTTTTGAATTTTGGTACAGAACTTGCAATTAGTAAAGAAAGGAGATAAAGAAATGCCTTGGAAAATAACTAAAGAAGACATTCGATTCATTTCCCTTGGGGCAAGAATATTATCTTGTGGAGGTGGTGGTAATACAAGATCAATTGAAGCTTTAATTTTGTCTGTGATGAAAGACGATGATGTGATAGAGGTGATACCCATTCATGAAGTGAAGGATGATTGGTGGGTAACTGCTATTGGAATTATGGGTTCAACAGTCCTCTTTAATGAAGATTTACCGACAGGCGAAGAAGTGGAAACAGCACTTAGTTTATATGAAAAGGAATTTAACAAAAATGTAGATGCCCTCATTTCTATTGAAATAGGCGGTGTGAATGCTTTGGCTCCCCTTTTACTTGCTCTAAAGCGGCACCTTCCTGTGATTGATGGAGATGGAATGGGAAGAGCCTTTCCAGAGCTTTATATGACTACTTTGCATTTAAATGGTATTCCACTTGCCCCTCTTTCACTAGTCACGCAAGAAAATATGAAGTTCATTCCTTCTTCATACACTTCCGATCAGGCAGTAGATGAAGCGAAATCATTTGCTAAGAATAATGGAGGGCATAGTCACTTAGTTGGCTATGGTGCTAGTGGAGATGAGATCAAAACTTCCATGTTGTCAGGGACACTTTATTTAGCTTATCGTTTAGGGAAAATTATTGCGTCTTATGGCGACGGAATGACCCGATTAAGACAAATAATGAACGCATTTGAAAATTCTATCTACGGAGAATTATCTTTTGTGATTAAAGGGTATGTAACAGAAGTCTCTCGTTGGTTTGAAAATGAAGGGATTGTTGGAAAACTATTCATTGAAAGCTATACAAAACAACATAACCAGAAAATTGAAATCCAATTTATGAATGAATTTTTTTTCATTCATAATGGCGAAAACATTTATCGTGTGCCAGATTTAATTGTGTTTCTCCATATAGATTCACTTGAACCAATCAGTGTTGTAGACATTCAAAAGGCTCAATCAGTCATAGTTTTAGTTATACCTGCTCCTAACATATTGCATACTACAGATATGTTAACACTCATACACATGAAAGAATCCTATCAACTATTAAAGAAAGAGGAAGACCAATGAGGTTAGGAATTGATGTAGGTGGAACAAATACTGATGCAGTTATCATTGATGAATCAGACAATATAAAGGGCTGGTCAAAGCAATTGACGACAAGTAACTTGGGAGAAACCATCTATAAAACCGCAAAAGTACTATTAAATGAGGCTAATGTAAAGTCAGAATCGATAAAAGGGGTCTTCTTAGGCACTACACATGTACTAAATGAATTGTACTATCCAAAAAATTTAGCCAAGACAGCTTTGATTCGCTTAACTAAGAAACCATCGAAAATCAAACCAGGTTTATTTTGGCCAAGTCATTTAAGTAAATACATTATAAAAGAGTTTCATTTAGAAACAAGATATGATTTTACAAGGCAAATACCTCATTATGAAATCGATTATGAAAGTGTATTGAAGATAATGAAGGAAATAGAAAAAGCAAAAGTAGATGCTGTATGTATAGTAGGCGCCTTTTCTTCCTTTTATGAGGATGAAGAAAATAACTTAAAAAAAGTGATCGCCTCTCATATGCCTTCTCTTTCTGTCACTGTATCTAATGAAATAGGAAGTATAGGCTTTTTAGATCGTGAGAATGCCTCTTTGCTTAACTCAATGTTGTCATTTGTGATGAAGGATGCTTTAAGCTCCATTAATGATATCTTAAAAAACTTAGGTCTGCATTGCCCTTATTGGATAACCCAAAATGATGGATCATTGATGAAAGTAGAAGAAGCGATTAAGTTACCTATTTTTACAATCGGTTCTGGCATAACTAATAGTTTACGCGGCGCTTCCAAACTTACTGGTTTAAAGAACTTCATAGCGATTGATGTTGGAGGCAGCACAATTGATATTGGTATGGTAAGTCATGGTCATCCACAAACAGAAGAAGGGCCTGTAAAAGTATTGGATATACCAGTAAATGTTAGGCTTCCAAAAGTACATTCACTTTCAACAGGTGGAGGCAATTTGGTCAATACTCATAAAGGGAATTTATTAATTGAAGATACAATTGCAAGTGATATAACAAAAGATGGGCTTGCATGGGGAGGAGAGCAATGGACAATATCCGACTCGTTTTTAAAAATCTTTCCTCATTCATTCAAGGATAAACACATTAAATATGAAAATCTAGAAGGTATTTCAACAGAAGATTGTTTAAAAGTAGTAAATACAGTATCAAGCAGGATAAGAGAAAAAATCAGACAATTACAACCTAAAGATCAATACATCCCACTCGTTCTAGTTGGGGGTGGAAGTCCTTTACTTCTAAATAATATTTTCACTAAATTTGATAAAGCTATCCAGCCTGTAGGTTATCAAATATGTAATGCGGTAGGGGCTTGTTATGCTCCTCTAAGCTCAAGTCTAGACAAAGTTTTTTGGCTAAATGATCGCACAAAAGAAGAAATTGTAGAAAGAGAGAAAGAGAGAGTAATTAAAGAGTTAATTCATAAAGGAGCAAAACCTGAAACGATCAAAATTAATAGAGTGGAGGAATTTCCATTCGATTATTTAAAAGGAGAAATGTTTCGTTTGAAAATAATGGCATTTGGTGATTTATAATCTTATTTTAAAAAAGAGAGGGCGAAATATGAAAATTAAAGTGATTGCACCTATTATCTCAGACACATTTATGGATGAAATGAAAAAAGAATTTACTGGATTTTCCTATCCTCAAACAACCATTGATGTAACAAACCTAGATTACGGGCCTGCTTCTATAGAAAGTGAGTACGATGAAGCCTTATGTGTACCTGATTTTATCGAAAAAGTAAAACAAGCGGAAGCAGACGGGTACGACGGTGTGATTAGTAATTGTTTTGGAGATCCAGGAGTGAAGCCAGCTAGAGAGGTCGTTGATATTCCAGTGATAGGCCCTTGCGAGGCTTCTATGCTGTTTACAAGCACACTGGCAAAACGTTTCTCTGTTGTAACTGTTCTCCCCAATGTCGTTTCAATGATTAGTAACATTAGTAAAGTAACAGGTGTTTATCATAATCTTGCCTCTATTCGTTATGTAAACATCCCCGTTTTAGAAGTACATGAGAAAGAAAAGTTAAAGAGTGCCCTTTTAGACGAAATGTTAAAAGCGATTAAAGAAGACCAAGCAGAAGCACTAATTTTGGGCTGTACTGGATTTATGGGGGTAGCTAGCGAACTCCAAATGAAGCTAACTGAAAAAGGCTATGACATTCCAGTTGTAGATCCTGGCTTTGCTGCAACTAAATTATTAGAAGCAACAATAAGCATGGGAGTGAAGCAAAGTCGCATTACTTATATGAAGCCGCCAAGTAAACAAAGAGTGATGAATACGAATTGAATGGAGGGATAGGACGTTGGCAAATCATTCTACTATTGGGGACGATTATTCATTAACAAGGGTGCCTCAGGAGGCTAGGCGATCACTGTGGAGTATTACGATTATTCGTGTCGGGGCATTAGCAACCATTTCACAATTTATTTTAGGAGCATCTTTAGGATACGGTATGACTTTCTGGCAGGCATTTTGGGCTACGTTTCTAGGTAGTGTGATTCTTCAAGTGGTTGGTTTCCTTTTAGGGTATGCAGGCGCGAAAGAAGGGTTATCTACAAGCCTTCTAGCTAGGTGGACAGGGTTTGGGCGCCATGGTTCGAGTATAATTGGTGCAGTTATAGCTATTTCTTGTATTGGTTGGTTTGGAGTACAAAATTCCGTGTTCGCTGAAGGAATTGTACAATCTACAAATGGAGCGATTTCTTTACCCTTAGCAGCAACATTAACAGGAATTGGCGTAACAATTTTGGTTATTTTCGGTTTTAAACTTTTAAGTATTACTGCTTCTATCACTGTACCTTTATTTCTAATAGCTGTCAGTATAGGAATTTATCAAACACTAAAAGGACAGAGTTTTTCTGATTTACTAGCAACACAGCCAGCAGGTGAGCCTTTATCAATTGGCGTTGCTGCGACGATGGTTGCGGGTGGATTTATCATAGGTGCCGTGATTACCCCGGATTTTAGTAGGTTTGCTAAGAGTGGAAAAGATGTTTTCTGGATGACTACCATCGGATTATTAGTAGGAGAGTTAGGGATTAATATGATTGCTGTCTTAATGGCTTTAGCAGCAAGAACAAATGATGTAGCTAATATTATGATGACAACAGTTGGCTGGTTAGGGGTTTTGGTTGTGGTCCTTTCCACAGTTAAAATCAATAATTTAAACTTGTACTCATCATCCCTCGGTTTTACTAATATTTTTGACTCATTATTTCGAATTCAATTAAATCGTGGAATGGTTACGTTACTTATTGGTATTATTGGGACGCTATTATCTGTATTAGGGATACTAGAACGTTTCACTGATTTTCTCGTTTTACTTGGGATACTTGTTCCACCTGTTGCGGGAATTATGGTTATTGACTATTTCATTTTAAAGACACATAGGAAAATACTAGACGAAAGTCGCCAGAAGGGCCAATTGCCTGCAAATACCGAGAAACTTGGCTGGCCTACGATTTTAGCCTGGGGATGCGGAGGATTAGCTGGTTATTTTATTACAATAGGTATACCGTCTATTAACTCGTTAGTGATTAGTGCGGTCATTTATTATGTTGCAAAAAAAATGGAGCGATTATATAAAACTGATATTCATGCAGATGTAGCATAAATATTTAGAAACTTCAAAGGAGTGCGCGAAATGAGAAAAATAGGAAAAAAAGAAATTGAAGATATGGCAATTGGTGCAGCTTTACTTGGAACGGGCGGAGGTGGAGATCCGTACATCGGGAAGCTAATGGCGCTTCAAGCAATTGAAGAATATGGAGAAGTAATATTATTAGACCCAGAGGAAGTACCAGACGATGCATTGGTTGTCCCATCATCAATGATGGGTGCACCCACTGTTATGTTAGAAAAAGCACCAAGTGGTGAGGAGGCTATTCGTGCTTTTAATCAATTAGAGGAATATTTAGGTGAAAAGATATACGGGACTTTTCCTATTGAAGCGGGTGGTGTAAATAGCATGTTACCTTTTGCATTAGCTGCAAGATTAGGAATTCCAGTAATAGATGCTGATGGGATGGGACGAGCATTTCCAGAACTCCAAATGGTAACCTTTTATTTAGACGGGATATCAGCAACTCCTGCAATAATAGCTGATGAAAAGGGAAATACGGCGCTATTGTCTACAATTGATAATGTATGGACAGAGCGGATTGCTAGATCTGCAACTATACAAATGGGTGGTTCAGTCATGTGTGCGATGTATTCAATGAAAGCTAAAGACCTTAAGAAAAGTGGGATTACAAATATTCTTAAGCTTGAAGAGGAAATTGGTAAAAGTATTAGATTAGCTAAAATAAATAATGTGAATCCTATAGAAAAAATTTTAGAAACAGTCAATGGCTTTGAGTTATTTAAAGGGAAAGTCATTGATATAGATAGGAAAACTGAATCAGGTTTTGCAAAGGGTGTCGCTACTTTTGAGGGGCTTGAACAAAATAAAGGTGAAAATTTAAAACTCCGCTTTCAAAATGAACATCTTATTGCTCAAACGAATGAAAAGGTTTTATGTATGACGCCGGATTTAATAGCTGTACTCGATTCAGAAACAGGTTTACCTATAACAACAGAAGGCATACGCTATGGATCTAGATGTGTTGTAATTGGCATCCCTTGTCATCCAAAATGGAGAACAGAAAAAGGCATAGCAACAGTAGGACCAAACTACTTTGGCTATGATATGGCATATACACCTGTAGAGGAACTTGTAAAAAAAGGAGTGACACAATGATGGCAACATATAGAATTGGAATTGATGTAGGTGGTACTCATACTGACGCGGTCTTGTTAAATGACAAGAATGAAGTCATATCAGAAACAAAAGCTTCAACTACTGAAGATGTAGCTACAGGCATATATCACGCAATGCACAAAATTGTTTCTCATGCGAATGTGCCAAAGGAAAATATAAAATATGCAATGCTAGGAACAACTCATTGCACGAATGCGATTGTTGAAAGAAAGAGACTAAATCAAGTGGCGGTAGTACGAATTGGTGCGCCAGCGACACTGGCAGTCAAACCTTTAATAGGTGTCCCAAATGACCTTAGAGAATTACTAGGTGAACATGTCTTCTTAGTGCGAGGGGGTCATGAATTTGATGGAAGAGAAATAGTTGAACTTGATGAAAATCACTTATATGAAATCGCAAATGAATTAAAGGAAAAAGTGGATTCCATAGCAATTACTTCTGTTTTCTCTCCAGTATCAAAGGCACATGAAGAAAGAGCAGCAGAGATTTTTCAAGAAGTATTGGGAGACTCTATCGCATTATCGTTATCTTCTGAGATTGGTTCTGTAGGGCTTTTAGAAAGGGAGAATGCGACCATATTAAACGCTTCAGTTATTAATGTCGCAAAGATGGCTGCAGAAGGGTTTATCGATGCATTAAAAAATGAAGGGATTCAAGCGAAAGTATTCTTTGGACAAAATGACGGAACATTGATGTCTGTAAAATACGCTATGAAATATCCTATTTTCACAGTTGCATGCGGACCTACTAATTCTTTGAGAGGAGCTTCATATTTAAGTGAATTATCGGATGCCATAGTCGTAGATGTTGGAGGAACAACATCTGATGTAGGTGTGCTAGTGCAATCATTTCCACGAGAATCTTCTCTTGCAGTTGAGATTGGTGGAGCAAGAACGAACTTCCGTATGCCGGATTTAGTTTCTATAGGCTTAGGGGGCGGAACAATTATAAAGATAGAAGACGAACACTCTTTTACAATCGGTCCTGAAAGTGTGGGATATCGATTACCAGAGAAAGGATTGGTCTTCGGTGGAGATACATTGACTACTACTGATGTTGTTGTGGCACTTGGGAAAAGTAATTTAGGAGACGTTAAAAAAGTGTCACATCTTGATAAAAATTTATTAGAAAAAATATACGTAAGAATGGTTGAGATGGTCGAAGAAGCAATAGACAGAATGAAAACAAGTGCTGATCCAGTTCCCGTTATTCTTGTTGGAGGAGGTAGTATTTTACTACCAGAAACCCTTAAAGGTGCCTCACATGTTATCCGCCCGAACCATTCAGGAGTAGCAAATGCCATCGGCTCAGCCATTGCTCAAGTGAGCGGGCAAGTGGAAAAGATATTTGTTTTAGATGAGATCGGCAGAGCTGCTGCGTTACAAAGCGCAAAAGAACAAGCAATAAAAGAAGCTGTGCAAGCTGGAGCCGAACCCAGTAGTGTAGAGATTGTAGATATTGAGGATGTCCCATTGGCCTACTTGCCAGGAAATGCAACGAGAGTAAGAGTAAAAGCGGCAGGTGACTTAAAATATCAAAGCGAGGTTGCTATCAATTAATATGCTTTTAACAGAGTGAAAGCCAAAAACCAGTCATCAGATGACTGGTTTTTGGCTTTAGAAAAAAATAGAGATGATTAAGGTACCTCAGTATCTAAAACAAATTATTAGTTGATAATCCAGAGCATTCAAAAGAATAAGGATTATGAAAGTTTAAAGAACTGGCATAAAAAAAATAAACATAGAGTTGCTATTTTTCGGTTAGATGGAGGTGAAGTCGTAGGCGAGAAATCGCAATGAAATGAAAGTATCTACTATTCTTATCATTTTTATCTAGTTTACATAATATATATTATAGGAAGTTAAATAATTATAATCATTTTTGTCTCAATATCCAAGTATACTTAAAACATTGAGACAAAATAAAATTTTATGATTCTGATCTTATTCTGCGATAAATCGCAAATCAATATGTCATCTTTAATAAATATAACAAAATGATTGATTCGCATATGATTCAAGTTTTAGTGTATTTATAAATCTATTATCCAATAAAAAAATCCAGTTAACTCAATAATTTTATTTACGTTCTTGCTCTAGCTATGTTGTATACGATTAGAATATCGTATTAGCTCTTTCTTAGCTACCTTTTCTATTTTTCCTCTAATCGTACTCTGGCTCTTGCTCCAGCATTGCCAGCTGCTGAATGCTCATAATTAAGTTTGGATGTAACAGAAAAATTGCTTTATCTATTATCATGTCTTTCTGCATGATATAAAAATAACTCCTTGATCACTAAGATTATTCACGAATTTAATTAACTGCAACATATTTCTACTTTATGAATTTTAAATAGAAAAAGTTATAAACCATGCTATGATTTATAACTTTTAGTTTACATAATAATATTATTGTCTTTGTAAAGCTTTGCTTAAAAACTGTCTTACATTTCCGTAATATTGTATCTTATTAAACGCAGGATAATCAGATTGAAACTGTACGTAGATTGGAGAATCAAGTAACCATGGATAATGCTGTAAAAATTGTTGATCTCCAAAAACCAGCGCTGTTAACCAATTATTGATTTCTCTTTCATAAATAAGATATCGTATCTTAGCATACGGTTCGGTATATTCTCCTTTGCTAATTTGAAATCGGCAGAACAATACATATTGCCCCATTTGCGGTATCCACTGTGCCTGAAGCGCGTCAGAATGATTGTTCTCATTGCCTTTTACGCTCTCAATAGAAATGCTTAAATAAGCTTGTTCATCTCCATAAGGCTGTCGAAAGTAATAATTTCTATATTCAACTGGCTTAACATTTGTAGCAGGAGCAAGAATATCAACCTTTAATTTTGTTAAATCTAATTCTTGATTCATTGAATCCTTCCCCTTCATTAAAAGATTGTTACTTCTATACATCATATGCCCATTAACTAAAGTTGTGCTAGCTAGAGATTTGTACCTCATTCTTACCATAAAGAAGAAAACTCAATGCTCCTTGAGCTGCCCTTATCATAAAAAATAGCTTATAGTTTATCTTTAAAGAAGATAAACTATAAGCATTTTAGCAATAACCGCTTATTTGTTTCTTACATCTAAAATTTCTACGTTCACTAATTGCCATTTTTCATCTTCTCTTTTCCAAAAAGATTGCAAATAAGCTATAGTATCATTTTGGTCTATACCTGTGACCCTTTGCATTCCCTTCAAGCCCTTTTCCCCCTTTGTATTTTCAAAAGGAGTAAGCATATTGTATGAGTTAACAGTTAGTTCAAAAGGTTCGTTTAATTTTCCTTTATGATATAAACCGAGATTTTCATATTCTTTTGCATTCTCAGCCAAATCAAAAGTTACTTCTCTATTTTCATTTTCTACTGCGATAACAGCTTCGTAATTATCCTCTAATTGCGCAGTAGAAATGACTGGATCAGGTACACCTAAGTTAATTAGTTTTCCATCTTGATAACTATAAAGATAGAATGAAGCATTTTCTCCACTATCTTCGCTGTTGATTTTCACTAGCAATTCCTTATTACCATCATCATTAAAATCAATTATTTTTAATCGTGGGTCAAACCCTGGTTCTAAATCTACTTTGACAGTTTTTTTAAGATCATCTTCTACTTCTAATGATAATTCTTTAAAAAAACCAGCTTCTTCTTCATAACGGATACCTTTAATCTTTATCGTCTCTTTTATCTCTTTTCCAGAAAGCTCTGCTTCTTGGGTAATGACTGTTTTTTGCTCTTCATTCTTGTCTACACCGGCATATACAGCGGTCATCGTGGATAAACTCATCAAGAAAAAGGCAGTTAATGCGACAAGCACTTCTTTCTTCATTATAAAGACCCTCCTAACATTATTATAAGGATGCCCTTTATTGGAAGAATAATGCAAAAATAGACTTGAATAATTTATTTTCTTTTTATTGGTCCATAATGATCACTCATGGCCTGATTTAGCAGTCCTAAACAACGGTCAAACTCCACTTTCATTTGCTTTCTATATAGCTCGTATTCTTGCTTCCCCTTATCCGTAAGATGATAAATAATAATTTCTTGAAAATCTACACCAGGTTCACCAAGTAACTTTTTTTCTCTTCTCACCCATCCCTCTCTCGTTAATTCATGTAATGTTTTATAGATTTCGGAATGAGTAGGATGATATCCATATGGTTTAAATTCGGTTCTAAGATCATCTAAAAACTGAGTACCATAACGCTTATTCGCTTCAATCATTTTTAGTAAATACAACTTCAAAAATGCTCTTTGTCTTACAAGAAAGCCCCTCTTTAATTCTGATTCCATTGTTCTCTCCTACCTTTGCTATGAAGAATCATGTTATTTTTTTATCATTGATTGAATATACCGTTTATTTGCTTTATAACTAAAGAATAAATAGGATAGAACAGATAGTGGAATGAATGTCCAAGCTGCCCCTCTTAACAAGGCAAAAGGTGTCTCAAAAATAAACGAAAACCAAAATGACATTCCACTTTTGTCCCATAGCCCCGGAGTTAAGTAAAGTTCACTTGGTCGAATGAAATAGGCTGGATCAATGATGCCTGTATAATAAAGAAAGACTATTAGTGGGAAGTTACCAATGGCAAGCATGAGAGAAGAATGAGCGTAACGTTTATACCTTTTTGCCTTTGAAACATTATCAGAAAAAATATCATCTGTGGCTTGATCATCGATTTTCTCAAAATATTGAATCCCTGAATATTTTGATCCAGCAATATGTCTCCAACCACTATCCTCGAACAATGTAATATAATCCAAAAAGTCTGCTGAATGCTTGAACTTTCTGAAATCTATTTTGATTTTCTTCTCTTTTGCCTCAACTAACCGAAATTTGTAGCCGAAATAAGTGCTTTCTAATTGGTACCCTTCACTCGCCATTCTCTCTAACCATTGTTCCTCTTTATCAAAGTCAATAAAAACCTTGAATTTGCGCATCTTCTCCCCTCCACTAAATATCTGTATTAGAGAATAAGTTATCAGTAATGTGAATCATATGGCTCATCCTTTTATAATCTTGTCTTAGTACCTCAATTCCTTTCTCTGTGATCACATACGTTTTTCTACGTTTATCATCACTTTCCACAGATTGTATTAACCGTTGTTTCACTAAATTTTCTATTGCTCCGTACATCGTTCCTGCCGCTATTTTCACTTTGTTGTCACTTAATTCCTCCACTTTTTGCATCATGACATATCCATGGGAAGGTTCAATTAATGATAATAGAATGTAATAGGTTGTTTCGGTTAATGGAGAATATTTATTTATGTCCATTGAATCACCCCGACACTATATATACAGTTAAACTATATAGTTCAATTATATACAGTCTAACTGTATATTGCAATAAGTCACTTTTTATACTTTCGGCCTTTTCTTACTTAATCGCATTTTTTGTTTTTTCTTTATCTATTGAATATTTGGAACATAGTTCTGTTAGAATTATTTTCGTTAATTTTTGTATGCTTATAACTTCGAACATTAAAAAAGCCACCTAAAAGGTGGCTAAAAGATTCATTGTTCACGTAAATTGTTTGCTATAAGCGAACAAGTCTTCTTGTGCTTGTTTATATTCCTGTTTTAGTTTATTGACATAATTAGCGGTAGTTGTCACCGCGGAAATAGCAGCAATACCTTGTCCACTTCCCCAAACATCTTTCCATGCTTTTACTCGATTTTCCCCAAAATTCATTTTGCTTGGATCACTATCTGGTAGATTATCAGGATCCAAACCAGCAGCTTTTATGGATGGTTTTAAATAGTTACCATGAACCCCAGTAAATAGATTACTATAAACAATATCATCGGATGAACCATCAACAATAGCTTGTTTATACTCTTCTGAGGCTCTAGCTTCCTCTGTAGCGATAAATGGCGAGCCGATATAGGCTAAGTCTGCTCCCATCGCTTGCGCAGCTAAAATGGCTTGTCCGTTCGCAATAGAGCCAGATAGCGCTAATGTTCCATCAAACCATTGTCTAATTTCTTGAATGAGCGCAAACGGACTTTTATCACCAGCATGGCCACCCGCTCCTGCAGCAACAGCAATTAAACCATCTGCGCCTTTTTCTATCGCTTTATGTGCAAAAGTATTATTGATTACATCATGGAGTGCAATACCACCATAACTATGAGTAGCGGAGAATACTTCCTCTCTCGCTCCTAGAGAGGTAATTATAATTGGCACTTTATATTTCACGCATAGCTCCATATCTTTTTCTAATCTTTGATTTGATTTATGTACGATTTGATTAATTGCAAAGGGTGCAGCCGGTTTATCCGGGTTTTGTGCATTATAATCAGCAAGCTCTTCTGTAATCTGCGCTAACCATTCATCTAACTGAGAAGAAGGTCTGGCATTTAATGCTGGCATTGATCCAACGATACCAGCTTTACATTGTTCAATAACTAGCTTTGGGTTACTAATAATAAAAAGTGGTGATCCAATGACCGGTAACTGTAATTGCTGAAATTGTTTTGGTAAACGAGACATTTTCTTTTCTCCCTTCAAAGAACGAATGAAAACGGTAACACTTATTTACATCTGTTTTCTATATGTCCAATTTAACCCATATTTCTGTTACCCGTCAATTAAATATCAGATATTTCTAAATTAACAATATTATTTTTCGTGAAAATAAGCTGCGATTCAATCTCGCAGCTCATTTTTTTATTTCATGATTTTTACTTTTGGATTAAGCGCTTTCTTTAATGCTTGTATATAGTTGTGAATGGCTGCACTACCCAAATCAGAAGTTGGATTTAATAATTCAAAGGCATGATAAGCGCCAGGATAAATATGAAACTCTACATCGACTCCATCTTTCGCAAGTCTCGAGACATATTCAATTGTTTCATCCCTAAATGGATCCAATTGACCCACACATGTATAGGTTGGTGGTAGGCCAGAATAATTTTTTGCTCTTGCCGGCGCAGCATACGGTGAAATCTCACCATTGATATTTTTACCTAAATACATCCTCCATGCTGCTAGGTTATTGCCACGATTCCATATCGCTTTTTCATCGGTGATTTCATAGCTTGATGCAGTCGTATTACGATCATCTATCATTGGATAAAGTGGCATTTGAAAGGCTATTTTCGGACCGCTTCTATCTCGTGCTAACAATGAGAGGGCAGCTGTTAATCCTCCGCCCGCACTCTGACCAGCTACTGCGATTCTACTTCTATCAATCTTTAATTCTTCACAGCTCTCATGCATCCATAACAAGGCAGCATAGCAATCTTCTATTGCACAAGGATAGCGATGCTCTGGAGCTAACCGATAATCGACTGACACAACCACACATTCAGCTTCTTTTACAAACGCTTGACAAATAGCATCACTACCATCTGGATGACCAGTTACATACCCTCCTCCATGTATGAAAAGAACAGCTGGAAGTGCCTCTTCATTTCTATTAGAAGGTTCATAGATCTTCACTAACATTCTTTGTTTATCTCCACCTTGAATAGATAATTGATTGATTCTTACATAAGGGGATGTTTCGACTGGGACGAATGCAGCCTGCCTTGCTGCTTCTAATCCCTCTGGTAACTTAAATGGTGGGAAAACCTCACAGATTTCTCTTATTTCTTCTGCTACTCTACTGATAAAATCCATTAATAGCACTCCTTTACATATTTTTTGTGATGGAAGAATGTTGGTCAAACCCACTATACTCACTAGTAGCACAATTCTCGAGGATTTTCCCGTATTGTCCTAGCCCACCTAGATAAATTAAAAATGCTTCAGGCTTTCCTTCTACATTTGCTCCAGAATACCAAGAAGGGGTTTTACTATATAATGTTTGTCTATATACTTCTTCACAGTGGATACGCCATGTTTCTTCTTGTTGCGCATTAGCTTCTACCATTTCGATTCCCTCTGCCTCTATATAAGCAATAAAACGGTCAATCCAATCCACATGCTGTTCAATACTTGTCGGCATATTTGTTGCTACAGATGGACTTTGTGGTCCAGTAATCATAAACATATTCGGGAAGAGGTTAGTGGCAACACCTAAATAAGTTGATACATTAGCTCCATGTTCCCATTTCTCCTTAAGTGATTCTCCTCCACGTCCTTTAATATCCATAGTTAATAATGGTCCGGTCATTCCATCATAACCTGTAGCGAACACAACCATATCTAAGGGATACTCTCTGCCTGTTGTGCAAATACCCTTTTCACTGAATTGTGTTATAGGCGCAGATTTTACATCGACAAAATGGACATGTGGCAAATTAAATGATTCATAATAATTTGTATCAAGAACTAGACGTTTAGTGGCAATTGGATAAGTGGGTAACAATTTTTCTGCTAACGATTGATCCTTAACAACTTGTTTTATCTTATCTCGAACAAATTGACTAAGTGTTTCATTAGAGGTTTCATTAATTAATAAATCATTATAAGTGGCACTTATCTCAAAGCCACCTTTCTTCCATGCTGTTTCATAAATTTCCTGCCGTTTAAATTGATTTTCCTCTAAGGCAGAAATCGGTCGTGAAAAAAAGGGATAACCAGTATGAGATTGAAACATTTTCTTTCTTGTATCTAATCGATTTGCTTTATATTCATTGATTTCTTCTTCTGTGTAAGGGTGATTTTGTGCAGGAATCGCATATTGAGGAGTTCTTTGGAAGCTATATACTTCCGCTGCTGTTTCTGCAATAACCGGTAAACTTTGAATTCCACTTGAACCATTACCAATAATCCCTACTTTCTTGCCATGAAAATCTACTTCGTGATGTGGCCAAGTACCTGTGTGATAGCTTTCACCTTTATACTGACTATAACCTGGTATTTTCGGGATATTCTTCGCATGTGCTGACAGACAACCGACAGCTGTAATGAAATATTTACATATCAATTGTCGACCATCTTGTAAATACACTCTCCATTGTGTAATTTCTTCATCAAAATGAGCCGCTCTTATTTCTGTTTCTAACTCAATATCCTCTCTCAGTTGTAAGCGATCTGCTACAAAGTTTAAGTATTCGAGAATTTCTGGTTGAGTCGGATAACGAGAACGCCAAGACCATTCTTCATATAACGTTTCAGAAAAGGTAAAATTATACGTATGGCTCTCTGAGTCACACCTCGCACCAGGGTAGCGGCTCCAATACCAAGCTCCCCCTACACCAGCTCCCTTTTCAAACACTCGGACACTTAAGCCACGTTCTCGTAATCTGTAGAGCATATACATGCCAGAAAACCCAGCACCAACAATGATTGCATCATAGGAAGGGAAATCTTGATGATTGTGATTGTCCATCAATTACTCACACCTTTCTACTTAAATGATTGCGCTTACATTTTATAGGTAAAATATTCTGACTATTAATAGTATTAGACCTCCTATTGTAAAATTCCTCTATCCTCAATTAAATTTTTTCTCACTAATATAGCTCAGTAAAAGGAAGCATATTAATTTTAGAGGTAACAGCATTACTTATGAAATATCTTCGGTAGTATCTAATATTTCAAATAAAAGTGATGATATGTTGAATAAATCTTTAATTTAGAATTTCATCCAATAATTTTGTTTAATATAAGTAAACTCGTTACAATCAAATGCTATAATTCGCATAAAAACTTGCGTGGGGGATGATGATGCTAAAGAGGAAGTTCGGAGATCGTTCAGATTGGAAAAGAATTGATAAAAGGAAATATTCACAGGCTTTCCTCAATACCAAAAACTTTAAGGGTCACATAACTTTATTACATGCACTATCCGTTACATCACCATTATGTGTAAGTTATGGGAGAAAGAAATTATGTATAGTGGATGATGGATATATGTGGCTTCAACAATTTCCTTTAAGAAAAAACCATACAGTAACTACGATGTTCGATTCTAAAGGGAATATCATTCAGTGGTATATAGACATATGCCTCCATTATGGAATAGACAATAATATTCCATGGATGGACGATTTATTCTTAGATATTGTTATATTACCAACCGGGGAATTATATGTTTTGGATGACGACGAACTTGAAGATGCGCTAAAAAATAATATTATTAATCAACCTCTATATGATTTAGCTTGGAAAGAAGTAAAAATCATTAAAAGTTTAGTTAGAGCTGGAAACTTTAATTTGTTAAAATTGTCGAACACCCATAAAAAAATTCTATCTAAAATTTTGAAGTAACTACGATTAAATGAACAGAAGTTCTGTCTATTTCCGTTCATTAATCATGAAGATTAGATAACTAGAAGACTTAACATTAATAAAAAAATTATTTACTTTACACAGTAATCTTCCCTGTTGACCAAGAAACGTTAGAGGGATGCCTTCAGTGTTTTTTCAATACTAAAATGATCAACTAAAAGAATGATAATGCACATTAAAAAAGTACATCACTTTTATGAGTGTGTACTTTTTTAATAATGTGTCATTAAGTTAAATACAACCTTTCAACTTTTTGAAGAAATCGTTTATGTTTGTTCCTTTGTCTCAGTCCATAAATGAATAATTGCACCATTTTCTTCTTCATCTAATATAAACGATCCGTTGGAGTAGCGATCATTGTATCTAAGTTCATTCATTGCTATGGACTCAATTGTCCCTTTTTCACTTTCAACAAATGCTGTTTCATGATTATTTGTTATAACCATACCAACAATGCGATGCGGATGTTTTTTCAATTCGCGTAACATCACTACACCTCGTTTTGCCCTTGATGTTTGTTCAAACTCTTGCAGTTTCATTTTTTTCACTGCCCCGCGTTGCGTCGCAATGACAACTGCTTCTTCTTTCTCATTACTAATCATTTTTCCAGAAACAACATAGTCATCATCTTTTAGATTGATTCCTTTTACACCCGCAGCTCTTGGGCCTACTAAGTTTACTTCTTTCTCATGAAACCTGAGACCATAACCTAAATGAGTTGTGAGAAACACATCATGCTCGCCATGTGTTAGGTGAACATCGACAACCTCATCATCACCTTTTAGGTTAAGTGCAACGAGCGCTTTTGAAAAGCGTTGAGCTTTATATGATTTTAATTCGGTTTTCTTCACCATACCGTTTTTCGTAATAAATAATAATGTTGCATTCTCTTGTTCAAAATCAGTAATAGGGATTGCGTGAATGATACATTCATCACGATCGATGGCAATGATATTGGCAATATGTTGACCCATGTCCTTCCAGCGGATGTCAGGTAATTGGTGCACAGGACAATATAAGTAGCTGCCTTTATTCGTAAATAGAAGTAGAACATCCGTTGTATTCATCTCTAGCTTTGTTAATAAACGGTCGGATTCCTTCATCGCTAAATCTTGTCCATTTGAAGCTGAATAAGAACGCTGGCTTGTCCGCTTAATATACCCATCTCTTGTGACAGTAACAATCACATCTTCATTTGCTACAAGAACTTCTAGGTTAATTTTAATTTCTTCTATTTCTGCTTCAATTACTGTTCTTCTATTGTCTTCAAATTTCTTCTTCACTTCACGAAGTTCTTTTTTAATCACTGATGCGAGTTTCTTGTCACTGGCAAGAATCGATGTGAGTTCCTCTACTTTGGCCGCTAATTCCTCTGCTTCTGCACGCAATGCAGTGATATCTGTATTCGTCAAACGATATAGTTGTAATGAGACGATCGCTTCTGCTTGAGGCTCTGTAAATTGATACTCTCTCATTAAATTCTCTTTCGCGTCACGCTTATCTTTTGAAGCACGAATCGTCGCAATGACTTCGTCTAATATAGATAATGCCTTGATTAGGCCTTCAACGATATGCTGACGTGTTTGAGCCTTTTCTAAATCGAATTGTGTTCTACGTGTGACAACCTCTTTTCGATGGTCAATGTAGGCATCTAGTAGGGGGACTAGACCCATCGTTTTCGGATGACGGTTATGAATAGCCACCATATTAAAGTTATACGGGATTTGCAGATCAGTATATTTATATAAATAATGTAAAACCCCTTGTGGGTCAGCATCCTTCTTTAATTCAACGACAATTCTTAGCCCTGTACGATCCGTTTCATCACGGACTTCAGCGATTCCTTCGATTTTACGATCGAAGCGAAATTCATCCATTTTCTTCACTAAGTTCGCTTTATTTACTTCATAAGGGATTTCAGTAATGACTATTTGCTTTCTACCACCACGAATATCCTCGAAATCTACTTTACCACGGATAATAATTTTACCTTTGCCCGTTTCATAGGCTTTCTTAATGCCTTCTACACCTTGTATGATTCCACCGGTAGGAAAATCAGGTCCTTTTATATACTGCATTAAATCATCGACAGTACTTTGTGGACGATCCATACGATGAATAACAGCATCAATAACTTCTCCAAGATGATGAGGTGGGATTTCCGTTGCATATCCGGCAGAAATCCCTGTTGATCCATTTACAAGTAAGTTGGGATAACTAGCTGGTAAAACGGTTGGTTCATTCGAAGTATCATCAAAGTTCGGAATAAAATCAACCGTTCTTTTTTCAATATCATTTAAGAGTGCAGAAGAAATAGAAGATAATCTCGCCTCTGTATACCTCATCGCAGCAGGTGGATCATTATCGATACTACCATTATTGCCGTGCATTTCAATAAGAAGCTTGCGCAACTTCCAATCTTGACTCATACGCACCATGGCATCATATACAGAGGAGTCACCATGTGGGTGAAAATTACCAATCACATTACCGACCGTTTTTGCCGATTTTCTAAAACCTTTATCATGCGTATTACCTTCAACATGCATGGCATATAAGATACGACGCTGCACGGGCTTAAGCCCGTCTCTCGCATCAGGTAATGCTCTATCTTGTATAATATATTTACTATATCTGCCAAATCGGTCACCAAGGACATCTTCTAACGGCAGATCACGAAATTGTTCTGCTTTGTTCATGAATCTAACTCCTCAAGCGTCGAAATGTTTTCATTTTCTAAAATGCTGCCATCTTCTTCTAATCCGAATGCGACATTTGTTTCAATCCATTTCCTCCGTGGTTCAACTTTATCACCCATTAAAGTGGTAATTCTACGTTCCGCTCTCGCAGCGTCATCAATTTTCACACGGATGAGCGTTCTCGTTTCTGGATCCATCGTTGTTTCCCATAATTGGTCAGCATTCATCTCACCAAGTCCTTTATAACGCTGAATAATATAGCCTTTACCAACCTTTTTAATCGTATCAGGAAGCTCTTCATCACTCCATGCATACTCTATTACTTCTTTCTTTCCAGAACCTTTACTCACTTTGTACAATGGTGGTAAAGCAATATAGACTCTACCTGCTTCTAGTAACGGTTTCATATAGCGGTAGAAGAAGGTCAGTAAGAGCACTTGAATATGGGCTCCATCGGTATCAGCATCCGTCATAATAATCACTTTATCGTAATTAATATCTTCAATCGTAAAGTCACCACCGACACCCGCTCCAACAGCGTGTATAATCGTGTTTATCTCTTCATTTTTAAAGATATCTGCGAGCTTTGCCTTTTCAGTATTTATTACTTTACCTCTTAATGGCAATACTGCTTGAAACCTTCTATCGCGCCCCTGCTTTGCTGAACCACCCGCAGAGTCACCTTCTACTAAATATAATTCGTTTCTTTCTGGGTTACGTGATTGAGCAGGTGTCAATTTCCCTGACAGAACCGCTTCAGCCCGTTTCTTCTTCTTTCCGCCTCTAGCGTCTTCCCTTGCTTTACGTGCTGCTTCTCTTGCTTGAAAAGCTCTAATTGCTTTCTTAATTAATAAAGAGCTTGTATCTGGATTTTCTTCAAGGAAGTAAGAGAGATACTCTGATACAACAGCATCGACAGCTGAACGCGCTTCGCTTGTTCCGAGCTTGCCCTTTGTTTGTCCTTCAAATTGTAACAGTTCTTCGGGTACACGTACTGAGACAATCGCCGCAAAACCTTCTCGTAAATCAGTTCCTTCTAAGTTCTTATCTTTCTCTTTTAGAAGCTGAACTTTACGGGCATATTCATTGAACACCCTAGTCATCGCTGTTTTAGCTCCAGCTTCATGTGTCCCTCCATCTTTCGTACGAACATTATTAACAAAAGAAAGGACATTTTCTGAAAAACCATCATTAAATTGGAAGGCAAAATCAACTTCAATACCATTATGCTCCCCTTCAAAACTAACTACTGGATGGAGCGTATCTTTTTCTTCATTTAGGTACTGAACAAATGCTTCAATCCCATTTTCATAATGATAAATCTCTTTAAGATCATGACGTTCATCCGTTATCTCGATTTTCATCCCTTTTAAGAGAAAAGCGGATTCACGTAATCGTTCACTTAGCACTTCAAAATTATATGTAGTTGTTGAGAAAATTGTCGGATCTGGTTTAAAGTGGATCGTTGTCCCTACTTGATTCGTTTTACCAACCTTCTCAAGCGTGGTTACTGGCTTTCCGCCGTTTTCAAACCGCTGTTCATAAACAAGTCCATCGCGTTTAATTTTAACGACTAACCATTGTGATAAGGCGTTAACAACTGAAGCACCTACACCATGAAGTCCACCACTTGTTTTGTATCCACCTTGGCCAAACTTTCCTCCAGCGTGCAACACAGTCAATATGACTTCGGTTGTAGGTTTGCCCATCTTGTGCATTCCGGTCGGCATTCCTCGACCTTTATCTTGAACACTAATTGAATTGTCTTTATGTATTTTGACAATGATATGATCGCCGAAACCTGCAAGTGCTTCATCTACAGCGTTATCGACTATTTCGTATACAAGATGGTGTAGCCCTCTTGCATCCGTACTTCCAATGTACATTCCGGGACGTTTTCTAACAGCTTCTAATCCCTCAAGTACTTGTATGGCATCATCATTATAGTCAAATACTTCCTGATTTTTTGCCACAAGCATTCCCCTTTCATCTCTTCAAAAACCATCTATTGTCTATCAATCCGAGTCGGCAATAGAGTTTGATTATATCATAACCGCGCCTTTATGCACCTCTCTACAATAGATATCGGTTTATTATTCCATTCTTATTCACTATATTCCTTCTTATCATGCGAGTCGTATGCATATATGTTCCCCATTGTAACATGCATTAAGGTCATGTATATACTGTTGCAAGAGGTGAATAAGAACAAACGTTCTAATCATTATATCATATTTATACGTCTAAACCGCATATGAAAGAAAAAGCATGAAATCAATGTCATGATCCCATGCTACAAATGTTATTTTGTTAGCGCATGCTCTACTTTAATGCATCGATCCATGATCACGGTATAACCAGCATCACTTAACTGCTGAAATACGTCTTCATCTACAACACCTAGCTGAGTCCAAAAAATGGGACAATCAATATTTTGAAATTCACTCGCAAGACTTGGCAAATATTCCGAACGTCTAAAGACATTAACAATATCCACTTTGCCTTCTATTTCAGCTAATGATGCAACCGCTTTTACACCTAATACTTCCTTAACTTTGGGATTAACAGGGATGATTTCGTAACCACTTTTTTGCATGGCTTCACTCACCATATAGGATGTACGATTAGGTTTATCACTTAAACCTACGACGGCAATCCTCTTTGCTTGTTTTAACATCTTTCCGATTTCAGTTCTTGATGGGTTTTCTATACTCAATACATTCACCTCTTATTTTGAACTCTACACTATTTTATCTGAATTAAAGTATAAATGCGAATAGATCGCAATGCTGTTCTTTCTGACATACAGCTTCATCTTTTTTATAAAGCTTTCCTTTTCGCTAAATATCACGTAATCCACTTAACAAAAAAGTTCTTTTCTACTAATTTTAATCATATATCTATTTAACATTCGTTTCATACTAGGGTAATCTTTGCAATTGAAAAGATAATTTAAAAGCAACATAGTACATTCACTTATTTACGTGGTACAATATAAGAACTGTATTTTTATTCCGTGGGGGAGAGTTTATGACATTTGAAGTAATCATCGTTTTTCTTATTGCTTATTTAATTGGTTCCATTCCATCTGGATTAATCATTGGTAAAGTGTTTTATGGCATTGATATTCGTGAGCATGGTAGTGGTAATCTTGGTGGGACAAACACTTTCCGAACGCTAGGAAAAAAAGCAGGTTTTACCGTTACACTGGCCGATATCCTGAAAGGTACCATAGCTGCTGGATTATTACCAATCTTCTTTGATATAGATATACATACAGTAATTATAGGAATTTTTGCTGTTATTGGCCATATGTACCCGATATTTGCAGGATTCAAAGGTGGTAAAGCTGTTGCTACATCTGCAGGTGTTGTGCTGGCGTTCGTGCCCGTCATGTTTGTGGTAATATTAGCTGTATTTTTCATCTCACTTCTCACTACTAAATATGTTTCATTATCATCAATGATTGCTGGTATTGCAGGATTGATTTATTCACTCATTCTTGGTGATTCAATTTTAATCATAGTGATTGCCTTAATGACATTGTTCATCATTTATCGACATCGTACAAATATTAAAAGGATTATCAATAAAACCGAACCAAAAGTCAATTTATTTAAAAAGAAAAGTTAACATTCAAAAGACAGCGTTATAGAATGCTGTCTTTTCTTATTTATTCATTTCTATACTAGGTAGATCGAAGCTATAATTTTTTCTAGTAATCTATCTTTTTTACAATTCCTAAAAAATTCCTTTAACGAATGAAAACGGTGATTGAAAGCCATTGAATGACTTTGGTATGATAAGATTAATAAGTCCATCATTGCGATTTAATTAAAAATATGACATTTTAACTCATATACATAACAAGAAAAGTAGAGATGATTCGTGTTTTTTTCTCAATATACATGTTTTTCTAACATATAATGCAATTTCTTCTAATAGAATAAAAGAGAATGACATTAGATACTACTTCCACATGACAAACAATGGTAAGGATGATAAGAAATGAAATTAACTGAGATTGTCTTAAAAGAACTACCATTTCCATACTTCTTAATTGACAACAATAATCACGTGGTTTCAACATCTATAGTTAATCAGCATACAATCATTGGTACCCCATTCACACAATTAATGAATTACGAAGATGTCGAACAATTTAATGAAATACGCAAGAAAAAAGCAGTTCTTAATTTACAGCTATTTTTCGGAAACGGTTATCACAATTATCGCGTCTATACGATTCCTGAGGAAGAATCATGTCATTTATTTTGCTACCCCTTATTTCATTCATTATCTACTGATCATAATTATCAAACACAACAATTAGAGCAGAAACTCCTCAGATTTAGCTTAGAACTAAATGAAAAAAAGAAAATCATTCATGAAACTGCGTCTCAGATTAATGAAGCTAATTTCACAAATGAGTACGCACAAAATTTAAGTACACTTGCAGCATCGATGGCACATGAAATACGTAACCCGCTTACAACAGTTAAAGGTTTTTTACAATTGTTAAAACCCTATCTCAATGAGTCAGGGAAAAATCAATATGTTGATATTGCTCTAGATGAGATTAATCGTGCCAATGATATTATTCATGAGTTTCTAAATGCAGCAAAGCCAACAGACAATATTAAAGAACGTATTTCTATTAATAAACTTGTTCACGATACTTTCCTGTTGTTTCAGAGTGAAGCGATTTTAAAGAATACTGCACTCTCCTTCCAATTATCAAAAGACGATCCATATATTTATGGTAATGCCAAACAATTAAAACAAGTACTAGTCAACTTAATTAAAAATGCACTGGAATCATTTGATACACAAGAGCAGCATCAAGAAAATACGATTAATATCTCTGTTAGAAGGACAGCTGAAACATGTTTAATCGTTATAAAGGATACTGGTTTCGGAATGAATGAAGAGACATTAGAAAAGCTTTTTCAACCTTTTTATTCTACTAAATCGACGGGCACAGGCATTGGGTTATCCATTTGTAAAAGAATTATCGAACAACATAATGGCTGGATTAACATTTCATCTGAAATGAATGTTGGTACAACGATTAAGATTACTTTACCGCTAGATAAAGAAAATACATACAGCAATTGAGAGATTAACTTCACATATCCGAATGATCTGGCATCGTTTTATAGCAAAAAAAAGAAGCCTCCGTTTTAGTCGGAGGCTTTTTTTCTTATTAAATTAATTGTTCTTTTTCATCCTCAACCTTTTTATTTTGAAATAAACCAATGATTATTCCTAGAACCGCTCCTAAAAATGCAGGTACTAACCAACCTAACCCTACATCATATAATGGAAGAATACTAGTGAATAGATTATCTACTGAGGTAATCGTATATCCTGCTGCTTTAAAGCCATCAAAGATACCAATAATAAACGTAAATAACATACTCATTTGGTAAACAGATTTCTTACCATTAAACAACGGGTGTAAAAACGTAAGGATTAATAATACAATCGCTAATGGATAAATAGCTGTTAATACCGGTACTGAAATAGCAATCAATTGACTTAATCCAAAATTAGCAATCGCTGCACTAAATACTGAGAAAACAATAACAAACGTATTATAGGAGACTTTAGGCATGATTTTACTAAAATAAGCTGCACATGAAGAGATTAAACCAATACTAGTCGTTAAGCATGCGGCAATGACAATCACACTTAGTATAACTCCTCCAAATGAGCCAAAATAATGCCCGGAAACTTGAGATAAAACCGCCCCACCGTTTCCTAATATACCTAATTGAGAAACACTACTAGCACCAATATAAGAAAGTGAGCCATAAATCACAGCAAGCAAACCGGCTGAAATTAATCCTGCTTTAATCACTGAAAGCATCACTACTTTAGTTGATTGAACGCCTTTAGAACGAATGGCATCAATTACGATAATTCCGAATACGAAAGCAGCAAGGGCATCCATTGTTAAGTAACCTTCAGTAAAGCCGTTAAAGAAAGAGTTAACAGTATATGCCTCACTTGGTGCTTGTAGAGATCCTAGTGGATTAACAAATGCTACTACAATTAAAATTAAAATAAATAATAGTAGAATAGGTGTTAAAACTTTACCAACAATATCAACAATTTTCGATGCATTCAGAGAGAAGAATGCGGTAATTCCAAAGAAGATGATAGAGAAGATAACTAATCCAATCGTACTCCATTCATCAGAAATGAATGGTCTAATACCAATTTCATAAGAGACCGTACCAGTTCTTGGTATCGCAAATAATGGTCCGATAGATAAATATAATACAACTGTAAAAAGTAGACCAAAGAGTGGACTTACACGACTTGCAAGCGATTGCAAGTCACTTTTACCAGAATAACCTAAAGCGATTACACCCAATAAAGGAAGACCAACACCTGTTATAATAAAGCCCGCTACTGCGGCCCATACGTTCGTTCCTGCTTCTTGACCCATCATTACTGGAAAAATTAAGTTCCCAGCACCGAAAAATAATGAAAATAACATAAATCCTACTGCAATAATATAAGAAGACGGAACCTTTTGATTCATATCTTCTACCCCCTTCTGCCTCTACTGTTGTAGTTAACAATCTTCAATTACTATAATTTACTAATTCTTCAGAAAATTCATATTTAAATATAATATTGTATGAATTACAATCTCTGAAAAAATTCAAGCAATATATTGCATTATTAAAGTAACATATCCATGTAATGAATGCAATATATTATTTTAAAAAAATATAGTCATATGTAATATATTAATAGAATTATTCTTACTTAATTTACTAGTAGAGACCTCGATAATTTTACATTCTTGATTGGAATGACTAAGAATAATCCTTCTAGTTATCAAAAAAATAGTGAATATTATTATAGGTTACATAAAAAAACCCTTACAAAAGGAAAATCTTTTGTAAGGGTAAAAAAACAGTTAAATTACTTCTTCATTCTCTTTTATCTTTGTCTCTCTTTTAAACAGATCTATTACAATACCTAAAATCACACCAATGATAGCTGGTACAATCCAACCTAATCCCACTTCATACAACGGAAGAATGTTTGCGAATAAATGATAAACAGGCTCTATTTGAACTCCTGCTTCTTTTAAACCGTCAAAAACACTAACAATAAACGTTAAAATCATACTTACTTGATAGACAGTCTTCTTCCCATTAAAAAACTGATGGAAAAATGTTAAAATTAATAATAAAATCGCCAAAGGATAAATCGCTGTAAGTACTGGAACAGAAATAGCTATTAACTCTGTTAAACCAAAGTTCGCAACTGCAGTACTGAAAATAGCAAATGCAATTACATATGTCTTATAGGAAAATTTAGGCATGATCTTATTAAAATAGCTAGCACATGAACTGATCAAACCTACACTTGTTGTCATACAAGCAATAATCATAACAGCACTTAGAACGATTCCTCCATAAGAGCCAAAATATGCATAGGCAACACCCGAAAGAACAGCTCCACCATTTTCAAGGATACCTAATTCCGCAACACTACTAGCACCCATATAAGCCATCGCACTATAAAAGAATGCTAATAAAACCGCAGCAATCAAACCAGCCTTCATCGTAGCAAACATAATAGAGCGATTTGACTCTATACCTTTTGCCCGCAGTGCATTAATAACAATTACACCAAAGACAAATGCAGCCAGTACATCCATAGTTAAATAGCCTTCTGAGAAGCCATTAAAGAATGAGTGTTGTGAATAAGCTTCTGTTGGCTCCCCAAAAGATCCTAGAGGATTAAAAACAGCAACAAGAATTAATAGTAGTATAAAACTAATTTTAATAGGCGTTAAATATTTACCAACAATATCAACAATCTTTGATGAATTTAATGATAATATCGTCGCAACACCAAAGAAGCAGATTGAGAATATTAATAAACCAATCGTCAGTGAAGATTCTGGCAATAATGGTCGAATTCCAATTTCAAATGAAACACTTCCTGCTCTCGGAATGGCAAATAATGGACCAATAGCTAAATACAATATAATAGCGAAAATCAGTCCAAATGTTGGATTCACTCGACTTGCAAGCGATTGCAAATCACTCTTACCTGAAAAGCCAAGAGCAACAACAGCTAATAATGGCAGTCCCACACCAGTTATAATAAACCCAGCTGTCGCTGCCCAAACATTTGTACCCGCTTCTTGCCCCATCATAATCGGGAATATTAAATTACCCGCTCCAAAGAACAAAGAGAATAACATTAAACCTAATACAACCACATAAGAATTTGAAGATTTTTGATTCATATTTACAAGTTTACCCCTCTCAATTACAACTAGCAGATGATTTTCTCACCGCTAGTATTTTTCAGAATATTTATTCTTCATAAAATTAAATATTCTGAAATAATTTTTAAAAATTCTGTCACTTATCTAATTCCCGTTAATATATTGCATTAATAAGATAACATATCACTATAATGAACACAATAAATTATCTTAAGAAACTAACGGAAGAGGTGATATATTGCATTAAAAACTATATTATTATATAATTTTTTCTATATATTACTAATATGGATAGAATATTTCCGGATTTCTTTCAGCAATTTTGAAAAATCACACTATACTAACAGAGTAATTTACAGATATTTGATACGCAAAGGTGGTATATTATGCCAATTCCAAGTAATTTTTCAACTCCACAACGACTTTCAGCTAAAAAACGAGCATTCTTGCAAATTCAAGAATGGATTATTGATGGCACGTTAAAACCAAAAGAAAAGCTGAATGATGCTGATCTTGCGGAAGCTTTAGGAGTCAGCAGAACACCCATTAGAGAAGCATTACAATTATTAAATTCCCAAGGATTTGTAGAAATGTATCCGGGTGTAGGGACACAAGTTACTGCAGTAAATCACGAAGATATAACGAAAATCCTTCCTCCATTAAGTGTCCTGCAAGCATTGTCTTCTGAATTAGTAGCAGGCAATCTGGGGCAAGAGGTAATTAATCGTTTAAAAGAAATTAATCAGAAATTTGCTGAAGCTATTAAAACTGAGGATTCATTCTCTGCTCTTAAATATGACGAAGAGTTCCATCAATTAATAGTAGATGAAACAAAAAACCCTTATATAACTCAGGCGATTGAAGGTCTCCAACCTCACGTTATGAGACTTTACTATTACAAAGCCATTATCTTAACAGAATCATCTATCGACGAGCATGAACGGATCATACAAGCGCTAGAAGCAGGTGACAAACAAACAGCCTCTGATGTAACAAGAATCAATTGGATTCGTGCCATCAATGAATATTTTTCTGAGCATAAATAAGGTTCCCTTCTCTTTCCAATCAAAATCTTAGCAGTGTGTTTCGCTTTCGTATACAATAGTCTTATAAAGATAAAAGGAGTGGGGACCTTGGACATTCGATTGAGTGACAAAGCCATTAACTGGTTTAAAGATGAGATGCTTTTAACTGCCGGAGATTACGTTCGTTTTTTTGCCCGGTATGGAGGTTCAAGCCCGATACAACAAGGATTTTCTTTAGGTATTTCTAATGAAGAACCGGTCAATCCTGTCGTTACGAAAGAATCTGACGGTATCCAGTTTTTTATCGAGGAAAAAGACTTGTGGTACTTCGATAATCATCATTTGATTGTGCAATATGACGAGGACTTAAACGAACCGCAGTATAAATATGAAAAATAAACATCACCCCTAGCTCTATAAAACTAGGGGTGATGTTTATTATCTCCAAATATGCTCTTCTTTTCCCTCTAACTTCATAATTTCAATTTGTTTATCTCCTAATAAATCAAAATGAGAGTATCCGTCTTTACGATGATGAATCCACTCCGGCTTCAATCCGTACTTCTTCCCCCATAAAATGAGCTGATTCAAATCGGACGCTCCCACCTTCGTGACCGTCTTACACGTGGGAAAACGATCATCAAGCCAATAATGAGTAAGAAAGGCGATCTTTCCAGCATCTATATCAGATTTCCACTTTCTTACATCAACCCTAGTAATACCGAACGCCATTTTTAAGCCTTCTTTCTTTATTTCTTTGCTTTTTCGTATGCTTCATGCCAATCTGGAAACTTCCTCCGAAGTGAAATCGGTCGAAAACTATCCTTCTTCACACAAGTGTGTAATGAAGACCCACTAACAGCGAGAATGCCTTCTTGGTTATATATTTCATATCCATAAGTTGTCCTTAAACCATCATAATCCTCTACCCAAGTCTTGACTGTAGCTGTCTCTCCATAATGGAGAGGTTTTTTATAAGATGCTTGTATGTCAAGTACAGGTGATAATACACCTTGTTCTTCTAATGCCGCATAATTAAAACCTAGGTCTTTTACTAATTGCGTTCGACCTAGTTCCATCCAAATAATATAATTGGCATGATAGACCACACCCATTTGATCTGTTTCCGCATATCTAACTTCTATCTCTTTCGTTGAAACTAGCACTAGTCTTGTCTTCCTTTCTATTCGGACCAATTGTATTTATAAAATCTCTCTCTGTTAATGTGGATAACGATGACTCACTTGTATGTGAATCTTCCATAATTCTTCTTGCTTGATTCTGAATAGCCCCTTCAGCAAGATTCACAACTAAACGACCATTCCCTTCTGTTACTGTAGTCGTAAAATACTCCAGCAGTAATTGTTCGGCCGCCTTCGTTAAACTCATTTCATATCTTGTTAAAAATGCTTTCATCATCTTCAGCATCTCTTCAGCAGTATAGTCCGGAAAATGTAAAAACTTTTTAAAACGCGACCTTAGTCCAGGATTACTTGCCAATAGCTTTTCCATTTCCACTGGATAGCCTGCTAATATCACTACCAAGTTTTCGTTATGCTTAGTCATTTCATCTACAAGCGTATCTATCACTTCTTTTCCGAAATCAGTAGTGATATCAGATAAAAGAGAATACGCTTCATCAATAAACAAAACACCACCTAATGCTTGGCGAATAAGTTTTCTTGTTTTTAATGCTGTCTGGCCAATATAACCAGCAACAAAGTCGGCTCTACTCGAAACAATAAGATGGCCCCGTTTGAGCAAGCCGCATTCTTTTAATAATTGTGCGAAGATTTTCGCTATCGTCGTTTTCCCAGTACCTGGATTCCCTGTAAAAACTGAGTGTAGCTGCACAGGAATGGCCGGTAATCCTTGTTGCCCTCGCATATGCTGTACTTGTACAAATGACACTAAAGTCTTTACTTCTTCTTTAACATGCTCCAATCCAATCATTTCATCCAGTTGCTTCTGCGGTTGATCAATAGACTCTTCCTCATCGATGGTAAAATCATCTTCTTCTAATATGGTTAGTTCTCTAATATCTGCTTGATCACCCTTTATACCTTTAGAAAATATCGCATCGAGAATGACATCATGTACAGCTCTTGCGTTACCAAAGGTATCATCAACACGCTCTCTTTCTATTCTCTTTAACAACGCCCTTTCTCCTGAACTAGTTAGCACATAATCATTATTTAAAGCGATTCGCTTTCCTATCTCTAACAACTCGTAGTCATTGTAATCTGAAAGATGGAGATGGTTTGCTTGCGGGAAACGACTGCGTAATCCCGGGTTTACTTCAAGAAACTGTCGCATTTCATCAGGATAGCCTGCCAATATTACTGCCAATCGTCCACTATACTTTTCACTTGTCATTAACGAAACAAGGGTATCAATTGCTACTTGTCCATAATCGTCCTTTGATTGATCTGATCGATTCAATGTATAAGCCTCATCGATAAATAATACTCCACCTAGCGCTTTTTCGACTAATTGTCCAACATTCTCTTCGGTTTGCCCAACATATGCACCAACTAATTGTGAACGATTAGTTTCTATGACATTCTCCCTTGGTAAGACACCCAAATGATTGTATATACGCGCAAGTGTTCTCGCTAAAGTTGTTTTACCTGTTCCAGGATTCCCTGTAATCACCATATTGAGACTCATTTGATCTCGCTGGTTAAAACCTAAAGTACGACGTCTATGTTGATACTGTAAAAATTGATAATAAGCTTTAATTCTCTTCTTTACATTTATCATACCAACCATTTCATCAAGTTCATTTAAAGGAGTCACATGTTGCTTTTTCTGTATTTCGTAGGCTTCAATTCTTTGTTGCCACTTTTCTTTCACTTTCAAAAGTTGCTCAATTTTTCTCTTTACTTCATCATAATGTATCGCTGTATGAAATACGCCAGATATCGACTGCTCATATGCTTCAGCAACCTCAACTAATTCACCGCCAATGGATAGAGCGTCTTCGAGGATAGCATATAAATCGTTTACAAAAGGACTCAATTGATCATTTTTATACTTACGTAGTTCCTCTTTTTGTCGTTTTAAATGTTCTTTTGCTTTATGAGTTTGTTGCATAAAACGGTTTGTGATGGCTATCATTTCTTCTGCAGCATATTTTTTTGTTGCACGATTATCAGTTTCACGAATAATAGGATATTGAAGTTGATCCATGAATTCTTTGTTAATCATCCATTTTGTTTCTGCGAGCGCTTCTTTTGCTCTGAGATTCTGCGGTGATAATTCAATCGCCTTTTGTAACCATGCAACTGGCAATTGAACATCTGTTTTGTCCCTTATAGCAGACAATTGCGCTGCTTCTGTTAGCAACTCTGATAATTGTTCAGCATCCGTTTTTTCATCTAAACGAGAGATTTGTTCAAATATATTTCTTTCAGTATGTACTTGCTGGGAACCATTTTTATCAATATCTGTTTTTTTCTTTTGTTTCATTCTATTCACATCACTTTATTCAATGGTTTAAACTAACTATACCATATTTTTTTCTTCATATTGAAGTAAAGCCGCTTACATACAAAAGGATGCTTAGGTACGGCTTACCTAAGCATCCTTTTGACATTTATTCACCTTTTGTTTGAATCACATCAGGTTGTTTGCCTGTTTTATCCTGCATTTGTTTACCTTTATTGCCACCAAAACCTCTTGATTGTGTACCAAGGTGATTGGGGACAAAAGCTTTACTGTTCTTTTTTGGATTACCCATCACTTATCCCTCCTTCATTTTATTATGTTCGGAAGTTAAGTGAAATAGTCAGGTAAAAATCTACTCTGCCTTTAGGTGACTAGCATGTTTTTCTTCTAATCGCATTTCTATTTTATCCATTGCAGACTGATCTTTCATTAATTGAAGCTTATTCTCTAATACCAGATCAGCAAACGTTCTTCTTTTAGGTTTTCTCATAAAATTCTTCACCCACCATTTCTTTCTATTTTATAAGCAGTATGCCCCATTCAATAGAAAGTTATTACAAATTTTAGAAAATTTAATAATGGGCTTAGTTATTGAATTATAAAAGAGATAGATTAAAACTGTTTTAACTTTTCTTTAATTAATGATAAAGGCATAGCACTATAGTATTTATCCCTTATGACGCCCTTTTCATCAATGAAATAAGTAGTTGGTATTACCATCACTTGATAAATTTCATTTACTTGATCATTCTCGTCTAATAAAACCGGAAAAGTAATACCTAATCGCTCAACATATTTGCTGACATTACTTTTTGTATCAATGTTAATGGCAATGATCTCTATATTAGTATCCTTTTTATTTTGATAAAATGATTGGAAATCACGCATTTCTTGTTTACATGGCGCACACCAAGTAGCCCAAAAATTGAGCATCACTTTTTTTCCGCGAAATTCCGTTAAACTGACATTTTTACCTTCAATAGTCTGAAGCTTAAATTCGGGTGCTTTTGTGCCGATCTTCAAACCAGGTAATTGATCATCTGCTGCAGTTTCTAGCGGGATAAATAGTAAAAGGCAACAAAGGAATAATAAGGTTTTTTTCAACTAGAACACTCCTTCCTTTCATTATTGTTCCTAATAGAAAAGAAAATATAGTGTTCTGATCATCCAAAATGAAAGAAAATATGTAAATAAATAAACGAAAGCGATACGCATCCATTGAATCATAGAGAAATGCGAGTGATAGGCTTTAATAAATAAATAAATTACCATGATAACTAAAGCGAAGAATAGACCTTTCAGTCCACTATTTGAATAAACAATTATAAGAGGGTTTTTTATTACATCTGTAAACCTCATTATTAGTGGTAGCCCTTTATAACATAGGAGAAAAATAATTAGACCAGTCACCAGACTAGAACTAACTTCATCTTTTATCTTCCCATCAACTCTAAACAAAGTTTTTAAAAGAAAATATGTGATTACAAACGCTATCGCAAGACTTAACTGATTCACAGTAATTAAAAACGGACCAATCATCCATGCTTTCAATTGTTATCTCCTTTTGTTTTACTATGCTCAATCATTTTTACTCATTTCATTTAGTTCTAAGGTTTTTTTAAACTTTCACATCGTGATTCTATGTGTATTGAATGAAGGCAAATTCCTTCCTAAAAGGGGTGAAGTTTGTTGAAGTTTGGAAACTAAAAACCCTCTACACATCTAGAGGTGTAGAGGGCAGGAAAGCTACAATTATTTCTTCAATCGATTACGAAGAACCATTTGCAAGATACCACCATGACGATAGTAATCAATTTCCACTTCAGAGTCGAAACGAACAAGTGCTTCAAAAGTAGTTATAGTGCCATCTTCTGCAATTGCTGTCACTTTTACAAAGTCGCGAGGTCTCACGTCTTCTCCAATTTCAACACTAATTGTTTCCTTACCAGTTAATCCTAGTGTATCAGCACTCTCACCAGCTTTAAATTGAAGTGGTAGAACGCCCATTAACACAAGGTTAGAACGGTGAATACGCTCATAGCTTTCGGCAATAACTGTTTTAATACCGAGTAAATTTGTTCCTTTTGCTGCCCAGTCACGAGATGATCCCATTCCGTAATCCTTACCAGCAAGTACAACTAATCCAGTGCCATCTTCTTTATATTGCATACATGCATCATAAATGGATGTCACTTCACCAGTTGGCCAATACGTTGTGAATCCACCTTCAGTACCTGGTGCAATTTGGTTACGGATACGGATATTAGCAAATGTACCACGCATCATAACTTCATGGTTACCACGACGAGAACCATAAGAGTTAAAGTCACGAACTTCTACGCCATTTTCGCGAAGGTATTTACCAGCTGGTGTATCTTTACCGATTGCACCTGCAGGAGAAATATGGTCAGTTGTAACAGAATCACCAAATTTACCAACTACACGTAAACCATTTAATGGTTTTACTTCTTCTGGATCTGGTTTTAAACCTTCAAAGAATGGTGGGTTTTGGATATAAGTAGATGACTCATCGAAAGTATATAATGGTTCATTACTTGTTTTAATTTCATTCCAACGCTCATTATCATCGAATACACGCTCATATTCAGCACGGAATAAATCAGGTGTAACCGTTTGTTTAACGACTGCATTGATTTCCTCTGTTGTTGGCCAGATGTCTTTAAAGAATACATCGTTCCCATCTTTATCTTGACCAAGAACATCATGTTGAAGATCAACATCAACTGTTCCAGCTAGAGCGTATGCAACTACTAACGGTGGTGAAGCAAGGTAGTTACCTTTCACTAATGGATGGATACGACCTTCAAAGTTACGGTTACCAGAAAGAACAGAAGTAACAAGTAAATCACTGTCAGCAATCGCTTCTTCAATTTCTTCTTTTAAAGGACCAGAGTTACCGATACATGTTGTACATCCATAACCTACTAGGTTAAATCCTAATTGCTCTAAATAAGGAAGTAAACCAGAGTTATTTAAGTATCCAGTTACAACTTTTGAACCTGGTGCTAAAGATGTTTTCACATATTTAGGAACTTCCAAACCAAGTTCTACTGCTTTTTTCGCAACAAGACCTGCACCAACTAATACATAAGGATTAGATGTGTTTGTACAGCTAGTGATTGCAGCAATTGCAACTGCACCCGTTTTCATTGTCGTAGAATCGCCATTTTTGAAGTTAACTGTTGCTGTTTTATCAAACTCTTTCTCATCATAACCAAAACCTTGGTTACCTTGAGGAGCAGTAACAGCTTTATTAAATTCTTTTTTCATAGCAGAAAGCGGAATTAAATCTTGCGGACGTTTTGGACCGGAAAGGTTCGGTTCAATATCAGCTAAGTTAATTTCTACTACATCTGTATAAACTGGTTCTAATGAAGGATCGAAGAATAAGCCATTTGCTTTAGAATAAGCTTCAACAACTTTGATTTGTTCTTCTTTACGTCCAGTTAGACGCATGTATTCTAAAGATTCACCATCAACTGGGAAGAATCCACATGTTGCACCATATTCAGGTGCCATGTTCGCGATTGTTGCACGATCAGCTAGTGGAAGTGCAGGAACACCTGGTCCGAAGAATTCCACAAATTTACCTACAACACCGTGTGTACGTAAAACTTGTGTTACTTTTAAGGCAAGGTCAGTAGCTGTTGCTCCATTAGGTAGCTCACCAACAAGTTTCACCCCAACAACTTCAGGAACTGGGAAATATGAAGGCTGTCCAAGCATCCCAGCTTCCGCCTCAATACCACCAACACCCCAACCAAGTACACCGATACCATTAATCATCGTTGTATGAGAGTCAGTACCAACAAGTGTATCAGGGAATGCTTCAAAATCTCCTTCTGTTGTTTCATTTGCAATTACAACATCAGCAAGATATTCTAAGTTTACTTGGTGAACGATACCTGTCGCAGGTGGAACAGCACGATAGTTATCAAATGCTTTTTGTGCCCAACTTAAGAATTGGTAACGTTCTGCGTTTCTTTCAAATTCTAAAACCATATTTGCATCTAGTGCATCTGGTGTGCCATATTTATCAACTTGTACAGAGTGGTCAATAACAAGATCAACTGGTTTTTCAGGGTTGATCATATCTGGATCTCCACCCATATCAGCCATAGCTTTTCTTAAAGAAGCTAAGTCTACAACTGCTGGTACACCTGTAAAGTCTTGAAGGATAACACGTGAAGGTTTAAATGGTACATCCACTTCCTTCACATCTGCTGTTCCCCATTTTGCTAAGTTTTCAACATGCTCTTTTGTAATTACACGACCGTCATATTGACGTAGTACAGATTCAAGTAGGACTTTAATAGAATATGGTAATTTAGATACCTGTCCTATACCTGCATTTTCAAGTGCTGCTAAGTCATAGTAATGATAACGTTTCCCATCTACATCAAATGATTTACGGGAATTAAACACATCATTTTTCGCCATAGTATTACCCCCTAATTCGAACTACAAAGTACTATAATACCACTTAATGGTAATCAATCGAAAAGTTTGAATTTTTACCCATCCTCACTTTTCTCACAATTCCTATAATAATACAACATTCAACATAAGTAAATAACAAGAAAGTTATTGTTATTGATAAGTTTTTCTTATGGTATTTCTAATAAATGATATGATAAACATAAAAACACCGCAATTGAGAGAGGTTATCAATTACGGTGTGAAATACACTTCATTTAATTATTATATTAAGAAAATAAACCAATCGCGTTTAATTGACTTTTTTCGACTTTTTTAGCCCTATTTTTATTTTTCTGATTGCACTTGGCTTGTGATGGCATCCAAATCCGTTTGAAATTTAAGCAATTGCTCTTTTTGATGCTCAGATGCAACTTCTAAAGCATTTTGGATTTGTTCATAAGTTTCTGCTATTTCTTGAGACAGATGTTTGAGTTGTTGGCCATACGTACTAGCATGTTTATCTATTACATGATACTGTTCTTCTACATCTTCCATACTTTGTTGGGCTGCTTGAAATGCTTGCTGTTTATTTTTATGATAAGGCATAACTTGTTTTCACCTCTTTTGCTTTTCTTACAATTAAATTGTTCAGAGTGAGGATAAAATATACCGTATAAAAAATGGGGATTCTTTCATCCTATAAACAAAAGGAGGGAAATGAAAAAATGAATAAAAATGATGGTAAAGATATGAGAAAAAACGCTCCAAAAGGGGATAACCCAGGACAACCTGAGCCTTTAAGTGGCTCTAAGAAAGTAAAGAATAGAAATCATTCAAGACAAAAGAATCACTCTCATCATGATATGTAGAAGTTTGTTCGATACAATTGAATAAATGATCAAAATAAAAACCTTAATGAAATAACTCTGCATTCTTGAAATGAGTTCGGTATTGTACCGGACTCATTTTACCTTATCCCCGGACTGTTATTAATAAAAATAATACATCATTCATTTCCTTAACTTGATTAAGTAGCTTCATACAAATATATTTTATAAACTGTAGTTCTTGTACAGTTATCATCAATTTTGGAAGAAAATATAATTTCCACATTAACATTTAAAAAAATCGATTGTACGATTCACATTATTTGTGTATACGCATACATTATCATACTGGGGTGATATGTATGAATATGGAGTGGCAGAGTTGGTTTGAAAGCATGTTTCTTGATCCGTTAACATCTTTTTTAGACGAGTCTATCTTTCGTATCGATGTATTTGATACTGAATCAGCTTATATAATTGAAGCCTTAATTGAAGAGGATCGTTATCATCATGTGCAAGTTATACCAACGGGAGATGAGCTTATTATCAGTGCTGTTGCAAAAAGTGATGGTGCAACATATAGCAGAAAACTTATGCTTCCTCATATTACAACTCCACTACGAATCGTTCACCAGCATTCTATTTTGGAAATTTTCATAGACAAATAATGATACAATATTTAGTTGACATAATAAAATTATGTGAACCTTTTATCGTCTCAGGATTCGAACTAAAATAAACAAATTTACAATATGATAACTCCTGCATGGATATACTAAAATCTATTTTAACTTAAAGAAAAACGCCCGCGTAACAAAAGGGCGTTTTTCTTTATCTTTATTTTAGTTTATTTAACATATCCTCAGTCATTCTTGCGAGATCATACTCTGCTTTAAATCCCCATTCTTCTTTTGCGGCTGAAGCGTCAATGGCATTTGGCCAACTATCAGCGATTGATTGGCGAACTGGATCGACATCATACATTAAGACGAATTCTGGTATATGCTTACGGATTTCAGCAGCGATTTGCTCCGGTTCAAAACTCATTGCTGTCACATTAAATGAATTACGATGTAATAATTTTGCTGGATCAGCCTCCATAAGGTTGACTATCGCATTTAAGGCATCAGGCATATACATCATATCCATATAGGTACCTTTTGCAATATAAGAAGTATACGCTTTGTTTTTCATCGCTTCGTAATAAATCTCCACAGCATAATCGGTCGTTCCGCCTCCTGGAGGTGTTACGTAAGAAACTAATCCTGGGAATCGTAAACCGCGTGTATCCACACCAAATTTATGATAGTAATAATCAGAAAGGAGCTCTCCAGAAACTTTATTTACGCCGTACATTGTTGTTGGTCGGCAAATCGTATCTTGTGGTGTAAGGTCTTTTGGTGTAGAAGGTCCAAAAGCGCCAATGGAACTTGGTGTAAAGAATTGCGCACCCGTTTCTCTTGCTGCTTCAAGTGCGTTCATCAATCCACCCATATTTAAATTCCAAGCAAACACTGGATTTGCTTCAGCTGTGGCTGATAATAAGGCAGCCATATGAATAATAGAATCAACTTGATGCTTTTTCGCCACTTCTAACATCGTTTTTCCATCTGTAACGTCTACCATTTCAAAAGGTCCTGATGTAGCTGCCTCTGAGTCATTGCTTCTAATATCTGTTGCAATGACATGGTCCGTTCCATAGATTTCTCTTAATTTCAGTGTTAACTCTGAGCCAATCTGGCCAAGTGCACCAGTAATCATAATTTTTTTCATTTTTTCTCCTACCCTTTTCAACCCTCTCTAAAGGGGTGATTTTATATAATCTCTAATTCTTTTCCTACCGTTTCATATATAGTTAATGCTTGATCTAGCATTTCTTTCGTATGTGCAGCAGATGGCATATTACGTACACGGCCTGTTCCTCTTGGTACCGTTGGGAATACGATGGACTTTGCATACACTCCAGCTTCATTAAGTTTCTTACTAAATTCTTGCGTCTTCACTTCATCCCCAATGATACAAGGTGTAATCGGTGTTTCACTTTCACCGATATTAAAGCCTAATTTCTTTAAGCCTGCTTTTAAGTATTCACTGTTTTCCCATAACTTTTCATTGAGCGCTGTGCTCTCCATTAACATCTCAATCGCTTTTTTACTTGCAGCAGCATCAGCAGGTGTAACAGATGTAGAAAATAAGAAAGGTCTACTTCTCACCTTTAACCAATCTATTAATTGTTGTTTACCAGCTACATAACCACCAACTACTCCGATTGCCTTCGATAATGTACCAATTTGGAAATCCACTTTATCAGAAAGACCAAAATGTTTTACCGTACCAGCACCTTTACCTAATACACCAGAACCGTGAGCATCATCTACATATGTTATTAGATCAAACTCTTCAGCGATTTTAACGATTTCTGGTAATTTAGCAATATCACCATCCATTGAAAATACGCCATCTGTAATGACCATTACTTTATTGTATTGCCCAGATTCTGTTGCTTCCTTTGCTTTTGCTCTAAGATCGTCCATATCAGAATGATTAAATCGAATGATTTTTGCTTTGGATAAACGGCAACCGTCAATAATTGAAGCATGATTAAGCTCATCTGAAAGGATGGCATCATTTTTATCCATAACTGCAGAAATCGCCGCCATATTACAATTGAATCCAGATTGATAAGCAATTGCTGCCTCTGTATGCTTGAATTTTGCAAGTGTTTCTTCAAGCTCTACATGGATTTGCAACGTACCATTAATCGTCCTAACTGCCCCTGCACCAACACCATATTTATCAATCGCTTCTTTAGCAATTGTTCTTAACGTATCATTTGTTGCTAAACCTAAATAATTGTTCGAAGATAAGTTAATTAACTCTTTCCCGTTAATTTTAATGATTGGACCATTCGCACTTTCTAACGGGTCAATTTCGTTATATAATCCTTTATCTTTTAAATCCTCAAGATTTTCACTTAAAAATTGATTTAGAATATTGCTTGACATATTCCTTTTCCTCCTAGTGTTTCATCTTCATTTTCTTTTCAAAATAGACAACTGTCCTCTGTAAAAATACAACTATTTTCTAGTTATACATTTGCTATGTATAGGTTTTACAAATTATACTTTACCACATTTTAAATAATTGTACACATATAGAGGACATATTTTCAAAAGAACTTTATTAGTTAATTTACCCATCTTACTTAAAAAATGTTCAAATTTAATGGAAACGTTTAGATTTTCTGAGCATTTATAACAGATTTCAAATAGGTCTATGCTATGATGGAAACATTAATTATTACATAATGGAGGCATTTATTATGAAAATAGCTGCATTTGTCGGAAGCAATCGCAAAGAATCAATTAATAAAAAGTTAGCCTTATTAATGAAAGAACGTTATAAAGAAGAGCTCGAGATAGATATCCTCCCTCTTGAAGTATTACCGATGTATAATCAAGATGATGAACTTACACCGCCAGCGTCCGTTTTAGAAATTCGCCAAAGAATTAAAGATAGTGATGGGTTATTATTTTTAACCCCTGAATATAATCACTCCATTCCTGCCTTTTTAAAGAACGCCATTGATTGGTTTTCAAGAGTGGAAAAAGTTATGGTCAATAAACCTGCGATGATTGTTGGTGCAACGCCTGGTGCAATGGGAACAGTAAAAGCGCAAATGCACTTGCGTCAAATACTCAACTCAGCTGGAGTTGGCGCTGTCACGCTTCCAGGAAATGAAGTTTTTATCGGTACCGTCCTTGATAAAGTAAATGAACAAGGAGAACTTGTACACGAACAAACTTTAGATTTCTTAGATCAGGTTGTAATCAATTTTATTAACTGGTCAGAAAAAGTAAAATAACATTCACTTCCATTATTAGATTAAACATATAAAAATCCGTAATGTCCCAAACAACGCTAATGTTTTTGAGACATTACGGATTTTATATTTGTATAAAATTCAAACTCTTTTATCAACTAGAATCCCTATTCAAAGTGTAATTGATAATCCCCTTCCGTTTTCAATATTCTTTCACACATTGATATCATGTAACATATTAGTATAGTGGTGATTAAAAAACTAAAATTATTACACACTCAACGAAGGTATATTACCGGAAATGTCGAAACTATATTTATACACAATCCTTATTTATAATTATTATAAAAAAGTATTGATTTTCGAATGAGAAGTGTTATTATTAATATATATCGTTAATATGTTAGTCATTCTCATATTTCGTTTATTTTTCACTTTTTCTCATATGCCTTTAAGTTCTACTTAAAGGCATTCTCTACAATTACATCATTATAAATGAGGGTTATAGCATGAACAAAGACCAAATAGAAAGCTTAATTCCCTTATTAAAAGAAAAAAATTTAAGGGTTACACCACAAAGAATACAAATTTTAACGACACTGATTGACATGAATGGACATCCAACAGCTGAAGACATTCAAAAAAGAATCCCTATCATTAGTCTCGCTACCATTTACAATAACTTAAAACTATTTGTTGAATTAGGAATCATTAATGAGCTACCTTATGGCAATGGATTAAGTCGTTTTGAATTTAGTCAGTCCAATCATTATCACGTTATCTGTGAATTATGTGGAAAAATTGCAGATATTAACTATCCGGAACTTACAGAAATTGAAGAAATGGTAGCTAATCTTACAGGTTTTTCCGTCAATAATCACAATATGGAAGTGTATGGGAAATGCCAAGAATGCATAGAGAAAGGATGATTCCGATGAAAAAAGAAGATAAAATTTGCCCAGTATGTAAAACAAAATTGATTAAATTAAAGCATAGTACAATTTGCGCTTGTGGTAATAAGATTATGAAAGATAAAATTCCATCATAAAAAAGCCATCAATATAGATGACTTTTCTCTATGACGACTATAATCTCGGGTCGACTTCATCTCCTTCGAGGGCAAGTATAGCGACAATACATTCATGAATTCGACCTATTTCTTCTTGCTTTACAAAGCGGTTTAACGCCTCTATCCCTAAGGAAAATTCTTGTAAAGCTAATTTTTGTTTACGTTTCGTGTTTCTTTTCTTCAACCGCTCTAAGTATTTCTCTTCTAAATAATCCATGCCATATATGATTTGTAAATACTTTCTTCCCCTTACCTTTAACGCCGGTTGTAACAGCTTCCCTTTTTCCCATACGGTAAACTGGTTGGGTTTAACAACCATTCCTTCATGCCCTTCTTCTGTCATTTCTTTCCACCAACTAATTACTTGCTCCCAATCCGATTCATCTTCAATTAGCAAATATTCAGTAGGCCTAAAAATACTACATACGTTGGATAGTTCTTCCACATGAGTCATATGCCATGTATGGGGTTTTTCGTGATATACTCTTCCACTATGTGCTAGGATATGAAATGGAGCTATCACAATGCGATCTATGTCAGAAACCTCCCAGCAATACTTTTCATACACTTTTTGAAAACTTTCTGCACGTTCTAACTTCTCTTCATTTTCTTTTAACCACTGGTTCTCAACCAATGCTTCGCTTAGTGCTTTATCCAAGATTTTTCGGTCTAAGATTGCACTTTCAGCTACAAGATTATATTGTTTATTGATTAAATCTTGTGCCTTTAAATTCCACGGCATGATCTCACAATCCAGTAATACAAAGTCTGTTTCGTACTTATCAAAATAGTCATTTTTCTTTAAACTAGATTGAATAACCGTTAATATTCGCTCTTCTATATCCTTTTTAAAAAAGCGCTTCCCACTTCTTGAATATATCGCACCTAAATTACTAATCCCAGTATAGTTTAATGCTACTTCCTCATTCTTAAAAATGAGTAAAATCCCCCGTGAACCCATATGCTTTTTCTCAACAATAAGTTGATTAACACCATAATCTCGATAATATTTAAAAGCCTCTACTGGATGTTCTAAATAATCTGGCAACTGACTCGGAATAGGAACAGGACTCATAGTAGGAGGGAGATAAACCAGTTGACCAAAATGGGTATCGGCTGTAGATAACGAACCAATGACTGGTTTGACATACTTACCTTTCACACTTACATCTTCGAATTCTTCCATTTGTATGCGATAACCTTCAATAAGCGCTTGTATATTAGGGGGTTGCAACCTCTTGCTCTTCCATTCTATTATTGGGTTATGCTCTACACCGTTATAATTTTTGAGAGCATCCACCGCGACAAATGACTTCTCGGGATATCGATAGGCTGTTAATTTCCCTCCAAATACGACACCTTGATCAATATTAATCGTAGAGTTGATAGTAGTCGGATATGGTCTCGGATCATGCCCCCATATAATGGTCATATGACCTGTATGATGATGATACCATTCATCTCTTATGGGAATACCATCTTTCATGCGACTTGATGATTCACCGTATCGACAATAATCCGATATTTGTTGGGATTTCTTGCCTATATACTCATCTTTAATCCCTGCATGCGTGCATACAAGCATCGGCACACCTTCATCCTCGATTATATAATGTGCAGGAGCATTTCCTAAAAACTGAATGAACTCATCCTTCAGTCGTTTTTGCTCTTCTTCTGAATAGGTAGCTAACCATTGATTGATTTCTTTAGCCGTCAATTCGTCACCATGTTGCAAAGTGACTTGATTTCCTTTTAACCATCTGTAGATTTTCCAACCATGATTACTATCAATCATATAAGCTAAGTTATTATTGACATGATTTTTAAAAAATAAAAGCGTTTCTAAAGAGCGCGGTCCTCGACTCATAATATCACCTAGTGATAAAAACTTTCTCCCAAAGGGATGAGTATAGAGCCCTTGTTCATTTTCTTCATAACCTAACTTCTCTAATAATTGTAATAGCTCAGTATAACAACCATGAATATCACCAATGATATCAATTCCTGCTCCCACATCAATAGGAGGAACTTCATCCATTCGTGCTATTTCAACAGAGTGATTCAATTCTTTTATCATATGAAGTTGATGATAACCTTCTGTTTTTAAATAACGCTTATTATATTGGAACCTTTTCATTTGTTGTTTAATGCGCTTTGAACCCCTTGGGAATATTCGTTCGTTATCTCTCATTAATAATGTATCTAAATCGATATCTATCACAATTGCGCTTATCGGTAAATGATGGCGATGTGCAATGGAAATCAATTTTTTGCGATCATCACTATTTATATTAGTCGCATCAATGAAACTACATTTATTTAAACGACATCTTGCTTGTAGGGTTGATTCTAGTAGTTCAAATGCCTCTTTAGAAATCATTTGATACTGTTCAAATAAGATCTGCCCCACCTTGTTATTACTGCTTTCAACTGAGGTGTACTCTTGATCTGCAACTATTTTTCTATATTTATCTGAACTTAAAACTTCTGAGTCTCTTATTTGTCCGCTATCGATCCAGTTCTGCAATAATGTTGTTTTACCACTACCAGAAGGCCCAACAAGTAAAATGACACCAGCGTTAGGAATTGTGATTCTTCTCCTCATACCATCACCTCTTTTTCGAAAACGACTATTTGAGTCGGCGCACCTCGTTCATGATCTATATCACCTATACTAGAAATGCTTGCCTTATATGCATACATAGCAGTCATCTTCTCAACCCATGCATGTAATTCTGCTCTTGTCCATTCAAAGCGATGATCATAATGGCGCATGGATTCACCAAGTTGATAAAGTGTATTATATTCTTTATTCGGTGTTGTAATAATACAAACCGCAGGCTTATACTCTTGAAAAATAAGTTGCATGGCCGTTTGCAATTTTTCTTCGGCAATATGTTCAATCACTTCACATAAAATAAAGACGTCTTTATTCTTTAGTCCATCATCATAATAAAATACCGAACCCCATTTTTGCATTGGCATTAAGAAGCCCGGATTTTCGGCAGCTTTTGCATATCTTTTTGTCGCCTTTACCGTTTCTCGTTCACTTGGTTCAACTGCAATTATTTCACTCACATTTGGTAAAAAACCTAATCTAGTACTAAGTTTTCCTTCTCCACTCCCCATGTCTATTATCTTTCTAAGATGAGGTTTAGATTGAATGATCTCGATTATCTTTTCATAACGTAGTTGGTTTAGTCCTTTTTGCTTCTTTTCCTTTTCAACCTTTGTGTGTTCGGTTATATTGTCGCCTAAGAGCCCTTTATACTTTAAGGCACGTTTATAAATCCAGTCTTTTTGAGGATGATCATCTAGCCAACCTTCTCCGAAACGCTGAAGCTTTTCCGCCTCTTTTTCATCAATATAATAGTGCTTATAATTATCAATAACTGGAATGAGAATAAATAACTGCCTTAACCCCTTTTGTAACGTTGTCTCACCTGTAACAGTTACATAAAGAGGACTGTTTTTCGTTTCAGATTGCACAGATAAGCTAAATCCAAGCGGTGAAAACAACTCCCGAAGATTCTCTACAGAAAGGTCTGTATTTACTGGACCAAATGAATAAGAAAATTGAAATACCTGCCCCACATATGATAAATATTCTTCCTTAGGTAAGCCATTTAGGGCTGTCGCAAGAGGAGAGCGTATGAGCGATAAAAACAAACTACTAACTGCAAATTCACGGTCATTAATATAATGTGTAATATCTAACTTCTCTCCACTATCCCTTAATAAACTTATAGCATCCAAAACGACGTATATCGTTACTTTCACCTCATTGGGAGTAAAGGATTGATAAAAGAGACGTACTTTATGCCCTTTATGATCTCTTTCATAAAGACGTTCAGGGTGTTTAGCCAATAAAAAAGAAAGGACATTCGCTCCTTCTCCTTTTGCATGAATCGTTAATTGCATAACAATCCCCCTTTTATATGTATTTAAACCATATTATACCACCAGCCATTCCTCAAAAGGAATTTTTCTTTTATAGATAAATATCGCCTCTCCCCTAGTTAAACATCGAGAAATCTAGTATGATTATTAAATGATTATGAAGAAATGAGGATTACAAAATGAGTTTACTTACAGTTGATCATCTTAGTCATACTTTTGGCGATCGAACATTATTTAAGGACGTGTCTTTTCGTTTATTAGCAGAAGATCACGTAGGGTTAGTTGGAGCGAACGGGGTAGGTAAATCTACTTTAATGAATATTATTACAGGGCAACTTATTCACGATGGGGGCAAAGTGGAATGGACACCTAATGTTCAATATGGGTATCTGGATCAACATACTGTTTTAACCCCTGGAAAAACGATGCGCGATGCATTAAGAGATGCCTTTCTACCATTATATAAAAAAGAAGAAGAATTAAATGAAGTCACAGCGAAGATGGCAGATGCCACACCAGAAGAATTAGAAGTTTTGCTAGAGCAAATGGGAGAAATTCAAGATACACTAGAAGCAGGCGGATTTTATTCAATCGACTTAAAAATAGACGATGCCGCAAGAGGATTGGGATTAGATGCAATAGGTTTGGATAGAGATGTCGCAGCACTTAGCGGTGGGCAAAGAACAAAAGTCTTACTTGCTAAACTATTGCTTGAGCAACCTCAAGTTTTACTCTTAGATGAACCAACAAACTATTTAGATGTTGAACATATAGACTGGTTATCCAACTATTTAAAAGAATATCCGTATGCCTTCATTTTAATCTCGCATGATACTGAATTTATGAACGGTGTCTCAAATGTTATTTTTCATCTAGAATTCTCTAAACTTACTCGCTATACGGCTAGTTATGAAAAATTCTTAGAACTGGCAGAAATCAATAAAAATCAACATATCCAAGCATATGAAAAGCAACAGGAATTCATCAAGAAACAAGAAGATTTTATCGCAAAAAACAAGGCGAGATATTCAACCACAGGTCGTGCAAAAAGTAGGCAAAAGCAATTAAACCGGATGGAGAGAATTGATCGTCCTGAAACAGCCGCTAAACCTACTTTCGAATTTAAAGAGTCGAGGGCTAGTAGCCGTTATGTGTTTGAAGGCGAGAATTTTGAAATTGGTTATACACATGCCCTATTGCCAAAAATGTCAATTACGATTGAAAAAGGGGATCGCATTGCCATAGTTGGTTGTAACGGTGTCGGAAAATCTACCCTCTTAAAAACAATGCTTGGAAAAATCCCAGCGATTAGCGGAAAAATTGAAAGAGGTGACTTCCTCTACCCTTCCTATTTCGAACAGGAAGTGAAAGGCGAGCAAATTACACCCATAGATGATGTATGGAACGAGTTCCCAGCGATGGATCAGCATCAGGTACGTGCAGCTCTCGCTAAATGCGGGCTAAAAAATGAACATATTTCAAGACCAATGAACCAACTAAGTGGGGGAGAACAAGCGAAAGTACGTCTTTGCAAGTTAATGATGAACGAAAGCAATTGGCTGCTGTTTGACGAACCAACAAACCACTTAGATATTACTGCGAAAGAAGAATTAAAAAGAGCCTTAAAAGCATACAAAGGCACCATTGTCCTCGTTTGCCACGAACCCGATTTTTACGAAGATTGGGTCACAAAAGTGTGGAATGTAGAAGAGTGGTCAGACGCAATGAAATAGAAATATAAACAAGCAAGGTTCCTTTATTCTTTACTAGAGGAACCTTGCTTTTTATCAGTTATTTATTCTTCATATATCATTTTCTTCGTCATACCACCATCTACAGTAATATTCTCTCCGTTCACAAAGTTATTTTCTGGATCTGTTAAGTAAAGACAGGCTTTAGCTATATCAGCTACCGTCCCGACTCTCCTTGAAGGGTGCTGATGATGATCAACTTCTCGCAGTTCCGCCTTCTCATTCGTCTCAATCCACCCTGGCGAAATACAATTAACCGTAATGTGATAATCTGCTAGGGAAAGAGCTAATGCATGAGTTAAACTAACAATGCCACCTTTTGAAGCAGCATAGGCTTCTGAATTGACTTCAGACATCATCGAACGAGTAGAAGCCATATTTACAACCGCTCCACCAGTTTCGTTATTTTTCATATATTTCGCCGCTTCTTTCGTGGCTAGAAATACGCTTCTTACATTTGTATTGATGACACGATCCCATTCGTCTAATGTTAATTCGAACAAAGGTTTAAAGACAGATACACCAGCATTATTAATGAGAATATCTACTTGTCCATACTTCTCGATTGTTTGTTCTAATAATCGTTGAATGTCTGCTTCTTCTTGGACATTTATCTGAAGGCAATCAAGCCCCTTTGCTTCAAGCGCAGCAAAGTTAGAATCATCCCAATCAGCCACTACTACGTTGGCACCTTCCCGCCTATAAGCGAGTGCAACCCCTTGACCAATTCCATTTCCTGCACCAGTGACAATAACTGTTTTATTTATAAACTTCATTCACATCTCACCCCATCTAATTCAATTGACTTGCCTTTATTTTAGTTAAAAAGAAAAAGAGATGCCAGTATCAGCACCTCAGTCATCAATCAAACGATAAATCAAACACTACTATTGTACATAAAACGAGCGAATAACTGTTCTTTCATAAGGGGCCCCTTGAAGTGTTTTACCTTTTATATCAATAGTCATATTATAAACACCACTACTTAACTTAGCATTAAATTGGCCAATTGACCCATTACGCGAAGTGTTTTGTACATCTAAAGGTGCCACTACTGTATTGCCGTTCTTATCCACTAATTTCGTATTCATTGTGATAGATTGTATATTGTTGTTTGATTGTAGGGAGAAAGCAACTGGATCCTTTGAGAAAAGTGGATTCATCTTTAGTTCTAGATTATTTTTCCCTTCATGGGTAACATTCATCACATAGGCATTATCTTTCTTATTAGATGTTAGTTGCACTTGCCAACGGCCTGTTTCAGATATAATGCCAGTAAAACTATGTGCTGCTGCCCCATTAAATATTTCTGCACTTTTAGGTGATGAAGCGTAACTTTGATACTCTTTTCCAGTTGGCGAGATTAATCTAACTTTAACATCCTTCGTTGATGTCCAGATTTGTATGTTTTTAAGTTGTTCATCCACATGAAAGGATTGTTTATAAAGGGCATTCCCTTGCCATTCGCCACCGTGGGTATAGGAGGAAATATCTTCAGACATAAATGTGTCGCTACTTTTTACATCATCCGTTTTCAATCCGGCTACAGATGATGTACGCAAATATGGTTCAATTCTAGAAAATACAGCGGAGCCCATACGAATTTTATCATGATCGAGAGAGGTGTCATTAAAGAGATGTGTACCATATGGTAATCTTGTACTCCAATCATTAACTAAACCATCATTTTCACCTTCAGAGGATAAGTATTGGCCACCCATCCATAAAGCGGACATTGACGGTCCCTTATTTGTCCCGGAAACAGTGTAATACTTATTCTTCGTTGCATTAGAATGATGATCAGTTATTGAGCGAAAGTGAGCCATTTCACCTACCTGTAAAGAAAAGGTCCCATCATCCTTTTGCCCTAACAACGTACCTAACCACCCTGCCCACCAACTATAAGCAAGGTCAGCCAAATGTGAACCATGATGAGGGGAACCTAATGTAATGACTCGACCAACATATGCGTGTGCACCATAATGAATGAGGGCCGCTTGTGTATCTGGCCCACCTTTACTGTGAGCGACAATATTTAATTTTCTCCCTTGAAAATGCGCGGAAATATCAGCAAGCATCGAAGCGAGAAGTTCACCGTTATCAAATTGGCTTGCCGAACCTTCCCCTGCCGCATCATGCAATTGTAAAAACACAGTTTGATAACCAGATTCATACGCTTTTGTATACATATCATTTACACCATGATATTCCGTTTCTTCATACCAACTAGTTGAACTACCATTTTTTCCTTGAACAAAGACAATCGGGGGTTTACTTGTATCTAAATTCGGTGGTACACTTCCGAGAAACCATTCTCCCGGCGTGAATACTTCTCCTGGTGGCTTAAGCTTTCCTTGAGGCGTAATCGTTTTAGCAGCAAATACTTGAGAGGTTGTTAACATAAATAGCGTGACGATGGCAATACAAGCGACCATTTTTTTCACTTCACATTCCTCCCTCTAATCAGGTTGAAAGCAAAAATTGCTCCCTTAAAAGGGTTATGCAAGAAATCCCCTTTTCCTCCTTTAATTTGTAAAAACACATCAAAAGATATAAAAAAAGTATGCAAGATACGAATAATATCCTACATACCTAAAACAATCATTATAATATAGATTCATATGTGTGCACATTTGCTCCATTTATAAACGGATTCGTTTGCGATTTTTGCAGGATGACTAATTGATGCATTGCCCTCGTACACACAGTATAGAATAAAAAGCGGTCCCTCTCTTTTTTATATTGTTCACCATCAGGGATAACAACAGCATCAAATTCAATCCCCTTTGCTAAATAAGATGGAATAATGGTAATTCCTTTTTGAAATTCCGTTGTTTTTTGATGGATAAGGTTCACATTGTTAAAATGAGGAAATAATTGACGGTAACACTCCTCACTTTGACTCGCACTCCTAGCAATGATCGCAATGGTTTCATGGCCTAGCGAGACGGATCGACGAACGACATCTATGAGTATCGTTAGCGCTTCTTTCTCATCCACATTTTTGATAACGGGCTTTTCGCCACTTCGGTTAAAAGGAATGATATCTTCATTATTCAAAAGTAGACTTGAAGTAAATGTCGTAATCTCTTTTGTTGAACGATAACTTTGTCTTAATTGATAAACTGTAGCTTTTTCATTACTAAAAAGGACAGACTGATTGTCAGCGTGAAAGTGAATAGTTTGATTCACATCTCCCAATAACGTCCACTTACTATGCGGGAATAACTCTTTTAAATAGGCAAAGTGAAAGGGTGAATAATCCTGTGCTTCGTCAATAAAAATATGACGTACAGACGTATGACCATCTTCCTTTAGTAATTGTTGTTTTAAATATAAATAGGGTACCACATCTTCATACAGCATATCACCAGATACAGTTGCCTCTAATCCCGAATCATCTTTGTTACTTGTACGTAAAAACTCAACGTACATTGCAAGTATATCAACAAAATAGAAAGATTTGATTTGTTTCCGAAGTGGCTTAAGTCTCCTTTTTACAACCATTTTCATCAAATACGCTTGCTCAACTTCTGGTTGCATAAAGCCATCATTATCTATTTGCTGTGCCTTTTTATATGCTTGTAAATAATCTTCTTTATCAAGTAATTCTACTTCATTCTCAACCCATGCCTTTTTCCGTTCTGCTTTCTCCTTTTTCTTTATTATAGAAAGGATCCATTCTTGTATAAGTTGCAGTCTGTTCGCGATTGAGATATTACTTTCGTAAGAATAAAATTTCTCACCGATTTCATCGACAGTCAGCCATTTTTCATTATGAAAGGTGATATCACGGAAAATCATCCCTTCTATTAATAAATGGCTAATATATTGATCCATAGAAGATTTATAGGATAAAGAGGACTTATTTTCAATTTCCTGGACTCTTTTTTCACTTGAATCATTTTCTTGAAGAAGAAATTCTAATTGATCAAGCGGTGTTTCTATCGTAAGCTTTGCATCATACTTACTTTGAATGAAGTGCCAAAAAGTATCCTGCTTCATATTTTTCTCACCCAATTCTGGTAACACTTGAGAAACATAACTATTAAATAGCGGATTTGGCGAGAATAGCATGATATTTTCAGCATGTAATGATTTCCTATAATGATATAGTAGGTAAGCGATTCTTTGTAATGCTGCTGATGTTTTCCCACTACCTGCCACTCCTTGAACAATAATCAAATCGTCTTTCACATTGCGAATAATTGCATTTTGTTGCTTTTGAATCGTAGCAACAATACTTTTCATCTGTGCATTTGCGTGTCCACCTAACACTTCCTGCAGCACACTATCGCCAATCGTTAAACCCGTATCAAATAACCCTTCAATTTTCCCCTTTTTTATAATAAATTGACGCTTTAATAACATTTCTCCCATAATTGTTTCATAAGGGGTGTCATATTTTGCTTTTCCAGGTGTGTAATCGTAATACATACTCGCAACAGGTGACCGCCAATCATAAATAAGAAACTGCTCATCGTTTTCATCCATTAATGAGGCAACACCAATATATATGGATTCCTTTTCTTCCCCATCTTCCTTAAAATCAATTCTGCCAAAATAGGGTGAGTCTTTTTGTTTCGACAATATGTTGACATATTGATCGAGCATTCCCATTCGCCGTTCTCTTTCCCCTAATAATTCTGCTTGCTGCTTTACACTTTGAAATGTCTCAATTACATCGTCCATTTCCTCTAGGTTGACTGTCACATCATCCCAAAATCCTGTTTTTAATTGCTTTACATCCTTTTGTACGTGGTCGCGATTTTCTATATAAGCGACTTGCTTCTTAATCACTTCATGTATTATTCTATCAACCCTTTTTTGCTCTTCTTGTCGCTCTTGCATAGAATCACTCCTCGATAAAAAATTAGTTGACACATCTCAATATTTTTGGTATTATTATATTGGATACTTTTACACAATAATAACAAACAGCCATACTTATGTATCATAGCATATTTTTTCAGTAAGTATCAATAGCTAAAAAATATTCATAATATTCAAATTATTTATAAAAGGTGGACATAATGAAATCTGATATTAGTGTTTTACGAATACCTATTCCTACTCCCACTCTTTGGCCATATACAACAACAAATAGCTACATCATTGGTAATAAAGAGGAAACTCTAATCATTGACACTGGTTATAATCAACCCATTACAAGAGAAACACTACATACAGCACTAAAAAAACATGAGCTTCCCATTCCGAAAGCGATTCTTCTCACCCATGGACATAAAGATCATTCACCTGGAGTGAAACAACTTCTTGATTGGCAAATATCTATATTTGCTCATCCACTTGAGGAGCCGGAAATCAGAAGGAATGTTCAAATTGATCACCTCCATTACCTTTCTGATCACGAAGAAATATCTATAGGCGATGAATCTCTGATCGCATTACATCTCCCAGGGCATTCTTCAGGCCATTTAAGCTTTTATTTACCTTCTAAGAAGATTTTACTGGCAGGTGACAATTTAATAGAAAAGGGAACTTCTTGGATTGGTACACCAGATGGGAATATGAAAGATTATTTCATCACATTAGAAAAAATAAAATCATTATCCTTAACAATGGTTGGTCCTGGTCATGGCGATTGGATTAATAATCCATACGAACATATTGATTATGTACTGAATAGAAGGATACAGAGAGAAGAACAAATTTTACAAATTTTAAAAGAGAATGAGCCCCTGTTATTACACGAAATTACGAATAAGATATACGCTGGTCATATTCACCCTTCAAACAAAGTAGTGGCAGAAAAAACAACAGAAGCTCATTTAATTAAGTTGATAGAAGAAAGAAAGGTTATACAGAACAGAAATGCTTACTCAAGTTATTCATGAAGTTGCATCTAACCAACAAATTGCTTTTTCAAGTGAACGGATAGTCGGGTGTATGAGTTTAATTTCGCCCTTCTCATATGCATGCAAAGCATCTTTTGGATATATCCACCTGGCTTCTGCCACTTCATAAGGATCAGGAATTGGTTGTTGCCGTTTTGGAAGACGCGTAATAAAGAAACGTGTATCAAAACGTATTGGACTTTTTGCTGGTGTCGTTTTATGGCCGATATATGTGAAGCAGCGACAATCTAGCGCGGCTTCTTTTTCTTTTAATAACTCGATAAAACTTATTTCCTTTTTTAAGAGCCTTTTCCTATCGTTCAAACTTTCTTCTCTTTGAAATGAGAGCGGCTCCCCTGTTCTATCACATCCAAGGAAAACTCCAATTTCTTCATAGACTTCTCTTGCGGCAGCAACATAATAAGCTAAAGGGATATTTGCCTGATCTGTTGGAGCAATTAATCTATTAGATAGCAGCGAGTCTTTCTCATCCACTGCGCCACCAGGAAAAACATAATGCCCAGCAAGAAATTTCATTGTTGCTGGGCGTTTCGTCATATATACTTGTCCTTGTGGATTGATTAATAAGACTGTCGCCGCTGGCTTAGGAATAGTTTCCATGTATAAGTCACACCTTTTTAGAAGAATATCATCTTATTCATTTATACTTCTCTAACGCTAGCAAAATTCCTCTAACTTCTAGCTAACAATTATTCTCTTATTTGTCCATTGCCTTCAATAAAATATTTACTTGATGTTAATGCTTTTAATCCCATTGGTCCACGCACATGCATTTTTTGTGTGCTAATGCCAATCTCAGCGCCAAAACCAAATTCAAATCCATCTGTAAATCTTGTTGAAGCATTATGATAAACAGCAGCAGCATCTACATGATTCATAAAGGTTGCTGCACGACTATTATTTTCAGTTATAATTGCTTCTGAATGCTTTGTCCCATATTGACGAATATGAGTAATGGCGTCTTCAACAGAGGCAACTGTTTTAACGCTCATTTTTAAGCAAAGAAACTCACTGTGAAAATCTTCTGTAGTGGCTAATTCGATGTGAGGAAGAATGGCTTTCACATATTGATCACCAACCATTTCAATTCCCTCGTTCTCCATGTAAGCTAAAAATTCTCCCCCGTATTTTTCCAACCAATGAGTATGAATCAAAAGAGATTCGATACTATTGCAAACAGAAGGTCTTTGTTTCTTCGCATTTAATACTACTTTCTTCGCCATTTCTAATTCCGCAAACTCATCAATATACATATGGCAATTGCCTGCGCCTGTTTCAATAACCGGCACGGATGCCTCACGTACAACAGTATCAATCAATCCTTTTCCACCTCTAGGGATAAGCACATCGAGAAAAGTATGAAGATGAAATAATTCTTTGGCAGCTTCTCTACTCGTATCTTCAATTAATAAGACGCTATCAATTGGTAGCTCCGTCGATTGTAATGCCCGATGAACAGTTTGGACAAGCGCACGATTACTATGTAGAGCCGTTTTACTCCCTCGTAAAATTACACAATTATTTGTCTTTAAAGCTAGTGAAGCTGCATCAATAGTTACGTTAGGTCTTGCCTCGTAAATCATGCCTATAACACCCAGTGGGACTGACTTTTGTTGAATAAGTAGACCATTTTCTTTTTTTATTGTCTGCAATACACGATCTATAGGATCGTCAAGTTGTGCGATATCAGTGACCGCTTGTGCCATTGCTTTTATTCTAGACTCATCTAACATAAGACGATCAATCATACTGTCACTCATGTGGCCACGCGCCATCCTTATATCTTTTTCATTGGCTAAACGGATCTCCTCTTGATCTTCTATTAATTGATTGGCAATGGCCTTTAATGCTTGATTTTTTTCTGCTGTCGTAGCTCCACTTAAACGATAGCTCGCTTTTTTTGCTAACTTACCTTTTTCATATACTTCACTTGTCATTTCCCTTCACTCCTATTCGATTCCAAAACTAATTTATCACGATGAATCACTTCTTTAATTCGGTTTTTCTTATGTGCTGTTTGCGTAAGATATTGACTAGAACAACTTACTTCTCCCCTAGCAATTAGTTGACTTTCAAACCTCACTTCAACAACCTCACCCGAAAGAAAACTTCCATCAATTTTAACAATTCCAGGTGATAATAGACTGCCACCACCATGCACAAGTGCTTTTTCGGCACCTTTATCCACATAGATTTTTCCTTTGACCGTTGAATGAAGGGCAATCCATTGCCGTTTCGTATTAATCTTTTTCATTTGCTGATTAGAAAGATATGTACCGTCTCCAGTTCCATTAAGGATGCTTATAAGTTTGTCTTCACCTTTACCAGTACCGATAAAAACCGGAACATTTAATTCCATAGCTGTTTTAGCAGCATTCAACTTTGAGTACATGCCGCCAGTACCAACTTTAGAGCCCGCACCGTCTGTCGCTTTCATTTGCACATCAGTAATTTCATTTAAGAAGTCAATTCGGCTGGCATTTGGGTACTTAAACGGGTTTTGATCATATAAGCCATTAATATCTGTTAAAATTACAAGTAAATCAGCATGAACAAGCCCGCTAACGAGTGCTGATAACATATCATTATCCCCGAAAGTCAATTCCTCAATAGAAACAGTGTCATTTTCGTTAATAATCGGTATGACTTTACGATCTAACAGTTCCATAATCGTATCGTACGCATTTCTAAAGCGGACTTGATTGTTAAAGTCGGATCGAGTCAGTAAAATTTGCGCTGCCAAGGTGTCAAATTTTAATAAGGCTTCCATGTAACTTTGAATTAATAATCCTTGACCGATAGCAGCCGCAGCTTGTTTCCCTTTTAATGTAATGGGACGGGAAGAATAACCTAGTTTTCTAAAACCTGCTGCTACTGCTCCCGAGGATACGACAATCACTTCATGGCCCATCTTCTGTATTTTTGCAATTGCTAATATATGATCGGTAAATTTATAGCGGTCAATCTCTCCCCTTTCATTCGTTAATGAACTGCTGCCAATTTTAACGATCATTCTTTTCTTCCCCATATGATTCATTCCTTTTAAGAGCACGAACACCCATGTAGTGATGTCTCAGTCTAGTTTTTTAAAAGATTAAAAAAAACCTAACTCAAGCCTTAATACATAAGGACGAGTTAGGTTCGCGGTACCACCTTAATTGAATGCTCTCTTTTAAACATTCCACTTTCATGAGTTAACGTCTCAATCACCGCTGATGGTTTTCACCAGACTATAGAGGCAGGTTCAATAGGTTGAAACATGGTGGAATCTTTCAGCTGATAAATTCCACTCTCTTTCATGCCAATCCCTATTTACTAGCCCTCTTTCAATCGTTCATTTATAATTTTGACTCTTTCTTCTATTAAAACGTTTCAGTATTACAACTATTATAGCAGAAATCTTTCTCATGAAAAGAAATATTTATCGTAGTAATGAAATATTACCACTTCATATGTAATATTCATTAAACACATCTTTTCTTCAACTTTTTTGATACTGTAGATGAAAAACAGTTGTTCTATTTTACGTGTTAGTTGAACCAAGAGAAACGCTCTTCCTATAAATGTCTTACCACATTAATAGAAGAGCTCATAAAAGCTTTATCTGTTTTTCAGTTCTTTTTCATAAGGTGCAATAACTTGGCTGGATGAAAGTTCTGCTATTCTTTCTTGCGTATAGCCTAATGATTGTAGGACATAATCCGTATTTTCCCCTAGTTTTGGCGATGCCGTTTTCACCTTAGGTGTAGATTTACTTAGCTGAAAAGGTAGTCTTGGGAGACGTAAATCTTCAATTGTATCATGTGTTACTTGTTCCCACATGTCGAGGGCTTCTGTCTGTTTTGCGTCAATGACTTCAGATATTTTTTTCACTTTGGAACTTGGGATACCTGCCGCGCTTAATTCCGTCACCCAATAATCAGCAGTTTCCCTTTGAAGTATCAGTTCTATTTTTTCTTTTAAGATGTATTGGTTTTCCACACGATTTTTATTATCTCTAAATCGCTGATCTGATAGCCACTCCATACTATTTAAAACCCGACATAATCTTTCAAATAGCGATTGATTGGAAATGCCAATCATGATATACGTATCGCTTGCCAAGTAAGCACCATAAGGAGCAAATGCCGTGTGACCAGAGCCGTTTTTCTGTGGTTCTTCTCCTGTCGCTAAAAAGGAAAGCATATGATAACTACTCCAAAATAAACCGGTTTCATATAAAGAAGTAGAAACAAATTGCCCTTCACCTGTATGCTTTCGATGCAAAAGTGCAGATAGAATACCAATCACACCCCACATTGCACTTCCTTGATCTAAAATAGAGACAGGTACTCTCGCTAATTCAGCGTCTTTGGCTCCATTGATACCCATGATACCTGTTTCAGCTTGAGCAATAGCATCATAGCCCGGTTGCAATTTTTGCGGCCCACTTTGGCCATATGCTGATAATGAACAATAGATGATTTGATTGTTTATTGCTTTCAATTTAGCATAACCTAATCCCATTTGCTCAGCTTTTCCCTGTCGGAAGTTCTCAACGAATACATCTGCCGATTCGACAAGATCATAAACGATTTGTTTCCCATCTTGTTTCTTAAGGTCGATGACAACCGACTCTTTATTTCGATTAATATGGAGAAAATATACACCTTCTCCACTCATAAATGGCCCCATTCCTCTGGCGTCATCTCCCGTACCCGGACGTTCAATTTTAATAATTTCTGCACCTAAGTCCGCTAGAATCATTGTTAAAGTTGGACCAGAAATATTGGTTGTGACATCAACGACTCTCATGCCTGCTAAAGGTCCCGTCATCCTTATCCCTCCCTGTAGTAAAAGAAATGGTACAAGTTAATAAGACCTTGGTAATCCTAATACATGCTGTCCGACAAAGCTTAATACTAAATTATTGGCAATTGGGGCAACCTTAAATAATCTCGCTTCTCTAAATTTACGTTCAATATTATATTCTTTGGCAAAACCATAGCCACCGTAAGTATCCATTGCCGCATTTCCAGCATTCCATGTCGCTTCGGAAGTAAGGTATTTAGCCATATTTGCTTCTGCACCGCAATTGACTCCCTCATCAAATAATTCAGCCGCCCTATCTCTCATTAGCTTTGCAGCTTCTATTTCCATAAATGCCTTAGCAATTGGAAATTGTACACCTTGATTCTTTCCAATAGGGCGATTGAATACTACACGTTCATTAGCATACTGTACTGAGCGATCTATAAAGTATAAACCATCTCCAACAGATTCTGAGGCAATTAATATTCTCTCCGCATTCATTCCACTAAGAACATATTTAAACCCTTTACCTTCTTCACCAATTAAGTTTTCTACAGGAATTTCCGCATTTTCAAAGAATACTTCTGTTGTTGCATGATTAATCATTGTATCAATCGGACGAATGGTTATTTTATCGCGTTGTTCTTTCATATCTAGTATGAATAAACTTAAGCCATCTGTTTTCTTCGTTACAGTTTCTTTCGGTGTTGTTCTTGCTAGAAGTAGCATCAAATCAGAATGCTCAGCTCTAGATGTCCAAATTTTTTGTCCGTTAACTATATATTTTTCTCCCTCTTTTTGGGCAAAAGTTTCAATACTAGTTGTATCACTGCCAGCTGTAGGTTCCGTAATCCCAAATGCTTGGAGTCTTGCTTCACCACTGGCGATTTTTGGGAGAAATCTCTGTTTTTGTTCTTCACTACCATGCCTTAATATTGCACCCATTGTATACATCTGTGCGTGGCAAGCACCAGCATTCCCGCCTGAGCGATTAATTTCTTCTAATACAATACTCGCTTCTGTCATTCCCAAACCAGCTCCGCCATATTGTTCTGGAATAAGAACTGAAAGCCACCCCTCATCTGTTAAGGCTTGAACGAAACTTGTTGGATATTCTTCCCTTTCATCCGTTTCTTGCCAATACGTTTCCGGAAATCTCTCACATAAACTTTTCACACTTTTTCTAATCATGTCATGTTCAGTATTGACTTTCGTCTGTGCCATTTTTACCCTCCTTTATTTTCCTTGCCATTGTGGTTTTCTTTTTTCATTAAAAGCATAAATTCCTTCTAAACGATCGTTAGAATTAGCACAACGATAATATGCTTCTAATTCTAGTGCGATTCCCGTAGATAAATCGCAATCTGCTCCTTTATTAACAACTTTCTTTAATGCCTTTAATGAAAGTGGCGCGTTCTCTGCAATTTCTGATGCCAACTTAATTGTCTCTTCTAATAAGCTTTCTTCTCTACAAACTTTATTCACGAGTCCATATGTCTCAGCTTCTGTAGCACTGATTCTTTTACCTGTAAATAAAATTTCTTTAGCTATTGCAAGTGGTAATACTCTTATGGCCATTTGTGTACCACCTATCCCTGGTATGAGACCGAGTTTCGCTTCAGGTAAACCGAATGAAGCGTTTTCATTTGCCGTGCGCATATCACAGCTTAATGCAATCTCCATACCACCGCCTAGCGCATAACCATTTACAGCACAAATAATAGGAAAAGGAAACTCACGAATTAATTCAGTCACTCTTTCAAAAATATCATGTTGTTTTTTCCAGTCACTTTGGCTCATTCCGTTTCGCTCTTTTAAATCAGCTCCAACACAAAAGCTTTTATCCCCCTCTGCAGTTAAAATAATGACTCGTAAATCTGGATCATATTTTAAGATTTCTAAACTTGATACGATTTCACTCGCCATTTTGGTGTTCAATGCATTCATTGATTGTGGACGGTTTAAACGTAAGATAGCAATTTGATTATGATGAGTTTTTTTTAGGTCAATCGTTTCATATGTCTCAACTTTCATTTATATCCTCCTTTTTTGCTATAAATGAGCATTTATTCCATACGCAATCATTGACATAGTTGCTCCTAATATTCTTGTTGGTTTAGTATGATTCATTAAAAGAAGTGGGAGACGAATACCTGCTCATTTTTCGCCAAATGTTCGTAGATGTTCTTTGTGGAAATGCATCGTAACATTCATTCAATCCTTAAAGGTTCCTTTAAATGATGTTTTTAATGGTTTGCTAGGAGTAACAACGAAGCTTCACGTTTTTTCTCACAAGTTGTCGTTCGTCTTCACCCTACTTATAAAAATGGTTATCTATAGGATACTGTATCCAATTTTCAATTGCAATATTTTTTAGAATTTTCTATTTACTTAATTGCTCATTAAAATGAGAGATCGCTGATTTGGGGATAGTCACCCAATTGATAACATCTTCTCCCCATTGCCATACACTTTGGTGAAAACACCGACTTTTACTATTTTCGATATGCAGATGATAATAATAACAAGCATTAAAATATTTTCTATAACTGCTTGTTTCCTTTGTTTCAATTTCAGCTTCTTTCAACAATAAGCAATTCGCTAATAAATAATAAATGCGATGCATGATAGAAATAGCTTCCATTTCTACTTCTGTAGGGCTAACTTGCCCTATTAGATTAAGATCTTCCTCTAATAGATGCATATTAGTTAATAACTTCTTTCTCAATGGGGTAAAATCAACAAACGTCACTTCATTTAAAATCGTTTTCATTGTTTGTATTAACACAGTATTTGCCTTATTTTTTGTAATTGCTCTTAAAACATCCAGCGCAACAATATTCGTCGTACCTTCCCATATTGACCCTAAATGTGCATCACGTACAAGTTTAGCATTTGCCCATTCTTCAATATATCCATTGCCGCCTCTCATTTCCATTGATTCACCTGCAATCACTCTTGCTTGTTTGCATATTACACCTTTTAACAAAGGTGTTAACAATCTTAGCATCGTTTTTGCTTTCTCATCCTTTTTAGTTTCGGTCAAATCAAAGGTATGTGCCGTGTATAGTGACATGGATGTCGCCACTTCCGATGTTAGCATCATTTCAAATAATTGTTTCTGCATGAGAGGAAGTTTGGCTAATGGTTTTTTAAATGCGATACGTCCTCTAGTTGTGTATAAGGCTTCTAAATAAGAGCGCCTGATGAGACCTGTAGAACGGACACTATTTGATAACCTTGAAGCGTTGACCATTGACATCATTTGTTTAAACCCATGATCAAGTTCCCCAACTAAGTAACCAGTCGCCCGCTCAAAAGTTACTTCTCCTGAAGCCATTCCTTTTGTCCCTAATTTATCTTTTAATTTAGATCGTATAATGATTTCTTTCTCCACTAGGCAAGATTCTTGGTACTAAGAACATGGCCAACCCTTTTGTTCCTTCTTTTGCACCTGTTGGTCTCGCTAATACAAGTGCTACATCAGCACTAACATTTGAACAAAACCATTTATCCCCCGTGATTAACCATGAATCTCCATTAGCTTCTGCTCTGACTGAATTGGCACCCACATCCGAGCCGCCTTGCTTTTCTGTCATAAATTGAGCAGCCGTCATTCTATCACTCTTCGTGCTAATTAATTGGGGTAAGTATTCTTTCTTTAGTTTTACACTTCCATAATCCTCCAAAATCTTCGCCGCTGAGTCTGTCATACTCATCGGACAACATAAACCAAATTCAGCTTGAGCAAATACATACCAAAAAGTGTATTTCATCACTTTATTAAAAGCCGTTTCAGCCCCCATGACACCGCTACGATGACTCATGGCAACCAAGCCGAATTCTTCATAACCGATTTCCTCGAGACGTGAATAGGATGAATGATAATTAACATCGTTTATTCGTTGTCCACGCTTATCATACATTGTTAATGTTGGTGGATGTCTGTCCGCCTCTCTCGAAAGCGGATCGATTTCATTATTTGCTCTATCCCCTAACTCAATTAACTTATCTTTAACTAATTGATAATCATCATTTACATAGTGTGATAATAAAAAATGAATATGGGGATCTGATAAGAAATAATTGATTTCTGTCGGTTCTGGCATGCCACCTTTTATCGGTTCCGGTTGAGGTACTTTAATAGACTCATCCATAAATCCACCTCCTAACTTATCCGCTGTTTAATAGAAAAGGTACCTAGCGCTTTGGCAACAACACTTCCATCTTCCTGAGTAAGGATAGACTCAACATATTGGATTCTTCTTCCTTCATGTATCATTTTCGCTTCTGCATACAAGATCCCTTCTTTAACAGGGGCGAGAAATTGAGTTGTTAATGAAATCGTCGCAACTTTAACATCTTTCATTGACCGAATAGTGACACCTATAACCGAATCCAATAAGGAGGCAGTTGCGCCTCCATGAACCACACCATTAGAGTTTAAATGTTGTTTTTGTACTGACATCTTAATGCGCGCTCTCCCTGCTTCCAATTCATCCATTGTAATACCAAGAAGCTGCCAATAAGGAGATGTATTAAACTCCTTTTCTAGCCATTGTAAGTATTCATTCTTCATAATAGAGACTTCTCCATTCATAAGGATTCTATTAAATGATCAATTTTTTCATCCCAAACGATGACACCATCTAGGGCAAGCACACCTTCTCCTTCTTCAAGCACAATCAGAGGGTTGATATCCATCTCTTTTAATCTACCATTTTGATTAGCAGCAAAATGTGATATCTTCTCTATCGCTCGAGCTAATGCCTGAATGTCATGACTGCCTTTTCCCCTAACTCCTTGCAAAACGGCATAACCTTTTAATTCCATTAGCATCTCAATTGCGTCTTCCTTACTGACTGGAGCTTTTCTTAGCGATACATCTTTAAATACTTCAATAAATATCCCTCCTAGCCCACAGACAATAATCGCACCAAATTGAGGATCCTCTTTCACGCCAATGAAAAATTCTACACCTTCTTGCTTAACCATCTCTTCCACAAGAAAGCCATCTATCTGTGCTTCTTTATCATATTTCTTTACACTTTCTGTTATCTCCTTAACCGCTACCGCTAATTCTTGTTCATTCTGTATATTAACAATAACACCACCTGCATCCGTTTTATGAAGAATATCGGAAGAAATGACTTTGCACACCTTAGGAATATCCCAGTCTACTTTCATAGTCTCTATCTCATCTACCTTATTGATGAGTACTCCTTTAGGTGTACGGATGCCAAAGTTTGTTAATAAATGTTTAACCTTCACTTCAGTCCAAATTCGTTCTTTTATTTCATCAGTATGATAAATGTTTTCACCAGCTACCTGAACATCATTAACAGTCTTTGTTGAATATTGTACTAGTAAACTTAGTGCAACCATCGTTTCATAAGATGTTTTATATACTGGGATATTATTTTGTTGTAAATACCTTCTTCCTTTTCCTGTTAATTCATCTGTGCCAGTAATCGTCACGAGTATCGGTTTATCTGTTTTCGCGTCTATTTCCGCTATTGCTTTGCAAATATTAAAGCCTAATTCGCCTCCAAATGTCGTTTGAAAAACAATGCTGTCTATTGTTGTATCTTCTAATAATACTTTCAATGTATCGGTTAGAATATGTTGTTCTTTTAAACTTTGCGCAGTCACATCAATCGGATTCATTGCAGATCCGTAAGTAGGGATTAAATCTGCCACTTTTCTCTTCGTTTCTTCAGTCAACGTAATCATATTAAGCTGCAAATCTTCACTATAATCCGCCATTGCAATACCTGCAGCTCCAGAATTAGAAATCGTTACCACTCTATTTCCAGCTGCCCTTTTTTGATTTAAAAAGACTTTGACTGTTGTGATTAAGTCATCAATATCATTCACTGTAATAATGCCATATTGTTTGGCGATTGCTTGATACGTTTCGTCAGAACCAGTCATTGAGGCTGTATGCGATAAAGCCGCTTTCTGTCCTAATTTTGACCTTCCAGCCTTCAACATGATGAGTGGTTTATCTTTTTCTTTTGCGGCTTTCGCTAATCGAATAAATTGTTCCCCGTCTGGAATACTTTCTAAATAACCAGTAATGATTGATGTCTGCTCATCCTTTACCATATAATTCATGACATCAAGTGTCGTAATATCCATCTGATTTCCCGTATTCACGACATAGGAAAATCCTATATTCTCTTCTTGTGCCATCCCGAATAATGAAAAGCCAATCGCTCCACTTTGAGAAGCAAACCCGACTGGTCCAGAAATAAAGGGCCGATTTGTTTCAAACGAGGTAGCAAACCCCATTGGTAGTGATAAATGAACATTTAATAAACCGACACAGTTGGGACCAAGAATATGAATATTCGCTTCCTTAGCCTTTTCTAACACTTCATTCTGTAGATTTGAACCTTCTTCTCCTATTTCTGCAAAACCTGAGCCAAAAAGTACGATACTTCTAATCGCTTTTTGTTTACATTGATCGATGATAGATAACATTCTTTTAGCTGAAACAGCAATTAATGCGACATCAACGGAGTCAGGAATATCAACCAAAGAAGGGTAACACTTATAACCACCAATTTCTTCATATTTAGGGTTAACAGGATAAATATTGCCTTTATATTGATGCTGAATAAGGTTTTTGATCGGTTTACCACTAATGGATGTGAAATCTTTTGATACGCCTACAATGGCGATTGATTCTGGGTGAAGAAATTTTTGTATCGCTTCATTTTTATCCATTCGTTATACCTCCAGTTCATTGCCTTGATTATAATTACTTCTTTTTCTTCGCCATTTAAGTACATAAAGACATAATGCAATCACGATACCACCGATAATAAACGGCCACATTGGGACAAACATCATCAATCCTGCGATAAATAAAATGATTCGCTCTACTATGGCTAAAGTACCAGCTCCCACAAGATATCCTTCTAATGAAAAGGAAATGCAAGCAATTCCTATGACGGCAACAACTATACTAAGGACCGTATCCCACGGATCTCCGCGACCAATTAATATGGCAGGATTATAAATCATGAAGAAAGGAACGATAAACTTGACGGATCCTAACTGGACAGATTGAAAAGCTGTTTTCATCGGACTTGCTCCTGCTATACTTGCTGTCGAAAAGGCAGCTAATGCTACTGGTGGCGTAATATAGGAGACAGTTGCCCAATAAACAACGTATAAATGTGCTGCTATTGGATCCACACCAACAGCAACAAGTGCCGGTGCCATAATAACTGCTAAAAATACATATACAGCGGATACAGTCATACCCATCCCTAAAATAAAGCAGGTAAGTGCTCCACCAATTAGGATTAAGAAAGTATTATCTCCAGCAGCAGCCACTAATTCACGAGAAAATGAAAACGATACACCTGTAGCAGACAACGCACCAACAATAAAGCCTACCCCAGCAATAATAACAACGATATCAGTTAAGACCTTTCCTATATTCACGACCATATTTGCTAGATCTTTAGCTGACATCCTCGTTGATTTCTTTATCATGGCAATGAGTAACAATACAGCACTTGCATAATAAGGGGCTTGCCCTTCTGAGTTTAGTACTGCTAAGAAGAAAATCATGACTACGATTGAAAAAATATAATACCAACCCTCTTTTAACGTTTTCCAGAATGATGGTATTTCCTTAGCAGCCATCCCTTTCAATCCATTTTTGGCAGCATACCCATCAATTTGAATAAATAAGCCAAGATAATAAAGAAATGCTGGGACTGCAGCTGCTAAAGCGATTTCATAATAAGGGACCGCTAAAAAAGAGGCCATGATAAAGGCTGCCGAACCCATAATCGGTGGCGTAATGGTACCACCTGTAGACGCTGTCGCTTCAATAGCTGCTGCATAATGGGGTTTATAGCCTGTTTTCTTCATTGCCGGTATGGTCATTGCACCTATTGTCACTGCATTTGAAACGGCACTACCACTCAACATGCCAAAAAATGCACTCCCTACAACGGCAACCTTCGCAGAGCCACCCCTCGTTCTGCCAAAGATAGAAAGAGCGAGGTTGAAGAAAAAGTCACCACCACCAGTTTTCGTAATGACTACACCAAATACTAAAAATCCTAGTAATAAATTCCCAATCGTTGTATAAGCAATACCAAACACGCTATTAGAACTCATGATGTGATTTCTCGCTAAGGTAAGAAAATCATAAGACTGTCCTTGGAGCAATTCTATCGGTATAATTCCAGCAATAAGGGGATACAGTGAGATTACTAGACAGATCATCGCTAAAACAAGACCAGCTGTTCTTCTTAAAGCTTCAATAATTAACCCCCATAGAAGAATACTTGCAATTGTCGGTAAAACTGGAGCCTCCCAATCCCATCCCTCAATAATAATTCGTTCACCATTCAAACCAATGGCTATAGCAATGATCATGGATAATAAAAAACAGGCGATATCATACCATTTAATCGAAAGATCCGTTTTCTTTGCGGGAAACATAAGATAGGCACAAGGGAGAAAACAGGCTAATAATAAAATCATGTAAGCATTTTGAATCGGATTTATGCCAAATAATTCAAGATAGAATAACATGTTTACAGATAAGAAAATGCCTATTAAAGTGGAGCTAATAATAATCGTTTTCCAAAAAGTGTTTAAACGTGATTGCACCATAGACTAACCTCACCTCACATTTATCAGAATGGATGGTTATGATTCTCTCATTTTTAATTTACAGATTCCCGTTCCCGTAACCAGAGCGCTTCAAATTCCTCATCTGTTAATTCTTCTTTTTCAGCGAAGGCAACCGTTTTTTCCCATACTTCATTTAACGCTTCGTACCGTTCTATTAATTGATCATTTTTTTGTTGTTTTTCTTCACTCCATAAGCCTTCTTCTTTAAAGAAACGAATTGTGCCCTCATGAAACGGAATCCCTTTTGGCTCTGTTAAGACTTCATCCTTACTATATAGAGCTAAATTAGGTAGGGCATCGCCATATAAATGGAAAGAATCATTTAACGATTTAATAAACTGATAGATTGCCTCTTCACTTTGATCTGCGTATCCACCAATTAAATAGCCATGTCCCATAACATCCATACCTGTTTCCATACCTGCTCCTTGTTTTGTATTAATAGGAAATAACCACGCAGCCACTTCCTCTACTCTTGCCCATCCCCCGTTGTCATCTTTATCCATTTCTAACCAACGAATCCCACCTTTACTATGGGCTTCAAACATTGTAGATGCAGTCGGATTAATACCGGCAACATCAATTTGCCCTTGGATAAGTGCTTCTCCTTGTCCTGAATAGGAAGTGATTTTTACTGGCTCCACATCATTCCAAGTTAAGCCGGCGAAAGCAAGCATTGCTTCATTTTTTAAATTGACGGAAGTGTTTCCAGCTATTATTGGAATTTTCTTTCCCCTTAGATCTTTGAGAGTTTGTATATCTGAGTTTTCTCTTACAGCAAATCCGAATTGACTAATGGGTGCCCAATAAGCTCGAACATTTTGCGGTCCCCATTTTTTTGAAGTGAATTCTTCCTTTCCTTCGAATGCCAGTTGAATTTCATCTCCAACTTTACCTACAGAAGCAATTTCACGCCTTAAAGGCACCATTCTTCCAACACCACTTGCAGATGGAAGCATTCTCACCTTTGTATCATATTTTTCTGTCAACACATTCGCAATAGCCGACATTTCTGCATAACCACCAGAGCCTACATCATATACACTCCACGTCATTTGCTCAGCTAGGCCCGATTCATCTGCGAGCAACGAAGCTTGAGGAGCAGAGTTACATCCAGCTAAAAGAAAACATAGTAATAGCAGCAGTACTAATGGAAGCATTTTATTCCCTTTATTCATGTAATAACCTCCCATCCAGATATGGCCAATGAAAACAAAGTTATACAGGCGTAAACATGGGTAGCGTCATCTCTCCGACTTTTTGAAAGACGACTTTTACTTGTTGATCGCAATGAATTGCTTCCATATCCGTATCAATAATGTTCGTCATCATCCTAACCCCTTCTTTTAGATCGATGAGGGCAACACAATACGGCAAATCTTCTTTAAACGCAGGTCCACCAGCCCTTCGCGCAATTGTATAAGAATAAATCGTCCCCTCTCCGCTTGCTTCTACCCAAGTAACGTTTTCCTCTCCACAGTGAGGACATAGAATACGTGGGTAAAAGATATGCAAAGAGCAACTTTGACATTGTTGTATGAATAATTTTCCTTTCTCACACCCTTCCCAAAAAAACTTCGAATCATTATCAATAATTGGTAATGGCTTCATTATCTTATCCATCTGTTTAGTCCCTCCCTAAAATGACGACTGATGTTGAGGAAAGTGTTCCCCCTGTTCCATTTACAAGTCCTATTTTTGCTTCTTTCACTTGTCTCTCTCCACACTCACCTCTTAGTTGCCTAACCGCTTCAATAATTAAAAAAATCCCGTACATACCTGGATGTGCATATGAAAGGCCCCCGCCGTTCGTATTCATCGGAAAATCACCGCCTGGAGCTGTACGTTGATTTTTCACAAAATCGCCACCTTCACCACGTTTACAAAAGCCTAAAGATTCTAATGTGAGCAACACCGTAATCGTGAAAGAGTCATAGATTTCAACGAAATCAATGTCATCATGGCCAACTCCAGCCATCTCAAACGCTCGTTTACCTGATTGCGCAGCAGATGTCATGGTTAAGTCAGGCATCGCTTGAATAGACCAATGACTATGTGCCTCACCTTGGCCAAGGATCCAGACCGGTTTTTTCCGACAATCCTTCGCCCGTTCGGGTGATACAAGCACTACTGCCCCTGCTCCATCTGTTACAAGACAGCAATCTAGTATATGAAGAGGATCAGTAATCATTGGCGATTGCAGCACATCCTCAATGGATATCGTATCCCTTTTTGTCGCATATGGATTTAATTGAGCCCACTTTCTTGTTGCCACTGCTATTTCTGCTAGGTCTTCATTCGTTGTTCCGTATTGATGCATATGACGATGTGCCGCCATCGCGTAAGCACCAGCTGGTGAAGGTAAGCCAAAAGGTGTTTCATATTGTGCAGTAAACGTAGGTGGTCTTCCTGCTAAAGATCGCGACCTCTCTGACTTCTGTGTACTTCCATATAAAATTAATGCTACTTCACAAAGCCCTGCTTGAATGGCAGCTGCAGCATGGCCAATATGAGCTTCAAATGAAGAACCGCCTATCTGTGTAGAATCTGTATAGTTCGGCTCAATCCCTAAATATTCCCCCATTACAACAGAAGGAAATGTACCAACACCAGGTACTCCCCATAGACCAGCAACAAACAGACCATCTACATCAGACTTTGTTAAACCTGCATCATCTAGTGCTCGTTTTGCTGCGATTGCTTGAATTTGCAAGACAGATAAACCGTCTTTTACTTTTCCTTCCTCAAGCTCAATATCACCTACTCCGACAATGGCAGCAGCGTTTTTAATTGACATGATAACCCTCCATATGCATTTATTTGTAGAAATCCTTATGAAAGCAGTAATACCTAATAGATTGGTAGAAATATATTTTTTATTGGGTTTGGTCTTTTACAAAGAAGTTAACAGCGAGTATTTCAGGATGTATCTTGGTTGAGGATGTTGTTAGATCATTTTGTAGATTTTAGAAGAGAGATTAAAAATGAATCGATATATTTTTCATATTTTGCAATCGCTTACATATATCTGCCACCAGTTACTTCAATTACGTTCCCAGTGATATAGTCAGCATAATTAGAGCTTAAGAAAACGACAGCTTTAGCGATATCAAGCGGTTGACCTACTTTCTGCATCGGTATTTCTGCTAGTTTCAACTCCTTTAACTTGTCAGGAATGGCTTTGGTCATATCTGTTTCAATAAAACCAGGTTGAATGGCGTTCACATTGACCTGGAATTTAGCTAATTCTTTTGCTGCAGCTTTCGTCATGCCAACAATTCCAGCCTTAGCGCCAGCATAATTCACTTGCCCCATATTACCAACCTTACCGGCAATGGATGAGATATTAACAATCTTTCCCTTTTCTTGTTTTCTCATATGAAGTGCAGCAGCTTGCATACATAAGAATGTCCCTTTCATATGTACTTGAATCACTTGGTCAAATTGCTCTTCTGTCATTTTATGAAGCATTGCATCACGTGTAATTCCTGCATTATTAACAAGCACATCTATATCACCAAAATGACTAATTGTCTTAGAGAAAAGCTCGTCAACACTTTCTTTTTTGGCAACATCTACTTTAACTGCTAATCCCCTTGATCCAACCTTTTCAATTTCATTCACGACAGATTCACATGCCTCTACATTCAAGTCACCAACGACTATTTGGGCGCCATGTTGAGCTAATAAAAGACTAATCTCTCTACCGATTCCCTTCCCAGCGCCAGTAACTATCGCTACTTTATTCTTTAAATCCATGAAACTACCTCCATTTCAAAAATATGATATTAATTAAGATTTTATATATTAAAAAATTTTTTGTCAATAAAAAATTAGAAAATTAAGATTATTTATCTATATTCGATTATTCTCAGCAAAAAAGACATTATTACTCCCTATTTTCTGATTGAATAATAATGTCTTTTCTAATTAGACTAATGGGCGTTCTCCGCCTAATTTATTTGTAATTTCATTCGCAATTCCCTTTATTAGTTCACCAATTCTTTCCGCTTCCGCTCCTTGCAACTGACTGGTTAAGCCGACTAAAGAAATGGACATCTCCACTGTATTTGTATTATTAAAAATTGGTGCAGCAATGCCAATTAAACCATCAATATATTCTCCATGTGAAATGGCAAATCCCTTTATTTTTATCATTTCTAACTCTGCTAATAATTCTTTCATTTCTTTTTCCGTTAAAGGACGAAGACCATCATTATAATCAATTAAACGTTTTGCTTCTTCTCGCCTTAGGTTAGCTAACAAACACTTACCATAAGCCCCATCTACAATTGAGAAATGTCTACCTACTGATACATTTATACCAAATTGTTCTGCTTCTACCTTAGCAATAATGGTCGATTTTTTCTCACCAATTCGATTGACTAGGAAACTCGTTAATCCAGTTTCTTCTGTTAATCTTTCCAAGTACGGCATTATAACAGATAAATCTAGAATATTCTCTTTCGCTCTTTCTCCTAAAACAACTAAATAGGGGCCAAGACTATATCTTTTAGAGCTTTGATCATAACGTACAACGGATAGCTCTTCTAACTTTTGCAGTATGCGGTAACATGTGGTTGGGGTTAATGATAAGGCATTTGCAATTTCAGTTAAGTTACTTTTACTAAACTTTTTTCGACTCAATAATGTAAGGATTTTAAATGCACTGTCAACTGCAGGTACATTATATTTTCTTTTCGCCTTCTTTACATGCTCATCCATCTTTTCTACCCCTTCATTATCCTTTTTTCAGTAATTTTATATACAAAAAATTTTTTTGTCAATGAAATAAAGATTGTTTTTTTGAATGATATAAATTATCTGATATCTATATGGTAAAATAGTGGGAGCAGGAAAACATGTGAGGAGCGTTAATAGAATGGATATTAAACAATTAGAAGTATTTCTATCAGTATATAAACATAATAACTTTTCTAAAGCTGCTGAGGAACTATGTATCTCACAACCAACAGTTAGCTCTCAAATCAAATCTTTAGAAGACCAATTAGGGCTGCAATTATTCAATCGTAAAAATAAATCATTAGGTAACTTAACAGATGCCGGAAAGATTCTTTATCCCTATTCCACACAAATTCTTTCATTAGTAAAAGAAGCCGAAAAATCACTCACTCAATATAAAGAAGGGTATAAAGGTTCCCTCTCTCTAGTGACTTCCGATTCATTTTGTTACTGGATCTTACCAAAAATTTTAGAAAGCTTTCATATTTCCTATCCTACAATTGAAATCATACTACATACCGCTTTTACACCTAAAATGATCGATATGCTTTATCATCGTGAAGTGCATTTCGCCATTGCACGTTCCGCTCAAAAAGAGTTTATAGAAGAAGATTTAGTCAGCCATCATATTGGACAAGATCCCATTGTACTCGTTGCCTCAGCTAGCAATCGTTTAACAAATATTCCAAGTCCTCATTTAAGTGACTTAGCTGATGAAACCTTCATTGTTTATGGGAAAGAGTCAAACTACTGGGCACAAATTGAACAAAAGCTTTTTTCCTATGGTTTCCATATGAAAACAGGAATGGAGCTTAACGACATCAATGCAACGAAAAAAATGATCGAGATCAATCTCGGGATTTCTTTCTTGCCAAGTATTTCGGTACAAGAAGAGATTGAAAATGGTAAGCTCCAAATCATTCCAATAAGTGATAACCTGCATTTGTATCGTCACTCTCACCTTGTTTACCATCAAGATACCGTAATTGCTGGAGGAATACAGAAGTTTTTATCGTTTGTAACTGAACAGAAGCCCTATTTGATTTAAGTATATAAACCCCCTTATTAATGAGGTCTCTGCACTTTGTCTCATTAATAAGGGTAAGTGAATCAACTATATATCTCTGCTTGTTTTTTCCCAACAATGACGGCGTCAACCGCGGTAACACCATTACCTTCTTTATGGACAAGGATCGGATTAAATTCCATTTCTCTCCATTCCCCTTGATGAGATAAACAAAATTCGGATAAAGTTTGTATCGTTAATGCCAATGCTTTTATATCTGACTTAGGTTTTCCCCTCACTCCATTTAGAAGTGGAAATGCCTTAATAGAAGCAATCATTTGTAACGCTTGGCTCTCTGTAATTGGTGCAGGCAAGAAAACAACATCCTCAAGCACTTCCGTAAATACCCCACCGATACCAAACATGATTGTCGGTCCAAATGTAGGGTCGTTAATTGCTCCAATAATCACCTCAATTCCCTCATCTGCCATTTCTTCAATCATCATCCCTTCGATAAGATGTTCGATATGATGATGCTTTATCCTATTAATCATCCCTTCATAAAATTGCAGTAACTCTTGTTGACTGTTGATGTTTGTTTGAACCAACTGATAGTCTGATTTATGAGTGATCTCCTTCGAAACTCCTTTTAAGACAAGAGGAAAAGGAAGACTATGCTCATGCAGACCTTCTTGATTACGAACAAAAGAACCTTTAGGCACTTTTATACCAATCGATTGTAATAGTTGCTTTCCTTCCCATTCATTTAGTTTTTCATTTACGATCATGGGTGTCTGCTTACGAATTTCTTTTCTCGTTTGATCGTAAGCTTGCTTTTCTGCCGTATAGTAATTTACGACATGTGCTAGGGCATTAATGGTCCGTGTTGGTGTAGGAATCCAAGGAATACTTTTTTCCTTAAAGACTGCCTTTTTTGTTTCTTCCTGTATTCCAGACCAACAAACAACAACGGGCTTATTAGCTTGTTTAATCAACTTACTGAGTTTGTCGATAATAGGTGTAAATAAATGATCCGTCATTTGAATATAAAGCACGATGGTTTGCACTTCAATTGCTTCAACTAGCACAGATAGAGTATCAAGTATTTGTTGAGGATTTTGATTCACTTGTGCCGTCATATCAACTGGGTTTTTAATAGAAGCAAAAGCTGGAAGAGTTTGTGATAATCTCTCTTTCGTTTCTGCTTTTAAAGTGGCAAGTTTCATTCCTTTACGTTCACATTGGTCAGCCATCATTATGCCTGCACCACCTGATTGTGTGACGATAACCGCCCCTCCGTCTTTAGAGATATTTTTAGCATAATGAAACAGTGATAATGTATCAATTAATTCTTCCTCATCATCAACAAGAACCACATTGTTTGCAGCAAAATAAGATTGATAAATCTTCGCATTACCTGCTAATGATGCAGTATGCGAACTAGCCGCATCCGCCCCGATAACTGACGTACCAACTTTCATTAATACTATTGGTTTATTATTTTCATGACTAGCCTTTATTGCACGATTCATTTTAGTTATATTTCTTGCTCCCTCTAAATATCCACCAATGACTTTTATGTCAGGACTTTTAGCAAAATAATCAATATACTCAAAGAAATCAACCGTGCTTTCATTTCCGCTAGATACAAAAGCTTGAAATCCGATACCCATTTCAGTTGCTAATGTATGAGTTAAAGAACCCATTGCTCCGCTTTGTGTAACAAATGCAATCGCTGCAGCATCACATGCTTTTAAACTGGAAAAGGAAGCAATCATCTGCTTATTTAAGTTAAATAACCCGAGAGAATTTGGACCGCAAATCGGCAAATGGTTTCCTTTTGAATACTCCCTTATCTCTTCCTCTAACTTCGCTCCTTCTCCACCTATTTCTGTAAATCCAGAACTAAAAATCAAAATACTTTTTACCTTCTTCGCATGTAATTGTTTAATAATAGATAATACACTTTTAGCAGCTACACAAATCAATGCTAAGTCAATATATTCAGGTAGTTCTTCTATCTTCTGATAGCATGGAAAACCTAATATCTCTTCATATTTTGGATTTACAAGATAAACTTCACCTTGATAGCCTACCTCTTTTAAATTCGCTATTGGTTTATAGCTGATTTTCGTTTTGTCTCCACTAGCTCCTATAATAGCTACTGCGTTTGGTTCTAACATTGGTTTAAGGTCGTCACTCGTAAACATATTTTCACCTTCCTCTTAATACATATTTTTAGGTAGAAACAGAGCAATATCAGGAAAAAGATAAAGAATAATAATTAATAGGAAAATGGGAATTAAAAATAAACTTGTTCCTTTAAAAATTTGTTCTAAAGTAAGGTCTGGGGCTGATCCTCTTAGCACAAAACAATTCATCCCAACAGGAGGTGTGATCATTGCCATTTCCATCACCAAAACAATAATGACACCGAACCAAATTAAATTCATATCCATCGCTAGAATGATCGGTAGAATAATCGGTAATGTAACAACAACCATAGCAAGAGCATCCATTACCATTCCTAATAAAATGTACATAAGAATAATAAGCACAAATAATAGAAAAGGGGGAACTGAGATAGATTCGAAAATATCCGCTAATAGAAAAGGCAATCTTGTAATTGTTAAGAAGTAATTTAAGATAAATGCCATAATAATTATGGCAAATAAAAATCCTGTTGTTTTTAAAGTAGCAGATAATGCTTTAACAAATGACTGAATCGTTAATTTCCTTCTGATTAATGCAAAAATAAACGTAAAGAATGCCCCAATCCCTGCTGCTTCAGTTGGGTTAAACCATCCGATATACATACCCCCAATCACAATGCCAAATAACAAAATAATCCATATTGTAGATTTCAATGCGATGAAACGATCCTTCCATTTCACCTCTGTATGAATCATCGGTGCTAATTCTGGCTTTAAAGATACAACTACATAAACGGTGATCATATATAAAATGATAAGAATAATCCCCGGTATAATGCCCGCAACTAAAAGCTGTCCGATAGATTGTTCAGTCATCATCCCATATAGAATAAACAATGTACTCGGTGGAATGAGCACACCCAATGTTCCTCCTGCGACAATCGTTCCTCCGGTTAATGATTTGTTATAACCAGCCTTTAGCATTTCCTTCGATGCAATGACACCCATTGTGGCAGTATTTGCTAGGCTTGAACCTGAAGCGGCCGCAAAAACAGCAGAAGATGCAATTGTCGCCATCCCAAGTCCACCTCTTAATCTACTAAGCCAAAGTCTGAAAGTATTAAAGAGCTCTGTACTAATTCCACAGATAAATAATAGTTCTCCCATTAGAACAAACATAGGGATAGTGCTTAACGTATAACTAAAACTATGATCCCATGTCACTGTTTCAACAACTGTGGCTAATGCCGTCCAACCTTTCAAATAAAAGATTCCTAGTACAGCTGGTACGACCATTGCGATTGCAATGGGTACTTTAAAAAACATTAAAACAAACATGATCAAAATAACGATAACACCAAACCATTCAACCGGCATGTTCATCACCTCCTATATTTTCATGATTTAATGAAAGGATGAGCTTGAGCATTCTTAGAAAAGCCTCAGCTCCCCACATGAGAAAACCGATTGTAATGATATAATCAAAGGGGTAAAAAGGAATTTCTAAAAGAGTTGTAGATATAGGCATTGTTAGTTGATGAAAGATCCCGACATGAAGATAAATATAGGCAATGAGGATGGTAATAATAAATGTAAGAAATGCGCCAAATATCTCTAATACGCGTTGCCACTTATATGAAAGTCTGCTTGTAATAATATCTATTGTAATATGTCCGTTAACTTGTTCTGTATAAGCCAAACCACACATGATTAGCACTACCATACCTAACTGAACAATTTCGATATCACCAATAATAGGTGAAAATAACATCCGACTACACACAGCAAAGGTAATAAATATCATCATCAGTGTCATCGTTGCTAACGCAATATATTTTGTTATTGCAGTTAAAAAGTGTATGACTTCTTCAAGCTTTCTCATGCATTCCACCGCCTTAACTGTTTTAATTTTCAAATGGTAAAGGGTAATCTTCTTCACGGAGAATTTCAAAAAAAGCTTCTACCATTTCATCTCCATCAAATCCACGTTTATTTGCATCTTCTATCCATAACTCCCAAGCACCTTTACCTGCTTCACGGTACTTAATGTCTTCTTCTGTTGAAAGTTTAATATATTCGCCTCTTTTTTCAACTGCTTTTTCTAGCTGCTCATTAGAAGCAGCTAACTCTGTAACATAACTCTTTGTAAACATTTCTGATAATGCAGGATTCAATTCTTCTGTAAATAATTTTTGTAAATCTGGTGGGAGCTGATCATAGAAGTTTTTATTCATTACAGGAATGAGTGGGTTTACGAGTACTGACATTTGTGTAATATAAGGGGCAGGTTCATAATACCTTACTGCTTCACCGCCAATAGGTGTATAAAATGCGGTATCAATCATCCCCTTTTCTAATCCTTCGTATATGCCTTCAGATGTGATCGATACGGGTGTTCCTCCTAATGATTGAATAAAGGCATTTTCGCCTTTTCCGCTCATTCTCATTTTTTTATTCTGTAAATCTTCCATTGTGTGAATAGGAGTTGTAGAAAATAAATCATAGGCATCTGTTGAGGTTGGTGGCATAAGGATGACATTATCTAACCCTTTGTCTGCAAATCGATCTTCGAATTTACTTAAAACCTTGTTTGCCTCAACAGGTCCTTGTAATGCAAAAGGTAAACTACCGATTGTATAAGGAAAAAAAGGTGTATCATAAAAATAGTTCGTTACGAGAAGACTCACATCATAGAGCCCTCCTTTTATATCTTGGTAAACGGAGCTAGACTTTCCTAAGGCACTCCCATGATAAATATTGACTTTAACTCTTCCATTCGTCTTTTCTTCCACCATCTTTTTCCATGGCTCCCACGCATTATAAGCATAGTGATGTGTAGATGGCTGCCAATTATTTATATCCATCACATACACTTCATCGGAAGCGCTTTCATTAGATGTCTGTTGACTACAGCCATTTAATAAAATACATACAAAAAATAAAGTCAATAGAAGAACCTTTTTCATTGGAAACACCTCCATTATTGTTCATAATCACATTTTCCGCTCGGCTAACGAACCAATAACTCCCTCTTTTCTCAATTGATCAATCTCTAATTTTTGATACCCTAATGCATGTAGAAGTTCTTCTGTATGCTGTCCTAAAATAGGTGGCCCTGCTTTTGTTTTAACATTTAGGGTAGAATTTTTAAGTGGACTTTTCACCAATTTAATATGTCCAAGCTTTACATGGGAAACTTCTTCTACAACCTCTCTCGCCTCAACTTGAGGATGTTGAAAAACTTGTTCGATATTATTTACTGGTCCAGCTGGAACACCTACTTGTGATAATTGAGTGAACCATTCATCTGCCGTTTTGGTTATCATCATATCTGCGATTCTATTTGTTAACACTTCACGGTTAGTTACTCTAGCTTGATTCGTTTTAAACCTCTCGTCCCCAATCCATTCTTCACGATCTAAAACAACGCAAAAATTCGCAAATAATTTATCATTACCACAACAAACCATTAATGGACGGTCACTGCATTTAAATACTTGATAAGGAACAATATAACTATGATCATTGCCAACTCTTGTTGAAACTGTACCTGCATTTAAATAACTACTTGCTACATTGGCAAGTGCACTTAATTGTACTTCAAATAGGGATAGATCAATAGATTGTTCCTTTCCTGTTTGATCTCTTTGTCTTAAAGCTGCGAGAATCGCTATTGTTACATATTGTGACGTCATAATATCGACTAGTGGAAGTCCCACTCTTGTTGCGTCTCCCTCTGGAAGTCCAGTAACATCCATTAGACCACCTATCGCTTGCATAACAGGATCAAATCCCGGTTCCCCTTTATACGGTCCCGTTTGCCCATATCCGGTAACCGAACATAATATAATATCTTTTTTTACCTTTTTAAGTTGTTGTAGGTCGAGACCTAACTTTTTCAAAGTACCTGTTTTAAAGTTTTCTAAGACAATATCTGCCTCTTGTACGAGCTTTAAAAAGATATCCTTCCCTTTTTGGTTTTTCAAATCCAACTCTACTGATTTTTTATTACGATTAGCGGTAAAATAATACGTACTTTCTCCACCTATGAAAGGGACCCAATCTCTCATACTATCAGTACCATTCGGTGCCTCTATTCTGATGACATCAGCACCTAAATCTGCTAGTATCATTGAACCCCCAGGTCCTGCATAAACACGAGATAAATCCAATACTTTTACGCCTTCAAGTGGTTGCCTATCACTCATCGACTACACCCTCACCTTTTTAATATCACTACTTAAAGAATACTTTCTTTCGATATGATGACGATTAGCATCCTTTTCCCCTAAGGCATCATTAGCAATCAGTATACGTTGTATATTTGCCGACCCTTCACCAAAGTGAAGCATATTCGCATAGTTTACATACTTCATAATCGGATATTCATCTGCTATACCATTGCCACCAAATATCTCTAACGCACTTCTTGCAGCTTTGGTAGCTACTTCTGAAGCAAAATATTTTGCGTATGCACTTTGTCTAGTCGCCGCTTCGCCTTTATCTTTTAAGTAAGCGCTTTTATACGTAAGCAATCTTGCAGCCTCTGTTTCTACTACCATATCCGCAATCAAATGTTGAATCATTTGATATTGACCAATTGGTACACCACTCACTTCTCGTTCGTTTGCATAAGATATCGACTCATCAATACAACCTTGAGCAATACCAACCAATCGTGAAGAAACAGTTAAGCGTCCATAATCAAGCGCGTTCATCGCAATTTTAAAGCCTTCTCCCTCTTTACCTAATAATTGACTTTTGGAGATTCGATAATCCTCTAAAAATACTTCACAGCTTCTTGTCATATATCCTAGAGAACTGATTTCGATTGGTTTTGCATAAAACCCTGGTACATTAGTCTCAATAATAAATGCAGAAATGCCATTATGACCAGCTTCTGGATTTGTTCTCGCAAACAACACACCTACATCTGCCTCGTTAGCAAAAGTAATCCACATTTTTGATCCATTCAGCACGTACTCATCACCATCTAAAACAGCCGTTGTCTTCATTGCTCCAGCAGGGTCTGAGCCACCACCAGATTCAGTAAGAGCGAACATACCAATTTTCTCTGCCTTTATTAGAGAAGGGACATATTTTTCAATTTGCTGCTTATTTCCCCAATTTAAGATTGTAAAAGGGCAGGTCATTGCTTGCATATTAAAGGCATAACCTAACGATGGATGTGCTTTCGATATTTCTTCAGCAATGATAGCTAAATTAAGAAAACCTAATTCAGACCCACCATATCGCTCAGGAAAACAAGCACCAAAAAAACCTAGATTGCCCATTTTTTCAAAAATATCTTTCGGGAATAATTGATTTTTCTCATAATATTTAATATGAGGTGACACTTCTTTTCGGACAAACTCCTTTACCATTTGTAAGACTTGTTGGTTTTCATTTGTGTATTCGAACTCCATCTATCCCCACCACCTAATTAGAATTTTCTGAATTTATTAATTATACTATTATATATATTAATAATATTCAATATTTTATTAATAAAACAGATAATTTATTTGGGATAATGGATACAATTGATAGACATATGAGACTTTGTCCTTTAAAAATAGTAATTAATAATTATAGAGTTGATCTTTTTTGTTGAAACTTCTCTCTTGCTTGTATATACCAGTCATTACCTAAAGAATCGATAATAACTGTAACTGGAAAATTTTCTACTGTGAGCTTGTATACTGCCTCCGGACCTAACTCAGGAAATGCCACAACCTCAGCCTCTCTAATAGCCGTAGAAAGAAGTGCGCCGGTGCCCCCTATTGCTGCTAAATAAACGGCTTTGTTTCTTTTTATACTTTCCTTTACTTCTTCATTTCGATATCCTTTTCCAATCATTCCTTTTAAGCCATGCTCTAATAATAATGGTGTATATTTATCCATTCTACTACTAGTAGTTGGACCAGCGGAGCCAATCACTTGGTCAGGTTTTGCTGGGGTCGGACCAACGTAATAAATAAAAGCATTTTCTACCGTGAATGGAACCGTTTCTTGTTGAGATAAAAGATCATAAATTTTTTTATGGGCTGCGTCTCTTGCTGTATATATTAAGCCTGATAATTCGACTTGCTGTCCTGCCCTTAATGTTTCCAACTCTTCTGGTTTTAAGGGTAAAGTTAACTGCTTTTTTTCCAATTCTATCAGCCTCACATTCTCAATTCTTTATGTCTTGACGCATGACAATTTAAATTAACAGCCACAGGAAGTGCAGCGATATGACATGGTTCTAACTCGATTTTTACATCTATGGCAGTTGTATCGCCACCTAAGCCTTGAGGACCAATCCCCATTTCATTTATGTTCTTCATTAAATCTTTTTCTAATTGGGCAACTATTGGAGCCTGATGATGTTGACCAATCGGTCTAAACAATGATTTTTTAGCTAAATAAGCGCAGCGTTCAAAATTCCCACCAATTCCAATTCCAACAACTAAAGGTGGACAAGCATTAGGTCCTGCATTTTCAACGGTTGTTAAGATGAACTCTTTTACGCCTTCGATACCATCTGCTGGGGTTAACATTTTAAGTGCACTCATATTCTCACTCCCTCCCCCTTTTGCCGACATATGGATAACGAGTTGATCTCCGGCTTTCATTTCAATATGAATAATGGCAGGGCTGTTATATGTTGCAGACTTATCTCTTGTCAGGGGATTATTGACGATAGAATGCCGTAAATACCCGTCTTTATATCCTTTCATTACACCTTCATTAATGGCACTTGTAATTGTCCCACCTTTAATCAAACAGTCTTGACCTAATTCAACTATAAAAACGGAAACACCTGTATCCTGACACATAGGCACACGGTTTTCTGTAGCGATATTTGCATTTTCAATTAAATCTAACAGGATATCTTTCCCAATTGGTGACCTTTCTGTTTCTACCGCTTGTCGAAAAGCAGAAATAACGTCTTCGCCAAGGGCAAAGTTCGCTTCCTGACAAAGCTTCGCTACTTTTTCCACTATATGGTCATAAGCAATCACTTTCATCATCAAGCCTCATTTCCATTTACAATTGGGCTATTTGCCAGTAGCCAATCCTTTATTTTTAAATTTTCAATATTGTATATTTCATCTACTCTATGATCTACATCTGTGATCTTATGAGCCACTAATGACTGGAACTTCTCAACCATTTGTTTTTTACTGGCAGGATTCTCTGGCTCTCCTTTTGGAAATTCAGTCGCGAAACTATAACTTTCTTTATTCCTTAAGACAATAGTTACCTTAGCACCCCATTGTTCTGGATAGGCATCCGTAAAATCCTTTGATGATGCTACTCGTACTTTATTCATCATTTCTCTAATTTCACTATTATTTAATGTTCTTTCATTAAAGTCTTGTAGAAAAGCGCTGCCTTTAAGAGCAATTAAGCTAACACAGAATTGTACACTAAATTTTGCTGCATAAATGGAACGGGGTTTGGGATTATCCGTTATATCTAATACCGTTTGATAGGTTTCTATGAGGATTTTTTCAATTTTAGTAGAGTCTATTGAATGTTTGTTCATCAATGTATGCACACAATCCATACTCGGATGGGTATGACGACAGGAAGCATAAAGCTTAAAACCATTTTCCATTATTTTAAACTGCTCACCGAGTCCTTCAATAATCTTTTGTTCGTTGTACGAATCACTCATTGCCTTGAAAAAACCACGATCACCTTCTAATATCTTTGAGGCACCTGTAAAGCCTTTTTTAGCAAGGAGTGCTGCAAGTACACCATTATAGGATGCCTTTGCAGTATGAAGCTGTTTTGAATTGGCTCCATCTTCAATAAATTCCCATAACCCCGCTGCCTGTGTCCCTGCATTTCCCAAAGCATGAACGATTTGTTGTTTATTAAGCCCTAATAACTTCGCTGCTGCAGCTGCTGCTCCGAAAGTGCCACATGTTGCGGTATTATGCCAATAATAATAATGACTAGGGGTAACCGCTTCACCGATACGATAACAAACTTCATAGCCGATGACGATACTCGTAATTAATTCTTCTATTGATAAGTCATACGCTTCACACACAGATAAAGCAGCAGGAATCACAACTGTTGCTGCATGAATAATCGATCCTTTATGAATATCATCTAACTCCACTATATGGCTAGCAGCACTATGAATCATGGCAGCATTTGCAAGAGAAGTCCTTTCACCGGAAATAAGGGTTGCCTGTTCATTCCCTCCCATTTCAAATAACGTCTCTTTTAATGCAACCACTGGTGGTTCATCTATTCCTGCTATTGCAGAACCGTACCAATCTAAAATACATACTTTCGTAAACTCAATCACATCTTTTGGTAAATCTTGATAGTTTATATTAACTATATATTCTGAAATTTTTTCCGTTAAAGCCATTGTCCATTCTTCCTTCCTTCGTTAAAGTAAACGTTTGCAAAAGATAAGGCAGCTCTGAAAAATTCGTGCTGCCTTCCTGATGAATCAATATTTATTTCATTCTTTCATTTTTTAAACTGTGAATAAGTGATTCACCTGTTCTTAAAATATGATGAGACAAAATCTCACCTGCATGCTCAAATCTTTTCTCTCTTATCGCTTTGATAATCTCCCGATGCTCTTCATTTGATGTAGCCGTCTGACCTGTAATAAAATGTGGTGTTTGTTGTGGTAGCCCATTCCATAGTGTGTCAATAAAACCATTTAATCTCTCCCAATGGCAGTGCTTTAATAATAATTGATGGAATTCTATATTTCTTTCAATAAATTCATCTACATCTTCACTATCTTCCATCAAATGTACAAGATCTATTAATCTCGTGATTTCAGTATCTGTAAGCAGCTTTGCACTTTGGATAAAAGCCATCTTCTCTAACTGTGCTCTTAAGGTGTACACCTCTTGTAAATCTGATAAATGAATCGTTTTAACAATAGCTCCTTTATGTGGTACTAGGGTAATTAAGCCTTCAGATTCTAATTTTCTCAATGCTTCTCTAATCGGCATTCTACTGACACCAAGTTTTTCTGCTAAATCTGATTGTTTTAATCGTTCACCAGGTTTAAACTGACCTTTTATAATTGCTTCTCGGAGAACGTTACATACTTTTAAATGCAGTGTATCGCGATTATCTAATTTCAAATCAACATCAATCGTCAATGATCACTCACCCTTTACTCCCTTTTAAAACAGGATACAAAATCCAATTAAAATTGTCTATACTTTTCTGAAATTTATTTAAAGAGTAGTAAAACTAAGTGTTCGCCGAAAAGGGGTCAGCTAATACTAGCGTATCAAACATTTTACAGTTTACAATATGAAAGTGTCATCACCTTGATTCATTACACTCACTATTTATCTGTAGTAATTTCTTAGCCTGTTTATAAACGGGATAATCCACTAAACGCCCATTCACATTAATTGATGCTTTTCCCTCCTTCTCAGCGTCTTCAAACAGTCTAATCACTTCTTTCGCTTCATGAATACGGTTGTTATTCTCTTGATGATACACATCATTGATTCGTACGACTTGCTTTGGATGAATCGCTAATTTACCAGCAAAGCCTATTTTCCGGCCATGGGTTGTTTCTTTAATGAGATCATTGCTATTCTCTAAATGAAGGAACACAGAATCAATAGGGGGTAGTATTTTAGCTGCTGCTGAAGCGTTTACTAATTGTGAACGTGCGTATAATAACTCTTCCCTCCCCTCTCCTACCTCAATATTTGTATCTAAACAATAATCAACCGCACCAAAAGCCAGTCTTTCAACGGTTTCTGTTGCAGTGGCAATGTCAAATGAATAATGTATCCCTTTTGCCGTTTCGATTAAGGGAATAAGAGCTATCAATTCATCTGCCAAATAAGTTGCTATCTCCTTTATCATGTTTTTATCTTCTGCTTTTGGGATAAATAGTCCCCGTGGCTTACATACTTTAACTAATTGGAGATCATGATAAAAATACGGACTTTCACTATCATTAATCCTAATATATACCCTTTGCCTATCCCATTCATTAAGTTCACTCATATAACCAGAGACCTTCTCTCTGGCTACATGCTTTTTGGAATGGGCAACAGAATCCTCTAAGTCTAGTATGATGGCCGATTGATTAATTGTTAAAGCCTTATTTACCATCTTGGTAGAAATCGCAGGTACGAATAAAAAACTAAACATTTGATTCATCAAATATGCTCAACCTCCTACATTCAGCCAATATTATTTTGTAATTGAAGACAAATTTTATTTGTCACTTCATCAGTCGTAGCATTTCCGCCAATATCTCTCGTCTTTATCCCTGCATCAGTAACTTCTTCCATTGCTCGTAAGACCTCTCTAGCTAGTGCGATTTCACCTAAATGATCTAACATTAACGCAGCCGTCCATATTTGCCCGATTGGATTGGCTATTCCTTTACCATAAATATCTGGCGCTGAACCATGTACAGGCTCAAACATGGACGGATATTTCCCATTTATATTGATGTTTCCTGCAGGTGCTATACCAATACTCCCCATAATCGCTCCACCAATATCAGTTAAAATATCTCCAAAAAGATTACTAGCAACGATCACATCGAAATCGCTCGGTTTGGTAACAAAAAAAGCAGCTAGTGCATCAATATGCACAGATGATGTACGCACTCCTGTATAGCGCTTACTCACATCATTAAACACTTCATCCCAAAATGGCATCGAATGGACAATACCGTTAGATTTCGTAGCTGAAGTGACATGACCCTTACGAAGAACAGCTTGCTTAAACGCATAATCCATTACTCTTTCCGTTGCTTTTCTCGTAAAAATGGCGTTTTGGATAGCGATTTCGTCTGTTTCTTTATGTATTCTCCCACCAGATTCACTATACTCGCCCTCACTATTTTCACGTACAACTAGAAAATTAAATGCCCCTGGATCAACGAGAGGGGAGGTTAGCCCTTTGAATAATTTGGCTGGCCGGATATTAATGGTCTGCTCAAATTCTCTCCTAATGTGAATCAGTAACCCCCATAATGAAATATGATCGGGAACTTTGTTCGGATCTCCTACTGCCCCTAAAAAAATCGCATCAAAATTCTTTAGTCGCTCTAGACCGTCATCACTCATCATTTTGCCATGTTTGAGATAATAGTCGCACCCCCATGGAAGTTCAGTTGTCTCTAATTGAATACCACCATGTAAAGTCGCTGCTGTTTGGAGCACTTTTACGGCAGAAGGTACAACCTCTTTCCCGATACCATCACCAGGAATCACTGCTAATTCATATCTTTTCATCATTTTTACCTCCTCTATGTTGTCATTGTTATATATTTTCTTTTCTTTACTTCCTTTAATAAATCCTTTTCTTTTTTCAAATATTAAGTGAAGTCTTTATACTAAGTAACCGTTAGAGCGCTTTATTTTAAAAAACATCAAGTTATTTCTGCGGCATTTTAAGCAAGAATGTTTTAAATATCTAACCAATCTCATCCTTTAGGATATACTAAGATTGTACATAAAGATTTATCATAAATTTAAAAGGGTGGTTATATTTGCATACAGCAATTTCATTTCAAAATGTACATTATCACACTGATTCATTATCAATTATTAAAGACATAACTGGTACTATTTCATCGGGGAATATAACGACCGTTGTCGGTCCATCAGGCTCGGGCAAATCTACACTATTTCATTTATGTAATGGGATGAAATCAGCCTCATCTGGAGACATTTTCATTCATGGTGAGGATATTTTGACCATTACACCAACAGTTTTACGTCGTAATGTAGGAATAGTTCTGCAAAAAGCCATTATGATAGACGGGGATGTCTATGATAATTTATCGTTGCCACTAACCCTCAATGGAGAAAAATTGTCAAAAGAAAAGGCGATTGAAATGCTTAATTTGATTGGATTGAATGAAGAATTTCTTCACCGCAAAGCAACAGACCTTTCTGGAGGGCAACAACAAAGGGTGTCTATCGCACGGACATTATTGAATGAACCAGTAATATTATTGTTAGACGAAGTTACATCAGCCCTTGACCAAACTTCACAAAGGGAAGTTGAGCAACTAATTACATCCATTAATCAAAAGAGGAAAACAACCATTGTTTGGATTACTCATAATCTTGATCAAGCACTACGCATAGGGGATGAGACGTGGGTAATTATAGATGGCAAACTAGCGGCACATGGAAAAAGTTCTGAAATTGTTTCATCCTCTAATGATAAGGTCAAGCAGTTTTTTGAAGGTGGTGAGGAAAAATGACTTTTTTCCAATTATCTCTGACATTAATATTTGTTCTTATTCCTATTCTCTTATCTAAAACATTCAAGCTAGGTCTTGAAAAGGATGTCTTGATTGCGACCATTCGCTCAATCATCCAACTTCTTGCGGTAGGTTACGTGTTGCAATTCGTTTTTGATTCAGAAAGCTTTTTCTATATCTTTTTAATGATTATTCTCATTATTACTGCTGCCGTACATAATGCAAGAAAAAAAGGTGTGATGATTAAAGGCATTACATGGAAACTAATTCTTACATACTGCTTTATTGAAGTGTTGACCCAAAGTGTCCTTATTAGTCTTAAAATTATTCCAGCAACTGCGCAATATATGATACCCATTAGTGGAATGATTATTGGTAATGCGATGGTATTATCAATATTATTTCTTAATCGATTTACCGCGGAAATTGAAAACAGAACAGGAGAAGTAGAACTTTTTCTATCATTGGGGGGTACACCGAAACAAGCCATTCATCGCCAGTTAATGACTAGTATTCGCGCAAGTACAATACCAACAATTGAGAGTCAAAAAACGATTGGTCTTGTACAACTACCTGGGATGATGAGTGGACAAATAATTGCAGGCGCTGATCCTGTTCAGGCTGTCATGTTTCAATTGTTGATTCTATTTATGTTGCTTTCATCTGCTGTTATTACGAGTATTATACTTGGATTCCTCTCCTATCCAACAATGTTTAATGAAAGGATGCAATTTGTGACTCATACGCCAAGTAAATCGGAATGATATCCTTTATAAAACGCGGACAAATGGAAATTTGTTCGTGTTTTTTTCGTTTTAATAAACTCTATGCCCTTTTGAATTATTTTTTATTTCTAAAATAAAGCAATGATGTTTTAAGGGAAGCGTAACTACCAATAGCCCCATAACCATAAAAATAACCCATAAAGACCCCTGCAATGAGATCACCTCTATGACTAATAAAAATCGATACAATTAACCCAATAAGTATAGCCACTGTTGGTACAAAAGGTTTACTAATCCCTAGAAAATATTTTAACATTTGCGTAAAGATAATCACGATGGGAATGGCGATCATAGCATCCCAAAAATTTGTATGTATGACAGGAAATTCCATACCTTATTGCTCCTTTCAATATTTAAACCAACAACATTGTTCTTTCTATTATTCTTCATCATTGCTGAAATACTCTTATAAAAGGATAAACCTCATGAAAATTGGTTACATTATAATTGAACAATCCAAGTAAACAGCAAAGGAAAATAAGCATTTAAAAGGTTTTTAAGATACGATTTATATAAAGTTCTGTATTATCTAAAAGATTAGGCGAATGAAAGCCTAGTCTATCGCATTAATGCATCATTTCAAATGGAGGCGAATCTACATGGCTATTAAAAAGAATATGGAGTTTAAAATTAAAGATGGTTTTTTACCGAACTTATGTTTGTCAAAATCTTTGAAGGTTTTGGATGTAAGTGATAGTAGTATTATTATTGAAATGGGGTCTTCACAAAGACGTGGCGTTTTCCCGCCAGAAAACTTCAATTATTGGATTAATAAAGGGATATTAATTGCCGTGAAAGACCATCAAAAGCGTATATCATAAAATTTTATACATACTTTTTTACCGTCATCATACCTTTGATAATGGAGGTGACTGTAGTGGAGCGAGAAGGCAAAAAGCCAGAAAATAAAAAAACGAAACAATTAGAAGCATTCATTCGTGAAAATAAAAATCAACCGTTAACAACTAATGAAGGGGTAAAAATTGCGAATGACGAAAATACTCTAACAGCTGGTGAACGCGGTCCCACCTTGATGGAGGATTTTATATTTCAGGATAAAATGGCTCATTTTGATAGAGAGCGTATTCCTGAGAGAGTAGTTCACGCGAGGGGATTTGCTGCCCATGGGGTTTTTCGTGTATATGAATCGTTAGAAGATATAACAATGGCTCATTTTCTTCAAGATCCTAGTTTAGAAACACCAGTATTCGTCCGCTTTTCTCAGGTGGCGGGCTCTAGAGGGGTAAATGAAACGAACCGAGATGTACGGGGATTTGCAACAAAATTTTATACAGAAGAAGGTAATTTTGACCTGGTAGGGAATAATATTCCCATCTTCTTTATTCAAGACGGTATTAAATTTCCAGATCTCATTCATGCAGTAAAACCTGAACCGCATAATGAAATTCCACAAGGTCAAACAGCTCACGACACTTTTTGGGACTTCATTTCTAGCAATGAAGAATCTGCAGCAATGATGATGTGGATTATGTCTGACCGGACAATTCCCCGTAGCTTTAGAACGATGGAGGGCTTCGGCGTCCATACATTTAGACTGGTTAATAAAAATAACGAAGCGAGATTTGTTAAATTTCATTGGAAGCCTGTACTCGGCCTGCACTCGTTAATTTGGGATGAAGCACAAAAACTTGGCGGAGCTGATGCCGATTTTCACCGCAGAGATTTATGGGAAAATATCGAAGAAGGTCACTTTGCTGAGTATGAATTAGGCATACAAGTCATAAATGAAGAAGACGAATTTAAATTCGGCTTTGATATTCTAGATGCGACTAAATTATGGCCAGAAGAGCTTGTTCCCGTACGGAAAATAGGTAAAATGACATTGAATCGAAATGTAGATAATGTATTTGCCGAAACAGAACAAGTTGCTCTTCACCCTGGTAGTATTGTTCGTGGTATTGACTTCTCTAATGACCCCCTACTACAAACGCGTATTTTTTCCTATTCAGATACACAAATATATCGTGTAGGAACAAATTTTCAGCAAATTCCTATTAATCGTCCTGTTTGTCCATTTCATAACAACCAACGAGATGGAGCAGCCAGATATATTATCGATAAGGATAAAGTCGCTTATCACAATAATTCCTTGCAAAACAATACACCTTATGAAGTACCCCCAGCAAGAGGAGGATTCCTCACATATCCTTCTCAAGTTGAAGGCATGAAAGTTCGAAAAACTGCTCCAAGTTTTACAGACCACTTTTCTCAGGCGAGGTTATTTTGGAATAGTATGAGTGATGTTGAAAGGAATCATATTTTCTTAGCTTTTAGCTTTGAATTAGGTAAAGTAAAAAGTAAAATGGTCAGACAAAATGTAGTCAACCTCATTGGTCATATTAGCCACGATCTTGCCACATCCGTGGCACATAAAATTGGTGTTGAGCCACCAAATGTGAAAGAATCATCGGAAACTGCGTCCTCTAAAGCACTTAGTATGGCAAACACAACTTTTTCGCCAGCTACTTTAAAGGTGGGGATCATCGTAGCTGACCAATATGATGCAGCTATTGTACGTCCATTATTACAACAGCTGCTCGCAGCAAAAACTCGCCCGTTCATTATTAGTGAAACACAGGAAACATTGAATGGAACTGATGGTAGTACGCTTCAAGTCGACGATTCCTTTTTAACAGGCTCTCCACTGGTTTATGACAGTCTATTTGTCGTATCAGGAAGAGGAGCTACACCTCACTTTAATCAAAAAGCAAAGAGCTATATAATTGAACAATATAATCATTATAAACCGATCGGCTCTTCTCGAAGTGGCATGTACTTAATCCAAGAAGTTGGTATTATTAATAAACCTGGAGTAACAATCACAAATGGCCCTTTTAAAACTTATATACAAAATGTAGGTAAACAAAGGTTTTGGGAACGAGGATAATAGACAAAATACACAAGCATCAACTACCTTTGGCACCCATTTTACATTAGACCACTATTGTAGTGGTCTTCTCTTATGCTATGTCTGTACTTAATTGTAATCTGTGAAAAAGATGAACGTTTGAACGCCTATCGTATTGAAAGATAAGCACTATTTTAAGACTTTTTCATTCGATTTTGAGAAAAAGAATACCTAGCGCTCTTTGCTCTACTTCTTTCTCCTATACCTCATCCCTTATTAGCCGTAAAGCTACAACTTTTACCTAAACAATCAAAAAAAGAAACACTCTTGAATCGTATAGACACGAAGCAAGAATGTTCATTTAAGTACTATTTCATATTATTTACCTGCTTTTGCTTTGTTCCCAAAAATCTCTTTTTCTAACCTTCTACCTGTTGGTGTAGCAGCTAACCCACCTTCAGCCGTTTCTCTTAACGCAGAAGGCATCGTTTGACCAATACGATACATGGCATCAATTACTTCATCACATGGAATTCTACTTGTGATACCTGCTAATGCCATGTCAGCAGCTGTCATCGCATTTGAAGCACCCATTGCATTTCTTTTCACACAAGGGACTTCTACCAAACCAGCTACAGGATCACATACTAAACCGAGCATATTTTTTAAAGTAATCGCCATCGCATGTGCTGCTTGAGAAGGTGAACCGCCTGCCATTTCTGTAATAGCTGCAGCTGCCATCCCACTCGCTGAACCCACCTCTGCTTGGCAGCCACCAGCTGCTCCGGAAATGGATGCATTATTGGCAACAATAAAGCCAAAAGCTGCGGATGTAAATAAGAATTCAATCATTTCCTCTCTTGTTGGGTTAAGTACATCCTTAACAGCAAACAACGTTCCAGGTACAACGCCTGCGGAACCCGCTGTTGGTGTGGCACAAATAGTTCCCATTGCTGCATTTACTTCATTTGTAGCAACAGCTTTGCTAACAGCATCTAGCAGTGTATGACCAGAAAGTGCTTTTCCACTTTTTATATATTTTTGTAATAAAACCGCGTCTCCTCCTGTTAACCCAGAAACGGAAGTTACACCATTTAAACCTCTCTCTACTGCTTGTTCCATAACGGTAAGATTACGATCCATTTGGGCAATAATATCTTCACGTGCGCGCCCGGATACTTCAACTTCTTGGCGAATCATCACTTCTGCAATTTTAATTTGCTCTTTGTCTGCAATTTCTACTAATTCTGCCGCGTTCTTAAATAACATATACATCCCTCCTACATGCTGTCATTAATCCACCATCTTGATGACTTGAGTGATATGTGGTAACTGAGCAATTTCGTCCATTAAGTTTTGATCAATATTTTGGTCAACTTCAATGACCATTAAAGCCATTTTCCCTTTTTCTTTTCTTGACACTTCCATATGACCGATGTTTATTTCATGTTGTGCTAAAAGGTAAGTAACTTTTGAAATCACACCAAATTGGTCATTATGGACCACTAAGATAGCGGGATGTTCACCTGTAAGTTTAAGCGCAAATGAATTTAATTCAATTATTTCAATAGAGCCTCCACCAATGGAAATACCAACTAGCTCCATTTCTTTATCATCATCGAACAATTTAATGCGCACAGTATTTGGATGATCGACAACTGCTTCTTCAACAGAAAACACGATTTCCATTCCCAGTTGCTCGGCTAATTGAAGCGATCCAGGGATGCGTTCATCATACGTATCGTAATCAAGAATTCCCCCTACAATTGCCACATCTGTTCCATGTCCCTTATACGTTTTCGCAAATGAACCATAAAGATATATTTCCGCTTTAGAAGGCTGTCTGCCAAATAAGGTCCGAGCTACCCTTCCAATTCGAGCAGCTCCAGCTGTATGTGAGCTAGAAGGTCCGATCATAACTGGGCCGATAATATCAAATGCTGATCTATATTTCATATCTTATGCTCCTTTATCATTAACTGACTCTTTATCTTATACATACTCATGTGTGTTCTCATTCTCATTCATCACTTTTATCTTTTGTAAATAATTATAAATAGTAAACTTAGAAACTCCTAAAATAGAAGCAACATATTCATTGGCTCCTTTAATTAAGAAGGTTCCTTTTTCCTCTAACCTTTTCACTGCCTCAATTTTTTCATCAATCGTCATACTTGCAGGTGCCTTTTTAAACGGTTGAAGGACTTGTTCTACCATTTCGTGAACAATATCCTGTACGGATGTAAAGAAAGTTTCATCCTTTGTATCTTCTTCATTAAAGTTTGTTAACGTTTCAAGGACACCACCAAATTGCATCATCAAGCTTATATCGTAGTTCATACATAGCGCGCCAATAATTTTATTATGTTCATCTCGTAAGAAAACGGTCGATGATTTCATTACATTTCCTTTTGGTGTCTGCGTTTTATAGTTGGCAAGATCCTCTGCCTCATGGTTACCCTTTGCTAATTCGTTCAAAACTAAATCCGTAATTGGAGCACCAATTGAACGACCAGTTACATTACCGGCAAGATGTATAAGCGATTTCTTAAAATCTGCGAAATCATGAACACCTACTTCACAATGAGGGCCAAACATTTTCACAAGCATATCTGCCGTTCTAATAGCAAAGTCAAATATATGTTGATCCTTCTTTTTCATCTTTGTCACATCCTATACTCTTCGAATGAAACCGTTTTCAAAATGGTTGTATTTCAAATCCTAATCATCATAACACACATAAACTATAATTAAAATATTTTTTTAATGCATACAATTTTTTTGTAAAATCATTCTGAAAGAACTATAAACTAAGAACAACAAATAAAAACAGTGAGTCTAAAATAGCTATTATGTAAATTTATATGAGAATAGATTATATCCACAATTCACTCGAGAAAGAAGGGGGCATTTACTTGTTACGTGTCAACGTATCCCCACGTCTATCATCAAAATCACTCACTTTTCGTACGTGAGCAGAGTTTTTTTGTTTAATTTTGCCAACGCTCATAGTTTGGGACTCTTCTCTGAAGTGGAAAACTGCTTTTTTTATTTTGTGAGGGTTTCAGCTTGGATTAAATTTATGAGAGCAACTTTAAAATACTTTCAAATCATGCTACACACATCGACCCAAAAAACAACAAATGAAAAGCGAAAGAACAAAAGTCCTCTCGCTTTATCATCAAACATTTCTTAAGACTAAATGAAGACGATTATTTCTCGTGTCTTGCTCCTCTTCATCAGCTAAATCGTATTTCTTTAATAAATGAAATACATCGTTTAGGATTTCTTGGCTATGTTCTTCTTGGAAAAAAAGGTCGAACTTTGCATGCAAATCCTTAGGCAAATACGATTGCTGATCTATATACTTATTTTTTACATCAGTCATTGTGTGATCTAATTTGCATTCGCTCATCTTTTATCCCCCTTAATCAATTTTTCAATGTATGAAGTATAACATTGAATATAAGTTATTTGCTATATTTTAACCTGAAGTTCACATTCAATACTTTAACTTTCCGCTTCATCGTCTTGAACATATTGATAGTCCTCACGATTGATAGGGGTAAACCCTGCTGGATGATAAAACCTTAATAAATCTTTTGTTAATATTTCATCTGAAAGATCAAGTTTTTCTCTCGCTGCTTGTGTCAGTTGATCAAACTCCTCCTCATACGATATCATTTTACCGCTTTTACTATCATAATAACGCTGATTAATCATACTTATATCATTCGAGACAAAATCACCATTTCGCAATGGTGTAAGTTCGATATGACCATCGGCTAATAAATCTGTTCCTAGACCTAAATACTGATTGGTTTCAACCCCTAATAAATGTAGAAGTGTAGGCCTAATATCTAATTGTCCACCGATAGGTTGAGGATAATCACCTGTTTTCACTCCAGGGATATGAATAAAGACGGGGACTTGTTGTAGTTTTAGACTTTCGAATGGTGTAATTTCTTTACCGATAATCTCTGCCATCGCTTCATTATGATTCTCTGAGATTCCGTAGTGATCACCATAAAGGACAATAATAGAACGGTCATACAATCCACTCTTTTTCAAATCTGTGAAAAACTTAGATAATGCGGAATCTAAGTAATTTGCCGATTGAAAATACTGATTAACAACCTTATCATTTGTATTAGCTTGTGGGAAATTTGTATCCCATTCGTCCATTTCAAAAGGAAAATGATTGGATAATGTAATAAATTTTGCGTAAAAAGGTTCAGGTAATCCCTGTAATATTGGCATCGACTCTTCAAAAAAAGGTTTATCTTTCAATCCATAATTCTTCGTATTTCTCTCATTCATATCATAATATGATGCATCATAGAAACGGTCATAGCCTTGAGAACGATACATTTCATTCCGATTCCAAAATGTTTTATAATTCCCATGAAAGGAAGCAGATGTATAACCATATTCCTTTAATATTCCTGGTGTAGATTGAAAGGTATTTTGGGCTTTATTTACATAGGCCGATCCTTGCGGCATGCCATATAAAGAATTATCAAGAATGAACTCAGCATCCGAAGTTTTACCTTGACCCGTTTGATTATAGATCTGATCGAAATAAAACGTCACCTCATCTTCTACTAAAGAATTGAGAAAAGGTGTGACTTCCCTCCCTTCTATTTTCATATTGATTACAAAATCTTGTAATGATTCCATTGAGACTACTATCACATTGCGATTTTGCGCCAATTGAAAATAATCCTGAGAAGGCGAAACATAGTGATCTTGATTTTCTTTTTTAATCTTCGCCACATCTTCGCTATCTGCCATTGCTCTTTCACTAGTCGCATGTATATTTTGATAAATGTCAAAAAGTGTGAAATTGTATAACCCTAAATACTTGACTATATAGGCGCGATCAAATGAGCGCTGAAATAACCCCGGTCGATCCTTTTCTGCTAAAATGACATTTCCTATAACCATCATTATTCCTAAGAAAAGACCTAGCAATGCCATTTTCATGCTTCGATGTCCAACAATCTTACCTTTAAATACGGTTAAAAGGACGACCAACACGATCAAATCTATATAAAAGAGAATATCTAATGGCTGTATGAGGGCGAAGGCACTATTACTTAATTGCCCCCCATTTGTTCTTGTTTGCATTAAGACTGGTATTGTAATGAAATCATTGAAGAATCGATAGTATACAATATTTGCATAAAGAATAATGGTTAAAAGAAGATCCATGATAAGTAAATAAATCATTTGTTTACGTTTATTAAATATATACAAGATAAAAAATAAGCTAGCAGAACTTAAAATATGTGTAGTTAATATAATCATTTGTGTTCCCAGCTCAATACTCATTCGAAACTGTGTGCTATATGTAATCAAGAGCTTCATAACAAAACTACTTAATGCAATGAGAAAAATCGTATGAAATGAAATATATTTATGGCTTTTTTCTTCCATTATAAAACCTCTTTCACGTTCTTTTATAAGTATAAATGCAATATGATATAGGCTTGCTCCTATTGAAGACGAAGACAAAAATAATAAAGTTTCAAAAATGAAGCTTTTTGATATCGTCCTGCTACAAAAACAAAAATGAGAAAGCCTTCAAAGGTAAAGACCTTCGAAGGCTTTAAGTCATCAATAGACTCCTGATAACTCCATATAACTTACATTACATAACGGGATAATAATCTCGTCCGTTTCATTAGAATAATATCCAGATACGACACGAGCTAACACAAGTGAACCATCTTCTACACGTAACAGGACGCCTGTTTGAGAAGTAAAGTTACTTACTACTGTGACCGTACGGCCAATATAGTTAGTACATTCTTCTTCTAGTGTAGAGGCAAAATTTGAAACCCCTCTAGACATTTAAACCCCTCCTTATCCTAATTTGACAACAGATTGAATATTTTTAAATGGTACGAAGTATGTTGAAGTCCCGTCAGTAACAACGGCATAATCTTGTCTTACTGCTGCTAATACACCTTCAACTGGACCACCAGTAGTTTCTTTTTCGACAAAAGAACCCACTAAACGTCTTAACTCATTTCTTAAACCTTCGAAATTACAGAAGTCATCGCCAGTTTCATTGTTCTGAGATGGTCTTCCACAACACTCATTCCATTCTTTTTTCTTACCACCTTGATAACGATGTTTTTTCTTAGAGTCAGTACATAACATATTGTAATACCCTCCCTTCACTCCTTAATCACTAACTATCTTATGTTGTTTTCCTCAAACTGAATGGACGAGTTTCCCAGTACAAACGCCTTTTTTATAACAATTCCTTTAGCGCCACACATATAATGTAAAAAACATGATTGGAAGTGTTTTCGATGAAATCCATATTAATGGTAGCTGATCACTTAGGAGCAAACGGAACAGTGACTTATATATTTACAATTAGTAAAGCATTAAAAGCCATGGGTTATACGATTATTGTAATCGGGAGACCGGGCGTATTAGGAGACAATTTTAAGCAAGAGAACATTCCTGTCTATGAGGTTACTATTCCGACCACCTTTGACAAAAAATCTAATGAATTACAAGCAAAAATAGAGGAAATCATTCATAACCATCAAATTGATCTCATTCATTGTCATCAAGTATATTCAGGTATTTTGTTACTTCATATGGCACAAAAACATAACATCCCCTATGTTTACACCCTTCATGGCCTATATAACAGAAAAGATGAGTTATTAAAAATACTGCCAAAATGTAATCAAATCATTACTGTTAGCCAATTAGTTCAAGAGCAATTGGTTCAACAGTATAATTTGTCATCTACCTTCATCCCAAATGGCATTGATGGAAATGATTATTTTTATCAATCTGACATAACTGTAAGAAAAAACCTTCATATCCCAGAAACAGGATTTGTCGTCTTTTATGCCAGCCGGCTCGAATTTGATAAAGCAGATATTTGCATGCGGCTGTTAAAATCCATTGCAGAATTGAGACAACCAAACCTATACGCACTTGTTGCTGGGGAAGGTTTTAGAACGAAACAAATTCATAATATGATTAAAGCGATGAATCGGAAAAGAGCAACACCGTACGTTCATTTATTAGGCTCACAACAAGATTTACGTCCCTTTTACTATTCCGTTAATGCGGTTGTAGGAACCGGAAGAACAGCAATGGAAGCGATATGCTGCGAAGTTCCTGTTATAGCAGCAGGAGCAAAAGGTTATAGTGGAATTGTGACAAAAGAAAACTGGGAAAAAATGAAATATGGCCATTTTGCTGATCATCAGGCAGATCAACCTATTCATCAACGGAATATCAAAAATGACATCCTCCAATTAATGACTCATGAAAAAAACCTCGTAGAAATGAAAGAAATTCGTCAAGCATTATTAAAAGATTTTAACATTGCGAAAATCACAAAAGATTTAACGAGTTTGTACGTTAACATCGTCAATTAATGTTAAAATATGCTAAAAGAAACGAAAAAAGGAGGTGCAAGCTCCCCATGTCTAGAAAGAAAATCATATTTATTTCTTTCATAAGTTTAACAACGGTTTTCACCGCCATACTTATTTGTTTTGCGGTGCTAGAGGGAGTGACTTATCAAGCAGCTTCAAAACTGGCAGACACGCTTCAAGAAGAAGACATGCAAAAATTATTAAATGACCCTACAATCCAGTCATATATAAATGAAAAAGACGAGATTACAACAATGAACTTAAGTAAAACGGACTTACCAATAAAAACGAGATCAGAAGCCATGACTAAAGTAACGCAAACCTTTAGCAATCAAGACATCAAGGATTTTTCTACAAAACTAAAACAAGGGTTAACGGAGAAAGATAAGAAAGAATTAATGGACACCGTTAATAAGCATTTTAGTGAAGAAGAAATTCTTTCACTAAAAATACTTGCCATACAAGAGCTTAAAAAAAGAGAATCTCAATCACAAAAGCAATAAACAGCCTAGCATGTTCAGACACACCAAAAAGGCGTATAATAATAGACAATTAAACATATAGGAGGCACACAAAATTTGACTAACTTTCAAACGAAAGAAACACTGCAATTATTAAAAGATTTAGTTTCCATCCCTAGTCCATCAGGGAATACATATGAAGTAATTTCATTCGTTGAGGAATACTTGCGTGAACTTGGAGTACAAACACGAAAAAACCGCAAAGGTGCTCTTATCGCAACAATTACTGGCAAAGACAATTCTCAACATAGGATGTTAACTGCACATGTGGATACATTAGGAGCCATTGTAAAGGAAATTAAGCCGAGTGGCAGATTAAAAATTGATCTGATTGGTGGGTTTCGTTATAACTCTATTGAAGGCGAGTACTGTCAAATAGAATCGTCAGATGGAAAAAAATATACTGGTACGATTCTCATGCATCAGACCTCTGTTCACGTATATAAAGATGCTGGGACAGCGGAAAGAAATATAAATAATATGGAAGTACGTTTAGATGAAGAAATACACTCCATTGAAGACGTTAAAAAACTAGGAATTGCCGTAGGAGATTTTGTTTCATTTGATCCACGAGTGGAAATAACCAACGCTGGATTTATCAAATCTAGACATTTGGATGATAAAGCAAGTGTAGCTATTTTACTGCAGTTAATTAAAGATATCGTTACTGCTCGTATTGAATTACCTTATACAACTCATTTCCTCATTTCAAATAATGAAGAAATTGGTTATGGAGGCAATTCAAATATCACTGACGAAACAGTAGAATATTTAGCTGTGGATATGGGAGCGATCGGTGATGGACAGGCAACTGATGAATATACGGTTTCTATTTGTGCGAAGGATTCTAGTGGGCCTTATCATTATCAATTGCGTAAACATTTAGTCGCTCTCGCAGAAGAACATCAAATCGGTTATAAAGTGGATATTTATCCATACTACGGTTCCGATGCATCTGCCGCTATTAGAGCTGGATTTGATATTATTCACGGATTAATAGGACCAGGTATCGATTCCTCCCACGCTTTTGAGCGCACGCATGAAAAGAGTATTCGCCAAACTTACGACTTACTTTATTATTATTTACTGTCAGAACTAGTGGGTTAAAGCTTAACATCCAATATGCAATTTATATAACCATACCTGCCAAAAACTTATCGTTTGACGGCAGGTATATTTTTTTCCTAATGCCCATCCCTTCTTAACTCTGAGATTTTCTTTAATACTTGATTTCGATACTGTCTCTTTATAAAGAGAACTTCTTGCTTTATCTCTCTTTGATGACGCACTGTCCCCATTTCTTCATGCACACGATAATTCACTAACTTTTCAGAAAGATAGTAAAATTCCTCACTTAGGCCAACCCGCAGCCACATCTCATAATCATGTGTATATCGATAACTAACATCAAATGGACCAACTTCGCGTAATAAATCCATATGCAGCATAACTGTACAACCGTGAATAAAACATCTATTTAATAAAGCTTTTAAAAAGTGACTTCGCAATGAATAGGTTTGATTAAAATAAGCATCTATCTGTGAATCACTCTTCCCAATTGTCTCACAGCCGGTATAACAAGCTCTTACGCCATATGTTTCCATATACTTTAGTTGTTTTTCTATTTTTGTTGGCTTATAGCTATCATCGGCACTAAGCCAACAAAAATATTTACCTGTTGCAATTTGAATTCCAGCATTGAGAGCTGTAGCTGTGCCTCCATTTTCCTTCCTTACATAAGTAACCTGTTTTTTATATGGTTCAAGTTTATCAAGATGTAATGTGGAGCCATCATCGATGACAATAATCTCGATATTTCCATATGTCTGTGCAAGCAGACTTTCAATTGCCTCACCAATATACCGGCAATTATAAAAAGGGATGACTACTGAAACTTTATCCATAAATTAAATGCACTCCGTTCTTTCTTTCTAGACGTATTGTCCATACCACATGTGAGACTTAAGCATATTCATAATATTAGAGGATAAATGTGATAGGAGGAGTACATCTTGAAAGTATTATTTATATTCTATGTACCAAGTGGAGGAGTCGAAACCTTAAATCGACAAAGAAGTATTGCTTTAAAGGACGTTGGAATCACTTGCCATTTTCTATACTATGAAAACCGTAGAAATTATTTAAATGAACACTATAATCCTGTATTTATTAAAAATGATGAAGAAGAAATTATTAACCTTATAAAGAAACATCAATATGACGCCATTGTCATTACTTCTGATTTTAAAATGGTGCCTGCTATCAAAAAAAGTGGGTACAAAGGAAAAATCTTTGTTGAAATCCAAGGTTATGGGTCGATACAACAAACAAGATATGGTTTTTCTATCGGTAAAACATTAGCAGAGAAGGATATTGATGGTTTTCTTAATCCAAGAACTCCCCATATTTCCACATTATTAAGTGAAATGTTCCCAAATGTGCCTAAGTATGAATTTAATAATTGCTTTGATTGCAGTCACTTTAACTATAAAGCGACTGGCAAAAGTTTTGTCCAACCAATTATTGGTTGGGTTGGTCGAATCGAGGATAATAAAAACTGGCAGGAATTTTTGAACATTTGTTTTCTACTCAAAAGGAAACTACGTAATCAGCTACAAGTCTACTTTTTTGAAGATCCCACACTATCTTTACCCGAAGATAGAGAGGATTTTTTTAAGGTGATGAAAAAGTATCATTTAGAAAAAAACATCAATTTATTACCGAATATTCCTAATGAGAAAATGGCTGACTACTTTTCCATTATTAGTGATTCTGGTGGTTTTCTTTGTTCGACCTCAAAAATAGAAGGTGCCCCATTAACAGCATTAGAAGCGATGAGCTGTAGATGTCCGATACTCACAACTGACTCTAGCGGTATAAGAACAGCTGTTACTCATAATGTTACCGGCAAATACTATGAAATTGGCAACCCAAAAGAAGCTGTTAAAGAAGGAATAGAGCTGATTCAAAACCAGACGCTCAGACAGACAATTATTAATAACGCAGTATCCCATGTAAAAACGAACTTTGCCCCCTCGCTTTATGCTCAGAATTTCAAGAAAATGATGACAAGTACATTACCAGTAAGTAACTGAATATGTTTTATGGATGGAAAAACAAATAAAAAATTCAAATACCAAATCTGTTACGTGCTGTTGTTTTTTAATTGAACGTAATGTCATCTTATAAGGAATACGTTGCAACTACTCATTTAAATATTTTATTTATTCAGATGCCTCTTTAAGGAATTGAAAAAAGTAGATTGTAATAATCATACATTAGGAAATGAATTGAGCAGTACATTACACTGCTCAATTCTGTTTTTACTCTATTGGTATAACTCGGAATCTTAACTCCATTGATGTTTTCGCCCTTTAGGGTTTTACTTACTCTGCAATCATTTTTTTAACCATCTCTATCAGTTTAACAATTAGAACGCACAAAAGTATTTTATGTAAAAAGAAAACACTCCATATTCGGAGTGTTCATTTGGCATGTATTCATCTATGTCACTATTTATAAAAACTAGTATCATTTTTATATCAACTTTTTTAAGTGTTTCCTTAATTTTTTACGATAAATGGCTTCGAGTTTACGTATTTCCAGTTTCATTGCCGGCTGATTTTTAGCTGATGTTGAATTACTATGAGAACGATATTTTGTTAGACTTTCATTAATAAATGCTATTGAAGTTTTGGCAAGGACCACTCTTAACCACATATCATAGTCTTGGGTATATTTATATTGAGGATTAAAATAGCCCACTTCATTAAATACATCTTTCTTTATCATAACTGTGCACCCGTTAACAGGATTGTAGTATAAAAATGTTTCATAAATATGACCGGTAGATAGAAAATTAATCGTTAAGTTTTTCATCAAAACTTCATTATTTTCATTGATGATATCATAGTTTGTAAAACTCATATCCACTAGACGATTTTCCATAAAATCTACTTGTTTTTCAATCTTTTCATGTTCAAATAAATCATCGGCACTTAACCAGGCAATATATTTACCTTTAGCAGCTTTTATTCCCGTATTTAATGCAGCTGCTGTCCCTTTATTTCTTTGATAAAGATAGGTTAGTTTATCTTTATACGCTTGCACTAAATGTACGTATTCAGTTGAACCATCATCGACAACAATTAATTCAATATTTTGATACGTTTGTTGTAATACACTTTCAATTGCTTGATCGACATATTGGCAATTATAAAAAGGAATAACGACCGAAACTAGTGGCTCCATATTTACACATCCTTCTTTATCTTATTCCTAAAGTGAGTTAACACATCATTTAAAGATTCTTTTAACGTGTAGTCTCTCACCCAACCTAATTCTCTTAATCTTTGTGCACTCATTGATGCGACATAAGATGGTCGTAACTCTTCCACTTCTTCAAAATGAATATTTTCATTTGTAAGAGATTTGTAAATAGCCATCACTTCAAGAAGTGTGTAAGATGTTTCAGAACAAATCTCGTACACTTCACCAACTTTTCCTTTTCTTAACAACAATTCGTAAGCCTTTATAGCATCTCTTACATCGAGAAAATCTCTTGTAGCATTGACAGCAATCTCAATAGCTTCTTCCTTATCATGAGAATGCATTGCTTCTATTTCTGCGATTCGTTGACCTAAAATGGCACAAATCCCCGTCGAATTTCCTGGCCCAATTAAATTCGTAGGTTTGGCTAAGATGACTTGGCTTTCAAAGAGCTGAATCCAGGACTTTGCCAGTATGACTTGTATTGTTTTACTAAGACTATAAGGGTTTTTCAGCGTCTCTATTTGATTGGGTTCAAACTCTAAGGCAGAACCCGGTATAAGAATGCGACAGTGTTTCACATGCTTTCTAGCTTCATCTATTAATTTGGCTGTTGCCATCGTATTAACACTTAATACATCTACTGGATGTTCCCATGAATCAGTAACACTACATCTCCCAGCTAAATGTAAAATATAATCAGGCTTACTGACATTTACTGCTTCTTCAATTTGTTCAAGCGATAATAAATCGCAAATAATTACATTATATGGTAATGATAATATTGGTTGATTCCTCATTAATGCATATACTTGATAACCTTGTTTATGAAAGAAATCACATGCATGCCGACCCGTAAACCCACCAGCACCAGTAATAAGGATTGTTTTCCCTTTACCCATATTGCCCCTCTCACTCTCCAATTCGAACAACTTACTAAATAGCATATGAAGAGTTTGTCTATTTGTTTCGGGCTCAATTCGTTAAAAAAATGGTGAAACTTGTCCAAGCACCTTACACTTCATTCACATAATGTATTACTAACTGACAAGCAAAGGAGGTGAACATTATGGGAACATTTTTAGATTCACAAAGTTCACAAAACTCAACAGCTAATGGTCAGATTAGTATACCTGTAACAGCTACACCAGCATTATTCGGTACATTAGGCTTGAATTTAGCAGGTGCTGGTGCTAATCCACGTGTAACATTTTCTATCAGTGCCGCCTTCACTTCATTAGCTACAGTGTTAACACCGATTGTCGTCAACGTATATCGTGTGGTGAACGGTACCCCAAGCCTCATTTATTCAGCCACACAATCATTAGCAGTTGCAGGTCTCGGAGTAGCTTCAACTACTGTATTATCTTTCAATGGTGCTGATTACAACCCAATTGATTCAACGACTTTTCCAATTTATCGTGCAACAATCAATGTAGGAGGCGGGGTAGTGTTATTTCCAACACGAACAGGACCAGAAACATTTTATGCAGCTGCCTATTCTGATTAATTCTTGAATGACGCAAAACACGGACAATATATGTTTTTAACATGTTTTGTCCGCGTTTTAATTTGAACAGAGCTATTCTATTTATGATATTTAGCAGGTATACCCGTCTATAACCGATTATAGCGCACTGCATATACATAGTATGTGGACAATCAAAAAGGAGAGGAACATATGAGGATTTTATTTGCAACCTTTTGGCAAATTCCGCATGTTGGTGGCGTATGGAAATATATGAACCAACTAAAGAATAGATATGAACTACTTGGTCATACAGTAGATATCATTGGCTTTACTCAAGGTCATAAAGCACTTGCGGTCATTAATCGTAATATTTTTATCCCTACACCCGCTGGACAACCACCTATGGCTGAGAGTAATGATCCAATTATTGGCTCTTATTCTTCCTTATTAGACATATATATAAATTGTTTCAAACAAATTGACCTTAGCGAATATAATGTCATACATGCCCAAGATATTTTCTCTTCTATCGCAGTCAATCGATTAAAACACCCTCACACTGCATCAGTTACTACAATGCATGGATGTGTAGCTCAAGAAATTATTGATGCCCATTATCATGGGCAAATAGAAAATCGCTCCATCGAAGGTGTTCAATATTTCTGTCAACTTGAAAAACAAGGAGCCGAAGCAAGCGATTGTACGATTGTGGCAAACCAATGGATGTATGAAAAGTTGATCTCCCAATTCGGTGTATCGAGTCAGCAATTAAACATTTTACACTATGGCTATGATATTGAAGCTTTTACTGCTAGCGCTAAGGAAACAACCAATATAAAAAAACCACGGAATAAAAAAGTGATTATTTTCACAGGGAGGTTCACACCATTCAAGGGAGTGAGGTTTCTTATTGAAGCACTTTCAATGCTTAAGAAAAAAAGACGTGATTGGGTATGTTGGCTGGTAGGGAACGGTCCTGAAGAGAACGAATTGAAAAAACTTGTTAAAGAAGCACGATTAGAGAAAGATATTGTCTTTCTAGGGCAACGAGACGATGTCCCTGCCTTACTGCAACAGTCAGATATGCTTATTTTACCAACGTTAATTGAGAACCAGCCTTTATCAGTTATTGAAGCACAAATTTCTGGGAAAGCCATTATCGCTAGTCAAGTCGGTGGTGTCCCCGAGATGATTCAACATGGAATGACAGGCATGCTAGTACCTCCAAAAAACGCCTACCCCCTTTATGAAACGATTGCTTATCTCTTACAAGAGCCAGCATTCTTGAATAATCTCGGTATGCGTGCCAAACATTTCGCACATGATTACTGGCGTTTAGCCCCAGCCATTGATTGTGTTATTGCCGTTTACGAAAAAGCCTTGAAGACAAAGCAAACATAGGGAGGAAGAAGCATGAATATTGTTATTAGTGGAGGAGCAGGATTTATTGGTTCACATTTAGTAGACTATTTTGTAAAAGAAGGAGCTAAAGTATATGTGATTGATAACTTCTCATCTAGCACAAATAAAAATATCCACCCTGAGTCAATCGTTCTTGATTGTGATATAAGAAGTGACAAAATAAAGCAACATTTTTCTAACATAAAACCTGATCTTGTTTTCCATCTTGCTGCTCAAGCAGATGTAACAAAATCTATCAAATATCCAACTGCAGATGCAGATATTAATATCGTTGGTACAATCAATCTACTAGAAGCTAGTGTACAAGCAAAAGTAAAACAATTTATATTCTCCTCTACCTCAGCTGTTTACGGAGAATCATCAGAGGATATTATTCACGAAACAGATTCCACTCAACCAATCTCCTACTACGGTATGTCAAAATATGCAGCAGAAAATTATATCCGCCTCTACCATCATTTATATCAATTACCCTATACGATATTACGCTATGGCAATGTGTATGGTCCTAGACAAACACCAAAAGGAGAAGGTGGTGTTATTGCTGTTTTCCTTCAAAAGATTTTATCCGGAGAATCACTTAATATCCATGGTAATGGTGAACAAACGCGAGATTTTATATTTGTTGACGATATCGTTCTGGCAAATGTGTCTGCTAGTAAACAAGTCTCAAATGATACCTTTCATGTGAGCACAGGTTTAAAGACTTCAGTTAATCAAATCATTGAAAAACTCTCGCATATTCATTCCAAGCCGATAAAGAAACAATATGTTACAAGTCGCCAAGGAGATATAAAAGATAGCTGCCTTTCCCGAGAAAAAATCAAACAGAAACTCAATTGGGTACCACACCATTCTATCGACGAGGGCTTACTACAAACCTATCAATTTATGAAAAACAAAAGCTAACTTAATGTAAAGGAGCTTTTTTATGAAGATTCTATTAGCTACGTATTGGGCGATTCCTCACTTAGGGGGAGTGTGGAATTATATGATTCAGTTAAGAAAAGGGCTTGAGGCACAAGGTCATGAGGTAGATCTAATGGGGTTTAATACACAAAACCGTCATGTCATTATTATTAATAAAGATATTAGTATTCCGATTACAACGTTTCCTCATACAGAACTTCCGCCTGATGAATTAATTGTTAAATATACCGCTTATCAAAGCAAGGAATATGAGAAGGCAGCTGCTCAAATGGATTTGGAAGCATATCATATCATACATGCACAAGACGTTATTGCAGCCCGGGCAATTGATCACTTAAAACTCAAACACCCTGCTCTCATTACAACTATACATGGATCCCTGACAAAAGAAATAAAAGAACAGTTTTTCCAAGACCCTTCATCAAAACTGGAGAATTTATCGTATTTTAAGAATTTAGAATACATCGGTGGAATGGCAGGTTATACCACTATTGTAGCTAATGAATGGATGAAAAATATTTTATGTAATGATATTCACATCGAGAGTCATCAACTAACTGTCCTTCACTATGGGTTTGATATTGATGATTTCTTATTACGAGCTGCAAAACCTGCAAACCATATTAGAAAAAGAAAAAAAAGACAGAAACTATTCATATATACAGGTAGACTCATTAAAGCAAAAGGTGTACAGTATTTGATCACCGCGTTGTCATATTTGAAAGAACAAAATAATGACTGGGTTTGTTGGATCATTGGTGATGGCGAAGAAAAACAGCATCTACAAAAACTAACGAATGATTATCATTTAAGAAATCAAATTCTCTTTTTAGGAGAAAGAAATGATGTCCCCTCTCTATTACAACAAGCTGATCTATTCATTTTACCAACACTCTCAGAAAACCAGCCTTTATCAATTATCGAAGCACAACTATCAGGATTAGCTATTATCGCTAGTGATGTAGGAGGCATACCTGAAATGATTGAAGATGGCGTAACAGGATTTCTTACACCGATAGGAGACTCAAAGAAACTAGCCGAAAAAATGGCTTTCTTACTACATGAGGATATGGTCAGAAGAAGTATAGGTACGAAAGCATTTGAGTTTGCTACTAGTCACTGGTCGTTAGCTAACGCCATTAAACTAGTACTCCCCCTCTATCATCAGGCGATACAGAAAAAACAGATGAATAATTGAATTAAAAAAACGATCAATCCGGTTTGATTCGCTAAAAATCTAAATGCGAATAATTTAAGAAAGAACTGCACCTCCAATTGTTAGGTCATGCGTCTAACCATCAGAGGTGCAGTTTTTCCTTATAGTTGATGACAATTATTCTCTTTCCTTCATTCTTTCCATCTCTGCTTTAAGCTCAATAAGCATTTCTTTATATGTTGGGAATAGATAGGAAAAATCTTTCCTTACCGTTTGCACTGTACGATCTAACTTTTCTACATCATCAGAGATAATCGATATATCATCTTTGTGAAATACTTCTTTTATTAAAGATAAGAGCTCATATTTTGAAACAGCTTGAGGCATACCTAAATGATACAGTCCTTGTATATCCTCCTGGATCATTTGATGAATCGCTTTCGCTAATTCTAAAGTTGTTACGCCATTCCAATACACATTACTGAAACCTTTTATGGTACCTGTTTGTTCCATAAACCATAAGAATAGGCCAATACCGTCCTGCTTTAACTCCGGACCTATAATTGATGTTCTTACAGTTAAATGGGGAGGTGAAGATACTTCACCTAATTGTTTCGATTGCGCATAAATAGATGTACCATCTGTTATGTCTTCTTCAGTATATCCACCCTTATCGCCTAAAAACACACAGTCAGTACTAATATGGATGAGACGACCGCCCCTTTTTTCCATAATACCTGCCAACGCTTGTGGCAGCAGACTATTCACTTGAAAGGCAAGCTTTGTATTAGCGCTCGCATGCTCGTTTAAGATACCAACACAATTTATAACGATATCTGGTTGTACTTTATCTATAACCGCTTCGACATCTGTTGTACGGGTCACATCTAAATATAGTTGATGATCACTTTCTGAATGTCCTCTTGAAGTTGTGTAGACGTCAAAGGTTGAATACGCATGAAAATAGGAGGCAAGCATGTGACCTGCCATGCCCTTCCCTCCCAAAATTAATAATTTCATTTTAAATAAACCCGCCCTTCTTCAACATCTTCCTCAGCTCCTCTTTATCCATTAACGATTGACCAGAATTATATTCTTCTAGATTAATCGGTTGATAATCTTTATAATAAGCCTTCAAACCATCGATATGAATAGAGGGTAGGATAACATAGTATTCATCATCATAAGTGACGGTCATTGTACTTTCATAATCTGATAGTAAAAGTTCATGGATTTTTTCTCCTGGTCTTACTCCAAGAATTTCTGTTCCAATATTCGGTTTTCCTGATGCCTCAATTAATAAGTCAGCGAGATCAGTAATTTTGCATGCAGGCATTTTCATTACAAATGTTTCACCACCGATACTTTCAAAAGTTGCTTTAAATACCAATTTAATTGCTTCCTCTACTGTTAAGAAAAATCTTGTCATTCTTGGATCGGTGATACCTACCTTTCCCTTTTCTTGTATTTGTCTCTTAAACACATGAATGACACTTCCATTTGTACCAAGTACGTTTCCGCCTCTTATACAAACAAACTTTGTAGCCGAGTTTAATGTATTGGCATGGATAATCAATTTCTCCCCCATCGCTTTAGATAAACCGTAGAAGTTCGACGGGTTAGAAGCTTTATCTGTGGATATATATACAACTCTTTCTACTTTATTAATAATCGCTGCATCTATGACATTTTGTGTTCCAATTACATTGGATTTTAATGCCTCAATCGGTTGGTCTTCACATACAGGAACATGCTTAAGTGCCGCAAGATGGAAAACATAATGTACTCCTTGTGTTGCTTCAATCATTGCATCTTTTTCTTTTATATCTCCAATTAAAAAATGTAATGAAGGATGATGATCAAATGCTTCTTTCATTGAAAATTGATTAGACTCATTTCTAGATAGTATTCTTATCTCTTTCGGTTGTAAGAAAAGTAATTGCTCGACGAGTTCATAGCCCCATGACCCTGTTCCGCCGGTTACTAAGATGATTTTATCTTTAAACAACTGTCAGTCCCCCTAATAGTAGTTTGATTACTTTATCTGAAACATCCTCTGCTTCGTAGCCTTCAGGCAATTTCCAACTTGTCGGCTGACTCGTCATTATTTTTGCACAGGAAAGTATTCTTTCTGCATCAATACCAGAAATCATATTACTTCCACAGGCTAATGTTTCAGGTCTTTCTGTTGTATGGCGGATCGTTACAGTTGGAATATAGAATAAACAGCACTCCTCTTGGACTGTTCCACTATCCGTTAATACACAGAAAGCATTTTTCTCAAGCTGTACAAAATCAAAAAAACCAAATGGCTGATGGAATTCGACTAATGGATGTAAAACGAAATCGGTAAGGTGATCGATTTTGGATTTTGTGCGGGGATGAATACTGCAAATGACACGTTTATTAAAATGGTCAGCTACTTGATTAACGCCATTTAATATCTCAAGCAGCCTTTCTTGATGGTCGACATTTTCAGCTCTATGTGCAGTAAGTAACAAATAATTTCCTTTTTGTAGTGATAATGAGGTTAAGATATTACTTTGATTAATTTGGACCGAATAGTGTTGGATGACTTCATTAATCGGATTGCCTGAAGTATAAATTCTTTGTGGGGCAATCCCTTCTCTTAATAGGTTTTCTTTACTTCCTGGTGTATAAGGAAGGTTAACTGTTGAAATCGCATCAATTACACGGCGGTTTTTCTCTTCAGGCACTTCTAAATCATAACAACGATTCCCTGCCTCCATATGGTATACTGGAATTCCCATGCGCTCAGCTAAAATAGCACTGAGTCCACTATTGGTGTCTCCTAATACGAGAATTTTATCTGGTGCCTCATCTTGTAATATACCTTCTAGCTCGCTATACATTTTGGCTAATTGTTTCCCTAGTGATTGCTGTTTTGATGCTAATATATAATCAGGTTGTCTTAAGCCTAGTTCTTTAAAAAAGATATCGCTTAATTCGTTTGTAAAATTCTGACCAGTGTGTACAATAAGATGTTCATCAATTAATTGATCGAGTTTTTTTATGATTAAACTTAAGCGAATAATTTCTGGCCTTGTCCCCAAAATTGTCATGATCTTCATCCCTTCACTCCCTTTCCTTTCCATTACTAGACCATAGCACTTTTTTTATCTAATATTAATTTATGCTTGTATCTCGACTTTGCTATAGGCAAGTCTTTGAAAGATAAAATTGAAACATATACCTAAAAGGGGCGAAGGCAGTGGAGTATATATAATGAAAAAAAGCTATGATGCAATGGTATTTACCATATCATCATAGCAAGCAAAATTTTAGTTCTTCATTAGTTCACTACATTACATCATCATCCTTAATGAATCGGATAAAAAAAGGCATGACAAGACAAATAAGGATAAATACGAAGCCACTGAATAGATATACAATGGTTTAGGAAGGGTTAAAAAGATAAATAAAAGCGATCATAAATGAGGAAACGAGCGGTAAAAAGAAAGTAACTTTTCTTGACCTTACACTTTGATATTGATTTTCACCGCAATACATACACTTTATTGCCCTTCTAATAGTAAATAGCCTTTTAAATGTTTGCATCCAACTCCACTTGTGATGGCAATGTTGACAAATAGGCATGACAAACCTCCATAATTCCATTATCGTTTATAACCAAATTCACCCAAATAGTGGGCGTATGTATGAAAATCTGATCCGCCTGTTTGCAGAATCTCATATTTTTTTGCCATTCTTTTGTATTTTTTCACATCTTTACTCGTATGCCTGCGATGCCAAACTTCAATACCATCGAGACCTAAATGCAGTAATTCTAACACTAATTGGTCATCTTTTATGAGCCGGGGATGAGCTAGCACAGCATGTCCACCAGCCTCATGAATAGTGGCAATCGCCTCTTCCGCAGACATCGTATCGAGTGGAACATGTGTTGGGCTATCATCACTGATGTATCGCCGAAAAGCATCAATCTTACACGATGCATAGCCCTTTTCAACTATAGCCATGGCAATATGGGGACGACAAATAAGCTCTCCTACCATCTGTTTTCTAATATCTCTCATATTAATATGCACGCCATAAGAGTTTAACAGTTTTAACATCTTGTTGGCACGATCTAACCGATTTTCAAAAATTAATGCAAGCTTTTTTTTAAGATCATTAGTTGGGTGAATACCGTAACCTAATATATCAATTCTTCTGTCTTTATATGTTGATGATAGCTCAATCCCTCTAATAAGTTGAATAGGGAGATTGTGGGAGATGCTATATGCCTCTTCCACACCATTAATCGTATCGTGATCTGTAATACTGATAGTCTTTAATCTTTTTTCAACAGCATATTGCATTAACTCAAGAGGTGTTAGTTCACCATCTGAGGCAGTCGTATGCAAATGCAGATCAAAACCTTCCTCTTTAGTTACAGCAGCAATATCCAACACACTCAATCCCTCCCTTAACGATAATTATTCTTCTTCTGGTGGTCTTTTCCCCCTTTGTAATTCATTAATCGATAAACCAAAGTCATATTGCAGATGCGGGTAATCTTTAAAATGCTGCCAATCCCCACCCCATTCAAATCCTAACTTTTTCGCTTCTGCAACTACTTCATCCCAGTCAGCTTGGCCATTTCCATTCCCATCATATGTCATATCCCATACAACCTCTCCACCTTTTGTGACTAGTGCAAAATCAACAGCTAACCCATAATTATGATAAGATTCTCCACCTTTGGCATGTGTGACAATCTGTCCTTCTTCAGTTCGCCCTTTTGCATACAGCTCATCTTGTTCATGTAAACTGCGATAATCATCTGTAATCAATATAGTGATTCCTTTGTCTTCTAATGATGTGATTAGCTGTTCTGTCTTAGCTCTTACTTCGGGATGAACCTCAACTGGTAAAGGTACATCTTTATACTTAAATAATGAACCAAATAAATATTGGATAAATAATAATAGAATAATAATTAATATGAGCACAAATACAAACGCCCTAAAAACTTTCACCATCTTCACCTTTTCTTTTCCCCCACACAAAGTTGTCTCTTTTCAATAGTTTATCAGTTTCATAAACGAATAATCGAAGAAAAAGGTTTCAGTTTTTTGATAAAGGGAATAAATGTAACAAACTTCAAAAGGAGTGGTACAAATGAATAAAGAGCAAATGGATGGTTTTAAAGATAAAGTAAAAGGAAAAATGAAAGAAGAATATGGTGATAGTACAAATAATACATCAAAAAAATCTGAAGGTAAGATGGATCAAGTGAAAGGAACAGTTAAAGAAAAGTTCGGCGATGTGAAGGAAGCTTTTAACAAACAAAAGTAAGAAAAAAGGTGATGATTCCTTTCATCACCTTTTTTCTTCTTTACATGCTGCTATTATCGAAAAAATAGCTCATTAAGATGAGATCATCATACTCATTAAAACGATTTTTCACTGCCTGCCTTTTAACACCTTCAACTGCAAAACCAGCACTCTCATACAAGTGGATAGCTGCTTTATTTTCAGCCAGCACTTCTAACTCTATTTTTTCTACTTTTGGGTGTTGTCTCCCCCATAAAAGTAAACTTGAAAGTAACGCTTTTCCTACCCCTTTTCCACGAAAAAATTGACTCACACTCATCCCGAAAGTTCCTGTATGCGCAATTTTCTTGCGACTGGCTACACTAAAATCTAACCTGCCAATAATCTCCTCTCCAAAAACAGCAATTAACAATAACTTACTTGGATCTTCAAGTACTTGCTGAACCTTTTGCTGTTGCTGTTTGAAGGAAACTTGATATTCATTGGGCTCAATCAATAAATAGGGAGATTGCTCTATGACATCCTTAGTAAACAGTAGCAACTCATTGGCATCCGAGCTTTCAGCATGTCGTATATAAAATTTCTTCCCATCTAGCATCCGAAATCCTTTTATTAACATCTCTCCCATTTAAGGCACTCCTTAGCAACCTATCATTTAATCATGCTAATATAATTCTACTCTAAGTATTTTTTTCCTGCCTATTTTCAATCTCATAGGAGATAAATAGAAAAGAGATTCCGAATATCCACATATGATGATTCGCCATTAACTTGCCATCTTTTGAAACAAACATCGTAAATTTTTCATTTAATGGCAAACGGAAGAAATCATTTCTCCATTGAAAATATATCCCTTCATGCGACTGCTCATTTTCTTGAAAACTAGTTAATACTAAGTTCTCTTTATCCATCTTCAGTGAAAGAATACCGGTCATAGCAGAGAAAGGAAGGGGTAGACTTATATTCATATATTTTTTCCCTAAATGTTCATGTGCTGCATATAAAGCAATAAAGCAAACGTCATTGTTTATTTTTCTCACCCACGCTCGGGGATTTGTTCGCCCATCGACTTTAGATGAGACCGATACCAACTCACCGTTCATTTCTATTTTATTGCTATGGAGGGGTAAATGGATTTGTTTAACGAAGCGGCTCACTTGGTAATAACAGAAAGCAAATGGTTTAAACCATTTAGCCCAATGTACAGTTGCATACAAGCGAAACTCGCTTGTATGTTCATAAAAATCTCGGTATGGTTTTGGAATCGAACGGGATGAATAACTTTGTAGTTCTTCAACAAGTCCCTCTACTTGTCTATTGTCTTTCACTTTAGTTAAAACTTCTTCACCAACCATCATGCCACCTCTCACATGACTCAATGGGATACTATGCTTAACGAAACGACTTTGGGGTCGGATAAAAAACCAAGCTAAGCAACCACATAAAGCAAAAAAGACACTATTCGTTATACCATGAAATTGAAGCATAAAAGGAATAGTAATCCCTTCATTTCCACCAAATCGACTTATGATATAGGCAACAGAAAATAAAATGGTTACACCTAAGGAAGCAAATGAAATGACAGCTAAGGATTTGTAAAACAATCTATGAATTCGTGCACTTAATGCATAATAAATCAGTCCATAGATTCCATATATATAAAGAACGACGGATACTACTTCTAACCAATAAGAAACAGCAATGCCAATTGCAAGAAGAAGCGGTGCAATAAGGACGGCTGTGCTACAGTAATAAAAACCCCTTCGCTTCCCTTTTAGTACGCGTCCTAAAAAACCAGCAAAAACCGGTAATAAAAAGAAGCATAATGAAAATGGATACTCGTTAACCAAGTAATCATTGGTGAAAAACCAGTATCAATTCCATTATAATGAGCAAATGTCCATAATCCTCCAATTGCTAAATAAATCAAGCCAACATCAATCAAAAATTCTTCAAAGAGAGTGAAACCTCGGTTTAGAAAGCGGCATACCCCATAAAAACATATGAAAACCGTATAAAACAGGTAAATTGTAGAGAAAATCCAATTGGTCTCAACTGAAGTGAAAACCGTTAGTATAAAAATCGAAAGGACACCAATTGTAATGAATAGCCATCCGAATCTGTCTATCCAATCCCCTTTCTCAACAATAAGCAAGATCATTGTCGGGACATAAATCATTTGTGCTACGGTCAAAAGTAAAAAATAGCCACTATCGATTGATACGATAAGTGTGATAATAAATAAAATGATGTATAGGAGAAGTAATGTTTTCTTCTGTCTATTCATCAATAAAAGTCCCTTCATATGTAAACAATGTACCTAAAAACCGATTCATTACTTTTACTTTAATTCGAAACCGGCCAATTTTCTCATCAAATTGTTCATACACCTCTGCTTTCACTTGAAAGAAAGAGGGAATCTCTACCTCGTGTTTACCAATAAGCAACTTTTGCCGACCCGACACAATCTTTAGACCACCACAAGGTTGTACTTGAAAACATAGTGATGAGTATAAAGGGGACGGATATCCTAAAAAATCATCCACTTCTCTCGTCTGTTCATTCCACCTCATGTTTGCATCAAAAAAACGTACTTTCCCACCAATGAAAAACTTCCGCTCCCAATACACTTCGTTTTTTTCTACATTCAACGTATTTTTCACTTCAAACGGAATATTTTTACCATGTTCAGGGAACATTAAACGTCTTTTTGTCGCTAAATATAAAAAAGGGCGTAGCCACCATTTATTTTCAATCATGTCCATTTTCCCTTTTCCTATAAAAGTTGCCTCTTTGAAACGGTATCTTTGCTGCATTCTCTTATGTAATCTTTCAAAATGTTCACCTAATACTTGCTCATACATAGTCATTTACGCTTTTTCACTCTCCTACAATTTTTAGCAGACGGTAGATGAGCCGAACTTAACCACCCAATCAGGGCAAGTATAATTAAACTAGTGTTAAACGTAAAAGGATTAAAGGGGGCAGTCATTAAAGATGGAATTCCGACAATTGCCGCTATGCCTAAAGCAAATAAAAGCAAGAGGGCTATTATAAACAGCTTCCCTTTTCGCTGAATAAATAAAAAGCTCAAGCCAAAGGCAATCTCACCTACACCAGCTATTACCGTCAATATTTTCGCATGCGCATATGAGACTGGCAATACATCAGTAATCATTTGCACCTCTAGGGGATGTTGTGTAATCAATTTAGGAACCAAACCGTGATAGATCCATATAAAAGCAAATAGAAAAGTAACTATCCAGTGAATGATAAAATTTCGATATTGCGTCTGAGGACTTTCCCCTTTTTCTAACCATCTTCGCAATACATCGAAACTAAGGGCCGTTGACCATCCTAATAAAGGTCGGAAAAAATAGTTATCTAGCAACATACCAAACTTACCTAATGGGACATCATAGTCATATTGGGTAATAAATAATGTCTTATTTTCTCCTTTAGGTTCATATTTCCAGTATCCTCTACCTTCCCTTATTGGCGAAAACGAATAATCGGTACCGAAATGAAGCGATGAAGTCTTTTTTCCATCCCTATCTACGCTACCTTTTGTTTTCCCCCATCCTATTATTTCTAAAAGTGGTGGGATATTTCGCTTATATGTAAAAGTTTGTACATCATCATCCAGTATTTCTTCATAGTGAATGCTTGAGAACCTGATATCCCATTCCACATGCTTAATAGGTTCTTGTGTGTATGTCCAAACGTCATCTAGCGCACGATTGATATCAATCTCCACATAAATCGGTTTAGGCTTCATCAACCCACCTCCCTTATTTACCATTATAACTGATAATAAACGGTTGAATCACCAAATGTTGGAGAATAATCAATTCATACATAGGATTCTTTAATTAGATTAAAAGACGAAATTCTCCTTCGACTATCTTTCTACTCTAGAATCGGCAAAAGATATATCGAACTCATCAAAATAAATAAAATATTCAAATAATATTGACATTAATCAAATATTTTTTGTATATTTAAAACTATGTATTATATATAAAACAAAGGAGGAATTAACATGAAAAGCACTTTATTCACTTTATTACTGTCAACACTGCTCCTTCTGACAGCTTGTGGAAATGCTTCTTCTACTACAGAGGATGGGAAGACCGCACTTACTTTTGCAGAGCCAGCACGAATTCTTTCCTTCGCCCCTCTCTATGTGGCAATTGAAAATGGATATTTTGAAGACGAAGGGATCGAGGCAAATATTGCTTCAGGTGGTGGTGGTTCCCAAGTAACAGCGACTATTCTTTCAGGAGATACACAATTTGCGCTAGCTGCACCACGTGCCATGTTATCTGCCATTGAGGCAGGAGAAGACCTTGTAGCCATCCAAGGATTAAATTCTGCTCTCACATATGAAGTAGCGCTGTCTGAAGCCTTTATGAAAGAAAAAGGCATAACAAAGGAATCCACTGTTGAGGAGAAAGTAAAAGCATTAGCTGGTGCAAAAATTGGCTCTAATCAAGTGGGAGATTCCGGCGATGTTTATTTACGTTATTTAATGGAAAAGTATGGACAAGATCAATCGACCCTTGAAACAGTAAAAATGGAAGGAACAGGATCAAAAGTCGGTGGAATGCAAGAAGGTATTATTGATGGTGGAATTGCGTCACCTCCATTCTCTGCACTGGTTGAAGCAGAAGATGGTGGTTCACTTGCACTCGAACTAAGTGAAGAAGAAATGTACGCTGAACTAGCTTGGGAGATTGTTTTTGCGAAAAGAGACTATATCGAAGACAACCCTGAACTTACTACAAAAGTTGTAAGGGCATTAGGAAAAGCGATTGAATTTACTCGGGACAATCCAGGTGAAGCTGCTGGATTAATTACAGGGTATTTTGAAGGAGTTGATCAAGAAATATTAGAAAAATCACTCACTTCATTAAAACCAACCTATGTCGGGTATGGTGAAATGACTCAAGCTGCATGGGATCACGCACAAGACCCTTTAGTTGAATTAAGTGAAATTTCTGGTGTAAGCCAAACTCATGATACGGCTGAAGAAAAACTTTGGACAAATCGTTACTTAAAAGAGGCTTTCCCAAAATAATAGGAAAGGAAGGGTACGATGAAAGATACACAATCAATACCTAAACTGCAAAGTCAATTCCTCGATGTCACTTATATGAACCATAAAACCGGTCAAGAGGTAACTGCTTTAAAAAATATTAACCTCGCCATTCAAGAAGGAGAATTTATTTGTATTGTCGGTCCATCAGGTTGTGGAAAAACAACTTTCTTAAATACTGTGATCGGTTTTATTGAACCGAGTAATGGGTCCATTCTTTTAGATAATAAGAAAATAGTCGGACCTGGGAAAGATCGCTCTATGGTCTTTCAATCTCCGAGTCTCCTTCCATGGAGAAATGTAATGGACAACGTCTTATATGGGGTAGAATTACAAAAGAGACTGAGTCCTGTTACAAGAGAGCTAGCGAAAACATATATCGAAATGGTTGGCCTCAAAGGATTTGAAAGTCATTATCCGCATGAACTATCTGGTGGTATGCAACAACGAGTAAACCTTGCAAGAGCCTTAACAGTGGAACCCTCCTTACTACTTTTAGATGAACCATTCTCCGCTCTTGATGCACAAACAAGAGAATTTATGCAACAGGAACTTGTGAGAATATGGAGTGAAACGAAAAAAACAAGTATTTTTATCACCCATCAAATCGACGAAGCTGTTTTTTTAGCTGATCGCGTTTTTGTGTTTGGTGCAAGACCTGGCCATTTAGTAGAAGATATTTCGATTGATTTAGTAAGACCAAGAGAATTGAAGATAAAAAGAGAACCACATTTTCTACAATATGTTGACCGTATTTGGCAGTTAATAGAAAATGAGTCAGCAAAACAAGGATTCGCCTAAGGAGGAGACATTCAGTGAGTAAAACCGAAATGACATCCACCATTCCAGTGAAAAATAAATCGCTAAAAATAAAAACAAAAAAAAGCACCGTCTGGATTAGTGTAACTTCCGTTATTCTATTTTTAATTTCTTGGGAATTGATTTCTTATTATAAGCTTATTAACCCACTATTTATAAGCTCACCTATTAAAATTGTTGAAGCGGCTACGACACTTTTTGCAGATCCTAGGTATTGGCAACATCTAGGTGTTAGTGCTTATGAATTTTCACTTGGGTTTATACTGGCTATGGCGATAGGGATTCCGATTGGCATATTTGCAGGGTGGAATCGTATTTTCAACAGTATAATTAGTCCATTTGTATCCGCTCTATACGTTACGCCAAAAGTTGCATTATTACCCATAATCATCATTGCTTTTGGGATTGGTGTGGCATCTAAAATCGTCGTCGTATTTTTAATGGCATTTTTTCCTATTGTCATGAGTGCACAAAAGGCCATGTCCACTCTAGATCAAAACTTAATTAAAGCAGCTCGTAGTTTTACCGCATCTGAATTCCAAATATTTAAAACGATTGCTCTCCCCTCCACAGTTCCTTTTCTTCTAAACGGTATTCGCTTAGGGCTAGGACAGGGATTAATCGCAATTGTCGTTGGTGAAATGTATGCATCTACAGCTGGTATTGGTTATCATCTCACACATGCAGGCCAAAATTTAAAAACTGCGGAAATGTTTGTAGGTGTCGTTGTAATCGCTGTTTCTGGTGTCATTCTCACCGGCATTATCGGCTTGATTGAAAAAAGATTTAGCTCATGGAAACCTGAATAATTATCAATAAGCAGCATAAAAAGGTTGAACTTATAGTAATGATAAGATCAACCTTTTGCTATTTATTTTATATGTTTTTCATTTTTGCATGTCAGTTGGGATTTGATATCTTTGATGAGTGGATGATAATTTCATAGCTGGCCTGGCAACGATAAATCATGTTTAATACCATTTTTCCTTCTTAGTCATGCGGTATTTTTAAAACCATTTTCCCAAATACCTTTCCTTTATCCATTTTCTCATGGACACTTTCAATATCTTGTAGATCATATACTCCATCAATTACTGGCTTTAACTTATGAGCCCCGTAGAAATCAATCACTGATTTAAATTCAGAAGCACTACCCATTGTTGTCCCTAGAATATGTAATTGCTTAAAGAAGATTCTTGGCATCACAACTTGCTCTACCGGTCCTAATGTCGCACCAAAGGAGACGATTTTACTACCAGGTTTAGCCAAATAGATGAGATCATTAAAGGTAGATCCACCAATACTATCAATACTTAAATCGGCACCACCTGATAGTGCTTTTAATTCCTTCACCCAATCCTCATTGCGGTAGTTTACTCCATCAGTAGCCCCTAGTTCCTTAGCATAAGCAATTTTCTCATCACTGCTTGAAGTAACAAAGACCGTCGCTCCTTTTGCTACAGCAATTTGTAATGCAAAAGTCGCAACGCCTCCTCCAATACCCGGAATAATAACGGTATCAGATGGTTTGACCTCTCCTTTTGTGACAACGGCTCGGTATGCTGTAAGTGCGCCTAATGGAATGGCAGCTGCTTCTTCTAATGTTAAATGAGAAGGTTTTTGTAGCACATTCTCAGCAGGTACTGTCACATACTGTGCATAAGTCCCGTTTGAGGGAACACCAAGTACTGTATGTTTAGCTTGAGGATAGTCAATGTTATCTCCCCAATCAAGCCCTGGATTGATGACAACTTCACTACCTACAGCGATACCTGAAACCCCTTCACCTAATGCTGCAATGACACCTGCCCCATCAGAACCTAAAACAGAAGGAACCGCGATTCCAGGATAAGCACCATATCGGATAAATACATCACGACGATTAACAGCAGCATAATGTAATCTCACGAGCACTTCACCTTTTTTGGGCTGTGGTGTCTCTACTTCTTCATAATATAATGGAGCAATCATATTTCCTTTTTTCATTTTGTCTTTTAATACAACCGCTTTCATTTATTCTACCCCTTTCCAAACCTCTCCTGTATGTAAAGCAATTATTTTACTTAATTAAACATAATACAAGTATACCAAACCAAGTGATTAATTCAAAAATTCTGATTTATTAGAACATCTATAGATTGACTTAATATGCTTGAAACGACAAATGCGAACATATCCAATGAAGATTATCCTCTGATATGTTCGCATAAAATCACATTCATAAATAAACATAATAGCTAAAATCATTGTCTTGTTAAGCTTCTATTAGGCTATTATTCTACTTACTTCCAGCATATAACCAGTAAATATTGTTACATTTTAAGCATATTTGCGAATAAGCTCTGTAAGTTTCGCTTCCATTTGAGGGATATCATTTACAGACAAACAGACCCTTAATTTCGTCTCATCTGTTTCCATAAGTTCTGAAAGAAAGGAGCCAAAGTCTCTTGCTCGGCGGTCGACTTCAATGAGTAATTCCACATTACTTTCACTTTGCTTCATGAAGATCAATTCTATTTCATCCAACCGGCCTCGAAACTCTCCGCTATCAGGAATAAATTCCCACTCTTGAGCAAACGGATATTTATCTCTTAATCTTCTAGGTACTTCTTCGCATACTACTTCTCTTAACATAAATCCAATATCCTCCATGCTATGTAAAATGGAAGAAGATAATTGATTAGGCTCAACCTTTATAAAATCTGTGTCGTTTGGGTCCATAGCGTTCTTAATATCCCCTGAAGTCTGTAACCAAACCTTTGTTTTTCCGTAAGTCATCGGTGTATCATAAGGTAATTGAAAAGAAAAAGGCACTTCTTTTTCTTCACCTTCTAAAACGGTTATATTTTGTGTAATCAATTGGCGACTTAGAACTGCTGTTTGTGCGCTTACCCCATTATCATCATTTTCGACATCATATTTACAGCATATTTCTATATATAAATGTTCAATCTGTTGATCTATTTTCCCACCGGTGATTGCAATGACACCGTCGATTTGTTCGCCTTGCACAAAAGATGCTTTTGCAAGTTTTGTATCCACTTTACAGCCACCTATACCCACACTAGCTAAAACTTTAGAAAAGAAACTCATTCATTTCTTCCTCCTCATCATATTCATCCTCATCTATATTTTACCATGTAGTGATAGATATCAACACATATTTTACTTGGCTTTTACTACTTCCGACACATATCCTGCTTCACATTTGCCAGGTAATTTGGTAAGGAATGATGAGAAAAAACAGGAGTTTCTCATCCATGTAAAATAGAATATCTAATGAAGTATCTTTCTGGAACCAACACATCGGAAAAAAGGTGTTATTTTATTCAAATGAAAAATTGGTAAATGAGCTATTCAATCATACAAATTTTTTAAAATATAGATCTTTCTCATATAACCCCTTGTTTTTTTAATGCTGCTATTTCTCCCTCATCCAAACCTAATTCCTCTTGTAAGAACAAATTTGTATGCTCTCCGAGGATTGGTGGTGCCAGATCATACCTTATGTTTAATCCAGAAAAACGTAAAGGACTTTTCGTTAATTTCACCTCTCCCATCACTGGATGTAACATTGTTCCAACCGTTTCTCTTGCAATTACTTGCGGATCATTAAAGGCTTGCGTAATACTATTAACTTTTCCAGCAGGAATACCGTATTGGGAAAACTTCTCTAACCAATTGTCTGCTGTATTTGCTAACATTTGTTCAGCTATCCATGGGACTAAGATATCTTTATACTCTAAGCGTTTTTCGTTTGTTTGAAACCTATGATCACTTACCCATTCTGGTTTATCTAATAGTATGCATAATTGTCTAAACAAATGGTTATTTCCTACACAAATCATTAGCGGTTGGTCTTTACAATCAAAAACTTGATAGGGAACAACATTATTATGTTGATTGCCTAATCTTTTAGATTCCATACCAGTATTTAGGTAGCCACTCGCAATATTGGCCATTGAGCTGATTTGCACATCTAGTAAAGATAAGTCGATATGCTGACCCACACCGTTATTATCTCGCATCCTTAAAGCGGCTAAGATACCTATAGCGACATATTTAGAGGTAAGAATATCCGCAATTGGAATCCCCACTTTTGTTGGCTCACCATCAGGGTGACCTGTCACATCCATTAATCCACTCATCGCTTGAATAACTGGATCAAAACCTGGTTCTGTACGCATTGGACCTGTTTGTCCAAAGCCTGTTACAGAACAAAGTATAATCCTATTATTGATTTTTTTTAATTCATCAAAGGCAATACCAAGCTTTTTCAATGTCCCTGTTTTAAAGTTTTCAAGGACGATATCAGCTTTTGCTACTAACTGCTTAAAAATAGTCAATCCTTTATGAGATTTTAAATTAAGGGTAATAGAACGTTTATTCCGATTGGCTGTAAAATAATAGCTGCTGTGACCATTCACAAACGGCCCCCAATCTCGCATGCTATCAGTACCCATAGGTGATTCTATTCTAATTACATCGGCACCTAAATCAGCTAATATCATTGAACCAGCCGGTGCAGCGTAAACTCTTGATAAATCCAATACTCTAATTCCATCCAAGGCTCTATCCACGACTACCTCCCCCTTCACATCCATTCATTGAAATTTCGGTTTTCTCTTCTCTGTTACCGCTTTTACTCCTTCACGATGATCTTCTAATTCGGTTGTGATTGCCATAAACGAAGAAATCATATCTAATGATGACCTTAGGCTCATTGTTTGATTTTGATAGACAGCTCTTTTAATGAATCGAATGGCCGTTTGTGGTCCATTTGCTAATTTTTTGGCATAGTTCTCTGTAAAACCTTCCAACTCATCATCAGCAATTACAAATGTGACCAATCCCATTTCTTTCGCCTCATTAGCCGTCAATACTTTCGCTGTCCAAAGCATATCTAAAGCTTTGTCTATTCCAACTATTCTCGGAAGAAAATAAGCAGCACCATCCCCAGGAACTAAGCCGACTTTTGTATAACTTTCAGATAGCTTCGCTCCTTCTGCGGCTATGCGGATATCACACATTAATGCCATATCAAGACCTGCTCCAAATGCCGCTCCATTAATTTGTGCAATAACAGGTTGATCAATCTCTTCCAATAATAAAGGGATCCGTTGTACCTTTTTCCATAGTGAATTTTTTCTTGCAAGACCAGTGGTTACACGATCTTCATCAGAACGATAAAATCCCCTGCCTGCGCCCATCTCTTTCATATCTCCACCAGCACAAAAACCTTTTCCATTTCCTTTAACAATCACAACACGTATATCATTAGAATCTCGCACAGTCTGTAGTGCGTCAATCCATAAATCTAGCATTTCCTCACTAAACGCATTCATTGCATTTGGGCGGTTTAATATAATTTGTGCAATTCCGTCTCTTACCTCAAAATGTAAATCAGACATTTTCTTTACCTCCTTATAAAATGGATTTAACTTCGTGATTATCCACTAATAGTGACCAAATAGTGACTGGACTGTGTGCTATATAAGTGCTTAATTCCCCTTGCCAATAGCGCTCATTTCCAGCTTCATCACGCCATGACCATAACCGTTTTGTTAAATGATGCAGCGTATGTTCATATGTCATCCCAATAGCTCCATGGAGCTGATGGGCGGTCATCGCAATATCGCCTGCAACGGCACTCACCTTTATCTTCGTCAACATGATAGACAACGAATCATGGCTACCCTGAAGCATTTCCACTGCATTGTTAACAGCAGCTAAGCAAGCAGCGGTTTCTCCTACTAGAAGTGAGATATGTTGCTGCACTGCTTGAAAACGATATAAATTCTTGCCAAACTGTTTACGCTCACTTGCATAAGACAGGCACTCCTGTACTACTCGTTCACTAATGCCAGCAAGCATCGCCGCTTTAGCCAATGCATACAGTTGCTCTACTATTTTCTTACTCTCACAATCTTCTATTATTTTGATGGCTGAATCTCCAATATGAATGTCATGAAAAATCAAGGAATCACGTGGTTCACCGGCTAGATTCACCTGTTCATGTATCTTTGACTCGTTTACTGGTACGAGGACCATCATCCACTCGTTTTGACATTTAGCGAGGGCAACGATTTCTTTTGCTACCCTTCCCCAAGGTACATTTAAAGCCTCTCCGTTTAAGATATAGTTACCGTTATGTTTCCTAACTTCCAAAGGGTTTTGTTCATTAAAATGGAATGATAACGGTTGATCATGAGTGATCTTCATCTCGTACTGTGACAGAATCCATTTACTAATTAAAGTTTCAGGTAAAGGTAGAGGAATTGGGTATTGACCAACTAATCTAATAACTGTAAAACCATCTTCATAATCTCCACCCACTCCACCATATGCTTCCGGTATATTTACTCCTGTTAGACCCATGTCATTTAGGGATGCCCATAACTCATCATCAAATAAACCCTTTTGTCCCTTTTCAAGTAAGTCCTGTGTAGATTGTTTCTTCAAAAATTTACTGGCCGAATCATAAATATACTCTTTTATTTCACTCATTCTGATACAACCCCTTTGGCAATAATTCCTCGTAAGATTTCCGTTGTTCCCCCTCTTAGAGTGAAACCTGGGCCATGCAAAATAGATTGTGTATACAGCTCACCGATAGACTTACTATTTAATAAATCAGGGTGCTTAGACAATACTAACCTCACCGTCTCTGCCACTTTTGTTTCAAAAGTTGTTCCTCTATCTTTAACAAGTGAGGCAATAAATGAAACATCCTTCCCCTCGTCAAGATACTTTGCCACACCAATAGATAAATTTCTAATGCTCCATAGCTCTGGAAGGAGCGAGAGCATTTCTGTTAATCCTTCTCTATCATTTATCCTTTTTAGTTCATCAATTACACCTGAAAATAATGGGTATGTACTGAGTATTCTCTCTGGTCCACTTCTTTCATAAGCAAGTTCTGCCATTCCTTGTTTCCAACCATTCCCGATTTGACCGACCACTTGTTCATCTGGAACGAAAACGTTTTCAAAAAATACCTCATTAAAATGATGCTCACCTGTTAAAAAAGTGATTGGGCGAATGGTCACACCATTAACATGTAAATCAACAATTAACTGACTCATACCATCATGGCGATTTTCTTCATCTTCTGGTGATGTACGACATAGTACGACCATATAGTGAGCGATATGAGCACCACTTGACCATATCTTTGAACCAGTGAGTAGCCAGCCGCCAGCCGTTCGTACTGCCCGAGTTTTGATGGCAGCTAAATCAGAGCCAGCATTCGGTTCACTTAAACCAATAGCAAAGAAACATTCCCCTTTTGTGATTTGCGGTAAAAAAGTCTTTTTTTGATTTTCCGTCCCATATTTTAGAAGCAATGGCCCCGTTTGTCTATCAGCAAACCAATGAGCAGCAACGGGTGCACCTGCTACAAGCAACTCCTCTGTTAAAATATATCTATCAATGGCGCTCTTTTCACTTCCACCATATACCTGCGGCCATGTCATTCCAATCCAACCTTTATCACCTAGCTTTTTCGAAAAAGTAGATGATTCTCCACTTAGCCATGAATCACATGTAGGTGTAAAATGCTCGGATTGTATTTCTTCTCTTAAAAATGCACGGACTTCATTTCTAAATGACTGCTGATCTGATGTCAATTGAACAGTTGGCACTTCTAATTTAACCAATACTTTTCACCCTCTCATTTTATCGGTATTCGATACTATATATCTATATATAATATTTTATTTAAAATAGTCTTTTTTGTCAATTTTAAATATTTAGAATATTTACAGAGTAATTCAGTGTTTTAACCTAAAAAAGAGCACCTAGGAACTGTCTCCCAAATGCTCTTTTAAATCCAGTTTTTATAATGCCGTTTTAGCACCCAAATATTTCGGTTTCCAATAACTTGAAGACATATCAGCAATTGTTACACCTGTACTTGTTCCAGCATGAATAAATTGATTGTTGCCTAAATAAATACCGGCATGTGATGGTCCTTTTTTATACGTTTCAAAGAAAACAATATCACCTGGTTGTGGAGATGAAACAGATGTAGTCGCTTGCCAAATCGTCTCCACTGTTCGTGGTATGGAAACACCGATTTGATTAAAAACATATTTTAGAAATCCACTACAGTCAAACCCTGAAGACGGTGAATTTCCTCCCCAAGTATAAGGAACACCGATATGTTTTTTCGCTTCTTTTATTAATTGATTTACCTGTGACTGTTGGTTATTACTAGTTTGATTTCCACCAGCCGAGGAGTTAGATGAACTCACTTTTAATACCTGACCTGGACGGATTACATCCGTTGTTAAGTTATTCATATTTTTTAACTGCGCCACTGATAACTGATGCTTTGAGGCAATTAACCAGAGACTATCACCTGATTGTACTGTATAAGTTGATTGGTTTGTATTAGGGGTTGAAGGTGCCCCCCCTGAACTCACCTTTAGCTTTAATTTCTGCCCTGGATATATTCTATCGGAACTCAGCCCATTGATGTTTTTTAAATCAATGACAGAGATACCATGTTGATGTGCAATTTTCCAAAGTGAGTCTCCACTTTTGACTGTATAGGTACTTGTTTGTTCTGCCCCATTTACCTTCAGCTTTTGACCAACAACAATTGTAGAACTCTTTAGCTGATTCCACTCCATTAATTGATTGATGGAAAGATTATATGTATTAGACAATTTCCATAAAGTATCACCTGATTGCACTGTATGTGTTTGCGCTGCTCCAACTTCTGCATATGTTGCCGCAAAAAGAGTAGTAGCCGCTGCTATTGACACGAGTTGTTTTTTCATCTCTTTGTACACTCCTAATCTATCATTTCTCATTCATGATAGAGTGCATACGAAGAAAAACAAACCGTGAAAAACATGGTTTATATGTAATATAATTACAATTTAAAAGAAAATACATACTAAACTTCCAATAGCATCCACAATAAACAGTTCTTTATCACTAAAACAAAATGTAACACAAAAGAAAATAGTTACATTTTATTTGTCCATTTTGTGACACCTATGAAAAAAATGGGCCGATTTAATCAACTAATTGTTTTTCTTTTCTCTAAAGGGTCTTTCCTCCTATCCTTAAAAGGAAGATACATAAGTACAAATAACAATACTGCTACAGCCTCAAGAACAAAAATGTAATAAGGATATGGGCCAAAAAAGTCGAGCACAGAACTCGTCGCTGGTTTTCGAGAAAGAAACATATAATTTCCATCCGTAACATAGTTAATAACAGCCGCTATAATCGCAAATATATTAAGAGAAATAAACGCAGCTACAACCCCTTTACTTGATGGAGAGTACTTGAAGCTAAATATATAAAGTAGAGCTGTCCATACGATGATCATATGGATAAAGAAAAATTGAAAATAACGAAAATGTGGGTATCCGAAAAACAATTCTGGCGTTAAGATAGCCATAGTCGCTCCCGCAATACCAATATAATAAGTTAATTGAAAGAGCAAACGTTTTTGAAAAATAAGTAATAGCAAACAAAGTAGCACACTAATCGAGCATAAGTGAAGAGGCAAAGCAAAAGAGACATCCCACTTTCCACCTATCCATAACCAATAGTGATAACTTCCTTCTAAAAAGAGCAAGAGCAATAAGAATATTACTCTTAACATCGTTTTATGTCCGGCTAACCTTTTTCTCTGGAAATATAAGAAGAAGGATCCTATTAAAAAGAGTACTACCATTACAAGGTGTGAAGTAGAAAATATCTCAAAGGAGTAGTTGCTATGGTTTTGCTCAAATAGTTGCATAACATTCCTCCAATATATGTATCTAATTGTCCCTTATTGTTCTATTACAGAGCTAGTAGCAGGATCAAACATTCACAATAATAAGGAAAAGAACAAATTATGCCAAACACGTTATTTGTTCTTCTCCAATATCCATGCTCTTATAGTTCGTTCATGTTAATCATCACTCACTTTAACCAGTTGTTTACCTAAATTATCTCCCTTAAATAAGCCAATAAAAGCATGAGGAGCATTTTCTAAACCTTCCACGATATTTTCACGATATTGAAGCTTTCCTGAATTAACCCATTCTCCAAGTTGCTTCAAGCCTTCTTCGTGATTATTTGCATAATCACCAACAATGAAACCCTTCATTAATGCGCTTTTTTGTACTAATAACCCTTGTATTCTCGGCCCATGCTCTATTTCTGTCGCATTATAGGAGGAGATTTGTCCACAAAGAATAATCCTTGCTTTGTAATTAATTCTTTTTATTACTTCATCGGAAATATCTCCACCTACATTATCAAAGTAAATATCGACGCCATCGGGTGTATATTGTTTAACCTTATCCTTTATATTATCAGTTTTATAGTTGATGACTTCATCAAAATGTAGGTCTTCTTTTAAATATTGGCATTTTTCTTCCGTTCCAGCGATTCCTATCACTTTACAGCCTTTTAATTTAGCTATTTGCCCAACCGTTGAACCAACGGCACCTGCTGCTCCAGAGACCACAACCGTCTCTCCCTCTTTAGGCTCACCTATATCTAGTAAGCCAAAATAAGCTGTTAATCCTGGCATTCCCACAATACCTAATGCTGTTGATATAGGAGCTATAGAAGGATTTAATTTACGTACTTGATGACTTTTAGCTACATTATAATCAGACCAGCCAAGACGCCCTTCCACATAGTCACCCACTTTAAAATTACCATCCTTTGATTCAATTACTTGACCTACAATTCCACCGGATAACACTTCATTTAATGCAAAAGGCTCAATATATGATTTTCGCCCACTCATCCTGCCTCTCATATATGGATCAACAGAAAGGTAAATGGTTTGTATTAATACCTCCCCTTCATTTAAACGAGGAAGTTCTTCACTCTCTACTAATTCAAAATTTTTATCATTTGGCATTCCGGTTGGTCTTTCGACTAATAGAATACTTCGATTACCCATTTTATCCCTCCATTTTATACGTTCTACTTCTCTATACCCTTATCAATTAAGGTAAAACAAAAGATAGGACGTCTGTGAACCTTCTTCACTCACAGACGCCCTCTTTTTACTCTACATCTACTTCTTCAAACTCACCATCTTTAATTACACCCATTCTGATAAAGTTTTCGATTGCCCCATTTTCTTCAATATGTTTCAAATCATATACTTTTTTATCATCTGGTAAATTAGTTAATCCATCTTCAATGTGTTCCCGTATAAGCTTAGCATCATCAACAGATCCCGCTGCTTTCATTGCCTCTACAAATACATACATTGCTAAATAGTGATAGCCTGCTTCAGAACCTGGGTCCTTGTCATGCTTTTCACGATACTTATCAATAAACTCCTTTGTTCCAGAATATTCTGTATATATAAGCGGAACAACACCTATCGCTCCTTCTAATACATCATATGAACCTGTCACATTTTTCATTTCATCCAATTTCGCTTGGTCCATCACGATAAAACCTCCGTCATATCCAAGCTGTCTTGCCTGCGATACAATTTTAGCAGTAGGTTCTGAAGGTCCACCAATGAAGAGGACATCTGGCTCTTCTTTTAATGCATTCGTTAAAAGAGTAAAAAAGTCTGTATCTTTCGAGTAATCAACTGAAGCTTTATGAACTACTTCTCCTCCTGCACTTTCCCAGTATGGAATAATCGCTTCAGCCCAATCTTTTCCATATTGCGTAACAGGCGGAATAGCAGCTAATTTTTTTCCGAAATTATCCATCGCATAATCGGAGAATGGCTCAATATATCCTTCATAGCTCGGCGGTATTCTAACAGTTAATGTATTCCCACGCTCAACAATATCTGGTTCACTCGAATAGGCTGATACGATGAAATTATCCACTTCGTTAAATACTTGTAACGCTGAGATGCCACCGCTATGTGGCGAGAATATAATTGGTGTTTGGTTTTCTTGAACTAAGCGTTTTCCATTTGATGCTGTTTCATTAGGTAGATATTTATCATCCAAGGCAACAACATTCAGTTTGTATTTATCACCATTTACTTCAAAACCTTCTTTATTAATGTCCTCTACTGCCATCTTCAAACCATTTAATGTGTTTTCACCATAATAAGCAGCAGCACCACTCAATGGACCACTATAACCAATATTGACGACTTTCTCACCATTGCCACCACTTGATTGTGCACAAGCTGAAAGAAAAAAGATAGTGAATACGACTAAAACACTTAACCATTTCCGCTTTTTCATAAAACTCTCCCCCTTAATAATTATTACTTATGCACCAATATAAGCCTTTCTTACCTCTTGGTTTGATAAAAGCTCATCCGCAGTCCCTTGCAATGCAATCTGCCCATTTTCAAACACATAACCTTTCTTCGCAATACTTAACGCTGCAAATGCATTTTGTTCTGCTAAAAGAATGGTTGTTCCTTCTTGATTAATATTTTTAATGCTTTCAAACATTTGCTCAACAATAAGTGGTGCTAGCCCAATGGAAGGTTCATCAAGTAACATTAACTTCGGTTTAGCCATATAAGCTCTGCCGATTGCAAGCATTTGCTGTTGTCCACCACTTAGTAAACCTGCTGCTTCATTTCTTTTTTCGTAAAGAATCGGAAAAAGCTCGAACACATCATTTAATGATTGTTTCAATTGCGCTTTACGCTTACGATGAATATAACCTCCCATCATTAGATTTTGTTCTACGTTCATATAAGGAAACAATTTACGGTCCTCGGCACATTGGACAATCCCCATTTGTACAATCTTTTCAGGTGCCGTTTGATGAATAGGTACATCATTAAAAAGTATCTTGCCTGAAGTTGCTTTTAATAGACCACTAATTGTTTTGAAAGTCGTGCTTTTCCCTGCTCCATTCGCCCCTAGTAAAACAACAATCTCGCCTTCCACAACATCAATATCAATATCTTTAATACTTAAATATTTTCCATATTTAGCAGAAACTCCATCTAATTTAAGCACTCACCGTCCCTCCTAAATAGGCTTTGATGACCTCTTCATTTTTTTGGATCTCTGCTGGTGTTCCTTCCGCAATCTTTTCTCCATAGTTTAAAACCATAATATGATGCGCCAACCGCATAATCATCGGCATCTTATGCTCAATAAGACAAATCGTTAAACCTTTATCCGCCATTTTTTGGATTAATTTTGCCATTTCATCTGTTTCATCAGGATTGACCCCAGCTGTTGGTTCATCGAGAAAAACGATCTCAGGATCAGTAGCAAGTGCTAATGCGAAAGCAACACGTTTCTTCTCTTCTTGAGAAATATTTGTTACTAGTTGATCACTTACATGTGATAAGCCAACGAAATCTAAAGATTCCTCTGCTTTGGCGATACATTGTTGTTCTTCTTCTTTTAGCCTTTTCGTCCGAAAGATACTATCAAACAGATTAGATTTCGTTCGCAAGCGATGGCCAACGATTGCATTGTCTTTCACCGTCGACATTTCAAATAAGTGTGTACTTTGAAATGTCCTTGCCACACCTAGCTTTGCTATCACATTCGCTGGTTGTCTAGTAATCTCCTCATTTTTATAGATAATCGTTCCTTCGGTCGGTTCGTGCACACCTGTAATCAAGTTAAAGAATGTACTTTTCCCCGCACCATTAGGGCCAATGATGGCGTTGATCTTCCCTTGTTGGACGGAATAATCCACTGACTTCACTGCTACATTTCCACCAAAACGCTTCGTTAAGCCTTTAACCTCCAGCATTTGTCTCCTCCTCCCTGTTTTTGTAAGCAAGAGATTCCTGTTTTTTCCGTTTTCTTTGATACAACTGCATTTGAATAAACCCAACAATTCCTCTAGGAGAAAAGATGATGAGTAATGTCAATAATGGACCAAATATGAGCATCCGATAATCTTGTAAGAATTGTAGATTTTGCGAGATGATCACGATAAGAAATGTCCCTACAATCGGACCAGCAAATGTACCAATTCCACCAACAATCATATAAGTAAGCAAATCAAATGTGATCGTTGTATAAGCTATTTCTGGACCGATGAAACGGATAAAACCTGCATACATCGCTCCTGCCAAACCAGCAAAAAAAGTGGAAAGTACAAAGGCAAGAAGTTTATTCCGTTTAGTTGAAATACCAAGTGATAACGCTAAATCTTCACTATTACGAATAGCGATAAATGTTCTCCCAGTTAGTGAATGCACGATACGATAAATGACAGCCACAACGAGGAGAAAAATGAAAAACGCTAAATAATATTGAGCTGTTGGTGATTGAAAAGTAATTGGACCGATTGCCTCTGGCAAAGGGATACCAATTAGTCCTCTTACGCCACCAGTTAGACCTTCCCACTTATCAATCACTAGGTAAATAATATAGCCTACACAAAGGGTATATATAGCAAAAAAGTGTTCTTTCGTTCTTAAGGCAAACAGCCCGATGATTAACCCGATGAACATCGTTACCAATGGGGCTAACAAAAAGCTTAACCAAAAACCCATCTCAAGTTTAACAGTAAGGATGCCGATAACATACGCCCCAATTGCAAAGAAACCACCATGAGCTAAAGATAAGTAACCTGTATAACCCGCAAGTAAATTCAAGCCATAAACTGCGATGGTCCAAATAAAAGCCAAAGTCATAATATGAAGATAATAAAGATTCGGAATAACGAAAGGGAAAACGATTCCGAGAACGATGAGCAAAGGTATAATTACCTTCTTGTTTGTTAGAACGTTCATTCTATACGCCTCCTTTAGAGAAAATTCCTTGAGGCTTGATTGATAGAATGAGAATTAATAATACAAAAGCGATGATGTCTTTATAATCTGCAGAAAGGTAGGTTGCTCCTAAACTTTCCGTGAACCCTAGGATATATCCACCCAATATGGCTCCTGGAATACTGCCCATTCCACCGATGATGATAATGACAAAAGCTTTTAGGATTACCAGATGTCCCATTCCAGGAAAGACGAGGTTAATTGGTGACGTAAGTGAAGCACCAATTGCCGCCAGAGCACCAGCAATAAAAAAAGTGAGGATCGCTACTTTATGTGTGTTGATACCTACTAATTGCGCCCCTTCTCTATTTTGGGCCATTGCAATGATTGTCCTACCCGTAAATGTTTTCTTTAAGAACCAGTAAAGCAAAATCATTACCGCAATTGCTGCGAATACAATGAGTATTCTTTGCAATGTCAGTGTGAGACCAAACACTTCCACCACCTGCCCAAAAGGTGTTGACATTTGGCGATAGTCCGCTCCCCATATAAACTGTGCTAATGCTTCAAGAAAAAGTAAAATACCGATGGCAGCCACTTTATCTTGAATAGGAGGAGAGTGTCTTAAAGGATAGAACACAAGTCTCTCCATTAAGACACTTAATAGTCCGACTACACAAATGGAAACAACCATTGCGAGAATATAGTGTAAACCTGCTTCAGTCATCATAATTAAAGTGATATATCCACCTACCATGTACAGAGCACCGTGAGCGAAATTTGGAATATGGAGAATGCCGTATACTAAAGTGAGCCCTAAAGCTACTAGGGCATAGACACTCCCAATTGTTAATCCATTAAACAATTGTTGCATTAAAAGTTCCATCATTTTCCCCCTTTTTCACGTCAGTAGAAGATTAGACTTTTTGTTGATTCAATTTCGATTCTTCTTCTTCTTTCAGTTTACGCCATAATATTTTCCCGCTAGATGTCATTGGGAAAGACTCTCTAAACTCAACCACTTTCGGAACTTTATAGGCAGCCATATGCTCTTTAGCCCATTGAATAATCTCTTCAGCAGATGTCTTTCCTTTACTGTCTTCATTTAATATCACGAAGGCTTTTGCTGCTTCTCCTCGTCTCGGATCAGGAATCCCCACGACACAAGCCTGTTGAATCGCAGAGTGACGATATAGAATCGACTCCACCTCTGTCGGCCAAATTTTATAACCTGAAGAATTAATCATTCTTTTAACACGATCAACAATAAAGAAATAACCCTCTTCATCTACTTTTCCTAAATCACCTGTTCTAAAAAATTGTTTTCCTTCTATAGTAATAAAAGCGCTTTCATTTTCTTCCGGACGATTATAGTAACCTTTCATTACTTGATGACCATGAATGATGATTTCACCAACCTCATCGATACCCAATTCTTCATTTGTAATAGGATCTATGATTCTAGCATCCACATCGAAGAAGGGAATGCCTAAACATTGCATTTTCGGATGATCTGTTGGATTTGAATGGGTTTGTGCAATTGTTTCGGTCAAGCCATACCCTTCTAAAAAAGTTAATCCAGTTAATTTCTCTAATTTCTGACCAACTGCTTCCGGCAAAGTAGCGCCACCACCGGAAATGCCAATAAGTGAAGCTATACGATCAGCTGTTAATTTTGGATTAGAAATAAAATCAATTAACATCGTACTTATAGCTGTCCAATTACTACACTGCTTTCTCTCAATAAGTTGTAATGCCGTATCTTTATTCCATCTAGTCATAATGACCATGGTACTTCCAGCATAAATGGGTACATGCATACTTTGCACCATTCCGGTCACATGGAAAAATGGCAAAGAAGATAAAATGACATTGCTACTTGAAATCCTCCCCCATAAAGCACCACCAACGGTATTGGCTTGAACAGAATAATTCGTATGCATACAGCCTTTTGGTACACCGGTTGTTCCTGAAGTGTAAGGAAGGACGATTAAATCATCCTGTTTGCTCGTATAATAAGGAACGATTTCTCTCATCTTTATAGCGTCATCCCACCGGAAATGATCTTGCTCTTCTGTCCATTCTTTTCGTGGTTCTGCAACTACATCTGGTCTATCTATGTTATCTTGTGGGTCAATATAATCTGAATAGGAGGCAATAAGTAGGTGTTTCAAAGAAGTCTGTTCAATAAGTGGTTTTACAATAGGTTGTAATTCTTGACCGATAACTGCTGTTTCAATTTGACAATCATTAATATAAAAAGCTAACTCACTCGTAACAAGCATTGGGTTAATCGGAACGACGACTGCGCCAATTCTCATAATGCTATAGAAGCTAATGACAAACTGTGGAGAATTCTGCATAAAGAGCAGGACTTTATCTCCTTTTTTTACCTGTAATTCCGTTTGAAGATAACTAGAAACACTCTTCACTTCGTCTAATAATTGCTTAAAGCTTATTTCATTTCCATAATAATGGATAGCCTCTCGCGAAGGATATTGAAGTGCTGAGAATTCCAAGTTTTGGTAAACTGAAGTTTCTGGAACAATCAGTTTTTTTGGAAGCTTTGGCCAGTGATCAAAATGTCTTGTTTGCATTAATTTAATCTCCTCCTTAACTTTTTAGAATAGCTCATAGAGGTGTCATATTTAATTTAAGAACGTTTGAAGTCAGGTTGTCTTTTTTCTTTAAAAGCAGTAATTCCTTCATGATGGTCCTCTGTTGTTACCATCGTACCTTGTGTAATCCTTTCCTGTTCTAATACTTGTTTTAATGATAACTGATAAGATTCGTTAGTAAGTTTTTTAATAAATCCATACGCAATATTTGGCCCAGCACTTAATTTTTCCGCATATTGTTTTACATCATCTTCAAAGTGACCTTTTTTGTAAATATGGTTAACGATGCCAAATTCGTATGCTTTTTCAACTGTTAATGGCTCTGCGCTAAATAATAGTTCCTTCGCACGTTGTAATCCAACTAGTCGAGGTAGAAAATAAGAGCCGCCGCCATCCGAAATTAAGCCTACTTTAGAAAAGCTTAAAATAAATTTAGTTTCTTCTTCTGCTAAGATTAAATCACATGCTAGTGCTAGATTAAACCCTGCTCCTGCCGCATATCCATGTACGGCTGCAATGATTGGTTTCTCTACAGATTGTATTAAAAGAATAAGCTCATTCAAATTCCCAATATGTTCATAAGTAGCTATAGGCGATCTTGAACCCATCCTTTTTACATCTCCACCAGAACTGAAAGCTCTTCCCGCTCCCTTCAATACAATAACACGAATATCTTTATCCGCTTTGGCTTGTTGTAGTGCTGATTTTAACCCTTGAATTAGCTCAGGGCTAAATGAATTTAATGCCTCAGGACGATTTAATGTTAATTCCATTACACCATTCTCAATTTTCATTAGTAAATGACTCATTGTTTTCGATGTCATATCTTCACCTCATTTTTTTATTAAACGCCGATTACGCCTTCATCCGTTACAATAGGGGAAACGGCAAAAATATCTTTTTGAGCTACGAATGCTACTTCCGTCTTCATACCGTGATTTGCAATCATTTTACCTACACGTGAAGCCATTAATAATTCTGTTCCTTTTTCTTTTGCACCCAAATAAAATTGATGGGCACACAGTGCTGTATCTGACATTTCCCAAGCCTTATGACTGCTAGTTATTAAACAATCAATATAATAACCGACTCCATAAAAGTCCTCGACATTAAATACACCAGAAGATCCCGAACAAACAAGTACTACCGTCTCATCAAGATGTTCGCTACAAACTGCCTTAGCAGAATGTTTGGCATTTAAGAGGGATGCTATATACACTTTCTTTGCATTAAGAGCATGTTTGATGGCCACTGTTCCATTGGTGGTTGTTAAGATGATATCCTTACCTTCAACAGTTTTAGATAATCTTTCTGGATGGGGTGATTCAAATCCGTCTATCGTTAGCCCGTTATATTCTCCAACTAACACATATGTTCCTTTTTCACGAATGCTTGCTTCATATAATGCATCCTCTTGATTCGCTACTGGTATGACCGCCTTTGCCCCGTGTTGAATCGCAGTTGTTATAACTGATGTGGCCATCAAAATATCAAATACAACTACCACCTTCTGCCCATTTAATTTCTCTTTATCGATTTCTTCTTTTTTCATGACTACATGAAGTTTCACCATATCAATAACCTCACAATTTTCTTCTAGATGTCTTTACAGCATGTTGTATTAAGTTATTTACATATAAGTTTAGATTAGAAAAGCGCTCGTCTTTTGTTTGTCCGCGCTTCCAACGATAATAAATTTGCTGACATATAACGGCGAGTTTGAAGTAAGCAAATGTTAAATAATAATGAATTTGACTGACATCTGTCCCACTTTTTAGCGCATATGCTTGAATAAACTCTTCTCTTGTGAAGAAGCCTGGCTTTGTCGTCACCGACTCTTCTCCTAGACCTCTCTTCAATAGATCGGAATCATTTTTTTCATGCCAGTAGCTTAAGGCAACACCTAAATCTGCTAACGGGTCACCAACAGTTGACATTTCCCAATCAAAGACACCGATTAATCTTGTTAACTGTTGATTGAACATACTGTTATTTAGCTTAAAATCATAATGGATAATCGTTGTTTTTTCGGAATGTGGGAGATGTGACTCTAACCAATTTGTAAGTTCATCAATCCCATTAATTTCATCTGTTTTACTACGATGATATCGGCTTATCCAGCCATCTACTTGCCTTTGCATGAACCCAGCTGGTCTCGTCATCTCTTTTAGTTTGGTCTTCTGATAATTGATAGCGTGTAATTGCACAAGAGTGTTTACCATCAATTGTGATATTCTTTGACCTACATCATAAGTACTGTCACCATCAGGAATAGTGAGGGAATCGTCTATCACCACCCCTTTTTTTCTTTCCATAATAAAGAATGGTGCACCTAAAAGTTCTTTATCACTGTAAATAAAAGGCTTCGGTGCTTGATTGAAAAAAGGGTGGATTTCCTGTAGTACTTTATATTCTCTTTCCATATCATGCGCTTTAGGTGCTACTGGTCCCATAGGCGGTCTTCTTAACACAGCTTCCCAGTTGCCAGCTTTTAATTGATAGGTTAGATTTGATTTACCTGCACTAAATTGGGAGATTTCTAATGGTTTGTTAGGTATTTCTTCTATATTTGCTTTTAAATATTGTTCTAAGCGATGAACATCAAGCCCTTCACCTTCTCGAATGGGAATTGTATCAGAAGTCATGAACACCCTCCTCTGTTTTACTTAGTAATGCGAGAGGCTGATATTTTTTTAAGTTATCCCTTAAATGTTCTGGAATCAAAATAGAATGATCATCTATGAAGTTATAACACACAGTGACACAACTTGCTTTAGCCACCAATTTCCCATCCATCTTCTTTGTCAATAAATGCTGTAATTCAAAGCTTTTACGGCCAATATTGCTAACCTCAGTAGTCACAACTAGTTCCTCACCTGCGAAAGCTGGGGCAACATAATCACAATGAATAGAAGCCAAAATCATACTACTTTGTTTATTTCTATTAGGTAAAATCTCATAAAATAATTTCGTTCTTGCCTCTTCAAAATAAAGAAAATAACTTGTATTATTGACATGGCCAACAGCATCGGTTTCACTAAACCGTACATACACCTCTATTTGATGTTTTTTATGCATCATCAAATCCCCTCTTTAACAGGCACTTCTTCAATACCTTTTAAAATAATTTCGGTATAAAATCGTGCTAATTCCTTATCCGTTAGTTCACCATCTGTGCGAAACCAATAATAGCTATAATTCGTCATTCCTAAAAACCCGAATGCAAGAATATCCGTTCGAATATGATTACTAAACTCTCTTGTCTTTTTACCTTCATCAATAATTTTTTCAAAATTTAATCGATATTCTTTTCTCTTTAATTTAATTTGTTTGACATGATCTTCATGTAAATGCCTTAACTCCCGGTGCACAATTCGTGCTTCTTTTCCCTGGGTGTCAATCTTACTTAATGTTAAATAAATGTTTTCGTAGAGCTTTTCTTTATTACTTAATGTTTGATTTTGTAAGATTTCCTCTTGTTCTTGTAATAAACCTTCGATGTATTCTAAATGGATATCCCTTAATACTTCCTGCTTACTGTTGAAATAATAATAAAAAGTACCTTTCGTCACATCGAGTTGATCGACAATATCTTGAATGGTCGTTTCCTTAAAGCCTTTATCATCAAACAAATCGATGCTTTTCTTTAAAATTTGATTTTTCACTAAAAGCCCTCCTGACTATGTCTATGCCTATTCTTAGACTAGTTCTCTTTCAATGAGAAGGGCAATCCCTTGACCTCCACCAATACAAGCGGTAATTAAAGCCGTCTGGCTCAGTGACCGTTGCAATTCATACACTGCTTTCGTAACAAGTATGGCACCTGTTGCGCCTAATGGATGACCATGAGCAATCGCTCCGCCATTCACATTCAACTTTTCAGGATTGAATGATAACTCCCTGTCACAAGCAATGACTTGTGCGGCGAATGCTTCATTCAATTCAATTAAATCGATATCTTCAAGTGTTTTTCCAGTTTTCTTTAATAGTTTTCTAACAGCAGGTACAGGACCTATTCCCATAATATTAGGGTCAACACCAGCGACAGTTGATTCTTTTATGACGGCTAATGGACGTAAACCGAGTGAATTCGCTTTTTCTCTTGACATGATAACAAGCGCCGAAGCCGCATCATTTAAGCCTGAACTGTTACCGGCTGTCACACTGCCAGCTTGCTTAAATGCAGGCTTAAGTTTAGCTAACCCCTCTATATTCGTTTGTGGTCTTGGGTGTTCATCCTCATTAAAAGTAATCGGCTCACCTTTTCTAATAGGAATCTTTATCGGAACAATTTGTTCATTAAAACGGCCTTCTGCCATCGCCTTAGCCATTCTTGCTTGACTACGATTGGCATATTCATCTTGCTCTTGACGAGAAATATCATATTTTTCTACTAAATTTTCTGCTGTTATCCCCATAGGAGGATCTCCAACTTCATCAGGTGAAAGTCGTGATTTTCTAAATTGAGGGGGTCTTGGACTATACGGTTGATCAGCCCGATCCATCAAGTAAGGTGCCCTCGACATACTTTCTACTCCACCTGCAATATAGACATCTCCCTCACCGGCTTTAATCATTGCTGCAGCAAGTGCAACAGCATTCATACCTGATCCGCATTGGCGGTCTATTGTTAAGCCAGGTAGATTAAGAGAAAGACCTGATTGAAGACTTGATAATCTAGCAATATTTCCCCCACCACTTAGCACATTACCAAAAATCACATCATCAATCTCTCCCACATTCACTTGCGCCCGCTCTACTGCTGCCTTTATAACTTCGCCACCAAATACGTGAGCTGGAACGGAGGCAAGAGCACCTCCCTGCCTACCAATCGCTGTGCGTACAGCTGAAACGATTACTGCTTCTCTATTACCCATTTCACCCATCCCTTTCTCTTTACATCGCCGTTGTTCCACCATCTACCGCAATTGTTTCACCAGTAATGAAATCGGACGCACCACTGGCTAAAAATAGAGCCACTCCTTTTAAATCAGAGTCGGAACCAAATTTCCTAAGTGGTGTCCTCTGTAAGAAGCGATCGCTATTTCTTTCAATAAGAACCTTGGACATTTTTGTTGGGAAAAACCCAGGTGCAATCGCATTGACATGAATGCCTCTTGGTCCCCATTTCACAGCCAAATCTTTTGTAAAAGAAATAACACCACCCTTACTTGAGTTATATCCAATTGCGTCCATTAACTCTGGATTTGACCCCTTAAGTCCAGCAACAGAAGCTATATTAATGATTTTCCCTTGTTTTTCAACCAGCATTGCTTTACCAACAGCTTGTGACATTAGAAATGTTCCTACAACATTTACATTGACTACTTTTTGAAAGGCTTCTAGAGGCATTTCTTCTACTGGTGCCCCCCATGTTGCCCCACTATTATTGACAAGAATATCAATCTTTCCAAAACGCTGAATCGTTTCATCGACGACTGTTTGCACTTCTTCTGGATTAGTAATATCACATTTAAAAGTCAGTACTTCAATACCAAGTTCCTTTAAACGATCGGCCACTTCATCACAATTCTCTTTTTTCCTGGAACATAACACGATGTTTGCTCCAGCTTCTGCAAACCCTTCAGCAATTTGTTCACCTAATCCTCTTCCGCCCCCAGTGACAATAGCTGTTTTTCCAGATAGATCGAACAGTTCTTTTACATGCATTATTGGACCCCCTGTGCTACTTTTTTATATTTTTTTAACTCTTGTCTTGCAATCGCTCTTTTATGGACTTCATCTGGACCGTCTGCTAATCGTAATGTTCGAATATTCGCCCAACTTGCAGCAAGCGGTGTATCTTGACTTACTCCTTTTGCACCTAGTGCTTGAATGGCGTGATCAATAACTTGAAGTGCCACATTTGGTGCGACTACCTTAATCATGGCAATCTCTGTTTTGGCAGCTTTATTTCCAACAGTGTCCATCATATAAGCAGCTTTCAATGTAAGTAAACGAGATTGTTCTATATTCATTCTAGCTTCAGCAATCCATTCTTGAATAACACCTTGTTCTGCTAATGTTTTGCCAAAGGCAATGCGCTCTTGGACACGCTCACAAAGAATGGATAATGCTCTTTCCGCTGCCCCAATCGTTCTCATGCAATGATGAATGCGCCCTGGTCCTAATCTGCCTTGTGCAATTTCAAAGCCTCTCCCTTCACCTAGTAGCATATTACTAGCAGGGACTCTTACATTGTTATATTCAATTTCTGCATGACCATGAGGAGCATGATCGTAACCAAACACATTTAATGTGCGTTTGATTTTTACACCTGGTGTATCAAGTGGGACTAATATCATCGATTGTTGTTTATGTTTTTCGGCGTTTGGATCGTTTTTACCCATGACAATGGCAATTTTACATCTAGGATCACCTGCCCCTGATGACCACCACTTTGTTCCATTAATGACATACTCATCTCCATCACGAATAATGCTGGATTCGATATTGGTCGCATCAGATGAGGCCACATTCGGTTCAGTCATGGAAAAACAAGAGCGTATTTCACCGTTTAGTAATGGCTTTAGCCACTTTTCCTTATGTTCATCCGTTCCGTAGCGTACTAATACTTCCATATTACCTGTATCTGGTGCTGCACAGTTAAATACTTCAGGTCCTATAGATGACCTCCCCATTAACTCACATAATGGAGCGTATTCGATATTGCTTAAACCTGCACCATCTTCGCTATCCGGTAAAAATAAATTCCATAATCCTTCTGCTTTTGCTTTTGCTTTTAGTTCCTCCATAATGGTTGGATGGGTACTAAATCGATTTTCCTTACTTATTTGCTCCATATAGGTTTTCTCATTTGGAAAAACATATTGATCCATGAAATCACTAATTTTTGCTTGTAAACGCTTTACTTTGTCCGAATATTCAAAATTCATTACCCGCACCTCCTCTTATCCATTTGTTTTAACAAACGTGACATCACCTTTTAAAACTGCCTTCCCTGCTTGATTGACTGCTTTCACCTCAAATGCAATTTCCTGCTCCTCTTCAGCAGTCACTGTAGCAACCAGTGTAATCACATCATCAATGAAGACCATACCTGAAAAACGAATGCGATAATCCTTTATAAACCCTTCTTCATAATATGGTGTGAATAATTTGGCCAAATTACCCATTGTCCACATGCCATGAGCGATAATTCCAGGAAGTCCCGTTTTCTTTGCTTCCTCATCAACTGTATGAATGGGGTTAAAATCTCCAGATGCACCTGAATACTTTATTAAGTCCATTCTCGATACAGGCGCTAAGGTTTCTGACAATGTTTTTCCTTTTTCTAATGTCAAGATATTACTCATACACTCATCGCCTTTCTCACAGCTTCTGTAATGATGGTAATGGCTTCTTCTTTAAAAATGAGCTTCCCATCCTTATCTTCCCCATACTTCACTACGGAAAGAAAACCCATTAAACCATTGCTCCCTTTCTTTTCATAATAATCCTTTACTTCGGTCCAAACATAAACATCTTCTCCAACTAGGAGAGGTCTTTCATAATGAAACCTTTGCTCACCATGAATCAAACCTTTTTTAGGAAGCTGTAACTCTTCAATTGTGCCCGATTCAAACACACGTGGAAAAGTAGGTGGCGCAATATTTGTGCCATACTTACTTCTCTTTCCATATTCTTCGTCAATAAAAATGGGATGGGGGTCGCCAATCGATTGCGCGAACCGTTTGACTAACCCTCGTTCAACAGTATTCTTCACCTTATCTGATACTTTGCCGATCACATCCGTGTACATCCTGTGTATCAACTCCTATTTTAATTTTTTGGACCGCCCGCAACATAGATTACTTGACCGTTCACAAATGATGATTTCTCATCTGCAAAAAAAGCAACTGCATTTGCGATATCCGCAGGTTTTCCGCTTCTCGCAACCGGTATAGCCGCAATCGCTCCATTTACAAAGTCTGCAAAAGGTACCCCTACTCTTTCTGCTGTAGCCTTTGTCATCTCTGTTTCAATGAAACCAGGTGCAACACTATTTGCTGTGATACCATAACGTCCAAGTTCAATGGCTAATGTTTTTGTTAACCCTTGTAAACCAGCTTTTGCTGTTGCATAGTTAGCCTGACCTCTATTACCGAGAGCAGAAGTAGAAGAAATACTAATGATTCTGCCATAGTTTTGCTTGACCATATATTTTTGTGCGGCACGCGATGCATTAAACGAACCCTTCAGATGTACATCCATCACTAATTGCCAATCATCGTCCGTCATTTTAAACAGTAAATTATCGCGGATGATACCAGCGTTATTAACTAAAATATCAAGTGTACCAAACTGTTGCACAACTTCCTCCATTGCTGTTTCTACTTCGCCTGCTTCCACAACATTCGCTTTTTTCACGAAGATATGATAGCCCTTTTCCTTGAATTCTGCGGCTGTTTCTGCTAATGCCTCCTCATTGATATCAATAATAGCAATATTTGCCCCCTCTTGTGCGAAAAGCTCAGCGACGCCTTTACCAATTCCTCGGCTTCCACCAGTAATAAATGCAGTTTTCCCTGTGAATCTTGTCATTTTCATATGCCCCCTGTATCATTCCTTTATATTTGTTGTCCGATTTTCACATGTCCCTTCAGTAAGTTTCTTGAGATAATCATACGTTGGATTTCATCTGTGCCATCATATATTCTCCAAAGTCTTGCCTCGCGGTACCATCTCTCAATCGGAAGCTCTCTTGTATACCCCATGCCACCATGAATTTGTAATACGCGGTCCACGACTCTGTTCCCCATATTAGACCCATAAAGTTTTGCCATTGATGCATAGTGTCGATTATCTTCCCCTTGATCCAAAGTAAATGCAGCATTTAAAGCTAGCCACTTAGCTGCCTCAATTTCAACGGCTGAATCGGCAATTTGCCATTGAATTGCCTGTCTCTCAGCAATTGGTTTGCCAAAAGTTTCTCGTTCTTTTGCATAATCTAAGGCCATTTGCAATAGTCTCTCTGCTGCTCCAACTGCTCTTGCTCCTACTATCCAACGAGCAAATCCAATCCATTCAAGGCCAAGTTTATAACCACCATGCAATTCACCTAGTATATTCTTCTCTGGCACTCGTACATTATCAAATACAAGTCCAGCTGGTCCCCATTCACCCATCGTATGGATAAATTCTGATTTCCAGCCCATTTCACGGTCAGCGATAAAACAAGTGACACCATCTCTACCCTTTGTTTTCTTATGTAGCTCCTTATCCGTTATCGCGATGACCATTACGAAATCTGCTTCATTACCACCAGTAATGAAAGTTTTCTCACCATTTAGAACCCACTCATCTCCATCTTTCACTGCTGTCATGCGAATATTTTGCGTATCAGATCCTGCTCCAGGTTCAGTCATAGCGAAACAAGATTTTTTCTCACCATTTATCGTCGGAATTAAATAATTTTGTTTTTGTTCTTCATTAGCATAATAAAGAATGTTGTCAGCAGATCCACCAAAACTAAATGGCACAAACGTTTTAGCTACTTCAATACAAACAATGGCTTGCATCATTTGTCCCAAATCAGCTCCACCGTATTCCTCAGGTGTGTTAATTCCCCAAAAACCTGCTTCCTTTGCTTTTAACTGTAGTTTCTTCTGCACTTCTTTAGAAAGGCTTGGCTTTCCTTCTCGTTCATTCTTTAACACTTCATTTTCTAGCGGAATTAATTCTTTCTCCACAAACTTTCTAATGGTTTGTTGTACCATTTTTTGTTCTTCTGTTAACCGTAAATCCATTCTTTTCACCTCTATCTATTTATTTATACTAACTAGTTAGTATGTTAGAACTTCTTTACATACTAACCGGTTAGTTTTTTCACATTATCAATAACAACATGATCATTTTGTTTGACTCTTGCCTGTAGCGAAGCATAGAGTAGCCACCTATAAATGACATTATGAATCTATTCACTTTACAACCGGCTTAGAACAATGGTGTTAAATTTCATTGAACGTAATAGTTAGGAAACGCTTTCATTTTTTGATAAAAACGTTTGGCAGAGGTAACGGAACTAAAAACAAAGAAGTGTCTACAGCCAAACCACGCAGTAATTTTGCAAAGTTCTTAGTAGTTGAATGGAAATGTGTCATGGAGTAATAAAAACATAAAATATTATCTGACTAGTCAGTATGTTTTTAATATTCATTATAATATCAGAGATTTTTTCTCTTGCCAAGACTAAACCGATGATTTTTTGAATTTTTCTTGATTGCCATTAATGATAGAAGTAACAATATGAAGCGTATCCCATTCACCATTTGATAACGCGATCATTTGATAGTGCTTTGGAAAAAGTAATTGCTGAATCTCTAAAACACTTTTTCCTTCAAGATACAATTGCATGATTTCGCCACTGAGATCCTCTAAATAATTCAATTTCGCTTGCAATTGTTCTTTACCATGAGGAAAATACCCTGAATGAGAACAAAACATTGCCTCAAAGTCATAAGTTAACAATTTTTTTATTGATTGCATTATTTCCGGAATGGATTCTGTATCCATCGCAATCTTTGTATGAGGCTGAACATATAAATCACCTGTAAACATTATCCCTTTATTGAGGCAAAATAGGGCCACATGGTCATCCGCATGACCAGGTGTCTCTATTACCTCCCAATCAAGCTGTCTTGACGAAACTTTTTGCGATAATGGATAAGCAGGAAACGCTTTTCTTGCTCCCCATGTTTTTTGCCTATATAAGGGGTATGGCGCCTCTTCAGAACAAATCTCTATCCCTAACCGATGACAAAAAATAGGAATTTGTTGCTTGGCAAACCACGAGGCATTGCCAGAATGATCTTCATGGCTATGTGTTAAAACGACCTGATCAACAAAATAGGATTGATAAAATTGAGTGAAGGCAGATGACATCGAATACGGCCCAGTATCAATCACCAAACCGTCGATAATAAAAGAAAATATTTTTCTTGAAATTTTACTATTCTTCAATAAATTCCCTTCGGCGCAAATCACACCTTCATGTTTATAAGATTTCAACATATCCGTAGTCCTTTCTTTTTTCTTTTTCGTCCCAAAATTTCAATATACTATATAAAGACATAATCGTTGGCACTTCTATTTTTGTTTCATGGGCAAGTTTAAGAACATACCCACACATCGATTCGTATTCCATTGCCTTACCATTTAACCGGTCTTGTAGCATAGATGTCTGATGATCTTTGGCATAGGCGGCTTTTTTAAAAATAGACTGAATCACTTTTTCTTTATCAAATGGATAACCTTGTCTTGCTGCCACAGAAACGGCTTCTGCTGCCACGTTTTTCGCCAAAGCACTTAATTCCACACTCTCTAATATTTCGCCAATTGTTGCTTTTGTTATAGCCGACAACGGATTAAAGGTAATATTCCAAAGAAGCTTTTTCCACTTATGGTTAAGAATTTCTTCTGTGAATTTTGCACTTATTCCTGCTCTTTGAAATAAATCAACCATTTTTCTCGCTTGATTGCTATCTTCTTTTTGTAATGCACCTATTAATAATTGATGTGACCCCGATTCTTTCACACAGCCTGGTTCAGTTATACTTGCTTGCACATAAGTCGCACAAGAAAAAATTTTATTATTCGTTAGACTACGTGCCAATATTTCTTCATTATCCACCCCATTTTGCATCGTTACGATCATTGTCTCATCTTTAATAACACCCTTTAGGCTATCAGCTAACTTTTTCGTATCAGTAGACTTCACACAAAATAGAAGGATGTCTACTGAAGCTAACGCATGTATGTCATTAGTGAAAATCGTTTGCTCATTATTTAAGTTAAGGATAGGATATTGCTCAGTAACTACTTTTATGCCCCTCTCTTGCAACCTAGTTAAATGCTTACCTCTGGCAAGAAAGGTCACTTCATGATGAGCATTTGCAAGTAATGCCCCAAACAAACTTCCAACTGCTCCTGCCCCAGCCACACCTATTTTCATACTTCTACCTCCCCATCATGACTTAAATGGTAATCAACCTTCTTAGATCCTTCCCATAACACAGTTTCCTTAGTAAGGAGTGAAACCGCTTTAGAAAAAATCGGTCCATCATAAACAAAGCTATGATATTCTCCTGCTTCTCCCATCGGACAGACTTCTTCTAACTTAATCTTCTGAAAAAACTCATCATCAATCTCTCTGCCTAGCCAACTATCAGATAAACAATCCGGACGGACTCTTATCACTTTAGCTCTATAACCACGCTGAATAAACGATTTTAGAAGTGCATCTACTTCTTCTTTTTTTCTCCATAATGGATAAATAGCCTGTAACCCGACTGTTGAAGCAAGCTTCTCTCCCCAATCTTTATGGGGCGTAAAATAAATGTCCCCAAATGCAATAACCTCTAAATCATATTTTAACTTCAGTTGCTTTAATTCTTCTACAAATCTATCTGTATAATTATTTATGTCTGTATCAATAAAATGAATGGGTATACCTAATGATTCACTTTGTTTTACTAACAGATTTGTTTTTTCTCCATGACCGTATGTCCTTTTTTCAGATGGTTGTTTTGTTGTAATCAATACTTCAACACTTATTCCATTAGCCAATAAGTAGTCTAATGCCAAGCAAGCGTCCTTCCCCCCACTCCATGATAAAGCCGTTTTTCCCATATAATCCCCCTTATAATAAACTGAATATTCTTATAACATATCATACTCCTTTCACTCTTAGGTAGCAAATAAAACTGTTTGCAGAAAAGTTGTATTCAAGCATAGCCATTTGCTGTTATTCATCAGCAGACATCTCCTCACCTTTTTCTGTAAAATAACGTTGAAAAGAATAGCGAAAAATAACTACAACATAAAGGCAAGTGAATGCAAATAGGAGCAAACTCAATGTAATGATAATATTTTTTAATGGAATGAGATGAGTCATTAGTATAATGATACTTAAATAACCTACTTGTAACATACTTTGCAGCAATTGAAAGATACTTGTCACTCTGCCCATCATTTCTACAGGGATATTATTTTGGTAAAAAGTTAAGGCTCCAGCATTTAAGAAACTATTAAAAAAACCTAATAGTATAAAACTGCTCATCACAGCCGTAAATGACGTGGATAATGAGTAGATAACATATCCAATAGCCATCATGAACATTCCACAAGCAATCATTGATCGGATTGATAGTCTATTTGCCATCATGGTTAATACTAAAGCGCCACCAACCGATCCTATACCTGTAATACTCAAAAGAAAGCTATAATCAGTCTCAGAAAGGCCGACTACTGTTTGAATAAAAGCGACCTCTTGCGCATCCATAATATAAGAAATAATTACCAGATATAAATAACCTAAGTAGACAAAGCTGACATATTTCTCTTTTTTTAAGAAGCTAAAAACAAGGGTAAAATCTTCCTTTATTCTGTTAACTGTTAATCGAGGGATCTCCATCTTCTTCTTATCCACATCAGGTAGAAAGCAAATAAAAAGGGCAGCGATGACAAAAAACAAACTAGTTAATAAAAGAGTCACCTCAACGGTTGTCAACAAGATAAATACACCAGCTATCGCTGGCCCAATAATAAAAGCACTAGATGATGTGACCGAACGGAATGTATTGAACTTTTTTCTTTTCTCAACAGGGACTATCATCGTTGAATAGGTTACTGACGCAGGGACAAAAAATGATTGGGCCACACTTAAAGCAATTAAAATAAGATACAAGTAGGTTATATTCGTTGCGAAGAACATGGTTACAATTAATAAAGCACGTAAAACATAAGTAATCATCACGATTTTCTTTTTACTACGATAATCTATAAAACTACCTGTCCACAACTTTGTCATCATGTTGATTATTGGTGAAATCACCCAAAGACCGGCGACAGCCGCTGCTGAACCATCTGTTATTTTGTACACCAATACATTAATGGCTGCTAAATATACAAAACTACCAATATGGGCACTAGAAAGTGAGATAATAAAATGATTGGGTTTTTCCATTCTTTCAAATTATGTAATGATATCAATTGTCGCGCAAATCTCCTTTTAAACTAGAATTTAGGACCTTTGTTATTTACAAATGATACCATAAATATCCTCAACAAAATAAACAGGTTAATAATTATCTGAATTTTTCACACTTCTTTTTTGCCATATTAAATAATACTGTAAAAAACATATTGATGAAAAGAGGGAAAGGAATTGCTCAAAGATTCCATATCTGTTAGGTAGCAAAAGTGGACAGAACAATAATTGCCTGAGGTTGTGGGTGTGAACCGACAAAGGATTGGCGCTCTTAAAATATACACTCTTTAATTAGTGTATTAAGCGGTCGGAACTGAACTGCTTAAAAGAGATCACAGGAATTTTCATTATAAGGGGGGAAAATTATTCAATATCACATTCGTTAGTAAAGAGAAGATGGAAAACAATGGAAAAGGAGGTTGCCCAGTACAGTGTTCCATCTTTCTATTTTTTCACGTTTACACATCTCCTTCTGTAACCGTCTTGAATATACTTATCATACGCTTAAAAATACCTCAAAAAGGTTATGCTCTGTACGAAATATTGCATGTCCTACTAGCTTTCATTTAAGATAGTAGAGAATGTACATATATTGCAAAAAGAAAGGGTTTTCCAATTGAGTTCAACATTCTTTATTTTCTTACCAGCTCTAATCTTTTTTATTCTCTATATTGTGATGGTGTTTGTTCTTAATAAATACTCTAGTAGTAAAATAGCAACTATTGCCTTTACAATTATCGGCTTATTAATCTTCATTTACATTTTATTTTTCATTTTCACCTTTGTCCTTTAAAAAAATATTTCCATAATGCGAAGAAAGACAGGTGCAAATCACATTCGGTTTGCACCTGTTTCATTACAGAGATTCTTTACTAGCAACCATTTATCTAACAAGAATAATTTTCTTATTCTAAATTGTTCGTGTCATAAACACACTATTGGGATCTTCCTTATAGTGGTCAAATGGTTGGCAATATTGAAACCCTCTACTTTCGTACAATTTTCTAGCTGGTTCAAAAGATTCCATAGAACCTGTTTCTAAACTTAAACGCAAGTACCCCCGCTCCTTTGCTTCATGAAGCAAATGATCTAATAGTTTTCCTGCTACCCCTTTTCGTAAAGCGTTTTTGGCTGTTCTCATCGATTTGATCTCACCATGTTGGTTGTCTAGCTCTTTTAATGCAGCACAACCAACAAGTTGACCAGATTCCCAGCAGCTCCAAACGGTCACAGAAGGCTGTTTTAAACCATTTAAGTTCAATGCATGTGTACTTTCAGGAGGTGATTGACTACTCATATCCTCTAAATGTTCCATTATCAATTGTTGAATATCTGTACCTGATAAATCATCAATCTTCAATTCCATCATCTATTGTCCCCTTGAATTCTTTTTCTATTATTATATTGTTTTGAACGATTAGTTTTCAATATCTACTTTCCGAAAGATGATTTGATAGCTAAAAGCGAGTACGAGAATACTAGCAAGCATAAAGTAGACGCGTTCATACTGAATATATAATGGCAATTCCCCCTGAAGATTCATTAATAATCCACATATTGTCACTCCAATTCCTCCACCAATAAATTGAAGTAGTTGTAACAGACCCATACCTGCACTGTTCAATTCTGCTGATAATAGATAGGCTGTTTCATTGGCAACGCTGCTATTTAGCATAGAAAAACCGATACTTGCAAAAATGTAAGCACCCATAATAAAGTACGAATTGTAAGCTTGTAAAAAAGCAAATAGTAATGAGGCGAGCAGTAATGTTAATTGGCCAAGAGAAATAAAACGCTTGCTTCCATATAAATCAATCAACTTACCAATATAGGGTCCAGCAAGCATAGCGATGATGGCACCTGGAAATATCAATAGACCCATAGTAATCGGCTCTTTATGATGCAAATTCCCTAAAATAAGTGGCATCATAAATAAATTTGAAAAATGAAAAATAAAACCTGATAAACCAATGACTAATAATCGGATATAGTGTTTATTTAATAGTAATTGCGGAAATATAAATGGGTGATTCTGCTTCATCAAATAGAACATTGTAATGATTGCTAAACCTACAAATACTGCGCCGAATAAATAAGATGTTTGCGAGATAGTTAAAAGGGCGGCAATAGTTGTACAACTAGTAAGAAAGCAACCAAATATATCAAAGCTACCTTCCCTTCTTTCATTTTCCGGAGACAATTGCATTAATATAGGCAAAAAGACAAGAACCATTAGCGGTATTAGAAATAAGTAATTCCAGCCAAAAAATTGTGTTGCTACCCCACCTACTACTGGACCTAACCCAAAACCTAATGCTGCACCTGAACCAATCATGGCAATTGATTTTGCTCTTTCTGATATCGGCACATATCTACTAGCAATGATCATAGATAATCCTGGAACAGCCCCAGCACCAACCGCTTGTAAGATTCGTGAACATAAAAGGATAATAAAATTTTCAGCAAAAAATCCAACCAACGAAGAGCTTATAAATATACTAAGTCCAATAAGGAGCAATTTTTTTATAGAAATATAATCGGATAATCGACTAAATGTGAGTGTAAAAATGGCAAAAGCGATGGAGTATCCAGAAACCATCCACGAACCGATAATCGGGGTAATATGTAAGTTTGTTATTATATTGGGCAAGGCTATATTAAACATTGTTGTGTTCATAACGACAAACCAGCTACAAAAACAGAGTGCTAAAATTAACTTTTTATATTGTGGGTTTTCTTGCTTATGAGCGCTCGTTCGAGTGAAGGATGCAACGGCCATGTCTTTTCACCCCCTTTAATTATTTTCTGATTATTAATAATTATACAATAATTAAACTTTGATTCCTATTATTCCGCTTTTCGAAAGAAAACATAAACAATTTTTGCTGGGGTCTTGTTAGGAGTTTTTGAACCTAATTAACTCAGGCTAGCCTTGTTTGTGTGGACGGCTTTCATTTCTATCTTTCGTTCAGAGTAAAGTTCAAACATCATACGCTCGCCTTTTTCACCTTTTGTGCTTCTAAGTGAAGTACTTACCTTTTTTACCATACTCTTATCTGTTGCTTTCGCACAAGTATTTTCTTTTTATGAAAAATTGACTATAGACAAACACTTCTATTCGCCCGAAAACTCCTAATAATAGTGAATAATCGCTCGAAAAAAAATCATTCGAGACTAAGTGATGTCGTCTTCATAACAAACCTTTTGGTTACGTAAAAAGGACCCCCTATCAATGAAGAGAGTCCAAAATTACTTAGGTTGTAAAAATAAACTTAGTTGTACTGCCCCCTTTAGACGACTCTACCTCTAGGCGTGCATCTATTCTTTCTTTTAACTCGGGGACGTGGGAAATAATGCCCACTAATCTACCGCTACTCTGTATTTCGATGAGTGATTCAACGGCTTGTTCTAATGATTCAGGATCAAGTGTACCGAAACCTTCATCTATAAACATGGTTTCCATCGAAACGCCACCTGCATGTGATTGAACCACATCAGCAAGACCTAATGCAAGGGCAAGAGAAGCCTTGAAACTCTCCCCACCTGATAATGTTTTAACATGTCTTTCTTGTCCCGTATACTGGTCAAATACAAGTAGTTCTAATCCACTTTGTACATTTCCTTTGGAACGATCTGTTTTTCTCGTTAATTCATATCTTCCGTTCGTCATTTTATATAAACGTAAATTGGCTTGAATAAGGATATCATCTAAGAAAGCCGCTAAAACGAACCGCTCAAACGTTAATCTATACGTATTTTGTCCTTTCGAAATATCGGATAAATGACCAATGAGGCGATAACGTTCTTCTAAATCAGCAATTTCTTCATGAAGACTTTCTAAACGTGTATATGCCTTTTCATTATCTCTTTTCTTATACATAAGTTGATTGTATTGCTCATTTTCAAATTGAATCTTTTTAGCGAGTTCATTTATTTTCGATTCAATTTGCTCTAAATCTGGTTTCATTATATCTCTTAATTGTTTCGTCAACTCATTTAAGCGGTCATTAACAGAACGTAATTCTTCACGATACGAACGTATCTCTTGAGCGATTTGTTCCCTAAGTTCTTCTGAAATTTGCGCATTGGCATATTCACTATAACTTTGAAAGCCTTGCTTCTGCATTCGATTAACAAAGTCCGTTCTTTCCTGATGTAATTGTCCTTGTAAATGGTCATGTTGTTGGGTGAATGTTTCATAACGCGATTTCAAAATGGTTAATTGTTTGGCCACTTTTTCTTTCTGTTCTTCTGCCAACTTTAATTGGTCTTTTAATGTCTGCAATTTGTCCTGTTTATTTTGCAAAGCCATTTTGTATTGCGGTAAAGAACGTAAATCTTCTGGAATGGTCTTAATCAACCTTTGCAGCGAGGTATGATGCTTAATATATTCATTGTTTAGATCAACAACAGACTGCTTAAGCGTATCTGTTTTTTTTGCATACTGACTTTCCTCTTCTTCTAACAGGATGATTTTTTCTTGACATTGCTTCAACCTGGATTTTTCTTTTTCTAGTTGATTTTTCTGTTGTATTTTTTTTCTTTCGTTTTCTTCCACTTCTGCTAAAACTTCTTTTGCATTATCTAATGTTAGATGATGTAGATGCTCTGATTGTATTTCTGTTAATAGTTTCGCAATAGATTTTTCTATATGTTGTAATTTAGATTGTACTAGGTAGAAAGCTTGCTCTGCCGCTATTTTTTCCTTTTCAATGACTAATGCTTGATGTTTAGCTGCATTTAAATCCTCCTCAGTTGGAATGGTTTCATGACCATTAGCAATTGACGGATGATGAATTGAACCACAAACAAGACATGGTTCACCTTGTTGAAGCTGCCTTGCTAGAATACTTGCTTGTCCTTCTATCCACTTCTTCTCGAGTTCATGCTGAAGTGATTTACTATCATTCAAGCGAGCAATTGCGTTCTGTAGATATTTATCCTTTTCTTCATAAGATTGCTTTTCAAAAACTAATTCTTGCTCTAAGTGTATAAGTGATTGTAATTGTTTGATTTCATATTTGTATTGATGAAGTTGTTGTTCTATTGAAAGCATATGTTCTTGATTTTTCTCAAGCTCTTGCTTTTCTTCTTTTACTTTTTTTAATTCTTGCTGTAAATGATTAAGTTTTTGTTGGCTTTTATCAATCTCTTTCTTTTTACTAGTCATTGCATGATCTAATAATGAAACCTCTTTCTCTGTGTCAGCAAAGATGTGGATATCATCGTGTAAATTTTTTAATGACAACCATTCTGATTCTACTAATTCTCTTTCTTTCTCCCGAAGCAACTCCTTTTCTAATACTTTATTTGCATGTAATAGCCGTTCCTTTTGGATATTTTCTTCACTTTGGACTGATTGCATTTGCTCGGAAATATGATTAATTTCTTTTTTTAGACGGTGGCAATTTTGTTCCTGTTCGAATAAGACAGCTGCTTTGTACGCTGAGGACAAATCTTTCTCTTTCTTCGCCATTATTTCCTCAGTATCTTTTAGCTGTTCATACCTTTCAGTTAATCGTTCCTTTAATGTGAATTGTTCAATAATCCGGTTCCCTTCTATTTTATTTTGCTGAAATTCTAAACTTGTCTTTTCAAGCTCTTTTATCTTTTTTGACCAGTCAATTATTTTTTCTTCCATTTGTGCTAATTCTTCTGATAAAAGTTTTACAAACTGATGATGATTGATAGACTCAAGCTTATCCTCTTCTAGTACTCTCTGTAACTCCTGATTCATAACAGCATGAATTTGCTGCGCGATTCTCTGCTTTTGCTCGAATTTCACTTCCACATTTTTGCGCAGTTCAGCTGCTTCATCTTTTAATCTTTCTTCTATTCTTTTATATATCTCTGTATGAAATAGTTTTTGCAGGATGACTTCCTTTTCTTTACTATCTGAAGTGAGTAATTTACGGAACTCTCCTTGGGGAATCATCAGTATTTGCCTGAATTGGTTGCTATCAATAAGCATGATTTCTTTAATCTTTTCATCTACATCCCGAACATTCGCAGCTAATTGTTGCTGTGTACCATCATTAGAGATCGAATATAATTCGGCCTTCGCACCAACGGTTGTGAAGCCGTCCCCTCTTGTTTTTTTCTTCAATTGCTGAGGAGAGCGAACAATATAGAATCGTTTCTCTTTAATTGTGAATGTGAGCGATACTTCCGTTATTAACTCTTCTTCTGCAAACTGACTACGTAAGTCTGCACCCATTCGATCTTCCCCACTCGCCTTACCATAAATGGCAAATGTTATCCCGTCAAAAATAGTTGTTTTTCCCGCTCCTGTTTTTCCGGATATAACAAACATTGAACGACCACCTAATTGAGTAAAATCAATCTTTTCTTTACCGGCATATGGTCCAAACGCTTGCATTGTTAATAACAGTGGTTTCATAGGCCAACTCCCTCCCTTCTCATTTTTTCTATTACATCGACAATAATATTTTGCTTATCCTCAGTGAATTCAGCTGTGGTTACTTCTTGATAAAAATGCGAAAATAGTTCAAGTTCACTTTTTCTCTCATCAGTTAAAACATTTAATTTCGTCTTCTTTTTCATATCTTGCAAAGTACGCTTTCGTTCTAAATGAAGAATATTAGGGTATATTTGTCTTAATTTATTGATGGGGTCAATCAACGCACCTTCATCCAATAGGGTTACTTTTATATAATCATCCTTCTTCTGCTCGCTATAAAAACGCTCGTCTAATAACTCGTCTAAATAGCCCTCAATTTCCCTCATATCTCGGAGCGGTATTAAACTTTTTCTCTCTAATTGAAAAGTACCATTAGCATTCATCTCAACAATTGAAACCGATTTTTGTTGTTTTGCCTCTGAGAAAGAATACTTCATCAGAGATCCAGCATATTTAATTTTGTTATGAGATATCGCATCTGGACTATGTAAATGACCAAGAGCTGTATAATCAAATAAATCGAAGTTACGGGCACTTACACAGCCAGAACCACCTACAGATAATATTCGCTCTGAATCTGTCGTTTCTCCCCCAAGTACAAATGCATGACCGACGAGCACATTTGGCTCATTATGGTTCATCTTCTTTTCTATTTTTTCAATAATCGCTTTCATTGCCTCTTCATGTGAGATAATCCGATCATCATTGAAAGCATATTTTACTAGACCTGGTTCAGCAAAGGGAACAAGATGGAAATTCACTCCCTTAATATTGACACTGTCAACCGTGTCTTTCAGCTTTCCAGCTAAGTAAAAATCACTTTGTTGATACCATGAACTGCCAAATGATAATCGTTCTGCACTATCATGGTTTCCGCCAATTGCCACAATGGGGACACCTAATTTTACATTGATTGTAAATAATACTTCATTTAATAATTCTACCGCAGCAACGGGCGGGACAGATCGGTCATAAAGGTCACCTGCTATAACTAAACAATCTGGTTGTTCTTCCTCAACAAGCTTAACTAATTGCTTTAGCATATATGATTGATCCTCAGTCATATAAACCCCATGAACAAGCTTTCCTAAATGCCAATCAGCTGTATGAATAAATTTCACTTATTTTCCCTCTCTTCTATGTATCTTTGTTTGCCTAATTTAACCTTTTATAAAAATGAGGCAAATCTGCCTTCATATTGCTTTTCTTCCACATTGTTACAAAATCTTCTGATGTTATCTTATCTTCAATATTAATATATCTTTATAAAGTCGTACTTTCATAGCAAGCGAATGCTGCGCTCATTGGTAATACTTACACCCCATGTCTGCAATCCATCATACAGCATCGATTCGTAAGGTTTTATTGTTAATAATGAACTAAACCTTCCTTTTCCCATAATCGAACCATTTAACTCTGTAACCAATTTTCTCACCATATTATCACAAATAATCTACTATGATTACAAGCTATATCTTAATAACATTTTCTTAATGCAAAGATTAATATATTCCATTTCATTTTTCGAATATGTTTTAAAATAAAAACAAGTAAAGGAGTGAGCATAACAATATATTAAGGAAAAATATGGGCTAGAACGGACAATAATGCAATGATTGGAAGGATAATCAGATTATCATATAAAAGGTGTACCGCTTGTTATGGAGTGAACGAGGATTATTATTGGTTCATCATAGTGATTGAATAATCATCTCGATGATTACTCCTACCGAGTGCAAAAAATGAACCGTGTGGGTCACAATTAACCAATTGCTATACATATGAAAGATTCCAAATGTATAGCAATTATGATATGATGGCAAATCCTTGCAAACATATTAATGATTGTGGGGAAGTACGAAGTCAGCAGGTAATACTTTAAAAATGTTTTGGAAAGATATTGAAGCATCATACCTTCCTATTACTTTTAATATGAATGATCTTGATGAGATGTTTCGTAAGTGGGCTCAGCATCATATTAAGTGAAAGGATCAACTATTATTTTTATATATAAAAACAGCCTAACAAATGTTAGACTGTTTATCATCGAATTATATTTTATTAACGTTAGCCGCTTGAGGTCCACGAGCACCTTCAACAACTTCGAAAGAAACTTCTTGACCTTCATCTAGTGATTTGAATCCTTCAGATTGGATTGCAGAATAATGTACGAATACATCATTTCCGTCTTCGCCTTCGATAAATCCAAAACCTTTTTCTGCGTTAAACCATTTTACTTTACCGTTTTTCATAACAAAAAATCCTCCTTATGGTTGAAAAAACAACCATATAAAAATTCACCTTTAATCATTGTACTTACAAAGACCTATCCAATCAAAGGAAAAGCTTTCTTTATATACCACTAATGAGTAACGGTTAAGTTAAATTTAGCATCTATCCCCATCACTGTCAACAAATTACGCTTTTAATCTTTTAGCTTCTCAGGCAAGCTTTGAATCGATTGAACAACCACATCTAACTTCGCCTCAATGCGGTAAAGTAAATACAATGTCACAATGATAGGAAAGCCGACTTCACTGATCATTTTAACAAGCTCACTCACATTCGTTCCCTCCTAAATTTGCGTAATAAGAATATAGAAGATAAATAAAAAGATGAACCTCTTTCCTTGCAAAAGATAGAGGTTCACCTAAAATTACAACTTGGTTACAATAACCTTATATTACACTATCTCATAATCAGTAACGGTTCTTTCTACAAGTCTTGCACCTTTAACATTTGTAAGCTTTCCTTTTGTTGATTGAACCGCTTCTGAAGCAATCATTTCTTCCATTACAGTAATGACTTCAGCGATGTCAATAGGTTCTTTAGGATCATCAACTGAAATGGTCGAAACACTTCCATCTGCCGTTCCAAAAGTTAACTCTAATTTTTTCGTCATTCTTTACTCTCTCCCTTCAAATAGTATTATTGTAAAATATCATGGTTGTCATTTCTTTGGATAGAAACGAGTGGTGATTGTGCTAAAGATCCATATGCCTCGGCAAATCGATATAATTGATCAGCCGTAGTTTCTGATATCACATGGCTAAAAGTTTTCACCTTATACTCCGCTTCTCCCTTTTCATTTACACCTGTTTCAAAACTTAAACGAAGCTTTGAATCAACTAAAATTGTTTGTGCCATATTCTCTCCCCCCTTTCACTTCTTATATAAAAGTTAATATGCAAAAGAGACAGGTTATCATCAGATAAATTAAAATTGAGCTACTTACAAGGTGCTTTCATTTATTAGAACTTAGAGGTTGTTCCACCCCTATTACATACAACAGATCACCTAAAAATAAGGATTTGTTTATACTATTTCTAGTATTTCTCAAAAAATAATACCTTTCTGCTTCTAAACTTAGTGCAAGCGAACAAGCAATCTTATGCGGTTTTCATACTATATTTAATAGCCGGAATAAGGAGGTGGTGACATGAACCTTGTGCAATTTTTGAACCAAAATTATTTTGTATTAATACCGGCGCTTTGGCTCATTGGACATGCACTCAAACAGACCCCTATTATCCCTGATTGGACAATCATTTGGATTTTGTTTATTTGTTCTATCGGTATTGGGAGCATCGGATATGGTTTTTCATTAGAGGCGATTGTTAACGGTATTATTGCAGCAGGGATCGCTGTTTTTGGTCATCAGGTTTTGAAACAAACAAAGGAAGGGATAGTGATAAATAAAAAAACAGATAACGAGGGCTGATATTTGAGGAGGTATGGTGTTCGTGAGAGTAAAGGCTACCGGCATGTTTGGTAGCTTTTATCTTTTTTCTAATTGGACATAAAAAAGACCACAAGTTTAAATGGCTTGTGGCCAAAGTAGATCAAAAGATCTAATAGGGAGGAGATCTTACACAATTATAGTATGTCCACATCTTTATTTTGTTTGGACAAACATCCCCGGCGTATTCATTATTTTATATAAAAATTGGTTCTCTATATGCATTTCTAGTGACACCAGTAGAAATGGCTGCTTCACTAACTGCTTTTGCCACATTATGTGCTACATTGATATCAAATGGATCTGGGATAATATAGTCTCTAGTAAGTTTTTCTTCGTTAATCATGCCTGCTATTGCATAAGCAGCCGCAATCTTCATTTCCTCATTAATCACTTTGGCTCCTACATCTAATGCACCTCTAAAAATTCCTGGAAAAGCTAATACATTGTTCACTTGATTAGGAAAGTCAGACCGGCCGGTACCAATGATGGCTGCTCCAGCATCTTTGGCTTCCTTTGGCATAATTTCTGGACTAGGATTAGCCATCGCAAAAATTATCGCATCACGATTCATTGTTTGTACCATTTCTTTAGATAATACACCTGCTGCAGAGACTCCAATAAACACGTCCGCCCCATTCATTGCCTCTTTTAACGTACCCGATAGAGACTTACTGTTTGTTATTTTGGCTACCTCTTCTTTAATCGCGTTCATCCCTTCCTCTCTTCCGCTATAAATCATTCCTTTTGTATCACAAAGAATCATTTCGCCAACATTTAATTTTCTTAATAATTTAATAATTGAAATCCCCGCTGCACCTGCACCATTAACGACTACTTTTATTTCATCAAGCTTTTTCCCCACAACCTTCAAGCTGTTGATTAAACCAGCTACTGTTACAATTGCCGTACCGTGTTGATCGTCATGGAAGACAGGAATTCCGCATTCTTCAACTAATCTTTGTTCAATTTCAAAACATCTAGGTGCAGAAATATCTTCAAGGTTCACTCCTCCAAATGAGGGCTCTAATAATTTCACCGTACGGACAATCTCATCTACATCATTGGTCTGAAGACAGATCGGCACTGCATCGACATTGGCAAACTCTTTAAAAAGAATCGCCTTTCCCTCCATTACAGGTAAAGATGCCTGAGCACCTATGTTTCCAAGGCCTAAAACGGCACTACCGTCTGAAACGACTGCGACCATATTGCCTTTACTCGTATATTCATAGGCTGACTCTTCATGCTCAGCAATCTTTAAGCAAGGTTCAGCTACACCTGGTGAATACGCCAAACTTAAATCTTCTTTCGTTTTTACTGGCACCTTTGTGGTAATACTAAGTTTTCCCTTATGCAAACGATGAAGCGCTAGTGCTTTCTCCTTTAATTCCATCATATAATCCTCGCTTATTTTTTATTTGAAAATTCAGATAATAAAGACATCAACTTTTGTCATGAAATCACCTGATAAGTATTTACTTAAAAAATTGAGAGAAGCAACCTTGTATACCTCTTCATTTACAAAGCGCTTCCCAATATAGTTTAATATTTTTCTAACAACTCAATGATGACTTTAAAAGTTGAAGTTGTGTCCATATAAGCATATCTGCCTTTTCCGTTATAAAAATTACCTCTTTGAATAACTGGATAGCCCATTTCTTCTAAAAGTGTAATCTTTTCATCCATATCTTTTACTACAAAGGATATATGGTGAACACCTTCTCCATATGATTCTAAATGTGTCTTCCATGTGCTTGGCGCTTTTCCAGGCTCAATTAACTCAATTTCTAATAATGGTGTTCGAATGAACATATAGCGACTATCCGCATCCGTTGCTTCACCGTTATAAACAACTTTTGTTATGTCACTATGACCTGATTGAATCACTGCTGGTTTTTTCACACCTAGTAATTGGCAAAACTTATCTGCTGCTCTATCTAAATCTTTTACCACAATGGCAAGTTGTTCCACAACATTTGTACCTAAAAGTGGCTTTTCTTCTCCCGCTTTGTATGTAGTATCCCTAGGTTCTGCACTTTCTAATAATTCAATCAAAGTTTTCATTTCATTCGTTGTATCAACATAAATGTACCTTCCATCACTTGATGTAAACTCACCTGATTGAAGAAGCGGATAACCATTTTTTTCTAGGTTCGGCAAATGATTTTGAATCTTATCAACATCAACGGCAATATGGTGGATTCCTTCTCCTGTTTCATTGAGAAATTCGCGCATTGTTCCCGGCTCCATATTAGGTTCTATGAGTTCAAATTGAACAGTCGGTGTATTTAGGAATGCTAGTTTACTTTGTGAAGCGGTCGACTTTCCTTTATATATTACTTTAGAGACTTCCTCATCACCTGTTAAGAACCAGCCAGGATTAGGTATACCTAACAGTTTTGAAAAATCAGCCGAGGCTTTTTCAATATCATTGACAACAAATGCTAATTGATTGACCTCTGTACTACCAAGAAGTGGCTGTATTTTCGTATTTGATGCCATAATCATTTATCTCCTTTCTTAACTAAGACCTCTGATGGCTAGGCCGCCATCACTCGAAATGACTTCGCCAGTAATGGCGCGTGATTTACTCGAAGCTAATAATAAATATGGACCAACATGATCATCAGCATTCATTGCGATTCTTAATGGATTTCTCGTTTTTATGCTTTTCGCTTTCGTATCATTGTCGATTTCTTTCACAAATGGTTTTAAAGGTGGGATGACATTAAGTGCTGTTAATGTCCCACCAGGGGCAACTGCATTCACTCTTACGTCTGGGGCAACCTCAAAAGCTAATTGTCTCATTAAACCAATTTGCGCATGTTTACTAGCGGTGTACCATACTCCACCACCATCAGGGTAAAATCCTGCACCTGAAACGGTGAAAATGATATTACCTTTTGTCTTTTGCAATTCGTGAAGGGAAGCTTTCGCACCGTTGAAATATCCTTTAACATTAATGTTCATTAATAAATCATAAGCATCATTCATTGCTTCAGCAGTCACATTTTCGAATTTTGCAAATCCATCGAATACCCCTGCATTAGCAATAAAGACATCTAGTCCCCCAAATTTTTCAACCGCTTGATATACCGCTTTTTCGTGGTCTTCAAAAATAGTGACATCTCCTTCTATACAAATCACCTGCTCACCATATTGTGCCTTGATAGCAGCTAATCCGTCTTTTGAGCGATCAAGAATCGTCACATTTGCTCCTTCATTCAGAAATGAATCCACCACAGCTCTCCCAATACCTGATGCCCCACCAGTTACATAAAGCGAGCGACCACTAAACTCTGCCATTCTAGTTGTCCTCCTCTCTTCCTTGTGAATAAATTAAATAAAGATTGCTAGATTTCGAGTATTAATTGTTGTTTGATCCACGATAAATACCCGTTTCGATAGCTTCCATTTGCCGTTCTCGAACTTGAATTCATCACGACGCTCTCCTGAAATAATATCGTGATGGATATCTGTACTTCTACTTCTATAAAGAAGTAAATAACTATTCACTGACGCAAATTCTTCCTCATTATAATCTTCCAGTTTTACATTACTGACAAAACGTCGAGTTCGAGAAGGTGGAATTTCCGCCCAAGCATAATCTGTTTTTAAACGATCCACTCTGAGTTTTAGCAAGTCAATATCATCATCAAAACAAAACATATCTGTCGTATAATCAGGTCGCTCTGTTCCTTCCTTATTTATACGGACTGGCATCTGATACTTCAAATCTTGATGCATCAAACTGAACCAGCCATCAAAATCGATATCATCCAATAATTGTGCTTCTTTATATAGCCATTGTTCAAATTCATAATTTGCAAGCATTTTTTCCATACTCATTTCATCTATCTCCTTCCTTCAAGAAAATTTAGCTATTCATTAGCTCCAACCAGTATTTATAAAAATTTCTTTGGTTCGCTTCAGAGAATTTATCATCATAAGCAACTCCAGGACCGATAAAGTCTACTGGTTTTCTATGCAGTCCCATTGTGTAGTTATAAGTTAAATTTTTCATTACTGGCATAGGGCCTTTTGCTGCGGCAGTAATGTCAGTAAATACTTCCGTATCGTCTTGTTCAAAAATGCCTGATGGGCTGAATGTAAGGACAAAGGATTCACGTGAACGTCTCTTCCAATCTTCAGGTGCATTTTTTTCTACTAAAAACCAAGCAATCACTTCCATTTTGTCGTGATCGATTGGTCGCCATAACCTAACAGTGGTATTGGAAATCAATTGCCCTTTTACTTTCGTATGAGAAATTAAGAAAGATAGATGTGGAAAGATGTTCCCGATCATATTCTTCAAGTTACTTAATACTTCAAACTGTTCTGACGATAAATTCGATTTATATTCTTCTATTAATTCTTCTGGAAAAGCAAAATCAGGATTTGGTGTACCAAGATTTAGTCCATGGCCATTTTCACTATGAATTTGATAACCCATTTTGGAATACGTTGCAGAGGGTACCATTCCTAATTTAGCAATTGAACCATGTGTCACCATTGTATGATAGGAGTCACCAACAAAATTATCAGCACCAATCTTCCAATTCGAATGAATCACGAAACGTTGCGGAGCACCGAGAACTTCCATTTCAGCTCGACCTACTAATATATCAAGATACCATTTAAAATCTCCTAAAAAATCATCTAATGATTCTGCCTCATCATTCCAAGTACCAAATAACAATCCTTTATAGGATTCAATTCGTACTTCTGTTAAACCCATAGTAGATTTATCTAGCTCTTCACCATAGATGTTTTTTTGTAGTGGAACACCAATTAAATCACCATTGTTTTTAAAGTTAAATCCATGATATGGACAAACAAAAGCAGATTTATTCCCTTTGTCTGCACGACACAACTTCATACCACGATGCGTACACATATTGTAAAATGCCTTGATGCTGCTATCTGCATTTCTAGATACAATAATTGAATATCCGGCTAAATCTCTCAGCATATAATCATTTTTATTAGGTATTTCTGATTCATGACCAATAAATATCCATGTTTTCATAAAGACTTTTTTATGTTCAAGATCATAAACTTTGGGATCAGCCAACACGTAGGCAGGTATTTCTCCTACTTCCGGTTTGACCGTATCATTCAAATGTTCCAATAATTCCGATTTTGTCATATCCTCTATGTCTTTTGCCGTTTTAATCATAATAATCCCCCTTCTTACCAATTGATTCATCGATGTCACAAAGATTATTGTACTAATTCTTACCCCACTTTGATAGATTGATCCTTATGTTTCAATGTTGAGAGAACACTTAAAGCTGCTAAGTAACTTGTCTTTGGGTTGTTTGGCATCGGATCATTTTCAACCACTAGTTTCACTTTTCCAAACGCCCCTTTAGCTGTAATCTCATGACTATTTTTCGTTGCTTTTGGATCAGCAATAATCTTCACTTTTGTCTCTTTTGAACCAAGTCCAGCTAATGATAGAATAATTGATACGTTAATATTCTTAGGAAACTGTTTAATCGCTTCATAGGCATTACCTTCAAATAAGACTGTTTTATTCTCGAGAGTAACACCGTTTAAGGCATGCGGTGGCTTCGTTGTTGTTAACGATACTTCTTGTAAAGCACCAATAGCCTTAGCAGCTTTTAATATATCCAAGCCTCCTACTGCACCTGAAGGTAAATGAATCGTTGTCCCTTGTTCTTTACAAATCGTTTCTAATTGGAGAAAATAGTCGTTATCAGAAAATGCGCCAACACTGCTCACAACAAGATCTTTACCATGTGTGAGAACCGATGTGGCATGGGCTCGAACAACGTCTACAGTAGCTGCTTCAACTATCACATCTATATCTGAAGCAATCAGTTCATCGATTGATTGGTAGCTTCGCAAATCATACTCTTCAGCCAGCTCATTTGCTTTCTCTTGATTTCTTGTATACAATCCAACGAATTGTGCGCCATCTACCAATTTATCGCTATTGATAGATTGTAGCAAAAATTTTCCGATATTTCCTCCACCTATTAATCCCAGCTTCATTTTTTAACCCTACTTTCTAATTCGCGAATCCATAAGTGTCTGCAAAAAATTCCAAGCTACAGTGTCTCGTTTCGCGTGAAATACCACTTTCTTTTAAACCAGGAAAATCTAAATGAAGGTCCTGGAATACAGTATGGTTATTGATAAATACAGCACCGGCTTCTAATTGATCAGCAAACGCAATCGCTTTCTTTTCATTTTCTGTCCAAACAGACGCACGTAAACCAAAATGGCTATCGTTTGCAAGCTTTAATGCTTCTTCATTTGTCTTAAATGAGAGAATCGGAATTACTGGTCCAAATTGTTCCGCTTGAACAATTTCGCTATTTTGATTAACACCAGTAATAATAGTAGGTTCAATAAAGTATCCATCATTCCAACCTTCTGGATCAATTTTGATTCCACCTGTAAGGACTTCTGCCCCTCCATCTTTCGCTCTCGAAATTAACCCTTTCACATATTCATATTGTGATTGATTATTTAACGGTCCCATCTCTACATCTGGTTGAATCCCACTACCAATCCGAATATATTGGAACTTTTTCCTTAATTTTTCCACAAGCTCTTCATAACGAGATTCATGCACATATACCCTTTTAACTGCTGAGCATACTTGACCAGCTGCTCGTAAGATACCAAATCTTAACTTAGTTATTAATTCATCATCGAGTTTCGCATCTTCCAAGATGATGGCTGCATCATTCCCGCCTAATTCCATGAAGATGTTTTTCACATTGCTAGCTGACGCTTTCATAATTTCTTTACCCGTTTCCGTACTACCAACAAAGGCAACTGTTCGTACACTAGAATCTTTGCAAAGTGCATCTCCTATTACTGAACCTGACCCTGTTACAACATTCAATACACCATTTGGAAAGTATGAAGCGACTTTTTCTAGAAATGTCATAATTGTTAGCGGACAACTTGTAGCTGGTTTAACGATGACTGTATTACCTGTTAAGATAGCAGGAATAACACGCTTAAATGTTAAAATCATCGGTGAATTCCATGGAGAGATTACCGCAGTTACCCCTCTCGGCCTTCTACGAATTTGCACTTTTTGTTTTCCATCTAATGACTCTGGTTGCCACCAAGTTAATAATTCATCGGACGCTTCTCTCATAATGTCGACACATCGAAGTAAATCTTTCTTTGCTTCAACTAATATTTTACCATTTTCCCTTACGAGTAAATTCACATTCTCTTCAACGATTTTTTCAATCGCTCCTGCTGCTACCTTCATTTTTTCTGCGCGTTCGTGAATATCTGATTGAGACCAAGATTCGAATGCCGTCACTGCTGATGTTATCGCTTTATCTACATGCTCCTTTGTACAAAGGGCAACTTCTCCAACTACTTCTTGCGTATTTGCTGGATTAATGACTTCTTTTTTATTTTCCGCTTCCAACCATTTACCATCAATTAAAAATTTTCCTGAAACTTTAGGATATGTTGAAATCATTATGCTTCCTCCTTTACTCAGATGTTTACTTATAACTTCTTCGGTTTAAACGCATCAGCAGCACCAGGAGGTCCCTCAAAGGGTTTAGCCATTGGCCCTACAGCTTCCATATCTACAACGATGATTGTCGGATTAACACTTTTTGCCGCTTTATTTATTTCTACGGCAAATTCATCACTTGAATGAATTCGTACCGCATCAAATCCCATAGACTCTCCCAATTGCACAAAATCAGGACTTAGTAGATCAACAGCTACTTGACGACCGTATGCATTTTTTTGGATATTACGAAGAACGCCATAACCACCATCATCAAATAAGATAACAATAAGTGGGAGAGCCTCCTCAGCAGCAGTCGGCATTTCACCAACATTCACCATAAAGCCCCCATCACCAGCCATTAAAACCACTTTGCGATCCTTTGCAGCCATTTGAGCACCAATCGCTGTCGGTAACCCTTGACCTATTCCACCACCGGAAGCATGAATAGATGTTCTCGGTTCAAGAATCTCGAACAATCTGCTGCCCCATACATTAGCTTGTACTGTCACATCTCGTACGAGCACTGTATCTTTCGGTAATGCTGCTCTCATTTCGTCCATTATTTGTTCATATGGACCTAAAGTTGCTCGTAAATTTGCTCGTAATTTTTCTCGTAGTTGCTTTACTTCAGCCTTATACGATGGTTTATCTTGAACATCTTTTGTCTGTAATTGCGTGACAAAGTGATTTAAAATATCCTTCGCGTCTCCAACAAGTCCATAACTACAAGGGTAATTTCGATTTATTCCTTGCCAATCGGCATCAATTGCAATATGATTATTCGGCACTTCAACCTTCCAATTTGACGTTTCATTTCCTCTAAATCTCACACCGACACTAATTAACAAATCCGCATTCTTGAGCATTTCTTTCGTGTCTGGATAGGCAGCAAAATGACCAATACATTGAGGATGATCTTCAGGGATGCTTCCTTTTCCGGATTGGCTCGTAATAACAGCAGCTCCTAGCTGATTAGCCAATCTTGTTAACTCTTGGGATGCATTTGCTGAAATGACACCTCCACCAGCCCAAATCACAGGACGTTTCGCTTTAGCAACCAATGAGAGAATATCTTCAGGAATATATGTATTTGAGTTAACTTCCGGAGTTTTTACCGACCAGTCTTGTAAATGCAGGTCAGGAATAATCGCAGATTGATAATCAATGGGGATTTCTAACGAAACAGGACCAGCCGGCGCAGTTTGAGCAGTTACAACAGCCTGCCTTACCACTGCTTTTGCTTGATGTGGCACTCTTAAGCGCATCGCTTGTTTAGAACATCCTTCTAACATTGATAATTGATCTTTACATTCATGAATATAGCCACGGCCAGTACCTAAATAGGGGGATGCTACTTCACCAGTTAGATGCAGAAGTGGTACACCTGCTGCCCAAGCCTCAACAAGTGCGCCTGCTGCATTACCTGCGCCTGTTCCTGTACTTGTAATGACAACACCTAACTCTCCTGTAACACGTGCGTAGCCATCGGCCATATTTACCGCGCCACTTTCACCACGTGCACATACAAGATGGATGCTTCCTTCTCGTAAAATGGCATCATAAATCGGCATATTATGTATACTTACAATTCCAAATGCTGTCGTAACGCCCGCTTTAACAAGCTCTTGAACAATCGCATCAGCAACCGTAAAGTTCATCTCCGAGTTATCTGTTACACCCGCTGTCTCCATTTGCTTTGTTTCTGTCATAGTATCTTCCTACCTTTTTTGTGTATTTATAACGCCTTTCCTAATGCACCTGCTGTTTCAATAGTTGAGCCAGCGACATAGCTTGCATGTTTGGATGCTAAAAATAAAATCACACTAGCTACTTCTTCTGCTTCTCCAACACGACCAAGTGGTATATTTCTTTTCTTCGCTAAGTCTGCATAATAACTTTCTGGATCCATATCGGGTGCATTTTTCTTCCTTCTTCTCTCCCATTGATCCGTTCTAATTAAGCCAAGACTTACAGAATTCACAAGAATATTATCACTCGCCAGTTCTTGCGATAATGTTTTACTTAAATTAAGTAATCCTGCTCTTGTCGCAGCTGTTGCAATCATATGCCTTTCTGGTTCTTTCGCGAGCGTAGCATTTATATTTACTATTCGGCCGCCGCCACGCTTAACTAAGTAGGGATGAACAGCTTTTACAGCGTGGATGATAGCAAAATACTTTAATTGAATTTGTTGTTCCCATTGATCATCAGTAACATCAAAGAAATGTCCCATTACACTTTGCCCTGCTGCATTGACTAAAATATCAATACCTGAAAATTTTTCTGCCACACCTTTGACAAAACGCTGTACATCTTCTTTATTCGTTACATCACATGTTTCGGCAAAAATGCTATCAGCAGATGCTAAATCATTTAAATATTTCTCTGCCGTATTTTTTCTTGTTTCATCTCTACCACAAATAGCAACTTTAGCACCTTCAGCTAGGAACATCTCAGCCGTTTTCAATCCAACACCTGAAGTCCCCCCCATAATAATTGCTACTTTATTATTTAATCCTAAATCCATTACACTCTTCCTTTCTTAAGTCAGCCATTAAATCAAAGATTGTAATTTTGCCCAGCCTGGATCTGGTTTTCCCCCCATTGCTGCACGTGCTTCTTTGGATGGTGGCCCAGCAATCCCCCATTGATCCATTAAGTGTGGTACACGTTTCCATACTCTTGCTTTCCATTCTGCTTCATCCTCAATCGTTTCAAGATAACAAGTGTATTCCATAACAAAATTACCTGGGTCTTTGAAATAGCAAAAGATATTATCTCCTGGTCCGTGTCTACCTGGTCCCCATAGTTCATTCAATCCAGCTTTCCGCACATTAGCAATGCCACGCATGACCTCATCTACTGTATCAACTTCGTAAGCAATATGATTGACAGATGCATGACCCTCTTGATTAAAAGCAATGGAGTGATGTTTTCGATTACAACGTAAAAACACCATTTTATCTTCACTCCAGTCTGTCACTTTAAATCCAAGAATATCTGTATAAAATTCTGTAATCATTTGTAAATCAGCGGTATTCATTACTACATGATTAAGTTTGACTGGATCTACATTTTTTTGATTCCAAATAGATGTATGAATTTCAACCCACGTCGATAATTCAATTACACGATTTTCTGGATCAGCAAAGCGGAGACCATAACCTTTACCTTCCTCATCTAAATAGCCCGGTGCTTGCACAATCGGTACGCCTTTTTCTTGTAAATATTCTGCAGCACGGTCAACTGCATGCTTATCCACCATGCCAAATGCGATATGATGAAGAGCACTTCTATCTCCACTGTGCAAGCTAAGAATATGATTCTCAGGTCCTGCTCCTCTGAAATAAACCGTTTGTTCATCCTCAGCCGTTTTGTCTAATCCCCAAACTTTTTCATAAAAGGCTGCTTGTTCTTCAATGTTCGGAGTAATAAGACTGATATGTCTTAAATGGGTAATACCAATCATCTTGAAACCTCCTCTATAAATAAAGCGAAAGTTCGTGGTAATTGTTTCGCTCGTTACAAATTATTGGTGAATATAGAATGTTAATAAAAATCGGTAAGGATAGACCATATGAGATTGGTCTTCCTTACCTCACTTAATTATTTATCTGCAATAATTGCTTCTCTTTCTTTCGCTCTTTGAAGACGAAGTTCTTCTAATTCGCTCCCTTTAACGTAAGTTGGCAAATTCGGTTTAACTGCACCAAGCATAACCAACATTAATGCTTCTTCGTCACCATCATTATGAATCCCACGATATACGCCAGGTGGGGAACTGATACAATCACGCTCGTTTAAACGAATTTCATGAACCTCATCACTATCTACTTCTTGAATCAACGCTTTTACACTTCCTTTAATAATGAAGAAAACTTCTTCAACATCATCATGTAAATGCAATGGTCCAATACAACCTGCAGGTAATACCATTGTGCTTAATGTAAAGTGCTCAGCTGCAATAACATTAGAATCAGCATTTGCAGTGGCTCCACGACCAATATATCTCATTTGTGCTCTTTTAAATCTTGGGTCAATTTCTTCTTGGAATTTAAGAACATTCCAATCTAATGAACGATCCTGTAATCTTGCTACATGCTTCTTTTCAAATTCTTTAACATCAAATGCCATTTTCAAAAACACTCCTTTATGTTTTATATTAGAAACACTGTTTCTCCTATAAATCAATTTTAAAATCTGTTAACAAAAAAGTCAACAAATTTTGAGAAAATTTTAAAAAGATAAATAGTTGGAATGAAACGATTAACCTACTATTGACTGGTTATTATGAACAACCCTTAACTCAGTTGATTCCCGCTTAAGAGTAAATAAATAAGCAACAAAACCTAAAGTGGAGGCAAAAATTAACACAATGATTGATGTCCCAAAGTCTCCGTTTGATAAATCTCGTAAATATCCCATAATATAACTGGCGAAACCACCCATAATATTAGTAAACCCCATCATACCTGCTGCTCTACCAGCGGTTTCAGGTGTAGAGAATTTCACAATAAATAAATTACTTAGATGGAAGACGCCACCTTGTGTACCCATAGCTAATCCCATGCAAATACCTGCAACTATCGCGTTAGGCGACATAATGCCACCACATAAAAAGATTGTTGTTAATGCAAATAAAATGGTCGCCATCAGGCTTGGGCGGTTTGTCTTATCTGATAAGTAACCACAAATAAGGACAAATCCTAAGGCAAATAACCAAGATAAGGATGTAATACTACTCATTGCTTCCCTAGAAAAACTCTTCGCTTCGATTAAATAAGTAGGTAACCATATACTAATACCAAAAAATAAGAAGGAAGACATCAGCATTCCAAACCATACAATCCAGTACCTATAGTCTTGAGCAAAATTTTTCGATCCATCTTTTTTATCAATCGGGTTTTTCTCACGTATATAGGCAAGCTCCTCATGTGTAATCCCTTTATGCTCTTCTGGTATATCTCTTGTAAGAAAATAAAAAAGTGGCAGTACAAGCAATAAATTAAAAGCAGCGAGTAGGAAAAATGCAGCTTGCCAATGGAGACTAGCAATGATAGCGGTTAGCATTAATGCACCAACAGCCGGCCCTAAATAGTTACCAGATAACCATGATGCTTGTGCTTTTCCTAATTCTTTATAATGGAACCAGTTAGCAATGAATTTTCCACATACAGGAATCATCATTCCTTCACCAAACCCAAGAACGATTCTTGACAAGATAAACATCTCATATGTAGTCGACAAGCCAGCGGTAATCATCGTAATGGTCCAAACAACCAAACCTAACATTGCTGTTTTTCTGGCACCTAGTTTATCAATAATTACACCCCAAAATAGGTTTGAAACCGCATAAGCAATTGTGAATATAAAAGTGATGAAACCAATCTTGGCATTTTCACCAGCAATCCCTAAGTCACTAAGAAAATCAGCATCTGTTTGAATAATAGAAATACCAAGCTTGTCAATTTGGCCAAAAAACCAAAAGAAGAATATCGGTACAGCAATATATAACCATCTTTTCTTTCCTGTTAACATTCTTTACCCTCCTATCATATGTGGAAAAAATCACTAATTAACAAAAATCACCTCCATATAAATTTCGATCCATTCAAAACTTTGTTTTTTATACAAAACAAAGTTTATATAATCTTAAAATTTTTAAAAAATTTTGTCAATACAGATTGTTATAAATTAAAACTATTTTCACTATACTTATAATGAAAATTGAACATCCCAACTGATTTCACTTATTTTAATAGTGAATACGTATTATTTTAAAGAAGCCCAAAAAGATTCGAAATTTTAGTCACTTTATCAGGTGATTTCATATATTTTTTAGAATCTATTTAATTTAATGATCTTTTTTATTGTGAACTATTTATAAAAAGTGAGTCCCTGCCAATTAAAGGAACGACAAATGAAGAGGTTGATGATGAGAAGTAATATATTAATCTAGTAGATTAATTTGTAGAGTTATTACTATGAGAGCAACACTAGGGGAAAGATTGTACATATATAAAAAACAATTACTCTTTCATACCTAAAGAAGGATAAACTGGAAAGAAGCAAGTTTCATGTGAAAGAAAAAGGTAAATCCAATAAAAAAACCCGAATCAATTAGATTCGGGTACAACAATTGTTAATGAGTAGTTCGTGTCTTCTAGTGAATCAATTTCCAATAAGTCCGGATAATTGTTTGGATATATCAAGGATTTTCGGTAAAGCAACTTTTTCGATAAAATCATTCTGATATGTGACATCAGTGGCGACAATATTAATGGCTGCTACTACTTTTCCACTACGATCATATATTGGCGCCGCTACAGATTGAATTCCTTGATGGAATTCACCTAAAGAAATTGCATAACCGTTTTTCCTGATTGTTTCTAATTCTTCAAAGAACCCAGGTAAATCAGTTTGCGTTTTTTCTGTATACGGTTTTAAGTTAGATCCATACACTGTCTCACGTAGCTTCCCTTCTGGTTGCATAGCTAATAAAAGCTTGCCATTAGCTGTTGCATGTGCAGGCAATCTTAAACCGATATTTACATTTATGGCAGATACCCCGCGAACAGGTGCACTACCTATGTATACGACTTCATAATCATCTAATATCGATAAATGACATGACGCTCCAGTTGTATCACGGAGTGTATCCAAATAAGGCTGAATGATTTCAGGTAAGTTTAAACTATTCAAATAAGCAAACCCAAGCTCAAGCACTTTTGGTGTTAAGCTATAGCGCTTTGTATGTTCATCTTGATGTAAGTAACCTAACGTTTGCAATGTATAAAGTAAACGGTATGGTACTGTACGACTTACATTTAGTTCCTTCGCAATTTCAGCTAGAGACATCGTTGGACGTCCACCGTTGAATAATTTCAAGATTTCTAATCCTCTGACTAATGAATTGGCATTATATCTCTCTTTTTCACCGTTAGCCACTCCATCACCCCACTTTCCCAGTAAATGCTATATTACTATTTTAACAAAAAATCGATGAAAAAGATATTAAGAATCATTTTCATTTATATATTTACAGGATTTTGCAGAAATGTCCGAACGGCTTCATTAAAAGATGCTGGGTCCTCTTGATAGCAAAGATGGCCTGTATTAGGAATGATCACCAACTGTGATTCGGCAATCGCATGATGAAATATTTTTGCCTCTTCAACAGGAGTTGCCTTATCAAATTCACCACATAATATTAAAGTTGGCGTTGTTATGCTCCCATAAATGTCCGTGTGATCCAAGGAATATAATGAGTTAGCAACCGAAATATATCCTTTCGGTCGAACTTGCGCCATAATTCTTTCTGCTTCTTTCACAACCTCCAGATTTGCCTCTGGCGCTAACAATTCTCTTACTCTTTGTCTTGCTAGTTCTTCTCCTGTTAGATTTGTCACATTATAAACTCTTCTAGTTAACTTTTTCCTGTTCTCTTCTTCACTATTCCCAGCAGCCCCTCGTGTTGGATCAGCAATAATAAGTAATTCAACTCGATCTTTGAATCGATAGGTAAAATCTATAGCAATAGCAGAACCCATTGAATGACCAAGTAAGTAAAATTTTTGTAATTCTAGGGCATCGACAAATTGCTTTAGTATATCAGCAAATTGCCGGAAACTTGTAAACTCTTCCTCCGGATCACTACTTTGACCATAACCTGGTGCATCCCAAACGAATACTTGAAAGTCTTTTGATAAATCATCCAATTGTTTTGTCCACGACTGAGAATTATTACCTAACCCGTGTAAAATAATAAGCGGCTTTCCCTCACCTTTCACTCTGTAATGAATCTTCATTTCTTTACTTACTCTTATGGTAGGCATTTTACTCCTCCTCTTCATTATGTTTCTATAACAAAACATTGTTTTAATTTTAAATAGATACCCATCATTTGTCAATCATTATTCTAAATTTTTAGATATTTCACTATTGTTATGTACTACTCTTACTTTTTTTTATGAGTAATCTTTATCAAACTAGGGTATGAATTTAATAATAAACTAGGAGGTGGAGAACATGCCCTGGCATACGACAGATTATCCAGATTCATTCAAAAACTTAGAAACAGCGATGAAGAAAAAAGCCATTGAAATAGCTAACAGTCTTATTCGTGATGGCTATAATGAAAGTCGTGCTATCCCAATTGCCATTGAACAAAGTAAAAAATGGTATAGCGATGCAACAACGAAAGAACGAAACCAAATGATTCAAGCAACTGACAGTGAGTTACAACCCGAAGGAAAAGGGGATAAAGAAAAGAGTAAACGAGTTCAAGAAGGACAACATGTACTACCACACGATGATGGTTGGGCAATTACAACTGATCATGGAAAAAAACCATCTGAGATCCTTCCTACGAAGGCAGAAGCAGTCAAAAGAGCAAAGGAAATCGCTCAAAATAAAAAAACACATCTTGTAATATATAAAAAAGATGGAACCATTGACGAGAAACATTCTTATGATATAGAAGAGTAACAATATATTACTGCCTATTCAAGCACAAACACAAACAAGCCGAATAAGGTTTCGGCTTGTTTGCATGCTCTTATACTTATTTTCTATCCTTAAGAACTTAGGAAAGAGGTTATCCTTTTTTATCTTGTTTAACACATTGTTAAACCGCCATTAACAGAAAGTGTTTGCCCGGTAATATAATCCGCTTCCTTCGAAGCAAAAAAAGCGACTGCACCAGCAATATCCTCTGGTTGGGCTAATTTTCGGAATGGAATGGCTTTCTCTAGTGCAGCAGCAATCCCTTTATTATAAGATCCTATCTCCTGGAAAAGTGGCGTATCGGCTGGACCTGGCGCAATGCAGTTCACATTAATCTGATATCTGGCCATTTCTCTTGCAATCGTCTTTGTAAATGCAATTACACCACCTTTAGCAGCAGAGTAAACTCCTTCTCCACTTGAACCTACTCTCCCAGAATCTGAAGCAATGTTGACTACCTTTCCTTTCCCATTTTCTATCATTAATGGCAGGATCATTTTACATGTGTGTACTTGACCCATTAAATTAATGTCTATTACCTTTCTCCAAGTATCGGGTTCACTTTGTAAAAATGGTTCAATTTTATCCCATCCCGCATTATTTACAAGTAAATCAATACTCCCATACTTCTGCTGCACTTCCTTTACTGATCGTTCTACACTTTCTAAACTCGTAACATCACAATGTACAGCAAACCCCTCTCCACCTATTTCTTTCACAAGTTCAATAGTTTCTTTCGCATTATTTATATTGATATCACTGGCAACCACTTGATAATTATTTGCAACAGCTAAACAAATTGCTCTTCCCATCCCCCTACCGCCACCGGTAATATAGGCTATTTTACTCATTATTCAAACACTCCTTTTTACTTAAGTTACATTCAATTCTTTAGTAACGATTCTCTTAATTTAAACTTCTGGATTTTCCCACTTGCTGTTCGTGGAAATTCCTCTAGAAGGACAAAATGTTCGGGCCAATATTGTTTCGCTACCCCTTTTTCCAGTAAAAACTGTTGTAACATAGCTAAAGTAAGCGTAGTAGCCCCTTGTTTCAATTGAATAAATGCGCATGCTTTTTCTTGCAATCGTTCATCTGGCATTGCCACAACCTGCACATCATTGATCAACTCATACTCATATAGGACATTTTCAATATAAGATACGGGGATATTTTCCCCACCTCGAATAATAATATCTTTGTTTCTACCAGTAATTCTTAAATAACCATCCTCATCCAACACGCCTCTATCACCTGTAATAAACCAATCTCGATCGAATTCAGACTGCGTTTTCTCTATTTGTTTATAATAACCGCGAAATAAAGCCGGTCCACGGCAATAAATATTACCTTCTTCTCCCGCCTGGCAAGTCTCCCCTTCTTGATTGACAACCTTTACTTCCATGCCAGTGAAAGCAACACCATCTGTTTCCGTCAATTTTTGAATGGAATCAGTTCTCTTTGTTAAGGTAACTAACCCATTTTCTGTTTGCCCCCAACCGGCCAATATTTTGAATGATACAACCTTTTCTGCTTGCTTGACTAAGTTTCTCGGAATAGGGGCGCCTAAAGCAATAAAATACTTCAAACTACTAATATCTGCTGTGCTTTTTTTAGCCGCTGCGATTGTGTCTTTTAGAAAAGGTGTAGCTCCAGCCGTAAAAGTCACTTTCTCTGTTTCTATAAGCTTTAAGAATGAATCTGGATTCCAAGTATCTTGGTAGACGGCTGTACCACCATATTGTGTTGGTAACCTTACACCGTATGCAAACCCAGTTTGATGGGCAAAGGTTGAAGCCATAAATAACACATCTTCATTCGTTAATTGCAAATGATCAATCCAATAATGGGAAGTAATACATAAAGTATTATGAGTATGCATGACACCTTTAGGAAGACCTGTTGTACCTGATGTAAAGATAATCTCAGTCACTTCATTAGGATCTATTTCTATATTTAGCTCATCTCTACGCTTTTGAAGTATGTCTATAGAAGTGACTATTGATGCAAACGATTTCATTTTTTCCGGTATTGGTAACGAATTTCCTACAACAACAATATTCTCAAGTTCCGGCCATTCGTTTAGACATTTTCCTACCATTTCAATATAATCATGGCCTCTAAAACAATCTGGAATAATTAATAATTTAGCCCCTGCCTCTTTAACCATATAAGTAAGTTCTCTTTCTCGGTAAATAGGTACAAGAGGGTTCGTAATCGCCCCAATTTTTGAAGCAGCATAATGTAGAATAACAAACTCATTCCAATTCGGAAGCTGAATAGAAATGACATCTCCTTTTTTTATACCTAAGTCCAATAAACCTAGTGCGACGCGATCGACCATTGAACCTAACATTTTGTATGTGTATCGACTTTTACTATCGATAATCGCTGTTTTATTTGGTGTACGTGTGATTGCTTCATCTAAGTAATCAATCATCGTTTTATTGAGCCATTGTGAAGAATATGATGTTAATCCATCTAATTGTTCCACAATAAACACTCCTTCATCTTTCATTTAACTTCTAAACGTAGAAAAATCTACTGGGCGTTTTTCTAGGAAAGCATTTTTTCCTTCCGCTGATTCATTAGATTGATAGAATAATGCTAAATTTGCCATTGACAACTGCGTAATCCCTTGGATATTTGCACTATCTGCATTGAAGGACAGTTTCAACATTTTAATTGCTGTTGGACTTTTTTGCAGTATTTTTTGTGCCCAGTCTTCTGACGCCTGCTGTAATTCATGTAATGGTACAACTTTATTCACTAGTCCCATTTCTTTACATTCATCAGCGCTATATTGTTCACATAAGTACCAAATTTCTCTTGCTCTCTTCTCACCAACGATTCTTGCTAAATAGGCAGATCCATATCCTGCATCAAAGCTCCCAACCTTTGGCCCTGATTGCCCAAACTTTGCGGTATCAGCAGCAATTGTTAAATCACAAACTACATGTAATACGTGGCCCCCACCGATTGCATAGCCATTAACAGCAGCAATAACTGGCTTAGGGATGTTTCTTATCGTTTGATGGAGATTCTCTATTTCAAGGCCAATTCCATTTCCTAGACCACCTTTTCCATCATAACCACTTTCTCCATCTTTTTGTTTTTGATCGCCACCTGTACAGAATGCTTTTTCTCCTGTACCTGTTAAAATCACCACACCAACAGTGTTATCATCCCAAGCTTCACGAAAACACCAAATTAATTCTTTAATCGTTTGTGCTCGAAAGGCATTATAAACTTCTGGTCGGTTAATAGTTATTTTCGCTACGCCATTTTTCTTTTCTAGTATCGTATCTATTAATTCCATTAGTGATTCTCCTTTTCTTCTGATTTGAATTTATATTTTTTGATAAGATCGGAATTCTTTCCCTATAAGGTGTTTGGCGATTACCATTTGGTTTGCTTGGGCTGTTCCATCACCAATCTCTAATCCAATGACATCTCTTAATCGTTGTTCAAATGGCATTTCTTTTGTATAAGCATAGTGCCCATTTAAAAGGAGGCATTCATGAATCGCTTCACTACTATATTTAGGTGCAAGCCACTTAACAGATGCTGCTTCCTTCGTATGTTGTAAACATTCATCACGCAACCACAGTCCTCGATAAGCTTGCCATTTAACGAGCTCCAGTTGAGTATAATGGTGTACTATCGGAAAAGAGACTGCTTGATTCACAGCTAATGGTTTGCCGAAAGAATGTCTTGTTTTCACATGTTCTATTGTTTCATCCAAACTTTGTGTGGCTGTACCTATACATTGAAGTCCTATTAAAAGTCGGCTTAAATCAAAGCCATTCATCACTTGAGAGAAGCCTTCATTTAGATTACCAATCAAGTATTGCTCAGGAATCATGACATCAGTTAAATAAACGGAGCCTCTACCTATTGGGATATTTCCCATATCTTCATAACCTCTACAGTCTACTCCTGGTAAATCACTAGGTACAAGAAAAGCGGATATTCCTCTATTTCCGGCAGTTGGGTCGGTTTTAGCAAAAAGAATAAATGCATCCGCCACTGTTGCCACACTAATCCCCGATTTCTCACCATTTAGAATGAAATGATCGCCTTTTCTAATAGCTGTTGATTGTATTCCCCCTGCATCGGTACCTGCTTGTGGCTCAGTAATTGCAATCCCAACAATCGATTTTCCCTGTGCAATTTTCGGAAGCCACTCTGATTTAATAGCATTATTTGCATGAATGGAGAGAATTTCTCCTATTAAAGCATTTAACATTACTGAATAAGTTAAATTAAAATCACCTTTGCCTATTTCTTCAGCAGCAATACCTGTCGTGATACAATCTGCCGCGCTTCCACCATATTTTTCTGGAATACGCAGACCTGTTACACCTAACTCCCCTAGCTCCTCCCATAAATGTCTCGGCGTCTTTTTTTCTCTGTCCCACTTTGTATATTGAGGTAATAATACCTCTTTAGAATATTGTCTTAAAATTTTTCGAAAGTCCTCTTGCTCTTCAGTAAATGAAAATTGTAACATCATCCATCCTCCTCTCAGTTACTATTAAGCAAGAACCATGCCAAATTAGTTTATTTGTTTGAAGCTGTTTATTCAGTTTCATTCTTCTTACTATTGCGAATTTATCTCACTTTTGCGAAATATATTTGCAAAAGTGAGTCATTATACAGTAGATGAACGAGTGTTATCAACAAAAAAAACGTAAACAAATTGGCTCTCTGCCAAAATCTGCTTACGTTTTCTACTTACTTAGGTTTTGATTTGATATTTAGCCATTTTTCTATATAAACTAGCTAAATGAATATTTAATTTTACAGCAGCCATTGTTTTATCTCCATCCGATTTTTCTAAAGCCTCAACAATAGCTTTTTTTTCTGTTTCTTTCACGATCTCTTCTAAGGTTTTTGAAGTATTATTGCTTGGTAAACACTGGGTTTGACTAGTCTGAGTCGCTATTCTTTTCACCATAGCATTGTCGCCTAACTCTTCTCCTAAAGAAAGTGTTACCCCTCTTTCTACCACAGCTTTTAATTCTCTTATATTACCAGGCCATTCATGCTCCATTAAGCATTTTAGCAAATGTGGATGAATCTGATTTACGTTTTTATTTAGTTGTTGATTATATTTATCTAAAAAATAGTGAACAAGCGGTAATATATCTTCTTTTCTGTCTCTTAATGGGGGGATAGGCAGATCAAATACGAATAAACGATAATATAGATCTTGTCTGAATTCCCCTGCCGAGACGAGCTCAAATAGATCTCTATTCGTGGCGGCTATTATCCGAATATCCACTCGCTTTTTTCCTATGGAACCAAGCCTCTCAACTTCCCTCTCTTGCAATACCCTCAATAGCTTTCCTTGTGCAGCTTTAGGCAATTCAGAAATTTCGTCAAGGAACAATGTGCCATTCTGTGCTAGCTCAATTTTTCCTGGCTTGCCTGTTTTTTTCGCTCCACTAAATGCGCCTTCTTCATAACCAAATACTTCAGATTCAAATAATTCTGATGGAATGGCCGCACAATTGACTGCAATAAAAGGGCCTTTTCTCCTTGGACTGGCATGATGAATCGCTTGAGCGAATAATTCTTTACCAGTACCACTTTCACCGGTAATTAAAACTGTGGATGAACTAACAGCTATACGAGCAGCTAGTTCTTTCACTTCTAATAACTTTTGACTTTCACCGATAATATGCGCAAATTCATAATTAGCTGTATGTGTCTTAGGTGTATATTGCTCTTTTTCTTGTAATAAAGAAAGAAACTGTTTTAAAACAGGGAGAGAAATTTCATCTGCTTTTAAAAAAATAGTTAAACGATAATGACCATTTTCTTTATTAACTTTGACGATACAGAGAACCGATAAGATCGTTAGACAGTGAAGTTTGCCAATCAGATAAGGAAAATTACTAACTTCTATCAACTGACCTTTCAATTCTTGTATTGTAATCGCAAACCGTTGGGTAAATATAGGGTTAGCAGTAACCATTCTTCCGTGCTCAGTTACGATTAATATAGGATTTTGATGAGATTGTTCCATCAATGTAATATCCTTCATCTTATTCAACCTCTAGGCCCGAGTAATTGTACCACGAGCTGACCTCTAATGACTTCATGATTATCTTCGTTTATGCATGATACCTTCATCGTCAACCAATGACGTTCGTTATGACAGTCTAGCAAATCTAACTTAGCTGTAATAATTTCGTCACGGTAGACAGGGTCATAAAATAACAGTTCTTTTTGAAGGAGCACACATGGACAACCTGGTAATTTTTCACTAACTACTTGATGGATCAGTCCTTCAATTAACAATGCGGGTACGATTGCTTTATGAAAAGGTTCATCCCATTTCTTATTGTGTAATTGGTAAACAGGGCTATAATCATTTGTTAGTTGCTGACAGCTCAAAATTTCTTCTTCTGTAAATTTTCTTGCTATGGCTGCACTGTCTCCGATCTTAAAACGAATGGTATCCATATCACTCTTCTCCTTTTTTACACGATGATAGGAAAAAGGGGTCTGCATGAAAGCAGCCCCCCTCCTTATTTCATAGATAAAACCATTTCATATTGTGTGTGCACATCTTTTAAAGCAGCTAATATCGCTTGACCCGCTTTGCCTTTATAATGATCTTTTACTCTCTGTATCAAAGGTTCCAAACCATCATTTAAACTATATCCTCTTAATAACTGGCGAATAAATTCTCTTCCATGCTCTGTTGCTAACGTGCATGATGCATCAATGATTACACCATACTTTTGATCCAATTCTAATGTAATTGTAATAGAATCATATAGGTTCCTTGCCGCCATTCCTTGAGGAAGCTTAGCGTGTCCTGCTAGAAAAAATGTATTCATGATAGTTGCTCTCCTTATCTTTGTTGAATTGCCACCTCTTCTTCTTCAAAGGGCCAAGATGGCAGTGGGTTACGCAATGGCTTATCTTCACGATAGCCTAGTGCATATTCACCTTGCATAACGGTATGAATTTCTCTCGTTCCTTCGTAAATAACCGGAGCTTTTGAATTTCTCAAGTATCTTTCTACGGGGTATTCATCTGAATAACCATAAGCACCATGGACTTGTACCGCATCATTTGCCGCCTCAAATGCAGCATCACACGCAATCCATTTGGCTAAGGACGTTTCTTTTGTATTTCTCTTACCAGCATTTTTCAGCGATCCAGCTTTGAAAACAAGTAGGCGTGAAATTTCTAGGTTAGCAGTCATCTTAGCAATCATTTGTTGAACTAGTTGATGCTTTCCTATCTCTTTACCAAATGTTTTCCTTTCATGACAATATTTCACACTCGCTTCTAAACTAGCAGCGATTAAGCCTACTGCACCAGCAGCTACTGTGAATCGACCATTATCTAAAGCTGACATGGCAATTTTGAAGCCTTCCCCTTCCTCACCTAAACGGTTGGCTACTGGTACTTTTACATCAGATAAGAACACTTCACCAGTATTACCCGCTCGTATACCTAACTTTCCTTTAATAGCCTTTGTTTCTACACCTGCAAATGTTCTCTCTACGATAAAAGCTGTGATACCTTTATGAGCTGCATCATGATCTGTTTTAGCAAATACAAGAAAGTGATCAGCAACATCACAAAGTGAAATCCAAGTCTTTGATCCGTTTAAAATATAATAGTCACCATCTTTTTTCGCTGTCGAATTCATTGCTGCTACATCTGATCCAGCATTCGGTTCAGTAAGACCAAAAGCACCTACTTTTACACCTTTTGCTTGAGGAACTAAATATTTTTGCTTTTGTTCTTCAGTTCCCCATTGCAATAAGGTCATACTATTTAACCCTGTATGAACAGACACTGCTGTTCTATATGCTGTGTCTCCTCTTTCTAATTCTTCACATACAATTGCTAGGGTGTTATAATCCATCCCCGCCCCGCCGTATTGCTCAGGAATACATACACCCATTAATTGAAGTTCTGACAGCCTTTCTAAAATACGAGGTTCAAAATGTTGTTTACGATCCCACTCTTGAATATTTGGCATAATTTCATTGTCAACGAACCGTCTCACTAATTTTTTTACACTTTCTTGTTCTTCTGTTAATTCGAAATTCATCATTATAATTCCTCCTATATCACTTGATTTTTTTTCATTTCTTTTATTTCTGCTCTGGTATATCCCACTCTCTGTAATATTTCGGCTGTCTGCTCCCCATAAAGCGGCGGATGATGTCTTACTTTGACCGGAGATTTTGACAGCTTTAATGGAGAACCAGTTAATTTCAAAGACGGTATATGAGGATGATTGCCCTCTATCACCATCTCTCTTGCAAGAACTTGTGGATCATTAAACATTTCGCTAATTGTATGAATTGGACCGTTTGGAATCGCATGTTCATCAAATAAACGCTTCCAATTTTGTTTTGAATTTTTTAATAACTCTCGTTGAAGAATTGGTATTAGCGAACTACGATTTTCAACGCGATTACGATTGGTGGCATACCGATTATCGTCTATCAACTCAGCTAATTCTAAAATATTACAGAAACGGGCAAATTGTTGATCGTTGCCAACAGCAATGACCATTTCTCCATCAGCCACCGTAAATACTTGATAAGGGGCTATATTTGGATGACGATTACCTAACCGCTTAGGTTCTGTTTGACCGACCAAATAATTACTCGCAACATTAACTAAGGCCGATATTTGACAATCTAATAATGCTATATCAATTTCTTGACCTTCTCCAGTGTGTTGACGGTGTTGTAATGCACTTAATATTCCAATACAAGTATATAAACCTGTGATCACATCAGAAATGGCAACACCAACTTTCATTGGTGAGCCAGCTTCCTCTCCGGTAATATTCATTAAACCACTCATTGCTTGAATGATGTAATCATACCCAGGTAGATCTTTATATGGCCCACTTTGACCAAACCCTGTAATAGAAGCCAAAATAATTTTACTGTTCCATTCATTTAACTGCTCGTATCCAAGTCCCCATTTATCTAATGTACCTGTTTTGAAATTCTGTACTACGATATCAGCATCTTTTACTAATTGACGAAAAATCTCCTTTCCTTCTTCAGCTTTTAAGTTCAATGTCATACTCTCTTTATTTCTGTTTGCACATAAATAATAAGCGCTTTCACCTTCAACAAAAGGAGGTCCCCAGAATCTTGTTTCATCTCCATTCTGATGATGTTCAATTTTGATGACTTCTGCACCTAAATCACCCAGTATCATCGTACAGAATGGTCCTGCTAACACCCGTGATAGGTCGATAATCTTAACCCCTTCTAATGCAAGCCCCATCTTTTATACACTCCATTTCTACAACAATAAAATAGAGTCAGCAAAATAAACTTTCCTCCGAAAAGTTTACTCTACTGACTCCTATTCACGGCTTGTTTTTCGGCAAGAAAAATCAAGTGAATCATTGTCAATGATTTTCATATTCACATTTCAAAAAGGGAAACCATTTTTGCAGTAAGGTAATTACTGTCATTGGTTTATACATTATATAATAATTAAAATTTTTAAAAAATTCAATAGTTTTTGAAAAAATAACGTAAAATAATAAAAAGAGGAGCGCTTATGGCTCCTCTTTTTATTCTCTAATCATATCGTTTGAGTTTGTACTTGATTCAGTGTCAGTAAACAACTTTTTAAAGTCGGCATAATCATAATCTGATCGATTTACAGGAGTGAAATTCTCTGGTTCATAGAATCGAAGTAAATCAGCATTGACGACTTTATCTGAATATGCGAGCTTTTGCTCAACATTTTCATTCATCTCATCGCCTTTAGCAATCACTTCTTCATCTTCTATAAGTTCACCTGTATTTGAATCGTAATATTTTCCACCGATAGCTGTAATTGTTGGACTAACAAAATCTCCATTTCTGAACGGTATTAAATCATCATGTTCTTTTGAGAAAATATCAGTTCCAAAGTGGATATACTCTTTCGAATCGATACCAAGTAAATGTAATAACGTTGGTTTTAAATCAATTTGGCCGGAATATTCATGGTTCGTTCCACCTTCCATACCTGGGACACGAATAAATAACGGCACACGTTGTAAACTTGTATCAAGAAAATCACTATACTCTGTATCTAATACTTGTTCCATTGCTTTCTTATGGCTACTTGAAATGCCATAATGGTCACCATACATAACGATAATTGAATTATCATAGAGTCCTGATTCTTTAAGATAATTAAAGAACTCTTCAAGTGCTTCATCCGCATATCTTGCCGTTTGGAAATAATTATCCACAGATGGATCGCCAGTTGTATGTTTATCAATTGTCGCTTCTTCTTCATCTAATGGATACGGATAGTGATGTGTTACGGTAATAAACTTCGTATAGAAAGGTTGTGGTAATTCATCCAAATAAGCTTCTGATTGCTCAAAGAATGGTTTATCCATTAATCCATAGTCAGTTAAGTTATCTGAATTCATATCAAAATAACTTGAATCATAAAAACGGTCATAACCAAATCCTTTATATATCTCATTCCTATTCCAGAATGTCCCATTATTTCCATGGAATACTGCAGACGTATAGCCTTCTTCTTTTAAAATGGCTGGTGCTGCATGGAATGTATTCATTCCTTTTGTAGTAAAAGCAGAACCTTGCGGTAACCCGTATAAGGAGTTTTCAAGCATAAATTCTGCATCAGCTGTTTTTCCTTGAGCTGTTTGATGGAAGAAGTTATCAAAATAAGTTGTGTTTTCTTCTTCAATTAATGAATTGAGAAATGGTGTAACTTCTTCTCCATGCAATTCATAGTTCATTAAGAAGGTTTGAATGGATTCCAAGTGAAGATATATCACATTCATATCCTTCCCAATACCGAATGTTTCTGGATTTGGTTCAGCATAATTTGATTGCGTAAAGTTCACGACTTCGGTTGTATCATTGCTATCTGCCATAACCCTTTGAGCTGATGCTTTCGTACTTTGTACTGCATCATAAATAGTATAATTGTACATACCGAGATATTTAACAATATAGTTTCTATCAAACCCACGTGTTAATAATTGTGGTCGATCTGCTTCAGCCAGTCCTAGGTTTGCACATGAGATTGCTAATCCTAAAGATAATACGGCAACCATGCGTCTCTTACCATAATCTTTCTTCTCGATCTTAACAAATTTAAATGCTAATAGACCAATTAAGAATAGGATGTCTATGAAGAATAAGAAATCATATGGGCGTAGTAGAGTGGTTACACTCTTACTTACATCTGCAAAGTTCTGTGTCATTGTTAATGTTGGTAATGTAATAAAATCCGTAAATGAACGATAATATACCACATTCGCATATAACAAGAATGACATTATGCTGTATATCACTAATGTTGCAATATACTTTCGTCTTCCTTTAAAGAATAAAGCTAAACTAAGAAAAATCAACGATGATCCTAAAGGATTTAAAAATAAGAGAAATTGCTGTATTGGGCTGTCAACCCCGAGATTAAATTGAGTTAATTGTGTTATATACGTTTTCATCCAAAGGAAGAATACAGCTAACATAAAGAAGCCAATATATTTATCGAAGAATAAACTTTGACCTTTTTTAGATAAATTATCCATTATTGCACCTACCTTCTAGCACATTATTATAACATGCTTTTAAAAAAATTCTATAAGCAATTGGTAATAAAAACCCTTTTCTTACCAACTACTTTCCCTGTTTGTATTGAACAGAAGCATATTATGATTATAGTCGATAATTATGAACGTTCTATGACAATGTAAATTTTTCTTTAAAATTAACGCTATCACGAGTTATAAATATACTCTTTTTTGAGCAAATGTCAAGAAATAACCTTAAAAACCTCCATAATCAAGAGCTGCTTAAAATTAAGCAGCCCTTAGATGTATTAGCTAACATTTCAGTATTACTCACATACACATTTTGAATTAGCATATGTCACTCTAATTAGAACTGTTCATAGAAAAATGGACTAGCTCCATTAGTATATGATGGCTAACATGAATTATGCTCGTTTCAACTGTTCCTTCAAAAACGTTGCTAGTTGTAACATACCATATTTACCTGCAATTGCTTCAGCGTCTGCATTATAATTCGTATTTGTATTGATGTCATACGTATAAACGTTACCATCACCATCTTTTATAAATTCGATCCCTGCTACATCAATTCCTGCATATTCAAGAAATTTCTCATATTTATCCATTTGTTCGGTATCCACTTCATCAGTGATTTCGAATTTAGGACGTATCTGTGGCTCTTCTCCCACCGGACAAAAAGCATCGCCAATTTGACAAGCATCTGCCGGACATAATTCAAACCCTTCCGACGTATCAACATTTACAGCATAATAAAACTTCCCGCCAATGAACTCTGCCCTTGTAATTATCTGATCCTCCGATTTTATATATTGCTGAATAAGAGTAATCCCATCAACAGGTTCTTCGAAGGAATCGCTATTAACATATGTTCTTAAAGAATCGATTGTTTGGAATAACTGCACACCTAAACCTTTTCCTGCACGGTTGTGTTTCGTTATAAAAGGAGTGGTTCCTAATCTTTCAGCTGCAGTTATAATATTTTCTTTCCCAACTGCTCCAATTGTTTTTGGTGTTTTAATCCCGCTTTTTTCTAGTAGAGCATATTGTTTCACTTTACTCACTTCTAACGAAAGTGCGTTACTCCCATTTAACACTTGTCTACCGTGACTTTCTAGCCATGTAATCACACTTGCTGCTAATTCTGGAGCGAAACGATGCCCTCTCGTGTGAGATGAAGCACTCATGCGATTATAAAACACACCTTCTGGTGGTGTAGAAGTTAAATCGATTAATCCCTCATGCAAGTGCCATGTTTCATAAGGTACTTGTAATTCATCTAATCTACTTGTCAAATGGTCTGTCCATTCATCATTCTCGTGAATAATATATATTTTCTCCAAAGAAAACACTTCCTTTTAATAAAAACTATTATGTATGGTACCTATTATTTCACGGGTATCAGAAATTCGCAATTATTTCGTATAAAGATACAACTAATCTTCCTTTTAAAAAATCATAAAAAAATGACTGTGAGATGAGGATCTCCAGTCACTTTATTCTATCATCTTGACGATTCTGTTTCATTTAAAGGTTCTGTTTCTAATGCTTCAGTCTGTTCTTCAGGATCTTTTGCAGGTACTGAGCGTTTCATAAAGAAGACGAGAATCAACGCAATAGCCGAGATAAAGGTTGAAACGAAAAAGGCAAAATTAATCCCGTCTAATGTAGATTGCAACCCAATTTGTATCATCGCTTCTTGAGATAATTCTCCTCCACCATTTTCACGTAGAGTAGTTTTTGCTAAATCTTCTCCGACAGCGTTTGCTTTATTAGACATAATTGTAATAAGTAATGCTGTACCAATGGCACCAGATACTTGGTTAAGTGTATTATTCATCGCCGTACCATGGGGATAAAACCGTGGTGGTAATTGATTCAAACCGTTTGTCGATACAGGCATCATGACCATTGACATACCGAACATTCTAATCGTATGTAATACCATAATATGAATTACCCCTGTATCCATACCAAGACGACTAAAAAAGTAAGTCGAGATAGTCATAATGCTTAAGCCGGTTAAAGCTAATATTTTCCCACCGAATTTATCAAATAACTTTCCAGTTAGGGGTGACATTGCTGCCATTATTAATGCACCTGGCAGCATCATTAAACCGGCATCAAAAGGGGAAATACCTCGGATATTCTGTACATAGATAGGAATGAGTAGCATCCCTGAGAACATCGCCATATTCACAACCATTGTAATAATCGTTGAGAGAGTAAACATTGGAAATTGAAAAACACCAAAGTTTAACATTGGTTCTTTTTGCTTGTTTTGTCTAAAAATAAAAATGAATAGAGAAATAGCACCAACAATGATAGTTAAATAAACGTTCGCAGCACTCCATCCATCATTACCTGCTGAGCTGAATCCATATAAAATTCCACCAAACCCAATACTAGACAATAATAATGAAAGAAAATCTAATTTAATTGATTGCTTTTCTTTTTTATCTCTTAACCATATAAAGCCTAATAGTAAAACGATAATTGCAATTGGAGAAATAAAATGAAACAGCATTCGCCAATCATAATTTTCGACTATCCAACCTGACAATGTTGGACCTATCGCTGGGGCTGCCATTAATATTAAACCAAATATCCCCATCGCAGAACCACGCTTTTCAACAGGGAAAGAAACGAGCATCACATTCATTAGAACAGGCATTAATATAGCCGAACCGGATGCCTGCATCATTCTTCCTATAAGTAACATGCTAAAAATATCGGCAAATCCAGCTACAAATGTTCCTAATGTGAACATAAGCATCGCAAATAAAAACAAAATGCGAACACTATATTTACGGATTAAGAACGCCGTTGCAGGGATTAAGACCCCATTTACTAACATATAGCCAGTTGTTAGCCACTGGACAGTAGCTGTATCTACATTCAAATCCTCCATGATTGATGGTAAGGCGATATTTAATAAAGTATTGTTTAAAAACGCAATAAATGCACCTACCATTAGGATTGCTAATAATCCATAGGGTGGTGTATTTGAATTTTGGTGATTTGCGGTCATTGGTTCCCCTCCCTATACACATTGTTCAATTGTTTATACCACTATTTCACGTAGGACTTATCATAACTGATATGATTAGTGAATGCAATCATTATATTTCGCTTTGCGAATTTTTTCTTAGTAGAATTTTATGTTATGATACTAATTATTTAAAACTTAAAAATAAGGTGATATTTTTTGAAGGACAGAAAATTACATGTCATTCATTTAGCTCATGAATTATTTATTGAAAAGGGATTTCAAGCTACTTCTATCCAAGATATATTATCTTATACAGGTATATCTAAAGGTACATTCTACAATTACTTTTCATCAAAATCAGAATTACTGATGGCCATCTTTAAAGATAGTTACAAACTGATGGAAAAGGAGAGAGATGCTTTACTTATCGGAAAAAGCCCACAAAGTATTGATGTTTTCAAGCAGCAAGTGGAACAGCAAGTCATGTTTAATCATAAACATCAGCTCATCTCCTTATTTGATGAAATGTTCATATCAGATGACTTAGAACTTAAAGCATTTATAAGAAAAGGTCAGCTCCAGACAGTTAAGTGGATTTATTACCGTTTTATTGATCTGTTTGGAGAGAATCGGCGAGCATACCTTCTTGATATGTCAATTATCTTCCTTGGTATTCTTCATCAGTTGAGCAAATATTATACTGAATTATTCCAATCATCGGTCAGTATTACTAAGGTTGTTCAATATAGTGTTGAGAGAATTGTAGAAATGACAAATCAAGTTGCGACAAAAGAAGTTCAACTATTCTCACCTTCTTTAATCGATACAGAAATCAATGATTTATTAGGTACTGAAACACAAGATGAAATTAAGTATTTATGTGAACTTATCTTAGAAACGGAAGCACTAACTAAGGACGAAGAATTATTGATACAGTTTATTCAAGACGAACTCCTTTTAAGAAAAAAACCAAGGAAGTTTCTTATTGATAGTGCCTTAGAGACATTAAAACGGACAGATTCAATATATAATAAAAGTAGTATAATACGGCTTCAGTCTATTGTTCACAACACTTCTTCCCCATCATAAAAAAGATAGATATTCTAACCATTTAGGGTAGAGTATCTATCTTTTTTTAATAAGGTTTATGCTGATAATAAAAATTGGGTGACTTACTTACATTTTTATAAGGTTTATGAAAAATGTGAGTAGTAGCTGGTGATAAAGGGGGAATAAGCCAAGTCCAATCTCCAGTGACTTCTCTCTTGTGTTTTCTTTCCTTCGTTTCAAATTGTTTGAATTGTTCTGCAGCCGTATGATGATCTACAATACTAACTCCGGCCCGTCGAAAAGAATGCATGACAGCTAAATTTAATTCGATTAATGCACGATCTTTCCAAAGTGAAGCATTCGAGCGAATATTTAACTCTAACAATTCTGCTATAATAGGTAACTGATTGTACCTATCTTCATCTGCTAAATTTCTAGCACCTATTTCTGTCCCCATATACCAACCGTTAAAAGGTGCCGCTTCATAAATAAGACCGCCTATTTCCATTTTCATATCAGCAATGATGGGGATTCCATACCATTTTAACTGTAATTCTTTAAACCAAGTATATTCGGGGTGTTCGATTTCTACCTCAACAATTAATTCTGTCGGTATCGTAAACCATTTGGGTTCTTCATTGTTCTTTTGAATAACAAGCGGTAATATATCGAAATGACTATAGGTTGGCTCCCACCCTAGCTCGATGCACTTTTTTGTAAATTCAATAGAAGATGAATCACCTAATATACCATCTTTGGTGTCATATCCAGCATATCTAATCAATTGGTGATTCCATATACGAAAGGTTGTATCACTCTCGTTACTTGGAAATACAGTAATAAAAGGTTTAATTTTCCCACTATTCGTCGCTAGTTTTATGTGCTCAAAAAGCGCCTTTGCTACTTCCTCTTCTGTGTTACATAATCTCTTATCGATGACTTGAAGTGTTTCCCAAAAGAAACGCCCTATACAACGATTACTATTACGCCATGCAAGTTTGCTACCATAAGCCAATTCTTCCTGTAATTGCGTATATGTTCCAGTTGATTCTATTTCATCAAATATCATACTTAATCTTCTATCCGCTTGTTCTTTTGTTTGCCTTGTTTCTTCGTAAAACTGATAAATAAATTCCTGAGCTTTTTGAAATAGTTCTTTAGACAAGATAGACTGAATCCTCCTGAATGTAGATTCGATAATACTATCTTACCATATCCCTTTCGTATATTAGAAAAATCATGGCTTTTCTGTCATTGTTTCTTTCCCGTACATGTTGCCCTTTTCAATATGAAACAACTTCGCCAAATAGGGATTGACAAATAAATGGTTTGGATCAAGTTTTGCTCTCCAAATGAGGAATTCTCTTAGGTGGCTGTATTTACGAGTCAACTCTGAAAGCTTTGCTTGATGAATCTTCCCCCAATGAGGACGCCCATTATACTTATTCATAATTGCTTCCATATCGTTAAAATAGGTTTCATATGGCATACCTTTAAACATATGAAAAGCAATATAAGCTGAATCTCTCCCAAAAGATGGGCTTAACCAAATATTGTCTCTTTGCACGACGCGACATTCGATTGGAAAATGGACCTTGTATTGCTGCTCTTCTATCTTTTTCCTTATTTCATCGAGACAAGCAACCATATGCTCTAACGGAATGGCATACTCCATTTCAACAAACTTTACTTTTCGTGGAGTAGCAAATAAATCATAACTTGGCGCATATTGCTCACTATCACTAATGGCTTTTGCGCTTATACGACTAACTGGTTTCGTTAGATTTGGCCATTTGCGACATAAGACAGATAGAAAACCAAATATATAATTCTCCATTATCATACTTTCCATCTTACGCCATTTTCTTTTCCTCGGCCTCTTGTCTGTTATATTCATTGTTTTTATTTGCACATGGTTAGAAAAGGGGAATAAGAAGCATTCAAAATGGCGATTGTGTTGGATATATAAACTAATATGAGACTTTAAATCACTATAAAGTATTTTCCTACTTTTATAAACATAGGTCGGTGCTTGAATGACCTTTAATTTCACCTTTACAACGATGCCCAACAACCCTAACGAAACGAGCGATGCATCGTACAATTGTGAGTTTACTTGACGAGAGATTAACAGTTCCTCTCCTCCTGCTGTAATCATCACTAGTTCTTCAACTTGTGTAGAAATATTGCCGAATTTCATACCTGTCCCGTGTGTACCAGTTGATATTGCGCCGGCAATACTTTGCGTATTTATATCACCAAGGTTTTCTTGGGCCCAACCTTTCTCACCTAAGTATTTGCCGATTTCATATAATTTGGTACCACCATATACCTCTACTAAACCTTGGTCCTCATCAAAAGAAATCATACCTGATAAACGGTCTAATGAAACGAACCACTCTTCGGTTTGAATTAGATTTGTGAAAGAATGTCCAGATCCTACCACTCTAATCTTCTTCTTTTCCTTTCTTGCATTATTTATAACTTTTATGACATCCTCTATGCTTTGTGGAAAAAATAGTTGCTCAGCATTGAATTGTACATTTTCTGCCCAGTTACGGATAGATGCGAGCGAAGTTTTTCTCATAGGAAACACATCCCTTCCCCTCTATACGTTTTTACAGTTGATGTAGATTGACTTTCCGAGTAGCAATGAATCTCTGTGAACCTTTCACATACCTCCCCAGCTTTCGCAGCTCTAAAAACAACTGCACTTCCTATGGATAAACGTTCTTTTGAATAAGACAATGGTGTTTGCACCTCGCCAGCACCTTCCATTGATAAAAGTCTCATGCCATATGGATATACGGGAAGTGGCATCTTCGTTTGATCAGTAACACCGGAAGCAATGTAACCTCCGCCAAGACATGTATATATATCCGCTTTCGCTTGACGAACAATAGGTATGGCAAAGAAGAGAGCAGGTTCATATTTAATCTCTTGATAATAATCAAAAAGAAGTGGTGAATAAAAGCCTGACCCGACAGTAATTTCCGACACTTGTTCGTCTGTTGCCGTATAATGGATACTACCAGTCCCGCCACCATTCACTAAAGCAGGTGTATACCCTTTTTGTAGTAAAGCTGTAATGATTGCTTCCCTCTTCCGTTTTACTTCTCGCTTTGCTTTTTGTTTCATTAAACGGATAATGGTATTTTTCCCATATGAATGCGGGACGTTATCACCAACGCCAGCAATTTGTGCTTCATATCCCATGATTCCCTTCCAGTGAAGCACATCACTAGCATGAATAGCTTCTACTATAGCTAGGACCTCAGAGGAGCTCCTTAAAGAAGAACGTCGAACCCCAAAATGAAATCCAAAAATATTTGTACTCATATCTATATCTACACAAATTGAAAACTGGCCATTTACAGACTTTGCTAGTTTTATTAAATAATCAACATGCGCTAAAGAATCGACCATGACAGTTATTTCTTTAGGATGCTCTCGAGCAATTAGCATTAGAGAATTTTCATCCATACTTGGGTATCCAAGCAAAATGTCATTAAAACCATCTTTCACTAATACTAAGCTCTCATCAGCAGAATAAGTCATAATACCTTGATAGCATTCATTTGAAGCTAAAATACGCTTGATTACATCAATGGAACGAATAGACTTTGTTGCTACTCTTATTTTTTTGCCTTTTGCATGCATTGCGATGACCTGGCAGTTTCGATCAAGAGCATCTAAATCTAATATAAGTGCAGGCTTCGATAAATTTTCTATTCTTTCCATATCCATTAAATCCCCACCACCATTATTTCGCAAAATATAAGAAAAGCGACTTTCTAATGGAAAGCCGCTCTTGTGCGTTGTATTAAAAATATTATTTAACACCTGTATTCGCTTTAACAGTTACTTCAGCATATTTCTTCTCATCTCGTTTATTTGAAACAACTGCACCAATATAGGCTGCTAGAAATCCTGCTGGAACTGATATGATTGCCGGGTTGGTTAATGGAAATATTGGATCACCAACAAGGATTGCTGTTCCTTCAGGGCTCAATACACTTGGACTAATAGCTACTAGAACAAGTGCAGTAACGAGACCGGTAACCATTCCTGAAATGGCACCCGCTGTGTTGAACTTCTTCCAGTATATTGTATAAATGATAACTGGAAGGTTCGCACTTGCTGCCACACAGAAAGCTAAAGATACTAAGAAGGCAACATTTAACGTTTGCGCAAATAGGGCAAGAATAATCGAAAGTACAGAAACACCAATGGAAGCATATCTTGCGGCTAGCATTTGCTCTCTCTCAGTTGCTTTACCTTTTTTAATAATTTGCCCATAAATATCATGTGCGAAGGCTGAAGCTCCTGAAAGCACAAGCCCAGCAACGACGGCAAGAATGGTTGCAAAAGCAACGGCAGAAACGAATGACATTAGGAAGTCTCCACCAAGTGCTTCAGCTAATAGAGGTGCTGCCATATTACCAGCTGCATTTGCTGCAACGATATCTTGTGAGCCTACAAACGCTGCAGCTCCAAATCCTAGGAAGATCGTTAAGATATAGAATATTCCTACAATCCAAGTAGCTGTGACAACAGAACTTCTCGCTGTTTTAGCATCTTTCACTGTGAAAAACCTCATCAAAATATGAGGAAGTCCAGCAGTACCTAATACAAGAGCGACCATCATTGACAATGTGTCAACACCGTTCGTATATTTCACACCTGGGTTTAAATAAGATTCACCGTGGGATGTTACCGTTTTCATTTGCTCAAACATACCGAGAATATTAAAGTTAAACTCTTTTAATACAAGGAATGAAATAATGACTGTTCCTATCATTAATAGTGCTGCTTTAATAATTTGAACCCAACTAGTTGCCGTCATTCCACCAAATAAAACATAAGTTGTCATCATGACACCAACGATTACAACAGCAATCCAGTAATCAATACCCAACAATAATTGTATAAGTGCACCAGCTCCAACTAATTGAGCAATCATATAGAAAATAACAATCGTTAACGTACTAATTGCTGCGACTCCTCGAACTTTCTTTTCACTAAATCTGGCACTAATCATATCAGCAATTGTATATTTACCCAAATTTCTAAGTGGTTCCGCAACTATATATAATACGACTAAATAGGCTACTAAGTATCCAATAGAATAGAAGAAACCATCAAACCCGAATAATGCAATCGCGCCCGCAATACCTAAAAAGGAAGCGGCTGATAAATAATCACCAGCAATCGCTAAGCCATTCTGCCAACCGGTTAATCCCCCTCCGGCTGTATAAAACTCACTTGCTGTATTCGTGCGTTTTGCTGCCCAATAAGTGACCACCAATGTCATTGCTACGATTAATACGAATAAAGTTAAACCAATTCCACTCATAATTAACGTTCTCCTTGTGTTTTATGACTTTCAATGATTTGTTCTGCATCTTTATCAAATTTTGCAGCTTTTTTAACGTAAATCATGCATAAAACCCAAGTCATCACAAATTGTGCAAACGCATACATCCAAGTCCATGTAATAGAACCAATTGCCGGTTGATTAAGCACATTCGTAAACGAAGTCAGTATCGGTAGCATAAAATAAAAGAGCATGAAAAAAATAATCATTGGTACTAAAAAGGCTTTCTTAGCACTTAATAAACTTTTAAAAGCTGAACTACTTGCCACAACCTCATAATCTACATTCTCTTCCTTTTGGTCATGCGCTTTCGCTAAGTTATCCAATGGATCCCCTCCCATTTTCTGAAATATATGTATATTCTAAAAAATATAATTAATATATGCAATAGTATTTGTACTAAAAGAAAAGATTTATTTTTAGACAAGTTTCGACAATAACAAGAAATTTTAATATAATAGAAAGTAAATTATTTACTATAGTTTGCGAGGGAAATCATGAAGAGAGTACGTCTATTAAAAGACTATCAAAATTTTCAAAAAGGTACCCCTTTTCTCGTCATTACTGAATCTGAATTTATAGGTGTAAAAGAATATGTATTAAGAACATATGATTTACATCATCGATTACTAATCACCGACAAGGAATACGCCACATTGTTTTCACAAATTGGGAAAAACGAACCTCTTCTGTGACGCTTGCTTGTCTGATTGCATAAGAAGGCTTATAATAATGAGAGAATAAGAACGGTAAGGGTGAAAAGAACATGCTCGATGGTTGGTTTATGTGGTTTATACTTTTTTGGGTTGTCATATTAGTAATCCTTATGTCCATTGGTGGTTTCTTTATGTTCCGAAAGTTTTTAAAACGGCTGCCTAAAGCTGACGGTAAATCTGATATGGATTGGGAAGAATATTACGTAAGACAAACACAGCATTTATGGGGACAACAAGAAAAAGAGTTATTAAATGATCTCGTTAGTCCAGTACCAGAACTTTTTCGTGATGTTGCCAGACAAAAGATAGCTGGAAAAATTGGGGAATTAGCTGTAAAGGAAAAAGCAACAAAGATAACAGAGGAAATTCTCATCCGCGGCTACATAATTGCTACTCCAAAAAAAGATCATAAATTTCTAAGAAAAAAATTGGCACAAAAAGAAATCAACATGACACCATATGAACATCTTTTTTAAAACGAAGCAGAAATTGCACAATAACAAAGAAGCACCTTTAAAAGTTAGGACACTCTTAAAGGTGCTTCTTTTCTTGTTAAGTAGTTGGTCTTGATCTAACTTGTTTGACATTTACCGCTTTGTCCATTTTGCGAAATTGAACGAACATTGCCATACGCCATGGAACAATCATCGCAAATGCTAATAAGTAAAACATTCCTGCAAGTGCACCTATGTCTATAGTCGAACTTAGCATCAGTTTGGCAACGAGCCGAATAATAAGTAAACCTATTAAGATAAATATAAACGCTTTCGATTTCTTTAAATAGATTTCGTCTTCCTTCTTTTCAAATTTAGTCGTTTTGATTAATATTAAGGAAAACAATGCCCCTACTATAACAGCTTCCATTAATTCAATTGGCGTAACGCGAAAATAGGGAAAAATAAACATTAATGCCCCCGTACTCATAAACACGGGAGGTAAAATTATCTTCTTAATCGTGACTGGATGATTAGCTGCCTTCATTCGGATGAACATAGCTAATACTGCCATAGAAACAGCTCCAATTGATGTCAACAACACCATGTCCATAAAAAACATCCTTTTACAATAAAATCAATGACACTTATTATTATAGCTAATTCCTATTCAATAGTAAATTATATGTATGATATTAAGATAACACTCGCGATACTGCATCTATCACTCTAACTTCATCAAATGGTTTGATGATAAAATCTTTTGCCCCAGCTTCGATCGCTTCTACTACCATTTTTTGTTGACCCATGGCTGAACACATAACAATTCTAGCTGTTGGGTATTCAGCTCTAATTTTTCTCATTGCTTCTAATCCACTCATCTCTGGCATTGTAATATCCATTGTCACAAGGTCTGGTGTTAATTCTTCATATAAAGCAATGGCTTGTTTACCATTCTCCGCTTCGCCCACAATATCATGATTGGCTTTTTTTAATATATTTGTTAAAGTCAGCCTCATAAATTTTGCATCATCTACTACTAGTATCTTTGCCACCTATTATTCCTCCTCCAAACACATCCGCTACAACATCTCATATTAAAGAACTACGATTTCAAAGTAATATCACTCATTACAATATATCTAATTTTTCTAATAATTTCAATTTAAACCCAACGACAATTTTCGCAAGGAACAAAAAGCGAGTTTTCCTCGCTTTTTAATCCAATTATCACTGTTAAAAACCAGTAAAACCACCTGTCAACATAGTGAGAAGGGAGATTATATCAGTCATCCAATCAAAAAACAAGACGACACCCATTACTATCATTAAAATCCCACCAATTCTCATAATCTTTACATTATGTTTTTTAATCCATTTCATTTTACCGATAAAGAAAGACAATATTAAAAATGGCACAGCAAAGCCAATAATATAGGCAATCATATAAAATAGGCCAGATCCAGGATTTGTCGCTGAAAGTAAAATAACTGATGCTAAAATAGGTCCAGAGCAAGGTGTCCAACCAGCAGCAAAGGCTAAACCTATTAAAACTGAACCGAAGTAACCAGTCGGTCGATTTTTAAAATCAAATCTCCTTTCTTTCATTAAAAATGCTGGTTTAAGTAAACCTAAGATCACTAGACCAAATATAACAATAAAAATGGCTCCAATTTGACGGATGAGGTCAGCATATTCATAAAAAAAGTTACCTATATAAGAAGAACCAAAACCGATGGCAATAAACACAATTGAAAATCCTAATAAAAAGCATAGCGTATGTATCAAACTACGTTTTTGTAGCAGTGCATTCTCCGTTTTTAATTCACCTACGCTCATTCCAGTGATATACGATAAAAATGCCGGATATAATGGTAAGCAGCATGGCGAGATGAAACTCAAAAAACCTGCACCAAGAGCAATAATAAAATTCACATCAGTCATACCAACACCTCCATACCTTCCCCTTTTTCCTTCCCCATTCTATCAAAACATTATGAGAAAAGAAATTAATCTTTTTGAATAATTTGTGTCTAACATTTAACACACATGGTAAACACCAGTTTTATTTCGACATTGTATCAATTTCGTTGAATCAATTAGTGATATGTATAATGAATGTAAAAAGTTTTACATAAGTTTCTTTTGAATTAATTACCATAATTCGCTATAATTAATAAAAGTATATTTGGGACAAAATAGAAACTACTTCATGGTTAGACAAAATCGCAGAGGAGTTTTAGGTGCGTGAACAAACAAGACTTACTATTATTAATTGAACAAAAAAGACGAGAACTGATTCAAACTGCTATGAGAAACGGCCTCAACTCTACTTCTGCCATAAAATATAGTCAGGAGTTAGATTCTCTATTAAATGAATATAATCGTCTTTACGAGAGCAGACTCACATTAAATAGACAAGCATAAAAGGCTAATACTTGGATTTATCAAGTGACTTGATATCAAAGAATTCAACAATATGATACCGACTAAAGAAATAGACCAAAGCTAAAGTTTAGCTTTGGTCTATTTCTTAGTTGCAATGAAGAACCGAAAAATAAAGTTTGCTCTGTTTCTATCTATATGCAATTGAACCTAGTAACTTTATCTAACTATAGTTCGTAAGTTATTTTCCAGGTTGTTGCTTATTCATCGCATTCATCATTTGGTTAATTTTCTTCTGAGACGGCTTCATTCCCATTTGCATCATCATCATTTTAAGCATTTGTTCATTAATTGGTGGATTTTTCTTTAGGTAGCTCATCATATATTTACGAGCGATGAAAAATCCTAGTGCTACACCAGCAAGTAATGCTAATATACCAACTAGAATATATGTCCACATACTACTTCCTCCTTCATGTTGTCTATCATACAGTGTACTAGACCAAAGGTTATTATACAATATTTGCTGATGATTTTCTCTAATTTAGACAAACTTTCTTTCTTTTATTGGCTTTAACCAGCCAAATCGATTATGAAAAAGGTCGATAGCTAAATAAGAACTTTCTTCTTTTCGTAGGACTTCAAAGAACACCGTCTCTGCATCATAGTTTCCTTGAGCCTCTAAACTAAGAAAACGATCATAGATCATCAACTTAGCTTGACTATTTTTTTCTTTAATATAAAACGCATTACTCTTATAAGAAACTTTTTTCTCTGCATATAATTCTCTATATAAATCATTATTTACTTTATCTTTTGGAATATTCTTGGTGATAAAGGCAATTTGTTTTCCCAAAATAAATTGGATCGTCCCAGTCGCTTGTTCATATTCCTTGAACAGCTGATAAAACATTTGCTCTCTACCAAAATAATGAGACGCAAAAGGTTCATCTATTAAATATAGCTGATACGTTCTCATAGAATTACTCCTTTTTTAGACAAGTCTTTTTCTTATTATAAAATTTTATTTCTGTATTTTCTGTCTCTTTTTGTTATAAATTTCTACTTTTTTTGTCGAAAAAAAACGAAGAGGGAAATTCCCTCTTCGCTCATGTTTATAAACTTTTTAATTTACTTACGATGTTCTCTACAGTAAACCCATACTCTTTTATTAGAATATCTCCTGGTGCAGAAGCACCGAATTGATCAATTCCTAAAACGTCGCCTTCTAGACCGACGTATTTATGCCAGCCAAATGATGCTGCCATTTCAATGGCTAAACGTTTGGTTACATTTTTAGGTAATACAGATTCTTTATATTCATTTGATTGAGCATCAAATCGTTTCCAATCCGGCATACTGATTACTGCCACATCAAAGCCCTCTTCTTTTAAAGCAGCTTTAGCCTTCACCGCTAATTCTACCTCTGACCCTGTCGCTAAAAGAAGCGCATCTGGTTGCTCTTTTTCTGCTTTTGCAATCACATAAGCACCTTTTTGAACTCCTTCAGGGGCTAACTCTGCTGAGTTTGGTAGTGTAGCAATATTTTGCCTAGTTAACACAAGTGCTGTTGGTTGATCTTTTGATTCAATCGCTAACTTCCAAGCAGCTGAAGTCTCATTTCCATCAGCTGGGCGAATAACTGCTAAATTTGGCATGGCACGAAGCGCTGCTAATTGTTCAACTGGTTCATGAGTAGGTCCATCTTCACCTACAGCAATACTGTCATGTGTAAGAACATAAGTAACAGGTAGCTTCATTAATGCTGCAAGCCGAATAGCTGGTCTTAAGTAGTCAGAGAATACAAAGAATGTCCCTCCAAAAACATTTAGACCACCGTGTAAAGCCATACCATTTAAAGCGGCACCCATAGCAAATTCTCGTACGCCAAACCAAATATTTTTTCCAGCATAATTAGTTGCTGAGAAGTCTTCTGCATCTTTAATCATCGTCTTATTCGAACCTGCTAAATCAGCTGAACCACCAAAGAAAGATGGTAAGTTCTTCGCAATACTATTGAGAGCTTCCCCTGAAGACGCTCTAGTGGCTAAACTTTTACCTTCTTCATATACGGGAATATCTTTATCCCAACCATTTGGTAATTCACCTTTGATTGCACCTTCTAGCTGTTCTGCTAATTCCGAATGATTTTTTTTGTAAGCAGCGAAAAGATCTTTCCATTCACTATCTGCTTTTTCACCGTTAATAGCTACATTTTGTTTGAAGTGTGCATATACTTCTTCAGGAACATGAAAATCTTCTTCAAATGTCCACTCATAAGCATCTTTTGTTAATTTTAATTCAGATGAGCCTAGTGGTGAACCATGAGAAGCAGATGAGCCTGCCTTATTCGGGGATCCATAACCAATTACTGTTTTAACTTCTATTAACGTCGGTTGTGTAGTATTTTGACGAGCGCTGTCAATTGCCTGGGCAATTTCATCGAGATTATTTCCATCTTCTACTCGAAGATAATGCCAGCCATAACTTTTAAAACGATCGGCTACACTTTCAGAAAATGATTGATCTAAATCTCCGTCTAATGAGATGTCATTAGAATCATACATTACAATCAACTTTCCTAATTGAAGGTGACCAGCAAGAGAAGCTGCTTCTGCAGACACTCCCTCCATTAAGTCTCCATCTCCGCATATACTATATGTATAGTGGTCTACTACATTGTAGCCATCTTTATTATATTCAGCTGATAAGTGACTTTCTGCCATTGCCATCCCTACTGCCATGGCAATCCCTTGTCCTAATGGACCGGTTGTCGCATCTACACCTGGTGTATGGCCATATTCAGGATGTCCTGGTGTTTTACTACCCCACTGGCGAAATTCTTTAATATCATCTAAAGAAAGACCATATCCCGATAAATGAAGGAGACTATACAAAAGCATAGACCCATGACCCGCAGATAACACAAAGCGATCACGATTAAACCAATCAGGATTTTTGGGATTATGATTCATAAACTTTGTCCATAAAGTATACGCCATTGGCGCAGCTCCCATTGGCATTCCTGGATGACCAGAGTTTGCCTTCTCGACTGCATCGATAGACAATGTTCTTATGGCACTAATTGATAAAGCATCTGTTTTGTTGAACATGAACGACATCCTTTCAATATATATCCTACAAATTAAATATAATAGACTTTCACCTTCAGTTACAACCAGAAAGGTAAAAAATTATATAATTGTCATATAAAACAACAACAAAGGAAACTGTTCGTGACAGTTTCCTTTTAAAAATTTATAAACACAATCTTAGTGAAGTGGTTTATTTTGTTCACGTTTTAACTTCTCTGGTGTAACATCATTACCTTCAGGGTCAATAACAGTAACACCTTTTAATGTATTTAACATAGAAGCTCTAAACTTCTCTAAATATTCTTTTCTTAATTTAGATTGTTCCTTTGCTTCTGGTTCTGATAAACCTTCTGTTTTCGCTTTCTTAGCAAGCGAATTAATTCTCGCTAATTTTTCTTTTGAAATCATTGTGCTACACTCCTTCCCATCCAAAAAGTTCTTCATTCCATATGGAGAAGATACTTAATAGCCATATTACTAAATATGACTGCATTTTACAAGAAAGCAGTTTTACAATCATCTTTTGATTTTCATTTCAGACGCCAATAAGTTGGTATCGTCTTGCTTTATTATTAGGTATGGCAATGTAGCAGTGTTCTCAACTTAAAAATGTGAGACTATTAATATAGGGAGCGTATGTATGTAAATAAGGGGAATAAGGGAATAATACTTTCACTAACAACTAACGTTAAATGAAAAAACACGGATGAATCCTCGGAAACAAATAACCATTCACAGTTCACTTGTCTGAACCCACGAACGATTGTAGAATCTTTTAGTATGCCTTTATCTTGCTTGGTATCAGTACTAATATTTCTTAGTTTTTTAGTTGAGTTACAACTAATCAATCGACTTAACTTATTATGCCTATATCATGATGATTCATTATCCATCTGCTCTATATCATCTATATATTCATTATACCTACGGTTTACTGTCGCTTTAGATATTTTATAACCAAAGCCTCTTAACGTTGCAGCAATTTCTGCAAAAGTAAGGTTATTTTGTCTCAATTTTACTATTTCTTCTATTGGTACCTCTATTCGTTCTCTTCCGTTTATATTTCCTTGGTTTTTTAAATTTTTTTCAGGTCGAAAGCCTTTTTGAACAGCTTTTTGCATCCCTCTTTTTATTTTTACATTATGTAGTTTTCTTTGATACTCTTCAACCATGCTAACAATTTGTAATACCATAGAATCAGAATCTGAAAGTTGCAATTCTCCATTATGGGCAATTGTATAAATCTTCCCATTTTCTTTAAGTATACAATGTAAGATGGCAATTTTAGCATTTCCTCTTCCAATCCTGGTTTCATCTTGAATAAGAACAGCCTCTGCTTGATTTTGTTTAAGTAACTCCAATAATTGCAACACACCAATTCTTTCTAAATCATAGCCACTTGCTTTCTCACGTATGACTTCAACTACATTCATATCCTTCATTCTCGCTAAATGTAAAAGTTCTTCTTCTTGTCTAGCAAGAGACGTTTCCTGGGTATCCTTCGTCGTACTCACCCTGCAATATATAATTACATTCATTCTCTTTCATTCCTTTAGTCTTCTAATATCACACTAGCTAAATTTGTTTCAGATATTATTTCACCATTTGTAATGGGAAGATATACCGTATCACCAGGATGTATTTTACCTAAATGTATATGATTAAATTCTTCTACCCAAGCAACAAAGTCTTTAGAAGACATATTATGGGCATCTTTAAACTCCTCCGCTATTTTCCATAAAGAATCTCCTTGTTTTACTTCAACTTTTACATATTCCTCCTGATTTGCATTACCAGTGTTCAAAAATAATAAGAAAACCATACCGAAACTAAAAGCGATAAGAATAATAGCATAACTATAAGAATTCCACAATTGTTTTATCATTAATTGCCACCCCTGAATAGAATATATGTTCGATTTAATAATTTTAGTATAATGCGAACATTTGTTTCTGTCAATAAGAAAATTCGAACTTATGTTTGTATCTATTTACTACTGATGGTATAATAATCTTAATGAAATTGACGAAGGTGCGTGATAGCGTGAAATTATCTAAGAGGCAGCAAGATATATTGAATTTTATAAAAGATGAAGTAAAACAAAAAGGTTATCCACCTTCCGTTAGGGAAATAGGTGAAGCTGTTGGACTTGCTTCAAGTTCAACCGTACATGGCCATCTAGCCAGACTAGAGAGTAAAGGTCTTATTCGTCGAGATCCGACAAAACCCCGTGCCATTGAGGTATTAAATCTAGAAGAGAGCAACCCAATACCTAAAGTGCAAACGGTGAACGTACCTATTATCGGTAAGGTTACTGCTGGTCACCCCATTACTGCGATTGAGAATGTTGAGGAATATTTCCCTTTACCTGAAAGAATGGCTCCGAGTGATGAAAATATCTTCATGCTTGAAATTATGGGAGAAAGTATGATTGAAGCTGGCATATTAGATGGTGATTATGTCATAGTCAAGCAGCAACAAACAGCAAATAATGGAGAAATCGTGGTTGCTATGACAGAAGATGATGAGGCCACCGTTAAGCGATTCTTTAAAGAGAAGAACTTTATCCGCTTGCAACCAGAAAACCCTACTATGGAGCCGATTATCTTGCACAATGTATCTATTTTAGGCAAAGTTATTGGTGTTTATCGTCAAATACATTAAAAAAGAGTGTCATTATTGACACTCCTTTTTAATAGTTTGCAATTATCTTTATATGTTACTCATACAATTATAAAATTTGAAAAATTCAGTAAAATAGAATCATTACATCGAGACAAAAATATATTATAATGAAATTTACACCAAGAATCAACCTAAGGTCGCAAAAAAATCTCGGCTTTAGGAGTGTGAAGGAAAAATGTTAATGAACATTCTCTTCGCTGCGTTGATTGGTGGAATTGTCGGTGTTGCAGGACATTTGCAGAGATTAGGCAAACTAGTCAAGCCACGGATGACGAAAAAATTCATTTATTTAGGGTTCTTAGAAGACATCTTACTAGGAGGACTGGCGGCCGTATTTGTCATTGTGACAACAACACCGGATTCCCCCACTGCTGTTTTCATCATCTCTCTCGTATCTGGTATGGGAGGTGAGGGTATCTTAAAATTATTAGATACCCTAAAAGTAAAAGATCAAGAATAAAATTTTATTCCGTTCTTATGAACGGTTTTTTGTTGTATATAACAAGAACAAATTTTATTTAGACAACTTCGCTTTTTACCTACTATTCTAGCGCTAGAAATACCCGCTTAAACAGTTCTATTTCACCTTTATGGAAGGGACATAACACATTTTCGTTTAACGTTTTGTGTTGCTTCTTAAATTGTAATATGTATGTCTTACACAGCCCATAGAACCACTCTCCTGAAGTACTGTTCATCCATTCAATACGAGCTAATGTTTTTAAATTTGATACCTACTACTTGACATGATGTTTTATGGGTAAATAAATATTAAAGCATTTTTCATGAAAACAAATAGCTAGGATGATTAAATGCCAATTATTCAATTGATTGGTAACTTGAACGACCTACTTCATCATACATACACCTTAAATTCAGTTCATAAATGAATCAATTGCCCCCCTTGATTTTACATACCCAATAACCCACAAGTACTAAATCGCTTAAAGTAACTATTTCTCATTGATTTCGACTATCCGCATCATTACTTATATTTTTTCTTCCTATTATTAATAAATAAATCTGTAGACAAACTCATTTAAGGAGTTTATCTACAGTCTGAAGCAGCCGTTAAAACGGTATTTGAAGATGCCTTTTAGTTTCAGCAATAGTTATTTTCCCATATATAAGCTTCCATTAAAACACAGTAAAAGCACTCTCAACTTACGGGGTTCCTAAGTTCCTTATACTTCAACTGCAACAATATCATCACAACAGATCGTAGTAATTCTTACACGAGCTTTCTTGTCACAACAACAATGATCGTGACGATCATCGTGACGATCACAGTCTGCTTTAGCTAGGAAGACTAAATTACCGCGAATATCGATAAACTCCCCGAACACATGGCCGCCACCTTTAAGAAACACTCTCACATCCTCACCACGGGAAACGTTCTTAAAGAACTCATCGCAGCCACAATCCTTATTGTCGTCTTTGCTGTAATTACCACAACCGTGATTGTTGTTGTCATATCCATATGAGTCTGAATATCTTGGTCTTCTTCCAAAAAAACAATTATTATATCCCATATCTCTTCCTCCTTTCTATCATTATGTTAATACTATATGTCGAGGGTATTGGAGGTGTACGGGCTATATCCCCCTGTTAAAAGACCATTTATTTTCTCTTTGTTTCTATCTTTTAATTTGCTATCCTATCCTAACTAAAATAAAGAAGCAGCCGTTATGGCTGCTTTGGTTGGACTCTTTTTAGTATCTAATAAAGAGATACCAAGTTGAATGTTAATACTCAACAGTTATACTCCTTGCATACATATCTGTTTAGACACAATAAAGAAACTCCTAACTATCGTGTTTCAACTGCAACGATATTATCGCAACAGATCGTAGTGATTCTTACACGATTTTTCTTGTCGCAACAATCATCGTGACGATCATCGTGACGATCACAGTTAGCTTTTGCTAAGAAAACTAAATTACCGCGAACATCAACGAATTCTCCTGTCACATGGTCGCCGCCTTTAAGAAATACTCTCACATCCTCACCACGGGAGATATTCTTAAAGAACTCATCACAGCCACAATCCTTATTGTCGTTTTTACTGTAATTACCACAACCGTGATTGTTGTTGTCATATGAGTCTGAATATCTTGAGCCTCTTCCATAGAAATTATTATTACATCCCATTTTTCTTCCTCCTTTCTATGATTATGTTAATACTATATGTGGATGGTCTTAGAGTTGTACGGGCTATATCCCCCTGTTGAAAGACCATTTTATTTTTCTCTGTGGACCTTTTTTGTTTTTCAAACCTATCCTAGCAAATATAAAAAAGCAGCCATTATGGCTGCTTTAATCTGAGACCCTTTTTAGTTTCTATTAATTAGTTGAATGATGATACGAAGCAGTTATACCCCTTGCAAGAACTTCTTTTAGACTCATAAAAAGGACTCTTACTATCGAGTTTCAACTGCAATGATATCATCACAACAGATCGTAGTAATCCTTACACGATCCTTCTTGTTGCAACAATCTTTGTGACGATCATCATGACGATCATCGTGACGATCATCGTGACGATTACAGTTAGCTTTTGCTAGGAAAACTAAATTTCCACGAACATCGATAAACTCTCCGAACACATGGCCGCCACCTTTAAGGAATACTTTCACATCCTCACCACGGGAAATGTTCCTAAAGAACTCATCACAGCCACAATCATTATGATCATATCCGTATGAGTCTGAATAGTTTTGATTATTATATCCCATATTCTCATCCTCCTTTCTATGATTATGTTAATACTATATGTGGAAGATGAAGAGTTGTACGGGCTATATTACCTTGTTAAAAGACCATTTTATATTACATCTTCTTAAGTTTTTATGAAAAAATCAGATGTTAAGGCTACTTCTATAAATTAAATGTAGAGAGGTTCATAATAAACGCCTCAAGGATAATCCTCACCTCTTATATTTTCAAATAAAAAAAGACTGTAGGTACCTCGATTACACCGAGTTTACCTACAGTCTGAAAAACCACTTTGGTATTATCTATTAATACATTTGTAAATATTGCTCGCGTTCCCATGGGTGAACTTGCGTTCTGAACATATCCCACTCAATTTCTTTTGCTTCAATAAAGTGCTCAAGAATATGTTCACCAAGTGCAGCAACCATTACTTCATCTTGTTTAAGAAGTTCTAGCGCGCTATAAAGTGTAGCTGGAAGATCTTTAATACCTTCAGCTTCACGTTCCTCTTTGCTCATAACATAAATATTACGGTCTACCGGAGCTGGTGGTGTTAGGTTGTTTTTCACACCATCTAATCCAGCCTTAAGAAGAACAGCCATTGCAAGGTATGGATTGGCAGCTGGGTCAACACTACGTACTTCTACACGTGTACTGACACCACGTGATGCTGGGATACGAATAAGTGGTGAACGGTTTCTCGCAGACCAAGCAACATAACAAGGAGCTTCATATCCAGGTACTAAACGTTTAAAAGAGTTTACTGTTGGATTTGTTACAGCTGTGAAACTTGGTGCATGGTTAATGATACCTGCAATAAAATTACGTGCTGTATCACTAAGTTCTAAATCACCTTTTGTATCATAGAATGCATTTACACCATCTTTAAATAATGAAACGTTACAGTGCATACCTGAACCGTTCACACCGAATAATGGTTTTGGCATAAATGTTGCGTGTAAACCGTGTTTACGTGCAATTGTTTTAACCACTAATTTAAATGTTTGGATGTTATCACATGCTGTAAGTGCATCAGCATATTTAAAATCAATTTCATGTTGCCCTGGAGCCACTTCATGGTGAGAAGCTTCAATTTCAAAGCCCATTTCTTCTAGCTCAAGAACGATATCACGACGGCAATTTTCACCTAAATCAGTTGGAGCTAAATCAAAATAACCACCATTATCATTAAGTTCTAAAGTTGGTTCACCTTGTTGATCTAACTTAAATAAGAAGAATTCTGGTTCTGGTCCAAGGTTAAAATCTGTAAAGCCGAGGTCTTCCATTTCTTTAAGGATTCTTCTTAAGTTATTACGAGGGTCTCCCGCGAATGGCGTACCATCTGGATTATAAATATCGCAGATTAAACGTGCAACTTTTCCTTTTTCAGCTGTCCAAGGGAAGACTACCCATGTGTCTAAGTCTGGGAATAAATACATATCTGATTCTTCAATGCGAACGAAACCTTCAATTGAGGAACCATCGAACATCATTTTATTGTCCAAAGCTTTTTCAAGCTGACTAATTGGGATTTCTACGTTTTTAATTGTTCCTAAAATGTCAGTAAATTGTAATCTGATAAATTTTACATTTTCTTCTTCAGCAATTCGTGTGATATCTTCTTTAGTGAATTTTGCCACCTTGTGTTTCCTCCTTTAAAGTCAAGAAAAGATTTTTTATTTTAATGGAAAAAGCGTGATAAATCACCTTGTCTTAAAGACGATCGAGTAAACCTACCTGCTTGCATAAATTCTTTACGCAAAAGCTTTCTCAATTCGTCATCTGACAAATCGTGTCTCACTTTTTCTTCTTGCTTCTTAAATGCTTGTTCATCCATCTCTTGTTGTTGTTTCACTGTGAATAGTTGCTTTATTCCAGCCATATTGACACCTTGATCAATTAAATCTTTGATCTCTAGCAATTTATCAATATCATTCAATGAATATAGCCTTCTATTCGTATCCGTTCTAGCTGGAGTAATCAATTGGTGTTCTTCATAATAGCGAATCTGTCTTGCTGTTAGCTCAGTCAGCTGCATCACAATGCCAATTGGAAAGAGCGGCATGGAACGACGTATTTCACTTCCAGTCAACCATCTCTCCTCCTTCATTCTTTTACTTTTAATTTCTTTGTATCTTATATCCTATTATATGTCGTGTTAGATAATCTGTCAACAAAATGTTATGTTTTATCACATGGAAATCATGAAATTTTCAAACTTTTTTCCTAATACTGAAAGAAGGCAGCGTATATTCCGCCTCCTTTCCCTATATTTATTAATACTTTTGAATGAGTTTTTTCTCTAATAATTGGTCTAACGCTGTACAAATGGCGATTTTTACATGAGAATAGGTTAATCCGCCTTGAACATATGCTTCAAACGGGGGCCGAATAGGTCCGTCTGCTGTTAACTCAATACTTGCTCCTTGTATAAAAGTACCCGCAGCCATAATGACATCATCCTCATATCCTGGCATATATGCTGGATAGGCAGTAACGTGAGAGTTGATTGGGGAAGCATATTGAATCGCTTGACAAAAGGCAACCATCATTTTAGCATCACCAAATTGTACTGATTGTATAAGGTCTGTTCTCTCTGCATCCCATCTTGGATTAGTTTTCATCCCAAAGTATTCGAGAATTGCAGCTGTAAAAACCGCTCCCTTCAAAGCTTGTCCTACTACATGAGGGGCTAAGAAAAAACCCTGATACATCTCCTGTAAACTATATAGTGAGGCTCCAGCTTCCGCTCCAATGCCAGGGGAAGTTAATCGATAAGAGCACGCTTCAACAAGGGCTTTTTTTCCAACAATGTAACCACCCGTTTTCGCCAATCCACCGCCTGGGTTCTTAATAAGGGAACCGGCCATTAAATCGGCACCAACATGACAAGGTTCCATTTCTTCAACAAATTCACCATAACAATTATCGACGAAGATAACGACTTCAGGGTTGATGGACTTAACAAAATGAATCATTTCTTTAATTTCATTTATTGTAAATGATGGTCTTTCCGCATAACCTTTTGAACGTTGTATACCAACCATCTTTGTTGAGGATGTCATTCTTTCTTTGAGTACCTCAAAATCAACAGTACCATCCTCTTGCAATTCAACCGCATCATACCCAATACGAAATTCTTTTAGAGACCCTACCCCTTTACCTCTTATACCGACGATTTCTTCTAACGTATCGTATGGTTTACCAGTAATATATAAAAGGTCATCCCCCGGTCGTAAAATACCAAATAGCGCAGTGGATATAGCATGCGTACCAGAAATGATTTGTGGTCTAACCAATGCTGCTTCGCCACCAAAGACATCTGCATAGATTAATTCTAAAGTATCTCTACCCGCATCGTCATAACCATATCCCGTCGACGGTATAAAATGGCTATCACTTACACGGTGTTTTTGAAAACTCCGCAGAACCCGAAATTGATTCTCATCTATTCTTTCCTCTATTTTATGTGTCACACAAGAAATTTTTTTTTCTACTTCTTGAACAATCTCAGAAAGAGATTCTCCATTTATTAAGCTTTGGAACATGATTTACACCTTTACTTTCTATACTCTATAATGATTTAGCATTTGTGTGATTGGATGATCTTTGAAGTAAAAACCTTTAGCCAAATACATTTGTTTTTCTTCTATAAACTCACTACTCCGCACAATAGTCACCGTATTTAGGAGCGATAATAACTTTCCTTCTGAAGCAGGGATTGCAGCAGTATACGAATCCATTAATTGGGTGACCGCATGTTCAATTGCTTCTTTTAGCAAATAGCGATCACGATCATTTAATGCACTCATTTGTAACGTGTGCCTACCTTTTGTTGGAATGAACCTTTCATGTGCTTCATCTTTTTTATTATAAACAATCAATTGTGGAATCTCTTCCTGCTCTAAATCATCAATTAATTGTTGTACGGTTTGTTCATGTTGGGTGTAGTCCGGATTAGACATATCGACTACATGTAAAATGAGATCCGCTTCGTTTACTTCTTCTAAAGTAGATCTAAAAGCTGCAATTAACGTAGTCGGTAAGTCTTGTATAAATCCAACTGTATCGGTTAAAAGAGCTGTATATCCACTTGGTAAAGACATTTTTCTTGTCATTGGATCAAGTGTGGCAAATAATTGATTTTCTTCATAGGAATCAGCTTCGGTTAGGCGATTAAACAAGGTCGATTTACCCGCATTCGTATAACCTACTAAGGCTATTTGCAGTGCTTGGTTCTTCTTTCTTCTTTCACGATAACGCTTTCTATGATGAACAACTGCCCTCAATTGCTTATCAATATCATCAATTTTCCTTCGTATATGACGGCGATCTGATTCAAGCTTTGTCTCACCTGGACCTCTTGTTCCAATTCCCCCGCCTAAGCGTGAAAGTGCTGTTCCTTGTCCCAATAATCTCGGTAGTAAATATTTTAATTGAGCTAGTTCAACTTGCAGTTTCCCTTCTTTTGAACGAGCTCTGCCAGCAAAAATATCAAGAATCAACTGGGTTCGATCAATAATTCTTGCCGAAATGAATTCGGATAAGTTACGAACTTGACTAGGAGATAGTTCATCATTAAAAATAATCACATCTGCTTCGGTCTCTTCTTGTAGGCGTGATATTTCTTCAACTTTCCCTTTTCCTATATATGTAGATGGATGAATTCTCTCTCTTTTTTGTACAACACTTGTAATCACTTCACCTTTAGCTGTTTTTGTTAGAGACACAAGCTCATCCATTGAATAACTATATTGCAAATCGTCTTCAGTCGTTTGACAGCCGACAAGTATCGCTTTTTCTTTAAAAGACTGTTGTTCCATTAAAGCCCTACTTTCTTTTTAACATATCATTATCATATCAAATTCTTTTGTAATTCACTAATTATTCTTTACGTTAAAGGGAGAAAATTTCCGGTTATCCAAAATGTCCCTGCTAAGTAATCAATAATTATTGTTTACCACAAAAATTTATTTATTGAAAATCATTGATTTCATGCTTTTTCATGTTAAAATCTATATGTTTGTGTTTTAGCAGGATTTTAAGAACGTGTGGTGATATGTGATGTTAACTTGGGATTTTTTAAGTATGATTGGTACAATTGCTTTTGCCATTAGCGGTGCTATCGTAGCAATGGAAGAAGATTATGATATATTAGGCATTTATATTTTAGGTATTGTCACTGCCTTTGGTGGGGGAGCCATCCGTAATTTATTAATTGGGGTACCCGTATCAACATTGTGGGAACAGGGAACTTTTTTTCAAATCGCCCTCTTGTCTATTACATTGATTATTATTTTTCCCCATCACTTATTGAAGCATTGGCATAAGTGGGGAAACTTCACTGATGCCATCGGATTATCAGCATTTGCTATACAAGGTGCACTTTATGCTGCTGATATGAATCATCCATTAAGCGCAATTATCGTTGCCGCAGTATTAACCGGTAGTGGTGGTGGAATGATTCGTGATTTATTAGCACAAAGAAAACCTTTAGTATTACGATCAGAAATCTATGCTGTTTGGGCCATTATTACTGGGCTATTAATTGGATTAAATATTTTCACATCAGCAGTAGAACTCATAATATTATTCATAACAATTACAGCCCTTAGAGTATTATCTTACACTTATAAATGGAAACTTCCTACAAAACAATTCAAGTTAAATTAAAGATAAAATAGTAAAAAAACAGAGCCACGTTTCAGCCCACGATAAAAGGTAGGAGACTGGCTCTGCTTAATTCAATTTCCATCTCTATTAATAACAAAAACAAGCTCCTAAATTAATCGGAGCTAAAACAAGGTCAATCATCTTCTTCAAAAACTAAGTCGTTGCTTCTAATAGTCATTAATTCATGGCGGTCATAATGACTTTGCATTAAAAGCCTCATGGATTGTGCACGTATTGCCTTTTCGATAATATTTCTTATATATCTTCCATTAGAAAATGTTTGTGGATTTAAGACTGTTTTCACCCAAAGTAAGTGATCTTTTAATTTCCTTTCACTTTCTCTACTAAGTACGTACTCTTTTTGTTTCAGCATTCTTTGCCCAATCTCCATTAATTGTTCAATCGAATAATCTGGAAAATCTATAACTAGCGGAAACCTAGAATGTAAACCCGGATTTAAAGATAAAAAATAGTCCATTTCTTTTGAATATCCGGCTAAAATCAGTATAAAATCATGCTGTTTATCTTCCATATGTTTCACTAATGTATCGATTGCCTCTTTACCAAAATCCTTTTCCCCTCCTCTACCGAGGGAATAAGCTTCATCGATAAAAAGTATGCCTCCGATTGCTTTCTTAATTAAATCTCTCGTTTTTTGAGCTGTATGGCCAATATATTCTCCTACTAAGTCAGCCCTTTCAGCTTCGATCAAATGTCCCTTTGTCAAAACATCCATTTTTTGAAATAGCTTACTTATTAACCTCGCTACCGTTGTTTTCCCTGTACCAGGGTTTCCCTTGAACATCATATGAAGGGACTGCTTTCCCGCTTTCAGTCCTGCTTCTTCTCGCTTCTTGTTCACATAGATCCAGGCATAAATTTCTTTTATCATTCTCTTCATTTCTTCCATGCCTACTAAAGCAGCTAATTCTTCTTCAATTTCTCTAAGAGCAAGATGCTCTGATTGTAAGGTTTTTTGTACAACATTCGGTTCGGGTATTTCCTTTGTTAAGGCTTTTCTTTTTTGAGAATTTAGTACAATACTGATTTGTCCATTATTTTTCAAACGAATCGGCTGATCCAATAGCTTTCACCTCACATTCTCTTGCACCAGTATACGCTAAGATTGCCTTAATTGTGACAAAAGCCTAGTCGTTATCTCAAGTCGTTATTTAGCCTATTCTATTATTAGAAGTTAGAGTCTTCTTGTTCATATATATTCAATTTGGAGGAAAATCATTAAAGTTTTTTTAGTGAAAACAAAATTGTTACTAATTAAATATAAATTATAGAACAACAGAATTTCTTCCAACAAGATTGTCAAAGCATAAGAAAAAGCCCGCATCATTTGCGGACTCGACAAGGCAACTTTATTATTTTTGTTCCATATCTAGCGATACATTTCGTTGAGGAGCAAATGTTGAAATCGCGTGCTTATAAACAAGTTGTTGTTTTCCTTCTGATTCAAATAGGACAGTAAAATTATCAAATCCCTTTACTTGCCCTCTAATTTGGAAACCGTTTAACAAGAAAACTGTCACATTGGCATTATCTTTTCGCAATTGATTTAGAAATTGATCTTGGATATTGATTGATGTTTTCATTACAAATCCTCCTCTTTTATCTCTATTATTATGTATTCGATTTAATTTTCAGCTTTCCTTCAATCGTTACATAAATTTCATTTATTTTTTTATGGAAACCCTTTGAATCGAGAGCTTCACTCATATCTATCCAACTAACATCCAGTTTATTACGAAACCATGTTAGCTGTCTTTTGGCATATCTTCGTGAGTTTTGCTTTAGTTGATCAACAGCTTCGTCTAAAGTAATCAAACCATCAAAATAAGGGTAGAATTCCTTATATCCTATCGCTTGCATGGACTGACAGTTTTGCAACCCCTTATCACTAAACCCTTTCACCTCTTCCAATAGGCCATTATCCATCATCATATCTATTCTCTGATTAATTCGTTTATACAAAAGATCTCTGTCCATTGTTAAACCGATTACAGCGGCATTATATACCAATTCAAGTTCCTGTTTACTTTGCCATTCTGTCATCGTTTTTCCCGTACAATGGTATACTTCGAGAGCCCGAATCACTCTTCGAATATTATTAGGATGTATTTTTCCCGCAGATACCGGATCGACCACCTGTAATTCCTTATGTATACAAACATTCCCTTCAACTTTCGCCCTTTCCTCTAAGCGATATCGAAAATCATCATCTGAGGGGGCATTTGAAAATTGATAGTCAAATAGAACGGATTGTATATATAGTCCCGTCCCCCCTACAATAATGGGTAACTTCCCTTTACTACTGATTTCAGTTATCTTTTCTCTGACAATTGTTTGAAATTCAGCTGTCGAAAAACTTTCATCTGGCTCTTTAATATCAATTAAATGATGGCTGATACCTTCTGTCTCTTCTTTCGTTATTTTAGCTGTACCAATGTCCATACCTTTGTAAATTTGCATGGAATCACCACTAATAATTTCACCATTATATTTTTTTGCCAGTTCAATACTTGTTTTTGTTTTCCCTACAGCAGTAGGTCCTATAAGAATAATGATTTTTTCTTTTTGATTTGTCATTCACTCACACTGCCTTTTAGTCTTTCAATTTCTACCTTATCGTACCATAAGCATAGGAAGGAAAAAAGACAATCAATACTCAAACATTATTCACCCTTTTTCTACAAATTAAACCTTTTTTATTGCGGATTCGATTCTTTTTTACAGTGGAGATTACATTTTTATAACGTTTTATTTACATTCAGGCTTCTATAGTCGTTTCATGTTACCTTATAAAAAGCGGAGTTTAAGATAAGATGTCTTATGAATATGGTCTTATGAAAATGGATTGAGACGAAGCAGAATTATAGGAAATTAGGTGATTGATAATGATAGGAAATGCTGAAATTGGAATCGATTTAGGAACAGCTAATATACTTGTTTATAGTAAAGCAAAAGGAATCGCTCTCAATGAGCCTTCTGTTGTTGCGATTGATACAGAAACAAAAAAAGTGCTTGCAGTTGGCTCTGAAGCAAAAGAAATGATTGGTAAAACACCGGGACGAATTGTCGCCATACGCCCACTAAAAGATGGGGTAATTGCCGATTTCGATACAACAACAGAAATGTTACGTCATATTATGAAAAAAGCTGCAAAAGCTGGTGGCTTCTCAATTAGAAAGCCGAGTGTTGTTGTTTGTACACCTTCCGGGTCGACAAGTGTTGAAAGAAGAGCGATTCAAGACGCAGTACGAAACGCCGGTGCAAAAAAAGTTTTCGTTATTGAGGAACCTGTTGCAGCAGCAATTGGCGCTGGTATGCCAGTCGATGAGCCAGTAGCAAATGTAGTAGTTGACATAGGTGGCGGTTCAACTGAAGTGGCAATTATTTCCTTCGGTGGTGTAGTTGCTTGCCACTCCGTCCGTATTGGCGGAGACCGTTTAGACGATGATATTATTCAGTATGTGCGTAAAGAATACAACGTACTTATTGGTGAAAGAACAGCAGAGAATATTAAAATTGAGATTGGCCATGCGCTGATTAACCATGATGAATTAAAAATGGAGATACGTGGGAGAGATTTAGTTACTGGTTTACCAAAAACCATTGAGCTTTCTTCCTTTGAAATTAGGGATGCGATGAAAGAAGCGTTACTCAGTATTTTAGAAGCACTAAGAGCAACATTAGAAGATAGCCCTGCTGAATTAAGCGGTGATATCGTTGACCGTGGAGTCATTTTAACTGGCGGTGGAGCTTTACTTAACGGTATGCAAGAATGGATCAGTCAAGAGATTGATGTGCCTGTTCACCTTGCTCCAAATCCGTTAGAATCCGTCGCAATTGGAACAGGAAAATCATTAAAATACATGGACAAATTACAAACAGCCAATGCGAAATAATTAAAAAAGAGAGAACCGCGTAGCACTAATTTTGCGGTTCTCTCTTTTTATGTGACCATAACCGTTTTAGAGTTAATTTCCTGTATCCTTCTTAAAACAAAGGTCTCTTTAAAGCAAGTCTTACATAATACGCTTAAACATTTTTTCCATTTCATATATAGAATAATGAATGATAATTGGGCGACCATGAGGACAAGTAAAGGGATCATTCGTTTGTCGTAACTCATCAAGTAATGCTTGAATTTCATCGTTACGTAAATGGCGATTTGCTTTTATGGAACCTTTACAACTCATCATGATAGCCGCTTCTTCTCTCAGTTTTTTTATATCCACTCGTTTCATATTCAGCAATTGTTCTATCATATCCACAATCGTTTCTTGTTCCTCTCCTTTAGGAAACCATTGTGGATGCGCACGAACGATATAACTGTTGTGGCCAAACTCCTCTAAGAAAACTCCCACTTTTTCAAGTTCGTCTTTATATTCTTCAATCTTTATCACATCGTCATTCGCATATTCAAAGGTCATTGGAATCAAAAGCTCCTGTAATTCACTTTCTACTTTCCCAACCTTTTCCTTAAAAAACTCATATTTGATTCTTTCCTGAGCCGCATGCTGGTCAATGATATACAAACCATTATCATTTTGTGCAAAAATATAGGTACCATGCATTTGACCTATAGGATACATCGCTGGGACTCTAGAAGGAAGCACGAATTCCTCTTCTTCTGCAAGCGTTATATTTTCTCCTTCTTGTGAATCCACTTCTTTAGGTGGAGCAGAAACTTCTATTGCAGGAGCCGTTTCAAAGATCGTATTTTTTACTTGTTGATTTGGTGTTACTAAATCTTCTTGGATGAATTGTACTTCTGTTTCTTTCCTTTCTTGCTCGATCTCTTTAAATGGTTTTCTTTCAGGTAAATGATCGAGGTGAAGGAATGTTTGTTCATCTTTTGGCTTAAATATTTTCTTTTCGGTAAAGCCACTTGGAATTAATTCTTCTTTTTTAAAGACTTGTTTAATGGTGGCCGTTACTAATTCGTTTAATTCATGCTCTTTACTTAACCGAACTTCCATTTTAGAAGGATGAACGTTTACATCTACTAATAATGGGTCCATTTCAATGTTTAATAAAACAATGGGATACCGTCCTATCGGCAATAATGTATGATAACCTTCCTGAATCGCTTTCACTAAAGGGTAGTTTTTAATAAACCTACCATTGATCATCGTTGAAATATAATTTCTCGAAGCTCTCGTTATTTCTGGTAACGCTACATAACCAGAAACCTTGAAGTCAAGGGACTGAGTTTGAATGGGAATCATTTTTTTGACAATATTTAAACCATAGATCGCCGCTAAAACTTGACGAACATCACCATTACCTGTTGTTTTTAACAATTGCTTATCATTATGGAGTAACCTGAATGAAATCTCCGGGTGTGATAAAGATAAGCGATTCATGACATCTGTAATATTACCTAATTCGGTATGAATCGTTTTCATATATTTAAGTCTAGCTGGCGTATTGTAAAACAAATCTGACACGGTAATATCTGTACCTTTACGACTAGCTGCCTTTTCCATCGTTACAACTTTTCCGCCTTCAAGCATCACTCTCGTACCTATATCACTATGGCAAGTCTTCAATTCAACTTTGGAAACGGAAGCAATAGAGGGCAACGCTTCCCCTCTAAATCCTAATGTGCGAATCCTAAATAAGTCGCTCTCGTCTTGGATTTTACTTGTCGCATGTCGGTGGAACGCATGGAGAACGTCATCTTCTGCTATTCCTTCTCCATTATCGATGATGCGGATACTTGAAAGGCCAGCTTCTTCTACTTCCACTTCTATAACAGAACTGCCTGCATCAATTGCATTTTCAACTAATTCTTTTACAACAGATGCTGGACGCTCAACGACTTCTCCTGCTGCGATTTTATTTGATAGATAATCATCTAAGAGCTTGATTTTACCCATTAGGATTCACCCTTTCAATCTTTATTTTAATTTTTTTTGTATCTCATATAAGGTATTTAATGCCGTCATCGGTGTCATTTCTAGAATGTCTAGTTTCTTTAGCTGATCAAGCAACTTTCTTTCCTTTGTTGCAATATTTGTTCCTCTTTTCGCTTGCGTTTCTTCTTCAAAGAATGACAATTGGCCAACCGCTTCTTCTTGTACGTCTATTTTTGTTGCTGTTGCATTTATTTTTGTTGAATCCTTTGCTTCTAGTCGCGTAAGGATTTCGTTTGCTCTTTGAATCAATGTCTCCGGTAGCTCTGCAAGTTGGGCAACATGTATACCATAACTTTTATCTGCTGAGCCTTCTTTAATCTTATGGAGAAATACGACCTTCCCGTTTTGTTCAACTGCACTTACATGCACATTTTCTAAATGGGGTAACTCCTCTGCCAAAACAGTAAGCTCATGATAATGCGTTGAGAACAATGTTTTCGCCCCAATATGGTGGTGAATATATTCAATAATCGCCTGAGCAAGGGCCATTCCATCATAGGTCGACGTTCCCCTACCAATTTCGTCAAATAGGATAAGACTATTTTCTGTGGCATGAACAATGGCATTCCTTGCTTCTAACATCTCGACCATAAATGTGCTTTGTCCAGAGATTAAATCATCTGCCGCACCTATTCTAGTAAACACTTGGTCAAAAATAGGTAACACCGCTTGTTTGGCAGGAACAAAACAACCAACTTGTGCCAAAATTGAGGTTAAAGCAATTTGTCGCATATATGTACTTTTACCTGACATATTAGGTCCAGTAATAAGTAACAACTCTCTTTCATCATCCATATAACAGTCATTTGCTACATATTCTTGCGCATTCATCACTTTTTCAACAACCGGATGTCTCCCGTCCTCAATGACGATTTTCCGTTCACTAGAAAAGGTCGGTTTATGGTATTGCCGCTGTTCGCTAACCACAGAGAAACATTGCAATACATCCAATTCACTTATTAGCTTGGCAAGATTCTGGATGCGTGGAATATGCTCTTTTACCTGTTCTCTTACCTCTAAGAATAATGTGTATTCTAGTTCAACCGATTTTTCTTCCGCTTGTAGAATTAATGCCTCTTTTTCTTTTAGCTCTGGAGTAATAAACCGTTCAGCATTTGTTAAGGTTTGCTTTCGTTCATATAAACCTTCTTCTAACAGATGAAGATTAGACTTTGTCACTTCAATATAATATCCGAAGACACGATTGTATCCGATTTTTAATGACTTAATCCCTGTCTTCTCTCTCTCTCTCTTCTCAAGCTGAGCGATCCAATTTTTACCGTTTTTCGTTGCGTCACGATATTGATCGAGTGCTTCATTAAAACCGTCAGCAATAATATTCCCTTCCTTGATGGTTAACGGGGGATTATCGGTAATGGCTCTTTCTAACAAGTCGGTTACATCCTCACAAGGATCAAGTTGATTTGCCAACTGTTTAGCTACGTCATTCGTTAACTGATTCACTACATGACCTATTTTGGGTACTTGCTGTAATGATTTTTGCAATTGAAATAAGTCACGAGCATTGACATTACCGAATGCGACTCTACCTGCAAGTCGCTCTAAGTCATATACCTCTTTTAAAGTATCTCTTAGCTCTTCTCGTTCGAAATAATGATTCATGAAAGTTTCCACCATTGATTGTCGTTCTATAATGGCATCCTTATTAATTAACGGACGATCTATCCATTGTTTTAACATTCTCGAACCCATCGCTGTTTTCGTTTCATCCAGCAGCCAAAGAAGTGAACCTTTCTTTCCATTTGAACGCATCGTTTCAGTTAGTTCTAGGTTTTTCTTCGAGAAGTAATCAATTTTCATAAATTGGTTCACTTCATACACTTCAGCAAGTTGCAAATGGTCAAGGCTACGTTTTTGTGTTTTGTATAAATAATTATATAATCTCATTACTGTTTCACGCAGACGATCATTTGCTAACTTTGCTACACTTTCCTGAAACACTTCCCGAGTTTGGATATCGTCTTCAATAGAAATGGTCAGTACCATTCTCTCTTTCATCTTTTTGAGCCATTTATCTGAGAACTGCGAAGAGACGACAATTTCTTTCGCATTAGAAACTGAAAGCTCATTCAAAATGGAAGTAAAACCATCAGTTATAATGGTCGCTTTTGTTTCTCCTGTTGATAAATCACTATATGCAAAACCATAGGTATCATCTTCAAATGCGCTTACTGTAGCGATATAGTTATTTTCCTTTTCATTTAACCCCTTACCTTCCATCCGAGTCCCAGGTGTAATTAATTGAACAACTTCCCTTTTGACTACACCTTTAGCCTGTTTCGGATCTTCGGTTTGTTCACATATGGCTACTTTGTAGCCTTTTTCAATTAAGCGTTCGATATAATTCGGGGCTGAATGATAAGGTACCCCGCACATCGGTATGCGGTCTTCAGCTCCTCCGTCTCTACTTGTTAATGTAATTTCTAACTCTCTTGATGCTGAAATCGCATCGTCAAAAAACATCTCATAAAAATCGCCTAAACGAAAAAATAAAAAGGCATCTTGATAATCTGCCTTTACCCTTAAATATTGTTGTATCATCGGCGTATATGTTGCTGCCATAATTTCCTCCACATAATTCATAATCTATTATTTTCTTATCTCATTATATCATACTTGAAAGTCAACAAACGATTAGAAATGCTTCATACTCTTACCCGCCTTAACTCTTCAACACTTTGAAAAAAGAAAAAAACTAGGAAGTAAAACCTCCTAGTTAGTTTTTATTCCTCTTCAGTTCCAATGATGAAGTCTGGGTTTAAGTCTTCAAACTCCTCATCTTCTGCTTCTAATCCCCAATCTTCATCTTCGCAGTCACCAGCATCAGCAACTGCTACACAAATCTTTGTTTCTCCAATGACTTCAACAATAAACTCTCTCTCCACATGTACAATAATTTTATTGCCATTTTTAGAGATTGTTGCTTCAATACAGTTTGGTTGTTGAACGACCCGTGCAACAACTTCAATATCGTCAAGGATTTCTTCATCACGATACTTCACTTTGATTACATCTTTGTATTCCACGCATTCTGTTACTACTTCAGTTTGCGTGTTATCTTTATAAGAATACCAGATATTGATATCAAAGCTTCCGCTAACCTCTACAGTATTTCCCACCTTTTTCGCTTTGTACTTATGGTTAATGATCCAAGCACCAAGAATACTAGATGGGTGGTGTTGAGGACAAACCGTGTGATTGGACTGGATAAACTTACGTCCTTTCGCAACGACTGCCTTCGTTATTATCTCTCTATAGTCTCCCATTGCGAGCGAACCCTCCTCATTCATTTTCAATTCATCCTATGCGGGATATTAGACTAGTGTGCGACATATTTTCTTGTGGGCAATTAGCCAAATCCATTAGCATGCTTTATCATATGCCGCATACGGGCGATTGTTACGGACTGAGGTGGGCAAGGGCCCAATCTAGGAAAGATTTTTCAGCAACCTCTTGAAACATTCTCTCTCAATTTTGGTTCAAATACCGGTATTGATTGTCACGTAGCTGTTAAATTAATCATACGAGGATAGAAGTGGCGTTATTGTGATAGTTGTCTTACGAAGGATTAATTGGTCAGTTAAATAATATCTTGAAAACGCATCTCACTTGTAGAAAATTTGAATTCTCAAATTTCACCTTACTGTATAGTTTGTTCCCAATTATATTGTTTTCTTATAGTACACTTTTTCATTTCTCACAAAACGGCGCAAAATTAGAGATATAAATTTACTCCTCAATAGAAACAAATAAGATACATGCATAAGTGAGATTAGCCGTTTAAATAAGCACAGATCAGCAGCGCTGGGTACTATTGCTGGTCTTTAGACTATTTTTTTACAATATCTTTATAACTTTACAGTTTTTCATCAACAAAGGTTGTGCAGCTGCAACCGATTCAATCATTGCCCAAAGCGACAACGATGCAGATGTATTATTGCTTTTAAAAAGGGCGATTATGGATTGCAGGCAATTGGTTATAAATACGGTTGCATTGAATGTGATGTATTTTTTAACAAGCAAAAAAAGACCCTATTTTCATCTTACACAACGAAGGAAAGGGTGATAAATCCACATATTTAACCTATATTGATAATCATTCTATTCAACAATAAGAAGTTCGAAATCTAAGAATATATTCATAAGTCTAAAGTAATCCATGAGAAACACTTCCTTTCTTAAAGAACAATAAACTTATAAAACAAGTTTCTAAAAGCTGCTGATATCAATAGTGAAAAATCAAAAGGGTGATCACATCGACTTGTGATCACCCTTCAATTTCATTCTTAATGTTGACAGCCTGAATTTTTCAATTGTGAACCGGTTTGACCAGATAGTAAATCGCCACCAGTTGACGAAATAATCTCATCTGTCACTCTGTTAGAAATGGCTGAAGAGACAATTTGTAATAAATCATTCACATCCACTTGAGATTGTTTAAACTCTTGAACAACAGGAATTGCATCTAGCTCTTCTTCAAGAGAATCAATTTTCGCTTCTGTTTTTCTTAAAGCTTCCTCTTTCCCATAATGTTGTAAATTAACCGCTTGTTTTTGTAGACCTTTAATTTGCGTAATAATCTTTGAAACTTTTTCATTCTCATTAATTTGTGCTTCCGCACGTTTAAAGAAATCTACTTCTTCCGTTTCAGCAATCATTACAGCTAGTTCTCTTGCACGCTTTACAATATCATCTTTAGAATACTTCGCCATCTTAGCTCACCTCAAGATTTTCTTTTTCTTCAATCATCTCACCATTAAGTGACCAAGTTTTAGCATCCGTCACTTTCACCTTGACGATTTTTCCTATTGCTGTCTTCGGTCCTTTAAAGTTTACCAACTTGTTCTTTCTTGTATAGCCTGCTAATGTATCAGGGTTGTTTTTGCTTTCCCCTTCTACTAACACTTCAACTATTTCATCTTGGTATTTCTTCATAGATTCAGCAGATATTTCATTTACTAGCGCGTTTAATCTTTGTAAGCGTTCCTTCTTCACTTCCATTGGTACATTATCCTTCATTTTCGCAGCAGGTGTACCTTCACGAGGAGAATAGATAAAAGTATACGCCGCTTCAAAACCTACTTCACGATAGAGCGACATCGTTTCCTCGAACTGTTCTTCAGTTTCATTCGGATAACCAACAATTATATCCGTAGTAAAAGTTGCTCCTGGTATGTTTTCTTTTATTTTGCGTACTAACTCTAGAAACTGTTCTCTGGTATACTTTCTAGCCATAATTTTCAATACATCATTCGAACCTGATTGTACAGGTAAATGAATATGTTCTACAAGGTTGCCGCCTTTTGCAAGCACTTCAATGAGATGGTCATCAAAGTCACGTGGATGACTAGTTGTAAAACGGACCCTAGGAATATCAATTTTATGAATTTCATCCATTAAATCCCCAAGACCATACTTTATGTCTTTAAAGTCTTTACCGTAAGCATTCACATTTTGTCCTAATAAAGTAATTTCTTGATAGCCTTTTGCCGCTAGTTGACGAACTTCTTGAATGATATCTTCCGGTCTGCGACTTCTCTCTTTTCCTCTTGTATAAGGAACAATGCAATACGTACAGAATTTATCACAGCCATACATAATATTTACCCAAGCCTTGATATTACCTCTTCTCACTTTAGGTAAATTTTCAATCACATCGCCTTCTTTAGACCAAACTTCAAGTACCATTTCCTTAGACATATAAGCTTCTTGTAAAATATTTGGCAAGCGGTGAATATTATGTGTTCCGAACACCATATCTACTTGGTTATATGTTTTAAGAATCTTATTAACGACAGATTCTTCTTGAGACATACACCCACAAACACCGATAAGTAAATCAGGATTTTGCTGTTTTAAATGTTTCAAATGTCCGAGTTCACCAAACACCTTATTTTCCGCATTTTCACGGATTGCACAAGTATTTAGAAGAATCACATTGGCATCATCTACGGATTCAGTTGGTTCATAGCCTAAATTCATAAAAATCCCTGCCATTACTTCCGTGTCATGCTCATTCATTTGACATCCATATGTACGGATATAGAACTTACGACCTTCCCCTAAGCCGGCAAATTCACTCGGTATTTCAAAATCCTTATGGTATTTGACATCTTCTTTTCCACGTTTCTTCGCATCCTTTAAAGATGGAGCTGTATACACATGTTCAAAATACTTACTGTAATCCTTTTCGGATTTTTTGTCCGCAGGATTTGCGACCTTTACTTGTTGACTTTCTAATCTTTGTTTTTCATTCATTTACGACATGCCCCTTTCTATGATACTGTAGGCGATTTCTATCCATTATTTCTATACACATTACTATAGTATAAAGCGTATTTCTATTGAACACAATAGCAATGCACCTGATCTATTCTTTTTCGTAGGAAAGTATTAAAAATAGGCGTACATTCTATAAAGAATAAAAAAGACCTAAGAAAATCAACAATGGATTCTCTTAAGTCTTTTATTTAATTTACATAAATTCTTCTACTAACTTATCAAAGTACGCTTGATCTAAGTTTAAATCAGCCTTTGCTAACGGTGTCTCTGAATAACCATGTAGCATTTCTTGATAAGACTTACGTTCTGTGTCTTGATAAATAAGTCCAGTTACTAATCCTTCGTGTTTCATTAAGGTTTGCATTGCTTGTTCTCTATTGGAAGAATCGTATCCTTCAATATCTTTTAATTTAGTTAAGTTCGCTTTAAACCAATCATACGTATTGATTTTGTTATAAGTGACACATGGACTAAACACATTAATAAGTGAAAATCCATCATGTTGAATTCCTTGTTCAATGAGAGCAGTTAAATCTTTCAAGTCGGTTGAAAAACTTTGTGCAACAAACGTAGCTCCTGCCGTTAAAGCCATTTCCATTGGTGAAATCGCTTGTTCAATGGAACCTTCAGGTGTTGATTTTGTTTTAAAACCGGTAGATGAACGCGGAGATGTTTGGCCCTTAGTTAAGCCATAAATTTGGTTATCCATTACGATATACGTAACATTAATATTGCGGCGAATAGCATGAATCGTGTGCCCCATACCGATAGCAAAGCCATCCCCATCACCACCAGAAGCAATAACCGTTAAGTCCTTATTCGCCATCTTAACACCTTGAGCAATCGGTAATGAACGTCCATGGATTCCGTGAAATCCATATGAATTAATATAGCCAGAAATTCGTCCAGAACAACCAATTCCAGATACTACAGCTAACTCTTCAGGTTCTAAACCAACATTAGCTGATGCGCGTTGAATAGCAGCTTGAACAGAGAAGTCACCACAGCCTGGGCACCAATTCGGTTTTACATTATTTCGAAAGTCTTTAAACGTAGCCATTTAGAACAACTCCTTGCACTTTGTATGGATTTCGTGCGGCAAGAAAGGATTCCCGTCGTACTTATTATATTTAATGATTTTATTCGCATGTCCAACATTCATTTTGATAATATTTGCTAACTGTCCAGTGGCATTGTTTTCAACCACCACAACCTTTTTAGCAGATGCAACTAACGGCATTAACTCATCAGTTGGGAATGGATGAATCAAACGAATATGTGCGTGATTAACCTTCAAACCGTCTGCTTCTAATCTAGTAATCGCTTCTTCAATTGCACCTCTTGTTGAAATGAAACCAACTAATAACAAGTCTGCTTCTTCATGAAGGGCATTTTTATATACTGGTGTATTAAATTTCACATTTTCAATTTTACGGAACCGTTTATCCATTTGTTGAATACGATTTGCTGCTGATTCCGATGGTTTTCCAGATTGATCATGCTCTACACCTGTAACATGGTGGATTCCATATTTCATCCCTGGGATTACCCTTGGCGATACGCCATCCTCCGTCACTTCATAACGTTTAAAATATTCTTTGCTATCTATTTCAGGTAGATCACCTTGCAGCTTCCCACGGCGAATTTCTACTTCATTAAAATTCAACGGTTCCACTGTTTGTTTACCTAATGATAATTGTAGATCTGATAAAACAATTACAGGACATTGATATTCTTCAGCTAGATTAAATGCTTCAGCAGTATCATAAAACGCTTCCTGTACTGTACTTGGTGCAAGAACAATTTTTGGAATTTCTCCATGTGTTCCATAAATCATAGCCATTAAATCTGACTGTTCTTGTTTCGTTGGTAGACCTGTTGACGGGCCACCACGTTGAGTATCAACGATAACTAATGGTGTCTCTGTAATACCCGCTAGGCCAATCGATTCCATTTTCAAAGATAATCCTGGGCCGGCTGAGGCTGTGAAAGCACGTACTCCTGCATAGTTAGCACCAATCGCCATAGTTGCAGCAGCAATTTCATCCTCTGTCTGAATAACAGTACCACCAAGTTCAGGTAATTTTTTTATTAGATACTCCATAATTTCCGAGGCTGGTGTAATTGGATAAGCAGCCATAAATCGACTTCCTGCAGCTAATGCACCCAGAGCAATGGCATCATTTCCGATCATGAACATTCTTTTCTTACCATCCGCTTCATCCAACTGCATCAAGCCATCTGTTTTACCTAATTGTTCAACTGTTGTATCATAGCCAGCTTTTATCGCTTCCATATTTTTATCTACAACGGCTTGTCCTTTGCGAGCAAAAATCTCTTCTACCACTTCTTTGAAAACTTCCACATCCAAATTTAAAACGGCACAAGTTGAGCCTACAGCGACCATATTTTTCATCAGTGATGTACCCAGATCAGTCGCCATTTGTGTAAATGGAATGGATAGAAGTAGCGCGTTTGTATCTTCTGGTTTCACTGGATTAAATTTTGCATCTGCTAAGATAATCCCACCATCATGTAACTCTTTATAATTGACATCTATCGTTTCTTGGTCAAACGCCACAAGAACGTCTAAATCATCCGCAACAGACCGAGTTTGAGAGGTACTCACACGAATTTTATTATTCGTATGCCCCCCTTTGATACGAGAAGAAAAATGACGGTATCCGTATAAATAATAGCCAAGGCGATTCAATGCAATAGAAAATATTTCACCAGTACTTTCAATTCCTTCGCCTTGTTGTCCGCCAACCTTCCACGAAAGTTGTTTCACCATGTCCTACACCCCTTTTATTACATGAGAAATATGTAAATAACTTGTATAATCTCTTTTTATACATCCATTTCACCATTTAACGTACTAAACGCTTTCAATTCTAGACCTAACAATGTAAAATTGCAAGCCTTTAAGATTAAATAATTGATAGATTTGTTTATTTTTTTAGATAGTTTTGAAAAATTCATCTATTTATCTACTAAATAACATATTTTTAAAATTATAATAGGTAATCTTTTCTACGACATCGTGTGGAAAGTGCTGTAATAATGTGTCAATCAAATATTGATATTCTCCAGCATGCTCAAGCCCTCTTAGTGGTGGTTCAGTGCCATCAAAGTCTGAACCAAGGCCAATATGGTCTTCTCCACCAAGGGAGCAGATATGATCAATATGTTTTAATACATCATTGATTGAAGCTCTATGTGGCTCATTTAAGAATTCTCTAACAAAAGTCAATCCAATCAAACCATCTTTCTTAATAAGAGCTCGAATTTGGTCATCGGTTAAATTCCTTGGATGTGAACAATAATGAAGACAATTAGAGTGTGAAGCAAACGGTCTCTTAGCTATATCCATTACATCCCAGAAGCCTTTTTCTGCTATATGAGAGACGTCACATAATATATTGCGTTCATTTAATATTTCAATAACCTTTTTGCCAAATCGTGATAGTCCTCCTGCATTCTCCTCTAATACACCATCGGCAACAAAATTTCCGTAATTCCAAGTTAAGCCGACCGATTGTACACCTAACCTTAACAGCGATTTTAATTTCACTTCATCATTGTAAATCGCATCACAGCCTTCTAGAGTTAAAACCGCCCCTATTTCATTTTCCTGTAATCCTTGAAGATCATCACTCGACTGAATTACCTTCACTTGAGGATGAGGTTTAACTATTTTCTCATAAAAAATATCAACCATTTGTAGTGCTGCGTTAAACTTTAATTCTGGATGAATTTTCTCTGGTACATAAATAGCAAACAATTGGACTTTCACATCACCGGCTAATAATCGATTGAGATTAGCCTGAAGCTGCTGCGAATACTGAAACCCAATGGAAGGGTCCAAAAACATTTTTACTAATACATCACAATGACCATCAACTATCTTCACTTTCTCACTCCCTTATTATTTAAATATACAAAATATTTCATTCATTCTCTATTGTTTTTCGTTCTACAAAGAGAAAAAACCCATTTGATAATCAAATGAGCTTTTACTTTTTCTGATGGGACATGACAGCCATTATCTAGGTTCTACGATCAGCTTTATAGCTGTTCTCTCTTCCCCATCTATCAAAATATCAGTAAACGCAGGAATACATACTAAGTCTACACCGCTAGGCGCTACAAATCCTCTTGCGATTGCTACTGCTTTAACCGCTTGATTCAATGCACCCGCACCAATTGCCTGGATTTCTGCTGCTCCTCTTTCACGTAGAACACCAGCAAGCGCACCAGCTACAGAATTAGGATTAGATTTTGCTGAAACTTTTAATATTTCCATTCCTAGCTCCTCCTCATTTTTCCCCCTCCTGAATGCTCTTTTTTTAAAGAGTTCATCAGGTTTCAATAAATGTTTCCACTGCTACTATATTCATAATGAAAAAGACATATTCCAGCTTGACCAGAAAAATTAAAAAATGAGGAGGTTTTTTTTAGCTATAAAATGGGTGATCATCATTAATTAAAACGCTTTCTATCTTCTTCGCTTTTCCTGTTTTCATATCAATGTCAATGGTTACGGCACTCAATATTCCTCTTCCACTTTTCGGTACTTCAAAACGAACCGGCATATTCGTAATAAACCGCTTTAATACAGCTTCTCTTTCCATACCAAGAATACCATCATATGGTCCAGTCATACCTACATCACTCATGAATGCTGTCCCATTTGGCAGAATGCGTTGATCTGCTGTTTGCACATGTGTATGAGTCCCAATTACTGCTGACACTTTACCATCTAAATACCAGCCCATTGCTTGTTTCTCACTTGTTGTTTCACCATGAAAATCGACGAAAATAACCGGAGTTCTTTGCTTTGCCTCTTCAATAAGTTGCTCTGCCTTCTCAAAAGGGCAATCACTTGGTTGCATAAATGTTCGACCTTGTAGATTGATAACAGCTATTTCTTCACTATTATATTTTAAATAAACTAAACCCTTCCCTGGATTATTATCAGGGAAATTAGCTGGCCTAACTAAATACTTTGCTTCCTCAATGAAATCAAATATTTCCTTATTATCCCATGTGTGATTACCTAATGTCACCGCTTGTGCTCCAGCCGATAAAAATTCCCTGTATATTTTTTCGGTAATTCCTCTACCACCAGCAGCGTTCTCCCCATTAATAATGGTTATTTGCGGTCGATACTTTTCCTTTAACTTCGGTAAATACTCTTCTACCATTTCACGGCCTAATGATCCAACAACGTCCCCTACAAATAAAATTCTCATAAAATTCCCCTTCTAAAAATACTTGTATTCATACATACGCCAATCAAGCTCTATGCTAGATTGTTAGCTCTTTAAGATTATTTATCCTTCAAAAAAGGAAGCGATGCCTAATAGGCATCGCTCTTATTTCGCATATTCTACGGCTCTTGTTTCCCTAATAACCGTTACTTTTATATGACCTGGATAATCGAGTTCTTCTTCGATTTTCTTCCTTATATCTCTTGCAAGACGGTGTGCTTCCAAATCATCAATTTGCTCCGGTTTAACCATAATGCGAATTTCACGACCCGCTTGAATAGCAAATGATTTTTCAACACCATCATATGACTCTGAGATTTCTTCGAGCTTTTCTAAACGTCGAATATAATTCTCAAGCGTTTCTCTTCTTGCCCCCGGTCTTGCAGCAGAAAGTGCATCAGCTGCAGCTACTAAAACAGCGATAATGGATGTTGGTTCCGTGTCACCATGATGGGAAGCGATACTATTAATGACAACTGGGTGTTCTTTATATTTCGTCGCTAGTTCAACCCCAATTTCCACATGGCTTCCTTCTACTTCATGGTCAATCGCTTTCCCAACATCATGTAATAATCCTGCTCGGCGAGCTAATGTCTCATCTTGACCTAATTCCGCAGCAAGCATACCGGACAACTGTGCTACTTCCATCGAGTGTTTCAATACATTTTGACCGTAGCTTGTACGGAATTTTAGGCGACCTAATATTTTGATCAAGTCAGGATGTAAACCATGGACACCAACTTCGAATGTCGTTTGCTCTCCAATTTCTCGAATATGCTCATCCACTTCTCGTCTGGCCTTGTCCACCATTTCCTCGATTCGAGCTGGATGAATTCTTCCATCCTGTACAAGTTTATCAAGTGCAAGACGAGCAGTTTCTCGTCGGATAGGATCAAATCCTGAAAGAATAACGGCTTCTGGTGTATCATCGATAATCAAATCAATACCTGTCAACGTTTCAAGTGTACGGATATTACGCCCTTCACGACCGATAATACGACCTTTCATTTCGTCGTTTGGCAAGTTAACAACTGACACCGTTGTTTCAGCTACATGGTCCGCAGCACATCTTTGAATCGCTAATGATAAGATTTCTTTCGCACGCTTATCCGCTTCTTCCTTCGCCCTTGATTCACTCTCTTTTACCATGATGGCAATATCATGTGCAACCTCTTGTTCAGTACGATCTAAAATGATGGATTTAGCTTCCTCACGAGTTAACCCGGAGATTCTTTCCAGTTCAGTTTGCTGAGACTGTACCATTTTGTCCACTTTGCTTTCCATCTCTTCAATATGCTGTTGTCTTTTGCCAAGAGAGTCGTCTCTTTTTTCCAAAACCGCTTCACGCTTATCTAGCGTTTCATCTTTTCGGTCTAGATTCTCTTCTTTTTGCAATAAACGATTTTCTTGTTTTTGCAGTTCATTCCTACGTTCACGAATTTCACGTTCCGCCTCTGTGCGAAGCTTATGATTCTCATCCTTCGCTTCAAGTAATGCCTCTTTCTTTAGAGCTTCTGCTTCACGTTTTGCATCTTCTAAGATTTGATCAGCAGCTCCTCGGGCACCAGCGATTTTTGCTTCCGTAACGGATTTTCGAAAGAAATAGCCAACAAAAGCAGCAACGATTAGGCCAAGCAAAATGGAGATGATATAACCTAGTTCCATCATTTCACCTCCTCTTGCTATAAACTTTTTTGTTACGTTTTTAAAGTGTTGGCATGTATACCGTTTTAACAATATACTGCACTTAAGCTTTTCAACGCTTTCATTCTTCTTATTGTTTGCAAATAATACAGTTATTTGGAAGCATTCTCCATTGTTTGCAACAGAGATATCTTCTGAAAAGGTTATTTCTACCTTCCCTTAACAAATATGCAAATTAACATATAAAAAATGTAAATTATACAGTTTTAATTGTAAAGCCGCAGAATTTCATTGTCAAGTACTTGAAGGTAGAGTATAAGTCCACAATGCCTGTTATTATGTATAATCACGAGCTCAAGAAGATGACGATTTTCACCGCATGATTTTTCTATACAAAAAGAGATATTCAACTATATTTATAAGTTGTGAATATCTCTTTTCGAAGTAACAAGAGTTACAGTAGTCTGTACTCTGCTTTCTCTCAATTAATCGATTAGTTCGAATTCCTCTTGTTCATCATCGCTGTTAGAAGATTTATCTACGTCTAAACCATAGTACTCCCGGATTTTCTCTTGAATTTGCAAACGAATTTCCGTATTCTCTTTAAGGAATTGCTTTGCATTTTCTCTTCCTTGACCTAAACGTTCATCATTATAGGAGTACCAAGAACCACTTTTTTGTACAATATCAATCTCTGATCCGAGATCAATAATTTCCCCTTCTTTTGATACACCTTCACCATACATGATATCAACTTCCGCTACTCTAAAAGGCGGAGCTACTTTATTTTTTACAATTTTAATTTTTGTTTTATTACCGACAATCTCATTGCCTTGCTTCAAAGCTTCTGCTCTACGCACTTCTAAACGTACCGTTGAGTAGAATTTTAATGCACGACCACCTGGTGTTGTTTCAGGGTTACCGAACATAACGCCTACTTTTTCACGAATTTGGTTAATGAAGATCGCAATCGTTTTGGATTTATTAATCGCACCAGATAGTTTCCTTAGTGCCTGCGACATTAATCTTGCTTGAAGACCGACGTGAGAATCTCCCATTTCCCCTTCAATTTCTGCCTTTGGTACTAAAGCAGCTACAGAGTCAATAACTAAAATATCAACGGCACCACTTCTAACTAAAGCTTCAGCTATTTCAAGGGCTTGTTCCCCTGTATCTGGTTGTGATAAAAGAAGCTCATCAATATTCACCCCAAGGTTTTGAGCATATACAGGGTCAAGTGCATGCTCTGCATCGATAAATGCTGCTTGTCCACCTGCTGCTTGTACTTCAGCAATGGCGTGCAGAGCAACAGTTGTTTTACCCGAACTTTCAGGCCCGTAAATTTCGATGATACGTCCTCTCGGATATCCACCTACTCCTAAAGCGGTATCTAGAGCTAATGAACCACTTGGAATAGTGGATATTTTACGCTCTGCTTGTTCTCCTAACTTCATAATCGAGCCTTTACCAAACTGCTTTTCTATTTGTTTCAACGCCATATCTAAGGCTGCTTGACGATCGCTCATGCTATTTCCTCCTTTAAATTTCGATTATCTATGATAAATTTATCATTAGGTCTTTCGATTTCATATTTATACTATAGCTTTTTTTTATGACTTTGTCGAGGAAAAAATCGAACATCCATTCGTTTTTTTTATCGGTTGGTTTTTTTGGAAAAATGATCGTTTTGCCAGATAGAAATCCATTAATCAAACCTCTTTCTCAGTATAAACTTCAAATTTCTTTTAATCTCCGACTATTCCTTTAGCTATATTGGCACCCTAGCCGATCATAACAAGCATCTATTGCTTCTTTAGAAGTGAGAAATCCGAACAACGTTAATCATTGTCCGGATTTCTTCAACTACTTACTTCCTTCAGTATCTAAAACGCCTCACTACGCCAAGGATTTCAATAGAAAATAGGCGCCATAAAGAGATGACCTCTTTCTGATTGATGTGCGGGAACCACCAAGGTTGAGCTTCTCAGCTCTTGCTTCACCATCGTGATAAATCCCTATATAAACGGTACCGACTGGATTGCCTTCTAATTCATCAGGTCCGGCAACACCCGTAAAGCTTACACCAATGTCACTTTCCATTAACTTGGCGACATTTTCCGCAAGTTCCTTTGCACATGTAGCACTGACAACACCTTCATTTTTAATTGTCTCTAGCTTTACATTGAGTACTTTAGCTTTTACTTCATTTGTATAACAAACGACGCCACCATTTATTAGCCCACCAGCTCCAGGAATCGATGTAAATGTTTCTTGAAACATGCCCCCAGTTAAACTTTCCGCAGCAGACAGGGTTAATTTCTTTTCCTGCATTCTTTTTGAGAGCTCTTTAAAGAGCGACGTATCATCATAACCGTAAAAATAGTCTCCTACTACTGCCATAATTTCTTTCTCTTTTTCTTCCAAAAGTGTTAAAGCAGTATCAAGATTATGATGTTTGGCTGTCAACCTCAATGTAACTTCATGATCTCCCGCTAACGGCGCAATCGTCGGGTTTGTTTGGTTATCAAGTATATCTTCTATTTCCGCCTCTAGCATTGCTTCACCAATGCCAAAGAATCTAAGGACACGCGACGAGATAACTGCTTCTTCTACTGATTGTGATTTTATTGCAGAAAATCCGTATTTCAAAAACATCGGTTCCATTTCTTTTGGTGGCCCAGGTAAAAGCATATATTGCTTATTTTCCGTCTGATAAAACATACCAGGTGCCATACCGTAATCATTAGGAAGTACTTTCGCACCAGAAAGAACTAAGGCTTGCTTACGATTATTTTCAGTCATTGGTCGATTCGTCCGTTTAAAATATTCTTCAATAGACGCCAGTGCTGTATCATCCATTACGAGATTTGTTTGCAAATGCTTAGCAATGGTTTCTTTTGTTAAATCGTCTTTTGTCGGACCAAGCCCACCAGTGAAGATAATGAGTTCAGCTCTATTTTCAGCAATTTTTATAGCAGACTCTAACCGCCCCGCATTGTCTCCGACGACCGTATGATAAAAAACATTCACACCAAGGTCAGCTAACTGCTGTGATAAAAATTTGGCGTTCGTATTGTTAATTTGTCCTAATAACAACTCAGAGCCAACCGCAATAATTTCAGCATTCATGATGACCACTCTCCTATTATTTTGAATTGGTAAAGGCATGTTTGTTTTTAATAAAATAATCAACGCCAGACCAAACAGTAAACACCATGCTCACCCATAGAGCAAATGTCGCAAAGTCAAATGGAATCAATGCGAAGATTGTATTATGCAGCAATAACGCAGATACAGCTATAATTTGCGTCCAAGTTTTAATCTTACCTAACATATTCGCTGCAACTACCTCACCACCACCTGCTAAAATCAGGCGAAGACCAGTTATTGCAAACTCCCTACTAATAATAATAATCACAATCCAAGCGGGAGCCATCCCTAATTCTACAAGGATGATTAATGCACTGGAAACTAATAACTTATCTGCTAAAGGGTCTAAAAATTTCCCTAAATTGGTTACTAATTGATATTTTCTCGCTACATATCCATCAATCCAATCTGTAACGGAAGCGAATATAAAAATAAGCGCGCCAACAAAATGAGCAATTGGGAGCGTCACACCGATAAAATTCATGTCTCCCCATGAGAAAGGGTTGTACATAATAATAATGAAAATCGGTATTAACAAAATCCTTGAAATCGTTATCTTATTTGGTAAATTCATAAGTTCCCTCCGGTAATTATGTAATTCTTCCCTTGGTGGGATGATCATATTTTATCAAAAAAAAGTCATAAAGCCTAAATTTGCGATACAATGTTAGGATTTATTTATATTTCCCACCTCAGGGGGCTAAACACGAAAATAGTCATCAATGGTTGATGACTATTCGCCAAGCGATGTAAAACGGATTGTAATGTTTTGGTTTACATACTCTGATGGTGAGACTTCATATTCGAGTCTCTCATCATTGATTTTAATTTCAGTAGCAGTTGTATTTCCAATGATTACTTGTACTTCTTTTTGGTCTGTTAAATCTAACTCTTTTTCAACGCCTTCTTCCATTGTTTCTTCATAGAAGGTTTCATTATCAGCACTAGCCACTCTTACCCAGCTTTTACCTTCTGCTAATAAAGATAGTGTAAACGTATCCGTATTTTTCAATTCATATACAGTGTTTTTACCCGAGGATTCTTGTACACTTAACTCTTGAACTGGTTTCTCCTCTTCTTCTGCATTTTCATCTGCTGCATCGTCTTTTTCTTCCTCAGGAGCAGCATCTTCATTTTGTTTCTCATCTTTAGGCATATTATTTTCAACAATTGCACCTGGATTATTATTGTCTTCATTTGATTGCTTATCACTATTAGACACGTTATTTTCAACAAAATAATAAATGACAGCAATAACACCAATGATAAAGACAATAATTAAAACTTTTGGTAAAAGATCTAAAAACTTCGAAGTTGAAGGAGAGATATTCTTACTTGTTTGCACACGTGAAAGTTTCTCTGGAATATCTTCATTGGATGTTGCTGGAATTTCACTTTTATACTCATCTAACAGCTCTTCATGATTTAAGCCCACTGCCTCTGCATATTGCTTAATGAAAGCACGCACATAAAATTTACCCGGCATTATACGGTAATTACCTTCTTCTATGCCGATTAAATATCTTTTCTGTATTTTTGTAACTGTCTGTAACTCATCAAGAGACATCCCTTTTTGTAAACGTGCTTCTTTCAAACGACTACCTAATTCTGTCAAAACTAACACCTTCCAACATTACTAAAAATCAAAACCTCCGAAGCCTGTATCGGAGAACATATTATGATTGTTACGTTCGACTACATCATAGACGATATCTTCATCATGGTCGTGACGAAGCTCGATAATATAATCAAAATCATCCAAAGTATATTCTGAATTTTGCACAAAAACATCAGGATGTTCAATTACTTTAATAGCTGGGAGTCTCATTATCTCTCTCACAAGCTGCCAATGACGTTCATTTGCTCTTTTTGTCGAAACGATCCCATCAATGATAAATAAATTATCATCGCTATACTCATCTTCAATTAATTGATTGCGAATCGTTTGTTTAAGCAACGTTGACGAAACAAACAGCCATCGTTTATTCGCACAAACACTTGATGCCACAATAGATTCTGTTTTTCCAACCCTAGGCATGCCACGAATACCAATTAATTTATGGCCTTCCTTCTTAAATAATTCTGCCATAAAATCTACTAAAAGACCGAGCTCATCTCTGACAAATCGAAAAGTCTTCTTATCATCTGCGTCTCTCTGTATGTATCTCCCATGTCTCACAGCCAGCCGATCGCGAAGCTTTGGCTCTCTTAGTTTAATGAGCTTAATCGTATCCATCGTCTTTAATATTGATTCCAATCGAACGATTTGGTCATCATCTTTAGCAAGGATCAACATTCCACGCCTACCTTGATCAACTCCATTAATCGTAATAATGTTGATGGAAAGCATCCCTAACAATGATGAAATATCTCCGAGTAATCCAGGTCTGTTTTTTTGGATTTCATATTCGAAATACCATTCTTTTTTCTCCACCTAAAACACTCCTTATTCGCCTACAGTTCCAGATATTCTTATTACACAATATTAATTTATTTTTAATTAAATCTAGGTTCTATAATATATGATTTTCCACTAATATGAAAGGAAAATCCTTTTCGTTCGTAAAAATATATGTAAAATAAGAAAAAAGCAATTAAAGGCATATACACCTTCATTGCTTTTCCCATACCCGCTAATTATTTTTGTACTAATTTCACAACTAAATTAGCAATCGCATGTTGTTCTTCCTCACTTGCGACAGACCAAAGATCAGCAAGAATTTTCTCTTGGTCGTTTTTCGGCTCTACTGAACCAGCAAGATAATCTCCAATTTGATAAGCAATTTCACTTACCGTAGATTGATTCATCCCTTGATCTTGACCTTGTTCTAAACGCTCACCTAAAAAATCTTTCCATTGTTGCCAATTATCTAGTACAGACATTTGTATTTCCTCCTCGTTATAGACATTTGCCTCAACAGGTAGATGGTGCAAATGCAAAATATTAGAACGTACAATATTATCATGCAACGAGGAGAAATAAATTATTCATTCTTTATGTATACCAGCCACCATTGACACTTATGGTTTGACCAGTTATATAAGAAGAGGCGTCAGATAGTAAAAATGCACAAGCATGAGCTACTTCACTTGGATAACCGAACCGACCGATAGGAATATCATTCTTCATATCTTCCATTTCCATTTCGTTAAAAGAGGACATCATCTTTGACTCAATGGCACCTGGAGCAATTGCATTTACCCGTATGCCACTATAGGCTACTTCTTTACTCAATGCCTTCACAAAGCTAATCTGTGCCCCTTTAACAGCTGAATAGACAGTTTCACAGGCAGAGCCTGTTTGTCCCCATATCGAAGAAATAAACTGTATATTTCCTCTTTGTTTTGTTACAAGTTTTGGCATTAATGCTCTCGTTAATAAAATCGGGTTTAAGACGTGTACGTTCATTAAATGTTGGACATCAGCATCTGTCATATCAGTTAATAGACCATAATAAGCATGACCGCTGCAATGAATGATCGCATCAAGTGAAAAAATGTTTTTAACAATTTTTTGATATCCTTCAGTTGAGGTTAAATCAGCAGAAATAGCAATATATTCACCGCCATAAGTATTCAAAGCAGCCATTAACTGATCAATACGAGACTGATTTTTGTTGTAATGCAAATAAAGGGAATAACCTTCTTTCGCTAATAACTGCGCAATTGCTTCGCCAATATCTCCACTAGCTCCCGTTATTAATACAAATTTCTTCATTTTTTTCCTCCAAAAAACAAATACATAAATCAAGCTAGCCCACCTAAAACGGGGCTAGCATTGTTTATTTTGGTAAAACTTGGCACACAGACATTCTTTCTTCCGAAATTAATTCTTTTGCCGCTTCATTAATATCATCCAACGTTAACTTTTCAAGAAAAGGAACAATTTGAAAGAGGTCCATATCATTGAATGAGTAACGAGTAAATTGATTGGCTATATATTCAGGAGAGTTAAGCGCCCTTAAAAACCCACCAATCTTCTTCTTGATTGAGCGTTGAAGTGCCGCTTCATCCCAATTTGCACCATTCGTAGACTGCAATAAAATCTCTTTCACTTTTTCAGCAAGTTTATTTGGGTCACTTGTATCTCCGCCAATCATAGCAAAGCCAAACCCAGATTCTTGGGAGTAATCGTAAGAGAAAGTATCATCGATTAAACCTTCTCGATAGAGATCATTGTAATGTTGCCCACTTTTTCCAAATAACAAGTCTAACATAACATTTAGGCTTAGTTCTTTTTTAAGCATCTCCGCTCCTTGCTGGCTGGCGTCGTTTGTTTTAATGCCCACCATACATTTCGGTGTTTGCACATTCATTCTTAATGTACTTATCGTTTCAGCAACCGTTTGCGGCTCTTGATCAAAGATTCTATCAATTGCAGGCTGCTCGCTATAACTTTTATTAGCCTGATTTTCCCTTACTTGAGCAATTACAGCTTCTGGGTCAACTGGACCCACTACAAAAAGCAACATATTACTTGGGTGATAAAAAGTATGATAACATTCATACAGCATATCCTTTGTAATGTGAGAAATACTTTCAATCGTTCCCGCGATATCGATTTTCACAGGGTGATGATGATATAGGTTTGCTATTAGACCATAATATAGACGCCAGTCAGGATTATCATCATACATTGTAATCTCTTGTCCGATAATGCCTTTCTCTTTTTCTACCGTTTCCTTAGTAAAATAAGGGTCTTGGACAAAGTCAATCAATGTAGTTAAATTCTCTTGAACGTTTGACGTACTTGAAAAAAGATAGGCCGTGCGAGTAAATGAAGTAAATGCATTGGCAGATGCACCTTGGCGACTAAATTGTTGAAACACATCTCCATCTTCTTTTTCAAACATTTTATGCTCTAAGAAATGGGCGATACCGTCTGGTACTTTAACTGGTTCATTTTTATCAAGCGGAACAAAGTGATTATCGATCGATCCGTATTTTGTCGTAAATGTTGCAAAAGTCTTATTAAAACCATTTTTCGGTAGGACATAGACATCTAACCCATTGGCCATTTTTTCATAATAGAGTTTTTCTTGAAGCTGATCAAATGCGATTTGTTCCATTATTTTTGCACCTCTTTTCCATGAAGAAAGTAAATTGTATCAAGCTGAACTTTCTTAGCTACAGTTATAATGTCTTCCTTTGTAACTGCTTCCATTCCATTCATCCATTCAGTTAAGTCCATTTTTTGTTGAGAAACGATATTATGATAGAGCACTTCTGCGACACCTCTTGCCGTATCCATCGTTTCCAACATTTGGTTCTTAATAACCGCTTTTGTCTGCGTAATCTCTTCTTCTGTAAAGGCACCCTTCTGCATTTCCTCTAATTGTTCTTCAATAATAGAAGTTGCTTGCCCATAGCTGTTGTTGTCAATTCCAGACATCACCATCAATAGACCTTTGTGACTTTCCAAACGACTGGCGACATAATAGGCTAGAGAAGCTTTTTCTCTTACATTAATAAATAATTTTGAGTGGGAGAATCCGCCAAAAATTCCGTTAAATATTTGTAACGCACTATATTCAGGATCACCATAAGTGATACCAGTACGATAACCAATATTTAATTTCGCTTGTTTCACATCCTGCTCTTCCTTAATCGTTTCTGGCTCAATCAAATCGTTTGCTCTCGCCATTGAGGTTTCTTTAATAGATCGAGTTTTTAAAGGTAATAATTCACGAACATATTGTTCAACTTCATTCGTATCAATATCACCAATCATATATAAATCAAGCTCATCTTCAGCTAGAGCCTTTTCGTAATAATGATAAAGAGACGATTCTGTAATTAATGGTAAATCATCTAATTCACCGTGTACATGGAGCGCATAGGCTTCATCTTTACACATTTCTTGTACAAGACGTAAATTAGCATATCTCATTTTATCATCATTAACTGCTTGTATCCGCTGCTTTAATGTTCTTTTCTCACTTTCAACCACCTCTCGGTCAAAAGCTCCATTATTGGATAATGGATGGAGTAAAAGCTCTGAAAGTAATTCAAAAGCTTTTCTAAGTAATGGGGTCTGATCAGATAGAAATTTTTCATTTGCCATTTCAATAGTCATAGAAATAATGTGGTACTCCCCTTTTTTTGAGAGGTCCACATATAAGGAAGCGCCATAAAGCTCATCTAAGTATGCCCTCAACTTAGCCGTAGTAGGATATGCAGCGCTACTACTTTCTAACACATGCGGTAATAAAGCCCTTAGTGTGACAGTATCTTTACTTAAAGGCGCTTTCATTTTCCAAACAATCGTATTTGTTTTATATTTATCTGTTTTAATTTGATGGAGCTTAACACCATCAATTTCTTTAACTGTTTCTGTTGTAATATTCATTAATAAACCTCCTTATTCCTTTTTACCTTAAAACATACTATTTGAATCGCACTTCTTCCTATTTTGTCATCTTTTTAGTATATGTATGAAAAGAAAACAATATTTTCTATTATATACGTTAATAACCATCCTATGCTAATCTTGCAGACATCTATAGGAGAAAATAAGTAAAATAAAAGTCTCAGGGCCAATCTCCCGAGACTTTACTTATTATCTATTTCCTTTAATATACGGTACCCCAGAAGCTTTTGGCGCATCTGCTCTACCTATAAATCCAGTGAGTGCTATAATCGTTAATACATATGGTGCAACAAGTAGATAGACATTTGGGATATTCTCTAATAGCGGTAAGCTAGAACCAATAATACTCAAACTTTGGGCAAAGCCAAAGAATATCGCTGCACCCATTGCTCCTAAGGGATGCCATTTCCCAAATATCATTGCAGCTAATGCCATAAATCCTTGTCCACTAATTGTCGCATGACCAAAATCAGAAGAGATCGCTTGGGCATATACACCACCACCTATACCACCTAGCGCTCCCGAAAGTAATACGCCATAATAGCGCATTTTTGTCACATTAATCCCCATAGTATCTGCGGCCATCGGATGTTCGCCAACAGACCGTAATCTGAGACCGAATTTTGTCTTATAAATGACATACCAAGCAACCACAGCGAAAATGATTGCTACAAACGAAGTGTAATACGTATTAGAAAAGAATATCGGGCCAATAAACGGGATATCACTTAAAAGCGGGATATCTATTTTACTGAAGCTCTCTTGAATGATATCTGTTTGCCCTTTATCATAAATAAATTTTACTAGAAATAAGGTAACTCCTACTGCTAACAGATTGATTGCGACACCAGAAACAGTTTGATCCGCTCTAAAAGTGATGGATGCTACCGCATGAATAGCTGAAAAAATGACTCCAGCAAGCATGGCTACTAATAGCGAAACCCACGGGGTCGATGCCCCTAATACATCGGCAAACGATAAATTGAAGACAATTGCTGTAAAAGCACCTATTACCATTAATCCTTCTAATCCAATATTAATTACACCTGAACGTTCTGAGAAAGTTCCACCTAACGCGGTGAAAATAAGGGGTGCTGCCCAAAGTAAAGTAGTTGGCACAATAATCATTAATATTTCCATGATACCCACTTACTTCACCCCCTTCTTATTAATCTTTCTTATGAGTAATCGAATCATATAACTTGAAGCCACAAAGAAAACAATTAAAGCAATAATAATATCAACCAACTCGTTCGGAACGCCTGCTTCTAGTGGCATATTAAGGGCACCAACCTTCAAGCTCCCGAAAAGAATCGCCGCCAAAACAATGCCTATCGGTGAATTAGCACCTAATAAAGCTACAGCGATACCATCAAAGCCGACTCCAGTAAATCCACTTTTCACAGCGGCATATCCGAAAGTCCCAAGCCCCTCCATTGCACCAGCTAAACCAGCAAAAACTCCAGATATCACCATGGAAAGAATAATATTCTTTTTAACATTCATGCCTGCATAATTTGAAGCATGTTGATTTAAGCCAACAGCCTTCAACTCAAATCCTCTCGTTGTTTTCTCCAAAATAAACCACATAATAATAACAGCAATAATGGCAATAACAATTCCCCAGTGCATACGAGAGTAATCTGTTAAAGATTCTAATAAAGGTGAACGAAGACTTGCTGTTTCAGCAATTGGGTCCGAACTATCACTACCTTCTGACAATTTTGTTCGAATAATATAGTTCGTAATATGAAGTGCAGTATAATTCAACATAATTGTGACAATAACTTCATGAACACGATATTGTGCTTTTAAGAAACCAGGTATAAATGCCCAAATCGCCCCCGCTAAAGCAGCAGCTAGCACAGCTAAAGGTAAATGAATGATCTTCGGTAGTTCAAAAGCTACACCTACCCAAACAGCAGCTAACCAACCAACAATTAATTGCCCTTCAACTCCGATGTTAAAAAGGCCTGTTTTAAAAGCAAATGCAACTGCAAGGCCAGCTAATATATAGGGGATGATTTGTCTAACGGTTTCACCGAAAAAATAAACATCACCAAATGCACCATTCCACAGAGCTATAAACCCTGCAATAGCATCATAACCTGTTACAATCATTAAAATAGTCCCGACAATGATGCCAAGAAGCACGGCAATGATTGGTATTAATATGTTTTGCATACGGTTAGACATTTCCATCACCTACCTTTTTCTTCGTTGAACCAGCCATTAATAAGCCCAACTCTTGCTCTGTCGTTTCCTTGGGATCAACCATTGCAATGATTTCCCCTTCAAAAATAACAGCAATACGGTCACTCACATTCATGATTTCGTCCATTTCAAAAGAAACTAACAGCACGGCTTTACCTTGATCTCTTTGGTCAATTAACTTGCGATGGATGAATTCAATTGCACCCACGTCAAGCCCCCTAGTCGGTTGTGAGGCAATTAATAAATCTGGATTACGATCTACTTCTCTGCCGATAATCGCTTTTTGCTGATTACCTCCAGAAAGAGCGCGAGCTGGTGTATATTCACTTGGTGTTCGTACATCATATTCTTCTATTAATCTATTTGCTTGGTCATAAATCGCTTTCTTATTCATCAAACCTGTTTTCGAATAAGGCTGTTGGTAATAGGTTTGTAGCACCATATTTTCACCAATTGTAAAATCTAATACTAAGCCATGTTTATGGCGATCTTGCGGGATATGTCCAATACCTGATTCAGTTACTTTTCTTGTATTTAATTTAGTAATTTCTTTATTGTTTAACAGAATTGACCCTTTTTCTACTTTTCTTAATCCTGCAATTGCTTCTACCAATTCTGTTTGTCCATTACCATCTACACCTGCAATACCGACAATTTCCCCTTTTCTGACTGTTAAGTTTAAATTGTCTACAACTGCGATATTGCGAGAATCTTTTACTGTAAGCGATTGTATTTCTAATGACGCTTCTTTCGGCATAGCTTCTGTTTTTTCAGTTTTAAACGTCACTTCCCTACCAACCATTAAACTAGCTAATTCATCGGGATTTGTTTCAGATACATTTAGCGTTCCGATTCCCTCACCTTTGCGAATAACCGTTACTCGGTCACATACTTCCATAATTTCTTTTAGTTTATGAGTAATCAGAATGATAGATTTACCCTCTTTAATCAGCTTACCCATTATTTGAATAAGCTCTGCAATCTCCTGTGGTGTTAGCACTGCAGTAGGTTCATCGAATATTAGGATATCTGCTCCTCGATAAAGTGTTTTTAGAATCTCAACACGCTGTTGCATTCCTACAGAAATATCTGCAATTTTTGCTTTTGGATCTACCGATAAACCATATTTTTGTGAAATGTCGCTAACTACTTTTTCCGCTTCTTTTAAATCAATTTTACCTTTTGATGTGATCTCTTTCCCTAAAATAATATTTTCTGTTACTGTAAATTTATCAACTAACATGAAATGTTGATGAACCATCCCAATACCCAACTCATTCGCGACATTTGGATTGGTGATTTTTTCAATGTTTCCCCTGACTTTAATCTCCCCTTTTTCAGGTTGATAAAGACCGAATAAAACATTCATTAACGTTGATTTTCCTGCACCATTTTCTCCGAGGAGCGCATGAATTTCTCCTGGTTTAACTTGAAGTGTGATATTATTATTCGCTACAATACCCGGAAACTCTTTACGAATATTGAGCATTTCAATAACATATTCCACCCTCTCCACTCCTTACCCTTATGTAGTTAGAGGTCAGACCTCGCTTTTTATTTATGATTGATTGAACATCCATGAATGAAATTTTAGGCTTATCTTTAAAAACCTAATTGAAAAGGATAATTTGTTATTCTTTTCAATTAACCTTTTAAGTTAAAAAGGAATAAGAGATTTCAAGTCCCTTATTCCTTTCCTCATTACTCTGCTGTAAATGCCTTCGCTTCTTCTACTGATTGAGGAGGAGTAACTTCTCCACTCTTAATTTTTTCAATCCATTCGTTTACTTGTGTTTCAACTTCCGCTTTGGCAGCGAACTCTTCGTTGATTGGTGCCAAAGTCACTCCATCTTCATTTAAACCGTAAACAGTAGTTTCGCCACCAGGGAAGTTCCCATCTTTTGCTTTAGTAGCGATATCTTGTACAGCAACGTCTACACGTTTCATAGCAGATGTAAGGATAATATTATGATCTCCGACTACCCCTTCTGCTGATTGGTCTGCGTCAACACCAATTGCCCAAAGTTCTCTCTCTGGATCTTTTCCTTTTAAGTCACGTGCTTCTTTGAATAATCCATTACCTGTTCCACCAGCCGCATGGAAGATGACATCAATGCCAGAAGCATACATCTTAGAGGCTATTGATTGACCAAGCTCTGCTTTGTCAAATGCACCTGAGTAATTGCTTTCTACTTTAATATCTGGATTTACAGCTCTAACACCTGCAATAAACCCTGCTTCAAAGCGTTCAATAACAGGAAGTTCCATACCGCCGATAAAACCAACTGTATCCCCTTTTGTTGCATTTGCAGCAACGACACCAGCTAAGAAACCTGACTCTTGTTCTTTAAACATAATGCTAGCTACATTATCTGCCTCTACTTCTGAATCAATAATTGAAAATTGGCTATCTTTTTGTTGTTCGGCAATTTCAGCAATCGCATCATGCATCATCGCTCCAACACCAAACACTAAATTGAATTTTTGACGAGTTAAGTTATTTAAATTTGTTGCATAATCAGCATCAGATTGGGATTGAAGGTAAGTGTATCCACCTTTACCTTCTTCTAAGCCATTGTCTTCACCAAAAGCTTTAATCCCTTCCCATGCAGATTGGTTAAATGATTTATCATCTACGCCACCAACATCTGTTACCATTGCAACCGTGAATGACTCTTCTTTGTTGCCTTCTGAACTTGATCCTTTTTCGTTTTCTTCTGAAGAACCACATGCTCCTAAAATGGTACCTGCTGCTAGTGCAAAAGAAAGTACTAATCCAAGTTTACGTTTTTTCATTTTGCTCCCCCTTAAGGAATTGGTTTACATTAGTAGATGAGTATGATTGATTAGTTAATCCGTTTTCTAAGAACATGGAAGCTAAATTTGTCTGCTCTAAAATAGTTAACCGAGAGGAGTAATGGCTCGTCTTGTTCAGTGTAATGCATCTGCTTAAGAACGAGTAGAGCTGTCTCAGGGCTACAATCTAAAATAGGTGAGACCTTCTCGTGATAACCAATCGGTTCAATTTCAGAGACCGCATATGTAATTCTTCTGCCTGTTTTTTCTTCCAAATTTTCAAAAATAGATTCTTTTTCCCAAGAGATAGAGTCTGGAATATGCTTCGCCAACATTTTATCCAAGCAATGAACAACAGGTTCACCATTTGCCGTTCTCACCCGTTCTACTACTAAGATTTCTTCATCTGCTGAACAGGAAAAAAGTCTGATATCTTCCTCACTTGGACATTGCGTCTCTGAGCTAAGGAATATAGTCCCAGGTTGCATACCTGCTTGGGTAATCATATTAGTGATACTATTTAACTGTTCAATTCCTGATGTAAATAATGGCTTTGTATTTACGAACGTGCCGACACCGTGTCTACGAATAATGACATTCTCTTCTTCTAATATCCTTAATGCCTCTCTTAATGTCGCACGACTGACACCTAATTGTTTGGCAAGATCAAATTCTGAAGGTAATTTTTCTCTCTCTTTATAAATTCCTTTATCAATATCTTGCTTCAAACGATCAATTACTTGTAAATACAAATGGCGGCTATCTGACTTAATAGACATGCTGTGCTCCTCCAAATCCAAATCTCAAGACATCAGACCTCTGATGTTCAATCATCTCTACTAATCGAAAATACTATACCATTTTTCTAAATATAAAGAAACATATTTTTCAAAAAATGTCGAAAAAGATAGTGAAAAAAGTGAATATTTTTCACATTTGTTGACTCATAGTTGATGTCTTAAAGAGTTTTGTTTATTTATTTTCCCTTTCGTTATAGGCTTCTTTTGATAAAAATCAAATGCTACTAAAATATTTTAGAAACCTTTTAAAAAAAGAATAGGTCATATTTATAATAAATATTAACCTATTCTTTGTACATACTTTCTTTCAATTGTTGATTAAAGCTGTGTTGCTAAAAAGCGTTAAATATATTTTTAAGAAGATGCCTCATCCATACTTTGGCTGACGAGTACTGTTCTTGGTTTACTTCCCTCATAAGGTCCGACGATTCCTCGCAGCTCCATTTCATCAATTAACCTCGCTGCTCGCGTATAACCGATACGGAACCTCCTTTGCAACATGGAAACAGAGGCTGTTTGCATTTCAATGACAAGCTCAACTGCTTCATCATATAATTTGTCATCAACTTCACTTGCTTGTGAATCTGGTAAATCATCGGGAATCATTTCTTCTTGATATTGCGCTTTTTGCTGACCAATGACAAAATCAACAATTTCTTCTACTTCATCATCCGATAAAAATGCGCCTTGTACCCGAATAGGTTTTGATGCGCCGACTGGCATAAATAACATATCGCCTCTTCCTAATAACTTCTCTGCTCCGCCCATGTCTAAAATCGTCCTTGAATCCGTCATAGAAGAAACAGCAAACGCAATTCTTGATGGAATATTTGCTTTTATCACACCGGTGATGACATCTACTGAAGGACGTTGAGTCGCAATGATTAGATGAATACCAGCTGCCCTAGCCATTTGTGCTAATCTAGTGATTGCATCCTCAACATCCGATGAAGCAACCATCATTAAGTCCGCTAACTCATCAACAATAACAACGATGTAAGGGAGTAGTGGTTGCTTAGCTTCCTCTATTTTATTTTGCCTTTTTATAAATTCATTATAACCTTCTATGTTTCTTGTGCCTGTATGGGAGAATAATTCATATCTTCTCTCCATTTCGCTTACAACCTTTTTCAGTGCTTGAGAAGCTTTTTTGGCATTTGTCACAACAGGCGCTAATAAATGTGGGACGCCATTATATACATTAAGCTCTACCATTTTTGGGTCAATCATCATCAATTTCACTTCATGAGGTTTCGCTCTCATTAAAATACTAGTAATAATGCCATTAATACAAACACTCTTCCCACTTCCTGTCGCTCCAGCGACGAGCAAATGCGGCATTTTATTCAACTCTGCCGTGACAGCTTCGCCAGTAATATCTCTTCCTAAACCGATTAATAGTTTTGAATCATTGCGATCTTTACCTTTAGGTTCAATGACCTCTCTTAAGGAAACCATCGCAACTTCTGAATTCGGTACCTCTATCCCGATAGCTGATTTTCCTGGAATTGGTGCTTCAATTCGGATATCTTTTGCTGCTAAAGCAAGTGCTAAGTCGTCACTTAAACTAACAATTTTACTCACTTTCACACCTACATCAGGATGTACTTCATATTTGGTTACTGCCGGTCCAAGATGAACTTGGGTTACTTTAGCTTTGACACCAAAGCTTTGGAAGGTTCTCTCAAGCTTTGCTGCATTATCATGAATAAGTTTATATTCACCGCTTTGGTCGGTGTGATTAGGTGCCTTTAATAATTTCATTGGTGGTAGTTTATAATCCTTATTTTCCACTTCTGTAAATGTAATCGGTGGTACAGTCTCATCTTGCTGCTCTTCGTCCTCCGGTTGTCTCTCGCTTATCCCTTGTACCGGGACTGTAACATCTTGTTCTTGATTATAAGCATTTTGAGAAAAACTAGAAATAATTGGTTCTTCTGGTGTATTGTCTTTATCCATGTCTTCTGAGCTGTTATGGATTGTTATTGCCCGCTCTTCTTGATTCTCTTTACTTCTTCTCGTACGAGGTTTAGCATTGCGCTTATTCTTTTTACTTACCCAACCTTTTACATCATCAAGAAATGCTAGCCATTGTTTTTTTAGAAATTGAGCAAATGAAATGGTCATATCGCCCATCGCAGGGCCAAAAGTTTTCCCTGTAATTAATATAATTCCTACGATAATCAAGAGGAATGCAATAATTTTTGAGCCAGCTTCATCAAATAAATAATAGAAAACGGCAAACATTAATGCTCCAATCATGCCTCCACCTAAATCTGAAGTGCTGGCTTGATTTGTCACCTCACCCCAATAGAGACGCCATGTATTCATGATTACACTTGGGTCGGTAAATGCTCCCCCATTTGAAAGTAATTCAAATAACGTTACATGACTTAATAAAAGAAGTGCACTAATGATGAAGTACATGCCCACTAATTTCATATGAAAGAGATCAGGTCTCTCCCTTTTCCACATTAGAAATCCTGCATAAATCACTAATCCAATTAAACAAAGCATGTACCATTCGCCGGTAAAAAACCTGAAAAAAAGTACGATTGCTCCACCTACTGCCCCTAATTTCGCTATAGCAATCACTGCTAATGCGAGCATCACTAGAGCAGTTAATTCATATTTTAAAGTTTGTCTCACTTGTTGCTTTTTTCGCGTTTTACGCTTCTTTTTTTTCGCCATTTTATCACCTGATTTATAAGTACTTGAATGATGCATGAAAGAAGAGAGCAGCCTTTTAGTGGCTGCTCTACGTTTGTTCATTTATTATAGCATAATTTCATCCATCTTTTACTTAACTGAGGGTGATTTTTACTCCAGGTCCAATATTTTCATTCATGAAATCATTTGGGTCCGTACTCATTACTTGGATTACACGATATTCAGAACCACTAGTTAATTCCACTAGTAACGGGATACCTTCAAAGTTAACCACTTTTTGTTTCGCATATTCAGATGGTTCAGCTTGGTATATCCATTCACTTGGCATGGCTGTATATAAAATCATTGCACAAGCCCCTCCTGATGTTCATTGTTTTCAATTAACTCCTCAAGTTTTTTTAATGCTGGGCCAATACCACCTACTTCATTAATCAAACCAAATTCAACAGCATCAGCACCAATCACATTCGTTCCAATATCTCTTGTCAAATTTCCTTTAGCAAACATTAAGTCTTTAAACTTCTCTTCAGTAATCTGTGAGTGTTTTGTTACAAAGTTAATGACGCGTTCTTGCATTTTATCTAAATACTCAAAAGTTTGTGGCACCCCAATTACTAAGCCGGTTAACCGAATGGGGTGGATGGTCATCGTTGCTGATTCAGCAATATAGGCATAATCACAAGATACGGCTATAGGTACACCTATTGAGTGTCCACCACCTAACACGATTGAAACTGTAGGTTTCGACAATGATGCTAACATTTCAGCAAGTGCTAATCCTGCTTCTACATCTCCACCTACAGTATTTAATATTACTAACAAACCTTCTATTTTTGGATTTTGCTCAATGGCTACAATCTGAGGGATAAGATGTTCATATTTTGTTGTCTTATTTTGTGGCGGTAGTTGTAAATGCCCTTCTATTTGTCCAACGATAGTCAAACAGTGAATTTTGGAATCTTGAGATAGTTGCGGTACATTTGTTTGACCTAATTGCTGTATCTTTTCCATTAAAGGCGATTGTTTATCTTCTTTAGGTTGTTGCTCTTGATCGTTCCCATTCATTTCAAAATCCATAAGACTTCTCCCTTCAAACTTTTATATATTTAGTATGAACAGGGATGGGATTTTCATTCTACTAATGCTTTTAGAAACGAAGATATCTATTATCGAAATAAAAATATAAGCAGGCAACCACGAATACGTAATTGCCTGCTTTTTTAGGACTCCATAATTATCGGTAAGATCATCGGACGACGTTTTGTTTTATCAAATAAGAACTGATTGAGACCTTCTCTCATATCTTGTTTGATACCTGACCAGTCAAAAGCTTCTTTCGATAGTTTGGCTTCAACAATTTCTTTTACCAATTTGCTTGCTTCTGCAAGTAATTCTTCAGATTCTCTAACATAAACAAAGCCTCTTGTAATAATTTCTGGTCCTGCTGAAATGATTTTTTGTTTTTTGTTTAACGTAACAACCACAAGTAATATTCCATCTTGAGATAATAACTTACGATCTCTAAGGACAATATTACCAACATCACCTACACCACTGCCATCAATTAATACATGTCCGGTTGGGATTTTCCCCACATTTTTCATGGTTCCTTTTGCTATTTCATATAATTCTCCCTTTTCAGGAATAAAAATAGCTTCACTTTCCATACCAGTCGACTCAGCTACTTTTGCATGTGCCTTTAACATCCTATATTCTCCATGAACAGGAAAGAAATATCTCGGATTCATTAAATTAATCATGAATTTAAGCTCTTCTTTGCTACCATGACTAGATGTATTAAAACTCCCTTTACCTGAGACCACATGTGCTCCGCCCCTGAACAATACATCAACTGTTTTTGATAAATAAACTTCCGAACCTCTCAAAGGAGAAGCAAAGAATATCACATAATCTCCAGATTGAATATGCACTTGACGGTGAGAGTTTTTCGCCATCTTATACAGCGCATCAATTGGCTCTCCTTGCGTACCTGTCACTAAATAAATGATTTCTTCATCTGCCAAGTTTTTCACATCGTTCATAGAAACCATTACGTCTTCATAAATATCCAAAAACCCTAATCTGATGGCAATATCATATATTTTTTGCAAACTTCTTCCTACTATTGCTACTTTTCGGTTAGTCTGTTTCGCAGCGTCAAATACTTGTTGAATCCTAATTAACTCAGACGCAAATGTAGCTACTACGACTCTCCCTTTTGCTTGATAAAAATGCTTCACTAAATCATCTAATACTTCAGCTTCAGATTTTGTGTAGCCCGGCTTTTCTGCTTCTGTACTATCAGATAATAAGCACAAAACGCCATTTTCTCCGATTTTAGCCATTTTTCCAATTTCGGCTTTATAAAGTGGGCCAGCCGCTTGGTCAAATTTAAAATCCCCAGTGTAGACGATACTGCCTTGTGAGGTATGAATACATACCCCAACACTGTCTGGGATGCTATGATTTGTTTTAAAAAATGAAATTTCACAATGATCAAAGTGTAGTTCAGTATCACTATGTATTTCCACTAGTTTAGCTTTCCCTTTAAATCCTTGCTCTTTCATTTTTGCTTTTGCTAACGCAATCGTAAGCTTAGTTCCGTATACCGGGGCCTCAATTTGACGAAGCAAATAAGATAAAGCTCCAATATGGTCTTCATGTCCGTGGGTTAAAAATACTCCTTGCACACGATCTTTTTGTTGAATAAGATAGGTGAAATCTGGAATAACCGTATCAATTCCAAGCATTTCGTTCTCTGGAAGCATTAAACCTGCATCGATTACGAATAAATCCTCATCAACTTCGATTATGTACATATTCTTTCCTAATTCACCAACTCCACCTAGTGCTGCTAACTTGATGCTTTCGTTCTGTCTTTTCACTTATGTATCCTCCTATAGTTCATTCACCCGATCAAAATCAGTTATTCCCATTATACTTTAACTAAGAAAATAATAACAACCAAATTTATGCATTTTTGCGGTTATTAAGCAATTTATCCAGTTAAATTAAGTAATTAAACACTTTAGTAATTAAAGAAGACGGCACAATAAAGGATAATTTTACTTTAGCAAATACTCTCCTCAAAAAGTGATACCTAATATCAAGTTTTTAATAATTCAGTTAGTCTTGCTTTTAAAAAAGAGAACGTAAAAGACTCAAGAAACGTGTAAACTTCCTTCATCCAGATTGATATATTGGGTTTGGATTTAACAAGGACTAAATAGTAGTGATCAAAGATTTAAATATCTCTAGTTCAGCTAGTATGCGAAAACTTCTCCAAGGATAGCTGCACTACTTATGTTTGCTCAATATATTTTAGATTTGTGTGAAATATACGAAGAGCCCCCTTTTTACTCCACTATCCAGTGTAAATATGTTATGGCATCGCAAAAAAAATCTGAACAATTCAAACCCTAAGGTGGGAATGAACGTTCAGATTTTTTTGCTAACTATTTAATAATGGCAATCAGTGTAGCTCTTTCTTGTTCAGAAAGTGGTACCATTGGTAAACGCACCGAACCGACATCAAGGCCTTTGACCTGCAAAGCGGTTTTAACTGGTACAGGACTTGGCGCTGCAAACATCGCTTCCATTATTGGTAGTAAGGATTGGTGCAATTTTGCAGCCTCTTGATAGTGTCCAACTAAAAATGCTTGCACCATTTCTTGAATTTCAGAGCCGATTATATGTGAGGCCACTGATACAACACCTGCTCCACCAATGGATAAGACTGGTAAAGCGATACCATCGTCGCCACTATATAACAAGAAATCGTCATCTGTTTCAGCGATAATCTTCGTCATTGCATTAAGATCACCACTCGCTTCTTTTACAGAGACAATATTTTTAATTTTGGATAGTTCAATAATTGTTTCAGGTGCAATATTAACAGATGATCGACCTGGAATATTATATAACATAACAGGCAAATCTGTACTTGCTGCGATCGCTTTAAAATGTTCATATAAGCCAGCTTGGTTTGGCTTATTATAATAAGGAGCGACTAACATGATGGCATCTACACCAATTTCTGCTGCTTTTTTCGTTAATTCAATGGATGAGTAAGTATTATTGCTACCTGTACCGGCAATAACTGGCACGCGTCCATCCGTTACCTTCACTACATGTTTAAACAAAGCAAGCTTTTCTTCTTTCGTTAACGTAGGTGATTCGCCTGTTGTTCCAGCAACAACAAGAGAATCTGTCCCATTCTCAATCAAATGATTGATCAACTGAGTTGTCTTTGCAAAATCAATATGCCCATTGATATCGAATGGCGTAACCATTGCTGTTGAAACTCTTCCGAATAAAACCATTTTTACACCTCTTTTTAATAATCACTTATATCATTTCTACTTGATCTTTTTCTAAATGAAAGGCATCATGGAGTGCATTGACTGCTTTCGGCAAATCTTCTTGTTCAACTAAAACCCAAATAGTCGTATGGCTATCTGCTGATTGCATAATTCTAATGCCTTGTTCCGAAAGTGCTGTTACAATTTTAGAGGCAACACCAGGTACACCTTGCATACCTGCACCGACAACTGAAACTTTCGCACAGCCTCTTTCCACTTTTGGTTCATGACCTAATCCATTTAAAATTTGTATCGCTTTATCGGTCATTTCTTCGGTCACTGTATAGGTTACTCCATGTGGATAAATATTAATGAAATCAACGCTAATGCCTTCTTTAGCCATTGCCTTAAAAACCTCTGATTGTAGGTCATACTGATTTTCTTTAGCAACCACTTTAATTTGCGTAATATTCGCTACATGTGCAATCCCGGTAACCGGCCTTTCTTTTATATCTGTTCCTCTACTTTGTTTCGTAACAGCCGTAACTAGCGTCCCTAAACCGTCTGTATAAGTGGAACGGATACGAATGGGAATTTTTGATTGCATCGCGATTTCAACTGCTCGTGGATGAATAACCTTTGCACCTTGATAAGCCATATTGCAAACTTCCGTATAAGTTACGACATCCAAAGAACGTGCATTCTGTGCAATCCGCGGATCAGCTGTCATAATCCCTTCAACATCTGTGAATATATCAATCCACTCTGCATTAAGGGCAGAACCTAGCGCAGCTGCTGAAGTATCACTACCGCCACGTCCAATCGTCGTTGTATCACCGTTTCTAGCTGATCCTTGAAAGCCTGCAACGACAACAACATCATGTAATTCTAACTCGTTTTTTAAACGTTCACATTTCATATCAATAATTTTCGCATTCATATGATCATGATTTGTACGAAAACCAGCTTGCGCACCTGTTAATGCGGTCGCCGTTAGCTCATTTTCTAAAAGCATATTCGTAAATACAACACTTGAAATAACTTCTCCACAAGATAGTAATAAATCTGTTTCACGTTTATTGATTTTGGCAAGGGGCGCACCAACAAGTGATAATAACGTGTCTGTTGCATAAGGGTCTCCCTTTCTTCCCATTGCAGAAACAACAACTACCACTTTGAACCCTTCCTGAACGGCATTTTTAATATGCCTTAATGCATGACTCCTGCCTTCTTCATTTTTTACCGATGTACCGCCAAATTTTTGAACGACGATTTTCATCTTAACACCTCGAGTAATTGCAATTTATTTCACTAACTTTAATTTAACAAGACTTTCTGCGATTTGTACAGAATTCCAGGCTGCACCTTTTAGTAGATTATCAGAAACGACCCACATATGGAACCCTTTTGGCTCATCTAAGTCATTGCGAATACGACCGACGAACACTTCTGATTTACCAACACAATCTGCTGGCATTGGATAAATTTGCTGTTCAGGGTCATCTTGTAGTTCTATACCTGGTGCGGTACTTAACAAAGCTTTTATATCCTTTGCGTTAATGCCTTCCTGATCAATCTCAAAATACACAGATTCAGAATGACCAGTTCCTACGGGTAGACGAACACAAGTCGCAGCGACTGGTAAAGAAGGCAGATGCATAATTTTTTTCGTTTCATTAATCATTTTCATTTCTTCAAATGTATAACCGTTATCAACAAATTTATCTATTTGAGGAATGGCGTTAAAAGCGATTTGATAATGCTTTTTATCACCCTTTACTGGCAATACTTCAGGCGTGTATGCTTGATTATCTAGGATCGCTCTTGTTTGCTCTTGCAATTCATCAATAGCTGCTTGCCCTGAGCCAGAGACTGCTTGATAAGTGGAGACAATCACTTTATTTAAACCAAATGCTTTTCTAATCGGTTCAAGCGCTACAACCATTTGAATGGTTGAACAATTGGGATTGGCAATGATGCCATTATGGTTATGCAAGTCTTCTTCATTTACTTCAGGTACGATGAGTGGAGTATTTTCATCCATACGGAATGCACTCGTATTATCAACCACAATTGCTCCTCTCTTTACCGCTTCTGGAGCTAATTGTTTGGATACACTTCCCCCTGCACTAAACAAGGCAATATCTACACCTTCAAAACTATCAGGTGTAGCTTCTTCTACAGTATATTCCTTACCGTTATATTGAATCTTCTTCCCAGCTGAGCGAGACGAAGATAATACTTTCAACGTTGATATCGGAAAAGCACGCTCTTCCAATGTTTTTAACATTTGCTCACCTACTGCTCCTGTTGCTCCTACTACAGCTACATGGAAGTCTTTTTTCTCTGTCATAACCATTTCTCCTTCCGGCCAACATAATGATTGATATTTTTTAGTTTACCTTTCAGCTAACAAACAAGTGAGCGACTATCTTTCAGTCGTATTTCAGCTATGAGAGCGAGCTAGGGATAGTATACTAAGATTATTTTATATTTTATCATATTCCCGCATTAAAAAATAAAATTTTATGAGAAAACATGGCTTATCGCCAAGTCTACTGGCGAAAGCCGTCGTCTGCTAAATATTCATGAGTTAACAAAAGGAACTATGATAAATCTCGAACTTAGTTACCATCTTTGTATCTTTCTACAATGACTGGCTGAATCTGTTCACCATTTATTGCTTTCACTATTGTATCAGATAATGCGGTCATACGGGCGACCATTGAGTTCGGTTTCTTCACCGGGTCATCTTGCCCAAATGGGATAAAATAAATATTTTTTGTTGACATTAAACGCATGAGATTTGTGCCATTTAAGCCAAGTGCATCATTAGTCGATATACCTAGTACAACTGGTTTTTCGTTCCTTAATGTTGCTTTGGCAGCCATAAGCACTGGAGAATCTGTCATAGCATTTGCAAATTTACTCATGGAGTTTCCTGTTAATGGGGCAACAACCATGCAATCTAATGGGATTTTCGGACCTAATGGTTCTGCTTTTACAATAGAATCGATGACTTTATTCCCAGTCACTTCTTCTATTCTTTTAATCCAATCTTCTCCATCGCCAAATCTTGTCACCGTGTTTTGAACTGTAAAAGTCACGACTGGTATTACTTCAGCTCCTGCCCCGACTAACTTCTCTATTTCCGGAAAAACGGCATCATATGTGCAATGCGACCCAGTTAACCCGAATCCTATTTTTTTCCCTTTTAAATTCATGATTGTTTATCCTCCCTTTCATCAAAATTAGCCAAAATCAATTGTGAAAGAACATTAGCTAAAATACGTCCCGCTGTTTTTGGTGCAACGATTCCTGGAAGGCCAGGTGCTAATAGTGCTTTGACCCCGCGTTTCTCTGCGTACCTAAAGTCCGTACCACCCGGTTTAGAAGCTAAATCAATAATGAGCGTATGAACTGGCATTTTCGCTATTACTGACGCCACCACGACTTGTACGGGAATTGTATTAATGCATATATCTGTATCCACAACGGCTTCTTCAATATCACTCAAATGAAAAGGCGTAAGACCCATTTCAGTTATTCTCGCTATATGCTCGCTTTTTCTAGCTCCTACTTTCACTTTAGCTCCTAAAGCATGAAATGCACGAGCTATACTCATACCTGTTCTTCCTAGTCCTAATACAGTCACATTTGATCCGTGAATTGTAAAATCAGTATGTTGAATGGCCATCATTAATGCACCTTCAACAGTGGGGATTGAATTGTATATTGCGACATCATCACGATTAAATAATTGAACAACTTCACGATCTGCTTTGGTTGAAATTTCTTGAAGATAAGGAGGATTAATACCAGAATAAATTTTACAATGTTGCGGTGTTTTCTTTAAAATTTCTTCATTTATTGTAATTTTTTCATTAGAGAAAATTGTATCAATCTGTCCATCCACCCCAGCCCCAGGCACTGGCAATATAATAGCGTCAATGCATGTAAAGTCAACTTCATCTAACTTCTCCTTTACTGCACCAGAAAAAGCGTGGTCAAGCTGTTCAAAACCAACTAAATATAATTTTGCATCCAATTCTGTCAGCTTACGAATGACCTCAAGCTGCCTTGCATCTCCGCCGATCACTGCAATTTGTAATCCTGTCAGCATGCAACACTCACCTTCTTTTAAAGAACTTTTTATGTTCTTTTACTCAATTACTTCAACATCTTATGTAGAAATGACCTATTCGGTGAGTTCTCTAACAAAGAATAGACTCTAAGTTTGAACCTTAGTTGTGAAGAGAAGATTGATAAAGAATGAAGGACGAAACTCCTTACTTTTAAAAAACACTTTAAATAAGAAAAGTTATTAAATAGTGAGGTAGCGACTCATCTTTATTCACATACAATAAAATGCTAAGTGAGGAGGAAATAAAATGAAAAACATAACAGATTCTAGGTTTATTACAACTGACGATCCGAAATCTCAGCAGTTTGTCTTCCAGTTACCTAAGGAATGGGAAACAAGACCCTATGAGTATGAATGGGCAAAAAATTTTGCAGACAAAAATGAAATTGTTCTCGATGCAGCCTGTGGATTGGGGCATCCCTTAAAATTTTATCTAAGTGAGATATGCAAACACACTTTTGCCTGTGATATCGATGAGAGATTATTAGACAGTAAAGCCATTTTGTTAGATATGAAGGAAACATATACACATGACGACATACAAGAAGGAAATGTACAGCGATTGTTAAACAACTTATCTATGAATTGCTGTTCCTTAACTGATTTACCATACAGTGGGCAACTATTTGATAAAATCTTCTGTATTTCCGTTATTGAACATTTAAGTATTGAGGATATATATAAAAGCCTTGTAGAGTTTAAACGTGTATTAAAAGAGGATGGACTTATTATTTTAACATGTGATTATCCTACCATCGATCTAGACATGTTCAATCGTATGATTCACGAAGCTGGATTAACCTTTTTTGATCATGTGACCTTCACCCGACCTTCTAATGTCCTCACATCAACTATATGGGGAGAATTAAGTTGTTTTCGTGCGGTTTTAAAAAAGAACAAAGGCTAAAGAAAATATAATTTTTATAATAAAAAAAGAACAATTTCCTATCTTAACAAACGGGAAATTGTTCTCTTTTATTTATAGCCCTTGAGGTAATTCACCATCTGGACTAATTAAGGCTAAGGAGTAGTCATCTGTAAAGATCTTTTTCGCCATTTCATTGACTTCATCCATTGATACTTCATCAATTTCTTCAATAATTTTATCTAATGTACGATGAGATCCAAGCAATAGTTCATTTTTGCCGTTACGGCTCATGCGACTATTTGTACTTTCTAAACTTAGCATTAAGCCACCTTTTAATTGCTCTTTACTATTGACTAATTCTTTTTCTGTTATTCCGTTTCGTTTTAAAACGTCTAATGTGTTCTGAATCGTTTCGAAAAGAACATTCATTTGTTTCGCACCGGTACCGCCATATATTGTAACCAAACCACTATCTTTAAAAGAAGAGTGATAAGAAAACACAGAGTAAGCGAGCCCCTTATCTTCCCTCACATCTTGGAATAAGCGACTACTCATGCTACCACCAAGAATATTATTTAGAACGATCAACTGATACATATCATCATGACCGACTGGAAGTCCGTTAAACCCTAAACAAAGATGCGCTTGTTCCGTTTCTTTCTTTCTGGCGATCTTATTATTGTGAAAAGTAGGTACTGTTTCGTTTACTGCCGGACTACCACCTGTATATGTACCAAAATGCGACTCAACTTCTTTAATAAATGATTCAGGTACATTACCTGCAATGGAGATGACGACATTCTCAGGTATATAGTGATTATGCATATAGTCTCTTAATGTGTCCCCGTTAAACGTTTCTAGTGTTTCTTCCGTTCCGAGTATAGGGTACCCCAATGAATGACTTTCATATACACCCTTGCTTAAAACATCATGGACAATATCATCCGGTGTATCTTCATACATTTTAATTTCTTCGTAGACAACATTTTTCTCTTTTTTCAACTCTTCGTTATCGAAGGAAGAGTTGAAAAACATATCTGCTAGTACATCTAACGCAAATGAGGCGTGAGTATCCAGTACTTTTGCGTAATAGCATGTATATTCCTTTGATGTGAAAGCGTTCACTTGTCCACCAATACTATCAAAAGACTCCGCTATTTCTCTAGCTGTTTTTGACTCTGTACCTTTAAAAATCATATGTTCAAGAAAGTGGGAAATCCCATTATTCTCTTTATCTTCATTTCTTGATCCTGTTCCAATCCAAACGCCAATGGCAACAGAGCGGACAGTCGGAATATTTTCTAATACGATTCTTGTTCCATTTTTGCAAGTATATCTTTTAATCAAGCATGCTCCTCCTGTTCTGTTTGCAAGCTGTCTTTTTTTCGAATGATACGAAATGCTTTTCAAAACAACTGTTTATCATTCATTAGAAAAAAAGACTCATGATGGTAGAATAACATAAGTGTATCTATTGTTGCTATTTTTTGCAAAATCTCGCTTGTTATTTTTTCGGCTTTTCGTGTGATCCGATTCTTTCCTCTGATAATAAGGATGTCACTGTCCCAATTTGTAAGTCTTTGTCTTTAATCCCTACAATCATTCTGTCCAGTGCATTTGCTGTTGATTCTGTTGGATGCATTAAGACCATTGAACCATTTTCTACTTTATTGACTACACGATTAATAATCGTTTCAGGTGATGGTTTTTGCCAATCTATCGTATCGACAGTCCACATCACAGTAAGTAGTCCTTGCCCATTAGCAATGTTGACGGTTTGATTACGATAACTACCACTTGGGGGGGCAAACCATTTCACCTTTTGTTCAGTCGTCGCCTCTATGACTTCGTTAGTTTTCGCAATTTCTTCTTTCGTTTTTTGATCAGAAGCAACTTTCAAATCAGGATGCGTATAAGAATGATTGCCAATTTCGTGCCCTGCGGCAACAATCATTTTTGCTAAATCAGGGTTATTTTGCGTCCATCTTCCTTCTAAAAAAAACGTTGCTTTTACATTATGTTTCTTTAATGTTTCCAACATTTTAGGAAGATACTCATTTCCCCAAGCTACATTAATTAATAAACTAACCATCGGCTTGTCTGGATGTCCCTTATAAATCGGTGAAGGTTCTAAATCTTCTAGATGGATTTTTGGTTTTACTTCGGAAAATACGAGTTTCTCTTTATCAAAGGACCCGTCCTTTTTCATCTTTTTATAAGATGCATTCACATCAACCTTTAGTCCATTTAATCCTGGAATCGCCTTCCATACTCTATCTATAACAGCATCCTTGGCAGGTACTTCAAACGTCTTCGCTTGCTCCTTTATTTCTATTAAAAGCGGATCATCTACTTTACTTACCGATATGCTTTCATTCAGGGCTAAAGACATATATTGATCTGTTAACGGGTTCGCAACGATTAAAAATCCACTAATGACTATTACCAGCGTGTATCCAATTTTTCTCATAACACCAGCCTCCCTCTTCATTAAAATATGTTAAAGGAGGACAAGGTAGAACAGTTTAACTATTTGATAAAGCGCTTACATAATAACAATCCCTTTGACAAGTAAAAGAAACAAGCCAAGGGCTCACAAAAAACATCATCATTTTATATTCTAACAAAAAAAGAAAGAAAAAAATCAGGGGACAACCCTGACTTTCTTACAAGTTTATTTATTCTCAGCTTTTTCTTTTTGTTCACGCTGCTCTTTTAATACAGCTTTACGAGAAAGGTTCACTCTACCTTGTTTATCGATTTCCGTCACTTTTACAAGGACTTCATCACCTATTGAAAGCACATCTTCGACTTTTCCTACCCGCTCTTCAGCTAGTTCAGAAATATGAACAAGTCCATCTTTCCCATTAAAGATTTCTACGAAAGCACCAAATTTCTCTATGCGCTTCACTTTACCCAAATACATTTGTCCAACTTCTACTTCACGAACGATATCTTCAATGATTTTCTTCGCTTTTTGGTTCATCGCTTCATCGACTGAAGAAATAAATACTGTACCATCTTGTTCGATATCAATTTTTACGCCCGTTTCTTCAATGATTTTATTGATTTGTTTTCCACTTGGTCCAATAACATCACGGATTTTATCTGGGTTAATTGACATCATTAAGATTTTCGGTGCATATTGTGAAAGCTCTTTATTAGGTTCAGCAATTGTTGCTAGCATAGAATCAAGAATCTGCATTCTACCGATTTTTGCTTGTTGTAATGCCTCTTCTAAAATTTCTCTAGAAAGACCATCGATTTTAATATCCATTTGTAGTGCTGTAACGCCTTTACTTGTACCTGCTACTTTAAAGTCCATATCACCTAAGTGATCTTCCATTCCTTGAATATCGGTTAGAATAGAGTAATAATCACCTGATTTGATAAGACCCATCGCAATACCAGCAACTGGCGCTTTAATTGGTACCCCAGCGTCCATCATTGCTAAAGTACTTGCACAGATACTTGCTTGTGAGGTGGAACCATTAGATTCCAACACTTCAGAAACAAGTCGAATCGTATAAGGAAAATCCTTTTCTGATGGAATAATTGGTTCTAAAGCTCTTTCTCCTAAAGCACCGTGTCCGATTTCACGACGACCAGGTCCTCTCATCGGGCCAGTTTCACCAACACTGAAATTAGGAAAATTATAATGATGCATAAAACGTTTTTCTTCTTCAATGCCAAGACCATCTAAAATTTGTACATCACCAAGCGCACCTAATGTACAAATGCTCAACGCTTGTGTTTGACCACGTGTAAACAGTCCTGATCCATGTGTACGTGGAAGTAAATCAATCTCAGATGACAGCGGACGAATTTCCTCTAGTCCACGCCCATCAGGTCTTACTTTATCTTCAGTAATTAAGCGGCGTACTTCTTGTTTAACAATTTTATCAAGTACTTGCTTTACTTGTTTAAGATAGTCATCATCAACTTCTTGCTCTTCAAAATGGGTGATCACTTTATCTTTGACAACTTTAATGGCCGCTTCTCTAGCATGTTTTTCTTGAACTTGAATAGCAGGAATCATATCCGCTTCACACATAGCGCGCACAGTTGCATTAATCTCTTCATCGACTTGATAAAGTGTAACTTCCATCTTGTCTTTACCAATTTCTTCAGCAATCTTCTCTTGGAAGGCAATTAATCGTTTTATCTCATCATGACCAAACATAATTGCTTCAAGCATCGTTTCTTCAGGAACTTCTTCTGCCCCTGCTTCTACCATGTTGATCGCATCTTTCGTACCAGCAACGACTAAATGAATATCACTTTTTTCTGTTTGTTCTACAGAAGGGTTAATGATAAATTCATTGTCAACTCTGCCAACAGTTACACCTGCAATTGGACCGGCAAACGGAATATCAGAAACACTTAATGCAAGAGATGACCCAAACATTGCCGCCATTTCCGAAGAACAATCTTGGTCGACACTCATAACCATACTGACAACTTGAACATCATTGCGGAAACCGTCCGGGAAAAGTGGTCGAATTGGTCTATCAATTAATCGGCTAGCTAGAATGGCTCTTTCACTTGGACGACCTTCACGTTTAATAAAGCCGCCAGGTATTTTACCGACTGCGTATAATCTTTCCTCATAGTTCACAGTAAGTGGAAAGAAATCTAAGTTCTTCGGTTCTTTTGATGCCGTTGCTGTACTTAGTACAGCTGTATCACCATAGCGAACCAATACAGCACCGTTTGCTTGCTTTGCTAATTGTCCAATTTCAACAGACAACTTGCGTCCAGCCCAATCTATGCTGTAGATATGCTTATCTTGTCCCATATTTGTACCCCTCTCTACCATTTCACTTACAAAATCATATATACTAAAGCAAAATGCCATGACATATTTTCATCATTAATACTATTATGCACACTTTTTCAAATATATAAAATAACAAAATTTTATGTAGAATAGCGTTTTTAGGCTAATAAAAAAGCGGGAAAAAATCCCGCTTCTTCAAATAAGAAGACAAGCTTCTTATTATCGACGTAAACCAAGCTTATTGATTAACTCACGGTAACGTTGTACATCTTTGTTACGAAGGTAAGTTAATAGGTTACGACGTTTACCTACCATTTTTAATAGACCACGACGAGAGTGGTGATCTTTCTTATGAGTACGTAAATGTTCGTTCAAATTGTTGATTTCTTCTGTAAGGACAGCGATTTGAACTTCTGGAGATCCAGTATCATTTTCATGAGTTTTGTACTCACTGATAAGTTCATTTTTACGTTCTTTAGTGATTGCCATCCGATTCACCTCCTAAAATTTCAATCCCCTGTTACTGAGCGAGCGTCGGTGACTCGACTTGCCAAGCAAAGGTTCATCAATCAATACGTTTATAAGAATACAACTTTTTTAGACAAAATGCAAGAATTAACCGTTGTTTTTTGCAAAATAATCGAGTGTTGCTTGCTTATCTTTAGCAATTTGCTCTATTAAAGCTTCAATTCCATTAAACTTTCGTTCATCTCTAATATGTTGATGCCACTCTACTTCAACCTCTTCACCATATATATCTTGATCGAAATCAAAAATATGAACTTCAATAGAAGGGGTCTTTAAGTCATCATGGAAAGTTGGCTTATAGCCTAAATTACAGACCCCTTTACGCCATTTTCCTTGAACAAAAATTCTTACAGCGTAAACACCTGTAGGCGGGGTGATGAAATCTTCGCTAACAGCAACGTTTGCTGTTGGAAAACCTAATTGTCTCCCTCTTTGATCACCTTGCACGACCAGACCACTAACTGTATAGTATCTTCCCAAAAGCGGAGGGATTTTTTCAACGCTCCCCTCTTTTAAGTAAGACCTAATAAGCGAGGAACTAATCTTGGCATTATCTCTTTTTAATTGTGGAATCGTGGTTGTAGAGAAATACCCTTTAGCATGTGTCTTTATCGTATCCATAGTGCCTTTTCCGAATTTACCATACGTATAATCAAATCCAGCAGATACATGTGATACATTTAAATCAATAATATACTGATCGATAAAAGCTTCTGGATCTAGATTAGCAAATGCTTTAGAAAAGTGCACAATAAATAAATAATCAATGCCTAACTGTGCAACAATCTTAATTTTCTCATTTATCGGTGTGATGTATCTAATTTGTTCTTGTGGATCACCTAATACAGCTGATGGATGAGGATCAAATGTCATTACGGCACTTTTCAACCCTAGTTCAGCTGCCTTCTCCTTTGCATTTTGCATCACTTTCTGGTGACCAAGATGAACACCGTCGAAAAAGCCCAATGCCATTGAAAGAGGTGGCCAGCTATCTTTAGTATGGTTATGTGGATGTACTATTTTTATAACTTCCATGATCATTCACCTTTTTATATTGTTTAAACATGAAGATAGGCATAGAACGTCTACTTTATGTTAAAGAACGTTTACCTTTACCCTATTCACCTATGTATAGAACTTTAGTTGGCTTTATTATACCTGGTTTATCAGGATGATGGATATACAGGGCTAACGCTTGATTGTTCACAGTCTCCATTACAATAGGACCAGATACACTCTCAAGTTCTTCGGGAGTAGGAAGAACTGCGCCATTCTTCACTTTCATTGCTACTTTATCATTTATTTGATATTTCGGCAAATAGCTAATCCCCCATTCTAAAGGTTTGAGCACATCAGCTATTCTTCCCTCGTTCATCACTTCCTCCACTTGTGGTAATGTCAAACAATCCTCAATAGTAAAGTCTGCAGACCGGATGCGAGTTAAATCAGACATATGGGCAGGATAACCAAGAAGTTCACCCATCATAACTGCTAATGTTCTAATATATGTTCCTTTTCCACATGCAACACGAAAACGAAAAGTAATCCGTTCCCCATTATATACTTCCTGCTCATTTAGCAAGGTGATACGATCAATGCGCACTTTTCTACTTGGCCGCTCCACTTCTTGCCCTAGTCGTGCATATTCATAAAGTCTTTTACCATTCACTTTAACAGCAGAATACAGGGGTGGTGTTTGGACAATCTCTCCAGTTAATTGCTGGAACACCGCGATAATCTCTTCTCGAGTAATCGGTTTATCTACCTTCTTCTCTTCAACCACTTCACCTGAGGCATCTTCTGTCGTTGTAGAGAAACCTATTGTGACCTCTCCTTCATACTCTTTACCTGCATCCGTAATATATTCGGCAACCTTCGTAGCACGTCCAATACAAATAGGTAATACGCCAGTTACCTCAGGGTCCAATGTTCCTGTGTGACCCACCTTTTTCGTTTTTAGAATCTTGCGTAACTTGAATACACAGTCATGAGAAGTCATTCCTTTTGGCTTTAATAAAGGTAATATTCCTTCCATTTTGTACGCCCCCTTTCAAATTCAAATTAAGGTGAAATAAATACGGATAGACAAACGTCTATCCGCCAATCATTATTTATTCCTTATCTTTGGATTGACCGTCATCTTGAATTTGATGAAGGAGTGTTTCAATACGATTACCGTAATCGATTGATTCGTCAAACTCAAAAGTGATTTCAGGGGTTTTTCTCAAACGTATTCTCTGACCAATTTCAGAACGGATAAACCCTTTAGCTTTAGCCAATCCTCTCAATGTATCTTCTCTTTGCTCTTCATTACCGAGAACAGAAATATAGACAGTAGCTTGTTGTAAATCACCTGTCACATGAACGTCTGTTACTGTTACAAATCCCACTCGTGGATCTTTAATTTTTCGACCGATAATTTCTCCGAGCTCTTTTTTCATTTGCTCGCCAACTCTATTTGATCTTAGGCTCAATTGTTACACCTCTTTTTCAAAGCCATTCAATGTCTGTAATTGTCCGTTCAATCTCAGGAAAAGAATCAATTAATTTAAGCGCATTTGAAAGCTCCCACTCAACGGCTTGCTTACTTGAAGCTACAGCAGTTATGGCAATTTGCGTATGTTGCCATGTATCTTGAAACCCTACTTCTGCAACAGAAATGTTAAACTTCTGTTGCAGACGAGTGAGGATTCGCTGTAATACACTTCTCTTCTCCTTTAATGAACGAGCATCATATATCATACACTCACACGAAACCAAACCTACAATCATTTACGCTCAATTTCTTGCATAATATAAGCTTCAATGATGTCGCCTTCTTTGACATCATTGTAGTTCTTAATTGTGATACCACATTCGTAATTTGTTGCTACTTCTTTCGCATCATCTTTGAAGCGTTTTAACGCATCAATTTCACCTTCGAAAATAACAACGCCATCTCTAATTAGGCGAATACCAGAATCTCTTGTGATTTTACCTTCCGTAACATAAGAACCAGCAATTGTACCAATTTTTGATACTTTAAATGTTTGACGGACTTCTGCTTGACCAATAATTTTTTCTTCAAACTCTGGGTCTAGCATCCCTTTCATTGCTAATTCAATTTCTTCAATTACGTTATAAATGATGCGGTGTAGACGAATATCAACATCTTCTGCTTCAGCAGCACGTTTTGCATTCGTATCTGGTCTTACGTTAAAGCCGATAACGATTGCGTTAAATGCAGCAGCAAGCGTAATATCTGATTCATTAATGGCACCCGCACCTGTATGAAGAATACGTACTTTTACGCCTTCTACATCAATCTTATTTAATGCGGAAGTTAGGGCTTCAGCAGAACCTTGGACATCAGCTTTTACAACGATGTTTATGTCCTTCATTTCCCCTTCTTTCATATGCTCAAATAAGTTATCAAGGCTAACACGAGATTTCTCAGATCTTTGTGCTTGTAGAGCTAATTGTGCACGTGCTTCCCCTACTTGGCGCGCAGATTTCTCGTCTTCTAGAACAGCAAATCTGTCACCTGCTTGAGGGACATCATTCAATCCTGTAATTTCTACAGGAGTAGATGGTCCCGCAGTTTTTACTCGACGTCCAAGGTCATTAACCATTGCACGTACGCGTCCAAATGTATTACCGACAACAATCGGATCACCAACCTTCAATGTTCCGTTTTGTACAAGTAATGTGGCTACTGATCCTCTACCTTTATCAAGCTGTGCTTCAATAACTGTTCCGACAGCATTACGATTAGGGTTCGCCTTATATTCTTCTACTTCACCAACAAGGAGAATCATTTCTAACAACTCATCAATACCGTCACCTTTAATGGCTGAAATCGGTACAAAGATTGTATCTCCGCCCCATGCTTCAGGAACTAATCCATGTTCTGTTAGCTCTTGCATTACACGGTCAGGATTTGCCGCTTCTTTATCCATTTTATTAACAGCAACAATAATTGGTACCTCAGCAGCTTTAGCATGGTTAATTGCTTCAATTGTCTGCGGCATCACACCATCATCCGCTGCAACAACTAAAATTGTAATATCAGTTATTTTCGCTCCACGGGCACGCATTGTTGTAAATGCCGCATGACCAGGTGTATCTAGAAATGTAATCTTCTTACCTTTATCTTCTACTTGATAGGCACCGATATGCTGTGTAATTCCACCAGCTTCGCCAGCAGTTACCTTTGTGTGGCGAATGGAATCAAGTAATGTCGTTTTACCATGGTCAACGTGACCCATAATCGTTACAACAGATGGACGTTCCTCAAGATTAGTCTCTTCATCTTCAGTGAAATATGCTTCTAAATCTGTCACATCTACTAATACTTCTTCTTCTACATCAACACCATATTCGCCTGCAATTAACTCAATGGAATCTTTATCTAGTTCTTGGTTAATTGTTGCCATCACACCAAGCATAAATAGCTTTTTAATGATTTCTGAAGGCTCTCTATGGAGCTTCTTAGCAAGCTCACCAACCGTTAGTGATTCAGTAAAAGTAATTTTCTCTGGTAATTCTTTTACTTTTTTAGGTGCTGGTGGTTGAGGTGGCTTCTGCCCTTTATTCTTTGGTTTATTTTTTTGATTATTATTGCGATTAGGTTTTTGATTCTTATTATTATTATTATTTGGCTTATTTCTATTGCCTTTTGGTGCACCTGCTGGTTTATTTTTCTGATTGTTTGCAGGTTGTGCTTGCGCTGATTGTTGTTTTTGTGGTTGCTTCTCTTCTTGCTTATTGTAAATACCGTCTAATTTTGTTACTTCACCTGGTTCTAATGTTGTCATATGATTCGAAACCTCTATATTCATTTCCTTTAATTTCGTAATTACATCTTTACTAGATAGATTATGTTTTTTAGCATATTCGTAAACGCGAATTTTACTCATGCTTTCACCCCCGCTAGAATTAATCGAGCAACGTTAATAGCTTTTTGGCGAATCCAGCGTCTAAAACAGCCACCACTACTCTTGCTTCCTTGCCAATTGCTTGCCCTAACAATTCTCTGTCTGGGACAATCTTATAAGGAACAGCATAAGATTTACATTTGTCTGTTACTTTTTTTGTCGTATTAGCAGAAGCATCTGCAGACAACAAAACCAGCTTCGCTTTCCCTTTTCTAATATCGCTTATAGAAAGCTCTTCACCTGAAGTGATTTTACGCGCTCGATTGGCCAAGCCAAGTAATGACATCCATTTTCTCTCATTCATTTTGGACGGTCATTTCTCCTTTTCAATAAGATCTAAAAGTTCGTTATATATGTCCTCATCCACTTGTACATCTAGATGACTAGCTAAAATATTTTTCTTTTTTGCAAGTAAGATGGCTTCCTTGCTTTTTGTAAGATACGCTCCACGACCGGATTTCTTACCTGTAACATCAACCGAAACTTCGCCTTCTTTTGAGCGAACAATGCGTACGAGTGATTTCTTCGGCATCATTTCTCCCGTCGCTATACATTTTCTCATCGGAATTTTTCTGCTTTTGTTCACCAGCCATTCACCTCTTATTCCTTATCTTCAGGGAATGTAAAATCTTCATCTTCATCATCTTGATGATAGCTTAAAAGAGCTTCATCTCTTGGATATGTGCCGGCTTCTCTTGCTTCTGTCTCTGATTTAATATCAATTTTCCAACCAGTAAGCTTCGCCGCAAGTCTTGCATTTTGTCCGCGTTTCCCAATAGCTAGCGATAGTTGATAATCTGGAACAACAACCGTTGTCGCTTTGTCCTCTTCATTTACTACAACATCTAACACTTTAGAAGGACTTAATGCATTGGCTACAAAGACAACTGGATCGCTAGACCACTTCACAATGTCAATTTTTTCACCTTTTAACTCGTTAACAACGGCTTGCACACGTGTACCTTTAGGTCCAACACATGAACCAACTGGATCTACCTCTGGATTATCAGAATGTACAGAGATTTTTGAGCGATCTCCCGCTTCACGCGCAACAGATTTTAATTCAACAGTACCGTCATAAATTTCTGGTACTTCAATTTCAAAAAGACGTTTTAAAAGTCCTGGGTGTGTTCTAGAAACATAAATTTGTGGACCTTTTGTCGTTTTTTCGACTTTTGTAATAAACACTTTAATACGATCATGTGGGCGATACTGTTCACTAGGCATCTGTTCACTTACAGGTAAAATCGCTTCAATCTTACCAAGACTAACGTAAATAAATTTTGCGTCTTGTCTTTGGACAATGCCTGTCATGATATCCTCTTCTCGATCAATGAATTCAGAATAGATAATGCCTCTTTCTGCTTCACGAACACGTTGAGTAACGACTTGTTTGGCTGTTTGTGCAGCAATTCTACCAAAATCTTTTGGCGTTACTTCCATTTCTACAATATCTTCAACCGTATAGTTAGGATTAATCTTGCGTGCATCCTCGATAGAAATCTCTAATCTTGGATCAAACACTTCATCAACGACTTCTTTGCGGGCAAATACTTTCATAGTGCCACTACCTAAATTTAAATCAATACGGACATTTTGTGCTTGATTAAAGTTTCTACGATAAGCAGACACTAACGCGGCTTTCATTGCATCAATAATGACATCTCGTGAAATTCCTTTTTCCTTTTCAAGCAAAATAAGAGCATCTAATAATTCACTGCTCATGTGATTCATATCCCCCTTTAAATAAGTTGCGTTACGCCAATTGCTTTATGAGAAGACAATAGCTAAGCGAGCTTTTGCGATTTTTTCATACGGTAATTCTACCGTTTTCTTTCTTGTTTTAACTTTCATTTCAACTTTAACGATATGGCCATCGAAGTCTGTTAATACACCTTCAAATGTTTTTTCTCCATCTATTGGTTCATACGTTTTTATAAATACGTTTTTACCAATTGCTTTCATGAAATCTTGTTCTTTTTTTAGAGGGCGTTCCGCTCCTGGTGAAGAGACCTCAAGGAAATAGTTGTAAGGAATTGGGTCAATTTCATCTAATTTCTCACTTAAGCGTTCACTAACTACTCCACACTCTTCTATATCAACGCCTGTCTCTTTATCAATAAAGACACGAAGAAACCAGTCTTTTCCTTCCTTCACATATTCGATCTCAACTAATTCCAACTGAAGATCGCTCAAAATAGGAGTGACTAATTGTTCAACTTCTTCAGTCACTTTACTCATCTTTATCCCTCCTTCTAGCAAGATGCCTATTCATTATAAATGTAGCAGCAAACACTAGAGTTGCTGCTAATCGAGATATACCGGATCATCTTTGTAACCGATGAAAATTTTGGTTAATAACAAGACGAAAGAGTGGGTTGCCCCACTCTTGTTTGCGAAGATATCCGTTAGTATTTCCAATAAAACTATACCATAACCATAATTTTTATGCAAATGGAATAGCTGTAAAAGCGACTTAGAACAAACTTAACTGATTTTGGTCTGGTAATTCTTCTAAACAACCATGATTATTTAAGTACTCGATAATTGTTTTAGATACCTTACCTCTTTGCTGAAGATCTTCCTTCGATAGGAAGTCTCCTTCTCCTCTTGCTTTTACAATATTCAGTGCTGCGTTCGTACCTAATCCTGGTATAGAGTTGAACGGCGGAATCAGTGTATTACCTTCAATAATAAAGTCACTTGCACTGGATTTATACAAATCAACTTTTTGGAAACTATATCCTCTTTCATTCATTTCAAGCGCTAACTCCATTACAGTCAGCAAGTTTTTTTCTTTTGTAGAAGCATCTAAGCCTTTCGCATTGATTTCTTCAATTTTTGCTCGGATCGCCTGTGAGCCTTTTACCATCGCATCTATATCAAAATCTTCTGCACGAACGGTAAAATAAGCTGCATAATATAAAAGCGCATGATGAACTTTAAAGTAGGCTATACGTACCGCCATTAAGACATAGGCAGCGGCATGGGCTTTAGGGAACATATATTTTATCTTTAAGCAAGAGTCAATATACCACTCAGGTACTTCATTCTTCCTCATTTCCGCTTCCATCTCTTCTGTCAGGCCTTTTCCTTTTCGGACTGATTCCATAATTTTAAAAGCGAAAGCCGGTTCTAAGCCTTGATAAATTAAATACACCATAATATCATCACGACATCCAATAACTTCACTTAATGTGCATGTATTGTTATGAATTAACTCTTGGGCATTGCCGAGCCATACATCAGTTCCATGTGAAAGACCTGAAATTTGAACAAGCTCAGAAAATGTCGTTGGTTTCGTGTCTTCTAGCATTTGTCGAACAAACCTTGTTCCGAACTCCGGAATACCAAATGTCCCTGTTTTACACATAATTTGCTCTTCTGTGACGCCTAACGATTCCGTTCCACTGAAGATTTTCATTACTTCTGGATCATCGGTTGGAATGGTCTTCGGATCAATCCCACTTAAATCTTGCAACATCCTAATAACAGTGGGATCATCATGACCAAGTATATCTAGCTTCAACACATTATCATGAATGGAGTGGAAGTCAAAATGAGTTGTTTTCCATTCTGAATTACGATCATCAGCCGGAAACTGGATAGGTGAAAAATCATAAATATCCATATAATCAGGAACAACAATAATGCCGCCTGGATGTTGTCCAGTTGTTCGCTTAACACCGGTACAACCAGAAGCTAAGCGATCAATTTCTGCGCCTCGAATTTGAAGATTATTATCATTTTGATACGCTTTAACATAGCCGAATGCCGTTTTGTCTGCTACAGTACCGATCGTTCCTGCCCGATATACATATTCTTCACCAAAAAGAACTTTTGTATAGTTATGAGCTCTAGGCTGATATTCCCCGGAGAAGTTCAAGTCAATATCTGGTACTTTATCCCCTTTAAAGCCTAAGAAAGTTTCAAATGGAATATCATGGCCATCTTTACGATAATGCTGAGAACAGTTTGGACAATCTTTATCTGGTAAATCAAACCCTGAACCTACTGAACCATCATCAAAAAACTCAGAGTGTTTACAATCAGGGCAGACGTAATGAGGAGGCAGTGGATTAACCTCTGTTATTTCCGTCATTGTCGCAACAAATGAGGAACCTACCGAACCCCTTGATCCTACTAAGTAGCCATCATTTAGTGACTTTTTAACAAGTTTATGAGAGATCAAGTAAATAACGGCAAAGCCATGTCCGATAATACTTTTTAATTCTTTCTCTAAACGAGCTTCTACGATTTCAGGTAGTTCTTCTCCGTAAATACTTCTCGCCATGCTATAGCTCATTTCACGCATTTCTTCGTCTGCGCCTTCTATTTTTGGCGTATAGAGATCATCTTTTATTGGTTTGATTTCATCAATCATCTCAGCAATTTTATTCGTATTATCTACTACGATTTTTTTCGCTGTTTCTTTTCCTAAAAATGCAAAGCATTCAAGCATTTCATTGGTCGTGCGAAAATGCACATCAGGCAGTTCATGACGGTTGAGCGGATTTGCCCCACCTTGAGAATTTACTAAAATCTTACGATAAATCTTATCATTCGGATTTAAGTAATGAACATTCCCTGTGGCAACAACTGGGATATTTAATTTTTCACCAAGTTGTACAACGTTCGTAATGATTTCTTCGAGCGCCTTTTCGTCACGAACTAACTCTAATTCTAATAAATGAGCATAGACCTCTTTAGGGTGAACCTCTAGATAATCATAAAACTCAGCTATCTCTTCCACTTCATCAGGCGATTTTTGCATCATCCCTTCAAAAACTTCACCTTTGTCACATCCAGAACCAACAATAATACCTTCTCTATATTTCTGTAATACCGAGCGAGGAATACGTGGCACACGATAAAAATAATTAATATGAGCAATCGAGACTAATTTAAAAAGATTCTTCAATCCTTCACTCGTTTGCGCTATCAAAGTACAATGGGACGGTCTAGCCCTTTGATAAGCATTTCCTTTACCCATATTGTCATTAAATTGATCATGGTATTCAATGCCTTTAGCCATCGCATCCTTCAGCATTTTGATTAATATATAGCCTGTCGCTTCCGCATCGTATATTGCCCGGTGATGTTGAGTTAGTTCAACATCAAACTTCTTTGCCAATGTGTTGAGGCGATGATTTTTCATTTCAGGGTGTAAAAATCGCGCTAATTCAAGTGTATCTACAACGGGATTTGTTGCTTTTCCAAGACCTATTTTCTTATACCCTACATTTAAAAAACCCATATCAAATGAAGCGTTATGGGCCACAAGCACACTATCGCCAGTCCATTCGTAAAAATCTTTTAAAACGTCAGCTACTTCAGGGGCATTCTCTACTAAATCATCTGTTATGCCCGTTAAATTAATTGTCGTAGCAGATAATGGATGATGCGGATTAGCAAAGGATTCAAAACGATCAATAATCTCGCCGTCGTGAATTTTCACGGCTGCAAGTTCTATAATGGTGTCATAAACAGCAGATAATCCAGTCGTTTCAACGTCAAACACAACATAAGTATCTTCAGCTACTCGTCTATGAGCATCATTATAAGCAATTGGTACACCGTCATCGATTAAGTTCGCCTCAACACCATAAAGTATTTTGATACCATTTTTCTTACCGGCATTAAATGCTTCTGGAAAGGATTGAGCACCAGCATGGTCTGTAATCGCAATTGCTTTATGTCCCCACTTCTTTGCTTGTGAAACAAGCGCACTAACCGAACTAACGGCATCCATTTGGCTCATTGGTGTATGAAGATGAAGTTCAACCCGCTTTTCATCTTCCTTAGCTGTATCTTTTCTTTCAATTGGTTTAATTTCATTTAAATCATTACCAATCATGACTAGGTCACGCACGAAGGTATCATTTTGAATGCTACCACGAACTTTCAGCCACATGCCTTTTTGTACCATTTGAAAGAGTGCAGCATCTTCTTTATCTCGGGAAAACATTTTTACAAGTATCGAGCTTGTATAATCAGTAATTTTGAAAGTTAATAATGTCCGACCACTTCTGAGTTCTTTTGTTTCTGCATGAAAGACGTAACCTTCCACAGCAATTCTTCTTTCTTCGTCAACTATATCAATTAGTTTGCGGAAGTCAGCATCATCTTTAATTGTCAGGCCAACTGTCAATGGCCCTTGTGGTATCGGTGTATCTGATTCTTGCTCTAATGCTTTCTTCTCCATTTCAATTGCTGCTTGCATGCCGCGTTCTTGATCTTCTTTTCTCTTTGCTTCTAAGAAACGCTCATATGCTTCATTGCTCTCTTCGGTTGACAATTCTGTTTCAATTTGAAATGGTGGAAATCCAAATGATTGAAAGCTATCAAGAATAAGGGGCGCATACTTATTTTTAATAGACTGACTTTCCATATCATTACTAACGGTAACGATTACCTTATTTCCCTTTATTTTCGGCAATTGCTCATGAAGAAGCTTAAGCATCGGTGGTGAGATGCCTTCAATTTCTTTCATACAAAATGTCCAATAATCTTGAATTAAGCTCTCATCATATTGTTGATTCGTAACAGTAATAGAAAAAGAGGTACGTGCAATATGAGAAAACTTGTGGTGCAATTGAGCTGCAAATCTTTGAAGAACAGTTGCCGGTAAGATTTGTTCTAAGCTAAAGGAAAAATGCCACCTTTTTTCCTTTTTTTGAATATATACTTTCATGATTTCGGCTTGTTCAAAATAATGAACAAAAGCATCTTCTGTTAATTCTAATTGTTGTAACAGGAGCTGAAAACGTTCTTTGTTTCCTTTTACATCGCTCATTTCAGCCCTCCCCCTTCATTAACGTTCTATTTTTTTCAATCGGTCACTATTATATCATAATTAAATACTAGATTTGATAAAGTAAAAATCACGCTAATTGTCAACTATTTTGTGGTAATGTATATTATTTCCCCGAGGAATGAACGGGTTATTTAACACTTCAAAAATGAATGAAGCGTAGGCTATTAAGCATAAGTATCAAGCTATAATTCGGAAAGTGACGCAATTTATTAATAGGACTACAATCTAATTCTATCGATGATAAATAAAAAACCGATCCCATTCTCATCTTTAACATTTGACGACTAATGGGGTCGGAATATTTTTATATAGGAATGTTTAGGTTTTTTATGCTAACTGATTATGAATGAATTGTGGTAATTCATCCACCGATACTTCAAATTGCTCGCCTGTACTTCTTAATTTAACTTCTACGATGCCTTCATTTGCCTTTTTACCAACAGTAATTCGTAAAGGTAAACCGATTAAATCACTATCAGCGAATTTTACGCCAGCTCGTTCAGCGCGATCATCCCATAAAATACGATACCCTAAATCTTTCAAAGAATCGTATACTCTTTCACTTAATTGCACTTGGTCTTCTTTTTTCATATTTAAAGAAACAAGATGAAGCTGATAAGGTGCGATATTCTCCGGCCAAACAAGTCCATTTTCATCACTATGTTGTTCCGCAATAGCTGCCATTACACGAGAAACCCCGATGCCATAACAACCCATAATCATTGGTTGTGAACGGCCATTTTCATCAAGAATAGTCGCGTCCATAGCTTCACTATATCTCGTACCAAGCTTGAATATATGACCAACTTCAATTCCTTTTGCAAAAAGAATACTACCTTCTCCATCAGGTGATGGGTCTCCTTCTTGAATAAAGCGAACATCTGCATATTGTTCTACGGTAAAGTCGCGATCCACATTTACATTGACATAGTGGTAACCAGCTTCATTTGCACCGCAGACACCATTTACAATTGCACTGACAGCATGGTCGGCAATGATCCGTACATTTGTATGAACCGGACCAATGGAACCAATTTCACAGCCAATAACGGATTTTGTCTCCTCAGCATCAGCTAATTCCACATCATTGGCAGCGAGCAGATTCTTTACTTTAATATCATTGACTTCATGATCACCACGAACAAGTATCAATACATAATCTTCATCTACTTTAAACAGTAATGATTTTATGCATTTTTCTGCTGAGACATTTAAATAATCCACAATTTCTGCAATACTTTTTTGATTCGTAGTACTAACTTTTTCAATTTCTCTTAACTCTTCATTAGATTTTTCATATGTTGAAACTACCTCTGCCATTTCAATATTTGCTGCATATTGAGATGTATCAGAATAAGCAATCGTATCTTCTCCAATTTCGGACAGAACCATAAATTCATGAGTATCTTTACCACCCATTGCTCCAGAATCCGCAATAACAGCTCTAAAATTCAAACCTGCGCGAGAAAAAATATTGGAATAAGCTTGATAAAAAAGGTCGTACATCTCATCTAAACTTTCTTGGCTTGAATGGAAAGAATAACCATCTTTCATAATAAATTCTCGACCTCTTAGCACACCAAAACGCGGACGCTTTTCATCACGAAACTTCGTTTGAATTTGATACAGAGCAAGGGGTAACCTTTTATATGATTTCACTTCATCACGTACAAGACTCGTCACAACCTCTTCATGTGTTGGCCCAAGAGCAAATTCTCGCTCATGACGGTCTTTCATTCTCATTAACTCTGAACCATATGTATACCAGCGACCAGACTCTTGCCACAACTCTGCTTGCTGAAGTGCAGGCATAAGCATCTCTACGGCATTAATGGCTTCAAGCTCTTCTCTAATAATCGTTTCAATATTTTGTAACACTTTTCTTGCCATTGGTAAATAACTATAAATACCACTAGCATTTTGACGAATAAATCCTGCTCTTAATAAAAGTTGATGACTTTTAATTTCTGCATCAGCAGGGTTTTCCCTTAAAGTTGGAATTAATACCTGACTTTGTTTCATCTTAATTTATACACCTCTATTATTTATTTTCATTATCAAGGCTCAGAAACCATTTAGTGAAAACGGATCTCTGAGCCTCAGGTTTCATCTTCTTATAAAAAGAATCGCTGAATGTCATTCCATGTTACAACTAACATAAGCAGCATTAATAGCGCAAAGCCTACAAAGTGAACCATACCTTCTTTTTGTTTGTCTATCGGTTTTCCTCTAACTCCTTCAATAGCAAAGAACATTAATCTTCCACCATCGAGAGCAGGGATAGGCAATAGGTTCATGATACCTAAATTGATGCTTAAGACGCCTGCCCACTTCATTAAATAAAATATACCTGATTGAGCAACTGTGTCAACTGAAACATAGATACCAACAGGACCTGAAAGGGCATCAATCGTAAATTCCCCAGAGATTAACTTCCCTAAAATAACAAAAATTTCTTTTGTCCATAATAAGGTCTCCTCAGCACCGTATACAACTGATTTTAATGGATTTTTTTCCATCGGACTATATACACCGATCACACCGATTGTCGGACCATCTTCTATTTCTTGTGACTTAGGTGTAACCGGGATCGTCATTTCTTCCCCACCGCGATCAATTTGAAATTCAAGCTCATTATTAGGGTTTTTCTGAATGATTTCTACAACATCTTGCCAGCTTGAAATTTCTGCACCATCGACTGAATGAACAATGTCACCTTGTTTGAATCCTGCATCAATCGCTGCACCATCTTCTGTTAATTCCCCAAGCATCGGCGCATTTGATGGCATCCCCTGTAATAAAGCGATGATGACAAAAATAACAAAAGCTAAAACAAAGTTCATCATCGGTCCAGCGAAAATAGCCATTGTTCTTTGTCCTAAAGTTTTAGAAGAAAATTGGCGATCATAAGGAGCAATCAGTGTTTCTGTTCCATCTTCCACCAATACTGCTCGGCGATTCACCTTAAAAGTTTCTAATTTTTCTTCTTCCTCACCTTCGACATACCCTTTTAATATCAATTCATGTTCAATATCTGCATGTTCGATTTCGAGAATCCTTGCATCCGGATATTTATCTTTGTTATTTAAAATAATCTTCTGAACTTCATTTTGGTCATTGAAGACTAATCCTACACGGTAACCTGCTTTCAATTCGACCATTTCAACATCTTCACCAGCCATCCGAACATAGCCACCTATCGGTAACAACCGGATCGTATAAAGTGTATCATTTTTTGTAAATGAAAAAACTTTTGGTCCCATACCAATCGCGAACTCACGACATAGGATACCTGCTCGCTTCGCAAAGATTAAATGTCCAAGTTCATGGAAAAATACTAGTGCCCCAAAAATGATAATAAAGGCTATGACTGTACTCAATTTTTAACCACCTTTTTTTCTGAATCAAAAACGAATCAGCTTGATAAAAGCGAATAGATATAGGCTCTTGTTTCCTCATCTACTTCTTGTATTTCTGATAATGTCGGTGCTTTTATACAGGAATGTCTTGTTAAAGCTTTTTCAATTAACTCTTCAATCTTTAAAAAGCTTATTTTTCCTTCTAAAAATGCTGCAACCGCTGCTTCATTTGCTGCATTTAAAACCGCAGGCATCGATCCACCTTCTTTTCCTGCTTGGTAAGCAAGCGCTAAACAACGAAAGCGATCATAATCCATCTCTTTAAAATGGAGCTGGCCAATTTTGGCTAGATCTAATCGCTTATTCTTTAATGGTAAACGGTCTGGGTATGAAAGTGCGTACTGGATAGGTACCCTCATATCCGGTGTACCTAATTGTGCGATGACACTACTATCATGGAATTCAACCATTGAATGAATGATACTTTCATTATGAAGAAGACAGTCAATCTTATCATATGGTAATGAGAATAACCAATGAGCTTCGATTACTTCTAAGCCCTTATTCATCATTGTTGCCGAGTCAATTGTGATTTTAGCTCCCATTGACCAGTTAGGATGATTTAACGCTTGTTCAACTGTTACTGCTTCTAAATCCGCTCTGCTATAATCACGAAAAGATCCTCCAGAAGCGGTTAAAATCAATCTATCGATATTCTTCGCATTCTCACCTTGTAATGCTTGAAAAATCGCTGAATGCTCACTATCAACAGGTAAAAGGTCAACACCATAGTTTTTTGCTGCTTCCATGACTAAATGCCCCGCTGTTACCAATGTTTCCTTATTTGCAATAGCAATCGTTTTTCTTTCCTCAATTGCTTGTAATGTTGGTTCTAGTCCGACACGACCTAAAACAGCATTTACCAATATATTTGCTTTATTGTATACAGCCACTTCTGTTAAACCGAGTTGTCCATATGTAAATGATATGCTTGGAAACTCAGCTTTAAGCATCTCCATCGAACTTTTTTCTAAGACGGAAACAAGCTCTGGATGGAATTCATTGATTACTTGACGGGCAAAATGAATATTTTTTCCTACTGAAAAAGCTACTAATTGGAATTCATCAGGATGCTGTCTAATGATATCTAACGTTTGTGTACCGATAGAACCTGAAGCACCCATTAAACTAATTTTTTTCATTTCTAAAACATCTCCTATTAAGAAAAGTGTCTACTAAGCCACATATCATATGGTATGATTACACTTTCCCCGCTAAAAACGGCGTCTCTATATAATCGTTTCTCTACCCTGTCTTTTATTACATGATAGATAAGATAATATACATAAATGGCCAAACAAATAACAAGCTATCGAAACGGTCAAGGATCCCACCATGACCAGGTAATATTCTACCCGAATCTTTTACCCCGTAATGTCTTTTAAATGCTGATTCTGCCAAGTCGCCAACTTGTCCAAAGACAGCTAATAGACAGGTCATAAGAATAATGAGAATAGCGGGTTCACTAATATCTGTAAAAATCAAAAACAAACAAGCAACAACAACAGATGAAATAACACCGCCAACACTACCCTCTATTGTTTTATTAGGACTAATATCTGGCCATAGCTTTCTTTTTCCAAATGCCTTTCCAAAGAAATACGCACCTGAATCAGAAGCCCATATAATAAATAGGCTAAAAAAGATCCAAATAAGACCATTCTCCATCGCTCTCGTTTCTAGAAAGTAATGAAAACCAAAACCTATATAGATAGTAGAAATGAGCATAAAGGCAATATCATCATATGTAACACGATTCTTTGTTAATACTGTATATGTAAGCAAAAGAAGTACACCAAGTACTAAAATATCTGTCTTTCCAACTCCTGCTCGTATTAACCAAGCAAAATAAAATTCTGTAGGAATCATGATCATCCATAATATAAACGTAGATATGAGTCCTGGAAGGGAAAATAGATTAAACCCTTTCATTCTTAATAGTTCGTATAAGCCTACTGTTGCAAAAAAATAGGCAAGGAGCATCAATGGCCACCCACCAATAAATACTAGTGGCAAGAGAACTGCTCCAAAAATGATTGCTGTGATTACTCTTTCTTTCATTCATTTCAACACCTTTATTAAACTCCTCCAAAACGCCTTTGACGCTTTTGGAATACTTCAACTGCTTCAACAAAATGTTCTTCCCCAAAGTCTGGCCATAAAACATCTGTAAACCAAAACTCAGCATAAGCTAGTTGCCATAGCATAAAATTACTTAAACGAATTTCCCCACTCGTTCGTATCAGTAGGTCTGGATCGGTCAACTCATTTGTCATTAAGTATGATGAAAAAACTTCTTCTGTTAACTTTTCATCATCTATTATACCACTTTGCGCATCAATTAAGACGTTTTTAACTGCCTCAATAATTTCCGCTCGACTCCCGTAGTTCATAGCGAAATTTAACACTAACCCATCATTATGAGCAGTAGATTGGATCGCTTCGTCAATCGCTTTTAATGTCGCTGCCGGTAAAATAGATTTATTTCCTATCATTTTCACTTGAACATTCTCTTCAATTAATTCGGGTAAAAACGTTTGCAGAAATTCAGATGGCAACTTCATAAGGAAATCGACTTCCATTTTCGGCCTTTTCCAATTCTCAGTAGAGAAGGCGTATAATGTTAACGTTTTAACACCCAGTTGATTGGCGAATCGTGTGATTTTTCTAACGACTTTTGCCCCTTCATGATGACCTGCAACACGTGGCAACGTTCTTTTTTTAGCCCAGCGACCATTACCATCCATGATGATAGCTACATGCTCTGGAATTGGCTGTGCTTTAATATTATCTATTCTATCTTGAAGATCTATTGAGTCATTATTATTTTTCCAAAGTTTCATTTTATCGAACATTTGAATACTCCTTTTAATCGGCTGATTTACCATTAAATAAGTAATGCCATGTATTTAATGGATAAGCACCCTTTTCCGTTCATACTACTTCGATGATTAAACGAGTGACGCTTTTGCCATTTCAGATATATTCATTATAGGCAGAATAAGTAAGCACATCAATAACTTTCCTCCAATTGTGCTCCTCATTTTAAAGATTACCACAAAACGATGCAATAAGATATTTTTTTAAGATATTAATTAAAATTAAGAGTTCGATTTCAAGGATTGCCGTTTTGGTTTATCTGCCAACAAATTCTATCAGTAAAGAAAATAGTTCCATTTTCTTCTACGCTACTGCCTTTTTCACTTCATTCATAAAACACGAAGTTTTAGAATCGGTCCATTATAGAAAAAGCCCCCTATTTATCATAGAGGGCTTCGCCTACAATCGAAAAAGTATGTCCTATATAATGTAAATAAGATTATACTTCTAAAATTTCTTTTTCTTTATCTTTTGTAAGCTCATCAATTTTCTTAATGAACTCATCTGTTGCTTTTTGGATATCATCTGAGTAACCACGTTGATCATCCTCAGTGATTTCTCCATTTTTTTCTAGTTTTTTCAGATCATCATTACCGTCTCTTCTAATATTACGGATGCCTACTTTTGCTTCTTCCGCCTCTTTTTTCACAACTTTTACAAGTTCCTTACGGCGCTCTTCAGTTAGTTGTGGAATGGATAAACGAATAAGGTTTCCATCGCTTGTTGGAGTAAGTCCTAAATCTGATTTCAAGATTGCCTTTTCAATGTCACCTAATATAGATTTATCATAGGGTTGAATGACTAATAAACGTGCTTCTGGTACAGAAACACCAGCTAATTGGTTAATAGGTGTTGGTGCACCATAGTAATCTACTGTTATTCTATCTAATATAGAAGAGTTAGCTTTCCCAGCTCTGATACCGGCTAATTCGCGTGAGTAAGATTGTGTTGCTTTTGTCATACGTTCTTTTACATTAGCTATGATATTTTTTGGCATTTAGTTTTTCCCCCTTACGATTGTACCGATTGGCTCGCCTAATACAGCGCGATTGATATTTCCTTTTTCCATAATAGAAAAGACAATCAGTGGAATATTATTATCCATGCAAAGTGATGATGCCGTTGAATCCATGACTGCTAATCCCTCTTTAATGACATCTAAATAGGATAATTCATCGTATTTTTTTGCATTTTTATCGATTCGTGGATCAGCAGAGTATACACCGTCAACATTATTTTTTGCCATTAAGATAACTTCAGCATCAATTTCTGCCGCTCTTAGTGCAGCTGTTGTATCTGTAGAGAAATAAGGGTTTCCTGTGCCTGCAGCGAAAATAACGACCCTTTTCTTTTCCAAGTGACGAATGGCTTTTCTACGGATATATGGCTCAGCAACTTGTCTCATTTCAATTGAAGTTTGTACTCTTGTTTCAATCCCAAGTTGTTCTAAACTATCTTGAAGTGCTAAGGAGTTCATTACCGTTGCAAGCATTCCCATATAATCTGCATTAGCACGTTCCATACCCATCTCTTCACCAATCTTACCACGCCAAATATTTCCGCCACCAACAACGACAGCTACTTCAACATCTAGCTCAGCTAAGTCTTTCACTTGCTGTGCGACTGACTTAATTACTGATGGATTAATGCCGAAACCTTGTTCTCCAGCCAATGCTTCACCACTTAATTTTAAAACAACTCTTTTATATTTAGGGTCGCTCATAAGAACCTCCATAATGAATAGTAAGCAAAAAAAGCTTTTGCTTAAAATTTCAAATTACATTTATTCTAACAAACAGGGAACACACAGTGTTCCCCACAAATTCATCTACTATGGTAGATTTATTATTTTTTCACTTGGCTCATTACTTCTTCTGCAAAGTTATCTTCGCGTTTTTCGATACCTTCTCCTACTTCATAACGTACGAATTCGCTAATTTTACCGCCTTTAGAAGCAACAAATTTCCCAACTTTTTCATCTGGGTTTTTAACAAATGATTGATCGTTTACACAAACTTCTTCGAAATATTTACCTAAGCGACCTTCAACCATTTTCTCAACGATTTTTTCTGGTTTACCTTCGTTAAGCGCTTGTTGAGTAAGAACTTGACGCTCATGTTCAACTTCTTCTTGTGAAACTTCATCACGAGAGATATATTTAGGGTTTAATGCTGCAATATGCATAGATACGTCTTTTGCTGCTTCTTCATCAGTTGTACCTTCAAGTACTGTAAGTACACCAATACGTCCACCCATGTGTAGGTATGCGCCAAAAGCATCGTTATCTGTTTTTGTTTTAACTTCAAAACGGCGTAATGATAGTTTTTCTCCAATTTTAGAAATAGCTGTATTGATATGAGACTCAACTGTGTTACCATTTGTCATAGATCCTTGAAGTGCTTCTTCAACTGACGCAGGTTTTACACTTAACAAGTGCTCTCCTAATTCTTTTACAAGTGTTTGGAAACCTTCGTTTTTAGCAACGAAGTCTGTTTCAGCATTTACTTCAAGAATAACAGCTTCATTTCCTTCTACTTTAATAGAAGTTAAGCCTTCAGCAGCGATACGATCGCCTTTCTTCGCAGCTTTTGCAATACCTTTCTCACGAAGAAAGTCAATTGCTTTTTCCATATCTCCGTCTACTTCTTGAAGTGCTTTTTTACAATCCATCATTCCAGCACCTGTTTTTTCACGTAATTCTTTTACCATTTGTGCAGTGATTGCCATTATGGAATCCTCCTTATTGAATATGTAAATGTCGTATATGAACATTCAGCATGATTTTTTATTATTACATTATCTTTTCCAAATATTGCGTATGCCAATCGTTCTTTTGATTTGCAGGCAACAAATACGTCATTCTTTTTAAAAAAAGGTGATAAAGGGTGCTCCCTATTATCACCTTTTCAAAAATAACGCATTTCATAGCAATTATGCAGTCGTTACTTCTTCACCTTGTTTAGCTTCTAAAATTGCATCCGCCATTTTACCAGTTAAAAGTTTAACGGCACGAATTGCATCGTCGTTTGCAGGGATTACTACATCGATTTCATCTGGATCACAGTTCGTATCAACAATACCAACGATTGGAATGTTTAATTTATGCGCTTCTGCAACTGCAATGCGCTCTTTACGAGGATCAATGATGAATAAAGCATCAGGAAGAGCTTTCATATCTTTGATTCCGCCCAAGAATTTTTCTAAACGTTCTTGCTCTTTTCTTAATTGAACAACTTCTTTTTTAGGAAGTACTTCAAAAGTGCCATCTTCAGACATTCTTTCGATATCTTTAAGACGTGCAATACGCTTTTGGATTGTTTCAAAGTTTGTTAATGTACCACCTAACCAACGTTGGTTTACATAGTACATACCAGAACGAATTGCTTCTTCTTTAACAGAATCTTGCGCTTGTTTTTTAGTACCAACGAAAAGAACTGTTCCGCCTTCACCAGCTAGTTCTTTAACGAAATTATAAGCTTCTTCTACCTTCTTAACTGTTTTTTGAAGGTCGATAATGTAGATGCCGTTACGCTCAGTGAAAATGTATTTTTTCATTTTTGGGTTCCAACGGCGAGTTTGGTGTCCGAAATGTACACCAGCTTCAAGCAATTGCTTCATAGAAATTACTGACATGGATGTTTCCTCCTAATGGTTTTTATTTTCCTCCGCTCATATCATCTTTAACTAGAAACTGTATTGACAGCACCAACTAGTTAAATCAATAAGCGTGTGTATTAACACCGTTTTATACTATAGCATAACTCCAGTAAGTAAGCAAGACTTATCATCATTCCTTAGAAAATTTCAATAAAAGTTCTACCTCTTTTTTTCCTTTATTCATGCGTTTTGCAATTTCATCGACGGAGTGCCCTTGATGATAAAGGTCCTGAATAGAAGAATGGGTAGTCGCTTCATTCTTTTCTTTTTGACGGTCAATATGAGTATCCTTATTGGCTTGATTAGCTTGATAAATAGATGCAGCCTTCTTTTTAGCTGTTGTTGTCCGATAGCGTTTATTCAACTCTTGTGGATTTGGCTCATTTTGTACGTTAGATTCGTCATTTACTGGAGATAATATATTTCTTTGCTGGACCTGCTTCAAAAAAGCTTCGTTCTCTTCACGCATTTCCGTTATGTATATCGCTAATAATTGATCCATTTGTTCTATATTATTTTTTTGTTCTTTTTCTAAAGAAACAAAACGATTTTGCCGTAAATAAAGGAGAAGAATCGCAGTGATTGCGAGTATATTCAATATGAGACTAATGATAAGGAAGAAAACAATCATTATTTATCCCTTCTTTTTTGTCAACTATTAGTGACTCTCTACTTTTTAATTTTCAATAGGTAATACAATAAATTCTGATTTATCAAAATGAATGGTAATATGCGCATTCGGCTTTTTAAAAAGCTTGGCGTACTTACCTTTTTTTATCTTTGTTTGAGGGTATAGATCTCCAAGAATTTTGATAGCTAGCTTATCCTTTTGAAAAGTGTGGTGACTTTCTATCTCTTGTTTCTTTTTCGTTAGATTTAAGATTTCTTGCTCGATATGCTTCTTAGTCTTTTTATGTTTTAATGCCAACGGATGTCCCTGTTGATCCTCCTGCAATTTAGACTCAATAGAAACTAACTTTTGTTTTACGATATTTAAATCAGCAAGTTTGTTCGAGATTTCCCCTAACTTTTCTTGTAGTGAATAATCCTCATCTTTTAATTCAATTTCAGTATATGTAAAATGGTGATTGCCAATATCTTTGACAATCATTTCACCATATGTTGATAAATGCCCCCCGATGACAGATGCATTATTAGCATAAATATGTTCCTTGGCAAACACTACACTATGAAGGATTGAACGCTCTATATATATATTACTTTCAGATTCTACTACTGCTTGATTTAAAAAATGGGCTCTTATACTACCTTGAGCCTGAATTTTACCATATTGATTTCCGAGGACTCCACCTTCAATATAAATATAGCCTTGTGCCTCTAAATTTGCGTTTTCAACTGTTCCTTCTACCCTTATATTACCTGTTGCCACTATATGGCTTCCTGTTAAGACATTCCCTTTCACAACTACGTTACCATCAAATTTCATTATACCTTTTCCTGGATGATAATCACCATCTATCAGTTGTATCGGCAACACAGACAAGCTGTTTTTTGACAGTAAGACTTCACCATCAATTAAAGAATAATATTGCTCATGATGTAAGATCACATTTTCCCCTGGAGTGATGTGTAATTCTTTTCCATTCATGCTGTTAACCCTTTGTCCATGAACATCGATTCCGTCCGTTCCAGGTGTAGCTGGAAAAATAGTTGCGATCACCTCTCCATTTGCTACTGTGACCATATACTCATGTATGTCATTAAGCTTCTCTCGCTTATCACTATGCATATTTAACTTTTCCTTTACTAAATAAGCATCTCTTCCAGCGATTGGTTTCTCACCTTTTGCAATTTCGATTGGGGAAGTGTAGGCTAGAGGGTCTTCAACTATTTTCGCGATTAGCGCATGGTCAAGTCCGTATGTAATATTCGCTTTACGAATACTTTTTTCTATTACTTGTTTAATATTATCATCTTGTATCTCACTTGCCTGTAGATGTAACAAAGCAGTTAACCTATCAGGTGATACAGAAATGATATGCCCTCCTACCATAGAAAAACCCTCCTTCAAAGAACATTAGACGATTTTTTCTAATGTTTTCTTTAACTTTTGAATTGCCTTTGAATGAATTTGTGAAATCCTAGATGTAGAAAGCTGTAAAACTTCACCAATTTCGGTTAATGTCAGTTCTTCTTTATAAAATAAACTAACCACTAATTGTTCCTTTTCGTTTAATTGCTTAATTTGTGATGTTAATTCTTCAATTAATTCATTTTTAACAAGCTGTTTTTCTGGTAAAATAGCTCTCTCATCTTGAAGAACAAATGAATAATCATCATAATCATAGTCACTCGGTTTTTCATCAATAGATAATAAGTTGGCCATGTATTGTTCATTTAGAGTAGCATATACTTCCTTAGTTGATAATTGTACCTCAAGAGCAATTTCTTCAACTGTGACATTACGCATATAGGCCTGCTCTAATCTTTCAATCGCCGCTTCCACTTTTTTTGTTCTTTCTCTCGTGCTTCTTGATAGCCAGTCTTCTTTTCTTAAACCATCTAAGATGGCGCCCCTAACTCTGAAGGATGCATACGTATCAAATTTAAGGTCACGATTTGGGTCGTATTTTTCTAGTGCATCAAATAAACCCATCATGCCTAGACTTTTTAATTCATCCCTTGACACGTTTTTAGGGAGACCTGCTGCAATCCTTTGAACATGATAACTCACAAGTGGCATATATCTTTTAACGAGGAAATTACCCGCGTCTTGATTTCGTGAACATACCCACTCATCCCAAGCTTTCTCTTCTGAAACTTGTAGCATTGATTGAATCTGGTTAAATACATGATTTAAACCAGATACTCACCTCCTCTAACAAATATTTATATATATGTCACTCCTTGATTAACCGTCTTAACCATCATCTTGCCATTCTCTGGATTGAACTCTATCGTTCGTCCACAGTGACCACCTACATCCTTACCTGTCACTTCAACTTGCAAGTTTTTTAATATTCGTTCTGTAGTGGCTATATTTCTTTCGCCAATACGGATCACATCTTGACCGGATGAAAATTTAAACATATGTGCCCCACCTGCATACTTAGCCATGATGGAAATACGATGCGCACCACTTTTAATTAACTCATCATACAAATGCTTAATTCCTGAATCAGCAAACTTAGCGGGGTTAAATACCTTTGATTTTGCTAAGGATGAGTCAGGGAGCATTATATGAACCAATCCTGCTATTTTCTTTTTTTGATCATAAAGTACGACACCTACGCAAGAACCTAAACCTGACGTCCTAATTAACTGAGGTGCCTGAACAATATGACAGTCAGCTATCCCAACTTTCACGACTTCACTTGTATTCATTATATTTATCCGTCACATTTCTTTAAGATTTCAGATAACGAGTGATTATCGAGGAAGATCAATAAGTGACAAAGCTCTTCTTTCGATTCTTCAACAATCTCCATACTCGTTTGAATAACTAATAACTCATCATAGTCGTATGATTGTGTAATACAAGCATCACTGATTAATGCAGCTGACATATCGATACTTATAGCAGGAAGTGAACAAAAGAGTGGTTCTTCAAAAAAATCCCCAAGTGCTGAAGCGTAGGCGCCTGTTAACATATTCATTAATTCCGCTAATGCTGATTGTTCCATGTGATCGTATAGACTACTAAACATTTCATTTTGGCTTTGTAGCAAGTTTGCTATCCACCGTTCTACATTTTGATAAGACATTAATAATAATAGTTGGCTTGAAAGAGAGCCTGATACTTGCGACAGACCCCCAACCGTTACATTCTCGTCATTACCGTTCGCCTCGACTACCTCTTGATAGGTATAGATGTGAACCGAGGGAACACGCATATTTACTTTTTTATCCAGCAAAGTAGAAAGTGCTGTTGCTGCATTACCTGCACCAATATTTGCTACTTCTTTTAACATATCTATAAATTTTGGGAGATGGTGTCGATTATTAATAGAATAAGAATCAGCCATTAAACTTCTACATTCTCCTCTATATTTAATACTTTAGCTAAGTCAATCAAAATAAGAATTTGTTGATTCATTTTGGCGACAGCTTTTATATAATCAAACGACTCTGTTCCTACCACTTCAGGCGGGGGCTCTAATTGTGATGTTGCAACATCTATCACATCATTAGCTGCATCGACAATTAACCCCACTTCCTTTTCACCTTTTTTCGTAATAATAATTCTAGTATGTTCGGAATAGGGGTGTTCGGGTAAATTAAATCTCGTGCGTAAATCGACAATTGGCAATATAACACCACGTAGATTAATGACACCTTTAATATACTTCTCTGTTCCTGGCACTCTCGTAATATGTTCTATTTTTTCTATTGAGAGTACATCTGCAACAGGTACCCCATATTCTTTATCACCAAGCTGAAATACAATTAATTGAACAGTATGTTGGTTATTTTCCACAGTCCAATCACCATCTTCCTATTATTTTATCAACTCATTACAATCAATAATTAGCGCTACTTGTCCATCGCCTAATATTGTCGCACCCGATATGGCAAAAACATTCGTTAAATAATCACCTAATGATTTTAGTACAATCTCTTGTTGCCCGATAAAAGAACTCACGATTAATGCAGCCAGCTTTTCTCCTTTTCGAACGATAACAACTGAAAGCGTCTCTGGTGTTTCTTCACTTTCATCATTCACTTCAAAAATAGATTGTAAAGAAACGAGCGGAACGACTTTACCTCTAAAATCGATTACTTGCTGATTATGTGTTTTCATAATGTCAGCTTTTTTTATAATTGCTGTTTCAATAATGGAGGATAAAGGAATAGCATACTTTTCATTTTCTACTTCTACTAACATAGCGGAAATAATTGAAAGGGTTAAAGGTAATTGAATGGAGAAGGTTGAGCCGTTTCCTTCATTAGACTGAATCGTAACATATCCACCTAATGATTCAATTGTACTTTTAACAACATCTAAACCGACGCCTCTGCCCGAAACATCGGAAATTTCCTTAGCTGTAGAAAAGCCTGATGAAAAAATAAGCTGATAAATATCTTGATCTTCCATAGAAGCGATCTCTTCTTCTTTAATAATCCCTTTGGAAATGGCTTTTCGACACACATTGTCCTTATTTATTCCTGCCCCATCATCCGTTATTTCTATGAAAATATGATTTCCACTATGATAAGCCTTCAAGATAATTGTTCCTTGTTGTGACTTACCTTTCGCTAAACGCTCTTCGGGCTTTTCAATTCCATGGTCCATTGCATTTCTAATCAAATGAACGAGTGGATCACCAATCTCATCAATGACTGTTCGATCTAATTCCGTTTGGGCACCAATAATCTCTAGGTTGACAGACTTATGTAAATCTTTCGCTAGTTGTCTTACCATTTTAGGAAAACGATTGAAGACTGTATCAATTGGAACCATCCTCATATTGAGAATTATATTTTGCAAATCTCCGGAAATACGAGACATATGTTCAACGGTTTCTTGTAACCCTTGATGGTCTAAATCTTGAGAAATTTGTAGTAGACGTCCTCTATCTATCACCAATTCCTCAAATAAATTCATCAAGATATCTAGTCGTTCTATGTTTACCCTAATCGTTTTCGTTGCATGTTTGCTCTGCTGTTTGAATGATGAAGTCTGTTGCTGTGCTACTTCAACCTCTTTTTCTGTAGGCAATACCACTTGTTCTACAGCTACCGCCGCTTCTTCACTTGCCTGAGACAAATCTATCGCTATGATTTCGACAGCGTCGATTTCAGATATTTTCAACAGCTCCATTTCAATCTCTTTTTTTGTGTTAGAGGAGAGAATAGTTACTGTAAACTCAAAGTCAAATTGTTCCTCTTCAAGAGCAGTTGCCTGAGGGTGCGATTTAATGATTTCTCCATTTTTCTCTAGTGTTTCAAAAACCATAAATACTCGAACTGCTTTTAATAAACAATCTTTATGTAATTGCACCGTCACTTCATAGGGGTGATAATCGGTACCTTTTGATTGACTTAATACAGTCCATTCATAATCATCGTAGGTCAGCTTCCCAAATTGCATAGTTTCCGGTGCATTTACATTCTCAAGCTGTTCTTTGCCATCTAAGCTCTGCAATTGTTTCACTACAGTCTCTACATTCAATTGTCCATTGCCTCCACTGGCAATAGATTCTACCATTTCTTCTAAGTAATCAGCTGCTAAAAATAATACATCAAGTACTTGTGAAGATACAGCTAGTTTCTCATTACGAATAAGATCTAACACGTTCTCCATTTGGTGAGTTAATTGGGCTAAATCATTAAACTCCATCGTAGCTGACATGCCTTTTAAAGTATGAGCAGAGCGAAAAATTTCATTAACAATGAATAAATCCTCTGGACTTTGCTCTAATTTAAGCAGCAAATCATTACAATTTTGTAGATGTTCTTTACTTTCTTCAATAAAAAGATCTAAATATTGGTTCATTTCCATCTAAGGACACCTCCATTAAACATACTTCAAGATTGTAGATGAGACATTTTGTAACTCTACTACTTCATCAGCTAATCCATTATCAACTATCGCTTTTGGCATCCCGTAAACGATGGCTGTTTCTTTCGATTCGGCAATAATGGTTGTTTTCGTTTTCTCTTTTAACTTTTGTGCTCCCTTTTTTCCATCTACGCCCATTCCGGTCAATACGACAGCTACTTGTCTATAGCCCTGCAATTCACTAAATGAAGCAAACAGCATATCAGCAGATGGACAATGCCCCACTTTTTTCTCCGGTGGTAATAAATGAGCAAAAAGAAAACTGCCTTTTTGATTTATAGTAAAATGTAAGCCGCCTTTAGCAATATAAGCAACACCTTTCTCCAACTTTTCTCCATCTTCTACTTCTTTCACCGTAATATGAGTCATTTGATTCAATCGGTTTGCTAAAGAATGGGTGAAATACGGTGGCATATGTTGGACAATCAGCATTGTTGCATTTATATCCTGCGGAAAACTTTGTAAAATAGATTGAATGGCTCGTGGCCCTCCTGTTGATGCAGCAATTGTAACGAGTAAAGGTTTTTTCTCTTTTAATACTAAATGCTCACCCTTTAGTTCTATATTACTATAATCGGCAGATGTTTTTATGTTTTTGTGAGGTTGTTTTATAGGACTAATTAACGATTTCATGTTTGTTTGTCGTGCTATTTTCACTTTTTCTATTAAATCATGTTTGATTTTATATAAATCTAAGGAAATCGGACCCGATGGCTTTTCTATAAAATCAAATGCGCCATATTTAAATGCTAGTATCGTATGATCTGTACTTACTTTCGCGGCACTAGATAACATGATAACTGGTAGAGGTTTATTTGCCATTATTTTTTGCAGCGCCTCAAGTCCATTCATAATTGGCATTTCAATATCTAGTGTAACGACATCAGGCTGTTTTTGAATCACTTCACGTACGCCCTCTTCACCATTTCTCGCTACACCTATTACTTCTATTAGTGGATCTCCAGATAAAAAATCGGTAATTAGCTTTCTCATAAATGCTGAGTCATCAATTACAACTACCTTTATCTTATTCACACCCATCACCTCCTACTTAAAAGCAAATGTTTTAAACGCTGGATAAAAGAAGTACCGCTTCCTTGTTCCATTCTTTCTATTTCATTTAATAATTGAGAAGTAATGAGTGCTAATTGTTTAGCAGCTTGTCCCTGTCGATCCAATTGGACAAAAGGGACTTGGTGTTGAACGGCTTTTTTCACTTTTTTATCTTCAAACACACATCCTAAATATACAATTTCCAATTGTAAGAACTTCTTTACTACTGCCGAAATACGCTCGTATGCTTCACCAGCTTGCTGTATGTCATCGACGCGATTCATAATCATTGAAAATTGAATATCCGACTGATTTCGGGCAATTTGTTTTATCGCACCATAAGCATCCATTATAGCTGGAGGCTCTGGTGTTGTAACAACAATCACTTCTTTAGAAGATGAAATAAATGAAACAGCTTCCAAACTCATCCCTGCTCCCATATCTAAAATGATGAAATCATATGTCCTTAAAACGACACTTAAATCATCAAGGAAGTTATCCACCTTTTGTTTATCCAGTTGCAATATATTTGAGAGTCCTGAACCACCGGCAATCATATCAATACCTAATGGCCCCTTTTCTATTAACTCATTAAATGAGCGCTTTTCATGAAAATAATCAGCTAAAGTAAATGGAAAAGAACGACCGATTAGAATATCTTGATTCCCCATACCTATATCCATGTCAATTAACAAGACTTTCTTCTGTTGCTCTTTCAATAAAATGGAAAGATTCAAGGATATATTTGACTTCCCCACGCCCCCTTTACCACTAATCACAGAGATGACACGACCTTCTTGATCGATAAAGGGTTGATTATTCCTTAAATGATCACGTAGTTTAGCTGCTTGATCATACATAAGCCGAATCCTTTTTGAGAACGATATTCAAAAATTTTTCCTTTGTCATCTCTTTCAAGTCTTCGGGTACTTCTTGTCCATTTGTCATATAAGCAATCCCTTTTTGAAAACGAAGCACCATTTCTCCTACTGCATTAAGGTTGCTCGTTTCATCTATTTTAGTAAATAGGAAACGGTCAATGTCCATTCTGGTAAATTGCTCATATATCTCTTTCATATCTTCTACTTTTGCAGTAAGTGACAGCACCAGGAACGTCTCAGTCGGAAAATCAGTGGCTTTTGTTACAGAGGAAAGCTCCTTTATATTTTCCTCGAGACGATAATTCCTTCCTGCTGTATCTATAAATATCACATCGTAATGAGCAAACTTTTCTACTGCCTGCTGATAATCTTCGGCAGAATAGCAAACCTCTAGAGGTGCATGGAAAATATCAGCATATGTCCTTAATTGCTCAATAGCAGCAATACGATACGTATCAGTTGTAATAAATGCTACCTGTTTCTTATGTTTTAATACCGCTTCAGCAGCCAGTTTAGCAATGGTAGTTGTTTTCCCAACCCCTGTTGGACCTACCAGTTTAATTAATTTATTGTTAAAAGTAATACCGCCAAATGAAATACCTTCTAGTTTACTAGTCAGATATTCTTCTATCCATTCTGTCACCTTGCTATCACGTAATTGCTCTGATTCTTTATACCATCTCGATAATAGATGGTCTGTCATCTCATTGATAAGAAATGCTGGCAATTCCATATTGTGTAATCGTTCAATCATTGTTTTAACATCTGTTGGCACGGTTTCAGTTTGCCTATGTAAATTGTTTCGCTTTTCTTTCATTAGCCCTTTCACTTCATTCAACTGCGTAATAATTTGTTGCATATTCTCTAACTCACTTGAAGAAGTCTGCGTCTGAAAGGCTGGTGGTTGATCAGATTTCTGCTGCTTTGCCTCAGGGTCGACACCTGCCATAATCTCTAGTTGCTCCTTTTTAAAGAGACCGAGAAATCCCGTTGCTTTTTTAGTTTTTTTCGTTTGTAAAATCATGGCATCTGGTCCTAAATCTTTACGTATTTTCTCTAATCCTTCTGCCATTGTATTAACAGTAAATTTTTTCACTTTCATTATAGATTCACCACTCCAACGCTTTGTACTTCTGCATTAGCTTCTATCTCATTGTAAGAGAGAATAGGCACTTGAGGAAAATACCTTTCCGTCAATTGTCTTACATATAAACGAACAGCAGGTGAACATAAGACCACTGGTGTATGATTCAACATAGAGCTTTGTTCGATTTGGTTTGCCAGAGACTCTAAAATCGTTTGTGTTTGTGTCGGATCTACCGATAAAAAACGCCCCTGTTCTGTTTGTTGAATCCCATCAGCAATAATCTTTTCTACTTTTCCAGATAAAGTAATCACTTTTAACGATTCACCTTCATCATGAAATTGATCAGTGATTTGTCTAGCAAGTGCTTGACGAACATACTCCGTTAATAAATCTGTATCAGTTGTCGATCTAACAGTATCTGCTAAACTTTCAAATATCACTGGTAGATTCTTAATAGAGATGTTTTCTCTAAGTAATTTCGCCAGCACTTTTTGAATATCTCCCGTTGTTAAAGGCGTCGGTGTGACTTCTTCCACCAAAATAGGATAACTTGATTGTAAATGATCGATTAATTGCTTCGTTTCTTGACGACCTATTAACTCATGAGCATTATTTTTGATCACTTCAGTTAAATGAGTGGACACAACTGAGGGGGGATCAACAACGGTATAACCGTAAATTTCAGCTTGCTCTTTCGTGTCTTCATTAATCCATTTAGCTGGTAAACCAAATGAGGGTTCGATTGTATCAATTCCTTCAATAGAATCTTCCTCGACACCTGGACTCATGGCTAGATAATGATCTAACAAAAGCTCCCCTTTGGCCATAACATTCCCTTTTATTTTGAGTCGATACTCATTAGGTTGTAATTGAATATTATCTCTAATGCGAACGACAGGGATGATAATTCCTAACTCTATGGCTAATTGCCTTCTAATCATAACGATTCGATCAAGTAAATCGCCACCTTGATTCCCATCTGCTAATGGGATAAGCCCGTAGCCAAATTCAAATTCTATCGGATCCACATTTAATAGATTAATCACATTCTCAGGGCTTTTCATTTCATCTGTTTGCACTTCTTCTTCAATTTCTTGTAATTGTTCTTTGTCAGGTGCTGGTGTTTTAGAAATAAAATACCCGCCTGCTATTAACAAACCTGCGATAGGAAGTGTTAATAACAAGCCAATCGGTGTAAACACACCTAAGAAAAGAATAGTCGCGCCGGCAATATAGAGCATTTTAGGATATGAAAATAATTGCCCAGTTATATCTGATCCAATATTCCCCTCTGAAGCTGATCTAGTGACAACTAAACCAGTAGCAGTAGACATTAGAAGAGCTGGTATTTGGCTCACTAACCCATCACCAATTGTTAACATAGAAAAATGAGTGGCAGCTTCTCCTATTGGTAAACCTAATTGCGTGACACCAATGATTATTCCAACGATTAGATTAATTAATGTAATAATAATAGACGCAATGGCATCGCCTTTTACAAATTTACTCGCACCATCCATCGCTCCATAGAAATCTGCTTCCCGCCCGATTTTTTCACGACGATTTCTAGCATCTTGTTCAGAGATCATCCCAGCATTTAAATCTGCATCAATACTCATTTGCTTTCCAGGCATTGCATCCAAAGTAAATCTTGCTGCAACCTCAGATACACGCTCAGTCCCTTTTGTAATAACAATAAACTGAACGATTACGAGAATGATGAACACAACTAAACCGACGATTACGTTACCTCCAGTAACAAAGGAACCAAACGTTTCAACAACTTTTCCCGCATCACCTTCGGAAAGGATGGCACGCATCGTAGAGACATTCAACCCGATGCGAAATAAAGTCATTAAAAGAACAAGCGATGGAAATATAGAAAATTCCAGTGCTTCCTTCATACTCATGGCCATGAGTAAAACCATAAGTGCGAGCGCCATATTAATGATAATTAAAATACTTAATAGCCAATGGGGAAAAGGAATGATGAGCATAGCAACAATTAGAATAACGCTCAACAACACCGATAAATCTTTAACAGCCATCTGATTCTCTCCTAACGATATATAAAACAATCTATCTCTCCATCTTTTGATAGATGGTTATTTTTAATAGTTATCATTTCTCCAATTGGTTTTTCACTTTATATACATAAGCTAAAACTTCAGCAACCGCTTTAAAAAACTCTTCAGGTATACTCTCGCCAATATCAACTTGATCATAAAGACCTCTAGCAAGCGGTCTATTCTCTACCATGATTACTTTATGTTCATTAGCGATTAATTTTATTTTCTGTGCGACATGGTCTACCCCTTTAGCTGTAAGAATTGGTGCGTCTGCTTTCGACTCATCATATTTCAAACAGATAGCATAGTGAGTGGGGTTGGTAATGATGACATCTGCTTTTGGCACTTCTTGCATCATTCTTCTTGTCGCCATCTCCCTCTGCCTTTGCTTAATTTTAGATTTAATTAAAGGGTCTCCCTCCGAACTTTTATGTTCATCTTTTATATCTTGCTTTGACATTCGTAAATTCTTTTCATAATCATATTTTTGGTATAAATAATCTAATATTGCTAGAACCAATAACGCTAAGGAAGCAAATATCCCCATTTGGATGGTTAAATCAATGACTGTTTTCATTGCAGCCCCAATTGTTTTTTGTGAGAGAATGAGAATCTCGTCAATTCTTAACCACAAAATCGAAAAAACAACGACGCCAATGATACTAATTTTAAGAATCGATTTTAACATTTCAACGATAGCACGGAGAGAAAAAATTCTCTTAAAGCCTTTAATCGGGTCTAACTTCTCAAGCTTCGGTTCAACTGGTTTTGTCGTAAATAACACGCCAACTTGTATATAATTAGCAATGATTCCTGCGATAAGGGCCACTACCATAATTGGACCTACAATCATAATTAGTTCTTTTAAGATGTCCAATAAAATCTTAAAAACAGATGCTTCCGTTACATCAAGTAATAAATATTCATTAAAAGAATGCTCAAGCATTGTGATGATGGAAGTTTGCAGAAAATCTGCGGCAAAGAAAAAGAACGTAAAAACAGCTAGTAACATAATAGCAGTATTTACATCTTGGCTTTTTGCAACTTGCCCCTTCTTACGATTATCTTGTTTCTTTTTCGGTGTTGCTTTCTCTGTCTTTTCTCCAGCAAAAAGCTGTAAATCGAGTGTGAGAAACATTTTTTTATGCCCCTCCCATCAAGTTCATCAAGCCTCGTAAGAAATACAACATTTCTTCAAACAGTTTTGAAACAACTAACATCATCACACCCATCATAATAAATAAGATGATGAAGCTTACACCAATTTTCAACGGTAACCCGACTACAAAAACATTTAGCTGAGGGAACGTTCGAGCGAGAATCCCTAATGCCACATCAACAAGAAATAAACAGCTGACAACGGGAATAGCCATTTGAAAGGCAATAACAAACATTCTACTAAAAGCTTTCACCATATATTCAGCCATATTAGCATTTCCAAACGCAATCCACGGTTGATCAAGTGGGACATATTGATAACTATAGAAGATTCCGTCTAATAATAAATGATGACCATTGACCGATAATAGAAATAGGAGTGAGATAATGTATAAAAATTGACCCGTTAGCGGACTTTGTGCACCAGTTTGTGGATCAATGACATTCGCTAGAGCAAAACCCATTTGAAAGTCGATAAAACCACCTGCAGTTTGAATCGCCGATAATAATAAATAAGCAAGAAAGCCGATAAACAAACCAACCAATGCTTCTTTAAGAATGAGAAAAATATACATATTGTCTATTTCAAGTAATGGTAAATCGAGTGTAAATACCATAATCCATGCAATAAAAAAGCCAAGCCCTATTTTCATTGTATTAGGAACATTCCTATATGAAAAAATCGGCATCATCACAAAAAATGAGGTAATTCTTACAAATACTAATAGGAAACTTGGAAAATAGTTGAATAATTCTTGCATAATAACTTTAACCTATATACCTTGTTAAATTAGAAAGAATATCACTCGTATAGCTAACCATATAATTTAACATCCATGGTCCAAAGACGACTATACCAACTAACACAGCGACAATCTTTGGCACAAATGCTAGCGTCTGTTCTTGAATTTGTGTTGTTGCTTGAAAGATACTCACAATTAAGCCGACCACTAAAGCTAGTAATAATAATGGTCCGCATACAATTAGTACTGCCATTATCCCCTGCTCGGCGATTGAAATTACGGTTTCCGAAGTCATTTCTCTAACATTCCCTTACTTAAAAACTTTGTAGTAGTGATTTCACTACTAAATACCAACCGTCAACTAACACGAACAATAAAATCTTAAAAGGTAATGAGATCATTACAGGTGGAAGCATCATCATTCCCATCGACATTAATACACTGGCTACGACCATATCAATGACTAGAAAAGGAATAAAAATCATAAAACCAATCTGGAAGGCTGTTTTAATTTCACTAATAGCAAATGCTGGCACTAGTGCTGTTAATGGAATCTCCTCGATAGAAGTAGGCTTTTCAGCTCCTGAATAATCTAGAAATAGCTGTAGATCCTTTTCTCTCGTATGAGCACTCATAAACTCTTTAAAGGGAAGGGAAGCTCTATCATATGCTTCCTCTAGATCAATTTCTTCATTGAATAGGGGTGATAATGCTTGTTCGTTAACCTCATGAAAAGTAGGCGCCATCACAAAAAAAGTTAAAAATAAGGCAAGTCCAATTATCACTTGATTGGGAGGCATAGATTGAGTAGCTAATGCCGTCCTTACGAAAGAGAGAACAATCACGATACGCGTAAAGCATGTCATTAATATTAAAATACTTGGCGCTAAAGAAAGTACTGTTAACATTAGTAACAGTTTAATAGATGTTGAAATATTATCGGGTGAACTGTTATTAAATATCTCCATTACTTCATTCATGTTCGTGTTTACCCTTCTTCAAATTTTCAAGTTGGTCGGAACGTTTTTTTTTCATATCTGCCAGTTGTTTACTAAGAATATCTTGAAAAGATTGGTTCTTAACTTGTTCACTTTCCGACTTCTTCATTATCTTGAAAGGTTGAGTAAGAAACTGTTTTGCTTGCAATGACTGGTCGCCTTGTTCTTCATAATTTTTTAATAAAGTATCCCGCTCTTCTTTATCAGCGACCTCACTGATGAGTTGTACATTTTCACCAACGCCTAGTATATACACTTTTTCACCTATTTTGACGACTTGCACCGAGCGATTTTGACCTAAGGCAGTCCCACCAAGGTGATTAACGACATTGGTTGATTTATAAGAGCGGCTCTTTTTATTAACAAACTTTAACAAGCCATATAACAAGCCAACCACAAACACTGTAGCAAAAATCATCTGAATAAAATCCCAAGCATTTAACCCGACTTCCGTAGTGTCTGCTGTTATTTCTTCTGAGTGTATATTTGGTTCAACCTCATTTTTCTCTGTGGATTTTTCCTCATCCTTCACCATTTCCTCAACACTTCTAGATTCAGCTGACGCAGTCACATGAAGTAACTGCGTCAAAAATAAGCAGGAAATGGCTAGTATACATATTCTTCCTATTACTTGTTTATACATGTTCATTACATCTCACTTCTTACGGCTTATTGATTCAATGTTTTTGAAATCGCCTCGATAACCCTATCTGCTTGAAATGGTTTAACAATAAAATCTTTAGCACCTGCTTGAATGGCATCGATCACCATCGCCTGCTGTCCCATAGCAGAACACATAATAATCTTAGCTTGACTATTAATTTTTTTGATTTCCTTTAATGCTGTGATTCCGTCCATTTCTGGCATGGTAATATCCATTGTAACTAAATCAGGCATTGTTTCTTTGTACTTTTCAACTGCTTGTAAACCATCTGCTGCCTCTCCTACAACCTCAAAACCATTTTTCACCAATATATCTTTAATCATCATTCTCATAAAAGCTGCATCATCGACAATTAATATTTTTTGAGACATTTTCTATTCCTCCTTGGTTACCTTAACTTTTTAAGACGATCTTGTTGACTGATTATTGAAGTGACCCTTACACCGAAGTTTTCATCTATTACAACCACTTCACCTTTTGCTATTAATCTACTATTTATTAAAATATCTACTGGTTCGCCTGCCAATTTATCTAATTCAATAATTGACCCTTGCGTCATATCTAAAATTTCTCTTACAGATCTTTTGGTACGTCCTAATTCGACTGTTAGCTGCAATGGTATATCTAAGAGCATATCCAAATTATTCGTTTGCTTTTCAGCTGGTTGTTGCGAACCAAACTCTAAAAAGTTGGCCGGCTGAATCTGCGCCTGTACCGCTTGTTTTTGCATTGGCTCAGTTGGTGGTTGATAATAATTAGGCTGACTATATGTATCAACATTTTCAGTAGAGCTATGAGGCATATCACTCATTGATAAAGATGAGCTTGTCTCTTCCATCTGTGCAATCTCTTGCGGTTGTACATCACTTACTTTTTGTTGTTCCATTTCCTTGTCACTTTGTTCTTCAGCTGTTGTTTGTAATAACTCTTTCACTAAGCTTTTGGCAAAGTGATAAGGTAATACTTGCATAATATGAGAATCAATTAATTGACCAATGATGATGCGAAAAGAGATTTTCACTAGAGGATCTTCCCTAGGGATCGTTTCTGTCCCTTCACCTGTCGATAAATTCAGTATATCAATTGTCGGAGGAGATATATCCACCCTTTTCGCAAAAATAGTGGACATTGAAGTAGCAGCTGAGCCCATCATTTGATTCATTGCTTCTTGCACCGCACTTAAATGAATATCTCCCATGTCTGGTGATGGTTGACTTCCATCGCCACCAAGCATCAAATCGGCAATGATCGATGCATCATGTTGATTAATAACAAGAATATTCGTTCCCTTGAACCCTTCTGTATAATTCACCTTAATGGCAACATAAGGATGGGGGAATTCTTCAATTAATTTATCATATTCGATAACAGAAACAGAAGGAGTCGTTATTTCTACCTTCTGATTTAATAATGTAGACAAAGCTGTCGTCGAACTACCAAATGAAATATTACCTATTTCTCCAAGAGCATCTTGTTCAATAAGCGTTAGTTCTTGCCCTTTGTCTTGCTCTTCTGGAGCAGAACGAAAAAATGTTTCGTTCTCGTCTCCCGTTCCTTTTAACAATGCATCAATTTCATCTTGTGAAAGCATATCATTACTCATTTTCTTCTTCTCCTTTCACAAAATCCAAAATTTGTACAGCCATTTTTTTATGGACTTTCCCAGGTTGTCCTGTGAATTTTTGAATTTCGCCAACTTTAATCTGCATCGGTTCGTGAATGCCTTGATCCAATTCAATCACATCACCAATTGTTAAATCTAAGAAATCTTCAATACTAATATCCGTCGATCCTAATTCACATACAACGGGAATACTGGCCATCTCAATATTTTTTGTTAATCGTTCTATCTCTTCAGGCTCTCTGTTCTTTACATCTGATTCAATCCAATATCTTACTGATAACTTTGGCATAATGGCTTCTAATGCCACATGCGGGATACAAATGTTGATCATTCCACTTGCCTCGCCTATTGTGGCAGTGAGAGATATTACGACAACTGTTTCATTAGGTGAAACCATCTGCAAGAATTGGGGATTGACTTCAAAATCTGCATAACTTGGCTCGATGTCTATTACATTGCTCCAAGCCTCTTTCAAGAGAAGAAAAGCTTTCGAAAACGTATTAGACATAATCTTTGTTTCTATCTCTGTTAGGTTTTCTACTTTATTTAAGCTAGATCCTTTGCCACCCATCATGCGATCCATTAATGCGTATGCGATATTGGGATTTACTTCGATCAATATTTTTCCATCAAGTGGTGGAACATCGAAAACATTAAGGATTGTCATTTTAGGAACTGAACTAATAAACTCTTCATACGGAATTTGATCAGTAGATGTCACCGAAATTTGCGCATAAGTTCTTAATTGTGCTGAAAAGTACGTTGTTAATAACCGAGCAAAATTTTCATGAATCCTTGTTATGCTTCTAATTTGATCTTTAGAGAACCTAAGAGCACGTTTAAAATCATATGTTTTAATTTTGCGCTCACTCTGTTCCTTTTTCAGTTGATCAGCGTCCATCTCTCCAGTTGAAAGGGCTGATAGAAGCGCATCTATTTCACTTTGCGATAAAACTTCTCCTGGCAAAAAAGTCACCTCCATATCTTTGAATTAAACTCTTATTTTTAAAAGATGAGTAATCTGTCAGCAATTATGTTATTGGAGGATTGATTCAGTTATATAGATTTTTTCAATTTTGCCCGATTCCATCAGGTCATTTATTTTTTTTGTTAAATTTTTCTGTAATAATAGTTGACCATCTTTACCTCTTAAATCATCTGCTTGCATTTCTGATAACTCTTGGATCATTAAGTTCTTCACTTGGAAATCTCTTTTCTCTAACTCTTCTTTCGCCTTTTTACTCTCCACTTGGATAGTAAAAGATATCCGTATATAATCGTCACTTGCTAGATTTGTCGTAATCTGGTCAATAGAGACAGTGCGTTCAAGAATATCATCAATAGAAGACTCGTTTGCATCCTTCGCAAATACATCCGTAAAGTAAAATAACGAACCACTAATTACTAGTAACAATGACAGAATTCCAACGATGAGCCATTTTTTATTCATCTTCACCGTTCTCCTCCCACATAGAATGAGCTTTAATCATACCAACAGCCTGGTAGAACTGCTGAATACTTTCCACTACTTCTAATTCATTTTCCTTCACAACATACTTTTTACCATTGGTAAGTGTGATTGTTGTATCAGGAAATGATTCGACTGTTTCGATATAAAACGCATTTAACCTAAACGATTGACCATTTAATCTCGATAATTTTATCAATTTATTGTAATAGGCAAACCAAAGCTTGCCTAAACCTCCCTTTTTAACGTTTCAAGTTAACTAGTTCTTGAAGAATCTCATCAGACGTCGTAATAATTCTTGTATTTGCTTGGAAGCCTCTTTGGGCAGTAATCATTTCAGTAAATTCTTCTGATAAATCAACATTAGACATTTCAAGTGATCCTGCTGCTAAGCTCCCTCTTCCGTCACCTGCCATACCAATATTAGCCACACCTGAGTTGGCAGAAGCTTGATAAAGGTTATTACCAGCTTTTGTTAACCCTGAGCTATTGCTAAATTTGGCTAAAGCGATCGTTCCAAGAATATCGATAAGACCATTTGAATAGACACCATTAATTTCACCAGATGCACCAATATTGAAGCTTTCCAGTTTCCCTTCCGTATAACCATCAGGAAATACATTGGCATTCGATGCTCCTTCTACTTGTGTAAGTGCAGAAAAATCAAGATTAACTAATAATTGACTTTCATCTTCATCCGTTGCCATATTATCTGTTACACCTGAAGGAACTGGTATTCTAATACCTTCTTTTAACGCATCAGCACCTACGATTTGTCCATTGGCATCAAAGCTTAATGTAAGATTATCCTCAGGTTGGGTTGGTGCCGTAACATTAAACGTCCAAGTACCATCTTCTTTCACATTTGATACATCAATTTGTAAGCCATGGGCGGATAAGACGCCATTCTTAACTTGAGACGCATTTACAGTTACATCACCATCAGGTGTTGAAATCGTATATACATCATCTTTTAACTCAACTTCCCAATCTCCTGTTTGTGTCCCCATGTAACCTTCTGGATTTTTCACACTAATATTTCCAGCGTCTTCATCTGGATTTGTGATCGTACCAACAGAAGATGGTTTTGGCTCTTCATTAAAAAAGACACCCCAGCTATTGTCGCCCATCTTTTTAAAGTAAACAGTTGACGCATGGGCATTACCATTGCTATCAATTGTTTTTATTTGTTGATTAAATACCGTTCCAATATTCGCATCTTTTGCTAGATTTCCTTGAACTGTGATTGATTCTGTTGTCACTGCAGGAAGGGTGGCATTCACATTTACAACCACATCACCTAATACACCGTTGCTATTATATGCCTGTACTTTTAACCCCTCACTATTCACTAGACTGCCATCATCATCCAAATAAAAATTACCTGCACGCGTATAATACTGGGCCCCACCTTGCTGAACGATAAAGTAACCATCTCCTTCAATGCCCAAATCCAATGCTCTACCGGTCGTTTGCATACTCGATCCAGAGTGAATAACATCGATCGTAGCCAAAGTAGACCCTAGGCCAACTTGTGTTGCATTTCGCCCACCACGTAATTCTGTCGGTGAGGATGGACCAGCCACCATTTGATTCATTGCATCTTTAAATGTGACTCTACTCTTCTTAAAACCAGCTGTATTAACATTGGCGATATTATTACCAATTACATCTAATTTTGTTTGAAAATTCTTCATTCCACTGATCCCTGAATACATTGAGCGTAGCATTGCATTTCCTCCTTTAAATCATCAAATATATCATTTCGCTTTTATTCAATTTTCATAATTTGCTGTGGGGTAATTAATTTTTCAGAACCTGAAATATGAAAATATGTTTGTCCATCTTTAAAGGACACTGACTCCACTTTAGCTATTTGATTTTCCCCTTGATCATCCTGATAAGTAATTTCTTTTCCGATTAATAAACTAGATTGAACTAATGTATTCTCATCAATCGTTGGCTGATTTAGTTCAGAAATATTACTTGGTGATAACTCGGTTCCATCTTCAAGAATAAATGTGACAGTAGAATCTTTGAACTGTATGGAAGCAACTTTTCCAGTTCCTTGCTCAACTTCCACATTAGCCTCATTAGTATTTAATTTATGCCAAGTAATCTCTTTACCTACAAATTGAGAATAAGATAGTAATTGGTTCTGCTCTTGAATGTTGATCATTTCTTCCATACTTGTTGTCAAATTAGTCATTTGTTCTAAAGAAGAAAACTGAGCCATTTGTGATATAAATTCTTTATCATCCATCGGGCTTGTTGGGTCTTGATTTTGAAGTTGAACCATTAATAATTTTAAGAAGTCATCTTTGCCTAATGTATTGCTATTATTGGTATTGGCTGCTTGTGATTGTGATAGCAATAAAGAAGAATCAATACTGTTTGTCATATAACTTACCACCTAAACCTTTAGATTTAATAATTCTGCTTCTAATTCATCGAAGAAAGAGGTTGCTTTATCCTCTTGTTCTTCTCTTCGGTTATGACCATCACCATCTTGATTTGGTTGATTCTTCTCTCTTTGACTGAACGATTCCTCTGCATGCTTTTGTTCTAAGGAGGTTTGATAAATTTCGATCTTATCGACATTGATATTTTGTGAATGAAATGCTTGTCTGAGAGTTTGTGCGCTAGATTCAAATGCATCTTTGGCTGCCTGTGTACTTGCAATAATTCTAGCAATCATCACTTGATCTTTTTGGACAATTTCTATCTTCAATGTGCCTAAATGTTCTGGTGTGAGTTGTATGCTCAGTTTTTGTATCCCATTAACAGTCGTAAATTTGGCACGGGATAAGGTATTCTCAAACTGTTTTACTAATTGTTCTGCCGGAATTGGTTTACCATTTTGTAGAATATGTAATTGCAAAGTATCGTTCTTAGAGATTGCAACCGGATTTGTAGGAACTTGCACAGTCTTTATATCCGGATTTTGATCCTCTATTCCTTTACTAATTGTTGAAAGTATTTCCACTTCTGTTTCCATTTGCTTCTGCTCACTATTTATTAACGTCATGCTTAGTGGTGAATGATTGACCAACTGTTGTGTTCGAAGTTGTGTCTCTCGGGCTTTTAAAGAAATGGATTGAGGTATCGGTACAACTGCTTCGTTTTCTAGTATTTTCACGATGTCTTTTACGAGTCCAGCTAATTGTTGTTGATTAAATGGTGATGGTTCCGTTTGTTGATTCATCATTTGCACAAGCTTTATTGTTTGGAAGACGGCTTTGTTCTGAGTGATAAGGTCAGTTGTTTGTGTTTGTGTTTGCGCACGCCCACCTTCCACTACTGAAACTAACTTTGAAAGAAAATTCTCTCTAGCTTCTGCCGTTTGAAGATCTATAGAAATATCATCTTGATTTTTCAACAATGACTGGATATGAGTAAAAATCAATTCCATCTCTTCTTCTTCAATGTTTAATAACTGACTAGCCTTTTCTACAACTAGCGGTTCATCTCGTAAGTCGATATACATAAACGATTGCCATTCTTCCGGCAAATCTTCCCACTCTAATACTCCGAGAAGAGAAAGCAAATCATCTTGCTTTGTAACTGCATCTTTCGTGACGTCGCTATTCGAACTGACCGTTTCCACAGTTGACAGAACACTCCCTAAAAATTGAGCGAAATCGCCTTTCCCCACCTTCTCATTAGCTGATACTTCTTTAGTAGATTGATGGTTATTATTTATAGGTAACAGTGACATGAGTTCCATGAAACATCTCCCTCTTTATTCAGCGGCTTTCTCATCGTCATCTGTGGTAGAAGTATTTTCTACAGACGCTGTTACCAGGCTTGTAAATGAAGCAGCTTTTGTTGGTTCCATTTTTGCCAGTATATCAGCAAGTACTTCAGGTTTTACCTCTGCCAGGATTCGCACCGCTTCTTCTTCATTCATATTAGATAAAATAGGCGCAGCTTTTTTAGCAGCCATTTCTTCATAAGTTTTAATAATGTCACTAAAAGCCCGCTTATTCTCTTCTTTCATTAAAACTAATTCGTCTACTCTATTTTCTAATCGTGTTTTTTCTTGGCTTGCTTTATTTAATTCATTGTCTTTACTTTCTACTTGATTTTGCAGTTGCTCAATTCTTGCCTCACGGTCATTGACCTCTGCCTCTAGTTCGATCAGTCTATTTTCCATTGTTTGCATCATTTCTGTTTGATCTTCTTCAAAAAGGGTAGATAGAACAGGAACATTTTGACCATACTTTTTCGCCACTTCAAAGATGTTATATCCACTTACAGTTAGGATTAATAATCCAATTGCGATAAGTCCAATTAAAGTGGTGGCAATGATCATAAATATCTTAATGACCGGTCTAGACCTTTTCTCTTTGTGACTTTCCATCTTATCACCTAAAGTTCTTTATGGATAAATTGCTGGATTGAAATATCATCCATTTCAATATTTTCTAATCTCTTCATTTCTGATACGTATTGCATCTTCTTCTTATCTTTAATGACTTCATATTTCTTGTACTCTGTCATTTTTTCTGCAAGCTTTTCTTGATAATAATACATTTGTGTACGAGCATTCATTACTCTTTTTTGATAATGACTAATTGTCTTTTCTAAATTCGAAATAAACTGTTGCTGATAACGCATTTCCACTACTTGTAAACCACTAACTAGTCTTTCAGATTGCAATCTATCTAGATCTTCTTTTTTCTTTAGCAATTCATATAGTTTGGTCGCAGCTTCTTCAAAACGTCTCGTCGCTTGATTATAAATATCCAAAGCTTCATCTTTTTCACGTTCTTTTACATGCATAATTTTCTCAAACTTATATTTAAAAGACATTTGTTACTGTGCTCCTTCTCCAACTAGCGCAAATAGTTGTTCAATTCCATCATCAATCGTCACTTTTTCATCCGTTTGTTGTTTAAGAAAATTTAAAATTTGTGGATATAAAGCAATCGCTCGATCTATTTCTTGTGATGACCCTTTCTTATATGCACCGATATTAATTAAATCCTCTGATTGCCTATAAGTACTAAGTGATTCTCTTAAGCTCTCAGCTGCTTTTATATGCCTCTTACTACTAATTTGATTCATTACACGACTGATACTTTTGAGTACATCTACAGCAGGATATTGTCCTTTATTAGCGAGTTCTCTATCTAACACATAATGACCATCCAATATACCTCTCACAGTATCAGCAATTGGTTCATTCATATCATCACCATCAACAAGCACTGTATAAAAGGCAGTGATAGAGCCCTCTATGGAGGTGCCAGTTCTCTCTAACAGCTTAGGTAAAACAGAAAAAACTGATGGCGTATAGCCTTTTGTTGTCGGAGGTTCGCCAATTGCTAAACCTATCTCCCGTTGTGCCATTGCTACCCGAGTAACAGAATCCATTAGCATCATAACCTTCATGCCTTTGCTACGAAAATACTCTGCAATGGCTGTCGCTGTATAGGCACCTTTTATTCTCATTAATGGCGGTTGATCCGAGGTAGCTACAATGACAATTGAACGTTTTAATCCTTCAGGACCAAGATCTCTCTCGATAAACTCACGGACTTCTCTTCCTCTTTCACCAATTAAAGCGATGACATTAATGTCTGCTTTTGTATTTCTGGCAATCATGCCGAGTAGAGTGCTTTTACCAACACCACTACCTGCAAAAATGCCCACTCTTTGGCCGTTACCAACTGTTAGTAAACTATCAATCAACCGAACGCCTACTTCAATTGGTTCGCTAATGGGTGGTCGCAAGAGAGGATTTGGTGGCTCTTGTTCTGTTGGCACCTCTCTTAATCCTTTTGGAAGTAGAGACCCGTCTAATGGTTGTCCCAAGGAATCAAGGACATTCCCTACAAGAGAAGTCCCAACTTTAATTTCTAACGGTTTTCCTGTTGTTTCTACTAAACTACCAGGTGATATATCAGTAACTGTTGTATATGGCATAAGAATAATATTCTCATCTTTAAATCCGACCACTTCTGCACGTATCTTCCTACTCTTCTTACCTTGCACATGAATATAGCAAACATCACCAATGGAACTAACCGGCCCTTGAGATTCAATCATTAGGCCAACAACTCTCTTGACCCTCCCGTATTTTTTGAAACTATCTGTATCATGAATTTCCTCTAATAACTTATCCAAGTTCATGATGGGCCTCCAACCATTCTGATAGTCTTTCTTTGATCTCGTCTATTTGACTTTTACATGTGGCATCAATTCGACCATTATCTGAATCAATTACACAATCTACTACAGAAAGTTCTTCATCGGGAAGGATATACAGGCCAGCTTCAACAGGTAACATTGCCTTAAGTTCATCCTTATAACTTAATAACTCTAGATATTTATCAGGATGAACAATAAGTTTAATGTTTTTGTAATGCTTTGCTTCTCTTAATGCGTTTTTTACATAAGATTGATAGTGCTCCGAATGATGAGTTAATTCCGTGGCAATGATTTTTTCTGCTACATTCATACTAATCGTTAATATCGTTCGGTCCGCTGACTGAATAGTTTCTTCATAATCAGTTTTTGCTGCATTAATTATCTCTTTTACTTCTGCTAATCTAGAGGTATATGAGTTAAATCCATCTTCTTTACCTTTACTCATCCCGGTGAGGTAACCTTCCTCATATGCCTCTTTACGTACCAATTCTTGTTCTTCTTTTGCCTTTTCCTTTTCTTCTTGAACTGTTTGATATATGCGATCAGCATGCTGATTTGCCGATTGGATAATTTCTTCCGCTCTCTTCTCTGCTTCATTAATCACCTGGTCATAATAGGCAGACATCTGCTGTGATGGATGATCCTCTGATTGTTTAAACATCGGCCGAATAGAGATTGTTATTTGCTCCTCTTCGCTTAAGTAATCGTGAGTAGAATGTTTAAATAACCTAGACAATAATATCATCCCCTCCGCCTCTAGCGACGATGATTTCCCCAGCTTCTTCCAGTCTGCGTACAATTGCGACAATTCTTGATTGTGCTTCTTCGACTTCTCGAAGTCGAACTGGTCCTAAAAATTCCATTTCCTCTTTAAATGTATCTACAGTACGCTGTGACATATTTTTATAAATAATCTCTTTTACTTCTTCACTAGACACTTTCAAAGAAAGCATGAGATCTTCACTTGCACAATCTCTTATCACTCGTTGAATGGCTTTATTATCAAGCGTAACAATATCCTCAAACACAAACATTCTTTTCTTTATTTCTTCAGCTAAATCTGGATCTTGAATTTCTAATGCATCAAGAATCGTACGTTCAGTTGAGCGATCCACGCCATTGAGCACTTCTACTACAGACTCGACTCCACCAGTTTGCGTATAATCTTGTGTAACAGTAGCGGACAGCTTTCTTTCTAAAATTTGTTCGACCTCATTAATAATTTCAGGAGAAGTGCCATCCATTACTGCGATTCTTCTAGCAATATCTGCTTGCGTATTTTGAGGTAATTCCGACAGTATTTGACCAGCCTGCTGTGGTTCTAAATAGGAAAGAATTAACGCAATGGTTTGCGGATGTTCATTCTGAATAAAATTCAATATTTGTGTTGGGTCCGCTTTTCTGGCAAAATCGAATGGTCTCACTTGAAGCGAGGAAGTTAAACGATTTATTATCGCTGTTGCTTGCTCGTTTCCTAATGCCTTTTCGAGCACAGTCTTCGCGTATCCGATACCCCCTTGCGCAATGTAATCTTGAGCAAGAGCGATTTGATGAAATTCATCTAGCACTTCTTCTTTTGCCTCAGTGTCTACTTTTCTTACACCGGATATTTCTAAAGTCAACTTTTCAATTTCTTCTTCACTTAAATGCTTATACACATTAGAAGCAATATCTGGACCTAAAGATATTAATAAAATGGCTGCTTTTTGCCGTCCTGAAAGATTTTTCTTCTCCCTTTTCACGCTTGACTGGCCTCCTAATCTTCCGTAATCCATGTTCTTAGGAGCTTGGCAAAGTCTTCCGGTTTCTCTTTAGCTAGCTTCTCTAATTGCTTGATTCGGATGCTTGCCTCTGTTTCCTTTTCCTGATGTACATCAGGAATAGAATCATTTAATTGCTCTTCCACTTCATACTCTACAATATCTTCTTCTTTCTCTTTTTTATTACGTAAGAATAACCATAGTAATAATATAATTACCAATAATAGTAACCCTACAACCAAATATATCCACCAAGGAATCGTTCCTGTTTCTTCATTTGGAAACTCAACTTTTCCATTGAACTCTTGAACGGAGACAGCTATTTTATTTTGTAGCTCTTCATCGGTTAACGTTTCATCCAATGTGTCTTTATCGATGGATGTACGGATAATGGTTGATAAGATTTGCGTTATATCATTAATCCGATCTTGTGGCAATGAATTTGGATTATTAGCATCAGGTGGTTCCACCATTACTTGAATGCCCAAATCCCTTACTTTATATGGGCTTTCAACAATTTCTTTTCTTATTCTGTTTACTTCATTATTAATTGTTTCTTCTATTTTTTCATAATCGCCGTTGCTATTTGAACCTTCAACATAAGAAGAGCCGAGTGCATCCGCACCATCTTCACTTTGCGGGATACCTCCTTCTGTATCTCCATTCCCTGTAAAGGTTTCTGTTAGCTTTTGTGCACTAATGGCTATTCCTTCCATATTCTCTTCATCTACTGGTTCGACAAGATTTTCTTCTCTATTCTCTTGTGTGAAATCGACATCTGCTGTAACAGACACCACTACTTTTTCTTGACCCATTAATGTAGCTAGCATCGTTTGCACTTGACGTTGGATATCCTTTTCGATTTCTTTTTTTATTTCATGTTGTACAGCAAATTGATTGCCTGTCGAAAATTCTTCACTGTTTTTCAAATCAAAGTACTCAAAGTTTTGATTAGTTATGACGATATTATCAGTAGGTAAATTAGGTACACTTTTAGACACTAAATGATAGAGTGCTTGGATTTGTTGATTTTCAAATTTATAACCTGGATCCGTGTTTAAAACGATAGACGCCGATGCTTGTTCCTCTGTTTCATTTAAAAACACACCAGATTCAGGCATGTTTATCATGACTTTAGCGTTGTTAATACCATCAATACCTTTCATTAACTCTGCTAATTCAGACTGCATCGCATCTAGCTTCATCACGTCAAATTCATTTTCCGTCATCCCGATTCCAGCATTTTGACTAAAAAATGAGTAATCAATATTACCGCTATCTGGGATTCCTTCTGCAGCTAGCTCTACCATGAGGCTATCTACTTGTTCTTCTGGTACTTTAATAGCTGTACCACCTTCAACGATTTCTGACTTAATCCCCTTAGCATCTAAATTTTCCTTTATACTGCCTGTTTCTGAGGGTGTCAGGTTACTATATAGTGGGACTAAGGTGGTTCTGGTCGAAAGAAAAACAATGATACTAATACCAATGATTAATAATAACGGAGCACCGATTATTAAAGCCTTTTGCCCCTTTGTTTTCGCATCCCAGAACGTTCTCACCTTTGTACCATATGCTTGCAAAGAATCTTTCATCTAAAAATCCCCCGATGGTCCTTGGTTATTCATTAGACGAGAATGCATGATTTACACTTGCATTCTCATCATCTCTTGATATGCTTCGACTGCCTTGTTACGCACTTCTAGTGTTAAAGACATGGATACACTCGCTTTTTGAGCGGTGATCATTACGTCGTGGAGATCAACATCCTGCCCCGTAGCAAGCTTTGTCGTCATTTCATCCGATGCTATTTGCCTTTCATTTACACTACCAATTGCATTTTTCAAAGCCGAAGCAAAGCTATTATGTGCATCACTCGGTGTAATCTCTTTTACATTTTGAGCATTATTCGGACTATTTGTATGTACGACGGGAGAGAAGCTATTAATATTCATCTCTTAGTCTCCTTCTTATTTACCTATTTCCAATGCCTTCAAGAGCATATTCTTATTCGCATTAAATACAGTGACGTTTGCTTCATATGAACGTGTTGCACTCATCAAATCTACCATTTCTCTTAATGGATCCACATTTGGCATTTCTACATACCCTTCTGCGTTAGCATCAGCATGAGATGGATTATAGACGAGTTCAAAAGGTGTTTCATCTTCAACAATTCTCGTTACCTTTACACCATTACCTGTTTGACTTTTTTCATTTATTGCCGTTTGTAAAAATGATGAAAAGCCGTTATCTTTCGCTTGAAGCACGACGGATTTTCTCCTATAAGGGTCTTCCCCAGTCACGCTGCGAGTAGAATCAGCATTCGCCATATTTGAAGAGATGACATCCATCCTTAACCTTTGCGCTGTCAGTGCGGAAGCTGTTGTATCCAAACTATGAAAGATAGTCATCAATTATCTACCTCCCTTAATTACGTTTTCAAGTCCATTAAACTTACTACTCATGCGATCAACCAATGCGTTATATTGAATTTGGTTTGCTGCAAGCTCTGACATTTCTTGATCCATATCTACGCTGTTACCACTTTCGTTATATGTTACATTTTTCTTCGTTAAGACTGTGGTATTTAAATTAGATGGCGTCAAATCAAAATGCCTTTCATCCGTTTTATATGTATTCATGTTAGATAATGCGGAATCAAAAGCAGATTTGAAGCTTACATCCTTCGCTTTATATCCTGGGGTGTCAACATTCGCGATATTTTGCGAGATCACCTTTTGTTTTGTCGATGTTTGTTGAATTGCGTTTTCAATAATCGACATGGATTGTGAGAAGACTTTCACAAACTTCACCTCGTTTTTTCCAAAATTCTCCCCAATTAGCACTTACTAATAAATTCATCTATCATCATTGTAAAGAATATGAAATAATAAGTCTATGACCTAGAAGGGTTTTTTGGTAATTCTTTTGTCCTATTTTCGACATTTTTCTTCCTAGGTAAAAATACGCTTCATTTTTCCGTTTTTTTTAAAACGCTATTCATTATCAGTTGAATCAAGCGTTCGAATATATTATTTAATAGGTATAAAGAACTATAATGATTATGTTTATTAAAAATAGGTTTAAAGTTCTACTTTATTCGTTATTACTTTATTATTTCGTTCGTAATAAAGTTGTAACACAGAAAAATTTGACACCATAAAAATAACACGGTAACGCATCACTGCGTCTCCGTGTTATTTTTAAACTTTTTTTATTTTACTTCTTAGTTAGATTTTAATTTTTCTAATTCGAAAAGGAATTTATCGTTCAATACTTTAATATAAGTACCTTTCATCCCTAATGATCTTGATTCAATTACGCCAGCACTTTCTAATTTTCTTAGTGCATTAACGATAACAGAACGTGTGATTCCTACTCTATCGGCAATCTTTGAAGCAACTAATAGACCTTCTTTTCCGTCTAACTCTTCAAAGATATGCTCAATTGCTTCTAACTCACTGTATGATAAAGAGCTAATCGCCATTTGTACAACTGCTTTACTTCTAGCTTCTTCTTCAATTTCTTCTGCTTTTTCACGAAGAATTTCCATACCTACTACTGTAGCACCATATTCAGCTAAAACTAAATCATCATCTTCAAAGGCATCTTCCACTCTTGCAAGAATGAGGGTACCTAAACGTTCTCCTCCACCGATAATAGGAACAATTGTCGTTAAGCCAGCGCCAAATAACTCCTTATTTTCGATAGGGAATGCAGTATATTCACTATTCACATCTAAATTAGATGATGTCTCTTGAATGTTAAATAAGTTTTTAGTGTACTCTTCTGGGAACTGACGATCTTCAAGCATTTTCTTCATTCGCTCATTTTCGATTTGTTGATTCGCAGCATATCCTAATAGTTTACCTCTACGGCTTACTACGTAGATATTTGCTTCGATAACAACACTTAAAGTTTCTGCCATTTCTTTGAAGTTAACTGGCTTACCTGCAGCCTTTTGTAGCATTGCATTAATTGTTCTTGATTTTTTTAATAAATTCATTGATTTTTCCTCCTATAACTTTGGAACATTATTTCAATCCCTTGAATGTTTCGTTACTTTTTTTTTTTGCTAAGATTTGCTTGATTAGGAGTACAATGAAATTTCATCAAATAAGGATTATAATATAAATTGACTTAAATCTTTATTCTTAGAAATTTCCCCGAGCTTCTCTTCTACATATTGTGGCGTAATCACAATCTTCTCTAATGTTACCTCAGGCGCTTCAAACGAAAGGTCTTCAAGCATTTTTTCCATAATCGTTTGCAATCGTCTTGCTCCAATATTATCGGTATTTTGATTTACATCATAAGCAAATTCTGCAATCCTACGTATAGCATCGTCAGAAAATTCAATTTGTATACCTTCTGTTTCTAATAAAGCTTGATATTGTTTGATCAAGGCATTATCAGGCTCAACTAATATTTTCACAAAATCATCCACAGTTAATTTTGTCAATTCGACTCTAATTGGGAAACGTCCTTGCAATTCAGGTATTAAATCAGACGGTTTAGCGGTATGGAATGCCCCAGCTGCAACGAATAAGACGTGATCGGTTTTTACTGTACCATATTTCGTTACAACAGTTGATCCTTCAACGACAGGAAGAATATCTCTTTGCACACCCTCGCGAGAAACATCTGCTGAGGAGCCACCTGAGTTTTTACTTGCGATTTTATCAATTTCATCGATAAAGATCATACCAGATTGCTCTGCTCTATAGATGGCTTCAGAACCTACTTCATCCATATCAATAAGCTTTTGTGCTTCTTCGTTCGTTAAAACTTTTCTAGCTTCGCTTACTGTAAGTTTTCGCTTCTTCTTTTTCTTTGGCATTAATCCACCAAGTGCATCTTGCATATTCATCCCCATTTGTTCCATACCCGAACCTTGGAGCATATCAAACATAGACGGTTGCTGTTCTTCTATTTCAACAGTGATTATTTCATCTTCTAGCTCTAAATTTTCAAGCTTTGTTTTCACTACTTTACGCTTTTGCTGAATTGACTGATCATCTTGTTGCTCATGATCGCTCTCTTGTTGATCATTCCCACCACCAAAAAACATTTCTAATGGGTTCTTATAATTGGCGGACTTTTTATTACTAGGTACGAGCAATTCGACAATGCGGCGATTAGCATTTTTCTCTGCTATTTCTTGCACACTTGCTACCTTTTCTTCTTTCACAAGTCGTACAGATGTCTCAACTAAATCTCTAACCATAGATTCTACATCTCTACCTACATAACCCACTTCAGTGAATTTCGTTGCCTCTACCTTAACAAATGGAGCACCAACTAATTTCGCAATCCTTCTTGCAATCTCAGTTTTACCAACTCCTGTTGGTCCAATCATTAAAATATTCTTAGGACTTACTTCATCACGAAGCTCTTCATTCAGTAGGCTTCTACGATATCTATTTCTTAATGCAACTGCTACAGCTTTCTTGGCATTTTTTTGACCGATTATGAACTGGTCAAGTCTTTCGACAATTTGACGGGGTGTTAAACTTGTCATTTTAACCATTTTAGCACTCCTTTGTTTTACAGTTCTTCCACAATAATATTGTGGTTAGTATATACACAAATTTCTGCAGCCATTTCAAGCGAAGCTTTTGCAATTTCCCGAGCTGTTAAATGTTCACCTGCAAATCTCTTTAAAGAACGACCTGCTGCTAATGCATAATTACCACCTGAACCGATTGCTAGTACACCATCGTCAGGTTCAATGACTTCACCTGTTCCTGATACGAGTAATAAACCGTCTTTATTCATAACAATTAAAAGCGCTTCAAGTTTCCGAAGAACCTTATCGCTTCTCCACTCTTTAGCAAGCTCTACAGCCGCTCTCTGCAAGTTACCGTTATATTCTTCAAGCTTTCCTTCGAACTTCTCGAATAAAGTAAATGCGTCGGCAACAGACCCTGCAAATCCGGCAATCACTTTGCCATTTGCAAGCTTTCTTACCTTTCTTGCAGTATGCTTCATGACAACCGATTCACCAAATGTAACCTGTCCATCTCCAGCCATTGCATATTCGCCATTGTGTTGTACTGCAAAAATTGTTGTTGCATGAAATTGTGACATGTTTATTCCTCCTTTTGGAGTATGTTAATAATCCACTATAGACTATATATGAGTATGACTATTCGTTTATCCATCATATAGTTAAACTTCTTTAAAATCTATGCTCTAGGATGATACTGATTATATGTCTTTTTCAAGTAATCAGGTGTAACATGTGTGTAAATTTGCGTTGATGAAAGAAAAGCATGACCTAAAAGCTCTTGAACTGTTCTCATATCAGCCCCATTTGACATTAAATGTGTAGCAAATGAATGCCTAATCTTATGGGGATGGATGCCACCTTCTAGAGACGACTTTTCAATCAATTTATTTAATATACCTCTTATACCGCGGTCAGTTAATGCGCCACCACGGTGGTTTAAAAATAAATGGTTGCTCTTCTCTTTTTGGAGTTTTAGACGTCCATCATGACAATATTTTAAAAGAGCATCGTGAGCAAAACTTCCGAATGGTATGTATCGATCTTTTTTCCCTTTTCCATGAATAAGAATAACGGAAATATCCAAATCAATATCACTCAGCTGTATAGAAGCACATTCAGCTACCCTTATGCCTGTTGCATACAACACTTCTAAAATCGCCATATTTCTTTGGCCAAGTGCTGTATCTACCTCTACACTATTAAAGAGTTGTTCCATCTCTTCTTCATAAAAAAACTGCGGTAGTCTTTTATCACCTTTTGGGATGGATGTTAATTGGAAAGGATTATCGTTAACCATACCTTCTCGTACCAATAACTTAAAAAAGCTTCTTAAGCAGGAAATTTTACGAGCAATAGTCTTTCGAGCTAAACCTTCTTGATAAAGCTTTGTTAGAAATAATCGAACATCCATATATTCGACATCATTTAACTTTTTCAAACCTTGTTCAGCCATGAACATAAAAAATCCTTTTATATCCGTCTGATAATGCTCAATTGTATATTGTGAATAATTCTTTTCGATTTGTAAATATTCGATAAATAACTTTAAAGAAATGTTCACATTTTCGCTCATTTTTTGTACTCACCTCACAAGGGCTTCATCATACTATCATATTTAAGCAACCCACGCAAGAAAATTTACATATTTTTCACAAAGTTCTGAATTGTCTCTAATGCTCGATTAGCATGTTGTTCATTTCTCTCCTGCTTACCTTTAATTCTTTTTTCTAACTCTGGGAATAAACCAAAATTGGCATTCATAGGCTGGAAATTCTTCGGATTGGCATTAGCAATATATCTTGCCATACTCCCAATAGCAGTCTCAATCGGAAACTCTACTGTTTCTTGCCCTTTCACAAGTCGGGCAGCATTAATCCCTGCAATTAACCCACTAGCAGCTGATTCAACATATCCTTCTACGCCAGTCATTTGCCCAGCAAAGAATAAAGATTCTCTATTCTTGAATTGATAAGTTGATTTAAGCACTTTAGGAGAATTAATAAAAGTATTTCTATGCATGACACCGTATCTTACAATTTCAGCATTTTCTAAACCTGGTATTAAACGAAGTACCTCTTTTTGTGGCCCCCATTTTAAATGCGTTTGGAATCCAACAATATTATAAAGTGTACCTGCTGCATCATCTTGACGTAATTGAACAACAGCATATGGCCTCTTCCCTGTTTTAGGATCCTCTAAACCAACAGGTTTCATCGGTCCAAAGAGCATTGTTTTCTTTCCACGAGATGCCATCACTTCGATAGGCATACAACCTTCAAAAAAGATTTCCTTCTCAAATTCTTTTAACGGCACAGTTTCAGCATTAATTAACGCTTCGTAAAATACATTGAACTCTTCCTCGTTCATCGGACAATTTAAATAAGCTGCTTCCCCTTTATCATAACGAGATTTCAAATAGACTTTATCCATATTAATGGAATCTTTTTCGATAATTGGTGCCGCTGCATCATAAAAATAAAGATAATCTTCCCCAGACAGTTCACGTAGTTTTTCAGAAAGTAATTCACTTGTTAATGGGCCTGTCGCAATAACAGTAATCCCTTCAGGAATATCCGTTACTTCCTCATTTATCACTGTCACATTCGGGTGATTCTTCACTGCTTCAGTTACCCTCGCAGCGAAGTCATGGCGGTCAACAGCTAAAGCACCACCTGCAGGAACTGCACTTTCATCTGCTGAAGAAATAATCACAGAATTTAATTGTCTCATTTCTTCTTTTAATACACCTACAGCATTCGTTAAATTGTTGGCTCTTAAAGAATTACTACAAACTAATTCAGCAAATTTATCTGTATGATGAGCTGCTGTTTGTCTAACTGGTCTCATTTCATATAAGCGTACTTGAATGCCTCGTTTAGCAATTTGCCAAGCGGCTTCACTTCCAGCTAACCCAGCCCCAACTACGTTTACTACCTGTTCAGTCATTAATTAATTCTCCTTACTTATTGTAAAATAATTTATATCATTCATTTAATTGTTCGTTTTAACTAAATCATAAACGAGTGTAATCTTTTAATCCCAAATTGCATTGTACAATATTACAAAAAAATTTGAAAGCATAAAGTATTTTTTTAACCGTTGTCTATCTCAAAAAATCATTTGTCCATCCACTGTGTGATTTTACCGTTTTTTCATAGAATACATGATGTTATTGCTTTCAGTCTCTTAACCATCTTTACCACAATCATCGCATTTTTATCATCTCATTTGATAACATTTCATTCTAATACTTCACAAAAACTTCAAATTGTATTTTGATTCCATCATTCATTATTACTGATATAGAACAGTTATAAGATATTAAATAGTTAGTTGTTTTTAAAATAGGAACGACGATTTATCTTTACTTTCATATTCACATCTCTCAAATTCAATTAAACAAGATCTTTATATGACTTCGAAAAAAACCCTATCTTCTTTAAAACCAATTCGTTTTTTTGAACACACAAAAATATGCTTTTAATATAAAAAAACGAACAATTAATATAAATAATTAATAATTGTTCGTTTCTATGTGCACATATACTTTTTTATTAGGAATGAGCAAACCATTGCTCACTTCAATTTATCCTTGTTTCTCTTCTTTATAGTCGCAGTCAACACACTGTACTTGTACACCCTTTTTCAGTTTTTTCTCAACAAGTAGTGATTCACATTTCGGACAGCTTCTTGCTATCGGCTTATCCCATGAAATAAACTCACACTCAGGGTAGCGGTCACAACCATAAAAGATACGGCGCTTTTTGCTTTTTCTCTCAATGATATTACCTTCTTTACAAGTAGGGCATTTCACACCGATTTCCTTCACTATGGCCTTTGTATTGCGACACTCTGGAAAGTTACTGCAAGCCATAAACTTGCCATAGCGTCCCATTTTGTATACCATCGGGCTTCCACATTGTTCACAATCTTCTCCCGCAGGTTCGTCTTTAATTTCTATTTCCTGCATTTCTTTCTCTGCTACTTCTAATCGTTTTTCAAAACCTTGATAAAATTCATCAATGATTTTAACCCAATTTTCTTTTCCCTCTTCAATATAATCCAGATCTTGTTCCATTTTTGCAGTAAATTCCACGTCTAATATCTCAGGGAAAAACTCCATTAATAGTACGGAAACAACTTCTCCTAATTCAGTTGGCACAAAACGTTTATTATCTAATGTGACATAGCCGCGCTTCTGAATTGTATCTAGCGTCGGTGCAAAAGTTGATGGTCTACCTATACCTAGTTCTTCAAGCGTTTTGACTAACCTTGCTTCAGTATATCTTGGAGGTGGTTGAGTAAAGTGTTGTTTCGGTTCGATATCCTTCTTAACGACTTTATCTCCCTCTTTTAAATTAGGAAGCATATTAGATTTTTCTTCCGTCTGATCATCTGTTCCTTCGACATAAACTTTCATAAACCCAGGGAACTTAATCTTTGAACCATTTGCTCTAAAGGTCACTTGACCGTTGATTAAATCAACACTCATTGTATCCATTATGGCAGGAGCCATTTGACTAGCAGTAAAACGTTCCCAGATTAAACGATATAAACGAAGCTGATCTCTTGAAAGATGCTCTTTCAGCGAATTCGGTTCCCTTAATATACTGGTAGGTCGGATGGCTTCATGTGCATCTTGAGCATTAGCGTTTTTCTTTTCTTTTCTTTTTGATGCTGGCAAATACTCTTTGCCATATTGGTTTGTAATATAATCCACTGCTTCACTTTGAGCAACTTCAGATACTCTCGTAGAATCCGTTCTCATATAAGTAATTAATCCGATTGTACCTTCTTTTCCCAAATCAATACCTTCGTAAAGCTGCTGAGCAAGCATCATTGTTTTCTTTGCTCGGAAATTTAATTTTCTTGCTGCTTCCTGTTGAAGAGAAGATGTAGTAAAAGGAACTGCAGGGTTTCTCTTTCTCTCCTTTTTCGTTACATCTGTTACTTCAAACTCATTATTCTTTAACTCTTTTAAAACAACTTGCACATCTTCTTCAGATTTCAACTCAAACTTCTTACCATTTAGGGCAAAAAAGCTTGCATCAAAAGTAGATTTACCTTTGACAAACTCTCCATCTATGCTCCAATATTCTTCTGGTTCGAATTTGTTAATTTCCTTTTCTCTATCAAGGATTAAACGAACGGCAATTGATTGTACACGACCGGCGCTAAGCCCTTTTTTAACCTTTTTCCATAGTAGTGGACTAATATTATAGCCCACTAACCTATCTAGCATTCTTCTTGCTTGCTGGGCATCAACTAAATCCATATTAATCGCTCTTGGATGTTTAAAAGATTCTTTAATGGCATCTTTTGTGATTTCATTAAATACAACACGACATTTTGAATCAATATCCATATCTAAGCTATGCGCCAAATGCCATGCAATTGCTTCCCCTTCGCGATCGGGGTCAGCTGCGAGATAAATTTTCTTCGCTTTTTTTGCAGCTGTTTTTAACTCTTTTAATACGGGTCCCTTACCGCGAATCGTTATATATTTTGGTTCATAATTATTTTCAACATCTACACCCGTCTGGCTCTTAGGTAAATCCCTTACATGCCCCATGGATGCTTTCACTTTATATTTTTTCCCCAAGTATCTTTCTATTGTTTTTGCTTTAGCTGGGGATTCTACGATTACTAGAAAATCTGACATCCAGTTGTCCTCCTCAAGAGGGAATAAATTTGCTAAACCCGCTGTTTCTTTCATTTAAATAAATGTTTATTCTTATTTATTGACCATTTTCTACCTATTTAAATGCTCAATCGTATTTGTTCTTCGAAATATCCACTATTATTAATCAATTTATTTAGCTTTGTCAAATCTAAACCGCTACTATCGCCTCTCCATTTGCTGTCATACAAACAAACTTCTGAAGCAAAATGTATAACAGTTTTTCAATAATTTCAACCTTTTTCATAAAAATTCCTGTAAAATTTATGATTTTTGCCCCTAATATACCAGCTCTTCTATAATATCTTCCGCTGAAAGTATTAATTTCGCACCATTTTGAATTAGTTCATTCGTTCCTGAGAAAAAAGGTGAAAGAATGCCTCCTGGTACCGCAAACACATCTCTACCTTCTTGAACAGCAAAGTTAGCAGTAATAAGAGAACCACTTTTCCTTTTTGCCTCAATGACTAAAGTCGCACGGCTAATACCACTAATTATGCGATTTCTCATTGGAAAATGCCATCTTTCCGCTTTTGTATGCGGTGGGTACTCTGATAACACTAGATGATTATGAGACATTTGCTGAAATAAATGGCGGTTACCAGTTGGATACATATTAAAAAATCCACTTCCCAATACACCAATCGTATGCCCACTCAAGTGCATAGCTACCTTATGAGCATGGGCATCTACTCCTTTTGCTAAACCACTTGCGATAATAAATCCTCTTTTTATGAGTGTGGGAAAAATTTCTTCGATGACTCTCGCTCCGTATTCAGTCATATTTCGACTTCCGACAACAGAAAGAATTGGTTTCATATTGAGTAACGACAAGTCTCCTTTTGCATAGAGAAACCAAGGTGGCTGATACGTTTCTCTCAAAAGCTTAGGGTAATTTTCATCCATAATAGAAATGATTTTTATGTCGTTGTATACGTACTGTGAAAGTAGCTCTTCCATGTTTAAGGTAAGAATTTCATCATTAATTTTCTTTCTCGTATCTGCATTTAGGAAGTGAAAATAAGGGAGAGGGTTTGGTCGCTGAAAAGAGATGGAGGAAAGGGTGGGATCTGCTTTTACAATTTGATATAGCGTTTTCCACGATACAGATCGACAATGATGGAGAGTAAGTAGTTTAGTTGTCATCAAATCATTCATAAGAACGCACTCCTTTTTCTGAATTTTAAGAATATTATTTTATTTAATAAAGTCCCCTTCTTTAAAAAGGGGACTTTATCTATTAATTAATGCGTTTTACATTTATCATAAAGATCAGTTTCTTTTAACACTTTAATAAGTGTTTCACCCATTACTGAAGGTGTATCAGCTACTTGTATTCCGCACTCATTCATTACACGGATTTTTTCATCAGCTGTTCCTTTACCACCAGAAATAATCGCACCAGCATGGCCCATACGTTTTCCTGGAGGCGCTGTACGACCACCAATAAAGCCAACAACTGGCTTAGTCATGTTCGCCTTTACCCACTCAGCAGCTTCTTCTTCTGCAGTACCACCGATTTCACCAATCATGATAACTGCATAAGTTTCAGGGTCATTATTAAACTCTTTTAGTACATCGATGAAGTTTGTACCATTAACAGGATCTCCACCAATACCTACAGCAGTTGTTTGTCCAATTCCAGCTTCTGATAATTGGTGCACTGCTTCATAAGTTAATGTACCAGAACGTGAAACTACACCCACATGACCTTTTTTGTGAATGTATCCTGGCATAATACCAATTTTACATTCATCTGCTGTAATAACACCAGGACAGTTAGGTCCAACTAGACGTGTTTTCTTACCTTCCATGTAACGTTTCACTTTCACCATATCAAGTACTGGAATGTGTTCTGTGATACAGATAGCAAGATCTAATTCAGCATCAGTTGCTTCCATGATTGAATCTGCAGCAAAAGGTGCTGGAACATAAATAACAGATGCAGTCGCACCAGTTGCTTCAACAGCTTCTTTCACAGTATTAAAAACAGGTACACCTTCGACTTCCATGCCACCTTTACCAGGAGTCACACCGCCGACAATTTTAGTACCATATTCAAGCATTTGTTTTGTATGGAATAGCGCAGTTGAACCAGTAATTCCTTGTACAATCACTTTTGTATCTTTATTAATAAATACGCTCATGTTTTTTTCTCCTTCCTGATTTCCGTATCTCAAAAATAATAACTAAGGCACTATGCCCATTATCACTTTTTCGCCATCTACCTATAGGTCTTATCCTACAAGTGATACGATTTTTTGCGCTCCGTCAGCCATAGAGTCTGCTGCAACGATTTCAACATCAGATTCAGCAAGAATTTTCTTACCTAAGTCCACATTTGTACCTTCTAAACGTACAACTAGAGGAACTTCTAATCCAACTTGTTTAGCCGCTTCAACAACACCTGTAGCAATAACATCACATTTCATAATTCCGCCAAAGATATTAACGAAAATACCTTTAACATTTTCATCAGAAAGGATAATTTTGAATGCTTCAGTTACTTTCTCAGCAGTCGCACCGCCCCCAACATCAAGGAAGTTTGCCGGATCGCCGCCATAATGCTTGATAATGTCCATTGTAGACATAGCAAGGCCCGCACCGTTAACCATACAACCAATGTTACCATCAAGTGCGATATAGCTTAAGTCATATTTAGAAGCTTCAATTTCTTTTGTATCTTCTTCTTCTAAATCACGCATTTCTAAAATGTCTTTACGACGATATAATGCGTTGCTATCGAAGTTTAATTTTGCATCAAGGGCCATTACTTTACCGTCCCCTGTTACAACTAATGGGTTAATTTCAGCAATTGAACAATCTTTTTCTACATATGCTTGATAAAGACCCATCATAAATTTAACAGCTTGGTTTACAAGCTTTGTAGGGATATTAATATTAAAAGCAATACGACGTGCTTGGAACGCTGTTAATCCAACAACTGGATCAATTTCTTCTTTGAAGATTTTCTCTGGAGTAGCTTCTGCTACTTCTTCAATTTCTGTTCCGCCTTCTTCAGAAGCCATTAGCGTTACGCGAGAAGTTGCACGGTCTAAAACTAGTCCAACATAATATTCTTTTTGAATGTCGCAACCTTCTTCAATAAGCAAACGTTTTACTTCTTTTCCTTCTGGTCCTGTTTGGTGAGTAACAAGCGTTTTACCTAGAATTTCTTCAGCATATGTACGCACTTCTTCCAAGTTTTTAGCTACTTTTACTCCGCCAGCTTTTCCACGTCCACCTGCATGGATTTGCGCCTTTACAACACAAACGTCAGTACCTAATTCTTTTGCGGCTTCTACTGCTTCTTCAACAGTGAATGCTACTTTACCATTTGGTACTGCAACCCCGTATTGTCTGAGGACTTCTTTTCCTTGATACTCATGTATATTCATTTCCCATCCTCCTAACTAACTCTTCAAAAAATTAGACTGCGTTTACATTTTATATAATGTGACAAAAGTTGTCTACTGTATTAGCTGAAATATTCAATCAGCTGATTCAATACTTATTCAAAAAAAGTGCTTTAAGCCTTTATCTCATCGCATTTTTTCTATTTCAAAAAAATATTATTGTTTCAACTACTTTGCCTTTTCAAAAAGATGAATAATTACCATACTCCACTTGAATGGGTCAAAAAGTATTACTGTTGATTCAGTGAACGGACACCATTATTTCGCACTTCTTTGTCTTTCGCTTTTCTATCTACTTGATAAATAAACGCGAAAACTTCCGCGACTACTTGATACAGCTCTTCAGGTATCTTTTCATTCATATTTAATTTTCCTAGTAACTCCACTAAAGAAGGGTCTTCTTGAATCGGTAATTCATGCTGTTGTGCAACAGTTATTATATTTTCTGCAATAAGCCCTTTTCCCTTTGCAGAAACGACCGGTGCATCCATCTTTTCTGAGTAAGTTAAGGCAACTGCTTGTTTAGCGTTTTGTCCATTCATATTCGCATATCAACACCTGTAATTTGAAATGTATCCGTCTTATCCGTCTTATCCTCTTCTACTTTACTTGTTATTTCGGAAAAATTAATTTGTGTTAATTGATAATTCGTTTCGTTTAATTTACGTTTAATCAGCTCCTCATATGGCTGGGTATCTGGGAGCAGTTTTTTGTTTTCAGTTGAAATATTCATCGTGATTACTCTGTTTTGAATCTGCAACTTTATATAGGTTTCACCCAATGTTTCCATATTTAAATGAAATAGCACCCGACAGAAACTTGGATCAATTTCCCCATTCTTTTTCCTTTTACTTGACCACTGCATTGAAAGGAGTTTACTGAATGGGCTTAGTGGAAATGGCAACTGTAGGGCAAAGTGGGAGAGTCCATTTGTATCATGTGAAAGTAGCTGCATCCCAGTGATTTTATTTAATAACTCCTTAGCAGCTTCACTCAGAGCAGGTTGCTGGATTTCTTTGATCAACTGTAAAATGAGTGGTTTAATCGCCTGAATGTTGATTGGCTGTCTTTCATTAAGTTGCTGTTCATAAGTTAAACCGAATATAGCTAATATTTGCTTTAGTTCACCCTTTATCATCACTGGGTTATGTAATTGCTGCCTGTTTTCTTCCGCAATATTATACAAAAGTTGTTGCGTTTTTGAATAAGCGTTTTTATTTATGTTTTCTAGCACTTGAAGTTGTTCTTGCATACGAGAATAAACATCTACAAGTGGTAATGAGGTTTGCTTGATGGGGATTGATGGATGGTCATATAATTTCGCCAGACCATCCTTTATTAAACTTGTTATCTGGTTAGCATTTAAAGGCAATGTAATTTCTCCATTTTTTATGCTAGCCTGTAAGTTAGTCCCACTCTCCCATGTAAATGAAAAAGCATGATTCAATTTTGTTAATGTGAGCAAAAAAGGGGCCGTTTGTTTTTGTAATCCCCCGCTTTGTATATTTTGTAAAAGAGATAATATTGCTTTATTTTTTTCATCTGAACTGGTATATAACAGCTGCTGAATGATTTGTTCTTCACTGCTTTTCGACGAAAATACACCTAACTTTTGTAACAAGGAGAAACTTTCTTTTGCTTGAACGCTATTTTTCAGCCAGCCATCCATTAAACTTGTTAACATTTTATCATTGAAAAGATGGTTAAATTTATTTAAAAGGTTATCAAGTGTTTGAGCTGTTTCGTTATTGAGATAGGGCGTAAGCTTATGTTGAAGATTGTTTATTGCGAACGTGATTGTTGGCTCATTTTTCATGCTATGTACGGCGTTGAAAACTTCTTTAGTTAATGGTAATCGTCTATCTAAAAGTGTTTTAAACACAGCGATATCTTGTTTTGTATCTCCTGTCATCCAATGAGTAAATGATTTTACAAGTGATTGAGTAAGTGGAACCTCTCGACTTTGAAACCATTTAACTAGCTCAACCTTTTCTTGTGTAGCATTTATTCCCATCGTTTGTAAAATCGCTTGGGGCGATATGCCTTTTAAAAGTTGATTTTCATCGATAATTTGTAAGTTAATTCCTTCACCATTCTTTTGCACCACAAACCAAATATCACTATTGTTAATTAGATTGATTGCGGTTTTCGCATAAATCTTCTGAGCCCCTATTTGAATTTCAGCCATGTTTTCCTCGTTCACCTTCAAAACTTTGCCCTTTAACAATTGCCCCGGCCGTAACATGAGTGGCTGGTTTTTTATTGGGTCTTTTGAAACCAGCGTTAATTCATTCACTTCCACCAACCTTATCACCTTCTATTGTCAATTAGATAGTCTTTAACTGGAGCAAAGCTACGACGATGAATGGGCGATATTCCTTTTTCTTCAATTGCACGCAAATGTTCCTTTGTACCGTAGCCCATATTCTTTGCAAATCCATAGTCAGGAAATTGTTTATCATAATCTTTCATCAACCTGTCACGTTCTACTTTTGCTACAACCGATGCAGCAGCAATACTAATACTTTTGCTATCGCCCTTTATAATTGATTCACTCGGGTAGGGTGTGGGTAATTTAACGGCATCAATAAGCAAAAAATCAGGTTGAGTATGTAAACTATTTACCGCATGTATCATCGCTTTTTTCGATGCCTCTAAAATATTCATTGTATCAATTTCATGATGATCGATCATACATGTTGAAACAGCAGTTGCTTCCTCCATAATTCTTTCATAATAATACAAACGTCTCTCTTCAGAGAGTTTTTTTGAATCATCAATACCTAGAAGCTGAATGTTCTCAGGTAAAATAACGGCGGCTGCTACAACTGGTCCAGCTAACGGTCCTCGCCCCACCTCATCTATACCGGCGATCATCCGATAACCTTCCTTATTAAATAGCTTTTCGTATTTTTGCATGAGCTCGTACTTCTCTAGTAAGGCTTCTCGTTTTTCTATTTGCTTTTCCCAGCGTCCTAATGCTTTTTGCACACCTTTTCTTTCATCTAATCTTAATGTTTTTATGTAGTCATCTTCTCTATCACTATTCTTTAATAATTGCTCTATTTCTTTAATCGATTTCATATCTGCACTCTCCTATTTCATCGACAGATTGGTCAAATTCTTAAACATTTGCATTTATGGACGAAAAAATAAAGGCCTATGATTAAGACCTTTATACTCGGATAATGTACTTACTCCATTCTTCTTTCCATTCAATGAACACATTACTCTTCTTCTATTATATCTTTCGGACTTTCTAATGTTAAGCGACCAAATTTTTCTGAGCGGAACTCTCTAATGATTAACTCTGTCACCTTATCATAATCAACTGTACCACCGCTCACTAAGCAGCCTCTTTTTTGGCCAATTTCATCAAATAGTTCTACGATTTCTTCAGGAAGCTCATTTAATTGATACCTCTCAACTAACTTCTCTGGGTAGTGTTCTGTCATAAATCTCAGAGCATAAACAGCAATATCTTGTAGATTTAAGATCGTATCTTTAATCGCACCAGTTAATGCAAGCTTTAAACCAATTTCTTGATCTTCGAATTTCGGCCATAAAATCCCTGGCGTGTCAAGTAGCTCCATCTCTTTTCCAACTTTAATCCAACTTTGTGCCTTCGTGACACCAGGCTTATTACCTGTTTTAGCGATATTCTTCTTCGCCAGGCGGTTAATTAAGGTTGACTTACCTGCATTAGGTATGCCAACTATCATCGCTCGAATGGCTCGCGGCCTTATTCCCTTTGCTTTTTGCTTGTCGAATTTCTCTTGAAGTAATTGTTTGGCTGCTAGAGTAATATCCTTCATACCCTGACCATCTTGTGAATTAATACTAATTGCGGTTAATCCTTTGCTTTTAAAATATTCAATCCACTGTTTCGTTAGGATAGGATCGGCCATATCTGCTTTATTAAGCAATACTAATCTAGGCTTTTGTTGAATAATCTGTTCAATCATTGGATTGCGTGAAGATAGAGGAATCCTTGCATCAATCAATTCAAAAATAATATCGACTAATTTTAACTTCTCTGTTACTTCTCGTCTAGCTTTCGCCATATGTCCTGGAAACCATTGTATTGTCATTACGTATCATCACCTTTAAATTCACATTTCAAACTTACGCTTTATTAAACATTTAAATTACCTACTACGTACTAAAAAAACACAATCATGGCGCTTGTTTAAGGAAAAGGATAAACTCATCCTTTAAGTTAAGAGAAATCATGCAATCACCTTAAGCGCCATATTGTGTTTTAGATGTTATCATTCATTCAAATCTACTTAATTAATCTAATATCCTCAATCGGCCAATAAATAATTCCAGCAGTTCCTAATACATCTTCCATAGGAACTGGGCCAATATGACGGCTATCTTTACTAAAGCGGCGATTATCACCCATTACAAACAAATGGCCCTCAGGCACTGTTTCTTGGCCGATTTTCTCTTCTAGCGTAAATGGCTCTGTTAATGGACCGTCAGCTACTTGTTGCTTATACTCGTCAAGATATGGCTCCTCATAAGGTTCCCCATTTACGTATAATGTATCATCCTTATATTCAATTTTGTCTCCAGGTAAACCAATGACCCTTTTAATATAATCTTTATTTTCTGGTGCATGAAAAACAATGATATCGAACCGATCAGGCTCTCCAATTTTATAACTGAATTTATTGACAATCATTCGGTCTTGATCATGCAGTGTTGGCATCATCGATAATCCGTCTACCACTATCGGTGCAAAAAGAAAATATCTAATAATTGCTGCTAGCAAGACGGCGACAACTAATGCCTTTGTCCATTCCCATAATTCACTTTTCTTCTTAGCCATCGTTTCCCCACCATTCTTTCTCTTTTAAAAGCATAGCCACTTATACAGCTGCGTTTTATTCTCTCAATTATTGACATACTCTTATTTTATACATAAAAGAAGTAGACGATGCAACTATACAATGAACTATTGTTTGATTTAGTAGAATCAAACTGCTTCTTAACACTACCAATGCTGAAAAAACAGCCTATAAGTATGTTATTATCATATCAGAAATGAGAAATATGTATAGAAAAAGAGCTTGTAAAAATACAAGCTCTCCTTTCTTCATTTTAACTAAGGTAACATAAGTTGAACTTACATCCCTTTTGTTAAACCGATTATCGAATTTCTTTAATACGAGCTTTTTTACCACGTAGGTTACGTAGGTAGTAAAGTTTCGCACGACGGACTTTACCGCGACGAATTACTTCAAGCTTCGCAATTTTAGGTGTGTGTACAGGGAATGTACGCTCTACGCCTACACCGTAAGAAATCTTACGAACTGTGAAAGTTTCGCTAATTCCACCACCACGACGCTTAATCACAACTCCTTCGTATACTTGGATACGCTCACGAGTTCCCTCTACGATACTAACGTGTACACGTACAGTATCACCAGGACGGAATTCAGGTAGATCCGAACGAAGTTGTTCTTGAGTGATTTCTTGAATTAATTTATGCATCGTTTTCAACTCCTCCCAAGACGCTCATGCAAACCATTTGTGTTACAGCGGAACATCGTTATCAGACAAAAGACTTTTAACAAGCCCAAGTCACAAAGATTATAATACCATATCATCTGCAGAACATCAATGTTAAATCTGTTCTTTTTTAATTTCTTCTAACCAATTTCTTTCTTCATCAGTCAAATCTATTTGTTCAAGTAAATCAGGACGTCGTTGATACGTTCTCTTTAACGATTCCCTCTGTCGCCATTGTTCAATATGAAGGTGGTTTCCTGAGGTTAATACGTCCGGGACTTTCAATCCTCGAAAATCAGCTGGTCTCGTATAATGAGGGTGTTCAAGCATCCCAGTACTAAAAGAATCTTTCATATGTGACTCTTGATTTCCTAAAACATTAGGCAATAATCTCACCACACTGTCAATGACAACCATAGCTCCTAATTCTCCACCTGTTAACACATAATCACCAATGGAAATTTCATCAGTTACAATATGTTCACGAATCCGTTCATCATAACCTTCATAATGTCCACATATAAAAATTAGATGCTCACTTTCGGCAAGCTCTTCAGCCTTTTTCTGTGTAAACCTTTCTCCTTGAGGACATAGAAGAATAACACGAGGATTTGCATCACTTTTACTCTTTATATCACTGACAGCATCAAAAATCGGCTGTGGTTTTAACACCATACCCGCTCCGCCACCATAGGGATAGTCATCGACTGTTTGATGCTTATTATCCGCATATTCCCTAAAGTTCACTACATTATAAGATGCAGCTCCTGCTTCACTTGCTTTTTTTAAGATAGAATGACCGAATACACCTGCAAACATTTCTGGAAATAGAGATAGTACATCTATTTTCATTATAATAGGCCTTCTAACAAATCGATCATAATCTTCTGATCAGCGATATTTACTTCCTTAACGACATCAGCAATATAAGGAATGAGGATTTCTTTTTTCTGCTTACCTTTAATCACCCAAACATCATTCGCACCTGGTGAAAGAATTTCTTTAATTTCACCAAGCTCTTCACCATCCATCGTGTAGACTTTACACCCAATGATTTCGTGATAATAAAACTCATCTTCTTCTAATGCACTCAATTGCGATTCATTTACCTTTAAAATGCCACCTTTAAGCTTTTCAGCTTCTTGCATACCGACAACCTCTTCAAAAGTAAGTAAATCAAAAGACTTATGTTTGCGGTGGGATGAAACTGTTAATTCTCTCCCTTGTTTATTATCAGGCATAAATAAGGTCAATTTATTTCCTGGTGAATAGCGTTCTTCTGTAAAATCTGTTCGAGAAATGACGCGAACTTCACCACGAACACCATGGGTATTTACAATTTTACCAACATTAAACCATGTTTCCATTTCATACTCACCTCTAGCGGATATCGTCAACCAATCCATCTTTAATGATAATCGTTTTTCCTTTTTCGATCTCTTCCCAATTATCTCCCTTTTCGATGGTTATTAACGATTGAACTTCTTTTTCTTTTAATTCACTTCCAAGTGGAAGCATATGTAATTGCTCTATTTGAAAATCAAGTAATTTCATTTTTTCATTTCTTGATTCTATTTCTTTATCAAAAAAGGAGCGAAGATGGCCATTTTGGGCCTTTTGGTTCTTCTCCCACTTTCTCATTTCAAACTTAAATTGATCACATTCTTTTTGTAGTTGCTGTTTTTTCCATTCATAGTTATTTAATAATTCCTGTTTACTCGTTTCAGTTAAAACTTGTTTCACAGTAACCGTTTGAATAATTTGCAAGATCAACCAGCCTCCATTCAATAATAGAATGTGAAAATTTTGTTTAATGGTGAAAAAAGGAGGGTATCCCCTCCTTTCTCATGTTTGTTTATTCAGCTATATCGATAGAATCGATTATTTAATTTCTAAGAAAATCTTTTTTTCTTGAGAAGTACCTGCTGCATAAACAACAGTTCTTATCGCTTTTGCAATGCGCCCTTGCTTACCAATTACCTTCCCCATGTCATTCTTGTTGACAGAAAGCAAATAGGTCACCGCTCGGTTTTCTTCACGAATACTCACTTGAATATCTTCAGGAAAATCAACCAGGGGCTTCACAATTGTCTCGATAAGGTCCTTGATCATAAGTTAATCACTTATTTTGCATGCTTTGCATTATGGAATTTTTCCATAATACCAGCATTTGAGAATAAGTTACGAACCGTATCAGACGGTTTAGCACCATCTTGTAACCATTTAAGCGCTAGTTCTTCATTGATATCAACACTTGCTGGTTGAGCAACTGGATTATAAGTTCCTACTGTTTCAATGAAACGTCCATCACGTGGTGAACGAGAATCAGCTACTACAATACGATAGAAAGGAGATTTTTTAGCTCCCATACGTTTTAAACGAATTTTTACTGCCATTTTTAAAGCACCTCCGAATAGTTTCACACAAGATAGTATATTATCAGATACTACCCTGGTTTGTAAAGGTTTTTTTCTTTACATAGTATTTTTTTATTAAAAAGGGTTAAAAGGAAGCTTTAAACCGCCCTTTTTCTTCCCTTTTTGTTGCATTCCTGACATCTGTTTCATCATTTTTTTCATTTCTTCAAACTGCTTCAGTAAGCGATTGACCTCAGGGACCGTTCGCCCACTACCTTTTGCAATTCGTTTTCTTCTACCTGCATTAATGATCTCAGGCTGACTTTTTTCTTCTTGTGTCATTGATTGAATAATGGCTTCAACATGGGCAATTTGTTTATCATCAATTTTTAAGTTATTCAGCCCTTTTACCTTGTTTGCACCAGGCATCATCTTTAATAATTCATCAAGTGGCCCCATCGTCTTCACTTGACCAAGTTGCTCTAGAAAATCATCAAGCGTGAACGAAGCTGTACGCATTTTCTTTTCTAGCTCTTTCGCTTTTTCCTCATCTACATTAGCTTGCGCCTTTTCAATAAGTGAAAGCACGTCACCCATACCTAAAATTCTTTGGGCCATTCTCTCTGGATGAAAAGCTTCAATTGCATCTAACTTCTCACCAAGTCCAATAAATTTAATCGGTGTTTCCGTGACTGAGCGAATAGATAGTGCTGCTCCACCACGGGTATCACCATCTAATTTAGTTAATACCACACCAGTGAGCCCGAGCTGTTCGTTAAAACTAGACGCTACATTAACAGCATCTTGTCCCGTCATTGCATCAACTACAAGGAAGATTTCGTCTGGATTTGTCAAGTCCTTTACATCTTTAAGCTCAGTCATCAGGGTTTCATCCACATGTAAACGACCAGCTGTATCGATTAGCACATAATCATGATGGTCTTCCTTCGCTTTAGCAATGGCTTGTTTGGCAATTTCAACAGGACTAACTTGATCTCCTAAGGAAAACACAGGCATATTAATTTGCTTACCCAATGTCTCCAATTGCTTAATAGCCGCTGGTCGATAAATATCAGCTGCCACTAACATTGGATTACGGTTATATTTCTTCCTTAATAAGTTTGCAAGCTTTCCTGTCGTTGTCGTCTTACCTGCCCCTTGTAACCCAACCATCATAATAACAGTTGGTGGACGATTGCTAACAGCGATTTTACTTTGTTCGCCGCCCATAAGCTCTGTTAATTCTTCTTTAACAATTTTGATGACTTGTTGTCCTGGAGTCAGACTTTTCATTACATCTTGTCCGACAGCACGTTCGCTTACCTTTTTAACGAATTGTTTAACTACTTTAAAGTTAACATCGGCTTCAAGTAATGCTAAGCGAACTTCACGCATCATTTCCTTTACATCCGCTTCACTTACTTTTCCTTTTCCACGGATTTTTTGAATTGTATTCTGCAGTCGGTCGGCTAAACCTTCAAATGCCATGCACGCCGCCTCCTAATCTAATTTCTCAAGCTCTTCCAGCAAGGCTTCATATTGTTCTTTTAAGCTTTCTGGTTGAAAATTACTCTTTAATTTTGCAATAATTTTAGCGCGCTCTTGAAATTTATGAAACAATAATAACTTCTCTTCGTATTCCTCAAGCATCGCTTCTGTACGCTTTATGTTATCATAAACTGCCTGACGGCTCACGTGATACTCTTCTGCAATTTCACCTAAGGAGTAGTCATCAAGATAATAAAGGGACATATAGCTGCTTTGTTTTGGTGTTAACAACGATTGATAGAAATCATACAAATAATTCATTCTCGTTGTTTTTTCAAGCATCTCTAAACCCCCTTGTTAAGTGAAAAGCCTTTACAATGTAAAGTTTACCTATCACACACTGAATTGTCAAGCATAGACTGACTTTTATAGTGTGTCAACTTATATATAAGCTATATTAGTGAGCCAAGCTTCCGTCATTTTAAAATAACCGATTTCATTAAGTAAAGCTCATTGCATTCTTCAGCAATGAGCTTTGTTCTTATTCTTATTCTTCTGCTTCAACCATTTCGGCAAATAATCCATACACATATTGTTCTGCATTGAATGTTTGTAAATCATCCATTTTCTCACCTAAACCAACTAATTTCACTGGGATTTCCAACTCATTTCGAATGGCCAAGACGATGCCGCCTTTAGCTGTTCCGTCTAATTTCGTTAAAACAATACCTGTTACATTTGTCGCTTCTTTAAACGTTTTCGCTTGAACCATTGCGTTTTGCCCAGTTGTCGCATCTAAAGCTAACAGAACTTCATGAGGTGCACCTGGTACTTCTCGTTCAATGACACGTTTTACTTTTTCAAGTTCTTTCATTAAATTCACTTTGTTTTGCAGGCGACCAGCTGTATCACAAATAAGTACATCTGCTTTTCTTGACTTTGCTGCCTGTACAGCATCAAACATCACTGCAGCAGGGTCAGATCCTGCCCCTTGTTTAATTACTTCAACCCCGACTCTTTCGCCCCATACTTCAAGCTGTTCAATCGCCCCAGCACGGAACGTATCTCCTGCGGCTAACATGACCTTTTTTCCTTCCCCTTTTAGCTTATGAGCAAGTTTTCCTATTGTCGTTGTTTTCCCCACACCATTGACGCCGACAAACAACATAACTGTTAGACCATCGTCTTGAATATTTAAATCTGCAGAAGATTCGCCTGCTCTTTCATAAATATCAATTAATTTTTCAGAAATAACTGCATGGACCTCTTTCGGATCTTGAATATTTTTTCTTTTCACTTCCATCTTTAATTCTTCTACTAATGTCATGACAGTATCAAAACCAACATCTGCTTGGATAAGAATTTCTTCTAATTCTTCGAAGAAATCTTCATCCACTTTACGATATCTTGCAACTAAATCATTAACTTTGCCAGAGAAATTATCTCTTGTCTTTGATAACCCGTCTTTAAATTTCTCTGTAACAGTATCCGTTTGTAAAGTGATTTTTTCTTTCAACCTCTTAAAAAAACTCATTTTCATAACTCCAATCTGCTAATAATTACTATTAATATGTATGAGGATAAGCCCCACTAACTAATTACTAATGGGACTTATCATTATGTTAGCTCATCGCCATCTCTTTTGTTTCTTCAAGCCTTACAGATACCATTTTTGAAACGCCGGATTCTTGCATCGTAACACCATACAATACATCCGCTTCCTCCATTGTTCCTTTTCTGTGAGTAATCACAATGAACTGTGTTTCATGGCTATAGTTTCTTAAGTACTTCGCATAGCGGTGCACATTAGCTTCATCTAAGGCTGCCTCTACTTCATCTAATATACAAAATGGGACAGGCCGGACTTTTAATATAGAAAATAATAACGCAATCGCAGTTAAAGCTCTTTCTCCACCAGATAAAAGCCCTAAATTTTGCAGCTTTTTACCTGGTGGTTGCGCGACGATATCAATACCAGTATTTAATAAGTCCTCAGGATTTGTAAACTTAAGATCTGCACGTCCCCCACCAAATAATGATTGAAAAACAGATTCAAAGTGGAAACGAATTCCTTCAAATGTTTCTTGAAATCTCCTTTTCATTTCCACATCCATCTCATCTATGACTTGGAAAAGCGTGTCTTTTGCAGCTAGTAAATCGTTCTGCTGTTCTAATAAAAACTCGTAACGTTCTGAAACACGTTCATATTCATCAATGGCACCTAAATTAACCGTGCCAAGTTCATCTATTGCTAATTTGATTAACTTTACCTTTTTGCGTGCATCTTCCACATCAATACTTAGTGGGAATGCCTCTTTCGCTGCTTCATAAGAGAGCATATATTCTTCACGCAAATGTGTTAAACGGGTCTCTAACTCTACGTCTAATCGATTAATTTTCACTTCAAGATCTTTTAATCCTTCTACTCTTCCTTTATGAAGACGTTTTAACTCTTTTAACTCCACTTCGATATCTTCAAGTACTGTTTGCAATGAAAATCTTTCTTCTCTGCGTTTAGCGATTAGTTCAATCGTTTGATTCTTATCTTCACGCTTTCTCATTGCTTCTTCTTCGAGATGTTGTTCTCCTGAGGAATTATTGGTCATTTCTGATGATAATAAATGCAAGTCATCTATAACGAGTTGTAATTTCTCTTCTGTGTCTGCTTTTTCTGAGACGATTGAACGCAAACGATCTTGTGCAGATTTTAGTTGCTCACTTTTAGAAGCAAATTGCACCTTTAATTCGTTTATCTCTTCTTGTAAGCTTTCTTTTGACGTTTGTTGTACATTCTTTAATTGCGTTAATTCTTTAATTTGGTTATCTAATGAGATAATTTCTTCAGCATAATTTCGCAGTATTTCTGTTAATTCGTTTTCTCGATTGACGAAGCGGCTTTTCTCTTCAACAAATTGTGCCTTATCCAGGTCATACAAAGAAAGGCGATCATTTACTCTTTTCTCTTCATACTCCATATCTTTAAGGAGACCAAGACGGCTTTGCTCTTCTTCGCGTAATTGTTCTCCCTTTTGCTTAAGCGTTTCTAATATATGCTCAGCATCTTTGAACTGTTGCTTCATTTTCTTCACACGTGCCTCAAGTTCTTTTGTTTGCTGATCCATATGAGTGATTTTATCATTCAAATCATCCAGCTCATTTTTTCTACTTAATATCGATGATTTATTCTGTTTAACCGCTCCGCCTGTCATTGAGCCACCAGGATTAACGATATCACCATCGAGTGTGACTATTCGTACGCGATACCCTAATAGCTTGGCTAGCGTATTAGCTCCTTTTAAATCACTGGCAATTATTACGTTGCCTAGTAAGCTTTCAATAGCAGGAGCATATTTAGCATCATATTGCAGTAAAGAAGCAGCTGTCCCTATGTACGCTTCGTGTTCTTTCACAATTTTTAATTGCGCTTCATTCAATGTTTTCTTTTTTAATACATCAAGTGGCAAGAAAGTCGCTCTACCATAGGATTGGCTCTTTAAATATTGAATGGCTTTTCGCCCATCAGCTTCTGTCTGCACAACGATATGCTGCATTGCCGCGCCTAACGCAACTTCCATTGCAGTTTGATATTCTTTAGGAACTTCAATTAACTCCGCCACTGCTCCTTCAATACCAGTAAGGCGATTGTTTCTTTCTTTCAGTACTTCTTTCACACCTTGGAAAAACCCGGAATAATCTTCTTTCAACTCTTCCAACATTTCTTTTCTAGACTGTGCTTGTTGTAGAAATTGAATGGCTTGATAGTATTTCTTTTCATCCTTTTCATAGGTTTGTTGCAACATTTCATATTCTTTTTGCTTTTGCCTATATTGGTGTATATGGTTGTCTAACTGTGCCTTAACTGCCTCATGATCATGCAATAACGCCGCTTTACGTTCGAGCAATACTTCTCTTTCCTCAATATATCGACTATTATCACCAATCAACTTTTCTTCACGCGTTGCTTGTTGCGTAAGTTGTTTTTGCAACATCTGCTGTTCATTCTTTGCTGCTGCTTCAGTATTTAAAAGATCAATATACTCACTTTTTAAGTTCTCAATTTGTTCATCAATATCAACGCTATATAACTTCAACTGTTCTAACTTCTCGGAAAGTTGTTTTTCATAAGTAGAGGCCTCAGACTTTAAAGCAAGCGTTTTTTGATCTTGTTCTTGTCTTAACTTTTTAAGTTCCTCTACACGCATGGTTAATACTTCTTTGTTTTTTTGTAACTGTTCTTTGTTTTGCGAAGCATTTTTCTTTCTTTCCTTAAGCACTTCTTTACGACCTTCAAGTTTTTCTAATGCTTCACTCGCATGGAGGAGTACTTCTTGTAATTCATTAACTGATTCATCCAATGCGACTGTGCGGTCTCGTACTTCAGCAATTTTCGCTTCTTTCGTTTGTACCTCTGCTGAAAGGGCTATTTCTTGCTGTTGCTGTTGATCAAAATCATTCGAGTGCTGTTCCCATTTTTTATGCAAATCCTCTATTTCATAAACTGTTAAACCGACTTCAAACTGTTCAAGCTCCTCTTTCTGCTGTAAATAATCTTTAGCAATAGAAGCTTGCATCTTCAATGGTTCAACTTGGGTTTCTAATTCGTGAAGAATATCGTTTACCCTGTTTAGATTATCTTTTGTTTCACTTAGTTTGACTTCCGCCTTCTTTTTACGTGTTTTATATTTTAAAACACCTGCAGCCTCTTCAAAAATCGTTCTTCTTTCTTCCGGCTTACTATTAAGAATTTCCTCTACTCTTCCTTGGCTTATGATCGAAAATGCTTCTCTCCCTAGCCCCGAATCCATAAATAACTCAACAATATCCTTTAATCTACAAGGTTGTTTATTAATTAAATATTCACTATCTCCCGAACGAAAAACCCTTCTTGTTACACTAACTTCACTGTAGTCAAGTGGTAAAAATTGATCATGATTATCTAGCGTTAAAGTAACTTCTGCATAGTTTAATGGTTTGCGTGTATCACTACCTGCAAAAATAACATCACCCATTTTCACGCCACGTAACGATTTAGCTGATTGTTCACCTAATACCCAACGGATGGCATCCGTAATATTACTTTTACCACTTCCATTAGGGCCAACAACTGCAGTTACACCAGTAACGAAATCAACTGTTACTCGTTCAGCAAAAGATTTAAAACCGACGATATCGAGTTGCTTTAAAAACAAAATTCTGCTCCTCCCTTACTAAATCTCCTTTTCACCTTTATAAAGATTTAGTTCACATGGTTTTTAAGTACTTCTAATGCCATTTGCGCTGCATGTTGTTCCGCTTGTTTTTTTGAACGACCTGTACCAGTTCCAAGCTCTTCACCGTTTAGATAAACAGTTGACTCAAATTCACGATTATGAGCCGGTCCCTTTTCCTGCAGAATCTTATATTCAATCATTCCCGCTGAATCTCTCTGCACTAATTCTTGTAATTGGCTTTTAAAATCCATTACATGAGAAAATGCGCCAGAGTCTATCTTAGGAAAAACATATTTTTCTAAGAAGCAAACAACAACATCAATCCCTTGGTCTAAATATAGTGCTCCAATAAAGGCTTCAAAGACATCAGCTAATAGTGCCGGACGCATTCTCCCCCCAGTCATTTCCTCTCCTTTGCCTAGTAAAACATATTGGCCAAAATCTCTTTCATTAGCAAATTCAACCAAGGAAGGTTCACACACGACCGCTGCTCTTAATTTTGTTAATTCACCTTCACTCATCATCGGATATTTAATATAGAGAAATTTGGAAACTGTTAATTCCAATACCGCATCTCCTAAAAATTCGAGTCTTTCATTATCTTCATGAGGCTTTCTTCGATGCTCATTCACATATGAAGAATGAGTAAAAGCTTGTCTTAATAATTTTTCGTTTTTAAATTCAATAGATAATACCTGTTGTAATTCTTTAAACTTCTTTTCATCCGCACGTTTTCTTTTCTCTTTTTCTTTGTAATTACGCATTTTAACAGCCACCTTGTACCTTAAATAAATTTATCCTAAATGGTGATAACCACACATATTTGTCTACATTATTAGACGTGGTTTATTACTGATGACAAATCTTATCTTTTTATATACATCATTCTCTCTTAGTTTAAGCAATTTTACATAAAAACACAAAGAAACTTGGCAGAAAGAATTCTTAACCAAGTTTAAAGCGCTAATGAGGATAAATCTGGATGTACTTACTGTCCGTCACTACCTGATTAACTCAAGTCACGGCGGACAATAAGCACAAAAGTGACATCTGGCTCATTAACTGCTATTTATATAGAAAGATTGAGTGAGGGATATCCCTCACTCATACTTATCTAACGATTAGTTTTTTGCTTTTATGTAATTTACAGCGTCACCCACTGTTACAATTTTTTCAGCATCATCGTCAGAGATTTCCATATCAAACTCATCTTCTAATTCCATTACTAGTTCAACTACATCTAGGGAATCAGCACCAAGATCATCTTTGAAAGACGCTTCTTCTTTTACTTCTGCTTCATCAACACCAAGACGATCAACAACGATTTTTGTTACACGTTCTAATACTTCTGCCATGCTTGTTCACCTCCCCTCAAGATATTATAGATGAAAGTTAATAAATACGAAAGATGTTTTTAGTAAATGCAACAATCACGTAATCTTAAATCTTTCATTTATATGTAAACCCTTTAAAAAAGGACTTACTGTTTACATATACATACCACCATCAACATGCAAAGTTTGACCAGTCATATACTTACTATCTTCAGAAGCAAGGAAGTTAACTACTTTTGCAATATCTTTTGGCTCTCCGAATGTTGCCAGTGGAATATTAGCAAGCATTTGCTCTTTAATTTCTGCATTTAATTCATCGGTCATTTCTGTCGTAATAAACCCAGGTGCAATCGCATTAACCGTAATGCCTCTCGATGCTAATTCTTTGGCTGTTGTTTTAGTTAAGCCGATGACACCAGATTTAGCAGCTACGTAATTTGCTTGGCCTGGATTTCCTGTTGTTCCAACAATAGAGGAAATATTAATAATGCGTCCGCTCCGCTGCTTCATCATTTGTCTAGTTACAGCCTTCGTGCACAGAAATACTCCCTTAAGATTGGTATTGATGACAGCGTCCCATTCATCTTCCTTCATTCTCATCAATAGGTTATCCTTTGTAATGCCTGCATTATTCACTAGAATATCAATACGGCCAAAATGTTCGATGACCGTTTTAATCATATTTGTAACTGATTCACTATTAGAAACATCACATTGAATTGCAAATGCTTCTGACCCTAATGATTTAATTTCATCAACTACTTCATTGGCTCTCGCCTCACTACCTGCATAATTGACAGCTACTTTTGCCCCATCTCTGGCAAGCTCTAAAGCTATTTCCCTACCAATCCCTCTAGAAGCACCGGTTACAATTGCAATTTTATTTGATAACTTCATTTTGCAGCCTCCTTTATGGCTTCGATAGTTGACTCAATGGACTTACTATCAGAGATAGCAAAAAGTTGAACATTACGGTCTACCTTTTTGATAAGGCCTGATAAAACCTTTCCAGGTCCAATTTCAATAAAAGTATCTACACCTAAAGCAAGTAACTTCCTTACAGTATCCTCCCAAAGAACAGGTGAATATAATTGTTGCAATAGCTTTTCTTTGATTTCTCCAGACGCAGTGATTGGCGTTGCTGAAACATTCGCAATCACTGGCACACTTGCATCCTGTAATTTGATTTCATCTAATACGCTTAATAGACGATCAGCTGCTGGTCTCATTAGTTGCGAATGGAAGGGACCGCTTACTTCTAATGGTAATACTCTTTTCGCACCTGCCATTTTTGCTTCTACGCCAGCTAGTTCTACACCTTGTTTTGTACCGGAAATGACAATTTGTCCAGGTGAATTCAAATTGGCTAATTGTACAGAATGACCTGATTCAGTAATCTTATCGGTAATAGCTTGCAGTGCTTCTCTTTCCATACCAAGAACTGCAGCCATTGTCCCTTCTCCATTAGGAACAGCATCTTCCATAAATTCACCACGTTTATGAACAGCATAAACACCGTCAGTAAAAGAAATGGCTTCTGCTGCAACAAGTGCTGAATATTCTCCTAAACTATGGCCAGCAACATAATCTGCTGTGATGCCAGATTGTTTGAATGCTTCCAAAACCGCGATACTTGTTGTTAACAATGCCGGTTGAGCATTCATCGTTTGCGTCAACTGTTCTTGTGGGCCTTCGAAAATAAGTTGTGAAAGAGAGTATCCTAAACGTTCATCAGCTTGTTTAAATAATTTTAAAACGTTCTCATTCTCATCAGCTAGTGATTTCCCCATTCCAACAGTTTGTGAACCTTGTCCTGGAAAAACAAATGCAATTTTCCCCATATTATCCGCCTCCCATTATGATTGAATTTCAAGCGACGCTTTCACTTTTTCAGCTACTTCATGCTCTACCATAATTCTTGTCTGCTTTACAGCACTGTACAAAGCATTGCGATCAGACGATCCATGTGCTTTAATAACTGGTGCCTTTAGTCCAAATAATGCTGCTCCACCATATTCAGAGTAGTCCATTTTTCCTTTCAACTCTTTCAAATCAGGCTTTAATACTGCTGCAGCTAGTTTTGATTTCAGATTACTTGTCATTGCCGTTTTCAACATTTTAAACAGACTCATCGCTGTCCCTTCAATGGTCTTTAATACCATATTGCCAGTAAAACCATCGGTCACTACCACATCTGCTACGCCATTTAGTAAATCACGCGCTTCAACATTTCCAATAAAATTGATATCAGCTTGTTGCAATTTAGTAAAAGTATCCTTTGTTAGTTCGCTTCCTTTTTTCTCCTCTGTACCAATATTCAACAAACCAACTCTAGGGTTCTTAACTCCTCTTACCTTCTCTGCATAAATCGCCCCCATCAAGGCATACTGCGTTAAATGCTCAGGTTTAGCATCGACATTTGCTCCTACATCTAAAAGTAAGAAACCTTCTCCTCCTATGGTTGGCAAAGTAGGGGCTAGCGCTGGTCTTTCAATCCCTTCAATTCTACCAACTACAAATAATCCAGCAGCCATTAAGGCTCCAGTATTACCTGCAGATATACAAGCATCAGCCTTACCATCTGCAACAAGTTGTGCAGCTAACACCATTGATGCTTGTTTTTTTCTTCTTACAGCGCGAACAGGTTCATCAGTGCCCAAAATCATTTCGTTCGTATGAAGCACTTGAATTCTGTCATCATTTGATGTCAAATATTTTCTAATCTCATCTTCATTACCTACTAAAGTAATTTCAATATCATTGAAGTCTAACGCAGCCTTCATAGCACCATGAACAATTTCCTCTGGTGCATTGTCACCACCCATTGCATCTATGGCAATTTTCACATCTATTCATCCTTTAGTCTCATTTAATATTTTTATTGATGCGAGCGATACATATCAAACTCACCTTTAAAAACACATTCATTATGTACGGTACTTATAACCTCTATCTTTGTCCGATCGTTATCGATACTTATCACTTTCGCTTTACATACTACTCGTTCCCCTTGCTTTACCGAGCGAGTAAAGTGAATATTTGCTTTCGCTGTTAAGGCAAGGTCATCATTAATAACCGCGACCGCTAAAGAGTTTGCTTGAGCAAATAAGTGATGTCCACGCGCAATTTGATTTCGTTTAAAAACGTGCTCCTCTTTGACATCGAATATAGAAATGGCTACATTATCTAACTCAATATCAATGATTTCCCCTATTACTTCCTCAATAGGCAGCGCGACAACCTCGTCCTCAAAATTTTTTTCAGCGACTGTTTTTATTCTTTCTCTCAATTCAGGTATTGAGAGCTCTAACCGATCAAGCCTAATCGTCTGCACACTGACAGAAAACTTATCGGCTAAATCTTCATCCGTAATGAATGGGTTCTCTTTTATCGTTTCTACTAACAATGATTGTCGTTGCTTTTTATTTCTTTTCATTTTTTATACACCGTCCAAGAAAATTAAGACTAGGTACTAATAGTAGTATATAATTATAGCTATTATATTGCAAGAAGTAATTATTGCTACTATTGACCTTTTAAAGTCTTAAGCTTACTAGCGAGCATCTAGGCAATGTTTACCTCAAACTATTTATTCAAATAGATAGCTGCTTCTAGTCCGCATATCTCCTTTCATTCCCTTTTTATTAATCTAACTTCTCACCTTCAAGCACACCATTATCCCTTAAGTAATCCCTCAATATTTGATATTTTTTTTCATACCAAAAGCTATCTGTCTGAATTAATTGAGTAGCATCATTTCTTGCCACTTCAAGCGCACGGTAATCATGCACCATGTCAGCTACCTTGAATTCAGGAAGCCCACTTTGCTTGCGACCAAAAAAATCACCTGGACCACGTAGCTCTAAATCCTTCTCACTTAAAACAAACCCATCATTCGTTTCTGTCATAATCCGCATTCTTTCTTTACCAACTTCTGACTTAGGATCAGCTAGTAATATACAATAGGACTGTTTATCTCCTCTACCAACTCTTCCTCTTAATTGATGAAGCGTAGCTAGCCCAAAACGATCAGCATCGTAGATGAGCATCATTGTGGCATTCGGTACATTGACACCTACCTCAACCACAGTTGTAGATACTAGTACTTGCGTCTGATTGTCACTAAACTTCTTCATCACATCTTCTTTCTCATCAGGGTGTAGACGCCCGTGCATTAAACCAACTTTATACCTATCCTGAAAATATTGCATAAGAATAGTGTGGACATCAATTGCATTTTGGACATCAAGTTTCTCTGATTCTTCAATGAGTGGGCAAATCACATAAGCTTGCTGTCCTCCACGCAATTCTTTCTCCATAAAGCCTAATACCCTTTCTAACATATCTAGTTTTGCCCAATACGTTTCTATTACTTTCCTACCTGCTGGCATTTCATCAATGATGGATACATCCATTTCGCCAAATGCGGTTATGGCCAAAGTTCTCGGTATCGGCGTCGCAGTCATGAATAACACGTTAGGGTTTTCACCCTTTTGTCTTAATACACGACGCTGCTCAACACCAAAGCGATGTTGTTCATCTGTAATAACAAGTCCTAATTTTTTAAAAACAACTTCCGTTTGAATAAGCGCATGTGTACCAATAACAATATCAATGTTACCAGCCTCTAATTCTGCAAGTAGTTCTCTTCTCTTTTTCCCCTTCACTGAACTTGTTAATCTTTCAATCCTTATTGGATAATTCGCAAACATCATAGCCAGTGATTCTGCATGTTGTTCAGCTAAAATCTCTGTTGGTACCATTAATGCACCTTGATAACCCGCACTATTAGCAGCGAATAACATAATAGCAGCAACTGCTGTTTTACCTGATCCAACATCACCTTGAAGCAGTCGATTCATACGATAGTTAGATTTCATATCAAAGAGAATTTCATTGACAACTCTTTTTTGTGCACCCGTCAGTTCAAATGGAAGTGTATCTATAAATGACTTTAAGCGTTTCAGATCATAATCAATGTTCACACCTGCACTACTTTCTCTTTCTATTTTTCGTAATGCTTGGATTTTTAATTGGAAATAAAAGAACTCTTCATATACTAACCTTCTTCTTGCTTGCTTTAGCATTTCCGGAGTATCAGGATAATGTAATGTACGAATCGCTTTTTCACGCGCCATCAACCGATATGCCCCAATATATTCTGAAGGTAGTGTTTCTACTATATCGTGTCCGTATTGATCAAGTGCGTGCTTAATATAGCGACGTAAAGACTTCACTGTGACTTTGCCTTTAACAGCATAAACAGGTTCAAATGCATTCGTTTGCGTAACCTCACCTTTGCTGAGTTTACCTAGTGTAATCGTTTGGCGATGTTGGTCCCACTTTCCCGTAATAGTAACTGTATCATTTAATTCTATTTGTTTTTTTAAATATGGTTGATTAAAAGCAATTACTTGTATGAGGTAGCGATCGACTAAAACTCTAAATGTTAAGCGCGAACGTTTACGTCCATAAAAACTAAGTGTGGGCTGTGAATGGACTTTCCCCTCAACTGTAATTCTTTCTTCATGTTTGATTTCACTTAAATCTTTTAGACGATAATCTTCATAACGAAAAGGCAAGTATTCAATCAAGTCGCCTACAGTGGTGATCCCCATATCTTTCAGATTATCTGCAGCAGATTGACCCAACCCCTTTATATGATCTACTTTGTCACTTAACATACTTGACCCTCCTTTTCAAAACAGCCTTTCTTTACGAGAAATAAAGAAAACTCGCCCTTTTGGCGAGCACTAAGGCGAAGACAGAGGCATAGTTTCATAAACCAAATGATTAAATAACTAACCTCTAATTACCCTCCTAACCATCGATATCAAATTCCAATTGCAGTAAGTAGGAGAAGGCAGTGAGTCATTTGATGAAAAAAGACCACGGGAGCAGTGTAAAAGAAGCTACCCATGGTCATTCTCTTCTATTTATTCTACCGAGAAGATAAATGCATATAATGGTTGTTTGCCGTCGTGCACTTCTACTTCGACATCATCATACTTCTCTTCTATATAGTTAAGAATTACTTCTACATCTTCTTTTGAGGCATCTTCACCTTGAATAATTGTGACAATTTCCGAATCTTCATCTATCATCTGGTCAATTAAACTTTTAGCAGATTGAAGCTTATCCTTATCTTTAACGATTATTTTGCCTTCTTCAATCCCCATAAAGTCGCCTTTTTCAATCTCAAGACCATCGATACTCGTATCACGGACTGCGAAAGTGATCTGACCTGTTTTCACATGCGATAACGCTTCAGACATATAATCCTTATTCTCTGATAGTTCCGCGGATGGATTAAAGGCAAGTAGCGCACTCATTCCTTGAGGAACCGTTTTGGAAGGAACAACAATGGCATCGGTTTCTGATACTTCACACGCCTGTTCAGCAGCCATAATAATATTTTTATTATTTGGTAAGATAATTACTTTTTCTGCATTCACTTCTTCTATCGCCTTGACAATATCCTCTGTGCTTGGATTCATTGTTTGGCCGCCTTCAATTACTACATGCGCCCCAATACTACGGAAAACCTCAGCAATTCCGCTTCCCATTGAAACAGTGATCACTCCGTATTCACGTTTTTCTTGGGGAACTTTAGCATCATTTTGTGATGCGGAAGCCTTTTCATCTTCGTCAAGAATGTTTGTGTGCTGCAAACGCATATTCTCGATCTTCATATTAATAAGATTTCCGTACTTTTGTCCATAGGATAAGCAATCCCCTGGTTGTTCAGAATGAATATGAACCTTCACAAGGTTTTCATCAGCAATCACAAGTAGGGAATCACCATATTGACTTAAGTCTTGACGGAATTTGTCTTCAGAGAATGGATTCGTAGCTAACTTCTCAGATTCAAATCTAACCATAAATTCTGTACAGTATCCGAATACAATATCTTCTGTATTCATATGGCTCTGTACACTTTTATGATGTTCCGCACTTACAAGCTCCTCCATTTTCGGAAGAGATGCACTGGAGTCAGGTAATGCTTCTCCTTTTAATTCTGCTAGAAAGCCTTCATATACAAAAAGTAGACCTTGTCCACCACTATCAACTACCCCTACTTCTTTTAACACTGGTAGTAGCTCTGGTGTACGCTCAAGAGAAGCTTTAGCTTCATTAACGATTGCTTGCATAATTTGAACAATATCATCTTCTGTTTGTGCTACTTGTACTGCTTTGTTTCCAGCATCTTTCGCAACAGTTAATATTGTTCCTTCAACAGGTTTCATCACCGCTTTATAAGCAGTTTCTACACCCGCTTCAAATGCAGATGCAAATTCAAGTCCATTTACACTTTCTTTCTGCTCAATATGCTTTGCGAACCCACGAAAAAGCTGAGAGAGAATTACACCAGAGTTACCACGAGCGCCCATTAATAGACCCTTTGAAAGAGCAACCCCAACTTTACCAATATGATTGGTTGTTATATTTTTAACTTCCTTTGCACCAGAAGTCATTGACAAGTTCATATTTGTCCCAGTATCACCATCTGGAACAGGGAAAACATTCAATGCATCTACATAATTCGCATTTGTAGATAAATGATTAGCTCCTTGGACAATCATTTTCGCAAATTGTTTTCCTTCTAAAACTTTAATTGACACGAAATTTTCCTCCTCATTACGGGTTCGTTACACGAACACCTTGAACAAAAATATTAACAGACTCAGTACTTAGACCGACTGTTTGATCTAAAGTGTATTTAACTTTGGATTGCACATTATGAGCAACTTCAGAAATTTTCGTTCCGTAGCTAACAATAATATACATGTCGATATGTACTTCATCTTCTTCCTGACGCACGATGACACCTTTAGTAAAGTTTTCTTTACGCAGGATTTCAGATAAGCCGTCTTTTATTTGATGTTTAGAGGCCATGCCAACAATACCATAGCAGTCGACTGCTGCTCCTCCTGCAATTGTCGCAATTACGTCATTTGAGATATCAATTTGCCCGTAGTTATTCTTTAGTTCGATGGACATTTTGTTGTTCCCCCTTCTGGTAAATTACTGCTTCTTCTTAGCTAGTCTTCGTTTTCATTGTGAATATCTAATGAATGACAATCATTGTTTGATGAAGCCATGGAACGAATAGACGCATGTACTACACTTTTCATAAAGAATATTTTACTATACATGTAAGCATTTTAAAAGCCATACTTACCTCTTTCATATTATAACGTATTTTCACAGCATATATGTCAAGGTTTTTTTCTTGATAGAATAGAGGCAAACTATTGCATTGTAGGTGTTTGTATGATAAATTATTAAAGTATCTTTTTAGTATGAAATTAGTGCGAGCTACTTTCATATTAAGTTAGATGTAACTGACAATTGTGATCGAAACATGAAAATAATGATGTCATGTTTTAGTAAGGAGGGAATATAGATGCCACGCCAATGTGTAATTACTGGAAAGAAAACAAAAACAGGTAATGCTCGTTCTCATGCGATGAATGCTAACAAACGTACTTGGGGTGCTAACCTACAAAAAGTACGCATTCTTGTAGACGGTAAACCTAAACGTGTATGGGTTTCTGCAAGAGCTTTGAAATCAGGTAAAGTTGAACGCGTATAATGAATGAGAGGGTACCAGTATTGGTACCCTCTTTTTTTATACAATATTCGCACTAAAGACGTTAGAAAAAGAGATTGTACTCTTTACTCCTTTTTAAATGTCCCTAGCATCGCCCTCACAATGCCTCCCAAAAATTTAGGCAGCTTGATTGTATAAAATCTCATTTAAGTCCCTCCTCAAAGTCTCACACCTTAAGTAATAAACGTACGCACTACTTCTTTTTATTCATATTAGAACAAAGGAATCAATATTAGTTATTTTTCATCCTTACTTCTTATCACCATTAATATGCCTTTATTAAAAGAAAAAGTACCATTATCATCAATAAGTTCATTACTTATACAAAGAGTTGACCCTAAAGGTACGAAGTGATTAGTTAATGGGTACTTGAATCCCGTTAATGTCAAGTTCCTCACGTTTTCTGTTACCGGAATAAAAGATATATATGGATAAGATGATTCCTTAGCAATTTGATAATGGCCGCTCTTTTTAACCATAATTTGATTTTGTTTATCAACTAAACGAATAGGTACTAGAATGTCATTTAGAAGTGGTTGAATTAACAGTTGAGTATTAGCAAAAAAATGATCTAATCTCCCACCTGTGGCTCCAAATACCGTAATTTCTTCTGGCTTTTGTTCGATCGCCCATAAAAGTGCTAGTTCCATATCCGTTTCATCCTTTTCCGGTTTTACCCTTTGTAGATGAGGAACATGCTGCTTAATCATACTGTACTGACTTTCATCAACTGAATCAAAATCTCCAAATGCATAATCAATTGCGATTCCCTTTTTAATTAATGTATAGGCGCCACGGTCAACACCTATCCATAATACTTCATCAAAACAATAGTCATTGAGATTGGGTAGATACTGTTGTGGTCCCCCTGCTAATATATTGATTTTCATCTCTACGCCCTCCACTTTTCCTATCCTTTTAGGTTATGAACTATTTATTCTTTTAATTGTTAACTATCGTAAAATGCAAGAAACATAAGAAAAGCTGACTCTAAGTATAATCTTAAAATCAGCTTTTTCAGGTCAATTCCGCAGTCTAGCGATTGCTTCTTTACGGTCTTGTTTATTATAAACGGCAGAGCCTGCTACTAAAACATTCGCTCCTGCAGCAATGCATTTTTTTGCAGTCTCCTCATTTACCCCACCATCCACTTCGATTTCGAGAGAGGGGTTAGATGTTTTACTCCATTCTTTTACTTCAGCAATTTTAGGTAAAACATTTTCAATGAATGATTGTCCACCAAAGCCAGGGTTCACAGTCATCAATAACACCATATCAACATCAGTTATCACATGCTTAATCGCTTCGACAGGTGTCGCTGGGTTAATCACAACTCCTGCTTTAACACCCAAGGACTTAATGAGATGTATTGTACGATGAAGGTGTTTACACGCCTCAGCATGAACAGTAATAATATCTGCTCCTGCTGAGGCGAAGCTTGGAATATATTGATCAGGGTTTTCTATCATAAGATGAACATCTAATGGTAGGTTCGTTATCGGTCTAATGGCTTCAACAATTAACGGACCAATCGTAATGTTAGGAACAAAGTGACCATCCATCACATCTACATGAATATAATCCGCTCCCCCACGTTCGACATCAAGAATTTCTTCTCCTAATTTAGAAAAATCTGCAGATAAAATCGATGGTGCAATTTTTACCATGCGTTAATACCTCGGCTTTCTGTCTCTTATTTCGTCTATAAAAGTAATATAATGCTCATAGCGATAACGTGGCAAATCTCCGGATTCTATAGCTTGTTTAACTGCACATTTAGGTTCCTTCAAATGCATGCAACCTCTGAATTTACATGAGCTGCTTAGTTCTTGGATGTCAGGGAAATAATTTTGTAAGTCCTCTTGCTCAATTTCAGTAAACTCTAAAGAGCTAAAACCCGGTGTATCAGCAACAAGTCCACCATTAATCTCAATGAGCTCCACATGTCTTGTTGTATGTTTTCCTCTCCCTAAATGAGAGGATATATCGTCTGTTTTTAATTGCAAATCAGGACGTAATACATTTAAAAGTGAAGATTTACCAACACCTGATTGACCAGCAAATACGGATATTTCTCCCGTAATGAAAGGATAAAGATCCTCAATCCCTTCCGCCGTTTCGGACGAAGTCAAAACAACTTTATAGCCTGCTTTTCGATAGTTATCAGCATATACAGCTAGTGTTTCTTGTTCCTCTTTACTTGCCAAATCCATCTTAGTGATACAAATAATAGGCGTAATATGATTCGATTCTACCAGGACAAGAAAACGATCTAATAACGCTGTACTAAAGGTAGGTTCAACACTTGAGAAAATGAGAAAAGCTTGATCTACATTCGCTATAGGTGGGCGAATAAGTTCATTTTTACGCTTTTTCACTTCTAAAATATACCCTTCTTTATCATTTTCTGCTTGATAGTGTACTTCATCTCCGACTAATGGAGTTATTTTATTTTTACGAAAGACACCACGTCCACGACATTGGATGATTTCTTTATCCTTGTTCAAAACATAATAAAAGCCACTTAAAGCTTTTATGATTTTGCCTTCTGGCATAGTAGTCCTCCTACATCACTGTTCATACGGAACATTTTCTTGAATAATCATTTGTCCATCCCTCATAATTTGGTAAGAAGCGGTTTCTCCTGGTTGTATTTGCAGTGAAAAGGAAATAACTCGATCTTCAGTAATATGAATCGTATTAAATGGCTCATCAATATTGTTGTCCATATCTTCTATAAAGATTTGTACTTCTTGAGGTTGTCCGACATTATCAGGATTTGGCTTATACGGTACATTCACTTCTCTTTTCACTTCTACAGGAACTTGTTCCGGCCCACTTGATAGATAAACTTTTACTGTGTCCCCGTCATTTAAAGATGCTCCAGCTCCAGGTTCCTGCCGAATGACCTCACCTTGAGCAATCTCAGCATGATGCTCTTCTCCAGCTACTTCAATTGTTAATCCACTAGATGCTTCGTATTCTGCTAGGGCCTTATCATTATAACCGGTTAAATCTTTTAATTCTATCGGTTCCTCCCCTTTGCTGACGACAAAGATGAGCTCTTCTTCTTGGGGAATCACTTCTTCTCCGGGATCAATATTCTGTTCTAGAATTGTTCCCTTTGCTTCCTCACTAAATTCTTCTTCTGATTGGATAGATTGGAAACCCTCTTCTTTTAGTAACTCTTCTATATCACTATATGGGCGACCAGTAAAATCCTCCATTGAATAGCGTTCTTTACCGATACTTTCATAAATATTTACTGCTGTTCCTTCTTTCTGTGTCCTCCCTGCTCTCGGTTCGGTTCTTATAACTTCCCCTGCTTTCACTTCATCATTGTTTTGTTCGATTTCTTCACCAATCGTAAATCCTTCTTCTTGTAACAATGTTTTCGCGTCATCAACGCTCATATTTGATACATCTGGTACAGTAACATCATCAGGTGAAAGCATCTCAGGTAAAACAGTGACGGAAAGAACAAATAGCACAACTAATAGAACAAAAGTAGATATAAGGATCATTGGACCTTTTTTTCGTTTTTTCTTCTTTTTCGTATCTTCTTTTTCTTTTTTTGGACTTTCCTTTTTTACAATAGGTACAGGACTATCTTCATTTTTTTCTTCAATTTTATGAATAATCGTTTCGTCAGTAGGATGGTACATTTTATCTGCAGTAATGATCGGAATTGCTTTTGTAGCATCATCGTCATCAGGTACAGTAAACTTTCTTTCGTTCATCCTCTCTTCGTTCAAAGATGTAGAGAGGTCTTCTTCCATTTCATCGGCACTATTATAGCGATGGAAAGGGTCCTTTGCTGTTGCCTTCAATACGATATTTTCAACACTTTGTGGTATATCTGGGTTCCATCTTCTTAAGGAAGGCGTTTCTGATTGCAAGTGTTTCAATGCAATAGAAACAGCTGATTCTCCTGAAAACGGTAATCTTCCAGTTAACAGCTCAAACATGACAATCCCTAATGAATATATATCTGATTTACGGTTTGCCATACCGCCTCTTGCTTGTTCTGGTGATAAATAATGAACCGACCCTAATACGGAATTCGTCTGGGTAATGCTAGTTGCACTTAGAGCCATTGCAATTCCAAAATCAGTAATTTTTATCTTGCCTTCATGATCAATTAAGATATTATGTGGTTTAATATCACGATGAATAATCTGGTTTTGATGGGCGTGAGAAATAGCTGATGTCAGCTGTTTCATAATATCAATCGCTGTTTCCAAAGGGACAGGCCCGTTTTTTTGTATGTATTGTTTTAATGTTTGACCGTCAACATATTCCATGACGATGTAATATAGGGTATCTTCTTCTCCAACATCATAAATCGTCACAATATTTTGGTGAGTTAGGCTTGTAGCTGATTGAGCTTCACGGTGAAATCGTTTAATAAACTCATCATCTTCAGCGAAGTCTAGACGCAACATCTTTAATGCCACGTTTCGATCTAGAATCATATCATGAGCTAAATAAACGTTGGCCATGCCGCCTCCACCGACCATTTCCAAAATTTTATAACGGCCGTTTATACGCTTACCAATCATCAACGTTTATCACCCTCTCTCACAATCATCTGCATACTCGATGATTACGAGGGTAATATTATCTTCCCCTCCATTTTCATTTGCTCTTTTAATCAACTCAGTAGCTTTCTCCTCTAATGAGTCATTTCCATTTATAATCGATTCCATCTCTTGTTCTGAAACTTTGTTTGACAAACCATCAGAGCATAGCAATAGTCTATCATCTTCCTCAAAAATAATTGTTTTAATATCTTGGTTTACATCTTCTTCCGTACCGAGCACACGTAACACTAAATTTTTCATCGGATGATTTTCAGCATCCTCTTTTGTAATTTGCCCTGACCGAAGCAGTTCATTAACAAGGGAATGGTCGTCAGTTAGCTGCTGAAAACCCGCTTCATTTCTAATATAACACCGGCTATCACCTACGTTTACAATCGTAGCAAATCGACTAGTACAAATAGCAGCAACAACGGTCGTACCCATACCTTCACATTCAGTTACTTCTTTACTGTGAGCATATATAGCCTTATTGGTTTCATTAATATGGTCATGCAACCACTTTTCTGCTTGGTCCGCGGTTTCAATCTTTGGTGCAAGCAGCCACATAGATTTTAGCTTTTCCTTGGCCATTTCACTAGCTACATCACCAGCTCGGTGACCGCCCATACCATCAGCTACAATAGCTAAGCGATCACCACTGGCGTTTGTAAAAATGCCACCATTATCTTCATTTCGCTGACGAAGTTTCCCTACATCAGTCATAAAAACAGCCTTCATACTGTCACCTCGTTTCTTCTTTTCTCTCCTTTGCACGAAGTTGTCCACATGCTGCATCAATATCATGACCTTGTTCTCTACGGATGGTCACATTAACCCCACGATTTTTCAAAGCCTTTTCAAATTGAAAAATCTGCTCTCTAGGAGTTCTTACATAGTCTCTCTCAGGTACGTAATTGACTGGGATTAAGTTAATATGACACTTCAATCCTTTAACGAGATCAGCAAGCTCTTCTGCATGCTCTACTTGATCATTGACTCCTCCAAATAAACCATATTCAAAACTTACACGTCTACCTGTCTTGTTCACATAATAATGAATAGCTTCCATTAAATCGGGCAATTTATAAGCGCGGTTGATTGGCATTAATCTTCCTCTTATATCATTATTAGGGGCATGCAAGCTGACAGCAAAATTGATTTGCATATTTTCATCAGCAAATTTATAGATTTTCGGGATAATTCCGCTTGTAGATACAGTGATATGTCTAGCACCAATATTCAAGCCATCATCATGATTAATAATTTTCAAGAAAGACATCATTTGATCATAATTATCAAACGGTTCCCCAATACCCATAATGACAACAGAACTTACTCTTTCATCTGTTTCATCTAACGCTTGTTGTACTTTTACGACTTGAGCAACGATTTCTCCTGCTTCTAGATGACGTTTTAATCCTCCTAAAGTCGAGGCACAAAATGTACAACCAATACGACACCCTACCTGTGTTGTAACACAAACAGAATTACCGTATTCATGACGCATTAAAACCGTCTCAATTGAATAGCCATCGTGTAACTCAAATAAAAATTTAATCGTGCCATCAGTAGATTGTTGCTGAATAATCGTTTTTAATGTTGTTAAAGTAAATGAAGCATCGAGCTTTTCTCGCAAACTTTTTGATAAATTTGTCATATCATCGAAGTTTGTTACTCTTTTTGTATATAACCAATCAAAAATTTGACTTGCGCGGAATGCTTTTTCATTATTTTCTTTTAACCAGTCCTTTAGTTCGTCTAATTGTAATGAATAAATGGATGGTTGATGATTCGTTTCTGTATTTTTCTTTGTTGCACTTCTTTCCATGTGATTACACCTTCTTTCTCAGACAAGCGATATAAAACCCATCTGAACCAATATATTGCGGTAATACTTGTATTTCAAAATCATTCACAAACGTTTGTAACGCTTGTGGTAGCCTTGCCTTAAGTGTTGAGTCTCCAACAAATTCTTTATGGTCACTTAAAAAACGTGAAATGACTTGATGGTTTTCAGATTCATCAACAGTGCATGTACTATACACTAGCATACCACCTTTTTTTAATAATGGGGTGATGGCATTTAATAAATCCAATTGAATGGACTGCAGGCGTGATAAATCATCTTCTTTTTTTGTGTATTTCATATCAGGTTTTCTACGCATCACACCTAAACCTGAGCACGGCGCGTCTAGCAAAATACGATCAAACGACTCTTGCGGGAAATGATCTTGAACTTGTCTACTATCGAGAGCAAGAGTATCAATATTCTCTAATCCTAATCTGTCTGCTGTTTGTGCAATAAGCTTAACTTTATGCTCATGGAGATCTATCGCTATAACCTCTCCACTCCCCGACATCGCTTCAGCTATATGAGACGTTTTCCCACCTGGAGCTGCACAAGCATCAAGGATCTTTTCATTCTTTTGAGGATTTAGGGCCAAGCAAGCTAACATTGAACTTTCATCTTGTATTGTGATAAGTCCATTTTTGAATGCTGTAGACTTGGCAAGATTTCCTCGAAGAGCATGAATGGCTTCTGAAACCCATTCACTCCGTTTCACGGCATATCCTTCCTCTTCTAATAATGTAATCACTTCTTCTGTCGTAGCCTTCGTAATATTTACACGCGCTGTTTGAGTCGGAGCTTGTAAATTAAGCTTACACATTTCCTCCGTTGTTTCTATCCCAAATTGATCCACCCATCTAGCAACGAGCCATTCTGGGTGACTTGTTGCTATTGAAATTCTTTGAATAGGATCTTTGATCTCTTCCACTTGTCTAATCCCAGTTCTTTGTACATTTCGTAATATCCCATTCACAAATGAAGCAATGCCTTTATGGCCTTTATTTTTTGCTATTTCTACGGCTTCATTTAATGCCGCGTGATCAGGAATTTTATTTAAGTGAACCATTTGGTAAACCGTGATCCTTAGTAATTGCTTTACCCAAGACTCCACTTTGTTTGGTTTTTTTATATAGGGCTGTAAATAATAATCTAATGTCATTTTACGTTGTAACGTCCCATAAACCAGTTCTGTCAGCAAACCAATATCTTTTTGTTCTAAATGATTTTGATTAATAGCATGGTTTAACAGGAGATTACTATACGATTGGTTCTTTTCAATTGCATCTAACAAATCCATCGCGACTTCTCTTACATTTTTCTTTCTTTGTTTTTTCATCGATTGTCCCCTAACTTCATGCCAACTTGAAGATGGGCACCTGCGCCGCGCAGGTAATCTTTCGCTTTCATGCGTTTTTTACCTGATGGCTGAATCTCCGTTAGCTTCAATATCTGACCATCGCCGGTGGAGACATTGATGCCATCCTCTTCTAATCCGACAATCGTTCCAGGCACTTGATTTGATTTTGATTCAATGATCACAGAAGCCCACACTTTCATAACTGCATCAGACAAAGTCGTATAAGCAACTGGCCAAGGACTCATCCCTCTAATATGGTTATAAATTTCTAATGCTGGTTTACTCCACTGAATTTTTTCTTCTTCACGCTTAATATTGTATGCAAATGTTGCTAAATTTTCATCTTGTTGTTTCGGAAGCAAATCACCTTTTAATAATGGTGGTAATGTTTCTAGCAATAGTTTGCTACCAGCTTCACTTAATTTATCATGTAAGCTACCAACAGTATCATCCTTAGCGATTTCGACTTCTACCTGTGTTAAAATATCGCCTGCATCCAATTTTTCAGCCATATACATAATTGTAATACCAGTCTTTTCTTTCCCTTGGATGATGCTGTAATGAATCGGTGCTCCACCTCTTAATTCTGGCAATAATGAAGCATGTACGTTAATGCAACCATATTTAGGTGCATCTAACAATTGCTTAGGGAGTATTTGTCCGAATGCAGCCGTGATAATAAGTTCAGGCTCTAGATTTAAAACAGCTTGCAAGTCCTCTTTATTTTTAACTTTCTCAGGCTGTAGCACTGGAATACCATGTTTTTGTGCTTCCACCTTTACTGGTGGTGGAGTTAACACCTTTTTCCTTCCCACTGGCCGGTCAGGTTGTGTAACAACTGCAATGACTTCATAACCTGCTTGAATAACACTTCGTAATACCGGAACTGAAAAATCCGGTGTTCCCATAAATACAATTTTCGTCATTCTTCATCCAACCTCTCTAACTCTTCTGCCTCTATATATCTGCTAACTTTAGTGGTGAATAGGATTCCATCCAAATGATCAATCTCATGTAAAATGGCTCTAGCAAGAAAACCTTCTGCTGCGAACTCATATGGCTTTCCCTTTCGATTGAATGCTTTTATTTTCACAAATGACGGTCGTGTGACATCACCATAAATACCGGGAAAGCTCAAACAGCCTTCTGGATCTGTTTGTTCACCTGATGTTTCGATTACTTCGGGATTTATCATCTCAATCGTGCCATGTTCATCTTCAATATCTACAATCGCTATTCTCTTATTGAGACCTATTTGAGGAGCAGCTAGTCCTACACCATCAAATTCAATCATTGTATCATACATATCATTTAATAGCCTTACTAATTTTTTATCAAAAACCGTTACCGGTGTACATTTTTCTTCTAAAATTGTATTAGGGTACATCACTATTTGTTTAACACTCAAAATATAAATCCTCCATAACATCTTCTCATTCAACAGGCAGCCATAGCTAGACTAAAATTATTACCATTCTCGACGATTTTCTCTATCTATAACCTTTTTTAGTTATTTTTCTTTACATCAGAATAAATGGATTAACATCCACAGATATTTTCAAGGAAGTTGAAGTCACTTCTTGCTGATACTGATCTAATATCTTTTTTAATGATTGATTTAACTCTGGCTCCCGTTTGTATTTTATCAAACATTGGTAGCGATATCTATTGTTGATTCGTGGAATAGGTGATGCAACCGGACCAAGACAGATGGCGCTTTTAGTTAAGCGACTAGTCAGAAATGTGGTAATTTTTTCTGTGACATCTAACGCTTTCATCAATTGCTCGTGACTGACCGTAATAAGCGTAATAAAATAAAAAGGTGGGTACTTTAAGCCTTTTCTAATCATCATTTCGCGCTCGTAAAACTGGTCGTAATTTTGTTCAGCTGCTAACTCAATACTATAATGTTCAGGACTGTATGTTTGAATGACCACTTCTCCTGGTAATTGATGACGCCCTGCTCTTCCACTCACTTGCGTCAATAACTGAAACGTTTTTTCTGATGAACGAAAATCTGGCAAATGAAGCATTGTATCAGCTGATAATACACCGACAAGCGTTATATTTGGAAAATCGAGTCCTTTGGCAATCATTTGGGTCCCAAGTAGAATATCTGCATGGCCTTTTTGGAACTCATTAAGCAGTCGCTCATGAGAGCCTTTTTTATTCGTTGTATCCACATCCATACGAATAACTCTCGCTTCAGGCAATACTTTATGGAGTTCTTCTTCTACCTTTTGTGTCCCTGTGCCAAAATAACGAATATGATCACTCTGGCATTCTGGACAAACAGAGGGGACATGATCCTCATATCCACAATAATGACATTTCATTTGCTGCTGGTGGCGATGATAAGTTAATGAAATATCACAGTTCGGACAATTAACAACATAACCACAATCACGACACATGACAAAAGAAGAGTATCCACGTTTATTTAAGAAAAGGACTGTCTGCTCTTTTTTTTCTAGACGTAATTGGAGCTTTTCTAATAAGGAGGAAGAAAACATCGAGCGATTTCCACTTCTTAGCTCTTCACGCATATCTACAATATCCACCTGTGGTAAATCTTGATTATTCATCCTCTTCGGCAAACTTAACAAAGTGTATACACCTTTTTTAGCACGAGCAAATGATTCGAGTGAAGGTGTAGCGCTACCTAAAATAACGGGGAAACTCCCTTGCTTCCCTCGTTTTATTGCTACATCTTTTGCATGATATTTTGGGTTTTCCTCTTGTTTATAACTTGTCTCATGTTCCTCATCTATAATGATGAGACCGAGGTTTTCAAACGGAGCAAATACAGCTGACCGCGCTCCAACAACGACTTTCACTTCTCCCCGCTGAACTTTTCGCCATTCATCATACTTCTCACCAGCAGATAATCCACTATGCATCACAGCTACTTGATTCCCAAATCTTCCTTTGAAACGATGAACCATTTGTGGGGTAAGTGAAATCTCTGGCACTAAACAAATCGCTTCTTGACCTCTCTCTAGTACTTTCTGTATCGACTGTAAGTAAACTTCTGTTTTCCCACTCCCTGTTACGCCATACAATAAAAACACTTCATGAAGGGATTTTGCGATGCGATCATGGATTGGATCGATGGCTTCTTGTTGCTCATATGTTAACAGTAATGGTTCTGTTCGTGCAAAATAACGATTTTCATAAGGATCACGATAAATTTCACGTTCGCTCTCCTCTAATACTTCTTTTTTCACTAGTTCTTTTACAACGGCATTCGATATTTGTAGTGTTGCCGTTAAGTCAGTTAAGAATATCCAATCTTTATTTTCGATAAAGTAATTAATCACGTCATGTTGTTTTTGTGCCCGTGGGGTAAGAGACGATTGATAAGTCTTTAATTCCTCTGTTGAAAGAGCGCTTCTAATGGCTAGGCGTTTTTTCTTTTTTATTTTATCTTTCACTTCATAAATAATTAGAATATGACCTTTCGTTACTTCTTGCTGTAACAATGATAAATAGCCTGTTTCTTTCGCTTCTTCCCACAGGATGCTATCTTGGTTAGTAAAAAAGCCTTGTAAGGTTTGCGGCAACAACTGTTTGTTTTCAGTTGAAACTTGTAATTTTTTTTGATATTTTGCTTTAAGTGCTGCTGGTAACATCGCTTGATAAGCAGAGATCCGATAACTTAAAGTTTCTTCTGATAGCCAATTTCCTAATGAAATGAGCGATTCAGATAATACAGGTGTTAAATCTAACGGCTCAATGATTTTTTTTAATTTATTAAGCGTGGACTGAGGTTTGATCCCAATGACAAAACCTTGAATTCTCCTTGGCCCAAATGGGACAACGACTCGCATCCCAATTTGAATGACCGTCTCAAGTGATTGCGGAATAACATAATCAAAAGGTCGATCTGTTTGCTTAGCCGGTACATCAACAATGACCTCAGCAATCATTTCCCCTCATCCTCATATAAATAAAGCGCTTCTTTTAAAATGCTTTCTGCTACGTCATGTTTTGACATCAACGGGAGATCTGTTTTAGTCCCATCTCGTTTATAGAGAGTAACAACATTCGTATCTGTTCCAAATCCGGCACCCGCACTTGTTACATCATTGGCTACAATCATATCAGCATTTTTCTTTTTCAGCTTTCCTCTCGCATATACATCCACATTATTTGTTTCTGCCGCAAAACCCACCAACACTTGATTGTTTTTTCTTTTACCAAGTGCCATTAAAATATCTTTAGTTCTTTCTAATTCCAACTGTTGATCACCATCATTCTTTTTCACTTTCTGATCATAAGTATATTTAGGCCGATAATCTGCTACAGCAGCCGTTTTTATTACAATATGAGCATCAGCAAAACGAGTAATCATTTCTTCATACATTTCTTCCGCACTTTCAACATTGATCACTTTTACACCATGAGGTGAAGAAATATGGACAGGACCTGATACTAATGTCACATCTGCACCAAGTTTCGCTGCGACTTCTGCAATCGCATAGCCCATTTTACCACTCGAATGATTGGTTAAATAACGAACAGGATCAATTTTTTCTCTTGTCGGCCCTGCTGAGATCAATAACTTTTTCCCTTTTAACAACGGTTCCTTTTGATTGAAAAAATGATTCATATGCTCAACAATCTTTTCCGGTTCTTCTAATCTACCTTTTCCAACATAACCACATGCGAGATAGCCTTCACTCGGTTCAATAAATTGATAACCAAACTGATGAAGTGTATCAATATTTTTTATCACTGCAGGATGATTGTACATATTGACATTCATCGCCGGTGCAATCCATACAGGCGATGTGTGTGCTAACAATGTTGTAGAAATCATATCATCTGCTAGGCCATTTGCAAGCTTACCAATAATATTCGCAGTTGCTGGTGCAATCAATATCAAATCTGCCCAGTCTGCTAAATCAATATGAGCAATCTTACTAGCGTCCTTTTCATCGAAGGTATCAAAATATACTTCATTACGTGACATCACTTGAAAAGTTAATGGTGACACAAATTGTCTAGCTGACTCGCTCATCATTACTTTCACACAAGCTCCAGCTTGCGTTAACTTACTTGTTAAAGCTACAGCTTTATAAACAGCAATACCGCCGGTTACACACAACAGGATTTTTTTACCATTCAACATCTATACAAACCCCCAATATTCAAAAGGTTATTTTTCTTTTATTATGAATAATTTCGCTCACTTTTTCATCTATCTCTTCTTGTTTTTAACAAAAATTACGGCTATGAACAAAAATAACAACCTCCATACAGGTTGTTATTTTTTCATATATGTGTATTTTACCTTTTTTCCCCTTCATGCGTTGTATCACCTAAGCGATAAAATAGTTCGTTTGCATTAATCTCTTCTAATGCTTTACCCACATTTTTATGTGATACATATTTTTCTAAACGATATTGCTCTTCATTATTTTGTAATTTCCGTGCTCTTTTAGCAGCCACAGACACAAGAGAGTATTTTGAATCAATTTTTGTCATCAATGAATCAATTGATGGATTTAACATATTATTCAGCCTCCAACATTTTCAAATATCTAGGTTCAACGCGCGTGCGACGGCAATGTTCTGCTACTACAATCGCATTAATTCTGTCACAAGCGTTTTCCACTTGATCATTTTCTACAACATAATCATATAATTTCATCATTTCAATTTCTTCTTTAGCTGCACTTAAACGATTATTAATTATATCTTCTGTTTCTGTGCCTCGTGTAACAATACGATTTTTCAATTCAGATAAACTAGGTGGAACTAGGAAGATAAACAAGCCATCAGGAAACTTCTCACGCACTTGCTTTGCACCTTGTACTTCTATTTCTAAAAATACATCCTTGCCCTCGTTTAACGTTTGTTTCACATAATCAACAGGGGTTCCATAATAGTTGCCAACAAACTCAGCATACTCCAATAATTTATCTTGCTCTATTAATGTTTCAAATTCTTCACGAGATTTAAAGAAATAATCTACTCCATCAACTTCACCTTGTCTCGGTTTTCTTGTTGTCATAGAAATAGAGTATTCAAATGCCGTATCAGGCTGCGAGAAAATCTCTTTTCTCACTGTTCCTTTTCCTACACCAGATGGACCTGAGAGTACTATTAATAAACCTTTTTCCTTCATTAGAAAATCCTACCCTTCATCGATAACATCATCGCGGTCATTCAGTCGTGCAGCTACTGTTTCCGGCTGAACAGCAGATAAAATGACATGATCACTATCCATGACAATGACTGCTCTCGTTCTACGGCCATATGTTGCATCTATCAGTACACCACGGTCTCTTGCATCCTGAATAATTCTCTTAATTGGTGCCGATTCCGGACTCACTATTGATATGATTCTATTGGCAGAAACAATGTTTCCGAAGCCAATATTAATTAATTTTATTGACATATGCGTCCCCCCGTCATCAGTTAACTATTTTGACCTTTATCACGCGTTTCTAAACCGCTTTATTCAATATTTTGTACTTGTTCTTTCATCTTTTCTAATAGACCTTTCATCTCAACTACTTCTCCAGCAATGGTAGAATCATTCGCTTTTGAACCGATTGTATTGACTTCGCGATTCATCTCTTGAATCATGAAATCAAGCTTCCTGCCAATTGCATCTTCCAAGGAAAGGGTCAATTGAAATTGATTACGATGTGATGCGAGTCGTGTCAATTCTTCATTGATATCGGCCTTATCTGCAAAAATTGCCACCTCTGTAATAATTCTTGATTCATCAATATGACCATCAGCATATTCTTCCATTCGCTTTCGCAAACGGTCTTCGTATTGCTTTACCACGTTAGGGGCTAGGTCATATAAGCGGTTAAGACATTCAGTTAGTAAACCGAGCTGTTTAAAAAGATCCTTCTCTAGCTCCTTACCTTCAGCTAACCGCATCATTTGCAGCTCTTTACCAGCTTCATTTGTCGCTTCAAGAATCAGCTCATCTAGCCATTCGTCTTCTTCATCCACTTCCACAATAGCAAACACATCTTCATTAAGTAAATCTTTTAGCCCAGGCTCACTACTTAACTTATATTTTTCTTTCACTTCTGTCATTGAACGATAAAATTCGTCTAACAAATCCCAATCCACACGTATCTTCTTTTGTTTCGATCCCGTTTGTTCTATGGTTGCATAGACTTCTATTCTACCACGCTTAATATATTGATTAAGCGTTTTTTTTATTTTATCTTCCAGCTTGAGAAATTGCTTTGGAATGCGCAGGAAATATTCTGTAAAACGATGATTAACCGTTTTTACTTCAATCGTGATAGAGAAGGTGTCAGTTTGCCTTTTACCCTGTCCATACCCTGTCATACTCGCTACCATCGTTTAACCACACTTCCTTTCGCCGTTTGCGGGAAGTACCTACAACTTTCTTATACAAATTTGGCACTAACCATACCTTTTCTTACACTCATATATTATGTAGTTTTCTTTAAAAAACCAAAAGGTAATAGAGTTTCACTCTACTACCTAAAGGATTATACCATATTTCACTTCGATTTTCTTGCCAAATATGTGAAGCCAAGCAAAAATGTTGGGACAGCTGATAAGCCAACAATCATTAACCAATCACGACCAGCGATTGGTACTGTGTGGAAAATTTGTTGCAATGGCGGCCAATATAAAACAATCAGCATAAGTAAAACCGAAGAAATAACCGCCCAGACAAGATACATATTACCGAATGGATTTCGAGCAAAAACTGATTTTTCACTTCGACAATCAAACACATGAATTAATTGAGCAAGGACTAATGTCGCAAAAGCGACGGTTTGCGCATATGCGAGCTCACTAGGATCGCCTTTATATGTGAGCATAAACGCAAGTAAGGTTACTCCACCAATTAAAAAACCTCTTGAAATAACCTTCCAGCCAAGCCCTCTTGAAAAAATGCCTTCTTTAGGATTTCGCGGCTCTCGCTTCATGACATTACCTTCTGGTCGGTCTAAACCTAACGCCATCGCCGGCAGGCCATCTGTTACTAAATTCACCCAAAGTATTTGTATAGGTACTAGCGGCAGAGGTAGCGCTAAAATCATTGCAAATAGCATAACCAGTATTTCGCCAACATTAGATGCAAGTAAATACCTTACAAACTTTCTAATATTATCGTAAATATTTCGCCCTTCTTTTATTGCTGATTTAATGGTTGCAAAGTTGTCATCAAGTAAAATAAGAGAAGATGCTTCTTTTGCTACATCCGTACCAGTAATGCCCATCGCAATGCCAATATCGGCAGCTTTGATAGCTGGCGCATCATTGATTCCGTCCCCTGTCATAGCTACAATATGACCGCGATTTTGCAGAGCTTTAACAATCTTTAGTTTATGTTCCGGTGATACGCGCGCAAACACAGATACATCATCCACTACATCTTCTAACTCTTCTGTACTCAATGTAGCTAATGTTTTTCCTTCCATTACTTTTGTTGACTTATTAAGAATACCTAATTGTTTAGCAATTGCTTGAGCAGTTGTAATATGATCGCCTGTAATCATCACTGTCTTAATTCCTGCTTCTTTACATTCTTTAACCGCAGCTCGTACCTCTGTCCTTGGTGGATCAATCATTCCTTGTAAACCTATAAACGTCAATCGATTTTCTGCATCTTTTTCTGATGTTATTCTGCCCTCATTAGTCAATTCCTTATATCCTATTGCAATTGTTCTTAGTGCTTGGGAGGCTAAACCGTGAATTGCCTCATTAACTGATCTATGCATCTCTTGGGTCATTGCTTGCTTACGATTTTCCCACAGGATACTCTCACAGTTCTGCGCCAACACATCCGGTGCTCCTTTACAGACAACAAATCTTCTGCCACTGGCATCCCTTAACACAATACTCATCATTTTTCTAGTTGAATCAAAAGGAAATTCCTCGAGAATTTCATATTGATTTAATAAAGAGGGGCGACTATATCCTGCTTTCATCCCAGCGACTAACAATGCACCTTCTGTTGGATCACCGTCAATGACAAATTCTTTATTTTTCTTATGAATTTCAGCATGATTACAAAGCATACCAAACATCAATAATTGTTGTAATGTTTTTTCATTTTTCGGATCTATACGTTTTTCACTGCGATAAAAATCTCCTTTTGGTGTATAGCCAATGCCATCTACTTGCCATGTGTTCCCACCACTCCATAAATGGGTGACAGTCATTTTGTTCTGAGTCAGGGTTCCCGTTTTATCGGAGCATATGACAGAAGCACAGCCTAATGTTTCTACTGCTGGGAGCTTTCTGACAATCGCCTTTTGTTTAATCATGCGTTGGACTCCTAGCGATAAGGCCACAGTGACTATCGCCGGTAATCCCTCTGGTATAGCTGCTACAGCTAACGATACCCCTGTTAAGAACATCGTATATAATTCTTGTCCTTGTAGCACACCGATACCTACGACAAGAACCGTTAAGAATAGTGCGACAACAATGAGAATTTTCCCTAATTGTTCCAACCTTCTTTGCAGCGGTGTTGTCATCGTTTCCGCACTTTGAATCATATCAGCGATTTGTCCCATCGCTGTTTTCATTCCTGTGCCAATGACAACCCCCACTCCGCTACCCTTCGTTACGATCGTACCCATAAATCCCATATTTTCCATATCGCCGATTCCGGGGTTATCTTGCTTAATTGCTGCGACTGTTTTTTGCACCGGTAATGATTCACCTGTTAAGGCCGATTCTTCTATTTCTAAGTTATTGCACTCGATTAAGCGGATATCCGCCCCAATTCTATCACCGGAGGAGAACTTCAATAAGTCACCAACAACGACTTCTTTTGAGGGGATTTTCTTCCATTCTCCATCACGTAATACTGTTGCATGAGGTGTGGATAATTCTTTTAGCGCACTTAATGACTTCTCTGCTTTTCGTTCCTGAAAAAAACCTAATACTCCGTTGATAAGCACAATCGCAATAATGGCGATTGCATCAATATATTCACCCAGTAGCCCAGATATCAATGTGGCTACTAATAGAATTAAAGTCATAAAGTCTTTGAATTGACTAAAAAATAAGAGTAAAGCGGATTGCTTTTCTCCTTCTGCTAATTCGTTATATCCAAATTGCTCCAATCTTTTTTGCGCATCTTCTTCAGACATGCCTTCATGCCTATTTGTGTTTAACGTGTCTTCAACCTCTCTCGCTTCCATCTCATGGTATTTCATTCGGACATCACACTTCCTCCTTTTCATTTTAAGAGAATTCGCATCTTCTACATGCGAACCGTCCTGCTTCCCCTACTATCTCGATGGAGAGCTGTCCTATTTTTAAGGCTCTCATGAAAGCTTATTCAGTCTCGTCCTAAAAAATGCTATGCTATTATGAGAAAGAATGTATTTTACATAAACAGAAAGCTTTTAAAAACCATTTGTTTATGGGAAAATAGCTTCCATAAAGTAAAGAGACGCCTTTCGGATAACTAAGAGCGTAGAAAAGGATGTTAGAGATGTCATTTGATGGATTATTTACAAAAGCGATGGTAGAGGAGCTACAAGCTACTCTTAAAGGTGGTCGAATTAATAAAGTTCACCAACCATATAAAAATGAAATCATCTTAGTAATTAGAGCTAACGGAAAAAATCATAAATTACTCTTATCTGCTCACCCAAGTTATGCTCGGGTACAATTAACAAATGAAGCCTATGACAACCCGAGCATACCACCGATGTTTTGCATGCTATTAAGAAAACATTTAGAAGGATATATATTAGAAGATATTAAACAAATGGATTTAGATCGCATTATTATCTTTGACATTAAAGGCCGCAATGAGATTGGGGACGTTTCCTATAAAAGACTAATTGTAGAAATAATGGGACGACATAGTAATATTACGCTTATCGACCAAGAACGAAATATGATTCTCGATTGTATTAAACATGTATCTTATGCCGTAAATAGTTATCGTGCCTTACTTCCAGGTCAAACATATGTGACTCCCCCGGCTCAAAATAAAGCCAACCCAATAGAAGCTGATGAGACGGATGTATTACGAAGAATGGACTTTAATAGTGGGAAGTTAGATAGACAACTTGTACAACATTACAGCGGGTTTTCTCCCCTACTTGCAAAAGAAATTGTTTACCAATCAGGATTAGCCAACCGTACAACATTACCTGCTGCCTTTATTAAGACAATAGATAAAATAAAAAACAAAGAAGTTCAACCGACCATTACGATAAATGAGCATAAAGAGACTTTTTATTTCCTCCAGTTAGATCATATTCAGGGAGAGCAGCGTCATTTTGAGAGCTTAAGTCTAATGCTTGACCGCTATTATTTCGGCAAAGCAGAAAGAGATCGTGTCAAACAACAAGGTAATGACTTGGAAAAATTCATTAGCAATGAAAAAGAAAAAAACACAAAAAAAATAGAGAAATTAAAACTAACCATGCAAGATGCAAAAAATGCCGAGCAATTTCAATTGTACGGTGAATTAATTACAGCTCATATGTATGCCATTCATAGAGGGATGGATGAGATTGAAGTGAGCAATTATTATGATGAAAACAACAGTAATGTCCTTATCCCTCTAGATACACAAAAAACACCTTCGCAAAATGCACAGATATACTTTAAGAAATATCAAAAAGCTAAACATGCCAAACAAGTTGTACAAGAACAAATAGATCAAGCCTATGAAGAAGTTAACTACTTCGATCATCTTTTACAACAAATACAAGCCGCTTCACCGAAAGATATTGAAGAAATACGGGAGGAACTTATTGAAGGCGGTTACTTACGGGAAAGACAAAAAAAACAGAAAAAGCCGGTCAATGCCAAACCAATCCTTGATTATTTTTTCGCTAGCGATGGGACAGAAATCATTGTTGGTAAGAACAATAAACAAAATGATTATTTGACGAATAAATTAGCTGCAAAAGACGACATATGGCTCCATACAAAAGATATCCCTGGGTCCCATGTGGTCATTAGAGATAAAGCGCCAAGTAATGAAGTTATTCAAGAAGCTGCTTGTTTAGCTGCTTATTTTAGTAAAGCGCGTAACTCAAGTAGTGTACCCGTCGATTACACAAAGGTACGTAATGTGAAAAAGCCGAGTGGTGCCAAGCCCGGGTTTGTCATTTATGATCAACAACAAACAATCTTTGTCACCCCTGATGAAGAAAAAGTCATTTCACTTAGTAAAAAGAAATAACAAAACCCAATTGAGATGAACGCCTTACTCTACCAGGCGCTCCATCCAATTGGGTTTTTTATTAGTTAAACAGTTACTGTGCTGTATAACCACCATCTACTAATAAGGTTGTACCATTTACAAAGCTCGCATCATCACTTGATAAGAATAAAACAGCTTTAGCAATTTCTTCTGGTTTTCCAAGTCTACCTTGTGGATGAAGGGAGGCAAGGTGATTTTTCACATCTGAATCTAATTCTGATAATAAAGGCGTATCAATGTATCCCGGACAAACCGCATTTACACGGATATTTTCTTTCGCATATGCCGTACATAGGTTTTGTGTTAACAGTTTCACGCCACCTTTTGCAGAGGAGTATGCTGGTATATTAGGCAGTGAGACAAAGCTATGAATAGATCCTGCATTCACTATTACACCGCCGCTTCCTTGTTTTTGGAATTGTTCGATTGCGTATTTATCTGATAGAAACACACCAGAAAGATTAATATCAATCGTTTTTTTCCATTTATCATAATCTAATTCAGCTGCTGGCCCATCGCTGGCAATACCCGCATTGGCATACATGATATCCAATTTTCCAAACCGGCTAATTGTCTGTGCAACGACATTTTTCACATCTTCTTCTTTTGATACATCTGTTTTAACAAATAAAGTCTCATATCCTTCTTTATTCAAAGTATCAGAAAGAGCTTGTCCCTTGTCAGAGAAATCAGCTATGACAACCTTTGCACCTTCTTTTACATATTCTTTGACAACTGCTTCACCAATACCACTTGCTCCACCTGTTACGATTGCTACTTTATCTTGTAATTTCATTTTAATCTCCTCTTTCTTTTCATTATCTTGCTGTCGCTCCACCATCAATGACAAACTCTGCCCCTGTAGTGTATGCTGAATCGTCTGAAGCTAAAAAGAGCACTGTATTAGCTACATCTTTTACTTTACCTAAATAACCGAGTGGAAATAGGTTCTTTCCTAGTGCATCTTTTGACTGACCAGTCTGTTCTGAAGCATAATCAGCCATGCCAGTATCAATATACCCTGGATGAATGGAATTTACTCTAACACCCATTGGAGCATATTCAATGGCAGCGTCCTTAGTCATGACACGTACAGCACCTTTACTTGCACCATATAAAACATGGCCAGGAGAGCCAACTAAGCCTGCAATAGAAGAAGCGTTAATCACAGAACCTTTCTGCCGCTCAGCCATTAATGGCATAATATGCTTCATTCCTAAAAACACACCCCCTACATTAATAGCCATTAATTTATTCCATTCCTCTAGCTCAATTTCAGCTAGTGGTTTAATAAGATAAATCCCTGCATTATTGAAGAGAATATCTATTTGGTTATAAGCTTTTATCGCCTCATTAGCGACCTTACGCCAATCATTTTCATTACTTACATCATGGCGAACAATATTGCTTCCCCACCATTTGCTTTGATTTCTTCGACGGTACCTTGACCAGACGTTTCATGAATATCTGTCAGAATAACTTTTGCTCCTTCTTGTGCAAAAAGAAGTGCTGTCTCTTTCCCAATCCCAGTGCCACCACCAGTAATAACAGCCACTTTTTCATTTAATCTCATAATCCTTACCCCTTCTCTGCTGTCATATTTACATGAATATCCTTACTTATCAACAATTCATTCATTGTTCACCCCACATCTACAATGATACAAACTTTAACTTTTTAGCGCTATCCTATAAGATACTGTTTATGAGTAGCTATTTTACAGTCATATATAGGGGGAATTTCATGGCTCAATCTCATGATCGCTCAATCTCATGATCGTTTTGAAGAAGTTACATTGCGGGAATTTATATTCTTTATGAAAACATATAGGCAAAACTTAGAAGAAAATATCCGGATATACCTTAATGTCGAGGGGATTTCTGACGAAGAGCATTTTGAGGCGGTTACACTGCTACTCCGTTCCTTTACAGAATGGTTTCACCATATACACATGGGAGAAATGGAGGAAGACATTCATAATCAGTTAATAGATTGGCTTTATGCGCAAATATCCATTCTATCCACTGAACGATTATATTTGTTTTCATTGATTCTACAAAAAGCGGTAACAACCTTATTAAAGAAAGAAAAAATTCATAAGAACGATGGGTTTATCATGTTTTTATTTAACTTACAATCAGATTTACTGAAAACATATCAGCAAATAGCAAAAAAAGAGAAGCAAATACCTCATAGAGCACCCTTAACTAAATTAAGTCAATTATTAATTCGTTCATCGAAGACGGAACTCCCCGATATCCTAAAAAAATGTGAAGATTGGTTTGGGTTTAAACGTTGTGTCTTTTATGGTTATATTCCGTGGTCCAATGAATTTTATGGTGCAGTCGGAACAGAAGTTATCAAAGTGCAGAGTATGAAAGGTCAGTTAGGAGAGAATTTCTCAGTCTTCTCTACAAAGAAACCAATTTTCCTAAAAGACCCTAAGCAATTAATTAGACAAGAACATATTGAATTATTCGGCTTATCTTCAATTATCTTTCTTCCTATTTTATGTGAAGAACAATTATATGGCTGGTTAACTTTTGACCAAAAGGGAGAGGCGTTTGAATATAGTAAAGAAGAGTTAGATTATATCAATGAAGTAGGTATATTATTGGGTTTATTCTTTTCTCGAAAAAGTGGAAATGATATGATCCAATCCTCCATTCATCTTACCCAAAGGGAGCATTCTATTCTCATCCTACTAGCTGATGGTCATGATAATAAAACCATAGCCTCCATGCTCTATTTAAGCGAGCATACGGTGAGAGATTATGTCAGTCAATTAATGACTAAACTAAAAGCAAAAAATCGCACACAAGTTGTGGCGATTGCTTTTCAATCGGGATTATTACATTAATTCCTCTTTACTGATAAAACTGTATACTGTTAGATAGGCTAAGCGAAAAGTTTGCTATTGCTAACTTTTCGCCGCCACTTATTTATGCAAATGCTTTCCCCCATGCTTGCGGGTCTTTTCTCCATTCAGTTAATACTGCAAAATCGGATGCCTCGATTGTCCCTTGATTCTTTGCAACTTCTTTTAATGATTCAAAATCGGAAAGTGTGTGAACGGACACATTTGCTGCCTGAAGTAATTCTTCGCCTTTTGCTAATTGATAAGTAAAAATAGCGACCACCCCTAGAACTTCACAACCTGCCTCTCTTAGTGCTTCGACAGCGTTGATCACACTGCCACCTGTCGAAATTAAATCCTCGACGACGACAACTTTTTGCCCGTTCTCCGCTTTCCCTTCAATTTGTTTGCCTTTACCGTGAGCTTTCGCCTTTGACCGAACATAGCACATCGGTAAATTCATCCGATCACTTACCCATGCAGCATGTGGAATGCCTGCAGTAGCTGTCCCAGCAATCACCTCAGCGTCTGCATAATGTTCCTCAATAAGTGCTTGTAGCCCTTGCGCAATTTCATTTCTTACTTTAGGATAAGCTAATGTTAAGCGATTATCACAGTAGATTGGTGATTTAAGACCAGATGACCACGTAAAAGGATCTTTAGGATTTAGTGCGACTGCTTTAATAGTTAATAAACTTTCTGCTATTTGTTTTTTCATACGGAAATACCCTCCCAAAGATTCTTGATTTGATAATAGGCAGCAAGGGAATTAGATGCTCTAGTAATGGATCGCCCTACGACGATTGCTGAAACACCTTCAGCTCTGGCAAAATCAGGTGTTGCCACTCTTTTTTGATCTTGCTTGTCGTCAGTCTCCATTCTTATTCCTGGTGTCACGGTCAAAAAATCAGCGCCCACCTTCTCGGCAATTTGTTTGGCTTCAAAAGGCGAACAAACCACACCATCTAAGCCTGCTTGCTTTGTTATTTGGCTATAATGCAACACAGATTCATTTAAAGAAACAGGGATTAACTGTTCACTATTCATTTGCTGCCTAGATGTGCTCGTTAATTGCGTAACAGCAATAAGCTTTGCCCGTTCCTTTCCTTGCACTTTCCCTTCCTCAAGTCCTTCAACAGCTGCCCGCATCATCTCTATACCACCAGCTGCATGGACATTCACGAGATCACAACCGAGACGAGCAAGTCCTTTCATGGCACTTTTGACTGTATTCGGAATATCATGCAGTTTCAAATCAAGGAAAACTTGGTGGCCTTCAGCTTTTAATCGTTCCACAATTTGTGGACCTTCTTGATAATATAACTCCATTCCAACCTTTAAGAATAATTGCTCATTTGTGAAAGGTTTGAGGAAATCTTCCACTTGTTGACGGTTAGCAAAATCAAGCGCGATGATGAGTGAGTTTTTCAACTGTTTTCCAGCTCCTTCCCGTACATTCAGAAATATGATCATATCCTAAAGAATGAATAAGTTCTGGCAACTCTGCTATGATTTTTGGACAGATAAATGGATCAACAAAGTTCATCGTTCCCACTGCGACGGCGCTCGCCCCGGCATAAAAATATTCAATCACATCTTCAGCTGATTCCACGCCCCCCATACCGATGATTGGAATCGCTACTTGTTGGCTTACCTCATGAATCATGCGAATGGCAACTGGTTTAATGGCCGGCCCAGAAAGACCACCGGTTTTGTTGGCGATTACCGGTTTACCGGTCTTTATATCAATTCTCATACCAACGAGCGTATTGATCATTGTTAATCCGTCAGCACCACCTTGTTCAACAGCCTTTGCCATTTCAACAATATTTGTGACATTCGGCGAGAGTTTCACGTATACAGGAACAGCTGATACTTCCTTTACCTTCTTCGTTAATGATTGCGCAATTTCCGGTACGGTTCCAAAAGCAATACCACCTGTTTTCACATTGGGACATGAAATATTTAATTCAAGTGCATGAACATTCGGCGCTTGCGAAATTTCTTTTGCCACCTCGATATAATCTTCTTCCATTGAACCGGCGACATTAGCTATGATTGGTACATCAAATTGCGAAAGCCACGGTAATTCTTCCTCTACGACTTTCGTCAATCCTGGATTTTGCAGCCCGATCGCATTCAGCATTCCGGCAGATGTCTCCGCTACCCTTGGTGTAGGATTACCGAATCTCGCATCTTTCGTTGTTGCCTTAATCATGATCGCACCGAGCTGACTCAAATCATACAAGTCACTGTATTCTCTACCGAAACCGAAGCAACCAGATGCCGGCATTATTGGGTTTTTCAACTCAAGCCCTGGTAAACTAATATTCAAAGCGCTCATATGACAACCTCCCCTGCCTTAAAGACTGGCCCATCGCTACAAACCTTTTTATAAGACACGCCTGTGGGATCTTCTGCTGTATGACATACACAGGCAAAACAAGCACCGATTCCACAACCCATTCTCTCTTCTAATGATAAAAATACTTTTTTATGTCTATATTCTTTTTCAAGTGCGCGGAGCATGGGCGTTGGCCCACAAGTATACAAAACATCGAACGTTATATTTTCATTCTTTATAATATCTGTCACAAATCCTGAATAAGCGTAACTACCATCAGCAGTCGCAATAAAAGTCGGACCTAATTGTTTAAACTCTTCTTCATAAAAAACAGCATTCTTTGTTTGATGCCCGAGGACATGAATGACTTTTACACCATTGGCAGTTAGTCTTTGCGAAAGTTCATATAGCGGGGGGACTCCAATACCGCCACCGACAAGCAATGCCGTATCACAAGCCTCCGTCTCCTCTACAGGAAATCCGTGACCAAGCGGACCTAATACATCAAGAAGGTCGCCTTGTTGTAACGTTGCTAACAAGCGTGTACCTTTTCCTTCTGCACGATAGATCATCGTGAAAGTCTCTTCGTCTTGATTGATATTTGCAATCGAGATTGGTCTTCTTAAAAGCGGTGAGATTCCGTTATTCACTTTCAAATGAACAAATTGTCCTGGCTCTTTCATTTCATGAACAAGCTCACCTTTTACGGTGAGCTCATAAATATTTGTTGCGATTTCTGTTTGATCAATCACTTGACATAATTCTTGTTTGATCATAAGAAAACCGCCTCCTGTACTGCTTTTTCTTCTAAATTATTCATTGCATCAGCAGAGAAAGTCATCGATTCAATTACTTGGAGAATGGCATCTGCTGTATCTAAGGATGTTAAACATGGGACCCCATTTTCAACCGATTCTCTACGAATTCTAAAACCATCTCTTGCTGGCTGCTTCCCTTTTGTTAAGGTGTTTATAACAATTTGCGCTTGACCGTTTCGGATGACATCAAGTAAATTTGGTTCATCTGTGCCAATTTTATTCGTAATATCAACCGGTATACCCGCACTTTGAAGATATTCTGCCGTCCCACTGGTCGCCATCAATCTATAACCGATAGAGGCAAAGCGTTTCGCTAGACTCAAAGCTTCTTCCTTATCTTTATCTGCTACAGTCATTAAAACCGTGCCATATGGATAGATTTTCATTCCTGAAGCAACTAATCCTTTATATAACGCTTTTTCAAGGGTTTGATCTTTGCCCATCACTTCACCAGTGGATTTCATTTCTGGTCCAAGCGTAATGTCAACTCTCCTTAGTTTCGCGAAAGAGAATACCGGTACTTTAACGTATACGCCGGCTTTCTCCGACACTAAACCATTTTCATACCCTTGACTTTGTAATGTTTCTCCTAAAATGACCTTTGTAGCAATTTTTGCCATTGGTACATTTGTAATTTTACTTAAGAAAGGTACCGTTCTACTTGAGCGAGGGTTCACTTCTAACACATAGACTTCACCTTTTGAGATGACATATTGGATATTTAACAATCCGATAATGCCAAGCCCTTTTGCCAATCTCTCGGTATAATCAACCAGCTTCGCCTGAATGCTTTGGCTAATACTTTGCGGAGGATAGACAGCAATCGAATCACCTGAGTGTACGCCAGCTCGTTCGATATGTTCCATAATCCCAGGAATCACTACCGTTTCTCCATCACTAATCGCATCCACTTCGATTTCTTTACCGGTTAAGTAACGGTCGATTAATACCGGATGTTCAGGATTTACTTTTACAGCATTCTTCATGTACAGCAGGAGCTCTTCTTCTTTGTAGACGATTTCCATCGCGCGACCACCTAGTACATAAGATGGTCTGACAAGAACTGGATAGCCGATATCAGTCGCGATCTCCACTGCTTCTTCAACCGATAATGCTGTTTTTCCTTCTGGCATTGGAATGTCTAATTTTTGCAATGCATGTTCAAACTTGTCGCGGTCTTCTGCACGATCAAGATTTTCAAGTGAGGTTCCTAAGATTTTCACTCCTCGTTCAACAAGTCCTGCCGCTAAATTGATCGCCGTTTGGCCACCGAACTGAACGACAACCCCTTCAGGACGTTCTAGGTCGATGATATGCATGACATCTTCTATTGTTAAAGGTTCGAAGTAGAGCTTATCCGAAATACTGAAGTCAGTTGACACGGTTTCTGGATTGTTGTTAATGATGATCGCTTCATATCCTGCCTCTTTAATTGCCCAAACGGCATGGACAGTGGAATAATCGAATTCTACCCCTTGACCAATTCTAATCGGACCAGATCCTAATACGAGCACGCTTTTTCTATCTGTTACAACAGATTCGTTCTCATCTTCATATGCTCCGTAATAATAAGGTGTTTCTGACTCAAATTCAGCTGCACAAGTATCGACCATTTTATAAACCGGTGTAATGCCCGCATTTTTTCTCTTTTCATAAACTTCTCTTTCTTGCATCGACCATATTTGTGCAATTGTCGTATCAGCAAACCCTAGTTTTTTTGCTGCCTGCAAGATTTCTAGATCACCAATATTCGCCGCTAATTGATCCTCCAGCTTAACAATTTTATTGAATTTGTATAAGAAAAACAAATCAATTTGGCTCCATTCATGAATGGTTTCAATGGTGACACCGCGCCTTAATGCTTCTCCGATATAGAATAATCGTTCGTCGCCAGCTTTACGAATCCGCTTTTGTAAAAGGGCATCATCTATTTCATCTCCATTTTGTAATGCGAGATGATGAACATTTGCTTCTAGTGATCGGACAGCTTTTAAAATCGACTCTTCAAAGTTTCGACCAATCGCCATGACTTCCCCAGTTGCTTTCATTTGTGTCCCTAATGAACGGTTAGCCGATTCAAATTTATCAAAGGGCCAGCGTGGAATTTTGGTAACGATATAGTCCAATGCTGGTTCAAAGCTTGCATAAGTTTTCCCTGTTACCGGGTTCATCATTTCATCCAAAGTTAATCCGACAGCGATTTTCGCTGCCAACTTCGCGATCGGGTAGCCAGTTGCTTTAGAGGCTAAAGCAGAAGAACGGCTAACCCTCGGGTTTACTTCAATAATGTAGTAATGGAAACTGTAAGGGTCAAGGGCTAATTGTACGTTACAGCCCCCTTCAATACCGAGTGCTCTAATAATTTTGAGCGAAGCGTTTCTTAACATTTGATATTCACGATCACTTAACGTTTGGCTCGGCGCGACGACAATACTGTCACCAGTATGGACGCCGACAGGATCAATATTCTCCATGTTACAAACAACAATGGCATTGTCATTTGAATCTCTCATAACCTCGTATTCTATTTCTTTAAAACCAGCAATACTTTTCTCTAACAAACATTGCGTCACCGGGCTGTTTTTCAAACCGCTTATAACAATTTCATTTAGTTCTTCTTCGTCGTGGCAAATGCCTCCACCTGTTCCACCTAGTGTGAAAGCAGGTCTGACGATGACTGGGTAACCAACAATATCAACAAATTGTTTGGCCTCTTCTAGCGTGTGAATAATTTCACTATCTGGTACCGGTTCACCGAGCTCATTCATTAATGTACGGAATAAGTCGCGATCTTCTGCTTGTTCAATAGCCGAAAGTTTCGTACCCAATATCTCGACATTACATTCATCTAACACGCCTGATTTGGCCAATTCAACGGCCAAGTTTAAACCTGTCTGACCACCTAATGTTGGCACGAGCGCATCTGGACGTTCTTTCCTTATAATTTTACTCACAAACTCAAGTGTTAAAGGTTCGATATAGACTGCATCAGCAATCTCTGTATCTGTCATGATCGTTGCTGGATTCGAATTAACGAGAATGACTCGATACCCTTCTTCTTTTAGTGCGATACAAGCTTGTGTACCCGCGTAGTCAAATTCTGCTGCTTGCCCAATGACAATCGGTCCTGATCCAATTACGAGTATGCTTTTTATGTCTGTACGCTTTGTCATTGATAAACACCTTCCTGTCTGTTCATTTCAATTAGTGTTAAAAACTGTTCAAAAAGTCCGTTGGCATCTTCAGGTCCTGGTGAAGCTTCTGGATGATACTGTACAGTGAAAGCAGGGTGCACTTTATGCTTTAACCCTTCAACTGTGCCATCATTTAAAGCAATATGTGTTATTTCAAGGTCTGTTTGTGTAATTGATGCTTCATCTACGGAGTAGCCGTGGTTTTGTGAAGTGATCGCAACCTTACCTGTAGCCAGTTCCTTTACAGGATGGTTCGATCCACGATGACCAAATTTCATCTTTTCCGTATTGGCCCCGCAAGCGAGCGCAAAGATTTGATGTCCAAGACAAATGCCGAACAGTGGAACTTTCCCAAGAATCTCTCTAACCATCTCAATTGCTTGTGGCACATCTTTTGGATCCCCAGGGCCATTTGATAACATGATGCCATCAGGACTTAAATTTAAGATTTCTTGTGCAGTCGTGTTGTATGGAACAACAATGACGTCACAATCTCTTTTATTTAATTCTCTTAAAATCCCGTGTTTCATACCAAAATCAACTAATACTACTCTTCTGCCACGCCCTGGTGATGGGTAAGGCGTTTTTGTTGATACTTGCTTTACTTGATCGACTCGCAGTTTAGTTGCTTTCATTTTTTCTAATATCTCGGCAACATTTTCTTCCATGCTACAAATCGTTCCTTTTAAAGTTCCTGCTTTACGGATGATTCTTGTTAATTTTCTCGTATCAATCCCAGCGATGCCTGGTATGTCTTTCATAGAAAAGTACTCAGCAAGCGATTGTTGATGACGAAAATTTGAAGGATATTCCGCTGCTTCTTTCACAATGAAGCCACTGATAGCTGGATGAATGGATTCAAAGTCATCACGGTTAATACCATAATTACCTATTAACGGGTAAGTTAAAGTGACGATTTGACCACAATACGAAGGGTCAGATAACACTTCTTGGTATCCCGTCATGCCTGTATTAAACACGACTTCACCCATCGTTTGTTTACCACTACCAAAGCCTTCACCAATAAATACTGTGCCATCTTCTAAAATTAATTGTCTTTTCATGCTGTTACACTCCCCTTTTTAAAGACTACCTTTCCAGCGACAATTGTCGTTGTTGGCCAACCTTTACACTTCCAACCAGCAAACGGTGTATTTTTACCTTTTGATAAGAAGGTATCAGGATCAATTGCTTCTTCTTTTTCCAAATCAAGCAATACAATATCCGCCCTGCTTCCTTTTTGTAATAGCCCTCTATTTAAAGAGAAAGATTCAGCTGGTTTTCTTGTTAAGAAATCGATGAGTTGCTTTAGTGTGAAAATACCTTTCTTAACAAAGTTAGTATAAAGAAGTGGAAAAGCTGTCTCCAATCCTACAATACCGAACGGTGATAAGGTCATCCCTTCAGCCTTCTCTTCTGCTGCATGCGGGGCATGGTCAGTAGCAATAAAATCGATTGTCCCATCTAGTAGACCCTCTAACAGCGCTTCTTGATCGTCTTTGCCTCTAAGTGGAGGGTTCATCTTATAGTTTGTATCAAGACCAGGGATATCTTCTTCTGATAATAATAAGTGGTGTGGCGTCACTTCTGCCGTTACTTTAATTCCTGCCCTTTTGGCATCTCTTACCACACGAACCGATTCTTTTGTGCTAATATGACAAACATGATAATGGCAATTGGCTGCCTCTGCTAATAACACGTCTCTTGCAATATGCACAGATTCACATACTGAAGGGATACCATTTATACCTTGTGCTTTTGAAAACTTCCCTTCATGAACAGCACCTTTATGAATTAGTGTATTCTCTTCGCAATGAGCGACAATTGCCATATCTACTTCAGCTGCCTTCTTCATCGCTGAGTACATCATATCAGCTGACTGTACGCCAACCCCGTCATCAGTAAAAGCGAAGGCCCCTGCTTCTTTAAGTGCTGCAAAATCTGTTAGTTCGACTCCAGCTTCTCTTATAGTGATGGATGCATATGGTAATACTTCCACTACGCCTGTTTCAGTGATTCTTTTATGTAATGCTTCCATTTGTTCCTTACTATCTGGTACAGGTCTTGTATTTGGCATTGCAGCAATTGTAGTGAATCCGCCTCGTGCCGCTGCCTGTGTACCAGTTGCAATTGTTTCTTTATGTTCACCACCCGGCTCGCGTAAATGGACATGAAGGTCGACAAATCCTGCTGTTACAAGTTGACCTGTTGCATCAATGACCTCATGCTCATTTACTGCGATGGATTGACCGATTTCTTCAATCTTCCCATCATTAATTAACACATCCTGTTGAAGTAATTCCCCTTCATTAGTAAGCAATTGACCATTTTTGATGATGATTCCCATTACGCTCTCCCCTTTCAAATTGTTCAATTATTCTTTTTAATACCGCCATTCTAATAAATACACCATTTTGCATTTGTTTGAAAATTCTTGACCGTTCACACTCAACTAAACTGTCTGCAATCTCTACGCCACGGTTAACTGGTGCAGGGTGCATAATAATGCTGCCCTTTTTCATCATTTTTTCCCGTTCAAGTGTTAACCCAAATGCCTTATGGTACTTTTCAGCGTCCCATATACCACCTTCATGACGTTCATGCTGTACCCTTAGCAGCATGATGACATCGGCTTCTTTGACCGCTTTATCGATAGTCACATATTGTCCATGTTGGGCCATGTCTTGATCGAACCATATTTCTGGTCCTGAGAAAATTACGTTCGCACCTAACCGATTTAAGCTCTCTGCATTTGACCTTGCAACACGGCTATGACGTAAGTCACCAACGATGGCTACCTTTAACCCTTTAAAGCTACCGAATTCTTGTTTGATCGTTAGTAAGTCAAGCAAAGACTGTGTTGGATGATGGCCACATCCATCGCCTGCATTAATAATCGCACTATTGGTTTTCCCAATCAGTTGATCAAAATAACAATTCTCATTATGCCTGATGACAGCTAGTTGAACACCAATTGCTTCAAGCGTCTTTACTGTGTCATAGAGCGTTTCACCCTTTGACACACTAGAAGTACTCACTTCAAATGGAATAATATCTAAGCCCAATCTTCTTTCAGCTACTTCAAAGCTACACTTTGTTCTTGTACTATTTTCAAAAAAGAGATTAGCGATAAAAACTTTGTTTTTAGGTTTCCACATTTTACCGTTAATAAAATGCTCTGCATCGGCTAAAATCCCTTGAATTTCGTCTATTGTTAGATCAGTTGTAGTGAGACAATGTTCCATAAAAGACAGCCTCCTTTTTTTATTGAAACGTAAAGCTTGATCAACCTTGACTTCTTTGCTTTGCTATTAAAAAACACCTTGACAAAAACAAGTCAAGGTGTCGAATAAACATGAGTGTACAAAGGTGGGATTTTTCTTCCCACTTTGAACTGAGCTCTTCAACACCCTTATGAACCTCTCTGGATTCCTTTTAAAAGGCGTAATTAGTTTTCAAACATATTTTCATCTACATCCGGTTTACCCGGTAAGACTAAGTTGAGTATAACCCCAGCAATTGCAGCAATCGCCATTCCCTCTAAGTTGAATACCCAAAGTTGTAAATGCGCGCCGCCAATTCCTAATACTAGGATAACAGAGGCGATAGCTAAGTTACGGTTATTACCAAAGTCCACTTTATTATCTACAAGCATCCTTAACCCTGAAGAAGCTATGATACCGAATAGAAGGATTGAAACACCGCCCATAACAGGTGTCGGTATTGAACTTATTAAAGCTGTTACTTTTCCGACAAAACCGAAGACGATGGCAATCACTGCTGCGCCTGCAATTACATAAACACTGTAAATTTTGGTGATCGCAAGTACACCGATATTTTCTCCATACGTTGTTTTCGGTGGCCCACCAATGAGAGCTGATAACATGGTTCCCATCCCATCACCTAAGATTGAGCGATGTAAGCCTGGGTCTTTAATATAGTCTTTGCCAACGACTTTTCCGAGTACAAGTTGATGACCGATATGTTCAGAAAGAGTGACAACAGCTACTGGAATCATCAATAGAGCAAGATCAAAAGTAATTCTGACATCATAATCCATTACAGGAAAGATAAATTCAGGCATTTCAAACCATGCAGCTTTTGCAACAACCGAGAAGTCAACAATACCAATCATGAGTGAATATACATAACCGATAATTATACCAGCAAGAATCGGAATCATTCCAAACATACCTTTTCCATATACTGAGATAACTACTGTAGCAGCAAGTGTAATTAAAGCTGCCGAGAAGTGAAGCATGCTATATTCTCCTGTTACGGGGTTGTTCATGGCCATGTCTATCGCTGTTCCTGATAACGCAAGTCCAATAACGATAATAACAGGTCCTGTAACAATTGGTGGTAATAATTTTAAAATCCAACGATAACCTGCTTGCTTAATAATGAGAGCGACAATCCCATAAACGAGACCTGCCATAAAGCTCCCTATCATAGCAGCACCAGGTCCACCTTCGAGCTGTGCCGTCTGTATAGGGATAATAAATGCGAACGACGAACCTAGATAAGCAGGTACTTTCCATTTTGTAATCATTAGGAAAGCAAGTGTGCCGATACCACTTGAGATTAGTGCAATGGCCGGACTTAATCCTACTAAGTATGGTACTAAGATGGTTGCACCAAACATGGCGAATAAATGCTGTAAACTGAGAGTGAGCCAATGTACTGGCGTTGGTTTATCATGTATGTCTAATACTGGTTTATTCATGGTGGTATTTCTCCCCTTTAATATAAAACCCTCTTTGCCTGCGGACAAAGAGGGTTGGTAAGCATAGACAGGAGCAGTCTATTACTTCCCCCTTTGTCAGCCTCTCTGGACTGCATTTAAAAAGGGCTCATTTATTTTTCAAAAATACTAACTTGATCTGTTTGATCAATTTCATTTAGTTCGACAACTATTTTTTCTGAACTTGAAGTTGGAATATTTTTCCCCACATAATCGGCTCTAATCGGTAATTCTCTATGACCACGATCGACAAGCACACCCAATTGAATAGCTGAAGGTCTACCTATATCAATTAAAGCATCTAATGCTGCTCTTACCGTTCTTCCAGTATAAAGGACGTCATCAATGACAATCACTTTCTTATCGTTAATATCAATCGGGATATTTGAACCCTTAACAAGTGGTTCTTGATTAGCTGTCTTCTTTGATAAGTCATCTCTATATAGCGTAATGTCAATTTCACCAACCGAAACCTTGGCACCTTCAATTTCTTCTATTCGTTTTGCTAAGCGATTAGCAATATAAATTCCTCTTGTCTTAATTCCAATAAGCACACAATCCTCTATGCCCTTATTCTTTTCAATCATTTCATGAGCTATTCTTGTCAGTGCTCTTCTTATCGCTTGTTCGTCCAGTACAATGGCTTTTTGTGACATCTTTTTCACCTCATTTTATACTAAAAAACCCTCTCACCTAAGGATGAGAGGGTAAACGATTGTACTTTATTTGAACATACAACAACCGTATGTTCATACCGTTTCCTTCCCAGCCTCACGGGACTGTTCTTAAAGGACTTATTTAACTGAATTCATCTTATAACACTTCAACTTATGTGTCAACAATTATTTTTCCAACATAGCAATTAGCTGTTTAAAATCAGCTGGCAATGGTGCCGTAAATTCAAGGTACTCATCTGTTCTTGGATGATTAAATCCTAACACACCTGCATGAAGCACTTGTCCTCCGAATTCAAGCGTTTTTCGCGGTCCATATTTCGGATCGCCAGCTAATGGAAAGCCAATATATTTCATGTGAACACGGATTTGATGCGTTCTTCCCGTTTCGAGCTGACATTCTATCAAAGTAAAATCTTTAAAACGATCGATAACATTAAAATGCGTTACAGCATGTTTGCCACCATCCACAACCGTCATACTTTGACGATCTTTCGTATCTCTGCCAATTGGCGCATCAATTGTGCCATGATCATGATTGACAACGCCGTGAACAATCGCTTTGTATTTTCTCGTCACCGTCTTATTAACTAGTTGCTCTACTAACTTCTCATGGGCAAGATCATTTTTAGCAACCATCAGAAGGCCGGAAGTGTCCTTATCAATGCGATGGACAATACCTGGTCTCATAACCCCATTTATACCTGATAAGTCTTTACAATGTGCCAATAATCCGTTTACCAATGTACCTGTTCCATGTCCAACCGCAGGGTGTACAACCATTCCCCTCGGTTTATTGACAACTAAAACATCACTATCTTCATAGTAAATATCCAAATCCATATCCTCAGCAACTACATCTAATGGCTCTGGATCAGGAATAATAATATCAAGATGGTCTTCATTTACTACTTTATAATTTGTTTTCACTTTATTACCATTGACAAGCACATGTCCTGCTTTTATCCATTCTTGCACTTGTGTTCTTGACCATTCTGCATTCAGATTAGCCAGCACCTTATCAATTCGATCACCCGCTTGATTATCGGTGACATTATGTTCCACTTTGCTCATTTGCTTTCTCCTTTTTCACTTCTCTTTCCTCTCGTATCATCTGTATTAATAACAACACGACACCTACACATAGAGAGGAGTCCGCAACATTAAATATCGGGAAGTTATATCCGAACGGGAAAGTATGAATAAAATCAACCACTTCTTTTCGCCAAAGACGATCAATAAAGTTTCCAATTGCACCACCTAATATAAGTGCTAATGAGAGCTGAAGAAGCCATTTTCCCTTCGCATGTGTTTGCATATAATAAATGATTCCGATGATGACAATAACAGTAATCAAATAAAAGAACCACATTTGACCTTCTAATATTCCCCAGGCTGCACCTGTGTTCCGATGGGAAGTAATATACAGAAAATCTTCAATGACAGTAATACTTTCACCAAGCGTAAAATTCTTGACAATTAACCATTTAGTCCATTGATCAAAAGCAATAATCAATAAAGCGATTATGTAGAAAAACACAAAGGCAACCTCCAATATTCATTTGTATACCTTTGCATTTTAGCATAAACCCATAAAAAACGGTAGCTTTGCTCTTTAAGCGATCGTTTTAATCATATAGGGCTTTACGATAGAACCTTTTAAGAGACTGACAATCGTCCATTGTTTTCAGCGTAGGGATTAATGTTAATAAATCCTCTGGCAAAAACTCACCAGAAATTTCACATGTGCCGAATTGGCCATTTTCATACTTCTCAATTGCCTTTTCAACATCATATAATTCATCTAATATCATTTCATTTATAAAGGGGTGAAGATTACTTTGCATTAACCTCTCAAGTAACTCTTGTCTCGTATTACGAAGCTCTTCAATTAGTGGAATAACATGTGGTTGATTGTTCAAAAAAATCCCCCTTCATCCTACAAGATTGTTCATAAAGTTATTATGAGCAACTGGCTAATTTTGAACGCCTCTAAAGATTTTACAAGCTGAACAAGTTTTGCAGGTTGAGGAAAATTTTATTAGTTTTTACTCATTATCATGAAGGATTAAAATGGAAAGTGTGAAAAGCCGAGACATTATAAAAACCATGCACTAACATACTTGCTTTATGGTAAAAATCATTTTTAGCTTTACTTCATTTTCTATCTTCATTAATCCTTTTTATATAATTAGAAAAAGACCCGAACGGTTAGTCCGGGCCAAAAATATGGTAGTACTTTTTAACCTACTGCCACTTAGCTCAAATGGCTATAGTTTTCTTTTACGACAGTAGCACAACGTGGGCAAAGTGTTGAAAATTCATCTACTTCCCCTACTTCTGGTGTGACAGTCCAACAACGTTCACATGTTTCGCCTTCAGCTTTGGAAACTAGGATTGCTACATTGTCAAATTTATGTGCTTCATTTGGTGCTTGTTCTAAGCTGCCTGCCACTTCAAATGCAGAAACGATAAAGAGTTGTGGTAGGCTTTCTGAAATAGAATCAAGTAATGAATTGGTTTCGTTATCGACATACAACGTTACTTTTGCTGTCAATGATTTACCGATTACTTTTTCATTTCGTGCTTCTTCTAGAGCTTTTAGGACATGATTTCTTAATTTCATGAATGCTGTCCATTTTGCCGTTAATTCTTCCGCATTGGCAAAAGTTTCTACTGACGGCATATCAGTCAATTGAACACTCATCTCTTCCACATTTGGAATGTGACGCCAAACTTCATCAGCTGTATGAGAAAGAATCGGTGATACAAGCTTAGTAAGGGCAACTAAGCTATCATAAAGCACTGTTTGAATCGCACGACGATCATGTTGATCTTGCGCTTCAATGTACAATACATCTTTCGCAAAGTCTAAATAGAACGAACTTAAGTCTAATGTGCAGAAATTATTCACAGCATGGTAAATACCTGCAAATTCATAGTTCTCATATGATTGAAGCGATGTTTCGATTAGTTTATTTAACTTCACTAACATAAACTGATCGACTTCACGTAAATCATCATAAGAAACTCGATGTACTGCTGGATCAAAATCAGCTAAGTTTCCTAATAAGAAGCGGAAAGTGTTTCTAATTTTACGGTAAACTTCTGCTACTTGTTTTAAGATTGGATCAGATACTCTTACATCTGCTTGGTAATCAACTGATGCAACCCAAAGTCTTAAAATATCTGCACCTAATTGGTTCATCACTTTTGAAGGTACAATGACATTACCAATTGATTTACTCATTTTTCTACCTTCACCATCTAAAACAAAGCCGTGACTTAAGATGCCTTTATATGGTGCTTTACCAGTTACAGCGACACCTGTTGATAATGATGAGTTAAACCAACCTCTATATTGATCAGATCCTTCTAGATAAAGGTCTGCTGGTCTTTGTAAATCTTCACGTTCTAGCAATACAGCTTGATGCGAAGAACCGGAATCAAACCACACATCCATAATATCAGTTTCTTTTGTAAATACTCCATTTGGGCTACCTGGATGAGTAAATCCTTCAGGCAATAATTCCTTTGCCTCTTTTTCAAACCACACATTAGAACCGTGCTCTCTAAATAGGTTGGATACATGATTAATGGTTTCGTCTGTAATAATCTCTTCTCCATTTTCTGCATAGAAGACAGGAATTGGCACACCCCATGCGCGCTGTCTAGAAATACACCAATCGCCACGATCACGAACCATATTATAAAGCCTTGTTTCGCCCCATGCTGGTGTAAATGTTGTATCATTAATTGCTTGCAATAATTCCTGTCTAAAATCTTTAATTGACGCAAACCATTGAGCCGTTGCACGGAAAATAACTGGTTTTTTTGTGCGCCAATCATGCGGATAAGAATGCTTGATAAAAGAAAGCTTCAATAACGCGCCAACTTCTTCTAATTTTTCAGTGATTGGTTTATTCGCCTTATCATAGAAAAGACCTTCAAAGCCAGGCGCTTCTTCTGTCATTACCCCTTTATCATCTACTGGACATAATACATCTAAACCATATTTAGATCCGATGTAAAAGTCGTCTTCACCATGTCCTGGAGCCGTATGAACACAACCAGTACCAGCGTCTGTAGTTACATGGTCACCTAGCATAACAAGTGAATCACGGCCATATAATGGATGTTCAGCAGTCACATATTCTAAGTCACTACCTTGAATGGTTTGAACGACCTTAGGATTTTCCCAGCCAATCTCTTCTGATACAGCCGCTAGCAGGTCTTCAGCTACTAAATATTTTTCGTTATCCACTTCAACGACAACATATTTTAGTTTCGGGTGGACAGAAATACCTAAGTTAGCTGGCATTGTCCAAGGAGTAGTTGTCCAAATAACAATACGTACGTCATCAGTTAAAACATCTTTGCCATCTTTCACTTTAAATCCTACATAAATGGAAGCGGATTGCTTATCTTTATATTCAATCTCAGCTTCAGCTAATGCAGACTCAGATGATGGTGACCAGTATACAGGTTTCTTCCCTTTATAGATATAACCTTTCTTCGCCATCTCACCAAAAACTTTGATTTGTTGGGCCTCATAGGCAGGTTTTAATGTAATATAGGGATTTTCCCAATCTCCACGAACACCTAATCGCATGAATTGTTCACGTTGATTTTCGATTTGACCGTACGCATATTCTTCACAAAGCTTACGGAATTCTGCTACCGTCATTTCTTTACGTTTTACACCTTTATTCGTTAACGCTTGTTCAATGGGTAATCCATGCGTATCCCAACCAGGTACATATGGTGCATGGTAACCACTCATTGACTTATAGCGGTTAATGAAGTCTTTTAAAATTTTATTTAACGCATGTCCGATATGAAGATCGCCATTCGCATAAGGAGGACCGTCATGCAGGACAAACAACGGTTGATTTTTCGTGCGCTCAAGCACTTTTGCATAAATATCTTGTTCATTCCATTCTGTTTGCATTTCAGGTTCTCTTTTTGGCAGATTTCCTCTCATTGGGAAATCTGTTTTAGGCATTAATAAAGTATCTTTGTAATCCATAGCTCATTTCCTCCTCAACATACTACATAACATTATGACCAAAGTAGCGTTCATACATAAGGTACTCGGAAAAAACACAAAAAACCCCTCATCCCAAAAAAGGGACGAGAGGTTATATATTCCCGCGGTACCACCCTTGTAGATAGAGAAATTTCCTATCCGCTCAAAAATCAATTCGTAACGTGAACGTCTACGCCTTACTCTAACTTTTTAGCTCAAGTAAGGAACTCAAGGGTGATGTTCAAATTCTTCTCCTTAATATCAGGCTTTCACCTTCCCTGAATCGCTGAAGTGGAAATCCACTCTTTTAAGTAAGATAGAATGCTACTATCCCTGTCATCGTTTTATCATGTTTTTTCTAGATTATATGCGATAGGATACAACTTCGTCAAGTCGTCGTTCATCTTAAAAGATAAAAGTATCTTATACTCTAGACTCTTCTTCTTTTGTAGACTTTAATTCTGTTGTATCTAGCTCATATTCCATTAAGTGGTCCCAGTCATCATTCTGAAGCATATCTAATTGGGCTTCAATTAACATTTTAAAACGATTTCTAAATACTTTCGATTGCTTTTTCAAATCTTCTATATCTAGCGCAATCTTCCTTGCTTTAGATAATGATTCATTCACAATCCTATCGGCGTTTTTCTCCGCTTCCCGAATAATTAACTTTGCCTCTTTCTGTGCGTTTCGCTTCACTTCTTCGCCAGCTTCTTGCGCAACAACAATCGACTTATTTAACGTCTCTTCAATCGTATTAAAATGTCCGACTCTTTCATTTAAGTCGTTTAAACGCTCTTCTAATTCCTTCTTCTCACGAATAATGATTTCATAGTCTTTAATCACTTGATCTAAAAACTCATTTACTTCATCTTCATCATATCCACGAAAACCTTTGCTGAACTCTTTGTTATGAATATCTAATGGTGTTAATGGCATAAGGCCACCTCCTAGATCAGTTGGTCAAATTATGTACATTTGTTAACATGTAATTCGACAGTTTCTTGCAGATTCCTGCATAAAATTCGATACACTTTCAATTTTATATCGGTAAAACACTATAATCATTATAGCTAAAAAAGATTATTTTTGTATACCGACAACTACTTTCCATTTTTCTTTCTTCGTTTTTCCCTCTATCGCAATAACCTTACAGCGCCCATAGCCTCTTACTGAAATTGTATCACTCTCACGGCAATCGAATGCTACATTTTCTTTCATTGCCCAATTTACTTTTACTTTTTTTGCAGAAATGAGTTGTTGCGCCTTTTGTCTAGAAAAATTATAAATCGATGCAATAAGCGTATCAAGTCTTAAGGATGACATTGTAAAAACTTTTTCTTGCCACTGCTCTTTTGCATCGATAACAGATGAAAATGGCTTTTCTTCAAGTTGAACAGAAGCTTTCCCAACAGATTCTAATTGCATAGAAATATAAGAGGATACTTCCTTAGAGACAATTACTTGTATCGTATGACCTTCAAACAAAATATCTCCAAATTTACTTCTTTTCAATCCGAGTGACATCAGGCTTCCAAGTACTTGGGGATGCTCGATTAATACGAATTTATGCGGATAATTTACTTGGTATAACTCTAAGCGAAAATCGTCCATTTCCGGTATAAAATAATCAGGAAAAATAAGCGCGCGTTTTCTTTCAGCGTTTCTATGTCCACCGTCAAATTGGACGCGCACATCACTTTGAGAACCAATGATGGTGTGTAAAATATCTTGTTCCCTTGGATCGAGAAAATCTGTAAGCTTAGGCGCATACGTTTGTTCAACCGTTTGTCGCCAACTTAACACTTGATCAATAAACTCTCTCTCTTCCATACGAAAATGTTGATATATATTTGACATTAGCTTACTCCTTTAAAACTGGTTAGGCAAGAAATGCCTAATTTCTCGCTTACCCCTATGTTTACAATTGTATAATAGTATAACATTTATTTTTTTATTTGTTTTACAACTGTCTTAGAATCCGATGATTTGTTATTGATAAAAACAAAATACGAGCTAAGCATTAGCTCGTATTTTTTACATCATCCAAAAAAATATTTGTCTTATTCCGGATGTAGCTAAATTTAATACTAATATTGCTACAATCGGCGAAATATCTAACATCCCACCAATTGGCGGAATGACACGTCTAAATGGTTCAAGAAATGGTTCACAAATTTTTGTTAACATTTGCCCAATACTAGATTCTCTTGCATTCGGAAACCATGACATGAGTATGTATATAATCAATGCCCATGAATAAATCTCCACGGCTGTTATAATAATCGAAAATAAAGTTGCCATATTTAATTTACCACCTCGAGTTTTCTTCTTCATGTTCCTGAATCATTTGTGAAATATTCCCAGATACTTCAACGTTTTCAGGTGTACATAAAAAGATGTCCATTCCAATTTTTTGTATATCTCCACCAATGGCATACACAGTTCCACTTAAAAAATCAACAATGCGCTTTGCCTGGCTTTTATCAATTCTTTGGAGATTAACCACAACTGCTTTTCTATTCTTCAATTGATCAGCAATTTCTTGAGCTTCAGCATAGACCCGTGGCTCCACAAGGACAACTTTTGATGATTTTTGCTGACCGCCTTGTCCTTGAACGGATTGTAAACTTACGACATTTTGTTTTGTTGCAGCGTGCTGCCTTTGAGAAGTCCGCACAGAGGTTGTTTCTTGCTCTTCTTTACGATCCCTACTATTAGCGTAATCATCTTCTCTTGTCTCATAGTTGTCTTCTTCGTCATCTAAAAAGAAATATGATTTAAACTTTGATTTTATACTCATCTGCACCTAGCCTCCTTACTTTTCTTTTCCAACTAAAGCCGTTCCTATACGGACCATTGTTGCCCCTTCTTCAATAGCAATTTGATAATCATTGGACATCCCCATTGATAATTCTTTACACGGTGCATGAGATAATTGAAGGGATAATACTTCTTTCTGAATCAACTTCAAATTTCGAAAACAATTTCTTAATACTGTCTCATCACTTGTAAATGGTGCCATTGTCATAAGACCAACTACTTCTATTTGTTTAAAATCTGACAGTGATTTAACAAAAGGAATGATTTCTTCTTTGGATAACCCTTGCTTCGAATCTTCTCCAGACACATTAACTTGTACAAAGCATTTAATTGGTTTATTCGCTCGCTTTTCAATCTCTTTTGCAAGAGATATGCGATCTAATGAATGGATATAATCCACTTTATTGATGATATTTTTTACTTTTCTAGATTGTAAGCTTCCGATATAATGCCAAACAGCCCCATTTTTAATGACAGCTTGTTTTTCTAATAGGCCTTCATCGCGATTTTCCCCAAGGTTATTAACCCCCGCTGCAATTGCCTCCTGCGCTCTTTCTGTTGATACATATTTTGTCACAGCGATAATTTTCACTTCATCACTAGAACGATTAACTTTCTCACAAACAGCTTGTATATTTTCCTGTATATTCTCTAGGTTTGTTTGTACATTCAAGATGCTATTCCTCCTCACGCAAACCAATAAAGCTCATCAATCTACCCGTTTTTCCGTCATCTCTTCGGTGTGAAAAAAACAAGGATTCATGACAGCTTGTACAATATTCAGTAGTATGAATATTATCTCGTAAAACACCATATTTCTGCAATATGAGCTGATTACATCGTTTTAAATCTAATTGATATTGACCTTTAGCTATTTCATTATATACACTAGGAGCTATTTCTCCTAGGCAATCGTTCACTTTGTTAATTACATAATTATCTACAATATAACAAGAACGACATATACCCGGGCCTATAACAACTTCGACCTCTTGTGGATGAATTCCTTTTTCACGGAAGGCATCAATCGCATTTTTAGCGATTTCAAAGACCGTCCCTTTCCATCCTGCATGAGCAACAGCCATATGCTGACTCTTTGGATGAAAGAAATATAGGGGAATACAGTCTGCGTAACACATGGTTAATAATAAATCTTTTTCATCTGTAAACAAGGCGTCTGTAGCAGCAAATGATGTATCATACTCTTTTGCGCCCTTACCTCTATCTTTAGTTTGAACATATTCAATATGAACACCATGAGTTTGTTCTGCTCCCACCCAATTCTCTAACGGAAATTGTAATTCTTGTGCTAATGCTATTCGATTTTGAATAACATGCACTTGTTGGTCACCTACATGAAAGCCAAAGTTTTGCGATGTGTAAGCTTTGTCACTATACCCATCATTTTTAGTTGTAAACCCACAGGTAAGTCCATATTTTTCAAACCAATGTTTTATAATCAAATATTTTTCATTCGTTAATTGAAATGGCTCCATACACTTTCCCCATTTTTTTCTTTAGTTTACCATATTGCGATTAAGGTTTACAGCTATAACTATCGATTGCTATATTCTTCTTTTGGTTCATTTAATTGATATTGATGAGGAAAACGGACAAGGATCACGTCCTCCCCAATCTTTAAAATATCGCCCCATTCAATCACAATATCCTCCAGCTTATTAAAAAAAGGAAGCATTTTGTTTTGTTGACTAATGAAAATACAGTCTATTTTCCCAGTTGCTACATCGATATCAATATCACTAATAAATCCTAACTTCTTACCATCTGCAACATTAATAACATCTTTCATTTGAAAGCTTGAGATCCTCATCATTTTAAACGCCTCCTTTTAATACAATATATGTTGAGAAAGATTAAAAATACCGAGTTCATATTTGGTGTGATTTGAGACTAAGTGGATCTCAAGATGTTTACTTATAATATTTGTCAAGCAAGCATTTATTGTAGGTGTATCCTACTTTTTTGCGTAATAGTTCTTCTGCTTTTGTCCGTTTATATAAAACAAATATTTGTATCCAGTTTTACCTATTTGTGTGTATTTTCTATGAGATTTCTTACATTTCCTCTTATGCTATGCAAGCTCTAACAGAAGGATCTTTTTTGGATTAGCACTCACATCTATATAAAAAAAGAGCTTAACACATTTGTGTCAAACTCTCCTGGCATATTAGCTTTGAATATTTTTATTCATTTGTTTAATAGCTGCTTTTTCTAAGCGTGAGACCTGAGCCTGAGAAATACCAATTTCTTCAGCAACTTCCATTTGTGTTTTTCCTTGAAAAAACCTTTTGCGTAATATCATTTTTTCTCGATCATTCAGGCGTCTCATGCCTTCTTTTAGTGCAAGTTCTTCCACCCATTGAATATCCTTATTCTTTTCATCACTGAGTTGATCCATTACAAAGATTGGGTCGCCGCCGTCATTATAAATAGGCTCAAAAAGTGATACAGGATCTTGTATTGCATCAAGGGCGAAAACAATTTCTTCATGCGGAATATCCAACTCTTTCGCAATCTCTTCAGCTGTTGGTTCTTTTGAAGTTTTACTCATTAGGCGTTCTCTTACCTGCAAGGCTTTATAGGCGATATCACGTAAGGAACGAGATACCCTTATTGGATTATTATCGCGTAAATATCTACGGATTTCTCCAATAATCATAGGAACAGCATAAGTGGAGAATTTTACATTTTGGCTTAAATCAAAATTATCAATAGATTTCATAAGACCGATACAGCCAACTTGAAATAAGTCATCAACAAATTCACCCCTATTATTAAACCGTTGAATGACACTTAAAACGAGTCGGAGGTTCCCATTTACTAGGCTCTCCCTTGCTGATGTATCTCCATTATGCATTTGCTTGAAGAGTGCTCTCATTTCTTCGTTCTTTAGTACTGGAAGCTTTGATGTATCTACTCCGCAAATTTCTACTTTATTTCGAGTCAATCCCATTCCCTCCTCACAGGAGCTGCTGTACAAAAATCAGTATCTCCGCGAGAAGGAAAAATATGCACAAGAAAAATGCGCATAAATTGCAAAAAAAAGAAATATCCTTTATTTAACAGATATTTCAACGACGAAAAAAATTTTTTTACACCATTTTATTGAATTCTTTTTTCAAACGTTTAATGATTCTTTTTTCTAATCTTGAAATATAGGATTGAGAAATCCCAAGCATATCAGCAACATCTTTTTGTGTTTTTTCCTCATCCTCACCAAGTCCAAAACGCAATTCCATGATCTGTTTTTCTCTATCAGATAATTGATGAAGTGCTTTGATTAAGAGCTTTTTATCGACATTTGCTTCTAAATCCTTAGTGATTATATCTTCCTCTGTGCCAAGAACATCTGATAATAATAATTCATTCCCATCCCAATCAATATTAAGTGGTTCATCAAACGAAACTTCCGAGCGAATTTTGTTATTTCTACGTAAATACATTAATATCTCATTTTCAATACATCGTGAGGCATATGTAGCCAGTTTGATTTTTTTCTCCGGATTAAAAGTATTAACTGCCTTTATTAAGCCAATTGTTCCTATACTAATGAGATCTTCAATATTAATGCCTGTATTCTCAAACTTGCGGGCAATATACACTACTAAACGCAAATTCCGTTCAATTAAAATTGACCTTGCTGCTTGATCTCCTTTAGGAAGCTTGTTTAACAATATTGCTTCTTCTTCTTTACTAAGTGGCGGGGGAAGAGCTTCGCTACCACCTATATAATATATTTCATCTGTCTTTAAACCTAATTTCATTAAAAGCTTATACCAATAATATGATAAGCGAAATTTAAGTTTACGCACTCTTTCTCCTCCCTATAATGGTTTATTTCTCATGCACTTTAACTAACCTTCTTTGCACCTGTTAACATTTTTGGATGTACAATACATTGAAAGCGATTCTCTGGGGACAATTTTTGCATAGTAAATGAAATTAACCCTTTATCCACTGCAATGACTTCATTATCTTTAACCAAAGTAATCTTCTCTGGTTTGAGGGCAAGTCGCATTTGATTATCGTTACCGACCACTTTTGCAGGGATCACTCGGACAACTGACATCCAATCGTTCGGGATTTCCCACCTGCCTTCTATCGCACCATCTGGATCTTTTGCCATTGTTGTAATCGCTTCTGGAAAAGACTCTTTATGCTGGTCAATCGAAACAATCATCACAGGTACTCTTGTTAATGGATCGTAAAGCTGATTACCACTATCTATTAGACCTTGGAACTCATAGGTTTCGCCTTTTAGTTGAATTTGCACATTTACATTCGACTCATAATTGATCTTGGTCATTTCAATAGAATCATAATTTTTCTTTGAAAAATGCCAGGCAATAGGGAAACCTAATAATACGAATAGCCAGCTAATAGGGTCACCAAAGCCCTTTACGGATGCAAGCATCACGGTTGATGTTAGATCTAAATCAAATTGAATAAAATAATGAACAGCAATTAAACTACCACCGATTAAAAAGGTTACTGCATAAAATGTACTTAACGCTTTAATAAAAAAAGTTAATCTTCTAAAACCAAATACAATAAAAACCATGAAAATAGAAAATAACCACTTACCTATTGGATGACTGGAGTATGCATGAATCGGTGTAATGGATAATAAGATTATTATTGAGCCTACCAAACCTCCTGTGGCTATTCTCCATAATTTAACTTCGATTTTCAGAAGAATAGACGTTAAATATAGGAGAAGACTATCAAACAACAAATTTAATGCCCAAATAATATCTAAATAAATGGCCAATCTGCCTTCTTCCCCCCTAAAACTAACAATGTATATTCTTATGGGTGGCTGTCTTATTGATGTGCTAAAAAAAGTATAGCCTATTCATCAAGATAAAGATGTCACTTTCTGTTGGTAAAACAGCAGAAATTTTCACTATTCTTTTCTTTTTTTGTCAGTTTTTTGCGGTCTGTCTCACGTGGGGAAAATGACGAAAATGGGGAAGTTTTTAATGTTACTAACTTTTTAGAGAGTTCTTATCTTTGATTAACATAAATATAGAATAGTATTTTACTAATCGTACATATATTTGTGGGGCATTCTTCTTTTAAAACAAAAAAAAGCCAATGTCCTTAAACTTAAGGACATTGGCTTTCTTACACAAATTGAATTATCTTCTGCGGTTACGGTTTCTTAAAAATGTTGGGATATCTAATGTATCTTCTGGGTGTTCCTTTGCTGTATTCCTTGATGGCTGCTCATGTGTGGCAGCTTCTTCCCGCTCACGTTCACGATACGTTTCACGCTTTTGCACCTGTGATCCGACACCAACATTTCCTTTATTCTGGCCGAATGCAGGCTTTGAAGGCTTTGTTTGAATAACTTCTTCATTGAAGCCAGTCGCGATAACTGTTACAACAATCTCATCCTTCAAATCCTCATTGATAACAGAACCAAAGATCATATTAACATCTTGATCTGATGCTGATGCAACAATATCTGCTGCTTCTTGTACTTCATACAAGCTTAAGTTTGATCCGCCTGTAATATTCATTAGAACCCCTTGCGCACCATCAATAGACTTTTCTAATAATGGAGAAGAGATGGCCTTCTTGGCAGCTTCTGCTGCTCGATTTTCTCCTGCAGCTAATCCGATTCCCATAAGTGCAGAACCTTTATTGGACATAATTGTTTTTACATCAGCGAAGTCCAAGTTAATCAAACCAGGTGTGGCAATCAAATCTGAAATACCTTGAACACCTTGGCGAAGAACATTATCTGCTTCACGGAATGCTTCAAGCATCGGTGTACTTTTATCTACAATTTCTAATAAACGATCATTAGGGATAACAATCAATGTATCCACAGCATCTTTCATAGAAGCTATTCCACCAGCTGCTTGAGTAGAACGTTTACGACCTTCAAATGTAAAAGGTCTTGTCACAACACCCACTGTTAAAGCACCTAAATCACGTGCGATTTGAGCTATAACAGGAGCAGCACCTGTACCTGTTCCTCCGCCCATTCCAGCAGTAACAAATACCATATCTGCACCTTTTAATGCTTCTTCTACTTGCTCTTTACTTTCTTCAGCTGCCTTTTTTCCTACTTCTGGATTGGCACCTGCACCGAGTCCTCTTGTCAATTTACCACCAATTTGCATCTTCACTTCGGCTTTGGATAGGTTTAGCGCTTGAGCATCTGTATTCACTGCAATAAATTCAACACCTTGTACACCATGCTCAATCATGCGGTTAACGGCGTTATTTCCTCCGCCACCAACTCCAATTACTTTTATCGTTGCTAATGAATCTAAATTCGTATCAAATTCCAACATGACAAATCCTCCTAATTCGTCGATATTCCTAAGAACACCTTTTTTTCGATTCGCTCATTTATCTTGATGATTAACTGTTTAATAGCTAACTCACATCTACTGTAAATTTACAATCTGCCTTGCTATTAATCTATTACAATACAATGTTTTGTTTTTGCTACTCGAAAAAGTATCCAAGGAACTTTTTAACTCTTGATGTCACTTTTTGTTCCGGCTCTTTTTCTGTGCTTTTCTTCGGCTGTGTTTGCTTTTGTGTTCTCTTTTCATTTGCTTCAGGCTGATCGACAATTGCCTCCATGTTCTTTCCTTGTATCTTTGCATTTTTATATGCAAACTGTATTAAGCCAACTGCTGTACAATATTGTGGTTCTCTAACCCCAATATAATCAGGTACGGCTATTCTCACTCTATTCTGGAAGACCACTTGAGCAAGTTCTAATACCCCTTGCGTATTTGCAACCCCTCCACATAAGACATAACCACCTGGAAGGTCTGATGCCCCTAGCCTTCTTATCTCATGTTGAATAAGATCAAAGGTTTCTTCCATTCTTGCTTCAATAATATCTGCTATTTCTAGCTGATTAAATTGCTGATGTTGATCACTGCCGATAATTGGTACACTAAATACCTCTTCCTCTGAAGCATGATCATAAAAAGCATACCCATGTTTTATCTTAATTTTTTCAGCATCTTCAGTTGAAGTTCGTAAACCAATCGATAAGTCTTTAGTGATATGTTCTCCTCCAACAGGCAATACACTTGTATCCTTTAGTACCCCATTTTCAAAAATAGCAATCGTTGTTGAACCACCACCTATATCAACAAGTGCCACACCTAAGTTTTTCTCATCTTTCGATAAGGCGAAAGCACCTGCTGCTAACGGCTGAAGGGTAATATCCATAATTTCTAGGCCTGCGCGTTCAACGCATCTAAGCGTATTATGTAATAAAGTTTTAGATCCGGTTATGATGGTACCTTCCATTTCTAACCTTACACCAATCATACCTCTTGGATCATTGATTTCATCTAATCCATCTACAATAAATTGCCTTGGAATAACATCAATAATTTCTCTCTCAGGTGGCACTGATACCACTTGGGCAGCATCCATCACACGCGCTACATCATCATCTGAGATTTCCTTATTTTCACTTGACACGGCGACTACACCGTGAGAAGGCTGAAGCATAACATGGTTACCAGTGATACCTACTATCACTCTTCTAATCTCCATGCCAATCATTCTTTCAGCTTGTTCAATTGCTCTTCTAATAGAATGAACGGTTTCATCTATATCAACAATGGAGCCCTTTCTTAATCCTTCGGAAGCTACATTGCCAACACCAATAATGTTTAAAGAATCATTGACCATCTCACCAATGATTACTTTTACACTGGATGTACCGATGTCAAGGCTGACATATATTTCATTGCTGTTCATTCTGTGGCACCTCCCTTTTTGCGAGTCTACTTTTTTAGTTACTTACTCTTGCAGTTTTCATTATAAAACCTTTATATATTAAACTGATAAACCAAATTTGATATTAATAAAATTATTCGTCAAAACTAAACTATTCCCTTTTTTAAAATCAATTTTTTTCTAAATTTTCATTCTTACTTGTCCACCTGGCTAATAAAATCCTTCGAATAACAGCGATGTTTTGAAATAACCTCACACCGAAGGCAAATACAGCTGCTAAATATAAGTCTACACCAAGATGAACCCCTAGAAAAGCAAGACCTGCTGCAAGCATAATATTAAAGAAAAATCCGGATACAAAGATCTTTTCACTATACACATCTTGTAAATGGGCTCTAATACCACCAAAAAGTGTATCAAGTGCAGCAAGAATAGCGATTGATAAGTAATTGGCGTATTCATCAGGAATTTGAAAATCTGTCATAAACCCGATAAACAACCCGATAAATAAACCTAAGATGGGTAGCCACATTATGAATGTCCTCCTTCGCTCTTCTTGCCCGCCTCCTTCATATCAGTCATTTGAATTGGTTCATTGTAGGCTGGTACAGTAATCTCATTTTCCGCTAGTTGTATATCGAGTGTTAAATTTTCTATAAAAAAGTCTTCTATAGATTTAGAAACTTGCATTCTTTTATACATTTGTTCCGCATCCTGCTCATTTTCTACAATAACCCTCAATTCTAACGGTAAGGCCTGAATAGAATAACCATCTATTTTAGTTATATTATTAATATCTCTTATCACAGTAGAGTTGATTACCCGATGACCACCGATTGCTACTTCTTTCGCACCATAACGGTTGAGTTCATTTAATAACCTCTTCAATAAATCGGGTGTGACCTTGCCCACTTGTGAGCCGATAATCAATTCCTCAGCAATAGGTTGTATCGTTAAAATCAAACCTGGACCTGATTTTTCTGTCAACCCTACTTCTGTTTTGAGCTCATCCAATGTTGTTCTCAGAATCTCTTCCTTATTAGCAGCTATATTATTTTCATATTGCGCTATTTTTTCTTCTTGTGATCTGATTTCCTCTAGCAACTCAAGCCGTAATGCTTCCTCATTTTGCAGATCTTCCCGCAATTGCCATGTATCTCTTGTATCTCTTACATCTGTATTCTTGACCGTTTTAAACTGAATGGCTAGCATGACACCAATTAAGACTGTAATTATCGTAAAACCCCATTGCTTTTTGTTCATCGTTTCACCTATCTTCTTTTTCCATCAATTATTATACCTATCATGATAGAAAAAGCACTAACTACCAATTATCGGGTCCATTATGATTTCTGATTTACTCTCTAATGAAAACTGAATATTTTCATTGACAAGTAAGTCTTTAACACCGCCAGCAATATTTAGTGCCGATGTGAGAACATCCGCATCTCCAATCGCAGATATAACAAATGGGGCTGGGTGTTGCTTCCCGTCCACTTCAATGACTGGTCCGTTACAGACAATATAAGAGGAATGCGTTAAGCGCTGACCATTAATGGCGACAGCTGAAGCACCGGCAATGTATAACTCATTAATAACTTGAAACACATGATGTTCATGTACGATGTAATTATTCGCTGAATCGGCTTGAGGATTGTATTCCCCGTCCAAGAGAGTGACATTTACACCAGGGCCACTCACTTTGACTTTGCCCAAATACATTCGATATTTATCGGCATCCTCGGCAAGATTACTATATACTTGCTCATCTTGAGAGAATTCTTTTTCTATTTTTTGCAGAGCATCTTGTGACTTGTACAATTCTTGTTGAAGGCTAAGATTTTTTTCTTCCAAATCAATCAATTCACGTCTTAATTGCTGATCCCTCTCCCACTGGTTACTCGTTATACTACTGTCACCCTTTGTATCTTTCGCCAATTGAAAGGAATAAGCAATTAGAAAACCTAATCCAATGAAAACAAGTGAAAAGATAACCTGATTATTCTTCAACTTCCTCTTCTTGTTCTTTTTCATTCTCATTAGCTCCCCCTTCGCCATAAGGCTTAAAGTAAGAGCCCACTTCCAAATCAATAATTCCTTTTACTTCGGGATCAAGTTGAGCGACGATTGCCGGGTAATGAGACATTTTATCGACAAAGGTAGCTAATGTAGCGATTACTTCATACCCATCATTCATGTATAGCGTAATTGCCTCTTTATCTGTTTCTTTAGGTGTCGCGTGTATTTCTGAAATTGAATTACGAACTTCTTCTGGTAATTGACCAAGAGACACAATCATCTTCTCTAACACATTTCCTTCAGAAAATTGAAATAAAATAGGTGCACTGGCTGGGAACTCACTTTCACCTTTTACTGAGAGAGTTTTACCGTTTTCAAGAACGGGTATATAATCCTCACCTTCCATAATATAAGCTACTCGTTTATGTTCTTTCACCGAAATAACGACTGTATTTGGAAACTCAGTTGCTACTTTTACCTCTTTCATTTCTGGTAGTTTTAAAAGCACTTGCTCAATCTCAGCTTCATCAACTTTCCATATATTCATATCTTCAGTTAATCCACTTTGATCTACAATCGTTTCATTGCTGAAGACAGTGTTACCTGATACTTTAATTGCTTTTATATTGCTCAACGGTGACTGGAAATAAACTACTAAGGCAATCAGAAATAAAAAGAAAATAAGTAGGAAAATGAGTCTACGGTTCGCTTTCTTTTTTCTCTGCTGTTTTAATTTAGGAATTCTATCTTCTATGGATACTATTTTTCCTTGTTCCAGCATCATCACCTCGTACATCGTTACTCACAGCATATATCCTTATTTTCGGTTAATTAAACTAATATATTAACATAATGAGATAATATACCTAAATCTTTATTCACTTATCATCATTCTATTGAATGATTATATCACAATAATTGGAATGGAAGTTGGTCTTTTTCGCTACTTACGCCCAATTATTTCAACTTCTGTTTGCAATGCTATGCCCTTCTCTGCTAATACCGTATCCTTCGCATGTTGAATCAGACCCAAAACATCTTCAGCAGTTGCCTGATTACTATTCACGATAAAATTCCCGTGCATTGGCGAGATTTGGGCGCCTCCCAGTGAATGTCCCTTTAAACCAACTGCTTCAATCAGCTGACCAGCATGATGTGGTAGTGGATTTCTAAAAATACTCCCTGCACAAGGGGAATCCCATGGTTGTGTTTCTTTTCGATAAGCCTTATTACGTAACATCCTATCAATAATCGCTTCTTTCTCTCCTTGCACTAAGCGAAAAATCGCTTCAACAACAATGCCAGGTCGTTCTTTTTGTAAAATAGACGTACGATACGAAAATTTCATTTCTTCGTTTGTTAACCAGTGCATTTCACCATTCGGAAAAAGGATATACGCTTTCTCAAGAATAGTTGCGATATCCGATTGATGTGCACCTGCGTTCATAAAGACTGCTCCACCAACAGAACCAGGAATTCCACTTGCAAATTCTAGCCCTGCATACCCTTGTTTACTCACTTTTGTAGCTAATGCTACAAGGGGGTATCCTGCACCGACCCTTAGGAGTTCCTGTTCTAGTTCGAGGTGGGCAAAGCCTTTACCGAATTTAATAACTACTCCCTCAATGCCATCATCAGCTACTAATAAATTAGAGCCTCTTCCTATGACAGTCCATTTCATTTTATGCGAGACAATAACATCCATCGCTTTACGCAAATCTTCTATTGTCCTAGGTTCAATAAAAATATCGGCAGGTCCACCGATTTTCATCGTTGTATGATAAGCAAGCGGTTCTTTTTCTTTCACCGTTCCATTTATAGCGTTTTTCAACTTACTAAATACGCTCTGCATAACATCCGCCCTCTCTGTATCGTCATTCTATATTATGCTAATACCATCAAGAATGGGCTACATTACTACTTGTCTTTCATTAATTTTTTCATGACATTATATAACCGATCGGCTGCATCTGGGACGCCTATCTTCTTTGCAGCAGATTTCATTGCGACAATTTTGTCCTCATCTAATAAAATCCGGTCAATCGATTCAATTAATTTATTCGCACTCAAATCTCCTTCTAGGAGTAATTCTGCTGCGCCATGGTCGCTTAATGCTCTCGCGTTCTTTTCTTGATGATTATTCGTAACATATGGGCTTGGTATTAATATACTTGGGATGCCTAATGACGTTAATTCAGCTAGGGTTGTTGCCCCTGCTCTTGTTACAGCAAGGTCCGTTCCCGCTAATACTTCTGGCATATTATGAATAAAAGGCTTGATTTTGATATTTTCGGGATTTCCAGCCAATTCAGCCTCTTTCTTTACACTTTCATAATGGACCTCACCGGTGATATATAATACTTCATACGGCCTAGATGCTAACTGTGTAAATGTTTTTAACACGGCATCATTAATCGGCCTTGCTCCCCTACTACCACCGAAAATCAAAACAGATGGTTTAGCTGGATCTAGACCCACAGATAATTTACCATTAATGGCATTTTGTCCAAGCACTTCTGTTGCTCTGGGATTACCCGTCATAACTACCTTTCCTTTAGGAAAGCTTGCCACAGCTTCATCAAAGCATACAGCTACTTTATCAACATATTTACTAAGGAACTTATTTGTTAAACCAGGTACACTATTTTGTTCATGAATGATTGTTGGAACCCCCAACTTGGCACCAGCGTATACAACTGGCCCACATACATAACCACCTGTACCAATTACGACATCTGGCTGAAATTCCTTCAACATTTTTTTACTTTCTTGAACACCTTTTAAGAACCGCCAAATCGTTTTCACATTATCTAAAGATAAGCTTCTTTTAAATCCTGAAATTTCAATTGACTGAAAAGGTATATTAGCACGAGGAACAATCGATGCCTCTAGCCCATTTTTAGTACCTATGTATAAGAATTCTGCGTTTTTATCTTGCTTTTGAATTTCTCGAATTAAGGCAAGCGCAGGGTAAATATGTCCACCTGTGCCACCACCACTTAATGCAATTTTCATGCTTTCACCTCAAACAAAGCTGTTAGTTTCCTTACTGTTTACTAGTCTTACTTTATCCTATTCTACTATATTTGCACTGAAAGGAAGAAATGATAACCTACAATGTCATGCAAATGTAATGAATTTGGAAAATCTCTTTCCCTTTTGAAATAAATGAATGTTCTACACTAACAAATTAAACCAAGTAATACCACATAATTGAAGCTTTAACTATATATTCTTTTTTAATTTGCGATTTTCCTATCAGCAAAAAAAGAAACCCTAAAATGGGTTTCATTAATAACGAGAATACCGACTAATATTAAGTAGCACACCAATTGCCATTAACATAAGGGTCAATGAAGAACCTCCATAACTTAAGAATGGTAAAGTGATCCCGGTTACTGGCATTAAACCAGTGACTACTCCAATATTAATCATTACTTGTATGGCAACCATGGCGATAATTCCTACTGCCAAAAAACTACCATATAAATCTGGTGCACCAAGCGCTACTCTAATTCCTCTCCATAAAAGAAGAGCGAATAGTAAAATCACGAATGTGCCCCCTATAAAACCTAATTCCTCAGATAATATAGCAAAAATAAAATCTGTTTGTGGTTCTGGTAAATAGAAGAATTTCTGTCTGCTTTCTCCTAAACCTAAACCGAATAATCCACCTGGACCAATTGCATAAAGAGATTGTATAATTTGAAATCCACTTCCTAAAGGGTCCTGCCAAGGATCTAAGAAGGAAGTAATTCTTTTGATTCGATAAGGAGCAGAGAGCACTAAAGCAACAAAGCCTCCTATACCGATTAAACCTAAAAATGCGAAATGTTTAATTCTTGCACCTGACACAAATATCATTACAATACAAGTCCCTACCATTACAGTTCCCGTGCCTAAATCAGGCTGTAACATGATTAAGCCGAAAGCAAGAAATACTAGACCTAATGAAGGTACTAACCCCTTCTTAAATGAGGTAATGAGTTTCTGTTTTTCGGAAAGGAACTTAGCGAGAAAAGCAATCATCGCTAGTTTCATAAACTCGGAAGGTTGAATAGAGAATGCACCAACCCCTATCCAACTTCTTGATCCATTTCTAACATTTCCTATACCAGGTATTAATACTAATAATAGCAACACAAAACAAACAATGATGATGACTTTTGCCCATGTTCTCCATGTCCAATAATCGACATTCATAAGAAAGAACATGGCTACTAAACCCACAACTGCAAATAGTAACTGCCTTTTCGCGAAGAAAAAAGCGTCATCAAACTTGTAATCTGCCCAAATGGCACTGGCACTATAAACCATCGTTAGTCCAACAGCTAAGAGCATGAGCGTAACAATAATTAATATCATATCTGGAGTGGCTTTTTTAGTTGGCAAAGTCAACACACCTCTAAATGCAAGTTTTAGGGCTGTTTGCAGTTTCCTCTACCGAACAAAATCAAGCTTAGCTAAAGGAATAGGATCATTTGAACCGGCAGACAAGCCCTTTACTTAAGCTTATGCACCGCTTCTATAAAAATGTCTCCTCTTACTTCAAAAGTTTTATATTGATCCCAACTTGCACACGCGGGCGAAAGTAAGATAATATCTCCTTCTTTTGAAAGGTCAAAAGCCAGTGGCACAGCATCTTCCACATTATTGGCATGTACGATGCTTTTTATCCCTGCACGAGCAGCAGCAGCGTCAATTTTTTCAGCCGTCTCACCGAAAGTTACGACGGCTTTTACATTTGTAAGTGCTGGTATAAGCTCATCAAAGGCATTACCACGATCAAGACCGCCAGCTAGAAGAACAATCGGCTGATCAAAGGCAGCTAAAGCTTTCGTTGTCGCTAAAATATTTGTTGCCTTTGAATCATTATAAAAACGCCTTTTATTCTTTTCGCCAACGAATTGTAGACGGTGCGCTACTCCTTGAAAAGTCGTTAAAACTTGATAGATGGCTTCATTATTAATACCGGACAATTTCGCAGCAATGATACTTGATAGAATGTTTTCTAAGTTATGTGCCCCCGGGAGAACAATATCGGTAATAGATATAATTGCTTCCTCATTAAAGTAAATGATGCCGTCTTTGATATATCCACCTTTTTCCAATTCTCCAGTGGTAGAAAACGGGATAATTGTTGCTTTTGAATGGGCAGCTACTTCCATCACTGCTTCTTGATCAGCATTTACAATGAAGTAATCTTCCTCCGTTTGGTTTTTTGTGATATTCGCTTTTGCACTGATATATTCTTTCATTGTGCCATGATAATCAATATGTGCTTCATAAAGATTGGTTAAAATAGCAATTTTCGGGCGAAATGCTTCAATTCCCATTAATTGAAAAGAAGACAACTCAATAATAATTGTATCTTCCTTCTTCGCGTTTTCCGCAACGATAGAAGATACCTTTCCGATGTTACCAGCAATAAGCGAAGACTTATTAGCAGCCTGAAAAATTTCATTAATGAGCGTTGTCGTTGTTGTTTTCCCATTTGTACCAGTAATAGCAACAAATGGAGCTTGGGATATTTGATAAGCCAGTTCTACTTCCGTAATAACCGGTAACCCTCTATCAATCGCCCCTTGGACAATAGGGTTGCTATATGGAATGCCAGGGTTTTTTACCACATATTCAAACCCTTCATCAAGCAAGTCGACTGGGTGGCTTCCACAAATTACGGTAATACCTTGCTGTAATAAGCTTTGGGCCTCCGGATTTTCATCTAGAGGTTTATAGTCATTTACCGTTACAAAAGCACCTAACTTATGTAGTAGAGATGCCGCACCGACACCACTTTTAGCAAGTCCTAACACGAGTATTTTTTTATGATGATAATGATTCACTGTTTTCATTACATCCACACCTCTACATAGATTCCGAGAATGGCACAAAGAAGACCTACTGTCCAAAATGTCACAACAACGCGCCACTCTGACCACCCTACAAGCTCGTAGTGATGATGTAATGGGCTCATTTTAAATACACGTTTACCTGTTGTCTTGAAAGAAGCTACTTGAATAATCACTGATAATGTTTCAATAACAAATACGAAGCCTATGATTAGTAAGATTAGTTCAAACTTTGTCATGATGGCAATCGCTGCAATTGCTCCACCCAATGCAAGTGATCCTGTATCACCCATAAAAACTTTGGCTGGATGTGCATTGAATACAAGAAATCCAAGAAGTGCACCAACAACTGCTACTGAAAACACTGATACTTCAAATAATGATTGACTCCAAGCTAGGACGGCAAATGCACCAAATGCGATTGCTGCTGTCCCACTTACCAATCCATCTAACCCGTCTGTTAAGTTCACAGCATTTGAAAACCCAACGAGCCAAAAAATAATAAATAAGGCATAGCCCCATCCTAAATCAATGGAAAAATCGGTTAAAGGAATCGCTACTTCTGTACTAAAACCGGTTTGCTTTAATACGAAGAAGAATATTATTGAAATAATAATCTGTCCGATTAGTTTTTGCAATGAGGTTAAACCTAAGTTTCTTTTCATCACTACTTTAATAAAATCATCTAAGAATCCTAATAAACCAAAACCTAAAGTAACGAGAAGCAGCAAATAAGTGGTACTTGTCGGTCCTTGGAATTTAGCAGTCATAATGAGCGTACTTAATGTAATTGAAAATAGAATCATTAAGCCACCCATTGTAGGCGTTCCTGTTTTCTTCTGGTGGGATTTTGGTCCTTCTTCTCTTATGCTTTGACCGAATTTAAGTCTCCTTAAAAAAGGTATGAACAACGGAGAAATGAGTACGGTAATTAAGAAACCTAGGATTATTGTAAATAATATCACTTGCTCCATCATTATTGTTCACAACCTTTAACGGGTATTGAGAATTGTTTTACTTGTTTTTTTCTTAATCGTTTTATCATATATTCTAAACCTTTCAATCATTCATGATCATGTTATTTTTTTAGTCACTTGCTACTTGTTTTCTTTTTTTCAATGGCTTCCTTCGCTACTAATCGATCATCAAAATCAAAATGCTCATGACCAATTATTTGATATGTTTCATGACCTTTACCTGCTATTAGTATACAATCCCCAGGTTCTGCCTGATTCACTGCATATTGTATAGCCTCTTTTCGATCAATAATTGAAACATAAGATTCGTTCTTCACACCAGCTTCCATATCTTTCAAAATACTTTCAGGGTCCTCGGTACGGGGATTATCAGATGTAAATATAGCATCAGTACTATGTTTACAAGTAATTTGAGCCATTAAAGGCCTTTTCGTACGATCTCTATCTCCTCCACAACCGACAACTGTAAAGATTCTTTTCTTTGCTAATTGTTGCACTGTTTTTAATGCATTCTCTAAACTATCTGGCGTATGAGAGTAATCTACAATAACGGTGAAATCTTGATGAGCATCTACCGTTTCGAATCTCCCTGCAACGCCAGCTACACTTTCAACAGACTGGATAATTTGCTCCATAGAAATATTAGAAGCAAAAGCTGCAGCAATACTTGCCAATACATTATATACACTAAATTTTCCTATTAACTGAATATGAAGAGAATAGGTTCCGATTGGACTGTCTAATTCAAATGTGGTGCCAGAAGCATTCATTTCTATATTTCTTGCCCGAAAGTCCGCATCTCGATCAATTCCATACGTTAGTATATATGCGGAAGTTGATTTTTCATAATCATATGACGCTGGATCATCTACGTTCAAAACAGCATATTTCGGTCGATCATAATGATAGGCATTCCCCAGTTGTGCGAACAGAAGGCCTTTAGCACGACGATATTCATCCATAGTATGGTGGTAATCTAGGTGGTCTTGCGTTAAATTTGTAAATACAGCTACATCAAAATCACAACCATGTACTCTACCTTCATCTAATGAATGAGATGACACTTCCATCACTGCTGATGTGACGCCAGTATCTTTCATTTGTTTAAATGTTCTCTGTAAAGTAAGACTCTCAGGCGTAGTGTTTTTAATTTCATATTTTTGCTGACCAATTTTAGTATACATTGTGCCCATCAGACCCGTTTTTTGACCAGCATCTGATAAAATTTTATCAATGATATGTGTTGTCGTTGTTTTCCCATTTGTACCTGTCACACCTATTAAGTGTAACTGTTGACTTGGCTGCCCGTAAAAGGCATCTGAGAGTAAAGATAGTGCTCTTCTTGTACTCTTCACAACAATCACGGGTACCTTTAAGGAGAGCTCTTTCTCAGAAATAACGGCTACTGCTCCTTTTTCGACAGCTGAAGCAGCAAAGTCATGACCATCAACTGTGTAGCCTTTTATACAAACAAATAAGCTACCTTCTTCTACTTTACGGTTATCATTTTCAATTGATTGAATTTCAATATTGTCTACATCATTATATTGAAGATAAGGTTGCAACTTTTGTAGCAACGTATGTAATTTCATAAAACTCCATTCCTCTCATACAAACTTCTCATAAAACATTTTTACGATCATTTTGTCTAACCTATGCGTTAAAGATGATAGGCGTATAATATTTTACATGATTCAGCGATAATTTTCTATGAGTTTCTTATAATTGCCTCGTTTAAACGGTTTTTTCTAAAAAAATAATAGCACTTGATCCGCCAAAAGCCTTCTTATCATCCATTATACGCTATTTAAACCCTACTAATTATTGGACTCAACCTCTAGCTCCTTTGTTACATATGCTGATTGATTATAATCATAAACTTAGAAAAAGGCGGCTTTTAATCGCCGCCTTCCTCAGTGTCATCATGCTGTTCATCGTTGAAATAGAGGCGTATGGTGGAACCTTCTTTGATTTTTGTACCAGGAAGAGGCGATTGTTTTACAACTGTATCTCCTTGTCCACTAGCTTCAATTTGAAGGTTAATCATCATCTCACCTAACTCCAATTTTGTTATACCTACTAAATCAGGTACTTCTAAAAGCGGTGTATCTGGCCAAGCATACTCTTTTTCTACTTGATCTTTCCTAGGTTCAACTCCCATAGCTCGTAAGCTATCACCAATAATGTTACCAACAATCGGAGCAGCTACAACACCACCAAATTGGACCGTGCCTTTCGGATTATCAACAGCTGTATAAACGACAATCTCAGGGTCGTCAGCTGGTGCAAAGCCAATAAAGGAAACAATATGGTTGTTTTCTAGATATTTACCACCTTGAGCCTTCTGGGCTGTTCCTGTCTTACCTCCTACTCTATACCCTTCAACAAATGCATTCTTACCTGACCCTTGAGCAACTACGGTTTCTAATGCTCTGCGAATCTCAGTTGATGTCTCTTTTGATATTACCTTTCGTTTCGCTTCAGGTGTGACTTGTTTTAGGACATCGCCTGTTTTAGAATCCACGATTTCTTTAGCAATATATGGTGTATACAATGTTCCACCGTTTATAGCTGCAGAAATGGCGGCAACTTGCTGAATGGGTGTGACTGATACCCCTTGACCAAATGCCGTTGTCGCTTGCTCTACTGGTCCTACTTTATCTAAGTTAAATAGTATTCCTGTAGATTCCCCTTGTAAGTCAATCCCCGTTTTTTCTCCAAAACCAAAATCATGAATATATTTAAATAAAGTGTCTTTTCCTAACCGTTCACCAAGATTAACAAAACCTGGGTTACAAGAATTTTGTACCACTTCTAAATAGGTTTGTGAACCATGTCCACCTTTTTTCCAACAGCGAAGCTTGGCTCCGCCTACTTCTACATAACCTGGATCGTGAAAATGATCATGATCTAGATCAACTTTCCCCTCTTCCAATGCGGCTGCCAATGTAATAATTTTAAAAGTTGATCCTGGTTCGTAGGAGCTCCAAATAGGTAAATTACGATTATACACATCTGCAGATACATTACGAAAATTTGCAGGATCAAATGTCGGTCTACTAGACATTCCGAGAATTTCTCCTGTATTCGGATCCATCGCAATCGCTATTAATCCATCTGGATTATACTTAGCCTCTGCATTGTCAAGTTCTCTTTCAATAATTGTTTGTACTTTTGTATCAACAGTTAACTTTAATGTATCACCGTCAACGGGTGCTTGATAATCATCAGCCATATCATTCATTCTCTGTCCTTTTGCATTTGCATAAAACTTAACCGATCCTTTTTCTCCACTTAGTTCTTTATCGTAGTATAATTCTAGACCCATCAACCCTTGATTATCAACGCCAGCAAAACCGAGCACATGGGATAGATAATCACCAAACGGATAATGCCTTTTAGAATCCTCACCGATATATACACCATCTATATTTAATGACCTTACTTCTTTTGCTTTTTCATGGGTGATTTTTCTGCCACCAGTAATTCTTACACTCGATTGTTTCTCTGTAATTTCTTCAAATACTTTTTCTTTAGATAAATTAAGCGTAGCGGCTAACTTTTCAGCAGCATCGTCAGGCTCGGTAATTTGTCTCGGGACGACGTAAACCGTTGGAGCACTTACATTGGTTGCTAAAGCGACTCCGTTCCGATCAACAATTTCCCCTCTTTCTGGCTCAAAAGGGATATTCCTACTCCATAATTCTTTGGCTCCATCTGTGAGAACATTTCCTATAAAAAATTGGACATAGCCCAAGCGAACATCAATAATTAAAAAAACAAATAACCCAATAAATAATGCAGCAATTAATCTTTTTCGAACGGTTACATTAGATACACGCATAAATGGAACGAACCCTCCTTTTTTATCTGGCTCGTTCCATTTTATGCTTGTACATTATTTTTAGAACAGAAGCTCGTCTTTAACTTCTACTGTTCGCTCGCACTTTTATCATCTTTCAGTTCTTCTCCCTCATTAGTAGAGGTTTTCTTTCCACTTTGTTGAAAATCTACGATTAAGTATTCATTCTCTTTTATAGCGCTTCCTGGAGCTAGATTTTGCTTGACAGCAAAACCGTTGCCCACACTGTTAAGCTTAAGATTAGATAGCTTAACGAACTTCATCACATCTCTCATCGACCAACCAGTTAAGTCTGGAACAGTAAGCTTCCCATCCGTTTTAAGAATAACCTTTTCACCTTCTAACACACTTTCTGTAGCGCCTGGTGATTGTTCTACAACCTTTTTACCCTCACCGATAATAATTGGCTGCATACCATTTTTCTCCAATGACTTCTTCGCTTCTTCAACAGATTTTCCTTCAAAATTCAATCCTTTACTCACTTGAAGTTTATCGTAGTCAGTAGGTTCAATACTTAAATAACTTAAGCTATTCTTCATAACCGGTTTAAAAATTTCTGAAACAGGATCGCTGCCTGTTTCTGTATTTTCAAGCTCCGGTTGCTGAACAGCCACATATACTAGTAATTCAGGGTCTTCAGCAGGTGCCATTCCTAAAAAGGAGAACACATAATTTTCTCGCCCTGTAATATAGCCACCACCCTCTTTGGGTATTTGTGCTGTTCCTGTTTTACCAGCTACTTTGTAGCCATCAATTTGATAATGGTTATGGCCTGTCCCATTCTCAGAAGAGACAACCGTTTCCAATACCTTTCTAACTTCCTTGGCTGTATTCTCAGAAATCGGTTGACCCTTAATCTCTTCTTTTGCTTCTTTTACCACTTTATCATTGTTTGGGTTAATTATTTCACTTATTACATGAGGCTGCTTCATAGACCCATTACTAGCAATAGCAGTCGCCGCTTGTATTTGTTGAATGGGTGTAATAGCGGTTCCTTGACCATAAGCCGTTGTTACTTTTTCAAATGGCCATTCGTAAACGATTTTCCCTCCAGCTTCATTAGGTAAATCAATTCCGGTTGGTTCTTCAAAACCAAATTTCGTCAAGTATTCTCGATATGTTTCATAGCCTAGTTGATCTTTTACCATTTTCGCTATCGCTACATTAGAAGAACGTTGAATGCCTTCTAAATACGTAATTGAACCCCATCCTTGTCCATTATTATGGTCTCTTACTGGTGGAGATTTTTCCGTAACCTTATACGTACCAGATTCGAAGGTTGCATTAGGTGTAAATACCCCTTCCTCAATTGCCGCTGCTAACGTAAAAGCTTTCATTGTTGAACCTGGTTCAAACGAATCCTCAATAGCGAGATTACGCCATGTTTGGTCAATGCCTTCCCGTGTTTCTGGATTAAATGTAGGTCGTTGGCTCATCGCAAGAATTTCGCCTGTTTTCGGGTCAGCGACAACGGCGACCATCTTTTCTGGGTCATACTTTTCACTTACTTTGCTCATTGCTTCTTCTAAAAAGATTTGAATTTTATTATCGATTGTTAAATATACATCATTTCCGTCTTCTGCTTTTTCTACGACTTCTTCACCATTTGGTAATAAGTATCCCCAAATATCTTTTTCATAAGAAAACTTGCCATCTTCCCCTAACATTAAATCATTCAAGCTCTTCTCTAAGCCCATAATTCCTTTGTCTTCGAGTTTTCCATCTTCACCTTCTACGGAATCAACATACCCGATAAGATGCGAGGCAAAAGTTCCATTAGGGTAAAAACGGATGGTTTGCGGTTGAAAAACAATACCTGGCAACTCTAACTCTTCTATTTTCTTCTTTTGACTAACTGTTAATTTTTGACCTGCACGGCCGAATTCCACTTGGAATAACTGTTCATCCTTGCCTCGCCTCTCATTGATTGTTAATCTTTCGTAGATTTCAGACTCTTCCATATCAATGACTTCAGCTAATTGCTTTGCCGTCTCATCTGGTTCAACCACATGTTTCGGATTATCTTTATTTTTGGTCATTTTTTCTGATAAGACGGCAACTAAAGTGTAAGCTGTACTATCCTCAGCAATGACATTGCCATTACGATCGTAAATTGTCCCACGTTTAGATTCAATGGTTGTTGAACCTTGGTACAACTGTTCAGCTTGTGCAGCAATGACTTTACCACCCGCTTCACCAGACACTTGAATAGAGATAAACCGGAAAAGCAAGACAAAAAAGAGCAGACTGAATATCATAAACAATATCGCTGCTCCAACATTCATATTTCTTTGCTTCTTATACATTACTCACCACCAACAACCTTAGGAGATTCATTCATTTCAAAGCCAGATTTTTCAGCTGCTTGTTTTACACGGTCTGGACGACTTAATTCCTCGATTTGCATTTTTAAATCACTATTCACACTCTGTTGTTCAGTGATTGCTTTTTGCGTGTCTTGAATTTCCGCATTTACTTCATATAAACCTGCTTGATTTGAAATAATTGTTGTGGCGCCAAAGAAAACTGCACCCGCAAATACGATACCCATTATTTTTTCTCCAGGCGAGAGCAATGATTTACGATCTTTTATTTTCTTTTTTGGCGCTTGAGCCGGCTGATTAGATACATGTTGTTCTTGCTGTAGTTTACGAGCTACATTCTCCATATTTCCCCTCCTGAGTGTGTATCTTTTATTTTATATTTTTTCTATAATCCTGAGTTTAGCTGAACGAGATCGATTATTATGGGATAACTCCTCTTCAGATGGAATAATAGGTTTTCTGTTCACTAATTTCATCTTAGGTTGATATTCATCAGGAATAACCGGCAGTCCCGGTGGTAGATCTGGGGTTGAGCTGGCCTCTTTAAAAGCCGCTTTACAAATACGATCCTCTAACGAGTGGAATGTAATAACACTCACTCTCCCACCACTTTTTAGCAAGCCCATCGCTTGCTCTAATGACTGCTCGAATACCCCTAATTCATCATTAACAGCAATGCGTATCGCTTGGAAAATCCGCTTAGCTGGATGACCCCCTTTTCTTCTAGCTGGGGCAGGTATGCCTTCCTTGATCAAATCTACTAATTCACCTGTTGTTTTTATCGGCGCTTTTTCTCTTGCTAACTCAATTTTTCTTGCAATTTGTTTAGAAAATTTTTCTTCACCATATTTAAAAAAGATTTTCACAAGTTCGTTATATGACCAATGGTTGACAACATCATAGGCTGAAACCTCCGCTTGCTTATCCATTCTCATATCGAGCGGAGCGTCATGATGATAACTAAAACCTCTTTCCGGTGTATCCAATTGAGGAGATGAAACACCTAGGTCATACAAAATACCATCCACTTCAGAAATCCCTCTTGCATTCAATTCTTCCTTTAAATGACTAAAATTACTTTTTACCAGTGTCACTTGCCCACTGTACTTAGCAAGTTTCTCCTTCGCATTCTCAATTGCCGTTTCATCTTGGTCAAAAGAGAATAATCTTCCTTCACTTGAGAGCTGTGATAATAAATATTCACTATGCCCAGCTCCACCTAAAGTACAATCCACGTATATCCCATTTTCTTTCACATTTAGTCCATCTACGGTCTCTTTTAAAAGTACTGTTGTATGATTAAACATTGTTGCTCATCCTTCCCAACCTGTAATTGTGTGTAAAAGTCCCCTTATGTATTCATTCGGGTTAGGCCTTGTTTAAATATCAAAGCCAATCATATTTTCTGCAATTTCAGCAAAAGATTCTTCTGACTCTGCAAAATATTCTTCCCAAAGGCTTCTACTCCAAATCTCAATTCGGTTGGAAACACCTAATACGACACATTCTTTATCTAATTTTGCATATTGCATTAGTGGGGAAGCGATATTTACTCGTCCTTGTTTGTCAATTTCACATTCTGTTGCACCCGAGAAGAAAAATCGGGTAAAAGCGCGGGCGTCCTTTTTTGTCATGGGTAAAGCTTTAAGTTTCTCTTCAAGCTCTTTCCATTCTGTTAAGGGATAACCAAATAAACATTGATCCAAACCTCGTGTTAATACAAATGTCTCTCCTAAGTTCTCACGAAATTTAGCAGGTACGATTAAGCGGCCCTTTGTATCAACATTATGATGGTATTCTCCCATAAACATACCCGCTTCACCCACTTTCTAACACAAATGTACCACATTCCCCCACTTTCCTCCACTATTTTAAATGATTCGCTCACGTCCAATAAATTCCTGCTGTTTTTTTATTTTTCAAATATTTTTCTTTCGCTATCTTTTTACAAAAATATTTGCTTTTTTTACCTTATCCATTTCATTTTGAATTAAGCTGAAAGAGAATTGTCAAAAGAAGAAGATTCGTTAGTCACACATTTTAAAAATCGACAAAGACATATTCTTACGGACAACTACAAAATCTTCCCTTGTCGTTTGGCTAGCCTAAACCTCTCCCACCTTTTATGTGCCTATTATTTTACTTTGTGCACAAAAAAAGACTTAAATCCTCCTCTAATATTGAGAAGTATTTAAGTCTTTTGCTTTATACCTTCATCACTTTATGCGTACCATCAAAAGGTAGTTCATGATCGAGAATCCGGGAGAAGAATGATAAACCATACTTATTGATAAAATAAAGTCCATTCCAAACCCTTTCTTGTGGGATACCGTCTGGTTTTACGGAAGATTGGATACGATCAAATTTCGAGAGTATATTTGTATATTTTTGCTCAGTCGATTGTTTAAATTTAGTTTGTATAAATGCAATTTGCTTTTGTACAAGTGCTTGATTTTTTTCTACGAGTGGGTACATACCCTTTTCTTTCTCTGAAGTATAAGCTAACAACTGTTTGTAAGATTCTTCAATTTTCGCTTGTAATTCGCTTAAGATTTCATCTCGTTCTTTACTTTGGACTGATTGAAGAAATTGATTCTTTCGTTCTTCAGTACCATACATTAATACGTCTTCTAATTGTAATCCAAGCTCTGTCATTTCCGATTCAATTGCTCTCTCTAAAATCGTAAAATTCAAGCGCGGAACAAGTGGCGGCATTTTTAAAGAGAACTGCTCAAACACTTTTTGCAGTTCAGCCCAGTACGCGATTTCCCCTGGTCCAGCAATAAACGCTAATGTGGGGAAAAGTAATTCCTGTGTTAAAGGTCTTGTAACAACATTATTACTCAGTTTCTCGGGTGTTGTTTCAGCCATCGTTAACATTTCTTCTAATGTGAAGCTTATTTTAGCATCTGTATTCACAAAACATTGGGTTTGATGATTGTAATCAAGTAGGATTCTCTCTTTAAAAACTTCATCATAATAGAAGAGATTAGCAGCATTTTTACTAATTTCTAGCATTTTTGCATAACCATCAGCTTGTAATCTCTGTTGATTTTCAAGCACAGCTGTTGTCATTTTTGTCGCAGCTTTGATTTGCTCAGCTAATATGCCCTTTTCCAATTGTCTTAATTGCGCATTACCTGAATCAACCAATAAAAGACCATGTTCTTTAAACATCCCCATAATTAAATGAGCAAATATGTCTACATATGTTTTCGATTGTTCTATAGCCTTATGAATGAATGACATAATATCTTTTGTAAATGCGGTTTCACCAAATGACTCAATGATGTCGTCAACCCACTTGATACAAACATCTGAATCAATAGCGATATTTGATACCATCTTTTTATCATTCGGTGATTCTGGATAAACCAGCTTTTTCATTTGGTTGTTTTCATAACGATAAATATGGTTTACCTCTTGATAATCATGATCCTCACCAGCAATCCAAAAAACAGGTACAACAGGAATATTTAATTCCCGCTCTTTTTCCTTAGCAAAGGCAATGATAGAAATGACTTTATGTATGGAATAAAGAGGTCCAGTCATTATACCTGCCTGCTGCCCTCCAATAACAACTACACTTTTATCATCATTTAGCTTTTTAAGAGATTCTTGTACCTTCTCAGATGTTGGAAAGCCATTCATGAAATCACTTATATGACTTACTAGCTTATCTCGTGAAAAATTTCTCTGACCAAGTTCTTCTATACGTCTCTTTAAATCACTAATATGATTATAACGGTAGTGGAAGTATGGCTGAATTTTCTCATCTTGAGCAGTATACTCTGTTGCAAACCGATTAGTGGCCGGTATTGTGAGATGCAAAATCTCCATCTATGAACTTCCTTTCTAAACACATTTTCCAAGTATCTTTATGAGTATAGCATTGTCAGAAAAGAAAAGAAAAAAACTTTGCTTATGATGGGCTAGATTTTAACTTCTTTTGATTTCATCATTCATAATGATAATATATTTCCTTAGCCAACTAAAGAGTCTTTTTTAAAACATCAAATGACTAATTCTGTTAAAAATACCAATTGCTATTAAAACACAGTAAGCAGTGAGAAAAAACAAAAAATTAATGCGCCAATATCCTTTGAACAATTTACCGTAATCTATTTCTTGCTTAACCCGCCAATAATACAATAGATAAAGTATAGCAGTACTAATAAGGAAAAGAAAAATCAACCAAATGTATGAGCGATTCCAAATTGAAGCAATCATAAAATGGACAGAGAGAATGAGCAGCAATGTGCTAAAATCAAGAGCTAGATGTACAGATTTCTTATGCTTTTTCGTCACTTGTTTACAAATGATAAAAACGAGTAAATACCCTAGAAATGGTATAGTAATAAATGTCGCAATCATCGAGGATAAAAATACACTCAATCTTTCTCCCCCTTTTTCTCCATCCCCTTGATCATAAAATAACAAGATGTTAATAATGGTACACTTTCTTGATTTTTATTTGCTTGGGTAAGACAGTAACCAACAATTGCATCAACTTCTGTTTTCCTGCCTTCAACAATATCTTTAAACATAGATGATTGATTATGAGCAGTCTTCCTACAAATTGATACAACATATGCTTCAATCTCTTGACTATCTTTAATTGAAAGCGCAGCTGTTACTTCTGTAAATAAGATTTTAAATACTTTAAAATAAGATGGGTCTTCAATTAGTAAACCATTTCGAATCTTTAAAATGGCTGTTAAAGGGTTAATCACAGCATTTGAAACTAATTTTTTCAGCATGATGTCCTCATAGTTCTGATAAAGCATGAATGGAAAATCTTCGCTATTAGCCATTACATTTGAAAGTTGGATGGGTTCAGCATCTTCCGTTAAAGGAGCAAGCTTTGTTACTCCTAACCCCGTATGATTCACTTCATTTTTATTTACCTTTAGTGCACCATGTTCAACTGTACCAATATAGACTTGTTGATTTTTTAACCGTTCGAGCTTTTCTAAATGACCCATACCATTTTGCAGGAAGATAAATAACGTTTTTGTATGTATGCTAAGAGTGGCAAGGAGTGTGTCAAGGTGATATTCTTTTACAGCAACAAAGGTAATCTCATCTTGCCCTTTCCAATTATGTATATATTCAACATGAATACGTTCATTCCTCCGATTTTCTTTCGTATTTAAAAAGATACCTTCTAAGGAGATAATGTCCTTTTGCTCATCTGAACGCACATAAAGAGTAACCTCATGTTGTTTATTTAAATAGAAGGCATATAATAGTCCGATAGAACCTCCGCCAATAATCCCAATTTTCATCATTATCACTTCACTCACAATGTATTTAGTCTCATTTTAGCAAATTTCGCTATTGAAAGGTGAGACGATTCTTTTTTTCTTGAAAGTTTCATCTATTTTTCTTTTTTGTTTGACTAGGTATAACATAATTATTACTAAAAATTCTACATGCAAATAAACAATATAGATCTAAAAGAGTACATTCGTTTCACTTTTAAAATAAATAATGATATGAGGTAATACGAACATACTTGTGAATTTTTCAACATTTACGAAACCGATTAAACAAGAAAAGCGTATGCATAATAACGAAAGGAAATGATGATATGTATTTTCCATCAAAGAAAGATTTATGGTTGTCAATAATCTATTGGTTATGTGCATTGTTTTTTATTATTCCACCCATCTTCTTTCCAAACTTCGGTGTTTGGATAAGCCCATCGTTCCTAGATAAACAATGGATAAAAATCTCTACTTTATCGCTCATTGGATTATGTCTGCTGTGGATTTGGTTTAAGACAGGGTATACAATTAAAAGCGATGTTCTTACTATTCAATATGGCCCTTTTAGGTGGACAATCAAGTTAGCTGAAATACACATCGTTACGGAAACGAAAAACCCGTTTACAGATCCTGCTTTGTCTATTGATAAACTTGAAATTAATTATGGGAAGTTCAAAACAATTGCCATTTCACCTAAAAACAAAACTGAGTTTATCAATCAACTGAGAAAGCAAAACTTAAACATTAGCACCGATAAGATCAATTGGTAGATTGTACATTTCCAGAAATTCAATCAATAAATATCTATAAAAGAAAAAACCCTGATTACTCTCCTAAGAAAGGTCAGGGTAGGGTCTTTAAACTGGATTTACTGGGTGTTTTCTAGAAACGATTGGTATATCTTTTGTTGCGTATAACTCAAAGCGGTTAATAAGGGCACTTCTAAGCTCGCCTGGAGCGATAATATCATCTATAATGAGTTCCGATGCCAATTTATAAATATCAATTGTTTCCTTATATTCTTTTTGTTTTTCTTGTACATACGCAATGCGCTCTTTCATATCTTCAATTTCATTAATCTTATTAGAATAAACAGCATTAACTGCAGCCTCAGGTCCCATAACGGCTATTTGAGCAGTTGGTAAGGCAATACAGCAATCCGGTTCAAAAGCAGGTCCCGCCATCGCATACAATCCCGCACCGTAAGCTTTCCTGACAATAACTGAAATCTTCGGTACTGTCGCGGAACTCATTGCAGCAATTAACTTCGCACCATGTCTAATAATACCTGCTCTTTCTACTTTTGTGCCAATCATAAACCCTGGAACATCCGCTAGAAATAACAATGGAATATGATAAGCATCACATAGTGAGATAAACTTTGCTGCTTTATCAGCCGAGTCAACAAAAAGAACGCCACCCTTAACCTTTGGCTGATTCGCTATAATCCCGACTGGCTTTCCATCTATTCTCGCTATTCCAGTAATAAGTTCAGCAGCGAATAATTTCTTCATTTCAAAAAAACTATTCTCATCAACTAGTTGTTCAATACATTCATACATATCAAATGGGGCATTTTGATTCACAGGAATGATCTCTTCTAAAGACTTACCAGCTTTAGGCGCTACAGGTTCTTTAGTTGGAGGTAACTCTTGAAAATTCCCCGGAAAATAAGATAAATAGTTTTGTGCAACCGTAATCGCTTCTTCTTCACTGTATGCTAAGTAATCGCCACAACCACTAACAGAACAATGCATTCTTGCTCCGCCCATTTCTTCTAAGGAAACCTTTTCCCCAATCACTTTTTCCGCCATTCTTGGTGATCCTAAATACATAGAAGCATTCCCGTCTACCATAATGACAATATCACAAAATGCGGGAATATACGCGCCGCCTGCTGCAGATGGTCCAAATAGTAAACAAACTTGTGGTACAACACCTGAAAGTTTTACTTGATTATGAAAAATTCTCCCAGCACCTCTACGGTTTGGAAACATATCTAATTGATCAGTTATTCTTGCACCGGCTGAATCTACTAAATATAGCAATGGAGCTTTAAGTTTTTCAGCTGTTTCTTGAATTCGAATAATCTTTTCAACTGTTCTAGCTCCCCATGAACCTGCTTTAATAGTAGAATCATTCGCCATCACACAAACTGTGCGCCCATTAATCTTTCCTACTCCCGTGATGACTCCATCAGCTGGCAATCCTTCTTCACTACAGTTAGCAAACTTACCATCTTCTTCGTAAAAACCATCATCCAATAATAGTTCCAAACGCTTTCGTGCAAATAATTTATTTTGGCCTTCAAGCTTTTCGTGGTATTTAGGTGCACCACCTGCTTCAATTTTCTTTCGTCTCTCTTTTAAATCGTCTGTTAATGTTTGTATCGTTGTCATGATTTATCTCTCCTTATTCTAAAACTAATAAAGAATCGCCTTCATTTACAAAATCACCGATATTAACTTTTAATTCAGCTACTTTACCGCCTTCATTGCTCTCAACAGGAATTTCCATTTTCATACTTTCTAAGACAAGCACTTCCTGCCCTGCAGTAATTTCATCACCATTTGCAACTAACACATTAAGAACTGTACCTGCCATATTTGCTACGATTTCTTTCATTTTCTTTTCCTCCTTGGATGGTATTACTGTTTTTTTATTAAAGATTTATTTTTCAAAAAATCAGTTGTATATCTACCTTTACTAAAATCTTGATCAGCTAAAATTTCTACAAACAACGGAGCATTCGTTTTAATACCAGAAATTTCTAGATCATTAAAAAATTGTGCTGCCTTTTGTAATGTTTCCTCTCGATTCTCGCCATTTATAATACATTTCGCTATCATTGGATCGTAAAACGGAGTTACTTTAGAACCTTCAACATAGCCATAATCAATACGGATACCATCAAGGTTTCCCCATTTTAGTTTACTAATCGTACCAGGTGAAGGCATAAATGTAACGGGGTCTTCCGCATACAGGCGGAACTCCATCGCATGTCCAACTGATTTGATTTCACTTTGCTTAAGGGGAAGTTCATTTCCTTTAGCAATATCAATTTGCCATTCTACAAGGTCAATCCCGGTGATTTGTTCTGTGACAGGATGCTCGACTTGGAGACGTGTATTCATTTCAAGGAAGTAGAAATTCTCATCCGCATCGACGATAAATTCAACGGTACCAGCATTTTTATAACCTACGGCCTCTCCTGCTTTAATAGCAGTCTCAAGCATCTTATCCCTCGTTTTCATTGAAAGAGAAGGGCTAGGCGATTCCTCAATGACTTTCTGATGCCTTCTTTGAATAGAACAATCTCTTTCAAATAAGCTAACAATTTGTCCCTTATCATCACCAAATATTTGTACCTCAATATGACGACTACCCTCTATACACTTTTCTACAAATACTTCATCACTGCCAAAATATGCTTTCGCTCTTGATTTTGTCGAGGAGAAGGCATTTTTGAGCGCTTGCTCAGTTTCACAGCGCACCATACCGATTCCACCACCGCCCCCACTTGCCTTAAGCATAATAGGGTAACCATATGTTTCAGCTAAAGCCAGAGCAGCTTCAACTGTTACAACACCACTATTGCTACCGGGCACAATAGGTACACCCGCTTTTTCCATCGTTTGCCTAGATATAATCTTATCTCCCATTTTTTCAATTGTGTCAGGGTTTGGACCGATAAAGATAATACCTGCTGCATGAATTCTTCTAGCAAATTCTGCATTTTCCGATAAGAAACCATAGCCTGGATGAATGGCATCAACTTTCTCTGCTAAAGCTATTTGAATGATTTTCTCAACATTTAAATAAGATTGATTGACCGGTGGTGGTCCAATTAAAAATGCTTGATCTGCCTCAATAACAAAAGGCATCCCTTCATCTGCCTCTGAGTATATTGCTACCGTTTCGATCCCCAGTGCTTTACAAGTTTTAATAATTCTTAAGGCAATTTCTCCTCTATTGGCAATTAAAATTTTCTGCAATCATTTATTCTCCCTTCGTTCGTTGTTACATTAACCAAATGCAAATAAAATTAATTTATCGCAATATTCCCTATTTCTACAAGGTTCGCTCTTTTTCCTTCTTTTTTATTGAAAACGCTTACGTTTATTTTTGAACAATACATTTTTATGTCTTGAATGATAAAAGAATGACAGTTTACTAAAGAAATTTTCTTAATATTGTTATATAATGATATAGAGTAAGCGCATTCAATAAATTACATAGGTGTTTTAGGGGGATGAATCATGAGCTATAAAGTTGAAAGACTAAAAGTAAATTACAGAACCTTAGAAGATTTTAAAAAGTTTAAAGAATATGGTCTTCAAGAATTATCAATGCTCGAGGATCTCGAAGGCAATATAATAGAAAACGGAAGCCAATCGCCTTTTTATGGCATTTACTTTGGGGACCTACTTGTTGCCCGCATGAGTCTTTATAAAGTAGAAGCTAAATTCGACCGTTACTTCCAACCTTCTCATGATTATTTAGAACTTTGGAAGCTTGAAGTATTGAAGGATTATCAATCAAAAGGTTATGGAACAGCACTTGTTAACTTCGCCAAGAGCTTTAACCTACCTATTAAGACAAACACAAGAATTAAGTCAAAGGAATTCTGGGAAAAGATGGGCTTCACTTCAGCCCAATATGATATGGATAGGGATTTAGGGGAAAATCCTGTTCTATGGTTTCCCGAAGGTATGGTAAAGGAATCTTTAAAAGAAGACGAATAAACATAAATAGGCACTCCATTAGGATGGAGTGCTCTTTTATGTTTATAATTTAAAATAAAAATGGATAAGGAAATTTAAGTATAAATAGTATCAATAAATTGTAGGATAGAAACTAAACACGAACATTCTTTTCGCGATCGTCCGTTTTTAGTACAACCATTTTTCTTGCCTTCTCCATTATTTCTACAAGCGCCTTATAATCCTGCTCCAATGTTTGTATTTCTTTTAATAACCTTTCATTTTCAGCAGCTAAATAAAATGTTTGTTTTTCTAAAGAAATAATTTTCCCCTCATACTGAGATAATGAGTTTTTTTCAGCAGAATTGGCGTTTTCCGCTTGTTCAAATACAGATTTAAGGCTCTCTACAATTTCATTAAAGCTTAATTGCGGGTGGCTTGTTGAAACATGTTTATCTTTTGCCACCTCTTCAACAACCAATGATGTTAGTTCTGGGTCCTTTTTACGGTTCTTTAATTCTTTCCGTTGTTTCTTTGCTACATCTATCGCTTTCTTATATTGCTTTCTTACATAAGAGTTCCAACGAAACCCACACGCAGCACCTGTTCTTGATAGCTTTTTACCCACTTCTTCAAATGCTTGAAGTTGTGTTCCTCCCCCTCTTATCTGGCGAAGAACGACTTCAGCTAGCAAAACATCTTCATCTTGTGACCACGCATCTTGACGAGTAGAAGACATCCCTAACCCCTCCTAGTAGTGTTTTTATTTCATCTTATGCTTATACTAGAAAAGATAGACTTAAACATGGGATATTCACTCGTTTTCTTTATTTACTTATTTTTTGTTAAAAATTTATTTACCGCTTGATGATGACTTTCCATACTCCAAAGGGTCGAGCAAGTGCGAACTTCTTCTTCCATTCTTTTTTCTAATTGTGTGACCTTCCACTTACGAACAAGGATCTCTTTATAGGCAGATAAAACATTTGTATGAATTCTATTAATGTTGGCAAAGAATTGTTGCACTACTTCCATACTCACTTGATCATAAATAGCATGAATAAAACCTTTATTATACAAGTCTTCTGCCGGGAGTGGCCTAGCTTCCATCAGTAACTTTAAAGCAACTTCGTTCTCCAACTTCTCTAACAATAGGCTACCTCCGCCCCAACCTGTAGTAATGGCTAAAGTACCTTGAATAAAGCCCATTTTCGTTCCTTTTTTAGCGATGCGGAAATCACATGCTGTAGCTAGTTCACAACCACCACCTACTGCAGTTCCATTAATAAGGGCAATTGTCGGCTTGTTGAGTGTAGTGAGCTTATATAAAATCTTTGACATTTTAGATAGCATGTTATAGGCATCTTCTGCAGTGATCAAATTTTGAAAAGCGGATAAGTCACCACCAGAGCAAAAAGCACTCTCTCCTTCTCCAGTGATGACCAACCCTTTTATATTTGCTTCTTGTTTAGTCATTTTAATTACTTTAAGTAGGCCATCCATTACCTCATAATTAATGGCATTTCTCTTATGTTCTCTAGTAATCGTGAATACAAGCAAATTTTCTTCTTTATGTATTGAATAACTGCTCATTATCATCAAATCTCCTTTAAAAAGTATAATTTAACTAAAATAATTAGGAATCCGTTTTGCAAAGCATTTAGGTCCATTGGGCTTATACCTTGGTTTTTCATTATCATTTTTATGTTTGACGGGTTTAAATCCATTATTCCTACTGATTCAGCCTAATAAGATTCCACTTCGAAATGCAGTTCTTTCTCGCTCTAGTTCTCAAGTTGTAGATGCGTAATAGGTGATTACGGGTGCTCAAGAATACTCCACTGCATAACCTATCTACTTTTGCCAGCTAAATTGACAATAGAAAAAACGCTGAAGCTTTTATTGCTCCAGCGTTTTGTCATATGAAAAATTAGTTGTTTACAACTTCTTTTCCTTTGTAAGTTCCACAAGCTTTACAAACGCGGTGTGAAAGTTTCATTTCACCACAATTTGGGCATTCTACCATACCAGGAACCTGTAATTTAAAATGGGTACGACGTTGTCTTTTTGCAGTTTTAGATGTTCTTCTAAAAGGTACAGCCATTATTCCCACCTCCTTATAGAGATTTAGAGTCGTTCAAACTTGAGGATTAACTTCTATTAATAAAATAGAGTAGAAAAGACCTCTCTATATTTTGAACATACACTATGAAGAAAAAATTATTAAGACCAGCTTTCACTGTTTTCTTCCAGTTATGAATCAGAAGAATCCTTTTGATTAAGTAGCTGAGCAAGTCCAGCAAGACGTGGATCAATCTTTTCCGTTTTCTCTTGCTCGGAAATGACCTCCCAATCTTTTCCTGATTGAGGAGCGCCCTCTTCACCGCTATCATCGCAGAATACTTGCATAGGGACCTCAAGCACAAGCAGTTCATGTATAATAGGCATCATGTCTATTACATCACCTTGCACTTGATGAACTTCCTCTTCAGTTTCATAATCACTAGCTTTCAAGAGGAATGTTTCAATTGTTTCCACACTAATTGGATATTTAACGTCAACTAATGTGCGAGAACAAGGGAGAATCAAATGACCTTCCATTTTAAAATGGACAATCACTTTCTCAGAATCAATATCTGCTCGACCAGTAATTCTCATTGGTGATGCATCTCTGATTTCAGCATCCATTTTGATTACTTCATCAACATTGACGATTTCATCAAAAGAGAAGTCCTTGCTTCGATATTTCTGTAACTGACTTAAAGTCCATTTCATATAAATCACCCCAAGGCAACAAAGGTAATTATAGCTTTCATATAATTATTTGTCAATATTTTTTCTTTACAGTCAGAAGGTTATTGAAAAGAGATTCATTTATCTCATTTTCTCTTAGTATTGTAACCAATTTTGTTCAATTTGCAAACCTTTATCGTCGATTTATGTAAGCATTAGTGAAATTTTATTTCTTCATTTATAATTAAGATTTAAGAAGGAGTGGTTAACAGATGAAAGCTGTTGGTATTGTCGTTGAATATAATCCTTTTCATAATGGGCATGCCTATCAAGTAGAGCAAGCAAAAAAAGAAACAGGTGCAGACGTGGTGATTTGTGTGATGAGTGGTAATTTCCTGCAAAGAGGAGAGCCGGCAATCGTATCAAAATGGGCACGGGCTGAAATGGCATTGGCTGGTGGTTGTGACCTTGTTTTTGAACTTCCTTTTTCATTTGCGACATCTCAAGCAGATATATTTGCAAATGGAGCCATTTCAATACTCGATGCCACTCTGTGTCAATATTTATCATTTGGTAGTGAGCAAGGTAGTATACAGCCCTTTTTATCAACTTATCGTCAGTTACATCAACATGAAAAGGAGTATAACCAACTGATTAGAAATTATAGTAAAGAAGGCTATAGTTATCCTAAATCTGCATCTCTTGCTTTCCAACAATTGACCATCGATGAAGAAATAGTGGACCTAACTAAACCAAATAATATTCTTGGCTTCCAATACATAAAAGCTATAAAGCAACAAAATGCGAAAATGGAGCCAACAACCATCGCAAGAAAGAATGCCGAGTACCATGATGAAGACTTTAACTCATCAACCATAGCAAGTGCAACTAGCATAAGAAAAAAGATATTTTCTCAAGAAGCAAATATAGAAGAAACTTTTAAATATATGCCGAGAACCTCATATGAAGCCTTGCATTCGTATTATAAAAAGTTTGGAGTTCTGCATCATTGGGAACTGTATTGGCCTATGCTACAATACCGCTTGCTCAGTTCGTCACCTGCTCAACTTAGAGAAATTTATGAGGTTGAAGAAGGAATCGAATTCCGTTTAATCGAAGCGAGCAAGACTTCAACTTCTTTTCAAACATTTATGGAAGCAGTGAAAACAAAACGATATACTTGGACACGCATCCAGAGAATTTGTTTATATATACTTATCAATGCAGGTAAACAATCTATGTCACATTTAAAACAAGCACCATACCTTCGCCTCCTTGGTATGTCCAAAAAAGGAAGGGTTTACTTAAATAAATATAAAGGCGAGTTTAAGCTTCCTCTCATTTCTAAGGTCTCAGACAAAAATCGAGAGTCATTAGCACTAGATCTTAAAGCAACTAGAATATATGCGCTTGCAGCTAATTCTCCACAACAGCAGGAGCTTTTAAAACTTGACTTTAGCCAACCACCAATCATTTATGACAAATGATATAGATACGTGCCGAATGTTTACTGCGAAAAACAATGTTTGAGAGATGGTCGAATAAAACTGCTTTTGCTCGTCTATCTCTCATTTTTTTAATCTGGATGGACGCGAAATTCGATTGTGACTGCTATCTTGGCTTTTTTCACTACGGATAGACGCACTTTTCCCTTTTGTTCTGCTATCTTTATCATTTTAATTCTGGATGGACGCGCAAGACCGTTTTGCTTATCTATCTTGAAGTTTTCCACTCCAGATGTACATATAAATTCCTTTGATTGGCTATTTCTAGTTGACCGAGCTAGGTCCTTCTCCTCTTCATTCTTCACACTACTTGTACACCTAGGCAATAGAATTCGAATAAATTTACATAGATTGTATAATTTGGTGTTACTTATAACTAAGCAGAAATAAATCTCATAAAAAAAACGGAGAAATTCTGATGATTGAGCAGAATCTCTCCGTTTATACATTACATGCCCCACACGACAGGTCCTTGGATCTATGATTTATTTTCTAGCCCTTCTAAGTACTTCACGGCATCAGCAAAAGTGTCAATTGGGATGATTTTCATATCAGTACCAATATCTTTAGCTGTTTTAACAGCTTCTTTGTAGTTTGACTTATTACTATTATTCTCATTCGGTGCAAAGAAAATGTCTGCGCCGGCATTATCTGCAGCCACAATTTTTTGATCTATTCCACCGATGCGCCCTACTGTGCCATCTGGTGAGATTGTGCCAGTTCCAGCGATTTCATAATCCTTTGTTAAATCTCCCTCAACTAACTGATTATAAATTTCTAATGAAAACATAAAGCCAGCTGATGGACCTCCAATTTCACTTGTATCAATCGCCACTTCTGGATCTACTGATATCTCTTTATCATCCACTAAAGTAATGCCCACACCAGCCTTCCCAGTCGCAGCAATTTTCTCTAGTTCGATATCGGTTTCTCTTTGTTCCCCATTTCTTTCAAACGTAAGGGATATGCTATCACCTTCCGATTTTGATGAAACCATATCAATGAATTGCTCCGAAGATTGAAAAGATTTTCCATCTACTTTTGTTACCCTATCTGATGCTTCAAGTTTCCCTTCTGCTGGCATACCTTCCATAATATTAAGTACATACACGCCTTGATAATTGTAATTCACATCTAATCCAGCATGTTGATATGCCACTTCTATGGCTGACTGCTTGGAGTTATCCATTAAGTATAATTGCCTTAACTGATATTCTCTATCTGTTTCATCATCTCTTCGGATATCCTCGATAGGATAAATATGTTGATATTTTTGCCATTTTGCCCATAAATAGGTATAAATATTAGCTTTGCCCATTCTTATAGTCGTAAGCATGAAACTACCTGTAGCGCTGTCACCATTCTCAACTTCAATGATTGGTTCTAATTCTTTCGCCATACCTGGCTTTGAGACATAATAAGGAAGTTGTATAAAAGAAGTAACAAGGACGAGTAATGCTAAGACGAAGAAGGAGCGAGCCCAAATTTTTCTTTTCATTCATTTGGCTCCTTCCAATTTTTGATAATTTCTTTTATTGTGTCGATATATTTGAGCGCTTCCTCTTCTCCTATCTTAATTATTTCATTTATATTTGTAAAAGCTTTTGAACTATACATCTCTACACTTGGTCGAATCATCACATTGGATGCTATTTCACGGTTAATCACATTCTCCATTTGTAAAATATCTAGGCTCTGCATAATAACATCATAAATGGAGTGTATCTCTGTCTGAACATTTACTCTTGAGACATCAACAGCAATAATAATATCTGCGCCCATATCTTTTACAACTGAAACAGGCACACGGTCAATAACCCCTCCATCAACTAGTAGCCGTCCTTCAACCTTTTCAGGTACAAAAATACCAGGAATAGATATACTTGCTCTAACAGCTTCTGCTATTGGCCCGTCTTGAAAAATAACCTTTTCTCCCTTCTGGATGTCAGTTGCGACTACAGAAACAGGAATTTTTAAATCTTCTATTTTCTTGTCTTGTGTGAATACACGGATGAATTCCTTCACTCGATTACCAGCGACAAATCCCATTCTAGGGACCGTAAAATCTAAATAATACTTTCTTTTAAAAACAGTGGAAAATTTATATAATGTTTCAATATCTATTCCTGTAGCGTAAAAGCAGCCTACCATTGCCCCCATACTGCTCCCTGCAATCATGTCAATTGGTATATCTTCATCCACAAGCGCTTTTATTACACCAAGATGTGCAAACCCACGCGCACCACCAGATCCGAGAGCAAGACCTATTTTTGGTCGAACCAAAATCTTTCCCTCCAATCCCTTTCATAAAATGATTGTCTTTCTTCTTTAATGTATTGATATCAAACAACCAAATACTATTTATTATCTTATGTATAAATAGTTGCTTTAGTTAACAGACGAATGATTTCATTTTCAGATATTTCCATACTTTTTTTGTAAAGTTCGAATCTTTTTAAAATGAAGATTCATCAATAGTAAGTAAATGTCATTTTGAAATCAATGGTCTAATTTTTCATCTGTCGTCGTATATTCAATAGAAGAAGGACATGCTTACATTGTGTTCCAGCCGTATTACATAAGGGAGGCTCGTTCGTGTCACTTTCAAAGTTAAAAACATTCATGCTTGCACTTTCGGCATCATTAATCGCCGTTTCACTTATATTATATCCACAAGAATCCGTTGATGCATCGAGAAGGGGCCTCGAAATGTGGTGGGAGATTGTTTTTCCTTCACTTTTACCGTTTTTTATTATAGCCGAGGTTTTAATCGGTTTTGGTGTAGTAAAATTTATTGGTGTACTATTAGAACCACTCATGCGACCACTATTCAGAGTTCCAGGTGTAGGTGGCTTTGTGTTAGCCATGGGAATGGCATCTGGTTATCCAGCTGGAGCAAAGTTCACTGTAAGATTAAGACAAGAGAAACAAATATCACGTCTGGAAGCAGAGCGACTTGTTTCCTTCTCTAACTGTTCCAATCCCTTGTTTATTTTTGGCGCAGTGTCTGTTGGTTTCTTTCATAATACAAAATTAGGGATTATCCTTGCTTTAGCCCATTATCTTGGTAATTTAACTGTAGGTTTAATCATGCGGTTTTACGGACGAAAGGAAGAAAAGAAGAACACTAAGATAGCGACGCCCCCCGCGCGAAAATTTTCATTTAAGGAAGCATTTAATGTCTTACATGAAACAAGATTACAAGAACAGCGTCCATTAGGAAAACTTGTTGGTGATGCTGTAATATCTTCTATTCATACTTTATTAATGATCGGTGGCTTTATTATTTTATTTTCGGTCATAAATAAATTATTATTCCACATCGGCATTACAGACTTTTTCGCTCATGGGCTCGGTTTATTATTATCTATTTTCCAAATCTCCCCTGATTTTAGTAAAGCATTATTTTCTGGCATATTTGAACTGACTCAAGGAAATCAGATGACTGCTCAAGTCGATCATGTTCCGTTGCTACAAAAAGTAATGATCGCCAGTGCTATCTTGGCCTTCTGTGGATTTAGTGTTCAATCACAAGTCGCAAGCATTATCGCTCAATCCGATATTCGTTTTAAGCCATTTTTCATCGCTCGTATTATTCATTCATTTATTGCTGCTTTTTACGCCTACCTTTTTTGGCATTTACTCTACGACCGTGTGTCATTTGAGCAACCATCTAACGCCATACCCGTTTTTCAAGGCGAAGCCTTTACCATATATGATTACATGATAACACTTGGACCTCTCATTACTTTATTTTCTCTTATTTTATATATTTTCATCTACTATCGTAGGCATTTTCTTTCCCATTAGTACACGACCTTAAAACTAAAAGATTGTATAAAAAAAGGCAGACACTCCCTGAGTTGATCTGCCTCTTTATTTTACTTAGCGAATTTTTTATGTAGCGCATCTTGTACCTCAGCTGGAACGAGGTCAGAAATATCTCCTTGATATTTTGCCACTTCTTTTACGATACTTGAGCTCAAGAAGGAATATTGATTATTCGTCATAACAAAGAATGTTTCAATCTCATCATTTAATACGCGATTCATCGATGTGATTTGCATCTCATATTCAAAGTCAGATACTGCCCTTAGACCGCGAATGATTGCTTTTGCATTTACACTTTTTGCATAATCCACTAATAAACCTTGAAAAGTCCCAACCTTGACATTAGGAATGTCTTTCGTCACTTCTTCAATTAAATGAATTCTTTCTTCAACAGAAAAGAGTGGATTCTTAGAAGAATTATTAAGTAGCACGACATGTATTTCATCAAATACTTTTGCTCCCCTTTTAATAATATCTAAATGGCCAAAAGTAATTGGATCAAAACTTCCTGGGCATACGGCAATCCCGCTCATTTTTATTCCCCCTGCTTTCTAATTTATTCATTAGGTACAATATAACGATAAATGGAAACAGCAATGATACCATAGCTTTCATACTTTACTTGTTCTAAGTCCCCGCATAATGTGGGTAATTGTATATCCGAGCTATGTTCACACATTATAATGCCACTTTGCTTTAGTAACCTCTGTTGACTAATGATTTCTAACAATTTAACGAGTTGCTGCTTTTTGTAAGGTGGATCAAGGAAGATATAATCAAATTGCAACTCCCTTTTCATAATGGCTTTTAAAGCTCTTTCTGCGTCATTTCTATAAACTTCAACGTCTTCTTCGATTTTACAAATTCGTAAATTTTCATGTACTGTATGTATTGCTTTGCTATCACGATCAACGAAAATCGCTTTTTCTACACCTCTACTTAATGACTCAATCCCAAGGCCGCCACTTCCAGCGAACAAATCAAGTGCAATGCCACCATCAAAATAGGGTCCTATCATATTAAAGATTGCTTCTTTTACTTTATCAGTTGTTGGTCTTGTTGATTTGCCAGGAACGGCTTTAAGTTGCATTCCTTTATATTGACCAGATACTACCCGCATACTACTACTCACCACTTATTCTAAATTCAATTTTTCTTCATCATCCTACCATACTTTTTATAGGAAACAAACTCATATTCTCCTAAGTATTTCAAGAGATGTCGAATAAAAATGTATAACAATGTCTTATATGGAGATAATGAAATTAACAGCATCTAAACGATGTTGTTGCCAACCGCGGAGAAGACTTACGTTTCCCCATAAGTTCTTCCTCCGGTTTCTCCTCTCCCTTTACCTTCTGCCTATTAGATGGTTGGAAGGACCCTGTAGGTTTTTGCTACAGGGATTTTTTTATTTTTATCGACGGTGAACTCATTCAAATAGGAATGATTCTATCATTCCACATATGCTTTCCTTTTACATGTCAAAATAAACTTTATTACCCTCTTCTCTGAAGTTTATATGAAAAATAGACTGGAGCCATTTTTTTTCTAAATAATACTCTCCATTCATCTTTTTCAGTGGATGTTCTAACAAGCCAAAAACCTCTTCGTTTCTTATAAAAATCGACTGGTCTGAATATAGACGATAAACATCTTTGTCATTAAAGATTGCCCATTCCGTTTCAGATAAACGCTCTGTTTCAAACTCGAGGAATGACATTGTCTTTTGTAGAGGTACCCACTCTATTCCATCAATTTCAATTACTTTCACAGTTAATTTTTTATTATTCCAATGATAATCTTTCATTGTATATAATTCTAAAGAAACCGGTTGTTTATTCCTTAATAATTCAGCAAAGAAGTTCGTTTGTTTTCCCGTTATTTGATAAAGTATCTCATCCATATCTTCTGGTACGAAACTTTCATCCAAGTCGGAAATATTGGCAACAAGCTGTTCCAACTCACTTGAAGTTAGCTTTTCTTTTAGTTCGTTAAAAGCATACATACTTAAATCAAACCGAGGATTTTCATCAATAATAAATGAGGTTAACAAATCCAATAACCATTCTATTTCTTCACTTTCAATAGAATGGAAATAGAGAGCGTCTACTAATTCTCTTTCTAATAATTCTCCACTAGGTAAAATGAGAATGCCTCCAAATAGACCACTTTTCAACTGATTAGTTGTAATGATACTTAAAAAATTTGCTTCTTTTACCTTTTCTTCATGTTTTTGTATCAGTTCTTTGATCTCAGGATAGTGATTACCATAGTACGAATACTGCGTTTCGTTTCGCTCGGTGTTTATTTCTTCATTATACCAAAGCAGTGCCGGATTGTTGGTCTTACCAGAAAAGAAGTAATAATCTATTAGATCCTCTTTTACGAACCCAGATAAAGGAATACCAGCCAGCCACTTTCCATTTCGATGGTGAGATTCAATGATTTTTAATTCCACATGATCTATAGTGACACCCTTTAATTGAAATAACCAATCACGAATCAAAGTGTTAGTCTTTTTATTTAGAGGCAAACTATAGGTAATATGTAACTGACTACCTTTAGTTTCAATTATATTTTCAGCTCGCCAAACTCTCTTACACTCATCTTTATCATTATATGTACATGTCCAATTTGAAGCTTTCTCCGGTACGATTATTTCGTAAATGGATTTGTCAGATAAACTAGAAATCGTTTGAAAGATTTGCACAGATTTTTCATCTGAATGAATGGTAACATTTGTTTGTGCACTTTCTTGTGCATTGACAGTTTGCTCATCTGTTATGAATTGGTCCCATTGGTTAAAAAATATACAGAGAATAATGATAACAAAAAGAATAGAAATGACCTTTTTCATCTTGTGCTCCCTTACTACTCATTCAAGAGATAATTGTACCTAATTATATATAAACACCGAATATCCTTCTAATCAATAAAAAAAAATGATAAAGTAGGGAAGTGTTGATTAAACATAAAAGGAGAACAAATATGATTCAAAGATTTATTGAACTCGGAGAAGGGTTTTCTGACATTTATGAATTGATAGAGATAGCGAAAAGGAATGATGACCGCCTTAAACATATGATGGTTTTACATACAACCATAAATGATAAGGCGATGAGTTCACTTATCGTGATATTAAACCCACCTGCTGAAGGTAAATTCCAACCTATATATATATGCAGAGAAGGCGTGCCAAATCATACAATCAAACCTAATAAACGCTTTCAATTATTTGCGGATACAGCGAAAGAGTTAAATAAAGAACTCATCCAATTCAATGTGAAACCTTCGACACTTTTCTCTGAGAAAGACTTATATTTTCAACATTTAATCGCTATTTTCAGGTTAAATCACTATTTACCTGCACTAACTTAAACAAACCTAGGCACTATATTTACTATATGTGCCTAGGTTTGTTTAAGTTGTTAAATGCCCATCTTATAATCATACTCTTTTGCTTTATCTGGTTTTGCGTTTTCAAATTCAGTTTTTAAAAAAGGTTTGTATGAAGGTTCAACTTTTTTAACAAACGAATATGAACTAATCTTTTCAGTTAAAGCGTCGATATCCTCCATGTTACAATAAACAACTACGTACTTTAACCGTTTCGATACAAAATGAACGTTCCCAAAGCGACGTAACATTTTCGCTTGCTTTAATGAATAAAGCCAAACAATTAAACCTTGCCTCTCTCCAAGCATAATACTTCCCCTTTTGTTCAAATGATTGTTATTAGTCTAGCATATATTTCATTATTTTTACAATGTGATTGATTTTTTCATTCTCTATCTTTTTAAAAAACAGTGCGGTCATGACCGCACTGTTAAGCAGAACAGCTACATGCTCCGCCTGATCCACAACCACCCGAACAAGCATTATCAAAAAATGGGTTACCTGTTGGGACTTTAATATGTTGAGACACAGAGTGACTTATAATGACGCTAATTTCGTCAAGCAAACTCTGTAACTCTGTTTCCGATTGCCTATACGCTGCAACATACGGATCCATATCCATTTCTCTCTTTAACTGACGTATAGACATCGTAACTCTTTTATAATCAGGATGATACTTACCAAATCGTTGTACATCCTCATAAAGATCTTTCATTTCAACAAATTGACGAATCTTTTCCTGAGTTTCAGGATTTGATTGCATCTCCTTGAGGCATTGCTTGTATTGAGTAGCTTCCTCAGACTTGACAATCATCGTGACAATCTCATCGGCTACGTCCAATATCTCTAATCTTTCTAAAGTAGCAAGCATCTGGAAGCTCACCTCCACTTTTCATCATATCATGGAATACCTAAAATCTAAAGTACTGAGAAGAATTATTCCACTTGTACGATAAATTCTTTTGTCAAAAAGTAAAGCGCGGGATCACTACTCACTACTTCTAGTTTGATATGATGTTTCCCTTGTGACAACCCTTTTATTTTGAAAGCTGCGCGGTTGATTTCTTCTGTTTTCTCCCCATCAACATAAACAATAAACTTTCCCTTCACCCCTTGTCGATCTTCTCTAAATGTTATCCCATCAACAATACATTCAATAAATACATCGTTACCTTCCACTAAATGCTTGACGAAGAAATCTTGTGGCCCTTTTGCCATGGCCGTTGTTACCGGAATAGATTCTCTAATTTCAAGCCCCTTAACAGGAGCTAGTATGCTATTTGTTTCTGGCTCTGGAATATCTTTGGTGCAAGCTACTAATAAGATGAATAAAATACAAAGCGAGAAGTATTGATATATTTTCTGCAAGCTCATCAACCCTTTTTATTATGTATTATTTGCTTTTACATAATAATTACTCATAAAAAATAGCCTTCTTCCTAAGCGAAGAAGACCATTTATGATTGACTGTTCATTGCTTGAAACATGCTCATCATCATAGATGCCATCTGAACCCCATTAGAAAACTTTTCTACATGATGAGGAATTGTTTTTTTATGATAATGTAAAGACGCTACTTCTAATTTCTGTATTTCTGTTGGGTTTCGCGATAACGTTCGATACCACTGTGGCTGTTCTCTAACGAACTTTTTTAATTCTTCATTTTGTTGAATATACTCTCTTATATCTTTACGCAAAGATTTTCACCTTCTTTTAATCTTTTTTAAATGCAAATGGATTTGGCTTTTGAGCAATTGAATTTGATTTAGTAGAGCTTTTAGAGGATGTAGCTCCTCCTTGAAATTGTGATAACACCCCTTGAATTGCTCCGAGAGCCTGGCTCATATTTGTAATATAACCTTGTACTTGATTAACATCCATGTTTTTTACAGTTCCCATCACTTGATTGATCCAATCTTGTTTGTTTTCAGTAGTGGTTTCGGAAGAATCACTCTTCTGATCACGCACATCTTGCTCATCATCTTCCAATAGGTACCATTCTTCATACAATTGCTGCATCGACTTTTTGCCGGACCTCACTTCTTTTAGTACTGATGGATTCTTTTTCACATAAGACTTAAACCGTTCCACAGTTGGGTGCAATTGTTTCTGTGCCACTATTATTCACCTCGTTTTCGTTACAAATGCCTACTTTATTGTATGAGTGCACCTCCATAATAGTGATAAATTTCTATATTTCTATTGGTTAGGTTTCTGTTACGATAAAGATAAGCACATATACAAAACTTCATTTTATTGGAATGAGGATGAAAACGGTTTATGCTTAAAGTTAATGATATAACAAGGAGTTTCACAAATTATGACAAAGAAAGATTTCTTACTTCAAAAGTTTTCACAAATTATTGCCGAGACTAATGACAAAGATTTAGCGTTAATCGATAGTATTGTGGATAGTTTAGAAAGAGAGCAAAATGGGGCTAATCGTTCATATATTGAAGCATTTATGAATGTAGAAGAACAGTTAGAAGATGATGCTGTTACAATTTCCATCCCTATTACACCTCTACTTTATAATCCGCTTGGTATTGTTCACGGAGGTATGATTGCTACACTCATTGATACTGCAATGGGTACTCTAAGCAATGAAGCAGCTCCGTTAGATAAGGTGGCAGTGACTACACAATTAAACATTCATTATTTAGCTACAATTAAAGGCAACAACCTTACTTGTCATGCAACAATCACTCATAAAGGAAGTCGTATGATGGTCCTCTCTGCAGTCGTTGAAAGAGACGACGGTAAGAAGGTTGCAACTGCTTCCTCTAACTTTTTTGTTATCGGAAAGTGAACAAAAAAAAGACGTGCACTCATCATACAATGAGTATGCCACGTCTTTATTCTTGTTCCCATTTTTCAATAAAGTTTTGTGTAAAGTGCTTCTTATGAACACCTACACCAATGTGAGTAAATTGTTCGTTCAATAAAGTTTCACGATGCGCACTACTATTTAACCATCCCTCCATTACTGAAGGTGCATCTACATAATTAGCAGCGATATTTTCACCAGCAGATAGATAAGCAACCTCGCCCGCTTTTAGGCGATCTGACAGTTCACCATATTCATCCGACGTATGCGAAAAGGCTTCACTTTCATACATATCCACACTGTGGTTATATGCTACTTCTTGGGTCTGCTCATCTAAGCTAAGCTCATTCACATTATATCTTTCTCTCATTACGTTTGTAATATCAATAATCTGCTGCTCCATTCCTCGATTGATAGCGGCTTCTTCCTCTTCTTCTATATCATTTACGACAAATAACTCGCCCCTATAAACTAATTCATAAGGCCTTAACATCACGAAAGACTCATCATTTAGAAAACGTACACTAGAAAGCGTACCTGTAAATTTATCTAAATAAAGTAATGCATAATAATCGCCAATTCTAATAATTGGTCTCATATTCATGTCCGCTTCTGATAACTCAAAGCGATAAACACTACCTTCGAATTCAATTTCTATATTTGTTTCTGCATATAACGAAGAATAAATTTCTCCTGATGGTTGTCCTATTTTAAAAGGGGTAACATCCACTTCTTCACCTGTGGCATATATGGAAATAACTTTCCCTTCCCATATACCGACTTGTATATATTCATGGTTGCCATTCGGATAAATCCACCATTCATAGCCTTGAAGTGTAGGATCAATCCGTTCCGGTTCACCAAACTCTTTCTTTATATCCGAAGCTTTTGACCCCATTAAAGTAAGCAACCCTTCTTCAGGCATCTCAGCAACCATTGACTCTTCATCCTGTTGATTACCTATCGTCTCATCTTGAGCAACTTCTGTACCCTCATCACTCAACAGCAGTTGATCTTCACTACTAAAATCTAAGTATAACCATATAACGGTAAGAGCCAATATCAGTACAAATACGCGTAATACACTCTTCAGAGAACTTGCACCTCCCATGACTTCTTTTAAACCCGGACACTTCTATTATATCCATGTCATAAACATGAGTATCGTTAAGAATCACATAACTCCCAATCTTTCCAATACACGAAAAAGTATTTTTTATAACATATGTTTAAATATAGTATATCATCACATAGAAATGGATAATAGCAAGTTGTTTATGAATTAAGAAAACCTTTACAACAACTATAAGGTACGCTTCAATAAAGAAGCTAATTTAAATTGTTTAAAAATCTCGATTTAAAGGTTTATACATCTTATTATACATGGAAATGAACTTTATATCATTAACCTCTATATGTATCATTCTTTTCACTAATTTTTTCATTATACATATATGAAGGATGTTGGGAATACTAGTGTTAGGTGAATATAATGATCCATTTGAAAAAGATTGCAACTTGTCCATTTTTCAACTATTATTAAATTTGAGATGATTCAATATTGGTTCTGTTTACCAATTGTTTTTTTCAGGAGGGATTGATTATTATGAAGCTTGAAAATACGGGTTTAGAAAACAAGCAAGTTGAACTAAAGCGACTAGATGACCTAATGGATTCTTATCAGTTAGTACGTGCAGGACAGTGGGATTATGAAAGAGTTACATACGATCGAAAATTTGAATTAAAAGAAGGAATCTACTATCTTCGTGTATTTGGACATGCAGTCGAAGGGGACGTTGGCGCTAGAAAGGCGACGATTCAATTACTTACTCCTTTATTAGGCAAACATTATTATCCTCATGGAGTAGAATATGGGGATGGCGAACACTTTCCACAATCACTTGTTAAGCAATCTGAAAAGATCCTAACAGACATTAATAATGATTTAGAACAAATACTTAAGTAAGCAAAAAAAACGTGAAGAACAAATCTTCACGTTTTTTCTATCGAGTCGATAGAGCAATGCTCTATTTTCAAAACCACCTTACCAACGCGAAGTCCAGTCAATAATCGAATATCTTCAATAATTTGTTTTTGTAAAATCATCAAATCTGTTAATACTTCTTTATAAGGTCTAATACTTAATCTTACTTCAATTATCACCTGATCATCTAATCGCGTAATAATATCTTCACTACTTCTTCTAATTAACCTTACCTTTTCCTCTGCACCATCCATTTGAAGATAGCGTATATTGGATTCTACAATGGATGAAATGATAAATTTGCGTACTTTTTGTTTTTCCACATCTCGCTTTTCCAATTGCATCATCCATTCATTTCTGAATTCAACCTTATTAAGTAAAGGATATTATAGTTAATGCAGTTTGATCTCATTTTGTTCTGCTATGTTTACAAAAAGTACTCTTTAGACAGTAACCTAAAAACTTCTTGTTTCTTACTATTTGATGGTCTTACTTACTTTATTCTCATTTATTCTTTCTTCATTTACAGTTTTATGTATTACTGTGTCAAGTATTGACATGGAAATACAAGCAAGCAAAAAAAGTCCGAACCTATTCGAATGATACTAGCACTCGAATAAGCTCGGACTTACATGACTTTGGACTTTTTAGAATCCGAATATCGCTTTGATTAATGATGTTGTTTCTCCGCCATGATAAAAAACATATAGTAGTAAATAAACGGCTACCCCCGTAATGGCAGTAGCAAACCAAATAATACTTGTAAAGGGACCGATCTTTCTATGAAGCTTTAACTTATTCTTATATCCCGTATACAAGTTAATGATTCCAAGTACCGCTCCTGATGTGGCCAATGTAATATGAAAGACAAGAAAAAGGGTATAATAAATTTTTATATCATCAGGGCCACCAAATGATGTATTTCCGATAAAGATTGTTCGACTAGCATAAATAATAAAGAATATGATGGCAAAAATGCCAGCTAATGTCATCGATTTTTTATGTGCGTCAATTTTTCTCTTACTAATTTGAACCCAACCAATTGCCACCATAATGGCACTTAACACGATAAAGGTTGTACTGATTGTTGGTAAGACAGGCAATGAATGCTCCATAGTAACTTCCTTTCTCTTATCAAACTTCCTATATGTACTTTATTCTTCATATAATTACATGAAGAAGCTATGCTCATTTTATAAAAGTATTCCTTCTTTTTCAATCATGATTGAATGGTTTTCGTAAAAGTTCTTTAATTGTTCAAAAATGGAGCCTACCTTAGTAGCTAGGTAGGCTCGAGATTTATTCCACTGTTCTTGGGTTCATGAGCTGATTTTCAGCTTCTTTCTCCTCTGACTGTTCTTTGCGATACCATTCAAAAAATACAAGCGCCAAAACATAGCCATAAACAATTTCCTGTATAATTTTCATAATAACGCCGCCTAACTGCTGATCATGCAGTAGAGACATACTATTAAACATTTCTGGTCCACTTAAATTTAATCCTGCGAGGGTTCCTGTGGGAACACAGAGAGCTAATGCTTGTCCCCATGCATGTGGATCAGAATACGTTGCATACATCGGTGCGTCTGCAAATATGATCAGTGCACAAGCAGGTGTTAATAGAATACCATCTGCAAAAATATAACCGACTTTTTTTAGCCCACTTATTCTTTGCTGCTCAGGTAACGGCGTGATAAGTGGCCACCACATACATATAGCAAAGAGAAATAAGATGATTGTATAAACTGTATGCAAAGTCATATCTACTTTAATTACATCAAAAATCAATGGGATATGGTAAAAAGAAAATAAGCCATTAAAAAAGATTAAAGCAATTAATGGTTTTGTAAAAAAGCGAAACAATGGTTTTATGATTGGTAAGGCAATAAAGGAACGCCACATCCATTTAGGAATTCCGTAAATAAACAAGATTGGCACAACTAAATAGAGTACACCCATTTGAATCATATGTGCATAAAACATCAAATGTCCCATTAGATCAAGCGGAGATCCCTTAATCAGATATAAGACTAAGATTGCACTTGAAAAGAATAGCGCTTCTTTCTTATGTAATGGTTCACTGTTTGCAAAACGGTGGCGAAACTTAACGGTCACTAAAAAATACAAAATTAACAACAAGACCAATGCTAGAAGAAAATACGGACTCCATAATGCTCTAAATCCAAAAATACTAAGTGGCATTCTTACGTCACCTCATTTTATGTAATACTACAGGCCATCATTATTGTTTCTGATATCAATGTCTATTATACGCTTGTCTTAAAGACCGTGGCAACCCACTTTATGGAATCGGTGTCAACATCTTACCTTGATTGTTGTAACTGTCATAAATTTTTAAGAATTGTAGCTCAATTTTGTTATTCATCTATTACATGAATTAATTAGCAATCTATTTTAACCATTTTTAACCCACAAAAAAACGACTGAAATTTATCAGCCGTTTTTCATTTTACCACCAAATAATTGTCATGAATGCCAGCAGAGTAATGAAAGCTACAAAGACACCTGAATACAGGAACAATGCAGGAGCTTCATGTCCTTTATGGCTCATATGCATGAAATAATATAGTTGGAAGCCTACTTGAACGATTGCTAGTACTAAGATAAACGGAATGGTAAACCATCCGGAAATATCATAGCCAACAGCAATGAAAGCCACAAATGTTAAAAAGATCATCATTGCAAATGAAACAACCTGATATCTCATTTCCTCTGCGCTTTTTCTGCGACGATATTCAATGTCAACTTTTGGGTTACCTGAGTTTAATTCTTCATTTGCCATCAGTTATCCCACCATTCCCATTAAATATACAACCGTAAAGATAAACACCCATACAACATCAATAAAGTGCCAGTATAAACTTGCAACATAAAACTTTGGTGCTGTATAAAGGTCTAATCCACGTTTTGCATTACGTACCATTAATGTAATGATCCATGCAAGACCAAATGCAACGTGACCACCATGGAAGCCTACAAGTGTGTAGAAAGCTGTACCAAATGCTGAACTTGTAAATGTATGATGGTATTCATGTACATAATGGTTGAATTCATAAACTTCTAAACCAAGGAAAGCTAAACCGAGTAATACGGTAATGCCTAACCATAACTGCATTTTTTTGAAGTTGAAATTCTTCATATGGTACATTGCATAAACACTTGTTAGTGAGCTTGTTAATAACAACATTGTCATAACAAACACTAATGGTATTTCAAAAAGGTCTTTTGCTAAATAATGGTCACTGTTTGGTACACGATCCTTTAATGCTAAATAAGTCGCAAATAAAGTCGCAAATAAAACAGTTTCACCACCAAGAAATAGCCAGAAACCTAAAAATTTATTCTTTCCGTCGAGGGTTTGCTTTTCAGGCGCTGCAGGCCATGTTTCATATGTGAATTTTTCATCTGCCTTCATTATGCCTTACCCCCTTTATCATCATCCATTAATTCCTCTTTATGAATATGATATCCGTGGTCATCTTTCACTGATCTAAAGAACATAGAACCAAAGACAACCAACATGCCGATAATAAGTACTGGGATGCCCCATGAATGTTCATTATGGTACATTGCACCAAATGCCGCGATAAACAATCCTACTGAAATAACAAATGGAACAAATGAATTGTTAGGCATATGGATGTCACCTATTGGCTCAGCAGGAGTCATCTCTTTATTACCTTCCATTTTCTCAATCCAGTAAGCATCTAACCCACGTACAAGCGGAAGCTGTTTAAAGTTATAAAACGGTGGTGGTGATGGTATTGCCCATTCAAGTGTACGTCCGTCACCCCATGGATCGCCACCAACTTTTTTATTCTTCGCAATGGTCATAACCACATTAATTAATAATACGATTGTTGCTACCGCCATAAAGAAGGCACCAACAGTACTTACCATGTTTGCCATATCAAATCCTTGACCACTGTTAAACGTAAAGATACGACGCGGCATCCCCATTAAACCTAAGAAATGTTGAATAAAGAAGGTTAAATGGAACCCAATTAAAAATAACCAGAATGTTACTTTTCCAAGGGCTTCATTCAACATTGTGCCAAACATCTTCGGCCAATATAGATGTAAACCGCCAAGTAATGCGAAGACAACTCCACCAACGATAACATAATGGAAGTGAGCAACAACAAAGTAACTATCATGGTACTGATAATCCTGTGCAGCTGACGCAAGCATAACACCTGTTACTCCACCCATTGTAAAGGTTGGTATAAACGCAATAGCATACAACATTGGGGTTGTAAATTTAATGCTACCGCCCCACATTGTAAAGAGCCAGTTAAATATTTTAATCCCCGTCGGAACAGCGATTGCCATTGTCGCCACAGAGAAAATGGCATTAGCGATCGGACCTAATCCAGTTGTAAACATATGGTGAGCCCATACCATGAAACCTAAAAACCCGATTAACACAGTAGCGAACACCATTGATGAATAACCAAACAATCTTTTTCTTGAGAAAATCGCAAAGATTTCCGAAAAGATACCAAAAGCTGGTAATACTAAGATATAAACTTCTGGGTGTCCAAAGATCCAGAATAAATGCTCCCAAATAATTGTGTTACCACCCATATCTGGGTTAAAGAAATTTCCTCCAAATAAACGATCAAAAAGCATTAAGAAAAGTGCCACAGTTAATGGAGGGAATGCAAATAGTATTAATGCTGACGTTACAAACGTTGTCCATGTAAATAATGGCATACGCATATAAGTCATTCCTGGTGCACGCATATTAATAATCGTTACAAGGAAGTTAATTCCCCCTATTAATGTACCCGCACCTGAGATTTGTAATCCTAGTACGTAAAAATCTATCCCGTGACCTTCTGACGCAAGTGAAAGGGACGCATAAGAAGTCCAACCAGCATCAGGAGCTCCTCCTAAAAACCATGAAAGGTTTAGAAATACACCACCAAAGAAAAACAACCAGAACCCTAAAGAGTTAAGGAAAGGGAATGCAACATCACGTGCCCCAATTTGTAGTGGCATAACCGCATTCATAAATGCGAATATCAACGGCATCGCTGCCAAGAAAATCATTGTTGTACCGTGCATAGTGAGTATTTCATTGTATACTCCAGCACTTACAAAATCATTGCCTGGTACGGCTAGCTGGATACGGATAAACATTGCCTCTAGTCCACCGACTAGGAAGAAAAATCCACCAGCAATTAGATAAAGGATGGCGATTTTTTTATGGTCAACAGTTGTTAAGTAATCCCATAAAACGGCGCCAACACCTTTTTTCTGAGCATAGGTACTCACAATTTTACCTCCTTCTTAAACGCAAATCGCCTTATCAATCCTCAACTTTAAGGCCCATTAAGTAATCTGTTAATGCATCGATTTCTTCATCTGAAAGGTCACCATACTGACCTGTCATTTTATTTCCAGGCTTAAATTCTTCTGGATCTTTTATCCAAGCTTTCAGATTCTCTTCTGTATGCTCTAAGTATCCAGCTATATGCGTACGGTCACCAAAAGTTGTCAAGTTAGGACCAACAGCATTTGCTCCTGTAGGTGTAACTGCATGACACCCAATACAGCTTTGATTAAAGATTTCTTGCCCTTGTTCTGCAGACGCAGTTTCAGGTTGAGCTGCTTCTTCCATAGAAGCCAAGTCTTCAGCCCAAGCATCAAAATCATCTTTTGAAATAGCTTTTACTTTAAAGTCCATTAATGCATGTGATGGTCCGCAAAGCTCAGCACATTTCCCATAAAAAATATTACCTACTTCATCAGCTTTTTTACTATCAAATTCTAACCAAAACTTATTCGTATTTTCAGTATTAGTATCAAGCTTACCACCAGCAGCTGGAATCCAGAATGAATGTTTCACATCTGTTGATAGTAGATTGAAATATACTTTTTCGTCAGTAGGAACTACTAGCTCCTGGCTAGTTACAATACCTTGATTCGGATATTCGAACTCCCACCAATAAAGATTCGCTTTAACATTTACCACCGTTACATCCGTTTTCCCCTCTTCATTCTTATCTTCCATAGGAGAAACATCAGCTAAGTCAAACGTAGCTGCAACAGTCGGTACAGCTAAAACTAGAAGTAATAAAATTGGTATAACAGTCCAGATAATCTCTAATTTGTGACTTCCTTCAACTTGTTTAGGAATCTTATCGTCTTTACGACGAAACTTAAACAGTACGATAAGGAAAATGACTGTCACGACAATAATGACACCAACCATAATGAATGTACTCAATAGCATAAGGTCATATTGTGTTTGCGCAACTTCACCCGCTGGTTGTAGTGCCGATATAAATGGCTCACCACAGCCGGCTAGAAATAACGTCGTTACAGCTAACATAAATAGCAGACGCCCTTTTGCAAGCCTTTTCATAGCTTATTCATACCCCTCTTTCGTGAAAATTTCTTTGAGTGCTAAAACTTAATATGGATAAATCTCTCAACAAGAGAGAATCTCCCAACAAATGAAAAATGAGCTACCCACCAGTAAAATTAAGTAAAGCCCAACACATACTTCTAATCATATTGTTACAAACTTTGGAAAAGGTATTCCTATCTTAGAAAACAACTTTCTTAAAAAGCTTGTCTTCCTTACTATTATGTTCACTTTTTTAAATATGTAAGTAATCTCATTGTGTTTGCTATGTATTTATGAGTAAACATAATATCCAGATTATTAAAAAAATCTCAGACAGATTTCAAGCTAATTTTACGTTTTCATCCTATTTCCCTTTTAGTATGTGATACTGGAAAGCATTTAATGACAGATTAAAAGTTAAGCACTAACTCCACTATAAAGCAAATTAGTTTACATTACCATATTTGTCATTAAATTCACCAAAGCAGTAAAAATAATTAATTCCAAATCATTTACAATTCCACACAAAACAAGTGTGATGCATTCACTGTATATTAAATCACATTTTTTAGTTATTTTGTGAAATTTTCTAGAATTAATTATGACTAATTTGTGTCAGAAGTTTGTTTTCCATTATATATTCATCACTTTTCTGAGATAATTAAGTTAATAATTTTTTCATTAAATGATAAATTAAGGTAATAACACAACTTATGCTTTTTAGAAATATTTACATGACAACTATATTTCTAGCAGACAAAACTTATGTTTTCAAGGGAAATAAGGATGAATACGGAAGAATTTTTATAAGTATTGTAATATTTTGATGAATCCTGTAGTATCAAAAAAGTGAGTATACATAGACGTATTTTTTTCACATTTACTTCAATCATAACTTATCCGAATAAAATGAAGTAAATAAACATAATGAACACAATTTTTTGATTATACAATATGACTAATATCAGCATTTAAATGGTATTTATAAGTATAATCACGCGCCGCGTAAACCTATATTCTTATAGCCATAGCGCTCATACATACCTATACATTCAGAAGAAGGTGAAAGATTTGCAACGATCATTAAAATGGTTCGCTGTCCTAACAACAATAGGCATGCTACTCATTCTATTAGGCGGGGCATTAGTTACAAAGACAGATTCGGGAGACGGCTGCGGGGCATCATGGCCATTATGTCACGGTGAATTTATCCCAAGCAATATTTCACCCGAATTAATTATTGAGCTCGCGCATAGACTTGTTTCAGGTTCTGTCGGATTTATGGTTCTAATTTTAGCCATTTGGTCATGGAAAAAGATTGGTCATGTAAGAGAAACTAAATTTCTAGCCATTTCATCTGTCATCTTTCTAGTATTGCAAGCACTCATCGGTGCAGCTGCAGTCATGTGGGGACAATCTGATTTTGTGATGGCACTCCATTTCGGTATTTCATTAATATCATTTGCCGCTGTTCTATTACTTACTTTGTTAATTTTCGAAGTGGATAAGAAGTTCCAAGCAGAAAAACTTGTTCTCGATCAACGAATGAAGCGCCACATTATCGGGGTTACACTCTACAGTTATATCGTTGTTTATACAGGTGCGCTCGTACGACATGTAAATGCTAGTCTCGTTTGTATCGATTGGCCATTCTGTAGGAATGACGCCATCGGTCTTCCCCTAAATATGTATGAATGGATTCAGATGGGACATCGTGCAGCAGCTGGTATCATATTTATTTGGATTACCTATATCATGATACTGGCACTGAAACATTATAAGCATCAGCCAGTTATTTATATCGGCTGGATTATCTCGTTTATTTTAGTCAGTTTGCAAGTCATCGCTGGTGCACTAGTTGTAATTACCCAATTAAACTTATACATTGCGCTCGCCCATGCATTTTTTATTTCTTGCTTGTTTGGGGTGTTAAGCTACTTTATCCTTCTCACAACACGAAGCAAAGCAAATGAATTGACTCAATCAAAGAAAACGGACAATAAAAAAGACAAAAACGTTCCATTATCATAAATTTTCTTTTGATTAAAGTAAGCAAAAAAACTTTTCCTCTATTTAAGAGGAAAAGTTTTTTTATTATGATCGCGCTAATTCAATTAAAAGATCACCAGTAGCAATCGATTCACCATCAGCTGCATAAATTTCTTTTACCGTACCAGTAAATGGAGCTTGTACAGTTGTTTCCATTTTCATCGCCTCAGTAATCATCAAGTGGTCACCTTGATTAACGACGTCACCTTTGTTTACTACTGCCTTAATAACTGTTCCAGGCATTGTCGCAGCAATATGTGTTTCATTGTGAGGATCTGCCTTTACTTTCGTTGCAACGGAAGATTTAATACTTTCATCTTTTATCACCACTTCACGAGGTTGTCCATTTAGTTCGAAATAAATCACTCTCGTTCCATCTGCCCGCGCTTGACCAATTGACACTAATTTAACAATAAGCGTTTTTCCTTTTTCAATTTCCACTTCAATTTCTTCACCTAAGTTCATACCGTATAAGAATGTAGGTGTATCAAGAACAGAAACATCACCAAATTGCGTATATGTTTTGTGGTAGTCCATGAACACCTTAGGGTAAAGTGCATAGGCAATTGCATCAAAGCTTGTCACTTCTCTACCTAAATCTTTATATAAAATCGCTTTTATTTCATCAAAATCAACATGTTCTAGCAGCTCACCAGGTCTAACAGTGATGGCTTCTCTATTTTTCAATATCGCCTTTTGTAGATCTTTAGGGAATCCTTGATACGGTTGCCCTAAATAACCTTCAAACAGCTCGACAACAGAATCAGGGAAGTCTAGTGAAGCACCTTTTTGAATGACCGCTTCTTCATCTAATTGATTTTGTACCATGTATAGAGCCATATCTCCTACAACTTTTGATGATGGTGTAACTTTGACAATATCACCAAACATTTGATTGACGCGGGAATACATCCCTTTTACATCATCCCATTTCTCTCCTAGACCAACTGCTTTTGCCTGTTGTTGTAGGTTACTATATTGCCCTCCAGGCATTTCATGTTGATAAATTTCCGTATGAGGTGCTTTCATACCACTTTCAAATTCTTGATAATATTTACGTACATCTTCCCAATAATAAGAAAGCTGTTCTAATGCATCCACACTCATCTCAGGTTGTCTTTCTGACCCTTCTAACGCATAATATAATGTATTTGCACTAGGTTGTGATGTTAATCCAGCCATTGTACTTAAGGCAACATCAACAATATCAACGCCCGCCTCGATTGCTTTTGCATAAGTGAAAATTCCATTGCCACTAGTATCATGCGTATGCAAATGAATAGGAATATCTACAGTTTCTTTCAATTCTGAGATGAGCTCAAAAGCTGATTGCGGCTTCAATAATCCAGCCATATCCTTAATCCCTAAAATATGGGCACCTTGATTCTCGAGTTCTTTTGCCAACTCTTTATAATACGCTAGATCATATTTCTTTCTTGTTTTATCAGAAATATCACCTGTATAACAAATGGCTGCCTCAGCGATTTTGCCTGTCTGTCTAACAGCATCTATTGCTACCTCCATACCTTTTACCCAGTTTAAACTATCGAAAATTCGGAAGACATCGATACCTGCATGTGCTGACTTTTCTACAAACTCTTGAATAACATTGTCCGCATAGTTTTTATAACCAACGGCATTAGATGCTCTTAACAACATTTGTAAGAGAATATTTGGCATCTTCTGACGTAATGTTAATAATCTTTCCCAAGGATCTTCTTTCAAAAAGCGATAAGCCACATCAAAAGTCGCACCGCCCCACATCTCTGAAGAAAACATTTGCGGAAGTAGTTTGGCCGTCGGTTCAGCAATATTTTGTAAATCCTTCGTTCGGACTCTTGTCGCTAGTAAGGATTGATGAGCATCTCTAAACGTCGTATCTGTTAATAGAACATTCTTTTGTTCCTTAATCCATGACACAAGCCCTTCTGCACCACGTTCTTCAAGTACTTGCTTTGTACCAGACTGATACTCATTAGGTAAAATAATTTTAGGCATTCTTGGTTGATCAAATGCTGGCTTCTTCTGCTTTTCGATTCCAGGGAAACCATTAACAGTTACATTACCGATGTATGAAAGCATTTTTGTTCCCCGGTCTTTTCTTTTTGGGAAAATAAACAGTTCCGGAGTACGATCAATAAATGATGTATCATATTCACCTGTCAAAAAGTTTTTATGTTTAACAACATTCTCTAAAAACGGAATATTGGTTTTTATCCCTCTGATTCTAAATTCTTGTAAATTTCTAACCATTTTTGATGCAGCTTGTTCAAAGGTAATTGCATGAGTTGAAAGTTTCACCAATAAAGAATCATAATGGGGTGTGATTACTGCACCTTGGTAAGCATTACCTGCATCTTGACGAACACCAAACCCTCCACCACTACGATAAGCCATTAGTCTTCCTGTATCAGGCATAAAATTGTTCAAAGGATCTTCTGTCGTTACACGAGATTGAATCGCATATCCCATTGTTTTGATATCTGCTTGATCAGGTATACCAATTTTTTGACTGTGTAATTCATATCCTTCAGCAACTAAAATTTGTGTTTGAACGATATCAATACCAGTTATCATTTCAGTGATTGTATGTTCAACTTGGACACGAGGATTTACTTCAATGAAATAAAACTCTTCTCCTGAAACAAGGAACTCAACTGTTCCTGCATTAATATAATCGACGTTCTTCATTAATTGTACGGCTGCCTCACAAATACGTCCTCTTAATTCCTCATCTAACGATACACATGGTGCGACTTCGACAACTTTTTGATGACGTCTTTGTACAGAACAATCCCGTTCAAACAGGTGAATAATATTGCCATGTTGGTCCCCAATAATTTGCACTTCTATATGTTTCGGATTTTGTACGAATTTCTCGACATACACTTCATCATTTCCGAATGCCGCTTTTGCTTCAGATTTCGCGCGATTATATGCTTCTCTCACTTCCTCTGGACTGTTAACTATCCTCATTCCACGACCGCCACCACCAAGTGAGGCTTTAATAATAATTGGGTAGCCGTAATCTCTTCCGAATTGTTCTACTTCCTCAACAGCTTGCACCGGACCATCAGAACCAGGAATAACTGGAATATTCGCACTTTGAGCTTGTGACCGCGCCTTTACTTTATCTCCAAACATATTCAAATGTTTAGATTCAGGCCCAATAAACTTAATACCTTCTTCTTCGCATCTTCTAGCAAACTGAATATTTTCTGATAAAAAGCCATAACCAGGATGAATCGCATCAACTCCGCTATCTTTTGCGATTTTAAGGATACCCTCGATATCGAGGTAAGCATCAATCGGCTTCTTACCTTCACCAACAAGGTATGCTTCATCTGCTTTGTATCTATGATACGACCCTGAGTCTTCCTTTGAATAGATCGCAACTGTACGGATATTTAATTCCGTACAGGCACGAAAAACGCGAATGGCAATTTCTCCTCGATTGGCGACTAATACCTTACTAATCTTTTGACCCATAATAACACCCCGTATATTTTTATCGTCTATTATATGTAAAACGACCACCCATACTTGCTGTTGTATTTACTGGTTTGTCAGTCGTTACATCTTGTTCTTCTTTATCTTTATATTTCTTTTCATAGTTTACAAACATTGATACATTCACTAAAATGCCCATTGAAACCATAAGTACTAATAAAGATGATCCACCATAGCTTATAAATGGTAAAGGTACCCCAGTTAAAGGAATGACTCCTGATATACCGCCAAGGTTAATAAATGCTTGAATGCCAATCATACTAGAAACACCTATAGCCAATAAACTTCCAAATGCATCTTTACACTTGAGTGCGACAAATATGCCTTTCAGTACGATAAAACCTAAAGCAAAAAGCACAAACATCACACCAAAAACACCCAGTTCTTCAACGATAACAGCCATAATAAAATCTGTATGAGCTTCTGGTAAGTAGCCCATTTTTTGAATACTTTGTCCTAATCCTAAACCACTTAATCCACCATTACCAAGGGCGATAAATGCGTTGGACAATTGATATCCCCCTTCAGCTTCAAACGGATGGAGGAAATCGAATCTTGCTAGCCTAGTATCTGTAAAGATTTTATCTCTTAAAATAAGCATCATTGGAACTAAAAAAATAGCACCAATACCAGCTAACTTTAATAGGTTTTTCATATTCATACCAGAAGATAAAATAATCGCTAGACCAATTAAAAAGATAATTCCTGCCGTTCCATAATCTGGTTCCATCGCAATCAGGCCACAAACGAGAATCAAATAAACAAGCGGTGGTACAACGCCCTTATTAAATTCATTAATATACGATTGTTTCTTTGCATAAACGGCAGACAAATAAACAATAACAATAACCTTTACAAACTCCGATGGTTGAATAGAACGGGTACCTAAATCAATCCAGCTTTGTGCGTTATTAACCGCGTTCCCGATAATCGATACAAGTAACAATCCAAAAAATGAAAAGAAGACGATTGGAATGAGAAACTTGTTACTTTTATATGCTTTATATGGGAATAGAGCAGCAACAATAAACGCAATCGTACCGAGAATTAAATGTGTTCTTTGTTTATCATAAAAGTAGTCACTAGCAACTCCATTATGTTGGACAGCAGTCACCATGCTTGAACTATAGACCATAACCAGTCCAAAAATACATAACAGACCTAATACAACGATCAATGAATAATCATAAGATTTTAGAATTTTTTTAAACATATGCCTCTTCCTTTATTCTCTTAAGTAGTATATTTATTCTACTATAGCATTGATTTTCCTGCCAAAATAAAGATAAAAAGGAATGTAATTAAAACGTAACCCGTTAAATGATTACATCATTGTTCTGTATTATTTCATTTAATGTGACATACTAATTAATATATTTATACATCATAATTATTTATTTGTCTACTATATATGCTTAATTCATAGAATCAATTGTATAGATTAGCATAATATTGGCTATTAATTTTAAAGCAGCATAACATATTATTTCTTCTTGTTTTTTCTCTACTCTTCTCTTCTCTCCCCTTAACCAAGTTCTAATAAATAAAAAAACTCAAGCTAATATCCTTAGCTTGAGTTTTTAATATGTTTTATTTTTTTACCGATGCTTCATGTAGAATGGATAATTCTCTCTCAAGTTTATCAAGAATTTCTTTTCCATCTTTATCAGCAATTAATCCAAGTCTCACAGCAAAATCAATTTCACGAGATAAGCCAAACATCTGCGTATCAAGTACTTCTTCGTATAATGGACATTGAGGCATAGTCAAATTATCCATTTGGACTTTGATTAATTTTAATATTTTTTCAGCATCTGCTTGTAATAGAGCATTAGCTCTTTCTTTATGATCAATAACCATTTCAGAAGCCAACTTTCAATCCCCCCGTTTCCGAGCGATTATCCTATCTATAAATTTTAAACTTAAGTGAAAAAAAAAGCAAGGATAATCAGGGGATATCCGCTGATTAAAAAATACTAAAATGATATTCCTCTGCCATAATCTTCAAAATTTCTGCACCGGCAATACTATTCCCTCTCTCATCTAGGGCAGGAGAGAAAATACCTATACCTAACTTCCCTGGCACAACTGCCATTATACCACCCGATACACCACTTTTCGCAGGAATTCCCACTTTAATTGCAAACTCACCTGAAGCATTATACATACCACAAGTTACCATGAATGTTTTGCATATTCTTGCAACTTCCTCCTCAATTAATATGTTTCCTGTTTGCGGATCACGACCATTATTGGCAAATACAGCTGCAATTCTTGACAAATCTAAACAATTCATTTCAATCGCGCATTGTTTCGTATAAATATCAATTAACTCATCTACATCTCCATCAATCACTCCATGTTGTTTCATAAAATAACATAATGAACGATTTAAGTCCGTTGTCTTATATTCCGAATCTGCTACCTCTTTATTGTAACCGATGGCTTTACCACCTAATAAGCATTGGACAAAGTGGAGAATACGGCGCCATTTCTCATCGGGAGAATTACCATTTACCATGCTTGTAACCGCCAATGCTCCTGCATTGATCATTGGGTTCAGAGGTTTAGAGTGTGAGCTCGTCTCAAGCTTAATCATTGAATTATAAGGATCCCCAGTTGGTTCCATACCTACTTTTTGAAACACATTTGTGTATCCTTGATCAATTAATGCTAGTGCTAGAACAAGCACTTTTGAAATACTTTGTAATGTGAACTTTTGTTCAATATCTCCAGCTGAAACACAAACATCACTGCCTCGAGTAATATGAAAGACAGCTGCTGAAACATTTGACTGATCAGCAGCCTTCAAAGCCGGGATATAATCTGCTACTTTACCTTTAGCAACAAGCGGTTTTACTCGTTCAATTATTCCTAACAATTCTTGATCAGTCTGACAACCCATAACACCCCTACTCTCCTTCAATATTTCCTTATAGTTTAATACATTTAGTAACATTCCATTCGAGTTGAAATGACATTTGCAGTTAAAAGCGTTATACTTTATAAGGAACATTAGATATTAGTGACACAAGCAGGGGGTATGACAAATGAAGGATATCATCCATATTACAGGCAACGTCAAATATACAATTACACTCGATCCAAGTGTATGGATTTTTGATGATCGAAAAATTGACCTTGATACATATTTTGAGAATCAAGAAGAATTACCGAATGAAAAGGAGGAATATACGAAAGCAGCCTCTAAACATTGGGATCGTGAAATAATGGAAGGTGCAGTTTACCCACCAACACTTAAAACGGAGAAGAAATTTGAAAAAGTTCGTGTCTTAACCGGTACTTTTGGGATTCCCTTCTTGCCTTTTCTTACAAATGCTGAGCCAAATAGTGGATCGAGGACAATAGAAGTACATTGTGAGAATGAAACAGTCAGTATCCCTATGACAGAGGCAGAAAGCCTCATTCTCGCCTTTTCTTTAAAGGGTAAACCTTTGAAAGAAGATGGTCCAGTGCATATTTATTATAAAGATGGAAGCAATCGCCTTCAGCCAATTAAAAATGTACAAGATTTCCATATTATATAAAAAAAAAGACTGAATCGAGAGCAACTATGCTCGTTCAGTCTTTTTTATATAGAGTTATTTAAGAGTTTCCTTATAAGATATCAGCAGCGAGTTGAGCTAGCCCTGACCTTTCCCCTTTAATCAATTTGGAATGGCCGGCAATCTTCTGATCTTTAAACTTTTCGACAACGTAAGTAAGACCATTATTATAGGCATCTAAATATGGATGGTCAATTTGTTCAGGATCCCCCATTAAGACAATCTTACTACCCTCACCAACTCTTGTTAAAATCGTTTTTACTTCATGCTTTGTTAAATTTTGTGCCTCGTCAATAATAATAAACTGGTCAGGTATACTTCTCCCTCTTATATAAGAAAGAGCCTCAACCTCAATTGAACCCATTCCTGCCAAAATGGCATCTAATTCCCCCGGCTTCTTAACATTAAATAAGTATTCAAGATTATCATGAATCGGTTGCATCCATGGCCGTAATTTCTCTTCTTTTTCTCCTGGCAAGAACCCTAAATCTTTACCAACCGGGACAATTGGTCTAGCGACAAGTAACTTTTTGAAATCTCCTAAATCCTCAGTCTGCATTAGGCCTGCAGCTAGCGCAAGTAACGTCTTTCCAGTTCCTGCTTTACCAATTAAAGTCACAAGAGGCAAGTCCCTGCGTAAAAGCAGTTCTAATGCCATCGTTTGTTGTACATTTCTTGGTTTAATTCCCCAAATATGATCATAATCAAAAATAAGTTTTTTCAACTTCCCTTTCGTTTGATCAACAATGCCAAGTGCAGAAGCTGATGAACCAAGCGCATCTTTTAGAATGACAAATTGATTAGGATAGAATGAATGGTTCCCTACTTTATTTAGTGATAATTCTCCTTGACTATAAAATTCATTCACCATATCTAAATGGAGATATACTTCAAGAAAACCTGTATATATATGTTCATTTTCAATCACACGGTCGCTTAAAAAATCTTCGCTTAGTAAACCAATAGCATCTGCCTTTACTCTTACAAGCGCATCTTTACTCACAAGAATAACTGGTCTACCACCTTCTTTTGTCTCTTCTTCTAATGAGAGGTTCTTAGCGACAGCCAAAATCCGATTATCATTCGTTTTTTCAACAAAAATTTCTTGGAGCTGGTGAAAAGAACGATGGTTTAGTTCAATGCGTAAGCTTCCTCCATTTTCAAGAAGGATTTGCTCATGCAATTTCCCGGACTGCCTCATACTGTCAATCATTCTTGATACTTGCCTTGCATTCCTCCCAATTTCATCCATATACCTTTTTTTCGAATCTACCTCTTCTAACACAACAGCTGGAATAACGACTTCATTATCCTCAAAAGAATAAATGGAATTTGGATCCTGCAATAAGACATTTGTATCTAACACGTATATTTTACTCAACCCGATGCCTCCCGCCATTAGAAATACATTAGTGCATAAATAGTTCATTGCTTGTTAGTTTCAACATTTTCAAATATCAACATGGACAAATCTAACTTTGCTAAAATATATGATTTATCGCATAAAGATAGAAGAACTTTCGCACACTAGTTGTAAACATTTACTTTTATTAAAGTTTAATCTTGATGGAGGTAGTATAATGAAGTACTTTCACGTTCTACTATCATTATTTATCGTACTCAACTTAACGGGGTGTGGTGCACAAAATAACGCACAATCTTCACAAAATGAGAAAGGTACACCTCATACAGTTAATGTAAAAAATAGTACCATATCTGAACAAGAAGTATTGACTGGACAAGAGACTTCTAAGCACTTAGCCACATTAGCTTCTGATAATCGTCGTGTGAACGATGCAACTGCTGTCGTATTAGGTGACTATTGCATCGTAGGTATTGATATTGATGAAGATGTTGAGCGCTCTGAGGTTGGCTCAATAAAATATGCAGTTGCTGAAAGCTTAAAGCATGACCCCTACGGTGCGAACGCTGTAATTATTGCCGATCCTGATTTATATGCCCGACTTAAGGAAGTAAAAGAGGATGTGGAAAATGGCCATCCGATAAAAGGGATTTTAAATGAGTTAGCTGATATTTCTGGTCGAATGATGCCAGAAGTACCTGGTGATATCATTGAACCGAATAAATCAGAGGAAACGGAAGAATCAAAAGAACAGCTTAATGAAACAGAATCAAAAAAATTAAATAAACATCAAGAAGAACAATCGAATTATCATAAGTAATTCACAACAGCATCCTTTCATTTCAAAAACAGCTAGTTTATAATAAGGAAAATGCTTGTTTATTAGAAAAGGATGTATATAAATGAAAGTACAATGCGTTATTTGTGATAAAATTGAATCAATTGATAATGAATCTTATGAAGCAAAACGGTTAAGAAACCGACCTATTCACACATATATGTGTGTTGAATGCAATGACAGAATAACTACGAAGACGAATGAAAGAGCAGCTACAGGCAACTTTAAATTGTATAGAAGTAAGCAAGAAGAAGAAGAATGGTAATTTAAAATCCCTCCGTTAGAGATGAAACGGAGGGATTTCATATTAGTTAACAAAATGCCATCTTTTTTTCCAACCTTTTGAAATAATCCTGCTTTGATATAATTGCATTCTCTTCCTCGAAGCTGCAAAAAAAGGAGTTGGCTTAATACGAAAATGAATAAGGTCTTCTATGCCCCATGGTGCCGTTATGACTAATTGATTTTCGTTATCTAACTTTACGCCAATAGCGGTGGCCGTCTCCGGAAATTTCGCAATAGCGTCCTCTGAGGATTGATAAGGCAGCAGGCCATTAACAGAATGCATTCTAGCTTCATTCTTAACTGACCAAGGAATATGCGGTAGTATTTTATGTAATTTTTCTTCATAGTATTTTTCAATGGTTTCACTCAATTGCTGATCATCATAATAGATTACATCAACATCAGGCAATGGCGTCTTTTCTTGAAAATGATGGAGGGTATCCCATACTTTTGATCGAACAAAACCAGCACAAATCCACCAATCAGGTAAATGAAGTTGTTTAGCGGCTTTTAATATGGCCATCATTTCTTTATCATCTCTAATTAACTGTAAAATATCGCCTTCATTTCGAATCATCTATTTCCTCCCCTAAGCTTTCTCCAATCCCTTCAATAACCCACTCACCACTAAACGCCAAACCATAACAAGTTCCATGAAATTGTCTAGCTCAATCAATGGAAAAATTTCTGAAGCATACTATCAATTCCAAACAGAAGGGACAAACTCGACAATTACCTTTTCGATATAAAATAAAGCTTTCATTCACTAACTTTTGCAGGCGCACTGTTTAGTACCTTTATTTTATCGATAAAGTAGAGAGCTGTACATAAGATATTAATTGTACAAAATGCACTATCATTGTCCAAGGTGGTTTAAGAAATTATCTTCAAAATATGTTCATGAACGAAATACTCTTCAATCCGGTAGAGCCGTTTTGAACAAATAATAATGTACCCTTTTTCCTCACGTCTAATCAAGATTCTAGCCTATCACTCCTATTCTTTCTCAGTTCTGAGGCGATTGAATCTTTGCCCCATCGTCAAATCTTTAAAGGCGCACTATTTTCCTTTGTACTACTACAATATAAAAAAACGTCACAATCGGGTGACGTTTTTTTATATCGTGGGGAAGTTTTTGTATTTTTCAGGTTCTGCTAATATTTGTTTTAACATCACTTCTATTAATTCAATCGGATATTTTGTGGATTTACTATCTTCATTATCACTATAAGAGACATGATAGAATAGATCAGCTTTTTCATATTGGATTTCGTTAATTCCATGATCATTTTTCAACATTTGTAAAAACATTTCTTCTGTTTCGGTTGCTGCTTCATCCTCTGGTCTGGCATCAGTCACAACTTTAATGGTAAGCCAATTATAAATGGTATCATGCACGTTCAATTAAAATCTCCCCCACTCTTCATTATTCCGCGCTGGCTCTTTGTTGTTTCTTTTCTTGATGAAGACGGATTTTATATATAATTAATATGACAGCAGCAACGACAAGTCCTTCTGCAATTGGTAAAAATACCCCTAAGAAAGTTAGCATTGTACATCCCATAAATAAGAACGCATATATAATTATTGATTTTAGTAAAGGGAGCTTTTTAGCAAATCCTAATTTAAAGACAATAATACAGAGCGCAACAATGGTGAGATACAACAACCACATCCCAAGATCTGAATTCTCATGAACTTTATATAGTGCTGCAAAAAAGGAAAGGCGATCTTCAATCATGCTCCAAATCCTCCTTAGTATGTATTAAGGAAGGAGGCAATATGAATTACCTCCTCTTTTTCGAGTGACTATGTTTGCTTAAGCTTCAGCGTATTTTTTCTTTTTAGCTGCTTTTTCTCGTTCGTTTTTATCTAGAATTTTTTTACGAAGACGAATCGATTCAGGTGTAACTTCACAAAGCTCATCATCATTTAAATATTCTAGTGCTTCTTCAAGCGTCATAATTCTAGGCTTTTTAATTGTTGACGTTTGATCTTTCGTTGCACTACGAACATTCGTTGCATGCTTGACTTTTGTAATATTAACAGCTAGATCATTTTCACGTGTATGTTCACCAACAATCATACCTTCGTAAATCTCTGTGCCTGGCTCTACAAATATTGTACCACGGTCTTCTACCTGCATGATACCATAAGTAGATGCTTTTCCACTCTCCATGGAAACTAGAACCCCTTGTCTTCTTCCACCTACTTGACCTTGCATCATTGGTTGATAGCTGTCAAAAGTATGGTTAATGATTCCGTAACCACGAGTTTGTGTTAAGAATTCAGTTGTATAACCAATTAATCCACGAGCTGGGACATGGAAAATTAATTTCACTTGACCGTTCCCGTTATTAACCATATCTAGCATTTCACCTTTACGCGCACCAATAGATTCCATAATGGCACCAGTATACTCTTCAGGAACATCAATTTGAACGCGTTCAATTGGTTCAGACTTAACGCCATCAATTTCTTTTATAATAACAACTGGCTTAGATACTTGAAGTTCGAAGCCTTCACGACGCATATTTTCAATTAAAATAGATAAGTGAAGCTCTCCTCGACCAGATACAGTCCATGCATCAGGAGAATCCGTTTCTTCAACTCTTAAGCTGACATCTGTTTGTAATTGCGCATGCAAACGTTCTTCGATCTTTCTTGCAGTAATATACTTTCCTTCTTTACCAGCAAATGGACTATTGTTCACTTGGAAGGTCATTTGTAATGTTGGTTCATCGATTCGTAATACAGGAAGAGCGTCTTGGTGATCTACTGGGCAAACTGTCTCCCCGACATTGATATCTTCCATTCCAGAGACAGCAATTAAATCTCCTGCTTTTGCTTCTTGAATTTCAAGGCGTTTCAAGCCAAAGAAACCAAACATTTTTGTTACACGGAATTGTTTAACAGACCCATCAAGCTTCATTAACGCAACTTGTTCGCCTACTTTCATCGTTCCGCGGAATACACGACCAATCCCAATTCGTCCAACATAATCATTGTAATCTAATAGTGCTACTTGGAATTGTAAAGGTTCTTCACTATTATCAATTGGTGTTGGGATATTATTGACGATTTCTTCATATAAGCATTTCATATCTTCATCTTGTTTTTGTGGATCTAGACTAGCTGTTCCATTAATAGCAGAAGCGTAAACAACAGGGAATTCTAATTGCTCTTCCGTTGCATCTAATTCAATAAATAGATCAATAACTTCATCAATGACTTCTTCAGGACGAGCAAAGTCTCTATCGATTTTATTGACAACGACGATTGGTGTTAAGTTTTGCTCTAATGCTTTTTTCAATACAAATCGTGTTTGTGGCATACAACCTTCATAAGCATCGACTACAAGCAATACCCCATCAACCATTTTCATAATACGTTCTACTTCCCCACCAAAGTCAGCGTGCCCTGGTGTGTCAAGTATATTAATACGCGTATCTTGATATTTGATAGCTGTATTCTTAGCAAGGATTGTAATTCCACGCTCTCTCTCGATATCGTTGGAATCCATTGCACGTTCTTCTACATGCTCATTTGTACGGAATGTTCCAGACTGCTTTAATAATTGGTCAACCAAAGTTGTTTTACCATGGTCAACGTGGGCGATAATCGCAATATTACGTATATCATCTCTATGTTTCAACTATGTTTCCTCCTAGCTGATTGTGTAAACCTTCTTACTATGTGAAGATATATAATCAGTTTATTTTCTTTTCATTTTTGACTAAAAATCACTGCCTTCATACTATAACTGATACATTATATCACATATATTGTAGAAAACTAACTTCTTTTTGTGTAAAATAAGTTCTGTGGACGATTATGGTATCCAATGTACAAAATTGGAGGTTAGGATTAAAATGAAAAATATTAAATGGCCATTATTAGCTTGTGCGATTGCTGCGGCTATATGTATAGGCGGAATTGGTATTGCTATCGGAGAAAGAAGTATTCTTGGTTTTCTTCTATGTATCGTAGGTATCGTTGCTGTTATGGGATACGGCTTTACGCTGAAGAAAAAAATGCGAGAAAACGGAGAATTATAAAGGTTAAATCACAACCTCAAGTAAGAAAAATGGTGCCGACTATCCTCAATTGGACAAGCTTGGCACCATTTTTTTATTACCAATTTCCACTGTTTAAATACTGCTGAAGAATTTCTTCATGTACACCCGGCCTTGCAACAAATACTGAAGTTTGAGGTGTAATCATCAAGGCTTCCCCTTTTAAATTAGTCGTTTTTCCTCCTACTTCATTGATTAAAATCATACCGCCACCGTAATCCCATGGAGCAAGTCGCAAACTTATATAAGCATCTAGGCGACCAGAAGCAACATAGGCCATTTCAAGCGCAGCAGAACCATACGATCTTGTTCCTCTCGCATCCTTTACTAATGGAGCAAGGTAACTAGGGTCAATACGCTTGTTACTCGTTACCCAAGTGGCATTGATGCCAATTATTGCATCTTTTACTTCACCCTTAGTCAATGGCTTCAGCTTCGTGTCATTCATGTATGCACCTTCACCACTAATCGTATGATACATTTCATCATGTACCACATCATAAATCATCCCGACTTTACCGACTCCCTCATGAAATACACCAATGGAAATGGCAAAATTTCTTTGTTGGTGAATAAAATTCATGGTGCCATCAATGGGATCAATCACCCAAATAATCCCACCTACATCCGCAAAATCATCACCAAAACCTTCTTCGCTTAAGATGCGATGTGATGGAAAATGGTCATGTATTTTACCAATAAGAAATTGCTCGGTTCCTTTGTCCATATCCGTGACAAGGTCATTGCGATGAGATTTTGTTGCAATGGTTAATTCTTCACTAAATGATGCTTTGATTCTCTCTCCAGCTTCCTTCACCCATGTGGTGGCTAATCTATGTATTTCATTCCAATTAGTCATTTTCATCCTCCACTCTTTATTAAGCGGTATAAAATACCATTAGCTTATCGAAAAAATAGCAATACTTCAAGTGAACAGCTTTAAAAAGCAATAAGCGAACTTAACTGCTTGCTGTTAAGTTCGCTTTAACATCTTTATTCATCACAACTTAAAATGCATTAAGCTTGAGAAGTTCCTGTCTGATTTTTTCAAGCTTTTTCTTTGTAGATTTTACTTCCTCTTCATCTTTCAGTTCTAAAGCTTCAAAAAGTGTTGCTAACTCATAATCCATCTCTAATCGCAATACTGCCGTTCTTTCTTTTTCAAATGTAGCCATTTTGATTGAATTAATTAGCTGCTTCATTAGACAGTGCACCCCTTTTCGTTTTAGTAATTTCACAAGAAAAGTTTTCTGATTATTTTTACTTTTATCATATGAAGCTTCTTTTCACAGTGCAACAAAATTGTACGTTTACCTATGAAGAAGATGATTTTACCCAATTGATTATTATTTTGGTGTACAAAATTGGTTCTCTCTCCCGGTTTTATGCTACAATATGCGACATAGTAAAACGGTTTAAGGAGTGTTTACATATGACATTTAATGGATTTAAGAAAGAAGATTTCGATGTTTTTACAATTGATGGTTTAGAAGAAAGAATGGAAGCCTTAATTGCAACAGTAAGACCCAAACTTGAAGCACTTGGAGAAACATTTTCCCCTTTTCTCTCTGCAGAAACAGGTGATGAAATGATTCCTCATGTGGCTAAGCATGCGAGAAGGACAAAAAATCCACCAAATGATACTTGGGTCGCTTTCGCCAATAATACAAGAGGCTATAAGATGCTTCCTCACTTTCAGATTGGTCTGTGGGAAACGCATGTATTTGTCTGGTTTGCCATTATTTATGAAGCACCGAATAAAGTTGAGATTGCTGAAAAATTGCAAACCAAAATAGATAAAATCTATGATGATATCCCACAAGACTTCGTTTGGTCATTAGATCACACGAAACCAGAAGTGATCAAACATAGCGACCTTACAAAGGATGAGCTAGAAAACATGTTTGTTCGACTACAGAATGTCAAAAAAGCAGAGTTACTCTGTGGTATAAATATGACAAAAGAAGAAGCAATTAAACTTTCTGCTTCTGAATTTATTACTTACACAGAGAGTGTTTTTAAAAAAGTTATACCCCTCTATAAATTGTAATAAACCTCTGTAAAGTTTAATCATTTTATAAAAAGAAAAAAGCAGTGAAGACTGGTTCAAACCGTCTCTTACTGCTTTTTCTTATTACATTTTAATTTTACTACTCTCATCTGCTTTTTTTGCCATTTGAACCGTGCGATAAGAAGAATACCCACTTATTTCTTCAAAATCATTACAAAGGTTTCTCTCTTGTGCTTTGCCCGGTACGATTTCTTTAAAACGACGATAAGCAGCCATGAAATCTTCACGTTGAATACCTTTTTCGTAAGCTTTTTCGACTGCTTGAAAAAAAGCAATCGCATCTATAATTTCTTCTGTTGACCAATCGCTTTCCATTGGATATTGATACTCCATATAAACACCTCTCACTTAGATTACATGCTGATTGTACGGGAGTTAACGAAGAAGAGCAAGCATATGCTAAATTTTAGAATCTAAAAAAACATAGACAAGATTATTTAGTGGATATGCATATATCTTAGTATGGGAAGAATCCACTCAAATGAATCATTTCATACGGATAATTGAATCCTATAAAGATGATGGAGTGTTAACTATCTATCCTAACGAATGGAGTGCAAAGTTAGCGCAATAAAAATTTTTGTTTATCTTTCTATGCAGGAGGAAGGATAAATGCTATAATTCACTTGTTTGTTTGCAAAATTGATTGTTTAAAGAGGTGTGAATTTAATTGTCTCAAACAGAAACACCATTATTTAATGGACTTCTCTCCCACGCAAAACGCGAACCGATTCAATTTCATATTCCTGGACATAAAAAAGGAAGAGGGATGGATCCTGATTTCAGAAATTTCATTGGAGAAAATGCACTTTCTATTGACTTGATAAATATAGGTCCACTAGATGACCTGCATCGCCCATCAGGCATCATAAAAGAAGCACAAGACTTAGCAGCTGAAGCCTTTGGTGCTGACCATACGTTCTTTTCCGTACAAGGTACGAGTGGTGCTATTATGACGATGGTTATGGCTGTTTGTGGTCCTGGAGAAAAAATTATCGTACCAAGAAATGTGCACAAATCTGTCATGTCTGCCATTATCTTTGCTGGCGCAACCCCTATCTTTATCCACCCTGTCGTTGATAAAGAGTTAGGTATCTCACACGGTATTACAACTGATGCTGTTGAGAAAGCGTTAGAACAACATCCAGATGCCAAAGGGTTACTTGTTATTAACCCTACTTATTTTGGTATTGCCTGTGACTTAAAGGAAGTTGTTGATTTGGCCCATTCGTACGATATTCCTGTATTAGTAGATGAAGCACATGGTGTTCATATTCATTTTCATGATGAGCTTCCATTGTCTGCCATGCAAGCTGGTGCAGATTTAGCTGCTACGAGCGTCCATAAGCTAGGTGGTTCTATGACACAAAGCTCCATTCTTAACTTAAAGGGTACGAGAGTGTCAGCAAAAAGGGTACAGTCCATACTTAGCATGCTAACAACTACCTCTACCTCTTATTTACTTCTTGCCTCATTAGATGTTGCTAGAAAACGTTTAGCCACTGAAGGAAGAGCAATTATCGAGGAAACTATTGAGCTTGCTCAATATATGAGGAAAGAATTAAACGAAATTGAACATATTTATTGTGTAGGAAGAGAAATTCTTGGTACAAATGCAACCTTTAATTACGACCCTACAAAATTAATCATATCTGTGAAAGATTTAGGTATAAGTGGGTTTGATGTAGAAGTATGGTTAAGAGAGCATTACAATATCGAAGTTGAATTATCTGACCTATATAATATTCTCTGTATCATCACAGCTGGTGATGATAGAACTGATGCAGATAAGCTTATTCATGCCTTGAAAGAGCTATCTAAAGAAAGACACGGGAAAGCAGCGAAAGTAAACCCGCAAGTGTTATTACCCAATATTCCATTATTAGCACTATCTCCTAGAGATGCATTTTATGCTGATAGTGAACTTGTTCCTTTTGATGAATCAGAAGGTAGAATTATTGCTGAATTCATTATGGTATACCCACCAGGTATTCCTATCTTTACTCCTGGGGAGATTATTACAAAGGAAAACCTTAACTATATCAAAACAAATATGGAAGCCGGACTGCCAGTCCAGGGACCAGAAGATTATGATTTTAAATATATTCGAGTAATTAAAGAACATAAAGCGATAAAATAAAACTCGAGATAAAATGATAATTGGCTTAGTTTCACATTTCTATCGCGAATCAAATGACATATTTGATTCGCATTTTTTATGGAAAATTATTATGATAAGAACCCAATAAAAAATGCCATAGATTTAATCTATGGCATTTGCACTCTGTTTATTATAAAGATTAATAGTTTAATATATCATCTATTCTTCAATGTGCATCTTGCTATGCTCGTTTTTACATCCACATTGACCGTATAAAACTGTCACCTTTTCATCTTCAAAAACTTCAATAGTTTCGTCACATATTTGACAAACGATGGTACCCATTCTTCATCCATCCTTTCATCATTCATTGTAATCGTTTTCATCATATATATTATAATAATACATACTATTTAACTTATCAAGCCCTTTTTTTAACTAATAACGATAAAATAAGACATACTAAATCTCACAAAAGAAAAAGAAATCAGCACATTAACTGATTTCTTGTACCTTATTAACCTTGATTTATCTACAACCTTACTTATTTAATTCAAGCTTAAAAAATTGAATAAGTTCAGCTGTTTGTTCATTACTTTCAATTTGAAAAGCTTTTTGGAGGTAATGGCGATCATCAAGATCTTTTATATCGAGGAGAGTAGAACAACTCGTCTGCAAGCAAACCACAAGGGGTTTTGTAAAGAAAGGGACCGCAAAAATGGCAAAATCGTAGCGAGTAATAGAAGAAGAAAAGCCAACAAATCTGGCATGTACATCCTCTAAATCATCATACATTTGATTTAAAAACTTCATATCCACCCTCCTTTAAATAATTTGAATATTATTATAATTTATCTTTGATCTCTATGCAACATTTTCATTGTCACATATATTTCACTGGTGATAGAATAGATATAGTGTATACCCTAAGGATTTTTGAATGGAGGCTTTTTTAAATGAATGCATATGCATCGATTAAGCTAGTGCCTGCATCCAAGATTGACACAATTACAACAACTGAACTAAGAGGTTATTTCCAATATTATAAAGACATCACTGCGAAAACTGGAAATCAGGTGGATTGGGCCTATAGTCAAGCTGCTTTCCCATATGAGATCATTGATTCTAATGAGAAACAAGGGGAACAAATTACTCTCTATTCTGAAAATGAAAGATATCGTGCCATCCTTATTTCTATTCAAAAAGAAAAAATAATGGATAATGATGATACACCGAGGATTCAAACAAATATTTGCTTTACATTGCCTGAAGTAGCGACGTTCGGGGATAAAGGAAAAGCAAATGAATATTGCAAATTTCTCGCTAAAAAACTACAAGCCGAGCTTCATCTATTCAATGGACGAGTCATGTACTACTACAAAAGAAAACTACAATGAAAAAAATACTTCAGCTAGAGGGGTTATAATCTTCATGCGAAAACCAGTCATAATTACTTTAATCATTGCACTTATTTTCACATTCATCTCGCCTTTTATTTTTAGTAAATATCTCGAAGATGTACCAGAACCATTAGAACAATCATTTTTGTTTGGGGGGCCATTTCCATATGCCAAACAGAGCGTAACCGTTTCAGACGATACATCATCCTACCCGAAAGTAATAGAATTCACCTCACCCCTTGACGCTGAGACGAGTATCCAATGGGTTCCATTTCTTTTAAATATTTTAAGCTACTTTCTATTATTCTTCTCGATCTACTCCATTACTTCACGATTTATTAATGGGCGGGCAACAAGAAAAGAAAAAGAGGATCAGCCTTAAGCTGCCTCTTTTTCTTTTTGTATTTTGTTTGGATCTAGAAACTCATAGCCCTTCTCTTGTATGCCATTAATAATTCCTTCCAATGCTTCATTGGTCCATGAACGATCATGTGTTAATAGAATAGCTCCATTACTCAAATAAGGGTTCTCTACCATGATCTTTTCTAATGCATCTTTTGACTGGTAATCTACTTCCCAATCATACCCAAAAGTCCAATTCATTGGTATCATTTTCTCTTCTTTAGCAATTCTCAAGCTAGTGTCTGTATTCGCCCCAAACGGAGCTCTGAAAAACTGTGGTCTACTTCCAATGATCTCCTCGACTAAATCATTTAAAGAAATGATTTCCTCTCTTTGCTTATCTTCTGAAATCTCCGTTAAGTTCTCATGGTGATATGTATGGTTACCAATCGGGAAACCTAAATCAGCTATTTCTTTCAATGTCTTTTTACCTTCTTCACTTTGCAGGAAATGACCATTGACAAAAAAAATAGCAGGCACATTTTTTTCCCTTAATGTTTTTGCCATTTCCAATGCATACTTGTCCGGTGCATCATCAATCGTTAACAATACAACTTTATCATTAGCATCTTTTATCGGCTCAACCTTCCATGTTTTTTCATTAACGATATATGATGGTTGGACATCAACTTCTGCCAAATCTTCTTTCTCTTCAATTACTTCTTCATCCTTTTCTTCTTCTTGTGCCGTTTCTTCCTCATGCTCTGTTTCTTCTATCGCTTCATCGCCTTTTGGCTCATTCGTTGTTTCTTTTTCTTCATTACCACATGCTGTAACAACTAAAACAAGACTAAGTAATAAAACGAAAAAACTGTTCTTCATCACATTCATTCCTCTCAAGTAATTCTTTTGTTAAAAGTTATCTTATTAGATCATCTATGTAGAACATAATGAAATAGAAAAATAAATATACGCTAATACTGATAGAAGTAGCTAATACTGTTCTCATTTTTGAATGTAATAAATGATTACCCAATACCATAGCAAAATAAACAAATATAAGCAGGATGATGACCTTCATACTTAATTTGTCATATCTTGATAACCATTCAACAAATGTATAACCACTCCATATGATTAACTGTAAAATAACGACCGTATATAGCCTCATACCCTCACCGTCCCGAAAATTTGCACTTTTATTTCTATCATTGTATGCATGCGAACAGAACGATATTTCCATTGTACCATACAACATATACCAAAAACTTCCGTATTATTTCCAATTAAGTGAAAAAAGTGCTAATTTCATGTAGAATTTTAGTCGTTGTGAGATCTGGGTTATCCTACATTATGAAAAATAACATAAGTCACTCTTATCAATAATCTGAATTTTTTTTCATTCCGGGAATTTTATCTTAAACAGCCACTTTTATGCAAAAAAACTGCACCAGCAAATGTAGCAAACATTTGTGGTGCAGTTCATCATATAAACAGCTATTTGTAAAATAATTATTTTACAATATGAATAGGTGTACCTAGAGCAACCTCAGCTGCTTCCATTGTAATCTCTCCTAAAGTTGGATGAGCATGAATAGTCATCGCAAGATCTTCTGCAGTCATTCCCGCTTCAATTGCTAAGCCGAGCTCAGCAATCATATCAGATGCATTTGCACCAGCGATTTGCGCACCGATTACTAATCCATCTTCTTTACGCGTAATTAACTTCACATAACCATCTGTGCTATCAAGAGCCAATGCACGACCATTTGCAGCAAATGGGAACTTAGCAGCTGTATACTCAAGACCTTCCTCTTTTGCTTGGGCTTCTGAATAGCCTACAGTTGCAAGTTCAGGTTCTGAGAATACAACAGCAGGAATGCCAAGATAGTCAATTTCAGACGGTTCACCAGCAATTGCCTCAGCAGCAATTTTACCTTCATACGAAGCTTTATGTGCTAGTTGAGGTCCAGCCACAACATCACCAATAGCAAAAATGCTATTTACATTTGTACGACATTGTTTGTCAACTTCAATGACGCCTTTATCAGTCATTTTCACACCTACTTGCTCAAGGCCAAGTTCATCTGTGTTAGGACGACGACCAACCATAACAAATAAGTAATCAGCTTCTAAAACTTCTTCTTTACCTTTTACTTCATAAGTTACTTTTACACCATTTTCAGTTTCTTCAACTGACTTTGCAGATGCTTTAGTAATAATTTCTGCACCTTTTTTCTTTAAGTTCTTTTTCACAAGTGTTGTCATTTGTTTCTCAAAACCTAGAAGAATATCATCTGCACCTTCTAGAATAGTTACTTGAGAACCAAAGCTTGCGTATGCACCACCAAGCTCGACACCAATTACACCGCCGCCAATAACAGCGATTTTTTCTGGAATTTCCTCAAGCGCTAGCGCCCCTGTAGAATTTAATACACGTTTAGAATATTTAAATGCTGGTAGTTCAATTGGTCTTGAACCAGTTGCAATAATCGCATTTTTGAAAGTGTATGTTTGTGCGGAATTGTCATCCATTACACGTAACGTGTTGGCATCGACAAAATACGCTTCACCTTTAACAATGTCAATTTTGTTCCCTTTAAGTAAGCCTTGAACACCGCCTACTAACTTTTTAACTACGCCAGCTTTAAATTCTTGGACTTTAGAGAAATCAACTTTTACGTTTTCAGCTGTAATACCAATTGATTCTGATTCTTTAGCCGTTTCATAACGGTGACCAGCAGAGATCAATGCTTTAGATGGAATACATCCAACGTTTAAGCATACGCCCCCTACTTCACCTCTTTCTACGATTGTTACTTTTTGTCCTGTTTGTGCGGCACGAATGGCTGCCACATATCCTCCTGGACCTGAACCAATTACTATAGTATCTGTTTCAATTGGGAAATCTCCTACTACCATTTCTTACGCCTCCATTAGCAATAATTCTGGGTCATTTAGTAAACGCTTGATGTGATTTAGTGCATTTTGAGCAGTAGCGCCATCGATGATGCGGTGATCAAAGCTCAATGATAATGCTAGAACTGGTGCTGCGATAATTTCTCCATCTTTGACGATTGCTTTTTCAGCAATTCGACCGATACCTAAAATAGCTACTTCTGGTTGGTTAATAAGTGGTGTAAACCATTGACCACCAGCAGAGCCGATATTTGTTATCGTACAAGAAGCACCTTTCATTTCGCTTCCTGAAAGTTTTCCATCTCTTGCTTTTGTAGCTAATTCATTTATCTCATTTGACGTAGTGAATATGGATTTACGGTCAGCATCTTTAACCACTGGTACAAGTAACCCTCTATCAGTATCAGCAGCGATACCAATATTGTAATAATGCTTGTGAACGATTTCTCCCGCTTCTTCATCTAGAGAAGTGTTAAGGACTGGATATTCACGTAATGCACTTGTTAATGCTTTTACTACATAAGGTAAGAAGGTTAATTTAATTCCTTTTTCTGCGGCAACTTCTTTGAACTTCTTACGATGAGCAACTAATTTTGTTACATCGATTTCGTCCATTAATGTCACATGTGGAGCCGTTTGCTTCGTCTTAACCATTGCTTTAGCAATCGCTTTTCGAATACCACTCATTTTTTCACGTGTTTCAGGATAGCTTCCTTCAGGAATAGACTGAGTTTGGGATTTCTCCTCTTCCTTACTTTCAACCGAAGCGTCTTGTTGTTGAGGCTCAGTGTCAGCTTGTTGCTCATTTCCACCTTCTAAGAATAGATTAATATCCTCTTTTACCACACGTCCATTTTTTCCGCTACCGCTTACTTGTTGAATATCTACACCTTTTTCTCTTGCGTATTTACGTACTGAAGGCATAGCAATAACACGCTGATTAGAATCAGTGTTTGTTTCAGAGATGACTTTTCCTTCTTTTTTGTCTTCATCTTTAGGAGCTGTTTTCTCTTTTTCTACACTTTCTCCTTCTTCAGCAGTTCCTTGAACTTGAGATTCTGTTTCTTTCTTTTCCTCAGACTCTTCTTCTTCATGGTCACCTTTAAACTTTAAGTCTTCATAACCAGGTGCATCGAAGCTAATAAGTACTTGTCCAACAGTGGCTACGCTACCTTCTTCTACGTGAATCTCTTCTACTTTCCCTTTTACAGGAGAAGGTATTTCAACTACCGCTTTATCATTTTGAACTTCACAAAGAACATCATCTTCTTGAACTTCATCACCAGCTTTTACAAACCATTTGACGATTTCGCCTTCATGGATACCTTCACCGATATCAGGCAATCTAAATTGAAATGCCAATTAAATTCACCATCCTATTGTATCATAGTTATTAAAGAAATTAGGGGTCACGTTCCCTATTTTATTTAAAATTCAATTACTTTTTTTGCAGTTTGAATAATGTCTTTATAGTTCGGCAACCATACTGTTTCCGCTTGTGGAAATGCAAACACAGTATCAGGTGCTGCTACACGTAATACAGGTGCCTCTAAGCTAAGAATCGCACGGTCGTTAATTTCAGCCACAACATTTGCTGCAACACCAGCTTGTTTTTGTGCTTCTTGCACAACAATTGCTCTGTTTGTTTTCTCAACTGAAGAAATAATTGTTTCAATATCAATTGGGCTAACTGTTCGAAGGTCAATCACTTCTGCTGAATGTCCTTCTTTTTCTAATTCGTCAGCCGCCTTTAAAGCTTCATGGACCATTGCACCATAAGTAATAATTGAAATGTCATTACCTTCACGTTTCACTTCAGCTTTACCTAGTGGAATTGTATATTCTTCTTCAGGTACTTCTTGGCGGAATGAACGATATAATTTCATATGCTCCAAGAAGATGACAGGATCATTATCTCGAATCGCAGAAATTAAAAGACCTTTTGCATCATATGGAGAAGAAGGAATAACGACCTTTAAACCAGGTTGTTGAGCCATCAATCCTTCTAAACTATCAGCATGCATTTCTGGTGTGTGTACACCGCCTCCAAATGGTGAACGAATAGTAACAGGGGCATTATATCTTCCTCCAGAACGATAGCGCATACGAGCAAGCTGTCCGGAAATACTATCCATTACTTCATAAACAAATCCAAAGAATTGAATTTCAGGAACTGGGCGATAGCCTTGTAAACCAAGTCCGACTGCAAGACCGCCAATTCCAGATTCCGCTAATGGTGTATCAAACACACGCTCTTCGCCGAATTCTTTTTGAAGACCTTCAGTAGCACGGAACACTCCACCGTTTACGCCTACGTCTTCTCCAAATACTAATACATTCGGGTCATTCTTAAGTTCTGTACGAAGTGCATCAGTGATTGCTTGGATCATTGTCATTTGCGCCATGGCTTACTTCGACTCCTTCTCTTTATAAATTTCATATTGTTCTTTAAGGTGATAAGGCATTTCTTCATACATAATATTAATTAAGTCAGTTACTTTTTGTTTTGGTGTGCTATCAGCTTCTTTAATAGCCACTTTTATATCTTCTTTTGCTTTTTCAATGACCTCGTTTTCCATATCTTCATTCCATAACTTCTTGCCTTCTAGGAATTTACGGAAGCGAACAAGTGGATCTTTCTTTTCCCATTCATTATCAAGATCACTTGTTCTGTAACGCGTCGGGTCATCGCCAGCCATTGTGTGAGGACCGTAACGATAAGTTAATGTCTCAATTAATGTTGGTCCTTCTCCATTAATAGCGCGCTCACGTGCTTCACTAACAGCAGCATAAACAGCTAGAGCATCCATACCATCAACTTGAATACCAGGAATTCCTGCAGCAACCGCTTTTTGTGCAATTGTTTTAGCAGCAGATTGCTTCTCTACAGGTGTTGAAATGGCAAAGCGATTGTTTTGAACAATGAAAATAGCAGGTGCTTTGAAGGCACCAGCAAAGTTAATTCCTTCATAGAAATCACCTTGTGAAGCTCCACCATCACCAGTATAAGTAATCGCTACTTTCTTTTCGCCACGTTTCTTAATTCCTAATGCTACTCCTGCAGTTTGAATGTATTGTGCACCAATAATAATTTGTGGTGCAATCACATGGACGTCCTCTGGGATGTTTCCACCTTCAAAATGACCTCTAGACCATAAGAATGCTTGAGCAAGCGGAAGGCCATGCCAAATGATTTGAGGGACATCTCTATATCCAGGTAAAATAAAATCTTCTTTCTCTAAAGCAAATTGTGAAGCCAGTTGAGATGCTTCTTGTCCAGCAGTTGGTGCATAAAAGCCCAGTCTACCTTGTCTATTTAAAGAAATGGAACGTTGGTCAAGAATACGTGTGTACACCATCCGTTTCATTAGTTCTTGTAATTGCTCATCTTTTAGATCTGGCATTGCTGATTCATTAACAACTTTACCTTCTTCATCTAAAATTTGCAGTGTTTCAAATTGATCTTCTACTTTTTCAAGTTGCTTCTTTACATCTAAACTAGCCTTTTTCGTTTTTGAAGCCATAAAAAGTCACCCTTTCTTATTTTAAAAACGCTTAATTGATTATCAAATGGAGAATATCACGTTTATATTTGTCTGATGACAACACATAGTATAGTTTTCCACAAATACCAACAAAAAAAACGTCTTTATTATTATAACTTCTTTTCTTCAAACTGTACTAGTTGTATCACAAAAATGAATGACACACTTTTCTTCGTTTGCATTTATTTTAATATAAGGTTTTTCATTCGTCAATTGTGAAAACCTTTATTTTTTTGGTTTTAAATCATTTCAAATAATAATAAATGAAAATTTAAAACTTTAACTGTCTTAATCTGTACTATATAAAAGAGAGGTTTTATCCATCTGTTATAATAAAGGTAATATTCATAAAAAGAGATATAATTAGACTATTTTCATTATTTTATAATCCGCTTTTTCGAAACTTTCCAGTATACTAGTCCGAATTTAACTCTACCAAAATCTTTGAGCACATATTGATCTCCCTCACAAAAACAGATTGTAACTTTTAAAGTTTTATTAATCAAAAGATCACTTTTTTAAGGAAAATAATTATATAAACAAACAACGAGCAAATCCATATTATTGAATTTGCTCGTTACATATACTCTTTTAACGTATACTATTCTTTTTTCTCTTCCATTTCTATACCAGCATCTTTATAAAACGCAAGCTTCTTATCATTATATTCTTTCGTTTTCTCATTAAATGTTTCATTATTTTCTACAATCTTCTCATATGATTGATTAATTTTCTCAATTTGGGTTTCAAGCTGTTCTAATGTAACATCTTCTTTTTTAAATAGCTCATACAATTCGATGTCCATTTCAGTTGAATTCATATAATGATTATATAATTCACTGTGTACATCATAACGCTGCATCATAACATCGTATAATTCATCAGCTGACTTTTTTAAATCTTCATCTTCTATTTTATTTATTTGCTTCTCCGTTTTTTCGAACTCTTTTTGCGAAGCTTTAATGCTACCTTCTTCGTTTTTCATTAATTCTTGTCGTTCATTAACAAGTTCAATCGCCTCATTTGATAGTTCTTTAATTTGATCGAATTCTTTCATACTTAAAGCAATGATTTGATCATAAATTTCTTTTTCTTTTTTCTCAATTTCTACAAGAGGCTCCTGTTGATTTTTGAATTCTTGTTCAGCTTGCGCAACTTCCTCTAACGTATTGAGCATCTCTTCTTTTGGACTTTGACTACAACCACCTAGGAATATGATACTTGCGACCATTGTTAGTCCAATGAGTTTTACTTTCTTATACATCCTATCCCTCCACATAAATTTGTCTAGACCATTATGTATCTCTCTTTGCATAAACTTGTCTAATTATAAAAAAATTTGTCGTTTATCACTTCTACTATATCGATACTTTAAACATTTTACAATTATTAACTAGTACTATATATATTCTTGTTATTTTGAACTATGCTTTAGGCGCTGGCCCATACAATTTGCTTCTCATGGTCATAGCCTATACTAATCGTCCGCTAAGGATGAAAATGAAAAATGCTGGAGGTATAAACATATGTATGGATATGGATACGGTAATGCTGGTTGTGGAAACGGTTGTGGTGGAAGCGGATTTGCTTTAATTATCGTTCTCTTTATTTTATTGATTATCGTAGGGGCAGCTCTTTGGAACTAGTATTAGGAGGGTGTAGATCCTATCTACACCTTTACATACAGAATAAGTCGATGATTAGATTAACTTTTTCAATTTTGTTTGGTAAACTTATTTCATTACCTTTTCAATTGAAAAGATAGGGAACATAAGACATCCTTATTTCACTAAAACTTTTCAATAAATCTTAAAAAATACAAAAACATAATATTTACCTTTTCAAGGAGTGTTGAGATTTTGTTAACGATGAATGATATTGTCCGGGATGGTCATCCTGTGTTAAGGAAAGTAGCCGAAGATGTTATTTTACCAGCTTCTTTAGAAGACAAGAAACTATTAAACGATTTGATGATGTATGTACAAAATAGTCAAAACCCTGTCATTGCGGAGCAATATGGATTAAGGCCAGGAATAGGGTTAGCAGCTCCACAGATAAATGTATCAAAAAGAATGATTGCCGTTCATTGTTCGGATGAAAAAAACAACTTAATCAGTTACGCACTCTTCAACCCCAAAATTATTAGCCATTCAGTTGAGAAGGCATATTTAACAGCTGGTGAAGGCTGTCTTTCAGTGGATGAGGCGATTGAAGGGTTTGTTCCAAGGTATGCACGAGTTACAGTTAAAGGGTATAACATTGACAATGAGGAAGTTAAAATAAGATTAAAAGGCTTACCTGCTATTTGTTTTCAACATGAAATTGATCATTTAAACGGTGTGATGTTCTATGACCATATAAATCAAGAAGACCCTTTCAAACCGATTGAAAATGCTATTGCGATAGAAAGAATGTAAAGTACTTGAGTTATGGAGGAGAGTATGATTACTCCCCTCCATTTTAATCTTTACCCAGGCCTTTCGTTATATTAATTCCAGCCTTCTTAAACCCTTCCATATCCCATCTTCATCTACATGTTCTGTCACCATATTTGCGACTTTTTTAACTTCTGGAAAAGCGTTTCCCATAGCAACACCGACACCACTGGCCTCAAGCATTTCAATATCATTTAAACCATCACCAAAAGCGTATACATCTTCCATACTGATGTTTAGTCTCTTAATCATCTCTTTTATTCCTTCTGCTTTTGTACCTCCAGTTGGGACAACGTCAGTAGATACACGATGCCATCTTACAAAGCCAAAATCGTCATAACCATCTAAATATAGGCTTTCATCCTCATGTTTACAGAAAACAAGTGCCTGATAAATCTCTTTCTTTTCATAGAAAATAGCATCTTCTTCAGGGTGTGGAAAATCTAGGCTATCCATACTTTCTTGAATATATGGGTGATGAGAAACAGATGACTTCATTGTCTCTTCATTTAAATAAACCATCGGATGACCATTTTTATGTGTATGTTTCTCTAATTGTCTTAACTGGACCTTATTTAATGGGTTTTTATAGATGACGTTTCCTTCAAACACAACATATTGACCGTTAAAACTAACAAAAGACTCAATATCTAATTGCTCTCTAATATGCTTAAACATAAATGGAGCTCTTCCTGTAGCAATCGCTACATAAATGCCATTTTCCTGTAACTGCTTGACCGCTTTTTTCGTTGAATCAGGTATAACATTTTCTTTATTGAGCAAAGTCCCGTCTATATCAAAAAATACAATTTTCATTTTATAACTCCTTTTTCTACCTACATGATAAATGATTTCGGTTTATTACGATTTCCACCACTAAAACCTTATAACCTTCTTGTTTAATATGTCAAACAACTACAGTCAATAACATTTTTTACTAAAACTCTAACCGAAGGCTTTACTTTACAGACATATCGTATACAATAGGATTAAGGGAATTGAATCGAAGAGTGTTTAAAGTATGACAAATAGTAGTGAAAACGGATTTTGAGCCCTTCAAACTTGCGAAGGGCTCCTTCATTATTGTAAATTTATAATCAATACACTTAATTACATACATGACTTCAGAAATGAAATAGCAATTCGTAAAATAAAAAGTCACTGTTTTAGACATAAATAAGAATGGGCATGATGATGAAAGCCTCTAGACTGATTTAATTTTATTATACAATTAACGCTTTAACTAAGTAAATACATAAGATTGTGTTAAGAAATCCAACGATGTTAAGTATATAAGACAACTATTTGGCTTAGTCTATAAATTATTTAAACATACGATGTAAAGTCGAGTAAGTAATGCTAAACATTGATTCCTTAAAAAGGTCTTTGTTACCTTGGTAGGTAACCATACTAAAAATAAATAATTAGTCAATGTATGAGCAGTCTTTTTTCCTTAATATACTTACATGTGACGATCTCTTATCCTATATCTCATGTTACTTTTTAAAAATATAGATAAAGACTACGGAATAAGGAGAGATACCCTATGTTATTTAAAGTTTACTATCAAGAGTCCGCGAAAGAAGTGCCTGTACGTGAGCACACAAAAACCGTGTATGTAGAAGGTAAAAATGAAAGGGACGTCCGAACTAAACTAAAAACGCGTCCAATCAATATTGAGTTTGTTACAGCAGTTGAAGGTGACTACTTAGCTTATGAGCAAGACCATCAAGATTTTAAAGTATTGGAGATTGAATAATTTATGAAATTTGTTAAAAATGACCAGACTGCTGTATTCGCTCTTGGTGGTCTTGGAGAGATCGGAAAAAATACGTATGCAGTACAATTCCAAGATGAGATTATCCTAATTGATGCGGGAATTAAATTTCCGGAAGATGAATTATTAGGGATTGACTATGTTATTCCTGATTACACTTATTTACAAAAGAATGAAGACAAGATTAAAGGTTTGTTTATTACGCACGGACACGAAGACCATATCGGCGGGATTCCGTATTTATTAAAAACGATAAATATCCCCATTTATGGTGGAAAACTAGCACTAGGCTTATTAAAAAATAAGCTTGAAGAACATGGTTTACTAAGACAGACGAAGTTATATGAGATTCAGGAAGATGATATCATTAAATTTAGAAAAACTTCTGTGACATTCTTTAGAACAACGCATAGTATCCCTGATTCTTATGGGATTGTTGTAAAAACTCCTCCAGGTCAAGTCGTTCATACTGGAGACTTTAAATTTGATTTTACGCCAGTTGGCGAACCTGCTAATTTAACTAAAATCGCTGAGATTGGTAAAGAAGGTGTCCTTTGCTTACTTTCAGATAGTACAAATAGTGAAATTCCTGAATTTACGATGTCTGAAAGAAAAGTCGGAGATAGCATTCAAGATATTTTCCGTAAAGTAGAGGGTAGAATTATCTTTGCTACCTTTGCTTCGAACATTCATCGTCTTCAGCAAGTAACAGAAGCAGCTGTAAGGAACGGAAGAAAGGTCGCAGTGTTCGGAAGAAGTATGGAAGCTGCAATTAATATTGGTCAAGAGCTTGGTTATATTACTGCACCAAAAGATACATTTATTGATGCACAGCAAATTAATCGTCTACCTGCTAACCAAGTCACTATCCTTTGTACGGGAAGTCAAGGCGAACCGATGGCAGCACTTTCAAGAATCGCAAATGGTACACATCGCCAAATACAGATTCACCCTGGTGATACTGTTGTCTTTTCTTCTTCACCAATACCTGGTAATACGATTAGTGTAAGTAGAACAATTGATCGTCTCTCACGCGCTGGTGCCGAAGTGATTTATGGTAAATTAAATAATATTCACACATCAGGACATGGTGGACAAGAAGAGCAAAAGCTTATGTTAAGGTTAATTAAACCAAAGTTCTTCATGCCGATACACGGTGAATATCGCATGCAAAAAATGCACGCTGGCCTAGCTATAGATTGTGGTGTGAATGAAGAAGATATTTTCATCATGGACAATGGTGATGTGCTAGCCCTCAGTGATCAGACTGCTCAAGTTGCAGGGAAAATCCCATCAGGTAATGTGTATATCGATGGTAATGGTATTGGTGATATAGGAAATATTGTTCTACGTGACCGCCGCATTCTATCAGAAGAAGGACTAGTTGTGGTTGTTGTTAGTATTAACATGAAAGAGTTTAAGATTTCTGCTGGCCCAGACTTAATTTCTAGAGGATTTGTATACATGAGAGAATCTGGAGACCTTATCAATGATGCACAATCCTTAATCGCTAAACATTTAAATAAAGTGATGGAAAGAAAAACAACACAATGGTCTGAGATTAAAAATGAAATTACAGATACACTTGCTCCGTTCTTATATGAAAAAACAAAACGCCGTCCAATGATACTACCTATCATTATGGAAGTATGATAAAAAGCATTCGAGTTTACCTCGAATGCTTTTTTTAGCTTAACATCTTTTTTTCTAAACGATTAATATCATTATCTGCCCCAATAACAATAAGTACATCTTTATATTGTATAATTTCCGTAGCTTGTGGCGAGACAATAATACTTGACCTGCGTTTGATTGCTACTATATTCACACCATACTTCGCTCTTATATCCAAATCAATAATCGAATGGCCGCCAATTCTTTCATTTGCTTCAATTTCAACGATGCTATGCTCATCAGATAACTCTAAATAATCAAGTATACTATTGGAGGCTAACTTATGAGCAATCCTAATCCCCATATCTCTTTCAGGGTGCACAATGACGTCTGCCCCTATTTTACTTAATACTTTGCCATGATAATCATTTTGAGCTTTAACAGTTACTTTTTTAACGCCATTTTCTTTTAACATTAATGTTGTCAGTATACTTGCTTGAATATCGTCTCCTATGGCTACAATTACGTGATCAAAGTTACGTAAACCCAAACTTTTAATAACAGCATCATCTGTTGTATCACCTACTACTGCGTGAGAGGCAATAATTGAAAACTCATTCACTCTTGCCTCATTCGAATCAATGGCCATTACTTCCATCCCTTGTTCCGTTAGCTCTTTACAAATACTACCACCAAATCTACCTAGACCAATGACAACAAAGTTTTTTCTCATAAGTAAACCTCCGAATTATCACCTATTAACGAACATTATTCTACCACATTTATGAATGGAAAAGCCATAAATGTAGTGATTCATTTTATCTTTTCGATTTCAATAAAAAAAGCTGAGATTTATGAATCTCAGCTTTTAAGCTACCCTTTATTCAGCTTTCTCCATTTCATCCAACACACGATTAACGCGCTTTGTTAACATTTTCATTCCGCTACCACCCGCTTGGAAGTGACGAAGAACACCCTCTTTATCAAATACATAATAAGCAGGGACATATTGATTTTCAAAGGCATCATTCAATTTATGTTCACTATCAACATAAATTGGTTGTGTGATATCGTGTTCTGCAGCCACTTTCTTGATTTCTTCTAAATCTAGATCATCTTCAGACCTTGGCATATGAACAGCAATCACATTTAACTTTCCATTATATTCATCTCTAAATTGATTCACTTGAGGCATGGCTTCTTTACATAGATGACAACTGATAGACCAAAAATGAATAAGTGTTGGCTTTTCACCAATAAGCTCCTCTTTTGTCACTTGTCCATTTAACCATTCTGTTGCTCCCGTTAATTCAGGCATTGGCGCACGTAATTTCATATAGTCAATCTCCCTTCATGAATATATAACTCTGAAGAAAAGAGACCTAACAAACGAATGTTAGGCCTCTTTTCTTATGTAACCCAACAATGGGTTTATAAGACTCTAAATGAATTATAGAGTTTTTTGACCTGGTTTCCAGTTAGCTGGGCAAAGGCCACCCGTTTGAAGTGCTTGAAGCACACGTAGGGTTTCATCAACGTCACGGCCAATGTTGTTATGGTTTACTACTGAATACATTAACTCTCCTTCAGGGTTAATGATATATAGCCCACGAAGTGCTACACCTTCTTCTTCAATTAAGACACCATAGTCACGTGATACAACATGGTTTGTATCCGCAGCTAATGGATAGTTAAGATCACCAAGTCCATTTTCTTTACGATCAGTATTAATCCATGCTAAATGAGTGTGAATAGTATCTGTTGATACACCAATTACTTCTGCATCAAGATCTTCGAATTCATCATAGCGATCTGACATTGCAGTAATTTCAGTTGGGCAAACAAAAGTGAAATCCATTGGATAGAAGAAAAGAACTGTCCATTTATCATTCTTCATATTTTCTTCAAGACTTACTTTACCAAATTCCTTATTAGCCAATACAGCGTCCATTTCAAATCTTGGTGCTTGTTTTCCTACCATACGTTCTGCCATGATTAATTCCCTCCAGTAATTATGTACTAAACAAGAATTGATATGTATATTCTCATTTGCAACTTGTTCATCGATAATAATTATACATTTCTTATTGATATTAGTCAAGGTAAATTAAAATGAATTTAAATTAGGATTTATTCTAAATTATTCAATTTATTATCTATATTATTATATTATCAAAAAGAGCTAGGCGATGAAAATAATTGAGCGTGCGCTCGATTGATGTGAAATGATTACGCCCTATTCCCTTTATAATTCAAGTAATCAACGATATAGTTAATCGCTAAATTAATTGCTCCCTCATCCGGCTTAAGACGTGCATGGTGTAAACCAAAAGGAGAATTAACTCCTAGCCAAAACATAAAACCGGGAATTTCACGTAGCATATAACCAAAGTCCTCACCAGTCATCGCTTCTTTACAAATAAATAGGTTTGCTTCATTATGGCCTTCTGTGAATTGCATGAGATCGGCGGTTAACACTTCATCATTGTATACTTGATAATAATTACTTCCATAATCGATTGTTGTTTGACATTCATAGCCCACTTCTACTCCTTGTACAAGCGCCTCAATTCTTTGTTTTACTCTGTTCATCGATGTTGGTGAGAGCGTTCTGATCGTTCCCTCTATTCTTGCATTTTCAGCAATAATATTTTGTACTGTACCACCAGTGATTTTTCCTACTGTTACAACAGCACTATCAAGAGGGTCAATGTTTCTTGAAACAATGGTCTGAAGTTGATTAACTAAAGAGCATGCTGCTACGACCATATCTATTGTTTGATGAGGATACGCTGCATGGCCACCTTTGCCTTTTAAATCGATAAACAATTCTGACGTATTAGCAAACAACAGTCCTTCTTTCACAGCGATTGTACCAACAGGGTATTCTGGTGCAATATGCAAAGCGAAAATCATGTCAGGTTTCCATTGTTGAAATTCTGCTGATTCTAATAACGGCTTGGCTCCACCTGGTCCTTCTTCAGCAGGTTGAAAAATAAATACCATATCATCATTAATTGGATGATTGACGATATTAGTTATTACACCAAGTGCGATTGCCATATGAAAGTCGTGACCACAGGCATGCATATTTCCTTTATGCGTAGATTGGAAAGGATAGTCTGTTTCTTCATCAATTGGCAGACCATCTATATCTGCCCTGTAACCAATCGTTTTGGACGGATTCAAGCCCTTAATCCTTAAGATAATACCAGTTCTCCACGTTTTTACTTCCATTCGCGTTTGATCCAATGAGGCAATATATTCTAATAAATATTTCTGTGTTTTCACTTCTTGAAATCCTAGTTCCGGTATTTTATGCAAATCTCGGCGTATTCTCACAAATAGATTATCAATCAACTACCATTCTCCTCCATATACAAAAGCGTGGAAATAAACTTCCACGCTTTTTCTATATTCATTTTACCTTATGATTAAAGTTGACGAAGTTCTTGCTTAATTTCTGTTTTTGATTTTGTTTTTTCATCAATTTGTTTGATGACCTTTGCTGGTGTACCAGCTACAACTGTATTAGGTGCTACATCATCAATGACAATTGCACCCGCTGCAACAACAGCACCTTTACCAACTGTTACGCCTTCTAAAATAACTGCATTTGCCCCAATTACTACGTCATCCTCAACAATAACTGGTTTTGCAGAAGGGGGTTCAATCACACCTGCTAATACGGAACCTGCACCAATGTGGCAGTTTTTACCGACAGTTGCTCGTCCACCAAGAACAACATTCATATCGATCATTGTTCCTTCTCCGATAGCAGCACCGATATTAATAGAAGCACCCATCATAATGACCACATTGTCGCCAATTTCAACTTGATCACGAATGATTGCACCTGGTTCAATACGTGCTTTAATGTTTTTCATATCTAATAATGGAATAGCAGAATTACGGCGATCATTTTCGATTACATAATCTTCAATTTTCGCTTCATTATTTTTAATTGCTTGTTCAATTTCAGCCCATTCACCAAAAACAACACCGCTTTGACCATTCAGAAAAGATTGACTTGAGCTACCAAAATCGATATTCTCTAAATCACCTTTAATATAGACTTTTACAGGTGTAGATTTTGTACTATTTTGAATAAAAGAAATGATTTCATTTGCATCCATCATTTTCATTGTAATTCCTCCTTTGATGTTCATATATGTATAAACTAACTAGAATTAATTTAACAAACTAACGCATTGAAAACAAGTGATATTATCATTTTTGTTCTTCAGCTATATGTTGCTTAATTAATTCGACAAATGCTTGTACTTGCTTCAGCTCAAAAGCTGATTCATATCCAAGTAACCATGTATCACGACTAATAGGTTGTTCGTTTTCATCCTCTAGGGGACTAATAAATATATTTTTCTCCATCCCCGTTAATGTAATGGCAGGTAATATCGCATAACCTATCCCGTTTAAGGTCATTTGTTTACAGGTCTCAATTTGATCGACTACAATCGTCCTTTTCGGTGGTGTCTTAAATTTCCTTAGCCACCAGTCTTGTATCTCTTGATAATAATTTGAATCACTTTTGAATTGAATAAAGGGCCGATCGGTTTCTAATATTTGATTTGTATCCTTAATCTCTGTATCAACAAGATACAGACTATCTTTAAATAAAGGTATCTTAACACCTTTCCAATCTGGTGTACCGCGAATAATCCCAATATGTACATCGTCATCATAAAGTGACCTTAAAATTTCACTACTCCAGCCTGTAATCAAGGATATTTTCGCTTGAGGATAGGTATTAACAAATTTCTTTAATACTTGAGGTAACCAATTTTGCCCGACAATGGAAGCTACAGCAATTTTCAATGTCCCGTATACTTCAGTATTTAAAGACTGAATCGATTCTTTTACCTTTTCCTCAGCTATCACGACCTCATTTACAAACTTGATGACCATTTCACCTGCTGGTGTTAAGGACAATCCCTTTTGAGATCGTACGAATAATCTACTTCCCCATTCTTTCTCGATATTTTGTAACCTTTGAGAAAGAGCTGGTTGTGATACAAACAAACGTTCAGCTGCTTTACGCATATTCATTTCTTGTGCAAGTACACTTAACATATGGAATTCCGATAGAGAAGCCACTTTTGACGTTCACCACCTCTAAAACTCACACCACTCACCTTCACATTCGGGCAAGTGGGGGAATAATCTTGACAGACGGAAGCTCCCAATATCTTTTGGGAGCTCTTTAGTCCTTCTTCTTTTTGCTATGCAATGCTTTTTGCAGTTGAACTAATAAGGATCTACGGGTAAGAATACCTTCAAAGTACCTTTCATCATCTTCAACACAAATAAATGGATGATCGACTAATAGTCCTGTGGCATTTCTAAGAGAAGTATTAATATTTAGGCGTGGTACATCATGATTCATAAATTCTTCTACACGCTTTTCTTCCAATTGATCGAATTCAATTCTCTGTAACCCAAGAATAGATTCCATAATCATTGGAGTGCTAATCAATCCATGGAGCTTATAGTGAGGATCTAAGACAGGAATAGCTGTGTAACCACTTTTCGTCAAAACTAAAAGGGTGTGCTCTAAATTATTGCCGATTTGAACATGTGCCACTCGCTCTGAAGGAATGAGCAAGTCTTTAATATCAATTTCTAAAAACTCTTCACTGTGGAGACTGATCATAATTTGAAAACTCCTCAAACTTTAATGATTTGTATTCAATTATGATTTTATCATAGTTTCCTCATATCTGCCTTATATTTACCCCATAAACCTATCCTTTACTTGTATGAATATTTCTACTACGATATTGACAGTAAGGACAATGAAAAATCAAGTTTTGGTTTGATTGCGCAGTAAGTGTTTTATCCATCTTCGCTCTTCTATCACAGTTTGGACAAATAACCTCTGGTACCATATCAACATCACCTCTTTTATAGAATGACCGAAGAACGATGAAATTATTTAGCCGATGGGAATGAAGAAGACAAATCCTTATTTAACTCGATAACATGTTTTACTCTCTAAATATAATTTATCTGTTGCTTCATTCATTTATTAGCCCCTCATTGTATTTTGGAGGATTGAATATCATCTTGAATGTTAGCTTTTTTGTATCCCTACGTAAGCAAGAGCAGGTGGTGTGGTGATAAGTTTTGCCTTCCTTACCCGTAATTTTTATATCAAATAAAAAAAAGAGACCATTTAGTTGGTCTCTCCGCTTATAAGGGTATGATTACTGAATGAGCTCGAACACTTCAATTGTTATCATATCAACATTATCAAATTGATAACGTTTAGGCTTCTCTTTGTCATTGTAAACTTCCAATTCGAATGTTTCGTTTTTCGGATGATAAGTAACTTGGCATTTTCTTTCACCATTCACCTCAAAAAATCTCTGTGTGGGTTCTGAGCCAGTTGCCTGCTCTTGTAAATTCTTTAATCTAGTCAATATGCCTTGTAATTGTGACAATTGTTTATCTCCTTTCCAAAACAACCCTTTAACTTAAGGTTTCTCTCTAGGCATGTTTTTATCCTACTTCTAAAAAAGCGGTTACTAAACCGTTTTTTTCACATGCCAATATTAACAGGATAATTAATATGGTATGATTACACAAGTAAAAGAATAAAAAAAGTCCAGATTTTTTCAAAGTTCGACTTTTCAGGAGGAATGATTGTACGTGAAATCAATTACTATTTATACACAACCAGAATGCCCACCGTGTGAAATTACTAAAATGTTTTTAAAAGACTACGGATTTTCTTTTGAACAAAAAGATATTAAAAAAGACCCTAAAGCAATGAAAGAACTAACACAAACATATCATTCCTACTCAACCCCAACGGTCGTTATCGAAAACGAAGTGATTAGCGGATTTAATTTAGAAAAGCTAAAAGAATTATTAGATATAGAAGAATAATCAATGAATAAAAAAGGCTTCCAGGTCAAAAGAGGAAGCCTTTTTAGAGGAAATTATCGAAAAACGTAAAAGATTGTAATGGCTGCTAAGGCAACAAAAAAAACAACATAGACGACAAGGATAGGATTGAATAAATAAGGTCTTTTCTTCACCTCATCGGGGATGTCTGCATCCAGTTCCTTATTCGTTGATGCTTTTTCCTTTAATATAGATGAAGTGGATATCAATGACCAAACGATGAGAACTAAACAAATAACTATTAAAGCAATTAACCAGCCGCTCACCCTATTTCACTCCTTTACATAATACGTTCTAGTAAAGATAGGATGTGCGCTAAAGTATGAATTATGCTGGTTGATATTGCCTTTACCTATAATAGCCCGTCTCTCTCATATAAAAAATCATAGGAAAGATCTGCGAATAAATACTCTGTTGCTGTTAACGGAAAAGAAAAAGTTCTAATTGTTTCTCCCGTCTCAATATCTGTATACAAATCTGACAATAAACCTTTTTTATTACTTTTCATTCTCATTATATGCTCTAAAAAATATGGTCTCCAGCTCCAATTTTTATGCAGGTATTCATCTTGTTGTATCCAATTCTTATTTTTCTTAAAAATATTTGGTGTTTGTTGAAAACCATCTTCATTACAAATATATAACCTAAAGGCAACATGATCTAACTTCGTTGCTAGTTTTGTCAGGAATGGCACATAAGATTCATATACATGGTTTTTCTGTAAGTATTCTGTCATCGTTTCGTTAAACTTTTCAGTTATCGTGTGTAATGAGTGCAATTTTTTCTTTTCATAGGTGATAAATTGATGACATTTTTCTTTTAATTTTTCCTTCAAGATATCTCGATCAACAAATACACTTCCAGCTTTATGTAAATAGTCTCCTTGGTAATATCTCCCACCATTTCTCCAAGCAAACTGTAACTGAAAATCCATATCAATATTTTCAAATAATAATGTTGCACCAATCTTTCTGGCTAACATCGATAGAGAATAAAGAATTTCTTGATAATGATGATTATTTGATGAAGAACGTAAAGCTTTTAAATCAATTCTTAAAATATTTGGTGCTAACTTCCCAATCTGCTCTAAATTATTATTCGCTTCTCCTAAATTATCGATGGCAATTTTAATGCCATATGTACGATAATAACTAATGAAATGATCCAAATAGTCAAAATCATCATCGATAGGTGTTCTTTTCGTCATACTGATGACAATTCGATCTAACGCAATACCTTGATCCTCATATTGTTTTAAAATATTCAGTAGATGCTCACTATCTTGATTTAATAGCAAATCAACATTTCGATTAATATATATCATTACATCATCTTTCATTTGAATAGCATGCTCTAACGCTTTTTCCAGCAAAATATCATCGACTTTATTACGATATTCTTCTGGTATGGAATCGTCAGCTAAAAATGACTTCAAATCAATCTCATTATTTTCAGTTATAAACTTACCAATCACTTCATAACCGATAATTCTATGCTCATCCGCACTAAATATCGGAAAAAAATACGGCATAATATGTTTGCTGTCTTGTAAGATTTCTAATGGTTCCATAAAGTGGCACTCCCATTTATCTGAACTTTTAATACGATATCCCATTATATCATATTCTCCCCTACATATTGCCAATAGGTCGAAAATTAAAATTATATATATGTGTGTAAAAACTATTAACCTATACACCCTTACAATTTTTTCTAGTTAATTATTACAAATTGTTATCAATGATTGGAAATATTGGTCTTTGCTGTTTTTTCGTTCATATATTTGATAGTATGAGAGAGTATATTAAAGAGATTGGTTGGTATAATGTAATGGCAGATAAAATGACTCGGAGAAGTTTTTTAAAAAAAAGTATGGGATCTTTCGTAGCTCTAGCCGCTATCGGTACTGGTGGCTTTTTTTATGCACGTGATATTGAGCCGAAATATTTACAAGTAAATCATCATAACATCATCAAATCTCAATTACCCCACTCTTTTCATAATTTAAAAGTTGTACAATTCAGTGATACACATTTAGGCTTTCATTATGACTTAAATGAACTCAAAAAATTAATGAATAAAATTAACTCATTCCAGCCTGATTTAATTCTCTTCACTGGAGATTTAATGGACAAACCTAATGAGTATCCTTACATCAATCAAATTAGTCCCATATTATCAAAACTTCATGCATCGATTGGTAAATTTGCTATCTATGGCAATCATGATCACGGTGGATATGGTTCTGATATTTACAGAGAGATAATGGAAGAGTCGGGATTTGAGGTTTTACTTAACGAGAGTAAAAAAGTAACCATTAATAATGAGAGCATATATATTTCAGGCATTGATGATGCGATGCTCGGTAAACCAAATTTCCAAACTACTTTTGCGGACATACCTAATGACGGGTATCATATATTTCTATCACATGCCCCTGACTTAGCTGATGAAGCAAGTCAATATCATGTAGACTTTCAATTTAGCGGCCATAGTCACGGTGGACAAATTCAAATCCCCTTCATTGGTGCACTGGTAAAGCCACCCTTTGGAGAAGTTTATTATGAAGGTTTTTATGATGTAGGGGATGAAAAACCACTTAAATTATACGTTAATAGAGGAATTGGGACAACAAGACTACCTTTTCGTTTTCTCTGTCGGCCCGAACTAACAATCTTTACTTTGAAAAGTCAATAACATCGTTTTTTTTATTATATTGGGTGAGTTATTCATTAAAATGAAAGCTCACCTTAAAAATAATCCACCACATTCCTATTCATTTAAAAAAATGTATGTTACAACTTCTCCTATCATATATATATGGTACCCTTCTCTAGAAAGGATGGATCGGAAATGTATCATATTGTTCAACCTGGAGAATCGATGCAGCTGATTGCTGCAAATTACCGTATACCCTATCACCAATTACTATTAGCAAACCCTGCTATTGTTAATCCATCAGTTATTTATATCGGGCAACAAATAATAATTCCTGGACTCCCTAATTCATCAGATATTCCCTATTCTATTGTTGTATCCAAAGAAAAAAGAACGCTTTCCTTATACAAAAACAGACAATTAGTGAAAACATATCCGATTGCAGTTGGTAAGATGTTAACAACTACACCTGTAGGTCAATTCGTTATCGTTAACCGTGAACCAAACCCTGGAGGTCCTTTTGGGGCATTATGGCTATCACTCTCTAAGAAGGGATACGGCATTCACGGCACAAACGACCCGAGTTCAATAGGTAAAGCTGTTTCGAAAGGATGTATTAGAATGCATAATAGTGATGTGCTTGAATTAGCTAGTTTAGTTCCCAATGGAACTTCAGTCGTTATTACTTAATAAATTATAGCGTATTTGAACTTACCCTTTTGTATTTCCTTAAAAAGGGGTATAATGTATACTAATAATTTAATTTTTTCTAAAATATGAAAGGAGTACTTCAATTGAACTCTGCAAGCAATGAGCACCACCCTCAGTTAAAACCAACGGTAGAAAACCTCTCACAAGCAATCTTCACCGTTAACCGTCACGCCAAAACGGCTCCAAATCCGAAGTTTTTATATAAAGTGAAACATGATTCGCTACAAAAACTTCTGAAGGAGGGTAAAGCAAAAAAGATTGGTCTACATTATTCACGAAACCCAAAAAATAGCCAACAACAATCAGACGTATTAATTAAGTGTGGTGCCTACACCTTTCACTTACCACCTTCAAAAATGGATTTTACAGCGTTGCCCCATTTAGGAAACCTGGACTCGTCAGTAAGAAATCCACGCTCCTCTATTTCTTTAAGCCAAGCCAAAAAGCTACTCATGACTTATACCGGTTTAAAAGAAGGCCAACATCATCCAAATAATCGTAAATCAAATAAATATGAAAAACCTGTATTTAAAAAACTAGGGGAATCCTACTTCTAAAATAGTACCTTACCTTTTTAAATAAAAATGAAGTGATTGAAGTCTAGTTTATTCTACCTAAACAAAGCTATACACCAAAAAAACCCGAACCAATTGGCACTCTCCCGTAAGTATTCAGATATCTTAACCTGTCTACTTACGTGAGGTCACAGCAAATGGTTCGGTTTTTATATTGGAGAAAATCCAATTCTACTAGAGATAAAAATGGAATCTAATTAAATTCTAAGCTTAAACAAACAAGTAAATGAGAAAATGCCAAGCAATAATGTGCACCTGTCACTTTATTTACAATAACTCTAAAATGACGTTTACAAGGTTTTGGATATCAGGCTTACTTACTTGTGCATCTGCACCGACCTTCTTTCCCTGATGTAGAAGATCTTCCGTAATAAGCGATGAAAAAATAACTACAGGTGTGGATTGCCGTTTACTATCTTGCTTAATATATTTTGTAAGAAAATGACCATTCATTAATGGCATTTCAATATCAGTAATAACAAGATCGACTTTATTTTTATCAGATGCTAAATGGTTATAACATTCTTCTCCATTTTCAAAGAAAAGTAACTGCTGAAAGCCAGCCTTATTTAATGTTTCTTTTAATATACTGCGTAGCATTGGGGAATCTTCAGCAATAACAATTCTCGCATTCTTTTTATCACCAGCAATATCCGCTTGTAAATCATCTTTGGAGAAACCAATATTGGGATTGATATCAGTCAGGATTTTTTCAAAATCAAGCATTAGAATCATATTTTCTGATTGTTTTACTACGCCAAGTGTATAACTATTATCATTATTATAAATATCATCAGGTTTTTCAATTTGATCCCATGACAGACGATGAATCTGCCTTACTTCATCTACGTGAAATATTACCTTTTGCTTATTAAACTCTACAATGAGAAAACTACTGTCATCTTTAACAATTTGTGTATACGAGTCTTGATTGGAAACCAATGCATTTCTTAAGCTAATAACGGGCAAAACTTCACCTCTTAGTTGTGTAATCCCTAAAATAAATGGATGGGCATGTGGAATAGGCGTAATCGCCAATGGTGCAACAATTTCTTTCACCTTATAAACATTCATTCCATAATGTTGATTATTTACTTTGAATTCAATTATTTCTAGTTCATTCATGCCGCTTTCTACAACTGATTGTCTCTCTGAAATCATATAAACGTCTTCCTCTCAATCTTTTTCTTACCCTTAGCTTATATCGGCTAAAAACAATAAGTATAGATAAGAAGAAGTAGATTTTTAGTTCTCTTCAGGCTTAATCCTATTTAAGAAGAATAATCCCACTAGCGTTAAGACGATTAAGGAGCCCATCCCAAACCTACTAGCTATACTACCGTGAGAAGCAAGCAGATACGTAATCGTTCCGAAAATAAACGGGCCAATAATCGATGAGACTTTGCCGGAAAACGCAAATAATCCAAAAAACTGGCCTCTCTTATCTTCTGGTGTAAGTTCGACAATATAAGTTCTCGATGTTACCCACATGGATCCTAGAGCGATTCCAAACATACTACCAGCTATCCAGAACATCCAGGCATTAACGGCAAAAGTACCGATTATTAAAGCAACTAATAGGAGCAGACTCACATATCTAATGGCCCGATAAGCACCAACTGATTTGGTAATATAACCGAAAATAAAAGAGCCAATAATACTTGATACAGTTGAAACTAAATACAGTAGGATAAATTCTCCTGCAGAAAAGCCAACAATGGTGCTCGCATAAGGTGCCATCATTGCGATTGTTGTTGCTAAGGCATCATTTAAGAAAAAGTAAGCAATCATAAATGTAAAAATTACCCGATGTGATTTTATTTCTTTAAAAGTTTTATAAATCTCCTTATATCCTGACAAGAAAGAAGCTTTGTTTTCGACCTGTACTTTTTTCGGATTATCTTTTATAAAAAAGAATAAAGGTAATGAAAATAATAAAAATAAAATGGCAGTTGGTATAAAAGCATGATGGAAATCACTGTTTCCTACATATAAATATACAGTTAACCCTAGTAATGTACCTAAATATCCTATAGCAACACCAAATCCAGATATAAGAGGAACATCTTCTTTTTTCCCTAAATCAGCTATCATCGTGTCATAGAAAACAAGACTTGAATGAAAGAAAAACTTCGCTATAATAAATGAGACTATTACGAGGGCTAAATACAAAGGAACACCCATGATGGTACTTGTCAAATTTACCTCTGCAAATATGCCCATTAAAATGGTAAAGCTTACAGATAACAAGGTAAAGATAACGATATATTTTTTCTTTCTCCCTGTTCTGTCAATGAGGACACCAAACAATGGGCTAAAAATCACCAATAAAAAACTGGCTATTGAATTCGCGTAAGCAATAAAAGTATTCGCTAATTGTTCTTGTACTTCATTATTCCCGATAATTTCCTGCATATAAAATGGCCAAAAAATGGTATTGATATTGGAGGAAAAAATCGTATTGGCAAAATCATATAATGCCCATGAAATAATAGGTAAGGTTAAATATGCCTTCCACGATTGATTTTCTTTTTTCTTTTTTAATCCTCTTTCTATTTCCACTCTCATTCTCCCCTCTACATTTGCAAATTAAAATTAGGTAATTTTTTCTTTCATCATACCATTTTTTAGAATTTATTTTATCTCTTTTTTCTAAAACCTTATTTATTAGCAGTTAAAAAATTGTAAATAAAGCTACATAAGAAAAAGGTTTATCCTATAGGAAAACTTTTGTACAATAAAGAGATAAAACCATGTATTCGGAAAAGAATCAATGTAGAAAGACAACAAAATCAATTAAAATAAATCTTTTTTCGCAAATGGTTTGTATAACTACACTACATATAAATATGTTTGAACCGTTCTCATTATTTTTAATTTGAGGTGAATCCATTGGAACATTTAGTTAATCCAAAAGTTAAATCCATTGAAATTTCGGGTATTAGAAAATTCTTTAATATGGTCTCAGATACAAAAGATATGATTTCTTTGACTATCGGACAACCTGATTTTTCCACACCCACACATGTAAAAGAAGCAGCTAAATTAGCGATTGATGAAGATTATACATCGTATACACATAATGCGGGCGATTTGAAATTAAGAGCAGCAGCAACTAATTTTGTTAAAGAAAAATATCAGTTAGATTATGATGAATCAACTGAAGTGATTGTTACTTCAGGAGCTAGTGAAGCAATAGATATTACTTTAAGAACAATATTAGATGAAAATTGTGAGGTTATTCTTCCTGGCCCGGTTTATCCCGGCTATGAGCCTATTATTCGCCTCTGCGGGGCAACACCCGTCTATGCAGATATAACAAAAAATCAATTCAAAATGACAGCAAGCGTCATACTTCCTCTTATCAATGAAAACACAAGAGCAATTATTTTACCTTACCCATCAAATCCAACTGGTGTCAGTTTATCTAAAGGTGAAATCGAAGAGATTGCGCATCTAATAAGAGGAAAAGATATTTTTATTGTTGCAGATGAAATTTATAGTGAGTTAAGCTTTGATTCGCAACATTTCTCCATTGGCTCAATATTAAAAGAGCAAACCATTGTCATTAACGGCTTATCAAAATCACATGCCATGACTGGATGGCGAATCGGGTTATTATTTGCTCCAGAGAAAATAGCTAAGCATATCTTAAAAGTTCATCAATATAATGTGACCTGCGCCTCATCTATCTCGCAAATGGCTGCGCTACAAGCATTAACAAAAGGGATAGATGATGCTCTCCCCATGAAGGAAGAATATAAGAAAAGACGGGATTATGTTTTTCAGCGCCTAAAAGCGATGAATCTTGAGGTGGTTAAACCGAACGGAGCGTTTTACTTTTTTGTAAAAATTCCATCGAAACAAATATCCTCATTCGATTTTTGTTTACAATTAGTGAAGCAATCAGGTGTCGCTGTCGTGCCTGGCAGTGCTTTCTCCTCTTACGGGGAAGGTTATTTTAGATTATCTTTTGCCTATTCAATGACTACATTGGAAGAGGGTTTAAATCGATTAGCTTCTTTTCTTGAAAAACAATAAAAAAGCTTTGTCGGCCCACTTCCTGCCGACAAAGCTTTTCTTTTTATAAAAAACTATCTTTCCCAATATTTATATAATGCCTGTGTTCCACTATCCCCTTCTCCTTCAGCAGCTAATTTTTCATACATTTCTCGCGCTAACCTTAGGCCAGGTGTTTCCATTCCCATTTTTTCCGCTTCATCTAAGGCAATTGTCATATCTTTAATAAAGTGTTTTATATAAAAACCTGGAGAGAAATCACCAGAAATCATTCGTGGGACAAGATTAGAAAGTGACCAGCTCCCAGCTGCCCCACTAGTGATACTTTTTAATACGTTCTCACTATTTAATCCTGCTTTTTCTGCATAAATAATCGCCTCACAAACACCGATCATATTCGAGGCTATTGCTATTTGATTGGCCATTTTTGTATGTTGTCCAGCTCCAGCAACTCCTTGATAGACAATGTTTTCGCCCATATATTTTAGAATTGGTAAAATTGCCTGATAGGCAGTAGCTTCACCACCCACCATAATAGACAATTTTCCACTTTTAGCACCTATATCTCCACCTGAAACAGGCGCATCCATTGCATAAATCTCTTTTTGTTTTGCCCTTTCAGCAATTTCTTTCGCAAGAGTAGGCGTTGACGTTGTCATATCGATTAAATAAGTATGTGGATTTGCATTTTCAATTAATCCTTCTTCACCTAGATAGATTGATTTCACATCATCAGGATAGCCAACCATAGTAATAACAATGTTTGCTTGCTTGGCTAATTCTTTAGGTGAATGAATCCAACTAGCCCCTTGAGATATTAATTGAGCTGCTTTTTCTTTTGTACGTGAATAGACCAGGACTGTATAGCCTGCTTTAATCAAATGGAGAGCCATACTCTTCCCCATCACTCCTGTACCAATAAAACCAATCTTCGTCTCTTCTTTATTCATTCTCTCTCTCCTTCAAAATAAATATATTGATTATTCTATCATTTATATTTACTATTTGAAAGATAACGGTTTATCAAAGTTGTGAAGAAAAATGAGTTAAATAACCCTTCGCCACACTATGCTCATTATTGATTATTTCGATAGAAACTGCTTGATTCTCAATCATATTTTCAATGTCAAAAACATGTAAATCTTTTTGTAGTGGTATGGGTTCCATATAGATGAAGAAATCTTTATTCCCTTCAGGTTCAATCACTTCTACCGCTTGCCCGTTTTCATTACCATAAAAGATTTCATCTGCCCCTAAAGCTAAGGCTAGTTCTTTATTATGAATATTGACTTTAATGACATAAGCTTCTTCTTCTAATAACACTTTATCATTTAACTGAAATCTAAATTGTAATTCATTTGTTTTCGTCAATAAAGCATCTGCGTGATGATTAATAATTGATTGCTGATCATTACTCGTACATCCACTAAGAAAAAAGAGAAGGCATACGATAAATATTCGACGACTCAACATTTTCTACTCCCCTTCCAGATACGATTAATCCAGTTATTGTCAAACTTAACAACAATTATTCATACATCTATTTTCATTTATTTAAAAAACCCTTGACAATATTTCTGTCTATCCTTTATCATCATAATTCGTAAAGGCTTATAAGTTTACTCGGAATTAGAGGGGATAAATATGATACAAATGTTAATAACTGGATTGATTTGCGGTGCGTTATTAGGCTTTGTTATGCAACGTGGGCGCTTCTGTTTAACAGGGGGCTTCCGTGATATGTTCATCGCAAAAGATAATCGAATGTTTTATGCCTTACTCATTGCTATTTGCGTGCAAAGTATTGGCGTGTTTACTCTTATTCAATTAGGAATCATCGATTTCACTGCTGGTAATTTCGCTTGGTTAGGAGTTATCTTTGGTTCTTTTGTATTTGGTATCGGCATCGTATTAGCAGGTGGTTGTGCGACTGGTACATGGTATCGAGCGGGAGAAGGTTTACTAGGTAGCTGGATTGCTCTGTTCGCTTATATGGTAATGGCTGCGGTTATGAAAACAGGCGTACTCGCACCTTTAAATACAGAAATAAGTTCAATTACTTTACCGGAAAACTCAATTGCTGCTACATTTGGTATAAGCAACTGGATTTTCATTATCGCTTTATTACTTATAACTGGCGGTCTTGTTTATCGAGAGCTTAGAAAGCCAAAAATTGCGATACCATCTTTAAAACCTAAACGTACTGGACTTAGCCATTTATTGTTTGAAAAAAGATGGCATCCATTTGTCACTGCAATTCTTGTTGGGCTAATCGCTCTCCTTGCATGGCCACTAAGCGCTGCTACAGGTAGAATGTTTGGTTTAGGCATTACAACACCATCTGCTAACATTCTACAATATTTAGTGATTGGTGATGCTGCATTTATTAACTGGGGAGTGTTTCTTGTATTAGGAATCTTCATAGGATCATTTATCGCAGCCAAAGGCAGCAAAGAATTTCGTTTTAGAATGCCTGATAAAAAAACAGGTATAAATAGTTTTATTGGTGGATTATTGATGGGGTTTGGAGCTAGCCTTGCCGGTGGCTGTTCAATAGGCAATGGACTAGTAATGACTTCAATGATGACATGGCAAGGATGGATCGGTCTCTTATTTATTATTTTAGGTACTTGGACCGCTGCCTACTTTGTCTATGTTAGACCACAGAAAAGACGTGCTTCTCAAAGTACGACATCACAACAAGCTGTATAGGGGGAAACAAACATGCAAAAAACATTAGAAGTAATGGGTCAAGTTTGTCCATTTCCATTAGTGGAAGCAAAGTCTGCAATTGAATCGATCCAATCAGGAGATGAACTAATTATTCAATTTGATTGTACACAAGCAACTGAAAGTCTTCCACGCTGGGCTGCAGAAGCTGGTCACCAAGTAACCAACTATGAACAACTTGGAGATGCAGCTTGGACAATCACAATTCAAAAGAAATAAATCAATAAAATCGTTGTAACTAATAAGTTTTTAGCAAAATTATTGAACCGAACAATACCTTTGTTCGGTTTTTTTATCTACCATATACTCTTATTGAACGAGATAAAAAATATCCTCACATAATTACCCTAATACACCATATTTAGAACAAAAGAAAAGCTAGCCAATCGGCTAGCTAATAAGGGGAAAATGAGAATGATTTAGCTGACTTAAGGTTTTCTTAAGTGCATATTTAAGAATTACCCGCATCAGTCAGAACCTAAACCATTTTTTATAACTTTTTATAGAAAAAATTCTCTAGTGCCGATTCAATTTCAACAGCATTCGGCAAATTAAGGAGAATATCTATTTTTTTCTCAATCTCTGCCTTATTTAACTTACGTATATGCGCTCTGGTCTTAATAATGGCTGCTGAGTGAACAGAGAACTCATCTAAGCCCATTCCCACTAATAATGGTATTGCGACCTCATTGCCCGCCATATCACCGCAAATACTGACGGATTTCCCTTCTTTATGGGCAGCATCAATGACATTTTTGATGAGTCGTAAAATAGCAGGGTGGTAAGGTTGATATAAATACGAAACCTGCTCATTAGATCGATCGGCAGCCAATGTATACTGAATGAGATCATTTGTACCAATACTGATAAAGTCAACTTCTTTTGCAAATGCCTCAATCATTAGTGCCGTAGCTGGAATTTCGACCATCATACCAAGTTCTATATGACCAATCTCTACCCCTTCTTCTATCAGTTTCTCACATTCTTCTTTGAACATAAGCTTGCCTTGTCTAAACTCTTCAATTACAGCAACCATAGGAAACATAATCTTTAATGTTCCAAACGCACTTGCCCTTATTAATGCGCGTAACTGTGTCCGTAGAATTGATTGTTCACCTAAACAGAAGCGTATTCCTCGTAGGCCTAAAAAAGGGTTCATTTCTTTTGATAATTTTAGATATGGCAGTTCTTTATCGCCACCGATATCAATAGTTCGAACAACTACCGGTTTGCCATCCATAGACTCTAGAACCGATTTATAAACGTGAAATTGTTCTTCCTCAGTCGGTAATTGCTTTTTTTCCATAAAAAGAAACTCGGTTCTAAATAAGCCGATTCCTTCTCCCCCATGCTCGATAACCCCTTTTGCTTCCTCCATACTACCGATATTTCCAACAATAGAGAAATATTGCTCATCGAGTGAAATCGTTCTTTCTTTTGCTAACCAAGATAGTTCGGACAAATCTCTTAAAGTCTGTTCCTGTTTCTTTTCATATTCTTCAATCAATTCAGGCGTCGGGTTAATATGAACGATACCAGTATACCCATCAACGACAAGTACATCACCATTCTCGATATCACCTAAGGCCGTTTTTGTACCCACAACAGAGGGAATATTAAGTGATTGGGCAATGAAGGCAGCGTGAGAGGTTTTACCTCCCACATTTGTCACTGCCCCTTTCACTTTGCTAGGATTCAAAAGTGCTGCGTCTGATGGTGTTAAATCCTCGGATACAATAATTACATTTTCCGTCACCATGGCTGGGTCAAAAACAGGTATCCCTAAAAGATGTGCCTGCAATCGATTGGCAACATCTTTAATGTCTGCTGCTCTTTCTTTTAAATACTCGTTCTCAGTTTGTAATAATAAATGAATATAGTGATCGGTTATTTCTTTCACAGCAAATTCTGCATTATACTGTTTCTTCATTATCCGATCTATCACTGGTTCAATTAATTCCGGATCCCTCAAAACAAGAAGATGTGCATCAAAAATTGTAGCATTTTCAATTCCTGCCTCGGTACTCGCATGCTCTTTAATTTGCTTTAGTTCATCAACGGTTTTTTCGAGTGCTTCATAAAAAAGGTTAACTTCTATCGTACTGTTTTCGACCTTTTTACACTCGATCTTCACATCAATTGGCTCAAAGCGAAAAGCTTTTGCAATAGCGATTCCTTCTGATGCAGGTATCCCTTGTAAGAAAGCCATTATTCCGCAAGACCTTCTTCTTTAAGCATTGTAGCAAGTTGTTCAATAGCTGCCTCTTCATCGTTACCATCAACGATAATAGTAATTTCCGCACCTTTGCCAGCTGCTAATGCCATTACACCCATAATCGATTTTAGATTTACTTTTCTCTCTTTATACTCTAATTGAATATCTGAAGTAAATCTGCTCGCTGTTTGCACCAATTGTGTGGCTGGTCTAGCATGAATTCCTGTTGGTGAAGTTACAATAAATTTTTTCTCTATCATTTTCATCGATCTCCTTTTTCATCACTCTTATATGTAATATAGATATCCATTAGAATAACATATTTTTTAGGATTCTTTTACTATATCACATGTATAAAAAACAAACCTTTTTTAACTTCTAGGTTCAGTTAAATATTGATAAATAACATCCCCACCTCTTTGTGCAATTCCTCTAATGTATTTAAAATCTTCCCTTTTTACAATGACGGAGCGAAAAGTTAAAAAATCTTCTTTTTTCACATAGTACTCTTCAATCTCTTTGTTCTTTAATTTGTTTATGATTTCATCTATTGATGATGCATCCATATTATTCACCTCTGCTTCCTTCTATTTTATAAAAAAAATGCGCTCTTTTAAAGAGAATCAAATAGATTTAGGTTATATCTATAAATCAACGTAAGAACTATGGATGACAGCAAAGGTGGAAAATGTAGACGCTTCACACAAAAGGGTTTGTATTTTTCGTATTATTAGTGTAAATTCCTTTACGAATAAACAGTTTTAGTGCAAAATGGTTATTAACAAAAAATTTGGAAAGAAAAGGGGCAATTTATGTGAAAAAAGCTGAAGTTGGAAACATTATTGAATTTAGAGATGGCTTAAGAGGCATTGTCGAAAAAGTAAATGAGAACTCCGTCATCGTTGACTTGAGCTATATGGAAAACTACAGAGATTTAGAATTAGAACACAGGACAGTAGTAAATCATAAAAACTATAAAATTGTCCAAGAAAATTAATATAAATCCGAGAAATAACTATAAAATAATCGACATTTCATTAAAAAGAAAAGTCCGAACAAAGTGAATTCCTTCATAAGAATTCAGATTTGTTTGGATTTTTTTGTTTCTGCTACTCCTACATCAATGAAAGTTGCGATGCTAACATCTAGTTCCTTCAGACAGAATATATAGTTATCACCCATACCATCTCTCTACTCCAGTTCTACCTATATACTCAACCTTTTCTTTCTCTTTGACATATATTCGTCATAAATATAATCCTCAAATGAGATAATCATATTTTTTTTACTGCTTTTTTGATAGAATAATGATTGGCTTGCATGAAAGGGGTTATATGAAATGCGTAAGAATTCACCTGACATTCGCTTAATTGTCGGGATCGTCCTTGCACATGTACTAATGTATTTCACATTTGAGGACAAATCAATCTTCTGGTATATCTTTAGTGCCACCATGTTATTTCTTATTAGTTTTGCCATTATAAGTATAGAACTAGATCATCAAGAAACCTTTACCCAAAACTTATTATGGGGTACTTTATCAGGGGTTTTTCTATATGGCATTTTTTGGTTAGGTTATACAGGATTAAGTTTTATTGGCCTCTCGATCACAGAACCTGTTGCAAAGCTCTATAGTTATTATGGAGCTAAGAATATATGGCAGTATTTGTTATTAATAGTTCTTTTCGCTCCAGGTGAAGAAATTTTCTGGCGTGGATTTGTACAAAAGAGGGTAATGAACTATACCAATGGTTTTCTTGCTGTTGGCATCTCTTCTATTCTTTTTGCTTCTGTACAGTTTTATTCAGGCTCATGGGCTCTGGTACTGGCAGCATTAATAGCAGGATTATATTGGGGAACCATTTACCTTTGGAAAAGAAGCATTGTTTTACTTATCACTTCACATATTATATTTTCCTTGCTCCTTTTTGTATTCTTTCCTCTAGTATAACCAGAAAGATTTTGTAAAATAGTCGTAAGCATATATTTACTATTTCTTAGCTATTAGCTCCATCCAAAATTATTAGAGGAAAATTGTAACAAGTACGCAGCATTTCTCGTCTAATGCTTTGATCACGTAACTTAGGGAGGAAATTTGTTTTGAAGAACTTTTTAAAATTGTTAACTGTTCCCTTAGCTATCTTTCTATTAGCAGCATGCGGAACATCAGAAACAGACAATGGCAATGGTGAAAATAATAATAGTAATCCACCAAATGAAGAAGTAGATGAAGATGAAGATCAAAATCAAAATGAAAACAAAGAAGATAGCCAAAAAAGTGAAAATGAAATTCGCGTGATGGAGGAAAATTTATCATATGAAATAGACGGTGAAACAAAAGAAGAAACTGCTTTTCTTAAAGAAAGTGACAATCAAGCGTTTTCTTTACATGTTTTACCTGATTTCACCTTAACTGCAGAGGAACCAAATAAAGATATCCTTCATTTAAATGATCAATCTGAGGTGTTTATGCGAATTGAGGTACTTCCTGAAGAAGTAGACATGAAACAACTTGAGGAGAATACAATGATCCAACTTCAATCTGTTAACGAAGAAGTAGAGCATCCTTCTCTTCCTCAAGATGACTTTTTCAAAGATGCTGTTATGATGGAAGCTTCATCTGAAACCGATACAGTAACGGCATTTATTATCCACAATGATTCAGCCCAAGTAAAGCTGACTTTATTTAATAAGAATGAAGATACTAACTATAAAGATGCTTTTATAGAAATGGCAAAAACGATTCATACAAATTAATAAAAAAAGAGACTGTCCTAGCTGTCAGTCTCTTTTTTCATCCATAATAAGATGATAAATGTTAAACTAATATAACCAAATAAAGGATATAAATAGGAAAGCAGTTCTCCATATTCAATGAATGAACCGAAATAGCAGATGGTAAAAATCCCAATCACTGTTACAACCGTAGGAATATTAAAATATTGCCGAATTTGCCTTTCCACTCCAAAAACGTTTCCAATTACTGAAGTAAATATTTCACCATAAATAACAAATACGAATATCCAATATATTGAAGACGCAAGTGACTTCATAATAGCTGCCATAGGGATTTCATAACTTTCTAAATTAGGAATATTCACCAATGACAAATGACTAGAAACTAAAATCATTGTTAGTGCAATCCCACCAAAATATCCTCCCCATTTAATCGTATGTATATCTTTAATATCCGAAGCAACTGGAACTAACACAGCTTGCGCTAACATTAAATTAAATGCGGCATACGTAAATGGAGATACAACTGATTTCCAACCATCCTCAGCAAAAGGAATATATAAAATATTTTCTAAAAAGAAAGGCTGTTGAATAGAGAAAAACAATAAGATGAAACTAAAACTGATCATCATAGGAACGACAACAACGTTTACGGCAAATAATCCTTTTATACCTACAAGCATTGTTATAATTGATAAAGCAATTGTAAATACCACACCAATTGATTTAGATAATCCTAGTTGTTCTTCAAACACAGCACCTGCACCTGAAAGCATAACAGCACAGACACCTAATAACATGATGAGCATTAATCCATTGATAATTAAACCAAAATGCTTTCCAAACAAATGTGTATTTAACTCTTGAAAAGATCTTGCATTTATTTTTGCAGCAATGATCATTAGTTTTGATCCTAAAAACACAAATATATATCCACTCATTAAAATCCCAATTAAACCAATAAAACCAAATCTCGAAAAGAATTCGACGATTTCCCTCCCAGTTGCAAACCCTGCGCCAACAACAGTCCCTACATAAACTGCTGCGATTTGAAAGGAAGCTCCCCAATTAATTTTCGTCAAGTCGATCTCCTCCTTCTCCACAATATATGTAAAGAAGGACAAACAAAGACGAGCTTTTTCTTACGGAATACCTTTTTTCTAATTTTAATAAAAAAAGATAATCAAAATACTTGAAAGTCAAATAAGGTCAAAGTATACTGTATTCACAAGGTCAAAGTTAGTCAAAGTCAAAAGGAGGAAACTTTAATGAAATGTCAAGCATGCAAACAAAATGAAGCGAATGTCAATATGAGATATGCGATTAATGGTAAGGAGACAACCATTCGTCTTTGTCAAAGCTGTTACGAGAATGAAAAACAATCTCTTCCTGCCTTTGGTCCGACGATGAATGGTTTCTCAGGTTTTATACCATTCGATGATCTTTTTAAACAATTGACAAATGAGCAAAATGCTCATCATCAAAGTCAACAACCGAATGAACCATCTCAAAGAAAACAAAGTGGTAGTGGTGGATTCATTGATCAATTCGCTAAAAACTTAACGCAAATGGCTAGAGCGGGTCTCATTGATCCCGTGATTGGTCGAGATAAAGAAATAGCACGAGTAATTGAAATACTAAATAGACGAAGTAAAAACAATCCAGTATTAATCGGTGAACCCGGTGTGGGGAAAACAGCTATCGCTGAGGGGTTTGCACTAAAAATAGCTAATAGTGATGTACCAAAGAAATTACTCAATAAAGAAGTTTACTTGTTAGATGTGGCCTCCCTTGTTTCGAATACAGGTATTAGAGGTCAATTTGAAGAAAGAATGAAACAACTAATAAATGAAGTACAAACACGAAAAAACATAATCCTTTTTATTGATGAAATCCATTTATTAGTTGGTGCGGGTTCAGCTGAAGGATCAATGGATGCTAGCAATATTTTAAAACCTGCACTAGCACGTGGTGAGATGCAATTAATTGGGGCAACTACTCTTTCTGAATATAGAAAAATAGAAAAAGATGCAGCATTAGAAAGACGATTCCAACCAGTTCACGTCAAAGAACCAAGTTTAGAGGAAGCAAGACATATCCTCGAAGGATTAAAAGACAATTATGAAAGCTTCCATGATGTTATTTATACAGAGGAAGCCATCACAGCTTGTGTAGAACTATCGTCAAGATATATTCAAGACCGCTTCTTACCAGATAAAGCAATTGACCTTATGGATGAAGCTGGCTCAAAATTAAACCTAACATTAGGTGTTTCATCTGATGAGGATATTGAATTGCGTTTAAAAGAAATAGCAAAGCAAAAAGAACAGTTGCTTAAAGAAGAAAGGTATGAAGAAGCAGCTCAATTAAGAGATAAAGAAACAGAATTGGAGAAAACTCTTGGTTCAAACACAAGAGAAAGAGCGAAAGTAGAAGTCGAACATATCCAAAAAATCATTGAAGATAAAACCGGTATACCAATCGGAAAATTAATGACAGATGAACAATCTAAGATGAAACATTTACAAGAAAATCTAAACCGTAAAGTTATTGGCCAAGAAGTAGCAGTCGAAAAAGTAGCAAAAGCTATTAGAAGAAGTCGTGCAGGTCTTAAATCTAAACATCGACCTATCGGATCGTTTTTATTTGTCGGACCAACAGGTGTTGGTAAAACAGAATTAACGAAAACATTATCTGAAGAATTATTCGGTACAAAAGAATCTATGATAAGACTTGATATGAGTGAATATATGGAAAAACATAGTGTAGCGAAAATTATTGGTTCTCCTCCAGGATATGTTGGTCATGAAGAAGCAGGACAATTAACAGAGAAAGTACGTAGAAATCCGTATAGCATTATCCTATTAGATGAGATTGAAAAAGCACATCCCGATGTGCAGCACCTTTTTCTACAAATACTTGAAGATGGTCGCTTAACAGATAGTCAAGGTAGGACTGTACACTTTAACGAAACCGTTATTATTATGACAAGTAACGCCGGTGTTCAAACAAAAGAAGTCCAAGTCGGCTTTGCAACGGATAACAACGCTTGGAATGAAGCAAGTATACTCGACTCATTAGGACAATTCTTTAAACCTGAATTTCTAAACAGAGTTGACAATATTGTTGAATTTAAATCATTAACCAAAGAGCATCTTCTTATTATCACTGATTTACTATTAGAAGAATTGAATTTAATCTTAGCACAATCTAATATACACCTAAGTGTGACAGATGAGGTAAAAGCAAAATTGGCACAATTAGGTTATCACCCTGCATTCGGTGCCCGCCCTCTCAGAAGGGTCATTCAGGAACAATTAGAAGATAAGATTGCAGACAAAATTATTGATGAGGAAGAACAAAGCGAATTAACCGCAGTTTTAAAAGAAGATATGATTGTCATTCGATAAAAGGATAATTTCATCAAAAAAGGAGAGGTTTGTTGCCTCTCCTTTTTTCCACATCATTCTTTAAAGTTTTTTATCATCGACTTGATTCAGCCACTTCTCAATTGATCCAACAACGGATTCTACACAACCATCTTCAAAAGGAGAAATCAGATTTGCTTCAGATACTAATCCTGTAAATGATTGGCTACCGCCAAGTTTACATAAATGAAGATAATCATTCCAAGCTTCTTCATGGTTCTCTTGTGATTTTTGCCAAAATTGAAAGGCACAAATTTGCGCTAACGTGTAATCTATATAATAAAATGGCGAGCTATAAATATGGCCCTGTCTTTGCCAATAACCGCCTCTTTCTAGATACTCGTTGTCTTCATAATCTTTATAAGGCATATACTTTTTCTCAATCTTTCTCCATGCTGCTTTTCTTTCCGCTGGAGTAGCTTGATAGTTTTCATAAACCCAATGCTGAAATTCATCAACAGCTACGCCATAAGGCAAGAAAATTAGGGCACTGCTTAAATGGGCAAAGCGATATTTGTCTCCATCTTCTTTAAAAAACGTATCCATCCATGGCCAAGTGAAAAACTCCATACTCATTGAATGTATCTCTGCCGCTTCATGTGTTGGCCATATATATTCAGGAATCTCAAAACCTTTGCTTGCGTAAACTTGAAAAGCGTGACCTGCTTCATGTGTTAAAACATCAATATCCCCTGATGTCCCATTAAAATTAGAGAAGATAAATGGTGCTTGGTAATCCTCAATAAATGTACAATAGCCTCCACTTTCTTTCCCCTTCTTCGCGAGTAAGTCCATTAATTCATTATCAATCATGAAATCAAAAAATTCGCCTGTCTCTGGTGAAAGTTCTTGATACATCGTTTGCCCTTTATTAATAATCCAATCGGAAGAGCCTTTAGGCATTGGATTGCCAGAAAGAAAATTAAACGGTTCATCAAAATACTTTAATGAATCCACGTCAATTCTTACGCGCTGTCTTTCTTTTAATTTAGCGACCATCGGGACAATAAACTCTTCCACTTGTTTTCTAAACTTTGCAACCATATTGGCATCATATCCAATTCTAAGCATTCGATAATACCCTAGTTCAACAAAGTTTTCATACCCTAATTGATGAGCAATCTCTGTTCTTATTTTAACTAAGTCATCATAGATTTGGTCTAGTTTATGTTCGTTATCCGCCAAAAATTGGAACTTAGCCGCACTCGCTTCTTTCCTTAGTTGGCGGTCTTTCGATTCTATGTATGGATCTAGCTGCGCTAATGTTAATTCTTTGCCATCAAAATTTATTTTTGCGGAAGCGATCAACTTATTATAATCACTTGTCAGTTTATTTTCCTTTTGTAGTAATGGTACAATTACCGGCTTGAAAGTTTTCAATTCACTATCAGCTAAAGCAAATAACTGTTTGCCCCATTTGTTTTCGAGCTCTTCGCGAAACTTAGATTGCACTAGTGCTTCGTAAAATTGTGTACTAAGTCCTTCTATCTCTGGGCCTATCTCATCTGTATAATCTTGTTCTTGTTGATAAAATTGATCATTCGTATCAATCGAATGCCTGATCATAACCAAATTTAACATCGTATACAATTTATTTCGTATACGATTAATCTTTTTCATCGCTTCTATTTGTTCCTCAGCTGTTTTTGCTTGTTTAAATGCCAGTAGTGCAGCATCAAATTGAACTTTTGCTTTGTCCATTTGCGGCCTTTTGTATTCATATTCAGGAAATTTCATTCCCTACACCTCCAAGTAATAATCGCTAATTTGTATGTTTTTCATGAAGAAAAAAATTTTAAGCAAGTTAACTCTTTCTATAATAGATTATAAAATCCTGCATATTTATTATTAAATTATGCTCAGGACTTAAGTAGCGACCAACAATGATTAAATTTAATTAGAAATTTTCAATTTTCTTTTAACATAGAATTACTTCACTAAAGTTCACAACTCTATAATAAAAGAAAAAAACGATTCTGTATGAACCGTTTTTATCGATTACTAATAGATAACCCGAGTTTTTTTATTAATTTTATAGCTGTCTCTTTTTCTTCTGCATCTAATTCACTCATTAATTCATGAATATACTCTTCGTGGCCTGGAAATACGTCTTCAATAAACGCCTTACCATCTTCCGATATTTCAGCATAAGTCACTCTTCGATCATTCGGGCATGCAACTCTTCGCAAATACCCTTTACTTTCTAATTTGTCAACTACATACGTAATACTTCCACTAGCAAGCAAAATTTTACCACCTATTTGCTGTAAAGGTTGATTACCTTTATGATATAGTAATTCTAGTACAGCAAATTCAGTTGGATTTAATCCATAGGTTTGAATTTTACGATTAACAATTTCATTAATCGCTCTATTCGCTCTTGAAAGCACAATATATAGTTTGAGTGATTGGCTAGATTCTGTCATGTCTCCAATCCTCCTAAAATAATTTAAAATAGAGATTATTGAATTCAAACTAATTATAAGTAACGAACAGCATACTGTCAATTTCTATATTTTTACTAAAAATACTCATGGATCCGATTTTATGGAGAAGAAAAAGAAAATGAAAAGAAAGAATAATTATTTCCTATATGTAATTATAGTTATTATGCCGTCTATTCTAGGAATGCTTACTATTTATCATTATGTAACAGACCGTGATGAAACAGAAAGATTAAATGACGCAAAGTGGATTGCAACCATTCATCAAAAAAACTGGGATCAATTCATCTCTGAAACAGTTACCACATTAGATATTTTAGCATTATCAATTGACGCTCAAAATGATATGGAAACTGTTCGAGAAGTAGTAAGAAGCACACAATTAACTGACATGAGATATGGCAGCATGTTTCTCCTTGACGCAACAGGTACCTTCGAAACAGGAACATCAGAATTATTAAAGGATCATGACTTTAATAATGATCCGTATATCCAAGAAATTATGCGCACGAATGATTTAATTATATCCGAAGAAGTGGAAACATTAACACCTGAACAACAGGTCATCGGGATTGCAAACCCTATTCTCGATGTTAATTTCCAACTAGAAAGAATTGTAGGTGCACATTTAAGAGTAGATTACATGCAAAATATTATGAGGATGCTTACTCCTGATGCTTCCATCTCCATTACGAACTCTAGTGGTAAGCAAATAATGAATATGAATGGTGGTATAGGTAAGAATGATCAAGTTTATACTTTACCAATTGATCGTCTACCTTGGAATATTGAAGTGAGTGTTTCAGATGTCGCTAGCGGTAATTTACTTAAGCGTACAGCAATCTTCTTCTTTCCCCTTTTTATATTACTTCATATTTTCTTTTTCTTTATAAAATATTTCATGTTAAAAAAACATGCCAAAAATGCTGAGAAAGAAAATGAAATACAGAAACTAGAGCTAGTCGGAAATTTAGCTGCAAGTACAGCCCATGAAATCAGGAATCCACTTACTGGTGTGAAAGGTTTGATCCAATTATTATCAGAGAAACATAAACAAGAAGAAGATCAGTATTATTTCTCTATTATAAATAATGAAATCAGTCGTATCAATGAAATCGTTAGTGAGTTTCTTATTCTTGGGAAACCGACAATTGAAAAGAAAGAACATATTTATGTACAAGACATTATACGTGAACTAGAACCACTTATTAAATCTGAAGCCAACTTAGCCAATATCCACTATGAAGATTCTTTACCAGAAGAACCCGTAGGAATATATTGCAACAAAGATCAAATGAAGCAAGTGTTTTTAAATATCGCCAAAAATGCTCTTGAGTCAATGAGTAGTAATGGATATTTGTCTATATCTCTCACAACAAGCGCTCATCATTGTTATCTCACCATTAAGGATACTGGAGTAGGTATACCAAAGAAAGAGATGGACAGAATCTTTGAACCTTTTTACACTTCTAAAGATTATGGTACAGGTCTTGGACTTGTTGTATGCAAAAGGATTGTCGAAGCAAATAAGGGAGAAATCACAATCGAAAGTAGTGCTTCTAACGGTACAGTTGTGACGATCATTTTACCGCTAGATTCTCATTCATTTGATTCATAAACATATCAATCATAAGGGAAGCCTTATAAAAGATTTGCTTCCCTTATAAGATGGATATGTTTCCTTCTGCTGGAAAGGCTAATAAAAAAGGAATTAACCTATATTTTTTCCATTTCCTACTTTTTGTTTTTTATATGATAGCTAAATGTCATAGGATTCGACTAAGTTCTAACATACGTAGTCTTTCAAGCAATAAGAAATAAAAAAGGATGAAAAATAGTTGTATTTCACATACAACTAATGTTTGAGGATAGAAGTACAAATGGTAACTGAAAAGGATGTCTTTTAGAATATTTCAATTTTTTTAAAGAAAGACTTGATTTTTGTTCATTTAACTCCAATAATTATTTCGTATATTGAATTATTATTACATAAAAGGAGTCCTTCCAATGAGCCAAGCTATTTCTCTTAAAGCCCTTCCTAAACAAGGAAATACTAGCTATCGTATTTTATTTATTATTGGGCTTTGTCATTTGCTAAATGACGCCATTCAGGCGATAATCCCCGCAATGTTCCCTATTTTAGAAAGATCAATGGGACTAAGTTTCACCCAATTAGGAATGATTGCATTTGCATTAAATATTGTTTCGTCTGTTCTTCAACCTGTTATTGGCAACATGACAGACAAAAAACCAATGCCTTTTGCCTTACCCATTGGGTTAACCATTACTTTATTCGGTATCATTGGATTGGCTTTTGCGCCTAAGTATGAATGGATTATCATTTCCGTCATATTTATAGGATTAGGATCTGCTATTTTTCATCCTGAGGGCTCAAGAGTTGCTTACATGGCCGCTGGTCCAAGAAGAGGATTAGCCCAATCCATTTATCAAGTTGGTGGAAATAGCGGTCAATCGCTAGCCCCATTAATTACCGCCTTGGTACTCGTTCCTTTTGGACAAAAAGGAGCTTTATGGTTTACTATTGCCGCTTTTTTAGCTGTTTGTTTTCTCGCCTATATTGCCATTTGGTATGCTAAAAATCTAAGATTGCAAGCAGCTAATAAAAAGGCAAAGAAAAAGGTAGCTGCACATAAACCACTTACTAAATCAGTAAAAATAGCATTAGCTATTGTGCTCATTCTTATTTTTGCCCGATCTTGGTATGTTTCTGGGATGACAAACTTTTATGCCTTTTACGCAATTGAGAATTATGAATTCTCTATCAGCGGCGCACAAACAATGCTATTTGTATTTTTATTAGCTGGTGCTATTGGTACCTTCTTCGGAGGACCTTTAGCAGATAAATTTGGACGTAAGACAATTATATTTTTATCATTGGCCCTATCTTGTCCATTTTCCATACTCATTCCATTTGTGCCAGCTAGTATTGCGTTTGTATTTTTGGCACTTACAGGCTTTATACTGATGCTTAGCTTTTCTGTAACAGTTGTCTATGCACAAGAATTAGTACCTGGTAAAATCGGTATGATGTCTGGCTTAACAGTTGGATTTGCATTTGGAATGGGTGCAATTGGATCGATTGCATTAGGTTATTTAAGTGACTGGGTTGGTATAAACCAGACGATGATGTTCACTGGGTTACTTCCTTTAATCGGGTTCCTCACCCTATCATTACCATCAGATCAAAAAATTGCTGAATGGAATGAATGATTAATGAATGTTAGTTACTATTCATAATTGACATTAAAGAAGAGGTCACATTTTTTATATGACCTCTTTCCTTAATTATGCATATACTAGGCTAAATGATTACTGCATCTTATTGATAAAAATCAGGGATGATTCTAAAGAGGTGATTTATAAAATGACAGAAGTGCTATATGGAACAATCCTTTCAGCTATGTCTACAGGACTTGGTGCATTGATTATTTTGTTTATTGGCCAATCGATGACACATAAATGGCGTGATATATTACTCGCATTTACTGCAGGTATTATGATGGCTGCTTCAACAATGAGTCTTATTCCAGAGGCATTAAATGCAGGAGGGTTTTTACCATTAGTCGTAGGAATTTTTCTAGGGGTTTTAACTTTAACATTGCTAGAAAAAAACATTCCACATATTGACATCGCTCATAACAAAAAAGGGATTGAATTTGATGAAAAAGCGATGTTAATTGTTGCTGCTATTACACTTCATAACATTCCAGAAGGACTTTCTGTTGGTGTTAGTTATGCGTCCGAAAACGGAGGAGACACTGGTAATTTAATTGCATTTGCCATTGGTTTGCAAAATGCACCTGAAGGATTCTTAGTTGCTTTATTTTTGGTCAACCAAAAAATTAGTAGACTTAAAGCATTTATTGTTGCCACTTTAACAGGTACAATTGAAATTTTCACAGGCTTATTAGGATTTTATTTAACCTCTTATGTTGCTTCACTTGTCCCTTATGGGCTCTCATTTGCCGCAGGAGCCATGCTATTTATTATTTATAAGGAATTAATCCCAGAGAGCCATGGAGATGGTCATGAAAGAACATCTACCTATTCTTTTATCATTGGTTTACTTTTCATGATCTTATTAATTGACCTTTTTTAATTTCATACAGCTTTTGTTTTTATATTTACATGGTATTGTTTAATATTTAACTTAAATTCTCGGGTCCTACGGGGCTCGGAGTTTATTTTTGCCTTCTGATATTCATATATAAGCATGTCTAGTTCCTGACTATGCTGGATAGTTAATTTGTCATTAATACCTACTTTCCACGCACATTTCATCATAATTTCTCTTTTCATTTGAATCTTGTCCAATAATTCCCTTTGATTTAACTTCAACTTTTCTCCTCCTAAATTTGTCCTGCTTTCGATTATTTTTTGTCTACTTGAGAAATTATTACAAGAATTTTTATAAAAGTAAATAGATTCGCAAAATAAGACAATCTTTTTTTATATCAACATGATTCGACACTTTCTGAGAATAGTTTGCATTACTTTTCGACAAGTACTTAAAATCATTAACAGTAGTAAACTTTTTAAAAATCGTATATATTTAAAGTATAAATAAGATTGAAATAAGGGAGTTTTAACGATGAAATTACATATTGCTTGTATACAGATGGATATACAATTTGGCCATCCTGAAGAAAACTATAAGCATGTAGAAATAAAAGTAAAGGAAGCTTGTGAAGTTCAACCATATCCAGATATTATTGTCCTACCAGAAATGTGGACAACTGGATATGATCTAGAAAATTTGTCGTCCACTGCTGATGTTAAAGGTGAAAAAACAATTGAATTCTTAAAAAACTTAGCAAAAAAATATCAAGTCCATATCGTAGGCGGATCAGTTGCTACTAAGCGTGATAAGGAATACTTTAATACGATGATTTCAGTTGATAAAAACGGAGAATTGCTACAAGAATATCATAAAATGCACTTATTTAAATTAATGGATGAACATAAATTTTTATCTGCGGGAGAAGAAAAAGGCAGCTTTAATATTAATGGTGAGAAAGTAGCCGGTATGATTTGTTACGATATTCGTTTCCCGGAATGGTTTCGAGCACATACATTAAACGGGACCAAAGCTATTTTTGTTGTAGCAGAATGGCCAAAACCAAGAGTCGATCATTGGCAAACATTATTAAGGGCAAGAGCGATTGAAAACCAATGTTATGTGATTGCTTGTAACCGTGTAGGGCAGGATCCTAATAATAGATTCGCTGGACATTCGATGATCATTGATCCTTGGGGGGAAGTTCTCGAAAGTGGTACGGAAAAAGAAGAGATTGTCACAGCGACGATTGATCTTTCGGAGGTTGATCGTGTCAGGAAAACCATCCCTGTTTTCGATGATCGCAAACCTGAATTTTATTAATATTTTCAAGAAATACATGACTAGCTAAAATCAAATACGAGCAAATACTGTTATATATCTGTCAGCATTTGCTCGTATTTTTTAGAGCCAAATTAGGTTCGCAGCTTCTTTTATACTTGGCCAACCAGCACTCACAACAGTGGATTTTGCCGTCTAAAGTAGGCCAACTACTACTATTCTATTTTCGCCCACATTTCTGGTGGATTTACTTCATAGATCCCATTCTCACGATACATATATTGATTCGTAATAAATTCCCTTCTAATCGTGGCAAAGTCATCATGAAAATTTTTAATATATTCATTTATCTCTTTCTCTTCATATTTCACACCTTTTTTCAACCCTTTTACCATATGTTCAAAAATGATAAGCTTTTTCTTTCTTTGAGCAGGAATAGATTTTAATTTTCCATCAGTTTGAATAAAAGCGTCTAGTACTTTCTTTCTATATGCGTTGTCTTGCTCCATTTCTTCTAACTCCTCCTTTTGGCTAATGATTTTCTCTAATGTAACAGCTTGATGAAGAATAATCTTTTCGTTTAAATAATAATAGACCGTATTTTTTTCTCTTCTTGTATAAACTAAATTAATATCCCTTAATTTATGAAGGTGATGTGTAATCGTTGGTGGTGTTAATCCTAACTTTCCTGCTATTGCTTGTCCGTGTAATGGCCCTTTTGATAACAAATAAACAATTCTTATTCTCGTTGGATCGCCCATGGTTTTATGAAATGCAACAATGCGGTTTAATTGCATAATCCTTCACTCCTTTTCTTAACAACAGTTATGAATAAATCCATTTTAACATATATCTAATTAGATATATATCTAATTTTGAAACATAAATTACATTCTTCCTACTTATATTTTAAAAAAATTAATTATTCATAGGAAGAATAATATGAAAAGTTGTTCCTACTCCCTCACTACTTTCCACTTGTACTGCCCCATTATGTTCATCAACAATCTTATATGAAACCATTAATCCAAGACCATTTCCCCTTTCTTTTGTAGTATAAAATGGCTGTCCTAGCTTTTCTAACTTATCCTGTGGTATTCCTCCACCTTCATCCTGAATTGAAATTCTTACAGTTTGATCCTCAAGACGTTTAATGGTAATTGTGATATATCCACCATCCGGCATTACTTCAATTGCATTCTTTATAATATTTATAAAAACTTTTTTTAGTTGGTTTCCTTCGCACATCATTTTTGGTAAACCATATTCATAATAAGTACGGAATTGGATATTATTCAGTAGGGCCTGAGCATTTAATAACTTAACCGTTTCGCGCATAATGTTAATTATGTCATTCTCCATATATCTCACGGCCTGTGGTTTTGCTAAAAAAAGAAATTCATTAATAATAGAATCGATTCTTGCGAGTTCCGTTGAAATAATATTAAAATACATATCATGATCAGATTCTTTTTTTAATGAGTTCTCAAGCAATTGTATAAATCCTTTTACTGCAGTCATTGGATTGCGCACCTCATGAGCAATACCTGCAGCAAGTTGTCCTAATACATTCAGTGTATCAGACTTTCTTAATCTTTCTTCCATTTCGACTTTATCCGTTATATCCTTAAATGTAGAAATTGTAAACTCTGAAAACAAATTATAGTTAACTAAATACTCAAATAATTTATTTTCATTTCCCTTACCTTGTAGTTGTATCCTTCCTTCATAAGAACCGTTCATTGTTATTTGTGTGATGATCTCTCTCATTTCATCTAAATTCCCAGAAAATCTAGCCATCATATGTTTTAACGACTTTCCGATTAATTCTTCACGACTTGCCCCTAAAATTTTCTCTCCAGAAGGGTTAACGTCTTGTACCACTCCCTCGTTATCCCATAAAATGATACCTTCAAGTGTACCCTCGAATACTCTTCTAAACTTCAATTCACTCTTTCTTAACTCTTGTTCCATTTGGTTTCGCTCACTCACATTACGAAAAATACCCATATGAAAACCAGTGTAAGATTGTAATTTCATTGTAAATTCTAAAATCTTAGATTGTCCGTTAGGCATAAAGAATAGAATTTCATCTCTTATTGCCCCTCTTTTATATAATACATTTAGGATTTCCTTGTACTTTTTATCTTTATCGACAACAAAATCTTCAATCTTACATTTTGTAATTTCATTATATGAAGTTTCAAATATTCGACACGCTGATTCATTCGCATGTACAATATTACCACCATCCTCCCATAGGATGATTCCATCTATGGCTTCCATAAAGAGCTCTGAATAGATTCCTTCATCATTTGAGAGCTTTTCTAACAACTTTTGTCTTTCAAAAGAACTATTCGATGTTGGCAAACTACCTTACCCCCTAAAACAAATTATTCTACCACGAGGTTATTCTACAAAAATCGCCATAATCCTTTTTATTCATAATAAAAAAACAAGTACCCGCTTAAACTAGCAGAATACTTGTTTTCCCCATTATAGTTTAAATTTTTCTATAAGTTTACTTAATGTATTAGCCATTTCAACTAACTTTTGTACATATAGCTGAATGTTTTCCATTGAATCATTTGTATGTGTAACAGAATTACTCGTCTCTTCTACTGCAGCTGCTGATTGTTGAGAAACCGCAGCAATATTTTCTATAGATTCGCTCATCCCAACTGAATTATCTAGCATTTCTACCATACTTGATGAAATATGTTCGATATCTCCATGGATATCAGTGATGGCAGTTGATATACTTTGGAAGGTATTCGCTGTTTGATGAATTTTATTACTACCAATCTCTACTTGCTCATAGCCGGCTTGTAACGATTCTACGACTCCAACAGACTCTGACTGAATTTTATTGACGATTGAAGTGATATCACTTATTGAATAGGAGACTTTTTCAGCAAGTTTTCTTACTTCCTCCGCAACAACAGCAAAGCCCTTGCCATGCTCTCCTGCTCTCGCAGCTTCAATTGCCGCATTTAATGCCAATAAATTCGTTTGGTTAGCGATCTCATGTATCACAGATATTAACTTATTTACTTGTTTCGTTTCTTGATCTAACCCTTTCACTCGATGCATCGAATCATTAATTATTTCATCTATCCTATTCATTTGCTCTTTAGAATTTTCCATCAATTCATTTCCTGCTAATGTCATATTCTTCACATTTGAGGCTGCTTCACGCATAGAAACACTTTTCGTTTCTGCATTCTCCACTTTAGATAAGTAATCTTCCATAATTTTTGATAAATCCGCACTTGCACTTGCTTGCTCTTCTGCTCCTCCCGATAATTCCTCCATTGTCGCCGATATTTCTTGACTAGCAGCTGCGACTTCAGATGAAACGGCACCAAGGTGAACACTTCTCTCATTTAAACTTTGTGAAACTGTAAGCATTTCTTGAATCATTTGGCGCAACTGGTGTTTCATTTGGTTAAAAGCGTCTGCGATTTCTGTAATTTCATCCTGATTATTCGAATGAATATCACTAGCTTTTAAGTTTCCTTTTGTTATTTCCTTTGAAGCTGTCACAACCTTTGTAAGACGATAAGCTAATTGTTTATTCACGATTTTATGACTAAAAAATCCGAAAATTGCTGATAGTACTAGTGACAGTACTAAGATAACAATTGAAACGATCATCATCCAACTCGCTTGGTTAATGGCAGATTCCTGCTCTTCCTTAATAATAGATGTTAGTTCATCTAATGTATTCATTGTTTGCTCGATGTAATTATCCACCTGCAACTTCCCTAAGCGGTATTCGCGTACATGTTGTAACTTCACATTTGGTGCGATTTCATCATAAAATAATTGATTTACTTCTTTATCATATTCATTGATTTTAACAAACATTTCCTGTGCTGTTTCCGATTGGATCATTGCTTGTATTTCTTGTTGTTTATTCTTTATGTCTGTTTCTAAATCTTCATATGTATTTAAATGTTTTGGATTAGAATCAATAATATAATTCCCAATTGTCCCGCCTTTTAAGTAGAAATCTGTGCCTATATCAGCGATTTCTAGCGCTCTTTCACTTGCCTTCTCTGCTTCATTAAGTTTAAAGGTACTGTAGACAAGCATAATAAAAGACAAAATCGTTGATATAGTGAATACGCCTAAAGTAAGCCACAAAGCTACCCCATACTTTTGACCGATTTTTAACTTTCTCCATTTATCTGACTTGGACACCCGTATTAACATCGCATTTAAAAAGGGGATGCTACTTTGTTTTAAACGCCATTTTTTCAGTAATTTCAATATAATTCCTCCTTTTAAAAAAATGTATCCCTTTTAACAATAATGATTCTATTATACTAGATTCTGCTAACATTATAATCGATAAAAAGGGGATATTGAAGTAGTATTTTAACTAAAAATAGTTATATATACCTATACATTTCAATGCCATATTACCTTTACATGTCCATGTTTTGGATTTTTATCCACTCGTTCACATGTTTGAATTGATTTATTTTCTTACATAATGGGTATATAATAAGTGATGTTTTAGGGGGTCTTTAATAAAGGAGGATTTATGAGACAGCGTGATTACTTTTTTGATAACGCAAAGTTTATTCTTATTTTCTTTGTGGTATTCGGACATTTGATTCGCTCTTTTATTGAAGATAGTGAAACAATTTATACGCTTTACAAAGTGATTTATACATTTCATATGCCTGCATTTATATTAGTTTCAGGCTTTTTTGCAAAAGGGTATTATCAAAAGGGATATATTCAAAAAATAGCTAAAAAATTGATTTTGCCATACCTTATTTTCCAACTAATCTATTCGGTCTTTTATTATTTCTTACATCAAGGTGCAGCCTTTAACGTGGATCCGCTTAATCCACATTGGTCGCTATGGTTCTTAATTTCTTTATTTTTCTGGCATCTATTGTTATTGATATTTGCCAAATTCAAACCTAGTGTAGCCATTATCCTCTCTTTTGCGATTGGGCTAGCTGTAGGATATGCTGATTGGGTTACAAACTATTTGAGCTTATCTAGAACTTTTGTGTTTTTCCCATTCTTCTTACTAGGTTATTTAATGAAGAAAGAGCATTTCCAAGTTTTATTTAGACCATCGGTTCGCATCGGTGCGATTGGTATTTTTGTAGCTGTCTTTGTGTTATTCTACTTTAATCCAAACATCAACTATGAATGGTTACTTGGGTCAAAGCCATATTCCGTCGTTGATGATGCATCTATTTCGTCCATGTTAACTAGATTAGGTTTCTATTTACTCAGTTTGATGATGATGGCATGTTTCTTTGCCTTTGTGCCTAATAGACATTATTCATTTACAAAGCTAGGTAAAAACACATTATACGTTTATCTTCTTCACGGGTTTTTCGTACGAGTATTTAGAGAAAGTGAAGTGCAGGATTTCTTCAATGATGCAAGAAGTTTTCTCTTGTTAGCAGGACTCGCCTTAGTGCTTACTTTGCTATTATCAAGCAAATGGGTCACCGCAGTGACTCAGCCGCTGATTGAGTTAAGCACTGCACGGTTTAAACAACTAAAGAGACAGATTAGAACGATCTTTCGATATTATCGTAGAAAATACCGAATTGGTTAAATAGGTAAGGCAGTAGTTACAGTGCTATGTAACTACTGCCTTTTATAATTTATACATCTATGGGCGCTCTTTCCCCATTATTTTAATACCATAAAAATCATTAAAAATTTTCAAAGGCTTTATTATTGACCGTTTATTTATATAGGTATATAATTTTATATTGTCAAAAGAAAAAAACAATATATGTCCCAGTAGCTCAGCAGGATAGAGCAACAGCCTCCTAAGCTGTAGGTCGTAGGTTCGATTCCTATCTGGGACGCTAATTATAAAAGGTCGATAACCCTTGGTATTAAAGGGGGTTATCGACCTTTTATTTTTAATTTCCATTTCTTATATTCCAGTAAAAAATAATAGTTAGGGTCGGAATGAATTTTTTAATATTTTTATTCAAAAAATGTCCCTTCCTACTTACTTATTTATATGTAAACCTAGCTTAGCTCAATCAATCGATTATTTGTTTAATATACAGTGGTCATTAATATCATTTTTACTTCTTTAGGTTTTAAATCCAAGCTTTCACATTTGATTAACATAAGATACAAAGTCAGCTGGCAATTAGATTTGAAAGGAAGTTTGATATTTATGGCTATAACTGTTCCTGTTCCAGGTTTAGGTGATGTTATTGTTCTTACCTCAGGTGGTGAAACTGCTGAATCAAGCTGTACATTTCCAGGTTCTGGAGCACCTGCACTAAAAGAATATCAAGTAGAGCAAGGTCAACTTTATATCATTGGGTGTAATAGTTTCCCATTAGGTGGAGGTACTGTTGCTTATATTTTAGATGCCCAAGATATTAATATACCAGATTTAATCAATGCAATATTAGGACTTGCTATTGTTCAGGATAGCGGCGGAAAGGTAAATAGATTCACTGCCATTTAATTTTTGATCCAGAGGGGTACAAGCCCTCTGGATTTACCCCAGCTACCTTTTGTTAATTTACGGCATCACCTAATCAACTCAACTTAATCCATGTTAGCAAACTTTTCTATTGGTAGCATTTCCTAACGATGCATTGCTATTTTTTCATATCTGAAAGCATTTTGTTAGAATCAGCATGTTTTTATGGGTTCTCCGACTTAATGAAAACGAATAAGATCCTCCTACGTTTTTATGTTCGAGTACTATATATTGCTAATAAGTCCTCTCTGATCAATTGAGCGCAACTTTAGTTTATTTATTTCATGGTACATTTTCTTATATTCTCATTACACACATAGTTATTTAACTTTTGGAGATAATTTAGATTAAATAACTAAAGATTACGGAGGGATGATCATTGCCTAACGCTTTTCAAGCAGTTATAAATTACATAAAATCAACATCGATAGAAGATGATCCTAAACAGAATCCACATATAGGAGAAGCCATGGGGTGTTGGTTGTACTACACTTCAATTGCTGAAGAAATTCCTGCATTAGAAACTTGTTTAAATACAACTACTGATAAAGAGTTATTAGATTTATTAACTGAATCGAAAAGATTAGCTGAACACCAAAAAAGAACCTTAGAAAATTTTATGATAAATGAAGGTATCCCTCTTTCAAATACAGCTCAATCGAAGCCTAACTCTGATCCGAATAACATTCCATTAGGTGTTAAATCTACAAATGATGAAATTGCAAATTTAATTAGTATTAAAATCGCTTCAAATATCATGATGTGTTCAACTAACATGACTCAATCAATTAGAAATGATATTGGACTTATGTGGGCTAGATTTTATGCAGAAAAAATGATATTTAGTATGAATCTTAAAAACACAATGCACAAAAGAGGCTGGCTAAAAATCCCCCCTTACTTTCATCCTCCCGGAGCACCTAGACCCTGATCTTGGTGCTCATTTTGATAAAAGAATTCTTTAGATGTATGTACCCCTTTGTTTGCAATAATCTCTAAAGTTCTTTCTTTATATTCCTTTGTTCATTTAATTCAAGCAAATTCAGCAGTTGAAAGAATGCTTCATCAAAATTTAATACCATAAAAATGTTCTTGGTCAGTAACTATAATGACATCCACTTCATAAATCTCCTTGCCGTTATTGTCTTTTATTCCTATATAAACAGACTGTTTATTTAAATTTAATAAAAACACTGCGATTAATTTGGTCATCTAAATAAATTTGCGACTAAAAATCTTCTTAATAAACACTACTATTTTAATCGGCACTATCCACTTCATAAATTTCTAATTATGTATCAAATTTCCTTTCAATTACCTTATTTTATCATTTCACAAAAAACACAAAATAGATTATCATTACATTATCACATATTAGTACCAGGTATAAAAGGAGTAAAACGTTTATGATGTTTCCAACAATTGTAAGTAAACAAGATAATGTAGTTCATATTGTTAAAAATCAAAAAAAGACGGAATGTGGTTTTACTTATCACCACTTTACAATAGTTAATCGTTCAGATTTAAGGCGGATAAAGTTTATTAGTAAAGATTCCATCACTTGTGCCATGTGCTTACAACATTACCTTAACCAAAAATAATTAATTCTTTCATTTATGAATGGTGCCAAATTAACTAGTGCAACCTAATTAACATGGAGGTGCCTTTAATGAGTGATATTGAAAAATCTCGAAAAATTGGCCAAAAACAATATGAAATGGATCCAATGGATCAAGGTTTAAACCTTTTCTCCATGATGATCAATCAGGCTACTGGAATTGATAAAGGAAATGATGGGATTATTGAAGAAGAAAAAAACAATCGTAAAGAATAAAAAAATGGCTATAGATATTATACTTTTGATGAGTATATGTCTATAGCCATTTTTTTATATTATTTATAACAATACTACCCATGTAATGATGCTCTCCTTGTGCGTGAGGTGACCTTCTGTTTCTTCAAGAAAAAGATGAGCTTTTCTTGATGATGCATGGACTTCGAAAATAGTCGGTGAAACAACCACTCAGGAATATCACCTTCTAAAAAGTAATTTATACCAACAAACCAAAAGCGGTGCCACTGTATAATCGCTGCGATTAACATCTTATCACTCCTCCTTTGATAGGTTAATCATAACTTACCAATTTAAAGACAATATGAAGTCAATGTTAAAACTTATTAATTTTTGACTTTAGGATTTTAATAAAAATTATGATAAAATAAAATGTATTGCCTAGAAAACTGTCAAATGAAAACGTTAGTCAAAGATAAGAAGCTGTTAGGTATTTATGCCTCGACCGCTTTTCTTAATGCATATAAAAGGAGAAGAAAATGAAAGTCATTGCGTCAACATTAAACGCTAAATATATTCATACTAACCTTGCCATACGGTATTTAAAAGCATTTGCTGAGCCTGATTTCAACGTTGAACTAGCTGAATATACAATTAAAGACCCAGTTATGAATATTGTTACTGACTTAATTAATAAGCAACCAGATGTCATAGGTTTCAGTTGTTATATATGGAATATTGAAGAAACAATTAAAGTCATTCGTATGATCAAAAAAATAAATGCGGAAGTAATAATTATACTTGGTGGACCAGAAGTGACCTATGATGTCCCTGAATGGTTAGAGAATGTTTCAGAGATTGATTTTATCGCTGTAGGTGAAGGTGAAGAAACTTTTAAACAGCTACTTCATCAAATAGATGGTGAAAAGGATTGGCGCAAAGTGAACGGCATTGCTTATCTTGAAGATGGCAAATTGCATGTTAATCCACAAAACAACAAACTTAACCTTCGTGAACTCCCCTCTCCTTTTCGATTTGAAGAGGATAAGAGGGAACTTGGCAAAAGGGTTACATATATTGAAACGAGTAGGGGCTGCCCTTTTAGTTGTCAATTCTGTCTTTCTTCCATTGAAGTTGGTGTTCGATATTTTGATCGTGAAAAGGTGAAAGAAGATATTCGTTATTTAATGCGAAACGGTGTGAAAACGATTAAATTTGTGGATCGAACATTTAATATTAGTCGGAGTTACGCGTTAGAAATGTTTCAATTTCTTATTGATGAACATATGCCTGGCGTGGTTTTTCAATTCGAAATTACAGCTGATATTATGAGGCCAGAAGTCATTCAATTTCTAAACGATCACGCACCTGCTGGTTTATTCCGGTTTGAAATTGGCGTACAATCAACTAATGATTATACGAATGAATTAGTGAAGCGAAAACAAAACTTTCAGAAGTTGACTCGAACAGTGACAATGGTAAAAGAAGGTGGCAAGATTGATCAGCATCTTGATTTAATTGCTGGTTTGCCTGAGGAGGATTATGCATCATTCAAGAAGACCTTCAATGATGTTTTTGCTCTGCGTCCAGAAGAATTACAACTAGGATTTTTAAAAATGTTGAGGGGTACAGGGTTAAGACAAAGTGCTGCCAATCACCAATATATTTATATGGATCAATCACCTTATGAAATCCTTGGAAACAATGTATTATCATTCCAAGATATTATCCGAATCAAACAAGTAGAAGATGTATTAGAAAAATATTGGAATGACCATCGGATGGATCATACGATTGAATACTTAGTTACAAACATTTTCCCTACCCCTTTTGATTTTTTCCAAGAGTTCGGAAGTTATTGGGAAGGGAAAGGCTGGTCAAGAATTGGCCACCAATTAGAAGATTTATTCCATCGATTATTTTCTTTCTTAGAGGATACAAAAGTGAAAAATTTAGAGGTCATAGAAGGCTTAATGAAATATGATTACCTATCTAATCAAAAATATAAACCTAGAAAACCTTGGTGGCCATCCTCAATTGATAAAAAAGAACGATCTTTGCTTTATCAACATTTTCTGAAAGATCCAAGTTCCGTCAGCAAAGACTTTGCTCAATTACATTTAAACGAAAAAGAACTATATAAGCATTCCATTGTAGAGAAGCTTCCATTTAATCTTGAGAAATATATTCAGACCGGTTTCATTGAAATGGATGAATCTGTGATGGTTGTATATTATGCCAAAGAACAGGCAGCTGTGTTTGCATCATAGAATGAAAAAACAAGCCAGAAAAGTAGTTTGAACTTTTCTGGCTTGTACTTTCATTTCTTATTAACCTTGCCTTTTTTACTTGTAACTTCATAAATCTTTGAAGCGTTCAAATCGCCAAACTCCATCCCGAACTCAACATTCACTTGAGGAGGCTGTTTCTGTTTCCGCTCATTTTTCAACTGGTACATTTAACTTCTCCCTTTTCTTCCTTGTTTTGAATTGCGGTTGGCACCTTTATTTACATTTTCACCACTAGTAAATTCAGCTGAAAATTCAACATCTTCTTGATTGGCTTTTGGTGTCTTACTATATTTTTCAACAGCACGATGGCTAGCTTTTCTCTTCATTTTCTGACTCCTCCTTCATATTTCGTAAGAACAAACATATTTTCCGCCTAATTTAGGGTCATTATGCTTACCTTTTATTTCTTCATGTTCAATCTCATAAACGATTAAACAGAAGAGAAAGATAAAAAGAGGAGTGATAATAAGTGAAAAGAAAAAACAAGCAAGAGCGAAGCGAAATAGAAAGTTTACCACATCAAATTTCTTCACCTGACTTTCGAAAAAGTCATAAGAAGCTTCAACCACCTTTTGTAAACGAATTTGGGGTAACAATTGGGGATAGTAATTATGTATCAGAGCAGTCTCCACTTGAGAATTGGAGTGATGACGTAGACCCAGCTGTGATGGCTGGAGACAAATGGGTTCATCCAACAAATGATATTGGTTTTAATACCCCTGAGAATCGCGCACTTATAGAAGAAAAAGAATTACCGGATGCTCCCTTCTCTCACCCAACAAAAGATGCAGGTTATAAAGCAGATTAGAAAACCAAGCTCTTTATTAAGCTTGGTTTTCATATCAACCTAATTATCCAATAATAATTCTTTCCTTTGGATAATGATAATGTGGCTTTTCTTCTTTACCACCTATGATATATAAAAATGAGGTTAAGCCTATTCTACCGACAAACATTAGTATCATAATGACAATTTTTCCAGTATTACTTAAATCAGCTGTTATCCCCATGGAAAGACCAGTCGTTCCAAAAGCAGAGCAAACTTCAAATATTATGGAAATAAGTGATAAATGTGTATTGGTAATGCTAATCAACACCACTGCTACAAAGCATAAAAGCGTGGCTAAAATTGTAATAACCAAAGATTTCAATATATCATCTTGATGAATTTCTCTGCGGAAGATTTTCACATGTTTATTTCCTTTGGCAAAATTCCAGATAAATAAAATATTTAAGGCAAAGGTAGTTGTCCGTATACCTCCACCAACAGAGCTCGGTGAAGCACCAATAAACATCATAATACTCATAATCAAGAGGGTTGGTAAAGTAAATTCACTAACATCCATTGTTGCTAACCCACCACTTCTCGTCGTCGCTGACTGAAATAGTGCATAAAAGAAACTTTCATGCCATGATAGCCCTTTAAAAAAATGCTGAAACTCCATAACTAAAATAATAATTGTTCCAAAAACGAGTAAAAAAGCGTATGTAACGGTTGTTACTTTAGTAAATAAAGAAAAACGATACGGGAGAGAGTTTTCCCATTTACGTTTTAATAGAAAAGCTTTGACTTCGATTAAAACAGGAAAACCAATTGCCCCTAAAGAGATTAAAATGATTGTAATAAACTGCACGAAATAATCATGGGCATATGGAATCATTGATGAACCTGTTATATCTAACCCTCCATTTGTTGTTGCACTTACAGAGGCAAATAATCCGTGGAGAAAAGCTTCGTCCCACGTAGGATAATACTTTAAAAAATGAAAGCCAAGTATAAACATTCCTATTACTTCGATAAGAATCATTAATTTAATTATTTCTTTCACTAGTTGAACAAGCCCAGAAAGCGCATACTGATTGTGATCAACCATAATTAGTTTTCTACTCTTCAATCCAATTTTCTTACCTAACAACATCCAAAAGAATGTACCTAATGCCATAATACCAATTCCACCAAATTGCATAATAATCATAATCACAAAATAACCAAAAACACTATAGGTTTGTGATAAATCAACAACGGTTAACCCCGTTACGCTAACAGCAGTTACAGCAGTAAATACAGTATCTATAAAGCTAACTTCTACACCTTTTTGATTCACACCTGGTAAATAGAGGAGTCCTACAGAAATTGAAATCGACAAGAAATAATATGCAGTGATTATTTGTGCTGGCGAACGCCTATTTATCCAGTCTTTTAAATCTTTTAACAAACGTTTTTCACCTCAACTAAACTCAATTACACTCTATAATAATATAATCTACCCCTGTTTTGAAAGCTAATTATTCTTTCTTTGCCAAAACAAGGATACAAACAGCTAATTTACCACTCATGAAATAAACGCAATACATCATAATACAAATACAGTGATATCAATTACTGTAAATTATCTTTAGGAGATGTGTAATCATGCCAAAGAATAGTAATAAACTTTTAGTACCGGGAATTGAACAATATTTAGATCAAGTTAAATATGAAATTGCTCAAGAGTTTGGCGTACAGTTAGGTTCGGATACTGTTTCCAGATCTAACGGTTCAGTTGGAGGAGAAATTACAAAAAGATTAGTCCAACAAGCTCAAGCAGAACTTTCTGGAAAACAAAAATAACATGGCAAAAGTCCGAGGTTCAACTCGGACTTTTTATTATACCCATAAATCTTGCAATTATGGTGATTCTTTATTATATTTTTTCCTTTCATTATGTTTATCCCTTTTTTCATTATTGTGCTTGTCTTGATTATGCCTATTATGCCATTCATCGTCGTCATGAACATCGGAATTATCGGTATCATTTTGTTCTTTCTCATCATCGTCATCATCATCATTTTTATTTTTATGTTTTCCTTTAAATTTTTTATTTTCAATCTCCTTATTAGTGACAGCCGAAGAGTCATTGTGTTCATCATCAATATGCTTCTTATAACGAAACTTCTTCTCTTCAACCTCATTATTTGGTATTGATTCATTTGTCTCTATATTTGGATCGATAGCTTCATTATCATCAGAAGTGGGCACTGTCCCCTTCTCTTCCTTCACTTCTATGGATGTTTCCTTTTCTTTTTTTATTTCACTTTCTTTGTTATCTTCCTTACTTTCTTCTTTATCACTTGCAGTCTTTTTTTCTTCCTCAGATTCATTTACATCCGATTTTGCGGTATTGTCATATTCAGTCTTCTCGTTCAACTCCATGTATGCCCCTAGAGTAAGTCCTTTTTCTTGAGCTAACTCTCGTTCTGTTTTAGAGCCTTCAATTAAATGCAAACTTACATCTTCTTCATTTAATTCCCTTGTAACAAAGTCAGTATGTTTCCTTAATCTTTCTTCTTTAAAATATTGATCTGACATGACAACTGTGGCGAACGTTAATTCTTTTCCTTTTTGCATATAACCCTGACTCTTACAAATTAAAAGGATATCTGAAAATATGGTATCAAACTGTTTATTTTTCCAATCCGATATCTCTTGAATGATTTTTTTTCCATCTGCATTGTAACCCTTCAATTGAATCACTTCGAATTGTTCATTTACGGCTAGTTCAATACTTGGATTAATATCAATGGTCATATAAGCGTAGATTGTCTGTTCAGAATGATTAGGCCATAAGGATAAGCCTAAAAAGGAAAGAATAAATACAGCAGCAATCATAATCATTTTTACATATTTCGGTTTTTTAACAGATTCTACCTTATGGTTTTTCATCACAGGCTCAAACTCAATCTCTTGACCTATTTCATATATTGCTTCGTATTTATAACTAAAATAAAATTCTCCTTCATTTGTTAAAAGTGTTAAGAAACGTTCATCAATAGCGACAATCACTCCTCTTTTCACGTTTCTAACACCCCTTTCAAATAATCCTTTAAATAGACAAAGTCATTACATAGAACTAATGTCATTGCAATAATGTATTTACGATTTCTTTCTATTGTTTTTCTACTTACTTTTATTCTTGATTCCATATGCTTGATGGGTAATTTTTTGGTGGAATATAACAGGTCTTTCAACATCACATCATTGGCAATTAATTGGGCAATTTCAATAGCTGTCCTTCTTGCATCGGCATGTTTTGGCGAGCATTTTACAATCTCTTTGAAACTAATACCAAAATGAGATAAATCATTCGTGAACTTAATTATTTCTTCCTTTCTTGCCTGTTGATCTTGTATTTCTAAGTAGCCCCTTATCGATATTTCTGATTCTATTAATGCACTGGCTTGCTCATTCGAACCATCCTCATAGTGATGGCTTGCATCTAAACTAAGGTTCTGATGTTTCGATTGCTGTCTAATATAATCAATCACTCTTCGTTTAATAACAACCTCAGCAAAAGAAACGAAACTTGTCCCTTTTGCTCGATTATAATTATTAATAGCATCATTAAAAGCGATTAAACCCACGCTAAATTCATCATCGGAATCATATATAAATCTCCTGCAAACTAAAGATACCGACTTTGCTACAAAAGGTTTAAATTTATCTATAAACACATCTCTTAATTGTCGATCACCATTTTGAATTGCAAAAACTTCTTCTTCAATGGTTTTATGTTGTGTCTTCAAGCCTCTAAACAGTGATTTAATCATGCATTCACCTCTTTATTCACCCAAATTATAACACAGGAAATTTAGATGAATTGAGCATGAAGACTTGCCACAAACTTTATTAACCTATCTTTACAAATATACGGGTAAAATTAGAAAATTATAGGGGTAAAGAATATTTTTATACCACATTCACTACAATATAATGACAAAAGTTGTGCAACTTTCATACTTGTGAAATATAACTAAAAAAATGTTATCAAAAATTAAAATATATCAAAACGTCATCAAAATCTAAGACAACTTTCACTAAAATAATGGGAAAGCGAGAATATTTTATGAACTTATTTCAATAATTTTACATCCCTTTTATAAAAAAATAAAAAAGCCAATTTTCTCTTCATCTATTAGAAAACTAGAAGAGAAAATGGCTTATATTATACAAATTGAATGACTACTGCTTCTTCATTGTCCAACCTGTCCAACCATATAAAATAGTCATTAATGGACTTATTAAGCAAAATAAGGCAAATGGCAAGTAGGTTAATGTATTAACATCTAGCACTGTCGTTAGAAAGATTCCACAAACACTCCACGGTACAAGAGGATTAACCACTGTACCAGCGTCCTCTAAAACCCTGGATAAATATCGAGGATGCAAGTTCGCTTTACTAAAAGAGTCTTTATAAGCGTTACCTGTTAATAGGATAGATAAATACTGCTCACCTACAATAAAATTGATACCAACTGCCGTTGAAGCAGTTGCTGAAATTAATGGGCCACGTTTAGATAAGTAGTCAGTAATCCCACGAATAAGTGCTGCTAATATCCCTAATTTAATAAATAACCCTCCCATTGCTAAAGCCAATAGGACCAGTGAAATAGAGAAAAACATACTTTCCATTCCACCTCTAGTTAATAATGAGTCGATATCCTCAATCCCACTATTTGATGTATAACCACTAAATAAAATAGTGATAAGCTTAGCTAAATTCATTTCATTTTGCACAAAGAATGAAACAATAATTGCCGTAACGATTGAAGCTGCTAATGTAATTAAAGCAGGTATTTTCTTTATCGCTAGTACAACTAATACAAGAAAAGGTATGATTGCATACCATTGCACCAACCCTAGCGCTAATAAACCTTCCTGCATCTCATTAATTTTTACTAAGCTGGCTTCTTCTATTCCCTTCGGTGAAATTAGGAAAAAAATAATAAAGGATAAGATAAATACAGGGATTGTTGTCATACTCATTGTTTTAATATGATCAAATAAATCAACCCCAACTGTCATGGATGCTAAATTAGTTGTATCAGACAGTGGAGACATTTTATCTCCAAAAAATGCTCCTGAGATAATTGCACCTGCAGTAATAGCCGGGTTTAAATCTAATGCACCACTCAATCCCATAAATGCAACACCAATAGTCGCTGCTGTTGTTAATGAACTGCCAATACTCATACCAATAATAGCGGTAACAACAAAACTAATGGCATAAAAATAATTCGGTCCTACAATATCTAAAGAATAATAAATGAACGTTGGAATTGTCCCGCTTGCCATCCAACTACTTATTAACATACCAATAAAAAAGAATAAAAATGTAGCGCCAAGCCCTGACTTTGTCCCATCCATAATGCCTTGTTCTATTTCTCTATACTTAACGCCTTTACATAATCCATAAATAATTAAAATGATCATCGATAATACAATGGGAATATGTGGTGGTGCCTCAAGGGCAATCATACAATAACTTATACCACTAAGGAGAATGATTGTGATAAGTATAGCTTCCCATGTTTTTACTTTGATGCTTGGTTCTTGTTGCATAATAAATTAACCTCCAATATTTCTAAAAGCGTAAAAAAAGAGCTCATAAATCCCTTATTTAGGGACGAATGATCTCCGCGGTACCACCCTAATTGACAAGACACCACACTTGTCCACTTCATCTATTTTAACCTTTATAGGTAGGTGTAATTCGAAAAATTTATGACCTGAACTTTCACCAACCATTCAGTCTCTTTAGCTGTTCATAAATCCTCTACTGGCACTACCGGTTAAATTATATAAAAACTAATAATACTATTTTACTTAAACGCTTTTATGCACTAAAGTATTTTTGTAACGTATTTATACTATAATCTGTATTTCATTTACTGTCAATCATTATTTTCATATAAATAATTTGACCTTAGCCTCTACTTTACGGACAACTACGGTTGCTAAAACTCGTCTGTGGATCAACCTTCTTCTTTAAAAAGCAAGATGATGTTCGTGCCAAACATGTCAACCTTGTACGTTGATTGCTAAAATTAAAGATGCATATTAAAAGCACGCACAAAAATTGTGCGTGCCTGTAATTATACTTATTGTTGCTGCTGATCCATCGGATTATATAATGGTACATCTGGATTTTTATCTTGGAACCATCTAAGAGCAAAGTCATTTTCAAATAGAAACACTTGATGTTCATATCGGTCCTTCACAAGTAAACTACGTGAGCTAGAAAGGTTATCGTAATTGTCCTCACCTTCAACCCATCTTGCAATTTTAGAGCCTAACCTCTCCATTAATACTTCCGTGTTATATTCGTTTTTCATACGATGTTCAAATACTTCAAATTGTAATTGTCCAACTGCTCCGAGTAAATACTCATCTGTTTTCACAGTTTTAAAGAGCTGAATAGCTCCCTCTTGCACTAGCTGTTGAATCCCTTTATGAAAATGTTTTTGCTTCATTACATTCTTTGCTGTCACTCGAACAAATAATTCAGGGGTGAACTGAGGTAATTTTTCAAACTGGAAACCATTTTTATCACTTGTTAATGTGTCACCAATCTGATATGTTCCTGGATCATAAATCCCAATGATATCGCCACTTACAGCTTCGTTAACAGTACTACGATCATCTGCCATAAATTGTGTCGATTGTGCTAATTTCACTTGTTTACCCAGACGTGGAATATTTACACTCATCCCTCGTTCAAATTTACCTGAACAAATTCTAAGAAAAGCGATTCTATCCCTATGTGCAGGATTCATATTCGCTTGAATTTTAAAGATAAACCCTGAGAAGTCTTCTGTTAAAGGATTGATTTCTCCAACAGTCGATTCTCTTGGTTGAGGAGAAGGAGCAAACTGTAAATAAGATTCCAAAAACGTTTGCACACCAAAATTAGTCAAAGCACTGCCAAAGAAGACAGGTGTTAAATCCCCTGAAGCAATGCGGTCACGCGAAAATTCATTACCCGCTTCATTTAACAACATAATTTCTTCTAACGTTTGTTCATAAAGTCCCGATTGTTTTAGAGAATGTTCTTCGTTAATTTCTCCTTCATCATTCAATTCAAGGAAACGATCCTCTTCATCTACCCTAAATTGTTCAATGCGATTATTAAAACGATCATAAATGCCTAGAAACTCTTTCCCCATTCCTATTGGCCAATTCATCGGATATGATTCAATCCCCATTACTTCTTCTAATTCTGCTAAAAGTTCTAACGGCATCTTACCTTGTCGATCCAATTTATTGATAAATGTAAAAATAGGAATACCTCTCATACGGCAAACTTTAAAGAGTTTTAAAGTCTGATCCTCGATCCCCTTTGCTGAATCAATGATCATTACTGCACTATCCACTGCTGTTAATGTACGATAAGTATCTTCACTGAAATCTTGGTGTCCTGGTGTATCTAAGATATTGATTTTAGCTTGATTATACTCAAACTGCATAACACTAGACGTAACCGAAATACCACGTTGTTTTTCTATTTCCATCCAGTCACTTGTTGCATACTTCCCTGTCTTTTTCCCTTTAACAGTCCCTGCATCACGAATGGCCCCTCCGAATAAAAGAAGCTTTTCTGTTAAGGTTGTTTTCCCAGCATCCGGGTGGGAAATAATTGCAAATGTTCGACGTGATAATACTTCGTCTTTAAATGTACTCATAATAAAATTCCTCACTAACATGTATAAATTCTTATCTGTCGCTACTGCGTACCCTCAATTTTATCCTTGTATTAGAAACTTTGCAATGCGTATTCAATATATGGCATTTTCTTTAAAAAGATAACCAATGAGTTTGCACGTTTTATTCACAATATATAATCCTATTGTCATCCAATATTGTTTCATTACAAACAAAAAAGCTGACATAAGATATGCCAACTTTTAGTTGAAATTACTTCTCTAAATTGTTTTTCTTCTTTTCATTAGAGTCCTCATCATCATTAGCTAAACCTTTAGCAGAGTTTTTAAACTCTTTCAACGTCTCTCCCACTGCTCGTCCAATTTCAGGTAACTTCTTCGGCCCAAAAATAATGAGGGCCAGTACAAGTATAAGAATGAGACCCGGTATACCAATATTTGATAACATAGTATCACTCCTTTATGTAAGACATAACGTAAGGTGATTATTTATATTTCAATTCCCATTATAATTGAACACCAAATAAAGGCAAGTAAATTCCTTTTTAACAATCCTTTTTAACACGATAAAAAGAGCCTAATGTGACTGATGTCACCCTTGGCTCCTTATCATTAGTTCATCTTCGTTCAATAAGATAGAAGGGTTTGCTTTACATAGAAAAACGGTGATTACCGATTTCTGTAACAACTTCTCTCGTATTCAACCAAGATTGCGGTACGATTGTTGGATTGTGGAAAAAGACCGTTTCATCTGGCAATGCATGATTTTTCATTGCTTGTTTTACTGCTTTTTTTGCTTCTTTATCTGCAGGCTTATTAATCGAACCATTGTCAACAGGTTGAAATTGCTTATTTTCATAAATAACATCGCGAATGGTATCAGGAAAACGTTCGTCCTGGACTCGATTAATCACAACTTCTGCAACAGCTACCTTTCCTTCAAACGGTTCGCCTTTCGCTTCTGCATGGATAAGTCTTGCTAAAAGATCCTGCTCCTCAGATGTTAACGAAATGTCAGGCTTCTTTTCTTCCTTTACCTTTTCCTCTACTTTAGGAACGATAAGCTTATCACCTTTCTGAACAGTTCGATCTTCTAAATGATTCATTATTGTTAATTCTTCCTCAGACACTTCTAATTGATCAGCAATGGAAGTAATTGTTTCGTCCTCTTTAACCTCATATATATCATAAACATCTAATGTCTCAGCATAAACGCGTAAATCAGCAGATTGGATGAAATGGACTAAAAACAATGTACTTGCTGCAAAGATAACTGCAATCAGTTTCAACATTTTTTCCTCCATTCATATATACATTTAAATCAAAATAACAAAATTAAGACTAACATGGATAGAAAGACTACTTCAAACGCAATGTTTTCCATGGGTAATTAGGATATTTCTCCCAGCTTAATTTAGACTAGCATTATAATAAACTTCTACTACAATAATGGTGGAATAAAAACGCAAATAAACCAAAATATGGGAGGATAGTAATTGCTGGTTGAGATTTCATCCGTTTTAGATGATGACCCCTTTGAACCTGATCTGTCTCATAGCAGAGTAGGGAACATATTTAAAACAATTCATATATTTTTGATATGCGCCCATGGTGAATCCTTTGGGCGTTTTTTATTTCCTTTAAGAAAATAAAAAGGAGGAAATGGAGAGAATCAAACGATTATTGGAGTAAAAAGCGAGGTGATTTAAAAGCGTATATCTTGTCTTCTCTATAGGTATAAGATATACGCTTTTACGATCCTGATGACAAAAAATAAGCCATCTATCATAATAGATGGTATTGATCCCCATATGTGTTTTTCCAAATTTTCTTTAATGATTTAATAGCTCTCGTTGTGGTAATTCTCACCTTATCCTCTCTCCAACCTAAAATTTCTGCAGTTTCTTTAATGGTACATTCTTTTATTTTTCTTAACACTAATACATTTCGGTAATTCGTTTTCAAGTGGTTTATTGCCTGATATAACGCATGAACTCCCTCATCCTGAATAAATTGATTTTCTGGAATAGAATGATTTTTTATCCAAGCTTTATTTAAATATAACTCATGTTGTAACTTCTGTTGTTTTCTAATAAAATCAATCGTCGTATTTTTAGCAATACTGAATAACCAACTATGGATTTTGTCTGGGTGCTCAACCTGATTTTTTGACATAAAAGCTTTAATAAATGTATCTTGCGTTAGATCTTCCGCTGTTTCTTGTTGCTCAATCATTGAATAAATAAACCTAAAGATTTGATGATGATAAATACGATAGATTTCAATAAATGATTGGCCGTCTGATCCCAACCCCTTTTCATCCTTTCTTTATCTTTCCTACATATTACAATTCCAAAGAAACTTGAATTTTCCTTCTTTTCCTTTTCTAAAAAAAGCGACAAGTTTTTTCTAGAAAATAAGACAAGATTACTTTCAGTTTTAATCGAAACTATTTACCTAATACAAAAAACTTTCCATAACCTCCGTACTAATTTTCCTATACTTTATCTATTTAGTTCCTTTTAAGTGAAACATACCCTGTAACAATTATTTCTACTATTGTATATGCAAAAAAATATTTCTTTTTACCCACAGAACGAACATCAAATCTCTCCCCTCTTACTATCGACCCTATACTTATGAACGCAAACAAAAGACTTATAAAAAATTGTAAGATTTTCCAACACAACTACTAAATACTTAATTTTCTAAAAATTTGATCAATTATCTGTCCTTTTTTTTGAAAACAAGCAAAGAATCGGCAAAAATTCTCATAGCATTGGTTTCAAATGTACTAATTATTGATTTGTTCGCTATTACGATTAACTCATTTTAAAAAACGAACAAAAAAATTCGACATTTTCCGACAACTTTGAAGCCCTTCGTTAGCTAGAGTGTTAATCATAAGGAGAGCTACTTTTATTTTGAAAAGTAAACACTCCTTCATATATGAGGAGGTGAATACCAAGGATTATTCAAATATAATGAAAACATTTTTAGGAGGGGAATTACTTGAAGCGTAAAAGAAAAAATGGTTGGTTTCGTCTAGTAAGTATGGCTATGATTGCTTTCTTAATCGTGCCAATGATGTTTCCTAGCATCAGCTCTGCTAGTAATAAAGGTGTAAATACCTCTGTAGCAAAGTCAGCTAGTGAAGTAGCAGAAAACAAAATAAGCAAAACATTAACGAAAGAATTTAAAAAAGAAGAACAAGTAACATTTTTAGTGAAATTCAAAGAAAAAGCTGATCCTCAAAAATCAGCACAAAAAGCAGAAAAAGCTGCAGCTGCTCAAAAACAGTCTGCTGCTCAAGCAAAATATATGAAACGCTCAGCTATTGTTTCAGATATGAGAACAGTGGCAATTGAATCACAAGATACTGTGCTTTCTTACCTTGAAAAACAAGAAAAGAAAGGAAACGCCAAAGAAGTTCAATCTTTCTTTATCGTAAATGCGGTTGCTGTTACAGCGACTAAAGATGTAATGGAACAACTCGCCACTTTCCCTGAAGTGGAAAAAATTCTACCAAATGAAACAAGAAAGCTACATACACCAACGGTAGAAGAGCAAGCAAAAGCGGAAGAAGCTGGTAAGATCAATAATATTGAATGGAATATTGATCATATCGGAGCACCTGCTGTGTGGGAAATGGGCATAGACGGTTCAGGTACAGTTGTCGCTTCCATTGACACAGGTGTTCAATGGAATCACCCAGCATTAAAAGAGAAATATCGTGGGTATGATCCTGCTAATCCAGAATCACCAGATCATGAGTACAATTTCTTCGACGCTGTGAGTGGCAATGAAGAATCTTATGATGACCACGGTCACGGTACACATGTAACGGGTACTATGGTTGGTTCTGAGCCAGACGGTGGCAACCAAATTGGTGTTGCACCCGGCGCAGAATGGATTGCTGCTAAAGCATTAGATGCTGGCGGTAGCGGTTCTGATGCTCAATTAATTGCAGCTGGTGAGTGGATTTTAGCTCCTACAGATGCTGAAGGTAATCCAAACCCAGCAATGGCGCCAGATGTGGTTAACAATTCATGGGGCGGCGGTCCTGGAATCGATGATTGGTATAGAGAAGTAGTTCAAGCATGGCGTGCTGCTGAAATCTTCCCTGAATTCTCTGCAGGAAATACAACTTTATTTAATCCAGGTGGTCCTGGTTCAGTTGCGAATCCTGGTAACTTACCAGAAGCGTACACAACTGGAGCAACGGACATCAATGATAACCTAGGAAGCTTTTCATTATTAGGACCTTCCCCTTATGGAGGAATTATTAAACCAGATATTTCAGCTCCTGGTGTAAATATCCGCTCATCGGTACCTGGCAGTGGATATGAAGGTGGCTGGAACGGAACTTCCATGGCAGGTCCGCATGTTGCAGCTGTTGCAGCTCTTCTTCGACAAGTGAATGCAAGTTTAACTGTTGAAGATATGGAAGAAATTATTTCTTCTACTGCGATACCTTTAACAAATGAAACATATACAGAAGTACCTAACAATGGCTTCGGTAATGGATTAGTAAACGCTTACGATGCTGTTAACTCTATCTTAGATGGATTGGGGACAATTAAGGGTACTGTCGCTAAAGATGGCGAAGATGAAGAAGCGCCAACAGTAGAACATGAAGCAATTGAAGAAACTTATGCTGGTATGGATTTACCACTAGAAGTTTCAGCTGCTGACAATGTAAGTGTAACAAATGTAACCGTTGAATATACAGCTGCTGATGGAAGCACAAAAACAGTTACAGCTGCACGTGACAGTGGGGATTACAAATCTGGCACGTATAGTACAGTTATTCCAGGAGATGACATTGCTGAACCTTCTGTCTCCTATAAATTCATTGTGACTGACTTCGGTGGAAACACAGTTGAAAGTGACATGTATGAGGTATCTGTATTGCCTGGTATTACAGTTGGCTATTCAACAGACTTTGAATCAACTCCAGCTGGCTGGACTTCTTCTGGCGCCGCTAATAACTGGGAGTGGGGTGTACCGACTACAGGTCCTGAAAGTGCTTTCTCTGGAGAAAAAGTATTTGCAACTGGCTTAGACAGTCAATATGCAAGTAATGCAAACATGACACTTGTTATGCCTCCGATCGATTTACCAGAAGGAAATAGCTTTTTACAATTTAAACAATGGTATAACATTGAAAATAATTATGATTATGGCCATGTTTTCGTCTCAACAGACCAAGAAAATTGGACTCAACTTGCTAGATATACTAATCTTTCAAATGATTGGGTTGATGGCCAGGTTGATTTAAGTGAATATGCAGGTCAAAGAATTTATATCGGCTTTAACTTAACAACTGATGGTTCTGTCACCAGACCTGGTTGGTATATTGATGATGTTGCATTAACAGACACACCACTTGAAACTGCGAAAACTGGAAAAGTTACATTAGAAAAGAAAGATGCGAAAACTGAAGCAAAAAAAGACGCGAAACCAGTAAACGCTGATAAGATCCAACCTAATACTGAAAATGCTACAGTTGAAAAAGGATCTGACAAAAAAGCAACTCCTATGTCTTTACCACTTGGTGCAAAGGTGAGTGTCCTTGAATCAGGTAGATCTGTAAATACGAACCCTGCTGATGGTTCTTACCAATTAGTACACGCGGCTGGAGAATTTACTCTTTTAGCAGAAACATATGGATTTGCTTCAGAAACGCAAACCGTAAATGTTGAAGCAGATGGAGAAGCAGTTGCAAACTTCGTCTTAGATGAACTACCGCAAGGAACGATTAACGGTTCCGTAACAAATGAAAGAACTGGTGAACCAATTACTGGAGCAACTATCCTGCTTGTTGAGGATGCAAAAGTAACACCAGTTACAACAGATGAAAATGGTAACTATTCAATTACGGCTTATGAAGGCGAGTACACTCTACGTGTTATGGCTAACTCTTATTCAAGTAAAGATGTGACGGTCACACTTGATGAAGAAAACGTGGAAGTAAATATCGAACTAAAACCATTCATCGGTTTTGAAGGTGAAATTGGCTATGATGATGGTACAGCTGAAAACGCACGTGCATTCTATGATGCTGGCAATGGCTGGGGTGTTCGTATGAGTCTTGAAGAGGGTCAAGAATCTGCAATGGTTACTGGCGGTTTATTCCGATTCTGGGATACATCTTTTCCAACACCTGGTGGAACAGATTTCCAAGTTGCGATTTATGATGCAACAGACAATGGTACCCCTGGTGAAAAACTAGCTGGACCTATTGATGCAACAGCATTAAGAAATGGTGAATGGACACATGTCGATCTTGCCACTGAAGGTGTAACAGTAGATGGTGATTTCTTCATGGTTTATATTCAAACAGACCCTAACCCTAATGCTCCTGGATTAGGAACAGATGAGAATGGAGATAACGCTGGACGAAGCTTCCAATTAGTTGGTGGCGCTTGGTCAGCTTCACCTGCTGCTGAAGGAAACTATATGATTCGTGCGGTAGTAAACTATGAATTAACATCACCAACTATTACTTCCCCAGCTGATGGAAGTTATACTAATGAAGAAACAGTAACTGTGGAAGGTTCAACACAACCAAATGTGGATGTTAAAGTGTACAATGGTGATGAAGAAGCTGGAACAACAACTGCTAGTGCAGAGGGTGAATTCAGCTTAGATGTGGAATTAAATGAAGGTGAAAATGTCTTAACTGCGACTGGTGTAAGCGAGGTTGGTGAAACGGATCCTTCAGAGCCAGTGACAATTATATTAGATCAAGAAGCTCCAGCACTTGCTATTACTAGTCCTGAAGATGGTTCGAAAACTAATAAAGAAACAGTCACTGTGGAAGGTACAGTCTCTGATGACCACTTAGATACTGTTACAGTAAATGGCCAAAATGCGAATGTTTCTGATGGTACATTCTCTAAACGTATTTTATTAGATGAAGGTACGAACGAAATTACAGTGGTTGCCACTGACGAAGCGGGTAACACTTCGACTGAAACTGTAACAATTGAAGCCAAATACTCAAGCCTTGATATTGAAAACCTTCAACCAGGAGAAGATAGAGAATTAGCCGCTGGTCAAACAGTGAAAATTGAATTTGACAGCGAGCCAGGCTTAAAAGCAACATTTGCATTAAAAATGCCTTTAACAAACTTACGTGCGCAAACCACAAACGTTAATGACCTACCAATTATGGAAACATCTCCAGGTCATTATGTTGGTTATTATACTGCAACTTCTAATGTTGTAGCTCCTGGTGCAGAGATTGAAGTCACTGTTAAAGATAGCTTTGGGAATAAAGCGACTGAAATCGCTGAAGGAAAACTTTATATTAATGCACCAATAGATTAATTATTTTGCCCAAATTAAATAAAAAAAGGGAGATGCCTTTATTGGCATCCCCTCTTTTTATTTAGCAATTATCTAAAACAAGCAGCTCCAACGATGATTAAAAGGATGAATAATACAACGATCAGTGCAAAACCGCCACCGAAACCGCCACATCCGCCACCGTATCCGTAACCGCCATAACCGCAGCCTCCACCGTAACCATACATAAAAAGATCTCCTCCTATTTTTTATATTTACCCTTTATCCCAAAACCATTAGGTGATTAGCAGCAGCCACCGTATCCCCAAGAAGCTCCAATAATCACTAACAAAATAAATAAAACAACTAGGAGTGCAAAGCCTCCACCGTATCCAAATCCTTCTGACATTTGAATAACCTCCTTTATCTTGATTCTATATATCCTATTCAACTAACCTAATATGTGCGATAGTCAAATGCACATTTTTAGGGCAAATAACTATAGGCTTATCCAAGAGGAGTGTATTTTCTGTCTCTCGAACCCCTTCATCCAACTCTTACCGGTTAATATATAAATTGCTCGACTTTCTCTTCTGGTTTACGTTCTGAATGCCGGGCAAACCTATTTTGCGAAGCACTCATTTATCAATTTTCTTTTGAGTGAACTGCTAATTCTTTTTGCGAAGCACTCACTTCTCGAGTTCCTTCTGAATGACTTGCTAATCACTTTTGCGAGGCACTCACTCTTCGATTTCCTTCTGAGGGACTTGCTAATCACTTTTGCGAAGCACTCACTCTTCGGTTTCCTTCTGAGGGACTTGCTATTCCCTTTTACCAAGCACTCATTCATCGATTTCCTTCTGAGTGACCTGCTAATCACTTTTGCAAAGCACTCACTCTTCGGTTTCCTTCTGAGGGACCTGCTAATTCTTTTTGCGAAGCACTCACTCTTCGGTTTCCTTCTGAGGGACTTGCTAATCCCTTTTGCAAAGCACTCACTCTTCGGTTTCCTTTTGAGGGACTTGCTAATCCCTTTTGCAGAGCACTCACTCTTCGGTTTCCTTCTGAGGGACCTGCTAATCCCTTTTGCGAAGCACTCACTCTTCGGTTTCCTTCTGAATGACTTGCTAACCCCTTTTGCGAGGCACTCACTCTTCGGTTTCCTTCTGAGGGACTTGCTAATCCCTTTTGCAAAGCACTCACTCTTCGGTTTCCTTCTGAGGGACTTGCTAACCCCTTTTGCGAAGCACTCATTCACCGATTTTCTTCTGAGTGACCTGCAAATCCCTTTTGCGAAGCACTCACTCTTCGGTTTCCTTCTGAGGGACTTGCTAACCCCTTTTGCGAAGCGCTCATTTATCAATTTTCTTCTGAGTGAACTACTAATCCCTTTTGCAAAGCACTCACTCTTCGGTTTCCTTCTGAGGGACTTGCTAACCCCTTTTGCGAAGCACTCACTCTTCGGTTTCCTTCTGAGGGACTTGCTAATCCCTTTTGCAAAGCACTCACTCTTCGGTTTCCTTCTGAGGGACTTGCTAATCCCTTTTGCGAGGCACTCATTTATCAATTTTCTTCTGAGTGAACTGCTAATCCCTTTTACGAAGCACTCATTTATCAATTTTCTTTTGAGTGACCTGCTAATTCTTTTTGCGAAGCCACTCATTCATGGAGTTCCTTCTGAATGACTTGCTAATTCACTTTGCGAAGCACTCACTCTTCGGTTTCCTTCTGAATGACTTGCTAATTCTTTTTGCGAAGCACTCACTCCTAGTTTTCCTTCTGAGTGACCTGCTAACCCCTTTTGCGAAGCACTCACTCCTCGTTTTCCTTCTGAGTGACCTGCTAATCCCTTTTGCGAAGCACTCATTCATCGATTTCCTTCTGAATAGCGCATGTCCATTCTGCGCGGCTTTTCCTAATATTTCCATCCTCTCTTAATGCAGCGCATGTTTAATATTAAGCTAACAATATATAAGTTATGTATGCACCTATGAAGCTATCTTCCTTTTCTCCTGAGAACCGTGATTCTCCATATTGAGACGCTCCTTTTTTGCCCACCCCCTCTATCTCAGTGACTGAGACCACATTTTATGTGAACCAACATAAAAAGCCACAGAAACAAGAGCTGTGGCTTTCAGAGTGTAGACAAACTCCTTTTTCAAAAATTCATTTGAAGAAAAAGGAGCTTTGTTTCTTTTTTAGTTATATTGTTGTTGTTACGTAACAACAACATATATTGATGGGGTAGTAATTATAGAAAACGTTATTTAAGAATTTCTTTCCTTTGGCACAAGTTGATAAATTTCACCTGTTTCAAAACTATTCACTAATCGCCCTAGCCAATCATAATAATTTAGGGCCTCATGTAATTTTGTTACATCTTCACGAGCTGCTGCTAAAACCTCTTCTGGGGCATTTTCCTCTTCTATTAATAAATTGATTTCCTTTAATGATTTCTCGATTGCGGAAATATTCATGGAAATACTCGGTCTCCACTTCGTTGTAAAAAGATCAACAAAAGTTTGATGCCAATCTTCTTCAGCTTGATACTGATCTTTTCTTGACCCTTTTCTCCATACTTTTTCCACCATTTTTAATTCTAATAAATTTCTTACAGAGGTACTCATACTGGTTTTACTCATACCTAATTCTTCTTTCATTTCATCTAACGTCATTGGTTTTGCTTGAAAATATAATAAACCATATAACCTACCTACAGATGGTGTTATCCCGTAAAGATTCATATTTTGAGAAATGGTTTCAATTACTCTTTCTCTGGCTTTGTCTAACCTTTCTTCATACATTGTTTCATCATCACACCCATTTTTATTTCATTGATATTTATTATTGTTCATTATAGTTAACTAAAACTTGTCATGTCGAGAAATTTATAATTTTAGCTTATCATTTTTTCCTCCTATGTAAAGAAAGCACATCAATTGGAATATCGAGCATTCAAGAGCATTTATAAGAATTCACTGTATACAGTTCGTACAGTTTTTACTGTACAAACTATATTATAGAATATGCTCATATATGAACTTTGCTCTTATTTCTTTAAACTCCTACAATTAAGGAGGTCGTAATTCACAGGAAAATAGAACGAGGATTCATAATTAAGAATGATGGAAATTGTCTCATTTTGTAGTTTTTGTTACAAAATAATTAATAATATAACGGTTTGATTCCATATATTTCACAAAGTAGGTAAATACAAAAAGTACCTAATAAGAAAAAACCATTTTTTCATTCGAATATGATCCAAATCCTGTAAAAACAAACATATACAAGTTAAACGAGGTGAAACAATGGATGAGAGAGCAAAAAAAATTAGCGTGAGTCAAGTATCAAAAATATTTGGCAAAAACACTAAAAAGGCCACTCAACTGTTAAATGAGGGTCAAAGTAAAAATGAAATTCTTAAACAGACCGGTGCAACCATTGGTGTTAACCAAGCCAATTTTGATGTTTATGATAGTGAAATCTTCGTCATAATGGGACTTTCTGGTAGTGGTAAATCTACATTAGTAAGAACCCTCAACCGACTCATCGAACCAACAACTGGAGACATTTTTATTGATGGAAAGAACATTACAAAAATGTCCAAGGACGAACTAAGAGAAACTCGAAGAAAGAAAATAAGCATGGTTTTTCAAAAGTTTGCCCTACTCCCCCATCGTACCATTCTAGAAAATACAGAATATGGCTTAGAAATTCAAGGAATGGCCAAGGATAACCGTAAACAAAAAGCACTTGATGCATTAAAACTTGTTGGACTTGAAGGTTATGAGAATCAATATCCTGATCAACTAAGTGGTGGTATGCAACAGCGTGTTGGGTTAGCAAGAGCTTTAGCAAATGATACGGATATTTTATTAATGGATGAAGCTTTTAGCGCTCTTGACCCGTTAATTCGAAAAGATATGCAAGATGAACTCCTTGATTTACAAAGCTCGATGGCAAAAACGATTGTCTTCATTACACATGACTTAGATGAAGCGCTAAGAATCGGGGATAGAATTGCGTTGATGAAAGATGGTGCCATTGTACAAATTGGTACACCTGAAGAGATTCTGATGAACCCATCTAATCAATATGTTGAAAGATTCGTTGAAGATGTGGATTTATCGAAAGTACTTACAGCTCAACATGTAATGAAGAGAGCGGAAACCGTACAGGTAGATAAAGGGCCAAGAGTAGCCCTACAACTAATGAAGAAACTAGGTATTTCAAGTATTTATGCTGTTGATAAAAAGAAAAACATTCGCGGTATTGTCCATGCAACAGCAGCAAAAGAAGCAGTTGATTCAGGAAAAACCATCGAAGAGATATTAGATACAAGTTATCAAACAGTAACGGAAGATACCGTACTTACAGATCTCTTTGATATTGTTTCTACTGCCTCCATTCCTGTAGCTGTGGTAAACGAAAATGGCCGCTTGAACGGTATTCTCGTTCGTGGTGCGGTAATTGCTGCACTCGCAGGCAATAACGATGCCATTAATGATTTTGAACATGATACGAGTACAACTCAAGATCAATCTATTAAGGAGGTGTACTAATCATGGAAGAAAGCTTTATTCCTAAAATTCCCGTCGCTAGCTGGATAGATGCCTTTGTAGATTGGCTGACTGTTACTTTTGCGATTGTATTTGACGGTATTACAATTGCACTTGAAGCGATTGTAAATGGTATGAATACAGTGTTAATGGCTATCCCAGCATTGATTTTAATCATTATTTTAGCAATCCTCGCGTGGAAATTGACTAGCAAGGGCATTGCTCTTTTCACATTGATTGGACTGTTATTAATACAAAATCTCGGCTATTGGGAAGGTATGTTACAAACCCTATCCCTTGTCTTAACATCGGTTATTATTACCGTCATTATTGGACTACCAATAGGTGTTTGGGCTTCACAAAAAAGAACTGTGCAACAAATTGTTACACCCATTCTTGACTTTATGCAGACTATGCCGGCATTCGTTTATTTAATTCCAGCTATATTCTTCTTTAGTATTGGGGTTGTACCAGGTGTAGTTGCCTCTGTTATTTTTGCCGTACCACCAACTATCCGTTTAACCATTCTTGGGATTCAACAAGTCCCTACCGATATTATTGAAGCAACTGAAGCTTTTGGATCAACTGTAAAACAACGATTACTAAAGGTACAACTACCGTTAGCAACACCTACGATTATGGCAGGTATAAACCAAAGTATTATGCTTTCTTTATCAATGGTTGTTATCGCATCAATGGTTGGTGCGCCAGGTTTAGGTGCGGATGTTTATCGTGCAGTAACACAGATTCAAATTGGTACAGGTTTTGAAGCAGGTCTTGCGATTGTCGTTATGGCTATTATCCTTGACAGGCTTACTCAAAATATAGGAAAGAAAAAAAACTAGGAGGACTTTAACATGAAGAAAAAATGGCTATCTTACTTAATGGTTCCAGCTGTCGCATTAGGCTTAGCAGCATGTGGATCAAATGAAACCGACGAAAATGCAACTGTAGGAGATCAGGTTGATCACGAAATTATCGGTATCGATCCTGGTGCAGGCATTATGAAGGCGGCAAATACAACACTTGAAGAATATGAATTAAGTGATTGGACTTTAGTTGAAGGCTCTAGTGCGGCAATGACAGCTTCATTGAAAAAGGCTTATAATGCTGAAGAACCTATTATTATTACAGGCTGGAGTCCACATTGGATGTTCTCACAATTTGATCTAAAATATTTAGAAGACCCTAAAGGTACTTTTGGAGAAGAGGAAAATATCAATACAATCGTTAGAAATGGTCTAGCTGAAGACAAACCAAGCGCTTATCAAGTATTAGATGCTTTCAATTGGACTGAAGAACACATGAATGATGTGATGGTGAAGATTTCGGAAGGACAAGATCCTGCAGAAGCAGCGGCTGAATGGGTTGAGAATAACCAAGACCTCGTATCTGAATGGACTGATGGTGTTGATTCAGTTGATGGTGAAAAACTTAGCTTAGGCTATGTTGCTTGGGATACTGAAATCGCAAGTACGAATGTTATCAGTAAAGTTTTGACTGATTTAGGTTACGATGTGAATATTAGTCAAGTTGAGGCGGGTCCAATGTGGACTGGTGTTGCTGAAGGTAGTCTTGATGCCCATGTTGCTGGATGGTTACCTTTAACTCATGCTGATTATTATGAGAAATTTGAAGGTAAATTTGAAGATCTAGGTTCTAACTTAGAAGGAACGAAATTAGGAATAGTTGTACCTGAATATATGGATATTGATTCTATTGAAGATTTAAAAACAGCTGAATAAATGAATGCAAAACAGCAGTGAGTTAAGGCTCACTGCTGTTTTTTTACCCACTATTACGCTTCTTTTTTATGATTTTCCGTTTTAATATCCATACCTAATTGCTCAATGCTTTGTTTAATATTAGATTTGCCTGAGAAATTTTCGATTAATTCCTTAATATCCAAGCCTGACGATGCCTTCACAGATTCTTGCATTGTTGTCATTAAGTCAGTGGCATAGCCTGTCACTTTATTCGCTCCACCTTTTGCTCCACTACCAGTATCTACAACTGTAATTTTATCAATATTAGAAAGAGGACTTGCCACTTCTTTCGCATATGCTGGTAACATTTGAATAACCATATCCATAATCGCCGCATGCCCGTACTGCTCAAATGCCTCAGCGATTTTCCTTTTTGCTTCTGCTTCTGCTAAACCTTTCAAGCGTATAATTTCTGCTTCTGACTCACCTTGTGCCTTTTGTGCTTCTGCTTTGGCTAACCCATCTGCACGTACCCTTTCTGCTTCTGCACGCGCCTCTGATTCTATTCGATATTGATGCGCATCTGCTTGGGCAATTTGTTTCCGTTTTTCAGCTTCTGCTGACTGTTCCACTGAATAACGATCTGCGTCTGCCTTTTTCTTGACTTCGGAATCATACTGTCTTTCTCTTCGTAGTATTTCCTTTTCTTCTAATTCAATCGATTTCTGTCTTTCAATAATTTTTATTTGCATTTCTTGCTCTGTTACTTCTTGTTTAGCTCTCGCTGTTTCTAAATCATAGGCTTGGTCAGCACGTGCCTTAGCGATATCTTGATCACGACGATAATCCGCCATTTTCATTTGATTCTCTTTTTCTGCCTCAGCGATTTCCGTCGCTCTTTCTAATTCTGCTTTTTGTGCATCTTTATCGGCTTCTGCTCGCTTTATTCGCGTTTCTTTTTCTGCTTCTGCCGTAGCAATGTCTGCATCTCTTCTCACCTGGGCAATCCTCGGTTTACCTAATGAATCCAGATAGCCATTTTTATCTCTTACATCTTTGATAGTAAATGAAACGATAATTAAACCCATTTTCGCTAAGTCTTGTGAAGCGACACGCTGAACTTCTTGTGAAAATTTATCACGGTTTTTGTAAATTTCTTCAACTGTCATTGAACCAAGTATTGAGCGTAAATGACCTTCTAATACTTCTTTCGCTTCATTTTCACGATCTTCTTTCGTTTTACCTAAGAATTGTTCTGCCGCAGTCGCAATTTCACCAATCGAGCCACCAATCTTAATAATAGCCGTTCCATCTGCCATAACAGGTACACCTTGTTCGGTATATACTTCTGGAGTTGAGACTTCTAATTTGCTTGATAATAAGCTAAGAGGCTCTGCTTGCTGGAAAACAGGTAATACAAACGCTCCTCCACCCCGAATAATTTTAATACGATTACCTGCTTCATCAACATGTACATTCTTACTGCCCAAATAACTACCTGTCACAATTAAAGCTTCATCTGGTCCAGCAGTACGATATTTCGTAACAAAAATTCCTAATAGCGCAACAATTAAAACCGCTACAATTCCAATAACAATCCATATTAAAAGCATAAGTTTCTCCTCCTTTATATCTGTTCATGTGTCGTAACAATGACTCGACTTTCTTTTACCTCAATGACTAATACTTTTTCGCCATTAGCGATTGCCTGCCCATTAAGGCTTTCAGCTGTTTTAGAAATTCTACCTGAATAGCTCTCAATCAATACTTCACCATAGCCCTTTTCTGGGATTGGAATGATAATAACTCCTACCCGTCCCCTTAACGAGTCTTCTGAATAGACAAGCGATTCTTCAGCAGATGACATTGGAACAAGTATAAACACATTTAATAGTACGGAAAAAATAAAGGCAATAATTACAGAGATTAATGCAATGAGAATACTATTCAACGAAGTTAATACTTCAAATAAATAACCACTTGCTGATAAAAAGACGATAAAGGCAAGTATTAATATTGGATTAAGAAAAGGACTAGCTTCCTCTATTCCACCTAATACATCCCCAAAAAAGAATAAAAGAATAATTAGTACACCTGAGATAATCAACGCATACAAATACAGTGTTTCAACGGATAGGTTAAAAACTTCCATCATCATCATCCTTGTTTTCTATACTTTTCCTTTCTTTCACACAAATTCACACTCCCCCTCGTATAAAAATAGGTTGTAACATACATACGAATGAGCGGGCGATAGGTTTCAAATATTTCATTATTTGTCATGATTTTCTTCCATCTGAATATGTTGAATATAGAATAGGAGGGAACTGTTTGACACGTCAAGAAAGGAATAGAAAGCAACATTTTAATTTAGATAAATTACTGATTCTTCTCATAACACTTATGATTACTGCTATTACATCCCTTTACTTTTATAGTAGAAGTATCATTGTTATTGAAGCACCTAAGACTGATTATGGCGAGAAAATTGTTGTTCAACTACCTTCAGGACAAAAAGTGTTTACCTATGAAAAATTAGTAGTAAAGAAGGATGGTAAGCTAATATATCAAGGGGAACATCAAACAATCGCATTGACTGGTGGTAAAATTAAATATGAGGACTGGGATTGACAACAAGTGTCATCGTCATTTACGATAAGCAAAAATCATGAGAAAGGGGCATCAGAATGAGACAAGTGAGAAGAGCTTATCATACGATTAATGCTAAATTGGCATTAATGTTTAAGAAACAAAACAAGTTCTTTCATCCCAGCTTTCAAAAAATTGCTCATAGAGGTGCTGCCGGAACATGTCCAGAGAATACCATGATTGCTTTTGAGCGTGCGCTTCAATTAGGTGCTGACATGATTGAATTAGATATCCAGTTAACTAAAGACCGACAAATCGTTGTCATACATGATGCAACAATTGATCGAACTACAAATGGGACAGGTAAAGTATCTGATTATACATATGAAGAGTTATGCCAATTTGATGCCGGAAGTTGGTTCTCTCCAACATTCCAAGGTGAAAAAATTCCATTACTCAAAGATGTATTGAATAAATATTACAATCAGATAGGTGTTTTAATTGAATTAAAAAAGCCTGAAAAAAACCCAGGCATTGAAAGCTTACTACATTCTTTACTTATGCAATATTCTACTGATTCAATCATAATTCAGTCTTTCAACCTCGACTCACTAAGGAAGATAAAAACGCTCATGCCCTCGGTGAAATTGGCCTTATTAGTCAATTACCCCCTTCAAACTAAAGACATAAAAAGAATAGCACAGGAATTTGATTATGTGAGTTTGAAGTGGACAATGGTTAACAAAAAAGTGATGTCCGCAATAAAACAAGCTCAATTACGAACAATTATCTGGACAATTAATACTAAAAAACAATTAGCTAGTGTAAGGTGTTGGGATATAGACGCAATTGTCACTGATCATTTACAGTTATTAGCTAAAAGTGAGGAGTAAATATTAACGATCTTCACCTTTTTCCCATTCTATTAAATATTGGATGGTTTCAATGTCATTTTTCGTTTGAAGGTGAAAAATATCTTGGTAATTCTCATGCCCCTTCCCAATAACAAATATCCAATCACCACTTCCTCCTATTTCCCACATTTTCTTTATAGCCATAGTGCGATCCATTATGACTTCCCCATTTGTAAATGGTTTTGTTAAGTTATATAATTCTTCTTCTACAACCGTTTTACTCTCCCCATTTATATCATCTAATGTAAGGATAAACTGCCGACAATAAGTAGATGCCACCTTAACCATTTTAATTCGCTTGCTTTTATCCCTTTTTCCTCGAAATCCAAAAACCATATATATTTTTTTCGCTCTATTTTCTTTAGCTGTTTGGAGAAGGTAGATGAGAGCATCTTCTGTATGAGCATAATCAATAATAAATACGGCCCCTTTCTTATTGTAATATTTCTCCCATCTGCCAGGTACTCCTCTAAAATTCATTAATCCTTGCGATATTACCTCTTTTGATATGCCCGATTCTAAACAAGCAGCAATAGCGATAGCTGTATTATAAAGATTATGTTTCCCCGGTAATGGTGAATCTGCTACAATAGTATCTTTTTTAACACTTGATATTTTTAACTGATATTTTGCATCTTTAAACGTGAGCTGCAGATCATAATCGCCAGCTTTACCAATTGTTTTTATTTTATTATGTTCCTGCTCAAGTGCTATTTTCGCCCCCCATGTATCCTCAATGTTGACTAATCCAACGCCTTCATCTTTTAATAAAGAAAAGATTTTCTTTTTCTCGCTGTAATACTCTTCAATCGTATGATGATAGTCCATATGATCATGAGTTAAATTTGTAAAAATAGCTATATCAAGCAGTAATCCTTCTGTACGATGTTGATGGAGTGCATGGGATGAAATTTCTAGTATGATAAAATCATCCATACTTTCAGCTAATAAAGATTGTAGTTCTAAAGCGTCTGGAGTTGTATTTTTAGCTTTTCTTGTTTGGTTATTAATATTATTTTCTATCGTGCCTATCATTCCACAAGAATACCCTGCTTCTTTGATGAGATGGTGGATGAGATAGGCTGTAGTTGTTTTACCATTTGTGCCCGTTATCCCAATTAAGCGATGTTTTTTGCTGGGGTGGGCATAAAATATGCTTGCTAAAATGCCTAATGTTTTCCTAGAATCTTGAACTGCAATATACGGAACAGTGAGCGATAATCGCTTTTCCCCTATCACAGCAATCGCTCCATTTTTAATTGCTTCTTCTATATATTTATGCCCATCCTTTTCAAAACCGGAAATGGCAATAAATAAATATCCTCGTTTTACTTTCCTTGAATCTGTAGTTAAACCTTTCACTACTTCATGACCACTATCTTTTAAGTCCGTTTGTAATAAGTTAAATACATCAATTAATTTCATATAAAAAACTCCTTAAGGCACCAATAAAGTTACTATTTTTTGTATGCCCACGAACAAAAAAAATATGCCTTTATGAGACATATTAAGTATTACTATTAAAGTAATTGGAAAATAGAAGAATCGTAATTCTGATGTGGTACTCTACGTGCAAATTGTGAAAGGTATTTGTAACTTAAGCGACTATGTTGTGAAATAAGATACGCATCCTGTGTCGCTCCTGGCTTTCTTAGCGTATTCAATGCTTCTATCATCCCTCTTTCACTTTCCAATCCTACTCCGTGTCCAAAGTATCGGTCATTACCTAAATAGACTGCATTTTCTCCCGTCCATATTGGATGCTCGAAATCGGGATTATAAAAGTAAACAACATCTCCTGGAATGAAATCTCTTCCTATCCGTGTATCTATACCTAAGTCTTGATCATAATTCCAATCCCAAACTAAAAGACCTTGGAATAAAGTGTTAAATCGACTAATCGAAATCGAATCCAATACTGATTTATAAAATAACAATACAATTGCTGTAGAACATTCAAATGCATATAAGTGGCTATTATGAAACACATCCCTTATCGCATCCGAGGGTAATATATATGGTTTTAATACATAACCGTACTTCGTTTTTGTCCAAATCTGAGGGTTAAATCTTGATACATCAAATGGAGCGAATTCTGCTTTACTTTCATGTAACTGGTAAGCGGCTTGAATTAGTTTTTCTCTTAAGAGTAGCTCAAATTCAAAAACAAAAGCAGAATCATAAAAAAATTGCTGTGGTGAAGAATCGAGTGCTCTATAAATATCTTGTTGTATAGGACTAAATGAATGAATAGGGGGCTTCTCCTGTGACTGAATAATAATGGTCATAAACACTTACCTCCCTTTATTTAATTTTCTTCTGACAACATATAATACCAAATTATGTTCTGCCCCGTTCAGAGGTTCATAATAGCCAATAATAAGTTCATCTATTAGAAAATTATATAAAAATAACATTTTTCTGAAAAAGTATTGCTTTACAGCAAAAAAGCACTTACAATACATCATATATTCCAAAGTTTCAGAAATATATCACATCAGCAGGAGGCACTTAAATATGGCAACATTCCTTGTAGCAATTGTATTACTTATTCTTGGATACATGTTTTATTCGAAATTCGTAGAGAAAGTTTTTAGTATCGATGATAGTAGAAAAACCCCAGCGTATACAGAAGCAGACGGCATGGACTTTGTCCCAATGAGCTGGTGGAAAGGAAATCTTATTCAACTATTAAACATTGCTGGCACCGGTCCGATATTTGGCGCATTAATGGGTGCATTATACGGACCTGTCGCGTTTATATGGATTGTTATTGGCTGTATTTTCGCTGGAGCTGTTCATGATTATTTTTCAGGAATGCTTTCACTTAAACATAAGGGAGAACAATTCCCTAATCTCGTTGGTAGATATCTAGGGAATGGAATGAAAGTTTTTATTAATATATTATCCATTATATTAATGATTTTGGTAGCAGCTGCTTTTACAGCAAGCCCAGCCCAATTGATTTCTTCTATTACCCCACTTAGTTTTACTGTATCGTTAATGATTGTATTTGCTTATTTCGTTATTGCAGCGGTTCTCCCGATTAACCAAATTATTGGTAGAATTTATCCGATATTCGGTGCGATATTAATCTTTATGGCTGTGTCCATTGGTATCGCTTTACTATTTAATGGTCAACCTATTCCAAATTTAACTTTTAGCAATTTACACCCTGAAGAATTGCCAATTTGGCCATTATTAATGGTTACCATTTCATGTGGCGCTATATCTGGTTTCCACGCAACACAAAGTCCAATTGTATCAAAAACTTTAAAAAAAGAGTCTGATGGAAGAAAAGTATTTTACGGAGCAATGATTGGTGAAGGAATCATCGCCCTTATTTGGGCAGCAGCAGGAATGACATTCTTCGGAGGAACAGGTGGCTTACAGGAAGCTTTAGCGACCGGCGGGCCAGCAGGCGTGGTGAATGAAATTTCCATTTCACTTTTAGGTACACTAGGGGGCATTTTAGCGATACTTGGTGTTATTATTCTACCTATTACAACAGGAGATACAGCGTTACGTTCATCGAGAATGATGCTTTCTGAAACTATTTCGAAGTACTTGAACTTTAAAGGGAATGGACAGATACTACTTGTCACATTATTAGTTGGTGTTCCAACATTTCTTTTAGCAACGATTGATTATTCCTTTTTATGGAGATATGTTGGTTGGACCAACCAATTATCTGCCACGATTATGCTTTGGACAGCAACAAGTTTCCTACTAAAATCTAATAAGCAGCACCTCATAACAGGAATTCCAGCTATGTTCATGACAGGAGTATCTGCTACTTATATATTTTACGCACCTGAAGGATTGCAATTATCTTATCCAATATCTTTAACAATTGGGACAGTCTTATCGATCATCGTGTTAATCATTTACATCAAGAAAATAATTGACACACGAAGTCATAAGACAACTAACATAGAAATTGTCTAATCTGAAGCAGACTGGGAAAGTGTGAATCCCAGTCTCTTTTTATTATTATGGGCAATCAATTAAAATGAAGATAACTGTTGTCTACTATATACTTACAATGAGAAAACAACTCATTCACTAACAGGTAAAATGTTATTTGTCAACAATATACTTTGACAAACAACGTAAAAAAGTGCTAATTTTATAGAGAGCGTGATTTTAAATTTGCAATTATAGTAGGTGATGAATTTGAGTAAAAATATGAATAAAGATATGATTAAATTTATTAGAAAAAGTTATAATATGACACAACGAGACTTCGCTCGAATTGTGAGCTGCAGCTTCTCGCTCATCGCACTTGTTGAAGTGGGAAAAAGACGAGTCACATCGGATTTAGAAAATAAAGTCAAGGTAGCATTTGACTTAGATGATCAACAATTACAATCAATTTCTACATTAATAACTGAATTTAGTAAGGGCGTTCCACCTTTTATGTAAGCCACTATATCCAACCTTTCTCCTTTGCTTTAGTTATTGCTTCAATCCTATTCTTTGCCTCTAACTTATTAATGATTTCTGACATATAATTGCGCACCGTCCCAGCAGACAAAAAAAGGTGCGCCGAAACCTCCTTTGAAGTTAAACCCGACGCAATAAGCCTCAACACTTCCTTTTCCCTGGAAGTGAGTGGGTTATCTTGTCTCAATTGATTAAATACCAGTTCCGGAGAAAACATTCTCTGACCATTCATCACACGCCTAATGGCTTCAGCTAGTTCTTCACTCGGTCCATCTTTTAATAAGTATCCGTGAACTCCTGCTCCTATTGCCCTTTCAAAATAACCTGTTCTAGCAAACGTTGTTAAGATAATAACTTTACATAATGACTTTGCTTCAAATATTTCCTCTGCTAAATCTAATCCACCTTTTATAGGCATTTCAATATCTAATAAACATACATCTGGTGCCATTTGATGAATTAATTCTGTTGCTTCTTTTCCATTATTCGCTTGCGCTATGACTTCTATATCTTCCTCATAGTTTAATAATGTGCTTAACGCTCCTCTTAACATCTGCTGATCTTCAGCTATTAAAACTCTTATCATATCATTTAAGTACCTCCGAACTTTCTTTCTACAATTGGAATGAATACATTGACAGATAACCCTGTTTCATAATGGAAAAAGTTCAAGCTACCTTCAACTAACTCTAGACGTTCAGACATGCCTTTTAAACCATTCCCTAATTTCGTGTCTCGATTAAATCCTATTCCATTGTCTGAAATAGTTACCTCTATCCCTAAATTATTTTGCGATAATCCAATTACACAATGAGTCGCCCGAGAATGCTTAACGATATTTGTAATTCCTTCTTTTATACACATACTGATCATATTTTGCATCATTGATGTTATATTTTCACATCTATTCAGCCCTGTTACCTCCAGCGTAATATTGGCTGAATTTAATATCCCTTTGCAATCACTAATCGTTTCAGCAATTGTTAAAACTCGCATGTCTGCCACTAACTCTCTTACTTGTTTTAAGGCAATCCGTGAAGTCCGCTCGATTTCATTTACCTCTTTGGTGACAATTTGGGGATCAGCTTGATGCTTAGTCATTTTCGCTACTAGTTGAGATTTTAATGTTATATAAGATAGTGTATGACCGAGTGTATCATGTAAATCTCGAGCTATTCTCATTCTCTCTTCTCTTTTAATTAATACTTCAATCTGTTCGTTTGCTTCATTTAATTTTTCTTCTAACTCCATTTTCGTCGACATGGAGTGAATACCAAAAGGAGATATAATCATAACAACAACCATTACGACGAGATAAAAGTATTCGCTCAACATTTCATATTGTAAAATAACAGGTAAAATCGAAGAGAATACAAATAAAATCATACTAATTGTAAACATCTTAGAATTACGCAGCCACCCGATGAAATTTGCACAATAGAACCCGAGCAATACTAATGAAGGTTGATAAAAATAGGTAAAAATAATAATAATGATAAATTGTAGTATTAACCAACCCATATAAGAGGACATTGGTGGATCAAAGAAAAGTTTCCTATAAGATAGAAAAAAAAGGAATAAAAGCATCCATCCAATCACTGCCTTTACCCCTGTTTCATTTATTAAAACAATAATCGGAAACATTAAATAGACCAAAAAAACATATGGGAGAAAACCATATTTGACAGGAAATAACTTATAACCCAAAAAGCTTACACCACCACTTCTTGCTTTCTTCTAATATAAATACTTAATACTACAAATAGAAGGAAATATCCTGCTAATACAGCAATATTCAGCAAAGAAGGGTTGCCACCTTCTGTAATCTCCCATACACCCGCTCCATAATGATAGGAAGGAATCGCTTTAGCAATGGACTTAAAAATTGATGGCAACACTTCAATTGGCATAAATAACCCCCCCATGAAAGCTAAGACCATATAAAAGAAATTACTGATTCCAGCAGCTGTCTCCACCTTGTTCATTGCACCAATAATTGTTCCAATAGCGAGAAAAGGTAAAGCGCCAATTAATATCCATAGCGCGCTTGTCAGCCATTGCCAAACGCTCAAATTAACCCCATTTATCACCGCACCAACAACAAAAATAATGGTTACAGAACAAATGTGAATCATCGTTTGCCCAACCATTTTTGCTGAGAAATAAACACTTGAACTAAGCGGGGTTGTTCTCATTAAAGTGGACCAACCATGAGCCTTTTCTTCTACTAATCGAATGCCTAACGTCAAAATACTCGTCCCCATCACACTAAAACAAGTAACGGACATTAAGAACCGACTGTTCCAACTGTCTCCCATTCCAGTATTAAATATATTTGTAAAAACAAAATAAAAAACGATAGGCATAAATAAAGACCAAAAAACAAAATAAGGATTTCTAAATATCCTTAATACCTCTACTTTTGTCTGCATCAACCATCCTCTCATTCACTGATCCCCCTTTCTACTGTTAATAATTCAAACGCATCTTCAAGTCTTGCCCGATGTAAATGAATGTCTCGCATAACGACCTTTTTTTCAAACAACTCCCCCAAAAGCGCATCAGTGGAAGAAGTTGTTAACACAATCCGTTGATCAGTTATTTTCGCACTTATGACATGAGAAAATGTTTGTAGCAAGCTGATATCAACCTGATCTGATTTAAACGAGATAGCTCCATCAGACAAATGACTTTTTAATTGTAAAGGTGAACCATCAGCAATCACCTTTCCTTGATTAAATAACATAATTCTCTTGGCAACATCATCAGCTTCTTGTAAGTAATGAGTGGTAAAAATAACCGTTTTACCTTCATCATTTAAATATTGTATCGCTTGCCAAAATTTTTTTCTTACTGTACTATCCATGCCAACAGTTGGCTCATCTAAAAAAACGATTTGTGGATTACTTATAATGGCTAATGCAAAATTCAACCTTCTTTTTTGACCACCCGAGAGTTTATACGCCTTTTTCTTAAGCAGCTCTATAGGGATACCTGTAATTTCCAACACTTCTTCTAAACGTAAAGGGTTTTCATAATAACTACTAAACATGAGTAATACTTCTTTCACAGACAATGCATCAATGACACTGACCTCTTGGAGCATCACACCAATTCTTTCTTTCACCGCTCGCTCATGAGGTTTCTTATTTAAAATCAGTATATTTCCTGAGGTTGGTTTAACTAACCCTAATAACATCAGCAAGGTTGTTGATTTACCAGCCCCATTCTTCCCTAGTACAGCTAATAACTCCCCTTTTTCAACTTCAAAAGACACATCGTTAACTGCCCATAAATCCTTATACCTTTTAGTCAAATGTTTCGTAGCAATGATTGTTTCCATTAACACCATCTCCTTACTAAAATTATATGAGATGGCTTACTTGTCCGTTTAGTGTGTGATGTCACCCCCCTCACATGACAAATGTCACTACTTGAAATTCTTTTCATAAAAAAAACCACAGTTCAATCATCTGTGGCATTACTTCAATTAAGGTAATTTAGCTAACTTTTCATAAACATCTTGCATTGTAAAGCAGCCCTTTTCTTTGACTTTTTCAACATAACATACCCAAAGTTTAGCTGTTAACATGGCATCACCTAAAGCATGATGGCGATGTTTGACTTCAATCTGATTTTTTTCACATAATGTCTCTAGCCTAACAGAGTGTTCCACTGTATCAATGATACGATATAAAAAGGAGGTATCAAATACGCGATGTTTAAATGATGTTCGATAAAGCTGCCAAAACGCATGCTGAAAGAAGCGCTTTTCATGGTTTGAATGATGAGCAATGAAAGGTAAGCTCTCCGTATATTTCAAAAATTCCATTAACACATCTGCTAAAGGTGGCGCATTTTTTAACTCCTCTTCCTTCAATCCCGTTAAATGCTTTATTGATGAAGCTAAATCTTTTTCATATTGTATTAAAGAGTAAAAGTAATTGTCATGATCAATTCTTCCATTTAGGATTTTGACAGCTCCAATTGATAGTATCTGATCACCATTATCTGGACTAAACCCCGTTGTTTCTATATCGACAACTACAGCACTCATTTGATTTAATGACGTTTGTATCAATCGATCTTGATTTAAATCTTTTTGAAGCTGTCTCATGAAAGCCATTGATTTAGAGTCTTGCGTCTGGAGCCCACCGAACCTAGTTTGATTTAACTTTCGGACAAATTGAAAAAAGGGTTCAAAAGCCATTATTTCACTTCCTGCTCAATTACATCTTCTACATATTGATGAAGTCTTCTGCCATTTTTCAAAATCACCTTTATCTTACTTTTTTCTTCCCTATTCATGTTTCTCACATTTAAATAATGGCCATCTTCATAGGTTGACATAGGGGTAAGTAGTGAATGGCGTAATTTTAGTAACTGTTGGAAATCATGATGATACGGTAATAATGCGTGTTTATATGGCTTTTTACACATTAATCTTTCTAACCGTGACAATGTCGAGCTTTCAACTATTCCCTCCTTTATAGAAAGTAATCGAATGCCATTAACGAAAGGTAAGAATGCTGCGTACTTTATATTGATTTCCCCTTTATGTGATCCATGATTTTCCGTTAATATTTGCCCCAACGGCCCAATAGAGGTTTTTATATGCTGTATATTATCCAATAATCTCTTTAAGTTATAAGGATTTTTTTGAATTGCCTCATGCACACTTCTCTTTAAATGATTAATATATTCGCTTTCTCCCACTAACACTCTTGCATCAAAGAATATTTGCAGATGCCTCATTGTTGCCCAAGATTTTTCATCTAGCCATGACTGTAGTTGCTCAAACCACTCAGGTTGTGACTTACACCAAAGGGGATTACTACTCATAATATTACCGTCACAGTATGGGTAACCAACAATATTGAGCCCCTCGGCTAATTCTTTGCCTAACTGATGAAAATATCTTTGCAAGGTGGCGTCTTTTTCTTCATAGATGATCCCATGATCTTGATCACTTATATAACCTTGTTCTTCTCTTCCACCGCTACCTGTTATAAACCAAGCAAACTCGCTCGGTGGTTTTTCCCCTAATCTTTTTACAGCATAATGAAACGTAGCTCTCATTACTTCATCATGAAAATTGTTTAATTGCACTTGATTAAACTTTTTCTTAGTTAATTCATAATCCCGCCAATCTCTAATCGCTTCATATGTCTCAAAATCATCCGTCGGCAAAAACAACACTTCCTTACAGAGGGTAAAAGCCTCCCACTATAGGAGGCTTCACCTTATGATGTTAATTTCGTTTGTTTCTCACTTGACATAAACTCTTCTGGATAACCATAGCTACCATGTTCACTCATGTCTAAGCCCATCACTTCTTCTTCTTCACTAACACGGAGACCATTCATCATTTTCTTCATTACGAAGAGAATGACAAATGAAGCAACAAAGGCAAAAAGTCCTGATGTTACAACTCCTAACGCTTGAACGCCTAATTGGCCAAATCCGCCACCATAGAATAATCCTGCTTGACCAGTTACCTGCTCTGCTAATTCTGGTGTTGCAAAGAATCCTGTAGATAAAGTACCCCATACTCCAGCTGCACCATGAACAGATAATGCGAAGATTGGATCATCAATTTTCATTTTATCAAAGAACTTTACACTAAAGAATACTAAAAGTCCGGCAACTAAACCTATAACAACAGCAGCCCAAGGTTCAACGAAAGCACACGATGCCGTAATGGCAACTAAACCTGCAAGTGCACCATTTAATGTTGTAACAATATCAGATTTACCAAGAACGATCCAAGAGATAGCTAATGCTGCAACCGCACCCATCGCTGCAGCTAAATTTGTGTTTAGTGCAACAAATCCGAAAAATGCACCATCAACTGATGTTGTACTACCTGCATTAAATCCAAACCATCCTACCCAAAGAATAAGCACAGCTAATGAAGTATAGACTTGGTTATGTCCTGCAATATTGTTACTAGAACCATCTTTATTGAACTTCCCGATACGAGGCTTTAATAAAATAGTTGCAGCTAAGGCAGCCATTGCACCTGTTAAATGGACAACTGTTGAGCCTGCGAAATCTTGCTTCTCATGTCCCGCTAACCAGCCTCCACCCCATATCCAATGTGCAACAACCGGATAAATAACAGCAGAGAATAAAATAGTAAAAACAACATAGACTGGGAACTTTGCTCTTTCAGCAAAACCACCTAAGGCGATACAAACAGCAATAGCAGCAAAGGCACTTTGGAATACAAAGAAAACCGTATCAGATAAACCTGAATCTCCACTTTCAGCTCCTGAATAGAAGAAGTCCGTCATGCCAACAAAGAAATTCGCGTTTCCTCCAAATATAAATCCATAACCTACAGCCCAGAAAACAAGGAAAGTTAATCCCACTGTAAAAATAGTTTTCCCGGTAATATGACCTGCATTTTTCATTCGTGTAGATCCTGCTTCAAGTAATATAAATCCACCAATCATAAAAATAACTAAAATTGCAGCAATCATTGTCCACACACTGTTCAGATAAAATATTTCATCCATATCTTTTCTCCCCCATTTCCCGCGTCATATAACTTAACTAATAGATGTTAGATTATATGACATCTATTAAGTTATTCTTATTTTATCGCAAAATTCTCATAAGTCAATGCTCAATTTTATATTTTTTAGAAAATTTACTCATCTTTTTACCTGTTAGTTTTTACCCATATGAATGATAGCCCTTACATTAGGAAACCTTATAAAAGAGCAATGTTTCACTTGCTCAAAATGACGAAGGAGTGATTTGTTCAATGAGCAGAAATAAATTAGTCGTTCCCGAATCAGGTCAAGTATTAAATCAAATGAAAGAAGAAATCGCTCAAGAATTTGGTGTACAACTTGGCGCAGAAACCACTGCACGTGCTAACGGATCAGTCGGAGGGGAAATGACTAAACGACTGGTTGCTTTAGGTGAACAACAGCTCCGTAATCAAAAATAACCATTAAGTAAAAAGCAATGCCCTAGGGAGGCAAAGAAAAGGTCTCCCACGGATCTTAAAGCGAGGAAGTGAATCGATTTAACGTTCACTCCCTCGCTATTTTTAATTTGTTTGTATGTACTCACCATTACCACGCAAATGATAAATGAAAAAATTAATAATTATATACTTCTCGTTCGGCTTCTTTACTGCATTCCACTTCTCATGCACACTCCTTATTTGTTCAGCTTTTTTTATATTTCCTTGTTAAACGATATTAAGTGAGAGGTATATCAAAGCGAAAAAGATCTTTATCGTAAAAGCCATGACGATAAAGACCTTTCTATTGTCAATTACCTAGAGGGGAGCCATAATTAGCACTCCAACTGCATTAGAACATCTCTTTTTCAATTATTGGCAAACGCATTTTCTTTTAACCTTAGAAAAAATATAGTGAACCAATATGAAGTAAAACATATCCCTAGGTCAATCAAAAATATATAGAACTGATTCATACTTCCATAAAAGCTTACGAAGCCTACCTTCTCTTCAATCGTTGCAAAACCAAATGCAATAATAGCACTCACAATAATTGTATATAAATAAAAGTTTCTTTGTCTATTTGTACAATATTGATAAACAAATAAAAAAACAACCGGAAGTAAAGAGGTCGTCATATTTGTTGCACTAGGTAATGAAGGAATGAGAAAATAATTATGAATAAACAAACCTTTCCGCAATAACATTGTATCGATAAAGGTCCATAACATATTCACTGTATATCCGTAGAAAAACACCTCAAATATCCGCTTTCGATCAATAAAAAAATAGACGAACACTAAAGGAGCAATAAAGAGAAAGAGTACCATCCAAAATTGCCAATGTGTATAGTCAGAATATGACTTCCAATAATCAGATAGCAATTGTTGAAATTGTTTACTATCTATATGTAATGCTGTTAGATATTCCTCCTTACTCATAACTTTACCTCCTTCACAATTAACCTCTTTCTCAATATGTTTCAAGAGATAGTTTTTTATTCACCGTTCATCGCTTTATCGACATACATAATTTACAAATAAAAGCTAAAAATACCTAATAATAACGGAAGGAGTGGCAAATAAGATGATGAAAATAATCAATGCAAAGTTAAAAACCTTACTCGGTTTCTTTATTGGCAGTCTGGCGGTATCTATTATTTTTAATATTATTCAAATCAGCTTAATTTCTGAGGTCAAAGGAAAGTTAAGTACGGTTATGGATGAGCAATCAAATTAAAAGTACAATAGGTGAGTCCTCATAAAGCTAGAAGACTCACCAAAAAGCTATTCATGATTATTCCTTTAACTTCTTTTTATAATCGAGTGCTCTCTACTGTCGATATTAACCTCGAACTATTTGCCAAAGTTGTCTTTATTCCTTTAATAAATACAGTGATTCTAAGTAAAATGCACTTCTGTATTTGTTTTGTCTCTCCCAATACTTATAATTAAGTTCAACTATGCTATTTATCTTCCTGACACACCCCAAGGATTTGTAAATATTTTTACTAATACTAATGAAAAAAGAGGCTGCCCTTGTGGGACACCCTCTAATTATTTTAATGGAAACCTTGATCGTCTTGATTTCGTATTTGTTGTAAATAATTCTCCGTATAAATACGTTGTGAATCTGGGACATTTTTTTCATTCTCTTCAGGATCAAATTTTGTTAAACCTTTCTTCTTCGCTACCCAGTCAATCACAAGTCCAAATCCTAGAAGGGAAAGAATCAAGATAAGAAACCACCACATTCTTTTATCACCTCTTTATTAGGAAATCCTAAAAAAAGAACAATTGCTATCATTATTTTTTTGATTATTCTAATAATACCATAATTAGGAAAAAATATCAAATAGACACAAATGTCTTCGTGTATAAAAAAATCCTGTTATCAAAAAATATAGATGTAATAAAAATTAAAATAAGGAGATCATACAATGAAAACATTACAACGCATCGCTTTAGCGCTTGTTATTATTGGCGCGATTAACTGGGGACTTATTGGATTATTCCAATTTGATTTAGTTGCAACGATTTTCGGAGGCCAAGATGCCATTCTTTCTCGCATTGTCTATACATTAGTCGGAATTAGCGGCCTCATTTGCCTATCTCTTCTCTTTGCACCAATGACAGAAGAAGAAGACAGAGACGTCGATAATCGCGTTATTGATGGAAGACAAGTGAGTTACTCTACAGAATTCGCTGAGGAAAATGATTTATCTGATATAAAAGAAGAAGATAAAGAAAATCGAGATCAATAAATAAAAAAGTCCGGACATATATGTTCGGGCTGTATTTATGGCGTTAACTTCTATCCTACTGGTACTACAAAAAGTAGTATCCTTAAACAAACTGTGAATACAAACTCTTTCTACCCTACTCTAAATACCAAGAAGCCTTGTTTAGCGAGGCTTCCTTTATTATGTTTTTAAGTTTCTCCAATAGACCTACCTACATTCATAATTCGTCTTTATGTTTTTGGCTTAGTTCGTACCTCCATCTTCCAAAAAATCAGAATAACTTTTCTCAACACAACATGGCACCTACTACTTAATCTGAATTTCACCACACTTAAAATCCTGAACCGAGGAATTCTGCAAAGAAGGTGAGTTAGGCAAAATAGGGAATCTTTAACTTCAAATTTACCTTTTTGTAATATCATAATTTATTTACCCACTTTTTCTTAATATGACGAAATTATCACACTAATACATATTTTGTAATGTATTTCGATTGTGTGGAATTCCTCCACAATTTAAGCTTTTGATGAAACCTATTTTGAAAGGGGAATATTTTTTATGGAACAGCTCACCTTTATAATTGCTATTGTAGCTTTCGTCATTTCGCTTATAGTTTTCATTTCAGGTATTTTTAAAAATAATTTAAAAGGATATCTCCAATCTAAAACCGCCAAAACCGCTTTTCTATTTTTTATCATTTATATCGTGAGCTTTGTTACTTATATTCTTATATCCAATTAAGCAGAGCTTAAAGAAACGCCTCGTTTTAAAACGGGCCTTTATTAACTATTTTCACTCATGAATAATTTATATATTGCATACACAAACTATCTATCGTGGCCAATCCTTACATAAGGAGAAAATCATGAAACTTAATAAGATAGGGAGTGTAATTATGGGAATTTTAAGCGGAAATCCAAAAGATGAACCACTACATTATGGTGAAGTTTATGGACTATTCACTAACCTTTTTACAAACAATGGAACGATATCTGGTTATGAGACACTTATGAACCATGCTGGCGATGATGACTTAAAAAAGCTAATAGAAGAAGCTATTAAAGGGTTACGTGCTGAGAACCAACAATTAGAAGAGCTTTTAAAAAGTAATGGAATCGGGTTACCACCTGCACCACCTGCCCGCCCTAATGCAGATTTAAATGATATTCCTGTTGGTGCAAGATCCACTGACCCAGAGATCAGTGCTGCAATCTCTGCTGATACTGCAGCTGGATTAGTTGCATGTAGTCAAGCAATTGGTCAATCAATCAGAGAAGATGTCGCAATGATGTATGGTCAGTTCCATATGAATAAAGCTCAGTTTGGTGCCAAAATGTTAAAGTTAAATAAGGAAAAAGGTTGGTTAATCCCGCCTCCTTTGCACATGAGTAAAGGAACAGAATCATAATTTATAGGCGCCTCGAAATGAGGTGCTTTTTTTACTAATTTACACCCCACTCACTTTTCGCATTTTCTTCGCAGTAAGACTTGTTTACACTCGCTATTTAACGTGGCTGATTTACCTCATTTTACTTTCTCCTTTAAGAGTCTATAGCGCCTTTTCTCATTGCTCATTCTTTGTCCCTATTGAAACTCGTTGTGTTTTATTTTAATACTGAAGAACAATTTTAAATCCTCTATTTTAACGACAAACTGATACTTCGTATGACTCATCGAAATTTAGACATAAAAAAAAGCCTTGATGTATCAAGACTTTTAGTATGA